>NZ_AUDL01000030.1 GCF_000425445.1 Flavobacterium denitrificans DSM 15936 | reverse complement strand
AGAACGTTGTAGGCAATTTTACCGCAGAACAACTCTACAGTTTAGAAAAATATAATTACAAAAGTCAATATGTCGAAACCATCAGAAAGATTTAAAAAGCGAAAAAACGCTAAAGAACTACTACAAAGAATTTCTGATAATGCTATCGAATATTTAATAATCCATTATTCCTGTGAAAGTTTTTATGATTTGCCTGAAGGCAATACTCCAAGAATCACCTCAATTGGAGTTCGATACGTCAAAAATGCACAAACTCATTCTTTCTCAATACACAAAATTGCCGAGTTAAGACAAATTGCATCTGATCAAATTAATCAAAATTATAATGATTTAGAAAAAGCTATGCTTGACGAATATTTTGATTTTGTTTCAAAACACATTAATCATAAATGGATACATATAAATATGCGAAATATTAATTATGGTTTTGAAGCTATAAATCATAGATATAGAGTATTAGGAGGAAATCCAATTTCAATAAATGATGATTCAAAAATTGATTTAGCCAGATTATTTATTGACCTATACGGAAAAGAATATGCTCCACATCCGAGATTTGAATCTCTTTACTTGCTCAATAATATTACAATGACAGATTTCTTGAATGGAACTCAAGAAGCTCAAGCTTTTGTTGAAGGAAACTATGTGGGTTTACATCAATCAACTTTGAGAAAAATTGACAATATGCATAATGTTCTTACACTTGCTAATGAAGATGATTTGAAGAATAAAAGCACGTTATTCCAAATGTATGGAATTAGTTTATCAGGATTATATTATATGTCTAAAGATAATTGGATTGTAGCAATTATTTTTTGGATAACAAACACAATTATTGCGACTGTAATTGGCATTGGAGTAACTTTATTAATAAGTGGTAAATAAGAAAAACTGCCTACAACAGCCACTACAACGGATTTGGGCATTGGGCTTAATGGAAAAATGGTTTTGTACTTGGGATGATTTGGCAAATCCGAAGAATTGGCTTAATTTAATCCCAAACCCGCTGTAGTGCCAGAACGTTA
>NZ_AUDL01000029.1 GCF_000425445.1 Flavobacterium denitrificans DSM 15936 | reverse complement strand
TTTCACGTTTCTGAATTTCGGTTTTCTGCGCAACAATTCGCTTTTAAAAAAAACTTGATTTTAGCAGAAAATTTCTTTTTCAACTCCCACATAACGGTTTGTCGCTACAAGCGGTTTGGGACTAAATTAGCGTTATTTTTCGGATTCGCCAAAATCTCACAAATACAAGACCATCTTCAAATTAAGCCAATTGCCCAAATCGCTTGTAACGACGGTTAGGAGAGGTTGCGACACGGACGAAAAGCACGAATCATTAGCCGTTCCAATTTTCGATTCCAATTTCAGCAAGTTTTTCCGTCTTCCAATTTCCTCTCCAATTAGTTTCAGCATTTGAGTTTCAACTTTCCGTTAAACACAAAAAAATCCGCTTTCGGTTTTCCGAGAAGCGATTCACGTTTTGTTTGTCCGCAATATTTTCTGCATCCAATTTTCGTCAGCTTTCTCTAGACGTTTTTAGTCTTTTCCGTTTCCAAAACCCTTATTAAATTCATCTGTTGTTCGTCCACGGAGCAATCTCTCCTAACGTTCTCGCGCCTCTAGCTGTTTGCAACTTATGGAAACGAGTCTTTTCGGCTAAACGAAAATAGGAATTAAAAATGATAATTCCACTAAACTTGCAAATAGCTAGAGACGTGTGTTGTGCGAGGTTGTGACACGCAAAGTGAGCAAGTTCTGAAAATCGCCAACAGTTCGGTTATGCGGTTTCAATATTATTTTCTGCTTTTAGATTTCGATTTTCCAGGTTCCGATTTTCCGATTTTAGTTTGTCAAAAATCCAGCTTTCAAGTTTCTGCTTTTCAGATTCCAAATTTTCAAGTTTAGGTTTGCCAAAAAACAATTTTTAAGTTTCTGCTTTTTAGATTCCAATTTTCCGCTTTCCAATATTTAGTTTTCCAATTTCGGCTGTCAATTAGTTTTCGGTTTTCCGCTTTCCAATTTGGGAGCAATCACGCACAACGTTCTCGCGCCACAAGCAGTTTGCAACTTATGAAAGAGAGTATTTTCGGCTAAACGAAAATACAAATTAAAACGATAATTCCACTAAAAT
>NZ_AUDL01000027.1 GCF_000425445.1 Flavobacterium denitrificans DSM 15936 | reverse complement strand
CAGCTCAGTTTCAGCTTCATTGTATTTTCCGAACTAAAACGCCAGATTAAAATCAGCAGATTCTCGTCAGCGGAGCTATACACCATAACGTTCTGTCGCTTGGCGAGGTTGGGGATTAAAGATGCGGGATTTTTTGGTTAAACACAAATTTTCCAAATACAAAACCATCTATAATTCAGCCTAATACCCCAATCTCGCCAAACGGCTGTTATGTGGCGTTTTTCTTTGTTCTCACGTATATTTTCCAACAAATGTATGCAAGTCCGGTTATGTTTAAAATAATCCAAGAATTGTAACAAATGTATATTATTTTCTCTGATGTGTTCATACTTGCAAAACTCCAATATTCGCCCTCTGAACTGTCATAATTATCGTCATAACCCATAAGTAAAACTCCCAATAAGATAAATACGAATAGGTCTATCACGATAATTGTAATTCCATAGATAAAGTCAATAAATCGTATTTTCAATTTAGCCATTTACAATTTCAATTTTTTTCGTTTCGCTGTCGTATGTCATTGTTAAATGTCTGTCCCAATTTAAAAACTCGTCACAAGTAAATTCTAATTTGGAGTTATTCCATTTCTTAAATTTTATTAAGTCCATTTGAATTGTGCTTTCAATTTGTTCTTTTTCTTTTATAGTTGTTGTAACTTTTTCAAAGTTGTAATAGTCCGCAAGAATAAAATCTCCATTTGGTGCTACTGTCAAATTTTGATATTGAGGTTGGTCTTCAAAATCAGCCAAGTTTCCTGTTTCTCTGTCAAGTTGATATAAATAGTCAGAAGTCAAAACTAAAACAATGTTTTTAGATGTGGAGATAGCTACTTGTCTTGGAAAACCACGAAACTGTCCGCACCATTCAGAATAGTCGTCATTGATAAACTTTATGAAAGTCCAACTTTGAGAATTCCACGCACTTTCGTTGTCGTAAATTCTTTCGGTGTATTCTCCTGAATATGGTTGAATTATTATTTCTGCTTCAATTATCATTCGTGGTGTCGGTCTTTAAAATGCCACATAACGTTCTGGCACTACAGCGGGTTTGGGATTAAATTAAGCCCTATTTTCGGATTAGCCAAATTTTCCAAATACAAAACCAACTTTCCATTAAGCC
>NZ_AUDL01000026.1 GCF_000425445.1 Flavobacterium denitrificans DSM 15936 | reverse complement strand
GCTTAATGGAATGATGGTTTTGTATTTGGGATGAATTGGCAAATCCGAAAATAGGGCTTAATTTAGTCCCAAACCCGCTGTAGTGCCAAGACGTTATGCGCAACCAGACAAAAAAATGAGAAAAACCGTTATCATAATACTTCAAATAATATGCGTTTTTGGATGTTCCAAACAAAATGATTTAGAAGAAAACTTTATAAATAGTGAAAATGACTGTTGGGTTATTTATTCCCAAAATCAACCTAATTATTCTTTTTGGAGGTTTAATAAAAATAAAACTTCAGATAATTTGTTGAGAAACGAGAATGGAAATTTAGAAAATTTTAATACAGACGGTGATTTAATAATTGGCCCTAAAAAATGGAAAGTTAGTTCAGACAGTATACTTACTTGGGGAATGCATAAATATGATGTAATAGATGCGAATAAAAATGTTATTGTGTTAATGGCTGAAGAAAAAGAAACCCACGAACAGTTTCACTTATTTCTCATAAAAGAAAATAAACTGACTTTACGAAAAGGAGCATATTACTTCGAGCAGAAGAGATTAAAAAATCAAGAGAAATACATATCGAAATAACTGGCTACGCATAACACACGCTACAAGCAATTTGGGTATTAGGCTTAATTTGAAATTGATTTTGTATTTGGAAGTTTTGGCTAATCCGAATAATGGGCTTAATTTAGTCCCAAACTGCTTGTAGCGCGGGAACGTTGGCGGTAATGCCAGCGTAAATAACGAATCAAGTATTAAAATTTAAAAATGAAATATCAATATAGATACTTAAAAGCCACAATGATTTTCTGTCTAATTGGATTTTTTATACCTGGATTCACTGCAATTTTATTATTGGGCATCCAAATGCTTTTAACCGAAATTGGAATTGAATGTGCGAATTCGTGGAAATTAATTTGGACTGGAACTTGGATTGGAATGATTTTATTACCTATTTTATTTTTTAGATATCTAGATGGAAAATCAACGGAGACTTATCAAAAATTAAAGACAAACTTAATTTTATTTAATTTGTTTGAATATATCTTCATACAAGCTAGCCTTGCTTCACTTTTTACAAATGGAAATACTTTATGTTACGGTAGCGGTGGTCAAAATGGAATTGAGTTTGCTTTTACTGCTTGGCTTGCTTTACCAATTTTAATTATTTTTAGCTATTTTTTTGAATATCACACCGAAACAACAATCGCAGAATAAACGCACTACCGCCAACAGCTACTACAACGGATTTGGGCAATAGGCTTAATGGAAAAATGGTCTTGTATTTGGGATGATTTGGCAAATCCGAAAATAGGGTTTAATTTAGTCCCAAACCCGCTGTAGTACCAGAACGTTACAGGCAAGTTGAACCAAAATTGCGCAGAAAAGCCAAATTTTGCTGAATACTAAAAA
>NZ_AUDL01000025.1 GCF_000425445.1 Flavobacterium denitrificans DSM 15936 | reverse complement strand
GCTTAATGGAATGATGGTTTTGTATTTGGGATGAATTGGCAAATCCGAAAATAGGGCTTAATTTAGTCCCAAACCCGCTGTAGTGCCAAGACGTTGGCAAACAGTTTAAAAAACCGAAATACCGAAGAAATGAATCCTGAACAAAAAGAACTTGCGGAAAAAGTAATTGATTTCTTTAAAAAATCAGACAAAACCAAGATTGTGCCTAGTATGGATTTATTACATCTTTTGCCTGACAATAATTCCGCTGAAAAGGTTATATATTCATTAGAAAAAGATTTTTTACTTTTAGAACGAACGTCAAAAGAAAGTTTTAGATTAACAGAAAAAGGATGGAGATTTACAACTTTTGCCAAACTAGAAAAAGAATCTAAAAAATTATCTTTATTCCAAATAATGCAATTATCAATAACTGCTTTATCAGTAATTACAGCAATCATTTTTGGTTTCCTGAATTATTTTTCAAATCTTGAAAAAGATGATTTGAAAGAACAAAATTTTCTTTTGAAATCTGACATTGTTCTTTATAAAGACTCCATAAATTCATATAAGAAACAAGTAATATCAAAAAAGCAATAAACTGAAAATAATACATTACACGGTAAAAATTTTCGTTATTTAAAGTAAGTTTCATAATAATTAAATTTAAAAATACTTCCGACTTAAAAGCGGTGCGGAAGCGAAACCGAAAATTGAAATAAATAAAAAACCGATTTGCCAACACACGCTACAACGGATTTGGGCATTGGTTTTAATTTAAAAACGGTCTTGTATTTGGGATAATTTGGCAAATCCGAAGATAAGGCTTAATTTAGTCCCAAACCCGATGTAGCGCGAGAACGTTATGAGCAATTTCACAGAACTTTAATCTAAAATAGAACGAATGTTATTTAACCGAGAAATCACGGAATGGGAACACATCGTTAATGGAAGTTATGATATTGAGTTTGATTATGTCGCAATTGATAGAATTGGACAACTTGCAATTTTTAGCACATTCAATAGAGGATTTAAACCAAAGATTGTAACCAAATCTTTCGAAGATTTCTTAAAATTGGATAAGTTTATAGAAACGTTGCCGAAAATAGGAACGCCAATACAAAAAGTAGACAATGATGGTAACTATGATGACTGGAGAAACTATGCGGAATTAGGTTTTTATGCTTATGACAATCAAGATGTGCACAGAACAAATAAATTAGAACGATACGACATTATTTACCAACCAAAAGAGCCTTTGACAATAGAAAACCAAACAGAACTAAAAAAGTTTGAAAACATAATTCCGAAGTTTGACTTAGTGTTTGGAGAAAACTTAAAGTTTGTGGAATTAGAGAATACGTTGAAAGAATAGAAACTGCTCATAACAGCTACTACAACGGATTTGGGCAATTGGCTAAATGGAAAGTTGGTTTTGGATTTGAGATGATTTGGCAAATCCAAAGAATGGGCTTAATTTAGTCCCAAACCCGCTGTAGTACCAGAACGTTACAGGCAAGTTGAACCAAAATTGCGCAGAAAAGCCAAATTTTGCTGAATACTAAAAA
>NZ_AUDL01000024.1 GCF_000425445.1 Flavobacterium denitrificans DSM 15936 | reverse complement strand
CCACAACGCGGGGTTAGGCCTCAGATAAACAAAGGGTTGTATTTCAACAATGACTCCACAACGCCTGGCGACGCCGCTTCATAGTCTCCAACCTATCCTACACATCATTTATCCAAGGTCAATACTAAGCTATAGTAAAGGTGCACAGGGTCTTTTCGTCCCACTGCGGGTAAACGGCATCTTCACCGTTACTACAATTTCACCGAGCTCATGGCTGAGACAGTGTCCAGATCGTTACACCATTCGTGCAGGTCGGAACTTACCCGACAAGGAATTTCGCTACCTTAGGACCGTTATAGTTACGGCCGCCGTTTACTGGGGCTTCAATTCAATGCTTCTCCGAAGATAACATCTCCTCTTAACCTTCCAGCACCGGGCAGGTGTCAGGCCCTATACTTCATCTTGCGATTTTGCAGAGCCCTGTGTTTTTGATAAACAGTCGCCTGGACCTCTTCACTGCGGCCCCGATTGCTCGGGGCGACCTTTCTCCCGAAGTTACAGGTCTATTTTGCCTAATTCCTTAGCCATGAATCTCTCGAGCACCTTAGGATTCTCTCCTCAACTACCTGTGTCGGTTTGCGGTACTGGTACTAACTACCTGAAGTTTAGAGGTTTTTCTTGGAAGCCCTTAGGCGCGCTATCTCTTTGTCCGAAGACTCCGAGTACTATCGTATTTCACCATTCTCTGCGGATTTGCCTACAAAGAATATAGCTAGGTACTTCAACGAACTATTCCGTCAGTTCGCGGCGCTTTCATCACTCCGTCACCCCATCACAGTAATTAGCAGTACGGGAATATTAACCCGTTGGCCATCGACTGTCCCTTTCGGGTTCGCCTTAGGACCAGACTAACCCACAGCTGATTAGCATAGCTGTGGAAACCTTAGTTTTTCGGTGTGCGGGTTTCTCGCCCGCATTATCGTTACTTATGCCTACATTTTCTTTTCTGACCAGTCCAGCATGCCTTGCGGCACACCTTCAGCCCTGTCAGAATGCTCCCCTACCACTTGCAATTGCTTGCAAATCCATAGCTTCGGTAATATGCTTATGCCCGATTATTATCCATGCTCGTCCGCTCGACTAGTGAGCTGTTACGCACTCTTTAAATGAATGGCTGCTTCCAAGCCAACATCCTAGCTGTCTGGGCAGACAAACCTCGTTCTTTCAACTTAGCATATATTTGGGGACCTTAGCTGATGGTCTGGGTTCTTTCCCTCTCGGACTTGGACCTTAGCACCCAAGCCCTCACTGCTGGGAAACATTATATAGCATTCGGAGTTTGTCAGGAATTGGTAGGCGGTGAAGCCCCCGCATCCAATCAGTAGCTCTACCTCTATATAACTATCGCCAGCGCTGCACCTAAATGCATTTCGGGGAGTACGAGCTATTTCCGAGTTTGATTGGCCTTTCACCCCTACCCACAGGTCATCCGAAGACTTTTCAACGTCAACCGGTTCGGTCCTCCACTGTGTGTTACCACAGCTTCAACCTGCCCATGGGTAGATCACACGGTTTCGCGTCTAACACTGCTGACTAAAGCGCCCTATTCAGACTCGCTTTCGCTGCGGATCCATGCCTTAAGCACTTATCCTTGCCAGCAACGTTAACTCGTAGGCTCATTATGCAAAAGGCACGCCGTCACCCCACTAAAGGGCTCCGACCGCTTGTA
>NZ_AUDL01000023.1 GCF_000425445.1 Flavobacterium denitrificans DSM 15936 | reverse complement strand
TTTTTTATTTTAAAGTTTTCAGGAAAAAGCTGTATCGGTTGAATACTAAGCTTTTATAAAGATTATTAAAAAAGTCAGGTAACGATTTGGTAACGGTGCTTATTGCTTTGCTTTTCAACGTATTTCCGTTAGCTCAAAGCAAATATACAAAAAAATATTTCTGTAAATCACAGCAAGATTTTAATGCGACGAGTACTGCTTTGCATATATGGAGATAAAGAAAAAGGATTAAACTCCTTTTCCCATACTGAAACACAACAAAACCCTATCTTTCGTCCTGTTCATCCATTTTCCTAATCAACGTATCACGAACGCTATCAAGGAATTTTGTCTTGTTTATTTTTCGGGATTTAAGTTCCAGAAATGTATGGTAGAAATCTCCCAAATCAATATTAAATGTACCTTCAAACGTTTTGGCTATGACTTTGATGTCCGCATGTCCATTACTAAAAACACCTTGTGAATATAACCCGTATATAAGTTCTATCAATGCAGTTTTGCTTGCTGTCCAGTTCAGTGAAACATCCGAACTCTTTTTCTGATTGATATTATTTAACCTGTCCTCCAAATAAACTTGTATCAGGTCATTGGCAATTATCTTGGCAACCTTATAATCGTGCGAAGTAGAAAAGCGGTGGTCTGCCTCAAAATAAAAAGTGTCCAACCATAACCTTATATCGTGCTTCCCACGTACAAAAAACTTCTCGTCAACGAAAGAATTGTTACTGCGGTAATACTTGTAAAAATCAAGGTTATTTTCAAAGAACCTTTTTAGCTTTTTCAGTTCTTTGGTAAAATATTTCTTGGTACGTTTGTTTCCATACGGTCTTTTCGTTTCTATTTTATAGATGGAATTGTAGTAAATTAGCTTTGAAACAATAACAGGTTTCTGACACTTGAAAAAATGGATTTCTTCTTCCATATTTTTAAAGTCGTGCTTCAATACAAACTCTTTTAAATCGGCAAGGCTTTGAATGATAAGCTCTATAACCGCTTCTATTCTTTTTATGGAGCAGTCGGTTTCAATCTCCAGTTCCTGGATTGCAGTTTCCAATTTAAGATATGTTTCATTGTAAAATTTATCCATTATAGAGTAGTTGAGGGCTTTGAAATAAGGATTATCAATAATAAAATAATAAGTGGGAGCAATTAACTCCCACTTATCTTAAATTAATCTCGAATGATTATTTTATTATGATTAATTACTATTTACTTCTTAATTATTTTAAATGGCTTTCTGTAACCATTCTCCATAACAAGAACAAGTAAATATGATTGCTGGCTTAAGTTTGACAGATTAAGTTCGGTAGATGGAGCTAATGTTCTTACTAATCTGCCTGCCATATCAAACACATAAATCAGTTTGACATCATCAATTTTTGAAACTTTGATTATATCTGTAAACGGATTAGGATATATAAATATCTTTGTTTCTTCTCCTGGTTCAGAAACTCCTAAGTCATCATCGATTGTCAGGGTAGCCTGTAATTCCAGATTGTTATAATTAGCCATACTTATTATTGCTGTCACAGTATAAACGCCAACATTTACGGCTGAATTTCCAGGTTGCGTATTATTTTGAATGTCGGTAATTGTATAGGTTACCGTTGCACCTGCGGGAGCTCCCGAAACGAATATCGAATGCGCTGTTCCGTCATACGTAAAGGTTCCGTTATTGAACGTGATGCCTGTAAAGACTGCATTGTC
>NZ_AUDL01000022.1 GCF_000425445.1 Flavobacterium denitrificans DSM 15936 | reverse complement strand
TTTCACGTTTCTGAATTTCGGTTTTCTGCGCAACAATTCGCTTTTAAAAAAACTTGATTTTAGCAGAAAATTTCTTTTTCAACTCCCACATAACGTCTTGGCACTACAGCGGGTTTGGGATTAAATTAAGCCCTATTTTCGGATTTGCCAAATCATCCCAAATACAAGACCATTTTTCCATTAAGCCAAATACCCAAATCCGTTGTAGTGGCTGTTGTGAGCTGGCATTATTTTTCCCAATGATTTATCCGAATACTAGTTAAAGTTGAATCTGCGTTAAAATTCACAATCAAAGTTTTTGTTTCTATTGGGTCGATATCACTTCCATAATCTGTGTAAATTTCATATTGAAGTTGAAGCGAATCCTTTTCGTTACTTACTTGATTTCTTCCTAGTAGTTTCTCTGTGTCAGCGAATTTCATTCCAGGATTTAGGTAATTTTTTGAAAGGTCTTCAATCATTAATTCTCTATGATTATAGTCAATGTCATTTCGAATATTCCATCTGCTTTGATTAAATTTTATTTGTTCTTGTTTACAGGAAACAAATATTAAAATTATGGCAAAGAAAGGTAAGTAAAGATTATTTCTCATTAGCAGTATGTTTGTTTATGCTTGCTCACAACGTTCTCGCTCACTAGCCGTTTGCGACTTATAAAAACGATTATTTTCGGCTAAATGAGCTGGCAATCATTTTTGTATTATTTTTTTTATTAGTACGAAAAGGACAACAATGCAGAAAGTTATTGGTAGAAATATAGCAGTAGAAGTAGAGAGTTTGTCTATGAAAGTTCCTTCGGCTTTTGATGAAATTTGTATTCCTGCAATTATAAAAGAAAATATAGCTATAAATATTCCAAACAGTTCAATTTGTTTCGAATAAAAATTCTCTAATTTGTTTTCAAAAGCTTCATTTTTTTTGTCAAAATTTTTTAGTTTTTTGAGCAATTCCTCGATTCGTTCTTCAGATAAATCACTTTTTTCTAAAATGATATTTATGTGATCAACTAAATCACAAAAATCTTGTCCACTTAATTTTCTTTCTGGAAATGGACTTTTATATTTTTCCATAATGCTTATTGAGATTTATTAATTCTATTCCGTAGACGATTTTGGCCCGCTTGCTCACAACGTTCTGGCGCTTGGCGAGGTTGGGGATTAAAGATGCGAGATTTTTCGGTTAAACACAATTTTCCCAATACAAAACCATCTTTCAAATAAGCCTAAAACCCCAATCTTGCCAAACGGCTGTTAGGCGACGTTAATTTATTCCATTCCTTGCATGTATATATATGGCTGTGAATAAAAATGAGCGTTCCAATATTCTTCAGATATTTTTAACGGGTTTTTCTCTTCTTTGAATATAAGTTTTTCGTCTACAAGTTCATATATTCTATAAGATTGTTCTATTTTTTTCGGAGTTATTTTAAATATTGTTTGTCTTAAAATAATTCCATTTCTTGTTTTTATTTGAAAAGCACAATTTACTAATTCTCCCTTGATAGGAAGTTTATTGGGGAGTTGTGTTTCGTTCTTTGGACTCATATTAAAAGTAGGTA
Organism: Flavobacterium denitrificans DSM 15936; assembly: GCF_000425445.1. Classification (GTDB taxonomy): domain Bacteria; phylum Bacteroidota; class Bacteroidia; order Flavobacteriales; family Flavobacteriaceae; genus Flavobacterium; species Flavobacterium denitrificans. The sequence goes on along the minus strand of NZ_AUDL01000022.1, from coordinate 587 downwards.
CAATTTGCATATTGGCCATATAACATTTTCTATCAATATAAACTGATTCTGCATTTACAATATTGTTACACTTCATAATAGCATCATAATCTAATATAACAACTTGAATATCATAAATGGGATAATGGGAATTATTTTTTGCAGAAATTGTTAATTGGTCTATACTTGTTTTAAAAGCTACAATATCAACTTCTTTCCCGCCTTTTACATTGCTATTTAATAAAAGACTTGTTTCAGTTAGTTGGTTAGAAAGTTTAACATTGTCTTTGGATAGACTCGAAATCTGATCTGCGAGCAAAGAATTATTTTTATTGAGACTATCAATTTTCGTTTTTAGTTCGATTTCATTCTTGGTTGCTTCTTTTTCCTTTTTCTCATTGTCAAAATATTGAGTCACAGCTAAGATTCCGGGAAGTAAACTAGCTAAAATTATTAATATTAACATCATTTTTTTCATTTGAATGTATTACGAACTTTCTTATTAATGTCGCCTAACGTCTTGGCACTACAGCGGGTTTGGGACTAAATTAAGCCCATTTTTCGGACTTGCCAAATATTCCAAATACAAGACCATTTTTCCATTAAGC
>NZ_AUDL01000021.1 GCF_000425445.1 Flavobacterium denitrificans DSM 15936 | reverse complement strand
GTGGAATTATCGTTTTAATTTGTATTTTCGTTTAGCCGAAAATACTCTCTTTCATAAGTTGCAAACTGCTTGTGGCGCGAGAACGTTGGCAGTAATATTAACCGAAATGAACGGAAACAATCCAAATTTAAAGCTATTAGCAATTTCAGTAATTAATTTATTACTTGAAATTTTTATTTGGTCGATTGTTAAAAGTGACCAAAGTGCATCACTTGGTTATATCTTTATTCTTTTCATTGGTTGGATAATTTTGGTAATTGCTACGGGAATAATAATTTATAAAGACAAAATAAAGTTTAAAAATTGGAACTTATTATTATTCATTTTTTGCACTCCAATTCCTTTTTTAGTGTTTTTTAAAATGACTTCGAAAGAACCAGTTTTAGGAACTTGGGAATATAATAAAAAAGGACATCGCATAAGAGAAATAACATATGAAAACAGAAAAGAATATTCATCAAGTGTTGACAAAACAACTGAAGAATATCCAATTCCTGCAAATGAAAAATATCATCTTGATAGCATTGTACATTATGATGAAAATAATAATATATCAAAAACAGAACGATTTAAATAAAAATACTACTGCCAACAGCCGTTACGATCGATTTGCGGATTTAGTGGAATTATCGGTTTTTTACCCTATTTTCGTTTAGCAGAAAATACTCAGTTTCAAAACCCGCAAACCGCTTGTAGCGGCAAAACGTTACCACTCATTTAAATGAAAACAGCTAAAATATTAACAATTACTTTTTTATGTCTACTTGTAACGATATTCTTTGCAGGCGGTGGACACGGTACATACATTCCAGCAAAAGTAATTTTTCCTTTTACAATGTTATTAGCAAATTTAACCAGCGAAATAAATTTCATTGGAATTATACTAGCATTAATTCAAATCCCCATCTATAGCCGAATTTTAATGAATAAACCGAAATGGAAATACCTTTTAATTGGAATTCATTTATTTGCAGTTCTTTTTTGTTTTTACTTTAATAATGGCTCATTTTGAATATAAGTAAACTCGCTAAACAAAAGACCGAATACAAGAATATTGCAATTAATAGTGCGTTCCTTTTTGCGATTATTATTTTATTGTTCGTAATTGAAATTTTTGTTTTTTGGGGAATTTATGGTGAAGGTGCAACTGCAAGCAGAATCTCAGAACTTTGGTACGTTGAAATAATTTTGGACTATTTCCCAATCGTACTAATCGGTGGTTATTTAATGTTTAAAACTTATAAAAACTATAAAAGTCAGAAATATGTTGAATCCGAAACGAACATAATTACATTAGTGATTTTGATTCTTTTGTTCTTAATTAGAAATGATATTCAACAACTAATATTCTAAAAATAAACGAGTGGTAACAGCCACTACAACGGATTTGGGCATTGGGCTTAATGGAAATATGGTTTTGTATTTGGAATGATTTGGCAAATCCGAAAAATGCTCTTAATTTAACCCCAAACCCGCTGTAGTGCCAGAACGTTAGCCGTAATTATAAATGAACGTAATCAGAAAAGAAAATTGAAAAAATATATTTTATTATTATTGGTTTGTATGTTTTTCTCATCTTGCAAGGAAAAAACAGTAATTGAAAATGAACTAGATTCTCTTAAAATAAACCTGAAAAATTTTACTGCTATCGATACGACTTTTTATAAAAGTAAAAAAATAAAATCTTTACGCTTATATAAAGAAAAATCAGAATATGTTAATGTTAATTTTTTCGAATCTGGAAAAAAGAAATCTATTGGTAGTGTGAAAGACAGCCAATGCCACAAAGAATATATCGATTGGTATGAGAATGGAAAAATTAAATGGTTACGTCAATATAATCTTGGAAATCAAATTGGAAAAAATATTGAATATTTAGAAAATGGAAATTTAAAGCAACAATTTGACAACGATAATAATGAAACAATAGAGTATTGGAAAAATGGAAAACCAAAATTCCAATTCGTTGAAAATGTATCAAGTAGTTATCACTATTTTAATGGCAATTTTTTGGAAAAATACACCAACAAATTAAAAGACGAATGTGACGTAGAATACTTTAATGAAAACAGAAAGTTAATATTTAAAGGACATTATAAAAAAGACATTCTTTTTAAAGATAATTTAAAGTATAACGGTACAATAATTTGCTATTTTAACAATGGAAAAATTGCACTTTATCAAAATGTTGTTAATGGAATTCCAAATGGCAAATTTTACAGTTCTTATGGAAATGGAAATTTAAAATATGAAAGTGAAGTTGAAAACGGAAAAGAAATTTATTATAAAGCTTATTACGAAAGTGGAAAAGTAAATTTTATTCGAGACGGAATAAAAAATACATTTACTTCATGGGACGAAAACGGAAAACTAATGAAATAACTACGGCTAACAGCTACTACAACGGATTTGGGCAATAGGCTTAATGGAAAGATGGTTTTGTATTTGAATGATTTGGCAAATCCGAAGAATGGGCTTAATTTAGTCCCAACCCCGCTGTAGTAGCGGGACGTTAGTGGTCAGCTTAAAAGACGAAAATCAAGAAATTATGATTCATAAAGTTGAAATTCCATCAAGCAAAATTAAACTTATTTTAATATTGATTGGGACATCTGTTTTTATTGTAGGCAGTTATTATCTTTTTCAATACCCAGAACGGTTTATTTCTCCTAGATTCAGAAGCGTTGAATTTATAAAAATAATAGGATTACTTCTCCTTGTTTTTTGTAGCACTGCTTGGATTTATATTCCAATAAAATTATTTGACAAAAAGCCAGGATTAATACTTGATGAAAACGGAATTTATGATAATTCTAGTGCTGTAAGTGTTGGATTGATATTATGGAAAGACATTGAATCAATTCGGGTCGAAAAAATAAAATCGACAAAAATTTTAATAGTAAATATCTATAATCCTGAAAAATATATTGACCGCTCAAACAGATTTAAAAAAGTGCTTCTAAATTTAAATACTAAATTATATGGAACACCCTTAACTATTGGGTTGGCAGGATTAAAATATAACCGCGAAAGGCTAGAAAAATTAATTATTCAAAATTATGAACTTTACAAAGAAAAGCCGAACCACTAACAGCCACTACAACGGATTTAGGCATTTGGCTTAATGGAAATATGATCTTGTATTTGGAAGATTTGGCAAATCCGAAGAATGGGCTTAATTTAGTCCCAAACCCGTTGTAGTGCCAAGACGTTATGGTGTATAGCTCCGCTGACGAGAATCTGCTGATTTTAATCTGGCGTTTTAGTTCGGAAAATACAATGAAGCTGAAA
>NZ_AUDL01000020.1 GCF_000425445.1 Flavobacterium denitrificans DSM 15936 | reverse complement strand
TTTATTTCATAATGACTGCTTAGGATGTTTAAGCATTTTAATGACGCAAACATCACTGTTAAACTGGTAATGTCTGGGACTAATTCTGCCCAGGCAATCCGGCTGTAATCATCAATTACACAGACTAAATAGAGTTTTTTATTTTCTCCACGAATTATGCTTTTACTTAAATAATGACAATCAATATGACCCAGCTGTCCCATTCTTTCCTTGATTATTTTCTGATGATTCTTTTTAATCTTCGGAGTTAATCTATTTATTTTATGCCGTTTTAAAATATTGTAAACTCCAGAATATGATGGTGTATGTTTCCCTAATTTGGGATTTAAGATACTAACAATTTCATATTTGTTGTTTCCTTTTTCTCTTAATTCTATTACTTTTTGTTCTATAAAAGGCAAAGGGCGTCTGGTTTTATATTTTGGACCCCGTTTCTGAGGCAATAGATCCCGAGATTTCCCGCTCTGCTTATAGCGATTATAATACTTTAAGAAACTTTTTCGGCAGGTGTCATTTGCTGTGTAAAAATCCATCGCCTTTTTATAAAGCGGATGAGTTTTATTTTTTACCTGCTCATATTCTTTTATTAAGAAACGATATTTCTCTAAATAGTTCCTCTCTAATGTGCAATCTTGACTATTATTTCTCATCGTAACAAAATTTATTAAATTTAAATTTTGTTACCGAAATATCTAACCTTTACAATTTCGACTGAAAGGAGAAATCACACGCGGGATTCGACAAAGATTGGCACTCTACTTTGCGGAATTTCTAGTGTGATTTCTCCTTTCAGTCGAAATGACAAGATTGTAGTTTTAAAAACCTGTCAGGTCTAATTTAATACGTAATTCGCGTGAGGGATAGAAGCAAGCTACCGAAGTAGCGCGGATAGCCCGGTCCCGTTAAGATAAGTGGGCGAATATTGATAAAGTATGTTTGCCCACTTATCTTAACGGGATCACGCCCAAATATTTATTTTTATTTCGGGCTTGTAGCAATTACAAACTTCAAGTTGTTCTTCACTCCTATCTGCAAAACATCTACTAAATCCTGTACTTGCAAATTAAACGGAATTCGGACTACGACTGTCTGTTCTTTGTCTGTTCCAATTTTTGACATTAAACTCGTTTCTAGATTTTCAAAATCAACTGGTTCTTTGTCAATGTAGAACTTCTTATCTTCTGTGACTGATAAACTGATTAATTGTTTATTCGTTTTTTCGTTTGCTTTGGCTTTCGGCAACGTCATTTTAATCACATTAGGATTTGCCAGTGTTGAAATAATCAAGAAAAACAACAGCAGGAAAAACATAATATCACTTAATGATGAAGTCGCAACCTCAGCGTGAAATCTTCTTTTTCTTTTAATGGACATAGCTTATGCTCTTTGAATTATGTTGACAAATTCTAATATTTGTTTCTGAATTTTTAAGGCGAAATTATCAATTTTTCCGTTCAATAAGTGGTACGCAGAATACGCGATAATACCCACAATTAATCCAGAACCTGAACTGATCATTTTTTCGTATAAACCTCCCGAAATGTTTCCGATACTGATATTTTCTGTAACCGAAATACTGTAGAAAATTTTGATAACTCCAGAAATTGTTCCGATGAAACCAAGTGTTGGCGCAATACCAGCGATAAGTCCAAGATGACCTAAATGTTTTTCCATTTCGCCAATTTCAATATCAGCGGCGCGATCCATGTTTGATTCGATTTCAGCAATTGGCCTTCCAATTACTAAAACACCTTCTTTCAAAATATTTCCGGCTGCAGTGTTGCTTCTTTCAACAATTGTTCTCGCTAATTCAATATTTCCAGCATTCAACTTATCTCCAACATCTTGCATCAATCGGCTGTCAATTTTTGAAGCTTTGCTGATATACATATAGCGCTCAAAAATAATATATATAGTGTAAAATAATAAAATAGCGATTGGAATAAGGAAAACTCCTCCTTTCATGATGAACCCAAACATTGAAATTTCGTGTTCTGGTGCGATTTTTTCGATAACTACGTTAGATGCTGCGTTTGCGATGGTATCTGTTTGTAATTGAATGAAGCTAAACATATTTTAATTCTGGTTTTTATGATTAATTCTAAAAATTATTTGAAATTTGCACTAAAGATAATTTTCGCTGTAATATTAAACTACAAAAATCGAAATTTATTTCAATCGGCAACCATTTTATCCAAATTAAATGAACTATCAAGAGACTACAAACTGGATGTTTAATCAGCTTCCAATGTACCAGCTTCAGGGCGCTTCGGCTTATAAAGAAGATTTAACCAATATCAAAATACTGGCAGCGCATCTTGATAATCCACAGGATCGTTTAAAATGCATTCACGTTGCCGGAACAAACGGAAAAGGTTCTACTTCGCACATGCTGGCTTCGGTTTTGCAGGAAGCTGGATATAAAGTTGGGTTGTACACTTCACCGCATTTAAAAGATTTTAGAGAAAGAATCAGAATTAACGGCGAGGAAATTTCAGAAGATTTTGTAATTGACTTTATTGGCAAACATAAAAGCTTTTTTGAAGCTAATGACATGAGTTTCTTCGAAATGTCTGTTGGTTTGGCTTTTGATTATTTCGCTGCCGAAAAAGTCGATATTGCTATTATTGAAGTTGGTTTGGGCGGAAGATTAGACGCTACTAATATTATTACGCCTTTGGTTTCGGTAATTACAAACATCGATTTAGATCATACTCAGTTTCTTGGAAATACGCCTGCTTTAATTGCCGGCGAAAAAGCGGGAATTATAAAACCAAATGTTCCGGTTGTTATTGGTGAATATACAAATGAAACGCAACCTGTATTTTTGGCTAAAGTCGAAGAAAATAAAGCACCGATTTATTTTGCTTCCGATTTAATTTCAGAAGTTTTTCCTTCGGATTTAATTGGAGATTATCAATTTCATAATAAGAAAACAGTTCAACAGACGATTCAGGTTTTAAATGAAACTACTGATTTTAAGGTTTCTGAAGAAAGTTTGACATCAGGATTATTGAGCGTTGTAAAAAATACTGGCTTGCAAGGCAGATGGCAACAGCTTGGCGAGAATCCGAAAATTATTTGCGATACTGCTCACAACAAACACGGTTTATCTGTTGTTATGACTCAGCTTCAAAAGGAAACCTATGAAAATTTGCATATTGTTTTGGGCGTTGTAAACGACAAAGACCTACATTCAATTTTACCCCTCTTTCCTAAAAAAGCTACGTATTATTTCTGCAAACCCGATTCTTCGAGGGGATTAAGCACTGAAATTCTGCAAGATACAGCCCGAAAGTATGATTTATTTGGAGAAAAATATGAATCGGTTGAAAAAGCTTTTTTAGAGGCAACGAAAAAAGCTACAAAAAATGATTTCATTTATGCAGGCGGAAGCACGTTTGTAGTGGCTGAACTCCCTTTAAATACAGCGATTTAAATTTCAGACCAAAACTGGAAGCAAAACTTTATCAAAAAATCATAACCACCTGATTTTTAATACCTTAAATTTGTATTAAGTTTTTTTAATAACCAATACAAATTAATCATGAAAACAAGAAGTACACTTCTAGGGCTCGTCCTATGGATGACTCTATGGTGCGTGACCACGTACGCACAAGACAAAGCACCCGAAAAAGAAAAACCAGTCTTTATCACCATGACGACCCTGCATCGCAATTTGGATGGAAAAGCTAAAGACTGGAAAGCTGCAGAGCAAGAATACTTTGATAAGATTACCAGCAAAAATGATCTTATCATCGGTTCAGAGCTTTTAACACATTATTACACTGATGACAATACAGAAGTTGTTTTGGTTAATGTTTACAGAAATTGGGAAGACATTGAAAAAGCCAATACTATTAGTGATGATTTAGCTAAAAAAGCCTGGCCGGATGAAAAAGCCAGAAAAGCTTTTTTTGAAAAATACGATGCTTTTTACGCCAACAAACATTCCGACGAAATTTATCAAAGCATCACTTCTGTCGGTGAAAAAGCATATAAAGATGTAACTAAAAAACCAATGATAATATACATTCGAAAATCAGAAATGAGTGGAAAAGGAAAAGGACAGAATGTTAAAGAGTTTAATGAAAAAATCACTTTTAAGGATCCTTATATAAAAGCGTATTATCCGTTTCGACATTCATGGGGTTCCAACAGCACTGATTTTATGGAAGCGTTTTTCTATGATTCTTTAGCCGATATGGAAAAATCCAGTGAAAAAATAGATGAACTCATTAAATCAACTTGGCCAAATGAAAAAGATGCTGATGCTTTTTTTGATGAATTGGAAAAATCTTTCACAGGAAAACACAGCGATTACATATACAGAAACGTTCCGACGCTTTCAAAGTAAAAAATAGCTAAAAAATTATGCTTATAACATTTTCTGCCTCAGTAAGATAGAAAACACATTGAAAAAAGTTTAAATTTTTAGTGTGTTTTCTTTGCAGAACTCAAAAACTAGCGTATATTTGCACTCGCAATCACGAAATGATAGCAACCTAGTAAAATAGGGCGATTAGCTCAGCTGGTTCAGAGCACCTCGTTTACACCGAGGGGGTCGGGGGTTCGAACCCCTCATCGCCCACAAAACTCCTTAAGAAATTAAGGAGTTTTTTTTACGCTTTTCCGAGCGTTTATGGGGAGATACTCAAGCGGCCAACGAGGGCAGACTGTAAATCTGCTGTGTGAACTTCGCAGGTTCGAATCCTGCTCTCCCCACAAAAAAACAAAAATTAAAAAAACCTGTAAATCGAAAGATTCACAGGTTTTTTGTTTTTTTCCTAAAATTTATTCTCCAATATCTTAATTATAGTTTTTTTTTAAACTTTTCAGGTTCATCTTAATAAATTTAATGCCCTGAATTTTCAAACAGAAACAAATCCTTTTTTGGCGCTTCTAATTCCTTAAAATAGGCTTCTGTGATTTTTGTTGATGCCTCAATATCATTTTTACCAACAAAAAAGCAATCTGAAAAATCTATTTTCATTAAAGTCTTAGGCAAAATTTTACTAATAAAAATTCACCATCAATCATTACTTTGCAATTTCTCACAAACTTTTTCAAGAAGCTTCTTAGTTTGTTTGAAATACTTCATCTTATCATCAATCTCTTTTATTTTAGCTTGAAAAAGCTCGAGTGTCTCTGGTTTTGAATCAGTGCCTTCAAACCAAGTGGTCAATATTTTTTTTATTTCCGCTAAAGTAAAACCAACTTCTCTTGCTTCAATGATAATTTCTAAACGCTCAACAACATTATCATCGTAATATTTATAATTATTAGATTTCACTTTTTCATCAGTAAAGCCCTTGATCAATCCTAAATTTTCATAATATCTAATTGTATGGATTGACAATCCTGTTTTTTTTGATAACTCGTTTACAAGCATAGTTTCATTTTTTAAAAGAAAAACAGTAAAGCATAGAGTACAGTCTATACTTTACTGTTTCAAATATACTAATTATTTTCATTTTAATTTACCAAAAAAACATTACTTCAAACAACTGCCTCTTGGTTTATCTCCTTCTCGAAGTACAATATCCGAATGTAAAAACTGTGCAGCAGCGGCAGAATCTTTTACTTTTACGGCGCTACGTTTTAGCATTTCCGCTTCAAATTCATTTAATACACTTTCTCGTAATCCTACTTTTTTTCGATGCGATAATGATTTGCAACCTTTTGTAATCGCTCGAGCAAGCGACAGCGCATCTAACAAAGCCTGATTAGCACCTTGTCCTTTAAACGGACTCATTGGGTGAGCGGCGTCGCCAATTAGCGTTACATTTCCTCCTTTTTTTAAAACCTCAGCATTAAGCAATTCACGATCATAAACAGGATAACCAGAAATTTGAGGTTCTTGCGTCGCATTTAAAATTTGCGGAATCGGTTCGTGCCATTGTGTTCTTTTGATTGCTTCTTCTTTTAAAGCCTGAACTCCTTTTGCGCTTAATTCTTTAGCTTCATTTTCTGGCATTGGAAAACTCAACTGCCACATTACAGAATCTGATTTATAAGGCATAATGTAAATTCGCTCGTTACCATTAGCGGTTTGAAAAACAGTAGCCGAATCTAATAATGAACTGTCAACTCCTTCAAGTGCGCTTAAAGGGCAAATTCCTAATATCACAATACAATCTAAATAACGAAGTGGCGCAACATTTTCGCCAAGCCATAATTTTCGAACTGAACTTCGAATACCATCGGCTCCCACTACAATAGCAGCTTTTGCGTTTTTTATTTCTTCATTTACAGAAAAATTCAGCGTAAAACTTTGATCATCGTTTTGTTGAAAATCTATTAATTGGTGTCCCCATTTTATATTTTCATTTTTGTTCAGTTGCTCAAGCAATTCCAAACGAAGTGATTGGCGTGCGATATGAATATTGGAACGTTTTTTAAAAGTTTTTGCCTCTGCTGGAATCCATTTTCTTACACCCCACTCTCCAATTACTTTTCCATCAGTAGTATGAACCAAGTGTCTAGTTGAAACAACGCCATCTTTTAAATCCAAAATCCCTAATCCCGAGATTGCTTTGCTGGCTTGCTGCAAAGTAAGTCCGTAACCTTGGGAACGTGCTTCAAAGTTATGGTCGCGTTCATAAAGTGTAAAAGGAATACCGCGATGAAGACAAGCTACAGCCAAAGCCACACCTCCAATTCCACCACCGATAATGGCAACATGAGGGTATTTTTCAGCATCAGCTAAAGGAAAAACAGCAGACGGAATTATCCCCTTTCCGCTACAAATTGAACACACAATTTTGTGGGGTTTTGGACGAAGGGGAGCATTTCCTTCTCCATTCGATTTTTCAAATTGTTCTAATTCGAATTGATATTGAAGCCGTACTTTTTTATTAAGTCGTTGGCTTTTTTTACCACGCCCTTCGCATGCCTCACAAATTTTCCAGCTTGTTGCTTCTTTTTTCACTTTTAGTATATTTTCTGCCTCTCCCAGCAATCGCACAAAATTAAAGCAAAACTTTACAATTTCATTAAAAGTATTAAAGCATTAATTTGGTTAACTTAGTTTATCAACTATTTCAATTAAAATATATGGAAACGAAAATGATATGGGCAAATTTAGTTTCACATGATTTGCAAAAAACGATAAAATTTTATTCCGAGCTAGGATTCAAACAAAACGGAAAAGAAACAGAAGAATTGGTAAGTTTTATTTATGGCGAAAATAATTTTGTAATCAACTTTTTTATCCCAAAAAGATTTGACAATGCCATGAGAGGAAAAGTGGTTGATGCTAAAACTGAAAATGAAATCATCTTTTCACTGTCTGCAGAAAGCCGAGAAAAAGTGGACCAATGGTATGAAATTGTACAAAAGGCTGGTGCCAAAATATTCTCTGAGCCAGAAAATTTTCAGCAAGGTTACACTTTTGGATTTACAGATCCTGATGGTCATAAATTCAATTTTTTGTATTGGCCCGGAATGTAAACTTCAAACTAAAAAGCTCCATTAAAAATGATGGAGCTTTATTTTTCATATCGTTTTGAAAAGCATAGTTTTATTAGTTGCCAAACATCAAAACTGCCATTTTCTTTTTCATAAAAAACCATCTTCAATTATTATTAAATATTTAAATCGAGTCGGTTTTAAAAAAATTTTAAGAAACCTTACTTTTCAAATTACTATATTTGGCGCTCTTTGAACAATTATAAATCCGTTTTTTAAGGAATACAACTTTATAAATCTGCTGTGCTGTAAATGAAACCTGTAAAGTTCATATATGTCGTTTTACTTTCGTTGCTCTCTTTTTTCAGAGGCGCCGAAACGTATCAGCAGTCCGTTCCTTTTTCTAATTGTGTTACATTGGATAGTGTTGCGGCAGACGACTCACTTTCCTCTTCTGATTTTTCTTCTTCAAAAGATCTAGAAGTCCATTATATCATCAAGAAGAAAATAAAATCCAGAGCAACTACTTTAGAACAAAGTACAATCAAGGCTCCGTATTTTAGCAACTTAGTCAACTTCAAGCTTTACAAAAAAAGCTTAATATATGGTATAGCTTCAATATACCAGGTTCAAAGGCATACTTATTTGCATTTGTACCAACTTTTCTAAACTGCAAATTTTGTTGTTTTTATAGTTTCAGATAAATTTCTGGAGCAATTTTTCATGTGCTGATACTACCTGAACAATTGTTGTTATAAAACATTTTCTTAATCGGTACTTTTCTAAAAGAGAAGCATCCGAGAACATCCTAATTTTTCAAAATCCAAATTCATACTCCCGATATTCATTTATCAAAGGGAGAACATCTATTTATTCAAAAATTAAAACTCGATGATAAGCATTTATAAAAACCCATTTCTTTTATGCACCTTAGCACTATTCGTTTTAGTCTCGTGCGGTGATAAATCAAAAAAAGATTCTAAAAACATCAAGACAGTTCCTGTTTATAAAGTAACCTTAAAAGACACTATAGTTTCAAGCAAATTTGTTGCCGATGTACATGCTAAAAACAATGTAGAAATCCACGTTCGCATCCCTGGTTTACTTGAAAAAGTGTATGTAAGCGAAGGACAAAAAGTAAAAAAAGGACAAATCCTTTTTAAAATTAGTGATGTTGAACTTCAGATTCAACTGCTGAAAGCTGAGGCTGTTTTTAAAAGCGCTAAAGCTGACTTAAGAATTGCCAACGTTGAGCTAGAGCAAGCACAAACTCTTTTCAATAAAAAAGTAATTGCAGATAAAGAATTAGAATTATCTAAAGCAAAATATGAAGCTGCTTCTGCAAAAGTAGCGCATGCCGTTGCAGAAAGAAAAGCAATTAATCAACAAATAAGTTTTACGACAATCCATGCACCATTTGATGGAACAATTGATAGAATTCCGTTCAAAGAAGGAAGTTTAGTAGAAAATGGCTCATTATTAACAACTGTTTCTCAATTAGATGATGTATATGCCTATTTCTCGATTCCAGAAAATACATATTTTCAAATGATGGAAGACAAAACCTTAAATACACAAGGCGATATTAAATTGGTATTGCCAAATGGAATGGTATACGACAAAAAAGGTGAACTAAGAACAGCAGATGGAGAAATCAACAGACAAACCGGCTCTATTCAATACAAAGCAAAATTCCATAATCCGCAAGGATTTATCAAACACGGAACTTCTGGGAAATTGATTATTTCAGAACCCAAAACTAATGCAATTTTAATTCCGCAGAAAGCTGTTTTTTCTATTCAAGACAAACAGTATGTTTTCCGTGTGAACAAAGATGGAGTAGTTAAAATGACTAATGTTAAAATTGAAACCACTCTTGATGATGTCTACATCTTAAACGAAGGTCTAAAAACCGATGACCTAATTGTACAAGAAGGTACACAATCATTGAGAGACGGCGATAAAATCAATATGAAACAAATATAGATTTATCGATCTGTAAAACAGTTATTTAATTATTTATCTAAAAAATTCAAAATGATAGAGTTATTTATCAGAAGGAAAATATTGTCATTAATCATCTCGGTTATGATAGTCCTTCTGGGATTGCTGGCGTTGTTTCAGCTTCCTATTACCCAATTCCCAGATATTGTACCACCATCTGTAACCGTTACAGCAAAATACACAGGGGCAAACGCAGAAGTTTCTGCCAACGCCGTTGCTCTTCCATTGGAAAGAGCCATAAATGGGGTTCCTGGAATGACCTATATGTCGACCGTAACTTCCAACGATGGTTTGACCTTAATCCAAGTTTTCTTTGAAGTAGGAACCGATCCCGATTTGGCCGCCGTAAACGTACAGAACAGAGTTACCACGATTCTTGATGAGCTTCCAGAAGAGGTAATTCGTGCCGGAGTTACGACCGAAAAAGAGGTAAACAGTATGTTGATGTACTTGAACATTACAAGTACCGACAAAACTCAAGACGAGCAGTTTATCTTCAACTTTACTGATATTAATATTCTTCAGGAATTAAAACGTATTGATGGTGTCGGACGTGCCGAAATCATGGGACAAAAAGAATATTCGATGCGTGTTTGGCTGGATCCAGAAAAAATGCTTTCGTATAATATTTCTGCAAATGAAGTAATTGCTTCGCTTCAAAAACAAAATATTTCTGCAGCTCCGGGTAAAGTGGGCGAAGGTTCAGGACAAATGAACAATCAATTGCAATATGTAATTAAATATGGCGGAAAATTCTTTGAACCTAGTCAGTACGAAGAAATTCCGTTAAGAGCCAATCCAGACGGAACGATTTTAAGATTAAAAGACATTTCGAAAATCGAATTTGGCGCGATGAGTTACGGAATGGTTTCAAAAACCGATGGAAAACCCTCTGCATCCATCATGCTAAAACAGCGTCCGGGTTCTAATGCTTCAGAAGTTATTGCGAGCGTAAAAGAAAAAATGGCCGAATTAAAAGGTTCTTCTTTTCCTCCGGGAATGGAATTCAACATCGCTTATGACGTTTCTCGTTTCCTTGACGCCTCTATTCATGAAGTATTAAGAACATTGGTGGAAGCCTTTATTTTAGTGGCATTTGTTGTTTTCCTTTTCCTTCAAGATTGGAGATCGACTTTGATTCCAGTATTGGCAGTTCCTGTCGCACTTATTGGTTCGTTTACTTTTATGTCGATGATGGGATTCTCGATCAACTTATTGACACTTTTCGCTTTAGTACTTTCTATCGGAATTGTGGTTGATAATGCGATTGTCGTTGTTGAAGCTGTTCACGTAAAAATCTCCGAAGAACATATGTCGCCAATGGATGCTACCATTAGTGCGATGAAAGAAATTACAGGTGCCGTTATTGCGATTACGATTGTAATGGCTGCGGTGTTTATTCCTGTTGCTTTTTTGAGCGGTCCTGTTGGGGTTTTCTACAGACAATTCTCATTGACAATGGCCATTAGTATTGTGATTTCGGGTATTAACGCTCTTACACTTACTCCTGCCCTTTGTGCGATTATGCTAAAAGCGCACGATCCTAATAAAGAGAAAAAATCACTTTTAGATCGTTTCTTCCACAGATTCAATAATTGGTTTGACAATATTACTTCAAAATACATCAAAGTATTAGTAAAATTTGCTGATCGTAATACCGTTACAGTTGGTTTATTAGTCTTGTTTTGCATTCTAACTTGGGGAACAACTCGATTTTTAGCCTCAGGATTCATCCCTACAGAAGATCAGGGAATGGTTTACGTGAGCGTTACAACACCACAAGGAGCAACTGTAGAACGTACCGAAAAAGCGTTAGACGAAGTGACTAAAATTGCAAAAGGAATTCAAGGTGTAGACAACGTAACCACTCTTGCGGGATACAGTATTGTAACCGAAATTGCTGGTGCTTCATACGGTATGGGAATGATCAACTTGAAAGACTGGAGCGAACGTGATATTTCGGTTACCGAATTTATGGCGGAACTTACAGAAAAAACAAAAAACATTACCGACGCACAAATTGAGATTTTTGCACCGCCAACCGTTCCTGGTTTTGGTAACACAAGTGGTTTTGAGCTTCGCTTGTTGGATAAATCTGGAGGAAGTATTACCAATACTGATAAAGTAACCAAAGAATTCATCAAAGAATTGAATGCTTCGCCAGAAATTCAGAATTCGTTCTCGAGTTTTGATGCCACTTTCCCTCAATATTTAATACATATTGATTATGATTTAGCTGCCAAAAAAGGAATTTCGGTTGATAATGCCATGAGTACTTTACAGACAATGTTGGGTTCTTTTTATGCTACTAATTTTATCCGTTTCGCCCAAATGTACAAAGTAATGGTTCAGGCAAGTCCGCAATTCCGTCAAAATCCAGAAAGCATTTTGGATATGTATTTGAAGAATGACGCAGGCGAAATGGTTCCGTTCTCAACTTTCATTAAGCTAGAAAGAGTTTACGGGCCTGAGGTTTTAACGCGTTATAATATGTACATGTCTGCTATGATTAACGGTGAACCTGCCGAAGGTTACAGCTCTGGAGATGCCATAGCCGCTGTTGAAAAAATTGCCGCAGAAAAATTGCCTAGCCGCTTTGAACTGGAATGGTCTGGTATGACACGTGAAGAGATTCTTTCAGGTAACCAAACCATATACATTTTTGGACTTTGTATACTTTTCGTATACTTATTATTGGCAGCACAATACGAAAGTTTATTGCTTCCATTCCCCGTATTATTGAGTTTGCCTGTTGGAGTATTTGGTTCTTATATCGCACTTGTAATGGTTGGATTAGACAATAACATTTATGCCCAAGTAGCGCTCGTCATGTTGATTGGTCTGCTCGCCAAGAATGCCATTCTGATTGTAGAATTCGCAATGGCACAAAACAAACTCGGACGTGATATTGTCGAAGCGGCAATTGAAGGCGCTAGACTTCGTTTCCGTCCTATTTTGATGACCTCTTTTGCTTTTATTTCTGGATTGATTCCGCTATGTATTGCTTCTGGTGCGGGTGCAATTGGTAACCGTTCGATCGGAACGGCAGCTGCGGGAGGAATGTTGATTGGAACTGTGTTTGGTCTATTGATTATTCCTGGACTTTATATACTGTTTGCAAAATTGGAAAAACGAATGAGCAAATCTTAATGTGTAATTTTTTAAACACATAGATTCATAGTCCCGATAGCTATCGGGATGGAAAGCGTGGAAAGGCGTTTCACTTAACTTAAATAAACATAGCTGTATGGTAGTCACCAAATCCCAAAGTTGAAACTTTGGTCTATGTTCATTCAGCTATGTGTTAGAAACTAGTTTCTTTCAACTCCCTTTTTATAGAAAGAAAATCTATGTTTCTATGTGTTAAAATAAAAATTTAGACAAAAGATTGAATAAAAAAATTAAACAATGAAAAACATATTAAATCAATATAAAAATACTGATGTGATAAGGACAACCAAAAGTGCCGTTGTAATAACAGGTATTTTACTTTTAACAGCTTGTTCGGCACCAAAAGTCAGTACTAAATTAGACGCAGCAAAACTTCCAGAAAATTTTGATGCACAGCGAAAAGAAGTTTCAAAAAATGATTTTATTCCACTAAAAACAGAAACCTTTTTTAAAGATCCCAAATTAGAGGATTTACTAAAAAAAGCAATTGCCAAAAATCCTGATTATTTAATTATGCAGGAACGCATTTTGATTGCCAATTCGCATTTAAAAGTGGCCAAACTAGCGCTTCTTCCGTCATTAGACCTTGTGGCAGATGCGTCTGGAACACATTTTGGGAAATATACTATGGAAGGTGTCGGAAACTTTGACACCAACTTTTCGCAGAATATTACCGAAAAACAAAAAATAAATGAAAAAGTTTCACCTAACTTCTTTTTAGGAGCAAAAGTTTCGTGGGAAGCTGATATTTGGGGAAAACTAAGCAATCGCAAAAAAGCAGCACAACAACGATTTTTTGCTTCTCAGCAAGGAATGCGTTTATTGCAGACACGTCTTTTGGGCGATGTTGCCGATTTGTATTTTAAACTTATCGCACTAGATAAACAAGCCTCTATTTACGATAAAAACTTAAAAACACAAGAAAGAGCTCTTGATATTGTTTCAGCACAAAGATCAGTTGGAAAAGCTACCGAGTTGGCTGTACAACAGTTTAATGCCCAAAATAATAACATTTACGCCGAAGCTTCAGAACTAAAATTAAGCATCGATCAGACTGAAAAAGCCTTATTGACGCTTTTAGGTGAATATGGAGGAAAAATTGACAGAAGTAGCGATTTCCTAGCTGGACACTTAGAAGTTTTAAACCAAAAAATCAGTGTAGATTCTATCATTCATAAAAGACCAGATGTTTCTGAAGCGTATTTCGAATTATTAGCCAGCAATGCTGATGCAAAATCGGCTCGCGCTGCCTTTTTCCCAACTGTAAACTTGGGCGGATATGCAGGGTTTAATTCGTTTTCATTCAATACTTTTTTTGATGCTGGTTCTTTCGCTTGGCAATTATTAGGCGGTTTGACAGCGCCAGTTTTTAATAAAGGACAAATCAAACAAGAATTTTATGTTTCGAATCGAAGACAGGAAATCTCATTTCTTCAATATCAAAATTCGGTTACAACTGCATTCAACGAATTAAGCGCTTTACTGCACCGAAACGAAGCTTTTGAAGATGTTCTCAAATACAAATTGAAAGAAATCGATCATCTTGAAATTGCGGTAAATGTTTCAAATGATTTGTATTTGAGCGGTTACGCTAATTACCTTGAAATCATCAATGCGCAAAAAAACAAATTGCAGGCTGAGCTAGATTTTGTTGATATTCAGCTTCGCAATGCAAACTCCCAAGTATTGTTGTACAAAGCTTTGGGTGGTGGCATTAATTAGTGTTTATATATTGGTCAAAAATTGCGCCTGCATTTTTGAATTAGCATGCAATGTGCAATTTTATATCCCATTTCTATTTTGGAAATGGGATTTTTTTGGTTCGAAATTTTCTGTTCCCTTTTACAACTTGTATCTTTATTCGAAATTTATAAAAAATTAAAAATGAATATTTCTAATATTCTCGATCAAATACATGAACTTCCCGAAAAGTCAAAATTGGCTTTACAAAATAATGTCTCCGAAATTGCTTTCTCAAAAGGACATATTTTATTAAAAGCCAACAAAATAGAATCTAATATCTATTTTATAAAAAAAGGATTAGTTCGTGCTTATGTAGAAAGAGACAATGAAGTTACTTTTTGGTTTGGAAAAGAAGGCGAAACGGTCATTTCGATGAAAAGTTATGTGGAAGACCAGCCGGGATATGAAAATATCGAGCTTCTTGAGGATTGCGAACTTTATGAACTCAAAACTGAAAATCTAAGAAAACTCTTTAATGAAGATGTTCATATTGCGAACTGGGGTAGGAAATTCGCTGAAAAAGAATTAATCAAAACGGAAGAACGTTTGATTTCGAAGCAATTCAAAAATGCATCAGAACGTTATCTGGAATTAATGAAAGATCATCCTGAATTATTGCAAAGAGTACAATTGGGGCATATTGCATCTTATTTAGGCATTACACAAGTAAGTTTGAGCAGAATTCGTTCTGAGATAAAATAATTGCATTTTTTATCATTTGTTAAATTTTTTCTGCTTTTCATAAAGGAACTTTGCACCACAAAATTTTAACTATATGAACTGGATTATTTTAATAATTGCTGGTCTATTTGAAGTAGCCTTCGCATCATGTCTTGGAAAAGCAAAAGCAACAACTGGAACCGAAATGTATTATTGGTATATTGGTTTCTTCATTTCTTTAACGGTAAGTATGCTTTTATTAATGAAAGCGACAGAGACACTCCCCCTTGGAACGGCTTATGCGGTGTGGACAGGAATTGGTGCAGTAGGAACTGTATTGGTTGGTATCTTTGTTTTTAAAGAACCTGCAGCTTTCTGGAGATTATTCTTTTTAGCAACTTTAGTTGGTTCTATCGTAGGATTAAAAGCGGTTTCGCACTAAAAATATGTTTTTTTGTTTCGGTTTTCAAGTTTCAGGTACTTAACGTAAAAGCTGAAACTTGAAACTTGAAACTTGAAACTTGAAACTAAAATAAAATAAAACCTTTAAAATTGCGTGATGGTCATTCCATCATATCGATACACGCCAGCCATAGATCCAAACCAAATACTTCCATCTTTAGCTTGCAAAATCCCGCACAGCATTCCCATCTCTTTTAGTGCGAATATTTCGGTTGCTTTTGGTATTTTATCGTATAAAGTTTTTTGATCATATCGTGTAAGCGCCCAATATCCATTAAGTCCAACCGTCCCCGTAGTCCAAATATTTCCTTCTTTATCTTCCAATATAATAGAAGTTCCTCTATTGGATATTTTTGTATAAGTATTCCCATCGTAACGCCAAAAACCAAATTCAAGAATCAAAATATTACCTTTCTTTCGCTCTTTGAGTATCGAGCCACCAAACCAAATATTGCCTTTTCGATCTTCAATTATCGACCAAACGTTATGAAAGGGTTTGCCGTTATTTTTTTTAAAGACGGTAAATTTCTTCCCATCATAAAAACAAGGTTCGTCTCTAGTAGCAAACCATAATTTCCCTGTACTGTCTTCCATAATAGAATTTACAGCATTACTAGAAAGTCCATCTCTGGTAGTGAAATTTCGAAAAGATTTTCCATCATAACGGCTTGCTCCTCCGCCAGTAGCAAACCAAATATTGCCAGCTCTATCTTCATAAATAGAGGCAACTTGATTACTCGCAAGTCCTTCTCGTGTAGTAAAATGCTGAACAGATTTTTTATTATAATAGTAAACACCTGAATCTCGAGTAGCAAACCAAAGATTCCCTTTTCGATCTTCCAACACATCCCAAAAACTTGGTGATTGTATCTTGCTAGTTAAATTAGTAAACATTTTTCCATCGTATCGAAATACATCTTGAAACGAAGCAATCAAAATATTTCCGTTTTTATCTTGCCTTACATTCCGCACCATTCTTTTTGGACCAAAGCGTGTAACAATTTCTCTTTTTTCAACTTTGCAATTTCCTTTTGATGCATTGATTTGGTTTGGTTCTTTACAAGAGGTAAAAAAAATAATCATCAGGAACAAGCTGTAAATGTGTGTGTGCAATTTCATTTTTATTATGTTTTCAAAGTTGTTTCAGCGAAATTACTTTGATATTTTTCAGCCGAAGCAGTTTGAATTGTAAATAAAATTGTAAACTTTGTAAATAAACTCTTGACACTATGCTTTATAGCCGAAATTTTCTGTCCGAGAAATACAAATACCAGTTTAGCTTGACAGCACTCTTGTTTGTCGCCATAATCTGCGTGGCTTTCAGCACGAATGACAATGAAAATTTTGAAAGTGCCAAAAGAGAAGTATTGCTCCGCAGCATCGGACATGAACTTCTTTTACAATCGGGAGACAGTACATCAAGAGTTCTTCCTGTAAAAAAAATTGCTGAAAATGAATATGAAATTCAGTTTGAAAAAGAGTTTTCTTTTCGACCAGAAAATTTAGTGAAAACTATTGAACGATTGTTGTCTAAAGATTCACTCGCAACGGATTATATTGTTACTGTTGTGAACACACAAAACTCCAGTGTCGTTTATGGATACACGATATCCAAAGATAAAAAAGACGACAATATACCTTGTCTCGGAAGAATACAACCCAAAGCTCATTACAACGTGAATATAAAATTCAAAACTTCAGGTATTAATGGAGCTGAAAATGGATATCTTCTACCTATTTTGGCAATTGCAGGCATTGTTATCTTTAGATCAGTTAAGTCGCGAAAATCATTCTCTAGCAAGAAGCACAGTGATTTATTCGTTTTGGGCAAAATACAGTTTGATGAAAAAAATCGGAAATTATTAATTGATGGAAAAACAATAGACCTAACCGCAACCGAATCCCGTTTATTGCATATTTTCGCGATTTCTCCCAACAAAACGATAGAACGAAACCGACTCCAAAAAGAAATTTGGGAAGATGAAGGCGTTATTGTAGGCCGAAGCTTGGATATGTTTATCTCAAAGTTGAGAAAAAAATTGGAAGTTGATTCTAATGTTAATATCGTTGTCGTGCGCGGGAAAGGATATAAATTGGAAATTAATTCTTAGTAAGATTTACTCTGCAAAACGCATAAATGAAAAGCCTATTTCGTGCATCATCAATTCATTTTTACGAGTTTCTTCTTGTGCTTCTTTGGCATAAACAAACATTTGCTTTTCATAATCTTCGATCGCGTTTTCAATGGTTTCGAATTTCCCACTTGTTATATTTTCGGCCAAAATCATCGCGTCGACTAAACCAATATTTGCGCCTTGTCCGGCAAAAGGTGGAATTAAATGCGCTGCGTCACCAATAAGCGTTACTGGTAAAACACGACTGTTTTTCCATTCTTTTTCCAATGAAATTTTACGCGTTGGCAATCCCACAAAAAACGATGTGGCACGAAATAACTCTTTATAAGTTTCATCCCAATCAGAAAATCGATCTATAAGAAAGGAACGAATACTTTCTATATTTTTAAAATCCAATTCATTTCCAGAAAGCCATTCGTCAGGTGTTTTAAAAATCACATTATAGCTCAACGCCGATTTGTTTTTTGGATTTGCGACCAATAAATTCCCATTAAAAGCCGACATCAAAATATTATCATTACATAAACTGAAAAAATCTTTGCATTTAATTTCAGCTTCCAAAACTTCGCCTTGAATCATATATGTTCCCGTTTCTTCGACTTCAGCGTCAGTAATATATTTTCTAATTGCTGACATTCCGCCGTTTGCGCCAATCACCAAATCGGCGATTGCAGATTCATTATTTTCAAAATGCAAAATCCATTTTCCGTCTTTAACTTCAAGTTCGTTTACTTTGCTGTTCCAAACAACGGTCCCGTTTTTTAAACTGTCTAAAAGTAAATTCCTCAAATCGTTTCTGTTTATTTCCGGATTGTCTTGGGCTTCTTCTGGAATTGTTTTTTGAACAGACAGGACATTTCCATTTTCATCTGCAACGGTTCTACCCATCGGAATTGCCAATTCAAAATAGCGTTCTAACATTCCCGCTTTTTTCATTGCTTTCTGTCCTGAGACTTTATGTAAATCGAGCGTTCCGCCCCAAATTCTGGTTTGCGCATCTTTATCTCTTTCGTAAATGGTAACATCAATTCCTTTTTGCTGAAGTAAAATTGCCATTGTCAAACCAACCGGGCCAGCGCCAATAATGGCTATTTTTTTATTTTGTAGTAACATCTTCTGTATCATTTAATTTCGATACAAAATTGCGAAGAAGATTTTGACAGAAATAGTAAAAATCAGTCGTTTTTGATAGAGGGCAGTTTTTTAATCGCTGTAATATTCATGAAACGATTGTCACTGTTTTTACTAAGTTCTTTTGGTGTTACGCCAGAATATTTTTTTATTTCTTTTATAAAATGATTTTGATCGGTAAAGTTCAATTCTGGAAATAGTCGTCCTTCACTTAAATCTTTAAAAGAAGATCCAAAACGCAGAATTTTGCAATATTCTTTAAGTGAAATCCCGAATTGCTGATTAAAATAGCGATTAATCTGTCGACTGCTCCAAAACACTTTTTCTGAAAGTTCTTTTACTGTAATTGTTCCGTGCGAAGCATAAATCAATTCAAATAGTTTTTTCTTTCTGTCATCAATTGGTTTTATGGAAATTGAATTGATCTTCTGCGTTACTTTTTTCTGAAAATTTTCTAAACTCTCGATATCATTTTCATCAAATTGCCAAAAATCGTTCGGAATTACTTTTCCCTCATTCAAAACATCTTTTATCGAATCTCCAAATAAATATTCGACAGCCAAAAGCTTAAAACCAACAGAAAATATTCGAACGTCTTTGAAAATATTTACCTGACTTGGAACTGTATCCAATCCGCGAATTGAAATTTCCCAATTTTCAGCATTTATTTTCATGAGCGTCATATCCATCATTCCGTTTGGAAGTACAGTTCCCGGAATATCATTTCCAGTTTTGTTCTCCACCATCCAAAAGCTGTGAACAAAATGCGAAATAAAATCGTCTGGTAAAAGGGATTGGATTGTGAGATTCATTTTAGTGTCTCAATAAAATTTACAAAGGCAAAAGCGTATCATTCGGGTCACACGGAAAATAAATAATAATATCTGTCCCTTCACCTGGTTTTCCTTCTGCGTGAATATCACCGCCAATAGTCTGCATGATTTTTTTACATAAAGCCAAACCTATTCCCGATCCAGTATATTGTTCCTGCCTGTGAAGTCTTGTGAAAATTTTAAAAATCGATTCGGCATATTGGGGCTCAAAACCAATTCCGTTATCTGAAAAGCGAACCCAATGACAATGCACTTTATACAAGTGCTTCATAATCACTGGTTCTTGAGAAGCTGTAATTATAATCTTTGGTTGCCTATCCGGTGATGCATATTTTAAGGAATTCTGAATAATATTGAGAAATAACTGTCGCATTAAAAAATGTATTGCATGAACTTCAGGAAGCTTTTCAAATTCAATTATGGCATTGCTTTCTGTAATTGTTTCGCTCATTTCTTTAATAGTCGCTTCTAATATTTCGTTCAAATCTACTTCTTGTAAAGTATCTCTGGTATTCTTGATTCTGGTATATTTTAGGATATCTTCCAATAAACCACTCATTCTACTGGCCGATTTCGAAACTCGTTCCAGCGAATTTGAAATCGATTCGGTTGTAATGTCATCAAGTTCTGACAACGTTTTAGAAGTAATTAGCTGAATTTTGCGCAAAGGTTCCTGCAGATCATGCGTACTGATCCAGTTGATATTTTCAAGTTCCGAATTGGTTTCTCTTAATATTTCACTTTGATTACGGTACTTTTCCTCTTCTTCGCTCAACATAATCAATGTAAGATGATTCTGCAACATATGCGCATATTGTCCCGCGGTATTAATTTCGTATGGTTTCCAAATACTGCTTTGATTTTTAACAATCTGTTTCCAAATATTAAACGAATTTCGCGGATGCAAACCATTGCTATCTTTTATAATACTTTTTTCAGGATCACCTCCCCAATTTATTTCCGAAACCGTTTCCGGTCTGTACCATACTATATGATCATTGTTACCAAGAGAATGGTAAATAATCCCGGCAAAATCTGAATTTTGCGCTGTTTCAGGAAAACGATCACTAATTTTATTGGTTACAAAAACTTTATCGTTGCTTTTGGCAGTAATCTCTTTTATTAAAATTTCGATTTTTTCATCTGAGGGTGTTTCTCCATTTTTGAAAATTTTTCCTCTGGAAACAAGAGTAACACCAGTAGCATTACAAATATCTAATATTTGCTGTGTGCTTACAATTGTGTTCAATCCTTCATGCAAAATAGGAAGTTCCAGATTTGTTAATTGTTCGAATGCCAGAGTTGCTTTTTGAGCACTTATATTTTCATCATTAGATTGTCTGATATCAATCTGAGAAGTTATAAACTGTCCCTGAAGTTTGGTCGCCAATCTAATTTCCGGAGAAAGATTTTTCTCTGAATAATGATGGCAGGCAATCAAACCCCACAATCTATCATGGTGAATCAACGAAATGGTTAATGTTGCGCCAACGCCCATATTTTTCAAATATTCTACATGAATTGGTGATGTACTTCGCAATATTGAAAGACTTAAATCCAGATTTTTTCCTTCTTTATCATCAACAGTAAAAATGGGAACTGGCTTATAATCGATATCAACAATTAGCCTCAGTTGGTTTTTAATGTATAATTCTCTTGCCTGAGCCGGAATGTCGGTATGCGGGTAATGCAACCCTAAAAAGGGTTCGAGATCTTCTCTGCAGTCTTCGGCAAAAACTTCTCCATTATATTGTTCGTCAAAACGATAAATCATGACACGGTCGTAACCTGTTATTTCACGGGTTCCCTGCGCGACCAAAGCACACAAATCTCTTAGTGATTTGGTATTGTTCATTTGTGTTACAAACTGAATCGTCTGTGCATAAACATCAGCTAGTTTTTCTTTTCCTGCAAACTTTGGTTCGGCCTCCAAAACATAAATATCAAAACTTTTATGAATGCTTATCTGAAATGGTTTTTCAAAAAGTTCTATTTCCAGTGGAAAAACATCCTGAATTTTATCTTCATTAATATAATCTAAAATCTTTTTCTCAACGTTTAAACCAAAAACAGCAACAAAATCCTGCCCCAATACCTGAGTATGAGTCAAATCTAAAAATCCAGAAATGTTCTCTGTGCAAAAATCAATTTTCCAGGCAGATGTAACACCAATCAAAAAACCATACGGTTGTATTTTACCCGGAATATGTATAGGCTCATGCTCGCAATTGGTTAACGTAACAAGGTCCCGATTGACTATATCCTTAATCTTCATTATTTTGTTTTACGGTCAAAATGCTTATAAATACTATCAAAAGCAAATATTGCTCCTTCTATAATTTCGTCTCCACAATTATGTTCTTGCTCGTATTCTGATAAAAAATTCAGGAATGATTTCCAAAAGCTTCCTGTTTTTTCACCGTAACCATTAAAATATGAAACGCCTTGCTCGCCAGAAAGTTCCCGACGCTTTGAAACATTTTTCAAAATAAATCTTCCGCCAAGCGTTGAACCTTCTACTACGTATAAAATTCCTAAAGCAAATGGTGCCGAAATTCCTTCCGCATAAAAAACTTTTTCTGCGTTTGATTTTTTTGAATTTAAAAAAGAAAGATCATTTTCTATAAGATGCTTCTTTTTTCTTTGTTCTAAATCTTCTAGAAGATTTGTAAAAAAAGGAAAAACAAATGTCTCAGTATCGTTATGAACATCATGCATTAAATTGAGATAAAAAATATAATCTTCTATCTTCATTTCAGGTGACATAATTGAAGCAGAAACTGGAAGTTCTTCTAGTTTTCTATGGGAATCTGCGGTCTGAGTTTTTAAGTCGTTTAAGAAATTTGAAGTTATTGCAAAAGTAGGATTTGTACTCATCGATAAAATTTTATATTATTTTAGAGAGTCTAATTGCAACTTCTCTTACACAAATTTAAATAAAAATTTTTAGTACGATTTAAAAAATGCAATTATGTAAAATGGGCGATTAGCCTTCAATTAGACAAATCTCAAAAGCCGTTTTTCCGTTTTCATTTTTGTAATTAATATAACCGCCGTGCGCTTCGATAATATTTTTAGACAAAGTCAAACCAATTCCGGCGCCTTCATTTCTTGTCGTGAAAAACGGAAGGAAAATTTTGTTTTCGATTTCTTTTTCGATTCCATTTCCGCTGTCTGCAATTTTTATAAAAGTTCGGTTTTCTTTGGCTTCCGCCGAAATGAAAATCTGTTTTTGATTATTGTTTTTTAAAGCATTTATCGAATTCGTCAAAAGATTGATCAAAACCTGCTCCATTTGCTGAGCATCGACATTTATAGAATAATGGAACGAAATCCTGTTTTCAACTTCTATATTTTCTCTTTTAAACAAAGGCTCCATAATATGAAGACAATTGTTTACCAATTCCTGAAGTTCGATTTTCTGTTTTTTAGGCGAAGGCAACATCGCCAGTTTTCGATACCCTTCAACAAATTTCTGCAAATGGTCGCTTCGTCTGAGCATGGTTTCGACACTGTTTTTGATGTCGTCTAAATCTTCGGAAGACAAAGAATCCTGCTCGACCAAATCTTGTAAATTTTGACAAATAGAACGAATTGGCGTGATCGAATTCAAAAGTTCATGCGAAATCACTTTCATCAAATTAATCCAGGCATCTTTCTCTTTTTTCTCGACCACATTCTGAATCGAATCCAATAAAACGATAAAATAATCATTCTCAAAAATTTCTGTTCGCGACGCCTGCAACACAAAAGTCTGTGAATTTTGCTGGTTGATGCTAATTTCGATTGACGTTTTTATTTCCTGAAAATCATCTTTATCAATAATATCGCATAATGTTGGCAAATGACTTTTAAGGTATTTCCATTTTGAGAATTTAGGCACATTAAAATGCGTCGAAAAATAATCATTCATTAAAAAAATGTTCCAGTCATTTTCCTGTTTTTGCAGAATAATAATTCCGGTTTCGATATTATTTAGAATCGAAGTATAAATAATGTCTTTTGAAACTTCTTCGTTTCGCTTGTTTTTCAAAATATCATACAACTCAAACAAATCATTTTTTCCCGATTTATGTTTTGAAAAATCAGAACTAAAATCATTCTGTATTATTGAAGAAATGGTTTTATCATAAAGTAAAATGATACTTTTTACATAATTATACAATTCTACAATCAGCAGAAAAACGATCAAAAAGCCAAAAATAGGCGCAAATACAAATTTGATTTTATGCAGATAAATAGAAAATTCAATTGTAACCAAAATCAAAATTAATCGCAGAAAAAGAAACTGATATGTTTTTAAGGATTTTAGCATATTAGTTGGTGCTGATATTATATTTCTCCAAACGACGATACAACGAACCTCTTGACAACCCGAGTTCTTCGGCGGTTTTACTTATATTGTTGTTGTGTTTTAAAAGCGCTTTTTCTACAGTAGCTTTTTCTACCGACGAAAGCTGAATATCATCTGGATTTTCATATTCGGTAATTTGTTCCAAATCAAGATCAGAAACGGTGATTTTATTATTTTCACAAAGAATAACGGCGCGCTCAATTTTGTTTTCCATTTCTCGAATGTTACCATTCCAGGCGTGTTTTTCAATTTGTTCTAAAACTTTTTTATCAAAGATTATTTGACTTCTTCCGTATTTCTCACTGATTTTTTCCAGCAGATATTCGGCTAACGGAATTTTATCTTCGTTTCTTTCGCGTAGCGGAGGCAAAACAATTTCCATTGTATTGATTCGGTAATACAAATCCTCACGGAAATTTTTGTCGGCAACTTCGAGTTTTAAGTTCAAATTTGTTGCTGTAATTATTCGAACGTTTAAAGGTCTTGGTTTTGTTTCCCCCAATCTTGTTACGGTTTTGGTTTGAATTACCTGAAGCAATTTTGATTGCAAATGAAGTGGAACATTCCCTATTTCATCCAGAAAAATAGTTCCGTTTTGCGCCATTTCAAAACGTCCCGGCGTGTCTGTTTTTGCATCGGTAAAAGCGCCTTTAGCATAACCGAATAATTCACTTTCGAAAATATTCGAATTTAAAGATCCTAAATCAACATTTACAAAAGGCTGATTTTTTCTTTCAGATTGCGTATAAATATGATGTGCCAAAACAAATTTTCCGGTTCCGTTTTCGCCGAGAATCAAAACATTGGCATCGGTTTTTGCTACTTTATCCGCAAGCGAATACGCTTTTTTTATAATTTCAGAATTGCCAATAAAAAAGTCATTAGCCATTTCCGGACTTTTTATTTTCTTTTGCTCTTTTCTTGCTTTATCAACAGCTTGTTTTACCGATTCCAGCAATTTTTTATTTTCCCAAGGTTTCAAAATATAATCAAAAGCTCCAGACTTTAAACCTTCAACAGCCGTTTCGACTTTTCCAAAAGCCGTCATTAAAATCACAACCGTTTTTGGGGAAAGTGTTTTTATTTCTTTCAATAAATACAAACCTTCTCTTCCGTCTTCAAAACCAATTCTGTAATTCATATCCAACAAAACAACATCAATGGTATTTTTTGCCAATAATTCGACAATATTTTTCGGATTATTGAGTGTATAAATGTTCTCAAAATACTTTTTTAGATACACTTTCGACGCAAAAAGGATGTCTTCCTGATCGTCGATGATTAAAATTGAAGCGTTCGTTTTTTTCATTTTTGTTCGGTTTTGGACGAAAGGTGTCCACTTTTGGACAGTGAAGCTTTTTTTCTTAAAATAAAATCTTAAAAATAAAGCAGTTACAAGGTTTAAATTTTTGGCATGAAAATCACAATTGTACTGATAAATCATTAATTATTAAGCTCTTTCGAAAGTAAAAATAACAAAAAATCGCATTGTTAATTATCTTAATTTTCAGACGCGTTTCTTTTGCTTCCGAAGGGAAAAATCCAAAAAGAGAAAATCAATCAAAACTAAAAACACCAATTTATGATCACCATTAAAAAACTTTCAAAAGTATTTAGAACCGAGGAATTAGAAACCAGAGCATTAAGCGAAATTTCATTAACGATCAATCAAGGCGACTTTGTTTCTATCATGGGACCTTCCGGAAGCGGAAAATCAACTTTGTTAAATATCGTCGGGCTTTTGGACAGCGCTTCAGACGGAAGTTATCTTTTGCTAAATCAGGAAATGGTTGGACTAAAAGAAAAATCAAGATCAAAAGCCAGAAAAGAAAACATCGGATTCATTTTTCAAAATTTCAATTTAATTGATGAATTATCGGTTTATGATAATATCGAATTGCCTTTGATTTATAATGATGTTCCTTCTTCTGAAAGAAAAACAAGAATACATGAAATTGCCAACAAACTAGGAATTTCACATCGATTGAAACATTTTCCGCAACAACTTTCAGGCGGACAGCAACAGCGTGTTGCCGTTGCGCGAGCTTTAATCAATAATCCGAAAATTATTTTGGCCGATGAGCCAACGGGAAATTTGGACAGTAAAAACGGAAATGAAGTAATGGAATTATTGACTGATCTTCATGCAAATGGTGCCACTATTTTAATGGTAACCCATTCTGATTACGATGCTTCTTTTTCACAAAAAACAATTTTAATGAAAGACGGAGTTGTACTTTCTGAAAAATTAAACCATAGAAATGTAGATGTTTTGGTAACTTCTAAAAACTAGAGTGATGTTAAAAAATTGGATCAACACATTTTTTTATCACATCAAAAACAATAAACTGTTTTCGATTCTAAATATTTTAGGATTGTCAATCGGAATGGCCACGTTGATTTTTGCGATTCTTTTTTGGAACGACGAACATTCGTATGACCAATGGAATCCAGAAAAAGACAAGATTTATTCGGTCTTAAATGACATTGGCGAAGGTAATATCTGGACAACAAATGCTGCTACAACAGGTCCGATGTTAAAAGCAGTTTCTTCTGATCTGGAAAGCTACTGTTATTTTTATGCCGAATATGCCAAAGATGTGATTTCGTATAATAATAAGAAAGAAGTGCTGAATAAGATTTTTACGGCACAAAGCAATTTCTTTTCTTTCTTTCCGTACAAATTTATTCATGGAAATGCCAAAACGGCGATTCAGGATCGAAACAGTATTGCCTTATCTGAAGAAACTGCAGAAAGACTTTTCGGCACAGAAAACCCGATGGGAAAATTAGTGCGATATGATGGTCAGGTTTTTACTGTTCGCGGTGTGTATCAGCTTTCTGAAAAATCATCTGTGATGCCCGAAGCCGTTACAACGGTTATCGACGACGACTTAAAAAGAACAAAAGACGAATGGAGTTATCATTACGGTTTAGTTTTAAAAATTAAAAATCCAAATGCTACAGATGCCATCATAAAAAACATGGATAACCTTTTCTTCGAAAATGTTACTAAAGCACAAGCCAAATCAGAAGGCCTTTCAATCGAAGAATTTACAAAAAAGTACGGCAATCCTGTAAAAACAAGTTTATTGCCTTTGTCGGAAGCCAAGTTGTATAGTGGAAATCAACCTTTTTCAGAACCAATAGGAAATTTACAATATCTGTTGATTTTGATGGGTTTGTCGATATTAATTTTGCTGCTTTCGATTGTGAATTATATCAATCTGGCCACTGCTAATGCGATAAAAAGAGCTAAAGAAATTGGAGTAAGAAAAATTACCGGCGCTACAAAAGGGCAAATTATAATGCAATTTGTTTTTGAAACGGCATTAATTACTATTTTTTCTGCCTTGTTGGCCTTGGTGTTAGTTGAAATTTTACTACCGTATTATAATTCTTTTCTAAATAAAGATTTGGTTCTAATCGGAGCACAATTTTTCATTCAATTAATAATAATTACATCTCTTGTAATATTGGTTTCAGGAGTTTTGCCGGCAATTTATGTTTCGAATTTTGAAGTATTAAAAGTCTTGAAAGGAAATTTTTCCCGAAGTAAAAAGGGAATCTGGCTTCGTAACGGAATGCTTGTTTTACAATTTGCTATTGCTGCTTTTTTTATCATTGGTTCTTTCATAGTTTACAAACAGGTAAATTTTATGGCCGAAAAAGATTTAGGTTTTAAAGGAACACAAGTTTTAGATATCACCTTTAAACCTAAAAAAGAAAAATCACAATTCGAAAGATACAAACTCATCAAACAGGAAGCCTCAAAAATAAAAGGTGTCGAAGCAGTTTCGACTGCTCTTTTTGCGATGGGATCTCAGGAAAACTCATGGTCTAGTGCGAGTTATCAAAACAGAAAACCGTTTTTAATACAAGAAATGGCAATGGATTTGGACATGCTTGATATGTTAGATATTAAGTTACTAAAAGGACGAAAACTAAATCCAGCAATTTCTTCTGACACTATTTCATCAGTACTTATAAATGAAGAAACGGCCAAATTGATTGGAGAAAAAGACGTTTTAAATAAAAATATTCTTTGGAGAGATCAAAAATTGAAGATTGTTGGCGTGGTCAAAAATTTCAACTATTTCGGGCTTGAAAGCCGAATTGGACCTATGGTTCTCTTTTATGTAACAAAAATTGATGGCGTTCAGGATGACATTAGACATGTTTTTATAAAAGTGAAACCCGACGATATTCCAGAAACTATTGCCCGAATTAATAAATTCTGGACGCAAAAAGTAGATTCTGAATATCCTTTCGAATATAATTTCGTGGATAAAAATTACGCCCGAAACTTTAAAAAATATGAAAACCAAAGAAACTTATTCGCTTTACTGAATATCATCGTAATCTTGATTGCTGTTTTCGGATTGTTTGCGCTGGCTTCTTTTTCTATGGAAAGAAGATTGAGAGAAATCGCGATACGAAAAACGCTTGGTGCAGAAACTAATGTTTTGCTCAAAGATTTGTCAAAACAATATGTTGTTTTTTGTGTGATTGGTTTTTTAATCGGAATATTTCCTGCCTATCTTTTATTGCAAAAGTGGCTTGAAAATTTTGCATTCCGAATTGACATTCCGGTTTTGCCTTTTATAATTGCTTTTGTGTCTTTACTGTTTCTGACACTGACAATCGTTTTGGCAAAAGCGTACCAAGTAACAAAAGTCGAAGTTCTACGATATTTAAAATACGAATAAGATGCTAAAAAACTATATCAACATATTTATTTACCGCTTAAAGCACAACAAGCTTTTCTCTTTCCTTAATATTTTAGGATTGTCAATAGGAATTGCCGGGCTGATTTTTGCACTGCTTTATTGGAACGACGAACAAAATTACAATGCCTGGAATCCTGAAAAAGAAAAAGTATATCAGGTTTTGGTTCAACTAAGCGATATGCCAGCCCTGTCAGATTGTGCCTTATTCCTAAAACCGGCTTTAGACCAAGATCCTAATATAGAATCTATACTTTATGCTGATAGCTGGTATCAAAAGGATAAAATTATTTACAAAGGAAAAAAAGAGTTTGTAGATAAAATTATCAATGTCGAACAAAATTTCTTTTCTTTTTTTCCTTTCGAAATTATTAAGGGCGATGCAATTTCAGCTATAAAAGATGATTCCAGCATTGCTATTTCGGATATTACAGCTAAAAGGATTTTTGGAAATGAGAACCCCATTGGAAAACAAATAAAATGCTTTAACCAGCTCTTTTCTGTAAGAGCCGTGTACCGTATTCTTGGAAATTCTTCGATTGCGCCAAATGTCATAATCAATAAAATGAAACAATATACAACTTCCGGATTGCGGGGTCCGTTTGTTTTAAAATTATTATTAAAAGTAAAAGATCCGTCAAAAGTTGATCTTATAAGACAGAAACTCGAAAGAATTTACAACCACGATTTTATTGCGATAATTGCCAAAGAAGCAGGTTTTACGGTCGAAGTTATGACTAAAAAAGTGGGGCATTTTACAGTTATTCTTGAACCTTTATCAAAAGCCCGATTACACTCGATAACCGATGGTTACCCAGAAACGCGAGGAAATTATCAATTTTTAATCATCATGATGGGCTTATCTGTTTTAATTCTCATTCTGTCGATTGTTAACTATATCAATCTCGCCACTGCAAACGCGGTAAAACGAGCAAAAGAAGTGGGAGTTCGTAAAATATGGGGGGCTTCTAAAGGTGATATTATCATTCAGTTTCTTTTTGAAACTATTTTAACAACCAGTTTCTCTGTTTTACTAGCATTGGTAATCGTAGAACTCGTTTTGCCTTATTACAACAACTTTTTAAATAAAAACATTCTACTTCTTGCCAATCAATTTTATGTACAATTGCTTCTGATTTTCATCATTACAATTTTCACTGCTGGATTATTGCCGGCAATTTATATCGCCAATTTTAAAAGCTTTAAAGTTTTGAAAGGAAATTTCGAAAGAAGCAAAAATGGTATTTGGCTACGTAATGGAATACTTATTCTTCAATTTGCAATTGCTTCTTTTTTCATTATTGGCTCTAACATTGTATATCAGCAAATTAAATATTTACAAAATAAAGATCTTGGTTTTAAAGGCGATCAGGTAATTTCGGTTTCCCTAAATTTTCCATCAATCGAATATCAGTCCGAAAATGTCGCACAAAATATTTACAGTAAATACAGCATTATACAACAACAACTGTATAAAATTAAGGGAGTTCAACAAGTTTCGACTGGCCTTATTTCTTTTGACGGATTAGATAATTCTCTCGCCGGGGTTTTGTACAATAATGAACTTTTTAAGGAAAGAATAATCAATTTGGATTATGGGATGTTTGAAATGCTGAATATTAAAATAATAAAAGGACGAGATTTTGATAAAAAATTAGCGTCTGACACCATTAATTCAGTTATAATAAATGAAACGGCTGCAAAACTAATGAATCTAAAATCTCCTCTTGGGAAAGAACTTGTAATACGGGAGCAAAAATTAAAAATCATTGGCGTTGTCAAAGATTTTAGCATATTAAGCCCCGAATTAAAGGTACCGCCAATTGTTTTCAATCATATTAAAACCTTTGATATGGCTGAAAACATAAATAAAGTTTTCATAAAACTAAATGCTGACAATTTGGAAAACACGATCACAAATATTGAAAAATTATGGTCGAAAGTCGATACCGAATATCCGTTTCAATATGATTTTGTAGACAAACAATATGCGAGAACTTATGAAACTTACTCAAAACAAAAAAGCTTATTTTCATTGCTCAATATTGTTGTAATTCTAATTGCTCTTTTTGGATTATTTGCCTTAGCATCTTATTCTATACAACGACGCATGAAAGAAATTGCCATTCGAAAAACATTAGGTGCCGAAACCAATGTTTTACTAAAAGAATTATCGAAACAATATATTCTGTATTTCATTATTGGTTTTGTAATTGCCTTATTTCCTGTTTACTTTCTGTTGAATAGATGGCTCCAAAATTTTGCATTTAGAATTGACATTACTATAATTCCATTTGTTGCAGGGTTTATTACCTTATTAGTTCTGACTTTAATAATTGTTTTATCACGGGCTTATTACGCAACTAAAGCAAACGTCTTGAAATACCTCAAATATGAATAGTAGACTTATAAAGATATTTTTCATCTAATTTTAATTCGCATAGCAATAAAGCCTCCAATACAAAATATTGGAGGCTTCTTTTATTCTATAATTCCTTTTACAATTCCGCGTTTTGATGATTTAATAAAGTTTAAAATTTCATCTCGCTCAAAAGTCGGCTCAAAATTCAGTTCAATTAATTCTAAGGCGCTTTTAGTATTTCTTCTTTCCTGAAAAATAATTCTGTAAATTGATTTAATCTCTTCTATTTTTTCTAAAGAAAAACCTCTTCTTCGAAGTCCAACAACATTTAAACCAGCGAATCGCAAAGGTTCATGAGCCACAGTTACAAAAGGCGGAATATCTTTCACAATTCTGCTCAAGCCACTAATCATACAATGACTGCCAATTTGCGAAAATTGATGCACTGCAGAGAGTCCGCTTATATTAACAAAATCGCCAGCAACTACTTCACCAGCCATGCCAACACTAAAGCCAATAATACAATTATCGCCAACAAAACAATCATGGCCAATATGAGCATTTGCCATAATTAAATTAGAATTTCCAATGCGAGTTATTCCCTTCGAAGAAGTACCACGATTTATAGTAACATTTTCTCGAATGATGTTATTATCTCCCATTTCCAGTAAGGTGTATTCACCATTGAATTTTAAGTCTTGAGGTATACCGCCAATTACAGCTCCCGAATGAATATGGCAATTATTTCCAATTCTCGAACCACTTGAAATTGTAACGTTATTTCCTAACCATGAATTATCACCTATTATTACATCATTTTCGATTGTGATAAAATTTCCAAAGTGAACGTTTTTTCCAATAATTGCATTTTTGTCTATTACAGTATTTTTCAATAGTACTTAATTTAATAACACAGCAAATATTGGAAAAAAGAAAAATTTATTTTTTGACCTAATGTCAAATAATTGAAGCGCGAATCCTGCTTAAAGTTTCCTGGCTTACGCCAATTAGTGAGGCGATGTGTTTTAGCTTAGCTTTTTGAATAATTTGAGGAAATGATTCTAATAGAAATAGATATTTCTTCTCAGCCGTCATTACACGAAATAAATGATGAAATTCGTTAATTCCAGAAAGATAATGCCGAAGTTGTTTAAGGTGAAATTTTAAAAATAAAGGATATTCTAATAAAAGTTGTTCATCAGAATAAGATAACGAATAGACAATTGTTTCCTCACAAGCCTGAAAAATTTCAAACGAAGGTTTTTGTTCAAAAAAGCTGCTCATGGAAGTTACAAATTGATTATCGGTATAAATCCACTTCGTAACTTCTTCATCATTTTCAAAGCAAAATCTTCGAACAGCACCAGAACTGATGAAATAAATCTTATCGCATATTTTATGCTCTTGAATTATGAAATCGTTCTTCTTAAACTTTTCTTCAACAAAAAATCGCCGAATCGCTTTTTCAGTGTCAGCATCTAACTTTTGAAAACTATTTATAACGGTAATTAGTTCGTTCATAATATAATTTCTAAGGAAGTAAATTTATCATTATTTTATAATATGAATATCTAAAAGCACTTTAAGATCGAATAAAAAAGCTCACAGAGGCAAATAAGACTCTTTAACTTAAAATATATAAAAAATCAAGGAAACATTAATTCAAAAAAAAACTTCAATTAGCAAAGCCAATTGAAGTTTTAGTACTCAGAGCGGGACTTGAACCCGCACGAACATTGCTGTTCACTGGATTTTAAGTCCAGCGTGTCTACCAATTTCACCATCCGAGCATTATGTGGTACCTCCAGGGATCGAACCAGGGACACATGGATTTTCAGTCCATTGCTCTACCATCTGAGCTAAGGTACCTTATTTGCTAATTAGCAAAATTAAGAATAAAAAACCCTGTAACTTACGAAACAGGGTTTTCAAAAGAAAGGCGACGACATACTCTCCCACAATGATGCAGTACCATCTGCGCAGGCGGGCTTAACTTCTCTGTTCGGGATGGGAAGAGGTGAGCCCCGCCGCAATAACCACCTTAAGGTCGTTCGTTGCTTGGGCAACTTTTTAATTAATAATTGATAATTGACAATTGATAATTAAAACAATATCTTAACATACTGAGATAAAGAAAAGTAAATATATTTTAGAAAGTTCTCTCCCTCCGATTGCTCGGAGGGAAAAGTTTGTACATAAGCTTACGGATTATTAGTACTACTCGACTGTGACATTACTGCCTTTACATCTGTAGCCTATCAACGTGGTCATCTTC
>NZ_KE384380.1:25836-38948 GCF_000425445.1 Flavobacterium denitrificans DSM 15936 | reverse complement strand
GTTACCTTGCCAACTAGCTAATGGGACGCATGCTCATCTTTCACCGTTGTGACTTTAATTATGAAAGGATGCCCTTCCATAATGCTATGAGGTATTAATCCAAATTTCTCTGGGCTATCCCTCTGTGAAAGGCAGATTGCATACGCGTTACGCACCCGTGCGCCGGTCTCAAGCACCGAAGTGCCCTACCCCTCGACTTGCATGTGTTAAGCCTGCCGCTAGCGTTCATCCTGAGCCAGGATCAAACTCTTCATCGTATATTTTAATATTATATATTCGACGCTTCCTCTAGTGGTTCCTTCCGAATCTCTCGATTCTATTACTCTTATTCTATTTGTTCCGATTTGCATCGGAACGGCTGTCAATTCAATATGTCTACGAACGTAATTTTGTTTCTTCCGCTTGTCTCTCAAAGCGGGTGCAAAACTAAAACTTCTTTTTGTTTCTCGCAAGAAAAACTTGAAATTTTTTGAAACTTTTTTTTCGCCTCATTTTCCAAACTTTCCTTCCAATCTCTCAATGAACTTTTCCGTGTTTTGCGGGGTGCAAATGTAAAAGCTTCTTTCGAATCTCGCAAGCTTTTTTCAAACTTTTTTTTTCGAGAATTTCTTCCCTTTCAGTCCTTGTTGCCTGCCAGTATTTCAGTGAACGCCTTCGCTGTTGCGGGTGCAAAAGTACACAACAATTCCAGTTGCGCAAGCTTTTTTATGGAGTTTTTTTCATCTTTTTCCAATCTTTTTCCAATCTTTTTCCTAACTTGCTGATAACGGATTCTTTACAATTCAACTTTTTTTCACTATACGTAGGATTTTCCTGAATTACGGTGCGGTTTTCATAGTTTTGCCTTTTTCCTTTATGCTTTTTATTGAATTTTCAGCCTTCAGCGTTCTTTCCTGCCAAGAAATCAAGCTTTGGAATCCGCTTTTCGGCTGTTTTTAGTCTCGCAGAGGCGCAAAGGCGCTAAGTTTCTTCCTCTACAAGGCTCTCTTCTGCCCTTTTTATTCCCCGGGAGCCTGGTTTCTCTTCTCTGATTTCGTTATTTCCTTATATTTTCTTCTGGAAACAGGTGTCATAGCCCCGATAGTCCCGAGGCATCGGGAGGAAATCCTTTTGTGCCGGTCCCGATAGCTATCGGGAGGCATAAAAGATTGAAGCGCATAGCGGGATTAAGCTCCTTGTTAAAATTCTAAACTTAAAAGGGCTTCGACTTCGTTCAACCTGGCATATTCGTTTTTTACTCTTATATATTATAGCACACCTTCCCTACTTATATATATGTACAAAAAAACAAACCCGACAGGTTTTGAAATCTGTCGGGTTAGAATCCGAAATTGCTCTTATATATATAATACAAAATCTATTCTTAATAAATTTTTATTTGTCAGCTGGAGCTTTTGCTTTTTGTTCCCATTTATTCATTAGATCATTATAATCCACAGGATGCGCGGCTTTTTGATTTACTAGACGCCCTGATTCGAAAGCACGTTGAAGAATAGTTTCTATTAAATAATCTTCATTGACTTCATAAGGATTGTATTCTGTCTTCAAACTTATATCAAACAAATTTGCCGTGGTGTTTGAAACAAATGCTTTGAATCCGCTTTTTAAAGTTTTTATTAAATCGTATGTTGTGATTCCGGTTTGGCGATGCACTAGCTTTACTAAAATCTGACCTTGTTTTCGCGAAAGCTTTTTAAGTCGGTCTTCAAATTCGTTATTCAAATAGTCTTCAACAATTTTGAAGTATTTCTTTTTTTCTCGATTTGAATTTAAACGCGCCATTCCTTTATTTAAAGCAGTCAATCTATCAGCCGCCAATTTTGCATACGGATAAACTTTATAAACTCTATTTTGAAGAATCAAAAATTGTTTTTGCGCCTCAGGATCAAGTTTTTCCTTAGTAATAATAATCTCCGGAAGCTCAATAGTATCATTAAGGATAGAATCCTGTTCTGTTAAAATATAGCCCATTTGTTGGTTCTCCTTTGGAGTAACTTGCGCATGGCTTGAAAATGAAAACAATACAAAAAATAAAAGAATGCAGCTAAATCTCATCGAGTCATAATTTAAATGTAAAATTATATATTTATATACAACTCTAATACCAAATTTATAAATTAGCAAAAAAATATTTTTATGAGTTCAAATTCTATCTTAAAAGATACTTCAATTGCTTTTCTTGAAAGCTACCTAAATAACGCCTCGCCTACTGGATATGAAAGCGAGGGACAAAAACTTTGGATGCAATATCTTAAACCATATGTTGATACTTTTATAACTGATACGTATGGAACCGCTGTTGGAGTTATCAATCCGGATGCCCCTTTTAAAGTTGTAATTGAAGGTCATGCTGACGAGATTTCTTGGTATGTTAATTACATTACAGATGACGGATTAATTTATGTAATACGAAACGGTGGTTCTGACCATCAAATTGCGCCTTCAAAAAGAGTTGATATTCATACAAAAAAAGGAATCGTGAAAGGTGTTTTCGGTTGGCCTGCCATTCATACACGTATGCGGGACAAAGAAGAAGCTCCAAAATTGAGTAATATCTTCATTGATTTAGGATGTGAAACTAAAGAACAAGTGGAAGCACTTGGTGTTCATGTAGGATGTGTCATTACTTATCCTGATGAATTTATGATTTTAAACGAAAATAAATTTGTTTGTCGTGCAATTGACAACAGAATGGGTGGTTTTATGATTGCAGAGGTTGCTAGACTTTTGCATGAAAACAAAAAAACGCTTCCTTTTGGATTATACATCGTAAATTCTGTTCAAGAAGAAATCGGGTTGCGCGGTGCTGAAATGATTGCGCATACTATAAAACCAAATGTTGCGATTATCACTGATGTTTGCCACGATACAAATACACCAATGATAGACAAAAAAGTCGAGGGTGATCTTAAAATGGGAAAAGGTCCTGTAATTGCATATTCGCCTGCTGTACAAAACAAACTGCGTGATTTGATTGTGGATACTGCTGAAGAAAAGAAAATTCCATTCCAACGCAATGCAACTTCAAGCGCTACAGGAACTGACACTGATGCTTTTGCTTATAGCAACGGCGGTGTGGCATCGGCATTAATTTCATTGCCTTTGCGTTATATGCATACAACTGTTGAAATGGTACATAAAGAAGATGTCGAAAATGTAATTCAGCTGATTTATGAAACATTATTGAAAATAGAAAAGGACGAGACTTTTTCTTATTTTAAATAAAAAGCTTTAAAACATAAACTGGGCTGTTTAAATACGGCCTAGTTTATAAATCAATAATATGTATGAAAATTTTACTCCTCGAGGACGATTTTACTTTATCTAAAGAAATCTCAGTATTCTTTACTTCGAAAGGCTTCGAGTGTACTCCTTATTATGATGGAGCCTTATTATTGAAAAAATACGTTCCTTACGAATATGACTTAATCATTCTCGATATTAATGTTCCCGGTGTCAATGGTATTGACCTTTGTAAAGAGGTTCGAGAAAATGATAAAAAAACACCAATAATTATGCTGACAGCCTTCAGCGAAATTGAAGATAAATTAGCTTCTTTTGACAACGGTGCGGATGATTATCTTGTTAAGCCTTTTCATTTTGAAG
Organism: Flavobacterium denitrificans DSM 15936; assembly: GCF_000425445.1. Classification (GTDB taxonomy): domain Bacteria; phylum Bacteroidota; class Bacteroidia; order Flavobacteriales; family Flavobacteriaceae; genus Flavobacterium; species Flavobacterium denitrificans. The sequence continues at coordinate 35,342 of NZ_KE384380.1, read as the reverse complement.
AATTGTTTGCTCGAATTTCTTCATTATTAAGGCGAAAAGAGATCCCTCAACAAATCGAAAAAAAGATAATTATTGAAGATTTAGAAATTCTTGAAGAAGAAATGAAGGTTTTCCGCTCTGGCGAAGAAATTAAGCTGACACCAAAGGAATTCAAGCTGATTATGATTTTGGCTCATGCCAAAGGAAAAGTCCTATCAAAACAATTTATTGCCGAAAAACTTTGGGATTATCACATTGAAACCAATCAAAATACAATCGAAGTCTATATTAATTTTCTTCGAAAAAAAATAGACAAAGACCGCGAAACAAAACTTATTCGAACTAAAGTCGGTTATGGCTATTATTTAAGCAATCAAGAATGACATTAAAAAACAGGATATCACTTTTGGTAAGTTTGCTGTTCACCATCCTATTTGGGTTGGCATCAACGGTGATATTTGTTTTGTATTCTAATTTCAGAAAAGAAGAATTTCGAGATCGTTTAGAAATTAAAGCGCTTTCGAACATCAAACTTTTAGTAAATGTAAAAGAAGTAGATGATCAGCTTTTAAAAATTATCGATCAAAATTCAATCAACAAATTGTATGATGAAAAAACTTTGGTTTTTGATTCTCATTTTAAACTGATTTACAGCAGTATTGATGATGCAAAAATAAATTGGTCTGTTGAAGATTTAAAATATCTAAAAAAACATAAAACCTTTTTCAAGCAACAAGGAGATTATGAAGTCTATGGCGTTTTTTATGATACTAAAGACAAAGATTTTTATGCATTAATCTCGGCTACAGATGATTATGGAAAACGTAAATTGCTTTTTCTGCGTTATACTTTAGTTATATCTTATATATTTTTTACTTGTATATGCTGGGTATTGACTTCGTTTATGATAAAAAAAGCGATGAATCCTTTAAGTGTATTTCATCAGAAAATAAAAAATATAAACGAAAATAATCTTGATACGCGCGTCGAATCCAAAAGCAATAAAAATGAAATCGATTTGATTGCAAACGAATTCAATTTCATGATGGACCGAATCGAGATTTCATATCAAAAACAAAAAGAGTTTACTGCAAATGCCTCACATGAATTGCGAACACCATTATCCCGAATCACCTCGCAAATAGAAAACGTTGTTACAGATCCTAGTACTTCTGAAAAAGGAAAATCATTTTTGAAAGTCATTTTATCTGATGTAAATCAACTAACTGAATTAATAAATTCTTTATTAATTCTTTCCAAAATTGATTCCAAAAATCACGAGAATAGTGAAGTTCACAGAATGGATGAAATTCTGTTTTCGGCTATTGAAAACTTAAATAAAAGCTTTCCTGATTTTGTAATTCTTTTTGAAATGGAAGAAAGCGAGAATTTAGATTCAGCTTTAGAAATTAAAGGAAATAAAAATCTTTTAGAAATTGCTCTTAGTAATGTTCTAAAAAACGCTTGTGTTTATTCTGATAATAAGCAAGCAAAAGTAAAAATTGGCACTCAAAGCGACCATCTTATTATTTCAATTTCTAATTCAGGAAATACTTTGACTGATGAAGAACAACAAAATCTTTTTCAGCCTTTTATGCGTGGAAAAAATGCAAAAGGAACTTCAGGATTTGGACTTGGATTACGTATTGTTCAGCGCATACTTTCTCTCCATAATGCGAATATAAGATATAATGTGACAGCAGACAAAGAGAATCTTTTCGAGCTTATCTTTCATTAATAATCATTTTTAAGGCATTTTTAAGGTCAGTTTTAAGGTAGCTTAAAGTTTACCGATAGCATATTTGTATCATTAAAATTGATACAATGAAAAAAGTATATGCGTTACTTCTGCTTGCATTTATTAATCAGGCAGTAATGGCTCAAAAAACAATCACACTTCAAGATTGCGAGAGCCAGTTTCTTAAAAAAAATCTTTTCTTACTGGCTGCTCAATATAATATTGACGCCTCGAAAGCTTTAACGATTCAAGCAAGAATTTGGGACAATCCGTCTCTTACAGCAGAATTAAATGCTTACAACCCAGAACGAAATCAATATTTTGATATTGGAAAAGATGGACAAAAAGCATTTGGAATTGAGCAGCTAATTTATTTGGGTGGAAAAAAACGCAATGAAGTAAAACTAGCTCAGAATAACGAACAACTAGCTGAACTTCAATTCAATGACCTTCTAAGAACTTTAAAACTTCAATTGCGCAAGAGCTTCTACACCGTTTACTACAACACAAAAAGTCTCGAAACCACTGACCAGCAGCTTGCACATATTGAGGATTTGATCAATTCGTACTCAATTCAGGCGCAAAAAGGAAACATTCCCTTAAAAGATGTTGTTCGATTGCAGTCTCTGTATCTCAGTTTTAAAAATGAAAGAATGGAAGTTGTAAATGACAATATTGAAGAACAAAGCAATTTAAGATTATTGCTTAATTCGACAGAAAATGTAATTCCAGAAGTTTCAAAAGAAGAATTCAGCAAATATTTGAAAACAATAGATTTTGATTTAAAATCATTAGAAGATCAAGCCATTGCAAACAGACCCGATTATTTGGCCAAACAAAAAGAAATTGAGGCTAATGAAACTAATGTAAAATGGCAAAAATCACTTTCGATTCCTGATCTTACTTTGGGAGCCAATTATGATCAGAGAAGTGGTGCTTTTAATAGAGAGGCGAATGTAACGCTTGGGATTCCGCTTCCGCTTTGGAACAAAAACAAAGGAAACATAAAATACGCTCAAACCATCTTAGAACAATCTAAAGTCGAAAAACAAAATTTTGATCTGCAGTTGCAAACTGAAATTACATCGGCTTGGAATAAATGGGATGAATCACGAAAAAATTATTCAGTCATAAAACCAACCGTCAATGCCGATTTTGAAGCAGTCTACAACGGAATGTTAACCAATTTCCAAAAACGAAATGTGAGCTTACTAGAATTCACAGATTTTATGGAAAGCTACAATCAAGCGACAATTTTGGTAAATGAATTGAAGAAAAAACTAGCCCTTTCAGGTGAAGAACTAAACAGTACAATCAACAAAGACTTATTCTAAAAATATTCTAAGATGAAACATAAATTAATTATAGGAATTGCAATCGTGAGTTTATCTCTGGCAAGCTGCAAAAAAGAGGTGGAAAATCCGCAGACAAATTCTTCTTTTGCTTTAAGTGATGCGATGCTGAAAACTACTACAACAGCTGTGGCGCAAACACAACCCGTAACAAACGAATTAAGTTTTTATGGAAAAATCACGGCCGACAACAACAAAATGATTGATGTTTATCCGTTAGTTGGCGGAAACGTAATCAAAGTAAATGTAGAACTTGGAGATTATGTTAAAAAAGGACAAGTTCTAGCTACTATTAGAAGTACCGATGTGGCCGATTTTGAGAAACAATCTTTAGATGCAAAGAGTGATTTACTGGTTGCCAAAAATAATTTAAAAGTTGCCCAAGAGTTATTTGACGGAAAATTGAACTCAGAAAGTGATGTGCTTCAAGCAAAATCTGAAGTCAATAAGGCGCAATCACAATTGAGTAAAATTCAGGAAACATATAAAATTTATAATATAAAAGCGGGTTCAATTTATGAGGTTACAGCACCTATAAGCGGTTTTATTATTCAAAAAAGTATTAATCAAGATATGCTTTTGAGAAATGACCGATCTGAAAACATTTTTGACATTGCTGAAATAAGTGAAGTTTGGGCAATGGCAAACATCAATGAAATGGATATCAATAAAGTAAAATTAGGAATCGATGCCGATGTTACAACATTAAGTTATCCTGATAAAGTTTTTAAAGGAAAAGTAGATAAAATTTTCAATGTAATTGATCCGGAAACCAAAGCAATGCAGGCTCGCATTAAACTCCAAAATTCGGATTATCTATTGAAACCTGACATGAATGCAAACATTAAATTGTCTTTTAAAGAAGATAAATCTATGATTGCGATTCCAAGTGAAGCCATTGTTTTTGACAAAAGCAAAAACTTTGTAATGATTTTTAAAGATCGTCACAATATTGAAACAAGACAAGTTGAAGTTTACAGCGTTGTTGGAAAAACAACTTATATCTCAAGTGGCCTAAAAGAGAATGAAAAAGTCATTACTAACAATCAGTTATTTATTTACCGTGCCTTAAACGAATAAAAAATGAACAAATTTATTAGAAATATAATTGCTTTTTCGCTTAAGAATAAAGCTTTCACCTTTTTTTGGGTGGGATTACTGGCTGTTGCAGGATTTATTTCTTTCAAAAATATGCCAATCGATGCTTTTCCCGATGTAACAAATACTCAAATCATCATCATTACGCAATGGAACGGAAAAAGTGCTGAAGAAGTTGAGCGTTTTGTGACATCTCCAATTGAGATTTCAATGAACTCTGTTCAAAAAAAAACCAGCGTTCGCAGTATTACCATGTTTGGATTATCGGTAATTAAAATCATTTTTGACGATGGTGTAGATGATACTTTTGCACGCTTGCAAGTTAATAACCTATTAAAAAACGTTTCGCTTCCAGACGATGTTGAACCAGATGTTCAACCTCCTTATGGACCAACTGGAGAAATATTTAGATATATCGTAAAAAGCGACAGCAGAGACAGTCGCGAATTGTTAACGTATCAAAACTGGGTAATTGACAAACAACTTCGTGCGGTTCCAGGTGTTGCTGATTTAAATGTATTTGGTGGTCAGACTAAAACCTATGAAGTGGGTGTTGATCCAATCAAATTAGCTAAATACAATATCACACCTTTGCAGGTTTATAATGCTGTAAATGCTGGGAACTTAAATGTTGGTGGAGATATTATTGAAAAAAATGGTCAGGCGTTTGTTGTTCGTGGTGTAGGGCTTTTAAAATCAATTTCTGATATTGAAAACATTATTGTTGATGATGCAGGCGGAAATCCAATTCTGGTAAAAAATGTTGCTTCGGTTTATGAAAGTGCAATGCCACGAGTGGGACAAACCGGAATTGGAAAAAATGATGACGCCGTCGAAGGAATTGTCGTGATGCGGAAAGGTGAAAATGCGCAGGAAACATTAGCATTGATTAAAGACAAAATCAAAGATTTGAATGATAATATTCTTCCAAAGGATATCAAAATCGAAACCTTTTATGATCGCGATAATTTGATGAATTTCACGACCGAAACGGTAATGCATAATTTATTTGAAGGAATTATTCTGGTTACCTGCGTCGTATTTCTTTTCATGGCTGATTGGAGAACTACTTTTACTGTATCAATCGTTATTCCGTTATCCTTATTATTTGCATTTTTATGTCTGAAAATGATGGGAATGAGCGCCAACTTGCTGAGTTTGGGTGCAGTCGATTTTGGGATTATCATTGATGGAGCGGTCGTTATGGTCGAAGGATTATTTGTTGTTTTGGATCATCGAGCGCATCAATTAGGAATGACAGCATACAATAAAATTGCAAAAGGAAGTTTGATTAAAAAAACGGGTACTGAAATGGGTAAAGCTATTTTCTTCTCTAAATTAATCATCATTACAGCTTTATTACCAATATTTTCATTCCAAAAAGTAGAAGGGAAAATGTTCTCTCCTCTAGCCTATACTTTAGGATTTGCCTTAATGGGAGCGTTGCTTTTCACTTTGACCTTGGTTCCCGTTTTATCACATATTTTATTGAACAAAAACGTAAAAGAAAAACATAATCCGTTTGTGAATTTCTGGGATCGAATTGTTGGAAAAGGTTTTGCTTGGACGTTTAAACACAAATCAAAAACACTTATTGCTTCTATTGCCATTTTAGCAACTGTGTTCTTTTCAGCAACTTTTTTAGGTACTGAATTCTTGCCTCAGTTAAATGAAGGAGCGCTTTGGGTAACTGCAGAATTGCCAATGAGTTCTTCGCTTCCTGAAAGTGTTAAGACCGCAGCGATGATCAGGAAAGATCTAGAAAGTTTTCCTGAAGTGAAAAAAGTGCTTTCTCAAACTGGGCGAAGCAACGACGGAACAGATCCAAACGGATTTGGCTTTATTCAGCTACAGGTTGACTTGAAACCAAAATCAGAATGGAAGCGAAATATCAATATGGATGAACTGATCAATGAAATGGATAATAAGCTGAAAATTCATCAAGGAATTACCTATAATTATTCGCAACCTGTTATTGATAACGTAGCCGAATCTGTTGCAGGGTTTAAAGCTTCAAATGCTGTGAAGATTTATGGTGATGATTTAGATAAATTAGACGAATTGTCCAATGAGGTTTTAGCAAAAATCAAAGATATTCCGGGAATAAAGGATGTCGGAATTCTTAGAAATGTGGGTCAGCCAGAAATCAGCGTAATTTTAGATCGAGAAAAAATGGCTGCTTATGGTGTGACTTTGAGCGATGCACAGGCTGTTCTAGAATTGGCTTTTGGAGGAAAAACTGCAACTGAGAAATATGAAGATGAAAAAAAATTCGATGTAAGAGTTCGTTTTTCAAAAGAATATAGAAAAGATGAAGAAGATTTATCGGAACTAAAAGTGCCAACAATCAGTGGCGTTAAAATTCCGTTGAAAGAAATCTGCGATATCAAAACTATAACTGGACCAGCTTTTATTTACAGAGACAATACTAAACGTTTTATTGGGGTAAAATTTTCTGTTCGAGATCGAGATTTAGGTAGTACAATTGCTGAAGCACAGGCCAAAGTAGCCGAATTAAAAATGCCTTCTGGCTATACAACGGGCTGGACAGGTGAATTTGAAAATCAAGTTCGTGCCAGTGCTCGTTTGGCTCAAGTGGTACCTATCAGTTTAATTGGAATATTTGTTCTTTTGTTTATTTTATTTGGAAATATCAAAGATTCACTGCTTGTATTGGCTAATGTTCCGTTTGCAGTTATAGGAGGAATCATTGCGCTTCATATTACAGGAATGAATTTCGGAATCTCAGCAGGAGTTGGTTTTATTGCCTTGTTAGGAATTTGCATTCAAAATGGGGTTATTCTGATATCCGAATTTCATCATAATCTCAAGGCAAAATTCTCTCTCGAAGAATCTATTTTTATGGGAGTAAAAGCTAGAACAAGAGCCGTAGTTATGACTGCATTGATGGCTTCGATTGGATTGATGCCTGCCGCAATCTCAACCGGAATTGGTTCAGAATCACAAAAACCTTTGGCAATCGTAATTATTGGAGGACTAATTACAGCAACTATCCTTACTTTATTGGTTTTTCCAATCATTTTTTGGATTTTCAATCGAAAAAAGAACATTCCGATTGAATAAAAATAATTTAATTCAGCTAAAAAGCATCATTATTTTTTTAATGGTGCTTTTTTGTTTTTGTTAGATTTTAGTTTGATATCTTGCATTACATCTTATAAACTGAATTATGAAATACATCTATTTTCTGATTTCCATTTTTACAATTTCATTACTAGCATCTGCTATAAATCCAAAAGAAGGTTTTACTTGTTTTCTTGAAATTATTCCGGCAATAATTGGGTTTCTCCTATTAGCTTTCACTTTCAAAAAATTCCGATTTACCAATTTTACCTATACTTTGATTTTAATTCATTGCATTATTTTGTTTATTGGTGGCCATTATACTTATGCTGAAGTTCCGTTCTTTGATTATATAAAAGAAATATTTCATCAAAGCCGCAACAATTACGATAAAGTTGGGCATTTTGCGCAAGGATTTGTTCCTGCAATGATTATAAGAGAATTATTTATTCGAAAAGAAGTCGTAAATAATAAAAGTTTTTTCAACTTTATCATTGTCAGTATCTGTTTAGCGATAAGTGCGACTTATGAATTTATAGAATGGTTTGTTTCACTTGCAACCGGTGATGGAGGCGATGCTTTTTTGGGAACTCAGGGGGATGTATGGGACACGCAATCGGATATGTTGTTTGCAACCATTGGTGCGATTACAGCTTTAATTTTACTTTCTAAGCTTCAGAACAAGAAAATTCAAGAAATTGATTTTTAATAATTGTAATTCAATTCCTCAATATCATATAAATAAAAAACGGCCCTCTGCTCAAGGAAGGCCGTTTATTATACTAACTCAAACTAGATTCAAACTGTTATTTTAAATCTTTTAAAATTGCAATTGCTTCAGTTGCATTTGACAATTGTGCATATTTTAATGCAGTAAAACCTTGCTCATTTTTGTCCTCTGGACGAGCACCATTTTCTAATAGAACTTTGATAATCTCAACTTTATTGTATCTTGCTGCGATCATCAAAGGCGTCATATCCTCTGATTGCTCATTAACATTGGCTCCATAAGCAATAAATTTTTTCACTACTTCTACATCTCCTTTGCTAACTGCTACGTGCAGCGGTGCTGAGAAATTTCTTGAAACCTCAATTTTTGGGTTTACAGTTAATGTTGTGTGGTTTGCTGCCATTGAAACATTGGCAAAAGCTACTAAAGCTACTCCTAAAATAATTACTGACTTTTTCATGTTGATTGATTGTTAAATTGATTGATTATTGATGATTTTTAATTTCTATGTAAAGGTAATTTATTTTTTGTATTATGTATTACACAGTACCTTGTTTTAACTAATTCTTAACATTCAATTAATATTAGCGCTTAAAATCAAACTGAACGTTAATAATTTGCTTTCTTAATAGACGCTTATAAAGTCAATATGTTACAGTTTAAATCAAAAAAAATATAAAAAATCTTATTATTATTTTTCATTTCTTTAAAATGCTAGAAATAAATTCGGTCATATAACACTCAAAATCAACACATAGCAATCAATTAATACAGGAATATCCGTATATTTAATTCAACAAATGACCAACTAAAACTTAAAACCAAAAAAATATGAAAATCATTAAAAAAATTTTAATTGCACTTCTTGTAACTGTCGCTATTGTACTTATTGCCGCTTTAATAATGCCAAAAAATTATGCTGTACAACGAGAAATAACTATCAATAAACCTGTTGATTCCGTTTTTAATTATGTCCGTTCATTAAAAAATCAAAATGAATTCAGCGTTTGGGCAAGTATGGATCCGAAAATGAAATCGACTTTTACTGGAACAGATGGACAAGTTGGATCTATTTCGGCTTGGGAAAGCGAAGTCGAAAATGTTGGATCGGGTGAGCAAGAAATTACAAAAATCACAGAAGGAGAGCGCATTGACTTTGCTCTGCGTTTTAAAGAACCTATGAATGACATAGCCGACGGATTTATGTCAACAGAAACAGTTGCTGGAAATCAGACAAATGTAAAATGGGGAATTAGCGGTGTTATGCCTTATCCATGGAATGCCATGCTTCCTATAATGAATATGGATGAAATGATTGGGAAGGATCTGCAAAAAGGATTGGATAATTTGAAGCAAAAAATGGAAAAATAGCATTAGTGTTCAGTTTTTAGTTTTTAGTGTTCAGTCGCAGTCGCAGTTACAGTGAATACTGAGACTGAATATTGAGACTGAATACTGAGACTGAATACTGAGACTGAATACTGAGACTGAATACTGAGACTGAATACTGAGACTGAATACTGAG
>NZ_KE384380.1:0-25801 GCF_000425445.1 Flavobacterium denitrificans DSM 15936 | reverse complement strand
TGAGACTGAATATTGAGACTGAATATTGAGACTGAATACTGAGACTAAATACTGAGACTATTTAAACTTCTTTTTATAGATATTATTTAAATCCTTTTCAAACAAAGTAAAAGGATCATTATAAAATTTGACAAAATCTGGTGCACTTATTTGTCCCGGAAATGGCGCGTAATAATGTGTCAGACTTGCACTATCGTTTCTCCAAACTAAAACATAAGCCAATTGTAAATTCTCAGATTTTAATGCTTTTAATAATATTTCTGTCCACCATTTTTCATTTGGGATCGACTCTAAACCTGTTTCTGTAAAAGCAGCCAATTTTAGTTTTTTGATTCCTAAATCTGAAATTATTTTAAGTCGCTTCACTCCTGCTTCAAGATTATATTTTCCGTCTCTTCCAAAATCGGCATAATCATCCATTCCAAATAAATCTACATAATCATTCCCCGGATAACGCTCTAAATATTCGTCTTCCGAATTAAACCTGACATCTGGTGAAAAAGCATAAATAAAATTGTGAACGCCTAATGTATTTCTCAAATACAAAACTGTAAATTGCCAAACTGCAATAAAATCTTCACTAGAGGTATATTTCTTTCCCCACCAAAACCAATCACCATCAAATTCGTGAAAAGGTCTAAAAATCATTGGTGCCAAAGTTCCATCTTTTGCTTTCACCGAATGTGCAAAATCGGCAATTGTTTTTAGAATTTCTTTGTATTTTTCATGATGTGAACCGCCAATTTTTATTAAAGACATTGCAGGCACAGAAAGCGAATCTTTCCAATAAAATCCATTTTCAGAAACTGGATTATTGAAATGCCAAGCAACTGTTGTAATTCCGCCGCGTTCATAAGTATCTATAACATTTTTCCGAAGAGATTCTTTTGCTTTTTCGATCACTTCTTTTGGTTGACCTGAAAAATCACTAAAATCTACACCAACAACAGCTGGATGTGAACCTGTTACTGACTTTACATCAGAACGATTCAATTCATTTTTCCAGCCATGTCCATATTCTGTTGCATGCTGATGACCAAAAAGAATATGAGCCTTTGAAATTAATTTTAAATTGTGGTATAAAATTTTAGTTTCCTTAGTTGCGTCTTTATCAATTTGTGCAAAAAGAAAATGCCCAACTGTCATAAAGATGAACAGAAAGGCATTTTTTGTATTTATAAATTTCATGGTTTAAATAATTAGTTTAAACCCGAAAATTACTATTTAGATGTTAAGTAATCTAATACGTTTTTTTCAATACGTTTGTCAATATTGTCAATATCCGCTTTTACGAATTTTTCTCCTAAAATATTCTCGTATAATTCGATATATCTTTCAGAAACAGATTCGATGTATTCATCTGACATATCTGGAATTTGTTGCCCTTCTTGACCTTGAAAACCATTTTCGATCAACCAACGGCGTACAAATTCTTTTGACAATTGTTTTTGCTCCTCGCCTTTTGCTTGTCTTTCAGCATATCCGTCAGCATAAAAATAGCGAGACGAATCTGGGGTATGAATCTCATCAATTAGAACGATAACACCGTCCTTAGTTTTTCCGAATTCATATTTTGTATCTACTAAAATCAAACCGCGAGAAGCTGCAATTTCAGTTCCTCTTTGAAACAATGCTCGAGTATATTTTTCTAAAACTAAATAATCTTCTTCAGAAACAATTCCTTTTGAAAGAATGTCTTCACGAGAAATATCTTCATCGTGAGAACCGTTGTCTGCTTTTGTAGTTGGCGTAATAATTGGTTCTGGAAATTTATCGTTTTCTTTTAAGCCTTCAGCCATTGTTACACCACAAATTTGTCTTCTTCCTGCAGCATATTCACGCGCTGCATGTCCTGAAACATAGCCACGAATTACCATTTCTACCTTGAACGGCTCGCATAAATGACCAACAGCAACGTTTGGATCTGGAGTCGCAATTAACCAGTTTGGAACAATATCCTCAGTCAATTCCATGAATTTTGTCGCAATCTGATTCAAGATTTGTCCTTTGTACGGAATTCCCTTTGGCAAAACCACATCAAAAGCAGAAAGTCGATCAGTTGCTACCATTACTAAAAGCTCGTCGTTAATATTGTAAACTTCTCTAACTTTTCCGCGGTAAACTGATTTCTGATTCGGAAAATTAAAATTTGTAGTTGTGATTGTATTGCTCATTATTTGTTGTGTTGTTTTTTTTATGAATGCAAATTTAAAACTAATTAAAAGAAAAAAAGAATCTATTCAGATTCTTTTTTTTAGTCTCAGTCGACAGTCACAGTTTTCAGTCTTCAAAACTAAGACTGAAAACCGTGATTGAATACTATTTCTTAAGAAGCGTCGAATTAAATAAATTCAAGATTCTGCCATATTCATCAATCCAAGAATAAGTTTCTTTAAAACCGTGTGATTCAACAGGGAAAGAAGCTAGGCTCCAGTTCTTTTTCTCTAGCTCAATGAAACGCTGTGACAAACGTACGATATCTTTATATTCAACATTGTCATCAACCATTCCATGCAACATTACTAAATTTCCTTTTAAGTTATCTGCAAAATAAATTGGTGAACTTTTCTTGTAAGCTTCTGGATCAGTTTCTGGAAAATTCAAAATGTTTCCTGTGTAACCGTGATTGTAATGAGCCCAGTCTGTAACCGAACGCAATGCCGCACCCGAAGCAAACTCGCCTGGAGTTGTCAGCATTCCCATCAAAGTAATGAAACCGCCATAAGAACCTCCATAAATTCCAACTCTGCTAGCGTCAATACCATATTTTTCAACCAACATTTTTTTGCCATCTAAATGATCAGACAAATCTTTTCCTCCCATAAAACGATAAATTCCAGTTCTGAAATCACGTCCGTAACCATCGCTTCCTCTGTAATCAATATCTAAAACCGTATACCCTAAATCAGTTAACATATTATGAAACATGTATTCTCTGTAATAGTTGCTCCAAAAATTATGTGCATTTTGAAGATAGCCTGCACCATGAACAAAAATAATTGCTGCACTGTTTTTAACATCCTGAGTTGGAACATAAATTCTTGCATTTACTGAAGTTCCATCTTGTGCTTTAAAGGTTACAACTTCAGGAGTTCTCCATTGGTATTTCTTGAAATCTTCAGAAACTGAAGAAGAAATTTGCTGTAAAGAAGTATTCTTTTTATTCTCAGCAACATAAAAATCCCAAGGGACATTTTTATACGAATAACGAACTAAAAGCGTTTTTTCATCTGGAGACAATACTACTTCATGTGCTCCGTCTTTCGTTAAAATTGGTTGTAAAACGCCATCTAAAGATAATTTATAGAATTCTCTATTTCCTGGATGCGTTGTATTCGTGCTTAAGTAAAAAGCTTTTTTATCCTTAGACAACGTCACATCGCGAACTTCCCAATTTCCTTTCGTTAATTGCGTTTTCTTTTTTGATTTTAGATTATAAGTATATAAATGCGAATATCCTGTAGCTTCTGATTGAAAATAAACTGTTTCGTTATCAGCTAAAAATTCAATATTTCCTGATGCAAAAGAATACGATGGAATTCCAGGTCCTCCAATCCAAGCTTCATCATGTTGGTGCTCAATTTCTTCAAAAGTTCCTTTATCAAGATTTAAACTCACCAACCATCTGTCTTTATTATCTTGGCTTCTGATTTCAACAATTGCCAATGATCCGTTTTCATTATAAACAGGAGCTTGAGCAACAATTAATTTGTCTTCTTTTGGCTTATTTTTTAAATTATCATATTGTTCAAAATATTTTGGAGTATCTTGAATATGACTCAAAGTTGAAAAATTTACATAATAAACTGAATCTTTTGCAACAGAATAAATTCCGAATTTCGTTTTGACAAAATTGCTTGTCGAAACTTTTTCCTTTGTTTCAGGAGTTTGGTTGTATCCGTCAGAAGTGATAAATACTTCCATTTTTTCAGATTTTGTTTCTGCTTCTTCAACTAATCTAAAAGTCGCAAAATTTCCATTTGGATTCACTTTCAAACTTGTAAATCTGTCTTTTCCGTAGAAATATTCTTTTGCAAAATCAGATTTAACTGCTTTTGATTTTGCTAGATTCCATTGTTTTTTAGCTTCTTTGTCTCTAATAAACTGGAATAATTCTTTTTGCTGTGTATTTAAGAAAGTCTCTTTTTCTGGTTTTGTTTCTTTTTTAGTTCCCTTACTAAAATTAGTAAGTTGCAAAACCGTTCCTTCTTTCGTATTGTACTTAAAAATATTATCGTTTTGAGAAAAAAACAATACACCAACTTCAGTACCTAACTGTAAATTAGATATCGCTGCCGATTGTTGAATTAACTTTTTACTTATTTTAGATTTGATAGAATAAGAATACAGACTTCCTTTGTCTATATAATAAACTACATCTGATCCTGGTTTTGATTTAAAATCCATTTGCGAAAAAGCAGCCTCTTTTGGCTCGACAATCTGAGGTTTTATCATTCCTTTTTCCCAAAAATAAGTGCTCGCACCTAGCTCATCTTTTGGATTCCATTCAAAATAAATCTTTTTTCCATCAGGAGACCAGCGACCATTTGTTGGCTGATTTCCAATGAAAGATTCACCTTTCATTATTTCTTCTAACTTTAATTTTTGGCTATTTCCCGTAATTGCAAAGAAGGAAAAAGCAAGGATGAAAATGTTTTTTGTCATGCTGGTAGTATTTGATAAAACAAAAATACACTTTGAAAACTATTAAAAAAATAGTTTTTCGACCAACTGACCTAACATATTAAACAACAATGCATTAAAAACAAAAATCTCTAAAGGCATTTTTAGGGATTTTTAATATTATAGCGAAAAGTTTAAATTAAATTCAAAATTCCTTTTCCCTTTGCTGTTATGGAAGCATCTAGATTTTCTAAAGAAATCCCAGATAATCTTTTAATCTGATTACTATCGACAACACAAATTTGTCCATGATCTTTAGATGGCGCAGCCGGAATAAAAACTACTACCTTATCTTCTTTTTCCTCAATTAGATGCGCTGGTTGCCAATATTCTCCAACTTTCAACAAAATTGGCAAATCTGTAACTGGAACTGGTTTCCTATTTCTTAGATTCAGTTTTTCTTCTGCTTCTTTTTTATTCTTTTCATAACCCGGCAAAAAAATCATCAACTTGTTATCAACCCATTCTGTAAATCTTTTTAAAAGAGACAAACGCATTAAATAGCCACTAAAATAAATCAAAAGCACCAAAATAATACCGCCTGCAATATCTGTGGCATATTTTCCGAGCACTAGATCTAAACGGAGAAAATGGGCAAATTTTTCACCATAATTTTGAAAAAATTTCCAGACTTTTTCCAGCAACACAAAAAAAACAAGAAGTGGCAATAACAACAATGCTCCCGAAATGCAATTTCTCTCAACTTGATTAAAGAATTCTTTCATCGCTAAATATATTAAGGTTAAAAAAAAAGAGCTAATTAACCAGTAATTAGCTCTTATAAAATTAACAATTTATTTGCATTTGGCAAGAAAACCAAATATAAAATACTCAATATTAACTTGTTGCAAATTCTCTATCAAGAATTTTTGTAGCAATATATCTCGCAACCCCATCTTCGGCATTTGTTTTAATTACTTCCAAATTTGGCAGAGTTTCTTTCAACAAAGCTGGAGCATTTCCCATAATTAAACCTTTTCCTGCTGAAGCTAACATTTGTACATCATTAAATCCGTCACCAAAAGTCATTGCTTCCGCCAAAGTAAATCCTTCTTTTTCTAGAACTTGTTCAATTGCAACTGCCTTATCTACAGATTTATCCATAAATTCCAAGCAAGTTGGCAAACTGAAGGCGTGATGCAAATGTTCTGAAGAATTGGCTAAAATGGCATCTTTCAATTTTACTAATTTTTCGTGATCACTGCACGAAAAGAAAATTTTAATTGCAGCGAAATCATCCAATTTCTTATAATCAACAAGTTCTGGAAGGTATTTTAATTCTTCTTGAAAAGCATTAAGTTTTTCGTTCCATTTATTAGTTTGCCAAACATTTTCTTTGAATAAAACCACTGTAATTTCAGGATCGATTTCAACATTTAAAGCATTCTTAACCACATCGCTATCTAAATTGAAGGCGAAAAGCTGTTCTTTATTAGGCGAATGAATTCGTGCTCCGTTTGAACTTACTAAGTAAACCGGAACTTCAAGTTTATCAATAATACCCATCGCGTCGAGATGATGACGTCCTGTGGCTACAACGATAAGATAACCTTGATTGTGAAGTTCCTGAAAAATGGATTTTGTATATTCTGAAATTCTATGCTGAGGGTTGAGTAAAGTTCCGTCAAGGTCGCTTACTACAACTTTTATATTTTTAAGTTTTGTCATATTAAGTATCAAATATTTTGATATGCAAATTTACGGGTTTCAGACGGGAAGACCAAAGTTTAAAAGCTTTTACCCGCTGAAATACGGCAAGTTTATTATTTATTTAACTATTTCGTTAAATAAATTCAAATTTTTACAATTCCCGATTTATATAAATTCAAGGCCTTTACTAAAACCGATTCAATTTGTTCCAAAGGCAAATCCTGATCAGCATCCAGAAGCATTATTTTCATTCTAGAACGCGCTTCCTGCAATAAAAATGATTCGTCAAAATGTTTACCTTCCACTATAGCGAAATAAGGCTTTTTGTATTTTTTATGAATCCATAAATAGCAGAACATTTTTCCTTTGTAGCAGAAAAATGGCATTCCATATTTTAGAACATGAGTAATGTCTTTGTCTTGTTTTAAGATGATGTCGCGCAAAGCAAGAAATGTACCTTTTATGGGTTCTTCCTGATTCTGGTAGAAATCATCTAGTTGTTTCATTTTCTGATCTTTTTAGTTCTTGCAAAAGTTATTTTTAAAGTATCAGGACATTTCGAACTTCTTTTTAATTTATAAACTAGAGAATCATTTTTGAGATAAAATCTTTCTTTATCAAAAATTAAAAAATCATTAGTTTGTTCAGAATTACAATTAGGTATTGTTAGCGTATCTTTTCTTTTTTCATACGGATTGCAATGAACAAATGGAAGCATGCGATAACAAGTATCACTTTTTATACTATTTAATTCTATTGAGTCTCCAACTATTTTCCATTTACCTTTTGAAAAACCTTGCCAAGTACAAGCTCCGCTGATGCATGAAAAAGTACTATCAGCCTTTATTTTTATTATCGTTAAACTTGGAATTATGTATTCTGTATCATACCAAGTTCCAATAAATTTGTTTTCTGGAATTTCTTTTTTTTGACATGAAATCAAGCAAATAATTGAACAGGCTATTAATACAATGTTTCTCATTTAATAATTTGATTTATCTACTTTTTTAAATAATATAAAATAGCTTTAATTTCATTGTCATTAAAGCCAAAATTATGAATATAAGCATTTTGATTTGACCAATCTTTCAATGCTAAAGCCTCTTTGTTCTCATACTTTAATAAACTATCCTGTTTTGTTATAAAATCGATAAAAAAAATCTCATTTCTTTTTTGATTTCTAACAGAATTCACTAAAAAATTGTCCTTTGCAACTTTTCCTGCATGACAACTGATGCAATTTTTTTCATAATATTTTTTTCCAATATTTTCCACTAACATCTCTTTTCTCTGCATTGACAGCTCTTCATAGAATTTATTTCCTTGTGCTTCTTTCTTTTTACAAGAAATTAAAAAAACTAATATTATAAGATTGAAAATTCTAATCTTCATTTTATTTTATATTCCTTTAAAAAAATATTCGTTTTGCACTTTTCAAAAAGAAATAAGTACAAAACGAATATTAATAAATGTTAAAACACATTTTACGATTTACATTTAACATTTCACTAAAATTAAACTCTTAGTCGTGATTTTCTATTTGCTTGTAAGCGTCGATTACCTTTTTCACTAATCTGTGGCGAACGATATCTTTATCATCAAGATAAATAATTCCGATGCCTTCAATGTCTTTCAGAACCAAAATTGCTTCTTTTAGACCAGAAATAGTTCTTCTTGGCAAATCGACCTGGCCAGGATCACCCGTAATCATAAACTTGGCGTTTTTTCCCATACGCGTCAAAAACATTTTCATTTGTGAGTGCGTGGTGTTTTGTGCTTCATCTAGAATTACAAAAGCGTTATCAAGCGTTCGTCCACGCATGAAAGCTAAAGGCGCAATCTGAATAATTCCTTTTAAAATGTAATCTTCGAGTTTTTCGTTTGGCAACATATCGCGCAAAGCATCATAAAGAGGTTGCATGTAAGGATCTAGTTTTTCTTTCATATCTCCGGGCAAAAATCCAAGGTTCTCCCCTGCTTCCACCGCCGGACGCGTCAATATGATCCTTTTTACTTCTTTGTCTTTTAGCATTTTTACAGCCATTGCAACACCAGTGTACGTTTTTCCAGTTCCAGCTGGTCCGATAGCAAATACCATATCATTTTTTTTGATGGTATCTACAAGCAACTGCTGGTTTGGCGTCATGGCTTTGATAATTTTGCCACCAACTCCGTGAACTAGTATTTTGTCATGATCGTAAGCTTTTCTCTCTTCTTGACCATCGCTCATTATTACGCGTTCAATTACATTATCATCAATGTTGTTGTATCTGGTAAAATGAAGCATCAGCCTCTGAAATCTCTTTTCGAATTCATCTAAAACTTCTTTCTCGCCAAAGGCTTTCAAAGTTGTCCCTCGCGCTACTATTTTAAGCTTTGGGTAGTACTTTTTGATTATTTCAAGATGAGAATCCTGCGCGCCCCAAAAGTCTTTTGGAGCGATGTCTATAAGCTCTATAATTCTTTCGTTCAAATGAGATAAATTTAAATTAAAAATAAATTTTGTTTTGTAAATCTATGGCTGTCGGGTATTTTTTTACTTAAAGTTTAAAGTCACGGTATACAGTCGCAGTTTTCACAAAAAAACTAATATCTTTATTCCTAGACTGAAAACTGAAACAGAAAACTGCAACTATAATATTTGTCTTTTCTTTCTTTCAATTTGCATTTAGTATTATTAGATTTGCATTTCTCAAATTTAATGAAAATTAGATTTAAATACTATCAATAGTTATAAACAAAATGATGTCAATAATTACCCTTACTACTGATTACGGCTTAAAAGACCACTTTGTTGGTTCGCTGAAGGGTAAAATCATTTCTGAACTTCCAGAAGCAAAAATTATTGATATTTCGCATGACATTGATCCATTCAACACTGCCGAAGCTAGTTACGTTGTTGGAGCATCTTATTTGAGTTTTCCAAAAGGAACGGTTCATTTAATTGGTGTCGATATCGAACGCAATAAAGAGAATCAACACATTGCTATGCAGTGGAACGATCACTACTTTATTTGTGCCGATAACGGAATTTTAAGTATGCTTACGCAAAAAATCGTTCCGCAGAAAATTGTTGCCATCAATATTCATGATCGTTTTCCTGCAGAATACTCTGATTTAGACGTTTTTATTCAAGTTGCCTGTCATATTGCAAAAGGCGGTTTACTGAATGTTATTGGCAAGGAAATTCCAGCTGTCAAAGAAGTTACAGAACTTCAGGCGGTTGTTGCTGCAGACGGAAATTCCTTAAAAGGATATGTTATTTATATTGACCATTTTGGAAACGTCGTTACTAATATTTCTAAAAAACAATTTCTTGAAGTTTCGCGTGGTCGTCCGTACGAAATCGTGATGAAACCAAAAAGTATCAAAACGATTCTGCCTAATTATTCGGCTATTGCAACTTCAGACAAATATCCGATTAAAACTTACGAAGGTGAAAAACTGGCGATTTTTAATGAAGCTGGTTTTCTGGAAATTGCCATTTTTAGAAGTAATCCTTCAAAAGTTGGTTCAGCAAATAGTTTGTTGGGATTGAATTATCGTGATGTGATTACGGTTAAATTTTTATAGAAATAGCCCACAGATTTAGCTGATTGAGCAGATTTTTCATATTACCATGCGCTTTTTGGTTATTCTGACGATGAAAATCATTCATTATATTGCAAACATAGCCCGCGGTTTCAACCACGGGAACGTAATGTGCTGCGTGATATACATTGTGTCCACGTGGTTGCAACCACGGGCTATATTTGAAATACCTTATCGCATCAGAGCTATATAAAACATGCTTTTATAATATTTCATTTTTTATTTAAAACAACAATCAATTTTGGTACTTTTGCGCACCTGAATAGCTTTTTGGACAATCTAAAATCTGAATTCTAAAATCTAAAATTAAACACATGTTCGTAAGAATAGTAAAAATGAGTTTTCACGAAGAAAAAATTCCTGATTTTCTGGAGAATTTTGAGTCGATAAAACATAAAATACGAAATGCAGAAGGAAATCGTTTTTTAGAATTGTATCAGGATAAAAACGATAAGTGCATTTTCTTTACCTATAGTTATTGGGAAACCGAAGAAGATTTAGAAAATTACAGACAATCTGAACTTTTTGATTCTGTTTGGAGTTTTACAAAGAAGTTATTCAACGCAAAACCGGAAGCTTGGAGTGTGGATAAACTTGTTAGCCTGAATTAGTTTTCAGTCTCAGTCTCAGTCGCAGTTTTACCAAATAAACGATTAAACACATAAACGATTAAACAAAAATTAAATGAAATCAATCATTTTAAGAGAAATAAAATCCTTTTTTGGCTCTCCTATTGGCTATTTGGTCATTGCGATTTTCTTAATCAGCAACGGACTATTTTTATGGGTATTTGAAGGAGATTACAATATTCTGAATTCAGGTTACGCCGATTTGACGCCTTTTTTCACATTAGCGCCTTGGATCTTGATTTTCCTGATTCCGGCTGTAACTATGAGAAGTTTCTCAGACGAAAGAAAACAAGGAACACTTGAATTGCTTTTAACCAAACCACTTTCTGTTTGGGAAATTGTAAACGGAAAATTTTTCGGATCATTGTTGTTGATTATTTTAGCAATTATTCCAACATTTATTTATGTATTCGTAATTTCTAATTTAGGAAATCCGGAAGGAAATATTGATATGGGAAGCACAATCGGTTCTTATTTCGGATTGTTGTTTTTAATTGCTTCTTATTCTGCCATCGGGATTTTTACTTCTACCCTTTCAGAAAATCAAATTGTTGCTTTTATTATCGCAGTTTTTCTTTGCTTTATATTTTATTTTGGTTTTGAAGGAATTGCATCATTAGTTCCAGGAGAATCTAATATAATTTCTTCTTTTGGAATGCAGGATCATTTTAAAAGCATGAGCCGAGGCGTTATTGATACTCGTGATGTAATTTACTTTTTAAGTATCAGCGTATTATTTTTATCTTTTACCGTTTATCAATTAAAATCTTTTAAAGCGTAATGAAAGCATCTAATAAATTAAATTTAAAAACATTAGGCATTACAATTTTTATTTTAATTGTTTTAAATGTACTCGGAAGCTTATTTTTCCACCGTTTTGATTTAACTAAAGACAAACGATATACTTTATCTGAAACTTCATTAAATATTGTAAAACAGGTTAAAAATCCGTTATCAATTAAGATTTATATGCAGGGCGAACTTCCTGCAGACTTTAGACGTTTACAACAGGAAACCAAACAATTACTAGAAGAATTTCAGGCCTATAACAGCAATATTGTTTTCGAATTCGTAAACCCAATGGAAAACGAAGACGAAAGCATGGAAATGGTGAAATCGCTGTACCAAAAAGGTCTTACACCAGTAAACATTACAGTTGACGATAAAGGAAAACAATCACAAGCAATGGTTTTTCCTTGGGCAATAGCGGTTTATGATAATAAAGAAGTCAATATTCCTTTGTTGAAAAACATTATGGGAGCCAACACTGAGGACAAAGTAAAAGGCTCTATTCAACATTTAGAATATTCAATTGCTGATGCTATAAATAAAATTACAAAAGCCAAGCAAAAGAAAGTTGCTTACATAAAAGGAAATGGCGAATTAAACGAAGTTCATGTTGCCAATATGCTTCGTCAAATCAAAGAAAGCTATTATATTGGACCTTTTACATTGGATTCTGTTGCAAAAGATCCAAACGGAACCTTAAGCGCTCTTAAAAAATATGATTTGGCTATTATCGCAAAACCAACACAAACTTTTTCTGATGAAGAAAAAGAGGTTTTGGATCAGTTTGTTATGAATGGCGGAAAAACAATTTGGTTAATTGACCAAGTTGCTGCTGATATGGACAGTTTATACAATCAATCTGGTGCGACTTTGGCTTACCCAAGAGATTTGAATTTGAATGACATGTTCTTTAAATATGGATTTAGAATTAATCCTGATTTAGTAAAAGATGAACAAGGAAGTCCATTAAAATTGGCAACTGGAGAACAAGGAAGTGCAACACAGTATCAGAATTTTATCTGGAAATTTGCTCCGATTGTTATCCCAACAAGCCAACATCCAATTGTAAAAAATTTAGGCGGAATCAAATTTGATTTTGCTAACCAAATTGACACTTTAAAAAACGGAATCAAAAAGACAGTTTTACTGCAATCTTCTCCATATTCTAAAAAAATTGGAACGCCAACAGAAATCAATTTGAATATTGTAACAGAAAAAACTTCTCCGCAAGAATATTTAAATAAAGGAAATCTTCCACTTGCCGTTTTATTAGAAGGTAATTTCCATTCTGCTTTTCAAAACCGCGTTTTACCATTTAAAGAAAGTTCATTTCAGACGCAAGGAAAACCAAATAAAATGATCGTTATTGCCGACGGAGATTTAGCTAGGAATCAATTAGACAAAAATATGATGCCAGTAGAATTAGGCTATGATCAGCGTACCGGAAATCTTTATGACAACAAAGATTTCATGATGAACTGCATCAATTATTTGCTGGATGATAGCGGACTTATTAACATTAGAAGTAAAGACGTCGAAGTGCCTTTGCTGGATAAAGAAAAAGTTTATGAAAACTATACAGCAACGCAATTCATAACTATCGGACTTCCAATTCTAATTTTATTGATTTTTGGACTAGTTTTTACGTTCATTAGAAAAAGAAAATACAGCAAATAGATGTTAATAAAAAAATTGCGAAACTAAGATAGTTTACGATATATTTGTAATCCTTATCTTTAGCCTCCCAAATCCTAAAGAATACATCAAAAAAATAAAATATAACAGATGAAATTTATAGTATCGAGTTCGTACTTATTAAAACAATTACAAGTTTTAGGTAGTGTAATCAATAGTAACAACACGTTGCCTATTTTAGACAACTTTTTATTTGAACTAGACAATGATGCGTTGACGGTTTCGGCTTCAGATCTTGAAACTACGATGTCGGCTACATTATCAATCGATTCTAAAAGCAAAGGAAGCGTTGCAGTACCAGCAAAACTTTTGCTTGAAATTTTAAAAACGTTTCCAGAACAGCCTTTAACTTTTACGGTTGAAGATAACAATACAGTTGAAATCAGCTCTAATTCAGGAAAATATGCATTAGCATATGCTGCTGGTGAGGAATTTCCAAAATCTGTTAGCCTTGAAGATCCATCTGTAACTCTTGTTCCTGCTGATGTTTTGGCAACTGCAGTAAGCAAAACTATTTTTGCTGCCGGAAATGATGATTTGCGTCCGGTAATGTCTGGAGTATTCTTCCAATTTTCTCCAGAAGGATTAACTTTTGTTGCTACAGATGCGCACAAACTGGTAAAATACGCACGTACAGATGTAAAAGCATCTCAGGTTGCAGATTTTATTATGCCAAAGAAACCTTTGAATATCTTAAAAAGTATTTTAGGAAGTTCTGATGCAGAGGTAAAAATTGAATACAACGATTCAAATGCGACTTTCTCATTTGACAATTATATTTTGATGTGTCGTTTGATCGACGGGAAATACCCAAATTACGAAGCGGTTATTCCAAAGGAAAATCCAAACAAATTAATGATCGATCGTTCTTTATTTTTAAGCTCTGTTCGTCGTGTTGCAATTTTCTCAAACAAAACAACACACCAAATTCGTTTAAAAATCGCTGGAGCAGAATTAAATGTTTCTGCTGAAGATATCGATTACTCAAACAAAGCAGAAGAAAGATTGACTTGTGATTACCAAGGAGATGATCTTCAAATTGGTTTTAACTCAAGATTTTTAACAGAGATGCTTACCAACTTGCAGTCAGACATGATTATGTTGGAAATGTCATTGCCAAACAGAGCTGGAATCCTTACTCCAGTTGATGGCCTTGAAGAAGGAGAAACAGTAACAATGCTTGTAATGCCTGTAATGTTAAATAGTTAACATTAAAGTTTCTTTCTGTTACAGGGATATTTTTTAGTTTTAAATTAAAGACATATCATTGTAAAAAAAAATATCGCTATTAACCAACCATTTTTTATACCTAGAAACCGCAATTCTTTTTTTAAGATTTGCGGTTTTTTATTTGGAGGATTTTTTGTTTGACGTTTGAGGTTTAAAGTTTCATGTTGATATACTATGTCTATAATTTAAGCGCAAAGCTCGCAAAGTTCAAATAAAGCTTTGCGAGATTTGCGATTGTAAGCACAATCTTGATCAAAAAAAATTGCGTGATTTGCGACTAAACTTCAAACCTGAAACTTCAAACCTGAAACAAATTTTCTCTAACTTTGCAATATGAAAATAGAAATTTGGTCGGACATCATGTGTCCGTTTTGTTATATCGGAAAAAGACAATTGGAATCTGCTTTAAAGCAATTTCCTAATGAAAAAATTGAAATCGAGTGGAAAAGTTTTCAGCTTGATCCGTCTACTACTCCACAGCCCAGAAAAGACGTTTACAACTATTTAGCCGAGCGAAAAGGCATGTCAGTTGAACAATCCATCGAAATGCATAAAAACGTAACAGAACGCGCAAAAAGCGTTGGTTTAGATTATCATTTTGAAAAAGCTGTCATTTCAAACTCTCTGGAAGCACATCGTATTATACATTTGGCAAAAACCAAAAATTTAGGCGATGAGATGGAAGAAATATTTTTCCGTGCTTACTTTACAGAAGGACGCGATTTAAACGACGGACCAACTTTGTTAGAACTTGGTGAAAAAGCTGGTTTGAAAAAAGAGGAGGTTTTGGAAGTTTTACAAAACGAACATTTGTATTTGAAAGACGTTGAACACGACATCAAAGAAGCTCAGGAAATTGGTGTTCAAGGTGTTCCTTTTTTCGTTTTTGATCGAAAATATGCGATTTCTGGCGCTCAGCCTGTTGAAGCTTTTGTAAATACAATTAATGAGGTTTTGAAGTAATCTTAGGACTCTTTCTTAAAAATCATTACGTGCGATTATTTAAAGGAAATTAACCCAATGTAATGTCAACCAAAAAAGACCAAAATATTCCCCTACTCGGCCTTCAGGAGTTTAAAAAAGGCCAAAGCACACATAATGAACAGCTTTTGTTTAATGAACTGCATGGAGAACGTCATATAGACAATCCGCATCAGCATGATTTTTTTATTATCGTGCTGTTTGACCAAGCAAAAGGCGTTCACAATATTGACTTTATAGATTATAAAATAAGTAATCATCAAATTCATTTGCTTTTTCCCGGGCAAGTTCACAAATGGAGCATCAAGCCAGAAACTACGGGTTACCAATTGATGATTGGAAGGGATTTCTTCGAAAGCTTTTCATCAAGTTTTAGATTTTCATTTTCTCAATATCATAACCATCCTGTAATTGAACTTAGTGAGGAATCTTATAATCTTTTGCATTACGAGTTTGATGCTATTAAAAATGAATTAGAAAAGCCTGATTGTCTTCAAGAATTGATCAGCTCACGTACCGCCGTTATTGCTTCAATCATAAGCAAAGAAGCAGCCAAAGTCTTTACAGATTATGATATCTATCAAAATGAACCTCGTATTGCAAAATTTCAAGAGCTAATTGATATCTATTTCAAAGATGAAAAACTGGTTTCGTTTTATGCATCAAAACTGCATGTATCAGCCAATTATCTAAACATACTCTGTAAAAAACATTTAAAAATTTCGGCTACACAATTGATTCAGCAACGCATTGTTTTGGAATCAAAACGACACTTAAAAGCTACCGCTCTTTCAATTAAAGAAATTGCATTTGAATTGGGTTTTGTAGATCACGCTTATTTCTCCAATTTCTTTAAGACTCAAACCGGCGTTACGCCAACTAATTTTCGAGATCAGTTATAAATCTTTCAAGCCTTGTAATAAATTTTATATTCATAATACCGTTATGAAATCTATTTTTGTACATCAAATCACTTTGTATGAAAAATTCAAATATCACTCGTAAAGATTTTTTAAGAAACTCTGTTTTTGGAGTTGCCGGACTAGCCGTTGGATCAAGTTTCATCAATAGCGCTTCTGCTGCTACAATAGATGAAGCTGATTTAAATATCAATATTATAGCAGGAAAAGATTACACTATAAAAAATGTCAGACTAGAAACGGGATTTGAATATGAAGAAGGCGAAGTTGTTCGAACAAAAACTGAATTATTTTGCATTGAAATCAGCAATGGAAAAATCAAATCGGTTTCAGCAAACAAGCCAAATGCACAAGCTATTGATGCAAAAGGTTTGTTAATGCTTCCTGCATTTCGCGATATGCACATACATTTAGACAAAACTTATTATGATGAATGGCATTCCGTAAAAAAAAGAACTGGCGGTGTAAAGGCAATGATTGCTCTGGAGCAACAGATTTTACCTGATTTGCTTAAAAATTCGACTCAAAAAGCTGAAAAAATAATTGAATTATTGCAATCACAAGGAACTTCATTCGCAAGAAGCCACGTGAATATTGAACCTACTTCAAAACTGCAATCTTTAAAAAATCTGCAAAAAGCTTTAGAAAACAAGAAAAACACATTTGGCGCTGAATTAGTTGCTTTTCCGCAACACGGCGTTTTTTATACTGATTCTGCTCCATATCTAGAAGAAGCTGCTAGAATGGAAATCGATTTCATTGGCGGGCTTGATCCTTTTTCTATTGATGGTTCAATCGAAAAAACAATCGATTTTACAGTTCAATTGGCTTTAGATAATAATAAAGGAATCGACATTCACTTGCATGAATCTGGAGAATCTGGAATAAAAACAATCGAATATTTAATGGCTAAAGTCAATGAAAATCCGAGTTTAAAAGGAAAGACTTTTTTAAGCCATTGTTTCGCTCTTGGAAAAATAGACAAACCAAAACAAGAAGAAATGGCCGAAAAATTAAGCACCGCTCAAGTAGGCATCATTTCTACAATTCCTTTTGGAAGCCTGGTCATGCCAATTCCAACTTTAATGAAATATGGTGTGAATGTAATGACTGGAAACGACAGCATTATCGATCATTGGAATACATTTGGGACGGGAAGTGTTTTACAAAAAGCAAATCTAGCAGCACAATTATATGGTCAAGTAACCGAATTTAATTTATCAAGAATGCTGAAACTTGCAACCTCTGGCCCAATTCCTTTAGATGATAAAGGCACACAACAATGGCCAAAGGTGGGAGACAAAGCTGATCTGGCATTTCTAAAAGCCAGTTGCTCAGCGGAAGCAGTTTCTAGAATGTCGCCCGTAAAAATGCTAATTCATAATGGAAATATCGTATAAAAAAGAGCCTAAAGAAATTTGATTTTCTTTAGGCTCTTTTCTTAAATAACACCCATTTTCTGCATTAAAAAAGTGGCACTTTTATTTTTACAAATTCCATTTCTGAGTTTATAATCAAAATGCAATTCATTGTTTTGAATTTCGACTTCAAAACATTGATTTTTCAAAATATATGGAAATTCATTTGTTGTTAAACAAACCTCAATATCATGTGTCGCAATTGCTCCAATAGCATTTTTAGCGATTATTTTTTTAACAACTTCAATAGTCCCATTTCGTTTATCGTCAGAATTAGTTCCTCTTAAAATTTCGTCTAATAAAACAAAAGCTGGACGTTCTTCCAATTCATCCATAATTTGCTTTAGACGTTTGATTTCAGCAAAGAAATACGATTCACTATCTGCCAAAGAATCTGATAATCGCATTGAAACTAAAACTGGAAGTGGATGAATATTAGCTTCTGAAGCACAAACAACTGAACCAATTCCGCCTAAAACCATATTGACTCCTAAACTTCTCAAAAAAGTACTTTTACCAGACATATTTGATCCAGTTAAAATCATAAATGATTCTGGATAAAAATAAGTATCATTCCCTACTCTGCTTTTCGGGTTTAATAACGGATGGCTTAAATTCTCAAACCCAATTTTGTATTCGGAATTAATCTCTGGGAAAACAAAATCAGGATTATTGTAAGCTAAATTTGCCAAACTATTCAATGCTTCAAATTCACCAATAATAGCAATCCAGTTCTCAAGTTCATGTGAATAATCTTCTTTCCACTTCAAAAGAGCTTTTAAAACATGAAGATTAAACAAAAATGTTCCGTTAAAAACAATTGCAGTAACAAGATTATTGATAGTATCCATTCGTGAAAACAATTCCGATAATTGCTTTAAATGAGCACTAGCAAGTATTTTTTTAGAAATCAGCTTTTGTTGTAATTCAATCAGTTTTTTTGATTCAAATTGCTCCGATTCAATTTTTTCAACCAATAAACCATATTGCTTAATTATTTTATCGACATTATCTGCCTGAGCAATTTCCGATTTAATTCGTTTTACAGATTGTCCTAAAACGATCATATTGGCTATGAAAATATAGGTCAAATATGATAATAGGATTGTGTTTGATGTCAAAAAATAAGCAATCAAAACGCTAAAAAACAATATTGGAACTGCATATGACAATAAAACCAAAGCTTTAGGAAGCGTATTGTTTTTAAATGAACTCCAATAAATTAAAGCGTCATAAGAACTTTTATTATCATTACTGACAGAAGCCAAAGCAAGAAAGTCTTGCCTCCACTGAATCTTCGATTTAAGTTCGTTTATTGCTTGCTGGTTTTCAAGAATAATTTCATTCGGAAAAAGACGTAATAATTTATCTGCAAGCGTTTTTTTTCCAATAAAAGTAGCAGTTCTATTTAAATTTTGAAAGAGAGAGTAATCTCCAAAAATATCCAAATCGTAAGCATACGGGTGATGAAAATCGTTGAATTCACCTCCGCCTTCAAAAGGAAGTTTTTCTCTTTTTAAGAAAGAAATTTCATTTTCATTGATTTTTAAAAGTGCTGTTGTAAGCTGTCTTTGAAAAGCTAATTTCGAATGGATTTTCATTAAAAAAACAAAACCAACAAAAGACAAAAAAGCCATTACAACGTACAGAATTTCATTGGTTTTGATGTAATTATACAACATAAACGCGCAAAGAAAAACACTTAACAGACGCAGTAAACTGATGCTATTGTATCTTTTATTGATTTTATTGTAAACATTTGAAAAGTGATTGACTTTATTTTGATATACTTCCATTTTAAAAATTTAAGCGAAGTACAAATATAGGTTTTACACTTCCAAAACTAGTGTTAAAAATCGATTGTCTTTTTATTCTTTTTCGTGCATGACTAAAACGGGCACAGAAACTTCTTTAGTGATTTTTTTAGAAAAACTGGATTCAAAAATGCTTTCAAAAAAAGATCTTTTATGAGTTATAGTTGTCAGAACATCAATGTCTTTATACAGAATAAAATCTAAAATTGTTTCTTTGACATCATCACTTGGCAAAACCAAAAACTCAACATTATCATTTGCAAATTCTTGTTCCCATTCTTTGATTGTCATTTCAGAAACATCAGAATTGGACGTTTTCACATATAAACTTTTGACTTTTGCATCTGTTTTTTTTGCGATTTTCAATATTCGACGAAGTACGGCTTTGTCTTTTTCTCGGTATCGAGTAGTAAATCCAATTGTTTTCACTTTTTTATATTTGGCATCAATTGGCACACATAAAACCGGAACTTTCACTTCGGATATTACTGAATTTGTATTAGATCCTGTAAAAAATTTGGTCCAATCAGAAACTCCAGTAGTTCCCATTATCACAAAATCAATTTCATCTTCTTCGACAGCATTTCGCAAGTTGTAAATCAAATCACCATCCATTAAACGGTGTTTGATGACAATATCATCTAATTTTCTATCTGAAGCAATTGTTCTGAGTTTCGGAATTTCATCTTTAAACATCTCAAATTTAGCCAATTCAATAGAGCTGTAAATCGAGGCATAATTTTCAGGGAAAAACTGACTGTCATACACTGGAATCTCAAAAGTATGCAACAAGACAAGTTCGGCTTTAACAATTTTAGCAAATTCTAATGCATGAACAAACGCATTTGTAGCGGCTTCAGAAAAATCTGTAGGAAATAATATTTTTTTCATTTTAATTAGGATTTAGTGTATTGCTCTCTCAAATTTAATCATTCTAAAAACAAAACAACCTGACAATTATCAGTATTTTAACATTCGTCAAGAGTACATCCAAAGTCGAAAGTCAAAAGTCCAAAGTCAAAAGTCGAAAGTCAAAAGTCAAAAGTCGAAAGTAGAAAGTCGAAAGTAGAAAGTCGAAAGTAGAAAGTCGAAAGTAGAAAGTCGAAAGTTGAAAGTTGAAAGTCGAAAGTTGAAAGTCGAAAGTTGAAAGTCGAAAGTTGAAAATCGAAAGTTGAAAATCGAAAGTTGAAAGTCGAAAGTTGAAAGTCGAAAGTTGAAAGTCGAAAGTTGAAAGTCGAAAGTTGAAAGTCGAAAGTTGAAAGTCGAAAGTTGAAAGTCGAAAGTTGAAAGTCGAAAGTCGAAAGTCGAAAGTCGAAAGTCTAAAGTTTAAGTGTAAAACCAAAAGTCGAAAATCGACGTTTATTGCTTAAATTGATAATTGATATCCCGTTACTCACATTTTTCAATTCAACTCACAATTCGCAACTCACAATTCTTTTAAGGCTTTTTTCATACCTTTGCAACATGATAAATCAAGATTCTATAGTTGCATTAGCTACTCCATCTGGAGCTGGAGCTATTGCTATCATTCGTATTTCAGGTGCTGAAGCTATCGCAATTGGCAATTCTGTTTTTAAATCCATAAAAAATAAAGATTTGACGAAACAGAAAACCCATACACTTCATTTAGGACATATTGTAGATAATGAAAAAACACTTGATGAAGTTTTAGTTTCTGTTTTCAAAGGGCCAAATTCCTATACCGGCGAAGACACAATTGAAATTTCTTGTCATGGCTCAACTTATATTCAGCAACAAATTATTCAATTATTATTAAGAAAAGGGTGCAGAATGGCCGATGCAGGAGAATTTACTTTACGTGCTTTCTTAAATGGAAAACTTGATTTATCACAAGCAGAAGCTGTTGCTGATTTGATTTCATCTGACAACGAAGCATCTCACCAAATCGCAATGCAACAAATGCGAGGTGGCTTCAGCAACGAAATTGCCAAACTCCGTGAAGAACTTTTGAATTTTGCTTCATTAATTGAATTAGAATTAGATTTTGCGGAAGAGGATGTTGAATTTGCTGACCGAACTCAATTTCATGAATTATTAAACCGAATTGAATTTGTTTTAAAAAGATTAATTGATTCATTTGCAGTTGGAAACGTAATCAAAAACGGTATTCCCGTAGCCATTGTTGGTGAGCCAAACGTTGGAAAATCTACTTTGTTGAATGCCTTATTAAACGAAGAACGTGCCATAGTCTCCGACATTGCCGGAACAACTCGCGATACGATTGAAGATGAATTGGTTATTGGCGGTGTTGGTTTTCGATTCATTGATACGGCAGGAATTCGTGAAACCAAAGATGTTGTAGAAAGCATTGGTATCAAAAAAACTTTCGAAAAAATAGAGCAGGCTCAGGTTGTCATTTACTTATTTGATGGATTGAAATTTAAATCTTCAAGCTCTGAATTTGTTTCGGAGATTGAGCAAATCAAAAATAAATATCCGCTAAAACCACTTTTAATTGTCGTTAACAAAAAAGACATATTATCTGCTGATGAAGTTTCAAACATTACGAATCAGCTTGAAAACTTGAATGCAAAACTTTTATTGATTTCTGCAAAAGAAAAAATTGGAGTCGATGAATTAAAAAATGAACTGCTTTCATTTGTCAATACTGGCGCGCTACGAAACAATGAAACTATTGTAACTAATACAAGGCATTACGATTCTTTACTTAAAGCTTTAGATGAAATACAAAAAGTAAAATTCGGCCTTGAAACCAATCTTTCAAGCGACTTAATGGCACTGGATATTCGTGAAGCTTTATATCAGTTTGGACTTATTACGGGCCAGGTTACAAACGATGAATTACTGGGGAATATTTTTGCTAATTTCTGCATCGGAAAATAGAGCAACAAAATAACGCAAAACAACAACAAACAAACGAGTTAAAGTATTGATAAACAATCTTTTAACTCGTTTTTTAATTCCTTTTTCTTTTGGATATTTAGTGATGTTTTGATTAAATTTGTACCTTGTTTGTACCTCGAAAAACTGAGGTACAAATAATATTTTATTTTGGCCAAATTATGGCACATAGAGACACACATAGTCACAGTGGGACACTTAAAGTCACATATCTATGAGTTCAAAAATTGAGATTACCAGAATCTGCGAATTCTGTAAAAATGAGTTTACAGCACGCACAACAAAAACACTTTACTGTTCGCTTAAATGCAGCTCCAGAGCCTATAAAGCAAGGACTCGGCAGTCTAAAATTGACCACAGCAACAAACAGACAGAAACGGCCAAAAATGCAAATCTGGAAGTAATTAAGACAAGAGATTTCATCGATGTTAATATGGCCAGTAATTTGCTCGGCATCAGCAGAAGGACAATTTACAGGCTGATCCAGCGGGGTGAGCTTGATATTGCCAAATTCGGAACCAGAACCGTTATCCGAAGATGTGATTTGGACAGCTTTTTTTCTATTCCTTTACAGGAAGCCCTGCTTCGCCCTGTTCAGGAATTCCCAGGACTGGATAAATGTTATACCATAACTCAGATTCAGCAGAAATTTGGAATTTCAAATGGAGCTTTATATATGCTGATACAAAGACATGGAATAATTAAATATTCAGTTGGAAAATTCAATTATGTAGCGAAAAAAGATATTGATATTATATTTAATGTAAGAGAAAAATGAAAAAAGGAAATGTAAGATTGAGAAAAAAGCTTTTGGCAAATGGCATGTTATCCCTTTACCTGGATTTTTATCCGCCAATACTAAATACAGAAACGAATAAGTACACGAGACGTGAATTCTTAAAACTGTACCTGTTTGAACACCCAAAGAATCAAATTCAGAAAATTTCCAATATTGAAAATCTGCACACAGCAGAACTTATTCAAATTCGAAGACTGAATGAAATGCGCAAACATGATGTGTATAGTGACTTTGAAAAAGAACAACTGGAAATTAAGAGGATTGGACGTGGCTCCTTTTTAGAGTATTTTAAAAATTTGGCAGATAAAAAAGAGGGCAATAATTATCAGATTTGGTACGCAGCAATTATTCATTTTGAAAATTTTCTTTCAGGACGCGACGTTACTTTTAAAGATATAACAGTGACACTAATTGAAGATTACAAAGAATATTTATTAAAGGCCAAAAACAGAAGAGATACCGGAAATACCCTAGCAAGAAACACAGCTCTCTCCTATCACAATAAATTAAAAACTACGCTCAAAAGAGCCTATAAAGAAGGCAAGCTTCGGACTGATATAAACGCTGGGGTAGATTGCATCAAAGAGCAGGAGTCACAGCGAAATTTTCTTACTTTAAATGAAGCTAAAAAATTATTTGCAACTCCTTGTTCTAAAAATATTGTCTATA
This sequence comes from Flavobacterium denitrificans DSM 15936, assembly GCF_000425445.1. GTDB lineage: Bacteria > Bacteroidota > Bacteroidia > Flavobacteriales > Flavobacteriaceae > Flavobacterium > Flavobacterium denitrificans. The sequence continues at coordinate 2,050 of NZ_KE384380.1, read as the reverse complement.
AAATTTCAATGTTTTCGACCCTTACAGGAATTAGATATTCAGATATAGCTAAATTAACCTGGTCAGAAGTTCAATATAGAGAAGATGATGGACATTATATCAGGTTTAAACAAAAGAAAACCGAAGGCTTGCAGACTATGCCAATATCAGACGAGGCTTATGAAGTACTTGGTGACAGAACAAATGATAACGACCAAATATTCGGGGGTCTGAAAAAATGGGATGTGGATAGAGTTTTGCCAGTCTGGGTTGCCCAAGCCGGAATTACAAAACATATAACTTTTCATTGTTTCCGGCACACCTATGCTACATTACAAATTTTCTCCGGAACAGACATTTTTACCATTTCAAAAATGCTTGGTCATAAAAGTGTGAAAACTACTCAGATTTACACGAAAATAATTGATGAGAAGAAAAGAGAAGCATCGCTAAGAATAAGCTTGAAATAGAATACTGTAAAATAAGAGAGACATCTTCCAAAAGATGTCTTTCTTATTTATTTAAATGGTCTACCCGAATTAAATTTCAGTTCAGTTTCCTGTTGTATCTCTGAAATAGTTTTAATTCGACCCGATTTTATCCAATTTAGTAGCTCTCCACGATAAAAATAGAGACGCTTACCTTGCTTATTGGCTGGAATCTCATTTTTACAGACTTTGGTATAAATAGTGGCTACAGACAACTTTAATAATTTTGCTGCCTCAGAAATTGTTAACAAATCATCATCAGCGGCAACACTATTTACTTTATTTTCTTGTAAAAGTTTTTCAATACTATCAATTCTTGTAAGGAGCTTACCAATAATATCAGGTAAATCTTCAAATTTATATGGTTTCATAGCGTGCGTTAATTTTATAAATGAAAAGTTTCTTTTTACATCATACTAATTTCTCAATTTATATGAATATCATTTTTTCTATAAATGAAAGTAATAAATTAAGCAGCTACACTTAAACTACTGTCTTCAAATACATTATAGTTCGGTATATTAACACTTAAAATTCGTTTTAAATCCTCCAAAAATAGGTGGTTTGGAATTTGTACCGTAGGGGTCACAAAAGCCAAAAGGCGCCAATTGAAGACAATTGGCGCCTTTTTTTATTTATATTAATTACTATGCATAAACTTAAAATAATTTTTTCTTTTATCTTCTCTTTTTGACTGAAATTAAATTTTTACTACAGACGGAGGCGTCCATTGATTTTTAATAACGGACTGCTTTGGGCCGTAGCATCTGAAATATAAACAGAAATCTTCCGCAGGACTCGGCAGCCAATTGGCTTTTTTGTCCCCTTGCGGCTCCGCATGCTGCACATACAATGTAAGGGAACCATCGACATTGTACTTTAAATCCCGGTTTTTAGTTCCAACCGAATAGCGTTTTATGGCATTGGGATAGAAAAAGTGATGCTTGTCATAAAGTGTAAGAGACCAGAAGCCGTCTACAGGCGGAAGGTTACCTTTTGCAAATGTTAGAGTATACTGTTTAGAACCATTCAGTCGAGATCCTTTTGAATCGAGATCCTGATAAAAATACTTTGTTTCTTTACCTGCATTCACCAGTATATTGGATTTTGCTATGGCTGTACGGGTGAAATAATCCGTTCCAAAAGCAGCACAGTTATCGGCAGTGGTCCAGTTCCCTGGAAGAGGTATTCCCCAGTTGCGAAATTGCAGTAATGGATCAACCAGTTCTTTGTCCGCTTTATGGGCTTCCTCAATCATCGCTTTTTTCAATGCAGGATCTTTCTTTGCTGCAGGATTGTTCACAATAGTCTGGAAGTTGTCCGCAACATCATTCACGACATTGATCACAACATCTGTACCAGCCTCGTTTTTGTATGTATAGCTTCCTGATCCGTTGTTGGTTACCGTAGTCACAGTCTCGTTAAGCTTCACAAGGTCGCTGATATTGATCACATGAGAATCCCCGTTTGCATCAGTATAGCTGAATTCCTGTGTCGTAGCGTTGTAGCTTACATTGCCGTCTGTCTTCTTAACGATGTTTTCAATGATCTGCGTAACTGCAGGATTGTTCACAATAGTCTGG
>NZ_AUDL01000017.1 GCF_000425445.1 Flavobacterium denitrificans DSM 15936 | reverse complement strand
TTCACAAGGTCGCTGATGTTGATTACTTTTGAATCGCCGTTGGCATCAATATAGCTGAACTGCTGGGTAGTCGCGTTGTAGGTTACATCCCCTTCTATCTTCTTAGCAATCTCCTTTATGATGTTAGTCACGGTAGGATTGTTTACGATAGTCTGGAAGTTATTAGCAACATCACCTATAACGTTAATTACAACCTCGTCTCCTGCTTCATTTTTATAAGTATATGTTCCACCACCATTGTTAGTTATAGTCGTTATAACTTCATTAGCTTTTATTATATCAGTAATATTAATTATGTGCGAATCTCCTTTATTGTCAATATAAGCAAATTGATTAGTAGTAGGATTATAAATAACCGTACCTGGAGTTACAGCATTTTCACCCGAAACAACTATTCTATTCCACTTGTCATCATACCAATAGTAGTAACCTGGCTTGATATCACCAATAGTATCAGTTGCAAAAACTAATAAACTATTTACATTACCATTCGTAATTGTAACAGCATCTGTTGTGCTAGTTAATTTAACTCTTGGTATCAAAATACCCTTGTCATTTGAAAGAACTTCTAACTGTGCCGATTTATTTGGAGTCAAGGTTCCAATACCAACCTGCGAATAAGCTGAAATAGATCCTAGAACAAGAAATAAAGGAAGTAATCTATTTTTCATAACTATAATTATTATGTATTTAATTATTTTATAAGGTCTTAAAATTCAAACACCTAGATTTGAAAGTGCAAAGTTCCTTTGAAAATAGATTTGTTTTTGCCAGTAAAAGTTTTAAAACTTATAGATTAAGGTATATATAAATTTTATCCGACAAAACATTCAATATCAACAAATAAGACGATACAACAGAATAAAAATTCTTTCCACTGCAAGAGGAAAACCATTCCAGCCATACTTTCAGGATAACTACAGTCTAAAAAAACTCTGGGTAGTTATTCTAGATTTTGTATTGGCAAATAAGTCTAAGCGGACAAAACTTTCATAGGAGCCTCCATTATAATTCCCAATATTTGTAACATCATAATCGTAAGCACATCCTATTAAGGTATTTGATTCTTTGAAATTCGATTATTCCACTCACAACGGTAATATATCAAAAAAGCTTTCGCAACAAACAAGATGCTGAATCTTCAATTTCTGCTTATATTGAAAAATTTTACAATATAAATAAAAGACATAAGCATTTGGACAATCTGAATATCTTTGAGTATCAAAAATTACAGAGCAAAAATTGAAACGATTGTTTTTAGAGAAAAATTAGATTTGAAATATTTTGTGAATTTCACTCCCAGAAATTAATTTTCTAACATTGAATACTATTAAATGAGCATGAGATACAAATAAAATACAATTTTAATTGGCCCTTTTAAAACCAGATCTTTGCTATTTTTTTATAATACTTCAATTTTATAGAAAATCACAATAATAAATTATGGTTCGAGTCCTGTTCCTGCTACACAGACAAAACCTTCAGATTTCTCTTAAGCTTTTTTGTTTCTATAATTTTGATTTTCTTTGCAGGCACAGATTGCAAATCTTCGCTATCGTTGGCTACATGTCGGAGGAATCGGGCAAATTATTTTTATTCATCTTCTCTATAAAAAGGTTAACTTCTTTCAACTTGTTATTCTTCAGCTTGAATGAATAAAATAATTTTTGCTCTATTATTTTAGAAGACTTAATTGGTGTTTTAATCAAATTTTTATCCAACGCTTCATCGCATAAATGTTTAGGAACTATACTAAATCCATTAGTATTTTTTAAAGCTTCTATTGTGTCCAAATAAGAGGGCAAAATATATCTTGGAACTATTCTAGGACTGGTATTAAATCTAGAATCCCAGAACTTTTTTATATCATTTTGGTTATTGTCATATGTAAACCAAGTTTGATTTTGTAGCCATGTGATGAATTGCTTATCATTTTTTTCAATATTCTCTGGAATAACAATAGAATTGGAGCAAATTAATTCCAACTCTTCATTCTTTAAGTATGTGAATTGATGGTCGTAAGTATCGTATTTTTTTATTCCAACCAACAATTGAATTTTTTCCATTTCAAGAGCTTCAATCAATTCTTTTTCATTTCCAAATTGGGTCACTATATACATGTCAAAAGTATAAATATGATGCATTAATTCTTTCTTGAAAAAGTCTGTTGTACAACCAATTGTTATTGCAGATCGTTGCTTTTTTGTTCTTTGACTTGAATAATATTCTACTTTTTCTAATTCACTTAATGGATTATTAACTTGTGAATATAAAAATTTTCCATATTCGGTAGGTACTAATTTCCGAGTAGTTCTTTCAAATAATTTTTTTCCAATATGGCTTTCCAAGGCAGATAAATGTTTACTAACTCCAGGTTGAGTCATATTTAATTTTTTTGAAGCTTCTGTTATATTATTACATTCATATATACAGCTAAAAGTTCTCAACCATTCCAAATTAATCATAACATATATTATAAATAAGCAAACAAAAATAATTAAAATTATCAATTTATTGACTCTATATTTGTAAAAAAATAGAAAATATGACAAAGACATTAGTTGTAAACTACACACCGAGAAAAGGCTCTTATACCCAAATTTTATTTGATGAATTTGTGGAACTAGCAAAAGGAAAAACAGAAATTAAACATTTAAATTTAGCTGAAACTCCTCCAGAATTATTGTTAGAGAAAAATTTGAATTTAATAATGGAATGGAATATGGGTAAAAGAGACTTTTCAGAAATAGAACTCTTAACTCTATCTAATCATCATAAACTTATTGACGAAGTTATTGCAGCTGATAATATCGTATTGGCTTTTCCTATTTACAATTTTACAATGCCAGCAACAGTAAAGGCTTGGATAGATGCTATTGTCGTTAGTGATAAGACATTTTCTTTTAGCCCTGAGACAGGCTTTAGTGGTCTTTGTAAAGATAAAAAAGCTTTATCAATAGTAGTTAGCGGATTCGATTATAATAACTCAGATAACATCAAGGAATTTGCTTCCTCAACAATAAAACAAAATTTTGATTTTATGGGCATCTCTTCAGAACAAATTTCAGCTTTTGGGGTTGACCAAAATAGAGACCAATTAAATTCAATCCTTGAAAATGCGAAATTGGAAATAAAAACTTTGATTGATAGATGGTTTCCAAATTAATACTAATCCTCAGCATTATTACTTACACTAATATGTTTTAAATATTGCAATCTATATGAGTGCTATGTAAACAAAGACGAGAAAAAATTAACATGCGTATTCTAAAATATTGTAATAATTCCAGATAATCTGGTTAGATATTTGAATGATTCCCTCTACGAGAAGAAATCAAAAGCCTGGGAAGTACTAACTTATCAGGCTTTTTTCTAAAAACGACTCTTCCATAAAATTAAGTCCTTAAAAGCGCATCAATTCTTCTATATTACGCTTCAAATTTGTTATTCAGATTATGAGCAGAAAACTACATTTATAATCTTAATGTTGGTATTTTATCTTTTATTAAATAAAAGTTCAACTATTTGCATTCGTCAAAAAACACAAATCGAAATAACCTGTAAATAATGAAAAATAGAGTGCTTATTTTTTTTGCCTTAATAGCAACGATACTACAATTAAAAATGTATGGACAAAACCTAAAACTTCATCCAAAAGGTTATTTTTCTGCTCGTGGACTAGACGTAACCGTCTTTGATGATATTTATCCTGACGGACATCAAACAGGGGTTACAATGATTCAGCATGGTGAACGCGTTATGGCAAATGGAGATTTACGTTTAGAAATCTCGCCAGGACAATGGTCGCCTGTACCGAAAGAAGTCGAAAAAAATATAGATTCGGGTTCGAATACAATATCTCAGACTTTATCTTATCCTGATGAATCTAAAAATCGCAGTGGCTTTAATCCAATAGATTATCCTGATTTGAAATTAAAATATAAAGTAAATGTAACGCCTACAGATGGAAATAATTTTCGAATTACAGTCGATTTAGATAATGAAATCGATGCAAAATGGTTAGGAAAAATTGGTTTCAACATTGAATTGTTTCCGGGCGATTTGTTTGGAAAGTCCTATATATGTGATGGAAATTTCGGCATTTTTACTCCTTCTCCTTACGGGCCTCTTCAATCACAAATGGATGGACAGAGTCTTGGAACGCCTCTCTGTAAAGGAAAAAAAATTACAATTGCCCCCGAAAGCGATTTATCGAGAGTAACGATTCAGTCTAATTTAGAAGATATTGCATTATGGGATGGAAGAATTAATCATAACAATGGGTGGTTTATTGTCCGCGCGCCAATTTCTAAAACTTCTGGGAAAAGGGTTATTGATATTGTTGTTTCTCCAAATGTTATTCCGAATTGGACTTACAAGCCGGTTGTTCAGGTTTCGCAAGTTGGCTATTATCCAAAACAATCTAAAGTAGCTATTCTGGAAACGGATCCAAATGATACAGAAACATCAGAAGTAATTTTGATCAAACATGATGAGTTTGGCAAGAAAAAAATCAAAACCATAAAACCTAAAAAATGGGGCGATTTTTTAAGATACAACTATTACCAAATAGATTTTTCTGAAGTAAATGAGGAAGGAATGTACACATTAAGTTATAGAGGAAATGAGACTTCTTCTTTTCAGATAAGCAAAAAGCTTTATGATCGAGATGTTTGGCAACCTATTTTGGAATACTTTTTACCAGTACAAATGTGCCACATGAGAGTGAATGAAAAGTATCGAATTTGGCACAACTTCTGCCATTTGGATGATGCTCAAATGGCTCCAACTAATTTGAATCATTTTGACGGATATGTCCAGGGACCTTCGACACTTACAAAATATAAATCGAATGAAGTTGTTCCAAATTTAAATCAAGGCGGGTGGCACGATGCTGGAGATGATGATTTGAGAGTGGAATCTCAGATTGGAACAGTTTGGAATCTGGCACTGATGTTAGAAGAGTTTAATATCGAATCTTATGATGCGACAAGTATTGATAATGATAAAAAAATAGTTGAAATTCATCAGCCCGATGGTAAATCTGATGCTTTACAGCAAATGGAACATGGATTGGCCTCAATTTTGGCAGGCTATCGTTCTATGGGTCGTTTGTATCGCGGAATCATTACAAACAATTTAAAACAATATGTGCTCCTTGGAGATTTTGGAGGAGTTACGGATAATAAATGGGCAGAAAATCCAAGTGCAAAAGATGATGACAGATGGGTTTTCACTGAAGACAATCCTGATCGTGAATTGTATGTTGCTGGCGGACTTGCCTGTTCTTACCGTGTTTTAAAAATCAGCAATCCAAAATTGGCTACAGAATGTTTAGAAACTGCAAAAGCGCTTTATAATACTTCTTTTGAAAAATCAAAAAGAGCAGAAAGCAAAATAACTGTTCTTGTTGAATTGGCATTAGCAACCAACGAACTAACTTATTTCAATCAAATTGCTTCTTTAAATGGAGAGGTGTTGAAAAATTTCGAAAATTTAGGATGGAGAGTTGGACGAATTAAACATCTCATTAAGGACAAATCATTTCTTGAAAAGCTGAATGCTGAAGCCCAAAAATGGAGTGCGAAAACCAAAAACAATTCGCTTACAGATTCTCCTTATGGAGTTCCATATAAACCTAATATTTGGGGAGCTGGCTGGACTTTACAGGATTTTGGTGTACAACAATATTATTTCTCAAAATCATGGCCAGAATTTGCAAACTATGAAGTTTACAGCAATGCTTTGAATTTTATACTTGGGGTTCATCCGGGCAATAATACCGCATCGTTTGCTTCGGGAATTGGATCTAATTCGTTGTTGGTTGCCTATGGAATGAATCGTGCCGATTGGTCCTATATTCCTGGCGGAGTAACTTCAGGCACGGCGCTTATTAGGCCAAACTTGCCCGAGCTTAAAAAATGGCCTTACTTTTGGCAACAAACAGAATATGTTATGGGTGGAGGATCAACCGATTTTATGTTTTTAGTTCTTGCTGTCCAAAAACATTTTGGAAAATAAATAGTGATTAAAAAATAAAAAAGATAAAGTATTGATAAGACGTTTTCAATACTTTATCTTTTTTTATATTAAAATGTTTTTTAATCTAGACTTATTTAGAAAGTTTATTTAAACAATTTTGCTGCAAACTGATGTAAACATCTCCTCCATGTAAGCCATTCATGTGCAGTTTCAGGAGATTCGTAATAATCATATTTAATACCTTGTTTTTCCAACATCGTTCGAAATGCTCCTATTGATTTTGGAAAAGGAGCGGGTTCTTTTGTACCTAATCCTAACCAAAAAACCTTTATTTTTTTATTTAATGCACTGCCGTCTTTGTATTTTCCATCCAAAAAGGTGGAAGCATCAAGAGGATCTATACTCGGATAATTTGCTGTACCGCTAAAGCCTCCATAGTACGAGAAAGTTTCCAGATTATTCATCATAATCCTCATTGTTTGATTGGCGCCCATCGAAAGACCTGCGATAGCTCTATTTTCACGATTGGCTATAGTACGAAACTTAGCATCAATCATTGGGATAACTTCGGATATTAATACTTCTTCAAAAATAGATTCTGGACGCTCTTTCTTATCTTTCAGTTCACTGCTTTGAGACTTATAAGCGTAACCATTATCCATTACAATAATCATTGGCTTTGCCTGCTTTGAAGCAATTAGATTATCTAAAATTAAATTGGCTTTACCTTGAGAAGACCAGCCTGTTTCATCTTCAAAACTTCCGTGTTGCAAATAAAGTACCGGATAACGCATTTTCGTATTTTCATTGTAACCTGCAGGTGTATAAATAAAACAGCGTCTAAAAGAATTTGTCAATTTTGAAAAATATTTTTTTTCGCTGACAAGGCCGTGAGGCACATTTTTCAAATCGAAAAATTCCTGATCTCTCGATGGAATTTCGATTCCGCTTCCCCATCGTCCGGCACCATAGAAATACAAACTTCCTGGATCTGGTACCGAAGCTCCGTCAATATTTAACTGGTAATAATGAAATCCTTCATCTTGCGGATTCGATTCTCCTGTCCAAACTCCATTGGCATCTTTTCGCATATCGTATTTTTCACCGCCAATGTCGAGTTGCACTTTATTTGCATCAGGTGCAGAAATACTGGCACGGACACGTCTTTGCGAATTTACCTGTGGAAATTGTTTATCCGACTGATTCATTGTTGAAGGTTTAAAATCTTCAACAATCTGTGTTTCCTGACTCCAGCCTGACTGAAAATACAAGCTGGAAATTAGTATGGCAATATTTAAAAATCGTTTCATGTTTATATTTGTTTATGTTGTGGTTAATTTTACCGCAAAGTCCGCCAGTTTCTTTTTGTCGTTGTGTTCACGTTGTCTTTTAAGTTCGCTAAGCTTTGTCAATAAAAACTTTGCGAACTTTGTGTTCCCGATAGCTATCGGGATTGCGTACCTTGCGGTTAAATTTTAAGCCTGTTTACTATTTTTCATTTGCTAAATCATTTACAGCATTCGCCAAAAAAACATACCAAGCGCCACCGTCTATAATACACTCATTTTCACCCCAAAAAAACGGCCAGTCATCTTTATTTTCTAAATAATCAGGTTTAAGAAAAATAAGTCCGGGAACTACTCCGCCGGCAATAGTTGTAAAATCGGCACGGTTATTTCCGTAAGCTACTTTTTTGGATTTATTTCCAACAGCGTTTACAAAAGATAAATTGGAATAAGGATGGCATCCAAAAATATAGTTCAATCCTTGATAAACAGATTCTTTATCCATAATCTCAGGATAGAATTTATGAATGTAATAATTTGTGCTTGCCCAATTAATCACCTGAGAAGTACCACCCCAGCCTCTCTTAACCAGGGGAACACCGTAAGGATTATCACTATTCTCTTTATTTGTTTTTTCTTTATACTTGATAACATAGCTTCGTAATTTTACTTTGTAGTTATCATCCATAGAAGGCACAGCCAATAAAGCTGAATTAATATTAAATTCTAAATTTTCATCCAATAGTTTCCAAATTCTATCTAGAAAACCTTTTTTATAATTATGGTCTTTTGTGCTTAAGTAAAGCTGTAATATCGCAATCATATCGCTTCCTTTGCCCCATCTCGACATTGGACTATTATCAGGTTTTGCCTTTTTTTCTATTTCAGTTGCTTCGTTTGTCAATTTCACTGCAAGAGATAAGCATTTAGCCGAAAGTTCATCATTATAGCCTTTTAAAGCTCTACTTGCCGAAGCTAATGCACCCGCTGTTCTGTAATCAAGAAAGGAAGAACGATTTGTAAACGCCCATCTATCATCCATCGTACCACTCGAAACTCCATTGGATTCATAAGGCTTAAGACTTGGATTATAAGGCAGATTATCCGTTTCTGTAGAAGCATCGCCTAAATGATGATATTGATGCAGATTAGGAACAACAATTCCTCTTACCGGATGGCCAATATTTTCAACCTGTGCCACAAGATTTAAAACGCCATGCTCTATTTGCTGTAATAAATCGGGCTGGCCATCGGGACGGTGAATGTCTACAAACTGCGTTTTTTGGTCAATAAAAGTTTCATCTCTTTTTACTTTAAATTCTTCCCAAGATTCTACAAAACTGTTGATTACGCTGACATGCGAAAAAGTTTGTATATCAAAATCACCTGCGTCAAACCAGCCTCCAACTGACATTCCGGGAATACGCTCTAAAGGTTTGTATTTTGTTTCTGTAGTAGGGCCTTGTTTGTAACCATCAAAATGTTCATGATTCAAAGGCGCCTGAAGGCAATCGTCTAAAAATGGTTTTCCATGCCAAACTCTATAAGCCTCATTTACTTCCATGTGATCCATTTGAACCGGAAACCAGACATCCATTGTAGGATGCCATACATTTGAGTAAATATTGTCCTCTATTTGAAAAGTGTTTGTTTTTTGATCGCCATATTGGATGTAATAAAGTCCTTTTTCTTTAATAGAACTAAAATCAAACTGAGCATAATTATATCTTAAATAATTTCCCCAAACTTTGACATCAGATTTCAGTTTTTCTACAAATTTCCCGTCTTCATTAAGTTTATAGATTGATGCTTTAGCTAATGCTGTGTCATTTTGATCAAGTTCAATTACCGCCACTTTCTTTTGTCCGGGCATATATCCAACTTGCGAAAAGCCTATTACAGGTTCTCTTGTCCAATTAGGAATTGCGTTAGGTTCTACATACCAAGTCAATACTTTTCCTGTTTTATTTGAAGGAAGTATACTTCGCGCAATAAACCAGCCATTCTGTCCAAGATTTCTTCCATCAAAAAGCATAATCTCCTGATCTTCCGACTGAATTTTTACTGTGCGCTCCGGATTTTCAGGTGCGAAAATGAAATTCTTCCCGGAATCTAATGGAAGAGTCGTTATAAATTCCTTTTTTCCGCGATCATCAAATGTGGTATGTCCGGCGAATTGTGGGATTTTTTGAGATAAAGGCTTTATTTCAGTATTTCCTGAAGGATAACGCGGAAACGTTCCTGCCTTTCCATCAACAACATAATTACTTTCAAAATAAGATGTTGGCAAAAATTCCATATTAAATCCTGCTCTTCCTTCCAATTGCTTCGGAACTGGCTTATCTAGAAAAACATTGATCAAGAATCCGTTTCCTTTTGATGTTACTATTATTTTGGAATCAAAATCAAATTCTTCATATGTAAGTGTAACTTCAATGGTATTGTTCGCCTTATCTACTTTTCGGCTTGTCATTAACGGAATCAAATCCCATTGTTCTGGAGTGTTTTGAAGCCTGATAGCGCCGCCGGTCACGGTTCTTACACCATGATGAATAAACTCTATACCGGCAGTTTTTTCGTCAAAGAACATTCCGTTATATTCATTGCTAAAAACCAAAACATTTAATCCTCGGGTTTCAAAATATTCCTTTTCGTTTATTTTCAATTTTTGGGAAAATGAAATAGTTGACCAACTAAACAAACAAAGAAATAGGAATACTTCTTTCCATTTTTTATTCTGGAAGTTCAAAAGAACTGTTGAAATGCTATTAAGTTTAGACATAATTTAGATTTTATTCGATTAACCCAAACAATTACTTCTTAGGAAATGTTCAGATCAATGGATTGAATTAGTACTGTTGAAAAATCTACTTAAATAAAAGCGGGGCTAATTCTTTGAAACTACGACGCCAAGTCAAAAATTCATGAGCTGTATTTTCAGAGATATAAGAAACCGCATTATATCCGGCATCTTTCATCGCTTTTATTGAAGTTTCTACCGCTTCGGGTCTCTCTTTGCTTCCACAGCTTACAAATACAAGTTTTACTTTAGATTTATCCTTAATTTCTTCAGGTTTATAAATGCCACCGCTAAGAAGTGCATAATGAGAGAAAACTTCAGGTTTATTAAGTGTAATACTGTGTGTCTCCATTCCTCCCATCGACAAACCAGCCATGGCACGATTAGCCTGATTAGCAAGCGTACGGAAATTTGAGTCGATATACGGAATTAATTCATCAACAAGAACAGTTTGAAATGGCTCTATCTTGAAACTTGCCAAACCTCCAAATTTGATTTCATTTGTCATTCCGTAAGTCATTACAATAAGAAATGGTTTTATTTTTCCTTCTGCAATCAAGTTATCCATTATTAAATTGACACGTCCTTGGTTGCTCCAAGCCGTTTCATCTTCTCCCCAACCGTGCTGTAAATACAAAACCGGATATTGTTTCGTTTTATCTTTATGATAACCTGGCGGTGTATACACAAATGCTCTGCGTGAAGTGTTGGTGCTTTTTGAAGGAAAAAGAATTTGCTGAACATTTCCGTGTGGCACATTTTTCAATGCATAAAAATCTTGGTCATGCGCTGGTATTTCAATTCCGCTTTCCCATCTGGTAGAGCCATAAAAATTGAGTGCCCCCGGATCGTTAAAAATTCCGCCATCGACCGTAACATGATAATAATGAAATCCTTCATCCATTGCTCCAGCCGTGGTGCCTCTCCAGTAACCATCTTCTCCTTTAACGAGTGTAGTTCCTCCTTTTGCTCCGCCTAATCCAAGACTTACCACAACCGACTTGGCTTCAGGAGCTAAAATTTGAAATCGCGCATAACCCTGAGAATTAACTTTCGGATATTCCTGTCCGGGCTGGTTAACCGTTGAAGGCTTAAAATCTTCGATAATTGAAGTCGGACTTGCTTGTGAAAAACCAGTACTGGCTGACAAAATAAATGCCCATAACATTACAATTGTATGCTGTTTCATATTGTTATTTTTTAAGTTTAAAAATTAATTAGTTGATGGAGTTATAATTTTATAATTTCCACTTAGATGCATTAAACTAAAGAGATACATCAATCCATCATAATACGGATCAAAATAACCATCTTCATAAGGTTCCAGTTTGGCATTCCAAACCGCATGAACAAAATCGATACTATTTTTGTCTTTGCTTACCAATGATGCCGTAGCCGAAGTTGCCACCAATCCGATCGAATGTCTTAGTTTTTTAACCGAACCAGCTTGCAGAATAAAATCAGGTTTAGTACCATCCAGATTGAATTGATCTTCAAAAGTGTCCAATCCTTTTGATCTGAGGAAATTTTGAAATTTAGAAGCGTATTCTTCCTGCCATTTTTTATCTTTTCCGTACCAAGCATAATCCATTGCAATGTTCATAGGAACTCGCCAGGAATCATATCGAAATCCCGGTGGCATCCATGGTGTAGGATGAGGTTCGCCAGTAAACTCGGTATAATCTGAGTTTAAGCCTGTTATCGGATGCGTTGCTTTATGCAGAAATTGTCGCGAAACATCAGCACATTCTTTGTAAAACTGTTCGTGGCCATCTTTTGCATACAATGCCCATATTTCGAAAAATGCTGGAACATGATAAGAAGGATCTGTCCAATTGTAACCACCACCTTCAGGCACGAATGATATTTGCTTATGTTCGGTATTGATAATATTGTGGATGTTGCCAGTGCCATCTTTTTTCCACATATTATCCAAAATTCTTCTGGCTTCTTTGTAATAATCTATTCCTGTAGTATTGCCCCATTTGTTAGACGCAAAAAGCAAACTTGTCACAAAATACAACTCACCATCTGAAGCAGATCCAGCCGAATTTTGCTTTTTGGTCTGAGGATCAACACTCCATGCAAAATAACCTTCTCTTGGTCCATCGTGATGTTGCATGTATTTGACCGACCATCGCCAAATTCGATCAAAAACTTCTTTTTTATCAAGCTGAACCGCAACCATCATTCCGTATGACATTCCTTCGGTACGCGCATCTTTGTTTTTGACATCCGATACATATCCTAAAGAATCGCCCTCTTCAAAATACACTTTGTTTGGTCCTTCAAAAACATCATAATATGCTTTCGCTAATTTTTTATCAATATCATTTTGATTGTATCCTGCCTCTTTAAAAAGATTGCGATATTGAGGTGCTTTAATTTCTGATTTTTCTTCCTTCTTTTTATTCTGACTAATAACAAAAACTGGTAAAATCAATCCCAAAACCAACACCAGATAGTGAAGTCTTACGAGGGATTCGCCTGTGAAATTTTTATCTATCATCACTTTTGTCTTTTTATCTTTATTAATAATTAATTCGAAACCAATCAAAATCCACATAGCCACCAGTATTTTTTGTGGCATAATTGAAAAGACCAAAACGATAACCCATAAAGTGAGGAAGCGTATATTCCATTTTTAAAGTTTCGCCTATCGCATTCCAAACTTTTCCGTCCAAGCTATAGAAGAAGTTTGCTTCATCTTTTTTATTGGTAAAGTCACATTCAATCTTTAAATAAACCTGGTTTTGATTTAATGGAATTCGCTGTACTTCAAAAGCTTTATCTGAAATAGTATTTACCATTACAATGAATTTTTGCCCGTTTTCAGCTTTTATCCCAACCAAACCATATTCTTTTTGCAAAGCACTCAAGCCGGCGAAATCACCTTCTTTCATTTGTGAAGCATCCAAAGAAACAGAAGCTTTGCTTGTTGGCCCAATAGTGCGCTGCGTTAACGTATTTCTTGCGGAAAGAAAATCATTGTCAATTCTCCCTGTTTTAAGACGCAGAAATCCTTTTCTTTCTTTTAAAGTCCAAAGTGCATTATCAGGATTATGATTCCATTGCCAAACTAATGGCAGCGTTTCTTGTCCTTTCTTTCGATTGAATTCATCTGAGTCCACTAAATTTGGGATCAGACTTTTATTGGATGGTAATTCTAAAGTTTCAGGAACTTTATTGTTTTCGCCCAAAATTGGCCAGTCGTTTTCCCACTTTACTGGAACTAAATATGGAATTCTACCGACAGCGCCAAAATCGCGAAACAGATAAGAAAACCAACGTCCATCAGGAGTATCGATAAGTCCGCCTTGTGCAACACCTAAATCCTGCAGACCAACTTTTCCTTCCCAAGGACCGGTAATATTATTGGCGCGATGTATAACTACAGTACGCATTCCGTCTTTTGGCCAACAGATATTAAATAAATAATATTTGCCTTTAATTTTGAATAATTGTGAGCCTTCGGCACCAAGCATAATGTTATTTCCAGCAGGCAGACTAGCATTTTCAATAATAATTTTTTCGGGAACATTTTGTTTGATTCCTGTTAAATCATCATTCAATTCTACTAGTTTGATTTGGCTCGAACCGTAAACTAAATAAGCCTTTCCATCATCATCAAAAAACAAGGAATGATCATGATAATCAGGTCTAAAAGAAACCCTTTGCCAATTTCCTTTTTCTATATCTTTTGTTTTAAAAATATAGGTCTCGCCCGTTGTTTGAGCAAAAGTCGTTACATAATAAGTTCCATTGTGAAAACGCAAACTGCTTGCCCATGAACCTCTGCCATAGGTACTTTTCCCATCTGTTAAATTTAATTCAGGCATATCTGCCAAAGTATCATAGGCATAATTAATTAGTGTCCAATTAACTAAATCTGTAGATTTCATAATGGGCAAACCGGGACTCATGTGCATTGTAGTACTGCTCATGTAATAATTTTTCCCGACTCTAATAATAGAAAGATCCGGCACATCAGAAAAAATTATCGGATTTTGCGCTTTTTTTCCTTGCGCTGAAGCAGTCATCTGAACAATCAAAATGAAGAAGGTAAAAATCAAGCTAATTCTTTTTTTCATAACATAAAAAATTAAAATCCTTTACTTGATTTTGCTCACACCTTCAGTTGTTTGTATTATTTTCTGAATCGTTCCATCTTTATTGTAATGCATATAATCTACGCAGATAGATCGTCTGTAGCTTCCACCAGTTGGCAGACTTCCGTTATGATAGAAAAAATAAGATTTGCCTTTAAAGTCAATAATACCTGGGTGTGTGGTAAAACTATTTTGTACATTTTCCTGAATAATTCCTTGATAAGTCCATGGTCCTGTGATGCTTTTAGCCGTGCAATATTCAATCATTTCTGGTTTTGTGCCTGCACTGGCATAGACCAAATAGTAAAGCCCTTTTCTTTTATAAACCCAAGGTCCTTCGATATAATTCTTGGGTTTGAAAGTAGTAATCTCCCCATCCAATTCTGTCATGTTTTTTTTAAGTTTAACCCATTTGCAGCTTCCATTTCCCCAAAACATATAAGCTTGACCATCATCGTCAACAAATACAGTTGGGTCAATATCGTCCCAAGCATATTTCATGTCTGTAGTCATTTCATTTATAATAAGTGCTTTGCCAATTGCATCTTTAAAAGGCCCAACAGGACTGTCAGAAACCGCTACACCAATTGCGGCTCCGCCGGCACTTCTATCGTCTTTTTTATGAAATGTAGAGACAAACCAGTAAAATTTGCCATCTCTTTCAATACATTGAGCGGCATAAGCATCGCCTGTTGCCCATGAAAATGTGCTAGGTGAAAGCAGTGCTCCATGATCTTTCCAATCTTTCATGTTGGTTGTAGAAAACACATGCCAGTCGGCCATTTTGTAGTTTGTATCCTGCTCTGTTGCTACATCATGGCCTGTATATAAATACAAGGTTCCTTTATGTACAATTGGAGCCGGATCAGCAGTAAAAATATCTTTGATAATAGGATTTTGCGCTTTCAATTTAAATACTGATAAACAGCACATTACTATAAATGCTATTTTAATTTGGTTCTTCATTATTGTGGTTTTTGGGTTAATAGTTATTTTTTTGCAATTATTTTATTTTTCAATCGGAATTAATGAAATCACAAAGCCTCCTCTTCTAAGCAATTTCACTTCAATCGTCTTATCTTTATTTACTTCCAAAACTTGGGAAGAAAATGCTTTATCGTGTTTGCCATCTGCAATAACAATAGCATGATAATCAATCCCTTTTTGTAAAAAATCTAGTTTAATCTCTTTTGTAAGCTCTTCACGTTCTGAGGCGCTAATTCCTCCAATGTACCAAGAGCCTCCTTTTCTGCGCGCCATTATCACATCTTTGCCTGGATAACCATCTATAAGTTTGGTTGCATCCCACGTTGTTGGAACTTCTTTTAAGAAGTTTTTTGCCCCGTCAGGTAATTGGTTATATCCTTCAGGCCTGTCTGCAAAATGCTGGAAAGGAGACTCAAAAAGTACAGAAAGAGCCAAT
The DNA here is from genome assembly GCF_000425445.1 of Flavobacterium denitrificans DSM 15936. GTDB lineage: Bacteria > Bacteroidota > Bacteroidia > Flavobacteriales > Flavobacteriaceae > Flavobacterium > Flavobacterium denitrificans. Next base: position 83,251 of record NZ_AUDL01000017.1, on the reverse strand, counting down.
TCATGTCCATAAGAAGTATGATGCGGAAATTGAGAATTGGTAAAAGTCACAGGAGTGTAATCCATTGCTCCTACTACATTTCTTGTAAAAGGCAAAATGGTATTATGCTCTGGTGCTGTGGTAGAAAATTCCGGTCCGTTATTATACCACTCAGCGCCTCGTACAGCTTCATAAGTCATTAAATTTGGATAAGTTCTTGACCAGCCACGTGGTACAATACAGCCATGAAAATAGACCATGATTTCAAATTGTGCGGCATCTTCCAGAATATCCAGATAATAGTTGATCATATCCTGCTTTTCGCTTTCGAAAAAATCAACTTTAACCCCAGCGACGCCACGTTTTTTAAGTTTTGTAAATTCTTCTACTCTATTTTTATGCGTCAGCATTCGGTCTTTCGGTGTTGATGGAACCCATGTGTGATCTCCTCCTGAATTATACCACATCAAAGGTCTTATGCCTTTTGAATGGATATATTTTAAAGCATCTTCTAAATTTCCGCCATTTGACATAGCATCCCATTCCCAGTCCAAAAGCGTATAAGGCCAATTCATTTCTACAGCTAAATCTGTAAACTCGCATACAATTTTAAAATCTTTCGTTCCGTGATTGCTTGACCAATAATTCCAGGAAACTTTTCCCGGTTTTATCCAATCAGTATTTTTAAAAGCAGTTGGAGCCGAAACATCTTCTACCAATGTACTCTCAACAATATCTGCTAAACTGCCAATAGTAATTACCCGCCAAGGTGATTTCCACGGAAGTGAAGTTTTTGGTTTTGATTCACCAGTTCCTCTCGCATCCTGTTGATCTGGAAAAGTAAGTTTGTACGTATCGATCTCTTTAATATTGCTTAATTTTGTTCCGCAATAACTGCGGTTTAAATCAGCCTCATGTAATAAAAACCAACATGATTTATCTGAGGAATTAAACAGTGCCGGATAACACCATTCCTGCCGAAGAATTTTATCATCACTGGATGAAGCGTATAATCCTTCATTGGCCGGATTCCATTTTTCTAGCCATCGCTTGTTTTCTTTTGGTATTTGATAAGCTGTAAATTCTTCATTAATGATATAAGAACCTTGTTTTTCTGGAAATTCATATCGAAATGTAACACCATCATTATAGGCTCTTATAATAATATTTAATTTGGCTTTGCTCGGATTCTCGAAAGAAACAGTTATTTCATTGGCAGAGTTTTCGCGCACTGACTTCTTCCCAAATGGAAGTTCATATCGATCTATAATTGGTTTTGGCTTTGTCGCTTTTAAAAAATGAAGCTCTTTTGAAAAATCCTGATCACTTCTTGAAAGACCTAAATTTACCTTCGGTAATATTTCTGTCATCTGGTCAGCCGTTTTATAAGATATTTTCAAGTACCATTCACTTTTTATAGTTGAATCAACAGCATGTAAAACCGTCCTAATTTTTCCATTTGGCGATTGCAAAATGATATTTTGCGACCAAATATGAGAGATGTTAAATGAAGCGAAAAGCAGTAAGATAATTTTTAATTTCATGATTTTGGGTAATTCGATCAGCCAGATTATAAATAGAATAATTATGAAGCAATTAAAAAGCCGAAAGGATTAAGCTTCCGGCTTTACGATTTAAAAACTAAGGCATTTAGTTATAAACAGATTCTGTAAAATAACACTTATAACCCACCACAAACTTTTAAACCAATTTTTATCTTTCAACATATAATTGCTTTATAATAAAACAATTAAATGCAATACTAACTTTATTTACTTATTCAATAACGATATGAAAATTTTATCTAATCATGAATAAGTGTATTTATTACAAATATAAAAAAACAAATTAAAACACAACCGGTTGTGCAATAAAAAACATTAATTTTTAATAAAAAATTAGTTATAAAAAAATAATATATATTATTTTTATGCTAATAAAATATAATATCTGTATTTTCACTTATGCCTTACTAAAGAAACTTACAGATTTATAACCCTTATTAAATATTCTTTGAACAAGTCGTAAAAAAATCATTACAATTTTTCTATCAAAACTCAGTTAATCAAGAACATATAGGCATTATTTACTGAATATTGCTATTGATTTTACTGACTGCCGTTACAACATCCACTTCAGGTTTTTTACAAGATTTGTTTACGCATATATAGATGTAAGTTTCATTTTCATCAAAACGATTTTCTAATAAAGGAATCCTGCTCTCTTTTGTGGATCCGGCAATCAAAATATTAGGCAAATAATAACTTTGAAGTTGATTTGTTTTGGACATAGCCTCTTTACCAGAAATGGCTACTTCAAAATAATTATCAGTATAATTCAGCATTAAATCCAACCAATTGTAGTATTCCATAGGCGCTTCTAAAGCATTAACTTTTATGTTATTCAACATTCGCTGTGCGGTTTCTGAATAAATATCATTAGAATAATAATGTCCCAATAAAAATAAATTATGCGCCAAAATTGAGTTGGAACTCGGAATAACATTATCTACCACTTCCATTTTGCGTGCTATTAAACCTGTAGAAGCATCAGTTGCAAAATAAAAAAGGTTTGATTTTTTATCCTGAAAATGTTTGATAGCGTAATCAGTTAATTGCTTAGATTTGTTCAGCCATTTTTCATCAAGCGTAATTTGATATAGCGCAATAAAAGCATCTACAACACTGGCATAATCTTCTGCAAAACCAGCAATACTGCTTTTGTCATCTTTATAATTATGATTCAAACTTCCATCTTTTTGCATTTGATTATCCACAATAAAGTTGGCATTTTTTAAAGCGACCTCTTTATAATGCAGATTCTTAAATGTTCTATATGCAGTTACATAACCTTTTATCATTAAAGCGTTCCATGAAGTCAATGTTTTATTATCGACATGTGGACGAGGTCTTTTATTTCGTGCTGCTAAAAGAATATGCTTCCAGTTTTTAATTTTTGAATCCAATTGAGCTGAAGTCAATTTATTTTGAAAAGCAAACTCTTTATCCGACTGATTTTTAAATAAAACATATTTTTGGTTTTCCCATAAACCTTGTTCATTACTATTATAGTACTTCTGAAAAAGCAAATAATCTGATTTTAATAATGACTGCAATTCTTTTTTATCCCAAACATAATACGCGCCTTCCTCTAATTTATTTTCTTTGTTTTTGCTGTCGGCATCTATCGAAGAATAAAAAGCTCCGTTAGAAGCCATGAGTTCTCGTTCCACAAAATTCAGCGTCTCATATACTGTCTTTTTATAAAGTTCATTCTTTGAAACCAGATAGGCCTCGGAATATAAACTTACCAACTGCGCGTTATCGTACAGCATTTTTTCAAAGTGAGGAATATGCCATTTTATATCTACCGAATATCTGGAAAATCCACCACCGATAGCATCATAAATTCCGCCATCAGCCATTTTTGTCATTGTATTGAAAACAAAATTTTGAGTAGCTTTATCATTATTCTGGACACTGTAACGCAGCAAAAATTGTAAAGAAGCTGGCATTGGAAATTTGGTTTGGCCAACTAAACCTCCATCTTTATGATCAAAGTGTTCTTTCCATGATTTTACAGAAGCCGATATCTCCGTTTTATTAAAATTGACAGCATTAGTATTGACCGCAATTAATTGTGATTCTTGAATTCCTTTTACTAATTTATCTGCATATTCGCTGGCCTTATTTGGGTCTTTCTTGTATAAATTAGAAATTTCGGTTAAAGCTTTTGTCCATTGTTGTTTTGTAAAATAAGTCCCTCCAAAAATTGGACGACCATCTGGAAGTGCAATACAATTTAATGGCCATCCGCCTTCGCCAGTCATCAATTGTACGGCATTCATATAAATTTGGTCAATGTCTGGGCGTTCTTCTCTATCAACTTTTATGCTGATGAAATTGTCATTCATTAATTTGGCAACAGAATCGTTTTCAAAACTTTCTTTTTCCATAACATGACACCAATGACAAGAAGAATATCCTACTGAAATAATGATAAGCTTATTCTCTGCTTTTGCCTGATCTAAAACTTTCTTATTCCACGGTTTCCAATTTACAGGATTGTGCGCATGCTGTAAAAGATACGGACTTGTCTCATTGATCAAATCATTCGTATATTTATGATATTCTTTTTGATTCTGTTTTTTATCGCAACTTAAAAAAAAGCAGAAAACAAAAAATAAAAGGTATTGAATACGCATATAAATAAATTGTAAAAGTGTGAATAATGACTTGGGTTGCAGGAGTTTTTAGAAACTTATGAAGCGAAAATAGCAATTTATATTTAAAAGATTTATCGAAACAAAAGAATGCTTCAAATGTTCTATTAAAGGCTTCAAAAGTGACAATCTTATTTCAGCTTTCAAGCTATTTTTACAGTTAGCATTTTATTCATATTAAAAGAAGGGAAATTTTTGACAGATGAAAAAACTCAATACTATTTTAACTATAAACCATTTTATCGATAGAAGCAAAAAACAATACGTATATACGAGTAAAACATCTGAAAAACTTTCTGTGTTAGAAAAAATAGGCTACGGTTTGGGAGATTTTGCAGCAAATTTGATTTTTCAAACTTTGCTTACTTTTTTAGCTTTCTTTTATACAGATGTCTATAAGATTCCTGCCGGTACAGCAAGTATTATTATTTTTATTGGCGGTTTTATCGGTGCTTTCTTTAATATTTTTATGGGTATTGTTGCTGATCGTACCCAAACAAAATGGGGAAAATTCAGACCTTGGATTTTATGGACTGCATTACCTTTTGGAATTGGTTCTATTCTAACTTTTTTAACGCCAAATTTTAATGAAACTGGCAAAATCGTTTATACTTTACTAACCTATTTCTTCCTAGTACTAATATATTCAGCCAATAATTTGCCTTATGTCGCCCTGAGTGGCGTTTTGACGGGTGATATGAAAGAAAGAAATAGTCTTTCATCCTATCGCTTTGTAGCAGTAATGATTGCTCAATTTGTGATTCAGTCTCTATTATTGCCGTTAGTCTTAATTTTTGGCCATGGCGATAAAGCAGTTGGTTTTAAAAATACGATGATATTATTTGCTGTGATAGGCACAATTTGTTTGCTGATCACTTTTTTTACAACCAAAGAAAGAATTCTTCCTTCTAAAAAACAAGAATCTTCAGTGAAACAGGATTTTACTGATTTGTCCAAAAATGGTCCCTGGCTAGTTATGTTGCTTGTTACTATATTGGTATTTATAACCTTGTCCTTAAAAGGGGGAATGTATGTATTTTATTTTAAGTATTACCTAGACCCAGGTGCGCAAACCTTATTTTTGAACAATATCGGTTTTACAGCATTTATTCAAGATCTCAACAATAAAATGATCTCAATGGGATTAGTTGATTTTCAGTGGCCAAAAGATGCTCCTACTTCTGCATTTAGTCTGTTTAATGCTGGCGGAATTCTTTTTATGATTCTAGGCATTTTAATTTCGAAGCCATTTGCAGATACTTTTGGAAAAAGAAACATTTATATAAGTTTTATTTTTTTGTCAGCTACAAGTCTATTATTTTTCAATTTTTACAGCAGAACAGCTATTGAAATAGTTTTTCTTACCCAATTAGTACACGGTTTTATTTACGGAGTAACAATTCCGTTATTATGGGCTATGATAGCTGATGTAGCTGATTATAGCGAATGGAAAAACCATAGAAGAGCAACTGCTACTGTTTTTTCGGCAATGCTTGTAGGATTAAAAATTGGAATAAGTATTGGTGGTGCATTAGGCGCGGCTTTTTTATCCAAATATGGTTATGTAGCCGAAGAAATCAATCAGGTGCCCGCAGCAGTCGAAGGAATTAAACTTTCTGTTAGTATTTATCCTGGTTTCATATTTATCATAAGCGCCGTTATGCTGTGCTTTTACAAAATAGATAAAAAAATGGAAATTCAAATAGAAAGTGACCTTAGAGAAAGAAGAGAAAATTAAAATTATGGCAATCTTCTACGAATGCCACAATTTTAATTTATTTGAATTTTTCTAAGCTGGATTTATTGTACTACAATCTTCAAAGCGCTAACAATTTCTTTCGCTGATGTCGCCGTATAAAGTACAAATTCACCAGCTTCAACTTTCCAGCTTGAAGTTTTCTCATCGTAAAAAGCCAAATCTTTTACTTTCAATTTTAAAGAAACCATTTTTTGTTCTCCTGGTTTCAGGAATACTTTATCGAATGCTTTTAATTCTTTCTTTGGTCTTAAAACGGAAGAAGTTGTTTGACCAGCATAGAGTTGAATTACTTCAGCACCGTGCGATTTTCCAGTATTTCTAATTTCACATTTCACAATTATTTCATCATCGATATTGTAAGCTTTTTTATCAGTCGCTACATTAGAAATTTCAAAAGAAGTATAAGATAGTCCGTATCCAAAAGAATATTGAGGTTCAATTCCTTTAGTGTCAAACCAGCGATAACCTACCAATATATCTTCATCATAATTTACCTTCAAATCATGCCCAGGATAAGCTCCTAAAGCATGTGCAGGTGATTGGCTTAAGGTTACCGGAATAGTAAAAGGCAGTTTTCCTGAAGGAAATTCTTTACCGCTCAGTACATCAATTACAGCATTTCCGGCTTCCATTCCACCGTACCATCCCCAAACCAAGGCAGGAACTCTCGATTCAATTCCGGCTAGTTCAAGTGGAGAACCCGCAATAATCACAACAATGGTTTTAGGATTTGCTTTGGCTACTTCCTGAATTAAAGTTTCCTGTCCGTAAGGCAAACGCATGTGAAGTCTGTCAAATGATTCTGAATCAAAATCATGGTTTAATCCTGCAAAAACAATCGCTACATCCGATTTTTTAGCCTGCGCCACTGCTTCGTCAATTAATTTCCAATCTACTTTCTCAGTATTTAATTGCCCATCGCTGCTTCTTTCCACAACATGAGATTGTTTTTCATAACCCTGTGCAAAATTTATTTGTACCGATTTTCCATATTTTTCGGTAATAGCCTGAAGTGGCGTTACTTCATATAACGCTTTTATTTCCGAACTAAATCCGCCACCACAATGCGTACGAGTTGTATTATCTCCAATAATTGCCACCGATTTTAAAGCACTCATATTTAAAGGCAAAGTTTGATTTTCATTTTTTAATAAAACAATCGCTTCGACAGCAGAGCGATAAGCGGCTTGCTGGTGTTCTTTTGTATTTATAGAACCTGTTATTCGTGTTTTAGGATCTAAAACTTTGGTTTTAATCATAACTCGCAAAATATTCGCTACTTTCTCATCTACTACACTTTCTTTTATGCGTCCTTCCTCTACTGCCTTAATCAGTGGATCTGCAAAATACCATTCATCATAATTTTCTTTTTCTGTTCCCATTTCCAAGTCCAAACCAGCAAATGCTGCTTTTTCAGTACTGTGCACGGCATCCCAATCCGACATATAAACGCCTTTGAATTTGAATTCATCCCTAAGAATTGTTCGGCCTAAATAAGTATTTTCGGTACAGTATTCACCTCTAAATTTATTATAAGCTCCCATCACACCTAACACTCCTGCATCAACAATCGACGATTTGAAACCAGGTAAATAAATTTCGCGAAAAGCACGTTCGCTCATATTGACATCAATAACAAAACGATTTTCTTCTTGGTTATTTGCTACAAAATGCTTCACACAAGCAGCAACATCCTGAGTCTGCAAAGCTTTGATATAACTTATGGAAAGTTGCGAAATAAGAAACGGATCTTCGCTCAAATATTCAAAGTTTCGTCCACAAAGCGGAGAACGAATAATATTGATTCCGGGTCCGAGCAAAACATCTTTTTTACGAAAACGAGCTTCTTCACCCAAAACAATTCCGCGCTGCTTTACCAAATCTAAATTCCAACTTGCTGCCATTGCAGTTCCCGGAGGGAAAGAAGTAGACGCATCATCTGTTTGCCCAGTATATTGCCAATTATGACGATTCATTTCTGCTCTGACTCCATGCGGACCATCTGACAATGCCCATTCTGGAATTCCAAGATGTTTTATTTCTGAAGTGTAAAATTTAGAGTTTCCATGCAACATACCCACTTTTTCCTTCAAAGTCATTTTTTTTATCAAATGTTGGATCTTCTTTTCAGTTACGGCATCGGTTTGTGAAAAAGCGGTTTGAAAGAATAGTGAAAACAACATAATAGTTCTAATTTGGAATTTCATTTTATATATTTTTAAAAAACTTTTTGGTCAAGATTGATAATTTGTTTGTAATGATAATGGCGAAAAAAAATCTTTTAACAAGCTTCCAAAAGTAAAGCAATGCGGTATATCCGAATCAAACAAATCGTGCATTTTCTATAAAAAATGAAGCAAACTTGCATGAAATAATCGCATAAAAATCTAAACTCAACACAAAAATTAATAACATTACTTCTCAATTTTATTTTTTACAGAATTTCAAATAATCGATACGTAAAGATTTTTTTGGCTTGTTATTTTTTTTATAAAAAGATTAATATGAAAATAAAACCCGACAGGTTTTAGAAACCTGTCGGGTTCAAAATTGGAAAACAACCTAAAAAAAATAATTATTATTTGATTATTCAGCGCCATCTGTTGTTGCCCTTGCAACAGCAAATCCAGCCACTTTTTTACCAAGTGTTAATCCTTTTTCGCAATCACTTCTGTAATGTATAGCACCATACATTCTTGAATTTGATGCTTCAAGTGCCATAGCTTCGTATTCCGTTTTTTTAGCAGGAACAAAATGCGATAAAACGGTACTGGCGGCGGCACTAAAAGTAGAATGTCCCGAAACATACGCTGGGAAATTAGGAACTCCTGTAGTGGTTTTAATCGAAGGATCCATTTGACATGGACGTGGATTGAAGTAGGCGTATTTTGCGTCCCAGCAGCTAATCGCAGCATCCATCATGGCAACATTTAATAAAGCCAAATTTCTTGCCCAGCGAACTTCGCTATACGATTGCTGTACAAAAGTTTCAGAAGCTATAGCGTTCCAATGTCCTGGAGGCGTGTAAGTATCTACTCCGTCAGCCCAAAAACTCACAATTTCCAAATGTTCACGAGACTTGTCCTGACTGAAAGTTTTAATCTCGGCTAATTCTTTGGCAAAAGCTTCAGATTTTGTGGATGGCGGTGCAGGCGGACGATTTGCAACAACATCAGCTTCTGTCATTAAAAATGATTTTACTTTTCCGAATAATGGCAACATTGGAGGTCTTGCCGGTACTTCTAATGATTTCCACGGAATTTCTCCTTTTGCTGCAGTTTCAGTTTCAAATGCTGCCCAAATTGCTGGCGTACCAATAGCTGCTCCCGCTCCGTCTGTTGAAGCACGAGTGATGAATTTTGCCGCAACCTTTCTTCCTAAAATTATTCCGGCATCAACATCAGAGCGAACATTGGCACCACTGATAATGCGATATAATTTTTCTTCTTCGGCTTTTTCGTTTACATAAGCGATTTCAGTTGGAAATAATAATTTCAAAAGTTCAACGGTAACTCCCGTCACAACAGCATCTTCTGAAGGATAAGATGGCAAAGTGCTTTTAGGAATTAGAACCTGCAAACTCGGATCAACAGTATAAGGTGCCGCTCTGTTGTAAAGCTTTTTAAAATGCCAAGCAGCAACGAGAGCATCGTATTGAGCAGCGCTTACATACGCATAAGCTCTCGCCGCATAAGGAGGATTAGAAAATGGAAATTGAGGATAAGCAAACGGATTTGCTGCTGAAGGTGCTGGATACGTTCCATCTTCATTTTGATACGGTGGACGATTGTGTCGTGCGACCAAAGTTCGCAAAATTTCATTCCAGCGAAGCACACTGCCGGCACTCCAATACTCTATTATTCTTTTTTGTTCTTTTGTAATATCAACCTGAAAGCTCTTTATTTCATTGATTTCTCTGGTATATGCAGCTGAATTTGTCGCTACTGGCGCATCTATTGAAAATTCATCGGGCGCAGTTAAAAGATATGTTTTCCAAGTGCCGGCTTCAACATCAGTATTTTTCGGATTTAATTGTGGAAATTCTTCATTTCGCTGTGCAATATCATCATCACAGGAATATATTAGTCCAATGCCTAAAAGTAAAATTATCAGACTTTTAAATGCTATATTTTGAATACTCTTTTTCATCTTAGTTGTTTTTCTTATTAAAATTAATCAGATAGAAAATGCCTCCATAGAATGAAGTTGCTTCTCCAACATTTCTGCCTTCTGTTACTACATTATATCCACCAACAATGGCTAATTCAGGTTGTTTTATAACCGTATATTTTCCATTCACACCCAATTTAAAAGCATTCATCGTATTGCTTGGAAAAGGCATGTTGTTTTTTGTAATGTCAAAACCTCCAGATTGTGTCACCGAATTATCGATAATAGCTTCTGCAATCAGTTTTGAGGAACGGTATCCGAATCTAAAATTTACATTTATTAAATCTGGCATATCTACTTCATTGGTATAATAAATTTCATTATCTAAATAAGAATTTCTATCAATTGTGATGTTTCCTCTTTTCACATAAGCTCCAGATAACGTAGCAAAAAAGTGGTTATACTGAACATCTCCCATCAATCTAAGTGTTCCGGTATTGCTCCCAAGACCAAGGCTTAATGGCAAATAATCAGCAGCATAATCTGATCCAGGTGTTGAATAACTTCCCAAAACAATTAAGGAATACTGGACATTACCAATATTCTTTTTTATTGGCATGTATTTTAGAGTGAAAGTTAAATCCTGTATTCCTTTTTGACCTTTCATAGTTCCAGCGGTCGCTTTTGTTTCAACATAAGGAACAGTTAAAAGAAAATTTAACTTGTCTAATATTCCATAATCTCCCATAAAAGCAGGACCTTGCGCAGATACCGTTCCAAGGTTAAGATTTTCTCTTTTAAAGGTTCCCTCCCAATATTTATCCCAGCTACTGTATTGATAAACCGCTCCAAAGCAAAAATCATTTTTCTTCATCATAAGCGCATCTATATCAGTTTGTGCGTTCATCATAACGGGAATTAGGAAGAGAAAGCACAAGTATATTTTTTTCATTTTTAAATTTGTTTTTGTTGATTAATAGTTTGTTTCAGTTTACTCATTCAGCATTTGCAGTAAACTTTTCCTGCTCTTTTTTCAAACTCATTGCTGTATAATAATCCTCGTTGTATTTTCCGGCAATAACCAGCGCTCCTGCAACCAAGACAATATTCTTGATAATATACTGACCCGCCAATGTTGGTTCATACGGAAAGATTTCAAAACAGCTGGATTTTAGAATGAAAAAAGTAGATAGCGTTGCCGTCATGTGCAATAATAACAGCACAATAGTTACCGGAATTAATTTTCTAAAGAGCAATCCCAATCCTATACATACTTCACAAGTTCCAAGAATTGGAATAAAAAATTCTGACTTTAACCAAAAAACCGTTTTTGCCACCATGTCACCTGCAGGACTAAGGCCGAAGATTTTAAGAAGTCCAAACCAAATGTAAATGATGACAAGAGCCATACGCATTAAGTAAACACCGTGTTTTCCTATTTTATCACTCAATGAAAAATAGAAAGAATTAAAAGTAGTTTTCATTAGTCTTGAATTTTAGGATTAGTTAATTAAATGTGTGTAAAAACAAGTCCTTACAATGTCTTAAAGACACTGTAAGTATTGTTTTTAAAAATCAAGCCTGAACTCAAAGAAGGAGTTCAAAAACTTTTCTTAACTTGTTATTTACTTTAATTAATCCTGACGCTTTGCAAAAACGAATTGTTTTTGGTGACTAAGAGATATGTTTTTCCTTGTACTTTTATTTTTTCCATGTTTTTAACGTCTCCCGGAGTAAAAAATCCGCTTTCAACTGCTGTTACCGATTTGAATTTTCCTTTTCCATTCCCTTTTAAAAACAATCCATGACCGGCATCGTTTCGAGGTGTTTCGACTTCAGAATTGTACATGTTTCCTGTAATCAACGCATCTAGATTTCCGTCTTTGTCATAATCATCTATCATTATTTGATTGATACAGCTAAGCTGTGCTTCAACAGGCAGTTCATGAATAACAAATTTTCCGTTCCTATTTTCTAAATAAATACTGGCAAAAGATTTCACTTTATAATGCAAGGCTTCTTTAAGTGATTTTTCGGTATAAACATCAACCAAAGTCGCTTCTGAAAAACTTTCGTAATCTTTGAATTTCTTCTTGATATTCGGAATTTGCTGTGACGAACAACCGCGTCCACGAACTGGATATTGTTTTCCATCATTGTAATAGCTCAGTACAATATCTTTGTGTTTATCATTGTCAAAATCTTTCACAAAAATGTCAAAAGTCTCATTGGGAGTAGCTTTGTATTTGTAATTCAAGCCATTATTTCCAACGATATAATCCATGTCGCCATCTTTGTCAAAATCGCCTTGCTGAATGCTCCACCACCAGCCTGTCGTGTCATCATTAAGTCCCATTTCTTTTGTAACCTCTTTGAAACCTGCTTTTGAATTTTGAAAAATTCGGATCGGCATCCATTCACCAACAACAATAATATCATCTAATTTATCATTGTTTATATCTGTAATTACGGCACTTGTTGCCATTCCGAGATTAATGAATTCTTTAGGAGCTTTTTTAGAAATTTCAAATTTTGGTTGTGTTGCAGTGCTTAAGTTATGCAGCAAATAAGTTGTTGTTGGCGAAGGATATTGTCCTGGAACCTGTCTTCCCAACACCAAAAGATCTTGTTTTCCATCTTTATCATAATCGATTGGATATACTTTTGAACCACTTGTCGGCATGGACGGAAGTACTCCGACTGGCGCTTTAGTAAAATCTCCTTTTCCGTTGTTGATATATAATCTGTCTTGCAATTTTGGGTCATTAATCAAAAATTCGTAACCGCCGCTTACTACGTACAAATCGTTATCGCCATCATTATCAGCATCAAAAATTAATGCTCCAGTATCTTCACTAGCTTTATCCAGTTCCAATGCAGGAATATTCTTTTCAACAAAACCATTTTTATTCTGAAAAAACATTTTTCCAGAATAAGTTGCTGAACCTCCAATGAAATAATCGTCAAGACCATCTTTATTCAAATCTCCAACAGCAATCACAGGACCAAAAGTTGACATTTTATGAGGCAGTAAAACCTGATCTTTAAAGTCATCGTATTTATTTTCTTCGTGCTTGAAAACCGGAAATACTTTGGTTTCAGTTGCAAATAATTGTTTTTTAGGAGTTGTTACCGTGATTGATTCTTCTATGGCATCTTGTTCTTTAAAATGGAGTGTTTGATTTGCTTTTACATTGTTTAACTTTTGCACTTTGCCATTTGTCCAAACCACTTTTACTTCGTCTATTGTTTTTTCCTCGCCCACTCCAAAATGCAGTTCAGGAGCAACAGATGACTGAAAACCTCTTGTTAAAGTAAGTTCTTGCATTTGAGTTCCTTTCTTGGTTCTCACATAAACACGATTTCCAAGACCATAAACATTTTTTGAATTGCCTTTGAAATCGACTTTGACATAATTGTTTAGTTTTGAACTTGAATTTTCGAAAACTGACGCATAATCGTCGATATTATTTACTACAATATCCAAATCGCCATCGTTATCTAAATCAACGTAAGAAACGCCGTTTGAAAAACCTTTATATTCAATTCCCCATTTTTTATTTGCCTGCTCAAAATTTAAATTTCCATTATTTTGAAACATGAAATTATCGATTTTCTCAGATGGAATTTCCTGTGATTTTTTCAGCAAATCTTTTGGTTTTAAATTTAACGTTTCAAGGCTATGAAAGAAATCATTGTTATTGATTTCTCTTCTTGTTCCGTTTGTTACAAACAAATCCTTGTTTCCGTCGTTATCAAAATCGGCAAATAAAGGTCCCCAGCTCCAGTCTGTAGAAGATGTTCCTGTGATACGCGATACATTGCCAAAATGCGGAATCCCGTTTTCATAAACACCCGTATTTAACTGCATACAATTGTGCATGTATTGGTAATTAAAACCGGCATCAATTACATCCCAAAAAAGTTTCGGATTCATACTAGACATGTTTGCCTTTTTACGGCGATTGTCCTTTGCGTCCATGTCAACCTGAAAAAGATCTAAATTTCCATCGTTATTGAAATCTGAAATATCAACGCCCATTCCGTAAAATGAATTATGCGCCATTGCTTCTTTTACCACTTCCTTGAATGTTCCGTCCTGATTATTTATGTATAAAAAATCTGGTGAGTTAAAGTCATTTGAAACATAGATATCGGGCCAGCCATCATTATTTAAATCGCCTACTGTTGCGCTTAAAGACAAACCATAGTTTTTTACACCCGCTTGCTCAGTAACATTCGTAAAATGATTTCCATCATTTCGATACAGATGTCCAGATTCATTGTCTTTGACATGAAGCATCATTTGGACATAATCACCCGTTGCAGAATTAAATTTCGTAGGCGGATAATTGGCAACAAACAAATCTAGATCACCATCTTTATCATAATCAAAAAAAGTTCCCTGAACGCTGTTTCCTATATCATCAATTCCGTATTCTTTGGCTTTTTCTGTAAAAGTGCCGTTTCCGTTATTAATATATAGCTCGTTGTTTTTAGGTCCAAATTTTCCTCCCACGCTACAATAAATATCTAAAAATCCGTCTCCATTTACATCGGCCATTGTAACTCCGGTATACCAACGGCTATCGCCTCCTACACCAGCTTTTTCTGTAATATCTTCAAATTTTAAATTTCCTTTGTTTAAGTATAATTTGTTTGAAACCTGATTTCCTGTAAAATAAATATCAACCAAACCATCGTTATTGATATCGCCTGTTGCAACTCCACCTCCTAAATAAATATAGTTGTAGGTAAAGTAATTCAGTGAATCATTTTCTTTCAGGTTATTGCTGAAATCAATTCCTGTATCAGAACGATCTAAAGTTGTAAAGATCTTTTGATCAGAATCTTTAGAACAGCTTGCAAGTATTAGTAAGCTCACAATGCTCAAAAAACCTGCTATCGTATTTATGTTTTTCATTTTTATATTTCTAAAATTTATCAATTTGTCTAATGAATTAACCTCCTAATTCCTAGCATTGTATTACATACAGATTGGCGATCTCGATCCGGCCGTAGGTAAGGAAAGTTTTTTAAGATTTATGTTTGAAAATTCTTTTTCGCCTTCAATAATTTTGATGAATTGGTTTGGCTTTACATTTTTAAACACTTGCTTTTTTTGATTTTTTGGCCAGATAATTTCGATTTGATCAATAATTGAAGCTTGTCCAATTCCAATTTCCATTCGCAATGCCGAGGCTCCGAAACTTCCACCTGAATTTAGAATTCTGCACACAGATCGTGAAATACCGTTTTCTTTAAAGCTTACTTTTACTTTGGCACCAATTGCGGAACGATTGCTTTCTGTACCTTCCAGTTTAATCTTAATCCAGCGATTATTGTTTTGGCCGGGATTCAGATATAAAGAATTATTGAAAGCATCTCCAAAATAAGCTCCTCCAACTTCAATGAAAATATCGCTGTCGCCGTCGTTATCAAGATCGTTAAACGCTACGGCATGTCCTTTTTGCAAATTCCCCATACGACTTGAAACTGTTACATCAGCAAATTTTCCATTACCCATATTTCTGAATAATTTATTAGGAGATAAGGATTTATAATCTGGATTTCCGGTACCGAGGTACATGTCCAGAAAACCGTCATTATCAAAATCTCCAAAATTGGAACCCATCGCAAAAACAGTTTTACTCAAACCCGATACTTTTGAAACATCAGAGAAAGTACCGTCATGATTATTATGATACAAGTACATTTTACTGCTTCCATTCGGGATATTTAGTGCTTCCATTGCAGTCTCAGCGGCAATTGATCCGTTGTACTGATAACCGCAAACAAAAATATCCTGCCAGCCATCATTGTCGTAATCCCAAAACCAAGTTGGAAAAGTCATGACATTGATTCCCGCTAAACCAGCTTCATCTGTAATGTCTTTAAATTGTGGAATGCCATTTTTAAGTCCGACATTTTTTAATAATATCTTCTTTTTATTCATTCCGGAAAGAAACAAATCAATATCGCCATCATTATCATAATCAGCGGATGTTGCTCCTTTGATAAAAGCAACAATGTCACATTTTGCTTCTTTTGCAACATTTGTAAATGTTCCATCCTGATTGTTGATGTACAATTCAGAAGGATATGATCCATCATCTGAAGATTCATTGCCAATAAATAAATCTAAATAGCCGTCATTATTAAAATCATTCCAGTTTCCGGCTTGAGTAGGAAATTCAGAATACAAACCACTTTTAATAGTGACATCAGTAAAAGTGCCATCGCCGTTGTTTCGTAACAATGAGTTAGGTTGTCTGCCGTATTTGTGCATCCAGGCTCCTCTTAAAACAAAAATATCAACATCGCCGTCATTGTCATAATCTGCCTGGATCATATTCAAACCTCCTTTAAAACGGCCTATTTCTGAAATTTTGGATACATCTGAAAATTTTCCTTTTAGATCGTTTTGATAGTAATGCATCACGCCATCCAAACTCCAATCTGAAGTTACAATATCCAGATAATCATCATTATTGAAATCATCAACAATTACTCCGCCCGACATATTTCTGCTTTTTATGCCCACGTTTGGCGCAACATCCAAAAACGGTTTTACATGATAGTCCGAATCATCTTTATTCAGATTAGGTATCAGCCATTTTTGAGGAACGCTTGAAGGATAACCCCCTAATGTCATGTAAGCAATATTAAGCAACCATCTTGATTCATAATCATTTGGATCTAAATCCAATAACTTTTTATAAATTTCGATTGCGTTTTGAGATCCCTGACGTATAGTATGAATACCATTTTTTTGAATTGGCATAATACACGATTCTGGATTGTGGTAATTGACACAATTTTGCTTTTCACCCAGTCTCATATAAGCAATTGCCAAACATTTAAGCGCTTGTGGATCATCTTTGCCATCAATCGCTTTTTTTCTTTTGATGGCATTTTCCATAATTGAAACAGATTCTGCTTCTTTTCCGAATTTCAGCAAAGCATTTCCTTTATTCAATTCGTTGAATAATTTGAAAAAACCTTCATCAGAACTATTGATTATAGAATCATAATAAGCGACTTCTGCCTTTGCTGCAAAAGGATTGCTCTTGACATTATACATCATTTTTCTCGCATCCAAAATCTTAATCATCTTGTCATTCGGATTGGAAAAATAATCGCATGAAACTGCCAAAACAGAAACTATCAATAAAAATACTACTGGCTTAATTTTCATAATTAAAACATTTTCAGAAAAAATCAGTTCCATTTTAAAATTGGAACACTTATTCAATTGAAGTAATTTTATCTATAGTTTTATTTCCGATATGAAAATTGTAGAATTTCCAAACCTCGTGAGCTACGTTTCTTCCAAGTTTAAGTCCTTCAACATTATCTGCCTGAATGTGATAGCCTCCCATAACTCTGGAAATTCCAGCCATATTTGCTGTTTCTGTAAATGTTGGAAATTTTAGTACAACAGGTTTCCCGACGTTATCTGGTTCTGTCATTGATCCTGGCGCATTTACTGTTGCAGACTCTCCGAAAGCGTCGCTTCCTGTCCATAGTTTTAATGCTTCACCGCAGCCACCACTAATTGTACTGTGTCCGGAAACATAACCGGGAAATGCAGGACATAAAAAAATATCTGGCGAATAGGGTCTCCAGTCTTGCCCTTTCATATCTATATTTCCAAAACCTGGTCCGCCCCAAGCATTTATAGTTTTGTCTTTAAAATAATAATGCACTAAAGCATAAGGACGAGCAAAATCATAAAACATTTTTGTATCCCAGCATGCTATAAAACAATCCATAGCTGTCACCTGATTATAAAAAAACATTTTCACATCCTGATCCAGCGTGTGCTTGTCTCGTCTTGAAACATCCTGAGCAAATTTTAGCCAATGTCCAGCTTGTTGTACTGATTTTGGTCCATCACGCATAAATTCTACTAATGCTTTTTGCTCGTTAGTAAGATTATGTTGCAAATCAATTAGTTCTGCAACTTCATTTTTAAGTTGTTCAGAATCTAAAGAAGGAGGAGACATTGCACGAAACTGAGCTCCAGATTTTAACCCTACGGTTTTGACTTTACCCCAAAATGGAGTCATACAACCTGGCGCAAACTTGCCGCCTTTTCCATCAGAAAAATATTTTGGTTGCCAGTGATTTACATCTACCATTTCATCTGCAGTATTTACTGGCTTGTAATTTACATAGTTAAAATACGGAGTTCCGTTTGATCCGTCTTCTTCTCCATATTGATTTGAACCGTCATGTTTTCTGGCTTCGATTACCGCTTTTGCAGCTAAATTTCCTATTCCTGCTGGAGTTTTCGGATCAAGAGATTTGTCATTAGGATCCAATCCTAATTCTATCATAAAAGCTTTGAATAGTTCTTTGTCTGAAAAATAATATTCACTTAAAGCGTTATATGCTGCATAACTAATAGCGATTTCTTTATTTTTTAATGTCTGTTCTTTATTAGGTCTTCTTTCAGTATCTTTTAAATATACAGGAATTGCCTTTTCATCGTAGCGACTCCAAGCATCAAAAACAGCTACAAATGTTAATCCTAAAAAACGGGAAGTTACAGTTGGTCTTGGCTTAAATCTATCCGTATCATTTGCCGTTGAAGTAATGGCAATTTCGCTCCATTTATAAGCCATATTGCTTGCTCCTGTTGGCTCAGCTTGTTTTTTATTATCTTTGTTTTGAGCAAACGCGGATATGCTTAAAGCACTAAACAATAGCACTTTAAACAAAAATTTATATATTTTCATTTTTGGTTAGGTTTATATGGTTGTGTAATAGCTTTTTAATCAGTTAGTAGTAACTGATTATGTGTAAAATTTAAATGATTAGAATTTAATCGAGGTAATAGCCAACGATTGAATTGCAGGACTTGATTAATAGTCAATATTTTTTAAATTTTTAACATGAAAAGAAATATTACACCATATCAGGAGGAGGACAAATGGTGGTAAAATACCCAGAAAGAAGGTCTCTCTTTGGAGTATATGTACACAATTTGCCAGGAAAAAATGCTTTGGATGCAGTCAAAACCAAATCAATTGTATCATTATTAGGAATATAATCCGTAATGAAGGATTTCATTACTTTTTTACTTGGATTTTCTTTGTTAGAAGAAGTATCAAATATTTGACTGTCGACAATTTTTTTTAAATCGTTACTAAAAACTTTAGCATTAGCATTTTTTAAGCAATACAATCGTAAAACATTGTTTACAATCCTCTTCTTAAAAACATGATAGATCTTATTTTCAATTGTGAGATCTTCATTAACTTCTTCAAAACCAGAATCTACGACATATGCGTATGGATCAATCTGAATTTCGATAACTTCAAAATCTGAATCTTGAGTTTTTTCCATAGCACTCACCCATACTTGCTCTTGTTGTTCAGCAAACATGATATAAAATCCTAAAACATTGTAGAACAATGTTACGATTAAAAAAAGTGATGCAATTTTTTTCATCTTGAATAAAACTGGTTTGTGGTATTTAAAATGTATTTTAATAGTAAAACAGAAAATTATAAGTGTCTAAATTTTAATGGTTTTGCACCATATAAATAGTGATAAACAGCGCACTTGCATGCGCTGTTTGTCAAACTACTAACTAACTTAACTTAAACTAACTAACTTCAATTTATTTAATATCCAGGATTATTGTCACTAGGCTTAATATTTGGATTTGAAGATGTTTCTCTATTTGGTATTGGCCATAATTCGCTTTTACCAGCTTTAAAGCCAGTTCCTGCTAATTGAGTACTAGCAATGCCCCATCTAATTATATCATCAAAACGAACTTGTTCACCAGCCAACTCTACTTTGCGTTCGTGAATAAGAGCTGTAAAAACTTGATCTTTTGTAAGAGTTGTAGCCAACAATGGTACACCTGCTCTTGCACGAACCTGATTGATGTAACCAATAGCCGTTGCTTGCACACCACCCGATCTTAAGCTTTCACATTCTGCCATCATAAGCAATACATCAGAATAACGCATAACTTTGAAGTTGATACTTGAATCAAGATTTTCGTCAGTACGTTTATAATAGTTTTGATATTTTTTCCAGCCTGCTCTTCTTAAACCTTCAGATGAAGAGAAATTAGCAGCTGTCATCGTGTTGTTTCCGTTATTATATTTAGATCCCGGCACGTAAAAAGTATCTCCAAAACGTTTGTCGCCTGGCTCATATTCATCTAATAAATTATCAGAAGGATATACGTTGTACCAACCTAGGTTACCATATTCCTGACCTCTAAGTGTAGATTCAGCAACACCATCTCCAGCGGTATCACTACCCCATTTATCAGCTACTCCTAATTTTTCGTCATATTCAATTTCGAAGATTGATTCAGGACCATGCTCAGTCTCATCCATAAAATTGTTATAAAAATTAGTTTCTAAGCTAAATCCTGTCACTTTATTGAAAGCAGCTAAAGCTTCATCATATTTCTTTTGGTACAATAGCGCTTTCCCTAAATAAGCAAAAGCCGCTTCTTTTGTTGCTCTTCCTTTGTCTTCAACATTTTTGCTTAATAGATTTTTAGAAGCAAAATCAAAATCAGACACAATCAATTTGTAGACTTCTTCTTTAGGACTTCTTGGATTACCCACAATAGTTTGTTTTGTGTAAATTGGCAGATCGCCAAAACGAGGTACTAGCAAAAAGTAATAGTAGGCTCTTAAAAAATGAGCTTCACCTAAAAACTTATTCTTTTTCTCTTGTGATAAGACTGAATTTGGCAAAGCATTAATTTTATCTTCATTGTCTAAGACAAAATTCGCTTTGGAAATTCCTAAATAGCAGGTTTCCCAATAAAATTGGATAATATCACTGCTTGCATCAAAAGAAAAATCAAGAAAAGGCTTTTTGTTTCCTTCTAATTGAGGATTTCCTTTATTTTCTTGGGCCATATTGTCTAAAGCAAAGAAAATATGTCTTGCGTATAGTCCTCTGGTTTGTAAGTTAGCATATGCAGCATTTACTGAAGCTTGTACCTGTGTTTCACTTTTAAAGTAAGTTTCAGGCGACAGCTCATTTGGATTGCTCAATTCTAAATCATTGTCGTTACAAGAATTTATTGTAAATATCCCTAACAACACTGCAATTGTATATTTTATTTTTCTCATCATCTTTATAAATTAAAATGTAACATCAAGTCCAAAAATTATTGATTTAGGTTGTGGATATCTTCCTATATCAATTCCGGCAGAATTTGCATTAGCATCTACACGTGCAATTTCAGGATCTAAGCCAGAGTACTTTGTAATTGTAACAAGATTTTGCGCACTTAGATAAAATCGTATGTTTGTAAAATGGTTGTCGAAAGCGTCCCCTGATAAAGTATATCCTAGAGTCACATTTTTTAACCTTGTATAAGAACCATCTTCAACATATCTTTGACTTGCAGATGACCAGTTTTGACCCGCTCCAAGTGCTCTAGGTAATGTAGCCGATGGGTTGGTAACTACTCCATTTTGAACAATTGATCTGTCTAAAACATCTGTGCTAGCATTGAATAAACGCTGCATAGCTTCTAGATCAAATTTGTTTGAGTTAAAAACATCATTTCCGCTAACTCCAGTTATAAAACAATTGAAATCGAATTTTTTATATGCTGCTGTAAGGTTTAGACCATAAGTAAAATCTGGGTATGGATTTCCAATATTTGTTTTATCCTCTGAGTTGATAACTTTATCTCCATTTCTATCAACAAATCTAATATCACCTGGCTGTATTGTAGTTTGTCCTGCACCTAAAGCAGCATCTACTTCTGCTTGATTTTGATAAATTCCATTCGTTTGATAACCCCAGAAGTAAAATAATGGCTGACCAACTTCGAGTCTTGAAAAGCTCTCTAAACCAGCTCTTCCTGATGGTCCGCCTAATACGCTAGTTACACCCGGTGCCAAACTTGTTACTTCGTTTTTACTTGTTCCTAAGTTCGCAACAGCTGACCATGTAAAATCACCTTTTCTGTCATTGTAACCAAGTGAAAGTTCAAATCCATGTACTTTTGTATTAGCAATATTTTGAGTTTGAGTTCCTCCACCAGCTGAACCTACAGAAGCAGGAAGTGGTACTGCGAAAAGGATATCACTACCTTTATTGTTAAAATATTCAAAGCTTCCAGTAAATTTTTCATCAAATAAACCAAAATCCAAACCTATATTTCTATCTGTTTTAGACTCCCATTTCAAATCTGGATTAGAAGCTCTACCTGCTGTAACACCTGAAGCAGCTGCTCCGTTAATTGGATAAATATAATTTGCGGCTAAAGTTCCACTGTACTGATAATTGTCGATAAGGTCATTACCTGTTGTTCCAGTACTTGCTCTAAGTTTCAATGTGCTGAATATAGAATTTGCCATAAAACTTTCTTTTGCAATATTCCAACCTAAAGCAACAGAGTAAAAATTACCATAGCGATTATTAGAACCAAAACGAGAAGATGCATCTCTACGTCCTGAAATTGCGAATAGGTATTTATCATCATAGTCGTAATTAATACGAGCTACATAACCTAAATTATTTGTTTCACTGCTTGTTGATGCTAAATTTGCATCTTGAAGTCTCAATTGATCAATTTCATCTGAAATATAATAACGGCTACTTGCTACAAGATTCTGAAATTTATTCTCAATTTTAGTAATTACTCCTACTGCTTCTAAGTGATGTTTTTCTGCAATGGTAGTTTTGTAAGTTAAACTATTATCGAAAACAATAGTTTGACCTTGAGAATTTGTTTCTGCAGTTGATGAGTAAGCTTGTTTATGAGCTGAACCATCGCTGTAGCTTGGGATAAAAGTATGATCTTCATTTGTAAAATAATCCAACGCAACTTGTGATCTGAATTTTAATCCTTTAATGATTTCTACTTCAGCGTAAATGTTTCCAATTATAGATAATCCCTTAATGTATTGATATCCTAAATTTGCGACACGAACTGGGTTTTCTGCATCTTGTCCATCAGCGGTAGAAGGGCCTTGATAACCTCCTAAATTATTTGCATTGTAAACAGGCAGATAAGGTGCCATTTTAATAGCATGCTCCAATAATGTTCTACCTCCTGATGCACGTTCTGGATTAGTCTTGCTAAAAGATACTCCAATATTGCTTCCTACAGTCAGTCTACCGATGTTTTGCGTATTATTCGCTCTGAAAGAATAACGTTCAAAACCAGTATTTATAACAGCTCCTTCTTGTTTTAAATATCCAGCCGAATAACGGCCTGTAGAATTTTCAGTTCCGTTTGAGAAACTTAAATTGTAATCCTGCATTACTCCATCCTGAAAGATTTCGTCTTGCCAATTTGTATTTATATTACCAAATTCGGCTGCTCTTGCTGTCAAGTCACTTCCTAAATCTTTTGCATATTTTAGGTATTGCTGTGTATTCAGAACATCATATCGTTTAGTAATTCTTTGAAAACCTGCATAAGAACTAAAATTTAATGTTCCAGCACCTTTTTTCCCTTTTTTAGTTGTTACCATAACTACACCATTATAGGCTTTAGAACCATATAATGCTGTTGTTGATGCATCTTTTAAAACGGATATACTCTCAATATCGCTAGGATTTAATCCTGATAGGTTGCCAGTTAAAACGCCATCAATTACATATAAAGGTGTACTGTTTCCCATTGTAGCCAAACCACGAATACTAACTGTAGGGCTAGAACCGGGTGCGCCATTTACAACAGTAACACCTGCGGCTCTACCCTGTAAAGCAGACTCCGCATTAGTAATAGGCACTGCTGTAATATCTTTTGAGGTAACAGTTGAAATTGCTCCAGTTACTTTGGTTCTTTTTTGTGTTCCGTAGGCAACTACAACTTCCTGTAAGTTTTGTGCTGATTCAACTAATGTAACATCAATTGTAGTACGAGTTCCTACTGCAACCGTTTGCGTAACTAAGCCAACATAAGAAAATATTATTTTGTCTGTTGGATTAACTCCTTTTAAAGAATACTTACCGTCAAAATCTGTCGATGCACTATTGTTTGAACCTTGTACAATTATGGTTGCACCCGGTAATGGAAATCCAGAAGGATCTGTAACCACACCTTGTACGGTCTTGGATTGTGCTATCATATTCTGATAGCTTATCATCAGCAATGCGATTATTGCAAATTTTAATTTTAACTTCATAATTGGTTTTTTGTTTTAGTTAAATAATTGTTGGTTGTAAAGTTTTGTTTGTTTGTTATTTATTGTATTAATATTGTCCTTTATTTTTTGAATTTAAAAGCCGCTTGCAATACATAAATATGGTTTTAATTCATATTCTAAATGGGTTTAAGATTGTTAGTAATTTGTTTCATGTTTATTCTAATTTTGATTCTACCAAAAGTAGATTGTTAACATAAATTTCACATACTACATTTGATGCATAATCTATCAAATTTGTAGCATCATAGTTAAAAAAATAGCAAATTCAGGGTTTTACAGCGCTTAATCAATTGAAATGAAAAATATATTATTGCCATTTTTTGCATCATAATTTTTGGATATAGAAAAAATATACGACTTATAAATTTCTATTTCACAATCAAAAAGAGACGAAATCGCTCCCGATATTTCTTCTTTTAAAAAAATAGAGAGGTGCAAAAGAAATCACAATATGTAGTCTGTAAAAACCGGTTATTTGATTCATTTAAAAGCAAAAAAAAAAGACGAAATACTTCGTCTTTTTTAGAGGGGAAATTGATATAATTAACTATTGCTTACTTTTTGTGTTGGCAGACATCCAAATTTTTCTTTATAACATTTAGTAAAATAAGATGGCGAACTAAAACCTACTTTATAACTGATTTCCGTTATATTATCATTTCCTAATTCTATTAGTTCTTTAGCTTTTTCTAAACGAACATTCCGAATAAATTCATTGACTGATACGCCCGTTAATGTCTTGACTTTACGATACAACTGGCTTCTGCTCAAAAAAACATTCGAAGCCAAAACTTCTACGCTCAATTCGGTTTCACGAATATTTTCATTGATGTAATTTAGTACATTTTTTATGAATTCATTGTCTAAAGTTGTAGTCTTTTCTTTAGCAGTTGAAGTAATTCCGTTATAGAATTTATTGAACATAATTTGTCTGCTATTAATCAACTGTGTTAAACTAGACCTCAAAATATCCATATCAAAAGGTTTGCTTAAATACATGTCAGCACCAGAATCAATTCCTTCCAATCTGTCTTTAACTAAGGCTTTTGCAGACAACATCATTAACGGAATATGGCTTGTTTTTAAATTGGCTTTTATATTTTTGCATAATTCCAAACCATTCATAACAGGCATAATCACGTCGGTTAAAATCAAATCAGGCAGTTTTTGCAAAGCTAAGTCTAAACCAACTTGCCCATTTTCGGCAACTATGACTTTGTATTCTTTTTTGAGTTCACTTTTTAGATAATTTCGAAGTTCGACATTGTCTTCAACAATCAAAACCGTATAAACTCGGTCTTGATGCTCCTCATCATCAGTCAATTGGATGTCCTCTTTTTCGACAATTGGCTTAAAGCTTATTTTATTATCCTTTTTATATTCTTCAAGCAATATTTCGTTTTCATTAAAAAATTCTTTTCCAACAGGAAACAGCAATTTAAAAATAGTCCCTACTCCCAATTCGCTTTCAACCTCAATTATCCCTTTATGTAATTCGACAAATCCGCGAACAACTTCCAAGCCAATTCCTGTACTTCCATAATACGCTTTGTTCAAATTGTTTACCTGATAAAAACGATCAAAAATCTTTTTAATATCTTTTTTATCTAATCCCGAACCAGTATCTTCAACAACTATTGTAAAATAAGGCGCAGTATCTGATGAATCAATTAAAGGAAAATGAATTTGTTCGCTATTAATTATGATTTTCACCTTAATTTTTCCATTATCCGGCGTAACTTTAAAAGCATTTGAAACGACATTAAAAATAATTTTTTCAAACATTTTCGGGTCGATCCAGTCTTTTAGTGAAGTTTTATTGGATTCAAATTGCAACTCAATTCCGCGGCTTAATGCTTCTTCATTAAAATAACTAACAACTTCTTTTGTAAAACCAACCACTTCAATCAATTGTAATTGAAGATTCATTTTATTGAACTGAAGTTTATTAAAATCCATCAACTCATTAATCAGTCTCGAAAGTCTGTCAGAACTTTTTTGAATCGTTTGCAATTTATTCAGAACACCTTCTGGAAGTTGCTGGCTGCTATTTTTTATGATATCTCCTAAAGGATTTAAAATCAATGTTAATGGAGTCCTGAACTCATGTGAAATATTGGTAAAGAATTGTA
Organism: Flavobacterium denitrificans DSM 15936; assembly: GCF_000425445.1. Classification (GTDB taxonomy): domain Bacteria; phylum Bacteroidota; class Bacteroidia; order Flavobacteriales; family Flavobacteriaceae; genus Flavobacterium; species Flavobacterium denitrificans. Next base: position 56,887 of record NZ_AUDL01000017.1, on the reverse strand, counting down.
ATTTTTTATTGTTTAATTTTTCAATCTGAATCGCTTTCTGTTTTTCAAACTCGATCATTTGTTTTTGTTTAAATCGATTTTGATAATACTGATTAGCAAAATGAATCGCTGCCCCAAGTAAAAGCGTATAAAATAAATAAGCAAAAGATGTTTTCCACCACGGCGGCAATATCTCAATTTTTAACTCCAACGGCACCTTGCTCCAAGCTCCGTTTTTTTCTGAAGCTTTAACTTTAAATGTATAATTTCCAGGAGCTAAATTGGTGTAAGTTGCCGAACGTTTGTTTCCGACATAATTCCAAGAATCATCAAAACCTTCTAAATAATAGGCAAATTCATTTCTAGCTGGAAAAGAATAATTCACCGCAATAAAATCAATTGTAAATACAGACTGATCGTGTTTAAGAATTATTTTTTTTGTTTCGGAAAGTACTTTTATAAGTGGCGAATTTTTTTCAAGTGGTCCGACCGATTTATTAAAAAGCTTCAGATCAGTAAAATAAATAGGCAATTGCTTTTTGCTTTTAACCAAATTAGAAGGATTAAAATAGTTTAAACCCTCGTAACTTCCAAAATAAAGCATTCCATCTTCATCTCTTAAAACTGCATTATTATTGAAATCATTACCTAGCAAACCGTCAAAGGTAGAATAGTTTACGGTAGTATTGTTTTTTAAATCCAATCTCGTAATTCCTTTTTTTCCACTTAACCAAATGCTTTCGTCATTAGATTCTGTAATCGCCGAAATTGATTTTTCATGCAGTCCTTTAAAATTGATATACCATTTTAGGACATTCGTTTTTTTATTGTAACTGAATAATCCTGCGCCATCAGTACCAATCCAGATTTCTTTATTTTTAGTCTGATATAAAGCATTAATTGTATGAGTACTTTTATGATTTTTAAGTTTCTCCGACATTTTATCTCTAAAAGAAGTCACAGAAAAAGTGATAAAATCATTCGTAACCACTTTATAAAGTCCTGTTGTTGAACCGACCCAAACAGCATCATCTGAATCAACCATTACATTTCTGATGTCAATATTTGTTATTGCATTTGTCAAAAATGGCTTCGCATTACAATGGTGAAATTGTCCATCTGACGGAGTATAATAATGTAGTCCTTTAGCAAAAGTTCCAATCCAAATTATACCTCTGGAATCTTCTGTAATACTCATAATATTATCTGAGGCTAGATTAGGTGTATTTTTAGTATTATAATTAATAAAACTCCTGCTTCCTTTCTTTAAAAGAAAAATCCCTTCGTTCCAACTCGATAGCCAGACATTTTGTTTTTTGTCAATAAATACCTTTGTGATATTATCATTGGTTAATCCAGAATATAATTTGCCATCTGATTTAGTAATATGTTTAAAGTCTTTGGTTATGGGATTGTAAACATCCACTCCTCCACCTTCCATAGAAATCCATAATTGTCCCTGATGATCTTTAGCTATTCCGGTCACACAACTGGTTTGTAAGGATTGTGGATTTCCAGGCAAACTTTCTATGATATTGACTTTACTGTTTATTTTATCAAAAACGCCTAAACCTTTATTATAATAGCCCAGCCAAATTCTATTCTCTCTGTCTAATAATAAAGACCAAACCGAATTTGAACTCAAACTACGTGTATTGAACTTGCTGTTTACATATTTTTTTTGAACAACACCCTGATCATCAACTATGATTAATCCATCATTTTCGGTTGCACAAAGAATTGTTTTAGAATCTCTTGCCAAAATTGACATGATTCTTTTTTTAGTAATAGGATAGTAAAAGGCTTGTTTAACTTTAGAATGTAAATCGACTTTTATCAAGCCTTTAAATCCGTCGCCAATCCATAAGTTTTGATTACTATCTAAACACATAGACACAATGCTTGCCGAGTGTATCCGATTGTCATTGCCAATGTTAATCTTTTTTGTCTCATTCTTTATAGGATCGAATATTTTCAATCCTAAATTTGTTCCCAAGTAAATGGTTCCTTTTTTATCTTTTGCAAGACTATTGATAAGATAATTAGCGTTATTGGCTACATCAGAATTGACTTTAGTAATTTTCCGCGTTGTAGTATTTAATTTTAGTAAACCGTTGTTAACTGTTCCTAGCAGTAGATTTCCGTTATTGTCTTCAAGAATGCTTTTAATAGAAATTACAGTTTCTTTTTTAATTTTCTTCTGAATATCAATGCTTTCAAAATTGTCTAAGTTTCGATTATACAGACATAATCCTTCGTCAGTCCCTATCCACAACCGGTTGCGAGTATCAACGTAAGTAACATAAATTAAATTGCTATTAATAGAATTACTCCGTTTGGAATTTTGTTCATAAGCAACATAATTAACTCCGTCGTATTTATACAAGCCAGCACCATTTGTACCCATCCACATAAATCCAGACTGATCCTGTGAAATGGTATAGATACCACTTTTCGAAGCTTCTTTATCTACTAATCTAAATTGATAGTTTTCAAATTTATCCTGAGAAAACAATTTGTTTACTATAAAAAATAGAATAACTATCGCTTTAATACAAATTTTTGGAGCCATACATTATTGAGGAAATTTAAATTAAATATATACTTTTTAATTGAAAATGCAATTTTTATACATGTTAATTAAGTATAATATTAGAATTTTAGCATACTTCAAAAAACAATATTTCTCAAGCAGGCGTTGAATTTTGATAGATTATTGAACAAAAACTTTAATCATTTTTAAATCTTGAGTTTTTGAACTATTACCATAATACACCTCATACTCACCTGGAGTTACCTTCATATTTCTAGTATTTTGATCATAAAATTCAAATGAAGATGATGGCAAATCAATCGTTACATTTTGACTTTCTCCCGCTTTTAAATTGATCCGTTTAAAAGCTTTCAGGGTTTTTAATGGGCCATCTATATCATTTAATTTTCGAACATATACTTGAACAATCTCAGTTCCATCACGTTTACTACTGTTTTTAATTGAAAAACTCAATTGCGTGCTTTCATTTGATTTTATTTTTGGATTGCTCAGTTCTGCCGTACCAATGTCGAATTTAGAATAACTCAAACCAAAGCCAAAAGGAAATAATACATCCGTTGTATATCTGTACGTGCGTCCTTTCATAGAATAATCCTCAAAATCTCCCAATATATCTGAATTTTTATAAAATGAAACTGGAAGTTTCCCCGCAGGATTATAATCTCCAAAAAGAACATCGGCAACAGCCTGGCCACCTGATTCCCCAGGATACCATGCCTGTAAAATGGCATCACAGCTTGATGTTTCTGGTGCAAAAGCAATTGCAGAACCCGAGCAGTTTACAAAAACTACTTTTTTACCCGCTTTTTTAAGTTCTTGCAGACATTTTCTCTGAACAGCCGGAAGTTCTATATTCGTTCTGTCTCCTCCTTTAAAACCCGGATACGAAACCGGCATTTCTTCACCCTCCAGCAAAGTCGAAAGTCCGCCGACAAAAATCACCGTATCAATACCATTTAATTTCTGGATTAAAGCTCCGAAATTTATATCGAATTCTTTTCCAAAATCAAATTCAAGGTTTGCATACCAATTGTTTGACTGGGCGTAATTAATTTCGATTTTATATTTTTTACCTGCTTCAACGGCAAATGGAATTTTTCCCGGTACTGTTCTCCAATTGGTGTATTTTGCTTTAGAAATTCCGTCAACCATTAATTCGAAAGTTCCCGTGGCACCAGTTTTAAAAACCAATGTATCATTTGCTTTAGCTGCAAATTCTGCCTCATATTTTGCTGAAAATCCTTCTAATTTCACTCCGGAAGCAAATTCATGCTGACCAGCAGTTGTCATTTTTATCGGATTTAAAATCTGTTGTGATACTACTGGACTGCCTTCTCTATTCGAGTTATTCCAATAAGTTGCTTTCATCCCTTTTTTCCCTTCAAAAGAAAGTTGGTCAAAGTAGGTTTGATTTACTTTATCTTCTACTAAATCACAGGCTTTATCATAAAATATTTTATTTGCAGGAAGTTTTGATTCTATTCCACTTTTGATCGTTATTGTTTTAACGGGGGTTCCATTATAATTCCCCCATAACATTGGCTCATTTTCGGCATTTGGACCAATAACGGCTACTTTATTGATGGATTTATTTAAAGGAAGAATATTGTTCTTGTTTTGCAAAAGCGTCATTGACTTTTGAGCCATTTCAAGTGCTAATTGCTGATGTTCTTTGCTGTTAAGAACAGTTGCCGGAATTTGAGCCCATGGAACAATTGCATCATCATCCATTTCGCCCAAATCAAAACGGCCAACTAAAACACGAAGAAGGCTTTTATTGATATCCGACTCTTTTATTAAATCTTTCTCAACTGCTTCCGGAAGATTTTTAAAGGGATATTTTTCCCAAACACATTCTACATCAGTTCCTGCCAGTACGGCTTTAGACGCGGCATGTGTTGCATCAGACGAAACTTTATGAGTGGTATAAAAATCAGTCACCGCACCGCAATCTGAAACCACCATATATTTATAGCCCCATTCATCACGAAGAATGCCTTGTAGCAATCTTGTATTACTGCAGCAAGGTTCGTCGTCTAAACGCTGATAAGCACACATTACTTGGCGAACATCGGCATCTTGAACCAGTGATTTAAATGCTGGCAGATAAGTCTCATATAATTCCCTCGGATTTACATTATTAAGATTCAATTCGTGCCTGCTCCACTCGGGTCCTGAATGAACCGCAAAATGTTTTGCACAAGCCAAAAGTTTTCGGTATTTAACATCTGCAGGTCCCTGAAGACCTTTTACAACAGAGATTCCCATTCGCGAAGTCAAGTAAGGATCTTCACCATAAGTTTCCTGGCCACGACCCCAACGCGGATCTCTAAAAATATTTACGTTTGGAGTCCAAACTGAGAGGCTTAAAAAACGCTTGTTTTCATTTCCGTTTTGAATCCACTGATTGAATTTAGCACGGGCTTCATCTGAAACGGCATTAAAAACTTGATAAATAAATTGATCATCAAATGATGCTGCCATACCAATAGGTTCAGGAAAAACAGTCACATTATCATTATTAGCATAGCCGTGCAAAGCTTCACTCCACCAATTGAATTTTTTAATTCCTAATCGTGGTATTGCATCACTCTGATCGCACATTAACGCTGCTTTTTCTTCAAGCGTCAATCGTGAAATTAGATCTTTTGCTCTTTCTGTTGAACTAAGAGAAGGATTTTTAAAAGGATATTGCTGTGCATTGGCACAAAAAAACGATAGTAAACTTATTATAAATAGAAACTTGTTTTTCATGTTCTCTGAATTTAATATGAGCATTTTTAAAATTCGTCTTTTAATCCTCACTGCTTTATGAAATAATTGATATTGATATTCGAAATTGAATTATTCCTTAATTCTCAAGTTGTATATTTTACCTTTTTCAGTATCAATATCATATAAAATTGTTGCTTGTATATCCAAAGGTTTTATAGTTGATTCTTTGGCGATAATGGGGTTCTGGATTTCATTCGTTTCGTAAAAAATATTTGAATTAGCACCTGAAGCAGTTTTAAAATTCATCTTATTTTCAGGAATGATTTGATTTGGAGTTCTTAATCTAAGATTTCCTCCAAGATTGGACTGAATACTGACAGCAACTAATTTTCCATTTTTCCATTTCAACTCTTTAATTTCAAATCCTCCTCGCGCTTTCAAACCAGTTATTTCTCCATATCCTTTCAAAGCATCGGGCAAAGCGGGAAGTAAATGGATCGAACCGTCTGAACTCTGCATCAACATTTCAGTAATACCTGATGTACAACCAAAATTTCCATCAATCTGAAATGGCGGATGCGCATCAAAAAGATTATTATAAGTACCCCCGCCTCCAGCGTTTACGCCGAGTGGAGTCAATTGATTTTGGATTAAATTAAAAGCGTGGTTTCCATCCTGCATTTTTGCCCACCAATTTACTTTCCAGCCCATACTCCAGCCTGTAGAGATATCGCCTCTTTGCAATAATGTATTCTTTGCGGCTGCAAAAAGCTCCGGAGTTTTGTAAGCCGAAATCTGATTAGAAGGATATAAGCCATATAAATGCGAAATATGGCGATGATTATCTTTAGGATCATCAACATCATCCATCCATTCCTGAAGCTGATTGTATTTGCCAATTTGCATTGGCGGAAGCATATTGCGCAACGTTTTTAAACTATCAACATATTGTTTGTCTTTTCCTAATGTTTCAGATGCTTTTATTGCCGTACTAAAAACATCAAAAACGATTTGATTGTCCATTGTTGATCCGGCAGTTACCGCAGAACCTTGATGCGCTGCCGGGCTATTTTCAGGTGAATTTCCAGGAACGACGACCAGCCAGCCACTTTCAGGATCTTTTACCAAGAAATCAGCATAAAAATCGGCTGCTCCCTTAAGTATTTCATATACCGATTGAAGATAATCTTTATCGCCAGTATACAGATAATGTTCCCAAAGATGTTGGCTTAACCAGCCTCCGCCGGCATTCCAAACTCCCCAAGTGGCACCATCCACAGCGCCATTAATACGCCATATATCAGTATTATGATGCGCCATCCAGCCACGGGCGCCAAACATCACTTTTGCAGTCTCTTTTCCTGTTTCGGAAAGTTCAGAAATCATTTTTAAAAGCGGTTCATGCATTTCTGATAAATTAGTTTTCTCAACTGGCCAATAATTCATTTCTGTGTTTATATTGATGGTATATTTACTATCCCATGCAGGATTCATGCTGTGATTCCAAATACCCTGAAGATTAGCAGGCTGACCGCCAGGTTGTGAGGATGAAATCAATAAATATCTTCCATATTGAAAATAAAGTGCTACAAAAGATGGATCCGAAACATTTCTGAAATTCGCTAATCTTTCATTTGTTGGTAGTTTAGATGCTTCAGTCGTTCCAAAATCAAGTTTGACTCTTTTAAAATATTTTTGATAATAAGCAATATGAGCTTTTTTCATATTGTTATAATCTTTATCAAATGCCTTATCCAAAAAAGATTTTGAAAGTTTTTTTTCGTTGCCGCTTATGTCGTTGTAATTAATAAAATTACTTGCGATAGAAATATAAATCAAAACGGAATCTGCGCCTTCAATTTTTATAGAATTTCCAAAACTTTTTATTCCTCCGCCATTGACTTTAAATTTTGCCAATGCATTAAAATTGACTTTTCCGTCTATACCTTCATGATCACTTGTAGTTCCCAAAAGTGAAAGTTCATTGTTGTTTTCAACTTTCATTTCTTGCTTTTTATGCTCAGAAGTGAAAGCAGCTGTAAACGACAATTTTCCCGGTTTATCAGCAGAAAGTTTTATCACTAAAACCCGATCAGGGAAAGACATAAATGCTTCACGTGTATAGGTAACGTTCTGAACTTTATAAACTGTTTTTGTAACAGCTTTTTCTATATCAAGCTCTCGGTAATAATCGGTAAAGTTTTGATGATTTAGAAAATCCAATTCTAAATTTCCCACAGGCTGAAACATTTGCCCGTGGGATTTTTTAGTGATTATATTTTCATTGATGAGTTTTTCGGCTTTTTTATATTCTTTCTGAAAAATAAGTTTTCTAATTTCATTCATCGCATTTTTCGCATCAGGATTGTCATTCCTGTTCGGACTTCCGCTCCATACACTTGCTTCATTTAGTTGAAAAATTTCTTTCTCAACATTCCCGTATACCATGGCGCCCTGAAAACCATTTCCAATTGGAAGAGCATTTTCCCATACTGTGCCAGAAGGATTTTTATACCAAAGTTTTAAATCCTCTTTCTGTTGTGCAGTTAGTGAAATCCCCAACAAAAACAATATGGCAATTAGGTATTTTTTCATCATTTATGTTGTTTTTGGAATTCCTTTAGATATCTGAAAAATTAATTAAACAATAACGGAGCAAACAGGAACAAATCATGTCTCCAAACCGGCCACGTATGTCCTCCTGAATATTCGCTGTATTTATATTTAATACCCATTTGGTCGAATTTGCTCATCATTATTTTGCAGTTTTCATATGCAATGTCTTCCTTTCCGCCCATTGAAATCCAAAAATTCTTGATATTAGAATTAATAGCCGTTACATTGTTTTTCATAAATTCATATTGAGGTCCTGATAATGTGTCATTATTGGCCCACCAACCTGAGCTGAATACACCTATACTTGAAAACATATCTGAATTTTTAACACCAGCATACAATGTCTGCAATCCTCCCATCGATAATCCGGCAAGTGCTCTGTTTTTGGCATCTGCAACCACCTTAAAATTACTTTCTACAAAAGGAATTGCGCCCTCCTTTAATTCATTTTCAAATGCTTTCAATGCATTTTCATTGAAACCTGCATTCCCCATATTTCCATCAAGCATGGCGATAATCATTGGCTTTGCTTTCTTTTCGGCTATTAAATTGTCTAAAATCAAATTAGCCTTGCCTTGAGTTGCCCATCCGCTTTGGTCTTCGCCTCCTCCATGCAACAGATATAAAACAGGATATTTTTCGGTCGAATTTTCATAACCTGCTGGTGTATAAACATACATTTCACGCCACGAATTAGTTGCTTTTGAAAAATATTTTTTGATTCTGATGTCACCATGGGGAACCATTTTCAATTCGTAAAAATCACCTTCTCTATTTGGAATTTCAATGCCGCTGGCCATGCGTCCCATGCCATAAAATGTTTCACTAGCAGGATCAGCAACTGCTAGCCCATCAATAAGCAAGGAGTAATAATTAAAACCTTTATTAATTACTCCTGTTGTTGAAGTCCATAGTCCGTCTGAATCTCTGGACAAATCATATTTCTTGCCTAAATCAATCTGTACTTTTGAAGCTTCTGGCGCTTTTATTTTAAAAACGACACGGTTATCCGGCAATATTTGAGGATACTTCGCATTACGGATGTTGGTCGCAGCCTGATCACCTAAAATCGTATATTCTGAAAAACTGGATTGATCGACAGGCTTGAATAAAAACTGTGAAAACATATACAATCCATTTTTCCAAACTTTGAAATCATGCACGCCTGGCTCTAAATAATAAATGTGAGGCACATCATTTTTATACAAATAATCGTGCGTGCGTTTACTGTTGCTAATTAACCAATCATTATCACCGCACGAAATCCAAAGTAATTTTAATTTCTTTTTTGCCTCTTCAGGATTTGGGAGTAATTCTTCTGGCATTTTGGTATTTGGCGCAGCTGAAAATGCACCAACCCAAGCAAATTTATCCAAGTTCCCTAAGCCAAAATTCAAAGATTGCCCGCCACCCATAGACAAACCGGCAATTGCACGATGCTCTCTGTCTTTATAAACAGGATATTTTTTTTCAATAAACGGAATTAAATCACCCAATAAATCTTTTTCGAAGGTTGAAAAAGCCTGTACTTTATCTGGAGCCATGATATTTCCTGTAGCACTATCATCTTTCATTGCTCTTCCGTTTGGCATTACGACAATCATAGGTTCTAATTTTCCTTCAGCATAAAGATTATCTAATATAATTTGTGGATTTCCTCCTTTCAACCATTCATTTTCATCGCCGCCTATTCCGTGCAGGAGATATAAAACAGGGTATTTTTTCTTTTTATTAAATCCGGGAGGCGTATATACATTTGCTTTTCTTATGGTTCCAACCGTTTTAGATTGGTAACTAATCAATTCTACTTTACCCGCTGCTTCGTTTGAATTTACCTGATCAAAACCAATTGGAGCACTAACCCGGAAAAAGTCTTTTCCATTGTACCATTTATACCCTAATAATGATAGCATTTTCTCGCCGTAACGGTTACCTAAATCGCGATAACCTGCCGCATTGAAATGCAAATTATCAGATTCGGCTTTGCATCCGCTTGAAGAAATCACATACGAATTAGGTATTGTTTTAGGAAGTGTTGCTATAATTTTATTCATACTTCCGCATTTGCCGTTTTGATCTTCATTTACAGTTTCACCCGAAAGCAACGGAACTTTATTGGGATCCAGATTCAGATCTTTCATCAGGTTATCATAAACAATTTTTACTTTTTTGGGCCAAAGCGTATCACCAGTATTAGATTCTCCCTGATGGAGTAAAATCCCTTTAATTACACCTTTCTTCTGAGCAATCTTTGCCATTTCCACCAATCTTTGATAAGGATTGTCGTTGTATTGTTTCAGAATGCCTTTCATCCAATCAGGCGCTGTTGCAACATATTCTGATGTTTTATCTTTATCAAAAAGTTCAATTTTGCATCCACCAACAGCCACATTTATAACACCGACTTTTATATTTTTTGGTAGATTGGCAATTAAAGTTCTTCCAAAATAATCAACTGGAGTCAGCCCAGTATTACATCTGCATAATGGCGGAACTGCCGTGTACCAAGTGCCTTTGGAACGTCCAATTTCAGGACAATCAACTGTTTCCAAAACCTGAAATCGATCATCAACTGAAGCAATATCCTGAGGTTCTATTTTGGCATAACCTTCCATATTTGATTGGCCAAAACTCAAATAAACGTGAAAATTTGGATCTTGAGAATATCCATTTTGTCCTATCAAAAAAAGAACAGCAAATGCAAAAAATCTAATTATTGATTTCATTATATAGTGATATTTTTAATGCCAAAAATTATTTTTGAATTGTTTAAATGTTGAATTAAAAAATTCAATCCTTATGTAAAGACGTTTCTTTTTATTCTGCGTAAGCGTCATTTGCACTCGTAGCGTACAGACCTACTAATGCTCCTGTAAAACCTCCAGCCACATTTGTTGAAAGAATATCGCCAGAAACACTTCCGCCTAAATTTTCAAAATCAACATCATTTAAAGCATAGCTAAATTGATAGCTGTCTCCTGTTGCTTTTACCTGAAGACGAATGTCTTTTTTGATTTCAATTTTAGTACTTGCAACAATTTTTGATTGCCCTTTATCGGTTCTTTGCAATACAACATAGGTATCTTTTCCTTTTTTGGTAATACCAAACACGTAGTTAAAACGCTCGCTCTGAAGGCAAACAATTCCAGCCAAATCCTTTTCAGATACAGGTTTATAATCTAATGTCGATGTGAAAGAAAAATTATTGTGCTGCTGTCTATAAAAAAGTGTTGACGTTGGTTTGACTTCTTTTATATTTACGGCAAAAGGCTTGATCTCTAGTCCTTTTTTGGTTACTGAAATAAAATTTTCTCGAGGCCCTCTAAGCCCGATCCATCTGTAATCTAGTTTTTCAGATGTGAAGTTTTCTGTAAACGTAAAATTTCCATTAGGAAAAAATCCATCTTTTCCAGTTTTGTTTTCATTAACACCATTAGGCATTTTCATTTTTGGTTTGAGAGGAACTAATCCGTTTTCAAAAATTGGAAAAACTCCTGACCAATCTACAGGCAACATAAAAGTTTCGCGTCCCGTATTCACTTTATTTTTATCATTAGGACGAATACCAAGAAACACACCATAATATTTATTATCAGGGCCTAATACTAAATCAGCGTGTCCCGCCCAGTCCACTTTTTCAGGTCTATCTTGTGGAAAATATCTTTGCGTCAAAATCGGGTTGTTTGATGCTGGTTTGAAAGGCCCTTTTGGACTGTCACTAATAAAAACAACTTCACTATGATTATCTCCAGTTCCGCCTTCGGCACACATTAAATAATAACGACCGTCTTTTTTATATAAATGTGGTGCTTCAATCCATATTGGTTTTTTAGAAAGATCTACACCGCCATCAACTATAATTTTATCTGATCCCGAAATTACTTTGTCATTTACAAGATCATATTCCCAAACTTTAATTACACGATGACCTTCATACAGTGCCTTTCCTTTGTCTGGAGCATCATTGTGTACGATATAACCTTTTCCGTCATCATCAAAGAAAATGCATGGGTCAATTCCATCAAAACCTAATTTCATAGGACTTCCCCAACCTTTCATTGGATCTTTTGTTTTTACTATAATATTACCCATTCCTCCCGTAAAAGCAGTTACAATCATATAAAAAGTATCATTATGAGGATTATAAGTTATACCTGGTGCGTACACTCCTTGGCTAATTCCAGTATCGTGAGGATTAAATTCTGAAACCTTATTTAAAACGCCTCCTAAATCTGTCCAATTCACTAAATCTTTAGAATGAAAAATTGGCACTCCTGGGAACATGGCAAAAGAAGAGCAAACCATATAATAGTCCTCTCCTTTTCTGGTGATAGCAGGATCCGGATAACATCCTTGTAAAATTGGAGTATAAAATTCGTCTGGTTTTAAAGGATTATTTTTATAAATATCATCATTGCCTGTATAAACAACATTAGAAAAAATAGGCATTTTGCCAACTTGCGCTTTTACAAGAGAATCTTTAATTTTTATTTCACTAAAAGAAAAAAGAAATAATAAAGATAATAGCAGAAATATTTTTTGGTGTTTCATTTTAATTTGTTCTTGTATTTTAACATCTCTTTGAAATGTGTGGTTATAAAATAATTGAATCTAGATAATTAATAAGTGTATTTATTACAAATATAAAAAAATATCCCAAAGAACAACCGGTTGCTTAATAATATTTTTACAAAAAATCAAAAATATGTAAAGTAAAAAACAGTATAAGTAATAAAATTGATAAAATATTTGTTTTTTATCAACTTTAATTGATCTGAATTTTAGGAAAATTGAAATTCTATTAATTATTTTTAAAAAATAGAGCAAAAAAATGAATGAGTTTTTTTATACCTTTTCTAAATTAAGAAAGAAAAGTTTTATCAAAAAAATCACATTCAATATTATAATTCCCTTTTCATGAAATTACAATCACGATCGGCCTCAATAAATAACGTTCAAAGACTATCAGATAACTAAGTTTATTCCACTTAATTACTTTACTATTAAGTTGTATTTTTAAAACCTTAGGCAGTATAATTTGACTATACTGTATAAGGCTCTGACAAGCAACATCTACTCCGTTGATCTTCTTAAACCATATGGGTCTATGGTAAGGATTTTTCCGTCATTTGTATAATCGATTTTAGTTACTTTAATACTTCGCAAATGCGTCACACCTTTTGACAAACTCGAATCATGATAAAACAGATACCATTCGTCATTTACTTTACAAATCGAATGATGTGATGTCCATCCAATCACCGGATTAAGAATACGGCCTTGATAGGTAAAGGGCCCATAAGGATTGTCGCCTATTGCATAACAGATATAATGTGTATCTCCAGTCGAATATGAAAAATAATATTGACCATTATATTTATGAATCCAAGAAGCTTCAAAGAAACGTCGTTCATTATCCTCAGCTTTCAGCGGTTCCCCATTCTCATCGAGAATTTTAATTTCCCTTGGTATTTCTGCAAATTCTAGCATATCATCTGACAGCATTGCCACGATGGGTCCTAAAGCAGGCTCAGTATCAGATGGTTCTTGGTTATTGATATCATATTTATTATTTCTATATTTTTGAAGTTGTCCACCCCAGATACCTCCAAAATAAATATAATGCCTATCGTCATCATCCTCAAAAACAGCGGGGTCAATACTGTAACTACCCCTTATCGCCTCTTTTTGAGGTTCAAAAGGCCCTGCAGGCGAATTACTCACTGCAACACCAATTTGAAAAATTCCATCTACACGCTTTGCTGGGAAATACAAATAATACTTACCATTTTTGTATGCTGCATCTGGAGCCCACATTTGTTTTTCAGCCCATGCTACGTCATCAATATGTAGCGCAACACCATGATCTACTGCTTCTGACTCTATAGAATCCATCGAAAACACATGATAATCTTTCATACCAAAATGATCACCATTATCATTAAAGGGAATCCCGGCTTCGATATCATGGGAAGGATAAATATATATTTTATTTTCAAACACATGTGCCGAGGGATCAGCTGTGTATATATGCAATACTAGAGGTTTAGAAATTGCGGATTTATTAATTTCTTCGAAATTTATTTTATCAATATTATCTTCAGGCATACCAAGTTTGTTATTTGATTTATAATTCATTCTTTCTTTTCAGTGGCAACAAACGGTATAACAAAACCCTATACTAAATCTAAGAGTTAGTAGGCTTTGCTTTTAAACTTAATTTAAACAATCTAAAGAGACCGTCAAACTATTAGAAAATAATGGAATATAAACAACAAACACAACCGGTTGTTCAAAGATATAAAAAAAATAATAAATAGATGTTGATCTTACGAAATTAAAATTTAAAAAAAATCAGCAGATTCATTCGAAAACTAAACTAGAAGATGCTCTTTAAAAGATCTAAACCCTTTTCAATCAAATAATTTTCATAATTTTGTTTCAACCACCGGATTAATGTGTTCTTAAAAAGATGTTATTACTGTTAATCAAAGTTCTGCTTTCATTAAAAAGAATGAATAAAGTTTGTTTGTTTTTTACTGCTATGTTGTGTTAATGTTTGTACCTCAATTGTACCTTTAGGTCCGCAATACAAATAAAGGTTGCGAATTTCTGCATCGGAAAATAGCAGGACAAAATAAGACAAAACAAAAACAAATAAACGAGTTAAAGTATTAATAAACAGTATTTTAACTCGTTTTTTATTTTCCTTTTCTTTTAGATGCTTGTTGTTATGATTAAACTTGTAGCTCGTTTGTATCTTGAAAAATGTAAATTACAGTTCTATGCAATTTTATATTATATAAATAGTTGTCCAATGACATTTATTATCTTCAAACATTTGTAACTCTACATTTAAAGTGGTTATCCGAATGATGTACCGTCCCACTAATTAACTTCTTTTATTTCTTTTACATCAAAATTTATAGTTCTTATTGAGGTATAGAATATAAACAACACGGAATCAGGATAGAGCATGATGGTTTTTTACAATACGAACTATACATTTGATTTACTACTAGACTAGCTATCATCGTTCAATAACTATATTAATGAAAAAACATTTAAGTATTGTAATAGTAATTTTATTTTCCTCTATAACAACCGCTCAAAAAGTATACGAGTTAGATACAAACGTTCCTGATATTGAAATACATCAAAAATTGAAACTTGGAGGAACCAATTCCAAGGGAGAAAAAATAAGAGTGAACAATTACTATATGTCAGTAGGGAATAAACCTGTGATTCCGATTGTGGGAGAATTTCACTTTTCAAGATATCCAAAAAAATATTGGGATGAAAGCATTCGTAAAATCAAAGCTGGAGGAATCAACGTAATAGCAACATATGTTTTCTGGAATGTTCATGAAGAAAAAGAAAATATATTTGATTGGAAGGATGACAAAGATTTACGTTATTTCCTTCAACTGTGCAAAAAAAATAATATTGAAGTGATAGTAAGGATAGGACCTTTCTGCCATGGCGAAATACGCAACGGAGGTCTTCCTGACTGGCTTATGGGCAGAGCATTAAACATTCGTTCTAATGATCCTCTTTATTTAAAATATGTTGAAAGGCTATACAATGAAATTGGAAAACAACTCAAAGGTTTTTATTACAAAGATGATGGGCCAATTATTGGGGTACAAATTGAAAACGAATACCAGCATTCCGCAGCTCCTTGGGGACTTACATATCCAGGACAGCCTCTTGAAATGACGGCTTCAGAAAGAGATATGAGTGTAACTCAGGAAGGAGTTGGAATTTCCGATGCTGTCAACCCATTTTTAAAACAGGGAAATGATCATATGAAAATATTGAAATCGTTGTCACAGTCTGCAGGAATCGATGTTCCAATTTACACCGCGACAGGCTGGGGAAATGCCGCAATTATTCCTGATGAAAGTATTCCGGTAACTGCTGCTTATGCTTATCCATTCTGGACACCTAAAAGAGACTACTCACCCTTTTTTCTGTATAAAGATATGCATCGTTTTCCAGACTATGGCCCAGTACGATATACCCCAACTGATTATCCAGCATTTTCAGCTGAATTGGGCTCGGGAATTATGAGCGTCTATACACGCCGTCCTATAGCAGTGCATAAAAGTTTTGATGCATTGATTAACCGCTGTCTTGGAAGTGGAGCGAACGGGATTGGTTATTATATGTATCATGGAGGATCAACCCCAAAAGGGAAATCTTCCTATATGAGCGATGAAGCCTACGGTCTTCCTAAAATATCGTATGATTTTCAGGCACCTATTGGTGAATATGGACAGGTAAGGGAAGGCTTTCAACGATTAAAACTATTACATTTTTTTGTACAAGATTATGGGCATTTACTTGCACCAATGACTACAGTTTTGCCTCAGGATGCCTCTTCCCTTACTCCTCAAAATATAACTTCTTTAAGATATGCAGTAAGAAAAAAAGGCAATTCGGGCTTTGTCTTTCTAAACAATTTTCAAGATGATACTACCATGGTGGAGCAGAAAAACATACGCTTGAAAATAAAAACCGTGCAAACTAATATTATAATTCCTGAAAAAGGTTCGTTTAATCTTGAAAGCAATGAAAACGTTATTTTTCCGTACAACCTTGACCTTAATGGTTTTCAGCTTAATTATGCCACTGCTCAACTTTTAGCAAAGGACGAAGAGCAATCAGTACCTTATTATATTTTCTTTACCCCAGCGGGTATAAAAAGTGAATTTTCATTTCCGTCCAATATTACTATAAATAACCTTCAAGGCACGTCTATCAATAAAAATTCGCAGAGAACTCTGGTTTCTTGTAATGAAGCTATAAATGAATTCAAGCTAACAGCTTCAGGAAAAATGATTCGTATACTTGTCATTAGTAAAGAATTAGCCTTAAAAATGTACAAAATTTCAATTAACGGAAAAAAACATTTCATTTTTTCCGATGCACTGGTATTAGAAAATGGTGAAAGCACTCAATTACTTCAGGATGGAAGTTCTGACTTTACCATTAAAATCTATCCTAAAACATCAATAGTTCCAAAAAACACTTTTGGGAACTTAACGAAGCTGGACAATCAAAGAGTTTTTTCCTCTTATAAAGTTTCACTCCCTCAAGTAATAATGAATGTTAACAGCAAAAAGATTAGTGAAAGAAAATGGAGTTTAAACCTTCCTTCGGAGCTTCCAAAACATGTTAACGATGCTTATCTAACGGTAAACTACACTGGAGATACGGCAATGGGATTTATTGATGGCGAGCTGGTTACTGATGAATTTTACAAGGGAATTCCATGGCAGATTGGATTACGCAAATTTCTTACTGGCCAACCTCAAGAAATGGTACTTTATTTCCGTCCAATGCAAAAAAATGCATCCTATCTTATAGACCTACAGCCTTATCCAGAAAGCATTCCCGATTTTGGAAACAATAAAGAATTTCTGAATGTGAACAATTTTACCATAAACGTTCAATACACCACAAACATTACTTTCTAAACTGTGCCAATATTATTTATTGCAATATAACTTGAGATGAATTTACAAAATCACATAAAAAGAATAGGATACTTCTTTATTTTTATAATAGGCTCGCTTAATGCACAAGAGATTTCTTTACATGGAAATTGGTCATTCAAGATTGACCCTGAAGACAAAGGAGTAGCTGAGGAATGGTATAAAAAGGAAATCAAAGAGGATAAAATCAAATTGCCTGGCTCCATGGCGGAAAATGGCAAAGGCGATGAAATAAGTCTGACCACAAAGTGGACAGGAACCATTTATGACAGTTCGTATTATCATTTTTCTCGATTGGCACCTTATCGCAAACCGGGAAATATAAAAATCCCTTTTTGGCTTAGTCCTGTTAAATATTATGCTGGAGCTGCTTGGTATCAAAGAAAAATAGTAATTCCGAAAGAGTGGACTAAAAAACAAATCGAATTATATCTCGAACGTCCTCATATTCAATCAGAGGTTTGGATTGACAACATACCTTTGGGCAAAGGCAATTCACTAGTTGCACCTCATCGATATAATCTTCCATCTAAAATTACTGCAGGCGAGCATTTTTTGACTATAAAAATAGACAACAGGATCAAGAACATGAATGTCGGCCCAGATTCGCATAGTGTAAGCGATCATACACAAGGCAATTGGAATGGTATAGTTGGGAAAATAACACTTACAGCAAAACCTTTGCTTCAACTTGCCGATGTCCAGGTTTATCCAGATGTAGAAAATCGAAAAGCGCGTGTAGTAATAAGCATCATCAATACCAATAAAAAGCTAAAAAAAGGCACACTGGTTTTAAGCGCCGCAAGTTATAACTCTGAGACCAAACATGTCATTCCAGCAATAACTCTTGATTTTAAGGCTTTCGCCGATACTACAACGGTGATTGAAATACCATTTGAAATGGGAGACAAAATGCAGTTATGGGATGAATTTAACCCGGCATTGTACCAACTTCAAATTGCACTCAAAAGTGGTGAAAAGTTAGATGAAAATAAAGTCACTTTTGGAATGCGAACTGTCAAAACAAAAGGACGTTTTATTACAATTAATGGCAATAATATACATTTAAGAGGTGATTTGAATAACTGTGAATTTCCACTTACTGGCTACCCTCCTATGGATGTTGAAGGCTGGAAAAAGATTTATTCCACTGCTAAGCAACATGGGATCAACCATTTCAGGTTTCATTCTTGGTGTCCACCAGAGGCCGCCTTTGTCGCTGCTGACGAAATGGGATTCTATCTCCAACCCGAAGGCCCTACATGGCCGAATCATGGCACAACATTAGGTGATGGCAAGTTTATCGATCAGTACCTTTACGATGAAACGGCTCTAATTATAAAAAATTATGGCAATCATCCCTCTTTTTGTCTTTTTGCCTCTAGCAATGAACCTGCTGGAAAAAATCAGGCCGCGTTTCTTGAAAAATTTAATGTTTATTGGAAAAATAAAGATAATCGCCATATTTATACCGGTGCTTCTGTAGCAATGAGCTGGCCTTTATATCCTGAAAGCGATTATATGATCAAATCAGGACCACGAAGCCTAAATTGGAACAACATTCAGCCGGAGACGATGACCGACTATCACGAAAAAATCGAATCATTTAGTATCCCATATATTACGCATGAGATGGGCCAATGGTGTGTTTTTCCCGATTTTAAAGAAATAACGCAATACAAAGGCGTTATGCGTGCTAAAAATTTCGAACTTTTTCAAGCCGACTTAAAAACGCATGGAATGCTTGATCAGGCAGAAGATTTTCTAAAAGCATCAGGCAAACTTCAAGCACTTTGCTACAAACAAGAAATCGAAAAATCATTGCGCACTGCCAACAGTGCAGGATTTCAGCTTTTAGGTCTACAGGATTTTCCGGGTCAAGGGAGCGCGATTATAGGAGTTTTAAATGCACTCTGGCAGGAAAAAGGTTATATTACGCCGAATGAATGGCGTCGATTTTGCAACCAAACTGTTATATTAAGCCGTATTCCAAAGTTTACTTATATGGAAAGTGAAATTTTCAAAGCAAATATAGAGGTATACCATTTTGGAGCAAAAACAATTGAAAATGCCAAATTAAATTGGACAATAAAAGATTCCAGCGGAAAAATGATAGGCAATGGTTTGCTAAATAAAACATTATTGCCTAAGGGAACCGTTACATCTATAGGTGAAATTGCATTTCCACTAAACAGCATTACTACCGCAACAAAACTAAAACTCGAAGTAAGTCTTGAACAAAGTGAAATAATTAACGATTGGGATTTTTGGGTTTATCCTCAAAAAAATCCTAAAATAGACAACAACATTTACTTTACAGATAACTTGGATGAAAAAGCCGAGAAAATCTTGCAAAAAGGTGGTACTGTATTTTTGAACGCCGCAGGAAAAGTAGTTAAAGGAAAAGAAGTCGTTCAATATTTTACGCCTGTGTTTTGGAATACTTCTTGGTTTAAAATGAAGCCTCCACACACATTAGGCATTTTGGTAGATACTACCAGTAAAGCTTTTAATGATTTCCCAACTTCATTCCATAGTGATATGCAATGGTGGGAAATAGTCAATAAAGCCCAAGTAATGCATCTCGAAGATTTCCCTGCTGGATTCAAACCACTAGTTCAGCCTATTGATACATGGTTTATGAATAGAAAATTGGCACTTATAATGGAAGCAAAAGCAGGAAAAGGAAAAATCATAGTCTGCAGTGCCGATTTATTCAGTGATCCAAATAATAGAATAGCAGCAAAACAGCTACTTTACAGTTTGACGCGTTATATGACATCAACCTCTTTTAATCCGAAGGAAAATGTTGATATTTCGGCACTAAAAGCTTTATTTACAACACCTTCTAAAGAAACGTGGGACAGTTTTACCAAAAGCACGCCAGACGAGCTTAAACCTTCTCAGATATTAAAACAATAATATCTAATACGTTTCTTTCTAAATTAAATGCTAATTTTTGCATTGGATTTAATGTAGCAGCGCAACGAGCAAAAAAACTATAGAGAAATTTTGAATGTTTTGAAAATGAATTTCTTTGAAGCAGGATTGTACAGGATATTTATTTCTGAATAAACTTTTAGATTACAAACAATTATATATTATTTGTTTCAGTCATATGAAAATTCTATCCGAAATTATCGCGTCTTTTTTCTCAAAATTCACTGTTAGCGTGTATCTGTTTATTATTACACTTAACAGTATTTGGGCATCACCTGAAACAAGCTTCAACGTCAAAGCCTACGGTGCCAAAGGAGACGGCAGTACACTTGACACTAATGCCATCAACAATACTATAAAGGCGGCATCACAAGCGGGCGGAGGAACGGTATACTTTCCTGCGGGTACTTATCTTAGTTATTCTATCCGACTAGAAAGTCATATTGCAATTTATCTCGATCAAGGAGCAACAATTATGGGCGCAACTCCTTCTGGAGAGATCGGTTATGATGCTCCAGAACCCGCCTTAAATGATAAGTTCCAAGATTTTGGACATAGTCATTGGCATAATAGTTTGATATGGGGTGAAAATCTTGAAGACATTTCTATTCTTGGACCGGGAATAATTCATGGCAAAGGATTATCGCGCGGAGGCCCATACAAAGCACCAATTGGAAATAAGGCAATTGCTCTAAAACTTTGTCGAAACGTAATTTTGAAAGATTTTACCATATTATACGGAGGTCATTTCGGTATACTTGCAACCGGTGTTGACAATTTAACCATTGATAATCTAAAAATTGACACAAACAGAGATGGAATAGATATTGACTGTTGCAAAAATGTTCGGATATCCAATTGCAGTGTTAATTCTCCATGGGATGATGGAATTTGCCTTAAGAGTTCCTTTGCCTTGGGATATGTACGTCCAACCGAAAATGTAACTATAACAAATTGCAGTGTAAGCGGTTTTGACCGTGGTACCTTTTACAATGGTACGTATTTACGTAATGAAGCACATTTGGTGCCGGATAAAGAAGGCCCTACTGGACGAATCAAATTTGGAACCGAATCAAATGGCGGTTTTAAAAACATTACGATCAGCAACTGTGTGTTTGAATACTGTCGCGGACTCGCACTTGAAACTGTTGATGGCGGACTTTTGGAAGATGTAAACATTACCAACATAACAATGCGCGATGTCATAAACTCCCCTATTTTCCTTCGTCTTGGTTCCCGCATGAGAGCACCCGACGGCACTCCAGTAGGCGCATTGCGTCGTGTAAATATCAGCAATATAAATGTATACAATGCCGATTCTCGTTTTGCTACTCTTATTAGTGGGGTTCCAAATCATCCTATAGAAGACATTCGGCTCAGTAATATAAGTATTTGGTATCGTGCGCTCGATTCTTTAGAAACCAACATTCAGCAAGAAGTTCCCGAATTTGAAAAAGCATATCCTGAACCGCAAAAATTTGGAATTTTACCGGTTTATGGATTTTTTATTCGGCATGCTAAAAACATTGAACTCCACAATGTAAATCTGTATTTATTAAGCGAAGAAAAGCGTCCTGCAATAATGCTGACCGATATACAAAACATGAAAATGCGTAATCTCAACCTACCCGAAAATCAAAAATCTGGAAAGCTTATATTAAAAGATGTTAACGAACTCTCTATTAAAGACAGCAAGCCATTTAAGGATTTAGAAATACAAAAAATGACGACGAAAACATATTAGAATCAGAATTTCAATTGACAATAATCTAAGCTAATCATCATGTTATATAAAACTAAATTCATCCTAATATTAAGTGCTTTGATATTTTTAAGTTCGAAGGCATTTTCACAAGAAGACAGAGGCTATAAAATATATCAGTTTCCAGCCAATATGATTCCGAGAATTGATGGCAATACAGATGACTGGGATACATTTCCAACAGAATATATTGTAGGCACTGACCAATTGTGGGACGACTCAAAGCATTATCCAAAAACAGATCCCAAAAATTTAGATGTAAAAGTGAAAGTAGCTTGGGTAAAAGGCCTGAACCGACTGTACTTTTTATACGAGGCTTATGATGATTATTGGGATTTTTCGTTGCCAGGGCTTCATAATGACATTTTTGAAATAATAGTAGATGGCGACCTCTCCGGAGGACCGTTAACGGATCAATTGCATCCAAACCAAGACCTTTCGTGGCAGCAACGCTATTTTGATTTTCACGGAGTTCATGCACAAAATTATCACATTTTTACGCCAGCGGTCGGGAAAGATTGGGCGCTTGCGTGGGGCAGTCAACCATGGATAAAAAAAATGCCTTACTCAAATATAGCCTATTCATACAACTTTAAGCCTGGTCAGCCTGGAAAACTAATTGCAGAATTCTGGATTACCTTATTTGATTATGCAGGAAACGAAGGCCCTGAAAGAGCAGTCGAATCCAACTTGTATGACAATAAAAAAATTGGACTTACATGGGCTGTAATCGATTATGATGATGTAAATGACGAAACAAAAAAAGGTTTTTGGAACTTATCTAAAAACCACAAAATGTATGGCAACTCAAGCCTTGGAACTATTTTTACATTACAGCCACTGGAGAAAAAACACCAAAAATCATTTGATGCAAAATGGTCCTTCAAAATAACAAACATGAACAAGCGACAGGTATCATTTATAGATGAAAGTACAGGCAAGATAACCAAATGGCATTGGGATTTTGGTGATGGCACCAGTTCAAATGAACAAAACCCTGTTCATGAATATAAAAATGCAGGAAAATATATTGTGATACTTGACATCGAAGGACCTGACGGAAAAGCTCGTATGTCCAATGTTTGGGACGTTGCAGTTTATTGAATACCTAACAATTTGTAGCGATCAAAAAAGGAGTAAGTATTTAAAAATACATACTCCTTTTTTTGCCCCTTCTTCATTCTTTAAATAGAAATTTTCGTGATCTAAATCAATAAATAAAAATATTAAATTCTGACTATCAACATTTTATATCACTTTCATTACTATTAAGATTAATTTATTGTCTTTTCTGATCTAGAAAAAATCCACAAAATAGTGCTCCGGATTTTTGTGTACGTAAAAACGGACTTTATTACTCCTCTTGCAAATTATTATTAATCAATTTTACATTATCATTTTGTTGATCTTTAATTTATAAAACACTCTATTTCAGCAAAATGATACAATTACTATCTATTATTTACTAACCATTAATTATTACTAACCTTAAAATTTTAAAAATGAAAAAAATTCTAAAATTAACAAGTTTATTATTTATTACAGTATTGGTGTTTAATTCCTGTGAAAAGGAACAAGACACAAATGCAGTTCAAGCGACTAACGAAGACATGTCTGAAATCGTTAATAATGATGTTGCTGCTAAAGATGTATCAGCAAAAGCCGCTGCAGAAAGCGTTGCTGCATTAGCCGGTAGTGCTGGAGCCAGAACAATTACATTACAGACAAACACTCTTTCATGCCCTGGCGGGTTATGCACGTCATACGGCGTTTGGTCAACAGGTGTGTATACTGTTTGGTTTACAATGAAATTTAATTCTGGGTTTTATTGGAGCCGAGGCGGTAAATGTGGTTATGGTATTTTAATTGGTGATCAAAATACCGGTGGTGATCCAGGATGGGATGGCAATGGCGGAAGTGCCAGATTTATGTGGTATTGCCCGAATGGATCAAATACTGCAAAAGGAAGCGGTGCTTATCTTCAGCCCTATGTATATTACAAAGACCAGCCTGGACAGTATGGAAATGATTTTGGAAAAAAGTATTACATTCAAGAAGGCGTAACATACAACTGCCAAATATCGGTTAAGCTAAATACAGGATCAAATACAGATGGATACGTAAAATATTATGTAAATGGTACAGAAATATTGAATCAGAAAATTCGTTGGGTGACAAATGATTCTAAACGAAATGTAAATGCAGTTAGTCTTCATACTTTCCGTGGTGGTAGCCAAGAATATTGGAAAGCGCCAGTAACAAGTTCTATCTATTATCCAAGTGCTTCTTGGGATGCGTTATAACAATAAGCATAAAAAAAATGCCCTAAATAAATAACAAAAAACTCCGATGACGTCTATTAAATAAACATCATCGGAGCTTTTTATATTTCTGTTTTTTTTTGTTTTCTCTTAAATAACAAATACGGCTCTTTTTCAGAATACCGCATTTATCAAACTAATCCAAAATTAAAAAAACTATAAACTTCCTTTTAAAAAATTCAGGAACAGTATAGGATCTTTCAAATTGCATCGATTTAAACAAGAAAGCCTGCAAAATAAATTTACAGGCTCTTCAAAATAATCTTGTTTCTATTTTTAAGTGAAATTTTCGCGCTTTCTTTTAACAATCCTGCCCCAGTAAATTAGATATATAATTCCCAAAAGGATAACCAAAATATCAAATTTCATAATCTGAGGAATACGCATGATTTGATCATTATAATAACTTCCTCCCAAAAGTGCACCGCTTCCTATTCCAAGTTCCATCGAAATATACATAGTAGCAACTGCTTTTCCTCTATGTTCGGGACTACTTAAATCAATTGTCCAGGCACTAATTGCAGGCGATAAAATTCCTGTACCAATTCCGTAAATTCCTGCTCCTACTAATAACATCTGAATATTTCTGCCTTCACTTATAACAAAGAGTGCCAATACCACGATAAATAAACCTGCTAAAATAACTTTTGGACGTCCATACCGATCTGAAACTTTTCCGGCTACAAATCGTACCATGACAGACGTAACCGTAAAAGCAGTAAAAAAAAGTCCTTTATTCTGCGCACCCAAGTGACTGCTCCAATCTGGAATCAAAGTAAGTATAAGTCCAAAGGCGGTATACGAAAAGAAAGTTACAACTCCAGCTGGCAATGCATTAACATCAATAATATCTTTTCGACTAAGAATGAACATTGACTTGTGCAGTTTTTCTTTCTCTGCCAATGTTTCCTTCATATTCATTACAATAATAATCGATAAAAACGCAAGCAGGGACGAACAGTAGAACATGAAATTTATTCCAAATGCATTTGTGATCAAGCTACCAACTGCGGGGCCAAGTGCGCCGCCAATACTAAAACACAAACCATGCATTCCTAACGCTTCTCCCCATCTTTTCTGCGGAATAATATCCGCAACATAAGCTGAAGTCGCTGTAGGTTTGAACCCTGTTGAAAAACCATGAACTAATCGCAATAAAAGAAATCCCGATACGCAACTTAACACTGGATAAAGAAAACCGCATATTACACAAACAGATGAACCAATTGCCATAACCGGAACGCGACCCCATTTGTCTGTTAATTTGCCACTGAAAGGGCGTGATATTCCCGCCGTTAAAGTGAATAGTGAAATTATTAAGCCTTTATATTCAGACCCTCCCATACTGCTCAAATAATTTGGAAGTTCAGGAATCATCATGTTAAAACTAGATGAAAACAACAATGAACTCAAACATAATAAGATAAACTGAACAGTATAAATTGACTTTTCCTTAGGAGGCATTATATGGCTTTTTAATATTTTGCAAAGATAAATCTTTATTAAATACTAAAACGACGCTTACTCTTTAATCATGATATTACGATACCAAACATTATCTCCGTGATCCTGCAATGCAATTTTTCCTCTTTTGAATGTTCCAAAATCTGGCCATCCAACAAATTTGCTTCCGTCGATCAATTTTTTAAAATTATCATCCCAAAGCACTGTTTCTACAACGACAACGCCATTTAGAATCAAAGTCAGTTTTCCATTTTTACTGATTACTTCGGCTGTATTCCATTCGCCAACAGGTTTTACGGGTTCAGACTTGCTTTGAATCAAATCATACAAATCGCCCGCGCGATGTTTTGTGATTTTACCGTCTGGATGACCGTCGTTGTCCAAAACTTGCATTTCTAAACCAGTACTGTATGTATTTTGATATTTTGACGGATTTTCGTTCACATAAAATATAATGCCACTATTGGATTTGGGAGCCACTTTCCAATCTAATTTTAAATGAAAATTCCCAAATTCAGAATTGGTTACTAAATCCCCTCCCTCTCCATTCTTTGCTGTCTCAGGATCAAAATGCAACACGCCATCTTCTACTTTCCATCCAGCTCCAGCTGATTTTTTACCATAAGAATGCCAACCTTTTGTGGTTTTTCCATCAAAAAGAGGTTTGAAAGCTTTTTGCGCATGTAGGATTGGCGCACATGACAAGAACAATGCGATAATTATAACTTTTTTCATACTCTTAATTTTATTTAAAATAAACCGCAAAGCAAATCATTTTGCTTATTAGGAAACAGCAATCTACAAAAAAAGATTGTCATCAGATTACGTTTGCTCTGATGAATATAATAAGAAAAGTTTCCGTTTGAGGATGGTGATTATAAAAGTAATTTTAATCAATAAACACTAACTGTATTATTAAGTTCCTTTTGATTTATAAATACGTTGATAAAATTTAAAACCTCATCAGCATTATTTGGTGAAGTTTCGAACGTATTGATATGGAATTCATCATCATAATCATTGATATGAATTATTTCAGTGTAGCCATTTGAAATTAAACTGCCTTTTAATCTAATCACATTTAGCTGCTGATGACCGTTCAGTTCTTTTCTTATCTGAAGTTTAATTGCTTTTCCCATTTCAAATATGATTAAATTAATTCATGATAACTTGAAGTTAAAATTATTAAAATATTGTATTTAAAAGCAAACTTTAACACATTGACAAATAATTACTTATCAACAAATAGTTTACAACTAACACTTCGTGTTCAAAATTAAAAAAACTGAAAAATTCGAGAATAACTTCTCTAAATTTATGTAGAAAAAACAAAAACTGTCCCTTTTCTTACGATAATATAAAAAACTACTCGGCTAAACTTTACCTTCAGAATTGTCAAAAATTCTATATAAAACAAATTCGATTCATAAATTAACGATATATCGTAAATAAATAAGACCCCTAAAAACGTCAAAAGTCCTATTGATAAAGACTTTATACATTCAGGCACATTAATTGGCTACTCTTTGGCATTCAAATGTTAATTTAAAAACTGCTGATAATCAAAATTGTTTTTTTCATGTACTAAGAAAAATTTAGGCTGGATTTTTACTTCTTAACCTAGGTTAATCGATGCAGATTTCTCACTGTAATAAATTTGCAATACAAACTCAACAATATTGATAATTCAGTATCAAAAATGTTAAAAAACAAGAAGTAATTATCACATAAAATCAGAATAGCAAAATATATTAATCTTAAAATCAAAAATCATGAGCACATTTACAGTAAAAGACGGAACACAAATTTATTACAAAGATTGGGGAACGGGTCAGCCAATTGTTTTTCATCATGGATGGCCATTATCAAGCGATGATTGGGATGCACAAATGATGTTTTTTCTTCAAAAAGGTTACAGAGTTATTGCACATGACCGTCGTGGACACGGTAGATCGAGCCAAAGCTCTGAAGGAAACAACATGGAAACTTACGCAGCTGATATTGCACAATTGGTTGAAGCTTTAGATTTAAAAGATGCAATACACGTTGGGCACTCAACCGGAGGCGGAGAAGTAATTCGTTATGCTGCAAAATACGCAAAAGGACGTATTTCAAAAGCAGTTATCATAAGTGCTGTACCGCCAATTATGGTGCAAAGCGAATCAAATCCCGAAGGTGTGCCTTTGTCTGTTTTTGACGAAATCAGAAAAGGAACAGCTTTTACTAGATCACAATATTTTTATGATTTCCCAATTCCATTTTATGGATGGAACCGCGAAGGCCAAACCGTTCAAGAAGGAATTAAGCAAAACTGGTGGCGTCAAGGAATGATGGGCTCTGTTTTGTCACACTATGAAGGAATCAAAGCTTTTTCTGAAACAGATTTCACAGAAGATCTTAAAAGTTTGGACATTCCGGTTCTTGTATTACACGGAGAAGATGACCAAATAGTTCCGTTTCATCAAGCGCCAAAATCAGCAAAATTGCTGAAAAACGGAAAATTAATTTCATATCCAGGATTCTCACATGGAATGCCGACTATAAATGCAGAAACAATCAACAACGATATTTTAGCTTTTATAAAATAATTCAATCAAAACTGCCTGCAGAAGGTTTTACAGGCAGTTTAATTCTATCAAATTATGAGTTTTTTCCAACAACCCTCTTTCGATACAGTTACTGAAGCACTACAATGGCTGAATACTCAAGGTTTTACAGAAAACTTTAATCTTGATTCTAATTGTATTCGTTACAATAACAATAGACAAAGCATGTCGCCAGAGGAATTTAAAATTGAATATTTTTTCCGTTTTGAAGGCGACACTAATCCTGGAGATGAAGATATAGTGTACGGCATTATATCTGAAATCTACAATTTGAAAGGTGTTCTAACAAGTGCCTTCGGAATTTATGCCGATACCGTTTCTGCAGAAATGATTAGAAAACTTTCCACGCACTAGTAATTAAAACCGTCTTTTAAAAAGACCAATTATTCTTTAATAACCAATTAAAAGTTTCGCATTCCATTGGCTTAACTAATTATAAATCTTAAAATAAATAATATGAAACCATCAGTAAACTTATTAACACCAGAAAATCACGCATTAGTATTAATCGATTTTGAAGGCCAAATGGCATTTGCAACAAGCAATATTCCTGTTCATGAATTACGTACAAATGTGGCAATTGTTGCCGGTGCGTCAAAAATTTTCAATGTAGCTACAGTTGTAACTACAGTTGCCGAAGAAAGCTTTTCAGGTCCAGTTTTTCCTGAAGTCGAAGAATTTTATCCAATTGCTACTTCTGGATACATTGACAGAACTACAATGAATACTTGGGAAGACGAAAACGCTTATAAGGCTATTGTAGCAAAAAATAAAAAGAAATTAGTTCTTGCTGGCTTATGGACAAGTGTTTGTATTGTTGGTCCCGTTTTATCTGCAATCGAAGAAGGTTACGAAGTATATATAATTACAGATGCTTGCGGTGATGTAAGCAGCGAGGCTCACGAACGCGCTGTACAGAGAATGATACAAGCAGGCGCAATTCCAGTAACTGCAATTCAGTATTTATTAGAACTTCAAAGAGATTGGGCACGTGAAGAAACTTACGGTCCGGTAACTACTTTAATGAAAAAATATGGAGGTTCATACGGTATTGGTATTCACTATGCGCATAATATGTTGAAACACTAATCTGACAACTCTTTTTTTAAATCCTTTACCCTTCATTATGTTGGAATCATCAAAATCCATATCGAAATACGCCAAGTTACTTTTACTTTTTCTCTTTATTGGAAACATAGCATTGGCACAAAATTTTAAGCTTTTGCGTTATGATGAAAATTATGAATTCTTAAAAGACTCAAACAGGAATTTTTATGAACGATTAAAATTTATTCCGTTAAGTCCTGAAAAAGATTTTTATATGTCTCTTGGAGGCGAAGCTCGATATGAATATGTTGATTTCAACAATGAAGACTGGGGAAGATTTAATATTGGACACAACAATTTCTTGCTGCAACGCTATGATCTTCATGCTGATATTCATTTAGGAAAAAAAATTAGAATATTCGCCCAATTACGAAGCGCCTTGGAAGACGGACGTGTAAACGGAGCGCGAGGCATAGACGAAGATCAGCTGAATGTTCAAAATTTGTTTTTAGATGTAAATGTCTGGCAACAAAAAGACAAGAAAATAACAGTTCGCGCTGGCAGACAAGAATTGGATTATGGTTCAGGACGATTGATTTCTGTTCGAGAAGGCCCAAATGCAAGATTGTATTTTACTGGAGGAAAATTAATGTATACATCGTCAAGATTAGCTATTGATGCATTTGCTGTCATGGCTGACACAGTACACATAGGCGTTTTTGATAATAAAATGTCAAAACAGCTAAATCTTTGGGGGGCATATTCTAAAATATTTTTCCCAAAAGCAGGAAATCTCGATGTTTATTACCTCGGATTCAGAAGAGATGCTTCTATTTTTGAAGAGGGAATTGCCCCAGAAAGACGCCATACTATCGGTACAAGACTTTCGAAATATGGTGGCGGTTTTATTTATAATCTAGAAGCTGCGTATCAATTTGGAACTTTTGGATCAGGAAATATCAATGCATGGACTGGATCTATTGATGTTGGTTATTTGTTTGAAAACGTAAAATTTAAGCCAACGATAAATCTCCGAAATGATTATATATCAGGAGATAAAAATCAAGGCAATGGAAATCTTCAAACGTTTAATCCGCTATATCCTAAAGGAGGCTATTTTGGTTTTAGTCCGCAGGTTGGACCTGTAAACCTTATCGATATTCATCCTTATGCTACTCTGGATTTATTGCCAGAACTTAAGATGCAGGTCGATGTGGTTTTAAACTGGCGATTTTCAACACAAGACGGGGTTTACAGACCTAGTGGTATTTTGAATCTTCGTGGAAGTGATTCTGACGAAAAATACATCGGCACTGCATATTTGGCCAACTTTACATATAGCATAAATAAATATATTTCAGTTGTGAGCGGTATTCAATATTTTAAAACAGGAGCTTTTATTGATGACATGATTCCAAATTCTAAAGACGGTGTTTTCTTTAACGCCCGACTCGGATTCAAATTTTAGCAAAATTAATTTAAGCGCATTGAAAAATTTCTCACGAATACACAAACGTTAACCAAAAAATTACCAATGAAAACAAACCCAACAAAATATAGTCTTAGATATTCATATCTAATGCTTCTTATTATAACACTTGCAGGCGCACTTAGTAACAACGCATTTGCGCAAACAGCTTCTATAGGTTCTACAGTTACTTGGGGAAGAGTAGACGGAATAGCAGTGAACGGATTGGTTCAAGGACCATCTGCCGCAGAAGCCGACTTACAAGTTGCCTGCGTTTTTGAATATACAGAAGGTGATATTTTCAACCCTCCTGCCCTGCCGGCAAACCTAAACGGAATGGTACATTTAGATGATGCATTAAAAGGCATTATTACAGAATTACGCAAAAGCGGCAAATTTACCGGACATTCGCTTGAAACTTTATTGATTACTCCACCAAAAGGAACTTTGGCATCAAAGCAATTATTGTTGATTGGATTAGGAGATCGAAATAAATTCAATGCCGATATAATGATTAGTGTTGGAAGCACTGCCATGCGTGAAGCTTTACGCTTAGGCGTTTCCAATTTTTCTTTTGCGAGTGACGTCAAGGATGCAGGAATTGATTCGCCAACAGCACTAGTTGCTAAAAATGTGGTTTTAGGTTCATTTGAAGCTTATAGAACTCAAGCTTTTTTGAAAGAAAAACAACTAGCAGCATACAAACCTCTTTCCAAAATCATTTTGCTTGCTGGACCAGCTTACTATGCTGTGGCTGGAGAAGGTATCAAAGATGCTATCACAAAACTTAACTCTAAATAATTGAATTATGAAAGCAGATCTAATTTTATTCAACGGAAAAATTCATAGTTTCAATACCGAAACACCTAATGTAACGGCGGTAGCAATCAAAGATGGAAAATTTATTGCCGTTGGAAACGATAGCGATATCATGACTTTTGCTTCTGAAGAAACCAAAATAATCGACCTTCAAAACAAAAGAGTCGTTCCCGGAATCAACGATTCACACATTCACCTTATTCGTGGTGGATTGAATTATAATTTAGAATTGCGCTGGGATGGCGTTCCTTCTTTGGCAGATGCGCTTCGGATGCTGAAAGAACAAGTAGATCGTACACCAAATCCGCAATGGGTTCGTGTTGTTGGTGGCTGGTCTGAATTTCAGTTTGCTGAACGCAGAATGCCTACTTTAGAAGAAATCAATGCAATTGCGCCAGATACTCCGGTTTTTATTCTGCATTTGTACGACAGAGCGATTATGAACAGAGCAGCATTAAGAGCCGTTGGTTATACTAAAGATACGCCTGCTCCACCGGGGGGACATATTGAACGCGATTCTAACGGAGAACCAACCGGGCTTATTATTGCCACACCAAATGCGATGATTTTGTATTCGACTTTGGCAAAAGGTCCAACGCTTTCTTATGAACATCAAATCAATTCGACGCGTCATTTTATGAAAGAATTAAACCGTTTCGGAATTACAAGTGTTATTGATGCCGGCGGCGGATTTCAGAATTTTCCAGATGATTATAAAGTTGTTAATGAATTGAATGAAAAGAAACAATTAACAGTAAGAATTGCATATAATCTTTTTACTCAAAAACCAAAGCACGAGTTTGAAGATTTCTCTGATTGGATTGATTCAGTAAAATTGTATCAAGGAAATGATATGTATCGTCATAATGGTGCTGGTGAAATGCTTGTTTTTTCTGCTGCCGATTTTGAAGATTTCCTTCAGCCAAGACCTGATCTTCCTGAAAACATGGAAGCTGAACTGGAAAAAGTCGTTCGTTTATTAGTAGAAAACCGTTGGCCTTTCAGACTTCATGCAACTTACAACGAAAGCATTACTAGATTTTTGAATGTATTTGAAAAAATAAATCAAGATGTTCCTTTCAACGGACTACCGTGGATTTTTGATCATGCTGAAACTATTGACGAAAGAAACATCGAACGCGTAAGAGCTTTAGGTGGCGGAATTGCCATTCAAAGCAGAATGGCATATCAAGGCGAATATTTTACTGATCGTTATGGAGCAAAAGCGGCCGAAAATACACCACCAATCAAAAAAATGCTAGAAATGGAAGTCCCTGTAGGCGCAGGTTCAGATGCGACGCGTGTGAGCAGTTACAATCCGTGGGTTTCTATGTATTGGATGACAGTTGGAAAAACGGTTGGAGGCTTGCAATTGTACACAGAAACAAGATTGAACAGACAAACAGCTTTAGAATTATACACTAGAGGAAGTGCTTGGTTTTCGCAAGAACAAACTAAAAAAGGAGACATTAAAGTTGGAATGTTTGCTGATTTAGTGGTTTTAGATCGGGATTATTTTACGATTGCAGACGAAGACATTAAAAAAATTGAAGCCGATTTAACCATTGTCGACGGAAAAATTGTGTATGCAAATGGCGATTTTTCATCATTCTCCCCACCTCATATTCCGATTTTGCCAGATTGGTCGCCAACGAATATTTATAACGGATATCCAGTAAGAAGCAGTTTGCAAAGTGCGATTGAAAAAAATGCAAAAGCAGATGCAAAACCAAAACTGACTTCACAAATTCACAGCTGTACTGGAAGTTGCGATGTTCACGCACATAATCATAATGTCGCCAGAATGAGCAATGTTCCCGTAAACAATTATAATGCGTTCTGGGGAGCTTTAGGATGTTCTTGTTTTGCCTTTTAAATAGTAAAAAAAATGATTGAAATTATAAAACAAATCCTTTATTCCGATTTAGGAAATTCATTCAATAATGGAGCTCTTTTAATATTTAGAGTTTTACTTGCAGTTGAACTATTTAGAGTACACGGAATGAAAAAATTCAGAGTTGAAAATGGACAAAAAGAACACGTTCCAAATCCGTTGCATTTACCAGAAAAACTAAACGGATTGGTGGCAACATTTTCAGATACTATAATTCCGTTTTTCATCATTTTAGGACTCGGAACACGTCTTGCTGTTTTGCCAACAATTGGTGTAACTGCAATTGGTTACTTTGTCGTTCACAAGAATGATTCCCTCGAAGTTCGCGACGTTCCTTATATGTACACTTTATCTTTATTATTGCTTCTGGCGCTTGGAGCAGGAACTTATTCACTTGATTATTACTTATTAACACTCACAAAAAACTAAATTTAAACACATAAAAACATATCTTATTGGAAAGCATAAAAAGGCGTTTCACTTACTTTAATGTATCCCTAGACTTCGGGACTATGTGTGAAAAACCAGTTTCTTTCATTATTCTTTTTCAAGGTCAAAGAAAAATCTATGTTTCTGTGTGTTTAATTTTCTAAACATAGTATTCATTAAAAACCCAATTTAAAATGAAATCAAACATTGGAATCAAACAAGAAAATATCTCAAAAGTTGTAGATGTACTAACCAAAATTCTTGCAGACGAATTTGTACTTTATACCAAAACAAAAAGAGCGCACTGGAATGTTGAAGGTCCGGATTTCTACAACAAACATATTTTTTTCGAACAACAATATGATGCAATCGACGAAATCGTAGATACAGTTGCCGAAAGAATCAGATCTCTAGGTCATTATACACCTGCAACACTAAAAGACTTTTTAGCATTGACGCATCTTACAGAAGAACTACAGGAAAAAAATGACAGCATTGGTTTTATCAAAGAATTGCTTTTGGATCACGAAAGCATCATTATTTATCTTAGAGAAAACATTAATTTTATTGCTAATGATTTACAAGATGCCGGAACAAGCGATTTTATTACAGGTCTTGTAGAAAATCATGAAAAAATGGCTTGGATGCTTCGTGCTCACTTGAACTAATATTATGGAAATACAACAAAACAACATTTGGTACGTAACCCTGCTTTTAACCATAATAGCAGGGTATTGCGATACCGTAACATTTGTCGCCGCCGATTCGATATTCTCAGCTCACGTAACGGGCAACTTCATTGTATTTGCTTATCAAATCATCAAAGGTTCAGACATTCATGCGTGGATAAAACTGTTAACCTTCCCCATTTTTATAATTGCGGTAATTACCGGAGGGCGAATTGCATTAAAAGCAACAAATCGTTATACCATTTTATTTTGGGAAGGAATAATATTGGTTTTAAGCGGTATTGCTTCATTCGTTTTTGCCTATTTACAAAATACCGCAGAATGGACAATATACACGATAGCCATGACAACAGTATTTGCAATGGGGCTCCAAAATGCTTTTGGAAAATTATATGCTAAAGAAACGCACGGACCAACAACAATGATGACAGGAAACGTAACACAAGCTTCTCTGGATCTAGGAAACATACTAAAAAATGGACTTAAAGACACCGATGTTGTATCAAGTTTTAAAAAACAATTAGTTACGATAATCGGATTTCTTATAGGATGCTTTTTAGGTGCAATAGCGGGAAAGTTTTTCGGATTAGAAACTCTTATTCTGCCAGGCTTGGCCATGATAATTTGTTATTTATACCACCGAAAAAGCTAGATAACACTAATTTTCGGATTGCAGATTTCTGATAATATAGTATCTTTAAAAAATGAATTTCATCCCTTTTATTGTTACCAAAAACCACATCAAAGTTTTATGTGTATTGTTTTTGCTGCTGTTCTTTAACATGCAAATTAATGCGCAGTTGAAGAAAAATCCGAAAGAACTTCAATTAAGAATTGCTGCCGCGGAAAATGATTCACAGAAAGTTGATTTACAACTGCTCTTAAGCGCTTATTATCTAAACAAAGACCACGAATACAAAGTGGATCTAGATCAAGCGGAAGCAATAAACAAACAAGCAAGACAATTAAGTACTCGTTTGCATTATAAAAACGGAATTGGAAAATCAATTCTTCTTGATGCTCAAATTACGAGAGAAAAAGGAGATTCAAAAAACGGCTTAAAAAAGGCACAGGAAATTCTAGCTTATTCTCAAAAAAACAATTTAACAGAACTGCAGGCAGATGCTTACTTGGAACTTGCTATGTATGGCGAATCGCTTGAACAGCGAATTAAATACAAAGAAATGGCATTGCCAATTTTAAAAAAGATTGGAGCAATAGAAAAACAGGCAGACGTTACCAAAGAAATTGGCGAATTATACTTAATGAATGACAATCCAGAAAAAGGTCTTACGATTTTAAAAGAATCGCTTGTTTTGTATAAATCGATAAAATTTCCTCATTTGCAAGGCGTCTATAATCTCTTTTCAGATGGTTATACCCATACGGGAAATTTTGAAGATGCTTTAAAGTATGCACTTTTAGCAGAAAAAACAGCTTTGAAATTACGTGATAGTTCACTACAACTAAGTGCTATTTACAATCATGTTGGAATGGCATATCTTAACCTTCAAAAAAAAAATAATGCAGCGGAATATTTTTATAAGGGTCTGGAAATAGCAAAAAAACATAAAAGCACGGACTATGTGAGAGTAATTGGCGATAATCTTTGTTCGGTATTTATTTTGCAGAAAAAAGGAAATGATGCCCTCAAAATTTTAAAAGAAATGCAGGTTAATTATCCTTCTTATGATGAGGAGAGGCAGATAAAAGAAAATTACCTTTTTCTTGGTATTTACCGAGTTCTAAATAATAATGAAAAAGCCACAGTATACTATAATAAACTGGTAGCTTATTATGGCAAAAATGCCGAAAAAAAAGCCGAAAACAGATTGCCGATTCTGAGAAGTTTTGTCCGTTATCATTATCAGTTAAAAAACTATAATGAGTTATACCCATTACTTCATCGCTTAGATTCGCTCGCAACAACAGCAAAAAATACGATAATGCTATCAGACAATTACCTTATCTGGTTTAAAGCAGATTCATCAAGAGGAAAATATCTCGACGCCATTAAACATTATCAGCTTCATAAAAACATTTTAGACTCTATTTACAAAGGTGAAACGAACAGACAGATCAACAGTCTTCAAGTACAATATGAAAGCAATAAAAAAGATAAAAATATTGAACTGCTAAAACAACAAGCCAAAGTACAGCAAATTCAAATTCAGAAAGATAATGTTGTAAAATATGTCTTTATTGGAAGCGTCTTGGTTTTAATTCTTATTCTGGGCCTTTTGTACAATAGTTTTAGATTAAAAAAGAAGAAAAACGAAGCGTTAGAAATCCAGCGTCAGCAAATTAATGAGCAAAATGAGCTAAACAAAAAAATGCTTATTGAAAAAGAGTGGCTTTTGAAAGAAATTCATCATCGCGTAAAAAATAATCTTCAAATTGTTATTAGCCTTTTAAACACACAATCAGCTTATTTGGACAATGAAGATGCTTTGATGGCGATTCAAAACAGCCAACACCGAATGCATGCCATGTCTTTGATTCATCAAAAATTGTATCAGTCTGACAATCTTTCAAATATCGATATGTCTTGGTATATTTATGAATTGATCAATTACATGAAAGAATGTTATGATACGGACGGAAAAATAAATTTTGTTTTAGAAATCGAAAATACCTGTCTGGATGTTGCACAGGCCGTTCCACTGGGATTAATTATAAATGAAGCAATCAGCAATGCGATCAAATATGCCTTTCCATTAGACCGAAAAGGCGAAATTTTTATTTCTTTCAAAAATAGTGAAAGAGATAATTACCAGCTTATCATTTCAGATAATGGAGTTGGTTTGCCTGAAAATTTCAATCATGCCGAAAGAGATTCACTAGGAATGAATTTAATGACAGGCTTAAGCGCTCAAATTGACGGAACTTTTGAAATGAAAAATGATAATGGATTGAAGATAAAAATCACATTCAACAGAAATACTGAATTTGAAACTGTTGTTGAAGATTCAGAAATTACATCAGTAAAACAATGAAAGAGAAAATATTAATTGTTGAGGATGAATTTATTGTTGCTAATGATTTAAAAATCATGTTGCTAAAAGCTGGCTATCAAATTGTAGGCATTGCTTCCTCTGTAATTCAGGCCCGAAAATTAATTGAAGAAAAACAACCTGATTGGGTGCTTCTAGATATTATACTCAAAGGAACGCTTACGGGAATTGATCTCGCTTGGGAGCTCCGAAAACTGAAATTGCCTTTTCTTTACATTTCTGCCAATACCAATCAAAGCACGCTTGAAGCAGTAAAGGCAACACATCCATATGGATTTATGGTTAAGCCTTTCCGCGAAAAAGATTTGATCGTAATGCTTGACATTGCCAGATATCGATTTAATGAGGAAAAAGAAACGTTAGTCGAAATTCACAACGATCAAGAACATCAAGAAATTGAAGGGATTGTTGGCAAAAGTCCGCTCTTGAATGAAGTAATCGAAAAAATCAAACTTGTCGCTCCAGCTGAAACTTCTGTTTTGATTTTAGGCGAAAGCGGAACAGGCAAAGAAAGAGTTGCACATTCCATTCACGAACTTTCGGCGCATAAATCAAATCCAATTGTCGTGGTAAACTGTGCGGCTTTGCCACATTCCTTGATCGAATCGGAACTTTTTGGGCATGAAAAAGGCGCTTTTACGGGAGCAAATGCTTTACGAATTGGCAAATTTGAACAGGCAAATGAGGGAACTATTTTTCTAGATGAAATTGGAGAATTGCCACTCGATTCGCAAGTCAAATTATTACGCGTATTGCAGGAAAAAGAAATTCAGCGTCTTGGAGGCAATAAAACCATTAAAATTAATGTTCGTATTATAGCCGCAACCAATAGATCTTTGGAAAAAGAAGTTGCCGAAGGACGTTTCAGACTTGATTTATATTATCGACTAAATGTATTTCCGATTCAATTGCCAACCCTAAAAGAACGCAAAGAAGATATTGAACCCCTTGCCTATTATTTTCTGAAAAAATATGCATCAAGTTCTAGAAAAAATGTCAACAGCATAAGTGAGAAAGCTTTAGAAGAATTAAAAGAATACGATTGGCCGGGAAATATCCGCGAATTGGAACATTTAATTGAAAGGAATGTATTACTTGCCAGAACAAACGAAATTGAAAAATTTGATCTTCCTAAAAACATTCTGGCTACAGTTGAACAAAATTCAGGAAAAATGAAATCGATGGAAGAAATGGAAAAGGAACATATTATGAATGCCCTTTTTCTGTGTGAAGGAAAAGTTTCTGGTGCTGGTGGTGCGGCAGAATTATTAAAAATGCAACCTCAGACTTTGTTTTCAAAAATGAAAAAATTAGGCATAAAACAAGGATATAATTAATCTACATTAAGAAGACTTAACTGTTAGTTTAACGAACTTTGTGGTTCTAAACTAAGATAAAAAAAAACATGGAAACAATAAAATTAGAATTAGACGAGAAAAAACATGGCGCTTTTAACCTCTATGTTGACGATAAAAAAATTGGTGAAATGACTGTGAGCATTAAACCAGATTTGCTAACTGTTTACCATACAGGAATTGAACCAGAAGGCGAAGGAAAAGGCTATGCAAAAAAACTTTTAGAAGAAATGGTTGCTTATGTTCGTGCCAATAATTTGAAGGTTTTACCGCTTTGTCCTTACGTGCATGCACAATTCAAGAGACATCCAGATGAGTATGAAGATATTTGGAAGAAATAATTAATTATTAGTAAAGTATTTTCTGCAAAGTTTGTCAAAACAAAAATTAAAACACAACGTATGAATACAGATATTTTAACAGACGGAATCACTTTAGGTGAAGCAAAAAAAGCTTTAATTATGATTCATGGCCGTGGTGCTGGCGCTCATGATATTCTTTCGATTGCCAAACATCTAAATGTAAAAGATTTTGCATTAGTTGCTCCTCAGGCAGAAAACAGAACTTGGTATCCCTATTCATTTTTAGCTCCACTTAATGAAAATGAGCCTTCTTTTTCAAAATCTTTAGAGGCGATTCATCAAGTTGTAGTGGCAATTCAACAAAACGGAATCGAAAAAGAGAATATCTATTTTTTGGGATTTTCTCAAGGAGCTTGCCTTGCTTTGGAATTCACAACCAGAAATGCAGCAAAATACGGTGGCATTGTAGCCTTTACAGGCGGATTGATTGGCGATAAAGTTTACGAAAATCATTATTCAGGAAACTTCGAAAATACTCCTGTTTTTATTGGCACAAGTGATCCTGATTTTCACGTTCCGGTAGAAAGAGTAAATGATACTGAAGCGCTTATGGAAAAAATGGGGGCAAATGTTATAAAAAAAATCTATCCAAACATGGGGCATACCATTAGTCAAGACGAAGTAGATTGCGCAAATGCATTGATATTCAATAAAAAATAATGATTACAATCACAAGAGTTTACAGCGACAACAACGGAGAAAGTCATTTTGAAGACTTTGAAGTTCCGTTGAAAAACAATGGCGATATCGGTTTTTTATCTGATGATGAACCTGTTAAATCTATTGTTTTTAGAGAAGTAAATCCTTCTTATGATTACGATTTTCATAATGCGCCCGACCGTCAGTATATAGTTTTACTCGACGGCGGCGTGGAAATCGAAACTTCTTTAGGAGAGAAACGGACTTTTAATACCGGCTCAATTTTATTGGTAGAAGACACTACAGGAAAAGGACACAAAACAAAAAACCTTGAACCAAAACTGCGAAAATCTATTTTTATAAAATTATAAAAAAGGAAATCAGATTTGGAAAATCAACCAATCAAAAGAAATACTCTTTTTTAATACCTAATTTTTGCATTCGTGAAACAAGTGTTGTTGGCGGGATTCCTAATAAAACTGCCGCTCCCTGTGGACCAGAAATTCGTCCGTTGCATTTTTTGATTACTTTCAAGATATGCTCCTTTTCTACCTCTTGCAACGTTTTAATTTGAAATTCAGATACTGGAATATCCGATTCTGTTATAAAAATTTCAGTAAAAGTCATTTCTTTGATCGTGTCGCTTTTCGCAAACAAAACACTTCGTTCGATCATATTTTCCAGCTCTCGTATATTTCCCTGCCATGCATTCGCAAGCATTTTGTTGAGTACTTTTTTCGAAAAACCTTTTATCCTCTTGCCTATCCTGTTCGAATGTTTTTCTAAAAAAAAATTTGCCAGCACTTCAATATCATTTTTACGTTCGCGCAAAGCTGGCAATAAAATAGGATAAACATTCAAACGATAATACAAATCGCTTCTAAAACGTTCTTCGGCAACTTCTTTTTCTAGTGATTTGTTCGTTGCGGCAATTACCCTAGCATTTACTTTGATGGATTTATTTCCGCCAACTCGTTCAATTTCTCTTTCCTGCAAAACACGAAGCAGTTTTCCTTGCAGTTCTAATGGCAATTCTCCTATTTCATCTAAAAAAATAGTACTGTTTTCTGCTTGCTCAAATTTCCCTATTCTACGTTCGGTGGCTCCCGTGAAAGCTCCTTTTTCATGCCCGAATAATTCGCTTTCAATCAAATTTTCAGGAATTGAAGCACAGTTTACTTTTATCATTCTGTTATTAGAAACCGGCGATAAATTATGAATCGCGCTGGCAACAAGCTCTTTTCCTGTACCCGTTTCGCCTAATATCAAAACTGTAGAAGGCGAAGTTGCTACATTTGAAATCAATTCATAAACATTCTGCATTGCCTCGCTGTTTCCTACAATTCCATGAAAACCTTCATCTTTTAGATTAATAAGCTCCTCATTTTTTTCTGAAAACTTACTTTTCAGCAATTTCAATTCAGCGATAGTATTTTCATATTGATGCTTTAAAACAATATTTTGAATAGTAATAGAAAACTGCATTGCAATTCCTCGCAAAATTCTATTAGATGCTCTGTCAAACGTTTTTGCATTTTTAAAGAAAAGAAAAAGCACATTGCGATTTCCTTTTAAATAAGGAAGACCAATTCCGACTCCGTTTTTAGAACCTTTTTTAAGGGACGCTTGAATATAATCTGGCGTTCTTTGATTTTCAGCTTTTAAATCAAAAACAACTGAATCAGCTGAATCCAGACAACGATCAAAAAAACCGTCGTTTAAAACATATTTTTTAGATTCCGCATTTTTTTCTAAAGAAGAATAAAAAATATGGTAATCGCTTTCATTTTCCTTGGAAGAAGCCAAAACCAAATCCTCAAACTGCAAATTTTCTTTTACGATTCCAGATAGAATTTCGCCAAAATCTTTTTTTGATAAAGCCTGAGATAGCGCTGAGCAAATAGACAAAATCAATAATTGTTCTTTTTCTCTTTCCTGCAATCGTTTCATTATGATGGCAGTTTTGTCTATAGGCTTTTCCATAAAAGTTTTTGGCGGTATTTATATGTAGTAACAGCGTAAATTTAAGAAATAGGCTCAATTAAATTACGTTCCATTTTCTAAATATGGCAGTACCAAATCATAAAATTACGATATATCGTATAATCAAATAACGACTTTTACATCATAAACCCTGATAAATAAAGCTTTAAATCAAGTGGAATATTATTTGGATATACACTTGCACACGAAAATTTAGTGTCTTTTTATTTCTTAATCTAGGTTAATCGATGCAGAAGCATAACGGACGTAAATTTGTATAAGAAAATCAAACAACAATTTAATATAAAAATACCATGGAAAATAAAATTTTAGGCTTGCACCATATTACTGCAATTGCAGGTGACGCTAAACGTAATTTCAACTTTTATTCAAACATTTTAGGATTAAGATTCATCAAAAAAACAGTGAATTTTGACGATCCAGGAACGTATCACTTTTACTTTGGTGACGAAGTAGGAAGTGCAGGAACAATCTTGACATTTTTCCCTTGGGGGGAAGGAATTCAACAAGGAAGAAAAGGTTCTGGAATGGCAACTGAAATTGGGTATTCTGTTCCAAAAGGAAGCTTGGAATTCTGGCAAAAACGTTTCGATCAATACAATGTAATCTATAATAAACCGGCCGAAAAATTCGGAGAAAAATATTTGACTTTCCTAGATCCAGACGGATTGAAATTAGAGTTAATCGAATCTAAAACCGAAGACAACCGAAAAGCATGGGAAACTGACGAAGTAAAAGCTGATGTGGCAACAAAAGGTTTTCATAACATTACTTTGACGTTAAATAACATCAAGCCAACTGCTGCTATTTTAACTGAAATATTTGGTTATAAATTGATTGATCAAGACGTTAACCGTTACCGTTATGCTACAGATGCTGTAGAAAATGCAGCAATTGTAGATTTGGTTGAATTGGCAGATGAAAAACGCGGTTTGAATGCTAACGGAACAGTTCATCACGTAGCTTTTCGTGTAGCAAATGATGAGATTTTGATGCATTTCCGCGAAAAAATTGCAGATTACGGATTGCAGATCACACCACAAATCGACAGACAATATTTCCACTCTCTATATTTCAGAGAACCGGGAGGCGTTTTGTTCGAAATCGCAACTGATAATCCTGGATTTACAGTAGATGAAAGCTTAGAAGAATTAGGTCAAAACCTAAAACTTCCTGCACAATACGAATCTCAAAGA
This sequence comes from Flavobacterium denitrificans DSM 15936, assembly GCF_000425445.1. Classification (GTDB taxonomy): domain Bacteria; phylum Bacteroidota; class Bacteroidia; order Flavobacteriales; family Flavobacteriaceae; genus Flavobacterium; species Flavobacterium denitrificans. The sequence goes on along the minus strand of NZ_AUDL01000017.1, from coordinate 13,514 downwards.
GAAGCTATTGAAGCACATTTGGTTAAAATAGATTAATTGCTTACTAAACCGGGTTTATCCCGAATATCACAACTATTTTTTGAAAAAGCTGTCCTTATTGGGATGGCTTTTTTTTTTAAAATTCGAAAAGAGGTTTAATTCATTACAAAAAATATCTTACATATGAATGATACCCAAACTGACCTTTATTAGATTATCTCTATATATTTTGGTGACTTAGTTAAATGCAATCAGACCAATAAATTTATTTATACGTCATTGTAACAAACCACAAAACCGACTGATAAACCAACAAATAATACAAATAAAAATTCTAAATTTGCGATATTAACGAATTGATAAAATAAATGGCGAAGAAAGAAATATTGACAGATTTATGGGTTTACGAATTGCTAAAAGAAGCAAATATTGACTTACATCCGCAAGGAAGTAACATAAAAGATATTGACAACGCTTTAAAATCAGCATCAAAAGCTGGAACTGGAAGAGTTGGTTTTCCTGAATACAGTGGAATCGTCAAAGACTTCGTTTTAATTATTGAAAATAAAGCAGATGTCTCGCTTCATATAAAGCGAAACGATAAAAGTCTAATTTGTAATGACACAATAAGCGTAAAAAATTATGCTGTTAATGGTGCTTTGTTTTACGGAAAGCATTTAGCAAAAAATACGAACTATAAAAAGCTTATTGTTTTTGGAGTTTCTGGTAACGAAAAACGACACAAAATTTCACCAATTTTCATTGATGAAAGAGGTGGCTACAAGGAACTTGAAGATGTTGAAACATTTACACTTTTTAATGAGAAAAATATTGAGGAGTACTATACGAAAAACATTTTAAAAGAGCAAACACCCGAAGATAAGACAACAGAAGAAGTCCTAAAGGATGCGAAAAATCTTCATGAAGATTTAAGAAATTATGGAAGTATTCAAGATAAGGATAAACCACTAATAGTTTCAGGAATTCTTTTAGCTTTACGTGAAATGGAACATAAAGGTTTCAGTATTGAAAGTTTAATTGGAGACGAAACAAATACAGACGGCGAAAAAATTTATGAGGCGATTGAAAAGAATTTAAAAAGATCAAATGTTTCGCCTCAAGTAAAAAAAGAAAAATTATTAAGTCAGTTTTTAGTCATAAAAGATACGAAAGCTATCAATGAAATAAATGAAGGATTAAAAAAAACGCCTTTAAAACACTTTACAGAATTTCTATACGAAAATATTTACAAAAACATAAAACACATACAATCTGCGGAAGATTATTTAGGTAGATTTTATGGAGAGTTTATGTCATATTCTGGCGGTGACGGGCAATCACTAGGCATTATTTTGACACCAAAGCATGTAACAGAATTGTTTTGCGACTTAATAGAGCTAAAACCTACAGATTCAGTTTTAGACCCATGTTGTGGAACTGCAGGGTTTTTAATTGCCGCAATGCATGTTATGTTACAAAAAACAGACCATCCTGAAACACAAAGAAATATACGTAAAAACCAATTACATGGTTTAGAATTGCAACCTTATATGTTTACCATTGCGACGACAAATATGATTTTGCGTGGCGATGGAAAAAGTAATTTAGAACAAGAAGATTTTTTAAAATACAATCCATCTTTATTGCAAGAAAAAGGTTGTACGGTGGGGATGATGAATCCGCCATATTCGATGGGAAGTAAAAGCAATCCAAGTTTATATGAAATTAATTTTACAGAACATCTTCTAAATTCGATTGTTCAAGATGGTAAAGTTGTCGTTATTGTTCCTCAATCTACAATGGTTGGAAAAACAAAAGAAGAACAAATAATCAAAGAAAATATTCTTAAACACCATACTTTAGATGGCGTTATCACACTCAACAAAAATACTTTTTATGGAGTTGGGACAAACCCTTGTATTGCTATTTTTACAGCTGGAATACCACATTATAAAGAAAAAGAAGTAAAATTTATCAATTTTGATAATGATGGGTTCGAAGTACAAAAGCATCGTGGTTTAGTTGAAACTATAAAAGCTAAAGACAAGAAACAACATCTATTAGATGTTTGGTTCAACCGAATTGATGCTGAAACAAAATTTTGTGTAAAAACAACTATTGAGCCTACTGACGAATGGTTGCATTCTTTTTATTACTTCAATGATGAAATACCTAATGAAAGTGATTTTGAAAAAACAATAGCTGATTATCTTACTTTTGAATTTAGTATGATTATGCAAAACCGTGAATATTTATTTAACGAAAATCAGTAATAGCATGGATTTGAAAAAAGTTGAATGGGAAGAGTTTGAAATTGGGGAAATTTTCGAAATAGAGAAAGGGTCAAATAAATCATTAAGTAGTGAATTATCCCAAGAATACTCTATTGATTATGTTGGTGCAACAAGTCGAAATAATGGTAATGTTGGCTTTGTAAATAATAATTATATTAAATACTTAAAAAATGGTAATTGTTTAGTTTTCATAAATACAGGAGAAGGTTCTGTTGGAGATGCTGTATATAAAAAAAATTGCTTTATCCCTTCAAATAATGTTACTATTGGTCGTTCTAAATTCTTAAATGAGTATGTAGGACAATTTATAGTAACTATCAACAATAATCAGAGTAATAAATATAGTTACGGCTACATAAGAAATGAAAAACGATTAAAAAGAGATAAAATTATTTTACCTGTTTATCAAGGTGAGCCAGACTATACTTTTATGGAGCAATTTATAAGACAGAAAGAAAAAGAAAAACTTATAAAATATCACACATATGTTACTAAAAGAATCGAACAAGTAAAAGATTTCACAGAAGTTGAACCTATAGAAAATAAAGAATGGAGAGAATTTTTTTTTAATGAAATTTTTACTGTCATTCAAAGAGGTAAAAGATTAAAAAAAGAAGACCATGTAAAAGGTTTAATGCCTTATGTGTCATCTTCCGCAATAAACAACGGAGTTGATGGTTTTGTAAGTAATAAAGATAGTGTTAGAATTTTCGACAATTGTCTTTCTTTAGCAAATAGCGGAAGTGTTGGTGCAACATTTTTCCAACCTTTTAAATATGTTGCAAGTGATCATATTACAAAATTAGAGAATACAAATTTCAATGAATTTATATATATATTTATTTCAACCATTACAAAAAGATTAAGCGAAAAATATAGTTTCAATAGAGAAATTAATGATCAACGAATTAAACGAGAAAAAATAGTTTTACCAATAGACAAAAAAGGGAAACCTGATTATGTATATATGGAAAATTATATCAAAAAAAAAGAATACGAGAAACTTACAAAATATATCGAAGGTAAAACAACAAACATCTACTGATGTATTGCAATATTTGTATAAAAATAGATTCAGAATTTGATACTAAAAAAACTATTCGTCAAATAAATTTTGAAAAACTGCTAGTGGACAGTGGATATTGAAAGAGATGAATTTATTGGCTATGTCAAAAAATTATAAAAATGCCGAATTGTCAAGATTGCAAATATTCCATGGTTTGTAAGCCAAACGATTGATTATTTCATTGAATTTTTTGATAAAGATTATCTGTATATTGAAATCAATAGTAGAGCATTTTAGTACTTATATATCGAATAACTATGTAACTTTAAGCATCTAAAAAAAGAAGCCATGCAAAAATTACAATTTAAAAAAGAAATAAATGCATCCGCTCAAAAAGTATATGAAACGATGCTCGGCTTAAAGGACAAAGCCACTTACGAATATTGGGTCGCCACTTTTAACCCCACTTCTACCTTTGAAGGCAGTTGGGAAAAAGGAAGCAAAATCCGTTTTGTGGGAACAGATGAAAACGGTAAAAAAGCCGGAATGGTTTCGGAAATCGAGGAAAATAAGCCTGCTGATTTTGTTTCCATTCGTCATTACGGTTTTCTGGATGGAGATACTGAAGTAACCACAGGCGAACAAGTTGAAAAATGGGCCGGCGGACACGAAAATTACACTTTTGAGGAAAATAACGGCGTTACAACCGTAACCGTAGATATGGATACAATTGATGAATATTTGGATTATTTCAACAGTACGTATCCAAAAGCAATGGATAAACTAAAAGAAATTTCAGAAAAGTAAAACTGAAGTGCTCTAATCGCAAACGCATGATGCAAAAAAGGCTGTCTGTTTCCAGACAGCCTTTTTTTGTCATTACTTAAAAAAAATTAAAAATTATTTAATATTAAAAAATTGATAATCAATAATTTAATATTAAATTTAAAGACTAGCTTTTCGATATGCACAGATAAAATTCTCAAAATAAATAATCATTAAAATCAATATACCATGGCAAAAATAGCATTATACGGATTTGGCCGAATCGGGAGACAATTTCTTCGCGTGGCTTTAAAAAACAATCTTTTTGTTCCTGAAGTCATTGCTGACATTCAAGATATAGATTTGCTCGGAGCGCTTTTTAGTGTCGATACCAATTATGGAAGATGGCACGAAGAAGTAAAAACAGCAGATGAAAATTTTAGTATTGGAGGCAGAAAAATTCCGTACAAGAATTCCAAATTAGATATTCCGGATTGGAAAGCATTAGGAATTGATCTCGTTGTAGATTGTACAGGGCGTGCGACTACACGGGATTTTGCACAAAAACATATTGACAAAGGTGCAAAATATGTGTTGGTAAGCGCGCCGAGCAAATCTTTAGCCGACTGTGATGCTGTGCTTTTAAAAGGAATTAATTTGGATGAATTTGATGCAGCAAACCATAAAATCATCAGTATGGGAAGCTGTACTACTAATGGATTGGCTTCTGTGGTAAAAGTAATCAAAGAAAATTTCGGAATTGAATATGGCCTTTTCTCAACGGTTCATTCGTATACCAATACCCAATCCTTGACAGATCAGCCAATGAAAGACAGGCGCGATTCTTGGGCAGCAGCCGAAAATATAATTCCATCCTCATCTGGTGCCGCTAGAGCTTTACAGTTTATTTGGAGCGATCTTAAAATTACTGGAAAAGCCTACAGAGTTCCAACCAGAACTGGAAGTATTGCCGAATTAAATTTAGTGACCACAAAAGACTGTACGGTAGAAGAAGTAAATAATGCTTTTAGAAAAGCGGCATCAGAAGGTTCTTTAAAAGGCGTTATGGATGTTTTAGAAGAACAATGGACATCAGCCCGAATTGTTGGAGATCCGCACTCTTCGATTATTGATTTACCGCTTACTGCGAAAGAAGGGAATTTGCTTTCCGTTGCCGCTTGGTACGACAACGAATGGGGCTTCTCGAACCGACTTGCAGAGGTCGCAAAACATATTTCAGACAAAATCTAATATTTTGATTTACATAAAATTAAAAAGTCTCAAATTAAAATATTTGAGACTTTTTAAGCTTTACTTTTTTTCTTCATTGTTTAACTTATCGTCAAATTCAGGTTCTTCCTTGCCTTTAAACTTATGCGTATCATCGTCATAATTTTCGTCGTTTGTTAAAACTTCATCATGCTCTTTATACTCATGTTTTCTTGTGTTGCTTCGAATATCTGAGTCACTTTTTTTATTGACTTTCAGATTGTTGTTGTTTGTTTTCATAACAGTAAAATTTTAATTTATTTAAAATTAATCGAAATGAAAGGATGAACTCTTACATAATCGTTTTCAAAAGCTTCAAAATATTATGCATTAGATTTCATCTCAAAGACACCTATTACTTTGTTATACTGAAAATTATATAATTCGGAGTTTTAAAAATATAACTCAAAACAACGGCTTACGAGTAACTTTGAAAGTAGACTTTTTAAAAGCATTTATTACTAAATTTTATTTTACTACAATGCCTTTTGAGGCTACTTCACTAACATTTTTAAAATAACTCTGCTATGTCATTATCTAAATACAATGAAAAAAGAGATTTTAAGCAAACGCGTGAGCCGAAAGGAAAAATAGGAAAATCGGCAAGTGAATTGATTTTTGTAGTTCAAAAACATGCCGCTTCGCATTTGCATTATGATTTTAGACTAGAAATGAATGGCGTTCTCAAAAGTTGGGCTGTTCCCAAAGGTCCGTCTTTAGATCCTGAAATAAAACGACTTGCTATGATGGTCGAAGATCATCCATACAGTTATAAAGATTTTGAAGGCACAATTCCGGAAGGAAATTATGGTGCCGGAAATGTAATTGTTTGGGATAACGGAACGTATACTTATGATGAAAAAACAGTTTCAGACGAAAAACAATTAATTGCTGATCTTAAAAAAGGACGTTTAAGTTTTATATTAAAAGGAAAAAAACTTAAAGGCGAATTTTCTCTTGTAAAACTTCACGGAAAACAAGAAAATGCGTGGCTCTTGATTAAAAAACAAGATAAATACGCCACGAATGCAGAAGTTTTGGAGAAAAACAAATCGGTTATTTCTAAGCGAACTTTGGAAGAATTAGAAGCAAAATCAGAAAAAATACTGCCAAAACCAGAAAAAAATGGAACTGAAAAAGAACCGGTAAAAAAAAAGCCTAAAACAAAAAAAATAAAAGCCGAATTTATCAAACCAATGCTTGCCAATACGATCAAAAAACCTTTTGATAACGATGAATGGATTTTTGAAAATAAATACGACGGCTATCGTACAGTAGCGGTTATCAATCCCAATAAAATAGAATTGTTCAGCCGAAATGAAGTTTCGTTTAATACTAATTTTAAGCCAATTGCAGACGAATTAAAAAAAATAGACCATACTGTAATTCTGGATGGTGAAATTGTAGTTGAAAATAATTCTGGCCAAGCTGATTTTCAAATGCTGCAAAACTATTTAAAAACTGGTATTGGGAACCTAAAATATTATGTTTTTGACTTGCTTCTTCTTGATGGAAATCTGATAACCGAATTGTCATTGCTGGACAGAAAAGAGCTTCTTAAAATCTTATTCAACAAATATTCTTTTTCGAATATTTTCTACTCCGAACATACTATTGGAGACGGAATAAAACAGTTTGAAAAAGCTGAAAAAAACAAAAGTGAAGGAATTATAGCTAAAAAAGCCGACAGTTCTTATTCCATAGGAAACAGAAGCAATAATTGGCTGAAAATTAAACTTTCAAACGAAGAAGAAGCAATTATTATTGGAATAACAGAACCTAAAAATTCCCGAAAATATTTTGGCGCCATTCTGCTCGGGCAATACAAAGGCAAAATCTTGAAATACATTGGAAAATGCGGAACAGGTTTTACAGAATCGGTTTTAAAAGAACTTTATACTAAACTCGAGCCGTTTTTTATTGACAAATCGCCAGTAAATGACAAAATTCATTTAAGAGATAAAATTCAGTGGGTAAAACCAAAATTGATTTGCCAAGTAAAATATTCTGAATGGACAGAAGACAAACATTTGAGACATCCGGTTTATCTCGGATTGCGAATTGACAAAAAAGCTGGCGAAGTTATTTTGCAAGAAAACAATACTATTACTAAGAAAACCAATAAAATGGAAGATCGAAACGAATATAAAACCGAAAATGATTATGATTTGAAGGTTGGAAAAAGAACACTTCATTTAACCAATCAAAACAAAATATATTATCCTGCTGACGGAATCACAAAAGGCGATATTATTCAATATTACAATGAAGTTGCGCCACTGATTTTACCTTATTTAAAAAATCGTCCAGAATCACTCAATCGTTTTCCCAATGGCATTAATGCGCCCAGTTTTTATCAAAAAGATATTGATTTGGACAAAACGCCATCGTGGTTGAAAACAAAAAAAATATTCTCAGAATCAACCAATGAAAATATCGATTATCTGATTTGCAATGATAAAGAAACTTTGCTTTATATGGCAAATCTTGGCTGCATTGAAATGAACCCTTGGAATTCGACAATTAAAAGAATTCATAATCCAGATTGGCTTGTAATGGATTTGGATCCTGCTCATGAAAATGATTTTGGCAATGTTATCACAACGGCTCTGACAGTAAAACAAGTCATGGATGAATTAGAAACCGAATGTTTGTGCAAAACTTCGGGCGCTACGGGGCTTCATATTTATATTCCGCTTGGCGGGCAATATGATTATGATTCTATTAAAATTTTAGGAGAATTAATTGCTTCAGAAGTGCAAAGCCGAATTCCTGAAATTACCACCATTGAAAGAAGTATTAAAAAAAGAAACCGAAAACTTTATATTGATTACCTGCAAAACCGGAGAGGGCAAACTTTGGCCGCGCCTTATTCTGTCCGTCCTAAACAAGGAGCTACTGTTTCAACACCATTGGAGTGGAATGAAGTCAATAAAAAATTGCATCCGTCACAGTTTACGATAAAAAATGTACTGCAACGTTTTGAAAAAAAAGGCGATTTATGGAAGCCTGTTTTAGCAAAAGGAGCCAATATCAAAAAGATTATCAAGAAACTTGAAAATCAAAATGAACCTTAATGCAATCCTATAAAAATGCATAATTAATAGTTGTAAACCCATCATAATTTTAGTTAGTAGATTCAAAACCGCAATAACAATAAGAGATTTCAGCAAGGCCTTGCTTAAAGAAATTAATCCACTTTAATAAAAGTTGCTAACATTGAGCCTGGTACCTTAACCAGCAATATGCAACTTGCAACAAAGGATGTGCAACAGGGAAAAATAAAAAAATGAAAATGTTGAAAGCCGAAGACATTGCTTCGAGTGTTTTATTTCGATTTGGCTCAATTTGAACGTAGCGATATTGCGAGTATGCACGTTAGACCAAATTTTCAAATTATCTAAATTCTCAGATATGGTAATTGTAAAATTTTGATTTTCAATGCTGTAAATTAATTCTTAGAATATCTTTTATTTTTAAAGAAGATAAACAATGTATTTTAAAATCATTAAAAATAGGAATATTTATGAAAAATTTTCAAGACGAAAAACAACGCGATTTGTCTCTAAACAAATCCGATGGAACGAATAAATTTTTGACTACAGATCAAGGAGTCAAAATTAATGACGATAATAATTCGCTAAAGGTTGGCGAAAGAGGCCCATCATTATTAGAAGATTTTATTTTAAGAGAAAAAATTACTCATTTTGATCACGAAAGAATTCCAGAGAGAATTGTTCATGCGCGAGGTTCTGGCGCACACGGCTTTTTTGAAGTTACAAATCCAATTCCAGAATTGACTAAAGCCGGTTTTTTGCAAGAAATGGGACAAACGACACCCGTATTTGTTCGTTTCTCGACAGTTGCGGGATCCAGAGGATCAACAGATTTGGCTAGAGATGCAAGAGGATTTGCAGTTAAATTTTATACTCAGGAAGGTGTTTATGATTTAGTAGGAAATAATATCCCTGTGTTCTTTATACAGGATGCGTCAAAATTTCCAGATTTAGTACACGCCGTAAAACCTGAACCGCACAACGAGATGCCACAAGCTGCATCTGCCCACGACACATTTTGGGATTTTATTTCGCTTATGCCAGAATCCATGCATATGATTATGTGGGTGATGTCTGATCGTGCTATTCCGCGAAGCTACAGAATGATGGAAGGTTTTGGTGTTCATACTTTTAGATTAATTAACTCAAACGAAGAATCTGTTTTTGTAAAATTCCATTGGAAACCAAAATTAGGAACGCATGCAGTCGCTTGGGATGAAGCACAGAAAATTTCGGGAAAAAACCCAGACTTTCACAGGGAAGATTTATGGGAAGCCATAGAAATGGGGAATTTTCCAGAATGGGAATTAGGCATTCAAATTATTCCTTCTGAAGATGAAAACAAATACAATTTTGATTTGCTCGATCCTACCAAAATTGTTCCCGAAGAAATCGTTCCGATTACTATTATTGGCCGAATGGTGCTGAACAAAAATCCAGACAATTTCTTTGCAGAAACGGAGCAAATTGCTTTTCATCCAGGCCATATAGTACCGGGAATCGATTTTACGAACGATCCATTGCTTCAGGGAAGATTATTTTCTTATACAGACACACAATTGTCTCGATTAGGAAGTCCAAATTTTCATGAAATACCAATCAACAGAAGCATTGCGCCTGTTCATAATAATCAGCGTGATGGCCATATGCGACAAGAAATCAACAAAGGCCGAGTAAGTTATCATCCGAATTCTCTAGGCGGAGGTTGCCCTTATCAAGCTAAAATTGCTGAAGGAGGTTTTGCAAGTTTTAATGAACGTGTTGATGCGCATAAAGTGCGCGAGAGAAGCGAAAGTTTTAATGATCATTTCGGTCAAGCAAGATTATTTTTTAACAGCCAAACTGCTGAAGAAAAAAGCCATATTGTAAAAGCGCTTCGTTTTGAGCTTGGAAAAGTTGAAACAACAGCAATACGAATTAGAATGATTGGACTACTGTCACAAGTCGACCGACAACTGGCCGAAAAAGTTGCCAACGGACTTGGAGCCATCATACCTCCTATTCTTGAAACGCCATTAAACAAAGGTGTTTCGCCAGAAAATGAAGGCGGAAATCAAGAATCACAAACAATAGAATCTACCGTTGAATCTTCGGATGCCTTAAGTATGGTAAATAATCCAACCAATTCTCCAACTATTGCCTCAAGAAAAGTAGCTATAATTTGTTCCGATGGAGTTTCTGAAGCTGCTGTCAAAAATTTAAAAAATGCATTGAAAAAAGAAGATGCTAAAGCATGTATTGTGGCACCTCGATTAGGATCAATCAAAACAGACTCTGATGGTGATCTTTCTGCTAATTTCAGTTTTTTAACCGCTTCATCTGTTTTATTTGATGCTATTTACGTACCACATGGATTAGATTTGACAACTTTAGAAAAAAATGACGAAGTAGTTGAATTTTTAAACGATGCTTATAAACATTGCAAAGTTATTGGGGCAGATGGAAAAGCTTCTAAAATAATCAGCAACTCTCCTTTTGTTTCGCAAATGACAGATTACGATCCGGGAATTGTAATAACTGACGAAATTGCTTCGGCCACATTTGCTCAGGATTTTATAACTGCCATGACAATGCATCGTTTCTGGCAACGTGAAAAAAATCTATATAATTAATCAAACAAAAATAATTATGAAAAATTCAGAAAAACCAATCCAAAATAAAACTGCTAAAAGCAATAAAGATAAAATCGTAGCACCTGCAAAAGATGCTGCAACAGAATTGAGAAAACTTTTCTTAGATAGTTTGCAAGATATTTATTGGGCTGAAAATGCCCTCGTTTCTGCCCTTCCTAAAATGGCTGCTAATGCTTCATCAGCCGGACTTTCTAGTATTATTCTTGAACACCTTGCTGTGACTGAAAATCAAGTTGCAAGACTTGATCAAGTATTTGAACTTATAGGCGAAAAAACACAAGGAAAAAAATGTGAAGCAATGGCTGGATTATTGAAAGAAGGCGACAATGTTCTTCTAGAAACAACGCCTGGAGCTATTAGGGATGCTGGAATAATTGCTGCATCACAAAAAATCGAGCATTACGAAATTGCATCGTATGGAACACTATGTGCTTTTGCAAAAACTTTAGGAGAAAATGACGCCGCAAAATTGCTAACTCAAACTTTAGCAGAAGAAAAAGAGGCTGATTGTTTACTGAACGATATCGCCTTGAATATTGTAAATATTACAGCTGCTGAATAGAAAAACAAATACTAACACACTAAACTAGATATTATTTCAAGAGAAAATAAGATCCTGCTATCAATCAACATGAAGACAATTCAGAGAGACATTCTTCATTATCAAAATGACAAACATACAAGTGACGAAAATAATACTTCAGATCCTTTTAAAAAAAATGCTCCAATAGCACAAGGTCTTAATGAAGATTTAAATGAGGTACGAGGATGACGATGATGATGATGATGATGATGCCAATAGAAGAACACTAGATGAAATAAAAGCCGATGAAGACGATGAGGATTATTAGATTTCATTTATAAAAACTTGAAAATAAATCCTAAAAAGAATTTAATAGCTATTCTTTTCAGGATTTATTTTTATTATAATATTTTAATCAGCAGCATATTTACTATTCCAACACAACATTAGCAAAATGGCAACAATAATGACGATACCGTTCTTTCAAAAGACAATGAAGCCATGCCACTATGCTCAAACGTGCATATTTGACTAACAAGGATTACAAGATTTCTAAAATCATTTTACAATAATAAAGAATCAAATGATCACCATAATTATAAATCTTCGGAACAAATTTGTTTCGAGCGCGAAATTTGTGAGACAAAAGAAATTTAAACTGAATAGCTATGAATACAACACTATTAAAACAAGATAATTTAAAGAAAGCTTTCAGAATAGTGGAATAAAAATAATTATGCGCTTTAAATCGAAGATTAAATCACCACAAATATAGATAGACAACATTTTAATACTATCTATAAATAAAAATGAAAAACAAGAAGAACATAAAATTTCTGGCGGAGGAAAAATCAAGATAAATTGGTAAAATGTAATAATTAAACTGTTTATAATTCTTGATTCATATGCGAGCTTTGCAAATTCAAAATACTTAAGATTGATATTCTGTAAAATTGATTCTATATGTTGTAAAATCATTTTTCAAAACTGTACATAATTTTAATGCATAAACCTGAATAAATTAAATACAAAAAACAATGGAAAGCGATAATAAAAAAATGATCAATGAACAGATGTCAAATGAAAGAACGTTATTATCTTGGATTCGTACCGGGATCGGAATTATGGTGTTCGGATTCGTTATTGTTAAATTCTCTTTATTTGTAAATCAACTTCCTGCTTCTTTATTTAAAGATACCGATATTCCTAAAAATGGGTTTACAATAATTATAGGGATTGCCTTAGTTTTAACCGGAGCTTTAACAATTATCTTATCCTATTGGAAATACCGAAGAACCTATAAACGATTACAGCAGGGAAAATATCTTTATTCGACATTTTTGCTAACCTTTCTTACTATTATTATTTTTTTGATGAGCATCATAATAATAACTTACATAGTAATAGCCGCCTATCCATTTAATTTTTCTATATAAAATTATATAATAATACTATTTTACGAACATATTTACAATGTTTAACAACTAAAAATAGTATTACGAAAACTTAAAACATAAAGAAAAGTATTACAACATGAAAGAATCTGATAAAAAAATTAGATAAAAAAATACAGCTACGAGCACTTTTCCTTAAGATGAAATAAAACAGAGTTTATATCAATTCTTTACTATTGAGGGCTATATTGCCAAAAAACATCAAATACCCCAAAAACAAAAAACCCCGTCCGATACGGACAGGGTTTTCAAAAGAAAGGCGACGACATACTCTCCCACAATGATGCAGTACCATCTGCGCAGGCGGGCTTAACTTCTCTGTTCGGGATGGGAAGAGGTGAGCCCCGCCGCAATAACCACCTTAAGGTCGTTCGTTGCTTGGGCAACTTTTTAATTAATAATTGATAATTGACAATTGATAATTAAAACAATATCTTAACATACTGAGATAAAGAAAAGTAAATATATTTTAGAAAGTTCTCTCCCTCCGATTGCTCGGAGGGAAAAGTTTGTACATAAGCTTACGGATTATTAG
>NZ_AUDL01000016.1 GCF_000425445.1 Flavobacterium denitrificans DSM 15936 | reverse complement strand
TTTTAGTGGAATTATCGTTTTAATTTGTATTTTCGTTTAGCCGAAAATACTCTCTTTCATAAGTTGCAAACTGCTTGTGGCGCGAGAACGTTATGCCTCATTGTAAAACCCAGACGGACAATGACAAAATTTCGACAGAAAATAAAAAATAATTGTCAACGCCCATAAAATTAAAAGGGGTTCAAGCCAACATCAAAAAATAGCGCTTTTGCACACATTTAATTTTATCCAAATGCACCAAATCCCACCCACCACCCTGACACTTTTTAAACAAATCATAGTGGATTATTTAAAAACTTTGTTAAATTTGCGAATTATGGGTCAAGCTAAAAAAATGCAGATATGAAAATGGCAAGTTTTGGACATTTTATAAAAGAAGAAAGAGATAAACACGGTTGGACACAAACCGAATTTGGTGCTAAAATTGGCATCAACGCTTTTGCTATTAGTAAAATTGAAAATGGGGCTCAAAAATTCAGTAAAACTAAACTGAAAGAACTTGCAGAACTTTTTGAAATGGAATTTCAGAAAGTAAATGACCTATTTTATGCTGATAAATTTGCTGTTGAAGCATATAAAAACCATTGTTCTGAAAATGTATTTGTAGTTGCAGACGACAATGTCAAATACCTAAAAAACATAAATGCTAAACAAGCTAAAATAACTTTTGACCAATGAGCGAAGAATTATTACAAAGAGATTTAATCAAAAATTGCGAAAAGCTTGGTAAATGGGATTTCTATAATATCGGTGCAACCTCTGTAAAGGCGTTAAAAGAACACGGTATTATTCGTAATGTAAATTACGGAGCTGAAGAAAGAAAAAAAGTTGATGGCTTAATAGTTCAAAAGAAAAATGTAATTGCAGTAATTGAATATAAAAAGCCTTCTGAATTTAAAACAGCCGTACAGAAAAATAAGGCAATAAAACAAGAATTAGAAGTTGCTAAAAAACTTGATGCACACATAATTATTGCAACTGATACGAAAGAAACAATTTGGGTAAATGTTTTAACAGGTAATAAAATTAAAGACGAAAGTGGAAAAGAAATAAAAACCAACTTTGACCCAAAAGACGAAAAACTCCCTGAATTTATTGAAAAAATTATATTTTCAATAAACGAACTAAATGACCAAATTAAACCAAAGCAATTAGTAAATCCAACTGACTTGGCGAAACAGATTTGGCAAGACATTTGGTCGGTAAGTGGTGCAACACCTGAAAACTGTCTTTATACATTTGTTGAACTTTTCATTTTTAAATATCTAAGCGATTTAGGCGTGTTGCAAGGAATGTTTAATTTCAATACGCTTTACGCAAGTTTTAGCGGAAATACAGAGGATGAAGTTTTAGAAACTTATGCAAGTGTTGTTCGTCCTAAAATTAAAACGCTGTTTCCTGAAAATCCAGCCGACAAAACAACCATCATCAACGGAACTATTTTTGTAAGTAAAGACCAAAAAGCAGTAAAAGGATATAGCACAGTTTTTAAAAAGGTATTAACCAAGTTTAAGGACTACGGAAAACTTGAGCATATCGATTACGATTTTAAAAGCCAACTTTTTGAAAGTTTCTTAAAGGAAAGTATTAGCAAAAAAAATTGGGGACAATTCTTTACACCTTTAAAAGTAGTTAGAGCCGTTGTTGAAATGGCAAAAGACGACATAAAAGTAGGTGCGAAAATTTGTGACCCAGCTTGTGGCGTTGGGAAATTCTTATTAGAACCTGTAATTACTAAACTTGACCAATTCTACGAAATTAAGAAAGGAAAATTAATTCCAAAAATTACCATTCACGGTTACGACAAAGGTTTTGACAAAGACGAACAAAAAACAATCATATTGGCTAAAGCCAATATGTTAATTTATTTTTCTGATATTATCAAAGAAAACCCAGGAATTACAACCGAATTTGCTCAACTTTTCAATGATAGTTTTCTACTTAAAACAAATTCTATTTTAGGAACTCTTTCTGAACCAGTTGAAAACGAGTATGACCTTATCGTAACAAATCCGCCTTATGTAACAAGTGGAAGCAGTAATTTAAAAGAAGAAATAAAAAAAGACGGAACTCTTGTAAACTATTACAAAATCAATGCTATCGGTGTTGAGGGTTTGTTTATGGAGTGGATTATTCGGGCTTTAAAACCAAACGGAAAAGCATTTGTTGTTGTGCCTGATGGAATTTTTAATCGTCAAAACGATAAAAACTTAAGACAATTCATAATAGACGAATGTTATATTGATGGTATTGTTTCATTACCATTAAACACTTTTTTTACAACAAATAAAAAAACTTATATTCTTTGCTTAACTAAAAAAGCCAACAAAAAAGAAGTTCAAACAGACCCAGTTTTCACCTATTTGGTAAGTGAAATGGGAGAAAGTAGAGATGTTTATAGATTTGATATTGACCAAGACGATTTAAGTGAAGCTGTTACTTTATATTCATTTTTCAAAGGTAATAAAGCAAGTTTTGCAAAAATCAATACCGATAAAAGATGTAAAATATTTCCATTTACAGATTTCACAAGTTCATTAGAAAATTCTTGGATAATAGATAAATGGTGGAGTGAAGATGAAAAAATTGAACTTGGTATTAGTGAAAAGAAAGATAAATTAGGATTGCTTGACTTTTCTTCTTTGGTTGAAGATATGTCAATTTCTTTAAAGACTTTTCAAGAAGGCATTAAAGAATTGTCTGAAAAAAAAAAGTCTGAACTAAATAAAAAAACTTATAAACTCAAAGAGCTTTTTGATATTGAAAAAGGGAAATCTCTTTATACCAAAAATTTCGGTAATCTAAATAAAGGAGATAATCCTGTTTATTCTGCATCTAACAATGCACCTTTAACCTACATCAATACTAATGATTATGATGGTCAATTTCTAACTTGGGCAACAAATGGTTTTGCAGGTTATATGATGTTAATTGATGGCAAATTTTCAATTAATGGAGATAGAGGATTGCTGAAACCTAAATTACCAAATATAAATTTACTTTATGTAAAGAACATCGTTGAACCTAAACTAAGAGAATTAGCAAAAGGAAGAAAAGGCGAAAACGGCTCTGATGAATTTACAAAAGTTTATCCAAAAATGGTTGAAGAGGTTGAAATTGTTATGCCTATTGACGAAAAGGGAATTTTCGATATAGAAGCTCAAAAGGACGTTGTTGACAAAATATTATATATAGAAGATATTAAAAAATCTATCGACGAATATAAATCACAGATTGAAAATCTAATTATTGAAATAAAGGATAATTCCACTCTGAAAATCTTTAGTGTGGACAACCTTTTTGAAATATTAGGAGAAGATAACCTTACCAAAAAATTCATAGATAAAAATAAAGGCGAATACCCAGTCTACTCAGGTCAAATTGAAAACGGAGGTGTTTTTGGTTATATAAAATCATTTAAATATGATGAGATTTTACTTACTTGGGTAACTTATGGTAATTCTGGACACATTAAACTTAGAAGCGGAAAATTTAATATTGGTAGAAATAATTGCGGGTTAAGACCATTAACAAAAGATATTGATTTAGAATATGTAAAATATATAGCTGAACCGATTTTCATTGAAAATGTCAAAGGCGAAAAACAAAAAAGTCTACCTCAGAGCATTGTAAAAAAGTTACAAATTCCATTTCCAGTAAAACCAAATGGGACAATTGATTTAGTTGCTCAAAAAGAATTATCCAATAAACACAAAAAAATAGAACTTATTAAAAAAAGTATTTTAGACGAGCTAGACAGAATTTCAAAAACGGAAATAGACTTTGAATAGCCACTCTTTCAGTAGCACATTTACATTTTTAGCCAACATAAAATACCAAAAAAAAATGCAAAGGAGTTACCAATCCAACGCATCAAAGCAGAAGTTTTAACGGATAAACAGCAACCGAAAAAAACAACGAGGCATAACACACGCTACAACGGATTTAGGCAATTGGCTTAATGGGAAGTTGGTTTTGTATTTGGGAAGATTTGGCAAATTCGAAAAATGGTCTTAATTTAACCCTAAATCCGATGTAGTGCCAGAACATTAGCAGTGATTTTTGAGAAAACTTAATTGTACAAATGGAAAATAATATTGGAAGTTATTATATTGAAAGAACTTTGAATGGCGATTTAAGAATTGACTATAAAAGAAGCCAAAAAGATATCTTTTATATTTTAGTTTACTTTTTAATATCATTGCCAATTTTATTTTTTGATTTCAAGTTAGCTTGCTATTTATTAAATAGAAAAACTGACTTAAATGTAATAATTGGATATTTTTTTTCAACTGGATTATTACTAGCTGGATTATATTTTCTAATTGTTTCGATTGAAACTTTTATCAAGCCAACAAAAAGTGTATTTTTTATAAGCGAATCCAAAAAACAGTTAGTCATAAAGTTAAACTTATTCAGAAAGCTTCAATTTAATTTTATCGAAATCAAACAATTTCACTTAAGAGCCAACGATATCACATTTATTAACTATCATAGGGGAAAAACATATAAGAGACAGCTGTTCTTAATTCATATGAATATTGAATTACTGAATAGCAAAACTATAAAAATACATCAATTTGAAGGTTCACAGTTATTAATTTCGTTCTTTAAAAGTAAAAAAAATAAATCTTTAAAAGACATCAGTAAAAAAATAACCGCAGTTATTTCAAAAGAATGTGGCAAAGAATTTTATTGGAAAACAACTCAGAAAGAATAAAAAACCACTGCTAACGGCCACTACAACGGATTAGGAAAATTGGCTTAATGGAAAATTGGTTTTGTATTTGGGATGATTTGCTTCGCTTGTTCGCTATCACTCGGGTGGCAAATCCGAAGAATGGGTTTAATTTAATACCAAACCCGCTGTAGTAACAGAACGTTTGTGGTACCCCTCGCAACTAAACACTAAAAGATAATAATGACCAAAAGACAAGCAATCAAATATTCATTCCTTAACTCACTACTAATTATAATTGGTACTTTCATTGTTTATAAAGTTTGGTGGACACACGATGGTGCAAAATACTTAGGTCTTATTGGTTATTTCATTGTTGGTTTTGGCTCAATTCTTTTAAGTATTTCATTAACACGAATTATTGTTTCAACCAAAACAGACTTTGATTTCACAACGCTTTCTAACCCAAAAAAATATCAAATTCTAAAAGAAACAATTGGTTTCTCTAAG
Source organism: Flavobacterium denitrificans DSM 15936 (assembly GCF_000425445.1). Classification (GTDB taxonomy): domain Bacteria; phylum Bacteroidota; class Bacteroidia; order Flavobacteriales; family Flavobacteriaceae; genus Flavobacterium; species Flavobacterium denitrificans. The sequence continues at coordinate 93,731 of NZ_AUDL01000016.1, read as the reverse complement.
GTGAAAATTATAAATACAATTTACTGTTCTTTGTCATTAATAATATTTGGAAGTACTGCGTATGGTTTGTTTACTTTTCTAAATAAATATGAAAAAGAACAATTAAAAAACTTTGGGCGTTTACAAAAAGTGAGGATTTATGACATTCATTACAAAGGAAAAGGAGCTAAATTCGCATTTTTTGAATTTTACTTGAATGGTAAAAAATACACTAACGATTTAGATCCTAAAAATTACAAAGTTGGTGACAGTGCGACAATTATATTTTCAACTCATAATACTGATATTGTAAAATGGGCTGATGATGTTGAATGAATTAGAACCTAAAGAGCCAGCAACCAACAGCCACAACAACAATTGGCAAAATTTAATGATGGATTTGTATTTAAAAAATAGGTTTGTAACCAAAAGTTTTGGCTTTCTTTATACCAGCCTGCGTGTAGCGCCGGGACGTTAACTTTTATTTTACCACAAAACAATAAAAATGAATCAATTAAAAATATTTGACCAAACATTTACCGATAAAAAGAATTTTGTTTTTTTAATTCTATTTGAATTATTAATCAATCCTGAATTTGAAGAAATGATGCCTATTGAATATAATAAATTATTATCTGAATTTAATCAAAACATTAAGTATAACAGTTTTAGTAAATTAGATTTGAACATTGTTTTGAATCACGAAAATAAAGCTTCTTTCATAAAAATTTTTGAATCAATTAATTCTAATAGATTTAAGTTAACATCAAGCGACCTTAACCAAGTAATAAAATCAAAATTATTTTTAAATCAAGATTATAGAAGATTGGGGTCAATAATATATAAAGAACTTGATAATAAAATTTACGTCACAGATCTTTTTAATACAATTTTGAATGGTTTAAAATTCGAAACTTTTTATGAATTAAGTATCGTTGATGCAAACGAATTGTTAGACGAATGGGTTTCAATTAGAGAATCAGGACAATTAAGAATAAATTACAATATGACAGATTGGACTCCAATTGGGTCGAAAATAGAACTAAAAATAGAGAAGTTCAATGTTGATTTTTATAAATTTATTTGTTTAGCAACAGTCAGAAATTATAATTCGGAGGAAAGTTTTTTAATAAATGTATACGAAACAAATGTTCAGATAAAAGATGGATTTTTTTATCATTTTCATTTTCAAACAAATGCTTTTTTATATAAAAAACCAATTTACGAATTTGAAAATGATACATTTAAAACTATAATTGCTGATTATGAATTTGTATTCAAAAGAAAAAACAAAAACTAACAGCACTACAACGGATTTAGGCAATTGGCTTAATAGAAAGTTTTACAAAATATTTTCTAAAAAAGGAATGACTATCTTTGCTTGAAATCTATGAAAATGAAAGCAAACGACAATTCTCAAAAAGAAAATTTACACCCAAGAAATCTGCATCGTTCACGATATGACTTCGAACTTCTTATTTCAAATTGTCCCGAATTAAACGCTTTTGTTTCCATAAATAAATACGGAATCGAAACCATTGAATTCAGCAATCCGCTTGCTGTTAAAGCTTTAAACAAAGCTTTACTACAAACCTATTACGATATTCAAAATTGGGATATCCCTAAAAATTACCTATGCCCGCCAATTCCTGGACGCGCCGATTACATTCATTATATCGCCGATTTATTAGCCGAAACCAATAACGGAATTATTCCGAAAGGAAATTCAGTTTTAGGTTTAGATATCGGAACGGGTGCAAATTTGATCTATCCGATATTAGGAAATGCTGTTTATAACTGGAGTTTTGTTGGAACAGACATCGACAAAAAAGCAATTGAAAACTGCAGTAAAATAATAGAAAACAATCCAAAATTAAACGATTCTATAAGCTTACAGCAACAAACCGAATCTCGATTTATTTTCAAAAATATTATTATTCCCGAAGATAAATTCACTTTCACCATGTGTAATCCGCCATTTCATGCATCGGCACAAGAAGCAAACAAAAGCGCTTCAAGAAAAGTTTCTAATCTAAATCCAAAAGAAAAAAGAAGTACAAATCCTGTTTTAAACTTTGGTGGTCAAAATGCCGAATTATGGTGCAACGGTGGCGAAATTGCATTTATCACTCAAATGATTTACGAAAGCGCAAAATATGCTTCGCAATGTTTATGGTTTACCACTTTGGTTTCTAAAAAAGAAAATCTTTCTTCGATTTATAAAATTCTGAAAAAAGCAAACGCCGTTTCGGTCAAAACAATTGATATGGCGCAAGGCCAAAAAAATAGCCGTATTGTTGCTTGGAGTTTCTTAAATGAAGCTGAACAGAAAGTGTGGAAACTTTAAAACACTGATTTTCAACATCAACTCTTGATAATATAATTTCATTTTACTACATTTAGTGTAAACAATTAAATATCAAGACTATGGCAGAATATATTGGTTACCTCGCATCTGTTTTTATTGTTGGAGGTTTTTTACTGAAAAACCTCAGAACAATTCGATTCATTAATATGTTTGGCTGTATCTGTTTTGTCATTTATGGTATTTTCTTAAATGACTATCGAGATTTTAATCAATGGCTTTGGCCCGTAATTATCCCGAATGCCATTTTAGCATTTGTACAGATTTATTATCTGACTTCCAAAAATGATAAATCTTAAAATTATGATAGTTTCAGATAAAATTCTGAAATAGCTTCGAAATTGGATTGTTGTACCTTTCAACGTAAATTTAATTTTATGAGTACTTCAAAAATATTCGTTCGGTTATTCTTTATTATTTTACTGACGGCCTGTGCCTCTTCGAAAAAAACTAAATTCGAAGATTATGTTTTTAAAACCGAAAGCGACAAACAAAATTATACCGCATCTTATAACAAAGCCTTAAAGCTTTGGGATGTTCCTTATACAGAAGAAAATGTAAAAACCAGTTTTGGAACAGCGCACGTTATTATCGCTGGTCCAAAAAACGGAAAAGATTTAGTCTTACTTCACGGCATGGACGCAAGTTCCACTATGTGGTATCCAAATATTAAAACATTGGCAAAAAATCACCGCATATACGCCATTGATTTTTTAATGGAACCAAACAAATCGACATTAACTGCTAAACCACTTTCAAAAGAAGAAATTGTCATTTGGTACAATGAAATATTCAATCATTATAAATTAAAGAAATTTGATATGATTGGCGCTTCACGCGGAGGCTGGATTGCTACCCTATTAGCTGTTCAAAAAAATAATTCTATTGATAAAATTGTTTTACTGAGTCCTGCGCAGACCTTTAAATTTATTGATAAACCAAGAAAAACATCATCAGCTTTGCTTTTAAAACTTTTTCCAAGCGAAAAGAAATTCAGCAAAACCTTAAAAACATTTTCTACTCATCCTGAAAAAATCAGCCCTGTTTATAACAGACAATTTTATTTGGCGAATAAATATGCAAAATCAAATTCCAGCATGCTCAAAATGACACCTTTTTCAGATGATGAATTAAAATCGATTCAGAATCCGGTTTTGGTTTTAATTGGCGATAAAGACGTTATAAATTCAGAAGAAAGTTTAGAACGCGCAAAAAAAAATCTGCCAAACGCCAAAACAATAATGATTAAAGATGCCGGACATTTTTTAAGCATCGATCAATCAAAATTTGTAAATGACGCTATGATTAATTTTCTCGAAAAGCCTTCAAACTTCGTATCTTTACAAAACTAATTTTTCATCAATAAAAAATGAATTTTCAAGTAGCTTCAGAATATAGTCCGAAAGGAGATCAGCCACAAGCCATACAAAAACTTGCACAAGGTGTTGAAGATGGCGAAAAATATCAAACTTTATTAGGAGTTACGGGATCCGGAAAAACCTTTACGGTTGCAAATGTTATTCAGGAAGTACAGCGACCAACATTGGTTTTGGCACACACCAAAACTTTGGCCGCGCAATTGTATTCAGAATTCAAGCAATTTTTCCCAAATAATGCGGTTGAATATTTCGTTTCTTATTACGACTATTATCAGCCTGAAGCTTTTATGCCTGTTACAGGCGTTTTTATTGAGAAAGATTTATCTATCAATGAAGAATTAGAAAAGATGCGTTTGAGCACGACTTCTTCCCTACTTTCTGGGCGTCGAGATGTTTTGGTTGTCGCTTCGGTTTCTTGTTTATATGGTATTGGAAATCCTGTGGAATTTCAGAAAAACGTAATAGAAATCACTAGAGATCAAGTTATTTCCAGAACCAAATTATTGCATAGTCTAGTTCAAAGTTTATACGCCAGAACGGAAGCCGATTTTAATCCGGGAACTTTCAGAATCAAAGGAGATACTGTTGAAGTATATCCAAGTTATGCTGATGATGCGTATCGAATTCACTTTTTTGGAGATGAAATTGAAGAAATAGAATCATTTGATGCTCAAACTTCCAAAGTAATTGAGAAATTCAAAAGATTGACGATTTATCCTGCCAATATGTTTGTGACTTCTCCAGAAGTTTTACAAGGCGCTATTTGGCAAATCCAGCAGGATTTAGTAAAACAAGTTGATTATTTTAAAGAGATAGGAAAACATCTGGAAGCAAAACGTCTTGAAGAAAGAACGAATTTCGATTTAGAAATGATTCGTGAATTAGGTTATTGCTCTGGAATTGAAAATTATTCTCGTTATCTTGACGGACGTGAAGCTGGAACGCGTCCTTTCTGTCTGTTAGATTATTTTCCAAGCGATTATTTAATGGTTGTTGACGAAAGTCACGTTACAGTTTCGCAGGTTCATGCCATGTATGGAGGCGACCGAAGCCGTAAAGAGAACTTGGTTGAATATGGTTTCCGTTTACCAGCTGCAATGGACAACCGACCTTTGAAATTTGAGGAATTCGAAGCTTTACAAAATCAGGTAATTTACGTTTCTGCAACTCCGGCCGATTACGAATTGCAAAAATCGGACGGAATTTATGTGGAACAAATTATTCGTCCGACTGGACTATTAGATCCAATAATTGAAGTTCGCCCAAGTTTGAATCAGATTGATGATTTGATTGAAGAAATTCAGGTGCGATGCGAATTGGACGAAAGAGTTTTAGTAACGACTTTAACCAAAAGAATGGCCGAAGAATTAGCCAAATATTTGACAAAAGTAAATATTCGTTGCCGCTATATCCATTCTGAAGTTGATACTTTAGAACGTATCGAAATCATGCAGGATTTGCGAAAAGGTATTTTTGATGTTTTGATTGGAGTAAACTTGCTTCGTGAAGGTTTGGATTTGCCTGAAGTTTCATTAGTAGCTATTCTTGACGCTGATAAAGAAGGTTTTTTAAGAAACCACAGATCTTTGACACAAACCATTGGTCGTGCAGCGAGAAATTTAAACGGAAAAGCTATTATGTATGCCGATAAAATTACGGCAAGTATGCAACGAACAATCGATGAAACTAATTATAGAAGAACCAAACAAATCAATTTCAACGTTGAAAATAATATTGTTCCTCAAGCCTTAAACAAGAAAATTGAAAGCGCATTTACTAAAAATCCTTTAGTTGAATACGAATTAGGGCACACATTGCCTGTCGCTGCCGAGCCAGAAACAGCATATATGTCAAAAACTGATTTGGAAAAATTGATTCGCGAAAAACGAAAATCAATGGAAAAAGCGGCTAAAGAATTAGATTTTATGCAAGCCGCTAAACTACGTGACGATATCAAAAAACTTCAGGAACAATTGCCTTAATTGTGCTGTTCCTGAAAAACTTTCAATAATTTATTTGGATCAATAATAGCATTTGGCGCCTTTTTCATCAATTCCAAAACACGTTTTACTGCACTTGGATTTAATCCCATTTCCAGTGCAATTTGATGAATTGCTGTAGCTTCTTTTTCGTGCAAAATTCCATCGCAATGCATTATCAAAGCCAGTCTGTAAAATTGTTGTATGCGTTGAAACTCCGATCTATTTATTTTGACCGTATGCTCTTGATGAAATAAATCTTTAAATTCTTCTTTGCTAATATTCAATTCCTCGGCAACAATCCAAAGAAAATCAACCTCGCGTTTGTGCAAATGTCCATCAATCGTAGCAAACGCAATCATTTCTAAAAGTAAACTTCTTTTTTCTTCTTCGGTGTTCATCAAATTATTATTTTTAGCTAAATTATTACATTAAATTTAAAACACAATAAGGAATGATTCGCGGATTTTTCTATTTTATATTTTTGCTGACGTTTACGGCTGGAAATGCTCAGGAAAGCACGGCTTCAAAAAACGTTTCTACTTTTACCATTGAAGCCCCTCAGCTTAAAACGACTAAAAAAATCTGGCTGTATTTGCCCGAAGGCTATTCAACTTCAACAAAAAAAAGATACAGCGTGATTTATATGCACGATGCACAAAATTTATTTGATGCCAAAACTTCCTTTGTCGGCGAATGGAATGTCGATGAAAAACTAGACAGCTTAAAAGCTCCTGTAATTGTTGTAGGAATTGAACACGGGAATGAAAAACGAATTAATGAACTTACGCCTTTCAAAAATGAAAAATACGGTGGCGGAGAAGCCGACAATTATGTTGATTTTATCGTAAACACTTTAAAACCATATATAGACAAAAACTACAGAACCAAAACAAAAGCCAAAAACACGACAATTATGGGAAGTTCACTTGGCGGATTGGTTTCATATTACGCAGCGGTAAAATATCCTCAGGTTTTTGGAAATGCTGGAGTCTTTTCACCTTCATTTTGGTTCTCAAATGAGATTTATACGTTTACCGAACAATCACCCAAAATTAAAACGAGATTTTACTTTTTATGTGGTGATAAAGAAAGTGATGAGATGGTAAAAGATCTGGAAAAAATGGAGCGTTTATTAGATAAAAACCGCTGTTATTGCCTTCACCTCAGCAAAACAAAAATTGTAAAAGGTGGAGAACACAATGAAAAATTGTGGCGCGACGGCTTTGTAAAAGCTGTTTTATGGCTTGGTTATTGAGATTAAAATAGAAAGAAAAATACACCTACAATGAAACTAATTCTAAGAGAATATAATCTAAAACTCAAACACACGTTCACTATTTCCAGAGAATCAATTGATTTTCAGCCTTCACTAATTGTGGAATTACAAAGCAATGGTTTTTCTGGTTTTGGCGAAGCGACTTCAAATCCTTATTACAAAACTACGGTTCCGATGATGATGGAAGATTTGGAGAAAATCAGAACTGTTATTGAAACTTCAGAAATTGAAACTCCTGATGTTTTTTGGGCAAAAATTCATCCGTATTTAAAAGATGACATGTTTGCATTGTGTGCCTTAGATTTAGCCTATAACGATTTGTATGCACGAATAAAAGGTAAAAAACTCTACGAATTGTGGAATTATACCACAGAAAAAAATCCGATGACAGATTATACAATCGGAATTGCTTCGATTGAAAAAATGGTTTCAAAAATGCAGGAACTTCCTTGGCCTATTTATAAAATCAAATTGGGAACAAAAGAAGATATTGCTATTGTAAAAGAACTTCGAAAACATACTAATGCCATTTTTAGAATTGATGCCAATTGCGGCTGGGGCGTTGAGGAAACGATCAATAATGCTGTAGAATTGAAAAAACTTGGTGTGGAATTTTTAGAACAGCCGATGAAAGCGGATAATTGGGAAGCACACAAAGAGGTTTTCAAACATTCTGTTTTACCAATTATTGCTGATGAAAGCTGTATTATAGAAGAAGACGTAGCGAAATGCTTCAATCATTTTCATGGCGTGAATGTGAAATTGGTAAAATGTGGCGGATTGACTCCAGGAAAACGCATGATTGAAGAAGCCAAAAAACTAGGTTTAAGGACAATGGTGGGTTGCATGACGGAATCTACCGTTGGAATTTCAGCAATTGCGCATTTGCTTCCTCAATTGGATTATGTTGACATGGATGGCGCACTGCTTTTGGCTGAAGATATCGCAACTGGTGTAACGATCAAAAACGGCATCGTAAATTATTCAAGTCTTAACGGAACCGGAGTTACATTGCTATAAAATGATAGTCGAAAAATTTCCAGACCGTATTATTGAAGTGGGCCAAAAACAATATTTATATTATGGCGGTACTGCTTATCTCGGACTTCCAACCAATGCAGCTTTTCAAGATTTGGTTATCCAGAATATTTTGAAATGGGGAACAACGTATGGAAGCTCTAGAACAGCAAATATTCAATTAGATGCTTATAGTGCTGGAGAAAACTTCATGGCTTCACATATTGGGTCAGAATCGACGGTTACGGTTTCTTCTGGAATGTTGGCTGGAAAATTGGTTATTGAAAAATTAAAAAAGCAAACCGATTGTTTTTATCATTTAAATGAAATTCATTCAGCAATTCAAACAAAAGAAAGCCTTTCTGTTTTTGTAAACGAAAAACTGAATAATCGTTTATTAGATTCAAAACCAGAAAAGATAACGATTTTGACTGATGGTATTCCTTCATTCCAAACAAAACCTATTGATTTATCTTTTATAAACGATATTTCAAATCATAAAGAAATTACGTTGGTTATTGACGAATCTCACTCTTTAGGAATTGTAAACAATAATGGTTCTGGAATTTATGCCACAGTTCAATTTCCAATTAAAAGAAAAATTCTTGTTTCGTCTCTCGGAAAAGCTTTCGGATTAACAGGCGGAGTAATTGCCTCTGATTCTGATTTCATTACAGAAATAAAAGAACTTGAAACTTTTACAAGTGCTGCCGGAATGAATCCTGCTTTTGTGCAGACACTTTCTGATGCTTCAGAGATTTATAAAATACAACATCAAAAACTGCTTGACAATTTAAATTATATTGATTCGATTCTAATTCAGAATGAGAATATTAAGTTTGACAAAAGTTATCCTCTAATTTATTTATTGTCAAAAGAATTAGTTGACGCATTAAAAAATGAAAATATAATTATTGCAAGCTTTAAATATACTAAAGAAGCCGAACCTCTGAACCGAATTGTAATTACAGCAAATCATCTCAAAGAAGATCTAGATAAATTAGTTGGTGTTTTAAATGAATTTAATTCTCAATTTTAATCAGTTTAAAAAACTACCTTTGCAAAATAAATGATGCGTTTTAGTTTCAAGCAAAGATTAGAAAAACTTGAAACCTGAAACTTAAAAAAGAAAAATAGGAAACAAATATTATGACAAATAACGATATACTTAAAAAACTTCGCGTGGCTTTGATGCTCCGTGACGACCAAATAGTTGAAATTCTAGAATTGGTTGATTTCAGAATTTCAAAATCTGAATTGGGTGCATTTTTTAGAGCTGAAGATCATCCCAACTATATGGAATGCGGCGATCAAATCTTACGTAATTTCTTAAATGGATTGGTTATTCATTTAAGAGGGACAAAAGAAAACCCTAAAAACCCAAATGACGTTTTAACAAAACATAGAGCTGAAATTCCTAAAAAAGAAACTTCTAAAGAAAGACCTGAATTCAAAGCGACTCCAAAAGACTCTGAAAAATACAGAGGTGATAAAAGTCCGTCAAAATCAGGTTCATCAACTGGAAAACCTAAGAAGAAATCATTCCCAAAAGGAAATGGAAAACCAGTTGTGGTAGAAAAAGTGGTTTTCAAAAACGGGAAAAATAAAAAATAATTTATTTAACCGCTAAGAACGCTAAGAATTACGTAAGGTTCGCAAAGATTTATTTATTAAAGCTTTGCGAACTTTGTGTTTTAAAAAGACCTGTAGCTCCTATTTTCAAATATAGCCCGTGGTTTCAACCACGGGGACACAATGCATATCGTGTAATTTGAATCTCCCGAGCGTCCCCGTGGTTGAAACCACGGGCTATGTCGAAATAAATTCCTTAAAAATTTTATTGATTTTGCTTTGCGAACTTTGCGTTTATATTGGCAATCCTTGGTAAAAAAAACTTTGCGTGCTTTGCGGTTAAATCACAAAAAAAAATCCACACCTTTCGGAGTGGATTTTCTATATAAATTGATTTCTTATTTTAATTAAGAAAGAGCAGCTTTAACTTGGTCAGCAGCTTCTTGGAATTGAACTGCAGATAAGATTGGCATACCAGAGTTGTCAATTAATTCTTTTGCAATTTCAGCATTTGTTCCTTGCAAACGAACGATAATTGGCACTTTAATAGCGTCTCCCATGTTTTTGTAAGCATCAACAACACCTTGAGCAACACGGTCACAACGAACGATACCTCCGAAGATGTTAATTAAGATAGCTTTTACGTTTGGATCTTTCAAGATAATTCTGAAAGCTGTTTCAACACGTTTTGCGTCAGCAGTTCCTCCTACGTCAAGGAAGTTAGCAGGCTCAAAACCAGCGTATTTAATTAAGTCCATAGTTGCCATTGCAAGACCAGCTCCGTTTACCATACATCCTACAGTACCGTCAAGGTCAACATAGTTTAGACCAACTTCTTTAGCTTCAACTTCGATTGGATTCTCCTCACGGATATCTCTCATTTCAGCATATTTAGGTTGTCTGTATAAAGCGTTGTCGTCGATGTTAACTTTAGCATCAACAGCTAAGATTTTGTTATCAGAAGTTTTAAGAACTGGGTTGATTTCAAACATAGAAGCATCAGAACCAATGTAAGCATTGTAAAGTGCATCGATGAATTTCACCATTTCTTTAAAAGCATTTCCAGAAAGACCTAAATTGAAAGCAATTCTTCTAGCTTGGAAACCTTGTAATCCAACAGTTGGATCAATTTCTTCAGTAAAGATTAAGTGTGGAGTGTGCTCAGCAACTTCTTCAATATCCATTCCACCTTCAGTAGAATACATGATCATGTTGCGTCCTGTACCTCTATTCAATAAAACAGAAACATAAAACTCAGAAGTTTCGCTTTCTCCAGGATAGTACACATCTTCAGCAACTAATACTTTGTTAACTTTTTTACCTTCAGGCGGTGTCTGAGGTGTGATCAATTGCATTCCGATGATTTGTTCTGCTAACTCTTCAACTTGCTGTAAGTTTTTTGCTAACTTAACTCCACCACCTTTTCCACGACCACCTGCGTGAATTTGTGCTTTTATTACGTGCCATCCTGTACCAGTTTCGGCAGTTAATTGTTTTGCAGCAGCTACAGCTTCAACCGCATTGTTAGCCACAATTCCGCGTTGCACGCGTACTCCGTAACTTGCTAAAATTTCTTTTCCTTGATATTCGTGTATGTTCATAATATAGAATTTGTCTGGTTCTGAATTTATTTCAGAATAAAAGTGCGACAAAAGTAGCAAAATTCAACTTAAAAGTAAAATCTTTTTCGAATTAAAAAATGACCCAATTTGTTATTAATTTGGATATTCTTTTTGAAAGCAAACTTATCGTTAACGAATTGCATCGAAAAAGTTAACACAAAATCACTATATCGTTTGAGATTTAACAAAAAACCCTATTGAATTCTAGGCCTGACGACGATTTTTCCTAATATTATTTAATTGTTATTATGATTTTATCATTTCGCAATGCTTTAAATAATATTATTATCATTTAAGAACCCTTTTTCTAATATTACGACAAAAATGAAAGCAAAAGAACAATTTCAATACATTATGTTTAATGAAATCTTTATTTTTGTAGAAAAAATATCAAGAATGAAAGTTAAAGAACAAGGGCTCTATTTGCCTGAATTTGAACACGACAATTGTGGTGCAGGATTTATTTGTAATTTGAATGGTATTAAGTCAAATGATATTATTCACAAAGCATTGGACATCTTAATAAAATTGGAACATCGTGGTGCCGTTAGTTCTGATGGAAGAACTGGAGACGGGGCTGGAATTTTGTTTGATATCCCACATGCGTTCTTTAAGAAAGTGTGTGACTTTGAAATCCCTGAAGCGCGTGAGTATGCAGTAGGAATGGTTTTTTTACCAAAAAGCAAAAACCAGGTTTCTTTTTGTATTAATGCATTTGAGGCAACTATTAAAGACCAGAACTTAAAAGTTTTAGGTTGGAGAGATGTGCCAGTTGACGTTGAAAATTTAGGTGAAATCGCCGCAGAAAAAGAACCAACAATTAAACAAGTTTTCGTTTCTAAAAACGGACAGGATTTAACTGAACAAGAATTTAATGCAAAACTTTTTGCAGCTAGAAAAATTGCTGAACATGCCGTAAGAGGATCTAAAACCTCAGAAAGCCACATGTTTTATTTTACTAGTTTATCGACAACTACTATAATATATAAAGGTCTATTGATGCCGGAAGACATCAGCCGTTATTATATAGATTTGAAAGATCCAGACTTGGTGACACGTTTAGCACTTGTACACCAGCGTTTCTCTACAAATACATTCCCATCTTGGGACTTAGCTCAACCGTTTAGATACATGTGTCACAATGGTGAGATCAATACACTTCGTGGAAACGTAAGCCGTATGCGTGCTCGTGAAGAGCTTATGCAAAGCGCTGTTTTTGGCGATGATATCAAAAAATTATTCCCAATTATCTTAGAAGGAAAATCAGACTCTGCTTCTATGGATATGGTAATTGAGCTTTTATTAATGACTGGACGTTCTCTTCCAGAGGCAATGATGATGGTAGTTCCTGAAGCTTGGGAAAAACACCAAACTATGTCTGCAGAAAAAAGAGCTTTCTACGAGTTCAACGCTTGTATTATGGAGCCTTGGGATGGTCCTGCTTCTATTCCGTTTACAGATGGTAATGTTATTGGTGCATTATTAGACAGAAACGGATTGCGTCCTTCTCGCTATACTTTAACGCATAGTGGTTTCGTAATTATGTCATCTGAAATTGGTGTATTAGACATCGATCCAGAAGATGTAATTCAGCACGGTCGTTTAGAGCCAGGAAAAATGTTCTTGGTTGATATGAACGAAGGCCGTATCATCGAAGACGAGGAAGTTAAGAAAGCGATAGTTACAAAACGTCCATACAAAGAATGGGTTGATGCTAACTTATTGCCTTTGGCTAAAATACCTTATACTAATAATCCAACTCCTGTTGAAAAATTAGATTTCTTAACAAGACAACGTTTGTTTGGTTATACAATTGAAGATTTAAAAACGATCATCAACCCAATGGGTAGCGACGGAGCTGAGGCAATTAGTTCTATGGGTAACGATACGCCTTTGGCAGTTCTTTCAGATCAGCCTCAGTTGTTGTACAATTACTTCAAACAATTATTTGCTCAGGTTACAAACCCGCCGTTGGATGGTATTCGTGAAGAAATTATTACTGATATCAGTTTAGCGATTGGTGGAGATTTCAATATTTTCGAAATCGAATCTAAACAATGTAAAAAATTAAAAATCCAAAATCCTGTTATTTCTAACGAGGATTTGGATAAAATCAGAAATATCGATCACGCAGATTTCAAATCGGCTACTATTTCTACTTTATACAAAATAGAAAAAGGAGTTAACGGTTTAGAGCGTGCGCTTGAAAAATGTGTTCAGGCCACTTTTAAAGCGGTTGAAGAAGGATGCAACATCATTATCTTATCTGATAGAGGTGTAAGCGAAGAATTAGCTCCAATTCCAATGTTATTGGCTTGTTCTTACATTCACCACTCTTTGAACATTCTACAGGTTCGTTCTAAATTCGGAATCATCATCGAATCTGCTGAACCGAGAGAACCTCATCATTTTGCTTTATTGTTCGGATATGGTGCAAGTGCAATCAATCCTTACATGGTAAACGAAATCATTCACGATCAAGTTGAAAAAGGTTTCATTACAAAAGTAAAAGCTGATTATGCTGTTGTAAACTACAACAAAGCGATTGCAAAAGGAATCGTGAAAATCATGAACAAAATTGGTATCTCTACTTTACATTCTTATAGAGCTGCTCAAATTTTCGAGATTTTAGGTTTAAACAAAACATTTACATCTAAATACTTCCCTTACACTCCGTCAAGAATTGAAGGAATTGGTTTAATGGAAGTAGAAAAAGAGGTTAAGAAACGTTTCCAAAAAGCTTTCCCAAATTCAAAAATCGCAAACTTGCTTTCTCTTGAAATTGGAGGTATTTACAGATGGAGACGTGGTGGAGAAAAACACATGTTTAACCCAACCACTATTTCTAAATTACAACAAGCAGTTCGTTTAAACAGCCCAGAAAGCTATAAAGAATACGCAAATGCTGTAAACGAGCAAAGCTCAAACTTAATGACGATTAGAGGTTTATTTGAATTCAACAATTTAGATCCAATTTCTATTGACGAAGTAGAACCTTGGACAGAAATTGTGAAGAAATTCAAAACCGGAGCGATGTCTTATGGTTCTATCAGCCAGGAAGCGCATGAGAACTTAGCGATTGCAATGAACAGAATTGGAGGAAAAAGTAACTCTGGAGAAGGTGGAGAAGATCCAAAACGTTTCCAGAAAGAAATTAACGGAGATTCTAGAAACTCCGCAATCAAACAAGTTGCTTCTGGACGTTTTGGAGTTTCGATCAACTATTTGACAAACGCCAGAGAAATCCAAATCAAAATGGCTCAGGGAGCAAAACCTGGTGAAGGTGGACAGTTGCCTGGAGAAAAAGTTGTGCCTTGGATTGCTGAAACTAGAAACTCTACACCTTATGTAGGTTTGATTTCGCCTCCTCCTCACCACGATATTTACTCAATTGAGGATTTATCTCAGTTGATTTACGATTTGAAAAACGCAAACCGTGAAGCTCGAATCAACGTAAAATTAGTTTCTGAAGTTGGAGTTGGAACCATCGCAGCCGGTGTTGCCAAAGCAAAAGCTGACGTTATCTTAATTTCTGGTTATGACGGAGGAACTGGAGCAGCTCCATTAACATCTTTACAGCACACAGGTATTCCATGGGAACTTGGTTTAGCTGAAGCACAACAAACTTTGATTCTAAACGACTTAAGAAGCCGTGTAGTTTTAGAATGTGACGGGCAGTTAAAAACAGGTCGTGACGTTGCTATCGCCGCTTTATTAGGCGCTGAAGAATTCGGTTTCGCAACGGCTCCGCTTGTAGCTTCTGGATGTATCATGATGAGAGCTTGTCACTTAAATACTTGCCCGGTTGGTATTGCCACTCAGGATCCAGAATTGAGAAAAAATTTCAAAGGAACTCCAGAGCACGTAATCAACTTCATGTATTTCATTGCTGAAGAGTTAAGAGAGATCATGGCACAGTTAGGTTTCAGAACTTTAAAAGAAATGGTAGGTCAGTCTCAAAAATTAAACGTGGACAAAGCGATCAAGCATTATAAAGCTAATGGTTTAGATTTATCGACTATTTTATACAAACCGGAAAAAGCGAAAACAGTTCCAAATCACAACACAACAACTCAAGATCACGCTCTTGAAAATGTATTGGATTTCGACATCATCAAAGAAGCTATTCCATCTATTTATAGAAAAGAGAAAACGAGAGTTACTTTCAAAATCAAAAATACAGACCGTTCTGTAGGTGCGATTTTGAGTAACGAAATCTCAAAAATTTATGGCGCACAAGGATTACCAGCTGACACTATTTTAGTTGATTTTGAAGGTTCTGCCGGACAAAGTTTTGGTGCTTTTGCCACAAACGGATTGTCATTTAAAATTCACGGAAACTGTAATGATTACTTAGGAAAAGGTCTTTCTGGAGGAAAACTAATTGTAAAAGTACCTCCTACTGCGACTTTCAAACCTGAAGACAACATCATTATCGGAAACGTTGCCCTTTACGGAGCTATTACCGGAGAGGCTTATATTAATGGTATCGCAGGAGAGCGTTTCTGTGTGAGAAACTCCGGAGCAACAGCAGTTGTTGAAGGAATTGGAGATCACGGATGCGAGTACATGACTGGTGGTACAGTAGTAGTTTTAGGAAAAACAGGAAGAAACTTCGCAGCTGGTATGAGCGGTGGTGTTGCTTATGTTTACGATCCAAACAAGAAATTCGATTCTACAGTTTGCAACATGGAAATGGTTGCATTCGATCCTATGGAAGAAGAAGATCTTACGAAACTAAGAAAACTGATCAAAAATCACTCGTTGTACACCAGCAGTCCATTAGCAAAAAGAATTTTAGCAGACTGGGAAAACCAACAACAGCACTTCGTAAAAGTAATGCCAACTGATTACAAAAAAGCATTGAAACGAATTGCAGAAGAAAAACAAATAGAAGAATTAATAGCTTAATTAAAAGGTTTTGAGATACAAAAGTGCAGAGGTGCTAAGTTTTTAACTCACCTCTCGCATTTTACAACTCACAACTAAATTTATTTAAATGTCATGGGTAAAATAGGCGGATTTAAAGAATATAACAGAGCCGATGAAAGTAATTTAGCAGTAGCAGAACGTGTTTCGAACTACAACGAATTTACTATTCCGGTACCAAAAGATAAATTAAAAGAACAAGGATCAAGATGTATGGACTGTGGAATTCCTTTTTGCCACAGTGGTTGTCCGTTAGGGAATTTAATTCCTGACTTCAACGACATGGTGCATCAGGAAGAATGGCAAAGCGCGTTAGAGATTTTACAATCTACTAATAACTTCCCAGAATTTACAGGACGTCTATGCCCTGCTCCATGTGAGAAATCATGTGTATTAGGAATCATCAAAGATCCAGTTTCTATTGAAAACATCGAGAAAAGCATTGTCGAAAGAGGTTTTGCTGAAGGATGGATCAAACCACAAGCGCCAAAAACTAGAACTGGTAAAACAGTTGCTGTTATTGGTTCAGGACCTGCAGGTCTTGCGGCGGCTCAACAATTAAACAGAGCTGGTCATACTGTAACTGTTTTTGAAAGAGACAACGCAATTGGAGGTTTATTACGTTACGGAATTCCAAATTTCAAATTAGAAAAAGGAATTATTGACCGTCGTGTAGTGGTTCTAGAAGCAGAAGGAATCACTTTCAAAACGAATGTAAATGTTGGTGTAAACTTCAGCGTTGAAGAATTAAACGCATTCGATTCTATCGTTTTATGCGGAGGAGCAACTGAAAGAAGAAGCTTGCCAACTAAAGGAATCGAAAGCAAAGGCGTTGTTCAGGCAATGGATTTCTTAACACAACAAACTAAAGTTTTATACGGGGAATCAATTCCAGATCAGGTTAAAGCAACTGGTAAAGATGTAATCGTTATTGGTGGTGGAGATACTGGTTCTGACTGTATCGGAACTTCAAACAGACACGGAGCAAAATCAGTAACAAACTTTGAGATTTTACCAAAACCTCCAGTTGGAAGAAGCGAGTCAACTCCTTGGCCTTTCTGGCCGTTGCAGTTGAAAACATCGTCTTCTCACGAAGAAGGTTGCGACAGAAACTGGCTAATCAACACAAAAGAATTCATTTCTAACGATAAAGGCGAATTAACTGGATTAAAAACGGTGGAAGTTCAATGGAAAATGACTCCAGGTCAGCGTCCTGAATTAATCGAAAAAGAAGGTTCTGAGAAAATCTGGCCTTGCGATTTAGCTTTATTGGCTCTTGGATTTACAGGTCCGGAGAAAACGTTAAGCGAGCAATTAGGAATCGAAACTGATTTTAGAAGCAACTACAAAGCGCATAACTATCAGACAAACGTACCTCACATTTTCACTGCTGGTGATATGAGAAGAGGACAATCATTAATCGTGTGGGCTATTTCAGAAGGTCGTGAAGCAGCAAGAGAAGTAGATTTGTTCCTTATGGGATCTACAAACTTGCCTACTAAAGGAAAAGGAGATTTACCGAGCTTATAATTTTTTAAGACTCTAAGTCGCTAAGGTTCTAAGATGCTGAGTTTTTTTCTCAGCCCTAAACCTTAATTTCTATACAACATAACTACTAACAAACCCTTGAATTTATATTCAGGGGTTTTGTTTTTTTTAGCCACGAATTACACAAATTTCCGCAAATTTTTATTCTTTGATCGATTTCTATTTCAAATATAGCCCGTGGTTTCAACCACGGGAACGCATTACGTTCAATCCGTAACGTTTCCCGTGGTTGAAACCACGGGCTATGTTTTGAGCATTTTGCGAAAAATTTTAATTTGTGAAAATTTGTGCAATTTGTGGTTAATTTTTTTTGATTTTAAAGCATCACAAAAGGCATTTTAATAAACATCATTCCCGCTTTCGGCTATATCTCTCCACTCCGTTACGAGGATATCGCCTCAAACGAAGTTCATTGAACACCAATTAAAATATATTATAGTGAAGTAATCGGGGCTAAATCCAAACATTAGGCTTCCTTTTAAAAATTGATAAAATCCTTTAAATCTGTACAATCTGTGGCAAAAAAACTTAGTATCTTAGCATCTCAAAAAAGGTTATAAAAATCCAAAACAAGCAACTTTTTGTTTAAAAACAAACAATTTGTTACAATTTGTTATTTTTCTGCAATTAATTTGCAGTTACTCAAAAGTGTAATAACTTTGCCCAAAATAATTTAAAAATGCAAGCAAAAGATTTACTGCAGTTAGCAGACCAATTTGGAAGTCCATTGTATGTTTACGATGCTGAAAAAATCCAATCACAGTACAACAGATTAACTAAAGCTTTCTCTAAGGTTGAGAACTTAAGAGTTAATTATGCCATGAAGGCATTGTCTAACATTGCGATTCTACAGTTATTAAAGAACATGGGGTCTGGCTTAGACACTGTATCAATTCAGGAAGTTCAGTTAGGGCTTCATGCTGGCTATGATCCTGAGAAAATTTTCTTTACACCAAACGGCGTTTCTCTAGAAGAAATAGAAGAAGTTGCCGCAATGGGTGTACAAATCAATATCGACAATTTATCTATTTTAGAGCAATTCGGAACAAAACATCCTCATATTCCGGTATGTATTCGTATCAATCCACACGTAATGGCGGGTGGAAATGCTAATATTTCTGTTGGACATATCGATAGTAAATTCGGAATCTCTGTTCACCAAATTCCGCATATCTTGCGAATTGTCGAAAATACAAAAATGAGTATTGTAGGTATTCACATGCACACAGGATCTGATATTTTAGATATCGAAGTATTCTTGTATGCTGCTGAAATCTTATTTGACACAGCTAAACATTTCAAAGATTTACAATTCTTAGATTTCGGAAGTGGCTTCAAAGTGCCTTACAAAAAAGACGATATCGAAACAGACATCGAAGAATTAGGTAAAAAATTATCTAAAAGATTCAACGCTTTCTGTGCTGAATATGGCAGAGATTTGACTCTTATTTTCGAACCAGGAAAATTCTTGGTGAGCGAAGCAGGTCATTTCTTAGTAAAAGTAAACGTAGTAAAACAAACAACCTCAACAGTTTTCGCTGGAGTTGACAGTGGTTTCAACCACTTAATTCGTCCAATGTTATACGGATCTTCACACCATATTGAAAACATCTCAAACCCAAAAGGAAAAGAGCGTTTTTACTCTGTTGTGGGATACATTTGCGAGACTGATACTTTTGCAAACAACCGTAGAATTCAAGAAATTACCGAAGGTGACATTTTATCTTTCAGAAACGCTGGCGCATACTGTTTCTCAATGTCTTCGAACTACAATTCAAGATACAAACCAGCCGAAGTTTTATGGATGAACGGTCAAGGAATCTTGATTCGCCAAGCTGAAACATTTGAAGATTTACTTAAAAATCAAATTCCGTTGCCACAAGAAATTGCTGCAACAGTTTAAAAATAAAAAAAAGAGAATATCACCGAAGTCCCGTTTCTTAATTGAGGCGGGATTTTTTATCCATTTTTTTCTCAAAAAATATTAGATCAGATTATAAAAGCTTTAATTTTGTAAGAAATTTATGCGTTAATGAATTACAGAAAATATGCTCTTATCAAAAATGAATTATCTACAGTATTTCATTTTATAAGTATTGGTCATAAAGGAAATTTCAGAAAAGTAGTTGTTTACTCTCCTACTACAAATCCAAATGTCTATAATCTTGGTTTTGGAGATTTAAAATATGATTCTTTAAAAAAGAAATACATTATAGACGATCAAATCATAAATGATAATGGAGATATAAGAATGATTTTAGCAACTGTAGTAAAAACTGCCTATGAATTTACAAGTATTAATCCCCATGTAACCATCTTTTTCAGAGGGAGTGATATTAGAAGAACAAATACTTACAAAAGAGCTATAATGTTAAATCAAGAGGAATTATCAGAAACTTTTGATATATTTGGTGCAAGAATGATTGATAATAATAAAATCATAGATGAGCCATTTGATTATAAGAAAGACTATGATGGTTTTTTAATTAAAAGAAAATGAAAAATATAAAAAAAATAATCAAGACAAAAAGATCAACAACTAAGGACTCAAAAATTATTGTTGATTCATCTCTCGATAATCTTAAAAATATCGAATTTAAGTCTGGAAAACAAGATGAAATAAATAAAATTGAGTTTAAACTTAGTTTTTAATCTTAAATTAAAATATCACCGAAGTCCCGTTTCTTAATTGAGGCGGGATTTTTTTATTGTATACGATTGAAAATAGATAACATTGGAATTGTTTGTATATTTAATGAATTTCAAAACTTAAAATCTCAAATATGATAAAAATATATGTTGATTGGAATATAATGTCAGGAATGAAAAATGATCAATTTTCAGATTTGTTATCAATTCTTTCTGATAAGAAAAAATTTTTATGTTTATATTCAACATCACACATTAGTGATATTTTTAGAAGTTATTCGGATGATGAAAAACAAAAACTACAAATTCAAAATGATTTAGAATTCATCACACAATTGACTAATGATTTTTGCCTTTTTAATGATGGTAAAAATATAAATCTACAACAATATGATCCACAAGAATTGCTTAATAGTAGAATTGAAGAATCAGATATTTTCTCAGATTTATCTATAGATAATTTGTTAAAAAGCGATTCAGATGACCCTACTCTAAATACATTATTAGAATCTTTAAAAACAATGCTAAAATCTTTAGAACTAGACTCTGCTTTTAAAGAAGCATTCGAAAATCCAGAATCAGCAAAAATCCTAAATGATATATTTCCTGGGTTAAAAGACGATCTAACTATGAATGGCTTTTTTAATAGTTTTAGTAAAATGAACTATAATTTAAATGAGACAGAGAGTTATAAAGATCTTAGGCAAGTAGTTCAAAAAATAGGCATCAATAGTGGGCATTTTAACGAAAATAAAGATCCATTTGAGCTTATTGACAATTCATATAAAAAGAAAGGGTTTGAAAGCTTTAAATCTAATGAATATTTGCCAAAAGGAAAGAACGCGCCAGAATGGTTTGATGAAATTACGAATGAATATCTTTACCTTGATATGCATGGATATAAAGCTGACAAGGTTAAAGTATCTGAAAAAGAGAAAAATACATTTTCGAATACTACAGATGATGCATCTCATACAGCTTTTGCATCAATTTGCAGTTTTTATTTAACTAACGATGACAAGAATTATCAAAAAACAAAAGCTGTATATAAAAAACTTTCTATAGAAACAAAAGTTTTAAAACCAGCAGAATTTATCGAATACTATAATAAATATCTAAATCATCATTCAATCTCTGATCATTTCAAATCACTATTCGAAATTTTCACGAAACCAATTTTTTATGATACAGATAATGATGAAGGGCAATATTTTGGAAAAGTTGCTTATCCAAATGAATATTTCTTCAACTTTTTTAATAAAATTTGGGTACCAATTAATAAGGAAGAGAGTTATTTTTATTTTACATTAAGTATACTTCCTCCCAATACAAGTAAAACATATACTGCATTTCAAGAAATTGAATTACTAATTAAAATGTTTTTTGAGGCTTTAGGTCCTGATAAAAATGGAATGGAACTTTTTGATATCTCGGAATTAGAAAATGAAATTTGGATAGGTAGGCATTGGAATTCAGATGTTGGGGAGATAAAACTAGTTCGAATGAATGGATGGTTTCAATTGTATTATAATAATGAAGAAATTAAAAAGAGGATTGCAAATGAAAAATTAGCTAACAGCGATTCTTTATTAAAAAGATTTTTAAAAACATCTCTGAAATTCTTTAAATCTAAAATTTAGTTCTCACAAGTTGCTTCCAGTTTTAACTGGAGGAATATGTCAAGTTTAAAAAAGGCTTTAGCCAAATTATTACAATTTGGCTAAAGCCTTAAACTCCTTTATCATTTTCTCATCCAGCTAAAGCTGGACGCAATTAAATCTTCTTCCTCCCCTCAATATTCGGCAAGAAACCAGTAATTACCCCAATCAAAGGCAGAAACGCACAAATTTTAAAAACATATTCTATACTTGTTGCATCGGCGATTTTTCCTAGAACTGCTGAACCCAAACCTCCCATTCCGAAAGCGAAACCGAAGAAAAGACCGGCAACTAAACCAACTTTCCCAGGCATTAATTCGGTTGCATAAACCAGAATTGCAGAGAAAGCAGAAGAAAGAATCAATCCGATAATTACAGATAAAGTTCCGACCCAAAATAAATCTACATACGGCAACATCAACGTAAATGGCGCAACTCCAAGAATTGAAACCCAGATTACATATTTTCTTCCGAAACGGTCGCCAATTGGACCACCAATCAAAGTTCCCGCTGCAACAGCACCTGAAAACAAGAATAAATAAACTTGTGATTGCTGAATCGAAATATGGAATTTATCAATTAAAAAGAATGTATAATAACTCGTAATACTGCTCATGTAAAAGTATTTAGAGAAAATCAAAACCAACAAAATAATCAACGAACCAATCACTCTGTTTTTTGACAAATGATGCGTTTCGATTTTAAGCGCGGCTTTGTTGGCATTTCTTTCAGACAAATGTTCCGTGTACCAAATCGCAATTTTATACAAAGCAAAAATTCCGATTAAAGCGATAATACAAAACCACGCCACATAACTTTGTCCGTGTGGAATGATAATAAAAGCTGCCAACAAAGGCCCGATGGCGCTTCCTGCATTTCCTCCCAATTGAAAAATAGATTGTGCCAATCCTCGTTTTCCACCTGAAGCCAAATGCGCCACTCTTGAAGATTCCGGGTGAAAAATCGAAGATCCAATTCCGATTAAACTTACTGATAACAATAGAAAAGTGAAATTTGTAGCGATCGAAACCAGAAATAATCCGGTCATGGTGAAACACATTCCAACAATAAGTGAATACGGTTTCGAATTTTTATCGGTATACATTCCGACGAACGGTTGTAAAATAGATGCCACGATTTGATACGTAAAAGTGATAATTCCGATTTGAGTAAAACTCAGACCGAAATTTTCTTTAATAAGCGGATAAATAGACGGAACTACAGCTTGTAAAAGATCATTGATTAAATGCGAAAAACTGATTATAAAAAGTATTGAATACGTTGTTTTTTTAATTACTTCTGGTTGTACTTTAACGGTTTCCATGAGTTGTTTTTAGGTTAATCTTCATTTTAAAAATAACAGCTGTATTATTTTTTTACAAAATTGAAATAAATTACAATGTCAAAATTGCTATATTTGGACAATGAATAATCAGATTCGGACATATCGAATGGCGCAGGATTATGGATATCAAATTGATCCATTAATTCCTGTTATTGGTTATACCGAAACGGTAAACAATGAAATGTGCATTTCGCATTCGCATCCTCGCGGGCAATTGATTTATGCTACTCGCGGCGTAATGAACGTTGTTGTTGGAAATCATATTTGGGTTGTGAATCCGTTGCAGGGATTGTGGCTTCCGAGCGGTGTCGAACATCAGGTTACTTTTCAGAAAGACGTTAATTACTATAGTGTTTTTATAGATCCATCTGCGACTAAAGGATTGCCAACAAACAGTTTTTCTTTTGATATTCCAATGTTCTTGAAACAACTGGTTTTTAAAATTATTTCTTTTGGAACAAACGGAAATTTAACCGATTCTCAACTCAGAATCATTGCAGTTTTTCTAGACGAAATGGCGATGATTACTCCAAGTGCTACTTTTTTACCGACAACAAACAATGAAAGACTTCAAAAAGTCGTTGAACTATTAATGAACGACGTCGCAAGCAAACATACGATTGATCATTATGCTGAACTTTCGTTTATGAGCAGTCGAACTTTATCTCGTTTATTCATTAAAGAATTGGGAATGAATTTCAGTGATTGGCGTACGCGTTTAAAATTGCTTGAAGCGATTAAACGTTTGGGCGAAAAACAATCCATCAAAGAAATCGCTCTAGATTTAGGTTATGAAACCGCCAGCGCTTTTATTTTTATGTTCAAAAAACATTTAGGAAAAACGCCTTCTAATTATATTTTAGAAGATGAAAATGATTCAGATAAAATCTCAGCTTAAAGTTTTTTGACTGTTTTAAACTCAAATAAAAAAACTATTTTAGCGTACCAAATCAAACCCAAAAACCCATGAAAATTACGATTCCACTGTCGGTATTATTCCTGTTCCTCACTACTAACCTATTCAGTCAAACTCTAGCTGATTTAAAATTAAAGCCAAAAGAAATTCCGAAAGCTTACACTTTCAACGACGGCAATATTTGTATTACGCCACAAGCCTGTACTTTTTACAATGATATTGAAACCTACAGCAATATTGTTGGAACTGTAAAAAGCAAAGCGATTCAGAATTTTAGAAGCAAAGGCGATCGCGGTTCGATTATGTATTTTGAATTTGAGCACGTTTTCAAAGGCGACAGATTTCTGCAAGGATTGCTTTGGGGAAAAGCAGGCGAGCCAACTGATGAACATCCAGAAGAATATCTTGCAAAAGGAAAATTTCTAATCATTTGGAGTTTTCGTCCTGATAGCGCTTTAAAGGAAAAATCAGAAGCTAAAGTGGAAGCTATTTTGGAATAAATTCCTAATCGAAGCTTCATTTTAAATGAGTAATTTTGTTTGATAAAAAATAAAAAATGAAACCACAAATTAGAATTCTATCCTATTCAATACTTTTCTTCTTATATTTAATTTCAACACCAATTATTTTAAAAATCGGTGAAAAATTAAAAACCGATCCTTTTACCACTTTAGGTTTTGGTTATGCGATTTTCAATATTATTTATGCTTTTATAGCTTTAAAATGGAGACCAATGCTAAATATACTCTATGCAATCGCAATTGCAACATTGGCGTTATTTCTAGCTTTAAAGTTTACCAATTTGCATTTGTTTTTTGAGTATGATCCGTACCAGGTTAAAACGGCTATTCTTGCTAATGCTGTTTTTGCTATTATCTTTTGGGAAATTGCTTATCAGCTGAAAAAGAAATTGACAAAATGAGCGTTAAAAAAATTGGTCGCAGATTTTTTTATCTTCATACCACAGGGCATGATACTCTTAAAGTTACCGCTGGACTGACTTCGATACTGGCATTCGTATCATTGGCAATTCTTTCCATTATAAAAAAATCGCTATTCCCTAAATTGCAAGTTTCATTGCTTGTGGTATTTTCTTCGTTTATGATCCTTTCATTTGTAATAAATCATTTCAATTATAAATTTTATAAAAAACATATTGTTGATTTTACTGCAGAATGGAATAATGAAACAAGAAAAAACAAAAATATTTACCGAATTTGTAATGTCGCCTTTACGGCTTCTGTTTTCTTAATTCTCATTTTCATTCTGAAATACTTAGACAATAAAAATGGATTTTTATAATTTAGAAGCAACTGCAAACAAAATACCAGCTAAATCGAAATGAATAGAATAGAATCCCCGATGACAAATCTTGAAATCGAAATTATAAAAACCAAGGTTTTCAAAATGAAAGTTTTTATTTTAGTTTTTCTCGCATTCTTAATATTTTGGGCTTGGGGTTTGAGCGATAATGACGAAATATTCACATTCCTTAACGGTATCATTTTATGTGTTTTAATTCTATTTTCAATATTTGTTGTACTCGCATTAAAAAAGCTATGGCTTACAAAAAATGACATTAAATCAAAAATCAAGATTTTGGATGAATTGCTTGTAATTGAAAAACATACCACAGGAACAGACAACAAAAGATATACACTTCAACTGGATTCAGATGACATCCACCGCTATATTATTACGAAAAAAGCATATGATGAAATCAGTATTGGAGACACCATTAAGATTGAATATTCAAAATGCGCTTTTTGGATTCTTAAAATTGAACATAATGGTGTAAGTATTGAAAACAAGAATATGATTGCATAGTGTATTCGCTTTCTTTTTAAGTACTTCTAAAAACCAAAACAGTGTGAACATTAAAACTTTAATTCCTCAACATAAATCTGATTTTGAAACAGTTGAAAAACTGAAAAAATATTCTTTTGAAGAAATAGAGCCAATAATTCCCGAATTACTTGAATGGCTACAAGATGGAAACTGGCCCATAAGCAAAGAGATTGCTGGTTTTCTAATTCAATTTAGCGAACAAATTTCAAATGAGTTGGTTAAAATACTGAAAGGTGATGATGAAATTTGGAAATATTGGATTCTGTTTACTTTTAGAAAAAGCATAAAAAATCAACTTTATCTCAATGAAATTGAACGAATTATACAAAATCCCACTCAAAGTGAAATAGAAAATGATATTTTTGAAATGGTTAAGAAAATAAGTACTAACTAAATTTTCAGATAATTATGAAACGACAACTCTCAATAGACATCACTCGTGGCATTGTAATGATTATTATGGCGCTCGATCATGTTCGAGATTTGATGCATGTCGATTCGATTACACAAAGTCCAACTGACTTGGCAACTACTTCGCCAATATTATTTTTCACACGTTGGATTACCCATTTATGTGCGCCAATTTTTGTTTTTCTGGCAGGTACTTCGGTTTATCTTTCGCTTCAGAACAATACCAATTTTATCGAAAAAAAGCACCATTTAATCAAAAGAGGATTTTGGTTATTATTGTTAGAATTTACCCTTGTCAATTTCGGATTATTCTTTGATATTGGTTTTCATACGATTCTATTTGAAGTTATTGCTGCAATTGGTTTTGGATTTATTATTTTAGGATTACTATTGAAAATTCCTTCTAAAATATTAGGGTTTATTGGATTGCTTATTCTGTCTTTGCAAAATCTTTTACCACTCATTCCATTTGCAGAAAACGCTCTTTTAAAAGTAATTTTAACGCCATTTTTTAGTCCCACTGTAATTCCGTTTGCCGAGAAAGCTTTTGTAATGGCATATCCGCCAATTCCTTGGTTGGGTATTATGCTTGTTGGTTTCTCAACGGGAAAATTCTTTGAATTGGAAAGCGAACAAAGAAAAAAACTATTTCTCAAAATCGGTTTTAGCGCTTTAGCACTATTTACTGTTATTCGTCTTCTCAATATTTACGGTGATCCGGCGCTATGGGCCACACAGAAGAATTCGGTTTTTACCTTTTTGTCTTTTATGAATGTGACCAAATATCCGCCTTCCCTATTGTTTTGTCTGGTAACTTTGGGTATATTATTTTTACTGCTCGCTTTCGCAGAACAGTTTCATAACACAATTAAAAAAGTGACTTTAGTTTACGGAAAAGTGCCTTTGTTTTATTTCATTGTTCATTTTTATGTCATTCATACTCTAACTTTAATTATGCTTTTGATGCAAGGTTTTGATTGGTCACAATTCGAATTTGCATCAGGAACTTTTGGAAGACCAAAAAATGCTGAAAGCGGTTTGCCTCTTTGGGGAATTTATTCCATCTGGATTTTTGTTGTGGCAATACTTTATAAACCTTCAAAATGGTTTGGAAAATATAAAGCAGAAAATAAATATTGGTGGCTGAAATACAGCTAAAATTGTAACTATTCTGAAATTATTTGAATATGAAAAGTACAACTGAAATTGCAAATCGCTTTAGAGAAATTATTTTAAACGGAACTTGGGTTGCCAATACCAACTACAAAGACCAGCTTGAAAATCTGGATTGGAAAATTGCGGTTACTCCTATTCAGAATTTAAATACGATAGCCGTTTTAGCACAGCATATTCATTATTACATCAACGGAATTAATCAGGTTTTTAAAGGCGGAACTTTGGATATAAAAGACAAATTCAGTTTTGACTTTCCTCCTATTCAATCTCAAGAAGAATGGGAAACTTTTCTAAATAAATTTTGGAAAGCATCTGAAGAATTTGCTTATTTAGTAGAACAAATGCCCGATGAAAAATTAGACGAAGGTTTTGTTGATATTAAATATGGTTCTTACAGACGAAATATCGACTGCATGATCGAGCACAGCTATTATCATTTAGGGCAAATTGTGTTGATTAAGAAATTATTATCAAACTAAAAAACTACAGACTTAACGTTTAATATTTTTTCAAAACAAACAAAAATCATTAAATTTAGAATTCAACTTTAAAACTTTCGTAATGAGAAAATTATTTTTAGCATTTGTGTTTTTAATGGGATTATCTGCCACAGCTCAAACATCTAAAGAACTTATTGGGAAATGGCAATTGGTAAAATGGACCAAAAACGGTAAAGAAAAAGATATCAAGAAACGCTTTAAAACAGACCAGGTTTTTCAAGTTTTTAAAGAAAATGGGGATTTCGAAAGCGTAATTGGCGAGGAATCACACAAAGCAAAATGGAAATTATCTAGCGACAATTCGCAGTTGACAATTATTTCTGTTATACTGCCGGTTGTATTCAAAATCAATTCTTTTGACAGCGAAAAACGCAGTATCTCAAATCCTGAAGTGGGCACTTTTGAGTATAAAAAAGTAAGCGAGTAAATTAACATCGGTTTCCTGTTCCTTGAAAAAACCAAAACTTGTATTCTAGCCCCGATAGAGCCGATATCCTCGCAGTGGAACGGAGAGATAAAGGCGAAAGCGGGACTGGTCTTTCTTAATGAAAACTGCTCTTTTTGCTCCTTAAATAAATTAGAAAAAGGCATAGTTGTTGAAAGTTTAAAAAGATATATTTACACCTTCAAAAACATACTATGCAAAAAATTACTTTTCTATTTTCTATATTATTTTTAGCTCTTTCTTCTTGTGGCGTAAAAACAACACAATCAATGCTTAGCGACGGAAATTATGACGGAGCAATAGATCGCGCCGTTGAAGCCCTTCGCACAAAAAAAGATTCAAAAGGCAAGCAAGATTACGTTTATTTACTGGAAGAGGCTTTTGCAAAAGCGAAAGATCGAGATCATCGTGATTTGGAATTACTCAACAAAGAGAACAATCCGGCAAATGCAGAACGTATTTATACTATTTATGTACAGCTAAATAATCGCCAGGAAAAAATCAGGCCAATTTTGCCATTGCCTTTATTGAAGCAAGGAAAAAATGCTTATTTCCCTTTTGATAATTATTCTGATGAGCTCGTAAATAGCAAAAATGCGCTTTCTAAATATTTATATGAAAATGCTTCTGCCCTTTTGAAATCGAGTAACAAATTGGATTTCAGAAAAGCATATGATGATTTTGCTTATTTGGAAAGTATAAATCCTAATTACAAAAACACCAAAAAATTAATGGAGGATGCTCTTTTTAAAGGAACTGACTTTGTGGATGTTTCTGCTAAAAATGAAACCAATATGGTGATTCCGAAAATGCTTCAAGACGATTTATTGGATTTTAAAACCTACGGTTTGAATGATAAATGGACGGTTTATCATAGTGCCAAACAAAAAAATGTAAAGTACGATTATAGCCTGATTCTGAGTTTTAAACAAATTGCTATTTCACCTGAGCAAATTAAGGAGAAAGAATTTATAAAAGAAAAACAAGTTAAAGACGGCGTAAAAACACTTTTGGACAGTCGCGGAAAACCTGTAAAAGATAGTCTAGGCAAAGAAATTAAAGTAGATAATTACAAGACGCTTCGTGCGACAGTTTATGAATTCAGGCAATTTAAATCTTGTTTGGTGACGGCAAAAGTGGATTATGTTGAACTGAAAAGCAACCAGCTGGTGCAGACATTTCCAGTTAGCAGTGAATTTGTTTTTGAGAATGTTTATTCTACTTACAAAGGAAATAGAAATGCTTGTGATGATAATTATTTAGGATATTTTGACAAACGCGCTGTCGCATTTCCAAATAATGAACAAATGGTCTACGATACTGGTGAAGACCTAAAAGCTAAATTAAAAGACATCATTGTAAAGAATAAATTTCGAAAGTAATTATATAACACGATTATAAAGAAAAAGGCGCATTTTTGATGCGTCTTTTTTTGTTTAGGTATTTTTCTTCAAAAAAAAAATATGCTTTTTTGAATTGCGCAACCAAAAAGTTGCATATATTTGCAACTGATTAGTTGCGTAATTCTATTTTTAAAATGAAACGAGATATTTTTCAGGCAATCGCCGATCCGACACGAAGAGCGATTTTAGTTTTGGTTTCGACAACGGCATTAACACCAAATGCAATTGCAGAACAATTTCAAACTACTAGACAAGCAGTTTCTAAACACATTAAAGTTTTAAACGAATGTGATTTATTGGAAGAAAAAAAATTGGGCAGAGAAATTTATTATCAGCTCAAAATTGACAAAATGAAAGAAGTAGATCAATGGATGGAACAGTTCAAGAAAATCTGGGAAAGCCGTTTCAGCCAATTGGATCAAGTATTATTAAACTTAAAATCTAAAGAAAATGAAATCTGATCTTGAAATGCAATTTTCTATTGATAAAGAAAATATTGCTGTAAATGTAAAGCGTGAATTCAATGCGTCATTGTCAAACGTTTGGTCGGCTTGGACAGAGGCCGATATTTTGGACCAATGGTGGGCTCCCGCTCCTTTCAAATCCAAAACAAAAAGTATGGAATTTAAAGAAGGCGGACGCAGATTGTATGCGATGGTTGGTCCTGACGGCAGTGAACGTTGGAGCTTTTTTGACTATTCTTCCATTTCTCCAAAAACAAATTTTAAACATTCTTCTACTTTTTGCGATGCCGATGCGAATCCCGTTGCTAATATGGGAAGTTCGTATTGGGATGTTTCCTTTTCTGAAAATGGCGATTTGACTGTTGTTGATATTGTAATAAAACGTGATAGTCTGGCCGAATTAGAAAAAGTGGTAGAAATGGGGTTCAAAGAAGGCTTTACAAGCACGCTGAAAAGTTTGGACAAACTTCTTGAATCGAGAAAATAAATTTTTAAGTACTAACACACTAAATTAAAATATCATGAAATCAAATCTTTTAATGAATTTTACTGTAGACAAAGAATCGAGTACGGTAAATGTAAAACGAGAATTCAATGCGCCATTGTCTGATGTTTGGTCGGCATGGACGGAAGCTGAAATTTTGGATCAATGGTGGGCGCCAGCGCCTTGGAAAGCCAGAACAAAAAGTATGGAATTTAATGAAGGCGGACGCCGATTGTATGCAATGGTTGGTCCTGAAGGCGAAGAACATTGGGCAATTGCCGATTTTACTTCCATAACGCCAAAAACGAATTTTAAATATTTAGATGCTTTCTGCGACAGCGAAGGAAATTTAAATACCGAATTTCCGAGGTCTAATTGGAATGTGAACTTTTCTGAACAAGGCGATTCGACTTTTGTTGACATTGCTATTAAACACAAAAATTTAGAAGATCTTGAACAAATTATTGCAATGGGCTTCAAAGAAGGTTTCACAATTGCAATGGAAGGATTGGATAAAATTTTTGAAGAAAGAACCAAATAATTCTTTTTTATTATATGTTGAAAATCCTGCTTTTAAAAAGCAGGATTTTTTGTTTAAGCAATCCTATTTCACTGATTGAAT
Organism: Flavobacterium denitrificans DSM 15936; assembly: GCF_000425445.1. Lineage (GTDB taxonomy): Bacteria > Bacteroidota > Bacteroidia > Flavobacteriales > Flavobacteriaceae > Flavobacterium > Flavobacterium denitrificans. The sequence goes on along the minus strand of NZ_AUDL01000016.1, from coordinate 62,141 downwards.
TAACTTTGCTGTTAAAAATCTAAAATTATTACCCTAACCAACCCTCACGATCCAAACTCCTATATTGAATAGCTTCGGCGATATGTTGTGAAATTATTGACGGAGCATTATCTAAATCAGCAATAGTTCTGGCTACTTTCAGAATCCTGTCATAGGCTCGCACCGAAAGATTCAGTCGTTCCATAGCGGTTTTCAACAATTCTTTTGATTGATCATCTAAAGCACAAAATTCACGAATCAATTTACTGCTCATTTGAGCATTGTAATGTATGTTTTCTATTTCCTGAAAACGCTTGGTTTGAATTTCGCGAGCGACGGTTACACGTTTGCGAATTTCTACACTGCTTTCGGCTTTGCGGTCGTCTGCCAGTTTTTCAAAAGGAACGGGAGTAACTTCAATATGAATATCAATTCGGTCTAAAAGCGGACCCGAGATTTTGCTCATATAACGTTGCATTTCATGTGGCGAAGAAGTATTTGGCATACTTGGATCATTAAAAAACCCACTCGGACTCGGATTCATGCTCGCCACCAACATAAACGACGATGGATACGTAACTGTAAATTTTGCTCTCGAAATCGTCACTTCACGATCTTCGAGCGGTTGACGCATTACTTCTAAAACATCACGCTTAAATTCTGGCAATTCATCCAAAAATAAAACGCCATTATGCGCCATCGAAATTTCGCCTGGTTGCGGATAACTTCCGCCTCCGACTAAAGCAACGTTCGAAATGGTATGGTGCGGGCTTCGAAACGGTCGCTGATTCATCAAACCAACTTCTTTCAGTTTTCCGGCAACGCTATGAATTTTAGTGGTTTCGAGTGCTTCGCGCAAAGTCATTGGAGGCAAAATACTAGGGACTCGTTTTGCTAGCATTGTTTTTCCGGCTCCCGGTGGTCCAATCAAAATGATATTATGCCCTCCAGCGGCTGCAATTTCCATACAACGTTTGATACTTTCTTGCCCACGAACATCTGAAAAATCGAATTCGGGAAAATCAAGGCTTTTGTAAAATTCTGCGCGAGTATCGATTACTGTCGGTTCAAGCGTACCTTTTCCTTTAAAAAAATCTATTATTTCCTGTAAATTCGAAACACCATAAACATCAAGTCCGGTAACAATTGCGGCTTCTTTTACATTTTGAATGGGAAGAAAAAATCCTTTATAACCTTCTTCTTTTGCTTTAATTGCAATTGGCAAAGCACCGCGAATGGGCTGTAAACTTCCATCTAATGAAAGTTCGCCCATTATGATATATTGTTCGATTTCAGGAGCTTTTATTTGGTCGGAACCTACCAAAATTCCCATTGCGAGCGGTAAATCGTATGCCGAACCTTCTTTTCTCAAGTCGGCGGGCGCCATATTGATGGTTATTTTTTTTCCGGGAAAACTTAATCCGTTGTTTTTTAAAGCTGCCGCAATTCTAAAACTGCTTTCTTTTATGGCATTATCTGGAAGTCCAACTAAATGATAACCAATCCCTTTATCCATATGAACCTCAATCGTAATTGTGGTTGCCTCTACTCCAAAAACGGCGCTTCCGTAAACTTTTACTAACATAATTATTCTTTCATTTAATGATTTTTAAATCTAATGAAAAAATACTTATTGTAAATATTTTATTACAAAATAATTATACTAAAAAGACAATTTAATTTGATTTTTAATCTCCTCCACAATCCCACTCAAATCCAAGCTATTCTGATGCGACCAATACTTGCTTTCAATCTGATTATTTCGAATACAATTATGACATTCGATAATTTCATGCGAATATCCTTTTCCTAAAACTGGCAAACTGATAACAGCTTCTTTTTCTTCATTAATAAATAAAGAATATCCATCGGCAACAAACCAAGGGGAATTGAGTTCGATTCTTCCTTTGCTTCCGGCAATTACTGCTTTCATATCTGAATTGGAAACAATGGAAGCGTGCAAAATCGATTGTGCCGATTCGTATTGCAAAATCATCGAAGTCTGCAAATCAATATCGTTTTTATGCATTATAGCTTTTGCAACAATCTCATTTGGTTTTCCTAATAGTATATAGGACAGAAATAATGGATAAACGCCAATATCGAACAACGCACCTCCGCCAAGATTCTTATCAAAAAGCCTTTGATTTTCTGTTTCGCTTCCGCGGAAAGCAAAATCGGCATTGATGTATTTTATATCGCCTATTACTCCATTTCTAACTTGTTGTAAAACTTCTTTTACTGACGGATTAAATCGCGTCCAAAATGCTTCCATAAAAAATCTATTATTCTTTTTTGAAGCTTCAATCATTTGAATTGCATCTGAATACGAAAGCGCCATCGGTTTTTCGCATAAAGCATGTTTTCCGTTTTCTAATGCTTTAATTGATAATGTCGTGTGCGAATTGTGCGGTGTAGCTATATAAATAATTTCGACTTCTTCATCTGCAAAAAGTGCTTCATAAGAATCATATGCTTTAGTGCAATTGAATTTTTGGGCAAAATCATTGGCTTTGGCCAAATCTCTAGAGGCAACTGCTGTCAATTCAGCATCTTCTAACAGCATTAAATCATTCGCAAATTGATTTGCAATATTTCCCAAACCAATAATTCCCCACTTTATTTTATTTATTTTCTTCATAAACGTGCTTTATACACTATTCATCAGTGTTTTAGTCAAATCATCATCTAAAATAGTGAAAAAACATTTTAAAAAAATAATAGCCGCATAACATATATTTCATATTTTTAGCAACAAATTAGCAAATACCATATGAAAAAAGCCCTACTACTACTCTTTTTGAGCGTTTTTTTAACAAAAATGTATGCTCAAGACTATTTCCCTGTTAATGAAAGTGTGCACAACAAAAGTAAAAATTACACTGTTTTTACGAACGCCACTATTTATGTTACACCAACTCAAAAAATTGAAAAAGGAACATTGCTGATCCAAGACGGAAAAGTAGTTTCTGTTGGAACTTCGATTTCAATTCCTAAAAACAGCATCACTATTGATCTGGCTGGAAAAACAATTTATCCATCATTTATTGATGTATATACTAATTTTGGAATCGAAAAACCAAAATCTAATTTACCTCCAGGACGCAACCGCAACCAGATTTATGATACAAAAAGAACGGGCTATTATTGGAACGAAAGCGTTAGACCTGAAGTAAACGGTTACGAAACTTTCAAATATGACCAACCAAAAGCGGAAGAATTTTTGAAAGCTGGTTTTGGAGTTGTCGGAACTCACACAATTGACGGAATCGCTCAAGGAACTGGAGCTCTAGTTGCTCTTAATAATGAAGACAACAGCAAACAAATCATTTCAAACAAACTAACAAATCACTTTGCTTTTACAAAAAGTGCTTTGACAAATCAGGCATATCCAAGCTCTTTGATGGGTATGATGGCTTTATTGCGTCAAATGTATCTGGATTTAGATTGGTACAAAAAAGGAAATTCTGAAACTAAAGATTTATCATTAGAAGCTTTGGCTAGCAATGAAAAATTGGTTCAGATTTTTGCGACAGAAGACAAATTAAACAGCTTAAGAGCTTCGAAAATTGCAAAGGAATTTGGCTTAAACTACATCTTAAAAGGAAGCGGAAACGAATTTGAAAGAATTGAAGAAATCAAAGCTACGAATGCAAAATTCATTATTCCGATAAGCTTCCCAGACGCTTATGATGTTTCGAACCCATATTTATCGAACCAAATTGAATTGGCTGATATGCGTTTCTGGAATCAGGCGCCAACAAACTTAAAAGTGCTTTCAGAAAACGGAGTTGTTTTTGCTTTGACAACAGACAAATTAAAAAAGATTGAAGATTTTAAACCTAATTTATTGAAAGCAATAAAATATGGTTTTGACAAAACAAAAGCTTTAGAAGCATTAACTACAATTCCGGCTGCGATTTTAGGAAAAAGTGACGAAGTTGGAAGCCTGAAAGCTGGAAGTTTTGCGAATTTCATTATTACTTCTGGAGAAGTTTTTGACGAAAAAACAGTTTTATATGAAAACTGGGTTCAAGGAAGCAAATATATCGTGAATGATATCAATGCAAAAGATATTCGTGGAAACTACGACTTGATAGTTGGAAAAGACACTTATAAATGGAAAATCGACGGAACAGCTGATGCGCAAAAATCTGAAATTACAACCGTTGATGCTAAAAAAGTAAAAAGCACTTTTGCTATTGCTAAAAACTGGGTTTCTCTTGTAATTAAACCAGCAGACACCATCAAATCAAGTTTTACACGTTTAACTGGTTTTGTTGAAAAAGCAGATGCTTTATCGGGAAAAGCAGTTTTATCAAATGGAGATGAATTGGTTTGGAATGCCGTTAAAACGAGCCCGTTTGTGATGGTTAAAGATACTGTTAAGCCAGAAAAACCAAACAGAGTTATACCTGTAACGTATCCAAACGTTGCTTTTGGAGATACTAAAAAACAAACGGCTCAAACTTTATTGTTCAAAAATGCTACAGTTTGGACAAATGAAAAAGAAGGGATTCTGACTGAAACTGACGTTTTGATCAAAAACGGAAAAATCGCTGCTGTCGGCAAAAATCTTTCTGACGCATCTGCAACTGTAATTGATGCAAAAGGAAAACACATTACAAGCGGTATTATTGATGAACACTCACACATCGCGATTTCTAAAGGTGTAAACGAAAGCGGGCACAACTCAACTGCAGAAGTTACCATTCAGGATGTTGTGAACTCTGAAGACATTAATATTTACAGAGATTTGGCTGGTGGTGTAACGATTTCACAATTATTGCACGGATCTGCAAACCCAATTGGCGGTCGTTCTGCAATCGTAAAATGGAAATGGGGTTCTGCCGCAGATGATATGTTGTACAAAAACCAACCGAAGTTTATCAAATTTGCTTTGGGTGAAAACGTAAAACAAGCTAACTGGGGAATTGACAATCCAACGCGTTTTCCTCAAACCAGAATGGGAGTTGAGCAAGTTTTTACAGATTATTTCCAATTAGCTAAAGAATACGACGAAAACTGGAAAAAATTCAACGCTGGAAATAAAAAAGGAAAAGCACCAAGAGTTGATTTAGAATTACAGACTCTTGCTGAAATTTTAAACAAAGAGCGTTTCATTACTTGTCACTCTTATGTAGAATCAGAAATTTTAAATTTGATGAATGTTGCTGAAAAATTCAATTTCAGAGTAAATACTTTCACTCATATTTTAGAAGGTTACAAAGTTGCCGATAAGATGAAAGAACATGGTGTTGGAGCTTCCACATTCTCTGACTGGTGGGCTTATAAATTTGAGGTAAACGATGCAATTCCATACAACGGACCAATTATGCACAACGAAGGTGTAGTAGTTGCTTACAACTCTGATGATGCTGAAATGTCGAGAAGATTAAACCAAGAAGCGGCAAAAGCGGTAAAATACGGAAATGTATCTGAAGAAGATGCTTGGAAATTTGTGACTTTAAACCCTGCAAAATTATTACACATTGATGATAAAGTAGGAAGCTTGAAAGTGGGCAAAGATGCTGATGTTGTTTTATGGAGCGAAAATCCATTGTCTATTTATGCTAAAGCTGAAAAAACAATTATTGAAGGTGTAGTTTATTTTGATATCGAAAAAGATGCTCAAAAACAATTGGCCATCACTAAAGAAAGAAACGAATTGATTGGACAAATGCTGCAAGAAAAAAACAAAGGAAACAGCACGCAGACGCCAACAAGAAAAGAAAAAAGAGAATATCACTGTGATACTTTAGAACAGTTATAATAGCTTTAGAAAATTCATAATGATAAAAAGAGACAACATGATAAATAAAAACATATATAAATTGCTGTTATTATTTTGTGCTTCTGTACAACTAAATGCACAGCAAATTCCAGCGCCAAAGCAATCAAAATCGGTTTTGATTTTAAACGCGACCGCACACTTGGGGAACGGAAAAGTGATTCAAAACAGCGCCATTGGATTTAAAGATGGAAAACTGACTTTAGTAGCCGATGCAACCACTATCAGACTTGCTGCTGATGCTTACGACACTACAATTGATGCCGCCGGAAAACACGTTTATCCAGGTTTTATTGCATCAAATACTACTTTAGGTTTAGTAGAGATTGATGCTGTAAAGGCATCAGATGATGAGGAAGAAATTGGAACTTTTAATCCGAATGTGCGAAGTATTGTTGCGTATAATTCAGAATCAAAAGTAGTCGAAACCGTTCGTCCTAACGGAATTTTAATGGCTCAGGTGACACCGCGTGGTGGAACAATTTCTGGAACTTCATCAATTGTACAATTAGACGCTTGGAGCTGGAAAGATGCTATTTTAAAAGAAAATGACGGAATTCATTTAAACTTTCCATCAAGTTTCAAAAGATCAGGATCTTGGTTTGAGCCTGGAGTTATTGAGCCAAACAAAGATTACGCAAAACAGTCTGAAGAAATAAATGCATTCTTGATTAATGCAAAAGCGTATAATCAAACAGCGCCAAAAGAAAGAAATATTGTTCTGGAAGCTACAAAAGGATTGTTTGACGGAACTCAAACACTTTACATCCACGCTGATGAAGAAAAACAAATTGTAGACGCCATTCAATTAGCAACCGATAATCAAATCAAAAAAATTGTGATCGTTGGCGGATTTGAAGCTTACAAAGCTACTGCTTCACTTTTAAAATATAATGTAGGCGTACTTTTAAGACGTGTACACGATATGCCAACAAGCGCCGATCAAGATGTAAACCTGCCTTATAAAATGGCAAAAATGCTAACCGATAAAGGTATTGTTGTAGGATTAGAAAACAGCGGTGATCACGAGCGTATGAGCGTGAGAAACTTACCTTTCTTGGCAGGAACTTGTGCTGCTTTTGGTTTAGACAAAGAAATTGCTGTGCAGTTAATTACCTTAAATACAGCGAAGTTATTAGGAATCGATGCAACTTGTGGCACGCTAGAAACGGGCAAAGATGCGACTTTATTTATCTCGGAAGGCGATGCTTTAGATATGCGTACAAATAAATTGACAACTGCTTTTATTCAAGGAAGAAATATCAATTTAGATACTTTCCAAAATAAATTGAACAGAAAATTTAAAGAAAAGTTCGGACAGAAATAATTCTTTTCTTCACTTAAAAAAGGCATCATTTGAAAATATTCATTTGATGCCTTTTTTATTTAAAACAAAACAATTTAAACATTCAATTGATTATTTGAGCAGAAAAAATCATTATTTTAAGAATAATATTATCTTTTTTTCAGCATAAACTGCACAAATGGCAAACTTTAGCCATTTCAAGTTTAATAAATTGTAAATTTTAAGTCTTTTTTAAGATATACACGCAAAATTTAGGGGGTCAAATTTTAAAATTAACAAAAATTAAACAATAGACTCTATTTTTTATAGGGGTGTCGAATGATTTTATACTTTTATAAAAAATTTAAAACTAAATAACTATGCGAAAAATTATTTTAAGTGTGATCCTCATCACGATTTTGTTACTATCTATTTTTTCTATCTCATTTGTTACTGAATCAAAAACATTAGGCGCTCATGTTGTTGAATTAAAATTAGACACGGGTGATACAGCATGGATGGTTGTTGCTACAGCATTTGTATTATTAATGACTCCGGGATTAGGATTTTTCTATGGCGGTATGGTAGGCAAGAAAAACGTAATCAGCACAATGCTTCAGAGTTTTATGGCAATGGTAATTGTTACAGTTCTTTGGGTAGTAATTGGTTTCGGTTTATGTTTTGGACCATCTATAGGCGGTTTCATCGGAGATCCTTCTTCAAATATATTTTTCCAAGGAGTAAGCGCAAACACAGCATGGGAATTAGCACCAACAATCCCGATGATTCTTTTTGCTTTATTTCAAGCAAAATTTGCGATCATTACTCCAGCCTTAATTACAGGAGCTTTCGCAGAGCGTGTACGTTTCTGGGCTTACTTATTATTCATGGTTTTATTTATCTTATTCATATATGCTCCATTATGCCACATGACTTGGCATCCTGATGGAATGTTCTTCAAATGGGGAGTTCTTGACTTCGCTGGTGGTACAGTAGTACACATGAGCGCTGGGTGGGCTGCTTTAGCCGGAGCAATCTTTTTAGGAAAACGTAAAGTTCAAAAGGTAAATCCTGCCAGAATCACTTATGTATTATTAGGTACCGGTTTATTATGGTTTGGATGGTTTGGTTTCAATGCAGGTTCTGCTGTAGGAGCTGGAAGTCTTGCTGCTCAAGCTTTAGGAACTACTACAATTGCTGCAGCTTCTGCTGCTATGGCTTGGGTTTTCCTTGACAAAATTTTAGGGCACAAATTATCTGCTATGGGAGCTTGTATTGGGGCTGTAGTTGGTTTAGTTGCCATCACTCCTGCTGCTGGTTTTGTAACTATGCCTCATGCTTTAGCAATCGGTATTATCGCTGCTGTAATCAGTAATATTGTAGTAAGCAAATTCCCTAAAGGAAAAATCGATGACGCTCTTGACGTATTTGCTTGCCACGGTGTTGGTGGAATGGTAGGAATGTTATTAACTGGAGTTTTTGCTTCTAAAAGCGTTAACTCAGTTGTTGGTGACAACGAAGGTTTAATCTATGGAGACGCAACTTTGTTCTTAACACAATTAAAAGCTTTAGTTCTTGTATCAATATTTGCTTTTGTAAGTTCTTACGTTTTATTCTTCATTGTAAACAAAATTACTCCACTAAGAGTTACTGAAGAAAAAGAAGAATTAGGATTAGATATTTCTCAACACGGAGAATACCTATAAGACTTTAATTTTCAAACTTTCCTTCTTGATAAAAAAATCCCTCTAAGCTAAAACTTAGAGGGATTTTCATTTGAATTAATATTAATCCTTATTTATTATGTTTTGATTAAAAAGTAAGCGATCCTATAAAAGAGAAAAAATACACCAGAGAAAATATAATAAAAAAGACAATCAATATCCAAGATTTAAAAATCTCAGACTTCGTACTCATTTCATCATCCCCTCTTTCTCGACGTGTTTTCACTTGGTCTTTTTTTGCCAAATACCATAAAAATGCCAGTAAGGCAAAAGCGCCACTTATTATAAAATCTAAAAAATCAGAAAACTTCATTTACTATTTAAAATTCGCAATTCCTTCTTTAAGCCATTGCAAATATTCTTCTGTTCCAACATAACTAATTGTTGGCTTAGATGTATGCAAATTATTACCGTCTAAATCAGTAATTACATATAATGGCTGTGTATTGGTTTTATATTTTGAAATCATAAAATCGGTCCATTTATCGCCTACAGTTATGATTTCATCACCAGCTTTTGTAACAAATTGTTCGTTTTTTGGAAGCTCTCTTTTGTCGTCAACATAAAGTGAAATCAAAACAACGTCTTTTTTTAATATTGACAAAACTGAAGGATCCGACCAAACATTATTTTCCATTTTTCGACAGTTTACGCACGCATATCCCGTAAAATCAAGCATAATTGGTTTGTTGATTTCTTTTGCGTAAGCTAATCCATCTTCATAATCATGGAAAACTATTATTCCGTGAGGGCCTAATTCTGCACCTGCCGGCAAACCTTTTGCTTCTGCAACATTCGAACTTGAAGAACCACCCACTCCAAAAGGACTTTCACTATATTGTGGCGGCGGTGGAAATGCGCTAATTAATTTCAAAGGCGCTCCCCAAAGTCCTGGTATCAAATAAATTGTAAATACTAAAGAAATTATCCCTAAATATAATCTTCCAACAGAAATATGCTGAATTGGGCTATCGTGAGGCAATGTGATTTTTCCAAATAAATATAAGGCCAAAGCTCCAAAAATCGCAATCCAAATAGCAAGGAAAACTTCTCTTTCTAAGAAATGCAGTTGCAATACTAAATCAGCATTTGATAAAAATTTGAATGCTAAAGCCAATTCTAAAAATCCTAATACAACTTTTACTGTATTCAACCATCCGCCCGATTTTGGCAATGAATTTAGCCATCCTGGAAACAATGCAAACAACATAAATGGAAGTGCCAATGCAGAAGAAAAACCTAACATTCCAACGATTGGAGCGATCCCTCCATTTGAAGCCGCCTCAACTAATAAGGTTCCAACGATTGGTCCTGTGCATGAAAACGACACAATTGCCAATGCCAATGCCATGAACAATATTCCAATTATACCGCCTTTGTCTGCCTGTTGATCGGCTTTGTTTGCCCATGAATTTGGAAGCATAATTTCGAAAGCTCCCAAAAATGAGGTAGCAAAAATGATTAAAATCACAAAGAATATTAAATTGAACCAAACATCTGTTGACAACGCATTTAAAGCATCGGCACCGAAAATCTTAGTTACAATTAATCCTAAAATCACATAAATAGCAATGATTGATAATCCGTAAATAATCGCATTTCTGATTCCTTTTGCTCTGCTTTTGCTTTGTTTTGTAAAAAAGCTAACCGTCATTGGAATCATTGGGAAAACGCAAGGTGTAAATAAAGCCGCAAAACCTCCTAAAAATGCAAAGAAAAAGATCGACCACAAGCTTCTTGGCGATGCTGGCGCAGGCATATCTTCCTTAGAAACTGGCTTTTCAATATTTGATTTTACTACTTGAGTTTTTGCTGTATCAGCTGGTTTTGCAATTGTATCAACCGCAATTCCAGACACTTTTGTCTCATCCACTTTAGCCTCTGTAATTGCAGGAACTTCTGCCATATTAAAACTCGACGGAATAGCAATTGAGAATTTTTTATTCGAATTGATGCAAACCTCTTTACAAACCTGAAAATCAAACTCTACCTCAACTGTTTTTAAATTTGGATTAACAATTTTGATTTCCTGCTCGATATGCGCTTTTCCTTCAAAGAAAGTTTCGTTAACACCAAAAACGTCATTAAAAGCCGTTCTGGTTTTTCCTTCCTTTGCCTTCCCCACTAATTCGTAGTTTCCTTTTTGATTTTTAAAAGCAATTTCCAACGCAAGCGGACCACCATCTGGTGTAAACTGCGAATACATATGCCAATCTTTTTCAATAGTTCCATCAAAAATCAACACGGCATTATTTCCGGATTTTTTTTCAATTTTTGAAGTCCATTTTACAGGCTCAACAATCTGAGCGTTGCTATTTGCAATAGAAAAAAGGAAAAAAAGCAAAAATAAAAGAGATTTGCTCCAGTAGTTTTTTAGCATTATCGCTTGACGGTATTGATTAAAGTTCATTATTGCAGTTCTATTTTAAGTATTTTATTTGTGGTATTTTCAATTTTAAAACGTTCGTCTTGCCGAATTCCAACAACCCATACGATCTGGTTGCCCGAACACAAAATCCATGTTTTTTCTTTTTCAATCAGAGACAATTTTTCGTCTTTAAAAAGCTTGCTCACTTTTTTTGACTTTCCCTGCATCCCAAAAGGATGAAAAACATCACCTTCAGCCCATTTACGTAGAATCAAAGGAAACTGGATTTTTTCAGCATCCACAAATATAGACTTATTTGATTCTATTGTTATGTGACCTACGTTACAAAGTCTCATTTTTAAGGGAAAATTAACTTCTGTCTCATTTTCATGAATTTCAAACTCATCATCTTTAGGCTCATATGAAATGGGACTCAAAATCAAAGTTTCTCTGTTTTTAAGCAACCTGAATTCTTCCGAAAGCACTTGTTTTCCCGATTGCCCGCTTACCAAATCGTAAATATCATTCCATGCTGAAAATCCAAATTCATTCAGCCATTGGTACAGATAAGATTTATAATTGGGTAATTTTTTAAGCTGGTTTAAATCAAAATGAATATCTTCTCCTTCTTCTTTTGCTACTTGCTGATAAACCATAATCGATGCATCCTCAGCCATTTCCTGAGATTCTTGCAAATAGGATTGCGTTTTCTGAAAAGCATTCAAAAAGTTGGGATTGATTTCTTTTAAAATCGGAACCAAATCATGGCGAATTTTATTCCGTAAATATTTATTCGAAGCATTGCTGCTGTCTTCACGCCATTGAATTTTACTCTCTTCGGCATATCTCAGAATTTCTTCTCTTGAAAAAGGCAAAAGCGGACGAATTATTTTCTCGTTTTGTTCTGGAATTCCAGTTAAGCCGTCCAACCCAGTTCCTCTTGTCAAATTGATGATAAAGGTTTCTAAATTATCATCGGCATGATGTGCCGTTAAAATATAGTCGAAGTTTTCTTCTTCTAAAAGTTCATAAAACCAACTGTAACGAAGTTCGCGCGCCGCAACTTGTGTCGACAATTTATAATCTTCGGCAAAAGCTTTGGTATCAAATTGAGTGGTAAAAAACGGAATATTGTTTTGCTTGCAGTAATTTTGAATGAATTCCTGATCGCCAAAACTTTCTAAACCGCGAAGCTGAAAATTACAGTGCAACACCGCAATTTCATAAGGCAGTTTTTTCAACAAATGCAACAAAACCATACTGTCTAATCCGCCGCTTACAGCCAGAAAAAGCTTTTTTTCTGCTAAAAATGGAAAGCGGGAAACGATATGATTTTGAAAGTTTGAAAACATTTGATAAATGTAAAAAATTAAATTCTATCTATTTTTAAACGAAATGTTAAGTATGTTTTTTTCGCCACGAATTCACGAATTATTTATGATCGAACCGTATTAAAATAAATTCGTGAATTCGTGGCGGAAAAAATTTATTGCAAAACTTCGTGCATTGCTTTGGCTTTCAGCAAACATTCTTCGTATTCTTTTTCTGGATCTGAAAGCGAAGTTATGGCACTTCCGACAGAAAATGAAACATATTTATTTTCCTGATTATACAAAATGCTTCGAATCACAACATTAAAGTCAAAATCACCTTCGGGATTAAAATATCCAATTGCTCCACTATACAGACCGCGTTTGGTTTCTTCCAGATTTTCGATAATTTTCATCACTGAAATTTTTGGTGCACCCGTCATACTTCCCATTGGGAAAGTTGTTCTTAAAACATCAACTGGCGAATATTGTTTGTCTAATTTTGATGTTATCGTTGAAATCATTTGATGCACTTGAAGAAAAGAATAAATTCCACAAAGTTCTTCTACCTCAACAGAGCCTTTTTGTGCAGTATGCGACAAATCATTTCGAACCAAATCGGTAATCATTATATTTTCGGCACGTTCTTTTGGGTCGTTTTCTAAAAAATGCTTTGATTTTTCGTCTTCCGAAGGATCCGCAGAGCGTTTTGAAGTTCCTTTTATAGGTTGCGAAATTATTTTATCTCCCACTTTTTTCAGATATCTTTCTGGTGAAGCTGAAAGCAAAAATTGTTTGTTATTTTTAAAGAAAACCGAAAAAGGCGCCTTCGAAATTTCATTCAGTTTCTGAAATTTTTCGAAGGGATAAATAGTTGCATTTTCAGCAAAAAATTCCATGCAAAAATTGCCTTCGTACATATCGCCTTTATGAATATGTTCTAGCATTTTTGTCACTTTTTCAACGTACAAATCTTTCGAAATTCGCTGTTGAATTTCTAAAGACGAAGCACTTTCGACTTTCGTCCCGAGGCTTCCAGATTCACTTTCGACTATTTCCTTAAAATCATCTTCAACTTCATCATCGCACAGAAATAAATACTCGATTTCGAGTTCATTTCCTTTCAACAAAAATATTTTTTTTGGTTGAAAGAAAAACAAATCCGGAAAATCTAGTCCATCAAAATTATCTGATTTTAAGTCTTCAATATCATTTTTTAAATCATAGGAAAGATAGCCAAAGAGCCAATCTTTTGTCGTTTGCTGATATTGTTTTAAATCTTCAAAAGCATTTTGAAAATCAGTTTTTATAGACGTAAAAGCGTCCACAGCCAGCAAACAATCAAAACTTGAATATTCTTGTGGATATGAATTGCTGTCCAAAAAAACAATCTCGCGAAATTGTTGCGACCAACTTAAAAGCTGCAATTTGAATTGTTCTGGGTTGGAAATATGTTTATGAATTGAAACTCTCAAAGAAGTATAAATTTTAAGCTTCAAAATTACGACAAAAAAATCCTTCATTAATTTTTTTTTACCATTAAGACATTAAGAAAATTAAGTTCTAAATCCTAAGCTTAATTCCCTTGTATGGTCAAGAAAATTAAGAACACCGCTTTATGAAGCTTAATGCCTTAATGGTTTAAAATAAATTAACAAAAAAATATTGGCACACTTTTTAGTATATCGATTTTAACACTAATTCATAAAAATCATGATTTGATTAAAAAACTACTCTTAAAAACCTTAAAAACAAAATCGTATTTACATCGTGTAACTATTTTATTTATTAATCAAATTTTTAAACTTTTATGAAAACAACTGCAAAATTAGGTTTGGCTACCTTAATTCTTATTCTTGTATTATTTTCCTGCAAAAAAGCAGATTATGCAACCGCTGAAGCTTCGGCAAATGTTGCAACTATGGATAGCACTGCAATTTCGTCATCGGCAGCAGTCGAGCAAAAAGACAGCAAACAGAAATTTATTCGAACTGCTGCTATAAAGTTTAAGGTTAAAAATGTCGTCAAATCTACTTATGCAATTGAGAATGCCACTCAAAAATTTGGAGGATTTGTGACTTATACAAATCTTCAAAGCAATATTCACGATCAGATTAAGACAAAAATCAGTCAAGACAGCACGTTGGAAACCACAAAATATTCGGTTGAAAATAATATCACCATCCGCGTTCCCAATACACAGCTTGACACTGTAATTAAAACGATTGCCAAGCAAATTGATTTTTTGGATTTCAGAGTCATCAAAGCCGATGATGTTTCTATAAAAATGCTAGCCAATCAGCTTTCGCAAAAAAGAAACAGTATTTCTGAAAAAAGAGTCGCAAATGCAATTGATTCAAAAGGCAAAAAAATCAATGATATTGTAGAAGCTGAAAATACATTAGCAAATAAAATTGCAGAAAAAGACAATAGCACCATTGAAAATCTCTCTTTGCAGGATCAAGTCAATTTTAGCACCATTACATTGCAACTTTATCAAAACGAAACCATCAGACAAGAGGTCATGGCAAGTGAGAAAGACAGTGCGGCCTACAAGCCTAACTTAGGAATTCAAATTATTGATGCTTTAAAAAGCGGTTGGTACATACTGCAATCCATCTTAATTTTCTTTATTAATCTGTGGCCAATTATTTTAATAAGCATTGGAGGATTTTTTCTTTACAAAAAATACATCAAGAAATAAGAAAAGTGTTAATAAAACTGCAATTTAATAATGAAAAAATCGTTATATTTGATATAGATTTCAATTAATCCCAAAACAAGGTAAGATCAATTGAAAAATCCTCAATTAAACAGAGTCAAAATACCAATTCTGTTTTTGAGAAATTTACATTAGACGATTTCCAAGCACATCATTTATATTTTTTAACTTTTTAAAAATCCTGAGTATTATGAAAATTGCTACTATTATTGTCCGTGTTTTAATTGGTCTTTTGCTGTTATTTGCTTCTATTAGTTTTTTCTTTCACTTAATGCCAGCAGAACCAGCAACCAATAATGATTTTAAAGCCTTTAATACAGGTTTGATGGCTTCTACTTATTTAATGCCCTTGGCTAAATCAATTGAATTGCTTTGCGGAATTGCATTTGTAACGGGACGTTATGTAACATTAGCTAATATTTTGATCTTGCCTATTACGGTAAATATCTTGTTCATCAACTATTTTTTAACGCCAGAAGGTCTGCCAATCGCCGGACTATTATTCCTAGGCAACTTATTTTTGATCTATAGATATTGGGATAATTACAAAAGTGTTTTTACAGCTTAATTTATTTTCAATTAAAAATAAAAAAACCCGACACAATTTTAAGTGTCGGGTTTCTTTTTTAATTTGTTTTGTCATGTTTTACCCAAACTAAATCAGAAATTTTATAACCAATTTCTTGGGCTTTAATCAGAAAATCAGCTTTAACACTTTCAGGAATTGTAGTTTCCCTTGAAAGTATCCACATATACTTCAAGCTTTCGCCAGCAACAAGAGCATATTTATAATCCTTATCTACTGCGACAACATTATACCCAGAATAAAAAGGACCAAAAAATGAGACCTTAAGCATACCAACATTGTCCTTTTTGACAAACTTGGCTTTCCCGATACTTTCCTCCCATTTGTCTTTTTTGACATCATAGCCCTTATTATCAACCTTTATAGTGCCATTGTCATTCAGCGAATATTCGGCGGTGACGTTATTTAAATCTTTTTCCCATTTATAATCTAACCTTGCGATTTCATACCATTTTCCCAGATATTTTGCCTTGTCAAAGTTGGTGACGGCAACAGCTTTGTCTGGAATAGTAGAACCGCAGGAATAAAGTACTGCTGCAATTCCTGCCCCTAGAAGAATTGGAGCTATATATCTATTTTTCATAATGTTATCTTTTTAAATTTAAGTAAAGATAGCATCTGAAATACACATCTAATTTACAAAATTTTTCTGAAACTTTATATTTTTTCAAATATTTTAAAACCGATTAAAACGAAAAAACCGTCCCGTCAAAACTGACGGGACGGTTTTTGAAATATGATTTACGTAAAAATTATACGTGTAAAGCTCTATTTTCAGTAGCTGCCAAAGCCGCTTCTTTTACCGCTTCCGCGAAAGTTGGGTGTGCGTGGCTCATTCTTGAAATATCTTCAGCAGAAGCTTTAAATTCCATTGCTGTAACTGCCTCAGCAATTAAATCTGCTGTACGAGCACCAATCATGTGAACTCCTAAAACCTCATCAGTTTTTTCGTCAGCAAGGATTTTTACGAATCCGTCTAAATCAGCACTTGCTCTAGCACGTCCTAACGCTTTGAATGGGAAACTTCCTGATTTGTATTTTACTCCAGCCGCTTTCAATTGCTCTTCAGTTTGTCCAACCGCAGCAACTTCTGGCCAAGTGTAAACTACACCAGGAATTAAGTTATAATCAATATGTGGTTTTTGACCTGCTAAGATTTCGGCAACCATTACTCCTTCTTCCTCTGCTTTGTGTGCTAACATCGCTCCACGAACAACGTCACCAATAGCGTAGATATTTGGAGTACTAGTTTGTAAATGATCGTTTACTTCAACTTGTCCTCTGTCTGAAATTTTAACTCCAGCTTTGTCAGCGTTTAATCCGTCTGTGTAAGGACGACGACCAACAGAAACTAATGAATAATCTCCTTCAAGAGTGATTGTTTCTCCTTTTGCATTTTCAGCCTGAACTGTAACAGCATCACCGTTTCTTTCTACTGATTTTACTTTGTGAGAAACGTAGAATTTCATTCCTTGTTTTTTCAATACTTTAGTCAATTCTTTCGAAAGCGCTCCGTCCATTCCTGGAATGATTCTGTCCATGAATTCAACTACAGAAACCTGAGCGCCTAAACGAAGGTAAACTTGTCCAAGCTCGATTCCGATAACTCCTCCACCAATAATTACTAAGTGTTTTGGAACTTCTTTTAAAGCTAAAGCTTCAGTAGAAGTGATGATTCTTTCTTTATCAATTTTGATGAATGGCAAAGAAGATGGTTTTGATCCTGTAGCAATTACAGTATATTTTGCTTCGATAGTTTCTGAAGTCCCATCAGCTTTTGCAACCGCAATGTGAGTTGCATCAACAAATGAACCTAAACCATTGAAAACAGTAATTTTATTTTTATCCATTAGGTAGTTGATTCCACCTACGGTTTGATCTACAACAGCTTGCTTGCGCGCGATCATTTTCTCTAAATTGATTTTTACATCTCCAGAAACTTCGATTCCGTGATCTGCAAAATGAGCAATTTCTGAATAATGGTGTGAAGATGATAATAATGCTTTTGAAGGAATACAACCTACGTTAAGGCAAGTTCCGCCCAATGAATTATATTTTTCTACAATTGCAGTTTTGAAACCTAATTGTGCGCAACGAATTGCTGATACATATCCTCCAGGACCTGAACCTATAATGACTACGTCAAATGAACTCATAGTATTTTGTTTTTATTTTAGCGGTTACAAAATTAAGGAATAAAGTTTTGTTTGAAGTTTAATTTTCAATGTTTTTTGTGTGAAATTTTGTTGTGAAGTTTTACCGCAAAGGGCGCTAAGAATTACGCGAAGGTTCGCAAAGTTTTTTCTTTTTTTTAGTCTCGCAAAGACGCAGAACCGCAAAGTTTTTGTTTTTATTAAGTTCACAAAGTATGTCATTTCCACTGAAAGGAGAAATCACACTAGTGAGTCGACAAAGATTGGAAATATACTTTGCGGAGTTTCGTGTGCGATTTCTCTTTTCAGAAATGACAAACTGGACGTTAGACGCACTGCTGTGCGCCTCTACAGAAAAAACCTTAGAACCTCAGCAACTTAGAATCTTAGTTCCTCTAAAAAGAAATCACCGTCGAATTCTTCACTTCACTAATCATAAACATACTTTGTGTACTTCCAATATGCTGTAACGAAGTTAGTTTTGTGACTAAAAACTCTCTGTACGCTTCCATATCTTTTACTAAGACTTTCAGAATATAATCGTAATCACCACTTACGTGATGGCATTCCAAAACTTCGTTTAATTTAATGACTTCACTTTCGAATTTGGTTAGAAATTCTTTAGTATGCTGAATCAATTTTAAATGGCAAAAAACCACAAATCCTTTTTCGATTTTAGATTTATCGACTAAGGCAACGTAGTTTTTAATTATTCCTTCTCTTTCTAATTTTTTGATTCGTTCGTATACTGCTGTAACCGAAAGATCCAATTTCAAGGATAATTCTTTGGTTGTTTTTTTACTATCGGTTTGAAGTAAAACCAGAAGTTTTTTATCTATAGCGTCTAAAGTCATTTTGGTTGATGGTTTTTAGTTGATAGTTGATGGCGTCTTTGTAAATGAAAGAAAATCTGTTCAACAATACTTTTAGATTCAAATTTAGATTAAAAATCAATATAAATACATTTTTATAGTTTTAAAATCTAAATATAAAATCACATGTTGATTATTTTTCTAATTCAATCTTACTTTGAATAGAATTTCTTTTGAAAACGAGTGCCCTAGCCCTGATAGAAGTGAAAATCCTTTTGTGTCTCGTTTCTTTAACGAGACACAAAAGATTGAAACGGATAGCAGGAAACAGCTCCTAATCTCTACAATAAGAACTTGAAACTTGAAACAAATAAAAACTTGAAACTCACTACTATGAAAAACTTCAATCCAGCAGATAAAATTCAGGATTTGCAATACTTTGGTGAATTTGGCGGTGTGAATCCGTCGATTTCTGATTCCTCGACTTATACTTTTCTTTCGGCTAAAACTATGTTTGATACTTTTGAGGGAAATATGGAAGGCTGTTATTTGTATTCGCGCCATTCTTCGCCAAGTAATTTGTATTTAGATCAGGCTTTGGCTGCGATGGAAGGAACAGAAACAGCAAATGTTTCGGCTTCGGGAATGGGAGCGATTACACCTACTCTATTGCAATTGTGCGGCGCGGGTGATCATATCGTATCAAGCAGAACAATTTACGGCGGAACTTATGCTTTTTTGAAGAATTTTACGCCAAGATTCGGAATTGAAACAAGTTTTGTTGACATTACAAAATTGGATGTTGTAGAAGCTGCAATTACACCAAAAACCAAAGTTTTGTATTGCGAAACTGTTAGCAATCCGTTATTAGAAGTTGCCGATATTCGTGGTTTGGCTAAAATTGCCAAGAAACATAATTTGAAACTAGTCGTCGATAATACGTTTTCGCCTTTATCGGTTTCTCCAGCAAAATTAGGTGCTGATATCGTCATTCACAGTTTGACGAAATACATTAACGGAAGCAGTGATACAGTTGGCGGCGTAACTTGTGCTTCGAAAGAATTTATCAACTCACTGAAAAATGTAAATTCGGGTGCGAGTATGCTTTTGGGACCTACAATGGACAGTTTGCGTTCGGCAAGTGTAATGAAAAACCTGAGAACGCTTCATATCCGAATTAAACAGCACAGTCATAATGCGCATTTTCTAGCCGATCAATTTGAAAAAGACGGTTTAAAAACGGTTTATCCGGGATTGAAAAGCCACCCGAGTCATGAATTGTACAAAACGATGATTAACCCTGAATATGGTTTTGGAGGAATGCTGACTATTGATGTTGGAAGTTTGGAAAAAGCCAATGAATTAATGGAATTGATGCAGGAACGAAACTTAGGATATCTGGCCGTAAGTTTAGGTTTTTACAAAACGTTATTCAGCGCGCCGGGAACCTCAACTTCTAGTGAAATTCCGTTAGAAGAACAAAAAGAAATGGGATTGACTGATGGCTTGATTCGTTTTTCGATTGGTTTGGATAATGATATTCAGCGCACTTATGAAATGATGAAAGCTTGTATGGTGGAGCTTGGGGTTTTAGATTCCGCAAAGATTCGCAAAGAAATTTACGCAGAGGTTCGCTAAGGTTTCCTCTCGCAGATTTGGCTGATTTAAACAGATTAAAATTTAATCTAAAATTAAAAATCCGTGTTTATCTGCTTAAATCTGCCAAATCTGCGTGAAAAATCATTTTAATCTTTATAATCTGTGGCAAAAATAAAAAGCCGTTCTGATTTAGTTTCAGAACGGCTTTTCCATTTATAATTTATAATTCACAATTAATAATTTCCTACGTTTAGTTTACTATTTTTTCTACTGTAAGTAAAATAAATTACTAATCCTATTATTAACCAAATCGTGAAATAAATCCAGTTCCAAACGCTTAATTCAGCCATCATGTAGAGACAGCAAATTAATCCTAAAAGCGGAATCAAAGAAAGGTTTTTTCTGAATGCCCAAACCGCTAATCCAAGTAAAACAAAAAGGAAAATCCACATTGGGATTTTGTGCTTGAATAATTGGAAACCTGATTCATATTTTAGAGAATCATCAATTGGCAATCCTTTTACCACCTCTGCATATTTAACCTCATCATCTTGATATTGGCTCAATAAATGTTCTAAATCCGAAGTTTCGGCCGTTTTATTATTTGCTTCAATACTTTCTAAATAAGTAAATACTTGTGCTGATTCTTCTTTGTTCAATGAAGTTACAATGGTTGTAGCATCATTTATCTGCGCTTCATTATTTACAAAAGCCATTGTCGCTTTATTGTTTATTGCAAAAGCATAATACAGCCCCGCAATAATTAAAACTGGCAAAATATATTTTGAATTGATATAAGGTGTTTTGAATTTTCCTCTCGGAATCTCAGGTTTATTTTGAAGGACCAAAACTCCCGCACAAACTAATACAAAGGCAAACAAAGTTCCGATACTGCATAAATCGGTTACCATTGTCAAGTTTAAAAATAATGCTGGAACTGCTACTACAAATCCTGTTACAATAGTTGCAAAAGATGGTGTTTTGAATCTTGGGTGAACAGTTGAGAATTTCTTTGGAAGCAATCCGTCACGGCTCATACTCATCCAGATACGAGGCTGTCCCATTTGAAAAACCAATAAAACGCTCGCCATTGCCACTACCGCACTCACGGCAATAATTCCCGACATCCATTTTAAGTCCAATTTATCGAAAACAAATGCAAGAGGATCTCCAACATTCAATTCGTGATATTTTACCATTCCGGTTAAAACCAAGGCAATTGCAATATACAAAAGGGTACAAATGATAATAGCCCACATCATACCTCGCGGTAAATCACGCTGTGGATTTTTACATTCTTCGGCAGTTGTAGAAATTGCATCGAAACCAATATAAGCAAAGAAAACTGCTGATACGCCTTTTAAAACACCACTAACCCCATTTGGTGCAAACGGATCCCAGTTTGCTGTATCCACATAAAATACTCCCACTGCAATTACCAAAAGAACCACACAAAGTTTTACAACAACCATTAAGTTACTTGCATTACGAGATTCTTTCATTCCTCTGTAAACCAAAGCTGTAATCAGAATAATAATAAATAAAGCAGGCAAATCAGTTACAAAATGAAAAGATCCTATTGTTGGTGCTGTTGTCCAAGCTGTATGAGCTTGCTGTAGCGCCGTACTTAAATTTTCGAATGTTTTTCCGCCTCGCATTAAAGCCTCGGCATCGTTAAATCCGTTTGAAGCGGTTAGATAATCCATCTGAATCCATTGTGGCAAATGAATTCCGCCACTCTGAAGCAGTCCGGTAAAATAATCACTCCACGATATCGCGACGGTTATGTTTCCGACGGCATATTCCATAATTAAAGCCCATCCTATTATCCAAGCGATAATTTCTCCAAAAGCCACATAAGAATAGGTATAAGCACTTCCTGAAACCGGAACCATTGAAGCAAATTCGGCGTAAGCAAAAGCAGCAAAACTACACGCAAGAGCGGTAAAAAGGAATAAAAATATTACAGCTGGCCCTCCGTCTGCACTCGCTTTTCCTATGGTGCTGAAAATACCCGCACCAACAATTGCAGCAATTCCGAAAGCAGTTAAATCTCTGGTTGTAAGATGCTTTCCTAATGCTTCATGTCCGTCTGCCTCATTTTTTGCAACCTGTTTCAGAATATCCTGCACCGTTTTCTTTCGGAATAAACTTGAAAATGCCATATATTTTTTGCTATTAAAAATTGATTTATTTCAGTCGTTCTGGTTTTATTTTGCAAATAATGCAAAAATTATCTTTATTTCAAATATAATAGAAGATTTTGTTTTCTAATGTTTTTTTTTGCCGCGAATTCACGAATTATTTTTTCTATCTGTGCCTATATTTTCTCTCGCAGATTTAGCAGATATAGCTGATTTTTATTCAGCGAAAAAATTACACCTATCTTTAATAAAAAACAAATCTGCTTAATCTGCCAAATCTGCGTGAAAAAAAATCTAAAATCTACATTCTAAAATCTAAAATTTAAAATTTAAGGCAGCTTTTCAAAATACTAACAGGATGCTGCGCTTCACGTTTTGTTCCATCATAAATTTGATGGCGACAGCTTGTTCCTGCAGCGGCGATTTTCACATTTTCGGCAGTGTTGCGTACTTTTGGGAAAAGCGTATCTTCTCCCATTTGCATACTCACTTGATAATGTTCTTTTTCATAACCAAAAGAACCCGCCATTCCGCAGCAACCCGAATTATAAATCGTAACCGTATTATTTTTTGGAAGATTCAGCATAGCAAAAGTCGCTTCAACAGAGCTTAAAGACTTTTGATGGCAATGTCCATGAATTTTGATTTCTTTTGTTTCTTCAGAAAAAGAATCTGGCGTTATTTTTCCGTCGATGATTTCTTTTTTGAAGAATTCTTCAATGGTGAAAGCGTTTTGCGAAATACGTTCAGCATTTTCTTTATCCGAGGCCAATCGTAAATATTCATCTCTAAAAGTCAAAATCGCCGAAGGTTCAATTCCTATTAATGGCGCTTTCGCGGAAATCAAATCTTTGAATATATTAATATTGATGTCAGTGATCTTTTTGGCTTCTTCCAAAAATCCTTTTGATAAATAAGTTCTTCCGCTTTCTTCGTGATTTACGATTAAAACTTCGTAGCCTAATTTAGTCAATAATTCGAAAGCATCAATCCCGATATTGACATCATAATAATTCGTGAATTCGTCAACAAACAAATACAATCTTCCATTCGGAAAATCTGTTTTTGTTGGTTTATTATTGACAAACCATTTTCTAAAAGTCTTTTTCGCTAACAATGGAACTTGTCTTTCAGGCGCAATTCCCATTGTTTTTTTTACCAAAGATTGATTCGAAATAAAATTCGTAATTGACGGGAATTTGCTTCCCATTTTGTTCAATTTTGCGTTGTTGGCGAAAATCTTGTTTCGGGTCGAAAATCCGTTTGCTTTTTGATATTGGTATAAAAATTCGGCTTTAAGAGTCGCAACGTCAACATTACTCGGACATTCGCTAGCGCAGGCTTTACAGCTTACACACAACTCAAAAACTTCGTATAATTCTTTCTGGTCAAATTTGTTTTCTTTTTCAGAATACGTCAAATATTCGCGTAAAGCATTGGCTCTTGCACGAGTCGTTTCTTTTTCATTTCGCGTCGCACGATAACTCGGACACATTGCTCCTCCTGCCGATGGCATTTTTCGACAATCGCCAGAACCATTGCATTTTTCAGCAGCACGCAAAATGCCTAAACTGTCTGAAAAATCCTGAAACGTTTTAATATCCGGTTCTACTCTGCCCGAAACCACACGATGGTTTTCATCCATTTTCAAAGCGTTGACAATTTTCCCGATATTGAAAACCGAATTCGGGTCAAACGCTAATTTGATTCTTTTCAGCAATTCGTAATTCTTATCGCCAATCATAAACGGAATAAATTCCCCGCGCACGATTCCATCGCCATGTTCACCGCTCAACGAACCTCTGTATTTTTTCACCAAATGCGCCACATCGGTCGCAATGGTTCTGAATAATTTTAGATCTTCCGTTTTCTTCAAATTCAAAACCGGACGCAAATGCAATTCTCCAGCACCGGCATGAGCGTAATAAATCGCTTCCTGTCCGTGGCTTAACATCATCGCAGAAAACTCCGCAATATAAGCTGGCAAATCACTTAATTCTACCGCTGTATCTTCAATAGAATCTGCGGCTTTGTTGTCGCCAACAATACTTCCTAAAAGTCCGAGTCCGGCTTTTCTAAGTTCGTTGGCTTTATCAATATCAGAACCGTAAATTTTTACTAAAGCATAACCAAAATTGTGTTTTTCTAAATCGGCAATTAAAGCATTCGCTTGATTTTCGGCATCTTCTAAAGTGTGCGAAGCCACTTCAAACAGCATAATCGCTTTGGGTTCTCCAACCAAAAAGAAACGGTTTTTAATGTGTTCGCGATTTGTTTTGGTGCAATCCAAAATCGTGTCGTCGATCATTTCGCAAGTATACAAATGATGTTTCATCGCCACCACAACAGATTCCAAAGATTCCTGAATCGTATGATAATGCCCAACGACCATTATACTGTGCGCTGGCGGTAAATCGTCAACTTTTAAAGTGATTTCGGTTGTAAAAGCCAAAGTTCCCTCGCTTCCGCAAAGTAGTTTCCCTAAATTTATTGTCGGTTCTGTTCCGCCAAAGATTTCTGATTTTAGCAGAATATCAACCGCGTAACCTGTATTTCGTCTGTGAATTTCTGGTTTCGGGAACTCTTTTATAATTTCTTCCTGATTTTCTTTTACCGAAAGTTCGTCGTAAACGCTTTTGTAAATTTTATTTTCTAAAGAATCGCCTTTGGTTTTCTCGATAAATTCCGCCGATGTCAATTCGCCAAAAACTACTTCTGTTCCATCGCTCAAAATCGCTTTTACTTCAGCAATTTTATCGCGCGTAACGCCATACCGAATCGAAGTGGTTCCAGAAGAATTATTTCCCACCATGCCGCCAATCATCGCACGATTTGAAGTCGAAGTAATTGGCGCGAAAAATACACCGAAAGGTTTTAAATATAAATTCAGTTCATCGCGAATAACACCGGGTTGAACCGTAACTGTTTTTTTCTCGGCATCATAACCTAATATTTTGGTAAAATGCTTCGAAACATCAATCACAAGTCCGTCGCCAACGGCTTGTCCGGCAAGTGAAGTTCCAGCCGTTCTTGGTGTAACCGAAATATTGTGTTCTCTCGCAAAGCGAATCAACCTACTAATATCAGCCACAGATTTAGGCAAAGCCACTGCATTTGGCCGAATCCGGTACACCGATGCATCTGTCGAATAAAGTGTTTTATGAAGATCATCGTATAAAAGTGTGCCCTCGAGTTCGCCGGCTAATTGCTCTAAATCTTTAAGTAGTGACATTTTTTCTGAAATATGATTTCACAAAAATACTTATTTTTTTAGGTTCTGAGGTTCTAAGATGCTAAGGTTCTAAGGTTTTTTTGTGATTGTTTTTGACATTAGAATTGAAGTTTTAACTCGCTTGTCATCCTGAGCGTTCCCGATGGCTATCGGGAGAAGGCATATGAAAACGCAAATTTTCTCTTTTACTCAATAAGTCCTTCCGTAAACTTTACAGCAATACTACCAAAAGTCGGTTTCATGAAATCTTGGAAAGCATTTGCCTCTTCAAGAGTTTTAAAAGATATCGAATGTTCCTCAACCAATGCATTTAATGTAAAGTTTAGGTGCATGATGTAATCTTGAAAACCATCAAGATAGTGAGATTTTGCATCTACTAGTTCCATGCCTGATAATTTCTCAAACGGCTGGCGCTTTGCGTTTATATACGCTTCCGCACTTTTAATAAATTCTTCTTTGATTTTTTCGTAACTCATGCCTTGAAGATTTATGTATGATACTATTTTGCCATCTGTTTGAAAATCCCGTATAGATAATTTCCCGAATAACTCTAACGGACAACATGAGTGTGTGACTTTCTATTTTGAGTATTTCATTTACTCAAATTTAAAAAAAATTAGCGAGTATAACAAGATTTTGAAATGTCCTAAGCTTCAAAAACGTATTTGGAATTTTAAATTTAATTAGGAGCTATTTCCTGCTGTCCTCTATATCTTTTACGCCGAACCCCGGCGCAAAAGGATGTCGCTTCCATCAGGGCTAGGGTGTTTAGGTTTCAAAAGGCAATTTATTGAATAAAAAACGATTCTTGAATAATTCAGTCGCTAGCGCGAGCATCTTGCTCGTGAACGCAAAGTGCAAAATTCTATAGCAAGAATTAAAACAATTATATCTAGGTAAACTTTTCATGCGGGCACGAGAGGAACACTCACTAGCATGGCAGTTTCGAAGAAAATATTAATTCACTTCCACCAAACTAATAATTTTTTCTTCAAATGCCCCTACAGGATTTAAATTTTGCCACACATTTGAAATGTTTTTACATTGGTATTGCTTTTGTTTAATCCAACGACCATGAAGCTTAACGTATAAAGTTAATTTTACATTAAATTTAACTGGTATCATTTCCTGATTTATTTTTGGAATAGCTTGAAAACCATATCTCTTTAATGTATTGCTTTTCCCATTAACTATGATAGGCAATATCTCTGTAGATTGTGCATTATTGTTGTAGATATCCGTAAATTCCCTAGCTGTTATAAATTCGTGCTCATAGGTCGCAACACCATTTCCATTAATTTCTACTAATAATTTAGTATCTTCAATTGAATCAGTTTTTCCACCATTATTAATAAATGTTACATTCGCCATTATAAGAGGGTAAATCTTACCATCAGTTCCAATTAAACCTAACTTTGCGTGCTTGCCTAAAACAGTGTCGAGTTTAAAAACATAGTTACTTTCCCAATATACAAGTCCCGATACTAACAAAGCTAAGCTTGATATTACTAATGTTATAAAGTCGTTTGCTTCCATCTTTTGTTATTTATTAAATTGAATCTACTAAATTCTTAAATAAGTTTCAATTGGTATTCTATTTTTTTTGGATTTCATTCTTGATAGTTTGAACATCTTCATTTTTGTTTAACTTATTATCATAATTTTTATTGAAGTAGTTTCCCTATCTGAACCCCTTTAAATTCTTTAACTTTCCGATTATAAAAACTACTTCTGATTTTCTTTTGTAATATGAAAAGTTGCCCAAGAAGTAATAAATTCTGTTTTACTTAAAGTAATCCTCAATTTTCTCTTCCCAACTAAATAAGTGAAAGTTTTTCCAACTTTTACATTCTTAAAACTTTCATTCTTTTTATTTCCTACACTCAATATTAAATCACATTCTCGCGAAACATTAACATCATTAACTGCTATCACAATTTGTTCTTTATCATTAATATAAGTATCACCTTTATAAATTTTTGCATCTATTGGAAAAATCTCTTTAGCGACTATAGTGTCATATGTTTTCGGAATAGAATCTTCAGAAGAAGAATTTAAAGCTATTGAATTTTGATATTTTTGCTTTAAACTAGCCATTTCCTCAAATTTCGTTTTATAAAAAAGATTAGGGTTTTGGCTTTTAGAATTCCAATCTTCAAATTCTTTTATAACTACTTCAAGACTTGAATTCTTTTTTTCTAGAAATTCAATCCTTGATTGTAGCTGTGACAACTCAACTTGTTTAGATTCTATTTGAGCTTTATAAAGTTCTAATTTACTTTCTTCGTACATATACTTATAACAAGCCCAAGTAGAAGCTGAAATTATTAGAGTATACAATATAACCGATTTTGTTTGATTATTTTCAAACCAATTTTTCATAATGTAAATTTTTGTTACTATTTTTCCCTATTGCTTTATTCTTTTTTTTCTTTATTTTGAGATAAATATCTAGAGCGATATTTCGAAAATTGCAACGTATCCATGATACAGAGCCAAGTTGCTAGCATACTGTATAAAAATAAAAACTCTAAGAATAAAAGAAATGTTTTGCCTTGCAGCCATATGGTTTTATTTTCATCAAAAGTTTCCAACCAATATGATGTGCCGCTATATAAAATAATTGACAAAATTAAACTCATAAAAAGACACAATAGGGTTATTTTAAACGACCATAGTAACTCTGTAAATATTTTATCTTTCTCTAGAAATTCAATAAAGTCATTATCTGAAGATGACATAATAATTGCCATTGCTGTAAAGAATAATGAAAAAATTATAGACAAAACAGTCATTGCGACATTATAAAATGATAATGCGAATTTCATATTTATATAATCCGGAAGTAAATAGTAAGTCAAAAACACTACCATAAAGGAAGTTCCAAAATCCCAACATAATATCACTGATTTTATACGTCTCATTCTTGATGGCTTGTTCTTTGTTTAATCTTTTCAAAAGTAACGTTAAGATATTGAATAATTTTATCCATTCCGCTTTTTTCAACATTATCTGGCAAAATTTGAGTAATTTCTTGATTTCTTTTTGCTGTACTTATAGTAACTGTATTTCCTTCTACATCACATCCAATGGCTTCTGCGAAACCATATCCATCCTCAGACATAGCCATTTTCGCTATTGTCTCATCATCTAATGAAATACCATTCTTCTCAGTAGACTCTTGAACTTCTTTATATTTAGTTATTCCATTTTGTTGCATTTTTTCATCGGTAGTTCGCCATAAATCTGCATTATTAGGATTTGATGGAACCAATCTTATAGATACACGTTTAATATGTTTTAAATTACGAGCTTTCTCGATAAATGAATACTTCTCACTAATACTAGAAATAGAAAATTCAAAATTTTGACCTTTTTGATTATTATTAAAAAGATTTGTGAACATTCTAGCAAACATAGTCTTAGAAATTACATTCTTAATTTCTTCAAATGCAATAACCATTTCATCTATATTAATTAAAAAAAGTGATTTTGCTACTATATTGTTTACAGTTCCACCTTGCTTTACAGTATCAGTAGATTCATCTAAAACTTCCCCTCGTCCATATGGATCATATTTTATAAGATATCCTTTTATATAAGATCCTTTTGTCTCAACTTCAACTATTTTATAAGAATAATTATTAAATCCTTCAGAAGCAGCACTTTTAATTCCATCAATTAAAAATGGCTTTTTTGCTCGGTTATCAACAATATTCAGATGTAACCTATTGAAAAACATTTTTGACATTTTATTTATTATTTTGGTTAAATTAAAATCAAAATTAAACTACTGATTTTTAGTTTTTTTACGGAAAACCTTTTTTCAAGAATTTAAATCATATATTTCAAAAATATCAATTACCCAATCCAAACCAACAAGTACAAATACCCGTTTTTTCCAAACCAAAAAAATCCCCAACTTTCCCTAAATTTATCCCCAAATAAATCCCATTTTAGCATTATCAAAAAAGTCTTCCATCAAAATGAATAAAAATATAACCGCACTTTACAAAATAGCTCAAAAAGAAACCCGAAAAATAATCGGTTTAATGTCTGGAACTTCGCTTGACGGACTTGACTTGGCGCTTTGTGAAGTTTCGGGCGAAGGCGAAAATACAATCGTAAAAATCGAGCAGTTTGAAACCATCGATTACAACGAAGACATTAAAACCGAAATCAGAAAAGTGTTTGCTAAAAAAACGATCGATTTTCAGCATTTGGTTTTGCTAAACGAATGGATTGCTGATTTACATGCCGGAATGATCAACGATTGTCTTTCAAAATGGAATATTCCCGCAAGCGAAGTTGATTTAATTGCATCGCACGGACAAACGGTTTTGCATGCGCCGAAGTTTTTGCATCAACAGGAAAAATTTCCAAATGCGACTTTGCAAATTGGCGATGGCGATCATATTGCGGTAAAAACCGGAATTATCACGTTATCTGATTTCAGGCAAAAACACGTTGCGGGTGGCGGTGAAGGTGCGCCTTTGGCGGTTTATGGCGATTATTTGTTATTCAGCAAAAAAGGCGAAAACCGAATCATGCTCAACATGGGCGGAATTGCAAATTTCACTTATTTGCCAGCCTCACAAAACGACGAAGAAGTTTTTGTAACCGATACTGGAACCGCAAATACTTTAATTGATATTTTCACCAAACAGTTTTTCCCTGAAAAAAGTTTTGATAAAGATGCTGAAATTGCTAAAAGCGGAACCGTAAATCAAGCACTTTTAAGCGAATTAAAAAGCGATGCATTCTTCCAGAAAAGCTTTCCAAAAACTATCGGTCAGGAATTATTCAATCATGAATTTGTGAATTCTGCTTTGGTAAAATTAGGTTTGCAGAATATTTCGGCACCAGATTTGCTGGCCACTTTAACGCGCCTAACTGCTGAGACAATTGCCGAAGCGGTTTTGTTTGTTGTCCAAAATACTAAAACACCAATCGGAGAGTTTACAGTTTATATGTCGGGCGGTGGCGCAAGGAATCCGTTATTGGTGAGTTGGTTACAGGAATTATTATCTTGTAAATTTGAAAAAAGTGACGTTCTCGGAATTTCAGGCGATGCTAAAGAAGCGGTTTTGTTTGCAGTTTTGGCGAATGAAACTGTGGCTGGAGGAAATTATAACTTTGGTTCAAAAAAAGGAATTCCATCGGTAACAATGGGAAAGATTTCTTTTCCAAGCTAAATATTTTTAGCCACGAATTACACGAATTTTCACGAATTATTTTTTTAATACTTTGAGAATAAAATTAGTGCAATTCGTGTAATTCGTGGCAGAAAAAAAACTTACTAAATTGCAGTATTTTTTGCTCATTATTATTCCTTTAAAAAATAATTTGTGAAAATTCGTGTAATTCGTGGCAAAAGAAACTATTTTTGGTTTTTGTTAAAAAAGATTGAAATGCATAAAAATCAGCACTTACTATACTCTATTCTATTTTTGTTTTTCTTTGGATGGAAATCCATTGCACAGGAAAATGTACAACATCCTAAAAACGAATTCAGAGGTGTATGGATTGCAACCGTTGTGAATATTGACTGGCCAAAAACAAGTCTAGACAACGTTGAAAAAGAAAAAGCGGATTATCTTGAAATTCTAGAAACTTATAAAAAACTAAATTATAACGCTGTAATTGTTCAGGTTCGAAGCGTTGGCGATGCTATTTATCCTTCTGAATTTGCACCTTGGTCACGTTTCCTGACTGGGAAAGAAGGTTTGGCTCCAAATCCATATTATGATGCATTGGCTTGGATGATCGAGCAAGCGCACAATCGCGGTTTTGAGTTTCACGCTTGGCTGAATCCATATCGTGCGACTTTTGATTTGAATAAAAATCTTTTAAGCCCTGGACATGATCTTTTCAAACATCCGGAATGGATGATCGAATACGGAGGAAAATACTATTACAATCCTGCTTTACCTGAAGTTCAGGAACATTTGACCAAAGTTGTAAAAGAAGTTGTTGATAAATACGACATCGATGCGATTCACTTTGATGATTATTTTTACCCGTATACCATTCCCGGAAAAACATTTAACGATTCGGCTTCATACAAAAAATACGGCGCGGGTTTAAGTCTTTCAGACTGGCGTCGTGCGAATGTGAGCAACTTTGTACACACGATTTCTACGACAATTAAAGCAAGCAAACCTTGGGTTCAATTCGGAATTAGTCCGTTTGGGGTTTGGCGAAACAAATCTCAGGATCCGCGAGGTTCTGAAACACAATCTACATCAAATTACGACGATTTATATGCAGATCCAATGCTTTGGATGGATCAAAAATGGATCGATTATATTCTGCCACAATTGTATTGGAGCATGAATAATACTAGAGCATCTTATTCTAAACTTGTAAAATGGTGGTCAGAAAACACTAATGCAAATACTGCAATTTATATTGGTCACGCGTCGTATAAAATTAGAGGCGACGGCGATAAAAGCTGGAATTTCATTACCGAAATCCCAACGCAAATTGATTTTCTAAGAACATTTAAAAACGTTTCCGGAAGTGCTTATTTCAGTTCTAAATGGTTTATGGACAAAAATTTAGATGTTGTTCGTCATCTTGAGGAAAATCAATATAAATATCCGGCACTTATTGCTGCAGTTCCAAATTTGAAACATGTTATTATTGACACGCCACAAGTTCTTGAATATGCAAAAGACAGCATTAAATATACGTTTACAATCAAAAGTCCACTGAATACGAAAGTGCGTTATATGGTTGTTTATGGAGGCGAACATACTGCAAAAATAGATATTAACGACGCTACAAAAATCGTTGAAAAAGTTACCGTAAAAGAAGTTGACGGAAATATCACTTTTTCGATTGCTGGCGGAAAACTGAATCTTTACAAAGCTTGCGCTGTGACTTTTATTGATTATTATGCCAATGAAAGCACGCCAACAGCAATAGACCTTAAAAAACCATTTAAAAACTATACACCAAATCAACCTAATGAAAATAGATAATAAACCTTGGTTCTGGATTCCGCTTCTAAATTTTGCCTCTGGACTGCCGTATGCCGTCATTATTTCGGTATCGGTAATTATGTACAAAAATCTCGGAATCAGTAATGATGACATCGGTCTTTATACCAGTTTATTATATCTACCTTGGGTTGTAAAACCACTTTGGAGTCCGTTTATTGAATTGACAGGAACTAAAAGAAAATGGTTTTTATCAATGCAATTGCTTATTTCGATTGCTTTCCTATTAGTCGGATTCACAATTCCAACGAACGGATTTTTTATGATGACATTAGCAATCTTCTGGGTTGCCGCTTTTGCTTCTGCTTCAAATGATATCGCGAGTGATGGTTTTTATTTATTAGTTTTACCAAAAGAACAGCAATCTTTTTTCCTCGGAATCAGAAGTACTTTCTATAGATTATCGATGTTGGCCGGAAACGGATTAATTGTACTTTTTGCTGGTTATTTGGAACATAAATATGGCGACAACACAAAAGCATGGTCGTACACGATGATTTGTGTTGGGTTGTTAATGACTTTTATTACGCTTTACAATTTTATTTTTACACCAAAAAATGAAATCAATCCCACTGAAAATAAAGAAGCGCATCAAAATCAAAACTTCGGAACTATATTTATCAGTTTCTTCAAGAAAAAACAAATCGGTTTAATTTTAGCTTTTGTTCTAGTCTTTAGATTAGGAGAATCGCAGTTGCTTAAAATGTTAAGCCCGTTTTTATTAGATCCAAAAGAATCTGGCGGAATGGGATTAGACACCGAAGCCGTTGGAATCATTTATGGAACCCTAGGAATTTTTGCTCTTACTGTGGGAGGCATTTTAGGCGGTATTGCAATTTCTAAACACGGACTTACAAAATGGATGTTTCCAATGTTTTTGGCGATGCATCTTCCTATTCTTGGATTTATCGGATTAGCTCATTTCCAACCGCAAGAGCTTTTTCATCTACATATAAATTTATATTTTTTCGAAATAAATTCTCCATTAAATCTTTATACTTGCCTAACGGTTGTTCTTGAACAGTTTGGTTATGGATTTGGATTTACAGGTTTTATGATGTATCTAATTCATGTTGCCGAAGGCGAATCAAAAACGGCTCACTACGCACTTGCAACTGGTTTTATGGCATTAGGAATGATGCTTCCAGGAATGCTTAGCGGTTTTATACAAAAATATTTAGGTTACGAAAACTTCTTCGTTTGGGTTTTCATAGCTACAATTCCAGGTCTTATTTTATCACGTTTTTTAATTTTCCCGAAGGATTTCGGAAAAAAATCAGAAGAAGTTTAAACCCCAAATCAAACTTTTACCTATGGAAATCAATGAAAATTTGCAGGCCGAACGCAACTTGAAAGGAGCTGAGTTCGAAAAAACCGGAAATCTTGAAAAAGCAATTGAATTGTATGAGGAAAATGTCGCGGAAAGCTTTAAAGGAAATCATCCTTACGATCGTTTAGCTACGATCTACAAAAACCAACTTGATCTAGAAAACGAAATCAGGGTTTTAGAAAAAGCAATTTTGGTTTACGAAGAAATCACACTCGTAGACCGATTAGAAGGATTGCCAAAACTTTTCCGTTTCAAAAACCGATTGGAAAAGGCAATTGAAACCAAAAAGCAATTGGCTAAGCAGAAAAAGGCAAAATTAAAGTAAGTGAATTTAAAGGAAGCTTAATTTTCTTTAACCATTAAGAAATTAAGTAATTTAAGTCAAGCTTTATGAACTTTATATCTTAATGTTAAAAAATCGAAATGAGCATAAAACGAACTAATTCAGACGATATCGATTTTATAAATCTCGTTGCTTTATTAGATAAAGATTTAGCAATTAGAGACGGAGATGATCATGCTTTTTACAATCAGTTTAATAAAACCGATAAAATAAAACATGCGGTCGTTTATTACGAAAATGGTATTCCCGTTGCTTGTGGCGCTTTTCGCGAAAAAGAAAGTGACAAAACCGAAATAAAAAGAATGTATGTTCATCCTGACTTTCGCAACAAAGGAATTGCTTCTAAAATTTTAGCCGAACTAGAAATCTGGGCAAAAGAAGTTGGTTATACCTACACCATTTTGGAAACTGGCAAAAATCAGCCGGAAGCCATCAACTTATATCAAAAATTAAATTATACCATCATTCCCAATTATCCGCCTTATGAGGAAATGGATAATAGTGTCTGCATGAAAAAGACTTTATAATAATGAAAATCACTGCCGAAGCATTACGACAAAGAATAGGACAATTTTTTTTTCCAGCCGTTTTTATCAACGACACTGAAGAAAACATTCAAGAAACCGAACGCCTCATAAAAGAACATAATATTGGCGGACTGACTTTTTTCCACAGTCGTGCGAGCGCTGCAACGAACTACGAAAGCAAGAAAAAAGTAGTTTTCAATGATGACAGCTACGAAAAAATCAAAGCTTTAATTGTTCGTTATCAAAAAGTGGCTTCTACTCCACTTTTAATCAGTATTGATGCAGAATGGGGATTAGCAATGCGAATTGAAAAAACACCGCAATATCCGTATGCGATTACGCTTGGCGCTTTACCAAAAAACAAAGCTGATTTGGTTTATGAAGTTGGAAAACAAATTGGATTGGATTTAAAAGCGGCCGGAATTCAGTATAATTTATCGCCTTTGGCAGACATCAATAATAATCCAAATAATCCGGTTATTGGTTATCGCTCTTTTGGTGAAAACAAAGAAAAAGTAGCCGATTTTGCTGTTGAATACTTAAAAGGAATGTCGGAAGTTGGCGTTTTAGGATGTTTGAAGCACTTCCCTGGACACGGAAATACGAATGTCGATTCGCATTTAGGATTACCCGTTCTAAAGGAAACTTTAGAAGAATTGATGGAAAACGAATTGCATCCATTCATCAAAGGAATCGAAAACAATGTCGATTCGATTATGATTGGGCATTTGGCTGTTCCTAGTTTGAATGAAGGAAAAGACACATCGGCAACTTTATCAAAAGCCGTTATTCAGGATCTTTTGCGCGATAAACTAGGTTACGATGGTTTAGTAATTTCCGATGCTTTGAACATGCACAGCGTTTCTAAATTATATGAAACCAAAGGTCAACTAGAATGGGAAGCTTTCAACGCTGGAAATGATGTTTTATGTTTCGCCGAAAATGTTCCGGAAGGAATTGAAGCGATTCTGAAAAATGCTTCCCCAGAAAGAATCGAAGAAAGTTTCAACAGAATCATGAAAGCCAAAGAAAAAGCTGGAATTCTTTCTGGAAATACTGCTCTTTCAGGCGAATTAAACTTCGAAAAAACATCTCAATTAAATCTTGAAATTGCTCAAAATGCTATTACTACTATTATTGACAATTCAAATTCAGAATTAGCTTTTGAAGCGCAGAAAAACAAAAAACTTGCTAAACTGAGTTTATATAAAAATACTGAAAACACTTTCTTTAAAACTTTAAATTCAAAACTTGATTCTCCAGAATTTGCTTTTGAAAATCTAGAAGTTTCGGATATTTCATCAATCAAAAATGAATTAGAAAATTTCGAAATAATCTTAATTTCATTATTTGTTCCAAAGGCAAAACCGCTAAATAATTTCGAAATTGATAATGAAGTTTTTGAACTGCTTTCAGATTTACTTCAAACCAAAAAATGTATCGTTTACGTTTTCGGAAATCCGTACGTTTTACCACTTATTCCAAATCTGAAAAAGGCTTCAGGATTGATTCAGGCGTATCAAGATTTTGAAGAATTTCAAAAAACTGCGGGAATTCAATTTTTAGAAAAAATTTCTTCAAACGGAATTCTTCCAGTAAATATTGATATCCAATAAGTTAAAACACCTAATAACCAAAACTTATCAACTTATAAATATTTATAATCACATCTTATTGTAAGTACCTGTAGTTATGCCCTACTTTTGCAGCAGAAATAAACATTTAACGTAAAACAAAAATTATGTCTTTAGTAGGAAAAAAATTCCCAAGTATTGCAGTAGATGCTATCTCAGAAATGGGTGACAATTTAAAAATCAACATTTTTGAAGAAGCAGTAAACAACAATAAAAAAGTACTTTTATTTTGGTACCCAAAAGATTTTACTTTTGTATGTCCAACTGAATTACACGCCTTTCAAGCTGCATTACCAGAATTCGAAAAAAGAAATACTATCGTAATTGGTGCTTCTTGTGATACAAACGAAGTTCACTTTGCTTGGTTAAATACTCCAAAAAACAATGGTGGAATCGAAGGTGTTACTTACCCAATCTTAGCAGATACAAACCGTAACTTAGCTAACATTTTAGGTATTCTTGATATCGAATCTACAAGCTACAGCGAAGATACTGATTCAGTTATCATCGAAGGTTCAAACGTAACTTACAGAGCTACTTACCTAATCGACGAAACTGGAAAAATTTTCCACGAAAGCGTAAACGATATGCCATTAGGACGTAACGTAAACGAATACTTAAGAATGGTTGACGCTTACACACACATTCAAACTAAAGGTGAAGTTTGTCCTGCTAACTGGGAAGCTGGTAAAGAAGCAATGTCTGCTGACAGAATCAGTACTGCTGAATACTTAAGCGCTAACTAAGCTGCTGAGATACTAAGATGCTAAGTTTTTAACTTAACTTTTGAATCTTAAATACATTCTACAATAAAAGTCAAGAGATTCTAAGATCAAACTTAGATCTTAGAATCTCAACGACTTAAAAAAATCTATTAAATAAATCCACACAAAGTTATTCGGTTCGAGAGCAAACTTAGCATCTCAGAACCTTAGCAACTTAGTGTCTAAAAAAATAAAAACTATGTTAATCGACTTAAACGAAGATACGTTAGCAGATTTAGTTGCTAAAAACGAAAAGGTAGTAGTACAATATTCAGCTTCATGGTGTGGAAATTGCCGTATTATGAAACCAAAATTCAAAAAATTAGCCACAGAAAATGAAGCTATCACTTTTGTTTTGGTTGATGCAGAGAATTCTCCCGAATCAAGAAAATTAGCTAATGTGAGCAACCTGCCAACATTTGCCACTTTTGTAAACGGACAATTAGTGGGCGAAACGCAAACTAATAAACAAGAAGTTTTAATCGACTTAGTAAACGCAATTGTTTAATTGGTTATTTGTTTATTCGTTTAATCGATTAAACAAATAAACGATTTAACGCTTAAACAAAAAAAATCATGAAACTACCAGTAATAAAACATTTAACGCAATTCATCGAAGAAAACGATCAGGATTATATCATTGAAACGATCGAAGTTCTAGAAGCGATGACTGAAATTCCTTCTCTTAAAGATGAAGAATTAGACGTTATCGGCGAATTGATTTCAAATATGTATGGTGCTCTTGAAGTGCAAAAATTGGTTGCACAAGGAACAGATAAAAAAGAAGCTTTAAATACGTTTATGAAACGTGTTTTAGGGTCAATCGATAAATAATATCGGCCTCTTTTTCAAATAAAAAACAAAAAACAAGACTGAGAAAGCGTTTCTATTTGGAGACGCTTTTTTTTGTTTACAGTTTTCAGTCGCAGTTTTCAGTCACAGTTTTCACGCAATCTTGTCATCTCGACGAAGGAGACCCGAGCGATAGCGAATTGGCGAAGCAGATCACACAAGAAGCTCCGCAATCAGAATCGTCAATCTTTGTCGAATCACTAGTGCGATTTCTCCTTCGTCGAAATGACATACTTTGTGGCAAATCTAAAGTTATTTAAACAAATTCGTGAATTCGTGGCGATCAAAACCGCACCCTTAATCTCTCCTTAAACCCATAACAAATACTTTTAGATTCAAATATTAATCCTTACTTTTGAACCTCATTAATTTTAAACAAAAATCATGGCTACAATAACTTTAGGAGGAAATCCAGTTCATACATCAGGCGAATTGCCAGCAGTTGGATCACAATTAGCTGACTTCAAATTAGTACAAAATGACTTATCAGTTGCTTCATTGAGTACTTTCGCTGGTAAAAAATTAGTTTTAAATATCTTCCCAAGTGTTGATACAGGAACTTGTGCAACATCTGTTAGAACTTTCAATGCAAGCGCAAGCGGATTAGAAAACACAACAGTTTTATGTATTTCTAGAGATTTACCTTTCGCTCAAAAACGTTTTTGTGGTGCCGAAGGTTTAGAAAATGTAGTAAACTTATCCGATTTTCAAACTGGTGCTTTTGGTAAAGCAAACGGTTTAGAAATCGTTGATGGGCCTTTAGCTGGCTTACACTCAAGAGCAATTATTGTTGTTGATGCAAATGGAAAAGTTCTTCATACAGAACAAGTAGCAGAAATTGCAAACGAACCAAATTACGAAGCAGCTTTAGCCGCACTATAATATATTACTCTAAATGGAGTTTCAAAAAGACAATACTTTTGTTACAGGTCGGTTAAAAAGCGTTACTTACGCTTTTAAAGGAGCTGTAAAACTAATCAAAACAGAACACAGCGTAATGGTTCAATTCTCATTGGGAATTATCATGACCATTGCCGGGTTCTATTTTCATATTTCACAAACCGAATGGCTATGTCAAACCTTAGCCATTGGTTTAGTTTTAGCTGTTGAAGGACTCAACACAGCTGTTGAAAAAATTGCTGATTTTATCCATCCTGATTACAGCAAACGAATAGGATTTATTAAAGATATTGCTGCCGGAGCGGTATTTTTTGCCGCAATGACCGCAATAGCGATTGGCTTAATTATTTACATCCCAAAATTTACATAGGCAAGGAACGCAAGAATGGCAAAAGCAAAAAAAGAAACCGCAGACAAAAAAACTGAATCAAAAGTAGAGAGCATTAGGTCTTGGAAATTAACCAAACAACAAAAGTTTGTTTTGGGATGCCTTTTGATACTCTTTTCCATCGCATTGTTGGTCGCATTTATTTCGTTTTATGTTAACGGACAATGGCAAACTGACCAAAGTGCTGTTAGCAGTATTGGAGATCGAGGCGAGGTGGTACAAAACTGGCTTGGCAAATTCGGGGCATATCTCGCTGACTTAATTGTTTACAGAGGTTTCGGAATCGCTTCTTTTATTTTTGTCCGTTTATTTTTCCTTACCGGATTGTTTTTGGCATTAGAACTTTCTACCAAAAAACTAAAAAACACTTGGTTTTGGGATTTATTTGCTATAATTGTAGTTTCAGTCCTGTTTGGTTTTTTCGCTACATCGGCACCAGAATTAGGAGGGACAATTGGTTTTGAACTTAATCTTTTCCTTCAGGATTACATTGGAAAAACAGGAACTTTATTGACCTTGCTTTTCGGATTGATTGTTTATCTGATTTTCAAAATAAAAGTATCACCTGAAAAGATTCAATCTTATTTTGATTCAACCAAAAAGGAATTCAACTCCGAATTAGAATCGATAAAACCAATTCAGCCACAACAACCGCAACAGCCTGAAAGCGCTTATAACTTAGAAGAATTTGCCATTGAGGAAGAAGATCCTGAATTGGACAATATTCATCTAAAAACCGTTGACAGTCAATTCGAAATCAACAAAGAAGCCTTAAAACCTACTATTTCACATTCATCCGAAATTGATCTGAGTCCGGTTTTAAAACCTATTACACCGCCTACTCCACAAGTCATTCAAACGCATGACGAAGCATTTGTAATCGAAAAAGCGGAGGAAGAAGATATTATTGAAGAAAATCTAGCTTCTCGCTTAGTTGCTGATTTTGGTTTATTTGACCCAACTTTAGATCTTTCAAATTACAAATTCCCAACAATTGATTTATTAAAAGAATATTCGACTGGCGGGATTACTATTAATCAAGAAGAATTAGAAGAAAATAAAAATAAAATTGTAGATACATTGCGTAACTACAAAATTGAAATTGCTCAAATTAAAGCAACAGTTGGACCATCGGTAACTTTATACGAAATTGTTCCAGAAGCCGGAATTAGAATTTCTAAAATCAAGAGTTTAGAAGATGATATTGCTTTGTCATTATCAGCATTAGGAATTCGTATCATTGCGCCAATTCCAGGAAAAGGAACTATCGGTATTGAGGTTCCGAACAAAAATCCAACTATGGTTTCGATGAAAAGCGTTATTGGAGCAGCTAAGTTCCAAGAAGCAGAAATGGAATTGCCAATTGCTTTAGGAAAAACCATTTCAAACGAAACTTTTGTTGTCGATTTAGCTAAAATGCCTCACTTATTGATGGCTGGAGCAACTGGACAAGGAAAATCGGTTGGATTAAATGCTGTATTGACTTCGCTTTTATACAAAAAACATCCAGCAGAAGTAAAATTCGTTTTGGTCGATCCTAAAAAAGTAGAGCTTACGCTTTTCAATAAAATAGAAAGACATTATTTAGCCAAACTTCCTGACACGGAAGACGCTATTATTACTGATAACGCAAAAGTTGTCAATACTTTAAACTCACTTTGTACCGAAATGGACAATCGTTATTCTTTATTAAAAGATGCGATGGTTCGTAACATCAAAGAATACAACGATAAATTCAAGGCAAGAAAATTAAATCCAGAAGCCGGCCACCGATTTTTGCCTTACATTGTTTTGGTTGTCGATGAGTTTGCCGATTTGATTATGACAGCCGGAAAAGAAGTCGAAATCCCGATTGCTCGTTTGGCTCAGCTTGCTCGTGCTATTGGTATTCACTTAATTATTGCGACACAAAGACCATCTGTAAATGTTATTACAGGTTTAATTAAAGCGAATTTCCCTGCCAGAATTGCCTTTAGAGTAACATCTAAAATTGACTCTAGAACAATTTTGGACACTCAAGGTGCTGATCAATTGATTGGACGAGGAGATTTATTATACACAAATGGAAACGATGTTGTGCGTGTACAATGCGCCTTTATTGACACTCCTGAAGTTGAAAAAATTACAGATTTTATTGGCGGACAAAAAGCGTATGCCACAGCATATTTGCTTCCGGAGTTCATTGGAGAAGAAAGTGGCATCAATCTTGATATAGATATTTCCGAAAGAGACTCCTTGTTTAGAGAAGCTGCAGAGATTATTGTCAACGCACAGCAAGGTTCTGCTTCATTGCTGCAAAGAAAATTAAAATTAGGCTACAACAGAGCTGGACGATTGATTGATCAATTAGAAGCAGCCGGAATTGTGGGCCCTTTTGAAGGCAGTAAAGCACGAAGTGTGAACATTCTAGATTTAAGTGCTCTTGATCAATTTTTTAATAATGAACAAAATTAACCCCATCATGAAAACGAAAATTCAGGAAATCAGAAACAATTCTATCACTAACATGACTAAAAAGTGTTTTCAAATTGCAGCATTATTGCTTTTGAGCTTCACTTCTATTCAGGCTCAGGATAAAAAAGCCAAAGATTTATTGAACGAAGTGACAGCTAAAATAAAAAGCTACGACAATATTGTTATCGATTTTAAATATTCTTTGAATAATACCAAAGAAAACATTAATCAAGATAGCAAAGGAAATGTAACCATGAAAGGAAATCAATACGTATTGAATTTTATGGGTGTTACTAAAATTTTCGACGGACAAAAAACATACACGATTGTTCCTGAAGATGAAGAAGTTACTATTTCTAAAGTAAATGAAAAAGATGACAATGCAATTACGCCTTCAAAAATGCTCACTT
The DNA here is from genome assembly GCF_000425445.1 of Flavobacterium denitrificans DSM 15936. Classification (GTDB taxonomy): domain Bacteria; phylum Bacteroidota; class Bacteroidia; order Flavobacteriales; family Flavobacteriaceae; genus Flavobacterium; species Flavobacterium denitrificans. The sequence goes on along the minus strand of NZ_AUDL01000016.1, from coordinate 19,830 downwards.
TCTTTAATTCTGGATACAAATACAACATGGATATTGTCCAAAACGTAAAAGGAAGAAAAATTCAATATATCAAATTAGTTCCAACAAGCGGAAAAGACCAAAGAAAAGAAATTCTTTTAGGTGTTGACGTTCAAACAAAACACATCTATAATTTGATTGAAACAGGAAAAAACGGAACAAAAACAACTTTAACCGTTAATTCTTTTAAAACCAATCAGCCTTTATCAAAAAATCAATTTACCTTTGTAGCGAGCAAATATCCAAAATACTACATCAACAAATTAGATTAATTACAAGGTTGAAAATTTTAGACAAATACTTACTAAAAACATTCCTGATTACATTTGCTACGGTATTTGTAATCCTTTTTTTTATATTCATACTTCAAACAGTCTGGCTTTTTATCTCAGAACTTGCAGGTAAAGACTTGGACTTGATTTTGATTGTAAAATTCTTATTATTCTCAATGCCAAGGATTATTCCGCTGGTTTTACCTCTTTCGGTTTTATTGGCTTCGATTATGACTTTCGGAAATTTGGCTGAGAATTATGAATTTGCAGCTATGAAATCATCTGGAATATCGCTTCAAAGAGCAATGCGCATTTTGATTGTATTCATCTTTGTTTTAAGCATTGTTGCTTTTTGGTTTGCCAACAATGTAATCCCATATGCAGAATATAAATTCGTTAATTTCAGAAAAAACATTGCTCAAGCAAAGCCTGCAATGGCAATTGCTGAAGGTCAATTCAACGACGTCGGAACTTACAATATTAAGGTAAATAAAAAATCAGGCGAAAACGGAAATATCTTGACCGGCGTAACGATTCACGAAAAAAGCAATAATATTGGCGAAAACAAAACAGTTATCAAAGCCAAAAACGGCAAGTTGATCAGTAATGAAAAATCAAGTATTTTGAAACTGGTTCTAAATGATGGCTATTATTATCAGGATGTTACTCCAAAAAAATACGAAGATCGGGCCAAATTGCCTTTTGTAAAGGCAGCTTTTAAAAAACAGATAATCAACATTGATTTGTCTGAGCTGAACAAAGTTGATACAGACAAGGAAAGCGTAAACAGTACGAACGGAATGTTGAATGTTAGTGAATTGCGCTATACACTTGACTCGCTAAACAAAAATTTAGACAACGAAATAATTTCTTTTTCAGAAAATATCAATCAGCGTGTAGGAATTAAAAAAATTCCAATTCCGGTGAAAACAGACATAAAGAAAAAACAAATGCCTACAGATCTTTTGTCTTTGTATACGAATAAACAAAAATTAGATATTCTAAAAATGGCCAGCAGCAATGTAACCAGCAATATCTATTCAATCGAAACAACCCAAAAAGATTTAAAAGACAAACAACGAGACATCAACAAACATTTAAGCGCATTATATGAGAAATTTGTGATTGCTTTTGCTTGTTTTTTAATGTTTTTTATTGGAGCACCACTAGGCGCAATCATCCGTAAAGGCGGATTAGGACTGCCTATTGTTTTTGCAGTATTGATCTTTATTACTTTTCATTTCATCAATACTTTTGGAAAAAGACTTTCGCAAGAAGGCGGTATGACTCCGTTTATGGGATCATGGATGTCATCTTTCATATTATCACCATTGGCAATTTTATTAACTTATCGTGCAACAAACGACAATGGATTAATAAATTTTGATGCCATCACAACGCCAATATCACTAGCATTTCAAAAAATTTCTGAGCGATTTTTCCCTGCTCAAAACAAATAATATTATGTCAGCAAAAATACAACTAAATACCATTGAAGAAGCTATAGAAGATATTCGTCAAGGTAAAGTAATCATTGTAGTCGATGATGAAGATCGTGAAAATGAAGGTGATTTTTTGGCAGCAGCCGAAAAAGTTACACCGGAAATGATCAATTTCATGGCTACGCACGGACGTGGATTGATTTGTACTCCACTTACAGAAAATCGTTGCAAAGAACTTGATTTGCGTGCCATGGTTACTAACAACACCGATCATATGGAAACTGCCTTTACAGTTTCTGTGGATTTAAAAGGACATGGCGTTACAACTGGAATTTCTGCTGCAGACAGATCAAAAACAGTTCAATCTTTAGTTGATCCAAATACAAAACCACATGACCTGGCTCGTCCTGGCCATATTTTCCCATTGATTGCAAAACAAGGCGGAGTCTTAAGAAGAACTGGGCATACAGAAGCCGCGATCGATTTTGCTAGATTGGCAGGATTCAAGCCTGCAGGTGTTATTTGCGAAATTTTAAATGAAGACGGAACGATGTCTCGCCTGCCTGAACTTATTGAAGTAGCGAAAAAATTCGATTTAAAATTAGTTTCGATTGAAGATTTAGTTGCATATAGAATGCAACATGACAGCCTGATTGTTAAAAAAGAGGATTTTGATATTGAAACTCGTTTTGGAACATTCAGATTGAGAGCTTACGAGCAGACTACAAACAAGCAAATTCATATTGCGCTGACTAAAGGAACTTGGAATTTAGGCGAGCCAATCTTGACTAGAATCCACTCTTCACAAGTGAATAATGATTTACTTGGTACTTTAACAAACAACGCTGAACAGCAATTAGACGATATGTTTAAAGTCATCAATGAAAATGGCAAAGGTGCTATTATCTTCATTAATCAAGACATGACTGCTGTTAACCTTTTAAATAGAATTTCTGAGCTGAAAGCTTTACAATCAAAAGGCACATTAAAAGCCCCAAAAGTGATTATTGACAGCAAAGATTACGGAATTGGAGCTCAAATTCTTCATGACATTGATATCTCAAAAATTAGATTAGTTTCAAATACACAGCAAACAAAACGTGTTGGGATGATTGGTTACGGCCTTGAAATTACAGAGTACGTAAACTACTAATTTATGGGAACAATTGAAGAACGAATTATAAAGTCAGAAACACGAATTTTTAAAGCCGTTTTCCCGAGCACAACGAATCATTATGACACTTTATTTGGAGGAACCGCGCTTCATCTTATGGATGAAGTTGCTTTTATTTGTGCGACGCGTTTCAGCCGGAAAAAAGTAGTAACGATTTCAACTGGTCAAATCGACTTTAAAAAAGCTATTCCCGCTGGAACTTTAATCGAATTAGTGGCAAAAGTTGTAAATGTTGGAAATACCAGTTGTAAAATTCACGTTGATATTTTCATGGAGCAAATGTATTCAGAACTTCGAGAAACGGTAGTTTCAGGAACATTTTCGTTTGTTGCGGTTGATGAAAACAAAAAATCAGTTCCTATTTTAGATAATTTAGAATAACTTTTTGAAAAACCTCATTTTCGGAAATATTGATAATTAGACACTTGGAAATTATTTTAAAAAACTTTAAAAATAATCCCGAAAAAAGTTTTGATAACCGAAAAACCGTCTTATATTTGCACCCGCAATCAGACAATGAGAGCAACATACTGGAGAAATGGCAGAGCGGTCGAATGCGGCAGTCTTGAAAACTGTTGACTGTAACAGGTCCGGGGGTTCGAATCCCTCTTTCTCCGCCAGATGAAGTTTCAGAAGAAACTTTAAAAGTCAAAAGCCTTTAAACACTAGTGTTTAAAGGCTTTTTCGTTTTTACACACTTTTCAAAAAGCACATGTTTTATCAAAGAATGGTTACCCTATTAGTTACCCAGTCTTTTTTTGAATCTTTTTTCTCAAAAATGGGTAACTAAAACAAAAGAATTCCCCGGGAATTCCCTGCTGTCAATGGGCTCTCTTAAAATTTTTAATTCAATTTGATTATTAATTTTAAAACTAGATAACATGTTAAAAGTAATTTTTTACCAGAAATCCGACAGAGTAAATAAGAACGGTGAATCTCCAATCTATGCCCGTTTGAGCTACAATGACAAACAAATTTCAATGTCAACTGGACAAGCCATTTTAAAAGAAAGATGGGCCAGCACTAATAACCTTAGAAACCAGCTTAAAATTGAAAAGGAAATCATAATCAAAAATCTGCTTGATCTTTTCCAGCTTAATGCGGCCAAAAAATTTACTGAACTCTTCAGAATAGATCCTGAGGTTAACCTTCAATTATTAAAAGCTGAACTTACAGGAAAAGTCAAAATCGGCCAGCCTGAAGGCCCAACCATAATTGAAATTATGGACACTTACAACTTATTTTTTACCAAAAGAGTTAACTCAGGAGAACGCGCGCCGGCTTCACTGCAGAAGTACAAAAGAGCAAAAGACCTGCTTTTGAGTTTCATCAATAGCAATTATAAAAAGGAAGACATGCAGGCATCTGAGCTATCAAGCTCGTTTGTCTTTAAACTTGAACAGTTTCTTAAATATGAGAGCAGTTTTAAAGAGCAGACAGGCATCAAAAACAATTCGGTGGTAAAATATATGAAGATGTATAAAACTGCCTGCAATTACGCCATTAAGATGGATTTGATCATAAAAAATCCATTTAACATCTATGACGGCAGGTTGAGTGTCAAAGATGCTGTTTTCCTCACCCAGCAGGAACTGAATACAATTGAAAATAAAATATTTCCGACGCTCCGCTTGGAAAAGGTTAAGGATATATTTCTTTTCAGCTGCTATACAGGCTATGCACCTGTCGATGCCCTAGTGCTGACTGAAAGAAACTTATCCGAAGATTCAAATGGAAATTTATGGATCATGACCAGCAGAGCCAAAACCGCCATTAGGGCCAATGTTCCTATACTGCCAAGTGTTGAGAAAATTATTTCTAAATACAAAAATCAGCAAAAGGGACTCATTCCCAAAATTTCAAATCAGAAAATGAATGCCTACCTTAAGGAAATTGCTGATGTCTGCGGTATAAACAAACATCTTACATGGTATGTTGCCAGACATACCTTTGCCACCACTGTGACCTTAGGAAACGGAGTACGACTCGAGAATGTTTCTGCAATGATGGGACATACCAATACCAAGCAGACACAGCACTATGCAAAGGTTTTGGATGTAAATATAATGGAAGATATGGAAAAACTGAAATCCAAGTTTAGGTGATATCCATTTATAAGAGGCTTCAAAATTTGGAGCCTCTTTTGCAGTTATAGTCTTTGGCATATTATTTATTTTTAAAATGAAGTTTCTATTAGCAAACTATGCAGGTCTTGTATAGTTATCTATTTAATAAAAGTCATCTAAAAAATTATAGTTTATGTACCTCTTTAAAAAAATTATACTCTGGTGCGATAAAACTTACTTTCATAAAAATATTTTCTAATTCTATAAATATTCTGCCAGCTTGTAATTCCCTTATCATCCGCTTTTCCATTTGCAAAGCCTTCACCTTGCACTGTCTCATTGTAAATATTCACAACAGGTGTTATCATTCCAAATAATTGCCTTAAACTTTCTTTACCATCTTCTTCCACATTCAGCACTTTTAAAACATCTTCAACTTTTATCTTTGGAAACTTGAAATAGCCGATAGGAAATAAGTGAATCCTAAATACCTCCTTGTGCCCCATATCTAACTCCTGAACTTCATCTTCGTCCATCTTTTTCATTTCTTCCATATATTCTTTTATCATTTCAGTGTTTCTCTTCCCTCGTTCTGTGCTTTCCGAAATGAAATCCCTAAAATTTTCGTGCTGTGTTCCCCTGTTCTTTAAAAGCTCTAATTTATTTTTGAGTTCTTTACTTTCATAGATATCGATAATTCTTTCTAATTCATTCAATGATTTTTCTGCCTGAATAAAATCATCAGAAAAATGGAGGATCTCATATTGAAGCGAAATAGAGGCAGCCTGATTTTCAACGTGGCCTACTTCTGTAAAATACAGCACAGCATTATTGATCTTTTCCAGCAAAATTTCGATTTGTTCTTTCATTTCTGCAGTAAACTCGCTGATCGACCTTTCCTGGGTATCAAAAAGAATTTTGAAATTGCTCAAAAAATGGTATCTGATTTTCACCTCAACCAAAATAGAATTATAGAATGAAAAATAATCCTCTTTAGTTATCGCCTCATTGTGCAAATCTGTCATCTTCTTTAGCCAGTTTGTATGCACCTGAACATTCTCGTTTACAAGTCCAATTCGTATCGATTTATTTAAAGTGACATCCTCCAGAGCGAAAACCACACTGCATTGTCTTACAAATTCCATATTGTTGTGAACACCTTCATAAAAAAGAATTTCGCGTCTGGCATTAATTACAATATGCTCATCCGATTGAGAACTTTCTATAATCTCGTTAACTGCATGCTTAAAAATTATTAAGGCATCTTTACCGCTGTTCTTTAGATATTCGTTTTTCGCGTTTTCAAGCTTAACATAAAGTCCAATATTCATTTCTGCTTCCAGCCTATCCATTATTTTATTGAATTCGTCCTCTAGAATTATTCCAAAGAAATATCTTACAGCAGCATAAAAGTATTGCAGGTGATTATTCATATCGATTGATAACTCGCCCTTCACTCTATCAGCATCCTTAAAATATTTGAGTGCGTCAAACATATTTCCATCATAGTAGTGCGCCATCCCAAGAATCAAGTTGTATAGAGCAGATGATGCCACATTTCCTGAAGCTTTTTTATGATATGCTATTATACTCTTCCATTTCGCTTTATTTATTAAAATGAGACCAACTGATTCAATTGCATTTCTAATATCGGCATCGTCTGTAATATTTAAATTCACATCAAATGAAATTTTATCCTCTACGTGTGGCGCGCTTGGGCGTAAGGTCATTTTTTCATTGATAAGCCTTTGAAACTTTCCTTTTTTTAATACTTCTTCATAAATTTTATCTATAGCTTCGTTATCGAGAAGCTTTTCAAATCGAAGTGAATAGCTCTGTTGCTTGTTATCGGTCCTTTCCCTGCTTTCGATATTAATCAGAAAATTGTTAACATTTTCATAGTAAAAGGTTTTGGACGGCATGTGATAAAACACGTAATAAGCAGGCATGCCAGTATTTAAAAGATAGTTAACATTAGACAAATCTATCTGCTTACTAAAACTGCCGTCCACATTTTTTACGATATTATCCGTAGCTTTCAACTGCACTGCAAATCTGAAATTAGTATGGACTGATCTTCCGTCAGATTTTTGCAATTTTAGCTCAATATGAAAATCAATTCCCTTGTCCTTTTCAATCTCTGACCTGATCTCAAATTTTTTTATATCAAATAGTGGTTTAAAGGCATTATTAGAGATAGTCTCAAGCTCTTCATTTGCATTGGCAAAAGGAAGCTGCATTTCACTAAAAAAATCTTCCATATTTTAATTTATTTTTACAGGGAAAGTGTTACACTCAGAAAGAAATCGGCTTTGAATACGAGATGCAGCGCTTCTTCAATTTGAATTTTGTGAATCTTATTATTTTAAAAAGCTTAAAACTATAAATATAACGAGAAAAAGAAATGATAGTTCTAATTAATTTTACAAATTTGAAAAATCTCAAGACAAAAAAAGTATACTTATTTTAGATAATCGTCAATAGCAAAAGACTTTGAACTAAATCAAAATTCTTTAAATTTACATCTCATTTAGCTAGCTTCCAACAAAACATATTATCCTATCGATGAGTGAATTTGATATTACCGGTAAAATATTACTGCCTTACTTAAAGGATCTAGGGATAGATGCTTCAGAAATATCTTTTGAAAATTCTTTTTCCATACGCCTTGGGAGAAAAAAACATGCAATTGGCAGATCTGATATGCTCTGTACAAGGCATGGTAAGAACCTATTTGTCATCGAAGTAAAAAATGAGTCGAAACAAATAACTGCAGAAGACAGAGATCAGGGAATCTCCTATGCAAGACTTCTGGATGAAATAGCTCCATTTACCATAATATCAAATGGGATTTCAACAAAAATTTATGATACTGTAACAAAAGCAGAACTTTCGGGCAATATAGCTGAAAAATCTGCCTTCTGGAAAAATGGACACGTTTTATCGACGGAAGATGAATTAAAAATCAGATACGAGGCATTGAGGAACTTCATTGCCATGTCTCCTGAAAACTTAAGATTCTTCTGTGAGTCTCAGGTCAATGACCGCATGGGGCAAATAGTTGGCGATACTGAAAGTCCTTACGCTAAGTTCGTAAAAAAACTATTTGTGCAGCGAAAAGATCTTACGGACAATTTTGAAAGCTTTTTAGCTTCTGAAGATCCTGTTTTTGGCATGGTCGGAGCGGCTGGAGTTGGTAAAACAAACGCACTATGCTCTTTAGCTTTGCAAAAATTAGAAAACTCCTTCGTGTTCTTTTACAATGCAGCAATTATTAGTTCACCGCTGGAAGCTATTTCACAAGACCTCAATATTGCCTTTTCCAGCAGGACAGAAACAGATGTTGTATTAAAAAAACTTAATGAAATTGGAAGATTTGCAGACAAGACTGTACTAATTTTTATTGATGCCATTGACGAATGCACTAACCCAAAAATTGCACAGGAATTAAGTGATATGGCTCTGCTGGCCAAGAATGCGGATAAAATAAAAATCATAGTCAGTTGTAAAACAAATATATGGAACAGCATCATAAAAATTCAAAATACTCCCACCCATCTTTATGATGAGCTGAATCATTTTCATCAGAATAGTGGTAGTCTGGATAATCCGGGCTATGAACTGACTGATTTTAATGATCAGGAATTATTTAATATTCTTCCTTTATACCAGAAAGAGTTTGGTTTGAAAGGCACAATTTCACCTGATCTTCTGCCTGAACTGAGAAATGGTTTCTTTTTAAAAATATTCAGTGAGGTCTATAGCGGCAAACAAATGCCTGAAAAAATCAATGACAAGGATTTGATTCTAAAATATTTAAAAAAGACCCTCGAGAAAACTAAAATGGGATTTACTACGGGTTTAAGGACTCTTGCCGCGATTGGGAATTTAATTATGAATTATGAATATAATGATATTGAAATTCATAAAAAAGAAGGTATTGACGTGAATTACATCCTTGAAAAATTGGAATATGCGCTGGATGCTAATCTGCCGGAAGATCTTTTCACCCGAAATGTTCTGATCAGATCAAACAGTGAAGATTCCTACACTGTATCTTTCTACTATTCAAAAATCAGGGATTACATCATCAGTTTCCAGAGCCATAAACTTGATAAGAAAAGTGATAATGAGTTTTATAATATCCTTTGTGATTTTTATCAAAATCATATCAGCAAGAGTGCTTTAGATTTTTATATCGAGAACTCATGTTCTTCACATAAAAACACTCTGATTCAATTCAAGCAAGATAAAGCGCTTAACTATACAGTAGCTTATGATGCTTATATTGAAGAAAACTTTGCTGCTTTTAAAGAAAAATTCACACCCCATACAAGAGGTGAGATCGGCATCATTCTTCCGAAAGACCTTATAAAGGGAGACGGATACGCTCTTTATCCAATAGGAAAAAAAATAAACAATAAAATTATACATCTTGATCTCCGTGATCCCTTTGATGGACCTTACGAAAATAATCCCTTTTTTAAGACAGGCGCAAAATCGTATTACACCAGCAACGTCTCCCTTTTTGTGAAAGACCAGACTAAAGTAATTAGGCAGGACATTGTAAAGCAGCTAAGAGAAATAATCAAAAAAGGAAAAATTTCATCTTTCAGCTCCGATATTCTGCTTTTGGAACAACTTGCCGTAATCCTATATTTCAATCATAAGAAATTGAACTACAATTATAACCTAAAGGATTACAGCCTTCCACGATATGAAGGTCTTTATCCAATCAACCTGCTAGATTTAAAGAACAGAGTTGAAAGATTTAAAATTATCGAGCATTACAGATTTAAGAATATTGCAGCAGAAGAACTGGAAAAGATCATTGAAAACACTTTAAAGAACAACCTCCCAATACCTGAATACAATGCTATTGGTGATGCGCCTCCTTTTCAAGCACTTTCTAAAATTGTGAATATACTGCTTGAAAAAGGTTACGAACAGATTACGGAACACTACATGCCTGTTGCAGATGTTACTTTAGATAAAACCAAGCAACTTTACGAACAGCATTTAAAAGTCCACAGTAATAACTTCCGTACTGTTCAATACAGCGAAATAAAAGCAAAAGAATATACGATAACCTTTTTTAAGCATTTAGAAACCTCTTACAAAGAATTTGTAGAATATAATTTCCCAACATTTAAAAATTCCTTTAATTTCTACAATACAATGCCTCATGAGTACTTTGTATATTTGAAAGATTCTGATATCCTGCAATGGGGCAGTTTTGGCTATCGTTCCTCCCAAACAGATTCCTTTAATGTTTATTTCAAAGACTGGGATGATAAAAAAGAAGCTTATATTGAAGAGCACATTGAGTACCAGCGATTATTTTCAATGGAAACGATCCTTCGAATTAATGATTACATCCGCTATCCGATACCGACCTTCGATGGAATTAGAAGTTCACAGGTAGATGAGAACAGTATTATTAGAAATTGGCTTTATAAGATACTCGAAAGTGACATGAAAGACGTCTTTAAAAAACTTGAATGTTAGGATGAATACCCAAACACATCCACTGAAGAAGTGCTGAAGTACATGGTAACTAATTTAAACTAAAATGAACATATCTCAAATTCACAAATGTTCTAATTTTATTTGTCATAAGTAATTTATCTAACTCTGACAATTTTGGACTCTGGAAAATTGACATCAAGAAACTTCTTTATCATACCTGTAACAACATCAATGCGCGTTCCAATAACTATATTTTTGTTTTTAGTGGACCAGTCGGTCATTATAGCCGTTAATTTAGGTTTTATAATTCCAGCTTTCAAATCTGAGGGATCGGTGAACCATAAGCCGCACCCGCTGATGCCATAAAGATCCGGCCCTGTGCTGAAAATGCCCTTCCTGCCATCATACACCTGTTTTTTATTGTACGACACTACAACATTTACATAAGGATTTCGTCCAAACTCTGCATAGTACTCGGCTTCTATAGGAGCTGTGAAATGAAACAATGTAGTGATATCGAAAATATCGGTTTTATATTTGATTTTTGCTCTGCTGGCGGGATACCCTAAAAAAGTGTAATATTCCCAAGGCTGGAAGATATGATTGATGGCCAGGTCCTCGGCCTGTAGAAAACTATATGACCTCTTAATATGTGGCAGACAGTCGTCATCCAATCTCAGTACTGCAATATCAAGTTCATCCTTTTCCCGATTCTCTGTTCGATTGATGTATGTATCGCCGCCTGGTTTTATTATCTCCTTCTCTCGAGACAGGAAAATGAAAAACTCTCCGTGCTTATCCATAACATGGGCGGCTGATACAAGGAAATAGTGCTCCTGAATCTGAATAAACACACCAGTTCCATAAGCTTTATAAGTGGTTGTATCCAGCATGATGATACTCGTACAGCTCCTCATGGTCCCCAAACTTGCAAACTGCAGGTTTCTGTAGGCTTCGGCTGGTGTTTCCATAAAAATTATATTAGAATTTACATTTACTTCTGACAGTATTTCCTACAAACAAAAAATCTAAATAACAGACATTTAACGAACACAATATATAGTTTCGGTATTTCAAAATAATTAAGCAACTTGCAAATATGGAAACTTTTTCGTACATTTGCAATAATAAAACATGAGCTGTAAAACGCAGCCTGGACGTTCATCATCTTATTGTACTCTTAGCGGCATTCTCTTATTTTAATCTGGGAATCGTATACGCATATAAATTTTTAAATCCCGACGGTCATAACGCACCAACGGAGCAATATCAGGCTGAGGCCACAAAAATGCATAATGACACTTTAAAACCTGAAATGAAAATGGAAAAAAAAGTTTTAAAAGAAGACACTGCTGCAGGTCAGTCAAAACCGGCAAAAAAATCTTTAGCTAAGAGTACAACGAAAGTTCATGCATAGTTTTCAAAATATATTAAAGGCTGCCAATTGGCAGCCTTTTCCTTTTTAAACTTCTATTTAAACTGCCTAAAAAATATCGGAGAATTAAGAAATAGGATTTGATCCAGAATTATTCTGAACCCCCTAAAAAATATTACTTGTAACTTTTATCTTTGCCTTTATGCAGAATTATATAAATAGTGTCGATATATGAGTGATAAGGGATTATTAGGAGAAGAATTTGTAAATGAATTAGCATATAACTCATTTTTGAAATTCTGGTGTTATCCGGGACCAAAACTTGAAAATGGAGACAAGAAAGAGATAAGCGACCTCTTAATAATATTTGATGATACGCTAATAGTTGTTTCAGTTAAAAACTATGAATTTAAGGGCAACTATTCCAGATATTTTAATAGAACTATAAATAAAGCCTTAAATCAAATTCACGGCGCTTGCCGAATTTTATTCAGCGGGAATGATGTTTATATAAAACATCCTGACAGGAATGTCGAGCTATTTCCTCGAGAGCAGATAAAAAAAATTTTTAGAATAATCGTAAATTTGGGTGAAGGCACTAAATTCTATCCTTTTAATGGGCTTACCAAAAATAATGATTATGTAACTTTCTTTGACAAATCTTCATTTGAAACGGTGATTAACGAACTGGATACCATAGCTGATTTTACCGAGTATCTACAAAAAAGAGAACAAATTTTTAAGAATAAAAACACTACTATTTTATCTGGTGCGGACTTTGATTTTTTAAAAAATCAAACAGATAGCAACTTCGGAATAGAATTCGACCAAAATAAATCCAGTATTTTAATCGCGGGAACCGAAAAAGATTTGTTAGCAATCTATTTTAGAGAAGGCCATAATTTTCCTAATAGTCTAAATAAAGATGAAAAGCAAATCTTCTTGATAATTGATGGAGCATGGGAGGAATTTGCAGCAACAGAACGTAAAATAAACAAAGAAAAAGCTGACAAAGTAAGTTATTTTATAGATGAGATTATTAGAAATGCGTTGTCTAAAAACGAGCTTCAAAATCTATCAGAATTGAGGCTTACTCTGGCCAAATCACTGCTTTCTTTTAGTCGTTTAAAAAGAAGAAGAATTGTTTTAAGTTATTTCGAATTTCAGCAAAAACATAATGAATACACCGGTTGTAATTTACCCAGCATGTTTATTGAAATAGACGGCGTGGGGGTATTATTCGTATTCATCACAGACCAAATCAACTCAGATAGGCTGTACATGCTTAAAGAATATGCTATTATAAATTATTATATTGAAACAAATTTTGAGATTGAAAGTTTACTTTTAATCTCAACAAACAGCAGACATGAGATTGAACTGATACATAAAGATAAACTTGAGATATCTTCTGCTGCAAAAGAAAAAGACGCAATAAAATTAATTCAAGAACGCAAGCTGCACGCAAAGCAGAATATGACAATCATATCAGACGAGGAATTTCCCGCGTAGTTTAAATTACTTTTTTAGTTAAAGAGAAACAATTTTTCCTCTGCATTTGATACTTTTTCTGCCACAAAAAACTAAGGTGAATTTACAACTAATTAGCCATTTTTAAATTTTGTTGCTGAACCGTGACTTATAACTTTATTTCAAATTTAATTCATCAAACCCTTCTATACATTAAGATAGAATGGAACAGCGACCACAGCCATGTGGTCGTTAACTTGCCGTATCGTTAACTCCAATTTTGAGCCAGATTTTATAATAACAACAATTTTGATGATTTAAATGTCTAAATGCTAATTATAAATAATTCTGTGCGCAGTAGTTCAATGGTTTTTAATATTAATGCAGGGATAATACTTTTCAAAGTTAATTATCAAGTTTACAAACCTATTACAATTGTGTCCGCACTGCGGACACAATTGTAATAGGCACAAAAAAAATTAAAGATCGATATTTTTCTTCAAATGATTTTGTCACAATATAAATGGCTTACCAAATTAATGCTTTTTTTCAGGAGCTAATTATGAAATTTAAAAACTCTGTATCACAAATAGTTAACATCCAAAACTAACTAATAGACAGAGATAAAAATTATTTCCTTTATAAAATTATCAAAAAAATTTCTAGAATTGAAAAAACATTTTATCTTTGCACCCGCAATCAGAAAATGATTGTGTTATACTGGAGGAATGGCAGAGCGGTCGAATGCGGCAGTCTTGAAAACTGTTGACTGTAACAGGTCCGGGGGTTCGAATCCCTCTTCCTCCGCTGAGAGCTTAAAAAGAGACTTTTCAAAGTTTACAAAAAAGGCTAAAATTCACGGAAAACCCTGCAGATCTTAAGATCAGCAGGGTTTTGTCTTTCAGGTGCATTTTCATTATTTTCAAAACCGCACAGAAGTTTCGTGTCAGAATCGTGGCACGGGTTTCCAAATTAAAACCTTAAAGTAATTATATCCCATTATCTTAAATACAACAACACGGCTTATCAGCATTTAATTGTTCCGCCATCTACCCTAATAATAGCGCCACTAATGTAGTCAGCATATGAACTGCAAAGATAAGCGACAGCTCCTGCAATTTCTTTAGGCTCACCAAACCTTCCGATATCATTTGGAATTAGTTCCTGCACAGCCTTATATTTTATTTCCTCCAGATCATTTCCCCAATTAAATTTAGGGGCAGAATTCACAAGCCATTCCTCAACCATTGGATTGATAATTGCTCCAGGAGAAACTACATTAGAAGTTATTCCCGTTTCTTTTAAAGCTCTTGCAAGTGAGATTGAAAGGTTATGCCTCGCAGCTAGCGTTGCATTATAATGCGGTTGCTCTTTGATAGGCTGTATCGCAAGACCACCCCCGATATTAACAACCCTTCCCCAACCTAATGTCTTCATTTGGGGCACTAACCTTTGTATCATTCTTACATACGAAACAACATTCAAATTATATATTTCTGCCCACTCGTCTGCAGTTGCTTCACCCCATGATTTATGTGATGTCGCTCCCGCATTATTTATTAAAATATCTATTTGACCATTTCTAAGCGCTGCTGAAGCAACCTTATCAGCACCAAAATCTGTACTGAGATCTCCAATCGCTATTTCTGCAATTCCACCATTACTAACAATCTCTTCGCATACAGCTTTTGCACGATCTTCATTTCGTCCATGAATTATAACGACAGCGCCTTCGTTAGCAAGCATTTTTGCAATTGCTTCCCCGAGTCCAGAACTAGAACCTGATACAAAGGCTCGTTTTCCCTTTAATTTTAAATCCATTTTATTCATTTTTATTAATTAGTGCTTTTTCTAAGGGTGTTGTACCAAATTCTTTTTTGTATGCATATGTAAAATGAGAAATGTTAACAAAACCTAAGTCTAAATAAATTTCACTTGGTCGTCGCATGCTATTTTCTAATAAATATTTTGCTTCTGAAAGACGTTGACGAGTAAGCCATCTCCTCGGTGTAATCCCAAACATCATTGCAAAATCTCTTTTAAATGCCGACAAACTGCGTCCTGTGAGAAAAGCAAATTTTTCCAGAGGGACATTGTGCCTAAAGTTACCATTCATAAACGCTTCTAAATCTAGTTTTCCGGGATCACTAAACTCGAATAACATTTGGTTAATTTCGGGATCAATATCAGCAAGTATTAAAATCAACTCCTTAATTTTACTTCGCAAAACTTTCGCATCTAAACTTTTATTTAGTGCAAATTCACTTAGTTCTTCCACAGATTTTTCCAGTAAAGAATTAGGCTCAACCATCTTTACACCTTCGTCATAAAGCCTCTCCGACTTGAAACCGTACTCATTAGCAAGCTCCATAAGAGTTCGTTGGTCAAAATGAACAGCAACCGATTTAAATCCATCACTTTCAGTATTTTTAATAGATTTCGTCAATTGATTCCTTCTAAAAAAACGATAATCTCCGGCAATAAAAGAATATTTTTTATGCCCCACCCAAACTTCATGACTGCCTTTGATAATATAACTGAAAATATGATCAGAAACAAAAGTTTCATTTTCAACATTATTTCCAAAATAAACATTTTGTAAAAGCTTCGGCTCTGAAATGGTTTTATTTCTAACAAGTTGCATTTTCGTCATTTTTAAGTAATACAAATTTACTGCTTGTTTTCGTTCAAAAATTTGTTCAAACGTCCAATTTCATTTCAATAGTGTTTCCTATAGAAAAAAGCCTTGAAGACAACTTCAAAGACTTTTTCATTTCTCAATAAACCAAAAAGTTTCCAATTAGAAACTCACTTAAAAGCGACACACATTATCGCATTAGTTCCCACTCAACAAATAATTAATAAACCTACTTCAAATCTTATATTTTATAGATAAATTCGTACTTTTATTTCGACATGTTTCTCAATTAAAAGAAGCTGAATGAAATTAATTGTTTTATCAACATAAAGAAAACAGTAATATAATTGCGGAAATAAGAAAATTATGAAACTGACTCATGAAAAGAAAACTGATGGGGATTATTATTTTGTAAACAATCCGAGGCCCTTTAATGGTAATGCCATAAACAAAAGTGATATTGAAAAAGTTCTAAATTTTGCCTATTCAATGTGTTTTGGAGAAGGCCATCATCGATTAACGCGAAGTGGAGGCCAATACAGTCGGAAAAATGGTGAAAAATTTTGCAATACTTTTCAAGGAAAATTAGCCGAAGTTGTCCTTTACAATCATTTTAAGGTAAATTCAATTGAATGCAACGAGCCCGATTTTGGAGTTTATAGCGAAGGTATTTGGGATGATTCTGATTTAGAAATTCAAAATAAAAAAATCAATATAAAATCGGCTTCTTCGCAATCCAATCTTTTACTTCTTGAAACAAAAGATTGGACTCAAGATGGAATATATATCCCAAATCTTACCAATAGGTTAACACATAGATATGATTATTTTATTTTGGTCCGAATCAATCCTGATGCAAAAAAAATATTCCGAAATCAAAGATTAATGTTCAGCAATGAAATATCGAAAACAGTAATTGAAGAACTTATTTTCTCATCAACTTGGACTTACGATATTGCTGGATATTGCAATAACGAAGATTTTAAAAAAGCTATTTCAAATAAAAATATATTGCCTCAAAATTCCTTCTTAAATAAATACACAAAAATGGACGCAGAAAACTACTATATTCAGTGCGGAAGTATGAACAATATTGAAGAATTCATTAAAATATACTGCCACAGTTCTTAATCATAATAAAATCTATTTAACAGATTTCAAAACCTTCATTATATTTTTTGAAACAGCTTCAATAACAGGTACACTAACCGAATTTCCAGCTTGTTTATATAAGTGTGAATTGGCAATTTTTGGAATTTTAAATCCGTCAGGAAAACCTTGAAATCGCAAACATTCTCTTGGAGTCAATTTTCTAAAGCCAAAATCAGTTTTTACCAAAGGCACATTATGCCCGCCAGTTCCCATATTTGCAGTCAATGTCGGGCAAACATTTGATTTATTTTCTCTAACATATTGTCTTCTGAATTGATAAACGGTTCTATCAGAAGTCATTTCCTGCTGAAGCATTTTATACATATAACGGTCTTCGTTATAATAAAATTCGTCTTCGACTTTTTCCTTCATAACAAGATCCTTGATAGTTTTAGTCAATTTATCTTCTTTCGGAAATTCAAAAACTGCCTCCGCGTTTCCAACAACATCTTTATCAAATGCAACAATAAAAATACGCTCTCTGTTATGCGGAATATTCCCATAATCTTTAGTATTTAAAACTTTAGATTGAAAAGAATAATTTCTGTCACGCAATGATTTTTCGATTACCTTCATTGTATTTCCATGATCATGTGTTACTAGATTTTTTACGTTTTCTAAAAACACCACTTTTGGCCTCATAGTATCAACAAAATCTAATATTCTAAAAAAATGATTTCCTCTATTGTCGTTAAAACCTTTTCTATAGCCCGCAACAGAAAATGGCTGGCATGGAAAACCGGCAGTTAGCACATCAATTTTAGGAATTCCATCAACATCTAATTGCAATACATCGCCCTCAATTAAATCATGTTTAAAGTTTTCTTTGTACGTAATGCAGGCATTTTTATCATATTCGTTTGCCCAAAGCAAATCAAAACCTGATTTTTTAAATCCTAAACAAATTCCTCCAATACCTGCATATAGACTTCCAACAGTAAATTTATTGCTCATTTTATATATCACTAATTATACTATGCGACTTTAATTGAATTTTGTCGTTTTTGCAAAGATAGTTATTCAAAATCGAATTAAATATTGCTTTTAAAATATCAAAAAATAAATTTAATTCAAATTTATTTCACATTCAGCTAAAAAAAAAATAACCAACTACAATTCAGCAATTTAAAACCACACACATCATCATCCAATAATAAAGAAAGACTAATTTTTAATTCGTAATTTAGTTTTAGTAAATATTTAAAATATAACTTTAAAACTTTAAAATATGCGTCGCATTCTATTTCTTTCAGTTTTAATTCTAGCTTTTTCATGTAAAAAAGGAAATCAATCGCAAAATCTAAAAGACTATTTTACCTACGAAAAAAACAATAATATCGAAGGTGCAGGAGTAAGAATGATTTCTATAAAAACACCTGTTGGAGATTTCAAAGTCTGGACAAAACGTTTTGGAAGCAACCCCAAAATAAAAATACTTTTATTACATGGCGGCCCAGCAATGACACACGAATATATGGAATGTTTTGAGACCTTTTTTCAACGTGAAGGATTTGAATTTTACGAATATGATCAGCTTGGTTCGTATTATAGCGACCAACCAAAAGACAGCAGCTTATGGACCACAGAACGATTTGTTGAAGAAGTTGAACAAGTACGAAAAGCAATTGACGCAGATAATAGTAATTTTTATATTTTAGGAAATTCATGGGGTGGAATTCTCGCAACTGAATATGCATTAAAATATCAAAAAAATATGAAAGCATTATTAGTTTCAAACATGGTTGCCAGTGCGCCAGAATATAAAAAATATGCTGAAGAGGTTTTAGCTAAGCAAATGAAACCAGAAATATTAGCTGAAATACGCGCATTAGAAACTAAAAAAGATTTCAATAATCCGAGATATATGGAACTATTAATTCCAAATTTCTACCAAGAGCATTTATGCCGATTGAAAGAATGGCCTGATGGACTAAATAGATCAGGAAAACATATTAATAATGAAATCTATACTATAATGCAAGGCCCGAGTGAATTTGGAATAAGTGGCAGATTAGCAAAGTGGGATGTTAAAAATCGTTTGCACGAAATAGAAATTCCAACTTTAATGATTGGTGCTAAATACGACACAATGGATCCAAAAGCAATGGAAGAGCAAAGCAAATTAGTCAAAAATGGCCACTATCTATACTGCCCTAACGGAAGTCATCTCGCAATGTGGGACGATCAGCAAGTGTACATGAATGGCGTTATTGAATTTATTCATAATGTAGATTTGAAAAAAATCTAGTTACAAACAATCATTATGCATTTCTTTTGGAGCCGTTCTGTCCGCTTTATTTTTTGCGTAAAATGTGCTTTGGATAAAAAAACTTTGGTTTCCCGCAAAAGGATGCAGCTTCCATCTTTGGCGCATCCTGACAAGATTTATGCCCTTTCATTGGGACAAGATTCCTAAAACATCAAATACCCCAAAAACAAAAAACCCCGTCCGATACGGACAGGGTTTTCAAAAGAAAGGCGACGACATACTCTCCCACAATGATGCAGTACCATCTGCGCAGGCGGGCTTAACTTCTCTGTTCGGGATGGGAAGAGGTGAGCCCCGCCGCAATAACCACCTTAAGGTCGTTCGTTGCTTGGGCAACTTTTTAATTAATAATTGATAATTGACAATTGATAATTAAAACAATATCTTAACATACTGAGATAAAGAAAAGTAAATATATTTTAGAAAGTTCTCTCCCTCCGATTGCTCGGAGGGAAAAGTTTGTACATAAGCTTACGGATTATTAG
>NZ_AUDL01000015.1 GCF_000425445.1 Flavobacterium denitrificans DSM 15936 | reverse complement strand
TTTTCTTTATCTCAGTATGTTAAGATATTGTTTTAATTATCAATTGTCAATTATCAATTATTAATTAAAAAGTTGCCCAAGCAACGAACGACCTTAAGGTGGTTATTGCGGCGGGGCTCACCTCTTCCCATCCCGAACAGAGAAGTTAAGCCCGCCTGCGCAGATGGTACTGCATCATTGTGGGAGAGTATGTCGTCGCCTTTCTTTTGAAAACCCTGTCCGTATCGGACGGGGTTTTTTGTTTTGTATCGGTTTTGAAAATTTTAGCTGTAAAATTCAAATAACTTATTTTTAAGAGAAATAATTCTCTATTTTTGCTTTTGCTACTTTATGTGGAATAATTATGAAAAACATTTTCTCAAAAGATGATTCTGACGAATTCATAAATCGTATCAATCAATTAAAAAATGATTCTCAGCCACTTTGGGGTAAAATGTCTGTCAATCAAATGCTGGCTCACTGCAATGTCACTTATGAAATGGTGTATGATAATATTCATAAGAAACCTAATGCTTTTATGAAATTCTTTTTAAAATCATTTGTAAAGAAAAATGTAATTAATGAAGTGCCTTATACTAGAAATATTAGAACTGCTCCTCAATTTATTATTTCAAGAGACTGTAATTTTGATTTTGAAAAAGAGCGACTAATCAAGTATATTATTAAAACTCAGGAATTAGGCGAAAGTGAATTTAATGAAAAAGAGTCACTTTCGTTTGGTAAACTGAATTCTAAAGAATGGAATATTATGTTTGCAAAACATTTAGATCATCATCTTTCTCAATTTGGCGTTTAAAAATCGATGATTATGAAATATATAATTATTTGCTTCTTACTATTAGGATTAACTGCGAATGCACAAAAGCAAGAAGTTCAAAAAACTATAGAAGTGTTTTTTGAAGGATTTCATCAAAAAGATTCTACTAAAATAAAATCGGTTTGTTCTGATCGAATTATTTTGCAGTCTATTTCAGAAAGTTTTACCAAAGGAAATAAATTGTCAGATGAAAAGGCAAGTGCTTTTTACAAATCTATTGCATCAATTCCATCAAGCATGAAATTTCAAGAGAAGATTTTGAGCTATAATATTCAAATTGATGGTACAATGGCTCATGTTTGGGCTCCATATGAGTTTTATTTGAATGAAAAATTAAGTCATACGGGCGTAAATACTTTTACTTTGTTTAAAGAAAAAGATTCTTGGAGAATTATTTATTTAATTGACACTAGAAGAAAGTAGATTTTTATTATGCGACTTCTGTAGCATAATAAAAACAAATATCTGCTAAGAGACATTCTTCGCATTTTGGTTTTGGTCTGCATGTTTCTCTTCCTAAAAAAGAAATTGCCATTCCAATTTCTGACCAGATATTTTTTGGCAAAACTTGCATCAAATCTTTTTCTACTTTATTTCCGTCTTTTGCTTCTTTAATAATTCCAATTCTTGGGGCAACACGAATAACATGTAAATCAGCAATAATACCTTCGGCGGGTCTTCCAGTTTCCCTTAAAATTACATTTGCAGATTTTCTACCAACTCCTTTTAGAGCTGTTAGTCCTTGCATTGTTAAAGGAATATCGTCATCATTTTGAATTGTTTTTGCAATTTCTAATATCCAATTGGCTTTTGTCCCGAAATTACGAACTTTACTTATATAAGGAATTAATGTTTCAATATCTGTTCGTGATAAACTTTTTAAAGTTGGAAATTTTTCAAATAAACCAGGCGCTATTTTATTAATATTAGCATCAGAATCTTGGGCAGATAAAATTACCATTACCAATAATTGATATGTATTTTGATATTCTAGAGGGTGACTTTTTCCTTTATATTTCTTTAAAATTGGTTCTAATTTAGTTTCCCAATCTGATGTTTCTCCAAATAAATTCATATCAAATTTCTCTTAAGTTAATCATGATAAAAATGCAACTATCACAAAATTAGTTAGTTTTGATGAAATCTAGAGTCGTTTTGATAACAATTTGATTTCCAAGTATTTTTCGATGACCTAAACCATCAGTTAGGTATAATGTTCCATTTTGAAGATTTTGATGGATATGAATTCCTGCTTTAACAAGAACTTCAGGATCATCATTATCATGAATTACTAAAACTGGAATTTTTACTTTTTGCGCCGCTCGATATGCTGAAAAATCATCCATTTTTACTTGATATTTTTCCTCAAAACGATCACGAAGACATTCGCTGATTTCTTGTTTTAAACCCAATTTTGAGATAAACTCATCTAAAATATCTTGTACAATATCACCGCTTCCAATAATAACTGCTTTGTTTACTTGAAGTCCGTCTTTAATTGCATTTAGAACTGACATTCCGCCAAGCGAATGACCAATTGCAATCTCAAATGGGCCAAATTGTTTTTCTATTTCTAATATAGAGGCAATAAACTCAGACATTATCGTGGATTTTCCTCGAGATTTTCCATGTGCAGGAGCGTCAAAACTCACTGTTGAAAAACCATTTTTTAAAAGTTCATCTGCTATTTTAAATAGTTGTGTGCCTCTTCCAGACCATCCATGAACTAATAAAACCTTACGATTGCTTTCTCCATATTGGTACGTTACAATGTTTTTGTTTATTGCTGGTACATGAATTATTTTGTGAATGCTTTTAGAATCCATCTCAAGTTCTCGTTTTGGAACCTTATGTTTTATAGGCGTTGTAAACAATTTTGCTGCATATGAAGTAACCAATTTGGTTGAAATAAAAGCGCAAATTTTACAGGATATAATAATAAACTGTGGAATTTTTAATGATTTAGTAGGATTACTTTCCTTTTTTGACATATTGATAATTTTTTTTTGAGAGCTTGATTCTCCTTATTTTTTCCTAAATTTAAAGAACATAAAAATAGCATATTATTGATTAGCTGTAGAAAAAAATAAATCAACAATTACTATTTAATACTGTTATAAAATTTTAGGATGGAAATATTTCATTTAAGCGCAGAATGTTACCCAATGGCAAAAGTGGGGGGATTGGCCGATGTTGTTGGAGCGTTGCCAAAATATCAGACTAATGCAGGACATCAGGTAAGAGTCGTTGTTCCTTGTTATGATACCAAATTCAGAAAAGAAAATGATTTTGAATGCGTGCATTGGGGAAATGTCAAATTAGGAAATTTTAATTTTCCATTTAGTGTTTTAAAAGAGACTTCTGATAAGCTTGGCTATGAGCTTTATTTGATTGAAATTAAAGAATTGTTTGATAGGCCAAATGTTTATGGCTATGAAGATGATATTGAACGTTTTCTATCTTTCCAAATTGCAAGTTTAGATTGGATTGTTGCTCGCAGTAAAGTTCCGGGAATAATAAATTGTCATGATCATCATACGGGAGTTGTTCCGTTTTTAATAAAGTATGCTTATAAATACGAAAGTTTACGAAATGTAAAAACGGCCATTACAATCCATAATGGTTTATATCAAGGATGGTTTGGATTTGATAAACTGCATTATTTGCCAGAATTTGATTTGATCCATGTTGGGTTTTTAGAATGGAATCATTCGATAAATTCATTAGCGGTGGGAGTTAAATGCGCGCATGCTGTTACGACTGTTTCTCCGAGTTATCTTAATGAAATAAATCGCTATGCAAACGGATTAGAAGGATTGTTTAATTCGGTTCGAAATAAATCTAAAGGAATTTTAAACGGAATTGATATTGAAGTTTGGGATCCATCAAAAGATCAAATGATTGAACATCATTATTCGATTGAAACTTTTGAATTTGGAAAACAAAAAAATAAAGAAAAGCTCTGTGAACAATTTGAATTAGATCCTACAAAACCTTTATTTAGTTTTATAGGACGTTTATTTGAAGAAAAAGGAGGGGATTTGTTGCCACAAGCTTCGGCGTTAGCATTATCTGAAAATTTTGAAAATATTAATATTTTAATTTTAGGATCCGGAAATTCAGAAATAGAAGCACAATTGACACAATTACGCAATGATTATAAAGGTAATTACAACGTTTTTATTGGATATAATGAAGATTTGGCTCATTTAATTTATGCTGGTTCCGATTTTATTCTAATGCCTTCAAGAGTAGAGCCTTGTGGTTTGAATCAAATGTACGCTATGCGATATGGTACAGTTCCAATTGTTAGAAGAACTGGGGGATTAAGAGATACAGTGATTGATTTTGGTGATGAAGGAAATGGTGTTTGCCACGATCAGGCTTCGGTTGGCGATATTTGTTATTCGATAAATCGTGCGGTAAAGCTGTACGATGATAAAATAAATTTCAATAAAGTTTTAAAAAGAGGAATGTCAGCAGATCATTCCTGGGAAAGTGTGTGCCAAGAATATATCGAAATATACAACTTAATAATTCAGCAAAATGAAGTTTAAAAAGAAAAATGTAGTTGCCATTATTTTAGGAGGCGGACAAGGATCTCGCTTGTTCCCATTGACAGAAACAAGATCAAAACCAGCTGTTCCAATTGGAGGTAAATATCGTTTGGTCGATATCCCGATTTCGAATTGCATCAATTCGGATATTTTTAAAATATTTGTTTTGACACAGTTTAATTCGGCATCTCTGAATGCTCACATTAAAAACACTTTTAATTTTAGTATTTTCAGCCAATCCTTTGTTGATATTTTGGCGGCAGAGCAAACTCCTGATAATCCAACGTGGTTTCAAGGAACTGCTGATGCTGTTAGACAATGTATGTCTCATTTTTTGAAGCATGATTTTGATCATGCATTAATTCTTTCGGGCGATCAGCTTTACCAAATGGATTTTAACGAAATGTTAGAAGCTCACATTGCGGCAGATGCTGAAATTTCTATTGCAACGTTGCCTGTAAATGCTAAAGATGCTCCAGAATTTGGGATTTTGAAAACCAATCACGAAAGTGTTATTGAGGCTTTTATCGAAAAACCTCACGCTTCATTATTGCCAGAATGGGAATCTGAAGTAAGTGAACAGATGCAGGAAAAGGGGAAAAAATATTTGGCTTCGATGGGAATTTATATTTTTAATAAATCATTGTTGGAGGAGTTAATGTCTAATCCCGATACGAAGGATTTTGGAAAAGAAATTATTCCGCAGGCCGTTGGAAAACATAAAATATTGAGTTATCAGTACGAAGGATATTGGACAGATATTGGAAATATTGAGTCATTTTTCGAAGCAAATATCGGCTTGACCGCTGATATTCCAGAGTTTAATTTGTTTGATAATGATAATAAGATTTTTACGAGACCAAGATTGCTTCCGCCATCAAAATTCAGAAATTCAATTATCAATCAATCATTGATTTCTGAAGGTTGTATTATCAATGCAAAAGAAATTAAAAGCTCAGTTATTGGTATTCGCTCCAGAATTGGTGTTGGAACTGTACTTGAAAATTGTTATGTGATGGGGAATGATTTCTACCAAGATTTGGATGAACTGAATCACGAAGCTAGTGTCAATAAAATTCATGTTGGAATTGGTGAAAACTGTTTTATAAAAAATGCTTTAGTAGATAAAAATGTCCGTATTGGAAATAACGTTCACATTAGCGGAGGAAAACATTTAGATAATTTTACCAACGAATTGTACAGCATAAAAGATGGTATTGTTGTGATTAAAAAAGGAGCAATTCTTTCGGATAATTTTAGAATCGAATAAAGTTTTAAAATTCCAATAATATAAAACCCAAATTTCAATTGCCTTAAAAACCAAATATGACAAAAGTAATTACGCATTCTCTATTTACCGATTTTGATATTGATTTATTCAAAGCCGGAAAACATTTCAAATTATATGAAAAGTTAGGCGCGCATTTAATTGAAGTAAATGGAACAAAAGGTGTGTATTTTGCCGTTTGGGCTCCTACTGCCAAATCGGTTTCTGTAGTGGGCGATTTTAATTATTGGGTGGAAGGTGAGCATGAATTACAAGTTCGTTGGGATTCTTCGGGTATTTGGGAAGGTTTTATTCCTGATTTGTCTAAAGGTTCACTTTATAAATATAAAATTCAGTCGCATATTGATGGAGTTGTAACCGAAAAAGCAGATCCTTTTGCTTTATATTGTGAAAAACCTCCACATACAGCATCAGTGGTTTGGGATTTGGATTACAATTGGAAAGATAAAAATTGGATGGAGTCGCGCCACGAAAATAATGCTCTAGATAAGCCATATTCGGTTTATGAAGTGCATTTGGGATCATGGAAACGTGCAGAACATAATCGTTTTTTGACTTACTTGGAATTAGCAGACGATTTGGTAAATTATTTAAAAGAAACTGGCTTTACGCATGTTGAATTTATGCCAATTATGGAATATCCTTATGATCCTTCGTGGGGATATCAGCTGACAGGCTATTTTGCGCCAACTTCTCGTTTTGGAAAACCACAGGATTTTATGGTTTTGGTTGACAAACTGCATCAGGCTGGAATTGGTGTGATTTTGGATTGGGTTCCGTCTCATTTTCCTGATGATGCGCATGGTTTAGGTTTCTTCGATGGTTCACACTTGTACGAGCATCCAGATCGAAGAAAAGGTTATCATCCCGATTGGAAAAGTTTGGTTTTTAATTATGGACGAAATGAAGTTCGTGCTTTCTTAATCAGTAATGCTGTTTTTTGGCTTCAAAATTATCATGCTGATGGACTACGAGTTGATGCTGTAGCTTCGATGTTATATCTTGATTATTCGAGAAATGACGGCGAATGGGAACCAAATATTTATGGCGGAAGAGAAAATTTAGATAGTATTAGTTTTCTTAAAGAATTCAATGAGGTAATCTATTCTAATTTCAAGGGAGTTCAGACAATTGCTGAAGAAAGCACCTCCTTTCCAATGGTTTCGAGACCAACATCTTATGGAGGTTTAGGTTTTGGAATGAAATGGATGATGGGTTGGATGCATGATACTTTAAAATATTTCCAGAAAGAAACTGTTTATCGAAAATACCATCAAAATGATTTGACTTTTTCGATGACGTATGCTTTTACAGAAAATTTTATGCTTCCGTTTTCTCATGACGAAGTGGTGTATGGCAAAAAATCTCTTATTTATAAAATGCCTGGCGATGAATGGCAACGATTTGCTAATTTAAGATTGCTCTACGGCTATATGTTTACGCATCCCGGAACAAAATTACTGTTTATGGGAGCAGAATTTGGACAAAGCGATGAATGGAATTTTGAAAAAAGCTTAGATTGGCATTTATTGCAATATGATTATCATTTGGGAATTAAAAAAGTAATTACAGATTTGAATCAGTTATACAAATCTGAACCGGCATTGTATGAAAAACAATTTACAGGCGAAGGTTTTGAATGGATCAATTATTCTGATCATCAAAATGCTGTTGTTTCTTATATTAGAAAAGGAAATAATCCTGATGAAAATCTAGTTGTAGTTTGCAATTTCACGCAAGTAGTAAGAGAGAATTATAGAATTGGCATTTCTAAAAAAGGAAAATTAAAAGAGATTTTCAATAGTGACGCAGAAATATATGGAGGAAGTGGCGTTGGAAATCCTGACTCTATAAAAATTGATGTTTCTCCTTATGATGGAAGAGATTATTCTGTAGAATTAACTTTGCCTCCTTTAAGCGTTACGGTTTATTCTTTTGAGTAGAAAATTAGAGATAAATTTCAATAATGTTGTTTTATCAATTTTGTGTTTTAAAATTATCGAATTATTGATTTTTTGTAAACTAATTTGTAACTCATTCAGAAAAAACGTTTTCGTGAATAAACCTTTTATTCATAGTGCTTTACCAAGTTTTTTTGTATGTTTGAAGTAAGGATTGAGTTATATAATTAAGACAATAGCGATATGATTACAAATACATCACTAGAACATAAAGGCAATTTATTTCCGTCGAAAATAGTTTCGTACGAGCATGAGGGAGATTCCATTTCTTTCTACACTGACAATAATGTAATTTTAAAAGTCACGGTTCTTAGAGACAGCTTAATTCGCTTTCGGTTTACTACGAAAGGATATTTTAGTAATGATTTTTCGTATGCGATTGATAAAACGCAATTGCATGGTTATAATTTTTTACAGGTTAGTGAAGATGAGAATTACTTTGAAATTAGAACCAGTAAAGTAATTTGTAAAATTAAAAAAGCAGATGTTCGTTTGTCTATTTATGACCTAGAAAATTGTTTGATCCTTCAGGACGAACTTGGATTTCATTGGGAAGAAAGTTATGAATACGGCGGTAACATTGTAAAAATGAGTAAATCGTCAAAAGACGGAGAATGTTTTTACGGTCTTGGTGACAAAGCCACTCAAATGAATTTAAAAGGCAAAAGAGTAGAGAATTTTGCTACTGATCAATATGCTTATCAAAAAGATCAGGAACCACTTTATAAAGTAGTTCCGTTTTATATTGGATTGCATAATCAAAAATCCTACGGAGTTTTCTTCGATAATACTTTCAGAACCTTTTTTGACTTTTGCCAGGAAAGAAGAAATGTAACAAGTTTTTGGGCTGAAGGAGGCGAAATGAATTATTATTTCATTTATGGTCCTCAAATGCAGGATGTTGTTACAACTTATACCGATTTGACAGGAAAACCTGAATTACCACCACTTTGGGTTTTAGGTTATCACCAATGTAAATGGAGTTATTATCCAGAAAGCAAAGTAAAAGAAATTACCTCAAAATTCAGAGAACTTAAAATTCCTTGTGATGCCATTTATCTGGATATTGATTATATGGACGGTTTTCGATGTTTTACATGGAATAAGGAATATTTTCCTGATCCAAAAAAGATGGTCAGTGAACTAGCTGAAGACGGTTTTAAGACAATTGTAATCATCGATCCGGGAATCAAAATCGATAAAAATTATTGGGTTTATAAAGAAGCTTTAGAAAAAGATTATTTCTGCAAAAGAGCCGATGGTCCTTATATGAAAGGAAAAGTTTGGCCTGGAGAATGTAACTTTCCAGATTATACAAATCCTGTAGTAAGAGAATGGTGGGCAGGATTATTTAAAGAATTAATTTCAGACATTGGCGTAAAAGGAGTTTGGAATGATATGAACGAACCAGCTGTTATGGAGGTTCCAAATAAAACTTTCCCGATGGATGTTCGTCACGTTTATGACGGAAATCCTTGTAGCCATAGAAAAGCCCATAATATTTACGGAACCCAAATGGCAAGGGCTACTTATCATGGTGTAAAACGTTTTGCGTATCCAAAACGTCCATTTGTAATTACAAGATCGGCTTATTCTGGTGCTCAGCGTTATACATCTTCATGGACGGGAGATAATGTTGCAACCTGGGAACATTTATGGATTGCAAATATTCAAGTTCAAAGAATGTCAATTTCCGGAATGGGTTTTACAGGCTCTGATATTGGTGGTTTTGCGGAACAACCTACAGGCGAATTATATGCACGTTGGATTCAGTTGGGTGTTTTTCATCCATTTTGCAGAACGCATTCTTCTGGAGATCATGGAAATCAAGAACCTTGGGCTTTTGATGAAGAAGTCATTAATATTACCAGAAAATTTGTAAGTCTTCGCTATCAGCTTCTTCCATATTTATATACTATGTTTTGGCAATATATTGAAGAAGGTATTCCGATGTTGAAACCATTGGTTTATTATGATCAGGATGATACACAAACGCATTATCGAAATGATGAATTTATTTTTGGAAACCAAATTTTAGTATGCCCAATTCTTGAACCTAACGCTGTAGGTAGACGAATGTATATACCAAGAGGCGAGTGGTATAACTTCTGGACAAATGAACTTTTCGCAGGAGGAAGAGAAATCTGGATTGATACAAAATTTGATGAGATTCCGGTTTTTATAAAAGCGGGTGCCATTATTCCAAAATATCCTGTTCAGCAATATGTTGGTGAATTGGAATTTGATGAATTAATATTGGATGTTTATTATAAAAAAGGCAAAGAGCAATCAGCAGTTTATGAAGATGCGCAGGATGGTTATGATTACAAAAAAGGTCGTTATAGCTATTTATCATTACGTTCTATAGGAAAAGAAAAAGAATTGATTATTCAGCTTCATAAAGAAGGAAAATATGATACGCCTTATTCTAAATATAAAATCAATTTAATTGGACTTCCGTTTAAAGTTACTGAAATCGAAATAGACAATGAAAAAATTGAGTTTGATAAAATAAGCTTTGAACAAAATAATTTCTTGATTGTTGACAAGGAGTTTAATGAACTTCATATTGTAGGGGAGTAGGTAAATTCTGGTAAAGTTTTTGAGAATTATATAAAAGTGAAATCAAATTTAGTTGTATTTTTGTTAGTGCTAAATTTGTAAAATCATGAAAAAAAATCTAATTGCTGGGATTTTTACAGCTGTTTTGGTTTATGGCTGTGCAACAAATCCAATAACGGGAAAACAAAATTTGAATTTTGTTTCAAATAGTGAATTATTTCCATCTTCATTTCAACAGTACAATCAGTTTTTGACTGAAAATAAAGTAATTACGGGAACTGCAGATGCAAAACTTGTAGAAACAGTAGGTTATAAAATTAAACTAGCTGCCGAAAAATATCTAAATTATCTAGGTCAAACGCAATACTTGAAAGATTATCGCTGGGAATATAAGCTAGTGGATAATAAAGAAGTAAACGCTTGGTGTTTGCCAGGAGGTAAAATTGTGGTTTATTCAGGTATTTTGCCTGTAACACAAAATGAATCTGGTTTGGCAACCGTAATGGGGCATGAAGTTTCTCACGCTTTGGCTAATCACGGTGCACAAAGAATGTCGGCCGCGCAATTGCAACAAATTGGAGGTGCTGCATTGAGTGCAGCGACAAGTACCAAATCTGCGCAAACTCAAGAAATTTTTGCTCAGGCATATGGAATTGGTTCTGAAGTAGGAGTTATGTTGCCTTTTAGCAGAAGCAATGAAAGTGAGGCCGATAAAATTGGTTTAACATTAATGGCTATTGCGGGTTATAATCCAGATGATGCTGTTGCTTTCTGGAGCAGAATGGCTTCAAAATCTGGTGGATCTGGAACTCCTGAGTTTATGAGTACTCACCCTTCTGATGCAACAAGAATTGCTAATATTAAAGCCTTAATTCCTGAAGCAAAAGCAATTGCATTAAAAGTAGGAACTATAAAATAAAATCTACAAGGCTTGATTTATAATATTGAAAGCTATTCGTTATTCGGGTAGCTTTTTTTTTATTTCATAATTTAATAATATACGAATCGAAATTTTCTCTTTGATTATAATAAAAATTAGATAAATTCGTAGCCTATTATCAAAACTACTTCCATGAAAAACCTACAAAAAGGCGACAAGAAATTATTAAATGCTTGGGCATTTTATGATTGGGCCAATTCAGTTTATACACTTACAATTGCTTCTGCAGTATTTCCAATATTTTATGAAGCATTGTTTACTGATCGCGGACATTATATTGAAGTTTTTGGGATGAACCTTAAGAATTCGGCTTTAATTAGTTTTACTACAGCTTTTGCGTTTTTAGTTGTTTCATTTATTTCGCCGCTTTTGTCAGGAATTGCAGATTATGTTGGGAACAAAAAAGCATTCATGAAGTTTTTTTGTTACTTAGGCGCTTTGTCGTGCGTTGGATTATATTGGTTCGATCTTGGAAATATTTATATCGGATTGGCATTTTATTTCTTAGGATTGATAGGATATTGGGGAAGCTTGGTTTTTTACAATTCTTATTTGCCAGATATTGCTTTTGAGGAGCAGCAAGACAGAATTAGTGCAAAAGGTTATTCTCTTGGATATATTGGTAGTGTAATTTTATTGCTGATCAATCTTGGTATGATTATGTTTCCAAAAACTTTTAATATCACAGCAATGGAAGCAATGCGTTATTCTTTCATTATGGTTGGTATATGGTGGATTCTTTTTAGCCAATATACGTATTACTATTTGCCAAAGGGAAGCAAGGAGAATGGCCAAAAACTGACAAAAGACGTGGTTTTTAATGGTTTTAAAGAATTGAAAAAAGTGTGGAGCCTATTAAAAGATAATGTGCCACTAAGAAGATATTTAGGAGGTTTTTTCGTCTCAAGTATGGCAGTACAGACCGTAATGCTGGTGGCAACTTATTTTGGCGCACAGGAAATTCAATGGTCATCAAAAGAAGAAGGAACAATAGGACTAATTATCTGTATCTTAATTATACAATTAGTTGCTGTAATTGGTGCAATTATTACTTCAAGATGCTCTGCAAAATTTGGCAATATTCCAACTTTGATTGTAATTAACGGTGTTTGGGCAGTATTTTGTGCATTAGCTTATTTTATTACTTTACCAATGCAATTTTATGTCATGGCAACGATTGCAGGGTTTGTAATGGGCGGAATCCAGGCTCTTTCACGTTCAACTTATTCAAAGTTATTGCCTGAAACAAAAGATACTGCTTCATTTTTTAGTTTTTATGACGTTGCAGAGAAAATAGGAATTGTAATAGGAATGTGTATTTATGGAATAATTGACCAACGAACTGGAAGTCCGCGTAAAGCAATTGTTGTTCTCGCAATTTTCTTCGTTACATCAATTTTTCTTCTGAGAAGAGTTCATAAAAAAGAGGCGCTTTAAGCGCCTCTTTTTTTTAGATTTTAAATATGAAAATAAATTAAAACTCAATAATAAAAGAGGATTGATTTGTTCGATTTTTGATTGAATGATGTTTTAAAATCTTTTATTATTGAGTTTTATCTAAAAATTATACTTTTGATACACTGCCTGAACCTGAAACCTTTGCATCACGTTTTTCCGGATTTCCAGCATATTTGATATCTCCCGAGCCTGAAACTCTTGCTGTTATACTTTCGTTGCAGTTTACTTTGACATCGCCTGAGCCTGATACATTTACAGTAGCATTTTTAGATTTAAGATTAGCCGCATCTATATCACCAGAACCAGAAAGTTTCACAACTACATTATCTGAACTGCCTTTTAGCTTGACATCTCCTGAACCGCTGAGACTGAAATCAAAAGAGTTGGATGCAACATCTAAATCAATATCTCCAGATCCTGATAATCTCACTGTAAATGAATCATTTTTTATTTGATTTCTTGATACGATATCACCTGATCCAGAAAGATTTAATTCTGATATTTTTTCAAACGGAACCGTAATTTCAACTTTTTTTCCACTGCTAGGGTGTACATTAGTGCCTTTTTTAACGTGAATTTTCAAAGCATTATCTTCAACTTCAACAACAATTACGTTTAAAATATTTTCTTCGCCCTTAATTGTAATTTTTCCTTCTTTTCCAGCTACTAAATCAACATCAAAAAAGCCTGATATTTTGATTGCATCATATTCTGAAGTTGTTCTGGTTTGAGTTACAACATTACCGTTTCCATTGATTTTTTCGGTTTGTGCATTAGCTGTAAAACCAACTAAAAGCGCACTGCAAACTACTGATTGAATAATTTTTTTCATGGTTTTTGATTGTTTAAAATTATTGTTTTTTGATTAATGATACGTTTCCGTAATTTGAATTAATTATTACCTTATTCTGACCTTTCTTTTTATGATAACCGCTTATACTTTTTGAATTGTTTTTAGTTTCGCTGATGTTAATTTCAAGATCATCTCCATTTTTAATGTTTGCGTATTTAGTGTTGATATCAAAATCGAAAGCATAATTGTAATTGTAGCCTAATGAAATATCAGTGTATCCAGAGTTAATATTTACATTGTTTGCCTTTTCTGTCAATGAACCAATATTTACTTTACTATAATTGGTATTGATGCTTAAATTGCTTGATACTTCAGCAACTGACACTGTAAGGTAGTTTCCAGAACCTGAAAAAGAGTTTACTTTTTGAAATTTCAGATTTCCATAATTACAATCGTATTTAATGTTTTGCGCATCAGAAACCACTAAATCAGTATAATTTGCATCAAAATTAATATTACCAGAATCATTGATTTTTAAGCCAGAATAACGTGCTAGCACTGTACCATTTTTTATAAAATCAATTGATGAATTTTGGCAATATTCAATATTTAGTCTATTTGCTGAGTTGTTTAATTTCCCAAGAGTGACTTTTCCGTATTTGCAGCTTATGTCGGTTGCGCCATCTATAGTCATTGTTGTAATGTTTCCGTATTTGTTCATCAATTTCACGGTTCCATTTTTTGGGATTTTAATCACATAATTAATCTCAAAACTATTGCTGCTTCCTCGTCCTTTGTTTGTTGAATTTCCAATTTTCGTAACAGCGGTAACCATTGATTTCAATCCTGTAATGTCAACATCAATTGTGTTTAGTTTTTCATTGACCCAGTTTTCATTTCCGCCAGTAACTTTTATTGTAATATCAAGGTCAATTTTATCTTCATCCCAAGTCGATACTGAAATATTTCCATACTTGTTATCAATGTCGATTCCGGCATTAGAATTTACGATAAAGGTTTTTTTGATGCTTTTTTGTTTTGAGATAGCAGTATCATCATTTGAAAACCCTAAAAAAGGAATCAAAATGAACAGAATTAGTATTTTATAATGTTTTTTCATGGCTAGTGTTTTTTAAATTTTCGTTTTCTTCAATTCTTTTCAAAACCGTCTGCAAAAAGGAAATTCTAGTTTGCAAATTGCTTATCATGGCATAAATGATTTGTTTGTTTTCGCCGTTTTTCTGCAATTCACTAATGATTTTTTGATAATCGGCATCAAAAACTTTCATTTGTTTTAATGCGTCATTTATGATTTGCTCATTTTCGGGCGAACTTTTTTCTTTGAGCTTAACCAGTTCGTTATCAATTAGGATGTTGAAAATAGAATCTGTGCGTTGCGTTTCTTTAGATGCAAATTTGAATTCCTTTGGCTTTTCATTTTTATAAAAAACAGTTATTCCAAGCATTAAAACTATAGTTGCAGCAATTGCTGTAGCAAACCAATAATTTTTCTTTTTAGGCTGTTTTTGGTTTAGTTTGCTCAAGAAAACATCCTGATGATCTGGATTTAATTCTTGAACATCCCATTGGTCTTCAAACTTGTTGAATAATTGATCTAAATTGTCGTTGTTCTTTTCCATTTTCATATCTCCTCTAATTTTTTTCGCAAACTTTCTTTTGCTCTGCTTAATGTAGTTCGGCAGTTTTGATAACTAATGTTCAAAATTTCGCTTATTTCTTCTTGATCGTAACCTTCAATGTAAAATAGTGTCAGGACCATTCGGTAGTTGTCCTTCAGACTCAAAATGGTGTCTAAAACTTGTTTTACTTTTAATGTGTTAAAATCAATGGTTTCAGAATAAAAGTCATCATTATCCTCAATTTTATAAAGCGTCTTGCTTAGATCATCGATCTGAAAAGCATTATTCTTTTTGTAAAAATCAATACTATAATTGATCACAATTTTCTTCAACCACGCGCCAAAAGCAACTTCTTGTTTGTAGTCGTTTATTTTTGTAAATGCTTTCAAAAAACCTTCTTGCATGACGTCTTGTGCAAAATGTTCGTCTTTTACAATACGGTACGCTACATTATACATAGCTTTACTGTATCTGTTGTAAATTTCAAATTGGGCTTTCTGATTATTCTCTTTACAAAGCGCGATTAATTCTTCGATATTTTGGTTGGTTATACTCAAGTAATGGTTGCTAGTTTTTTATAATGACTGGACTTTTTTTTATTTGTTACACTTTCTATAAAATTAATTTTATTTTTTTTATTTTTTTTTCTTTCCAATGGCTAAATTGGTGCCCAAATTGATTTCAGAATCTTCTTTTTTGCTTTTGGCACAATGATTGACTATTTTTATGTCCTATCTTTTAAAGATAACATTTAGCATAATTTTACTAAAAACTGCCCCAAGGAATGTTACTTTTGTAGATTGTATTAATCATTTAATGACAAAACGACTTATATATTATTATGTCAAATCATAAAATACTTACTATTGACAATCTGTCACTTCAGGAATTTGATTCCGAAGCAGAATTAATTCCATTATTAACTCCCGAAGACGAAGAAGAAATGAATAATGAGGAACTTCCGGTTTCTCTGCCAATTTTGCCTTTGCGTAATACCGTCTTATTTCCAGGTGTAGTTATTCCGATTTCTGCGGGAAGAGATAAATCAATCAAATTAATTAATGATGCCAATGCTGGAGGGAAAATCATTGGTGTAGTTTCTCAAATTAATGAAGAAGATGAAGATCCATCAAAAGATGATATTCATAAAATTGGAACTGTGGCAAGAATTCTTCGCGTTTTAAAAATGCCTGACGGAAATGTTACTGTTATTTTACAAGGAAAAAAACGTTTTGAAATTGATGAAGTAGTTTCAGAAGAACCATATATGAATGCAACGATCAAAGAAGTTGCAGAGGAAAGACCAGCAGACAATGATACTGAATTTACAGCTATTTTAGATTCTGTAAAAGAATTAGCAATTCAGATTATCAAAGAAAGCCCAAATATTCCATCAGAAGCAACATTTGCAATCAAAAATATTGAAAGCCAATCGTTTTTGATCAATTTTGTTTCATCAAACATGAATTTATCGGTAAAAGAAAAACAAGGGCTTTTATCTATAAATGGTTTAAAAGAACGCGCTTTGGAAACTTTGCGTTATATGAATGTTGAGCTTCAAAAATTAGAATTGAAGAACGATATCCAGTCAAAAGTGCGTTTTGATTTAGATCAGCAACAAAGAGAATATTTCCTTCATCAGCAAATGAAAACCATTCAAGAAGAATTGGGAGGTGTTTCGCAAGAAGAGGAAATGGATGAAATGGGGCAGAAGGCGAAAACCAAAAAATGGGACGAAAAAACGCAGAAACATTTCGAGAAAGAGTTATCTAAAATGCGTCGTATGAATCCGCAGTCGCCAGATTTCGGAATTCAAAGAAATTATTTAGAGTTGTTTTTAGAATTGCCTTGGGGTGAATATTCTAAAGATAAATTCGATTTAAAACACGCTCAAAAAATATTAGATAAAGATCATTTTGGTCTTGAAGAGGTTAAGAAAAGAATGATTGAGCATTTGGCAGTTTTGAAATTGCGAAATGACATGAAATCACCAATTATATGTTTGACAGGGCCTCCGGGAGTTGGTAAAACTTCAATCGGGCGTTCAGTTGCTGAAGCTTTAGGACGTGAATACGTACGTATTTCATTAGGTGGTTTGCGTGATGAAGCAGAGATTCGCGGACACAGAAAAACATATATTGGAGCAATGCCAGGAAGAATCATTCAAAGTTTGAAAAAGGCTGGAACATCAAATCCTGTGTTTATTTTAGATGAGATAGATAAATTATCTAGTGGAAACAGCGGTGATCCATCCTCTGCATTATTAGAGGTTTTAGATCCTGAGCAAAACAATGCTTTTTATGATAATTTCCTTGAAATGGGATATGATTTGTCAAAAGTGATGTTCATTGCAACGTCAAACAATATGGCGGCAATTCAGCCAGCATTGCGTGATAGAATGGAAGTAATCAAAATGTCTGGTTATACAATTGAAGAAAAGGTTGAAATTGCAAAAAGACACCTTTTTCCAAAACAATTGGAAGCACATGGATTAACTTCTAAGGATTTGACTATTGGCAAAAAACAATTGGAAAAAATTGTTGAAGGTTATACGCGTGAATCTGGAGTTCGTAACTTGGAAACTAAGATTGCACAGGTAATTCGTAATGCTGCAAAAGCAGTGGCGATGGAAGAAGAATACAATAAAAAAGTTACAGACGAAGATATTGTAACAGTTTTGGGCGTGCCAAGATTGGAGCGCGATAAATATGAAAACAATGATGTTGCTGGAGTTGTTACAGGTTTAGCTTGGACAAGTGTTGGAGGTGATATATTGTTTATCGAATCGTTGATTTCAGAAGGAAAAGGATCGTTGACAATTACAGGGAATCTTGGAAATGTCATGAAAGAGTCGGCTACAATTGCTTTAGAATATATTAAAGCTAATGCTAAGAAATTGGGATTGAGTACAGAAATTTTTCAGAAATATAATATTCACTTGCACGTTCCAGAAGGCGCAACTCCAAAAGACGGTCCAAGTGCTGGTATAGCAATGTTGACTTCATTGGTTTCGTTGCTAACTCAAAAGAAAGTAAAGAAGAGCCTTGCAATGACTGGAGAAATTACTTTACGAGGAAAAGTTTTGCCAGTAGGCGGGATTAAAGAAAAAATCTTGGCAGCGAAAAGGGCTGGTATCAAAGAAATCATTTTGTGTCACGAAAACAAAAGTGATATCGATGAAATCAAAGCTGAATATTTAGAAGGACTTAATTTTCATTATGTAAAAGAAATGAGTGAAGTTTTGGCCATTGCTTTGACAGATCAAAATGTAAAAAATGCTAAAGATTTGAAATAAATTCTTTTTTAATAATAAATTTCAATAAAAATCTAAATTCCAATTTTCTGATTGGGATTTGGATTTTTTTTATGCCCTTCTATGAATGATTTTTCAATTTATTTCTGGTATAGTTATTGATTTTAAGCTAATTATAAAAATTATTTTTTCAATTATATAATTTTATCTTTGTATTTACGTTATTCCCACATAGGAACGTTCCAAAAACATGTTAAAACAGATTGTTTTATTTTTTTTGTTGCTAATTTGTTCGAGCTCAATCGGGCAAGTAGGAGGGCGCTACACCTATCAATTTCTAAACCTGACATCATCGCCCAGGCAAGCAGCGTTAGGAGGGAAAATAGTTACAATTTATGATGAAGATGTTAATCAGGTGATGTTTAATCCCGCGGTTTTAAATGAAGATATGGATAATCATCTTGCGATGAATTACGGTAGTTATTACGGGGAAGCTTCTTACGGAACAGCATCGTATGCGTATACTTATGACAGGCACATTCAAACTTTTTATGCCGGTGTAAGTTATGTAAATTATGGTAGCTTTGAAGGTTATGATGAAAATGGTCAGGCAACTTCAGATTTTACAGGAAGCGAAGGCGCGTTGACGCTAGGATATGCGTACAATGTTCCTTATACGGATCTCCATATTGGTGTAAATGCTAAGTTAATAACTTCAACTTTAGAAAGTTATAATTCTATAGGTGGTGCAATTGATGTGGGAATTTTGTATGAAATTGAAAAAAATAATGTAAATTTGGCTTTAGTATTCCGCAACATTGGTACACAGTTTACCACATATTCTGGAATAAAGGAAAATTTGCCCTTTGAAATCATAGCTGGTGTTTCGCAGGAATTAGAGCATGTACCGCTTCGTTGGCATCTTTCATTAGAGAATTTGCAACAATGGAACATTTCTTTTTCGAATCCCGTTCGTGGAGAAACCAGTATTGATGGTTCAACAAGTGATGAAAAAGTTTCGTTTGTAAATAATGCTTTGCGACACGTCGCTTTTGGAGTAGAATTATTTCCCCAAAAAGCATTCAATTTACGTTTAGGATATAATTTTAGAAGGGGAGAAGAATTACGGATAGATGAACAACGTAATTTTTCTGGAGTTTCACTAGGATTTGGTTTAAGAATAAATAAATTAAAATTCAATTATTCTTATTCAAGATATACATTGGCAGCTAATACAAGTCTTTTTGGTCTAACTTTAAATTTTCAATAGTTAATGAAAATATTTACTCTATTTTTATTTATGACTGTAGGTGTTTTTACGGGAGCAAAACACTACTTCAAAGAAGAATCTACGATAACCAATGTTGAGATCGAAAGGATCAATACTAGAATAGTAGATATCAAAAACATGATTAAAAACGATCAGAAATACAATTCTAAAATTGCGTTTTTGATTGATATGAAAGTTCCATCTGGAAAAAATCGCTTTTTTGTTTATGATTTAGAAAAGAATGAAGTTATAGATCAAGGTCTTGTAGCGCATGGTTCTGGATCTGAAACGGGAATAAGAGGAATTCTTAAATTCAGCAATATGCCAAATTCAAATTGCACTGCATTAGGAAGATATTCAATTGGAAAAACATACAAAGGTATTTTTGGAAAAGCTTATAGACTTGCAGGTTTGGAAGAAACTAACAATAATGCTTTAAAGAGAGCAATTGTGCTTCATTCCTATTCAGCTGTGCCATATGATGAGCAAGATCATTATATTAGCAATAGCCACGGATGTCCAATGGTAAACGAAGAATTTTTCAAAAGAATCCAGAAGTTAATTGATGGTTCTAAAAAGAATATTTTGATGGATATTTACTATTAAAATAAACAAACTAAGAAATAACTTTTTAATTTAAATTAATATAGCTTTTTATTGTCATAAGTAATTTTACTTTTGATAATCGAAAGCTTTTTTTTTGTTTAAAAGTAATCTTTTATAACTGTTGTAAATCTTCCGAATAAAGAGAAAGATGGTTACATTTGCAACACTTTGATTAATTAGACTAATAAAATAAAAATAAAAAATTGAAAAAGATTACCATTGCAATCGACGGATTTTCATCAACAGGAAAAAGTACTTTGGCAAAACAACTGGCAAAAGAGCTTGAATATGTCTATGTAGATACTGGAGCAATGTATCGTGCAGTTGCCTATTTTGCTATGCAACATAATCTTATTGGAGTCGACTTTTTTGAAAAAGAAGCTCTAATTGCATCATTGCCAAAAATTCAGCTAGAATTCAAATTTAATTCTGATTTAGGTTTTGCAGAAATGTATTTGAACAGTGAAAATGTGGAAAAACAAATCAGAACTATTGAGGTGTCTAATTTTGTTAGTACAGTTGCTGCAGTTTCTGAAGTTCGTTCTAAATTAGTAGAACAACAGCAGGAAATGGGGAAAAACAAAGGAATTGTAATGGATGGGAGAGATATTGGAACAGTTGTTTTTCCTGACGCCGAACTTAAAATATTCATGACTGCCAGCGCAGAAACTCGTGCGCAGAGGCGTTTTGATGAATTGCAACAAAAGGGCAATAATGTCACTTATGAAGAGGTTTTGAAAAATGTAGTTGACCGCGACCATATGGATACACATCGTGAAGATTCGCCATTAGTAATTGCCGATGATGCAATCGAAATTGATAATTCTTACTTGAATAAAGAAGAGCAGTTCGCTGCGGTTTTGGAATTAATAAATGATGTTGTAAAAAACGCTTAATTTTTTGCAGATATTATTTTAAATGTTAGTTTTACCGCTTCATTTTTATTTTAAAGACAATTTCGATATATGGGAATTAAAAACAGGTTAATCGTAATGAGTTTTCTTCAATTTTTTGTTTGGGGAGCTTGGCTGATTACAATTGGAAATTATTGGTTTGGAACCAAAAATTGGGAAGGAACACAATTTGGTTTAGTATTTGGTACCATGGGAATTGCTTCTTTATTCATGCCTACATTAACCGGAATTATTGCCGACAGATGGGTAAATGCTGAAAAATTATATGGCTTTCTACATATTGCCTACGCAGCAGTTTTGTTTGGAATTGCACAAGTTACCACTCCGGATAACTTTATTGTTGTGATGCTTTTGGCAATGTGCTGTTACATGCCAACAATCGCTTTGAGCAACTCGATTTCGTATACTTCATTAAAATTAAACAATAAAAACATTGTCAAAGATTTTCCTCCAATTCGTGTTTGGGGAACTATTGGTTTTATTGTTGCGATGTGGATCACTAATTTAAGTGGGAGCAAGGCAACTGAATATCAGTTTTATATTGCAGGAATTGGTGCTTTAATTCTTGGAATTTATGCTTTTACATTGCCAAAATGCGAACCTCAAAGATTGATTAAAGAAAATGCAACGTGGATTGAGACTTTTGGTTTGGAGTCTTTCAAATTGTTTGCAAATTATAAAATGGCTTTGTTTTTTGTTTTCTCTATGTTTTTAGGAGGAGCATTACAATTGACAAATGCTTATGGAGATGTTTTCTTAGATGAATTCAAGCATTTTCCAAAATATGCAGATTCGTTCGTAATTAAATATTCAACTATTATAATGTCGATTTCTCAGGTTTCTGAGACGTTATTTATATTAGCGATTCCGTTTTTCTTAAAGCGTTTCGGAATCAAACAAGTTATGTTGATTAGTATGCTGGCTTGGGTATTACGTTTCGGATTGTTTGCTTTTGGAGACCCTGTAGGCGGATTATGGATGATTATCCTATCTTGTATTGTTTACGGAATGGCGTTTGATTTCTTTAATATTTCAGGTTCTTTATTCGTAGAAAGTAATACCGATTCTAAAATTCGTTCTTCTGCACAAGGTTTGTTTATGATGATGACAAATGGAGTAGGGGCAGTTTTAGGAAGTTTGACTTCTGGTTGGGCAATTGATCGTTTCTTTACAAAATCATTTGCTAATACAACTGAGTTGGCAGGATTTTTACAAACAGATACAACGAACTCTAAAATGCTAGAATTTGTAAAAAGCCAAGGAAATTCAGTTTCTGCAGATGGAATTTTTGCAAATCCGGTTTTAATGAAAGACTGGCATACAATCTGGTTGTCTTTTGCCGCTTATG
Source organism: Flavobacterium denitrificans DSM 15936 (assembly GCF_000425445.1). GTDB lineage: Bacteria > Bacteroidota > Bacteroidia > Flavobacteriales > Flavobacteriaceae > Flavobacterium > Flavobacterium denitrificans. The sequence continues at coordinate 81,817 of NZ_AUDL01000015.1, read as the reverse complement.
CTTTGGTTATTGCAATTGCTTTTGCTGTTTTGTTTAAGCATAAACATGATCCGAAGGAGATTGAGAATTTGAGTCATTAAAATAATATTTGATCTTTTTCGGCGTTAAAAGGTTGAAGAAGTAAAATAAGTTAAAATTAAAAAATACCACAAAGTTTCTATTTATAGAAACTTTGTGGTATTTTTGTTATGTATAAATTGAATGAAATATTTTGAAACTAGATTTCTAGAAGAAGCAGATAAATTTATTTCCACATTAGATCGAAAAGCAATTGCTAAAATATTATATAATATAGATTTAGCTGAAAAGAATAATGATCCGAGACTGTTTAAAAAGTTAGATAATCATATATGGGAGTTTAGGATTAGATTCAATAATACTCAAATTAGGCTTTTAGCATTTTGGGACAAGACTAATAATCAGGAAACTTTAGTTTTTGCAACTCATGGTTTTATTAAAAAAGTAAACAAAATTCCATTAAAAGAAATTGAAAGAGCGCATAAAATAAGATTAAAATATTTCGAAAATAAGTAAAACTCATAAAGATGGCAAAGGAAAAAATGAAGTCGTATTCTCTTTCTGAGATGAAAGATAAATATATTGGTAAGATAGGAACTCCTGAAAGAGATCAATATGAATACGAACTTAATATGGAGTTATTAGGAAGAATGATTAAAACTGCTAGAAAAGAAAGAAATCTGACGCAAAACCAATTAGGTGAATTAGTTGGTGTGAAAAAATCACAAATCTCAAAACTGGAAAGTAGTGCCAATAGTGCAACGATAGATACGGTTATGAAAGTTTTTAAAGCATTAAAGGCAGAAATAAGTTTTAATGTAAAAATTGAAAATCAAAGTTTGCAGGTATCATAAAATATTTGCTAAAATTTAAAGCTTTGAAAAAGATAGTTGTGCATAGTAAATCTGACAGGTTTTTAAAACCTGTCGGATTTTTCTAATTAAGATCTTATGAAAAACAAAACTTTCTAATGTAGCCCCGATAGAAGTGAAAATCCTTTTATGGTGAGGTTCATCATAAAAGATTGCAACGGATAGCGGGACTTAGCTTCTTCAAAAAACATAAATCTTCTGCTTCATAAATAATCAACTGATAATCATATCGGTTTTGTTTTGTTAATTCAGAAAAATGTATTAATTTTGCAAACCTTTTGGCAGAGAAGAGTTTCCTTTAGGTATCAACCATTTATGTAAAACAACTTCTGTATTTTCTATCGCTTGGAGAAACTCGAGAAAAACAGAATACAAATTTTTTATCAGCATGTCTGAACAAACAAAATCACAAGAAGAGTTTTTAGCAAATTTTAACTGGCACAACTTCCAAGAAGGAATCGATGCAGTAGATGAAAAAAACTTACAAGAGTTTGAAGAACTAGTATCAAAAACTTTCATCGCTACAGATCAAGAAGAAGTAGTTGAAGGAGTTGTAGTTAGAATTACAGATAGAGACGTTATCGTTGATATCAATGCTAAATCTGAAGGTGTTATTTCTTTAAACGAATTTCGTTACAACCCAAACTTAAAAGTAGGTGACAAAGTAGAAGTATTAATCGACATCCGTGAGGATAAAACAGGTCAATTAGTATTATCTCACAGAAAAGCACGTACTATCAAATCTTGGGATAGAGTTATTGCAGCTAATGAAACTGGAGAAATCGTTAACGGTTTTGTTAAATGTAGAACTAAAGGAGGTATGATTGTTGACGTATTCGGAATCGAAGCGTTCTTACCTGGATCTCAAATTGACGTTAAGCCAATTAGAGACTACGATGTATATGTAAACAAAATGATGGAATTCAAAGTGGTAAAAATCAACCACGAATTCAAAAACGTTGTTGTATCTCATAAAGCGCTTATCGAGGCTGATATTGAAGTACAGAAAAAAGAAATCATCGGTCAATTACAAAAAGGACAAGTATTAGAAGGTGTTGTTAAAAACATTACTTCTTATGGTGTGTTCATTGACTTAGGTGGTGTTGACGGATTAATTCACATTACTGACCTTTCTTGGAGCAGAATCAACCACCCAAGTGAAGTTCTTGAATTAGACCAAAAATTAAACGTTGTAATCCTTGATTTCGATGATGAGAAAACAAGAATTCAATTAGGATTGAAACAATTAAACGCTCACCCATGGGATGCTTTAGATGCTAACTTAACTGTTGGTGATAAAGTTAAAGGTAAAGTAGTTGTAATCGCTGATTACGGTGCTTTCATCGAAGTTGCTGAAGGTGTTGAAGGTTTAATCCACGTTTCTGAAATGTCATGGTCAACTCACTTACGTTCTGCTCAGGACTTCGTGAAAGTTGGAGATGTTGTTGAAGCAGTTATCTTAACTCTTGACAGAGATGATCGTAAGATGTCATTAGGTATCAAACAATTGACTCAAGATCCATGGACTGACATTACTTCTAAATACCCAGTAGGTTCTAAACATACAGGTATCGTTAGAAACTTTACAAACTTTGGTATTTTCGTAGAATTAGAAGAAGGAATTGATGGATTAATCTACATTTCTGACCTTTCTTGGACTAAGAAAATTAAACACCCATCTGAGTTTGTAAATGTTGGTGAAAAACTTGATGTAGTTGTATTAGAATTAGATGTTGAAGGACGTAAATTATCTTTAGGTCACAAACAAACTACTGCTAATCCTTGGGATCAATACGAAGATTCTTTCGCTGTAGGAACTATCCACAACGGTGAGATTTCTGAAATCGTTGACAAAGGAGCTACTGTAGAATTCGGAGATGATATCGTTGCTTTCATTCCTACTCGTCACCTTGAAAAAGAAGACGGAAAGAAATTGAAAAAAGGTGATACTGCTGATTTCAAAGTAATTGAATTCAACAAAGAATTCAAAAGAGTAGTTGCTTCTCACACTGCTATCTTCAGAGAAGAAGAAGAGAAAAACGTGAAAGCTGCTGCTGAAACTACTGCATCTGCATCTACAAACGCACCAGCTGCAACTTTAGGTGACAACAATGATGTATTAGCTGCTTTAAAAGCTAAAATGGAAAAAACTGAGAAAAAATAATTTCTTAGATTCCTATAAATAGAAAGTCCCACAGTGATGCGGGACTTTTTTTATATTTTTTTGTTTCAGGTTTCAAGTTTGTTATTTCTACCGGAGTCGAGAACTTTATGGCTTAAAATTTTTATGAATTTAATTCGAGGCAAGTAATTTTGATTCTTCTGAAGTATAATAATCTACAACAGAATAGGAGTTAATTCCTGTAATTTTCATTTCATCAAGTATATCTACTAAATTTCCATAACTGGACTTTTTGCTTGGTTTGATAATAACTATAAGTCCATTTTGTGGTTTTCCTAATTGAGCAGAATATTCTAGTACTTTTTTATTTCTCTCTAATAATTTTTTTCTAATGCCGTCTTTACCATATTGAACTTCTTTTGGTGCATCAATGGGAACAAATAGTAATCCTGTATAAGTAATTATCTTATTGTTGTCATCTAAAAGTAATGTCATGACACGCCTTTCGGCATGCATATAACATCCAGTGCGAGGATATTCATCAATACAATTTGGTTTGCCGAATTCCATGCCTTTTGGCTTCGATAATTCTCCAACAACCATAAAAAATATAATCAATAAAAAAGAAACGCTGACCATTGCAGTTAAGTCAACTCTTGAATTTAACTTTTTGCTTCTGATTTTTTTAGGTAGATTTTTCATAAGCATTAATTTATTAATTAGAAGCTAATAATTTTTCTTCTTCTGGTGTAAATTGATCTACAATAGCGTAAGTGTCTATATTATTGATTTTCATTTCGTCCAATATATCAATCAAATTTTTGAAATTACTGCTTTTAGTGGGCTTTATGATAACAATTACACTGTTTTTAGGTTTTCCAATAGAAATCATTCTTTCGTCTACTGATTTTTTATGAACAGATATTTCTTTTCTGATGCCTTTTCTGCCGTATTCGGATTTTTTTGGTGTTTCGCTACTATCTGATAAAAGACCTGAATAAGCAACAATTTTGTTGTTTTCATCTAAGAGTATTGTATACAAACGACTTGTGTCTATACATGCAATAGTTCCTCTGCAGACATCTTTTTCCGAAAATGCGAAATCAAATACTTTTGGCTTAGATAATTCTCCAACAACCATAAAAAATATTATTAGTAAAAATGAAACGCTGACCATTGCAGTTAAGTCAACTCTTGAATTTAACTTTTTGCTTCTGATTTTTTTAGGTAGATTTTGCATACTAGATGATTTTGGTATTTTAAAGTTAATAATAAAATGGCGACAAAATTGAATTGTTTTTCAGATTTTATGAAAAAATATAAAATTTTCTTAGTCCTATATTTTTCAATAGTTGAGATTGATAATTTGGTGATTTTGTCATTGAATGTATTTTTTAATTTAAAACCAAAACAAAACTATCTGCGTAAATGAGCTTATAACTAAAAATTTATAAATTATGAAAACGAAAAAAATTTTATCAGCGGTAGTTTTGACTTTAGGATTTGCATTTGCATCTAATGCACAAAAAACAGTAATGGTTGGCGGTGCAGCGATGTATCCGAATAAAAATATTATTGAAAACGCCGTAAATTCAAAAGATCATACCACTCTTGTTGCGGCAGTAAAAGCAGCAGATTTAGTTGAAACTTTGCAAGGAAAAGGTCCTTTCACTGTTTTTGCCCCAACTAATGAAGCTTTTAATAAATTGCCAAAAGGAACTGTAGAAAACTTATTGAAACCAGAAAATAAAAAAATGCTTCAAACGATCTTAACCTATCACGTTGTTGCAGGAAAAATGAATTCATCTGATATTGCAAAAGCTATAAAAGATGGAAAAGGAAAAACAACTTTTAAAACGGTTAGTGGTGGGACATTAACAGCTTGGATGAGTGGCAAGGATTTATATATCAGTGATGAAAACGGAAATAAATCGAAAGTAACAATAGCAGATGTAAATCAGTCAAATGGTGTAATTCATGTTGTTGATGCTGTTTTGCTGCCGAAGAAATAAAACGACAAAGCTCCAAATTTAAAAATTCCAAATTGCAAGCTTAATTGGAATTTGGAATTTCCATTTTTTGAATACTTTATTGGATTATTTTTTAGAAGTCAATGTAGAACCAGCCGAAGCGACAACAACACAAACGACAGCCAAAATTTCATAAAAGCTTAAATTTTCATTCAGAAATATAAAAGCGCATATAGAAGCGGCCGCTGGTTCTAAACTCATTAAAATGCTAAAAGTTCTTGGAGGAAGTTTGCCTAAAGCTTTCATTTCTAAAGTAAATGGAATCGCACTCGACAATAATGCAAGCGCAAAACCCATTCCGAAAAGTCTTGGAGTAAGATTTGCTAATCCGTTTTCGAAAATACCAAAAGGTAAAACGAGAATTGCGGCCAATAACATTCCTGTTGAAACTGCTGTGCCTTCGTTTAAAATTTTTGAAATTTTCCCACCAAAGACGATATATGCAGCCCAAAGTGCTCCAGCAAGCAAAGCAAAGATGACACCCAGACTATCTAAGCGTTCGTTTGTCCAAGGAGCAATTAATAAAATTCCGATTGCAGCTAAAACAACCCAGAAATAATCCATAAGACGTTTTGATCCGATAATTGCAAGTAATAAAGGACCAATAAATTCTAATGTAACAGCAAGTCCAATTGGAATTCTTTCGATTGAAAAATAAAAAATCAAATTCATAGCACCCAAAGAAAATCCATATGGAATTACAACTTTCCATTGTTCTTTCGTAATTGTTTTTAAATTAGGTCTGTAAGCTAAAAGAAGAATTATTGCCGAAACACCAATCCTGATTGATGCTGTACCTGCCGCTCCAAGTGCAGGGAATAATGTTTTAGCAATCGCAGCGCCGCATTGTACACTAATGATTGCCAGTAAAACTGCCTGAACAGGAGGTAGGTTGATTTTTTTAGTTTTCATAGTTGAAATTGCAGAAAAAAATGAAACTATTTTCTGCTGTATAAATTTGATTTTAATTGCCTAATGCGCGTTTTGTGACATAAGCGCGATAGCCAATAATTGCCATTTGCCATTTTTTGGCTTTTGAAATATCCAAACCTTGTTTGGTAAAACTAGGCAACAACAGTTTATTTAATTTAGCTAAGATTTTGTACATGGCAGATTTGTTTTTTCAAAGATATAAAAAAAGACTTTGCCGAAAATGCAAAGTCTTTTTGATGATTTTATTCTTGAGCTGAATTTAAGCTTTTTTGTTTTCTTTTTCTTCAGCTCTTCTTTCTTTTTCTTGTTGCTTCATGTCTTTAGCGTGCTGTTTCATTTGTTTTGCATGCTCTTTCATGTCTTTTTCATGTTGCTTCATGTCAAGTTCGTATTGTTTCATATCTTGCTCATATTGCTTCATGTTTAATTCATAGTTTGAATCGATGTCAAATTTCATTTTCATATCAATATTGAATTTATCCATATTCATATTGAATTTTTGCATAGCAATTTCGTATTGCTTCATTTGTTTTTCGAAAATAGCTTCACGTTGTGACATGATTGCATCAATTTGTTTTTCGTAAGCATCCATTTGAGGTTCCCAATCTTCCATTTTTATTTCAAACTCTTTCATGTCTTTCTCAAATTGAGCCCATGCCACTTTATCATTTGGATTTTTAGGTGCTTTTGGAGGTTTAGGCATTTTTGACATATCGATTGCAGGAGCCGGAGGCATTGGCCCGCTTGGAAAAACTGGCGCAACAGGAGGAACTGGAGCTACATTGCCATGAATACTTGGTGGTGCAGGTGCATCAGGAGCATTAGGCGCATCGCTTGAATTGCTGAAATCTTTAATAACGATTTGTTGTCTGTCAATTTGAGGAGCTTCTAATTTATCTCCTGTTGTCAAAACAACATTTTTAGTGCCATTATCATCAGTGTTCAATACAATGTTGCAATCTTTTATTGCATTGGTACTGTTGATTTCAATAATTTGTTTTTTTCCGTTTTCTTTCAGAACCTGAACTTTAATGCTTGTAATTTCATTTTTACTGTTTCTTTTCAAATCAGAAATTACAACGTCAACATTATGCTCTGATTTTAGTTTTGCTGCTAAGTCTTTTAATTCTTGATCTGTAGTCGATTTAGTAATTTTGAAAATTTCTGTATCCTGATTTTCTACTACTTCGATTTCTTTTGAAGGAGCCACTTTTTTCTCTTGAGCAATCGTTTTTATTTGGAATAAAAATACAAAAGCTGCAAGCGCCGGAATTACAGCATAATATTTCCAGTAATTCCATTTTTTTGATTGATTTTTGTTTAACATGACAATTCGTTTTTTGATTAATGATTGATAAAAATGATTGGTGATTGCAACACAAGTTTCGTGTGTTGTTATTTTTAAAAGCGTGTATTGGTACGCTTTTTTGTCTGATAATTTTTTTGATGCCTCATTGTCGGCGATGAATTCTAAATTCTGCAGAATTGCTTTTTTGTAAAGCCAGATAATTGGATTGAACCAAAACAAAATACAGAAAATTCTAGAAATTATGACATCGATTGTATGATGCTGATCGCTGTGAACTTTCTCGTGTTCTAGAATGCTTTGCAGTTCTGCTTCGCTGTACAGTGATGAGTTGTACACGATATAATCGAAATAAGAAAAAGGAGCAATGTTTTCAGATACATCAACAAATTTGAAATCTTCTTGCTGTTTTATGCTTTTTCCTTTTAAAACAGAATTTAGGCTATAAAAGTCAATGGCAAATTTCAGCATGAAAGCGGCAAACCCAATTGCATAAATTGCCAATGAAACTAAATTCCAATTTATTTCAAAAGGTTCTTCTTCAATAATTTGTGGTGTAGACGCATAATTTAAAACGTAATGATTGTTTATGGCAGAAGTTTCTAAGACTGGTGTATAAATGATTGGTGCTGGGTCAACCCAGACTATTTTTGTGTAAATCACAAACGGCAATACAACCGAAGTGATTAATCCTGCAAGCAAAAAATACCTATTACTGGTAAAAAAAGTCTCTTTTCGCAATAAAAAATAGTAAGCAAAATAAAACATAGCGATTAAACCGCCTGATTTGATGATAAAGGTGAAAAGTGCTTCCATAACTTATTTTTCTTCTTTTGGATTTTCTATCATTGCTAAGATTTCTCGTAATTCGGTCGCAGAAATTTTTTCTTCTTTGGCAAAAAACGAAACCATGCTTTTATAAGAACTATTGAAATAATTATCAATTGCGGTGCTCATAAAGCCTTTTCTATATTCTTCAATACTCACGATTGGGTAATATTGATGCGTATTCCCAAAAGCATTATGGCTAACATATCCTTTTTCTTCAAGATTGCGTACAATAGTCGAAAGCGTGTTGTAATGCGGTTGTTCTTCAGTGATTTCAGCCTGAATTTCTTTTACAAAAGCTTTTTTAAGCTTCCATAAAATGTGCATTATCTCTTCTTCTTTGTTGGTTAATTTTTGCATTATTTTGGTTTTGGCTGTTAAATTTAATTAGTTAAGGAAAATGTTTTTTGGGTTCCGCTTGATTTAACAATTTTTCCTTGTAGTGGTTCAAATTCATATTTCCCTATTGCAACTTTTGTAACTACCTCAATAACTGGATGATTACCAGTTTCTCCGTATTTTGCTTCAGCCTCAATTCCTTTCTTAATTGTAATAGTGCTTATTTTAGTTGGGTTGATGTCCTCAATGTTTATATCAGGGTCAGCAAATTTTCCATTGATGACAATTATAGGTTTTGGATTAGCATTAATTTTCACCTTAACAATATTTTCAGTTTCATTTACAGATAAATCAGTATTTGCCTTTACAGAAGTATTTGTATTATCTCCAGCAGCACTTGCATCACAGCTTGTAACAGTATAATGATTAGTTTTAACATTTTTAATGACTTTAGAGTTTTGACTTGTTTGTACATCTAGTTTGTCTTCTGGGGCAATTTGAGAATTAGCAGTTTCATTAGATGTTTGAAAACCAACAGTTTTACTGCCATTTTGATCCGTTTTAACAATTACGCCAAAATCTTTTATAGCTTTATTGCCACCAGTTTGAATAGATTGCGATTGTTGCTTCCCGTTTTTAATATCAATTTTGATTGACGTTAATTGGCTCGAAGCATTTCTTTTGATTTCAGAAGTTTCAAAATCGATATTATGATTCGTTTTTAATTTCTGTTTAATGTCTTTTAAATCTGAATCTGTTGAAGTTTTACTGATTTTGTAGACATCCAATGATTTAATTTCGTCAGCTTTTTCCTTTTGAATCTGATGTTTTTCTTGTGCAATTGTTTTCACTTGAAATAATAAAACAAACGCAACAAGAGCTGGAATAACAAGATAGTACTTCCACAGATTCCTCTTTTTTGATTGATTTTTGTTTAACATAACAATTCGTTTTTTGATTAATGATTGATAAAAATGATTGGTGATTGCAATACAGCTTTCGTGAGTTGTAATTTTCAAAAGCGTGTATTGATAAGCCCTTTTATCTGATAATTTTTTTGCTGCTTCTTTGTCGGCAATAAATTCCAGGTTTTGAGCAATTGCTTTTTTGTAAAGCCAGATAACTGGGTTAAACCAAAAAAGCAGACAAAAAATGCGGGCTATCAAAATATCTGCAGTATGATTTTGATCGCTGTGCACTTTCTCGTGCTCGATGATATTCTCTAATTCTGATGGAGTGTACATTGATGAGTTGTAAACTATATATTCAAAATAGGAGAAAGGAGCAATATTTTCGTTGGTGTCAATAAATTTGAAATCAGCTTGCTGGTGAACTTTTTTTCCTTTCAAAACAGATTGCAAGCTGTAAAAATCTAATGCAAATTTTATTAGCAAGATTAAAAAACCTAGACCATAAATTGCTAGAAGTATATAATTCCAATTGATTACAAAAACTTCCTTTGGAGTAGTTTGTGAAAGAGGCACTTGTGGTAAAACAAAATTTGAAACAGGAGTAGGGTTTACTAAGATTGTTTTAGTATAAACCAAAAGAGGCAACAAAGCAGAGGTTCCTAGACCAGCCAGTAAAAACCATCTATTTGTATTGAAGAATGTTTCTTTGCGAAGTAAAAAGTGATAAACGCAAAAGAACATTACAATCAAACCAGTTGATTTTGCTATATATATGAAAAGTGCTTCCATAAACTACTATTTTTCTTCTTTTGGATTTTCAATCATATCCAGGATTTCACGTAATTCTGCTGCCGAGATTTTTTCTTCTTTAGCAAAAAACGAAACCATGTTTTTATAAGAACTATTGAAATAATTGTCAATAGCAGTTTTCATATACTTTTTACTGTACGCTTCTAAGGTAATTGTTGGATAATATTGATGCGTATTTCCAAAAGCATTGTGCGCTACAAAACCTTTTTCCTCAAGATTACGAACAATAGTCGAAAGTGTGTTGTAATGCGGCTGTTCCTCAGTGATTTCTGCCTGAATTTCTTTTACAAAAGCCTTTCTGAGCTTCCATAAAATGTGCATAATTTCTTCTTCTTTATTGGTTAACTTTTGCATGTGTCCTAAATTTTAATTCAAACCTACAACTATTTTTTTAGTTACACAACTATAAAAATAGTTATTTAACTATTTTTTAAGTTTGAATTGAGAATTTGGCACAAAAAAATATTTCAATTTAAAGGTAATAAATTGAAAATTAATATTTTATGCAGATGTTGAATTTTAAGACTTTTGTTTACTGTTTAAGGCTTTTTTTATCCAGAAACAACAAAGAGTAGCTACAAATCCGCTACAAGCCATGAAAAGCCAGTTTGCTTGATAATGAAAAACAGCTATAATTCCGAAACCCACCTTAGAACTTATAATATGAGCCAAACTAAAACTCATAGTATAGAGTGCCATGTATCGCCCTTCCTGGCCACGTGGCGCGCGACTTAAAGCAAATGCATTGGAGAATGGGAAAGTCAGAATTTCACCAATTGATATACAAATCATGCTGATTACAAGAATTCCCGCCCAAATATTAATTAATAAAAGTATAAAACTGAAAGCCATTAAAAACGATCCAACAATAATAATCTTGATTTTCGGGAAACCTTTTCTTTCCATAAAACCAACCGTTGGCATTTCTAAAGAAAAAATTAAAAGTCCGTTTAAAGTCATTAACAATCCAGTTTGGAATTCACTTAAACCAAATTTCTCGTTATGATATAAAGGTAGAGTGGTGAAAAGCTGAAAGAAAATCATAGCCGTGATAAAGCTCACAAACAAGAAAACCCAAAATATTTTATCGTGAAATACTGATTGTATATCAGTAGCACTTTCGGTTTTGTCATTATGTTCAGTTTTTTTCTTCTCCTTAACTAATAATGCAAAAATTGAAATTGAAACAATACAAGAAGCACCATCAACCCAAAAAAGTCCTGAATAGCCCATTCCCATAATAATCAAACCACCAAGCGCAGGCCCAGCAGCAAAACCTAGATTTACCGCAAGCCGAACAAGTGTTAGCGCTCTCGTTCTGTTTTCTGGTTTTGCATAAGCTCCTAAAGATACAAACATTGCAGGCCTGAACATATCTGCAATCGTCATTAAGCAAAACATTGCAATACAAAGTCCCCAAAATGAAGTTATATATTGAACAAAAAACAATGAAACTCCACTGGTAAACAAACTAAAAATCATGATTTTGTAAAAACCTATTTTATCGGAAAGTTTTCCGCCGAGCCAAGAACCTAACATAGAACCGAATCCAAATGAAACCATGATCCATCCCACCTGATTATAATCAAAATTTAAGTCTTCCTTTAAATATTTCGACAAAAAAGGAAGCACCATTGTTCCTGCACGATTAATAAAAGTGATTAGGGCAAGTATCCAAATTTCTCTTGTAAATCCTTTAAAATTGTTGATGTAGTGGCTAAAAGCGGTTTTGAGCATTATATTTTTTGTATTTGCAACAAAGTTAGGAAACTTTGTAAGTTTGAACGGTTGTTGCTTTGTTACTTTTAAACTATTTTTGCAGAAAATTTTCAAAGATGAAGAATTGCCTAATCCTAATTTGCGTATTGGTTTTTAGTTTTAGCCAAAAGAAATTTGATCGTGTTGAAGCAGAAAAATTTCAGAAGCAAATTAATTCCGAATATGCTGATGCTAAAACAAGTCCGTTGATGGAAGAGGATTTAAAGACATTTAAATCTTTAGATTTTTATCCGATTAATGGAAAATACTTTGTGGTTGCAAAATTTGAAAAAGCAAAAAACGAAAAAGTTTTCGAAATGAAAACTACGGGAACGAGAACTCCAAAATATATAAAGTACGGAACGCTGTCTTTTTCTTTAGATGGAAAAGCGCTGAAGCTGAATGTTTACAGAAGCATTGATCTTTCGAAACAAGAGCAATATAAAGATCATTTGTTTTTGCCTTTTTCAGATTTAACTTGTGGAAAAGAAAGCTATATCGGTGGAAGGTATATTGATTTGAAAATTCCGAAAGGAAACACAATTGTAGTCGATTTTAATCAAGCGTATAATCCGTATTGTGCTTATAATCATAAATATTCTTGTCCGCTTGTTCCTTTAGAAAATGATTTGAATGTTGAAATCAAAGCAGGAGTTAAAACATTTCATTAATGGAATTCTTTAATTTTCATACGCATCAGTTTACGGATCAATCTAATGTATTGGAATTGGTGAATCAATATCCACATGAATTTGATGCTTCAATTCCGTTTTATTCTATCGGAATTCATCCGTGGCATATTTCTGAGGAAAGAATGGAATCGGATTTGAAAATTATAGAAGAAAAATTGCAAACTAGAAATTGCTTAGCAGTTGGCGAATGTGGATTAGACAAACGAATAGAACAGCCTTTCGAAATTCAGATTTCAGTATTTGAAAAACAATTGGCTTTGGCCGAAAAATATAAAAAACCAGTAGTAATTCATTGCGTGGCGGCTTTTCAAGAAGTGATCGAAATCAAAAAGAAATTGAAAATTTCAGTTCCAATGATTATTCACGGATTTTCAAAAAACAGTCAATTGGCAAACCAATTAATTGCTGCAGGATTTTATATTTCATTTGGAAAATATTTGCTTAGAAATCCAGAATTAAAAACGGTTTTTCAGAATATTCCAAATGATAAATTTCTTTTAGAAACCGATACAATTGAAGAAGGTATTCAACAGGTTTATGATTTAGCTGGAACATATAAAGGATTAGATTTAAAAGAATTACAAGGGATTATTTCAAGTAATTATAAAGATATTTTTGAAGAGAAATAAAAAGTGTAATGTTTAAGGTAAAATGTGTTAGGCAGAAACCTGAAATAAAAAAATAAAACAACAAAAAATATAATATGGCAGAGTGGACAGAAAGAGCCGAGCTTTTATTTACAAAAGAAGGATTAGAAAACTTGCAGAATGCAAATGTTTTAGTAGTTGGATTAGGAGGAGTGGGATCATTTGCAGCTGAGTTTTTAGCAAGAGCAGGAGTAGGAAACATGACTATTGTTGACGGTGATGTGGTTGATATTACCAACATAAATAGACAATTGCCAGCTTTGCATTCAACTGTAGGCGAACCAAAAATTACAATTGTAGGAGATCGATTAATGGATATTAATCCAGAATTGAAATTAACGCGTGTAAAAGAGTTTTTATCGCCAGAACGTGCTTTTGAAATTGTTTCGCCAGAGTTTGATTATGTTTTGGATTGCATTGACAGTATTACTCCAAAATTAAATTTGATCATTGCTGCAAAACGCAAGAGAGTAAAAATCATAAGCAGCATGGGTGCCGGAGGAAAGATGTTGGCATCTAAAGTAAAAGTGGCAGATATTTCGAAAACAATCAACTGTTATTTTTCAAAAACAATTCGCAAGAGATTGAAAGCTGCTAAAATCAATAAATTAAAAGTAGTTTTCTCTTCTGAAATCCAGAATGAAAAAAGCTTAAAATTAACTGACGGAAAAAATTTCAAAAAATCTTTCTACGGAACAAACAGCTACATGCCTGGATTATTTGGTCTTCATGCGGCTGAAACCGTTATTCGTTATTTAATTTCGAAAGAAAAAGAATAATTAGTCACAGTTTTTAGAAAAAAAACTTAGAGCCTCAGTCCCTCAGAACCTTAGCAACTTAATAAAAAATGATTAAAACAGTAATTTTTGATATGGACGGCGTAATTGTCGATACAGAACCCGTTCATCGTTATGCTTATTACAAACAATTCTCAGAGTTAAATATCGAAGTTTCAGAAGAAATGTACACTTCATTTACTGGATTTTCAACTCGAAATACTTTTCAGACTTTAAAAGGATTTTTTCCGGTAATCGACCAAGAAGTCGAAGATTTGATTCAGAGAAAAAGAAGCATTTTTAATGATGCTTTTGATACAAAAGAAGATCTATTTCTGTTAGAAGGTGTTGAAGATTTGATTAAAGATTTATATGCGAATAAAATTCAGTTGATTTTAGCTTCATCAGCTGCAAAAGTTACAATTGATCGTGTTTTTACAAGATTTAATTTGCATCAATATTTTTCACACGTTGTGAGTGGTGAGGATTTTCCACAATCAAAACCGAATCCAGCAATTTTTATTCATGCCGCTTCGTTGTCGATCGCTCCAAAAGAAGAATGTATTATTATTGAAGATAGTACCAACGGTGTAAAAGCAGCAAAAGCAGCAGGAATTTATTGTGTGGGCTACAAAAGCGAGCATTCTAATATGCAAGATCTCTCAAATGCTGATTTAGTAATCAACCATTTTGATGAATTAAACGCGCAAAAAATATCACAGATTACAGTCTGAATTAAGTTAAATTTAACATTTGTTAGCTAATTGAATTTGTAAATTTGAACAGAAACAAATAAAAAACTAAAATGAAAAAAATACTTATTGCATTTGCTATCCTATTAGCGCCTTTTGCTTCTGAAGCACAGATAAGAACACCACAGGCAAGTCCAAAAGCTTACATTAAACAAACTGTAGGTTTAACTGATGTTGAAGTGACATATTCACGTCCGGGTGCAAGAGGAAGAGCAGTTTTTGGAAATTTAGTTCCGTTTGGAAAATTATGGAGAACAGGAGCTAACGAAAATACGATTATCAATTTTAGTGATGATGTAATAATTGATGGAAAAACCTTGAAAAAAGGTAAGTATTCAATTTATACGATTCCTAAAATTGAAAGCTGGGAAATTATTTTTTACTTGTCTACAGACAATTGGGGATTGCCAGAAAACTGGAGTGATTCTTATGTTGCTTTGAGAACTACAGTAAAAGAGGAAGCATTGCCAACTCCGGTGGAGACTTTCACTATCGGAATCAATGGTTTAGATCCTAATTTTGCTTACTTGGAAATGGCTTGGGAAAATTCTCATGTCGCTTTAAAATTTGAGGTTCCAACTGCAAAAACGGCGACAGCAAGTATCGAAAAAACTTTGGCTGGACCATCATCTAATGATTATTTTGCAGCAGCACAATATTTGTTCCAATCAAACGGAAATATTGAAACGGCAAGAACTTACGTTGACAAATCTTTAGACTTGGTTACTGAAAAACCTTATTATATCTTAAGATTGAAATCTATTATCCAAGCTAAGCAAGGAGATAAAAAAGGTGCAATTGAAACTGCAAAAGCGTCATTAGCTGCAGCTGAAACGGCAAACAATCAAGATTATGTAAAAATGAATAAAGACAGTATCGCTGAGTGGAGCAGATAAAAACTTTAAATTATAATATAAAAATCCCAAATTCCTCCCGAAGTCTCGGGACTAGAGTTTGGGATTTTTTTTATCAATTGATTTTTTCTGCGTGATTTGGAATTTGAACTTCAAATATTGCAATTTTATTAATTCATACTAGGCGGTTCTGGAATTTTGATGTTTCTTTTGGGTTTCTTTACAATCAATAAATAAAATGTAATTCCTCCTAAAATAATCAATAATGCAATTTCAAGCTGTCCAAAACTAACATCATCATTGTGCATAGCATTTGCGGCAGCAAGTTTTTCCTTTCCTTCTTTTATCTGAATTTGTGACAAAGATTCTAAAGTTTTTAAGGCTTGTTCGCTTGAATAAGCAATTTTGCTCCAGTTTTTATTTACGACTTGGTTGTTTATTTCTTTGCAAGAAGCTAGAAAAGCATCGAAATGTTCTTTTTCCTTATTGGTTAAAACTGTTTTCGCGTACAGATCATCAATATTATGAATAATATCGAGCGTATGAATGATTTCGTCCTTTTTAATATTATCGCTCAAATCAAGCTTTTCAGCTTCAGCTTTTATAAAATGCAATTCTTTTGAATACTGAAAAATATAATGTGCTACAACTAATCGGTCATTGTAAATCGCATTTATGTTTTCATTTACTTTTTTGGAATTTTCAAGCGTGTTGAAATTGCTTGCAATGATGATAAGCATCACAACAAGCAAAATAAATGCAGCCTTAGTTTTGTTGCTATATTTTTTCAAATCTCTCATAATGATGTATTATAAAGAAACAATCCTTTGTTAACCATTTGGTTTTCAATAAGCTCAATGTTTTCAACGGCTCCTAATGGAGTAATTTTTATAGTTTTACTTCCTTTAGCCGTATAAAAATAATAAAGACTATTAGTGTTGATTAAAAATATTTCCTCAGATTTACCACTATTATAATTGATCTTATAATTATAGTTTTCTTTGTGTTCTCTAATTTTTTTTCCTGTAAAATAACCGCCGGCGAGTCCATAACCTAAGAAAAATGAACAAAGTATCGCCGCAAGTGTTTTTACCGAAACACTATTAAAATAACTTTTGGTTTCTGCTTCAGAAAAACCTTCAATTTTTTTTAGTTCAAATGTTCTAATAACAAATTTTCTATCGTTGTATTTTGCTAGCAGCGATGGTAAATTATAATGGAATATAAAAAGTGAAATTACAAAAACTAAAATTATCGGATTTGAAGTAAACGTTGCAATTGGACTGATCAAAATATCCATAATTGTAGAATATTTCAAAATATTGATTCCTAATTGATAATGAAAAAAACATTCTTTTAGTATTCCCATCACAACAAGGAAAAGATAACCAAAGGGAAGCAATTTTTGAATATCGTCTGAAATTTTCATTTTGCAGTTTTTTAGGTTATTTTTTGATTGCTTTTAAACTTACTAAAATAACATTTTTTACTTACAAATGAAGAAAAATTGAATTAGGAATAAAGTGTTTGTAATTTTTAGGAGCTATTTCCTGCTGTCCGCTATATCTTTTTTATGGCAGAAAAAGCCATAAAAAAGGATGCCGCTTCCATCAGGGCTAGGGCATTTCGGTTTTTTAGAAGTGCTATTTTGATTGAGATTGTTTAATTAATAATTGAGTCTGTTTATTTATAATTTCAGCACCTTTTCTTAAATATGGCGGATTTGTACATTCTCCGTAACTAATGTAAACAAGATGATTATCATCGGTTAAATCTTCATTTTTCGCCTTTGCGTCTAGAGAACTATCCAAACCCATAATCAAATATACTGGATTTCCTTCTCTAAATAATTGAGTTGCAATCCCAATTAATCGTTTTTCAGCTGCAATTTGAACATCAATTTCTTCAAATGACAGTAAAACCATGCATTCTAATAAAGAACAAAATTTCATTCTTGAAGGATGCTTTTCAAAAATTTCAGCACCTTGATTTAAATTCTCAAAGCATTTTGTATAGAGCTGTGCTGAGATGGAATTATCTTCTACCTTACTTATTACTAAACTATTCTGGCTTTCAACTGAAATGCTAAAAAGAAGTATAACCGCGAGAATAATTTTTTGTAACATAACCTTCGAATTATTTTTTAGATCTAGCAAGTAATAAAAATGCAATAAAAACAATATTCAAAACAGGAATAAAATTAAAAATAAGAAATGCAGGATTTGCATTTAAATCTCTCAATCTTCTAGCTGTAGTGGCCTGCATAGGAACGAATGTAAATAAAACAATAAAACAGCTGTAGAAGATATGCAAAATAGTTTCATTATTTAGATTGATCGTTTGATATAAATACAAAGCAAGCATTTGCATCAGAATTGTAAAAAATGCATAAATTCCATATTCGATTCTTCCTGATTTTTCTAAAAAGGAAGAATAAAAGAAAAGCATATTTCTAAAATATTTCATTTAGATTTTATTCCAAAATTACTTTGTCTGAATCTGGTTTGTCTCTGAAAAATAAAAACTGTAGTACCAATGACAATACAACTGTAAGGTTTGCTCCAATGAAATTCAGCCATAAATAGCCAAGTTTTTCCTGACCACTCGGATAAATATAAATCATGAAATAATAAATCACAAAAATTGTCAATTGGCTAATAATAGCACTAATAAACATAGACTTTGCCTGAACGCGCTTCAAATAAAAACCAACAAGGAATATTCCTAAAACGGTTCCGTAAAAAATAGAACCAATAATATTTACAAGCTGAATCAAATTCTCAAATAAGGTTCCGACACAAGCAAAAAGAATCGCTACAACTCCCCAGAAAAGTGTGAAAAATTTAGTTGCCATCAAATAATGCTTTTCTGATTTTTCGGCTTTTATATTTCTTTTGTAAATATCAATTGCTGTTGTTGAAGCCAATGCATTCAATCCAGAAGCTGTTGATGACATTGCAGCAGAAATAATCACGGCAAGCAATAATCCGATTAATCCCTTTGGCAAATAATGCAGAATAAAATGAAAGAAAACATAATCCTTGTCATTCGTTTCGCTGTTGCTGTCGGCTTTCGAAATGATTTCTTTTGCTTTGTCACGCAAATCTTTTTCTTTGTTTGATAGAGCAACCAGTTCTTTTCTTAAAATCGGATTGTCATAATCCTGATTCAACTGATCGATGTATAATAAGTTGATTACTTTTTTATCTTCAGAAAGTTTTTCCAGTCTTTTTTCAAGAACATGATATTCTTCCTTAAAAACTGATTTTTCAATTACAGTTTTATTATTCGGATTAAAGTTTAGTGGAACTGGATTGAATTGGAAGAAAACAAAAACCATTACTCCGGTTAATAAAATGAAAAACTGCATCGGAACTTTTAAAAGTCCGTTCATAATTAATCCCATTTGACTTTCAGCAACCGATTTTCCAGATAAATATCGCCCAACCTGCGATTGATCCGTTCCAAAATAAGAAAGAGCTAAGAAAAATCCTCCTGTAATCCCACTCCAAAATGTGTACTTTTCTTCTGGATCAAAAGAAAAATCTACAATATTCATTTTGTCGTTTGCACCTGCAATATGCATCGCGCTTGTAAAAGTCATATCGTTTGGCAAATAGTGCAAAATCAAGAAAAAAGTAATAAACATACCAGAGATAATTACAAACATTTGCTGTTTTTGTGTTACGTTCACCGCTTTAGTTCCTCCAGAAAACGTATATATAATTACCATAACACCAATTATGATATTCATTATAGTCAGATTCCAGCCTAGCAATGCTGACAAAATAATGGCAGGAGCGTAAATCGTAAGTCCAGTTCCTAGACCTCTTTGAACTAAAAATAAAATAGCGGCAAGTGAACGCGTTTTTACATCAAATCGCTTTTCAAGAAATTCATAAGCGGTAAAAACTTTATTTTTATGATAAAGCGGAATAAAAGTCAAACAGATGACAATCATAGCGATTGGCAAGCCGAAATAAAATTGGACAAAACCCATTCCGTCATGATAAGCCTGTCCAGGCGTTGATAAAAATGTAATGGCGCTAGCTTGTGTAGCCATTACCGAAAGTCCAACAGTGTACCAAGGCGTCTCATTATTTCCTAAAATGAAATCTTCAACATTTTTACTCCCTTTGGTTTTCCAAGAACCATATCCAACAATGAATAAAAGTGTAACAATAAGTACGATCCAATCAAATAATTGCATAGGTTAAGAGTATAATTGCATGATTAAGAAGAAAATAAGAATATAAATAGCATTTGCCACCAAAACATAGGTGTAGCTTTTTTTCCATTTTTTTGTTTTTTTGGCTTCCATTTTACAAATGTTTTATTGCTTAAATTCTTGTTTAGGAGCTTCTACTGGTTGTTTTAGCGAAATGATGTTAGACAGCAATCTATAAGCGCCGGCAACACCTTCTGGCAGTTCTCTAAAAAAGCTTAAACCAGTGTAAATATAATACCCTTTTCCGTAAGGCGCTACTAACAAAGCACCATCTTTTGGAGATTCACCTTTATCATGAGATGAGATGATAGGAGTGAAGGCAGCGTCATACTGGTCTGGATAATATAAACCTTGTTCTTGCGTCCAGCCCTGAAAATCTTTTTCAGTGATTTTATTCGGAATATTTAAAACCGGATGATTTGGTGCCAAAAATGTGATTTTAGCATTTTCTTCTGTTACACGGTCGTTTGAAACTTTTAGCGGATAGGGTGCAATTTGGTCAGTTACCATTCTGCCATATGTATTGTATTGCACAATCATGTTTTTACCGCTTTTTACAAAATCAAAAAGTACTTTTTGTTTGTGGGCCAAAGCATTTACAGTATTGTAAGCACGAATTCCTGTAATAACAGTATTGAAAGAATCCATACGTTCTGGTGTGATTTCTTCTGGTTTTAAAATTGTAACTTTATATCCCATTTGTGCCAAGCTTTCAGGGACTTCGTCGCCAGCCCCCATAATGTAGGCAATTGAATCGCCAGAAGTTTTTAAGTCAATTCGGATACATTTTGACTCGGTCGGTTTTAAAACCATCTGTTTGGTAATATGGCTGTATTCTATAACTGTTTCATCTTTGTCAAAACGTTTATTGTCAGTAATGACAACGGCTTTTGCAATGGCTTCCTCTGGATTTAAAGGAGGTGTAACTTCAAAATAAAAGGTTTGTTCGCTTCCTTTTTTATCTAAAGAAAACGGAATCTGTTTTGGTGAAATTACCCAGCTTTTTGGCAATTCTAATTGAAGATTTCCTTTTATTCCGTCTCTTCCGGCGCGAACTTTTACTGGAATCATTTTGCTTTTAGTATCCTTAAAAATCAATACTTTTTCAAGAATAGAAGTCGTAACTTCAGGAACGATGTCAAGAAAATTATACATTTCGCCTTTAACGCCGTCATTATATTTGTAAACAACAGTGCGTTCAAACGGAATTTCAACTCCATTAATTTTCACATTAAAAACAACTTTAACTTCTCTGATGATATCTGGAATTCCAATTATTTCCTGATTCGAAACAGTATACATTCCAACCGTTGCTTTTTCTTTCAGCCAATACGGTTGAGTATATTCAAGGTTTTCAGGAAGTTGTAATTGAATACTGAATTTTTGATCGTTATTGTTTTTTAAAACACTGTTTTGAGGAATTGTTTTATTATCTGGCAAAGTGGTAATGCTTGCCAATTGCATTTCAACAGCACATCTGTTAATAGCTTCAAGATTCAATTTGATTGTGCTTCCTGGCGTTGCTTCTTGTTCTGTGGCTACAGCTTCAAGATATAAACCTGAGCACGATGCAATGATATTTTTTATTGCATTTGCTTTTAATGGTTTCCAATGATCATCTTCTAAAGCTTCGATCATTGTGTAAGCTTTTATCAAATCAGGAATACTTGCTGAAGGATTACTGAAATCGTATTTTGAAATGATTTTAGAAATCAATTCACCAATTGGTTTTCCGTTTTTAACTCGGTTCCATGAAGTATCAATGCCATCAAATAAATTATCTCTTTCTTTTGGTGTTTCTCCATTAATAAGTTCCAAATATTCTGTTTCTTCACCACGCGCACCTGTACTTCCAAAACCTTGTGATTGGTGACGGCTTCGGCTTAAAGCCGCAATTTCTTGATTTGATTTTCCAATTCCTGTATAATAAACTCCCGTTTCTAATTTGGTAAATTTTGATTTATTAGCGGCATCAAATTTTTCTTGGCTTCCATAAAACCACCAAGACGGATTAAAAAACTGGCGTTTTACTTGCCAAGGCGCAACAAATTTTAATTGTTCCGGATATATTTTTGGGTCATTTGTTAATTTATAACTTTCCACGCTCAACATTGCAGATGACGTATGATGTCCGTGTGTTGTACCAGGAGAACGATGATCAAAACGGTTTATGATCACATCCGGTTGAAATTTTCTGATCGTCCAAACCACATCGGCTAGAACTTTGTCTTTATCCCAGATTTCTAAAGTTTCGTTTGGATTTTTTGAAAAACCAAAATCATTTGCACGAGAGAAAAATTGTTCTCCGCCATCAATTTTTCGAGCTTCAATTAATTCTTGAGTTCGTATAACGCCTAATAATTCACGTAATTGCGGACCAATTAGATTTTGCCCTCCATCACCACGAGTTAAGGATAAATATCCAGTTCTTGCATTCATCTCGTTTGCCATGTAGGAAATTAAACGCGTATTTTCGTCATCGGGATGCGCTGCAACATACAATACAGAACCTAAAAAGTTCAATTTCTTGATTTGATTATAAATTTCTACTGAACTTGGTTTTTGAGGCTGTTGAGCAAAAGAAATTGAAATTCCTGTTAAAAAAAATGAAAGAATTAGTAACTGAATTTTTCGCATAGCGTGGTTAGTGTTTTTGAAAGTGCTTCAAAAATAGTAATTATATTTTTGAAGACTATTTAAATGAATTGTTAATGTTTGGTTATTGATTTCCTTTTTTAAGAAAAACTACTCCACAAAAAAAATGCCATCAGATTGTCTCCGACAGCATTTTTTTTAAGAATCGATTTAATTTTTTAAATCGGGTGGTATTTCTTAGGATTACAGAAAATTATTTCAATTTGTTTTCTGTGTCATTGTACGTTCCCGTAATGGTAACGCCACTATTTTTAGTCACTTTACCATAAATAGTAATCGACGAATTGTTTCCAATAAAATTAATTTTTGCACCACTGTTCAATCTAAGGTCACCCCAGATTACCACAGAACCTTCAATTTGCAATAAAGCGTTACTATTGATAATAAGTTCTGTTGGGTTTGACTGCTGGTATTTTCCTTGTGCCAAAGTTCCAGTCATATTAAAAGTACCGCCACTGTTTAAAATCAAAGTGTTTTGAACAGAGATTGATCCACAGTGGGTTAAAACACCTCCAGAATTAACAATAATAGAATTGATTGCAGTTGAACCATTATATGATTTTACTTCATTAGAATTCAAAATCAAATCTTTTCCTTGGTTGTAAACACCATATGAAGAGCAATTAGCAAAAGTTGTATTTGGTTTTTCCATTTTAATGATTTTCAAACCACCTTTTCCGCTTGCAACATAAATGTAATTTCCACTAGATTTTACATAGTTTGATGAACCTGTGATTCCAACAGTTCCAACTAAACTATAAGGCGTTCCAGATTTGTAAACGTTTAATCCGGCAGCACCATTTGCAACAAAAGCATATCCGTCATTTACAGAAACCGCATTGGTTACATTATCGCCTCCAGCAGAAGCCAAGCCAATTGTTTGCAATTTTGATCCACTGTTGATATCGTAAATTCCTAAACCATTGTATCCTTCAGAAACCAATAGTTTTGTTCCGTCAAAATCAATTGTTCTTTTTGCGGCACTTACATCATTACTTGTTGCAAATGATTTTTGAAGCGCAAGAGTTGATTCATTATATATGTTAACACCTTTTGTACCACTTAAGGTAACAATTTTGTCACCACTAATCGCTACAGTTCTTAAATCCTGAACCGCAACTTTTGAAGTCACTTGTTTGGTAGAATTGCTGATTTTAAACAAGCTTCCCGTATCTCCTGTAACTGCAAAGTAAGAAGTTGAATTAGCAGAAACATCAGTCGTTGCGTGGCTTTCAAGTTTAGATACTGTATATTTATCTGTCAACATTCCAGAGCTTAATTGCATATTGATTACAATTGCTGGATTTGTCAACGTAGCGTCTTTGTCGATATCCTTTGCTCCGGCAATAATTAAATTTCCGTTCGAATAAGTAAGAGACGTAATATCTGTATTTGCTACTAATGCTGATGTAAGTAACTTTGGCTTATAAGGATCTGTAACGTCAATTACATCAATCGCTCCAGAGTAAGCATCGCCCATCATAGTATAGGCTACATACGCATAATTTCCGTTTACTGCTACATGATTGGCTTGTAAAGTTCTTCCATTACTATCTGTTGGCGGATTTACTTCAGCAATTTGAACCAAAGGCAAATCTGTAGTAGCCTGTGTTGCTAATCCTTTTGCTGTTGAAGTGTTGGTGATTGAAATAACTCCAGAATTAGTATAATCAAGTCTTTTGTTTAAAGAAACAGCATCACTATTAATTGTAATACCATTTTCTGTAGCTTGATTATCAGAATTGTCATCATTGTTGTCACATGAGACAAAAAGCGACGTCGTTAATAAGGCGAATAGATAAAATTTATTTTTCATAATCAACTAGGATTTAAAATATTGTGCAAATATAAGATACAATAATAATAGAATAAGATATTTGTTATAATTATAATCAATTTAAGCATCATTTTTAAATATAACGTAATATATTAACATTTAATCATAGTGTTATGCATGCATAAAAAAAAGAGTATCAATATTATTGATACTCTTTTGCGTTGAAAATTAGATATTTAGCAATTATCTTCTGCCGTGTCCTCTGTGATCATCGTGATCATCATGGTCATGACGGTCGTGTTTATCATGGTGTTTTTTGTCATAATGCTTGTAATCTCTGTGATCATGACGGTCATTGTAGCCGTAAACCGGTCTTGGTTTGTAAGGTCTTTGTGGAGCTCCGTGATATCCTTTGTAATATTTTACTCTGTGACGATCAAAATATACGTATGGAGTTCTTCCATGATAGTCAGTTAAAACTACTTTATATCCTCCGTACAAATCATAATTTCTGTATTGTCTTGGCAAATAAGTTGTTCTAACCCATCTTCCGCCTCCAAAATAAATAAACTGTGAAGCTCGAACATCGTAATAAGCTTCAATGTCTGGCAAATAATAATATTCCATTTCAGCATATCCTGCAGGACCCCAAGCTGGTGGCGTACCTATATTTACATTAATTGATACTTGGGCTTGCGTGGCGTTTGCAACCAAAATAAATAATCCTACGATTGCTATTTTTAACGTTTTCATTTTTTCTAAGTTTTAATGTTACTCTTGTTTAGTAATATTCATATACTGTGCCAAAAATAAAAACTAAATGTATTTCGTCGGATAAAAATAGCACTTTAACGAGTGGAGGAGGGCTGATTATATGGTAATGTGTTGATTTTTAAATGTTTTTAAATGATTGAAAAAAAATAAAAAAAAGCCAAAAAAAACTTTTACTTGTAATCTACAATTCTCGGTTTTGACAGCTCAAAATTCATTAAGCCAAAATCTGTTGTTTCAAAAGTATTGGTTTTGAAAACATTATCTCCTTCAAATGGAATAGTCGGGTAATATGACAAGGATAATTGAAAAGAACTGAATACTAAATAATCATTGCTTATAATTACTCCAAGCGTAAATTTTGAATATGCTTTATTTTTTCCCATAGCATCATTCGGACTTCCCAGAACGGCTACTGAATAATTAAAAAACGGATTAAGACGAAAACCTAAAACTGCATTTGGTGAATAAGTCTGCGTTTGAAGTGACAAAACCATTTTATTGGTTCCATAAATTGCACTGTTGAAACCTGCAAGTCCGTTTTGTTCATTTATATTTAATTGATCGCCAATAATATCTTCACGATTGACGCCAATTACTATTTTTGGATTTACAAATTGTCTTATTTTCCAGTTTCCAATGCTGTAAAGCTTGGTGAAATAATTGGTTTCTATTGAAAAAGCAGTTTCATAAGTTTTTGAATCATGGAAAAAAGTTCCACCTTCAAAATTTGCACTCAAAAAACCTAATCTATAATAATTGCCAAAAGAAAACTGACCACCAATATAAGGCCTCCACATTTGGTTTTTATATTGATAACCAAACGTAACGCCATAGATTCGACCAATCGGAACATCCTCCGTCTGTCCATTTCTAAAAATATAATTGTCTTTAATAAATTTTCGGGTGTTGATCCCAATTCCAGATAAAATGAGTTTTTGGTCTGAATAGAATTTGGTCGGATCGTATAAATCGGATGGCGTTTCGCTGTAATTAACATTCAGAAATCGGCCAGAGGTAATCAAATTGGTAATCCCTTTATCTTCATCTTCAAAAACTTTAAATGCTTTTCCTGCCCAAAAATCCTGAAAGTTATATTTGAAAGGCTGGTAGGCATAAGACATATCTGGAGCCTGAAGTGTATCTTTTCTGAAATTTTGCCCAACATAAATTCCGCCAGCCCATTTAGTTAAAGGCGAATAAAATAAGCGTTCAATGTTGATGCTTTTGGTATAATTGTTATCGAGATCCATTTTGTAATTCAGCGTCGTCCCGATGTACGTATTTTTGATATTCGGCACCGTATATGTAACATCATTTCCGTTGGCGCCATCATCAAAACGATTTGTGAAACGATATTCCAATTGCTGTCCCGTTCCAAAAAAATCTTTTTCCTTAAAGCCAACAGAAACCTGATTGCTTGATATCGAAAACCTGGGAATCGTACTCCAAGAATCCAAAACCCTGATTGTAACATCGACGGAATCTGATGCAACGCCGACTAGTTGATGTGTGATTCGAACCGCCGTTACATATTTTTGAGATCGTATCAAACGTTCGGTTTCCTGAATTTTATAACTGTCATAGACGCTGTTTCTTTTAAACAAAAGCAAATTGTAAATGGCAATTTTTTTTGTTTTTAAATGCAGCCGATTCCCAGTTCGCTCGCCCCAATTTTTAGGAACTTGCGTTGTATCAGTGAGAGAATGCCCAAAAGGATCAAGCGTGACGATATTAATTTTACGAATAATTTTGCCATTGTAATTTGAAGTATCACTAGGTATTATAAGATGTTCTTTCTTTTTAGGTTTATTGGTTCTGAAGAAAAGCTTATGCATAGTTTTAGTGAATTTATTCTTTTTTGAATAATTTCTAATTCGTTCGTAAACTCCAGTAGTATCTTTTTTTGCAGATGAATCTTTTTTTGTATTATCTGATTGTCCGTGAATGCTTTGCAAACAAAAGCACAACAAAAGAAAAACGATTATTTTTTTGTTTAGAAACATTCAGGTATTTTTTCAATGATTTGAATAAGGTTTGTAATATGAATTTAGTATAAATATTGCTGGTATTTTAAAAATTAACTGTTTTTTTAGCTAGTGATTTTCGGTCTTCTAACTCTCCAAGTAAATTTGCGAGGCACATGATTGCCCATCAAATAACCCCATGCTTCCATAGATTCGATTCGTTCAAAAATTATCTTCAAGATTGCCAAGAGTGGAATGGCTAAAAACATTCCCGCTATTCCTGCAGCGGCGCCTCCTACGATAATTCCCATTATAGAAACAAAAGCGTTAATTTCAACTTTGGAATTAATAATCAACGGAACTAATAAATTATTGTCTATAAATTGCACAATAATGTTTACAATCAGGATTCCTAAAATAATTGACGTTTCGCCAGTTCCGGTTAATGAAGCCAAAACTGTAATTATTCCAGCAATGAATATCCCGATGTACGGAATAAGATTCAGAATTCCAGTTATCAATCCTAATAAAATAAAATATTTTACACCAATAATCCAAAGGCCTAAACTTGTCAAAATGGCCACAGTTGTCATTTCCAGTAAAAGGCCGACGATGTAGTTATTTATCGAAACTTTGATTTGCGACAAGATATCTTGTAACGCCGCATGATTTTCTTTGTTTATCAATTTTGCTAAAAAAAGAATAAAATGTTCTTTATAAATTAAAAACAAAAAAGTATAAATTGGAATAATGGTACAATCTAGAAGCAAATCTGTTATGGAAATTAATGCCGAACCGATTGTAGCATTTCCATTTTTAACCGAATCTTTAGTTACATTGTCAATATATTTTTTTTGTTCGCCAATGCTTACATTAAAACTGTCTTTAATAAATTTATGAATATCTGTAATAAAGGCATTTGCATTTTTTTTGATGGTATCAAAATCATTAGCCATATCTCTAACTTCGTAGGAAATAAAGACTAAAATTCCGACAACAAAGGCAGCAAAAGTCAAAACACAAATTATTGCGGCAAGATGTCTCGGAAACTTCAATCGATGCTTTAGAAATGTAAATATGGGCAACAATAGAACAGCAAACAAGAATGCCATAAGTACAGGTGTGATGACATCCTTGGCAATACAGAATATATAGGAAAATGAAATTAGGCTTATTAATATGCAAGCAAGCTTTGCATAAAAAGGCAATTTTATAGGCTGAGTCATTTTTGTGAAATTTTGAATAAACGTAAATTGGCTAAACAAATATTGCACTTAAAATCAGAAATTCTGTTTTAGGTTTTTTGTTTTCGTTTATAAAATTCCCATTCAAATATCAGTCAAAAAACTCTTTTTCTTCGTAGTGTGCTGGCAAGATTGAAATCCCTTTTTGCAGCAAAAGATTATTTGGGAAAATAATTCGCTCTCCTTCTTTTGTTTTCAAATTAACATGAAAAGCACTAATATCTTCTATTTCGGCCTCAATAGGAAAATCTTTATCGTGGATTTTTATTGTGTCTCCAATTCTAAAGGGGAACGAAAAAAACAAAATAACTCCAGAAGTAATGTTGCTTAAAATTGACCATTGGGCAAACATAGCAACACCAACTACAGTTGCAATTGAAGAAACATAGAAAAAAATATCTTTGGTTTCAACACCCCAAATCACAGTCAGGCCAATTGCTACCAAGATATTCATTAGAATATGAACATATTTAATTACTAGGTTTGTTCTGTGTTCCAATAATTGGCTGCTGCTGGCATAACGACGGATAAATTTAGCTACGATAATCCTTAAGGCCACTAAAACCAGAAGAAGAATAATTGTGGCAAATATTTCCTGGCTATATTCTTTGAAAGAAACCATAAGATAATTTTTATACTAAAGTACTCAAATATTCGTAAACTTTTGCAGTTGGAAGTCCCATAACATTGGTATAAGAACCCTCAACTTTTGCTACTGCCATAAAACCAAACCATTCTTGAATACCATACGCACCAGCTTTGTCATAAGGTTTATAATTTTCAATATAGTATAAAATGGCCTCGTCTGATAATTCGTTGAAAGTAACTTTTGTAATATCGTGTAATAGAGTAGAAGCAGTATTGGTTTTAAAGCAGACAGATGTAATTACATCATGCGTTGCGTTTGACATTGATTTGATCATTTCAAAAGCTTCTTCGGCATTTTTTGGTTTTCCTAAAGCTTTGTTTTTGTGCCAAACAATGGTATCGCTAGTTACTAAAATTTCATTTTCCTTTAGTTCGCCTTCAAATGCATTTGCTTTTAATTCGGCTAAAAAATCTGTGATTTCAACTGCTTTTAATTCTGGCGGATAAATTTCTTCAACATCTTTTAAGCGGATTTCAAAATCCAAATCCAAATCTTTAAAAAATTGCTGTCTTCTTGGAGATCCTGAAGCCAAAATCAAAGTATATTTTTTTAGTTTTTCCTTAAGCATTGTACTTGATGTTTAATGTTATTACAAGAATTGACAAAATTCCGAAAAACAAAATGAGTTTTAAAACAGTACTCAAATGATGAAATTCCTTTTGTGTTTTTGCAGTGAATATTTTAACAATAAAATACAATAAAGGTGCAAGAACAGTAGCAAAACCATATAAAGTAGCAATATAAAGTTTGTTTTGCATAAAGTATTCATTAATGTAGAGCAACGATAAAATAAATGGAATAACAGCAAATCCTAAAGCGATTTTAGCAGCTCTACTATTACCAATTGCAATTGGCAAAGTATTCATTCCTTGATTGTAATCACCATTTACATCTTCAATGTCTTTAACTATTTCCCTGATAAAATTGATCATAAAAGCAAATAGCGCGTAATCAATCAAAATAGAAAAAAGACTTGCCATTTGCGCTTGATTTTCTGCATTTGTTGCAGGAAACAAATCGAAAATGCCAATGATAATAACACTTAACGCTAAAAGTAACGCCACAATAAAATTCCCAACAATCATGATTTGCTTTAAGCTTGTAGAATAAAAATAAAGCAAAGATGCAATCAAAATGAAAATGGTTGCAAAACTGGGCCTCAAAATAACATTCGATAAATAAAAACCAATTGCAACGCCGGTAATATTCAATCCGATGTAGATATTATAAGCTTTAGTTTCAGAAATTCCCTTGCCAATAATTACTTTACTTGGCTTATTTATAGAATCAGTTGCAACATCAAAAATATCATTGATTACATAACCTGCTGCTGCTAATAAAACGGTACTTAAAACCAATAATCCATATTGCCAATCTGCTAATGCAAGTGGGATATTTTGCTGTTTCAAAAAGGCATAACGAAATAAGACCTGCATAAAAGCAAGCATCAGTAAGTTTTGATATCTAATGAGTTTTAAGTATTTCATTTTTTAAGATTCTAAGTAGCTAAGGGGCTAAGTTGCTAAGTTTTTAGTTTATAATTTATAATTGTCAATTAATTAATCGTGTTTTCCGTTAAAATATTCCATCCATTTTCCTTGCACTTTCATTACTTGTTCGATTACATCACGTGCAGCGCCACGTCCGCCTTTTACGTGCGAAATATAACGGCAGATATTTTTGATCTCAGGGCTAGCGTCTTGCGGGCAAGTTGGCAATCCAACTAGTTTCATAACATGAAAATCAGGAATGTCGTCACCCATATATAATACTTGTTCAGGTTTTATATTATTAGCATTTGTATAATCTTTAAAAGTCTGAACTTTGTCAGGAGTGCCCAAATGAACATCAGCAATTCCTAAATTATTTAAACGAATACGGACGCCTTCATTGCTACCGCCAGAAATAATGCATACATGGTAACCGCTTTCAATTGCTGCTTTCATTGCATAACCATCGCGAATGTTCATTGTACGAAGCATTTCGCCTTCATTGGTTACAAAAACAGAACTGTCCGTAAGTACGCCATCAACATCAAAAACAAATGTTGTGATGTCATTCATTATTTCTTTATAACTTTTTGCCATTTTTTATAGATTGTGTAAGGATATTATAAATGTTTTTTTGATTTTCGTTGGTTAAAAACGCCAAATGTGATTCGATAGTATTAGAATCATTACGTTTTGCTGGCCCAGTTTGCGCATCACTAGGGTCCAGTGTGTTTATTTTTTCAGCAGTTTCCTGAATTAAAGGTTTTAAGACTTCAAAAGGAACACGATGTTCGTCACAAATATCTTTTCCTATTTGATACAGATGATTCGTAAAATTATTCACAAAAACTGCCGCAACATGTAGTGCTTTTCGTTGCTCTGAAGCAATAGCAAAAACGGCTTTTGAGATGCATTTTGCAGCTGATTCTAGCTCACGATAATCGAAAGTATTTTCTGCTTCTAAACAAATAGGGATATTTGAAAAATCAACATCTTTACTTTTTGAGAATGTTTGAAGCGGATAAAAAACGCCTCTTCTGTTTTTAGGATCCAAAATATCAATAGGAGCAGCACCTGAAGTATGAACGACCAGTTGGTTTTGAAAAGGCAATTGTTTTGAAACTTCGTTAATAGCATTATCTGAAACAGCAATAATATACAAATCAGCTGGTTGAAAATTATTTAAATCAGTAATAATTAAATCTTCATTCAGCAACGAAAGCAAAACTTCTTTTTTTCTAGAAAATACCTGCACAATTTCAACAGCTTCACTTTTGGTGAAAGCTTTGATCAAATGCTGTGCAACATTTCCGGAACCAATTATCGATAGTCGAATCATACGACAAAATTAAGATTTATTTTTTTAAATGCAGTTGGGTTTATTTTTGTTTGAATAAAATATAAAATCCGCTTTTTTATCATTAAAAAAGCGGATTTAGTTTATTGATTTTAATTGTTTTAGAATTTCACAGCTCCTTTAGGAACCGTTTCTCCAATCGTAATGTTTTTAGACAAATCAGAATTCGCATTTTTTGCAAACTCAATATTTTGGCTTACTTCTCCGTTTATCGATATGGCTTTTTCTGATTTGGAATTGAATTCGATATTCTTGAATGACATATTTCGTCCATTATAAATTTCAAAAATAGTAGGTTTTTCGATATCTAATTTTGCGTTAGTTATTTTAATTCCATTTGCATCTATGATTGAAAAGCCGTTTTCAGCTTTTGCAGTCAAGTTTGAAATTTCAATGTTTTCCAAATTCATTTCAGGAAGACCTTGCAAAAATACCGCTTGTTGTGCGCCAGCAATAGTAATATTTTTAATAGAAATGTTTTTAAACTGAGGTGTTTCTACATTTACAGGCATTGTTTTATTTTTAACTTTTGCACCGCCTTCTTCCAATGTCTCAGCAATTGATTTTCCTCCATAATACAAATCAAATGAAATAGCTTGTGAAGGGATATCTGTCATATAAATGTCCGAAATAAAGATATTTTCAACAATTCCGCCGCGTCCACGAGTACTTTTGAATCGTAAACCAACATCAGTTCCCA
The DNA here is from genome assembly GCF_000425445.1 of Flavobacterium denitrificans DSM 15936. GTDB lineage: Bacteria > Bacteroidota > Bacteroidia > Flavobacteriales > Flavobacteriaceae > Flavobacterium > Flavobacterium denitrificans. The sequence goes on along the minus strand of NZ_AUDL01000015.1, from coordinate 49,331 downwards.
TAAAAGTACAATTTGAAACGTGCAGATTTTTAACGCCGCCAGACATCTCGCTTCCAACCGTTACGCCGCCATGACCGTGATAAACGATATTGTTTTTTACAATTATATTTTCGCAAGGAACACCACGATCGCGTCCATCTTTATCTTTTCCAGATTTAATGCAAATGGCATCATCACCAACATCAAAACTTGAGTTTTCAACCAAAACATTTTTGCAAGATTCAACATCAAGTCCGTCACCGTTTTGAGAATACCACGGATTTCTGACTGAAACATTTCTGATAATCAAATCCTCAACCATAAGCGGGTGAATGTTCCAAGCTGGCGAATTTTGAAAAACAGGGCCATCAAATAAAACTCTTTTACTATTTTGAATGCTTACCATTACAGGACGCAGAAAATCATGAATCTCTTCAAATTGTTCTTTCGTTTTTAGATCAGAACGCACATTTTGATCTGCATTTTGATTTCCTTTTACATATTGCTCAGATGGGTACCAACTTGTTTTGGATTCGTTTAAAACACCACCAGAAGCAATTACTTTTTTCCATTGGCTTTCTGTTACTTTTCCTTTTTTGAGCATTCGCCAGGCTTCACCTGAACCATCCCAAACGCCATTTCCTGTAAAAGCTATATTTTCAAGGTTTTTTCCATAAATAGGAGAGATGCAACGCCAAGTATTCAATCCCTCGAAACTAGTTTCGATAATTGGGTAAAGTTTTTTATCCGTTGAAAATTTTATAAGTGCGCCCGTTTCTGCATGGAGTTCAAGATTACTTTTTAAAACAATTGGACCAGTAAGCCAAATTCCTGGAGGAATAATCAATTTTCCGCCACCTCTTTTAGAAATGGCATCTATAGCATCAGCAAAAGCTTTTGTGTTTAAAACATAACCACCGCTTACTGCGCCAAAATCCTTCAAGTTGACTGTGTTTTTTGGAATTTTGGGTTCTTGAACTTTGGCCATTTTGAATTCAATGTCATTGTAAAAAGAATCAGACTTTGATTTTTGAGCAAAAGTGTTACTTGTTATAGCCAACGCAAAAATTGAGAGCGATAGTACAAGATTAATGGTTTTGGTTTTCATTTTAATAGATTTAAAAAGAGATAGTTAATAAACGATTATTTATTTTCAAGCTTTCATTTTGAGAAAAATGGAAATTTCTTTGTTTAAAAAAGACAAATTAAAAATGTAATCGATTACACAAAACTATGAAAAATTATCAATATTCAAAAAAAATATTGAATAGTTTGTTTTTGTAATGATTAACTTACTTTTAGGCGTCTTTTTATAAAAATGACTATCTACTTTTAGTTTTTATTAACAAATCTCAAATATTGGAACTCAACATTTTTAAGTACTTTTGTGCCACTTTTATACAATGTAATTCCTCAAAAATGGATAAAAAAATATTCTCTTTTTTGTTTTCTACACGCTTAATGGCTGTTCTTTTCTTAACATTTGCGATAGCAATGGGTATTGGAACTTTTATCGAAAGTAAATACAATACAGATACGGCAAGAATCTTAATTTACAATACTTGGTGGTTTGAAGCTATAATGGCTATTTTTATGATTAATTTCTTCGGAAACATCAAACGTTATCAATTGCTTAAAAAAGAAAAATGGGCAACTTTATTACTTCACCTTGCTTTTGTTTTTATCCTTTTAGGAGCTTTTATTACTCGTTATATCAGTTATGAAGGAATGATGCCAATTCGCGAAGGCGCTGCAGAAAATCAAGTTTATTCAGATAAAACATTCATTACCGTTTTTGCTGATGGAGAATATAAAGGCGAAATGAAACGAAGAGTTTTTGATAAAAGTCTTTTATTGTCACCTGTAACTAATAATGATTTTACTCTATCAGGAAAATTTGACGAGACTCCGTTTGAAGTGAGTTACGTTAATTACATCATGGGAGCAAAAGAAACCATAAAACCAGATCCAAAAGGAACACTTTACCTAAAGTTAGTTGAAGCAGGAGCCGGCGGACGTGAAGAGCATTTCTTGAAAGAAGGAGAAGTTCAAAATATTCACAATGTTTTGTTTGCATTAAATAAACAAACAGACGGTGCAATTAACATTAACACAAAAGGAGATAAATATACCATACAAACGCCATTTGAAGGTGAATTTATGCGAATGGCAGATAAATTAAAAGGAACTGTAACCAAAGATAATGTACAGCCTTTGATGATGCGTTCGCTTTACAGTATTGGCGATATCCGAATTGTGTTTCCAGATCCAGCTATTAAAGGAGTGGTGGATTACGAATCTAGCAATGACTTTAAAGCAAAATCACATACTGATGCATTATTTGTAAAAATAAAAGCTGACGGTCAGGAAAAACAAGTACGTCTTTTAGGCTCTAAAGGAAGTATAGGGGAGCCTCAAACGGTAAAAATCGGTAAAATTGAATACAGTTTGTTTTTTGGAAGCAAGGCTTATGTGTTGCCTTTCAAAGTTAGATTGAATGATTTTATTGCAACAAAATATCCGGGAACAGAAAAAAGTTATTCTGCTTTTGAAAGCCAGGTTACTGTTCAAGATTCGGCAGATACTTTTGATGCTAGAATTTATATGAACCATGTTTTGGATCATAAAGGTTTCCGTTTTTTCCAATCGTCATTTGATCCAGATGAAAAAGGAACTGTGTTATCAGTAAATCATGATTTTTGGGGAACCAATATTACTTATTTTGGATATTTCCTTTTATATATTGGATTAATGGCAATTATGTTTACTAAACATTCTCGTTTTGGAGATTTGAAAAAGAAATTGGACGCTATTCAAAAGAAAAAAGAAAAACTAATTACAATTTTAGTTTTAATGATCAGTTTGAGCGGTTTTGCACAACAAAATCCTCATGTTCACTCACATGATCACGATCATAACCACACTGCAGATCCAAACGATCACGCAAATCATGTAGTGGCTCCACCAAGCAAAAAACAATTGGATTCGCTATTGACAATTTATAAAGCACCTGAAGCACATGCTGCTAAATTTGGACGCTTGGTTATTCAGGATGCTGGAGGAAGGATGAAGCCTATCAATACATTCTCATCTGAATTGCTTAGAAAAGTAAGCCACGATGACAAGTATAACGGAATGAATTCTGACCAGGTTTTCTTGTCAATGACACAATACGCTCAAGTTTGGATTCAAGTTCCTATTATTTATCTTAATACTAAAAATGACAGTATCCGTAAAATTATCGGAATTGATTCTAAAGATAAATTTGCGCCATTTGTTAAGTTTTTTGATGAGAACGGAAATTACAAATTATCACCGTATTTGGACGCAGCCTATAAAGCAGCAAATCCAAATAGTTTTGAGAAAGACTTTATAGAAACTGATAAAAAAGTAAACTTGATGGAATCTGCTTTGAGTGGCAGTATCTTGAGGATTTTCCCTATTCCAAATGATCCAAACCACAAATGGGTTTCATATTTAGAGCGTGAAAATGCAGGTCTAAAAGGAATGGACTCTACGTACGTAAAACAGATAATCCCATTGTATTTTAGTGCCTTAAACAATGGTTCCATTTCTAAAAATTGGGATACTGCTGATCAATTATTGGAAAGTATTAATGGTTTTCAAAAGAAATTTGGAGCAAAAGTTCTTCCAAGCGAACAAAAAATTGATGCCGAAATTGCATACAACAAATACGATGTTTTTCAAAAATTACCGTATTGGTACATAACTGTTGCAATCTTTATGTTGCTTTTTACGATGTTAAATATCTTTTTTGAGAAAAAATGGCTTCGTATTACTGTAAACGTTTTCCATGTTATGGTCGGGCTTTTATTTGTGATTCATACTTTAGGATTGATAGCAAGATGGTATATTTCGGGTCATGCACCTTGGAGTAACGCTTACGAATCTATAGTTTATGTCGCTTGGTCAACAATGTTCTTTGGATTAGCTTTTGATAGAAAATCTAAATTGACAGTTGCTTCATCTGCCTTTGTAACAGCGATGATTTTAATGGCAGCATACTTGAACTGGATCGATCCTGAAATTGCAAACTTGCAACCGGTTCTTAATTCATATTGGTTAATGATTCACGTTGCTGTAATTGTAGCAAGTTATGGTCCAACTGCATTAGGAATGATTTTAGGTTTTGTTGCTTTAGTATTGATCTTTTTTACAAATGATAAAAACAAAGCTAAAATGGAATTGCACATAAAAGAGGTAAGCTACATTAATGAAATGGCAATAACAATTGGACTTATCATGTTGACGATTGGAAACTTTTTAGGAGGGCAATGGGCAAATGAAAGTTGGGGACGCTATTGGGGATGGGATCCAAAAGAAACATGGGCTTTAATCTCGATTATGGTTTATGCATTTGTGATTCACGCTCGTTTTGTACCAGCATTGCGCGGAAAATGGTTCTTCAATTTGATGACTATGTTTGCCTTTATTTCAATTTTGTTTACTTATTATGGGGTTAATTTCCACTTGGTTGGTCTGCATTCATATGCAAGCGGAGAGGCGCATTCTTTAAATTGGATTTATTATTCAATGGCTACTATTGCCTTGATTGGAGCTTTGACATATCCGAAATATCATAAATATTACAAAAACAAAAAAGTGAAAAAGAAATAATTGCTTTCAAAGAAATTATTAATTCATAAAAAAAGGTTCAGCTAAATAGTTGAACCTTTTTTATTTTAGAATCCTTTACTTATTAGTTGGGAAGTTTTCCCAAAATTGCAAGTATTATTCCTATAACGATACAAAAGCAGGTTAGGAATATCAGGTGACTTAAGATGCTTAAAAAGAAAGCTTTTGTTTTTGATATTTTATTGAAAAACTGAATATTAGTCCAAAATATTAAAATCAACCCAATCAAATATGTTGCGTTTGAAAATTTATGAATATGAGGTGTTCCATTCAAATAAAGCAATATTGGGAATGTCAAAATCTGTACAAAAAGACGTTGCGATGCCTTAAAAGTATTTAAAACAAAAAACTCAAAAAAGTTATATCCTTGCTTTTTGAAAACGGTATAAGTTCCAATAGTATAAAGCGGAATTGTACCGATAGTTACCCACGAGAAATGCATTGCCATCCATTCATTAAACTCGCTATAATCCATTTTGCCATCTTTTGCATCTGGGAATGTATTGATGTGGTAATAATGATATAGCACCCCGTAAAGTGTTGCTAAAACAACAACTAAAGAAAGCGGTTTAAAATGTTTCACACGTTTTCCTTCAATAAATTTACGTACCGAATGTCCGGGTCTTGTAAAGAGTTGTTTTAACGAATAGGTAATTCCTTTGTCAAAATGCAGTAAACCATGCTGAATATCGTGCCATAAAAAATGAGCATTTATTTTGTGAGTTGCAGCGGGTTGTCCGCAATTGCCACAGTAATGTCCTTTATAAACGTGATGGCAGTTTTTACAGATTATTTCCATTAATTGTGTGGTATTATATTTCGATTTAAATAGTATTCTTTTTAAAGCCATTCGGGAACATGATTGCCAGCAAAACTATAATAAGCAAAAAGTTATATTCAACGCCGTTTCTTCCACCCCCAACAACAAACCAACCTTCTTGAAAATGAACGAGAATAATTCCCATTACTAAAACAAAAATGGTTACAAATCCAGCAAGTTTAATGTATTTATTCAGAAGCAGAAGTACAGCGGCAATTACATGAGATAATTTGATGCTCCACGCAAGAAATACACCAAAAGGAGCAAAACCAATTTGATTTAAATACAAATTCCCAAAATCATTAATACCATTATTAAACATTCCAAAGACAGAATGTGTAAGGAGGATAATAGCAACCGCAATTCTTAAAAAGAAATTTCCGTTCATGATGTGGTATTTGGTAAATAATCAATTAAAAATAATAAAAAAGCGCATATTAAAACTAATATGCGCTTCATGTTTTTATGAAATTTCAATTTTAAACTTTTCCTAATGTATAAAGTTGTGTCATTGTCGGAGTCAAACTTCCGCCTGCTGGTTCAAGAGTAATCCCAAAAGCTTCCGCTTCATTTGTGCGATCAACAGCGAAAATTTTATTAGAATTTCCTTCGAAATCGCTCAATAAACCAATACTTGTCGGTGTCAATACGGGACTTAATTTTAATGCCCAAACTTGATAAACCATTCCTTTTGGAGGTTTTGGAAGTCCCGCAGCATCTATATAAGTTGTTTTGGTGTCTTTGTTCCAATATACTTTTGCAAATGATGTTGGAGAAACTGCTTGGCCGCCAAGTGTTACACCAGTATTTTTTACATCTCTAACGATAGCTAAACTTTTCTCGGTTTCTTTATTTTGCTGATCTAAAAAAGCATAATCTCTTTCAATTTTGCTTTTTTCAGTTCCCACTGTGCTGATGGCTTCTTTGGTTTTTGTCAATTCCAAAGTTTGATAGCCTAAACCAAGCAGTAAAAGCACTGCTGCAGCCCATCCTACATATTGTGACCAGTTTGATGCTGGTTTCATGTCGACTACCTTGCCGTGTTTAAGCTCTAATCGGGCTTTTATTTTCTCAAAATTTGCAACCGAATGGAAAGGAGAGAAGCTTGACGACAAAGCAACAATCGCCTTTTCGATCGAAATAATTTCTTGTAAAACTTCTGGGTTTTTCTTCGCCAATTCGGCAATTTCTAGATTTTCAGTTTCGGTCAATAAGCCATAAACATATAGCTCTAAAGTTCCTGATTCAATATATTCTTGTGCTTCCATTATATTTTTAGATAATTTCTTAAGTCATTAATACAGTTTCTGTTTTGTGTTTTGATAGTTCCCAATGGCATTGCCAATTCTTCTGAAGCTTCTTGTTGGGTATATCCTTTGAAGAATAATAAATTAATTATTTCGATACATTTTGGTTTCAGCTTCTTTACGAACTCTTGAATTCCAATCGCATCCAATTTGTTGCTTAATTTATTGCTCTCGTCTAACAGATTTACGAAATTATCTGATGAAAGGTTTTTTTGAGTGTTATTATAATTTTTGGATCTTAATGTATCAATAGATGTATTTCTAGCAATATTAAGGATCCAGGTATAAAATCGGCCTTTACTTTCGTTGTACGAATCGATGTTTTTCCAAATTTTCACAAAAACTTCCTGCAAAACATCTTCAGCTTCTTCGCGATTTTTGATCAATACATTAATGACCGAAAATAAACTTTTTGAGTACATATCGTACAAATGCGTGAAAGCTCTTTCGTCTTTCTCATAAATTAAAACTAATAATTCTTCTTGACTCATAGATTTGGATTTAAGCTTAAACAAAAAATAATTTAACAGTATTTTATCGCCAGACATAAAGATAAATCATTTTTTTATGAAAAAAACATTTTTTTTGACAATCATAAACTCAATAAAAACAGGGCTTGGTAAAAAAAAAATAAAAAAAAATCATTTTTTTAAAACCAAAAACAATCCAATTACGTACATGAATTTAGAATGAAATAAGTAGGAAATAGATTAAAGGCATTTTTTGTTTGTCTAATATTTCTAGATATCTGATAAACAAAATTTATTTTTTAAAGATCAAAAAAATAGTGTGAACCAAAATTAAAACAAAATGAATAAAATAAATAGTTTAAAGATTTTGATTATAGCGCTAACGAATGTTTTAGCCGTAACACACTTTGGTAATAGTGATAATAGTAAAGATATAAAAAAGCTGAATTTTTCAGTTTTTAAGATTCAGATGTAAAACAATTCATAGTTGATGTCCTCGGACTTCCAAACCGAAAATTATTTTTAAAGTGTATTTTTTGTATTATAAACGAGTAAAATCCATTGTACAAGCCATAAAAGAATTAAATGAAAATGCGAATTAGGATTTACAAAATAATTTTTCATTCAACCGAGCGGCATCAACTATATTTCAAATAAGAAATAGAATAAGGCATAATAATTAATTCATGGTTTGATTTGTTTGTATGGGGGGAAGCCTAACGTCTGATTAACGTTAGGCTTCATTTTTTTTAACTAATCTTTAAGTCAAAATATAGCGATCAAAGTCCTTTTGTAAAACAGATTTTAACTAATTTTATAAAAAATTAAACAATGAAAAAAATAGTATTTTTAGTTTGCAGTGCACTTTTTATGATAGTCGCTCAAACTCAAGCTCAAACGAGTAATAAGAAATCTAAAACAGAAAAAAATATGGCAGAAGGAACCATTTACCAATTCAAAGTTGAAGATTTATCGGGAAACACTTTTGATTTTTCATCATTAAAGGGAAAGAAAGTGATGATCGTAAATACAGCTTCAAAATGTGGTTTAACACCGCAATACAAAGATCTAGAAGCGGTGTATAAAGAGTACAAAGACAAAAACTTTGTAATTGTAGGTTTTCCAGCAAATAATTTTGCTGGGCAGGAGCCAGGGACAAATGAAGAAATCGCTACTTTTTGCCAATTAAATTATGGTGTAACTTTCCCTATGATGGACAAAGTTTCTGTAAAAGGTGATGATATGTGCGAAGTTTATAAATTTTTGACGCAGAAATCTAAAAATGGTTTGCAAGATTCTGATGTAGAGTGGAATTTTCAAAAGTACTTGATTAATGAAAAAGGGCAATTAGTTAAGGTAATAAAACCTAAAACATTAGTTACAGATCCAGAAGTAATTAATTGGATTAAAAGTTAATTGCAGTATTAAAAAAAAAATCCACAAATTTGAAGAAATTCAAGTTTGTGGATTTTTTTTGGATGTCAGACTGAGCGAAGTCGAGGTATCGAGTGCAATATCACTTTATGGGACTTCGACTTCGCTCAGTCTGACAAAAACAATTATTTATTAATTTTTGCAAACCTTGCGTAGGACTTTGTGCCCATTGCAGTTAAACTAATATCAATTGCATAAAAACTAAATCCAACCAGTGGTCAAATTTATATCCAACTTCGCGCAAAGTTCCTGTTGCCACAAATCCAAAGCGTTCGTGAAAAGCGATACTTCCAGCGTTATCAGCATCAATTGCGCCAATCATAACATGATATCCCTGTTCTTTTGCTAAGCGAATTAATTCGGTCAATAATTTAGATCCGATACCTTTTCCAATTACATTATCGACCACATAAACCGAATGTTCAACAGTATATTGATAACCAATTTTTTCACGAAACTGACCATAACTTCCAAAACCTACAACTTCACCATCTAAATCGGCAACAACAATTGGCAGATTTTTCGCTTTTTTATCTTCAAACCATTTAGTTTGTATTTCAAGTGTTTGAATATCATAGCTGTAATTTGCAGTTGTGTGCAAAATAGAATGATTTACAATTTCTAGAATTTTTTCTAAATCATTTTCAGTTGCGGGTCTTAGTTTAACTTCCATGGTAATTTTATAAAGTGTTTTTTGGTATTATTTTGTATTTAGTTCCGCTAACAAAGTGTCAACTTCTTTTGGGTTCCAGGTCATTTCGGTACAAATGACTTTGGCATCTTTGGCATATTGCAACGCCATTTTTTTGTCCTTGATTTTATTGTAAAGTCGGGCGATTAATAAATTTCCATCGTATGAATCATTTATTTCTAATGAATGTTTTACCCAGAAAATTGACTTTTTCAAACTTTCAGTATCAATAATATGCTTTAAATAAGTCTGCCCAATATCTTTAAGAAAACTAGCATCATTCCAAACTAATTTTTGAGTGTTTTCAAGTGTCACCTTTTTGTAAAACTGCCATTTTTCTGTTCGTTCTGCCAAGGTTAAGTCAAACTTGAAAACCAATGAATCTGTTTTCTGCAATCGAATCGATTTTGCAACTTCTCTTTGTTTATAATAATTTACAGTATCTAAATTATCAACTAAAGGACGAAGCAATTCGGTTACAATACTTTCAATTTTGCGGTCTACACGATTTTGTGAAGCGACCGTGGCAAATTCTTTTTGATGTTTTAAAACAAATTGAAATTCCCTTGAATTAATATCAGTCACACCGTTAGCAATAATTCTCCAATTGGTTTCGCTAATTAGTTGTGCGTCAGATTGTGTTTTTAAATAAATATGTGTTGCTGGTGATAAGTCAGTTCTGTCTTTACCTTTTTTCAGCGTGTTTAAGTATGTGAAAAACTTATCAGAATTACTCGGGTCAGACATAAATTCTTTTTCTAAATAAGGCAATTGCATTCTCGAATTCAGCGCATATTTTACTTCGGTCATAAACTCCGGCGTTTTCATTTCACCTTTCAAAGCATATAAAAGCGTTTCATTCGAATCCAAAAACAAAAATGTAGGCAGCGATTTTGTTTTGTATTTGTCTTTTAAAGCTATTCCTTCATCTTTTTCAATGTTTTTCCAAATACAAACGTAGTTTTCGTTTAAAAAAGCCATAACATCCGGATTGCTAAAAACCTCTTTTTTCATTTGATTGCAATGCGGACACCAATCCGCATAAAGCATTACGAAAAGAGGTTTTCCTTCGGTCTTTGTTCTTTCCAATGCGGTTTTATACGGCGTATCATTTGGAACAAACTGATTTTGAGAACTTACAATTTGCAGCGAAAGAAAAAGGATAACAATATAAAGTAGACGCATAAAGTGTATATTTTTAGTACAAATTCACTTTTACAAATATATTCCCTTTTTCGAGAATGTTTCTTAATATCTTGCCATTTATAAGTTAAATCAACTGCGAAGTTTGTAACTTTGTATATGAAAAAGAAAATTGAAATTTTAGATTTTCTTCAATAAAAATAATACGCCACAGGAATGATTTACCCCAAAATACCGCTTGCACAAAGCATTATCGAAATTTGTTTAGCAAAAGGAATAACTAACATTATAATTTCTCCAGGTTCAAGAAACGCACCTTTAACGATAGGATTTGCACAAAATCCAAATTTTAAATGTTACAGCATTGCTGATGAGCGTTGCGCAGCGTTTTTTGCGTTAGGAATTGCACAGCAAACCAAAAAGCCAACAGCGGTTGTTTGTACTTCAGGATCAGCCTTGTTGAATTATTATCCAGCTGTGGCTGAGGCTTTTTACAGCCAAATTCCATTGATTGTAATTTCTGCTGATCGTCCGCAAAGCAAGATTGATATTGGCGATGGACAAACCATTCGTCAAGAAAATGTCTTCTCGAATCATTCAGTTTTCAATGCCAATTTAACTGAAGAGGCTTCTGCTGAAAATGATTTGAAAATCAACAAAGCTATCGAAACTTCAATCCTTCAAAAAGGCCCCGCACATATTAATGCACCTTTTGAAGAGCCTTTGTACGAAACAGTTGAAACGCTTTCTGTTGAACCGAAAATTACAATTCCAGAAAATGCTATTGAAACAAAAATTATTGAAAATGAAGCTGAATTTGTTTCAATTTGGAATAAAGCCAAGCGCAAACTTGTTTTAGTTGGCGTAAATGAAACAAATACAATTGATTCGTCAATTATTGAAAATTTAGCCAATGATCCATCAGTTGTTGTGCTAACCGAAACAACTTCAAATTTGCATCATCCTAATTTTATTAATAGTATTGATACTTTAATTACTCCATTTGACGATACTGATTTTAAGGCTCTTGAGCCAGAAATTTTAGTCACATTTGGAGGTATGATTGTTTCCAAAAGGATTAAAGGATTTTTGCGAAAGTACAAGCCGAAACAGCATTGGCACATTGATACATTACGCGCATATGACACTTTTGGGGCACTTACAGAACATTTTGTGATGAAACCAAATGATTTCTTTACTAAATTATTTGCTAAAACTGATTTTACAAAAAGCAATTATTTTTCTGAAATCAAAAAAGTATATGATTTAAGAAAAGCAAGACGAAACGAATATCTACAAAAAATACCTTTTTCAGATTTTAAAGTTTTTGACGAAATTATCAAATCATTGCCGAAAGATAGTCAATTGCAGATTAGTAATAGTTCAGCAATTCGTTATGCACAATTGATTGACATTGATGATTCGATTGAAGTTTTCTGCAACAGAGGGACTAGCGGAATTGACGGAAGTACATCAACAGCAATTGGAGCGGCAGTGGGAAGCGAGAAGCAAGGTATTTTTATAACTGGCGATATTAGCTTTTTATACGACAGCAACGCTTTGTGGAATTCTTACATTCCGAAAAACTTCAAAATTATCTTAATTAATAATGGAGGAGGAGGAATTTTCAGAATTTTGCCTGGACATGAAGAGAAACCTGTTTTTAATACTTATTTTGAAACTTCACACCAATTAACGGCAGAGCATTTAGCAAAAATGTATCAGTTTGAATATTTAAAGGCTTCTGATAATGAATCATTAAAGGAAAATATAGATATATTTTATTCTCAAAATGAAACTCCAGTTATTTTTGAAATATTTACTCCAACAGCCGAAAATGATGTTATTTTAAAACAATATTTTAAAGAATTAATTTGATTATTTGTAAGTTAAATAGTGTTAAATTTTAGATTCGAATTGTTTTAAGTTTTAAATTGGCTGCATTAATTGTAACCAATATTAAAATTTATGAGCGCTAGAGAAGAACTAATTAAGAAGTATGCTTCAGATTTAAAAGAAAAATGTGGAATAACACCAGATATGGATTTGCTTACAAAAGTAACCATTGGTTGCGGACCATCAATTTACAATGCTGATGCTTCAACGGTTGCATCGTCACAACAATCTGAGTTAGATACTGTAAAGAAAAACTTTCTGATTAAAAAATTAGGATTGAAAGACGGGCCTGATTTAGATGCAGGTATTCAAGCAATGATTGAGAAATATGGTCATGCTAATAAGCACAAATACAGAGTAGTTGCCTACTATTTATTGATACTTCACTTTAAAAAAGAAAGTGTTTATAAATAAGACAAAAAAGCGCCAATTTAGGCGCTTTTTCTTTTAATATCTTTTTATTTAATTGGAATTGGAAAAATTGGCAAACTTGCATGACCTAAAGCATCCACCGTCTGAACAGCAAAAAAGTAGTTGTCTTTAGAATAAGGAATTTCTGCTTGTGTCTCTTTCACGAAAATTGTTTTCTCCCAATGTGAAGATGAAGTTTCTCGCATTAAAATTTGATAGCCATATTGCGCTTTTCCTTCCGGAGCTGACCAAATCAAAGTAGATGAATTGGATAGTTTTTTAACTTCAATCCCAACATTTTCGGGAGCTTTTGGCGATGAAGCAAGATTGGCTAAAGTCGCTAAATTGGCACAAGTATTTTTTCTTAAATAATCAAAATCCATAAATTCGGGCAAATCTCCATATACGACATTGTTTTCTGTTCTCAAATCTTGATGCTGATGATCGAAGTTTTCATTCATTTCACAAAAACGAACTGCTGTAAATCCGTTTTGGCTAAATGGCGTATGATCGCCACCACGCAAAAAACGATCATTTCTATAAACCAATTTTACTTTCAGCTGATCTACATATTGTTCGGTAACGGTTTTGATATAACGAGCCAAAAGCCTAGAAGGACTATCGTTATCGCGGCTAATTGCCTTACGCATTTTAGCTTCTTCTTCAGTTTCTAAATAGGGAATAGTTTCACTGAAAACACGAATTTGTGTATTGTCTCTTAAATTAGTTCCACTTGACAAACTGTTTCCAATCATATCATTGTTGAGCATTGCAATTATATTCCAGTTTTCTGCTTTTGCTTTTTCAGCAAGATGGCGTGCGCCAATTAATCCTTGTTCTTCACCAGTTACAGCAACAAAAATAATCGTAGCAGGAAAAGATCTTTTGCTCATTACTTTTGCAAGTTCAATCACAGCCGCAACACCAGAACCATCGTCATTTGCACCTGGAGCATTTGATTTGATATTCATAACATCAGAAACCCTTGAGTCAAGATGTCCACTGATAATCAGTACGCGATTATCATTTGGATCTGTTCCTTTTAAGGTTGCCATTACATTTCCAATCTTACTATCGACATTGATTCTTTTGCCATCTGCTTTAACGTCAAAATAATCAATCTCGGCAGTTAATCTTCCATTTGATTCCAAAGCAAATTTGTCAAACTCAGCTTTCACCCATTGCTGAGCAGCGCCAATTCCTTTGGTTTTGCTTTTTGGGTCACTTAAGGTATGTCGAGTACCGAAAGAAACTAATTTATGGATGGTTGCTTCAAGGTTTTCAGCTTTAATTTCGCTAATCATTTTTTTGATTTCCGAGTCTTCAGAAACTTGTGCAACAGAAGCTTGAGTAAAAAATAAAAATGCAAAAGCTGCGTAGATAAGGGTCTTTTTCATTTATTTGGTGTTAATTATAGGTTTTCAAATGTAATTAAAAGGAATAAACTATGACAAAATGCAGCGTTCTTTAACATTTTTCGGTTTACCATTCCCAAACTTCGTACATTTGCACCTTACAACTTAAAGAATATGCTTAAAATAGGAAAATACAATGCACTAACAATATTGCGTGATACTAAAGTTGGCTTGTTTTTAGGAAATCCTGAAAATGACCCAGAAGGAATTCACGATGTTTTGCTTCCAAATAAATATGTTCCAAATGAATTTGAAATAGGCGAAGAGCTTGTTGTTTTTGTTTATTTGGATCACGAACAGCGACCAGTAGCAACTACGCTTGAACCTTATATAACGTTGAATGAATTTGCACTTTTGAGAGTGAATTACATCAATCAAGTTGGTGCTTTTATGGATTGGGGAATGGAAAAAGATATTCTTGTTCCGTTCAAAGAACAAGCCCGTCCAATGGAAAAAGGGAAACGCTATTTGGTTTATTTGTATATGGACCAACAAACAAATCGTTTGGTAGCGTCAAGCAAGACCAATCAGTTTTTAAGCAACGATCAATTGACGGTTGAAAAAGGAGAAGAAGTTGATTTGATCGTTTCGCATATTACAGATATGGGAATTAATGTCATTATCAACGAGCAGCACAAAGGCCTTTTATACAAAGATGAAGTGTATGACGATTCAATAAGAACCGGAGACAGAATGCGCGGTTACATCAAAAACATTCGCCCTGACAATAAAATAGATGTTGCATTGCAAATACAAGGTTATGAAAGCATTGAGCCGAATGCAGAGAAGATTTTAGGGGAATTAAGAGCCAATAGAGGCTTCTTGAGGCTAAATGACAATTCTCATCCCGAAGATATCAAAACCGTCTTGAAAATGAGCAAGAAGACTTTTAAAAAAGCAATTGGAGCTTTGTATAAAGAGAAACTCATCGAAATAAAAGACGATGGAATTTATCTTGTAAAAGAAAACTAAAGTCTTAAATTCCAAAAGGTTGAAATTTGGGATTTTATTTTGGAATTTAATACTATTATAACAAGAAAGGCTGCTCATTACAAGCAGCCTTTCTCTTTTTATTCTAGTTTTAAAAAAAATTGTAATTAAAAAAAAACAGAAATAAAATAATTCGAATCCACTTAAAAAATAATAGCTTTATTACTTTTAGAAATTACTTTTCATCATGGGTATGTCTTTTAAACAATCAATACATTCATTTTTATTTGCAAAAGCTCGATTTCACGGCTAATCCATTTGGTTTGATAAAATAACTTTTAGAAAGTTTCAGTTAGTATTTTTTCCTCTTTTCGTAATCAATTTTAACATACTAATTACATTGAACAATTCTATTGTTTAACCGTAGGTGTTACTATCTCCCTTTTGAAGTCTTAACAAACGCATAAATCATTTGCCCACTGTTTTTGGTTTTATTACTTATTAGAACCATAAAAAAATGAGCGACAAATTTTTTAAATTTTCTCAAAAAAATCATTTTTTAGGTTAATAAATCAGTGAAAGAAAATCAATCTTATATCAACAAAATAAATTGTATCTCGTTGATTTCTAGGGTGTAAAATTAATTATTATTTTTTAAAACTAATGTTAAAAAGTGTTATTTTTTGTAAGTAAATACCAATTGTTGACATTCGGAGCCGTTTTGGTGCAAGACTTAAATAAAATTGAGTAGGTAAAAATGTAAAAATGCTTTATTTTTACACTATAATTATAAAACAAACAAATAAAAATGGATTGGATTACAGCCAGAGAATTTGAAGATATAACCTATAAAAAATGCAATGGAGTTGCCAGAATTGCTTTCAACAGACCAAATGTGAGAAATGCTTTTCGCCCAAAAACAACTTCTGAATTATATCAAGCTTTTTATGATGCGCAAGAAGATACCTCAATTGGCGTAGTTTTGCTTTCTGCAGAAGGGCCGTCAACTAAAGATGGTGTTTATTCTTTTTGCAGCGGTGGCGACCAAAATGCCCGCGGACACCAAGGTTATGTAGGAGACGATGGACAACACCGATTAAATATTCTTGAAGTGCAACGATTAATTCGTTTTATGCCAAAAGTGGTTATTGCTGTAGTTCCAGGATGGGCTGTAGGTGGCGGCCATAGTTTGCATGTAGTTTGCGATATGACTTTGGCAAGTAAGGAACACGCTATTTTTAAACAAACTGATGCTGACGTAACAAGTTTCGACGGAGGTTACGGATCTGCTTATCTAGCTAAAATGGTTGGACAGAAGAAAGCGCGTGAAATTTTCTTTTTAGGAAGAAATTATTCTGCTCAAGAAGCTTTTGAAATGGGAATGGTAAACGCCGTGATTCCACATGATGAATTAGAAGCGACTGCTTACGAATGGGCACAGGAAATTCTTCAAAAATCTCCAACTTCAATCAAAATGTTGAAATTTGCTATGAACTTGACGGATGACGGAATGGTTGGTCAGCAAGTTTTTGCCGGTGAAGCAACACGTTTAGCCTACATGACTGAAGAAGCAAAAGAAGGAAGAAATGCCTTTTTAGAAAAAAGAAAACCAAACTTTGGCGAAAATAAATGGTTGCCATAAACTAAATAAGTTTAAAAAACAGTTTTAAGTTTCAGGTTTCGGGTTTTAAACCTGAAACTTGAAACCTGAAACCCCAATCTAAAAAACTAAAAATAAAATAATGAAACATTGGATTGAAGCCGCACGACTGCGCACATTGCCTTTATCAGTTTCTGGGATTATTGTTGGAAGCGTTTATGCATCCATCAATCCAACCGAAAATAATTTAACACCAACCGAGGTTTTTAGCTGGAAAATTTTTGCTTTTGCGCTCTTAACAACCTTGGGTTTACAGGTTTTATCCAATTTTGCGAATGATTACGGCGACGGAGTAAAAGGTACTGACAATGCCGAAAGAGTAGGGCCGCAACGTGCAATTCAGAGCGGAAAAATCACGGCTCAAGCCATGAAAAAAGCAATCATAATCACATCTTTATTAACGCTTTTGTCAGCTATAATATTGATTTATTTTGCATTCGGAAAAGATAATTTCGGTTATTCGATTTTCTTTTTATTATTAGGAATCGCCGCAATAGTTTCCGCAATTCGTTATACAGTAGGAAATTCAGCTTATGGCTATAAAGGATTTGGAGATGTTTTTGTTTTCATTTTCTTCGGATTGGTAAGTACTTTGGGCGTTAACTTTTTGTATTCTAAAGAAGTTGATCCATTGTTGATTCTTCCAGCAATTTCAATTGGTTTATTAAGCGTAGGCGTCTTGAATCTAAACAATATGCGTGATGAAGAATCAGACCGAAAATCAGGAAAAAATACAATTGTAGTTCAAATTGGCGGAGCAAAAGCTAAAATTTATCACTTTACATTAATTATTACAGCTATGATTTTAGTAGTTGTTTTTGCGATTTTAAGTGACTATCATTTTGATCAATATCTGTTTTTATTGGCTTATATTCCTTTAACTAAACATTTAATTACAGTTTCTAAAAACCAAAATCCTAAGCTTTTAGATCCAGAATTAAAAAAAGTAGCATTGAGTACTTTCTTGCTTTCTATTTTATTGACAGTTTGTATGATTTCATTGATTTCAGACATCATCGTAAATCTTTTCCTTGGCGGAAGATAAAGTTCAACTTAATAAATAAAACCATGAAAATAACATTTTACGGACACGCCTCATTAGGCATCGAAGTTGGAGGAAAACATATTATTGTTGATCCATTTATTACAGGAAATCCAGCTGCAGCAGCAATCGACTTAAGAGAATTAAAAGCCGACTATATTTTATTGACACACGCGCATGCTGATCACGTTTTAGATGTTGAAGCTATTGCGAAACTTCACAGTGCAGTAGTTATTGTATCTAATGCAGAAATCGCAAGTCACTATGCAAAAAAAGGTTTTAATGCGCATCCAATGAATCATGGCGGAAGCTGGAAATTCGATTTTGGAAAAGTAAAATATGTTAATGCAATTCACTCAAGTTCTTTTCCTGACGGAACTTACGGAGGAAATCCTGGTGGGTTTGTAATCGAAAGCGAGCACAAAAATATTTACATCGCTGGAGATACTGCGCTTACAATGGATATGAAGCTGATTCCAATACGTACAAAATTAGATTTAGCAATTCTTCCAATCGGAAATAATTTTACCATGGATGTTGAAGATGCTATCATCGCCTCAGATTTTGTGGAATGCGATAAAATCCTAGGATATCATTTTGATACTTTTGGCTACATTGAGATCAATCATGAAGAAGCAATCAAAAAATTCTTTGACAAAGGAAAGGATTTGATGTTGTTAGAAATTGGCGAATCAATCGAATTATAAAATAAGAATAGCCGAAAGTTGGCGGTAATCCGCTTTCGGCTTTATTCCCGATAAACAAAACCTAGGGCTAAAAGCCTTGTTCTTCTAAATTGGGAAGCCCCGCCTTTATTGCGACTAAGGCACTTGGTTTCATAAGAAATAATTTTGGCATACTTTTTTATAATATTATTTCGATTATGAAATTGACAACAAAAAAACGACCATTCTATATGATCTTTAAGAAAATAATTTCTTCTCTTTTAATTACTTTTTCGTTCAATGCATTTGCTCAAAAAGATGGTTATTGGGATAAAGAACGTGCCACCACAAAAGAAATAATAGTTTCTGCGCGTGATCGAATCACAATAAAAACAGAAGATTTGCCAGTTGGAACAACTGAAATCGTTTATAGAATTACACTTTTAGACGAAAATCAGCAAATGGCAAACAGTTTGGTTTCGGTCTTAAAATCAATTCCAGATCCAAGCGGAATCAGTCAAGGCTCGGCTGGAGCCATGTTTTTAATGTCTAAAATTTCTGGAGACGATACTTGTACTTATGCATTATTTACTTCGGGAGAGAATGCAAAAAAATACATTGATGACGGAAAAATTGACAAAGCCTGTTATGCTCAAGAAGAACCATTGAGCAAAGATGCTAAGCGTTTATCGTTAGATAAATCTTCTTGTTTAGGACAAACCATAAGCAATATTTGGTTCGGATTTCATAGCAAAAACTGGCTGTTAAAACAGAAAATTGTTCTGGAAGTTGTGCCGTGGGTTGACGTAAAATTAAACCGTGGTTGGAATCAGGATAATAAAAATGATATTATAAGCTTGTGCAAAACATCAACAATGGCACAAAAAATGGCCAATTCTGATGATTTTTGTGTTTGCATTTTGGATAAAATCATGAAGCAGTATCGCTACAATGAATTTCAAAAATTGCTTCCAATCGAAAAAAACAAAGTTTATAAAGACTTTGGAAATGCTTGTTATAAAGATGCTGATATTTCTAAAAATGTTTTCAATGACCTAAGAAATCAGGCTTCGTCATTAATCAAGCAACAAAAATACAACGAAGCTATTCCGAAATTAAGTACTATTATAAAAGATGGAAAAGGAACTGCTTTAGATTACAGTTCAATAGGTTATTGTTATGTTTTAACCAAACAGTACGAGAAAGCACTAAAATTATTACTAGAAGGCGAAAAGCTGGATGATACTGAATTGTTAGTTAAATTGAATTTAGCACATTTGTATCTAATTACTAATAAATACAGTGATGCTAAAGCAATCTATAAAAAATATCAAGATCAGAATGTTACTGACAGCCTAAGCTGGAAAGACAAAACAAAATCTGATTTTGCAGTTTTTCAAAAAGCAGGTTTGCCATCAAAGGATTTTGAGAAAATTCTAAAACTTTATAATTAAAATTTCTACGGTTCTAAGTTGCTAAGATGCTAAGTTTTTTTCAGCATTATTGCTCCTCAGAAACTTGAAACTTTAGCCACTTAGCACCTCAAAAAAGATGAAAGCTAATTATTACAAGTACATGCTTCAGTTCAAAGTCCCGTCAGGTACTTCACGAGGCATCATGACTGAAAAGGAAACCTGGTTTATCATTCTTGAAGAAAATCACAAGAAAGGAATAGGCGAGTGCGGAATTTTAAGAAGTTTAAGTGCTGACGATCGTGATGATTATGAAGAAAAACTGAAGTGGGTTTGCGAGAATATTCATTTAGGAGAAAAAGCATTATGGGAAGCTATGCTGGAATTTCCTTCAATTCAATTCGGAATTGAAATGGCTTTTTTATCGCTTAAAAGTGAAACCCCTTATTTGTTATTTCCGTCTGATTTTACTTCAAATACAAAATCAATTGTAATAAACGGTTTAGTTTGGATGGGCGATGAATCGTTTATGAAACAACAAATCGAAACCAAATTAGCAGAAGGATTTACTTGCATAAAACTTAAAATTGGAGCAATCGACTTCCAAAAAGAATTGGATTTGTTGCAATTTATAAGAAGTCATTTTTCGCCAGAACAAATAGAAATCAGAGTAGATGCCAATGGTGCTTTTGCTTTAAATGAGGCTTTAGATAAATTACATCAACTTGATAAATTCCAGCTTCATAGTATTGAACAGCCAATCAAAAAAGGAAACACAAAAACAATGGCGGAGTTATGTAAAAAAACTCCATTTCCAATTGCATTAGACGAGGAATTAATTGGTGTCTTTTCGTTTGAAGATAAAGAGAAACTATTAAAAGAAATCCAGCCACAATATATCATTTTGAAACCCAGTTTTATTGGCGGTTTCAGAGGAACAAAAGAATGGATTGATTTAGCAGACAAATACGGAATTGGTTGGTGGATTACATCAGCACTAGAAAGCAATATCGGTTTAAACGCCATTGCACAATGGACTTTTTTGCAAAACTCTATTATGCCACAAGGTTTAGGAACTGGCGCACTTTACACCAATAATTTTGATTGTCCGCTTGAAGTTTCAAAAGGACAGCTTTGGTACAATACTTCAAAAAGTTGGGATATTTTTGAAGTAACGAAGTAACAAAGTAACAAAGTAACAAATGTTCAAAGTCCCAAAATATAAAACTTTGTGCCTTTGTCACTCTGCATCTTTGTATCTTTTTTTCACTCTTTTCCTCCTAATAAATTAGCTTGCCAGTCCTTAAGTTCCTGCCATTTTCCCTGGTAGGCCATTAATGCTTGTCTTGCCCATGTGCTAGGATTGTGTATGCTGTAGTTCTCACCGCCGGCATCTAAAATCGATTGTAGTTTCTCTGTAGAAGCTATGGATAATGCGTGCCAACTTGTAATTCCTGCTTCTATAAATAATGATTCGATCTTGACTCCAATTCCTTCGACAATTTTCAAGTCGTTATTTTTTACTTTTTTGCCTAAAATGGTTAGAGCAATCTCTTTGTCAAATATAAATTGTGGTTGTAATTCCGAGTAATGGTGTTTTGTTTTCGTAGCCAGCTCAGCATCAAGACTGTTTATTTTTTGATTTAGATTCTTGACAGTAGCTTTGCATACATCTAGATCTTCTTGCAAAGATATAGCAAGCAAAACATCTTTCTTCGAACTCATTCTTCCTAGTAGATAACCTAAAATCCCAAAAATCAAACCTACTAGTGTCGGTATTAAAAAAGACATAATGTTCATGATCAGACATTTTAAATTTTGATAATTTTTGAACTGCTGAAATGTGGACAGCTTTAAATTTTATTTCCAAAAACATTGAAAATCAATTGTATTTAGGGTCAATCAAATTTAGTCAAAAAACAAATCTTAAAGTATTAATAATCAGTTAATTTGATTTGTTTTTCTAATTTATTAAATCAGAAACGACATCGAGACTCATTTTATCAATTTAGATACTGAATTAAATTGAGTAACTTGCAGTAAAAATTAATTGAAGCATCAAAATGGTTGAAATTGAACGAAAGTTTCTTGTAAAATCAGAAGATTTTAAAGAACAGGCTTTTACTCAAAATAAAATTGCTCAGGGTTATTTAAGCTCAATTCCTGAAAGAACAGTTCGTGTTAGAATTAAAGGAGAAAGAGGCTTTTTAACTATTAAAGGAATTGGGCATCAAGGAGGAATGACTCGTTTTGAGTGGGAAAATGAAATTCCGTTAGAAGAAGCTACGGAATTGCTGAAATTGTGTGAAAAAGGAAAAATCGAAAAGACTCGTTTTGAAATCAAATCTGGAAATCATGTCTATGAAGTTGATGAGTTTTACGGCGAAAATGAAGGTTTAATTATTGCTGAAATAGAATTGAAGTCTGAAACAGAAACGTTTGAAAAACCAAATTGGCTCGGAGAAGAAGTAACAAATGATGAGCGGTATTATAATGCTTATTTGAGCAAAAAACCTTTTAAAGACTGGCAAAAATAACTGATTTATGACAGATTATGATTTGATTATTGTAGGTGGCGGTCCAATTGGTCTTGCCTGCGCAATAGAAGCTCAAAAGAAAAATTTACGTTATTTAATTATCGAAAAAGGTGCAATTGTAAATAGCATTTTCAATTATCCTTTATATATGACTTTTTTTTCCACCGCAGAAAGATTAGAAATTGGAGATATTCCTTTTAATTGTCTGGCGCCCAAACCTGGTCGTCAAGAAGCTTTAGAATATTATCGAAATATTCATCGCTATTTTAATTTCAATATTAATTTATTTGAAAAAGTTACTGGAATTCAGAAGAATGAAAATTCAATTTTTGAAATTACCACAAACAAGAACTTTTATAAGTCAAAAAATGTAATTATTGCGACCGGATTTTATGACATTCCAATTACGATGAATGTAAAAGGAGAGGAGTTGCCAAAAGTTCGTCACTATTACAAAGAAGCGCATGAATATGCTTTCCGAAATGTTTTGGTTGTTGGAGCAAATAATTCTTCTGTAGATGCAGCTTTGGAATGTTGGCGAAAAGGAGCAAACGTTACAATGGTTATTCGCAAGAATGAAATTAATAATAGAGTAAAATATTGGGTTAAACCCGATATTGAAAACCGAATTGCGGAAGGAAGCATCAAAGCTTATTTTGAGTCAAATATCACAGAAATAAAAGAAAATGAAGTGGAAATTTTAACTCCTAACGGAAAAGTGACGCTTGAAAACGATTTTGTACTTGCATTGACAGGCTATAAACCTGATTTGAATTTTCTAGAAAGCATTGGGATTCAACTTTCAAACGACGAATTGAAAATTCCAGTTTATAATATGGAAACGATGGAAACTAATATTGAAGGATTATTTCTTGCAGGTGTTGTGTGTGGTGGCATGCAGACACATAAATGGTTTATTGAAAACTCAAGAATTCATGCCAAAATGATTTTAGATTATATTGCTTCAAAATAGCTTTTCGCCAATAATTCACGATTTTTTTTCACGCAGATTCCGCTGATTTAAGCAGATACACTCCGATTTAATTTGTAAAATCTGTTTGAATCTGTACAAATCTTTTTAAATCTGCGTGAAAAAAAAATCTTGAATTCTTTCGCTTATTTGCTATAGCTAGAGTGGTAGCCAAAAAACTTTATGAACTACAAGAAAGCATTGAGCAACCTACTTTTGATCGTGCCCAATCAGGTCGTTTTGCAAACCATTTTTCGTGTTCTGGTTGTTCATCGTATGGCTTTTGCAAAAGCGTATAAAGCTCATCAATCAAAGAGTAGTCTTCTTTCTCAGCAGCATCAATCGCCAATTGCGCCATATAATTTCGAAGTACATATTTAGGATTGATCAAGTTCATTTTTTGGGAACGTTCTTCATCTGATAATGATTCAGCTTTTAGTCTTTCCAAATAAGAAGCGAACCATCTTGTCCAGTTTTCCAGGATTTGTCCTGAAACTTCATCAACATTATAAAATGCATATTTGATTTTTTCGATCGCTTCTGGAGCAAAATCTGTTTTTTCTACCGAGCATAAATTTCTGAAAAAGATTGTCATGTCGGTTTCTGTCAGTTGCAAAATATTTTCTAAATCCGAAATCAATTCACCGTCAGCATCAGCTGCAGTAAACAATCCTAATTTACTTAAAAACATTTCTTTGTAGTCAAATTCAAAATCACTAATAAACGATTCAAGAATTTTTTCTAATGGTGCAGCTTCATTAATTAATGGATAAAGTGCGTTTGCTAATTGGAACAAATTCCATTGCGCTACTCCAGGCTGATTCCCGAACCGATATCTTCTATTTTGGCTGTCGGTTGTGTTTGGTGTCCAATTTGGATCATAATTTTCCAGCCAACCATACGGGCCGTAATCAATTGTAATTCCGTGAATCGACATATTATCTGTATTCATTACACCATGAACAAAACCAACGCGTTGCCAATGCAGAATCATTTCACGGGTTGTATCTGCTACTTTTCTAAAGAATTGCAAATATTGTTCTTTTGGCTCACCTGTAATTTCTGGAAAATAATGTTTAATATTAAATTCAACAAACTGCTTTAAATTTTTTAATTCATTTCGAGCGGTAAGCATTTCGAAACTTCCAAATCTGATGAATGATGGAGCAACTCGGCACACTATAGCACCTTTTTCATAAGCAGGATTTCCATTATATAAAATATCACGCAAAACCTGATCTCCGGAGAGAATTAAAGAAAGCGATCGAGTAGTGGGAACACCCAGATTATACATAGCTTCCGCACATAAATATTCTCTAATAGAAGAACGCAAAACAGCCAAACCATCAGCAGTTCTTGAATATGGAGTTTTTCCTGCACCTTTTAATTGAAGTGTATAAAACTGATTATTGTGTTCAATTTCAGTTAAGTTAATTGCACGGCCGTCACCTAATTGTCCGGCCCAATTCCCAAATTGATGTCCAGCATAACACATGGCATACGGCTGTGTTTCAGGAAGAATTTCTTTTCCTGAAAATATATTTAAGAAATCTTGTGAATGAATTTCATCTTTTGAAATACCAACTAATGCAGCAACATCTTCTGAAGCATGAATCAGTTTTGGATTTGAAGGTTTTGCTGGATTTACATACGAAAACAGGGTGTTTTTTACCTGACGAACTTCATTTGACAATTCAGGATCAGCAGGCAATTCGGCAGTAAATCGATTATTTATTTTTAGATTTTTCATTTTATTTTTCTTTTTTTCTCACTGATTACAGAGATTTAATTTTTTTTAATCTACGTAAATCCTTTAAATCTGTGGCTAAAAATTAAATTAATCGATCAGCGTACATTTTTTTCAATTTCTGTACTTTTGGATCGATCACGATTTGGCAATAACGCGCATCTTGATTGTTATTGTAATAATTTTGATGATCTTCTTCGGCAATGTAAAATACTTCAAAAGGAGTTAATTCTGTTACGATTCTATCTTCGTAAAAAGGCTGTACTTCTTGAAAGACCTGCTCAGCGATTTCTTTTTGTTCTAAATCATGATACAAAACAATTGAGCGATATTGTGTTCCAACATCGGCACCTTGACGATTCAACGTTGTAGGATCGTGGCTTGTCAAAAATATAAAAATCAAATCGTGATATGAAATAATGTCAGGGTCAAATGTAACTTGTATGACTTCGGCATGTCCTGTTCTGCCAGTACATACTTCTCGATAGGGTGGATTCTTAATAAAACCACCTGAATAACCTGATTTTAAAGATTTTACTCCGTTTAAACGCTGAATTACAGCTTCAATACACCAAAAACATCCGCCACCAAAAGTAGCTGTTGCTAAATTTCCCATAATAAATAGTAGTGTTTATTGTTTTAATGCCTATTAATCCGATAGAATATTATGATAATTTATTAAAAAAAGAACTAAATACTTAAAGATAGTGATTGGTTCTTTAAAATTTGAAGTTTAGTATTGATAAATTCGCAATTGTATAAAAAAGCAATATATTTGCAATCAAACTCAGGCACACATAATGAATAGCAAAAATAATACCATCAGTTTAGAAACTTATTTTCAGGATTTTCGTCAAAATATTGTGGGAATTAACCAAGAATTCACTTCTCCATTTGGCAAAAAGCGAATAATTTACACCGACTGGACTGCAAGCGGAAGGCTATATCGCCCTATTGAAGAGAAACTTCTTAATGAATTTGGGCCTTTTGTAGCCAATACACATACTGAAACAACTGTGTCAGGTACTGCCATGACAAAAGCATATCATCATGCCAGACATATTATCAAACGCCATGCAAATGCAAATCATGATGATGTCTTGATTACTGACGGAACTGGAATGACGGGAGTTGTCAATAAATTTCAGCGTATTTTAGGATTAAAAATCCCTGAAAACCTAAAGAGTTGTACTACTGTTCCAGCTGAAAAAAAGCCAATTGTTTTTATCTCGCATATGGAACATCATTCTAATCAAACTTCTTGGTTAGAAACGATTGCAGATGTTGAAATTATTCCGTCATGCGAAAAAGGACTTTTTAGCCTTGAGCATTTAGAAAAACTTTTAGAAAAATACAAGGACAGAACTATAAAAATTGCGTCGATTACTTCATGTTCTAATGTTACGGGATTAAAAACGCCTTTTCATGAAGCAGCAAAATTAATGCACCAATATAATGGTGTTTGTTTTGTTGATTTTGCTTGTTCAGGACCTTATGTAGAAATCAATATGCACCCAGCAGATCCTGAAGCATATTTAGATGCTGTTTTCTTTTCGCCTCATAAATTTTTAGGCGGGCCTGGAACTTCGGGAGTTTTGATTTTCAACAAAAAATTATACAATAATATGATTCCGGATTGTCCTGGGGGAGGAACTGTAAGCTGGACAAATCCATGGGGAGAACATAAATATATTGACAATATTGAAGATCGTGAAGATGGAGGAACTCCGGGATTTTTGCAGGTTATCAAAACGGCTCTTGCTATTGAGTTGAAAGAAGAAATGGGAATCGAGAACATTTTGCAACGCGAGCACGAAATTGTCGAGTATGTTTTTGACCAATTAGAACCAGTCGAAAATATTAAAATATTAGCTGGCCAACATAAAGAAAGATTGGGTGTTGTTTCGTTTTTTATTGAAAACCTTCATTTTAATCTAGGCGTAAAATTATTGAATGACCGTTTCGGAATCCAGACTCGTGGTGGATGCAGCTGTGCCGGAACTTACGGACACTTTTTGCTTCAT
Organism: Flavobacterium denitrificans DSM 15936; assembly: GCF_000425445.1. Lineage (GTDB taxonomy): Bacteria > Bacteroidota > Bacteroidia > Flavobacteriales > Flavobacteriaceae > Flavobacterium > Flavobacterium denitrificans. Next base: position 22,122 of record NZ_AUDL01000015.1, on the reverse strand, counting down.
GTTGATCAAGAAACTTCAAATAAACTGGTTAACGAAATTACGATTGGTGATTTGATCAAAAAACCAGGATGGATTAGAATGTCGATTCATCCGACGACTACTGATGAAGAAATTGCTTACGTATGCGAAAGTATTAAAGAACTGGCTAGAAACCATGAAGCTTGGGCTTTTGATTATTCTTATAATAAAAACACAAACGAATTTATTCATAAAGATGCGACTTCATTTGAAGATGAATTAGTAGAAAGCTGGTTTAAGTCTTAAAGAAAATAATTTTTTATTATATAGTAAAACCGACAGGTTTTATCTCGAGGCTTCGGGACTGTCGGGTTTGATTTGTATGTCTCTTTTGAAAATGATATTTCTCGATTAGCCCCGATAGAAACGGCATCCTTTTATGGTGGGGTTCACCATAAAAGATATAGTGGATAGCGGGACTTAAGATGAATTGAAAACGAGTTTTTCTGCTTCTAAAAATTACGATTACATTATCAATCGGACTCCGCCTAAATCTGAAACTCGGTAAGAAAATTTATTTCCAGGAGAAGCTATAAACATGAAATTTTTAGGAATATTCCACTTTTTTGAAAGCTCGTCAATCATATCAGGGCCAAACTCTCCTTTTATTTCCAGATATTCAATGTCAATATCGTCGTAAGCCCGGTCTAAAACTTCAAGATCTTTTTTCAAAGCACTGTTCATTGCTTCGTCTTTTTTGACATGAACAATTTTTAACTTTTTAGTCGTTTCATTATTTTCGACATATTGCAAAACTTTATTTAAAATTGCTATGTCATCGCCTTTCGTAAAAAAAACAAATTCCTGTGAATTAATTTTGATACTTAAATTTTGAAGATAGCGATTACTCAAAATAACCATTCGGCGCAAGGGCTGATAAAAATATTCGAGCGCTTCTATCAAAAGTTTAATGAGCATGACGCGATTGAGCATGATTCCGATGAAAACCAAGGATGGAATCATGTATTTTAGAAAGGTGTAAAACGAGTGAATATTTAATTCCATGTTTCCTATAAAAGCTGCAATAACAAAAATTACTGCTGCCACAACTGCAATTCCTCGCGCGCGTTCCGGTCTTGGAAGTTTTTGGCGCTTGAATTTCAGTAGTAAATTTCCAATTCCGAAGAGGGCCATTACTGCCAAAAACGAAAAAGTATAAACTCCGGCCAATGATTCTAAATGACCTTTTGTGGCAAAAAGGACAGAAATGCAAAGAATTAAAAAGCTGATTACAATTCGGTAATGAGAACCTCTTTTATTTTGTTTTAGAAAATAGTTAGGTAGAATTCTGTCCAATGTCATTCGGTTTAACAATCCCGAAACACCTACAAATGAGGTTAATACAGCTCCACATAAAACTAAAACAGCGTCAATAGAAATAAGCCAAGCCAACCATGAACCTCCTGTTGTTTCGCCTAAGTGAGCTAAAAGAGATTCTTTGTTTTCGCCAACTTCAGTCAATGGAATTACACTAATCAACAAAATAGCAATCACGGGATTAAAGAAACTGACAATTGCCCACATATTGCGAAGTGTTTTTGGGAAAATTCCTTGTTCTTGTTCTTCGACAAAATTTGCAGAACTTTCAAAACCTGAAATTCCGAGCATTGCCGCAGAAAACCCCAGAAAAAGAGCCGTTTTAATATTTCCTGTGGCAAGAGGAGTTTGCCAATTTACATGAAAAGTGTCTAATCCATTGTAAAGTAAAAACCAAATCGACGCCAAGACCAACAAAGTCAAAGTTGTAATATGCGTAATAAATATAATGACTGCTACAAATGCTGATTCGCCTATTCCTAAGATTGCCAAACAAGTAAAAATTATCAAAATCACAACTGTTGCAATGGTAATGTTTAGCCCTTCAAAAATTCCGTGTAAGTAATGCATTCCTTCGGATGCTGAAATTACGGCTGTTGCCATATAAGACAAAACAGTTAATGTAGCAGCAAGTGATGCCAAACGTTTTGTAGAAGTGTTTAATAAAACATTATAAGCTCCTCCGTTCAAAGGAATTGCACCAACAACTTCTCCGTAAATTTTTCGGAATAAGAATAAAACGACTGCAACAATCAATAAGGAAATCCAAGCATATTGCCCTGCATACAAAATAGTCAATGCCGAAACATAAAGGCAAGAAGAGCTAATATCGTTGCCACAAATGGCTGTCGCCTGCAGCTGGTTTAATTTTTTGTGTACAACTTCTTTCATGATTATTCGAAATTAAAGCATGATTAACTTTATAAAAAATGGCAACAAAACAACTAAAATCTTTTATGCGCATAGTTTCGTGGAAGAAACTGAATTATATCTAGTTAATCTGAATTTCGAATGTTCAGGTTAAGAAGATTATGTGGATTGCTGAAACTTTTTTAGTGACAACAAAGCCTGTTCTTGAATTTTTTTGTGGAAAAATCCTGTCCATCCTAATAAAAGTCCGGTAAAGCCAAAAGCTTGTTTCGACCATTTCCAAACATCAAAATTATCAGTGTGTTTAATTATAAGCCCGTCTTGAAACACGAACTCTGCAGAAATGTTGTTTACAACCTTCCTATTTGTTTTACTGAAATTATAGGTAGCCACCCATCTTGCCGAACCTGAAAATTCATTGGCTTTGACATGTGAAAATTCAATTTTGATATTGCCTTTGCTTTTTAAAAGAAGCATTTCCCACATTTTAGAAACCTGTTCTTCTTTTAGTAATCCAAATGCTGGATCTATAAAATGAACTTTGGGATGATAGCATTCGCTCATTGTTTTCGCATCGGCGTTTGCAAAAGCAGTATAAAATTTTGTAATTAAATTTTCGTTGGCGTTCATTTAGATTTTAATTAGAGTATAAATATAATATTTATTATCTTAAGTCTTTTCTTTATAAAACGCTAATTTCTTTAGCAGTATCGAAAGTTTTTTTTGATTTGTCGTAGGCCGTTGAAAAATAAGAACTTCTGTTTACAGCCGTAAAATACCCGGTTTGATTTCCAAAAGAGCTCGAACCACCAGCAATTATAAAACGAATCGCTTGAATATCTGTCTTTTTTAACTTAATCATTTCTGCTGGAGTAAAATAATAATAGGCTGTTGTTTTGCCATTTGCACTTTCCTTGACGTTTTTGTCAACGCACGGAATTACATCGCCGTTGGCTAAATCAACATAAACACCGCCAGAAATTCGAGCTTGATCATTTGCAGTTGCAATTGTCAATTTCAAAATACCGCCTTTTTCTGTCTTTGCAATTTGTACATTTGTTTCGCCTGAGAAAGCATATTTTTCACAAATAAAAATATAATTCTGTGTTGCTGGATAAGGTTTTGAGCCTTTTACGCTTATAGTTTCTTGAGCATTAGCAAAGTTTGTAATTAACAGTAATAAAAACAGCGGTACTTTTAAACTCATATATTCAGATTATTATTCGGTTATTTTAGCATCAAATTTTTCATCCCAATCCATAGATTTTATGGCAGAAACTAAATTATTTTCATCTACAAAAACTCTAAGTTCTTTGTTGGCTACCTTTTTGGAGTACAAAGCATGATAACGATAAATGACTTCGTTCTTGGTTTTATAAACGCCGTCTAATTTCAAATCAATAAAACTACCGTAATACTGTCTAAATCTTGTGCAAGTTTTAGTCAGTCTTTCTTCGGTAGTATTTTCCATTACAGACTTGGTTACTTCCGTTTCGTTAAATGGCTTAAATTTAGAAGTATTGCAGGTTTCTAAAACACGTTTACCTAATTCGTACGCTTTTTTCTGTTGGTTCGAATTAATTTCAGAAGTTGCAATTTTCTTAATTTTCAAATCGTCAGTATCTCTACTAACAGTTTTTGATTTGCATCCAATTAGCAATAACAAACATATAATCAATCCTGCTTTCTTCATAACTATTTATGTTATTTTTAATAATAAGTTAGGGTCGGGGCAATTTTCTATATAAAAGTTGAGATCGTTTGAATTGCACACTCCAGGATAATCGCCCCAATAGTCTTCAATATTTTTTATAATCTGAAAGTGAACGTGTGGTGCATAATCGCCATTTACGGCAGCTTCTCCAAGCGTTGCAATTTGTTCTCCTTTTTTGAAAATTTTCCCGACAGTTAAGTTGTCTAAACTTTCTAACGATAAATGTCCATATAAAGTATAAAATTTTTCATTTTCAATTTCATGTTCCAAAATAATTGTCGGGCCATAATCTCCCAAACCAATATTATTTTTAAAACTATGTACTTTTCCGTCAAGCGCGGCCAAAACAGTTGTTCCTAATTTTGTCCATAAATCAAGCCCAATATGAATATTGCGTTCCGGAATTGAATCATTTCTAAAAATAGTACTTCTTTGATATAAGGTACGACCTTCAATATAACCGCCAAAAGCAACTTCAGCATTGTTTTTTTTTAGATAATTTGAAATAAAATCTTCAAATTCAACAGCGTTTTCTGGTCGGCTGTCCATCAATTCTTCATTAGTTGCAGATAGATCTAAAGGGATATATTTTGAAAAATCGATACTTGAATCAATGATTTTAGTAGGCGGCAAGGCGTTTAAAATGGCGGAAAGGGGTTTCATAAAAATAAAATTTAGGCTACTTTTTCGATTATAATTAACTCATTGTGAACCTCAATTCGAGGCAGCATTTTTGAGGAAAACAATTTAGGATTTATTTCTGAAATGTACTTCCTATTTCTCACATTATGTGCTTCATCTAAAATCATTGTATTGAAAAGTACAAAACCTTGATCTTTTAACAAATAACAAATTCGCTCGCTGAAAAAACGTTCAAATAGGAAATTCGGCATTTTGATATCTTCAAAAATATCAATTATAATTAAGTCGTACTTGTCTTTTGTTTTTAAAACAAATTCGAACGCGTCATCTATAATTAGTTCTAGTTGCTCAATTTCATTCAAATTAAAATATTGATTGGCAACCTGAATCATTTCGGGATCAATTTCAACTCCGGTAATTTTTCTCTTATATCCAATTTCATCCACCAAAGTCTTGATTACACTGCCACCGGCAACACCCAAAACTAAAATATGATCCATTTTCAAAACCTTGTTATAGCCAATATTTCGAAGTCCGTATCTTAATATGCGCTGCAAGCTTCCATAGGAATAATTAGTGTTTTCAGAATCTAAAACCAATTCTCCGTTTGCCCAGGTAACTTCAATTGTTTTGCTTCTTGATGATTTTTTTTTGAAAATTTTTATTGGGATAATATAACTGAACAGTTTTTGAATCATTTTATAAGGCTTTTACCCAAAAATACATTTTAAATCTTTTATTTTGCAGAAATAATATTCTTTTTTAATGAAAAAACAACTATATAAATTCATCTTTTATAAGCTCATGGGCTGGAAAATCAAAGGAATCGAAAATGCAGATGTAAAAAAATGCATTTTGATGGTTATGCCACACACCAGCAATCATGATTTTTATATTGGGCTTTTAACGCGTGGTATTTCTGGACTGCAAATGAATTGGGTTGGAAAGAAGGAATTATTCAAATTTCCTTTTGGTTATTATTTTAAAAATGTTGGAGGTGAACCGCTTGACCGTTCTGGCGGATTGAACAAAGTTGATTCTATTGCTGCAATTTTTGATCGCAAAGAAATATTTCGTTTAGCAGTTGCTCCAGAAGGAACTCGAAAAGGAGTGAACGAAATTAGAACTGGCTTTTATTATATCGCGCTTAAAGCGAATGTGCCAATTGTTCCCGTTGCTTTTGATTGGGGAAAAAAAGAAGTTAATTTAGGAAAACCGTTTTATCCGACAGGAAATTATGAGGCCGATTGGGAAATCTTAAAAAGACATTATATAGGAGTAGTTGGAAAAATTCCGGAGAACGGAATCCAAATCTAAAATTTTTGATATTTTTTCAATTGCGTGAGAATCGCTTAAATGAAAAATATTTTTAAAAATTTTCAAATACGCGAAATTTTTGAATTACGGGATATATACCTTAAATGTTCCGTTTTTATGAAAAAAGATAATTTTTTCGATTTCTTCTCCTTCTGAAGCAAAAATTTCATTTTTAACTGGGGTAGAATTTTTAGTTTCTACTTTTTCTTTTTCAGGGGTGATTCCAGAAAACAAATCAAACGCATTAAAATTTTCATTTGAAGAAATAGGAGGGGATGTTTTTTCAATTTCTGAAATAACATCAAATTTTTGAATGCTCATTTCCTCATTGTTTTTAGGAAAATTTCCTTTTCCATTTAAGAGCCAATATAAATCTACATCGGGAAAAACTTCAAGAATTTTCATGACAAAATCCAGACTTGGTTTATTTCTACCAGATAGGAGATGAGACATACTTGAGCGCTGTACGCCAATTTTATCTGCAAATGAAGAGGCATTTAAAGTATAGTAATCGAGTATAATTTCAAGCCTTTTTACAAAATCATCGATGTTTACCATTGTAAATTACATTAAAAGATTTACCTGTTTACAAATGTAACAAAAAGAAACTGAATCGCCAATTTTAGACTTACAAAATGTAAAAATAAAATAATATAATTTAAACTAATACTTTAATATATTAGATGTAACTAACTGAAATTAAAATAAAAAGTTTTATATTTATTCTATAATAACATTTGTTAATACTATAATTTAAATTCATTCTGGCAGAGCGATAAATTCTGTTTACAATTCTGAATTATCACAAATTTCAGCAGTTTACATTTGTAAAAATAAAGATGTTTACTTTTGTAAACAAATCAAAAGACAATGAATTTAGAAGAATTATTTAATCAGAACAAAGAAGAATCTATATCAGGTCGTTACTTGACTTTAGATCATATTGAGCCTTTATTGAAAAAACTAAACACAAATAATCAAGTTTCGGTTATTGGAAAATCAGTTCTAGGCGCACCTATATATAGTTACCAAATTGGAACAGGTAAAACACGCGTTTATCTTTGGTCGCAAATGCACGGAAACGAAAGTACAACGACAAAAGCTTTATTTGACTTTATAAATGTATTAAATAACGGTTCAGAGTTTGCTCAAAAAATGCTTGATACTTTTACCTTTTATAGTATTCCCATACTAAATCCAGATGGAGCGAAGTTATACACACGAGAAAATGCTAATAAAATTGACTTAAATCGTGATTCACAAAACTTAACTCAGCCAGAAAGCAATGTTTTAAGAGATGTATTTGAGAGCTTCAAGCCTCATTTTTGCTTTAACCTTCATGACCAAAGAACAATATTTGGCGCTGGAGAAACTGGAAAACCTGCAACAGTCTCATTTTTAGCACCATCCTATAATGAAGAAAGAGAAGTTAACGCAAACCGTTTGACTGCTATTAACTTGATTGCAGGAATTAATGATGAGTTGCAAAAACACATTCCAGGACAAATTGGGCGTTTTGATGATTCTTTTAATATTAATTGTATCGGAGATACTTTTCAGTTTTTAGGTGTCCCAACCATTTTATTTGAAGCAGGGCACTATGCAGGCGATTACGATAGGGAAATTACGCGAAAATTCATATTTTTCTCACTAATTACGGCGTTTAAACTGATTTCCGAAAACGATTTAGTTCATAATAGAATTGGTGATTATTTGAATATTTCACAAAATAAAGTGGTTTTTTATGATTTTATGTATAAAAATATCAAAATAAATTATGATGGTATCGAAATTATTACGAATTTTGTCGCACAATACAAAGAAGAATTGATTGAAAATAAGATTCATTTTAATGCTTACATTGTTGAAGCAGGAGAATTAGAAAATTATTTTGGACATTATGAATATGACGCAAAAGGCGCAATTTATTCTGACGACCACGATAATTTTCCGAAATCGAATCAAAAAGCAAATTTTTATTTAAATAAAAATATTAAATTTGTTAACGGGTTGATAAAAAGTTAATTTTTATGTGAATTTGTTGTTTTTTATATATATTTTTATACTTTGTAATAGCAATTAGTAATATTAATTAAAGAATTATGAGTAAATTTCGTTTAGATGAAGTAGATCACCAGATTTTAGATATGTTAATAGACAATACGAGAGTTCCGTTTACTGACATTGCAAAAAAACTATTGATATCTGCTGGAACAGTACATGTTAGAGTAAAAAAGATGGAGGATGCCGGTATCATTATGGGGTCTTCGTTAGCCTTAGATTACGATAAATTAGGGTATTCATTTATTGCTTATGTAGGTGTATTCCTTAATAATACGTCTCAAACAAAATTTGTATTAGAGCGAATCAATCAAATTCCATTCGTGACAGTAGCTTCTGTAACGACAGGTAAATTCAATATTTTTTGCAAAATTAGAGCAAAAGATACTAAACACGCGAAAGAAGTTATCTTTATGATTGACGACATCGAAGGTGTTTACAGAACAGAAACTATGATTTCATTGGAAGAAAGTATTAACGATAAGAAGCGTTTGATGCATACTATTTTTAAAAATATGTAATATTTTCTTGAATGCTATATAAAAATATACCTCAAGTTTACTCTTGGGGTTTTTTTATGACTAATTAACCAACCAACTACAACACAATTATGTACACGTTACCAAAAATTGAGCGTTTTAATCAAGACGTTCTCTCTAAATACTACATTTATAATAGTGTTTTTATAACATTGCCGTTTGACTCTATTGACAACACAGGTGTTTTATTGCCTTTGTTTACAGAGACTTGTGAAACGGGATTTAAAAAACAAGAAACACCTAAAGAGATTTTTGATTTTTTCTCAAATAAGTTTCTGAACAATGCTTCTGAGAAGGAAAAAATCGACTTAATGTTTCGATTTATTCAATATATCGAACGTCAAATTGTATTATTTGATGCTATTGAAGACGCAGCTTTTCCAGAAGTAAATAATATGGAAGGTCGTGGATCTCTTCGTGATATTAAAGAAAAAACAGATGCTAAGGAAAAAGACGAAGAATTGATTGAGTTTTTAGAAAACTTCAATGTTCGTACGGTTTTAACAGCACATCCAACGCAGTTTTATCCTGGGCCAGTTTTGGGAATTATCAATGATTTGACTGAAGCAATTCGTAAGAATGATTTATTGGAGATTAAACAATTACTGGCACAATTAGGAAAAACACCTTTTATTCAAAATGTAAAACCAAATCCTTATGATGAAGCCGTGAGCTTGATCTGGTTTTTAGAAAATGTGTTTTATGCAACTTCAGGAGAGATTGTTCATTATTTGCAGAAAAATATTTTAAACGGAAGTGCAATTCAGAATCAATTAATCAAGCTTGGTTTCTGGCCAGGAGGTGATCGTGATGGAAATCCTTTTGTTACAACAGAAATTACTTTGAAAGTTGCGGATCGTTTGCGTACTTCAATTTTGAAGTGCTATTATGTTGAAATGAGGAATTTAAAACGTAAGCTAACTTTCTCAGGCGTAGATACTTTGGTCGCAGAACTTGAACATAAACTTTACCGTTCGGTATTTTATTCTAAAGGCGAAATCTTCATCACTTTAGAAGAATTATTGGCTCAATTAAATAAGATCAGGACTATAATAATTGAAAAACATCAGTCTTTATATTTAGATGAATTAGAAGCGCTTTTAGTAAAGATCAATCTTTTTGGATTCCATTTTGCAACTTTAGATATTCGTCAGAATAGTAAAATTCATAATGCCGTATTTAAAGACGTAGTGAATTATTACCTGAATTCTGGATCAGATATTTTCCCTAAAAATTATTATGAATTGACTGAAGATCAAAAAATTGATGTTCTGTCAAAAGTAAAAGGTAATTTAAATCCTGCTGATTTTGAAAACGAAATTACTAAATCGACTCTAGAGTCTGTTCAAGCGATTAAAACAATTCAGCAGAATAATGGAGAAGAAGGAGCTAATCGTTACATCATAAGTAATAACGAAAGTGCTCTGAATGTAATGGAAACTTTTGCAATGATTCGTTTGAACAATTGGGAAAATCCAACAGTTGATATTATTCCGCTGTTCGAATCGGTTGATGATTTACAGAATGCGCACTCTATTATGGAACAGCTGTATACAAATCCGGAATATGCTAAACATCTTGAAGCGAGAGGAAACAAGCAAACTATTATGCTTGGTTTTTCTGACGGAACAAAAGATGGTGGTTATTTGATGGCAAACTGGAGCATTTATCAAGCAAAAATTTCGTTGACAGAAATTTCGAGAAAATATGGAATTAAAGCGATATTCTTTGACGGACGTGGTGGCCCTCCTGCACGTGGTGGTGGAAAAACGCATAAATTCTACGCTTCATTGGGTCCGAAAATCGAGAATAACGAAATTCAAATTACAGTTCAAGGCCAGACTATTAGCTCTAATTTTGGAACTTTAGATTCTTGCCGATATAATATCGAGAATTTATTGACTGCTGGGGTTACGAATCAGGTGTTCAAAAAAGAAGAAAACGAACTAAGTGCTGAAGAAACACAAATTTTGACGCAATTAGCGACTTTGGGTTATGACAAGTATTTGAGCTTTAAAAATCACCCAAAATTTATTCCATACTTAGAAAAAATGAGTACGTTGAAATATTACTCAAAAACAAATATTGGAAGCCGTCCGTCAAAAAGAAGCAAATCAGAATCATTAGATTTTGCTGACTTGAGAGCAATTCCGTTTGTTGGATCTTGGAGTCAGTTAAAACAAAACGTACCTGGGTTTTTTGGTGTAGGTTCTGCTTTGAAACATTTTGAAGAATCTGGACAATGGGAAAAAGTAAGCGATCTTTACCACAATTCATTGTTCTTTAAAACGTTGCTTGAAAACAGTATGATGTCATTAGCGAAATCATTTTTGCCATTAACAGCTTATATGCGCAAAGACCCTGAGTTTGGCGAATTCTGGCAGATTATCTATGATGAATTTTCAGAAACAAAACGACTTTTGCTTAAAATTGCAGGCCATAAAACGTTGATGGAAAATTATCCTGATGGTATTGCTTCGATTCAAATTAGAGAGCGTATTGTATTGCCATTATTGACAATTCAACAATATGCTTTATTGAGGATTAATGAATTAAACAAAGAAAAAGAAGCAAATGAAGATTTGATTAAAGTCTATGAAAAAATCGTGACTAGATCGCTTTTTGGCAATACGAATGCTAGTAGAAACTCAGCTTAATTCGAATCACAAACTATAATCTGTAAAATAATGGACGTAAGTGAATTGTTAGAGAATGAATATTCAGGTCATTTTGGAAACTATATCAAACAAGCCGGAGACGGACAAATGATTGAGAATCTGGAAATTTCGTTACATGAATTTATCCGATTTGTTCAAAATATTCCAATGGATAAATTTGATTACCGCTATGCAGAAGGAAAATGGACAATCAAAGATATTATCCAACATGTCATAGATACGGAACGTATTTTTGCTTATCGCGCGTTGCGTTTTTCAAGAAATGACAAAACGCCTCTTCCAAGTTTTGAAGAAAATGATTATGCCGAAAATACTGATTCAAACAAAAGAAGCATTCAGGATTTGCTAACTGAATTCTCAGCAGTAAGACATTCAACCTTATTGTTTTACAAAAGCTTATCTAAAGAACAACTTAAACGAATTGGCACAGCTTCAAATAACCCTATTTCCGTTAGAGCTTTAGGTTTTGTATTGATTGGACATCAAAAACATCATCAAAAAGTTTTTGAAGAAAGATATTTGTAAGGTTTAAAATAGGTAAAACTAAAAATCCTGTGAAGTAAATTTCACAGGATTTTTCATTTAAACTTGTTGGCTTTGATTCTTTCGTTCTATGAAAGCTAAGCCAAAACGGATTTTATCGTACGATATTTTTTCTTCAAAATAATCGAAATACGGTTTTAAAGCATTTGGGTTTTCAAGTTTTAATTGAGCATTTCTGATTTTTTCAATTTCTTCCTCGGAAACGAATTGGCTTAAATCTAAATTATATCCATCAACATATAATTTTGCCAAATGTGAAATTACAGTCGTCTGGCTGATATTTCTTCTTTCTGCAATTTCTTCAACAGATATGCCGTTTTCAAATAATTCTAAAGTTTTTTTATAAGTACTGTCTTTTTTCTCTTTTTTGATAACTGATTTGTTTCTATGAAATTGAATTATTGCATTAATAAATTCAGAGCCATATTTTTCCAATTTGACCTTTCCAACTCCTTCGACAGCAAGGAATTCATCCTCATTCATTGGTCGCAAAAGTTCCATTTGCCTTAAAGCTGCATCACTAAAAATTACATAAGCTGGAACTTCTTCTTCTTTTGCGATTTCATAGCGCAATTTTCGAAGTGTTTCAAAAAGAGAATTTTTAATCGCTTTTGCTTTTTCTTGTTTAATTTCATTTTTATCAATTACTTTCTTGACAACAGTTGTAAGCTTTACTTTTTCACCTTCAAATAAAACTTTTTTAGCAAAAGAAGTAAGCAAGATTTTGTTATGTTGATGAAAAGCAATTTCGCAATATCCTAAATTTATAAGCTGAATTAAATATTGATTCCAATCGTACCAAGAAATATCAGCGCCAATTCCGTACGTTTTTAGCGTTTGATAATTTTTTTCATAGATATACGCATTTCTCGAGCCTCTTAAAAAATCAACAATTACCGCTAGTGGCTCAGATTCCTGTAAACGTGTAATTGCTGATAATGCTTTTTGTGCGAGAATCGTCCCATCGAAAAAAGTTGGCGGATTTTTGCAAATATCGCAGTTTCCGCAATTTTCAGTTACAAGCTCGCCAAAATAAGAAAGTAAAATTTTTCGTCGGCAACTCACAGCATCTGCATATTGCTTCATACGATCTAACTTAGCTAGCTGAACATCAGAATTTAATCCTTCAGAGGCAAATTTCTGAAGTTGAATAACATCAGCATAGCTTTCAAACATTATGGTTTCGGCTGGCAGACCATCACGACCAGCGCGTCCGATTTCTTGATAATAGCCCTCAATATTTTTTGGGAGATTATAATGAATTACCCAACGCACATTTGATTTGTCAATTCCCATTCCGAAAGCTATTGTAGCGCAAACTACTTGACAATCATCATTTATAAATTGATCTTGCGTTTTAGCTCTGGTTTCATTATCCAAACCTGCATGATATGCTTTTGCCTGAATTCCGTTTTTAGATAGTTTTTCAGCAAGCTCTTCTGTTGTCTTTCGGCTCAAGCAATAAATTATTCCTGATTCGTTTGGCTTTTTTTCAATAAAATCAATAATTTGCTTTACACGATCCAGCGCAGGACGAACTTCAAGACTTAAATTTTTCCTGTCGAATGAAGCAACAAATGTTTTTGGATTTTTTAAATTTAGCTGTTTTGTAATATCACTACGAGTTGCTTTATCTGCAGTCGCAGTCAAAGCAAGAATTGGAGTAGAAGGGAAGCGGTTTTTTAAATACCCTAAATTTGTGTAAGCAGGTCTAAAGTCATGCCCCCATGAAGAAATACAATGCGCTTCGTCAATAGCAATCAAGCTGATGGTGAGTTCGTTAAAAATGACATCTAGATATGACAAACTCTCTGGAGCAATATAAACGAGCTTAAAATTATTTGATTTTAAGTTGTCTATATAAAATTGCTGCTCCTCTGCCGATTGACTGCTATTAATATAACAAGCGGAAATTCCGTTTGTCTTTAAACTATCAACCTGATCTTTCATCAAAGCAATTAAAGGCGAAATTACAATTGTAATCCCTGGCAAAATGAGAGCAGGCAATTGAAAACATATCGATTTTCCACCACCAGTTGGCATAATTGCTAGTGTATCCTGGCCAGAAAGTACTGTGTTAATTATAGTCTCCTGATTTGGTCGAAACTTTTCAAATCCAAAGTTCTCTTTTAGTTTGGCGTGTAGTACTTCGTTGGTCATGTTGCAATTAAATTTTAAATAATAAATTTAAAGAATTTTCTTTCAAATTTTAATTGTTTTTTAAATTATTATTTAAAGGAAAAATTTTATTAAGAGTAATAAAAAAAGGAACTCAAAACTGAGTTCCTTGAATTTATTTTAAAGATATAAATTAATCTTCATCATCTTCATCATCGTCGTCATCTGCGATATCATCTTTATCTTCATCATCCTCATCGTCATCACCACCGTCAGTATCTGGTTTATCTTGGTTGTCATCATCATCGTCATCATCAGCTGCATCATCGTCAAGATCAAGGCCTTTTACTGGTTCGATTGTGTCAACATCAAGATCCATATCATCATCTTCGTCGTAATTTTCGATTCTGTCAGCAAGTTTAGTACTGATTTTTACTAAATAAATAGTGTCTTCCGTGCGAACTTCAACAGCTTCTACTAATTCGTTTTTAGCGTTTCTGAAACGGATAACATCCGAATCGTCATAACCATCAGGGAATTTTTCAACCAAAAGGTTTAAAATTTCGTTGGTCAATTTGGCGTAGTCTACTATAATTCTTTTCATAAAAATATACTATAAATCTAATAAATAGGCGAAAATTAACGGAGCAACAATCGTAGCATCCGATTCAATAATAAATTTTGGAGTTTTGATATCTAATTTACCCCAAGTGATTTTTTCATTCGGAACTGCTCCAGAATATGATCCATAACTTGTTGTTGAATCAGAAATTTGGCAGAAATAGCTCCAGAAAGGAACGTCATGCATTTCCATATCTTGGTATAACATTGGTACAACACAAATTGGGAAATCTCCCGCAATACCACCACCAATTTGGAAAAATCCGATACCGTTATCGCTATTTTTTGAATACCAGTCAGCAAGGAAAGTCATGTATTCAATACCTGATTTCATTGTTGATGCTTTCAAATCTCCTTTGATCACATAAGAAGCAAAAATATTACCCATTGTACTATCTTCCCATCCTGGAACGATAATTGGAAGATTTTTCTCTGCAGCTGCATACATCCAGCTGTCTTTTAAGTCGATTTCATAATATTCTTCGAGAACACCAGACAACAACATTTTGTACATGAATTCATGTGGGAAGTAACGTTCTCCCTTGTCATCTGCATCTTTCCAAATTTTATAAATATGCTTTTGCAAACGTCTGAAAGCTTCATGCTCAGGAATACAAGTATCTGTAACTCGGTTTAATCCTCTTTCAAGCAATGCCCATTCGTCTTCTGGCGTCAAATCACGATAATTAGGTACTCTTTCATAATGAGAGTGAGCTACTAAATTCATGATGTCTTCTTCTAGATTGGCTCCAGTACATGAAATAATTTGTACTTTATCTTGTCTAATTATTTCAGCGAAAATTTTACCAATTTCTGCTGTACTCATAGCTCCAGCCATACTTACAAGCATTTTAGCGCCATTCGCTAATTGTTGCTCGTATTCTTTAGCCGCATCTACAAGAGAAGCAGAATTAAAGTGCAAATAATGTTTTTCAATAAACTGACTGATTGGTCCTTTCATTTTGTTCTTTTTTTGTTTTTTTTGAATTAAAGATTTTAACCTTCTGTGTGTATGCAAATTAAGTATTTTTAAAATATTAACATTTAATTTACAGTTATTTTTTTACATTTTTTTCTTGTATCCTAAAATCTTCAATACATCATCAGAAGTTTGTTGCTCTGAAAATACTTCGGTTGCTAAAATACCGTTTTCGTCACGGTCTATTAGAATATGCTTAGGCTGGGGAATTAAGCAGTGGTGCAAACCTCCATATCCACCAATAGTTTCTTGATACGCACCTGTATTAAAGAAACCAATATACAATGGCTTTTCTTTGTTGTATTTAGGCAAATAAATGGCGTTCATATTTTGTTCTGAATTGTAATAATCGTCACTATCACAAGTAAGACCTCCTAATAAAACCCGTTCGTATGTATCATTCCAGCGATTGATTGCTAGCATAATAAAACGTTTATTTATAGCCCAAGTATCAGGCAAAGTTGTTATGAACGATGAATCGATCATATTCCATTTTTCTCTATCATTTTGTTGTTTTTGATACAAAATCTGATAGATTGCGCCTCCGCTTTCACCTACTGTAAAAGAACCAAATTCCGTAAATATATTTGGCACATCAACTTCAGCTTCTTCACAAGCAATTTTAATTTGATTGATAATTTCATCAATCATGTATTGATAATCATATTCAAATGCAAGTGAGTTTTTGATAGGAAAACCACCTCCAATGTTCAAACCATCTAGAGTAGGGCATTCCTTTTTAAGCGCAATGTACACTTTAATACATTTTACTAACTCATTCCAATAATATGATGTATCATTGATTCCAGTATTAATGAAAAAGTGAAGCATTTTCAGCTCTAGTTTATCATTTTCCTGAATTTGTTTTTTATAGAACGAAACAATGTTTTTATAACCTATTCCTAATCTAGAAGTATAAAACTCAAATTTAGGTTCTTCCTCAGCAGCAATACGAATTCCAATTTTAAATTTTCCTTTGATTTCTCCTTGAAGCAAATCAAGCTCTTCATAATTGTCAATAATCGGAATAGTATTTTTATGACCGTTATTGATTAATCTTGCAATATTCGTAATGTATTCATCTCTTTTGAAACCATTGCAGATAACGTATGTACTTTTGTTGATTTTTCCGTTTTCCAACAAATTCTCAACAATATTAACATCAAATGCTGACGAAGTTTCAATATGAATGTTATTCTTAAAAGCTTCATTCATAATATATTCAAAATGAGAACTTTTTGTACAATAGCAATAGTAATATTTTGCTTCGTATTTATTTTTTTCCATTGCTTTTCTGAACCAAGATTTTGCCTTGTTAATGTTTTCAGAAATTTGAGGCAAATATGTAAACTTTAAAGGTGTACCATATTGTTCAACAAGTTTCATTAAATCGATGTTATGAAACTGAAGATTGTCTTTATTTAGTTTAAATTCCTCTTGTGGAAAATAGTATGTTTGGTTTATTAGATCAGAATATTTTGTATTCATTTAATTTTCAATATTTTAATTTGTATTTAAATTTAGTAAAAACGGCGCTAAATTTAAAATTCAAACTCTAATATTGGCAAAAATAATCGGCAGCTTTTCGTGCTCGGCTTTTGAACATAAGAAAACATCAAAACAAAACGGACTTTTACTATTGTAAAAACGGTTCAACATTCTTAGTAAAGAACTGTTGAGTCTGTTTCTATAAGAGCTGAAATGTCTTTGTTTTCTGTTTGTTTTCATCGAGGCAAATGTAAAAAATAATATATACCTAAAGCAATGCTTTTGATTAAAAAAAAATTAAGATTTATAATCCTGAAACGCGTCTAGAATTAATTTATTTTCAACAGATTGGTTAATTTTTATTTTTCCGATTCCTTCAATTAATGCAAATTGAATTAATCCGTATTCATTTTTTTTGTCATGAATAAGCAATTCCAAGATCGGATCGATGTCATTTTCTTCAAAAATCACATCGTCATATATACTTTTAATTATTGCTTTTATTTCTCTATACTCTTCTTCAGAAATAAGTCCTTTTTGAAGAGAAATATAACTTTCTAAAATCATTCCAACTGCAATCGCTTCTCCGTGCAATAATGTAGTTTTTTCTTCGCTCTCCAAAAAGTATCCTTCAATTGCATGTCCTAATGTATGTCCAAAGTTTAAAGCCTTACGAATGTTTTTTTCAGTTGGGTCCTGAATAACAATTTCATTTTTAATTTCAACAGAACGATAGATCAATTGATCCAGTTCGTCGAAAACAATTGATTTTAAGTCTGAAAATTGTCTCCAGTATGGCGCATCATATATTAAGCCATGTTTCAGCATTTCTGCTAAACCAGAACGCATTTCACTTTGTGGCAAAGTCTCTAAATATGCTGTATCAATCAAAACCATTTGAGGTACATTGATAACCCCGATTTGATTTTTTAGATTTCCTAAGTCAACTCCTGTTTTTCCTCCAACAGAAGCGTCAACCATAGATAATAATGTAGTTGGAACATTAATGAAATTGACCCCTCTTTTAAAAGTAGAAGCAACAAATCCTCCCAAATCAGTCACGACACCGCCACCAACATTGATTACAAGCGATTTTCTATCTGCTCCAAGTTCAGTTAAAATGTTCCAGATTTCAATACAAGTTTCAATATTTTTGTTGGCTTCTCCAGCTTCAAATTCAATAATTTCGATTGCCAAATCTGTTTCCAACATGGGAATGAATTTAGGAAGGCAGTGCTCATTCGTTTGATCATCAACAATTATGAAGATGTTTGAATACTTGTTTTCTCGTAAATGTTTATTTAAAGCTTCGTAGGCATTTTGGTTGAAATGCACTAGATAATTATTGGCTTGAATTGAGTTCATACTTCTTAGGTTAATTGAAACCGCAAAATAAGGCATTTTTGAACAAATAATATTCAAACTTTGGTTCTAATTTGTTGGATAAACACCATATTTTATTCAATATTTTATCAAGCAGGCCATGTTGCATAATTTATGTGCTAATATTCTTAATTCTTTAAACTTTTGCTCCAAATGTCAACTTTAACTAAAAATATGCAAAATTATAATGCCGATTTATAAACAATATTCAAAACACTCTATATCTTTGCATAAAAATTAAACTTAATGGAAAAAATATTCGATAACACTCAAGTTGCATTTTCGCTAAAGAGTGATACAGAACTAGACAGAGCTTACTTTCTTTTTAAAATGATTGACAGCGAACCTCTTGTAAGAATTGGGACTGCTGTAACTAATTTTGCGATAAAAGCGCATCTTCCTGTTGAAGGGTTAATTCGCGCAACTGTTTTTGATCACTTTTGCGGTGGTGTGAACGAAAATGACTGTCTAACAGTTGTAGACAAAATGTTTACAAAAGGTGTTTCATCTGTTTTAGATTATTCTGTCGAAGGAAAAGAAGAGGAGGAGCAATTTGATGCTGCTTTGGAAATGACATTAAGAACAGTAGAATTCGCAAAAGAACGCCTGGCGATTCCTTTCGCTGTTTTCAAACCAACAGGTTTAGGTCGTTTTGAGTTATATGAAAAGTTAGGAGAGAAACAAACTTTGTCTCCCGCAGAACAAGAAGAGTGGAATAGAGTAGTAGCTCGTTTTGATAAGATATGTAGTGAAGCGCACAAAAAAGATGTTGCATTGTTAATTGATGGTGAAGAAAGCTGGATGCAAGATGCCGCTGATGATCTTGTAACTGATATGATGCGCAAATACAATAAAGAAAAAGCAATTGTATTCAACACATTGCAAATGTATCGTTGGGATCGTCTGGATTATTTGAAAAAATTACACGATATCGCAAAAACAGAAGGTTTCTATATCGGAATGAAATTGGTTCGTGGTGCTTATATGGAAAAAGAACACAAAAGAGCTGAAGAAAGAGGTTATGTTTCTCCGATTTGTGTTTCTAAAGAAGCAACTGACGTAAACTATGATGCTGCTGTACATTATATGTTAGAGCATTTAGATACAATGGCTATTTTTGCTGGAACTCACAATGAATTGAGTTCTTATAAATTAATGGAAATGATGGCTCAAAAAGGAATTGCTAAAAACGATAACCGAATTTGGTTTGGGCAATTATACGGAATGAGTGATAACATTAGCTATAATTTAGCTGAGAACGGTTATAATGTGGCTAAATATTTACCATTTGGGCCTGTTAAAGACGTTATGCCGTACTTGATTCGACGTGCAGAAGAAAATACTTCGGTAGCTGGACAAACAAGCCGTGAATTATCAATGATTAAAGCAGAACGTAATAGAAGAAAAGGGAAATAGTTTACATTTTTCTGTCTTAGTTTACAGTTTATATATAAAAGGCTCCAATTAAAAATTGGAGCCTTTTTTTGTTTTAATATTCTTTGTGTAAACTGGACTGAAGTCCAACTCTACAATATGATTTGTTCCTTCGGAACTCTACTAAAGAGCCTTGGCTCGATTTACATTGTAGGGCTGGACTTCTGTCCAGTTTACACATGTATTTATACAAAAAAAGCAAACCCGACAGGTTTCAAAAACCTGTCGGGCCTGCTTTATAATTAGAATTTCTAAAATTGAAATTTAATTTAAGAATTGCTAAATTGTAAATTACTTAAGTTTTTATAAATACCATTTTCTAGATTTATCAATTCTTGATGCGTTCCTTCTTCGGATATTTTTCCGTTATCTAAAACTAGAATTTTATCAGCGTTTCTAATAGTTGAAAGACGGTGAGCGATAATAATGCTTGTTCTTCCTTCCATTAAAACTTCTAAAGCTTCTTGAACAAGTTTTTCGCTTTCACTGTCTAATGAAGATGTTGCTTCGTCTAAAATCAAAACACTAGGGTTTTTAAGCAAAGCTCGAGCAATTGCAATACGCTGGCGCTGCCCGCCTGAAAGTTTCACGCCACGCTCTCCAACCAAAGTTTCAAATTTCTCCGGAAAGCCTTCTATAAAATTAAATGCATTTGCTTGTTTTGCAGCGGCTATAATTTCTTCGTCTGACGCATCAGGTTTTCCGTAAGCGATGTTTTCTCTGATTGTTCCTCCAAATAAAATTACATCCTGGGGAACGATACTCATGTTGCCACGAAGATTTTCTAAATCATAATCATGAATGTTTTTTCCATCAACTAAAATTTCTCCAGACGTAATATCATAAAAACGCAATAATAACGATGAAATAGTAGATTTCCCGGCACCACTTGGACCAACGATTGCAATTTTTTGTCCAAATTCTGCTTCGAAATTTACATCTTTTAAAACCTGAACTTCTTTTCTTGAAGGATAATGGAAAGCCACATTTTTAAAAGACACATTTCCTTTAATTTTCTCTATTGTTGATGCATGAGGATTTGCATTGATTTCTTCTGGAGTTTCTTCTAATAATTCAAAAACACGTTCTGTTGCTCCAACTGCTTTTTGAATTTGGGCATACATTTCTGCAATTCCTCCAAAAGAAGCTCCAATAAAAGTCGTGTAAAGAACAAAAGAAATCAAATCTCCAACACCTTCAACTTCGCCTCTGATTGT
This sequence comes from Flavobacterium denitrificans DSM 15936, assembly GCF_000425445.1. Classification (GTDB taxonomy): domain Bacteria; phylum Bacteroidota; class Bacteroidia; order Flavobacteriales; family Flavobacteriaceae; genus Flavobacterium; species Flavobacterium denitrificans. The sequence continues at coordinate 1,183 of NZ_AUDL01000015.1, read as the reverse complement.
CAAAGTAATTCCGTACCAAACAACGGCAACGACGCATCCAAAAAGACATAAAATGATAAATGAAGCAAAATATCCTCTGTATTGCCCGCCTTTGATCGCGATTTTTACAATTTCTTTGATTTTGTTTTTATAACGCTGAATTTCATACCATTCGTTAGCAAAAGCTTTTACATTACTGATTCCTTGTAAAGTTTCTTCCACAATTACTTGGCTTTCGGCAACTTTATCTTGCGTTTTCTTTCCGTATTTACGAATAAATCTTCCAAAAATTACTGCAGCAACAGCTACAACTGGAACAATAGCCAACATCATTAAAGTCAATTTCGGGCTAATACTTCCTAAAATCACAAAACCTCCAATAATCAAAATAAACTGACGTAGAAATTCAGCAATTGTTGTGGTAAAAGTATCTTGAAGCTGTGAAATATCAGCGCTGATTCGGCTGTTTAGTTCTCCAACACGTTTTTGCGAATAAAAAGACATTGGTAATTTTACCAAATTCTCATATAATGCAAAACGGATATTTGATAGTGAATTTTCAGTGAAGTTTACAAAAAGTGAAATTCTGAAAAAAGAGAAAATCGCCTGCAATGTTAGAATTCCCATTAAGGCTAGTGCAATTTCATTTGCTTTGTCGAGATCTTTATTAGTGACACAATCTACTAGCATACCCATTAATTTAGGAAAGGCGAGGGCAGTGGCGCTTGTTAATAAAAGGAAAATCAATCCTAGGAAAAATTTCCATTTGTGATTTTTGGCGTATTTAAAAATTCGGAGTGCTTTTTGAAGCGAGTTAGAGTCTAATTTAGCTTTCGGTAAATCATTTTCTTGAAATCTTGCCATTGGAGTTTACAATTAAAGTACGACAAAGGTATGATTCTAGCAAGTGAATACAAAAGAATATTCTAATTTCCGTTTTGAGTTTGCCTTTTTTAACTAAAATTAAGAAAACGTGTGTTTTTTTCGTTTTTTTAATAGGCTGAAAAATAGAATTCTAATTTCTTTTTCAAAATTATTTTTGTTTTTTTTCTACAAAACGCTTGCAAATACAAAATCTAGCTGTACATTTGCACTCGCAATCACAAAATGATAGCAACCTAGTAAAATAGGGCGATTAGCTCAGCTGGTTCAGAGCACCTCGTTTACACCGAGGGGGTCGGGGGTTCGAACCCCTCATCGCCCA
>NZ_AUDL01000014.1 GCF_000425445.1 Flavobacterium denitrificans DSM 15936 | reverse complement strand
AGAGATACTGATTTTGATTCTCAAGAAGAACTAAAAGAAGAATTATTGCAATATTTATACTATTATAATCATGAAAGACCACATCAGGGAATTGATGGAAAAAAACCAATTGAAATGATAAATCCGTTACCGAAATAAGTGACTTTTACAATTTCGACGAAGGAGAAATCTTCGCGAGTAACTCCGCAATGAGAATCTAATCTTTGTCGAGCTTCTTGCGAACATTTCTCCTTCTTCGAAATGACAAATAGTACGCATAAAAAATCCCCGAATACAATTTGTAAACGAGGATTTTTTTAAGTTTTCAGTCACAGTATTCAGTCTCAGTTGGCACTGAAAACTGCGACTGTGATTGAATACTATTTCAAAACACCTTCAACAGCCTGAATAGTAGTAGCATGATAACCCGATTTAGCTTTATTAAAAACCTGTTTTGCCCAAACTTTTCCTTCAGGAGTTTTAACCATTTCTTTATAAAGCATCATTACAGAACCTGTTCTGCTGATTCCAATCAAAAATTGTTCAATTGCAGGATAAGCAGGTTTGTATTGATGACGTAATGCCTGAACAAACCATTGACGTTTGATAATGAAATTCCCGCCTTTTGTAAAGTTGAATTCCTTGTCAATCGCTTCCATTTCTTTTGCAGTAATATCAGCAGGAAGATGATCAATAAAATGTTGTTTTTCGGCTGTAGTGGTGATTTTTTTGCTTAAACCTGTAACGCCAGTTTCTTTCCGACTTTTTTGGATTTTATCAATAGCATCAAAATCAGCTGAACTTACCGGAAGAATGTTTGATGGAATTCCTGGTTTGTAAATCCAGTTGTCCAATTGGATTTTATCAGCTAAAGCTTTGTCGCCTTTGATAAGATTTTCATTTAAATACTTTACAAAATCTTCTGTAGTAATAGATTGAAAAGCATGAGAATCAAAATAATTTTTAATAAACGGATCGAATTTTTCACGTCCAACAGCGTTTTCAATAACTCTTAAAAAAGCATATCCTTTGACATAAGGAATTTGACTGATTCCGTCATCTGGATTTCTTCCTGTCAAACTAACTTTTAATCTTGTGTCTGGATTTGTATCGCCATATTCTGCAATGTTATCGGTTAATTCTTTGTTTGTGATAACATTTTGCATTTCAAATTCTTTCTTACCGAAAATAGCTTCTCCAATTCTGTGTTCTACATAAGTGGTGAAGCCTTCGTTTAACCAAATATCATCCCAAGTAGCATTTGTAACTAGGTTTCCGCTCCAGCTGTGTCCTAATTCGTGTGCTAACAAGCTTGTAAGCGAACGATCTCCAGCAATAACACCTGGGGTTAAGAAAGTTAGATTTGGATTTTCCATTCCGCCATAAGGAAAACTTGGAGGTAAAACCAAAACATCGTAGCGTCCCCATCTGTAAGGGCCGTATAGTTTTTCAGCAGCATTTACCATTTTTCCAAGTTCAGCAAATTCATAAGCCGATTTTTTAAGCATTGATGGTTCTGCGTAAACTCCTGTTCTATTATCGATCGCTTGAAATTCGATATCTCCAACAGCAATTGCCATTAAATAAGACGGAATTGCTTTGTCTTGTTTGAAAGTGTAAACTCCAGTATCGTTTTTCTTCTGCGGATTTACAGCGCTCATCACAGCCAATAAATCTTTAGGAACCGTAACTTTTGCATTATAAGTAAAACGAATTCCCGGAGAATCCTGACATGGAATCCAAGTTCTTGACCAAACGCTTTCTCCTTGAGAGAATAAAAAAGGTTTCTTTTTATCTGCGGTTTGTTCTGGTTTTAGCCATTGTAATGCAATAGCATCTTTAGTTGTATTGTAATAAATATTTACTTTGGTTGTATTCGGTTCAATAGTAATATGAAGCGGTTTTCCGTGAAATTCAGTGTCTTTTCCAAGTTCAAATTTGGTTTCTTTTTCGTCGTCTCCAAGAGTAACTTTTGTGATGTTTAATGTGTTTTCGTCGAAAATAATTTCGTTTCCTTTGCTGATATTGTCAATTGTCCAAGATGCTTTTCCTGAAATAGTTTGTGTGTCAAAATCAACTTTAATATCAAGGTCAAGATGTTTTACAACAGCAAGTTCTGGCTTTGAATAACTGTGTTCATCGACAACGGCTGTAGTCTTTTGTGTTTGTTCTTTTTTCTGGCAGGCAATTGCTGTCAGAAATAAAGCTACAAGAATTAGTTTCTTCATATTGTGAGGTTTTGAATTTGAGGACGAAAATTAAACAAAAAATCCCGCTTTGAATAAACAAAACGGGATTTAATTATAAAATTAACAACTAATTACGCCAACATTGTAACTGGGCTTTCGATGTATTGTTTTAATGTTTGTAAGAACTGAGCGCCAGTTGCACCGTCAATTGTTCTGTGGTCACAAGCTAATGATAGCATCATTGTGTTCCCTACTACGATTTGACCGTTTTTAACTACTGGTTTCTCAACAATTGCACCTACAGAAAGGATTGCAGAGTTTGGCTGGTTGATAATTGAATTGAATTCAGTAATACCAAACATACCAAGATTAGATACTGTAAAAGTACTTCCTTCCATTTCTTGAGGTCCAAGTTTTTTGTTTTTAGCTCTTCCAGCAAGATCTCTCACTGAACCGCCAATTTGAGATAAACTCATTGCATCAGTAAATTTCAATACAGGAACTACTAATCCGTCTTCAACTGCTACAGCAACACCAATGTTTACGTGGTGATTGATGATGATGGCATCTTCTTTCCAAGTAGAGTTGATTTTTGGATGTTTTTTCAATGCTAAAGCACAAGCTTTGATTACCATGTCGTTGAAAGATACTTTTGTATCCGGAACGCTATTGATGGCAGCTCTTGCCTGCATTGCCTCGTCCATGCTTACTTCGATCACTAAGTTGTAGTGAGGAGCAGTGAATAAAGATTCAGAAAGACGTTTTGCAATGATTTTACGCATTTGAGAGTTTTTGATCTCTTCTGTGTAAACTTCACCAGCAGGAACGAATACTTTTGGTGCAGCAGGAGCAGAACCTTCTTGTTTTGCAGCAGGTGCAGCAGCAGCAGGTTGTGCTTGTGCAGATGGAGTAAAGTTCTCGATATCGCTTTTTACGATACGTCCGTTTTCTCCAGAACCTTTCACTTGGTTTAATGAGATTCCTTTATCAGAAGCGATTTTCTTAGCTAAAGGTGAAGCTAAAATTCTTCCATCTGAAGTATTGTTTACAGCTTCTGGTGCTTTTTCAGCAGCAGGAGCAGCTTTTGTTTCTTCTGCAGCAGGAGCACTCGCAGGTGCAGCGCCTCCGGCAGTATAATTTTCAGCAATTCCAGAAATATCAGTTCCAGCAGGTCCAATAATCGCTAATAAGCTGTCAACAGGAGCAGTGTTTCCTTCTTGAATTCCGATGTATAATAATGTTCCAGCATTGAAAGACTCAAACTCCATAGTAGCTTTGTCAGTTTCAATTTCTGCTAAAATATCACCTTCCGCTACAGTATCACCAACTTTTTTCAACCAAGTTGCTACTGTACCTTCAGTCATTGTATCACTCAAACGAGGCATTGTTACTACAATAACACCTTTTGGTAATTCAGTTGCTGCTTTTGCAGGAGCAGCAGTTTCTGTTTTTGCTTCAGCAGCAGGTGCATCCGCTTTTGGTTCCGAAGCTTCGGAACTGGCAGCAGGAGTATCACCACCAGCTAAAAGAGCAGAAATATCTTCTCCTTCGTTACCAATGATAGCTAATAATGAATCAACTGGAGCAGTTTCTCCAGCTTGAATTCCGATATGTAAAAGAGTTCCTTCGTTAAAAGATTCGAACTCCATTGTTGCTTTGTCTGTTTCAATTTCAGCTAAGATATCTCCTTCACTGATTTTGTCGCCTACTTTTTTAAGCCAAGTCGCTACCGTTCCTTCCGTCATAGTATCGCTCAAACGAGGCATTGTTACTTTAATCGCCATGATGTTATAGTTTATGAGGTGTAAATGGATAGTCTTCTTGTGCGTATACTACATCGTATAATTGTTGCAAGTCTGGATATGGAGATTCTTCAGCGAATTTCGCACACTCTTCAACTAAGTCTTTAACTCTTTGGTCAATTACTTCGATTTCTTCTTCAGTAGCATATTTTTGATCCAAGATTACATCGAGAACTTGCGTAATTGGATCGATTTTTTTGTACTCTTCAACCTCTTCTTTAGAACGGTATAATTGTGCATCAGACATAGAGTGTCCTCTGTAACGGTACGTTTTCATTTCAAGGAAAGTTGGTCCATCTCCACGACGTGCTCTTTCGATAGCTTCGTGCATAGCTTCAGCAACTTTAACTGGATTCATTCCGTCAACTGGTCCACAAGGCATTTCGTATCCTAAACCTAATTTCCAAATGTCAGTGTGGTTTGCAGTTCTTTCTACAGAAGTTCCCATTGCATAACCGTTGTTTTCAACGATAAATACAACTGGAAGTTTCCATAACATAGCCATGTTAAAAGCTTCGTGTAAAGAACCTTGTCTAGCGGCACCATCACCAAAGTAAGTCATAGTAACACCGCCAGTGTTGAAATATTTGTCTGCGAAAGCAATACCAGCTCCCACAGGAATTTGAGCACCTACAATTCCGTGTCCTCCGTAAAAACCATGCTCTTTAGAGAAAATGTGCATAGAACCTCCCATACCTTTAGAAGTTCCGGTTGCTTTTCCTAAAAGCTCTGCCATTACGTTTCTTGGATCAACGCCCATACCAATTGGCTGAACGTGGTTTCTGTAAGCAGTAATCATTTTGTCTTTAGTCAGGTCCATAGCGTGAAGTGCTCCCGCTAATACAGCTTCCTGACCATTATATAGGTGTAAAAAACCTCTAACTTTTTGTTGAATGTATAATGCTGCAAGTTTGTCTTCAAACTTTCTCCAAAGTAGCATGTCTTCGTACCACTTTAAATACACCTCTTTTGTAACTTCTTTCATCTGAATTCTTTCTTTTGCTAAAGTTTGTTTGTGTTATCAATTGTTGCCTATAACGCAAAATAGTTTCCTCCCACAAATTTGCGCCCGAAAGGTCGGGATGCAAAAATAAGACATTACATTTAAGAACTAAAATTTAAACGCTACTTTTTGGCTTTTTTTTACAAGAACTTTTTATCAAACATAAAAGGAAGCAAATTTTTAAGGGATGCTGACTTGTAAACTTCACCAATTTCGCCCATAAAATAGATTTCTATAGGGGTGTCCTGCTTGATTTCGTATTCTGCAATTGATTGTCGGCAAGAGCCACATGGCGGAATAGGAGCAGTGGTTTGATTGGTGTCTGAAGCTGCTGAAATGGCTATTTTTAAAATTTTGGCTTCGGGATAGGTACTTCCTGCGTAGAAAATTGCAGTTCTTTCGGCACATAGTCCTGATGGATAGGCAGCATTTTCTTGATTGGAACCTAGAATTGTTTTCCCGTTATCGAGAAGCAACGCTGCTCCAACTCTAAATTGAGAATAGGGGGCATAAGCTTTTTTACGAATTTCGATTGCCTGATTCATTAAATCCTGTACCTCCTGAGAAAGTTCATTAATGCTGTCGTAAATTGTAAATGATGATGTAATGCTTATTTCTTTCATTGTATTTTGAGGAAAAAAAATCCAAATTCCTAAAAATAGAAATTTGGATTGTTGTTGTTTTTTATTTAGATCGTTTAATATTCTTCATATTTGTCTCCAAAGTTAAACGTTAAAGAAAAACGAAGTGTGTTTTCTAACGGATTTTTTACTTTTGAAGTTGAGAACAAGTATGATACGTCAACTTTTACGATGTTGTATTTGAAACCAGCGCCTAAAGAGAAGAATTGTCTTGCTCCTTTTTCAGGGCTTTCGTGGAAATATCCTGCACGAAACGCAAAGGAATCTTGGTACATGTATTCTCCAGCTATACTATAGGTAACTTCTTTTATTTCTTCACTAAACCCACCTGGTGCATCTCCAAAAGATTTAAACATTCCTTGAAACCATCCTATGTCATTATATTTATTGTAGGCAATTGTGTTTTGTTCCTGTGCGCTTTCTCCTGGGTCAGTAAAATCGCCATCTCCGTTTAAGTCTACTGCTGCTTGTTGTCCCGGAGGAGTTGGTACAAGTAATTTTGTGAGTTCAACACTAACTGCAAATTTGTTGTAATCGTCAAGAATAAAATCAAATCCTCCTCCTAAACGCATGTTAGCAGGCAAAAAGTTTGAGCTTAAATCGTCATTGTCATAGCTTATTTTTGGCCCCATGTTTTGGAAGTTGAAACCTGCTCTCCATCGACCATTGAAATCACGATATGCTATTTCTTCAGATTGATAAAATCCTGCAACATCAACAGCGAATGATGTTCCCGCAGTTGCATCTACATCTTCTGAAGCTACTTTTAGGTTAGAGCGAATATATCTTGCGCCAACGGCCATAGAAAATGTTTCGCTCAGTTTTTGCGAATAAGATCCGTCTAAGGCGAATTCGTTTGGGGATACAATATTTGGGACTTCATTCGGGTCGCCGGTTCTTCTTAATTCGATGTCTCCAAAACCAAAATAGCGAAAACTTCCTGCAAAGGCACTTCGATCGCTGATTTTGTTGTAATAAGTTAATTGGCCAAGGGAAATATCATTTGCTAAATCTGTTAAATATGGAGTATAACTGATAGAAAGCCCTTGTGCATCTTTAGAAAATGCATATTTAGCAGGGTTCCATTGCTGAGAAAAAACATCTGAAGATGTAGCTACACCTTGATCTGCTAAACCTGCAGCTCTTGCGTCAGCGGCAACTAATAAGAAGGGAACTCCGGTGGTAATAGGTCTATCTTGTGCTTTTGCGTAGGATATGATTAAAAGGTAAATTAATAAAAGTGATATTTTTTTCATTTATGGGACTAATGTTTTTTGGTGGTGCAAATATATATAATATTATAAGATGACAAGCTTTTCGTACTTTTCTGCTTTTTTATTCGTCAAATTTGATTTTACTGTCAATTTATAGATGTAAACTCCTTTACCAATTCGATCTCCATAATCATCTTTTCCATCCCAGGTGATTTCTCTTGAAAGAAATCCTTCTGTCGTAATAATTTGGTTTGTTGTCCAGACTACTTTCCCTGTAATAGTCATGACCTGTACCTGAACTTCCAGCGGTTCGTAAGGTCTGTTGTGCGAAAACCAAAACTGAGTGTAGGTTGAAAAGGGATTTGGATAGTTAAGAACGTGGGTTAAAGATAATGACTCATCTCCAACAACAATAAATTGTATTTCACTTGTCACAGGATTGTTGTAAACATCCCAAGCGGTGAAACTTATAGTATGCAGTCCAGCTTTTAAATTTCGAAGCGGAAAGCGTAAATTTCCATTAGTATAATCGTCTAATTTTGTTTGATAATAATCGTTCAAAATATAGGGATTGCTGACGTCTCCATCCAGTATTGCTACAATGTCATGCCCAATTCCGCTCGCCGTATTAATTCCGTTTTCGTCCTCCAGAAAAGCTAATAGAAATGGCGAATCATTTGTGATGCCGCCAGAAACAAATGTTTCGTCATTCATATATAACTTCACTTTTGGGCTAATATTGTCCTGAGGAGCATTTTCATTTATGCCTCCTATTTTAATAGTGGTGTTGTATCCTGTCTGGTTTTCTAAAGCTTGGTTTTTCTTCGAATAAAAGCTGATTCGGCCATAATCGACTGGTATGCGAATGTCTCTGGGGACAACAAAACTAAATTCGAATTGTCCGTTAGTAACAGATGCATTTCCTCTAAAAATAGTTTCGCCGAGTGTTTTGAAAGACATTGCAGGGCTAAAACCATCATTGTTTAAAGTCGATGTTGTAATCAATTTGTCAAAAATCGCAGTTGCTAGTTCTCCGTTGTAATTACTGAGAAGAGTGTTGTTTTCATCTGTGATTTCGCCAGAAATTTTGATTTTAGAAAGCGATTTTAAGTCGGGAATTGCCTGAGAAATTGCAATGTCATTTACCTTTGTTAAATTGATTCTAGGTTTCGAGATAGCAAGCATTAGCGCAGGATCTCCAATGTAAAAAATAACATTGCTGGAAGAGCTCGGATTTTCATTTTTTGAAATTCGAAGCGCTTCTGCAATCGTAGTGTATTGATTTGATCCGTACGAAAGTAAATTTTTGCTTAAGTTGTCATTGAAATTCTCGGCGTTAAATTGACCAATAGCACGAATTGTGGTCAGCATCGAGATTGCGCCTCCTTTTGGGTTCCAGAAAGTATATTCTCCGGCAGTTGGTCGAGTAGGATCATCAAATCTGGAGAATTCGCAGGTAATTGTGATAAATAAAGGATATTTGTACTGATTGTTTAGGTTTTGCCCATCTGATTTTTCCCAAATTCTTTCGCTGGCTAAGCCGTCTTCGCCACCGTGTCCTAAATAATTAAAAACCAAGGCGCCTTTTTCAAAAGCATCAAACAAATCAGTTCTGGCTTTTGGGTACCTCGATCCTCCAGCAGAAGCTTCTTGAGTGTACGAGTCCAAAATTATTTTGTCGACATTCAAAAAAGGTTTTTGAGTGCCAATTAAATCTGCAAGATTATTTTGGCGCGATTGAAGCGTGGCATCAGAACTTTGGTCTGAATCATCGCTTATAAGGACAAAATTATTTCGCCAATTTCCGTATGATTTTGTGTCGTGATATTCTAAAACCTTATTCACCATTTCGCTGGCTTGGGCATTATCAGAGACCAGCATTCTGCCAGTAGCGATGTCTATTCCGCCAAAAAAATTGGTGATATTTCCTTCGTCGGCATCCATCAGTCCGAAAAAGTCGTCAGACGCAAAAGAGGCTTCTCCTGTAGTATTGCTGATTAAGGAGTGATATATAGGAACAATATTGGTATTGTTTGTAATTCGGTCTTTGTAATCATATGAAGCGTCTCCAAATAAATTTACATATTTGATTTTTTTGTCTGATGAAGAAGCATTTTCATAAATATATCTGATGCAGTTTCTAATTGCAGCAATATCTTGTTTTCCAGAAGAGAATTCTTGATAGATGTTTTCCAAAGCAATAACTTTTACATTCAAATTAGAATAATTGCGGTGAAAAGTGGCTAGTTTTTCAGCTTGTGAAACCAAAGATTTTGGCGAAATAATAGCATAGTCGATATCTTGGAAGCTGTTCTGAGCATTTTTGAATAGAGTTCCTTTCAAGTTTTGATTGGCAACTTTAGATTGGCTTTCTTTTAAAGGTGTTAAATAATCTGAAGCATCGATGGCAATATATTTTCTGATTTCGCCTAATGACGCCTTGAAGCTAAAAGTAGTCTGATTTGAATTTTCAATTTTAGATACATTATAAGGATCTGTAATGTCCCAAACTTGTGATATTCCTGCGGCGTTTTGGATGGTGTAATTTGCAATTCCAACTGTTGATCCTGCCAAATCATATTGGAATTTGAATTGTTTTCCAGTTCCAAGCAGTTTTCTTTTTGCAACTATATTAATGTAATCGAGATATCCTTTTGATCCCGGTACACCATTATTATTATAAGTAAGTTTGATTTTGGTGTTTTCGGCACCTGTAAATGTAGCATTTACAGGTAATTTTCCTGTGTAAAACTTAATATCTGAACTTGAGACTAATGCGTTAAAATTGATGTTTCCGATATTCTGCCCATTTGCGCTCACAGCAAAAGAAGTAGTGGTGAAGGCTGCGGATGCTGCAACAACTTCGATTTTTACAGGTACAGAAGCGTCTATATTAGGAATCGTAAAAGTGAATTCCTGTTCTTGATTGATGTCGAACGATTCTCCAAACCATTGACGACCCAAATGAGCAATATTGGTCTGATCAATTTCATGGTATTGATAGTCATCAAACGTATTTAGTTCTAAAGTAGTATTGCCTGTTGGTTGGTTAAGGGGAGAGATTCTTTTTCCATCTCCGCCTGTGGTTGTGATGTAATAATATGATTTTGAGTCGAATAAATTAAGATTTGTCTGACTTTCTGAATTCCATATATCAACACCCTCGGCATAAAAAAGGATGTAGTCTTCATTGTTGAAAATTCCGTCAGCTTCTCCAATAATTTGAATAGCATTTTCAGTTAAATCATTTGGATAATAAGTGCTGTTGGCTAAAGGAAGCATTCTTCCTCCGTTTCCGTATATTTTTATTCTTCTTGGGTCTATTTTGCTTGGGTCAAAGCCTAAACTTTGCAAAAAAGATTTGGATATTTTATAAACCCCTGATTTTTCGATGTAAAAACGATACCAATCTCCTGATGCTAAAACAGAATTAGAGATTGCGGCGGATTTCTGGAATAATGAAGCATCACTGCTTTTTGATGTTGCGCTATTGGGAGAATAAGAAAAAGATCTTATTCGCTTAAAACTGTTTCCGTCCTTAACTATTGGTGACAGTAAAAGAAAAAGTTGTTTTTTGTCTCTTGAAGAGGTAATTTTTAACGTTTCATTTGGTTTTTCGGGGATGTTTTCAGGGTTTAAATCGCCAATATCAGTAATGGAAATTGTCTCGTAATTAATGTTGGAAATCTGCACTGAAGAGTTTGCTGTAAAGCTCGTTTCGCTGAGATTTAGCAATAGTGTTATGCTTTTTTTAGTAGTATCGTATCGAAAACTGCTTCCAGAAAAATAAGGAATGATGGTTTTGAAATCGCCAAAACTCATTTCTTTTTTGCCTTGCCAATCTATTGTGAAGCTTCCATTTGTCTGAGAAAAAGCAAAAATCGGAACTAAAAAAAAATATAAGATTAAGACTTGTTTCATAGGTACAGAAAACGAAATTGATTGCAAAATATTTTAGTAAGTAAAAATATAGTATTTCATGTTATAGTAAATAATAAAAAGTATATTTTTGCGTTCGTAACTATAGGTTATTTTCTGGTAAAAAACAGCTAAATAAAATTATTAGAACAGATGTTGCTAATTAAATGTTAATTATTATATTGCAGCACCTAAATTTATCACCTAAGAATGAGTATGAAAGTAAACAAAATTGTAGTCTTGCAATTAATGATGTCAATAGTATTGATGTTGGGCACGGCTAGTTGTAGCAAAAAATCGAGTTCCTCTCACGCTTCTCGAGCGACTGGGTGGGATGTAGATAGTCAGAATGGAACGGCTGCTAGAAATGCAGGAAAAAAACAACAGGCTGGTCCTGGTTTAGTTTTTGTTGAAGGAGGTACATTTACAATGGGTAAAGTACAGGATGATGTTATGCACGATTGGAATAACACACCAACTCAACAACACGTTCAGTCATTCTATATGGATGAAACCGAAGTTACTAATGGTATGTACTTAGAATACCTTGAGTGGTTAAAGAAAGTTTTCCCGCCAACAGAAGAAAATTACAAAAACATTTACGAAGGAGCATCACCAGATACTTTAGTTTGGAGAAATCGTTTAGGATATAACGAAACGATGACTAACAACTACTTAAGACACCCATCTTATGCTGAGTACCCTGTAGTTGGTGTTAACTGGATTCAAGCTGTTGAATTCAGCAAATGGAGAACTGATCGTGTAAACGAAGCTGTTTTAGAAAAAGACGGGTATCTTAAAAAAGGTGCTAAAACAAGTGATGTTACTGCTGAAAATGCATTCAACACTGAAGCATATTTAATGTCTCCTAGTACATCTCGTGGTGGAAGCGAAGAGATCGTATTGAAGAAAAACCCTACTGGAAGAAGACCAAAAGCTGGTAAAGATGGAGTGGTTCCAGAAGAGAAAAATGTTTACGCACAACGTTCTTCTGGTGTAATCTTGCCAGAATATAGACTTCCTACTGAGGCAGAATGGGAATATGCTGCTGCAGCTGATGTTGGACAAAGAGAATACAATATTTACAAAGGACAAAAGAAATATCCTTGGTCTGGAGATTACACTCGTTCATCAAAACGTAAAAACAGAGGCGATCAATTGGCTAACTTTAAGCAAGGAAATGGTGATTACGGTGGAATTGCAGGTTGGTCTGATGACGGAGCCGATATCACAAATAAAGTAAAAAGTTATGCTGCTAATGATTTCGGATTGTACGATATGGCAGGTAACGTTGCAGAATGGGTAGCTGACGTTTATAGACCTATTATTGATAATGAAGCAAATGATTTCAATTACTTTAGAGGTAACCTTTATGCTAAAAATAAAATTGGCAAAGATGGTAAAATTGAAATCGTTACAACATCTAATATTAAATACGATACTTTAAGCAACGGTAAAGTTATAGCAAGAAATCTTCCAGGAGAAATTGCTCAAGTTCCAGTTGATGAACAAGAAACGTATTTGAGACAAAATTTCAGTACAAGTAACAATATCAACTATAGAGATGGTGATAAACAATCTTCTAGATATTTTGACTTCGGTGATTCAGAGTCTGGGCCAAAAGCTGACCAAGCTATGTACAACTCTCCTAAGCATAATGTAACAACTGACAGTTTAGGAAAAATGATCAGAAAATATGACAGCTCTAGCAAACGTACTACTTTAATCGATGATAAGGTAAGAGTTTACAAAGGTGGTTCTTGGAGAGATAGAGCTTATTGGTTGGATCCAGCTCAAAGAAGATATTTCCCTCAAGATATGGCAACTGATTACATTGGTTTCAGATGTGCAATGTCAAGAGTAGGATCTAAATCTGAAAAAAGAAAATCACCAAGGAATTAAGATTTAAAGATTCCAATATAAAAAATTCCAAATTCCAAAAGCTGAATATTCAGTCTGGAATTTGGAATTTTTTTATTGTTTTTTTTCTACTTTTATCATCTATTAAAAATAATATAAATGAATATTCAGGACATTCATAATCTGTTTTTGCAATGTAAATCACTTTCAATTGATACTCGAAAAATTGAAAAGGATTCTATGTTTTTTGCAATCAAAGGCGAAAATTTTGATGCTAATACTTTTGCAGAGGAAGCTCTGAAATTAGGGGCTTTATTTGTTGTTATAGACAATGAATCGTATTTTATAGACGAGAGAACTATTTTAGTTCAAAATAGTTTAGAAACCTTGCAGGAATTAGCCAAGTATCATCGGTCTTATTTGAAACTGCCAATTGTAGCTTTGACGGGCAGTAATGGAAAGACCACTACGAAAGAACTAATCAATGCTGTCTTGTCAAAGAAATTTAAAACAAAGGCTACTGTTGGAAATTTGAATAATCATATTGGGGTTCCATTGACTTTGTTGTCTTTTAATAAAGAAACTGAAATCGGAATTGTGGAGATGGGGGCAAATCATAAAAAAGAAATTGAATTTTTATGTGAAATAGCGCAGCCTGATTATGGTTATATCACCAATTTTGGGAAGGCCCATTTAGAAGGTTTTGGTGGTGTTGAAGGTGTTATTCAGGGTAAAAGTGAGATGTACCAATATCTTGCAAAAAAGCATAAAACGGCATTTGTAAATCTTGAAGATTCTATTCAGATTGAAAAATCTGTTGGAATAAAATCATTTACTTTCGGTTTGAATAAAGCTGAAGCCGATGTTAACATCGTAAGTATTGAGGCAAATCCATTTGTTGTCATTAATTACGAAAATTTTAATGTTGAATCACATTTAATTGGTTTATACAATTCAAATAACATAAATGCTGCAGTTTCTATTGGTCATTACTTTAAGGTTGCTGATCAGGCTATAAAAGAAGCAATTGAGAATTATATTCCGGAGAATAATAGGTCCCAATTGTTGAAAAAGGGCTCAAATCAAATTATTCTGGATGCCTACAATGCAAATCCGAGTAGTATGGCTGTGGCGATCACAAATTTTTTGCAGTTGGATAATCAGAATAAAATAATGATTTTGGGCGATATGTTTGAATTAGGTGCTGAAAGCCCGCACGAGCACAAAATCATAGTTGATTCTTTGTCTAACCAGGACAAGTCGGTTTGTTATTTGATTGGGAAATCTTTTTTTGAAAATAAAGTTTCAAATAGTAAGCTTCATTTTTTTGAAACCTTTGCTGATTTTTCTGATTATCTAAAAACACTTGATTTTAAAAACAATACTATTTTGATAAAAGGCTCCAGAGGAATGGCTTTGGAACGGACATTAGAATATATTTCATAAATAGAAAAGCCATCGGCCGCAGTCTACGGCTGATGGCTTTTTGTTTAAATGCTCATCAGGAACCCTATTAAGTTTTCCTTTTTATTCAATCCTAACTTTTTTCTTAGGCGATATCGTGCTAACTCAACTCCTCCTGTCGAAATGTTCATAATTTCGGCAATTTCTTTTGTAGACATATTCATTAATAAATAAGTCGACAAGTCTAATTCACGTGGAGAAATTGTTGGGTATTTCTCTTTTAGCCTCTTTAAAAACTCAAAATGAACGTTTTTAATGTGTTTTTCTAAGTCTTTCCAGCTTTTATCTGTATTTACTTCTTTTACTATACTTTTGTTAAGTTTGCTGACTTGAAATTTAGTAGAATCATCTAGTGCTTCAATATCAATTTCTTTCAGTTTATGGATAATTCCGTTTAAGATTTTGTTTTTCTTCACAACCTGAAGAGAATTGTTTACAAGCTCTTTATCTTTTGCTAAGATTTTAATTTGAAGCTTGTCATTTTTTAGTTTTTCGATCTCTTTTTCAAGGTCATATTGTTCTTGTCTGATTTTTGATTCTTTTTCAAGATATAATCTTCTTTGTTCAATTGTTTCATAATATTTGTTTTTCCTGATCTTCATTTTAATTCTGTCTGAAATAACGTAGATGGCAATTATAATGAGAACAAAATACAAAATCAGCGCCAAGAAATGGCGATACCAAGGCGGAGAAACGGTAAAGGAAATGGTAGACGGCTCCGATTGGATTCCGTAGCTGTTTCTGACCTTTACTTTCATCATATATTCGCCCTCACGAAGATTTGTATATTCTTTTATAGAAATAGTTGACCAATTGCTCCATTTGTCATCAAAAGGCTCTAATTGATATGAAAACTCAACATTTTCTAGATTTTCATATGTAGGCGATGAAAAAGTGAAACGAACGTGATTTGATGAATATGGAATTCGAACATTTTCAATTTTATTCTGATTATTTCCTAAAATTATGGTGTCACCAGGAAATGAAAAACTTCGGATAAATGCTTTTGGTTTGGTAACAAAATTATTAAGCAATTCTGGATTATAGTGTGCTAATCCATCAGTTAGTCC
Organism: Flavobacterium denitrificans DSM 15936; assembly: GCF_000425445.1. Taxonomy (GTDB): domain Bacteria; phylum Bacteroidota; class Bacteroidia; order Flavobacteriales; family Flavobacteriaceae; genus Flavobacterium; species Flavobacterium denitrificans. The sequence goes on along the minus strand of NZ_AUDL01000014.1, from coordinate 108,867 downwards.
AATAAAAATGTTTTTTGAGTCAATGGTGTTTACGGATAAGTAATTGGCTACTAAGTTTCCGGTCAAATTCGAGAAGGGTGCTACTATATTGGTATAATAATTATTTTTCTTCATTAAAACACCTAAAGATTCATCAAACGCATACCATAAATTGGACTGCGAATCTTGGCTTAAACTGTTAATGACCGGAATGTTTTTAAATAATTTCGATAGATTTTTATCCTCATAAAACAAATCTTGCTCCTTTGAATATTTGTAAAAATGGTTATTAGTTTGAAAATATAGCTGGTTATCAATTTTTTGAATACTTCCAATGTTTTTATATTGTGAAGTCAATTGATCGATTTTTTTGATAGAAGAAAATCGTGTCAAATCATTGCTTAGCGTCATTCTGTAAATTGATTCATCTTTTTTGAGCCATAAATAAGAATCGTCAAGCTCAAAATTGTTTGAAGATTTATCAAAGCCAATAACTTGATTTTTGTGAGCCAATCCATTTGCAGTTTTTTGAAAAATGGCAAAACCATCATAATTAGAACCGATAAAATAACCTGGATGATTGGGGATTTTTTTAAAGCCAAAATAACCTTTAGTATCTATTATATTAGTAACCGCTCCGCCTTTTATGACTAATGCTCCACGGTTATTGGAGCAAATTAGTTCATTGTCAATTATTTGTACATTCCATGATTGTGCGGTAGTTCCTTGGACAAGTTTAAAAGTGTCCTCTTTAAAGCTATTGTTCCAAGCGTGATAAAATACCCCTTGGTTTGTTGCTACATATAAATTTCCTTGATGTATGACAGACGCATAAACGGTGCTAATATCGTAACTGAAGCCAAAATAAGTAAATGGAGATCCTTCATTGACGAACGCGATACCATTGTCAAGACCAAGCCAAAGATTATTCTTGTTGTCTATAAAGGAAGTAAGAACGGTATTGTTCTGCAATCCTTTTTTTCGATTTAAATGCTGGATTATTTTTCCGTTATAATCGCAAATGACAATTCCGTCCAATACTGAATTTAGAACAATGAAATGATTATTTATTGTGACGCCGCCTAAAGAGTTGTTTTGTTTGACAAAATTATTGGCTTCGGTATTCCAAGGTTTCACAATTCCGTTTTCATATACAAATAAGCCTTTTTCCAAGGTTATTATTAAGGTTTTGTCTTTTGCCAAACCGTACATTCCCCAAATCTCTGTATTGTTGAGGCTTGTAGTGTTTGGCAATGTGTAAAGTTTTCCGTTTTTGTATTCAAGAATTCCTTTTTCTATATCTTGAAAATATAATCTGTTATTGACTACAAAAGAAAACTGAAATCGTTTTGGTGCTTCTAATATTGTAAGCTTATTTTTTTTGAAAACATAAGCACGGGCAAATGATTGGAAAATGGTTTGATTGTCGAATGAATGAATTTTCCAGATGAAATCAATAATCTTGATTTTGTTCTTGTCGACCCTTTGAGATAATGATGTATATTGAAGCTTTCCTTTTTCATTTGGTTTAAAGAAGCCGAACTCATTGTATCCTCCTACGAAAATTTTTCCGTCATGACTAATTTTTAAGCATCGCACAGAAGTACGATTTGGCAGAGGATATTTTCTCCAAGACGATCCATCAAATTGTAGTAAACCATTATTGTTGGCAAAATATAAATTTCCGTTTTTGTCTTGATCTATACTCCAGTTTTGTGTTCCTCCTTTATATTCATTTCGCTTGTAATTTCTTACATCTGGAAGCCCTATGTTTTTAACTTGTCCAAAAAAGGTAATTGTAAATAATGTAAAAAAAATAATAATAAAATATGATTTTGTCAATTTCATAAAATTTTTGGTGTTTTTGGGTCTTTGCTTTCTAATTGTCTTGTTTGTAGTGTTTTACAATAGTTTTTTTACTACTATCTCGTTGTAGAAACACATTTTATTGATAAAAATAAGCAATCTTATACAACTGTAGTGTTTATTTTTGTAATTAACATTTTGATAACATCTTAAATTTTATTTTTAAAATATTGTAAATCAAATAATTAAAAAATAAATGATGTGTTTTTGTAATGTGTAAAAATTTGTTTTGATGTGTTTTTGTAGTGAAATTTAGTTGTTGATAGTAAAAAAATAACATTATTATTGCATCAAATTACTAATTAATTAACCAAAATTTTTAGAAAAATGAAATTAACAAAATTACTTGTTTTTTGTGTTTCATCTCTGTTATTCTCGGTTATGGCTGTGGCTCAGGATGTCACAGTAAACGGGATTATCAATGATGAAAGTGGAATGCCAGTTCCTGGTGCAACTGTTGTATTAAAAGGTACAAAAAAGTCTACGGCATCAGACTTTGATGGGAAATTCCAAATTCAAGTACCGTCAAATGGTGTTTTGACAGTAACTTTTATTGGGTACACTACAGTGAATGAAGCTGTAAATGGAAGAACAAAAATTACATTTCAATTAAAACCAGAATCACAATCATTAAATGAGGTGGTGGTTGTTGGATACGGTACTCAAAAGAAAGCGGTGGTTACGGGAGCAATTTCCAGTGTAAAGGCTGCAGATCTTGAAAAAGTACCAAACGGACGCGTTGAACAAGCTTTACAAGGTAGAGTTTCAGGGGTGACTGTTGCTGCAAGTTCAGGACAACCTGGGGCTGGATCAACTATCCGTGTACGTGGTATTACAACTTTTGGAGATGGAGGTAACAATCCACTTTGGGTTGTTGACGGAAACGTGGTTGACGCAGGTGGTATCAATTTCTTGAATCAATCAGATATCGAGTCTATCGAGGTTCTAAAAGATGCCGCTTCTGCTGCTATTTATGGTACTCGTGCTGCTACAGGGGTTATCTTAGTGACTACTAAAAAAGGTAAATCTGGAAAACTTTCTGTTAACTACACTGGTTTTTCAGGAGTTTCTTCTCCAGCGAAAAAACTTGATTTATTGAACGCAACACAATATGCTACTTTAATGAATGAGAAAGCTGTTGCAGATGGAGGTTCAATTGTTTATCCAAATCCTTCAGCTTTAGGAAAAGGTACAGATTGGCAAGACGCTATCTTTAATAATAATGCTTACAGATATTCACATGAGTTAAGCTTTAGCGGTGGTGGAGAATTTTCTACTTTTTATGCTTCATTCGGGATCCAAGATCAGCAAGGTATTGTTGCTACAGATATCTCTGAATACAACAAAAAGACTTTCCGTTTAAACTCTACTCATAAAATATCTAAATATTTTACGTTTGGTCAAACTTTTGCTTACGCAAGACAAAAATCAACAGGAATTGGAAACACAAACAGCGAGTTTGGAGGTCCTTTAAGTTCTGCTATTAATCTTGATCCAACTACTCCATTAGTAGTTACTGATCCTGCTGTTGCAAATGCGGCACCATATTCAACTAATCCAGTTGTTCGCGATGCTAACGGAAATCCTTATGGTATTTCTTCTGTTGTTGGACAAGAAATGTCAAATCCATTAGGATATATTCAAACAAGATTAGGTGCATACAACTGGTCTGATGATTTCGTTGGTAATGCTTATCTTGAGGCAAACATTACAAGCCACTTAAAAGCTAGAACTACAATTGGTGGTAAATTAGCTTACTGGGGTGATACAGGATTTACACCTGTTTATTTCTTAAGCTCAAACGTAAATGTTCTTAAAAACAACTATCACCAAAACAACAACAAATCATTTTCTTGGAATATTGAGAATATCGTAACATATGCTAATAGATTTGGTGATCACAATCTTAGTGTATTAGGAGGTCAAGGAACTTATGTTGATAATATTGGAGGTTATGTTGGAGCAACAATGTACGGTTTGCCTATTACAAGCTATAAAGATGCTTCTTTTAACTTTGACATTCCTCAATCTGACAGAACTAGTGGTACTAGCGATCTAGTTCAACATAAAGTTACTTCATTATTTGCTCGTTTAAATTACGACTACAAAGAGAAATATCTTGTAACTGGAGTTATTCGTCGTGATGGATCAACTCGTTTTGGAGATAACCACAAATGGGGTAACTTCCCTTCATTCTCTTTAGGATGGGTGGTTTCAAAAGAAGAATTCTGGAAAGAAAATCCATATGTTAATACATTAAAAATCCGTGGAGGTTATGGAGTTGTAGGAAATGACCAAGTTGCTGATTTCAGATATATCTCATTAGTATCTGGAGGTTACAACTATTCTTTCGGAAATACTGGAGCTATTACAACTGGTTATGCTAACGTAACTCTTGACAACCCTGACTTGAAATGGGAGGAGACTTCGCAAACAAGTATTGGTTTTGATGCAAAATTATTCAACGATTTCAACTTTACTTTTGACTACTACATGAAAAAAACAACTGGTATCTTACAACCAGTGGTTATTCCTGGATACGTTGGAGTTGCTGAACAACCATGGGCAAACGTTGCTGACATGAACAACAGCGGTTTTGAGTTTGAATTAGGTTACAGAAAAAAATTAGGTGAATTCAATTTAGGGGTAAATGGAAACCTTTCTACTTTGAAAAATGAAATCACTTACATTGGAGCTACAGCTGATTATATTGAAGGAAATGCTTCTTTCCAATCTATGGGAGCAGTGACAAGAACTCAAGTTGGTCACTCATACAATGAATTCTATGGATACAAAACAGCCGGTATTTTCCAAAATCAAGCTGAAATCGATGCTTACAAAAATGCTGCAGGTGGATTAATTCAGCCAAACGCTAAACCTGGAGATTTCCGTTGGGTTGATAACAATGGTGATGGTGCAATCTCAGATAAGGATAAGCAATATTTAGGAACAAGTTTACCAAAATTAACTTTCGGTTTAACATTGAATTTAGATTACAAAAACTTCGATTTCATGGCATTTGCTCAAGGAACTTCTGGAAGCAAAATTTTCCAAGGATTACGAAGATTGGATATCTTAAATGCTAATTACCAAACTTCTGCTTTAGATCGTTGGGTAGGAGAAGGAACATCAAATGATTACCCAAGACTTGCAAACAATGATACAAACAAAAACTTCAGCAACATGTCTGACTTTTACTTAGAAAGCGGAGATTACGTTCGTTTGAAACTTGTACAATTAGGATACACACTTCCTTTAAGCTTGTCTTCTAAAATTGGTGCTGATAAAATCCGTTTTTACCTTAATGGAGAAAACCTTATCACATTTACGAAATACACTGGATATGATCCAGAAATTGGAGGTCAGGTATTTGGTATCGACAGAGGTGTTTATCCACAGGCAAGGTCTATTATGTTTGGGGCCAACTTTCAATTTTAATACTTAAAGAATCATGAAAAATATAAAATTTAAATACATATACGTTGCTGTTGCAATGGCCGTTTTAGGATCTTGCTCTGAGGATTTTGTTACTCTTGAGCCAAAAGGATCTTTCCTTTCCAGCAGTTATTACAAAAATGAACAACAAGCAACTGCTGCACTTGTTGGAGTTTATGATCCATTAAGAAAAAACACTGGTGGATTTGAAAATATGGTTGCCATGATGAATGCTGGATCAGATGATTTTTATGCTGGTGGTGGTGGTGCTTCAGATGGTAACGGAATTCAAAATTTCTCTACTCACTCTTTAACTTCATTGATTATTCCAGGAAGCTTCTGGAATGACCATTACCAAGGTATTTACAGAGGAAATGTTTTGTTGTCAAAAATGGCAGGTGTTGATATGTCAGCAGCTTTAAAAGGTCGTTTTACAGCTGAGACAAAAACATTAAGAGCATTATACTACTTTAATTTAGTTAGAATGTTTAAAAACATTCCGCTTATTTTGGAACCGTTAACAACATCTACAATGTTGGACGTTGAACAGGCAACTCCAGAGGCTGTATATGCTCAAATTGAAAAAGATTTAAAAGAGGCTATTCCAGCTTTACCGACAAGTGTAAACGCTGCTTCAGAGTCAGGTCGCCTTACAAGAGTTGCTGCTCAAGCTTTATTAGGTAAAGTTTATTTGTTTGAAGGAAAAAAAGCAGAAGCTGCTGCTGTTTTGGCTGAAGTAAATGGTACTCCAGGCGCAGCAAATCAGTACGGAAATAAATTGTTGACTAAGTTTAGTGATTTATGGGTAACATCAAACAAATACAATTCAGAGTCACTTATTGAGGTTTCGCATACTAGTGCTGGTAACTCAAACTGGGATTTCTGGGGTTCTGGAAGAGACGAAGGTAACTCATTAAATGTAATGGTAGGGCCAAGAGGTTACTCTAGACCAGCAAACTCAACTGCACCAGACCTTCCTTCAGGATGGAGTTTCAGTGTTCCTACTCAAAAATTGTACGATGCAATGAAAGATGATCCACGATTTGCTGCTACAATTTTAGATTTGAAAGCTTTAAAAGCTGCTGGAACTGCTGATTATATACCAGGATACCAAGACACAGGGTATTTCTTGAATAAATTCTTGCCAAGACAATCTGATGTGCGTACTGGTGGAGGTGCTGCAGAGTTAAACTACAAACAAAACTCTTATGTAATCAGACTTGCTGATACTTATTTGATGGAAGCAGAAGCATTAGGTTCTGGAGCAAGAGCTCAAGCATTGTTAGATGCTGTTAGAGCGAGAGTAGGATTGGCGTCAGTTCCTGTTTCATTAGCTGCAATCAAAGCTGAAAGAAGAATGGAGCTTGCAGGCGAAGGTCACAGATTCTTTGATTTAGTAAGATGGGGTGATGCAGCAGCTGCTTTGTCTGACAGAGGATTCAATGCAGGTACAGATGAAATTTTCCCAATTCCTCATGTTGAGTTAGTGGGAACTAAATTGAAACAAAATCCTAACTACGAATAAAACTAACTAACCAAATACGCAAAAAAATGAACCTAAATATAATTTTAAAAAGAAGTGCTTACCTAATGCTTGCAATAGCATTAGGTTCGCTAACAAGCTGTGAAGAAGATGCTGGAGATGGAAATGGTTTAACAGCGGCTAGTGTTGATGCTTCATTTACTGTAGCTCCAGTGGCTGGAGCGGTAAATACATATCTTTTGACTGCACAGCCTAAAGGTGTTATTTCGTCAAAATGGAATACTGGCGATGGTGATTTTCCAGGTAAAATGACACAAACTATTGTTCTTCCAGATGCAGGTACTTACACAATTACGCATACAGCTATTGGTGCTGGAGGAGCAACAGGAAAAGCGACTTCACAACTAGTTGTTGCAACTACAGATCCTGCAAAAGGAAACTTGGTTCAAGGTGGAACTTTTGCTACTGCTGCAGATCAAGCTAAATGGACTGTTTTAAATTTAAGTTCTACAGGAGCAGCTTTCTGGTCTTACGCTAATAGTAGTGCTACTATTCATTCTCCAGGAGGATGGGCTCAAGAAGGAATTTACCAAGCAATCGATGTTGTAAAAGATAAAGAATACACGATTGATATGTTGGTTTCTTGCCCTAGCGGATCTGATGAAACTTGGTTTGAAGTTTATGCTGGAAAAACAGTTCCTAAATCAGGAGTTGAATATAAAGATAATAAAGTAATGGGACTAAGTACTTGGGACGGGTGTGCTAAAGCTAAGTTTTCTGGAAAACTATCTTCTGTTGGATGTGTAAAAAATGATGCAACTGGTACAGTTTCAAATACAGTTAAATTTTCTGAAACAGGAAAAATCTATTTAGTGATTAGATCTGGAGGTAACACATTTACTAAAGACGGAATTACGGTTACTAAAATCGAGTTCAGAGGAAAATAATAAAGATTAAGTTAAGTTTAAGTTTGGTTGTAAATAGCCCATAATCGTTATGAGTATGGGCTATTTTTTAAATCCTTCCTTAAGCTGTCAGAAATGAGTTTCTGAGAACTTGTATATAGAATTAATATAATTAAGGAAAGAATGAAAAATAACAGTTTAAAAATTCTATGTTTTTTGTTTTCAGTGGCTGCTTTTGCCCAGCCTAAAGCAAAAAAAGAATTTACAACCAACGGGAAAAAAGTAACCGTATATACGACAGCAGAGAATTCTAATTTAAGATTAACCTCTACTGACAATTTAACTTTTTCAGCAGCCAAACAGCCTCTTGAAGTAGAATCTTCTGTTTTTGTAGAACCAACAAAAAAGTTTCAGACTTTTATGGGTATTGGTGGCGCTATTACAGATGCAAGTGCCGAAATTTTTGCTAAGCTTTCAAAGGAAAAGCAAACAGAATTCTTGAATGCATACTACGATAAAAATAAAGGAATTGGCTATTCTTTGCTAAGAACAACGATTCAAAGTTCTGATTTTAGCAGTGGAAGTTATTCTTATATCGAAGAAGGCGATAAGGATTTGAAAACCTTTTCTATTGATCACGACAGGCAATTCCGTATTCCGTTAATCAAACAAGCTATTCAGACAGCAGGTGGAAAATTAACGACTTATGTTGCTCCGTGGTCGCCAAATGCTTTCATGAAAGACAACAAAAATGTACTTAAAGGCGGAACCTTATTGCCAGAATACTATCAGACTTGGGCAAATTTTTACGCAAAATTCATAAAAGCTTATGAGAAAGAAGGAATTCCAATTTGGGGAACTTCAACTCAAAATGAGCCAATGGCAGTTCAAACTTGGGAATCATGTATTTATACTGCCGAAGCTGAAAGAGATTTTATTAAAAATTTCCTTGGACCAACTTTGAAAAAAGAAAAATTGGGTGATGTAAAAATCATTGCATGGGATCACAATCGTGATTTGATGAATTACAGAGCCAATGTAATTTATTCTGATCCTGAAGCTTCAAAATATGTATGGGGAATGGGTTTTCACTGGTATGAAAACTGGTCTGGAGGAGCGTCAATGTTTGATAATGTTGGAAAAGTAAATGAGGCTTATCCTAACAAAGGTCTTTTGTTTACTGAAGGTTGTGTTGAAAAATTTGATGCTAAAAAATATCAATTTTGGGCAAATGGTGAACGATATGGTATTTCAATGATCAACGATTTTAACAACGGAACTGCTGGATGGACAGATTGGAATATTCTATTAGATCAAAACGGAGGGCCTAATCATGTTGGTAATTTTTGTTTTGCTCCAATTCACGCTGATACAACAACAGGCGAGTTGATCTATACGCCATCATATTATTACATAGGACATTTTTCAAAATTCATTCGCCTAAATGCAGTTCGCGTTAGTACTGCAGTAAGCAGAAGTGCGTTATTGAGTACTTCATTTTTAAATACTGATGGTACAATGGCAACAATTGTCATGAATCAATCAGATAAAGAGATTACCTATAACTTAATTATAGCTGCTGAAAAGACTGTAGTTAAGATACCTGCGCACGCAATCCAAACGCTTGTATATTAATATTTTATTTGTAAATAATGAGGGTTGATCTGAATCATCCATATTAACCCTCAATTTACTTTTTAATTAATTCGTTTTTTTTTGAAAGTACAATGAAAGCCATAAGCAGCATATTAATCACTCCAATATTATTATTGCAATTAAGTTGTAATTCATCAAAAATTGCAGATGCTTCTGTGGTTTCTGGTTCCATATCAAATAAAAAAATAGAGGTTTATACTAGCGCCGAAAATACCAATCTGAAATTGTCACTATCAAATAATTTCATTTCAAACAACACACAACAAACAAATTCAACAGTATCTATTAATGTAAATACTGAACAAACAGATCAGACTTTCCTTGGAATTGGAGGTGCAATTACTGATGCAAGTGCTGAAGTGTTCGCTAAATTATCTCCAAAAAAACAACAGGAATTTCTAAACGCTTACTACGACAAAAACAAAGGAATTGGTTATTCATTAACCAGAACCAACATACATAGCTGTGATTTTAGCAGCGGCAGTTATACTTATATTGCTGAAGGTGATAAAGAATTGAAAACCTTCAATATTGACCACGATCGAAAATACAGAATTCCACTTCTTAAAAAAGCAATTAAAACAGCCGGCGGGAAATTAACTTTATTTGTCAGTCCGTGGAGTCCCCCAGCTTTCATGAAAGACAATAATGATATTTTGCACGGCGGCGTTTTGTTGCCAGAGTATGCACAATCTTGGGCTAATTATTATGTGAAATTTATTAGAGAATATGAAAAAGAAGGTATTCCAATTTGGGGATTAACCATTCAAAATGAGCCAATGGCAAAGCAAAGATGGGAATCTTGCATTTATACGCCTGAAGCCGAGAGAGATTTCTTGAAGAATTATCTAGGACCAACATTACACAAAGAAGGACTTGCTTCAAAAAACGTAATTATTTGGGATCACAACCGAGGTGAAATGCTAGAAAAAAGAGCAAATCTCGTTTTTTCAGATCCTGATGTTTCAAAATTTGCATGGGGAATTGGATTCCACTGGTACGAGACTTGGAGCGGTGGCCCACCAAGATTTGAATCGGTTGGTGTTGTTCATAAAGCTTTTCCAGATAAAGGACTTTTGTTTACAGAAGGCTGTGTCGAAAAATTCGATGCATCAAGATTTCAATTTTGGGGAAATGCTGAGCGTTATGGTCTTAACATGATAAATGATTTTAATAACGGAACAGTTGGTTGGACCGATTGGAACATTCTTCTAGATCAAAACGGAGGGCCAAATCATGTTAACAATTTTTGCTTCGCACCAATCCATGCCGATCTTGTAAAAGATGAATTAATCTATACGCCGATGTATTATTATATTGGGCATTTTTCAAAATTCATTCATGCAAATGCAAAACGCATAACTCAGACCATTAGTGATAAAACCCTTTTAAGCACGTCGTTTAAAAATAGCGATGGAAAAATTGCCACTATTGTCATGAATCAATCCGATAAAGATGTTGCATATAATTTGACCACAGGCACTTTAAAAACTACTATTACTATTCCGGCACACGCTATCCAGACAATTGTCTATTAGCCGTGCAGTTAACTAAAAAAAACTATAAAAATGAACTTAAATTTTAAAACCACTATAAAAGCATTATTTCTTGCTTTGACAGTATTTACTCAAGTAAAGTGCTCATCATCAAACGATGCAACAGACCCAGGACCTGTAGTTACGCCACCAGTTGTTACACCGCCAGTCGTAGTGACAAATGATGTCGATTTCTGGTTGACAAAAGGCGATCAAAGTGTTCTTTTGGCCAAACAAACGGGAACTTTAGGATTTGGAACCACTGTAAATACTTATGCTAATATCGAAGTTAGTGAAAGTCAGAAATACCAAACAATCGATGGTTTTGGGTACACGCTTACAGGCGGAAGCGCAGATGTAATCAACCAGTTGACTCCTGCTAAAAAGAGCGCTCTTTTGCAAGAATTATTTGGTTCAGGCGAAAATTCAATTGGAATTAGCTATTTAAGAATTAGTATAGGAGCATCAGATTTGAACGCGGCGCCTTTTACTTATAATGATCTTCCAACTGGCGATACCGACTTAGATCTTGCAAAATTTAGTTTAGATAAAGACAAAGCGGGCGTAATTGCTCTTTTAAAAGAGATTTTGGCAATCAATCCTAAAATTATGATTTTGGCAACTCCGTGGTCGGCTCCACTTTGGATGAAAGATAAAGACAGTTTTATTGGGGGAAAATTGCAACCTAAATATTATGATGTTTATGCAAAATATTTTGTGAAATACATTCAGCAAATGAAAGCTGAAGGAATTACAATTGATGCCGTAACACCGCAAAACGAGCCGTTGCATGACGGTAATAATCCAAGTATGTATATGTCTGCAGTAGATCAGGCAACTTTTATAAAAACAAATTTAGGTCCTGCGTTCAAAGCTGCTGGAATCAAAACAAAAATCATTGCCTACGATCACAATTGTGATAATCCAAATTATCCAAAATCTATTTTAGCAGATGCTGATGCATTTCCTTTCGTAGATGGATCGGCTTTTCATTTATATGCAGGAGATATCAGCGCACTTACAAATGTTTATAATTCGTATCCGACTAAAAATGTGTACTTCACAGAACAATGGACTTCTTCAGCAGGTGATTTTGGAGGTGATTTAAAATGGCATGTGCGCAATGTGATTATTGGCTCGGTCAGAAATTATAGCCGTAATGCATTAGAATGGAATCTTGCAAACAACGGATCATTTGAGCCTCATACAAGTGGCGGTTGCACAATGTGCAAAGGTGCTCTAACAGTAACTACAAGTGAAAATTTCCAGCGCAATGTTGCTTATTATATTATTGCTCATGCTTCAAAATTTGTTCCAGCGGGTTCTACTAGAATCGGAAGCAATATAAGCGGAAACCTTCAAAATGCTGCTTTTGTTACACCAACAGGAACAAAAGTATTGATTGTTGAAAATGATGGAGCAACAAATGAAATCTTCAATATCAAATTCAATGACAAGTGGGTTACAACTTCATTAGATGCTGGAGCAGTAGGAACTTATACTTGGAAATAAGAAACAACAATTTTGAACAGAAAATAAATAAGTTTTCAGAATGAAAAAATTAATTATAGCAACACAGCTTTTGTTATCTGTTGCTTCATTCGGACAAGGGTTTTTACATCGAGACGGACAAAATATCGTTGACGGAAACGGCAAAAATATAATCTTGAGAGGTCTTGGTTTAGGGGGCTGGATGGTTCAGGAAGGCTATATGTTGCAGACACAGCCATTCGCAAGTCCGCAATATCAAATCAAACAAAAAATTCAGGAAGTTGTTGGAGAACAAGGAACGAAGGAATTTTATGCGGCTTATAAAGCAAACGGAATAACAAAACGTGATATTGATTCATTGGCAAAATGGGGATTCAATTCTGTTCGTCTTCCAATGCATTATAATTTGTATACACCATCTATTCAAGAAGAAAAAAATGGTGAAATAACTTGGATTGAAGAAGGTTTCACCATGACCGACAATTTGTTGAAATGGTGTGCCGAGAATAAAATGTACCTGATTTTAGATTTGCACGCAGCACCTGGAGGACAAGGAAATGACGCAGCAATTTCAGATTACGATACCACAAAACCCTCCCTTTGGAATAGTGAAGCCAATCAGAAAAAAATGATTGCTTTATGGAAAAAGCTGGCTTCTCGTTACAGAGACAATCAATGGATTGGTGCTTACGACATTATCAATGAGCCCAATTGGAATTTTACTGGAAGCAATAAAAATGGCTGTGATGAAAACTCAAACGGACCTTTAAGAGATTTGATGGTTGCCGTAACAAAAGCCATTCGTGAGGTTGATCCAAATCACATGGTAATTATTGAAGGAAATTGCTGGGGAAATAATTACAACGGAATTTTTCCTTTATGGGATGAAAACATGGCGTTGAGTTTTCATAAATATTGGAACTACAACACGGTAGCTTCAATCCAAAAAATGTTGGATTACAGAAAACAATACAATGTGCCAATTTGGTTAGGTGAAAGTGGAGAAAATTCTAATGTTTGGTTCAAAGACGTATTGACTTTAGTAGAAAGCAACAATATTGGATGGGCTTTTTGGCCAATGAAAAAAATCGAAAATATTGCTGGAGTAACGTCAGTAACAAAAATTCCTGAATATGATGTTTTGTTGAAATATTGGAAAGACGGAGGACAGAAACCAACTCCAGAATTTGCAAAAAAGGCTTTAATGAAAATGGCTGATAATTACAAAATGCAAAACGTAACAGTTAAGCCAGATGTAATAGATGCAATGTTCAGACAAGTACAAACAAACGAAACAAAACCATATAAAAAGAATGTAATTCCAGGGAAAATTGTGGCATCGCAATATGATCTTGGAACAAACGAGTACGCATATTCAGATAAGGATTTTATAAACTATAGAGTTGAAACCGGAAATTTTGATGAGTGGAATAAAGGAAATACGATGCGAAATGATGGTGTTGATATTTTGCCTTGCAAAGATGCCGGATCAAATGGTTATCAGGTTTCTTTTATCGAAGACGGTGAGTGGTTACAATTTACATCTGAAGTTAAAAAACAAAATACATACAAAGTAGCGATTCGTTATTCAAGTGAAAAATCAGAAGGAAAACTTCATTTTGAAACTGCAAATGGAAAAAAATCGGAACCAATTGCGCTTCCTGCAACTGGAGGAAATGACAAATGGAAAACAGTCGTTTTATCTGGAGTTCAATTAGAATTGGGAACCAATAAAATAAAAGTGGTTTTTGAAAAGGGAGGATTCAATTTGAATTATTTGGATTTTTCGGAAGGGAAAAAGTAAGCTTAAAAAAAACTAAAAACTAACTAAAAGACCAAACCATGAAATTAAATAATTTAATAAAAAAAATAAGCTTTTTAATAGCCCTGTTATTTTCTTGCCTGTCCTGCAGCAGTGGCAATGATGGCGGAGATGATGCTCCTGTTGCAACTGGCCCTTCAAACCTTTCTGTTCAAGTAGAAGTTATCGGCAAAACTGTGGCTAAACCAGATGGTGACGGAAGCGGAAAAATAAAACTTACTATTTCGGCTACAAATGCTGTTTCGTATAAAGTTTTGATTGATAATCAATTAAAAGAAATTACGACAGGCGATTTTAGTTATGAATTTACCGCTTCGGGAACTAAAAACTACCCGATTGTGGTTTCAGCTTATAACGGATCACAGTTTGTCAGTACAACAACTTCTGTAAATGTTTTTGTGGCAAGAAAAATACTTTGGGCTGATGAGTTTGATGTAAATGGAGCCCCGAACACTTCAAAATGGGGTTATAATACAGGAACTGGTGACGGCTGGGGAAATAATGAATTAGAATATTACACCACTCGTCCGGAAAATGTGATTATTGAAAACGGAATTTTAAAAATAAAAGCTATCAAAGAAGAATATATGGGAAGCCATTATACTTCGGCAAGAATGCTTACAAAAGGAAAGTTCTCGTTTAAGTATGGCCGTGCTGAAGTTCGTGCAAAATTGCCAGTAGGAGGAGGAACTTGGCCAGCCTTTTGGATGTTAGGTGATAATATTGATACTGCTCCATGGCCAGCTTGTGGTGAAGTAGATATTTTAGAGTCAGTTGGAAATAATCCAAACGTAAATCATTCTTCTCTGCATTCGCCTGGACGTTCTGGAAATACGCCAGATACAGCAACTACGACGGTTCCAAATTCCGCAACAGAATTTCATGTCTATGCAGCGGAATGGACTGCAGAAAGCATCAAATTTTATGTAGATGATAATTTGTTTTACACTTATGCAAACAGCAGTTCAACGCCATTTAATGCCAACTTTTTCTTGATTCTGAATTTAGCAATGGGCGGAAATTTTGGTGGAAAAGTAGATCCAAATTTTACCAGCGCAACTTTCGAAGTTGATTACGTAAGAGTATATAATTAACATAATTTTTAAACGATTTATTTTTTGTAAAGCCTCGGAAAACATAGCTTTACGAGATTAAATTTTTTTAAATATGAAAACAATAAATAAAATAGTTTTAGCGGTAATGCTTGTTTTGACAAGTCAATCATTTTTTGGTCAAAATTTGAAAATGATGACGTATAATATTCGTTTGGATGTTGCTTCAGATGGAGAAAACGCTTGGCCAAATCGAAAAGAGTATTTTACTTCTCAATTGCAATTCTATAGCCCGGATATTTTCGGGATTCAGGAGGGATTGCCAAATCAGGTAATTGACATTGCTTCGGCTTTGCCAAATTATGCCAAATTTGGAATTGGAAGAGAGGAAAATGGAACAGGAGAAGCTGCTACGATATTTTATAAAAAAGATCGTTTTCAAGTGCAACAATCCAATACGTTTTGGTTGTCTGAAACACCAAATCAAGTCTCGAAAGGCTGGGACGGTGCTTGCAATAGAGTTTGTACATACGGACTTTTTAAGGATCTAAAAACAAAGAAAACGTTTTGGGTTTTTAATCTTCATCTTGATCATATCGGTGAAGTTGCAAGAGTAAAAGGTGTAGAACTTGTTTTGTCAAAAATTGCGGAAGTGAATACTAAAAAGTTTCCTGTTTTTTTAATGGGAGATTTTAATTCAGAACCCGATACAAAACAAATTTTAGAAATAAAAAAAGTTATGAATGATACCAAAGATGTTTCAATAGAAAAACCATTTGGCCCTTATGGAACTTTCAATGCATTCAAACATGACAAACCAGTAAACGTATTGATCGATTACATTTTTGTATCAAAAAATAGTGAGCTTAAAATTAAAAAACATGCAGTTCTGAGTGATTCGAAGGATTTAAAATATCCATCAGATCATTTACCTGTTCTAATAGAAATAGATTGAATATGAAAAACATCAACAAAAAACTTCAAATTTTACTTTTACTGCCTTTGATTGCAGTTCAAATAAAATGCGGTTCTTCAAAAAGCACGGTTTCCCATTCAGGAAAAGCTGCATCTTGGATTACAACCACAGATGAAACATCAAAATTGAAAAAACAGCCTGATTTGGTTTTTGATTCGGATACAAATTCGAACCAAACCATTACGGTTGACGCTTCTCAAAAATTCCAAACTATTGAAGGTTTTGGATTTTCTTTGACAGGTGGAAGTGCTCAGGCAATTTTGAAATTAGATAAAGCAAAAAGAGAGGCTTTGCTTCAAGAGCTTTTTTCTAGAAAAGATGATGCTGTAGGTTTAAGTTATTTAAGAATCAGTATTGGTGCTTCAGATTTGAATGAAACAGTTTTTTCGTATGATGATATGCCAGCAGGACAAACCGATTTAAAATTGGAACATTTTAATCTTGGCCCAGATTTAAAAGATGTAGTGCCGGTTTTAAAAGAGATTTTAGCCATAAATCCGAAAATTAAAATTATGGGTTCGCCGTGGTCGCCACCCGTTTGGATGAAAGACAACGGAAGCTCAAAAGGAGGAAGTTTACAGCCTAAATATTATCAAGTTTATGCCGAGTATTTTGTAAAATATATTCAGGCAATGAAAGCGCAAGGAATTGTAATCGATGCCATTACACCTCAAAATGAACCTTTACATCCGGGGAACAATCCTAGTATGTTGATGCTGGCAGAACAGCAGGCAGATTTTATTGGAAATAACTTAGGGCCAGCTTTTAAAGCAGCAGGAATAAAAACCAAGATTATTGTATACGATCATAATTGCAATAAGCCAGAATATCCTTTGACTATTTTAAAAGATTCTAAAGCAAATCCTTTTGTGGCAGGTTCAGCTTTTCACTTATACGAAGGAGATATCAGCGCTTTGACAACGGTTCATAATGCGTTTCCAGACAAAGATTTATATTTTACTGAGCAATATACAGGGTCAGGGAGCAGTTTTGAAAATGATTTGAAATGGGGTGTTAAAAATGTTGTAATTGGTTCAATGAGAAATTGGAGCAAAATTGCACTTTCATGGGGATTGGCAAATGATGAAAACTACAAACCATTTACTCCAGGAGGTTGTTCTACTTGCAAAGGTGCCCTGATGATTGATCAAAATCAGAATGTTAAAAGAGAAGTAGGTTATTATTTGATTGGTCATGCTTCAAAATTTGTTCCTGAAGGGTCAGTAAGAATTGGAAGCAACATTGCGGGAAACTTACATAACGTTGCGTTCAAAACTCCGTCGGGACAAATTGTCCTAATTGTAGAAAATGATGGAGCTTCAGCAGAAACATTCAATATCAAATACAACCAAAAACAAATTACAACGACTTTAAGCGCGGGTGCTGCGGCAACTTACGTTTGGTAATTAAAATTAAATTCATGAAGAAAATAACCACATTAACCCTGCTGATGGTGTCTTTTTTGGCGGTTGCTCAGCAGCAAACAATAGATCAAAAAGTAAATGATCTGTTGAAGAAAATGACAATCGAAGAGAAAATCGGTCAGTTAAATCAATACACTGGCGATAATCAAGCAACAGGACCAATAACAATAAATCCGAATAAACAAAATGAAATCAAAGCGGGTTTAGTGGGATCAATGCTGAATATCATTGGAACAAAATATACTAGACAATACCAAGAATTGGCAATGCAATCGCGTCTTAAAATTCCTTTGTTGTTTGGTCAGGACGTAATTCACGGATATAAAACAACATTTCCAATTCCGTTAGCCGAAGCAGCAAGCTGGGATTTGCCAGCAATTGAATTGGCAGCGAGAGTTGCGGCGACAGAAGCTGCAGCAAGCGGTATTCACTGGACATTTGCGCCAATGGTTGATATTGGTCGTGATCCAAGATGGGGAAGAGTGATGGAAGGTGCTGGAGAAGACACTTACCTAGGTTCTAAAATTGCTTATGCACGTGTAAAAGGTTTTCAAGGAAACAAATTAGGAGATTTGAACTCTGTTATGGCTTGCGTAAAACACTTTGCTGCTTATGGAGCAGGTGTTGGCGGAAGAGATTATAACTCAGTTGATATGAGCGAAAGAATGTTGCTAGAAACGTATTTGCCTCCTTTTAAATCGGCTTTAGATGCTGGAGCTGCAACTTTTATGAATTCTTTCAATGATTTAAACGGAATTCCAGCAACTGGAAATGCGCATTTACAACGTGATATTTTGAAAGGAAAATGGAATTTTCAAGGTTTCGTAGTTTCTGATTGGGGATCAATTGGAGAAATGGTAGCGCACGGTTACTCAAAAGATCTTAAAGAAGCGGCTTATTCTGCAATTACAGCAGGAAGCGATATGGATATGGAAAGTAATGCATATCGTTACAATCTTGCCGCTTTAGTTAAAGAAGGAAGAGTTTCGATAGATTTGATTGATGATGCTGTAAAACGTATTTTGCGTAAAAAATTCGAATTGGGATTATTTGATGATCCTTATAAATATTCGGATGATAAGAGAGAAGCAAAAGTTTTAGGAAATCCTGAAAACAGAAAAGCGGCGCTTGAAGTTGCAGAGAAAAGTATTGTTTTATTAAAAAATGAAAATCAGACTTTGCCTCTTTCTAAAAACCTGAAAACGATCGCTTTTATTGGCCCAATGGTAAAAGAATACAAAGCAAATATGGGATTCTGGGCTGTTGAATTGCCAGAAGTAAATTATGATAAATGGGTAGTTTCGCAATGGGATGGCTTGCAGAATAAAGTTGGAAAAAACACGAAATTATTATATGCAAAAGGATGTGAAGTTGAAGGTGATAGCAAAGCCGGTTTTGCAGAAGCAGTTGCAACAGCAAAACAGGCTGATGTTGTAATTTTGAGCATTGGTGAAAGACACAATATGAGTGGTGAGGCAAAAAGCCGAAGCGATCTTCATATTCCTGGCGTTCAAGAAGATTTAGTAAAAGAAATTATGGCAACTGGAAAACCGGTTGTAGTTTTAGTAAATGCCGGAAGACCGCTTATTTTCAACTGGACGGCAGACAACGCTCCTGCAATTGTATATACTTGGTGGTTAGGAACTGAAGCTGGAAATGCAATCGCTGATGTTTTATTTGGAGATTACAACCCGTCAGGGAAATTGCCTATGACTTTCCCAAGAGAAGTAGGTCAAGTGCCAATTTATTACAATCACTTTAGTACAGGGAGACCTGCGAAAGATGAAGATTCTAAAAACTACGTTTCGGCTTACATCGATTTGAAAAACTCACCAAAATTCCCTTTTGGATACGGTTTAAGTTATACAAAATTCAATTACGCTGATTTGAAATTGTCTTCTTCTAAAATAAAAAGCAATGAAACGATTAAAGTTTCTTTCCAATTATCAAACGTTGGAAAAGTGGCTGGGGACGAAGTGGTGCAACTTTATTTGAAAGATAAATTTGGATCGGTAGTTCGACCAGTTTTAGAACTTAGAGATTTCCAAAAAGTAAAATTGAATGCAGGTGAATCAAAAACAATTGAATTTACAATTGATAAAGAAAAACTTTCTTTCTACAATAATAAATTAGAATGGGTTGCTGAGCCAGGAGATTTTGAAGTAATGATCGGAGCTTCTTCAGCAGATATAAAACTTAGAGCAGACTTTGAATTAGTACAATAGTAGAAGTCAATTTTAAATTGGCGTTATGGATTTTATAAAGGTTTTGAATTACTTCAAAACAGTATTTATAAAATCCATAGCGCCAATTCCTTTATAGGATGCGTATAAAGCTTTATCAAAAGCTTCGCGTTTTGCTTTTTTGTCTTTAGCTTCAGTTTCAACAATCATTTGATTGAAAATTTTCTCCTGTTGTTGGCTATATTTTATAGATTCCTCCAATAAATACGTTTTCGAAACAAACCCGAAAGAAGTCCAAATTTTTGTTCGTATTCTTTGATTTATATTTTTTAATGGATTAGCGTTCATATCTCTCACGTTGATTTACTAAATCACAAAATAAATGTAATAATATTCTTTCTTTTTTATTGAAATAACAACAAATTTATTTAAATGTGTTATTATGACGCAATGTACTTATTTTTTTTATATTTGATTTTAATTTTAAGTTAAAATTGTGATAGATACACTTATATAACATAGTCCAATTTTTGACGATAATCATCAGAAATTGTTTTTATATTGCAAAATTGAATTAAATTGCACGGTTATTCAATGAGGAAAAATTAGATTTTGATGACAAAAAAGTTAAAAGACATAATAGAAAATAATGAAAATTATCAGCCTGGACTGTCAATTGATTGTGTCATTTTTGGTTTTCATGATAACCAGCTTAAGGTTTTGCTTATCAAAGTAAGAGATAATCCGAAATGGTCTTTACCCGGCGGATTTATTCCTCTTGACGAAGATATAGATACGGCGGCGGTAACTATTTTGAATGACAGGACTGGAGTTGATGGGATTTTTTTAAGACAATTTGCCACTTTTGGAAAAGTGAAAAGAAATGATCAGCATTTTGACGCAAAAGTTTTAGAATATCTACAAATTGAAGAATCAAAAGGCAAATGGCTTTTGCGTCGTTTTGTGACCATTGGCTATTATGCTTTGGTTGATTTTTTAAAAACGATTCCAAGACCTTCAAATGAACATGAGATTATTGAATGGATCGATCATAAAGAAGTTCCTGAGCTCATTTTAGATCATAAAGAAATTCTAGATAAAGCATTAGATACTCTTAGAATTGAATTGAATTTAATGCCAATAGGTTACAATTTGTTGCCAGAGAAATTTACCATGCCCGAACTTCAAAAATTATACGAAACCATTTTGGATAAAAAGTTGGACAGAAGAAATTTTCTGAGAAAAATTACTAATATCGGAATTGTCACAAAACTTGATGAAAAGAAAAGCAATGTAGCGCACAAAGCACCAAATTTATATTCTTTTGATAAAGAAAAATATGATGAAGTATTGAAAAATGGACTGAATCAAGGTTGGTAAAATCTGGCTTTAACCTTTAAAAAATGATATTATGGTTTCAATTGAAGAATTTAGAAAATTAGCAATGTCATTTTCAGATGCTACTGAAGAACCACATTTTGAGAAAACCTCTTTCCGAATCAAAAAGAAGATTTTTGGAACTTTTGATGAAAAAAATAATCGCGCTGTTTTAAAATTAAACGAAATTGATCAATCCGTTTTTTGTGCATCGAGTGAAAAGATCTTCTATCCAATTCCGAACAAATGGGGAAAACAAGGCTGGACAATTGTAGAACTTTCAAAAGTAAGACCCGAAATGTTTGAAGATGCTTTAAGGCGTTCGTATGAAAATGTTGCAATCAAAAAGAAGTAGTATTTCTATCTCACAATAGTTCTAAAAGTCAAATTTACTCTAGGTTTTTGCGTAGTCTTTGTTGGAGGCAAACGATGCAACCAATACGTTTGCGTTTCATCCTTCATTACTAATAAACTTCCGTGTTCAAGAATTAAAGAAACGGTTTCTTTAGATTCCTTATGTTTAAAAGCAAATTTACGTTCAGCACCAAAACTTAACGATCCAATCGCGCCATTTTTTTTCAAATCTTTTTCAGCGTCGCTGTGCCACGCCATTCCTTCTTCGCCCGAATGATATAAATTCAGAAGACAGGAATTGAAAGTTTCTCCCGTTTTTTCTTCGATAATGCGCTTTAATTGTAAAAGCTCTTTTGTCCAAGGCAAAGCCTTTTTAGTAGTATTCGAATATGTATATTCAAATTCTTGATCGCCGTACCACGCTACTTTTCTTTTAGTTAAAATCAATTTTCCGAAGATTATTGCTTCGTCATTTTTCCATTCAATTGTATTTAATAGAATGTCACGATAGAAATCGGACGCTGTTCTGGAAAACAATTTTCCGTAATAATTTACAGTTCCATCTTTTGGAAGCAAATTGGTGTTTTCGTCTTTTTCAGGATTAAATAAGTCCATTTTTCCATTTTAAATATTCGGGTTTCATACAATGGCCACAAGGCCTGAAGCCATTTTGCTTTGCTTCATTTTCAGAAAAAAAGAAAATCCGATTTTCGCGCTTCATTCTTTTTCCTGAAGAACATCTGAGCGTTCCGTAGATTTTTAGTTTTTGGTTTCCACCGAAGCAAATTTCCGCATTTTTAATTTTAATACGAAGATCTGAATCTTGAATTTTGTTGTGCTGAATCATATTTTTGCAAATAGTATTTCTCGCAAAGTCGCAAAAACGCAAAGTTTTTGTCTATAATTTAAGAAGCAAGGATTTAAAACTTAAAACATAAAGTTGGATTGTTTTTTGCGACTTCGCGACTTTGCGAGAAATAAATTAAGAAAGGGCGTCGTGAAAAATAATTCCCAATGTATATCTTTCTCCAAAATGAACTTCGCTAACGCCATGTTTCATATTGACACGATAATAACCTTTCGAACCTTTTGCTGGCCTAAAATTGGTAGTGAAAATTAAAATATCTCCCTTTTTAGGTTTCAAAACAATTGCTTTCGATTGCGCTCGTGGCGTTTGCTGTGTTAAAACAAATTCGCCACCGGTAAAATCTTCGTCAGGTTCTGAGAGAAAAAGTACAATTTGAATTGGGAAATAAATATCGCCATATAAATCTTGATGCAAAGTATTGAAGCCGCTTTTGCCATATTTAAGAATTAAAACAGTCGCCTTGAGTTGATTATTGTCGTGGCATTGTTGTAATAATTCTTGATGTATTTTTGGGAAAACCGTATTGATATTTAAGGATTTCATCCAAGAATTAGCAATTGGCGCCAGTTTTGGATAAATTGCAGTTCTGATATTTTGAATCAAATCGGGAAGGGGATAATTGAAATATTTGTATTCGCCCAAACCAAATCGATAACGTTCCATTATAACCGTTTTTCGATATAAAATTGGATTGTCATAATCGAATTTTAAGTCTTCGCATTCTTCATTGTTGAGAATATTTCGAAGTATTGCAAAGCCATTTTCGTGCATAGATTCGGTGATGCTTTCCCAGTTTTGAGAAGCAATTTTTGATTGTATATTTTGCATAAAGAAGTTTTAGATTGAGGTTTTTTTCGCCACGAATTACACGAATTACACGAATTTTTATTTTAATTGATAAAAATTAATTCGTGAACATTCGTGTAATTCGTGGCAGAATAACTATGGATTTATCTGTGCGCCTTCCCAGCCAATTATGGCTGTTTTTCGGGTATTTCCCCACATATAACCGCCAAAAATTCCCGAAGATTGGATTACACGGTGACACGGAATTAAAAATGCAACTGGATTACTTCCAATTGCTGTTCCGACTGCTCTTGAAGCATTAGGCTTTTGAATTTGATGTGCAATATTTCCATAAGTAGAAAGATGTCCCATCGGAATTTTCAGTAAAGTTTCCCAGACTTTTAATTGGAAATCGGTTCCTTTTAAATGAAGTTTTATTTCTGATAATTTACTCCAGTCGTTTTGAAAAATAAATAAGGCATTTTGTTGTGCCAAATCTAATTTTCGAGAGAAAGAAGCATTCGGGAATTTATCTTTTAAAGCATCAAATCCGTTCGCTTCTTCTTCGGCGAAAGCCATAAAACAAACGCCTTTTTGAGTAGATGCCACAATAATATTTCCAAACGGACTTTCGGCAAAACTGTAGTTTATTTCTAGATTTTTTCCGCCGTTTTTATATTCTGCAGGCGTCATTCCTTCGATATTTACAAATAAATCATGAAGACGGCTTGTTCCTGAAAGTCCAGTTTCAAAAGCAGTTTCAAAGATTGTTGCCTGATTTTCTTTAAGTAGCTTTTTGGCGTGTTCAATACTCGTGTATTGCAAAAATTTCTTCGGACTTGTGCCTGCCCATTCACTAAAAAGTCTTTGAAAGTGAAACGGACTCAAATGCACTTTCTCTGCAACCTCATCCAAATTGGGTTGCTCTTTAAAATTAGCTTTGATATAATCTATAGCTTCGGCGATACGATTATAATTGATGGTTTCCTGTGTGTTCATCTTCTTTCCATTTATAATACAAATATCGATTGGTTTTTAAAGGTATAAAATCCGAAACTTGCGGAGTTTTTTTTAACCGCAAAGTGCGCTAAGATTTGCGCAAAAATCGATATGATTTTAATCTCGCAAAGACGCGAAGTCGCAAAGTTTTTTCCACAATATTGTCATCCCGAGAGAAGTCGAAGGACCGCAAAGTAAGTCTACAAATATTAGCGAACTTAAAAAGTAAAACTTTGCGACTTCGCGTCTTTGCGAGATTATATTGTCCGTTATAATTCTTTTTCCATCTTATAATTAATTATTTCGACGCCTTTTATCATGTTTTTTTGTTCCGTTTTTACAACAAATCCTTTCTTTTCAAAAAATGGTTTTGCGGTTATGCTTACGTCAGAAGTTATAATTTTTGAATGATGTTTTTTAGCTTCAAGTTCTAATTTGGTAAAGATTTTATTAGCAATTCCTTGTCTTTGGAAATCTTTATGAATGAAGAAGAAATCAATATAATTATTGTCTTTTAAAGTTCCGAAACCCACAATTTTTTCTTGAATTATGGCGAGCAAAACAAGTTGGTTTTCGATAACATCAATCCAGCGCTGGGTGTTTTCTGCGCCAAAAATCCAAACATCAATTTGATCAGGATTGTAATCGTTTTTGCAGACAGACCTAATAGTTTGGACAAACAATTCCTTCATTTCGGCAAGATCTGAAATTGTAGCTTTTCTGAAATTCATTTTAAAAATTAATGTGCCACAGTTTTAGAAAAAACATTAATTATAATCACGCCAATTACAATTAAAGCCAAGCCAATTATAGCTGGCAAATCTGGTATTTCTTTGAAAAAAATAGCGCCAATTGCAGTTATTAAAATAATGCCAACTCCAGACCAGATGGCATAAGCAAATCCAACAGGAATAGTTTTTATGGCAAAACTTAAACAGTAAAATGCGCCACAATATCCAATAACTGTGATGATGCTTGGAATTAATTTAGTGAATTCTGAAGATTTTTTTAATGCCGATGTTGCTATGATTTCGAAAATTATGGCAACGAATAAAAATAAAAAGTTCTTCATGATTTTGATTTTTTACAAAGTTAACCAAAGCTTTGAATAAAGATGTAAAAAGATGCTAATCGTGTCTAGTAAATTTATAGTCTTCTATAGCTTTTTCCAGATCTTCTACTTTTTTTGATGCTAGTGCTACTTCAGCTTTTGCTTGATCGACTTTATATTGGGAATTAGCTATTTGTTTTTTTAGTGCTTTAATCTTTTTTTGATGTTCGGGATCATTGCTATTTTGTGAATCATTCTCAAGATTTTTTAATTGTTCTTGTTCTTTTTTTAATTCCTCTTCCTGATCCCAGGTTTTTCTTGCCAGTTTTACTAGTTTTTGCTCTTCTCTTGTTAGTTTGGCTTGTAATTTTTCTATGCTGTTTAAAGAAATAGGTTTTACGGTTTCTAATTCCGGAAGTTTTGGTCGGTCTACAGTGCCCGTAAGGGGGTTAGGTCGCATTGTATATTGTTGATAATTAAAGTTTTGGGACTTTACGAAAAGGGGCAATAAAATAATTATAATAGCAATAAGCAGGTTTCTCATAATTTAGTTTTGGTTCTCAAATATACCGTTATTTTACAAAGCCCTAAAAGACTTTTTTATTAGATTAAATAAAATAGACATGTATAAAACCTACTTTAGTTTCTTCTATGGATTTAGCGACAATCCAACGCTGAAAAATAATCTTACTTTGTCAATATTATTGATCCACGATGTGTCAAAATGAATTGGGCCTAAAATAGACTGATAGGAAATTGCGGCGCCACCTGACAGTACTAAACTAGTATCAAAATTATCATCCCAATTTCCTTTTGGATTGAATGCGTGGTTTATGTATTCGTCAAAAGTATCAAAGCCCACGGTTGCAATATTAAAATGAGGCGTCAGATAAATTTTTCCGGTGAGATTTATTTGAGATGCGAGTTTAAGTCCCATATATTGAGTAACATTGAGTTCATCTTCATGCAGACCTGCAAATGAAAAACGATTACTGCCTGAGCTTGGAATAATTCCGCCCAGGAAATATTTTGAAGCGTATCCGAATCCTGAAAATTCAATTTGATCTTCTTTAACTTTGTCTTGAAAAATAAAATAAGAATCAAACCCAATGATTCCAGTAATTTTCTTTTTTAAAAGCGCTCTTCTTTCATAAGTAAAACCAAATTTTGTATAACCATTTGTTGTGCCTGAAATGGTTGTTAAATCGGGGTCAGAAAAGGAGGCGTTAACTTTAGAAAGAAATGATCTTGCTACATTTGATTTTATAATTGTTCCGTTTGTTGCAAAGAAAACTTTATCCATATCATTATAAGAATAATGCATGTTGAATTCGATGTTATTAAAGTTGTAGCTGTTTATGGAGATGGAATTTGGATTGTATTCCCGATCGTATTTTGGCTTTAAATTGGTGTAATGATAGTTCAAGCCGAAACCAAAATAATTTTTTAGGGAATTTATATTTCGGTTGATCTCATTATTGAATTCAAAAGCATTATAGAGTATGTTATCTGAGGCTTTGCCATCTATGTAAATTTCTTGTCTTAAAAAAGCTCCATAAGCTTCCGTTGCCCACCACCATTCTCTATGTCCGCCAAAATTCTTTTGATAATTGATTCTGGCTTTTGGCTGTTCTGCAATATCAACCGTTACTAATAGTCGGGAAGCGTCTGCAAGAATATTTCTTCCGGTATAATTAAAAATAATCCCGACACCTCTATAAGTATCGTAATGGATTGATGTGTTAAGTTGATTTTTGGCGCGTTCAAATCCAAATAAAGTAATTCCGAGCTTGTTTCCGTCTTTGACAAAATAGCTGTATGTAATCTCATCAAAAAGATTAGTTCCCATAGCCCTATTAATTCCTGCTATTAAATCTTTGGTTGTGTATTTCACATGGGTTTTGAGATTTGCTCTACCCACCACCAAAGGCATATTCTCAGGGCTTATTTTTTTATAAACGATGGTGTCTAGCACGAACTCTTTTGGCATATCAGGCAACGCATGAGTTCGTTGCGAAAATCCCTTTAGTTTTTCGGACAAAGCAATTAAAGCTGGAAGATTTTGATTTGTTGCGATTTTGCCGTCTTTGTATATTTCATTGCTGTCAGCAAAATCGGCAGTTGAGAAACGCAAGTTGGGTAAATGGTCAACCAATATTGTGCAACGATCACGATTTGCCGGATTTTTGATATTGCTAGGAAACATACTGGTTTGCATCAATATTGTCATCACATTGTTGAGTTTGTCTATGGGTTCCAATCCGCCACCAACGTCGCTTCCTATAATAATGTCAGCTCCCATTTGTTGGGCAACATCAGTTGGAAAATTGTTTAACACTCCTCCATCTACTAATACTGATTTTTCGTAGGGCATTGGCTTGAAAATCGCAGGCAATGACATACTGGAGCGCATAGCATAAGCTAAACTGCCTTTGCTTAAAATGACTTCTTTTCCTTCGACCAAGTCCGTAGCCATAGCTCTGAAAGGTATTGGGAGGCTATCAAAATCTCTAACATTATATACAGGAAAGGTTAATTCTGAAAGGTATTCTCTTAGATTCTGATCGTTTAAAAGAGAACCAATATTATTAAGTTTCCCATCTTTAACACCAATTCCCACTACATATCTTTGAAACTCTCGTTTTTCTTCGGCACTTACAGATCGCAATGATTGACCTCCACCAAGAATTTTTTCCCAAGAGATTGTTTTAGTGATTTTTTCGATGCTATCTCCGGAATATCCCATGGCGTACAAACCGCCAATGATGCTTCCCATACTGTTTCCTACAATAAGATCGGGTACAATATGAAGAGAATCCAGCTTTTGCAAAAGAGGAATATGTGCAATTCCTTTTGCTCCGCCACCGCTTAAGACTAATACGACTTTAGGTTTTTTTTCTTGAGAAAAAATGATTTGTGGGAGACTTAGTAAAAATAAGAAGACGATTAAATAAGTTGATTTTTTCAAGTGTTTACCTTTTAAGTATTTGATAAATAGAGTCTTATTTTAAGACTTAAAAGTAAATAGATATTTGTAAATCTGCAATTTTTTGTTAGAAATGTTTTCCGTGAGATATTGACAAGTGATTTGTCTAGGAAAATGTACTAAAAACAAAACCCGATAGTTTTAACCTATCGGGTTTGAATATGTATAAATCTTAAATAGATTAATATCTGTAGTATTCTGGTTTGAATGGACCTTGAACTTCAACACCAATGTAAGCAGCTTGATCTTCTCTTAAAACTTCAAGCTCAACGCCTAATTTAGCTAAGTGCAAAGCAGCCACTTTTTCGTCTAAATGTTTTGGTAACATGTAAACTTCGTTTTTGTAAGCTGCGCTGTTGTTCCATAATTCGATTTGAGCCAAAGTTTGGTTTGTAAATGAGTTACTCATTACAAAACTTGGGTGACCTGTAGCACAACCAAGGTTTACTAAACGACCTTCAGCCAAGATGATAATATCTTTTCCGTTGATGTTGTATTTGTCAACCTGAGGTTTGATTTCGATTTTAGAAGCACCGTGGTTTTTGTTTAACCAAGCCATATCAATTTCGTTATCGAAGTGACCAATGTTACAAACAACAGTTTTGTCTTTCATTTGTTCGAAGTGCTCTCCAAGAACGATATCTTTATTTCCTGTAGTAGTAATGATGATGTCAGCATTAGCAATTACAGTGTTTAATTTTTTAACTTCATAACCGTCCATTGCAGCTTGTAAAGCACAAATTGGATCGATTTCAGTAACCGTTACAATAGAACCAGCACCTCTGAAAGAAGCAGCAGTTCCTTTTCCAACGTCACCGTATCCACAAACAACAACTCTTTTTCCAGCCAACATTAAGTCAGTTGCACGACGTACAGCATCTACAGCAGATTCTTTACATCCGTATTTGTTATCAAATTTAGATTTAGTAACAGAATCGTTGATGTTGATTGCAGGCATTGGTAAAGTTCCAGCTTTTACTCTTTCGTAAAGTCTGTGCACACCAGTTGTAGTTTCTTCAGAAAGACCTTTAATTCCAGGAACTAATTCTGGATAACGATCAATAACCATGTTAGTCAAATCTCCACCGTCATCAAGAATCATGTTCAATGGTTTTCTGTCTTCTCCAAAAAATAAAGTTTGCTCAATACACCAGTCAAATGATTCTTCGTCAAGACCTTTCCAAGCATAAACTGAGATTCCAGCAGCAGCAATTGCGGCAGCAGCTTGATCCTGAGTTGAGAAAATGTTACAAGAAGACCAAGTAACCTCAGCACCAAGAGCAATTAAAGTTTCGATCAAAACAGCAGTTTGAATCGTCATGTGCAAACATCCAGCGATACGAGCGCCTTTAAGAGGTTGTTCGTCTTTATATTCAGCGCGAAGTGCCATTAAACCTGGCATTTCAGCTTCAGCTAGTTCAATTTCTTTTCTTCCCCAAGCCGCTAGAGAAATGTCTTTTACTTTGAAAGCCACATATGGCGTAGTCGATGTACTCATTTATATTATATTTGTATAATTGTAAATTTTTTGCAAATTTAAGGAATAGCTTTTGAATTTTACTAATTTCTGTCAGATTTGTGAAATCTTTAATTTCTTAATCTCTAGAATGTTAGTTTCAGAATTGTTTTTGAACCATATAAGTGATATAAGTTCATTTAAAAAGGTTTCTTAACTATTACTT
Organism: Flavobacterium denitrificans DSM 15936; assembly: GCF_000425445.1. Classification (GTDB taxonomy): domain Bacteria; phylum Bacteroidota; class Bacteroidia; order Flavobacteriales; family Flavobacteriaceae; genus Flavobacterium; species Flavobacterium denitrificans. The sequence continues at coordinate 78,957 of NZ_AUDL01000014.1, read as the reverse complement.
TTGCTACTAATTGCTTATATTTACTAATACATTTTTTTAGCCAGCAGTTATATTTTCTTAAATGACTTATATGGTTTTAAAACTCATAATTCACAACTCATAATTCATCATTAAAAAATGCCTTTATTTCAGACTATTCAGTTTAACGAGACAACTAAAATCTTAATTTGGGAAATAACAGAATCTTTTGAGGAGTTATTGAGCAAAGTTGTGTTGAAAGAAAAGACACAAAAAAGACTGGACGGAATGAAATCGCAACTGCATCAGCGTGCTTTTTTGAGTGTTCGCATGTTGATTCAGGAAATGGGTTTTACAGATAAAGATTTGCATTACGACGAATTCGGGAAACCTTATTTTGATTGCCATAATTACATTTCAATAACACATTCCTACCATTTTGCGGCAATTATTATCAGCCACGAAACTGTTGGAATTGATATGGAATTGCAACGCGAAAAAATTCAGCGAATTGCTGATAAATTTACCGATTTTGAATGCAGTTATTTAAAACCGGAATTTACAGAAGAATACATTAAAAAACTTACCGTTATCTGGGGTGCCAAAGAAGCCATCTTTAAAATCAGAAATGAAAAAGGAATCAGTTTTAAAGATCATATTCAGGTTGAGAATTTTTCTTTAGAAAAAGAACAAACTCATGCAAGTCTTCACTTTGATGATTTGGTAAAAGATTTTAATGTGTACTATCAAGAAGTAAAATCAGATAATTTTGAAGGGAAGTTTACCTTGGTTTATGCTTTTGAGAAGTAGTTTTTAGTTGACAGTCTCAGTGGCAGTTTTCAGTTTTAAATTTCACTTTCCTTTTGTCTGTGCTGAAACATGCTCACATACAAAAAAGTACTCATTTTTCTGGCTCGACGTTTTAGTGTTTCAGCATTTTCGCCTTCAAAATATTCGTCAATGGTTTGAAACCAATGATTCAGCCAAATACCAAATTCGTTTGTTGTGATTTTTTCACCAAAATGAGCATCAACTTCATTGTGCACAGCATGCGGATTTCCTTTGTATTTGCGCACACCAAATAGGTTTGTTTCCCAAAAATCCGTCAGTTTTTCGAGATGCGCATCCCAATCAGAAATCATCTCATTAAAATAAAAGCCGATTTCTTTGTCGGCTCTTATTTTAGTATAAAATTGATGCACTAAAAAAGAAACATCAGCTCTATTTTCTATTTGTTTTTTCATAGAATAAAACTATTCAAAAGTATAAAGAATACACTTAATACTCCACTTAAAATAATAAAGTTAAAAACTGTTTTATGCTTCATTTGTGCCAATATTGAAGTGTTTGCAAATACACAAGCTAAAACAATAATTCCTAGTTGAATCATTTGAGGAATTGAAGTTCCGTTTGCTAAAACATACATGGCAGCAGCGCCGCCTAAACAGCTTTGGCCAATTACTGCCATTGCAGCAGAACCCATGTAATTTCTATTAAAAATGTCGAATGTTGATTGATATAGTGTCATGATATAGTGTTTTTTATATCAACAAAGTTACATGCACAATACCACTACATTTTATGACTTAAATCATAAAACGAGAACTTTTTTTATCTATATACTTTTCGCTTTATAATCTTCAATTCGCCTTTTTTTTCTAAATTTTTTATTGCTCTGATAACAGTTTCAACACGCAATCCGGTCAAATCGCCAATTTGCTGTCTCGTTAAATGAATGAGATAACCATTATTGTCCTTTGGAAAATTGAAGTAAAGTATTCCGTAATCGATTAATTTCAAGACACGATGTTCAGGATCGTGAGTTGAGATTTCTGCTGACATTATGGATTTGTAATATAAACGTTGTGCAAGATTTTCTATTATTTGTATGCTAATAGCTGGATTCTCTTCCAAAAGTTTCGTAAAGCTTGGTTTATTCAAAGCAAGAATTGTACTTTCTTCAACGGCAATGGCATTGGCCGGATATCTTTGATTTAGAAATAAAGGAGGTTCGCCAAAAGACTGCTTTTTATAAAATATTCCTTGTATAAATTCACGACCATCATCATTATAATTGCTCATTTTAATTTCGCCCGAAATAATCTGATAGTAATGTGTAGGAAGATTGCCTTCTTCAAAAACTGGTTCGTTTTTTTGGAAGGACTTTTTTAGGGCGCCGTATTTTTCTAATAATTCCTGAGATATCATTTTTACTTGCTTGTGGATAGGAAATATACAAATTTAATTGGTTTAAAATAGTTCTTCTACGTTAAAAACTTTTTACTTTTACAGCCATTATGGAGCAAAAACTACGCACTATTCATCAACAAATTTTAGAGGCTAAAAATAAAGGCCAAAAATTGCTGGCTATTCTTTTAGACCCGGATAAAATTGTTCTTGAAAAATTAGATGGTTTATTGGATAAAATAAATCAATCTCCGGCAACGCATATTTTTGTTGGCGGAAGTATCGTTGAAAACAATATTTTAGAAGATTTAATAGGGCAATTAAAACAAAAAACGAGTCTTCCTGTTGTCATATTTCCGGGTGATCCTTCGCAGATTTCTCCTCAGGCCGATGCCATTTTGTTTTTGTCTTTATTATCAGGGCGAAATCCTGATTATTTAATTGAATATCAAGTTCAGGCTGCGCCAATTCTTAAAAAAACGGATCTTGAAGTTATTTCAACAGGATATATTTTGATTGAAAGTGGCAATGAAACGGCCGTTGCGCGCGTTAGTAAAACCAAACCGCTCAATCGTGAAAACGTTGATCTAGTTTTGGCAACTGCACAAGCAGGAGAAATGCTAGGAAATAAATTGATGTATTTAGAAGCTGGAAGTGGTGCTAAGAATGCAGTACCTCTGAAAATGATACAGTTAATTGCTCAAAATATAGAAATTCCTATAATTGTTGGCGGAGGAATTGTAGATTTGCACGGAATTCAAAATGCGTATAATGCTGGCGCCGATTTAGTAGTTATTGGAACTGCTTTTGAAAACGACAGTCATTTTTTTGAATCATAAACCAACCCAAAACAGCTTGACCAAATGATAGATTTTTTTCTAGACAGTTATAAAAATGCGCCGTTATGGCATATTGCTCTTGAATTTTTAGTTTTTGTTTGTGGCATATTAAGCGTTTGGTTTGCTAAAAAAGAAAATATCTGGGTTTATCCTACGGGGTTGATTGCGACAGTAATTTCAGTGTATTTGCTGTACATTGCGGGCTACATTGGCGACATGATTATTAATGGGTATTTTTCGATAATGAGTATTTACGGCTGGTATGTTTGGGGTAAGGGAAGTACTACAGAAGATGATTTGCCGATTACTCGTACAAATTTTAATGAAAAAATAATCGGAATCGTACTATTTATTGTGACCGTTTTTGTAGTTTTCGGCATTTATAAATATTTTGACTATACAATCAATCCAGACAATTATGTCGATATGATTTCGTCAGGAATATTTTTTGCAGGAATGTGGTACATGGCCAGGAAAAAAATCGAAAACTGGACACTTTGGATTATTGGCGATATAATTGTTGTGCCTCTTTATGCTTATCGCGGCTTAGGGATGCTGTCACTTCAATATTTAATTTTTACAATTTTGGCTATTTCAGCTTATTTAGAATGGAGAAAAATCTTAGACAGCAAAAAACAACTATCATAAAAATTGCTTTATTTGGGCCCGAAAGTACGGGGAAAACAACTTTAGCAAAACAGCTTGCAGAATATTACGAAACCGAATGGGTCCCGGAGTTTGCACGCGATTACTTACAAGAAAAATGGGAGGAGAATCAGCACATTTGTGTGGCTGATGATATGATGCCTATTGCATACGGACAAACAGCTTTAGAGAATGAAAAACTTTCTAAGGCAAACACTTATTTGTTCTGCGATACTAATTTGATGGTAACCAAAGTTTTCTCTGAGATGTATTACGGATTCTGTGACCCGCTTTTAAATGAAGCTGCGCTGGAACATGAGTACGATTTGTTTTTCCTGACAGATATTGATGTTCCTTGGGAAAAAGATGATATCAGAGATACGCCAGACGGAAGAGAAACTGTGTTTTCTGTTTTTAAACAAACTTTAATTGATACTAAAAAGCCATTTATAATTCTTTCAGGAAATAAAGAAAGCCGCTTGGCAAAAGCCACAGCAATTATTGAAGGGCTTGCTATGGCCAAGGAACGTGGCTTTTCATCTGAAGATTTTGTTCAGTTGTATGAGCGTGGCATTTCTTTAGAAAATATTCTGAAACAATTGAAGATTTTTAAAAAAGGAATATCAAAAAGCCATTTGATTAGTCCAGCAACGATTGATGATGGTATCTTGGCCTTTTCAGAAACAGAATTTGAGGAAAAAGCAGCATTTTTTGATGCTCAAAAGGAAAAGCTGAAAATCAAAAAATTCGTTCCAGCTTCAGGTGCTGCGACTAGAATGTTTAAGTTTTTGAGGGCTTTTGTGAATGAATTTGACATCGAAAAAGAAACAATAAATGCTTATATAAACAGAAAAAAAGACAAAGAACTTCCTATTTTTATTGTCGCAATGGATAAGTTCCCTTTTTTCAAAGCAGTTGATAAAAAATTGAAATCGATTTATCCCGATTTTGATAATTTAGAGCGTGATTATAAAAATTACTATTTCATAAAAACATTGCTTTCGCAGGATTATTTTGCTTTTGCAGATAAGCCAAAGGCTGTTTTGCCTTTTCATAAATATAAAGATCATATTGCAAATCCGATTGAAGAACATTTAAACGAATGTGCACATTACGCATCTTCGAACCAAGTTTCAAATCTTCATTTTACAGTTACCGAAGCACATCAAGTATTGTTTGAAAAAGAAATTGGATTTCTTAAGGAAAAAGTAGAAAAAGATTCGGGTATTGCGATTAATATTGGTTATTCCTATCAAAATGCCGCTACAGATTCGATTGCGGTTGATGCAAAAAACAGATTGGTGAGAGACAAAAATGGCGCCTTGATTTTTAGACCAGGCGGACATGGTGCTTTGATTCAAAATCTAAATGCGCTTGATGCAGATGTTATTTTTATAAAAAACATTGACAATGTGATTCAAAATCATATTGATAAAATTACATTATACAAAAAAGCGTTGGCGGGAATTTTGATTGCGGCACAACAAAAAGTGTTCACTTATCTGAATGCAATTGAGCAGCAAAAAATTGGAGAAAAGGAATTAAACGAAATGACTCTTTTTTTGACTGATGAATTAAATATTGAAATATCGAGCGATTTCAATATGTTTACTTTTGAGAATAAAATCAACAAAGTCAAAGAACTTTTAGATCGCCCTATCAGAGTTTGCGGAATGGTGAAAAATGAAGGAGAACCTGGTGGAGGACCTTTTTGGGTAATGAGCGACAAAGGCATAAAATCGCTTCAAATTGTTGAAACATCGCAAATTGATTTGTCAGATAAAAAGCAGGCTAAAATTTTGGCAGAATCGACACATTTTAATCCAGTAGATTTAGTTTGCGGCATTAAAAGTTATAAAGGACAGAAGTTTGATTTGCAAAACTTTGTAGATCAAAAAACAGGTTTTATTGTTGAAAAAAGTGTTGACGGAAAAACGGTTAAAAATTACGAATTGCCAGGATTATGGAATGGTTCAATGGCGCATTGGCTGACTATTTTTGTTGCTGTCCCATTAATTACTTTTAACCCGGTGAAAACAGTAAATGATTTGTTGAAAGCACCACATCAGCCACAATAATGGATGTTGATAAAATCATATCAGAATTAAGTTTTAAAGCTGTTCGCAGTAGTGGAGCTGGCGGACAAAACGTGAACAAAGTTTCATCAAAAGTGGTTTTGTCTTTTGATTTAAATGCTTCGCAAGCTTTGTCTGATGAAGAAAAACTGCTTTTGCTAACTAATATTGCAGCGCGTTTAACTTCTGAAAATATCTTAATTTTAAATTGTGATGAAGATCGAAGTCAGCTTAAAAACAAAGATATTGTTATAAAGCGATTTCTGGAAATAATCAAAAAAGGATTATTTGTTCCGAAGATTAGAAAAGCAACAAAAGTTCCGAAAGCTGTAATTAAAAAAAGAATCAAGGATAAAAAGAATATCTCTGATTTGAAACAATCAAGAAAGAAACCGAATCTAGATTAAATAACAAGAAATAAATTCCAAATTCCAACAGAAAATCATTGAAAAGTGAGTTTTTGGAATTTGGAATTTATTTTTTGGAGTTTTAATCTTTTTAACACTAAATTTGCACTGTCTCAAAGGGGTGCTCTAAATAACGAGCTGAGATCATACCCAAAGAACCTGAGCGAGTAATGTTGCTAAGGGAAAAAACGACACTATCAAGCGTGCACACTTTATTTTGTCGTGAAACACATTTATTAATTTAACAAAAGAATAATTCCCCCTTTTATTTGTAATTTATTTACAGATGAAAACACTTTTTAAAGTTACAAAGTTACAAAGTTGCAAAGTTGCAAAGCTGAGCAACAAATCTATTTTCTTTACTCTATTCTCTATTTTCTTTACTCTAATTTCTTTTGCGCAACAGCAAGATTCTACAAAAGTAAATTCGCTTGATGAGGTTTTGGTTTCTGCGGTTCGTGTGACTTCAAAAACTCCGGTTACGTTTAGTAATATGGATAAAAAAGAAATCAAATTTAGAAATCTGGGACAAGATATTCCTACTTTGATGAATTATCTTCCTTCGGTAGTTACTACTTCTGATGCTGGAAACGGAATTGGTTACAGCGGAATTCGCGTCCGTGGAAGTGATGCAACTCGTGTGAATGTTACCATCAACGGAATTCCGTATAACGATGCAGAAAGCCAAGGAACTTTTTGGGTTAATATGCCCGATTTTGCTTCTTCAGTAGAAAGTCTTCAATTACAGCGCGGAGTAGGAACTTCTACAAATGGTTCTGGTGCTTTCGGCGCAAGTTTGAATATGTTGACAGATAATTATGCTTCGAAGGCAACTGGCGAAATCTCAAGCTCTTTCGGAAGTTTTAATTCGCAGAAAAATACCGTGAAATTCAGTACTGGTTTATTAAATGACCATTTTGAATTGGCTGGACGTTTGTCTAGAATTAAATCTGATGGTTATATTGACAGAGCAAGTTCTGATTTGAAATCGTATTTTCTACAAGGAACTTATGTTGGAAAAACCACTTTAATTAAAGCTTTGGTTTTTGGCGGAACTGAAAAAACGTACCAATCTTGGAACGGAATCGACGGTGAAATGTTGAATAAGAATAGAAGATATAATTCGGCTGGAAAGTACACAGATGAATTTGGAAATACTCGTTATTATGACAATGAAACCGATAATTATCAGCAAGATCATTATCAACTACATTGGAGTGAATCGTGGTCTGATAAATGGAGTTCTAATTTGGCTTTTCATTATACAAAAGGAAAAGGCTACTACGAAAATTATAAGGAAGATGCCAACATGGCCGATTATAATTTAGACCCAGTTGGAGCTGTTGCAACTACAGATTTGGTGCGTCAAAAATGGTTGGACAATGATTTCTACGGAACGACTTTTTCTGTAAAATATAAAGATGAAAAACTGGATGTCATTTTTGGAGGAGGCTGGAACAAATATGAAGGAGATCATTACGGACAAGTGATTTGGGCGAGATATGCTTCAAACTCAGAATTAGGAGATCATTATTACGATGATTTTTCGACAAAAACAGACGGAAATATTTTCGCGAAAGCAAATTATCAATTCACGGAAAAATTGAGTTTCTATGGCGATTTGCAGTACCGAAGAGTAACATACAAAGCTAATAGTGCGGAAACTGGTCTAGTAGATGATGATTTTAATTTCTTTAACCCAAAAGCGGGATTAAATTATGAAATCAATCAAAAAAACACGCTGTATTTCTCATATGCTCGTGCGAATCGTGAGCCAAACCGAACAGATTACGAAGGAGGAAATGTAAAACCAGAAAAATTAAATGATTTTGAATTAGGATGGAGATTTAATTCGGAAAACTTCCAATTGAATTCTAATTTCTATTATATGGCTTATAAAGATCAGTTGATTTTGACAGGAACGCTTGACGATGTTGGTGCACCAATTCGTTCTAATACAGATAAAAGCTATCGTTTGGGTTTTGAATTCGATGCAACGATCAAACTTTCTGAACAATTTATTCTTCGACCAAACTTTACTTTAAGCAGTAATAAAAATGTTGATTTGGCTGTTGAAGGCCAAAATTACGGAACAACTAAAATTGCTTATTCGCCAGAAGTTATCGCCGGAAATATAATTGTCTATAGCCCAATTCAGAGTTTGCATATTTCGTTATTGCAAAAATACGTTGGCGAGCAATACATGAATAATATTGAATTGCCATCAGCAAAACTGGCAGATTATTTTGTGAACGATTTGAATGTTTCTTATGAAATCAAACCAAAATCGGTTTTCAAATCGATTATGATTACAGGAATGGTGAACAATATTTTGGACAAAAAATATGTTTCAAACGGATATATGTGGGATATTTATCCGTACTATTATCCGCAGGCGGGAATTAATTTCTTAGCCGGATTGACTTTGAAATTCTAACAAACAAAAAAGCCTGAAAATTAAACTTTCAGGCGTTTTTGTTTTAATTATATACATGAATTACAGATCCTATAACTTCGACTCTATATTGTTTCAGCGGATATTCTTTGCTTCCCAAACCAGTAAATAAACTGTATTGCACTTTGTCACAAGAACAAACTGCATATATGCCGTCAATCGTCATTGCTGTACAAGAAGTAAGTTCCTGATTTGGGCACGCGGCATCAAATGCATTATAGGAGTTTCCAGCATTAAAAATGATAATTCCTTTTGCGCCAAAATTAGGAACAATAACGCCGTTGCTTACAAATTTTAGATTTGAATAAGCAGGCAAGTTCATATCTACAGATAAATTGACAGAGTAGTTTGGAATGTAAGGGTTTTTATTGCTGCGCTCACTATCACTACAAGCATAAAGTGCACAAACAAAGACGATTAAGAGCCAGATTTTTTTCATTCTTTTAGTAAGGATTAAGGAAACAAAAATAAAATATTTAGTTTTGATTTTTATATGATTAACATATAATTATGTACTATTAAAAATAATAGTATATTTGTAATACAAAATCCCGTCCCGATGGGATTTTTTGTATTTATATAAACGATGAAGTTATGAGTAAAGTATCTTATTATACAGCAGAAGGATTAAAAAAATTAAAAGATGAGTTGGAGCATTTAAAAAGTGTAATGCGTCCAAAAGCATCTCAAGATATAGCAGACGCACGTGACAAAGGAGATTTATCTGAAAATGCCGAGTACGATGCTGCAAAAGAAGCACAGGGTTTATTAGAAATGAGAATTGCCAAACTGGAAGAGGTTTATGCAAATGCAAGATTAATTGATGAATCTCAATTGGATGTTTCTAAAGTTTTGGTTTTATCTAATGTGAAAATCAAAAATCAAAGCAACGGAATGGAAATGAAATATACGCTTGTTGCAGAAAGCGAAGCCGATTTGAAAACTGGAAAAATCTCAGTGACTTCTCCTATTGGAAAAGGTTTGCTAGGGAAATCAGTTGGGGAAGTAGCTGAAATTACAGTTCCAAATGGTGTTTTGAAATTTGAAATTCTAGAAATCTCTAGAGACTAAATATTTTAAAGTTTAACTGCTTAATCGTTAAATCGGTTAAACGATTAACCAAATAAACGAATAAACAAAAATGGCATCGATATTCACAAAAATAGTAAACGGAGAAATTCCCGCATATAAAGTTGCTGAAGATGAAAACTTCTTAGCTTTTTTAGATGTTAACCCAAATGCAAAAGGACACACGCTGTGTATTCCAAAACAAGAAATCGACAAGATTTTTGATATGGATGATGAATTGTATTTAGGCTTAATGAAGTTTTCTAAAAAAGTTGCAATCGCTTTAGAAAAAACAGTTCCTTGCAAAAGAGTTGGTGTTGCAGTTGTTGGATTAGAAGTGCCTCATACGCATGTGCATTTGATTCCGTTGAATCATATGGATGAAATGCGCTTCCAAAATAAAGTATCACTTACAAAAGAGGAATTTGAAGCTTTGGCTAAAAGTATTACAGCAAATTTGTAAAGATTTTACGAGTGTCAGGCTGAGCGAAATCAAAGCCCATAAAAAATATAAAAAATGCAGTAAAATTATTTACTGCATTTTTTTATTCAATAAAATCTGAAACGTAGTACCTTTTCCAATTTCAGAATGTAAAACTTTGATTTTGCCGTTATGATATTCTTCTACAATTCTTTTAGTTAAAGAAAGTCCCAATCCCCAGCCACGTTTTTTGGTTGTAAAACCAGTTTCAAAAATCGTTTTGAATTGTTTTTTCGGAATACCGGTTCCTGAATCTTTTACATTAATTTTTACTTGATGAGCATCTTGTTCAATTTGCAGTTCTAAATTTCCTTTTCCTTTCATGGCATCAATGGCATTTTTTACCAAATTCTCGATTGTCCAGCTGTAAAGAATTGGATTTATCTGAACCATTATTGGGTTTTGAGGAGTGTGATATGAAAATGCAACTTGTTTTGAAAAACGCGATTGCAGGTATTTAAAAGCATTTAAAGTTTCTGAAACAATATCATGAGTTTCTAAAACGGGAACAGAACCAATTTTAGAAAAACGATCCGTAATAGTTTGTAAACGATCAATATCCTTCTCTATTTCAGAAGTTATAGATAAATCAATATCTTCTGTTTTTAAAATTTCAATCCAACCAATTAAAGATGATAAAGGCGTACCAATTTGATGTGCCGTTTCTTTTGCCATTCCGGCCCACAGTTTGTTTTGTGTGGCCATTTTGGTGCTTTTATAAAAATTATAAATCAAGGCGACACATAAAAAGACAATCAGCAATAAAGCAATTGGATAATATTTTAGCTTATTGAGTAAAGCCGAATTCCCGTAATATAAAATTTGGTATTTTCCGGGAGCGTATTCAAAAGTAATGGGTTCGTTTTCACTTCTTAGATTGTTTAAAAAAGATTTTAATTTCTTTTTGTCATTCAAAATTTCATCAGGAACATTTTTAGCACTGACTACTTTATCATACAGCATTATGACACCTGGAATTGAAGTATTGTTATTGAAAATCTGAAGAGGAAGCTCTACATCTGTATTTTCATCGGCATTGACAATTGTAATTTGCGCATTCGCAAAAAGTTTCATTTTCAAACGCTCTTCATTTTTGAAAATTTGGAAAAAAGTATATGTATTCCAAAGAATCAAAGTAATGATTAAAAAGGAAATAAGAATTATAACCCAGCGAGTTGTATTTCTGCGTTCAGAAAAGTGCATAAACTAATTTTTGAGGTATAAATATAACGAATTATACGCATTTAATATTTTGCAATTCCGGAAAGATTTTTCGTTTTTATGTTCCAAACTATTTCTCCGAATTAAACCATTTCTATACTTTTGCAGTTACCAAAATGAGGTTTGGTTAAAAAGAAAAATTATGATTAGCATCGATCCAAAAGAGATACCAACAGTTAAATTGCAAGGTTATCTGCAAAGTGCTGTCGGCCCAAGGCCAATTGCTTTTGCAAGTACAATAAGCGAAAAAGGAATCCCGAATTTATCGCCTTTCAGCTTTTTTAATGTGTTTAGTGCTAATCCGCCAATTTTGGTTTTTTCGCCTTCAAGACGCGTTCGTGACAATACAGTAAAGCATACTTTGATTAATGCCGAAGCAACACGTGAAGTAGTAATTAATGTCGTAAATTACGATTTGGTACAACAAACCTCATTGGCAAGTACAGAATATGGTGAGGGTGTAAATGAGTTCATAAAAGCAGGTTTAACTCAGGTTCCATCTGATATTGTAAAGCCGTATAGGGTTAAAGAATCACCGGTTCAGTTTGAATGCAAGATTTCGCAAATTATTCCGTTAGGAACAGAAGGAGGAGCTGGAAATCTGATTTTGTGTGAAGTGGTAAAGATTCATATCAACGAATCGATTTTAGACGAAAATGGAGCTATTGATCAACACAAAATTGATTTGGTTTCAAGATTGGGAGCAAATTGGTATTCAAGATCAAATCAAGGGCTTTTTGAAGTGCCAAAACCACTGACAACTTTGGGCGTTGGAGTAGATGCAATTCCGAGTTTTGTAAAGGAAAGCCCTGTGTTTAATGGGAATGACCTCGGAAAATTAGGAAATATAGAAGCCTTGCCTACAACAGAAGAAGTTAGTATATTTGTGAAAGAAAATTTTTCTGTGAAAGGAGTTTTAAGCTCAGATGATCAGGAAAAAATACATTTAGAAGCCAAAAAATATCTCAATAATGATGATATTTCTTCAGCTTGGAAAGTGCTTTTAGCCAAAAAATAAGAATAGAAACAATAATTAATTATAGACGAAGATGGAAGTTATAGGAAAAGTAAAAGTGGTAAATCCTGAGCAACAAGTTAGTGCTTCATTCAAAAAAAGAGAATTAGTAGTAACTACAGATGAGCAGTATCCACAACACATTTTAATCGAATTTACTCAAGACAAATGCGATTTATTAAGCAACTATAAACTAGGTGAAGCAGTAAAAGTTTCTATCAATTTAAGAGGAAGAGAATGGGTTAATCCACAAGGAGAAACTAGATATTTCAATAGTATTCAAGGTTGGAGAATCGAAAGATTGGCGCCAGAAGGACCTGCGCAAGGCGCTCCAATGCCAGTTGCAGAAACTTTTGCACCAGCAACAAGCATTAACGAAGACGAACCAGACGATTTACCGTTCTAAAAAAGGTTTAAATTCTAAAAAAATAAAATTCCAAATTCCAATTCATTCACGTGATTTTGGGATTTGGAATTTTGTTTTTGAGTTTGGTTTGTTATTTATATAAATGACAACATTTTGAAATTTGGAATTTCATGATTGATTTTTAAAAAAGATGTATTATTTATTCAACGATTTATTTTTTCCGCCCGTTTCAGAAGCTGATGAAGAAGGTGTTTTGGCAATTGGCGGCGATTTAAGTTCCGAACGATTGCAATTGGCTTATAAAAGCGGAATTTTTCCTTGGTTTAATGAAGGAGAGCCAATTCTTTGGTGGGCGCCAGATCCGAGAATGGTTTTGTTTTTCGATGAACTCGTAATATCGAAAAGTATGCGAAAGATCCTGAATCAGAAAATGTTCAAGGTGACTTACAATAAAAATTTCAGAGAAGTAATTTCGAATTGCCAACAGATAAAACGCGACGGTCAAAATGGAACTTGGATTTCTGATGAAATGATTGAAGCATATTGCAAACTGAATGAAGAAGGATTTGCAAAATCTGTTGAGGTTTGGCAGGATGATATCTTAGTTGGGGGTTTGTATGGAATTGATTTAGGAAAGGGAACTGTTTTTTGTGGAGAAAGTATGTTTTCTAAAGTTTCAAATGCTTCAAAAACAGCTTTCATTGCTTTAGCCTTATATTTGAAGAAAGAAAATTACAAATTATTAGATTGCCAGATTTATAATCCACATTTAGAAAGTTTGGGTTGTCGTGAAATTGATCGCGAAGAATTTATGTCCATCTTAAAAAGCAAATAAAAATGAGTGCAGTTTACATTATAAAAGAAATTTATATTTATCCGATAAAAAGCTTGGCTGGTATTAGTTTAAAAAGTGCCAATGCAGAAGAAATGGGATTTGAAAATGACCGAAGATGGATGTTGATTGATTCAGAAAATGTTCATGTTACGCAAAGAGAATACCCAATAATGAGTCAGTTTTATCCTGAGATTTTAGGAGATAAAATTCAAATTGCTTTTGAAGGAGAAACGCATGAATTTTCTATTAGTGAACATTTGGAAAATCCTATAGATTCTCAAGTTTGGGACGATAAAAGTGAAGTTTTCGAAGTCAATAAAAATTCTTCAAAATGGTTTAGTGATAAATTAGGTTTTGAATGCAGATTGGTGAAAATCAATAAAATTGGTGCTCGTAAACATGAAAGTTCAAGAACAAATGAAATCTACAATGTCAGTTTAGCCGATGGTTATCCCTATTTATTAATTGGAACAGAAAGTCTTAATTTTTTAAATGAAAAATTAGAAGAAAAAATCACTATTAAAAGATTCCGCCCAAATATTGTGGTGAGCACCAAAAGTGCTCACGAAGAAGATGATTTTCAGGTTTTTAAAATAGGCGACGTTCAATTTAAAAACATAAAGCCTTGCGGAAGATGTATTATGGTAAATAATGATCCGCAGAAAGGAATTGTAAAAAAAGAGCCTCTAAAAACCTTGAGCAAATACAGAAATGTAGATAATTCTGTTTTATTTGGGACTAATATCGTTAGTCTGAATTCAGGAACTATTTCTGTTGGTGATGAGGTTGTGTTTTAGAAATTCAGCTTTGTAAAATTCCAGTTTAACGTATTAAAAATGACAAGTTCATTCTTTAAAGTTGGTAATTCTAAAATTAATTTAAGTGTTTCGTGCGCCATCATATTGCCAATGATTCCAGGTAAAGTTCCTAAAACGCCATTCAAATTGCAATTCGGAACATCTTTTGGATCAGGCATTTCCGGAAACAAATCTCGGAGATTTTTGCTTCCGTTATGATTGAAAACGGCAATTTGGCCTTCAAACTTTAAAATACTTCCGTAAACCAAAGTTTTCTTTAGTTTCACACAAGTATCATTCACTAAATAACGTGTCGAAAAATTATCAGAACCATCGACAACAATATCATATTGTTCAATGATTTTTGATGCATTTTCAGTAGTTAGTTTTTCATTAATAGCGACAGCTTCAATCAACGGATTTAGTTTTGAAACGACTTCTCGGGCAACAATCGATTTTTGTTTTCCTATTTCATTTTCAGTATATAAAATCTGCCGATGAAGATTATGAATTTCAATGGTGTCAAAATCCATAATTCCGATAAAACCTACACCGGCAGTAGCAATATATTGCAAAATCGGACAGCCTAAACCGCCGGCTCCAATAACTAATACTTTTGCTTTTTTTAGTTTTTCTTGACCTTCATCGCCAATTTCAGGTAAAATAGTTTGTCTGTTGTAACGAAGGAATTCTTGTATAATGCTCATTATTTTTAGTCTTAAAGGTCGAAAGTCGAAAGTCGAAAGTCGAAAGTCAAAAGTTGAAAGTTGAAGGTGAAAGATTAAAGTTAAGTTTTGGACTTTATGACTTTTGACTTTCCAACTTTTGACTATATGCTTCGTGCCAATCTTTCCAAACGGGTTCGTAACCTGATTTTTTTATGATTTGTGAAATTTCTTCGGCAGAGCGTTCGTCGCTGATTTCGAATTGCTCCAAAGACTGCGGATCCACCACATAACCACCCGGATTTGTTTTTGAGCCTGCGCTCATACTCGTAACACCAATCGGAATGATATTGTTTCTGAATTTTTCGTTTTCACGTGTTGAAATGGAGATTTCTAAATCCTCATTCCATAATCGGTAAGCGCAGATTAATTGCGTCAAATCTTTGTCATCCATAATAAAATTAGGTTCGATAATTCCTTCAGCGGGACGAAGACGTGGAAAAGAAACGGAATATTTGGTTTGCCAATATTTCTTCTGCAAATAATCTAAATGCAAGGCATTAAAGAAACTATCGGTTCGCCAATCTTCCAACCCCAATAAAACACCTAAACCAATTTTATGAATTCCGGCAGTTCCAATTCGGTCAGGAGTTTCTAATCTATATTCGAAATTTGATTTTTTACCTTTTGTATGATACTTTTTGTAAACTTCTTGATGATAGGTTTCCTGATAAACCAAAACCGAGTAAACACCAGCGTTGTGTAGATGTTCATAATCTTCAGTTGAAAGTGGTTGTACTTCAACAGAAATAATCGAAAAATCCTTTCTGATTAAATTAATTGCATTCAAAAAATAATGGATGTTTACTGTATAATTTGCTTCGCCTGTTACGAGTAAAACATGATCAAAGCCTGTATTTTTCAAAGCTTCAACTTCAAGTTTTATCTCGGAATCAGAAAGTGTTTTTCGCTTGATTTTATTGTCTAAACTAAAACCACAATACGTACAGATATTTTGACATTCGTTGCTTAAATAAAGTGGCGCATACATTTGAATGGTTTTTCCAAAACGTTTTTTGGTAATTTCATGGCATTTTTGAGCCATTTCTTCCAGATAATTTTGAGCAATTGGGGAGATTAAAATCAAAAAATCATCAAGATTGTATTTGGTTTTAGCCAAAGTACGTTCGACATCTTTTGATGTTGTCTTGTATATTCTAGATTGGATTTCATCCCAATTATATTGATCGAAAATAGATTTGAATGTGTTCATTTTTTATTTTGTTTCCCGCAGATTTTGCAGATCGTGCAGATTAAATTTTATTTACAACGCGATGAATATTTTCTAGGATATTAGAGCAGTTAAAATTGACTAATAGTCCTAGTTTTTTATTAGTCAATTTTAAATAAGTATTTAATTGTTTGAAATGAATTGGCTTTATTTCCTCCACGGATTTTAATTCTATAATTACTTTATTCTCCACTAAAATATCTAGTCTGAAAGTTATGTCTAAATAAGCTTCATCATATTTAACAGGGAAATCAATTTGTTTAACGATTTGTAATCCATCTTTTTGTAATTGATAATAAAGAGCACTCTCATAAACCGATTCTAATAATCCGGGTCCGAGACCGTTATATACTTTAAAAATTGCTCCTCTAATTTTATATGATATTTCATTTTCTGACATAATTTTTTAATTCAAAATCAAAGAAAATTCGGTTTTTTTTATTGGTTAAAAAATCATAATAAATAGATTCAGCAGTTTCAACATAAAAATCATCTGCTAAATCTGCGAGAGAAAATCAAATTTATTCATAAAGAAAAGAAGTCAAAGGGCTAGAAGCTGAAGCATAATTTTGCTGATTTCCAATCTTTGCTTCAAAAGCCTTTCTTCCAGCAATGACAGCTTCTTTAAACGCCTCAGCCATTAAACTCGGATTTCCGGCAACAGCAATCGCAGTGTTCACCAAAACGGCATCAGCGCCAATTTCCATTGCTTTAGCGGCATCAGAAGGAGCGCCAATTCCGGCGTCAACAATAACTGGAACCGTACTTTGCTCGATTATAATTTCTAAGAAATCTATTGTTTTTAGACCTTTATTACTTCCAATTGGTGAACCCAAAGGCATTACGGCAGAAGTTCCAGCGCTTTCAAGATGTTTGCACAAAACCGGATCGGCGTGAATGTATGGAAGTACAATAAATCCTAATTTTGCTAATTCTTCAGTCGCTTTCAAAGTTTCAATAGGATCAGGCATTAGATATTTTGGATCTGGGTGAATTTCTAATTTTACCCAGTTGCTTTCTAAAGCTTCACGTGCCAATTGTGCAGCAAAAACAGCTTCTTTGGCGTTTCGTGCTCCAGATGTATTGGGTAATAAATTGATCTTTGGATGTTTTAAATGGGGTAAAATTGCATCAGTATCTGTTTCTAAGTCGATGCGTTTTAGGGCAACGGTAACCAATTCGCTTTCTGAAGCCAAAATCGCTTCTTCCATTTCCTGATTTGAACCAAATTTTCCCGTTCCAAGAAATAAACGAGAAGTAAAGGTTTTGTCTGCTATATTAAACAATGACTTTTGCATATAATTTTTCGTTGAGTTGCTGAATTAATTTTTCTTTTTCGTCACTTTCTGTGATAAGCCCAGAAAGTGCAATACCGTAAATGCCAGTTTCCATTAACGGATTTACATCTTTCAAAGTAATTCCGCCAATTGCAAAAACTGGAATTGTGATTTTATTTTTTTTCATTTTTTGAAGAATCTCAAAATACCCTGACAAACCTAAAATCGGACTTAATTTTTCCTTTGTATTCGTAAATCGGAAAGGGCCTAAACCAATGTAATCAGCGCCATTTTTTGCATGGTTTTGAATGTCTTCAAAAGTGTTTGCCGTTCCTCCTATAATTTTTGTGTTTCCTAAAATAGCTCTGGCTTCATTAATTTTCATATCGGTTAAACCAAGATGAACACCATCTGCTGCAATTTGTTCAGCGAGATGCAAGTCATCATTTACAATAAAATTCGCCAGATATTCTTCGCATAAAAATTTTACAGCTTCAGCTAAGGCAAAAGTATCTTTAGCAGTCTGATTTTTAAATCGCATTTGTATCCAATCGCAACCCGCATCAAGCGCCTGTTGAATATTATACAATTGTTCTTCGATTGTATTTCCTTGAGAAATGTATTGTAGTTTATTGTACATAGTGAAATCCTATTAGTGTTGAAGTTGAATTTAGATATTTTTCTATGTAGGTTTTAGCATTTAGACAAGCTTCATGCAAAGTTTGATCTAATGCAAGATTTGAGGCTATTGAGGCTGATAAAACACAGCCAGAACCGTGTTTTTCAAAACATTTTTTTCCTGAAGGCAATAAATCAATTGTTTCATTTTTTAGAAAAAGACGATCAGTGCCAGGTTCTAAAGCATTATGTCCGCCTTTTAATAAAATGGAAGTCGGAATTTTATTTTGTTGCCAGATTTTGTTTGTAAAAAAATCAGGAAACAAGATTTCGATTTCGTTGTAATTGGGCGTAATCAGATCAATTTTGGAAAGGATTTTATCTAATGCCGGATAGTCTTCAATTTTTATAAATTCAAATTCAGTAGTTGATTTTAAAACAGGATCCCAAACAATTTTTGTTGATGGCGATAAAAGTTTTATTGTCGAAAGAATTCGGTTTAAATAATGAAGCGTTGGAACAATCCCAATTTTTACCACGCTGATTTTATAACTTAAAAAAAGAGTTTCTATCGAACGAATCACAAAGCTTAAATTTGTCCATTGAATTTCATAAAACTTGTTTTCGGTCTGAATAGTATTTGCAGTTGTGATTGCAAATCCAGTAACCTGATGCAATTCAAAAGTTTTGGCATCGGCTAAAACGCCAGCGCCCCCCGAAGGATCAAAACCGGCTATAGCGAGAACGATTGGGCGATTTGCTGACATAATTTAATTTGTTTTAATGGATTTTTATTTTTCCAAATACTTCCTAAAAGAGCAACATCATCAAAACCTTTTTCTAAAGTTTTGCGAATATTTTCTGAATCAATTCCGCCTAAAGCGATTAGTTTTGTTTTATAATTTGTACGCTTTTTTATCTCTTCAAAAAGATCAATTTCTGAATGATAATTTTCTTTCGAAATACTTTTAAAAACAGGGCTTAGAAAGGCATAATCAAAATCATTTTCTAAGGAATTAAAACCTTCAATAGAATGTGTTGATGTTGAAATTGATTCGTATTTATACCTACAAGGTTTTGAAAACCTTGCAGGATTGATACGATTACTTTTTCTTTCTTTTTCAGAAAAATGAATTCTCGTAATTCCGAAATCTTCTGCTAAGGAATGATGACTGTGCAAAACAAGTTTATTTCTATATTCAGGTTTTATTTGCGGAATAAAATGCGCCATTTCTAATTCTGAAAATTCAGGTTTCCGAATATGAAGCAATGACAATCCTTCTTCAAATAAAGAATGAAGGATGTCTATTTCATTTTTAACAAAAAAAGGATTCGTAATCACAATCATATCTTTTTTCTTTCTTCTTTACTCTATTTTCTTTTAGATGTAAATCTCTTTCCCCTGTTCAATAAATTCCTCTGATTTCTCTTGCATTCCTTTTTCTGCGGCAGCAACATCCCTGATTTCCTGAGATATCTTCATAGAACAGAATTTTGGTCCGCACATTGAGCAGAAGTGCGCCACTTTTGCGCCGTCAGCCGGAAGTGTTTCATCATGGAATTCTCTTGCTGTATCTGGATCTAAAGCCAAATTAAATTGATCTTCCCAGCGGAATTCGAAACGGGCTTTACTCAAAGCATTATCACGATATTGCGCTCCTGGATGACCTTTTGCTAAATCGGCGGCGTGAGCTGAGATTTTGTAGGTTATTACGCCATCTTTAACATCTTTTTTATTTGGTAAACCAAGGTGTTCTTTTGGTGTTACATAACATAACATCGCACAGCCGTACCAGCCAATCATAGCCGCTCCAATTGCCGATGTGATGTGATCATAACCCGGAGCAATATCTGTAGTCAACGGACCTAAAGTATAAAAAGGAGCTTCATGGCAATGTTCTAATTGTTTGTCCATGTTTTCTTTAATCATGTGCATTGGCACATGTCCTGGACCTTCAATAAAAACCTGAACATCATGTTTCCAGGCAATTTTGGTTAATTCTCCTAAAGTTTCTAATTCTGCAAATTGTGCTGCATCATTTGCATCGGCAATCGAACCTGGACGCAATCCGTCTCCAAGAGAAAAAGCAACGTCATATTGTTTCATGATTTCGCAGATTTCTTCAAAATGCGTGTATAAAAAGTTTTCTTTATGATGAAATAAGCACCATTTTGCCATGATCGACCCGCCTCGAGAAACAATTCCTGTAACACGATTCGCAGTCAAATGAATATAACGAAGCAAAACTCCCGCGTGAATGGTAAAATATGAAACACCTTGTTCTGCTTGCTCAATCAAAGTATCGCGGAAAATTTCCCAAGTTAAATCTTCAGCAATTCCTTTTACTTTTTCTAATGCTTGATAAATCGGAACGGTTCCAATTGGAACAGGAGAATTTCGGATAATCCATTCTCTGGTTTCGTGAATGTTTTTTCCCGTTGATAAATCCATAATCGTGTCTGCTCCCCAACGACAAGCCCACACGGCTTTTTCAACTTCTTCTTCAATACTCGAAGTCACGGCACTATTTCCGATATTGGCATTGATTTTTACCAAGAAATTACGCCCCACAATCATTGGTTCGCTTTCAGGATGGTTGATGTTATTTGGAATAATCGCTCTTCCGCAAGCCACTTCAGAACGAACAAATTCTGGAGTGATTTTGCTTTTTGGCGTATTCGCACCAAAGCTGTTTCCGCCGTGCTGGCATTGCATTGCTTTGGTTTGTTCGTTTAAAAGTTCGATGCGCTGGTTTTCGCGAATCGCGATATATTCCATTTCTGGCGTAATGATTCCTTGTTTGGCGTAATATAATTGCGTTACGTTTGCACCTTTCTTAGCACGTTTAGGCTGATGTAAATATTCAAAACGAAGATGATTTAAGTTTTCGTCTTTTAATCGACTTAAGCCGTAATCTGAAGTGATTTCGTCTAAAATTTCAACATCATTTCGATCTAAAATCCATTGTTCTCTTAAACGCGGAAGTCCTTTTCGAATATTAATTTCGATATTCGGATCGGTATAAGCGCCCGAAGTATCGTAAACAGTTACAGGAGGGTTTTTCTCAATGCCTCCATTTGAAAGTTTGGTATCGCTCAAAGCAATTTCACGCATTGCTACTTTTATCGGATGAATTTCTCCGTCGATATATACTTTTTTAGAATTCGGAAATGGGGTTCTGGATATTTGTTCTTCGTTTGTCATAATATTTTTGTTTCAGGTTTGAAGTTTAAAGTTTCACGTTGATTCTGATTGTGTTTAATCATATCATTTTCTGTAGAGAAGTACCGCAGTGCGTCTACGAGCAGTATGTAATTGGAATTTGTTTTTTTAAAAATTTGGAATTTAAATCTCTACCCACCTTGCGTAGCAGAAATAATCAAAATATCGTCAGTTTCGTGTAGGAGATATTCGTTCCATTTGGTTTTTGGAACAACAGTATTGTTTACAGCAACGGCGATTCCGTTTTGTTTTTGCGGAATTTCGAGATCGAGCAATGATTGAACGCTTAACGATTCAGCATTGAATTTTTTGATTTGTTGATTGATTTTTAGTTCCATTCCTTCTTAGTTTAGTGTATAGATACACCTTAGGAATGGCTACAGAAACGCAAAAATATGCGCGCAGAAGTCATCTTACTTTTCCCTACGCTAGTATGAACTAGATCAGGTTCAGAGGGTAAAATCTCAGCCTACAACTTTGTAGACACCCCTAAAGTGTGAAGCAAATATATGTATTTTTTTTAAAGTTTTCAGTCTCAGTCACAGTTTTCACTCTTTAATTTAAAATATCAAGTTTTGTAAATATGAAAACTAAGAGTGCGACTGCGACTGAAAACTGTGACTATTTTTCTTTGCGAATAAAGCAATCTTCCGTGTGATCATTGACCATTCCGGTGGCTTGCATGTGTGCGTAAATTACGGTTGAACCAACAAATTTAAAACCTCTTTTTTTTAAATCTTTGCTGATTTCGTCTGAAAGCGGTGTGGTGGCAGGAACATCTTTTGAAGTTTTCGGATGATTTATAATAGGTTTTCCATCCGTGTATTTCCAGATATAATCAGAAAAAGAGCCAAATTCTTCTTGCACTTTCATAAAAGCCTGAGCGTTTGAAACTGTGGCTTTTATTTTTAATTTGTTCCGAATAATTCCGATATTCTGCATTAATTCTTCGATTTTGTCTTCAGAATAATGGGCTACTTTTTTATAATCAAAATAATCAAAAGCTTCTCTGAAATTTTCTCTTTTGTTCAAAATCGTAATCCAGCTTAATCCTGCCTGAAAAGTTTCCAGAATTAAAAATTCGAATAAAGTAGGGTCGTCATACACGGGAACGCCCCATTCTTCGTCATGATATTTTTTATATAAATCGCTGGAAGTACACCAACTGCATCGAATGGTATTTTCGTTTTCCATTATCTTCCAATTTGCCAGCTATATCCTTTTACACTAGGGATATATGCTGAACGACCAACTATTATTAAGTCGTTGTAAATTTTTCTATTATATTTAATGCCGATCGCATTGCCCGACATATACATTTTATTTGCTTTGAATTTTACTTTCATTTTACCGTCTTCAAGTTCGGCATCAGATACTTTTTCGACTAGCCAGGTAGATTTCCATTTTACGGCTAATTCATTTTCGGCGGTTTTAGTAACGCTTTTAACTAGTTTAACAGCTTCTTCAGGAATTTCAAAGTTTTCTGTAAGTTGTTCCTGTGTCATTGTTTGACCCATTTTACAGTTGTTCAGGATCTTTCTGATATTAACAAAATTCAATAATTTGTCGTTGACTTCTTTTTTGATGTTAATGGGAGTGTTTTGCGTTTGGTTTACTGGCGTATGAATTGGTGTAACGTTTATTGGATTTTTTACATCAAAAGGATTTTTGTTGATACTCGCTGTTTTTTTTGTATCAATTTCTTTTGGAGCCTTAATATTTTTCGACGAGATTTTTGCATTAGTTTTAATAGGAGCAGGCGTTAACATATTGACAGGTGCAATTGCTTTTTTAGCCGGCTTTTTTTCATCATGGCCACAGCTAAAAAACAAACCTATTATGAAGAATAAGATAAGCGAGAAACTATTTTTCATATCCAAATGTTTTTATTCCTTATGAGGATCTTCTTCCAAATATTTTTTTATCAAATGATGCCCTGCGTAAATTAAAGGTGTCAATAATATGGCAATTGATAATTTAAAAGTGTAACCAATTAGCGCCGAGGATATAAAAGTATCAAAATCAATTTTTCCAGGCAACCAAAATGCTATTCCAAGTACAATAAAAGAATCAAATAATTGCGAAATTACTGTTGATCCTGTTGTTCTCAGCCATATTTTTCTCTCTCCGGTGCGTCTTTTAAAAAACCAAAAAATCCACACGTCAATTAATTGTGACGCCATAAACGCAATCAAACTACCAACAATAATCCACATGCTTTGACCAAAAACAGCTTGAAATTGTTCGTCATTTACAGGACTTATTCCTTTTGCTGCAGGAATTATAATAGCCATAAATAAAATCAAAAAAGCGTATGCAATCAAACACGCGGTTATAAAAGAGAGTTTTTTTACTCCTTTTTCACCAAAATACTCATTTATTAAATCGGTTGTTAAAAACACTATTGGCCAAGGCAAAATTCCGATGCTCATTACAAATGGGCCAATTTGAATAAGTTTTCCTCCAATTAATTCAGCAACAACTGCGTTTGTTATGAATATACCTGCCAGAATTACAAAGACAATTTCTCTTTTGGTTTTAAACATATAAGCTTACTATAAAATCTGTTTTTCAAAGTTAATTATTTTAAGCTTAATATTCTTCATCAAGAATGTTTTCATTATTTGCATTTACTTTTTCAAAACTTGCTCTTAAATGCTCCTTGTTCAAATATTCTGTTGCAATTAAATTGTATGTTTTTTCTAAATCTTCTTCACCATCATCCAGCAACTTCAAATTAATAACGTTGAATGCCAACGGATTTATTTTTCCATTTTCACTTATAAAACCAACCGTGCAAAGTTGGCTTTTTTCCATATCTTTTGCTTTTATTTTGTAATAGAATAGCGAAATCTCATGACTGTCTTTTTCAATAATTTTCGTTTTCATCATTGAAATGCTGTCATTTTCGTTAAGATTTTGGAAATTTATTACTGCAGCTTTTGAAATTTCTTCATCTGAAAAATGAAGTAAATCTTTTTTATTTTGGTTTAATAAAAGGTTTATAACGGCAAATTGTGTTTTCGAATCTTTTAAGAAATCTTCAATTTCAGCTGTTGTCAGTTTATTGTTTACAATTCCTAATCTTGCTAATTCGATATTCAATTCAGGAATGTCTAGTTTTTTTATTTTGGTTAAAATATCCTTGACCGGCTTGTCGTCAATATAGTTATAAATCAAGGTTGTATAGGTAAGCAAGTCGGCTAGCGATTCAGTACTGTCAAAATAAATGCCTGTATCTTCAAGGTTTTCGTTGGTTTGTTTTGCTTTGTTTTTTTGATTCCAACTCACCACTCTTTTATATTCAAGTTTGGTATTGGTAAGAATTAGTTTTTTGAACGCTTTTAATTTATTAACAGAGATTAATTTTTGTTCAAACAACGAATTGCAAAAAGTTACTACAGGGCTGTGGTATTCTTTTATGCTGTAGTACTGAAAAACATCAGGGAATAATTCTTTGCTGTTTTCCGAATCTTCCTCAAATGCCGAAAATAAGTTGGCAATCGCAAATTGATTGTCTGGAATAGGCAAATCGTAATCTAGTAATTCATTGATTTTTTTATAAGCAGCTTTTGTTTTTTGATTAGAAAGCGCTTTAAGAATACTAACTTGCTCATCAGTTTTAACAGATTCTTTTTTATAATAATTTTCTAAATACGGAATAACTCTATCATCTTTTATATGACCTATTTTCTCCAAAAGTGAAGTAACAGCATACGTTTCATTTTCTTTAAAACCAAAAGAATCTACAAAACCAGTTAAGCTTTCAAAATCTTTAGCAGAAACATCCAACGTATTTATTGACTTTAAAGCTGAATAACGAATAGTATCGCTTTTGCTTTGTGCATCTTCAATAAAAAGTTTGATTTTATCGGTTGCATTTTCAGTTGGGTAGTTTTTTGCCAAAGCCAGTGAATTGAACGTTTTTTCGATAAAAACATCTTCATTTTTATAGTTTTTGTCAACCAGCGTGCTCAACAGATAATAGGTGTTGTTTTTATAAAGCGCCTTGTATTTTATTGCTTGGACAGCATTTGGTTTTGAAACTGTTGCGTTTATAATATAACTATTATCCTCTTTATTGAAAGTGGTGTTTTCTGAAACAAATTCGTAAATATTTTTTTTGTCTGAAAGAATTTTATTCCAAAGCGATTCTGAAAAACCTTTTTTCACACATACCTCTGGACTTAGTAATGAAGTCGAGTTGTCGATAAAATTTTCGTCATTAAAATTGTCGTCACTAAAATCTATGTAATCCTTTTTTAAGAACTCTTCTCTGAACTTCTTTTGAATTGAATCAATCGGGAGATTATGCTCGTATTTTGGATATTTATAATATTGCAAGCTGATTTTTCGGCCAGTTTCAGAGGCGAAGTTTTGAAATTTTATTTCTGATGTAAAAGTGTTTTTTCGTTGTCGTTTGTCTCCTTTAAGATTCAAAAACAAGTTTTCATTTTCCTTCTCGGGAATTTCTATTTTATAGTTTGCTGTCGAGTCAACATACATTTTGGATTTTGAAGTATAAATAAAAGGCGAAATTGAAAACGATTTGAAAAATCGGTTTGTATTTTCTTCAGATGCGTTTACTGTCCCCAATAAATAATATTTATTTCCCGCAACGACCGTTTTTAATTTCATTTTTCGATTTCCAATTTTAGAAGACGAAATCAAAACATTTTCTGCTTTATTGTATTGCACGGCAGAGGAATCTTGATCTTGTTGTAAATAAAACTGATAGTGAATTTGGCGTTGTTCATATTCTGAATTCTCCAATAATTCGGTATCGTTTAGCGTTTTTTCTCTTAAAAAATAATACCCTTTTTCTTGATTATCATAAGCCTGAATGTCAATATCAGTTCCTTTTTCGAGCGTATTTCCAAAAACAAAATTAAATGACGGAATTTCGGCTTCAAAACCGCCTTTTAATGGTTTTATTTTTTCCCATTCATTTTTAAAAGGTTTTATTTTGATATTGTCAAAAACTTCGCTTTCGTATTGGCGAACATAATTTGCAGGTCCAGTCATTGAAACCGCAATAATTTCCAGTGGTGTAACAAAAAATTTAGAGTGCTGGCTATTTCCTGTTTTGGTCACATTTTTAATATCGTAACCTGAATAATTATTTTGCTCAAAATATTTTTTCTCAATAATATCGCCCGCAATATTTTCAAAAAACAAACTGTCTAAAGATTTTGTATTGTAGGTGATTTCATTGCTGTTTAGGAAGTAATTAAACGGAATTCTTTTAATTGTAATAGCGCCACCATTTGTAAAGTCAGGCGAGCCTAAATTTTCGTTTTCTTGAATTGTAGTTTTATATAATGGCAATTGCAACATTTTGTCTTTTGTACTTGTAACGCTGAAATTTGGATTTGGAAAATAGGCCTCAATTGTCTTTTTCTGATTTTTTCCATTTTCAGTAAAAGTGTCAATTATTGGTTTTACTGTATATCCTTTTTGTCTTAAAAGCGCAATAATTCCTTCATTTCCTCCCAGATGCGCTGCACCTACGGCTGAGAATAAACTGCCGGTTTTTGCAATCGAATCGATGCTTTTGGTCATTACCTTGTTGCGGTTTATAATTAATGCATCGTGCGCTTTTTTCGAAAACATTAATTTATAGATAGAATCGAGCATGACAATATCTTTTTCTCTGTAATATTCTTTAAGAGCTTCTGTAGGATTTCGATTCTTTAAGATCTTTAGTAAAATCGTCTTGTTCTCATCTTTAGCAATAGCATCTTCATCCATTATATTGAGGATCGAAAGCATTGATTGTTTTGCATCTTCGAGTCCGGCAATTTTCTTTTTGTACTTTTTTCCTGTCTGAAAAATAAACATATCAAGAACGGTATTTTCTTGAAAATCGGCATGATTTCCTTCCGCTCCAGATAGCATGTTTTTAAAATATTTGGCATTATCATTAACAAAAATGGTCTTAATGTTTTCTTTGCTCGCAGGAAACAAATAAAATTCCGAATAAAAATTTGTAGCGAAATTATAGTCGTCGTTTTTCATTAAGTTGTTTAATTCGCCCCAAGTTTCAGGATTACTTTCATTGGCAACAATATCTGATCCCAAAAGGTTTTTGAAGAAAGAATCAGACAAATGAAAAGATACTTTTTCATTGACATGCATCGTTCCGTACAAATAAGAATTTTTGGTTAAACCATTGCCGGATATTTCCCAAAATAAACTTTTGTTTTGTGCCTGAATAACCGAAGTTATTAATAATGAGATATAAAGTAATTTTTTCAAGAGAGAACGATTAAAGGTTTTAATAAACAAATATAAAGCAGAATAGATTCTGTTGTTTACGGTTTCCCGTTTTTATACGTTTTTTTATAAAGGATTTTCTGAACAACGCCGAATGCTTTTCTTAATTAAAGGTATTTTTAAAGAAATGATTTTTTTTTAACATTCTGTGAATGGTTTGTGATTCGTAATTTTTAGGTATTTTTGGAGAAGAACAAGTTTCTATTATTTAAAATCAAATTAATGAGAATGAAAAAATTAATGTCAATTTTTATCATGAGTACAACTTTTTTTGCGGCTTCCGCACAAAGCAATTCTGATAATCCGTTGCTAAAACCTTGGACAGGACCTTATGGTGGAGTTCCTGCCTTTAATGAGTACAAAGTTTCTGACTTCAAACCGGCAATTCAATTTGCTATTCAGGAAAAATTAAACGAAATAGATGCTATTGCGAATAATCCAAAACCAGCTACTTTCGAAAATACTATTGTTGCTTTAGAGCGTTCTGGCGCAACGATTGAGCGTATTTTGACCGTTTATGGAATCTATAGATCAAACTTAAGTAGTCCTGAGTTTAGTGCAATCGACAGAGAAATGTCGCCTAAATTTTCTGAGTTTTCAGATAAAATAAATCAAAACAAAAAGTTATTTACCCGAATCGAAACGGTTTATAATTCAAAAGAAAAAAGCAAACTTACAGGTGAGCAACAACGATTGATTTGGTTGTACTATACTAATTTTGTACGTCAAGGGGCACAGCTTAATGATGCAGACAAAGCAAAAGTTGCTGGAATAAACAAAGAGCTTGCAACGCTCTTTACACGTTTTAGCCAAAATTTATTGGCAGAAGAGCATAACCAATATGTTGAATTAAAAACAGAAAGCGATTTTGCAGGTTTGCCAACCGAAGTTAAAAATGCTGCGATTGCTGAAGCAAAAGAAAGAAAATTGAACGTGATGGGATGTATTGCTAACACGCGTTCTTCAATCGAGCCATTCTTGACATTTTCAACTCGCAGAGATTTAAGAGAAAAAGCATTTGATATTTTTGTAAAACGTGGCGATAACGGAAACGAGAATGACAACAACTCAACACTTGTTTCTATTTTGCAATTGCGTACTCAAAAAGCAAAATTATTGGGTTACCCAACATTTGCTGACTGGAGTTTGTCTAACAAAATGGCAAAAGATCCTAAAAAGACTTTGGCTTTAATGGAATCTGTTTGGGAGCCTGCTGTTGAGCAAGTACATAAAGATGTTGCCGAAATGCAAAAAATCGTTGATGCAGAAGGCGGAAATTTTAAAATTCAGCCATGGGATTACCGTTTTTATGCTGAAAAAGTTAGAAAAGCAAAATACGATTTAGATCAAAATGAAGTTAAGCCTTACCTTCAATTAGAAAACTTGCGAGAAGGAATGTTTTGGGTTGCTGGAGAATTATTCAACTTAAGCTTCAAACAAGTCACTAATGTTCCAGTTTATCATCCAGATGTACGTGTGTGGGAGGTAAGCAACAAAGTAACAGGTAAAGTTGTTGGGTTATGGTATTTTGATCCTTATGCTCGTGCGGGAAAACGTTCTGGCGCGTGGATGAATGCATATCGCGACCAACAAAAATTAGATGGAGATGTTCTTACAATTGTATCTAATAACTGTAATTTTATTAAAGGCGCAGCTAATGAGCCAATTTTGATTTCTTGGGAAGATGCTTCGACTTTATTCCACGAATTTGGACATGCACTTCACGGTTTATGTTCAAACGTAACATATCCAAGTTTGGCAGGAACGGCTGTTGCGAGAGATTATGTTGAATTTCCATCACAATTATTAGAGCACTGGTTGGCAACTCCAGAAGTGTTGAACAAATTCGCTTTGCATTATAAAACTAATCAGCCATTACCTCAGGCGTTAGTAGATAGAATCGAGAAAGCAGCAAACTTTGGTGAAGGTTTCTCTACGGTTGAAACAATCTCAAGCTCTTTAGTAGATATGAAACTTCATTTGGCTACGCAGCCTATCGATCCTCATAAATTTGAAAAAGAAACATTAGATGCGCTTCATATGCCTTCAGAAATTGTAATGCGCCACCGTATTCCACAATTTGGGCATATTTTCTCAAGTGATGGATATGCTGCAGGATACTACAGTTACTTATGGGCTGATGTTATCAATGCAGATGCATGGGAAGCTTTTACAGAAGGAAAAGGAGCTTATGATAAAGCTGTAGCAAAAAGACTTTATGATACTGTATTTAGTGTTGGAAACACTATTGATCAAGAAAAAGCGTATGAAAACTTCAGAGGTAGAGCCCCGAAATCTGATGCGTTGATGCGTGCAAGAAACTTCCCAATCAAGGGTAAAAAATAAGAAGATTGAAATCTGATTAAAATCCCCGGATAAATTATTTATTCGGGGATTTTTATTGAATTGTATTTAAAGCCCAAGGCTTTTAGTATTTCCGAGAGGAACAAATTATATTGTAGAGCTGTCCCGAGGCTTCGGTATCAGTCCAGTTTATGCAGAACAAAAAAAGCCCCGAATCGTAAGATTCAGGGCTTTTTATATTGAAATAATTATATTAACCTAAAGTAACTCTTTTGAAACCAGTGATTTCAACATTGAATCCTTTAACATAATCACCAACTTTTTTACTGTCATCTTTGATGAAGTTTTGATCAAGTAAAGCTTTTTCTTGATCTAAAGTAGTGTTGTCAGAAATGAAACGTTGAACTTTTCCTGGAAGGATTTTATCCCAGATTTGCTCTGGTTTACCTTCAGCTTTTAATTCAGCTTTAGCATCTTCTTCAGCTTGTTTGATAACTTCAGGAGTTAATTGAGAGAAAGAGATATATTTAGGAACATTTTTCAAAGTTTTTCCTAAACGTTTAGCTTCTTCATTGTCTTTTTCGATTACAGCAATACGAGCAGCAAGTTCAGATTCAACGAAAGCTGGGTCAAAATCTTTGTAAGATAATGTGTCAGCACCCATAGAAGCAACTTGCATAGAGATGTCTTTTGTTAAAGCTTCAGCGTTAGCAACTGGAGCAGAAATTGCAGTTAAAGCAGCAATTTTGTTAACGTGAACATAAGATCCAACGAAAGCGCCTTCTAAAATTTCAAAACCACCGATTTCGATTTTTTCACCGATAACACCAGTTTGCTCGATTAATTTCTCAGCAACAGTGATTCCGTTGAAATCAGAAGCTAATAATTCTTCTTTAGTAGAGAAGTTGA
Source organism: Flavobacterium denitrificans DSM 15936 (assembly GCF_000425445.1). Taxonomy (GTDB): domain Bacteria; phylum Bacteroidota; class Bacteroidia; order Flavobacteriales; family Flavobacteriaceae; genus Flavobacterium; species Flavobacterium denitrificans. The sequence goes on along the minus strand of NZ_AUDL01000014.1, from coordinate 48,044 downwards.
TCGCTTTTTCAACTAAATCTTTAGCTAGAGCAACGAAAGCTTCATTTTTACCTACGAAGTCAGTTTCGCAGTTTAAAGTAAGGATAGCTCCTTTAGTATTGTCTGCATTGATAAAAGAAACAGCAGCTCCTTCAGAAGACTCACGGTCAGAACGGTTAGCAGCAACTTTTTGTCCTTTTTCTCTAAGAATTTGTATAGCTTTATCGAAATCTCCTTCAGCTTCAACTAAAGCTTTTTTACAGTCCATCATTCCGGCACCTGTAGATTGTCTTAATTTATTTACGTCTGCAGCAGTAATTGTTGCCATAATATTTTGAATTTTAATGTTAAAAGTAAAAATTCCATCTTCTAAATCCCAAACTCCAATTTTATTAAATTATCAACATAACGTTTTTAATTTTGTATTTGGAATTTGGAATTTAAAATTTGGAATTTAAAATTTGATTTATTCTTCAGTTGCAGGAGCAGCTTCAGCTTCAGCAGCTGGAGCTTCTTCAGCTACTTCAACTTCTTTTTCAGCACCTCTGTCAGAAAGACCTTCGATTACTGCAGTAGTCACTAAAGATAAAATTTTGTCAATTGATTTAGAAGCGTCATCATTTGCAGGAATCACGTAATCAACCTCTCTTGGGTCAGAATTCGTATCAACCATTGCGAAAACTGGAATGTTTAATTTTTGAGCTTCTTTTATTGCGATGTGTTCAGCTTTGATATCTACTACGAACAATGCTGCAGGTAGTCTAGACATATCAGCAATTGAACCTAAGTTTTTCTCTAATTTAGCACGTAGACGATCAACTTGTAAACGCTCTTTTTTAGATAAAGTGTTGAAAGTACCATCTTTCTTCATTTTATCGATAGAAGACATTTTTTTAACTGCCTTTCTGATAGTTACGAAGTTAGTCAACATTCCACCTGGCCATCTTTCAGTGATGTAAGGCATGTTTGCAGCTTTTGCTTTATCAGCAACGATGTCTTTTGCTTGTTTTTTGGTAGCTACGAATAAGATTTTTCTACCTGATGCAGCGATTTTTTTCAAAGCTTCATTAGCTTCTTCAATTTTAGCTGCAGTTTTATATAGATTGATAATGTGAATACCATTACGCTCCATATAAATGTAAGGAGCCATGTTTGGATCCCATTTTCTAGTCATGTGTCCGAAGTGAACACCTGCTTCTAGTAATTCTTTTACTTCTATTTTGTTTGCCATTTTTGTACTAGTTTACGTTCTGTTGATTAGCAATGTATAAATGGCGATTTCTCTGGCTTTATACATTTAGATGCTAAACTATATCCTACCTCGATAGGAGAGCAACAATAACTGTGTTTTTTAATTTCAATAAATAATTGATAATGTCTTGTCCCATCTGAACAAGACAGGTAATATTAACGTTTAGAGAATTGGAATCTCTTACGAGCTTTCTTCTGACCGAATTTCTTACGTTCAACCATTCTAGGGTCTCTTGTTAATAAACCTTCTGGTTTAAGGATAGCTCTGTTTTCAGCGTTAACTTCACACATTACACGTGCTAATGCCATTCTTACAGCTTCTGCCTGACCAGTTGTACCACCTCCGTAAACGTTTACTTTTACGTCAAAGTTACCAGCGTTTTCTGTCATAGAAAGCGGTTGTAAAACTTTGTACTGTAAAGTTGCAGTTGGAAAGTAAGTTGCGAATTCTTTTTTGTTTACAGTGATGTTTCCAGTTCCTTCAGAAACGTATACACGTGCAACAGCGGTTTTTCTTCTACCGATTTTGTGAATAACTCCCATTACTTAAGATCATTTAGGTTAACAGTTCTAGGTTTTTGAGCTCCGTGTTTGTGCTCAGCTCCTACAACAACATTTAGATTTCTAAAAAGTTCAGCTCCTAATTTGTTTTTAGGTAACATTCCTTTTACCGCTTTTTCTACTAATAATGCAGGGTTTTTAGCTTGCAATACTTTAGCAGTTAAAGTTCTTTGTCCTCCTGGGTAACCTGTATGACGCATGTAAATTTTGTCATTCATTTTTGTACCTGTAAGGTTAATTTTTTCTGAGTTGATAACAATTACGTTATCCCCACAGTCAACGTGCGGTGTGTAACTTGGCTTGTACTTACCTCTTAAGATCATAGCAACTTTAGAAGCAAGACGTCCTAAGTTATGACCTTCAGCGTCAACAACAATCCACTCTTTAGTTACTGTGGCTTTGCTTGCTGAAACTGTTTTGTAGCTTAATGCGTCCATAATATTATTTTAATTAAACATTCCATCCCCAATAAAGGGGATGCAAAAGTACAATTAATTATTTTAAAACCAAATACCTGAAAGAATATTTTATCTGCTGAAAATCAGGACTTCAGTTTTTAAATTAATTAAGGAATAAAAAAACCGTCTCTGCAATAAAGTAAAGACGGTTAAATATTTAGGAAAAAAAATCAATTATACAATAAATATATTGGCTATATCAATTACCTGTTGTGTTGTAAGTGGCTCATCATAAGCCTCTGAGCCTGCTGCAGCCCCAAAGGCGGTTGCGGTATTAAATCCTGCTTGCATCGTTACACCTTCTCCGTCATAGACTGCTTGTGTTGCTGCCGGCATACCAGCGCCTCTCTCGGCATTGGAAATCCATCCTTTTAAACCTCGTAATCTTCTAACTTCGGATGCATGACGCGCTTCTACTGAATGAATCTGCAATGCTGCGGTTAGCAAATCTGGTGTGGTTATTAAGTTTGCAGCTTGGCCTTTGTAAGCTCTTACGCCGGTATCTTCAAAAGCTTGTGCCAATGCTAAAAATGTTGGATAATCATGAAAAGGATCAAAAGCGCCACCTACTGTAAAATCAAAAGTGGGTTTTGCAACGAAGTTTGGGCTCATTGTTCCGCCAAGTCCGTTAATTAGGAATTTAACATGATCAGATTCATGTGCGGCAATTTGTTGAAATACTTTTAAATCGCGTCCGCCATTTTCTGATGCTGGAATTACTCCAGAATCTAATGCCATGGCGTAAAATTCATTTTCAAGATATTCTAAAGTCAAAGCAAATTGCAAAGCTCCAATTGGTGTTGCGGGTGTTGCTGTAATGTCTTTCGCGAAAGCTTTATTAGTAAGAGCCGACAATCCGAAAGGGATTGATGCCAAAGCTAAATTTTTTCCAATATTCCCAAACTGCGTAAAACTGTCTCTGCGAGAACCAGTACGATTCGTTAAATTGTCATCAGTGAAGGATTCTATAAATTTTAAAATGTTCATAATTTCTAAGTTTTAACGGTTAGGATTAAGGCAAGTATTTAGCTGTAAATTTTGTGGTAATAAAATTTCCAGCAATCGGAAGGATTTTAGAAGGATCTTTTGCATCGTCTAAACCTGTCGTCATATTTACAATATCATCTCCGGCAAAATCTTTCGAATTCGGATTAATCAAGCTTCTTATTGCTGAAGCATGTCTAGCTTCTACCGAAACAATTTTTCCGGCCAATAATAAGTAGTCTGCGCTTTTAATTAATCTTCCAGCGCCATTATAAGCAGCCACTCCTGTGTCTTCCAGTGCTTTTGCAGTTGCAAGAACTTCGTTGCGACTATTGAAGTTTAGAGAGCCATAATTGAATACTAAGGAGGGAAGCAATTGTGAACTAGGATCAGGAAGGGCTCCTGTTAAAGCGGCTTTAAAAAAATCTCTGTGAACTACTTCGTGATGATACAAGTCGGTTAAAACTTGTTTTTCTGTGTCATTAAAAACAGAATTGAAACTGGAAGAATTTACAACTTTTGTATAAAAATCAGCTTCTAATTGTTCTAAGGCGTAAGCGTAAGTCAGTACACCAAAATCTCCGGAGCCTAAATCAAATACTCCATTTTTTATTCCAGGCAGGGAATTGTCCTGCATATTATCTTCATTATCGTTGTCGCTGCAGCCAGCAAGAACCAAACCTGCACTAACTAGCGTTAAGCCACTGAGCTTTAGAAAGCTCCTTCTACTATCCAGGGAAGGATTAACTTCCTGAATTTTAACTTCGTTTTTCATAATCAAAGGTTTTTATTAAGGTTAATAAAGCGTATATTAGAGTATTAACGAGATTTAAGGAGATGCGGTTTTAAAAATCAGGGTTATCTTGCTTTTATTTTCAAAAGACCTTATAATTTTAATAAGTGGTAGGGCTTTTTTGTTTTATTTTAGGTAATTCTACTATATTTGTATTAATTACATAAAATTCAATTAGATGAAAGCTAAAGCAACTCTTAAACAAATTGCGAAAGAACTAGGTGTTTCTGTGTCAACAGTGTCTAAGGCATTAAATGACAGTCCAGAAATTAGTGAGCAAACGAAGGTGAAGATTAAGGAGTATGCCAAACTCAAAAATTATAAGCCGAATGTTATTGGTCTGAATTTGAAAAACAGAAAGACCAAAACTATTGGTGTAATTATACCTAATATATTGAACTCTTTTTTCGCAAAAGTTTTCAGTGGTATTGAAAAAGTTGCCGATAAAAAAGGATATAATGTGATTACTTGTATTTCTAATGAATCTTTGGAAAAAGAAATTCATACACTTGAAATGTTGAGTAACGGAACTATTGATGGTTTCATTCTTTCGGTTTCTGAGGAAGCCCAAAAACTTCAAGACTATAATCACTTTTCGGAAATTATCAATGACGGAACTCCAATTGTGATGTTTGATCGTATTGCCGATGAAGTGGATTGTGATAAAGTAGTGGTTGATGATTTTGATTCAGCTTTGAACTCAACACAGCATTTGATTAATCTTGGATGTAAAAATATCGCCTTGATTTCTTCTGTAGATAATTTAAGCGTTGGAAAATTAAGAGCTGATGGATACTTGAAAGCTTTGGCAGACAACAATATTCCAGTAAACGAGAAAATTATTCTTCGTACCGATTCTGAAGATGACATGAAAGCTAAAATCGATGGTCTTTTTGATAACAAAATCGATGGAATTTTTGCTTTGGATGAAAATGACTCAGTTGCAGCTTTAAGAGTGAGTTTGAAAAAAGGATACAGAGTTCCTGAAGATATTTCAATTATTGGTTTTGCTGACGGAATTTTAGCTTCAAGACGTTTATCGCCAAGTTTAACAACGGTAAGCCAGCACGGAATTGAAATTGGTGAAGTTGCTGCAAAACGTTTAATTAAAAGATTGGAAGAAAGCGAAGAAGAAACTTCGGATTATGAAACAATCGTCATCAAGACGGTTTTGAAAGAACGAGAATCGACTAGAAAAGTAAAATAGCAAAAGAGCCATCAGGATTAAATCTGGTGGCTTTTTTTTATTTTAAATCATAAGGGAATTTTGGGTTCTTATATTTTTGTAATTTTTCAAACGGAACCAAGAAGGGTTCTTCGCATGCGCGACTTACTCTTGCAAAATAAGGAGTAAATGTTATTCCTTTTTCTGTATAACTCCAAGATACAAAATCCCAATATTCAAGATTTGTGTAATCACAATCCTCATCGCTTTCAGGTTTTGTAAAGTGTTCTATAGAAGTTACAAGTTCTAATAATTTTGGAGCGAAATAATCATTTCTGTATTTCGAAAAAGCAGAAAAATTATCCTTTTTCTCTGTGGTTACACTTTTGTCAAAAGCTATAATGTCGTCAATCTCATATTGTCTTCCGTTGTTTAAATCGATTAGAAAACCACTGCTTCCAAAATCAGGATGTGCTCCTCCGCAGTACCAAGAATCAAAAGTTTCAAAACCAATTAAATTTGTATTAAGAAAGTTTATAGTTGCTGTGCTTTCTATTCCTTTACCATCACTATATGCAAAACTTGACGAACAGCCCAATTGCGTTAGTGTTCTTTGCGCATGGATTTCTTCTAAAATAGGGTTGATTGTAGCTTTGTTCTTTTCAGGAAAATTATTTCCCAATCTGAAGAAGTCTGAATCACAGTGTTTTTCAGAATACCAAACAAATTCTTTATTGTTGTAGGTTGTGGTTTTGATTTTCTTAAACTCAAGAAATTTAAACTTTACAAAATTTAGTTTATCCTCTTCAAACTGAAGTTTTAAATTGGATTTATAATTTGCAAAGTTTATAGGCGCAAGATGAACAGGCTGCTGTTTTTCTTTTGCATCATACCAAAATCCATCAAAATTATTAGAGGTCGACTTTTTTAAATAAAACTTTTCGCTTACAACATCTCCGGGCTTAAAATAAAACGTATAGTTGCCATCTTTTAATTTTGCTTCTAATTTGATGTCTTTTAATGAATTTTGATAAAAATAAGTTGCATTTACATTAGTTTCTTTATCTGATTTATAGACACTGATACTCATATAAATTTTGCTTTTCCCTAATGTTCCTTCCAAATAATAGGTTTGATCCTGGCAAAATGAAAGTACAGAATGAAATAGAGAGACAAAAAGGAAAAGCTTTTTCATTGCTTAAAAATATTGTTAAGTCAAAAATCTAAAATCCACAATCTGAAATCTAAAATTAGATCAATGCGCTTCTAGCCAATCTTTACCCATTCCTAATTCAACTTCTAAAGGAACCGCCATTTTAAAAGCATTTTCCATTTCGTGTTTGATCATTGGCTGAATTTTATCGAGTTCGTCATTGTGAACATCGAACACAAGCTCATCATGAACCTGAAGCAACATTTTAGATTTCCAATTTTCGTCACGAAGTTTTTTATGAATGTTGATCATTGCAATTTTGATCACATCGGCGGCACTTCCTTGAATTGGAGCGTTTACAGCATTTCGTTCAGCAGCACTTCTTACCACGGCATTTGCCGAATTGATATCTTTTAAATAACGACGTCTTCCTAAAATAGTTTGTACGTAACCTTTTTCGCGGGCAAATTCAACTTGTTCTGAAATATAAGATTTTAGTCTTGGATACGTTTTGTAATAAGCATCAATCAAAGCGGCACTTTCGCTTCTTGATAACGAAGTCTGATTACTTAAACCAAAAGCAGAAACACCATATATAATTCCGAAGTTTACTGTTTTGGCATTGCTTCTCTGTTCGCGCGAAACTTCATCTAAAGCCACATTAAATACTTTTGCAGCTGTTGCTTTGTGGATATCTTCCCCGTCCTGAAACGCTTTAATCATGTTTTCTTCCCCGCTTAAAGCAGCAATAATTCGTAACTCAATTTGCGAATAATCGGCAGAAATTAAAGTGTGGTTTTCATCGCGAGCTACGAAAGCTTTACGAATCTGACGGCCTCTTTCTGTACGGATCGGAATGTTCTGCAAGTTCGGATTGTTTGAACTCAAGCGTCCTGTAGCTGCAACGGTTTGCATATAATCGGTATGAACGCGTTGTGTCTTATTGTCCACTTGCTCTGGCAAAGCCAAAATATAAGTGCTTTGCAGTTTTACCATTTGGCGCCAGTCCAGAATATCTTTTACAATCGGATTTTCATTGGCCAAATACGTCAAAACTTCTTCTCCAGTTGCATATTGGCCGGTTTTGGTTTTCTTTTGTTTTGCACCGCCAATCTTCATTTTTTCAAATAGAATATCTCCTAATTGTTTTGGAGAGGCAAGGTTGAATTTCTCACCAGCAGTCTCGTATATTTTTTGTTCCAAAGATTTGATTTCGACATCCATTTCAGATGACATTCCTTTTAAAAAATCAACATCTAAACGAATTCCTTCAGTTTCCATAGCAGCCAAAACGCTCACTAATGGAATTTCAATTTCATCAAATAGCTTTTTAGTTTCGGTTTTGTCTAATTCAGTAGTGAAGATTTCTTTTAATTGCAAAGTAATATCGGCATCTTCAGCGGCATATTCTTTAATGTCTTCAAGAGGAACATCGCGCATCGAAAGCTGATTTTTTCCTTTTTTTCCAATTAAATCTTCAATTGATTTTGGTGAATATTTTAAATACGTTTCGGCCAAAATATCCATATTATGACGCATATCTGGGTTAATCAAATAATGCGCAATCATAGTGTCAAAAAGTTTTCCTTTTACAGTAATACCATAATTTGCAAGGATTTTTAAATCGTATTTTAAGTTTTGCCCAATTTTTTCAATTTTTTCATTTTCAAAAAACGGAACAAATTTGTCGATCAAAGTTTGAGCTTCTTCCTGGCTTTCCGGAAACGGAACATAAAATGCCTTTCCTTTTTCAAAAGCAAATGACATTCCCACAAGTTCTGCATGAAGAGCGTCAATTCCTGTAGTTTCAGTATCAAAACAAACCGAAATTTGGTTTTGTAAATTTTGCAATAATAATTTTACTCCTAAATCTCCTTGAATAATCTGGTAGGAGTGAGGTGTGTCTAATAATGTATTATAGAAAGAAGTTCTTGGCGTTTCTGAATCTTCATCTGCAGAAGCACTTCCAAAAAGATCAAACTGATCTTCGTTTTTTGGTTGTGGTTTTTTGTACAATTTGGCATCAGCAACTTCTGGGGCTGCCGTTTGAGTTCCGTCGGTTTTAAACAAATTGTCAAACTGTTCTGCCATTCTTCTAAATTCTAATTCCTGAAAAATAGCATCTGTTTTTTCAATATCCGGACGCGAAAGTTCGTAATCATCTTCGTTGAAAGTAACATCGCAATCGCAAATAATTGTAGCCAGTTTTTTAGAAAGAATCCCTTTTTCTTTATTGGCTTCGATATTTTCTTTCATTTTGCCTTTGAGCAAATGAGTGTTTTCTAAAAGGTTTTCCATAGTACCGAATTCTTTCAAGAATTTTTTAGCGGTAACTTCGCCAACTCCTGGCAATCCTGGAATATTATCAACAGCATCACCCATCATCCCAAGAAAATCGATTACTTGTTCTGGTCTTTCAATTTCGAATTTTGCCAAAACTTCAGGAATTCCCCAAATCTCTATTCCATTACCCATTCTAGCAGGTTTATACATAAAGATGTTTTCAGAAACTAATTGTGCAAAATCCTTATCCGGTGTTACCATAAAAACTTGATAATTCTGTTTTTCGGCTTGTTTGGCAATTGTCCCAATTAAGTCGTCGGCTTCGCAACCAGCAACTTCAATGATAGGAATATGCATTGCTCGCAATAATTCCTGAATATACGGAACGGCAATTTTAATGGCTTCGGGAGTGGCGTCACGATTGGCTTTATATTCAGCAAACATTTCGGTTCTTACATGACTTCCTTCTTTATCGAAAGCAACGGCCAAATGATCTGGTTTTTCTCTTTTAATAACATCTAAAAGTGAGTTCATAAAACCCATAATTGCAGATGTATCCATTCCTTTTGAGTTGATTCTCGGGTTTTTTATGAAGGCATAATAACCACGAAAAATTAATGCGTAAGCATCTAGAAGAAAAAGGCGTTTTTGAGTTGACATATTAAAAATATTAGTCTGTAAAAATAAACAATTGGGATTTTAAAAATTAGACTCGCAAGATTTTTTTTCCACCATATAAGTTATATAAGTTCATTTTTAGCAAGTGTACACTGTAGAGACGCACTGCAGTGCGTCTAATGACGAATTTAAAGATGCCGAATATTTAAATGAACTTATATGACTTATATGGTTCAAAAAACTACAAAGCGTTAATGTCTCGTTAAATAATTCAGTTTGTAGGAATTCTTCACTTTGTCTTCATTTTGCGAAGGTAATTTTGAAGTGTAAAATAAAAGGTAATTAATTTTTAAATCTTAGAAATCATGAGAAATTTATTGATGGTATTAGTAGCGGTTTTAGGTGCAAGTGCAATGGTTCATGCATTTCCTGCAAAAAATGAAAAAGCACTTTCTGTAAAAGAAGTTACAGCAACAAAACATCCTAAAAAACACAAAGCTGACAAAAAAGCAAAATCAGAAAAAAGCGAAGCTCCAAAGGCTCAAACAACAAAAGTAAAAAAATAACAAAAAGACTTAAGTAAGAAAACATTCATTTAAAAAATTAGAAATCATGAGAAATTTATTTTTGGCAATCGCCGCAGTATTAGGAACAAGTGCAATGGTTACAGCCGCTCCGGCTCCAATTAAAAAAGCACCAGTAAAAGAAGTTAAAGCAACATCTGCTAAAGAAGTTAAAAAAACTCCAGTGCAAGACGAGAAAACAACTCCTGTAAAAGAGGTGAAAGCGACTAAACATTCAAAACACAGCAAAAAAGCTAAAGCAACAAAAACTGAAGCTCCAAAAGCAGAAACAGCAAATGTGAAAAAATAAGATTGTTTTTGATTTGTTTTCAAATTATTGTAAGGAAACAAAACAGAGATAATGATTATGGAGAATGCGGTTGGAAAAGGCTGATGAAGAAATTTATCAGCTTTTTTTAATCGTTAATTTTTTAATAATGCGCAAGTTGTGTTTTTTAAAATTGCGTAAATTTAATCGCGCTTAATAGCTGTGTTTATGAATATTTTGATTGTTGAAGATAATAAGGAACTTGCGGTAGAAGTTTATGACTTTTTGTGCAATGCAGGTTATGTTTGTAAAATTGTGCATACCTGCAATAATGCTCTCGAAGAAATTGGAAGCAACGATTATGATGCAATGTTGCTAGATTTGGGTTTGCCAGATGGAGACGGTTTTGAAGTTTTGAAAACAGTCCGAAAAACGCAGTCAAAAATGGCAGTAATCGTCCTTACGGCACGTGGTGAGCTTGACGATAGAATAAACGGTTTGCATTTAGGCGCCGATGATTATTTGACAAAACCCTTTGCATTGACTGAGCTCAGTGCGAGGTTATTTGCTGTGATTCGTAGAATGCATGGTTTTACTTTGAATAATTTAATTATCCACGGATTTTTACTTCAGCTTCAAGATTATAAGGTTAGTTATAATGAGGTGCCAATTAGTTTGACTAAAAAAGAATTTGATATTTTTCAATATTTGGTTTTGAATAAAAATAGAGTGATTACTCGACTTCAGTTGACAGAACATATCTGGGGAGATATCCTTGAAGTCAATTCCGATTCTAATTTTATCGATGTCCACGTTCGCAATCTCCGAAAAAAATTGGACAAGCATACTACAATTGACTGGTTTGAAACCGTTAGAAATGTTGGCTATCGCATCAACGAATAAAAAACAAATTTGTGAAGATAAAACACCAATTGGCTATTTTTAATGCACTGACAAGATTATTAGTAATTTTGATTTTGTGGCTAATGTTGCCCATTTTAGTCGAAAATGTGGTATACCATCATATAAATAATAGTCTTCTGGAAAAAAAAGAAAAGTTTATTAAACATTTGAATCGAGAAGAAATCAATGATTTTATAGAAAGTGCGGATGATTCAACCGAGGCTTTTTCAGAATTTTCAATGCTTCATAATGAGTTTTTGGTTTTATCCCGCGCACCCTTAAAACCGCGTCATAAATTTTACACTTTTAGTAATGATTACCGAAAAATTGAAGGAGAAGAAAATGAGTATCGAATTCTACAGTATTATTTTGCTTATGAAGGAGAAGGTTATAAGCTTGAGATAGGAAGTAGTTTAAGTGAGGTGAATGATTTGACTTTTGTGATTCGTTTTTTCATACTCATTGTCTTTGTTGTAATTCTATTAGTCACTTTTTTGGCAGATACATTTTATATAGAATATCTGCTTAAGCCTTTTTATAAAATAATTGACACAAAAATTAGGCGTGTAAACGAACCAGAAGCATTTGATCACACTCCGATAAAAGCAAAATCAAGAGATTTCAGAGAATTGGATTTGGTTTTAAATCAAATGATGGATAGAATCGCGGAGCTTTTCAAAAAAGAAAAACAATTTATTTCAAATGTTTCTCACGAATTGCTCACGCCCATCGCGCTTTTGAAAAACAAATTTGAGAATTTGCTGCAAAACGAATCGTTAGATGATAATGCAATAGATAAAATTGCGAGTTCGCTGAAAACGCTGGATATGCTGAAAAAGATCATTAATAATTTGCTTTTGATTTCCCGAATTGAAAACAATCAATACCAAGCAAATGAAAACATTAATTTTCATGAAATTTTAAATGATCTTCAGGAAGATTTTCAGGATCGTTTGGAAGATCGTGAAATTGATTTTAAAAATCAGATGACGCACAATTATAATTTCATCGGAAACAGAACTTTAATCCATATTTTGATTTATAATTTGGTGATCAATGCGATAAAATACAATCGTCCAAAAGGAGATATTGTAATTTTTGATGGTTTTGAAAATGACCGTTATTTTATTTCAATTACAGATTCTGGACTTGGAATGACAGAGGTTCATTTGGAAAAAATTTTCAATAGGTTTGCCAGAATAAATTCAGATCAAGATGGGCAGGGTTTAGGTTTGGCGATTGCCGAAAGTATTTCTTTCTTTCATCATATTGAAATCAAAGTTGTTTCTAAAATAAATGAAGGCACAACTTTTACTTTAGCGTTTCCAGAAGCTGAAAAATAGGATTAAAAGTTGATTGTTTCAATCTTCATTATGTCTTCATTTTGTGATTCGATCTTTGAAGTGTGATAATAAAGTAAAAAAAACAATTCAGCAAAAAAATAATTAGGTAAAAAGCTGGTAGAAAAATCTGCCAGCTTTTTGTATTTATTTTGAGTTAAATTTTTGATAATAAAAAGCAATAAAATTTTCATTCTTTGTTACTTTGCTTAAAACTGTAAAATAAATGATCTTTCGTTTAATATTTCTTTGCGCACTTTTTCTGTTTGTTGAATTTTATTCTTATCAAGCCTTTCGTACTCTAATCAAAACGAGATGGATTTTAGTAAGCTACCAAGTAATAAGTTTTCTGCTTTTAGCATTCATTATATATTCTTTTACTCAGTTTGACCGCTCAGTAGGACAAACCAAGCAAACCATGTTTACAATGGGGCTCATGTTGTTGGTTTATGTTCCAAAAATTGTCCTTACATTGGTAATGTTTGGTGAAGATATTTTTAGAATTGGCGCAAGCATCGTAAATTATTTTGTTTATAATGCGCCCAAAAAAGAAATAATGCCAGACAGAAGAAAGTTTATTAGCCAAATTGCATTAGGTTTGGCCGCAGTTCCATTTTTGTCTATAATTTATGGAATTTTTGAAGGAAAATATAATTTCAAAGTAATCAAGCAAACTGTATTTTTTCCAGATTTGCCAGATGCTTTTGATGGTTTTAGAATCACGCAGATTTCAGATGTGCATAGCGGAAGTTTTGACAATCCCGATAAAATAAATTATGCCATTGATTTGATCAATGAACAAGAGGCCGATATGATTTTGTTTACAGGCGATATTGTGAATACGCATGCTAAAGAAATGTATCCTTGGTTGGAGACTTTTAGCCGAATTAAAGATTACAAATACGGAAAGTTTTCGGTTCTAGGAAATCACGATTACGGCGAATATGTGAGTTGGCCATCTGAAAAACAGAAAGCAGAAAATTTTGAGGAAATCAAAAAGCTTTATGGTCAGATTGGATTTAAATTGATGCTGAACGAGCATACTTATATTCAAAAAGGTGACGATAAAATCGCTTTGATTGGAGTAGAGAATTGGGGAGTTAATTTCAAAAAGACTGGAGATTTAAATAAAGCATCTGAAAATGTTTCTAAAGAAGATTTTAAAGTCTTGATGAGCCACGATCCAAGTCATTGGGATGCTGAAATAAAAGATCATCCTAAAAACTTTCATTTGACACTTTCGGGACATACACACGGAATGCAGTTTGGAATTGAGATTCCGGGTTATTTTAAATGGAGTTTGGCACAATATATTTATAAACAATGGGCTGGTTTGTACGAAACTGCCGGAAGATACGTTTATGTTAACCGTGGGTTTGGTTTTCATGCTTATCCAGGACGAGTTGGTATTATGCCAGAAATAACAGTAATCGAACTAAAAAAGGGCAACAATGTGGCTTAATTCGTTAAAAATGCTACATTTGTAGAATATTTGTCTCTTTTAAGTAGATTAAAAAATTTAAATTTTTGGTTTTATGTCAAAATTTGGAGAACTAATAAATGCTCAAGTCCCTGTGTTGATAGACTTCTACACAGATTGGAATGAATCGTCAGTATCTATGCATCCAGTGATTAAGGATGTTGCCGCTGCGCTTGGTGATAAGGCCAAAGTAATCAAAATTGATGTAGATAAGAATCAAGAACTAGCTGAGGCTCTTCGTATTAAAGGTCTTCCGACGTTAATGATTTATAAAGAAGGACAGATGATCTGGAGACAATCTGGCGAGCTTGATGCGAATACAATTATAGGAATTGTCCAAGAGCAATTCAACCAGTAACACAACTTTTTGCTGATGTTTCTTTAATGGATAACATCAAACGCATATCCATTTTCTTTTAAAAAGTGTAATGTTTTAGGCAACGCAAATTTTAAATTCTGTGATGCTTTTATACTGTCATGAAAAACAATTACACTACCTGAAGTCACATTTTTAGTTACATTTTCAAGGCATTTTTCTGGTGTGATCGATTGGTCAAAATCAGCGCTTAAAACATCCCACATTACTATTTTATAGCCAAGACTGCGCAATACTTTTGACTGTGCTTTTTTTATTTTTCCATATGGAGGTCGAAATAACAAACTGTTTAGTTTTTTTTCATTTGCTAGAATTGAAGCGCAATTTTTGACGTTTTCGATATAATCATTAGTCTGGCTTTTCCATCCATTTATATGATTCATTGTGTGATTGCCAATGGCGTGCCCCTCGGCAATTAGTCTTTCAAATAAATTTGCATTCGCATTGATGTTTTTTCCAATGCAGAAAAAAGTAGCTTTGGCGTCAAATTTTTTTAATTCAGATAAAACCCAGTCTGTAACTTCTGGAGTAGGCCCGTCATCAAAAGTGAGGTATATTTTCTTTTCCTTGTTTGGAATATCCCAACAATACTTAGAAAACACCTTTTTGATGAATAAATTAGTTTTGACCCAATAAAAGCTCATTTTGAATAGATTTACAGATATTGTAAAATTAAAAAATGCGGTGCTATTTAGCTAATAGCACCGCATTTTTTTAATCAGTATATTTTTCGTATCTTATTATTCTTTTTCACGTCCAAAACGTTCGAATACATTTACATACGTATTAAAAGTCTTTTTGTGCTTTTCGTAGAACGCTTTATCGTTGTTTCGATCCATAACTTGCAATAGACTTCTGTAGCGTTCAATATCCGTGATAATATCTATTGCAAGATCAGTTTGATCACCTGGAGGCAATGTTGCGTAATAGTTTAGGTTTTCATTGTATTTTTTAACCAATCTATTAAGCAGTTCTCTCGCTTTTCCAGTTTCCCCAACTTTGTAATATCCATTTGTAAAAGGTTCAACTAATGAATAGTAGCCAAATTTGTCCAATGGCATTTTTGTCATGGCTAGATTGATTACGTTTTTAGCTTTGTCAATTTTGCCTTCCGCAATAAGCTGATCCATTAAACGAGATAGGTTTGTGCGGTAAGTGATACTGTTTCTTCTGGTTTCGGGATCGTGATAAATTTTATCGCTTTCGCTGTTGCCCCAATCCCATTTCATTACAATATCATACATTTTATCGGCATCAATTTGTCCCATATCCATTGGTCCACCATCTTTTGAAGGAACATTTTTGATAGGTACTAGTTTGTAAACCATTCCGTCTAATTGAAGATAATCTTTCAGCCATAAATAATCTTCATCATCAAAAGCACCGCCACTAAAGTAAATTGGGCGTTTCCAATTGTTGTTGGCCAAGATGTCAAGCATCATCAAGCGGTTTTTGTAAATAGCGCTTCCTTTGATGTCAATATCCAAAAATGGAACGATAGAATCGTTGTATTTTGAATTTACGACTTTATTTTTGATAATGATATTTTTATCTACGGGAACCCTGATTTTATTTGTTGGATAAAAGTGGATTGTTTGTCCATTTTGAAGTCCAACAGTTGATTTTGGGTTTTTAATAAAATCAATGAAATCATTGATGTTCCAGCGCGTATCAATTTTTTGGATATACGCTACATAATCTAGCTTGTCTCCAACATAATCATCATGTACGAAAGATATTGGCAATGGATCAGATTCATATGCTTTGGCTTTCATTTGGTCAATGTACCAATCCGTCATGAATAAACTTGTATTTACGATT
Source organism: Flavobacterium denitrificans DSM 15936 (assembly GCF_000425445.1). Lineage (GTDB taxonomy): Bacteria > Bacteroidota > Bacteroidia > Flavobacteriales > Flavobacteriaceae > Flavobacterium > Flavobacterium denitrificans. The sequence continues at coordinate 32,048 of NZ_AUDL01000014.1, read as the reverse complement.
TTTACATCGGTTCTAAAATGCTCAATTTCCTGAGCATACCAAAGAGGGAATGTGTCGTTATCACCAATGGTAAATAGAATTGCATCTTTATCGCAAGAACTTAAGTAAGCTTTTGCCATAGCAACTGCAGTGTATCTTCCAGATCTGTCGTGGTCGTCCCAGTTTTGAGAAGCCATTAAAATCGGAGCAGCTAATAAACTTCCTGCAATAATTACTGGTCCTGCAATTTTTGATGCAATATATTTTTGAATACTTTCATATAAAGAGTAGACCCCAAATCCAATCCAAATGGCAAAAACATAAAATGATCCTACAAGCGCATAATCTCTCTCGCGAGGTTCAAATGGCCTTTCGTTCAAATAAATTTTTAAAGCAATTCCGGTAAATAAGAATAATGCTAAAAGCACGTAAAAGCTTTTAAGATCTTTGTTTGCATGGTACATTATTCCGATAAGACCTAAGATAAAAGGAAGGAAGTAGTAAACATTTCGACCTTTATTGTTTAAGACATCTGATGGAAGATTGTCTTGAGAACCTAAATGTAAAGAGTCAAGTGGTTTGATGCCACTGATCCAGTTTCCATCTAAATTATCATACTTTCCTTGAACATCACTTTGACGTCCAACAAAATTCCACATCAAATATCTCCAGTACATATATCCAAATTGGTATTCGAACATAAAACTGAAATTATCTACAGTTGTTGGTTTTTCAATAGTTAAGTATTTTCCATAGCTCTTCAAGAATTTCACATAACCTTCGTTGTCAATTTGTTTTTGAGCATATGCTTTTCTGAACTCAGAAACCGTTTTTTCAACTTCATTTCTTAATTGAGCTGTGGCTTTATTGTATTCATCTTCACTTAATTGGCTTACGTCAATTCCGTATTCTCCTAAATCTTCTTCGTAGTTGTAATTTGGGTTGATTTTGAATTTAGGTGGGTTTGTAAAGTTGATATAATTTTGAATGTGCCCCATTTCGGTGCTCCACATTCTTGGCAAAATCGTTTTTTGATTGTCATCAGAGTTTTGATCTGCGTTTTTATAATTATTGGTAATGATATATTTACCTGTTTTATAATCTCTTTCGTAGTTTGGTTTTTTGTCTAAATAAGGTGTTTTCTCATCAAGTCCAGCAAAAAATTCTGTGTACTGAGGGCCATAAAATAAAGGATTTACACCGTATTGTTCACGATTATAATAAGCTAAAACCTCGATGGCATCTGAAGGTTTGTTTTCATTGATTACCGTATTGGCATTGGCACGAACAGGAAGCATCATCCAAGTAGAGAAGCCAATAAGGATAAATAAAATACAAAGAATAATGGTGTTGTAAAAAATTAAACCCTTTTGCTTCGTATATTTTAATCCAAAATAAAAGAAGGCAACAAAAAGTAATGCAACAAAAATAGTTCCTGAGTTAAAAGGAAGTCCCATGCTGTTTACCATAAAAATTTCGGTTTTCCCGAAAAATGCCATGGTTAAAGGCAAAAGTAATTTGAAAATGAATAACAAAATACCAATTACAACTACATTGGCGATAAGAAAGTTTTTAATAGTAACTTTTTCGTAATGCTTAAAGTAATAAAGAAAACCTATTGAAGGAATAGTCAATAATGCCATAAAGTGAACACCAAATGATAGTCCGACAACCAAAGAAATAATTAAAAGCCATTTGTTTCCTTTTGGTTTGTCCATGTCTTGTTCCCAACGAAGACCAAGCCAGAAAAGCAATGCAATTAATAAAGAAGCCATTGCATAAACTTCGGCTTCAACTGCATTAAACCAAAAACTATCAGAGAAAGTATAAGCTAATGCTCCAACAAAGGAACTTCCTAAAATAACAACTGAATTGTTTTGATCAATTTCGGCAAAACGTGCTACAATTTTTTTCAAAATCATAGACGAAGACCAAAACATGAATAAAATTGTAAATGCGCTAGAAAAAACAGACATCATATTCACCATTACCGCAACATGCTGCGCATCGATCGCAAACATTGCAAAAAAGGCTCCCATCATTTGGAATAAAGGTGCTCCTGGCGGGTGGCCAACTTCAAGTTTAGCAGCTGTGGCAATATATTCGCCACAATCCCAAAAGCTCATTGTAGGTTCGACAGTTAATGTGTAGGTAATTAAAGCGATTGCAAATGCAAACCAACCAATAATTGTATTCCATTTATTGAAATTGAATTGTGCCATATTTAGGTGTTAAAATTTTGTATGTTTTCTATCCTACAAAGAAAATGTTTTTTTATGTAAAGAAACGAGCATTAACAAAAAATTCTATAAAACTATCTCTGAAAAGTAATCTATTGTTTATGAGGTGGTTCTAATTGTTGTGTGGTTTTTTAAGTGAAAAAAAACTAAAAAAAATGATTTTTTTGTTCAAAAAGTTTGCAAAAACTAAATAAAGGCTTAAATTTGCACTCGCTTAACCGCACTGCTGGTCTATGGTGTAATGGTAACACTACGGTTTTTGGTGCCGTCTTTCTAGGTTCGAGTCCTAGTAGACCAACAGAAAAGCCTCTCAGAAATGGGAGGCTTTTTTTTATGCAAAAAAGTTTCAAATAAAATTTGCATAAGATAAATAAAGTTCTAATTTTGCACCCGCTTAACCGCACTGCTGGTCTATGGTGTAATGGTAACACTACGGTTTTTGGTGCCGTCTTTCTAGGTTCGAGTCCTAGTAGACCAACAGAAAAGCCTCTCAGAAATGAGAGGCTTTTTTTATGTAATTAATTTTGATAGGCTTATTTATGATTTAAAGATGATGGGACAATTCCGAATTTCTTTTTAAATGAAAATGAAAAATGTGACAAATCTTCAAAACCAACGCCTATATAAACTTCTGACGGAGGATTGCCTTGGCTGATCAAATAATAGGCTTCTTGGAGTCTTTTGTTTAAGAGCCATTTTCCGGGCGCTTGTTGGAATGTTTTTTGAAAGTCCCTTTTAAAAGTTGCTAGGCTTCTTCCTGTGAGATAGGCGAATCGATGCATTTTAACATTGAAATGGAAGTTTTTGTTCATAAACGCTTCCAGGTCAATTTTTCCAGGTTCGGTAAAATCGAATAAAATATCTTTTAATTCGGGATTTATTTTTAGTAATAAATGAATAGCTTCCTTGATTTTTAAATTGAATAAAGCTTCATTGCCTTCTTGTTCAACTTCAAGATAAGATAGCAACGATTCCATGAATGATTTATAAAGCGGATTTGGAGCTAATGTAAACATGGCTTCAGAATCGACTTTTTTGGTTGCTTTATAATTGTATTCTTTGTTTACTTCGCGAAGAATTTCTTGATCTAAGAAAAGGGATATGACTTTGAATTCGCCTCCTTCAGGTGGAATTTTGGTGAATTTTGCCAAGTGATTTCTTTTGCTGAAACGAAAATCTCCTGGTTTTGAGTGAAAAGTGTTTTTGTTGTCCGAAGCGATCATTTCGCCAGAAATTTGATAGCTGAAAACATGTTCTGGAATAAAATGTTCTCCTTCTCGGCTGCGTGTATAATAGCAGGAGTAGAGTATTTTAGGCTTCGGATTTGATTTTGTAGTCATGATGTAAAAATACTAAAAGATCCGGAAAATCTTTTTATGAAAAATTTCCGGATCCAAAAATGATTATTTAGGCTGAATAAGGGCTTTTGGTTCTAAATAGGCTTCAAGTCCAATGGTTCCAAATTCACGACCAATTCCTGATTGCTTGAATCCGCCAAAAGGTGCCATTGGGTCGTGCCCAAGACCATTTATTTGAACGCGTCCAGCGTTGATTTGTGAAGCGACTCTGTGCGCTCTTTTTTCATCTGATGAGCTTACGTAAGCTTGAAGTCCGTAAGTGGTGTCGTTTGCGATTTCAATTGCTTCTTCTTCAGTTTTGTATGTAATTACAGTTAAAACCGGCCCAAATATTTCTTCTCTAGCAATGCGCATTTGGTTGTTTGCATTAACGAAAACAGTCGGTTTGATAAAATTTCCTTTTTCAAGGCCTTCAGGTTTTCCTAGTCCTCCCACAAGAACTTCTGCACCTTCGTTAATTCCGATTTGGATATAATCTTGAACACGTTGGAATTGTTTTGTGCTTACCATTGGCCCAACTGCTGTGTTGCCGTTTTTCGGATCGCCAACTATTATGTTTGACAAAACTTCTTTTAAGATTGACTTGGTTTCCTCCAATTTGTTTACCGGAATTAAAAGTCGAGTTCCGGCAATACACGCTTGTCCGCTATTCATAAATGCGGCATTTATGGCAAGCGGAATTGCTTTTGAAAAATCAGCATCATCCAAAATGATATTTGGTGATTTCCCTCCAAGTTCTAGCGTAACGCGTTTCATAGTGTTTACGGCTTCTTTGGCGATAATTTTGCCAACGTTTGTTGATCCTGTAAACGAGATTTTTGAAATGTCAGGATTTCGACTGATTTCTGCACCAACTATTTCTCCTAATCCGTTTACGATGTTTACTATTCCTTTTGGAAGTTGAGCGTCGTGTAAGCATTCCATCATCAATTGCGTTTGTTGTGCGCTCATTTCGCTTGGTTTTATAACAGTTGTGCATCCTGCTGCAATTGCTGTCGATAATTTGCTTGCGATAAAACCATTGCTGGAATTCCATGGAATTATGATTCCGACTACGCCAATTGGGGTCATTTGAACTTCAGATTCTCCCATTGTTTTGATGAAATCGTAGCTGTTCAATAAGTTGATTGCTGAATCGAAGCCTTTTAGCATGTATTCGTAGCTTACTGATGCAAATTGAAAAGTTCCTCCGTATTCTTCGACCATTATGTTTACAAAGTCTGTTTTTCTTTTTTCAACAGCAGTTTTTATGTTTTTCAAATATTGAATTCTTTCTTTAGCTGAAGTTTTAGAGAAAATTTTGAAAGCATTTTTAGCAGCTTCAATTGCGTTTTGAGTGTCTTCGGTATTTCCTAAACGAACTTTTCCGAGTTTTTCGTTTGTGGTTGGGCTTGTAAGGTCAAAATATTCAGTTCCTTTAGGTGTTGAAAATTCTCCGTTAATGTAAATTTTGTCTATTGTTTTCATGTTGTATGATTTTATGAATTTTTATTTGACAAATTTCTGCATTAAACAAGTGTTTGATTTTGTTGTGAAGCTCAATTAAACTTTGTTGAGAAGCTCAAAAAAATGGATTTTTTATAAAAAAAATAGCTCCCGATTGGAAAGCTATTTTTTTTGTGTGCTATTTGTTGTTTTTTTTTTAAATCTTTAAAGTAATAATGGGTCTAACGGCATGATTTACTAGTCCTTCGCTAATACTTCCGTTAAAAAAGTGCGCAAAACCTGTTCTTCCATGTGTGCACATTCCTATGATGTCAGCATTTATGCTGTTTGAAAAATTAATAATTCCTTTTTCGATATTGGTATCGTTGTAAATTTGAGTAGTATAATTGGTTATGCCAAATTCTGCTACAAAACTTTTCATTGCTTTTTCCATAACATGAGTTGGTTTAAAGCTGTTTGGTGTGCAGATGGTTACTAAATGGATTTTTGATTCGAAGAAATTGGTGAAATTCAGCAGTTTTTCAAAAGGTTTTTTGGTTTCTTCAGAAAAATCAGAAGCAAAAACAATATCGGCTACTTTAAAATCGGAAATATCTTTTTTGATTACAAGGACCGGGATTTCCGAATTGCGAACTACTTTTTCGGTATTTGAGCCAATTAGCAGTTCTTCAACGCCAGACGATCCATGAGATCCCATTATGATTAAATCAACTTCGTAATCCTTGCTTACTTGTGTGATGCCGTGAATTGGTTTGTCCAATTTTACGATTTCAGTTACTGAGATTCCATCCAGATATGGTTTTGATGATACCTCGTCAAGCGTTTCGTTTGCTTTTTTCATAAAAAGCATGGTTTCGGGGATGCTTGCGCCACCAAGTATGGCGTCGTTCATTTGGTGCGGCAGTTCAAGCATGTGCAAAATAATAATTTCTGAATTATTTTTCTTTGCAATTTGCGCCGCCACTTTTAAGGCATCTTCAGCATGTTCTGAAAAGTCAGTAGGAACTAAAATTCGTTTCATAATTTTTTGGGTTAAATTATTTGAATAATCTATTATTTTAATGCTACTATAAAGATAAGAAATATTTTTAGAGCAATCTATTTATTTGGTTTATAAAAAAATCACTATATTTGCACCGTTATTTATTAAAATCTAAATAATGAGGGGACTAAGTGTCCCCTCTTTTTATAAAATTATGACATTTAAAGAAAAAGTAAACGGATTAATTGAAGAAGCTCTTCTGGAAAAGCCATCGATCTTTTTGATTGATTTGGCTGTCTCAGATTCTTACAAGATTAGTGTTGGTTTAGACGGAGATAATGGAGTGGCATTGCAGGATTGTATTGATATTAGCCGCGCTATTGAGAATAATCTTGACCGTGAAGAGCAGGATTTTTCGCTTGAAGTAGCTTCGGTTGGAGTAGGCTCTCCTTTAAAATTAGTAAGGCAATACAAAAAAAATATTGGTAGAACGCTGATTGTTACTACAAATAATGAAAAAATTGAAGCAGAATTGGTTGAAGCTAACGATGTTTTTATAATTTTGTCTTGGAAGGCAAGAGAACCGAAAAAAGTAGGAAAAGGAAAAGAAACAGTTCAAAAAGAGCAACAAATACCTTATACAGAAATTAAAGAGGCAATTGTTACAGTAACATTTTAATTAAAGAATTCGCATGGAAAATTTAGCATTAATCGATTCATTCTCAGAGTTTAAAGATAATAAACTTATTGATCGTGTAACGCTTATGGCAATTTTAGAGGACGTGTTTAGAAATGCATTGAAGAAAAAATACGGTTCTGATGAAAACTTCGATATCATTATCAATCCTGATAAAGGGGATATGGAAATTTGGAGAAGAAGAGTAATCGTTGCTGATGAAGATCTAGATTTTGAAAACGAAGAGATTACTTTGACTGAAGCAAGAATGATCGAGGCGGATTTTGAAATTGGAGAAGAAGTTTCGGAAGAAGTTAAATTGATTGATTTAGGAAGAAGAGCTATTTTGGCTTTGCGTCAAAACTTAATATCTAAAATTCACGAGCACGATAATACAAATCTTTACAAGCAATTTAAAGATATTATCGGTGATATTTATACGGCAGAGGTGCACCACGTGCGTCCTAGAGTGGTTATCTTGGTTGATGACGAAGGAAACGAGATTGTGCTTCCAAAGGAAAAACAAATCCCATCTGACTTTTTCCGTAAAGGAGATAATGTGCGTGGAATTATTGAAAGCGTCGAATTGAAAGGAAATAAACCTCAAATTATTATGTCTAGAACTTCTGAAAAGTTTTTAGAGAAATTATTTGAGCAAGAAATTCCTGAAGTTTTCGACGGACTAATTACAGTTAAAAATGTAGTACGTATTCCTGGCGAAAAAGCAAAAGTGGCTGTTGATTCTTATGATGACAGAATTGATCCGGTTGGAGCTTGCGTAGGTATGAAAGGTTCTCGTATTCATGGAATTGTTCGTGAATTAGGAAACGAAAATATTGACGTAATCAACTACACAAATAATATTCAATTGTTTATTACAAGAGCATTGAGCCCTGCAAAAGTATCTTCTATCAAAATTGATGAAGATAATAAAAGAGCTGAAGTTTTCTTGAAATTAGAAGAGGTTTCTAAAGCAATTGGTAGAGGAGGTCACAATATTAAGTTAGCTGGTCAATTGACAGGTTATGAATTAGATGTTATACGTGAAGGTGATGTAGCTGGTACAGTTGCAGATGAAGACGATGTTGAATTAACAGAGTTTTCTGATGAAATCGAAGAGTGGGTAATTGAAGAATTTGCAAAAATAGGTTTGGATACTGCAAAAAGTATCTTGAAACACGACGTAGAAGATTTAGTAAGAAGGACAGATTTAGAAGAGGAAACGATTCTAGACGTTATGAAAATACTAAAAGAAGAGTTTGATAGCTAGAATTAGCTGACTATCTGCTCTAACAACACAACGAAAAAGGTAATAATAAAAAGGTTATATGTCTGAAGAGAGAGTAATAAGAATAAACAAGGTTTTAAGGGAATTAAATATTTCGTTAGAAAGAGCTGTTGATTATCTAAAAGATAAGGGAATTGCTATTGATGCAAATCCAAACGCTAAAATTTCTGATAGTGAATTTAATATCCTGCAAAGCCAATTTGCGGGCGATAAGGGGAATAAGGAAGCTTCAAAAGAGGTAGGAGAAGAGAAAAGAAAAGAAAAAGAAGCATTACGTGTTGAGCGTGAGAAAGAGATTGAGGACAAACGCAGACAAGAAGAAGAGCGTCAAAAACAGCAAGAGATTATTAAAGCAAGAGCTGTTGTAAGCGGACCTGTTCAAGTGGGTAAAATTGATTTGAATCCAAAGAAACCTGCGGTTTCTGCTCCTGTAGAAGAGCCGGTTAAAACAAATGAACCAAAAGAAGTAGTCGCTCCTGTTCAGCCAGAAAAGCCAGTTGAAAAAGAAAATATACAGCCTGAGCCAGTGGCTCCTGTAGTTTCTGAAGAAAAAAAGGCTGAAAAACCTATTATTACTGAGAAAAAAGAAGTTAAAGCTGAAAGTTCTAAAACGGCTCAGGAACCAATCATTTCGACTGATCCTGCAACTGCTGAAGAAACAATCACTACACAATATCAAAAATTATCTGGAACTACTCTTACTGGGCAGACGATTGATTTATCTCAATTTAACAAGCCTAAAAAGAAGAAAGAAGATCCGAAAATTACACCAAATAAACCAGGGGCTCCAGGAACTGGAAACAATAATAACGCAAATAAAAATAAGCGTAAAAGAATTGCTCCGAAACCAGGTGCGCCAGGTGCGCCAAAACCTGCAACAGGAAATGCGCCAGGAACACCAAATCCTAATAAAATTACTCCAAATAATGCTGGTGGAGGCTTTAATGCTAACAGAAATGCAAGACCTGGTTTTGTAAAAGGAAACCGTCCTGCAATTGTGGCTAAAGTTGAGCCAACTGAAGAAGAAGTAAAAAACCAAATTAGAGAAACTCTTGAAAAACTTCAAGGTAAAGGAGGGAAGTCAAAGGCAGCTAAATATAGAAGAGATAAGAGAGAAACGCACCGTCAGAAATCTGATGATGAGCAAAGAGCTCTTGACGAAGGAAGCAAAACTATTAAAGTTACGGAGTTCGTTACAGTGGGTGAGATTGCGATTATGATGGATGTGCCTATTACTAAAGTAATTGGAACTTGTATGTCTCTTGGTATCATGGTTACCATGAACCAGCGTTTGGATGCTGAAACGTTGACTATTGTTGCCGACGAATTTGGTTACGAAGTTGAATTTATTACTGTTGATATCGAAGAAGCTATCGCTGTAGTTGAGGATAGGGAAGAAGATTTAGTTACTAGAGCACCGATTGTTACCGTAATGGGACACGTTGACCACGGTAAGACATCTTTGCTGGATTATATCCGTAAAGAAAATGTTATCGCTGGTGAATCAGGAGGTATTACACAGCATATTGGAGCTTATGGTGTGACTTTAGATAACGGACAAAAAATTGCATTTTTAGATACTCCAGGTCACGAGGCGTTTACCGCTATGCGTGCACGTGGAGCTCAAGTTACCGATATTGCAATTATTGTGGTGGCGGCCGATGATGATATTATGCCACAAACAAAAGAAGCAATTTCTCATGCGCAAGCAGCTGGGGTTCCGATTATATTTGCAATCAATAAAATTGATAAACCAAACGCAAATGTTGACAAGATCAAAGAACGTTTGGCTGGTATGAATTTACTTGTTGAAGACTGGGGTGGAAAAATTCAATCGCATGATATTTCTGCAAAAGTTGGAACGGGCGTAAAAGAATTGTTAGAAAAAGTTTTATTAGAAGCTGAGATATTAGATTTAAAAGCAAATCCAAATAAAGCAGCACAAGGAACTGTTGTTGAGGCTTACTTAGATAAAGGAAAAGGATATGTTTCTACAATTTTAGTACAGCAAGGTACTTTGAAAATTGGAGATTATATGTTGGCAGGGAAGCATCACGGTAAAGTTAAAGCGATGCACGATGAAAGAGGGCATTCGGTTTTAGAGGCAGGTCCTTCGACTCCAGTATCTGTATTGGGGTTAGATGGTGCAGCAACTGCTGGTGATAAGTTTAATGTGTTTGAAGATGAAAAAGAAGCAAAACAAATTGCTTCAAAACGTTCTCAATTAATGAGAGAACAGTCAGTTCGTACACAGCGTCATATTACGCTTGATGAGATTGGACGTCGTATTGCTCTTGGTCAGTTTAAAGAATTGAATGTTATTCTTAAAGGTGATGTTGATGGGTCAGTTGAAGCATTGTCGGATTCGTTCTCTAAACTTTCTACTGAAGAGGTTCAAATTAATATTATTCATAAAGGTGTTGGTGCGATTACAGAAACTGACGTTAACTTGGCTTCTGCATCAGATGCAATTATTATTGGATTTAACGTTCGTCCAGCTGGAAATGCAAGGCAACTTGCAGATAAAGAGGAAATCGATATCCGTTATTACTCTATTATTTATGCCGCTATTGATGATTTGAAAGATGCAATGGAAGGTATGTTGGCACCTGAAATGAAAGAAGAAGTTTTAGGAAATGCTGAAATTCGTGAGATTTTCAAAATTTCAAAAGTGGGTTCAATTGCAGGTTGTATGGTGACTGATGGTAAAATTCTAAGAACTTCTAAAATCAGAGTTGTTAGAGATGGAGTTGTTGTTCATACTGGTGAGCTAGTTGCTTTAAAACGTTTCAAAGATGATGTTAAAGAGGTAACAAAAGGTTATGATTGTGGTATTCAAATAAAAGGATTTAATGATATCGAAATTAATGATGTTATTGAGGCATACCATGAAGTAGCGATCAAAAAGAAATTGAAATAATTTCAATCATAAATTTAAAAGTCCCAATTTATATTGGGATTTTTTTTTGTGGTTAATTCAAGTGTCGCTTGTGCTGATGATGATTTTCTGAAAATTTACTATTTTTGGTTAAAAATATTTAATTATGAAACGATTATTATATTCAGCTTTGTTTTTTATTGGTGTATCTGCTTTTTCTTTTGCGCAGGAAGCAGTTGAAAAAAGCGCGCCTCCGGCGGGGAATGCAGTTGTGGGAGATTATTATGGTGCCGATGTTTCTGCTAATTCTTTAGGTAGGGCAATCTCAGTTCAGAAACTAGAGGGCAGTTTTAAGGAGCAGAAAAAAATAGAGAACATTGTGGTAAAGGGAACTGTGGCGGATGTTTGTGAAAAAAAAGGTTGCTGGGTTACTATTAAAACAGATAATGGTTCGTCGTTTTTTGTCAAAATGAAGGATTATGCATTTTTTGTGCCTACTGCGCTGAAAGGAAAAAATGTTGTTTTAGAAGGAAATGCGGAAAAAAAAGTTACATCCGTTGATGAGTTGAAACATTATGCTAAGGATGCAAAAAAATCACAAACAGAAATCAATGCCATAACTACCCCTAGGGAAGAAATTCGCTTTATGGCAAGTGGAATTAAAGTGGTGAACTAATTTGAAAGGGGGCTTCGGTTAATTGTGTTTTAGCGACAAAAGGAACAAAAAAAGCGAGATTAAATCTCGCTTTTTTTATAAGAGTTTTTTATTTACCTGGCTTAAGTAAAAAGACACTTTTGTATCTGTTTTTTATGTCTGCCAAATTTCGTTCGGCTTCTATTCTGGTTTTGAAGTTTCCAACGATTACTTTGTAGTTTGGTGTGTTGAAAATGATCGTTCCGTCGATATTGCTGTATTCTCTTTTGAAATCGGCCAGCGTTTTTTTTGCTTCTTCGCTTTTGCCACTGAAAATTTGAATTCTATAAGTGTCGTTTGTACTTATTGATGTGTTAATTTTGCGCTTCTCCGTTAGTAATTGCTCAAATTTTGGGTCTTGATTTAATGTTAAATTTTGATCCTGAGCATGAATGTAAGATGTTAATGTTAATGCTGTCAGTGTTAAGAAAACTCTTTTCGAAGGGGTTAAAATTCTCATAATGTGATGGTTTTTATGCAAAAATACTATTTAAAGTTTGTGTGGAAAATTTTAATATTATTTAGAATTGATATAAATTGATATTTAAGACTATTTTAAGGTTTTGAGAATAGTTCATAAGTCGTATTTTTGTGCAAGTTTTAAAAGAGGGTATTCATTTTTACGAATTTATCACAGTAAAAATCATACCAAAAATTAGTAGATAATTATTATACTATATGAAAAAGGTGGGTAACCATAATTCGATCTCAAGAAAATTGCTCCTTAGCTTATCGCTAACGTTTATTTTCTCCCTAACTTCATTTGCTCAAGATGCTGCTGCTCCTGCGGCGCCTGAAGCTGCAGCTCCGGCAGCAACAACAGGTGGTGATCCAGCAAAAGGGAAAGAACTTTTTAATGCAAATTGCGCTGCATGTCACAAATTAGATGCTAAATCAACAGGTCCTGCTTTAAGAGGTGTTGCTGAAAAGCATGATATGGCTTGGATTTACAAGTGGGTGCACAACAGTTCTGATATGATTAAATCAGGAGACGCTGTTGCTGTTAAGCTTTTTGAAGAAAACAACAAGGCGGTAATGACTTCGTTTCCTCAATTATCTGAAGGTGATATTGATAATATTATCGCTTATACTTCTGAGAAAAAAGCTGAACCTGCTGCTGCGGCAGCTGGCGGAGCTGCAACTCCTCCAGGGACTAATGTGGAGAGTGGTTCAATTTCTAATAATGTTATTTTAGGAGCTCTTGCTTTAGTAATGGCTATTTTAGTTGTTATGTTGTTTATGGTGAACAAGGTGTTGACTAAAGTTGCAAGTAATAACGGAATTGAGGTTGCGCCTAAAGAAGGTAAATTGCCAATCTGGAAAGCTTTTGCTAGAAATCAATTTTTAGTATTGGTTACTTCAATTTTCTTGCTTTTGGCTAGTGGTTACTTTGTTTATGGGTATTTAATGCAAGTTGGTGTCGATCAAAATTACGAGCCAATTCAGCCAATTCATTATTCTCATAAAATCCATGCTGGAGACAATGAAATCAATTGTAAGTATTGTCACTCTGCTGCACGTGTAAGTAAAACGGCTGGTATTCCTTCTTTGAATGTTTGTATGAACTGTCATAAAAATATTTCTGAGGTTGCTGAAACTACTGCTACAGCTGAGTATAGCAAAGCGTTCTATGATGCTCAAATTCAAAAATTATATGATGCTGTTGGTTGGGATAAAACTAAACAGGCTTATACTGGAAAAACACAACCTGTAAAATGGGTTCGTATTCATAATCTTCCTGATTTTGTATATTTCAATCACTCACAACACGTTTCTGTTGCGGGAATTGAGTGTCAAACTTGTCATGGACCGGTGCAAGAATTTGAAATCATGAAGCAATACTCTAAATTAACAATGGGATGGTGTGTTGATTGCCATAGAAAAACTGATGTTAAGATGGAAGGAAATGCTTACTATGATAAAATTCATGCTGAACTTTCTAAAAAATACGGTGTAGAGAAATTAACTGCAGCGCAAATGGGAGGTTTAGAATGCGGTAAATGCCACTATTAATCGAATTATTAAGATTTTAATATTTATATACAATGTCATCAAACAAAAAATACTGGAAAAGTGTTGAAGAACTAGAGAATGGTTCTATTGTTGAGGCGCTTAGAAATAACGAATTTGTTGAAGAGATTCCTACAGATGAATTCTTAGGAAATGCTGAAGCTTTAGCTTCGTCAGGAACTTCACGTCGTGACTTTTTAAAGTACGTAGGATTTAGTACTGCAGCTGTTACACTTGCTGCTTGTGAAGGTCCTGTGCACAAGTCTATCCCTTATGTTTTACAACCAGAGCAAATCATTCCTGGTGTTGCGGATTATTATGCAACTACGGTTTTTGATGGTTTTGATTTTGCAAATCTTTTGATAAAAACTCGTGAGGGTCGTCCAATCAAAGTTGAGAACAATACTATCGAAGGTGCTAAATTTGCAGCTAACGCTAGAATTCATGCATCAATCTTAGGATTGTATGATAGTACTCGTTTGAAAGAGCCTAAATTGGAAGGAAAAAACAGTAGTTGGTCTTCTGTTGATTTGAAAATTAAAGCGAGTCTTGCTGACGCAAAAGCAAAAGGAGGACAAGTGGTATTGTTGACAAATACGTTAGCGAGTCCATCTACTGAGAAATTGATAGGTGAGTTTATTGCTAAAAATCCTAATGCAAAACATGTTGTTTATGATGCTGTTTCTTCTTCTGAGGCATTAGATGCTTTTGAGGCGGTTTATGGTGAAAGAGCTTTGGTTGATTATGATTTTTCGAAAGCTTCTTTAATTGTATCTGTTGGTGCTGACTTCTTAGGGGATTGGCAAGGTGGTGGATATGATTCTGGATATGCAAAAGGACGTATTCCTCAAAACGGAAAAATGTCTCGTCATTTTCAGTTTGAATCAAATATGACATTATCTGGAGCGGCTGCTGATAAGCGTGTTCCGATGACTACAGCTGATCAAAAACAAGCTTTAGTTCAGATTTATAATATTATTGTAGGTGCTTCTGTTCCTGTTTCTTTGGATGGTAGTTTTAAAGCTGAAGTTGTAAAAGCGGCTAAGCAATTAAAAGCTGCTGGGACAAAAGGAGTTTTAGTGTCTGGAATTGAAGATAAAAATGCTCAATTATTAGTTTTAGCTATTAATCAGCACTTGGCTAGTGAGTCTTTCAGTACTGCTGGAACAAGACAAATTAGAAAAGGTTCTAATGCTGCTGTGTCTCAATTAGTGAAAGACATGAATGCTGGAACGGTTCATACTTTAATTATGAGCGGAATCAATCCTGTGTATACATTAGCTGATTCAGCTTCTTTTGTATCTGGATTGAAAAAAGTTAAAACTTCTGTTGCTTTTTCTTTAAAAGAAGATGAAACTGCTTCTGTTGTAACAATTGCTGCGCCAGCGCCTCATTATTTAGAGTCTTGGGGTGATGTTGTAATTACAAAAGGAACTTATAGCTTAACTCAGCCTACAATTCGTCCAATATTTAATACAAAACAATTTCAAGATGTTTTATTGTCTTTGAATGGTGTTGGTGGAACTTTCTACGATTACCTTAAAGCTAATGCTTCTAGTTTTGTGGCTGGTTCTTCTTGGAACAAAGTATTACACGATGGTGTTTTAGTGACTGGTTCTGCGGCTATATCTGGTGGAGCTTTTGATGCTGCTGGTGCTGCTAGTGCACTTTCTAAATCAAAATCTGTAGGAGGCCTTGAATTAGTATTGTATACAAAAACGGGTATGGGAGATGGTCAGCATGCAAACAATCCTTGGTTGCAAGAGTTTCCAGATCCAATTACTAGAGTTTCTTGGGATAACTACATTACTGTTTCAAACGCAGACGCTAAAAAATACGATCTATCAAATGAAATCGTTGCCAATGGTGGTTTGAATGGTAGTTATGCTACAATTACATCTGCTGATGGTGTGAAAATCGAAAATGTTCCAGTTATTGTTCAGCCAGGACAAGCTGTTGGGACAATTGGATTTGCAGTTGGATATGGTCGCAAAGCGGCTTTAAAAGAAGAAATGCAAGTAGGTATTAATGCTTACTCTTTATATAAAAACTTCGATAATGTTCAGTCTATAACTTTAGCTAAAGCTAATGGTGTTCATGAGTTCGCTTGTGTTCAAGGACAAAAAACATTAATGGGTAGAGGAGATATCATTAAAGAAACTACTCTTGAAATATTTAATACTAAAGATGCTGAACATTGGAATGAAAAACCGATGGTATCTTTAGATCACCAAGAAGTTGAAGCTACAACTGTGGATTTATGGGAATCATTTGATCGTACTACGGGACATCATTTTAACCTATCTATCGATTTAAATGCTTGTACTGGATGTGGAGCATGTGTTATTGCTTGTCATGCTGAGAACAACGTTCCTGTTGTAGGTAAAGCAGAGGTAAGAAGAAGCCGTGATATGCACTGGTTGCGTATTGATAGATATTATTCTTCTGAAAGCACTTTTGAAGGTGATAATAAAAGAAAAGAAGGAATCGCTGGTTTATCTAGCTCATTGTCTACATTCAATGAAATGGAAAAAGCAGGTGAGAATCCTCAAGTAGCATTCCAGCCAGTAATGTGTCAGCACTGTAATCACGCACCTTGTGAAACAGTTTGTCCTGTTGCTGCAACGTCTCACGGTCGTGAAGGTCAAAACCACATGGCATACAACAGATGTGTTGGTACTCGTTACTGTGCAAATAACTGTCCATATAAAGTTCGTCGTTTCAACTGGTTCTTGTATAACAAAAACAGTGAATTTGACTATCACATGAATGATGATTTAGGTCGTATGGTATTGAATCCTGACGTAAACGTTCGTTCTCGTGGAGTTATGGAAAAATGTTCTATGTGTATACAAATGACACAAGCTACTAAATTGAAAGCTAAAAATGAAGGTCGCCCAGTTGCTGATGGTGAGTTCCAAACAGCTTGTTCTAGTGCTTGTTCTTCTGGAGCAATGATATTTGGTGATGTAAATGATAAGGAAAGTAAGGTTGCTAAATTAGCAGCTGATGAGAGATCTTACCACTTATTAGAGCATGTAGGAACTAAACCTAATGTGGTTTACCACGTTAAAGTTAGAAATACTTAGTAAATTATTAATTAAGAAACAATATAAAGGATTATGTCGTCTCACTACGAAGCACCCATTAGAAAACCTTTAGTTATTGGTGATAAATCTTATCACGATGTAACTGTAGATGTGGCAGCGCCTGTTGAAGGACCTGCAAATAAACAATGGTGGATTGTATTTTCAATCGCATTAACAGCCTTCCTTTGGGGATTAGGTTGTATAATTTACACCGTATCTACCGGTATTGGAACATGGGGATTAAATAAAACAGTTGGTTGGGCTTGGGATATTACGAACTTCGTTTGGTGGGTTGGTATTGGTCACGCCGGAACGTTAATTTCTGCAGTACTATTACTTTTCCGTCAACGTTGGAGAATGGCTATTAACCGTTCTGCGGAAGCAATGACTATCTTCTCGGTAGTTCAAGCAGGTTTATTTCCAATTATTCACATGGGGCGTCCATGGTTAGCATACTGGGTTTTACCTATTCCAAACCAATTTGGATCTTTATGGGTAAACTTTAACTCACCATTATTATGGGACGTTTTTGCAATTTCAACTTATCTTTCAGTATCATTAGTATTCTGGTGGACTGGATTATTACCTGACTTTGCAATGCTTAGAGATAGAGCTATTACTCCATTTAACAAGAGAGTTTATTCGATCTTAAGTTTCGGATGGAGTGGTAGAGCAAAAGATTGGCAACGTTTTGAAGAAGTATCATTAGTATTAGCTGGTTTAGCTACTCCTCTTGTACTTTCTGTACATACGATTGTATCGATGGACTTTGCTACTTCTGTAATTCCTGGATGGCATACAACAATTTTCCCTCCTTACTTCGTTGCTGGAGCGGTATTCTCGGGATTTGCGATGGTAAACACATTGTTGATCGTTATGAGAAAAGTTTCTAACCTTGAAGCGTATATCACATTACAACATATCGAATTAATGAATATCATTATCATGATTACTGGTTCGATTGTAGGTGTTGCTTACATCACTGAGTTATTCGTAGCTTGGTATTCAGGTGTAGAGTATGAGCAATATGCATTCTTAAACAGAGCTACTGGACCTTACTGGTGGGCATATTGGTCGATGATGACTTGTAACGTGTTCTCTCCACAATTTATGTGGTTCAAAAAATTAAGAACAAGTATAATGTTCTCATTCATTATTTCGATTGTAGTAAACATCGGAATGTGGTTTGAAAGATTTGTAATTATTGTTACTTCTTTACATAGAGATTACCTTCCATCTTCTTGGACAATGTTCTCACCAACATTTGTTGATATTGGAATTTTCATTGGAACAATTGGTTTCTTCTTTGTATTGTTTTTATTGTACTCTAGAACATTCCCTGTAATTGCTCAGGCAGAGGTAAAAACAATTTTGAAAGGAACAGGAGATAATTACGTTAGAGAAAGAGCAAACAGTAAAGATTCACATCATGAGTAATAAAGTAATATACGCCATTTATAATGACGATGATATTTTGATGGATGCAGTAAAGAAAACTAGAGCTGCTCACCATCATATTGAAGAGGTTTTTACTCCATTTCCTGTTCACGGATTGGATAAAGCCATGGGCTTAGCGCCAACAAGATTAGCAATCTGTTCTTTCTTATACGGATGTGTTGGTATTTCTGTTGCCACTACAATGATGGGTTATATCATGATTCATGACTGGCCACAAGATATTGGTGGAAAGCCTAGTTTTAGTTTCATTCAAAATATGCCATCTTTTGTGCCTATTATGTTTGAGATGACAGTATTTTTTGCTGCGCACTTAATGGTAATCACTTTTTATATGAGAAGTAGATTATGGCCATTTAAAGAAGCTGAAAATCCTGATGTAAGAACAACAGATGATCACTTCTTAATGGAAGTAGCAGTAAATGATAACGAAGCAGAATTGGTTTCTTTCTTTGAAGGAACTGGTGCTGTCGAAGTTAAAGTAATAGAAAAGAATTAATTGTAGCTATGAAAAGGATATATAAAATAACACTTTTAGTTGGTATAACTATTTTAGTTTCATCTTGCCACAATAATTCGGCACCGAACTATCAGTATTTCCCAAATATGTACGAATCTGTAGGTTATGAGCCTTATGCAGAAGCAAAAGTATTTAAGGGAGGAAAAGAAGGTCAGCTTCCTGTTGAAGGAACTATTAATAGAGGTTTTGAACCTTATGAGTATGAAAATTCGACTGCAGGTTACGAATTGGCAAAAGCTAATTTGAAATCACCTTTGACTGAAGCAGATAGAAATTCTGGGAAAGGAAAAGAGCTTTTCGAAATTTATTGTATCAGTTGTCATGGTGCTACTGGTAACGGTAAAGGTAAATTGGTTGAAAGAGAAAAATTTCTTGGAGTTCCTAGTTATAAAGACAGGGTAATTACTGAAGGAAGTATTTTCCACGTTGAGACTTATGGTTTAAATGCAATGGGTTCACACGCAAATCAATTAAGCGCCCACGAACGTTGGTTAGTTGCTGACTATGTTCTAAAACTAAAAAGCCAATTATAATTGTTGAACAAACTGATCGTAATAGATATGTATACATTTTCAAGTAAATTAAAAACTTTTTCTATCATCTTAATGGTCCTTGGCCTATTAGGAATTGGGTATGGTTTTTTAAGTGCACCTAAAGATATTCAAGAAGTTGAAAAAATACTAGCTGCGGATGCTCACGGTTCGCATGGGGCTGCACATGGAGAAGCTGCTGAAGCTTCTCATAAAGATGCTGCGCATCATGAAGTTGCTGAAGCTTCACATGAATCACACAAAGGTGGAGAACATGAAAAAGTTGGAGCAACAGATGAGCATACTGAACATTTAACGCATGTATTGCACCAATTGCAAAATAAGCCATGGTCTGCATTATATGTTGCTTGTATTTTCTTTTTACTGCTTTCTATGGGAGTTCTAGCATTTTATGCTATTCAACAAGTAGCCCAAGCAGGTTGGTCTCCAGTTTTATTTAGAGTTATGCAGGGTATCACTGCTTATCTACCAGCTGGTTCAATCATTTTCTTTATTATATTAGTTTTATGCGGATTGCATTTCAACCATATTTTTGTATGGCTTGGTGAAGGAGTTACTGATCCAACGAGTCCAAATTATGACGCAATTATTGCGGGAAAATCAGGATATTTAAATTTCCCATTTTGGATCGCAAGAGCTTTTGTCTTTTTATTAGGATGGAATATTTACCGTTATATTTCAAGAAAGAACTGCTTAGCACAAGATGAAGCGAATGATGATCTTTACTACAAAAAGAATTTCAAAGCTTCTGCTGGATTCCTTGTATTCTTCATCGTTTCTGAGTCTATTATGTCTTGGGACTGGATTATGTCATTTGATCCGCACTGGTTCAGTACTTTGTTTGGATGGTATGTATTTGCTTCTTTCTTTGTAAGTGGTATTACTGCTATTGCTTTAGTGACAGTATATTTAAAATCAAAAGGATATTTAGAGTATGTAAATACAAGCCATATACACGATTTAGCTAAATTTATGTTTGGTATTAGTGTTTTCTGGACTTATTTATGGTTCTCTCAATTTATGTTGATCTGGTATGCTAACATTCCAGAAGAGGTTACTTATTTTGTTACAAGAATTCAATTATATAACTTGCCTTTCTTTGGAGCGGTTGTTATGAACTTTGTGTTCCCATTGTTAATATTAATCAATACAGATTTCAAACGTCTTAATTGGGTAATTGTTATGGCTGGTATTGTGATCTTATTAGGACACTATGTTGATTTCTTTAATATGATTATGCCTGGTACAGTTGGAGACAAATGGTTTATCGGTGTTCCTGAAATTGCATCTATTCTTTTCTTCTTAGGGTTGTTTATTTTTGTTGTATTTACTGCATTAACTAAAGTTCCTTTGTTGGCAAAAAGAAATCCTTTCATTGAAGAAAGTAAACATTTTCATTATTAATATTTAAAGAAGTAAACAGATGACAAGTTTGTTGGTAATTATAGTTGTAGTTTTATTAGCAGTTGCATTATGGCAATTGACGAAGATATTTGACCTTACTCAGGTTGGTTCTTCTTCGGACGATTCTCAGGTTGCATCAGATAATGATAATAATATTCAAGGATATATTATGTTCGGCTTTTTAGCTTTCATTTATATATTTACGATTTATGGTTTACTAAAATGGGGTAATTTAGCGCTTCATACACCTGCTTCTGAGCATGGACTTTTAGTAGACAACTTAATGAATATTACTTGGGTTTTAATTTTTATAGTTCAAGTTATAACTCAAGGTTTATTGTATTGGTTTTCTTTTAAAAATAGAGGACACAAAGACAGAAAGGCATTATTTTTTGCTGATAGCAATAAATTAGAAGCTATTTGGAGTATTATACCTTCTGTGGTTTTAGCTTGTTTAATTCTTTATGGATTATATGCTTGGAACAACATTATGTTTGTTGACAAAGATGAAGATGTAGTTGAAATTGAATTATACGCTCAACAATTTAAATGGACTGCTAGATATGCAGGAAAAGATAATGTTTTAGGAAAAGCAAATGTTCGTTTGATTGAAGGAGTTAATACTTTAGGTGTTGATATGTCTGATCCAAATGCTCAAGATGATATTGTTGTAACAGAATTACATATTCCAAAAGGAAAAAAAGTGCATTTTAAAATGCGTTCTCAAGATGTATTGCACTCAGCTTATATGCCTCATTTTAGAGCGCAAATGAACTGTGTTCCTGGTATGGTTACAGAGTTTGCATTTATTCCAACTTATACAACGGCTGAGTACAGAGAGTTACCATTTATGGTTGAAAAAGTTGCACATATCAATAAACTTAGAGCTGAAAAAAGTGCTGAGTTAGTTGCTAAAGGTGGAACGGCTTTAGATCCTTATACATTTGATTACTTATTATTATGTAATAAAATCTGTGGAGCTTCTCACTACAATATGCAAATGAAAGTTGTTGTTGATACTCCTGAAGAGTATAAAAAATGGTTAAGTGAAAAAACTACTTTAGCTCAAGATATCGAAGCTGCGAAAGCGGCTGAGAAACCAGCTGAAGGAGCTGCTCCAACTACTGATACTACTGCAAAAGTTCAAGATACTGTAAAAGCAGTTATTGATACTGTTAAAGCGGTGGTAGCTAAAGTTGCGATGAAATAATATATTATTAAGAAAATTTAAAGTACACATATATGTCAGCAGAAGCGCACGGTCACGATCACGGACACGATCACGAGCACGAACATCATCATAAAGACACGTTCATTACTAAGTATATTTTTAGTATTGATCACAAAATGATTGCTAAACAATACTTGATTACAGGTATTATTATGGGGATTATTGGTATCGTAATGTCTTTGCTTTTCAGAATGCAATTGGCTTGGCCAGAAGAGTCTTTCAAAATCTTTAATGTTCTATTAGGAGATAAATTTGCACCTGATGGTGTAATGGCAAATGATATTTATCTAGCTTTAGTTACGATTCACGGTACCATTATGGTATTTTTCGTATTGACAGCTGGTTTAAGTGGTACTTTTAGTAACTTACTTATTCCACTTCAGATTGGGGCACGAGATATGGCTTCTGGATTTATGAATATGATTTCATACTGGTTGTTCTTTTTATCTGCGGTAGTAATGTTATGTTCTTTATTTGTTGAAGCTGGACCAGCATCTGCAGGTTGGACAATTTATCCTCCATTAAGTGCATTGCCACAGGCAATTCCAGGTTCTGGAACAGGTATGACTTTATGGTTGGTTTCAATGGCTATCTTTATTGCATCTTCTTTAATGGGATCATTAAATTACATTGTAACTGTTATTAACTTAAGAACTAAAGGAATGTCTATGACTAGACTTCCTCTTACAATCTGGACATTTTTCGTAACAGCTATTATTGGTGTTATTTCGTTTCCAGTATTATTATCTGCAGCTTTATTGTTGATTTTCGATAGAAGTTTTGGTACTTCATTCTTCTTATCTGATATTTATATCGCTGGAGAGGTTTTACATTACCAAGGAGGTTCTCCGGTATTGTTTGAGCACTTATTCTGGTTCTTAGGACACCCTGAGGTTTACATCGTAATCTTGCCTGCAATGGGTCTTGTATCTGAAATTATGGCTACAAACTCTCGTAAACCAATCTTTGGTTACAGAGCGATGATTATGTCAGTTCTTGCAATTGCATTTTTATCAACTATTGTTTGGGGTCACCACATGTTTATCTCTGGTATGAATCCTTTCTTAGGATCTGTATTTACTTTTACAACTTTATTGATTGCAATTCCATCTGCTGTAAAAGCATTTAACTGGATTACTACTTTATGGAAAGGTAACTTACAATTTAACCCTGCAATGTTATTCTCTATTGGAATGGTTTCTACTTTCATCACTGGAGGTTTAACTGGAATCATTTTAGGAGATAGTACTTTGGATATCAACGTTCATGATACTTACTTCGTAATTGCTCACTTTCACTTAGTAATGGGTATCTCTGCTCTTTACGGAATGTTTGCTGGTATTTACCACTGGTTCCCTAAAATGTACGGAAGAATGTTGAACAAAAACTTAGGTTATATTCACTTCTGGGTAACTGCAGTTTGTGCTTATGGAGTTTTCTTCCCAATGCACTTTATTGGATTAGCTGGTTTACCAAGACGTTATTATACAAACACAAACTTCCCATTATTTGATGATTTACAAAATGTGAATGTTTTAATTACAACATTTGCTCTTGTAGGAGGTGCATTCCAATTAGTATTCTTATACAATTTCTTTAGCAGTATTTTCTACGGTAAGAAAGCAGTTCAGAATCCATGGAAATCTACAACTTTAGAGTGGACTACTCCAGTTGAGCATATCCACGGTAACTGGCCAGGTGAAATTCCTCATGTATATCGTTGGCCGTATGACTATAGTAACCCAAATCACGATGTAGATTTTGTTCCTCAAAATGTACCAATGAAGGAAGGTGAAGAAGTTTTACACCACTAAAAATAATTAAAAGACTATCAGAAATGATAGTCTTTTTTTGTTAGTTAAAATTTTAAACGTTCAATTTTGCTGTTTTACAAACTGATTACTTTCTCTATCTTTGTAGGATGAATGAAAATCTAGATCCTACTACTAAAGGATATAACTCAGAAGAATTAGATCTTGAAAAAAGATTGCGTCCGTTGTCATTTGATGATTTTGCTGGGCAAGATCAGGTTTTGGAAAACTTAAAAGTTTTTGTTGCGGCAGCAAATCAGCGTGGTGAAGCACTTGACCATGCTCTTTTTCATGGTCCTCCGGGGCTTGGTAAAACTACTCTGGCAAATATCTTGGCTAACGAACTTCAAGTGGGAATTAAAATAACCTCTGGACCTGTATTAGACAAGCCTGGTGATTTAGCTGGATTATTGACTAATTTAGACGAAAGGGATGTTTTATTCATTGATGAGATTCATAGATTGAGTCCTGTTGTTGAGGAATATTTATATTCTGCAATGGAGGATTTCAAAATCGATATTATGATAGAATCTGGTCCGAATGCTAGAACAGTTCAGATTAATTTGAATCCATTTACATTGATAGGTGCAACAACTCGTTCAGGATTATTAACTGCTCCGATGAGAGCACGTTTCGGGATTTCATCCCGTTTGCAATATTATACTACAGAACTTTTGACAACGATTGTTGAACGCAGTGCATCTATTTTAAAAATGCCAATCGATCTTGAAGCTGCAATTGAAATTGCTGGGCGCAGTCGAGGAACACCTCGTATTGCAAATGCATTATTAAGGCGTGTTCGTGATTTTGCTCAGATAAAAGGAAACGGAAGAATTGATTTAGAAATTTCACGTTATGCTTTAAAAGCATTAAATGTAGATGCGCATGGACTAGATGAAATGGATAATAAAATCTTACTGACTATTATCAATAAATTTAAAGGAGGTCCGGTTGGACTTTCAACTTTGGCAACAGCAGTTTCTGAAAGTAGTGAAACTATTGAGGAAGTCTATGAGCCTTTTTTAATTCAAGAAGGATTTATCATGCGTACACCTAGAGGTAGAGAAGTGACTGATAAAGCATATAAGCATCTTGGAAAAATAAATACAAATAATATCCAAGGAGGTTTATTTTAATTTCTTTTTATGTCTGTTGGCAAAAAATATAATTATCCTAATCAATTATCAATATTTAGATTCTTTTTAGATTCGGAAGGAGTTCGAAAAAATCCTATACCGTTTCATAAAAGATATTTTGATAAGTTAGGCGATTCATTTTCTTTGAAGATTGGTTTTTCTAAGCATTTGATTTTGTCTCGTGATAATGAGATTGTGCAGTACATTTTAGTTAAAAATCAGAAGAATTATCATAAGTCAAAGTTCCAGTCATTTTATCTTTCTAAGTATTTAGGAAAAGGGCTTTTAACTAGTGATGGTGATTTTTGGTTGAAACAAAGAAGACTTATTCAGCCTGCATTTCATAAACAGAAAATGAACATGCTTGTAGAAAATATGAATAAGGCAATTAGTGCTGAAATCATTAATTTGAAAGAAAATGAAGTTGTCAATGCCTTTCCGGCTATGAGCCAACTCGCATTTAATTTTGTAGCAAAATCATTATTTGAGTTTTCCATTTCTGAAGAAAAACTGCATAGAATAAAATTTATTATCGAAGAAGTTCAAAAGTTTTTAGTCAAAGAGATTAGGCTTCCCCATAAAGCTTTGTGGTTTTCTTTAAGTGGTCAAGTCAAAACGCATTTAAAATTAGCGCAAGAGAACAATCGAATTATACAGGAAATTATCGAGGAAAGGAATTCTTCAAATGATGATTTTAATGATTTGCTTAATATGCTAATGGAAACTCGTTATGAAGATAACGGAGAGAGTATGTCTATGGAACAATTGATTGACGAGATAAAAGTATTATTTATAGCTGGACACGAAACAACTGCTAATGCCTTAACCTTTACACTTCATTTTTTAGGAAGATATCCAGAGGTGCAACAAAAGGTTTTTGATGAGATTGCTGAAATTGAATCACAAACTGATAATATTATTGAGCAACTTCAAAAGATGGTATATTTAAATGCCGTTTTGAATGAGTCGATGCGATTATATTCTCCGGCGTGGATAACAGATAGACAAAATGTTGAAGATGATATAGTAGGTTCATATAAAATAAAAAAGGGAACTTTGATTGGGGTTTCGTTTTATGAATTGCACCGAAATCCGAAGTATTGGGAAAATCCAGATGCGTTTATTCCTGAACGATTTTTGGGAGAGCAGAAGAAGCAATCAATGCAGTATTTTTATCCTTTTGGAGCGGGGCCAAGAATGTGTATTGGAGCAGGATTTGCTATTTACGAAATGTGCTTAGCTATTTCGCAGATTGTAAAACGCTATATTGTAAAATCAAATACCGATAAAGTCGAATTTAATCCGTTAGTGACTTTAAAGCCTGTGAATGTAGAAGTTTCATTTTCTAAAAGATGAGCATTAATTCGAAAGAAACATATTCAAAATTTATAAAAGACGAAGCCAAAAGGCTTGGTTTTCTTTCGTGTGGAATTTCAAAAGCTGGATTTTTGGAAGAAGAAGCTCCTCGTTTAGAAAAATGGTTAAACAATAACCATAACGGTAAAATGGCCTATATGGAAAACCATTTTGATAAACGTCTCGATCCTACCTTGCTTGTTGATGACGCAAAAAGTGTAATTTCACTTCTTTTAAACTATTTTCCGTCGGAATCGCAAAATGAAGATAGTTTTAAAATCTCAAAATACGCCTATGGACAGGATTATCATTTTGTTATAAAAGAAAAACTAAAAGAGTTAATTCATTCTATTGAAGAAAATATTGGAGAAGTTGCAGGTCGCGCTTTTGTAGACTCTGCTCCAGTTTTAGACAAAGCTTGGGCAGCAAAAAGTGGCCTGGGCTGGATTGGAAAAAACAGCAACTTAATAACACAAAAAGTGGGCTCTTTTTATTTTATTGCCGAATTGATTTTAGATCTCGATTTAGAATACGATCACAAAGTGACCGATCATTGTGGATCTTGTACGGCATGTATTGATGCTTGTCCCACGCAGGCAATTCTAGCGCCATATGTTGTTGATGGGAGCAAATGTATATCATATTATACGATTGAATTAAAAGAAAATCTACCAAATGAGATGAAGGGGAAATTTGATGAATGGATGTTTGGCTGTGATACCTGCCAAGATGTTTGTCCGTGGAATCGATTTTCAAAACCTCATTCAGAACCGTTATTTAATCCTAATCCTGACTTGCTTTCTTTCTCGAAAAAAGAGTGGACTGAAATTACAGAGGAAACTTTCCGTGTCGTTTTTAAAAATTCCCCAATTAAAAGAACCAAATTTGAGGGGCTAAAACGAAATATCTCCTTTTTGAAATAAAAATATTAGACAAAATTTTGAGGCTTTTTGCTAATGTATAATTCGAAAAATTTTCTTTTTAGAAAGACACATTTTTTGTAAGAGTCTATTTTTTAATTCACTACGTGTGTCTTTTTAGTGTTGTAAGAAATAAAATACACCTTAAGCACTTTGTCGATAATTGTCATCGACAAATGACACATTATCTCATGATTTGTTTCATAGCATATTTTTTGAATTAATTATTTCGCAGCGATTAACATTAATTTAATACAAAGTTTTCTTTTATATAAAGGGATATAAGATTGCCTTAATTTTCTATGGAAAAATATAAATTGAAGCTTTATTTAAAAATCATAGATCAATTATGTGTTTTTATTTCATGAGTTAACGTATTTGTAATCAGTTGTTTGTTTTGTTTTTCTTTGTACTTGTCTAACGCTAAGAAGGAATAGCATTTCTCTTGATCAGAAAAATAGAACAGGGAAATTTTTCTAGTTGAAAAAAAATTAAATAAAAAATATGGATACGTGATTAGAGGAATAAACAGCAAACAAATGTTAAAAGAAATTTGCATCATTAAATACTGTTTGTTTTGTAAGATATTTTGATGTTTTTGTTTTAAATGATTGATATTTGTGAATTATTGGTAGTTATTTAAGAAAATTCATCTATTTTGTTGTCAATTACTTATTTTTTTGGACTTATTGATCTAAATTTAACCGAATAAAAGTGTTGTTCAACGTTTTTATAGGTAGTTTGTCGACTAAAGTGGCTAGTTATTAGGTGTTTATATACTTTCGCGACACCAAAACTACCAAAAACCTATGAATCAATTTTTATTTCTTGAGCCTACAAAGGTTCAAATGTATTCTGATTTTGATAAAAATCTGATCAAAGATTTTGTTTATTATTCAAAATCCAATCTCTCCTTTTTTTCGTATCTGTCTCATCTGCTGAAAACCATTGAAGATTTTTCAGTTGACAATATTTGCACTTCTCAAATCTCAATTGCGTATGCGTAACTCTACTTTTTGTCAGTCTAGATTTTCTAGGCTAAAATTTTTTATTGCATTTTTATTATTGGCGAGCTCCAGTGCTTCTGCTCAGTTCTACACGAAACATTATATAGCACCAGCACCTTGGCAGTATTTTAGTAAATCGAACGAAATTGTAATTGCAACAAAGTCAGAAACTCCTGTAACAATTACGTTGTCTAAGAGCAATGGTGTTTTAGAGACCACTTTAACAGCCGTAAAAGGAACGCCTGCGGTTTATAGATTTCAACTTCTCGCAAGAGATCTACCAATGAATGCCTTGAATACGGTACTTACTGGTGCCGGATTAATAGTCGAAAGTACAGGGCCTACATCGGTAAATATGCGAAATGTTGCTTCTGATGATAATTCAGGAGATAATAATGATGCGTATTTGAAGGGTAATGCAGCCTTGACTAGTTTTGGCGATGCTGGGCTCGGGGTTCGTTTTAGAGTAGGTTATTATAGAGATGGAAGTTTAGGAAGTTTTAGTACGTTTGGAGACCAGCGCCCTATTTACAGTATTATGGCTACTGCTGATAATACGAGTGTAAAAATCAATAATGTTGTTACAACTACTTTAAACGCTGGTCAAAGTTATTTGTTTAAGGCGGCAATTGGAACTTTAGTAGAATCTTCTAGTCCGGCTGTTATGAATACAGCGGCAGCGATTGATATGCCTGATGGTTGTGGAGACAGCGCTTATAATCAAATTCCACCAGAATCAGTTTTGGGAACAGAATACTTCATCGAAAGAGGAAAAGGAAATAATAAAGCGGAACAAACCACAGTTGTTGCAACAAAAGATGATACACACTTAGTAATCAATACATATTCTACTACTGGTGTTGTGGTAGGAACGACAAATGTCACATTAGCAACCGCAGGAAGTTTTCATACTTTCAATAATGGTTCTTTAGATACGCCATTTTCAGCATCACGTGTTGCTGCAGATAAGAGAGTTGTAGTATATTCAGGAACTGCTCAATCTTGTGAAGTTGATATTTCGACTATTGCTCCAGTGTCGGAGTGTGGTGGATCTAATTTCATAGAAACGGCAAAATTTAGAAATTATGGCACGGGTACATTACCCTACTTTGGATACATACTTTTGAGAAGTAAAGATGATGCCGTAATGGTTAATGGAACCAATATTGAAACTAGAAACGGTGTTGCTGCAAGACACCAATTAGGAAGCACTGGTTGGTATATTATAAATTTTGAAGATACACAAATTGGAAGTCCAAATGTTCTGTCGATTTCAAGTGAGAGTAAAATGACCGTATCAATTGTACAGCAAGGAGGCGGATTCTCGATGGCGGGTTTTTTCTCAAATTTTGCAGCTCAGCCAGATGAACCAACTTTAACTTATATTGCAGGTGGAGGTTGCACCAACAATACAGCAGAACTTACGACTCCACCCACTTTTGATCCCTATCAATGGTATTTTAACGGAACAGCAATAAGTGGCGCAAACTCATCAACTTATACGGCTACAAAAACGGGGAACTATACAGTGTCCTCTACTTTGGCTTGTGGGGCTCAAACGCAATCAAAGCCAGTTAACGTTATTTTGTGTACCGATTTAGGAATTACTAAAACAGTTGATAATGCAACGCCATGTATTGGATCAAATGTTGAATTTACTGTAAGAGTTAGTAACCTAGGAGGAAACAATGTTTCGGGAGTTTCTGTTAATGATTTACTTCCATCAGGTTATACTTATGTAAGTTCATCACCTTCTGTTGGAGTTTACGATTCATCAACTGGTACGTGGAGTATTGGTGACGTAGATGCACAAACATCTGTAACATTAAAAATTAATGCAACAGTAAAATCATCTGGAAATTATACTAATACGGCAACATTGCCTGCTTCAATAGATTCAAACACTGCAAATAATTCGGCTAGTGCTGCAGTAAATCCAAAACCTGTGGTTACCCTCGTGACTAATGCTTTTACTGCTTGTGTTTCTGGCGATTTGACAGCAGCTTCGGTTACAGCGGGAAGCAGTAATAATTTAACTTTTTCATACTGGACAAATTCAGCCGCTACATCGGCAGTGGTTACTCCAACTTCTGTCGCAAGTGGAACGTATTATATAAAAGCAGTTTCGGCAGAAGGATGCACAGCTATAAAATCAGTTTCAGTTAATGTCGTTCAGCCATCAGGCAAACCTTCAATCAGCTTCCAAAGTGGCTCAGCAACAGCTTGTTCTTCTACATCTGTTATTTTGAGATCATCAGGTAACTCTGGAAGTTGGTTATGGTCTACTGGAGAAACTACTAAAGATATTACTGTAACTACGGATGGAACCTACTCAGTTAGAAGGGTAAATAGTTCTGGATGTATAAGTGAAGTTTCTGATTCAGTTGTTGTTACCTTGAAACCAGCCGTACCAACAGCACCTACCCCTCAATCATTTTGTGCTTCTGAAAATAAAAAAATAAGTGATTTGGTAGCGACAGGAACAAATTTAAAATGGTACAACGCTTTAACAAATGGAACACAATATGCAGCAACTGCTACATTGGCAGCAGGAACTTATTATGTTAGCCAAACTGGAACAAATGGATGCGAAAGTTCTAGAACTGCAGTGCAAGTAACAGTAAGCAACTCATCTGCGCCAGTTGCTTCGGCACAAACATTTTGTTTTGTTGAAAATAAAAAAATAAGTGATTTAGTAGTTTCTGGTACCAATTTGAAATGGTATAATCAGTCAACAGGAGGAACGCAATATGTAGGAACTGAAACCTTAGTTACAAGAAATTATTATGTAACTCAAACAGCTGGCAGTTGTCCAGAAAGTGCAAGAACATTGGTTGCGGTAACAATAAACAATGTTCCATCTGCACCAACAGCGTCATCTCAGACTTTTTGTGGAACAGATTCGAAAACAGTAAATGATTTAATAGCTGTTGGAACAAATTTAAAATGGTATAATCAATTAACTGGCGGAACACTTTATACTGGATCGGAAATGCTTTCATCAGGAAATTATTATGTAAGCCAATCTAATAGTTGTGGAGAGAGTACAAGGACTACGGTCACAGTTACGGTAAATAATACAGCGGCACCGATAGCTTCAGCACAATCATTTTGTTTACCAGATGCTAAAAAAGTAAGCGATTTAAGTGCAACTGGAACAGGTTTAAAATGGTATAATGCGAGCACAGGTGGGACACAATATGCAGGAAATGAGACTTTATCGTCAAACAATTATTATGTTTCGCAAACAGTAAATGGTTGTGAAAGTTCAAGAACTTTGGTTGTAGTTACAGTAAATAGTACATCTTCACCAACTGCATCATCTCTGACATTCTGTTCTGCAGATGGTAAAAAAGTAAGTGATTTAACTGTTACTTCAGGTACAAATTTAAAATGGTATACTGCAAGTACAGGAGGAACACAATATACGGGAAATGAGATTTTATCTTCAAATAATTATTACGTAAGTCAAACAGTTAATAATTGTGAAAGTACAAGGACGTTGGTTTCGGTTACAGTAAATCCGACACCAGTTACACCGTCAATTAATGCTGGAGGTTCAACAATATTTTGTACAGGTGGAAGCGTAGTTTTAACTTCAACCAGCGGAATAGGATATTTATGGTCTAATGGGGCAACTACCCAATCAATTACAGTTTCAAATTCAGGAAGCTACAGTGTTCAGGTTTCAAATGCTTCTGGTTGCTATAGTGCATCTTCAACAGCGTTGAATGTGACTGTAAATACTATTCCTTCAGCTCCGACAGCTTCAGACCAGACATTCTGTTCAGTTGATGCAAAAACAGTTGGTGATCTATCACCTTCAGGAACAGGAATCAAATGGTATAGTTCCAATTCAGCTAGCACAGCATATGCAGGCACAGAAACATTGTCTGTAGGAACTTATTATGTAAGCCAGACAACGAGTGGATGCGAGAGCGCGAGAACTGCTGTAAATGTGACGGTTACTCCAAAACAGGCTGATGTGGTAACGAATGCAACGATCTGCTCAGGAGA
>NZ_AUDL01000013.1 GCF_000425445.1 Flavobacterium denitrificans DSM 15936 | reverse complement strand
TAGTTCCTCTCTAATGTGCAATCTTGACTATTATTTCTCATCGTAACAAAATTTATTAAATTTAAATTTTGTTACCGAAATATCTAACCTTTACAGAAATGACAAGATTGTGTGAATTGTTTGCAGAATTTCCAGTGTGATTTCTCGTTCCTCGAAATTGACAAACTAACCGAGATACACCCTTATGAAACCGAGTGCCCTAGCCCAGATTGCAGTGAAAAGCCCGGAACCGCAAACCCTTATTTTTCTTGCCAGAAAACAGCGACCAACGGAAGCTCGTTTTATGGCTTAGAAAAATAAGGGTTTGCGGTGAGGACTTGAAACGGAAAGCTGGATTAGCTCCTGAAAAAACAGCAAGGGAAAATTGTCCATCACATAGCGTACATTCTCCATGTTCTAAAATCTGTAATCGTCGCAACTTTGTAATGTCAAAAGACAACAACAAATAACAACTTTAAAAATTAAATACAATGGCACGATTAACAGCATTAAACCCAGAAGAAGTTACAGGAAAAACTAAAGATTTATTCAACGCAGTTCAAGCAAAATTAGGCGTTGTTCCAAACATGATGAGAACAATGGGAAATTCTCCGGCAGTTCTTGAAGGATATTTGAACTTAAGCGGTGCATTAAGCCACGGAAAATTAAGTGCAAAAACAGGTGAATTGATCGCATTGGCAGTTTCAGAAAGCAACTCTTGTGATTACTGTTTAGCAGCGCATACATTTATTGGAGAAAAATTAGTTAAAGCAGATCCAGCAGTTTTACACGCAGCAAGAACAGGAAACTCTACAGATGCTAAAACCGAAGCAATTTTACAATTGGCCAAAACCTTAATCAGCAAAGGTGGTTTAGTAAACGATGAAGATGTAAACAAAGCAAAAACCGCAGGAGTTTCTGATGCTGAAATTGCAGAAACTATTGGCCATGTAGCTTTGAATGTTCTAACCAACTACTTTAACAACGTAGCAAATACAGAAATTGACTTTCCAGCAGTTTCTAACTTAGAATTACACAACTAATACAAACAAAAAACAAGCTATAGAGATAGTTGTGAATTCATTTCATGACTATCTTTATATTTTTAAAAATGAAACCGAATATGAGCTCTCAAAATGTTTTCACTTTAATAAATCCGCAGAATGGGAATTTGGCTTTTAAAATTCTTCCTTTTGAAGACAATAGCTATTTTGACCATTTACAGCGAAACAATTATTATTCTTTGATTTGGGTGACCAAAGGAAAAGGGAAAGTAAAAGCTGATTTTGCAGAACATCATTTTGAAGAAAACTCACTCCTCGCCTTTTCGCCTTATCAGCCTTTTATGCTTTGCGTAAGTGAACCAATTGAAGGAATCGCGATTCATTTTCATCCTGATTTTTATTGCATTCACATGCATCAAAAGGAGGTTTCTTGCAATGGCGTTTTATTCAATAATATTTATCAGCCACCGTATGTTCAGGTTACAGAACAGGCTTCGCAGACTTTTAAAATGGTGATTGACCAAATGAAAAACGAAATTCAAAATGCAGAATTGGCGCAATATGAATTGCTTATTTCGTATTTAAAGATCTTTTTAATCACAGCTTCAAGATTAAAAACAGAACAATTGGAAGAAATGAAATCGGTTCCAGATTCAAAAGAGCCTATTATTCTTCAAAATTTAAAAGACGCGATTGAACTGAATTTCAAAACCAAACATTCGGCAGGTAATTATGCTGATTTATTGAATATTTCTCCAAAAGCATTGGCAAAATTATCTAAGAATTATTTCAACAAAACCTTAACCGATTTAATTTCGGAAAGAATTATTATAGAAGCCAAAAGAGAATTATACATGACCAACAAAACGGTTAAAGAAATCGCCTATGAATTAGGTTATGATGACGAACATTATTTCAGCCGTTTCTTTAAAACCAATGCCGATGTTTCGCCTCAAATCTATCGTGAAACGGTAGGATTTGGAAAAATGGAAGCTTAGTTTAGAGTTTTCAGTTTTCAGTCACAATTTTCAGTAATTATTAGGTCTGAAAACTGTGACTATTTATTCTTCGCTTCAATCCATTTTGACATATACATGGTGCTTTTATAGGCGTGATGCTGGAGCAGATTTCCCATAAAATTATGAAGACGATGACTTTCGGAATCTATTAAAAGAGAATTTATCAATGAAGTTAATTTATCTGAATAAGTGTTTTTTTGATAACACTCATTAATGATTGCAATTCCATTTTTTTGAGATTCTTTCCAGAGATTTTCATCTTGATAAAGTTCGATTGCTTTTTTTGCAAAAACTTCGGGATTATCTTCAATGAAACCATTCCAAGTTAAATCTAAATGCATAGCTTCTGAACCAACTGAAGTTGTAACACTTGGCGTTCCACATTGCATGGCTTCTAATAATTTTCCTTTTAAGCCTGCACCAAAACGGATCGGCGCCAAAACAATTCTTGATTTTTTTACAATTTCATTAGCATCTTCAGCCCTTCCCATAATATAAAAACCATTTTTAGGATGATGCAATTGTAATACTTTTTGTGATGGATATGCGCCGTAAACTTCTAAAACTGCTTCTGGAAAATCATTTTTTATAAATGGCCAAATTGCCTCTTTTAAATATTGAACCGTATTCCAATTTGGTTCGTGAAGAAAATTTCCGATGAAGACAAAGTTCTTACGATCTTCAAAAGAAGGCAGTTTCAGCAATTCTTCTTCATTCATTTCTTCAACCAAAAAAGGAAGATAAAAAAGCAAATCTTGATTAATTTTGAAAACATCTTTCAGAATATTCATTTCAAACTCAGAAATAATCAAAGACAAATCACATCTTAAAATACTGGCGATTTCTCGTTTTGCAACTTCTTCAGATAACAAATCGACAAGCTCAAAAGTTCGTTTTTCCTTAAAAGCATTTTGTCTTGCTGTTCGCAGACAATGTAAATCTTCGGTATCTAAAATCCGGATTGCTTTTGGGCAGTTTTCAATCACTCTCCATCCAAATTGTTCTTCAATCATAAATCGGTCAAACAAGACAACACCTGGACTTAATTCTTTTATAAAATCATCAAAACTGGAAGAATTGAGTTCGACACTTCTTTTTATTACTCCAAATTCAGATAAATCAACCATAAAATCGCTGTCCTGAGCCGCGCTTGCAAATGTGATTTCAAATCCATTTTCTTTGAAAATAGAAATCAATTGCATCATTCTTCCGCCTGCTGCAGAAGACTTTGGCTCGGGCCAGACAAACCCAATAATTAAAAGTTTTTTAATCTGATTCATAATATTTGTTTCATATTACAAAATAATGCTTTTTTCCGCGGATTTGCACCCAATTTCCCAAGAATCGGTTCCAAAAAAACACTAATTTTGTAGGAACATTTTTTTTAAGGATTATGCTAGGATTAAAGTTAGCGACAGACCCACGTTGGGTAAATATAGTCGAATCAAATATCGAAGAAATTTTAACGGATCACGCCTGGTGCGAACAAAAAGCGGCTTCAAATGCAATCAGCATTGTTACTTACAACTCTGAATTAGAGGAATTAGTAACTGAAATGCTTGAAATTGCCAGAGAAGAGCTAGAGCATTTTCAGATGGTTCACAACATTATAAAACAACGCGGACTTACATTAGGGCGTGAGCGAAAAGACCATTATGTAAATGAACTTTTCAAATTCATGAAGAAGGACGGAAGCCGAAGAGATGCGCTTTGTGACCGATTATTATTTTCGGCAATGATTGAAGCCAGAAGCTGTGAGCGTTTTAAAGTACTTTCAGAAAATATTAAAGATGAGGAATTGGCAAAATTCTACAGAGATTTAATGATTTCTGAAGCTGGACATTATACCACCTTTTTAGGATTCGCCAGAAAATATCAAGATAATATCGACATTGACAAACGCTGGAAAGAATGGATTGAATATGAAGGTTCCATAATTACCAATTACGGAAAAAGCGAAACTGTACATGGGTAATTTTTTCTGAATATTTTCTAAAAACAAATACCATAATTTGATATGACTACAAGTAAAAAGAAATCCATAGTATTGAAAATCCTTAAATATCTTGGAATAACCTTTGTTGTTATTATAGGATTATTGTTTTTAACGCCAATTATTTTTGCGGATAAAATTAAAGAACAGATTAAAAAAACAGCAAATGAAAAGCTTAGCGCGGAATTAAACTATTCTGATGTTTCGGTTTCATTTTTTCATCATTTCCCTTCGCTTACGCTAACTTTAAGTGATTTAAACCTTAACGGATCTGCTCCGTATACTAAAGAAAAATTCATTACAGCAAAGGAAGTTTCTTTTGGAATAAATGTTGCCAGTCTGGTTTTTAGTAAAACGGTAAAAATTGACCAAATCTACTTATCCAATTCTTTTATCAATGTAAAAGTAAATGAGAAAGGTGAGGCAAATTATAATATTTACAAATCCTCAAAACCTTCAGATCCTCAAGACAGCACGGAAACTGCTTTAAAATTAGAGCGAATTGAAATTTTAAATAGCAAAATAATTTATGACGATCAGTCAACTAAAGTTCATTTTGATGCTTTTGGCTTTAATTATTTAGGCAAAGGTGACCTGAATAAATCGGTATTTGATTTGTATTCGAAAGCTAAAATCGAAAAATTAAATATTGTTTACGAAAATGAACCTTATTTAATGAACAAAAAGGTCGACGCCGATTTGATCACTAAAGTAAATGTCAATTCGTTATCTTTTTTCTTCCAGCAAAACAACTTAAAAATCAATCAGCTTTTAGTCGATTTTAAAGGAAAATTTGACTTTTTGAAAGATGGCTATAATATGGATTTTGTAATAAAATCAAATAATAGCAAACTGTATGACGTTTTTACTGCTCTTCCTCCAAAATATATTACATGGCTCTCTAAAGCAGAATTGAAAGGAAACACCAATCTTCTTCTGACTTTAAAAGGTGATTATATTGCTTCACAAAATATTGCTCCGGAACTTGATCTTGATGTAAAAATCGACAGCGGATTTGTGAATTACAACAAAAGTGCTTTTCCGGTTTCCAACCTTAATTTAGATGTTAAAACTAAAGTCCCGAATTTAAATCCAGACCTAGTAGATGTTGATGCAAAAAATCTATCATTAAACATTAATAAAGATTATTTAAAATCTAAATTTCACGTAACCGGAGTAAATACTCCAGTTGTTGATGCCGATTTAAAAGCTAAAATCGATCTTGGAAAATTAATGACAGCTCTTGGAATTTCAAATGTTGTATTGAAAGGAAATCTTGACGGAGATGCTGTAGTAAATGGTAAATTCGATCAAAAAAACAGGCTTTTCCCAAAAACAAAAGGAACAATTAATCTGGAAAACGGTTATTTAAAAACGCCTTATTATCCAAATCCAATTACAAATATCACTATTAAATCAAATATTGATAACCAAAAAGGAACGTATGACGATTTGAAGGTAAAACTAAAACCAGCGCAATTTACTTTTGAAGGAAAACCTGTTTTTGTAGAAGCAGATTTAAGCAATTTTGATGATTTGACTTATGACATAAAAGCCAAAGGAGAACTAGATGTGAACAAAATCTATAAAGTTTTTTCTCAAAAAGGTCTTGATTTAGATGGCTTCGTAAAAGCTGATGTTGTTTTAAAAGGAAAACAAAGCGATGCCGAAAAAGGAAACTACAGCAAATTGCACAATAAAGGAACGCTTGAACTGCGAAACATTGGTATTACATCAGAATATCTGCCTAAAAAATTCATTATAAAAGAAGGAATTTTTAAAATCAATCAGGATAAAATGTATTTCAATAACTTCTTGGCCTCTTACGGAAAATCTGATTTTACAATGAATGGCTATTTGCAGAATGTTTTTAACTATGCAACTACAAATACAGGAGTCTTAAAAGGTTCATTCAAATCCTCATCAAGATATATTAATGTTGATGAATTTATGTCCGAAACGACAGCCGGAACTTCTGTAACAGAAAACTCAGCTCCAAAACCAGAAGAAAAAACAGAAAATACACAAAGTGGCGTTATAATTATTCCAACAAATTTGAATTTGAATTTTACAGCTAATGCTCAAAAAGTAAATTTCGATAAATTGAATCTGCAAAATGCGACTGGAAATTTAAGCATGAAAAATGGCAAACTGACGATGCAAAATACAGGTTTTGACTTAATAGGTTGCAAAGTAACAATGAATGCTAATTATCAAGCAGTTACACCTAAAAAAGCTAATTTTGATTATGCCATCAAGGCAACCGATTTTGACATCAAAAGAGCTTATAATGAAGTCGAAGTTTTCAGAAAAATGGCCAGCGCCGCAGAAAAAGCGCAAGGGATTGTTTCTTTGGATTACCAATTAAAGGGCCGTTTAAATGCCAATATGGAACCTGTTTACCCATCATTAACCGGCGGAGGAACACTTTCAGTAAAAGATGTAAAAGTGCGAGGCCTTAAAATGTTCACAGCTGTAAGCAAGGAAACCAATTCGGAATCAATGAAAAATCCTGACCTTTCTAAAGTTGACATTAAAACCACGATCAAAAATAATATTATGACAGTGGAACGTTTTAAATTTAAATTTGCCGGTTTCCGACCAAGAATTGAAGGCACAACAAGCTTAGACGGAAAACTCAACCTAAAAATGCGTTTAGGACTTCCTCCATTAGGCATCTTCGGAATTCCGCTTACCGTTACGGGAACGCAGGACAATCCGAAAATAAAGGTTGGAAAGAAAACTCAGGATTTGGAGGAAACTAAAGATACTGAGGAGTAAAAATTTTAAAACTCCATTTTTTAAATTCCAAATTCCAATTTGAAAATACTTCGTGAACCTTTGTCAAAATTTAAAGTTTTGACAAAGGTTTTTTTATTTTCAAACACTCAGCGCAATCTTGTCATCCTGACGGAGGAAGGATCGCAAGAGCATAATAACAATTGATTTAGCGCGTGAGATTGCTTCGTTCCTCGCAATAAATAAAAACAAAAAACCCATTCATTTCAGAACGGGTTTTTTATAAAAAGTAATCTATGATTATTATGCCTCGAAAGGAATAACAGATACATAAGATTTATTATCTCTTTTCTTTTGGAACTTAACAACTCCAGCTACTCTTGCGTGTAGTGTGTGATCTTTACTGATGTAAACATTTTCACCTGGATTGTGTTTAGAACCTCTTTGTCTTACGATGATGTTACCAGCAATAGCAGCTTGACCACCATAAATCTTAACGCCTAGACGTTTTGATTCTGATTCTCTACCATTCTTCGAACTACCGACACCTTTCTTGTGAGCCATGACGTATAAGTTTAAATATTGTTATTATTCTTTAGTAGTCTCTTTTTTTGCTTTTGGAGCTGCTTTTTTTGCTTTTGGAGCTTCTACTTCTTCAGTAGCTGCTTCTTCTGCTACAACTGCTTTTTTAGCTGCTGCTTTTTTAGTTCCTCCTGCTGCAGTAATACCTTCAATTACAATTTGAGTAAGATATTGTCTGTGACCATTTCTTTTTTTGTATCCTTTTCTTCTTTTCTTTTTGAAAACGATAACTTTATCACCTTTTAAGTGTTGTAACACTTTAGCTTCTACTGAAGCACCTTCTATAGCTGGGGCGCCTAAAGTTACATTTCCATTATCATCTAACAAAAGAACTTTGTCAAAAGAAACTTTTGAACCTTCTTCGTTAGCTAAACGGTGAACATAAACCTTTAAGTCTTTGCTTACTTTAAATTGTTGCCCTGCTATCTCTACGATTGCATACATATCAAATTGATTTATTGATTTTTAAGGTTGCAAATATACAACTAATAATTTACTACGCAATCTCTAAATGCAAAAATATTATTTTCATGTTTAACTGCTGTTTTCCAAGTCTTTTAAACAATTTCAAATTTAAAAATATAAGTAATTTTCTGTTAATTATAAATGATAAATGCATAAATCTTCAAATACTACGCAAAAAAGACTATTTTTGAAGTAACTATAATCAACTTTTAGCTACCTATTTATTTTAGGTATCATAAATTTATTAATCTTATATGAAAAATTCGATAATGATGTTAAGTGCTGCACTAATGCTTGGCGGAGTAGCTCATGCTCAAAAGGTGGCTTTTGAAGAATATAATTTGGATAACGGAATGCACGTAATTCTGCATAACGACCCATCTGCTCCTGTGGTTATTACTTCTGTTATGTATCATGTGGGCTCAAAAGACGAGCGTCCAGACCGAACTGGTTTTGCGCATTTCTTCGAACATTTATTATTTGAAGGCACTCAAAACATAAAACGCGGTGAATGGATGAAAATCGTTACGGCAAATGGAGGTGTCAACAATGCCAATACTTCTGACGACAGAACCTATTATTATGAAGTTTTCCCTTCAAATAACCTAGAATTAGGTTTATGGATGGAGTCTGAAAGATTAATGCATCCTATTATTAATAAAATTGGGGTTGATACGCAAAATGAAGTTGTAAAAGAAGAAAAAAGAATGCGCTACGACAATCAACCTTATGGAAATATTCTTCCTGAGGTTAAAAAGAACATTTTCAAGAATCACCCGTATCGCTGGACAACTATTGGATCTATGAAAGATTTGGATGCCGCAACTCTTGAAGAATTTCAGGCGTTCAATAAAAAATTCTACACTCCAAACAATGCCGTTTTGGTGGTTGCAGGAGATTTTGACAAAACGAAAGCTAAAGAATGGGTTCAGAAATATTTCGGACCAATTCCAAAAGGCGAAGTATTAAAAAAACAGACTTTTACAGAAGAACCAATAACACAAACTATAAAAGCAACTTACGAAGATCCAAATATCCAAATTCCGATGGTTGTTGCAGCATACAGAACGCCCTCAATGAAAACCAGAGACGCGAGAGTTTTAGATTTAATTTCTTCGTATTTGAGTGACGGAAAAAGCTCTAAACTTTACAAAAAAATAGTTGACGACAAAAAAATGGCACTTCAAATTGGAGCAGTTGGTTTTAGTCAAGAAGATTATGGAACATATATTTTATACGGTTTACCAATGGCACCAAACACAACAGCAGACATTTTAAAAGAAATGGATGAAGAAATCGTAAAAATCCAAACTGACTTGATTTCTGAGAAAGATTACGAAAAATTACAGAATAAATTCGATAATAATTTTGTGAACGCCAATTCAAGCGTAGAAGGAATTGCAGAAAATCTTGCTTCTTATTACTTGCTTTATGGAGATGTAAATTTGATCAATACTGAAATTGATATTTACCATTCTATTACCAGAGAAGAAATCAGAGAAGTTGCGAAAAAATACTTAAATCCCAACCAACGCTTAATTTTAGATTACATTCCAACTGCAAAATCTCAAAACTAAGAAGTATCGAATCATGAAAAAAATATATCCTTTTTTAATCCTTTTTTTCCTAACAGGAATTATGACAGCACAAGATCGTCCACAACCAAAACCAGGAAACGCCCCAGTAGTCAACATTAAAAAGCCACAAACTTTTGTGTTGGCAAACGGCATGAAAGTTTTAGTTGTCGAAAACCATAAATTACCAAAAGTTAGCTTTAACTTAACATTAGACAATGCTCCTTTTACCGAAGGAAACAAAAAAGGTGTTGATGATTTGACGAGTAGCTTAATTGGAAACGGAACCAAAAAAACAACTAAAGAAGCTTTTAACGAAGAAATTGATTTTTATGGCGCAAACATCAATTTCACTTCGCAAGGCGCTTTTGCAAGCTCGCTTTCTAAATATTCTGGACGTGTTTTAGAACTTTTGGCAGAAGGGGCTTTGCAGCCAAATTTCACTCAAACTGAATTTGACAAAGAAAAAGCTAAACTACTTGAAGGCTTAAAAGCTGAAGAAAAAAGCGTTCCTGCAATAGCAAATCGTGTCGTTGATGTTTTGGCTTTTGGCAAAAATCATCCATCGGGAGAATATCTTTCTGAAGAAACAGTAAAAAATGTAACGCTTGCAGATGTTCAAGCAAACTACAACACGTATTTTGTTCCTGAAAATGCTTATTTAGTGATTATCGGAGACGTAAAATTCAAAGATGTAAAACCGGCCGTTGAGAAACTTTTTGGCGGATGGAAAAAACAAGCGGCTCCAAAAAACACGTATCCAAATCCAGAAAATGCATCTAAGCTTCAAATTGATTTTGTAGATGTTCCAAATGCCGTTCAGTCTGAAATTTCATTGGTAAATACCGTGAATTTAAGAATGGGTGATCCTGATTTTTTCCCTGCAGTAATTGCAAATCAAATTTTAGGAGGCGATTTCAACAGTTACCTTAACATGAATTTGCGTGAACAACATGCATGGACATATGGCGCAAACTCAAGCATTGGAAGTGGAAAATATGTAACAAAATTCAAAGCATCATCTGCAGTTCGAAACACGGTTACAGATAGTGCAGTTGTACAATTTATCAAAGAAATCAAAAGAATCAGAACAGAAAAAGTCTCTGATGATGTTTTGAAAAATGTAAAAGCTGGATATATTGGACGTTTTGTAATGCAGGTTGAAAAACCTCAGGCTGTTGCACGTTACGCCTTGAATATTGAAACAGAAAAACTTCCTGCTGATTTCTACGAAAAATACATTCAAACAATAAACAATGTAACTGCTGACGATATTTACCGTGTAGCAAACAAATATTTCCTTCTTGACAATATGCGAATTGTTATTGCAGGAAAAGGATCTGACGTGATTGCCGGCTTAGAAAAAACTCAAATTCCGATTTATTATTTCGATAAATACGGAAATCCAGTTGAAAAACCGGCAACTAAAAAAGATGCGCCTTCAAATGTTACAGCGCAAACAGTTTTTCAAAATTACATCAAAGCAATTGGTGGTGAAAAAGCTGTTACTGCAGTGAAAACACTTTACATGAACGGAAGCACGACGGTACCACAAGCTCCTACTCCATTAACTTTCACATCAAAATTAGATTCAAAAGGAAAAATGATGGTTTCTCTTTCTATGGGAACTATGAACTTGATGAAACAAGTTGTGAACGAAAAAGGCGCTTATGTTGAACAACAAGGCCAACGTAAAAATCTTGAAGGTGATGACCTAAAAGACATGAAAGCTAATGCGGCTCCATTTGAGGAATTACAATTGGCAAAAAGAACTGACTTGAAAGTTGACAGCATCGAACCAATCAACGGAAGTGATGCTTATGCGATTAAAGACGGCAAAATAACCTATTTTTATGATATTAAATCTGGCTTAAAAGTAGCAGAATCTAAAGTTCGTGAACAAGGCGGAAAATCGGTTACTCAAATCACCAATTTTAATGATTACAAAGAAGTAAAAGGCGTGAAGGTTCCTTTCAATTTAATTCAGAATGTCGGTTTTGAATTGGACATTAAAATGTCTGATATCAAAATAAACGAAGGCGTTTCTGATGCAGATTTTCTTTAAAGAAAGATGCTAAGGTACTAAGTTGCTAAGACTTCTTTCTTACAAGCTTTGTCAAAGTTCAAAACTTTGACAAAGCTTTTTTTTATTCAGTCATTGTAAAATTTCTAAATTTCCTAAAAAGCATTTTTTCTTGGAATCTGTAAATAACCCAAAACCATAAAATAACAAAAGGAATTAAAAAGATGCTCAATAATGGTATTTTTTCACCATTCAAAAACGAACCAACAAGTATAAGTAATGGAATAATAGCAATAAAATAGAGTTCTATTCTAAGTTTAGCAATCAAATCGATTTTGGTTTTTCCATTTTTTAATTCTTTCAGCTTTCCAAAACCTTTTATTCCTTCAAAATATTTAGAATTAGAATTGAGAATAAAAGTTCCTAATGAGATTTTTGAGAGAATTTTAAAATCATTTTCAGAAATCCATTCAAGTCTAAATTTTTGCTCTGTTGAAACTTCAATTTTTTCTTTTAACTCCGCGATTGAACCATTGAATTCTATCGATTCCTTCAAAAGTAATTTTTCAATTAACTCTTTCATTATTTTTTTGCTGATAAATAAACCCCAATCAAAATTACAAACGCTCCAAAAAACTGAATTGGCGTTAAAAATTCATGATCCAATAATCCCCAGAAGAAAGCGACTATCGGAATCAAATATGTCACTGATGTTGCAAACACTGGAGAAGACATTTGGATTAATTTAAAGAATAGGATATTTGCAATTCCGGTTCCTAAAACACCTAGAATCATAACAAAAAGTATAGAATGCTGCGTTTCTGCCAAATGTATTTTAGCATTAATATCGGTCGTGCTCAAAATAATCAAAGCAGGCAAAAATAAGACCGCAAAATTTCCCGTGGTTATACTAACCGAATTAAGATCGTGCAAATATTTCTTGATTAAATTCACATTGATTGCATAACTCAAAGTCGCAATAACAACCAACAAAACATAGATATAGTTTTGAGTGCCACTCGTCGAGTCGCCATTCAAAACCAAAAGCAAACAACCCACAAGACCAACAAAAACCCCTAAAACTTGTCTTTTTTGAAATTGAATTCCAAATGCTATAATTCCCAAAATCAATGTATTTAATGGCGTGAGGGAATTCAGAATGGCAACAATTGAACTATTGACCTGAGTTTCTGCAATAGCAAAAAGATAAGCGGGCATGAAAGTC
The DNA here is from genome assembly GCF_000425445.1 of Flavobacterium denitrificans DSM 15936. Classification (GTDB taxonomy): domain Bacteria; phylum Bacteroidota; class Bacteroidia; order Flavobacteriales; family Flavobacteriaceae; genus Flavobacterium; species Flavobacterium denitrificans. Next base: position 149,072 of record NZ_AUDL01000013.1, on the reverse strand, counting down.
CCGAAAAGCGAAGTGATGGCAACAAATTTCCACTGACTACGGGAGATTTTTTTTAGGCTTTTAAATCCAACAATCAACAAAAAAAACGCTGCGAAAATAATTCGGAAGGAACCAACTTGAACCGCAGTTAGACCAACTAATCCTTTTTTTATTAGAATAAAGGAACTTCCCCAAATTAGGGAAAGAATCACTAAGTAAATCCACTTTAACTGTTTTGTTTCCATACATTGCATTTTACTGCAAATTTGTAATTATTTTACGAACTAAACACTTGGTTTTTATTAATTTTGCAACAAACATATTGACAATTTAAAATCATGCATATGAAATTCACTAAAATAATAGCATCATTAGCCATCACTGGTTTGGTGTTCGTTGGTTGTAAAAAAGAAGAAGATAAAAATTTGGCTAACATAAAACCTTTAGAAACAACAAAAGAACATAAAGCAATCCCCGCTGAAAATGTACAGACAGCAAGTTTTGAAATCGAAGGAATGACTTGCGCAATGGGATGTGCCAAAACTATTGAAAAAGAATTATCAAATCTGGATGGAGTTGAAAAAGCAACGGTAGATTTTGATAAAAAAACGGCAACCGTAACTTTTGACAAAACCATTCAAAACGAAAATTCTTTAACAACAGTAGTTCAAAAAACTGGAGACGGAAAAACATATAAGGTTTCAAATTTTAAATCTTAAATTCGAAATTTAATACTAAAAAAAAGGCGTTCAAATTTGAACGCCTTTTTTTTAGTATTTCCACTTCAAAGTCTCCATCAACCGCTGCATATCGTTTTTAATATAACTTGCCGCTGGCATAACTGAGTCAAAATTAGGTTTAGCATAGAAATAAACCGAACCTGTTATAAAGTGTTTTGTGCTATCTGTAACGTAAAATTGAGAATTTGTAGCAGCATTTCCATCTACTTGATAAAACATTCCGTAAACCTTTTTTTCAGGGTTTAAATACGGTTGTTCTAAAATATCATCGGCTTTGATTACATGCTCGTAAGTAAGTTTTTGAGCATCTTTTAAAAGCTTATTGATATCTCCATGAACCGGTTTATAAGTCAGATAAATTGTGGCTTTCATTTTTGGATACGTAATCGCAAATCCACAATCTTTTTCGCCTTTAATAACCGCCGCTTCATTCATATCAAAAGCAAACGGACAAGTATTTTCAAAATGAACATATTTTGCTTCGGGATAATCTAAACGCAGAAAACTTGCCGGTTTTGGCAATACGTCATCTTTACAGCTTACTAAAGTTAGAGTCAGTAAAATTACCGCTGTTGAAATTATCTTTTTTAACATTTTAATCTATCGTTACTTTTATTTGTTTTACACGCTTTTTGTCAACTGTTTCTATTGTAAAAACGCAATTTTCAAAAGCTATTTTTTGATCTTTTTTCGGGAAATTCCCCAAGATTTCTAGAATAAATCCGGCTAATGTTTCAGCTTCGCCTTTGTGCGCGTCAAAAACATCTTCATCAACATCTACAATTCTGTAAAAATCTTTCAGGTTTATTTTCCCTTCAAAAAGAAAATTCTTTTCATCAATCTGTGAGAAATTCAAATTCTCATCGTCGAACTCATCACTGATATCCCCAACTATTTCTTCAATAACATCTTCTAAAGAAACCAATCCAGAAGTTCCGCCATATTCATCAACGACAATTGCCAAATGGCTTTTAAGGCCTTGGAAATCCTTTAATAAATTATCCAATTTTTTATTCTCCGGAACAAAAAACGCTTCTCGCATTAAGGCAGTCCAATCAAATTCCTCCTTATCAATATGAGGCAATAAATCTTTCACGAACAAAACGCCTTCAATTTGATCGATATTGTCTCTATAAATCGGAATTCTCGAAAAACCACTTTCAATAATTTTCGGATAAATTTCTGCAAATGTTTCTGAAATTTCTAAAGCAAAAATATCAATCCTCGGACTCATAACTTGCTTCGTATCTGTATTTCCAAAAGAAACAATTCCCTCCAGAATTTTCTGTTCTTCTGTCGATGTGCCTTCAGAATCTGTAAGTTCTAACGCCTGTGAAATTTGATTGATTGAAAAACTATTTTTCTGTTTCCCTAATTTTCGCTGCAAATATAAGGTAACACTGCGCATTGGCAAACTTATTGGCGAAAGTAATTTATCTAAAAAAGCAATAGGGTAAGCAACACGTTTCGCAAATTTTATATTGTTTCGGCTCGCATAAACTTTCGGCAAAACTTCTGCAAAAAGCAAAATCAGAAAAGTAACCAGAACAACTTCTAAAAAGAACTTAAAAGCTGGCGAAGCAATACGAGAAAAGATATTTCGTCCAATAAAAGAAAACAAAATAACAACTCCGATATTCAAGAAATTATTAGCAACTAAAAGCGTTGCAAGCAATTTTTTAGGCTTATCCAAAAGATTGGAAATGATTTTTCCTTTAGAAAGGTTTTCATTCAAGGCTTCGTCGATATCTTTTTGAGACAAAGAAAAAAGAGCAACTTCGGCACCTGAAACGATCGCCGATAAAAACAGCAAAATGAATATTCCGACAAAACCAATTATTAAATTGATGTCTAAAGTGGTAGATAAAAACAAACTGGGCTCTGGGTCCAAATTAAAAAAGATTAGTTAAACAATCAAAAAGGCAAGTCGTTTATAGGCAAGCCTTCATTAGACGCATCAAAGGTAGTATTTTTTGCTGATTCCTGCTCTTGATTTTGCTTATGATTTCCGGTTTCTTTTTTGGTAGTCAAGAAAGTAAACTCGGTCACCTGGATTTCCGTAGTATATTTTGTGGTGCCATCTTCTGCTTGCCATTGGCGCGATTTAATTCGGCCTTCGACATAAATTTTATCTCCTTTAGATAAATATTTCTCGCAAATTTCGGCGGCTTTATTACGCACAACTAGATTATGCCACTCCGTTGAAGTTATTTTTTCATTGGTCGTTTTATTGATATAAACTTCATTTGTAGCCAATTGAAACCGTCCTATGCAGTTTCCCCCATCAAAATAATGCATTTTTACATCATCACCTAAATGGCCAATTAGCATCACCTTATTTAATGTTCCGTTCATAGTTTTTGGTAGTATTTCTCCCAAAGATACATTTTTTTAGCAATTTATTTCTTGCTTTTCAATAAAATTATAAATCACAATCGGAAAAGGAAAACTTTTTAACTCACTGTATTTCAAACCATTCCCTATTTTATCATTAATCTTGACCTTCCAGAACTGTATATGCAAGTGTTGATGCGAAAGTTTGTGTACAACAGTAGTTTCTGCGCATTCCTCTATACCTATAATAGTATAGGACGGAAAAACATTCTTTTGCACCGCTTTTGAAATCACTTCGAAACCCACAATTTCATCCGTTTCAAAAAGAGGAAATTCATATAAATTGTGCCAAATTCCTTTAGCTGTTCTTTTCTGTATCAATGTATTTCCTAAAGCATCTTCTAGAACCAAATAATTAAAGTAACGATTTGTCACTTTTGTCTTTTTAAGCTTTACTGGCAAATCAGCCACTTTCTTCTTTTGCAGTGCAGCACAACTTTGGCTAAAATCGCAAGCCATACAATTAGGACTCTTCGGCACACATTGTAAAGCACCAAACTCCATTATCGCTTGATTGAAAATTGCTGGATTGTCTTTTGGCATTAATTCAAAAGCCAGTTCGGCAAATTCTTTTTTAGTCGCCGGCAATGCTATATCTGACTCTATATCAAAATAACGAGAAAGCACTCTGAAAACATTTCCATCAACAACAGGAACAGCTTCATTGTACGAAAAAGAAGCAATTGCCGCAGCTGTATATTCACCAACTCCTTTTAATTTTAACAGACCCTTATAGTTTTCAGGAAAAATGCCATTGAGCTCATTTGCCACATATTGAGCCGTTTTATGCAAATTTCGAGCACGAGAATAGTATCCTAATCCCTGCCAAAGTTTCAAAACTTGCTCTTCTGAGGCATTTGCCAAATCAAATACAGTAGGAAATTCCTTCGTAAATGCAAAAAAATAAGGCATTCCTTGCGCAACTCGAGTCTGTTGCAACATAATTTCTGAGAGCCAAATTAGGTACGGATCGACCGTTTTACGCCAAGGCAAATCGCGTTTGTTTTGTAAATACCAATTTATCAATACGTTATGAAAATCCATTTAAAAATACTTAGAAAACAAAAGTAAATGTTTATGTAATTAAAATTTAACGATTTAGCTTGATTAATTATTTTTTTAATTCCTATATTTGCAAACTCAAAAAAATAGTACATCATTTATAAAATAAAATAGGAAAGAAAATGACGAAAGCAGATATCGTAGCGAAAATTTCAGAGAAATTAGGTCTTGAAAAAGGAGATGTTCAAGCAACAGTAGAAACTTTTATGGAAGAAGTTAAAACTTCATTGGAAACTGGAGACAACGTTTACCTAAGAGGTTTCGGAAGCTTTATCGTTAAAACAAGAGCTGAGAAGACTGGTAGAAATATTTCTAAGAACACTACAATCAAAATTCCAGCACACAACATCCCTGCGTTTAAACCTGCAAAAGTTTTTGTAGAAGGAGTAAAAACGAACAACGAAGCAAAATAATACTATTAATTAACATAAAATCTGACACGATATGCCAAGTGGTAAAAAAAGAAAGAGACATAAGGTAGCTACTCACAAACGTAAAAAAAGAGCGAGAGCTAACCGTCACAAAAAGAAAAAGTAGTTTTAAACTACTTTTTTCTTTTTAAACGTTCATTGAAATTGAAAAAAGATGAAAGAGAAAAGAAAATAGAATATAGACCAGCAAAAGTCTATTCTCTTTACTCTATTCTCTACCAATCTTCTTTTCACCGGGTTAATACCTGTTAAAAATATTGTTTAATCCATCTGTAGATAAGATTTTAGATTTTAGATCGAGGATTTTAGATTTTTTTTGAATCTATTTTCTATACTCTATTTTCTATTTTCTGAAAAAACAGATAAAAATTTACAGTGTGAATAAAGAATTAATCATTAGATCTAGTTCTGAAGCAGTAGATTTTGCCTTATTAAAAGATGGAAAACTAATTGAATTACACAAAGAAGAAGAAAAAAGCAACTTTCAGGTTGGTGATATTTTTATTGCCAAAATCAGAAAACCAGTTGCCGGACTTAATGCTGCTTTTGTAAATGTAGGCTTCGAAAAAGATGCCTTTTTACATTATCACGATTTGGGTCCAAATCTAGCTTCCCAGCTGAAATTCATAAAACTTGTAAGCGCAGGTAAATTAAAAGATTTCTCCCTAAAAACCTTTCAGTTTGAGAAAGAGATTGACAAAGATGGCATCATTACTGATATTTTAAGTGCCAATCAATCTGTCTTAGTTCAAGTAGTTAAAGAACCTATATCAACCAAAGGCCCAAGAATAAGTGCTGAGCTTTCTCTTGCCGGAAGATTTATCGTTCTAGTTCCTTTTTCTGATCGCGTTTCTATTTCTCAAAAAATAGAAGACAAAAAAGAAAAGGATCGTCTAAAAAAACTTGTTCTATCGATCAAACCTAAAGGATTTGGTGTTATTGTTCGTACAGTAGCCGAAGGCAAAAACGTAGCCGAATTAGAAAAAGATTTGCAGAACCTGCTTGGCAGATGGTCTGCAATGTGTAAAAAATTACCAACTGCTCATCATCCATCAAAAGTATTAGGAGAGCTTAACAGAGCTTCTTCAATATTAAGAGATGTATTTAACGATACCTTCAGTGGTATCCAAATAGATGATGAAGAGTTGTACCATCAAACGAAGGAATATCTGCAAGAAATTGCACCTTCAAAACAATCGATTGTCAAGTTTTATCAATCAAATGACACTCCGATTTTCGAGAAATACAATATAGAGAGACAAATCAAAACTTCATTTGGCCGAACTGTTTCCATGAGCAAAGGTGCTTATCTTATCATAGAACATACTGAAGCACTTCACGTTATAGACGTAAACAGCGGAAACCGTTCAAACAAAGCAACCAATCAGGAAGATACTGCCATGGAAGTTAATATGATTGCCGCAGCAGAAATCGCAAGACAATTACGTCTTCGTGATATGGGCGGAATTATAGTTGTTGATTTTATCGATATGTCTAATCCTGAAAACAGGAAAGTTTTGTTCGACTTCTTGCGAGAAGAAATGAGCGACGATAAAGCAAAGCATAAAATATTACCGCCAAGTAAATTTGGACTTGTCCAGATTACAAGACAGCGCGTAAGACCAGAAGTTAATATTAAAACCAGAGAAGAAGATCCTGATAAAATTAATGGCGAAATTGAAGCGCCAATATTAATAATTGACAAGATCGCCGCTGATTTAGAAAGACTTTTAAAAACCCACAATAAAGTTGTGCTAAACACACATCCGTTTGTGGCTGCATACCTCAGCAAAGGTTTTCCATCATTACGTTCAAAATGGTTTTTTGAACATAAAAAGTGGGTGAAAATCATACCTCGTGACGCTTACACGTACTTAGAATACCATTTCTATGATAAAAAAGGAAATGTTATTTCAGAATAAAAAAACAAAAACCGCCTTTCGTGAGATTGGCGGTTTTTTTTATGGCTTTTTTTCGCCACGAATTTCACGAATTTCACGAATTAATTTGTGTTAATTGGTGTAATTCTTGGCAAAAACTATTCTCGAACTATTTCAATTTTACGCCTAATTTCATTTCCAGAAGCGTCTACAACGGTAATGTAATGTATTCCAGTTGTTGGCGTGATTGGCAATTCATGAAAAGTTTTCGTCGTAGCTTTATACACATCATCAACATACCAAAATAATTCCTTATCCCTTTCAGAATACGCTACTTTTAAAATAACAGGCTGAACGTTACTGTTGAAATCTTTTGTTAAGTAAATTTTACTATTTGCTTTGGGATAAATAAAATCCATTGTGGTGGTTTGCGTTCCTTCGCAACCTTCTTTGAAAGGTGGCAATGGCAAATATTCAATATGCTGGCTTTTGTAATACCAAGCCATAACTGGAGGCAAAACAAACCAATTTTTAGTCACAATATTCTCAACGCTTTCACAACTGCTGTTTACCTGAAACTGCTCTGTTTTATCTAAATGAATCGTTTTATGGAACGGACAAACTTTTGTTGATTTTCCTTTTTTAGGAACCCATTGTTTAATTTTAGGACAATTGTCTTTTGCCAGATAACCACTTAATCCGCAAACCTCAACTTCAGCTAAATCTTTGTAAGGCGTATCAAACCATCTTTGTCTAGGAAGTAAATTAAAAACATCAAATAAAATTGGTGCGGCGCTGGTAACTCCCGTCAAAGTTGGGCGTCCCTCGCCTGTTGCGTTTCCAACCCAAACACCAACTACATATCTTGAATTAGTACCAATTGCCCAAGCATCTCTATTCCCAAAACTTGTTCCTGTTTTCCATGCAATCTTTAAAGAGCTGTCATAAAACTTCCAAGCCTCATCTCCTTCGGGCCTATTTACCTCTTCCATTGCATTATACGTTAACCAAATTGATCCTGCACCCAAAATATTCTTTTGATCTGTTTCTGAACCAAAATCGGGCTTAAAATCGTTTTTATAATTCAGCTCAGTAAATTCGTTAGTTCTATATTCCCCTTTATTTTTCGTATAATAATTGACTGTAGAAGAAAGATTCGCATACGTTCGACACAAATCCCACAGATTACTTTCGGCACCGCCTAAAATAAGAGAAAGACCATAATGGTCGGGTGTTTTATTAATGTTCTTTAATTTGAACTTCTGCAATTCTTCATAAAATTTGTTTACACCAAAATCCTGCAACATTAAAACTGCCGGAATATTCAACGAACGCGATAATGCGCGGTGTGCCGGAACTGCTCCATCAAAAGTCAGATTAAAGTTTTGTGGCGTATAACCCGAAATTTGTGTTGGAATATCAGCAACTAAAGTGTTAGGTAATAATTCGCCATCATCGAGCATCGCTCCATACAAAAGTGGTTTTAAAATACTTCCCGTACTTCTTGGCGCATCGATAATATCTACATCTTTTTGGTGATCTGAATCAGCTGGAGAGTTTCCAACATAACTCATTACGTTTCTGCTCTGAACATCAATTACCAAAATGGCCATATTATGCACTTCATTCTGTTTATACTGATTGTAATAGTATCGTGCAATTTGATTGACACGATTTTGTAAAGCATAATCAATAGTAGTTTTTACTCTTGTTCCTTCTTCATTTTTTGCCACTCTCTGCAGTAAATGAGGTGCTATTTGAGGAAGATCGTATGGTTTTTGAGGCAATGGCTCTTCTATTGACAGTTCGTATGTTTGCTTGTCGATTATACCTTCCTGATGCAGTTTTAATAAAAGTCGGTTTCTTTTGTTTAAAAGCTTAATCTGATTTTTCCCTGGATAAATTAAACTTGGTGCATTTGGCAAAACTGCTAAAACTGCATTTTCTGCCCATGAAAGCTGATTCGAATGAACTCCAAAATAACGCCACGAAGCCATTTCCAATCCTACTACGTTTCCTCCAAATGGCGCATGCGCTGCGTACATTTCGAGAATTTCGTTTTTAGAATAACCTAGCTCTAATCTTGTTGCGAGAATAATTTCGATAATTTTCTCGAAATAGGTTCTGTTTTTTCCTTTTCGGGATAATCGAATTACTTGTTGCGTCAGCGTACTTCCACCTCGAACCACTTTTCCAGCTTTTCTATTTTGTTTAAAAGCATTTATCATCGCACCTGGATTGAAGCCTAGATGTTTGTAGAAATACTCATCTTCAAAATAAACAATGCATTTCTTGAACTTATCCGGAACACTGTCTTGTGCCGGAAAACGCCATTGTCCGTCACGTGCAATTTTAGCTCCAAGCAATTCTCCTTCTTTACTTTCTATTACGGTTGAATAAGGCTCTTTGAATAAGGTTCGCGGTATCGAAAAATAGTAAATCAGCAAGAGCAGAAATGCAATTGCTGATTTTATTTTGTTTCTTTTGATCCAGTTTATGATGCGTTGGAAGAACGCTTTAAGTTTATTTTTCAATGTAATAATTATTTAACCGCAAAGGCGCTAAGTAAAAATGCTAAGTTCGCTAAGTTTTTCTCTCGCAGATTTCGCAGATTAGGCAGATTTATTTTTATCTGCTTGATCTGCAAAATCTGCAGGAAACTTTTATTCACATTTTTTTTGCCACAGATATTAAAAATCCTCTTAATCTGTACAATCTGTGGCCCATAAAATTACTTCACCACCTCAACCCAGAATCCTTTTGTTCGTGCCAAAAATGTATTATCATACATCGCTTCACATTGTAATCCTGGCAGATAATAATTTCCTAAATACGACGCATTTAGCAGAATACGGAAAACTTTGGTTTCTCTAGATTTCATTCCGAAATAGAAATTAGTTCTGTCATCACGAATATCAATATAATCGGCAGTGTTATTTACAGCATCTCCATAATCTGTGAATCGGGTATTAACAATTTCGAATCCCGAAGGCAAAATTTGTGATAACGCCACGTTTTGAACACTTTCTCCCCTTTGGTTTTTAATCGTTACTTCGGCAACAAATTCGGTTCCCTGATTAATTTTGGAAACATTGATCACACTTCCTTTTCTGTTTTTGAAAACAATAGAAGCCGAAACATCACTTTGAACTGCATTTTCTTGACCAATTGGCAATATTCCTGTATTCAATACACGAACATAAACTGTATTGGCTTTATTATTTTTTAGCATAATACTGTTTGTACCAGAAGCCACAGACAAACTGCGATCTGCAACCGATTTGCCTGTGTTTATCGTCTCGCCTTTTCCGTTTTTACTAAACTGAATATTGATTCCTTTTGGGCCATTGCTCACGGCAAATTTCGACATTGCATACAAGCAATATGCGGTTGTCTGCGTACTCATCCATTGGTTAGCTGACATTTCTTTAGCTAATTTAGAAGCTGTTGCAAATGCTTTTTGTTTCTGATCTAAAAGAAGCATCGTTTCTAAAGCCATTGCTCTATTTCTTTCGCTTGAGCCATAATAGTAATAGCTGTAACCATCTGAACTTCCATCGATACTCGTTTTCAAAAATAAACTCTGCCCAGCTGATTTTTGACCTGCTAAAACATAAGCTGCAGCCAAACGAAGCATACTTTCATTTGAAATGCCTTTTGTTTCTCTTAATCTGTTCATTGATGATAAATCGGCATTACCGGCTAGAGCCAAAGTATATAAACGATAGGCTTGAGCTAAATCATTTCCGTATTTCGGTTCAAAACGCCATTGTTTTGCTTCTTTTTGCTGATACGACAGCCATTTTGATTTGAAATTAATTGGCAATACATATCCTTTTTTCTCTGCTTCAATCAAGAAATGTCCTGCATAAGATGTTCCCCAATCGTCTGCAACTGCATTTCCTTGCCAGTACGGCATTCCACCATTGGACAATTGAAAATTCCCCAATCTTGCAATTCCTGCTGTGATATTTTTCTGAATCAGACTTTTGCGTTTTGCATCTATATCCGCCACATCGCCTAAATACAATTGCGGGAAAACAGATGAAGTAGTCTGTTCTACACATCCATGAGGATACTGAATCAAGAATTGTAATCTTCCATTCAAATTCATAGACGGCATTGACGAAACTTCCAATCTTGCTTTATTGCTTCCTGCAATTCCAAATGTTTTCCATGAAATTGTCTTGGTACTATTTGGCGTTAAAACAACATCTGTAAAAGTACTCGTCACCGGATTCGGGTTCGTCATATCAATTTCAACATCATAAACCGATTTCTCACTTCCAGATGTTGCAATTACCTGAACTTTTGCAATTCCAGTTGCAGATCCTACTGCCAAATTAAAATAAGCCATTTTCTCGTCCGGCTGTGCAAAATTCAAGCTTTGAACCGCGCTTCCCATTACTTTCAATCCGTTGCTTGTTTTTACCTGAATCGAAACGTTTTTGATTTTATTTTCAGTGGCAAAAACGGTTACAGGAAGCGTTACTTTTTCCGATGGTGAAATTTTTCTTGGCAATGAGCCCAAAACCATCAACGGGCTTTTAACTGGAGTGGCTTTTTCAACACTTCCGTAAGCACTTGTATTAGCATTACCTGCTACGACCATTGTTCGAACTGACCCAATGTATTTTGGCAATTTTAATTGATGCAATTTAGTTTGCCCTTTTTCTAATTTAAATGGTCCGTAATACAATACAACAGGTTTAAAACGATTGGCTTTTTTAGCTTTTCCTCCGCCCAAATCCTGGTCACCACCAATACTGAAAATCTGGTTTATTTTTCCTCCGTAAGCGCCAATTACATCATCATAAACGTCCCATGTTTTTACGCCCAAAGCTTCACGAACATAGAAACTATCCCATGCATTTGGTGTTTTAAAACGAGTTAAATCCAAAAGACCTTCATCTACAACTGCAATTGTATAGGTCATTTCTTTTCCTGATTTTTCACCCACTTTTACTGTAAACGGTTGTTCTGGCTTCAAAACATCTGGCATATTAATGGTTGGTGCCAAAATCGTGTTTTTGTCCACAACTTCAATCGGAACGATTCCATACATACGAATTGGAGAATCGTTTTTAGTTGAAGCATGAGGTTGCAATAATGTAATATTGAAATAGACATTTGGCGCCATTGCTCCCGTGATTGGAACTTCAACTTTGGTTTCTCCATTTTTTGTTTTTACCCAAAGCGTTTGCACTACTTTTGAACCGTTTTCTATTGAAATCAAAGCACGTCCGCCTTCGCTTGAAGGGAAAGAAATTTGTGCTTTTTCTCCAACAGCATAATTTTTCTTGTCTGTCGAAAACACCAACATATTAGCAGTCGAAGCGTCTCTGTTGCGTGTTTTTCCAGACCAAATTGGCCAATCAATATTTACTGTCAAAGCTGTTGCATGTCCGTCTGCACTATCTGAAACACGAATCAAATAGCGGCCCCATTCTTCATCCGTCAGTGAAAACTGAATACTACCTTTTCCGCTCGAATCCGTATTAATTATAAATGTTTTATAAGATGTCGTTGCATCCGAAGAATTGTAATTTGATAAATTATCGCTTGAAGAATCCCACCACCAGCGCCAGTCTACTTTAAATACTTTTACTTCCAAATTTCGTACTGATTTTGGTCTTCCATTTTCATCAACGGTCACAATATCAAAACGATTATTCGTTCTAGTTTCAAGCATATTGTATTTGTTCAACTCTGGCGATTTGATTCCGACATACGTTTTATATGGAGAATAAGTTGTAGAAATAACATCAGTACTGAAATCTCCGCCCTCTTCATAAACTTTTGTGATGAAAGAAGCACGTAACATGCCCGGCGCCTGACCTTGCAATTTAGGCTGAATATTCACAGACGCTTTTCCGTTTTCGTTTAATTTTCCTGAGAAAACATTAATCTCCTCTGTGCTGAATCGACGAACTAAATCATCAAAAGTATATTTTTCATAACCTTTGAAAGTCGTCGTTTGCTGCGAAAACTTAGCTTGCATTTCTACATTCAGATTCTTCGCGATTGCGCCATGAAGCCAAGTCACTTCAAGATTATCTGTATTTGGGTAAGACGATGAAAGTGTCGTTCTTGTAAATTTATTTTTGATTTTTAAACGATTCGGTTTTATCGTTTCAATCTTGATACTTTTATAGAATTTTGCTCCACCAACGCTCACCATTGCTTCCCAATTTCCTGTTGGTGCGTCTTGGTTTGTTGGTACAATAAAAGAGTAATGATTTAAATCGTTTGTTTTCTGAACGGTTTGATAAACTGTTTTTCCATTCGGGTCATTCAATCTGAATTTAATTGGATGTGATTTCGGAAGTTTATTCGCTTGATCATTCAGAATAAATGATAAATACAAATTATCTCCCGGACGCCAAACGCCTCTTTCTCCATAAATAAATCCTTTTAAACCTTTCTGCAAAGTCTCGCCGGCAACATCAAAATTACTGACAGATAATGAAAGTCCGTCATCCAGTTTCACGTAAGTCGATTGATCTCCCAAAGTAACAATAGCAAAATAAGCGAATTTGTCCAATTGGAAAGATGCAATTCCTTCACTACTCGTAGCCTGAGTTGCTATTTTCTGCTGTTGGAAATTATACAAATCCACTCTCGCATTCGAAACTGGTTCGGTCGTAACAATATTATTTACCGCAAATAAGTATGATTTATTTTCTCCTCTTTTGGCAATAACTCCCAAATCTGAAGCTAAAATATTGGTTGCTATTTTTGCATTATAAAAATAGGAATTCGAGCAAGGGTCTTGACTTTCTCTCCACTCATAATCATCATAATAGTAATCGTCATAGGAATTTCCGCTGTAGTTTACATCATTTTCATCAACTTCTTCCTCGTCTTCACTTTCGTCTTGATCTGCATCTGATGTTTCACATGTATAAAGCGAATATTTCTTTTTATATTCCAATTCTACTCTATAAATCGCTCCCGGTTCTGGTTTGATAATTTTTGACAAATCCAATGCAAAAGTGTTCCATTTACTTGGATTCGTTAATTTACTCTCGACCAAATTAAGCATTGTTTTTGCAACAGGCTGAGCAACCTTTTTGAGATTTTGGCCTCCATTTAATTCATTATATTGCAAAAACTGCAGAATATTATTTTTGTAGATTTTATAAACCTTTACATCAACAGCTCTTAAGTTTACGGCTTCAAAATTCAGTTTCAAATTGTTTGAACTTGGCAAAATTGTTCCGTTTTTAATAAAACGAACACTTGGTTTTATTTGGTCAAAAGAAATTTTCTCCGAATAATTTGCATCCATTTTTTTGCCATATTGGCTCTCAATTCCTTGAAAAACTTCAACTAATAAATCGCCAACTACGATTTGTTCTGGTTCAGATTCTTCCTCTTGAACCACTTCAACTGGCTCTGAAACTACCGCTGCGGCACTATCAACTATAGCCACTGTAGAATCTACAAGTGAGACTGCAGTTTCCTCAACTGGAATAACTTCTTCTTTTTTTGCAGGAGCTTCTTTTTCATTATTAAAATAAACTTTCAACAAATTTCCATCAGCAGAAAATTTTAAATTATTAGTATTCTGAATAGAGACCAAACCTTTAAAATCTTGTCCTTTTTCTAACGGCTCAGAAAAGTTTATCAAAACCGATTGATTGCTTCCCTCTGGAACTTCAACTTTTACAATTTTAAACTCATTTATATTGGTAATTGGGAAATCGATTTGTCCTTTTTGATCAATATCAAAATCGCTTCCATCATATAAAATTTCCAGATTTGAAACTTCAGAAAAACGTTGAATACTGTCAATAATAAAATGAAATTCTTTGCCCGAAGCTGGACTGTTATCAAACTTAATCTTAAGATTATTCCCTTTTTGCTTGGCTTCAACCAACTTTTTTGCCGTTTCAATATCAATATTATCTGCTGTTTTCAAAACGCAGTTTAGGTATTGATATTCCTTGCTGTACGATTGAATGTCGGCGGTATTAATGGTGAAATCCTGCTTTATTGTTTTAACCGTAAAATTGAATTCGGAAAGTGTTTTTTCTTTCTCTTTTGGAAGTACTATCAATTTATCCAACTTCAAAGTCACCTGATATTCAGTACCGGGTTTCAACTTTTTTTCTGGAATAAATGCAATTGTATTTGGCGAAAGCGCAACCACTTTTCCGTCAACACTTGGCGAAATATCAAACAAATCGTTGTCTAATTCTTGATTGGCTTTCCATTCTTTTTTATCAAAAGCCAAAACCACCCTTATATCAGATTCCGAAGAGACTATTCCTCCCGTGAAACTGACTATATACTCTTTAAACAATGAAAAATCAGAATTAAAATCGGCTGCTGATTTTCGGCCACAAGATTGAAAAATAAAAAACACAAAAAACACGAAAACTAATCCTTTTGCTTTCACTTTTATTTAGAGTTAATGGGTTACAAAATTTAAAAAATCAGAGAACATTTTAACATTTGACTGTTAAAACCATAACTAACAAATCATCGTTATATTGTAGTAAATATAGAATATTTTTCCTGCCTTTTTAAGAAGAATTTTCTTTACTAATGATTTTTAACTTTTGTTGAAGTCTCGCAAAAAACGAATTATTAAAATGTTATATTCATACTTCTAAATTTCAAAAAGAATGTCAAACAATTCGAACAGCTACTCTACTGAAAACAAATTTATTATCAAAAACAAAAGTATAATTGTTTATCTGCTGAGCGTGATAACATTTTTTGTTTTAATCGCTTTTACAGATTATTATGTTTTACCTGCTTCAAAAACAAATGATGTAATAACTCACTACTTAGTTCGAACTTCTGGGAAATCAAATCAAAGAGTTTCTTATCATTATTTCACACAAAAAGGATATACCTTTTCTACAGCAAAAGAATTTATTGAAGAAAGCAACATTTTAATTGAGACTTCTTTATTGTTTAAATCTGTAACAACCGTAAAGTCTGAGAAAAAAGATTATACCAACCTACTTGCAAGTGGGTTAAGCATAAATGGAATTTCATTTTACACCAGCCTTATCTTGCTTCTTTCATTAGGAATAAGTCTAAAAATAATGCTCTCAAAAAAAGGTTTTTCTCAAAACACATTTTACAATATCGTTTGTTTTAATTCTTTTATGATTTTTATATGTTTTTACTTGGGAGGATATTTGTTTTAATTACTTACGTCTTTCTAGAAAAAAACGTTTCATTAAATCCGCGGCTTCATTTGCCATAACGCCTGAAACAACTGTAGTTTTTGGATGCAGTTTTGTTCCCATATTCAGAAATCCGCGTTGTTCATCTCGTGCGCCAAAAACAATTTTTGAAATCTGACTCCAATACAAAGCTCCTGCGCACATTTGACAAGGCTCTAACGTTACATAAAGTGTACAATCCTTCAGATATTTTCCGCCCAAGAAATTCGCCGCTGCGGTTATGGATTGCATCTCGGCGTGAGCGGTAACATCGTTCAGCAATTCGGTCAAATTGTGGCTTCTAGCAATGACTTTATCTGCAACAACAATAATAGCTCCAACAGGAATTTCACCTTTTGAGTAGGCTTCTTCTGCTTCCTGCAGTGCTTTTTTCATAAAAAATTCGTCGGTAAAAGGATTTTCCATAAATGCAAAAATAAGATTTTAGAACTTATTTTTTATTACATTTATTTTTTGATATTTGAATATGGAAAGAAAACATAAAATCACTATTCCCGAACCATGCCATGAAAACTGGGACAAAATGACTCCAAATGAAAATGGCCGTTTCTGCTTAAGCTGCTCTAAAACGGTTGTTGACTTTACTTCAATGTTGCCTGAAGAAATTCAGCATTTTTTCATCCAAAATCAAAATAATAAAATCTGTGGAAGATTCAGAAAATCACAATTAGATTCGGTAACAATTCAAATTCCTAATAACGTTTTGTATTCACAAACAAATTATTATAAAATGTTTTTGCTAGCATTATTTATAGCAATGGGAACTACTTTGTTTAGTTGTGCAGATAAAGAAGGGAAAAAACAAAAAATAGATAAAATTGAAGTTGTCAAGGATAAAAAGCAGAATGCAGAACAAGTTCCACCGCCACCAGCACCTCCTTTGAAACAAGACAAACAAGATAATCATGAAAAACCCGTCCAAAAAACAACCGGTGAAGTAATTTTAGAAAATAAGACAAACTCAACGAATAAAACAAAAAAGGAAACGATAGAGGAACCCGTTTATAATGGAGGAGTCGCTATTGAAACCAATGCCGATTTCCCTGGTGGAATCGAACAATTTTATAACTTTTTTGAAAAAGAATTTAAAAAACCCGAAGGATCTGATATCACAAAACTAAAAATAAAACTCTCATTTACAATAGAAAGAAACGGATCTGTAACTTATCTTCAATCTGATCCAGAAGTTGATGAAACTATAAAAAACGAAATTATTAGAGTTTTAAAATTATGTCCAAAATGGGAACCTGGGACATCAAATGGAAAAAAAATCACAATGCATTATTCACTGCCAATCGTATTAGAATAGATCACCGCTATAAAATAAAATTAAAACCGTAAATTTGCTTTTTACCTTACAATGAAAAGCGATTTACTTTCAAACATATATAATCCAGCCGATTTACGTTTACTAGACGAAAGTCAATTGCCACAACTGGCAAAAGAATTACGAGATTTTATCATTGATATTGTTTCTGTAAAAGAAGGGCATTTGGGTGCGAGTTTAGGCGTTGTAGAACTAACAATCGCTTTGCATTATGTTTTTAATACGCCCGATGATTTATTGGTCTGGGATGTCGGCCATCAAGCTTACGGCCACAAAATCCTAACCGAAAGACGAGAAAATTTCCATACTAACAGACAAATAGACGGTGTTTCTGGTTTTCCTAAAAGAAGCGAAAGCATTTATGATACTTTTGGCGTAGGCCATTCTTCTACTTCTATTTCTGCAGCACTCGGAATGGCGATTGCTTCTAAGTTAAAAGGCGATTTTGAAAAAGAACATATTGCTGTAATCGGTGATGCGTCGATTGCCAGCGGAATGGCTTTCGAAGGTTTAAATCACGCTGGCGTTACGGATGCCAATATTTTGGTCATTTTAAACGATAATGCAATTGGGATTGATCCAAGCGTTGGTGCTTTGAAAAAATACCTGACCGCAGTTAAAAACGGAAAAAATCCAAAACAGAATAACATCATCAAATCGCTGAATTTTGATTATTCAGGACCAATAGATGGTCATGATTTTTCAAAATTAATCAAAGAATTAAATCGGTTAAAAAAAATAAAAGGGCCAAAATTCCTTCACATTGTAACCACAAAAGGAAAAGGTCTGCAACAGGCAGAAGAAAATCAGGTCAAATATCATGCACCTGGAAAATTTGATGCTTCGACTGGCGAAATTCACTTTAAATCTGAAGAAAATCTTCCTCCAAAATATCAGGATGTTTTTGGCTTGACCATTTTGGATTTGGCAAAAAAGAATGAAAAAATAATCGGAATCACGCCTGCGATGCCATCCGGAAGTTCATTAAAATTTATGATGGATGAATTGCCAGAACGTGCTTTCGATGTTGGAATTGCAGAACAGCACGCTGTAACGCTTGCCGCCGGAATGGCTACTCAAGGCATGATTGTTTACTGCAATATTTATTCGACTTTTTTGCAGCGCGCATACGACCAAGTTATTCATGATGTAGCTTTGCAAAATTTGCCAATTATTTTCTGTTTAGATAGAGCAGGATTAGTTGGCGAAGACGGCGCAACGCATCATGGTGTTTTTGACATTGCTTATTTAAGAGCAGTTCCAAATATGATTATCTACGCTCCAATCAATGAAATTGAACTTCAAAATATTCTATATACAGCGCAATTGGGATTGGAACATCCTATTGCTATCCGATATCCTCGCGGTAGAGGTGTTTTACCAAATTGGGAAATAGAAAATTTCGAACATTATGAAAAAATTGAGATTGGTCCAGCCGAATGCATAAAACATGGTACGAAAATTGCTGTGCTTTCGACCGGAACAATTGGAAACAATGTTATTGAGGCCTTGAAAGAATGCGATAATGCTGACGACTTTGCCCATTATAACTTTAGCTTCATCAAACCATTAGACATCAACACATTAAACCATATATTTTCATCATTTGAGGGCATAATAACAATAGAAGATGGGGTGAAAAATGGTGGTTTTGGAAGTGCTGTTTTAGAATATGCAGCATCAAAAAATTTCAAAAATAAGATTGAAATTTTGGGTATTCCAGACCATTTTATTGAGCACGGAAGTGTGTCAGAGTTGCAACATTTGTGTAAAATTGACGTTAAAAGTTTGGTAAATCTTTTTTCTAACTGCTCAAAATAATTATTTTGCACAACCAAAAACTAAAATAAGCCTAATGAAATTATTGCGTTCTACCCTTTTCCTGTTATTGCTATTGTGTTCTTCAAATAACTTTGCCCAAATTATTCGAACCACTTTAGATCCATCTCAGCTTCCAAAACTTCCGACAAACTGGACTAAAAAAAACCAGCTAGGTTTTGATATTTCGGAGATTGCTTTTGTGAACTGGAGCGCGGGAGGAACTAGCTCAATTTCCGGGCTTTTTAAAGGGGAATTTGGACGAACTTATATCAAAGGAAATCATAAATGGGTAAACGAGCTTATCGTAAAATATGGCTTAAACAAACAAGACGGAATCGAATTAAGAAAAACAGATGACGCGTTTCAATTCAACTCTACTTATGGTTTCAGAAAAGATACAGTTTCAAATTGGTATTATTCTTCAAAATTAAATTTCAACACGCAGTTTACAAACGGTTACAACTATCCTAACCGAGATATCGCGATTTCGAAACCATTTGCACCAGCTTATATTTTCCTTGGAGCCGGAGCTGAGAATTCAAATAAAAAGAAAAACAGAACTTTTTATTTCTCACCAATAACGCTTAAAACTACTTTGGTTTTAGACCAATATTTAGCCAACCAAGGATCATTTGGGGTTAAAAAAGCGGTTTATATTACTGATCCTGCAGACCCAAACAATAAAATTCTTGTAGAAGAAGGTCAGAAAGTAAAAGCCGAATTTGGTATTCTTTGCACTGGGTATATGAAAACCGAAATCTACAAAAACGTATTCTACGAAAATCGTTTAAGTTTATATACTGATTATTTGAATAAATTTGGAAACGTCGATGTCGATTATGACACAAAATTAGACCTTGTGGTAAATGCATATGTAAAAGCAAACGTGGGTGTTCATATTATTTATGACGACGACATCAAAACTAAAGAAGATGTTATTGACCCAACCACAGGAGCCAAAACACAGGTTAACGCTGGACCAAAAATGCAATTACGCCAAGTTCTTGGAGTTGGTTTAGTTTATGCTTTTCAATAGCATCAAAAGTCTTAAATCCGAAAGTTGTAAAATCATAAAAATTTAAGAAATTAGAGTAAGTCAAATAGTATTCTTTTGACTTTACAACCTTCGACTTTATGACTTATCTCTTTTTTCGTCCTTGAATCATTTCATATAATTCCAAGGCATTTCCATCTGTCAACAGCGAAACATAATGGCAAATATGAAGCAAACGTTCGTATAAATTAGCTTTTTCTAAATGATGTTTTTCAGGAAGCATTTTCAGAATCAGTTTATCATAATTTGATGCCGTTCCTTCAAATTTGTTGTTAAATGCTGTTATGAATTTATCTAATAAAGTCTGGATGATTTGATAACCAACAATTTCTTTTTCTATAACTTCACGACTCTGGTAGATTTTTTCGACGCTTAATTTGATGATGTCATTCATCTGCGCTTTGTATTTGCTTTTATCTGTTAAAGCATATGGAAAATCGCCAGCCAAAATCGCCTCTTCATTTTCAATAAAAACATCAACCGCATCATTGATCAAAGCGCCAATTGCCAAAGCACGCAAATAACTGATTCGATCTTCTTTAGTTTCTAATAATTTATATTTGGCAACGCCAATATTGTCTTTTACCAATTTGATCAAATATTCTAAAGCGTAATCTTCAGAAACCAGACCTAAATTGATTCCATCTTCAAAGTCGATAATAGTATAGCAAATATCATCTGCTGCTTCAACCAAATAAGCTAGCGGATGCCTTTCAAAACCAATATCGCCATCCTCTTTATTGGCAATCAATCCCATATCCTGAGCTACTTCCTCAAAGAATAATTTATCTGATTGAAAGAAGCCATATTTTTTATCTGAAATTTTGTTTGTCGGCTTTTTTGGAAGGCTCTCTTTTGGGTATTTCATGAAAGCACCCAGCGTTGCGTACGAAATTCTAAGTCCTCCCTCGATTCCTGGACGACTTGCCGTAAGCACTGAAAATCCATTAGCATTTCCCTCAAAATCAATTAAATCCTGCCATTGTTTTGCGGTAAGTTTGTCTTTGTATTTTAAACCTTTTCCACTTGAAAAATATTCTCCAATCGCTTTTTCGCCAGAATGTCCAAAAGGAGGATTCCCTATATCATGCGCCAAAGATGCCGCTGCTACAATCGCACCGAAGTCGTTCATATGATACCCATGAACTTCTTTCAGGTAAGGATATTTTTCAATAATCTTTTTCCCAACCAAACGCCCTAGCGAGCGCCCTACAACAGAAACTTCTAAACTATGCGTCAAACGCGTATGCACGAAATCTGTTTTTGAAAGTGGAATAACCTGTGTTTTATCTTGCAAACTTCTAAAGGCCGACGAAAATATGATTCGGTCATAATCAACCTCAAAACCTAAACGTGTATCATCTTGTTCTACACGTAATCTTTTGCTTGTATCGCCTTGTCGTTTTAATGATAAAAGTTGTTCCCAGTTCATTTGATTTTAGATTTCAGATTGTTGATTTTAGATTTAAGGACGGTCAAAAATACGTTTTATTTTAAAATTTTTATACTGATTAAAACTCTAATGCCGTACTATGCTTAATTTCTCCCATAACAAAAATACTGTTCGTATTTCCGATATTTTCTATAGTCGATAATTTGTTCATGACAAAATCCTGATAACTAGCCATATCTTGCACCAAAATCTTCAGCATAAAATCATAGTCTCCGGCAATATTATAACATTCTATAATTTCAGGAAGCGCTACAATATCTTTTACAAAATTGCTTCCCACATTTTTTGCATGTTCTTTTAAACGGACATTGCAAAAAACCGTCATACCGCGATTCATTTTTTTCTTGTCTAAAAGCGCGACATATTTTGTAATATATCCATCTCTTTCCAGTCTTTTAATTCGTTCATAAACTGGCGTTACAGTCAGAAATAATTTGCTTGCAAGGTCTTTTGTATTGATATTGCAATCTTCTTGAAGGTATTTCAAGATCAATAAATCAGTTTTATCTAGATTTTCCATAGTTTTTTTTACGGCTAAAGGTTCTTTTCAAATACATTATCAGTAAAATAATCTTTTGAAACAACATTTTAAAACACATTTTACTTAAAACAAGCTCAAATTTAAGTATTAAAATCTAATGAAATAAATTTGTTCAGTAAAAAATACTGAATCAAAAATGAAAACAAATAACTTAGGTTACCCAAGAATTGGAAGCAACAGAGAACTCAAAAAAGCCTCTGAATTGTATTGGGCAGGAAAAATTTCTGCAGAAGAACTTATTGCCGCCGGAAAAGAAATCCGTATTAAAAACTGGCATTTACAAAAAGAAGCTGGAGTTGATTTAATTCCGTCTAACGATTTCTCTTTTTATGATCAAGTTTTGGATTTGACTTTGACTTTGGGTGCAATCCCGGAACGTTATCATGCGTTAGCTAAAAATAATTCTTCTCTGGATTTGTATTTCGCAATGGCGCGCGGCTCACAAAAAGAAGGTCAAGATGTTGTCGCGATGGAAATGACAAAATGGTTCGATACCAATTACCATTATATTGTTCCTGAATTCACTAAAAACCAAAAGTTCGAATTGTTTTCTGAAAAAATAATCAATGAATTCAAAGAAGCAAACGCAATTGGAATTAAAACAAAACCAGTTTTAATTGGGCCTGTTTCGTATTTATTATTAGGAAAAGAAAAAGAAGAAGGTTTTCACCGAATTGATCTTCTTGATGCTCTACTTCCTGTTTATTTTGAAATTCTTGAAAAACTGCAAACTGAAAATGCCGAATACATTCAGCTTGACGAACCTTTCTTGGCATTAAATCTAACTGATAAAGAAAGAGGCACTTTCACGAAAGTGTATAATGAGATCAGCAAACGTTTCCCAAAACTCAAAATTGTTTTAGCCAATTATTTTGACTGTTTCGGAGAAAATCTAGAAACTGCTTTGGCTTTGCCTGTTGATACTTTCCATTTAGATTTAGTGCGTTGTCCGTTGCAATTGGATGATATTTTAGAATCTGGAAAATTGGCTTCAAATGCAAATCTTTCTCTTGGAGTTGTTGACGGACGAAATATCTGGAAAAACGACTTCAAAAAATCTTTAGAATTAATCAGAAAGGCTGTTGATTCTTTAGGCGAAAGCCGAATTTTGATTGCACCATCTTGTTCCCTAATCCACAGTCCGTGCGATTTGGATTTAGAGACAAATGACGAAACACTTACTCCAGAAATCAAGCAATGGCTGGCTTTTGCAAAACAAAAAATCAACGAAATTGTAATTTTAAAACAATTATCAGCTTCAAACGAAATTGACATTAAAAACTCTATTGATTACGAAAGAAATTTAATTGCAAATGAAAACCGGAAAACTTCAAAATTAATTCATAATAGCGAAGTAAAAGCACGTGTTGCTGGAATTACAGCTTCTGATGACCAACGAAAAAGTACATTCGCATCAAGAAGAAAAAGCCAAATTGAAGCTTTAAATCTACCTTTATTTCCAACTACAACAATTGGTTCATTCCCACAAACCGCTGAAGTGAGAAGCTGGAGAGCGAAATTCAAAAAAGGTGAATTATCAACTCAAGAATATAACGATTTAATCGAAAAAGAAACCGAAGCAACCATTCGTTTTCAGGAAGAAACAGGAATTGATGTTTTAGTTCATGGTGAGTTTGAACGCAACGATATGGTGGAATATTTTGGCGAACAATTGGACGGATTTACGTTTACTAAAAACGGCTGGGTTCAAAGTTACGGAAGCCGTTGTGTGAAACCTCCAGTTATTTACGGAGACGTTTCTCGCCCAAAACCAATGACAGTAAAATGGTCGCAATATGCACAATCGTTGACATCAAAATGGGTTAAAGGAATGTTGACGGGTCCGGTAACGATTTTGCAATGGTCGTTTGTACGCAATGATCAGCCTCGTTCAGAAACTTGTACGCAAATCGCTTTGGCTATTCGCGATGAAGTAATTGATTTGGAAAAAGCCGGAATCAAAATCATTCAAATAGATGAGCCAGCAATTCGCGAAGGTTTGCCGTTGCGAAAAGAAGAATGGGCAAAATATTTGGATTGGGCAGTTCGCGCTTTCAGAATTTCAGCAAGTGGTGTACATGACGATACGCAAATTCATACACACATGTGTTACAGCGAATTCAATGACATTATTCAAAACATTGCCGATATGGATGCCGATGTCATTACAATCGAATGTTCACGCTCTCAAATGGAACTTTTAGATGCGTTTGCCAACTTTAAATATCCAAACGAAATTGGCCCAGGAGTTTATGATATTCACTCGCCACGCGTTCCGTCAAGTGCCGAAATGGTGCGTTTGCTGGAAAAAGCTTCGGCTGTAATTCCAGTAGATCAATTATGGGTAAATCCAGATTGCGGACTAAAAACACGTCATTGGGATGAAACCAAAAAAGCGTTAATCGAAATGGTTAAAGCGGCTCAAGAAATGAGAACAGCAGTTGAAAATCCTGTGAGTTAATACTTTTGTTTAAATATAATTTTTGTTTTTTTTATGTCGGCAAGTGGAGCTTAAAATTAGTTATGATTCGGTTTTTGCTCTCTTGCTGGCATTATTTTTTTTAATTTAATCAGCCTTAAATTTTAAAATTTAGAAGCAGAAATTCTTGTTTTCAAAACAACTCCTGTCCCGCTTTCGGCTTTATCTCTCCTCCCGATTGCCATCGGGAGGAGAGGATATCGCCTCAATCGGGGCTAATCGAGAAATTTTTATTTTCAAAAGAACTTTCAATAAAAAAAGCATCCGCTTTCGCGGATGCTTTTTAATTATATAAAAAATTAGAATTAAAAATTCTTTGAAACACCTACAGAAAATGCTTTTCCAAAATTAAAATTAAAACTTTTAACAACATTTATACCGTCTTCATAATCATAATTATTATACCTTAAACCGCCAATGTTAAAGTTCAAACCAAATCCTTTATCAACATTAATGAAAATTGCGGGAGTAAGGCCAACATAAAACCCATTTGCTTTATTATCAGAAGAATTGACCCCATTAATACTTGTGTTTTTCTGATTTGTAAACCCCGTCCCTAAATCTACATAAGCAGAAAAAGTTTGATTTAAAGGCTTAGAATAACGCAAAAACCCTCCTAACGAAAAAAAATCAGATTTCGATTTAGAATATTCAGTAGTAGTCAATTCAGTTTTTGAGGTTCCAATTCCCCCTTCAATACCCGCTGTCCAATTTTCATGAAATTGGTATCCTACTTTTGGCGAAAAGATAAAAGATCTGGATTTAGTTTCTGAACCTTGTCCTGATCCATTCTGAGAATTATATTCAATACTTCCCATTACTAAAAATGTCCCTTTTTGGGCATTGGCAAAGCTAACCATAGCTAATGCAACTATAACTAGAATTTTTTTCATAAATGTTATTTGTTAAATTCAATCAATCAATTTAACAAGAAATATGCCGTAAAATTGTTTTGTGGATTTCTTAAAAAAGACACATTTGCAACACATTATAAACCTTAAAAAAAAAAGCATCCGCCAAGACGGATGCTTTCTGAAATTGAATATAAAACTTAAGACTAGAAGTTTTTAGAAACTCCAATATTAAATGTTTGACCAAAGTTGAAGTAAAAGTTACTGTAATCAGCTCCATTGTTGTCAAAACTTAACGTTTCGTATCCTAAACCACCAATGCTGAAGTTTAATCCGAAACCTTTTTTCATGTTGATGAAAAGAGCTGGAGTAATTCCAACATACATTCCATCAGCTTTGTCTTTTGAAAAGCCATTTCCAGGACCGTAGGTTTTGTTTTTTAAGTTTTGGAAACCTGCACCCATGTCTGCAAAAACAGAAAAAGTTTGGCTCAATGGTACAGAATAACGCACAAATGCTCCTAATCTGAAGTTATTGTCTTTTTCTTCAATAGTTCCGTTGTCAGTAGTAGCTGAACTTGCGGTAAACTCTCCTCCTACTGTCCAGTTATCATTAAATTGGTAACCTACTTTTGGAGAAAAGCTAAATGTGCTTGCTTTTGCTTCGCTAAATTGGAATTCTGATTTTTCAGAAGTGTAACCAATGTTACCACCAACTAAGATTGTTCCTTTTTGAGCGTTTGCAAAACTGCAGATAGCTAATGCAGCCATCACTAAAATTTTTTTCATGATTTGGGTTTATTTTAAAATTTATGTTTCCTTTAACAACAACAATGCCGTGAATTGCGGGGCTTACGATTTTTTTTATAAATACTTTAAAAGACAAATTGTAGCAATCGAAACTATTTCTCGTTACTTTTGCAGTAAATAAAAAGTCCATGTCGATAGAAGTAAACAGTATTTCAAAAAGTTACGGAGAGCAAAAAGCTTTAAATGAAATTTCTTTTAAAATTGAGAAAGGAGAAATCGTGGGATTTCTTGGCCCAAACGGAGCCGGAAAATCTACGTTGATGAAAATTTTGACCACTTATTTACTTGCCGATAGCGGTTCAGCCCTTGTAAATAGCCACGATGTCATGACAAACGCAAAAGAGGTACAACGCTCAATTGGATATTTACCGGAACACAATCCGTTGTATTTGGATTTGTATGTTCGTGAATATTTGGCTTTTAATGCTGATGTTTATAAAGTTTCAAAATCAAGAATTGAAGAAGTTATTCAACTGACAGGACTGACACCGGAAAGTCATAAAAAGATAAGCCAATTGTCAAAAGGATACCGCCAGCGTGTGGGACTTGCAAATGCTTTATTGCATAATCCTGATGTCTTAATTTTGGACGAACCAACTACAGGTCTGGATCCGAATCAATTAATGGAAATTCGAAATGTAATCAAAAATGTTGGGAAAGATAAAACTGTTTTTTTATCAACACACATCATGCAGGAAGTTGAAGCGATTTGCGATCGTGTCATAATTATTGACAAAGGACAAATAGTTGCCGACAACAAATTAGATCATTTAGTTTCGACAGATAAAGAGCAAGTAATTGAAGTTGAGTTTGATTACCAAGTTGAACAACAGCTTTTGGCAAAACTAGAAAACATCACTTCGTACGTAAATACGCATGACATGACATGGGAACTGACTTTTGTAACGGAGAAAGACATGCGCCCCGCAATATTTGATTTTGCTAATGAAAATGGTTTAAAAACATTGCAGCTAAATCAGAAAAACAAAAATCTGGAAGCTGTTTTCAGAGAAATCACCAAATAATATTTTTTCCACAACATATAAAGTCGGTTTGTTTTTTCACAAAACAAACCGGCTTTTCTTCTTTAACAAAGTTCGAAAAAATCTTTTTCAACTTTTCTGTTTTTTAGCAACAGCTTATTAACTCGTTATCAAACGATTAAAATTTTATTGCTTCTTTTTAACTATTTTTATTTAGACTTGATATAAATAATATTATATTTGCATATAGAATTATCGTAATTTCATGATTTAATCAACCTTTCGATTCTTGTTTTTTGTTTTTTTTTGTGTTAGTAAAGAGCCTGTTTGTAGTTAGCAGGCTCTTTTTATTTTTTTTTGAAACTATTATATTTCTAAATCAAGAATAGATGTTTTTAGCTCTTCCATAATGATCTTGATATCTTCCTCGTTAGTACGCCAATTCACAAATGACGCTCTAATTCCTTTTCTGCCTTTATAAACAGTCGGTGTCATAAAGACCTTTCCTTTATCATTGACGATGTTCAAAAACTCACCTACTTTCTCTTGATTATGACTTCCTTTTAAAGTAAAACAAACATTATTAAGCCTAATGGGAGCCAATAATTCAAAACTTTCTGTGGCAATCAAGGCGTTTCCAAAATGCAATGCCAACGAAGTACTGTTCTCCACAATATCTTTAAATCCTTCTTTTCCATAAGCACGCAAGGCAAACCAAGCAGGAAGCGCCCTCAAACGACGAGAATTTTCGGGAAGCACATTCAAATAATTAAAATTCTCCAACGGATTTCCTAAATAAGGCGCGTTCGAATTTTGAAATGTTTCAATCTGCAGATTTCCATGTTCTTTTTTGATCAAATAAAAAGCACTTTCATACGGCACATTCAGCCATTTATGACAATCAATTGTAATACTATCTGCACCTTCCCAACCTTCAACCAAATGTTTGAATTTTTCTGAAACAGCTGCAAAACCACCAAAAGCGGCATCGATATGCCACCAGAAATTATATTTATCACGTAATTTCGAAATGGCATCGAAATCATCAAAATCGGCTGTATTAACAGTTCCCGCGCTTGAAATCAAGATAAATGGTTTGCTACTTAATTTTTGAATATTTTCTTCTAAATCATGAAGATCAATTGCTTCACGATTGCCCTCGATTGTTTTTACCGTGGTATAATTTTGACTTCCAATTCCGAGCATTGACAGACACTTAATAGAAGAAGAATGTGGTGTTGCAGTAAGAATATTGATGGTTTCAGAGATTCCGTTTTTAGCAAAATCTTTTCCTAGTTGTTTTCCAAACCATTGTCTGGCAACACCTAAAGAAGTGAAATTGGACATGGTTGCACCTGTTACAAATCCGCCAAGAAATGAATCTGGCAATTCTAACAATTGCAGCAATAAATTGATTGTCTCAAATTCAATTAATGCCGATACGCCTCCTTGTGCTTTTACTGCCTGCGTATTTTGATCGTAAACCGAAGCAAGCCAGTCACCAACAATAGATGCTGGCGTTGAACCACCGGTAACAAAGCCTAAATAACGCGGTCCAGGAGAAGAAACCATTAAAGGAGCCAAACGCTCATTAAATTCCTTTAAAGCCTCAATCGAACCTAAGCCAAATTCGTTAAGATTATTTACAAGATCAATTGTATTTTTATTTGAGGTAGGAACATTATTGAGGTTATTTAGAAAATTAATCCCCTGTTGTTTTGCTTTTTCTAAGATATTTTCGAAATCGTTTAAATCATGTTGTAGTATTGAATTCATAGTATAGAGTTTTAAAGTCATAAAGTTAAAAGTCACAAAGTCAAAAGCTTAAGACTTTACAACCTTCGACTTTATGACTTTTGACTACATATTTAAGCTACCATTTTGTTTTTTCAGAGAACCTAGAAACCATCATAGAACAAATTACATCGCCGTTTGCATTTAATAAAGTGGCAATCGGATCAACCAGAGTTCCTAAAATCATGGCGACTGGAAGTGCTTGTTCCATCGGAAAACCATAAACGGTAATGGCTAAGATTTCACCAATATAGCCGCCATTTGGAATTCCGCCTTCAACAATCGAAACTACGACTGTAATTCCGAGTGCTAAAAGAATCGTCATCGGATCTGTAAAATCTTTCCCAAACATGGCGAATAAAAAAGTTATTTTTAAGATAGACGACATACTCGAACCGTCTTTGTGCAAAGGCGCTCCAAGCGGAATCACTAAGTTTCTAACATGTGCTGGAATTCCCATTTTTTCTGCTGCGTCCAGATTGGCTGGAATAGTAGCAATACTGCTGCAGGTTCCTACTGCAGTTAAAGATGGAGTTATGTTGTTACTCCAGAAAATTTTAAAAGCTCTTTTCCCTCCAGAGACAAGGGCATATAAACTGAAAAATACGAAGAAATAGAATACACAAGCTCCATAATAAACCGCCATTGGTTTTGCATAAACTCCCAATAATTGTGGTCCAAAAACTCCAACTTGATAAGCAAAATAAGCTCCTAGACCTATTGGTGCAGATTTCATTATGATATTCAAAAGCTGTTTCATGACTTCGTTTCCTGAATCTAAAAAACTCTTGAAAGCTTTTCCTTTTTCTCCCGATTGTAATGTTGCAAAACCAACTAAAAAAGAGAAAATAATCAACGCCAACATGCTTTTTCTGGACAATAATTCGAAGAAATCATTAGCGGTAAGCAGTTTTGCAATTTGATCTCCAGCCGATCCTGAGGCTACTTCTTCAAACGGAACTCTAGCAATTGCAATATCTTCATGAATTGGGAAAAGATAAACGGCAAAAATCATCACAATGGCCGAAATTAAAATGGTAGCGAGAAAAACCAAAATCATGATAACAAATAGTTTTCCTAATTTTTCTGTTCGTTCCAAATTAGCAATCGACGAACCAATCGTGAAAAAAATCAGTGGGATAATAGCTGTGAAAAGTAAATTCAGAAAAATATCTCCCAGCGGTTTTATGATCAAAACATCTTCTCCAAATACTAACCCAAAAATGCTCCCAATTATAATACCGCCAAGAAGCCATAAAATACTGCTGTAACTCTGCAAAAAATTGATTTTTTTTACTTCCATAATTGTAGCGGATTATAATTCAGATAGATTAATATAAAGAATGAAAGTACTCAAAAAATTTTGAAGATTTTTTTGCCACAAATTAAAAGATTAGAAAAGATTTTTTAATCTGTGTTAATCTCTTATCCCGATAGCTATCGGGAGTGGCAAAAAATCTATTTCTCCAAAACAATCGTAGTAAAAACCCTGTCGGCAAGTTCGCCCGTTTTACTTTTTACTTGTTCTGTCTGACTTTCAATGTAAACAATTTTAAAAGCTGTTTTTTCAATTAGTTTTTGTGCTTTTTCGGTGCTGTAAAGCTCAAATTCAAATTGAGTAAACGGAAGTTGTTTCATGAAATCTTCTTGAGCAAACGTCAAACAGAAGTTTCCATTTGGTTTTAAAACCCTATAAATTTCTGAAAGTAATTCTTCAGGCTTCTGCCAAAAATAAATCGTATTTACGGTAAATATTTTATCGAATAATCCATCTTCAAACGGAACTGCGTTTCCGTCATAAAGTGAAAAGAAAGCCTGTTTTTGAGAAACAAAATTTCGATTGATCTGGCGTGCTTCCTGAAACATCAGTTCTGACATTTCTAGTCCGTAATATTTTAGATTGTCTGCTTGTTCGAAAAGAAATTCAACATGGCCCCCATTTCCGTGACCCAATTCCAGAATTGTATTTTCTTTAGAAATATTGAGATTCTGAATCGAATGTTTGGTCATATTGATGTTCGTTTCGTTCATCATATTTCCCATTTCGATTCCCTTTTCTCCCGATGGATGTTTTAACTGAGAGGCTATGGCTTGTAATTCTTCTTGTTTCATAATGTCTAAATTAATGAAAAATTGAAAATAAAATTCCTGATGCCCTAGCCCAGATGGGAACGGCATCCTTTTGTGGCGGGGTTCGCCACAAAAGATACAGTGGACAGCTGGAATTAGCTCCTAAAACTTTTTATTCTTAGCCTTCCAGAAACAAGCTTAATTCATTTTTACCATTAAGGCATTAAGAAGATTGCGCCAAACTTTATGAGCTTAATTCTAAATGGTAAAAAAACTAAAAAACCTGACTTGCAATCTGGCGAATATTCTCAGATTTACCCATTGAATAATAGTGTAAAAACGGAACTCCCGCAGCTTTTAATTCTAATGACTGCTGAATCGCCCATTCGATTCCGACTTGTTTGATTTCAGCATTATTTTTACATTTATCTACAGCATCGATTAAATCTTCTGGCAAATCGATTCTGAAAATCTGTGGTAAAACTTGCAAGTGTCTTTGAACCGCAATTGGCTTAATTCCAGGAATAATCGGAATTGTGATTCCCATTTCTCTCGCTTTTTCTACAAAAGCAAAATATTTCGAATTGTCAAAAAACATTTGTGTTACCACATAATCTGCTCCTGCATCCACTTTTTCTTTTAATCGTTTTAAATCTGATTGTAAAGAAGGAGATTCTAAGTGTTTTTCCGGGTAACCCGCAACTCCAATACAGAAATCGGCCTTGTTATCAGCATCCATAACTTCGTGAAGGTATTTTCCACAGTTTAGATCGTTGATTTGTTTTACCAAATCAATCGCATAATGGTTACCGCCAGCTTTAGGTACAAAAGATTGTTCGTCTTTCATAGCATCTCCACGAAGCGCCATTACATTGTTGATTCCTAAATAATGACAGTCAACCAACATGTATTCGGTTTCTTCTTTGGTAAAACCACCGCAAAGCAAATGCGGAACGGTATCGACATTGTATTTATGTTTTATAGAAGCGCAAATTCCAAGCGTTCCTGGACGCATACGAGTTAATTTTTTATCCAAAAGTCCGTTACCACGGTCAATGTAAATATACTCTTCACGAGAAGTCGTCACATCAATAAACGGCGGTTTAAACTCCATCAACGGATCAATATTATCATATAATTCCTGAATACTTTTCCCCTTTTGAGGCGGAATAATTTCAAATGAGAATAATGTTTTTCCTTTGGCGTTTTCTATATGTTCTGTTACTTTCATTTATTTTTGGTTGATGGTTGATGGTTGATGGTTGATGGTTCTTGTGGAACTTTACAATCACAACTTCAACTACATTATTTTTTTATAATAATTAATAAATCCGTTTAATAACTTCTTGCACATTTCAATCTGTGCAAGTGCGATGTTAAAATTATTTTCTTCGATATATTTTTGATCAAAAGCCAAATAAAATTGAGTTTCCAATTCATATAGCGATCCTCTTGAAATATGAAGAAAATGTATTGTTTCTTTTGATGTTTGTCTTCCACAACCTTCTGCTATATTTGAAGGTATTGAAATTGATGCTCTTCGCATTTGATTCGTCAATCCAAATAACTCTTCTTTTGGAAACAATTTGGAAAAATCATACAATAAATTCACCAACTTCCTTGCTTCCAGCCATACATCCAATTTACTGTATTCCATTTTTGTTTTAGTTGTTTGTTGTCGGTTGATGGTTGTTAGTTATGATAGTTACCTAAATCAATTATTAACCAAAACCATCAACCATTCTAATCTGTGAAAATTATTGGTTCTTATAGTCAATCCATCAACTATCAACCAAAAACCATCAACCAATCTAATCTGCTATATTAGGATTTAACCATTTCATTGCGTAATCAAGTGGTACATTTCGGCGTTTGGCATAATCTGTAACCTGATCTTCTTTTATTTTTCCGAGGCCGAAATAGCGGCTTTTTGGGTTTCCAAAATAGTATCCTGAAACCGATGAAGCTGGCCACATCGCCATGCTTTCTGTTAGTTTCACCCCTATTTGTTTTTCAACATCCAAAAGCTTCCAAATTGTTGGTTTTTCCAAGTGGTCTGGACAAGCCGGATAACCCGGAGCAGGACGAATTCCTTTATAATTTTCTTTAATCAATTCTTCGTTGGTTAAAGATTCTTCACTATCATAACCCCAGAAATCTTTACGCACTCTTTCGTGAAGATATTCGGCGAAAGCCTCAGCAAAACGATCGGCAAGCGCTTTTACCATAATCGAATTGTAATCGTCTAAGTTCTTTTCGTATTCCGCTGCCCATTCATCAACACCAAAACCTGTGGTTACACAAAAAGCTCCCATATAATCTTCTATTCCGCTTTCTTTTGGCAGAATAAAATCGGCTAAAGCGATATTTGGAGCACCTTTTGTTTTTTGTGACTGCTGACGAAGCGTTAAGAATTTTTCTAAAACTTTTCCGTTTT
The DNA here is from genome assembly GCF_000425445.1 of Flavobacterium denitrificans DSM 15936. Lineage (GTDB taxonomy): Bacteria > Bacteroidota > Bacteroidia > Flavobacteriales > Flavobacteriaceae > Flavobacterium > Flavobacterium denitrificans. The sequence goes on along the minus strand of NZ_AUDL01000013.1, from coordinate 115,761 downwards.
CATCACGCAATTCGATATCGTCGTCATCAACCTGATTTGCAGGGAAAATTCCGTAAATACCTTTGGCTTTTAGTTTTTTCTCTTCCAGAATTACTTTCAACATCGCCTGAGCATCGTTAAAAACAGAAGTTGCTTGTTCGCCCACAACCTCATCTGTTAAAATCGTCGGATATTTTCCGTACAATTCCCAAGTCTGGAAAAATGGCGTCCAGTCGATATACGGAACCAAAACATCCAATTCTACTTCGATGGTTTGAGCACCGATTACTTTTGGTTTAACTGGAGTATATTCGCTCCAATCCAATGGTAATTTATTTTTACGAGCATCTTCAATCGTTAAGAAATTTTTATCTCTTGAACGATTTAAGAATGTTTCTCTAAACGAATCATATTCTGCACGAATATCTGCTGCATATATTTTTCTATTATGATCTAACAGATTTCCTGCAACAGTAACGGCTCTTGAAGCATCGTTCACGTGAATTACAGTTTCTCTGTATTGAGGCGCAATTTTCACGGCCGTATGTGCACGCGAAGTGGTTGCTCCACCAATCATAATCGGGATCTTGATATCTTGTTTGTCTAATTCTTTGGCCAAATAAACCATTTCGTCAAGCGAAGGCGTAATCAATCCGCTTAATCCGATAATGTCTACTTCATGTTCGATTGCCGCTGCAATAATTTTCTCTGGAGGAACCATTACACCTAAGTCAACAATCTCGTAATTGTTACAAGCCAAAACCACCGAAACGATGTTTTTACCAATATCGTGAACGTCTCCTTTTACAGTTGCCATCAAGATTTTTCCGTTTCCTTGTTTATCACCGGCTTGTTTGCTGGCTTCGATAAATGGCAATAAATAAGCCACCGCTTTTTTCATTACACGAGCCGATTTTACTACCTGCGGCAAGAACATTTTTCCGCTTCCGAATAAATCTCCAACCACATTCATTCCTGCCATTAAGTTGATCTCAATAACTTCGATTGGTTTTGTTGCCGCCAAACGTGCCTCTTCAACATCTTCTTCAATAAAAGCATCAATTCCTTTTACTAACGAATGCGTAATACGTTCTTGAACCGTTCCAAAACGCCATTCCTGAACGGCTTTTTCATCGCTTTTTGCTTCGCCTTTTACACTTTCAGCAAAATCCAAAAGTCTTTCGGTTGCATCGTCACGTCGGTCTAAAATTACGTCTTCAACGTATTCTAATAAATCTTTCGGAATATCATCGTAAATCGTCAACATCTCTGGATTAACGATTCCCATCGTCATTCCGTTTTTTATGGCGTGGTATAAAAACACCGAGTGCATCGCTTCACGAACCGTATCATTTCCTCTAAAAGAGAACGAAACGTTACTCACTCCACCACTGATATGTGCATGCGGAAGGTTTTCGCGAACCCATTTTGTTCCTCTAAAGAAATCCAATGCGTTCAATCTATGCTCTTCCATTCCCGTTGCAACTGGGAAAATATTTAAATCGAAAATAATATCCTGCGGAGGAAAGCCTACTTTGTTTACCAAAATATCATACGAACGCTGGCAGATTTCTACACGACGATCGTAATTATCCGCCTGACCTACTTCGTCAAAAGCCATAACAATCGCTGCCGCGCCGTAACGTTTGATTAATTTGGCATGGTGAATAAAAGCTTCTTCTCCCTCTTTTAACGAAATCGAGTTTACAACGCTTTTTCCTTGTACTACTTTTAGACCAGCTTCAATGATTTCCCATTTCGAGCTGTCGATCATAATTGGCACTCTCGAAATATCTGGTTCTGCAGCAATTAAATTCAAAAATTTAGTCATTGCAGTTACACCGTCAAGCATTCCTTCATCCATATTAATATCGATGATTTGTGCTCCACCTTCTACCTGCTGTCTTGCAATATCAAGCGCCTCGTCATATTTCTCTTCCTTGATTAATCTTAAGAATTTTCTTGAACCTGTTACATTCGTACGCTCTCCAACATTCACGAAAACACTTTCCGGCGTAATAATCAACGGTTCTAATCCTGATAATACAAGGTCTCTTCTTTTTTCTGTCATTTCTTTTAAAGTTACTGAGATTCTATCCCGATAGCTATCGGGACTTAGATTCTAAGTTTTTTATTCTATTTTCTTTCCTGCAAGGTTTTAAAAACCTTATAGGTATATTCGTTTTCAATATTTTAATTTGGGCGTGCCCCTCCGGGTCGGGCTATCCGTTACAAGTCCTCGCTCTTCCTTCGTCAGGCTGTGGGCTTTTCACTTCTATCCCTCACGCAAACTCGGTTTTATAAGACTATTTACGTTTTTCCGAATTTTTATTATTTTATTCTTCCAGCAATTTATCCAATTGATTCTGAAGCGTTTTTTTATCTGGCAAATACAATTGATATTTGCTCAATAAAACCTTATTTGTAATACTATCAGTAGCATATTCAACCAAAATATGATTTTTGTGTGCTCCCAATACAATACCAATTGGTTCATTATCTCCTTCTGTTGCTTCTTCTTTTTTAAAATAATTCAGATACAAATTCATTTGACCAATATCCTGATGATCAATTTCGCCTCTTTTTAAATCTACCAAAACAAAACATTTCAATATTCGATGATAAAAAAGCAAATCCAAATAAAAATGTTTTCCCCCAATGCTCATTCGGTATTGTCTGCCTATAAAAGCGAATCCTTTTCCCATTTCCATAATGAATTGCTGTAAATTGGAAATGATTTTTTCTTCCAGTTCATTTTCTAAATATTGATGTTGTTCAGGAATATTTAAAAAGTCCAATACAAAAGGATCTTTAATTAAATCTTCTGCATTTTCAACAATATGTCCTTCTTTAGCCAATCTCAAAACGCCTTCTTTGTCTTTGCTCAAAGCTAATCTTTCAAACAATGAACTCTTCATTTGACGTTTTAATTCTCTCACACTCCAACGCTCATGCTGACATTGTTTAGTATAAAAACTAATTTCTAATTCCGAGTCAGCTTTCAAAATTTCAAAATAATGACTCCAAGTCAATACGTGAGACAGTGTCTCACTTATTGGAAACGATAAATATAACTTACGCATGTATAAAAGATTAGATCTACTAAACCCTTTACCATAGGCTTGTACCAAATCCTTTGAAAGCCTTTCAAATAATTGACTTCCGTATTCTGCTTTTTGACTTCCTTTTTGCTCGAACTCTACGATATGTTGACCTATATACCAATAAGTTTGTACCAAAATTGTATTGACTGATTGTACAGCTTGTTGTCTACCTTGTTGCAACAAACTGCCAATTTTATCAATAAGTTCACTATATGGTTGTTTCTCTAGACTCATAATTAGCAATTAATACTTTCATTAGATCATCATTCAAAAACCGGAGCAACTCTTGGCTTGTAATCCTTTGCAACCTCAGCCATTAATCGAATATGATCTGGAGTTGTACCGCAACAACCGCCGATGATATTGATTAAATTATCTTCTAAATATTCTTTAATAAAAGCCTGAGTTTGTTCTGGTGTTTCATCGTATTGTCCGAAAGCATTTGGTAATCCTGCGTTTGGATGCGCCGAAACATTAAAGCTTGTATTGTGCGCTAATGTTTTTAAATACGGTTTCAACAAATCGGCTCCAAGAGCGCAATTGAATCCTACACTTAACAACGGAATATGCGAAACTGAAATCAAAAATGCTTCAACAGTTTGCCCAGAAAGTGTTCTTCCTGAAGCATCTGTAATGGTTCCTGAAACCATGATTGGAATATCCAGATTGCGTTCTTCTTTTACTTCTTCAATCGCAAAAAGCGCAGCTTTTGCGTTTAACGTATCGAAAATGGTTTCTACTAAAAGTAAATCACATCCTCCATCCATTAAAGCTTCAGCTTGTTGTTTGTACGCAATTCGTAAATCGTCAAACGTTACGGCTCTGTAACCTGGATCGTTTACATCTGGCGACATACTTGCTGTACGGTTTGTCGGCCCAATTGAACCGGCTACGAAACGTGGTTTTTCCGGATTTTTTGCGGTAAACTCATCGGCTACTTGTCTTGCGATTTTTGCCGATTCGTAGTTTAACTCGTAAACCAAATCTTCCATGTGATAATCGGCCATACCGATTGTCGTCCCTGAGAAGGTATTGGTTTCTACAATGTCGGCGCCTGCTTCGTAATAAGCGGCATGTACATCGCGGATCGCTTGTGGTTGTGTTAGGGATAGTAAATCGTTGTTTCCTTTTAACGGATGCGGGAAATCTTTGAAACGCTCTCCTCTGAAATCTTCTTCTGAGAAATTATAGCGCTGCAACATTGTTCCCATTGCTCCGTCAAGGATTAGGATATTTTTTTTTATTGCTTCTTTTATCGTAATTGCCATATTCTTTTGTTTTAGCTTCTAAGATCTATCCCGATAGCTATCGGGACTAAGATGCTAAGTTTTTTTTATTATGATTGTGAAGTTTAAACCTAACAGGTTTTTAAAACCTGTTAGGTTTGCTTCGGATATTTTTTTTAGATTAATTCCAAAAGTGCACTATTGTTGGCTCATTAGCCCCGATGGAAGCAAATATCCTTTTATTCTGGGGTTCAGAATAAAAGATATTTGTGTACAGCGGGAACTACTGACTGCAAAAATACGCCAATGATTCGCTCCTGATACAGCATCTGTTTCAGTAAATATTATATGTTATCGAGAAAAGTTTTGAGAAATACGAGTAATGTATTTGTGTTATCTATCTTTAATACTGGAAAATGTCGTATAAAGTAGAATTTAGCACCTTCTTTATGATAAAGGGTTGCTAAGGTTTCATCGGGTCTATCCCTCCGCCTTTCGTGATAACGAACAATAATTTTAAGAACAGTGCAAAGGTATGAAATAGGGTTTCGATTTGCAAATGTTTTTTTAAAGACGCTAAGACTCTAAGATACTGAGTTTCTAAGTTTAAAGTTTATCCCTCGATTTTCAAATATAGCCCGTGGTTTCAACCACAGGAAACGTATTGTGATTATCCGTTGCGTCTATTCGTTGTGTTCCAGTGGTTGAAACCACTGGCTATGTTTTATACATTTTTTGTTATACTGTTCAGCTTCGGAGGAGCATAATATTTATAGAAACAATTAACCAAGCAAATAAAAGCTCCAGCGGAGCGACACATTTGAGATATGTCGCTCCGCTGGAGCTCTTTTGCAAATGAATAATTTCTTTTCTATAAATATGTCATCCCTCTGGGATTCTGCGTGATGAATAAAAAAAGCCCAAACTAAAAGTTTGAGCTTTGTATATAAAAATCTTAGTGTCTTAGCAACTTAGAACCTTAGACAATCGCCTTCACAACCGCTTTTGGTGCTTCTTTACGAGTTCCGTCGAAACCGTCTACACCAGAAACTGTTGTATATTTCAATACGTATTTTTTACCTGGATTGATGATTGAGTAAGCAGCTTGGCACATTAAAGTTGCTTCGTGGAAACCACAAAGGATTAACTTTAATTTTCCTGGGTAAGTGTTGATATCTCCAATAGCGAAGATTCCAGGAATGTTTGTTTGGTAATCTAATGCATTATTTACTTTAATGGCATTTTTCTCGATTTCTAATCCCCAGTCTCCAATTGGACCCAATTTTGGAGTCAATCCGAAAAGCGGAATGAAATAATCGCAATCAATTTTACGGTGTGCTCCGTTTTCTTCGATATCTAATGATTCTACGTGTTCAGCACCGTTGATCCCGATAACTTCTGCTGGCGTGATCAATTTGATTTTTCCAGCTGATTTTAATTCCTGTACTTTTTCAACAGAATCTAAAGCTCCTCTAAATTCATTTCTGCGGTGAACTAAAGTTACTTCAGAAGCTACGTTTGCTAAGAAAATTGACCAGTCTAATGCTGAATCTCCTCCTCCTGCAATAACAACTCTTTTGTCTCTGAATTTCTCAGGATTTTTGATGAAGTATTTTACTCCTTTATCTTCATAAAACTCGATATCTTCGATAAGTGGTTTACGAGGCTCGAAACTTCCTAAACCTCCAGCGATTGCAATAACAGGCGCGTGGAATTTAGTTCCTTTATTTGAGGTTACAATGAAAGATCCGTCCTCTTGTTTGTCGATTGTTTCTGCACGTTCTCCTAATGTAAATCCTGGCTCAAATTGTTTGATTTGCTCCATTAAACCGTCAACTAAATCTCCGGCCAATACTTCTGGAAAACCTGGGATATCATAAATAGGCTTTTTAGGATATAATTCTGAAAGCTGTCCTCCTGGCTGAGGCAAAGCATCTAAAATGTGGCATTTTAATTTTAACAATCCTGCCTCAAATACGGCAAATAAACCTGTTGGGCCTGCTCCAATTATAAGTATATCTGTTTTAATCATTATGGTTGTTGTTTATAATCATTCTTAATAACGCAAAGAAACGAATAAATCCTTGTATTTTCTATGATTTTTATCATTAATTTCTTCCCGAAACCTTTTTACTCTTTATTTTTTAATGAAGAGGTTATCTCGTTCGTCCATCGGGTTAAAACCCGACGCTACAATATGAAACATTCCTCCGGAACTCTTACAATTCCTTATTTTTCAATGAATCGGTTATCTCGTTCATTCTTTTAACCTTTTCTTCAAAATTACCTTTTAAGGTCTTTCTGTATTCGTTTAGGTTCTCAACCATCTGATTGATATCTTCCGGAATTACTTCTTCGAAAAACTCACGTAATCTCTTTGCTGTCGTTGGCGATTTTCCGTTTGTTGAAATGGCTATTTTTACATTTCCTTTTGTTACGATTCCGCCTAGATAATAATCACATAAATCTGGCGTATCGGCGATATTGCAAATCAAATAGCGTTTTCTCGCTAAATCGTAAACCTTTTTATTGACTTCCAACTTGTCTGTGCAAGCGATTACCATGTGGCGCTTTTTGAGCATTTTCTTTTTAAACTTTTTTTCCGTCAATTTAACTGAAGGATGTTTTTCTGCTAAAACCTTAATTTCTAAATGAAAATCAGGCGCCACTACCTCAACATTAGCATTCGGACTTGATTTTAGCAAGAAAGAAAGCTTTTCCAGACCTACATTTCCTCCGCCCACAATTAAAACGTTCAAATTGTGAAGTTTTAGGAATATGGGATATAATTCGTTTTGTTCCATTTTAATTTAATTTCATCTAAACAAAATTAGATGATTTTTTGATGCGTATTGAATTAAATATCCATGCGTTCCCGAAGGTTGAAACCTCGGGCTATGTATTCCAATCTTTCGTTTTATTTCCCAGATTAAAATCCGACGTTATTACCATGCGTACATCGAGTTAAAACTCGACGCTACAATATGAATAGTTCCTTCTCCCTTGGGTTGAAACCCAAGGCTATGTTTTATTATCTTGCAATTTCTTTTGATAGAAATTCTTCGTAAAATCCTTTTAGCTTATTGCTTTCTCTTACAACTTCGCCTAAAACAATTATTGCTGGTGAACCCAATTCTTTTTGTTTTACAACTTCTAAAATCGAATCTACTGTTCCAACGCCTACTTTTTCTTCTGTTGTTGTTCCGTTTTGGATGATGGCAACGGGTAAATTTCCTTTATCTTCTTTTTGAAACAAATCGATGATTTGAGGCAATTTGTGCATTCCCATCAAAATCACAACGGTTGCTGATGATTTCGCTGATAAGGCAATATCCGAAGATAATTTTCTGTCAGACGTTGTTCCTGTAATGACCCAAAAGCTTTCTGAAACACCTCTTTTTGTAATTGAAATTCCTTGGCTTGCAGGAACCGCAACTACTGATGAAATTCCAGGAACCACGATTGTTTCAATTCCGAAACTTTCTGCAAAATCAATTTCTTCTCCGCCTCTTCCAAAAATGAATGGATCTCCGCCTTTTAATCTTACCACGTTTCCGTATGTCAATGCATTATCCACAATCAATTGATTGATTTGATCCTGCGTGTAAGCATGATTTCCGATTCTTTTTCCAACAAAAATTCTAATAGCATTTTTAGGTGCGTAATCCAGAATTTCTTCATTGGCCAAAGCGTCATATAAAACCACATTAGCTTCAGCCAATGCTTTTACAGCTTTGAGCGTAAGTAAATCGGGATCGCCCGGACCTGCACCGACTAAAGTTATTTTGGGTTTTATATTAAGCATTTTCTAATTCCTGAGCTCTAAAAGTTTCGATTTTGTCAAAGAAAACAACTGCCTGAGCAATGTAATCTTTAGCGAAAGCTTCTGATGGTTCATTTTTATTGATTTGGTAAACCAAGTCTTTAAAAGTTGAGTTTAATTCGATTTTGTTGTTTTCGATAAAAACAGTATCAAACAAGTCTACAATTCCTGCGTGATGATTTGTTTTTTGGTTTTCTGACAATAACAACGCTTTTGCTCCATTTACAAATCCTGCATAAGCATGATAAATTGCATCTGACCATTTTTTCTCATCGAAAGATTCCTGAGCCAAGATTAATTTCTCTTTAGCTTCAAACAATAATGTTGCTACTAAATCGATCACAACTCCGGCACATTCTCCAACTCCAACTGCTTTTACATAATTGTCTGCATTACCCCAATCCACAAAATCAGCTTCTGTTAAATTCGTAACATCAGCATACGGTTTTAAGATTTCGTAGAAATACTTTTCTCCTTTTGTATCATAATAATCAAGGAATTTTTGTCCGCTACCGTTAGCATCAAAATCATTTAAAATGGTACGCAACGCATCAGGACCTCTACGACTAGGCACTTTGATTACTTTATCAGCAAAACGTCCTGCTCCATTTCCTAATCTTCCTCCGCCTAATAAAACTTGTAAAGCCGGAGCAACCAATTTTCCTGAGTTGATAGACATTCCCTGGAATCCAATTGCAGACATATTATGTTGTCCGCAGGCATTCATACAACCTGAAATTTTAATTTCGATTTCGCGGTTGTTTAAATACTGAGGATATTCTGCCGTTAAAACTCTTTCTAATTCTTCTGCAATACCGGTACTACTTGCAATCCCCAAATTACAAGTATCAGTACCCGGACATGCCGTAATATCTCCAACTGAATTATATCCTAGCTGAACAAAATCCAACTTCGCTAATTCTTGATAAAAGAAAGGTAAATTCTCTTCTTTTATGTGACGTATTACAATATTTTGACGCAATGAAAAACGTAATTCATTTGCTCCGTAATTTTTAATTAAATCGGCTAATAATCTGGCTTTATCAGTATAAAAATCACCTAATAAAACTTTGATTCCAATAGCATAATAACCGTCTTGTTTCTGTTTGATTACATTCGATTTTTTCCACGCTTCATACGCTTCTGTATCTTCGATTGTAACCTGCGGAACTTCTAATAATGGTTCTGGAATTGGACCATCAAAAGCTGTTGTATCTATTTCGTATGTTTCAAAAGCGATGGCTTTTTTCTCTTGTTCAACCAAATCCAGGAAAACATCTCTTCCCATTTCTTTGATTAAGAATTTCATACGCGCTTTCATTCTTTTTGCACGTTCTCCGTATCTATCGAAAATACGGATGATTCCTTCTGCTGTTGGAATGATTTCGTTTACCGGAATAAACTCCGAAAGTAATTCGGCATGTGCTGGCTGAGATCCTAAACCTCCTCCGAACATGATTTTGAAACCTTTTTGTCCGTCTTTAATTTTCGGAATAAATCCTAAATCGTGTAAATAACTCAAAGCCGTATCCTCGTCTGAAGAAGAGAACGAAATTTTGAATTTACGTCCCATTTCCTGACAAATCGGGTTTCTTAATAAGTATTGAAAAAGTCCGTGTGCATAAGGCGAAACATCAAATGGTTCGTTTACGTCAACTCCAGCTAATTCGCTTCCTGTAATATTTCTTACTGTGTTTCCACATGCTTCACGAAGCGTGATATCGTCTTTAGCCAAATCTGCCCAAAGTTCAGGAGTTCGGTCTAAACTCACATAGTGAATCTGAATATCCTGACGCGTTGTAATATGCAAACGTCCCGTAGAATATTTGTCTGAAACTTGTGTGATACGCACTAATTGCTCGCTGGTTACTTTACCATATGGCAGTTTGATACGAATCATCTGCACACCTTCCTGACGCTGACCGTAGATTCCACGCGCTAAACGAAGACTACGAAAACGCTCATCATCAATTTTTCCTCCACGGAATAAGTGAATCTTTTTTTCTAATTCGATAATCTCCTTCTGAACTACCGGATTTTCTATTTCTGTTCTAAAACTTTCCATTTCTCTTTAGTTTTTGGTTGTTGGTTGCTGGTTGTTGGTTGTTGGTTCTAAAAACCATCAACTATCAACTAAAAACCATCAACTATCTTATAAAGCCTACTCCTGCTGTTGTGTTTGTTGCTGTATCAATTAAGATGAAAGCTCCGTTTGATTTGTTTTCGTTGTATGAGTCAAAATATAACGGTTTGCTTAATTTGATCGTAACTTCTCCAATTTCGTTGATGGCCAATTGTGAAGCTTCTGTCGTTCCAGAGTAATCTGTTGCAATTGTATTTTTGATGCTTTCTACTTTTGCTAAAACTCTGTTGGTATTGTGTTGCACCAAATATTTAGTTCCTGCAACCAATTTTTTACTGTCCATCCAGCAAACTGTTGTGGTAATGTCTTTTTCAATTTTTGGAAGCTCGCTAGATTTTACAATCATATCGCCTCTTGTTACATTGATATCATTTTCTAATTCGATTGTGATTGAAGAACCCGCTGTAGCTTCGTCAAATGTTTTATCGAAAAAGTGAATTTTAGTAACTGTTGATTCTGTTAAAGAAGGAAGAACTGTTACAGCATCTCCAACTTTGATTGAGTTTCCGTATAATTTTCCAGCATATCCTCTAAAATCGTGGTATTCTTCAGTTTTTGGACGAATAACCGTCTGAACTGGGAAACGTGCTTTTCCTGCTTCGTAAACATCGTGAGAATGCAATCCTTCTAGATGTTCTAAAACTGTTTGTCCATCATACCAAGGCATATTTTCCGATTTATCCACAACGTTTCCGCCATTGATTGCACTTAACGGAATGTAACTTACATTTTGTTCTTTGAATGTGCTTTTTGCATTTAAAGCCTCAAAATCAGCTTTGATTTTATTGAAAACTTCTTCTGAGTAATCAACCAAATCCATTTTGTTAATAGCAACAATTACTTCTTTTACTCGCAATAAATTATTGATAAAAAAGTGACGATACGTCTGCTCTATAACTCCTTTTCTGGCATCAATCAAAATGATCGAAACCTGAGAAGTCGAAGCTCCTGTAACCATGTTTCTTGTATATTCTACGTGACCTGGAGTATCGGCAATAATGTAACTTTTCTTTGCAGTCGAAAAATAAATATGCGCAACGTCAATCGTGATTCCTTGTTCTCTTTCTGCTACTAAACCGTCAGTTGCCAAAGAAAAATCAAGGTAATCGTAACCTTTTTGTTTACTGCTTTTTTCGATTGCTTCTATTTTATCAGTTGTCAATGATTTTGTATCATACAATAATCTCCCGATCAAAGTACTTTTTCCGTCATCTACACTTCCTGCTGTTGCTATTTTTAAAACGTCCATCTTAATATATTGTTTCAGGTTTAAAGTTTCAGGTTTCATGTTTTCTCGAAACTTAAATCTGTATGTTTTTGTTTTCTTGATTCTAACTTTTAATTTTTAATTCTCGATTTTTAATTGAATTAAAAGTATCCTTGTTGTTTTCTTTTTTCCATTGCAGCTTCAGAACGTTTATCATCGATTCTGGCTCCTCTTTCAGAAATGGTTGATGATCTGATTTCGCCAACAACTTCTTCGATTGTTGCTGCGTAAGATTCAACAGCTGCTGTACAGCTCATATCTCCAACGGTTCTGAAGCGAACAATTCTTTCTTCGATTTGTTCGTCTTCTTCTTGGTACACAAAAGGAGAATGCGACCAGATTAAACCGTCTCTCAAAAAAACTTTTCTTTTATGTGAGAAATAGATTGACGGAATCTCGATTTTTTCTTTCTCGATATAACTCCAAACATCTAATTCTGTCCAGTTTGAAATTGGGAAAACACGAACGTTTTGTCCATTTTCAATTTTTCCATTCAAGATATCAAACAACTCAGGTCTTTGATTTTTTTCGTCCCATTGTCCGAAATCATCACGAACAGAGAAAATACGTTCTTTTGCTCTTGCTTTTTCTTCGTCACGACGCGCACCACCAATACAAGCATCAAACTTAAATTCTTCAATTGCATCTAAAAGTGTTGTTGTTTGTAAACTGTTTCTACTAGAATATTTCCCAGTTTCTTCAACTACTTTTCCTTCATCTATAGCATCCTGAACATTACGAACGATCAACTCTAAACCTAATTCTTCTACCAATTTATCTCTGAAAGCGATTGTTTCAGGGAAATTGTGTCCTGTATCAACGTGCAAAAGAGGAAACGGAATCTTAGCAGGAAAAAATGCTTTTTGCGCTAAACGCACCAATGTAATAGAATCTTTTCCTCCTGAGAAAAGCAAAACCGGTTTGTCAAACTGTGAAATTACTTCTCTGAAAATGTATATCGCTTCACTCTCTAAAGCGTTTGTTTTTAATACTGAACTCATTGTTTTTTTGTTTGATATTTTGTGAGTTTCAAGTTTTAGGTTTCAAGTTGCCTGATCTAAAAATCTCCACTCTTTATTCTATAATCTATATTCTATTCTCTAAAAGAAAGTCTTGCATCTTGCTTCTTTCTTCTACCTACTCTTTCTTAGCACTATGAAGCCCACATTCTTTATGGCTTGATTCCCACCACCATCTTCCGGCTCTGATATCTTCACCTGGAAAAATTGCTCTGGTACAAGGCGCACATCCAATACTTACGAAACCTTGTTTGTGCAATGCATTTTGCGGAACATTGTTTTCTGACAAATACGTTTCAACTTCTTCTAAAGTCCATTTTAATAACGGATTGAATTTGATGATTTCGAAGTTTCCGTCGTATTCAAACAAACTTAAATCGTGTCTGTTCTCCGATTGTTCAGCTCTTAAACCCGTAATCCAAACCGAATTTCCTGCCAAAGCTTTTCTCAACGGAACTACTTTTCGAATAAAACAGCATTCTTTTCTATTCTCAACTGAATCGTAAAAGCTGTTTGGTCCTTTTGTTTTCAGAAGATTTTCTACTGAAGCAGCTTCTGGGAAATAAACCTCAATCGGTCTTTTGTATTTTTTTAATGTTTTGTGAAAAACATCATACGTTTCCTGAAATAATCTTCCTGTATCCAAAGTAAACACCTTAATATCCGTATTACTTTTTGCAATGAAATCAGTAATTACCTGATCTTCTTGACCGAAAGATGTTGAGAAAATTACTTTCCCTGGAAATTCTTTTGCTAAAAAAACTAAGATTTTGTCAAGCGAAAGGTCTTTAGTTTTCTCTAATAATTCTTGTACAATACTCGCACTCATAATTCTTTTCCTTTCTAAAATTATCTTTTACAATAATTTAGATAATGTTTTTAAACTCAATAATATAATTAGAATCCCAACGGCAACCATCATTGGTTTTCTTTTGATTTTATTCACTAAATAAGCCGCCAAAGGTGCCGAAACCACTCCACCTAAAATCAGTCCGATAATTACCTGCCAGCCGTGGATTCCTCCAAAAAGCATAAATGTGATACCGCTTGCAAATGAAATCGCAAACTCAGCTGCGTTTACTGAACCAATAGTATATCTCGGATTTCTTCCTCTTCCTAATAAAGTTGAAGTTACGATTGGCCCCCAGCCTCCACCGCCAACGGAATCCATAAAACCTCCAAAAACAGCTAAAGCGCCTAACTTTTTAGTTTTCTTTTTTACAATATTCTTTTTTAACGCTTTTCTGATAATGATTACCGCTAAAACAATCATATAAACCGCAATAAACGGCTTAATTACATCTCCATTAATTACATCTGACAATAAATAAGCTCCTGTGATTGAACCTAAAACCCCCGGAATCAACAAATGCTTTACCAGTTTTTTATTGATGTTTCCGAAACGATGATGCGAAAGCGCCGATGCTCCGGTAGTAAACATTTCTGAAACGTGAACCGCTGTACTACTCACAACCGGCGGAACTCCATAAGCTAATAAAAATGACGTAGAAGTTGCTCCATATCCCATTCCCAACGTTCCGTCGACCAACTGAGCGAAAACTCCAATGGCTAAAAACACTAAGAACTCTGCATTAAAACCATTCACAAATCCATCCCATGTAAATTCCGCGTGATGATTGTAAATTAATGTACCCAGCAAACCCACTAATAGAACAATAGGTATCAAAACCCATAAATTTCCCTTTGACAAAGCATTAGACTTAATCGCAGTATTGTTTAATTTAAGTTCATTTTCCATATTTCTAAGATTTTTTTTCTTAAAAATCCATTATCCTATCGGCTTAGTAGATTACTTTGCAAATGTACTATATATTTTGAAATATCAAAACAATATATTTAGTTTTTTGCAGAAGCTATCATCCTACAAACCAAGACAAAAGAGATTTAATAAAGGATTAAATAATTTATTTAACAAATTATACGCTGCTTCGTTAGATTTTAACAGTGTACTTTAATTTTGTGATTTGTAAAAATACATATTTAATCTCTACCAAATCTATAGGATAATTATAAAATTGTTATTATTTTAGCGCCAAATTTTTAGTATGGATTTTCAGATTGGTCTTGTAATTGCAGGTTTGGTTGTTGGGTTTATTGTTGGGTTAACTGGTGTCGGCGGAGGCTCGTTAATGACTCCTATTTTATTATATTTCGGGATTCCGCCAACAAAAGCCGTTGGAACCGATTTACTTTATGCTGCATTTACCAAAGCTGGAGGAGTATTTGTTCACAACAAAAAAGGAAATATCAACTGGAAAATTACCGGTTGGCTAACCTTAGGAAGTGTTCCTGCTGCTTTATTGACGTTATGGATACTAAACAGTATTAAAACTGACATTGAAAAAATCAACAGCGTTATTAAGTATAGTTTAGGCTGGGCACTATTATTTACTTCAGTTGCAATTATATTCAAACAGAAGATTTTGGTTTTTTCACAAAAACATGCTGGAGATAAATTTCATAATGAAAGCACAACTCAAAACATGCTTACAATTGGAATTGGAGTTTTGTTAGGCGCAACGGTAACGCTAACTTCTATTGGAGCTGGAGCATTAGGAACTGTAACTTTATTTTTCTTATACCCACTTTTGCCAACGCCTCGCTTGGTTGGGACTGAAATTGCGCATGCTGTTCCACTAACTTTAGTTGCAGGTCTTGGACATGCATCAATGGGGAATTTAGATATGGGCTTACTCGGGCAATTATTAATGGGATCACTTCCTGGAATATATTGTGGAAGCATGTTAAGCGGAAAAGTGCCCGATCAATTTCTTAGAAATGCGATCGCCGTAATGCTTTTTATGGCTGGATATAAATTGATTTTTTAATAATAAACTGAAACAAAAAGACCATTTCTATAAAAATGGTCTTTTTAAATAATTCTATTCCTAATTCTTAAAATGCTATATCTGCCAAAGAATTACTTTCTAATATTTTAAGGGTATTATCCCGAACTTCTGTCATTAAGCGTCGTGCCGCACAAGTGGATTCGTCATCGCAGTCATCGCATCTTTCGTAGAAATTGTGACTTGCACAAGGCAGTAATGCAATAGGTCCTTCCAAAATACGATAGACTTTCGCCATACTGATATCTTTCGGGTCTTTTATCAAGTAATAACCGCCACCTTTTCCTTTTTTGGCGCCAAGAAATCCTGAGTTTCTTAGCAACAGCAAAATACTTTCCAAAAACTTAATCGAAATATGTTCGTTTTTTGCAATTTCAGCAATTTGGACAGGTTCATTATTCTCTCTTCTCGCCAAATAAGTTAAAGCTTTAATTCCGTATTTTGTTTTCTTTGAAAGCATCTTTAAATTTTAAATTGCAAAATATTTGTTCTGAATTTGATACATCGAAATCGACGTATTCTTTTCTGCAACAAAAATAGGCTTTTTAAATGAGAATAATAAAAGAACAGAAGTTAAATTCTACTTAACCTATCAGATTACTTCACTGGTTCCAATTAAATTAAACTCATGGAATGTTTTTAATTCTTCCTCGAGATCCTTTTTATTGACAACATAAGTATCCGAAAGAGAATCGTGCCATCCTCTTGATCCAAAAAATGAAAGACCATCAAAAGGAATTATACGACATAAGCTTCTTTTCAAAATAATATCAAAAGTAGGCTTCAAACCGTTCTCATCTACAACAACAGTTCCTGTAATCAATTTACCAACAGATCTCCCAAAAAGGCCTTCTGTAAAAACATAATAAATAATGTGAATAAGAATAAAAAGCAATCTATCTTCTAATGTGCTTATATTTTCAAGCCAACTTAGTAATCCCGGAAGCCCGAGCAAAGTTGCAAGTAAAGCTAAAAAAATCCCCAAGCAAAACACTAATACAAAAACTACTGCAGTGTCTAAAATGTAATTAAGAAATCTTTGCCCAGTTGAAGCTAATAATTTATCGTCAAGGACATAGGTAGAGTTACTCATAGTTGGTTAAGTTAATTTGGTTAATAATTTATTTTAATTTTGGCATTAACAAAAATATACTTTTTGGCGAATGAATTACAAAAAATTACTACAAATCAACAAAATATTGTTCTTCTTCGAATAGAGCCAATGATCCTCATTTTCAAAAATTTGACTTGTCATCTTTAAATTTGAAAACCATTGCTGATTCGGCTTATTAAAATCATTACTGCCAAAATAAAGTTGCATTTCACAATTTGGCACTTCAGTCTCGAAACGCAATCTTGTTGAAGAAACTGCCACTAATTGTATTGTTTTCAACCCTCGTAAAGAAGCTTTCCAAGCAATTGTTCCTCCAATGCTAAAACCTAAAATGGCTATATCTCCCTTTTCATAATTCAATAAATTTGCTACGGCTTTTTCAATTCCCCCGCTTAAAAATTGATTATGGATTTCTTTTTCTTCGTTTGAAGAATCGATCTGAGCTAATTTTAAAACATCATAAAATTGAACATCAAATTTAGGCTCTAATATTTCGACGTAATATTGAATCCATTCGGGATTGCCTCCAAACAAATCAGACAGCAAAATTAATCTTGGCTTTATCATATTTAGGCAAACTTCTAATTTAGCAATTTCAAGATAACAAAAAAGGGCTATTTAAAACAAATAGCCCTTTCCATTTTCATGATTATATTTTATGATAATGCTTGATTCAAATCGGCAATTACATCTTCTACCTTTTCTAAACCAACGGAAATACGAACCAAACCTTGTGTGATTCCAACTGCCAATTGGTCTTCTTCAGACAATTTGCTGTGTGTCGTTGATGCTGGATGCGTAACAATTGTTTTTACATCACCAATATTTGCAGAAAGAGAACATAACTTAATTTTGTTCAAAAAGTTTCGCCCTGCTTCAAGACCGCCTTTAATTTCAATCGCAATTATGTTACCCCCTAAAAGCATTTGTTTTTTGGCAATTTCATATTTTGGATGTGATTTCAAGAATGGATATTTCACATTATTTACATTTGGGTGGCTTTCTAAAAATTCAGCCACTTTTAAAGCATTTTCACAATGTCTATCGACACGAACAGCCAAAGTTTCTAAACTTTTTGACAAAACCCATGCATTAAATGGTGACATTGCTGGCCCTGTATTTCTTGAAAACAAATAAATTTTACGAATTAACTCTGCTTCCCCAACTGCGATTCCTCCCAGAACACGACCTTGACCATCCATTAATTTTGTAGCCGAATGCACTACGACATGCGCTCCATATTTAATAGGTTGCTGAATATATGGCGTAGCAAAACAGTTGTCAATTATTAAAATTAAATTGTGTTTTTTTGCAATTTGACCCAACAATTCTAAATCAATCACATCTACACCCGGATTAGTTGGCGTTTCAGCATAAAGAATTTTAGTATTTGGCTTAATAAAGCTTTCAATTGTTTCGGGTTGATTGATATCAAAATAAGAAGTTTCAATTTTCCATTTTGGGAAATACGTCATGAATAACGCATGAGTTGACCCAAAAACACTTCCAGCAGAAACAATATGATCTCCTGATTCTAACAATGCAGCAAATGTAGAATAGATCGCCGCCATTCCAGTTGCAAAAGCGTAACCGGCTTCGGCACCTTCCATTGCACAAACTTTGTCAACAAATTCTGTTGTATTTGGATTGCTGAAACGAGAATAAATATTGCGGACTTTTTCTTCTGTGAAAGAAGCTCTCATATCCTCTGCATCTTCAAATATAAAGCTTGATGATAAATACAAAGGGGTTGAATGCTCCTGGAATTGTGTTCTTTCTAAATGTGTTCGTATGGCTTGTGTTTCAAAACCCAAATCTTCTATATTCATTGTGTTGTTTTTTTGTTTTTTTGTTTTTTTTTGTTTCAGGTTTCAAGTTTCAAGTTTCAAGTTTTAAAACTGAAATCCAAACTAAAACAAGTCAATCATTTATGCTTAATCTGAGCATTTTCTAATTTTCTAATTGACTAATTTTCTAATTATTACAAAGCTTCGTTGTTTAAAACTACCTTGTATTTGATTGTTGCTGTTGGCTCAACTGTTTTGGCAACTGAACAATATTTCTCGAAAGAAAGCTGTGCCGCTTTTTTAGCTTTTTCTGGGTTGATTTCTCCTTCTAAATAGAAAACCACATCAATTTCTTTGAAAGGTTTTGCTTCCTCGATTTGTACGCGTGTACCCTCAACCTCAGCATTGAAAGAAGTGATTTCCTGACGTTGCTTTTTCAAAATTGAAATCATATCAATAGCGCTGCATCCTGCAACCCCCATTAATACCAATTCCATTGGACTTGCACCTAAATCGCTTCCGCCAAATTCGGCTCTGCTGTCAACGTCAACTACGTGTCCGCGCTCATTTTTTACTTTGAAATGAAATGCGTCATTTACTCTGTTTAAAGTTACTTTCATTGTGTTGTTATTTTTTGTTTTTGTTTGGCTTCAGATTTCAATCTAAAATCTGAACTCTAAAATCTAAAATTCAAAATCAATTATCCTTTGTCAGACAATCTCAAAATATCGCCGAAAACCCCTCTTGCTGTTACCGCAGAACCTGCACCGGCTCCTTGAATAACAATTGGACGATCTCCGTACGATTCTGTGTAAATTTCGAAGAAAGAATCAGAACCTTTTAATCCGCCTAATGCAGTATCTTTTGGTACTGAAACTAATTTTACTTCTAAATTTCCTTTATCATTTTGCAAATCTCCAGACAGCTCACCAATGTATCTCAACACGTGATTTGGCTGTTGTTCGGCTTTTATTTTCTCGTAAATTGGATCGAATTCTTTTAATTTCGTCAAGAAATCAGAAACGTTTCCTTCTCTTAAATGTTCCGGAATTAAATTCTGAATTGAGATTTCTTCAAATTCATTCTGCAAATCTAATTCTCTTGCCAAAATCAATAATTTTCTTCCCACATCATTTCCGCATAAATCCTCGCGCGGATCTGGTTCTGTATATCCGTTATCAATTGCTTCTTGCAAAATCTCGCTGAAAGGCGCATCTTTTGCAGAAAAATTATTGAATAAATAACTCAAAGTTCCAGAGAAAACTCCTTTAATTTTTGTGATGTTTTCTCCTGAAAGATGCAGTAATTTGATTGTGTCAATTAATGGTAAACCTGCTCCAACATTGGTTTCGTATAGATAATTCTTTTGATTTTCTGCTAAAGCTTTTCTTAATTCTTTATAAAAACCATAAGTCAATGTATTAGCCACTTTATTTGAAGAAATCAAATCAAAACTGCTTTCTACAAGCGGAATATAATTTTCTACGAATGATGCACTTGCTGTATTATCTATGGCAATTAAATTCTCTAAATGGTATTCATTTGCGTAAGCAATAATATCATTCAGCGTATAAGCTTCTCCTTTTGTTTGGATATCATTTTTCCAATTTGAAGTTACTCCATTTTTATTTAAAAGCAGTTTTTTAGAATTGGCAATGGCAAAAACATTCAGCTTAATGTCTTTACGTTTTTCAATTGCAGAAGCCGATTCTAAAATTTGATTGATCAAAGTTCCTCCCACTAATCCATGGCCAAAAATTGCAATGTTGATTTTTTTAGAAACTCCAAAAATCTCTCCGTGAATTACGTTTAAAGCTTTGTTTAATTCTTCTTTTTTAACAACCAAACTCACGTTTTTACCTGTAACCGTGTTGTTGAATAAAATTGGAACAATTTTGTTTTTGATTAAAGCTGTATATGGTTTATGGAAAGTGCTCAAATCCTGACCAATAATTGAAATCACTGATACATTATCTGTTACCGTAATTTGGTTTACATCTTTAGAATAAAAGTCGTTTTCGAACTCTTTTTCCAATTCAACCATTGCAAGCGTCGCTTTGTCTTTTGCAACAACCAATCCAATTCCTCTTTCTGAAGAACCTTGTGAAATAATACTTACACTGATGTTGTGATCGCCCATTACTTTGAAAATTCGGGCATCAACTCCCGCTTTCCCTAATAATCCACGTCCTTCAAGATTTACAAGCGAAACATTTTCTAAAACCGAAAGCGTTTTAATTCCTTCTTTTTGTGAATTTGACGTGATTAAAGTTCCGTGATTTTCGTGATTGAATGTATTTAAAATACGAAGCGGAATATTTTTTTCCAATAACGGAATAATTGTTTTTGCATGAAGAATCGTTGCACCAAAATTAGCCAACTCGTTTGCTTCATTAAACGACAAATATTCGATTTTTTTAGCATCAGCAACTAAATCAGGATTAGCTGTATAAATTCCGTCAACGTGCGTGAAGTTTTGAAGTTCTTCGGCATTTAAGTAATTCGCAATTAATGAAGCCGTATAATTGCTTCCGTTTCTTCCTAAAGTCGTAGTGTCGTTGTTGTTGTTTGAACCAATGAAGCCTGTTACGATATTCACCGTTTCTCCGTTATGAAGTTTGAAATAATTGATTACGTTTTTCTTTGAAAGTTGTTCCAAAGGCTGAGCGTCGCCAAATTTCGAATCGGTTTTAAGCAATTCTCTTGTATCAACAAAGTTTGCAGGAATCCCTTTTTCAATCAAAATCGCAGTTAATAATTTAGCCGAAAGCAATTCGCCTTTAGACAAAATCTGATCTTTAATTTTACTGCTGTAATCACCAATAAGGCTAACTCCCTCAAAAAGTTTATCCAAAATACTGAATTCTTCAGACAAATCAACTTGCGGATAATCCGAAGTTTGATACACTTTGAAGCTTTCCAATAATGGCTTATAATTTCCGTTTTTAGCGGCAATTCTTAAAATATCTTCTAATTCATCTGTTGCATTACCGCGCGCAGAAACAACTACGGCAATTTGTTCACCTTGATTTACTTTGTCTGAAATGATTGAAACTACTTTGTTAAGTCCTTCTCCGTTTGATAACGATTTGCCTCCAAATTTTAATACTTTCATTTTATTTTGCTATTGTTTCTGCCTTAAAAATATCGGCAAGTAAATGATCTAATTGTTTGTACTCGATTAAAAAAGCGTCATGTCCGTGAACCGAATCAATTTCGCTGTAAAAAACATTGTCTTTAAACCTTTTTAATTCTTGATAGGTTTCCAGGTTTTCTTTTGGCGTAAAAAACAAATCCGAATTGATTCCGATAATATGAATCGATGCCGGCGTTTTAGACATTAAAGTTTCAAAATCCTCACTATTTCGAGTAATGTCTATGGTTTTGAGCAATTGGTTCATCAATTTATAAGAAGCCAATTGAAATCTTTTTTGCAATTTTTTCCCGTGATGATCCAACCAACTTTCGATATTAAAAATCAAAAGATCCTGATTGATGGTTCGCTGAAATTTTTCTTTGAATGATTCCGGAGATCGATAACAGAGCATGGCATGAATTCTGGCGTCTTCAATTGGTCGGGATGAATTATTCAAAATTTGCTCCTGCAGGTAACAATTTGCAATCATCCAATCCGTCGATTTCCAGTCGGTTGCAATCGGAATTAAATGTTCTGTAATATTTGGTTCCAATGCCAAAATCTCCCACGCGATTCCGCCGCCAACAGAACCCCCAATTACAGCAAACACTTTTTCAATATTCAATGCTCTCAAACCTTTAATAAAAATGCGCGCAACATCTCTAGTTGTAAAATCTTGATAATTTTCGATTAGGAATGAATCATTTCCATTTCCAGGAACATTAAAGGCTAAAATTGTGTATTTGTTGGTGTCAATTGTTTTTCCGTCGCCAATCAAATCATTCCACCAGCCGTTTTCGCCAGTTACTTGCGCATTTCCGGTCAAAGCATGATTGACCAAAACAATTGGCGCAGTATGCAACGGCAAGCCAGAAAGCGTAAAACTTAACGGTAATGATGAAAATATCGCACCACTTTCTGTGATGAAATCTTGAATTATGATGGGATTTGGTATATTTTCCAATTTCAAATCTTTTTATTAATTGATTTGTATGTGGAAATATTAGAAAGAAAGTCTAGAGTTTGAAACTAGAAAAATTCTTGTTGTTATCTTTCCACGTTTGGGCGTGGTAGAATGCAGCACCTTCTTCGAATTAACGAAGGGTTGCTAAGGATTCATCGGGTCTAATCCCTCCTCCTTTCTTTATAACATTTCAATACGTTTTTGAACTTAACGGTGCAAATTAACTACTTATTTCTTAAACTAGCAAATTTTATCGAAACTGATTCCTCCATTTCTTAAACATCCTTTAGAATAAGTCGATCCTGAAGCCTCGGGATAAAAGTCATAAAGTCAAAAAAATTGACATCAATTAATAAATATGACAATCTCTCTTCTTAATTATGAAAAACTATTATACGCAAAAAATTACCGAACAAACTGCCCAGTAAAATTAAGCGGGTTTTACCCTATTTTATGATGCTTTTCGATTTAGATAAAAAGCGTTTCATTCTCTTTTGAATACATCAAGAACAATAAAGAATTTGGTTCTTTTCTCACCTCTTTTTTATCTGTCTCCGTGATTCCGAAACTTGGGTGGATCAACTCATTTGTTGGAGGCGGATTGTTTCTTTCATTTTTGATGCTTTTGAAAGTTGTAATCTTTTTTCTTAAGTAGTTTAATGTGCTCATGATATTTAAGTTTAAGTTAGTTTGCGTTTTATAATCTTTACTTTTTCTTTAAATCTGTGTTATGTTAATCAAAATGAATAAAAAAACCCTTTTGGATTTTTAATACCAAAAGGGTTTAAGTTTTTATAGAAACTTATATATACTTTTAGTATCAACAGACGCATACACAAATACGTGCGACGTTAAACATCTTGTTCATCTGTAGGGACTTATTCATCTGTGATTTGAATTCTATTTTAATTAAATCTTGCATTTACTTTTCTTTAATAACTTTTAGATTTGATTAAGATCTAAAAGGAAATAGTCATTTATTTTTTAACAATTAAGCGCCTGTTTTTAACAAACCTTACTTGTCTTACAAATTTGCGACTTTTTTTTTAATTTTCCAAGTTACAAAAGCTTATTTTTTCTAAAAAAACGTTAAAAAACACATTTTTATCGTCAAAAAACATCTTACAAAATCACAATTTAACAAAATAACAGTTTTATCTTACAAAAATTAACTAACTTTTTCTGTTTCAATCTTTCAAAGAACTTTTTTTCTACTATTTAAAAAACCACTTAAAGCCAAACTGCTTCTTTGTTTTTAATTTTTTCGGCAACTTTCAAAATATCGGTAATAATTCCTCTTGAAATTGCCTGTTTTGTAGGTGATGCGCTTTGTATGACAATAGGAACATTTGTATAAGATTGCGTATAAATTTCAAAAATGGTATCTGATCCTTTCAATTGGCCAATTGCTGATGTAATAGGTTCTGAAACCAATTTAACCTCGAGCGTGTTTTTCTCAACATCAAATTCACCTACATATCGCAACACATGATTTTCGGGCTGCGTGATTTTTGCTATTTTATACGATTTGTCAATGGCGTCTTTATTTAGTATTCCGTTTTTCTCTAAATGCTCTTCTCTTATAATAGGATTGATTTTTATATCTGCTAATTCGAACTCTTTCCCGATTTCGCGAGTCAAAATCAATAATTTTCGAGCTGTATCATTTCCTGACAAATCTTCTTTGAAAGTAGAACGCATTAATCCGAGGAGACTGGCATCTTTCAAAATAGCTGAAAAAGAATTTTCTTCTGCGGAAAATCTATTGAAAATATAACTCAGATGATCAGAAAAAACACCTCTGATTTTTGTGATTTTTTCGCCCGAATAATACAAATCTCTTAAAGTTTGCAAAACTGGAAATCCAGTATCAACCGATGTTTCATACAAGAACTCTTTGTCGTATTTTTTTAAATTTTCTCTCAGCTTTTTATAAAGATCGATTGGGAGTGTATTGGCTTTTTTATTTACCGCCACAATATTAAATCCGCTTTCAATCAGCGTATTATAATGGCCAATCAACTCATCGCTGGCTGTAGCATCAACGGCAATCAAATTTTCAAATTCATTTTCTTTTGCAAATTCTACAATATCCTCTACTCTAAAAGGCACCGCCAATTCTCTAAAATTGGTTTCCCATGAATACCCCACGCCTTCCTTCTCGAAAAAAGCAACGGTTGAGTTAGTTATAATAGGAAAATGAAAATCGACGTTTTTACTTTGCAGAAAAAATTCCTGACTTTCGATAATCTGATTGATTAAAGTGCTTCCAATATTTCCAATCCCAAAAAGAATAATATTTATTTTAAGCTTTGACATAATTTCTCACTTTTTAAATGTTTAACCATATAAGCAATATAAGTTCATTTAATATCAAATGTTTACAATTTAGAAACCTCATGTTTCGAGTTAGACGCACTGCGGTACGTCTCTACTAAATGAACTTATATTGCTTATATGGTGAAATTTTATTTTGAAATTTTTATTCATAAAAAATCACCCTTAGCGGCACCACACCGCTAAAGGCAATTTTTCAAACAAAAAACAAAAAAACCTAATTTTTATTGATGCTGTATTGCGCTTGTGTAACGCTTTCGAAAACCGCTTGCAAATCGGCAATTAAATCCTCGATATCTTCGATCCCGACAGAAAGTCGGATTAAATCTTTAGAAACCCCAGTTGACAATTGATCTTCTTCAGACAATTGTTGGTGCGTAGTACTTGCTGGATGTATGATTAATGACTTTGTATCACCAATATTAGCCAGCAATGAGAATAATTTTGTTTCATCAACTACTTTTTTTGCAGCATCAAAACCGCCTTTTAAACCAAACGTGATAATCCCGCTTTGTCCTTCTGGCAAATATTGTTTTGCTAAATCGTGGTATTTGCTTGATTTCAAACCTGGATAATTTACCCAAACCACCTCATCTTGTTTCTCAAGCCATTCAGCCAAGGCCAAAGCATTTTCGCTGTGTTTTTTAATTCGGATTGGCAAGGTTTCTAATCCCTGAATAATCTGGAATGCGTTAAACGGACTCAAAGCCGAGCCAAAATCACGCAGACCTTCGATTCTGGCTTTTGCAATAAAAGCAGCATTTCCAAGCGCTTCGTGATATACTAATCCATGATATCCAGCTGAAGGCTCTGTAAATTCAGGGAATTTTCCGTTTGCCCAATCAAAATTTCCAGCATCGATGATAACGCCACCTAATGAAGTTCCGTTTCCGGCAATATATTTAGTCAAGGAATGAATTACAATATCGGCACCATATTTAATTGGGTTTAATAAATAAGGTGTCGCAACTGTATTATCTACTATAAACGGCACTTTGAATGCTTTGGCTTCCGCCGAAATTCCTTTTAAGTCCAAAACATCAAGCTTTGGATTTCCTAATGATTCCACAAAAAAAGCTCTCGTATTTTCTTTTGCAGCTTTGGTGAAGTTTTCTGGTTTTGAAGGGTCTACAAAAGTGGTGGTAATTCCTAATCGTGGCAAAGTCACACTTAATAAATTATAAGTTCCGCCGTATAAACTGTTTGAAGCAACGATATGATCCCCGGCTCTTAATAGTGTTAATAATGTTGTCGAAATTGCCGATGCTCCTGATGCCGTTACTACTGCTCCAATGCCACCTTCAAGGGTGGCGAGACGTTGTTCCAATACGTCATTTGTTGGATTATTTAATCGTGTGTAAATAAATCCCGCTTCGGCAAGACCAAATAAATTGGCAGCGTGATCAGCATTATTAAATACATATGATGAAGTTTGATAAATAGGCACAGCTCTAGTTCCTGCGTTTTTAGTAACATCGTGTCCTGCGTGTAATGCGTTTGTTGCAAATTTTTGTGTACTCATGATTTCTTAGTTTTTTAGATATTGTTAATACTATATATAGTGTAATTGATTTTTTAAATTATAATTGGTTTGAATTGGCTTAAGCAAAAAAGTCGCCTTCTTCCAATTCATACATTTGAAGCAACAATGATTTTTGATTTCTCAGATATTGCTCTGAATTTATTCTGCTCACTTCTCTTGTGATATCTTCTGATTTATTATTGTTTTGAGAATCGTTTCTCAATAAATATTCTACTGCTATGGAATTTAATGTTTTCATGATTTTAATTTTAAATGGTAAATAAAAAAGCCCTTTCGGATGGCGACCAAAAGGGCTTATAGTTGAAACTATAACAAAGATTTTATCTTTCACTTTTGGCAACAGCAAGTTGGGATGCACATTTGCATCATGCTACAACACATCGTATTTTTTCTTGCTATTGTTTTCATTTTAATTAAAATTATTTTCTTTTTTTAAATTCGACCAATTTGATAGAGTAAATGTAATAAGTATTTTTTTATCCACCAAATTAAAAATCAGTTTTATTTTTTTCTTGTATAAATTTTCATTTTTGCCCCAAAAAAAAACCTCTGCAGTCAGCAGAGGTTCTATATATATTTTTTCTGAAAAAAAAATCACAATAGTGTCTCTGCGGAATATTCCGGCATCATACAAGACATCATATTGCAAATTGTAAATTTCATTTTTGTTTTTCTTTTATTTCAACGAGGCAAAGTTGCGAACTATTTTTGAATCAGCCAAACAAAATTAAAAATATTTTCCATTACCCTATCAGATTAGTATGCTACTGTTAAATTTCTCTTTAAAAAAATAAAAAAAGTTGAACTTTAATTTGCAAATCAAAATGGTTTTATACCTTTGCACCTGAATACAGAGGAAAAATTTGAACTGATTGCAACCTCTTCATAATGAAATGGTTCGTTATGAGCGCCGAGAGATTAATTTCGGCAGTAAAAAATGCTAAAGCAGAAACTCTCCTTTAGCCCTTTTTTAGCAATTATTTTCCTCGATTAATTTTAATTTAATACATTATTATGGCTTATTTATTTACGTCAGAATCTGTTAGTGAAGGGCATCCAGACAAAGTTGCAGATCAAATTTCGGATGCATTAATTGACAACTTTTTGGCATTTGACGCTGACTCAAAAGTAGCTTGTGAAACATTAGTTACAACTGGTCAGGTTATTTTAGCAGGTGAAGTAAAATCGAATACTTATCTTGATGTACAGCAAATTGCACGTGAGGTAATCCGTAAAATTGGATATACTAAAAGTGAATATATGTTTGAGGCAAATTCTTGTGGAATTTTATCAGCAATTCACGAGCAATCTGCAGATATTAACCAAGGTGTTGACAGAGCTAAGCCAGAAGAGCAAGGTGCAGGTGACCAAGGAATGATGTTTGGTTACGCTACAAATGAAACTGAAAACTACATGCCTTTGGCATTAGATTTATCTCATAAATTATTACAAGAATTAGCAATCTTAAGACGTGAAAACAAAGAAATCACGTATTTACGTCCAGATGCTAAATCTCAAGTAACTTTAGAATACAGCGACGATAACAAACCAACTCGTATTGATGCAATTGTTATCTCGACTCAACACGATGATTTTGATGAAGAAGCTGCAATGTTGGCTAAAATCAAAAAAGATATCGTTGAAATCTTGATTCCAAGAATTATAGCTAAAAATCCAAAACACGCTCATTTATTCAACGATAAAATAAACTACCACATCAACCCAACAGGGAAATTCGTTATTGGAGGACCTCACGGAGATACTGGTTTGACAGGAAGAAAAATCATTGTTGATACGTACGGTGGAAAAGGTGCTCACGGTGGTGGTGCATTCTCTGGGAAAGATCCAAGTAAAGTAGATAGAAGTGCTGCTTATGCAACTCGTCATATCGCTAAAAACTTAGTTGCTGCAGGTGTTGCTGACGAAATCTTAGTTCAGGTTTCTTACGCAATTGGAGTTGCTGAACCAATGGGTATTTTCATTGAAACTTACGGAACTTCTAAAGTAAACTTAACGAACGGTGAAATCGCTAAAAAAGTAGAAGCTATCTTTGATATGCGTCCTTACTTTATTGAGCAACGTTTGAAATTAAGAAACCCAATTTATAGCGAAACTGCTGCTTACGGACACATGGGACGTAAACCAGAAACGGTTACTAAAACTTTCTCTGCTCCAGGTGGAAACGAAAAAACTGTTACTGTTGAATTGTTTACATGGGAAAAACTTGATTTTGTTGACCAAGTTAAAGCTGCATTTGGATTGTAATTCAATCTAAATCTTAAACATAAAAAAACCCGATTTCAAATTGAAATCGGGTTTTTAATTTTATTATGAACTTATCTTTCCAATTGCACATTTGGCAATGTTTTAGGGCGATTAGGATCATTAGACAAAATCCAACCCGTTCTGTAAATCCACTCTGTCATTTTATGCAATTTTACGAAATCAATATTTTCAGATTCATCCATTGGCGTATGATATTGACTGTGCAAAACGCTGGTGTAAAAAACTGAAGGGATTCCTCTTCTTGCATATGGC
The DNA here is from genome assembly GCF_000425445.1 of Flavobacterium denitrificans DSM 15936. GTDB lineage: Bacteria > Bacteroidota > Bacteroidia > Flavobacteriales > Flavobacteriaceae > Flavobacterium > Flavobacterium denitrificans. The sequence goes on along the minus strand of NZ_AUDL01000013.1, from coordinate 86,914 downwards.
AAATGATCTGAACGGAAGTAAAAATATTCTGGATGTTCTGGCCTGTCCCAAAGTTTATCCAAATCAAATTTTGGACCTTCGTCATTTGCTTTTTTGGCAATGGCAACCAAATCAGATGAATTTTCATGTGGCGAACTAGAACCCAATAATGCCGCTTGATTTACATTGTTTCTTCCAATCATATCACCGTTTAAAACTGCGATAATGTCTTTTTCTGGAACGGTAGGATGTGCTGCATACCATCTTGATCCCAACAAACCGCGTTCCTCTGAACCGTGAAATACAAACAAAGATGTTCTTTTTCCAGGTTGTTGCTTATAAGCTCGTGCGATTGCCAACATTGCCACGCAAGTACTTGCATTATCATCGGCTCCATTATAAATAGAATCCTGTCCGTATTTTTGACGCACACCATCATGATCTTGGTGACCGCTGAAAAGTACATATTCATTTTTCAGCTTAGGATCAGTTCCTGCAATTGTACCTACGACGTTTACTGAAGGATATTTGTAAGTTTCAGAAATAACTTCAGCAGACAATAAATCTTTAGTCGTTTTTAAATAATTTAATTGATCACCGTGAACCCAGAAAACTGGCATCGTAGATCCTATTTTATCACGGAAACCTTCAATCCCGTAAATACCTCTTGTCATTTGTGGCTCCACTTGTGACCAACTTTGCTCAGCCAATTCGTCTGCAACCATAATAAGTGCGATTGCTCCTTTTTTAACCACGAGGTCATAATATTTATTTCTAACTAACCCAGGATAACGCCTGTCAAAAAGCGAAATATCATCAGCAATTCCTTCTTTTGAAGCTAATAAAACTACTGCTTTTCCCTTAACATCTGCTTTTTCAATTTCTTCTTTTGTTGCTGCGCCTAGATAAACTAATGAACCTTCTACCTTAATATTAGTAGTTTCTGCCACTAAAACATCTTTCCAAAGTTTAAACTCTTTTTGTCCAATTTTAAACTTTGTATTTGGCGTAACTTGGTGTCTGTACAAATCAAAAAATTGGAAATAAGTTCCATCATCTCCTGCAGGCTCCATTCCGGCTTCTTTTGCTTTATTAGCCAGCCACATTGATACTTTTAATTCGTCTAGAGTCCCCGCTTCACGGCCGTTAAAGTGGTCGCCGGCCATTTGATACATATCAGTTTTAAGATCTTTGTCAGTTATTGCCGCAACTAATGGTTTTTTCACTGCCTGCGCAAAAGTCATTGCACCGGAGGCAAGTAAACCAAGGATCATTTTGTTTTTCATGTGTTTTAATTTTATTAATCCAAACTTAATCATTTCACAGCAAAATCTTTGTTTTTTTAACATCAAAAACAGGCTTTAACAGCAAATTTCAAACAAAAAAGGCTGTCTAGACAGACAACCTTGCATTTTTCATAACTACTAAATATTAGTAAGTTCCGTTTTGCATTTTTGTCAAAGTTTCTTTAATATCAGTTGCTGTTTCTGGTTCCGTCACAGCATTTATATATTTAACTGCCAAACTTTGTGTTTCAATTGCCTTTTGTTTCTGGCCGTCTTTATAATATAATTGTGCCAAAGTATCCAAGTAATAAGGATTGTTCTTAGTTACAACTGAACTGTATTCAGACCATTTAATAGCTTCTTTTAAAAAGTTTGAATTTTGTGGCTGCAGTACTACTGACCATGCCGCATTATTACAAAGATTAGAATGATACTCTTTAAACGAATTCCATCCGTCATATGAATATGGCGAAGAAGAATCTAAAGCAGAAAACATTGTATCCAATTTTTCAATTGGACTTGATGAAGTTAAATTAGAATCAAAATAGGTACTGAACTCTTTTAAGAAATCGATATTAGATTTTGTTGCATCTTCTGCATTGTTTAAATATTGGAAATAATTGCTGTACGATTCAAAATTTCCTTTTCCTAGAGCAATTATCTTCTTATAAATTGAAATATTCTTCTCCTTATTTATATCTGAAGAAGATTTCTCTTGAGCAATATAAGTATTAGATTGAAGGGCCGAAGAAATTTCAGAAATTACATTTCCTAAATTGTGTACTTCTCCTTCTTTATTATTGAAATCCGCACGACTCTCTTCAATTTTATCGGAATGTTTCAAAAGGTAATCTATCGCAAGAAAATCGGTATCATTCAAAACTCGTTCTTCATTAAAAAGCTGTTTCGTAAAACCTTGATTTTTGATTTCTCTTGTAATTGTTTCTACCAAATACATATCTGGTTTTGTATCTTTTTGATGCGCTTCTATCAAGTTTTTCCAAGTTTGTGCAACCTCTTTTTTATCTGATGAAATTTTGGTTAATACAAATTCTGTAGAGTTGGCAACTTCAGTTCCAGAATCTGAATCATAATCGTATGAAATTTCTAAAACTGCAGCTCTATTAAAAGCTCTGATCAAATCTGCATCCGTTGCTTTTTTATTTTTGAATACCTTATTAATGTATACAAAAGTATTTGCGCGCTGTAATTTTTTATATAAATCACCATAATAGCTAAACTGATAACTCTTGTCTGATAAGTCAGATTTTGCTTTTGCCAAAATATCACCATCGCTGTTTAAAACTAATATGCTCGGATCATCTGTGATTTTATTAGTTTTCAGCCATTTTTTATCATCTGCACCAGCTAAATAATAATTGTATACATCATAAATTGGATTATATGAGTCATACATATTATAAGCAGCCTGCGTTTCTTGATCTTTTACAAAGGCATCAAAATTCTCTTTTGCAGCTTTATCTTTGCTGTTGGCATAAAACATTAAAAATTTAAGTTTTCCTTCTTTTGTTGCTGCTAATGCATTTTTTAGATTGTTTTCGATTTTTAGTTTAAAATCGTATTGAGCAGGAACGGCAGGAGGTGCAACTGCATAATCTACTACGGCAGCGCTATCAACCGGAATTGCCTCTGAACCATAATCCTCTGTTGATAAAACAGTTTCTTTTCCTGGATAAGTCCAATTTGAAATTGTTTGGTTTTCGATTGGAATTACTTTCTTTACTTTTTCTGGCTGCGGATTTTTTTCATTTACAAATACTAACGGATTTTTGCCTGCAGGCTCAGAAATCTTTAATTCATTTGTTTTTCTGTCAAAATAGCCACCAATTTTCAAATCACCAACAGCTCCATACTCATAATTGATGCTTACCTCAGAAACATCTTTTGGCAGTGCATATTTACAAACATTGCTTTTTCCGTCATAATCTTCATAAACCAAGTATAAGTAATCTGTTTTTTCAATTTCAAATTCTAAATCTGCTTTTTCCCAATTTGGATCTAATTTTGTTTTGATATCAGAAAACCTTTGGTAAACAACATCTTCAGAACCTTTTTGTGTACCTATATAAATGGAATAGTAAGATGAATCAGAAAACTTAATTTTTATTTTTTTTGCCTTTTTATCAATTACATAAGCAAGTTCAAAATTACTTTCAGATTTTTCATTTTGAATAAAAATTAAGGAATCGCCTTTTATTTCATAGTTTCCTGAATAAAAAACCAGTTCATATTTATTATTATCCAGCAAATTCAGCTTGATTTTTCCGCCTTTATTTGTTGATAAATAAGTTCCTTTTTCAATTCCTTTGGTTTGAGAAAAAGAAACAAGCATTCCAGAAAACAAGAACAATAAGCTCCAAATAAAATTACGCATGACTATTATTTTATGTGCTAATAATGAAGCGTAAAGATATTTGATTAAAATGAAAAAAATACCTAAAAATTAAAATTTTGAAATCAAAATACTACAAATTATATTTCATTGAAAAGATGATGTAACGTGGTTGAACAGTGTATTGCGAAACTCGTGTAGAAAACTGCGAGAAGCTGTCATCATTCAAATAAGTTGTATTTAATATGTTTGTCGCCGAGACTTTGTATTCCCATTTGCTGTCCTTTTTTTGATAAACCAAACTAGCGCTTAAAAAATCATACTCGTTATCCACCGTTTTGCTTCCATTATAGTAATGATAAAATTCATACTCGGAAACAAATGAAAAACTGTTCCAGAAATAATAATCCAATCTTGCAAAAGGTTTATCAGTATAATACGTTGAACCGCTATATTGATTGATCAGCGCATTATAACCAATTTCTAAATTGGGTAAGTTTTTATAATTTGTAGCTGCTTTTACCGTATAACTCTGCACAAAACTTTCAGTTGTTGCCAAAACATTGTTCTGAATATTATTGAATTTTGACCAATTCAAACTTGCTGTTGCCGATGCTTTGTAATTTTTCAAGAAAGAACGTCCGTAACTTCCCATTCCGCTTAAAGTTTCATCGGCTAAATTGGAATTATAAGGAATCGAAGATTGATTAATTCCGTCAAAATTAGCTTTCGTTTTAATGGCATCAACTTTTTTAGTGTAGGTCGCGTTGGCAAAAATATTTTCAAAATTGAACATATTGTATTTAAAATAACGAAGCGAATGCACTTGTGAAGTTGCATTTTCCAACAAACGATTTCCTCTAAACAAACTGCTGTAATCAGACAAAACATAACCCGCCGCAAGCTGATTGATATCTGTAAAATCATTTGACAAAGAGAAATTATATGTCAGCGTTTCTGATTTTTTGATTTGATATAATGCGAAGAAATCAGGCAACACTTTCGTAAAACTTTGAGAATAATCTGTTCCTAATTGCGCATTTGTCATATTGTATGAATGTATGCTTAGTCCCGGCGTCAAAGTAAATTTCCCTGTCAAGATTTTATAATGGAATCCTAAAAAAGCATCATTAAATCTGTAATCAACATCATTGTTGTTTTCTGCTGCATTCAAGTCGTTTTTATTTCCGTTATCCAACATCTGGAAAATATGCGAATTGAAATTTTGGTACGAATACGTATTTCCTAAAGTAACATTGAAATTGCTTTTTGGCGTTACCATATAATAGTAATCGAGTTTTGCATCTACCTTATTTGTTTTCACAAAACGATCCTGATTCAAATCATTTCTATTTTGTCCTGAAATATATCCCGCCAAATCAAAAGGTTGCGAACGAAGATTGGCATTATAAAACGGATTCTCTTCTTGATATAAATGCTGTGCCTCAAAAGCAAAAATGTTTTTGTCGCTTTGCGTGTAATACAAACTTAAGTTTTGGTTTACCGATGTTGGATCTTGTTTTTTCTGTGTTAAAATGGTTTCCAACGATGAAACATTACTCACAACCGATTCACGAAGTAAATCTGTATCTTCATTTTGTTTTGACAACTTGGTCAAAATGTCGTAATCAAACTGAAATTTATCGTTTGGCTTATAACTCGAACTCAATTTAAAAAGTCCCAAATTATTTTTTTGATGCGTCATTTCATCACGTTTCTGTTGATCTCCAGAATCTAAAATTGTAGTTTGCGATTTGGTTTCTAAATCTGTTTTTGAAACCGAAAGAATTCCGAAACCGCTAATATTCCAAGCTTTTGTTGGATTATACGAAAAATTCGTTGCGCCAAATTTGGTTTCGATTTCCTTAGCACGATTGTTTCTTAAAATTGAAATTCCCAAATCATTTGACGAAACATTAAAATTGCTTCCGCCCTTTTTCATCATATTTTTGAAACCTCCCGTAAATTTGAAATAATCCTGCGCCGTAAGAGGCAATTCGCCAATATTATTAAAATTGGTAATTAAATTAATACTGTATTTCGGACTGTAATAAAACAATTTCGGATTAATAATATAACGACTGTCGAGCTCTGCAACGCCAATTCCTGCCGTAACATCTCCAAACCAAAAGTTCTTTTTTCCCGATTTCAGTTTAATATTCATAGCCACATTATCCTGATCGTTTTCAAGACCTTTTAATTGACTTACCTCATTATAATTTCTTAAAACCTGAACTTTGTCAATCGCATCAGCGGGAATATTTTTAACACCGAGTTTAGTGTCTCCGTCAAAAAAATCTTTTCCTTCAACCATTAATTTGCTGACTTTTTTTCCTTCCACTTCGATTTCACCATCAGCATTTACCTCAACGCCTGGCAATTTTTTCAAAACATCCTCCAGTTTTTTTTCTGTACCCGATTTAAACGAATCGGCGTTATAGACAATTGTGTCGCCTTTTATAGAAACTGGCATTTCACGCACGATTTCAACACCTTCAAGTTCAATTCCCGCACCATCCATTACAATATTCTGAACAATATTTTCTGTATTGGTTGAAACCGAAATTTCTTTAGATTTCATTCCCAGATAACTTATTTTAACTGTATATGAAGTATTTGGCTTTAAAGTCAGCTGAAACTTACCTTTATCATTTGTAATGCCATAAGAATCCATTGCTTTAGTTCCGTTATTAACCGCCATAATGTTGGCCATTTCCAACGGATTTTTTTGCTCGTCTTGAATAATTCCATCAAAACGAACCGTTTGAGCAAAAGTTATCGAGGTCATTAAAAAAATGACGAAAAGAAATACATTTTTCATGGAGAAAATCTAAAAGATGATATTCAAAAATTAGCGTCTAATCATTACTGGACCGCCACCAGGACCACCTTCACGGCCACGGTTCATTTCTCTGAATTCTTCCATTTTTTTGATTACGGTTTGATCATAATCTTTCTGAGAAACCACTTTTCCTTTTGTAGGCGCTTTTATTTCGACTTTATCTTTGGCATTCAAAACAATTTTCGAACATAAAATAGTGGTTCTTCCATCATTTACTTCCAAAATCAAACCCGGAAGACCCCAATAATTTTCTGGCCCTTGGTTCACTGGAATTTCCGGAGAATACCATGCTGTTATAATAATTTCTTTTGGAATTTCGAAGTTATCCTGAAAGTTCGTTTTCGTTTCGCCCGAAGTTTTCTTTGCATCATCTTTTTTCTCTTCAGGCTTTTTATCATCAGCATTTTTTGGTCTGAAATTTCTAAAATCGGTTTTGCTGGCTTCTTTTACGGCTGTTGCTTTGTAACACGTATAACCTCCAATTTGTTTGGTTTCAGATTCCATTTTCCAATTTAATTTTGGCAAAGAATCTACCACTAGAAATTCTTTTCCCATAAATTCTTTATCAACTGTATACGATTTGCTTTTTACATTTTTATAAAAAGTGCCTCCACCGCCCATGAAGGAATTCATCATGATGCGCATTCCTCCTCCTTGTTGTCCTGGAGTTTCTAGTTTTTCTTCTTCTTTATAAATAGAAGCCGATTTGTCAAAATTTAAAATAAAGGTTTTTTCAAGCATTTTTTTCATTCGCTCCTCCATGTTTTTTTGCATTTCAGGTGTAATATCTCTATTGGCACGCATTCCATCCATTTTTGGAGCTTGGGTTTTTGACTCATAAACGGCCATTCCCTGAAAATCTTTCTGCGCCTGCATTTGAGAGAAAACAAGCAGTAAAGACATATAAAAAAACACTTTTTTCATTTTCATTTTATTTAAATCGGCAAATCCGATAAACTTACACTCAAATGTATTATTTATTTTAAAATACTAAAAAAATAATATATGAGTTCTAATAAGGTATAGACAAAATGTACTATTTTTTAGACTATTACGTTTTAAAAAGGTTTAAATTGTAAAATCAGTAAAAACGAACTTTTTTAGTCCTCAATAATACAGTTTTTTGTAATTTGGCTCTACAGAAACCAAAAAAATCATGACCAAAAAGGCACTTACATTTCTATTTTTTATTTTAATTGCCGGCTTTCCGTCTATTCTTTTGGCACAAAATTTAAAAATAAATCCGGTTTCAATTTCTCAAACAGTTCTTAATGCTGATACATTTTTAGGCTACGATTCTTTTGGTTTTATTTATCAAATAAACAACAATGTTTTCAGTAAAATAAAAGGAAAAGAGGTTTTTGAATACAAAAATGTCTCATTAGGAAGCATTACAAGAACCGACTTGCAAAATCCGCTGAAAATGGTTTTGTATTATGAAGATTTCAATACAGTTGTTTTGCTGGACAATCAGCTAAACAAAATTACTGAAATCAATTTTACGTTGAATACTATACCAATTGTTGTAAGCGCGATTGGAATGTCAACTCAAAATCAATTATGGATTTATAATGCATTGAATCAACAAATTGGATTGTTTGATTATTTGAAAAATGAATATAAAACAATTTCGATTCCCTTTACAGAACCTATTAAATATTACCACACCGATTTCAATACTTTTTATTGGATTGATAAAAAAAACAACTGGTTTTCATGTGATCTTTTTGGAAAAATCACCAGCCTCGGAAATGTGCAAGATTTTGATAAAATGGAAATAATTGATGCACAAAAATACATTTTCAGCAAAGGTAATCACTTGTATTTAAGAGACATTAGCAAAGAGAAAACCGAAGTAATTTCTGAAATTGAAATTTTACAAAAATCGTTTGACAATTTCTATTACAAAGACCAAATTTTATCTATTTTTACAGCTAAAGAAATTGTAAATTATAAAATCGTAACACCGTAATGCACATAGCAATAGCAGGAAATATAGGCGCAGGAAAAACTACCTTGACTAAATTATTAGCCAAACATTTTAAATGGGAGCCTCATTACGAAGATGTGGTTGACAATCCATATCTAGACGATTTTTATCACCAAATGGAGCGCTGGTCGTTCAATTTGCAAATTTACTTCTTGAACAGCCGTTTCCGTCAGGTGCAGCAAATTCGTGAAAGTGGCAAAAAAATCATTCAGGACAGAACGATTTATGAAGATGCACATATTTTTGCTCCCAATTTATATGCTATGGGCTTAATGACGAGCCGTGATTTTGAAAACTACACTTCTTTGTTCGAATTAATGGAATCTTTGGTAAAAGCGCCAGATTTATTGATTTATTTGAGAAGTTCTATTCCTAATCTAGTAGGTCAAATTCACAAACGCGGACGAGAGTACGAAAACTCAATTTCGATTGATTATTTAAGCCGTTTGAACGAAAGATACGAAGCTTGGATTCAAACTTATTCAAAAGGAAAACTATTAATTATTGATGTTGACAACATTAACTTTGTTGACAATCCAGAAGATTTAGGAAACATCATTAATAGAATTGATGCTGAATTGAATGGGTTGTTTTAGAACACGAATTTTTACAAAATAAAAAAATGCCTCTAAATAATTTTGGAGGCATTTTTTTTTGATTTCATTTTCCTACATTTGCTTTATTTTAAATAATTTCCCAAATTGGGAAAAAATAAATATATTTGCGTAACTAATTATGAGAATAATAGCAAAGAGAACGTTGCAAAATTTTTGGGAACGATATCCAAATTCTAAACAGCAATTATTAGCTTGGTATCAAATTTTTGACAAAAATGATTTTTTAAATTCTAATGTTATAAAATCATCTTTTGGAACCGCAGACTTTGTCGGCAATAATAAAGTAGTCTTCAATATTTGTGGAAATCATTATCGTCTAATTGTAAAAATTAACTACGATACCCAAATTGTGTATATTCTTTTTATCGGAACACATAATGAATATGACAATTTAAAAGATATTAAAAATTTATAATATGAATATAAAGCCAATAAAAACAGAGCACGACTATAGTTTTGCATTGGAAAGAGTTAATCTTATTTTTGATGCCAAACCTGATACTCCCGAAGGAGATGAGCTAGATATTCTGGTAACACTTATAGAAAAGTACGAACAAATACATTATCCAATTCCTGAGCCTGATCCCATTGAAGCAATCAAATTCATGATGGAACAAAATGGATTAAGCGATGCCGATTTAGGAATTATTCTAAAAAGTCGCTCAAGAGTCTCTGAATTGTTTAATCGCAAAAGAGCTTTAACGATAAAACAAATAAGAATTTTAACCGAAACCCTTCATATTCCAGCTTCAACTTTGATTAAAGAATATGCTTTAAATCAATAAAAAATGCCTCTAAAATTATCTAGAGGCATTTTCTGTTTTAAGAAGCTTTGTCAAAGTTTAAAACTTTGACAAAGCTATCGAGTTATTCTATTTTACAGCGTCAATTTTAGCTTTAACCTCGTCTTCAGTCCCTTCATAAACTTCAGTTGTGGTTTTGCCGTTTTCTGTTTTTGTAACTGTCCCAATGGTTTTGCCATTTTCTTTTCTCAGTTCTACTTTAAGAGACTTTTTCTCATATTTACTTGTGTCAAAACAATCTGTTTTTTGATATTTTCCAGTTTTATCAAAGTGTGCTAAACATTTAACTGTTTCTTCTTCGGTACAGCCTTTTTCTTTACACATTTTAATACATTCTTCTTTAGTCATTCCCGACATATCGCCACATTTAGAAGCTCCGGCATGCATTTCCATTTTAACGCAACAAGAACCTTTTTCAGCCATTCCTGCAGCTGAATGTCCTTCACCTAAAATTGGCGCAATAACCAATCCGATCAAGCAAGTTAATTTAATTAAAATGTTCATTGAAGGTCCAGAAGTATCTTTAAACGGATCCCCAACTGTATCTCCAGTTACTGCAGCTTTGTGTGCATCAGAACCTTTATAAGTCATTTCGCCATTGATCATAACTCCAGCTTCAAATGATTTTTTAGCGTTGTCCCAAGCACCTCCCGCATTGTTTTGAAAAACTGCCCAAAGTACGCCAGAAACCGTAACTCCAGCCATATATCCGCCTAACATTTCAGCGATCAACTGATTGTTATCTGCATAAACTAATTTTCCTATTAATACAATTGCGATAGGAAAACCAATTGTCAAAATTCCTGGAAGCATCATTTCACGTAAAGCGGCTTTTGTCGAAATTTCAACACATTTTCCATATTCTGGTTTTCCAGTTCCCTCCATAATTCCCGGAATCTCTTTGAACTGACGACGCACTTCATAAACCATATCCATCGCAGCTTTTCCAACTGAATTCATTGCTAAAGCGGAGAAAACTACCGGAATCATTCCGCCGACAAACAACATTGCTAAAACTGGTGCTTTAAAAATATTGATTCCGTCAATTCCTGTAAAAGTCACATAAGCGGCAAATAATGCTAATGAAGTCAAAGCCGCAGATGCAATTGCAAAACCTTTTCCGGTTGCTGCCGTTGTATTTCCTACTGAATCCAAAATATCGGTTCTGGTACGAACCTCTTTTGGCAATTCGCTCATTTCTGCAATTCCTCCCGCATTATCAGAAATTGGTCCGAAAGCATCAATTGCTAATTGCATTGCCGTTGTTGCCATCATTGCTGAAGCCGCCAGCGCCACTCCATAAAATCCTGCCAAAGCATATGAAATCCAGATTGCTACAGCAAACAATAATACCGTTGGAAAAGTCGAAATCATTCCAGTCGCTAAACCTGCAATCACGTTTGTTCCCGCTCCTGTTGATGATTTTTGTACAATTGCCAAAACTGGTTTTGTTCCTAATCCTGTATAATATTCGGTTACCGATGAAATTGCTCCACCAACAACTAATCCAACTAATGTAGCGTAAAAAACACGCATTGAAGAAATTTGCTGGGATCCTTCTCCAAAAAATTCCATTGTCATTACTTCTGGCAACATATGTTGCACCAAAAAGAAACAAGCAATAGCTGTTAATCCTATAGAAACCCAGTTTCCAATATTTAAAGCTTTTTGCACTTGAGCTTCTCTAGCGTTATCATCTGAAATTTTCACCAACATTGTTCCAATAATCGAAAATAAGATTCCGAAACCAGCAATTGCCATTGGAAGCAAAATTGGGCCGATACCGCCGAAAGCGTCATTAATACTTCCGCCCATATCTTTTATAACATAGTTTCCAAGAACCATCGCTGCTAAAACAGTTGCTACATAAGACCCAAATAAATCGGCACCCATACCTGCAACGTCACCCACGTTATCTCCAACGTTATCCGCAATTGTTGCTGGATTTCGTGGATCATCTTCTGGAATTCCTGCTTCAACTTTACCAACTAAGTCAGCTCCAACATCGGCTGCTTTGGTGTAAATTCCCCCTCCCACTCTCGCGAAAAGCGCAATTGATTCTGCTCCTAATGAAAACCCTGCTAGAGTTTCCAGAACAACAGTCATTGTATCTGTATCTTTCCAAACACCGCCTGAAAATAAATTAAAGAAAATAATAAAGAAAGCAGTTAATCCTAAAACGGCTAAACCTGCAACGCCAAGCCCCATTACTGTTCCTCCGCCAAAAGAAACTTTTAAAGCTTGAGGCAGACTTGTGCGTGCGGCCTGAGTAGTTCTAACGTTTGTTTTAGTTGCGATTTTCATTCCTATATTTCCAGCATAAGCCGAAAATAAAGCTCCAAAAATAAATGCTACTACGATTAATAAATGGGTTTTTACTCCCGGAATAAAAGTGATTCCTGCCAAAGCTAAACTGGCAATAATTACGAAGATGGTTAACAATTTGTATTCGGCTTTTAGAAAGGCTAAGGCTCCTTCATAGATGTAATCTGAAATCTCTTTCATCTTACCGTCTCCAGCGTCTTGTTTTAAAACCCAAGTCCTTTTTATTCCCATGAAAAGTAATCCTAAAACTGCCATAATAATTGGCAGGTAAATCATAAATGCATTCATAATATTTTATTGGTTTTGGTTAATAGTCAATATTCTAACTAAAACGAATTTAAACAAAAAAGCAATACTCCTAACGGAGTATTGCTTTTTTTATAAAATATGAATGCTAAAATTATTTAATACTAAATAATCCTGCTGGTTTGTTTTCAATATCATCGAAACGTTTCGTGCATTCAGCAATAATTGCGTAAGCTTCGTTTACGTCTCCCCATCCTTCAACATCAACTTTTTTGTTTTCAAGATCTTTGTAAACTTGGAAAAAGTGTTCGATTTCTTTTACTAAGTGAGGGTTGATATCTGATAAATCTGTTAATGAATTCCAGATTGGGTCTGAAACTGGTACACAAATAATTTTTTCGTCTGGTCCTTTATCATCTGCCATGTGGAAAACACCAATTGGCTTAACTTCCATTACACATCCTGGGAAAGTTGGTTCGTTTACCAAAACCAATACATCAAGAGGATCACCGTCTAAAGCTAAAGTTTCAGGAATAAATCCATAATCAGCCGGGTACATCATTGAAGAGAATAACATTCTGTCGAAACGCATTCTTTTGATTTCAAAATCGTACTCATATTTATTTCTGCTTCCTCTTGGTATTTCGATTAACACATCGAAAGTTGTTAGTTTGTCTGCGGTCATTTTCGTTTTTTATTATATCTTATAATTTCGGTTGCAAAAGTAACCAAACATTCTATTTTTACAATAAAAAAACAGGTTAAATTATCTGCATTATCTATTAAAAAACAAGCATTTAATAGGTAATTGTTCTATTTCTCTTTTTTAAGTAATAATGCCAAAGCAAATAAGTAGCATAAGATCGATACGGACTCCATTGTTCCGCATGAATTTCCATTTCTTGTTTATCGTGAATATTTAATAATTCTTTGATGGTATTGATTACTGCAATATCGCCAAGCGGAATCAAATCTGGTTCCTGAAGACAAAACATCAAATAAATATCAATCGTCCAGTTTCCTATTCCTTTTAGCTTAATAAGTTCTTCTCTGACTTGCCTTGCCGATTTTGAAGGCAAGCTCTCAATATCTAATTCCTTGTTTAATACCGCTTCCGCTAAAATTTTAATATATTTTGTTTTTTGACGACTTACACCAAGATTTCTAAATTCTTCGTCAGATAAAACAGCCATGTTTTCTGGATTACAAGTTTTATAAGCTTTGATTTTTAAAAATGTGGCTTTCGCTGAATCTATAGAAACCTGTTGTTCGAGTATTAACAATACCAAAGTCTCAAAACCCTGAGGACGTTTTGGGATTGGAGGCACTCCGTATTTTTCGATTATTTCCTGAAAAATCGGATTTTTATTGGTTAGAAAATCAATCGCTTCTTGCATGGCTTTGCTTTTAAGTCTATTCCAAAATTAGATAAAAAAAGAATCTCGCAAAGGCGCAGAGACGCAAAGAAATTAAAAACTTAGCGACTTGGCGTCTTTGCGAGATTATTAAACAGCTTTCGCTTTTATTAAATCTAACAAAACATTTTTAGAAGTAGAACCCGAATGAGCCTTTTACAGCAAATTTATTAGCATCAGGCATATTCAAATAATTCCCTCTCCAAGAGAAATCAATTCGGAACACTTTAAAAATATTTCCGATTCCGGCATTATACTCCCAATAAACATTTTCCGGCGCATTATATGGCTGACCAGAAGCATTAATTGCTCTATTGGCATCCGAAATAGTCCCGTGAACCGCTTTAATTCCGACAAATTCTCTCCAGTTTAGTTTTCTCATAAAAGGAACTCTTGCAAATAATCTTCCTTGAAAATTATGTTGCCATTGCAAGGTTGTATATTGATCGGTAACAAATTCGTAGAAATTTAAATTACTAAAAGTATTTTCAATAGTCCAGTATGTTTGGTTTCCAGGAACAACGCTCATCAAGCCTAACGGAATTGTGCCAAACGTTTTTCCGGTTTCAACAATAATATCCGTTCTTCCTAACGGCCCAATAATAATTGGTTGTTTGTAGTAGATCTGAATTTTTTCGTAGGCAAAATCACTATTAAAAACTCCTTTTAAACCGTAACTGAAATTTACAAAGAAATGGCTAAATGGGCTATCAACTAAATCTCTTTCAACTCCGTAACCAATAGTTTTACGATTTGGCATATATTCAAACTGAATATTGGCTTCAGATTGTCTCACTTTGCTTTCTATAACGCCATTAGGATTTGAAGGGCTTGGCAAAGTAGAATAATAATCCAAACTAAAAGTAGGTGAAGCCGATTCCAAAGTTCGATATGAAAAACCTGTCTGAATTATAAAATTCTTCTTGGCTTCAATTTCAAACGAAACATTGCTCAAATTAATATTCGTCAATTTTCCATTACTGCTCGTTGTAAACAACGCAGAAGACGCAAAACTTCTACCTAAAATATCATTTGTCGTAGTTAAACTTGCTCCAATTTGTTCAATATCGCGCCTGTTTCCTCCAGAAATAATGATTCGGTTTTTCTTGTCAACCATCCATTTTCCTGAAACTCCATACTTGAATTTGTTATCGTTAAAACCATACGCAGTGTAAGCCTGAACACGCCATGGATCATTTGGCCCAAAATAAGTTCGACCACCAACTCTTACCCTCAAACCTTCGACCTCATTATAACCAAAAGTGGAGAAAATAGGACCATAATCGAAGTTTTTAAACTCGACGTATCCACTTCCTAAAATAGAGACAAGACTATACAATTGCTTAAAACGCTTGACTGTTTGAAGCGTATCGAGCATTTTATAAATTCCGGCTTCGTCTTTATTTAATTTCTCAAAACGATTTTCTTCCCAAAATTCGGGCGGGCGGGCGTAAACGGCATTGTCTATAAAATTGACTTCTTCTTTATAAAACTTCTCCGGTTTTTGGATGTTGAATTTATGATTTCGATATAAAGTTGTTCGCTTTCCGTAAACTCCTTTTGATTTTTCTTTTTTATTCAAAGCAAAATCAGACATCATATAATCACGCGTCAGAAGGAAAACAGAATCGTTTTCTACTTCAAATTCCTGTTCGATATAAATATCTTTTACCCAGTTAATATTGGCACTTTTCGTTACGCCCATATTAATTTTCTTGATGGCAAAAGTGGTATCGTTTACCCAAAAATCTCCTTTAAAAGTCAATTCGTTTTTTCGCCTCGGATAAAAAACAATATTATAACACCATTTTTTATCGACAAAAGCACTGTCTTTCAAAACATAGTTGTAGACATCAATTCCGGTTTTTGAAAGCGGACTTGTAAAACTTTTGTCAAAAAATTTAAGGTGATTGTCGTAAATATTATAATCCGAATAAAGGTCTTTTACGAAAGATAAAATCTGCTGATTTCCGTTGAAACCAGACATTTTATTTCCTGTCAGATTTTCTTTAACTTTCTTTATCTTATTATCACCATAAACATCATAAACTGATTCGTTGATAAAAATTGGCAGGTAGGTTTTGCCCGTAACATCAGAAGTATCAACATGATCAAAAATAAACTCCATTCCTTTGAAAAGTTTATTTTTCATCAAAGCACTATCAATCGTGTTCATGTCAAACTCGACTTTCTCGTACTTTTGCATTTGATATTGATTGAATTGGTAAAGTCCGTTTTTACGCTTTCGTTCCCAAATTTTCCTCAAAATATCCAATGCAGGATTATTCTTTTTAGAAGTTTTTCCAGTGTAAATTACAACTTCGTTCAACACTTGTTCTTCGAACAAAATAATTTTAAAATTGTAATTGACCGCTTTTTCCAAAGGAACTTCCTTATCTGAAAATCCAGCTGAAGTAACTAATAATGCCGTATAAGTATTGGGAGATTCAAGATAAAAACGTCCATCTTCATTAGAAACAATTCCGGTATTAGAACCTTTGAAAACAACATTTGCAAAAGGTACTGGCTGATTTGATTTATCCAAAACAATTCCACTCACTTTTGTTTGTGCAGTTCCAAGATTCACAAAGGCGAATACAAAAAATAGGCTGAGTAAAATTATTCTTTTTATCATTTGGCAAAAAAAAACTTCATCAATTAATATGACTGATGAAGTTTTATAAGTATTGTTGAATTTCTTATTTGTACATTACTTTCTTTACTGCTTTTACTACATCACCAGCATTTGGCAACCAGTCTTTAAGCAATACAGGAGAGTAAGGCGCAGGAGTATCAGCAGTTGTGATACGCTGAATTGGCGCATCAAGGAAATCGAATGCTTGTTCCTGAACAATATATGTGATTTCAGAAGAAAGACTGGCAACCGGCCAAGCTTCTTCAAGAATTACTAAACGGTTTGTTTTTTTAACCGATTTTAAGATTGCGTCTTTATCCATTGGACGAACTGTTCTTAAATCGATAATCTCACAAGAGATTCCTTCTTTAGCTAATTCATCAGCAGCGATGAAAGCTTCTTTGATGATTTTTCCGAATGAAACGATAGTTACATCTGTTCCTTCACGTTTAATATCAGCAACTCCTAGCGGGATTGTATATTCTCCGTCCGGCACTTCACCTTTGTCTCCGTACATTTGCTCCGATTCCATGAAAATTACTGGATCGTTATCACGAATTGCAGATTTCAAAAGTCCTTTTGCATCGTAAGGAGTTGAAGGCACAACAACTTTAAGACCTGGAGTATTTGCAAACCAGTTTTCTAAAGCTTGAGAGTGAGTAGCTCCTAATTGACCTGCAGAAGCAGTTGGTCCACGGAAAACGATAGGCACATTAAATTGTCCACCAGTCATTTGACGCATTTTAGCAGCGTTATTTATAATTTGATCAATACCAACTAAACAGAAGTTGAATGTCATATATTCTACAATAGGACGGTTCCCATTCATTGCAGAACCTACTGCAATTCCTGAAAAACCAAGCTCAGCAATTGGAGTATCAATTACTCTTTTTTCACCAAACTCAGCAAGCATTCCTTTTGAAGCTTTGTAAGCTCCGTTGTATTCTGCAACCTCTTCTCCCATTAAATATATGGATTCATCGCGACGCATTTCTTCGCTCATCGCTTCGCAAATGGCCTCTCTAAATTGTATTGTTCTCATATTTATATTGTATGTTGAATTTTCTGAAGAGCAAAAATAAATATTTTAAATCACTTAAAAGCATAAATTAAATTTAAAATCACAGGAACTTTCTTCTCTTCTTTCGCTTTTAACTTTTTAAAACTTATTATGATATTTACGAAATCGATATAATTGTTATTATTCTCTTCCAAAAAACACTTTTCATACAAATCCGACTCTATTTGTTGAATTCTGATTTATTTAAATTCGACTATCTAAACGGGATTAATCAAAATCTAGTATAAATCTGCTCTAATTTTAACAGTTCAAGCCTTTTCATCCATTGCGAATTTGCTAAGAATCAGGCAAAATAACTGAATTTTCGATTTCACAACCAGACAAAACCACTTCCAAATTTCAAAATCTTCGAAAACGTAATAGTTTTTAAAAAATATTATGCACGCATAGTATATTATTCCGATTTTAATTTCTAAATTTGTCAAAGCATATTATTAAATTCAAAATATATACTTATGAAAATATTGGTTTGCATCAGCCACGTGCCTGATACTACTTCAAAAATTAACTTTACCAACGGTGACTCAGAATTTGATACCAATGGTGTACAATATGTAATCAATCCAAATGACGAATTTGGTTTAACACGTGCTATTTGGTTTCAAGAACAACAAGGAGCAACGGTAACTGTTGTTAATGTTGGAGGACCAGATACTGAACCAACTTTACGTAAAGCATTAGCAATTGGTGCAAACGAAGCAATTCGTGTTAACGCTAACCCAACTGACGGATTTTTTGTTGCAAAACAATTAGCAGAAGTAATTAAAAATGGTGGTTATGACCTTGTAATTGCAGGAAAAGAATCTTTAGATTATAATGGTGGAATGGTTCCTGGAATGATTGCTGGAATTTTAGGTTCTAACTTTTTAAATTCTTGTACAGCAATAACTGTTGATGGAAACAACGTAAAAGCAGTTCGTGAAATTGATGGTGGAAAAGAAACTGTTAGCACTACACTACCATTAATTATTGGAGGTCAAAAAGGTCTTGTTGAAGAAAAAGATTTACGTATTCCAAACATGAGAGGAATCATGACAGCAAGAACTAAAGCTTTAACTATTCTAGAGCCAGTTGACGCTCCTGCAAACACAAAAGCGGTGAAATTTGAAAAACCAGCTCCAAAATCAGCAGTGAAATTAGTTTCTGCAGATAATTTAGATGAGTTAATCAATTTATTACACAACGAGGCTAAGGTGATTTAAGATTGTAGACTTTAGATTTTAGATTGCAGAACGCAATACTAAATCTAAAATCAACATTTGATTCACTTCAAAATCTAAAATCAATAATCATTTTTAGGTTTCAATTTTCAAAAATCTGAAATCTAAAATCTAAAATCTAAAATTGTTATGTCAATATTAATATATGCAGAATCTGCAGAAGGAAAATTTAAAAAAGTTGCTTTCGAATTAGCTTCTTACGCTAAGAAAGTAGCCGAATCATTAGGAACAACTGTTACAGCTTTAACAGTAAACATCAGCGATGTAAGCGAGTTAGGCAAATACGGAGTTGATAAAGTTCTAAAAGTAAATAACGATAAATTAGCTGGTTTTACTGCTAAGGCTTATGCCGATGTAATCAAACAAGCTGCTGAAAAAGAAGGAACAAAAGTAGTTTTACTTTCGTCTACAACAGACAGTATTTATCTTTCATCATTAGTTGCAGTAGCTTTAAATGCTGGTTTTGCATCGAACGTTGTGGGATTGCCAGTTAGCACTTCTCCTTTTCAAGTAAAAAGAAATGCTTTCTCAAACAAAGCTTTCAATATTACTCAAATCGATACTGATGTAAAAGTTCTTGGTTTAGCTAAAAACTCTTACGGTATTTTCGAAAGTGCAGGAGCTGCAGCTGCGGAAGATTTCAACCCAACAATTGGAGACAATGATTTTGGTGTAAAAGTAGAATCTGTTGAAAAAGTAACTGGAAAAGTTTCTATCGCTGATGCAGATATTGTAGTTTCTGGCGGACGCGGATTGAAAGGTCCAGAAAACTGGGGATTAGTTGAAAATTTAGCTGAAGTTTTAGGTGCTGCTACAGCATGTTCTAAACCAGTTTCAGATTTAGGATGGAGACCTCACAGCGAGCACGTTGGTCAAACAGGAAAACCAGTTGCAACAAACTTATACATTGCAATCGGAATTTCTGGAGCAATCCAACATATTGCAGGAATCAACTCTTCTAAAGTAAAAGTAGTAATCAATAATGACCCTGAAGCTCCTTTCTTTAAAGTTGCTGATTATGGTATTGTTGGTGATGCTTTTGAAATTGTTCCTCAATTAACTGAGAAACTTAAAGCTTTTAAAGCTCAGCATTCTTAATCAAAGAATTCTTAAACAATATAGCTGCCTAAAAACAAGATAATCGTATCTTTGTTTTAAGGCAGCTTTTTTGTTCCATATTTTTTGATTAAAATTGCACCTTTATTTTCCAATCAAAAAAAGTATTAAAATGTGGCGCTAAGTGCCCTTTTTTCAATCATATATGAGTCTAGTAAAATTATCCATAAAAGGAATTTCATACAGCCAAACTCAAAACGGCGCTTATGCCTTAATTTTGAATGAGGTTGATGGTGAAAGAAAATTACCAATCGTAATTGGCGCTTTTGAAGCCCAATCGATTGCTATTGCCTTAGAGAAAGAAATCAAACCTCCTCGCCCGTTAACACATGATTTATTCAAAAACTTTGCAGAGCGATTTGACATTGTTGTAAAACAAGTAATCATACACAAATTGGTTGATGGTGTTTTTTATTCTAGTTTGATCTGCGAAAGAGATAAAATCGAAGAAATTATTGATGCGCGAACTTCAGACGCAATTGCATTAGCATTACGTTTCAACGCACCAATATTCACCTATAAAAACATCTTGGACAAAGCCGGAATTTATTTAAAATCAAATTCTGGAGATGGCGACCAAGGTTCTCAAGAGATCGACGATGTACTTTCTAATCCAGAAACTTTTGGACACGAAGAAGAAAGCAATCAATCTGGCGATGTTTACGCAAAACATTCATTGCAAGAATTAAATGAGCTTTTAGACCAGGCAGTCTCTCAAGAAGATTACGAAAAAGCCGCAAAAATTAGAGACGAAATCTCAAAAAGATAAATTTATGTTTAATCGTGGATTTGTTTAATCCTTTAATTGATTAAACAGTTACACGAATAAACGATTAAACGATTAAACAACAATGAAGCAATACTTAGATTTAGTAAAACACGTTTTAGAAAACGGAAATCAAAAAGGAGACAGAACCGGAACCGGAACTAAAAGCGTTTTTGGCTACCAAATGCGTTTTGATTTAAGTGAAGGCTTTCCTATGGTTACGACCAAAAAACTCCATTTAAAATCGATCATTTACGAATTGCTTTGGTTTTTAAAAGGTGACACAAATATCAAATACCTTCAAGAAAACGGAGTTAAAATATGGGATGAATGGGCTGATTCTAATGGTGATCTGGGACCAGTTTACGGTCATCAATGGCGCAATTGGAACAGTGAAGAAATCGACCAGATATCAGAATTGATTACAGAATTAAAAACAAATCCGAACAGCCGCAGAATGCTCGTTTCGGCTTGGAACCCTTCAGTTTTGCCAGACACTAAAAAATCTTTTGAAGAAAACGTAGCAAACAACAAAGCCGCTTTGCCTCCTTGCCACGCCTTTTTTCAATTTTATGTGTCGAGTCCCGATATTGAAAAAGGCGAAACAAAAGGCAAACTTTCTTGTCAGCTTTATCAAAGAAGCGCCGATATCTTTTTAGGAGTTCCTTTTAACATTGCTTCTTATGCATTATTAACCATGATGATTGCTCAAGTTTGCGATCTTGAAGCTGGCGAATTTATTCACACTTTTGGAGACGCACACATTTACAACAATCATTTTGAGCAATTGGAATTACAACTTTCAAGAGAACCAAAACCGCTTCCAAAAATGATTTTAAATCCTGCGATCAAAAACATTTTTGATTTTGATTATGAGGATTTCACACTTGTTGATTATGATCCACATCCTGCTATAAAAGGAAGTGTCGCTGTATAAAAACACAAAAAAATCCGCTTAGAATTTAAGCGGATTTTTTTATAC
Organism: Flavobacterium denitrificans DSM 15936; assembly: GCF_000425445.1. Classification (GTDB taxonomy): domain Bacteria; phylum Bacteroidota; class Bacteroidia; order Flavobacteriales; family Flavobacteriaceae; genus Flavobacterium; species Flavobacterium denitrificans. The sequence continues at coordinate 65,258 of NZ_AUDL01000013.1, read as the reverse complement.
TGCTAGAACACTGTTTTCACTTCCAGCAAAATCATTCCATTTATATGAATCTGCCTCAGGTTCATTAACATACACTCCGTCAATTAAATACTTAAACTCATAAATGGCATCTTTTACCAAGTCATAAGTAGCTTTAAAAGTTCCGTTTTTTAACTTACTCAAAGTTCCTTCTTCTGGATTCCAATTATTAAAATCCCCAACAACTGCTGCCGAATTTGCATCTTTTGCTTCTATAGAAAAAGTAACCTTACACACTGGTTTCGTTTTGATAAATTGCTTTTTTAAAGACATAACTAATTAGTTTTTAGATTGATACCTCTAAATTACACAAATTCGCCTGAACTTTCAATACTCCAATATCCGATTTGTGACAATGACAAAAATGCATTATTTTTTTAATCATATCCATAAATTAATCCGTGATATTTTTTTGAATTCAGATTCAAAACACATTCCAGGACAAATATTATAGAATCAAAATCCCTTGTTTTCAAAATAAATTTTAACTTTATAACCTCATTCATTCAAATATTCTATGGAAAAAGAAGTACACGAACAGTATGAATATGCCAGAAGAAGACTTAGACAAAAGAAAATCTTGTATTTTCACTTTGTACTTTTTCTACTAGGAAGTTTATTTTTATTTATTGCCAACAGATTTTTTGGTTTTGGAGAAGGTTCAAATCAAAATTGGTGCATCTGGGGAATAACGATTTGGCTTTTCATTTTCATTCTGCATTTTATAAAAGTGTATATCACTGACCGTTTTATGAATAAAAAATGGGAAAGAGAACAAATTGACAGACTTGTTGCATTACAACAAAAGAGAATCAGTCAATTAGAGTCCAAAATAAACGAGGATACTCAGAAATAATTTTTTTAGTTTAGATTGCCATGATTATAATGATAGCGGCTGTAGCCGAAAATAATGCCTTGGGAAAAAACAATGATTTAGTCTGGCATCTGCCAAATGATTTTAAAAGATTCAAATCACTCACAACAAATCATTATATAATAATGGGAAGAAAAACTTTTGAAAGCTTCCCAAAACCTTTGCCGAATAGAACCCATGTAATCATAACGCGACAAAGTGATTATAATCCTGAAGGCTGTATTGTGGTTGACAGTATTGAAAAAGCAATTGCTGCTTGCCCAGAAAATGAAGACTCTTATATTATTGGTGGTGGCGAAATTTATAATCTAGCTTTACCATACGCCGATATTATAGAAATAACCAAAGTGCATCATACTTTTGATGCGGATACTTTTTTTCCAAAAATCAATGAGCGTGAATGGATACTTGTAGAGTCTGAAGAAAATTTTAAAGACGACAAACATCTTTATGATTACACTTACGAAACATATATACGCAAATAAAAAAACATCCTCTTTTGAAGGATGTTTTTTAAAAAGATTGATTTTTAGATTTTGACTCTTTCGAGAAATAGTTTTTGTAAAAAAAAAATCACAAATGTTTAAAAACATCTGAAATAACTGAATAACATAAATGTTAATTGGGAACGAGCCCCAAAAGAGCCTTTAATAACAAATACCACTAAGATATTAAAGGCAAGAAAATTAAAATTTCCAAAAACAAATTTAATCCTAAGAACGTATTTTGCACTTTAAAAAAGTATTGTTTTAGAACAATACCTGAAAACTACTTACAAGAACAAATGGAACTGCCAGCACAAAAAAGCAACCACTTGATTTAAGTCATATTTTCGAATCAATCATTAAATTTTATCATTTTATCTTTGACAAAGTTGTGCATAAATACTGCATTAGACAATACCCATTTTTGGTGATTTTTTAAAAATACCCGCTTTTGGTGATGCATTTTAACCACTAAAACGCATGATGAGAAAACCAAAAATCTTTCTTTTAAAACATTTGATTTACATTTTAAAAAAGCCAATTACAGTTAAGCCAGATTGTATTATATTTGCCTAAATAAAAAAAATGTCTGAAAAAATCACACCATATAAAGACTCTTCTTTAGGAAAGAAAGAACAAGTAGCCCAAATGTTTGACAACATATCTGGGAACTATGATAATTTGAACCGCGTAATCTCTTTTGGGATTGACGTGAAATGGCGAAAAAAAGTATTAAAAATAGTATCTGACACAAAACCAAAAATCATTCTTGACATTGCCACAGGAACTGGTGACCTTGCTATTTTGATGGCGCAAACTAAGGCAGAAAAAATAATTGGTTTAGATATTTCTGCTGGGATGCTTGAGGTTGGAAAAAAGAAAGTGGAAGAAAAAAAACTATCCAATGTTATTGATTTAGTTTTAGGGGATTCTGAAAACATACCTTTTGAAGACAATTATTTTGATGCAATAACTGTAGGTTTCGGTGTTAGAAATTTCGAGAATCTAGAAAAAGGATTTGCTGAAATTTTAAGAGTTTTAAAACCAAATGGTGTGTTTGTAATTCTTGAAACTTCTGTTCCAGACAAAACTCCATATAAGCAAGGCTATAAATTTTACAGCAAAAATATACTTCCAATAATTGGGAAATTATTTTCTAAAGATAATTCAGCTTATGGCTATCTATCAGAATCTGCTGCGGTTTTTCCTTACGGAGAAGCATTAAACAATATTTTAAGAAAAATTGGGTTTATAGATGTTGTGGCTATGCCTCAAACTTTTGGAGTTGCAACCATTTATTCTGCTTCTAAAAAATAGTATGAAAAAAACAGTAATCTTACTTTTATTAGTCTTATCGACAAAAGGATACTCGCAATTTGCTAAAAGCATGTTTAGCAAAGATCCCATTATTAATCTAGAAAACTGGCAAAAACAGCGTCTGTATTTTGGTTATTATTTGGGGCTTAATAGTTTTGACTTTAAATTTGACTATAAAGATGTTGCAAATCAAGACATTCAGGTAAAAAAAACTACTGGATTCAATGTTGGTGTTGTAGCTGATTTAAGATTACAAGAATATATAAACCTGCGTTTTGAACCAGGTTTATACTATACAAAACGTGATTTATACTACCCGAACTTTACCTCAAAAACAGATTACTTGAGAGAAGTAAACAGTACTTATATTCATTTTCCATTATTGCTGAAATTCTCTTCTCTCCGTACTGGAAATATTCGTCCTTATTTAGTTGGAGGAATGTCGACCACACTTAATTTGTCAAGCAATGCAAAATCGCAAGACGACAATTCTGAGCAAAAATTCAGGGTTAAACAATGGACAGCCGCTTACGAAATGGGTGTTGGAATTGATTTTTTTACAGAATATTTCATTTTTTCTCCATCAATCAGAGGAATGTTTGGAATTACAGATGAATTAATTAGAGACAACGACCCAAATAGTCCATGGACAGGCAACATAGACTCAATGAAATCTAGAGCTATTTTAATAAATTTTACTTTTCACTAAAACAAATAGCTAACTATTTCGTTTAAATTCACTGAGAATAATTGCTGTTGCAGTAGCTACATTTAAACTTTCGGTTTTTTGCAGCTCTCCAAATCGAGGAATTGTGAGTCGGCTTGTAACCATTTTTTCAATTTCTGCCGAAATACCATTGGCTTCATTACCCATAATAATGATTCCGTTTTGAGGCAAATTTGATTTATAAATGTTATCGCCGTCCATAAAAGTCCCAAAAATTGGCAGTTTTGTTTGAGCGATAAAGTTTTTCAAATCAACATAATTTACATTTACTCTGGTAATAGATCCCATTGTAGCCTGAACCACTTTTGGGTTATAAATATCTACCGTTTCTTTGGAGCAAATGATTTGTTTGATGCCAAACCAGTCGCAAAGACGCATAATTGTTCCCAAATTTCCGGGATCACGAATGTCGTCTAAAGCCAAAATCAATCCTGATTCGATTATTTTATTTTCGGCAGGGATTTTGAATACAGCCAAACAAGTATTTGGAGTTGACAAAGCACTTATTTTCTTTAACTCCTGTTCATTAATAAGAGTACGTTTTGAAGAATGAACCACTTCAAAATCATTTTGCGTGGTGTATAAATGCTCTAATTCAAAGTTGGATTGCAACAATTCTTGAATTACTTTTACTCCTTCGGCAAAAAACAATTGATTTGCAAAACGCTGTTTTTTTTGATGCAAGCCTGAGATAAGTTTTATTTGGTTTTTACTAACCATAAAATAATGTACTTTTGAATTAAATATTTATAAACACTTGAAAAATAATTCCACAAAAATAACAGCATTTATCCTAATAGCAACACTTATTTGTGCTTGTAATGCCGTAAAAAGAGTTCCCGATGGAAAAAACCTTCTTGTAAAAAATAATATTCTTGTAAACGGAAAATCATCAAATGATGAAATTGCCACGAATCAAATGTACCAAAAACCTAACGGAAAACTATTAGGTTTTAAATTACGTTTGAATTTATACAATCTTGCCAATTTGAATCCCGATTCTACCTATCAAGCAAAATTCGACAATCATCCTGGAAGATATGAGCGTTGGTCAAAAGTATTATCTGCAAAACAAGTTGATCGTTTGGGACAATCTTTTATAAACAAGGGATTAAATGACTTTTTGAAAAATACTGGAGAAGCTCCCGTAATAATTGACACGGCAAAAACAAGAAAAACTTTAGTCCGATTAAAATATTACTACTTAAACAACGGTTTTTTCAAAGTACAAACTGACTATACTATTGACACAGTTGGAATCAAGAGAGCCAAAATAAACTACAATATTACAACTGGCCCCGCTTATACATTAGATTCCATTAGAACTACAATTTTAACTCCTGCACTAGATTCTTTATACCACAGCAGCAGAGAACCATCTGTTTTGAAATCCGGAAATCAATATAAGACAACTGATTTTGAAGAAGAAAAAAATCGTATCACAACTTACTTCAGAAATAACGGTGCTTATTATTTTCAGCCTACGTATGTAACTTTTGACATCGACACCATTGGCAAACAAAATAAAGCCGATGTAAACTTAATCATCAACAATAATAGTATACAAGAAAAAGATTCAAGCCGAACAGAACCTTTTAAATTGTATAAAATCAGCGACGTGAATATTTATACTGATTATTCACCAGCTAATGCAAAATCAAGAATCAACGATAGTATTTCGTACAACAACTTTAATTTGTATGGCTATAAAAAAATCAAATACAAACCACGGGCAATTACCGATGCTGTTTTTATTACAAAAGGAAGTACTTTCTCTGACACGAGAACGACGCTTTCTTCTAGATATTTGAACAATTTAAAAATCTTCAATTATCCTTCGATACAATATGAAGTCGATAAAAGAGATTCGACTGCACAGTCTTTAATTGCCAATGTTTATTTGACACCAAGAAAAAAATACAGTTTTGGAGCAACGCTAGACGTGACACACTCTAATATTCAGGATTTTGGTATTGGGGCAAGTATTTCTGAGACTATCCGAAATGTATTTAACCGTGCTGAAACACTTGAAATTTCGGCAAGAATGAATATTGGATCATCAAAAGACATGGCAAATCCAAACAATAATTTCTTCAATGTTTCTGAATATGGACTTGATATGAAATTGAATTTCCCAAGGATTTTACTCCCTTTCGGAACCGAAAAAATTATTCCGAAAAGAATGATTCCTTCCACATCAATATCAAGCGGTTTTTCTAAACAGCGAAATATTGGTTTGGATAAAGAGAATTTTACCGGAGGAATTGCGTACAATTGGTCCCCAAAACGTCATAATACAGCAAAATTAGAATTGCTGAACGCACAATATGTTCGAAACTTAAACCCAAACAATTATTTTAATGTTTATACTTCTTCATATGATGAATTAAACGGCATAGGTAAAGATTATAATATAAATGATGCAAACTGGGGAACCACACCAGAAGAACAAGCTAGAAAAAATCTAACCATTCCTCAAGGAACTACAGGATTTACCGACGATGTATTGAATAACAGAACTGCATTACAACCCGGAGACCCTCAATATAGAGATGTTGAAAGTATCGAAGAACGAAGAGTTCGTTTGACTGAAAATGACTTTATTTTAGCAACAAGTTATACATTTACAAAAACAACAAAAAAAGACCTTGCCGACAATAATTTTTATCAATTTAAAACCAAAATAGAATCAGCAGGAACTTTATTATCTGCTGTTTCAGAGATTGCCAATTTGCCTAAAAACATAAACGGCAACTACGAGATATTCAATCTTGAATATTCTGAATACATTAAAACCGAATTTGACTATATCAAACACTGGGATTTTGGAAAAGAAAAAGTTTTGGCTGTGAGAAGCTTTTTTGGAATCGCAATTCCTTTTGGAAATTCAAATTACATTCCGTTTTCACGAAGCTATTACTCTGGAGGCTCAAATGACAACCGTGCGTGGCAACCTTACTCATTAGGTCCGGGAAGTACAGATGCAATGGATGATTTTAATGAGGCAAATATGAAAATAGCATTTAGCGCCGAATATCGTTTCAAAATTCTTGGAGACGTTAAAGGAGCAATATTTGCAGATGCCGGAAATATCTGGAATGTGCTCGATAATGTCATCGACGAAAAGGCAAAATTTAATGGCGTAAACGATTTAGCTGAAATAGCTTTGGGCTCAGGATTTGGATTACGATACGATTTAAGCTTTTTTGTTGTTCGATTAGATTTAGGCTTCAAGACCTATAATCCGGCGCATGAGAAGGGAGACAGATGGTTTAAAGAATACAATTTTGGTCACTCGGTTTTAAATTTTGGAATAAATTATCCGTTCTAATGCTAATTAATTCTTATTTTTGCAACCTAAAAACTAAAAACAACTATAAAAAAAATTACAATGGCACACAATATCAAACCAGGAGTTGCTACAGGAGATCAAGTTCAGGAAATTTTTAACTATGCAAAAGAAAAAGGATTTGCACTACCTGCAGTAAACGTTACTGGATCAAGCACAATCAATGGTGTACTTGAAACTGCAGCAAAACTAAACGCACCAGTTATTATTCAATTTTCTAACGGAGGAGCACAATTCAACGCTGGAAAAGGATTATCTAACGCAGGTGAAAAAGCAGCAATCGCTGGAGGAATCGCTGGAGCAAAACACATTCACACTTTGGCAGAAGCTTATGGTGCAACTGTAATTTTACACACTGACCACTGTGCAAAAAAATTATTGCCATGGATTGATGGTTTATTAGATGCTTCTGAAAAACATTTCGCAGAAACAGGAAAACCATTATTCAGTTCTCACATGATCGATTTGTCTGAGGAGCCAATCGAAGAAAACATCGAGATCTGCAAAGAATATTTAGCTAGAATGAGCAAAATGGGTATGACATTAGAAATCGAGCTTGGTATTACAGGTGGTGAAGAAGATGGTGTTGACAACTCTGATGTTGATAGCTCAAAATTATACACACAGCCAGAAGAAGTAGCTTACGCTTACGAAGAATTATCTAAAGTGAGCCCTAAATTTACAATTGCTGCTGCTTTTGGAAACGTTCATGGTGTTTACAAACCTGGAAACGTAAAATTAACTCCAAAAATCTTAAAAAATTCTCAAGATTTCGTTCAAAACAAATTCAACACAGGACATAACCCAGTTGATTTCGTTTTCCACGGAGGTTCAGGTTCTACACTTGAAGAAATCAGAGAAGGAATTAGCTACGGAGTTATCAAAATGAATATCGATACAGATTTACAATTTGCATACACTGAAGGAATCCGTGACTACATGGTTAAAAATTTAGATTATTTAAAATCTCAAATTGGTAACCCAGAAGGTCCAGATGCTCCAAACAAAAAATATTATGACCCAAGAAGATGGGTTCGTGAAAGCGAAGTAACATTCAACGCAAGACTTGAACAAGCTTTTGCTGATTTGAATAACGTAAATACGTTGTAATTAACAATTAACAATTGACAATTGATAACTAATCCTATCAATTGTCAATTATCAATTATCAATTAAAAATATGGCTTGGTTTAAAAGACAAGAAAAAGGGATTACGACCGCGACAGAAGACAAGATGGACGTTCCGAAAGGATTGTGGTACAAATCTCCTACTGGAAAAATTATTGATGCTGACGAATTAGCGAGAAATTTATTCGTTAGTCCTGAAGATGATTTTCACGTTCGAATTGGAAGCGCAACCTATTTTGAAATTTTATTCGACAACAACGAATTTGTTGAGTTAGATAAAAACATGACTTCTAAAGATCCTTTGCATTTTGTTGATACAAAAAAATATGCAGAGCGATTGAAAGATGTAATGGAAAAAACTCACCTAAAAGACGCTGTACGTACGGGAGTAGGAAAATCTAAAGGAAGAGAACTTGTAATTTGCTGTATGGATTTCGCTTTTATTGGCGGATCTATGGGAGCTGTTGTAGGTGAAAAAATCGCAAGAGGAATTGATCATGCGATCAAAAACAAACTTCCTTTTGTTATGATTTCTAAATCTGGTGGAGCTCGTATGATGGAAGCTGCTTATTCATTAATGCAATTAGCAAAAACTTCTGTAAAATTAGCTCAATTAGCGGAAGCTAAATTACCTTATATCTCTCTTTGTACAGATCCAACAACGGGTGGAACAACTGCATCTTACGCAATGTTAGGAGATATCAATATCTCTGAGCCGGGCGCTTTGATTGGTTTTGCTGGTCCTCGTGTTGTTCGTGACACTACAGGAAAAGATTTACCAGAAGGTTTCCAAACTGCTGAATTCTTATTAGAACACGGTTTCTTGGACTTTATCACGCCTAGAAAAGAATTGAAAGATAAGATCAACTTATATATCGATTTGATTCAAAATAATGATATTAGATAGTTTTAAAACTACTCAAAATAGAAAATCCCAAGAAAAATTGCTTCTCGGGATTTTTTTGTTTTAAACCATATAAGAAATATAAGTACAGTTAAGCTTTTCCTGAAAGGTTTTCAAAACCTTGTAGGTATTTTTATATTGTGCTTTTTTTAATTTTAAAACTCAAACTAAACCTACAAGGTTTTGAAAACCTTGCACGAAGGCATCTGGAAATCCTATTTTTAACTGGCTTTTTTCAAATCCTTTTTCAATTCTTTTTCAGCAATTTTAAAAACTAATTTTTCACGCCAGATTGCGTAACGTTCTCTAAAAACTACTTTGATGGCACTATCTACAGCACCATGCATAAACAAGCTCCAAACACTGGCAATTTTACGGGAAACCGATGAATCCCATGCGCGAAGCGTAAGAGAAAAAGAACCATCTATGTAACGCATCCAATGCCACATTCCAGTTGGCATGAATAAAGTATCTCCGTGCTCCAGAAAAACTTCATATCCCTCTACCCCTTTTAGAGCAGGGAATTTTTCAAAATCAGGATTTGCGACATCATAATCTTCTAAGGCATAAGTTGTATTTGGAAGACAATACAATCTTTTTTTCCATTTGTTGTCAAATAGTATAATATGTTTTCTTCCGCCAAAATGAGTATGAAAAAGATGCGGTAAATCAATATCATAATGCAAAAAAGTAATTGCCTTTGAACCTCCAAAAAACATTGCCGGCATACTTTCGATAAAACCGCCCATTAATTCTTTTGGGATTTTGACATCATCAATTAATTCGGGTCTGTGCTTGAAAAGATTGAAAAAGAAAATCCGCAATTGTGTTGGTTCGCGTTTTATCAAATCCAGATATTCGCCAAATTTCATACTTGCTATTGAAGCATTGATTACTTTTTTCGGATCTGCTTTTGAATTATCGACAAGTTTAACCTCTATATCTCCAGCGATTTGCTTAAAATATTCAGTTGACCACTTTTCTCTTGCAGGCCAATCTTTAGTAAGCCCCTTTATAATTAAAGGTCTTCTTTTATCCAAATAATTCTTTTTAAAATCTTCTCTGGAAATAGACTCAACAGTATCAACAGATCTAAGGTTAAAGCTCATTTGTTTTGCGGATTAAGTTGTCAGTGGTCTATCAAAAATATCTAATTATTTCGAGCCATCAAAATTTACAGTAAAATAACACAAAAACAATATTACATTCCTGTTCGAATTGCTTCAACAGGATCTAGATTTGCTGCTGAAACTGCCGGTAAAATCCCCGAAATTATCCCAACAAAAATAGAAAGTCCTGCGCCAATAAAGATATTCCAGAAACTTAAAACAAATTCAAACTCCAACAAATTAGTCAGAAGAAGCGACAGCAGCCAGACAATAAACAATCCAATTGCGCCACCAATCAAACAAAGCACAACGGCTTCAAACAAAAACTGGAATAAAATAAATCGGTTTTTTGCTCCTAAAGATTTTTGGATTCCGATCAAATTAGTTCGTTCTTTCACAGAAACAAACATAATATTGGCCACCCCAAAGCCTCCAACTAAGAAAGAAAAAATACTGATGAAAATTCCAGCTGTTCTTAAAGTCCCTAATATGCCATCAATAAAATCAGTGAAACCAGAAAGTACGTTTACAAAGAAATTATCGATTTCACCAGCTTTCATACCGCGAATAGCACGAAGTTTTTGAGCAACTTCAGCTTTGTAGGCATCCATATCAACACCTTTTACTGGTTTCAAAACAATCACAGGCGTCATTGAATCACTATCACCATACATTCGGCGCAAGAAATTAGCAGGCAAATAAACAGATGTGTCATTACTGTCTCCAAAAAATCCAGCTCCTTGTTTTGCAATCACGCCAATAACAGTAAAACGTTGTCCGTACAAACGAATATTTTTTCCAAGCGGATCGCTTGTCCCAAAAAGTCCTTCGGCAATATCATATCCCAGCACTATAACTGCCGTTCCTGAATTTGATTCCGATTCATTATAAAACCGCCCTTTGTCAAAACTTAATCCGTCAACATCAACCATTTCAAATGAAGATGGAATAATATTTACATCAGCAACCGTTTTTGAATCATACTTCAAACTTTCTCTAGCAACAAAAAGCTGATAACCAACTTGGTCTGTATTATTCAAAGAGTTTTTTAACGCTACATACTCATCATATTTCACATTTGGAAACTGCTCTCTCTTCCATTGTGGAATTTCTGAAGGGCCAAAGCAATATTTCATTAAATAAATCGTATTTTTATCTAAACTGCTCAAATCTTTAGAAATTTTTCTGTCCAAAGAATCTACAGCAGCCAAAACAGCGATGATCGAAAAAATACCAATTGTCACACCCAAAAGCGACAATAAAGTTCTTAATTTATTATTTCGCAGTGCATTTATAGCAAAGCTGAGACTTTCTTTTAATAATCGAAGGTAAAGAAGCATATAATAGTATTTTTCAATAAAGTAAAATTCAATAATTTAAAATCAAAAACCTAATAAAAGTTAACTTACTCATCAGTAGATTTTTTTAGCATAATGTTACATTAATTTTCTTTAAAATAATATATAAAAAAACTACTTTTGCAGTCTGAAAATCATAACTACACAATGAGCACAACTAAAAAAATACAATCAGCATTAATTTCTGTTTTTTCTAAAGATGGATTAGAGCCAATCGTTAGAAAATTACACGAGCAAAATGTAACACTTTACTCTACTGGAGGAACTGAAGATTTCATTAAAAATTTAGGAATTCCTGTAGTTCCGGTTGAAGACATTACCTCATTCCCAGAAATCCTTGGAGGAAGAGTAAAAACATTGCACCCGAAAATTTTTGGAGGAATCTTAAACCGCCAAGACAACGAAAGCGATGTCCAGCAAATGAAAGAATTTGATATTCCTCAAATTGATTTAGTAATTGTTGATTTGTATCCTTTTGAAAAAACTGTTGCTTCTGGTGCAAGCGAACAAGATATAATCGAAAAAATTGATATTGGCGGGATTTCATTAATCCGCGCAGGCGCAAAAAATTTCAAAGACACTGTAATTGTTGCTTCAGTTAACGAATACGGCTTGCTTTTGGATTTGATTACAGAGCAAAATGGAGCAACAACTCTTGAAAACAGAAGATTGTTGGCTACAAAAGCTTTCCACGTTTCATCTCACTACGATGGAGCTATTTTTAATTATTTCAATACAGACGAGACTATTTACAAAGAAAGCATTGCAAACGGTCAAGTTTTAAGATACGGTGAAAACCCTCACCAAAAAGGATTCTTCTTTGGAGATTTTGACGCAATGTTCAACAAACTTCACGGAAAAGAATTATCATATAACAACTTGCTTGATGTTGATGCTGCAGTTAATTTAATTGCTGAATTTAAAACTGACGGACCAACATTCGCGATCTTGAAACACAATAATGCTTGCGGATTAGCTTCGAGAAAAACAATCAGCGAAGCTTATTTAGCGGCTTTGGCTTGTGATCCAACTTCAGCTTTTGGAGGAGTGTTAATTTCTAACACAAAAATTGATTTAGAAACTGCACAGGAAATCAACAAATTATTCTGTGAAGTAGTAATAGCTCCAGCCTATGATGATGAGGCAGTTACCGTTTTACAAGAAAAGAAAAACAGAATCATTTTAGTTCAAAATGATGTTGAATTACCTTCTCGTCAAGTAAGAACTTGTCTTAATGGTTTGTTAATTCAGGACAGAAATAATATTACGGATAATAAAGAGCATTTAAAAACCGTTACAATTACAGAACCTACTGCTCAAGAGATCGAAGATTTGATCTTTGCTTCTAAAATCTGCAAGAATACAAAATCAAACACAATTGTATTTGCTAAAAACGGAACATTGATTTCATCAGGTACAGGTCAGACTTCAAGAGTTGACGCTTTAATTCAAGCTGTTGACAAAGCAAAAGCTTTTGGATTTGATTTGAACGGAGCTTCGATGGCAAGTGATGCATTTTTCCCGTTTCCGGATTGTGTAGAATTAGCTAAAAAAGCAGGAATAACTGCTGTAATTCAGCCAGGAGGTTCGATAAAAGACGAATTAAGCATAAATTATTGCAACGAAAATAATCTTGCAATGGTATTTACAGGAACTCGTCATTTTAAACATTAATTTGTTTAACTTTGTTCGATAAATAATTTATAACATTTTAAACCCCTAAAAAACTTATGGGATTTTTTGATTTCATGACTGAGGATATTGCAATAGACCTTGGTACCGCAAACACTTTAATCATTCATAATGATAAAGTTGTTATTGACAGCCCCTCTATCGTAGCACGCGACAGAGTTTCAGGCAAAATCATCGCTGTTGGTAAAGAAGCCAACATGATGCAAGGTAAAACACATGAAAACATCAAGACCATAAGGCCTTTGAAAGATGGTGTAATTGCCGATTTTGATGCTTCAGAAAAAATGATCAATATGTTCATTAAAAGTATTCCGGCATTAAAAAAGAGAATGTTCACACCAGCCTTGAGAATGGTAGTTTGTATTCCTTCTGGAATTACTGAGGTTGAAATGCGTGCAGTAAAAGAATCTTGTGAGCGTGTAAACGGAAAAGAAGTTTACTTGATTCATGAACCAATGGCTGCTGCAATCGGTATTGGAATCGATATCATGCAACCAAAAGGAAACATGATTGTAGATATTGGAGGTGGTACAACAGAAATCGCTGTTATTGCATTAGGCGGAATTGTTTGTGATAAATCTGTAAAAATTGCGGGTGACGTTTTCACAAATGACATCGTATATTACATGCGTACACAGCACAACTTATTTGTTGGGGAAAGTACTGCTGAGAAAATCAAAATTCAAATCGGAGCCGCTATCGAAGATTTAGACGGGCCACCAGAAGACATGTCAGTTCAAGGTAGAGATTTGCTTACTGGTAAACCAAAACAAGTAGATGTATCTTACCGTGAGATCGCAAAAGCTTTAGACAAATCTATCCAACGTATTGAGGATGCTGTAATGGAAACATTATCTCAAACTCCTCCTGAGTTAGCGGCAGATATCTACAATACTGGTATCTATTTAGCAGGTGGTGGATCTATGTTGAGAGGTCTTGACAAACGTATTTCTCAAAAAACAGATTTACCTGTTTATATTGCTGAAGATCCATTAAGAGCTGTTGTTCGCGGCACTGGAATGGCACTTAAAAACATTGCAAAATTTAAAAGCATCTTAATCAAATAAGATTCAAAATAACAAACTAATTTACTTTTATAAAGGTCAAATGTATATGATTTGACCTTTATAAAATTTGAAACCTAAAGCATATCCTGAAACAAAATAACCAGACAAGAAATGCAGCAAATATTTAATTTCATTATAAGAAACAGTAATCGATTGCTGTTTTTGCTGCTTTTAGGTATTTCGTTGACGCTCACAATTCAATCCCATTCCTATCACAGAAGCAAAGTAATCAGTTCTGCTAACTTTTTGAGCGGTGGTGTTTATGAAAGAATTAATCATGTAAACGAATATTTGAATTTAAGAGCTGAAAATGACGAACTTGTACTTGAAAATGCAAGATTAAAAAGTCTTTTATTTAATAAAGAAGACACTACAAAAGCACCACTACCAGATAGTATAAAAGGTATAAAACCTACCGACATTATTGTTTCAAAAGTGATTCATAACTCTTACAATAGACATGAAAACTATATTACTCTTAATTCCGGGACAAAAGAAGGAGTTAAAGAAGATATGGGGGTAATTAACAGCTTAGGAATTGTTGGGGTTGTTGATAATACTTCTCCTAATTACTCGACCGTTGTTAGTATCTTAAACATGAAATCACAGATTAATGCTAAGATTAAAAAATCAAATCATTTTGGTTCTTTAACCTGGGACGGAAAAAGTACCGGATTTGTTCAGCTAGAAGATGTTCCAAGATTAGCATCAATTAGAAAAGGTGACACTATCGTAACCGGAGGTCAATCGGTAATTTTCCCTGAAGGAATCAACATTGGAACTGTAGATGTTATATACAAAAAAGAAGGCACTAGTTTTTATGTGATAAAAGTGAAACTATTTAACGACATGACAAACCTAGGTCATGTCTATATCATAAAAAGCAAAGACAGAGAAGAACTTATTAATTTAGAAAAAAAGGAAAAAGATGAATAGCGCATTGTTAGTCAATATTTTTCGATTTATTATGTTGCTGGCAATTCAGGTTGTTATTTTTAATAACATGAATTTTTTAGGCTATATAAGTCCTTTTCCGTATATCTTATATATCATCCTTTATCCTGTCAACAGCAACAAATCAGGCTTGATTATTTCAAGTTTTTTGCTTGGATTAACAATGGATATGTTTTGCAATTCGGGAGGAATCCACGCAACGGCATGTGTAATTCTTGCTTATTACAGACCTTATATTTTTAAGTTTTCATTTGGATTAAGCTATGAATACCAAACCATCAAACTAAACGAATCGCTAACTCCTGAACGTTTTTCATTTATACTGCTCTCGGTATTATTACACCATATTATATTATTTATTCTTGAAGCTTTCCAGTTTAAATTTATATGGGATATTTTACTTAGAACCTTGTTCAGTTCGATTTTTACAATAATAACTTCAATCATAATAATCTACCTTATTAAGCCAAATAAACGATGAGAAAAATTTTGCTGCCCGCTTTAATTATCATTGCAGGATCTTTGCTGGTGATCAGGGTGTTTTATTTGCAAATTATTGATGATTCTTTCAAATTAAAATCAGAAAATAATGCAATAAAAAAGCAATATGATTATCCTGAAAGAGGCTACATTTATGATCGAAATGGCAAACTTTTAGTTGCCAATCAGGCTTCTTATGATATCATGGTAATTCCAAAAGATATCAAAGAAGATTTGAACGTAGATGAATTTTGTACATTATTAAACATCACAAAAGAAGATTACGAAAAGAGAATTGCAAAGGCAAAAGTATACAGTCCAAGACTACCTTCTGTATTTTTAGCGCAACTAAACAAAAGTGAATTTGCAGCCTTTCAAGAAAAAATCAGAAAATTTGAAGGCTTTTATTTCCAAAAAAGATCACTTCGTGATTACGAAGTAGATTATGGCGCTAATATTTTTGGCTCTATCACACAAGTAAATGAACGCCAAATTGCAAAAAATCCATATTATAATAGTGGAGATTTAATTGGACGACAAGGTGTTGAAGAAAGCTATGAAGAAATTTTACGTGGAATAAAAGGTGTAAAATACATTCAAAAAGACAAATACAATCGTGAAATAGGTTCTTATAAAAACGGAAAATACGACACAATCGCTGTTGCGGGAGAAGACATCAATTTAACTATTGATGCTGAACTTCAAAAATATGGCGAAGAATTAATGATTAACAAAAGAGGCGGAATCGTAGCGCTTGAGCCTAAAACAGGTGAAATTTTAGCTCTTGTTACAGCACCTTCGTACGATCCTGGAATTTTAGTTGGAAGACAAAGATCTAAAAACTACACTCTTTTATATAATGATTCTATTGCAAAGCCATTATACGACAGAGGACTTTTGGCAGAATATCCTCCTGGTTCTCCTTTTAAATTATTGACCGGACTAGTAGCCCTTCAAGAAGGCGTAATTGATGAAAACACTTTCACTGTTTCCTGTCATCATGGTTTTAGCTATGCTCGAGGCCGTTTTATGAGATGCCACTGTAGCGGAGGACAATTACAATTGCACAGAGGTATTTATCAATCTTGTAACACGTATTTTGCAACTGCATACATGAGAACTATCAATAAATACACAAAGCCAAGTGCTGCTGTAGATGTTTGGAGTTCTCACCTTAAAAGTTTTGGATTAGGAGAGTTCATGGGTTATGATTTGCCAACTGGAAAAAGAGGAAAAATTCCAACTTCAAAAACATACAAGCGCATGTATCCTAACGGAGGATGGAGAAGTACTGCTATTGTTTCTAATGCAATTGGTCAGGGAGAGGTTGTAATGACGCCAATTCAGCTTGCCAATATGATGGCGACAATCGCAAATCAGGGTTATTATTACACTCCTCATATCATCAAAAAAATTGAAGGCGAAACCATCGACAAAAAGTTCACAACCAAGCATGTTACAACTATTGATCAAAAATATTTCCCACCAATCATAAGTGGCCTATTTGATGTATACAATATGGGAACGGCAAGCAGATTAAGAGTAGAAGGAATTGATATTTGTGGAAAAACAGGAACTGCTGAGAATTTTGCTAAAATTGGAGGAAAAAGAGTTCAATTAGAAGACCACTCTATTTTTGTTGCTTTTGCACCAAAAGATAATCCAAAAATTGCCATTGCTATTATGATCGAAAACGGAGGTTTTGGAGCAAGTGTAGCTGGACCAATTGCGAGTTTGATGATTGAAAAATATTTAAGAAGAAAAATTACAAGAACTGATTTAGAAACAAGAGTATTAAATAAAAGTTTAGCCTCTGAATATGCCAAACTTGGAGGAATGAATGAAGCTAGCAAAATTGAATCTGTTCCAAAAGACTCTGTGTTGCAAGCTAAAATTGTAAAACCAAAAGCTCCAGCTACAACGACCACAAAAACAGAAGTCAAAAAAACGGCGGTAGACACTACTAAGAAAAACTAACAAAGGATTATTTCAAATGAAAAATCAAAGTGTAAAAAATAACATTGACTGGATAAGTGTTTTTATCTATATCACGTTAGTAATATTAGGGTGGCTAAACATCTATTCCTCTTCATTATTATCTACGGAAGGCACTTATCAAAAGCAATTAATTTTTATTGGATGTACTATTCCTCTAATTTTTGTTGTACTTTTTGTTGACGGAAAATTTTACGAAAAATACGCGAGTATTATTTTTGGAGTATCATTATTATCTCTTGCAGGCTTGTTTATTTTTGGAAAAACCATTGCCGGACAAAGATGTTGGTATGCCATTGGAAGCTTTACTTTACAGCCTTCTGAGTTTGCTAAAGCCGCTACATCATTAGCTTTGGCAAAATATTTAAGTGATACCCAAATCAATCTTAAGGAAGTAAACAGACAAATTCAAGCTCTAGCCATAGTATTTTTGCCAGTACTTCTAATTTTGCCACAACCAGACCCTGGAAGTGCGTTGATTTATAGTGTTTTCATCATAGTTTTGTATCGTGAAGGCTTACCGTCTTGGTATGTATGGACTGGATTTATTACAATTTTATTGTTTGTATTGACATTGGTTTTAGAACCATATGTTGTTATACTACTGGCGGCATTGGTATTGGCAATTATTCATTTTAAGGGTCGAGTTGTAGATCGAAATCTATTGATGAGCGCCATTTTTCTAGCTATTGTTTCAGCATTTGTTTTCTCTGTAGATTATGTATTTGATCACGTTTTCAAACAACACCACAGAGATCGTTTCAATATTTTGCTTGGAAAAACAGTCGACATGAAAGGCATCGGTTATAACACCAACCAATCTGAAATTGCAATTGGATCAGGCGGATGGCTTGGAAAAGGCTTTTTACAAGGAACACAAACAAAAGGAGGATTTGTACCTGAACAACATACCGATTATATTTTTACAACCGTAGGTGAAGAATGGGGTTTTGTTGGCTCTTTAGCCGTTATTGCACTTTTTGTAGGCTTATTTTTAAGAGTCATTTATTTGGCTGAAAGACAAAAAACGAAATTTAGCCGCGTTTACGGGTACTGCGTTGCTGGAATCTTATTCATTCACTTTTTTGTAAATATTGCAATGGTTATTGGCATTTTCCCAACTATTGGTGTTCCGCTGCCCTTCTTTTCTTACGGAGGTTCTGGACTCTGGGGATTCACTATTTTACTGTTTATTTTCTTAAAAATGGATGCGAATAAAGTAAATGAATGGTAGTTTTATTAATTGTTAATTTATAACAACTTTTTTACAAACGTTTAAAAACACCAAAGAAAAAAACCTATTCAACCGCTTCAAATATTTCAAGCGCCACAGGATCTCAATACATTTCTTATTCTTAATGATTGAAACCTATACAAATCATACCAAAAACAGATTTACCTTAACAATAGTCTAAAAAAAATCCGAAGTTTTAAACTTCGGATTTTTTATGATTATATTTTTTCCTGGTGGCTTGTTCTCTTTTTAATAAGCTTTAAGAAAACTGGAAATGTCGATACAATGATTATTCCTATTACGATAACTTCAATATGCTCTTTTAAATCAATTCCATGCTCTAAAAACACTCCGTATAAATAATGTCCAGAAAAGATCAATATGAACGACCATAAAAATGAACTCAAAACATTATAGAACATAAACTTCTTTTTATCCATTGAAACTATTCCCGCAATGATTGGCGCAAAAGTTCTAAAGATTGGTAGGAAACGAGCATAAATAATTGCTTTTCCACCGTATTTTTCAAAAAAATCTTTTGATTGCAACAAGTATTTTTTCTTGAACCAAAACGTATCTTCTTTTTTGAACAGATAATAACCGCTTTTGGCCCCAAACCAATATCCAGTCATGTTTCCTAAAACTCCCATTACGGCAACTAAAGTAGAAAGTATAAAAACGTTTATGAAATCACTCGGAATATAAACAACATTTTCAATTAAGTCACGGCTGTAAATACCTGATAAAAAAAGCAGACTGTCACCAGGAAGAAAAAAACCAGCAAAGAGTCCGGTTTCAGCAAAAACAATAAACAGCACGATGTATAAACCAATTTGAAAACCACCGATACTTAAAGTTATATAAAATTCAGGGTTGACTAATTGTGTCCAATCAAAATTATTCATAAAAATGGTTTGGTTATACTTAATTTAAGTTCGTGAAAGTAACAATAATTTACTTCAACCACAATAAAATGTGGTATTTTAAAGATTAATTAACTATAAAAAAGCCTCAAGAAAAAGCTTGAGGCTTCAAATATTATTATTCTCTTACATACTTGCAACAGCTGTGCAAATTATCATAATCTGTTTGAGTTGCTTTTACCTCTTTTGTATCGTGGCCAACTTTAGCAATTGCTTTATTTAAATCGGCTGGAGATGATTTTTCTTCATTCAAAATTACCGACAGTTGGTGAGAAGTAATATCCCAATTTGCCGTTTTTACTCCCGGAACACTAAAAGCCGCTTTTTCAATACGTTTTTTGCATTGTTCACAATTGCCGTTTACCTCAGTAGTATATTTTAAATTCTTATTTTTCTTAGTTTGCGCTTGGGCAGAAAATCCTAAAAATCCAATTATTGCTATTAAAATTATTTTTTTCATTTTGTCTAAATATTAAATTTGATATTATTCTATTATTCTATTATTCTATTATTCTATTATTCTATTATTTTATTTTAAATCGTAATCCTGCATAATACATTTGTCCGAATATTGGAGCATATGCTACTGACGCATCAAAATTTGATCCAAAAGGATCATCAGCACCTAAAATGGCTTTTTGCTGTTTGTAGTTTCCAATGTTTTCTCCGCCAATATACACTTCAAAAACTTCAGAAAAAACTCTTGTCACTTGTGCATTCATAACTAGGTAAGCTGGAGAGAGATCAGGGAATTGATCTTCCGCCGGATTTGAAGCTGTATAAGGCAATTGTTGTTTTCCTGTCCAATTGAAAGTGTAATCAAACTTCCATTGTTTGTTATTATCTGAAGCCAATTCGTATTCAAGATTTCCTAAAAAACGATGTTTAGCCTGCAACGGGCGCTGGAATGTACCTCTTAAATAATCTGTTTGAATGTCATAATATTTATATGCAGTTCTTAAATTCAGGTTATGAATAAGTTCATAATTGAATTCAAATTGAAAACTATTAGCAAATGAGCTTCCTTTTAAATCATAAAACAAAACTTGTTGTGGACTTTGCATTAAATCAACAACAGCCTGGTTTTGAAAATCAGTTCTATAGAAATCAAATCCCGCTTCGGCATTTTTATTAAAAATTCTGAATTTTTGCGAAAAGCTAATTCCATAATTCCATGCTATTTCAGGATTCAAACCGTATATTTTCCCATTTGTATCCAAAATCGAAAACGCTCTTGAACTTGCAAAAAGCTGTTGGTTTTCAGCAAAAATATTAGCAGAACGCTTTCCTCTTCCTACAGAAAAACGAATCACTCCATTTTTCCAAGGATTGTATCTCATATGCAAACGTGGCGTTACAAAAAAGCCCAATCGGTTATGATTATCTACTCTTCCGCCCAAAATCAAACTAAAATTATCTGTATTATCATAGGTATATTCAAAAAACGCTCCTACCGAATTATCGATTCGACTGTAGTCTACAACATTCACAAATTCCTGATATTGATCGTATGTAAAATTCAATCCAGTCGTAAATTTATGTTTCGTGTTATTGATAATCGAATTGAAAATCAAATTCGAATAAAAACTATTCTGTTTGATATCATACAAATTTAGTCCAAAATAAGAATCTTGCTTGTGGCTATTAAAAGCATTTTGAAAACCAATGCTTTGGTAAGGCATATCTGGAAAAACATAACCTATTTTTGTTGAAACATCAAACCGCTCTGTATTGATTTCAGAACCCCAATGATTTGTAGTGCCTCGGTCAATATCTTTATCAAAATCAACTTCTCCGGTTTGTTTTTTATCATTCATATATCTGAAATTGATAAAACTCACCAGTCCGCTTTCAGGATCATAATATTGATATCGATTCAAAACATTGATTTGTTTTCCTAACGGATTATCTAAAAATCCATCATCATTCATGTCGTTTTTGGCAACACGCGCATTTCCATGAACAAAAAGACTTGTCGCCCATTTGTCTGATATTTTTTTATTGAAATGTGTATTTAATTCAAAACGCGCATCGGTAGAACCGTAGGCATTTAAAAAAAACGGAATATCGCTTAAAGGCTTTAAAAGTTCTGTATTAATTTGTCCCGAAATACTTTCGTACCCATTAATAACACTCCCCGCTCCTTTTGTAATTTGAACGCTTTCAATCCAAGTTCCAGGCGTAAAAGATAGTCCGTAAGCTTGAGAAGCGCCACGGACTGAAGGAATATTTTCTTCGGTAATCATTAAATACGGGCTTGTCAAACCTAACATTTTTATTTGTTTGGTTCCCGTTAAAGCGTCCGAAAAATTGACATCGATTGAAGGATTTGTCTCAAAACTTTCTGCCAAATTACAACATGCTGCTTTTAGCAGTTCTTTACTTGTAATAACAGATGTATTGGATGTAAGTGTATAGGATTTTTTAATTCCTTTTTGCTTTTTAGTGACTTTTACTTCCTGCAAATCTTCCTGCGAAAAAGCAGTTGCAGACAACAAAATCATACTAAAAAGCATAATATTTTTGTGCATATAAATGAATTTTAATGTTATTAGAAAAGCTGTTTTATTGTAAAAAAAGATAAACAGCGACTTTCAAGCGCAAGAAAACGGCTTGATTCTAAACATTAAAATCAGGAATAAAAAATGTATTGATTATATAACTTGTAAAAAGGAGGCGCATTCGCATCAGAATAATACGAAGTTATTTGATTGCTTTTGAAATTTGGAATTGATAAAAAAGCAATAGTTTTATATTCTTGGATTACAGCCGGAAAAGCAAGCTGAAAAAAGAATATTTTAAAAGTAGCATTGTCTGATTTTTTCTCAATATGAACTACTTTGTCTTTGCAACAAGAAGATTTTTTTTCTTTTTCTCCACAACATTTTTTTTCTGGAGAAGCTTTTACTGATGTATTCAAAGACACAGAAGCGATTTCACCTCCACAATAATGCACGTCAAAAGCAAACCCAATGTTGGAAACCAACAATAGGAAAGCTAAAAATAATCCCGTGCACTTTTTTATATTCATACTGCAAAACTATTCAAAAAGACTGAAAGAAATATTTAATGATCTGTTATTTTTTTTAAATTTTGTTGCTGATAATAAAATGCAGGAATAAACAAAAGAACAAATATTGGCTGAATTATAAATCTTCGAACGTAAAAAAGAAGCCAATTTGCATTTGGAAAACAATCTAAAACCACAAAAAATGCCACAAAAAGAATCACTCCGAAAAAGGCATATAAGAAGAAACTGAATTTAAAAATATCAATATCTCTAAACAGCACGTAAATCAAAGACAGAGAAAGGATTGCATTCAAAAAATATCTAAAAAAAAGTCCACAGAAAAGTTTAACAGAATCGTTTTCAGGATAAGGCAAATTTTTGAAATCTTTCTCAAAATATTCCAAAAAAGGATCGTAAAACAGACTGTTTTCAAATGCACGAATAATTCCAAAACATATTACAATACAAACCGAAATCAGAATTTTAAATTTATGTTTCAATAAACTATTTAGCATACTTCGAAAATTTATTGACCCAAATAACCCACAAAAGAAAAACCAGCCCGTAAATAATCAACGGGAATAAAACACCGTGTAAAAAATGTTCCTTTTCTGGATATCTAAAAAGCAAGATTGTCAAAAACATAATTCGGAAAATGTTCAAAATATAAATGAAAAGTGTTCCCGACAGAATAAACAATAAAGTCGTTTTGAGTTTTCCTGAAAAAGCGATTACAAACGAAATAAACAGAATAATAACGCTTACCGCATTACAGCCTTCGACAATTCGAAGTGTAAATTTATCATTGTACCAAACTTCTAAATAAGGCTGAGAAAGACTTTTTACAATATTAATATCACAATTAAAAAGCAACATTAGTTGCTCAACATTTTTTCCAACTATTCTTGAAATTCCGTCGAGATCAATTGGGCCAAAACTGCTCAAATAGAATTTATAAACTATTGTCAGTAAAATATAAGCGGAGAAAAAAGTGCCTATAAAAATCAGGAAAGGTTTAAATTGTGCTAAATATTTTTTCAACGGAATTTTTTTTCAAATTTATGTATTTTTTAAGTCAGGCTTTAAATACTTTTGTATAAAATTTATTTATCATGACTTTTCAAGAATTACAACCAAAAATAAGCGCTATTGTAGCTGATAACAACACTGTTAGAGACGAAAAATTATTAGCAATTTGCCAATTATTAAATGAAAATGTAGAATACTACAATTGGGTTGGTTTTTACTTTGCCAATCACGAAAACAAAACGCTTCATTTGGGCCCATATGTAGGTGCTGAAACTGATCATACTGTTATTCCGTTTGGAAAAGGAATCTGCGGACAAGTTGCTGAGAGTAATGCCAATTTTGTTGTGCCAGACGTAAAAGCACAAGACAATTATATTGCTTGCAGTTTAACCGTAAAATCAGAAATCGTAGTACCCCTTTTTGTTGATGGTGTTAACATTGGCCAAATCGATATTGACAGCCATGTTATTGATCCATTTACAGAAGCTGACGAAAGATTTTTAGAATTTGTGAATCAAGAGGTTGCGAAATTATTCTAAAATAAACTCCTAACTATACAAAACCAATCTATGAAAAAAACTTTTTTCGTTTTTTTAGCTTTACTCCCTTCCTTCTTTTTTGCTCAAAATTCAACAGATAAAATTATTTATTTTGATTCTATTGGGAAAGATGCCACTAAAGAAAACTACAAATTTTATAGAATCATAAAAGATTATTACATAGAAAAAGATTTGTATGAAGTAAAAGATTATTACAAGTCTGGTATTTTAAAAATTGAAGGAAATTCTAAAACAAAAGATGGATATTCAAAAGAAGGCGAGTATGTCTACTACTATGAAAACGGCAAGAAAAAAAGGACCGAAAATTATCATAAATCAAGATTAAACGGGAATTTTTCAGAATGGTACGAAAACGGAAACCCGAAATTAAAAGGTGAGTACACAGAATCTGAAAAAGGATTTAATTCAGAATTAAAAATTTACGACTATTGGAATTCTCAAAATGAACATGTCGTAAAAAATGGCAATGGCTTTTTCGAAGAAGAATGGGGCAGCAGTTCTTCAGCAAAAGGAAAATTAAAAAATGGTTTTAAGGATGGCGAATGGAAAGGAATCAATAAAGAAACCAACTATCAATACACTGACATTTATAATGAAGGAAAATTTATTTCTGGAAAAAGCATAAATTCAGAAGGTACAGAAAGACAATACACAGTCTTAGAATCAAAACCATTACCCCAAAAAGGAATCGGTGATTTTTACAAATTTGTTGGAGCTAATTTTACAAAAACAAAAGAAGCAGTAATGAACAAAGTTTCGGGAAGACTCGTCGTTCAATTTGTAATTGACAAAAATGGTAAAATTATTGAACCAAAAATCTTAAAATCTTTAGGATACGGCCTTGATGAGGAAGCGATAAGAGTTGTTACAGGTTACGAAAATTGGATTCCGGGACAACAAAGAGGTGTACCAGTCAGAGTAATATATGCAATACCAATAACGGTAACAAATTAAAAAATCGAATCGTTTCAAAATTATTCAAAAATCAAAAAGCGATATTCTTTTTTTAGATTCTTTTATTTTTGTTTGATTCTTTTGTTTTTTTACCTTAATTTTGCACCCGTCTTACAAAAGTTGTATTGACATACATAAAAATCATTAAATAATATTGGAATGTATTTAACTAAAGAAAAGAAAGAAGAGATTTTCGCACAACACGGTGGTGCAACAAACACTGGAAGCGCAGAAGGTCAAATTGCATTGTTCACTTACAGAATTTCTCACTTAACTGAACACTTGAAAAAAAATCGTCACGATTACAACACTGAGCGTTCTCTTGTACTATTAGTAGGTAAAAGAAGAGCTTTGTTGGATTACTTGAAAAAGAAAGATATCAACAGATATCGTGAGATCATTAAAGTATTGAATATCAGAAAATAATCAATATAGAAAAGAGGTGCGAGAGTGCCTCTTTTTGTTTTTACATTACAGCTGTTTATAATAAGCATATTACAAGAAAAAAAGTTTGGTTTTTCATTGGGTTTTAGATAACAACAACTACACACAACAACAACTACAACACAACTAAAACCCATTGTATAATCAAAAAGGAAAAATTTATGATTCCACAAGTTTCACAAGAAATTATCGATTTAGGAGATGGAAGAAGCATCTCAATCGAGACTGGTAAATTAGCAAAACAAGCCGATGGTTCAGTTGTTGTACGTTTAGGAAACTGTATGCTTTTAGCTACTGCAGTTTCTGCAAGAACATCTAACCCAGGTGTTGACTTTTTACCATTAACGGTAGATTACCGCGAAAAATTTGCTGCTGCTGGACGTTTCCCAGGAGGATTTTTCAAAAGAGAAGCAAGACCAAGCGACAGTGAAGTATTGACAATGAGATTAGTAGACCGTGTATTGCGTC
This sequence comes from Flavobacterium denitrificans DSM 15936, assembly GCF_000425445.1. Taxonomy (GTDB): domain Bacteria; phylum Bacteroidota; class Bacteroidia; order Flavobacteriales; family Flavobacteriaceae; genus Flavobacterium; species Flavobacterium denitrificans. The sequence goes on along the minus strand of NZ_AUDL01000013.1, from coordinate 39,179 downwards.
CGCTTTTCCCAGACGATTACCACGCTGAAACTCAGGTTATGATTCAATTAATGTCTCATGATGACAACGTTATGCCAGACGCATTAGCCGGTTTAGCTGCATCTGCTGCATTAGCTGTTTCAGACATTCCATTTTACAACCTAATTTCTGAAGTACGCGTTGCTCGTATTGACGGAAAACTAGTAATCAACCCAAGCAGAGAAGAATTAGAAAAATCAGACATCGACATGATGATTGGAGCTTCTATGGATTCTGTTGCAATGGTTGAAGGTGAGATGAAAGAAATCTCAGAAGCTGAAATGGTTGAAGCAATTAAATTTGCTCACGAAGCTATTAAAGTTCAAATTGTTGCTCAACAAAAATTAAGAGCAAAATTAAGTTCTCAAGAATACAGAACTTACGAAGGCGAAGTTGAAGACGAAGCTGTTTACGCTAAAGTAAAAGCTGCTGCTTACGATAAATGCTATGCAATTGCTCAAGAAGCTTCTGGAAAAGCAGAAAGAGGTGAAAAATTTGCTGCTGTAAAAGAAGAAGCAAAAGCTTTATTTACAGAAGAAGAATATGCTGAAAATGCAGATCTTGCAGGTTTAGTTGGAAAATATTTCTACAAAACAAACAAAGAAGCGGTACGTAACGTTATCCTTGAAAAAGGAATTCGTTTAGATGGTAGAAAAACTACAGAAATCAGACCAATCTGGTGTGAAACTGACTACTTGCCATCTGTTCACGGATCTTCTTTATTTACACGCGGAGAAACGCAAGCTTTGGCTACAGTAACTTTAGGAACTTCTAGAGAAGCGAACCAAATCGACTCGCCTAGCGAGCAAGGTGAAGAGAAATTCTACTTACACTATAACTTCCCTCCTTTCTCTACTGGTGAGGCAAAACCATTAAGAGGAACTTCAAGAAGAGAAGTTGGTCACGGTAACTTAGCTCAAAGAGCTTTAAAAAATATGATTCCTGCTGATTGCCCTTATACAATTCGTGTTGTTTCTGAGGTTTTAGAATCTAACGGTTCTTCTTCTATGGCAACAGTTTGTGCTGGAACAATGGCCCTTATGGATGCTGGAGTTCAAATGACAAAACCAGTTTCTGGTATTGCTATGGGATTGATTACTGACGGTGAGAAATTTGCTGTATTGTCTGACATCTTAGGAGATGAAGATCACTTAGGAGATATGGACTTTAAAGTAACTGGAACTGCTGACGGAATCACAGCTTGCCAAATGGATATCAAAATCGAGGGATTGCGTTATGACATTATGGAACAAGCTTTAGCTCAAGCACGCGACGGACGTTTGCACATTTTAGGAAAATTAACTGAAACTATTGCAACCCCGAGAGCAGACGTTAAAGCTCACGCACCTAAAATCATTACTAGAACTATTCCTGGAAACTTTATTGGAGCGTTGATCGGACCTGGCGGAAAAGTAATTCAAGAATTACAAAAAGCTACAGGAACTACTATCGTTATCAACGAAGTAGACGAGCAAGGTGTAGTTGAAATCTTAGGAACTGATCCAGAAGGAATCAAAACTGTATTAGCTAAAATTGACGCTTTAACTTTCAAACCACAAGTTGGAGAAGCTTATGAAGTAAAAGTGATTAAAATGCTTGATTTTGGAGCTGTAGTTGAATATACTGCTGCACCAGGAAACGAGGTATTACTTCACGTGTCTGAATTAGCTTGGGAGCGTACAGAAAATGTTGCTGACGTAGTTAAAATGGGAGATGTTTTCCAAGTTAAATACTTAGGAATTGACCCTAAAACTAAAAAAGAAAAAGTGTCTAAAAAAGCACTTGTTCCAAGACCTCCACGTGAGGAGAAAAAAGAGTAATCAGATCTTAGTTTACTAAAGGTTTATTCATAGGAAACCCCAATTCATTCAATTGAATTGGGGTTTTTCGTTTTTTGTTTAATCCAAATACATTTTGTTTAATGTTTAAAGAAAAATACAGAACAAAATTGTGCTATTTTCTTCAAAAAAGCCATATAAAGCTCTAAAAAACAGGATTTCATGATATTTATTGGCAAAAAAAAAATATCTTTAACTTATCAAAAATAATAGTATTAACCTTAAAAAACCATACTTATGGCTTCTACCGTTTTACAGAACACCAGAATTAATACAAGTGATTTTATTTTTACTCATCCAGAGACAGTTACTTATCCTGTACCACCTTTAGTATCTGCAGCATTCTACACCCCTGAAGGCGGAGCACTTACATTAAAAATTCGAGCGACTTTATACATTAACTCTGAAGACCCCAACAATCCAACTGTTGAAGAGCCAACACAAGATGGAAATACACTAACACTCTTTTTTGATTATGATTTTTCCGAGGAAACACCTGAGAGTTGTGATGTTTGGTATGTAGAAGTAGATTATACTTCTGACACTGTAGGAGATATAACTGAAATTATTTCTTATCTAAAAGATATTGATCCTGAAACCTCAAGAGGAACAAAAACAACGGTAGGCGACTAAATCACAAAATATAGAACTTAAAAAAACATCATTTCCTTAAGAATAGAAATGATGTTTTTTATTACATCAATTTAAATATGAGAAAATTTTATCTTCTTATTTTACTATTCCTTTCCATGTATTCCGCAAGCCTCTTTTCGCAAAGTAAAATTGCAAACAACATACTAAACATTGAAAGTAAAAAAAGAGCTGAAATATTTAAAGAAGAAACAAATTTCCGAAAAGCTCAACATTATTTTGAAGTAAATAATTGGGATTCTACGCTGGTTTATTCAATGAGACATCTTAGCATTAGCAGCAATAAAGAACTAAATGATTATTGCCACTATTTTAGAGGATTTACATTTCATAAAAAAAAGCTTTTTAAAGAAGCCAAATTAGAATTAAACTTAATATCTAAAAAATTCATTTTTTACCCTTTAGCCAATAAAACATTAGGTGAAATTTCAATGCAATTAAAAGAATTTAAAAAAGCCATTGAGTATTTCAGCCAAATAGAAAATCCTTCTATAACAAATAAACAAGGGTTTAAAGCTAGCACTATATACCAAAATATTGGCACATGTTATTTACATCTTAATCAATTTGAGAAGGCCGAAGAATATTTATTTAAAAGCAAAAATCTAAAAGAAAAAGAGAATGACAACGGATCTTTACTCAATTTGTATATAAATATTGCAAATCTATATTATGTTCAATACAAAGACGAACAAGCTTTCCCTTATTTCGAAAAATCATATCTATTATCTAAAAAAGTAAATGATTTTAATAAAAAATGGGATGCGTCATTAAATATGGCTGTTGTAGAAGAAAATAGAGGCAATTACAAAAAAGCCTTAGAATACAGAAAAGAAGCCGAACAGTGGAACGATTCTCTAAATAATCAAAACAAAGTTTGGGCAGTTGCAGATTATGAGAAAAAATTTGCTGTAGCCCAAAAACAAAAACAAATAAAAGTACTTGAAGTAGAAAACCAACTAAAGAACACACAACGAAACAGCTTATTTTTTTCAGCAATTGGCTTACTAATTCTTTTAACAGGTGGAGTTTACATGTATACCCAAAAAGCAAAAAGTGCAAAAACAATATTAATTCAACGAAATAAGCTTGACCAGCTAAATGCGAATAAAGATCAGCTTTTTTCAATTGTAAGCCACGATTTGCGCTCTTCGGTAAACGCCTTAAAAACAAGCAATTCAAAATTATCAGATTCATTACAGACCAAAAATTACGAAGAACTAAACCAATTAATTACGCAAAATAGCAGCATTGCAAATGACACTTACAGTTTACTAGACAATTTGCTTCATTGGGCAATGTTACAAACCAAACAATTGTATTTTCATAAAGAATCAGTTCATTTATATTCAATAGTACAACAGATTGAATACAACTATAAATCTTTATTACAGGAAAAAGAAATTCGATTTGAAAATGTTGTTCCAAAAAATATATTTTTGTTTGTAGATCTTGATTCGCTTAAAATTATATTCAGGAATCTGCTTGATAACGCAATTAAGTTTTCAAAACATAATGACGAAATCCGTTTTTACACCGCTGAAATCAATTCTGAATTTTGCCAAATTATTATTGAGGATTCTGGCATTGGAATGTCTCAAAATACAATTTCAGAACTACTTCAGGATAGCGAAACATTAGTAAAGAAAAATAATTCTGAAATTATTGGAACCGGATTAGGCTTACAATTATGTAAGCAAATGACGGCAAAAAACGGCGGAACACTTTCAATTCAAAGCGAAATAAATAAGGGAACTAAAATAATATTGACATTCTCAAAAATAACAAAAAATGGATAATATTAATGTTTTAATTATCGAAGATACTCCGGAACAAAGTGATGCTTTAATAAAAGTATTGCTTGAAAACAATTATACTGTTGTAGGAGTCGCCCGAAATTTCACAGATGCGCTTAAACTATTTTACGAAAACACAATTGACATTATTATTATCGACGTTTTTCTGGACGGAAAACCAGATGGAATTACTTTTGCCGAATCAATCAATATTATTCCGAATGCTTCAAAACCATTCGTGTTTTTAACCAGTTCAAAAGATCGTCAAATTTTTGAACGAGCCAAATTGACTAAACCTTTCAGTTTTTTAATGAAACCTTTCAATGAACTTGAAATTTTGTATGCAATAGAAATGGCAGTCGAAAAATTCTATGAGCAAACAAATGTTTTTTTAGGTGAAGAACAAGATACCGTTATAAGCGACGATCATTTATTTATAAAAAAGAAAAATGCATTAAAAAAAGTTTCCATAAATGACATTCTTTATATTGAAGTCGAAGAACGTTACTGCAATATTATTACTGAAAAAGAAAAATTCGTAATTCTAATTTCGCTTACCAAAATAAGCGATTTACTGGATAAAAATAAATTCATCAAAACACATCGTAACACAATTGTAAACGCAGACAAAATTGAAGAAATCATTTTAGCCGACAACCTAATTATTTTAAAAGGGAATCACAAAATAAACCTAAGCGACACTTATAAAGACTTCATAAAGAAAATGAACATTTTATCGTAATAAATGTTCAGCGCAAGATCTCAAAATCCTCTTTTAAAAAAGAGGATTTTTTATTTTGTACACATCAATTTCAAACTGCAAGCCAATTTTCAGGCTTTCATGACAAGAAAAATAGCTTTCATGACATTTTCGGGGCAAACTTGGCAAATCGAAATTATTTTTACATCACAAATAAACCAAAATAGTTTTAAATGAAAATTGCGCTAACCAACCAACCAGAAATGAAGCCTCTATTATTATTAAAACAATTAGCAAAAAATCCATGGTTTGGAGCTGTAGCATCACTCGCTATAATAATCCCGAGCTTATATATTATTCTGGATGACGTTACCGTGCTAAGGAAAGAATACATTCTGTTGCTTATATCATTTCCAATCTATTTAAAGTCACTAAAAAAAATATTTGACGAGATTCTGGATGCTCCGGAAGACAATCTCTAATAAAGATAATTTTGCCCCTTTTTTATAAAAACACTTCGGTTTACTAGTAAACTGAGGTGTTTTTTACATTAAAATATGAATATTTTATTACATTTTAACAGTTTTAAGTGTCATTTATAACTTTTTTTTAATACTTTTGAAATCAACCGAAACAAAATCAAAAATCCACCGATCCTTTGAAAAATTCCCAAAAAAAGATAATATTCCTTTGCTTATTTGGAATATTATTAAACATTCCTTCGATACATAGCCAAAGCGTCAAAGAAATCGAAATCTTTAATTGGTTTGATAAAAATGCAGGTGTTGAATCATTAGATATTAAAAATGGACCTGCTCATTTAAACTTTGATAAAACCGTTGACAATCAGCATCGTTATTACGGTACAGATGAATTCAAAAAAGGAAACATCAAATACAACGGCCAAAACTACTTTGATTTATCTTTAAAATACGACATCAACAGTGATGAACTTGTTTTGCGTCCATATGATGGTCAGAACACTACAAAAATCAATATCATCAAAGCAAACACCTCTAATTTTAAGATTGGCAATGAAAATTTTGTAAATCTAAAAGAATTAAACAATACTTCTTTTAAAGGAGGTTACTACGAAGAAGTAGCAATCGGCAATAACCAAATATTTTATATCAAATACTACAAAGAGAAAAAGAAAAATGTCAAGGAAGAATTTAATTTGATTGAATACAATTCCAGATATGAATTCATTTTGTGGAAAGAAAACAAATTTAATTTAATCAATGACAAAAAAGCGATTATAGCATTATTCCCTGATAGCAAAAGAAAAATAAATGATTTCTACCTCATGAACAGAAACCTACGAAAGGAAAACACAGCATTATTCATGAAAAATTTAATGAAATTTATAAATAATTAAAATCTGGAAAAACATTACAAATGAGAATATTTACTATCCTTTTATTATTTTTCGGTTTTAATCAGGTACTGCATTCACAAGGCGAAAAAAACACAATAAACTTAACTTTCAGCAATATAAACAGAGTTGCGGTTTTAGAAAAAATCGAAGCTTCGACTTCGTATAAATTCTATTTTCAAGACAGTTGGTTTGATAAAAATGTATTAATCTCCGGCGATTATCAAAATAAAACAATTGAAGAAGTTTTGTCAAAAGTTTTAGAAGATACTGAGCTTAATTTTTATATCAATAAAAACAAAATCATATTGACAAAAAACAGCATCATTTATGACAAGCTGCAGAATAATAAAAAAGATGCCAATGCTCCTATCTTTTTCCAGCAATATGATTCGGTTAAAAAAGACAAATCGGGCACAACTGCACCTATTGCATTAATTGGTAAAGAAGCAGCTGATTCTGATGTTGATCTTTATACTTTGTCCGGCCACATTACCGATTTAAAAGATGGAAAACCCCTTGCAGACATTAATGTTAAAGTAAAAAATACTGCAATCATTTCGACTACCAATGCCGAAGGATTCTACAGCTTCAAACTTCCAACAGGACTAAGCACTATCGAGGTTGAATCTTTATTTTACAATAGCACTTCTCGAAAAATAATGATTTACAGCAACGGAACTTTAGACTTTTCTGTTATTGAAAAAATCAATCAACTGGACGAGGTTTTAGTAAAAGGAAAAGACACTCAAAACATTAGAACTGCTATTACAGGAGTTACAACAATTGAGGCCGAAGGCGTAAAAAATATTCCTTTAGTTCTTGGAGAAAGAGACATTTTAAAAGTAGCATTGACCATTCCTGGGATCAAAACAGCAGGTGAAGGATCTTCGGGATTTAATGTTAGAGGTGGAAAAGAGGACCAAAATTTAGTATTGTTGGATAATGCTACAATTTATAACCCTACTCACCTATTTGGTTTCTTTTCTTCAATTAATCCATATACAATCAACAGAGTGGATATTTACAAAGGTGGTATTCCATCTGAATTTGGAGGACGCTTATCTTCTGTTTTTGATATTATTTCTAAGAATGGTAACAATGAAAAAATTTCTGGAGAAGGAGGAATTGGTCCTGTAACAAGTAATCTTACATTGTCTGTTCCTGTTGTAAAAGACAAAGCTAGTTTACTAGTTGGTGGAAGAGCGACTTATTCAGACTGGATTTTAAAAACTTTGGATGATGATCGATTAAAAAACAGTCAAGCATCTTTTTATGATTTGTTTGCCAAATACAATCACAAAATCAACAAAAACAACTCAGTCGAAGGGACAGGCTATTACAGCAAGGATTCCTATACTTTGACTCCCGACTCATTGTTTAAATACAGTAATCGCTTAATTTCATTGAAATGGAAACACGCATTTAATGAAAAAAACAACAGCGAATTTAATGTGACAAATAGTGAATACAAATACAGCATTAATTACCAATCAGTTAATCCTGAATCTTTTCTTTTAAAATACAAAATAAACGAAAGTCAGGCTGTTTTTAAATTTACAAGCGAATTAAACAGCAAACACAAACTTACTTATGGCGTTGCAAGCAAACTTTACAAAGTAAATCCAGGGGAAATGACTCCAAATGGAGAAAACTCGTTAGTAACACCAATAATGATAGAAAATGAAAAGGGATTGGAATCAGCCGCTTTTCTTTCTGACAAATTCCAGATTTCCGAAAAATTATTATTAGATATTGGAGCCCGATACTCCTATTATATGGCTCTTGGTCCATCGACACAAAATATTTACGAAGAGGGAGTGCCTAAAACTCCATCAACAGTTATTGAGCAAAAGACATACGGTAATAACGAAGTCATCAGCAAAAACGGTGGTTTTGAGCCAAGAATTGGTTTGCGTTATATTTTTAACGAAAGTCTTTTTGTAAAAGCAGGTTTTGATAAAAACTATCAGTACATTCATTTACTTACAAACAATACGACTCAATCTCCTACCGATACTTGGAAATTATCTGATTTAAATGTGAAGCCTGAAAGTGGCCTGCAGTATTCTTTGGGAATCTTCAAAAAATTAGAATACAACGACCTTGAGTTGAGCCTTGAAGGATATTATAAAACTTCAAAAAACATTTTAGATTACAAAGTAGGATCACAAATCCTGCTTAATCAAAACTTAGAAACAGAATTGCTTCAAGGTGACGGAAAAGCCTATGGAATTGAATTTTTGCTTAGAAAATCCATCGGAAGACTTAACGGTTGGATTGGCTATACTTATTCTAGATCTCTCATCAAATTAAACAGTCAATTTAACGATGAAAAAGTAAATAATGGAGAGTATTTTCCAAGTAATTTTGACAAACCCCACGATTTCAGCATTGTTATGAACTATAAGTTTACACATCGTTACAGTTTTTCATCTAATTTTGTATATCAAACCGGACGACCTGTTACTTATCCTGTTGGAAAATATTATTATAATGGCGCCGAATACACGTTATACACGGATAGAAACAAATTCAGAATACCAGATTACTACCGTTTAGATATTGGATTAAATATTGAAGGAAATCATAAAATTAAAAAATTAGCACATAGTTTCTGGAACATATCAATTTACAATGTATTGGGAAGAAACAATCCGTATTCAGTGTTTTTTGTAACCAAAGATGGACAGATAAAAGCTTATCAAACCTCAATTTTTGCAGTTCCAGTACCAACTATTACTTATAATTTTAAATTTTAACCGTTATGAAAAAAATCTTTTTAATTAGATTTCTAATAACAACATTATTCGCTGCGACATTTGGCTGCACAACGCCTTATGATTACCAAGCAAGTAGCGGATATGAAGATGTCATTGTCATTGAATCAACGATCACGAATCAAAATAAAACGCAACAAGTAAAACTTACAAGAGCTTACAAGCTCGATGACAAAGCCCCTATTTTTGAAAAAGGAGCAACAGTATATGTTACTGACAATACTGGAAACAAATACGATTTTAAGGAAAATACTGAGAACTATACCTCAGTTGCTCCATTTCAAGTTGTTGCAGGTAAACAGTATCAATTGCACGTGCGTACCAAAGACGGCAGAAACTACGCTTCCAGCAACGAAACATTACCACAACAAACCGAAATTGAAAGCATAGAAGCTACTAAAAAAACAAAAGACAACCAGCTAGGTGTTGAAATTACCGTAAATACTTTTGACCCTACAAACAACTCGCATTATTATAGATATGAATATGAGGAAACATATAGAATTGTGGCTCCAAAATATTATCCTAAAAAAGCGATTCCTGTTTATTTTCCAGCTGGCTCTTATCCTCCTGGACAAGTTGTTTTAGAAGACCGAACAGAAGATGTGAGAGTTTGTTACTCGAACCAAAATTCAAATGAGCTTCTTTTGACCAGTACTAATGATTTATCAGAAGATAGAGTAAGTAATTTCCCTGTACGATTTCTTGCAAGTACTGATTATATTATTGCAAGCAGATATAGCATCTTAGTAAAACAGTATGTACAAAGTCTTGCAGCTCATACTTTCTTTCAAACGCTTAAAGAAATATCAAACTCTGGAAGTATTTTATCACAGACACAGCCAGGATTTTTCTATGGAAATATGAAATCCGTTGAAAATCCGAACGAGAAAGTTATTGGTTATTTTGATGTATCTTCTTATTCTGAAAAAAGACTGTTTTTTAGCTTTACAGATTTATTGAGTGGAGAACCAATTCCTAAATATCCTTACACCTGTCCTTCACCGATTCCTGATGACCAAGTGAAGCAGTATATCTTTAATTATTGTTTTAATAAAAACCCTGATTTTGAATGTCAAGGAGAATTAATTATGAATTTGCTTTCAAGCGGCTTTAAAGTTTATTTCCCTACCGAATCACCTAATAGTTACATTTTATACCCAGTAGAATGCGGAGATTGCACTTCATTTTCGTCAAACGTAAAACCACCATTTTGGATAGATTAAGATACATATTATTGATAACAGTAGCTTTTAGCTGCCAGCAAATTGTATTTGCTCAAAAAAACAACTCTGTAAGTGAACTGAATGAAGTTGACAAAAAAATCAATGAGTCAATTTACGTCAGCACAAATGCAAATTCGTTTTTAACTGGTGAAACTTTGTATTACAAAATATTCTGCATTGACAAATCAGCAAAAACAGCTTCTGTTTTCAGCAAAATAGCTTACGTACAACTAGTAGACAATACCAAGAAAACTGTCTTCACTCACAAACTGTTTCTTGACAAAGCTACCGGTAATGGTGATTTTTTTATCCCAACAACATTAGAAACTGGAAGCTATAAATTAATTGGATATACAAACTGGATGCTCAATAAAAGTGCTCAAGAATATTTTTCTGCCGATATTTATATCTTAAATCCATATAAAGAAAATCCAAGCACTAATACGGTTTCTTATAATGCTGTTTCTTCCGAAGCTATACAAAACAGCAATATTTCATTTGACATAAAAAATAAATCATACAACACCCGAGATTTAATTGACTTAAATATCAAATCTAATTCGGAAGAATTTACAAAAGGCAATTATACTCTATCTGTTAGGAAGTCTGATGGATATTTGGTTCAAAACAAAGCAACTTTTAGTAATACAGAAGGCCAATCTGGTGAAATTACAGGCAGTAATTTTTTACTTCCAGAACTACGTGGCGAAATCATAACAGGAAAAATAACTTCTGAAAATGCGGATATTAAAAATAAAAAAGTAGCGCTTTCAGTAGTTGGAAAAGATTCTGATCTGAAAATTGCAAAAACAGATGATCAAGGCAAATTCTATTTTATTCTAGAAAAAGAAAACCCAAATTCAAATATTATTGTTCAAGTCCTCGAAACCGGAAAAGAAAATTATGCAATTGAAATCGACAAACAAAAAGATGTAGATTTTTCTAATTTAACTTTTCCTACAGTTCAATTCAATTCAGATTTCAAACAAAACATCACAGACCGATTAATTTCAACCCAAGTTGAAAATGCGTATTATGACGTAAAAAAAGATAGCTTATTGCCTCCCGCTCCTTCAATCCCGTTTTTTGGGTTAGCATCTGAAGAATTCAAACTAGACGATTTTACAAGATTTCCAAATATTGAAGAAACGATAACAGAAATCTTAAAAGGAGTATATTACCGAAAATACGATAATGAATACACGATTCATGTTTATGATTATAACGAAAACTACGAATCAGCATTGCCTGCTATGATTCTTGTTGACGGATTAATTCTTGAAAATTTGAATGAGTTTTTCGCCTTTACTCCTAAAAGCATTTCAAAAGTAAATGTAGTAAGAGGGATTTATTATTATGGATCAAAATCATATAATGGTATTGTTTCGTTCACAACAAAAAATGGCGATTACGACACTAAACTTAAAGGCAAATTTATTGTTAGACCAGAAATTTTGAGACCTCAGGTTAAGAAAAATTATTTTAGTCCCGATTATGCAGACAACAAGAACGCAAGAATCCCGGATTACAGACATCAACTTTTATGGCAACCAAATATTGATTTAAGCAAAACAACAAACAGTAAATTTTATGCTTCTGATGTTGCAGGCAAATATGAGGTAACACTTGAAGGATTTTCAGCCTCAGGCAAACCTGTTTTTATTAAAGATTTCATAGAAATAAAAGAAAAAACCAGCAATTAATTCTTATTTAAAGAAAAAAGAAAAACCAAAAACACACAACTGATTATCAGTTAAATACAAACATATTAGAGATTCAAAACCATAAAAACAATCAACAAAAACAATACTTAATTATAAATTTTAAAATATTTTTAAATTAGTTGTAACTTTTTTGATACTTCATACGTATAACAACTTGTACACTTAAAAATTGAGGAGACAAAAACATGAGACAACTTAAAATCACCAAGCAGGTAACCAATCGTGAAACTGCATCGTTAGATAAATATCTACAAGAAATCGGAAAAGTTGACCTAATTACCGCAGATGAAGAGGTAGAATTAGCACAGAGAATTAAAGCGGGTGATCAAAGAGCATTAGAAAAATTAACAAAAGCCAACCTACGTTTCGTTGTATCGGTTGCTAAACAATATCAAAATCAAGGATTAACTCTTCCTGACTTAATTAACGAAGGAAACTTAGGACTTATCAAAGCTGCACAACGTTTTGATGAAACTCGTGGATTCAAATTTATCTCGTATGCCGTTTGGTGGATTCGTCAATCGATTCTTCAGGCATTGGCAGAACAATCTCGTATCGTTCGTTTACCTTTAAACAAAATTGGTTCTATCAATAAAATCAACAAAATGTATGCTTTATTAGAGCAATCTAATGAGCGCCCGCCTTCTGCTGAGGAAATTGCAAAAGAACTTGACATGACTGTAAATGATGTAAAAGAGTCTATGAAAAACTCTGGACGTCACTTATCAATGGATGCACCTCTTGTTGAAGGTGAAGATTCTAACCTTTACGACGTATTGCGTTCTGGTGAATCTCCAAACCCAGACAGAGAATTAATTCACGAATCTCTTCGTACTGAAATCGAGCGTTCATTAGAAACATTAACCCCAAGAGAGGCTGATGTTGTTCGTTTGTATTTTGGCCTTGGCGATCAACACCCAATGACTCTTGAAGAAATTGGAGAAACTTTCGACTTAACTCGTGAGCGTGTTCGTCAGATTAAAGAAAAAGCAATCCGTAGATTGAAACACACTTCTAGAAGTAAAATCCTTAAAACATACTTAGGATAAAACAATATTTGTTTCAGGTTTAAGGTTTCAAGTTGCTTTGCGTAGCTTGAAACATGAAACACGAAACCTTTGTAACGCAAACAACAGTTTGATTGACTGTTCGTTTTTTGATTGATGATTGAAACTCCGGCTGATTACCGGAGTTTTTTATTTTGTTTTATTTTGCCACAGATTAAAGTATTAGAAAAGATTAATCATTTTAATTTTATAATCTGTGGCAAAAAAACTTTGCGAACTTTGCGTAATTCTTTGCGCACTTTGCGGTTAAAATCTACCTTTGTATAAAACAACACACAACAGAAAATGAAAAATACATTTATTGCTCCTTCAGTTCTTGCTGCTGATTTTGCAAATCTGCAGCGCGATATCGAAATGATCAACAACAGCCAAGCTGATTGGTTTCATATTGATATTATGGACGGAGTTTTTGTTCCGAATATTTCTTTTGGAATGCCGGTGTTAGAAGCCATTTCAAAACATGCAAAAAAATATATCGATGTTCATTTAATGATTATTGATCCAGATCGATACATTAAAACTTTTGCTGATTTAGGTGCGAATGGATTAACGGTACATTACGAAGCTTGCACACATTTGCACAGAACACTTCAAGCTATTAAAGCGGAAGGAATGAAAGCAGGAGTTGCTATGAATCCTCATACAAATGTTGACTTACTAGAAGACGTGATCAATGATATCGACATAGTTTGCATTATGAGCGTAAATCCAGGTTTTGGAGGACAATCATTTATTGAAAACACGTATGATAAAGTAAAAAAGCTAAAAGCTCTAATTACTCGCAAAAATGCTTCAACATTAATTGAAATCGACGGTGGCGTAACAAGCAAAAACGCAAAACAATTAGTAGAAGCTGGCGCAGATGTTTTAGTTGCTGGAAGCTTTGTTTTTAAAGCAGAAAACCCAATTCAGACGATTGCCGAATTAAAAGTCCTTACTGCTTTTTAAGTTTTTTAAATTCGGGAAGAAATCAATTCCGGTCATTTTTTCTAAAGTTTCAATCGGAACTACAAAATCATAAATTGACTTGTCACTGTCTTCATTCGGAACTAAAAATGCGATTGCTTTGTGTTCTTTTCCAGATTTAGCGATAACAATTTTATAAAAATATTTAGGGACAGCAACGTTTTCTGTCCCTATTTTTTTATCTGAATCTTTCAGAATTCCGCCCGTTACTACATAAATATCATTGTACTTTTGAGCAAAATAACGTGTTTTTTGTTCAATTCTATTCCAAATTCCGCTATTGAAATCATGGTTTTGAGGTGAAATATTCGAAGTATAAAAAGTATCATCATACGCCTCCTTATTAAACTCCATATCACCGGCAGGACAAAGATGTCCTTTATCATATCCAGATTTTTTATAATTTCTCCAATCAGCAGAACCTGTTGTTACTTTTGGATCTTCAATAAAATAAGGGCGTTTATAATCTCCATTTTTCAAATATTCTTTTTTTAATTCGTACGCTACCCATTCCGCCTGTTCAAATTTTTCATTATATGAAAGTGTATAATATTTATGCTTTACAATTTGTCCGGTAGTCGAGCTAGGCAAATAAGCAACTGTATACAAAGAATCTGTAGAATTTTGAACTGAAGTTGAAGTGAAAGAATTTTGTTTTTCTTGACTAGTTTCCCCTCTTTCAATAATCTCCTTTTTACATGAAACCAACATAAAAACCATCAAACCCAAAACAATATAATTCTTCATCTTCTGCATATTTTATTTCAAAAATAAACTTACAAAAAAATGCTCCATAAATATTAAATCTATGGAGCATTTTAATAACAAATTAATTCTGTTGAACTAAGATTTTACCAGTTTATCCTTTTTCATTTTAGGAGAAACGGTGTTTTTTACATAACTTTTTGTTTGTAAATCATCCAAAACATTTAAAGCTTCTTCCACATAAACATCTTTAGATAATGCTTGGTGCCAAGCATCTCTTTTTTCTTTTAATGTAGCATCGCTCTTCATTTCAAGCTCTTCATATGGCAATGATTTGAAAACCAGATTGTTTTTATAATCTGCAATTGGTTTGTATTTTTTACCCTCATTCTCAACTTGTTCCTGAGTTGCTTTAAAGTTTTTGATATTCAAACTATAAGTATTCTCTTTATTTTTAACATCAATCCATTTTGCATTATCTTCAATCAATCTGAATTGATCATTATTTGCAATTCTGTTTCGGCTGTTATTGATCGCCTGATTGAATTTTTCATTAGAAGTCCAAGTGTTGTAATCAGCTGGATCAATTTTATCCCATGGCATTGCGTTATCAATGTCGCGCTCTCCCATTTTCAAATAAGCGTAACGATCCGGCATCACAACATCACTATGAACACCTTCTAATTGAGTTGAACCTCCGTTGATTCTATAGAACTTTTGTCCTGTAATTTTCAAAGCCCCAAGATCGCCGTAGTTTGCATTACGAACAAATTGGTTCAAGTCAAGTACATTTTGCACAGTTCCTTTTCCATAAGTTTGTTTACTTCCAATGATTACACCACGTTTGTAATCTTGAATTGCTGCCGCCAAAATTTCAGAAGCCGAAGCAGAGAAGCTGTTCACCATAATTACCAATGGTCCGTCCCACTCGATTTTTTTGTCTTTATCATATAAAACTTCTTTCTTTTTACCAGCAGATTTTACTTGAACGATTGGTCCTTCTTCGATAAATAAACCAGCGATATCAACCACTGTAGAAAGAGATCCTCCTCCGTCATCACGAACATCAAGCACGATACCGTTAATATCTTCTTTTTTAAGTCTTTCTACTTCAAGAGCAATATCTTTTCCAGCGTCACGACCATCTTTATTTTCAAAATCAATATAGAATTTAGGCAAATAAATTACTCCGTATTTTAATCCGTTTCTTTCAACAACACTAGATTTTGCATACGTTTCCTCTATTTCAACAACATCTCTAATGATTGAAATTACTTTAATCGTTCCGTCAACTTTTTTAACAGTAAGTTTTACTTCAGTTCCTTTGTGGCCTTTGATTTTTTTCACAACATCATCAAGACGCATTCCAACTACATCAACTGGCTCTTCGTTTCCTTGCGCCACTTTTAAAATCATATCTCCAGCCTCAAGCTGTTTTCCTTTCCAAGCTGGCCCTCCAGAAATCAATTCGTCAATTTGAGTAAAATCATTTTTCTTAGTCAAACGAGCACCAATTCCTTCTAATTTCCCACTGATATTTACATCAAAACGGTCTTTTTCTTCAGGAGCAAAATAACTTGTATGAGGATCAAAACGAGTCATGATTGAGTTCACATAAACAGAAAACCAATCTTCTTTATTCAAATCTTTAATTAACCCAAAATTATCATCTAAAGATTTCAAAGAGCTCTCGCGAGTTTCTTTTTCTAATGTTTCAAAAGATTTTTCTTTGTATGCAGGATCAGATTTCTTTTTGTCTTCTTCCAATTTTTGTTTCGTAACCAATGACGAAAGCGTTGAAAGCTTAATCTGTTTTCTCCATCTTTCATTTATTTCTGCTGTATTTTTAGCATAAGGAATATGCTCATAATCAGCATTAAAAGTCTCATCAACATTGTAGTTGAAAGGTTGTGCCAAAATCGTTTTGTAACGTTTTTTGCTTTCTTCCATACGTTTCATCAATCTTGTATAAGTAAGATTGAAAAACGTTAGGTCTTTATTCAAAAACTGATCATCAAGCTGTAATTCATACTGCTTGAATTCGTCAATATCAGATTGCAGAAAAAACCTTTTTGAAGGATCTAGCGCATCTATATAATCCTTAAAAATACCTTTAGAAAACTCATCATTTATCTCAGCCGGACTATAGTGTCCTTTTTCAATAACAAAGGCAAGCAGTTCTAAAAGTGTTTTGTCTCTATTTGGGTCCGGATCTTCAGACTTATCAGCATTTAATTTAAATGCAAACAACGTCACTGACAAGCATAATACGGCTATAAGTATTTTATAATTTCTTTTCATAAACTTAATAATAGCATTCATCAAATTTTTTAATCTAAGTTACGGTAAAAACTGTGCCAACAAAGCCAAGCTCACTATAATTTTTTGTTAAAGATATAAAATAGTTTGTTGTTCAAAAGTCCTTTAAGATTTAGTTTACAATTTTTATTTATTTGTTAGTATTCTACCAAAATCTGTTGCTACATTTGCCTAAAGAAGCCTTAATTTTGATAAAACAAAAAATCCCGCTACACCATGAAAGACGAAAAACCCTTAATATTAGTAACCAATGACGATGGAATTTTGGCTCCCGGAATCAGAGCCTTGATTAGTGTTATGGAAACTATTGGCGAAGTTGTGGTTGTTGCTCCAGACAAACCCCAAAGCGCTATGGGTCACGCGATTACTATAAACAATACTTTATTTTTAGACAAAATTTCGAAAAATGATGATGCAATCACCGAATACAGCTGTTCTGGAACCCCTGTCGATTGTGTCAAACTGGCTGTAAACGAAATTTTAAGACGAAAGCCTGACCTTTGTGTTTCAGGAATAAATCACGGCTCAAATTCATCTATCAATGTAATTTATTCGGGAACTATGAGTGCCGCTGTCGAAGCAGGAATTGAAGGAATTCAGGCAATCGGTTTTTCTTTATTAGATTTTGATTGGAATGCCGATTTTGAACCCGTAAAATCTTTTGTCAAAAAAATAGTTTTAGAAACCCTTGCCAATAAATTACCTACCGGCGTCGTTTTAAATGTCAATTTCCCAAAATTGAAAGAAAAGGAAATAAAAGGAATTAAAGTTTGCCGTCAAGCAAAAGCCTATTACGCACAAAAATTTGACAAGAGACAAACTCCCTTCGGGAAAGATTATTACTGGCTTACTGGAAAATTCACGAACGAAGACAAAGGTGAGGACACCGATGAATGGGCACTAGAAAATGGATATATTTCTGTCGTTCCTGTTCAATTTGATTTAACCGCTCACCATTCTATGCAACAACTTAACACTTGGAAATTAAATGAATAAATTAGATATGCTTATTGGTTTTTTTCTTGGAATTATTGCTTCACTTATCGGAAGTTTTCTTTTCATTAAATTATTTACCTCATTTGATCTTTCAAACGGACTTGAAACCATAAAACAATATGGATATTTAGGAAAAGTAGTCACTTTAGGTACTGTTTTAGACCTTTTGTTGTTTTTATTTCTGCTAAAACGCAACAAGGAATTAATGGCAAGAGGTGTTGTTTTTGCCGTGATTGTTTTGGCAATTACAACTTTATTTATTTAAACCTTATCTTTGTTCTGCAAAAAAAAATGTTGTGCTTAGTAATTGAGGCGCACTTTTAAAAAAATTGATATGAAATATTACATAATAGCTGGAGAAGCTTCTGGAGATTTACATGGTTCTAACTTAATGAAAGCTTTGTATGAAGAAGATCCACAAGCCGAAATCAGGTTTTGGGGCGGCGATTTAATGCAAAAAGCCGGCGGAACTTTAGTAAAACACTATCGCGATTTGGCCTTTATGGGATTTGTTGAAGTTATTTTTAACTTAAAAACCATTTTAAACAATATCAAAATTTGCAAAAAAGACATTTCTGAATTCAAGCCAGATGTAATCATTTTTATTGATTATCCAGGTTTTAATATGCGTATTGCAAAATGGGCTAAAGCTTTAAACTACAAAACACATTATTATATTTCACCTCAAATTTGGGCTTGGAAAGAAAACCGGATCAAAGCTATCAAACAGGATATAGACAAAATGTTTGTGATTCTTCCTTTTGAAAAAAGCTTCTATGAAGACAAACATCATTTTCCTGTTGATTTTGTTGGACATCCCTTAATTGATGCGATTCAGAATCAACCTGCTTTTGATGAAGCCGTTTTTAGAAAAGAAAATAATTTGGGAGAAAAACCAATAATTGCTGTACTTCCGGGAAGCCGAAAACAAGAAATCACAAAAATGCTGAGTGTAATGTTGAGCGTTGTTGATGATTTTCAAGATTATGAATTTGTAATTGCCGGCGCGCCTAGCCAAGAATATGAATTTTATCAGCAGTTTTTAAAAAATAAAAACATTGCATTTGTTTCAAACAAGACTTACGATTTACTTCGTTCTTCGACAGCTGCATTAGTAACGTCAGGAACTGCAACATTAGAGACTGCTCTTTTTAAAGTCCCAGAAGTGGTTTGCTACAAAGGAAGCGAGATTTCATACCAAATTGCTAAGCGAATTATTACGTTAAAATATATTTCACTTGTCAATTTAATTATGGATCAAGAAGTTGTAACCGAATTAATTCAAAATGATTGCAACACAAAACGCATTAAAGAAGAGCTCCAAAAATTGCTAGAGCCAGCTTCACGCGAAAAATTACTAAAGAATTACGATATTTTGGAACAAAAACTTGGCGGTGTTGGCGCAAGCAAAAAAACAGCAAAACTTATTGTTGCCGACTTAAAGCAAGCTTAAAATTTTTTTGATTTTGAAAAAAATAATTGTTTTACTGCTTTTAGCAATCGTTTTTGTGTCTTGTAAATCTTCTTCAAGCGTAGTCAGCAAAAAGGAGACAAAACGAGAAAACAAGCATATTGTAAATAATTTAATCGAAACTGCATCTGAAAATATTGGTGTAAAATATAAAGCTGGCGGAACAACTAAAAATGGTTTTGACTGTTCTGGGCTTGTTTTTACTACTTTCGAATCAGAAAATATAAAATTACCGAGAAGCTCCTTTGAGCAAGCAAAAATTGGAATTGTGATTCCGCTAAAAGAAGCTCAAAAAGGTGATTTGATTTTTTTTAAAACCAACAAAAGCAAGCAAATAAATCACGTAGGACTTATAACAGAAGTAAATTCCTCCGAGATTAAATTTATACATTCTTCCACAACAAAAGGCGTAATCATTTCGTCTACAAAAGAGCCTTATTATCAAAATTCATTCGCTCAGGTCAATAGAATTCTGTAATAACAAACAAATTATATTCTTTTTCTTACAAAAAAATTAATACTTTTATATTTATGAAAGTATTTGATTTTCCCTTATTCCGAATAACCCTTTGGTTTCTTATAGGTATTTTATTTTTTTATAACGTTCCCGTTCAAAATACAATTACCACCATTGCACTTACTGTAGGAACTTCTGCGGTTTTAGTTTTGTATTTTTTATCTAAAAAAAACAAAAAATTAGTTTCATATTTTGGATTGAGCATTTACTTTACTTCTTTCTTCATTGGTGGCTTTACACTTATCACCCACACTGATTCTCTTCAGAAATCAAGCTACATTCATTATGAAAAAGCTTTTCAATCCTCGCAACAAATAATTTTCACCGTTCGCGAAAAATTAAAAAGCAATTCCTATAGTGATCGCTATACCGCCATAATAAAAACTATAAATGGAAAAAATTATTCTGGAAAAATCATTGTAAATATCGCTAAAGACAGCACGGACCATTCTATCATAATTGGAAATGAAATAAAAGTCAACACTACATTACAGCCTAACAAATCCAATAAAAATCCAAATCAATTTGATTACGCCAAATATTTATCTGATCGCCAAATTTATGCTCAAGTTTACATAAATAAATCAAATATTAAAATCAATAAAAAAATCAAGAAAGACATTTGGTATTATTCTGGCTGTCTGCATCGTAGAATCATCCAAAATCTTGAAAAAGCGCAATTCAACGCTGCAGAAATGAATGTGGCGCTCGCCTTAATACTAGGTCAACAACAAGAAATTTCTCCAGATATTATTCAAGATTATCAATATTCAGGTGCCACACATATATTATCAGTTTCAGGACTGCATGTCGGTTTTATCATGCTGCTGATAAATTTTATTCTGAAACCTATTCCAAACACCCGAAAAGGCTCACTTATAAAATTAGTTTCCATTTTGTCAGCTTTAAGCTTTTTTGCCGTTATTTCAGGATTATCTCCTTCCGTTTTGCGCTCTGTTGTAATGTTTTCTTTTCTTGCGATTGGCAACCATCTTCGCAGAACAGGAAATATTTATCACACGCTTTTGGTTTCTATGCTATTAATTTTGCTTTTTGAACCCTACTTTTTATTTGACGCAGGTTTTCAATTAAGCTATATTGCTCTGTTTTTTATTCTTTGGTTACAACCTTTATTGAAAAAATTATGGTCCCCAACTAACAAATTTGTTCTTTATATCTGGGACGCTTTATCAGTTTCATTTGCTGCTCAAATTGGTGCTTTCCCGCTTTGTCTGTATTATTTCCATCAATTTCCGGGTTTGTTTTTTATTACAAATATTGCTATTATACCCGTTTTGGCCTTTGTAATGATTGCAGGAATTATCGTAATGGTCTATGCTGCATTTCATACACCACCACTATTACTAGTCAAAATTTTGGAAAAGAGCATTTATCTCTTAAATCAGATTATACATGAAGTTGCATCTGTGAGATCATGCGTTATACTTGACATCAGCTTTAATTTTTATCTCTTAGTCACTTTTTATTTATTGATAATTTCAACAATTATTTGGTTCAAAAAACCAGCTTTTATGAAGTTCACAATGATTTTAATTGCAATAATCCTGGTTCAGATTTCATTTATTTATACGAAAAAGGAAAACGAAACTAAAACAGAAATGATCGTCTACAATCAAAAGAAAAGAACATTGATCACAATTCGGGACGGAAAAAATATTACACTTTTCTCAAATGACAAAACGCTTTTGACTGACCCAAAAAACAATACTCTAAATTCATATTTAGTTGGAAACTTCAGCAAAATAAAATCAGTACATACAATAAAAAACATGCTGTTTTACAAGGGCAAAAAAATCTTTGTCATTGATAGTTCTGGAGTTTATGAAAACAACATTCGACCCGATATTTTATTATTGATACAATCTCCAAAAATAAACTTAAGCCGACTTCTGGAAGAAATGCACCCGCGCGAAATTATTGCAGATGCCTCCAATTCTAATTCCATTCAAAAAATCTGGAAAGAAACCTGCCGAAAAAAAAATATCCCTTTTCATGCCACTGCCGAAAAGGGATATTATCTTTTGAAATAAAGTTTTTTAGTCAGGATTCATCATAATGTTAGCCTCAGCAATCCATGCTTTTGCGGTTATTGGCTTATAAGGCAATCTGCCCAACAAATTGAAAGTTGTCTTGGCTTTTCGCACATTAGCTAAAGTTAAACAAGCCTGCGGCAATTCCACAACACCAAGAGCTGCTTTCAAACTCACATTTTGCTCTTTTTCAGCGTCAGATATTGTTGCATCAGATAAATCAAGTTTTACCAAAACAACATTATCTCTAGCCCAAACAACAAAATCTGGGGTATTGAAAATTTCATTTTGAAGTCTTGTTGGTGCTCCCGCAATTGTAAAGAAAATAAATAGCGGTCTTTTTTGTTCCATACTTGCTGCAACTGCATCAGTCATAGAAGTTTTCCAGACTAATCCTTGCGCATGCAAAAAAAACGAACCAAGTAAAAAAAGCAAGGTCAGTGTCTTTTTAGTCATAATAATTTGGGTTTTAGAGTAGGTTAATTTCGACTAAAGTAATATAATATCCCTCTACAATTCCCATATTTAAACAAAAAAAATTAAAAAAAAGTTAAGAAAATCGAAATTGCTAATTAAAAGTTAAATAAATAAAAAATTAAAAAAAAATAAGCCCGAAAATTGTCAAACCATTTGTACCAGACCTCAAAAAAAATCCCCATTTTCAATAAGAAAAGGGGATTTTTAAGGCTAAACCTTCTGAATATTTACTCACTTGGATGCAAAATTGCATTAGATTCAGCAATCCATGCCTTTGCTCCGCCTGGTTTATAAGAGATCTTTCCTAAAGCACTAAAAGTAGTCTTGGTTTTTCTGATAGATGCGCTGGCAAAACAAACCTGGGGAAGCTCTTCAACACCAAAAGCATTTTTCAGTTTAAGATTTTGTTCTTTATCGCTATCAGATGCTGCACTATCAGATAAATCAAGTTTTACTAAAATCACGTTATCACGCGACCATACAGCAAAATCTGGCGTTTTAAAAATTTCATTTTGAAGATTTTCTGGTACACCTGAGGCAGTGAAAAGAATTAACATTGGTTTTCTTTGGTCATTACTCATTGCAATTGCATCTGCCATATTTGTTTTCCAAACAAGATTTTGCGCCTGCATAAAAAATGAACCTAAAAAAAACAGTGGGATAAGTAATTTTTTAGTCATATTATATTGGTTTTGGTTAGATAGTGGGACGAAATTAACATAATATTTTAATTATCCAATTTTTATTAATACAAAAAATACATAATGTGTTTTTTTATACCAAATAAAATATCAAATAATCAATTTGACTAAAAATTAAATAAAAACTTTCCTACTAAACAAGAAGCTCCTTGTGCAAAATAGCACAAGGAGCTTCTTGTTTAGTAGGAAAGTTTTTAAGACTTCTTCGGATTTACAATTCCGTCTGCTACAGTCAGCCATGCTGCTGGACCGCCGGCAACATAACCGGTTTGCCCAAGACCTTTAAAATTCACTTTACCATCTTTAGATTCAGCACTTGTGAAAAAGATTGTTGGAAAACCTTGTATCCCAAAAGCCTGCTGTAATTCATTATTCTGGTTTTTAATTTCTGGAGTCTGAGGAGTTCTTCGTGGATAATCCAATTCAACCAAAACAACATTATCAGTTGCCCATTTTTTAAATTCAGGTGTTTTCAAAACTTCATTTTGCAAACGGATGCACCACCCGCACCAATCGCTTCCTGTAAAAAACATCAACATTGGTTTATGGACAGTGTTGCTTACTGTGATAGCCTCTCTTACATCAGTATACCATTTAAGTTCCTGAGCTTGAGAAGTCAAAGCTCCAATAAAAAATAAAGCGATTAAATAAAACTTTTTCATATTCTATATTTTTCCACAAATTTAAATAAAAAAGGAATCAGAAAAACATCTTCTATTTTACTTCTTGCATTAATTTTTTGATCAGTGGCATCGCAATTATGAAAACAACACCAGCAACAACTGCATAAATAGCTAATTGATAATAACCATCAGTATATGCAATCAACTTAGACATTAAAGTAGTTCCAGTATTTGCATTTGACATTTCAGCTCCTAATTTTCCAGCAGCAAACTGCCCAAATGCACTAGATAAAAACCATAATCCCATCATCATTCCAAATAATCTTTTAGGAGATAACTTAGTAATCACAGACATTCCGATTGGACCAATACATAATTCTCCAAGTGTATATAGAAGGTATCCTAAAGCAAAAACATCAAGAGAACTTAATCCGTCTTTATTAACAAAAAATCTTGCCGCATAAAAGATAAAGAATCCAGCCGCTAGTAAAAGAAATGACAAACTAAATTTAATAATCGTATTTGGCTCAATTTTTCGCTTCGCCATATATATCCACAACAAACCAACTAATGGACTAAAAATAATCACGTATAATGAATTTATACTATTATTTACCACATTTGGATCAATGTTAAAAAACAACAATTTAGTAGATAAATTATCTTTTGCAAACAAAGACAACGAACCACCTGATTGCTCAGAAATAGCCATGAACATAAAATATGCAAAAATAAAGATAAATGCTGCCAAAAGCTTAAGTTGCTGCTTTCCTTCTTTAATCAATATTAATTCATATATAAAATATATTAATGCCAAAATCCCTATTGTATACATGAAATACTCTGTATAATCAGAATTTATAACCATTATGTAAACAAGTGGAATTACCACTATAGAACCAGCATAAACTGCGATTTCGTAAAGACTGCGTTTTTTAGGTGTTTGTTTTTCTAATGGAGAATTCCCTATTGGAGCAAGATGCTTTTTAGTCAAAAGAAATGTTATGACCCCAATAATCATAACAATTGCAGCAGAAAGGAAGCATAAACTCCATGAATAATTTTTTCCTAAATAAATAGGAATAGCTCCTCCCAGCATTCCGCCAATATTAATGCCGGCATAAAATAATCCGTAACCTGCATCACGGCGTACATCATCTTCGTGATATAATTCTCCAACCATCGAAGAAACATTTGGCTTAAAAAAGCCTGTTCCAATAATCGAAAGCGTTATTCCATAATAAAAGAAATCATGCGGATTTGCAGCAATCAATAAATTACCCAAAATCATAACGATTCCTCCAAAAAAAAGTGACTTTTTAAAACCTAAAATTTTATCTGCAAAAATTCCTCCAATAAATGTAAAAGCATAAACAAAAGCCTGTACAGCGCCATATTGAAGATTTGCTTCCCCTTCAACCAAACCTAATTGGTCTACCATGAAAACTGCTAAAACCCCTCTCATTCCGTAGAAACAAAAACGTTCCCACATTTCAACTAAAAACAAGTACCATAACTGTTTTGGGTACTTGCCTTTAAAATTTTGAATTTCTTCTAATGTAATTGTATTCTCCATTTTATCTAACACCATGCATCATTTTTTTCAATAATGGAGTCAAAGCAAATAATACAATTGCCGCGATACCCGTAAGTACAACAAACACCATAAAGAACTCATAAAGATTATGAATTTCAAATCCTGCAAAAAAGTGGTTTGCAGCACTAATTTGATTTTTTTCCAATAATGCTAATTGCTCTGCAGTTGGTGTAACCGTTTTATCTAAAACAGCCTGTAAATCAATCCCTAAGTCTTTTGCTTTAGCAAACTTGTCACCAGTAGCAGGCAAGATTGCTCCTAAAGTTCCTCCCAATGCATATCCTGAAGCATTAGACAAGAAAAACACTCCGTATAATAAAGAAGCAAAACGTTTTGGAGATAATTTACCAACTAATGACAAACCAATTGGAGATAAGCATAATTCTGCGCAAGTATTTAAGAAATATAATAAAATCAACCATTTAACCAATAGCAAACCTGAAGTTCCAATGTAAGAAACCTGAGTAGCGATCATAAAGAAACTAATAGAAATCACCACTAAACCACATGCTAATTTTACTGGAGAAATTGGCTCTTTCCCTTTCGCTCTTAAAGTATCCCATAAAAGACTAAAAGGCAAAGCTAATATCACTACAAACATTCCATTAAAAATCTGAACCATAGAAGCCGGCATTAAAAAGCCAAAGAAATTTCTATCAGTTTGATTGTCTGCAATAAATGTCAAAGAAGAACCTGCCTGCTCAAATGCCGCCCAAAAGAAAATAATGAAGAATGAAACAATATAAATCACAAAGATTCTATCACGTTCAACTTTTGTTAAAGATTTATCTGAAATAATCAATCCAGCCAAAGCCAAACCACTCGAATAAATGAGTGTATAGATTAAATTCTGACCAAAAACAAAATGAATAATTGCTCCTAAAATTAAAAATGCAACTCCTGCAATTGTTAATGCTTGGCTTGAAAAATTAGCTTTTTGCGCTTCTCCTTCTTCAAAATCCTCAGCAACATTTTTTGACGGCAATCCTCCTAACGGCCTTCCTTCTGGAGAAACCACATATTTATTCTTTAAGAAATAAAATAAAATCGTTCCTAAAAGCATTGCGATAGCAGCCGCTAAAAATCCCCATCGAAACGCATGAACATCTCTAAAACCTGATGCGTCTTTAACATCCCCTAAAAGTGGACAAATAGACTGACCCAAGAAAGCTCCAATATTAATTCCCATGTAGAAAATTGTAAAAGCAGAATCTAGTTTTGTTTTCTCTTGCTTTGGATACAAGCTACCAACCATACTAGAAATATTTGGCTTAAAAAACCCGTTTCCGAATACAATTGTTCCCAAGCCACAAAACATGATTACTCTCGCCAAAGCTTGATTACCCTCAAAAACACTTCCACTGGTAAAAAGCAAAAGCTGGCCAATCGCCATAAGCAAACCTCCCAATAAGATACAATTTCTATTTCCGAAATATCTATCGGCGATAAATCCTCCAAGCATTGGAGTTAAATAACAAAGTCCAAGGAAACCTCCATAAATCAATGAAGCTTCTTCTTCCTTCATCAACAATGAATTTACAAGAAATAAAGTCAATAAAGCACGCATTCCATAAAAATTGAACCGCTCCCACATCTCCGTTCCAAATAATACCCATAGCCCTTTTGGATGCCCAGTTTTTACTTTAGTTTCTTCCATATTATTCAGTATTAATTAAGTTATTAGATTTAGATTATAAATTTTCTTTGATAAAGTTAGTCATTTTATTGTACAGCTGAATTCTCGTTTTTCCGCCATAAATACCATGATCTTTGTCTGGGTAGATTTGAGAATCAAATTGTTTGTTTGCCTGAATTAAAGCTTCCATCATTTGCATTGAATTCTGAACGTGAACATTGTCATCGCCTGAACCGTGAATCAATAAAAATTTGCCTTTTAATTTTTCAACGTGGTTGATAGGAGAGTTCTGATCATATCCAGTTGGATTTTCCTGTGGCGTTTGCATGTATCTTTCTGTGTAAACACTGTCATAAAAACGCCAGTTTGTAACTGGAGCAACTGCAATTGCCATTTTGAAAACATCATTTCCTTGGAAAATACAATTAGACGCCATAAATCCACCATAGCTCCATCCCCAGATACCAATTCTTGAAGCATCAACATAAGGATATGAGCCAATTACTTTTGCAGCATCGATTTGATCTTCAACTTCATATTTACCTAATTGTAATTGTGTTACCTTTTTGAAAGCAGCACCTTTAAATCCAGTTCCTCTTCCGTCAACACAAGCAACGATGTAACCTTGTTGCGTCAACATTTCGAACCAATATTCATTCGAACTTCCCCATCCATTCACCACTTGTTGCGATCCCGGACCAGAATATTGAATCATAAATACTGGATATTTTTTTGAAGCGTCAAAATCTTTTGGCTTCATAATCCATGCATTCAATTCGTTTCCTTTAGCCGTTTTTAAAACAAAAAATTCTTTTGAAGGAAGGTTAAAATCTTTCAATTTATCAGCAAGAGCCTTATTGTCTTCGATAACCTGAATTTCTTTTCCAGTTTTTGCTTCATTTAAAGTATAAATTGTTGGTTGTGAAGCACTAGAATAAGTGTTGATGAAAAATTGGAAATTTGGGCTGAAAGTCGCCGCATTTGTCCCAATTTTAGTAGTTAAGGCTGTTTTATTTTTTCCGTCTAATGAAATACGGTAAACTGCTCTATTTATAGAACCATTTTCTGTTGATTGATAGAAAATAGTTTTTGTTTTTTCGTCGAAACCATAGTAATTAGTAACTTCCCAGTTTCCTTTCGTAACTTGATTTTTAAGTTTTCCAGTTTTATCATAAACATAAATATGATTAAACCCGTCTTTTTCGCTCGTCCAGATAAAGCTATTGTCTTTTAAGAAAGTCAAATTATCTGTAACATCAATATAAGCTTTGTCTTTTTCGCTTAAAACTACTTTAGAAGTAGCTGTAGTTCCATCGATAAATAATAAATCTAAATTGTCTTGATGACGGTTTAAAACCTGAGCCGACAATACGTTATTGTCATTTGTCCATTGCATTCTAGCAATGTAGAAATCATTGTAATTTCCTAAATCAACTTTTTTAGAAGCATTTCCTGCTGCGTCAAAAATATGTAATGAAACTAGTGAATTTTTTTCTCCAGCTTTTGGATATTTAAACGTTTCAATTGTTGGATACAAATCTTTATGAAACATTGACATTGAAAACTCTGGAACCTGGCTTTCATCAAAACGGATATACGCTAGTTTTTTACTGTCTTTACTCCAGTCAAAAGCACGCACAAAAGCAAATTCTTCTTCATAAACCCAGTCAGTGATACCGTTTATAACAGCATTCTTCTTTCCGTCTGTTGTAACTGCAGTCGATTTTTTTGAAGCTACATCGTAGATATAAAGGTTATTTTGTTTTGCATAAGCGATTTTTGTTCCGTCAGGCGAAAAAGTTGGTTCTTGAATTTGAGAATCAACCAATTTTGTCAAAGTTTTTCCTGCGATGTCATACACGAAATAATCTGCAGTAAATGAGTGACGGAAAATTTTAGATGAATTACAAGCAATTAAAATCTTCTTTTCAGAAGCATCAAAAGTATAGCTGTCAATTCCGTCTGCAAGTGCTGCAAAGTTTTTAGTATCAATTAAATTTGAGACCTTTTTTAAAGTTGCAAAATCATACAAATCAACTTGCATACTTCTGCTTGCCTGATCGACATTTAAAACAGTATATTGATTAGTATTTTTTAAGGATTGCATTTGGTCCATTCCTTTAGCACGAAATGTACCTCCAAAAATGTTTTCGACAGTTATTTTCTGCTGCCCAAAAACAACCGCAGTTAAAAATAAAAGCACTGCAGTAAATTTGCTTGTATTCATTATAATTATTTTAAATATAAAAAGAGCCCAATTTTAGTAAAAAAAATAAACATAATACACATTTTAAGTGTTAAATGTTAAAAAAAATAACGATTGCGGACTTTCATGTCTGAAATAGATTGCAATCAAAACTCTTAAAATAGTATCTTTGTGCCCACAATATTATTTAATACATTGAGAATGAACAACGCTGTTTCCGGATTTTCTAAATTATCCAAAAAAGAAAAAATTAATTGGATCGCCAACGAATATTTTTCTACACCCGAAGAGGCGCTAAATATTATAAGAAATTACTGGAATTCAGATGAAAAGCTTCAACAGCTTCATGACGAATTTATCGAAAACACAATTACCAATTTATACATTCCTCTTGGAGTTGCACCTAATTTTCTGATAAATGGAAAATACAAAACAATTCCAATGGCAATTGAAGAAAGCTCCGTTGTTGCTGCAGCCTCAAAAGCCGCCAAGTTCTGGTCAACACGTGGTGGTTTCAAAACCACAATAATCAGTACCGAAAAAATCGGACAAGTTCACTTTACCTTTAAAGGAAACGCTGAAAAACTTCATTCTTTCTTTGAGGAAATAAAACCAAAGTTCTTTTCTGAAACGCAAAGCATTACAAAAAATATGCAACAACGCGGCGGCGGTATTTTAGACATTCAGCTTAAAGACAAAAGAAATTTGCTTGAAAATTATTTCCAGCTTCATGCCACTTTTGAAACTAAAGACAGCATGGGTGCGAATTTCATCAACTCTTGTTTGGAACAGTTTGCTTCGACTTTAAAAGAGGAATTTCAGAATTCTGATTTGTTTTCCGAAGAAGACAACTTGCAAGTAATTATGAGCATTTTATCTAATTATGTCCCTCATTGTCTTGTAAGAGCCGAAGTTTCTTGTCCAATTGAAGATTTATCAGAAAAACATATTTCGAATCCACAGGAATTTGCTGAACGTTTTGTTCAAGCTGTTCAAATTGCCGAAGTAGAGCCCTTTAGAGCTGTCACACACAACAAAGGAATCATGAATGGTGTTGATGCCGTAGTTTTGGCAACCGGAAACGACTTTAGAGCTATTGAAGCTGGAGTTCACGCTTACGCATCAAGAAACGGACAATATTCTAGTTTATCGCATGCAAAAATCGAAAACGGAATCTTTACTTTTTGGATGGAAATTCCATTAGCGCTAGGAACCGTAGGTGGCTTGACTTCATTGCATCCGCTGGTAAAATTATGTTTGGAAATTCTTCAAAAACCTTCGGCGACAGAATTGATGGAAATTACTGCCGTAGCAGGTCTTGCACAAAATTTTGCAGCGCTTCGTTCTCTAACAACAACTGGAATTCAAGAGGGCCATATGAAAATGCATTTAAATAATATCATCAACCAGTTTGAAGCAACAGATGAAGAACGCCAATTAATTAAAGCTCATTTCAAGAAAACAGCAGTTTCGCATAGTGCTGTTGTTGAGTTCATCGAAAATTTAAGAAAATAATTAGAAGCTAATCCCGATATCCGTCACAATCTTTTGCCTCCCGATAGCTATCGGGACCGGCACAAAAGGATTTTCACTACTATCGGGGCTAAAAAATACGTATGTCAACAACCTTTTACAGTAACGGAAAATTATTCATCTCTGGAGAATATTTAGTTTTAGATGGTGCAGATGCATTTGCTTTGCCTACCAAATTTGGGCAGAATTTAATTGTCGAAAATGCAAAAGGCAAAATCATTGATTGGAAAAGCTATGATTACGATAATACGCTTTGGTTTGAAAACACCATTTCATTTGATGAAATCATCAACAATATCAATTCAGAGATAGAAACTGTAAAGACAACGCTTATAAATATTCTTCACGAAGCCTATTTATTAAATCCAGATTTCATAAACAATTCTGAGGGTTATAAAATCACAACAAATCTAACTTTTCCTAGAAACTGGGGATTGGGCACTTCATCAACTTTGATCAATAATATTGCTCAATGGACAAAAATAAATGCTTTTACGCTATTAAGAAATAGTTTTGGCGGAAGTGGTTATGATATTGCATGCGCTCAAAATGATACGCCAATTCTTTATAAAATAGAAAAAAATACGGTGCATCCTGTAACTTTCAATCCTGATTTCGCAAAAAACATCTACTTTGTTTACCTAAATAAAAAGCAAAACAGCAAAGCTGCCATTCAGGCCTATAACAAACATAAGGAGCAAAATTTATCCAAAAGTGTCGCAGAAAACAATAAAATTACCCATGCAATCTTACATGCTAAAACATTAAAAGAATTCGCTCACGAAATTCAAAGACATGAAACTCATTTGAGCAATATTCTTGAAATGAGCACAATCAAAGAAAAAGCTTTTCCAGATTTCAATGGAACGATTAAAAGCCTCGGAGCATGGGGTGGGGATTTTGTTATGGTAGTGGCAGAGGATAATCCGGCAGCCTATTTTCAATCAAAAGGATACGACACCATTCTTACTTACAAAGAAATGATTTTATAATTTAAATATTGGCTTTTTTATCTTCAGAAAGTTCAGGCTCTGATTGTAAATGACGAACCTTTTGATTTTCTAATTCATTAGACTCAATAAGTGTATTATGAAGACGTTCTGCCATCTTTTCAATGCTGCTGTTAATCGAATCATACACAAGTTCCATTCTCCTGTGTTTTTCTTCTTTTACCGCCTTTAGAACATCTTCAACGAATCCTTTGTCGTATTTTTCAGCAACAGAATCACGTGTGTTCGTCAATCGGATTACATAATCGTTACTCAAGATTGTAACTTTAAAATGTTGCTCCTCATTACTTAAGTAGTATTTACCTCCTAATTCATCAACATTGATGTCAGTACTGCTCACTTTCAAAAGCTCAATAATAATCCCGTAAATATGATTCTCAATTTTGGAATATACCCGTGGTTTTCTTCTAAAAAGTCTAAATACAAAAAACATTAATCATCTGATTATTAAGGTACATATTCATTTTTGTCTCTCTATTTTAAATATCGTGCAGATAAAATTTATTCTGTTTAAATAAAAATTTTAACAAATTAAATGCAATAATTCTAATAACCCAAATTTTTTAAATTATATTTCTATTATTCCTATATAACTTACAAAAAACAAAGCTGTTTGGATTACAAAAAAAGGTTGCAGATAACTATTTAAACAAAAAACCCGAAACCTAAAGTTTCGGGTTTTATATTTTAATTTTAACTTCTAAAAACTAGTAGTTAAATTGCAATCTATTATCTTCGATTTTAGCATTGCTTTTCAAAGCTGGCAAAACTCTGCTTGCATCAGATGCACTTTGAGATTTTAACTTAGCCACATACTCTGCGTGGTTTGCAATTGCAGGAGCTTTAACAGTGCTTACGTTTTTCACTACATAAACTCCAGTATTACCTTCAATTGGAGCAGAAACTTTATTTGGTGCTAAAGCAAATGCATTTCCAACAACTTTAGGCTCTTGCCCGACACCACCTGGCAACACAGGATTATCCATAGTTACGTTAGTTGCTTGCTGAACTGTTACACCAGCACTCTTAGCCATAGCTTCGATTGTAGAACCAGTTAATTTAGCTTTTAAGATTTCAGCTTTTTTCTTGTTTTTCAAGATTGACTCAACATAAGGTCTAGCTAAAGTTACAGATACTAAACCAGATTTGTTTTCGCTTTTGTATTGAGCAATTACGTGACCAATATTAGCTAATTCAAAACGTTTCACATCACCAATGCTTGTTTCTTTGTCAAATGCCCATCTGATAATGTTACGTTGGTTTCCTAGAGGACCAAACGCTTCATCCATAGCTTTTGCAGTTACTGGAGCAGAGACTTTTAAACCTAATTCTTTTGCTGTAGCAGCAAAATCTTTATCAGCAGCGTCCATTTCGAATTTAGTTGCCAATGTAAACACTTTATCAGAAGTAGCTTCAGATGGCTCAATTTTTTGAGCAATTGTAGCTAAACGAATTCCGTCTTGTTTATCAGTAACTTTAATGATATGGAAACCGAATGGAGTTTCAACTAATCCAACTTTACCAATTCCGTTGTTGAATACAAAATCATTGAATGGTTTTACCATTTGGCCTTGACCAAAATAACCTAAATCTCCACCTTGCTGTGCAGATGAATCATCAGAACTTGTAAAAGCAAGCATCATGAAACTATCTGGATTAGCTTGAACTTGAGCTAAAATTTCTTCGGCTTTAGCTTTTGCTTCTTCTTTAGTTCTTTTTTCTTTTGCATTTGGAGTTTGAGATCCATCATAAGCAATCAAAATATGGCTAGCTTTTGCATTAACACCAGCTTTAAATCCTAAAGATTTAGAAATTGCATAATATCTTCCGTAAACATATGGCCCATAAATTGCTCCTGCAGGTAAGCTGAACAATTTGTCAGCATCAACAGCTGGCAAAGCATTTTTAGGAACATAAGTTGAATCATAAGGAACATCAGAATTTGAGTTTACGAACTCTGCAATGTTTGTAGCATTTTTAAATCCAGGCAAAGTATCATTTTTACCCGTTTTTGCATTGTAAACTACGCTTCCGTTTAATAATCCTGTGATTTTTGCTTTAATTTCAGCTTCATCTTCTTTTGAAGCTTTGTCTTCAACTAAAACATATTGAATTTCACGAGTTTCATCCGCTTTGAATTTTTTCTCGTTTTTCTTCATATAATCTACGATTTCATCATCAGAAATTTTCACTTCACTATCTTTGATAGAAGAATATAAAGCTGCCGCATAACTAAAGTTTACTTTGTTTGCTTCCATTTCATATTTCAACTTTCCTTCACTAGCAGTTGTGTAAAGTCCAGATTTGATTAATGTATTGTAGATTTGGAATTTTGCATTTAATTCAGCATCTTTTTCTTTTTGCGAAATATATTGTGCTGCTTCAGGATTAGTTTTGAAGTAATCTTTAAATTTTACAACATCAAACATTCCTGCCGCATTTAAAAACATTGGGTTTTTACCAATATTTGGATCTGCTTTTAAAACTTCAATTAAATGTTTCTCACCTACTCTTAATCCTAATTTATCGAATTGAGCAGATAACAATGCGATTGAAACCTCTTGATCCCAAACTCTGTTTGCAGCTTCAGTGGAAGTAATACCTTGCCCACTTTTTTCAACATTACTAACTTTAACTCTAAAGTCTTCAAATGAAATATCTTTTCCGTCGATGCTTCCCACATCTTTTGAACTTTGACTAAATGTTCCTTTGTTGAATAGATCTTGTATTATAAATGCAAATAATGCAAGTGCAATAACTCCTATCAATAACGCGGAACGTTGTCTAATTTTTGCTAAAACTGCCATTTTTATTATCGTTAATTTTATATTCAGTTTGCGAAAATACAATTATCTAGTTAATAACAATACAACTAGCGTTTTATTTTGCACAATTTTTTTAATTATTGAAAAAAATCAGTCTTTTATGGACATTTTCACTAATTCAATTTTCTTATTTGTTGCTTCTTCGATCACAAAATGATAGTTATCGATTACAATTTTATCTCCTTTTTGCGGAATTTTCTTAGTTGAATTCACTATAAAACCACCTAATGTCCCATATGAATCTTCTTCAGGAATTTCTAGTTTGTAGGTTTCATTCAAGTACTCAACATCTAAACGAGTTGAAAACAAGAAGTTACCTTCTCCTAAATCTTCTTCGACTAGTTCTTCATCAAGATCATGCTCATCTTCAATTTCCCCAAAAAGCTCTTCAACAATATCTTCTATTGTAATAATTCCTGAAGTTCCTCCATATTCATCCAGCACGACGGCAACATTTTTCCTTTTTTTAATAAGGAGATTTAATGCATCTTTGATCAAAATTGTTTCTGGAACAAATTCAACCGTCATTAATACTGATTTGATTGTTGCTGGTTTTTTAAACAAGTCAAAAGAATGCACATAACCCACAATATCATCAAGCGAATTTTGACTGACCACGATTTTAGAATAACCAGTTTCTATAAAAAGCGTTTTTAAGTCTGACACACTTTCAAACAAATCTATATCGACAATTTCTGTACGTGGCGTCATAATATCACGCGCTTTTACGCCCGAAAACTCCAACGCATTTTGAAAAATCTGAATTTCAGAATCTACTTCTTCATCATCTTCTACGGCATTCATCTGCTCCGTTATATAATTCCCTAATTCTATTTTGCTAAAGTACAATTGCACTTGGTCGCCTTCAGTTTTAAAAAATTTCTTTAAAACAAAATCGGAAATCCAGATAAAAAAAGTTGAGATATAATAGAATAGCTTATAAAAAATATAAGCCGGAACGGCAAAAAACTTAACTAACGAATTTGCATAAATTTGAAAAAACACTTTTGGAAGAAATTCAGCAGTAATTAAAACAACAAGGGTTGAAATCACAGTTTGAACCAAAAGGCTTGTCCAGTCAGAAAACTGAAACCCTAAGCTTATGATACATCGAAGAATCAAATCTCCCATATAAAACCCATAAACTACTAAAGCGACATTATTGCCAATAAGCATTGCCGCAATAAATTTTGACGGATTTTGAGTAAGTTTGGTTAAAATTCTTGACAAAAAATTATCTTGTTTTTTCTCAATCTCAAGATAAATTTTATTGGAGGAAATAAACGCAATCTCCATTCCCGAAAAAAAGGCTGATAGTATTAAACACAATATTATAATACTAATTTCCATTTTTACTGTTTTTTATTGCGGTCGTCAAATTTTTTGACAAATTTCCTTCTAAAGAAAAACATAAAAACGGCCATTCCCGCAATTACAAAACTCAAGGCATAGTTTTCGTTCCCTTCATTTAGTTTTATAACGCCATCATATATAAAGTATACGGCAAATGCGATGTAAACGTATTGTGTGTATTTTAAA
This sequence comes from Flavobacterium denitrificans DSM 15936, assembly GCF_000425445.1. GTDB lineage: Bacteria > Bacteroidota > Bacteroidia > Flavobacteriales > Flavobacteriaceae > Flavobacterium > Flavobacterium denitrificans. The sequence goes on along the minus strand of NZ_AUDL01000013.1, from coordinate 2,832 downwards.
TAACCCATGATATTTATTCGTTTGACTCAATTTCACCACTTATTCGTTGCGAATTGATCATTTTAAAATCTTTGCTAAAATCTATTCCTTGCCCGGTTGACACTCCTTTTGCATCTGTAAGCTTGAATTTTCTTTCGGTATAAAACCACTCATTTTTTTGATCGAAATAAAGCTGTTCGGTTTCTAAAACTTGGCCTGCTTCTGAAGTGATTTTAACATCCCCTTGCAAATCAATTATTCCTGTACTTTTATAAGAAACTGCATAATTTGACTTGATAAAAGTACGTTTTTGCTTTTTGTCATATAACGTTACATCAATTCCTTTTGGAAAATCTGTAAAAGGAAATTCAAGATTAGAATAATCGAGCATTTTCGGGCTTATCAAAACCCCAGTTATACGACCAGAATCTGTATATTTTATATTTACCGTATCGGCATCACTTCCCGGAACGAATTCGGCAAAATTACTTCTTTGCACTTCTTTAAAATTACTTTCGCATCCAAAAAACAGTGTCACAGCAAAAACTGTGACAACGGCTATAGTATATCTTTTTGGTAAATTCATTTGCCAAAAGTAGTAAATTGTAATGAGCTTAGAAAAATATAGCTTAGGTATTACTCAATTTTTCGTTGCGAGAACCATCTGTCGTTGAAAGAAAAACTTGCACTGAAGTTCAAATAATTCTCTTGGATCAAACCTGCAGAAGTTGTCCCTCTTTTACCAAATTCAATTCCAATATTCACATTTGAAAAAGATCCCGTAATTGGGAAACCAGCACCTAAAGTCATTCCGATATCATTTATTTCTTGATTATTAAGTACCAAGCCTGTTTTTTCATATTTCAAACCGGCTCTGTAAGTAACTCTGCTGAAGTAATTTGCAAATGATGTGTAATTAGGGATATAATAACCTCCAAGTGCATATTTTGAATATTTTTCATAACGAACATCATCACTTGAATTGTAATAATTCTCATACTGCCCGCTGCCTTGAAAAGCAAGCGTTGTTCCAACAAGCCATTTTCTAGGAACACCAACTCCAGCTCCAATAGTCAATTTGCTTCCAAGTTTTAATTTTGCTTCTACTGGATCAGACACAATTGGATCTGGATCTGAATCAACTTCAATAGTTCTTACATTGCTTGCATTTAATGTACTGGCGAATGTATAGTTCAAACTTGTAAACAACATCATTTTTTTATCGATCTTGGTTTGATACATTGTCCCAACATTAAAGTTCGCACCTGACAAATCAGATTCATTAGTTTCTCGAGTTGCATTTTGCACCCCAGTGATCGCCTCAACACTTGATGTATTTATCGATCCAAAATTATATTGTACATCTGCTCCAATATTCCAATTTGGCCTAATTTTGTAACCTAAACCAAAGAACACTTTATTAATACCACCTTTTCCTTCAAACTGGCTATTTGTCGCTCCTTCAGTAGCTGTATTATCATTTAAGATTTTATACCCAACTGATGATAACGGAACCAAACCAAAAGCTGCTCCAAATTTCTTCATCGGAATACCTATTGCTAAATAATCGAAAGTTGCTCGTTGCGCTTTTTCTGAGTGATCAGAATTTTTTAGCGTAGCTGTACCAAAACTTCCCCCAACAGTAAATGTAGTTTGTCTTAAACTAGCATAACTTGACGGATTATCAACATTCAAGTGAATACTATCCTGTTCTATTGAAACCCCAGCCATAGATCTGTTTTCTAGAGTACCTTTGAATCTTGCATCCCCAATTCCGTAGAAAGAATATGGCGAAGCTGTACCTTGCTGAGCAAATGAAACGAACGAGATAAGTAAACAAGCACTTATTATAATTTTTTTAATCATTGTCGATTTTATATTGAAATGTTTGGTTCAAACTTTCTAGTAGGAAATTTGAATTGGCAAATATGGTATTTTTTAATCGTTTAGCCAAAAATTCTGCATCACCTCCCGTTAAAATTATTATAAAATTTGAAAATTCAGCTCGATATTCATCGATAAAACCGTCGATCTCATAGACGAATCCATTGACAACTCCTGAATGAATGGCTTGTTGAGTTGAGTTTCCTACATAATTTTCGGGTTCTTCAAAAGTCAGCAAAGGCAGTTTGGCTGTGAATTGATGCAAAGATTCGTATCGTAATCTTAATCCTGGCGAGATTGCTCCACCCAAATAGTTGTCATTTTCGTCGATAAAATCGTAAGTAATGCATGTTCCCGCATCAATTACTAATCTGTTTTTTTTGGGGAATTGCAAAGTTGCGCCAGCCGCCAAAATCATTCTGTCTATTCCGAGCGTTTTTGGAGTTGCATATTTATTATGGAAGGGAAAAATATCTTCATGAGTAAAAAAATGGATATTGAGTTGATTTTCGAAAGCCAAAAAAGATTGTTTTTCGATATTTCCAACCGAAGCAACAACCAAATCAGAACAATTTTGAAATTTTTCTAAAATTTCTTCAATTTTTTTTTCGAGATCGTTTTTCTCAAAAACAAAATTTCCCAATACATTATTCTCCTCAAATACAGCCGCTTTAATTCGTGTATTACCAACATCAACAGTTAAAATCATATCTATTTTTTTACCCTTGCGAAGATACGAATTGATTTTTTTAAAAAAATGTTTTGGATAAACGAAAAATGATTCTATCTTTGCACCCGCATTGAGCACAAGACGGTACCTTAGCTCAGATGGTAGAGCAATGGACTGAAAATCCATGTGTCCCTGGTTCGATCCCTGGAGGTACCACGAAACCCGAATAGCAATATTCGGGTTTTTTGTTTTTTAAAATATTCTTTTTAAATGCATTACTTATATATTCTATATTCTAA
>NZ_AUDL01000012.1 GCF_000425445.1 Flavobacterium denitrificans DSM 15936 | reverse complement strand
TTTTGCCTTTTTTCCTTTATGCTTTTTATTGAATTTTCAGCCTTCAGCGTTCTTTCCTGCCAAGAAATCAAGCTTTGGAATCTGCTTTTCGGCTGTTTTCAGTCTCGCAGAGGCGCAAAGGCGCAAAGTTTTTTCCTCTACAAGACTCTCTTCTGCCCTTTTTATTCCCCGGGAGCCTGGTTTCTCTTCTCTGATTTCGTTATTTCCTGATATTTTCTTCTGGAAACAGGTGCCATAGCCCCGATAGTCCCGAGGCATCGGGAGGAAATCCTTTTGTGCCGGTCCCGATAGCTATCGGGAGGCACAAAAGATTGAAGCGTATAGCGGGATTAAGCTCCTTATTAATTGCAATCTAATATCCTAAATTCCAAAATTACTCCTTAGAAAAGCTTAGGATTTGCTCAGACGGGAATATTTGCTTTTACTCTTATATATTATAGCATACTTCTCTACTTATATATGTATAAAAAAACAAACCCGACAGGTTTTGGAAACTGTCGGGTTGGAAAACTTGTGTTTAAACAATTAATCAAAACGAATTGCTTTGACTGGAGATATCTTGGTTATTATATAAGATGGTATCAGTAATACTAAAAAACAAATTATTATTGTCAATAGATTTAACGCAATTACATAGCCCCAATTTAAATATACCGGAGCTTGATTTACATAATAGTTTTCAGGGTTTAAATGAACAACTCCAAAATGCTGTTGGATTAATAAAATTGAGATCCCAATAAGATTCCCCCAAAACAAACCACGCATAATTAAATAGAAGGCATTATATAGAAATATTTTCCGAACAGTCCAGTTATTAGCTCCTAAAGATTTTAAAATACCAATCATTTGAGTACGCTCTAAAATAAGTACTAATAGTGTTACAACCATATTTATTGTCGCTACTAAAATCATAACGCCAAGTATTACTATGATATTAAAATCAAAAAGTTGCAACCAATCAAAAATGTAACTGTATTTTTCAATGATAGACTTAGTATCTAAACCTGATGGCGTTTGCTCATAAATTTGATTGCCCGTTTGTTTTATTTTCGTAAAATCTTTTACAAAAACCTCAAAAGCACCGATTTGATCTGGCTCCCATTTATTGATTCGCTGAATATGACGAATATCTCCAATTATAAAAGTAGCATCAAAATCCTGAAATCCCGAACTAAAAATCCCTACAATTTTAAATCGGCGACTATTTGGCATTTTCCCTTGTTCTTCTTTTATAAAAAAGGTATTGAAACTATCACCCAATTTTAAATTGAGTCGATCAGCAAGAAATCTGGAAATAACAACTTCTTCATTTAGTGATTTCGTAAAATCCGGCAAATCTCCCTGGACAAGATATTCTTTTATGTTGCTCCAATCGTAATCAGCCCCTACTCCTTTAAAAATTATTCCTTCGAATGCAGTTGAAGTTCTAATAATTCCAGCTTTTGTAGCAATTGCTTGAATATGGGTTACCTCTGGAACGGATTTGAAATTGGGATAAAAATCTTGTTTTTTTGAAATTGGAACTAACGTAACTTCAGAATTATTGTTGTCGAAATTTGATATGATAACTTGACCATTGAAGGCTGAAATTTTATCACGAATTTTTTGTTGCAATCCAATTCCGGTCGCTACCGAAACCAGCATCATAATAATGCCGATTGCAATAGCCGAAATGGCAATTTTTATAATAGGCGCCGAAATACTGCTTTTATAATCCTTTGCAGTAATAAGTCTTTTGGCTATAAAATATTCTAAATTCAATTTATTGATCTTGTTTTGATATTTACGATTTGTATTTTCTTCAATTCAAAAATACATTTAAAAAACCAGAATAGAATTGCTTTAAAAAACAATTAGCAGTTTCAAGCCTCTTATAAGGGAAGTTTCTTTTTCATTTCTTCCACTATATTGTAAGCTGCTGGGCATATGGCAACATTCTTTAAAGTCAAATCTGATATTTGATGAAACTTCTTGCGGTCTGTATGCGGAAACTCACGACATGCCTTTGGGCGAACATCATAAATCATACAGTAATTTTCGCTATCTAAAAAAGTACATGGAACGCTTTTTAAAACATAATCTTTATCTTCATCGATTCTCAAATACTGGTCAATAAACTGCTGTGGCTTTTGCCTAAAAGATTTAGAGATTCGTTCAATATCAGCCAAAGTAAATAACGGCCCAGTTGTCTTACAACAATTTGCGCATTGCAGACAATCTGTTTTCTTAAATTCGGCATCATGCAAATCCTGCATGATATAATCTAAATTCTTAGGCTGTTTCTTTTTAAGCTTATCAAAATACTTTTTGTTTTCGATATGCTTATCTTTGGCTAACTTATTTAAGTTATTTAAAATTTGTTTCAAGTTTAAAATTTAAAGTTGATGCACAAAATTAAGCAACTTTAAACTTGAAACCCTAATCTTTGAATTAAATTACGATGAAAGATCTTTTTGGGAAAGCCATGTTTGACTTCCAAACCAATAACAAACCGGAAGACATTATTACTGAAACCTCAATTTCTGAAGAAGACGAAATGAGTGTTGCATACTTATTCCGTTCTTATAATGATATGCCAAAACTAGAGCAAAAGGCATTGCAATTGGCTATTGGCAAAACTCTCGATGTTGGATGCGGCGCTGGAAGCCATAGCCTTTCATTGCAAAATGACCGCCATTTAGATGTAACTTCAATAGACATTTCAGAAAAGGCAATCGCAACCTGCAAACTAAGAGGAGTAAAAAACGCAAAAACTCAAAACATACTTGATTTAGTAGGAGAAAAATTTGACACGATTCTATTATTAATGAATGGAACCGGCATTTTTGGAAAACTAGAAAACTGCAACCAATATTTGTCCAAATTAAAGTCGCTATTAAATCCAAACGGACAAATTTTAATCGACAGTTCAGATATTATCTATATGTTTGACGAAGATGAAGATGGAGGCAAATGGATTCCGTCTAGTAATAATTATTATGGAGAATTAACTTTTACAATTTCGTACAAAGGAGAAAAAGAAGAATCGTTTGACTGGCTTTATCTAGATTACAACACACTCCAAAATGCAGCAATTGCTAACGGATTAAAATGCGAACTAATTTTAGAAGGCGAGCATTATGATTATTTAGCCAAACTTTCTATTTAACACTAAAACATACACAATGAAAGAGTTTGATCTTGAAAAATTAAAATACCCTATTGGAAAATTTATTGCTCCGGAGCATTATACACCAGAATATCTTTCTGAAAAAATTAAAGAAATTGAAACTCTTCCTGAAAAATTAGCCAAAGAAACCATTCATTTAACCGATAAACAATTGGACACGCCCTATCGCCCTGACGGATGGACTGTAAGACAAGTCATCCATCATTGTGCTGAAAGTCACATGCATTGTTATGTCAGAACAAAATGGACATTAACTGAAAACAATCCTGTAATTAAGGCTTATGATGAAGTTTTATGGTCTGAACTAAATGATAATTTAACAATGCCGATTCAGCCAACCTTAGATTTATTAAAAGGACTTCATTTCAGATTGGGTTACATCATGAAAAACTTATCAGAATCTGATTTAGAAAAAACGTTTATACATCCCGCAGATAACTCAGAAAATAAACTCAAGAAAATAATAGGAATGTATGCCTGGCATGGAAACCATCATTTGGCGCATATTACAACTTTAAAAAAATATAAAAACTGGCCATAAAAGAAAATCTCTTCAGTTGAAGAGATTTTCTTTTATGGTATATTCAAATATTTATGTGTCTGTAGAGAAACACGCCATTTTGGATTATTCATCACATAATCAACAATTAGTGGAGTCATTTCTTCCTTTTTACTCCATTCAGGCTGCAAGAACAAAATAGCATTGTCATTAACAAGTTCAGCTTGTTCTTCTGCGAAAATAAAATCATGCTTATTATAAATAATAACTTTCAACTCATCTGCATTGTCGTAAACAGTCTGAGTTGGCAGTTTATTTTTCTTCGGCGAAAGACAAATCCAATCCCAAGTTCCGCTCAACGGATAAGCACCAGATGTCTCAATATGAACTTTCAGATTTTTATCTTTTAACTGTTGCGTAAGCAAAGTCATATCCCAAGTCAATGGCTCTCCTCCAGTAATCACAACAGTATCAGCGTAAGTTGAAGCATTTTTTACAATTAAATCAATACTAGTTGGTGGATGCAGTTCTGCATTCCAACTTTCCTTTACATCGCACCAATGACAACCAACATCACATCCTCCAATTCTAATAAAATATGCTGCCGTTCCCGTATGAAAACCTTCCCCCTGAATAGTGTAAAACTCCTCCATCAAAGGTAACATAGCTCCTTTATTAACTTCTAATTGTATTTCTTTTGATAACATTATTCAATTTTAAAGTGCAAAGATAGTCATTTAAATACGGAACAAAAAAACCGACAGCTCATTGAACTGTCGGTTTTATAATTAGTTAGAAACTAATTTATTATTTTAAAGCTTTTACAGAATCCGCCGCATATTTATTAGCAGGATCTAAAACTAAAGATTTATTAAAGTATTCAACTGCTTTAGCTTTGTCTGTATTAGCATAAGCCGCACCAATACTATTGTAAGCCTCAACTACTTTCTTAACTGTTGCAGGTTTTGCTAATTCCTCAGCGCCTTTAGCAGTAGTTTTAGCAACATACTCTTCGTAGTTTTTGATAATCAAATCATCTTTCTCCAATAAGTTGTTGATTCTTCCTTTATATAAGTAAGCTTCGTCATAAGTTGGTGAAGCAACAAGAACTCTGTCAAAAGCAGCATCAGCTTTAGTTAAAGCAGCAGCATCAACAGCTCCGTTCGTTTTATTTGCATTTGCATAATAAAGAGAGATACCATAATAAACATTATCATTCAAGTAGTTTTTCTGCTCACTATTAGTTGTAGTTAACTCATAAATAGCAGCTGCTTGATTGTATTGTTTTTTACCAAACAACTCTTTACCAAAATCACCAAGATCTTCAACAGCTAATGGCTCCATAGCAACCGCTTTTTTGATATCAGTTAAACCAGCCTCAAAAGCAGAAGCTTCAACTGAACCATCAGCAGCAGTACCTTTTTTAATTTTCGCAAATCCTAAGTATAAATAATCTTTAGCGATTACTTTATTGTTAGGAACTTTTACATAATCTTCTAATGATTTAAGAGCAACATCGATGTTACCATTCTCATAAGCAGAATATCCTAAATATCTGTAAATTCTAGGATTAACTTTGTCCTCAGCAATCATTTTGTTTGCAACAGTTTCTAGACTTTTGTAATCTTTTACTAAGATCAAGAAATCTGCGTGACGCATTTTAGAATCTAAAGAGTAATCTGTCAAGCTTAAGTATTTCTCATAATTTGTTATAGCGTTCTGCAAATTCGTTTTTGCTGTAGAAGGCTTATTTCTCGCCCATTTGTAATATGTTTCAGCTAATTCTCTGTAAACAGGTCCGTAATTTGCATTTAAAGCGATAACTTCATTAAAAGATTTAATAGCTTCATCATAAGATTTAGCACCTTTTAATAAAACACCCAATTGCATTTTTGCTCTCAAAAGTGTTGGATCTGCAGTAAATGCGTCACGATAAGCTTTATAAGCATCATTTTGATTATTAGCTCCATAATAAGCATCACCAATAGTAAGCAAAGCTGTCGCATTTTGAGGCTCAATTGCTAAAGCGCGTTTCAAACTCGCGATTGCACTATTGTAATCAGGATTGTTTGAATTAATATAAGCTTTACCAATATAGATATACTCATCAACATCTTTACGCTTCATATCTTTAGTTGCCAAACCAAAATTAGCTTGAGCAGAAGCAGTATTTTTATTATCAAGATCAATTTGACCTAATCCAATATAATTCAGATTTTTTTTGTCTGCTGCTTCGATTCCATTTAAATAATAGATTTTAGCAGAATCAACAACGCTTTGGTTTAAATAGATATTACCTAAAACAAAATTAGCTTCACCATCTGAAGGTTTTGCTTTGATGATTGACTTAAGCAAAGATTTTGCCTTTTGAAACTGCTCAGCATCAATTGCTTTTTTAGCTTCTTTGATGTCTTGCGCTTTTGCAACAGAAGCTGTAGCAACTAAGGCAAGACTAAAAATTTTAAATTTATTCATCTTTGTAGTAATTAATTTATTCTTTATCTTTTAAAATTTGGGTTCTAATATTTAGTTTTCTTCCCGGTACTTTTACTGGCATCAAACTAGATTTCAATATAATCCTTTGGCCAATTTCTCCTGCCATAAATGACGAAAAGCCCATTCCTAATCCAGTATAACCCTGACAATTTATAATAAACAAATCACGTGCCAAAGGATATTTTTCTTCGGCAAGGTCATTCTGGCTTGGATAATAATATTGATTGCTGTTCAAGCCTTTCACTCCTAAAATATTGACTTTTTCTATAAAATCAGCCATATTAGCTGATGGTTGCGAAAGCCAATTAACACCAACCACTCCAATCATTCCTTCGTTTTCAGAAACGAATTTAATCACTTCATCATTGGTTTTGAATGAAAAAACTCCAGTTGCCGGAATGTCTTTCACTTTTGCCAAATCCTTCATGTAACGAACTGTACTAGAATTCGGATTGTCAAAAACAAGCCCTTTAATTCCAGTTTCTTTCTTTCCTTGCATAAAATCTAATACAGACTTCAACGCAATTAATGTGTCATTATTGCTTTTGTTGGAAATTAAGGCTATTGCATCAATAGCAAATGGCGTAACTCTAGGATTAATTTTACTTTTTTCAAATCTTTTCAATTCTTCCTGTGTCAAATTTCGCGCAGTTACTACAACTTTAGCTTTTTTATTCAGCAAATCATTGATAAGCTCCACCTCCGATTTAGGCTTCACATTGATTTTAGCATCATAGTAAGTTCCTTCAAAAACTGCCACCTGATCGTCAACAATTGGTTTTACAGTTTCATCAACTGTAACATCAAGAGATCCTTTTAAAATTGTTTCTTCTGATTCATTCTTGCTTTTTTGGTTGCACATGGCAAACAAAAAGACAAAAGCAACCAAACCAAAGACTTTACTATACTTCAACATATTAGTCAGTATTAGAATTAATCAACCTAAGAAAACGTATTCCTGAATACACAATCAATAGTCCTCCAAAAGCATATCTGTATTTAGGCTCCATGTTTAAAGGTAATTTTTCCCAAAACATAATCATTAAACCCAGCACAAGATATATTAAAAAAAACAGTATTCCTAAAACAAGAAGAAATCGCTCTTTGAGCGATTTCTTCTGAATATTATTAAGCATATCTTTTAACATTATTCTGCAGATTGAATAGTAATAGGTAAAGAGTATAATACCCTAACTTTTTTACCATTTTGCTCGCCAGGAGTCCATTTTGGACATTTTTTAAGAACACGAATTGCTTCTGCTCCTGTACCGTAACCGATATCCCTTAAAACTTTAATGTCGGTTAATGAACCGTCTTTTTCAACTACAAACGTAACGTAAACTTTACCTTTTAAACCTTCTTCTTCTGGAGTTTTGTAATTGTTTCCTACGAATTTGTAGAATTTCTCAATTCCTCCAGGGAAATCTGGTTTTACTTCGATACCAGCTGTGTTATATACTTGGTTGTCCTCCTCAACTACTGCAGCAGTTCCAGTACCTACTGGCTCATCAACAGTTAAAACTGCATCAGGATCTCCTTTAATAGTTTCAGCACCAACCTTTTTATCTTTAAGATCTTCAATTTTTGGTGGATCTTCTGTAACCTCTTCTGCTTTTGCAACAACCGGCTTCACAAATTTCACCTGATCCACTTTTGGTGGTGGTGGTGGTGGTGGCGGTTCATTTGGTTTTACCTCTTCTTTTTTCTTAGGAGGTAATTTAACTGTAGCGATCTTAATATCCTTATCCATATCTTCTTCACCAGAATCTGGCAAATAACTTGCAATAAGAGGAGCTGCTACAGCAAAGCTAAAGATGATCGAACCAATGATAAGAGCTCTTACCGTAGTTTTGTTGTTCGATTTTCTTAACTCATATGCACCATATATCTTATTACGTCCTTCGAATACGATATCAAGCCACTGATTTTTTATAATATCTAATTTCATTTTTCTTGATTATTAGGATGTTCAAACAAGATAAATCTTATTTCTTATCTATCAATTTTGTTTCCTCTGGCGTAAACTCAGGAACTATTGCATAAGTATCAACTCCAGCAATCGCCATTTCATCCAACATATCAACTAAATTTCGGTAAGTTGACTTTTTGCTTGGCTTTATAATAACGATAATTCCATTTTTTGGTTTTCCTTGAGCAGCAGAATATTCTAAAACTGATTTTTTTCTTTTAAGAACTTCTCTACGAATTCCATCTTTACCATATGTAATATCTTTAGGTCCCGCAATTGGAGTAGCTAATAATCCCATATAATAAACCAATTTATTATTTTCCCCTAACATCACTGTCATTGTACGATTCTCATCTACCTTAATATCTTTATTCTTAGTAGGATCCTCGTTTTTGTCTGGCAATGATAAATCCATCGCTTTAGGTTTTGACAACGATGTGGTCAACATAAAGAACGTGATCAATAAGAATGCCAAATCCACCATCGCCGTTAAATCGACTTTCGAATTTTGCTTTTTACTTCTTACCTTGCCACCTTTTCCGCCACCACTGTCGCCAGTATTTAATTCAGCCATTTTAGTGTATCTTTTTTAATTAAAAGTCTTTTCCTCTTGTACCTGTAACTAAGTTAAAGGAATTGATTTTCTGATCTTGTAAAATATCCATAATCTTTTTGATTTGAGGATATTGTTCTTTAGCATCTCCTTTGATTGCAATCTCTAACTCTTTGTCCTCAAGATCGATTGTAGCTCTTCTTGAAACCAAAAGCCACTCTTTTAATTGATTATCCAAAGAATCGATTGGAATACCTGGCTGATTTGCTTTAGTTCTATCAGCTGCTTTCATGTCAATGATTTGCTTTAAACCTGCTACTGGAACACCAAAGTCATCCATTAATGCAAATTTAGTTTTATCATCTTCTGAAAAGTTCACTCCAAATTTTGCTCCCATACCTTCAAGAGTCTTTTTACGAATCTCTCTTCCTTTGATATCGAAGAAAACTTTGCTTTTCCCGTCTTTTCCTTTTCCTATTGTAATAATTGCCAAATTAGAATCTGGTAATTTATGTTCTACAGTAGAAGCAGGCATATCAACAGGAAGCGCTTCAGGAACTTTAGCAGTAGCAGTCAAGATAAAGAACGTAAGCAAAAGGAACGCAACATCACACATGGCAGTCATATCTGTCGATGTCGACTTCTTTTTCATTTTAATTTTAGCCATTATCTTTTATTTTATTTTTTTTGATATAATTAAATCTTAATTATTTATATATCAAAAATTAATTATTGTTTTAAACTTCCTCTGAATTTTCTGTAAGTATTCACGATTGTAGTACCAGCCTCATCGATAGAGTAAGTTAAATCGTCAATTTTAGCAGTAAAGAAGTTGTAAGAAACAATTGCAAAGATAGAAGTAGAGATACCTGTTGCAGTGTTGATAAGTGCCTCAGAGATACCTGTTGCAAGAGCAGCCTGGTCTGGAGTTCCAGCAGAAGCTAACGCACCAAACGCTTTAATCATACCAGATACTGTTCCTAATAATCCTCCTAATGTACCTAAAGATACTAAAGTAGAGATAATAGTCATATTTTTTTCTAACATTGGCATTTCTAATGAAGTAGCCTCTTCGATTTCTTTGTGGATCACTTCTGAAGCTTCTTCACTGTTGAAACCTTCTTTTTTAACGTCTTGATATTTAATCAAAGCAGATTTAATTGCATTTGCAACTGAACCTTGTTGTTTGTCACATGAAGCGATAGCAGCCTCGATGTTTCCTTCTTTAATGCTTCCTTGTACATTTTTCATAAATGCATCTAAGTTAGATTTACCAGCAGCTTTACCGATAACGATAAATCTCTCAATAGAAAAAACAACAACCATTAAAAGCATACCTAATAATACTGGTACAATGAAACCTCCTTTGTAAACCATACCTAAAGTATTGATTGGGTGACCTGTTTCTGGATTTCCTCCTTCAAAGTTAGCTGAATCCCCCATAACGAATTTCCAGATTAACCAACCTACAAAAACACATGCTGCAATAATGATTCCTGAAATCATTCCTCCCCCATTTGAAGTGCTTTCTTTTTTAACTTTAACGTTTGCCATTTTTTTTAATTTTAATAGTTTTAAATAATTTTTATTTTTTAGTTATATTTAACTTGTAGAGGAGCAAATTTATACGTTTAGTTTAAATAAAAAAACTTTTTTTAATTTTATTGAAGGAAATTTAACGTCAATTTAAAAAATATCTCATTAAATTGCCAACATCATTTTTTTGATAAAACAAAAAAAAGGTCGAATAATAAAAAAATTACAACGTTTTAGTAAATATTCAATTAATCCATTGAAATCTTCTTAAAAAGCTGCGAATTTTTTTTTATATCATTTTCAATCAAAAAAAGCTTTTTCTTACTAAAAAAAATACAGCCTAATTGTTAAAAACAAAGCAAAAAACTTATAATCATCTAAATTACAAATAAAAGCATGAATAAAAAAGACAATTTCATTCAAGAGATAAACAACGGTTATCTTTCTAAAGGCGACAGCATTACCCTTGGAAGCGCCATTCTTGATGGAGAAGCTATTGCAGAAGCTCATGTAAAAATCCCATTGAAAACCCTAAATCGCCATGGGCTTATCGCTGGTGCGACTGGAACTGGGAAGACAAAAACAATTCAGGTTTTTTCAGAACAGCTGTCAAATGTTGGAATTCCTGTTTTAATGATGGATATTAAAGGTGATTTTAGTGGTATCGCAAAAGAAGGCAAAGAACAAAGCTTTATTACAGAACGCCATGCCAAAATGGATATACCTTATAATGTAGCTTCATTTCCTGTTGAATTAATGTCCTTGTCTAAACAGAACGGAGTTCGTTTGCGTGCAACAGTTTCTGAATTTGGGCCAGTTCTATTTTCTAGAATATTAGATCTTAATGATACTCAGGCTGGTGTCGTAGCTGTTATCTTTAAATATTGTGACGACAACAAAATGCCTTTGCTTGATTTAAAAGACATCAAAAAAGTCATTAATTATATTACGGAAGAAGGTAAGGATGAAATTGCCGAAAGTTACGGCAAAATCTCAACTGCGACCACTGGAACTATTTTGAGAAAAATAATCGAGTTGGAACAACAAGGCGGTGATTTGTTTTTTGGTGAATTATCTTTTGAAACTGATGATTTAATGCGAATTGACGAAAATGGAAAAGGATACGTAAATATTATACGCTTAACTGATATTCAGGACAAACCTAAATTGTTCTCGACTTTTATGTTGAGTCTTTTGGCTGAGATTTATCAAAAAATGCCTGAAAAGGGAGATGCTGAACAACCAGAATTAGTAATTTTTATTGACGAAGCGCATTTGATTTTTAATGAAGCCAGCAAAGCATTATTGGAACAAATTGAAACTATTGTAAAACTGATTCGTTCAAAAGGTGTTGGTGTTTATTTTGTTACGCAAAATCCAATGGATGTTCCCAGTGGCGTTTTGGCGCAATTAGGTTTGAAAATTCAGCATGCATTAAGAGCTTTTACAGCTAATGACCGTCAAGCGATTAAGAAAACGGCGGATAATTATCCAACTTCAGATTATTATCAGACTGATGAGTTGCTGACTAGTTTAGGAATTGGAGAAGCATTAGTAACTGCACTTAGCGAAAAAGGTATCCCTACACCGTTAGTAGCAACAATGATGCGTGCACCAATGAGTCGAATGGATGTTTTAACTCCAGATGAAATTGAAGGAATTAATGGGAAATCAAAATTAGTTAAAAAATACGCTGAGGAAATTGACCGCGAAAGTGCTTACGAAATACTGACAAAAAAAATCGAGGAAGCAACACAAGCCACTGTTGAGCAAGAACAAGAAGCGCCAGGTAAATCTACCAAAACTGGACCAAGCACTACCGAAGTAGTTACGAAATCTGTCCTGAAAGTCGTGACAAGTGCTACTTTTATCAGAGGCGTTTTTGGTGTTTTGACCAAAATATTCAAAAAATAAAAAAAAGAAAACCATATAAGTTATATAAGTAAATATAATGCTTGCGCATAAATATTAAATGAACTTATATAACTTATATGGTTTAAATTTTTATCTGTTTTCCAACAGCTCTAAAATTTTATTTTCAACTTCTGGAGAGTTCCAGATATTTTCGATATTATCAAGTTTTAAAACTTCTTCCATAATTCCGTTTTGGAAATCACCAATTGCCAAAGCTTCAGCATAAGGGCGATCACTAAAAGTTACTCGACTGTAAAGCGGAATCCATTTATCTGGATGTTTATCAGAAAAAACTTTTTCTATTTTCTTTTGCAACAAGAATTTTTCATCGGCAGTTTTTGTACTCATTTCAAGAAAATTGCGATATGAAAGCTCCGCAATAGCGTCAGCATTTGGTTTTCTTGAAATTTGATATTCTGAAAATATTTTTTTCCAATCGTCTTGGTACTTTTCAATCATTTCATTTAAAACAGTAATATCCTCAAAACCAGCATTCATTCCTTGTCCGTAAAATGGAACAATGGCATGACAAGCATCTCCAATTAAGGCAATCTTGTCTTCAAACGTCCAAGGAAAACATTTCATGGTAACCAAAGTACTTGTTGGATTTTTAAAGAAATCATTTGCAAGTTCCGGAATTACTTCAATAGAATCTGGGAAATTTTTCTCGAAGAAATCCTCAACCATTTTACGATCGGTCAATGATTCAAAAGAGTTTTCGCCCTCAAAAGGCATAAATAAGGTACAAGTAAAACTTCCATCAAGATTTGGAAGCGCAATCAACATGTACTCGCCTCTTGGCCAAATATGAAATGAATTTTTATCTAATTTATGTGTTCCGTCAGAATTTGCCGGAATATTCAATTCTTTGTAACCCATATTCAAAAATTCTTGCGAATAATTGAACATACTTTGGCGTTGCATTCTGTGACGAATTCTTGAAAACGCACCATCGGCACCAAAAACCATATCAAATTTGTGCTCTTCCCACTCGCCTCTTTCACTTTCGCCAATATGCAAAGTTGCATCACTTAAGGTAACATCCCAAACTTTTTGCTCGAAATGAAACTCCGCTCCCGCTTCTTCTGCAAGATCGATCATTTTTCTGTTTAATTTTCCTCTCGAAATAGAATAAATCGATTCTCCTTCCTGACCATAATTCTGAAAATTCAATTTGTCAACCAAATGAATAGCACGTTTGTCCATTGGAATTGCGATTTCTCGAACCGAATCGCCAACTCCTACTGCATCCAAAGCTTTCCAGCCACGGTTGGACATTGCTAAATTAATAGAACGGCCAGAAAAATTTATTTTTCTAATATCAGGACTGCGGTCATAAACATGAACGGTGTGGCCAGCTTTTTTAAGATAAATTGCCAAAAGTGATCCTACAAGTCCAGAACCAACTACAGCAATTTTTAGTGAAGTTTGCATCGAGGGAAATTCTAATATTGGGTCGTAAAAATAAGTAATAATTATAGATAACCCTTAAAATAAAGCAATTATTTGTTGCTATAGATTTGCTGTAAGCTTTTCAATTTGCGGGATATTTAAAAACTAACTTATACCTTAATATATAATCAAATAAATTGAGGTCACAATTAGCCATCTTGTTTTGTTTCAAATAAAACAAAATGTTATTTTATTTAATTTATTCACAAAAATTAAACAAGTAATTTTGTCTCATAATTTACTATAATTAAATAAAGATTCATGAACAGCGAGATTCTAAAAACAAATATTATTCTGGAAAATGAAAAAGTCCTTTTGATTCCATTTGAAAACGAAAGAAATGCAGAACTAAAGGAAATTATTTTTGATGATGAAATCTGGAAATATATGGGAATATACGTGCGAAATCAACAAGATTTTGAAAATTATATTCAAAGTACATTGAAACAAAAATCAGATGGAATTTGTTATCCGTTTTTAATTATTGATAAAGCCACAAATAAAGTCGCTGGAAGCACACGCTACGGATATCTAAATCATGCGAGCCAAAAATGCGAAATTGGCTGGACTTGGTACGGAAAAGATTTCCAGGGAACGGGCTTAAACAAAGCCTGCAAATTTGAGTTGCTGAATTTTGGTTTTGAAAAAATTCAATTTAGAAGAATACAATTCAGTGCGGATCTTGAAAATTTAAGATCACAGAGAGCTATTGAAAAATTAGGCGCTTTAAAAGAAGGGATTTTTAGAAATAACTATGTTGATTCTGAAGGAAAGAGTAAAGATGATGTTTATTATAGTGTAATTTTGGAGGAATGGAAAAATACTAAACGAGACTATTTTGTGGAGTTTGCTTAAAAATCATAGAGAAACCAGAATTTTCATCTAAGATTTCAAACCACTATCACGCAGTTCGACCACCAAAATGCATTTATATACCGAACACTAACTTTCTCAAAAAATAAAAGATTCGGCAGTAAAAGTTGGAGTATTGATAGTAGTTTCGGCGAAAGCCAAATTTAAGAAAAATTCGTTTTAATAACTGTTCCAAAGTTTACAGGAAGCTTATGGAACATTTTTTAGGAGAAAATGGAAAAAAATTGATTGAGATTGAAACCAAACGATAATTCGATCGTCTAACATTTAGAACGAATAAATTTATTTGGTAATTTTAAACCAAATTACTGACTATCTAACCGTTACGATGTTTCAATCATCAATCAAAAATCAAATCATTTTATTAATCCTAAAACCATACTCAGCAATTATTATGAAAAAGTCAATCAAATCAATCGCCCTCTGTACAACCTTATTTTTTTTAACCATAACCACTTTTGCTCAAGACAAAGTCAAAGAAATCGAACAACTTTTAAGCAAATACAATGAGTATGGACAATTCAACGGATCGGCTTTAGTGGCCGAAAACGGAAAAGTGATTTTCAAAAAAGGATTTGGTTCTGCTAATTTTGAATGGAATATTCCAAATCAGTCGGACACAAAATTTAGGCTAGGATCAATTACGAAACAATTCACTGCACTTTTAATTGTAAAATTGGCTGAAGAAGGAAAAATAAAATTAGATGTTCCAATTACAACCTATTTGCCAGATTACCCAAAAGAAAACGGAGATAAAATAACGATTCATCATCTGCTTACACATTCATCTGGGATTCCGAATTATACAAACGCACCGAATTTCTTTAAAGATAAAGCCAGAAATCCATATGCTCCAGCAGAATTTGTAAAAACATTTTCAACATTGCCACTTGATTTTGCTCCAGGTGAAAAATTTAATTATAGCAATTCTGGCTATTTTTTGTTGGGTTATATTATTGAAAAAATCACTGGAAAAACGTACGAGCAATATTTACAAGAAACCATTTTCACACCTTTAAAAATGGTCAATTCTGGTTATGACCACAGTGATTTAATCATAAAAAACAGAGCTGCTGGATATGAAAAAGAGGGAAAAAAAATCGTCAACGCGGCTTATATCGACATGAGTATTCCATATGCTGCTGGATCTTTATATTCGACTGTTGAAGATTTGTATTTATGGGATCAGGCACTTTATACCAACAAATTGCTTTCAGAAAAATCAATGGAATTGATATTTAAGCCATATGTTAAAGCATGGGATGATTCATATGGATATGGTTGGGGAATAGAAGAAGTTTCGATTGGCAATAGAGCAAAAGTAAAAATTACAGAGCACGGCGGTGGCATCAACGGCTTCAACACCATAATTTCGAGAATTCCTGCTGATAAAAATTTGGTCGTTTTATTAAACAATACCGGCGGAACAGTTCTAGGTGAAATGAATGAAGCCATTAGAGCTATTTTGTACAAACAATCATACAATCAGCCAAAAAAATCTTTAGCACTTGATCTATTGGATGCTTATTCTTTAAAAGGCGTTTCTGGAGGAAACGAAGCTTATAAAAAACTAAAAAATGATCCAACATATGCCATTAAGGAAGGCGATATGAACCGAATTGGATATCAATTATTGCAAACGGGCAAGAAAAAAGAAGCTATTGAAGTTTTTAAAATCAATGTAGAAGCTTTCCCAAAATCAGGAAATACTTATGATAGTTTGGGTGAAGCTTATTTGGCAGATGGTGACAAAAAATTGGCTATTGAAAATTACACAAAATCGGTGGAGCTTGACCCTAGTAATGAAGGTGGCAAAAAAGTTTTAGCCGAGCTTTCGAAAAAATAAATGAAATATTGCTTTTCAAAGAATCTGCAAAAAAGTATCTCAAACTGCTTTTTAGCAGATTTTTTTTGTTATAACTTGTAACATTCAAACTCGATGATTTGTCATAAAAAATATTATTTTAGCCACTCCCAAAAACAACTAAATAACCTATGAAAAATCTAAAAAAGTACAGTCTCGTGACTGCATTGTTATGTTTGTTTATTTCTTCGAAATGTATTTCGCAAAACAATCCACAACCTCCAGCAATGCCCACACAACAAAACAAAATTATTGTCGATAAAATTGTAGAGGCGGCTCACTATAAAACTTATGTTATTGATTTTTGTTTGACTAAAATTAACGAAGCTTCTGCCAAGGAAGGCTGGAACGAACAAAAAGCAATGGAAATTACACAAAGCATCAATTACAAAAATTTCAGAGATGCGATTTACAATGTTTTTGCTTTTTATGATGAAGTTGAATTGGAAACACTTCTAAAAGCATATGAAAAAGACACTGCTTATCAAACTAAAAATGCAATGACAACAAATAAGGCACTTGTTAACAACTTGAATATTTTTGCTAATGATATTGTTTTAGGAAAGTATATTTCTAAGTAAGGTTCAAAGTAACAAAGTAACAAAGGTTCAAAGGTTTTAAAAACTAAAACTTTTGAACCTTTTATTTTTTATGTAGTTTGAACTTGAAACCTGAAACTTGAAACAAAACTACTTTTTAGGTTTCAAAACCAGTTTTGTTGATGTTTTTACAATTTCTTCTTTATTCAGTTTCATTTTTCTGAATTTGCCTTCATTGTACATTTCTGCCTGATCATGATAATGTTTGCTGAATGGATTTCCAGATTGTCCTGTCGGCAAAATGCTCCAACTGTTTTCAACATCAGAGAAATCGACAATTCTTCTTGTTGATGGCCCGCCTTTGACATAATATTTCCCCTCTTCATTAAAACCAAAGAATAAATTATTTATCACTTCATTTGATCCTGGTGATTCAAATGGGCCAACATTGAATAATTTTCGCAATGCCGCCACTTTCCCTAACGGATGTTCGTGCTCAACTGTATGAACTTTTCCCCAATTCCAATCTGAAATTGTGTTTCCTAGTTGATTTTGAAGTGCCGAAATCGCATCATGAAATGATCTTGAAACAATATCTTTTCTGGTTTCTTTTACATTTTTGGTTTTGATATTATCCCACCAAACCGAATTTTCATTTGCCACTTGTCTTGCAATAACTTGTTTCCCGATATGAGTTCCTAAAAACAAATCGAAATTATCTTTCCCCATTTCATCTTCAAAAGTATTTTTCAAATAAAGATATATCCATTTATTATAAATCGTTGGGGCAACATCTTCAAGATTTGTTGTTCCTTTCCAAGATTTTAAAACTTCTATTGCTTGTTTTTCTTCAGGAGAAAGTGTTTTGTTATCTAAATTTGAAATCAAATTTTGAGCAGTTCCCGGAGCAATTGGAGAAGTATTGTCGTAAATCATTTTACTGATTGCTTCTTTATCCCAATCTGATTTTGCATCCATTAAACTTGAAATTCTTTTCGCTCGGTCTTCAGGCAAATAATAACCCGGATATAAAAAACCATCGATAGCTTCAGGCTGATTATTTGCTGAATAAACATAACCCCATTTCGGGTTTTCAGAAGATGGATTTTTTGAGAAATCCAGATATTCTTTAATATCATCTTTTCCGCTTGCGCCGTCAAGAATCAAGAAAGTATTCACGCCCTTGTCGTGCTTGTATAATTTTCCTGTTGCCCACCACGCCACATTTCCTTTGGAATCACCATACATTACATTGAGTCCTGGCGCTGCAACCAATTGAACTGCTTTTCTAAAATCATCTTTATTTTTTGCATGTGAAAGTCCATAAACAGCATCTAAAATCTGAATCGGTTCTCTTGTATACGTCCATGACATTGCAATCGGATTTTTTTTATCCAAACGATCCAAAACATCGTTCATTATAGGTCCGTGTCGACTTGATTTTATGGTCATAACAACATCAGAAGTATCTTTTATTTTAATTGTCTTTTTTCTGATTTCATAAGATGCAAATCCAGTTGGAGTTTGATATTGATTATCGTCTCCCGTTTTATTTTTTTCTTGATAAAAATCGATATCATCATTTTCAAACATCGTCAAACCATAAGCATAATTACGATTGTGCGCCAACAACGGAAAAGGAGTTCCAGCCAAATAACAGCCATATAATTCATGTTGAGGCGTAATCAAATGAGCTTCATACCAAGTTGCAGGCTGCGAGAATCCAATGTGTGGATCATTGGCAAAAATCACTTTTCCGCTTTTGGTTTTATGCGGTCCGGCAACCCAACTATTGCTTCCAATAAACGGCGGAATTGGCGATTTGTCCAACAAAGCCGCAACCGATTTTGAAATTTCTGTGTATTGCTCAATATCTTCTTTTGAGCTTTTTAACTGAGTCGTATTGAATTGGCCTTCAATTCCTAAATCTTTCAAATATTCTACACCATATTTATTGCGGATTTCAGTCAATAACGGATCTGTTTTTTGAGCCATTGCAAAACTGAAAGACATATATCCGAAGATATTATAAACATCTTTTATCGTAAATTTTTCTTTTTTCACACCAACAAGTGTAAACTCTACTGGTGTAACACCTTCTTCCAAATATTGATTAATTCCATCCAAATAAGCCTGTGTTAACTGATATGCTTGACTGTTTTTGTCTAATTTAGTAATGGCTTTCGCCGAAGCTTCTTCTATTCCAATTCCGGAGAAAAACTTGTCATTTTTAAGCGCTACAGATCCGAAGATTTCAGATAAACGTCCCGGCGCAATTCTGCGAAGCAATTCCATTTGCCATAATCGTTCCTGCGCGTGAACATAACCAAGCGCCGTCATCGCATCTTTTTCAGAATCGGCATAAATATGAGGAACTCCAAATTCATCAAAATAGACTGTGGTTGCTGCCTGAAGATTTTTCAATTCCAACTCTCCTTCATATTTGGGTTTTAAATGAAAAATATAAGCGCATAAACCTATTCCTAAAACAACAATCAGGACAAATAAAACCAGCAGGAATTTTTTAAGTTTTTTCATATTCAAAACAAGGTATTCGGTTTGATGATTTGTTAAAATGTAACGTAAAAATAAAATCATGTAAACGACTTTATTTTCTAAAGTCTAAATTTATATTTAAAATCGATACAATAAATGTCAATCTATAAAAAAATAGCAATCGGAGTAATTTCTCTGTTTATTATTGTGATTTTAGCCAATATTGGCTTGAATTACTGGATCAAAAAACAGCTTCCAGTTATCATTCACGAGAAAAATAAAACGGTGTATAATATCAATTATGAAAAAATTGAAGTGTCGCTTTTTTCTCGAAATATCTACGCTCAGACATTATTAGTTAGTCCGAAAAACGAACCCAAGGACAGTAAAAATGGTCTTTTTTCTAAAATCGAATCGATTACTATAAAACATTTCAATATTTGGGATTTGGCTTTTCGCGATATTATTCAGGCAGAAAGTATTATCATCAATAAACCACATGTGATTTTATATAAAAAAGGCGAAAAACTTTTGAATAACCGTAAAAGTATTGAAACTGAAATTGTAGCTCCCTTCCGGAAAATAATTGCGGTTTCGAATATTTATCTAAATGATGGAACGATTGATGTGGTTTCGCTCGATACTGAAAAACCCATTTTCAGCGTTAAAAAAATCATTTTAAAATTGGAAGGAATTTTAATAACCGATACTACTTTAAAAGAAAAAATTCCATTGCAATACAAAACTTATGCTTTAATTATTGATAGCTTGTTTTACCGACCAAATTCTTTTTACTATATAAATATTGGAAAAATAAGTACCGAAAATAATTTTTTAAAAATCAATAATTTCTCTTATCTACCTCAATTTAAGCGATATGATTTTGTAAAGCGTCTCGACAAAGAGAAAGACATTTACAATTTAAAATTCGATTCGGCTCAAGTTGCAAAAATGAATTGGGGATTTAAAAACGATAAATTTTACTTTAAAGCAAACTCCCTGGTCATCAATCATTTTGATGCCAATATATACCGAGGAAAAATGCTGAAAGACGATCCTAGCAAAAAATACCTTTACAATCATTTATTGCGAAATCTCAAATTTCCGCTTCAAATTGATACTTTACAAGTTTTGAAATCGAAATTGGTTTATGAAGAAGAATTGGATGTTGCGAAAGGCCCCGGAGTTTTGACATTTGACCAATTCAATTTGCAGGCAACTAATTTGCGAAGCGGTTTTGGTTTGAAAAAAACAAACGATGTAAAAATCAAAGTCAAATGTATTTTTATGAAAAATTCTCCGCTAGATGTCGATTGGAGTTTTAATGTTTTAGATAAGACCGATGGATTTCATATTCAAGGCGTGATTTCGAATTTTAATGTTCAAGGAATGACGAGATTCACAAAACCGTACATCAACACAACTTTTACTGGAACTTTCCATAAATATCGTTTCAATTTCTACGGAAATGACAATGGCTCCAAAGGAAATGCTTCTTTGGATTATGATGACTTAAAAGTGAAATTGTACAAAAAGAAAAAAACAGAAAAAGAAGCTAAACTTAAAACTGCTGTTGCCAATTTATTAGTTAAAAATGATTCGAAAGACGGAGCTAAAACCGCAGAAATTGAAGTAGAACGACTTCAGGATAGATCATTCTACAACCTATTGTGGAGAAGCATTGCGGAATCTTTGAAGAAGATCTTGATATAATTTTCAGCAACGAATTACACAAATTGCACTAATTGATAATTCGCAAAAATTTGTGTAATTCGTTGCAACCTAAATCCAAACCTGACAATTATCAGGTTTTGCAAGAAAATATTTCTTTTCATTTGTCTTTATTTTAATTTGAAAACAAATGACAAAAACACCCTTACATACTTTCCATATTCCGGTAATGGGACTCGCTTATACAATAGACAGCCCCATTCGCGTTGCGCAATATGGAATTTCGTCTGTTATTGCGCTCGCCGATGATGATTTGATTGAGAAGATGCGCAATTTTTACAGCACAAAATTCAATCTTCCTTATGAAGAAATCACTCAGAAATTTCATGATTATCGTGCCGAAAGAATAACTTCTTATTTAAATTTAGTCGATAAAATTGTAAAAGAAAAGTTCGAAAACTTTAAAACAGAATTGACAGAAAGCAAAACAGCTTTAGAAAACTTCATGTCGATGCTGCCTAATACTTCTGACATAAAAAAAGGTTTTCAAAATTTATTGGATGACGGAATCGCTTTTAAAGAAAACATTCAACACTATATCGAATCACATCTTTTCCCAGGAGAAATTGATGTGAATATCATGACAAAATTGGATAAAGATAATTTTATCAAAAATGAACAGCTTCCAATTGAATTTAATGATGCACATGCTGCGTTGAGAGGTTTTGCAAACAGTAATTTGGAATCCTCTATTGTGCTTTCTGCCGGCATGAATCCGAGATTATTTGGTTATTTCGAAAACTTCAAAGATTTTTTCCCAAATGAGAATAACGAACTGAGAAAGAAAATCATCTTAAAAGTGAGTGATTTCAGATCGGCTATGATTCAAGGGAATTTTTTAGCAAAAAAAGGGCTTTGGGTTTCAGAATATCGAATCGAATCAGGATTGAACTGTGGCGGGCATGCTTTCGCAACCGATGGACTTTTATTAGGCACTATTTTGGAAGAATTTAAGCAGAAAAAAGAACAATTGGTACAATCGGCTCACGATTTAATGATTAAAGCTTTACAGGCAAAAAATCAGTATTTCCCAGAAAAACCTTTAGAACTAAAAATCACCGTTCAAGGCGGCGTCGGAACTGCTGAAGAACATGAATTTTTATTGGATGAATATAAAGTCGATGCTGTTGGTTGGGGTTCACCTTTTTTATTAGTTCCCGAAGCCACTTCTGTAGACAAGGAAACTCGAAACTTATTGATGAATGCCAAAGAAGATGATTTCTATTTGAGTAACATTTCACCTTTGGGAGTTCCGTTTAATACTTTAAAAGGGACAACAAATGAATTTTTAAAACAAAAACGCATTGACGAAAATAAAGCAGGAAGTTCATGCCCAAAGAAATTTTTAGCGCTAAGCAAAGAATACGATCCACACGGAATTTGTACGGCTTCTAAGAAATATCAGGATATAAAACTGGAAGAGTTAGAAAGCAGAAAAGATACTTTATCTACAGAAGATTTTGAGAAAAGCAAAATCAAAATCACCGAAAAATCATGTTTGTGTGTTGGTTTGGCAAACGCTTCTTATTTAGAAAATGACATCAAAATAAAAGGACAATCGCAAGGTGTAGTAATTTGTCCAGGACCAAATCTGGCTTATTTTGATCAGGAAGTTTCTTTGAAAGAAATGATTCAGCATATTTATCAGGGAAAATCAATTTTGAGAACGGATCGTCCCAATTTATTTGTAAAGGAATTAAAAATGTATGTGGATTATTTCAGAAATGAGATTGAAACCATTTCGGGAGAAGTAACAGCGATGCAACTTAAAAAATGGAATTCCTTTAAAGCGAATATTCTCGAAGGAATCGAATATTATCACAATCTATTTTCATCAACTTTATATTTTAAAAATGACGAAGAGAAAATTAAAAATCAGTTTGATTCTTATAAATCAGAATTAAACTCGATTCAAATTCCAACTTTAGAATTAGCCTAAAAACAAAACGCCGATTTAAAAAATAAATCGGCGTTTTTTGTTTATAGAATTATAATCTATTCTTTCTTTTTCTTGTTGCTATCAATAATAGCACCTGTACCCGCACCTACTCCGGCACCGGCCAAACCACCAATGATGGCACCCTCACCTTTTTTCTTGCTGACAATTGCTCCGGTGGCAGCGCCAACTCCGGCACCAATTACAGCGCCCTTAGCAGTCGAACTCCAACCTTTCTTTTTTGCTGATGCTGGTGCTGCTGTTGCTGTTCCGTCATTTTCATGCACTACAACAACTTTTTGAGCTTCTGCTTTCTGTTTCTCTTCTGCCTTCGCCATTTCAGTCTTCATTGAATCGATAACACGCTGCTTGTTAATTTCAACTTTCATTGAATCAATACTGGCTTGTTTGGCTTTATTTAGATCTTCCTTACTTTGATTTTGGCAAGATGTTAAAAGTATCGCTGCTAATAAAACATATAAGCCTTTCATGATTGTAATTTTTAAAATTATACATTACAAAATACGGAATATTAGCTATAATACTTATTACAGAATTTTTTGGAAAGTTTATAAGATTAGAATATTTTCGTTTAAAGCCACAGATTAAACGGATTAATTTGC
Organism: Flavobacterium denitrificans DSM 15936; assembly: GCF_000425445.1. Taxonomy (GTDB): domain Bacteria; phylum Bacteroidota; class Bacteroidia; order Flavobacteriales; family Flavobacteriaceae; genus Flavobacterium; species Flavobacterium denitrificans. Next base: position 292,386 of record NZ_AUDL01000012.1, on the reverse strand, counting down.
GAGATTAATTCACTCTTATTTCCCTAAAATTCCTTTTTTCAGAATTTGTCCAAAATCATACATGTCTTCATACGAAGAATACAAAGGAACTGGTGCAAGACGAATGACGTTTGGTTCGCGCCAATCTGTAATTACACCGTTTTTCATTAAATAATCGAATAAGCTTCGCCCTTGGCCATGAAGAAAAACAGACAATTGTGATGCTCTTTCTTCAGGATTATTTGGTGTAATGATTTCAAATGTACTTTCTACTTCTTTATCAATTTCGTGAAGAATAAATTCTAAATAAGACGTAATATGATCACGTTTTTTTATTAAAGCATCCATTCCAACCTCAGCGAACATTTCTACAGATGCCAAATATGGCGCTAAAGATAAAACCGGAAGATTACTAATTTGCCATCCGCCTGCTCCTTGAACTGGATCAAAATTTGGTTCCATTTTAAAACGGCGTTCTTTATTATGTCCCCACCATCCAGCAAATCTTGGCAAATCTGAATGATGATGTTTTTCGTGAACAAAACAACCCGAAGCATTTCCTGGACCCGAATTCATATATTTATAACTGCACCAAGCGGCAAAATCGACATTCCAATCGTGAAGCTCTAATTTGATATTTCCGGCAGCGTGCGCTAAATCCCAACCTACTTTTGCTCCAACTTTTTGCCCTGCTGCAGTAATGGTTTTAATGTCAAAAACTTGTCCTGTATAATAATTTACTCCGCCAATCAAAACCAAAGCCAGTTCATCACCAACTTCTTCGATTTTTGCTAAAACATCTTCAAGGCGAATATTGTGCTCGCCATCTCTACGTTTAATTTCTACAATCGCATCTTCAGGTTTATATCCGTGAAAATTCACTTGACTTTGAAACATATATTGATCTGACGGAAAAGCTTTTTCTTCGCAGATAATTTTATAACGCTTTCCTTTTGGCTGATAAAATGAAACCATCAGCAAATGAAGATTTACAGTTAACGTATTCATAACCGTAACTTCAGACGGAAGCGCACCTACAATTTTACTCAACGGTTCTGCAAATCTTTCCTGATAATCCCACCAAGGTTTCTCGGCATAAAAGTGACCTTCTACTGCCAATTCTGCCCAATCGTTCATCACTTCATCGATATAGGCTTTGGTGCGTTTTGGCTGTAATCCTAAAGAGTTTCCGGTAAAATAAATTACTCGTTTGTCATTCACTTTTGGAAAAATGAATTGATCTTGATAATGGTTTAATGCGTCTTTCGAATCTAGCTCTCGTGCAAATTCGCGTGTATTTTGAAAAGTCATTTTTTTTTGTTTTGGATGCTAAAATAACAACTTTTGAAGTATTTCGTTAAAATTTAACAAGTTTACTTTTTAGTCGCAGTCACAGTCTCAGTATTCAGTGTGGGACTGAAAACTGAGACTGTGACTGAAAACTATAAAAAAACCCGTCATTACTGACAGGTTTTTGAAGTTCTGAAATAAACTCAAATTATAATATTAACATTGCGTCTCCGTAAGAATAGAATTTGTATCCCTCTTTGATCGCTTCGTCGTATGCTTTTTTCATTAAGTCATGTCCACAGAAAGCAGAAATCATCATTAATAATGTTGATTTTGGTGTGTGGAAATTTGTAATCATACAGTTTGCAATACTGAAATCGTGAGGAGGGAAAATAAATTTATTTGTCCATCCTTCGTATGGATTTAAAGTATTAGCAGAAGAAACAGAACTTTCGATTGCACGCATAGAAGTTGTTCCTACAGCACAAATACGTTTTTTCTTTGCTTTTCCTTCGTTTACGATATCACAAGCTTGTTGTGTGATGATCAATTCTTCAGAATCCATTTTGTGCTTAGACAAATCTTCAACCTCAACTGGGTTAAAAGTTCCTAAACCAACGTGCAAAGTTACCTCAGCAAAATTTACTCCTTTGATTTCTAATTTTTTCAAAAGGTGTTTTGAGAAGTGCAAACCAGCAGTTGGCGCCGCTACAGCTCCTTCTTCTTTTGCGTAGATAGTTTGGTATCTTTCAGCATCTTCAGCAGTAACTTCTCTGTTGATGTATTTAGGAATTGGAGTTTCTCCAAGTTCTGTCAATTTATTTCTGAATTCTTCGTAAGAACCATCGTATAAGAAACGTAAAGTTCTACCACGAGAAGTTGTATTGTCGATTACCTCAGCAACTAATGAATCGTCGTCACCAAAATAAAGTTTATTACCAATACGGATTTTTCTAGCAGGATCTACTAAAACGTCCCAAAGTCTTTGCTCAGAATTTAATTCTCTTAATAAGAAAACCTCAATTCTAGCTCCCGTTTTTTCTTTGTTTCCGTACAAACGCGCAGGGAAAACTTTTGTATTATTTAGAATTAAAACGTCTCCGTCATCAAAATAGTTGATAACGTCTTTAAACATTTTATGCTCGATAGTGTTTTTTTTACGGTCAATTACCATTAAACGAGATTCATCTCTGTTTTCTGCTGGAAATTCAGCCAAAAGTTCTTTCGGTAAATTGAAATTGAAGTGTGATAATTTCATATTTGAAGTTAGATTTTAAAATATCAATCTTAGATTTTTTTATCTAAAATTTTAAATCGCTTGCAAATATACGATTGTGAAATAGGCGTTGTCAAGTGTTTTGACGTTTATTTTCAAAAGCCCTTGATTTTGTGAGGCTTCGCGAACCATTATAAATGTATTTTTTTAAACCATATAAGTTATATAAGTTCATATTAACTGTTTTTTTATTAAACCTCTGTCGGGTTTGTTTTAAATACACATAAAAAAACCTCTGGTTAAAACCAGAGGCTATATGATTAAGCTTTGTACAAAGTCTTTGTTTAAATGAACTTATATAACTTATATGGTTTAAAAATTTTTACAATTCTGAAATTTGAAAATTTAAAGCTTTTAAATCATTCCAGAAATCTGGGTATGATTTAGAAACTACTTCGGCATCATCAATAATAATTGGAACTTTAATTGCTAAAGGCGCAAATGCCATTGCCATACGGTGATCGTTATAGGTTGCAATATGAACATCATGGTTAATTGCTCCTGAACGCTCTAAAGTTAAACTATCATTGGTTACAGAAATAGTAGCTCCTAATTTTGTAAGCTCAATTCGTAAAGCTTCCAATCTGTCAGTTTCTTTGATTTTTAAAGTATGAAGACCCGTTAAGTGACATCCAATTCCTAAACCTAAACAAGTTACAACAATTGTCTGAGCAATGTCTGGCGTATTATTCAATTCAAAATTTACGTCTTGATAAGTGAAACCAGCTACTTTTTCCAAAGTCATTTTGTTATTTTGGAAAGTCGTTTTTACACCCATTTTTTCATACAGAGAAACTAATTCTGAATCTCCTTGAAGGCTGTTTTCTTTATAACTGCTCAAAGTGATTTTTGCAACTTCAGACAAAGCAACCAAACTAAAGAAATAAGAAGCTGAACTCCAGTCTGATTCAACAACCATTTCTTTTGTTTCAACAGCATCTTTTGGATAAACTTTGATTACATTTCCTTCAAAACTGGTTTTGATATCTAAATCATTCAGCAAAGCCAAAGTCATTTTGATATAAGGAACTGAAGTAATTTCTCCTTCTAAAGTTAGTTCTAAACCATTTTCAAGTTTTGAAGCTACTAATAAAAGTGCCGAGATATATTGACTGCTCACATTTGCTGCCAAGTTTACTTTTGAAGCCGTAACTTTTTTTCCTTTAATTCGAATTGGCGGATAACCTTCTTCTTTTTCATAAGAGATTTCAACTCCTAATTGTCTTAAAGTATCAACCAAAATTTTGATTGGGCGTTCCTGCATTCTGCTTGATCCCGTCATTACAACTTCTCTGCCTTCATTCACAGCAAAATAAGCTGTCAAAAAACGCATTGCAGTTCCCGCATGATGAATATCTACGATTTCATCATTTCCAATTAAGGCTTTTTGCATTACTTCGCTATCATCTGAGTTTGAAGTATTGGCTAAAGTAATATTTGGAAATAAAGCTTTTAGTAACAATAAACGGTTCGTTTCGCTTTTTGAACCGGTGATATTTAATTGCGAATCATCAATTGTAAATGGTGAATTCGTACTTAATTTTAAATTCATTTTTTTAATTGTAAGTTGTGAGTTTTGAATTACGAATGATAGAAACATAATTCAGCCCCGCAATTTACCACTCCCCATTCATAATTCAAAATTCAAAACTCATAATTCAAAACTTATGAGTGATATTTCACAATTATTTCAATTTATCGTTGTTTTTGTGACGATCTTTATCTCTAACCGATTTTAAATCCATTTTTTTGTCAAAAGCGGCTTGCAAATCGATTCCTGTTTGATTCGCCAAACATAAAACTACGAAAACAACATCTGCCAATTCTTCGCCAAGATCTTTGTTTTTATCACTTTCTTTTTCGGATTGTTCTCCGTAACGACGGGCAATAATTCGGGCAACTTCTCCAACTTCTTCTGTAAGTTGCGCCATATTGGTCAATTCGTTAAAATAACGAACACCGTGTTCTTTTATCCAAGTATCAACATCAAGTTGTGCATTTTTCAAATCCATCGCTATATTTTTTTAAGGACAATTTTTTCATTTTGACTGGCAATTACTTTCTGGAAAAGATCTTTTAATCCATTATAATCATCCGCTGCAAAAATACTATTGTTTATTTCTTTGATACAGCTAATCTGAATTTTATTTTCTTGTTTTGAAATATTTAATGTGTAAACGATTGCTTTATTTTCAGACGAGATTCGGATTGGATTTGGCATTGATTCTACTTGATATCCATCTGGAATTTGAAAATTCATGTTTATTTTTTCTTGACTAGGATATCCAAAATAAATTCCCATTTGCCTTTTTTCTTGAGTAAAAGGGTTTTTAGAACTGGTAAAAAACAATAATGGATTAATGAATAACTGTCCTCCAATACGCTCAACAACGTTTTCTGATACAAAATCAAAAGTCTCTGTTACAGGCTCAGAAAAATTAGCTTTTGCATTTTCAATTTTATAATTAGCGATTTTCAAATCTCCCAGTTCTTCCTCATATTTTTCAAGATAATTTTCTTGATTTTGATTGGAGTGTTTTGTTCTGAAACTGTAAGCATCATAATCTGTTCTTTGAATTCTCATTTTACCTTCCATTTTTCCAGTCTCACCTATTTTTCCAAAAACTGTCGAATTTTCCTTTGACAGCGCAGTTGGATCTAAATTGATTTCCTGCGAAGTTCCATCTGCTTTAATCAATCGTCCCTTCCAATTTAAAACATTCAATGGCAAAATGCTTGGACATGTATATTTATGCGTTGCATCCAGCAAAATTAATTTTCCGTCTACAAGTGCGCCTGCAATTACATAATTAAATCCAGTTCGTGTTGGATATACTGGAACTCCATTTTCAATAGTACTCACCAAAACCGGATTTGCATCGATACCTCCTAACTTCAGCATATTGATCAAAATAAAATTAATTTCAGCAACATTACCGATTTGATCACTATATGCTTTTACAATTCCTTTATCGGTATAATAATCATTGACTTCATTCCAATTCATTTTATTCTGAACAAATTTGAAAATAATATTCATTCGATCATTAGGAGATTCAACGCCAGTCAATAATCTTTTAACATCCTCAACAAGAAAATTCTTTTCGTTAAGTTCTTTTCCAAAATGTTCATCTTTGAAAATATTCGTTGCAACACCTTCCCAAGTAATCGCATAATCTTTGACTGGCGTATCAGGATAGCGTAGTCGTTCGATCTCAAACTGCATAGCACCTCTGTAATTATCCACATTATTCACATACGGTTCTTCTGTCAAAGCTGGAACATCTTTTCCCTTGTAAAAAGTATTGATCTGCTTGTACGAAAGGACCCCTGACTGATTATGCTCATTCTCATAACTTTGGCTTTTTGTAACCAATTTGGCTTCCGATTCTATTGGATAATTTCCAATTGAGATTGGTTTATAAATAAAGTATTCCGGAATTTCTGTTTTGTATTCAAAATAATTTACTGGAATGTCATACTGGAATTCAAAATCGGGCAATTTTAGAAGATTCTCCGATTTCAAAACGTATTTGTATTCGATAACAGAACCCACTTTTACATTGGGAAGTGTAATCATTTTTTCGCTCCAAAATTTATTGACTTTTTTCTTGAAAGTTCCTTGGCTCTCTAGTTTGGTTTTTACGATGGCTCCATTTTCCAAATTGTATGTAATGGCATTTGAAAACTCTAAACGATCTTCGTTTAAATTTTCATAACCTATATAAAAGCGCACCTTTTGATCGGCCCATGCAAGGCCTTCTTTTTTGTAGATCTTGATTTTAAATTCGTAGACATGAATTGCTGAAAAGCCTTTTCCATTTGTATAATTGAAAAATGATTTTCCTTTTTTAAATAAAATTGTTGCCGGAGCAGTAGTATCTTTTGGGTTTGCTTTTTCCTGTAGCTCAGCAATTGTAACCTTGCCTAATTCGTAGTTTTGAGATTGTGCTTTTACTGCAAAAACTGTAAATAAAATTATAATTAATAAATTCTTCATTTTTTTATATTCTTTTTAAAACAATTTTTTCAGTTTCTTTTGCAATCATTGTTTTATAGTATTCTTTCAGCATTTCATATTTCCCAATTGGAACAATAGCTTCATTAATTTGATGTATTATCGAAAGCTGAATTCTATCGTCACTCGCCGCTATATCAAATTTAAAAACGCCCAAATTATCCAGCATAACTACCGCAGTTGATTGAGGCAGATTTTCGATGACAAATTTTTCGGGAACTTTAATTGTGATGGTATAGCGTTGTGAAAAAGGAAATCCAAAATCAACTGGATATTCTCTTTTGTCTTGTTTGAAAGGATTTTTTTCGCTTAAGAAAAACAACATCGGATTGAGATAGATTTTTCCTCCAATTACTTCTGTAAGATCTGAACCTTTGAACGAAAATGATTCTGAAATTGGCAATGCCAATTCTTTTTCATTAACTCTTTTATATTCGCTTAGCTCAATATTTCTGTTTTCATTCTCAAATTTTTCGATATAAGCCCCTTCATCATCCTTACTTATTTTGTCTCTAAAATTGAAAGCATTATAATCTGAATATTGTCTTCTTGCTTTTCCTTCAATACTTCCTGATTCCGAAACTTCAAAACTCAATGTAACAATATCTGTTGAATTTTTTTTCGGCATTAAATCAACAATTTTAGAAGCTCCATCTTTACGAATTGATCTTCCAACCCAGTTTAAATCTCTTAAAGGCAAAATATTTACAGCTGAATAATCTTCGGTTGCGTCTAACAAAACCATTCCTTGCGGTGTTTCTACTCCAGCAATCACATAATTGAATCCGCCTACGCTTGGAAAAAATGAAATTCCGTTAGAACGTGTACTTACTAAAATCGGATTTGCATCTAAATCTGCATGACGAAGCATTGCCGTAAGCATTAAATTAATATCGGCACAATTTCCTGATTTTTCTTTGTATGCTTTTCTGACTCCATTTTCACAGCCGTAGCCAAGATGTTTGTTCCATTGTATGTTTGACTTCACATAATCGAATATTGTCGCTATTTTATCTTCGGGCTTTATTTTATTGGCTAATAATAATTTCAGATCATCTTCAAAATATCCTGTTTTTCTTAATTCTGGACCAAAATCTTCAAACTCATAAATTGTTTTGGCAACAGATGGCCAATTTGTCGAAAATGATTTGTAAAGTTGCCCTGGAAAAGCAATCGCTTCGAGTTCATGAGAAATAGAAGCGCGGTAATTATCCATATTATTCACAAAATCTTCTTCTCTCATTGCTGGCACATTTTGAAGAGAATAAATGCTTTCCATTGCGACATACCCATATGAATTTGCCATTTTTGAATTTGATTTCGGAGTAAAAAAACCTTTCATGTTTTTTTTGAACGAAAACACATCTGGAATGATTGTTTTAAATTCTGAAAAGTTCACCGGAATGCTTTTTTGAAAATCCCAATCTGGAATGTTTAATGATCCGCCAATAATTTTAACCTGAAATTCTAAAATTGAACCCTCTTTGACATCTGGAAATGCGAATTTTTTAGCCCAAATATCTTTGGTGATTTTATCTAAAAATTCTCCTTCAGCCTTTAATTTCGATTTCACAATTTTTCCGTCAACCAAATTATAAGTATAAACATCGGTAATACTTATTGCGCTTAATTTTCCTGATGGAAATCTAAATTGCATATTGGACCATTGATAACCCTCTTTTTTATAAATTTTAATTCGCGTTTGGGTTATCCTTTCTGTATATCCTTTATTATCAATTTTGACTAATCCTTTTGTAAACAAAATAGCCGCAGGAGCTGCCGAATCTAAAGGATGCATTTTTTCTTCAAGCTCGGCAATAGTTACTTTTCCCAATGAAAAATTTTGAGCATTGATTTTTGAAAAACTAACGCATAAAAAAAGGACTATTGCCAGGCTTCGGAATTTCATATTAAATTCGTTTTAAAACAACTTTTTCGGTTTCTTTCGCGATCATTCCTTTGTAGTATTCTTTCAGCATTTCATACTTTTCTGCAGAAAAAATTGCATCATTAATTTGGCTTGCAATAGAAAACTGAACAGTGTTGCCGTTTTGAGCCACTACAAATTTAAAAGTTCCTCCATTGTCTTCCATATTTATCACTGCTGAAGCAGGCAGGGTTTCAACTGCAAATCCATCTGGAATTTGGATATTGATATTATATTTATCCATTTGTGGAAATCCAAAATCTACTGGGTATTCACGAACTTCTTGTTTAAAAGGGTTTTTATCATTTGTAAAAAACAGCATTGGACTAATATAGATTTTTCCTCCAATAATTTCACACAAATCATTTCCTGTGAAGGCGTATGATTCTATAGTAGGCAATAAAATGTCTTTTTCGTTTGTTCTGCTGTAATCGCTGATTTCGATTTTTCCGTTTTTATTTTCTAATTTCTCAAGATAATCTTCTTGTTTAACACCGTCAATTCTTTCTCGAGTTATCATTGCCATATGATCTGTGCATTGTCTTCTCGCTTTTCCAGACACTTTTCCATCGGCCTCGACTTTATAATTTAAAAAGACAACGTCATTTGAAAGTTTTTTTGGTGTCAATTCAATTTCTTCAGAAGTTCCATCTTTACGGATTAATCTTCCTGACCAATTCAATGTTCTGAAAGGAAGAATATTTGGCGTTGAAAATTTATCTGAAGCATCTAATAATAAATAACCTGTTGGAGTTTCAACTGCAGCAATTACATAATCAAAAGCCGTTCTGTTAGGAAATAATGCAATTCCGTTTTCACGTGTACTCACCAAAACTGGATTTGCAGTCAAACCAGCATAACGAAGCATTGATGTCAACATTAAATTAATATCACCAATGTTTCCTGTTTTTTCTTTGTAAGCTTTTTTAACTCCGTTGTCACAGTCATAACCCGTATAGCCATTCCATCTTACACTAGCTTTTACATGATTTAAAATAACCCAAATTTTTTCTTCAAGTGTATTTTTCCCGGCAAGAAGCGCCTTTAAATCATCTTCATAATAACCGGTTTTATTTAATTCTGCTCCAAAAGATTCGTAATCGTATATTGTTTTCACTACCGAATTCCAATCTGTAGAATATGTTCTCATTTGCGAATTTGGAAACTTTGTCATCGATAATTCATGTTGAATGCTAGAAACATAGTTATCCATGTTGTTCACAAAAGCTTCCTCTTTCATAGCCGGAAAGTCCTGTGCAGTATACGTTGTTCTTGTTTCTATATAATCAATTTTATCTGTACTAAAGGTTGTCGTAGTAACACGTCCTTCTGATCTTTCCTTGCTTGTAAAAATTATAGATTTTGGACTTTTATCTACAGTCATTTTAGGAAACACATAACCTTTTTGCCTAGAATTAAAAACGTAATATTCAGGAATACAAGTCGTGAATTCTGAATAATTTACAGGAATAGTTTCTTGAAAGTTCCATTCTCTGATCGATCGGTCACTTGGGCTTTTGATTGTATATTTATATTCAATTACAGAACCTTCTTTTACACCAGGCATTGTAATCTTTTTTTGCCCTCTGAACTTATTTACTGTTTCATCAAAAATCCCTTCCGATTTTAGTTTCGATTTTTCGATTTTTCCATTAACTAAATTATAAGTATATGCATCTGAAAAAGATACTTTTTCAACAAAACCAGATGTCTTATAATACCAAACCGCCTGATTTGCCCACTCATAACCTTCTTTTTTGTACACTTTTATTCTAACTTCAACATCAGTCAAAGTCACAAAGTCTCCGTCGCTTTGGTCAAATTCAATTCTTGATTTTCCTTTTTTATACAAAATCGCAGCGGGTGCAGCCGAGTCTTTTGGATGTATCTTTTGCTCCAATTCAGCAACAGATACTTTTCCTAATTTAAATTCTTGTGCTGTTGTTTTGGAAGCAATTAACAATACAAGCGAAATACTGAAGATTTTAATTAATTTCATTTGGTGGGGTTAGTTCTTGGTTTATTATTTGTTAGTTTTTGGTTAAAATGATTTTGGCATTATCGTTTTTTGAAATCTGTTCCATAAACAGACGATATTCATCATATTCTTTATTTGAATATTTTCCTTTATTCAAAAACATGCTTCTTTTGTAAATAAGCTTGTTATTGTCTTTTTTAATGATTTCAGTTTTATATTCACCAAATTTCCCTTTCAGTTCATAATTCTCAGGAAGAAATTCGATTGTAAAACCTGCCGGAAGATTCACTTCGATTTCATCAGAATCTAAATAGCCACGTTGAATTTGGAATGGATTTTTTCTATTTCTGATGCGTTTCACACTATGATTATTTTGATTGAAAACATCAATGGCGAAAATCATTTTATTTGCAGAAATCGAAGCATAATTTATCGCGCTTAACTGTACGTCTTCTGTAAAACGAATATTTTCCTTATCGTTTGCAAAAGCAATTTTTCCTAATTTCAAATTATTGATATTGTCCCAATACTCTTTGTAATGTGATTCTTTTTCTGTTGGCTGATACGCCTCGATTCTAAATTTCTCATTGTATTGAGAACCTTCAGACACAATTGAAATTGAACCAGAAAAATTTCCATTTTCATCAATTGCATAAATCCCTTTATCTTTTTGGGTATTGCCTTTGTCGTCATATACTTTTGTTCGAACAATTTGACCACCTTCTGGTTTTACGACCAAAACATCACGGTCATCCGTAAAAGTTCCTTGATACCCAAACGGATCATCTTGGCTTGTACATTCCAGCCAAGTATAATTATCTCCATTCGGAATTGCTAATATCATATGATTTCCTTGCATCGAAACAAAATCAGATTGAATATTAGATTTGTAACGGTCACCATATAAAATTGTATTATAAGAAGGCACGTCCACTGCCTGCAATAGCGCTTTAGTGTAATTTGACAATGCTTTGCAATCGCCATATCCTAAACGATCAACGTCGCTTGCCTGCATTGGTTTCCAACCGCCAATACCGATTGCAATGTTTACATAACGTGATTTTTTTTGGACATAATCATAAATGATTTTTGCTTTTTTGATTGGATCTTTTTCATCACCTACAAGCGCTTTCATTTTAGCTTTGGTTTCTTCTGGCAAAGTAGTAGTTCCAGTAAGAATTTTATCTCCATACCATTTGCCAAATGCTTCCCAAGTTGTTGCCGTTCCGTCAACACCTTCTAAATGAAATTTTTCTAAACCCATTATAATTTTTGGAAACAAATCACCTGGAGACGGACTCAAATCTTCTGCTTTTTGCGCTAAAATATTCTGTGCTACATAACTTAGTTTCGTAGTAGTTTCTTCTGTCTTTTTTATATTAAATCCTGCAAACTGAAATTCTTTTTTCTTGAAACCTAAATCGCTTGGAAAAGCAACATTCAGAACACATTTTTCGATACTTACATTGTAACCGCCCAAAAAATACCATGTTGGTATAAAAGCAGTATTTGAAGTTTGGGTTTCACAAGTATAAGCAATCGTAAAAGGATATGAGATTGGTGTGTAATTTAAATAAACTACTCTGCTGTCTGAGAAAAGTGTACTGCCGCTTACTGCGCTTTGATCCCTAAAATCTTTTCGCTTTATTTTTTTGATTTCATTACCGGCCGCATCATAAACAATAGCTTCAATGCTGTTTATCAAAGTTGTTTTGTCATAATGTTCAAAAGCCTCAATATCACTAAGACCTTTATCATTTAAAACGGTTATGACTCTTTGTTTCTTGACATTCATGCTTCGTTGTGAAGCAATTGTGATATCCATTTGATCCAACCGAACAACTGCATTTGCATTTTGTTTTAAACTGTCAGGAATTGAAGTAATGGTATAATTCGCCTTTTGGGCAAAAGAATTAAAGGTAATTAAGAATAAAAATAACGCAAAAAAGGTGGTTTTCATTAGTAAGTAATTTCTCCAAATATATATTATTTTCAGAAATTCTTAACATTTGTTTATATTTTTTTACTCTCTGTTTTTGCTGTCCATAACAATTGTTACAGGTCCGTCATTTAATAAGCTGACTTTCATATCGGCGCCAAAAATTCCGGTTTGAATTTTTTTTCCAAATTCTTTTTCTAACGTTTTTACGAAATTTTCATACATCGGAATAGCAAAATCTGGTTTGGCAGCTTTTATGTACGAAGGACGGTTTCCTTTTTTTGTAGAGGCGTGAAGTGTAAACTGGCTGACAGCAATGATATCACCATCAATATCCTGAACCGAGCAGTTCATGACATCATTTTCGTCTCCAAAAATTCTCATTTTTACGATTTTCCCAGATAGCCAGTCAATATCTTCCTGTGTATCTGCATCTTCTATCCCTACTAATATTAATAAACCTTTTTTAATATCTGCAGTTTTTTGACCATCCACAGCTACTGATGCTTCGGAAACTCTTTGAATAACAATTCTCATTTATTTAAGTCTAAAAGTTGAAAGTCAAAAGTCGAAAGTCTCGTAAGTTTCTAAAAACTTTATGACATTCGACTTTTGACTTTTGACTAATTTTTATTTCCTCGTTTCATCACTCGCGGCGCGATCTTCGCCATACGTGTCTGTACGGTAATGTTCTTCATCGCCTTCAAGGATTTTTAGATAACTGTTGTAGCGTGACCAAGCAATTTCATCTTTTTCCAAAGCCGCTTTTATGGCACAATGCGGTTCTTCTTTATGTAAACAGTTGTTAAACTTGCATTGATCTTTTAATTTAAAGAATTCCGGAAAATAACCGCTGATTTCTGTTGGCTCCATATCCACAATTCCAAAACCTTTGATTCCAGGAGTATCAATAATTCGGGCATCAAAAGACAAATCATACATTTCGGCAAAAGTAGTCGTATGCTGACCTTGCTTGCTTTGTTCTGAAATTACGGTAGTTTTTAAATGAAGACTTGGTTCCATCGCATTGACCAAAGTTGATTTTCCAACACCAGAATGTCCAGAAAACATACTGACTTTGCCAATCATCATTTCTTTGAGTTTATCAACTCCTTTATTTTCTGTCGATGAAATTCGGAGACATTTATATCCAATTTCCTGATAAATGTGCTGCAGATAAAGCTGATCATCTAAAGTCTGATCATTCAGCGTATCGATTTTATTAAAAATCAGAATCGCTTCAATTCCGTATGCTTCGGCGGTTACCAAAAAACGGTCAATAAAACTGGTTGTTGTTGGCGGATTATCGATTGTGACCAATAAAAATACCTGATCGATATTTGAAGCAATAATATGAATCTGCTTAGACAAATTAACCGATTTACGAACGATATAGTTTTTTCTTTCGTGAATATTATGAATCATTCCGGTAACAGCATCTGAAGTTTCCTCCAATTCATAATCGACAATATCGCCTACAGCAATAGGGTTGGTACTTTTGATACCTTTAATTCTAAATTTCCCTTTCATACGGCATTCAATAAAATCTCCTTTTTCAGATTTTACGGTATACCAGCTTCCTGTAGATTTGTAAACGGTTCCTGTCATTCTTATACTTTAGATTTCTGATTTTAGATTTTAGATTATTCTAAAAAATAAAAGGCAAAATTACGTTTTTAGAATGGAACAACGCAATTTCGCCTTTTAAATTTGAAATCTAAGCTTTGGAATTCCCGAATATTACCAAATAATTTCAGCTAAAACATCATTTTCTTTTACTTTTCCCAACTGAATTGTTTTCAAAGTTCTGGAAGTTTTTCCAGCCTTTGTTGTATAAATCTCAACCATTAAAGTTGCTGGACCATTTTCAGTTAATTCAGTTTCTCCAAAATAATTGGTTTTAATTTGATATTTCCCTTTCACCGCATTTCGAATTATATATTGCTCTGGTCCATAACCTTCTGTAAAATCTTTAGAAAATCTACCGCCAATTTTTGCCGAAGTATCGGCAACTGTAACTAAAAAAATCTTCTCCGGTTTTTTTTGGGAGAAACTAACTTTTGACGGTTTTAAAATAAGAATGTCATCAAAAAGAACAACTTTAATCTGAATTCAACATATCCATTTATCTTTAGTAACCTGGTAAATCATATCAAATTATTTCATTATATTCAACGAGTAAATAAAAGTAAAATGTTAAATGATGGATTTAAAAATCTGCATCATTTTTCTATTACATCTCAAAAAAAGAATAAAATGATATTGAAAACAAAATGTGCTGTAACAGCTTTATTAGCCATCTTTCTTATTTCTAACGGATTGAAAGCACAGACAAAAGCAATTAATATAGAAAGCAATTATATTGCAGATCCACCTGCGACGACAAACAGCCACGCATCAACTTTAGTAGAATACAAGCCAAATGAGATTTTAGCTGCTTGGTTTGGAGGAAAATATGAAGGTTCAAAAGATGTCGGAATTTATATTTCAGCTTATAAAGATAAAAAATGGTCAGCTCCAAAAGAATTGATTCATCCCCTAATAAAAGGTGCTGATACACTCCCTTGCTGGAATCCGGTTCTTTTTAAAGCTAAAAGCCAGAATTTATATTTGTTTTACAAAGTAGGAAAAAATCCAAGAGAATGGTTTGGCGCTATGATTGTTTCCAAAGATAACGGAACAACTTGGGGAGAACCAAAATACCTTCCAGAAGGAATTTACGGCCCAATTCGCAATAAACCAATTGAAACTACTCCAGGCGTAATTTTATGCGGGAGTAGTACAGAAAGCGTTACTACTGACGAATGGAGAATTCATGTTGAAGAATACACAGAAGCAACTGATTCTTGGAAGAAAATAGCGGTAGAAAACAATCAGAACTTTAATGCTATTCAGCCGACATTTTTAATTCATAATGCGACGGATATTCAGATGTTATCCCGAAGCAAACACAATAAAATAGTTTCAAGCTGGTCTGGAGATAATGGGAAAAGCTGGATTAGAACCAATACAATCAATGTGATCAATTCCAATTCAGGTATAGATGCTTTAACCATAAATAAAAACCTTTTTTTATTGGTGAATAATCCATTACCGCAAGGAAAAGACTGGTTTAACGGAAGAAATATTTTGGACGTAGAATATTCGAAAGATGGTCTGAACTGGAAAAAATTATTTGATCTGGAAAAACAGGAAAAAGGCGAATTCAGTTACCCAGCTATCATTCAGACTACTGATAAAAAAGTACATGTTTTATATACTTATGATAGAAAGTACATCAAACATACTACATTCAATTTAAATTAATCAGCACAATATCAAAGCTCATAAATTGTGTACAGCTTAATACACAGCGTAAAATCTGCGGGCAAAAATTTTCTCGCAGATTTTGCAGATCAGCAGATTTGTTTTCTATCTGAAATTAGCACAAAAAAATCCCCAAAGCCCGAAAGCACTGGGGATTTAATATAAAAAAACAATCTACTTTTAAATTCGTGATATAATAAAACTTAAAAACAACTTTAAGGTCAATCTTAAATTATCTTATATCACTTATGTATTTTAAAGAAAATTATGCGTTGAAAATTTTCTCTTGGTGACCAATACTTTCTTGGTGAATTGCTTTGAACATTCTCAAAACAAACTCTTCAGTAAGACCTTTTTTCTCACCTTCTAAAATCATTTTTCCTAAGATTTCGTTCCAACGGTTGTTTTGAAGAATCGCAACGTTAGCGTCTTTTTTAACTTGACCAATTTCATCAGCTACTTTCATACGTTTTCCTAACAATTCTAATAAGTTAGCGTCAAGAACATCGATGTTAGCTCTTAGCTTTTTCATTTTTTGGCTGTACTCATCTGTAGTATCATCCGTTTTTCTGATCGTCAAATCTTTGATGATTTGTTTCAAAGCATCTGGAGTTACTTGTTGCGCTGCATCAGACCAAGCGTTGTCTGGATCGATGTGCGTTTCGATAATCATACCATCGTAATTCAAGTCTAAAGCTTCTTGCGTTACTTCGAAAATCATTTTACGATCTCCTGTAATATGAGATGGATCAATGATTAATGGTAAATCAGGGAATTTATTTTGCAATTCAATAGCAATTTGCCATTCTGGAATGTTTCTGTATTTTGTTTTTTCGTAAGTAGAGAAACCTCTGTGGATAACTCCTAATTTCTCGATTCCAGCCATGTGTAAACGCTCAACACCACCTAACCATAAAGCTAAATCTGGGTTTACAGGGTTTTTAACCAAAACGATTTTATCAGTTCCTTTCAACGTATCCGCAATTTCTTGAACTGCGAAAGGGTTTGCCGTTGTACGTGCTCCAACCCATAATACGTCGATATCGTGTTCTAAAGCTAGTTTACAGTGAGCCGCAGTTGCAACTTCAGTTCCCATTAATAAACCAGTTTCAGCTTTAGCTTTTTGCAACCATTTTAATCCAATTTCACCAACACCCTCAAATCCTCCCGGACGAGTTCTTGGTTTCCAGATTCCAGCTCTGAATACGCTTACTTTTGAATCTTTTAATTCGTGAGCAATTTTCAAAACCTGATCTTCAGTTTCTGCACTACAAGGTCCAGCTATCACAAGTGGGTGATTTAAATTGAAATCCTCTAACCACTTTCTCATTTCTTTCTTATTTTCCATCGTTTTTATAGTTTACTTTTTTATAGTTATTCCGTTTAATATTTCTCTAATTTTATTTACGCTTTCCATTTCCTCAAAAATGGCGTTGTAATTGTCGTCTGCCAGCAAATCTCTAAACTGAGTTAAATTTGCAATATACCCTTCTAAGGTTTCCAGAACGTATTCTTTGTTTTGTTTAAAAATCGGTGTCCACATTGCAGGTGAACTTTTTGCCAGACGAACGGTACTTTCAAATCCACTTCCCGCCATATCAAAAATATCTTGTTCGTCTTTTTCTTTGATCATTACTGTTTTCCCGAGCATAAACGAACTAATGTGCGATAAATGCGAAACATAAGCAATGTGTTTGTCGTGCGAAACCGGATCCATATATCGAATCCTCATTCCTATTTCGCTGAAAAGTTGTAACGCTTTTTCCTGCAATTTGAAAGCGGTTTTTTCCACTTCACAAATAATGTTTGTTTTTCCGTTAAACAAACCTTTTATTGCTGCCGAAGGCCCAGAAAACTCCGTTCCTGCTATCGGATGAGTGGCAATAAAATTTCTTCTTTTCGGGTGATTGGCTACTACATCACAAATTGGTTTTTTAGTAGATCCAACTTCAAAAACAATTGTTTTATCTCCGACTGCATCCAGAACTTTAGGCAAAACCGTCAGCGCTACATCCACCGGAACCGAAACGATTACAAAATCGGCTTCAGCCAAATCTTCAAAACTTCCTGCTTCGTCGATAACTCCTAAATCAATGGCTTCCTGCAAATGTTTTTCGTTGCTGTCGATTCCAAAAATCGTCGAATCCGGATGTTGGTCTTTGATGTCCAGCACCATCGAACCACCTATTAATCCTATTCCTATTACGTATACTTTCATATTTCTTTTTATTAGAAGCTGTTTCCTGCTATCCGTTTCAATCTTTTCCGCCTCGTTAAAAAACGAGACAAAAAAGGATTTCCACTTCTATCAGGGCTAGGGCTTCTCGTTTTCATAAGAACTTTACATCTCCTGCAAGGTTTCCAAAACCTTGTAGGTTTATATAATTAAGGCCTTTAATCCCATACCTACAAGGTTTTGAAAACCTTGCAGGAAATCTTAATACTTAAAACCTATCGATTGCTTCTTGTACTTTTTCCTCTTTCACACACAATGAGAATCTGATATAACCTTCGCCGTTGCTCCCGAAAATGGTTCCCGGCGTGATGAAAATATGTTTCTCATACAATATTTCGTCAATGAACTTTTCTGCTGATTCGATTCCTTCCGGAAGTTTTGCCCAAACAAAAAGCCCAACTCCTTCTTTATATACTTTACAGTTTAGCTTTTCTGCTAATTTCTCTGTTAATTCTCTACGGCGTCTGTAAACTTTGTTTTGATCTTCGAACCAAGATTTGTCACATTTTAAAGCTGCGATGGCACCTTTTTGAATTCCGTAATACATGCCGCTGTCCATGTTGCTTTTTACTTTTAGGACTGCATCGATAATTTCAGGATTTCCTAAAACCATTCCGACTCTCCAGCCAGCCATATTGAATGTTTTACTTAAAGAATTCAATTCTAAAGCTACATCCTTAGCTCCTTCAACCTGCAACAAACTCATCGGATTATCATTCAAAACAAAACTATACGGATTGTCGTTGATCAATAAGATATTGTGTTTTTTAGCAAATGCTACCAATTTTTCAAATAACGCTAAACTTCCTCTCGCTCCTGTTGGCATGTGCGGATATCCCAGCCACATAATTTTTACTTTCGAAAGGTCTAATTTTTCTAAAGCTTCAAAATCCGGTTCCCATCCTTTTTCTTCTTTCAAATCATAATAAACCGGAACTGCCTGAACCAAATTGGTTACCGAAGTATAAGTTGGATAACCTGGATTCGGAATTAAAACATGATCGCCTTCATTTAAAAATGCTAACGAAATGTGCATAATTCCTTCTTTTGAACCCATAAGAGGTAAAATCTCATTATTCGGATTCACTTCAACACCAAATTGATCACGATAAAAATCGGCCATCGCTTGTCTCATTTCTGGTAATCCCTGATAGCTTTGATAACCATGTCCGTTTTCGTCTTGAATTGCCGCAGCGACTGCTTCAATTACTGCTTTTGACGGACTCAAATCAGGGCTTCCAATTCCCATATTGATGATCGATTTTCCTTCAGACATCAACTGACGAACTTCTCTTAATTTTGATGAGAAGTAGTATTCTTCAACTGTGTCTAATCGTTTTGCTGTTGTAATCATTTTTTTATTGCTTTAGGCCGTAAGCTTTAGGCTTTAGGCTCTTTTAAACTCTTTAATTTATTTTTTTAGACTTTAAGACTTTCGACTTTCCAACTTTATGACTCAGTCAAAGGTTTCGTGTTTTTATATTCTCCCAATACTTTGAAATACTCTGCCATGATGTTTAATAACGATTTGGCTTTTGCAAAATCTTCATATTTCTCGAATGTTACGTCTACGAAAAATGAATATTTCCAAGGTGTTTCAATTTTTGGAAGCGACTGGATTTTTGTCAAATTCAGTTTGCAGTCGCTCATTACATTCAAAACCGCTGCTAAGCTTCCTCTTTTATGATCTAATTCAAATTTTACAGAGGCTCTGTTGATTTCGCTTTCCGGCAAAAATGAATTTTGCTTTTTGATGATTACGAAACGTGTCATATTGTTTTTGATCGTTTGAATCGATGACGCGATAATATCCAAATCATACATTTCAGAAGCTGTTACACTTGCAATTGCTGCAATTCCGGTTAGCTGTTTTTCCTGAATTCTTCTCGCTGTTTCAGCCGTATCTTTATCCTCAACCAATTTGATATTTGGATATTGTTTCAGGAAATCCATACACTGTAAAAGTGCCATTGGGTGTGAATGAACTTCTTTTATATCTTCAATTTTCTGACCTTTTAAAGCCATTAAATTCTGCTGAATGTTTAAATAATGCTCCCCAATAATGTGTAAATTGTTCTTGTCAATCAATGCATAATTCGGAATAATTGGCCCTGCAATTGAATTTTCGATCGCCATAACCGCCTGATCAGATTTTCCGGCAATAAGGCTGTCGATCAATTCTTCAAAAGACAAACATTCATCAATATCCACATTTTCAGAGAAATACTCTTTCACAACCTGATGATGAAATGATCCTTTTATACCTTGTATTGCAATTTTCGTTGTCATATAGTCAAAAAAAAATCCTGATTTGCATCAGGATTGTATATTAGTTTTATTTGTCTTAAATTTTATCTCAAATAACCATAGCACAATCCTGACTTCTACTAAAGAAGAAATAAAAATTGTTGCTAAAATAAAAACGGTTACTTGCCATTTTGTTTGTGTTTTGTTTTAAATTCTCTGCGAATGTATAAATTATTTTTAGCGCACCAAAAAAAAGATTGCATTTTATGAAACAAAAAAGGATTTCTTAACAAATTTAGCAGGTTTTGTATGATAATATAAAAAAATGGGCTTAAAATGAGAATATTAAAATGAGGTTCTAAGGTTTTGAGATGCTATCCCGAAGCCTCGGGACTAAGGTTTTTTCGCCACGAATTCACGAATTAGCGCAAATGATTGTGGTTATTTAATTCAATTTCTCGAATTTCATGTTTTTAATTTTAACATAATCATTGTTCAAATTATTTTAAAATACGAGTAATTTCATTTTTTATTTTAAATAAAACCTCCTTTTGTTTTTCAGGATTCAGTTCATCACAAATAAAACTACATAATTTAGTTTTATCTAACTCTCTTAAAACACTTTCGGCACCATAATTATCAGTCTTTATTCGTTCTTTATAAAAAGCCTTAAAATCAAAATCTTCATTAATCACTAAAAGATTTTCAACCCCAATCTTAAAGATCTTATTATCATCATTGACATTCATCTTCCTTATTAAAAGATTTTGAATATCTTCTTCAGGTTTATTAGTGTCACTATCATAGAACAGAACTACTTTATTTTTTATTTGCTCCATATTTGCTGTAAAAAATACTTTAGCTTGGTTTAACGCCGTATCTCCAGTATTTTCAACATTTCCTTTTTCATTAATTCTCCCAATCCATTTAAATTCTATTGCTAAATCTATTTCATCAAATATTTCAAGGCATTTATTGTAATATTTTTCATCAGTTTCACCTTCTAGAAACACCGTTACCTTATTCTCCGTTACAAACTTGTTAAGATCGAATGCTTCTTGAATTATTTTTTCATTAGACCAACCATAAAATTTAGATTCATTTGGGACAAATACTTGTCCATTTGCATCTTTTTGTAAAATTATTACTTTATCATCATTACGATTTGCATTGTGAATGACAAAAGGTGAATGGGTTGAAATAATTATTTGTGAAGTCTGTCTCCCCGATTCATTTGTGAAGAGTTTTTTAAAAAAGCTTAAAACCTTCAATTGCCAACTGGGATGAAGACTGATTTCTGGCTCGTCAATTAATATTAGCGCTTCCTTAGAGCTCTCCTTATCTTTTAAAAGAAAACTACCTCTAAAAACTATTTGCTTTTCTCCTGAACTTAATTTAGCAATCGACATCTCCTTCCCATCTTCTTCAAATATTATTTCCTTTCTTCCTTCTAAATTCTCAATCCGTTTATATTTCTTTCTAGGAAACATAAAATCAAATGCCGAAGTAAATCTCTTAATCCTAACATCAATTTTTTTTTCATCAATTGGTTGACCAGAATTATTCCTTGCCCATTCTGTAAACTCTAAAGCATCTAAACTTTGTACATCAATTAAAAGTTGAGTTATTTCCGTTGCTAAATTTGAATTACTTCGTTGACTTAAAATATTATTACGATCTATATTCGATGATGTGACAGTTTTAATCTCCTTAGGAGTAAAATTAATCTCTACATCAGAAAAAATTGTTTTTAAAATCTGCCTAGTATCATCTTGAGAAAACAAAGTACCTATTAGACGAGGCATACCTTTTACTCTTACATCGATTTGATCCCAACTATTAATTATACTGTAGTCAATTGAAACTATAAAAATATTTTTTTTATAATCACTTGTAAAATATTGTTTTGAATATTGTCCTTCTTTTAAAATCTCCATCTCTTTATTTGACAATTCGATTTCAAAAATTCGCTTTTCATCCCTCTTATTATTTCTTAAGGTCAAACTAGAAAACTCAAAAATATTATTAAGCAAATAAGATTTACCTACTCCATTTTCTCCCGCAATAATTATTGTATCAACCGTTTTTCCATTACTATCTGTAAAATCAAATTCTAAATCTCCAAACAATGGGTTGTTATGATATTTTATTTTTCTAATTTTCATATTACTTTTTTAAAAATTTGCTACAGCTGACTAAATTCAAATTAAGTCGCCAATTGCAACAAGACATTAATAAAACAAAAGCAGCTATCATTACAATAACTGCTTTCTATAAATTAAGAATAAATCTTTCTTCTTTACTCTATTTTCTTTCTTCTAAAAAAAATTAAGACCCACACATCTCACAATCCTCAGGACCTGCCGCTTGCGCTTTCAAAAGCATCGCTTTGTAATCCTCAACGCTGATTGCTTCACTTTCCTGAACTAAAGATGGAGTTTCCTCTTTTTTATCGTTGTTTAATGTGAATTTAATTGCATCTACAGCCGCTTTTGTTCTTAGGTAATACATTCCTGTTTTCAAACCTGATTGCCAAGCGTAAAAGTGCATTGACGTCAATTTAGAATAGTTTGCATCCTGCATGAACAAGTTTAACGATTGAGATTGGTCAATAAAGTATCCTCTTTGACGAGACATATCGATAATATCTTTCATCGACATTTCCCAAACTGTTTTGTAAAGGTCTTTTAAGTCTTGTGGAATAATATCAATATTTTGAACAGATCCGTTATGACGCATAATTTCTTGTTTCAATGACTCGTTCCATAAACCTAATTTTACTAAATCTTCTAGTAAATGTTTGTTTACTACGATGAACTCTCCAGACAATACACGACGTGTGTAAATATTTGAAGTATATGGCTCGAAAGCTTCGTTGTTTCCAAGAATCTGAGAAGTTGAAGCTGTTGGCATTGGCGCCACTAACAATGAGTTACGAACTCCGTGTTCCATCACTTCTTTTCTTAATGAAGCCCAGTCCCAACGACCTGATAATTCTTCATCTTTCATTCCCCACATATTGTGTTGGAATTCTCCTTGTGACATTGGCGAACCTTCGAAAGTTGAATATGGTCCTTCTTCTTTTGCCATTTCCATAGAAGCGGTCACAGCTGCGAAGTATAATGTTTCGAAAATTTCTTGGTTCAACGCTTTTGCTTCGTCACTTGTAAACGGCATACGCAACATAATGAAAGCATCAGCCAAACCTTGTACACCCAAACCAACCGGACGGTGACGCATATTTGAGTTTTCAGCTTCTTTTACTGGGTAATAGTTTCTGTCGATTACTTTGTTCAAGTTACGCGTTACACGTTTTGTAACATTGTAAAGCGCTTGGTGATCGAATTTTCCGTTTTCGATGAACATTGGCAACGAAATAGAAGCCAAGTTACAAACCGCAATTTCATCTTTAGATGTAAACTCCATAATCTCTGTACACAAGTTTGAAGAACGGATTGTTCCTAAATTCTTGTGGTTCGACTTACGGTTTGCTGCATCTTTGTACAACATATATGGCGTTCCTGTCTCGATTTGTGATTCTAGGATTTTCTCCCATAATTCACGAGCACGGATTGTTTTTCTTCCTTTTCCTCTAAATTCGTAATCTGTATATAATGCTTCGAATTCATCTCCGTAAACATCATATAATCCTGGACATTCATTTGGACACATTAAAGTCCAAGTTGAATCTTCCTGAACACGTTTCATGAATAAATCTGAAGTCCACATTGCGAAGAATAAATCTCTCGCACGCATTTCTTCTTTTCCTGTATTTTTCTTTAAATCCAAGAAATCAAAGATATCAGCATGCCAAGTTTCGATGTAAATCGCAAAACTTCCTTTACGTTTTCCACCGCCTTGATCTACGTAACGAGCGGTATCGTTGAAAACTCTCAACATCGGAACAATTCCGTTTGAAGTTCCGTTTGTACCACGAATGTAAGATCCAGTTGCACGAACGTTATGAATAGAAAGTCCGATTCCTCCCGCAGATTGCGAGATTTTTGCTGTTTGTTTTAATGTATCGTAAATACCATCAATACTATCATCCTGCATAGCCAAAAGGAAACAAGAAGACATTTGAGGTTTTGGAGTTCCTGCATTGAACAACGTTGGCGTTGCATGCGTAAAGAACTTTTTAGACATTAAATCGTAAGTTTCAATTACCGATTTTAAATCATCTAAGTGAATACCAACAGAAACACGCATTAACATGTGCTGCGGACGCTCCACGATTTTTCCGTTTATTTTAAGAAGATAAGAACGCTCTAAAGTTTTGAAACCAAAGTAATCGTAATTAAAATCTCTTGTATAAATGATATGAGAATCTAAAAAAGCAGCATTTTCTTGAATTACTTTGTACACGTCATCAGCAATTAATGGTGCATCTTGACCATTTCTTGGATTTACGTAATTGTACATATCTTTCATCGTTTCAGAGAAAGATTTTTTAGTATTTGAATGTAGATTTGAAATTGCCACACGCGCTGCCAATTGTGCATAATCAGGATGCGCAATAGTCATAGAAGCCGCCGTTTCTGCTGCAAGATTATCTAGTTCAGAAGTAGAAACCCCATCATACAATCCTTCGATAACTCTCATGGCTACCTTTACTGGATCTACGAGCTCATTCAAGCCGTAACACAATTTTTTGATTCGTTCTGTAATCTTATCAAACATTACGGGCTCTCTGTGGCCATCTCTTTTTACTACATACATAAGCTTACCTTTTATAGTTATTGAAAAAATGAAAGTACATAGAGAACGGACTCCAGCACTTAAACATTGCGTGTTTTAAAATTAATTTTAGAGAATTGTCAAATTCTCAATAGTTACCCGTTTCAAATTCGAAAACCGAACTTAAAAACGTCAAAAATTGCTATTGAATCTGCGATTTGGGAAAGAGATTCAACCTTAAAATATTCTGTAATCTTTTTTTAGCACCTCTTGAAGAAGAGCAAACACTAAAAGTATTTTTGTTGTCTAAAAATCTGCATCAAATGAAATTTTCTGAGCATCACTATCAGTGTTCATCACACCAGATTTTTGATACTCTGCAACACGTTTTTCAAAGAAATTGGTTTTTCCTTGAAGAGAGATCATGTCCATGAAATCAAACGGATTCGCAGATCCATAAACACGCTCACAACCTAATTCTACTAATAATCTATCAGCAACAAATTCTAAATATTGCGTCATTAAAGTAGCGTTCATACCTATTAAACTCACCGGAAGCGATTCTGTAACAAATTGTCTTTCGATATCTAAGGCATCAACAATGATTTCTTTAATTCTATCTTTTGGCACTTTGTTAACCAAGTGATGATTATGCAAATGAACTGCAAAATCACAGTGTACGCCTTCGTCACGAGAAATCAACTCATTAGAGAAAGTCAAACCTGGCATCAAACCACGTTTTTTCAACCAATAAATTGAACAGAAAGCTCCTGAGAAGAAAATGCCTTCAACCGCAGCAAAAGCAATAAGTCTTTCAGCAAATGAATCTGACTCGATCCATTTTAAAGCCCATTCTCCTTTTTTAGCAATTGCAGGGAATACCTCTAAAGCATTAAACAATTCTGTTTTTTCTGCTTCGTCTTTAACGTAAGTATCAATTAATAAAGAATATGTTTCACTATGAATGTTTTCCATCATGATCTGGAAACCATAGAAAAATTTAGCTTCAGCGTATTGCACTTCGTTTACAAAGTTCTCAGCCAAATTCTCATTTACGATTCCGTCAGAAGCCGCAAAGAATGCTAAAATATGCTTAATGAAATATCTTTCGTCATCATTAAGTTTATTATTCCAATCTGTCAAGTCTTGGTGCAAATCGATTTCTTCAGCAGTCCAGAAACTAGCTTCCATTTTTTTATACCATTCCCAAATATCATGATGTTTGATAGGAAAAATAACGAAACGATTTTTATTTTCTTGTAAGATTGGCTCTATTTGCGACATGACAATTTTGTTTATTTTTTTACCGATTTTTTTGCTATTTCAGTACACTACAAAGATTGTTAATTGCTACCAAAAAAGAAAGTCAAACTTATTCACAATTCGATGTAGTTTTTAACAACGGGCAAAAAATGAGATATTTTTCAGACAATATTTAATTTATTGCTAATGAACATATTAAACCCTCAAAACACCTTGTTAAAGCCCGTAGAATATAGACTTTTTAATATAAAAAGCAAGAAAATTTAAATAACTTTAAAAAGTTTTTTTTGAGTTAAAACTTAATTTTTATGAGTTAAAAAAAGTCTTTGCAAAAAAGGTATTTTACACACTTTATTTCTTACGAATTTTTAAGTTCTTCAGCAACTTTTTCAAGCTCCAAATACCAGTCTTCGCCAAAGCGGCGAATCAATGCTTCTTTTACGAATTTGTAAACTGGAACTTCTAATTCTTTACCTAAAGAGCAGGCATCATCACAAATATCCCATTTATCATAATTCACAGCAGCAAATTCGGTAAAATCTTTTACACGAATTGGATACAAATGACAAGAAACTGGTTTTTTCCAATCAACGATTCCTTGGTTGTACGCTTGCTCGATGCCGCAAAGCGCAGTTTTTCCATCAAAAATTACGTAAGCGCAATCTTTATTGTCAATAAGCGGCGTTTCAAGATCGCCGTCGGTCCCTTTTACCCAAGTTCCTTGCGCTTCAATAGCAGCAATTCCTTCTTTTCTTAAAAAAGGCTTTACTTTCGGATAAATTTCCTCCAATATTTTAGTTTCAGCTTCATTCAAAGGCGCGCCGGCATCTCCATCGACACAACAAGCCCCTTTGCAAGCTGATAAATTACAAACAAATTCTTTTTCGAGGATATCCTCTGATACTATGGTTTTTCCTAATTGAAACATTTTGCAAAGGTAACTAAAGATTCAGGAAATAAAAACCACACGCCAATATATGTTTACAAACCCAACTTATTTAGAATGTTACCATTTTATCTACATAAATTTATAATCGGATTTATTAAACGTGTATGCACTTTTTTCTAAACTAAGACATTTCATAGTGGTTACTTTTCTGCTTTTTAAATCTTTCATCGTCATATCCATCAGCAAAGTTCTTTCTTCAGGTTTGAAATAAGACGCCAATTCTTCGGGCATTTTCCAGTTTTTTTGATTCTTGAACATATCACCAAAACTCACTTTTGCCTCACTGGTGTAATAACAAATAATATCATATTGTTCATTTGTCATTTGCACGCCCTTGCAGTTATATCCAAGAAAGGTTTTATTTGGCAATGTTTTTATAGTGAATTTAGATTTCTCGCTTTCTTTCTTCGCCAAGTCAGTATAGTCTGGCATTTTTGAAGCGGTGGCCATTTTCTGGTTTCCGTCTCCGAAACACGTTACTGTAATGTTATTTCCAGAATCCATGATCATCAGCATATTTTGCCCTTTTCCTTGCGCCATGTTCATTGCCACATAAGATTTATTGGGCTCTAAAAGATATTCTGCATTCATTGGCTTTCCTTCATTTGCCGTAATTTCCATGATATATTTCCAACTAAATGCATATGAATTCGGCACAACCGAAGGATCAACTTTGTTTTTACCAAAACCCATCATAGCATTTTCCATATTCACATTTTGTCCAGTTGCTTTATCAGCACCAGCCTCATCCTTTTTTGAAAACTTCTCCATTGCTTTTTTCAAAATCTGAGCTTGCGAACTATTGAATGAAAACAACAGAACCAAGAACATCCCCACAAACCAAATCTTTTTCATAGCCTACTTCATTTAAAATCAAATACAAATTTAATAATTGATTTTCAGTAAGTTATAATTTTTAACGTTTGATTTCAAAAGTTCTTTTTCAAAGAAGAAGCAAATAAATTAAGTCTGAAATTAAACGGCACTTTTTTCTCCAAATTGACAATCCAAATCCTTAAATGTTATAAATATCACTTTTTTAACCATGAAAACATATTTTTATAACAAAAATACACTCTAACGAAAAAACACCTAATTTTATTAACTACTTTTGCAGCAATTTTTTAAAACCTAAAAATCAAAGCGATATGCTAGAAATCAATTTCAAAGAAATCATTACCGTTAGTATGGTTCTTTTTGCAGTAATAGATATTGTTGGCTCAATTCCGATTATTGTAAATTTAAGAGCAAAAGTGGGACATATTGATTCTGAAAAAGCTTCTATTGTTGCCGGCGCTATTATGATTGTTTTTCTTTTTGTTGGAGAAGGCTTACTAAACTTAATTGGTATCGACGTGCATTCATTTGCCGTTGCCGGTTCATTCGTGCTATTTTTCCTTGCTTTAGAAATGATTTTAGGAATCCGAATCTATCGTGATGAAGAACCTGGATCAGCTTCTATTGTTCCTTTAGCTTTCCCACTGATTGCCGGAGCAGGAACTATGACTACTTTATTGTCGCTACGATCACAGTTTCATACCATCAATATTATTATCGCTATTCTATTGAATATCATCTTGGTTTACATCGTTTTAAAATCATCTAAGAAAATTGAAAATCTTTTGGGCGAAAACGGTCTTGGAGTAGTCCGCAAGACATTTGGCGTCATACTTTTAGCAATTGCTGTTAAATTATTCGCCGCTAATGTTAAAGGTTTGTTCGTCTAACATTTATTTTTATACTTTTACCCCATAAAATTTCTAAAAGCAAAACTTTAAGCTCTTTTTTAAGGTTTTACTTTGATTATTTTAAACAAAAAACAACCAGATGAAAATTTTTACTTCAATTTTAGTGCTTTTGGCATTAGCTTTAATTGTTTTTAATATTACGCTATTAGACTTTAAAAACCCATTTCAAGGGGATAGTATGGTAGCTTTTATTGGAATTGCAGCTTCTTTCTGCGCCGTATTGATTCTTTTGATTTTTAGAATTTCGAAAAGAATTGAAGAAAAAACAAACGGCAGATAATGTTTGACGTTTTGATCATTGGCGGAGGTGTATCGGGCATATCTTGTGCTTTAGTATTAGGCTCTGCAAAAAATAAAGCTTTTGTCACCGATAAAAAAATCGGGATTTTTACCCATCAAAAGAATTCTTCGTTACAAGAAGCAATTTTCTACAATGCTTATGGCATTACTCCAGGAAAATTAGGCTCAGAATTACTTACAGAAAGTACGCAGGATTTAGAAACGTCTTATCCGCACATTACGCAAATCGCAAATGAAAAAGTAATTAAAGTCGAGGGACAATTTCCCGAATTTACTGTAGTTACAAATAAAAACTCCTATCAAACAAAAAGTATCGTTGTCGGAATTGGTTCTGCCAATACTTTTGACATTGAAGGCTTGATGCAATTTGTTGAACCGCATAAGAAAGCGCTACCAGAAAAACAACGAATTCAACTTAAAAACGATGATCATAAAGTTGCTGACGGCATTTATGTTATTGGAACTTTAGCCGGTTGGAGAAGCCAATTGGCCATTGCTGCCGGAAGCGGCGCCGCTGTTGCTACAGATATTCTTACTTTATGGAATAATGGCGTACAAACACATGCGCACGATAGCATTCGATAAAGCTGAAAAACAACAAGAATAAAATATTTAAACCATATAAGTCATTTAAGTTCACATCAAACTATGCGGAAAGCATTAAATGAACTTAAATGACTTATATGGTTTATTTTTTTTTTAAGTTATTTCACCGAGATAATCTGCGTAACCTTGATATGGTTTTCGTCATCATTTTTCCAGAATTCTCCTTTTACTGAAATGACATCACCAATTTTTACTTGTTTGTAATTTTGAGGCCCGCCCACATTTACAATACTGATTGTCGCAAAATAGACTTCTTTTTGATCAGTATTTATTTTTGCGGTGTAACCATCTTTTCCTCCTTCAATAGACTCGACTTTTCCTGTAACTGTTCTAGCAGTATCTTTCGCGCCAGCGCAAGAAATTATAAACGTCATTAAAAGTACAAGGAAACCTATTTTTTTTAAATTTTTCATATATCAATTTTAACCCGCAAAATACAGGACAATCATGCCAAATTTGCAAGGTTGTATTTTAAATTAGTATTAATTTTCTTTTCAAGATTTATGTCAATTGCACACAACTTCCTGCAATCACCTTCGGCACTCTGTCAAATTGTTTCCAGACTCTGATGTAACGGTAAGCACCGTCAATTGGGAATTCACCAAAAGCCCCTTTTAATGAAACTGTCACAGCAACTACAGCCGAATCGTCAATAATATTAACAATTTGATCTGAAGCTTCTAAAGAATCTATTTTCATCTTTCCGGAACGATAAGAATCTAAATCCACTTCTTTTGTGACCGTGTTTCCATCTGGCAAATTGAAAAGCAAATCGTCGTGGAGCATTTTTTCTAAAGTTAAAATATCCGCTTTTTTAATCGCGGTTAAAAGTTCAATTTCGGCATTTACAACGTCTTGTATTTTCATTTTTTGAAAGTTTAAGATTGTTTCTTTGGGCTCAAAATCGACTTAATCATGGCGTCTTCTTTCAAAACGACATTGTAATAATAAACTTCACCAAATAGCTGTCTTGCAAACTCAGCTGTTATATAACGATTTACCAAAGCTTTAGTTTTATCCAATTTTAAATCTAAACCTGTTATTGCAACATAATTTTTAAACTTTTTGAAATAAACATCGGACGTTTTCATTTCGGCTAAAAACTCGTTAAAATGAAGTCCGGCAAAGGCTTTTCTGTTTTTATCCAATTCTTCAAAAACAAAATGACCTACAATTCCGGTTTGCAACAAATACGCTACATTTTCATTTCCGTGTTCTGCTTCCATCGGAACAAAAACATCAGGAACGATTCCGCCGCCACCGTAAACAATTTTACCTTTTGGCGTTTTAAACTTCAAAGAATCGGCTACTTTAATACTGTCTTTTGCATAAAGTTCCCCAGATTTTATTCTGGCTTCTGATTCTTTAAAATACTCCTCATTACCTTTTTTATAAGGTTTTTGAATCGATCTTCCTGTTGGAGTATAATAGCGCGCAACGGTCAATCTTACCGCCGATCCATCGTTGAAATCCATTTCACGTTGTACCAAACCTTTTCCGAAAGAACGGCGTCCCACAATAATGCCGCGATCGTTATCCTGAATTGCACCAGCGAGAATTTCGCTCGCTGAAGCACTATTTTCATTAATTAAAACATATACTTTTCCTGTTTCAAAACTTCCCGCTTTTGTAGCATATGTTTTTTCAGTTGCACCATTTTTATTTTTTGTAAAAACAATCAATTGCTTGTCTTTCAAAAATTCATCGGCGATTGCTACAGCTTCTTCCATATAACCGCCACCATTATCACGAAGATCAATCACAAGCGATTGAATGCCGTTTTGCTTTAATCTCGCCAGACCGGTTTTAAATTCATTATAAGTTGTTTCGGCAAAACGATTGATTTTGATGTAACCCGTATTGTTTCCAAGCAAAACTGAAGCATCAACACTTTTTATCGGAATAATATCCCTGCGCACCTTAAATTTCAGTTTCTTTTGTTCTGATTTTCTAAAAACTGTCAATTCGATTTCTGAACCTTGAAGCCCTTTGAGTTGTGAAAATAAACTGTCTGATGGCAATTTTCGTCCAAACAATTTTGTTTTTCCTGCAAATAGAATTCGATCGCCCGATTTTAATCCTGCTTTTGCTGAAGGCCCGTTTTCAATTGGTCTTATAATCGCGACTGAATCTTTATACATATAAAAATTAATTCCGATTCCAACGAAATCACCTTTCATGCTTTCGGCAACTTCGGCTTGTTCGCTTGGCGGAATATAAACAGAATGTGGATCTAATTTGGAAAGAATATTATCAACCGTAAGATTTACAATTGAATCTGTATTGATGCTGTCAACATATTCATTATTGATAAAGTCGATCAGTTTATTTAATTTGGTTTTAGAGTAATTTTTAGCCAAAAGCTGATCATCTGCGGGAGCATTCATCAAGCTTCCGAGCACCGTTCCAAGAGCAAAAGTTGCTCCAATGACAATTGGCAAATATTTTGGATTAAATTTCATTTACTCTTCTAAAACAGGAATATGTTCAACTTCAATTCCAGCTTTTAACAAAAACTGAAGTCCAGAATCATCACGATATCCATTTTGATAAACCACTCTTTTTATTCCCGATTGATGTATCAATTTACTACATTCTTTACAAGGAGAAAGTGTAATATACAGCGTTGCACCTTCGCAGGATTGTGTTGACCTTGCTACTTTCAGGATTGCATTTGCTTCAGCATGAAGAACATCCCAGCGGGTTAATCCTTCTTCATCTTCGCAGCAATTTTCAAATCCGGACGGTGTACCATTGTAACCATCAGAAATAATCATTCTATCTTTTACGATAATGGCGCCTACCTGTTTGCGTTTGCAGTAGGAAAGCAAACTCCATTCTTTTGCAATTCGCAAATACGCTTTATCGTATTTGTTTAATTTTTTTATCTCCATTTATTTTATCTGTTCCAAATTGGGCTTTCAATAATCATCGGAATTACAACTCCAACTATAAAAGCCGACATTACAAGTGCCCAATCGCGTTTTGAAAAACGAAATACGGTTTGCACTATATATGATAGTATCAACACTACGAAAACCACAACTAACTGTGCTGCTTCGATACCTAACGCAAATTCCCCTAAAGGTAATAATTTTGACGTTGCAGTACCTCCTAAAATTGTTTTAAAATAATTTGAGAATCCAAGTCCGTGTATTAATCCAAAAAACAGCGTCACAATGAAGATCAAATTGACACCTTCATTTTTGGTGGCTTTTCCTGCCGTGAACAAATGATACAGGGCAGTTATCAAAATGGTAATGGGAATCAGGAATTCTACCAAATTTACTTTTACCGCAATTATACCGTAAACCGAAAGTATCAAGGCTACAGTATGTCCAATTGTGAAAACCGAAACCAACAGCAAAATACGCTTCCAATCTTTAAAAGCATACGGAACTGTTAATGCAATTAAAAAAAGAACGTGATCATAGGCATTGATATCTAAAACGTGTTTTAATCCTATTTGAAAATAAATCCAAAATTCTGACATAAGGGTATTTCTATTAAATGATTAGGGGATGTAAACTTACGACTTATTTTGAAAATTTCGTGAAGCCCATCTGTAAAACAACGTAAAAAGTTGCGTTAAATTTTATGAGAAATTTAAAATCGTTAAATTAAAATAAGGTTTATATTTGTGTTAATAAAACTTTTCAATTATGTCATTTTCAGAATTATTTGATAGCGAATTCAAACAAAGAAACAAAGGGCACTTTTCAGCTATTGTACGTGTAGCGTTAGCAGACGGAGTTGTGTATCCAGAAGAAAAAGAGTTCTTAGATAAGTTGGCTTCTCGTTTAGAAATAACAGAGTCAGAATATGAAGAAATTCTTAGTGATCCTTTAAAATATCCTATTAATCCGCCATACTCTTATGTACAGCGTTTGGAGCGTTTGTATGACCTAACACGTATGGTACATGTTGACCATCATCTAGAAGACAAACAAGAAGTACTTCTAAAAAAGATAAGTGTTGCTCTTGGCTTCACACCAAGCAACGTAGATTATATTATTGCAAAAGCATTATCATTAGTTGACAAAAAAGTTGACGGCGATACTTTTATCTACGAAATGCAACATATGCATAAATAATAGTTTTTCAGCTTTCGGCAGCAGTTTACAGTTACTCTCGATGCCGAAAATTTGAAATGCATTTTAAATTATTAACCCGACAGGTTTTTGAAACCTGTCGGGTTAATTTTTTGTGTTTTATACATTCAACCACAAACCGGACTGAAGTCCGGCCCTACAACATAGGCCGAGCTAAAGCTCTTTTCTAGTTCCGAAGGAACAAATTATATTGTAGAGCTGGACTTCAGTCCAGTTTAAACAAAGTAAATTTTATTTGTCGTCAAAAGCAAACTTGAAACTTGAAACTTGAAACAAAATTATTAATTCACTTCGGCCATAAATTCCTCGGCTTTTTCGACCATATTTTTGCTTCCGCAGAAAAACGGAACTCTTTGATGCAACTCCGTTGGTTGGATTTCCATAATCCTTCCAAAACCATCTGTAGCTTTTCCGCCAGCTTGTTCTGCAATAAACGCGATTGGATTACATTCATACAATAAGCGCAATTTCCCTTTTGGCGCTTTTGAACTTGTCGGATAAATATAAACACCACCTTTAATCATATTTCGATGAAAATCGGCCACTAGACTTCCTATATATCTAGAAGTATACGGTCTGTCATCTTCTTCACGTTGACAATATTTGATGTAGTTTTTTACTCCTTGCGGAAAATGGACATAATTTCCTTCGTTTACCGAATAGATATTTCCGTTTTCAGGAAACTTCATATTTGGGTGTGAAAGATAAAATGTACCAATTGCAGGATTTAGTGTAAATCCGTTTACGCCATGTCCTGTAGTATAAACCAACATAGTCGAAGTTCCATAAATTACGTAGCCTGCTGCAACTTGATTGATTCCCGGTTGTAAAAAATCCTCGCTTGTTACCGGCGTTCCTATTGGGGTAATTCTTCTGAAAACAGAAAAAATAGTTCCCACAGAAACATTCACATCAATGTTTGAAGATCCGTCAAGCGGATCCATTAAGATCACGTACTTATTATTATGACTGTTGTCGCTCCCCTGAACAGTTATAAAATCGTCGTTTTCTTCAGAAGCAATACCACAGACAATCTCACGGTTTATTAACGTCTGGATAAATACTTCGTTTGCATAGACATCTAATTTTTGCTGGTCTTCTCCTTGAACATTCTGTTCGCCTGCGGCGCCGATGATGTCCACTAGTCCGGCTTGATTTACTTTATAGTTGACAACTTTTGCCGCCAAACGTATAGAGTTGATAATACGGGAAAGCTCTCCCGACGAATACTGAAATGCTTTTTGGTTCTCAATAATAAACTCTCCCAGTGTTTTATTGCGTTCTTCCATTACTATATCGTTGTAGTTTTATTTTTAAGTCACAAATATCGTTTATTTTGTGAGAATGACTTAAAAATTATGTTGTTAGTTTACTACTATTGTATATTTGCTAATTATCAGCAAAAAGTAGCTAGTAAAAAAACGCTTTTTTAGCTAATAAACACTTAATAATACGAATATATGAATATTAGAAAAGGAAATCCTGAAGACATGAAATCGGTGTTAGGGCTTATTCAGGAGCTGGCTATATTCGAAAAAGAACCCGAAGCGGTCGTTGTTACAGAAGAAGATTTAATTCGTGACGGTTTTGGCGAAAAACCATTATTTCATGTTTTTGTAGCAGAAATTGAAAACGAAGAAAGACAAAAAGAAATTGTTGGAATCGCGTTGTATTATTATCGTTATTCAACTTGGAAAGGAAAAACAATTCATCTTGAAGATTTGATTGTGAAAGAAAAAATGCGAGGTACAGGATTAGGCTCTGCACTTTACGCTGAAATAATGAAGCAAGGAAAAAGAGATAATGTAAGAAGAATAGAATGGAATGTCCTGGATTGGAATACACCTGCAGTTAAATTTTACGAGAATTCTGGCGCAAGAATTCTTGATGAATGGAGAGTCGTTCAAATGGATGAAGCAGGAATTAATTCGTTCTTAGAAAAATTATAAAAGAAATATTTTGCCACGAATTAGCACGAATTAATTAGTGAAAATTTGCGCAATTCGTGGCAAACCGACACAGATTATAAAATCATTTTAATCCTTATAATCTGTGGCAATATAACAAAATACTAGGTTTCGATTTGAATCTGAAATCTATCCCGATAGCTATCGGGGCTAAAATCTATAAATTAATATAATGAGAGTATTTAAATTTGGTGGAGCATCAGTAAAAGATGCAGATGGAATTAAAAACGTTTATGACGTTTTACAAAAAGTAGGTTATGAAGATGTGATTCTGGTAGTTTCGGCTATGGGAAAAACAACAAATGCTCTTGAAGTGGTAATCAAGAATTATTTTGACAAATCGGCTGAGTTGAATTCTTCGGTACAAGAAATTAAAAAATACCACAATCAAATATTATTGGATTTATTTGAAGATGAAAATCATCAAGTTTTCGCTGCCGTGAACGAGCAATTTGCTGAACTTGAGTATTTTTTAGCGCACAATAAATCCCCAAATTACAACTTTGTTTACGATCAAATTGTAAGTTTTGGAGAATTGATTTCGACAAACATCCTGAGCCACTACATGAATTTCAGAGGAATTCAAACACAATGGCTTGATGTTCGTAATTTCATTAAAACAAATGCCAACTATAGAGATGCCGAAGTAGATTGGGAAACTACACAACAAAACATCAGCAAAAATGTTCCTAGAAAACAACTAAATATCACACAAGGATTTTTAGGTGCAGATGACAATAACTTTACTACAACTCTTGGACGTGAAGGTTCTGATTATACTGCCGGAATTTTTGCTTACTGCTTAAATGCAGAAAGTGTAACAATCTGGAAAGACGTTCCTGGAGTTATGAATGCAGATCCGCGTTATTTTGAAAATGCAAGTCTGTTAAACCAAATTTCATATCGTGAAGCTATCGAATTGGCATTTTACGGAGCAACGGTTATTCACCCAAAAACATTACAGCCTTTACAGAAAAAAGAAATTCCGTTATACGTAAAATCATTTGTAAACCCTTTATTAAAAGGAACTTGCGTTTCTAAGGGAGTTGATTTGGAACCACAATATCCATGTTTTATCGTAAAAAGAGAACAGCTTTTGATTTCACTTTCGTCAATTGATTTTTCTTTCATTATGGAAGAAAACATCAGCGAGATTTTTGGTTTATTCCACGAATTTAAAATCAAAGTAAACTTGATTCAGAATTCGGCGATCAGTTTCTCTGTTTGTGTGGAAGATAAATTTGGAAATTTCCCAGAATTGAATGCTATTCTTTCTAAAAAATTCAAAGTAGAATACAGCGAAAATGTAACACTTTACACCATTCGTCACTTTACCGAACAAGCTGCCGAAACGGTTGAAAAAGATAAAGAAGTTTTATTGAAACAAGTAAGCCGCGAAACAATGCAAATTGTGACAAAAGAGCTAAACTAATATTGCTTTATAAAAGGTAATTATTTCAATTCAAATATATTTCAGAAAGGCTTCGCTTAATTGCGAGGCCTTTTTTATTATAAGAATTTTCTTTTATTTTAAAATTTTACTTACCTTTCATTTTGCTTTTTAAGCCACTATATATTTTGGATTATGAATCACAACGAGCCCTCCGAAAAAGAAAAAGACAAATGGATTAATGACCCGAATAATTGGATTTGGGGAATTTTTTATTATAACCCAAAAGACAAAAGACTTTTTCCGCCCAAGAAAATAAAAGAATTTGGCTATACGACAAATTTTGCAAATCCTAATTCTGTTTTTGCGATCATTATTTTAATATTAATTCTTACTGTACTAGGAAGACATATGCATTAATTATACTTTTTAATAACAAAACAACAAAAATTATGGTCGAAATTTTTAGCGGTACATATCTTGATACAATAAATATTAAAAACTTATTAGAAAACGAAAATATCTCTGTTTTTACTGCAAATGAATATATGTCAAGTATCCAGCCTTGGACAGTTTCTGCTGGTGGCCAAAACTCTAGTATCTTAAAAGTTCAGCAAGCAGATTATGACAGGGCTGAAGAAATAATTAATAAATATATCAGTGGAGAATTTAGCTTAGAATTATAACAATTCAAATCATTGAGAAAGACTTCACTTAATCGTGAGAACTTTTTTAAGTCAAGAAATTTCTTAATTAATTTGACTAAATTTACTTTTGAAGAAAAACATTCTTGTTTAATTCAAGTGCCTTTAAGAAAGCTCCATGTTAAAAAAACATCGTTTACTAATTATTTTTATCCTAACAGAAATTATAATTGCCTTTTTTGGTTCAAACAATTCCATTAAACATAATCCTGATGTAGCATCTCTATTAACAGGTTTATTTCTTATCGCTATACCTTTACTATATTATTTGCTCACAAGAAAAAAACAAACAGAATTCACTTTTTGGTTTGTTTTTTATTCAATATTTAAATTAACGCCTTATATATTTTCGATGGAAAATAATTTTTTCGAAAGATTGTTTCAGTTAAAAATATATTTAAACATCGCTTTTTTACTATTCTTAATTTGGAAAGCCGTTTTGTTTCTAAAAGATTTTAAAAATACCGCAAAGCAGAAAGAAAATCCTGAGCTAGATGCCCATTCAATTATCACAAACTCCTTAAAAAAGTCAGTACGTTTTCAAAAATTGGGAAAGATAATTGCCTTTGAAATTTGCTCCTTTTATTATTGTTTTATAAAATGGCAAGGTGATAAAAAGACTAAAAACGATTTTTCAGGATATCACAACAGCGGTGTTAGCGGACTTTACTTTGGATTAATGCTTGTTTCTGTTTTCGAAGCGTTTGGTTTTCATGCGCTTTTAATTTCCCGAAATAAACCTTTAGCCATTTTGCTTCTTGTACTTCATGTTTATCTGTTAATCAATTTAGTTGGTCATCTCAAAGCCATTTTTTTCAGGACTCATCTTGTACTTTCTCAAAAAATTGTTCTTCGGTATGGACTTTTTGAAACTATAGAAATCCCTATCCATTCCATTCTTTCCATCAATAAATTTGAAGGCGATTATGAAAAAAGCCCAGAACTTTTGAAATGCGCTTTATTAGGCAAACTGGAACCACACAATATTTCTTTAGAATTAAAGAACAACCAAAATTTTAGACTTCCTTTTGGAATAACAAAAAACTCAAAAAAGGTATTATTCTACATTGATAATGCAAATGATTTTATAAATGAAACGAGACTCAAAATTAAAGAAAACCAAAATCTTAAAAATACATAAATACAAAAGCAGTTGTCATTACCTCAAGGCTCATCGGTAACTCCTTATAAACAAAATAAGCAACCAAACATTTCCCAATTATAAATACTATTTTTGGCTTTTTTAGAGTTAAAGTATTTATGCTGAAAAAATTACTGTTTTTAACGGTTTTCATCTGGTTTTCTGGGCTTCATGCGCAGGAAACAGAATCACCGTACAAAACAAAAAAAGTAATTGCAACGCGCGATACCATTCATCTGGAAAAAGTCAGCTTAAATCCGAATTATTTTCAACTTTTGAATACTAAAAATGAAGCTATTGATTCGAGTTTTTATAAAATCGATTTTCAAAAAGGAACGCTTCTTTTAAACGAAAAATTCACTTCAATTTCTGACACTTTAATTGTCAATTATTTAAAATATCCTGATTTTATCACAAAAGAGTACAGTCTTTACAAATCAGATCAAGTGGTTAGCAATGAAGCCGGATCTGAAAAGTTGTATAAAATTGATAATGCCAATACTAAAAAAGTTGTGCCATTTGATGGCTTAAATACCTCCGGAAGTATCACACGTGGTGTTACTGTCGGGAACAATCAAAATACGGTTTTAAACTCCAATTTAGATCTGCAGATTACCGGAAAAATATCTGACAAAGTCAGTCTTCGTGCTTCGCTTCAAGACAATAATATTCCGTTGCAAGATGGTGGTTATTCGCAAAAACTGGATCAGTTTGATAATATTTTCATGGAACTTTTCAGTGACGATTGGAACATTCGCGCAGGCGATGTCTTTCTAGAAAATCATAAAACTCAATTTCTTAATTTCAATAAAAAAGTTCAAGGGCTATCCGCTAGTTTTGATTTCGACACAGAAGAAAGCAAAACCAATATTTTTGCTTCGGTCGCTTTTGTAAAAGGACAATACGCAAAAAGTACTTTTATAGGTCAGGAAGGAAATCAAGGTCCGTATAAATTAAAAGGCCAAAATGGCGAATTGTATGTTTTGGTCATTTCAGGTTCAGAACGTGTTTATGTAAATGGTGTTTTGCTGAAACGTGGCGAAAACAATGATTATGTGATCGATTATAATGCTGGCGAAATTGTGTTTACATCGCTTTTTACGATTACTTCTGAAATGCGTATCAATATCGAATACCAATATTCAGAACGAAATTACAACCGACTTGTGACTTACGCCGGCGGTACACATGAAAACAAAAATTGGAGTTTTGGTGGTTACGTTTATTCTGAAAATGACATGAAAAATCAGCCTTTGCAACAAAATCTTTCTGCCGATCAGGTTCAAATTTTGAAAGATGCGGGAGATAATCCTGATTTAATGAAAGCGCCTTCGGCATATGAAGATAAATATTCGGACAATAAAATTTTGTATAAAAAGACATTGATCAACTCCGTTGAAGTTTATGAATATTCGAATAATCCTGCCGATGTTTTATACAATGTAAAATTCAGTTTGGTTGGAAATAATGCCGGAAATTATATCATTCAGAACAATAATTCAGTTGAAAGAATTTACGAATATGCTCCGCCAGTAAATGGAGTTCTCCAAGGAAATTACGAGCCAATTGTACAATTGGTTCCGCCAATAAAACTTCAGGTGGCCACATTTTTAGGAAAATATAATCCGAATGAAAAAACATTGGCCGATTTTGAACTTGCCGTAAGCAACAATGACAAAAATTTATTCTCGGGAATTGATGATGGAAATAACGAAGGAATTGCGTTTAAAACCAATCTAAAAAAACGACTTTTTACCAAAACTTGGACATTGGATGCATTTGCAAATTATCAATATGTTGCGGAAAATTTTAAATCTGTTGAGCGTTTGTATAATATTGAATTTAATCGAGATTGGAATTTAAACACTACTCTTTTGGGCAATCAGAGTTTGCTGGCGACTGGGTTCAACTTTGATTTATTTGCCAAAAAGAAAACTTCAAATGTTGGATTATTGACCTATCAATTTGAAAAATTAGATTTTAGCGAAAGTTATGCTGGAACGCGTCACACAACTTCAGCTTTTTTCAAAATAAAAAAATGGACTTTTGAGAATCAAGGAAGTTTTTTGAATTCTGATGCAACGACTTCGACATCAAAATTTATCAGAAATCAAACCCGAACAAAATATCATTTTGGCAAAAACTGGATTGGTGCCAGTATGCAGCTTGAAGACAATCAAGAAAAAGACAAAACGACCAATCAATTTTCGGCTTTGAGCCAAAGATTTTCAGAATACGGCGCTTTCATTGGTCGAGGCGACAGCACAAAAGTTTTTGCTGAAATAGGTTTTTTACAGCGCCGAAATGATAGTTTGCAAAACGGATTCTTGCAACATGTAAACAATTCTCAAACCTATTATTTGAAATCAAAATTGATTCAGAATAAAAAGACAAACTTGGCCGTTTACATGAGTTATCGAAATCTGGATTTTACCGATCCAAATCGAAGCAATGAGCCTTCTTTAAATTCGAGAATTTTATACAATGACCGATTTTTTAATCAGTTAATGCAAATAGGAACCACTTATGAAACCAGCTCAGGAACTATTGCACAGCAGGAATACACTTATATTGAAGTTCCAACCGGACAAGGAGTTTATACTTGGAACGATTACAATGGCAATGGAATTC
The DNA here is from genome assembly GCF_000425445.1 of Flavobacterium denitrificans DSM 15936. Lineage (GTDB taxonomy): Bacteria > Bacteroidota > Bacteroidia > Flavobacteriales > Flavobacteriaceae > Flavobacterium > Flavobacterium denitrificans. The sequence goes on along the minus strand of NZ_AUDL01000012.1, from coordinate 250,702 downwards.
AGGAATTGGAAGAATTTGAAATTGCTCAATTTTCAGATCAAGCACGATTCATTAGAATCTTTTTGCCGAATCAGATTTACATTAAAACCAATCAGAATAAGTTTTCGCAATCGCTGACATTAAATCCTGCGCAATGGCAAAATGAAAAAGGACTTAAAAAATTCGCTTCTTATTTCTACAATCAAACCTCCTTTATTATGGATAGGAAAGTGAAAAGTCAAGGCGAACGCTTGGAATTGAATCCGTTCGATTCTTCAGAAGAAAACATTTTGGGATTGAATTCGAGTTTACGAAACAGTTTGTACTTCAACCGAGGCAAGCAAAAACACTCCGTTATATATTCGTATTTAGCAAATAAAGGGAAAAATCTGCTATCGGTTGGCTCTCAAAATGTCACGAATAATTCGCATCAATTGCAGTATACACATTTGTATAAAAAAACTTGGCTTTTTAATTTTTTCACTAAAACCATAAAAAACAATTTAGTTTCAGAAGATTTTGCGGAGAAAAATTATGATTTGAAAGGCTATCAGCTTGCACCAAAAATCAGTTATTTGTTTTCAAAAAACACAAGTTTAGATTTATTTTATGAATTTCAAAACAAAGAAAATCAGATTGGGAATCTCGAAACTTTGGTTCAAAACAGACTCGGAACTTCGTTTTCATTTGCTGGAGAAAAGAAAGTAACCTTAAACGGCGAATTCTCATTTTATGAAAACAAATTTAGCGGAAATGAGTTTTCATCAGTTGGATATCAAATGCTTGAGGGACTTCAGGCAGGACAAAATTTAGTATGGAAATTACTTTTACAGAAAAACATCACTTCATTTTTAGATATCAATTTGAACTATCAAGGCCGTAAAAGCGAGACAGGAGCAACCGTACACACAGGAAATGTAAACCTTCGCGCTTATTTTTAAAAATTAAGAAAAAACCTACTTAATAGTATAAATAAATTGATTAATTTTAATTGAATTTAAACTCTTGACCTTATGAAAAAATTATTATTACTATGCTTTTTAGTGGTTTTCTCTTCAAATTTTTATGCTCAAGACGCTGTAACAGCAACTAAAGCAACTAAGAGTAAAACCGAAGCTTCTGCTAAAAAAGCAAAATCGGATGCAGACAAAGCAAGTGCTGATGCTAAAAAGCAAGCAGCAAAATCTAAAAAAGCAGCAGATGACGCTACAGCATCTGCTACAAAAGCTAAAAAAGAATCAGCTAGCGATGCTAAAAAAGCCGCAGACAAATCAAAAAAAGCGGCTGACGATGCAACCGCAGCGGCAGCAAAAGCTAAAAAAGAATCAGCTAGCACTGCTAAAAAAAGTGCCGACAATCAAGCTGCAAAAGCAAAAAGCGAAGCTGATAAAGCTAAAAAATCAGCATCAAAAGCGGAGACTGCAAGCAAAACTGCAAAGAAAGACGCTGACGCCGCTAAAAAATCGGCTACTAAAACTTTAAAAGAAACCAATGAAAAAGCGCCAAGAGTTCCGGATAAAGTGACTGGCGAGTACAATGGAAAAAAAGTGTATACTGGCCCAAAAGGTGGCAGATATTACATCAACAAAAATGGAAATAAAACTTATATTCAAGACTAGAGACTGAGACACTAAGGGACTGAGGTTCTAAGTAATTGAAATACGAGATCTAAAAGCCGAACCTACGTTCGGTTTTTTTATTTTTAAAGTATAAGAACCTTAGTCCCTCAGCACCTCAGTCCCGAGGCTTCGGGATAGAACCTCAAAAAAAATATTCCGTTAATAATTTAGTAATATGTCCGAAATATCATAAAAAACATATTTCTTTATCTTCGTTTTTCAAAAAGCGTTAACCTTATGAGCATTGACTATTCTGCGAACAAAACAATTTTAGTTGCTCCATTAAACTGGGGATTAGGCCATGCCACTAGATGTATCCCGATTATTAAAGCGCTTCAAGAGAATAATTTTATTCCGATTATTGCTTCTGATGGAGTTGCGCTTGCTTTACTGCGAAAAGAATTTCCGTATATACAAACTTTAGAATTGCCATCTTATCATATTGAATATGCTAAAAACGGCAAAAATTTCAAATGGAAGTTAATCAAGAATCTTCCAAAAATGATTACTGCTATTTTGGATGAGAAAAAAATCGTGAATTCTTGGATTAAAAAACATGGAATTGACGGCATTATTTCTGACAACCGATTGGGCGTTTTCAGTAGAAGAATCCCATCTGTTTTTATGACGCATCAATTGAATGTGATGACAGGAAACACAACTTGGTTTACAAGCAAATGCCATCAATATATCATAAAAAAATATACGGAATGCTGGGTACCAGATACGAACGGAGAAATTAACCTTACTGGAGATTTAGGACATTTAAAAGACAATAATCTAAACTTAAAATATATTGGCCCTTTGAGCAGAATGAAGAAGAAGGAAACGCCAATAGTTTATGATTTAATGATTATTTTATCAGGCCCTGAACCTCAACGCACCTTTTTAGATCAAAAACTGCAAAAAGAAGTCGCTAATTATAAAGGGAAAGTTGTTTTTGTGCAAGGTATTGTGGAAAAAGTGCAAAATAAATGGCAGGCTGGAAATGTTACCTATTATAATTTCATGAATTCAAAACAGTTGGAACAAACTTTCAACGAAAGTGAATTTGTTCTTTGCCGCTCTGGTTATACGACCGTTATGGATTTGGCAAAATTGGGTAAAAAAGCTTTTTTTATTCCAACTCCTGGGCAGTATGAACAAGAATATTTGGCTATAAAACTTCAAAATGAAAATTTAGTGCCATATGCAATGCAAAACGACTTCACCATTGAAGATCTTTCAAAAGTAAAGTCGTTTAAAGGATTATCCCAATTTAAAAATGATATTGACTGGGACGCTTTATTTTCTGTTTTTGAAGATTAATTTTCACCAATAAAAAAATCCGTATTAATCAACGCTTTTGCAAATGCAAATCCGTTTAATCTGCGTCTACATTGGAACACTGATTAAACGGATTCACTATGGTGAATACGCTGATAATACGGATTTTTTATTTATTTTTTTAGAAATTAAACTGTGCCTGCAAGCGCAATAGATTACCTTGTTGTCTGTTGATTGGGCGGGCACTGTCTACATAATTTCTATCGGCTACAACATATTCTGCTGTCAATTCTAATGCTTTGATTGGTTGCCATTCGATACCAAATTGATAATCTCTTACAACATAACTTCTTGCATCTTTTTCATATTTCTTGCCACCGTCATAATACTGAAATTGTGCATAAGGATAGATATGTTGTTTTTTGATATCCCATTTATAATTCAGCAAAATATATCCACCATTTAAACTTGATTCGTCAACAGTATTTGTTGCAGGATTATAACGTGGTCCCTTACCAATATTGTATTCAGTTTGGATCCCGAAAGGTTTTGGATACAAAACAAAAGTTGCCCCAATTCTTTCATCTTTCACATACTTTGGATCATTAACAATTACGCCTGTAGAAATTTCGTCTGTAAAAGCCCATTTACCATCATAAGCCTGAATTCCTGGTTCAATAATCTGGCTTCCAATTACAAAAGGATATGATACTCTGGCTACAACATTCAAATCTCTGTTTGCATCAATTTTGTTAGCAATTTGACCATTATAAACTCCGAATGCAAATACACCAAAATCTCCTGAGCCTTTGTAGCCATCTTTTACTAACATTTCAAAACGCTTTCTGATTTCGGCAGGCGCCCAATAAAAAATAATCCCTAAATCACGTTCATTTGCTATTGAGCTATTGATTGCATCTGCACGATCCAATGTTAAACGTTGTGAACTTGACTGCATGTTGATAAATCCATACGGGATTTTACTTTGTCCTACACGAACACGGTATTCTCTTTGCTTGTCAAAAGAAAGATCAAAGTACAAGTCGCGAATTTGAACGAAATTTTGAATTCCGGTAACTGGCGAGCTGGCAAAATCAGGTTGGAAATAAAAGAAAACATTTGGATGAACCTGGCCCGAAAATACTAAACGTGCACGACGAATAAAAAGTCCGTTGTTTGCTTTCGCATCAGGTGCTGTTGACGTTGTTCCCCAAGATCTGTCACACTGGTCGCAAGTAACTTTGTCATTTGTAGAAAACAAACCATTGTATCTAATTTGCGCATAACCTCTTAAAGAAATTTTGTCATACCAATGTTCTTCAATTCCTCCTCCAGATTTAGTTTCTGGAAGTTTTGCTTTATTGATCGAATCCAAAATACGAAGTACTTCGTTTTTTACCTCTTGCTTGTTTACATTTTGCTGATTTACATCTTGCGCATTCATTGCTACTGTAAGCAATATTGTCATCACAAGAACTATTTTTTTTATCATTTTTCTTTTACCCTTAGTTTCAGGATGCAAAGATGTATCACCTATGTTAACAAATCATTAACCAGATGTTACTATAATAAAAATTTAATATTAGGCACAGAAGCCTAATGTTTCTTTATTGTTAAAACACTTATTTTACGGCTTTTAGAGAAATCCAACTAACAATTATTTAACTTCAGTTTTAGTCGTTTTATTCGCTTTTTCGAGAGTAAAAGAAAATTCAGACCCTATTCCGAACTCACTTTCTACATAAACTTTCTCTTTATGAGCCTCAATAATATGTTTTACAATTGCCAATCCTAAACCAGAACCGCCTTCAGAACGAGTTCCGCTTTTGTCAACTCTATAAAAACGTTCAAAAAGTCTCGAAATGTTCTGCTTTTCAACTCCTTCCCCATTATCACTGATTCGGATCAAGACTTTTTTCTTGGTTAGATTTACAACGCCAACTTCAGTCAAACCGCCTTCTTTTCCATATTTAATTGAGTTCACAATCAAGTTTTCTAAAACCTGTTGAATTCTGTCTTGATCTCCACGAATAATAACCGATTGAACGTTTTTGCTTTCAAAAGCCAATTTGATTTTCTTTTTATCGGCTTTCATTTCTAATAAATCAAAAACATTTTGAATCAACTCAACAATATCAAAATCGGTCATATTCAAATCCAAATCACCCGATTCTAATTTGGTGATCATATCTAAATCTTCCACTATATAGATAAGACGCTCTACACCTTTTTCGGCTCGCTTTAAGTATTTTTTGCGAATGTGTTTGTCATCCATTGCTCCGTCAAGCAAAGTCGAAACATAACCTTGAACGGTAAATAAAGGCGTTTTTAATTCGTGCGAAACGTTTCCTAGAAACTCTCGTCGATATTGTTCTCGAATTTCGAGCATTTCGATTTCTAGCTTTTTATCAGTTGCAAACTTTTTTACTTCTCGTGAAAGCGTTTCCATATCTGTCGTAATAGGCTGATTGATAAGCGGTGTCGATTCTAATAACGAAACCTCATCGTAAATCTTTTTGACTCTTCTATATATAAAGCGTTCTACGCGATATTGGAGCACTAAAAACGAGAAAATATAAATTGAAATTATGAATACTATTCCAAAAGCAATTTGATGTTTCAGCTGGTTTTTATAAAACAAAGACATCAGCATCAACACAAATCCTGTTGAAAACAGACTTATATACAATGCCGACTTAATTGCAAATTTGTATGTTTTTTTAAAATTGATTTTCATTGAAAATATTAAACCATTAAAATATTATTTTTTTACCATATGAGTTATATAAGTTCATTTAAAGCTAAACTTAATCATATGGATTTACATAAGAACTTAAAAAAGAAATCTTTGTCAAAGTTCGGAACTTTGACAAAGATAAATTTTGATTGATATATTAGGTTACAATTTAAATGAACTTATATCACTTATATGGTTCAAATTTACACTTCGAATTTATAACCAACACCTTTTATGGTTTTAAAAAGGTCTTCACCGATTTTTTCGCGAAGTTTTCTAATGTGTACATCGATTGTTCTTCCGCCAACAACTACTTCGTTACCCCAAACTTTATCAAGGATTTCATCTCTTTTAAAAACTTTTCCAGGCTTAGAAGCCAACAAATAGAACAATTCGAATTCTTTTCTTGGCAAAGCAATTTCGACATTGCCTTTTATGATTTTGTATTCTTCACGGTTAATCTCGATTCCGCCAACATTTATAGTATCTGTAACGATTTCTTGTTCTTTTAACCTTCTTAACAAAGCCTTTACTTTGCTGACCAACAATTTTGGTTTTATTGGTTTTGTAATATAGTCATCAGCACCAGCATCGAAACCAGCTACTTGCGAATAATCTTCACTTCGTGCAGTTAAGAATGTTATGATAACATTATTTAGTTCTGGAATTTTTCTGATGTGTTCACAAGCTTCCATCCCGTCCATTTCGGCCATCATTACGTCCATAATGATTAATTCTGGCAATTCTTTCTGAGCCTTTGCTATAGCTTCTTTTCCATTAGAAGCTGTTACAATTTGATAGCCTTCTTGAGCAAGGTTATAGCCAACGATTTCTAAGATATCTGGTTCATCGTCAACTAATAAAATCTTGGTTTGTGTTTTTTTCATAAATAGCAAAAATTGAGATTTTTAACATCAAATTTCCTTAATATATATTCGATGTTTTTTATTTCACAGCGTAAATATAGTAATAAAACAACCGTTAAAAATTACGGTTAACGGTAATTTAATCTGGTAACAATTTGATAATCTTGACAACACAAAAACATAACAAGTGGCTAACATGAACTTTACAATGCGTGTCTTTCTTTGCACCAAAATAAATTAAACACAACACTGAAAATGAAATTCAATTTAAAATTTCTATTAATCACATTATTTATCTGTTCGATTTCGATCGCGCAAAACAAAGGTACGATTTCTGGTGTATTAACCGACAAAGAATCAAACAATGCTTCGCTTCCTTTTGCAAATGTTTTATTAAAAGGGACAAGTATTAGTGCCAACACTGACATTGACGGAAAATATTCGTTGAGTGTAAATCCTGGAACTTATACAATTATTTTTAGTTTCGTAGGATATGAATCTGTAGAAAAACCTGTAACGGTAAAAGCTGGCGAAACAGTTACTGTAAACCAAATACTTTCATCAGGAAGCTATACTCTTAAAGATGTTGTTGTAAAATCAGCCGCTGTAAACAAACAAAAAGAAACGGCTCTTTTATTGGAACAAAAAAATGCTGTTGATATCAAACAAGCAATTGGAGCACAAGAACTTTCTAAAAAAGGGGTTAGTGATGTTGCTAATGCAGTTGTAAAAACTACTGGTATTACAAAACAAGAAGGAACAAACAACATTTTTGTGAGAGGTTTGGGAGACCGTTACAACTCGACAACTATGAACGGACTTCCGATTCCTTCAAACGATCCTGAAAAGAAAAACATCAATCTAGATATTTTCTCAACGGACATTATTGAGTACGTTTCTATCGACAAAGTATACAACGGAAAATTCTTTGGAGATTTTGCTGGAGGAAATGTTGATATCGTTTCAAAAGACTACAAAGGAAACGGATTTTTGAAAATTGATTTTGAATCAAAAATAAATACGAACGCAATTACCGAAAACAATTTTACTTTGCAAAAAGGACCAAACGCTTTCGGATTCAGTAAAGCTGAAATCCCAAACAATCCTTTGACAGAATACAATTATGGTACTTTGCAATTTGACAAAAAAACACCAATTGGAGGTTCATTCGGAATTTCAGGTGGTGACTCTTACACTGTTGGTGAAGAAGGAAAAATCAACATCTTCGGTACAGCATCTTTCACAAATGAATATGCTTCAAGAACAGAAGGTATTGCAAGAGGAAGCGTTAATGCTGCTGGTGTTGCCGGAAAAGATCTAGACTACAACTATCTTTCATACAACACAAATACTACTGCAATGTTTAATGCTGCATACAAAATCAACAGCAACAACAAAATCAACTTCAACACTTTATTCATCAATACATCTACACAAAGAAAAGAAGAATCAAGAGGTTACATTGTTGACTTAGCAAACGAAGGAAACGGATACATCCGAAGAAATGAATATGAGAAATCTGCTTTATGGGTTAACCAATTATTAGGAGAACATAAATTAAGCGAAAGAAGCACATTCAACTGGGGAGGTTCTTTCAATACTGTAAAACAAGACATTCCAGACAGAACATATAACACTATGAATCTTTTGCCTGAAGGATATGTAATCAACTCTCAGTCAGCACCAAATAACCACCGTTATTTCCAAACTTTAAAGGAAAACGAATTGGCAGCAAATTTATCTGTAAACTACAAATTCAACAAAAACGAAGAAGGAGATTACAAAGGAAAATTCACTGTTGGTTACAATGGAAGATTTAAAAATAGAGATTTCGAGGCAACTCAATTCAACTTTAAAACCACAACATTCCCAGTTTCGCACACAGGTGATATCGTAGATCCAAACAACTTGGATTTATTCTACAACCAACAAAACCTGGACAACAACTTCTTTACGATTTCTACTTTCCGTGGAGGACCAGAAGTACCAAATGCACTTGATCCGCAAACTTACACAGGTGAATTGACAATCAATGGCGGTTACTTAAACACAGAATACAAATTCAATAGCAAATTAACGGCAGTTTTAGGATTAAGAGCTGAAGTTATTACACAAACAGTTGATTGGAGCACGCAGTTAGATCCAGCTGGAGGCAGTGATAATTTAGAAAAAACAGCTTTCTTGCCAAGTTTGGTACTGAAATATGAACTTAACGAAAAACAAAATTTACGTTTTGGATTCAGCAAAACATATACGCTTCCGCAGTTCAAAGAAAGATCTCCTTTTATCTACGAGGAATTTTTACAAGCTAAAATTGGTAACCCATTTTTATATGCTTCAGATGATTACAACTTTGACTTAAAATGGGAAATATTCCCTAACAGCGATGAAGTTCTTTCTATAACAGGTTTCGGAAAATACATCTTAAACCCTATCAACGAGGTGGTTATCAACTCTTCTACAAATGACATCTCTTACGTAAACTCTGGAGATTACGGTTATGTAGCAGGTGCTGAGTTAGAATACAAGAAAACACTTTTTACTTTTGACAGTGAAAATGCTAAAAAATTGACTGGAGGAATCAACGTATCGTATTTATATAGCGAACAAGAATTAAACGATGCTAAAGTTCAAGAAGAAACAGAAGGAACACGCCCAACTACTTTCACTAATACAAAAGGCAAATTTACAGGAGCATCTCCTTTGTTATTAAATGCTGATTTATCTTTCTACAACGAGTGGAATGACAAAAAAAGCAATTTGACTACAACTTTAGCCTACAATTATTTCTCTGACCGAGTAAACGCAATTGGTACATTAGAAAAAGGTGATTTAGTTGACAAAGCAGTTGGTTCATTAGACTTCATTGCAAAATCAAAATTGAACAAAAACTACAGCCTTGGTTTCTTAGTAAAAAACATTCTTGATCCAACTATAGACAGAGTTCAAGAAAACAAAACAGGAGACGTAAGTGTTTTGAGCTACAAAAAAGGATTAAACTTAAGCCTACAATTTAGCTACGAGTTTTAAGCTAAAAATATTTGAATTAGTAAAAAAGAGGCAGCTTTAAGCTGTCTCTTTTTTTTTGCTCTTTTCCCTAAAAATATTCTCTTAACAAGTTAACATTGAATTAATACAAAATATTCATTTTATTAAACTAACAATTACAGTGGCTTAACATCCAGAAAGGATTTCTGATCCATCTTTGCAACAGAAATTAAACACAAAAAAAATTATTAAAACGATTATGAAAAAATCAATTTTAAATTTCGTTACAGTTTTTGCTTTATCTGGAGTTTTGCTTACAAGCTGTTCTTCTAATGATGATGATAAAAAACCAACTTCTTCGTTTACAGCAGACCCTGCTAATTTTCAAGGAAAAATCACTGATGGTGAAGTAATACTTGATGCAACGAAAACATACAAGTTGACTGGAGCTATTAAAGTAGAAAATGGTGCTACTTTGACAATTCCTGCTGGAACAACAATTGAAGGAACAAGCGGAACTGCATCTTATATCGCAGTTGCTCAAGGTGGTAAAATCAACGTAAACGGTACAGCTGCTAAACCAGTTATCATGACTGCTACAACTAAAGCTGCTGGAAAATGGGGTGGATTAGTAATTTGTGGTAAAGCGCCAATCAACCGTGTAAGCGGAGGTGCAAGCACAGCTACATCTGAGGTTGCTGAATTGACTTACGGAGGAACTGTTGCTAATGATAATTCAGGTTCTATTAAATATTTAAGAATTGAGTACGCTGGTGCTGCTTTCAATACTGAAAAAGAATTCAACGGACTTTCATTCTTCGGAGTTGGTTCTGGTACAACTGTTGAAAACGTACAAGCTTATTACGGAGCTGACGACGGATTTGAATTCTTCGGAGGAACTGTAAACACAAGAAACTTGATTTCTATCGGTAACGAAGATGACCAATTTGACTGGACTGAAGGATGGAGCGGAACAAATGAAAACTGGTACGGTAAATTAGATTTCGGAAAAGGAAACAGAGGAATTGAAGCTGATAACTTCGAGTTTGGATACGGATTTACTCCAATCTCTAACCCAACTATCACAAATTTAACTCTTGTTGGTCCTGGAAGTACTGCAGCTGTTGCTAACTTCGCTGAAAACCAAGCTATCAAATTAAGAAGAGGTACTAAAGCAAAAATCACTAACGTAGTAGTAAGTGCTTGGGCAACTGGTGTTGATGTTGAAAACGATGAAACTATTGCTTTCGTTGGTACAGACTTAAAAGTGGCTAACATATTATTTGTTGCTGATGTACCTACAAAAACTAAAGGAAAGAAAACAGACGGAACTTCAACTAGTGTAGCAGGTGTTATTACTGAGTCTGCAACTGCAACTGGAGCTGGAAACGGTATTGCTCAACCAACATGGGCTGCTGGATGGTCAGTAGGTTTCTAATCTGTTAGAAAACATATAATTGTTAAAAACATCCTAAATATTTAGGATGTTTTTTTTTGGCGTAATTTTTGTAATTTTTTTTGTATATTTACTTATCCAAATAAATGCGATGGCAAAAAACTACTTTTATATTACATTCTTATTGGCTTTTTTCTTTACTGTAAGTGTCTCGGCGCAAGATAGTAAGCAATTACCAAAACCTCAAGAATCTACTTCTATTGAGGGTCTAAGCTTGTATCCTAACCCAGTCACTAACGGAAAAGTATATATTTCGACTAAAAATGATTTGGAAAAAGAAATCATCATCTTTGATCTTCTGGGTAAAAAAGTATTACAAACACATTTGACTTCACGAGAACTAAGCGTTGCAGATTTGGTGCCAGGCGTTTATATCATCAAAATAAGTGAAGAAAATGCCTCAGCAACTCGAAAACTCATTATAAGATAAAAAAGCTCCTACGGAGCTTTTTTTAGTTTACAGTCGCAGTCGCAGTCAGTTTGTGAACTTATGGAAATTAGCAACTGAAAACTGTGACCGAAAACTGTGACCGAAAACTGTGACCGAAAACTGTGACTGAAAACTGTGACTGAAAACTGTGACTGAAAACTGTGACTGAAAACTGTGACTGAAAACTAAAAACAATATCTTTGCAAAAAAAAGTTTTGATTACATCCAACGATATATTTACCATTTCGAATCAGAAACAATTTGAAAAAATAGCACTAAAAGTGTTTCGTTTTCAGCACGAAAACAATAAAGTATATCGTGATTTCTGTGACTTTTTGAACGTAAATCCGCAGCAGGTAAAAACCTTGAAACAAATTCCGTTTTTGCCAATCCAGTTTTTCAAAACTCATGAAGTAGTTACTAATTCAGATTTTCCACAAGTTACTTTTACAAGCAGTGGCACAACCGGAATGGTCACAAGCCGACATTTAGTTACCGATGTTTCCCTTTACGAAGAAAGTTATCGCCAAGGATTTTCTCAATTTTATGGCAATATTGAAGATTACGTTGTTTTAGCGCTTTTGCCATCATATTTGGAACGAGATGGATCTTCATTGATTTATATGGTAGAAGACCTTATAAAGCTTTCTAATCAACCTGAAAGTGGGTTTTATTTACACAACCACGAAGAACTTACCCAGAAACTAATCGAATTAGATAATGCCGGACAAAATGTACTCTTGATTGGCGTTACATACGCACTATTAGATTTAATCGAAAAACATCAGTTTCAGCTTCAAAATACCATTATAATGGAAACTGGCGGCATGAAAGGAAAACGCAAAGAAATGATTCGCGAAGAATTACACGAAATTTTATGCAAAGGTTTTGGTGTTTCTTCAATTCATTCTGAATATGGAATGACGGAACTTCTTGCACAAGCTTATTCATTAGGAGATGGTATTTTTGAATGTCCATCGTGGATGAACATTTTAGTTCGTGACCCTGAAGATGCGCTTACTTATGTAAATGACGGAAAAACAGGCGGAATCAATGTTATTGATTTGGCTAATATCAATTCATGTTCCTTTATCGCAACGCAGGATTTAGGCAAAAAATATCCCAACAACTCTTTCGAGGTATTGGGACGTTTTGATAATTCCGATATTCGTGGTTGTAACTTAATGGTTCTTTAAAGGTTTAATCATTGATTTGTTTATTCTTTTATCGGGCTTCAACCTCGATTAAACAATTAACCGATTAAACAGTTAAACAGTTCTAATCACAAAATAATTTTTCTTTCCACTTTGTAATAACACAAATTGATTGTTGATTAAATCATTTGCTGTCAAAACAAAATCTTCTTTGATTTTTTCTCTATTTACCGAAATTGAATTCGCCGTTAAAGCTCTTCTTGCTTCTCCGTTTGATTTAAAGAAACCTGTTTTTTCGTTTAAAACTGTAATTATATCTAATCCATTTTCTAAATCAGCTTTTGCAATTTCAGCTTGAGGAACACCATCAAAAACCTCTAAGAAAGTCGCTTCGTCTAATTTTTTCAAATCTTCAGAAGTCGAGTTTCCAAACAAAATATTTGAAGCCTGAATTGCTTTTTCCAACTCTTCTCTGCTATGAACAAAAACAGTTATTTCTTCAGCTAATTTTTTTTGCAAAACTCTCAAATGCGGTGCTGTTTGGTGCTCAGCAATCAAAGCATCAATGGTTTCTCTATCCAAGAAAGTAAAGATTTTGATGTATTTTTCAGCATCTGCATCTGTAGCATTTACCCAAAATTGGTAAAATTTGTAAACAGACGTTTTATCAGCATCCAACCAAACATTTCCGCCTTCCGATTTGCCAAATTTAGATCCGTCTGCTTTTGTGATTAATGGAGTAGTCAATGCAAAAGCTTTGGCATTTTCGCCTCCCATTCTGCGCACTAATTCCGTACCTGTGGTAATATTTCCCCATTGGTCAGAACCTCCCATTTGCAAAAGGCAGTTGTTGTTTTTATATAAATGATAAAAATCGTATCCTTGAATTAATTGATATGTAAATTCTGTAAAAGACATTCCTTCTCCTTCTCCGCTAAATCTCTTTTTAACAGAATCCTTCGCCATCATGTAATTCACAGTGATTCGTTTTCCAACTTCACGTGCAAAATCAATAAACGAGAATTCTTTCATCCAATCATAGTTATTTACCATAATTGGAGCATTTGGTTCTTTTGAATTAAAGTCTAAGAAGCGAGACAGAACACTTTTTATTCCGGCAACATTTTTGGCCAAAGTTTCCTCGTTCAACAGATTTCTTTCGTCAGATTTTCCAGAAGGATCACCAATCATTCCAGTCGCGCCGCCCACAAGAGCAATTGGCTGATGCCCAAAATTCTTTAAATGAACCAATAAAATAATCTGAACCATACTGCCAATATGCAGCGAATCTGCCGTTGGATCAAAACCAATATAAGCCGATGTAACCTCTTTTAGCAATTGTTCTTCCGTTCCTGGCATGCTATCATGGTACAAACCGCGCCACTTTAATTCTTCAACTAGATTCTTCATTTTTATAATATTTTGCGCAAATGTAATCAATGTCAATGGTAATGGCAAAAAAGTCTGCCACGAAGACACTAAGCCACAAAGTTTTTGTTTTTCACTGTGAAAGTATTGCACAAAATTTATTGAAATAAAAAACTTTGCGCCAGCGCCTTTGTGGCAAAATCCAAAAAACCTTTGCAACTTTGTAACTCTGTAACTTTGCACCTTAAAAGCAAAAACTTATATTTACAAAATGGTATTAGTAACTGGAGGAACAGGTTTAGTAGGCTCGCATTTATTGCTTCATTTAATTGAAAATGGAGAAAATGTTCGGGCAATTTACCGCAGTCAAAGCAATATTCAGAAAACAAAATCGGTTTTTGAATTGTATAAAAAAGGCGATTTATTTGAAAAAATAGAATGGCTTGAAGCCGATATTTTAGACATCCCTTCTCTCGAAATTGCTTTTAACAATATCGATTATGTTTATCATTGTGCCGCATTAATTTCGTTTGATCCAAAAGATGAAGATGCACTTCGAAAAACTAATATTGAAGGAACTGCCAATATGGTTAATTTCTCTATTGCCAGAGAAATTAAAAAATTCTGTTTTGTAAGCTCTATCGCAGCTTTAGGAGATTTGGCTTCACATGAAACGTACATCACCGAAGAAACCGACTGGAATCCTGAGAAACCACACAGCGATTACGCCATTTCAAAATATGGTGCCGAAATGGAAGTTTGGCGTGCTGTTCAAGAAGGCTTGGATATTGTAATCATAAATCCGGGGGTGATTTTAGGCCCAATTCCGAAAACTAAAGAAGCACAACAAGGAAGTGCCGAATTATATGTGAAAGTTGGAAACGGGCTTTCATTTTTCACCTTAGGAAGCACAGGTTTCATCACTGTCGATGATGTTGCAAAAACAGCATATCAATTAATGAAAAGCGAGATCAAAAACGAGCGTTTTACTTTAATTGCTGAAAATGTCATTTTTAAAGATATTCTAGACACTATTGCCTCCGTTTTGAAAGTCAAAAAACCGCACATCCATGCAAAACCGTTTTTAATGAATTTCCTTTGGATGGCCGATGCTGTGTTTTCGACCTTATTTTTCCAAAAAAGACGTCTGACTAGAGCAACAGCAAAATCTTCTTACACCAAAGATTTGTACGCTAACGAAAAAATAAAAACCGCTCTAGGAACGGTTTTTCAAGATGTACATCAGTACATTATAAATATTTCAAAACTTTAATTATTGATCTAAAAGCCTTTCTCGGCTATTCGGATTCGGATTTGCTTTTGCCGGGCTCGATGGACTTTTTATAGAATCTTTAGGCTTCTCAGTTGCTTTCTTTTTAGCATCTTTTGCTGCTTTTTTCTCTTCTAATTTGACAATTGAATCGGTCGCTCTTTGTTGAACAGCCAATCTTTTGCCTAATTCATCAAACATATCTTTATACTTTTCATAGTCAGCAGCATAATAAATATTGCTTTGCGCAAACTGCAAGCTATCTACTTTGTATTTTCTAAAAATAAACTTCTTTGGATCTGAATCAACTGAATCTAGCGATAACGGATTTTGATATTTCATTGCTTCCAAAAGAGACAAATCATACATAATATCAATCATTTTTCCTCTTTCAATAAGTCCTTTTGGCTCTTTCACAAGCTCTTTTTTACAACTTACAGAAAGAAACACAACCAATATTATAAACACAAAATTCTTCATTTCAGCTTTTTATCTGTCAAACAACAACCTCTTTCCTGCGCGCACATCTTTGACTTTGAAATTGTTGTACACCATTTCTCCATTTACAAAAGTATGCGTGATTCTCGATTTGAAAGCCATATTTTCAAAAGGAGACCAACCGCATTTATATAAAATATTACCTGAATTTACACTCCAAGGCAAGCTCGGATTTACAATTACCAAATCGGCATAATAACCTTCTTTGATAAATCCTCTTTTTTCAATTTTGAAAATTTTAGCTGGATTATGGCACATTTTCTCCACAATTTTCTCCACGCTGATTTTCCCTTGATGATGTGCTTCAAACATTGCCACAACAGCATGTTGTACAAGCGGACCTCCAGATGGTGCTTTCAAATATGATTGTTGTTTTTCTTCTTTGGTATGAGGCGCGTGATCTGTTGCAATAACATCAATTCGTCCGTCGTTCAAAGCTTTCCAAAGTTCAGCACGATCTTCAGCCGTTTTTACAGCAGGATTCCATTTTATGTAGTTTCCTTTTGTTTTGTAATCTTCATCGGTAAACCAAAGATGGTGCACACAAACCTCTGCAGTAATTTTTTTCTCTTCTAATGGAATTTTATTCGTAAACAATTCCATTTCTTTTGCAGTCGAAAGATGAAAAATATGAAGTCTTGCCCCTGTCTTTTTTGCCAGAGCAACAGCTTTTGAAGATGAAATATAACAAGCTTCAGCACTTCTAATCAAGTTGTGCGCTGTCACCGGAATATCCTCTCCGTATTGTTCTTTGAACGCAGCAAGATTATTTTGAATGGTAGTTTCGTCTTCGCAGTGAACCGCAATCAACATTGGTGTACTTGAAAAAATTTTCTCTAAAGTCTCTTCTCTGTCAACCAACATATTTCCTGTCGAAGAACCAAGGAAAATCTTAATTCCAGCAACATTCTTTGGATTTGTTTTTAAAACTTCTTCCAAATTATCATTAGTCGCTCCCATCATAAACGAATAATTCGCAAATGATTTTTGAGAAGCAATTTGGTATTTTTCTTCTAAAATTTCCTGAGTAACCGCATTCGGAACCGTGTTTGGTTGTTCAATAAACGAAGTTATTCCTCCCGCAACAGCCGCTCTAGATTCAGATTCGATATCGCCTTTGTGTGTTAATCCTGGCTCTCTAAAATGCACTTGATCATCAATAGCGCCTGGAATTAAATAATTACCTTCTGCATCGATCACTTTGCAGTCAGAAGTTTTTAGGCTGATGCTGTCTGAAACCTCAACAATCAAATCATTTTCGATCAGCACATCGCCTTCAAAAATGGATCCTTCGTTTACAATTTTAGCATTTTTGATTAAAATCCTGTTCATCGCCTTTTTTTTATAATGTATTGAATAATTTTTTTAATCGAAGAGAAATCACCCCAAGAATAGCTTCCTTAATAATGGCGTTGCTCATTTTAGAAACTCCTTTTGTTCTATCTGTAAAAATAATTGGAACTTCTGTTATCTCAAATTTACCACAATAAGTTCGATATTTCATCTCAATTTGAAACGCATATCCAACAAATTTGATTTTGTTCAGATTTATCTTCTCCAAAACCTGCCTTTTATAACAAACAAAACCCGCAGTAGCGTCGTGAATTTTCATTCCCGTAATAAACTTAACATATACCGAAGCAAAATACGACATCAAAACACGACTCAAAGGCCAGTTTACCACATTTACGCCTTTTACATAACGCGAACCAATAGCAAGATCGGCACCTCCAAAATGACAGGCATCGTATAATTTTTCTAAATCATTTGGGTTGTGTGAAAAATCGGCATCCATTTCGAAAATGAAATCATATTTGCGCTCCAACGCCCATTTAAAACCATGTACATACGCAGTTCCCAAACCTGATTTTTTTGCTCTTTTTTCCAAAAACAATCTTTCAGGAAATTCTTCCTGCAATGCAATCACTTTATTTGCGGTATGATCTGGAGAATTATCATCAATAATTAAAAGATGAAAAGACTTGTGTTGCGAAAGAACAGCTCTTACTATACTTTCTACGTTCTCAATTTCGTTATAAGTAGGAATTATGACAATACTATCACTCATTTTTTCTCGGTAATTTCACCGCAAAAGTAAACTTTTTATAGCATTTGCTTCATAATAAATACATAATAAAACTATTGATATAAAAAATTACTAATTTTGTGACGCTATGATTGAACACCTTCATCCACGAATTATTGAAAACAAAGACTGGGCAACTGCTTTATTTGTCCTGACTTTTGCTGTCGTTGCCATTACAAAATCGGCTTATGAAACCCGATTTTCGGAATTCAGCAAGCTAATTTTTTCTGACAAATATGCCAAAATCTACCGTGACAACAGCCACATGAAAAGCAGCTTTACAGTTGGATTATTTTTCGTGCAAATTATCTCGTTTGCCTTTTTTATTCAGCTGGCGATGCATATCTATTCTAAAAATTCAAAAGCCGCAGATATTGTATTAAAAACCGATTGGATTTTGTTTATCCAAATTGCAACATTCCTGCTTTATTTTATTTTGGCGAAATATTTAATCGAAAAAATTGTAGCGACTTCATTTAATATTGAAGAATTTGTCGACCTTTTTAATTTGCAAAAAGTCACTTATCGCACTTATATTGGCGTATTATTGCTTCCAATCAATGCCGTTTTATTTTATTATGACAATATTCCAACGATTGTACCGTTAGCAATCATAGGCATTTCGCTGTGTATTAGTATATACTCCTATTTTATTTCAATTAAAACGTATCAAAATGCAATAATCAGCAAGTTATTTTATTTTATTTTATATCTTTGCGCTCTTGAAATAGCCCCTTATTATTTTCTCTATTATTGGATAACAAAAGGGAGTGCTTAGAAAATATTTATAATATGAAAGTGAAAACAATTTTGGTGTCACAGCCTGAACCTAAAGTGGAGAATTCTCCTTACTTTGAGCTCCAACAAAAACACAAAATAAAAATTGATTTCAGACCATTTATTCATGTAGAAGGGGTTAGCGCAAAAGAGATTCGATTACAAAAAATCGATCTTAATCATTACACTGCGATCATTTTAACAAGTAGAAATGCGGTAGATCATTTTTTTAGAGTGGCTGATGAAATGCGTTACAAAGTTCCTGAAGGATTGAAATATTTTTGTCAATCTGAAGCTGTAGCATTCTATCTTCAAAAGTATGTTGTGTACAGAAAACGTAAAATTTACGTTGGAGCAAAAGATTTTGCAGACTTGTCTCCGCTAATCAAAAAGTACAAAGACGAGAAGTTTTTACTTCCTGCATCTGACCAATTAAATGCAGATGCACCTATCACATTAAACAATCTAAAAGTAGATTGGGCACAAGCTATTTTTTACAGAACTGTAATGAGCGACTTGTCTGATTTAGCCGATGTTTACTATGATGTTTTAGCATTTTTTAGTCCAACAGGAATTAAATCTTTGTTTAAAAACTTCCCTGATTTTAAGCAAAACAACACCAGAATCGCTGTATTTGGAAGCACGACTCAAAAGGAAGCTTTGGATCACGGATTAAGAATTGATATTCTTGCTCCAACTCCTGAAACGCCTTCGATGACAATGGCTTTAGAAAAATACATTGCCGAGGCAAACAAAGCAAAATAAATCGACAAACCGAAAAATATTTAAATTCCAAATTCCAACTTAATCACTTGGGATTTGGAATTTTTCTTTTTTATCATGATCCGTTTCGCAAGATTTCCCTAAATTTCTAAAGGTTGAAATCTTGAGCTATATTCAAAACATCAAAATTTGGGATTTCAGTATCAGAATTTTATTTCCCAAACAATTTAACTACATTTGATTTCTATCCTAAACCCAAATCATAAAAAATAGTTTCAAATTTTAAGTTATGAAAATCAATTCCCTCCTAATTGAAATTGACGGTATCGACAAAGAAATTCTGCGTTATTTAATGGATGATGCCCGAAAACCTATATTACAAATTGCCAACAAAATCGGAATTTCTGGCGCCGCAATTCATCAACGTTTAAAAAAACTGGAACAATCTGGCGTTATTTCAGGATCAAAATTTACTGTAAATCCAAAAGTCTTAGGTTATAACACCATGGCTTTTATTGGTGTTTATCTTGACAAAGCTTCTCGAAACTCAGAAGCCGTAAAAGAATTAAGAAAAATCCCCGAAGTCTTAGAATGTCATTATACCACCGGAAACTGGTCTGTACTGATTAAAATCATTTGTCGTGACAACGAACATTTAATGTCTCTTTTAAATAATAAAATCCAAGCAATTGAAGGTGTTTCAAGAACAGAAACTTTTATTTCGCTAGATCAACAGATTGATAGACAGATTCAGCTTTAGAATGTGCCAATTAGAAAATTTGATAATTAGATAATTTTAAAGCCAATTTTACGATCAATGGTTAACATAGCACGAAAAGAAATTAAAACATTAATTTTTTTTACCATCTACTCTATAATAGGATTCTTGGCAGAAAAGGCAGTTCCAAGCGGTGTATGCACTCCAGGTGCAGGTTTTTTGCTGTTTTTACTTTCAATTCCAACAAGCATTGTTTTGGCTCTTGTACTTCTTGTCAAATACTATAAATCAGAAAACATACAATATGTAAATTCATTTTACATTATACTCGGAATTTGGACAATTCTTTTTTTATTAATGTATTTGAACAATTAGAAATATTATATTCCGAACTTCAATTAACTTAAAAAACAAAACCCGACAGGTTTTAAAAACCTATCGGGTTTTGCTATAAATTATCTAATTGACTAATTATCTCAATTATCAAATTAGTTTCTCCTACTTCCTGAATAAATCGAAATGTAGTACAACAACGTTGCAATAGATCCAATCGCGGCAACCACATAAGTTCTCGCAGCCCATTTTAAGGCATCTTTTGCTCCTGCCTGCTCTTGTTGAGTTAGCATATGTTTGTTTTCAAGCCAAGCTAACGCTCTGTTGCTCGCATCATATTCAACTGGCAATGTAATAATCGAAAATAAAGTTGTTGCAGCAAAAAGAATAATTCCAACTAACAATAATTGCGGAAAAGCTTTTATCATTAAGATTCCAGCAAGCAATATCCATTGCATAAAATTTGAGGCAACGTTTACAATTGGAACTAACTTCGAACGCATTGTTAGCCATTCATATCCTATAGAATGCTGAACAGCGTGACCACATTCGTGCGCAGCAACTGCCGCTGCTGCTGCATTACGATGATTATAAACGGCTTCACTTAAATTTACTGTTTTGTCTGACGGATTATAATGATCGGTTAATTGTCCCGGAGTCGAAATCACACGAACATCTGTAATTCCGTTATCAGCCAACATTTTTTCCGCAATTTCTTTACCACTCATTCCGTTTCGCAATTGCAGTCTTGAATACAACTCGAACTTACTTTTTAGCTTTGAACTTACCAACCAGCTAAACAACATTATAGCTCCGGCAAGAATTAAATATCCACTTCCCATATTATTTTTTTTTGATTGATTTTTAAAGTTACAAAATCAATCACAATTTCTGAACCATTTTAACAAAATGACATTTTGACATTTTTTGGCACAAAAAAAGCTTCACAATACTGCAAAGCTTTCATGTTTAAGATTCTAATTGATGATTTACTGCTTCAAACTTTTCAATCAGACTATTTATTTTCGATTGTTGTTTTTTGATTTGTTTCGGGCGAACGTAGAACCAATTGAACAAAATCCACAACAAAGTAATTCCGTACGTCAAACTTGCACCGAGAATACTCATTCTGCTTGCATATTCATACATATACAAACAGATTCCCGTCGTCAACATCAAAAAATACAAACTCATCATATTTGTCTGCAAAAACTGCTGTTTCTTTTGAATAGAAACCAATTTTTGAAGATATTCATGATTGTCCTGTGTTGCATCAATATCTTTATAATTCCCAAATAATTTATTGGATACAAAAAGATAAACAACCATTCCAAGAACAACCAAAACGATTCCTATTTTAGTTGAAATAAATTGTGGCTGATAATAAATCCATATAAATATGATGAAAGCACTAGTAGCCAAAAGCATAATATTAGTTTTCCACAAACTGCGCAACGATGCTTTTTTAAATTGACTTACACGCTCAAGCAAATCCTCCATATTGGGCTGACTTACGGCTTGCTTTTTCCATAAATCTTTGAAGTCTATATTATTGTTTTCCATTTTCTTTAAATTTTTGAGTCAGTTTTTCTTTGATCCTGTGAATTTTCACTCTTACATTTGCCTCTGAAAGACCAACAATTTTGGCAATTTCAGCTTGCTTTACTTCTTCTAATTCCAGTGAAATTATAATACGATCGGTTTCCGGTAATTCGGCGATGCATTTATAAAGAAACTGAATCTGTGGTTCTATTGACTGTTGTTTTTCTTCAGAAAGATGAATTGGCAAATCAGATTTCGGAAAACGTTTTTGTTTTTCGATTTGTCTTAAACAATTATTAGAAGCAATCCTGAAAATCCAAGTTCCAATAGCCGATTCGTTTCTAAATGTATCGAGCTTTTGCCAGACAATTATAAATGTTTCCTGAGCGAGATCTTGCGCAATGTCATAATCATTGACAAAACCCATACAAAGCCTGAATATTCGATCCCAATACGTCTTGTAGATTTGTTCAAATTCCATTCTTATTATTTTAGAAAAGTGTTTAATTGTTCCAAATACCAAGCTGCATCATCATACATAATAAAATGAAGACCTTTGTTTGCATATTGAAAATTTGCTGTTTTTAAGTTTTTATATTGATCTTCAATTGCTGGTTTTAAATTTATAAAATAAGACTCTAATAAAATTAACGCTGGACATTTTATCTGTGCGATTTTCGTTCTTAAATCGGTATTTGAGAAATCACAATACATTTTCCCGAATGTTTTTCGGTCTGATTTTACACTCCAATCCACTACCATATCCATTTTTGAAGCATCGGCCAAAAGTCTCGGCATTGTTTTTTTCTGCATATCAAGAAACTGAGCATCTGTCATTCCAGTCATCTGATTCACCATTGCTGTACAATCATTATTTTCTTTTGATTTAAAAGTAGGATCACTCAAAGCGGCCAAGCAAGGAAGCGCATCAACCACCACAATTTTCCCAATTAGCTCCGGATAATCAGCTGCAATTGCCAAAGCCAATCCACCGCCCATACTATGCCCAACAAGAATTGGTTTTAAGATTTTATTTTCTTTTATATAATTGGCAATTTCTGTTTTCCAATTTTCGAATGAAGGATTTGGTTGCGGTTTTACTCCAGCAAAACCTGGCATTGTAAGTGTATAACAAGTGAAATCTTTTTCGAAGGCAGTTTTGGTTTCGTTCCAAACTTCTCCAGAAGAAGCAAATCCGGGAATGAAAATTATTGATTGTTTTCCTTTTCCAGTTTTAAGAACTTCAAACGGATATGATTTTGTTTGTGCAAAAACATTTAGACATAATGCTGAGAATAAGAATGCGATAATTAAGATGATATACTTTTTCATTTTTAATAGTTTTAAGTTGTTAATTAAATCGGATCCGTCGTTTGGATACGAGAGCTATTAAAATGTTACAAAAGTTTTTAAAATTTTAATTATTAAATTGCGAATCCCAATGTTGGCGCGGGTTTTTAACCGCAAAGTGCGCGAAGGTTTGCGCAAAGAACGCTATGTTTTCCGCCACGAATTACGCGAATTTTCACTAATTTTTATTTCGAAAACACATAGTTTGTCATTTCGACGAAGGAGAAATCTCCACGAGAAACTCGACAAAGATTGACTTATTGGAACGGAGTTGCTTGCGAAGATTTCTCCTTCGTCGAAATGACAAACTTTACGCAATATCAATCTGAGCGAAGTAGAAGGACATAAAGATTGAAATAAAAATTCGTGTAAATTCGTGTAATTCGTGGCAAAAAAACAAGACATAAAAAAAAATCCCAAACCCCAATCGTAAAATTGGAATTTGGAATTTTTAATATTGGAATTTATTTGGTTAACCAACCAAATTGATGATTTTCCCAGGAACAATAATCACTTTATTTGGCGTTCTGCCATCTAATTGTTTTTGTGTTCTTTCGTCTTTCATTACGATTTCTTCGATTTGTTCTTTGGTTAAATCCAAAGGCAATTCGATTGTGAAACGCATTTTTCCGTTGAAAGAAACTGGATATTCTTTATTCGTTTCAACCAAATGACTTGCCTCAAAAACTGGGAACGCCACTTCAGAAATTGAAGTTGTATGTCCTAACTGTGCCCATAATTCTTCTGCAATGTGAGGCGCATAAGGCGAAACCAAAATCGCTAATGGTTCTAAGATCGCTCTTGAATGACAGTTTTGAGAAGACAATTCGTTTACACAAATCATAAACTGAGAAACCGAAGTATTGAAAGAGAAATTCTCGATATCTTCTGCTACTTTTTTGATCGTTTTATGCAATGATTTTAGGTTGTCTTTTGTTGGTTCGTCGTTGTTTACGATTAAGCCGTTATCGTCAAAATACAATCTCCATAATTTTTTCAAGAAACCAAAAACTCCTGAAATTCCAGCAGTATTCCAAGGTTTTGCTTGCTCTAACGGACCTAAGAACATTTCGTATAAACGCAATGTATCAGCTCCATATTCTGCGCAGATATCATCTGGAGTTACAACATTGTAATATGATTTCGACATTTTTTCGACTTCACGACCAACAATGTATTTTCCGTTTTCATCCAAAATAAATTCTGCTGTATTGAAATCTTCTCTCCAAGCTTTGAATTTTTCGATATTCAATTCATCTGAAGAATTCACAAAATGAACGTCAACTCGAATTGGCTGTACATTTTGACCTTCAATTTTATTTTTAGAAACAAAAGTGTTTGTTCCTTCTAATCTGTAAACATAAGCCGTTGTTCCCAAAATCATCCCCTGATTAATCAGTTTTTTGAATGGTTCTTCAGTTGGAGCAAAACCTTTGTCTTTTAAGAATTTGTTCCAGAAACGAGAATATAATAAGTGACCTGTTGCGTGTTCGCTACCGCCAATATACAAATCTACATTTTCCCAGTAAGCCAAAGCTTCTTTACTTGCAAATTCATTTTCATTGTGCGCATCCATATAACGCATCCAATACCATGAACTTCCCGCCCAACCTGGCATAGTGTTCAATTCTAAAGGAAAAATGGAAACATTATCAACTAAGTCTGTATTGACAACTTTGTTTTGTTTTGTATCCCAAGCCCAAACAGCTGCATTCCCTAATGGTGGTAAACCGTCTTCTGTTGGCAAATATTTCTCTACTTCTGGCAAAATAATTGGCAAATGCTGTGTGTCAATCATTTTTGGCAATCCGTTCACATAATAAACTGGAAACGGCTCTCCCCAATAACGCTGACGAGAGAAAACTGCATCACGCAAACGGTAATTTGTTTTACCTTTTCCTTGACCAATTTCTTCTAATTTTTCAATCGCTTTTTGAGTTCCTTTTTTATAATTTAATCCGTTTAAGAAATCAGAATTTGCGATTTCAACGTTATCTTTTGATCCGTATGCAGCTTCAGAAATATCAACATTTGCGAAGATATTTTTGATTTCCGGCATTCCTACAGTTCCTTTAAAGAAATTAGCAAAAGCGTAATCTCTTTCGTCTCCACAAGGAACCGCCATTACAGCGCCTGTTCCGTAACCCGCCAAAACGTAATCACCAATCCAAACCGGAATAGCTTCTTTTGTAAAAGGATGTTCAGCATAAGCACCTGTAAATACTCCAGAAATCGTTTTTACATCGGCCATACGCTCACGCTCTGAACGTTTTGCTGTTTTTTCGATATAAGCTTCAACAGCTTCTTTTTGTTCTGGAGTTGTAATTTTAGCCACCAAATCATGCTCAGGTGCCAAAGTCATGAAAGTAACTCCAAAAATTGTATCAGGTCTCGTTGTGAAAACGGAAATAGTTTCTGGTTGCTGGTTGTTGGTTGTTGGTATTACGTTGAACGTTACCATCGCGCCAACGCTTTTCCCAATCCAGTTTCTTTGAGATTCTTTGATTGACTCGCTCCAATCGATATCATTTAGACCTTGAAGCAAGCGTTCGGCATAAGCAGAAATTCGCATACTCCATTGTGTCATTTTTTTTCTTATAACAGGAAAGCCTCCACGCTCCGAAACTCCGTTTACAATTTCGTCATTTGCCAAAACAGTTCCTAAGCCTGGACACCAGTTTACTTCGGTTTCTGCCAAATACGTCATTCTGTATTGCAACAAAATTTTCTCTTTTTGATCTTCAGAATAAGAGTTCCATTCTTCAGCAGTAAAAATCGCAACATTGTCGTCGCAAACTGCTTCAACTAATTTATTTCCTTCTTCTTCAAAAACTTTTACAAGCTCAGCAATATCAAATGCTTTTCCTTGTTTTCTGCAATACCAAGAATTGAACAATTGGATAAAAATCCACTGTGTATGTTTGTAATAATCAGGATTTGACGTACGGACTTCACGCGCCCAATCAAATGAAAATCCGATTTTGTCTAATTGTTTTCTGTATCCGGCAATTTGTTTTCCTTCTTTGTCAACACCTCCGTCAATATTTACGCGAGTTGTATCTTCTGGACGCTGTCCTGTCTGAATCGCATATTGCTCTGCCGGCAATCCGAAACTGTCGTAACCCATTGGGTGCAAAACATTGAAACCTTGATGTCTTTTAAAACGAGAATAAACATCTGAAGCTATATAACCCAGCGGGTGCCCAACGTGTAATCCTGCTCCAGATGGATAAGGGAACATATCGAGTACATAATGTTTCGGTTTTTCAGAGTTGTTTTTTGCTGCAAAAGTTTGATTTTCTGCCCAATATTTTTGCCATTTGGCGTCAATTTCGTTTGGATTGTATTTCATTTTTTAAAGGTTCAAAGTTGCAAAGTGACAAAGATTCAAAGTTTTTCTCACTTAATGAATTATCGCGCAAATTTACATTTATTGTGGCTTGTTCCAAAGCTATTTCGTTGACAAACAAATAAAATAACAAAATACTTATTTTTAATTACGTAAAAATACTTATGTTTGCATTTTAATACTTAGAAAATATATGGCGAAGACAGAATATTTTTACCAGAAAAGAATTATTTTTGAGTAGCATTTAAAAAACTAAAATGGCTGACAGTAAAAAATACAGTGTCGAGGTACGTGTTTGGATTGAAGAAACAGAAGGCGCTTTTCTTGGAATTGGCAAAATCTGGCTTTTAGAGAATATTCAGAAAACGGGTTCTATTACAAATGCCGCTAAGGAAATGAAAATGGCATATCGACAAGCTTGGCAATTAGTTGAAGAAATGAATCAACGTGCTGAAAAACCTTTAGTCGAAAAACTTCTTGGCGGAAAAGGCGGCGGCGGTGCAAAATTGACTGAAGCTGGTGAAAAAGCGATTGCTGTTTTTTATGAAGTTGAAAAACGTATAAAAGAGTTTGCTCAGAAAGAAACTCAAAATTTGAAATTTTAATTTAAAGAAAATAATTCGCAAAGCTTATGTTTTTAATCTCGCAATCCCGATAGCTATCGGGATTGCGAGATTAATAAAACCCAGAGTAGATTAAGCATTTTAACCAAAATCTTTTTTTTAACTATCAGTATTCATTTTAAAACATACTGAAACAAAACCAAAAACATGAACCAAAAATTATATCTACTATTTCTTTTTATAAGCCTGAAAAGTTTTTCTCAAACTGACAATTCCAAAACAAAACAAGACAGCATTAAAAAAGAAGAATTGAGTGAAGTGGTCATTACAGCTTCTCGTCGTTCTGAAAATATCATGCGTTCTCCTATAAGTATTGAACAATTAAAATCGGCGGAAGCCAAAAAAATGGGATCGCCAAGTATTTATGAAGCACTCGAAAATGTAAAAGGCGTTCAGATTATTACACCAAGTTTGGGTTTTAAAGTTATTAATACAAGAGGTTTTGCCAATTCTACAAATGTTCGATTTGCACAATTAGTTGACGGAATCGATAATCAGGCACCACATTTGGGCGCGCCAATTGCAAATGCTTTAGGCGCAAATGATCTTGATATTGACAAAATCGAAATTATTCCTGGAACCGCTTCGGCTTTGTACGGAATGAACGCGATTAATGGTTTGGCAAATATTCAGACTAAAAATCCTTTTGAATACCAAGGAGTCAGCATTCAGCAATTAACGGGCGTGAATCATGTGGGGAATATTGACCGATTTTCACCGAAAGTTTATTCGCAGTTTAATTTAAGATTTGCAAAAGCTTTTAATGAAAAATTCGTTTTTAAAGTTAATGCTTCGACAACCGGAGGAACAGATTGGGTTGCAGATGATCGAACAGATTTGGCTCCAAATGCAAATGCTTCGACAGGTTTATTTGGTGCCGATAATCCGGCTTATGATGAAGTAAACGGTTACGGAAATGAATCGGCAAACCGAAAAACTTTAAACCTAAACTGCAAAAATTATGTCGTGGCCAGAACGGGTTATCGCGAAACGGATATTTCAGATTACGGAATCAAAAATTACAAAGCCGATGTGGGATTTTATTTTCGTCCAAAACCAGAAAACGAGCTTTCTGTGACTTACAAAACGGCTTTAATCAATACAATTTACCAACGTTCAAACCGTTTCAGACTTGACAATTATACGCTGAATCAATTTGCGGTTGATTTTCACAATCCCATTTTTCAGGTAAAAGCCTACGCGACAACTGAAAATACTGGAGATTCATACAATATGCGTTCGCTTGCTGAGAATATGGATCGCGCTTATAAATCTGACGACAAATGGTTTGCCGATTATACAACTGCCTACAAAAATGCCGTTACTGGTGGTGCAACAGTTGCAGACGCACACAGAATTGCCAGAACGCAATCGGATCAAGGAAGATTTATTCCCGGAACTGAAGCTTATGAAAAGAAAAAAGAAGAATTAATCGACATTAACAATTGGGATATTGGCGCCGCTTTGCGTGTAAAATCAACTTTGGTTCATGGCGAAGGATTGATTAATTGGGACAAAGCTTTTACTTCTTTCTTCGAAAAAATTGACGCTAAATTATTAAGCGGAGTTGACTATAGAAATTACATTATTGTTCCAGACGGAAACTATTTTATTAATCCTGTTCATGCTGATGAAAATCTGACGTATCAAAAAACTGGCGCTTTCACGCAAGTGACAAAAGATTTTTTCTCTGACAAATTGAGATTAGGCGCAACAATAAGAATGGACAAAGCAGATTATTTTGATGCCAAATTCACGCCTCAATTTACAGCAGTTTATTCACCAAAAGAAAGTCTTAATTTTAGAGCTTCTTATCAAACAGGTTATCGTTTTCCGAGTATTTTTGAAGGTTTTTCAAATGTGAATTCCGGCGGCGTAAAACGTGTTGGCGGATTGCGAATTATGTCGGATGGAATTTTTGAGAATTCGTATACAAAAGCTTCAATTGATAAATTTCAGGCGCAAGTGAATACGGATGTCAATACAAATGGTTTGACCCAGGCACAGGCAATCGAAAAGAATAAAAATACGATTCAGAAAAATCCGTACACCTATTTAGAACCTGAATTTGTAAAATCATTTGAAATTGGTTTTAGAGGAATAACATTAAACCGAAACCTTTTTATTGATGCCGATTTCTATTACAACTCTTATAAAAATTTCATCGCGCAAGTCGAAGCTAGTATTCCAAATACAACAGATCCAAATTTAATTCCGACTTCTTTGTATTCAAGAACAACGCAAAGCCGTTACAGACTCTGGACAAATTCTAAAAGTAAAATCTACAATTACGGCGGAAGTTTAGGTCTGAAATATCGATTTGATGAAATGTTTACTGCTTTAACCAATCTTACTTACACCAAACTCGACAGAACAGATGATAAAGACGGACTTGAAGACGGTTTCAATACTCCGGAATTCAACGTCAACGGAACACTGATTGCTCAAAATATCTGGAAAAATCTTGGCGCAAGTGTGACGGCGCGTTACCAAAATAACTTTGATTATGTATCATTTTTAGTCAGCGGGACCGTTCCAGCTTATTGGTCAATGGATGCTCAGGTTAATTATTACTTCAAAAAATCAGGTATTACAACAAAATTGGGTAGTACAAATATTCTCAATAAACAATACACTTCAATTCTCGGCGGACCATCAATTGGCGGATTGTATTATTTATCATTAGTGTGGGAAACTAACAAAATCTAAACTGCAAATTCTATGAAAACTAAAAACTACATTCTAATTTTCTTCATTGCATTTTCTTGTGCGATGTGCAATTCCTCTAAAAAAGAAGAAAAAGTTTCAACCGAAAAAACTTCAGAAACTAAAAAACATGATCACAATCTACTTTCTGCTGAAGACAGTTTAAAATTAGTAAATCATCAAATTGAAGTGAAAGGCGATGTCGAATTTCAACTTCAATTAACAGTTGATTCTTTGAGAAAAATGAAAGTTGCAACGATTGACAATTTAAAAATAACGGGTAAAAATGGAGAAGTCAAAAGAGAAATTAAAGTTTGCAAAGGTGTTCTTTTAAGAGACATTCTTGAAAAAGCAAAAATCAAACAAAACGGGCACAAAGACAGAAACTTCTATATCGTAGCCCGAGCTTCAGACGATTATAAAGCCACTTTTTCGTGGGCAGAAATTTTCAACAATCCTACTGGAGAAAACACTTATATTCTTTTTGAAGAAAATGGAAAACCGGTAAAAAACGGCGAAATGATCGCGATTTGCAAAAACGATATCAAAACGGGACCACGTCATGTTTATTGGTTAAAAAGCATTGAAGTTTATAAAGTTAAATAAAGATGCTAAGGTTCTGAGATTCTAAGCTACTAAGTTTTTTTAGTTTTTTGAGCGCTAAAGCACTTCGTTACTTTTTTTGCTCGCAAAGTCGCAGAGTCGCAAAGTTTTTCTTCAATCGATTATGAAAACTTTGCGACTCTGCGACTTTGCGAGATTAAATCAACTTTGTTTGGAAACTTTGATAAAAATTTGCGCACTTTACGGTTAAACCAATATTTTATTCAATAGGGAATTGTACATTTATAGTATAAAAGTTCGTTAATAACTTTAAATAAAGAAATTCTTTATTATTTTTACCACATAATTAAGCAAACTATGAGTTCTAACTTTGATAAATTTCAAAAGCGCAGGTTAATTTCCTCTTATTTTTCGGTAGTTTTAAGTGTATTTCTGGTTTTATTCCTTTTGGGAGTACTGGGATTATTCATTATTAATTCTAAAAAACTGGCTAACGATTTTAAAGAAAAAATCGCGATGACTGTTTTCTTCAAAAATGAGGCTAATGATAGTGTTGTCAAAGCATTTGATGCCGAATTAAAAAGAGCGCCTTTTGCAAAATCGTATGCTTATGTTTCGAAAGAAAAAGCAGCAAAAGAACATACCGATATCATTGGAGAAGATTTCTTGACTTTCTTAGGAGAAAACCCATTGTTGAATTCATACGACATTCACCTAAAAGCTGATTATGTTGAAAGAGACAGCATCTCTAAAATTGAAAGCAAATTGCGTCAAAATACTATGATTGAAGATATTGTTTACGACAAACAATTGATAAACCTAGTAAATGACAATATCAAAAAAGTAAGTATGTGGATTTTAATTATCAGCGGTTTCCTTGCTGTAATTGCGGTTTTACTAATCAATAGTTCGCTACGACTTTCTATACATTCAAATCGTTTTATTATCAAAACGATGCAAATGGTTGGGGCTACAAAAGCCTTTATCCGTAAACCTTTTGTAATGCGCAGCGTAAAATTAGGAATGCTTGGCGCAGTTTTAGCAATTATTGCATTGATTGCACTTTTAATTTATGTCGAAACGAACTTCCCTGGATTAGGAATTTTAGAAGACAAAGCTTTGATCGGCTTGGTATTATTAGCCGTTTTCGGATTTGGAGTTTTGATTACTTGGGTAAGTACGCACTTTGCAACACAACGTTTCTTGAATTTAAGAACAGACGATCTTTATTAGTATTCAGTCGCAGCATTAAGTTTTCAGTATTAAATAATTGCCTTCGAGTTTGCTCAGGCTGACAAATAAATAAAACATCTTGGGTTTGCTCAAGACAGCAAAAGAAATAAAATGAAAAACAACAATATTAAAGAAGGAAAACAAGATAATCACGAATTCCTTTTTGACGGAATCAATTACAAAATCTTATTGATTGGAATTGGCGTTATCGCATTAGGATTCATATTGATGTCTGGCGGAGGAAGTACTGATCCAAATGTTTTTAACGAAGACATTTTCAGCTTTAGACGTATTCGTTTGGCTCCAACAACTGTTTTGATCGGTTTTGGAATCACGATCTATTCCATCTTCAAAAAATCAAAATAATTAGACTTACAGATATTGGCTAGCCCTTCGACTAAACTCAGGGTGACAATCTGAAATCAATCCCGAGGCTTCGGGACTAAATCTAAAATTATAAATGAATACATTACAAGCTATCGTTCTTGCCATTATTGAAGGAATTACAGAGTTTTTGCCTGTTTCTTCAACAGGCCATATGATTATTGCTTCTTCTTTTTTCGGAATAGCAAAAGATGATTTTACCAAACTTTTCACCATTGTAATTCAACTTGGCGCGATACTTTCGGTTGTAATTTTATATTTCAAACGTTTCTTTCAAACATTTGACTTTTACTTTAAACTTTTAGTGGCTTTTATTCCTGCTGTGGTTTTAGGACTGCTATTAAGCGATATTATTGATGGCTTATTAGAAAACCCAATAACTGTTGCGATTTCACTTTTATTAGGTGGCATCATTTTGTTGAAAGTTGACGAATGGTTCAACAAGCCAAACGATCCAGAAGTTTCAACTGAAATCACATATGCAAAAGCTTTAAAAATTGGGCTATTCCAATGCCTTGCAATGATTCCAGGCGTTTCACGAAGTGGCGCAAGTATCGTTGGTGGTATGGCTCAAAAACTGACTAGAACTTCGGCTGCTGAATTTTCATTTTTCTTAGCCGTTCCAACAATGTTGGGCGCAACTGCAAAAAAATGCTACGATTATTATAAAGCTGGATTTGAATTATCTCATGACCAAGTAAACATGCTGATTATTGGAAATATTGTTGCTTTTGCCGTAGCGCTTTTGGCAATCAAAACCTTCATCGGATTTTTGACTAAAAACGGATTTAAAGTTTTTGGCTATTACCGAATTGCTGCAGGAATCATTTTATTAGTGATTCACTTTTTTATTCACCCGCTTACGATAATATAATGACACCTGAGGAATATTTAAACGGACAAGTTTTATTGATTGACAAACCATTAAAATGGAGTTCGTTTCAAGCTGTCAATAAATTAAAATATCTTTTGATTAATAAAGTTGGACTGCCAAAAAAGTTCAAAATTGGTCACGCTGGTACTTTAGATCCTTTAGCGACTGGACTCTTATTAATTTGTACTGGAAAATTCACAAAAAAGATTTCTGAACTTCAGGGTCAGGCAAAAGAATATACCGGAACATTTTATATTGGAGCCACTACTCCATCGTACGATTTAGAAACCGAAATCGACCAAACTTTCCCAACCAATCATATCAACGAATCTTTGATTCATGAAACGGTAAAGCAGTTTTTAGGTGAAATTGATCAAAAACCACCTATTTTTTCAGCCATAAAAAAAGACGGCGTCCGCTTGTACGAACACGCTCGTGCTGGAGAATCTATCGAAATTGAAAGCAGAAAAACTACAATTCATGAGTTCGAAATCACTAGAGTTGAATTGCCGGAAGTAGATTTCAGAGTAGTTTGTTCTAAAGGAACATACATTCGTTCGCTAGCTTATGATTTTGGAAAAGCAATGAATTCAGGTTCGCACTTAACTGTTTTACGCCGTACTAAAATTGGTGATTACGACGTAAGAAATGCAATTGATATTACTTTGTTTGAAGAAAGCTTAAAATAAAAAAGCACATTACTTTTTTATTCAGTAATGTGCCAGGCTCTTTTGTAAACAAGTAATCTTATCTCATACTTATTTAAAGTTAATAGTGAGGAACATTCTTCCCTCCAAATAAAAATGTAGAAAAGAAATCATAAAATCTTTCGAATAACTTTTTCATAATAGTGCATTTTTTAATAGTTGAACATTAAATAAACACCAATAAAAAGAGTAAATCAGAAAATTAATAATAGAAGTGGGATAGTTTTACTAAGATACGAAATTTTAAACAATGCGAAAATTTCAAACGCATTATTTAACATCTTATTTAGTTTATTATCAACACGTTATCAACAGCAATTTCATCAATTTATTTCAAAAAAAAGACTACTACAAGCGGTTATATTTGATGTTTTCCATAATCGCTACAAGTTCTTCCTGAACCGAAATTCCTTTATCTGTCAAATACCATAATTGTAAATCAGTTTTGATTTTTTCATCGATTGGGCCAACTTCTCGCTTGTGTTTTGCCATTAATTCGGTTGCGCCTTTTGGTCTTGGACCCCAATCTGCTCTCACAATTCCGGCTTCTTTACAAATTACAATTACTTTTGGAATTGCTCTTCCGCCATTTGTCAAATAATGTTCCATCAAATCATCATTTTCATCACGGAACACAATTCTCAAATCTATTTTTTTATCAGAAATGAGCGCCATTTTATTTAATATTGGAAGAATCTGTGCCGCATCACCACACCAACCTTCAGAAATTACAAGCCAGATATAATGATTGTCTAAATGTTGTAATTTTGATTGTATATCTTCAGAAACTTGAATCGTCTTTTCCAGCCGATTCATTCGGGCTTCATTCAATTTTGAATAATTGGTCAAACTGTCAGATTGCTCATTTCCAGTTGATTTTCCTTCAGACAATAAATCGGTTACTATTTTTCGATATTCAATATAAGAGTGGCTATTGAACAACGCTTTGGCGACAATGCTTTTCATAGATAATTATTTTGCTTAGCATAAAATTACGGATTTTCTCTAGACCGAGATATGACTTTTATCAGATTTGATATAAAAAGCCAATAAAATTCTTTATAAATTTAAATTTACTTCCCAATTATTTTTTTGTAAACATTATTTTTAAAAATCAGAATATGTCTATATTTGCACAAATTAACGCAACACAAACATGAAATATAAAAGAATTCTTCTGAAACTTAGCGGCGAGGCCTTAATGGGTGATTTACAATACGGAATTGACCCGAAAAGATTAGGCGAATATGCAGATGAAATCAAGCAGATTCACGATAAAGGAGTAGAAATTGCTATTGTTATTGGAGGAGGAAATATTTTTAGAGGCGTTGCCGGAGCAAGTTCTGGAATGGACAGAGTGCAAGGTGATTATATGGGAATGCTTGCAACTGTTATTAACGGAATGGCTTTACAAGGCGCACTTGAAGACAAAGGAATGAAAACGCGTTTGCAGACTGCTTTAAAAATGGAATCTATCGCAGAACCATATATCAAAAGAAGAGCAGATCGTCACCTTGAAAAAGGAAGAATCGTAATTTTTGGTGCTGGAACTGGAAACCCATATTTTACAACAGATACTGCAGCAGTTTTAAGAGGAATCGAAATCAATGCTGATGTTATCTTAAAAGGAACACGTGTTGATGGAGTGTACGATTCTGATCCAGAAAAAAATGCTTCAGCTGTAAAATTTGATTTCATTTCGTTTGACGATGTAATCAAAAAAGGATTAAATGTAATGGATACTACTGCTTTTACATTAAGCCAAGAAAACAAATTGCCAATCGTTGTTTTTGATATGAACAAAATTGGAAATCTGTTGAAAATCTGCGAAGGCGAAAATATTGGAACTGTAGTTAATATATAGTCTCAGTCACAGTTTACAGTCACAAGACTAAATTGAAAACTGAGAATAAAACTGAAAATCAAAAAAAATGAGTGAAGAAATAGATTTCATATTAGAAAGTACGGAAGAATCAATGAATGGTTCTATTGCGCATTTAGAAAAAGAATTTCTAAATATTCGTGCAGGAAAAGCTTCTCCAGCAATGCTTGGAGGTGTTTTTGTTGATTACTACGGAGCTGCTACACCACTTTCTCAAGTATCTAAAATCAGTGTTCCAGATGCGAGAACAATTACTTTGCAGCCGTTTGAAAAAAACATGTTGTCAGCAATTGAAAAAGCAATTATGGTTGCCAACATTGGTTTCAACCCAATGAACAACGGAGACGTAATCATCATTAGCGTACCGCCTTTGACAGAAGAACGTCGTCGTGATTTGGCAAAACAAGCAAAATCTGAGGCTGAAGATGCTAAAATTGGTATCCGTAATTCTCGTAAAGATGCCAACACTGACATCAAAAAATTAGAAAAAGAAGGAACTTCTGAAGACATCTGCAAATCTGCTGAAGAAGAAGTTCAAAACTTAACAAATGCTTACACAAAAAAAATTGATGAGTTATTGGCTGCAAAAGAAGCTGAAATCATGAAAGTGTAATTACATTTGGCACAAAATACAAAAATCCGTTTGGTGTAATCTTGCCAAACGGATTTTTTTATTCTTATTTTTGCATACCAAAAGTAAAATCTTTTCGTTTTTGAAACTATAACCCTCTGTATGAAGCTATTTTGTTTATTGACTTTGTTTTTTACGCTTACTATCCAAGCGCAATTTCAAATAAACGGAATTGTTACAGATTCAAACAACAAACCACTCCCTTTTGCGACCATAACCACGACAGACAACAACAATACAATAACCGATGTTGATGGGAAATTTGAGCTTAAAATCAATTCAAAAACGACGACTTTTGCGGTTTCTTATATTGGTTTTCAAACAAAATTAGTTCCTGTTGTAGAGAAGAAAAAATTTTATCCGATTTCGCTTTCTCAAAAAACAGATGACTTAAAAGAGGTTGTTGTTTCAAATGAAAATCCTGCTTTAACAATCATTAAAAAAGTTATTGCAAATAAGAACAAAAACAATCCCCAGAAGAGACTAAGCAGTTTTGAATATAAAACATACAACAAGTTGATTGTTACTGCAAATCCGGACTCTATCGACGGCAGAATTGATACTTCTGCAGCTTATAAAGATTTCAATAAAAAAGAAATTAATATTGATTCTTCTGATTATAAGTTTAAAGAAATTATAACCAAACAACATTTATTTCAAACAGAGAAAGTTTCGCAATATCAATTTGGAAACAAGAAATTAAAAGAAACAATTCTCGGAACAAAAATGGCAGGTTTTAAACAACCTGTTTACGAAATCATTGCCTTCAACTTGCAGTCTATTTCGATTTATGATTCGAAATATGAATTGTTTGAAACCAAACACCAAAGTCCAATTGCTGACAACGCTTTTTCTGATTACAATTACAAGCTTTTAGACACTGTACCAATCAAAGGTCGCAATACCTTTATGATTTACTTTAAAAACAAGAAAAGAAAAACAAATGCATTAGAAGGTGTTTTGTATATCGATCAGGAAAATTTTGCTGTTGCGAAAGCGGTTATGCGAATAAAAGCCGTTTTGGATATTAGTGGCATTCACGAATTTGAATATGTTCCTGAAGAGAAAATTTGGTTCCAAAGCAACACTACTTTCAAAATTGTAAAAGGGAAAAATGATGATGATATTAAGATTTTAGGCGGAACGATTCAATTTGATGGTGATGTTGAAGACAATTACGAACGAAGAAAAAAAGTGGCTTCCGATTTTACGTATTTAATTTCTGAAAGCAATAATTTTGACATTCATTACAACACTAATCCTTCAATAAAAAATCCGTCGCTTTATATTGAAATTAAAGATGATGCAAATAAAAAGCCAGAAGAATTCTGGAATCAATATCGTAAAGAAAGTTTAGATCTTAAAGGCCAAAGAACTTATCAATTAATAGACAGTTTATCGCTTAGCAAAAGAATTGAAAAACGTCTTGGTTTAGGCCGAAAAATCATCAATGGTTATCTTCCGCTTGGTCCAATTGATTTGGATCTGAAAAAAGTCATCAGTTATAACAATTACGAAGGTTTCCGTTTAGGACTTGGAGGTGTTACGAATGATCGTTTTTCTAAACATTTCAGAATTGAAGGTTATGGCGCATACGGAACAAAAGATGGTGTTTTTAAATACAATTTAGGAGCTGGTGTTTTATTAGACAAAAACACCAATACCTGGCTGAACGGATCCTACACAGATGATGTGCGAGAGAT
Source organism: Flavobacterium denitrificans DSM 15936 (assembly GCF_000425445.1). GTDB lineage: Bacteria > Bacteroidota > Bacteroidia > Flavobacteriales > Flavobacteriaceae > Flavobacterium > Flavobacterium denitrificans. The sequence goes on along the minus strand of NZ_AUDL01000012.1, from coordinate 212,886 downwards.
TGCGAGTACCGTTTTTGCCGTTGACAAACGTGTTTTCAAGATTTATGATCCAAGGCCAATTAACATTAGTACTTTTTATCATTACACGAGCTGGAAAGCGAATATTCAGACCAAATTTATTCCGAAAACAGAAGCTGTTTTTGAGCTTGCACGAACTTATGTCGAGCCAAAATTTGATTATCTTTTCAACTATAATGGGCAATTGTATTCGAATTATATTATGACTACGGCAATGGCTTCGATTGTTTGGGCGCCTTTCAGTGAATTCATGCAGACTCCGACCGGAAGAACAGAAACAGACAAAAGATTTCCGAGATTTACTTTTCAATATACACAATCGTTACCAAATGTTTTAGAAAACGATTTTACATTCAGCAAAATTGATTTCAAAACCGAATATGAAAAAAAATACCTGAACGGACAAAAAACAAGTTTGCTTTTACAAGGCGGTGTTGCAATGGGCGATGTTCCAATTACGCATTTATACAACACAATGCCAAACAACCTTACTAAAGAAACTATAATTCAGCGTATTACTTTTGCCGGAAGAAACAGCTTTGAGACCATGTTTTTTAATGAGTTTTTCTCCAGCCAATATTTATTCTTTCAAATAAAACATGGTTTTGACCGAATTAAGATCATGAAAAAAGTTCGACCTTCATTGGTTTTAGTAACCCGAATGGCTTGGGGAAATATGGAAAAACCGGAACAACATGTTGGACCTGCATATAAAACTTTAGATAAAGGATATTTCGAGTCTGGAATTGAGTTAAATCGAATTTTCAAAGGTTTTGGTTTAGGGGGATTCTATCGCTACGGACCGAATCAATTGCCAAGGTTTGACGATAATATCGCAGTTAAGATTTCTTATGTTATTGATTTGGGGCTTTAATTTAAAATTCCAAATTTTTCAGCCACGAATTAACGAATTTCACTGCTTAATTTTGTGAAAATTTTTCCGCTTAATTTCACAAATTGTAACAAAATAAATTTGTGAAATTTATGATTAACAAACCGTGCAAAGAAATCCGATAAATTCGTGAATTGGTGGCTATAAAAAAATCCCAAACTCCAATATTAAAATTGGAATTTGAGATTTAACATATTGAAATTTTAAAAACTTTATGGCTTAAGAATCAAAACTGATGGCGTATTATTCAGCCAAGTGCTTTGCGACTCGATAAGTTTTTTCCAGCTGTCTAAACTAATAATCATTAAGTTCTGACTTTCTAAAAACTCTTTCTTAATTGTTCTGTCATGCATAATCATAATGTGATTTGGTGCAATTTGTTCAATTGAGCGAATTGTTTCTTGAATATCTCTTGTATTTTTCACCTCACCGCTGGCATCTAAAACTGTTATTTGAGAACCATTATTATTGATCAGTTTTTTAGCGTATTCAATTAAATAAGCATCTTCTTTGCTAAAAACCGGCATAAAAACCTGATCAACTTCTTCTAAATCCTTATCAATAAAAATTCCGACTGGCATTTTACTTTTTGTAATAATATGACGCGTTCTTTCATCAAAAGGATTATTCTCAAACAAACCTTCTTTTCCGGTAAACTTATCAATCAAACGATCCGGATTTACAATTCTGGTTGTAAATCCAAGTATTTTACCGAGTAAAGTACCGTCAAAAATAGATTGTCCCAAACCAACAAGCAATAAATCATATTCCCCCTGATTCGCTGTATCAATAATATCAGCATCGATATCATTTGTTACTTTAAAAAAGCTGTTAATATTTTGATTCAATTGTTTTGATTCCTCAATAATCGGAACCAGCATTTTTCGCTCGTGATCTTTAACGTCAAATGAATGTATTTCTGTACTTAAAGACAAATGCATTGCCGTTACAACCGAGTTGTCGCCCTGTTTTTTAACTAAGCTATTTGCAATTTTAAGCAGTTTCTTTCCCCTTTCAGGTGTTGCAAACGAAAGCAGAATCTTGTATTTGCTTTTGGTTCCAATTTCCTCCGGAACGGCAGTCGCTTTATCTTTAAAAATAAAATTGATGAAATCTAAAGCCGGTCCAGTCATAAAAGTTGTTATCAAAGCCATGATTACCATCATAGTAAAAATCTCTGTCGATAATACTCCTAGATCATAACCAATATTCAAAACAACCAATTCCATCAATCCACGAGTGTTCATCAAAGCACCAATGGCTAAACTGTCTTTCCAGTTTTGACCTACAAATTTTGCTGCTAAAGCACTTCCAAAGAATTTCCCAACAACTGCTACAACAATAATAATTCCGGTGATTTTCCACAAAGCAGGATCGTTCAATAATCCGATTTGTGTACGTAAACCAGTAAAAACAAAGAACAAAGGCAGAAGTACAATAATTGCAACGTCTTCTACTTTTTCGATAAAAATATTTCTGAATTTATTGTTTTCCGGCATAATTGCTCCAGCTAAAAAAGCGCCAAACAAAGCGTGAATTCCGATTAATTCAGCTGCATATGCTGAGAATAAAAGTGTCAAGAAAAAAATTGCAACAACCGGCTTATTCAAACTTTCGCGAGTTGAATTTAAGTCGCCAACACGTTTTAAGAAAGGACGAACAATTTTGAGCATGATAATTACATACAAAATCGCCAAACCAATTACATAAAGCGAACTTGTTAATGAACCTGCTTTTACGATTGCAATTACAACCGCCAAAATACACCAAGCCGTAATATCATCAGCCGCAGCACAAGTAATCGCAATGGTCCCAAGTTTGGTTTTTTGAAGACCTCGTTCCTGCACTATTCTTGCTAATACCGGAAATGCCGTAATACTCATGGCGATTCCCATAAATAATCCGAAGGAAGAAAAAGCAACTCCATCAGGAGCAAGAGTTCCATAAATAAAATAAGCCAAGACTAATCCTAAAGCAAACGGAATAACGATACTTGCGTGACTAATTACAACGGCATCGTGCGCTTTATTTTTCAATACTTTCAAATCCAATTCCATTCCGATTACGAACATGAAAAGGATTAAACCAATCTGACTTAAAAACTGAAGATTTCCTAAAGATTCCTTTGGAAACAAAGCCGCTGAAAACTCCGGAAAATACATTCCAACTAAAGATGGCCCGAGAACAATTCCCGCAATCATTTCCCCGATTACAGATGGTTGTCCGATTTTTCTAAAAAACCACCCAAACAAACGCGCAACCAAAATAATAGTTACAATTTGTGCTAATAATATGGCAAGAGGATGCTGTAAGTTTTCAACCATTGAATGCAAGAAATCGTTCCAATGATTGCTTTCTATTTTTTTTTCTAAAACATTTCGTCCAGCTTCAAGAGATGCTCCCTGAGAAATTATCCAATAAATTAGAGTAGTAAAACCACCAATAACTGTAATGTAAAATAAGGAGTTTTTAAAGTTATTCATAACTCGTTTTTTAAAATTATGAAACAAATATCAGAAGTCGATTTTATGTACAAAAGCAATTTGAAAGCTAATTTTCAATCTATGTAATAAGTCCGAAAAACTTTGTAATAAGTTCTAAAACGGGCTTCTCCCGAAGCCTCGGGATCGCTCAGCCCGACATGATTTTGACTTATTTCTCCCTTTATATTTTCACCTTTTTCAAAAAGTCTGCGCGATAGGTTTCGCTCAAAATCATGCTTGCATTTTTGTTGTTTTCTTCCAAATGATGCAATACAATTTCGTTATGATTAAAAAATTTCACGGCTTTTACAGCAACAATTTCTTTTTTGTTAACACGACAAAAATCGGCGTCAGGCAATTCATTTAAAAGCGTATCAAATTTAATGTTTTTCAAATTCAAAAAACTGCCATCAGTCAATAAAACTGTTTTATCCCGACTATCACTAAGAGCTGTTTTTATATATTGAATTTGATTAAAATAAAGTAACGTTTTGCCTTTGTCTGTATTGAGCTGAATGAATTTTTTCTTTGTGTCAGGTTTTTCAAAACGTTCAACGGCTTTGGCAATCGCTTTTTGCAAACGCTCCAATTTTACCGGTTTTGTAATATAATCTATAGCATCAATATTAAAAGCATCGGCAGCGTATTCTTTATAAGCGGTGCAAAAAATCACCAACTTATTTTGGAGCATTTCAGCCAAATGAAGTCCGTCGATTCCAGGCATTTCGATATCCGAAATCAGCAAATCAAAATCTAGATCGGCGAAATCAGACAAAAGTTTTTCAGGGTTATTATATGTCTTTACAATTTCCAGTTCTGGAATTTGTTCGCAAAGCATTTTCAGGTACGTTAATCCCGGAAGCTCATCGTCCAGAAGCAAGCATTTCAGTTTTGTATCCAAGTAAATCTATTTTTAGATGCGCAATATAAACATCGTTTTCTACAAACTTATCGAGTTTGAAATTATTCTTGTAAATGATGCGAAGGCGGTGTTCTAAAGTGGCATGTCCAAAACCACTTCGTTCCTTTTTCAATACTTTTTTATCCGAAATTTTATTCGAAACCGTCATAAAAAAGGCATTGTCTTTAAACTCAAAAACAACCGAAATAAAAGCATCTGCACTTTGCAAATCAGCATGTTTAAAGGCATTCTCAATTAAATCAATCGAAATTAGCGGTGCCAATAAAGGCTGATCATAAAGTTTGTCTTCCTTGTTGATGTTCGTTTTAATCTTTAATTCAAAAAGCGGACTTATTTTAATCTTATTGATTTCAATCAAATTCAGCGCAAAATCAATTTCTTCTTTGGCAGTGACAAATTTCTTTTTGCTTTCGTATAAAATATAATCCAGCACATTTGCCAGTTTATCTAAAGCGAAATAAGTTTGGTAAGCATGCGACTGAATGGAATTCAAAATATTCTTAAACAAATGCGGATTCAGTTTTGACTCGAGAGTTTCCAACTGCAAATCATTAACTTTTACTTCAAGTGCATAAAAGCTCTTTTCGGCATTATCTTTTGCTTTTTTGGCTTGTACCAATTGGTAAATCATAAAACAAATGATAATGACAAGCAATAAAAGAATTGCCAGAAAAATAAAAGTTGCGGTATTATTTTGTTGCATTTATCAAGTAAAGTTTAAAAGTTCATTTGGTATGAATTTGCCAGTAATTTTTCATTTTCAATACAAATATGAGAAAAGCTCGCGACTAAATAACAAAAAACAAGAAAATTATTACAACATAAAAACTTGCAAATTTGTGTTAACATTGCGTAAAATACAATCGATTATTTATGATTTTGAGCACTTTTCACTACATTTGCAACCATTTTTAAAGATTTTATGAAAAACTCAATTCAAGTTGGATTTTGGGAAAAACTCGCCCGAATTATACTTAAAAACAGAATCACAATTCTGGTTTTGCTTTCTGCATTAACCATTTTTCTTGGTTTTCAGTGGAAAAACCTTTCTATGACTTATACTGAAGCAAACTTGCTTCCGAAGGATCATAAAGCAAACAAAGATTACCAAAAATTTCTAGACAAGTTTGGTGAAGAAGGAAATCTTGTTGTGATTGGTTTTAACGATCCTAAATTCTTCACGCCAAAAAACTATGCGGCTTGGAATGAATTGATGACAGGTTTAAAAAAATCAAAAGAAGTTGATTTAGTGGTTTCTTTAAATGATTTGAAAAAACTTGAAAAAGATACGATTAACGAAAAATTCGTTTTAACGCCTTTTATCGATCAAAGCAAAGCGTTAGATCCCGCTTATTTGAAAAGCATTCAACACGATTTATTCAACAATTTGCCTTTTTACGAAGGTCTTTTATTTAACAAAGAAAGCGGAAGTGTTCGTTCGGCGATTTACATCAATAAGGCTTTAGTAAATACACCGGAAAGAAAGACTTTTATACTTGAAAATTTAGTTCCGAAAATCAATAAATTCGAAAAAACAACTGGAATTGATTTGAAAGTTTCCGGAATGCCTTATATCAGAACCATCAATGCTGATGATATGAAAGGCGAAATTGGATTGTTCATTGGAGCGGCTTTATTGACGGTTTCATTGATTTTCTTTTTCTTTTTCCGTTCGTTCAGAGCAACATTTATTTCGATTTGTATTTTAATTGTTGGTGTAATCTGGTCATTCGGAACACTGGGATTATTTGGTTATAAAATCACGATTTTAACCGCTATTATTCCGCCACTGATTATCGTAATCGGGATTACAAACTGTATTTTCCTGATCAATAAATACCAGCAGGAAATCAAATTGCATAACAATCAGGCAAAAGCATTGCAACGCGTTATTTCTAAAATTGGAGTTTCGACTTTAATGACGAATTTGACAACGGCGATTGGTTTTGCCACGTTTATGATTACTGGAAATGATTTGCTTTTTGAGTTTGGTTTAGTGACCTCGATCAACGTGATTTCGGTTTATTTATTGACGCTTTTTATCGTGCCAATTATTTACAGTTTCATGCCACTTCCAAAAGAAAAGCATTTATATCACTTGACTAAAACCTACATTTCGACTTTATTGAATGTTGTTGAAGACTTGGTAAAAACAAAACGTAAAATCGTTTATATTGTTTACGGCTTACTTTTGGTTTTCAGCGTAATTGGAGTTGCTCAAATGAAAGTTTCAGGAAGTTTGATTGGCGAAATGCCAAAAAGCGCTTCTTTCTTTAAAGATATTTTGTTTTACGAAAAAGAGTTCAACGGCGTAATGCCATTGGAAATTATGATTGACACCAAAAAGAAAAAAGGTGTTATGAAAGCTTCGACGATTCGTAAAATGGACGAATTGCAAAATACAATTGCAGAAATTCCAGAATTGGCAAAACCAGTTTCGATTGTGAATTTGGTCAAATATTCGAAACAAGCTTTTTATAATGGAAATCCGGAATATTACCAATTACCGACTTCCCAAGAACAAGCTTTTATTTTGAGTTATGCCAAAAATGCGACCAAAAACAGCAAAGAAAATTTAATGAAAGCTTATGTAGATTCTACCGGACAATATGCCCGAATCACGACTTTCATGAAAGATATTGGAACGGACGAAATGGCGAAAGTGGAGAAAAAATTAAACAACAAAATTGCCGAAATTTTCCCAAAAGACCGTTACGAAGTTACCGTTACCGGAAAAGCATTGGTTTTCCAAAAAGGGACATCGTATTTAGTTGACAATTTAATTGAATCGTTAATTTTTGCAATTGCGGTTATTGCAATATTGATGCTGTATTTATTCCGTTCTTTCAAAATGGTAATGGCGTCTGTAATTACAAATATTTTACCACTTTGTATTACATCTGGATTAATGGGTTATTTCGGAATTCCGTTGAAACCTTCTACGATTTTGGTATTTAGTATTGCGTTTGGAATTTCAGTAGACAATGCGATTCAGTTTATGGCGAAATACAAACATGATTTAATTCAAAGTGGCGGAAAAGTGAAGAAATCAGTTTTCAGTGCTTTAAGAGAAACTGGAATCAGTACTTTTTATACATCAGTAGTTTTGATTTTAGGTTTTGCGACTTTTACATTATCAAGCTTTAGCGGAACGATTGCTCTTGGAGGATTAATTTCTTGTACTTTGGCTTTTGCGATGTTTGCGAATTTGGTTGTATTGCCTTCATTGGTTTTGACTTTTGAGAAGAAGAAAACTAAGAAAGAGGAATTATTGGAGAATTTGGAGGAGTAATTTTTTTTCGCCACGAATTCACGAATTAAAACACCTAAATCTTTGTCAAAGTTTTCAACTTTGGCAAAGATTGACACCCAGTTTGTCATTTCGACGAAGGAGAAATCTTCGCAAGTAGCTCCGCACTGCAATTCCAAACTTTGTCGAGTTTCTTGCGAAGATTTCTCCTTCGTCGAAATGACAAAAATGAGAGAAAAACTAAATTTACAAAACGGTTCTCCTGAAAACGAGTGCCCTAGCCCTGATCGAAGCGGCATCCTTTCTATTTTTTCTTTAAAAATAGAAAGATACAGCGGAGAGCAGGAAACAGCTTCAAAAATTAATTATTATCGTTTATATTTGCAATTCGATATAAAAACACTGATTTTATTTTAATCTAAAATCAGCAATCTATAAATCTAAAATAAAAATGAAACACACAAAGGTTAAAGACTTATTAAACAGTACGACGACGCTACAGGAAGTGAATGCAAAAGGATGGGTGAGAACTTTTAGAAATAATCAGTTCATCGCGCTTAATGACGGTTCTACAATTAATAATATTCAATGTGTTGTTGATTTTGAAAATACACCGGAAGAGACTTTAAAAAGAATCACGACTGGAGCTTCGGTTTCTGTAATTGGAACTTTGGTGGAGAGCAAAGGTGCGGGTCAGAAATACGAAATTCAGGTTACAAAACTGGAGATCCTTGGAGATTCTGATGCGGAGAAATTCCCAATGCAACCTAAAAAACACTCTTTAGAATTTTTACGTGAAAACGCTCACTTGCGTGTACGTACAAATGCTTTTGGTGCGATTATGCGTGTGCGTTCGGTATTGTCATTTGCGGTTCACAAATATTTTCAGGAAAAAGGTTTTGTGTATGTGAACACGCCAATTATCACTGGAGCTGATGCTGAAGGTGCTGGAGAAATGTTTCAGGTAACTTCATTGCCTTTGGATAATCTTCCAAAAAATGAAGAAGGAAACATTGATTTCAAAAAAGATTTCTTTGGAAAACATACCAACTTAACGGTTTCTGGACAGTTAGAAGGTGAAACTTTCGCAATGGCTTTGGGTCAAATTTATACTTTTGGGCCAACTTTTAGAGCAGAGAATTCAAACACTTCTCGTCACTTGGCAGAATTCTGGATGATCGAGCCAGAAGTTGCTTTCAACGATTTGGATGACAACATGGATTTGGCTGAAGATTTTATTCAGTATGTAATTAAATATGCTTTAGATAATTGTGGAGACGATTTGAAATTCTTAGAAGGAAGACTTCTTGAGGAAGAAAAATCTAAACCACAAGCTGAAAGAAGCGAAATGGCTTTGTTAGAGAAATTGAACTTCGTATTGGACAACAACTTCAAACGTGTTTCTTATACAGAAGCAATTGACATTTTAAGAGATTCAACTCCAAATAAAAAGAAGAAATTCCAATATTTAATCAACGAATGGGGAGCTGATTTACAGTCAGAACACGAGCGTTTCTTGGTTGAAAAGCACTTTAAATGTCCGGTAATTTTATACGATTACCCAGCAAACATCAAAGCGTTTTACATGCGTTTGAATGACAATACAGAACCAGGAAGAGAAACTGTTCGTGCAATGGATATCCTTTTCCCTGGAATTGGAGAAATCGTTGGTGGTTCTGAAAGAGAAGAGCGTTACGATGTTTTGGTTGAGAAAATGGAAAAACTTGGAATTGACAAAGAAGAATTATACTGGTATTTAGACACCAGAAGATTTGGTTCTGCAACGCACGCAGGTTTTGGTTTAGGATTTGAACGTTTGGTATTGTTTGTTACAGGTATGACAAACATTAGAGACGTAATTCCTTTCCCAAGAACTCCTGGAAGTGCAGAGTTTTAATCTAAGATTCTAAGTCGCTAAGACACTAAGATTCTAAGTTTTTAAAATATAAATAAAATAATTTTACGCGAATTCAATTCGTCAACATAAGATACTTAGCCTCTTAGGAGCTTAGTATTTTAGCAACTTTTTTTATGCTAAAGCAATTTTTAAATTTAAAATTATCACAAAAATTATCTCCACAGCAAATACAGCTGATGAAGTTAATTCAATTGCCTACGCAAGCTTTTGAACAGCGTTTATTAGAAGAAATGAACGAAAATCCGGCTCTGGAAGCTGGAAAAGAAGACGATTACGAAGCTGATGAATACGCTAATGAAGACTACGACGATTATGATGATGCAGAATCAGACAGAATCGAAGCAGACGACATTAATATTGACGAATATCTAAGCGACGACGATACGCCTGATTACAAAACTCAGGTAAACAATTACAGTGACGATGAGGAACGCGAAACACCTTTTGCGGCTCCGATTAGTTTCCATCAGGATTTAATCAATCAGCTGAATACTTTTATTTTGAACGATGAAGAACGCGAAATCGCGGAATTCCTAGTTGGAAGTATTGATGATATGGGATACATCCGCAGAAGCATTCCGGACATTGTAGACGACATGGCTTTTACTCAGGGAATTTACACTGATGAAGCAATGGTCGAAAAAATGATGACAGTGATTCATGAGCTGGAACCTTCGGGAGTTGGAGCGCGTGATTTGCAGGAATGCCTACTTCTTCAGTTAAAACATAAAACACCCACCGAATATGTTGATTTAGCCATTGACATTATCGAAAATCAGTTTGATGCTTTTACGAAGAAACATTACGATAAATTATTGCAAAAATACAGCGTTTCGAACGAACAGCTTAAAAAAGCGATTCACGAAATTGAAAGACTGAACCCAAAACCAGGCGGTTCTTTTACAGGCAATAATAAAGTTACAGAAAATATAGTTCCGGATTTTGCGATCAGAATTGTAGATGGCGAATTAGAACTGACTTTAAACGGAAGAAATGCTCCTTCCCTGCACGTTTCGAAAGATTATCAGGAAATGATGCAAACGTATAAAGATTCTCGTGATAAATCTTCGGCACAGAAAGATGCGGTTCAGTTTATCAAACAAAAACTGGATTCGGCCAAATGGTTTATCGACGCCATCAGACAACGTCAGGAAACACTTTTTGTAACCATGAATGCGATTATGCATTATCAGGAAGAATATTTCTTAGACGGCGACGAAACCAAACTAAAACCAATGATCTTAAAAGATATTGCCGATATGGTTGGTTTGGATATTTCTACAATTTCTCGTGTGGCAAACAGCAAATATGTTGAAACACCATACGGAACAAAACTGATCAAGGAATTTTTCTCTGAAGCGATGAAAAACGATCAAGGAGAAGATGTCTCAACTCTTGAAATCAAAAAAATCCTTCAAAATACGATAGAAGAAGAGGATAAAAGAAAACCGCTTCCAGACGATCAATTGGCCGAAATCTTAAAAGAAAAAGGCTATCCAATTGCTAGAAGAACGATTGCAAAATACCGTGAACAATTGGATATTCCGGTTGCGAGAATGAGAAAGAAGATTTAATTCTTTTTAACTAATCATATAAGAGATATAAGTTTATTTAAAATAGCAAACCCGACAAATTTTAAAATTTGTCGGGTTTCTTTTTTCCCGTTCGCATATTAAACTGGACTGAAGTCCAGCCCTACAATATGGATCGAGCCGAAGGCTCTTTTAGTTCCGGAGGAACGAATTATTTTGTAGAGCTGGACTTCAGTCCAGTTTACATATCGTATTTTGATTTTATATAAAAAATAAGCCCGACAGGTTTTAAAAACCTGTCGGGCTTACCAACGTCTATTTTTTTTTATTATTTATACTGATCAGGAATTATTTTCACATCAAACAAAAATTCCTTCTTTTTGTCACTGTAACTATAAATCAAAGTATAATCATTATCTCTAAAAACCTGAAGTCCTGGATTTGCTTTGGCTGTACTCAAAAGGCTTTTTTCAATTTCTTTCTGAATAACATCACTTTCAGCGTTAATTTTCTCAACCTTTGTCAAAGTCAAATGATATTGAGCAACTTTCTCACTTCCTAAACTGACACTATCTAAACGAATTCCTTCCTGAATAGTCAATGGACAATTTTTATTATATTTTTCTACAAGCTCCGTTATTTCTATATTCACTTCCTCTTCTTTTTCTGAAAGGAAAAATTGAAAATAAATCACTGCAGCAATCGCAATTCCTATAATAATCAATAGTAAGATATTCGACTTTCTCATATTTTATTTACTTGACCAAATTAAAACAGCAACTTACTTTTCCTGAATTTTCTTCATCGCATTAAAATACGCAGCACGACTAAGTGGCTCGTATTCTTCTGTTTCTCCAAGCATTACTAATTTATCATTATCTGTTTTTCTGAAACTATAATTAGCGAGATTTCCTGTTCTGGTACAAACAGCATGGACTTTGGTAACATATTCAGCAGTTGCCATAAGAGCTGGCATTGGCCCAAAAGGATTTCCTTTAAAATCCATATCAAGACCTGCTACAATTACACGAATTCCCTGATTAGCTAAGTCATTGCAAACCCTAACAATTTCATCATCAAAAAACTGCGCTTCATCTATACCAATTACGTCACAACCTTGAGCCAATATCAAAATATTTGCTGCCGCTGGAACAGGTGTTGAACGGATTTCGTTAGCGTCATGAGACACTACCATTTCGTCATGATAACGAGTATCAATAGCAGGTTTGAAGATTTCGACTCTTTGTTTGGCAAATTGGGCACGTTTTAATCTGCGGATTAATTCTTCGGTTTTACCCGAAAACATTGATCCACAAATAACTTCAATCCACCCAAATTGTTCTTTGTGATTTACTGTATTTTCGAGAAACATTTTGTATTTTTCTGCCTTTAAAAATGAATAGTTTTTATTACTTTGTACTGGTAATAAATCGACGTAAAAAATGTGCTGTTTTACATTTTTTCAAAAGTAGAAAATTTTTATCAAATCGGAGATTGGTAAATGTTTATTAACAGAAATAAAAAACATCTTTAAAATATCTTTCGGTTTTATTCAGGATTAAAGACATTCAGACATCAAATACGCTAAAATACCTTATTCACTATAATTTCAACAATTATGAAAAAAAAATTGGAAGCCGATTTAATCAGCATTGCACATCGAATTTTAAAACTTAAAAACAAATCCGATATCAATCAATTATATCTTGAAACACAGAAATTATATGAAAAACTAGCTATTTTAAAATTTGTTGATGAAAATTTCGACGAAGCAAAACCAACAATCAGCCACAGCGAAATCAGCGCTGAAATCGAAACTATTTTTGATAAAGAAGAAGAAATAGCTCCAGCTGAAAGTACTAATACTACATCTGTTCCTGCTGAAGAAAGTAAAGCAGAAAAAACTCCAGAACCTGAAATTGTTGAAGAAATAGTTGCTGAAATTCCGGAAGAAACAACTCCAGAACCAATTGAAGAAGAAGCTCAGGAATCTATTGAAGAACCTATCGTTGAAAAAGTGGAAGAAGCTGAAGCAGTAGAAGAAACTGAAACTGTGGAAAATGCTAAAGATCCAATTATTGAAAAAATCCAAGAAGCTGTTTCTGAAGCTAAAAAAACAATCGAAGCAAATGATCTTTCATTTAAAACGGTCAACGATTCAAATCCGATTCCAGATTTCAAACCTCTTTTCGAATTGGAAAAACCTGAAGAGAAAATCGAAGAAAAAGAAGAGCCAAAAATTGAAACTTCATCAAAACCTACAATTGCATTTGAAGATTTTGGCGTGAACTATGCTGATGCTCAATTTGTAAAAGTAGATAGTTTTGAAGCTGTTCCTTCAACTCCTTTTCCATCACTTAACGAACCTCAAGAAACAATAATTGAAACTGCCGTTTTAGAAACACCAGCAGAACCAAAAGCAGTTACTTTAAACGAAAAACTGGCAAAAGGTTTCCATGTTGACTTAAACGACAGAATTGCTTTTACCAAAAATCTTTTTGGAAACAGCACAGAAGATTATAGTCGTGTTTTAAATCAATTACTGACTTTTGATTCTTATAGCGAAGCAAAAGAATTTATTGAAAACATGGTAAAACCAGATTACAACAATTGGGAAGGAAAAGACGATTACGCTGAACGTTTTCTAGGAATTATTGAGAAAAAATTCGCATAACATCTCACATTTTAAAGCTTACATTTCAGATAAAAAACTATGTCAAAATTATACATCGTTCCGACGCCAATTGGCAATCTTGAAGACATGACTTTCAGAGCCATTCGGGTTTTGAAAGAAGTCGATTTGATTTTGGCGGAAGATACCCGAACAAGCGGAAAACTCTTGAAGCATTTTGAAATTGGCACGCACATGCACAGCCATCATATGCACAACGAGCACAAAACCACCGAAAATTTAATTGCACGTTTGAAAGCTGGCGAAACCATCGCTTTGATTTCAGATGCAGGAACTCCAGCGATTTCTGATCCCGGATTTTTATTGACCCGCGCTTGTGTCGAAAACAAAATCGAAGTTGAATGTCTTCCGGGCGCAACAGCTTTTGTTCCCGCGCTTGTAAACAGCGGACTACCAAATGACAAATTTGTTTTTGAAGGTTTCTTGCCAGATAAAAAAGGACGCCAGACTCGTTTTTTGGCTTTAGCCGAAGAAACACGAACGATGATTTTATACGTTTCTCCGCATAAACTCGTTAAAACTTTAGCTGAATTTGTGCAATATTTTGGAGAAGACCGACAAGTTTGCGTTTCAAGAGAATTATCAAAATTACACGAAGAAAATGTACGCGGAACAGCAAAAGAAGTTTTAGCACATTTTGAAAAAACAGCTCCGCGCGGTGAAATTGTCGTTGTAGTTGCAGGGAAAACAATAGAAAAAGAAGTTAAGAAAAGTAAGTATTCTAAGGACGAAGAAGAATAATTTTTTCGCAATTACAGTTTTATAACTATATGAGAAATGCAGAAATTTTATCTTGGATTTTTTTAGCTTTAGCAATTTCATCTAAAGATTCCCCAGTAGGGTTTGCTTCAATTTCACAAATTGCAGACGGTATAAATCATTCCGTTCCAAATGAAAAAGAAATACAAAATTCTTTGACTTGGCTTAAAAACCATGGACTAGTTTTAAAACTAAAAAATAAATATTCTTTAACTGAAATTGGAAAAGAGATGTTTTCGGACGCCCAAAATACAACGGAAACTCTTTTAAAAATGTGGGAACATTTAGAAAAGAAAATTCAACTTAAACTTCAAGAATAAAATAATAAACTATAATCATGAGCATTCAAGCCTTTTTAGAAAAAGTAAAACAAACACCAACACAAATCACATTTCCTGAAACTATTGCAGTAATTGAGGAAAATTACAACTTTACGCCAACTGCTTTTCAAAACGGAACACAGCACAATGCTGCCGGAGAAAATTCAGGTTCTTGTAAATTATTTTCTTTCGCAAAATTGCAAAACTTAAGCAAAGAAGAAACTTTGGCATGTTTTGGAGCATTTTATTTTGAAGAAGTTTTAGGAGATCCAAATGGAACCAATCACCAAAACATTAGAAATTTCATCAACTTAGGTTGGGACGGAATTCAATTTGAAGGAAATGCTTTAGAAGAAAAGTAAAACGAAAATTCTGCCACGAATTACACAAATTAGCACGAATTTAATTGGTGTAAATTCGTGTAATTCGTGGCAAAAAAAATTACCAATCAGATTAAACGATTTTAGAAATCTACAATCTAAAATCAGTAATCTAAAATCTAAAATCAACCCATGCGTTGGACCTTAAAACCAAAACCTTCTGAAGATAAAATCAAACATTTGGCGCAAGCCTTAAATGTAGAAGATTTTGTAGCAACACTTTTGATTCAGCGTGGCATTGAAACTTTTGAAGATGCGAAGAATTTCTTTCGTCCGTCACTAGAACATCTTCATGATCCGTATTTAATGAAAGATATGGACAAAGCCGTTGCAAGAATAGAACTTGCCATTGAAAATCAGGAAAACATTCTGGTTTTTGGCGATTATGATGTCGACGGAACAACTGCAGTTTCTTTGGTTTCATCTTATTTAAAATCACATTATCCAAATATTGCCACTTATATTCCGGATCGTTATGATGAAGGTTACGGAATCTCTTATAAAGGAATTGACTATGCAGATGATAACGGAATTTCCTTAATTATTGCACTCGACTGCGGAATAAAATCAATTGATCATATCGCCTACGCGAAAGCAAAAAACATCGATTTTATTGTTTGTGATCACCACCGCCCTGGAGAAATTCTTCCGGATGCTGTTGCGGTTTTAGATCCAAAAAGAGAAGATTGCTCCTACCCTTACGATGAATTATGCGGTTGCGGAGTTGGTTTTAAATTGATTCAGGCATTAGGCCAAAATAGAAATGAAACTACAGAAGATTTAATTCCGTATCTGGATTTAGTTGCCACTGCAATTGCTGCCGATATTGTTCCGATTACGGGAGAAAATCGTGTTTTAGCCTATTTCGGATTGAAAGTAATCAACAGCGAACCAAGGCCAGGAATTAAGGCCTTAGTACATCAAGTAAAAAAGAAAGTTTTAGATATTACCGATGTTGTTTTTATCATTTCACCAAGAATCAATGCCGCTGGAAGAATCAAACACGGAAATCACGCCGTAGAATTGTTGACGGAATTCGACTTTGAGCAAGCGCAGCAATTTGCTTCAGAAATTGAACAATACAACGCTGACCGAAAAGATTTGGACAAAAAAATTACCAAAGAAGCTTTCCAGCAAATCCAAGACAATAATGAAGTGGAACGTTTTTCAACTGTAGTTTTTCAAGAAGACTGGCACAAAGGCGTAATCGGAATTGTAGCTTCAAGATTGATCGAAACGTATTATCGTCCAACTTTGGTTTTCACTAAAAGTGGCGACAAATATGCTGCTTCGGCAAGATCAGTAAAAGGATTTGATGTTTATAATGCATTAGATGCCTGCGCAGAACATTTGGAACAATTTGGAGGCCATATGTATGCGGCCGGAATGACTTTAAAAGCCGAAAATTATCAAACTTTCAAAGATGCTTTTGAGAAACAGGTTTCAGAAACCATTTTACCAGAAATGCTGACTCCAGAAATTGAGATCGATGCCGAAATCAATTTCTCAGACATAACTCCAAAACTCATTCGGATTTTAAAACAATTTGAGCCTTTTGGTCCACAAAATATGACACCGGTTTTTATGACATCCGATGTTAAAGATACAGGGTATGCAAAAACACTAGGTTCAGAAGACGAACACTTAAGGCTTTTTGCCAAACAATTTAATTCAGATGGCATTGCGGCAATTGGCTTCGGACTCGGAAAAAAATTAAACATAGCACAAAATCAAAATACATTTCAGCTTGCCTATACAATTGCTGAAAATGAATGGAACGGAAACATTTCAACACAGCTTATGCTGAAAGATATTAGAACAAATGAAAGATAATTCAAATAAGCCAGATCCTTATCAGGCACTTCGTTATAGAGAATTCAATGTGTATTTATTACTTCGTTTCTGCATGGTTTTTGCCTGGGCAATGCAATTTATTGTAATCGAATGGGAAGTTTACAGTTTAACTAAAAACCCGCTTTCGTTAGGAATTATTGGTTTAATGGAAGTAATTCCAGCTGTTGGAATGGCATTATTTGCAGGGCATATTGTCGATCAAAGTGAAAAGAAAGGATTATTGGTAAAATGTATTTTGGGGTTTTCTGTAATTAGTTTTGGATTATTTTTACTGACTTGGCCAAAAGTTGTTGGCGATTTATCTCAAACTGTTGTTTTATATTCCATTTATGCTTTAGTCTTTTTGGGTGGATTGGTTAGAGCATTTTTAGGCCCAACTACTTTCTCTCTTCAATCGCTTATTATTCCAAAAAAAGTATATCCAAATGCTTCTACTTGGAGCAGTTCAGTTTGGCAGATTGGAGCCGTAATGGGTCCGGCTTTGGCTGGATTTTCAATTAACTGGATTGGTGTCCACTGGTCAATGTGTATGGTTTTCGGATTCTCGATTCTCGCCTTAATTGCCTTATCACAAATCAGCAAAAAACCAATCGTAAATCCGAAGATTGGAGAATCAATAAAAGACAGCCTTACAGAAGGATTGACTTTTGTATTCAAAAATCAAGTTGTTTTAGGTGCATTATCACTAGACATGATTGCAGTGCTTTTTGGAGGCGCAGTTGCTTTATTGCCTATTTTTGCTCAGGACATCTTAAAAGTCGGTTCTGAAGGATTCGGAATTTTAAGAGCCGCCCCTGCCGTTGGATCTTTTATTACTATGATCATTTCTGCCTATGTACCTTTATACAAAAATGCCGGAAAAAAACTTCTGGCAGCCATATTTGTTTTTGGATTATCTATCATCTTGTTTGGCCTTTCAACTTATTTCTGGCTTTCTGTTTTTGCCTTATTTTTAAGCGGATTGGCTGATGGAATTTCAGTAGTAATTCGCCAAACGATTTTACAACTTAAAACTCCAGATCATATGCGCGGACGTGTTGGCGCAGTAAATTCGATTTTTGTTGGATCTTCAAATGAATTAGGCGCTTTTGAAAGCGGTGCAACAGCTAAATTGATGGGAACTGTTACTTCGGTTGTTTTTGGAGGAAGCATTACACTTTTGACCGTTTTAGGTTTCGGATTTATATCGCCTACTTTTAGAAATTTAGATCTGAAAAGAGATATGGAAGAGCATCACAAATTGGATTAGAAAGAATCTATTTACGAATGATATTTCAACCTTCGCATTTTACGTAACCAATTAAAAATCAATTATTAGTAAGATTTTTTAGCATTTTTTTATGCTTTTCTTAGTCAAGTGTTAATACAAAGATAATGTACCTTTGCAGCGTAAAAAAAAATTGCCATGAAGGACATCGAACAGATATACCGCAACGATTTTGGAATTTCATTTTATTGGAAAGAAGGCAACGAAATTGTATCAGATAAAATTCAGCTTCTTTTTAAACAAATGGGATTTTATTTTTCAGTTCAGGAATTAAATGAATTTCACGATTTAATCGAAGACTGCGTAATGGATCAAAATACTGACGATATGTATAGTACAAAACGCGTCTTTGATAAGTTTTTATTGAAAACACCTTACGTTGCATTAGATTTAGAAATATCACCTATGGAATTAGATTCTATAAAAGACTTGGTTGATGGTTCATTGTTTCGACTTCATCTTAACGAATATGTTTTTGGTTCTGGAATGAATTAGAATTTAACTTTATAATTACATAGCCTTCAGTTTTAATAGGAGGTTTTTTTGCCAAAAATTTCACTAAAACTTAGATTATACACATCATAAGTACTCTTTTTCAATATTTTATAATTTATTTTAAATGTTAAAATTTGAATAAAAGAGAATTCAATTTTAATCTTATTTCATTTCTTTATTTAAAAAATAACTGCAAATGAGATATAATACTACTCTATTTTTCATCTTTTTATCTTTCGGAATTTTTGCTCAGGAATCAACAATTTCAGGAAAACTAAAAAGTACACGAAACAACGAAGAACTCGATTATGTAAATATCGGAATTGCAAATAAAAATGTGGGAACGGTCTCAAATTCCAAAGGGGTCTTCAAATTAAAATTAAATGAAAAAGTAATTCCAAACGATACTATCGTATTTTCTCATATTGGTTTTGAAACAAAAAAAATACTCGTTAGCCAACTAAAAGATTCAAATAACACTATTGAAATGACTCCTTCTGAAAACACATTGAAAGAAGTTGTTGTTTCGTTTAAAAAACCGAAACCCAAACAATATGGAAGAAGTTCAAAAGGTTTAGGGCTAATGCATTCTAATTTTTTCTATGCTTTTGATAAAACTGTCGATGATTATTTGAGCCGCGAAAGAGGAATGCAATTTAGAATCAAAAAAGACTGTATAGTAGAGAATTTAAATTTCAACATTACTACAAACGAATTTAAATCGGTAAAATTCAGATTGAACTTTTATAAGGTTGAAAATGATCTACCTACTAAAATCTTAATTGAAAAAGACATTATTTTTGAAGTAAAAGACAACAAACTTGGTTTATTTACAGTTGATTTAAAACCCTTTGATATTTATCTTGATAAAGAAATGGGAGATATTGCAGTTACAATTCAATGGATTGAAAGTATAAAAACCGATGCAAAAAGTAAATTCTTTTCCATTTCAACCGCGGCATCAGCAACTGAAAAGAGTTTTTACAGAGAACGAAACATGGCCAATTGGAGCAAAAGTGGACAAAGTTTGACATTTTACCTCAACACAATGTGCCAGTGAAATGAAAAAATTTATTCTTTTTTATGATTTTTTTATTTAGAATTAATATAAATAATATTTATATTTGTTGAAATAAAAGGATTTACGATGAGAGAAATAGAACAAATTTATCATAACAATTTTGGAATAGCTTTTTACTGGAAACAAAACAGTCAGACTATTCATGACAAAGTGCAATTGGTTTTTAAAGAAACTGGTTTCTATTTTACCATACCAGAATTGAATCATTTTTGTGATTTAATCGAAGATAGCTTAATCGAAAATGCTTGTTGCGAAGCTTGTGAAATGAAATATTCTTGCCATAAATTTTTATTGAAAACACCATGTAATTCAATAGATTTAGCAGTAAATATGACCGAATTGAAGTCAATAAAAGATTTGGTTGAAGGTTCATTGTTCAAAATTGAATTAGATGAGTATATTTACGGATCAGGCATGAATTAAGAATTATTCTAAATTTTTTAACATCATTTTTTCATTATTGAAATATATTTTGATTTGATTCAAAAAAAAGTATATTTACGGCAATGAAAAAAATGCGTTTACTTTTTGCCCTTATACTTTTGGCGGTATGTTTTACAAACTGCAAAAATTCGTCTGATGACTATATTGACCCACGCGGAACTGATTATGCTGGATCTGAAAGCTGTATTCAGTGTCATCAAACGCAATATAATATGGCTTTGAAAAGCTCTCACTTTAAAGCCACAGCACCTGCAAGCGAAGGAAATGTTTTAGGAGATTTTGACAAAGGTGACCACACTTTTATCTATGACAAAAACACCAAGTTAGTCATGGAAAAACGTGGCGACAATCTTTTTCAGGTTTTATACAAAAACGGAAAAGAGGTCGATGCACACCGATTTGATATTGTTTTTGGAATCAAACACGCGCAGACTTCCGTTTATTGGAAAAACAACAACACTTACGAACTTCCTCTTTCCTACTATAGTTCCATTCACAATTGGGCAACAAGTCCAGGATTTCCTGCTGACAAGCCTTATTTTGACCGAATGGTTGTTAAAGATTGTTATTCTTGTCATGCGTCAAATGCGAGCAGCAGAATGGTAAATCAAAACTCTCAGGAAAGAAATATGATGTCAATGGATGTTGAGGACATTATTGACAAAAGAACAATCGTTTACGGAATTGATTGCGAACGCTGCCATGGTCCAGCAAAAAAACACGTTGAATTTCATTTAAAAAACCCAAATATAAAAGTGGCTAACAGCATAACAAGCATTAAAGGGCTAAACAGACAACAACGATTAGACGCTTGTGCGTTATGTCACGCCGGTAATGACGGAATGAAAATGAAATCGCGTTTTGATTTTAAACCAGGTGATAATTTATCCGATTTTTACAGAAACACAAGAAGCATTACTGATACAGCAAAATTTGATGTTCACGGAAATCAATTCCGCTTGATGGCACAAAGCAAATGCTTCATTAAAAGCGAAAAAATGGATTGCATTACGTGCCATAATCCACATGAAAATGCATCAAATAACATGGCTTCATACTCGAAAATCTGCATGAGCTGTCATCAAGGGCTGAAGCACGATGAAAAGACTCAAAAAATAATGCCTGAAAAACTAATGGCATCTAATTGTGTAGAATGCCATATGCCGAAAAAATCATCAAATTATATTAAATTTCAGCTTTCAGACAGCAAACAGCTTTCAGAATATATTTTGCGAACGCATAAAATTGGAATATATCCAGCAAATGCAAAATAAAAGTTTTGTTTATTTTTTTGACAAATAAGTAGTATTCGCCTTTCCAGCTTTTGCCTTCGACTTTTGACTTTTGACTTTCGACTTTTGACTTTCGACTAACTTATTTTTCGAATTTTTTAAGCTCAAAATTCTCGCCGTCAAATACACCGTAAGTAAAATAACCAATCCAGTCGCCAAGATTCACATAGTTAGAATCTTCTCCAACCGGAATAATCATTGGCAAATGACGATGTCCAAAAATAAAGTAATTATAATGTTTGGTTTCGAGTTTTCGCTTAGCGTATAAAACAAGCCATTCGTTTTCTTCACCTAGAAACTTTACATCTTCGTCACCAGAAATCAGTTTGTTTTTAACTGACAAATATTGTGCTAAACTAACTCCAACATCAGGATGAAGCCAGCGGAAAAGCCATTTTGAAAACGGATTTGTAAATACCTTTTTCATTCTTTTATAGCCTTTGTCTCCCGGCCCTTTCCCATCGCCGTGGCCAATTAAAAAGGTTTTTCCGTTAAAAGTAAATTCTTTGTTATCATGATAAACCGGAATATTCAATTCGGTTTCAAAATAATCATTCATCCACAAATCATGGTTTCCAACGAAAAAGTAAATCGGAATACCGCTGTCGCGAATTTCTGCTAATTTTCCTAAAATACGCACAAATCCTTTTGGAACAACCGTCTTATATTCGAACCAAAAATCAAATAAATCACCAAGTAAAAAAATAGCTTCAGCATCTTCTTTAACCTCATCAAGCCAAGCCACGAATTTTTTTTCACGTGGCAAACTCAATTCAGGAGTTGGCGCACCAAAATGCTGATCTGAGGCAAAATATATTTTTTTCATGAGAGAAGTTAAGAGTTATTTGTTAGGCGTTATGGGTTGTAAATTGGCAGCTAGAAGTTATCCGTTTCGACGTCTAACTCTTAACATTTAATTTATAATCTTTTTACTAATTATCAGAAGCGTACCATTCAGCAAATGAAGATTCTGTTTCTTGAAGTTTTAAAGAAAATAAAGAAATTCCGGCTGGAAGTCTTGCGATAATTCGTTCTGCAAAATCAACTACCATATTTTCGCTTGTTGGCTGATAATCTACCAATATAACGTGATGTCCGCGATTTTTTAATTCTGCTGCCAATTCAACGTGAGGAGTTGTTTGGTTAAAAACAGTCGCGTGGTCAAATTGATCGACGATTTCTTCTTTTACAATTTTCTTTAGATCAGAAAAATCAATTACCATTCCGAATTTCACATTCGATCGATCCGTAATTGGCGAACCAATAACGGTTACCGACAATTTATAACTGTGTCCGTGAACGTTTTTGCATTTTCCGTCATAACCGTACAAAGCATGGCCGGTTTCGAAACTAAATTGTTTTGTAATTCTGATATTACTCATCGATGTTTAATTTTAAGCTTGCAAATTTACAAATTAATAACCGTTTTCGTCTCTTTTTTTAGCACGCTTATACATCCACAATGCAATTCCGCCCAAAACTAAGAACGGAATAAAAGATCCAATCACAACACCAATCTGATAACCGCTGTCTGGCGCGTTTTTAATTTTCTCTGCAACATCAACTTTTTGCAGTAAGGAAATAATATGCATATTCAAAAATTTGATTTAAACACATAGAAACATAGGTTTTTCTTTCTGGAAAGACACTTGAAAGAAACTAGTTTCTAACACATAGTCCCGAAGCTTCGGGATTTTTTAATGCAAGTGAAACGCCTTTTTTTGCAGTTTCAAAAGCTATGTCTCTATGTGTTTAAAATTATTAATATTTCTTATTTTTTGAACTGAAGCAAAGCATTTCGGCTAAAATCAGATAAAACCAGTTTTCCGGTAATTTTAGCGCGCTCAATTAATATCGATTCCCATTGCTCCGTTCCTTCCCAAATGATTTTTTTCATTTCAAACAAAGCTTCTGGATTATACGAACTTAGTTTTTGAGCAAAACTTGAAACTTCTGCATCCAATTCTTCCAAATTATGAAGCGATGCATAAAGTCCGTTTTGAAGTGCCCATACTGCCGATTTCCATTCATGCGCTGCCAAAGTCATTTCGGTCATCGCTCTTTTTCCAATTTTACGCGAAACAGCCGGTTCAATCACAAACGGCCCAATTCCGATAGCCAATTCCGATAATTTTACAGCACTTTCCGGTGTTGCAAAAACATAATCACAGGCCGAAATAATCCCGACACCTCCCCCAACAGCTTTTCCTTGAACGCGACCAATAATTAATTTATTGCAATTTCGCATCGCATTCAGCAAATGAGCAAAACCAGAGAAAAACTCCGTTCCCTGCTCTTCATTTTCAACCTGTAAAAGTTCGTCGAACGAAGCTCCTGAACAAAAAACTCTGTTACCCTCACTTTTTAAAATAATAACCGAAACATTTTCATTTCGGCTTAACAAATTAATTTCAGCCGTAAGGTGATCCAGCAATTGACGTGGAAAAGAATTACTCGCAGGATGACCAAATTGAACGGTGGCAATAGTATTTTGAAAAGAAGTTTCTAAACTTCCGTTTGCATTTTCTAAACTCATAAAAACAGATTTAAAAGTAAAGTTACGCTTTTGAAAAATAATACTCCAGAAACTCGCCGAAATTTGTTTTTTGAAAATTATTTGACTTTATTTGTTAACTCTTTGGGGGATTAGCTCATTTGGCTAGAGTACTTGCCTGGCAGGCAAGGGGTGACCGGTTCGAATCCGGTATTCTCCACAATATTAAAAACCCTTGTAAAACTAAATTTACAAGGGTTTTGTTTTTCTTTAAATTTCGTAATCTTGTCATTTCGAGGAACGAGAAATCACACTAGAAATTCCGCTCAGTATATTGCCAATCTTTGTCGATTCACTAGTGTGATTTCTCGTTCCTCGAAATGACAAAAAAATCATTATTTCTCATTTGCCGAATCTTCAGCATCAACTCTCTTCTTTTCTGCTTTCTTAAAATCGTTATTCAGCAAGTTTTCTAATTTCTTTTTTTCCTTCAAATTTTTTCTGATTGTCAACACAACCAAAACAACAACCAAGATTGCTACAATGCCTATTATGTTCCAATTAACATCCATAATTTTAAATTTTATACTAAATATAAGCATTTAAACTAAATCACATATTACCAGAATGTTAAGCATTATATCACCTTATAATAATACAAGTTTGCCTTATGATGGTTATTGAGCATTTCAAATAATTACATTTTTACATCCTCACTAAATTCAACAACCATGAAAAAATTAATTTTATTATTTAGTTTTATTATTATAACTGCATGTTCATCTTCAAGTGATGATGACTCTGGAAAAACAAATACAACAGGAGACAGTTTCAATCCGCCAGCGTGGCTTATTGGAACTTGGAAAGATTCAGGTGCGACAACTTATAACTTTACAAAAGATGATATCATTTGTACCGTTAGTGGTAGCAGACTTTCGTTCAAAGATCAAGCAACAAACTTAAAAGATGCAAAAGTTACTTATAGCATCAAGGAAACAAAAACTGACAATACTTACGTAGCAGAGTTTAAATTTTCAGCCGGTACTACAATTTTTAGTTTCACAAAAACAGCTGATAACAAAATGACATCAGATGGATATTTAAGCGGGAATTATACCAAACAATAGTCTTTCTAAATTAAAATTAAAAGCCATATTCCTTAACTGAAATATGGCTTTTATTGTTTTTAAGAAGCAGAAATTTCGTTTTCAAAACACCTTTTGTCCCGCTGTCCACTATATCTTTTCCCTGCTAAAGAAGCAGGAAAAAGGATGCCGTTTCCATCGGGGCTAGACTAGATCTTTTTGTTTTTAGTAGATGTTTTTTTGATTTGGATTAGCGAATTACTTTGTCGGCACGAATTACAAATCCGCGGTATTACCATCCTTACTAATTTTTTAACCTATCAATATAGAAAAAAACTGATGCCCCAAGTAAACTTACAAAAAGAATAAATATTCGAATCGCAACAAGTTTTACATCAGCATACCCTCTGAAAGCTCTAATTTCAAAAGCATCGGTACTGATAAACTGTATCATGCAATAAATAAAAAAAAGTGCAAAAATTAGGGACAATATTTTATATATGTATCGACTCATTTTTTAGTTTATAAATTTTATCTAATTAAAAACCCCATCCTAATAGAACCACAAAAATACCTGTTATTTAAAATAAGTAAGAATCTTTATGTTTTTTTATAAAAAACAATTTGAAGGTATTAATTCAAAAGTTTTTTCGCACTAAATTAATTATTAAGCAATTTCACTACTGTTTTTGAATACTATTTTAAATAAAAAACAAAAATTTAACCTTAAATTGACAATTAATCAATTTTCTGTTTGTACTTTTGCAAAAAATTTGAGCACAATATGAGTTCAAGAAGACCAAAGCACACTCAAATCTTTAAAGAAAAAATAAATATCTGTTTGTTGGATTAAGTATCATTTTTAAATATTTCTGAATTAGTACCCCGAAATTATAAGATAGATAATTCATATTATAGATAAATACCAAAAGAGCCATAACTTTTGTTATGGCCTTTTTTATTAAAAAATCTACTTCAATAAACCCCATCCTGATAGCTCGCTGTCCAATATATTTTTTCTGCTAAAGAAGCAGGAAAAAGGATGCCGTTTCTATCGGGGCTAGATTAGAGAGTTTTTTGTTTCTTTTTAAAAAGAAGTCTACTTAACATCACACCTCTTCTTTTATATATTTTCTATAATACTTAAAAAAGTACACAGGGAAAAATGCCAAAAAAACAGGCACATACATAGAGCCAAAAGATTCATCAAAGTCTAATGGATCTATAATTATAAAAATCAAATAGGCAAAAATTGGAAATATATAATACATTCTTTTTTCATTCTCTTTATCAAAATAAATAAACAAAGAAGAAATAAAAACAATGGCGTAAAAAAACAGATTAACCATAAACACAATCATTTCTTCTTTATATCGTGTATTTCCCTGAAAATGAAAATTGGTAAAGAACACCAATAAAATAAAACCAGTAATTAAATCTGAAATTAAAAACGTTCCCCATTTAGTGGCTCCATAAATAAAGCCGATTAAAAAAGTAAACTCAAAAAAGTATGTTAAAATATTCAATTTATTATAAAATTTATCAATTCTTAAAGAAACAAAACTTTGTCGAGCTTCTTGCAAAGATTTCTCCTTCGTCGAAATGACAATATTATGAAAATCCCTTTATAAAACTCCGTGTATTAATGACTTAGCGACAAAAAATGGTTACCTAATCAAAAACCCCATTCGAATACTTCCATAAAAATACCCAGAATTCGTATCAATTCCAGGATCTTTCAATTCTCTGCCTCGATAAAGAAACGAATATGAAATATTAAATTTATTATGGCGATATTTCAAACCAAATTCGGCGTTGAAACGAAGCGGCTCCAAATCAAAAGTTATTGGACTTGTATTACTGAACATACTTCCTTCAATTGTCGCATCATAAAATTGATAATTCACACTCGGCATGGCGTAAAAATAAAATTCCCGGATTTCGTACTGCGGTTCTGAACTAACAGAAGCGTCATGCAAATTGGAATCATAAATAGGAAGCAATTTTTTGAATCCAATTCGGGTTAGAAATCCTGTGGAAACTCCGTCAAAAATGGTTCCCAAATTAGCTTCGGACTGAAAATGAAGATCTATAAAATCATTGTGTTTACTCGAAAATAATTTCTTCGAATACATAACATGCGCTTGTACCGCAAGAGCATTATGCAACTGATTTTCCCAGCCAAAAACTTTTTTATAACCAATAAGATGATGAAAACTTTCCTGAGTTTCGCGACCAAAAGCATTTGGCCCCATATAACCCAATTGAAAATCTGTTTTTAAAACCGATTCGCTTTGGTAGAAAAAACTGCGTCCGGCTTCTGCAAAAAGATAACCTGTAAATGGTCGATCATTGATGTCGGTCGCTGTTTCGTTGATAAATCTCGGATTATAAATATATTGTCCTAGACGAAATTCGGTTATTTTTTTATTGATTTTTGCGTTTTCGTTTTTAGATAAATAACGAAAAAAAAGTTCCAAACCATTGGTATAATACATGTCATTTTTTGACGATGTATATAAGTCGTTATCCGAAATAAAACCGAATTCTTTTGTATTTCCCTGTCCGAAAACAAAAGTTGTTGCGAGCAGAAAAACCGCAAGAAAAACGTTTTTATTTACCATCGTAATTTAGTTTGCCAACATAACGCATTTCGCGAACAATTCGCTCTTTTCGCCTGTTGATATAACTTGAAGAACCTGTAGCTTTAAATTTTCTCGGATTAGGAAGAATTGCGGCAATTCCCGCAGCTTGCATCGGCGTTAAGCTTGAGGCATCACGTCTGTACCAATGTTCCGTTGCCGCATAAGCGCCATAAACACCATCGCCCATTTCGATACTGTTCAAATACACTTCCATAATTCTTTCCTTGCCCCAAATTATTTCGATCAAAACGGTAAAATAAGCTTCTAAGCCTTTACGCAAATAACTTTTTCCTTGCCATAAAAAAACGTTTTTGGCAGTTTGTTGCGAAATCGTACTTCCACCTCGAATTCGGCGTCCGCGTTCATTGCTTTTATAGGCTTTTTGAAGTGCTTTAAAATCGAAACCATTGTGCGTCAAGAATGTTCCATCTTCACTAGCGATTACCGCTTTTTGAAGATTCTTTGAAATTTTATCAATCGGTTCCCAGTCATGATCGAAATACACTTCTTTTCCTGCCATTTTATTTTCAATGGCACGAATCAGCATCAAAGGTGTAAAGGGTACTGGAACGTATTTAAAGAAAATAACCGACCCAATCGACAAACCAAAAAACCACAACATTGCTTTGATAAAAAACCATTTGACTTTTTCGCCAAACGTACGATTGCTTTTCTTTTTTGCTGCTGGTTTTGTTTTACTTGTTGCCGGCTTTTTTGGTGCTGGTTTTTTGGTTGCTGCCATTATACTAAATCTGCTAATTCTGTTCCTATTAAACTGCCAATCGCCACTCCCATTCCGCCTAAACGCACTCCACAAAACACGTTTTCAGAAAGTTGTGACACGACAGGATTCTTGCTGTTTCCCATTCCCATGATACCGCTCCAACGATGCGCTATCTGAAAATCCTGATTTGGTAAAATTACATTTTTCAGCAAATCTTCCAATTTATTTTGAATAATTTTCGTGTTACCAAATTCGGTTGTAGTTTCTCCTTCAAAATCTAAATTTCGGCCTCCGCCAAATAAAATTCGATCGCCAATATTTCTGAAATAATAATAACCACGATCTAAATGAAACGTGCCTTTGATATCTAAATTGTGAATCGGTTCTGTAATTAAGACCTGCGCTCTAGCCGGTTTTACAGCACCATTTGTCAAAGAACCAGCAAAACCGTTTGTAGCAAAAAGCAGTTTTTTAGTTTTAAAACTGAAATCGTTCAAAACCACTTCGACATGATTTCCTGAATCTTGGTAAGAAGTTACCGTTTGCTGGTTTAAAATTAAAATATCCGCCGAAATTGCTTGCTTTAGTAATTCCTGCATCATATTTCCAGTATCAATCTGTGCTTCAAACGGATTAAAAATCAAATATTCCTGAATGTTTTCGAAACCAAAACGATCCATTTCTTGAGAAAAAACATCGGCCTTGAAAAGCGGTTTTAAAACTTCATTTATAAAAGGAATTTTTGAAATGCATTCATTAAATCCGAGTTCGTCTTCTTTTAAAAATAATTCATATCCGCCGTGAGGCTTGAAATCAATGGCTGAATCTCCTAACCTTTTTCGAAGCAACTGCAAACCTTTCCAACGTTTTTCGATCAAATTCAACACATCATCTTCTGAATGCGTTTTTAAGTCATCCATAATTTCAGAGAGACTCCCAAAACAAGCAAAACCTGCATTTTTTGTACTTGCTCCTTGTGGCAGCATTCCTCTTTCCAAAACCAAAATTTTAGCAACAGGAAATCTTTCGCGCAAGCGCAACGCTGCATGAAGGCCAACTATTCCGCTGCCAACAATGGTGTAATCAACATTTGTAAACCAATTTTTGAGTTCCCAATAACTTAGTTCCATCGATCAAATTTTTATAAAAATAATGATTTTTGTTTCACCATATTAGATATATAAGTTCAGTTAAAAAAATAATTGTGTATTGCATGTCGATGTCAGGCTGAGCGTTCCGTGACTTCGGGAGAAGCCCTGTCGCCGCGCGCCCTTCTCCCGAAGCCTCGGAATCGCACAGGGCGACAATCTCGTAAATCATCTAAAAACTTTAACAGAATTTGGGGTTTGGAATTTAACTAATTGGCCCCGATGCATCGGGATAAATGTTGTATTTTTAGCGCCACAAAAAAATAGAATTTTTATTATGAAAAAAGTATTATTAACAACCTTAATAATGATGAGTTTAAACGCTATCGGGCAGAATGTGATGTCGCCAGAATTGTTATGGAAATTAGGCCGAGTTTCGCCACTTGGACTTTCAAAAGATGAAAAAAATATTGTTTTTAAAGTTTCGACGCCATCTGTAGCAGATAACAAATCGACTTCAAAATTGTACATTATTCCCGTAAACGGAGGTACAGCAACTGAAATTAAAGACACAAAAGATGTTTTGAAAGACAAAAATGTTTCGCCTGACGGAAAATTTATTGTTTACAATGAAGAAGTAAAAATCGAAAAAGTTCATGGAAAAGATTTTTATCCAAGCCTTGACAAATCAGACGCTCAAATTTATGATGGATTAGATTATCGTCATTGGGATACTTGGAATGAAGGCAAATTCAACCACGTTTTTTATAAAGAAAACAAAGACGGCGCTAAAGGAATTGACATTTTAAAAGGCGAGACTTTTGATTCTCCGCAAAAGCCTTTTGGGGGCGACGAAGATTACATTTGGTCTCCTGACGGAAAAAGCATTTTGTACGTATGCAAGAAAAAAGCTGGAACGGACTATGCAATTTCTACCAACACAAATATTTATGAGTACAATTTAGAGACTCAAAAAACAACAAACAGAACTGAAGATAATCTTGGTTACGATACAGCTCCGCAATTTTCTCCAACTGGAAATTTGACTTGGCTGCAAATGAAACGTGACGGTTATGAAGCGGACAAAAATGACATTATTGTTGAGTTCAAAGGAATCAAAACCAATTTGACTGCAAACTGGGACGGAACTGTAGATCATTTTATTTGGAGCAAAGACGGAAAAAATGTATTTTTTGTTGCTGCGGTTGACGGAACAAAACAACTTTTTACAGTTAATTTTCCTGGTTTGACTAAAATGGCAATTAACGTTCGCCAGATTACAAACGGAGATTTTGATGTTAACGACTTAGTTGGTTTTTCTGGTGATGATATCATTGTCACGAGAACAGACATGAATCATGCAGCTGAGATTTATTCTTATAATTTGAAGAAAAACACTTGGAAACAAATTTCAAATGTAAATACTGATATTTATAAAACATTGACGCCAAGCAAAACTGAAAGACGTTACGTTACTACAACTGATGGCAAAAAAATGTTGGTTTGGGTTATTCTTCCACCAAATTTTGATGCCTCAAAAAAATATCCAACCTTATTATATTGCCAAGGTGGGCCACAAAGCGCATTGACACAATCGTATTCTTATCGTTGGAATTTCTCATTAATGGCTGCTAAAGGTTATGTAGTGGTTGCGCCAAATCGTCGTGGAATGCCTGGACATGGTGTTGCGTGGAACGAACAAATCAGTAAAGATTGGGGCGGACAAGTTATGGACGATTACCTTTCTGCGATTGATGATGTAGCGAAAGAAAGCTATGTTGACAAAAGCCGTTTAGGATGTGTTGGTGCAAGTTACGGAGGATATTCAGTATTTTATTTAGCTGGAATCCACAAAAACCGTTTCAAGACTTTTATCGCGCACGACGGAGTTTTCAATACTGTTTCAATGTTAGGAACAACAGAAGAGGTTTTCTTCAATAATTGGGATTTCGGCGGAGCTTATTGGGAAAAAGACAATGCAGTTGCTCAAAAATCGTATACGACTTTTAACCCTGCAACTTTGGTACAAAACTGGAACAAACCAATTTTGATTTTCCAAGGAGGAAAAGATTACCGTGTGCCAATCGGGCAAGGACAAGAAGCTTTTCAAGCAGCTCAGTTAAGAGGAATAAAAAGCCGATTTGTTTATTTCCCAGATGAAAATCACTGGGTTTTAAAACCTCAAAATGCTCAAGTTTGGCAAAATGAATTTTTTAAATGGTTAAACGAAACGCTTTAATTTAATCATAAAAATCAAAAACAGCCTCAGAATTATTTACATAATCTGAGGCTGTTTTCATTTTGCAAGATTTGAATTATGTAACACTTTCGGCCGAATTTCCCTTTTAAAAACAGATTTTTTTAAATAAATTGCAGTGAATTCCAATTTTTAAAAACCAAATCTCAACAACATTATTTTCATGGAGAGCAAAAAAAGTTACACCGCCATTAAAGTGCTTTTTAGCTATGTTGCCTTATTGGCATTGGTCGTAACGGTAGGTTGGTTTTTATATTCTGAAAATGTTGTTTACAACAAATTGGAAGACAAAATTGCATTTGAAAAAACCAAAATCCTGAGAGTCAGCAAACTTTTCTCGAATGTTTATAAAACTGAAAGTTTGGCGCGAAAAACAATTCAAACAAACTCAGATAAAGACTTTAAAAGCTATGTAATTGAAAGTGATTCTTTGCGTGCACGAATCGACACCTTAAAACAAATTGTTACTACTGACTATCAAAAAGTCCTTCTTGATAGTGTGACATATTTATTGGCAGAAAAAACCAAAAACATTCAGCAACTTAAAACCATCAAAAACAAAGCTGATGATGAAGTTTCGGTAAACACGGCAATTGATGAAATTACCAAAATGGAGTTCAAGCTTCGAAAATTAGAACTTCAGGATTTCACTAAAAATCCAAATCAGCTTGGTGCGTATCAAAAAAATGTACTTCAAAAATATGTTGATTATCTTAATCAAAATATTCCGGATGACAGTACCAATACGTTGAGCAAACAAGCTTCGGATTCGATTTTGGCCAATTCTAAAAAACTACTGAGCTCTGTAAAATTAAGAGCCGAAAAGAAAAAAGAATCATTGAATTTTGAGGAGAATAAATTACTGAAAAATGAGATTGCAATATCAGAACAACTCCGAAAAGTACTTCGAATTATTGAGCGCGAAATCATCATCAACTCGATAAAAAACAATTCATTAAAAGAAAAATCGCTTAAAAAAGTCAATGAAATCGTAACGGCTTCGGCGATTATTGGTTTGGTGTTAACTATTTTCTTTTCCATTTTGATTGTTAGCGATTATTCAAAATCACAGTTATATAAAAAGCAGCTTGAAATAGCGAATTTCAAAACAAAGAATCTCTTAAAAAGTCGGGAACAACTAATTTCGACCGTAAGTCATGATTTGAAAACGCCGTTGAGTACGATTGTGGGTTATTCTGAGCTTTTAGGCAATTCGGATGTCAACACTAAGCAGTCATATTTCATCAAAAACATCAAAAATTCATCGGAATATATTACGCAATTAGTTCAGGATTTATTAGACTTTTCGCAAATCGAAGCTGGGAAAATTACGATTGAAAAAGTTCCGTTTTTGTTACCTCAAATTATTGACGAAGTTGCAAAAAGCATTCAAACGGTTTACAAACAAAAAAACATTGATTTAATAATTAATGTTGATGAAAAACTAAACGCAAAAATTGTCGGCGATCCTTTTCGCCTAAAACAAATTTTGACCAACATAATTGGAAATGCTTATAAATTTACTGAAGAAGGCTATATCAGAATCAGTGCGTTTTTAACCGAAAAAGATGGTTTTTTCACCATTACGATTGAAGATACCGGAATTGGAATTGAAAAAGGAAATCAAAAATTAGTCTTTGAAGAATTTGCGCAAGCGAATGAAAACATTGAAAAAAAATATGGTGGAACAGGTTTAGGTCTTTCTATTTGTCAAAAAATCATTTCAATTCTTGGTGGAAGTTTGCAACTCGAAAGTGTTTTTGGACAAGGAAGTACTTTTGAAATTCAACTCCCATTATTATTTGATACTAGCGTAAATACAATTGAAGAAATCAAAAAACCTGTAACTCAAAACCAAAATAGCAGACCACAAACTTTTATCGTTATTGATGACGACATCAATTTGCTGAATTTGACAAGCGGTGTTTTAAGACAGGAAAAACATCAGGTTTTATCTTTCAACAGTGCTGGCAAAGCTTTAGAATCAATTGAGAAAACTGATTTTGATTTTGTAATTACCGACATTCAAATGCCAGAAATGGACGGTTTTATGTTTTTGAAAAAACTTAAAAACACATCATTCTATAAAGATCAGCCCGTAATTGCTTTGACTGGAAGAACAGATTTAGAAGCTTCCGTTTATACAGATGCCGGTTTTACAACGGTAGTTAAAAAACCATACTCTCCGAGAATATTGCTGGAAACAATCAGAATAATTTCCGAAAATGATATTTTGCCAAAAGACATTGCGAATGAAAAAGCAGAAAAACCGATTTCTCGATTATATTCTTTAGATATGCTAAAGGAATTTTTAGCCAATGATAAAAATGCCTTAAATGATGTTTTAAAATCTTTTATAGAAAGTACGAATGAAAATTTAGCGTATTTAAAAAATGCAATCAAAGATGAAAACAATGCTGAAATAAATACAATAGCACATCGTATTGCGCCAATGTTCAAGCAAATTGAAGCAAATGAGATTGCGAGAATCTTAGTGGATTTAGAAAAAAACGATTATGAAATTGCTGAAGTGAAAAATATTTATCTTGATTTAGAATCAAAAATTACTATGCTTTTTAAAATCCTACAGCAAGAAATAGCTTAATCAATATTGTATTGCTTCAATTTATTGTAAAGTGTCTTTCTTGTAATCTTAAGCAATTTTGCAGCCTCAGACTTATTGTTTTGAGTTTTTGACAAGGCATGAATGATGGTTTCTTTTTCATTTTCAGACAAAGAAAAACTTTCCATTGTTTCTGCTGGATTTTGCTTTTGAATCTGAAAAAATTCGGCCGGCAACACTTCGCTTTCAATATAATTTCCACGAGTTAAAAGCGTAGCTCTTTTTACGCAGTTTTGAAGTTCACGCAAGTTTCCAGGCCAATTGTAACTTTGAAAAATAGTCACAACTTCTGGTGAAAATCCAATAATATCTTTATTAAGCTGTTGATTGGCTTTTTCTAGAAAATAATCTGCAAAAACCATCAAATCTTCTGCTCTATCTTTTAACGAAGGAGACAGAATCGAAAACTCATTGATTCTATGGTATAAATCTTCTCTAAAATCGCCGTTTTTAACTGCTTCGCGCAAATCTTCATTTGTTGCAGTAATAATTCGGATATCGACGTTTATTTCCTTATTGCTTCCAACAGGTTTTATTTTTCGCTCCTGAAGCGCTCTCAAAAGCTGGATTTGATTTTCATAAGAAAGATTTCCGATTTCATCTAAGAAAAGCGTCCCGCCATTTGCCGCTTCAAAATACCCCATTTTATCGCTTATTGCACCGGTAAAAGATCCTTTTAAATGTCCAAAGAATTCGCTAGCCGCCAATTCTTTTGGAATTGCGCCACAATCAACAGCAATAAAATTATTCTTTTGACGCGTGCTTTGTTGATGAATGCTTTTGGCTATAATTTCTTTTCCCGTTCCACTTTCGCCAATAATCAAAACCGACATATCTGTTGGGCTTACCAATTGAATATGATCTAACAATTTTCTTGAAGCGACAGAAATTCCTTTTACAAATTCATTTTCAGAAGAAACTTGTTTTTTAGCCGGTTTCTTATCTTTAGAAACAATTTCTTCAGCTTCGTTATTATTTTGCAGGGCATTTGTAATTACCAACAAAACCTCATCAGGATTGAATGGTTTCGAAATATAATCAGCTGCACCATTTTTGATCGCTTTTACGGCTGTGTTGACATCAGAGTAGCCTGTCATCATAATAACAGGAATGTGTGGATGAGAGCTTTTAAACTCTGTCATTAGCCCAATGCCATCAGAATCTGGCAAACGAAGATCTGTCAAAATCAAATCAAACGATTCGTTTTTGATTGCTGATCTTGCTTCTGCTGCAGAGAAAGCTATAGTTACATCGTATGCTTTTTTTATTAGAAACTTCTCTAATAATTTACAAAACGAAATATCATCTTCTATCAATAATATTTTTGACATCTGTTTTTAAGGACTTTTTTTGCTAAAATAATACTATTAAAGTTGTATTTTCACAAAATTATGCAAAAAAAAAGAGACTGCTATAAGCAATCTCTTTTTCACCAAAAACATAAATCTAATTCACCTAATTATATTTATAATATATTTATTATATTTTCAGCCAATTGCCATTGACATCTGAATAAACAGTAGCCTTTTGGTCCTTAACTGATATTTCTAATTTGTATTCTTTTTTCTCGTTTACATAAGCTTTTTCCAATTTTGCATTTGGATAAGCCGTTTGTAGAGCAGTTTTGACAGCCGCCGGAACAGCGTCTGTAGCTACTTCTGTATATTCTGTTTGAACTGAAACTGACATTGCTGTTTTATTTGGAGTAGTTGTAGCATTTGCAGGAACAGACAAACTTGCTAGAATAACAACTGCTGCTAGGGCTAACTTTTTCATATTGCTCAAGATTTAGAATTATTTTTTAATGATGTTTCCAGAAGCATCTGTAAAAACAGTATACTTTTTATCGCCACTAGAAATTTCTAGTTTGTATTCATTCTTTTCATTTTTATATGCCTTTTCAAGCTTTGTATTTGGAAAAGATTTCTCAATCGTTGATTTTACAGCAGCAGGAACAGCGTCTGCGCCAATTTCAGTAAATTCATTTTGAACATTAACTGATTGTACCATTTCATTTGTTACTGCAACATTTGTTGCCTGCATTGACAAAGCTCCCAAAAGAACTGCTGCCGATAAGATTAACTTTTTCATAGTGGGGATAATTTATTAGTTACTTTTTAAGAATGTTTCCTTGGGCATCTGTGTAAACTATTGATTTTACATCACGAACGATAATTTCGATTTTGTACTCTTTTTTATCGTTTACGTAAGCTTTTTCAAGTTTTACACCAGGATAAGCATTATCCAAAGCCGTTTTAATAGCTGCCGGAACAGCATCAACTTCTTTATACTCATCTTGAAATTTTACTAATTCTGTTGTTGATCCAACAACAATTGGCGCGGCTTGTATTGACAGTCCTCCTAAAAGGATAGCTGCCGATAATAATATCTTTTTCATAATGAAAGTTTTTTAGTTAGTGATTATTTTTTAACCCAAGATCCATCAGCGTTAGCATACAAAGAACCAACTTTGTCACCTACTGTAATCTCCAATTTATATTGAGAAGCAGCATTTTTGTATGCTTTATTTAAAACTGCATCTGGATACGCTTTTTTAAGTGCATTTGTTACAGCAGTTGGAACTTCTTCGTTTTTAATTTCTGTAAATTCATCTTGGATAGAAACTGATTTTACGGTTGTATTCACGATTGGTGAAGTTGAAGCGAATGATGTTAAACTTCCCAAAACGATTGCGGCTGATATAAATAATTTTTTCATGATAGTAGTTTTAAATAGTATTAATAATTTGATTGGAACAAAAAGGGATTATTTTTTAATCCAAGTTCCGTCTGCATTAGCATAAAGAGATCCTACTTTATCTCCTACTGCTACTTCTAGTTTATATTGTGATGCAGTATTTTTGTAGGCTTTGTTCAAAACTGCATCTGGATATGCTTTTTTAAGAGCATCTGTAACTGCAGAAGGAACTTCTTCTAATTTAATTTCTGTATATTCATCTTGAATAGAAATTGTTTTTACGATTGTATTTTCGATTGGCGAAGTTGAAGCAAATGATGTTAAACTTCCCAAAACGATTGCGGCTGATAAGAATAAATTTTTCATAGTGTGTATATTTAAGAGTTAATTAATTTTATTTAGCGTTGTTCAAACTTATTTTTGAATCCAGCTACCGTCAGCGTTAGCAAAAAGATTTCCTGTTTTTTCACCAACAGTAACATCTAATTTGTATTCAGATTTTGCATTTTTGTATGCTTTTGTAAGCACTGCATTTGGAAATGTTTTTTTTAACGCCTCTGTTATTGGAGCTGGTAATTCTTCTAATTTGATTTCGGTATATTCATCTTGAATAGAAATCGTTTTTATAATAGAATCTTCAAGTGAAGAATTTGCTGCGAATGAAGTTAAACCTCCCAAAACAATAGCGGCTGATAAGAATAGCTTTTTCATAAATGTATATTTTAATTTTGTTTGTAGTTGTTTACGCTTTAGATAATGAAATTATTATGCCGTAAACCACAAATCGCACTCTGCACCACTCAAACCCTTAAAAACAAAGGAATTATGACCATTATGCCAAAAAATAGCATTTCTAAAAAAGTGTGTAATTTATTTAATTAGTGTGTAATTTTTATACACTTTTAGTGTTTCCTAATGCATTAAAACAACAAAACCCAACAAGACACAAAACTTGTTGGGTTGCGATAATACAAAAAAGGCTGCCGAAATCGGCAGCCTTTAAAATTATTCTGGACTATTCATTTTGAATGTTTCCATAAAAGCAGTTGTATAATCTCCTTCTATGTATTTCGGATCATCCATTAATTGTCTGTGGAAAGGTATTGTAGTTTTCACACCTTCAATCACGAATTCATCAAGAGCTCTTCTCATTTTACTGATAGCTTCTTCACGAGATTGTGCAGTTGTAATCAACTTAGCAATCATAGAATCGTAGTTTGGCGGAATACTGTAACCAGAATAAACGTGAGTATCTAAACGAACTCCGTGTCCTCCTGGCATATGAAGTGTAGTGATTTTTCCTGGTGAAGGACGAAAATCGTTATAAGGATCTTCAGCATTAATACGAACCTCGATAGCGTGCAATTGTGGCAAGTAATTTTTTCCTGAGATCGGAATACCAGCCGCTACCATAATTTGCTCGCGAATCAAATCGTAATCAATTACTTGTTCTGTAATTGGGTGCTCAACTTGAATACGAGTATTCATTTCCATGAAGTAGAAATTTCTGTGTTTATCAACCAAGAATTCTACAGTTCCAGCTCCTTCGTATTTAATGAATTCAGCCGCTTTTACAGCAGCCTCTCCCATTCTTGTACGAAGTTCGTCTGTCATGAAAGGTGAAGGTGTTTCTTCAGTAAGTTTTTGGTGACGACGTTGAACTGAACAATCTCTTTCAGAAAGGTGACATGCTTTTCCGTAAGAATCTCCAACAACTTGAATTTCGATATGACGTGGCTCTTCAATAAGTTTCTCCATGTACATTCCGTCATTTCCAAATGCCGCAGCAGCTTCTTGACGTGCGCTTTCCCAAGCTTTTAAAAGATCTTCTTCTTTCCAGATGGCACGCATTCCTTTTCCACCACCACCAGCAGTAGCTTTCATCATCACTGGATAGCCAATTTCTTTGGCAATTTTTTGTGCATGCTCATAAGATTCTAACAATCCGTCTGAACCTGGCACACAAGGAACTCCTGCCGCTTTCATTGTAGCTTTTGCAGAAGCTTTATCTCCCATTCTATCGATCATTTCAGGAGCAGCACCAATAAATTTGATTCCGTGCTCTTGACAAATTTTTGAGAATTTAGCATTCTCAGAAAGGAAACCGTATCCTGGGTGTATTGCATCTGCATTTGTAATTTCTGCAGCGGCAATGATATTTGACATTTTTAAGTACGATAAATTACTTGGCGGGGGACCAATACAAACCGCTTCATCAGCAAACTTAACATGCAAGCTTTCTGCATCGGCAGTAGAGTAAACGGCAACCGTCTTAATTCCCATTTCCTTACATGTACGAATTACACGAAGTGCAATTTCTCCTCTATTCGCAATTAATATTTTTTTAAACATCTTATTTTAATTAGATAATTAGACAATTTGATAATTAGATAATTTTAGATGATTTAAAAAAAATTGAACCATTCTAAAATCTAAAATCTAAAATCTAAATTTATTTATGATGGATCTACTAAGAATAAAGGTTGATCAAATTCAACTGGAGACATGTCGTCAACAAGAATTTTAACAATTTTTCCTGACACTTCAGATTCGATTTCGTTGAATAATTTCATTGCTTCAATTACACAAAGAACATCTCCTTTAGATACTGTGCTTCCTACTTCAGTGAAAACTGGTTTGTCTGGAGATGGTTTTCTATAGAATGTTCCAATGATTGGAGATTTTATAGTAACATATTTAGAATCGTTAGCAGCTGGAGCTTCTGGAGTTACATTTACAACAACTGGTGCGGCAACTTGTGGAGCAGCAGCTTGTGGCAATGCAGCTTGAGCTGGCAATTGCTGTACATAAGTAGCCTCAGTAACATTTGTTTCTAAAGTTGTTCTGATAGTGATTTTTACATCATCCATTTCTAACTTTACTTCAGCAACTCCCGAATTTGCTACAAATTTGATTAGGTTTTGAATTTCTTTTAAATCCATAATGATTCGTTTTTAGTTTTAATTTATTTCTTATCGTAAGCCCACTTTAAATAGATAGATCCCCAAGTGAATCCACCACCAAAAGCAGCAAAGATGACATTATCTCCTTTTTTAAGCTTGCCTTCAAAATCAGCTAATACTAATGGTAAAGTTCCAGAAGTAGTATTACCGTATCTTTCAATGTTTACTAAAACTTTAGAATCTTCTAATTCTAATCTTCCAGCTGTAGCATCAATGATACGTTTATTGGCTTGATGTGGTACCAACCAGTCAACATCTTGATTTGTCAAATTGTTTCTTTGTAAAATCAATTCGCTGGCATCTGCCATATTTGTAACAGCATATTTGAAAACAGTTTTACCATCTTGCATAATATTGTGCTGTCTGTTTTTTACAGTTTCTTCTGTTGGCGGTATCAAAGAACCTCCTGCAGGAATTTTAAGAAAATCACGCCCAACACCATCACTTCTTAAATATTCGTCCTGTAGACCTAAACCTTCATAATTTGGTTCGAACAAAACGGCTCCTGCTCCATCACCAAAGATGATACAAGTTGCTCTATCAGTATAATCTACAATTGATGACATTTTATCTGCACCAATTAAAAGTACTTTTTTGTAACGTCCTGACTGCACATAAGCCGCAGCAGTTGACATTCCGTATAAGAAACTTGAACATGCCGCTTGCAAATCGTATGAAAATGCATTTGTTGCTCCAATTTCTGTAGCAACATAAACTCCTGTAGAAGCCACCATCATATCTGGTGTTGCTGTTGCCATTATAACCATATCAATCTCTAATGGATCAATATTTGCTTTTGCAATTAAATCCTGTGCTGCTTTTATTGCAAGGTAAGATGTCCCTTTATCAGCATCTTTAAGAATTCTTCTTTCTTTAATTCCGGTACGAGTGGTAATCCACTCGTCATTGGTTTCAACCATTGTTTCAAGAACTTTGTTTGAAAGTACAAAGTCAGGAACGTATCCTCCAACAGCGGTAATTGCGGCTGTGATTGTATTCATTATATTCTATTATTTCCTTTCAAATACAGGGTATTTGAAAAATTTTTAAAAGACTTGAAAATTACAAAAAAAAACGAAACGATTTTGTGTGTATTTTCCCAAAAAACGAAAATTATAACCAACAAAAAAAACTCTCACTATGTGAGAGTTCTAGTATAATTTACAAAAACGTATTAAGCAACCGCTTCAGATTTATCGATAACAACTTGCCCTCTGTAGTACATTTTACCTTCATGCCAGTAAGCTCTGTGGTATAAATGTGCCTCACCTGTAATAGGACATGTAGCGATTTGAGCTACAGTAGCTTTATAATGTGTTCTTCTCTTATCTCTTCTTGTTTTCGAGGTTTTTCTCTTAGGATGTGCCATTTTACTATATTATTTATCCGTTAATAGTTTCTTTAATTTTTCCCAACGCGGGTCAATATCTTCTTCTTTGTTACTCTCTTCCTTTTGTTCTTTTACACTTAATTCATTCAGTTTTGCTAAAGCTTCTGTTTGCAGACTTCCGTCTTTAACACCTGGATGAATTCTTTTTTGAGGGACAGAAAGCGCGATCATTTCATAAATATATTGCGCCACATCAATCTCATGCTCACCATGTGGTAAAATCAACAACTCTTCATTATCATCATTGAATTCTTCTCCAAAACGAACAATCAACTTCATTTTCCCTTTTATAGGTAAATCAAAATCTTCGCCTGTTACATCACAAGGCACATTTACAGTTCCTTTATGTTTGAATTCTAACTCTAACATATTACTTTTTTTTTCAAAAAGTAAATTGACTTTAATATCTGAACTTTGAAACTCATCGTAATCAAAGTTCTTAAAGAACGTGTTATTTATTTGATACTCAAAATGGTGTTTTCCTAGTTTTAACCCTACGAAAGGAATTAAAAATTCTTTTGTTTTGCTCATTTCAACATCAATTTGATCAATTCCAATCTGTAAACAGATATCCGAATTGGGGTGCAAAGATATAAAATTATTACAAATCTAATAATCTTATTCACCTTTTTTTGTTTATAACTGTTTTTCTTTTATTTTTAGAGGTTTTTGGCTAATCTCCTCATACTGATTACGCGAGCGAAAAATATCGATCGCAAGATAAACCGCTTCTTTAAACGAATTAAAATCTGCCATATCTTTTCCAGCAATATCATAGGCAGTACCGTGATCTGGTGAGGTCCTTACTTTATTTAGACCTGCTGTATAATTTACTCCTTTTCCAAAAGACAATGTTTTAAAAGGAATCAATCCCTGATCATGATATGTTGCCACAATTGCGTCATATTTTTCATACTGACCGCTTCCAAAAAAACCATCAGCCGGAAATGGGCCAAAAACCATTGTACCTGCATCAAATAATTTTTTCAAAACAGGCCTCAAAACCAAATCATCTTCTTTTCCAATAACGCCGCCATCACCAGCATGCGGATTTAATCCTAAAACTGCAATTTTCGGCTTCACAATACTAAAATCCTGAATCAATGATTTTCTTATTGTCTCAATTTTTCTTGTAATTAATTCTTCTGTCAAATGCGACGACACTTCATTTAAAGGCACATGATCTGTCAATAAACCTACTCTTAAATTATCCTGCACCATCATCATAAGCGCATTTCCTTCTAATTCTTGATCCAAATAATCGGTATGCCCAGGAAATTTAAATTCTTCTGACTGAATATTGTATTTATTAATTGGCGCCGTAACCAAAACATCAATCAAACCATCTTTCAAAGCTTTTGTTGCCGCTACAAAAGATTTAATTGCGTATTCGCCGATTTTTTCATCATTTTTCCCAAGATTAATATCTACGCCTTCTTTCCAAAGATTGAAAACATTCACTTTTCCTGGCAAAACTTGCTCTAATTTATCTACACCATGAAATTGAACCGAAGATGTAAAGCTCTTTTTTACAAAAGACAATATTTTGGCATTTGCAAAAACAACTGGCGTACACAACTCCAGCATACGAGAATCCTCGAATGTTTTCAATATAACTTCGCTTCCAATACCGTTTAAATCTCCAACTGAAATTCCAACAATTATATTTTCTGCTTTTTTATTCATGAGCTCAGCTTATTTATTACTAATTTTGATGTGCAAATTTAGTAAAATAAAACAACAATGTTCACAGGAATTATAGAAACCCTAGGAAGGGTTCATGAAATACAAAAAGACCAAAGCAATCTTCACATCACTATTGATTCATCTATTACTAATGAATTAAAAATTGACCAAAGTGTCTCTCATAACGGAATCTGCTTAACGGTTGTTGCTATAAAGGATTCGCTTTATACGGTAACAGCAATTGACGAAACTATTTTAAAAACCAATATTGGAGATTGGAAAACCGGAGATATTGTAAATTTAGAAAGAGGAATGAAACTTGGTGACCGACTTGATGGACATATTGTTCAAGGGCACGTAGATCAAACCGGAACTTGCATCAAAATTGAAGAAGCAAATGGAAGTTGGAATTACACTTTTGAATACGACAAAAATTTAAACAACATCACAATCGAAAAAGGCTCTATTACAGTAAACGGAGTAAGCCTTACTGTTGTAAATTCAAAAACAAATGAATTTAGCGTTTCGATAATCCCTTACACTTTTGAACATACTAATTTTAAAGATTTCAGAATAGGAACAAAAATAAATTTAGAGTTTGATGTTGTCGGAAAATACATTTCTCGTCTTTACGCCATCAACAAATAAATCGAAAAACACCCATAAAAAAAGCTTCAATTTAAATTGAAGCTTTTTTTATTAAATTATATCTGCGAATTGCATATGTCCCGAACAATACTGCACATCCCGCCAAAACAATCAAATTTTGGTCAATTGGAGCCCCAGGAGGGCCTGGAATACCCGGGTCGTCTGCTGCTGCGCCAGCCGACCTATTTTGTGGCTGCGGCAATGCTGCTGGTGGATTATTTGCCAAAACACTTGAGATACTGATTAAAACAAAACAAATAGCAAAAAAAATAGTTTTCGTTATCTTCATAAGTTTAAACTTGCCATAGACAAGCGATATTAAATTAGACTTGGGGTCTTTTATGAAATTTCGTACAAGCCTTGTTTTCAAAGAGCT
The DNA here is from genome assembly GCF_000425445.1 of Flavobacterium denitrificans DSM 15936. GTDB lineage: Bacteria > Bacteroidota > Bacteroidia > Flavobacteriales > Flavobacteriaceae > Flavobacterium > Flavobacterium denitrificans. Next base: position 168,611 of record NZ_AUDL01000012.1, on the reverse strand, counting down.
TTACCCGACAAATGTAGAAGATTTTTGCAAAAATACAACCCTAAAAACAAAAAAGCTTCATAAAATTTTATGAAGCTTTTTTTTGTTTTGTGGTCCCACCTGGGCTCGAACCAGGGACCACCTGATTATGAGTCAGGTGCTCTAACCAGCTGAGCTATAGGACCGGTTTGAGGATGCAATATTACTACTATTTTTCATTCACTCCAAATATTTTAAGACATCATTTGTATTTAATTCTATTTTGAAGCATCAGTATTAAATAACGCAATTGATTTTCAATACCTTATTTAAAAACGAAAAAGTTATTTTTTTATTTTATTTCTTGACAAAGCTCTACTAGAACGCCATTACTGTTCTTCGGATGAAGAAAAACTACCAATTTATTGTCGGCACCTTTCTTCGGAACTTCATTTATAAGCGCAAAACCTTCGTTTTTCAAACGAGCAATTTCAGCATAAATATCATCAACGTCAAATGCGATGTGGTGAATCCCTTCGCCTTTTTTTTCCAAAAATTTTGCAATCGGACTTTCTGGATTTGTTGCCATCAAAAGTTCAATTTTATTGACTCCCGTTTGAAAAAACGAAGTCAAAACACCTTCGCCCTCAACAGCTTCTTCTTTATAAGAAGGAACACCTAATAGCTTTTCGAACAACACATTTGCATCGTCCATATTTTTTACTGCAATCCCAATATGCTCTATTTTATTTACCATTCTTTTATTTTATTGGTTTACATATGTATTAAAGTAACCACATTCTGCAATCACATCCTGATAATATTTTGTATCCGAATAGTCTTTTCTTAAAGCCTTAAACGAATTCCAAGCGATAAAATTAATTTTATCATCTTGAATTTCCCAATAATTATTAATGCTATTGTATTTTTTATTGTAGTACTCGTTTCTTTCGCATTTCGAAATCAGAAACAAACATTTTGCTTTTTGTTCTTTATTTAAAGCCGCTTCAAAAGCTTTTTGATAATACATTTTCGAAACCGAATTATTTGTAATCATCTCTTTCATTGTACTTCTAAACGAGTACGGACTTGAGCCATACCCAACAATGTTATTCTCATAAAAAGTTCTTCCGTTTCCAAAATGTGAAATATTATAAAACGCATTTCCTAACAAAAGACTGTTTGTGTAAACATCTTCTTTTTGAGCCAATTTATCCTGCATCGATTTTATCGTTGTCAAAAAATCCATATAGGTATATTTTCTTTTTTGATATGCAGCGTGTTCGCAATCATGACAATCTTTTATATTTCCGTTAAACGGATTTCCTAGAAATTTATAGTATTGAACCGAATCAGTTTGCTTCAAAAACGCAATTGCTTCTGGAATTTTATTTTTGAAAGTCGCCTGAACTGCCTGAAAATTATTAATGTCTTTTAATTTCAAACTATAAATTCCCGCACCTGTTTTTTCAATTTCACTTTTATTCGATTTTTCCAAAAAGCTTTTTATAGCCAATAAATTCTTCTCATTATCATAAAACGAATTCCCGTCGTTCCAATAACTGTAACGTGATTCGCCAAAAATTTCAGCCATTACCAAATCTCCTTTTTCTCTATAAAGAGTCGACAAATAACTTTTGCTCCAAGAAGAAGCATTTTGATAGCGAAATTCTTGTCCTTTATACGTTTTTGGAAGCTCGTAATAGAGCCAATTCAAGTCTGCAATTATTGTTTTTTCATTTTTATCCGTCAACTTATCAATCTTGCTTAAATTGTTTACAAAACGAAGCAATCTGATTTGATATCCAGCCAGTTCTGTTTTAGGAAGCGTCTTTTCAGCTTTGTCAAAACTTTTATCAGCGTTTGAATATTCCCCTTTTAAGGTTTGCAGATACCCCAGAGACAAATCCCACAAATAAGGTTTTTGCGTATTTCCAGCATTTGCTATTTTAGCAACCAATGCAAAGGCATTATTATTTAGTTTAGATAGATTTTCAGTTTTATTTTCGGCAACAGTCTGGATTTTCACTGGCAGATTCTCTCCGGACTCTTGCTTAAATGAATTATTTATGGTGCGCTCTTGTATGTTAACCAATCTAGTTGCGAGATAATTCAAATGTTCACTTTTTGGATCTAATTCGTAAATTTTTTCGATTGCCTGTTTTTCATCTTTATAAAATCCATGAATTGCCCAAAGCGCTGCTTTCTCTTTACTATCTTTTGCCATTGCCAAAGATTTTGTCCAATCTGATTCATTTTTTGGGTGAAAACTATACGCCGTCACCACACGCAATTCAGGACATTTATCAAAGATTTTCGCATACAGATAATTTGAAACAGCATATTTTTTCTGCTTGTAATTAATTCCTGCAACATAACTCAATGCACGATAATACAATGTATTTTTAGCGACAGAGCTTTCTGTTTTATTAAAAAAATCAATTGCTTTTTGTTTATCATTGCTATAAAAACGAGCCTTCATGGTCAAGAACCAATATCTGTTTTTCAAAAACGGATCAGCAGTCGTATTATAAACATTCTCAATCGACTGAATCATTTTTGAATCATTAAACGTTTTTGCCACAACAGGATCATAACTCCAATAATCTTCGCCAATAGAAACCGTTTCTATTTTTTGAGCCAAATACAAAAACTCAATAAAACTCTTAATTTTATCATCTTTCAGATTCCATTTTTTACCCCACTTTTGAGAAGTTTTATTCTCTTTTTTATTCTTATAAAAAACATGAAGATCCGCAATTTCTTCTTTATTTTTAATTACATTTTTATCATCAGAATAATAACGAGGCTTTTCATCTCCAATTAAAAAATAATTCACAGTTGTAGTATCTGCTTTTCCTTTTAAGTAGGAAGCCCAATCTGATTTTATGTTTTTATTAAATCGGGAATTGTGCTCGGTATCAAATTCAATTCCATAAAAAATTGAACTAGACAAAAAAAGCGGCGAATAGGATTTATCAGCAAAAGTTTCAGGTGTGAAATTCGAATTATACCCAAAAAAATCCCAATCGTCTCCACCGGCACATGCATAAATCACACCGTAAATCGAAAGTAGTCCTGCGCTAAAAAACAGAAATAATTTGTTTGAAAATATTCTTTTCATAATTTTTTAAATTGAATTCGTCTAAATCGTAAAATAGTATTTCTCTTGGTGGCTGAGTGGTATTTTCGTTCAAATCTTCAGCCATATTTCTTAAATTTTCTGAAGAAATTGCTTCAATTTTAAGCAAATCATTTTCTTCATAATAAACCCCATTTTTATAATTAGATTGTCTGACTTTAAAAAAAACTGGACTAATCTGTACAAAATTTTTATCTTTCTTAAGCGCTCTAAAATTTAATTTTGATCGAAGCCCCAAAACCTTTTGATCTCGAATATGAATTACCCAAGAATAAATTGGAAGCGCATAATCCAGATGAAGCGGATATTTTTTTAAGCTGGAAAGATATTTTCCTGAAATTTCTCGGTTATAAATGGAATTTAGCGAATCCGGCGCGATACTTCCCATGTTATAAAACATTAAAACACCCGAATCAACATTCGGAATTTTTGTTTTCTCAAAATATTTTACCTGATGAAGCCTAATGGTAGCTGAAAGTTTTTTCTTTGAAAGTTTCTTAATCTGTTCAATAAACTCAAGATAATGTTCTTTACTTTTTAAAGTCCAATCACAATCAATCTGAATTTGTGTGCAGTTTAGTTTGTTCTTGCTGTTTATCTCATCAATCAAACCGATTGTCTTTTTGGCTAAATCTGAGACATCAAGTTTTGGTTCAAGCATTACTTTATTCTGAATAAAAACCACCGGAACAATCTCAAAATACTGCATATTCTCTTTGAAATGAATCGGACTTATAGGAATCGGAGCTTGTGTTTCTGGATGAAGCCCTATATCAAAATATCGAATATAAAGTTTACCTACATTGTTGTCTGTTAGAACTTCTTTTTCTGTTTCTGAAAATTTCAAATTGGTTTTCCAGTAATAAAAAGCGACTATAGGTTTGTCATTTTTACTGCAAGCTGTCAGCAAAAGGAAGATTGAAATCCAAAAATATCTTTTAAACAAAACGGAGTAATATTACATTTTTAGTCAAAAGTAAGAAAATATTACCATAAAAATACAGTGAATTCAAAATTTGGAAATCCTAATAAATAGATAAAAAATTTCGATTAAAGCAAATATAATCGTTATTTTGTGCAATCAAATTCAAAAACGATTATGTTGAAAAACACTCTCAAATACATTTCACTTTTATTGGTATTTTTAATGATGAGCTGTGCCAAAAGAGGCAGCATTACAGGCGGATTAAAAGACACGCTTGCTCCTGTTTTGCGATCAAGTACTCCTGAGAATTTCAGCACTAATTTTAAAGGAGATGAAATCATTTTGACTTTTGACGAATATATAAAGCTGAAAAACCTAAACAAACAGCTGATTATTTCACCTCCTATGAAGCATGAACCGCTTATATTGCCTACAACTGTAAGCAAATATATCAGCATAAAAATCAAAGATACTTTACAGCCAAATACAACGTACAGCATGAATTTTGGACAAAGTATTGCTGATAATAATGAAGGAAATGCTATCAATCAGTTCAAATACGTTTTTTCAACTGGACCTTATATTGATTCGCTTTCTGTTTCAGGAATCATCAAAGATTCTTATGACAAATATGTCGACAATTTTGTTTCTGTTATGCTTTATGAAGTTAACGATCAATACAGAGATTCTGTGGTTTATAAAGATTTTCCAAGATATATTACGAATACACTGGACAGTTTACGCACTTTTAAATTAGAAAATTTAAAGGCAGGAAAATATCTTTTAGTTGCCATGAAAGACAAATCAGGCAACAATAAATACAACCCAAAAGATGACAAAATTGGCTTTATAAAACATCCGATTACGGTTCCGAATGACACTATTTTTGAATTGGAATTATTCAAGGAAACTTTGCCTTTAAAAACATTCAAACCAATTCAGGCATCTGGAAACAGATTATATCTTCCGTATGATGGAAAACAGAATTTCAAGGTTTTAAAACCTAAAATTACGCTTAAAAACCACACTGAAACCCTAGAAACCATTGTAACGCAATTTCCTAAAAAGGATTCGCTTCAAGTTTGGTATAAGCCAATAAAAACTGATTCGCTTTCTTTGGAAGTTAATGCCGAAAACTATGACAAGAAATTCTCTTTCAAAATTAAAGACCTGAAAAAAGACACGCTGAATATCAAAGCGGTCCAAAGCGGCATTCTTAATTTTAGAGAACGATTTACGCTTGAATCTGAAACACCTTTAGTGAAATTTGATAAATCGAAAATTTCTTTGGTTAACAAAGATTCAGTTGCCGTAAATTATACAACAGAATACGATGAATTTGAGCAGAAATTGTATTTCGATTTCAAAAAAGAGCCATTAGAAAAATACCGTATCACGTTAATGCCTGGCGCCTTGACTGATTTTTACGAAAAATCAAACGATACTTTGTCTTACAAACTGACCACAAAGGAAGTTGAAGATTATGGAAACTTTGTCTTAAATCTTCAAAATGTAAAACGCTTTCCGATTATTGTTGAAATCACCAATAAAAAAGGCGATAAAGTGATTGCAAGCGAATATTCTGAAGGAAATACAAAAATAGAATTCAATTTACTGGAACCAGAAGCCTTTACAGTGCGTGTGATTTACGATGACAATAAAAACAAAATTTATGACACTGGAAGTTTCTTAAACAAAACATATGCAGAAGAAGTCTTTTATTTCCAAAAAGAAGTCGATGTCCGTGCCAATTGGGATGTCGATCAAGCAATTGATTTAAGCATTCCTTTTAGTCCTGAAGTCGAGAAACGAGATGACAAAAAGAAACTAAAAGAGGCTGAAAAGAAACGGAAAGCTTTCTAATTTTTTAACTTAAAAAAATGGATAACGATCTGATTATTGAAAAAAGTTGGCTCAAAAAGAATTGGACACGGATTAGTCTTATTGTTTTTTTAGCAATATTCCTTTTCATCATTTTATTGAATGCCAATTCTAAAAATGGTTTAGCCGATACTGTAAGTGCTTTAAAAGAAGATATTCTTTATGAGAAAGCAATACAAATTGCAAACAAAGACGCTACTGTTTTAAAAACAATTGGAAAAATTGGATCAATCGACAAATTAGCCATTTTAGAAGGCAATACTTCGTATACGAATAATAATAATTCTGTCAATTTATCGATTAGGATAAATGGCGATAAAAAACAGGCGAAATTAGATATTTACGCAACTAGAAAAAGTTCTCAATGGGATTATCAAAAAATCGTGATCCGAACCAAAAATCCAAATAAAGAAATTTCTGTTTTTGCAAAACCTTGAAAAAACTACGAAATCTTAATCTCAAAAACATCTTGATCACTTAAAAAATCAAGTTTTTTTCGAGTTTCCATCATTTTATCTTTATCCAATTCAACCACAAAAACACCAGCTGTTTCTTGTGGTTCAAGAATATAATGTCCTAAAAAATCAACTGCCTGCGAATGGCCTATGTGTTCATAATTATTGGCGTCAAGACCAAGCCTGTTAACGCCAATTGCATAGCTTAAATTTTCGATTGCTCGCGCTTTAAGCAACGCATCCCAAGCATTGGTGCGCACTTTTGGCCAATTGGCAACATAAATAAGTAAATCGTAATTTTCGACATTTCGGGCGAAAACCGGAAATCTAAGATCGTAACAAACCTGCAGACAAATTTTCCAATCTAAATAATTCACGATTACTTTTTCAGTACCCGCAGTATACGATTGATTTTCTCCAGCCAATGTAAACAAATGACGTTTATCGTAATATTGCACTTCTCCTGATGGAAAAACAAACAACATTCGATTGTAGAATTTTCCGTTTTCTGTAATGACAACGCTTCCAGTTATTGCAGCATTTTTTTGTTTTGCCTTCAATTTCATCCATTCAATTGTTTCGCCATGCATTGTTTCTGCAATAGCCGAAGCATTCATCGTAAACCCAGTCGAAAACATTTCAGGAAGCACAATCATATTTACCTCCGAAGTAATTTCATTGATTTTCAAATCAAAGTTTTCTCGGTTTTTAGAAGGATTTTCCCAATAGAGATCGGTTTGGATTAACGCAATTTTCATTTTTTATAATAGATATGAAGTCAAAAACAATTTAAAAATTAGATCACCACCAAACTCGGAACCGCTTTTTTATAAGGTTGCAATTTTTCATGCGTTGGCTCTTCTTCAGTAATTACATAATTCACGTCAGACAAACTCGCAATTTTCATTTTAAGAACGGTATTCAGTTTTTCAGTAATCGTTAAAACTGCTGTTTTTTTAGAAGCCTGAATCATTGCTTTTTTAACCTGAACCGTTTCCCAATCAGAATCCGAATAACCGCCGTCTACATCCAAAGCATTCGTTCCTAAAACCAATAGATCGGCTTTTATGTTAGCTAACTGATGAAAAGTTTCTCCGCTTATACACATTTGGCTATAAGAAGAAATGCTTCCGCCAATCATAATGGTTTTGATATTCGGTTTATCCAAAAGTTGTACAGCTGTTAAAGCAGTAATCGTAAAAACAGTCAAATTAAGATCATTCGGAATCAAACGGATAAATTCTCGAATCGTAGTTCCGCCATCCACAACCAAAACCATTCCGTCATGAAGAAGACCAACCGCTTTCTGTGCAATGACTTGTTTTGCCTCAACCGCATAAGTTTGATTCGATGAAGAATAGTGATATCCTTTAGTCATTGCACCACCTTTTACTTTAATCAAAAGCGATTCAGCGTCTAATTCATTTATATCACGTCTAACAGTATCTTCAGAAACGCCAAGTTTTGCAGAAAGAGTCTCAAAACTTACGCGCGTATGTAAATTGATTTCTTTCAGAATATGATTTTTGCGTTCTTCTTTGCTGTAATTTAAAACTTCATTTTCAGTACTCATGCCATTTATTTTTTTTCTACTTACAAAAATAAACATTTCGACAAACAATTCCTTCAATTCAAAAGTTGTCCTGCCATAAAAAACTCAACAATCAAGTTTTCAAACCATTTGCATATCTTTAAAACTTCTTTTTAATAAAAATCTAAAGTTTTTCTCTTATGAAAAAATTCCTTTTTTTATTTTTTGTACTTTTTTATTTCAACGGAAATTCCCAAAATTTTCAGCAGAACAACTCTATTATTCCTGCTCCAAATTTTTTCAAACTAACTGGAGATACTATTCGGATAAATGGAAAAGTTCATATTAATTTTAAAAACAAAAATTACAGCGAAAAGGAATTAAGATCGGCTAAAATTTTAGAATCGGCTTTGAACATTTCTGCTTCCTCAAAAAAATCAAATATCAAAATCGAATTTGACTCAAGCAAAAATCTTTCATCAAAAGAAGGTTATAAAATTGAAATCACTTCCAACAAAATCAGGATCGAAGGACAAGAAGAAGGCCTTTTTTATGCCGTTCAATCTTTGTTGCAACTTCTTCCGAACAAACCTTCAGGGACAGAAATTAAAATTCCGTGCCTAATCATCGAAGATCAACCCCGATATTCTTACCGAGGCCTGCATTTAGACGTCTGCCGTCATTTTTTCTCTATTGATGTTATAAAAGATTTTATTACACAAATGTCCAGCTATAAATTAAACAACTTTCATTGGCACTTGACAGACGATCAGGGCTGGAGAATTGAGATCAAAAAATATCCAAAACTGACCAAAATTGGTTCAAAACGAAATCAGACTTTAGTAGGAAATAAATTTGAAAGAACACCTTTTTTCTTCGACGGAAATCCACACGGAGGATTTTATACTCAAGAAGAAATTAAGGAAGTTGTCAAATTTGCCGAAGACAATTATGTGAATGTTATTCCAGAAATCGAAATGCCAGGACATGCTTCAGCTGCTGTAACTGCTTATCCAAATCTGGCTTGTTTTCCAGACCGAAATTATAAAGTCGTAGAATCTTGGGGCGTTTTTGAAGATGTTTTTTGCGCAGGAAAAGACGAAACTTTTACTTTCCTGGAAGATGTTTTAACTGAAGTTATGGCATTATTCCCAAGCAAGAACATTCATATTGGCGGAGACGAATGCCCAAAAACAAGATGGAAAGCTTGCCCGAATTGTCAAAAAAGAATCAAAGATTTAAGTTTAAAAGACGAACATGAATTGCAGAGTTATTTCATCAAAAGAATTGAAAAATTCTTAAATGCCAACGGAAGACAAATTTTTGGCTGGGATGAAATCCTAGAAGGCGGCTTGGCACCAAACGCAGCGGTGATGTCTTGGAGAGGAGAATCGGGCGGAATTCATGCTGCAAAACTGAAACATCCAGTCGTAATGACTCCCGAATCAACCGTTTATTTTGACTACAATCAAGGTTATTCGCCAAACGAACCGCTTACCGTTGGGAGATTGAGCACTTTAGAAAAAGTATACCATTACAACCCAACTCCAGTCGACAGTTTATCGGCTGAAGAACAGAAATATATCATTGGAGTTCAAGCCAATCTTTGGTCGGAATATTTGACGAATCCTGCAAAATTAAATTATATGCTTTATCCGCGACTGTTTGCTTTGGCAGAAATTTCATGGACAGAACCGAAAAACAAAAATTACAATCATTTTGTTCAGCATCAACTACCTTATCATTTAGAAAAATTAGAATTGCAAAATCGATTATACAAAGTTCCAACACCTTTTGGTGCAGATGAAACCGCTTCAATTGCATCAAAATATATTTTGGATTTAAAACCAACCATCAAAAACGGAAAAATATTCTATACAATTGATGGCTATAATCCTGATGAAACGGCAAACATGTATCAAAACCCAGTGACGATAAATGTTCCAAAAGGAGAATATCGAATTATCAAAACAATTCAAATTAGTGAAAATGGCAAAAGAAGCTCTATCAATAAAATTATCATTCAAAATCCTGATTTGAAACCAACTTTAGCCATTCAACCAACGAAAAATGGTTTGAAATATGAATATTTTACTGGAAACTTTTCTCAAGTTCAAGATTTAGAACTTTCAAAACCTGTTTCTTCAGGAATTTTGGAAGGAAAAATAAGTGCTGAAAAATGGAAAACGAAATTAGAGCGCTATATCGGCTTAAAATTCAGCGGATACATCTTTATCCCAGAAACTGGAAATTATACCTTTTCGACGCTTTCAGACGACGGATCAAAGCTTTTTATTGATGATGAGTTAATCGTTGATAATGATAACATTCATTGGGCAAATGAAGCTTACGGAGCTGTTAAACTAGAAAAAGGTTTTCATAAAATCAATATCAGTTATTTTGATTTAACCGGTGGCACAACTTTAAATTGTTTTATACAGAAGGAAGACCAGAAGAAAGAAGAAATAAATGCTTCTCAACTTTATTATGAATAGAAAACAAAAAAGAACAACTCTTTTGATTGGATGGAATTTATAAAAACTGCTTTATCCTCAAAAACCCCAGCGGGGTAAAATATTTATAGAAATCCATAAACAAATATAAAAAAAGCTCCAGCGGAGCGACATATATTACGTTACAAAAACATGTCGCTCCGCTAAAGCTTTAAATTGAAAATGGTTTTTCTTTGCTATAAATATTTCGCTTCTCTGAAGCTTATAAAAAAAGAGCTGTCTTTTTGAGACAGCTCTTTTTGATTGTATATAAAAGATAAATTATCCTTTTAAACTTGCTGCTAAATACTCACGGTTCATACGTGCGATATTTTCAAGAGAAATTCCTTTAGGACATTCTACTTCGCAAGCTCCAGTATTTGTACAGTTTCCAAAACCTTCCAAATCCATTTGGTGAACCATGTTCAATACACGGTCTGTTGCTTCAACTTTACCTTGTGGCAATAATGCATATTGAGAAACTTTTGCAGAAACGAACAACATCGCTGAAGAGTTTTTACAAGTTGCAACACAAGCTCCACAACCAATACAAGCAGCGGCATCAAATGATTTATCTGCATCATCTTTTGGAACTGGAATCGCGTTTGCATCAATTGTATTTCCTGAAGTATTTACAGAGATAAATCCACCAGCGTGTTGAATTCTGTCAAAAGAACTTCTGTCAACAACTAAATCTTTAATTACAGGGAAAGCTTTTGCTCTAAATGGCTCGATAAAAATCGTGTCACCATCTTTGAACATACGCATGTGCAACTGACAAGTTGTAACACCTCTGTCTGGTCCGTGCGCTTCACCGTTGATGAATAAAGAACACATTCCGCAGATTCCTTCACGACAATCGTGGTCAAATGCTACTGGCTCTTCTCCTTTGTTGATTAAACCTTCGTTAAGAACGTCTAACATTTCAAGGAAAGACATATCTGGTTCGATTCCATCGATAGGATATTCTACAATCCCTCCTTTATCTTGAGCGTTTTTTTGACGCCATATTTTTAATGTAAGTTTCATACCTTTTTCGTTTGAAAGTCATAAAGTCGAAAGTCGAAAGTCGCTTGGCACATTTTGCCTTTTGACTTTAAGACTTTGGCTTTCGACCAAATTCTTATTTATAACTTCTTTGAACTAATTTAATGTTTTCGTAATTAAGAGGTTCTTTGTGCAATACGGCATCACTTGGTTTTCCTTTGTATTCCCAAGCTGCAACGTATGCAAAGTTATCGTCGTCACGAAGTGCTTCTCCTTCTTCTGTTTGGTACTCCTCACGGAAGTGACCTCCACAAGATTCGTTACGGTGTAAAGCATCTTTTGCGAACAATTCTCCTAATTCTAAGAAATCGGCAACACGAGTCGCTTTTTCTAATTCCTGATTAAATTCAAAAGCACTTCCAGGAACTTTTACATCTTTATAAAACTCTTCACGTAAAGCAGCAATTTCTTCGATAGCTTCAGTCAAACCTTTAGCATTACGAGCCATACCTACTTTATTCCACATGATTTTTCCAAGTTTTTTGTGGAAATAATCTACAGAATGTGTTCCGTTATTATTGATAAATTTATTGATTTGATCTACAACTGCTTTTTCAGCTTCAACGAATTCTGGCAAGTCTGTAGAAATTGGTCCCATTTTAATATCTGGAGCTAAATAATCTCCGATAGTATAAGGAAGTACGAAATATCCGTCAGCTAAACCTTGCATTAAAGCAGAAGCTCCAAGTCTGTTTGCTCCGTGATCAGAGAAGTTAGATTCACCAATTGAGAAACATCCAGGAATTGTAGTCATCAAGTTATAATCAACCCAAGTTCCACCCATTGTGTAGTGAACCGCTGGGTAAATCATCATTGGCGTTACATAAGGATCTTCGTCAACGATTTTCAAGTACATTTGGAATAAGTTTCCGTATTTACTTTTCACGATATCAGTTCCTAATTTAGTAACTAAAGCTTTGTCATTTTCATTCAATCCTTTTACGTGAGCAGCTTCTTTTCCGTAACGTTCGATAGCCGCCGCAAAGTCAAGATAAACCGCTTCTCCAGTTTTGTTAACACCAAAACCAGCATCACATCTTTCTTTAGCCGCACGAGATGCAACGTCACGAGGAACTAAGTTACCAAAAGCAGGATATCTTCTTTCTAAGAAATAATCTCTTTCGTCTTCAGATAAATCAATTGCTTTTTTCTTTCCTTCACGGATTGCCTGAGCATCTTCTAATTTTTTAGGCACCCAAATACGACCGTCATTACGTAAAGATTCAGACATCAAAGTCAATTTAGACTGGTGATCTCCTGAAACCGGAATACATGTTGGGTGAATTTGCGTGTAACAAGGATTTGCGAAAAACGCTCCTTTTTTATGAATTTTCCAAGCTGCTGTTGCGTTACTTCCCATAGCATTTGTTGAAAGGAAAAATACGTTTCCGTATCCTCCAGAACCAATTACTACCGCGTGAGCAGAATGTCTTTCTATTTCTCCAGTGATTAAGTTACGAGCGATAATACCTCTCGCTTTTCCGTTCACGATTACAATGTCTAACATTTCGTGACGGTTGTACATTTTGATTTTACCACGACCAATCTGACGGTTCATTGCAGAATAAGCTCCTAGCAATAATTGTTGCCCTGTTTGTCCTTGTGCATAAAATGTACGAGAAACCAAAGTTCCTCCAAAAGAACGGTTATCTAAAAGTCCACCATATTCACGAGCCAATGGCACCCCTTGAGCCACACATTGGTCAATAATATTTGCAGAAACTTCAGCTAAACGGTGAACGTTTGCCTCACGTGCACGGTAGTCCCCACCTTTTACAGTATCGTAGAACAATCTGTAAACTGAGTCACCATCACCTTTATAGTTTTTTGCCGCGTTGATACCTCCTTGTGCAGCAATAGAGTGTGCACGACGTGGAGAATCTTGGAAGCAGAATGCTTTTACGTTATATCCTAACTCTGCCAAAGTAGCCGCAGCCGAACCTCCAGCCAAACCTGTACCAACAACGATAATATCTAAATTACGTTTGTTAGCTGGGTTTACTAAATTAATATGATCTTTATAATTTGTCCATTTGTCCGCTATAGGACCATTTGGAATTTTTGAATCTAATGCCATTATAATTGATATTAATTATTGTTTGAAATGATGAAATAAAGCGATAATTATGAAAAGCGCTGGAACTACAACTGCGAACCAGTAACCTACTTTACTTAAAAATCTAGAGTATTTGTTGTGCATTCCCATTGATTGAAGAGAAGATGCAAATCCGTGCCATAGGTGGAAACCTAAAAGAACGAAAGCCACACAATATAATCCTGTACGGATTGGATCATGGAATTTATGAACTAACTCGCCATAATACCTTGTTGCATCTGGTGCTGTTCCTGCTATATACTTGTAAGCAACTTCAGGAAACCAAAAATCATAAAAATGCAATCCTAAGAAAGCCAAAATAACCAATCCAGAAATAATCATATTTCTAGAACTCCAAGAAGCATTAGCAGCTCCATTGTATTTTGCATAAGCAATTGGCCTTGCAGCGCTGTTTTGTGCTGTCAAAATAAATCCCATAATGAAATGGAAAATTACTCCGAATGCCAAAATTGGTTGCATTACATACTGAATCAGCGGATTGTATCCCATAAAGTGAGAAGCCTCGTTGAAAACGTCTTCACTAATTATAGAAATAAAATTTAAGGAAACATGCAGCGCTAAAAACGTGATTAAGAATATTCCCGAAAGAGCCATAGCTACTTTCTTTAAGATGGAAGCATTCAACTGTGCAGATTGTGCCATAAGTGTTAAGTAGTTTGTTTTAAAAAATTACACAAAAATAACTCAAATACAAAAGAACTACAACCATTTCGTTGTTATTTATAATCATTTTAAAATAGGTTGCGCATAAGTATTTTTACGTATAAATTTAGTATAGAAAAACCCAAAAAATCATTCAACTGTCTTTTTACCTCATTTTCAATACGTATTCAGATTACTAAAAATTTATCATATTGTTATTTTATTCAAACTTTTGATTTGTTTTCTTCAAAAGTGCCGGCTGTACTTAATTTTATCCAAGCAAAAAATTGTCATTCCATAACATAGTTTTACCTTTAGCGGCTCAAAAAAATAAGAATGAAAACAGGAATTGATGCTATTTCATTTGATGTAGCAAACATACATTTACCCATAAAAACTTTGGCGGTTGCCAGAAATATTGAACCAGAAAAACTAGAAAAAGGTCTTGGATTACTGAAAATGACTTTCCCAGACGCTCATCAAGACGCTGTAGTTTTTGGAGCAAACGCCTTGACAAAACTTATCATTGACAATAAAATCAATCTAAACGAAATAAGCCGAATTTATGTTGGTACCGAAAGTGGCATCGACAGTTCAAAACCAATTGCTTCATATTTAATTAGTTTGATGGAGCAGAAATTTGGCGAAGATTCATTAGCAGAATGTGATGTAGTTGACTTTACTTTTGCCTGTATCGGCGGAGTCGACGCGATGCAAAACTGTCTGGATTTTGTAAAATTAAATCCGACGAAAAAGGCAATCGTAGTTACAAGTGATTTTGCTAAATACGATTTAAACTCGGGCGGAGAATACACGCAAGGCGCTGGAGCTGTTGCTATGCTGATTACTGCAAATCCAAAAATCATTGCTTTTGATGACAATTGGGCAACAAGCACAAAAGGAGTTTTTGACTTTTTCAAGCCATACAGAACTATTTCTAAAGAAGAAATCACAAAAAACACCAACAACGATTCTTGGTTTGACAACTTAGAAGCAGAAATAGAAATCCATAAAGACCAACCGGTTTTTGACGGACAATATTCCAACCAATGTTATATGGATCGCACGCGCAATGCTTACTTTTCATTCAAGAAATTAAAAAACACTACCGAAACTTTATACAACTCTTGGCACAGTATCGTAATGCACTTGCCATATTCTTTCCAAGGAAGAAGAATGTTATCTGAAATTTACGCCTTAGACAGTGCCGAAAAAATCATTGCTGATGATATTGCTCCTGCAGATTATCAAACAAAAATTAAAGAAGTGGCAAAATCGGATGATTACAAAAGTTTTGTAACGGAAAAATTACAGCCTGCAGAATTGGCTTCTTCTTTAATTGGAAATCTATATACGGGTTCCATTTTCATGGGATTATTATCGACTTTGGCTCATTTTTACGATACGAAAAAAGAAGTTTCGGGAACTAAATTTGGTTTCTTAGCGTACGGAAGCGGATCGAAATCAAAAGTTTTTGAAGGAACAATTCAGCCAGAATGGAAATCGGCTTTAGAAAACGTAAAGCTTTTTGAAAATTTAGCTGAAAGTGTAGAAATTGATTTCAACACTTACGAAAGCCTTCATAAAAAAGAACAAAAACAAAGCGTTAGAACTCCAAAAAACGAATGGGTTTTAGACAGAATCGAAAAAGAAATCCCTGTTTTGATTGGAGCGAGATATTATAAATGGATTGATTAAATTTCAATTTTTGATCCCGATAGCTATCAGGACCAAATTCCAATAAAAAAACCGAAGCAAACGCTTCGGTTTTTTGTTTTCATACCATACAGTTTGTCATTTCGACTGAAAGGAGAAATCACACAAGTAATTCGATATGCAAAATCACCAATCTTTGTAGAGTTTCTAGTGTGATTTCTCCTTTCAGTCGAAATTGACAAGATTGTGGCAAAAAAACCTTTGTCAAAGTTTAAAACTTTGACAAAAGTCTCTGGACAAGAAAACAATTTTCTAATTATCAAATTGACACATTTTCGAATTAAAAAAATCAATCCTTTTTATCCTATTGTTCCGTCTGAACAAAACTTCCGCTAATTGAGCGATCTTCAGCATTCATTCCGTTTGCCATTCCTAACATAAAAGCAGTAATTATGATTATAAATTTTCTTTTTATCCAATGAAGAAATGGTCGCTTAGATTGTTCCAAACGAGAATTTTTAGTTTGTTTATACATTTTGAAAATGATAAATGATTAGACATTATTGAATCATCTATACCTAGAAATAAATTTCCTTAAGCGCTGTATAAACTTTTACCGAAGTATTTTGAAGTGATTATTTCATTTATAAAAGCAGCTTGATTTATAAATGATGTTAGTTTTTGATGAAGCAGATTTTGCAGTTTCAGCAGTTTCTTGATTTGAAAAGTAAAAACATTTTCGGTTTTAAGAAAATTTAAAACAATTGAAAATCTTGTTTCAGACCAGGAAACAACTTGTCCTAATTTGTATAAACGAGAACTTTTAAGATTCAATTCTCTTCTTAAAACTACAAATGAAGACTGATAATATTCTGCAGATTTAGATTGAGAATACAAAGTACCATCGCCTGCAATCACGACGAAAGCCAGAAAGAGTGCGATTAGGTATTTTATATGTTTTTTCAATCTTTAAGTTTTTAAATATAAAACGAAAATACAACTTTTATTCGTTAAGTATTTTTTTAGTATCGTTTTTATAAAGTAAAAATCCCAATCCAAAAACAAAACCCGAACAGCTTAAAAGCATATAAACCCCATTTTTTAAGACAAAAAAGGAAAAACCGATCGATACCGAACTCAAAATAATCAGCAAAACAACAACGAAATTCGTTTTAATAAAACGCAAAGCATGCATCGTTAAACCAATAAAAAGTAAAGACGGACCAATAGCAACAAAAGGATAGAAAATTTCCGGAGAATTACTTATTTGATAACTTAATGCTTCTTTTGCAATTTCATCATTTCCATAACTCGACATAACAAAGTCAATCGTACAAAGGCCAATATGCCCAACAACACCTAAAAAAGTTGCAATGGAAGCAATAAAACTCCATTCCGATTTCGAAAAAACGTCATTAAAAGACAATAAAAAACAAGCTCCGATTAAATTAAACCAATGAGCAAAATCAATTGGTTTTTGAAAATTGGAAAAAATCTTAGCAAAGAATAAATAACTGATCAGGAAAAATAATAATCCGAGAAGGCAAAGATGTTTTGTTTTCATAATTTATTTTTAAAATTGATGAAGCAAAACTAAAATGAAAATTTATTGGAAAACCATATTTTACTGGCCTAGGTACGAAATGCATTGTTTTAGGTATGAAATTACAGTGCTAATAAAACATCTTTATATTTTCTCGAAACCGGAAGTTCTATTTGAGTTAAAATAATTGTATTTGGATTTCTCCAAGATTTAAAATGCGAAGGATTTATTAAATGCGAACGATGTATTTGGACTAAAAAATCAAAATCATCCTGAATTTTTTTAAGCGACGATCGAATAAGTTTCGCGTGGAGTTTATCATTTTCGATATAAAATATCTCGACATAATTTTGTGCGTTCGAAATGCAAACCAAATCTGCTTTTTTGATTTTTAAAACATCTAGTTTATTTTCTCCTTTGATTATTAAAACATCATCTTTTAAGGGAATTAATTTTATCAAATATCTTCTTGCCAGAATAATTACCGGAGTCAAAATCAAGGCAACTTTTATAAAGATTATCAAAAAGAATTCTGAAAAAGTATATCCGCCATTTAAAATTGGACTTTTGTAAATGGCAAAAACTCCAATCAAATACAGTATATGAAATAAAAAAATGGCTATTATTTCTAAACTAATATTCCATTTTCCTATTCTTCCATAAAAGCCTTTTTGGATAAGAGTTAAAAGACTGTAACATAAAAACGCCATCACACTAAAACCAAAACTGATTAAAAACCAAGCTCTAAAATTTATAGTTCCGTCATCAAAAGGTTTTATGATAAAAGCAAAAATGAAAAGCCACAAACCAATCAGCAAACCGATTACAAGATTATGTTTTATGGAAATATTTAGCTGTTTCACTTTTTTTAGTTCAATTTTAAAGTTTCATTTCCATAATAGGCATGAAACGGTTTTTTATAGAAGTTTCGAATTCTCCAATTTTTACGAAACCCATTTTGGAGTAAAAACTTTCAGCATTTGGTTCTGAATCGAGTATGATTTTTTCTATTTTTTCATCTTTCATTCGGTTTAAGAAATCTAGAAGCAACTGTTTTCCAAATCCTTTTCCAATATATTCCGGCAAGATAAATAGATTATCAAGTTTTATAGTTTTTCCCTCTTTAAAAAAATAAGAATAATAACCGATTATTAAATTATTATCGATCAATTTGAATGTGTCATTATTTCTGATATAATCTTGCGTAATGGTTAAACTTTTATCCCATTTTTGAATTTGTTCTGCAGAATATCCCCAATAGGCTTTGGACTTTTTGGTTATTGAAGTTAGGGTTTCGTTGTCGAGTATTTTGGCTTTTTCTATTGTCATTATCTATAAATCGTAAACTTATTATGACTCAAAGTAAAACCAAGATTTTCATAAATCGCCACATTCTCTATTCGTTTTTTATTTGTGGTTACTTCGATGCTTTTTAAATTATTCTGATCAGCAAAATTTAAAATCTCATTTATCAATACTCTTCCAATACCTTGACCGCGATATTTTCGATGAATAAAAAATTCCTGAATTTCACCAACCAATCCGCAATGATGCAGAAGATTTTGAGTATGAAAACTAATAAATCCTAAACCTTCAATTTCGTTTTCGGCGATTAAATAAATATTTTTTGGGTTTGAAATGTTTTCATTGAATATTCTTTCGAAAACTTTGAAATCTAATTCTTCGTTTTCTAGTTCGCAGATTGCTTTGTAGATGAAATCTAGGTCTTGGTTTTTGGTTTTTCTGATTTTGACATTTGAGTTCATAAACTTGTCTTTGTTGCCACGGATTACAAATCACTGCTATTAGATTGCAATTTTGATTTATTTTTTTTTGAAAGCTCGGAAGTCTTTATCTCTGCATGGTTATTTAAAACATTAAAATGATTTACAACATCATCTGAATATTTTGAATCCAAAAACAAGCTTTTTTCTGATATTCCATAAACTTTATCTAGCTCTAAAAGAATTTCTTTTTTAAATTCTTTATCAATTTCTTTATGTGCAAAAAAAAGATAATCTATCTTTTCTACATTACGTTTATTATATTCCTCTACCCATTTTCTATTCTCTCTGATAAATCTATTTAAACCAAGTAATTCATTATCCGCTTCATTAAATTTCCAAGGAAAAAACATAAAACACCCATCTTGAAATCTCATTCTCGGATTTTTAAGTATCGGTTCTAAAAAATAAATTTCGTTAATATTAAATCTCTCTTTGTAAGTCTCTAATTTTTCAACCCTAAGGGGCTTTTGATATTCTGAGAGTTCTGAAGAATTTGTATTAAATTTTTTAAAGTTTAATTTTTCAGTTAAATACAATCTACCATTTTGATCACAATTTTCATTTTTTGGATCATAACATGCAAAAAAAAGAGCAATCAAAACATCCGATGTCCAATCAACCAAACGAGTTGGCATTCCAAAATGTTGAGCAACCATTAATTGTTCCATAGGATCATAACTATTCATAAAAGGTGATTTAATACCATTAAATATCTGACCTATCAAAACTGCTTCGTACATAAGTGCATTATCAATATCTTGATATTTTCTAAATAATGAAGGTAAAACATCCCATTCTGAATTTCTCTGTCCTCTAAAAATCAAGTCTCCTCTTTCGAAGTTACAAAAACGAATAGAATTCGTAACATCCTTTACTGACCTAATTAATCCATCATTATTATTTGCAATCATATCATCGTTAGATCCAAGTTTTTCGCTAAAAAACTTTTCTACCAGCTCTTGAATTATTTGTTTTCGTTTACCAATGTCCGATACAGAATTCCCAGAATAAATTTCTTGGCACTTTAACTTATAACTTACTAATTCGTTCAAAAATTCCTGTTTAAAAAAATAATCATGAGCCAACAAAATTTCAACTTTATAATACCAAGCTTCTATTATTGCCAGAAATGGATCGCCATTATGTTTTTGTAGATCAGCTTTAATTTCATCAATTTTCAATTTTAATTCTTCAATACTTATCTTTTTTTCCATAAGAACAATTAGTTTAAATGATATAAACATTAAAAAAAAAGCAATTCTATTCAATAAGAAACCCATCAATTTTCTTTACCAATATACGAATTCCAATAATTAAAAAGTTGAGTTCCTTTACAAACTTCTTCCGAAACCGCAAGTGTGAGGGATAGGGGCGGTATCCTTTTATTTGTCCCGATAACTATCGGGACGGAATAAAAGATATAGCCGATAGCCCGATTCGCCACGGCGAACACGCCATTATTGAGATTCTAAGAGGCTAAGGTTCTGAGATGCTAAGATTTTCTCAATCTTTGTCGAGTTACTCGCGAAGATTTCTCGTTCCTCGAAATGACAAGATTGCGCAAAATGATATCGACAAAAAACTTTGCGTCTTCGCGTCTTTGCGAGCAAAATCTATTGCGTGCTTTGCGCAAAACCTTAGCGTTCTTTGCAGTTAAAAAACACTCAAAAATTAGAACCAAAACAAATAATAAAACTTTAAGAAATCAACTGCACGCCACTTCTTCAAAAATCATTAATTTTGAAATTCGAAGTTCAAAAAACAAGTTATTATGAAATATCATCAAATAAACAGCGCTCTTTTTGTAAAAAACCGCAGAAAATTCATGGCAGAAATGAAACCTAATTCGGTTGCCGTGTTCAACTCCAATGACATTTACCCAATTAGTGCCGACAGCACTTTGCCGTTTGCGCAACATAGAGATATTTTTTATCTGAGTGGTGTAGATCAGGAAGAAAGTGTTTTGCTTTTGTTTCCAGATGCGCCTTATGAAAGCCAAAGAGAAATTCTTTTCTTGAGAGAAACCAACGATCATATTGCAGTGTGGGAAGGTGAAAAACTGACTAAAGAACGTGCTTTTCAGGTTTCTGGAATCAGAACGGTTTATTGGTTGCAGGATTTTCATAAAGTTTTGAACGAAATGATGACATATGCCGATACGATGTACATCAACACAAACGAACATTACCGTGCCACTGTTGAAACAGAAACTCGCGAGGCTCGTTTTGTAAAATGGTGGAAAGAGCGTTATCCAGCGCACAATGTTGCAAAAAGCAACCCAATTTTACAAAGATTACGTTCTGTAAAAGAAAGCGAAGAAATCGATTTGATTCAGCATGCTTGTGATATTACAGAAAAAGGTTTCCGCAGATTATTAGGATTCGTAAAACCAAATGTTACCGAATATGAAGTTGAAGCTGAATTAGCGCACGAATTCATCAGAAACCGTTCTAAAGGTTTTGCTTACACGCCAATTATCGCTTCTGGAAACAATGCGAATGTTTTACATTATATCGAAAACAATCAGCAATGCAAAGAAGGTGATTTATTATTATTAGATGTTGCAGCAGAATATGCAAATTATTCAAGCGATATGACCAGAACGATTCCGGTTTCAGGACGTTTTACAGATCGTCAGAAAGCGGTTTACAATGCTGTTTTGAGAGTTAAAAATGAGGCTACAAAAATGCTTACGCCAGGAACACTTTGGAAACAATATCATATTGAAGTAGGTAAAGTAATGACTTCTGAATTACTTGGTTTAGGTTTATTAGACAAAGCCGATGTTCAGAACGAAAATCCGGAATGGCCAGCGTACAAAAAATATTTCATGCACGGAACTTCTCACCACATGGGATTGGACACGCACGATTACGGATTGCTTCACGAACCTATGAAACCAAATATGGTTTTCACGGTTGAGCCAGGAATCTACATTCCGGCAGAAAAATTTGGAATTCGTTTAGAAGACAACGTTGTGGTTCAGGAAAAAGGAGAACCTTTCAACTTAATGAGAAACATTCCTGTAGAAGTGGACGAAATCGAAACTTTGATGAATGAATAAAAAAAATTAAAGCCCTTAATAGTAATTATTAAGGGCTTTTTATTATATAAATCGGTTAATTATTTATCCGATTTTTGCGATCTGTACATCCAATTGGAATTTACCCGCAGCTTCGTTTTCATCGATCAAGTCGAAAAGTTCTAAAGCTCTTCTAGCATTTTTCTCTTCTTCTCTTTGCTCAGCTACATACCACATCATAAAATCTTCTGTAGCATAGTCGTTTTCAGCTCTACATTTTGCGATTACTTTATTCACTGCTTGTGTAACTGCAATCTCGTTTTGCAAAGCGATTTCAAATACTTCTCTCAAAGAAGCAAATTCTTGCTGCACTTCAGGAATAGATGGCGTAACAGCAATCCCTCCCATATCTGTAATATATTTGAAAACTTTTAAAAAGTGCTCTCTTTCTTCTTCGGCTTGCTTGTACAAATAAGATGCTGTATTAGCATAACCATTTCTATCTAACCACGCAGCCATAGCTAAATATTTATTAGAAGCGTCACTTTCTAATTTTGCTTGTAAGTTCAATATATTTTCTACGCCTTCAACTAATGAAGTACGTGTTCTTAGTAAATCTTTCATGGCCTTTAATTTTTATACGTGTAAAATTACAAAAATTAAAGCAGGCATTTCTAACTGCCTGAAAATTTGGATTTAATCTAAGTAAGAATCTAAATAAGCTCTACGTTTACCGTATTGCAAAGCAAAGAATGTAAATTGAGGGTGAATTTTGTTCCGTTTAATAAATCTCTTAACTGGACTATTTCGCAGATAGTAAGATTTCTGGAAAAATTTCTTTTGGTAGTTTCGATCAACTGTGCATCAGATTGATCAGACAAGTCATAAAGCATATTAAGAATGTCAACGCTATTAACCTTTCTTTGAAAAATCAAAAAATCGTGAATTTTATAACTTGACACGGTATCAACAAAATTGATAATTATACTATTGGTCAAATCACATTGATAACTGTATCCTTTTTCTGTTTCAAATAATACTTTGGTGGTCAAATCACTAACTAGCATTCTAATAAAATATAATAACGACGCAAAAATATATAATTTCAACCAATTAAACACATAATTAAGACTAATTTAAAATAACAAAATCTGTTAATGTTTTTAAAAACAGCTGAAATGCATTAAAAACTGTAACATTCTATAGCATCCTGAGTCTAATTTTAAAAACGAATAACTTAGAAATCATGCAAGCACACGAAATAGATTATCAGATTTTTGGAGAAGAAATGCAATATGTCGAGATCGAACTTGATCCGCAAGAAATAGTAATTGCCGAAGCTGGAAGTTTTATGATGATGGAAAACAATATCCAGATGGAAACCATATTTGGAGATGGTTCTCAGCAACAAGGATCAGGTTTGTTTGGCAAACTTTTAAATGCAGGCAAAAGAGTTCTTACAGGCGAAAGCTTATTTATGACCGCATTTTTAAACCAAGGCAACACCAAAAGCAAAGTTTCTTTTGCATCGCCTTATCCAGGAAAAATTCTTCCAATTGATTTAACAGAATTTCAAGGTAAATTCATCTGTCAAAAAAGCTCTTTTTTATGCGCTGCCAAAGGCGTTTCAGTTGGAATCGAATTTTCTCAAAAACTAGGACGCGGTTTGTTTGGCGGTGAAGGCTTTATTATGCAGAAAATCGAAGGAGACGGAATGGCATTTGTACATTCTGGAGGAACAATGGCCAAAAAAGTATTAGGTCATGGAGAAGTTCTAAAAGTAGATACAGGATGTATTATTGGTTTTACAAAAGATGTCGATTATGATATTGAATTTATTGGCGGTATCAAGAATTCAATTTTTGGCGGAGAAGGATTATTTTATGCTACATTAAAAGGTCCGGGAACAGTTTACATTCAATCGTTGCCATTCTCAAGATTGGCTGACAGAATTATTGCATCGGCACCAAGGTCTGGAGGAAACAGCCGCGAAGAAGGAAGTCTATTAGGAGGATTAGGAAATCTTTTAGATGGAGACAATCGTTTTTAATTTTTATAAAAGAATTTGACGACTTTCAGAAATGGAAGTCGTTTTTTACTTAAAATACAATCTTGTATATTTGCAACTCTTTCGAGAACTCTTTATTTATATTTTCAACATTCAAGTTGGAAAAATATAACCGACCTTTTTTATTCATCTCAATAAGCACATTTTTGTCTATTATATTAAACAAATTTCTCCATTTATTATTTTTATCATTTTCATTATAATAAAATACACAAATTTTTGAATACATATTATCATCAAATTCTAAAAATTTAAATAAATCAATAATATATTCTTTATCTGATTCATCAAGAGAATGTCCAAAAATATAAAATACTGTTTCATCTATTCTAGTTTTTGGAATCTCAATAAATTTTTTATTTGCATTTTTATTTACTTTCTGATAGTATTTCGTAAAATCAAACATTTTATTGATCTTAATATCTTGAGGCAATTCACTAATGCCCATCACAATATTTTGTTTTAAACAATCTTCGTTTACCTGCCCATGAAGATAAGTTACTTTGGAATTATTTATTCCATACATATCTTCTAAAGTTGGAGTATAGTTGAAAGTATAGATTTCATCTATAAACTGAAAAGGTATTTGGTATTTTTCTTTTATCTCTTTATAAAAAGTGCTAACAATATCTACTAAATAACGATTAAAAATCATAATAAATTCTTCGAATGATTTTGCTAAATCTTCTAATATAATTTTTATCTCAATTATATTTTTCCTTTTATTAATGTATCTATCATTAATTGTAAACAATCCGGTTGTATCTATTATTCGAACAATCCCAAACAATTGAAAATCAGTAAATTTAATTAATGGATCTCGAAAAGTATTTTTATTCACTACTGTTTTGTCGCTATACTTCTCAAATATTATCAATTGATTTAAAATAGTTTCAATTTCTACCTCAAAATCAATCCAAGTATCTATTTCTAAAACATTTTTAGAATACTTATACCAAAGATTACTGACTACTAATTCTTTTAATCTATTAATTTTATCAAATTCGAATTTGAGATTTTCAATTTTATAATTTTCAACAATTGAGTTAAAATCATAAGTAAATTTATTTTTAAATATACCACCAAACAAATTATCAAAACTAACATCTTCTCGAAATTGATTCTTTTCAATAGTCTGCATGATTGAAATAAAATGATGATATTTTGTTGGCAAATTATGGAACAAATCAAATCCATTTCCTGTAATTAAAATCTTGCTCATTTTTTAAAATGCTTTTCTCAAATATAGGCTTTTTGACTTATAAACTTTAAATTTGTAAATCATTAATATTTAAAGTAAATAAAAATGACTTTCTAAATTGAAATCCATTTTTTATTTATCGCAAGTCATGCCTCGCTATAAATAAATTTATTCCTATTCTAAAGATTTCCCAATTAAATCAAGACATTTCGATATTTCATTTCAGCTTTCTTAACTTTGTCCTTCACAACAAAAAAAGTTCATTTTGAAAACGCTTTTATATAAAAATACCAAGATTTCATACTCAGATTCGGGAACAGGAAACGCAATTGTTTTGCTTCACGGTTTTTTGGAAAACAAAAAAATGTGGAAAGAATATGTCGATCTTTTCTCAAAAAACAATCGAATTATTACAATTGATTTATTAGGTCACGGCGAAACTGAATGCTTGGGTTATGTCCATGAAATGGAAGATAACGCCAATGTTGTCAATGAAATTTTGGAAAATTTGAAAATTGAAAAAGCCATTATTCTAGGTCATTCAATGGGTGGTTATGTTGGTTTGGCTTTCGCCGAATTATTTCCAAACAAAATCAGAAAATTGGTTTTGCTGAATTCTACTTCAAAAGAAGACACCGCCGAGAAAAAACTAAACCGAACACGCGCAATAAAAGCGGTAAAACAAAACTATATAGGTTTTGTGAGCTTAGCTATTGCAAATTTATTCAGTGAAAATAACAGAATTCGTCTTGCTAATGAAATTGAAAAAGTAAAAGAAGAAGCTTTAAAAACTCCGCTACAAGGAATTATAGCTTCCCTTGAAGGAATGAAAATCAGAAAAGACAGAGAATTTATTTTACAAGAAAACCGCTTTCCAGTTTTATTGATCCTCGGAAAAAAAGATCCTGTTCTAAGTTATGAAGACAGTCTTTCTCAAATTGAAGACACAACTGTCGAATTGGTTTCTTTTGAAGATGGCCATATGAGTCACATTGAAAACAAAGAAGATCTCAAAAATATTCTATCCAATTTTTTCAATTAAAAAAACAAAACAAATCTTTAAAAATCAGAAAAGGCCATTTCGAATACACATCGAAACAGCCTTTTCTTCCTTTTGTGGGGGCAAAAAATTATAATGTGGCAATAGTGTCTTTCTTAAATTAGACAAAGTCGCTCTCGTTAAATGCAATTCTTAATTTCTTTTTTAAGAAGCGTCAAAGATATTTTAATTAACATTATTGTGCGATAAACACTTGTTAAAAATTCATCGAAAAATGCTCTTTAAATCACTTTTATTTATAGTATAATAATTCGCATTTATTAAAAGAAGATGTATAAAAAAATCCAACAAGAAAAAGAGATTTGTTTAAGAACGTAGCATTTTCTTTCATAAAATTCATTTCAAAAATTCACAATTTCATGTAATTAACACAAAATGAAGTTTTTAAAACCGACTTTTCCAGAAAAAGACAAAATAAAAACGTCAGGATAACGCCGATTTTGAATTAAAAAAAAGGGTCTGAATTGAAAACAAAAACACAAACAACAAATGTAAAAGATACAAATAGAAAGAACTTTAAAAATATTTAATTACAGTTTTAAATAAAAACCGTATCGGAAAGATATCCTTTCGCTACAAGTTCACTTTTTTCCTTTATTTGATGTGTCTTCCCGTCTTTAATTAAAACAAGCTTGCTTGCAATTTTAGTTACATCTTGATAGTTGTGGTCCGTAACAATAATCCCTTTTTTGTTTAAGTTAGCATTAATCATTTCGGCAATCTTTTCAATCATCAAGGGAGAAAGCCCGTTATAGGGTTCGTCTAGCAAAACAAATAAGGAAGGATTAGAAAGCACAAGCTTTACTTCGAGATACCGCAATTCACCAGTCGATAAATGTTTAATTTTTTTCCCAAGCAAGCCTTTAATAAATTCATCTTCATAAAAACTTGTTCTATCCTTTTTGTCGATTGATAACGAAATGACTTTTTGAACAGACAAGTGATTTGGCACAAATTGATCTTGCCCTAAATAACTAACCATATTCATCAATACATTTTTAGCATTTAACGAATTTGAATTTATCCTCACACATCGGTCAGGAGCGGATTCAAGTCCTGCTACAATTTTCAACAAAGTTGATTTTCCAGAACCATTTCGTCCTAATAATCCAATGATTTCAGAAGTTTCGCATTTTAAATAAATATCTGAAAGAATTGATCTTTTGCCAAATTTCTTCTGAATTCCACTGATCTCTAAAATATGTTTATTCAAAATAATTTATTTTTCAAAAAGATAATCAAACCAAATACAACCGCCGTGAAAAAAGTCAAAATATAACTGGAAATCAAAAGCTGTATTTTTGAAACTCCATTATTGAAATAAAACAAATAATCCTTTTTTCGATAATATTCCTTGTAAGCCACACTAGCAATAAAACCAAAACTTAGAAAACATATAAAAAAATAGTCAAAACCACCTAAAAAAACAGCTCCAAAACAAACCAGCAAATTCACCCACAAAGTGGTTTTAAAAAACTCCAATACATTTAAAAATTTCCTCATTATTAATTTGTTTTCTCTTCAAAAGGAATTGCATCATCAAAAATTTCATTTAAAAGCAAAACGATTTCTTCCAAATAAGAATTCAGAATTTGATGCGAGACAATCATATCCAAATCTTTATCATCTTTAAATGCAAAAGGCAAAAATCCAGACTTTAGGTTTTTAAAAGAAATAATCCCTACTTCTATTGGCATTTCTCCTGCTTCTTTTTCAAACATAAATGCATAAGCCAAAACTTGAATAATTTTATCATTTTTAAGCTCTTTAGTCAATCCATTCCATGTTTTCAACACAACATTGTTTTTTTCAACTTTTCCGGTCTTATAATCAATAATTCTTATTTTTCCGTTTCGTTGTTCGATACGATCGACATTTCCCTTTATGAGAACCGGAAATGGCAGACTTGGATGCGTTAATTCACGTTGATAAGTCTGCTCCAAAGCAACAATCTTAATTACATCTCCATTTTTAATTGCCTCCAATTCCATTTTCAGAAAATTAAAAACATTTCGCTTTGCCACTTCAAAAGCCAAAAGATTGCGACCTTTTTTAATTTCTCCTTCCTTATAAACCATTTTAAACTGTTTCAAAACTTCCTCATCAAGCAGTTTAAAGCAATTAGCTATCTTTTCCTCTGAAATGAACTTCCCAATAAAAGGTTCATAGAGTCCTTTCAAAGTCTCATGAATAATAGTTCCAAGGGTATTCAAAGCAATATTTTCCTCTACTTCTTCGGCCTCTCGAATTCTCAATATTTTTTGAAAATAGAAATCAATAGGATTTCGAATATAACTAGTTAATGCTGAAGGTGAAAAACCTGTAAGCGCAATCTCTTTTAAACGATCCATAACCGCTTCTGATTTTGGAATTACCATCGGCTGATAGGCCGTGGCAGGAAGAACTGGATTATAAATATCAAAAATCAGATTGTGATTAGGTTGTTTTTCAACTTCCAACTGCGTAATAAAACGACTTCTTTCGCCGGCATCTAAACCATCATTTTCAGTATTGTAAATAAGATAAATGTTTTTTGCCCGTTGCAACAAATGATAAAAATGATATGTATAAATAGCATCTTTTTCTTTAAAAGTTGGCAAGCCCAATTCTCGTTTTACATCATATGGAATAAAAGAGTTCTGGGATTTTCCAGCTGGAAATTTCCCCTCGTTCATTGAGGTTATAATAACGGTCTCAAAATCCAGTACACGACTCTCAAGAACTCCCATTATTTGGAGTCCGCGCAAAGGCTCACCTTCAAATGAAACTTCAGCTACATCAATAATTTGCTTATAAATAGCATACAAAGTATCAATATTGTCGATATGATAATGGTTTGTATAATAATTAATCAACTTATTGATTACCTTGAAAACAGCATAAACAAATGATTTTGCAATTTTTTCTTCTTCATTGTCTTTGTCAAAATTCCCTTTAATAATCAACAAAAGAGATGAAATATCTTCAAGAACAGCTAATGAGCCATTTTCCCATCTTTTAAACAACAAATCAAACAGAGCTGATGAATTAGCATTTAACTCTATTATTCTTTTTTGAGAAATAAATGTATAATTGTTCTCTTTAATAATCCTAACCAAATGGCCTACATTCGCATAAGGAGCTACCAGAGGATGCGTTAAAACATCTAAAACATCTTTATAATAAAATACATAACTATCACTTTTACGAGAAAGTGCATTTGTATGCATTTTAAATAGTTTGGCAATCAAAATTTGTGATGGGTTATTTTTCCCGGAGTAACCCATTGTAATATTTAGAGCTCCAACTGAGGAAGGCAAGGAATACAAAACAGGGATTAGCAAGTTTTCCTCACCCAACACAACAGCAACCTTATCTAATGATCTCGTTGGGTTTTCATTTATTATTTTTTCAATAATACTTCCCGCTATTTTTGCCTGACCAACGGTCTTTGGAGAACCTATTACCTGAATATTTTTTAATTGCGAAAAATCATCTACAATCCATTCAAAAGGATGCGATTTGTAATATTTCCAATTTTCCTTAAATCGTCGTACAAAAAGCCCTGCATCATGATACGGGTCATTTAAAAAAGTTTGGTCTACATCCCAATATATTTTTGCTTGATCTAAAGCCAACAAATGCTGAACTATTTTTTCTTCTGCAGCATTTAAAGCATTAAAACCTGCAAAAACAAAAGAACTATTTGGAACAGAATTCGAAAAATGATTTAAATTATTGACAGCCTCACGATAGATCAAACCTTGATATCCAATTCCTTTATTCAATAAATGATCATCCAATGCTTCATAATACAATGGAAGTAACTTCCAGAAATCAATATAATTTTCTAAAAGCTTAGTTTTATTCTCAACTTCGATCCCCCATTTTTTTATATCCTCAATATCTTTTAGATAAGAAAGCACATGCACTGGATCTAAAAGATATCTGTCGATTTCATTAAAATCCTGTAAAAGTGTTTTTGCCCAGTTTGCAAATAATTCAAAGGATTGTTGATGTTGCTTTTCTGTAACAGATAAATAAACTTCATAAAACTCAAACAAAAGTTCAATCGAATCTAATGAACGAATTGAAGCTACATTTTGAACGAAGTCTTCGATACTGATAATTTCAGGAGAAAGAATTGTTTTATCAGTTTCATTTTTCAAGGCTTCTATTAAAAAAACTTTAGCCCTCTTATTGGGCAATACAATAACTGTTTCGTCAAGCTTTGTAGCATAATCCTGAATTATTACAGTTGCAATTTTTTCTAGAAAAGAAGTATTTATCATATTATAAAAATAAAAAAAGCCATTCAATTAAGAATGGCTTTTTAGTATTATTTAAAAAGTAAATTATAGTTTACCTTCATATTTAGAACCAATGTGTCTGATTTCAGTTCTTCTATTTTGTGCTTTACCTGCAGCAGTTTTGTTACTTGCAACTGGTTGGCTAGAACCAAATCCTTTAGACTGTAAGTTATCTGGGCTAACACCTCTTTGCACTAATGCATCCAACACAGCTTTAGCTCTGTCTTCAGAAAGTTTTTGGTTGATTTTAGCAGAACCTGTACTATCTGTGTGTCCTTCGATAGAGAATTTCGCATTTGGATAGTTAACAAGGATTTGTTTAATAGCATCTAATCTAGCTTGAGTTTCTTTATCTCCAGTTTTGAAAGTAGCTTTACCTGTGTTGAAGTAAACCGCTCTTGCTTGAACTTTAAGATCTTCTAAAGCCTCAGAAGTTACTTCTGGACAACCTCTGTTGCTAGCAGGACCGTATACTGTAGGACAATCGTCATCTTTATCAGCAACACCATCTTTGTCAGCGTCTAAGAAAGGACAACCACCATTTTCTTTAGGACCAGCAACTGTAGGACATTTATCGTCTTTATCAGCGATTCCGTCACCGTCAGTATCAGGACAACCTTTTAAAGCAGCTAAACCAGCAACATCTGGACAAGCATCATCTTTATCAGCAATTCCGTCACCGTCTGTATCAGGACATCCGTTTAATGCAGCTAAACCAAATACATCTGGACAAGCGTCAGAAGCATCAACGATTCCGTCTCCGTCAGTATCAGGACATCCGTTGAATTGTTTTAAACCAGCAACATCTGGACAAGCATCGTCTTTGTCGTAGATTCCGTCTCCGTCAGTATCTTTACCTCCGAATTTGAAAACTAAACCAGCCATGTGTTGGAAGTGAGATACAGCGTCTGGAGTTCCAGAAGCATCAACTCTATCTCCACTAACAGCCCATTTGTATCTTGTAGATAACTCAAGACCAATAGCATCAGTAAACCAGAAAGTAACACCAGCACCTGGGTTAACAGTTCCGTAGCTGCTATCTCCGAAGAAAGTATAACCTCCACCAACAGATAACGAAGGATCAACTACTTTAGATTTAATTAATTCTTGGAAGCTGTACTTGATAGTAGCATCAATTCCGTAATACATTAAATCCCCTGGATTATTAACTACCATTCCTCTTCCATCATGAGCTGGATTGCTAGGATCGAAGACAACAAATTTGTCAATTTTATTCACAGACCCCTGTAAACCAACAGAGAAACCACTACCAACATATCTTGACACACCAATGTAAGATAAAGATGGAAGAATGTTCCAGTTATCTTTTACATCAAATGGCTGAGAAAAATGCGCTGGAAAAAAGCCAACGTGATCCGGACTTGCACTAGTTCTTGTATCCACAGCATTAACCCCGAAAGAGATCGCCCATGGATTGTTACTGTCTTGTGCGTGAGAAGTTAAACCCATCGCCATCATCACAGCAACTAAAAGTTTGTTAAGATGTTTCATACTTAATTTTTTTAATTACAATTTAGTTAATTACAAGCAAAAGTAACACCAAATTTTTTAAATACAAAATGAAATGTTAAAAAAAACCTACAAAAATTCACAGAATATGGTAATTATATAACTTTTAACATTTTACCTGTTAATGTAAACGCTTGTATCGCCTTGTCCAAGTGCTCTTTAGTATGCGCTGCAGATAGCTGTACTCGTATTCTTGCCTTATCTTTTGGAACAACAGGAAAAAAGAATCCGATTACGTAGATCCCTTCTTTTAATAACTCATTTGCCATAATTTGTGATAATTTTGCATCATACAACATAACTGGAACAATAGCAGAATCACCATCAATTATATCAAAACCAGCTTTTTTCATTCCTTCTTTAAAATAATTAGTATTCCACTCCAATTTATCTCTTAAAGAGGTATCTTTTTCTAATAACTCAAAAACTTTAATAGAGGCACCAACAATAGCAGGCGCTAATGAATTTGAAAACAAATATGGACGCGAACGCTGGCGAAGTATTTCTATAATTTCTTTTTTTGCGGTTGTATAACCTCCCATAGCTCCACCTAAAGCTTTACCTAATGTTCCTGTTATAATATCAACACGCCCCATCACCCCTTTTGCCTCAAGGGTTCCCTTTCCTGTTGCACCAATAAATCCAGCAGCATGGCATTCATCAACCATTACCATTGCATCATATTTATCGGCTAAATCACAAATTTTATCTAAAGGAGCAACTAAACCATCCATAGAAAAAACACCATCAGTAACAATTAGCTTGAAACGAGCGCCAGCTTCATTTGCCTTAATTAATTGTTGCTCTAAATCCTCCATATTACTATTCTCATAACGATAACGCGCCGCTTTACACAAACGAACTCCATCTATAATAGAAGCATGATTCAAACTATCTGAAATAATCGCATCGTTTTCGCCTAATAAAGGTTCGAATACACCACCATTCGCATCAAAGGCCGCTGCATATAATATAGTATCTTCTGTACCATAAAAATCTGCGATCTTTTTTTCTAAAGTTTTGTGAATATCCTGCGTTCCACAAATAAAACGAACAGAAGACATCCCGAATCCATGAGTATCCATCGCATCTTTAGCAGCTTGAACAACTTCTGGATGAGAAGAAAGCCCCAAATAATTGTTTGCACAAAAATTCAAAACAGTTTCTCCTGTTGAAATTGTAATTTCAGCTCCTTGAGCGGAGGTTATAATACGTTCCTTTTTAAAAATTCCGTTTTCTTCAATAGTCTGCAATTCATTTTGCAGATGCTCTTTAATTTTACCGTACATTCTCTTATGTTTAAAACGTTAAAAATTAACAACTTACTTCAAAATAAGCCTTTAAACCTTTAACATCTGATTAATTTTTTCACAAATTTACTACATCGATTTCGGTTCCAATATACACCAAGACCTTTTTTAACACTTTATATCCTAAATCCTCAACAGCATCTTGATATTCTTGAATTTGCTGTTTATATTTAGAATTTATTGCACCAGTCTTGTAATCGAGTATATAAGCTTTTTTATCTTCTGTCAACACAATTCTGTCAGGTTTTAGGATTTTTCCTTGTTTTTGAACAATTGTCTGCTCATTTAAAATCTTGACATTCCCTTCGAAACAAACACTAATTTCAGAATGATTTACAATCTCCTTCAACGTTTTCAAAACCTGATTTGTTTGATCCAACTTTATCAAACCTTCCTCAAGAGCTTTTGCAACTGCCAATTCAATATCTGACTTATTTTTTACGAAAGCCAAAATTTCATGAACGACATTCCCATACGATATTGCCTCTTGTTGATTCGTTCCCCACATTAAAGCTTCTCTTTGGGCTATTTTTATGTTTTTTGGGTTTAAAACCTCTCTAACAACTGGAATTTCTTTCACCGAATCAACAAATTCGGCTGATTCAGATAATTTAGTTGGATTCCCAAATTCATATTCTAATTTTTCTGAATCATAAATTCCAAGATAATCCAAATATTTGATAAAAAAAGAAGCCATATTATTAGGAAACTCACCGTCTTTTCGTTCTTTTAAAGATTGTGAAATCACATATAATTGTTCTTCCGCACGGGTCAGAGCCACATAAAGAACATTTATATTATCTAATAGTTCTTCTTGTTTTTTTAAATTGAAAATTGCTGACGCGCTTTCTCCAAAATTTTCGACAGCACTGCTGTTATCAATCAAAGCCTTTGGAACACCTAAATCCGCTTCAGTATCAAGCCATAATTTATCTTTTGGTTTTCGATTATAATCCTCTTCTGCAAAAGGCATAATTACAACTGGAAATTCTAAGCCTTTTGATTTATGAATAGTCATTATTCGGACAGCATTATTCCCTTCTGGAGAAGGAATACTGAATTTCTCAGCGTTTTTATCCCAAAAACTCAAAAAGTCTGCAATACCTGCCTGACTTCTCATATCTCTTTCCAATACAATATCCAGAAAAAATTGCACGTAGGCATTTCCTTCTGAAGGAAGAATAAACTTAGAAATGATAATTTCTACGGCCTCATATAGTGATTTTTTTCGAAGATCTTCAAAATTCAATGAGACATCAAAAGTCAGAAGCCATTTTTCAAAATCAGTTTCTGACTTATTTGACATTCCATCGGCTATAAAATCATGAATCGGAATTCCCCTGTCTAGTGTTGAAGCTAAAAATTGAAGGAAGTTTGCTTTCGATTCTAAATCGGCACTATTATTCAGATATTTTAAAAGATGAATTATCAAGCGAACTTCGGTTGCATTTTTTATCATTAACGTTTCTGAAGACAAAAGCGGGATATTCTGCTCTGTCAAATAATTAGCAATTGCAATTCCTTGGTCTCTTTTTCGAGTCAGAACAACAATGTCCTTATACTGAAAACCTTCATTGACAACTTTTAAAATCGTATTTAAAGTCGCCAAAACATACAAATCCGATTTTTCAACGGCTTCTTCCTCATCTGCCGTATCAGTTTTTTCAATAATTGGAAGAAATGAAATATTCACGTAACCTCCTTTTTTCGAATTTGCGTTCTGAAAACTATGATTTTCATATAAATCTTTATAATCTTCGTTTGAAAATTCAGCAGAAATAAATTTAAAAAAAGCGTTATTAAAGTCAATAACTTCACTAAAGCTCCTATAATTTGTATTTAAATGCTTTATCTCCTTATCTGGATTATTAAAAGGATTCACATCTTTACTAAGCTCAATAAACTGCTCTGCTTTTCCTCCTCGCCAACGATAAATAGATTGTTTAGGATCTCCTACAATCATCAACGTTCCTTTATTTCCCAAATCATCTTGGCCCGAAAGCGAATTGTCGATCAG
Organism: Flavobacterium denitrificans DSM 15936; assembly: GCF_000425445.1. Lineage (GTDB taxonomy): Bacteria > Bacteroidota > Bacteroidia > Flavobacteriales > Flavobacteriaceae > Flavobacterium > Flavobacterium denitrificans. The sequence continues at coordinate 132,939 of NZ_AUDL01000012.1, read as the reverse complement.
CGGGATCAAATTTTGCCATTGCATTTCAGATGTATCCTGAAACTCATCAATAAAAAAGTGGCGATATCTCTCTCCTAAACGCTCATATATAAAAGGCGCCGGTTGATTTTGAATCTCCCTATGAATTATGGCGTTAAATTCAGAAATAGAAAGAATATTTTGTTCCGATTGAATTTTTGCCAATTCATTGCTTACAGTATTCAACAATGAAAGCGGCGTAATATTTTTCAAAAAAGCTTTATAAAAATCTCTTTTTTCGAAATTCTTGTAAATCTTACTCAATATCTGAAGCAAATCAGGAATAATATTTTCAATTAAAGCACGGTCTTTGGCCGTTTTATTAATCGCAATTTCATCAAATTCATGGAAAGTCTTATTTTTCGGATTGAATTTTCCGTCACGAATACTTTCTAAATGATTTGGAAAAGTCCCGCGCGAAAAGGACTTAAAATCAATTCCGTTTTTATCTATTAACGAAAGTGCATCTGTTGCCCAAATTTCATTTTCATTTTCCAAATCTTTACAAAGCGCGAGCATTTTCTTTTTAATCTCGATAAATTCTTCAATTGATTTATCATGAAAGTGCAAAATTTCGTTTCGATTATTTTCATTCAGCACCAATCTTCCTGTTTCCAAAATCTCACGAGAAACATCCCAACTTTTGTCATCATCAGTTTTTTCCATCGTAAAATCGATCAGCAAATTAGTCAGCGTTTCATCTTGACCCGCTTGGGCAATAATTGCATCTACAGCCTCTATCAATAGATTCTCAGTATCCAAGGTAACTTCAAAAGTCATTGGAAGATTCAAATCGTGCGCAAAGGCTCTAATTACTTTATGGGTAAATTTATCAATTGTCGAAATATCAAAAGCCGCATAATTATGTATTAAATGCTTAATGATATTTTGAGATTTTGTTTTGATTTTAATAATCGAAAGCCCGGTCTCTCTAGCCAAATCCTCCATTAAGGAAATTGCTTTTGAAGAAGGTTCGTCTTTTGCGAATTCCGACAAACTACCAACAATACGGCTTTTCATTTCGTGAACCGCTTTATTGGTAAAAGTTATCGCTAGTATATTTCGATATGCATCGTTTTTTGGCGAAGAAAGAATAATTTTGAGATACTCTTTAACCAATGTATATGTCTTTCCCGAGCCTGCAGAAGCATCATAAATAGAAAAAGACGGACTTTGCATAGTTTGATTTTTTGTATCGTAAAAATAATACAATAATATTAAACCCCAATAATGAAAAATTCCAAATTCCAATATCTACTTGCAGTGAATGCTTTGAATATTAGAATTTGGAATTTTATTATTTTTTAATTAATTAATTGTGTTTTGGGAAAGCTCTTTTATTGAAAACCAATAAAACTCCGACACCTGTAGAAATCGCAACATCGGCAACATTAAAAATCGCATTAAAAAAAGCAAAATGTTTTCCTCCAAAAATTGGCAACCAAGTTGGAAGATTACCTTCCCAAATAGGAAAATAAAACATATCAACTACCAAACCATGAAACCAACTTCCATAAGGATTAGGTGAAAAAAGCGTCGCTATATTGTGTGTGCTGTCATCAAAAATAACTCCATAAAAAACAGAATCAAGAATATTTCCTGCAGCTCCCGCAAAAATCAAAGCGATTGCCACAATCAAATAAGTAGAATGGCGTTTTTTTACTGCATCAGCAAGCCACCAACCGATTCCGAAAACTGCAAAAATTCTAAACACCGTCAAAATAAGTTTTCCATATTCTCCTGGTATTTTTGTCCCCCACGCCATTCCTTCATTTTCGATAAAATGAATTTTAAACCAATCAAAAACAGGGAATTCTTCACCAAGAATAAAATTTGTTTTTACATAAATTTTTGACCACTGATCTACAATTAAAACTAAAAATATAAGAAGATACGCTTTTCGTAATGACATTTTGTAAAATTTTGATGGGCAAAAATAACAATTAAATCAAAAAAAGAACTCCCAAAGGAGCGTTAATTCATATAAGTTATAAATAAAGTTATTTTATCCTCAGGATAAACAAAAAAAGCACTCCTTTAAGAGCGCTTTTTTTCTCACGTATTTATACGTAATTTTATCTCTGCAAGTTTTTAGCTTCGATACTCATTGTTGCATGAGGAACGATTTTAAGCCTTTCTTTGCTGATTAATTTACCTGTTACTTTGCAAATACCGTATGTTTTATTTTCAACACGGAATAAAGCGTTTTTTAAGTCACGAATGAATTTCTCTTGTCTGATAGCCAACTGAGAGTTCGCTTCTTTTGACATGGTCTCACTTCCTTCTTCAAAAGCTTTAAAAGTTGGAGAAGTATCGTCAGTTCCGTTATTCAAATCGTTCATATAGGCACTTTTGATCAAATCAAGATCTTCTTGTGCTTTTTTAATTTTTGCCTGGATTATTTCTTTGAACTCCGCTAAGTCAGCGTCAGAGTATCTTGTAATTTCATCTATCATGGTATTTATACTTATTTTGAAATTAATATCATTGTTCTAATATCATCAAACTCAATTTCTGTGCCGTTTTCTAAAGCATCCACAAAAAACAAATCATCTGTTAATGTCTCAGACTTAATATAGTCCTCATTTTTTGAAACTGCATCTTCTAAAATGCCATCTCTTTTTATCTGTACCTTAATCTTATCAGTAACTTCAAATCCTGAATCTTTACGGATATTCTGGATTCTGTTTACCAATTCTCTTGCGATACCTTCATTTTTCAACTCCTCAGAAATTGTGATGTCAAGTGCAACTGTAATTCCGTTTGAATTTGCAACCAACCATCCTTCAATATCCTGAGATGTTATCTCGACGTCTTCTAATGATAAAGTTACATTATTTCCAGAAATAACAATATCCAGCGTTCCTTGCTTGTCTAACTGATTAATCTGATCCGCTGTAAAGCCTTGTATTTCTTTGGAAATCAGACCCATATCCTTTCCAAAACGAGGTCCAAGAGCTTTAAAATTAGGCTTAATTTGTTTTACCAAAATACCTGAAGCGTCGTCTAAAAGTTCGATTTCTTTTACGTTTACTTCGGCTTTTACAAGGTCGGAAATAGCTTCTATTTCAGCTCTCTGATTCTCGTCAAGTACCGGAATCATTACCTTTTGAAGAGGTTGACGAACTTTAATCATCTCTTTTTTACGCAGTGATAAAACTAAAGAGGAGATTGTTTGCGCCTTCTGCATTTTGCTTTCTAACGTTTTATTAACAAAGTTTTCGACAAATTTCGGGAATTCAGCCAAGTGAACACTAGCAAAATCCTCGGTTCCCGTAGATGATGTCAAATCTCTGTATAATTTATCCATAAAAAATGGAGCCACCGGAGCGCTTAATTTACTGATTGTAAGCAAACAAGTATAAAGCGTTTGGTAAGCTGCAATTTTGTCTTTTGCATATTCTCCTTTCCAGAAACGACGACGACATAAACGAACGTACCAGTTACTCAAGTTTTCCTGAACAAATTCAGAAATTGCTCTTGTCGCTTTTGTTGGCTCATAATCTTCATAACATTCATCAACAAACTTTATTAAAGTATTCAACTCCGAAATGATCCACTGATCGATTTCCGGTCTTTCGTTTAACGGAATTTCAGCTTCAGCATATTTAAATCCGTCGATGTTAGCATATAACGAGAAGAATGAATAGGTATTGTAAAGCGTTCCGAAGAATTTACGTTTTACCTCAGCAATTCCCTCAAGGTCAAACTTCAAGTTGTCCCACGGATTTGCATTCATAATCATATACCAGCGTGTAGCATCTGGGCCGTTTTCTGCAATGGTTTTAAACGGGTCTATGGTATTTCCTTTACTCTTAGACATTTTGATTCCGTTTTTATCTAAAACCAAACCGTTTGAAACTACGTTTTTGTACGCTATTTTATCAAAAACCAAAGTTCCGATAGCGTGTAAAGTATAAAACCATCCACGAGTCTGGTCTACTCCTTCAGCAATGAAATTAGCTGGAAAATCTTTATTCCCATCAATTTTGTCTTTGTTCTCAAAAGGATAGTGCCATTGTGCATAAGGCATTGCCCCAGAATCGAACCAAACGTCGATTAGATCACTTTCGCGCTTCATAGGTTTTCCAGAAGCCGAAACTAAAGTAATAGCATCAACAACATTTTTGTGCAAATCGATTAAATCATAATTTGACTCAGCCATGTTTCCGATTTCAAATCCTTTAAACGGATTTTCTTTTTGGAAACCTGCTTCGATCGATTTTTCGATTGCATTGTACAATTCTTCAACAGAACCGATAATAACTTCTTCCGTTTTATCTTCTGTTCTCCAGATTGGCAAAGGAATACCCCAATATCTAGAACGAGATAAGTTCCAGTCGTTAGCATTTTTAAGCCAGTTCCCAAAACGTCCTTCACCAGTAGATTTAGGTTTCCAATTGATAGTTTCGTTCAGGTCGAACATTCTATCTTTTACGTCGGTTACTTTGATAAACCATGAATCTAGAGGATAGTATAATAACGGCTCATCTGTTCTCCAGCTGTGTGGATAACTGTGCACGTATTTTTCAACTTTAAATGCTTTATTTTCTTCTTTAAGACGAATAGCGATTTCAACATCTACAGATTTCTCTGGGGCTTGTCCTGCATCGTAGTATTCGTTCTTAACATATTTACCAGCTAAATCACCTACGTGAGAAGTGAATTTTCCTTGTAAATCAACTAAAGGAACCGCTGTTCCGTTCTCGTCTAAAACCAACATTGGCGGAACTTCTGGTTTTGCTTCTTTTGCTACTTTAGCATCATCTGCACCAAAAGTAGGCGCTGTATGCACAATTCCTGTTCCGTCTTCTGTTGTAACGAAATCTCCGGCAATTACTCTAAATGCATTTTCAGCATTTTGATATGGCAATACATAAGGCAATAATTGCTCGTAACGGATTTCTACTAAATCGGCTCCTTTTGCTTCTGCTAAAATTTTGTACGGAAGTTTTTTATCTCCGTTCTTAACATTGTCAAAATCAGCGTCGTCTTCACTTAAGAAATATCCTTTTCCGAATTGTTTTCCAACTAAGTTTTTAGCCAAAATCACATTGATTGGCTCAAAAGTATATTGATTGAAAGTTTTAACTAAAACATAATCGATTTTTGGACCAACTGTCAAAGCGGTATTTGATGGAAGTGTCCAAGGAGTTGTCGTCCAAGCTAAGATGTGAATATCTCCAAAACCTTGTAAAAAGCTTGGAAGCGTTTCTGGTAAAGTTTTGAATTGCGCTACAATTGTAGTATCTGTAACATCTCTGTAAGCTCCAGGCTGATTAACTTCGTGAGAAGACAATCCAGTTCCTGCTTTTGGTGAGTATGGTTGAATTGTATAACCTTTGTACAACAAACCTTTATCGTAGATTTGTTTCAAAAGCCACCAAACCGACTCCATATATTTTGGTTTATAAGTCACATACGGATCTTCCATATCAACCCAATACCCCATTTTTTCGGTCAGATCATTCCATACGTCCGTATAACGCATAACGGTTTTTTTACACGCTTCGTTATATTCTTCGATCGAAATCGTTTTGCCAATATCTTCTTTAGTAATTCCTAATTCTTTTTCAGTACCCAATTCTACAGGCAAACCGTGAGTATCCCAGCCGGCTTTTCTTTTTACCTGAAAACCTTTTTGAGTTTTATATCTGCAAAAAATATCTTTAATCGCACGTGCCATTACGTGGTGAATTCCAGGTAATCCGTTTGCTGAAGGCGGACCTTCAAAAAATACGAAAGGCTCAGCACCTTCGCGAGTAGTTACACTCTTTTCAAATATATTTTCTTTCTTCCAAAAATCAAGAACTTCAGACGCTACAGTTGGCAAGTCAAGTCCTTTGTATTCAGTAAATTTTGTACTCATTTTATCCTTTTCTTAAACGAGGTGCGAAAGTAATGAATTTTGAGGAAATTAGAGAAAAGATAACGGAAAAAAGACTCATTTGAGGGAATTTCAGGTAGATTCCGCAACAAAAAACACGATTTTAACCGATTTAAGAGAAAACTTCTTTTAAAATCTCCAAAGATTTAGGTTTTTTGAATCCTTCCAAATGCAGACTGTAATAATCGATCAGGATTTTTAGCAAAATTTGTCTTTCTAAAACATGAAAAACTTTTTGATCGTTGTCGAATTTTAATTCCAATAATTTTTTAAACAAATTTGTTTCATGCTCAGAAAGCAGATTTCCATTTTGAAAAAGCGTAAAAACACCTTCATTCATTTCAAAAAAAGGCAAATCGATTTCAGAAATATCAGGATAAAAACCGAGATATTTTGTAATCTCTAAAAGCAGGATTAAATGAAAATTTGAAATTTCGTCATGATGATCCAGCCAAGTCAAAGCGGTTTCTAAAAACAGAAAAAGCTGTTCGTTTTTTTCTTCTTCCTGAATGGAATAATGAAGCATTTCTGAAAGAAACATCACTATTGTACTTTTTACAATATCAGTGTGAATGCTCTGAAACGGCACAGCGCTCTTTATTTCTTTGAAATTTTCTAACGTCCCTTTATTTTTATGAACGGCTTCGATTTCCAAAATCGAAAACGGCTGAAAATAAGCAATCTTCTGGCTTGTTTTCCGACTCGAAAAAGCATCGCGCACAAAATACGATTTCAGTCCGCTTGAAAGTGTAAAGCACTTTACAATCAAGCTTTTTTCCTGAAATTTTAAGGATGAGATTACTATGGCTTTGGTTTTGACTTGCATCGTATAATTTTTCTAGTTTTCTAAATTAACGACTTTCTTTAAAGTCCTTAATTCATTTCAAAATTACCTGTCTTTTAATTCTGACTTTAAAGCATGTGCAAATTTACTTGTGAAAATTTCAGCTCCTTTTTTATTCAAATGTTCTGCGTTATAAAAAAGTGTCTTATCAAAACAAATTTCATCATCTGAATAGTCATAAAATTTTAAATGATACTCTTTAGCATTTTTTTTATAAAGCTCTAACAATTCCTCTCTATTTGATACAAATTTTTGGCCTTCTACATATTCTGGTGTATAGAGCAAAATTAAATTGATTTTCATTTTTTTACACTCATTAATAAAAGTATAAAAAAGGTTTATCTTTTCTTGATCCAATTTAATTGCATATGATTTCTTTTTGGCCTTAACTTTGTCAAAATCATCATTCCATTTTAGGTCCATACCTAAATATCCATTATGCCTATATTTTTCTGTTGGTACTCCATTGGCCATGTATTCCGAAACAGTTTTTAATTCATTGTTTTTCCCTAAATACCGAACAAGAGGAATAATGTATTCTAATCTATTATAATAATCATAAAAGCTTGTGTATTTCATAATATCAAAGTTCCATAACATATACGGAAGATATTGGCCTGCTTCATACAAACCAAGTGGCTTATGAAAAGAGAATATATCGACTGAAAGGATAATTGTTTTAGGCTTAATATTATGCTTCAGAAATTCCAAATGACGCAGATACTGCAAATCAAATGTATGTCCATCATTTCCAAAATTATAGACTTTACAATTTAAAGAATCACTCATAATTTTAGGATCAATATGAACCCATGCTCTTGAGGATCCATAAATTGCAATATCACAATTCGCTTTTGAATTGTAAATATCATCCATGACTTCGAATTCACCCGGAGCTTGATTCGATTTGCTTAAATAAGACGAAATAATACAATCAACTGGATAAGAAAGAATTACAATAGGCGAAAAGAAATAGAAAATTTTTAAAACAAACTTTTTCATACATTAAAATTGAAAATAAATAAATTGCTCTTCCTTACCACTAAACCAAAAAACAGCTATTATAATTATGTAATAAAATAGATAACGAAAAACAGGCTTCCATTTTAATCCAAATTTAGCAATCGCAAATTGATCTTCTCTACCGCACCATTCAACAATCATAAAAACAGATAATAATAGAAAAAACTTCTTTTGAAAATCATCTCCATCATATTTAGGGTAAGTGAATAAAGAATCTGAAAAAATGTTCGAAATATAATCTAAAGCATGTTCTACATTATTTGCCCTAAAAAATATCCATGCAAAAACAACCAAACCAAATGTTAGAGCAATTTGAAAAACCTCTTTAATCCCTGGTAAAATTTTACCTTTTGCTACAATATCAATATTTTTCCTATTAGTCTCAAAAATGATCGAAGGTATAATATATAATGCATGTAAAAGCCCCCATATTATAAAAGTCCAATTTGCACCGTGCCAAAACCCACTAACCAAAAAAATTATAAATGTATTTCGAATTTTCTTCCACATTCCCACTTTACTTCCTCCAAGAGGAATATACAGATAATCTCTAAACCAACTTGATAGTGAAATGTGCCATCTTCTCCAAAATTCTGCAATGTCTCTTGAAAAATACGGAAAAGCAAAATTTCTTAATAAATCTATACCAAAAAGACGTGCAGTTCCTATAGCAATATCTGAATAACCTGAAAAATCACCATAAATCTGAAAAGTAAAAAAAACTGCACCAAGAACAAGTGTGCTCCCAGAATATTCCGCAGAATGATCAAAAATATTATTAGCATATTGAGCACATTGATCTGCAATCACTATTTTTTTAAACAATCCCCATAAAATCTGTCTTAATCCATCGACTGCTTTTTCATAGTTAAATATTCTTTCTTGTTTAATTTGAGGCAAAAGATGAGTTGCTCGTTCAATAGGCCCAGCAACAAGCAAAGGAAAAAAGCTTACAAACACAGAATAATCCACAATATTTTTTTCTGCTGGTATTCTCTCTTTATAAATATCAATAACATATGATAAACCATGAAAGGTATAAAACGAAATGCCTACGGGCAATAATATATCCAATGTCAGAGGATTTATATGCAATCCAAAATTTGCGACGCCCTCTGAAAAAGATTTGATAAAAAAATTATAATATTTAAAAACACCGAGAAAGCCAAGATTTATTGATATACTGAGCCAAAACCAAAATTTTCGAGTCGTCTGGCTTCTAGATTCTGCAATTTTTAGTCCAGAAAAAAAATCTAAAGCAGTAGAGAAAATCAATAAAAACAAAAACCTCCAATCCCAACATGCATAAAAAAAATAACTTGCTAAAAGCAATAATATGTTTTGTGATTTCAGTGATTTATTTACAACAAACCAATAAAGCAGAAATATAATTGGCAAGAAAATCGCAAAATTTAAAGAGTTAAAGAGCATGTGGACAAAGACTTGTTTGGAGTTTTAATTTATTTTGGAGGTCAAAGATGTTACTTTTTATCGAATAATCATCACTTTTTTTACTTTCGTCTCACCACCATCCTGTGCAGAAATAAAAATCATATAAACTCCCGAAGAAACTTTATATTTTCCAAAAGCAGTTGTATCCCACTCTATCGTTCCGCCTTCCGAAGTTGTTTCGTAAACTAAATTCCCTTCAATATCTGTAATTTTAATATTGGCTTTATCTAACAATCCCGCAACTTTTACAGTTCCTGAATAGGTTGGCCGAACCGGATTTGGATACACATAAACATTATTCAAATCTTCATTGGCTTCAGTGGCAATTCCGCCAAAAGAAATCAAACCTTTATTGGTAGCAATAAAAACCTCACCCGTTGCGCTATTGATTTTAATATCGTTTATGGCGTTGCTTGGCAAAGGCGAATTGCTATTTGTAAAATGATATTTGGTTTCCTGTCCGTTTGGCGAAACCATAAAAACCCCAGAATCACTTGTTCCAATCCATTTATTGTTTGCACCATCAACAGCAATAGAAGTTATAAATTGCTCGTAAAGAAGCTCCTGAGCCAAATTATCTTCCATAATAATGATTGGATTTGCTTTTAGCTGGCTTTCATTCTGAAAATTTCCAACATTAGATAAAACACGTAATCCTTTTGTTGTACCAATCCAAAGCTGATTTTTATTATCAATTGCTAACGCTCTAACATCTGCAATTGGAAGATTTCCGGCATCGGCGCCAAAAGTCATTTTTTTGAATGTATTGTTTGTTTCATTAAAACCTACAACACCGTCTCTATTCGTTGCAATCCATTTTACATTATTTCGATCCACCAGAATTGCGCCATAACTACTTGCTTGAGCATCATCTAAAATTGAAGTCATAGCATAACTCCCCCATTGATTATTCGATTTCAGAACTTTTAATCCGTTTTTTATACGACTATTTGTAACCCACAAATTTCCTGTTTTATCAAAAGCTGTTGCGTTTATACGAACATCAATATAATTTGGTCCTTCGGTAGTAATTGATTCTAAACCACTATTTTTTTCATTATATAAAAAATTCGGAATATCATCTTCGATTCGCAATAAACCCGAAAAGAAAGAACTTGCATAAACTTGTTTTTCATTTTTAGGATTAATAATAACTCTTGTCATTGACTTTGCATTTTTAACATCTGAATACGGAATATTCAACCAGCCAGATGTATTGTATTTGCTAACTCCGTAACTATCCAAATCATACGGATTATAGTAAGTATCATAATCTCCATAAACTGTCCAGAGAACACTTGGGGTCACATCCATCGAAAAAATATTATTTCTTGCCGGTCCCGCAGGAGTATTATTTACAAATGCAGCACTACTTGAAAGCGATGATGAAAACATACCTTTTTCCTTTGTTCCAATAAAAATAACATCCCCAACTGAAGTTGCGCTAGTGAAATTTACAGTATTATCTAAAACTTGAGAATTAGAAATCTGACGAATTAAAGTCATTTGGCTATTATATACATAAACAGCATTTGGTATCGTTACAAACAAATTATGATTTTTTGCACGCATATCAACCGAAGCCTGTGGAAGTTGAGAAAATCCAACAAAATTATTTGAGTTAAATCGGTGAATATATCCTGCAGAATTAATCGCAATCAATTCAGAATCGACACTTTCAACACTTGACCAATCTCCAGAATTCACAACAGTCCATTGTTTGAAGTCATTCAAATTTGGATTTTCAATATTTGCTCTTCTTATGCCACTTGAAGTTGCAGCATAAATAAATCCATTAAAAAATGCAGTTTGCTTAACACTGATTTCGGCACCGTTATCACCTATAAAATAAGTATCGCCAAACTGCTGTGTTGTCAAATTAAATTGCACTATACCGAAATCGCAGGAAACATAAACCAATCCGTTATGCTCCATAAAATGATTGATTTTTTTAAGATTCGGTGCTAATTGTTTATTGATGATGTCTACAACTTTCAGAATGCTGCCATCAGTTTCATTAATTACAATCATCAAACCGTTCTCGTAACCCACTATTGTCTTTTTGAAAACCTCACTGTAATATACCGCCGAAATAGTTTGGCCGGAAAGTCCGTCAATTGTTGTTATTGTTTTAGTAGTATTCGCTAAAGCATTTTTGACAAACAATGCATTTTCTGAAGCCGCATAAACTGCAGTTGATGATTCTGAGATATCCTTTACTTCGTTGAACGAAAAATAACCCTGCCATGACAATTTATTTTGTGAAAAACTAAATTGAAATAGAAATAGAAACAAAACATACAGAAAGTCTTTCTTCATTTTTTTTACATATTCGAATAAACAAATATACTACAAACGAAAGTATTTGCTTTTTGTTCTTTTATAAATAAAAAATGCCTTCAATTGCACAAAGACAAATGAAGACATTTTCAAAAAACTATAAAAAAAATATTTATACTACACCTTGCGCAAGCATAGCGTCAGCGACTTTAACAAATCCGGCAATGTTAGCTCCTTTTACGTAGTTTACATAACCATCTTCTTCTGCACCGTATTTTTTACATTGATTGTGAATTCCAACCATGATATCTTTCAATCTCAAATCCACCTCTTCGCTTGTCCAATTCAAACGGATAGAGTTTTGCGTCATTTCTAATCCAGACGCCGCTACTCCACCAGCATTTGCCGCTTTTCCAGGAGCAAAAAGCACTTTATTATCCAAGAAAAGCTTAATTGCATCTAATGTAGAAGGCATATTCGCAGCTTCTGTCACACATAAAACACCATTATCTATAAGTTTTCTAGCATCTTCGCCATTCAATTCGTTTTGAGTAGCACATGGAATTGCGATATCAACTTTTACTTCCCAAGGGCTTTTTCCTTTATGAAAAACAGCATTTGGATATTTCTCTAAATATCGCTCTGCTCTATTATCTCCGGTAGCTCTCATTTCAAGCATGTGGTCGATTTTTTCTCCAGAAATTCCTTCTTCATCATAAATATAACCATCAGGGCCAGAAAGTGTAACCACTTTACCTCCAAGTTCATTTACTTTTAGCGCCACTCCCCAAGCTACATTTCCGAATCCAGAAATAGCAACTCTTTTACCTTTAATCTCATGTCCAATAGTACGAAGCATTTGATCTGTAAAATAAACTACTCCATATCCTGTAGCTTCAGGACGTATTAATGAACCTCCGTAAGCCAAACCTTTTCCAGTTAAAACTCCTGTAAATTCATTTCTGATTCTTTTATATTGACCAAACAAATAACCAATCTCTCTTGCTCCAACACCAATATCTCCAGCAGGAACATCAAGATCTGGACCAATATGGCGACATAATTCTGTCATAAAAGATTGGCAGAAACGCATAATTTCACCATCTGACTTTCCTTCCGGATCAAAATCAGAACCACCTTTTCCTCCACCCATTGGAAGCGTTGTCAAACTGTTTTTGAAAACTTGCTCGAAAGCCAAGAATTTTAAAACTGACAAATTTACTGTATGGTGAAATCTTATTCCTCCTTTATATGGTCCAATTGCAGAGTTCATTTGAATTCTGAATCCTCTGTTTACAATAATTTCGCCCTTGTCATCTACCCACGGAACTCTAAAAATCACAGATCTTTCCGGTTCAGCTATTCTAAGAAGTAAATTTTTTCCATCATACTTTTTTCTTTCTGCAATAAACGGAATAACTGTTTCTGCAAATTCTCTAACAGCTTGAAGAAATTCTGGCTCGTTTGGATTTTTTGACTCAACCAGAGCCATAAATTCATTTATTTTTTGTTCCATTTTTAAATAAATTATTCAAATAATAGTTTTTAGCTTAAATCAATTAAACAGGAAAATACGTTTAAGAAAACGTTTTCGTATCAACAAGCAAAGATAAGGCAAAACAATGATGAATTGTTATTTTTTTTCGTTTTTAGAGCAGAATTGTGTTATTTCTAAACAAAAATAAAAATCCAATTTTATGCCTTGGATTTTGCACCAAATAACACCACTTAAAGTCAGAAAATTAAGTGTTTTGTTACTAATTTTTTAATAGACATATTTAATATTTTGTTTAGATTTCCTTTTTTATATATTTGCCTAGATTTCAAAGCCCAAATACTATGCTCAAACCCGTAATTATCACGCTATTTGCCATTCTTGGAATTAGCAATGTTGCAAATGCTCAATCTGATCTTGCACAAGAAATAGGAATATTCGCAGGACCTGTAACATTGCAATCAGATTTTGGACAAAGAAATAATTTGGATACTAATGTTGGAAATAGTGGATTTGGCATCGGAGTTATGCATTTCATCAACTTTTCAGCCGCTAATAATCGAGAAAGTTTTTTCACTGAGCATTTTAAAGTACGATCTGAACTTTCATTCAGCCATACTCAACTAAAGCACTACGGAAAATGGGTTGACAAAAAGCCAGAAACTCCTTTTGTTACAATGCTTAAAAACATGAACGCAAGTACAACTACAGTAGGATTAGGATCTCAATTAGAATTCTCTTTTATAAAAATACATGATTTCGAAAACTCAGTTGGTAGCTTCAGCCCGTATTTAAGCCTAGGATTTCAGGTAAATTATTATTCAGCAAAAGTTGGTTCTCATTTAGGAGACTTAACACTTCCAAATGTTACAATAGGCAAATATTTAACCCCATCTGACGGAAGACCTCACGGTTTTTCTACTGAAACTGGAGTTGTTGTGTCAGCAACTGGAGGAGTAGGTGTTCATTACAAATTAACAAAAATGAGCGATTTAATGTTTGAAACTCGTTTCCAAATGTACAGCAATGACTGGATCGATGGTTTAAATCCAAATAAAGATATCTATAAAGAAAACAAGTCAAACGACTGGCAAGTTTGGTTTAACTTCGGATATATTTATTATTTAGAATTCTAAACTAGAAAAATCACAACATAAAAAATCCCAAAATCCAAAACATTAAAAAAATTGGAATTTGGGATTTTTATTTTATCTATTTCTTAAGATAATGCTTGCTCTAAATCGGCGATTAAATCTTCTGCATCTTCAATACCAACACTTAATCGAACCAAATCATCAGTTATACCAACTTCAGCTCTTTTATCTGCAGGAATCGATGCGTGCGTCATCAAAGCCGGATGATTTGCCAAAGATTCAACTCCACCTAAAGATTCTGCCAAAGTAAATACTTTCAGTTTCTCTAAAAAAACAATAGAATCTTCTTTTTTGCCTGAAACAAAAGTAAACGAAACCATTCCACCAAAAGCTTTCATTTGCTTTTTAGCAATTTCGTGAAACGGATGATTTTTTAATCCTGGATAATAAACCGTTTTGATTTTAGGATGATTGCTTAAAAACTCCACTACTTTTTCTCCATTTTCGCAATGTCTTTGAACTCTTAGAGAAAGCGTTTTTATTCCTCTTAAAACTAAAAAGCTATCCATTGGTCCTAATGTTGCGCCAGTTGCAAATTGCTGGAAATGCAATTGATCTCCCAATGCTTCATCTTTGACAATTAAAGCCCCTGCAATAACATCTGAATGTCCTCCTAAATATTTTGTGGCAGAGTGCATAACAATATCAGCGCCTAGATCCAACGGCTTTTGCAAATATGGTGTTGCGAAAGTATTATCAACTGCAAATAAAATTTTATTGGCTTTGGTAATTTTGGCAACTTCTTCAATATCGGCCAATTTCATCAATGGATTTGTTGGTGTTTCAACCCAAATCAATTTTGTGTTTTCATTAATTAGCGATTTTAATTTCTCCAAATCAGTCATGTCAACAAAATGGAATTTAATTCCGGAATCTTTATAAATTCTAGAAAACATTCTGTATGTTCCGCCATATAAATCATCCATTGCAATGATTTCATCACCGGCTTTAAATGATCTTAAAATACAATCTGTTGCAGCTAAACCAGATGAAAAAGCAAGTCCGCGAGTTCCATTTTCAATACTTGCCAAAGCATTTTCTAAAGCGGTACGAGTTGGATTTGACGCTCGACTGTATTCATAATCTGCCAAAGGCTTCCCTGGACTTGTCTGAATAAAAGTTGAAGTTTGATATACCGGAGGCATTACTGCACCTGTACTTGGATCATGATGCTGACCTCCATGTATTACTTTAGTATTGAATTTCATATAGTTACAAATTTTAATTCTATAAATGCTGTACAAATTTACCGTTTAATTTATTCTAATCCTGAAAACAACTCCTTACCTTTGTATATAATTAACATTTTTTGACATAAAATCACTGATCTTCAGACTTTTGCTAAAACAGAAATTCATTTCGAAAAAAAAATGTTACCTTTTATGTCTGCTAACAAATAACTTTCACATATATGAAACATTATACTTTTTTAGTCTTTTTGTTTTTGATATTTACAAGTTGTAACAAAGAGCTTTCATTTGAAAATGAAACGTTTGAGAAAAAATCTACCATTCCCTGCAAAAGCGATTGTCCTATAATCACTATTGAAGTTCCAATTGCTAAAAACGCAAAAATTACCGCTGACAGCATTAATAAAAAGGTTTTCTTGGTTGTAAAAGAAATCACTTATTTTGATGAAGACCCTGCAAAAGCAACCGATTATAATATGCTGGCACAATCGTTTATCGATTCATATGAAGAAATGCACAAAAAATTTCCTACTGAGACTTTTGGCTGGGAAGCAAAAATTATAGGAAATGTAGAATTTCACTCTGAAGAAATTTTAAACATCAAAATTGATCATTACACTTTTACAGGCGGAGCTCATGGATATCAAGGTTTTAGATCATTAATATTTAATCCAAAAACCGGAAAAACAATTTTTATGGATCAATTATTTATTAATGAAAAAGAATTTAAAGCCTTCGCTGAAAAAAAATTCAGAAAGAAATATAAAATCCCAGCAAAAGCCAATATTAATGCAACCGGATTAATGTTTGAAAACGACAAATTTCAATTGCCTCTGAATATTTTTTACACCGAAGAAGGCTTGCTTTTATATTACAACTCCTATGAAGCGGCATCCTACGCCGACGGCCCAAAAGAAATTCTATTTGCGTATGATGAGGTAAACCAATATTTGAAATACCATTAAAAATTAAAAACCAAAAAATCATTTTGGGTTAGACGCACTGCAGTGCGTCTCTACAGAAAACCTTTGTACCTCTATTACTCTGCTGCTTTGTACCTTTTTCATTGAACATCATATTTCATTTTCCTCAAAATGCGAAGTGCTTCTTTAAAAGACAAATACACTTGAGGGAAAGGCTTTAAAAGCAATTTCGAATCAATTAGCTTTTGCTTAGCTTCATCAAAACCATTCAAATAGCAAATCATAAAAGTAGACGGAAGATTTTCGAGATCTGCTAATTCTCGTGGCGACAAAGCAAATCCTTTTTGAAGTTTTTGAAGCAATGCCATATTTGAATTGTAAATATGGTACAACATTTTTCGATTGAACTCCGGTGGCTGAAAGAGCATTTCGCGATCAATCTTATAATATCCATTGTCAAAAAAATGTATGGTTTGCTTCTCCAAAGGATAAAAGCTTGTTTTGTCATTTAATCCCAACGGAACATATTCTGTAATGGTAAATGTATCATCATTATATTCGATCGTAACAACATCCTGAGCCGAATAAAATAGCTTAATTTGTTCGTTTATCAATTCGATGTCAACTCTGGACAGAAACGTTTTATCGCGAGATTTTTTAGCAACTCCAGCCCAGCAAATCACAAACAATTCTTTAAATACTCGGTATTTTGGCGACATATCTTTATGCCTGAAATTCATAAAATCGATAACGCCATCTAAAGTATACTGAATACTGTTTCGAGAACTATTTTCAATTCCGATTACTGTTTCAGTGTTTTGATAATTTTTCTCTACTTCCTCGTGCTCTTCTAAAGGAGTAGAATTACTGCCACGCCTCACAAAGACGCTATTAGCAAGAATAGTATGAATTCCTTTTTTAAAATACGAGATTTTACTTTTAGGTTTTATAGTAACCAGACCGATTACTTTATCTTTTGGAAGATTTGGAAAAGGGACGTTTTCATATTGAATTTTTGGAGGATTTTCCAAAAAGGCATTGACCAAATTTTGAATTCGGCTGTCATCAAAAAAATCATCGCCAACAATTTCGTTATCTTGATCTTCTACTCCAACCACAATATAAGAATTGTTATTTGGGTTAGAATTGGATAACGCACAAATGTGTTTTAAGAATTTCCCTTTCCCTTCCCGAGAATGAAGATTCAATTGCCTTTTTTTGTCATAAAAACTGCTTTCGTCATTATGAGCGAGGAGATTTTTAATTAAAAGGCGTTTGTTGATCATAGTCTATTTTTTTTCTGCCACTAATTGCAATAATTAACACTAATTAAAAACCCGCAAATCATTTTAATTCCAATTCATAATCTTAAAACGTAAAAAAGACGCACAGCAGTGCGTCTCTACAATAAAATTTTCTTTCAAATATTTTTCTTGACAATTGTTGCCGAGGCTTGCGCAGTCGGATAAACAATCAAATCAGCAATATTCACGTGATATTTTCTTGACACTACAAAATGAATAATGTCAGCAATATCTTCAGCTTGCAATGCGTCTAAACCTTTATATACATTTGAAGCTCTGTCGGCATCGCCTTTAAAACGAACTTCGCTGAATTCAGTTTCAACCATTCCTGGATGAATTGCTCCAACTCGAATTCCATACGGATTCAAATCCATTCGCATTCCGTTGTTGATCGCATCGACAGCATGTTTTGAAGCGCAATAAACATTTCCGTTCGGATAAACTTCTTTTCCTGCAATTGATCCAATATTGATAATATGCCCGGATTTTCTTTCGATCATCTGTGGGATAATTGCTTTAGAAACATACAAAAGCCCTTTTACATTTATGTCAATCATAGCATCCCAATCATCAATATCTCCGTTTTGAATCGGATCTAAACCATGTGCGTTTCCGGCATTATTGATTAAAACATCAATAGTCGAAAAATCAGTTGGCAATGAACCAATTGCTGCAAAAACATTTTCTTTGTCCCGAACATCAAATGATAAAGAATATACTTCTGTAAAAACCGAAAGTTCTTTTTCTAATTCTTCTAAACGATCCTTACGTCTTCCGCAAAGAATAACTTTATAATTGTTTTTTGCCAATATTTGTGCAGTTGCTTTTCCAATTCCGCTTGTTGCTCCAGTAATTAGGGCTGTTTTTTTCATTTTAAATATTTTGTTTTAACACATAGAATCATAGCTTAACTTTATCTAAAAAAAGGCATTTCATTTCATCTGAATTCACATAGCTATGTGAAAGTGAAACGTTGAATAGTTCTTTTCAGAAAAACATAAAATCTATGTTTCTATGTGTTTATTTTTTTTGCATTTTAGCTGAACACTAAAAACTGTAAACTGAATACTAAAAATTAAGGCACATCGTCGCCCATACTTTCAGTCCAGATTGCAAACCAGTCTTCTTTGTCCATATCTAATTCAACTGCTTTTAATAACGCTTGAATTCTGGCAACATTCACCGTTCCCGCAATTGGAATAACACCTGCTGGATGTTTTAAAATCCAAGCTAATAAAAGTGTATCAGCTCCTAAATGATATTTCTCTAATAAAGTTGAAAACAGCTTTTTCAATCGGCGTGTTTTTTTGGTATCTTCTCTAAAAACAGTTCCAAGCGGATTCCATGATAATGGACGAATTCCATGCGTTTGCATATAATCTAAACTTCCGTCAAGCATTGGTTCAAAATGTGTTGCCGAAAACTGCACTTGATTAAAACTGACTTCTGTTTTCTGGCGAATTAATTCGGTTTGAGAACTCGTAAAATTCGAAAGTCCGAAATCAATAATTTTTCCGTCTGATTTTAATTTTTCAACTGCCTCAGCAATTTCATCAGCCTGCATAAGCGGACTCGGTCTGTGCAATAAAAAAACGTCAATAAAATCTGTTTTAAGTTTCTTTAACGATTCTTCTGCCGACCAAATTATATAGTCTCTAGAATAGTCATAATGTTTGATTTTTGTGTTGCGATTTTCATTAACCAATTGGATACCGCATTTTGTAATCAATTGTAATTTTTCGCGGGAAATTTTACTTGCTTTAAATGCTTTTCCAAATTCAGCTTCAGTGGTGTAATCGCCATAAATATCGGCGTGATCAAAAGTAGTGATTTTGTTTTCGATACTAATTTGTATCAAGTTTTCCATTTCTTTAGCTGAAAGATTTTTATCCCAGATTCCCCAATTCATAGTGCCTGAAATAATAGGCGATAATGTTGTTTTGCTCATGGTTATATTGCGTTATTTTTGGTAATAAATATGCTTTTTAAAAACATATCCATCAAAGTTCTTAAAAATATAAAAATAGATTCACAATTCGTCCTTAAAATTAGGTGTTTGGTCGAAGTTTTAACCATTCTTTAACATCTTACTTCTCAAAAAATATTCAATTTGCACTCTCAAAAACCGGACGTAAAAATCAAGAGTTTAAAAAAGCTTTTAAAAACATTTATATGGAAGAAAATACAACGACTTTAGACATTAGAGCGATCAATGAAAAAATTGAAAGAGAAAGTGCTTTTATAGACCTTCTTACAATGGAAATGAACAAAGTTATTGTGGGCCAGAAACATATGGTCGAGCGTTTATTAATTGGTCTTTTAGGACAAGGACACATTTTACTTGAAGGAGTTCCTGGTTTGGCCAAAACTTTAGCAATTAATACGCTTTCTCAAGCGGTACAAGGTTCTTTCAGCCGTATTCAGTTTACTCCCGATTTATTACCTGCCGATGTTATCGGAACGATGATTTACAATATTAAAGCAAACGAATTCTCTATTAAAAAAGGGCCAATCTTTGCTAATTTCGTCCTTGCTGATGAGATCAACCGTGCTCCTGCAAAAGTTCAGTCTGCCCTTCTTGAAGCAATGCAGGAAAAACAAGTAACTATTGGTGACACTACTTTCAAATTAGATCGTCCGTTTTTGGTATTAGCAACACAGAATCCAGTTGAACAAGAAGGAACTTATCAATTGCCTGAAGCGCAAGTTGACCGTTTTATGCTAAAAACTGTTATTGATTATCCAAAAATTGACGAAGAGCGCTTTGTAATTCGCCAAAACTTAAAAGGAACTTACGAAAAAGTAAATCCGGTAGTTTCTGTTGATCAAATCTTGCGTGCGCAGGAAGCTGTTCGTGAAGTTTACATGGACGAAAAAATTGAAAAATATATCTTAGATATCATCTTTGCTACTCGTTATCCAGAGAAATACAAATTAGCCGATTTAAAACCGCTTATCAGTTTTGGAGCTTCTCCACGTGGAAGTATCAACTTGGCTAATGCTGCTAAATGCTATGCTTTCATCAAACGTCGTGGTTACGTAATCCCAGAAGACGTTCGTGCTGTTGTTCACGATGTGTTACGCCACAGAGTTGGAATCACTTACGAAGCAGAAGCAGAAAACATTACTTCTGTAGACATTATCAACAAAATCGTAAACGAGATTGAAGTACCTTAAAAAGTTGATGGTTGATAGTTTTTTGTTGATGGTTTATACACCATCAACCAACAACCATAAACCATAAACCAAATCAAAAATGGATACAAAAGAGCTTTTAAAAAAAGTACGGAAAATAGAAATCAAGACGAAAAGACTGAGCAATCATATCTTTTCGGGAGAATACCACTCTTCATTTAAAGGACGAGGAATGACGTTTAGCGAGGTGCGTCAATACCAATACGGAGATGATATTCGTAACATCGATTGGAATGTAACCGCACGCTACAACGAAGCTCACGTTAAAGTATTTGAAGAAGAACGCGAATTGACCATGGTTTTAATGGTTGACATTTCGGGTTCAGAAGGTTTTGGATCAAAAAGCCAATTTAAGAAAGACATCGTAACCGAAATTGCGGCAACGATGGCTTTTTCGGCTACACAAAACAACGACAAAATCGGACTGATTTTATTTTCTGACAATGTCGAATTGTACATTCCACCAAAAAAAGGCCGTTCTCACGTTTTGAGAATCATTCGAGAATTGATCGAATTTGAACCAAAAAGCAACAAAACGGATATTTCTGAAGCTTTGAAATTTTTATCTGGAACGCAGAAAAAGAAAGCCATCGTTTTTATGATTTCCGATTTTATGTCTGAAAATTATGAGCAGACCTTGAAAATTGCTTCCAAAAAGCATGATTTAACAGGAGTTCGCGTGTATGATATTCGTGAAGAAAAAATCCCAAATTTAGGCATGGTGCACATGCTAGATGCTGAAACTGGAAAAACAATTTTGGTTGATACGGGGTCAAAAACGGTTCGAATGAACTATGAAAAGCATTATCACGAAAGAGTAAATTATTTCAAAGAAACTTTCAGTAAATCTGGTGCCGGCGTTGTAAATACGAGAGTCGACGAAAATTATGTAACAAAATTATTAGGCTATTTCAAGTCAAGATAAAATTTTTGATTTTTGATTAACGATTTCTGATTTTTGAATGATTGCCTAAACGGATTTATAATGAATAAACAAGAACTAGAAAATAGATTGATTGATTTTGCAGCAAGTATAATAACGCTCACAATAAAATTTGAAAAGAATTATGCGGGAAATCACTTACTTGGACAAATAACACGATCTAGTACATCTCCTGCTTTGAATTATGGAGAGGCACAAAGCGCAGAAAGCAAAAAGGATTTTATTCATAAAATGGGAATTTGTCTAAAAGAATTAAGAGAAACTTTTGTTTGTTTGAAAATAATTGAAAAAGCAAACTTGTCAAAAGATTTAGAAAGTTTGACAAAAGCAAAAGAAGAAGCAAACCAATTAATATCAATTTTCGTTTCAAGCATTAAAACATCAAAAAATAATTCATGAAATTAAAGATTATCATTTTAGAAACTATTGACAATCTTAGGAAAATCAAAAATCAAAAATCGTTAATCTTCAATCGTTAATAAAATGAAATTAAAATTTTACATATTTCTATTTTTGCTTACATCGGCGGTTTTTGCACAGCAAAAGCAAGTCGAAACTAGTATTGATACTACAAAAAACAAAATTGGAGCTGAATTTAAACTGACGCTCAAAACAGTTGTAAGCTCAAAATCAAAAGTTGTTTTTCCTAAACAAAAAACCTTCGGGCCGTTAGAAGTTATTCAATCTTATCCAATTGATACTGTCAAAAAGAATGACACCTATGAATTGATCAAAAAGTATGGCCTAACTCAATTTGATTCGGGAAAATATACTATTCCCCCAGTTAAAATTTTAATTGACAAAAAACCTTTTTTATCAGACTCAATTAAAGTTGAAGTCGCTGGAGTAAAAGTAGATACTTTGCAACAAAAGATGTACGACATCAAAGATATTTCTAGTAGCGACAACGGTCTTGGTGACTGGTGGAAATATCTTCTTGCACTTATAATCATTCTAGGGATTGGTGCTTTTGTCTATTGGTTTGTTAAAAAAAATCAGAAGAAAAAAATTGAAGAGGAAGTTTATAAAACACCTATTGAAAAAGCAACAAGTTTACTTAACAATTTAGAGCAGAAAGAACTTGTACAAAAAGGTGAAATCAAAGAATATTATAGCGAACTGACTGATATTGCCCGAAATTATATTGAAGAGGCGATTCATATTCCGGCCATGGAAAGTACAACATCGGAGTTGATTGCGGCAATCAGAATAGCTTCCACTAAAAAGAAAATGACTTTGACGCCAGAAACAGTTGAAAACTTAGAACGTGTTTTGCGTCAGGCCGATTTAGTGAAATTTGCTAAATCCAAACCATTGGATTTTGAAATTACCGAAGACAGAAACAAAATTCAGAAAGTAATTTTAACGTTGGATAATGCCATTCCAACGGAAGCGCCAGAAGAAATAGAAGATCAGTTATTGAACGAAGCTCAGAGACAGAAACAAATTCGAATACAACTTCGTAAAAAACGAAATGCAAGAATTGGCTACTCAGTTGCGGCGGTTATATTCCTATTAGTAACAACTATATCTTTTTTAATTGTAACTAAAGGATTCAATTATGTAAAAGATAACTTAATCGGTCATCCTTCTAAAGAATTATTAGAAGGCGAATGGGTAAAAAGTGCTTATGGAAATCCGGCAGTTCTTATCGAAACTCCAAAGGTTTTAAAAAGAATGGATACAGAAAAAATACTGCCAAAAGAAACCATGGCATTAATCAAAGAAATGCAGCTTTTTATATATGGCAGCATGATTGATAATTTTTATGTCACAGTTTCTACCACTAAATTCAAACAGCCAACAGATATCGATTTAAGTAAAGCGCTAGAAGGTTCGTTAAAAGTAATCGAAGCACAAGGTGGCCAAAACATAATAGTAAAACAAGAAGATTTTCAAACAAACGAAGGTATTCAGGGAATAAAAGGTTACGGAACAATGTCAGTTCTGAATCCGGCAACTAAAACGAGTACAAAAGCATACTATGAGTTACTGCTTTTCAAACAAGATCAGGGTTTACAGCAAATCATGATTTTACATGAAGAAGGTGACACATATGCAAACGAGATTACAACTCGAATCTTAAATTCTATTGAACTTCAAAGAGCAAGCAACTAATGGGAAAGATCACTTTTTTAAATCCGGAATTCTTTTGGTTGTTTTTACTAATACCAATTGCAATAGCGTGGTTTTTCTGGAAACGCAACGAGCAGTCGGCAACTTTAAAAATGAGTTCGACGCAAGGTTTCAAAAACAGTGAATCGCTGTTGACGAAATTAAAACCGTGTTTATACGTTTTTAGAATTATTGCTTTATGTTCTTTGATTATTGCTTTGGCAAGACCAAGAACAGTAGACATCAGTAATCAAACCAAAACAACAAAGGGAATTGATATTGTAATGGCAATTGACGTTTCGGGAAGTATGCTCGCAAAAGATTTAAAGCCAAACCGTATGGAGGCTTTAAAAAGAGTGGCTGCAGATTTTGTGGGAGAAAGACCTAATGATCGAATCGGATTAGTTTTATACGCATCGGAAGCATATACAAAAACACCTGTTACAAGTGACAAAGCAATCATTCTAGAAGCGATTAAGGAAATCAAATACGATAATGCTTTACAAGACGGAACCGGAATTGGTATGGGGCTTGCAACAGCAGTAAACCGACTTAAAGACAGCAAGGCCAAAAGCCGTGTTATTATTTTATTGACAGATGGTGTAAACAATGCCGGATTTATTGAGCCAGAAACTGCTGCCGATATTGCTAAACAATACGGAATCAAAGTTTACACAATTGGTTTAGGAACAAACGGAATGGCAGAATCTCCATATGCTTACGGACCAAATGGCGGATTCTTATTCAAAATGCAAAAAGTAGAAATTGATGAGCAACTAATGAAAAGCATTGCCCGCAAAACGGACGGAACGTATTTTAGAGCAACAAGCAATGACAGATTAGCTCAAATCTATAATGCAATCAATAAATTAGAAACAACTGAAATACAAGAATTAAAATTCTACGATTATGACGAAAAATACAGAATGTTCGTTGCATTAGCAGTCTTTTTATTATTGCTGGAAGTTGGTTTAAGAAATACGGTTTATAGAAGCTTTATTTAAAATATTTTAGTCGCAGTCACAGTTCTCAGTTTACAGCTGAATACTGTAACTGAAAACTGAAAACTAGAATTAAGAAATGGAATTAGACGAAAAAAAATATTTATATCTTTTATTCTTGCTCCCAATCGTGGTGTGCATTTTTCTTTTCAATGTGTATTGGAAAAGAAAAAAGCAACGTGAATTTGGTGATTTGGAAATGGTTAAAAAACTGAGCCCTGAAAGTTCTGTTTTCAAACCAGTATTGAAATTATCGATTATCCTTTTAGCATTGGCTTGCCTAATCATTGGATTAGTGAACCCAAAAATTGGCACTAAAATGGAAACCGTAAAACGTGAAGGTATTGATATTGTTTTTGCGGTCGATGTTTCTAAAAGTATGCTTGCAGAAGATGTGGCGCCAAGCCGTTTAGAAAAAAGCAAGCAAATAGTTTCTCAGATCATCAATCAATTAGGAAGCGACCGAATTGGAATTGTAGCTTACGCAGGAAGCGCATTTCCTGTTTTGCCAATTACAACAGATTACAGTGTTGCTAAAATGTTTCTTCAGAGCATGAGTCCAGATATGGTTTCGTCTCAAGGAACTTCACTCGACGAAGCGATTCGGTTATCATCTACTTATTTTGATGAAAAAAGCAAAACAAGCAAATTGCTGATTTTAATTTCTGATGGAGAGGATCATTCGGAAGGAGCTTCTGGAGCAGCTGAAGAAGCCAATAAATTAGGAATGAAAATCATCACAATTGGTGTTGGAACTGAAAAAGGAGGCACAATTCCGTTAAAAGAAAATGGCATAGTTAGAAGCCATCAAAAAGATCAAAACGGAGAAATCGTAATAACTAAATTAAATCAAGAAGGCTTAAAAACTATTGCAAAAGCAACAAAAGGCGGTTATGTTTACGGCGGTAACACAAAAGAAGTTTTAGAATACATAAAAAATGCGTTGAACAACATTCAGAAAACAGAATTTGAAGCTACGCAAATGGCCGAATTTCAATCGCAGTTTCAATGGTTTCTTGGTTTTGCTTTTCTGTTATTATTCTTGGATATTTTCTTGTTGGAAAGAAAAACAAATTGGATCAAAGAGTTGAATTTATTTAACGAAAAGAAATAATTGTTCCGCTTAAATTTTGGAACAAAAAACAAAAAATTTAGAATGAAAAATTTACTTCTTTATATTTTACTAACGTTTTCTTTAGCAGTTTCTGCTCAAGAGAAAGACAAAACATTGCCGGACGGGAACGAAGAATATAAACAGAATAAATTTGTTGATGCCGAAGCGAATTATAGAATTTCACAATCAAAATTTCCAAAAAAAGCTGCCGCTTCATACAATTTAGGAAATACGATCTACAAACAAAATCAAATTTCAGAAGCCAAATTTGCTTACGCAAAAGCGATAAAAAACGCTACAACGCGACCTGAAAAGCACAAAGCTTATCATAATTTAGGAAATGTTTTCATGAAAGAGAAAGATTACACGCAAGCTGTTGAAGCATACAAAGAAGCTTTGCGCAATGATCCAACTGATGATGAAACGCGCTACAATTATGCTTTGGCCAAACAAAAACTAAAAGAAAACCCTCCTAAAAACGACAACAAGGATAAAAACAAAGACAAAGACAAGGACAAGGATAAAAATAAAGACAAGGACAAAGACAAGGATAAAAACAAGGACAAGGATAAAGATAAAAAAGACGATAAAGGCGACAAAGACAAAGATAAAGACGGTAAAAACGATCCTAAGAAAGATGACAAATCTGATCAAGGTCAGCCAAAACCACAGCCTGGAGGAATTTCAAAAGAGCGCGTTCAGAATTTATTAGATGCTGTAAATAATGAGGAAAAGAAAATTCAAGACAAAGTAAACGCTCAAAAAATAAAAGGAAGTCCTAAGAAAACAGAAAAAGACTGGTAGGACTTTTGGGTTAATCGTTTAACCGTTTATTTGTTTAATCGAATAAACAGTTAAACGATTAAACAGTTAAACAAATAAACGGTTAAACAGCAAAAACGATTAAACAATTTAATGAAAAGATATTTAATTTTATTTCTATTCACTTTTCAAGGACTTTTGGCTCAAGTTCAGTTTGAAGCCAGAGTCAGCAAAAATACGCTTGGTCTAAATGAAAGACTTCGAATTGACTTCATCATGAATGTTGATGGAGACAACTTTGAACAGCCTAATTTTGACGGATTTAAAATTGTAGCCGGGCCAAGCCAACAAATAAGCCAATCATGGGTCAACGGAAGAAGTTCTTTTCAAAAAATATACTCTTATATTTTACAGCCTGATAAAAAAGGAACTGTAACTATACGTCAAGCGGCTATCGAATTCAATGGACAGATTTACAAAACATCTCCTATAAAAATTGTTGTTACAAATGCCGTTGCTCAAGAAAGGGATCCAAACGATAGACCACAAGGTCAAGGAAGCGAAACCCTAAATCTTGTTGCTGAAATTTCAAAAACAAATCCATACTTGAACGAACCAATTACAGTTGTTTATAAATTGTATTTCAACAATATTGGCGTTACTGGTTTTAAAGAATTGGCAAAACCAAAATACAATGATTTCTGGAATCAAAACATTGATATTAAGCAATTATCAATTGAAGAAGGGAATTTTCAAGGACAAAGATGCTATTTCGTAATCTTGAAAAAAACAATCTTATACCCTCAAAAATCAGGCAAATTAACAATCGAACCACTTTCACTGGATATTGGCGTACAATTGCCAACAAATCGTCGCGATATGTTTGGTCAAATGATTATTACTGACGACAATAAAGTAGTTTCGGCGGGAGCCAAAACAATAAATGTAAGACCACTTCCTGAAACAGGAAAACCAGAGGGCTTCAGCGGTGCTGTTGGAAAATTCAACTTTATTGTTACGCCGTCTAAAACAAGTGTAAAAAGCGGTGAAGGTCTAGATTTGATTGTGAGCGCTTCAGGAACTGGAAACATGAAACTATTCACATTACCAAAACCTGTTGTGCCAAACGCCTTGGAAATGTACGACCCTGTTCATGACGAAAAAGTGACTACATCATTAACAGGAATGTCTGGAAGAATATCAGACAAATATACTATTGTTCCTCAATACAAAGGAAAGTATGTCATTAAACCGATGCAGTTTTCTTATTTCGATTTAGGCACTGGTTCATACAAAACAATCACTTCGCAAGAAATTGCAATTGATGTTCTAGACGGACCAATGCAAGCGGAAGCAAACAGTACTGCAAATACAGCTAAAAACGTGATTTCTAAAACAGAACAGTT
This sequence comes from Flavobacterium denitrificans DSM 15936, assembly GCF_000425445.1. Classification (GTDB taxonomy): domain Bacteria; phylum Bacteroidota; class Bacteroidia; order Flavobacteriales; family Flavobacteriaceae; genus Flavobacterium; species Flavobacterium denitrificans. The sequence goes on along the minus strand of NZ_AUDL01000012.1, from coordinate 104,833 downwards.
TAAATATATTAAACCTAAAACTTCTTTAGTTTCTATTGCCAAAGATGATTTTTATGGCTCTGATTTATATTACGCTTTATTGTTTGCACCATTCATCATTTTGCCAATTATCATTATTGCTAAGAAGAAAAAAGAAGCAATTGATGGTGATGTTGCTGGAAACCGAATTAAAATGAACAATAAGCTGGCGAAGAAATATTTATCTGAAGCGAAGAAACAGCTTAACAACAAGGAAGCGTTTTACATCGCCCTAGAAAAAGCAATGCACAATTTCTTGAAAGCAAAACTGCATATTGAAACCTCAGAAATGAGCAAAGACAATATTCGTGAATTGTTGTTGTCTCGAAATGCAAATCCAGAATCCGTTCAAAGTTTTATTAATTTGACTGAAAACTGTGAATTTGCACGCTATGCTCCTGCATCTAGTGCTTCGATTCAGCAAGATTTTGATAAAGCCGTTTTGATTATTTCAGAATTAGAAAAGCAGATCGTTTAGTTTAAAGAAAATAAAATGAAAAATATAGTATATCTCTTTTTATTCATCACACAAGTTTTCTTTGCCCAAAGCTTTGAAAAAGGAAATGCCATGTATCAAAGAGGCAATTATCAGGAAGCTATTGAGGCTTATGAAGGCGTTATAAAAGAAAACAAACAAGAATCAGCTGAGTTGTATTTCAATTTGGCTAATAGTTATTATAAGCTGAATAAAGTAGCTCCGGCAATTTACAATTATGAGAAAGCTTTAGTTTTAAAACCTCATGATCCGGAAACACTTAACAACTTAAAGTTTGCCAAAAAACTAACAATAGACGAGATTAAAGAAGTTCCGAAAGTAGGCTTTGCAAAACTAATTCAGAATTTTACAGGCATTTTTAATTATAATACCTGGGCAAAAATTTCTGTCGGAATTGCATTTCTTTTCTTATTGAGTTTTATCGGGTATTACTTTTCACAAATTACGCTTACAAAAAGAATTTATTTCATTGGAATGTTTGTTCTTTTGGTGGCTTTAGGATTGAGTGTTTCTGCCGGAATGTCTGAAAAAAATCATTTTGATAATGATCGCCCAGCAATTGTTTTTGCCGAGCTGAGTGAAGTTCGAAGTGAACCTCAAAAAGGTGGAGCAGCCATTTTCTTATTGCACGAAGGGGCAAAAGTGTATGTAACCGAAACGCTAGGAACCTGGAAAAAAGTAGAATTAACAGACGGCACCGAAGGCTGGCTTGATGCTTCGACTATCAAAGAAGTAAAATAAATTTCAAAACATTAAAATGAAAAATCCCAAATTCCAATTTTAAAATTGAAAGTTTGGGATTTTCTTTTTTAGGTTTAAACCATCGTAGAGACGCATTTCAATGCGTCTACATCTTATATATCGTTCTGGTACTACAGAGGGTTTGGGACTAAATTAAGCCCTATACTCGGGTTTGCCAATCCCGATAGCTATAGGGACCCAAATACAAGACCATTTTTCCATTAAACCAATTGTCCAAATCCGTTGTAGTAGCTGTTGTGCATAGTTAATCTTCTTCAAAAAAGTCATTATCAAGTTCTTTAACTTCATAAACAGTTTTTACTTGAACACCTACGTTATACTGATGCATTAAGTCAACCAATTTTAAGCCGTCAATTAATATTATTCTGTGATGGGCTTCTTTTGCTTTTCTAATAGCGGAATCATCAAAAGTTGATGTTGTAATAAAAACACCCTTGCTAGTATCTCCACTCATTGCTCCAATAAAATTCCTGATGTCTTTTTCACGAACCTTATTTTCATTGTAGCGTTTAGCTTGAGTGTAAATTCTTTCAAGACCTAATTTATCTTCATTGATTATTCCATCAATTCCTCCATCACCTGATTTTGATGTTTCAATAAAATCTCCATATCCCATTTTTTTAAGAAGAATTAAAATTACCTTTTCAAAATAGTATGGGTCTATTTCTTTAAGTTTTTCTAAAAGTTCAGTTTTCACTTCCGTTTCAATTGTTGAAAATCCAGAATCAAGTAAATCTTGTGGCGAAGCATTTTCACCGCTAACTATATCAAGTTCTATTTCGTTCCCTTTTTCACTTTTAACAGATTCACGGTGACCTATAAAATCTGAGTCATTTTGAAGGTCATGTAAAGGTAAATTGCCAACTGAGAGTATTCTTTTCCCTTTTTCAGTTATTTGAACAAAACCTCTTTTTGGGTATGAAACAAATTTCCCCATTTTTAGATATGATTTTCCCCATAGTATTCTGTCAAGTAAAACGTTAGCTCCAGAACTAGTCTTTTGGTTCATTAATTCTTGCGGAAGGTCAGAATAATATGTATCACGAACTTTAGATGCCAATTCTCTGCTTTTAATCGATTCAACTGTATTTAGAATTTCTAATACAGGTATGAAAGTTTCATGATATTTAGGTAATTCCATATTGTTTGATTTTAATTATGCACATCTACAAACTTTGTAGACTTTGTTAGACGCATTAAAATGCGTCTCTACGATTTTGATTGTGGAATTATATGTTGGCGTAAAAATTTATTGAAAATTATAAACCTTTTCAGGAGTCACACAATAATCCAATTTTATATCCGATTCAAAAACATCATCAATTTGATTTACGGCTTCAAAAAAAGAAAGTCCTATTTTTATGGTTTCCGGACGGCATTCTGCTAAGAATTTATCATAAAAACCTTTTCCGTAACCCACACGGTTTCCATAAATATCAAATGCCAAAAGCGGTACAAAAACAACATCAATATTTGAACTCTGAACTTGAAGTCCGTTCACTGGCTCTGGAATATTAAATTCGTTCTTTTTGATTTTGGTATTATCGGTCAATAGAAAATGGGTCATTTGACGTGTTTCGAAATCACTTTTCGAAATCAAAATTTCTTTGTCTTTTCCAGAAAGCAAGTGCAGAATAAATTCGGTATCGACTTCTTTATGTTCAACAATTGGAAGAAAAACATGGAAATACGTTTTATCCCAAATGGGCAACTGAATTAAATTATTGGCTATAGCTAAACTTTTTTCTTCAATAACGTCTTCAGACAGTTCTTTTCGAAGGTTTTTATAATGAATTCGTATTTCTTTTTTATTCGTCGGCATTTTCAGGGCTTTTTGATATGTGATAAATTGCATCGCCTTCATAAACAATCGGCGAATGATTGGCATTGATTATAAATCCATCATGAGGCGCTTTTACTTTTTGTTCAAACTTACCAAACGGATCCGTAATAATTGCTAAAATAGTTCCTTTAGTCACAAATCTTCCGATCAAATTAAAATCATGAAGCAATCCAGAACATTTTGCTCGAAGCCAAACTGAATTTTTTATATAAATTGAAGGCATCGGCGCTGCTTCAACAAGTTGTTTTGAATCCAACATTCCCAAATAATTCAACAATCGTTTTGTGCCCATCACACCTTCATTGGCAATATCGTTATTAATATCGAGAGATTTTCCACCTTCAAAAAGGAGCATTTTTACATTTGCTTTTTCAGAAGTATTTCGAAACGAACCATTTATATTTTTAGAATACAAAGTAAAAGGCGCATTAAAAACATCGGCCAAAATTCTTAATTCGGGATTATTTTCTGTAATTCTAATTTGCGGTGCGTTGAATCGGCTGGCGCCTCCGGCATGAAAATCGACTGCATAATCTAGAATAGGCAAAATTTCTTCAACAATATGATAAGCAAAACGGCTTGCCAGCGAACCTTTTTTACTTCCTGGAAAAACTCGGTTTAAATCACGTCCGTCGGGAAACTCGCGTGACTTATTTACAAAACCATACATGTTTATAATTGGAATACAAATAATAGTTCCCTTCGCCGGTTTGTTTATTTTTTTGCTGATAATTTGCCTTACGATTTCGACTCCGTTTATTTCGTCGCCGTGAATTCCAGCTGAAAATAAAACAACAGGACCTTCAATTTTTGAACGGCGCACAATTACCGGAATATTAAGTTTTGTTGTGGTGTGCAATCTCGCGATTTCAACGTTGATTGTTCTGCTTTCTCCCGGCAAAATTGCTTCGTCGAAAATAACTAAGGGCTTACTATTTTTCATGTAGAATTATAAAAGCTAAATATAGAAATTATTCTTTTGATTTCGTAAATTTGATTCTAAATCAGTGTTAAGCTTTTTTCAGAAATTGAAATGATTTTTGAATGCTTTTTCACAATCTTCAGAAACAAAACAGAATGCAAAAACCGTCCTTAGATCTTCAAATTCTTACCCTCCCTGACAATCCGGGCGTTTATCAATATTACGATAAAGATGGGAAGATCTTATACGTTGGGAAAGCCAAAAATTTAAAAAAAAGGGTTTCCTCCTATTTCAATAAAATTCACGATACTGCCAAGACGAATGTTTTGGTCAAAAAAATTGTTACGATAAAACATATTGTGGTTCCAACTGAAACAGATGCCCTTTTATTGGAAAACAATCTAATCAAAACTTTACAGCCACGTTATAATGTGTTGTTGCGAGATGATAAAAGTTATCCATGGATTTGTATTAAAAAAGAACCTTTTTCGAGAATATTTTCAACCCGAAGAATGGTCAAAGACGGCTCCGAATATTTTGGACCTTATACCAATTTCAAAACGGTTCATACGATTTTGGAATTGATCAAAGAATTATATCCATTGCGAACTTGCAATTACGATTTGAGCGAATCAAATATTAATTCTGGCAAATTCAAAGTTTGTTTGGAATATCACATTGGCAATTGCAAAGGTCCGTGCGAAGGTTTGGAACCGCTTGAAGAATATCAAAGACAGGTCAATGCGATTCGTGAAATCTTGAAAGGAAACTTCAAAGAAAGCTTAAAGGATTTCAAAAAGATAATGAATAATTATGCGCAGAATCTGCAATTTGAAGAAGCGCAAAAAATCAAAGAAAAGATCGAAGTTTTGGAAAATTACCAATCCAAATCGACCATCATCAATCCTAAAATTACAAATGTTGATGTTTTTTCAATTGTTTCTGACGAAAGCGCCGCTTATGTGAACTTTCTGCAGATTTCTCATGGATCAATTATTCGTTCGCATACTTTGGAAATGAAAAAAAAGCTGGACGAAAGTGACGAAGAATTATTAGAGTTGGCAATTATTGAACTTCGTGAACGTTTTGAATTATTATCAAAAGAAATAATTGTTCCGTTTGAAATTGATTTAGGCGAAAACATCAAAACAACTGTTCCGCAACTTGGAGATAAAAAACAGATTCTGGATTTATCGATTCGAAATGCAAAATTCTACCGAATTGAACAATTAAAGCAATTGCAAATCGTAGATCCGGACAGACATACGAACCGAATCATGGCGCAAATGCAAAAAGATTTGCGTTTGCCAGTTGAACCGCGTCATATAGAATGTTTTGATAACTCAAACATTCAAGGAACAAATCCGGTGGCAGCTTGTGTGGTTTTTAAAGATGGAAAACCAAGCAAGAAAGATTATCGCCACTTTAATGTGAAAACCGTTGAAGGCCCAGATGATTTTGCTTCGATGACGGAAATCGTTGGCAGACGTTATAAAAGATTATTGGAAGAAAACGAACCTTTGCCGCAATTAATAATTATTGACGGTGGAAAAGGACAGCTTTCGGCAGCATTAAAAAGTATTGATGAATTAGGTTTACGCGGTAAAATCGCGATTATTGGAATTGCAAAACGTCTTGAAGAACTTTTTTATCCAGGAGATTCGATTCCGTTATATTTGGATAAAAAATCTGAAACCTTAAAAGTGATTCAGCAATTACGAAATGAGGCGCACAGATTTGGGATTACATTTCACCGTGACAAACGCAGTAAGGCGGCGCTGAATTCATCTGTAGAAAGCATTCCGGGAATTGGCGAAAAAACCATGACGGCTCTAATTCAGCATTTTAAAAGTGTTAAAAGATTAAAATTGGCAACAGAAAAAGAAATTTCTGCTGTTGTAGGGGTTTCAAAAGCCAAAAAAATTGTCGACTTTTACAAAACCAACTAGCTGTTTTTTATGTACTTTAAAAAAGTGGACCTTTCACATACTAAGTCTAAAGGATTCTCTTCCAATTCTATTTGGAAAGCAATATTCGTATTTTTCGGATTACTTCTTCTACCTGAAAAATCATTTTCACAGGACATAAAACAAGACAGTGTTAAAAGGCCAAAAATTGGTTTGGTTTTAAGTGGTGGTGGCGCAAAAGGCTTTGCTCATATTGGAGTTTTGAAAGTTTTAGAAGAAGCCGGAATTAAAATCGATTATATTGGCGGAACTAGTATGGGATCTGTAATTGGCGGACTTTATGCTACTGGATATAATGCTACTCAAATTGATTCTATTTTCAAGCAAACCAATTTTGACGAATTGATCAACGATTATATTCCACGTTCATCAAAAAACTTTTACGGCAAAAAAAACGACGAATTGTACGCCGTAACCCTTCCCTTCAGCAATTTCAGAATCGGAATTCCAGAAGCGCTTTCAAAAGGAATGTACAATTACAACCTTTTAAGCAGTTTGACTCGAAATGTACGTCATGTTCGAGATTTTAATAATTTGCCAACTCCATTTTTATGTATTGCCACCAATATTGAAACCGGTGAAGAAGTACTACTAAATAAAGGCAATTTGGTTCAAGCCATGATGGCCAGTGCTGCTTTCCCTTCATTATTTACTCCAATTGAAATTGACGGCAAACTTTTGGTCGATGGTGGAGTTGTAAACAATTACCCCATTCAAGAAGTACGCAATCTTGGTGCTGACATTATTATTGGAGTAGATGTTCAGGATGATTTACAAAACAGAAAAGGCTTAAAAAATGCCACTCGAATTTTGGTTCAGATTACCAATCTGCAATCGATCGAAAAAATGAAAAGCAAAAGAAAAGAAACTGATATATATATCAAACCAGATATTCGTGATTTTGGCGTAATTTCATTTGATCGAGGAGAAGAAATCATTAGAAAAGGTGAAGAGGCAACTTTTGCTGTGTATGAAAAAATCAAGACACTAGTAACGGAAGAAACTTTCTACAAAAAACCAAAACTAAAAGTTGGCAGTGATACTTTAGAGGTTCAAAAAATCAATGTCGACAAATTAGACAATTACACCAAAGAGTACATTAATGGAAAACTTCGTTTCAAACCTGGAAGCACAATCACATATGCTGATTTAAAAACCGGAATGAATAATTTGGACGCAACTCAAAACTTCAGCACAATTTCGTATTGTTTGCAACCAGGAGAAGAAGGCAAAGACAATTTAGATCTAGTTCTGAAAGAAAACCCTACACAGACTTATCTAAAACTTGGTCTTCATTATGACGGACTTTATAAAAGTGCGATCTTATTAAATTTGACGCACAAGAAAACTTTCATGAAAAATGATGTTACCTCATTAGATATTATTTTAGGAGATAATTTTAGATATGATTTCAATTATTACATCGAAAACGGATTTAATATCAGTTTCGGGTTTCGTTCAAGACTAAATCAGTTTAATCGAAATGTAACAACAAGCATAAGCAAACTTGAACAATCAAATCCAGATGTCAACCTTATTAATGTTGATTTTCTCGATCTTAGTAACCAGGCTTATTTTCAAACCATTTTTGTCCAAAAATTCCTGATGGGCGGCGGTTTAGAATACAAATATTTAAAAATCAATACGCCAACGCTTGCAAACGAAGGGAATATAATTGACAAAAGTAATTACTTTAGTGTTTTTGGATATTTGAAATATGATTCACTAGACAAAAAAACCTTTCCGCGTTCAGGACTATATTTTTCTGGCGATGTGCAAACTTATTTAGCATCTTCTGATTATACAAATGCTTTCAAACCATTTTCGATGGCTAAAGCCGAAATTGCATTTGCTAAAACATTATTCAGACGAGCAACTTTTAAAATTGGTGCCGATGCTGGATTTAATATTGGAAGCGACAGTGTACCGTTTTTCGATTATATTCTAGGAGGTTACGGCTACAGCAAAATCAATAATTTTAATTATTTCTACGGTTATGATTTCCTAAGTATTTCTGGCAACAGCTATATCAAAAGCGATATCACTCTAGATTATGAAATTTTCAAGAAAAACCACATTAACTTTTCTGCCAATTTTGCTAATCTGGGCGATGATATTTTCACAACAGTTGATTGGATTTCAATGCCAAAATATACAGGTTATGCTTTAGGTTACGGATTAGAAACTATTATTGGCCCAATTGAAGTAAAACAATCGTGGTCGCCAGAAATGTCAAAAAGCTTTACTTGGTTTAGCATAGGGTTCTTGTTTTAGCATTTCAGCAAAGAATTCTTCAATAAAACCAAACTATTTTTTTGCTATCAAAAAATTTATATCGAAAAAAATCAAAATAATTAGTGTTATAAATAATATAATTTATAATTTTACTCGGCAAAAATTACGACATTTGTTATAATGAAAACAAATTGGACAGGTTTATTAGAGTATCTTCAATTCCTAATCAAGAGAAATCCTGAATAATGGCTCTATCGAATTGAAATAATTGGTCAATTGCAAAATTGAATCAATTATTAACTCTGCAATTCACATTTTCTAATTATCTAATTTACAAATTATCTAATTGAAAAGGCCATGCCATTATATCACAAACTCGGAGATTTTCCCCAAAAGAGACACACCCAATTCGAAAAACCAAATGGAGGTTTTTACTACGAACAATTGTTTGGAACAGAAGGTTTTCACGGACATTCGTCATTATCTTACCATGTTCACCGACCAACGCAGGTAAAAGAAATTTTGAAATCTTATTCGGTTGAACCAAAAATTGCAATCGGAAAAAACATAAAATCATTACTTTTTAAAGGTTTTGAATTAAAGCCTGAAAACGACTTTTTGGACAGCCGAAAAGCCATGTTAGTTAACAAAGACTGCATCATTGGTTTAGCTGCTCCAAAAGAATCGCTTCGAAATTATTTCTACAAAAATGCCGATGCCGATGAAATGCTTTTCATCCATAAAGGAAAGGGAAAATTAAGAACCATGCTTGGGAATATTCCGTTTGAATATGGCGATTACTTAATTATTCCGCGCGGTATTATTTATCAAATTGAATTTGAGACAACAGAAAACAGACTGTTTTATGTCGAATCGTATTCTCCATTTTATACTCCAAAACGATATAAAAACCAATCAGGTCAGCATTTAGAACATTCTCCATTTTGTGAGCGTGATTTTATTTTGCCAAGCGAATTGGAAACACATGACGAAAAAGGCGATTTTTTAATTAAAATCAAAAAAGAAGGCATGATTCACGAAGTGGTTTATGCAACACATCCTTTTGACATTGTGGGTTGGGACGGGTATAATTTTCCATACGGATTTTCAATTCACAATTTTGAACCTATAACGGGACGCGTTCACCAACCGCCTCCGGTACATCAAACTTTTGAAACGGCCACTTTTGTCGTTTGTTCTTTCTGCCCAAGACTTTACGATTATCATCCGAAAGCAATTCCGGCGCCATATAATCACAGCAATATAGATTCTGACGAAGTGCTATATTATGTTGATGGCGATTTTATGAGTCGTAATAATATTGAGCAGGGTCATATCACTTTACACCCAAAAGGAATTCCGCACGGACCAGCACCTGGCGCAATGGAACGCAGTATTGGCCACAAAGAAACTCAGGAATTAGCCGTTATGGTTGATACTTTCCGTCCATTAATGGTAACGGAAGAAGCGATGGGGCTTGACGACGGTCAGTATTACAAATCTTGGACGGAATAATTAGTCAATGTGCCAATTTGATAATTAGAAAATTTCTTTAATTAGAAAATGTGTCAATTTGGAAATTAGATAATTAAATATTGTAATTTTAAACTTACAAAATAAATTGTCTAATTATCTCATTTTCTAATTATCAAATTAAAACAAATGACTTTCAACGAAAAATATAAAGACAACGCTCTTTTAATTAAAACATTCAATTTTGCACTAAATATAATTGATTATACTACCGAACTTCAAGATCAAAAGAAATTTGTAATTGCAAATCAGTTATTAAAAAGCGGAACATCAATTGGAGCAAATTCAAAAGAGTCGCAAAATGCAGAAAGTAAAGCAGATTTTATTCATAAATTAAAAATCGCAATTAAAGAAGCAGACGAAACAGAATATTGGTTGTTTTTATGCGATGCTCATAGAGAATATCCAAATTGCAAAGATTTATTAAATGAATTATCAGAAATTTTAAAAATTTTAAATAAAATAATATCAACATCGAAGAGGAATTAGATAATTAGTCAATGTGTCAATTAGAAAATTATTTTAATTGTCCAATTTTCAAATTTTCTCATTATCTAATTATCTAATTGACAAATTATCTAATTATGAGTAAAGAAGTTAAATCAGTAGAATACGGATTAGAGAAAATATTTGAAGGAGCACAGGATTTCCTTCCATTATTGGGAACAGATTATGTAGAATTTTATGTAGGGAATGCAAAACAATCTGCACATTATTATAAAACAGCTTTCGGATATCAGTCATTGGCTTACGCCGGATTAGAAACTGGAGTAAAAGACAGAGCATCGTATGTTTTGAAACAAGACAAAATCAGAATTGTTTTGACTACGCCTTTAACAGCTGATTCTCCGATAAATGAACATTTGAAAAAACACGGTGACGGAGTAAAAGTTGCCGCACTTTGGGTTGAAGATGCTACGAAATCTTACGAAGAAACTATGAAACGTGGTGCACGTTCTTTTATGGAACCAACTGTTGAAGAAGATGAATTTGGTCAAGTTATCCGTTCTGGAATTTATACTTATGGCGAAACGGTTCACATTTTTGTAGAAAGAAAAAACTACAATGGTATTTTCTTGCCAGGCTATAAAGAATGGAAATCGGACTATAATCCAGAACCAACCGGATTAAAATATATTGATCACATGGTTGGAAATGTGGGTTGGAACGAAATGAACACTTGGGTAAAATTCTACGAAGACGTAATGGGATTCGTGAATTTCCTATCATTCGACGACAAACAAATCACTACAGAATATTCTGCTTTGATGAGTAAAGTAATGTCAAACGGAAACGGAAGAATCAAATTCCCTATCAACGAACCAGCCGAAGGAAAGAAAAAATCTCAAATTGAAGAATATTTAGATTTTTATGGTGGGCCAGGAATTCAGCATATTGCCATTGCGACAGATGACATTATCAAAACAGTATCACAATTAAGAGCGCGTGGTGTTGAATTTTTATCTTCTCCTCCTCATACTTATTATGAAGCAATTCCAGAAAGATTGGGAGTTCACATGGAAATGATGAAAGAAGATATTAACGAAATTGAGAAATTAGCAATCATGGTCGATGCCGATGAAGATGGCTATCTTTTACAAATATTTACCAAGCCAGTTCAGGACCGCCCGACGCTTTTCTTCGAAATTATTCAAAGAATGGGCGCAAAAGGGTTCGGTGCAGGTAACTTTAAAGCACTGTTTGAGTCAATTGAGAGAGAACAAGAATTAAGAGGAACACTATAAAAACGCATTATTTTTACATTATGTAGAAAAATTCTCTGTAAATCGATGGTTTTTATGCAAATGTTATGTTAAACTCGCCTTTTGCTATTTATTTTTTGAACTTTCTATCTATCTTTGCACTCGCAAATCAAAAGGGGTGGTTTCCTTTTGGATTGATATAAATTTCATAATTTATAGTTTTTTGGTTAGTTAATAGCATAAAAACTCAGTCATTACTTGACTGAGTTTTTTTGTTTTGGTACATTTGGAATAGAATTTGCAATTATCCTCATAAATATTTGTAAAACAGTACTATGAAAAAATTAATCCTCATTATATTCACCCTAACAGCCTTTAGTTTTGATTCGCAAAAAGAAGACGCTTTCGGTACAGGAGAGTTCTTCAAGTTTAGAATTCACTACGGAATCGTAAATGCCGGATATGCCACACTTGAAGTCAAAGATGCCACCATCAACAACAAAAAAGTTTATCATGCGGTGGGTAAAGGTTACACAACCGGAATGTCAAAATTTTTCTTTAAAGTCGAAGATTTGTACGAAAGCTATTTTGACAAAGAAACCGGAAGTCCATACCGTTATGTCAGAAAAATTGATGAAGGCGGTTACACCAAAAATCAGGAAGGCTTTTTTAATCAAGCAGAAAACCGAGTTTTAGTAAAAGATTACAAGCGAAAATCTGAAAAAACCATTATCACCACTGATAATGTGCAAGATATAGTATCTTCATTTTATTTTTTGAGAAACCATCCGAATATTGACAAATTAAAATCGGGAGAGGCCATTACAATTGACATGTTTTTCGATGACGAAATCACAAAATTTAAGTTAAAATATGTAGGCCGTCAAGATATTACGACTAAATTTGGGTCCGTTTCTACAATGGTTTTCAAACCTCTTGTACAAACCGGCAGAGTTTTTAAAGAAAAAGAAAGTTTAACGCTCTGGATTACAGATGACGACAACAAAGTTCCTATCAGAATTAAAGCAGATCTTGCTGTAGGATCACTTAAAGCAGATCTTGATGAATATAAAGGATTAAAAAATCCATTTAAAGTTAAAAAATAATGAACCTTACTGATCATTCAGAATCAATTTTAAAAGAAATTGATCAAAAATTCCAAGCTATAAATCAAAAAACTGATGTTCAGTTAGAAGGATTGCTTTGGTCAAAACCAATTACGTATTGGGACTACATTCAAACAGACGCCCTATTAAATTTACAAATACAACGTACTACCCTTCCTGATGAAATGGTTTTCATTATGTACCATCAAGTCAACGAATTAATCTTTAAAATGATTTTGTGGGAAATTGACCAAATTGCCGAAACAGAAAATATTAAAGTTGAATTTTTCAGCGAAAGACTTTCTAGAATTACCCGCTATTTCGACATGCTTACCAATTCGTTCAGCATTATGGAAAACGGAATGGAAGTCGATCAATACATGAAATTCAGAAATACTTTGACACCTGCAAGCGGTTTTCAGAGTGCACAATACAGAATGATCGAATTTGCATCAACCGATGTCATCAATTTAACCGACAGAAGATACAAAGCAAACTTTGACGAAAACACCGATTTAGAAACTAGTTTCGAGCATTTATATTGGCAAGCCGCGGGAAAAGATTATCAAACCGGAGAGAAATCATATCTTCTGAATGAGTTTGAGAAAAAATATAAAGAGCAATTTTTAAGACAAATGTCATCGTTTAAAACGAAAAACATTTGGCAAAAATTCACACAACTTCCTATTGAAGATCAACAAAATACAGAACTTATTGAAGCTATGCGCCATTATGACAAAACTGTAAATATTACGTGGGTAATGCAGCACCTTAATACTGCAAGAAAATACATTTTGGAAAGCGGAAAAGGCAACGGAGAAGCGACTGGAGGAAGTGATTGGCAAAAATATATGCATCCAAAATACCAAAGACGCATCTTTTTTCCTAAATTGTGGACCGAAGAAGAATTGTCCAATTGGGGAAATGAAACCGAGGTTTAATTTCGTCACAAAAAAACAAAAAGTTTGAAAAAAGCAGTCGTAATTTTAATTGTCTTGTTTTCTATTTTTTCGTGCAAAAAAGCAGAAGAAAAAGTTGAAACCAAAATCACTAAACCAACAACCAAAAAAATAGAATTCGGTTTTAATTACGCAGATTTTAATGTTATTAATGATACTATTTCAAAAGGAGATTCTTTCGGATCCATTTTGCAAAGTCAAAATATTGGAGATAAAAAAGTACACGATATTGTTGAACAGGTAAAAGACTCATTTAATGTAAGAAGCATTAGATATGGAAAACCTTTTACATTAATACGTGCAAAAAACAAAACAAACAATCTTCAAGCTTTTGTTTATCAGCCTGATGCTTTAACGTATTATGTTATAGACTTAAGAGATAGCATAGCAAAAGCTTATAAAAAAATAAAACCTGTTACTTTAAAACGTAAAATAATTGGTGGCGTTTTAAAAAGCTCTTTATCCGAAACTTTAGGAAATGAAAGTGTCGAAACAGCATTGGCAAGCAGAATTACAAAAGTATTTTCTTGGTCAATTGACTTCTTCAAACTAAAAAAAGGCGACCGATACGGATTAATTTTTACCGAAAGATTCATTAACGGCAAAACCTATGACGGAGTTGAAGAACTTGAAGCTGCTTTTTTTGAATATAAAGGAAAAATCGTTTATGCATTTCCTTTTGAAAAAGATACACTTTCAGGAAAAATCGAATATTATGACGACCAAGGAAGAACGCTTAAAAATTTCTTTCTAAAAACGCCGATTAAATTCAGCCGAATTACTTCCAGGTTTACCATGAACAGATTTCATCCGGTTCAGCATACCTGGAAAGCACATAAAGGAACAGATTATGCAGCACCAACCGGGACTCCAATTTCGACTACCGCTTCTGGAGTTGTTGAAGCAACTGGATATACCGCAGGAAACGGAAACTTTGTAAAAGTAAAACACAACGGAACCTACTCTACTCAATATTTACATATGTCAAAAATCTTGGTTCGTCGTGGACAGCGCGTTACACAAGGACAGACTATTGGTTTAGTTGGAAGTACAGGTTTAGCTTCTGGACCACACGTTTGTTATCGTTTCTGGAAAAATGGCGTTCAAGTTGATGCACTTCGTCTCAACTTGCCAACCGGAGAATCTTTAACCGGAAATGACAAAACTCGTTTCGCGAAACAAATTGAACCTTTGAAAAGAGAATTAGACAGTATTGGGAATCTTTAATTTTTTATTAAAAACTCAAAGAAAATAACAAAACATGAAAAACGCTCGGCTTAAAGCAATTTACAGTGAAACTTTTTCTGGTTTAAAACTATTTTACAGAGACACCAATTTATCGGATAATTTAATTTCGAATTACAAAGTCGGGCAGATCATTCAGGAAAAAGGTTTTACAGACATGACTTCTATTGGAGGAGGTCTTTCGGGAAATTTGAGATATTTAATTGCAAGTGCTCATCCCAAGGATTTATCAAAATTCAATCCTGATTCGGGAAAAATTGGGCATTTTCTTTTAGATTCGATTGCTTATTTTAAAGTTTTGGATATTAAGAAAATTGGCGACAAAACTCAAATTTTTCTTTTGAATATTCCAGATAATTCATTGACTCTTTTCAAGAATTCTTCTTCAAATCTAGAAGAAGAAATCATAGAAAAGGCAAGAAAAAAGTTCAACGATAAAATCAATATTGCTTTAATTCAGGATTTACAAACCCAAAATTGGAAAGAAAGAACAAAATTTCCAATTGGAATGAATGAAAATGGCGAATTCTTTTTTGATGATTCAAAAATTAAAATTGAATCTTTCAAAAGAATAGAAATTGACACTGAAAAGAAAACTATCGAAGTAAATAAAAAACCTTGGTGGAAGATTTGGTAATCTGATTTATGAAAAAACTGCTAAAATATTTTCTCCTTTTTGCTTTTGTTTCATGTCAAAACAAACCGTTTGAAATTAGTTTTGACACCTATAATGATTATAAAACAGAAACAAATTTGAGATTAACGGGCTGGTTTCCAAATATCATCAACGCGGATTCTTACAATCTAAAAAGCGCTTCTCATCTTGGCTCTTGCAACTTTGTAAAATTCAATTATTCTAATAATAAGAGTTACGATTCCTTATTCTTGAACAGCACAAAAGTTCCTTTATTCTCATTTCAACAAAAAATAAAAAAATACGACGAACTAAAACCAAATTGGTTTCCAAATTATAATGAAATAAATAACACCGATTTTGAAATTATAAAAACCGATAGGTATAATATTGCAAGAAAGAAATCTACACATGAAATCTTTTGCTTCTGTGAAAATTAAACTTTGAAGAGTAGAATAAAACAAAACATTAAAACCAACCCCAAATAATGACTGAAAATTTTATTGCTTTTAAGAATTTCCCAACTCGAATTCAAGCTAAAGAAGTTGAAATGTTGCTAAATAAAAACAATATCAAAACAGTTTTAGCAGATAATATTGCACCTGTTGACATAACTTTTTCAGGAAGCACTTTACAAAATCAATATGAAATAAAGATTGACCCAGCTGATTTTGCAAAAGCTCAAGAAATTTTAGAAAAAGACACGGAAAGCCTTCTAAACCAAGTTGACAAAGATTATTATCTTTTAAGTTTTTCGAATGAAGAATTATATGATGTTCTTTTAAAATCGGATGAATGGAATGTTTTTGATTATAAATTGGCACAAAAACTTTTAACCGAGCGTGGCAAAAATATCGATCCTGATATGCTGGCTTCTTTAAAAAAAGAACGCCTGAAAATTTTAGCAAAACCAGAAGAGAATCAAAAACCTTGGATAATGGCCGGATATTTATTTTCACTTTTGGGTGGCGGAATCGGAATTGTTATTGGTTATTCGCTTTGGACTTCTAAAAAAACCTTACCAAACGGCGAGCGTGTTTATTCCTATAATGATGCCGACCGAAATCATGGGAAAACCATTTTTATTCTCGGCACAATAATTTTCCCATTGGCACTTTTAATCAGAATTCTTAGTGTCAATTAATTTAAAAAACTGACTATTTTCAAATCACATTCATAAAACGTTTTCGTAACTAATTGTTATATAATCGTGAACCGCTACCCTTTTAAAAGTTATTTCAGTATTTTTGTGTTTCTGAAAAAAACAAACCACATAATAAAATACAAATGGCTTTAAACACAACAAACCCAACTGGGACTGAGGCGTGGAAAAATCTGCAAAACCACTATAATGCAATTCACGAAACTACGATACAAGAATTATTTCAGCAGGATAATGCCCGCGCTGCAAAATTCAACTTGCAATGGAATGACTTTTTAGTTGATTATTCTAAAAATAATATCAGTCAGGAAACTATTTCTCTTTTGTTAGAATTGGCCAATTCAATTGGATTAAAAAATGCAATTGCTGCTTATTTTGGAGGAGAATTGATCAACAAAACAGAAAATCGTGCTGTTTTACATACGGCTTTGCGTGCTCCAGAATCGGCAATAATTAAAGTTGACGGAGAAAATGTAATTCCGGAAGTTTATGAAGTAAAAAATAAAATCAAAAATTTTACAAACGAAGTTATTTCGGGAGAAAGAAAAGGTTTTACAGGAAAAGCTTTTACTGATGTTGTAAATATTGGAATTGGAGGTTCAGACCTTGGACCAGTTATGGCGGTTGAAGCTTTACAATTCTACAAAAATCATTTGAATTTACATTTCGTTTCAAATGTTGACGGCGATCACGTAAATGAAGTAATCAAAAAATTAAACCCTGAAACCACTTTATTTGTAATTGTTTCTAAGACTTTTACAACTCAAGAAACACTTTCGAATTCAGAAACTATTAAAGAATGGTTTTTAAAATCGGCAACTCAAGACGATATTGCAAAACACTTTGCAGCCGTTTCTACAAATATTCAAAAAGTAACGGAATTCGGAATTAATCCAGACAACGTTTTCCCAATGTGGGACTGGGTTGGAGGAAGATTTTCTCTTTGGAGCGCAGTTGGTTTGAGTATTGCTTTGGCAATTGGTTTTGATAATTACAACCAATTATTAGTTGGAGCTCATGATATGGACAACCATTTCAAATCGACAGAATTTGATGAAAACATTCCGGTAATTTTAGCATTATTAAGCGTTTGGTACAATAATTTTTATGGTGCCGAAAGTGAAGCCTTGATTCCGTACACACAATATTTATCAAAACTGGCTCCGTACTTGCAACAGGCAACTATGGAAAGTAACGGAAAAAGTGTTGGCCGTGACGGAAAACCGGTAAACTATCAGACCGGAACTATTATTTGGGGAGAGCCAGGAACAAACTCTCAGCATGCTTTTTTCCAATTAATTCACCAAGGAACAAAAAGAATTCCAACAGATTTCATCGGATTTGTAAAACCACTTTACGGAAACGAAGATCATCACGATAAATTGATGTCAAACTTTTTCGCGCAGACAGAAGCGTTAATGAATGGAAAAACACCAGCACAAGTTCAAGCTGAATTTGACAAACAAGGACTTTCTGCAGAAAAAGCATCTTACTTATTGCCATTTAAAGTGTTCACAGGAAACAAACCAACCAATACAATTTTGATTGAAAAACTTACTCCAAAAAGCTTAGGATCATTAATTGCACTTTATGAACACAAAATTTTTGTTCAAGGAATCATCTGGAACATCTTCAGTTTTGATCAATGGGGAGTTGAATTAGGAAAACAGCTAGCAAATTCAATTTTAGACGAAATAAATTCTAAAACTGTTAATACACACGACAGCTCAACAACATTTTTGTTGAGTCACTATTTGAAAAGCAAATAATCTCTGATTTTTATAACATTCTGAAACGCCTTGATTTAATGAAAATTAAGGCGTTTTTTCGTATAAAAATGCCTCAAAACGCCCAAAACAGAATCAATTTTGCAAGTTTAGCGCTACACCATTACGAAATTCATTGCTATTTTAACAATAAATACTAGTCAAAATTAAAAAAAACGTTATTATTTTTAATGAAAAAAGAAAAAATCATTTTAATGCGCAACGAAAAACGTAAAACTAATTTTTCTTAACATTTTGATAACATTATCTGATTTTATTGTTATAATTTTGCCAAAAACAATAAACTAAATAACAAATGAAGAAAATGAAAAATTGGTTACTTACTGGACTATTTTTTATGATAGTTTCGACCGTATTTTCTCAAGGAAAAGTTACTGGTACAATTACCGACGGATCGGGTTCATTACCAGGAGCAAACGTAGCGATCAAAGGATCATCTACAGCAACTTCAACAGATTTTGATGGTAAATTTACCTTAAATTCTACAACAGGTTCAGGAGAGATTGTTGTCTCTTTCTTAGGATACGACAGCAAAACTGTAAAATTTACAGTTACAAATGGATCGACAACTAATTTGGGCGAGATTGTTTTAACATCTAACTCAAATGAATTAAGCGAAATTGTAGTAAAAAGTACTGTAGTAGACGTTGCTAAAGACAGAAAAACTCCAGTTGCTGTATCGACAATTAAAGCAGCAGAAATTCAACAAAAATTAGGAACTCAAGAGTTCCCTGAAATCTTAAGAAACACTCCTTCTGTATACGCAACTAAATCAGGTGGTGGTTTTGGAGATTCAAGAATCACATTACGTGGTTTTAACCAAAACAACATCGCTGTTATGATCAACGGTATGCCAGTTAACGACATGGAAAATGGTTCTGTTTACTGGAGTAACTGGGCTGGTTTATCAGATGTAGCTTCTGTTATTCAAGTTCAAAGAGGTTTAGGATCTTCTAAATTAGTATCTCCTTCTGTTGGTGGTACAATCAATATTCTTACTAAAGCTTCTGACAGAAAAGAAGGCGGATCTTTCGCTTCTATGTTCGGTAACGGAAGAAACTTTAAAATCCAAGGTTCATATAGCACAGGAAAACTAAGCAATGGACTTTCTGCTTCGATCTTATTGTCTCAAACAATGGGAGATGGTTACATCCCTGGAACTGCATTTGAAGGATCTAACTACTATGTAGCTTTAGGATATGGAAACAAAAGCGGAACACATGATTTCCAATTAACAGTAACTGGTGCGCCACAATGGCACAACCAAAGATCTACTGCTTCTACAATTGCTACTTACCAACAATACGGTAGCCTTGACGAACCAAACATCAGATACAACGCTGATACTGGATATCGTAATGGAGAAGAATACAACATCAGAAAAAACTACTACCATAAACCAATTGGTTCTTTCAACTGGGATTACAAAATCAATGAAACTACAAAACTTTCTTCTGTACTTTACGCGTCTTTAGGTCGTGGAGCTGGAGCTAGTGCTGCTGGTGGAATTAGAGGAAAATCTTACAATGACCTTATTGCATTCAGAAGACCTGATGGATTAATTGATTATGATAAAATTGTAGCTTACAACTCAGGACAACCTGTTAACATCAATGGTTTTACAGGCCCTCAAACAAGAGCTAAAGTAGGTGGTGTTTACCAAAACACATTCTCTTCTGGTTCAAGTGCTGCTAATGGTGCAAGTACAGGTACATCAGGTATTTCTCAAACATCTTCTATCAACTCACATGACTGGTATGGAGCTGTAATCAACTTAAACAAAAAATTATCTCAAACATTAACATTAGACTTTGGTGTTGATGCAAGAACTTACACAGGATACCACTTTACTGTATTAAATGATTTATTTGGTGCTGATGAGTTTTACGATACTTCTAAGAAAAGCGACCCAGCTAGACACCTGACAACTACTTATCCAACAAACGTTCAATGGAATGTTTTTGATAAAAAAGAATACGAAAAAATCTCTTTTAATAGTACTGGAAAAGTTAGATGGTATGGTGCATTTACTCAATTAGAGTACTCTAAAGACAATTTAACTGCATTCGTTCAAGGAGCAATTTCTCAACAAGGTTTCAAAAGAGAAGATGATTTCCTTTACTTGCCAACTGATCCTTTATCGTCAACAGATTACGAAAATATCTTAGGTGGAAACGTAAAAGGGGGAGTTAACTACAACCTTAACGAAAAAAACAATGTTTTTGTTAATGCAGGATACTACTCAAGACAACCATTCTTTAACTCAGTATACCCTAATAACAAATCTACAGTAAACCCTAACCTTACTAATGAGAAAATCTTAGGTTTTGAAGCTGGTTACTCTTTCCGTTCAAGATTCTTTAATGCTTCTGTTAACGTTTACAATACAAACTGGAATGATAGATACTTAAGAGGTAATGCTTTACCAACTTCTCCAACTATTCCAGCAAATACAACTTATACTGAATATGTTGGTCTTAACGAAGTTCACTCAGGAATTGAATTTGAAGGAAGCTCTAACATTACAGACAAATTAAGAGTTAATGGTATGATTTCTTACGGAATCTGGGAATACAAAGGCAATGCTAAATTAAATGCTTACTGGCAAGTTGACAATACTCCAGTTCCTGGATATGAAGCAGCAACTGTATACATGGACGGTGTAAAAGTTGGTGATGCAGCTCAAATGACAGCATCTTTAGGAGCTTCTTACGAAGTATTAACAAGAGTGTTTTTAGATGCTAACTACAACTACAACGACAATTTATACGCTGGTATCAGCCCAAATAGCTTCACAAACCCTGTAAACAAAGGTTCATTACAATTACCTGCTTACGGATTATTTGACGCTGGTTTCTCTTACAAAATGTTAGTTGGTCAAAACAAAGACAAATCTGTAAACTTCAGATTAAATGTTAACAACGTTTTTGACAAAACTTACATCGCTGAATCTAGAACTAACTTCTTTGCAGATGATAACCTTCCTGTAGCTGCTGGACAACCAGCTGGTTCAAATGGAACTTACGCTTCTAACGGATTAGTTTGGAACGGTGTAGCAACTAACAATCAAGTATTCTTCGGATTTGGAAGAACTTGGAACTTCACATTACGTTACGATTTCTAAAATTTAGAATCTTAATAAATAGTAAAAACGGCATTGACTTTTAGTTTAATGCCGTTTTTTTTATAGCCTTTTTTTCTATATTTGTTTTAAACAAAAAACACAATTATGTATCATTTTTTACAAAAATTTCACTCAGGCTGGGCTTATTTAGCTTTATTGCTTCTTTTAGTTGCAGTTGTAAATGCTATAATAGGCTTAAATTCTAAAAAAGAATTCACTGCCAAAGACCGCAAAATTTCATTATTTGCTTTAATTGGAACTCATACGCAATTATTAATTGGTCTAATCCTTTATTTTGTATCTCCGCTTGGAAAAGCCGCTTTTGGAGAAATGTCTAATGCTGAGTTGAGACTTACTTCACTTGAGCACCCACTAATTAACATTATTGCAATCATCTTGATCACCATAGGATGGTCAAAACATAAAAAATTAATAAACAGCGAAGCAAAATTCAAAACCTTTGCTATTTTTTACGGTTTAGGATTATTGCTTATTTTAAGCAGAATTCCTTGGAACTTATGGTTCTAAACAAAAAAGTCCTAATTTTGTAGGACTTTTTTTATAATGGCATATTATTTGTACAAACTCCCCAAGTCTGAAAAAAATAACCCATGAAAAACAAAAAAAACTTTATACTCACGATGCTTACGGCAACTTTTATATGTTGCTTTACTTTCGTTATAAGCCAAACCAAGCCCGTTATCGAGCCAAAAACTCAAGATACTATAACAAAACCTACCTTAATACCTTTGCCAACAGACTCCGTCTTTACAGATAAAGGATTAAAATTAAAAGTTTACAAAAAAAACGCTCACGCCTCCTACTATGCTGATCGTTTTAATGGTAAAAAAACCGCAGACGGAAGTCGTTTCAGCAATAGCAAATATACCGCGGCTCATAAAAAACTCCCTTTTGGAACTCGTGTGAAAGTAACCAATGAAGCTAACGGAAAATTTGTAATTGTAAAAATCACCGATCGTGGCCCATTTGTAAAAACTCGCGAAATAGATCTTTCAAAACGTGCGTTTATGGAAATTACAAAAAGTAAAGGCGCCGGCGCTATGAAAGTGACAATTGAAACCATTATAGAATAAAAAATAAATCCTGCCAAAAGCAGGATTTATTTTTAAACAAACTTGCGAATACTCATTGCAATTCCGACATGCAACCCTTCGTGATAATTATTAAAACTCAAAGCACCATCAACATTTCGTAATGTAAAACCAACACTGGTCTCGTATTCACGATAAGTCTTGAATATTTTAGCTTCATAATCTTTTTGCACTTGTTCGAACGTAGATTGGAGCAATGCTCTCACTTCATCAACTTCAGCTTGAGAAACATCACCTTCTGGTTTAGTACCTTTTCGGTATTTTTCGATAAATTTTTCCGGAACCATTGTTGGAAGTCCGGATAATTTATAAACCAAAACCTGATGTGTGGCAACACAGTGGGCAATATTCCAAATCAAATTATTGCTGAAGCCCTGCGGTATCTTATTTAACTGCTCGAGTGAGTGATTGTCTAAAATTTTAAGCAAATTTTGCCTAATCGTTTTCTGTACATCAAAAACTGGATTCATAGCTATATTTTTTTCTAAAATTAGGCAATTTTAAGCTTCAAATGGATTTTCTTTGTATGTCTAACAAAATTTGTAAAAAATGAACAAAATATATTATTTAGCCTCTTGCGATACTTGTCGCAAAATCATCAAAAGTTTGCCTGAAAACAATTTAGTCTTTCAAGACATCAGACAAGAACCGATTACAGAAGAACAACTAGAAGAAATGTATAAACTTTCTGCAAGCTACGAGGCTTTATTCAGCAAAAAAGCACAATTGTATAAGTCGATGGACTTAAAAAACAAAAATCTGACAGAGGCAGATTTTAAAAAATATATCTTGGAGCATTATACTTTCTTAAGTCGTCCGGTTTTTATTATTGACGGCAAAATTTACATTGGCAACAGCCAAAAAAATGTAGCCGAAGTAATAAAAGCATTATCGTAAGAAAAATAAAAATATTACTGTACGAAACTGATTAACAATTTACAACACAAAGCAGCAAACTTTTAATTATCTTTGCGCCTTTATACTCAATTATATGATACAATCTATGACAGGGTTTGGCAAAGCTTCTTTGCAATTGCCTACAAAAAAAATTACGGTTGAAGTAAAATCGCTAAACAGCAAAGGCCTTGACTTAAACGTGCGAATGCCTTCAGTTTATCGCGAAATGGAATTGGGTTTAAGAACTTTGATTTCAACCAAACTTGAAAGAGGAAAAATTGATTTCGGCATTTATATTGAAAGTACTGCCGAGCAAACTTCGACTAAAGTTAATGTTCCTGTTGTAAAAAATTATATCGCGCAATTACAAGAAGTTTATCCTGATGCTGACGTAACTGAATTAATGAAAATGGCTGTTCGTATGCCTGATACATTAAAAACAGAACGCGAAGAAATTGATGAAAATGATTGGGATCAAATTCAGGTTACAATTGATGAAGCGCTACAAAACATCTTAAGTTTTAGAAAAGATGAAGGAGAAGCTCTTGAAAGAGAATTCAATCTTCGCATAGCAAACATTCGCCAATACATGAACGATACTTTGGCTTTGGACTCAGAGCGCATTCAAGCAATAAAAGACCGTCTGCAAGCTGCTATTTCAGAATTGCAGGTTAATGTCGATGAAAATCGTTTTGAGCAAGAATTAATCTATTATTTAGAGAAATTAGATATTACCGAAGAAAAAGTGCGCTTAACAAACCATTTGGACTATTTCCTAGAAACTTTAAACGGGACCGAAGCTAACGGTAGAAAATTGGGTTTCATCACTCAGGAAATGGGACGTGAAATCAATACAATGGGTTCAAAATCAAATCACGCTCAAATGCAAAAATTGGTTGTGATGATGAAGGATGAATTGGAGAAAATCAAAGAACAGGTTTTGAATGTTTTGTAAAAACGCTGTAAGCTTTAAGCTATAGGCAATAAGCTAAAAACGAAATCAAATTAAAGCCTAAGGCCTACAGCCTAAAGCTTAAAGCATAACAATAATGAACAAAGGAAAATTAATTGTTTTTTCAGCACCATCGGGATCAGGAAAAACAACTATCGTAAGACATTTGCTAGGGAAAGAAGATTTAAATCTGGAATTTTCGATCTCAGCCGCTTCACGCGATCCACGTGAGGGAGAAATCAACGGAAAAGATTATTATTTCATTTCTTTAGAAGAATTCAAAAAACACATAAAAGCTGAAGATTTCTTAGAATGGGAAGAAGTTTACCGTGATAACTTCTACGGAACTTTAAAATCAGAAATTGAAAGAATCTGGGCTTTAGGAAAAAATGTAATTTTTGACATTGATGTTGCCGGCGGACTTCGTATTAAGCATAAATTTCCAGAACAGACTTTAGCCGTTTTTGTTAAACCGCCAAGTGTTGACGAACTTAAACGTAGGTTGAAAGAACGCTCTACGGAGAGCGAAGACAAAATTAACATGCGTATTGCAAAAGCTTCGGTTGAATTGGCAACTGCACCACAATTTGATGTAATCATTAAAAACTATGATTTGCCAGTAGCATTGCAGGAAGCCCACCAATTGGTAAAAGATTTCGTAAGTAAATAATTTTATTCCGCAGAGATATACAAAACAAAACACAAAGATTCGCGAAGCTTAATTAGAAACTTTGCGAATCTTTGTGTTATCTTAGCGAGACTCTGCGAAACGCTACAAAATGAAAATAGGTCTATATTTCGGAACTTACAACCCCATTCATGTTGGTCATTTGATCATTGCCAATCACATGGCAGAATATGCTGGTTTAGACCAAATTTGGATGGTGGTTACACCTCATAATCCGTTAAAGAAGAAAGCTACTTTGCTAGACGACCAACAACGCCTTCAAATGGTTTTTCTGGCAACAGAAGATTATCCAAAGATAAAACCATCGGATATTGAATTTAAATTGCCCCAGCCAAGCTATACAGTTATTACACTTGCTCATTTGCAAGAGAAATATCCAAATCATGAATTTTCATTGATTATGGGCGAAGACAATCTGAAAACGTTTCATAAATGGAGAAACTATGATGTGATTTTAGAAAATCATGATATTTATGTGTATCCGAGAATCTCAGAAGAGCCTGAAAATGTCGAGTTAAAATCGCATCCAAAAATTCATGTTATCGATGCGCCGATTGTAGAGATTTCTTCAACCTTTATTCGAAAGAACATTAAAGAAGGCAAAAATATTCAGCCTTTGTTACCTCCAAAGGTTTGGGATTATATTGATCACAATAATTTTTACAAAAAGTAAATATACAAAGCAACAAAATAAAAAAGCCTGAACTTTAAATTCAGGCTTTGCATTTTATGTTAATTCACAGTAACACTTTTCTTTGGACTCACTGTACAGCTCCCCCCTCCTTTGGAAATTGTCACATCCGCTTTCACTTCATAAGTCCCTGCGGCAGTATATGTATGCGATACAGCTCCTGTT
This sequence comes from Flavobacterium denitrificans DSM 15936, assembly GCF_000425445.1. GTDB lineage: Bacteria > Bacteroidota > Bacteroidia > Flavobacteriales > Flavobacteriaceae > Flavobacterium > Flavobacterium denitrificans. Next base: position 78,832 of record NZ_AUDL01000012.1, on the reverse strand, counting down.
GTTCCGGTTACTGTTTGAACAGCCGTTCCGTCTCCAAAAGTCCATTTTACAGAAGTTACAGTATTGCTACCACTCTAGTGTATTGAATAATTAATTATTTTTGTGTTTGTGCCATCTGCAGAATGTTTTAACTCTGTCAATATTGAGTCTCCGAAACAATCTACTATTGCCGCATCATCACTTTTGCTGCAGGAGATAATCATAAAAAACATCAAAGTAAACATTAAAATTGTTGTAACCTTTTTCATAAGTTTGGAAATTTAGCGGTATATATACTCAAAGATACTATTTACAGAAGAAACATAAAAAAAGAGAGAAAATTCCGGTTTTTAACAATCGTTTATTATGAAGAAAAAGCGAGACTAATTACAATCTGTTACCAAAAAACAATTTTAATTCTTTCTCAATAATATCAAAAAACGATTTCAAATTATTGTTTTTTGGAGCCAATAAATACACAAATTCTTCTGGCACATGAAAACTGTTCCAAACCAATTGCAATTTATCTTCTTTAATAAGCTTTCGTGCATTGCAATTCCATGTGGCGGCAACTCCTTCATGCTTAGATAAAAGCCGAAGCATTTCAGATTCTGAAGGAATAATGTAATTCGGAACCATCGATGGACGCTTTTTATTGAAAGCATGCAACCAGAATAATTTTATATGCGGAATGCGCGCATCATGACTGTACCATTTTTGTCCATTGAGCCACTGCTCTATTTCCGTAAAATTATCCGATTTTAATCGTTGACGGAATTCTGTTATATCTAAACTTGTTGGAGCGACTAAAATCAATTTGATTTTTCCAACAATTTCATAGGTTGTATCAAAAGTATCAAACCTTTTTGTCGTAATTGCAAAGTCAAGTTTTTTGGCATCTACCAATGCAAAAAGTTCGTCGTTTTCAGCAAAAGTAAAATCGATTAAATCGAACTTCGAAATCAAAAGATCTCCAATACAATCAAAAAGGTGTTTCGAAATACCAACTGATATTAAACGATTAGCATCTTCGGCTTTAGACCTAAAGCTAGTTTCCACATTTTCAAGACGTTCAAGCGCATCTATAATCAAATTATTCAGTAACTTAGCGTATTCTGTTGGCTCAACGCCTTTTGACTTCCTAATAAATAATTTATTTCCAACATGAGCTTCAAGCATAGAAATCTGCTGACTAACTGCAGGCTGGCTCATAAATAACTCTTTGGCGGCAACTGAAAAATTTCCGTTTTTATAAACCGCCTTAAATGTTCTGTACCATTCTAAATTGACCATGACATAAATTTATTTATAACAAACATAGTTTATTTTATTTTTACTGATATCATCTAAGCCGTAAATTTGTTGAAAATTTAATATTATGAAGAAAATAGCATTACTCGCGATAATTGCATTTGCAGCTATAAGCACATCGGCTTTGGCACAAAAATCAAATAAAAAAGGTATGAAAAAAGTATTATTTGTTGTAACCAGCAATGATAAGCTGGGCAACACAGGAGAAAAAACCGGATTCTGGTCTGAAGAATTTGCTGCGCCCTATTATGAATTATTAGACCAAGGCGTTGAAATCGCAATTGCATCTCCGCTTGGAGGCCAGCCACCAATTGATCCAAAAAGTGCTGATCCTTCATCAGCAACAGAAGACACAAAACGTTTTGACGCAGATAAAGTTTTACAAGAAAAATTAAAACATACTTTGAAACTTTCAACTGTTAATCAAAAAGATTATGACGCGGTATTTTACCCAGGAGGACACGGGCCGCTTTGGGACTTAGTTCAAGACCACAATTCAATCGCACTGATTGAATCATTTTATACACATAACAAACCTGTAGCTTTTGTTTGTCACGCTCCAGCAGTTTTGAAAAACGTAAAAGTAAACGGTCACTATTTAGTGAAAGGCAAAAAAATCACAGGTTTTACCAATGAAGAGGAAGAAGCAGTTGGCTTGACAAAAGTAGTTCCGTTTTTATTAGAAGATGCTTTAGCTTCAAATGGAGGAATATTTTCTAAGGGACCAAACTGGCAACCATATGCAGTTGAAGACGGGCTTTTAATTACAGGCCAGAATCCTGCATCGTCTAAACTTGTAGCTGGAAAATTATTGCAGAAATTAAATTAAAAAAGGGACTAAGGGACTGAGACGCTATCCCGAGGCTTCGGGACTAAGACTTTAGCAGTTCGGTCTTTTGTCAAAAAATTAAAACTATAAAATCAACCCGATACTAAGATTCTGAATCCACTAAGTAAAAAACTTAGTCCCTCAGAATCTTAGCATCTTAGAAACTTAAAAAAAAATGCTAAACTTTGAATTATATAATCCGACGAATTTAATTTTCGGAAAAGGACAAATTGAAAAACTTTCAACTTTAGTTCCAAAAGATGCTAAAATTTTATTGGCTTATGGGGGCGGAAGTATTTTTAAAAACGGAATTTACGATCAGGTTATCAATAATTTAGAAGGTTTTGAAATCGTAGAGTTTGGTGGAATTGAGCCAAATCCGCGATTTGAAACTTTAATGAAAGCCGTTGATGTAATCAAAACAGAAAAAATTGACTTTATTCTGGCTGTCGGCGGTGGATCTGTTATTGACGGTGTGAAATTTATTTCGGCTGCAGTAAATTTTGAAGGAAACCCACTCGATATTCTTCAAAAAAGAATCTTGATCAAAGAAAATGCAATGCCTTTCGGAACCATTTTGACACTTCCAGCAACGGGAAGCGAGATGAATTCTGGATATGTAGTAACAATTGAAGCAACCCAAGAAAAATTGTCTTCTGGCGGAAGTGCTTTATTTCCAAAATTCTCTATTTGTGACCCAACAGTAATTGCCTCCTTACCAAAAAGACAAATCGAAAATGGTGTTGTAGATGCTTACACACATGTTATGGAGCAATACTTAACGTACCCACACGATGCTTTTCTACAAGACAGAATTGCCGAAGGTATTTTACAAACGCTAATTGAAGTTGGCCCAGGCGTTGTCAAAAACCCAACTGATTATACTTTGGCTTCTAATTTTATGTGGAGTTGTACTATGGCTTTAAACGGATTAATCCAAAAAGGAGTTCCAAGCGACTGGGCAACTCATATGATTGGCCATGAATTGACAGCACTTTATGAAATTGATCATGCAAGAACTTTAGCCATTATTGGCCCAAGCTTATACAAAGTTATGTTTGAAACCAAAAAAGGCAAACTAGCTCAATATGGAAGAAGAATATTCAACTTAACAGGTTCAGATGAAGAAGCAGCAAAAGAAGCCATCAACAAAACAGTTGAATTTTTCCATACAATGGGAATGGATACCAAACTTTCGCAATACACAAACGACTATTCTAACACAGCTGATTTCATTGTAAATCGTTTTGAAGAAAGAGGCTGGAAAGGTTTAGGTGAAAATCAATTGGTTACTTTAGACAAAGTAAAATCGATTGTTGAACTTTCTTATTAGTCACAGTATCCAATGTCAGTTTGCAGTTTTAGCATATCACTGAAAACTGTGACTGCGACTGAAAACTAAAAAAGGCGTTCTTAAAATAATTTAGGAACGCCTTTTTACAATACTAAAACAAAACTAACTAACTCAATTTTTATTAAACTCATTAAAATTTTAATTTATAATCAGTTACAACGCAAGGTTTGTTATTTTATTGTATAGGGTATAAAATATTTTTTAATTTTTTTTTTAACCACTTGAAAAAGTGAGGCTTTTAAGGGCTTTTTATAAATTTCTTAAAACAGATTTTGTATTATTACTACATTATTAAGTACTTTTGTTTTAAATTATTAAAATAATGAGCGAAAATTTAAAATTTGCAGTAATTGGAGGAGGAAGCTGGGCAACGGCAATTGCAAAGATGTTATGCGTAAATCAATCGGAAATTGCATGGTATATGCGCAACGATGCTGCAATAGAGCACATTCAGAAATACAAACACAACCCAAATTATTTAAGTTCAGTAGAATTTGACACTAAAAAACTTAAATTAACTAACAATATCAACGAAGCAATTGAATATGCAGATTATTTGATCTTCGCTATCCCATCAGCTTTTTTAGATGCCGAAATGAAAAACATGACGGTTTCTTTGGCAGATAAAATTATTTTCTCGGCAATTAAAGGAATCGTTCCTGAAACTAGCTTAATTGTTGGAGAACATTTCCATATTCAATACGATATTCCATACTATAACATTGGAGTTATTACAGGGCCTTGCCACGCAGAGGAAGTCGCTTTAGAAAGACTTTCTTATTTAACGATTGCTTGTGGCGACCCTGAAAAAGCTTGCAATATGGCAAAATCACTTTCTGGCAATTACATCAAAGCTAAAATTTCGGATGACATTATCGGAACCGAATATGCTGCAATGCTTAAAAACATTTACTCTATTGCTGCCGGAATTGCACATGGCTTAGGTTACGGCGACAACTTCCAATCGGTTTTGATGAGTAATGCGATTCGCGAGATGAAAAAATTCATCAGAAAAGTGCATAAAATGAAACGTAACATTAATGATTCGGCTTATTTGGGCGATTTATTAGTTACAGGATATTCTGTTTTTTCAAGAAATAGAATGTTCGGAAATATGATTGGAAAAGGATATACGGTAAAAAGCGCTATGATGGAAATGAGCATGGTTGCTGAAGGTTATTATGCAACAAAAAGTGCTTATAAACTAAATCAAGGTTACGGTGCCAAAACGCCAATTATAGACGCTGTTTACGCTGTTTTATACGAAGGAAAAGATGCTAAAACGGTTTTCAAGAAATTGACGGAGTCTTTGGATTAAAATTTTTAGAAGAAAAAGAAGAAAGAAGAAAGAAAAAAGACTTCTTTACTGAGATAAAAAAAAGAGCCAAACTGAATTTCAGTCTTGGCTCTTTCTTCTTTATTCTATTAAATCTCAGTTTAGTCTTTCTTCTTGCTTCTTGGCTCTTTTAGATCTTTACTTCACCATAACCCCTTCAACAAACAAAATCGGCACTTCTTCCGTAGCGCTTTCATTGATTGAATTGGCTTTAAAAATGAATTTCTTATCGTACAAAGTATTCCCGATGAAGAAAGTCACCATAAATTCATTATTAAGCGCTAAAAGACTCTTTTCTATCAATTCTACTTTTACAACAGAAACCGAAGGAACTTCAACAAAAGCATGACGCAAAATCGAAGTTTTTTTCATTTCACCATCAATAGTTCCAAACGCTTTTGAAACTACCATTACGCTGTCTAAATTAAAGTCGCTGTCATTTACTAAATAAGCGTACCACACTTTTTCCATAAAATCGTCGCTCCATTCCTGCACTGCAGCAAGAAAAACATTTTCAACTTCTGGAATTATTATATCTTTTTTCATTAAGTCAAAAGTCATAAAGTCGAAAGTCGAAAGTCCAAAAGTTTGAAGTCATTACTATGAGACTTTCGACTTTGGACTTTCGACTTTTGACTTAAAATTAAATATTTGCTTTAAACTGCTCTAAGAAACGAACATCGTTTTCATAAAACATTCTGATATCGCCAATTTGGTATAAAAGCATTGCGATACGCTCTACTCCCATTCCGAAAGCAAATCCGTTGTATTCATCTGGGTTGATATCACAATTTTTAAGAACGTTTGGATCTACCATTCCACAACCTCCAATTTCTAACCAACCTGTACCTTTTGTGATTCTGTAATCCGTTTCCGTTTTTAATCCCCAATAGATATCAATCTCAGCACTTGGCTCTGTAAATGGGAAATAAGATGGACGAAGACGAATCTTAGATTTTCCGAACATTTCTTTTGTAAAATAAAGCAATGTTTGCTTCAAATCAGCGAAAGAAACATCTTTGTCAATGTATAATCCTTCCACTTGATGGAAAATACAGTGCGAACGAGATGAAATTGCTTCATTACGGAAAACACGTCCTGGAGAAATCGTACGAATTGGCGGTTTGTGATTTTCCATATAACGCACCTGAACCGATGATGTATGCGTACGTAACAAAACATCAGGATTTGTCTGAATGAAAAATGTATCCTGCATGTCACGCGCTGGGTGATATTCCGGCAAGTTTAATGCAGTAAAGTTGTGCCAATCGTCTTCAATTTCTGGACCTTCAGAAACGTTGAAACCGATATTAGCAAAAATATCTATAATCTGATTTTTAACAATTGAAATAGGGTGACGAGAGCCTATAATTACTGGCTCTGCTGCACGAGTCAAGTCGCCAAAAACGCCTTTTGTTTCTTCTTTGCTTTCCAAAGCCTCAACAATTGACTTCACTTTTTCTTCAGCAGCATTTTTTAATGCATTTACAACTTGTCCAAATTCTTTTTTCTGATCGTTTGGAACCTTTTTAAACTCTGCGAAAAAATCGTTCAAAACGCCTTTTTTTCCTAAGAATTTTATACGGAATGCTTCTAGTTCTTCTTTGTTTTCTGTTGAAAAAGATTGGGCTTCCCCAATATAATCTTTAATCTTATCTATCATTTTCATTCGGTTCTTGAGAATACAAATTTAGTGTTTTTAGTTTAAAGTGTGCAGTCACAGTCGCAGTTTTCAGCTTTCAAATCAATAATTCTGCAAACTACTGCTGTCAACTGTGACTAAAAACTACTCGATAAGCTTTCTTTCTAAAAAATAACTTACAATGGCTTCTTTCATCAAAACCGATTGTTCTCCTGCTTTTAACGGTGGCAATTGTTCTTTTACTTTGTAATGCGGCCATCCTTCTTCATCAAAATACTCAAATTCGTAAAACCCGTACGGTTCTAATAATCGGCAAATTGCTATGTGCATTAAATTCAGTTTTTCGTCTTTCTTGTATTCACGGTGTACTTTTCCGTATTCCTGAACTCCGATAAGGTAAATTATGGCATCCAAATCTAAATCTTCTCCTTGCGAAAACTGATTTGAAAGTATATCAACGAGCTTTTCCCATCGCTCTTTTAATTGTGTATCTCTAGACATTTTTTATAATTGTGAATTATGAATTGTAAATTATAAATTTCAAAACATAAATTTTTAGTTCGCAAAGATACGGACTTCAATCTCAATGCGCTTAAAAAATTAACCGCCTACAAGATAAAACCTTTGTCGCTTTGTTACTTTGAGCCTTTGTCCCTCAAAAAAAAATCTATCTTTGCGCCTCATTAACACAAAACCAAAACATGAGTTTTTTTGATATTATTGTTGGCGCGCTTTTAATATTTAGTTTGTATAAAGGAATTAAAAACGGACTTTTTGTAGAAGTTGCTTCTTTTATTTCGCTGTTATTGGGAATTTATCTGGCGATTAAATTTTCGTCTTTAATGACCGGAATGATCTCAAAACATGTTTCTTGGAATCCAACAAATATTCAGATTACTGCTTTTATCTTGACTTTTATTTTGGTAGTAATTGGCGTTTATTTTTTAGCCAAAATATTGACCGGAATAGCAGATTTTGCCATGTTGGGCTGGATGAACAAGCTTGGTGGCGGTTTTTTCAGAGTTTTAAAAACCATTTTGATTTTGAGTATTTTTATTGCTTTATTCGAAAAAATAAACTTCAATAACACTTTCGCTAAAAAAGAAACTTTAGACAAATCGATTTTTTACAATCCGGTAAAAAAAGTTGCTGCTTTTGTCTATCCATCAATTGAAAAATGGTATGATTCTTTCAAAAAAGACCAAACAAAAAAATCGGAAGAAACTTCTGAAACTGAAAAAGGATAATTCTGTTTTTATTCTGAATCACCTATTGGTTTTGGAAACAAATTCTTCAAAATAATCAACATCATTCCAATTACGTTTACGCATGTAGTTGTCAGCAAAGTAATCAAAACATTTTCTGAAAGATTGAGATGCAGTAGATTTCCATTAAAATATAAAATCGAAATTACCGAAGCCAGCCACAAAAAAATGATAAAAGAGAAAATATAAGTTAAATGTCTTCTCAACTTTGTATCTTCTAAAAATCGGCCCACTTTAGCATTTCCTAAACGATCTTCCAAAATCTGATTTTGGGTTCTGGCATTGGTTAAATCTTCGGGAGTCAGGGCTGAATAACTGTCTATTGAAATTCGGTTAAGATCTAGGGCCATCTTAAATTGGTTTAAGTTTGGTTTTGTAATGGTCGTAAATATCATTGTCAGAAATCACGGCATTTGTATCTTTTTGATAAACTTTCGTCCAGGGCGTTCCTTCTGTATGCGTCAAAGCACTCAAATAAATTCCGTCAAATCTTCCATATAAATCCCAGATTTTGTCTAAGAATTTCTCGTCATCCGCTGAAATTTTTTCGTTTTTAATCGGATTTGGAATTCGTTCTGTAATAATATTCTTTTTGTATTGCTTGATGCTGTAATATAAAGATGGGAAAACGGGTCCAAAATCCCAAGCAATTGGTTTTTCATCAATCAATCGTTCTTCTTTATTGGTCAGCGCAAGATACCAGCCATAGGCAATATAGGTCAGTTTGATTATTTTCATAGGTGTTAAATTTCCGTCCTTGGAATATTTTCCTATAAAATAATTGGCCACTGTTGTAGGATTATAAGCCATTGTCTTAGAATTATTGTTTTTTCAAAGTTACTTAAAATAAATTCCCGTCAAAATTTCAGAAAAGTTATCCTGGTGTAAATGAATGATTTTGCTTTAAAAACTTTACTTTTTGGCAATAAACGAACTACAAAAAATTGATCAAAATAAAGTATCTTGCTTCCTGTTTCCAACAACCGATTTAACCAAAAATCAAAACCTTATGTTGTACTTGATTGGCATAATAATTACCTTTTTTCTGGTTGTTATTCTTGCAAGCAAAAAAGACAAAAGCGAAGCCGATAAAATTCTAGCATTTTGGCTGTTTTTTACCGGATTTCATTTGTTTTTGTATTATCTGCACTATAAAAAAGACTTTGTCTCATTTCCGTTTTTATTAGGTTTTGAATTGCCAATGCCTTTACTTCAAGGTCCATTTTTGTTTTTGTATACTTCAGCTTTGACCAATCAAAATCAGAATAGAAAATACAATCTTTTACATTTCTTGCCTTTTGTACTGGCGTTTCTAATTCTGATTCCGTTTTTCAGTCTTTCTTTCGAAGAAAAATTAAACGTTTTTCAGAATGAAGGAAAAGGTTATGAAACTACAATTCTGATTTTATACAGTGCCATTTTAATTTCAGGAATATCGTATGCTTTGCTTTCTCTTCGAAAACTTTCTAAACATAGAAAAAACATTTCAGAAGCGTTTTCTTCCATCGAAAAAATCAATCTCCGCTGGCTTCAATATTTGATTCTCGGTTCAAGTATTATTTGGATTGTTGTTATTTTATTTAACGACGAATACATTTTTACGTTTGTGGTTTTTTATGTGATTTTCATAGGATATTTTGGGATCAAACAAGTTGGGATTTTTACAAATCAGACCTCTCATCAAAACAAAATTCCCGAAGTTTCTTCTGTCGAAAACATCAAAAATGAAAATCCTTCTGAAAAAATTAAATACGAAAAATCAAGTTTGACCACTTCAGAACTTCAGGTCATTCATCAAAAATTAACTCAAATTATGGAAGATGAAAAACTATACAAAAATCCTGATTTGACTTTAGCTGATTTATCTCAAAAATTAAATATTCACTCGAATGTTCTTTCGCAGGTAATCAATTCAGCCGAAGAAAAAAACTTTTATGATTATATCAATCTACAGCGTGTAGAAGAATTTAAAAAACAGATTCTTTTGCCCGAAAATCAAAAATTCACCTTGCTGTCTGTTGCTTTTGAATGCGGCTTTAATTCGAAAACGGCTTTTAACCGAAATTTCAAAAAAGCAACCGGACTTTCTCCTTCCGAGTATTTGAAATAAGTTTTTAATCTCGCAAAGGCGCTAAGTCGCAAAGATTTTTTATTTCACGCAGATTCCGCAGATTTAAACAGATTTTTTTTAATCATTTTAATCCTTTAATCTGTGGCAAAAAAAATTGCGAGCAAATAAAAAAGCTTAGCGACTTAGCATCTTAGTAACTTAGCCTCTTTAAAAAAAAGAACCACCTTACAAGTTGGGGCGACTAATATTAGTCTGAACAACATCTTTGCATAAACTTTTAAAAATTATGCAATGAAAAACAAGATGTTATATTCAGCAGTTGTAGTCCTTTCAATTTTCTTTTTAAGTTGTGAAAACGACAATGAAATTGATGGTGTTGGAAAGTTAGTTCCCAAAACGGTTGATCAAGATGCCTCACTGCCTTCCATTTTTGTAAACGGAACACAACTTCACGCACAAACTTTTGGAAACCCAAATAATCCAATGCTGATTTTTCTGCACGGCGGTCCCGGTTCTGATTATCGCAACGGATTAAATGTGCAACAGCTCGCGAACGAAGGTTACTATGTGATTTTTTACGATCAACGCGGTTCTGGTTTATCTAAAAGACATGATAAAAACACCTATTCCATTCAGCTTGTATTAGATGATTTAACTGAAGTCATTAAATACTATCGAACTTCTGCAGATCAAAAAGTCTTTCTTTTTGGACATTCTTGGGGCGCAATGCTGGGAACGGCTTACGTCAATAAATATCCCGATAAAATCAACGGATTAATTCTGGCGGAACCGGGCGGACTGAACAAAAAACTACTTGATGATTATGGCGAAATGAGCCGAAAAATCAACATCTTCTCCGAAGTTACCAGCAATCTCTTATATGTCGATCAGTTTATAACTGGGAAAGAAAACCAGCATGAGATTCTAGATTACAAATACGGTATTTCTTCGAGTTTTTCTTATGCCAAAAACAATAAAGAAGGTATTCCGGGACCGTCGCCTTTTTGGAGAATTGGAACAACAGTTTTAGAAAGTTTCACTGATATTGCCGAAAATGATGGTTTTGATTTTACCACAAATCTCAATCAGTATCAAACTAAAGTTTTGTTTTTGTACGGCGAGCTAAATCAATCTTATGGTTTGAGTTTTGCCCAAAAAGAAGCTGCTTATTTTCCGAATTCAGAAATTTCCGAAGTTAAAGGAACGGGCCATGAAATGATTTATTTCAAATGGGAAAATGTGCATCCGCTAGTGTTGAATTATTTAAATAATCTAAAATAATAATCATGAAAGCAATAGTAGTACTAATCACATTTCTCTTTTCACTTTTCGCATCTAACATTTTACAAGCCCAAACCATTAACTGGGAAAATCTAAAAACTGAAGAAAAACATATTTTGAGTGTAAACGCTGGATGGGATTATAGTTTTGTTTACGGTTTCGGTTATGGCTATCATTTAAAAACCGAAATGCCGATTATTTTGGAAAGTTCATTTTCGTTTGCTTCGGGCGAAGTCATTTTTGATGATTTTAAAACAAAAATCGGAGGACAAATTAATGTGTATCAATTTAACAATTTCCATTTCAATGCAGCAATTCATGCCATTTATAGGCGTTACGGAAACCCGCTGGTGACTTTGCAGAACTTTGGTGCTGCTGCTTCAACGACAATTGGTTATTACAAACCGAAATGGTTTGTCGCAGGCGAATTTGGTTTTGATCAAGCCATTGTAACACATTTTCAGCATAGCGAAATATACAAGGAAGTTTATCCCGATGTAAAAAATGGTTGGTTTGAACCGACAACGGGTGGCAATTTTAATTTCGGAATTCAAGGTGGTTATTCTTTTGCCAAAAGCGATTTGACTTTAAGAGCTGGAAAAGTCATGACAGAGGATTTTGAGACTACACCGTTAATTCCGTTTTATTTGCAGATTGGATATAGTTATAAATTGGATTAAACTTCATCTTAACCAAATATTTACAAAGAGCTTTCCATGATGTTGAGAAGCCTCAGAGAGGCTAAATATTTATAGAAATCCAATCACACACAGAAAAAGAGCTCCAACGGAGCGACATATTTAATTGCGAAAAATTATATGTCGCTCCGCTGGAGCTGTTTTGCAAATTCTATTTTATTCTATAAATATTTTGCTTCTCCGAAGCTTAAAAAAACAAACCCAACAGGTTTTGAAAACCTATCGGGTTTAAACTATTTGTTTTAGACTACTTTTTATCAAATTGTAATCCTGAAGTTTCACTTACTATCAGCCATTCATTGTTAGTTAATCTCCATTCAGATGTATATTCGCCGCCTATTGGCAGACCTGAGTTTAAAATCGCACTCCATTTACCTTTTTCAATAGCAACGGTATCATTAACCTCAATACTTGTCGATTTTAATTCAGTAAATTTAAACTTACTCGCTTCAACATTGTAGTAACTTTTAATGAAATCCTTACCACAGCCTCTAGAAACGAGGCAGGCATCTTCGCGATACAAACTAACCAACGAGTTTATTTCACCGCTGTTAAACCATTTAATAAAATCTAAATTAGACTTTTCAATTTGTTTTTGAGCTTTAGCTTGTGCAAAAGTCTGGCTTGTTAAAGACGTAATCGCCCATATTAAAGTAAATATTGTTATTGATAAAATTGATACTTTTTTCATAGTGTTTGTTTTTAAATTAAATAAATCAATGAAACTTATATAAAATTGCTCGAGCCCCTTTTCAATTCTCCCTTTTGATTTCTCGTTTTGAGAATTTAAGGAATTTTCAAAATCAAGTTCCAATACTTCAAAAATCAACTTTACCGTATAATTTCTAGGAGTAACTTCTCCAGCTTCTATGCGCTGAAGAGTACGTACATTCAGATTACATTTCTCCACAAGTTCTTCTTGAGTAAATCCTTTTGATTTTCTGTAATCTGCAATTTTCTTTCCTAGTTCTGGCTGTTGAATCATTTTGAAACTTTTAAGCAAAATTAAATCTCAGTTTTAAAACACTTCACGAATTTTATTCAATTTTATCACGTCATTTACCCGACATTTACCTTAATTCACTATATATCAACACTCTTATCAAAACACATTGAGTCTGGGTCATCTTACTCATTCCATTTTTACAGAATTAAAATTACCAAACTATTTCTTTCTTCTCTCCTTTCTTCAAAACAATTTCTTGTTTTTTATCTCCAAAAATCAAAGTGGTTTTTCCTCCGATTTTAGAAGAAATCGTCATTCTCTGAATTGTTTTATTCATCCAATTCATTTCAATTTCAAATCCGCCTCTGGCACAAATTCCTTTTACAGAACCTTCTTCCCACGCATCTGGCAAGGCAGGAAGCAATCTGATTTCGTTTTCGTCTGACTGAACCAACATTTCGGCAACCGCAGCCGCGCCACCAAAATTCCCATCAATTTGAAATGGCGGATGCGCGTCGAATAAATTTGGGTATGTTCCTCCTCCTCGTCTTGGCTTATCGGTTTTCTTTTTGTCTGGATCTACGTAGCGCAATAATTCGCGATACATTTTGTAAGCACGATTTCCATCCCAAAGTCTTGCCCAAAGATTAATTCTCCAACCTTTTGACCAACCTGTTGTTTCATCCCCTTTTATTTCAAGTGTTTTTCGTGACGCTTCGGCCAAATCAGGTGTTTTTAATGGTGTAATATGATTTCCCGGAAAAAGTCCAAACAATTGTGATTGATGACGGTGTTTTGGATCCTGATCGTCCCAATCAAAATACCATTCCTGAAGATTTCCTTTTTTGCCAATTTGATACGGATGAAGTTTCGCCAATGCATCTTCAAGTTTCTTTCTGAAAGTGGCATCGGTATTCAGCACTTTTGATGCTTTTATGGTTTTATCAAAACATTCGCGAATCATGGCTAAATCAGCTGTTCCTCCATACATTGTAGCACCAACAAAACCATCTGCTAATTTATATTGATTTTCTGGCGAGGTCGATGGTGATGTAATATAATTTCCATTTTTATCGGTTATCAGCCACCCTAAACAGAATTCGGCGGCGCCTTTCATTAATGGATAACCTTCTTTTTTTAGATATGAGACATCTTGGGTAAAAGTATAATGTTCCCAAATATGCGTACTCAACCATGCGCCCGCCATTGGCCAGCACGCCCACATGGGTTCTTCTTTTCCAAATTGCCCTACTGGATTGGTCATTGCCCAAATATCAGAATTGTGTCCGGCGGCCCAGCCTTGGTTTATTCCATAAAAAGTCTTTGCAGTCACTTTTCCGGTTACTGATAGATTTTTAATGAAACTCAAAAGTGACTGATGCATTTCTGAAAGATTGGTGTTTTCCGCTAACCAATAATTCTCTTCCAGATTAATATTCATCGTGTAATTGCTACTCCACGGTGGACTTAAATACGGATTCCAAAGTCCTTGTAAGTTGGCCGGAACTCCGATAGTTCTCGAAGAACTGATCAACAAATAGCGTCCAAAATTGAAATAGAGGATTTCTAGATTTTTATCTTCTTTCCCGTCTGCGTAGCGTAGTAAACGTTCATCTGTTGGTAAATCTGGCGCTGTTGTTTTTCCAAAATTCAAATCGACACGATTGTAGAATTTCTGATAATCAGCAATGTGGTTTTCTTTTAATTTATCGAATGGTTTAGCGACCGCTTTATTCAGATTTTGTACTGCAATTGCAACGTCATCTAATCCTTCTGTAGCTGGATTTTTATCAAACCCGTTAAAACTTGTCGCCACCGAAACGTAAATATAAACTTCAGAAGCATTTTTTACGCTTAAAACGGCACTCGAACTTGTAATTTGTCCGTCGGTTTTCTTGATTTGAAGCAATGTAGTAAATCTTGTGCCACGCTCTTTAATTTGTAAATATTTTGAAGGTGGTACATAACCTGCTTGTTCATTAATTGGCGCTGTACCATTCATCATCAACATATTGCTTCGCACCTGCACTTCTGACTTTAGTAAGCTTTTTAAACTGACATCAAAATTTAAGGCGCCTTTTTCACTGCTGGTCAATTTAACAACCATAATTTGATCTGGTGCCGAAACAAAATATTCTCGTGTATATTCAACTCCATCTAATACATAGCTAACTTTTGAAGTTGCGTTAGATAGATCAAGTTCCCTGTAATATTTCGTTGCTTTTCCTTTTTCAGAATTATTGATTTCTAAAGTTCCTAGAGGAGCGTATTTTTCAGAATTTTTCCCCTGAACTTTTTTATTTAACTCCTCAGAAAGTTTATAGTTTTCATTTTTTAATGCTTCGCGGATGGCTGGAATGTTTTTGTACGCTTCAGGATTCATATTAGCATTTACAGGTTCACCCGACCAAAGCGTGATATCGTTCAAATCAATTTTATCCGAATTTACGCCTCCGTAAACTGTTGCGCCCATTTTTCCATTCCCTAAAACCAAACTTTCTTCAAAAAATTCGGCTGGTTGTTTGTACCATAAAACATGATTTGATTGTGCCGAAATGTTTATTGCGTAAAATGCCAGAAGTAAAATGAGAAATGTTTTTTTTATCATATTTGGTTATCTTATCCTAACAGGTTTCCAAAACCTGTTAGGTATTTATTGAATATCTAAAACTAATAAAAAATCTATGTGATACCTAACAGGTTTTGAAAACCTGTTAGGAAACGAATTATTTACTCACTTTATAAATTTCATTCGCCGTAATCATTTCCCAATTATCTGTTCTGAAAGGTGAAGCAGGGAATTTTTCTTTATTGAAAAGATTAATCTGTGTATCATCGTCTGCCCATCCGTAATGAACGGCAACTGGATTTTGGACTTGATCACTGGAAACGATTATTTTGTTGTCTTTGATTATCGCTTTCGCAGAATAAAAAACTTTATCTTCACCTGCTACTTCAAAGCCTTTTAGCTCGTCGTTATTTGGTGTTGACAATCCACTTCCGATGTTGTCGAAAGTCAAAATAATTTGGTTTCCTTTTATTTCTTGAGATTTATAGGTTGGCCCACTAAAAACTTGTTTTTTGCCGTAAATATCGTTCAGCGCAATTGCTGCTAAACGCAAACCAATATCTTGTTTATTAGTTGGATGAATATCTTTTGCGTTTCCAATATCTGTCGTTACGGCCATGCCTGTGTTTTTCAGTTTCAAAGTTTCAGATTGTGCTTCTCGAAGTTCAGCCCAGCGACTACCTTTTTTACTATTTCCGCCCGTTTCGTCAAAAGTGGATAATTGCACAAAATAAAAAGGAAAATCACCTTGTTTAAATTTCGTTCTCCAATCTGTAATCATCAAAGGAAATGCTTTTTTATATTGATTAGCTCTCCAAACATTTGCTTCACCTTGATACCATAAAACACCTTCGATTGCATAAGGAACCAACGGATTTACCATTGCATTGTACAATAATGATGGGTAACTGTTTGGTGATAATGATGTTTTTACCACAATAACTCTAAATTTCCATTTCCCGTCAAGCGGAACAACCTTGCTTCCTAAAGTTAGTTTTAAATCTTCAGCTTCGCCATAAATTCCGCCTCCTCCGGTGTTATCGACAATTCTGACTGCAATGACATTTTTTCCTTCTTTTAAAATCCCATTTGGAATTTGGTAAATCCTTCTGACATCATAAAGCGTGTTTTTGCCTACTTCAACTCCGTTTACATAGGTAATGTCTTCGTCGTCGATTTTTGCCAAACTTAAAGTGGCTTTATTTTTAATATCTTCTCCCGAAAGCGTAATCGTTTTTCGCATCCAAACTACACCGTCTAAATCGCCTAAAGGTTGGTTTTCCCATAAACTTGGTGTATTTAATTCGCCCCAAGAAGTATCATCAAAAGAAAAATCTTTGAATGTATTTTCATTTACTGTACTTACCGAAGTTCCTTGAATTTTTTCAACTCTTTCTTTCATTCGCTTTGCGTATAAAACAGAAATCGAATCGACGTTCATTACTGGAACATCAGCAATCATATTTTTGAATTCTGGACTATTTTGAAATGCTTCACGGCTTGTCCAAGTTTCAACATTGGTTCCACCCCAAGATGTATTGATAATTCCAATTGGAATTTTTAATTCTGAATATAATTTTCGTGCAAAATAAAATCCGACAGCGGTGAAATTCCCAACAGTTTCTTTACTTGAAACTTCCCATTTTCCAGCTTTTAAATCGTCTTTTGGTTTTCCACTTAAATCTTGCGCAACGCCAAAATGACGAATCATTGGATAATCGGCATTGTTCATTTCTTTATCAGCATTCATCGTTTTGAAAACTTGAAACTCCATATTCGATTGTCCGCTACAAATCCAAACTTCACCAACTAAAACATTTTTAATCGTGATTTTATTTTTTCCTATAATAATCAATTCGAAAGGTCCGCCGGCTTTTTCAGCATCTAAATTTACTGTCCATTTTCCGTTTTTATCGGCTTGTGTTTTTTTGATTTGTTTGTTAAAATGGATTTCTACTTTTTCATTGGCGTCAGCAAAACCCCAAATCGGAATTGCTTTGTTGCGTTGCAAAACCATTCCGTCTGAAAACAGCAACGGCATTTTGACATTTGCATTGGAAATCAAAGTGCAAAGCAAAAAGAGTAAGGCTAAATATTTTTTCATTATTTTAATTTTAGATAGTTAAAACGACAAAAGTGATATAAGTAAATTTAAGCCTCCAATGTATGAAAACTTATTTTAACTTATATCACTTATATGATTTTAAAAGTTTTATTACTGCAATCCTTCTTTCATTGCATTTAAAGCCTGCGAATCAAAAACAGTATTATTTGATCGGTCAAAAATGGCCGATCCATTGTTTCCTGTATTTCCAGCATCCCAGTAGAACGGCAATAACCCGTTTGCTTTAGCTTGTTTTACCACATATTTTAAATAATAGGCTCTTGAATCTAAATGCAATTTCAAATCGTTACCCGTTAATGTTGTTCTTCTGATTGCTCCAAATTCTCCCAATAAAACTGGAATTCCTTTATCAACAAACTGGGTTTTCATTGATTTGAAAAGTTTATCTACATCAGCTTCTTCTCCCCAAGTTGCATTTCGTGAAACATCAGTAGTGGAGTGAAAACCACTGCCCCAATAGTAAAACATTTTACCCCAAGATTCATCTTTGTCCATTAAACAAAATTGATATGGCGTATAAAAGTGTACTTCAGCCATCAAACGATCTGCTACTTTATCTGTTGGCAAAGTCAGCATCAATTTATTTGTTTTTTCAATATCTGTCGATGGCCCTTGAACTACTAAAACACGATACGCATTTTTTCCTCCTGTTGCTCTTACGGCATCAATAAAAGTTTGATGATATGAATTTAAAACGGTCATTTGTGCCGCAGTTTCAACATTTGGTTCATTGGCACTTGCAAACATTACATGCTCATCAAAATCGCGCAAAGTTGTTGCAATCTGCTCCCAAAAAGCTTTTTGCTTCATATTGTTTTCTTCTTTTTTGGCTTCAGTAACATTGTTTTCTAACCAGCCACCGTCCCAGTGTACATTTACTAAAACATACATATCACTGTCCACGCAATATTGCACAACTTCTTTAACTCTGTTCAACCATTCTGTTTTTAACTCAGCTGTTTTTGCATTTGCCAAATACTGATTCCAAGAACACGGAATTCTGATGGCGTTAAAACCATTTGCTTTTACAAGATCGATAAGCTGTTTGGTGATTTTTGGATTTCCCCAAGCTGTTTCGCCACCAGTTGCTTCCATCGTATTACCAATATTCCAGCCCAATTTTATTTTTGCTGCGAGTTGAACAGCTGTACTTCCCATTCCAGATGCATCTGCAGGAAGCGGATTTTTATTGTAACTTGGAAATCCTGTTTCTACAGGGGCTGCTTTTTGCGAAACTGTAATTTCAACAGGTTCAGCTTGACCAGATGTCAAGGTGATTTTTCCCGTTCTTGCAGCAGCCGTATTTTCTAAAACTGTTATTTTAACCGTTGTTGAACCTGCCGTTCCTCCAGCTTGACTAAATTTTATCCAGCTTGCATTATCACTATTCATCAACCATGCTGTAACATCTGTATTGATGATTATATCGGTTGTTGTTTCCGTATTATTAGCTTCAATACTTGTTTTATTTACTGCTAATGAATTTATGGTTGTATTCTGTGGTGTTTCTTTATCGGCACTACAAGCCAAAACTCCAAAAAAAGTTATGCATGACAACATGCTAATGATATAATTCTGTATTGTTTTTTTCATTTCAAATAATTTAAAAATTAAGCAACAGCGAATTGACTTTCAATTCACTTCATTCATTATTCAACTTATTATAAAAAATAACAATCTTCTTACTGAATTGTTATGGCAATCTCTTTTTTGATATCTCTTGATGAGTTTCCTATTTTCAAAGTATATTTTCCAGGTTCAACAGTCCATTTTTTTGCCGAAACATCATAATAGGCCAATTCTTTAACCGGAATCTGAATCGTAACAGTCTCTGAACTGCCCGATTTCACTAATACTTTTTTGAAACCTTTTAATTCTTTTGATGCACGAGCAACTTTTGAATCGGCTTTTGAAACATATACTTGTACAACTTCTTTTCCATCGACTTTTCCTGTGTTTTTCACCTCAACAGAAACCGAAATTGTTTCATTCGGCACATAAGAAGTTTTATCAGTTCTGCCATTTTCCAAAGCAAAAGTGGTGTACGATAATCCGTAACCAAAAGGATACAATGGTGCAATATTTTTAGTATCAAACCAACGATATCCAATCAAAAGTCCTTCGGCATAATTCACCGATTTTCCTCCTGGGAAACTTTTTGTAGCATGCGCTGGAGAATCCATAATATTTTTAGGCATTGTCCAAGGCAATTTTCCTGACGGATTTACTTTTCCTAAAATGACATCAGCCAAAGCATTTCCGCCTTCAGATCCATTAAACCAGCTCCAAACTACAGCAGGCGATTTTTGAGTGATTTCTCCAATATCAAAAGGCGCTCCAGCGATAAACACCACAATTGTTCTTGGGTTTACTGCCAATACTTTTTTGATTAATTCCTCTTGTCCAAATGGCAAATGCAAATCTCTTCTATCAGAAGCTTCGGTTTCATAATCACGATTTGAACCTGCAAAAATCACAGCAACATCCGATTTTTTAGCCGCTTCTACTGCTTCCTGAACTTTTGCCGGATCTAATTCGTCAATAGTTACTGGGCCATTTAAAGTAATATCGCCAAGTTTTCCTTTGTTCTTCTCATCGTAACGCTCTAAATAACCTTCGGCATAATTAATTTTTATAGAAGATGGAAGTCTGTTTTTCAAACCTTCAAGTGGTGTAACTTCTCTTTTTGTTTTCACTCCGGCACCAAAACCTCCAAGAGAATTTTTCTTCATTGCATTGTTTCCAATAACTGCAATAGATTTTATTCCGTCCAATTTTAATGGCAAAGCATTGTTATCATTTTTCAGCAAAACGATATCTTCCGTTGCAATTTTATAAGCATCTTGATAATGCGCTTCGGTAGCGATGCTTCCTTTTTCACGCGTTTTTCCGCCCATTGCTTTTACTTGGAACAAAACTCTTAAAATACGTTTTACGTGAAGATCGATTTCTTTCTCTGAAACTTCACCAGATTTAACTGCTGCGATTAATTTATCGGCTAAGAAAAATTCATTGAAAGGTTTTGGTGTTCCCATTTCAATATCTAAACCGCTCTTTAAACTTTTAGCTGTAGAATGTACTGCAGCCCAATCTGAAACTACAACACCTTTAAATCCCCATTCGTCACGAAGAATTTTATTCAGCATATAATCATTTTCACATAAATATTCGCCTCTGAATTTGTTGTAAGCGCCCATTATCGCATAAGATTTTGCTTCTTTTACCGAAGCTTCAAATGCTGGAAGATAAATTTCACGAAGTGTGCGCTCGTCAATTTGTACATCAACAAAATCACGATTTGTTTCTTGATTGTTTGCCGCGTAATGTTTCACACAAGCCATTACATCTTTTTCTTGTAAGCCAACAATCAAAGGCACGGCGATTTTTTTGTTTAAAAAAGGATCTTCAGACATGTATTCGTAAGTTCTTCCTCCAAGCGGTGTTCTCACCATGTTGATTGCTGGCGAAAGCAACATGTCTTTATCTCGTGCACGAAGTTCTTCTCCCAGACTATTTCCGAATGTATGCGCCATTTCAGCATTCCAAGTTGCTGCCAAACCGCCTCCGGCTGGATAATAAGTTGCAAAATCATTTGTCAATCCGGCTGGCGCCCAACTGTCGCGCGAAATTTCCTCGCGAACTCCAAGCGGTCCATCGGCCATTTTTAATTCTGGAATTCCCAAACGTTCTACTGCTCCAGTACTGAACATACTGTTTCCATGCAGCATTCCGATTTTTTCCTCAACAGTCATTTGAGAAACCAGTTTATCGATCTCACCATCAAACTCGGAACCAATTTCTTTTCCTTTGTATTCTTCTGCCTGTGCCGTTCCTGAAACATCAGATTTTGCATCATTTTTACAAGAACCAAATAATACAAAAGCCAGTGCTGCCGACAAGAATATCATTTTGTTTTTCATAGATAGTTAGTTGTTTTTTTGGATTTAAAGAATTTTCTTCCTCACATCAAAATCTTTAAATGCAGTTAATATTTATTGTTTTTGTGGTTTTATTGTTTGATTAAATTCAGCATCACAACATCATTTTCATTGATTTTGAATTCTCTCCTGAAAGTTCCTTTCCCGTCAATTGTAATTTTTTCTGTCGAAATTGGCGCTCCGTTATTTTTCTCTTTTATTGAATTGACTTGTTCACGTGTTAATTGATTTGGCTTATTCATCGCCAGATAATCTGCGTAAGCATCATTCACTTTATAGCCAACTTTGTAAATTTCCAACACATAATTTCCTTTCTGTATTCCGTCTACTTCAATTTTGACTTTTCCTTTTTCTTTAGAAGGCAAATCCTGAACATAATACGTCTGATTCCATACTTTATCGCCCGGATGTGTGTTCGTAAAATCCCACAATAAAACCTGAACATCGCCTTTAGCATTTTTAGAAGTCCAAGAAGCTTTATCTGAGTTTTGAAGTTCTGTTTCTCCCAATTTATTCAATAAATAATAAGAGAAATAAGCCGGCTTTTTAATTCCCTGCGTATTCAACAATCCGAAACCGCCGTGAAAAGGCGTAAATCTTGGGCCTGCTTCTTCAAAAATATCGGTAAAAACCCAATAGGACATTGAGTTTGCGGCGTTACCAACTTGTTTTAATTTCTGCAAAATATACGCTGCCGAATGATAACTATCATGAATTGGATCTGCTGGC
Organism: Flavobacterium denitrificans DSM 15936; assembly: GCF_000425445.1. Taxonomy (GTDB): domain Bacteria; phylum Bacteroidota; class Bacteroidia; order Flavobacteriales; family Flavobacteriaceae; genus Flavobacterium; species Flavobacterium denitrificans. The sequence goes on along the minus strand of NZ_AUDL01000012.1, from coordinate 56,759 downwards.
GTATAGGAAGAACTCCATTCGGTGTAATGCAATTCCAGATTTGGTTTTGCAGAATTAGCAATCAATTTTCGAGAGTTTATAATCTCCCCACTGACACTCCATTCATCCTGATTTAAAACCGTACCCGAAGTTCCAAATTCATCCAGATATCCTTGTTTTACGCCATAAGTATGTGTTGAAACAAAATCGATTGGTACATTTTTTTTGGCACAAAAATCAATCGTTTCAGACACCCAAGCAGAACCTGCCGTTGCCGGACCGCCAACTCTATAATCTGGATTTACTGCTTTTACGCCGCGAGCTGCATATTCATATAATTTATAATATTCGTCTTGCGTGCTGCTCCAAAATCCAGGTGATAGATTTGGTTCGTTCCAAACTTCAAAATACCATGTTTTTACTTCTTCATCCCCGTAGCGTTCTTTAAAATGAGTCGTTAGATTTTTAACCAAATCTTCCCATTTTTTATAATCTTTTGGAGGCGTTACGTTTCCTTTCCACCAAAAAATCGTTTCTTTTCCACTTGCCAAAGCATTCGGCATAAAACCTAATTCGACGAAAGGCTTCATTTTCAGACTCACAATATAATCGAACAAAACATCAACATATTGGTAATTGTATTCGGGATTTCCTTTTGAATCTTCTCTATAAACAGCCATATCATCAGACAATAAACCATGAAAGCGGATGTATTTAAAATCGCATTCTTTTTTAACCAATGCCAATTGTTGCTGCCAATCTGCACGAAGACCTTCATTTGCTCTTCCTGCGCCGATGCATTCCTTAAACATGGTGTTTAATTTTCCAGCAGTTTTATTGAAATCTACTTTTATGGTTCGGTTTTCAGCATTATTGTTTTGTCCAATGATTTGGATGGAATGAATTAAAACCAGTACTATTAAAATTCTTTTCATCTGAAAATTGTTTTTGTTATCCTAACAGGTTTTAGAAACCTGTTAGGTATCTTTTACGATCCTAATATTTAGCAACTAATTATAAGTTCTTTTAAATTAAATACCTAACAGGTTTTGGAAACCTGTTAGGATACTTAATAATTATAATTTTTTAAATCTTATGGCACCACCGCCAGCACCTCCTAATTTCAATTGTAACTTATCTGAAGCTTTTACCGTTTTCTTAGAAATGGCTACTGATTCTGGGTTATGTGTTTGATCTGTTCCTTCAGCATCCACATAAATCTGTGCTTCGTAAGTTGCATTCGGATCTAAGAATGACAATGAAACCTCTACATTTCTTGGTTTTTCATTTGTCAAAGTTCCTAAATACCAATCAGCGCTATTTCTGTCTTTTCTTGCTGTTGTAATGTATTCACCAATTTTTCCTTCTAAGATTTTTGTGTCTTCCCAATCAGTCGGAACATCTTTTAAGAATTGTAAAGCTGGTTTTCCTTCGTAGTTTTCAGGAAGATCGGCTAACATTTGAATTGGAGAATAAATCGTAACGTACAATGCCAATTGCTGACCAACCGTTCCCTGAATTCTTTTTCCAGGGTAACCCTGTTTTACTTCAACATCAAAAATTCCAGGCGTAAAATCCATCGGACCAGAAAGCAATCTAGTAAACGGAATAATGCTCAAGTGATTTGGCGGATTTCCTTCGCTCCAAGCGTTATATTCTTGTCCGCGCGCTGCTTCTCTCGAAACCATGTTTGGGAAAGTTCTTCTTTCTCCCGTATCTTTTATCGATTCGTGGTACAAAACGGCTAAATCGTATTGTGCTGCTTTTTCTAAAATGTATCTGAAATAATTCACTCCAAATTGTCCAAAGTGCATTTGTTTCATATTCAATTTAGAACCTACGTGACCAATTTTTACGGTATGAATTCCAAGTTTTTTGTATAAAGCAAAACCTTCATCAACTTCTTTTAAGTAGTTAATTAAGTTGGAGCCTGTTTCGTGGTATCCAATTAATTCGATGTTCTTTTTCTTTCCATACTCCACTACTTTTTCTAAATCGAAATTGTCAGCACTTTTTGTGAAACTGAACATGTGCATACGGTTTTCGTACCAGCCCGGCGTCCAACCTTTATTCCATCCTTCAATCAATAAATGATTAAAACCTTCTTTTGCAGTAAAATCGATATATTCTTCTGCGTGCTTTGTCGTAGCGCCTTGTTTGTCGCTTTCCCAAAAAGTATATTTCCCTATATGCATTCCCCACCAAATTCCTAAATATTTGTAAGGTTTGAAGTAGCTGTTTGTGTTCTTTAATTTGTTTGGTTCGTTTAGGTTTAAAACCAAATAAGAAGTAATCAATTCTCCTGGATTTTCTCCAATTTGAATCGTTCTCCAAGAAGAAGTAAATGTATCTTTTACACGAACTTTTACTCCATCAGGCCAAGGCACCAAATCTGATTTCAATTCTGTTCCTTTATTATTAACCAAAGTCATACTTGCAAAATCGTACAAGTTTGCTTCGTGAAAACTCAAAGCCAATCCGCTTTTGCTTTCGATTGTTAGCGGCGTCAAAACTGTATCAAGTTTGCTTACGGCATCATCTTTAAACAAATATTCGTCGCGGTTTTCTCTGTTTGCAGGAATCCACCACGCTTTTCCATCTTCCTTTAAATTGAAAGTCGTTTTTTCATCCATGATGAAAATACTGTCTTTTACATTTTGTTTTGGATAAACATATCTAAAAGCAACTCCGTCATCAAAAGCACGAAACTGGATTTGTAATTTTCTTTTGTTTCCGGTTTTTTGTTGTAAATCAACTACCAATTGATTGTAGTTATTTCTGATGTTTTTCTTTTCTCCCCAAACTTGTTCCCAAGTTTCATCAAACGTAGATGTTTTTGCTCCTTTGATTTCGAAGTTGGTACTTAAATCTTCATTTCCTTTTAGTAAAAATCCCATATCAGATGGAGAAATTACTTCTGTCTTTCCGTGAGAAACGGCATATTTTGGAGCGTTTTTTATCAGCTCAAATTTGATTTTGTTTTTTCCGTTTGGCGATGCCAATTCGTAAGTATTCTTAGTTTTCTGGCTATATCCAATCGAAACTGAAAGTAATAAAGCAGGAAGAATCAGGTGTTTTTTCATTTTCATTTTTCTTAATTCATTTTTTAATAAATCGGGCAAAAAAGAGGCTTTCACCCGATTTAAAAACTCAACAAAAACTTATTTTTATCCTAAGCGGATTATTTTTCTCTCTCGCAGATTTGGCAGATTGTGCAGATTTAATCTTTTTAATCTGTGTTATATTTTTTCACAAATTGAAAAAATATAAAAAATCAGCTTGATCTGCTAAATCTGCGAGAGCATTAATTCTTTTAATCTATAGTTAACTTTTTTATTTTGCCCACTCCGTTTTAAAAGTGGTTTTTCCGTTTAATAGATTTGTAACTACATCAAAATTATTTCCGGTTTTTGTAACCTTTATTTCTTGAACGTTGGTGTCGTTTGGCAAAAATACTTTGGCTGTTGCTGAAGTGGTTTTATCACTCGCGTAAACTTTTAAAGTCAATTTGCTCCAATCCATATCTTTTGTTGACTGCGCTAAACCAATGTGCGGAATTGCAGTTCCGTCTTTTACCAAAACTACAATTGGCACTTCACCGGCTTTGATTTTATGCCAGCCTGATTGGTATACTTTTTTAGTTTGATAATCAATCCAAGTTCCTTCTGGAAGATAAACATCTCTTTCTGTCACTTCTTCAAAAAGCGGTGCAACCAACATACTTGACCCAAATAAATATTCATTATCAACCAGCCAAGCTCCCGGATCATTTGGATATTCTACAAATAAAGCACGCATCATTGGCAAACCTTTTTGTGAACTTTCCTTCGCCTGAGCATAGATATATGGCATTAATTCGTAACGCATATTATCTGCTTTTCTAAATCCTTCCAAGAAATCTTTGCTATACAACCACGGTTCGCGAGGCGGTTCTCCGTGACTTCTTACGTGTGAAGTAAACATTCCGAAAGGCGCCCATCTTCTGTATAAATTCTCTGGTGATTTTGTTGCGAATCCTCCAACGTCATGACTCCAGAAACTGAATCCGCTAAGACCTAATGAAAGTCCGCCACGTAATTCTGCCGACATTGCTCCGTTTGAAGTTTCAGCATCTCCGCCCCAATGGAGAGGATAGCGCTGACTTCCTGCCCAAGTACTTCTTGCCCAAATTAAAGTGTAGCCTTTCTCTTTTTGAGTGATTTCAGCAACTGCTTTATTATATCTAAGTGGATATAAATTGTGCTCATAAAATCCCGTTCTTCCCGAATGATAAATTCCGTCTGGTGGAGCCGCTTCTCCAAAATCAACTTTGAAAACCGAAACGCCTTCGTCAAATAATTTTTTCAATTTTCCTTGGTACCAAGAAATAGTTTCTGGGTTTGAAAAATCTAAAACCGCATCTTCATAAGGAAGATTTCCTTTTCTGTCTCTTACAGCCAAATTTTTGTCCATAATTTCCGGAAACAAAGTGTTCTTTGGAGTGAAATAAGGCAACTGCCAAAGACATACGTGAAAACCATCTTCTTTCAAATCAGACATCATTTTTGTGGCGTCCGGGAAACGAGATTTTGCAAACTCGTAGTTGTTTCTCCAATCTACATCAAACCAACCTGTGTCGAAGTGAATTACGTCTGTTGGGATTTTGTATTTACGCAAATCTCTGGCAACATCGCGTCCTTCTTTTTCTGAGAAATAGGTAATACGGCTCATCCAGAAACCAAATGACCAAAGTGGCGGCATAGCAGCTTTTCCTGTCAAATTCGTGTATTGATCTAAAATGTCTTTTGGTTCACCAATGAAGAAAAACAAATCGGCTTCGTCGTCTCCAATGTACATTTCGTTAGCACTCGAGAAATATTTTCCGAAGTCAACCGTAATAGGCGTTGAATGGTGCATGAAAACTCCATAACCACGGCTACTCATATAAAACGGAATTGGTTTGTACATCGTTTCATTTTGGATTCCGTTTGCATCATCTGTCCATAAAACTACTTTTGAACCGCGTTTGTTGAATTGGGTAAATGATTCACCGCAACCAAATATTTTTTCGTCTGGTTCTAAACTAAACGCCGCACCCATACTTCTTGAATAATCGCTGTTTCTTCGAACATACGAAAATGGAAGTGTCGGCGTATACGTATTTTTAAAATCAGTATCGTGAAGCGTGCTTGTCAGCAATTTTCCTTTTTCATCGTAGATTTTTACGTGCCAAGGTTTAGTCAAAATTTCAACTTTTCCATGTTTGCTTGTGTAACTATGACCGTCTTCGATTTTAGCATATTTCCATAATTCAGGATGATTTGGTGCAACACCATCAACAAGCATTAAAGATTCCTTTTGTGGATGAAACTGTGGCCCTGAAGTTGTTTTGATTCGGATAGTTCTGTCTGAAACAAACTGAATTTCGAACGGCAAAACTGGCGATTCTGCATATTCTGTCGTCGGGAATTCGTTTGCTTTTTCCACATCTGGTTTCATCATCATGTTGTTGAAAGCCTGACGTGTTTTATAATTGTATCTCAAATATTTTATAGTTCCTTTTCCCGTTGCAGGATCAAAAGATGCTAGTTCATCGGCAAAATAAAATGTATTTAGATAGTTCTGAAAATCTTTGCTGATGTCAATTGGTGCGTTCAGCACATCTGCATTTTGAATTTGTGCTGACACTTTTGGCGAAAGCAGCAAACTTGCAAATAAAGACAAGGACGCTATTTGTATTTTTTTCATTGTGTGTTTTTATTTATTAGCTCGTCCTGCAAGGTTTTTCAAACCTTGTAGGTTTAATTTTTTAACTATTGAACCTATATACCTACAAGATTTGAAAAACCTTGCAGGACGAAACTTATTATTCTGTTGTAATTACAATTGTTGCGGATTTTAATCCGTTTGCTTTTGCAGTCAATTCTAATCTTCCTGATTTCGTACTCGATTGAACAATTACTAAACATTTTCCGTTTAGCGCCGTATGTTTTGAACCTTTGTACGATTCATGACTTACTGGATCTCCACTGCAAACGCCTACAATTTTTCCATTTCCTTTTAAAGAGAAATTAATTTCGTTATTGGCATTTGGGACCAAAGTTCCGTTGGCATCCAAAATATCAACTGTAACGAATGACAAATCATTTCCGTCCGCTTTTATAGTACTTCTGTCAGCAGTTAATTTTAAGTTTTCAGGATTTCCGGCTGTTTTGATTTCTTTTTCTAAAACTACTTTTCCGTCTTTACGAGAAATGGCTTTTAATGCTCCTGCTTCAAACGGAATTCTCCACATTACGTGTAAATCGTCTCCTTTTTTGCTTCTTTTTCCAACCGATTTTCCGTTTACAAAAAGCTCAACCTCATCAGCTTTATTATAATAGGCCCAAACATCAACGGTTTGTCCCGCTTTCCAGTTCCAATGCGGAAAAATGTGTAGCACCGTTTTATCTGTCCATTCGCTTTGGTACATATAATATACGTCTTTTGGGAAACCGGCCAAATCTACAATTCCGAAATATGAACTTACCGATGGCCATTCATAAGGAGTTGGTTCTCCGATATAATCAAAACCTGTCCAAACATATATTCCGGCTAAGAAATCGTGTTTTTTGATGATTTTCCAAGTGGCTTCGTGCGTAGAACCCCAAGGTGTCTGCACCTGATCATAGGCAGAAACCGTATTTCCTGGATTTCCTTCGGTAAATTTAAGATCCCAACGTACTGGCCATTTTTTGATTTCCTCTGAATTAGTATCGTAATAACCTCTTGTCTGTAATCCTGAAGTAGTTTCCGTTGCAATGAAAGGTTTATTTGGGAAGTTTTTTTGATGATGCTCATACGTTTGATGTGCATAATTATAACCAATCAAATCCAAAACCCCTGATCCAGCAAGCGGATTTATAGAAACATTCTTTTTCTCAAATTGTAAAGTTACTTCGTCAATATTCATATTTACCGGCGGATTCATTCCTGCCGTAATTGGGCGCGTTTTGTCATTTAAACGAACAATTTCTGCTAATTCTTTTGCAATTTTAATTCCTTCGTCGTTCCATTGTTCTGGAATTTCATTTCCAATGCTCCACATAAAAATACTTGGATGATTACGGTCACGACGAAGCTGATCACTCAAATCCTGTCGATGCCATTTATCCCAATCATTTGCATAATCGTATTTGGTTTTGTTTTGTTTCCACATGTCAAAAGCTTCATCCATGACAATGAAACCCATTTTATCACATAAATCAAGAAGCTCTGGAGCGGGTGGATTGTGTGACGTTCTAATTCCGTTCACGCCCATTTCTTTCAGAATTTCTAACTGACGTTCAATAGCTCGCGTATTGATTGCAGATCCTAACGGTCCTAAATCGTGGTGCATACAAACGCCCTTGATTTTGACTTGTTTTCCATTCAGAATAAACCCCTTATTCAGATCAAATTTAAAATCTCTGATTCCAAAGTTGGTTTTGTATTGATCGACAACTTTATCGTCAACTAAAACTTCCGTAACTGCTGTATACAATTCTGGCTTTTCATCTGACCATAAAATTGGATTTTCAACCTCAACCTTATCATTGAATAATAAGCCGCTTTTTGCAGCAAGTGTTATTTTCGAAGTAAACGAAGTTACTTTTGAATCGTCTTTATAAATAGTAGTTACAATTGTTGCTTTTTTCGAATCTGAATGATCATTCTGAATTCGAGTTTCAATATTTACCAAAGCTTTTTCAGCAGTAACTTTTGGAGTTGTAACATAAGTTCCCCAATTTTCAACATGTAATTTGTCTGTGGTTTCTAACCAGACATTTCTAAAAATTCCCGAACCTGAATACCAACGAGAATTCGGTTGTTTTGAATTGTCAACTTTTACAATAATTTCATTTTCTTTTTCTCCATAATTCAAATAAGGAGAAATTTGATATTGAAAACCAATATATCCGTTTGGACGTTTCCCTAAATAATGTCCGTTTATCCAAACTTCGCTATTTTTATAAACACCATCAAAAGTGATTGAAGTAAGTTTTGTACTGTCTTCTGCAGCAACTTTGAATGTTTTTTTGTACCAACCTAAACCACCATTCAGAGAACCTCCTCCATATCCGGCCGGGCTTTTTTCATCAAATTTCCCTTCGATGCTCCAATCATGTGGCACATTTAAAGTACGCCATTTTGTTGCAACACCAATGGTATCTTTATCAATAATACTGTCATTAAGATGAAAACTCCAATCTGAATTAAAAGAAACTTTTCGGTTTTTAAAGACCTCTTCGTTTTTGCTGCAGGAACTAAACAATGAAGCTACTGCCAGTAATACAACTACCAGACTGCCAATTAAATACTTTCTTTTATTTTTCATTTTTGATATCATTTATAGTTTTGAAAAACAAATATAAACATACCGATAAGTGACTGTTTCAATCACCTACCGGTTAGTTTATCTATCTAAGTATTAAGTTTTAGAAGGTTTTACTATTAAATGATAAATTAAATAATCGTTGTCGGCTCTAATGGCAATGAAAGCCATTGTTGTTTCGGTAAGTTCTACAATTTGAATATTTGTAAAGCTGAAAGAAGAGCTAAAATAAGAAGGACTATTAGGGTGCAACATTTCTGTTCCTCCATTAAAAACTAATTTGTCTTTTGTCTGACCTGCAGTTAACGTTAAATTATACGTTCCTGTTTTAGTAGTTTGCTTAGTACTACCTGCTGTAGGATCTGTTTGTATTACTTTTACGTTGTAACCTCCATCAAGGTCAAAAGTGATTTCTCCCCAATCCTTATCCTCAAGTCCTGCCCAAGAAATATCAGAAAGATTTGGCCACCATCCCACACCATGTTCTGTAGTATTATGGTATTCGTAATCTGGTTTTCCAATAAATGAAAGCGGTTTTACCATATCTAAAACCCAAGTTTTTCCTTTTGCTCCATTGGTCAGCAAATTCCATCTTGGGTCAGCAAATTGCGCTTCGTCATTTTTAGGTACATCAACAATTACAGGTGCTGCTTCGACTGATCCTCCTCTTGCATAACCTGTGTAATAAATCGTGTATTTTCCAGCAAAAGGAAAATTAAGCACATCTTCACTTTTATTTGAATGTCCAATCTCATTTCCGTTTTTGTCCACATATTTCCAATACGGAATTACTGTTGGATCTTCACTTTTTAAAGTAACTTGGTTTTTGTTTGTTGCACCTTGTGTTACCGAAAACTTAAGTGTTGACGGTGTCAAAGTTACCGCTGGCAAAGTCTCACGATCTTCAATAGCTTCGCATGAAAACAAAAGTGAACTTACGGTTACTGCCGCTACTACTATATATAATATACGTTTCATAATCAATGTTTTTAAGTTTATTACCAACCTGGATTTTGAGTTATTGTACCATTTGAAAGTACGATCTGAGATTGTGGAAGCGGGAACCAGCCCAAAGTCTCGCTTCTAAAAGTCACTGCAAACTGAGAACCTCCCGTTGTATTGTCAATCGCTTTTTTAGTCTCAACCATTCCTTGTCTCAATAAATCGAAGTAACGTTGTCCCTCAAGTGCTAATTCTAACTGACGTTCTTCCATAATAACAGCTTTGCTTACCGTTTTACGATTTGTCGTGTTTTTAAAAGCACGATCACGCACTCTGTCTAAATTAGCTTGTGCAACTGCTGGATTTGAATCTAAATTCAATTCAGCTGCCATAAGCAATACATCTGCAAAACGGATAATTGCATAATCTTGGTAATTATCAATTTGGAAATTTCCTCCATTTGCTTCAACAATACTAGTTCCTGCAGCATTTGTAATAGGACAATATTTTTTCCAAGAATATCCTGTGTATTGACGTTGTTCCCTAGCTTCGGCATTAAAATTTAGATTTTCTCCAACAAAATCAATAAATGATGCTTTTTTTCGAGTATCTGCATTATTGTATGCTGCAACTAATTTTGGATTAACCGTCGCACCACCCCATCCTGAAGCATATCTTCCGATAGCTCCTCCACGTGGCGCAATATTTACTTGAAAACGGTTTCCTTCATGCAAATTCCAATCTCCTTTTCCTGAACCGTTAAAACGAACAGCCCAAACCATTTCGGTATTATCTTCACCTACGAAATTTTCTAAAGATGCCGCAAGCCAAAGATTAGCAAAATCAGGAACCAAATTGTGTCCACTGTTGTTTACTGCATCATTAATATAAGTTACGGCTTGTGCTTTTGTTACAACACCAGCTAAATCTGGTTTGCTGTAAACTCCTGTGTAGAATAAAAATGTTCTTGCTATGTATGCTTCAGCCGCCCATTTGGTGATACGTCCAAAGTTTGTATTTCCTTTTTGAGAATAATTTTCTGATCCAAGATTATCAGCTGCAAATTTCAAATCATTTGCAATTAAAGCATAAGTTACTTCTGGAGCTTGTCTTGGCAAAGTAAATTCACTTGACGTGATAGTGTGATCTAATGGAATAATATCCCCAAACATTTTAGCGGCTGTGAAATGAAAGTGAGCTCTTAAAAAACGAGCTTCTGCTTCGTATCTTGTTTTCAAAGCAGTATCAGTTCCCCAATTGATTTTATCTAAATTTTCTAATAAAATATTAGCTCTATATATTCCTAAATACGCATTTGACCAAACATCTTTGTTCATGTCTTTATCCGAAACGTATAAAAAGCGATCCCACTCAATATCAGCTTGACCATCGGCAATACCGTATCCTCCAAAACAGTCGTCAGAAGCTTGTTCACTAATTAACAAAGGTCCGCCATAAGCTTCGCGCTGCAATACATCATAAACTGCAACTAATCCTTGGAAAGCATCAGCTGGTGTTTTATAAAAATTCTCGGTTACTTTTTGTGTATAAGGTTCCGTTTCTAAAAATTCCTCCGAACAAGCACCTAAAACAAATAAGCTTGATAGGGCAAATAATTTTATATATGTTTTCATCGTTTTCATAAATTAAAAGTTAACATTAAGACCCATCATATATGTTCTTGGCTGTGGATAATATCCAACATCGATTCCTTTAGCCCAAGACTGGTTTACGTTTCCAAAACCAATTTCTGGATCCATTCCTTTGTATTTTGTAAAGGTGTAAATGTTGTTTCCAGCTACATATAATCTGAATTTGCTGAAGAAATGCAGTTTGTTCGTCAGTTTTGTCAAATCACATCCAATTGTTGCATTTTTAATTCTGAAGAAATCAGCATTTTGAACATATAAATCGGAGAATCTCGTGTAGTTTCCGTTTGGATCAGTTCCATAAGTCACTCTCGGAATTTTGTTTGAAGTTCCTTCAGTAGTCCATCTGTTTAATGTTTCTGTTGTATTATTTGTGTACGCACGAGTGGCATCATGAATTCCAAAGACATTTTGGCTTCCCGAAACACCATAAGTATTGATAGTGAAATCAAATGCTTTATAAGAAAGATCCATATTTACACCATAAGAAAAATCAGGATTAGGATTTCCAATTTTTGTTTTATCATTTGCATCAATTTTTCCATCACCATTCAAATCCACAAAACGAACATCTCCAGGAGAAGCATTTGGCTGAACGCCTGCAGAAACTTCAGCTACATTTTGGAAAATTCCGTCTGTTTTTAATCCGTAGAAATAACCCATCGGCTGACCAACCTCAACACGGTTCATTTCGTCTAAACCTTGGAACAATACATTTGATTCTCCGTGAATGATTCCCTCACTGTTTGCAATTCGAAGAACTTTATTCTCATTATGCGAAAGGTTTGCATTAATACCAAAGTTCCAATCTTTAGCAAAAGTCTTGCGGTAACCCATAGTAATTTCAAAACCTTTATTGCTCACATCTCCACCATTAATATAAGGTGCAGTTGCGCCCGCGTACGTTGGTATAGAAGCTAAAACCAACCAATCTTTTGTTTTCTTGTCGTAGTAATCAAAACTCAAACTGAAATTTGTAAATAATACAGCATCAAAACCTAAATCCAACTGCTCTGAAGTTTCCCATTTCAAATCGCGGTTTGCTAATTGATCTGGGCTTGAACCCACTAATAAAGTTTCGTCTCCAGTTCCAAAATGATAACTTTTATCAGTAGAATTTACTGTTGACATATAAGCAAATTTTCTAGCAAACTGATCGTTACCGTTTTGTCCCCAGCTACCTCTAATTTTTAAAGTATTCAAGACTTTATTTTCTGCTGGGAAAAAGCTTTCTTTATCCACATTCCATCCAGCGGAGAATGATGGAAAAATTGCATATTTGTTGTTTGGGCCAAATTCAGAAGATCCGTCCCGACGAACTGTCGCTGAGAACAAATATTTATTATTGTAGTCGTATAATAAACGTCCGAAGTAAGACTGAATCGCATAATCTGTACGATTTCCTCCAACTGTATTTGAAGTCTGATCTTTTGCATTATCTAAATAAGCATGCTCAAAATCATCAAAAATTAAATTTTTGCCTGTTGCAGTCATATAATCAGAAGTGTTTTTCTTTGCAGAAGTACCCACTAAAACATCAAAATTATGCGCATTGCTTAATACAAACTTATATTGTAATGTATTTTCAAAAATCCACCCTTGTGATTTTGTACCGCTTTGTGTTACACTTGAAACCGTATTATTGTCATTTGAAGAAAGCGAATAAACGGGTCTGAAAGAACGGTAGTTGCTGTCTGTCATATCGATACCAAAGCTCGTTCTGAAAGTAAAGTTTTTCAAGAATTTCAATTCAGCAAAAATATTCCCAACATAACGATTTGACTTACTTTCGTTGAAATTATTATAATACAATGATCCAAGGGGATTGCTAACGTCAGCCGAAATAATAGAATGCGCAAAATCGCCATTCTCATCATAAGCTGCATCAACCGGAGCTGCGTTTAAAAAGCTTCTGATAGCGTTGCTGTAGATGCCGTCATCAGCAACTCCACTGCTTTTGATATTTGACAAAGTGAAGTTTTCTCCAATTTTCAAATGATCTTCAATAATTTCAGAAGTTGAATTTACACTAAAAGTAACACGATTGTATTGTGATTGATTTGTTGTTCCGCCAATCATACCGTCTTGTCCGTAATAAGACAATCCCGTTGCGATTGTTGATTTTTTGTCACCTCCAGTAATTAAAAGGGAATGATTTTGTTTGATTGCACCCTCATTAAACAAATCATCTTGCCAATCATGATTTGGCAAAGTAGCCACTTGAGCCTGTGTATACAAAGGCGTGTAACCAGAATTAACGCGAGCCTCGTTAATAATAGTCGTATATTCCTGTGTATTCATCAAGTCTAACTTTTTAGCAACTTGCTGAAAACCAGTATAAGAATTTAAGGAAACATTCATTTTTCCCTCTTTTCCTTTTTTGGTTGTCACCAAAATAACACCGTTTGCTGCTCTTGCTCCATAGATAGAAGAGGCTGCAGCATCTTTCAAAACATCCACCCTTTCAATAACCGAAGGATCAAGATATCCAATTCCGTTATCAACAACAACACCATCAACAACATAAAGCGGATCACTGTTTCCTGCAGTTCCTGCTCCACGAATGTTTACCACCATGTTTGCGCCCGGCTGTCCAGAAGATGACATTACATTCACCCCAGATGCCTGACCTTGCAAAGCATTTACAACATCTAAGCTCGCCACCTGCTGAATATCTTTTCCTGATACTAATGAAGTTGCTGCTGTATTTACTTTTTTCTTCTGAGTTCCGTATCCTATAACAACAATTTCTTTAAGTTCTGCTGTTTCGGCCTGCATTGCAACATTTAAAGTTTTTTGTGTTCCTACTGTAACTTTTTGTGTTTTATATCCCATAAAGCTTACTACAAGTACATCTCCGGCTTTTGCCTCGATTTTGTAGTTTCCGTCAAAATCAGTTGCTGTACTGACTTTTGTCCCTTGTACCAAAATAGTAGCACCCGGAACTCCCATTCCATCCTCTGCCGAGGATACATTTCCACTTATTGATCTTGACTGGTCCTGAGCAAAACCAGACTGCAGTGTAAATACGCTAAGCAACAGCGCCATACAAAACGGAAGCATTGTCGTTTTAATACAATTTTTGCTTTTCATAATAATTAAGAATTGGTTAAATTAAGTTAGTTGTAATATGTAATTAAAGTGTAAGTTTTCGAATTAGAATGAATACATAAAATCTGATTTTATGAATTTTTTGGTTTATCAATTTCCTTGAGAAAGAGGTTCATTTAAAAACTTATAGTCAAATTGAACTTATCTTATGGTAAATTTGACTACAAGTGTAAAACTTTTTTTCTATATTAGCAAAATATTAAGTCTATTTTTTTTCATTTCTGATTTATATCAGCTCATTTTTGCCGATACAACAAGCAATTAGCTTAAAAACGAAATATTAAATGATAAAAAAATAGAGAAGTGCAATTTTAGTAGTCAACTATTTAAAATGTTTTTGTTTCGGTATGCACTTTAATAATAAACTCGCATTTTTTTGACTTACAGAAAATTGCGACCTAAAAAACATTCAGTAATCAACAAAGACAATTATGCATTTTATTTGTTTAATTTGTCCTAATTAATTTAGCACATGGTTAAAAAATTAGATATCGGTACCGCCACAAACAATGAGCAAAATGCAATGAACGCCATCACTATTGACTGTGTGATTTTTGGTTTTGACAAAGGAAGCCTCGAAGTGCTTTTAGTACAGCACGGGGAAGGCATCAGTAAAGGAAAATGGGGACTTCCAGGAGGTTGGATTTACAAAAAAGAAAGCACCGACAATGCTGCGCACCGTTTATTAAATGAACTTACAGGATTGGACAATATCTACCTTGAGCAACTAAAAGCTTTTGGTGATCCTGATCGTTTTCCGCTTCGACGCGTTATTACTATTGGTTATTATGCATTAGTAAAAAGAGAAGATTACAATATTAAGGCAGGTTTTACAGCTTCTGACGCAAAATGGTATCGAATCAATAGTATTCCGGATCTTATTTATGATCATAACGAAATTCTTTCTTATAGTTTAAAACATCTTCAAAACAGAGTACGCCAAGCGCCCATTGGATTTAATTTATTGCCAGAAAAATTTACATTGCTACAGCTTATGCATTTATATGAAGAGATCTTGGGCATCGAAATGGACAAATCGAATTTCAGGCGAAAAATTCTGCATATGAAATTATTAGTTGCTTTAGACGAAAAACAGCAAGATGTTTCGCATCGAGCAGCAAAATTGTATAAATTTGACCCCGAGATTTATAATAAGCTCACTCAAAAAGGATTTAATTTTGAATTTTAATCCACTTTGTATAAACGATTTATGCTAAAAAATTACAACAATGAATAACAGCACAGCTGTAGATGGCATCACAATTGACTGCGCAATTTTCGGATTCAACAAAGCAAGCCTAGAAGTGCTTTTGGTGCAACATGCCGAAGGAGAAAGTATTGGAAAATGGGGTTTGTTAGGTGGTTATCTTAGAAAAGACGAAAGCGCCGATGAAGCCGCCCAGCGAATCGTTTATGAACTTACTACGCTAGACAACATTTATTTGGAACAGCTGAAAGCCTTTACTGACCCAAAGCGTGTCAGCGAAAGACGTGTTGTGACCATTGGTTATTATACTTTGGTAAATCGGGAAGATTATAATATCAAAGCCAGTCAAACCGTTATCGAAGCAAAATGGTACAAAATCAATGAAATTCCAGATTTGATTTTTGATCATAACGAAATTTTTGATTTCAGTTTGATGCAATTGCAAAACAGAGTGCGTCAGGCTCCAATTGGCTTCAATCTTTTGCCTGAAAAATTCACTTTGTTGCAGTTGATGCATCTTTATGAAGAAATTCTCGGAATTGAATTGGACAAATCAAATTTCAGACGAAAAATTCTACATATGAAACTCCTTGTTGCGCTCGATGAAAAACAACAAGATGTCTCGCATCGAGCAGCAAAACTCTATAAATTTGACCCAGATATTTACAAAAAACTGACTGAAAAAGGATTTAATTTTGAATTTTAGCGTTTCTTTTGAATCTCAGTTGCCAACTATCGGTCAACTCCATTTCAGAATCCAAAACTTTGCGCTATCTTTGCGCCTTAATAACATGCTCTAAAGCAATTGCTGCAGTGCAATTTATACCCAAAAAAAAGACTTAAACTCGATTAGAGAACTGATATATACAAATGAAGAAGATACGTAATTTTTGCATTATTGCACACATTGACCACGGTAAAAGTACATTAGCAGACCGATTACTAAGTGCTACACAAACCGTTACAGCCCGTGAAGAAAAAGCACAATTGCTTGACAACATGGACTTGGAACGCGAGCGTGGAATTACCATTAAGAGTCATGCCATTCAGATGGAATACAAATACAAAGGCGAAGAATATATCTTAAACTTAATTGACACTCCTGGTCACGTTGACTTTTCATATGAAGTTTCACGATCTATTGCTGCCTGCGAAGGTGCGCTTTTGATTGTTGATGCTGCACAAAGTATTCAAGCACAAACGATTTCAAACTTATATTTAGCTCTTGAAAACGACTTGGAAATTATTCCGGTTTTAAACAAAGTCGATTTGCCAAGTGCTAATCCAGAAGAAGTTAGTGATGATATTATCGATTTACTGGGATGTAAATTAGAAGATATTATTCATGCTTCTGGAAAAACTGGTTTTGGTGTTGAGAACATTCTTGCTGCCATTATCGAAAAAATTCCAGCTCCAAAAGGAGATCCAGAAGAGCCATTGCAAGCTTTAATTTTTGACTCAGTTTACAATCCGTTCCGCGGAATTGAAGTAATCTTCAGAGTTGTAAATGGAGAAATCAAAAAAGGTCAGAAAATCAAATTCATGGCTACGGACAATGAATATTTTGCAGATGAAATTGGAACTTTAAAACTAAATCAAGTTCCTAAAAATGTAGTTTCGGCGGGAGATGTTGGATATTTGATTTCTGGAATTAAAGAAGCTCGTGAAGTAAAAGTTGGTGATACCATTACAGATGCAAAAGTTCCGACAACGAATATGGTTGCTGGTTTTGAGGATGTAAAACCAATGGTATTTGCCGGAATCTATCCTGTTGACACTGAAGATTACGAAGATTTACGTTCTTCAATGGAAAAATTACAATTGAATGACGCTTCATTAGTTTTTACTCCTGAAAGTTCTGCTGCATTAGGATTTGGTTTCCGTTGCGGATTCTTGGGAATGCTTCACATGGAAATCATTCAGGAACGTTTAGAGCGTGAGTTCGATATGACGGTAATCACAACAGTTCCTAACGTTTCGTATTTGGCTTACACCAAGAAACATCCAGAAACACCAATCGTTGTAAACAACCCATCAGATTTACCAGAGCCTTCAAAATTAGACAGAGTTGAAGAGCCATTTATTAAAGCTACTATCATCACAAAAGCTGATTTCGTTGGAAACGTAATGAGTTTATGTATTGAAAAACGTGGTTTGATTACTAATCAAACTTATTTGACGACTGAAAGAGTTGAATTAAATTTTGACATGCCTTTAGCGGAAATTGTATTCGATTTTTACGATCGTTTAAAAACAGTTTCTAAAGGTTATGCTTCTTTCGATTATTCTCCAATTGGAATGAGAACTTCGAAATTAGTTAAACTTGACGTTCTTTTGAATGCTCAAACAGTTGATGCACTTTCTGCCTTGATCCACGAAGACAATGCATACAACATCGGTAAAAAAATGACCGAGAAATTACGCGAACTAATCCCAAGACAGCAATTTGACATTCCGATTCAGGCGGCAATTGGAGCTAAAATTATTGCTCGTGAAACGATTAAAGCACTTCGTAAAGACGTTACCGCAAAATGTTATGGTGGAGATATTTCGCGTAAGCGTAAATTGCTTGAAAAACAGAAAAAAGGTAAAAAACGTATGCGTCAAGTAGGAAATGTTGAAATCCCGCAAGAAGCATTTATGGCTGTTTTGAAATTGAACGACTAGATTTTTTATTTAGAAAAAAGAATAAAGAAACCAGATTATAGATTAATCCCGATGACGAAAGTTGTCGGGTTTTTTGTTTTATATTAGCAATCAATTGACTATTAAATAGTTAAAAATAAGGCAATTTTAAGTAATCCTAATCTTACTTAATGAGCCAAAAAACAATAAATATCTGATTTTTAACGCAGTTCATCGAACTTAAAGTTAATTTCATACTAAAAAATTGTATTTTTAATCCTACAACTTTAAACTGTAAGATTATGAAAACCAAATTTTCAATTATTTTAGGCTTATTTACATTTTGCTTTGCCAATGCACAACAAGAAGATCAAGTTAATTCTGAAATGAATAGTGCAAAAGGAATTACCTTTGCGCATGGCGATATGTTTGTCGAAGGCGCATTGCAAATTGCTACTGGCGGTGATCGCGATTATTATGCTTTTAATCCCAAATTTGGATATTTCCTTAATGACAAATTTGCCGTTGGTGGACAAATTAGTTTTTCAAGTGACAAATATGAATCTACTGACACAAAAACCAACATCTTTGGTATTGGAGGATTTGCAAGATATTATGTATTAGAATTAGACAAAAAACGTTTCAAAGCCTATGGCGAAGCAGGATTAGGTTATGGCCGAAACAAAATAGAAGACAATACTGGCTCCGATGACAGCAATAGTCTTACCGCCAATATTAATGTTGGTTTAAACTATTTTGTAACCAAAAATATCGCAGTAACTTTTGTTTTGGCAAACTTACTATCTTATAATAGCGTTTCTCCAGAAAATGGCCCATCTTCAAATACATTCGAATTAAACATAAATTTGTTCAACAATATCTTTGATCAGCCTAAGTTTGGGCTATTGTACAAATTTTAATTCATTCGAGAATTTATTTACAAAGCTGTTCTAATTTGGGACAGCTTTTTTATTTCTTAAAACCTTTAACCTTTGTAACTTTGAATCTCTGAACCTTTGAACCTTTGAACCAAAAAAAAAAATGGACGAAACCCCAAAACGATTTGACCGAATTGTAGCTATTCTTATTCAATTACAATCTAAGAAAATTGTAAAAGCGCAAGAATTAGCGGATCGTTTTGACTGCAGTTTACGAACCATTTACAGAGACATTCGAACACTTGAAGCTTCGGGAGTTCCTATTTATAGTGAAGCCGGTGTTGGTTATGCTTTGATGGAAGGTTACAGATTGCCACCGGTAATGTTCACCCGCGAAGAAGTAAGCAGTTTTATTGCCGCCGAAAAATTGATGCAGAAATTTACTGATCCATCGCTTGGGAGTCATTATGCTTCAGCAATGTACAAACTGAAATCAGTTTTAAGAAGTACAGATAAAGATTATCTTTCTAATATTGAATCGCGCGTTGTGATGCAAACCGCAGAACCAATGTTCAACAATAATTCTCCAAATACTTTAGAAGTTCTTTTTGAAGGCATTGCAGAGAAAAAACAAATTCTGCTCACTTATAAAACTTATGAAAGAGACGAAACAACACAGCGAAATCTAGAACCTGTTGGTGTTTTTCATGATAACAATAATTGGTATTTCCTAGGATATTGCCATTTGCGAAAAGATTATCGCCAATTTCGAACGGACCGAATCGAGGGAATTAAAAAAACAGATCTTGATTTTACAATCGAACACAATTCACTGGAAACTTATTTGACCAAAACAGATACTTGCCCTACGACAAAAGTCCGTATCCTTATTGATAAAAAAATTGCGAGATACTTGGCAACCGAAAGAAAATACCACGGTTTCATTTCTGAAAAAGAGATCGACGGAAAAATTGAGATGACTTTTATGTGCCGAGATATTGAAAGTGGTTTCCCAAGATGGTTTTTAATGTTTGGTGATTACGCCACAATTTTAGAACCCGAAAGACTCAAAACAAGAGCTTTAGAATTGCTTGAAATCAACAGACAAAGACTTTTATAGAAAAAAAAACTCCTAATGCAACATAGTTACATTAGGAGTTTTTTTTTTATTTCTGATTTTTCACCACATTATAAAAATTATAATCGGTATTTGAAGCATCGGTTATTCCGATATTTCGACCAATGGTTACAATTTGTCCGCGATGGTAAGTTCCGTGATTTATCACTTGAAGCAAGTAATCTGAAATTGGCAATTCGCATTCAAACCAAGGATTAGTAATTTTAACTTCTTTAATTAAATCTTCTTCAGACATAGAGTGAATAAGATCTCTCAATTTTGCAGATGAACTTAGAAGCCCAGCAAAAATTTGATCTTCTGATAATTCACCTATTTCTTTCTTTTGTATCATCGGAGTTTCAGAAATAACCGAAAACCAATATTCTTCGGTAGCCCAAATATGATCCAATGTTTTTATAATACTAGGATAACTTGAAGCCACTTCGGCATAAAGCAATTCTTCTGATTTCGGCGAAAGCCAATTCACAAATTGTTGATTTACCCATAGATTATAATCGGCAAAATTGGACATTATTCTTTTCAAACTCATAGTCATTAATTTTAGGTTTTAAATAAATCAAGATATACCTGAAGTCTGTCGGTTTAATCAGCAGACTCAATCCTGAGACTTCGGAAGCACAATCCTAAAGCTTAATTTAACCACAAATTACACAAATTTTCGCAAATTAATTTGTGTAATTTGTGCAATTTGCGGTTAAAAAACTTTTTAGAAGGTGAAAGCCAAATGCACTAAAGCACATCGTTTTAAAATTTTTCTGAGACCAATAAAGTTTCAAAGAATTGCTGATTATCTTTCCCAGAAAAAGGGTGGTTCAATGTTCAAGGCTCTCAAATATACGTAAGCTTGCCCACGGTGATGCACTTCATTATCAATAAAATACAATATATTTTGAATAATTGGAAATTCATATTGCCCAAAAAGATTAAAGTTTTCGCTAAAATCTTCAATTGATAATTGTTCCCAATATTTATTGATTTCTTCAGTTGCTTGATCCCATTTTTCAAGATATTGCGCTTTAAAAATCAGTTTTTCTCCACCTTCTTCATTATAAGGCTCACTGGTTCTGTTTACGATTCCTTTTAATGCAGGAACTGCAATTGCCAAAAGTTCATCAACTAATTTTGAAAAAGGACGCATGCCACCAATTGAAAATTCGAAGAAATCTTTCTCTGGAAAAAGTTCAATCAAACGACGAGTCAATGCTCTGTGTCCTTGCCAATGTTTCAATAAATCTTCTGATGTAATAACTTGTGCTTCTAAAGTTTTCATGGTTTTAAAGTTTTAAAATTTTAATACTTCAAAATTAAAATGGGCCGGTGACAACAGTTTGTCAGCAGGAAAAAAAACTTTCTGTTTTTTTCTTTTAAATTTTAATTAAAAACAAAAAAATATTTTAAAATGTTGATTTTCACTAAATTAAACAAAAATCATTCGTACCTTTACTCCCCCCTCAGCTAATAAAATCAGAACTATGAGAACATCTCTACTTCTATTTTTATTATTCTATTCGACTATATCTTTGTCACAGGGGATCATAGTGGACACAACCTCTTTGTCCATACCTCAACTTGTTCGGGAAGAATTAATGCAAAATGCCTGTGCAAATGAAAGCAACTTCAAATTTTCGTCCCATCAAGGAATTGGCAAATTCACTAATACAAACCCAAATTTTCCCATTTCTGAAGGTATTATTATTCGAAATGGAATTGCAAAATATACCGAAGGAACGTATACTGGAAATAATGAAAGCAGTCAGTTGAATAATGCTGGCGATAGCGATTTGCAAACTATCAGCGACGGTAATGGACAAATAGTTCCAATTACAGATGTAAGCTACCTTCAGTTTGAATTTACTCCATTGTCAAGCAATTTTAGTTTTGATTTTCTTTTTGCTTCGAATGAATATGGCGAATTTCAATGCGGTTTCAGCGATGTTTTTGCTTTTATTTTAACCGATTTAACGACCGGAATTTCCACAAATCTGGCAGTACTTCCGGGCACATCAACACCCGTTTCGGTCAAAAATATAAGGGACGGACAATATAATTCTTCTTGCTTATCAGCCAATGCTAATTTATTTGACCATTATAACGTAAACAGCCCTACAGAATCGGCCATAAATATGAGAGGAGAAACCAAAGTATTGACGGCATCTTCAACTGTAATTCCAAACCGAACGTATAGCATAAAATTGGCCATTGGCGATTATAATGACAGTAGTTACGATTCGGCTGTTTTTATAAAAGGAGGAAGTTTCATGACATCAATGGATTTAGGTCCAGATCGAACGATCTGTGAAGGCGAAAAAATCACACTTCAATCTGGACTAGTGGGAAATTATAATTATGTCTGGACTTTAGATGGAAACCCAATTTCTGGTCAAACAAGCAATTCATTGACCGTTGATCAATCAGGAATTTATGGCGTAACGGCAACACTTTCCGGCTGTGTGATAAAAGATGAAGTCGTGATTAGCAATTTGATTGTTAAACCGGCCAAAAATTTAATCGCCTGTTATACCACGAATGGCATTTATAATTATGATTTAACCCAAAACAATGCTGCTACATTAGGCATCAATACAGCAGAATATTCACTTTTGTATTTTCGCTCTTTGGCTGATGCCAATGCAAACGGACCTGTCATACCACAAAATCAATTGAATTCTTTTACAAGTGTCGGCAATCAAACCATATACATAAAAGCCGTATCAATCAATAACAACAATACATATTGCAATAATCTCATTTCGTTTCAATTGCAAGTAACCGCTCCAATCAATATTGTAAAACCTCCCGATATGAGTTTTTGCGATACCAATTCAGGAAGAGTACGAGTTGATTTGACTGTACAGGAAAGCATTATTCTGAACGGGTTAAATCCCTCAGAATACAAAATTAGCTATCATACGAGCCAGACAGAAGCAAACAATGGTTCAAATCCCATTTCAAATCCCGATGTTTTTATTACTTCTTTGTCACAGTCACCGCAAACAATCTGGGTTAGAGTCGAAAGTCTTCAAAACTCTTTTTGCTATCGTACCGTAAATTTTAATATCATTATTTATTCCCTTCCAGCAGTAAATGATATCCCTGATGTCATCGCCTGCAATAGCTATACTTTGCCTCCTATAACTTTTGGTTTTTATTATACTGGCCCAAATGGCACAGGAACAAGGCTGAATGCAGGAGACGTCATTACAAAATCGGGAGCTTATTATATTTACAGCGGGCCAACTGCCAACAATTGCACCAATGAAAATACTTTTAGTGTAACTCTCATTTATGAAATAGAATTTCCAAAAGAAGCCTGTGGAAAATACATAGTTCCAAATGTAATTGCTGGCGGATTCTTTACTGAAGCAGGAGGAAAAGGAAATCTTATTCCGCAAGGAACATCATTCACAACAAGCCAAACTATATATTATTATGCAATAATCGACGGCGCAGTTTGCAGCGACATTGCCGTGCCTTTTATTGTTCATCCCTTACCATTGGTAGATCAACCCAGCAATGTGGTTACTTGCAATTCTTATACATTGCCCCCTTTGATAAATGGAAATTACTTTTCGTTGTCCGGCGGTCTAGGAAATCGTCTTAATGCAGGAGCACAAATAACTTCCAGTCAAATGGTGTATATCTTTGCTGATGATGGAACATGTACAAATGAGCATTCTTTCAAAATCGACATTATTGATTCGCAACGCTATATTCCGATATCACAATGTGGAAGTTATACGTTGCCCCCAATTGAAATAGGTGGTTATTTTGATAGTCCGCGAGGCCAAGGCAAAAGTATTCCGGCCGGCACAATCATTACCACATCCCAAACAATATATTACTATGCTACAACAACTAGTTCTCCAAATTGTACTGATGATCTAAAATACCAGATCACCATAAAACCTTTGCCTTTGGTCGACACCCCAATCAATAGATTAGAATGTGATCGTTATATATTGCCTCCATTGCTAAACGGCAATTATTATACAGAAACAAATGGTGGCGGAACTCCATTAAAAGCTGGAGATATCATTACTGCAACACAAACAATTTATGTTTTTTCGGTGGGGACGGAATGCAACAACGAATCGAGTTTTGTAGTTGAAATTAGAGCATTACCACCTGTAGATAATTTTACAGATGTTGTTACTTGCACAAACTTTAAACTTCCCAAATTAAAGGACGGAAAATATTACACGGCGACTGGCGGCCCTAGTGGTTCTGGAAATCAACTTGCTGAAGGCACTGTAATAAGCACATCGCAAACCGTTTACATTTATAATGTATGGCCAGATTTTGCAAAATGCAGCAATGAAACTTTTTTTAAAATCAATGTCAACGGAATCGATGTGGGAAATTTTGATAATATCAATGTTTGTGACAACTATACTTTACCTCCATTAAAACTAGGCAATTATTATTCACAGTCCGGAGGAAAGGGCTCTGTTATTCCTGCTGGAACAGTATTAACAGCCTCACAAACCATTTATGTTTATGCCATAGTTGGAACTAGACTAACTTGTTCCAGCGAAAAGAGCTTCACCGTTACTATTTCTTCAGCACCAGTATTGACTCCATTTCCAGATATTGCAGTCTGCAAAAGTTACTCATTACCTGCCCTCGCTTCTGGAACTTATTACAGCGGACCAAATGCAACTGGAGTGCATTATTCACCTGGAGACTTGATTACAAGCACGCAACGAATGTATATTTATGCCACTACACCAACAAATTTCAGCTGTATTTCGCAAGATGATTTCAATATTACGATTTATCCTCTGAAAGATTTTATTATAAAAAATGCTGTAATCTGTGTCGATTATCAAACAGGGACATTACTTCGGTCAGCTCAACTAAATTCGGGACTTAACGCAAATGAATATACGGTTGACTGGTTTTTAGACGGTAATAAAATAAGCACAGGGACATCTTATACCGCAACTCAAGAAGGAATTTATACCGCAGTCCCTACAAAAAAAGGCAATATTGTTGGTTCTGATTGTGGTTATAATCCCACCACTGTTACTGTCGACAAATCTAGTCCAGCAATTGCGACCGTAACTGTAACTGATGCTTTTGAAGACAACATAGACATTATTGTAACGATAACTAATGGTTTCGGAATTTATGAATATCAATTAAATGACGGCGATTTTCAGACAAATACTGTTTTTTCCAATGTAGATTCAGGTGAACACGCTATTACGATAAGAGACACCAAAGGCAACTGCGACAATTTAATTCTATTTGCCAAAGTACTTAAATACCCTAAATTTTTTACTCCAAACAACGACGGCTACAATGACACTTGGAACATCAAAGATCTTGCTGTCCAACCAGATGCCGTTATCAATATTTTTGACCGTTATGGTAAGTTCTTAAAACAGCTTTCTCCAGCAGGTCCAGGATGGGATGGCAATTACAATGGAAGTCCGCTGCCTTCTTCAGATTATTGGTTTCAAGTTTTTTACAAGCAAGACCAACTGACTCAAGTCTTCAAATCCCATTTTAGCTTAAAACGATAATAGACAACTTTGCCTCTTTGAACCTTTGTGCCTTTGTACCTCAAAAAGAAAAAACCTTTGTACCTTTGCACCTAAATAACTTTGGAACTTTAAAAAAATGATTGAAGATAAAAATCCGCAACGTACCAGTATAGCGCAATTAGGAGAATTTGGGCTAATTGACCATTTAACGCGAAATTTTGATGTTACTCAAGAATCGACTTTAAAAAGTATTGGCGACGATGCAGCAGTTTTAGATTTTAAGGATAAAAAAACAGTTGTTTCTACAGATTTATTGATCGAAGGCGTACATTTTGATTTGGCTTATATGCCTTTAAAGCATTTAGGCTATAAGTCAGTGGTTGTAAATCTTTCTGATATTTGCGCTATGAATGCGAAGCCAACACAAATTACGGTTTCTGTTGCTGTTTCGAATCGTTTTCCGCTAGAAGCTTTAGAAGAATTATTTAAAGGAATTACGCGTGCTGCGAAAGAATATAAAGTAGATGTTATTGGCGGCGATACTACCTCATCTCAAAAAGGATTAATTATCAGTATTACTGCAATTGGTCAAGCCGATGAAAATGAAATCGCTTATAGAAATGGAGCCAAACAAACCGATTTATTAGTTGTAACCGGAGATATTGGCGCAGCATACATGGGATTGCAGGTTTTGGAACGTGAAAAACAGGTTTTTCAGGTAAACCCAAACAGCCAACCCGATTTAGATCCTTATACTTATTTGGTCGAAAGACAATTGAAGCCTGAGGCGCGCACAGATGTCCGCACACTTTTGCATGCTTTAGAAATAAAACCTACTTCAATGATTGATATTTCAGACGGATTATCATCTGAAATTATTCATATCTGCAAACAATCAAAAGTGGGCTGTAATTTATACGAAGACAAACTGCCTTTGGATCCGCAATTTATTTCGACTTGTGAAGAATTCAATATTGACAGCACAACTGTAGCCATTAACGGTGGAGAAGATTATGAACTTTTGTTTACAATTGACATTAATGACTTTGACAAAATAAAAGGTAATCCGAATTTCTCTGTTATCGGACATATGACAGAAGAGAACGAAGGAATTCATCTTGTAACCCGTGCTAACACAAAAATTGCTTTAAAAGCACGCGGATGGGATGCTTTAAGTGAATAATTTTTAGAAATCTCAATAAAAAAATTCCAAATTCCAACAACTGAGCAACAGTTTGGAATTTGGAATTTCTTTTTTGCATTTTTTTTTAGAAGAGCCCTTTGCTTTTGGCTTCTCTAACAAGCTCTTCATCAGAGCCGCTTCTTATTTTAAGTAACTCTTTTAGATTGAGTTTTCGTTTTTCAATTGCGGCAAAAGAAATTGGTATATAATGCGATATTTCTTCTGTTCGTGTACCTTTTGACAAATGAAATAAAATCTGCTTATCAAATTCATCAATTTCAATTGAATTATGAGGCGATTGATTCAGCATTTTAACTACTGATTGACTGTAGTATTTTTCATTTTTCATTACTTTATCAAACGCAAAAAGAAGTTCATCAAAAGTCAAATCATTTTTGATAATAAGTCCATTTGGGTTGATTGTTCTGATAATCGTCTTGATTTTCAAAAGCTCGGTGTACATAGTAAGCAAAATTACTTTACAATGTGGCATCTTTCTCAAAATCAGCATCGCCAAATCTTCGCCAGAATAAAGCTCTTTCTCTTCATAAGCTGGCATGCTAATATCTAGAAAAGCGATATCAAAGTTTGGAGTTGCTTCATGTTCCAACAAATCATAAGCCGATCTGCAGTCATAAGCCTGGGCAATATGAAAATCATATTCTTTTGGATTATAACGCGTAATAGCATTTTTATACCCCTCAATAATAAAGGGATGATCGTCGACAATTAAAATGTTTCGCGTGATTAAGTGCGAAATTGGAGCAGTTAAATCAAATGTCATTATTGTGCAGGTTAATTTTTTGATCGATTGGGACTTTCACAATGAGAAGCGTTCCTTCTCCTTTGGCAGATTTTATAGTAACTGTACCCTTACATTCTGTGGCTCTATATTGAATATTATGTAATCCTATGCCGTTTTTCGTTCGCTTTGCATTTAAACCAATTCCATCGTCGGCGATGGACAAAACTAAATAATTTATTTCACTTTTAAATTCAACTGTAATATTATCAGCATCTGCATATTTATTACAATTTTGAAGTGCTTCTTGAATAATGCGGTATAAATTAATTTTTACAGCATTGCTTACAAGATCCCATTTTATATGAGAATCAAATGTCGTACTTAATTTTGACTCATACGTGTTCCTCTGATTTTCAAATAGTTTCATCAAAATTGCGACAAAATTATTAATTAATTCTGATTTTTCTCGATTTAAGTCATGCGAAATTTCGCGTATATCTTCTTCAATATGCTTAAGCTCAGTAAGATATTTTTTTCGTTTTGGTGCTGCTTGCGCTTCATCTACTTTATCCAGACTGTCTAAACTGATTCGAACACCAAACATTCGACCCAAAACACCATCATGCAATTCTTGTGCAACCTTTTTCTTTTCCCTGATTCGCGTTGACTCAATCTCATTTTGCTGCGAAATCATCAAGTTGTAAATATCTTCATTTGCAATTTGTTGCTGTTGTTTAAAAAGCAATTCTCTGTTTTTAGCTTGTTGCGTTTTATACACATAAAAAAACAATCCCATTAAGGTACAAATACTGAAAACATAAATTAAAGTTCTGTTCTTTTCCTGAAGATTTGAATTTTGATCTTTTATTTCATTGGTTTCATATTCAATTCGGGAGAATTTTTCACCCATTTTTCGCTCCGCCTTGAGCATTTTATCATTCAATTGAATATACTCGACAGAATATATCGCCGCATTTTTTGGATCAATAGTAGCTATTTGTTTCAATGCCTCCAAAGTATTAACCAATTTACTTGATGTACGTGACAATGCTAAGGCTTGCTTTGAAAACTGAACCGCCTTGAAAGTATCTTTTTTAAATGCAAAATATTCAGACAGATGTATTTTACACGAAACTACGCCAGAAGAAAGGCCGAGACTATCCCTAATCTTTAATGATTCGTAAAACAAATCAGGCAATTTGTCTGATTCTCTAAGCTTAAATTTCGCATAACCTAAATTATCCAACAGAATGGCATATAAACCGGCCCTATCTTCAAAAAGATCTTTTTCTTTTAACCCACGTTCAAAAAAGACTTTGGCCTTGCTATAATTCTTCATATTCATATAAATGAAGCCAATATTATTCAATGAAGCTGCTCTATATTGAAAAACTGACAATATTGATTTATCGTCTAAAATTTTTAGCGCCTTATTTTGAAACTCTAATGCTTTTGCAAACTCTTCTCTTTCATTATATAAAATTCCTAAAAGATTATAGCTTTCATAATAAAGGTCATTTACTTTTTTCTGTTTTTTCAAGCTGCTCAACGCCTTAAAAACTGCAATTTCACTTTCAAAAAAATCACCTTCATTGTATTGCAGACTAGCTTTGTTTAAAAATGTCTTTGCCAAATTGAATTGATCATTCATTTTTAGATAAAACTTTTCGGCTTTAAAATAATTCAAAAAGGCACTGTCAGACACAGATTGAGCATCATAATAATCTCCCAAATAGGTGTAGGCTTTTGCCATGTGTACAGAATCTTTAGACTTTCTCGCTCTTTCTAAAATTAAGTTAGTCGTTTCTAGATATCCTTTCCAATCGCTCATATTATAGTAACGATTCGCGATTTTAAAAAGATTCACTTTATTAAGAGAGTCATCTTCCTGATCCAAAATTACACGAAGTGCTTTTTGATTGTAATTCTGTTTTACATTCAAAGGAAGATTATTTTCATTAGCCAACGAAAGATAAATAGGAAGACTATCCTTGGGAGAACTTAAATCTTGTTCTGATTTTGCATTTTTGTTGCATGCAAATAAGGCAAAAAATAAAAGTAATAGTATTTTACACTTTTTTTTCAATTGTTCTTTTTGAGTTTTACCAAAAATACTAAAACTAAAGACACAAAAAAAGGCTGTCAAAAAATTGACAGCCTTTCTGTATATTCAAAACTATGTTTAGTCTATTTTTTTATCTGAACCAAAAGCTTGATTCACATTAGAAAAGTTTGATTGGTTATTGCTTAATTGATCGTTTGAGCCATGAAAATCAACCTTTTTTGTTCTTCCTGTCGCACCACCATCAATTGGCAAAACTTTTATTGTATCTGAAGCTGCTAAATAAGTTGTATTTTCTGGCGCTGCAAAAGAAGTTGCTACTACTACTAAAGAAAATAATCCGAATGTTAAAGCTGTTTTTTTCATGACCTGAGGTATTAAGTGTTTTTGATTTTTTTGTTTTTGGGGCTGACCGCTCTCTGCGAATCGATGGTGTAAAATTATACCCAAGCACAAAAAAAAATTGCATGAAAAAGGGAGTTTATGGTAAATCATGCCCAAATGATAGTCATTGGGCGTCAAATTCGTGTAAATATCTAATATTTAGACTTCTATATAATTTCCTGCAGTGAAATTAGCGATAATTAAATCGACATTTCCTTTGTAAGTTTTGGAAAAAGGAATCTTTTTAGGAGAGTTTTTGATGTAACAAACTGAGTTTCCGTTATGAATGCGCGAAATGTAATTTTGATTGATAATGTAACTATTATGAATCCTTACAAACGGATGTACTAAAATACTTTCAAAATGTTTTAAGGTTTTAAAAGCCGTTACCATTTCGCCCGAACTTAAATAAATATCAGTCGAATTATTATCAGCTTGGAAATAACAAATATCTGCCGCATTCATATAGCGATAATCGCCATATGATTTGATGCAAATTACAAGTGGCTTTTCGACAATTTGTGGCACTTGTACTTCCTTTACAACAACCGAAGCTTCTTCATTTTCAACAATTTGATTTTGATCTTCATTTAAGGGCTCTATTTCGACAGCTGTGGCACTT
Organism: Flavobacterium denitrificans DSM 15936; assembly: GCF_000425445.1. Classification (GTDB taxonomy): domain Bacteria; phylum Bacteroidota; class Bacteroidia; order Flavobacteriales; family Flavobacteriaceae; genus Flavobacterium; species Flavobacterium denitrificans. The sequence goes on along the minus strand of NZ_AUDL01000012.1, from coordinate 26,413 downwards.
TCTTTTACAATGCCGACTTGTGGAGCAGTTTCGATAAATTTTTGCTCTCTTGAGCCTAAAAACGTTTTTTCGAGCTTCAAAAGTGTTTTTACAAGATCCACATGCGTCAACGGTTTAATGATATAATCAAAAACGCCATACTGAATCGCGTCAAAAGCAAAATCTTTTTTTGTTGTGGTGATAATGATTTTTGGAATAACCGTTAAATAACGATACAACTCGCCAATAAAAGCAAGTGATAAATTACCCTGTGAGTTCTCAGAATCAATTTCTAAAAAAACGAAATACGGTTTGTGCTCTAAAACCAAATTCAGCCCGTGCTGATAATTCGTAGCCGATGCTATAAAAGTTAATTCTGAAAAACCTTCTGCAACAATTCTGGTTTTCAAAACACTCTCTGCGTCATTGTCAATTATAATGTACGAATATTTTTTCAATTTGGTTTTAATCAATTTTTAAAAGGAATCAACGCAGCGATTAGCAATCAGTTCATTTTCAATTTTGTGTATGATGCGCAATTAAATTTACGCAATTCATTTATGCAAACATTTCATTGTTAACACATTAAGTCAAAATGTTAATACATAAAGACAAAATGCATAAATATTCGACGAAATGCACTTTTCAAAAGTAAAAAAATCCCAAACTCCAGCTAGGAATTTGGGATTTATATAGTGTTAATTAACAAAAATTACATTTTCATCAACCAGTTTTTCATTGAAACTTCGTTTTCAATAATATCTCTTAATTCAGATATTTTTACACGATCTTGTTTCATTGTATCTCGATGACGAATTGTTACCGTTTCGTCTTCAAGAGTTTGGTGATCCACTGTGATACAGAAAGGCGTTCCTAATGCATCTTGTCTTCTGTAACGACGACCTACAGCATCTTTTTCATCATACGCCACATTGAAATCCCATTTCAAATCTTCAATGATTTTTCTTGAAACTTCTGGCAATCCATCTTTTTTAACTAATGGAAGTACAGCTGCTTTTGTTGGTGCTAAAACTGATGGCAACTTCAATACCGTTCTAGTCGAACCATCTTCTAAAGCTTCTTCTTGCAACGATGTTGCAAAAACCGCCAAAAACATACGATCAAGACCTACAGACGTTTCAACTACGTATGGCACATAGTTTTCATTCAATTCAGGATCAAAATATTGAAGCTTTCTTCCTGAATATTCTTCGTGAGCTTTTAAGTCGAAATCGGTACGAGAGTGAATTCCTTCTAATTCTTTGAAACCGAAAGGAAAATTGAACTCAATATCTGCAGCCGCATTAGCGTAGTGTGCTAATTTTTCGTGATCGTGAAAACGGTAATTTTCTTTTCCTAACCCTAAAGATAAATGCCATTTCAAACGAGTTTCTTTCCAGTATTCGTATGATTTCATTTCTTCTCCAGGGCGAACGAAAAATTGCATTTCCATTTGTTCGAATTCACGCATACGGAAAATGAATTGCCTTGCAACAATTTCATTTCTGAACGCTTTTCCGGTTTGAGCAATTCCAAAAGGAACTTTCATACGACCCGATTTCTGAACATTTAGAAAGTTCACAAAAATACCTTGAGCCGTTTCCGGACGCAAATAAAGATCCATTGCATTTTCTGCAGAAGCACCCAATTTTGTTCCAAACATCAAGTTAAATTGTTTTACTTCTGTCCAGTTTTTAGAACCAGTTTCAGGATCAGCAATTTCAAGTTCTTCTATTAATGCTTTAACATCAGATAAGTCTCCAGCGCCTAACGAACGTCCTAAACGCTCTCTGATTTCTTTTTCTTTAGCCAAATATTCAATCACACGAGCATTTGTAGTAACAAATTCTTGTTCGTTGAATGCATCTCCAAAACGAGCTTTTGCCTTATCAATCTCTTTTTGCGCTTTTTGATGAATTTTCTCAGCGTGATCTTCAACTAAAACATCTGCTCTATATCTTTTTTTAGAATCCTTGTTGTCAATCAAAGGGTCGTTGAAGGCATCAACGTGGCCTGAAGCTTTCCAGGTTGTTGGGTGCATCAATATTGCCGCATCAAGGCCGACAATATTTTCATTCATTTGGACCATTGATTTCCACCAATATTCACGAATATTCTTTTTTAACTCGACACCATTTTGTGCATAATCATATACTGCACTCAATCCATCGTATACTTCGCTTGACGGAAAAATAAATCCGTACTCTTTTGCGTGCGAAACCACATTCTTAAATAAATCTTCTTGTTTTGCCATAGTGATGCAAAAATATAAAAAGTACTTTTAAAAAAAAGAAAAATAATAAAGATTGACGAGCGATTTTAGCTATTTTTGTAACTAAATTCTTTCTATTTGTGTTTAAATCTGTAATAAATCTGTTTTTCCCAAAAGTTTGCACCGGATGCCGTCAAATTTTACAGACTAATGAAGTTGTTTTTTGTTCCAAATGCCGTCACGAAATGCCTCTGACACAATATCATCTGGATTCTGAAAACGAAGCGGTCAAAAAGTTTTATGGAAAAGTTGAAATACAGCATGTATCGGCATTATTGTATTTTATAAAAAAAGGAATTGTTCAGGAGATCATTCACAATTTGAAATACAAAGGCCACGAAGAAATTGGAACTGTTCTGGGTTTCTGGTATGTCGAAGATTTAAAAAAATTGAAACTGAATCATCCTTTTGAAATTATAATTCCTGTCCCGCTTCATCCTAAAAAATTCAAAGAACGTGGTTATAACCAAGTCACAACATTTGCAAAAGCAATTTCAGAAGGATTAAATCTCACTTTTGATGATAGCATTTTATTCCGAAAAAAATATTCGAAAACACAATCCAAAAAGAATCTTTTAGGCAGAACCGAAAATATTGAAAACATTTTTGATGTAAAATTTTCAGAAGAAAACCACAACAAACATTTTCTAATTGTTGATGATGTTTTGACAACGGGATCAACTCTTGAAGCGTGTTCAAAAGCAGTGTTGAAAATTCCAGGAGCGAAAATCAGTATTGTTTGTATGGCGATGGCGAACTCGTAAATCGTAAATTTCAAATTCCAAAATTCACAAACTTAACTTCAAAAAAAATCCAAATTTCAATCGAACAGCTTTTCAATTGGAATTTGGATTTTTTTTATTGGAATTTTAAGCCTTTAGTTCACAATTATTTTTTTGACTGTTCTTCTATTTCCATCAATAACAGTAACTAGATAAAGTCCAGCTGAAGTATTGCTTGGGAGCTGAATATTTTGATCAAAATTTGTTGTTGCATCAAAGATTTTTGAATAAATCGTTTTCCCTAAAATATCATGAACAAATACTTTAACTCCAATTTCAGATTGGCTTTCAAACTGAATCGTAAAGTTTCCTTTGTTTGGATTTGGGTAAAGACTGAAATCAACAGTATCAAAATCTGGTGTTGACAAAGTATAGATTTGACCACAAATATTTATTGAAGCCGAATTGATAGTTCCTGAATTGTCAACCACGGCATCTCTGACTCTAAAAGTCCAAGTTCCTTGCGTGTTTTCACCATTAAAGGCACTCAACAAATCAACTGGCAAAACAATTTGTTCTGTTGTTCTGGCACAATCCAATGCGGCACCTGAATCATCAAACTGAAGCGCTAAGGTTGATTTTGTCGATCCGCAATTTTTATTAAACAGTCGAACTATCGTTCCAGCAGGACTTACAATCTGAAGTTCTAAATCAGAGAACTTATCGTGCGTCACATTTACAGAAACGTTTACATCTTGAACAGTCGCTGTAGATGCTGGAACTGTAACTGTTCTGGTTACAAAAGTTGTAGTATTTGGAATGGCAAACGAGTTTCCAAAACTATACGAATCACAAGTTTGAGTCGAAGTATATCCTACTGCAAATGCTTTACTGTTTACGGCATAAAAGATATTTCCTGTTGGCTCAATCAAAATTCTGCAATTTTTAGATGACGGAACACTTGTTGGCAATACAATAGTTTCAGAACCATCATTTGCCGTATTTGATATTAATGTTATCGGAAATGTCAATCCTCCGTCAGTAGATAGTTTAATATTTACAGTTGATGAACCTGGAAGTGTATTGGTGTTTTTTACATCCCAAGTTACGGTTTCTGGCAATCCTTGCCACCAACTTACATTGTCATTTGTATGGGAAGTCACAGTAAATGGCCCAGCAGTTGAAACCACATTAACAGCCATGTTATCAGTAAAGGTTTGTGCCGTACCTTGCGCAGCATTATCACGTCCTGTCAAAGTAAAATGCAACGTTCTTGCAATTGAAGAAACAGATTCCCATGTCGTGGTAAGCCTATTTTGAAGAACATATTCAAGCTTTGGCATATAGCGAACGGCACTTGTGGTTGGAATTACAGAACGAAACAAAGGCCCGTCAGGTTTTGTTGGATAAGCTATACTAGTACTTCCTGAAGTTGTAATCGCATTATCGTTTTCTTCCCAAGTATAAGTAACCAAATCACCTTCGGGATCTGAACCTGTTCCTGTCAAAACAAAGGCTGTGCCAATTGGAATTGTATAATCATTTCCTGCTTCAATCGACGGCGGATTATTTGTTAATGGAGTATTTACCGGACAACTTTTTGAGGCCAATGTATTTTGAATTTGTCTGATACTAGCATAAGCAAAATAATCATCGGAAGTGTCTTGAACGTCATAATCTCGCGTAACTCCTGCATAAGCCATAATAGTAGAACCACTTCCCGGCTCAACATTTACGTTAGTTCTTTCTTCTGAATCATATGAAAATGTATGATTTGCACCTAATTGATGTCCCATTTCGTGAGCAACAAAATCAACATCAAAAGTATCGCCTTGTGGTCTACTATCTGACGGAGATGTAAATGCACTTCCTTTTCCTAAAGGCACGTTAGTTGTTGGGTCTGTACACACACAGCCAATACAGCCTGCATTTCCTCCACCGCCCGAAGCGCCAAACAAATGCCCCAAATCATAATTACCATTTCCAATTACCGCAGTTATATTTGTTTGTACCTCCTGATTCCATGCTCCATCAGCTCCAGCTGAAGCGTCAGAATATGGGTCGGTTTTTGGATCAGTATAAATTAAAGCATCATTATTATCGATTAGAACTACTTTTACGGCCAGATCTTTATTGAAAACACCATTTACACGTGTCAAAGTTGCATTCATTCCGGCAAGTGCCAATGCTTTTGTTCCTCCAAAATAAACGGTATATTCTCCTGTACAAGACAAAGCCAAACGCATCGTTTTGAAAATTTTAGCACTTGATGCTTCTTTGGCTGTTTTTCCAGCAATATCCTTATTTACAAGCGAATCATCAGTTTTGCAAACCAGTCTTTTTGAAGTCGAAGATTTTTTTGAATACAAAACGTATTCGGCCTTATCATCAGGGTTTGCTTCAATAAATTCAGTTGATTTGTCCGAACGAAAAACCATAGTTTGTAATCCCAAAGGCGAAACACTAAAGTGAATTTTAGCTGATTTATCATCTAAACCGCTTCCTTCATAAGATCTAATTTCTGGATATTTGGCTTGAAGTCCTGATTCAAAATTTGAAGATTCCCAAACTGTAAAACGTTCTAAAATACCCGAAGAATTTGGAATTGTAATTTCAGCCGTATTACTTTTTGATCCTTTTCCGGTTGCTGAAGCCAGTTTTGCTTGAAGAAGATCTGAATTCAGCTTATAGTATTTATCAGAATCTGAAATGTTTATTTTTTTGCTCAACCCAGCATTTGCACTAACTTTTTGCCACAAATCGTTATTTTGGGCAATTAAAATTGTACAGTTAAAAATAAAAAATATAATAAGTAATTGTTTTTTCATATCTGGAGGCGTTGATAAATCAAAATTAAAGCAATTAAATCAAATTCTTACATATAAACGACATTTAACGTTTTTTAATCGACGAGTTGGCCTATTTTCACAAAAAGAAACCTCAGCAACTCAAAAAAATCAATTCGGCTTAGTATCAAATTTAAAATAGATAGTATAAATTTGCAGCATCTTAAATAATTTGTTTTGAAGCTCTTTCATTCTATAAACGATTTCCATTCGACCAAGAAAACAATTTTAACACTTGGCACCTTTGATGGCGTGCATATTGGTCATAAAAAAATTCTTGAAAGAATTACACAGAATACTGAAAATGGGAAATATGAAAGTTTAGTACTTACATTTTTTCCGCATCCAAGAATGGTTTTGCAAGAGAAATCAGAAATAAAGCTTTTAAACACAATTGCCGAAAAAACAAAACTTCTTGAAGCAACCGGAATTGAAAATCTGGTAATTCATCCATTCAATGAAAGTTTTTCAAGGTTAACTGCCGAAGAATTTGTGAAATCAATTTTGGTAGATCAATTTCAGATTCAAAAAATAATTATCGGGCATGATCATCGTTTTGGAAGAAACAGAACTGCAAATATTGACAATTTAATTGCTTTTGGTTTGGAATATGGTTTTGAAGTTGAGCAAATTTCGGCTCAAGAAATTCAAGATGTTTCTGTAAGTTCGACAAAAATCAGAAAAGCGCTAGATGAAGGAAATATGGCCCTTGCCAATGATTATCTGGGCTACGACTATTTTTTAACTGGAGAAGTTGTTAAAGGAAAACAATTAGGAAGAACAATTGGTTTTCCAACTGCAAATATTCAAATTGAAGAAGATTACAAATTGATTCCAAAAATCGGAGTTTACGCTGTAAAAGCAATTGTAAACGAAAAAGAAGTTTTTGGAATGATGAATATTGGATTTAATCCTACGGTAAATGGGCAAAAACAAACCATTGAAGTAAATCTTTTTGATTTTGACTCTGACATTTATGGTGAAAAAATCGAAGTTTCTTTGCTTCAATATCTTCGTGAAGAACAAAAATTTGGATCTGTTGATTTATTGAAAGAACAATTAAATCAGGATAAATTGAATGCTTTGACATTTGTAAATCAACGTTAAAAAACATCCGATAAAATACTTTTCGGCCAATTTAAATCATCGTAGTTATTTTTTTAGTAAATTTGATATAGAACTCTGTTTTCCAAATATTTACTATTAACTTCTTTAAAAATAACCACTATGAAATTACCTAAAGAAATTACCAACGGGTTTTTGATTTTCATCGGAATAGGCATTTATTTTTTATTGATGAATCTATTGGGTCTAGCAGATTTGTTTTATTTACGTACCCTAAATGTCTTTTTTATCTTTTATGGCGTAAACAGAACGATGCAAATGAACCTGCATGAAGGAGAAACCAATTTTGTGTCGAATGCCGTTTCTGCCATGGCAACTTCAGTAGTTGGCGTGTCAATGAGCGTTTTCGGACTACTTGTTTACAGCTATGCACGAGGCGGAGATGCCTATGTACAAACCTTATCTGAGACTTTTATGTTTGGCGGAAATCCTTCTGTTCCAACTTATTGCATTTGCTTGCTTTTTGAAGGAATTGCCTCTTCGGTCATTGTAACTTTTTTGATGATGCTTTATTGGGGTAATAAATATATTGCCGATTAACATTTCAAAATAAAAAATAACATTTAGCACTCTAAAATCATAGAATGATACATTTTTATGATTTTAGAGTGTTTCTTTTTTGAAAATAGCTGTCAAATATTCATTTACAAAACACTTCATTGGTTGATTAGAACAATTTAACTACTTTTGAGACTTCAAAAACAATGTATCAATGAGCATTACAAAACACAATTGGACTAAAGACGAGATAATCGCCATATATAATAAGCCTATAATGGATCTTCTGTATGAAGCTGCAACCATTCACAGGAAAAACCACGATCCGAATGTAGTTCAGGTATCGACTTTATTATCTATCAAAACTGGAGGATGTCCAGAAGACTGTGGTTACTGCCCTCAAGCAGCACGTTACAACACAGGCGTTGAAGGAAATGACTTAATGAGCGTAAGCCAAGTTAAAGCTCAAGCTTTGCGTGCAAAATCAAGCGGATCATCTCGTGTTTGCATGGGAGCTGCATGGAGAAACGTAAAAGATGGTGAAGAATTTGATCAGGTTTTAGAAATGGTTCGTACCATCAATAAACTTGATATGGAAGTTTGCTGTACGCTAGGTATGATAACTGAAAACCAAGCACAGCGTTTAGCAGAAGCAGGTTTATATGCTTACAACCATAATTTAGATACTTCTGAAGATTATTATAAAGATGTTATTTCAACACGTGCTTTTGAAGACCGTTTAGAAACCATCGAAAATGTTCGTAAAACAAATGTTACCGTATGTAGCGGTGGAATTATTGGAATGGGCGAAAGCATCGAAGACAGAGCAGGAATGCTTGTAGCGCTTTCTACTTTAAATCCGCAACCAGAATCAGTGCCAATTAATGCATTGGTTGCCGTTGAAGGTACTCCGATGGAAGATGAAAAACCAGTTGAAATTTGGGAAATGATCCGAATGGTTGCTACTACAAGAATTGTAATGCCAGATACTCAAGTTCGTTTATCAGCAGGAAGAACAAACATGAGTCGTGAAGGACAAGCAATGTGCTTTTTTGCTGGAGCAAACTCAATTTTTGCTGGAGATAAATTGCTTACAACTCCAAACCCTGATGTTCACGAAGACATGAAAATGTTTGAACTTTTAGGATTGAATCCACAAAAACCTTTTACAAAAGTTTCACAACCAAAAACAGTTGAAGCTGCTGATTCACAATTTGCACCATTAGGCGAAAAACCTAAATGGTCAAGACCAGGACATACAATTGAAAGAAATGTTGAACATTCGATTAAATCAAAAATTTAAGCAATAGAGTTCATCTTTTTCGACAAATATTTTTAAATTGCTTATAACACAGAGTTATAAGCAATTTTTTTATTTAATAAGATGAAGTTAAAACAAATCGAAAGGGTAAAAAAAATCTCAAAAGCTGATTTTATTTCCCAATATGTCAAAAAACAAATTCCTGTTGTTATTGAGGAATTGACTGAAGATTGGCCCGCTTATCATAAATGGAAATTATCCTATATAAGAGAAATCGCAGGCGACATTACAGTACCATTGTATGATGACAGACCAGTAAATCATAAAGACGGCTTTAATGAAGCACATTTGAAAATGAAAATGAGCGACTATATAGCGCTTTTAGAATCAGAACCTACTAATTATCGCATCTTTCTTTACAATTTTATGAAAGAGGTTCCCGTTTTGAATAATGACTTTAAATGGCCTGAAATTGGCTTGCGATTAGTCAAACAAATGCCAATGCTGTTTTTTGGGGGAGAAAACTCAAAAGTCTTCATGCATTTTGATATCGATTATTCGAACATTTTGCATTTTCATTTTCATGGTGAAAAACAATGTATGATTTTTCCACCAAATCAATCAAAATTCATGTACAAAGTGCCTCACGCATTGATTTCAAGAGAAGACATTGATTTTGATAATCCAGATTATGAAAAATTTCCAGCTCTAAAAAATGCTGAAGGCTACATTACCAATCTCAAACATGGAGAGATGCTTTATATGCCTGAAGGATATTGGCATTATATGAAATACCTAACTCCCGGATTTTCGATGAGTCTTCGTTCTTTTCCTCAAAGCATCGGCAATTTATCAAAAGCGGCATACAATGTTTTTATCATGCGGCATTTTGATATTTTGATGCGAAAGCTAAAAGGCCAAAAATGGATTGATTACAAGAATAAAAAAGCAATCACCAATACGCATGAAAATCTTCGGAAGAGTGCCTAGACTATATTTAGAAATCAAAGAAAAGCAGTTAAAATGAAAATCTTTAACTGCTTTTTTTATTTCTCTTGTTTTTAAAATGCTACCTTTTTTGTTGTAGTGCTTCCATTCTCCAAAGTCACTTTTACCAGTAAAACCTGGTTTGCAGAGCGGAAATTCAGTATTTGCAATTCAGTTGCGTTAATATTTTTCTTCTCAAAAAGCAATCTACCAGAAAGATCAAAAACAGCGACCTGACTAATTGCTTCTTTAGTAGATATTACTTTCATCTCATTTAGTTTTGATGCAACTAGAACGATATTATCAGCATCTTTAACCTCATCAATGCCTAAAGATTTGTCTGTATAACGAAGCACGAAGCGATCAGTAAAAGTTCCAATTTCAGTTGTAAATGTGTAATTCCCTGTTCGAAGATTGTGAATCTTATTCAGTTTCTTATCTTCTAAATAAATTGATTGCAATACCAGTGAGCCATCTACTTGATGTATAGAAATAGTAAATTCACCTGCTATTGTAGTACGATATCCTAAAGGCACTGCATCTGAAGTATTAAAAGGCAAAGCACGCCCTTGTATTGCTAGTTTATGCTCATTGTTTATGCTATAAAAATCAAGAAATTTATTTCCGTCAAAAGTAGTCCCATCATATCTTCTGTCATATTCATCAGTTGCACCTTGAATATATCCTACTAACAACTGTTTATAAGCACCTTCGGTATTCGTCATATTTAACCAGATTCGGTTTTTTTCAATTTCTGATTCCTTCTCCCCTTTACTTAACTTAAAAAATTGGGAATTTGTATTGCCTCCTCTTCTCATTAAATTATTAAAAACAATCGTTCCTGATGCAGCAGTTTTTACAAAAAAGGATTGTCCAGCTGCGATATCTCCACTTGGCGCACTGTTATTGTTTCCTGGATTAATTCCTGATGGCGCCATTGTTCCAGTACCAGTTCCTCCCGTTAAGTTATAGGTTGCATAATCGTCTGTTGAATATTCATACGCGCCGCCCAAAACTACGGGCGTGTTGTGTGTCCAGAAATAAAGGGTTCCTTCAATAAACGAATTTCCATTTATAAAATCATCTGCATGTAAAGCCGAGGGGTAAGGATTACCTATTAAGTAAGGCTTCTCAGCACCAAGAGTTTCACCAATAATATCTCCATTATTTGGAACGCCTATAAAAGCAGTTGCAAATGGAAATCTATTAATATTAGAAAAAGTTTCTGGCCCACGTATGATATAGCCTTTGCCAATATTCATCACATTATTTTTAGATTCCATCACCCATTTTGTGCCATTATAACTAAAATACTTATCCTCAGCTGTTAAAGGAGAAACATTTACCAACTTTTGACCTTTTACTGGAGAAGACCAATAAACGTAGTCTGCTTGCCGAATAGGTTGGCTATTTCGTTTATAAATAATTGTTCCGGTATTTAAATTATTATCAGGATTCGTTTGCAACAAACTTGCTCCATCGGCAAAAGTTAAAGTTCCATTATTAACATGAACTCCGTTTATAACATTTAACGTTTTTCCGTGCTGGATTGTGACAGCTGCACCATTGCTAATCGTACAAGAACAAGCATTTATATCGGTGCCTAAATTATAGTCTTCTTGAAAATCTACTAGATTATCAATTGTTGGCGAAGTTCCGTACGACCAACTTGTTCCGTTCCATATATTTGCTTGTATCGTAATTTCAGCAGAATAAGTTATTAAACAGTTATTATCAACTGCAAATTTGTACTTTCCGGGAATTAATCCTGAAATGGTTATTGAATTTCCTGAATACGGATGATGTGTAATCGCAGTTCCGTCTGATTGTAAAATATCTCCTGTTCCAGATAATCCATCTAACACGATACTTCCTGTTGGTATAGTACATGTTGGTTGCGTAAAACTCAAAATATTTGGTGCCGGGGGATTAGAATCCACATCGATTCTTGTCTCTATTGCCAATTCTTCAGAACAAATTCCATTTTTCACAACTGCCCTATAGCTTGTGCTCGTTAATAATACGCCAGGTTGATAAGTACTTCCCGTATGAGCAATTGGTTGCCAAACATAAGGAATCGCTTCTGCATATTCCCATCTAATAATTGTACCGACATAATTATTTAAAGTCAGTAGCGGACTTGGACTTCCTTGACAAATATGCAAACCTCCATTTACAACACCGCGTTCTGTTTGTATTACGGTCGTTGAATTACTAGCATTTGTGATTGCTGGACATCCATTTGAAGAATATTTTACTAAAACCGTTTTATCTCCACTAGTCAACCATTGCAATGTTACTGAATTACTGGCAGATGAAATAGCTCCTGAAACAATATTGTAATCTGTTCCTGCAACTCCAGGAACGGTCCAAACATAATCAGTTTGGGATGGCTGAGTCGTGTAGGTAACATCAGTATTAATACAAACTGTTGAAGCAGGTTGAGCGGAAAAAGTTGGGGAAGGAATTGCATTAACCGTTACAGTCGCGGCAACAGAATTTGCCGAGACACAACCACCATTTTGGACAACTGCTCTAAATTGAGTCGTTTGCGTCAGCACCCCGGAAGTGTATGTTGTGCTAGCTGAATTTCCGATTGGAGTCCACACAGAAAATGGACTAACGGATGATTCCCAATTCAAAACTGTCCCCGTATTGCCTGTCAAGGTCAATACGCCACTTGTTGAACCACTACAAATTGTAGTTCCTCCGTTAACTGTTCCACCACTCGATGGTGGAGAAATCACAATATTCGAAGTATTATTTGAAGTTATATCTGCAAAACAAGCTCCAGATGTTAATTTAGTAATTGTAATACCTCTAGTCACCGCAGTGCTAAAACCTGACAACACAAAACTTCCTGAACCAGCATTAGTTACGCTCATTGTCGTTGTTAGTCCGTTACTTACTGGATTTGTGAGATTATACGTTACGGTATAAACCCCAACCGGCAAGGATGTTTCAGAAGAAGTAAGTAAAATCGTTGAATTTCCTACTGTAGTACATCCAGCAGAAGCCGATACTCCCGTAATATTATAGGATGGGCATGTATAACTCACAATCATCTGACCAGAACCGCCTGTTCCTCCAGCTTGCGGTCCGCCCAATATCAAACCTAGTAAGGAGTTCATAGCGCCGCCTCCACCTCCGCCTGGAGCTGATCCGTTTTTACCCGGTTCATTTCCTAAAACCACACTTTGAATACCTGCACCACCAGCACCGCCACCAGCACCACCTCCTGTACCTCCTGCGCCAGAATTTTGCAATAATGCTATGACACCCGTATTTCCAGGCCCTCCATCTGTGCCTGAAATTTTAGTTATAGAACCATATGAGTTAGTATCTAATCCTCCTTTACCTCCTGCAGGAGTTCCTCCAGCATTATTTTCAGTACCGGCCTTTCCTCCAGCAGCAAAAAGAATGGTTTCATACCCTGTGATAGTAGCGTTTCCGCCAGAGGCTCCAATAGCGGTAGTACCTGCAACTTTTATTGCTAATGTTGCTCCTGGTACCGTTGTAATTTTTCCCTTTACATAAGCACCGCCGCCGCCGCCGCCGCCGCTTCGTCCATCCAATATTGATCCTCTTGCTCCTCCGCCCGAACCACCTGCACCCCATGCCTCAACATCCATTGATGTAATTCCAGCGGGCACAAATAAAGTACCATCTGATAAATAAGTATGCGGTGGCTGTGCCCACAATGAGCTATAAAAGAAAAACAATAGGCAACATAATTGCATTTCTTTTACCCAAACAGGTCTTTTTTGCCATTTTAAATAAATCAAAAATTGAAAAAAAAGCGGTGTGTTAAGTATTTTTTTTTCCATACTGTGGTATTTTAGAAATTAAAAATTCAAGAACAAGAATCATCTCCAATTTTTAAACACCTCGCGGTTGAATATGTGTATAATATTGAATACTAACAGATACATCAAATTCAAAAACAATAAGCTGCGTGCTTATGTTTTTAAACGAAGCGTTTAGGTAATATCAAATTTTGGCAAATAAAAAACTTGATTCGTTTTCTGTAGAGTCAATCAAAAAATGTAATATAACGGGCTTTTATGTTGTTTGTCGAATAAAAACAACAACAAGGTACGATTTTATTTACAATATGTAAAAAATTTTAACTTAGAAATCAACACTTTAACATTTCAAGATTCTTATTTATTAAAATATTTAAAAAAGAAAAAAAATGTTAATAGGAAAATTTCCTTCAGAACATTCTTCGTAAAACATAAAAAAACCATTCCAATAACGGAATGGTTTTTAAGGAATAATTAAGGTCTTTTAAAATCTTAAAAAATCACTTTTGAATTTATTAGACTTTTATTTTCCAGGCCAATTTTTATGAGCAAAACTTGATTTGATGACTGAAGATTTGTGATCTGTAATTCTTTTTCGCTAATATTGAATTTCTCAAAAAGCAATTTTCCTGAAACATCAAAAATGTAAACTTTTTCAAGCATTTCAGTTGTTGAAGTGATTTTTATTATTTTATCTTTTACAGTAATTAAAACTTTGCTTTCTGTATTTACAATATCTGCAGTACTTAAAGATTTATTTGTATAACGCAGTACGAAACGATTTGTAAAAGTTCCTACTTCAGTATTGAATTTATAATCGCTTTCGCGTAAATCATGAATTTTTCCAGTTAACTTATCTTCCAAATAAATTGCTTGTTTGCTCATATTCCCATCAGCCTGACCTATTGAAATAATAAATTCGCCCGCGATGGTAGTTCTATATCCTAATGGAACAAAATCAATATCTGAAAAAGGAAGTCCGCGGCCTTGAATTACAAGATGTTTTTCATTATTTACACTATAAAAATCGAGATATTTATTTCCGTCAAGACTCTCCCCATCATATTTTTTTTCGAAATCATTGCTCGCTCCTTGAATATAACCGACCATCAATTGTTTGAAAGCTCCATTTTCGTTAGTCATGTTTAGCCAAATACGATGCTTTTCAAGACCATTTGTTTTTGAAGCTTTTTTAGGTTTAAAAAACTGACTGTTATTATTTCCTCCATTTCGCATTAAATTATTGAATATGATCGTTCCCGAACCAACAGTTTTTGAAAAAAATGATTGTCCAGCGGCAATTTGACCACTCGGAATACTGGCATTATTACCTGGCGCTTTATTACCGGAAGCGGCGGCTGTTCCAACACCGCCACTCAAATTGTAAGTAGCATAGTCATCCGTTGAATATTCGTATGCACCACCTAAAACAACAGGGGTATTATGTGTCCAGAAATAAAGAGTTCCTTCTAAAACATTATTAGCGTTTATAAAATCATCTGCATCTAAAGCAGAAGGATATGGATTCCCTATTAGATAACTTTTACCTGAACTTACTACTTCACCAATAATATCACCATTATTAGGTACACCAATAAATGTAGCTGTAAATGCACCTCGCACAGTATTTGAAAAAGTTTCAGGTCCGCGAATAATATAACCTTTCCCAACAATCATTACTGTTGATGGTGTCATGCGAACCCACTGTGAACCGTTGTAACTAAAAAACATATCACTTTTTGTTAATGGTGACACATCAATTAATTTTTGAGGTTTTACAGGTGTTGACCAATATACATAATCAGCTTGACGAATAGGAACACTATTGCGTTTGTAAATTATATTACCTGTATTAACCACATTACTTGATTGTATTAGACTAGCGCTATCTTCAAATGTCAATGATGCACCAGTAGCAGATTCAACAACAACCTGATTTTCAATTACCAAAGTATGCCCTGAATTTATGACTACTTTTTTTCCTGCATCGACTTTACAGGAACATCCACTTAAATCACCTGTTGATTGATAATCAGCCGCAAATTCAAGTATATCTGTAGCAACAGGACTTCCATTTGACCAACTACTACCACTCCAGATATTCGTTACTGGCGTTTTAATTTCAATATTTATAGTTGCTGATGATGGACAATTTGGACCTTCATTAATAATAAAACTATATGTTCCCGGAATTAAATCCGGAATTGTAAAACTTGTTCCTGACGAATTATAAACTTGAGAAATCGTTCCTGTTTGTGTAATAGTCCAATTTACTGCCGAAAGCAAGCCATTTAGTTCTATGCTTCCTTTTGGATTAACACAAGTAGGCTGAATAATAGTTCCCACAGTTGGGGTAGCAGGCAAAGGATTAACAGTAATCGTTCCAGTTGCATTTACTGTTCCACAGCCTCCAGTCAACGGTATAGAATAGTTAAAAGTTCCCGTACTCGTTGGAGTTCCGCTGATAGTAATTGTGTTCGAAGCCCAACTAGCTGTTATGCCTGCAGGCAAACCCGAAGTTGCACCAATTCCAGTCGCTCCAGTTGTTGCATGAGTAATGTTTGGCATTAGAGTATGGTTACAAACTGTTGGAGACTCAGATGCCACTCCTACAGTATTTAAATTTACTACAATAGTTCCGGTTGCATTATAGGTTCCGCAACCACCAGTAATAGGTATAGTATAATTAAATGTTCCGGAATTGGTTGGAGTACCACTAATCGTAATTGTATTTGAAGCCCAAGTTGCAGTTACTCCCAAAGGCAAACCAGAAGGAGTTCCGATACCTGTCGCACCAGTTGTTGTATGCGTAATATCAGTCATTAAAGTATTAATACATAAAACTGGCGATGAAGCAGCAGCAGTTACAGTATTTTCAGGCCGAACAGCAATAGCATAAATATCCGATACACTATACGGTGTTGCACATCCTGAAGCAGTTACCGTCATTGTCAAGGTAACCTGTTTTCCAGCGTCACCGGCCACTGCAGTATAGGTTGGCGTCAAAGTAGTATTATTTGAAAGAGTTCCCAATCCATCATGTGTCCATAAGACCGTTCCATTTGCTGCATTAGCTTCTCCAGCTCCAACCGTTGCAGAACCATTGGAACAAATAATTTTAGATCCTGTAATTGTTGCCGTAGGAGCAGCTTGAATATTAATAGTATATTTAGCAGTAGCAATTTGTGGTGCACAAGTATTATTACTGGTTACCGTCATCGTTAATATAATAGTTCGCGCAGCACCTCCTACTGTTGGTGTATATGTTGGTGTAGGAGTTGTATCCCCTGTCAAAGTTCCTGATCCTCCACTAAAAGTCCACTTTATAGTTCCATTTGAAGCCGATGCTCCGCTCACTGTTACACTTCCATTTGAACAAATTGTTGTAGAATTATTTGGTATTATTGCTGTTGGCAAATCCTGAATTGTAATTACTTTTGCCGCCGATACTGCACTATTACAACCACCTGCCTTTGTAAATTGAACCGTGTAACTTCCTGCGGCTGAGACAAAAATAGTTTGGCTTGTTGCTCCTGTAGACCAAAGATAAGAATAGCCAGGTGGTGCGGTACTAGAAGAAAGATTTATTCCATCTGTCTCACAAAATGTTAGTGACGCCCCAAAATCATCAATTGTTGGTGCAGTTGCCGGATTATCAGTAGCTCTTGTAACTGTAGCAGAAACCGTTCCGTCACCCACTGAACATCCATTTTTTGCATAAACTCTAAAATAATACGTTTGACCAGAAGTCAAGCCTGTAAAAGTATAATTGTTAGTCGTTAACCCGGATACTGTTTGAGTTGCTGTCGTTGCTGGAAATGCACTAGATGTCGACATTTGTACAGTATAGCTTAATGTCCCACTAGGAGCAGTCCATGCAACGCTAATTTGGCTACATAAGGCAGACGAAATTGACAATGTAGGAGCTGTAGGAGGTGTGCTTAAAGTCGTTACCGTTTGAGTTGCTGAATAATTAATACTTATACCGCAACCATTCATTGCTTTCAATCTGTAATAATATTGTGTACCACCACTTAATCCTGTAACGACATAACCATTAACTGTACCTACATCCAAAGATTGATATCCTGGCAAATAACTAGTAAAAGTCGATGAAGTTGAAACATCCAACAAATAACTTGTTGCTTGTGTTGTAGAATTCCATCTGGCATTAAATGAGTTACAATATATATTATTTGCTAACATTGATGTTACATCCCCTGGAACAGCATTTGATGTTGTAATATTCTGAACGTCTGAATAAGTAGCACTTACCCCACAACCATTTTTCGCTTTAACCCTGTAATAATATGTAGTGTTTCGAGTTAAACCTACCACATCATATGATGTCACATTACCTACATCTACGGCATTATAGCCTGAAACAAAAGTTCCTGCGTTAAATGTAGATGTTGTAGATACGTCTAACAAATAGCTAGTTGCTCCTGTCAATGTAGCCCAGCGTGCGATAAACTCTGTACAAATTCCAGCTGCACCAGTCGATGAGGTTACTTTACCTGGAACTACTGCAGTTGCGTAAGTAATCGTATTGGAGTTTGCACTAACACAATTTCCATTAAAGGCTCTAACACGATAATAATAAGTAATACCGCTTGTTAACCCAGTAATATTATAAGTTAATACATTGCCAACATTCAAAGCATTATAGCCTGTCAGAAAAGTTGAAAAATTACTGACTGTAGAAACATCAAGCTCATAATAAAGTGTTCCTGCAACTGCCTGCCAATTTGCTGTAATTTGATTACATGTAGCACCAGTTCCTGCTGTAGCGACTGGCGCAGTACCAGAAGAATTTACTCTAACGGTAGCTAAATTATATTGATTAATAGGTGATACACAATTTTCTGAAGCCACAGAACTTGAACCAGATGATAAAGAAGTTATTTTAATCGTTCTATTTCCAACCGTAGTAAAGCCTGTTGCAATAAAACTTCCTGTTCCTGCTGTTGTTACCTGCATAGTAGCTGGAGTTTGTGCTACACCCTGAATCTCATAAGAAACCGAATAAAGACCAATAGGCAAACTTCCTGTCAAAGTTATTTCAGAAGCATCTCCAGAACAAACATTTACAGCACTAGCCGTTGTACTTGCCAAACTATAAGTTGGACAGTTGTAAGTGATTGTTACTTTTCCATCACCTCCATCACCTCCTCTTCTTGCACCTGTCAAAAAAGACGATCTTCCACCGCTTCCGCCACCACCTGGCGCTGTTCCAACATTTCCAACACTAGAGGTAAAAGCAGTTCCAATACCTGCTCCTCCTAGGCCTCCTCCATTTGCACCGTTTCCTCCAGCACCAGAACTGGTAATTGAGCCTGTATCATCAGTAAAACCAAATTCTCCTCTTCCTCCATCAGTTCCAGAAGTTCTTGTAGTACCTATTGAATTTACATCTAAACCTGCAGTACCACCTAGAACTAAACTACCATTGTTTAGTAAACCACCTCTTCCTCCTTCTGCCAAAATAGAATACCCTGATATTCCTGATGATCCTCCAAAACCACCATTTTGACTTGCAGCACCTTTACCTCCAACGCCCACATTAATGGTTAGTGTTTCTCCTGAAGTTATTGTTAAACCGTTAGCACTAGCAAAAGCACCACCACCGCCACCAGAGCCACCTCTAGCACCGCCAAAGCCTGGATTTGATGAGCTTCCTCCAGCACCTCCGGCACCCCAAGCCTGTACGTTTATACTAGTAACACCGGCCGGGCTAACAAATGTTTGTGTACCTCCTAAAGTAAATGTTGCTGTAGTTTGTGCCAAAAGAAAAACAGGAAGACAAACTAATACTGAAATAAGTAATGTTTTTTTCATACTGTAGCATTTTAAATGACAAAAATTAAATTCAGATCTAACTGAAAAATTATTCTGCAATTTTTTAAATACCACAATTAGGCAGGAACTTGATAAGGCCCGAATAGTGATTAAAGAAGAAGTAATATAAAGTAATTCTGTTCCCTTAAATTTGGTATTTATGTTTTAACACTCAATATTTTAGTTTGGCAGTAAGGGGCTGAAAATAAATTTAGTTTAGGTTCAGTTTTCAAATTTGAAAGGCACAAAATGAAGTGTAAAATAGAAGCGTAAATTATTTGAAAACAACCTTAAACAATTTACAATTTTTTATTAAATATTTAAAAAACAGTCACTTATAATTTAAATTTTTTAATAAAAAATAATTTTTAAGTAAATTCTCATAAATATTCATTTTTAATGTACTTGGTCTTTTAAATTTTACAAATCGTCTGAATTAATAAAAAGGACCTTTTTTTCTTAATAGGCAACTTTTAAAAAATTTACATTAGCGAAGAAAAATTGTGCAAAAAAAACGTCAGGCAAGAGGTTATTACGTAAAAAAAAATGAAAAAAAAATATCCGTTTAAAAGCATTAAACGGATGAATCTTAAAGAACAAAAAATGTTTTTAAAAAATTACTTTTCTGGTTATTTCAAAATCATTTTCTAAAACCACTTTTACGAATAAAACTTGGCTTCCAGAATTTAAATTCTGAATAAAAAAACTAGAGGAATTAATTTTATTTTTTTTGTAGAGCATTTTCCCTGTCAGGTCAAAAACTTCAGTTTCTTTTATGAATTCTTTAGAAGCGTCAATCTGAATTTGTTTGTCTTTTACCGAAACAAAAACAACATTTGAAATAGTATTGTAATCATCGACCTTTAACTCTTTGTCAAGATATCTTAATTCAAATCTATTATCAAAAGTACCTTTCTCAGTTTTGAAAGTATAAGGCGAAGCTTTTAGGTTATGAATTAGTTTCAACTCTTTGTCTTCAATATAAATGTTCATTTCAGAAAATTCAGCATCACTGTGATCAATACTAAAACTAAAATTGCCGCCAATTGTTGACATATAACCAAGTGGTACAGAATCCGCTTTTTCAAATGGCCAAGCTCTTCCTTGAATAACCAAATTTTTATTTGCTGTTATGCTGTAAAAATCAGCATACTTATTACCATTAAAAGATTCGGCATCATAACTTATATCATATTCATTTGTTGCTCCTTCAATATAGCCGACCATAATTTGTTTAAAAAGACCTTCGCTATTCTCAAAATTTAACCAGATTCTTTGTTTTTCGATCTCATTTGCTTTAATTTCTTTACTACTTGCTGGTTTAAAAAATGAAGTATTTTGTTCCTTAATTCGCATTTTGTCATTAAATACAATTGTACCGGTATTTTGGCTTGCTACAAAAAATGCCTGTCCAGACCCAATAGTTTTATCTGGAATTACTTCGTTTACTCCATTTGTCAAAGCACCACGAGTTCCTACTCCTCCAAGCAAATTATAAACAGCATAATCATCTGTATTATACTTATTATTTGTAATGGGAGTATTGTGCGTCCACAAATAAATTGTGCCTTTGATTTTTGATGCGTTTTCTTTCAAAAAGGTATCTGCATTCAAGGTAGACGGATACGGATTTCCAATCAAATTAAAACTATTTGCCGGACCCAAATTCACCTCTATTTTTCCATTATGAGGTATACCTTTAAAAGTTGCATGATAAGATGTGCGAGTTATTGACGAAAAATCCCTTGGACCTTGAATAATATATCCAATTCCTCTCGACATGGTACTATTTTCAACTTTCCAATTTTTGACTACCGGATCATAAGATAAAAATCGATCCCATATGGTATTTGGCGAAAGATCAATTATTTTTTGATTCTCTACTGGAGACGACCAATAAACATAATCAGATTTTAAAATAGGTGATGAATTTCGCTTCAAGTGAATAATTCCTGTATTAATCATATCATCATCTGATTGGTATAAATTTGCCGAATCTTCTAAAATCAAAGTTCCCGAACCCGAATAGGAGAATTCAATACCTAAAGTGTTTCCGCTTAGCAATGTAACCTTCTTCCCCTCATCAATAGTGCAACTACAGACATTCGCTGTTATCAAATCAGGATAATCTTCTTTAAAAAACAATTCTTTTCCTCCCGACGGAAAACCATTTGACCATGAAGTACCATTCCAAATTGTTGATTCTAAACAGAGCTTCAATCTGGCAATTCTATGTTTAGAAATCCCAGCAACTGAGTTGAAATCTCCACCAACCAAAAGTTTATAATCTGATGAAAAACTCATCGAAAATACTTTATTATTCAGAGTAGCATCGAAAGAGGCATCTAAACTTCCAGACTTTAATAATCGTATTAATCTTAAAGCTGTTACATTTTTATATGTCCCTGAAAAAGTCCCACCAACTAAAATTCGATCATCAGGTTGAATCAAAACACTTCTTACATCACCTTTGCTGAATCCTGGACCTGATTCAAATGTATTATCTAAACTTCCATTGGTATTTAATCTCAAAAGCCTCTTTTGTCCCACTCTATTAAAATTCAAAAAATTACCTCCGACAACTATTTTTTGATCAGACTGTAATGCCATCGCATATACGTTTTTATCAAATCCTTCACCTATTGCAAAAGTGGGGTCAATACTTCCATTACTGTTTAAACGCACTAAATGTGGACAGGAAATTTCGTTAAAAGTAATAAATCGGCCACCTACCAAAATTTTTCCATCTGGTTGAACTAAAACAACTTCAATAATAGCATCTGCGCCTAATCCAGGATTAAAACTAGAATCCCGTGAGCCATCAGGCAAAAGTCGCACGATTCGGCCAACATTCGCATCATTATATTTGCTGAAGCCTCCAGCTACTATAATTTTTTCATCGGGTTGTATTGCCATTGCATAAATTTGACTGTTGCATCCAGAAATTACATTGAAAGTGGGATCAACGGCTCCGTTTGGTAAAATCCGAACAATCCGATTAATTACCGTTTCATTATATTTTGTAAAATTACCTCCAAGAATTATTTTGCCATCAGACTGCAAAACTGCACTTTTGATTAAATTATTAGCTCCTGCTTGTCCCGAATTAAAATCAGGATCAGAAGATCCATCTTCTAAAAGTTTAGCAATTCTTGAAGCACTTGTGCCATTAAATTTTTTAAAATTGCCAAAAACCATTGTTTTCGCATTTTCTAGCGACAGTATCTTATAAACCGAATTATCAAAACCTATTCCTGATGCTAGATAACCCGTATCATATTCACCCTCTGAATTAATTTTTGCCAGCCTTCCTTGATTCAAACCGTCAAAAACTAAAAATGAACCACCAATGTACCAAGCTCCTTCTGTATCATTTTCTAAAGCAAGAACTGAAGCTGTTGCGGGACCAGACCCAAAATCAATATCACTTTTGAGAAAACCAGAATGGTCTATACAACAAACTCGATTAACGCTTACACCATTATAATTTCCTGTAAAAGAACCTCCAATCATTATATTTCCAGAATTGTCAACTTTGAAGACTTGTACGGCTCCAGAACTAAATCCAGATCCCATAAAAAAGGTTGCATCTATACTGCCATCTTGATTTATTCTGATTATTCTATTTGCACTTCTTCCGTCAAAAGTGGTAAATTTTCCTCCAAGAATAATTTTATCATCAGGCTGAATTGTCATTGCATTTACATCATCGTCAAAACCAGTTCCGACATTAAATCCTGAATCAACAATTCCGTTTTCTGCTAAGCGCACTATTCTATTCGCTTGAGTACCATTAAAGGCAGTGAAATTTCCTGAAATTAATATTTTCCCGTCGATAAGAACCTTTACGTTATTAATATTGGAAGTAGTGCCTGAACCTGATAAAAATGAAGTATCTAAAGCGCCGCTTGGCAAAATTCTTGCAATACGATTTGTAGTTGAATTATTGTACTTTGTAAAACTTCCAACGATGAGGATTTTTCCATCTGGTTGTCTTGCAATATCATATATTATTCCCGTTGTTGCACCAATAGAGGTATCGAATGATGCATCATAACTTCCGTCCGGATTTAAACGAATAAGTCTTCCGGCACTAATACCATTATAAGAAGTAAAACTTCCGGCTACAATTATTTTTCCGTCTGGCTGAATATAAGTCGCATAAACTTTTCCATTAAAACCGCTTCCGGTATGAAAACTTTCATCGATAGTACCATCGGGCTTTAAACGAGTAAAGTAAGGAGAAGAAATTCCGTTAAGATGTAAATATTCACCACCAACGATAAGATTCTGATTTGATTGTAAAGATAAAGTCTGAACGGTGCCATCAAATCCATCTCCAATTAAACCATCATCTAGTGTATTAAAAGTAACATCAACTTTTCCTTGTTGCCCATAGATAAAGGCGTTTCCAAAAAGTACAATTAAAGCAACTGCATAAAGTAATTTTCTAATCAAAATAAAGACAATAAAAATTAATTATAAGATTTTTCTTAAAATTAAAAAAATACTTTAATTATTTGCAATACCCACTTTTAGTGATTTTTAGGCTAAATAAAAGAGCCATTTCTCAAGTTGAGAAATGGCTCTTTTATGTTAGAATTATTTTATAATTATTGAAAAATTATCTTTCTAGTTGTTTTGTATCCGTTGTCAAGAGTTATATCAACTAGTAAAACCTGATTACTGGATTGTAAATTTGAAATCTGCAATTCATTCGAACCAACTTTACTTTTACTATAAAGCAGTTTTCCAGCAACATCAAAAATAGTCACGTCTTGAATTGTTTCGTTAGAAGATAATACTTTGACTGATTTGTCTTTTATCGAAACCGTAATACCTTTTTCAACATTCTCAAAATCTCCAGTTCCTAAAGATTTATTGCTATAACGAAGAACAAGACGATCTGTAAAAGTTCCTATTTCTGTTGTGAAAGTATATTTGCCGGCTTTTAAATCATGGATTTTTCCAGTCTTTTTATCCTCAATATACATTGCCTGAGTCTTCATATCCCCATCAGCATGATCGATTGAAATGGTGAAATCCCCAGCAATTGTGCTGCGGTAGCCCAATGGAACTTGATCAGCGTCTGTAAATGGCAAGCCACGTCCTTGAATAACTAATTTGTGATTGTCATTAATACTGTAGAAATCAATGAATTTATTTCCGTCAAAAGTCTTTCCGTCATACAATCTATCGTAGCTGTTTGTTGCGCCTTCAACATAAGCAACCAGCAATTGCTTGAAAGCGCCCCCAGCATTTGTCATGTTCAGCCAAACTCGGTGTTTTTCGATCGCCGCAGTTTTTGAGGCCTTTCCAGGCTTGAAGAACTGGCCGTTTGTATTGTTGCCATGAATGTCTTTGCTGCTTCGCATTGAATTGGTAAAAGTGGCGCTTCCTTGAGCATAAGCCTTCACGAAGAAAGCCTGGCCTGAAGCAACCTGACCATTTGGAAAACTATTATTTGGTAATTGATCCGCAGGAAGATTTGGATCATTAAGTTTTGGATCATCTTCTGATGGAGCTGCCTGTGTGCCGACACCACCGCCCAAATTGTAAGTCGCATAATCATCAGTCTCGTATTCATAGGCACCGCCTAGAACTACTGGAGTATTGTGCGTCCAGAAATACAATGATCCCTCTATTATTGCACTGTTGGCCGTGATAAAGGCATCGGCATCCAATGCAGATGGATAAGGGTTCCCCAATAAGTAAGGTTGTCCGGCAGTCATTGGTTCACCCGCAAAAGTTCCATTTTGGGGAGTTCCAATAAAAATTCCTGTAAAGTCACTTTTTGAAGTATTTGAAAACGTTTCAGGTCCGCGGACAATGTAGCCTTTCGCGGGATCCATAATCGTAGTTCTTGGAGTGAATACCCATTTCATGCCATCATAAGCATATAATTTTGAAGGGCTTGTAGATGAAGAAAGAGCAGCCAAGGTCTGATTTTTAACCGGTGTTGACCAATATACATAATCGGCTTGGCGGATTTTCCCAGCATAGCGCTCATAATTAATATTTCCTGTATTTAAAGTATTACTTGTATTTCCTTGGATTAAGTTTGAACTATTTTTAAAAGTTAAATAACTTCCCGAAACAACATGAACTCCATTTGTAACTGTAAGTGTTACTCCCGAATTTACTGTTACAGACGCGCCATTACTAACCCTTACTGAGCAATAAGTTTCATCTCCTGATACTATATAATTTGCTGCGAAATCTACATAATCATCAGATGTTGGAGCACCGTACGTCCATGAAGTACCTCCAGTGAATGTATTAGCTAGTATAACTACCTCAGCTGAATAAATTGCCGTACAACCATTATCTAAAGCAAAGTAATAGGTTCCCGGCGCTAATTGATCTATTGTTGGGGTACTCGAAGTGAAGGCTCTGCTAACAATAGTAGTTCCATTATCGATAAATAAATTTCCGGAAGCTGGCAAACCGCTTAATGTTACGCTACCACCTAACGCTGAACAAGTTGGTCGTGTTATCGTTCCAACTATTGGTGCTGGATGATTTGGCTTAATGGTTAAAGTAGCTGTTGCAGTATTTTGACAGCTTCCACTTGTCACTGTATAGACAACTGTAACGTCTCCAGCATTGCCCGCTGTTACAATTCCTGTTGCATCATCAATAGTTGCTGATCCTGTACCAGGTGTTATTGACCATGTTCCTCCACTTGTTGCATTTGTGAAAGCTGGTGTTGTTAATGTTGTACAGACTGTTGTTGCACCGCCTGTTATTGGGGATACTGTTGGGAGTGGGGTTATTGTAACTGTAACATCAAGTCTTGATGTACTCTCACAGCCATTTGCTGTCTGTGTTGCATAATAATGCGTGCCATTTGTCAGCGCTGTTGTAGTTGCCAATGCACTTCCGCCGCTTGAAGTCGCATACCATTGGATCGCTGTTCCTGTAGCAGTCAGATTTCCAACTGTAGGAGAAGCTCCCGAACAGAAAGACTGCCCTGATGTCCCCGTTGGGGCTGATGGCGTTGTATTGATCGTAGCGGTTACATCAAATCTCGAGGTGCTCTCGCATCCGTTTACCGTCTGCGTCGCATAATAATGAGT
>NZ_AUDL01000011.1 GCF_000425445.1 Flavobacterium denitrificans DSM 15936 | reverse complement strand
AATTTTAGTGGAATTATCGTTTTAATTTGTATTTTCGTTTAGCCGAAAATACTCTCTTTCATAAGTTGCAAACTGCTTGTGGCGCGAGAACGTTACCTGCTCCGCAAAGTCTTACTCGCAATGCTGCGCAAATGTCTCCGACTTTGCGCCAATTTAAAAAATAACCTGAACGAAAAGAGCTCAAAAGTCTCTGACTTTTTTTCCAAAAAATCAATAACTATTATATTTATTAATCGCACTGGAGTCCAGCACATTTATGATTGGATTATCTGCTTTTTCTATTTTTAATAACCCAGTATCATTTACATAAGCATCTGCACTGCTATAAATATATTCAGAAGCTTTAAACACCAAGCCTGCTCTTACAGGATTTAAATGTATATAATCTAGTTTAGACCACATAAATTTATTACTGTAAATTTCTTCTGCATGATTGCCATACTGCCAGAACTGATAAACTTTATTTCTAGTATGATTTTGAGTCGCTAAATTAAATCTTGCCAGCATCCATTCTCTTCTGCTTTCAGGACTGGCTTGTATTGTTTCTAGAATGCGTTTTGCTGTAAACTTTTTAAAATCTCTTATCAAATCTGATAATTTTCCATCTTCAGACTGTACGATCATATGCATATGATTGCTCATTATAACATAACCATATAAAATCATTCCTTTGTTTTTAATGCAGTAATCTAAACATTCAATTACAATATCTCGATAACTCTGGCGTGTAAAAATATCTATCCAATCTACAACTGTTGGTGTTATAAAATGCGGGAGCGTCTGGTCTCTGATTATGTAGCCTTCTTTCATTTTCTTTTTTAGACAAAAATATAAGATTTAACTTACTTATATTGATATTATGAAAAGAAAAAGTCGGGAGACTTTTGTGATGGATCAAATTTCTAATAACTACAAAAAAATTGCACAAAGTCAGAGACATTTGCGCAGCTTTTCATTAGGAACTCTTCGGAGAGCGGGGGATTTATATTTTTTTTGACCAAAATATCCGTTAGCACGGATTTGCGTTATTTAAATATATCTAAATTACCGCAAAAATCTCGAAAAGCTATCTACTTTCAAATAATTTCAAATTGCAAATAAACTTCTTCCTTATGACCGTGGTTTCCCCAAATTCCTATCATACATCACAATAGTTCCTGCCACAGCCACATTTAAACTTTTTTCTGATTTGAATTTTACTAAGTGATGGCATTTCTCCATTGCTTTATGAGACAAGCCATGATCTTCTGCACCTAATAAATAAACGCAACGTCTTGGATGTTCAAACGTTTCTAGATCTGATGCCTTTTCAGATAGCTCAACACCTACCAATCGCGCTCCTTTAGGCAAATTTTCGAAGAAAGCTTCAAAAGTTTCGTAATGAAAATAAGGGATTGCCTTTACCGCATCATGAGTATCGCAAGCTTGTTTGGCATATCGATTGCCAATCGTAAATATAAAAGTAGCACCTAGATTTTGAGCTGATCGCCATAAAACTCCTAAATTTTCAGGTGTTTTACCATTTTGTATTCCTATTCCGAAATACTCATTTATAAAATTATCATTCATAACGGCAAAAATACAAACTTTAAGCATGAATTTAAAAAACGTTACAAGACGCTTAATGTTTTTAGATTTTACTATAATAAAAAAATTGCGCAACGTCTGACTCGAAGACTTTCGGAGCTGACTTTGCGCAACAATTCAATTTTAATATTTCCACACCAAAACATCAGCCGTTTTTATAGACTGAGTTCCAAAGATAATTTTCGAGCCTTTTGGCAAATTGAAGTTATAAGGCTTATCAGAATAATTAACTGCTATTCCGAAACCATCGCGATAATCGACCATTACTCCTTCTGGATAATCTTCTATAGGTGCGTTTTGCTGTTTGTATAATTTTCTGATTACTTGTTTTTCCAGATCGCCATTTTTCGAATCTGTACCAACGTATGTCACGGTTCCTTTTCCCAATTGATGCGAAACGACAGC
Organism: Flavobacterium denitrificans DSM 15936; assembly: GCF_000425445.1. Taxonomy (GTDB): domain Bacteria; phylum Bacteroidota; class Bacteroidia; order Flavobacteriales; family Flavobacteriaceae; genus Flavobacterium; species Flavobacterium denitrificans. Next base: position 333,903 of record NZ_AUDL01000011.1, on the reverse strand, counting down.
TGCTGTACCTGCATAAAAATCACCTTGATAAGTTGCCCAGATTTCTGTTTCTTTATCTGGTTTTAGTAAATCGCCCCAACTTGTCCAGACAAATTCTTGATTTTCAAATTTAATAGCACCAGGAGAATGAGGCATTAATAAATCATACGATTCTATTTGAGATCCTATCAAACTCCAAATGGGCTCATAAAATTTTGCCTCCCAAAGATGTCCTTGACGGTTTTGGATTCCAGATCGGCAACTCATGATTAAATTTCCACCATTTTTTGCGTACAAGGTTAATTTATCAATCAATTTTTGATCGATCATTTGATAAGCCGGTACGATCAAGAAAGGATATCTTGAAAAATCTGTTGTGTCTCTAACAAAATCAACTGGCGCACCCATTGACTTTGAAGCTTTATAATACTTTAAAAAGTGATTAATAGTATTCCATTCTTTGGTTTGCTTATTTAAATCAATCCCCATCACATTATCCGGATTGAACAAAATTCCGGTTTTGCGTTTTAGATAGTAGTCTGGCAATTCTGCCTTTGCGTTATAGTTTTTTCGAAGTGTTTCTATTTCTTTTATAAATTGGCTAAATTCCAGTCCGCCCGGTGTTGGCGTTACGCCATCCGTACCAACGATACCATAGTGATATTGCTCATAACCATACAAAGGAGCACGGAAACGATAAGTACATTCGAATTTACTGCCTCCTGCAAAAACATGCCACAGCCACATTCGAACACTGCCTGGCAAAGGTTGCGGATTAATGCTTCCCCAGTTTACTTGACCCGGCTGTAATTCCATACAACCATACATTCCTTTAAGAGGTCTGAAAAAATCATTTGCCATTCCGATAGCGGCATAATCTCCCAAACGATATCCATTTTTCCCTATCCCAAAACTTCCACCATAAACCATATAACGAGTGTAGCAATCAAAATCAAATTCTTTGCTCATACCGATAAAACTCTCATCATAAGCGGGTCTGTAATTAGACGTAATCCATTGATCCTTGCTTACATATTTTCGAATGACTGCCGCTTGAGAATCCAGAAAGGTAGCAGTTTCCTCATCGGCAAATCTGTAATGATCCAATTGCGAATGCAAATTCATTCCCCATTCTTTATGCAAAGGAATATTTATTTCACTGAAATCAGAATAAATACCACTCCAAAAACTATTGCCCCAAGCTTTATTAAGAGTGTCGATATTCTGATATTTTTCCTTTAGCCAATTGCGGTAACGTTGTTGTGCATCTGCTCCATAATCCAGAAAACGTGCTGGTTCATTATCTATTTGCCAACCAATGATATTTTTGTTATTCCCATATTTTTTTGCCAATTGCTCGACCATTTTTAAAGAATAACTTCTATAGTAATTGCTCGAAAATGAGGCGTGTTGTCTAGAACCGTGATCACTTTTGTTCCCATCCTCATACGTAACGAGTACATCAGGATGCTTGCGCACCAGCCATACGGGAGGTGTTGCTGTAGAAGTGCACATGACAATTTTTAGTTTGTATTTTGCTGCAATTGCTACTGCTTTATCAAGCCATTTAAAATCATAAACTCCTTCTTGTGGTTCTAGTTGTGCCCAAGCAAATTCTCCAAAATGAGTAAACTCAAAACCCATTTCTGCAATTTTTTTCAAATCTCTATCCCATTGGCTTTCATCCCAATGTTCGGGATAATAATAAACTCCTACGGTAGTCAGATCTTTTTTGGGAAAGTACTTTTCAAACTTTTGAGCATTTGCCTCGATACAAACCATTGCAATCAAAAAAGTTAGCATGGATTTTCTGAATATTTTTCTTTTTATAATCTGCTTCATTTTTTATTTTGGATTTATTATTTCTATTTACAACACAAACTAAAGTGTTAAACATACACTTATTTTTGATTAAGAGCAAATTTACTTTATTAAAAATGTAGTCGAGAATCTAGGCTGACCAATTTTACTTGCGGGATTGCGCTGTAATTTCTTATATTGGCTTGTTAAATAAATTATTTAAAGCAAAGCAAAAGTCAATCATTACCAAAAACAATGCAACAAAAAAAGCTTTAGATCCCTCTAAAGCTTTTTTTGTTTACAGAAATGAGACAACTATTGACTGTCAGTTTCCAATATTATTTACTGTCTACACTTAAAGGAGGAAGTGAAGTTTTTTTCTCATTCATCATTTTTTTAATCTGCTCGATAGTTCTAAATCGCTCTATCTGCATTTCTCCTGTAAAAGTTTCGCTCTGAGGAGCTCTTGGTGGCACTTTGGCATATGTTTTCATCAAATCGGCAATAGCCTGGTTGAAAATTATAGCCGTCCAGGTCTTTTCTGTCCAGCTATTCATAAATAGGTCGTAACGTTCCTGCGGATCCTGCCACAGATTATAAATAGCTGGTACCGTTGCTACATAAGTCTCATCGCCTCTCCAGCCCAGCTGTTGTCCCGGCGCATCACTTCCCGCAATCGCACCATTATCTCCTCTAGTATTAAATACTGCTTTAAATTTCCCTATACGTACCGCACCTGGAGACAATTCTGCTTCGGTAAAATAAAACCATCGATCACGAAGTGGGGCACCTTTTTTAAATAAAACATTAGACATATCATAACTGTCAAAAACCATTTCAGCTCCTGCTCTGTCTTGTTTAGGCAAAGTTACACCTGCAAGACTGGCAAAAGTTGCCATAAGATCTAGTCCCCCAACAATATCGTGGCTCTCACTTCCTGCTTCAATTTGTCCTGGCCACCAAGCAATAGCCGGTACACGGCTTCCACCTTCTCTGTCAGTACCTTTAGTACCTCTGAATGGGGTATATCCGGAATCAGGATGCACGTCCTGCCAAGCTCCATTATCAACAGTGTAAATAACAATTGTATTGTCAGCAATTCCTAGAGAGCGTATCTTATCCATGATGCGTCCAACGTTATAATCCATTTCTACAACAGCATCTGAATATTTGCTTTTTCCAGGAGATTTACCCACAAATTGTTTAGAAGGAAGGTTAGGCTGATGATTTTTTGCAAAGTTGATGCACATAAAAAATGGATCTTTGCTTTTACCATATTCATCTAACTGTTTCAAGTTGTTTTCGACCATCATCATGTCCAGCTCGGCTATGTTCTCCTCTGTAACTTTGCTTACTTCACGAGCTTTTCCTCCTGCCTCGCCTTCAAGTACACCAATGGTTACTTTTTTGAAGAGCGCCAGCATTTCAGGAGACATTTCTGGGTTCCACGATTCAAAAGCATAGGTATATGCATTTAGATGGTACAACACCACATTCTGCATTTTATCGAAACCATGTGCAATAGGCATCGAATAATCGGCTTCGCCTAAATGCCATTTTCCTGAAAAATATGTTTTATAATTAGCCTTTTTAAGGACTGATGCCAATGTCCATTCTTCTTTTGGCAGTCCACCTCCTTGACCTTGAAAAGCAACTGTGGTCATACCACTACGGTTTGGAATACGTCCAGTTAACATTGCAGCCCTTCCAGGTGTACAACTCGGTTGTCCGTAAAATGACCAGAACTGCATACCTTCTTTTGCCATTTTATCAAGATTGGGTGTGGGCATCCCTCGACCAACTCCTCCACCATACACTCCTAAATCCCCCCAACCAGTATCATCAGAGATAACCATGATGATGTTTGGTTTCTTTTTGGTTTGAGCCTCCGCATTGACAAATACAGATAAGATCAAACTAATTAAAATTACTAAAAAGGCATTTTTTTTCATAATTTATGATTTTTAGATTAGTAAACTCATAAAATTAAAGCCTTGATATCGAAATCTATCACATCATCAACTTTATAATGTTTCAGATTATAAAATGAAACAAAGTTATTAAAATGAAACGCCTTAAGTTTGATGCTATTCCATGACAAAGTACTTCCTCAAAAAGCGTCCAACTTTTCAAATTTTTCCTTTTAAACTTTTGCTCAAACCCGAAAGTTTTTGATTATGGCGCTACTTTTCAAAACAAAATAATTTCAAAATCGAAAACACGATTACCTCTTTATATCCAATAAAAAAGCCTGAAAAATCAAAATTTTCCAGGCTTTTTACTTTCAAAATATATAATTTCAATTGCTACATTTGAAATTCATCGGCGGGTAAAAATTACTTTATATCAAACCAAAGCTTCGTTGTCAACAAATCTTTCCCTTGATTTGCTACTGCAGCTTGATAACTGTCTCTGTTTAAAGATTGTTCTGTTCCAGGGTAAAAGAAACGTGACGGAATTTGGCCATCCAAAACGGTCGCTGGGCCCGCTTTCAAAACTGGATAATCCAATCTTCTCCACTCTGTAAAAGCGTCAAGACCTTGCCCGTAAAAAGCAATCCATTTTTGTGTACCAATTGATTTGGCATAATTTGAAGCATCGTATTTTACAGTTGCTTGATTTAGATAATTTGAAATCGCAGTTGCATCTGTAATTCCGAATTGAATAAATGAAGCCGTGATCGCATTTTTATAATACTGCTCAGCATCACCAGAAATATAGCCACGAGCTACAGCTTCTGCAAGATTGAATAAAGTTTCAGAATAAGAAGCAATTACCGCTGGTGACGATGAAGTCAAAAAGTAAGTTCCCGGTTTTGATGTTTTGGCAAAACCTTGGCTATTGGCATCACTGTTTGATAATCCGTTTGCTCCTCCAACGTATTTGCCTACGCTCGCATCTGATGGCAATTGCGCATAAACTGGCAAACGCGGATCTGACAATTCGTATAATTTATCTACCATTGTTTTCGAAATTCGGAAATCATCACGCGTTTCAAACCAAGCCGAAGCTGGATTTTGTTGTGGCGAAGTAATATAAGTGAACTTGAAAGTCTCAGCATTACTACTAATTAATCCTCCCGCATCGCTTGTTGCATCAATTGCCGCTTGTTTTGCCAAAGCTGGTTCTCTGTCAGAAATTCTCAATGCAATTCTCAAACGAAGTGAATTCACAAATTTTTTCCATTTTGCAATATCTCCTTTGTAAACCAAATCACCTGTTACAGTTCCGTTTGCTGAACTTAACAACGATTGTGCTTGTTTCAAATCTTCAAGCAATCCCGTATAAACTTCTTTTTGTGTATTATAAGCTGGAGTTACCTTTAAGCCTGCTTCTTTATAAGGAATATTTCCATAAGCATCTGTCAATAACAAAAATGTCCATGAACGCAATGTCAACGCAATTCCTTTATAATTTGAATTTGCCTGATCTGCTGGGAAATTGATAATTGTATTTAAATCTGTTACCAATGTCGCATATCCCGTGTTCCACAAAGAAGTGAAAGATGTATTTGAAACATCATATCGATCTGGCTCTGTATATTGAATTTTTGCCCAATGTTGCACAAACAATAAAGACGAGTTAAAGTTATTTCCATCTCCCCAATACAAATCGGCTCCTTGTTTTAACGTTCCTGTCAATAAATAAGGCGCTAATGGCGTTTCAGTTGCATTTGGATTTTTATTAACATCATCCAAAGTATCATCATTGCAAGAACTCAGTGTCAATGCAAATAGTGTTGTATATAATAGTTTTTTCAGCATGATTCCGAGTTTTTAAAATTTAAGATTAACGTTAAGGCTAAAATTTCTGGTTGTAGGCAAGGCTAAACTTTCTAGTCCTTGTACATTTCCAGTATTGAAAGCCGTTTCTGGATCAATGTTTGGCACTTCTTTGTAAATAAACAATAAGTTACGGCCTGCAGCAGTAATACTTGCTCCGTCTAATCCTAGTTTCTTAACCAATTTTTTATCTACATTATAAGTCAATCTAATCTCTCTAAGTTTTACATAAGTTGAACTGTAGATGTAAGCTTCACTAATATTATATGACGCTTTGTAATATTCCTGAGCACTGATTACTTTATTGTTTGGCGTTCCATCTGCATATACACCACTAAAAATCATTCCGTCATCATACACTGTTGCACCGCCTGGAGCCACGCCTCCAGTTACTAATGTTTTTGGATTCGAAGTATTGTTTCCTGGGTAATAATAACTTAATCCGCCATTCTCAGCACCACGGCCCGGAAGCGTTTGAGCCAATACACCTGTATAATTTCCTGTTCTGTTTGTTCCTGAGAAAAGCTCCCCTCCTACACTTGCGTCCACAAGAACCGAAAGTTCAAGATTTTTGTATGTAAATGTATTTGTAGCACCTGCCAAATAATCTGGAGTATAATGTCCTAAAACTCTCTTTGTTGGATCTGCTTTTGGCAATCCGTTAGCTCCTACTACAATATTTCCATTTGCATCGCGCTCATATGCTGTTCCGTAAAGGGCACCGTAAGCTTGTCCAACAGATGCCAATACATCAACACCTCCTGATGAACCAATAGTATAGTTTTGGATTTTTTTATCGTAATCCAGAATCTCGACCTTGCTTGTATTCTTAGAATAATTTACACCGATATTCCATTTAAAGTCTTTCGTTTGGATTGGCGTTCCGTCTAATTGAAGTTCTATACCGTGATTATTGATTTTTCCAGCATTGATCAATTGCGAATTATAACCGCTTGAAGCCGTTGTTTTGATTTCCAAAATCTGATCATAACTATCTGTATTATAATACGCAGCATCAAAACGCAATCTATTTTTCCAGAAAGTGGCTTCTAAACCAACTTCGCTTGAACGCGTTGTTTCTGGCTTCAAATTCTCATTCAATTTTTTCTGAGAAGAAGTCTGAATCGGGTTTCCGTCAAAAGCGGTCTGGAAGTTGTAAACTGTCGACAGTTGGTACGGATCTGCATCGTTTCCTACTTCAGACCAACCTCCACGAACTTTTAAGAAATCAAGCGTATTGCTTTTAATTTTGAAAGCATCAGTCAACACAACGCTACCATTAATAGAAGGATAGAAATAAGAACGGTTATTGCTTGGCAATGTTGACGACCAATCGTTACGAGCGGTAACATTCAAAAACGCATAATTTCTGAAACCTAATTGCGCCGAAGCATAAGCACTGTAAACTCTCAAACGAGAATACGAATTTGATGAAGTCAACGGATCACGTGAATTCGTCAGCGTATATAAATCCGGCACAGCCAAACGTGGTGCTTTTTGATAATTGTTAGCATCACTGTGGTTACGAACGTTGAATCCTGCAAGCGCATCCAAACTAAAATCATCATTCAGATTTTTTGTATATTGAAAAATCCCTTCTGTATTTCTTTCATCTACTGTATAAGCATCTTCGGCATACGATCCAAATGGAGTTCCGTTTGTACCATATTTAATCGTGTATTTTCTTCTGTCATTATAATAGTCAACTCCAGTGCGGAATCTAAAATTAAGTCCGTCAATAATTTTTGCATCCAAATGAATATCTCCAATCAAGCGATTACGTTGCTGACTTGTAGTATTATAATAGGCATTCCAATACGGATTGCTGTAATAACTGTTGTTCCAGTTTTTAGTCCAATCATTATTAAGGTCATTAATATCAACTTGGCGACCAAACCAAAGGAATTGCAACATTACACCTGCCGCACGTCCTCCTGATGGTCCGCCTGGAAGTTGTGGAGCATCGGTAACAATATAATTGGCATTTACTCCAACTTTTATGTTTTTAGAAATTTCGTAATTGGTATTAATGGTGAAATTTGTCTTGTTGATTTCACTATTAGGTACTGTTCCCAATTGTTTTTGATTGTTTACTCCTAAACGAAAATCTGATTTTTCGTCTGATTTCGCTACAGAAACACTGTTATCATAAGTAAGTCCTGTATTAAAAAAGTCTTTTACGTTATCCGGATGTGCTTCAAAAGGCACTGCAACTCCATTTGAATAAAATTGCGGAATCAGACGTCCGTCTAATCTCGGTCCCCAGCTTTCATCAACTCCATCGTTCACACCGCCTCCTTTACCATCAACATAGCTGAATTTTCCGTTTGAGCCTTGTCCATATGAATTTTGAAAAGCTGGCAAAGTACTCACTTGAGAAATTGTAATTCCAGAACTTACGCTAATTCCTAATCCTTTTTGATTTTTACCCGATTTTGTGGTAATCAAAACAACACCGTGAGCGGCGCGCGATCCGTAAAGTGCTGCTGCATTTGGTCCTTTTAATACCGTTAAAGTTTCAATATCTTGAGGATTTAAATCGGCAATTGCATTTCTGAAATCACGAGTCGCACCACCAAAATTCAATTGCGAATTATCTACCGGAACCCCATCTACCACAAATAATGGCTGGTTGTTTCCTGCGATCGAAGTTTCTCCACGAATAATAATCCTTGAAGATCCCATATCTCCTTGCGAATTCGTAATACGAACTCCTGCTAATTTCCCCGTAAGACTATTTAAAAAGTTGGTTTCTTTTGTACTCGCTAATTCTTTGCCTTTTAGTGACTGAGTAGTATATCCTAAAGATTTTTTCTCTTTGGTGATTCCTAGCGCTGTCACAACAACTTCTGACAAAGCATTTTGTTCTTGTTCCAAATCTATAACAACAGCATTTTTTTGGACAACCACTTCTGCTTTTTTATAGCCTAAATAACTTATGATTAATGTATATGGAAATTTCTGTCCGGTTTGGAAGAAAAACTTACCATCTAAATCGGTTACCACTCCGTGAGTTGTTCCTTTTATATTTACCGAAGCGCCAATTACTGGCTCTTTTGTAACAGCATCAACTACTGTCCCTTCGAGTTTTGACTGGATTAATGGCTTTGTTTCTTGTGCTTTAACTCCTATGGAAATCAATAAAATACACAACAGTATATAGCTGTTTAATTTTTTTTTCATTACTTTGTTTTAGTTTAATAAAAAGGTGAGCCGAAAACAGATTTAATCCATTTTCGCTTTCCTTCTAGAGATGACAATTTCTTTTAAGCTTCACCATTTCTGCTGCAACAGAAATGGTTTTTTCTTTTTATCTGCAACACATTCGTTTTTTCATTTCTTTTAAATTTTGGGTTAGTATTTATTTGGTTTCTATCAAATTAAATCCTCTCTCATAAAGATTTTTTTGATCCCATTTTTATATAAATTAAGGTTGAAGATTTTCACAAAGACTATTTTAAAAACTCAAATAGCTAGAAATCTCTCGCTCTGACAAATAATTTGTAGTTTTATTTTTAAACCCTACTAATTTGATAGAACAAAAGTAAATTAAAATATTGAACATAAAAATTTTAAGACTTCTTTTTGCAAAAAAAATGTTAACTAAAAAAATCCCCTTCACATAATTAACTAAAAACAAGCTAGTTAATAAAATGAAAAAAAATCCCTTCATATCGGAATTTTCTTAAAACGAAAGCATCAAACAATACGCTTGATTAAATTTCCTATTTCACTTTTAAAAGAAAAAAGTTCCGAAATCGAAATAGTTATTCCTTGTTATAATAACCGTGTTTTTAACACATAAAAAGTATCACAATAAAGACCAAATGTGAACGATTTTACTCCTCCTTTTTCAGCATTTTTCTCTAACTTTGCGTTCATCATTTTAAAATAGGTGATGTAAAATAAACTTTGTTTTTCTGCAAAACATTGAATAAAAGAGTATTAAATATTTCTCTCTTATTTTTCGCAGCAAACATTCTTCTAATAATTTAGTTAATTGAAAACTATGAACAAATTTGATTTTGGAATTGTAGGATTAGGTGTAATGGGCCGAAACTTACTTTTAAATATTGCCAGTCATAATTTTGCGGCTGCAGGTTTAGATTTAGACACAGAAAAAGTCAACTCTCTTCAGCAAGAAGCCGATGCAAACCAAACTATTGAAGCAACTACAGATGTAAAACACTTTGTGGAGCTTATTCAACAACCAAGAGCAATTATGTTATTGGTTCCTGCGGGAAAACCAGTTGACAGTGCAATTGCAAGCTTACTTCCTCATTTAGATAAAGGAGATATCATCATCGATGGTGGAAACACTTACTTTACAGATACCGATAGAAGATTTTTAGAATTATCTGAAAAAGGAATTCACTTTTTCGGAATGGGAATTTCTGGCGGTGAAAAGGGAGCACGTTTAGGTCCTGCTATGATGCCGGGAGGTGATCAAAAAGCATACGAAAGACTTCGTCCTATTTTTGAAGCAATTGCTGCAAAAGTTGACGGAGAGCCTTGTGTAGAATATTTAGGAAATGGTTCTGCTGGCAACTATGTAAAAATGGTTCACAACGGAATTGAATACGGAATCATGCAGTTGATTTCTGAGGTTTATGACTTAATGAAAAGAGGTTATAACTTGGATGACGAAACGATTCAGAAAACTTTTGCTGAGTGGAATCAAACCGATGATTTAAGATCTTATTTAATTGAAATTACTGGAAACATCTTAAAACAAAAAGATGAAGACGGAACACAATTAATCAACAAAATCTCGGATTGGGCAAGATCTAAAGGTACAGGAAAATGGACTTCGCAAAACGCAATGGATTTACAAGTTCCAGTTCCGACTATTGATGCCGCGGTTAACATGCGAGATATGTCGAAAACAAAACCAGAAAGAATTGAAGCTGCTAAAAAATTAGTTTGGAACACAAACGAAACAAATGTTGATCAAAGCGAAGCCATTGCAGCTTTAAAATCGGCTATGTATTTTTCTATCGTTGTGACTTATGCTCAAGGTTTAGCGCAACTTCACACCGCTTCAAAAGAATATAACTACGGATTAAATCTAGAAACTGTTGCTAAAATCTGGCGTGGCGGTTGTATCATTCGTGCTACCATTTTAGAAGATTTTAGAAAAGCGTACGTTACAAAAGCAGATTTGCCAAACTTGCTTTTAGATGGTGGAATTGCTTCAAAATTAGTAGAAAACCAATCAGGAATGAGAGCGGTTATTCAGTTTGCAGTTCAAAAAGGATTACCAGTTTCAGGATTAATGAACTCGTTAGCGTATTTTGATGCTTACCGTTCAGCAAATCTTCCAACCAATTTAATTCAGGCACAACGTGATTATTTTGGAGCGCATACTTACGAGCGTATCGACAAAGAAGGCGTTTTCCACACACAATGGGCTGAATAAGCAACTTAAAGCAACACAACTACACAATGACTAAAAATAAACTAAAGAATCCAACAATCATTGTCATTTTTGGAGGAACCGGAGATTTGGCAAAGAGAAAGCTCTTTCCCGCATTTCAAAATCTGTACCTTGACGGACGTATGTCTGAAAAGTTTCAGATTATCGCTCTTGGAAGAGCAGAAAAAACCAATGAAGATTTTCGCACTTATGTTTTAGAAAACCTGAATCTTTTCTCAAGAAAAAAAGGACTTTCTGATGCAGAAACAGAAAAATTTCTTTCGCACATAACTTACCACAGTCTTGATATTGGCAAAGAAGAATCGTACATCGGATTGAACGAGAAAATCAACAATTTTGATCTGGCTTTTGGCGAACGCGCTAATCGTCTTTTTTATCTTTCGATTACGCCTTCTTTCATTTCAACGATTTCAAGCAATATCAAGAAAATCGGACTTGCGGCAAATCCGAAACAAGATCGTATTATTATCGAGAAACCTTTTGGTTACGATAAAACTTCTGCAATTGCACTTAATGAAATGCTTTCGCAGACTTTCAAAGAAGAGCAGATTTATAGAATTGATCACTATTTAGGAAAAGAAACGGTTCAGAATATTTTAGCTTTCCGTTTTGGAAACTCGATGTTTGAGCCATTGTGGAGCCGTAATTTTATTGATTTTGTGCAGATTACCGTTGCAGAAGAAGTTGGCGTTGAAGAACGAGGCGGATTCTACGAGGGTGTTGGAGCTTTAAAAGATATGATTCAGAATCACCTTTTGCAGATTTTATGTATGACGGCTATGGAAGCGCCTGCATCATTAAATGCAGATGATATCCGTAATCGTAAAGCAGACGTTTTGAAATCAATTCGTCGCATCAAACCAGAAGAAGTTGATCATTATATTGTACGTGGCCAATATGGTCCTGGCGAAATAAAAGGAGTTCCCGTTCCAGGTTATCGTCAAGACAAAGGCATTGCTCCCGATTCTCTCACAGAAACCTATGTAGCAATGAAGATTTATTTGGACAACTGGAGATGGCAAGGAATTCCGTTCTATTTGCGTTCAGGAAAAAGAATGGAAGAAAAACAATCTTCAATCATTATTCAGTTTAAACCAGTACCGCATTCTTCATTTTCTTATGGAAAAGAAGGGATGACACCAAACCGATTGATTATCAATATACAGCCTGCAATGGATATTAAATTGCAGTTTATGACTAAAAAACCTGGACTTTCGCTTGCATTACGACCAGCAGAAATGGTATTTGATTATTTCGCTTGCTCAACAATGTCGCCAGAAGCTTATGAAACATTGATCGCAGATGCTTTGGCAGGAGATCCTACCCTATTTATGCGTTGGGATCAAGTAGAAGAAGCTTGGGACGCAATTGATACGATTCAGCAAGTTTGGAAAACTACCGCACCAACCAATTTTCCAAATTACAAAGCTGGAAGCTGGGGACCAGAAGAAGCCGATGAATTATTGGCACGCCAAGGCCACAAATGGATCCCGAATACACAAACAAAAGAAGAAGTTTTAAATGATACAGATTTACAATAACACAGAAGAAATTAATATTACAGCGGCAGACCTTTTTGTAGCTTCTGCAGAAAAAGCAATTACTGCAAAAGGCAAATTTACAGCTGTTCTTACAGGGGGTTCATCTCCTGCTGGGATTTACAAATTATTAGCTTCTGATGCTTATAAAAACAAAATTGACTGGAGCAAAGTTTATATTTTTTGGGGCGATGAAAGATGGGTTCCATTAAATGACGATTTGAGTAATGCGAAAATGTCCTATGCAACCTTATTAAGTCACGTTCCGATTCCGCAGGAAAACATTTTTGAAATGTACAAAGATGGCGTAACTCCTGAAGAATACGCTGCAACATACGAGCAATCAGTAAGAACAATTTTAGGCGAAGAAGGAAAATTCGACCTTATCTTATTAGGCATGGGAGACGACGGGCACACAGCTTCTCTTTTCCCAGGTGAAGCCGTTTTGGAAGAGCAAATCAAATGGGTTGACGCTTATTATTTGGCTCCACAGAAAATGTATCGCATCACTCTTACTGCTCCACTAATCAACAAAGCAGAAAAAATTGTTGTAGTAGCTTTTGGAGAAAAGAAAACACACGCCTTAAAAGAAGTTACAAAAGGCGAATACAATCCAACGCTGTATCCAATGCAATTAATCAAACCCGTTTCTGGTGAAGTATTGTTTTTGGTAGATAAAGCTGCAGCGGGAACAAATTAATTTTTGATTCAAAATAACTTATAAAAATCGCAATCATCTAAAAATTGATGACTGCGGTTTTTTTTATGTGTTTTAGTAGAAAAAAAATGGAATCCAAGCAAAAGTTTCATTAAATCTGCTTTTATGAATGAATTGCGAAAACATGCAGCGCTTCCTAAAAAAGTGAGAGAAGTAGCCATTTTAACTGTCGGTGCGCCGTTTGGAGCAAGATTTAAGCTTTATGCACATGAAATTATGGCCAAACATTTTGGTTTTTCTGCGGAAGCCGTTGCATCATTAGCTTCGGGAATTTCTCCTTCTGAATTAAATCAAGAAGAAAAAATCGCTTATGAAATGGCTTCAGTTTTAGCAAAAGGAAAAATCGTGCCCGATTCATTGTACCATTTCGCAACAGAAATATTAGGGAAAGATGGTGTTGCCGAACTTATATTTTTAATAGGGGCTTACACACTGCTTGCAACAGTCTTAAATGGTTTTGATGTTCCTGCACCTTAAATCAATTATCCAAAATCATATTTTCTCCAAAATTTAAAAAGCCTTAAAGAAAGTTCTTCAAGGCTTTTTAAATTATTTGTAAAATATACTTTTAATTCAAGTACAAAATTGCGTCCAACTCAAGAATAGCCATTCCTATTGGAAGTTTTTTTGGCGCAATTGCCAATTTTTCAGCTAAAAATGCTGTCGAAATTGGTTTTAGGTTTTTAAAAAGTCCGATTGCATTAAAGAACGAAATCACTTTTACTGAAATTTTTTCGCCCAAACGATCTGTATTTTCACGAATAAGCGGTCCTGGTCTAAAAACTAGATATTGCTCAAAATTAAGATTTGCTATATAATCTTCAAGCTCTCCTTTCATTTTAGAATAAAAAACACTGCTTTTGGCCGAAGCACCATAAGAAGAGACCAATACCAAAGATTTTATCTCATTTTTTCGGGCGACATCGGCAAATGAAGCGGGAATATCAAAATCAATTTTCCATTGATTTTCCTTGGAACCAGCCACTTTTAATGTTGTTCCGAGGCAAGAAAAAAAGACATCCCCTGTAATTAAATTGGCGAACTGATTAATTTCTGAAAAATCGACAATATGCTCAGTGAGTTTGTTATGAGATTTTCCTATTGGACGTCGAACAAAAACTGAAACAGAAGTATAACTACTATCTTCTAGAAGCAATTCGACAAGTTCTTTTCCTGTTGCGCCTGTTGCCCCAATTACAATTGCTTTCATACATTATAAATTTAAAGGAATCAAAATTCTCTCTTCACAAATTTGAAATTTGAGTGAAAGAAATTCTGTTTTAAAAATAAAAAAAACTGCTTTAAAAAAAGCAGTTTTAAAAACTTTAGATTTAAAAAACGATCCTAATTAACCTTTGTTTTACAATATAATAAAAAAATTCTCCCTTTTTTTTTTACTTATCTATTTTCAGTTTGGCGAATACGCAAACTTAGTTTCAAGATACATTTCTTCAAAATCAATTCCAGAAAAATTTAAAGTTTTTAAAAAGCTTTTCACTTTATTTTTGGCTAGCTTATTAGCGCCAGTATAAAATAATTCGTTGTCGTTATGTTTTTTGCTTACCGTTGTTGGAATTTCAGAATCGACAATATTATGAATTTTAACTACATGAGCTTCTGGTAAAAGAGAAGCGATTATTTCGCCAGACGATTTCATATTTAAGCTTGGTGTCAGGCATTCTAAACTATAAATTGGATTATTAGCGTGCAATAATATTTTTTCGGTCATATCAGGCAAATCAGATAAAAAAAGCTGAATATCTTCCCGAGGAATAAACAATACTACCATTTTAGCTTTTGCAGCTTCTCGTCGGCTTACCAACTTTACCTTTCCATCCATCATTTGAACAAGATCCCGCATGTGGCTGTTGCTGCGTGTATGACTAATTAATACTTGATGTCCTGATTTAGCCGCTCTTGTAGCTAATTCCATCGTGGTTCTGCAAACTCCTATAAATCCAATTTTCATACTTTTATATTTTTAAATCTACTCTGATTTTATAAAAAATTTCAAGTAAAATGGTTCGTATTACAAATATAGAATTATAGCTAATTGTATGATTTTTAATCCCGTACCAATAAACCTACATTTTGTAGATTTAAAACTACAAATCGTAAATTCTAAATTATGTTTGCTAAGTTTGTGAATACTAACCTAATATCAATAAATGACGTTATTATCTACTTTTCGTTATTGCTGTTTTTTTCTGCTGCTGACCGTGGCCAAAGGTCATTGCCAAAAAAACTCGACTTTCAGATGGTATACCGCAGATAATAATGAATTGCCACAAAGCAGTGTAAAAGCAATTGTTGCCGATAAATATAATTTTATTTGGATGACAACTGAAAATGGCATTGTGCGTTATGATGGTAATGCATTTTTGGCCTTTAATTCTGCAAATACAAATCTTCAAGAAAGCCGTTTTACAGATATTTTTGGAAGTATTGAAAAAGATAGTCTGCTGTGTTATAATGAAGGAAAAAAAGAGTTGGCACTAATTAATGGCAGAAAAATAAAAGTCTTCAAAGGAAACAATCCGACTACAAATATTACAAAAGACGGCAAGCATTATTTTCTTCATGACGGACTGCCTTCATACCTAACAGCAGATGCATCACAACGATTTTGCTTCAAATTAGCAAACGGAAATATTTTCTTTTTTGATGCTGAAAATGTTGAATTATGCAATTCTAAATTAAAAAGCATTTATAAAATTGCGTATAAAACCTCTTCTGTTTTTAATTTTTTTATGCTAGGAAATTCGCTTTTTTATCTTAAAAAAGACGGAAGCTACGACTGTTTTTCAAAATCTGGAAAATCTTCTGGAATATTAGATGGAGCCATTTTCAATTCAAACAAAAAACTTTTTTGGAACATTACAAATAAGCAAGTATTTATTTATGCTAAAAATGGTATTTATCAGCTTTCCAATCATAACAATAAGCTTTCTACCACTTATATTGAAGAATTTACTGAATTTGAGAAAAGCAATATCGTTTCTATATACTATGACCTTCCTAATAAAAAATTGTATTTAGGAAGCGATACAAAAGGCTTATGCATCATTAGCTTTCCTGCTTTTACAACTGTTAAGAAAGAACTTCAAAAATCTGAAGTTTATTATGCGGCACAATCATTTAACGACAGCACCATCATAACACCAAATGGGCGAATTTTCAGCAACAAAAAGTTTGTTGACAGTATTCCTTTCCAAAAGTCTGCTTTGCTGGATGAAAAAATTACTATAGCAAAAGATGACGATCAAAATATATGGCTTGCAAGACGTTATAATGTGCTTTGTTACTACAAAAAATCAGGTTATAAAAATTATTCCACATACAAATTCAATCAGAATCCAAAAACAATATATAGTGATCGCGATAACACGATCTGGTTAAGCTTAGGGAAAAATGCATTTCATAACTCAAAATTGTACTGCATTAAAAACGGAAAAATTACACTAATTGCAATTTTTAAAAGCAACCTCAATTATATAATCCAATACGATAATCAAACGTTTTATTTTGGAACCGAAAATGGTCTTTTCAAATACGACAAAAATACCCGAAAACTTAATTTTGTAAAGGGAACTGAAAATATAAACATCAGAAGCATTTTTATTGACCACGAAAAAAAAATATGGCTAACTACTTATGAAAAAGGCTTTTTCCTGTATTCAAGTGAGCGTAATCATCTTCATTCTTTTCCAAAAGACGAAGACAATTATTTGAATTCTTCACATTCAATTACTGAAGATAAAAATGGTTTCTTTTGGGTTCCAACAAATAAAGGTCTTTTTCAAATATCAAGAAAAGCTTTACTTGCAAATCTAAAAAATAAATCTGAAGCCATATATTATCATCAATACAACAAAACCGATGGTTTTTTGACCAATGAATTCAACGGAGGCTGTCAACCTAGCAGCAATTTCCTCAAAAACGGCAATATTGTTTTGCCTTCTATAAATGGCTTTGTGTTTTTTAACCCCTATAAGGTAAGGCCACTCCTTCCTGGAAAAGAAATTTTTATAGACAACGTAATTGTTGATCAAAAAACACTTCATCCTAATGACACTATTGTACTACCTAACAATTTTCAAAGAGTCAGCATTTTAATTGCCTATCCTTATTATGGCAATCCAGACAACTTGCATATCGAGGCAAAACTTGACAAAACTGCAAATAGCCGTTGGGAAAGAATAAAAAATGAAAGGTCGATTTCGTTTACCACTTTGCCTCCCGGCGAATATAAACTGAACATCAGAAGCTTGTCTGGTTTTGGTTCTGAATATGTATATAAAAGAATCTTGCTTATAGTTCCTGCAAAATTTTATCAGACAATGTGGTTTACCATTTTGATGTATGTTTTATCTATTGCTTTCGTGATTTTTATATGGTATGTACGCTTGTATTATATCAAACGAAAAAACATAAAACTTGAACAAGTTATTGACGAAAAAACGAAAAAACTAGCGGCGACTGTCAAAAAACTGCAAAAAACGAAAAACAATCTGAAACAAGAAATCAAACAACAAGAAACATTAGTAAAAAGTATAAGCCACGATATTAAAAGTCCTTTAAAATTCTTGACGAATTCAATAAGTCATTTATTTGAAAATGAAATCATTCAGGATGATGCTAAATTAAAAAAACACGTAGGTACAATACGAATGTCGACCACGCAACTATATGAGTATGTTGAGAATCTTATTAAATATTCATCCATTTTTATTGAAGGAAAAAAACTTGAAGATGAATGCTATTCTTTATACGATTTGATTGAAGAAAAAATTGACATTTTTGAAAAAATTGCTGAAGCCGAAAATATAGAGGTGATCAATAGTGTCGATAAAAAGCTTCGTATTAGAACAAATAAAAAAGCATTGTCTATTATTATCCATAATCTGGTTGATAATGCCATAAAAAATACGCAAAACGGACACGTAGAATTGTTTTCAGGAACAAAAGACAATATACTTTTGCTTACCATAATTGATAATGGAAAAGGCATGAGTAAGGAACTTATTGACTATTATCTTGATTTCTATAAAAATCCAATTGTCAAAAACTATCACCTTGGACTCCACATGATTATTGAGCTTCTTTTAATTATTGAAGGAAATATCAATATTACCAGTACAGAAGGCAAAGGAACTGCTATTGAAATAATGGTCGAATACGACTAATAGTCATAGGTTTTAAAAAGATTGATCAGTTCAACCAAATTTGTGATTTTTAATTTTTCGAAAAGTCGGGCTTTATACGTGCTCACCGTTGACATATGAATGTTGAGCATATTTGAAATTTCAAGATTTCCATTACCGTTTATCAGCATTTCGGCAATTTGAAGCTCTCTTTTAGAGAGGCTTTCTAATGGGTTTTTAGTTTTTTTGCTTACTCTAGTTGCAAGCAATTTACTTAGAAGCTCTGGAGAAACATAAGTGGAAGTTTCAAAAACAGAATTGATTGCAAATATCATTTTTTCTTCGCTGCAAAGCTTATTCAAATAGCCGTTTGCTCCAGCAGAAATATATTGCAAAGCATATTGATCTTCTTCATGCGCTGAAAAAACCAAAATTTTAACCCCTGGCTGAATGGCTTTGATATCAGTGATCATTCCGGTATTTTTCCCGCCCGGAATATTGATATCTAGAAGGACTAAACAGATTGGTTTTTCTTTTAAAAGAGCAATCGCTTCAAAAAAATTTTCAGCATGCGAAATTTCAACATTTTCGATTTGTTTTTCCAAAACCATCGAAACGCCATTTCGTACTACTAAATGATCATCAACTATTAAAATTTGCTTCATACAAAAAAGAATTAGTGTCAAATTAACACACTATTTTTTAAACTATTGAATTTTTATCGAAAAACTTTTTTGCAGAATCAAAAGCACAAAAAAAGGAATAGCAAATTCACCATTCCTTTTTATATTATTTTTTTCAATCAAATTTTAAAAAGTTACAAGCTTCACGCCCAATGTAAACCATCTTGATGGCAAAGGCACCGCTCCTACTTCATAATACTTAGCATTAAATATATTTTGAGCGTCTAAAAAAATAGTGAATTTATGTATCGACTGACTTACTCTAAAATCGTTAATCCAATACGATGGCCCAGTAATTCTTTCGTTAAATCTTGTTGCAAACAAAACAGAGAAATCTTTAAACTGATAATCAATCGTATTTGTAATTTGATGTTTTAGTGACGAAATCAAGTATTTTGAATAAATTTCTGTACGCGAGCTTTTAAATTCTGAATCCAAATAAGTGTATGCTAAAAGAATATTCAATCTAGCATCTTTAGAAAAATCGAATCTGTAAGTACCGCGCAAATTGATTCCGTTTGTATTCAAATCTCCTGTGTTTTGGCTTTGCCAAGGCACTGTTGTCGCATTACGCATCCAGTCAATGTAATTGTCGATTTTTCTGTAAAAATAATTAGCATTGAAACTCAAGGCCTTTTTATTGTATTTGAAACCAATTTCACTTTGAAAAGCATTTTCTGAATCTAAATCTGGATTTCCAATATTTCCCGTTTGCTTCAAATACAAATCGGTAAACGATGGAATTCTTTGGCTTGTTCCAACATTTCCAATTATTTTGAATGCATCTGTAATGGCGTAACTGGCATCAATTCCTGGATAAATCTGCCATTTATAATCGGAATTGTAATTTAAATATGTTCCAATATTTATATCCAATTTATTTGTAAAACTCGTTCTGTACTCGGCGTAAAGCCCAACATTTTCGCGATCATGATCTCCGATATTTGAAGAATGAATGTTTTCATTTCTGAATTCAGCTCCAAAACCAATTTCTCCTTTTGCCAATTTAACCGTCGAGTTCAATTCCCCAGCAATTGAATTGGTATAATGCTGACTTCTTCCAACTGCCAAATTAGCGTTTCCTAAATAACGGTAATCATCATAATTGTATCGATACGTAACTCTCGGCATAATTTTCCAGCTCTCCTTAATTTGATGAGTTGACTGAATATTTGCAAATGTTGTCTGAACAATTTCAGTTGAATTTTTATCGCCAGGAGCGGCATAAAATCCGTTTGCGCCAAATCCATTATTGATGTAACCTGCCGAACCTAAAATTTGATTCTTATCATTAATCTGAATATTTCCTTGATAGAAAATTTTATTGTTTTCGAATGCCGTATTATATCGGTAGCCGTTGCTTTTATCGTGAGAAGCAAAAATCAAATGTTGTTGTTTTTCTTTTCCTAAAACGGCTCCAGCCTGAATTCCAGTTCCGTAAAAAGTATCTCCAGAATCTTGAGTGTCTTTCTCAAAATTTGAACCTGCATAAGTACTCACTAAAAATCCAGAATCTGTTGGCTTTTTAGTTATAATATTTATGGCTCCGGTCAAACTATTAATTCCATAAATTCTTGCTGCCGGCCCGCGAACGACTTCAATTCTTTCAATAACTTCTACTGGAAGTGGTAAATTAAGCATATTGTGAGCCGTTTGCGAATCAATCACTTTTGCACCGTTTAAAAGAACTACAGTTTGCTCAAAACTTCCTCCATCGACACTAATATCGGCCTGAGTCCCAAATGGACCTCTTTGACGAATATCAACTCCATTAGCATATTGCAATACTTCCTGAAGTGTTCTTCCCGGAAGTTTTTTAATCGTTTCACTAGAAATAATGTAAACGTTTCTATTTTGTTTCGAAATTGGAGTATTGAAACGATTCTCATTAATTATAACTTCATCCATTTGATTAATGGAATCCTTCTTGGTCTGTGCGTAAAAATTGGTGCAAATTACTGCTAGGACAGCAATATAGATTTTCTTCATTTTTGGTTTACTGATTTTTTTTGCAAAAGTAACACCTTATTGTAGCCTGTACAAGCACTAAAATTTGCAAAAAAGGGAACAGCAGTTTTGCTATTCCCTTTTTTCAATTTAACCTTGGATAACAATAAATCAAAATTAATTAAAACTATTTTTAAAATTAGAAATGCCGCTTTGCAACCAACCTAAATAATCCTCAATATCAGGATTATATGCAGAAGTTTCATTCTATATTGCGAAGACAATCAATTAAAATTTTATCTTGACAAAAAAAAATCGGAAGATAACTTCCGATTTTAAATTTATGATTCGCAACTGCTACACGTAACCAAACTTGTTACCAATTCTTTCGAAACGCTTTGGCTTCGTTGATAATACAAACTTTTTATTCCGAGTTGCCAAGATTCTATCATTAAACGATTTACTTCTTTAATTGGCAATTCTGCCGGAATATTAAGGTTTAAGCTTTGTCCTTGATCTACAAACTTTTGACGAATTGCTGCTTGCTGTACAATTTCTAACTGACTGATTTCTTTGAACGTTTTAAAAACATCTTTTTCTGTCTGCGTCAATTCATTCATGTGTTGTACGCTTCCGCCATTCAGCATGATTCCACGCCAAACCTCTTCGTTATCAAGGCCTTTGTCTTCAAGCAGTTTTTTCAGATATTTATTCTTACGCATGAAATTCCCTTTGCTCAAACCCGCTTTGTAATAATTACTGCTGAAAGGCTCAATTCCAGGTGAAGTTTGTCCTAAAATTGCCGATGAAGATGTTGTTGGCGCAATTGCCATTGTTGTCGTATTTCTTCTTCCGTAACCTTTCAGCAATTCAGGCTCGCCGTAAATTCGGGCTAAATCCTGAGTGGCTTTATCGGCTTTGTCGCTGATGTGTTTGAAGATTTCCGTCGTTTTCATTTTGGCTTCTAAACCTTCAAACGGAATCATATTTTTTTGCAGATAGGAATGCCATCCTAAAACGCCTAAGCCTAAAGCACGATGTCTTTTTGCAAATTTATTCGCAGCAGAAAGATAATAATTACCTTCCGTTTTTTCGATAAATTCCTGTAGAACGGCATCCAAGAAAAATATCGCCAATTTAACTGCTTCAGTACCTTTCCATTCGTCATAAAGTTCTAAATTCATTGACGAAAGACAGCAAATAAACGATTCGTCAAAATCTGATGGAAGCATGATTTCACTGCATAAATTACTCGCGTTAATGCGCAGATTTTTATCTTTATAAACTTGTGGTTTATTTTTGTTTACGTTGTCACTGAAAAAGATATATGGCAATCCTTTTTGTTGACGACTTTCTAAAACTTTTGCCCAAACCTGGCGTTTTTCAACATCTCCATCAATCATTTCCTGCATCCAATAATCGGGAACGCAAATTCCGGTAAATAAATTCTGGATAGGATTTCCAATACTTTTTATTTTCAAAAATTCTTCAATATCCGGATGATCGACATCTAGGTATGCTGCAAAAGCCCCACGACGAACGCCACCTTGAGAAATCGTATCCATGGCAGTGTCGAAAAGTTTCATAAAACTTACGGCGCCACTGCTTTTTCCGTTATCGGTTACGGCACTTCCTCTTCCACGCATTTCACCAAAATAACCCGAAGTTCCACCACCAATTTTAGTTTGCATAATAACTTCTCCAAGCTTGTGCGTAATTCCTTCAATTTTATCCGGAATATGAACATTGAAACATGAAATTGGCAAACCACGCTCTGTACCCATATTCGCCCAAACTGGCGAACTGATGCTCATCCAGCCACGTTCGATCATTTCGACAAAAGATTCTTTTAATTCTGGTTTATAAAGTCGGCGAGCTGCTGCTGTACAAATTCGGTCAATTGCACCCTCAACCGTTTCGCCTTTTAAAAGATAACCTCGGTTTAGGATTTGTTCACTTTCAGAGTTTTTCCACCACATTTTATTTCCAGCATCACTCATTGGTGCACTGGCTTCATTTATATCTATAATATTCATCATTTTAAACTTTTAGAACAAATCATTTGCCGTTATACTCTTATCATGTTTTGTATATTCTACAGGTCTTTTTGCAAAGAAATCATCAAGACTGTTCGCAAAAACTTCTTCTTCAAACCAAAGCATTGCTTTATAATCTTCTGCCGAAACATCAAATACAGTTGGAATTCCAATTTGTTTTAAACTTTCATCCAAACGGAATTTCATAAAATTCACAAGATCGGTTTTGTTGATCGATTCAATTTCACCATCTTCAAAAATCCAATCTAAAATATCAGATTCTACATCTATAGAATATTTAACTGTATCCCTGATGGCCAGCAAAGTTGCATCATCAAAATAATCTGGGAATTCTTCACGGATTTTATTAATAATGAAAATACCACCATTGGCATGAATTTGTTCATCGATTGAAGTCCAGGCAATAATGTTGCTTACATTTTTCATGTAACCTTTGAATCTAGTAAACGAAAGCAAGATCGCAAACTGACTGAAAAGCGACACGTTTTCGATAAGAATGCTGAACAAAATCAGCGACACCATATATTTTTTATTGTCCTGCGAACGCGTATCTTTTAAAACATCTGAAAGATAATCAACACGTTTTCTGATAACAGGAACGTCTAATAATTTCTCGAACTCGTCATTATAGCCTAATACTTCAAGCAAACGCGAATAGGCTTCAGAATGTCTGAATTCGCACTCAGCAAAAGTAGTTCCTAGTCCATTGAATTCTGGTTTTGGGAAATGCTCATAAATATTTCCCCAAAAACTTTTTACGGCAACTTCAATTTGTGCAATTGCCAATAAACTGTTTTTGATTGCGGTTTTTTCAGCTGGTGACAAATGCGAATGAAAATCCTGCGTATCTGCAGTAAAATCGACCTCTGTATGAACCCAGTACGCTTTGTTTATAGCTTCAGTAAATTGTAGTACCTCCGGGTATTCAAAAGGCTTATAGTTGATTCTTTTATCGAAAATAGACATAATAAAATTGTAATTAATGGTGAATATTTGAGTAACCGAAATGCAGATTTGGGAGGTATTTTTACATCTCGTTACTTACAAATTTAAGCCACGAATTTTTGTTTTACTTTCGTTTTGATGTTAAAAATAAAAGCAATTATCAACAGGGAAAATTGTGCTTTTATATTTGTTAAAAAAGTATTTATCAACAGTGCTTTTTAAACTCATAATGCTCAATAAACCAGTTATTTAAAAAGAATCTAAATAAAGTTGTCAACAGAAAAAAATGCTTTTATTTGGTGATTTAAAAAAACAGTTATCAACAGCGAACTCAAAAAAGAACAAAATTTCCTCAAAAAAATGTTACAAAAAAAGGCATTTGAAGTCTCATTTTAAGATTAAAAAAGTTCGAAATTGAAAAAATAGAATTAAAAAAACAAAAACTAATTATTTAATTTTAAACATTTTACGAAATTTAAGAATTATTTAAAGTCAAATTTCTGAATCTGGGCAAAGAAATAAAAATGAGTTTTTCTCTTAAACAATTCTCAAAATACACTGACACTAAATGACAACAGATATTATAGAACTAAATGATTTTATTGTTTTGATCGAACAATCAAACACCGCAAAAACCATAGTTCAAAAATGCGAAATCGACGGCGATGCGGTTGGCTTTGCATTTTATGGTTCTGGCAATGTCGAATTGGAAATCAAACATAATAATCAGACCAAATATTTGACAAATACGACCGGTTTGGCGATTTGTTTTTTCGGAAATCAGAAAGTCGAATTCTCACATAAAATCGAACCCGATAAACCGTTGCAATCGATTAGTATTTTCACCAAACCGAAACATCTGAATGCACTTCCTGAAGCCGAAAAAGAGATTTTTGAAAAACACCTTCCAGAACTATTACATCCTAAAGAGCATTTTGTAGAAGGCCCTTCGTATTACATGACGCTTGAAATGCAATTGGCAGTTCAAAAAATCTTCAATACAACTTATACCGGAAATACGAGATTATTATTTTTAAGAAGCCAAGTCAACGAACTTTTGGCACATTTTTTTGCTCTTTTAACTACCGATTCCAAAATTGATTTTTCGGAAATCGATAAAAACAAATTATATAAAGCGAAAGAAATTGTTGCCACACATTATTCTAAACCACCATCCATTACGCAATTATCACAAATGGTTGGTTTGAACAGCAATAAACTCAAAAAGAATTTTAAAGAACTTTTTGGCATTCCTGTTTTCAAATATGTTCAGGAAGAACGCCTTCATAAAGCGTACGAATTACTCCGCGAAAGCGAAAAAACGGTTCAGGAAGCGGCTTGGGAAGTGGGTTATGAAAGTTTGAGTTCGTTTTCGAATGCTTTTCATAAAAAATTCGGAATGCGCCCAAATGACGTTAGGCTTCAATTCCTTTCAAACAAATCATAATTCTTTTGCGACAAATGATTGTTTTTTAATCTAATCAACTTTGTATCAGTAATCACTTAAAGAATATTGATATGAGCAAAAAGAAAATTTTAGTCTTGGGTTCCAATGGAAAAACAGGGCGCAGAGTAATTGAAAGATTAAAAAACTACTCAGATATTGAAATCCGTTTGGGTTCTCGAACTGAAAAAGTTCCTTTTGATTGGGAAGACCCACAAACTTGGAAAAATGTACTGAAAGACATTGAAACCGTTTACATTACATTCCAGCCTGATTTAGCGATTCCTTCGGCAGTTGACACAATTGAGAAATTTACCGTTTTGGCAACAGAATTAGGTGTTCAAAAAATGGTTTTATTATCTGGAAGAGGCGAAAAAGAAGCGCAACTTTGCGAAGAAATCGTAAAAGAAAATGCTAAAAACTGGACAATTGTGCGCGCAAGCTGGTTCAATCAAAACTTTAGCGAAAGCATATTCTTGGAACCCATTTTAGCCGGAATCGTCGCTTTGCCAAGAGCCGAAGCTTTAGAGCCTTTCACAGACGCCGACGATATTGCTGATGTTGTTTTAGAATCACTTTTAAACGACAAACACAACGGAGAAACTTACGAATTGACCGGACCTCGATTATTGACTTTCAAAGAAGCCGTAAATACAATCGCCGAAGCAAGTGGACGAAATATCACTTTTCAAGGTTTATCATTAGACGAATATTCAAAAATGTTGCACGAATTTCAAGTTCCTGAAGATCACATCTGGCTTGCGAATTATCTTTTTGAACAAGTTTTGGACGGAAGAAATTCGAATGTAACTTCTGACATTGAAAAAGTCTTAGGCCGAAAAGCAAAAGATTTCATCGCTTACGCGAAAGAAACTGCCCAAACCGGAATTTGGAACTCTTAAAACTTTAGAAATGAATTATTTCAGAGCTTTTTTTCCGGTTTTGTAGTTTGGATTTTGGTCAGTATTTCATTTTATATTTTGGATAAAATTCCATTCGTACAGCATTATTTTTGGCTTCAATCAGTGATTGTGATGTTTTGTATAGTCTTTTTTGGAATTTTGGGTGCCAAAATTTATTTCAGAAAAACTCCTCAAACAAATGGATTGCTACTCGGAATTGCAATGTCGGCAACGGCTTTAATTTTGGATATTTTCATCACTGTTCCTTTTGTAGAAATACCAAACGGAAGAAGTTTTTACAGCTTTTTCATTAATCCAGTTTTATGGCTTTTGGCTTTTATAAATGCGCTTTCAGTTTATTTTTATTGGAAGAAAAAAGTAAATCACTAAGCATTAAAAAAACCAAATCCAAAAAGTATTGGATGAACAAAGATCAGCTTCGGAGAAGCGAAATATTTATAGAAATTGCATTTATTATCGAAGAAAAGCTTCGGAGGAGCGAAATCTTTTTTTCATAAATTGTGGCGTATTTCGCTCCTCCGGAACTCCTTTGCATTCGCGTTTTTAGATTTCTATAAATATTCTGCCCCGCTGGGCTTAAAATAAACAGAAATATAAAAAGCAAAGAGGCTGTCCTATTCTTCGGACGGCCTCTTTGCTTTACATTAAAATTGAAATTAAAGATTAGCGTCTTTAACTTTTGCTTTTGCCAATTGGCTCACTCTGTAAATCAAAAATATACTAAACAAAGTAACAACTGCAACCACATAACCCAGAATAGGATAATTCTCTAAAGGTGAAGTTTTAGTTTGTTGATGTACTATAAATCCGGCAGAAACTGCCCCAATTCCTCCTGCAATTTGCTGTAATGATGACGTTATAGACATATAGGCACCACGATCCTGCATCTCAGGGATTGCAGTATTTAATGTTGTTGCAGGAATCATTCGGCTCATGATTCCCATAAATAAAATCATATTCAGTACTACAATTTGCCAAAGCGGAATCGGACTCAAATTGGTATAAATCAAAATCATAATTATAGACAAAAATGAGCCCGCCGCAAATAATTTGAACTTGCTAATTTTGTCACTTAATTTTCCAATAAGCGGCATTATAAAGAGTACTGAAAGACCTGTAAAGAAAAATACCATTGGTAATTCTTCTTGGCTAATATGGATATTATTTACTAAAAATGCGCTCCCAAAAGGCTGTAACATAAAACCTCCAATTGAAAGAAAAGCAATTGCCATAAATCCAATTTGATATTGTCTGTTGCTTAACGTATGCCACAAGTGCAAAAATGGGCTTTTTTCTGACTGAAGTTCCAAATGTTTTGTAATTGCAGGCAATTGTGTTAAGACTGCCACAAGAATTAGCAAAGCCAAAACTGCAATCATAATAAAAGTGGAGTGCCAGCCCCAATGGTTAGCAAAAAACAATCCAGCTGGTACACCAAGAATTTGACTCGATGCGTATGCCATTTGAATAAACCCCATTACGCGTCCTCTTTGTTGAATGACAAATAAATCGGTTACGATTGCTAAAGAAATAGAACCTATTACGCCACCAAAAAGTCCTGTAAAAATTCGCGCCATCAGCAACATATGATAACTTGATGAAAAGGCACAAAAAATAGTTCCGATAATAAATCCGATGTAGAAGAAAATCAACAGCTTTTTTCGGTCGAATTTATCTGCAAAACCTGCCGCTAAAAGTCCCGAAATTCCCGCGCTGAAAGCATAAGCAGAAACCGCAAAACCAAAATCGGAAGTTGTCATACTTAACTTTTTCATCAATATGTCTCCAAGAGGAGAAATTACAACAAAGTCTAATATTACGGTGAATTGCAAAAGCGCCAATATTGCGATAATAATTTTTTGATGTAAGGTGAAAGCCGTGCTTTCTATAGTAGTTTTTTCCACTTTAATAATTTGTATTTTTACGATAATTCTTGGCACGCGTGGCCAAAATCGCGAATTAATTTTATAATTTCTTCCGGTTTCAATGTTTCCGAAACCACACGAAGAACGCAGTCAACATCTTCGCAATCAATACTCCACTGTACAATCTCTGGATGTCCGTTAAGTATCTGGTATGCAATAGAATTAGGTTCAATTGTTCCAATGTTAGTTTTAAAAACATGTATTGTATTTAAATCTGTTTCCATAATTTTTCATGGTTTAAGGCCTTTCACGGTAACTTGAAAAGCTTCTTTCATAATTTCTTTAGTAAGTACAAAAGGTTTTCCTCCCATACTTTTGCGCTCAGCGTGCATGTTCAGCAGCGTATAAAGAGGTCCGTACGCCACACTCCAAAACGCTTCAAAATTCATTGGGAGAAGTTCTTTATTTTGCAGCGAATTATTGATGAACTGCGTCATGATGGCTCTGAAATCGGAAAATTCTTTTATCGAATCCAAAATGATTTCTCCATGTGGCGAATGTTTGATGATTTCAAAAAAGGCAACTTCTTTAGGATATTTCATTGCAAAGTTGGCGCGGTTTTCCCATTGTTTCCACAAACCTTCTTCAAATGGCATCTCTGGCGAAAAGTCTTTTATGGTGCTTTTAAAAAACTTCAATGCCATTTTTGCTCCTATTTTCTGAATCAAATCATCTTTGTCAGCATAATAAATATAGAGCGTACCAACAGAAATCGAACAGGCTTTCGCCAATTTATTCATACTGAAACCTTGAAATCCTTCCTGTACAATCTGGTCAATCGCCATTTCAATAACCAGTTTTTCTTTGTCAATATCTCTAACTCTCATAGCTTTTTTTTTACAAAGATAAAATAATAAATGAATGAACGCTTTTTTATTAATTGTTTTTTTATTTTTTTAGAAAAAAGAAGCAAGAAGCAGGATTTGGAAAATGCAAAACTCTAATTTGTTCGAAATAAAAACGTATAAAAAAAGTCTGCAAACAAACGCTTACAGACTTAAAAACACTAAACAAATAAAATAAAATTAAATTATCTTCTCTATAATCTTGCTTCTTGCTTCTTTTATCTAAATTTTATTTCCCACTTTTCACTAAAGAAACATCATCTATAAAGCAAAAAGATTTTGCTTTCCCATCTGCCAGAAAACCAATCTCAGCCTTTCCTCCTTTCACTTTAATATCTTTTATGACAATTGTTTTCCAATCAATATTTTCTTCTTTTACAATAAATTGAAATTTCTGTCCACCCGTTTCTGCATAAATTTCAAGATTATTAAAACCTTTGCTGTTTTTCACTTTTGCAGTCAATGTATAAAGCCCATCTACCAATTTCACATAAGGAGATGATTCGATTTTCTGAAATACTTTTCGTTTGAAATCAATTTTGTCGCTAATATTCAAACTCTTTTCTCCAATAACTGTTTTTCTTTCCAATTGTGTATTAAAATGATTCAAAACTGGCGAAGTAACTGTGTCTAAACTTATTTTATTACCCTCGATAACTTCTGTCGCCCAACCCGTCATCTGAATCTGTAGTGGTTTTACAGGACTCGGAATATGTCGACGATCGGCTTCAAAACTTCCATTTTTTACATAATTGTTTTCATCATCGACTTTCCATTTCCCTGTTTTAGCATCCAAATTCCAAGCGCTTAGCGAATTAAAATACGGTTCACTACCATCAAACGACATTGGACACCATTGATTATATCCTAATCCATTTCCTGCAAAATCAGCCCAACGATCGCCACAATATACAATGGTTTCTTGTTGCGTTCCTTTTACAGAAAAGAAAAATCCAGTTTGCGAAACATGGGCAAAATCATCTTCTGCACCTTTTGTAATCAGCATGTCATTTGTTGGACGATAAGGTCCGCGAATATCATCGGCAACTAAATAGTAGGCAAATGACGAATCCCAGCCGTATATGTTTGAAGCATACATATAATACTTGTTTTTGTATTTGAACATGCAATTTCCTTCTCGGCTTTCTCCTTTAAAAATTTCGGTGCAATCTAAAAGATTAACTTTTCCGTCTTTTATTCCAATTTCAGAAACGTAAATTTTATTTCTTCCTTTTCCGTATGAATAAATCAAATACGATTTTCCAGTGTCTTCATCGGTAAAAACAGTTTGGTCACCAGTATTGCTAGTTCCAATCATTTTTTCCATGTTTATCTTTTTATCCCACAAAAATTCACCTGTTGGCGAATCAGAAAGCGTGATTAAAACTTCGCTTCCATGCTGTACAAACATGGCATATTTATGTATTTCCTTAATAAAGCAAACGCCTAAACGCCCAACCCAGGTTTTTCCGGTTTTGTTAGCTTCTTCTTTTGATAAAACATTCTTCTCAAAAGTCCAATTCACTAAATCAGTAGAACTATAACAGGTCACCGCTTCAAAATTATTTTTTTCATGCGTTACAGAAGGATCAGCACGATAAAGATCGGCTTCGGCATAATGAACGCCGTACCAAAAGTATTTTTGCTTCCCTGTTTTAGGATCTGGAAATTTAAATATACCGCCTCCTTGGCTATTTAATGGAAGACCTTCTTTGGTATTCCAGAAAACATCATTTTTAATGGTACGATTCTGGGCTATAATTTGTGCTGATATTCCAAAAGAAAATAATGCAAGAGCAATACTCAAAGAATACCATTTTTGAATTTTCATAATTATTACGGTTAGTTAGTTCGTAATAAAATTATTGAATCACTATAAAGTTTGCGTCATGTACTATCCTGTTTAGTAATAGATATTTAAGATTATGGCAGATTTAGAACTGTCGATGATTTTTTCTAGTCTTTTAAAAAACATCTCGTTGACCATTGGGCATCCGTGGCTTCGGGAAATATAATGATCTTGTTCCTCTTCAGGAATTGCTGAATAAGAATGTAAAACCACGGCTCTTTTTAAAGCATTATTATTTGTTGCATCTAAACCATATAATTTATAGGATTTTCCAAACATTCCATTATACGATTTCCCAATTGTATAACGCCCTAAAGAAGTTGCATTTGAGTTGGGCTCGTTGCTGAATTTCAAATTTCCTGGAATTCCAGTTTCTGATCCGCAACCGTGCGCAACAAGACCTTCGTCTAAAATCTTATTATTTTCCAAGTCATAAACAAAGAATCGGTTTTTTCCCGATTTGATTTTCATATCCACAAAAAAGGCAATTTTAGCATTATAGGAATCGCTGGTTTTGATTTTCTCTTTTACATCCGCTAACTTACTATTGAATCGTTCGATATCTGTTTCAGTCCAATTTTCTGTACCGATTATCGGTTTGGGATAAGCAAAAAATGACAAGGAAAAAATTAATAGTAAATTGAAAATTCTCATAAAAGTGGTATTAAAATTTGCATAAAAAACGTCTTGCAAAACATTTTTTTTTATGATACAAACTTATCATACTTCTTAAAACCGAATAATACCATAAACGCTTTAAAAACAACACTATAAGATTTTATTTTTATTAAACACTTTAAAACAAACAAACCCAAACAACTGATTAACAATTGCTTAATAAATTTACTTTGGTTTAAATGTATTTTAATTTGTCTTCATTTTCAAATCCAGCATCCATTATGAATTTAAAACACTGAATTAAAGATAATTAAAGTAAGAATTTTAACATTTATGCTTTTTTATATGCACAATATTATATAACTTGCATGAAGCAAATAAAAATCTACATATTATGAAAAAAGTTCTATTATTGATTTTAGTAGTTGTGATGAGTACAATGTATCAGCCGATTTTTTCACAAACTGAAGATACTGAACCTGCCTTAGGTCTACCTGGTGACAATTTAGATCTTTATGCCGTTTTAAGCCTTTTTCAAAAATCAAAAACAATTGAAGAATTTGAGAAAAAATTAAATCTAAAAGAAACAGGCATCAACAATCTGGATCTTAATCTCGACAAAAAAGTAGATTTTATAAAAGTAGTAACAAAAAAGGATGGCAATTCGTTTACTTTTATACTTCAAGTCAATGTGAGTAAAAATGAAACTCAAGATGTTGCGATCATCTTAGTATCTAAAGATAAAAACGGAAAAGTCTCACTTCAAATGGTTGGAGATGAAGATCTTTATGGCAAGAATTATATAATTGAACCCAAAAAAGATGTACCTGCCGTAACGGCTAATCCAGCTTATAAAGGGGATAATCCTGTAACTACAAGTACTCCAGCCACAACTGTGATCGTAGAACAGGCGCCAATTGTTCAATATGTTTATTCGCCGGCGTATGTTCCTTATTATCCACCGTATTATTATGGCTATTATCCTCCTTATTTTGCCGCTTTCACGGTATTGGCAGTGGGAATTTATCGCCACAATCACTGGTATCATGGAGGGCACTATGGTTATCACGGAGGGCATTATGGCGGACACAATAATATCGTGATCAACAATAATAACAGAAACAGCATTAATCATTACAACAACAACAGATCGCGATCGAATACTGTGGCAAGAAACAATTCTGGCGGTCGTTATGGAAACAGCGTTTCAAACCGTGCGACAAATACAGGAGTTTCTAACCGAGCAAACTCTGGTGTATCAAATAGAGCATCCAATGGAGCAACGGCTAATCGCCCGTCTGCAGGAACTTCAGATAGGAGTTCAAACAGAGGTTCGTCAGCAAATCGTCCTTCAGCGGGAACTTCAGACAGAAGCTTCTCATCTCCATCGACATCAAATCGCAGTTCGTCTAATTTCAATTCGGGAGGCGGACGCACTAGATCAAGCAGTAGCGGAAATTTCAGCAGCGGTGGCGGCGGTTTTCGTAGTGGCGGTGGCGGAGGTTTTGGCGGAGGCGGAGGCGGACGCAGACGTTAATAAAAAACAAACATAAAAAAAGATCGGATATGAAAATTTTCACATCCGATCTTTTTTTATTTCATCGTTATACTATTGATCTGAAACACTCATATCTCTAACACATACATATTTTCCGTCTCTTTTTACAAACAAACTCATATAGTTTCCAGTATTAATAATGGTTTTTGTAGAATCTGTAACTTCAAAAGCACCTGTTTCTACAACTTGATTTCCATCATCTGACACAAAAATTTCTCCAGTTTTAAACGCAATCTGATTAGAGTTTGAGCCAACATTATCTTTCAAGAACTCTATAATATTAGCTTTTCCGACCAAAGGAATATGGTTTTGGTAGTAACTAATTGCATCATCTGCATAATAGCCAACACTTGTAAGCTCACCCGAATTATAAACTCTGGCAAAGTCATTTTCCTTAGCCTGAATTTCCTTTTTTATCGCTTCTTTATCGACCACTACAGGTTCGTCTTTTTTTGTATTGCAGGCAAATACAGAAGTTAAAATACCCAACAATAAAATTCCTTTCAAGAGATTGTTTTTCATATATTTAAGGATTTAAAACTATACCTTAAAAGTAATTATAAAAATTATAAAATCAAGTTATTTCGGATAAAAAATTATTGGAGCAAATTGAAATTTTAAAAAACATTTTATTACATTTAAATGAATTAGATTTTTTAGTTCGGGCAAATTATAACTTATAACAAGCTTATTTATTTCTTGTCAAAAAAAATAGCCCTATATTAGCAGAGAAAAGGATATCAAATTAGTCAAACTATTACGACATTTCGATGCTTTCTTTTAAAAAATTTGTTTTGAAATTAATTACACCCCTATCAATAAAATGAATAAAGAACATTACAATATTTTACTTGCAGATGACGATGAAGACGACTGCTCTTTTTTTGAAGAAGCACTTGAGGAATTAGACCTTCCAGTAACTCTTGTAACTGTACATGACGGCGTGCAATTAATGGATTACTTAAAAGCCAATACTGCAAATTTGCCAGATATTCTTTTTCTTGATCTTAATATGCCTCGCAAAAATGGTCACGAATGCCTAAAAGAAATTAAGGAAATCTCAGAATATGTAACACTTCCAGTTATTATTTTTTCGACTTCTTTAGATATTGAAATTGTTGATTTGATGTATCAAAAAGGAGCAACACATTACATACGCAAACCTGGCGAATTTGCTAAATTAAAAACCGTAATCAGCAATGCTTTGTCTGCCACTGTCCAAAACAATCTGCAACAGCCTGTAAGAGAACAATTTGTTCTTCTGCCGTAAATCTTGTAAAGAATGAGCCATATTAATAAGGAACATTATTTTCTAGCCGATGGCGGTGAAATGGGCAAACTAATCAGATCTAGAGACTGGAGCAAAACCTCTTTGGGCGATCCTGAATTTTGGCCACAAAGCCTTAAGACAATGGTGTCGGTAATGCTAAATAATCCTATAGGAATGTACATTGCCTGGGGAGATAATTTCACACAGCTTTACAATGACGCCTTCCGCCCTATTCTAGGTGCCACAAAACATCCTGACGCTTTAGGAATTGGTTCTAAAGAAACATTTTCCGAAATTTGGGATACTATTGGAATAATGTTTGAAGACGTCATGAAGGGCAATGCTGTTAGCTATTCTGACCTAAAGCTTGTTTTGAATCGAAATGGATTTGATGAAGAATGTTATTTCAACTTTTCTTATACTCCGATTAAAACTGAAGATGGGAATGTTGGTGGCATATTGGTAACCGTTGTTGAAACTACCGAAAAAACGGAGCAACTTTTAAGCAAAGCCAAAGTTCAAGAAAGTGAGCAAAAAATAAGACAAATTGTAGAAAATGCTCCGTTCCCAATTGGTGTTTATGTAGGAAAAGAACAACGCATTGAACTTGCAAATCAATCCATTATGGACGTTTGGGGAAAAGGAAATGATGTTGTTGGAAAATTATATACTGAGATCTTGCCAGAACTCAACAATCAATCGGTTTTTGAACAAGTAAACCGTGTTTTTGAAACAGGCGAGGCATTTCACAATAAAAATGCACGTATTGACATAACCATAAATGGTAAACTGGAGACCTTTTATTTCAATTACAGTTTTACGCCACTTTATGATACAAACGGAAATATTTATGGCGTAATGAACACCGCTGCAGAGATTACCGATTTGCATCTTGCCACAAAAAAAATTGAAGAAGCTGACAAGCGTTTTCGCGATACTGTAAAACAGGCTCCAGTAGGAATTACTATTTTACGCGGATGGGATTTTATGGTTGAAATGGCCAATGACGCTTATTTGAAAATTGTTGATCGAGAAGAAAGTGCTTTTGTAGGGAAGCCACTATTTGAGTCGCTTCCAGAAGTAAAAGAAAGTGTTGACAAGCTTTTATCAGATGTATTGACGACAGGGATTCCATTTCATGGATACGAAGTCCCAATTCCTTTAAATCGTTATGGAAAACTTGATATTTCTTATTTTGATTTTCTTTACAATCCGTTGCGAGAAGAAAATGGCGAAATCTCAGGAATTATTGTTACCGTTACGGAAGTAAGTGAAAAAGTGGAAGCAAGAAAAAAAATCGAACTCAACGAAGAAAGACTTAAAATTATAGTTGAAGCCAGTGAACTTGGCACTTGGGAACTTAATTTAGAAGAAAATAAAATTCATTATTCTTCAAGATATGTTGAAATTGTTACTGGACACAAAAAAAATATTGAATTAAAGCATACCGATATCCTCAGCTACATTCATCCGGATGATTTACAGATGAGAAATCAAGCCTATACTGAGGCGCTTGTTTCAGGCCATCTTTCATATGAATTAAGAGTAATTTGGCATGACAAATCCATTCACTGGCTTGAAGCAAAAGGAAAAGTATTTTTTGATTCCGAAAATAAGCCCAAAAAACTACTGGGCACAATAAGAGATATTACTGAAGAAAAAAATCATCAACAAGAACTAGAAGAAAGCGAAAAGCGTTTTCGTTCCTTAACTGAAAGTATTCCGCAATTAATTTGGGAAACAGATGAAAAAGGAAATTACCTCTTTGCTTCTGGAAAATGGTTTGAGTATACTGGAATTCATCCAGAAGGAGAATCCGTTTGGGAAAACATGATTCATCCTGACGACTACGAAGAAAACACGCGAATTTGGAAGCACAGCATGGCAACCGGAGAAATATACCGATGTGATGTTCGAATCCGAAGATATGATGGAAATTACAGATGGCATACCGTAATAGGCGAACCCGTTTTTAATGAACAAAATAAAATCATCAAATGGGTTGGTGCTTTTACCGATATTCATACTGAAAAGGCATTTACAAATGAGCTTGAGCAACAAGTAACCGCAAGAACTAAAGAACTTAGCCTGATGAATGAATCGCTTCAAAAAAGTGAAGAACGTTATCATTTAATGGTTGAAGAAGTTCAAGATTATGCTATTTTGTACCTCAATCACGAAGGTATTGTTGAAAACTGGAATTTAGGCGCACAAAAAATCAAAGGATATAAAGCCGAAGAAATTATTGGCAAAAGTTTCTCTCAATTTTACACCGAATCTGACCGAAAAAACAATCTTCCTCAAAAGTTATTGAATCTGGCCATTGAAAAAGGAAAATCAAGCCACGAAGGATGGCGCGTTCGCAAAGACAAAACGCTATTTTGGGCAAATGTAACGTTGACTGCAATTCATAACAAAAACAATCAGATTATTGGTTTCTCAAAAATGACGCACGATCTTACAGAGAAAAAAAGTGCCGATGACAAATTGAAAATGAACGCCCTAGAGCTTGAACACAAAAATGCAGAACTTGAAAAAATGAATCAAGAACTTCAGTCTTTTGCCTATATTTCAAGTCATGACTTGCAGGAACCATTGCGAAAAATCCAAACTTTTGCCACGCAGATTATGGAAAAAGAATCTGAAAATTTATCTGATTATGGAAAAGATAAATTCAAAAGAATGCAAAATGCGGCTCAGCGAATGCAAACACTAATCAACGATTTGCTTTCGTATTCTAGAACAAATGTTCAAGAAAGAGTTTTTGAAAAAATGGATTTAGGGAAAATTGTAGCTGAAGTAAGAGATGATTTGAAAGAAGAAATTGAACAGAAAAATGCCAAGATCGAAAGTCTAGAAAATTGTAAAGCCAATATAATTCCGTTTCAATTCAGGCAACTTTTATATAATTTAGTCAGCAATTCTCTTAAATTTTCTAATCCAGAAACCCCAATTGTTATAAAAATAAACAGTGAAATTGCAAAAGGTTCTGATTTGAAAAGTGAAAAATTAACTCCAGAAGCCATGTATTGTCATATAAGAATTGAAGATAACGGAATTGGTTTCGAGCAACAATACAGTTCCAAAATCTTCGAAGTTTTTCAACGTCTTCACGGAAAACTGGAATATACCGGAACCGGAATTGGACTCGCTATCGTGAAAAAAATCGTTGATAATCATAACGGAATAATTACGGCAACTGGCGAATTAAACAAAGGCGCCACTTTTGACATTTATATTCCAGCATAAATTAAAAACAGGATTTCTTGATTTGAAATCCTGTTTTTTTTCTTTAAATCTTAAATTTTTATTTACTCAATTTTGCTTCAAAAGGCGAAGCAGGCAAATTTTCCTTATTATATAGATTTGCCTCTACAGGATTATCTGCCCAAGCATAACGAACTTTTTGAGGTTTTAAAATGTTTTCATTCCAAACCTTGATTTTATTTCCTTCAAAAATAGCGCTTGCCCAAACAAATTTCCCATCATCTCCTGCAATTTCAAATCCCTTTAAGCCAATATTATTTTTAGTCATCAAACCGCTTCCCGTATCTGTAAAAGACAACAGTAGCTGATTTCCTTTTCGTTCCATCGATTTGAAAAGCGGTCCAGATGAAACAATATTTTTTTCTCCATACGCA
This sequence comes from Flavobacterium denitrificans DSM 15936, assembly GCF_000425445.1. Taxonomy (GTDB): domain Bacteria; phylum Bacteroidota; class Bacteroidia; order Flavobacteriales; family Flavobacteriaceae; genus Flavobacterium; species Flavobacterium denitrificans. Next base: position 295,800 of record NZ_AUDL01000011.1, on the reverse strand, counting down.
ATCTTTTCAGCTTGCAATGCTAATCTTTTTCCAACATCATACTTATTGAGAGGATGAATATCATTCCATTCTCCCAAATCAATTGTGACCGCCATTCCTGTATTTGGAACTGCTAAAGTATTTTTTTGTTGTTGCCTTAAAGCGGCCCAATTGCTTTCAGCAGGTTCCGTTTTTGGCACCATAAAATTCGTCAGCTGTACAAACAAAAACGGAAAATCCCCTTGCTTCCACTCTGATCTCCAGCTTGTAATTAAAGTTTGCATCAACGCTCCATATTCCTGAGGTTTTTTGGTGCTCGATTCGCCTTGGTACCAAAGCACGCCTTTTATTGCGTAATTCTTTAAAGGAGCAATCATCGAATTGTATAATCCAACAGGCTTCCATCTAATAAAAGTTGGCGATGGAAGAGGATTCATTTTCACACCTAACCTGTATTTCCAAGCTCCTTTTAAATCGATAGAATCTTTATCTAAAATAAGCTGATAGGGTTTGTCTTCAACAAAACCACCTTTTCCCGAATTATTAATTACACGAATGGCAATTTCATTTTTTCCTTCTTTTAAAAACTTTGGATCAAAAGCATATTTTCTTGGCGGGTATAAATAAGAAGTTGTCCCAACAAAATTCCCGTTTACATAAACCGAATCAGCATCTACAATTCGGCCTAAAATCAATTTTGCCGAAGTTGCTTTTAGATTCGGCAAATCAACTTCTTTTCTAAACCAAACAGCGCCATTAGTTTTCTCTAAAGCATAATCTCCCCAATATCCCGGAATATTCATTTCTGGCCAATCAACATCATCTAAATCTGCTTTTGACCAATGCTTTTTCAGACCTTCATCTTGACGATTTACTTCGGAATACCAATCGGTGCTGACTTTTTTGTCATTAGCTTCAATCTGCGCGCCTAAAGTTCCATCTTTGAATTTTTGATACTCAGTGTCATATTCAGGAAATTGCTTCACAGCATCAGCGCTAAGCCATGATTCTGCCGGAGAACCGCCCAAAGCACTATTGATCAATCCAATTGGAACTTTATATTTTGCATAAATTTCGCTTGCAAAAAAATATGCTACGGCAGAGAAACTCAAAATATTGGACGGATTTACCTCTTTCCATTCGCCAGACGACAAATCTGTATTTTCTTTTGCAAAATCATATTGATCAGGCACTAGAAATTGTCTGATTTCCGAATTATTTGCCTTTGCTATAATGTCGCTGTATTTATCTTTTACACGCTCCATAGGCAATTCCATATTAGATTGACCAGAACAAAGCCAAACATCGCCAAACAAAATATTTTTCAAAACAATTGTATTGCTCGCTGACAAAGTCATTTCAAAAGGCCCGCCTGCTTTTTGTGAAGGCAATGTAATTTCCCAGTTTCCGTTTTGTGAAGTTGTCGTTTGAAACTTTTTTTTGTTGAAATCAACCTCAATCTTTTCATTTGGCGTTGCCCAACCCCAAATTTTCACCGGGATATCGCGCTGTAAAACCATTCCGTCACTAATCAATCTCGGAAGTTTTATTTGAGAATAAAGAGTGGAGCAAATAAGCGCACTGATAAAAATTAGTGTTTTTTTCATTTTCAAAATTTTATTTTTTTGCTAATCCCGAAACTTCGGGACTGAAATCTTTTTTAAAGATAGTTAACCCGTTGCTGTAATTCGAAAAAATATTCTAGCACATAGAAACATAGATTTTTTTTTTAGGAAAAGGTAGCTGAAAGAAACAAGTTTCTAACACATAGTCTATGTTTGTTAATGTAAGTGAAACGCCTTTTTTAAGGATGCTATCCCGAAGCTATCAGGAATGTTTCTATGTTTTAAAATTAATAACAGCAATCTATAATTATTCTCTTCGAACATTTGAAGCCAAAAAGCCGAGAGGGCTCAACTCTCGGCTTTTCTATAAAACAACTTTATATGCAGTTCTAACCAATTCTTAAATAAACACTTACTTACAACTTTATCCAACCTAATTGGCAGCTTTAATTGTTTTATCAATTTGATTTCGGTTATTAGGATTTTATTTCTTAGTAACCTGGATTTTGATATGTTGCTTTTTCTGCTGCTGTCATTACCATAGCGTCTAATTGCCCTTGTGGAATTGGACGTAAATAATGATGCTTGTCAATAGTTCTTGTAACGGTTACAGGTGTATGATCGCCATATGTATTACCACAAATTTGGTATGAACCAGCAAGTTCTTCCCATTTTTGAGTACGAACTAAATCAAACCAGCGATATCCTTCTGCATAATATTCACGAGAACGTTCTGCCAAAATATAATTGATATCGATCACAGCTGGAGTAGCTGCAGTCAAAGCGGCACTATTATCAGCCACTTTTGCCGTATTTCCAGCATTATCCCATCTCCATTTTCCTGCTCGTGCGCGAATAACGTTTATTAATTCGCGAGCACTTTTTCCAGCTCTTGGAGATGCGCCTTTTACAGCAGCTTCAGCGGCAATAAAGTAAAGTTCAGAGAATTTTGCAATATTAAAAGGACGTGTGCTAGCTGCGTTTGGCTGTCCTAAACCTGTTCCGTTATCTGTACGATAAACACCCAATTTCCAAAGTCCTGGATAAACAATTCTGCTGATACCGCTCGGATTAATAACATAATCTGCTCTTCCTGGCAATAAGCCAGCACCAATATTTCCTGTTGATGCAGCATAAACCACAGCTGGATTATCTTGAGTTAAAAATGATAAAATAGCCCCACCTGGACTTACAGGCAATCCGTTTGCATTATTTAAAGTTGCAGAAGTATTTCCTGCCTTGTTCCAATTTCCTCTATATACTGTTGTAAAAGTTCCGTCGTAACGAGAATCATTTGTTTTATCAGCAAAAGTGTTTTTAATTACATTGATTGTAGGGCACATACGTGTCCAAGGACGTCCTAAAGATTGAACAGCTTCACGTTGTACAGAACTTACTCCAGAACTTCTGATGTTCGTATAATTCCATGTCATCATCCAGCCTGCAAAGTTTTCTGGTGCTGCACCATTTGAATAAGTCAAACTACTTGCATTATAAAATTCGCTTGACTCTGTATGGTCTGCATATAATAATATTTCACTGTTTCTGTCATTCGTTCCTAAATTCACATCATAATATGTGTTTTGCAAACTAAACGATCCTGGATTTTCAATTCCGTCCGCAGCTATATTATAAGCTTGTTGAAAATACCAGCTTGCGTCGTGTCCGTCAGGATCTGTTCTATTTGTTTCAGGATAAGTTGGAACATTATTTGGATTTTGAAGCCACCAAGCATAGGTTATATATGCTTTTGCTAAATACAATCTAGCAACCGTTTTAGTTACTCCACCTTTTACTCTTCCTGCAACTGGCAAATCATTTACTGCAATCAATAAATCAGGGAAAATCGCTTTGGTATAAACTTCAGTCACCGTGTTGCGTTTAGAAGTTCTCACTGGATTTGTATTAAATTTCAACTCTCCTGCACCTAAATCTAATGGCACGCCTCCAAAAGTCTGAACCAAAAGAAAATAATCAAAAGCGCGGAAAAATCTAGCTTCGGCAATTAATGCATTTGAAATAGTTCCAACTTCCGCTGCATTTTCAATGATACCGCTCGCTGTATTTATATTTGGAAATGCAGTACCCCACAATCCGTCAGAACGGCTGCTTGTAGCTGTTATTGAACCAACACCTGAAAGATCCATGTCCTTAAAATTGTTGTCAGCACTTTGTGCATAAGTCGCTTCATCAGTTCCGGTTACTAATGTGTTGTAATAATAAGCCGGACCATAAATATAACGCAAGTGTGCATACATTGAAGTCAATCCTCCAAAAACACCTTTTTCTGTCTTAAAAAAACCAGGCTCATAAATACTTCGTGGCTTTTCATCCAAAATTTCACTGCATGACCCTAGAAACAGCATCAAAAATAGTGCTGTTATAAAAGTTCTTATTTGTATACGTTTCATCGTTTTCTTTTTTTTTTAAAATGTTAAGTTAAATCCAATCAAGAAGTTTCGTGTAGCTGGAGTATTAGTTCCAAGGGTAAGCAAACGTCTTTTGTAAGCAGTTGTTACTGCTGCGTTTTCATCACCATAAGAATTTGTTTCTGGATCCATACCCGACTCTTTATGATATGGCGAGAACATAACGAATGGATTTTGTACAGTACAATAAATTCTAAATTTATCTAAACCTGTTTCTTCCAAAAATTTGTTTTTGAAATTATAACCTAATGAAATAGTACGAATTTTTAAATACGAAGCATCAAAATATCCTAAAGTTGAACCATATTTTGGATTATCTCCATCTGAAAGCCCACCTGGTTTTGGGTATTTAGCACCTGTATTTTCTGGTGTCCAATAATCTACATCCACGTTTCCACGACGGCCGCTTAACATATTAAGATATCCTGAAGAAGAATATAGCGTACTGATTAAAATTCCACCACTTTGGAAAGCTCCTACTGCAGTCAAATCAAAATTTTTGTAGGCAACGCGCGTATTGAATCCACCTTGAAACTTTGGATCTACTTTTAAAATTTGTCTATCGTCTGGACCAATTTGTCTTGTCGGAGTTCCATCTGCATTAAAAGTTCCTGTGTATTTTACTTTGATCATTCCCGGATTTCCTCCTGGCTCATATTTCGTTAAGTTGGCATCGCCTTGTTGCCAAAGTCCGATTTTTTCATAATCATAAATTACATTGATTGGTTTACCAACAAACCACCAGTTCGCTTCATCTCTTTGTTGGCCTGAAGCCAATGCAACCAATTCATTTTTATTTGAATAGAAGTTGGCTCCTGCTTCCCAAGTCCAACCTCCTACATTGTCAAGAATTACTCCATTTAATGAAAACTCAATACCTTTATTTTGAGACTGCCCGATATTTCCTGTATAGCTGCTTACACCAGAAGTGCTTGGAAGATTTACTCCTAAAAGAATATCTTTTGTATCTGTCACATAATATTCTGCTGTTGCAGATAAGCGGTTTTTAAGAATTGTAAAATCTAGTCCGTAATTCCAAGTTGTCGAATATTCCCAACCTAAATTTGAGTTTGGCAACTCAGACACATAATATCCTACTGCATAATCTGTTCCGAAATTGTAAGGTCTTGTGCTCAAACGCCCAAGCGTTGCGTATGGATTGATAGACTGATTAGAAGTTTCTCCATATCCAACACGAAGTTTTAATGCATCAATGAAATCTACATTTTTCATGAACGACTCGCCTTTGATGTTCCAACCAACAGAAATCGCAGGATAAGTATGCCACTTATGTCCTTCTGCCAATCTTGAAGAAGCATCAGAACGTACTGTTGCTGTCAACATATAACGATTATCGTAAGAATACATTGCACGTCCCATCCAAGAAATCAAACCGCTTTTATAATAGTTTTGATCATTTGGATTAATTGTGATTTCGCCTGTCGCATTTCCTAAATTGTAAAATTGAAAAGCATCTGAAGGGATTCCTTTTGCTGAAACTGAAGAACTATTGAAAGAAGTTTGTTCTGACGAATATAATCCAACAACATTAATTTTATGCTTTTGTGCAAAAGTACGATCGTACGTCAACAAGTTTTCGAGCACCCAGTTTGTAGTAAGCGAATGGCTAATATTAGCTGTTGAAGGTGTCGTTGGGGTCGTGCTGAAAACACCCTCTCCAGTATAACTTCCAATATCTGTCATACGGAAATTAAGACCTACGTTTAGGCGATATTTCAAACCTTCTACACCCGGAATCTTAACTTCTCCAAATATGTTGTTGTAAGATCCAAAAGCTCTTGTTTGATTGATCCATTTATCACCTAAATCCTCTACACTTTCTCTTGTGTAAACCCATTGCTGGTCTAAAGGCATTTGAATAATTCTTTTAAGTGATCCATCAGGATTATACGGATTTGCGATTGGTGTACTATTTAAAACGCCATACAATGATAAATTACTTCCGTTTGTAATCGAATAATTATTATTTGATGTGATTCCGAAACGGAAAGATTTCCCAACTTCTTGATCCACAGACGCTCTCAAAGAAATACGCTCATAGTCCTGACCTGGAAGAACGGCTTCATCTTTATAATGTCCTAATCCAAAATTATAAGACCCATTTTCTGTTCCGCCTGAAATACCAAAATCATTTGTAGTTACCATTCCCGTTCCATAAAACAAATCCTGCCAATCGGTGTTGACATCATTTGCTTCGTCAATACCATTTGTATAGATTCCCGCAGTCTGGCGAAGTTTTACATATTCAGGTCCGTCCATCATTGGGTATTTAGCAAAAACGCTTTTTAAGCCATAATAATTATCAAAGGTAAATCTTGCTTTTTGTCCTTTTTTTCCTTTATTCGTTGTGACTAAAATAACTCCATTTGCACCGCGAGAACCATAAATCGCAGTTGACGAAGCGTCTTTCAAAATATCGACACTTTTAATATCAGCTGGATTAATATCTGCTAAAGAACCTGCAAACGGAATTCCATCAAGAACTACAAGAGGATCGTTACTCGCATTTAAGGAACGCGTACCACGAATCCTGATTTGCATAGTCGATCCAGGTTTGGAAGATGTCTGTGTCATGTCGACACCAGCGATTCTTCCTTGAAGCGCTTGTGTAATATTTGCTGCTGGAATTTCCCTTAAATCTTCACCTGTAATTGATGCTACAGAACCTGTTACCGCTTCTTTACGCTGTGTACCATATCCAACAACAATTACTTCTTGCAGATTATTTAAGTTTTCTTCTAAAACTGCATTTATCTTAGTTTTTCCTGCAACAGGAATTTCTTTGTCTTTTAATCCTAAAAAACTAAATACTAAAACTCCATTAGCTGGAACATTAATAGTATAATTTCCGTCAAAACCTGTCGCAACACTAGTTTTAGTGCCTTTAACAGTCACATTTGCTCCTGGAATTGGCCCAGTTGCATCAGAAACAACTCCTGTTACTGTATTCTGTGCTACTGCACCCACAGAAAACAGAAACATCAGGGATAAAAACCCCAAACATTTCAGGAGCTTTGATTTGCTTTTCATTGTAAAAAAGTCAGTCATAAAAATTAAGTTAGATAGTTAATATAATAGTTTAGTTAGTTGAAATTCATGAAGCAAAATCATCTGCTTTTGCAAGACCAAAACAAATATTTTTGCATTTGTTTAACAAATATATATAAAATTTCAAATCACACAACCGGTTGTTTAATATTTTTTTATTTAGTCGAAAAAAATAGGTTATAAAAAATAGTAGCTGAATAATTTTTCAGCCAAAAAAATAAGTAATTCGTAACAAATTGGCTTTTTAAACAAACCCGAGTAGATGAAATTTATAGTTTTTAAAAAATGACTAACAATTCCCTAAAACCCAACAATAAAGCATATTATAGGATTTTTTTATTACGTAAAACAAATTATGTTTCAGCCAATAAAAAACACAAAACATTAAGAAAATATTCATTTGGAAAAAATTCAAAACAAAACCGCTTCCAATTTATCTTTTGCTTTAAAAAGAAAACATTTTCAACACAATCGTTTGCATAAAGAATAAAAAAAAACTCCTTTTTTCACAAAAGAAGTTTAAAATTGATAAAAAATGAATTTATCCAAAAGTAAAAGCAAAAATCATTTCATTTAGATAAGTTTCGCCAGGCTTCAAAATTGAATTGGGAAAATATTTTTTATTTGGAGCATCGGGAAAATTTTGAGGTTCAAAACAAATTGCAGGGAAAGTTCCAAATTGATTATCATTTGAAAAAGGCAAATTTGGAAATTTTTCTGGAGTATAAACCACCATTGCTGGCTGATTAGAATAAATATCCATATTAATACCACTTTCAGCAGAAGACAAAGAAGCTTTTAACTGTTTATCATTAAAAACAAAAGTATCATCGAAACCTTTAAAATCTTCTCTTTTTATTTTAGCTTTTTTATTTCGATCAAAAGAAGTTCCTTCTGATTTATTCAATTTTCCCGTTGGAAGCAATTGTGAATCAACATCTAAATAAAAATCGCTATTGATTTGCAGTTCATGATCTAAAATTGAGCCTTTTCCATTCAAATTCAAATAAATATGACTGGTCAAATTTACAGGAGTAGCTTGATCTGTTGTGGCTTTATATGATATTTTCACTTCATTTTTAGGTGTCAATTCAAAAATGGCTTCAACATTTAAATTCCCCGGATAACCCTCTTCAAGATTTTTGCTATGGTAAGTCAAAACTGCACTATTCTCTTTCACCTCTTTAACCGACCAAAATCTGTTAAAAAAACCATTTTCACCTCCGTGCAAATGAACTCCATCTTGATGCTCAATTTTGTAAACCGAATCATCAATCATAAATTCACCTTTCGAAATTCTTCCTGCATATCTTCCAATACTGTTTCCTAAAAACAGTTTTACATTAGAATATGGAGATTCAAGATAATTTGAAGCTTCTTTCAAACCTGCCGCAACATCAAAAATTTCGCCTATTGAATTTTTAACTTTCAACCCAATAACGGTAGCGCCAAAATTAGAAATTGTCATTTCCAGTGCTTCATTATTTTTAATTGTAATTACCTCTAGCTTTTCCATTTTGCAATTGATAGATTTCTAAGACCTTATAAGTTCATCTTTTTAGCATCTTCAACAAATTGGTTTAAACCAATATCAGTAAGCGGATGTTTCAACAAACCTTTAATTGCTGACAATGGCCCAGTCATTACATCAGAACCTACTTTGGCACAATTGATTACATGCATGGTATGACGTACAGAAGCCGAAAGGATTTGTGTATTGAAAGCATAATTATCATAAATCTCTCTGATTTCAGCAATAAGATGCATTCCATCAGTTGAAATATCATCTAATCTTCCTAAAAATGGAGAAACATAAGTCGCACCAGCTTTTGCGGCAAGAAGCGCTTGACCTGCTGAAAAAACAAGAGTCACATTTGTTCTGATTCCTTTATCCGAAAAATATTTACAGGCTTTAATTCCGTCAGCAATCATTGGTAATTTGACCACAATTTGCGGATGCAAAGCAGCAAGTTCTTCGCCTTCTCTGATCATTCCGTCAAAATCTGTTGAAATTACTTCAGCAGAAACATCGCCATCTACAATATTGCAAATGTCCAAATAGTGCTTTAAAATATTGGCTTTGCCTGTAATTCCTTCTTTTGCCATTAAAGATGGATTTGTAGTTACGCCATCTAAAACACCTAAAGCTTGCGCTTCTTTTATGTCATTTAAATTTGCTGTGTCAATAAAAAATTTCATTTGTTTTGGTTTTAAGTTAATAGAGTTCATTAAGAAATTCCATATTTTCAATTCACGCCAGGAATCTTCAATATAGAAAAATGGTTTTATATTTTAATTTGAAAAAAAAGCAAAAAGAATATTGCTTTTGAAAGACAGCAGAAAGCTATCATTTTGAATCTAAGATTAATATATGGCCGTCAGCGTCTCAACCCTCCAACGGCCATAATCACTAATTAATAAAGTTTTCTCTGGCGCATCAACTAACCTTCAAATATGCACCAGAGAAGAAAAACTACAAAAAACAATCTTGATTCCGGTTTTAAAAACTCCTTCAAAACCGGAAATTATTTTTCTTATTCAATGCTCTTTTACAGCACTTTAATCAATTAAATATATTGATTGATAATGTTTTCAAACAATTCTTGTTTACCACTTTGAAGATTCAATTCTCCATTTTCGTGAGCGATAGTGTAAAGATCTTTTAAGCCTAATTTTCCATCAGCAAAATCTTTACCTTTTCCAGAATCGAATGAACTGTATCTTTCTTTTCTTAATTTCTCGTATGGAGAAGAAGAAATGATTTTATCAGCTGTCAGTAAAGCTCTTGCAAAAGTATCAGCTCCACCGATGTGCGCTAAGAAAACATCTTCTAAGTCTGTAGAATTTCTTCTGATTTTAGCATCAAAGTTAACTCCACCACCTTGCAATCCACCAGCTTTTAAGAAAACCAACATCGCTTCTGTTGTTTCCTGAATGTTATTTGGAAACTGATCTGTATCCCATCCGTTTTGGTAATCACCTCTGTTTGCGTCGATACTTCCTAACATTCCTGCTTTTGCAGCAACTTCTAATTCGTGTTGGAAAGTATGCTGTGCCAATGTCGCATGGTTTACCTCAATATTGATTTTGAAATCTTTATCTAAACCGTATTCTTTCAAGAATCCAATTGCAGTTGCAGAGTCAAAATCGTATTGGTGTTTTGATGGCTCCATTGGTTTTGGCTCAATGAAGAAAGTTCCTTTAAAACCTTGCGCTCTTGCATAATCTCTAGACATTGTCAAGAATTGCGCCATGTGATCTAATTCTCTTCCCATATCTGTGTTTAGCAAAGACATATAACCTTCTCTACCACCCCAGAATACGTAGTTTTCTCCGCCTAAAGCGATTGTTGCGTCCAAAGCCAATTTTACTTGTCCCCCAGCTCTAGCTACTACATTAAAATCAGGATTTGTAGCCGCTCCGTTCATGAATCTTGGGTTTGAGAAACAGTTTGAAGTTCCCCAAAGCAATTTAATTCCAGATTCTGCTTTTTTCTGTTTTAAATATTCAGTGATGAAAGCCAAACGTTTTTCTGATTCTGCAAAAGTTGGCCCTTCGTTAATCAAATCGTAATCGTGGAAACAGAAATAATCGAATCCCATTTTACTGATGAATTCAAAAGCAGCATCTGCTTTATCTTTAGCCGCTTGATACGGATCTGATGATGCATCCCAAGCAAATTGCTGTGTTCCAGGCCCGAATGGATCGCTACCTTGTCCGCAGAAAGTATGCCAGTAAGCGATAGCAAATTTAAAGTGCTCACGCATTGTTTTTCCAGCTACAACTTGGTCTGGATTGTAATATTTAAACGCCAAAGGATTGTCAGATTCTTTTCCTTCAAACTTAATTTGGCCAATACCTTTATAGTATTCTTTATCTCCTAAAACTATCATTTTACCTTTTATTTAGTTGTTAATATTAATTCTAATTCTTGTTTCCATTTTTTATAAGCCGTTTCATATTCCTCTTTATTTTTTAGAGGCAAAAAGGTCATTACGTGATCGTTGGTAGTAATTCCTGAACCAAATTTTTCAAAATCACCATCTGTCAAGCCTACTGCTCTTGCCGCTCCTACTGCTCCGGTTGTATTATAGATTTCTATTTCGTGACCAATTAATGTTGCAACGGTATTAGAGAAAATTTCAGAACGGAATAAATTATCATTTCCAGCTCTGATTACATTAATTGTTGCATTATCATCTTTCAGGCATTCCATTCCATAAACAAAAGAAAATGCAATTGCTTCCAAAGATGCTCTAAATAAATGTGCGTTGGTATGAATATTAAAATTCAGATTTAAAATATGCGATCCAATGTTTTTATTGTTGAACATTCTTTCAGCGCCATTTCCAAACGGAATGACAACCAATCCTTGTGAGCCTACATTTATCTGAGATGCTTTTTCATTCATATCTTCATAGGATTCATTTCCGATATTGTTTCGCATCCATCGGTATTGAATTCCCGCTCCGTTTATATTCAGTAATTTCCCAACTCTGGGGTTTGTTTCTGTATAATTTACATGAACGAAGTTGTTTACACGAGTACTTTTTCCTGAATTAGTTTCTGTAACTGCATAAAAAACGCCCGATGTACCGCCTGTTGCCGCTACTTCTCCAGGACGAAGCACATTTAATGACAAAGCATTATTCGGCTGATCTCCTGCTCTATACACAATCGGAATTCCCGCAGGAAGACCAGATTCTGCAGCAGCATTTTTAGTCACAACGCCCTGATTTGTAAAATTCTCTACAATTTTTGGTGTCAACGATTGATCGATTCCGTAATAATCCAAAAGCCAGTCGGCTACTTTATTTTCTTTATAATCCCAAAGCATTCCTTCAGACAAACCATTTTTGGTTGTCGTTACTTCGCCTGTTAATTTCAAAGCGATATAATCTCCCGGAAGCATATATTTAGAGATTTTATTGTAAACTTCTGGTTCGTTTTCTTTAACCCATTTCAGTTTAGAAGCTGTGAAATTTCCAGGCGAATTCAATAAATGCGACATGCATTTTTCTTCTCCAATTTCGGCGAAAGCCTTGTTCCCAATTTCAACCGCACGACTGTCACACCAAATAATTGAATTTCGAAGCGCTTTTCCTGCCTCATCTACAATCACCAATCCATGCATTTGGTACGAAATACCAATTCCCTGAATTTTAGAAGCATCAATATTAGCTTCTTTTATTGCTCTTTTTGTTGCTGTACAAATGTATTGCCACCAAATTTCTGGATCCTGTTCTGCCCAATCTGGGTGAACCGAAAGGATTTCCATTTCATTTTGAGGCTCATTCAGCACAATGATTTTTTTGCCTGTTTCTGCTTCTACTAAGGCTGCCTTGACAGAAGAACTTCCAATATCATAACCGATATAATACATAACTTACAATGATTCTCTTATTATTAATTTAGTCGGCACATAACATTTCGTTTCTTCGTCATGCGTAATAAATGCCGCTGCTTTGGTTCCTAATTCATTAAAATCAGTCGAAACAACTGAAATTCCTTTGTAAATAAATTTCTTCATTGGCGTTTCGTTGTACGAAAGCAAACCAACGTCTTTTCCGGGTTCAAAATCCTTCTCTTTGCATTGCTCTAAAAAGTATCCCAAAATCCTGTCGCTTACACTGATATAAGCAATTCCTTTCTCGATATTAAACTTTTTCGGATCTGTGATAATGTCGTATTGAAAACCGAAATCAGCACAAAATTTCTTGAAAAATTCTACCGTTTCCCACGGATGATTCGTAAAATCCGGATATACAAAATCTATTTTTTTATACTTTTTAAACAAATCAACCGCTTCTTTTAAAGCATCATAAAACGCTTTCCCGAAATCCTGAAAAACATAATTACTCGCTTTATCGGCTCTGATATTCCAGTCAATCAAAAGCAATTTTTCTTTTGAAATTGCTGATAATGCTGGCGGAATCTCTTTGTGGTCAAAATTCATCACCACATATTTGTAATACTTTCCAATTCCGTTATTAATGATCGTTTTAAAAACATCAATATTATAATGGTGAAACTGCACATCAATAATCACATTATCAGGCAAATTATTCACAACTGAATGGTACAAAACCTCTTTATAAGCTTTAAATGTATCTAAAACCAAAAGCACTTTTCTCGTTTCACCAGCTACATAATACCCTTTATTTGGCACAGAATCTATTACTTTTTGATCCTTCAAAATCGAATACGCCTTAAAAACCGTGTCTCTCGAAAGCTGATGCGTTTTGCAAATCACATTCACAGACGGAAGCAAATCTCCCTTTTGCAAAATATTCTCCGCAATAGCATTTGTAATCCCGTCAACTAATTGTTGGTATTTCGGAATATCACTTTCGTGATTCATTATAAACTCAAATTTTTCTTCTTCTTTTGGCATACCGTTCTGTTCCGTTCTGTTATGCTAAAGTAGATAAAAATCTTTTATAAAAAATTATTTTTTACATTAATTATGTTATTTTTTTTTAGCTCTGGAAGAGCGTACTATTTATAGTAAATCGAATAACCACAGATTAAAAGCTCCAGCGGAGCGACACAGTTCTCACCAATTATATATCGCCCCGATGGGGCTTCTTCAATCGAACATTCTAAAAATTCTATAAATATTTCGTCTCTACGGGACTTTACGCAAAAAATTTAAAAATCTATCTCTCAAAATGCTTACTCGACGTGTACATCGCCAAATACGTCCCAACAAAACCGCCCGCTTCTTTTGTACTCAAAATTGATCCATCTACATCTTTTATTAATAAAACCCAATCTGAATTCTGAGCCGTTTTAAAATAAAAACTATAATTTCTTCCATTTCCTTCAATCTTTACAAACAATTCTTTATCAGCATCTAAAAGTTCTTTTTTTGAAAGAATCTCAGATTTCCCATTATTGATTTTACTGGCTGTTCTTTCAACAAAAACTTCTAGTTTGTTATCAGCATTCAAGCGCTTCCCAATCAGCAAATAATGTTTTTCATTTTGAAAAGCAGTCAAACCAGCAACAGTCAAATTATTTTCAGGATTAAACTCAAACTTTACCGAAGCTTCAAATTTTAAATGCTGTTGTCTTCTTCCTATAAAAGAAAAATTAGTTTCGGTATGAATCGATTCTTTTCTCGGTTTGACTAATAATTTTCCGTTAATCAGTTCATACCATTTTTCTTTTGGCGTTCTGATAAAACTCCATTTAAAATCCAATACATTCGAATCGAAATTATCTTTTGAAACAAAATTTCCATTTAATGGTTCTGTTTTTTCTTTCGAAAGTGGCAAATTCGGACGTTTATGGATCAACGGAATCGGTTCGTTTCCACCAACAATTTCAGGCCAATCGTTTTTCCATTCCACGGGCATCATAAATGTTTCTCTGCCTAAATTGTATAAATCTGGTCCGTAAGGTCTGCATCCTAAAAATACTGACCACCAATCGCCGTTTGGTAATTCTACAAAATCAGCATGACCGGCTGTAGAAACTTGATTTTTACGATTCGGATCTAAATGTTTCTGCGTCAAAATCGGATTCTGAGCATAACTTTCATAAGGCCCGTAAATATTTTTACTTCTAAAAACAACTTCTGAATGGTTGAAACCTGTTCCCCCTTGAGCGCAGATTAAATAATAAAATCCGTTTCGTTTAACAACATGCGGACCTTCAATCCAAACGGGTTGTATAGACATATCGGTTCCGCCGTTAATAACCAATTTGGGAGCTGTTGTGGTTTTTTGTTTTTCCAAATCGTATTCCAGCATATAAATAGCGCGATGGCCATCATGAACCGAAACATTATTGGGCGGAGGACCGTTATGCGTAATATAAACTTTTCCGTCCTCATCAAAAAAGATGTCAGGATCGATTCCGTTAACCTCAGGAAGCGCAATCGGATTTGACCAAGGTCCAGCAGGATTTTTTGCCGTCACAATAAAATTACCGACACCGCTTACATTGGTACAAATCACATAAAATGTTCCTTTATAATAACGAATCGTCGGCGCATAAATTCCGCCTGACAAACGCGAATTGCCAAAATCTGCTTGTTCTGCACGATTGATAATATTTCCGATTTGTTTCCAATGGACTAAATCGGAACTTTCAAAAATTGGTAATCCAGGAAAATAACAAAAAGAAGAATTGACTAGGTAAAATTTATCTTCAACCCTGCAAATCGTGGGATCAGGATTAAAACCAGCCAAAATTGGATTTAAATAATCAGCGTCCGATTTGGATAAATTTTGATACGCATCGTCATTTCCTCGGTAATCAAACCAATCAAAAACTGCAACATTTGAAAAAGCAACCGGTTGTGGCTTCTGGAAATTTTTTTTACATGCCATTACACTAACCATAGAAAAGGTTAGTACTGTTATTTTTAAACCTGCTGTTTTTAAATCAATCATTGCGCAAAATTATTTTAATCTTCTTTCTCGTAAGGATCAATCGTAACAATCGAACCATCTTCGTTGTATTCGATTTTAGTCACTTTTATAGATCTCAAATGCGTCACTCCTTTTGACAAACTCGAGTCGTGGTAAAACAAATACCATTCATTTTCAATTTCACAAATCGAATGATGTGAAGTCCAACCTACAACAGGATTCAAAATACGTCCTTTATAAACAAACGGCCCATATGGATTATCGCCTATTGCATAACATATAAAATGCGTGTCACCAGTTGAATACGAGAAATAATATTTCC
The DNA here is from genome assembly GCF_000425445.1 of Flavobacterium denitrificans DSM 15936. GTDB lineage: Bacteria > Bacteroidota > Bacteroidia > Flavobacteriales > Flavobacteriaceae > Flavobacterium > Flavobacterium denitrificans. The sequence continues at coordinate 280,055 of NZ_AUDL01000011.1, read as the reverse complement.
CGTTGTATTTGTGAATCCACGAAGCTTCAAAAAAGCGGCGATCATTGTCTCCTGCTAATAAAGATTTTCCGTTTTCATCCAAAATTTTAATCTCTTTTGGATCTTCAGCAAATTCTTTCATATCATCAGAAAGCAAAGCTACAATTGGCCCTAAAGCTTCTTCATTCGCTAAAGGCTCTTCATTCGATTTATCGTAAATATTGTTTCGGTATTTTTGAAGCTGACCACCCCAGATTCCACCAAAATAAATATAATACTTGCCATCATTGTCTTCAAAAACGGCCGGATCAATACTGTAGCTTCCTTTTATTGCGTTTTCTTCTGGATGAAAAGGTCCGGTTGGCGAATCGCTTGTGGCTACACCAATTTGGAAAATTCCATCTTCGCGCTTTGCTGGAAAATACAAAAAATATTTTCCGTTTTTGCAAGCCGCATCGGGCGCCCACATTTGCCTTACAGCCCAAGGCACCTCATCAACATGCAATGCAACTCCATGATCTACAGCTTCTGCATTAACATTTTCCATTGAAATCACATGGTAATCTTCCATTCCGAAATGATCGCCATTATCATTAAATGGAATCCCTGCATCAACATCATGCGAAGGATAAATATATATTTTGCCGTTAAAAACGTGCGCCGATGGATCGGCAGTATAAATATGATTTACTAAAGGGTTTGAAATTGCGCGTTTATTCAACTCCACAAAGTCTATGTTTTCAATACTATCTTCAGGCATGTTCTCTTTTTTTATAATTTTTAAAATACATTAAACTCTTCTCTCTTTTAAGTCAGATTCAATCTGTACTTCCATTTTCTTATCAATTTTGTAGAAAAACAATAATCCAACACCAATTAGAAAAGGTATAGCAGGAAAAACACTGACTAATAATTTTATTCCATTAATAGCGATATCTGTTTGAGCTTCCGCATTTGGCACATAATTAAAATGTGCTAGTAACGAAGTTGTTAAAGCACCACCGATACTCAAACCCGCTTTTAACCCGACCATCATAGCAGAAAAAATAATTGCGGTTGCACGACGGTTATTCATCCATTCTGAATAATCAGCCACATCGGCAATCATTGCCCAAAGAATCGGGATTGTGATTCCGTAGAAAAATCCGTGCAAGATTTGAGAAATGAAAATCAAACTAACCGATTTAGATGAAAAGAAATAAAAGACCAAAATGAATAAAGTCGATAGGAATAAAAAGGAACCAAATATGTTACGTTTCCCATATTTATCTGCTAATCTTTTCGATAAGGTAATGCCAACGATCATGAAAATAATCCCCCCGGCATTAAACAATCCGAATCCTGCAGCTACAGGATCATTTCCAAATTGGTTCAAACCAATAGTTGACAGTGTATCCAAAATAGGCTGAACAGTAATTGCCAACTGGTCTTTATCTACATAATTTTCAAAATAATAAACATAAGCGCCACCTTTCATCGCCAAAGTAATGAAAACCAAAGTGGTCAAGGCCAACATAATCAACCAAGGCCTGTTTTTCATCAAATCGGAGAGATCTTCCTTGACACTTGATTTTTGTTCAGGTTTTGGAACGATGCGCTCTTTTGTAGTAAAAAAAGTAATCAGCAACATTATAGTTCCGATAATCGCCAAAACAGTCATTACTTTTTCGATGCCAACAGCTTTATCTCCATTTCCTGCACTTTTGATAATAGCCAACATAAAAACTTGAACAAAAAACTGCGCAAACATTACAGCCACAAATCGGTACGACGACAAACTGTTGCGTTCGCCCATATCACCAGTAATTACCCCACTTAAAGCTGAATAAGGCAAATTATTGCTCGCATAAAAAAGAAGCAACAAAGTATAGGTTACCACAGCATAAATTACTTTACCTTGGTAAGAAAAATTAGGAGTCGTAAATGCTAATAATGCAATTACCCCCAATGGAACGGCTGTCCACAAAATCCAAGGCCTGAATTTCCCCCATTTGGTACTTGTTCGATCTGCCAATACACCAATAATTGGGTTAAAAACGAATGCGGCAATCAAACCGACAACCAACATTATAATAGAAGAATGCGCAGGCGATAATCCGTAAATATCGGTGTAAAAATAGGCCAGATACGTCATCAAAGTTTGAAAGACTAAATTAGCGGCCAAATCGCCTAAGCTGTATCCAATTTTTTCTTTTATGGATAGTTTTTGGGAATTAAAATTCATTATTGGTCGTGGTTATTTTGGTTAATTTTATAATCAATTCTTATCCAAAAATTGATTATTTCAGTTAGCTCTTATACTGATTTCAAAAGCTTTTCACTTAAGCAATCGGTTGTGTAAAATTAGCAAAAAAAATATACCATGCAAATTTACTACGCGTTATTGCATTATTTTCACAAAAACAGATGGTTAGCATTCTCAATAAATAGAATTCGCAGTATTTTTATTCTTTTTTCGCTTTAAGTCGCAGAATGCTATTGTACGCTCTTTTGTGTTTTAAATCGGCATCAAATGGCAGCGGATAATTTGTTCTTCCTTTTATTGGCCAATCATTTAACCACGATTGTCCGTCATGAACACCCCAAAAAGTCACTCTGCTGATTTTGTCTTTGTGTTTCAAAAATAATTTAAAGATACCTTCATAACGTTCTGCAAGCTTGTTTTGAATAGAATCTGGCAACGCTTTTGGGTACGGATTCATTTTTTCGTTTCCTTCAAATTTCTGATTGATGTCAGCTCCTTTTAGGTCCCACGGGTTTGGCAACACAGTAATATCCAATTCAGTAAACGCTACTTTAATTCCTAAAGCCGAATACTCCAGAATACTTTGTTCAATTTCTTCTAAAGATGGACTATTTAATCTCCAATGTCCTTGAATTCCAACCCCATCTACTTTTCCGCCTGCCGCTTTTATTTTTTTGATTAATGCAATTGCTCCGGCTCTTTTTGCTGGCTCTTCGATATTATAATCGTTGTAATACAACTCTGCTTTTGGATCTGCTTTTGCAGCTAATTTGAATGCATCAATAAGATATTTTTCTCCAAGTGTTTTCAAAAAAACCGATTGTCGCAAAGTTCCATCCTCATTTAAGGCTTCGTTTACAACATCCCAAGAACCAATTTTTCCTTTGTATTTCGAGACGATTGTATTGATATGATCTGCCATAAAAGCTTTCATTTCTGTACTATCAGCAATTTTCTCCATCCAAGGCGCTAATTGACTGTGCCAAATCAAAGTATGTCCGTGAACAAACATTTTATTCTTTTCGCCATACGCCACAAATTTATCTGCTAAAGCAAAATCATATTTGTCTTTTTGCGGATGAATGTACATCGATTTCATAATGTTCTCAGCCGTAATAGCATTGAATTCTTTACGAATCAACGAATCTTCTTTAGCGCTTTTGACTTCGATTTGGCCGGCGCTTAAAGCCGTTCCGATATAGAAATCATCTTTATAAGCATCTTTTAATGAGACGTTTTTTTTCTGTCCTGTACAACTCACAACTAACAGCGTTGTGACGGCAAACAAGTAAGGTTTAATAAATTTCATATTTTGTGGTTTTAATAGTTAATAGTTTTTTCTGAATGTATAATAATTATTCCTTCCTAAAACTCTCTGGAGGTCCTAAATACGACTCCAAAACTTTTCCTTCTTCCGTTTCGATTACAATTTTCTGAAGCACTACGGCCGAATCAACCGCATAAATTTTTAAAACATGATTTCCTGAATTTTCTATTTGATGCGTTGAAGTAATAATTTTAATATTGTTTGCAACCGATTCTGCCCAAGCTTTTTCCGAAGAATCTGCATTGAGATTCATGATTTGCGGTTTCTTGTTATCAAAAGCAATTCCATATTTTAATCCATCACCCATTTTAAAATTGATTGTTGGCGAAAAATACGCTTTTACCTTTACCTTCCCTTTATTGAAAAAATGAACATCGTATTCTAATCTTGGCGATTGTTCTGAAATTTCAAACGGCTGAATATTCGAAGGTTTTATGGTTATTCCAGAATCTGTTTTACCGAGATTCGGAATTATAGTCCATTTTACAGAACCTGAATTTATGGCTTTAGAATAATTTTTACTTTCTATAGAAATGTAACCTTCACTTTGAACAAAACCTCGAACGTCATCTGAATATTTACCAATCGATTTTTCATTCTCTGGAGAATTCTCAATAGAAATTTTCGTTGGAGTTTTATTTGAAACTTCAACTATTTTCGTTTTCGGAATCACATTTTTATCCGGCTGTTGCCAATTATCATAACCAATATGCGTTTGCAACATCATATGATTCCACTTACCATTTGCTAATTTCGTATGATAATAATTCGTAATCTGGCTGTCTTTTTCAAATAACGCTTTTACTTTTTCAGCATACTCATTTGCAATAACATTCTCCTTTTCTGCATACAAATGATTTTTAGCGGTTGCGACATACAGTTCATTTAAATTCGAACTTGCCAAAACGGGAAACAATACCAGCTGATAAAAAGCGTCTTTATATTCTGGTTGTAATTTTTCGTTTATCGAATTGGCTTTTTCAACTAGTTTCTGATAATCAGCAACAACTCGATCAGCTTCATTGTAATTGATTATGCTGTACGTTTTAGCATCTAATAATTCTGGTTTTCTTCGCGCGTTGTATTTGGTATATAATTTTAAAATCTCGGCTATTTCTTCAGCAAACTGATTTCCGAAATTCTCTTTTGCCCAATTCACATAATAATCCTGCAAATTTCCAGCATTAAACTTTTCAGGATTCCAAGCCATATCCAAAAAGAACTCAATCGGAAATTCCATTGGTTTTATATCTCCTACATTTACAATCCAGATTTTATCAACTCCGTATTGATACGCCAAATCCATTTGCTCCCAAGTTCGCTCAATTTGGTTCGTATTGATCCATTTGTAATTTCGCGGACCGCCAACGTAATCATAATGATAATAAATTCCGTAACCGCCTTTTCTTGGTTTGGCATTCAGTTCTGGCAATTTGCGGATATTTCCCCAGTTATCATCGCACAATAAAAGCGTTACATCGTCTGGAACTCTCATTCCTTTATCGTAATAATCTTGAACTTCTTTGTAGAGCGCCCACATTTGTGGTGTTTCTTCAATTGGTTTCTTCGTTACTTCCTGAATAATATTTCGCTGGGTTTTGACAATATTTTCTAATAAATCAATTGCAGTTCCTTCTGTCATTGGTTCGTCACCGTCGCCACGCATTCCAATTGTGACAAGGGTTTCCTTATTCCCCATTCTTCTAATTCCGTCTTTCCAGAACTTAATCAACGCTTCCGAATTGGCACTAAAATCCCATTTCCCGTTAGCTTTTCCCCATTCAGCATGCGCTCGCGTTAACGGTTCATGATGCGAAGTTCCCATCACGATTCCATATTCATCGGCCAAGACTGCATTCTGCGGATCTTCAACATAAAACATTCTGCCCCACATTGCTGGCCATAAGTAATTGCCTTTCATTCGCAGAATCAATTCAAAAACCGTATCATAAAATTTCGAATTGAATCCGCCGTATTTCTCAAAAGCCCAACCTGTCAAAGCTGGTGCTTCATCATTAATAAAAATACCTCGATATTTTACTTTCGGTTCTCCTTGTGTATGAACTCCAGGTAAAACATGCAATTCGGATTGCTTTTTCACAGGAACATCAGCCCAGAAATACCAAGGTGAAATTCCAATCTGGCTTGACAAATCATATATTCCGTAAATCGTTCCTCGTTTATCTGAACCTGCAATCACCAAAGCTTTTTTGATTCCTTTAAACGGATTTTCGACAATCTGCGTGGTAAATTTTTCCCATTTTCCTTGAAGCTCATTTTTATCAATTTTTCCTTTTTGGGCTAATTGATCTATGATTTCACTTTTCCCTAAAGTTCCGATTATAATAACGAAATCTTCAACTTCTGAAATCTTTTTGATTCTTCTTGGATGTAAATCTGAAACTTTAAAAATGTCATTTTCTAAATGTCCTGCCACTTTTAAAACTCCTGCATAATCTTTATTACTCACCAAAATCGAAGCCGTTTTTCCTTTTGAAACCAAAGGAAAACTTTCTGCAGAAGCTTGATTAACTATATATTTATCTGAATTTATGGCATATGATTCTGTGCTTAATCCAATTAGGAAAAGCGATAAAATGATACAACAAGTTTTAATTTTTGAACACATAAAGTCACAAACTTTTTTATTTAATCTCGCAATCCCGATAGCTATCGGGATTGCGAGAAATTCTCAGTGTATTAGATTTAGAAAACTTTAATTATAAATTCAATTTATAAGCAATTCCCATTTCCAAACCTCTTAACTCCGCAAGACCTTTCAATCTTCCTGTCAATGAATAACCAGGATATGTTTCTGTTTTTTCATCAACTGCATGCAAATATCCATGATCGGGACGCATTGGGAGACTTACTTTTGTTTTATTCATTATCAACAACAATTTTTCTACAATTGCACCCATATTTGCATCACCATTCAAATGTTCTGACTCCCTGAAAATGGTTTCGCTTTCGCGGATGGTATTTCGAAGATGCAAAAAATGAATTCGGTTTTCGTGATCGTCAATTATTTTTTCCAAATTATTCTTTGGATCGGCACTTAGCGAGCCTGTACAATAACATAATCCGTTTGCTGTTGAAGGAACGGCGGTGAAAATCGCTTTCAAATCAGCTTCTGTTGAAACAATTCTTGGAAGACCCAAAACCGAAAACGGTGGATCGTCTGGATGGATCGCTAATTTTTGTCCGTTTTGCTCTGCAATTGGCGTTACTTCTGACAAAAAGTAAATCAGATTTTCTCTTAATTTTTCATTATTGATAGCAGCATAATTATCCAAAAGCGACAAAATCTGCTCTGCGGTAAAATTGATTTTGCTTCCTGGCAATCCCAATAAAACATTTTTAAACAACAAGGCTTTTTCATCTTCAGTCAATTGATTTCCAAACTGCAAGGCTTTTTCTTTTTCAGCATCGGAATAATCATTTTCTGAATTTGGTCTTTTTAAAAGAAAAACATCAAAATAAGTAAATGCATCTTGATTGTATAACAAAGCTTTGCTTCCATCTTCGTTTATGAAATTGTGATTCGTTCTTACCCAATCCAGAATTGGCATAAAATTATAGGTAATGATTTTTATGCCGCAATCTGCCAGATTCTTTAAACTTATTTTATAATTTTCAATGTATTGCAGATAATTTCCAGATGCACGTTTGATTTCTTCATGAACCGGAAGACTTTCTACAACTGTCCATTCTAAACCTGCATTTTTTACTATTTGTTGTCTTTCTTTAATCTCGTCGATTGTCCAAATTTCACCAACGGGAATATGATGTAAAGCCGTAACAATTCCAGTCGCTCCAGCTTGTTTGATATCAATTAATTTTACGTTGTCTTGAGGTCCAAACCAACGCATGGTTTGTTGCATTTTTATCATACTTCTTTTTTTATGCCGCTAAGGCGCAAAGGCGCAAAGTTTTTTATCTATTCTTTGTTTTTTAATCTCGCAAAGTCGCAGAGTCGCAAAGTTGTTTTTTAAGCTTTTTAAATAAACTTTGCGCCTTTGCGTCTTTGCGAGAAATTTTCAACGCTTATTAAAACCCAATGCTATTTCCGCCATCAACAGGCAAAATAGTTCCAGTTGTATATTTTGATTCGTTTAAAGCGAAATAATAAACGGCATCTGCAATGTCTGAAGGTTCGCCTAAAAAGCCCATTGGCGTTCTTCCTAATACTTTATTTTTTCTTTCTGGGTCACTGTCTAGAGCTTTGGCCGACATTTTTGTTTTGATAAATCCAGGAGCGACACAGTTTACACGAATTCCGAATGGCGCCAATTCTACCGCCATGGCACGCGTCATCGATTCGATTGCACCTTTACTTGCGGAATACGCGATTACTTTCGGAATCCCGTATTGTGAAGCCATAGAACTGATGTTTACAATGCTTCCCGCTCCGTTTTCTTTCATGTTTTTTACAACCGCTTTGCTCACAGCAAAAACACTCAAAAGATTAGTGTGAATTATAGAAAAGAAATCTTCATCCGTTACATCTAAAAATTCTTTTTTCAGATTGATTCCGGCGTTGTTTACCAAAATATCAATCGGATTATTTTTAGCAATGCTTTCAATCATAGCGGGAATTCCAGCCAAATCGTTTAAATCAAAAATAACTGGAACCGCATTTTCTCCAATTTCTTTGCAAGCTTCTTCTGTTTTATCTTTTGATCTTCCAATTATATGCGTTGTGATTCCGTTGTCACAAAGTTTTTTTGCCGTTGCAAAACCTAATCCCGAATTTCCTCCGGTTACAATTGCTGATTTTATGCTCATAATTTTAAAAATATTTTTACTGCTATTTTTTTAAACACATAGAAACATAGTCTCTCTTTGTCTAAAGAGGCGTTTCACTTGCATTAATGCATCCCGATAGCTATCGGGACTATGTGTGAGAAACTAGTTTCTTTCTTTAATTTTTTTTAGTCAAATATAAATCTATGTTTCTATGTGTTAATTTTATTATTTATCCATTTCCCGGTGCAAAAGGAAATTTTAATGATTTAAAATACTCTAATGTTTGTGTCGGTTTTTCTACTCCTTTTGGAAGTTCTTTTCCTGAAAATTGCTGAAAATACAACAAACACGCATCACGCCACCATTTGGCTTCTTTGTACTGAATTTCCAATAACATTTCGACTTCGTTAAAACGTTCACTGTCGATATATTTTTCGGTTTTCTTCCAAACATTTTGCATTTCTGCAACCTGATTTACACCTTCCTGATATTTCAATGCCAAACCATTCCAAAGCGTCTGACCGTTTTTCAGTTTATAATCCCATGAAACATGATGAAACCATAAAAGATCTTTCTCTGGACAAGTTTCTACATTATCAAAAAGTTTTTCAACCTCAGCTGAATATTGAGCTGTAGCATTAGTTCCCTTTTTTGATCGATCAAAACCAATCCCGTTTTTATCTGCTTTGTGATAATACGTCGGATTCCATTCTGGTCTTGACAAATTAGAAACCCACGGCCCTGGTCCGTAATGATGCCCCGTATCCATAATATGATGCAATCCAAGTGGCGTCATATAATTCACAACTGCTTCACGGGAATCTATCATCATTTTTTTAACTGGTTTAATGACGTTTTCATGATTTGAAAAAGTACACCTCAACCATTCATCAGCAATAGTTTCGGAATCTAAATAAGGGTTCCACGCCAATCTTCCGAAACCGTACCAATTCGCCTGCGCAAAAGGATGTCCAGTCCAGTTTAAGTCATTTCCAATATTAGCTACTCCAGCAATTCCTGTTAGTTTATTTTGATATAAAGTGCCATCAACCACTTTTGCAACGGTTGAACCTTTTCCTTTTTGATAGGTATCAGATTCTAAAACTTCTTGAAATAATTTTGGAAGAAAAACCAAATGCGTGCTGAAACCTAAATATTCCTGCGTGATTTGAAATTCCATCATTAAAGGTGTTTTCGGCATTGCTCCAAATAAAGGATGAAAAGGTTCTCTCGGCTGAAAATCGATTGCTCCGTTTTTTACCTGAACAATTACATTTTCTTTGAATTTTCCATCATAAGGCTGAAATTCAGCATAAGCTTGTTTAGCGCGGTCGTTGGCATCATGTTCTGAATATACAAACGCTCGCCACATAATTACACCGCCAAAAGGCGCAACAGCATCAGCAAGCATATTGGCTCCGTCCACATGATCTCGTCCGTAATTTTGTGGGCCAGGTTGACCTTCAGAATTGGCTTTTACCAAAAATCCACCGAAATCTGGAATTCGTTTGTAGATTTCTGCAGCTTTATTTTTCCACCAATTGATCACTTGGGCATCTTTTGGATCAGCGGTATTTAAATTTCCAATTTCCATTGGTGCCGAAAATCTTGCCGTTAAATAAACCTTTATTCCATAAGGTCTAAAAACATTTGCCAAAGCTTCGACTTTTTCCAAATATTGTGGCGTCAGAATCAAAGCATTGGCATTTACATTAGTCAAAACCGTTCCGTTTATTCCAATTGAGGCATTTGCTCTAGCGTAATCAATATAACGCTGGTCTATAAAATCAGGAAGTTTTTGCCAGTTCCAAAGCGAAAATCCGGCATAACCTCTTTCGACAGTTCGATCTAAATTATCCCAATGATTCAGAATTCTGATATTTGTTTTCGGAGAATCAGCAATATTTAAATTTTTAACCGATTTATTTGTTTGCAATATTCTTAGAAAATTAAAAACTCCGTATAAAACGGCAACATCATTTTTCCCTGAAATTATGATTTGTTTTTTGTTTTTAAAGGAAATCGATTTGATGATAAAACCTTCTTCATTTATTTTACCAAAATCAGATTGTAGTTCTTTTTTGATTTCAGCATTTAAATTGGATTGCGAACCAATGATTAGAGTATTTTCTTCTTTTATATCTGATTTGATTTCGGAAGCAATTCCCAGCATATCTTGAAAACCTGCTTTAAGTTCTTTCTCAGCAATTTTAATGGTTTCTGAATTTCCTAAAACAGTAATTCCTTTAAGATTGTTTCTATATTCTGAAACCAATACAGCGTTGTTTACCTCATTATATTGAAGCCACAATTTATAATCCTTTTGTGCCGAAGCCGAAAAGGAAATCAGAAAAAACAACAAAACAAATCTTAATGCGGTCATTTGGTTTTAATTTATTCTTTAAAAAATCAATTCTGAAAGAATCAATGTTTTTTGTCAGTATAAATATATTTGATAAAATTTTAATCCAAAAAATACATTATCCTAAATAAAACAACAATTGCAATCGGTTGCGTAAAAATATAGGATTACTAGTGAAGAAAAAAATTTTGACTCCACTTTTTTCAAAAAATAATTTTATTTAACAAATAAAGGCAGGATAATTTAAAAAACTATCCTGCACTTTCTTTGTCCAAAAAACATCTCGAATCACACTATTAAGACATTAGATTTTTGCCTTTAAAAAAGGTGAATTTTTTAATCAATTATTAAAATATAAAGTCAAAAAATATTAAGATATTTTTTATAAATTTGAATACAAATACGATTTCCCCAAATCATTTTTTTACACGACTTACAATTTTGTTTCCAATGTTTATTTAATGGATTGATAACGTAAATTAAAAAAAATGAAAAACTTTACTTTTGTCGTAATTCTTTTATTTGGGTACTTCTCTACCTCCTTTGCTTACTCAAAAAATGAATTTGATTTTTCATCAAAAAATCATTTTATTGCTCCTGCTCCAACAATCACAACAGCTTCAATAACCGCTTTTTTTAAAAAATACAGCGACTTAAAGGACTATCAAAACGATGTTGCTACGTTGTACAAAGACAGATCATATAAGCCAATTTGGTATGAGAACAACGATATAAATGAGTTTGGATATCTTTTGTATCATAAATTAAATTCAACTTACGAAGAAGGTGTTCAAATTAAAATTCCTTACAAAAGCAAACTTGACGAAGTTTTTGACGAGGATTCAACGTCAAAATCAAAACTTTCAGAGTCTGATACCGAACTTTTATTGAGTTCCATGTACATTTTGTATGCTAAACATGTTTATCAGGGAATTGATGCTGCGGCACAAAATAAGATCGAATGGTATTTGCCAAAGAAAAAGGTTTCATATGAAACGTTATTGGATTCAATTGTGAGCAATCCAAATTTATTGGAGCAAAACAATCATTTACTTTTTAGCCAATATTACAAACTTCAAGAGGTTTTAAAAAAATATCGAGAAATAGAAAAAAGCGGTCAATGGACTCCAATTTACATGGATAATCCGTATAAAGATTTGCGTCCCGATGCTACTTCGCAAACCATTGCTGATGTAAGACATCGTTTGTTTGTAATTGGCGACTTGGCAACAGATTCAAAGAGCAATTTTTATGATCAAGAATTGATGGATGGTGTAATGAAATACAAACTCCGACATGCATTGACGCCAAATTATATCCTTTCAAAAGAACATATTGACCAAATGAACGAACCTATAAGCGACCGTATTAAAACGATAATGCTTAATATGGAACGTTGCAGATGGATTCCGCCTTCATTAGAAGATCAAGACCAATATGTGATGGTTAATATTCCTTCGTTTATGCTCTATTTTGTGCGAAATAAAAATTTTGACATTGTTTCAAAAGTCTTCATTGGTACGCCATTAACCAAAACTGTGATTTTTAGTGGTCAAATTGATCGAATTGTTTTTAGTCCGTATTGGAATGTTCCTTCGAGCATTATCCAAAACGAATTAAAATTAAAAATGGCCGAAGACAAAAACTATCTTGCCGATCATAATATGGAATGGAATGGCGGAAAAGTGAGACAGAAACCGGGACCAGATAATGCTCTGGGACTTGTGAAATTTATGTTCCCAAATCCGAATGACATTTATATGCACGATTCTCCTTCAAAAAGTTTATTTGGATTTGAAAAACGTATTTTCAGCCATGGTTGCATCAATGTTGAAAAAGCAAAAGATTTGGCTATTTCAATGTTAAAAGATTATCCAGATTGGACACTTGACAAAATAAATGAAGCGATGAGCGGAAAAAAAGAAACGCCTTTTATGCTGCCTAAAAAAGTACCGATATATATTGGCTATTTTACAGCTTGGGTAACTCGAGACGGAAATATGAATTTTTATCCAGATGTTTATGAGAGAGATACTCGTTTAAACGGAATGTTATTCCCAAATGATATTGCTTATAAGTCTGATCAGGAATAGAATAAAATAAAATAAAATAAGCAAACCTCCCAAAGAAAGGTCTAATTTTGGGAGGTTTTTTATTTTTCAGCACTCGTTCTATGTGCATACTTTTTCAAAATATAGGATGTCACAGGTTTAAGCGCATCGTTACTTTCAGGATGCCTGCCGTGACCATTAAAGAAATCAATACCATCGGCCGTTTTACCATACCAAATGGTTGCTGTTCCATTTTTATCAAAACATATTGTGTTATCAGAAATGTCTATTTTTTTTAGATTCACCAAACTCTCATCCAGTAATTCTACAGGATTTGAATTAAATCCATTTGTTTTTAAGGTACAGGTCACAATTTCATAGTGATCTCCCGACCATTGCATACATTGCTTGTTAGGAAGCGCTAAGTAAATGACCACTCCAATCAAGCACACAACTGCCGTTATCGCCACATTTCTCAATAGGGCAAATTTTTTCTCAATTGATTTTTTCTCAACTAACCAATTAATCGCACTTTTATATGTTGGCATTCCGGTCGTTTTAGAAACTTCCAAAATTTGCTCATTTTCCATTTCAGAAAGATCCTCTTTGCATCCGTAAACTTCAAGATCTTCGCAAACTGCTTTCGCCTTAAATTTTCTGAAAGGCCTTGGCTCAAAATCAATCAAGATTGCCGCCATATCTACAGTATCAATTTTTTGAGGTTCTTTCTCTCCCCTTAAAAAGGCACCTACTTTTTTGTATTTATCTGTGTAACATGTAGAGGTATCTTCTGCATTTTTATCAAATGGAACACCTTTAAAATCCCAATACACTTTTAAGTCATCTGGAGTTGGATTTACGCTTAATATTTTCCAGCATAAATCTCGCAAATGAGCTTGAGACGGTGTTTCTAGATAATTAGAATAGTCCCCAACTTCTTTTTCAATTTGATATTTTCTTCTTATAGCTTCTTTATAAGCTTTCTCATAATTGCATCGTGTAATGTTGTCCATATACATTCAGGATTTTTAGGATTTTTAGGATTACTACTTGGATTTTTAGGAAAGCGGAGCAAACTAAATTGCCGATTTCCAAATTACAAAAAACGATTCAGAACACTTGTGAACAGCAATGCGTATGCCAAATTTTAAAATCCGAAAAAAAATCCGAAAAAATATTTATTGCGAGCTTTCTCACTTTTAAGTATTAAATTTCGTGCTATCAAAAAAATCTCCATTCAGTCAACATCACAAAAATTGATGGCAACAATGACCACTTATAGCAGACAATTTATTGTTTTTTCGACTGTATAAATAAAATAGTAATAACCTAAAATGACTACGGAAATGTTTCTGAAAAAAAATAAATTATTAAAATGTTTTCCTAAATTATGGAAAACCGTATTTTGCCTACAAAAGGAACTATTATTTTTGACACTGAATCTGTAAAAGGTTGTAAAACAAAAAATATCCATGCCTAAATAATTCTCAATATGTTTAAAAAAGTAATAATCGCTGAAGATCTTGATAGCATCAATTTTGGAATAGAGAAAGTCCTAAGTGACTTAGGAATCGAAAATTATCATTACGCTAAGTATTGTGATGATGCGTTTTTAAAAATTCGCAAAGCTGCTCAGGACAATGAGCCTTATGATTTGCTTATAAGCGATTTATCTTTTAAGGCAGATCATCGCGAGATAAACCTTGCCAGTGGCGACGAACTAGTCCAAAAAACGCGTGAATTTCAGCCAGACATTAAAATTATCACCTATTCAGTAGAGGATAAGAAGTACCGCATAAAATCACTTTTTGAAAATGCCGCGATAAATGCTTTTGTTTTAAAAGGCAGAAACAGTATCGAAGAGCTTAAAAAAGCAATCAATATTATTTCGGCTTCTGATGAAAAATTCGTTTCTCCCGAAATAGCTTCTTTGCTTCAAGAAAAAAACAATTTTGAAATTGACGACATCGATATTACCATTTTAAAATATTTAGCCGAAGGCGAATCGCAGGATGACATAATCGAAATTTTCAAAAGTGCTTCTATAAAACCAAACAGCAAAAGTGCCATTGAAAAAAGATTATCAAAACTGAAAGATTTTTTTAAGGCAAACAATACGGTTCAGCTAGTGTTTATGGCTAAGGATATGGGGATTATTTAGTTGATTTAAACAATATCATTCAAAAGCTCTTTTCCGAAACTTTTTATCGGTTTTTTTTATCATTTTCATCGTATTTAATTATTTGATAATAATGACTTTACAATTTATTCACATTAGTTTTTTTAATTTGAATAAAACAAAAAGTTATGAAATTCTTTAATCTAAATTTTCTAGTTTCATTCAAAGAATGGCTTTTTTTAAGAGCCATGCAATCTTCCTTCCTTCACTAAAAAAAATTTTAAAATCAAGGAACATAGTTGAATGAATAAAGTTGAAAACTCATTTCTAAACAAAACTCAATTTGGTGAAGATTTCTTATGGGGTGTTTCTACCGCCGCATTCCAAATTGAAGGCGCTCATGATGCCGATGGAAAAGGTTCTTCTATCTGGGATGTTTTTACGTCGCAGAAAGGAAAAATCAAAAATGGTCATCATGCCGCAACTGCTTGCGATTTCTACAATTCTTACCAATATGATATTGAATTAATTCGCGAGCTAAATATTCCTAATTTTCGATTTTCAATTTCTTGGACTCGAATTATGCCCACAGGAATTCATCCTGTAAACCAAGCGGGAATTGATTATTACAATAAAATCATAGATTTATTACTGGCACAAGGGATCGAACCTTGGGTAACGCTTTATCATTGGGATTTGCCACATGCACTTGAAGAAAAAGGCGGTTGGACCAATCGCGAATCAGTAGCTTGGTTTTCAGATTATGTTGAGACCTGTGCAAAACATTTTGGAGATCGTGTCAAGAATTGGATGGTCATCAACGAACCTTCTGTTTTTACCGGAGCTGGCTATTTTTTAGGCATTCACGCTCCCGGAAAAAAAGGCATAACCAATTATATAAAAGCCATGCATCATGTGACTTTAGCAACAGTTGCTGGCGCAAAAAAACTTCGAAGCAATATTCCTAATGCTAATATTGGAACTACTTTTTCCTGCACGCATATCGAACCATTTTCTCAAAATCAAAAAGAT
The DNA here is from genome assembly GCF_000425445.1 of Flavobacterium denitrificans DSM 15936. Classification (GTDB taxonomy): domain Bacteria; phylum Bacteroidota; class Bacteroidia; order Flavobacteriales; family Flavobacteriaceae; genus Flavobacterium; species Flavobacterium denitrificans. The sequence goes on along the minus strand of NZ_AUDL01000011.1, from coordinate 264,191 downwards.
GTTGACGCTGCAAAACGTGTCGATACTTTGCTTAACAGAACCTTTATTGAACCACTTTTAGGGCTTGGATATCCTCAAGACGATCTGCCAGTTTTAAAAAAGCTAATTAATTATATGCTTGAAGACGACCGAAACAATCTTGCATTTGATTTTGATTTTATTGGTCTTCAATGTTATACCAGAGAAGTTGTAAAAGCATCTTTATTGACTCCGTATATTGGTGCCGAATTAATTAGTGCCGAAAAAAGAAATGTAATTTCAACCGTAATGGGCTGGGAAGTCTATCCTCCCGCTTTGTATCATATTTTAAAAAGATTCAACAGCTACGAAGGCATCAAAAAAATCATAATTACTGAAAATGGCGCCGCATTTCCTGACACCGTTACAAATGGAAAAGTACATGACATAAAACGTACACATTTCATTCAAGATCATTTGGAACAAATTCTTAAAGCCAAAGAAGAAGGCTTAAATGTTGATGGCTATTTTGTTTGGACTTTAACTGATAATTTTGAATGGGCAGAAGGATATAACGCCCGATTCGGGTTAATTCATATTGATTTTGAAACGCAAAAAAGAACCATAAAAAATTCTGGATTATGGTTTAAAGATTTTTTATCTTAAAGCTTCCTCTAAAATAATAAAAGCCTTTCTGATTTAAGAAAGGCTTTTGCTTTTGTATCTCATTACGATCTTCTCTATTACTGAAATCTAAATTTATAATTCTGCTTAAGAATTCCAATATAAATCTTCTTATTGTCTTTTAAGTGAGCGGTTACCTTGATAAATTTTTCATCGGGATACTTTACCTCATACGTAAAGACTGTATCTTTTGTTTTAAACTCAAGCAGATGTTTTCCTTCATCTGATATCGAAAATTCTTCAGTTTCATAAGTCGGCATTTCGTTTGTTGCTTTTAACTTGATATCCTTAATTTTCTTTTTGTCCAGAAACACTTCCAATTTTAAGCTATCCAGTTTCATATTTGTTGGCTGTTCAAACGATACTACATACTTTTTACAGCCAAAAGTGCATAAAACAAGTAATAGTATTAAAAGCTTTTTCATAATTGCTATTTTTAAATTGATTGATGGCGAAATGAGTTCATTTTTACTCTTTTATAAATATAAATAATTTTATTTCAATCCTGCTTAAAAATAAGTTCTACTGTCATAATTTATTTAGCAAAAAGGTTAAAAAACATGGGAAAAAGTTTCAAAAAAAAGGTAAAAAAAGTCGTTATTTTACTGATTTTATTAGGTTTAACGGGATTTTTTTCTTATCTTTATAGTGTAAATAACAGTAAATATATGCCGAAAAACAAACTTTTTAAATGCCACGATTACACTTCAAAAAATCATTCTTTTTCCAACATTTTGCATTTTACTTATCAAAATGTTTTTCACCTTCATTTAGAAATCATTCTTCCTAATCTTTTTTCTGCGCAAAGTTTAAGCACGCAGAAAATGCGATCATTTCAATTGCAATCATAATTACTTTTCTAGGAGATATCTTCTATACTTTTTTTTAGAAAATATGTCTTTTAAATGCAACAAAGATTTCCTTTTCAGGAACCTCTTTAGAATTTTCATGTTTATTATCCACCTAAATATTTTTTATATGCCATTATTTTCAACTTTTGCAATTAAGTGCTTATTTCTATTTCCAACTTTTGCTTCAAAGCTAAATTTCTTTGCTTTTTAATCTTTCAAATCCAACTTTTGCCAGACTTTTTGCATCTATAATTATAGTCCTTTCTATAAACTTAAATAACTTTTAATAGCGCAAACTAGTTCTGCAAATTTATTTTGTTGGGAATTTTCAGGAATCTTAAGGAAAGGCAGGAATTCCGGGAATTCCTTGTCAGTCAAGGCGTAGAAACGTCTTTACTTTGCATCAAGAAATTAGTTCATGTTTTGTCTGCAGACTTAAACTAAAAAACAAAACTAATTTTAATTAACTGCGTGAAAAACCGTAAGACCGAGTTTGTTCGGGAAGTACAAACAACCTCTTACAGTTCGACGCGCTTTACTTCCCAAAAAAAACAATTGGTATTGCCAATCATGAATTCTGGATAAAATCCGGACAGCAATACTCATGTCTAATTTCTAAATTAAATCAAAATGAAAAAACTATTATTTTTTAGCGCTATTGCGTTATTATTCAGCATATTTTCTTGTACTCCGGATGAAATTGAAACGAAGCCAAAACAAGAAACAAAAAAAACAGTTAATCTAGCAAAGGATACATTTGCTGATGATGGGTCTGGTACCGGTAGTCCAAATGTTGGAGGCCCTGATGATAAAGTACCGCCGCCGCCGCCGCCAACTGATGAATAAAATATGTTTTTAGTATCTAATTAATTACTATTTTCGGGGAAAGTAAATTTATATGTTACGGTCCCCGTTTTTTTATTTAATAATTATTCTCACTCTCTTTTCATGTAAAGAAAAAAAGACCGCAACTCCTAATACAGAAGCTATACAGAAAGAAGCTTTACGCATACGGAATATAGGTGTTGAAAATTTTAATAAACAAAACTTTAGTGAGGCCTTTCACGATTTTAATAAATCTAAAATACTTTATCAAACTTTAAAAGACAGTGCCAATATTGGATATATCCTTATACAAATAGCAGGAATACAGCAAGTCAATGGAGATTATTACGGCAGCAAAGAAACTGTTACTGAAGCTTCAACATATTTCAAAAAAAAGAGCGTATACACAGCTTTTATAAATACTCTATTAGGCATAGCCGATAAAGAACTTTCTCTATATAATGATGCTATTTTTTATTATAAAGAAGCTGCAAAAGAATATAAGGACCCTATTGCAAAACTAGATCCTCTATCTAATATTGGACCAATCTATATCAAGCAAAAAAAATATGATAAGGCAATTGTTCTTTTAGAATCTATTTTAAACAAAAATTTATTAAATAATGAAGCTCAAGCATCCTCTAAAGCGAGAATTCAAGACAATTTGGGTTATGCTTATTTTAAAAATGGAATGGAGGAAAAAGGGTTTTCTTTAATGCATAATGCACTCAAAAAAAGAAATGAAATTAACGATACCTACGGAAGCATTCAAAGCTATCTGAACTTAGCGGATTATTATTCTAAAAAAGACGTTCAAAAATCAGATGAAAATGCGCTGAAAGCATACGATATTTCCACAAAGCTAAATAGTGTTGATGAAAGATTAGAAGCTTTGCAAATTTTAATTTCAAATGATCACAGCTCTAAAAAGCAAAATTATGTTCAAAAGTATTTTACACTAAATGATAGTATTATCAAGGTTAGAAACAACTTTAAAAATAAATTTGCCAAAATTAAATACGATGCCACAAAAGAAAAAGACGAAAACGAAAAACTGCGTTTAGAAAAAGCAGAGAATCAGTTGTCACTTCAAAAAGAGAAATTTCTGCGAATTGTATTTATCATCATATTTGTTTTTTTAGTTATTTTAATTGCCATTCTAATACGCTATTATAAAAACAAAAATAAGGTAATCGGGATTAAAGCTTCGTATGAAACTGAGACTAGAATTGCAAAAAAAATCCATGATGAGTTGGCAAACGATGTCTTTAACGTAATTGCTTTTACTGAATCTCAGCCTTTGTCGGTAGAAAACACAAAAGAAAATCTTCTTCAAAAACTGGATGATATTTACAGCCGTGTGAGAGGAATTTCAAAAGAAAACAATAAAATTGATACCGGTGCAAATTTTACCCGCAACATAAAAGAATTGCTTTCGACTTACAACACCAGTGAACGAAATGTCTTATTTAACAATCTAGAAAACATCAACTGGGAAATTCTTGATGATATAAAAAAGATCACCATTAATAGAATTTTACAAGAGCTATTGGTCAATATGAAAAAACACAGCAAAGCCAATCTTGTTGCCATAAAATTTGCAAGCGATCAAAACTCAATCTTTATCAACTATACTGATAATGGCGTTGGTTGTGAAAAAGATATGATAACAAAAAACGGTCTTCTAAATATGGAAAGCCGCATTCAGGCCGTTAAAGGAAGCGTAGATTTTGAAACAGAACCAGACAAAGGTTTTAGAGCGAAAATTGTTATTCCTAAATAAATAAAATTTTAAAAAGCCTTTCAGAATATTTTGCTGAAAGGCTTTTTGCATTATTATGTTTAAACTGGACTGATCCCGAGGCCTCGGGACAGCCCTACAATATAAATTGTTCCTTTGGAACTCTTATTTATGATCTACAAAAAAACCTCTCAGAATTCAACTTCTGAGAGGCCTCTACTAATAACTAATTAAAATGGGCATTCTATTCTACTTCCAACCCCCGCCTAAGTCTCTGTAAACATGAACTGCAGCATTGAGTTGTTCTTTTTTAGTATCAATCAATTCTAAATTTGCTTCTAATGCGTCGCGTTGCGTCATTAAAACCTCAAAATAATCTACTCTTGCCGATTTAAATAAATCATTCGAAACATCAATTGACTTGTTTAATGCATCAACTTGCTGCGATTTCAAATCATAGCTTTTTTGCAGATTATCTATTTTAGAAAGCTGATTAGATACTTCTAAATAAGCATTTAAAATCGTTTTATCATAATTATATAGTGCCTGAAGTTGTCTAGCATTTGCACTCGAAAACTCAGCTTTAATTGCATTTCTGTTAATCAATGGTGCAGCAAGATCTCCTGCCAATGAATACAAAAGTGATTCAGGAAGTGTAAACAAATACGATGGCTTGAATGCCTGAACTCCAAACGCAGCTGTAATATCAAGAGAAGGATAAAATTCTGCACGAGCTACTTTTACATCTAATTTGGCTGCAACCAATTCTAATTCTGCCTGTTTAACATCAGGACGATTCATCAATAATTGAGACGGAACTCCTGCAGTTACTGAAGCTGGCAAAAGCTTCAAGAAGCTACTGTTTGTTCTTTTAATTTCCTGCGGATAACGACCTAGCAAGAAATTAATTTTGTTTTCAGTCTCTTTAATTTGTTGTAAAATATCAAACTCCATACTTTTTGAAGTTAGTACTTCAGCTTCAAATTTCTTAACCCCAAGTTCTGTAGCTCTCGCCGCTTGCTTTTGGATTTTCACAATTTCTAAAGCATTAGATTGTAAAGTAATTGTCTGCTTCACAATATCCAGCTGATTGTCTAGAGCTAATAATTCATAATAAGAATCTGCTATTTCAGCAATAAGGTTTGTCACTACAAAGTTTTTCCCTTCAACAGTTGCTAAATATCTGTTTAAAGCTGCTTTTTTAGAATTGCGAAGTTTTTTCCAAATATCGACTTCCCAGTTTGCATAAGCCGCAATAGTAAAATCTCCAAGTGGATCTGGAGTTTCTACACCAGGTTTAATTTCAGTAGTGGCATCACCAGCACCTTGGCTGGTATACCTTCCTACTTTTTCTACTCCAGCTCCGGCACGTACTCCAGCAGATGGCAGTAAAAGACCTTTACGAACTCTTACATCATTCTTAGCAATTTCGATTTCCTGCAGCGTCATGTTTAACTCCTGATTGTTTTTCAGGGCTACATCAATCAAATCGACAAGATTTTGATCCTTAAAGAATTCATTCCATTTTACAGTTGCTGTATTGGTTGTATCCCGACTGGCAGCAGTACTAAATGATTCTGGAACTGGTGCACTGGCAGTTGCAGTATCAGGCGCAGGAGCTTTACAGCCCACTACAGCAAGACACAAACCCAATGCGGCGCTATATTTATATATTTTCACTTTATTATACATGATTGTTGTCAATTTCTTCAGTTAATGGATTTTCTTCTTCATGTTTAACCAGTTTGTATCTCTCGGCAATTCGTCCAAAAATGTAATACAGTCCCGGAATCAAAAACACCCCACAAATAGTCCCTATAAGCATACCGCCTGCCGCGGCAGTACCAATAGTTCGGTTACCAATTTTACCCGGCCCAGTAGCAAAAGCAAGCGGAAGCAAACCGGCAATAAATGCAAAAGATGTCATCAAGATAGGACGGAACCTTGCTTTTGCTCCTTCCATAGCGGCGTCAAGAACTGATTTTCCTGCAGCGTGTCGCTGAATCGCAAACTCTACAATCAATACGGCATTTTTACCTAATAAACCAATAAGCATTACCATAGCAACCTGCGCATAAATGTTATTTTCCAATCCTGTGAATTTCAATAAAAGGAAAGCTCCAAAAATACCCGCTGGCAATGAAAGAATTACTGATAATGGCAAAATGAAACTTTCATATTGTGCCGCTAATACCAAGTAAACAAATCCTAAACAGATCAAGAATACCCAAATTGCCTGATTCCCTTGAGCCACCTCATCGGCAGAAATACCTGCCCAGTCAATGTCGTATCCTCTTGGCAGTTTTTTCTCTGCTATTTGTTGAATCACCTTAATCGCTGTTCCTGAACTATAACCTGCTGCCGGAGAACCACTGATTTGTGTTGAGGTGTACATGTTATGACGCGTGATTTCTGAAAGTCCGTACACTTTTTCTAATCTCATAAAAGCAGAATAAGGCACCATTTCATCGCGGTCGTTTTTCACATACAATTTCAATATATCATCTGGCTGTGCACGATATTCCGGCGAAGCCTGAACGATAACTTTATAGTTGATTCCGAATTTGATAAAACTGATTTCGTAGTTACTCCCCACAAGAGTTGACAAAGTATTCATGGCATTCTCGATAGAAACTCCTTTTTGTTGTGCCAAATCATTGTCGACTTTCATCATATACTGAGGGAAGCTTGAACTATAAAAACTGAATACATTTGATAATTCTGGTTGTTTGTTCAATTCGGCAACAAAATCATTGTTTACCTTCTCCATTCTCTTATAATCTCCCGAACCTGTTTTATCCAACAAACGAAGCTCAAATCCACCTGCAGCACCATATCCAGGTACAGCTGGCGGTTGGAAGAATTCGATATTTGCACCTGCAATATCTTTACATTTTTCTTCCATTTGATGCATGATCTCAACAACAGATTCTTTACGGTCGCTCCAATCTTTAAGGTTAACCAAACAAGTTCCTGAGTTGGCACCCGTACCTTCAGATAAAATTTCATAACCCGCTAATGAAGAAACTGATTTTACTCCGTCTATTTCCTCAGCAATTTTTTGAACTCTTTCTGCAATATTATTTGTTCTTTCTAATGATGAACCCGGAGGTGTCTGAATAACAGCATAAAACATTCCCTGATCCTCATTCGGAATAAATCCAGAAGGTACAGTGCTACTAATCCCCCATGTTCCGATACAGAAGCCAATTAAAGCTACAAAAGTAACAACACGTCTGTCAACAATTTTTGCCAACACATTTTGATATCTGCCTTGTGCTAAATTGAATTTTTCGTTGAAAGCATCAATAAATCGGTTTGCAGGAGTTTTCTTTTTAGGCTGTCCATGATTGTTTTTCAACATCATTGCACAAAGCGCTGGTGTCAAGGTCAATGCCACAATACCTGACAGTATAATCGCAGTTGCCATTGTTACTGAGAACTGTCGGTAAAATACTCCAACCGGACCAGACATAAAAGCAACAGGAATAAATACGGCTGCCATAAGGAATGTAATTGCCACAATTGCTCCAGCAATTTCATGCATTGCTTTTTTCGTTGCCTTAAATGGCGACAGATGCTCTTCTTCCATCTTGGCGTGAACGGCCTCGATAACCACAATCGCATCGTCAACCACGACCCCAATTGCCAATACCAAAGCAAATAATGTAATTAAGTTCAACGAAATATCGAAGAAAGTCATGAACACAAAAGTTCCAACCAATGATACCGGAACTGCAATTGCCGGAATAACTGTAGATCGCCAGTCACCCAAGAAAAGGAATACTACCAAACCTACCAGAATAAACGCTTCAACAAGCGTGTGAATTACTTTTTCGATAGAAGCATCAAGGAACTTAGAAACGTCATAAGAAATCTCATAATCCATTCCTTTAGGGAATTTTTGTTTGATTTTTTCCAATTTCGCTTTTACCTCTTCAATAACCTGATTCGCGTTACTTCCAAAAGATTGTTTCAATACAATTGCCGCTGAAGGTCTTCCATTCAAATTCGAATAGATATCATACATCGAGCTTCCGAATTCGACTTTCGCAATATCTTTCAAACGCAAAAGCTCTCCGTTTGGATTTGCTTTTACTACAATATTCTCGTATTGTTCTTTTGTTGTAAAACGTCCTGAATACTTCAATACATATTCAAATGCTTGAGAACGTTTACCAGAACTTTCTCCTGTTTTACCTGGAGAAGCCTCTAAACTCTGACTTGATAATGCTTCCATTACCTCATCGGCAGAGATTTTATAAGCAAGCATACGATCTGGTTTCAACCAAATACGCATTGCATATTCACGTGTTCCTAAGATATCTCCAGAACCAATACCGTTTACCCTTTTTAATTCTGAAAGTACATTGATATCAGCGTAGTTGTACAAGAATTTCATGTCGGTATTTTTGTCTGTACTGTAAAGGTTCACGTACATCAACATACTTGGTACCTCTCTTGTAATTTTGATACCTTCTCTAATTACTAATGGAGGAAGCTTATTTGTTACCGAAGCCACACGGTTTTGAACGTTAATCGCGGCCTGATTAGGATCTGTACCTAAATTAAAAACTACTTTTATCGTAGCTTCACCATCGTTACCGGCATCAGAAGCCATATATTTCATTCCCGGAACTCCATTTAAGGCTCTTTCCAACGGAATAACAACTGCCTTAATCATCAATTCACCGTTCGATCCTGGATAATCTGCGGTAATATTTACCATTGGAGGTGAAATCGTAGGGAACTGTGTAATTGGCAAATTCAATACCGACAATACTCCCAAAAAGACAATTATCAGCGATATAACTATCGACAGAACCGGTCTTTGTATAAATTTATTAAACATTTTATATTTTTTTAATGATTAAACCAAATGAAAGTTTAAAATTGTTTAAGGTTTCAGGTTCCAAGTTTCACGAAAACCTGAAACTTGAAACTTTTAAACAAAATCCTTATTCTGCTTTTACACGCAAATGTTTCATTACCTCTTGAGGAGCTTGGTATTCATATTTAATTTTGTCGTTTTCTTTTACTTTCTGAACACCTTCAAGCAAGATTTTGTCATTTTCAGAAAGACCGCTTTTTATTACGTACAAATCAGGGATTTCACCTGTAATAGTAATTTCTCTTGAAGTAACTTTATTGTTTTTATCAACAATAAAAACATACTTTTTATCCTGAATTTCGTAAGTCGCTTTTTGCGGAATTACAATAGCGTTTTTAAGAGGCAAATACATTTGTACTTGTCCAGTTTCGCCATTTCTAAGTAATTTTTCGGTATTAGGGAATCTTGCTCTAAAAGCGATATTTCCAGTTTCATTATTAAATTCACTTTCAATTACTTCTACGTTTCCTTTATGTTTGAACGTTTCGCCGTTCGCCAAAACCAAATTTACTTTGGTCTCAGCACGATCTTGAACATCTGTCTGATATTGAAGATACTCTGGCTCAGTAACATTGAAATAAGCAAACATTTGACTGTTGTCTGAAAGGCTTGTCAATAATTCGCCTTCATCGATAAGACTTCCAAGTTTTAATGGAATACGGTCAATTGTTCCGTCAAACGGAGCTCTGATTTCTGTGAATGATAAATGAAGTTTTGCCAATGAAACCTCAGCTTTTGCTGATTGCAATTTAGCCTGAGCAACGCTCAATTCGTTTTTAGAAACGATGTTTTTATCTGCTAAAAGTTTAGCATTCTGCAATTCGATTTCAGTTGATTTTTGTTCCGCTTGTGCTTTTAGCAATTCTGCCTGATACATATTTGGCATAATTCTGAACAACAATTGGCCAGCTTTCACAAATTGTCCTTCATCAACATAAATGTTTTGCAAAAACCCTTTTTCTTGGGCACGGATTTCGATATTTCGGACAGATTTAATCTGCGAAACATATTCTTTTGTAAATGAAGTATCGATTTTTACCGGATTTGTTACCGTAAATACTTCAACTTCTTCTTTTTCTTCTTTTTTAGTTGTACAACTAGTTAGGCACACAAAGGCAATTAAGCCTGTGAACAAAATAATTCTTTTCATGATTTAGTTTGGAAATTAAGCGATTGAATGCTTGGAATACAGTGATTCCCTTAGATGGAAAAATGCATCAGACACCAGTAAGTTATAACCTCACTTTCATTTAAGAAGAAGTAGAAAAATATACATCAACAAGATAGCGGGATTACACAACAGGTAACCGATGTATATTGGTAAATCAAATTCTTAATACGCGTTGCGTAATGTAAATAGGATTTGAGTGCGCAAGAAAAGGCGCGTAGATTTTAAAACGATTAGATTCATTTGTAGCAGATTGCTCCGAAAAAGTCAAATACCAGTTATCAAGTAAACTGTAATTAACTGCAACAAATTTCGTTGTAAGTCCATCATTAGCATCATCATTTCCAAGCAAATCTTCTTCAACATCCACATCTGCATCTTCAATAAGTGAAGTGCCACGTTCTTGGTTTGTGAATTTTACACGGTGCTTTTTTTCAAGCAAATGATGCTGAGAAGCTCCAATAGTATTAGCATTAAGATATTGGCCTCCACCTGACAGAAGCAAATTCATGAATACTAAAAATACTATTAACTTTCTCATTTCGGTGCGAAAGTACTAAAAGATTACAATAAAAAAAATAAAATAAGAAAGTCTTAACATGTCGATAATAAGCGAAAACGTTTTCTTTTTTTTTCGCTATTTATTCCACAATTATACAAATGATTTTATATCAAAAATGCAGTCGAGCAAAATTTGCAACTGAAGTTTTGTTGAAAAAAACAAAATCAACTTTCAAAAAAATAATAAACATAAAAAATTGGCACTCTTTATTTTATTCCTCAATTTGATCTTAAATTTTTACAATAAAATTTCCATAATGGTAAATTCCTGGCCTTCTTTAGAGAAAGTTTTTTGTGTATCAATCATTCCGAATTTTTCGTAAAATGACTTTTTATTGGCGCGCGCATTGCACCAAATTTTAGTGATATCTCTTTGTTTAGCCAACGCAAATACATGCTGCAGCAGTTTTGAAGCGATTCCTTTTCCTTGATATTTTTCCAGAGTTGCCAATTTTCTGAACTGCATTTCATTTTCAGAAAAAAAACAGGAAACAATTGAAACTAGTTCTTCATTTTCAAAAGCACCAAAATGCAATCCTAGATTATCTTCTTTTAATTGAACATATTCAAAAGGCTGATCGGGCCACATTACTTCGTGTCGGATTTTCCAAGTTTGCGAAGGCTCAATTGCTGTAATTTTCATTTCAAATAAGGTATTTAGTCTTAAGCCAAATTTACGCCATTTAAAAATGAAAAACATTTCGAAATCAAAAAACAACATCCTTCTCATTATCAAAAAGATAACTAAAAATAAACCAGAAAAATCATTCTATTTTAATTATTAATAATTAATTTTATAGTATCAAAATAAATAAAAACCAGTTATGAAAAAGTTCTTTCTCGCTACATTATTATGTATTTGTGTCAATGGATTTGCGCAGCTAATACAAGTTGGACCTCAATTTTCTACTAATATAACTTCCGTAATTACTGATGATTTCAGTTCTAAAAGTTCAGGAACCGAGTATGGTTTTGCTGGATTTGTTCGAGTAAATCTGGCGCTTTTTTATGGCCAGGGTGAATTTGGATATGCTAAATCAAAATTTAGCGTTTCGCAAACCGGAATTGGGGAAACAGAATATGAGTTAGGCGGTACTGACGCAACTTTGATTGCTGGTTTAAAAGTTCTCCCTTTAGGAAAATTAGGAAACGTCAGAATATTTCTTGGATACAACTGGAAAAACTACTCTGATATTAATGCAAGCAATAATCTCAATTTTATTGCTTTTGAACGAAACAATAGCAGTTTTCTTGGTGGTGCCGGAGTAGATTTATGGCGATTTACAGTCGATTACAGATATCTAGCAGGCGTAACCGATCTTGATCCATCTGGAAGAAGCATTAAAACAGGTATTTCTAATTTTTCAGTAGGTTTTAAATTTTTGTAATCGATACACAAACATAAAAAGGGGAATCATTTGATTCCCCTTTTATTATTTTATTCTTACAAAATAAGCTTCTTCATTATTGCTGGTTATATTTTCGATGCCTTTTTCAGTTTGTTTGGCAATATTTATAACGTGAAGCACATTTGCTTCTTCATCCAATAAGCAACTCCAAATTGTCCCATCAGAAAGAATTATATCTGAAAAAACACCGTCGGTCACATCTTTATTATAATATTTCAAATCCTCTGATTTTACCATTTTTTTGATCAGCGTTTTTTTATCTGTTACAAAAAATAAAATCTTATCCTGATTTATTTCAATAATTTCTTCAATATCATTCTGACTTGTAATTGTGGTTTGTGCCCAAGTAGGTTTATCTCCCGTCAATTTCCATTTTCCAACAACACGACTTAGAACATCATTTCTAAGAATAGTTTTTAAAGCATCTACCTGCTTTGTCGATTCTTTTCCTAATTCGTTTTCTGGTTTAAGTTTTGAAGCAATAGAAAATAAGTCTAATGCTTTTCTAAAATCTGCTTTTTTATAATACGAAACAGCTAATTCGTATCTGCTCTTTTGAAATGCGGTTTTCGAATCGTTTTGCGCAAAACTTTTAAAAGAAAGCAATAAACCTAAAAGAATGTGGTACTTTTTCATTAATAATTCAATTGTTTATATTTTTGCAAACGTAACTTTTTCTGTGAACAATTTAATACGGTTTTCCACATTTGTATTATTTTACTTAAAAAATAAAAAAAACCGTCATTTTCATTAAAAAAGACGGCTTCTTGATTTATTATTATTAAGAATTATTTGCTAACCCACATATTATTCGCAGGAGTAGCATCCATAAAAATACCGCCATCAATCGTAATTAGCTTAATTTCCTTCTTGCTTTTCAAATTAATTGTTGCCAATTTTTGGTTTGTTTCCCAAATTGCTGGTGTTTGATGTACTATTTCAGTTGAATTATCCGCATAAACAACTTTTATATCAAAAGGAATTGCGAAACCTCCTGTATTTTCAATTGCAATTTTATTCTTTTCTACATTCTTAACTGTAAGATCAATGTAATTATTCGTGAAAAACCAATTATTAAAGAACCAATTCAGATTTTTACCTGTTGCCGCATTAAACGAATTGAAATAATCCCAAGGAATTGGGTGTTTTCCGTTCCAATTCTCCATATAAGAATGTAATGCTTTTTTGAATAAATCATCACCCAGCAAATCCTTCAAAGCTATATAAGAAAGTGAAGCTTTTCCGTAAGAATTGTTTCCGTAGCCCGCATCAGAAACCTGGGACGACATTGAGATAATCGGTTGATCTTCCTCAGTTGATGGATCATTAATATAACCTTTAACTCTAAAGTCTTTATAAAATTTATCTGCTGCTTCTTTGCCATGTTCGGCAATTCCAATTAAATATTCAAAAGTTGTAGCCCATCCTTCATCCATAAAAGCATATCGTGTTTCATTGATTCCCATATAAAAAGGAAAATAGGTATGCGCTACTTCATGATCCTGAACCAATTGTGCAAAAACCGGATCCCCCATTTGTGAGTCGTTGCACATCATTGGATATTCCATATCAGCAAATCCTTGAAAAGCGGTCATTTTAGAAAACGGATATGGAATTCCTGGCCAGTTATTCGAAAACCAATCCAATGCATATTGATTATTTTTTACAGAAACCTCAAAATCTGTCCCTTTTACATCGTATGCCGCTTGAACACTTGCACGTCTATTTGTTTTTTTATCAACTATAACACTGCTTGCATCCCATAAGTAATGATCACTCAAACCAAAACAAACATCAGAAATATGCTTTGCTTCAAATTTCCAAACATTCCAGTCGTTCTGTTTAGTTACTAATCCGTTTTTCATTTCTTGTTCATTCGCAATATGCAACACTTCATCTGTAACGTAAGATTTTTTTAAACGTGCTGAAAATTCGGGTTGCAAAACCTCATCTGGATTTAATAAATCTCCAGTTGCATAAACCACATAATTTTTTGGTGCTTTTACAGAATAAGTATAATCATTAAAATCATTATAAAACTCCTGACGATCTGTATGTGGCAATCTGTCCCATTTGTTATAGTCATCAAAAACTGAAACACGAGGATAACTGTAGGCTACAAAAAAAGTAGTTTCGTCGATTTGTCCTTCTCTCCCACTTTCTTTAGACAAAGGATAATTCCAGTCAATATTAATTGTTGCTTTAGAATGCGGCGGAATAGGTTTTTTCATTCTTACAACTCCAACAGTTCCCCATTTTCTGCCGTCTTCTTTATAGACTTCGCCACCAATTTTTAATGAAGTAATAGTTAATCCGTCACTTAAAAAATCTTGACTTACAGTGCCGCTTCGAGGTGAAGATGGTTTATGAAGATTATTTACAAATCGAATAGGCAAGTTTTTCAATGTATCATTGCTGTTGTTTGTGTATTCAATAGTTTCTGTTCCGCTTACTATTTTTGTTTTGGCATCAACAGTAATTTCCATTGTATATTTCCCGTGATTCTGCCAATAGTTTTTTCCTGGTTTTCCGTCCATTGAACGTGTTCCTTTTGCGTAAGCATCTTTTATATTTCGAGGCATATAAAGTTCCTGCGCAAAGCTATTTTGTGCAAAAAATGCCAAAGCAATTAGCAAAAATTGCATTGATTTTGTTCTCATAAATGTTTTAAGATTTTGATGATTTTATTTCGTTATAATATTAGTGGATTTTTTTAACTTATTGTTACAATAGGGTTATAAAAATTTAAAGTTTCAAGTTTCAGGTTTCAGGTTTCAGGTTTGCCATGGTAAGCGAAGGCAAAAAATTAAAACCTTTGTCCCTTGCATCTTTGTCTCTTTGTCCCTTTCAAAAAAAAAAAAAACCGTCTCTTTCAAAAAGAAAAAGACGGTGACCTACAATTAATATATAACTCTGATGGCTACAAAATATAATCGGTATTAATGAAATTCGATTCTTTGCTGTTTAGCAATTCCTGCAAAATTTCATTGTTGTAATCGATATCTTTTGAAGCTACAAACGTACGTATTGAAAAAGAACGCAAAGCATCTGGAATACTTAATGTTCCAACTGCAGAATCTTTTCTTCCTGTAAAAGGGAACGCGTCTGGTCCTCTTTGACATGAACTGTTTAAATTAACTCTGCAAACTAAATTTACTAAAGCATCAATAAGCGGTGCCAAAGTTTTAATATCTTTTCCAAACAAACTCACTTGCTGGCCATAATTTGATTCAGCCATATCTTCAAGCGGTTCATTGATATCTTTGAAAGAAATAATTGGAACTACTGGACCAAATTGTTCTTCATGATACACTCTCATTTCTTTATTTACTGGATATAACACAGCTGGAAAAATAAAGTTTTCAGTATGTTTTCCTCCTTTTTCGTTGATAATGCTTGCACCTTTGTGTTTTGCATCATCAATTAATCCCTGAATATAAGCTGGCTTGTCAGTTTCTGGAAGCGGCGTTAAAGAAACTCCTTTTTCCCAAGGATTTCCAAATCCTAAAGCATCTACTTTTTCAGCGAAACGTTTGTTGAATTCTTCTCTGATTGATTCGTGAACGTACAATACTTTTAAAGCTGTACAACGTTGGCCATTGAAAGATAATGATCCTGTAATACATTCTTGAATAGCCAAATCTAAATCGGCATCAGGAAGAATAATTGCCGGATTTTTTGCCTCTAAACCTAAAATCAAACGAAGTCTGTTTTTATTTGGATGCTGATCCTGCAAAGCAATCGCCGATTTGCTGTTCCCGATTAATGCCAAAACATCAATTTTCCCTGATTTCATAATTGGGGAAGCAACTTCTCTTCCGCGTCCGTAAACGATATTGATTACGCCTTTTGGAAAACTGCTTCTAAAAGCTTCCAACAATGGCGAAATACATAAAACACCATGTTTTGCTGGTTTAAAGATTACAGCATTACCCATAATTAAAGCCGGAATCAATAATGAAAAAGTTTCGTTTAACGGATAGTTATACGGTCCAAGACATAAAACAACTCCCAAAGGCCCGCGACGAATCATGGCATTTACGCCTTGTACTTTCTCAAAATGTGCACTGCGCCCGTTTAACTCTTTGTAGCTGGCAATGGTATCGTAAATATATTCAACCGTTCTGTCGAACTCTTTTTGAGAGTCGCCAAGGTTTTTGCCAATTTCCCACATTAAAAGTTTGACCACTTCCTCACGAGTTTCTTTCATTTGTTTAACGAAATTCTCCATGCATTTAATACGGTCAGCCACTTTCATTGTTGGCCATAAACCTTGTCCTTTGTCATAAGCCGCATTTGCAGCTTCAACAACTTCGGCTGCTTCCTTTTCTGCCATAAACGGAATTGATCCTAATAAAGTCGGCGTATATTTTTCTGTAGAGGAAATAGTAGAAAACACAGGTGTAGTTTGTCCTGTCCATTGTTTCAGTTCTCCATTTACAAGATAGGTATCTTGATTTATCAGACTTTTGATCTGATATTCTTCTGGTATTAAACTCATGATCTGGTAATTTATAGTTTGGTTATTAATAGCATTTTAAACGAAAAAAGAGGCTTTTCGCGCCTCTTCTTCTATTTTATGGTTGAACGGTATCACCTTCCCAGTCCAGTATACCACCAAGTAGATTATAGGCGTTTTCAATTCCTAATTCGTTCATTATCTGACATGCTTTGGCACTTCTGGCACCAGAACGGCAGTACACATAATAATTTTTGTTTTTATCTAATTCTTCAATTTCATAAATAAAAGCCTGGCCTTTATTGATATCAATGTTTAAAGCATTTTCAATATAGCCATCATTAAATTCGTCCTCAGTTCTTACATCAAGTATAACTGCATTTTCGTCAGCGTTTAACTGAGCAACCCAATCTTCTTGTGATAAATTCATAGTATTATGTGTTTTTGTAAAATTACGACGTTTCTATTTATAAAAAACGTACCAAATGCGATTTCGATTATTATTCTCAGAAAACGTTTTAGAGAAAGGATTATAATCAGTGAATTACAAATTTAGTTACTATTTTTAAAAATTCACTCTACAAAATCGATAGAAAATTAGGATTTATTCATTTGCATAAAATACAACTTAAATACCAATTCCTGATAATTTATACTACATGAATCTATTATCTTTGTAAAAAATTATAATTTTCAATTCGATTTTGATAAAATAAAGATATCAAAATTGCATCTGCCAGTTCGAGTGGAGTCGAGATGTTGAGGTTCTCGACTCCGCTCGATGCGACAAAATATTTATAAAAAATGCAAAATCCATTAAAAACCATTTTTCCAAATTTTTCAAACGAACTCATTGCTACGATTGAAGACAACGGAAGCCAACAAAGTTTTGAAGCCGGAACCATTTTAATGCGTACCGGACAATACATCAAAAACACGGTTTTGATCCTAAAGGGAAAAATCAAAATTTACCGCGAAGGCGAAGATGGTGGTGAGTTTTTAATGTATTATTTACAGCCGGGACAAGCTTGCGCCATTTCGATGATTTGTACTGCCAAAAGCGAAAAAAGTCAAATCATGGCAAAAGTTGTCGAAGATGTAACGGTCATGATGATTCCGTTGCAACTAATGGATAAATGGATGATGGAACACCGTTCCTGGTACGAATTTGTTATAGAAACTTACAGAAGCCGTTTTGAAGAAGTTCTGGAAGTGGTTGATAATATCGCTTTCCGTTCTATGGATGAGCGTTTGGAGTTTTATTTGAAAAGACATTCTGATGCTTGCGGTTGTTCTGAAGTCAAACTTTCGCATCAAGAAATTGCAACCGAATTAAATACATCTAGAGAAGTTGTTTCCCGATTATTAAAAAAAATGGAGCAACGTGGTTTGGTAAAACTCAACCGAAACCAGATTGAGTTATTGAAGTGATATTGGCCACAGATTATACTGATTAAACAGATTTTCACAGATTTTTTTGTCACATTGAGCGAAGTCGAAATACTTTGTGGGCTTCGACTTCGCTCAGCCTGACACACTTTTAGTAATTAATCTGTGGCAACCTGTTCCATCTGTAAAATCCGTGGACAATAAAAATCAGCACACAAAAAAAAAATCATTCTAATCAATATAATCCGTGGCAAAACAAAAAAATCCTTCTGTGATAAATGTTACTGTAGATTTCTAATTTACGAAGCACCTTTGCATCAAAATAAATGCAATGGAATATTTAGGCTATTTTGCTTCAATCATTATCGGAATTTCGCTAGGGCTTATTGGTGGCGGCGGTTCTATTTTGACGATTCCTATTTTGGTGTATTTATTTAAGGTAAATCCGGAGCAAGCCACTTCTTATTCTTTATTTATTGTTGGTTTGACTGCCCTTTCCGGAAGTTACAGTCATTATAAAATGGGAAATCTAAAACTGAAATCGGCATTGTATTTTGCGATTCCGTCTGTGATTTCCATTTTAATTATTCGCGAAGTTATTTTTCCTCAAATTGCTTCTACCCTATTTTCAATCGCTTCCTATTCGGTTTCGAAAGATTTTTTAATTATGATTGTCTTTTCGGTTTTAATGATTACAGCAGCCATTTCGATGATTCAGAAACCGCAGCCCGAAATAAAAAATGCCGAAACAAATTATATTCAATTAAGCATCATTGGGTTTTTGGTCGGAATTGTGACTGGATTTCTAGGTGCCGGCGGAGGATTTTTAATCATTCCTGCTCTTTTGTTTTTTGCCAAATTGCCAATGAAACAAGCCGTTGGAACTTCATTATTAATTATCACCATAAATTCCTCAATAGGTTTTGCAGGCGATTTATACATTGGAACACCAATTAATTATACTTTCTTATTAAGCGTTTCTGCTATGGCCTTAATCGGAATGTTAATTGGAAGTCAGCTTTCTAAAAAAATCGACGGAGCAAAACTAAAACCACTCTTTGGATGGTTTGTGCTCGTAATGGGATTTTATATTATTACGAAAGAGGTTTTATTCTAGAGCATTCAACATCACATAAATTCGGCAAATTTGTGTAGATTTTTAAATATTTTCAATTTAGTTCACTTGTAGAGTAATCTTTGTCAAAGTTTAAAACTTTGACAAAGGTGAAACTAAAGATTCATTTTCGTAGAATAGACAGATTTGTATTTTATGGGCGTTGCCTTCGGCTGGGCTATCCACTATATCTTTTGTTCCAGAAAATATCATTGTTATTCAAGGCCTAACATTTGTCACAAAAGGATGTCGCTTCTATCCCTAACGCGCACTTGGGTAAATGAGAAATGCTTATATCTCAGAAAGTTCTAATCTAATTTCTTTTACAAGTTTTTCCCTCAAAATATTCGTCTGATTAGCTAAATCTTCCAGATACTTTTTTTGTGAACCTAGTGTTGTCAAATCTTTTTCAATAATATTTTTTGCTAAATCTTTCATCATTTGTGCAGATACATCAAACGATAGTTGAGAAATCTTATCTATTTCATTCATTAAATTTAAAACTTCATCACCAGCAATTAATTTTAAAGCATTTGTCTCATTTTTAAATTTCAAATATTTTTCTTGAGATTTATGCATTAATTTTTGAATGGAGTTAGAAAATTCTGCCGCAGCTTTTGATGCTTTTTGTATGTTATCTGCATTTGGAATATAATCAGAATTAAATTTAGCTAAGATTGGCAGAAATTCTTCTTGCGCATCTATATTTGCGTTTTGTGATTGTTCATCTAGAAGATTGAAATATTTCATATAAGAGCTGCTTTTAGTTTCATATTGAATTTTCCGACGCGTGCTGTCCAAACTATATTTTGAAGTTATTTTTTCTCTTTCTTCTGTTAATTGCGATGTATCTTCAATAGTGGCTCTGTTCTTGCCTTTTTCATTGAAATATGATGTAAAATATCCAACTAAGAAACCGCCAACAATTGATAAAATTATTTCCATAAGTAATCTCTTTAAACTTTCATAAAAGAATCTAATAAATATGTTTTTTTTAGCAAGAAGATATTAAATTCTATTCCAAATATACTTAGAATTTTGGCTAAAGCCATGTTCTTTAAAACTAAAAAACCGTTGGTTAAAACCAACGGCTATTAATATAATTAATTCGAAAATTAGTGCAATTAGTGGCAAAAAATCATCAATGCTCCCCACACCCAACATCATCCATCTTCCCACTAAAAACCCTGTATTGAATAATAAAATAAACAATCACTAAAAACAAAGCAACAAAAAACCAGCTCAGTCCGGCATTCAAACCATATTCTCCGGCGGCAGTATTATAAATCGTCAAAGACGGATTTACATTATTAGTCGAAGGCAAAACATTCGGAAAAATTGAAACGGCGGTTGAAGCAAATCCTCCAACTAAAAACAAGGTTGAAAATACAAACCCGTGGCCGTCTTTTTTAAACGAACGCACTTTGAATAATCCAGCAATTCCAACAAAAGTCATTAAAGGAAAAAACCAAAGAATTGGATTTTCAACAAAATTGTGAAACGGTTTCGGCTCAATAAAATGCCAGATTCCAAGTGAGATAAAAACCAAAATAAGTAAAATAAAGTTCAGTTTAAAAACCACATTTTTCAGTTTTGGATTCAAAGAAGAATTCGTTTTATAAATAATCCAGTTAGCGCCGTGAATAGTCAAAGCAACAACACTCACAATTCCTAAGAAAAGCGTAAACCAATCTATAATTCCCAATTCATCTGCCTGCGGACTAAAAGTTGGATTCCACAAAGGCAGAAAGAAAAAATGCGGCTCTTGTGTTGAAACGCCATTTTGAACCATTCCGAGATTGACACCACGAACAATATTTCCTAAAGCAATTCCGAAGAAAAGTGCCAAAAGCAAACTCGCAATTCCGAACGCCTTATCCCAAATCGCTTCCCACATGTGATTATGTACTTGCCCGCGCATCTCTAATCCGATGGCACGAAAAATCAAAAGCCATAGAATCATAATCAAAGGCAGATAAAAGCCGCTGAAAGACGATGCATATAAAGTTGGAAAAGCAAAAAACAAAACACCTCCCGCTGCAATGAGCCAAACTTCATTGGCATCCCAAAACGGGCCAATCGAATTGGTGATTACTTTTTTATCTCTTTCAGTATCGGCAAAAAATAAATGAATAATTCCTGCGCCAAAATCATAGCCGTCTAAAACCAGATAAACAGCCAAAATTCCCATTAAAACTACATACCAAAAAAATTCCATACTTATATTTTTTCTGTTGAAAGTTCCACATGATGCGGTCCTTTATTGATAATTTTTCCAACCAAAAGCAAAAACAGCATTCCGAGCAAAAGATACAATCCGATAAAACCCAGCAATGTAAACAAAGTATTTCCTGAAGAAACTGTTGGCGAAGCGCCCGCTGCTGTTCGCATCAAATTATAAACCAGCCACGGCTGTCTTCCTAACTCTGCAGTGTACCAGCCTGTAGTATTGGCTATATAGGGAAACGGCATCATGAACATCAACGACCATAAAATCCATTTGGTTTCGAACAATTTCCCTCTTATCAATTGAAAAAGGGCAAGTACCATTAAACCAATAAAAACAGTTCCGAGACCAACCATAATATGATAGGCATAATACAAACCTGAAATATTGGTCGGATGCAGATCTTCTTCAAACTGGTCTAAACCTTTTATTTCTTGATCCCAGTTTCCGTAAGTCAAAAAACTTAGAATATTTGGAACCGCAATTTTATTATCCAGTTTTTTGTCTTTTACATCGGGTTGACCGATTAAAACAATTTCAGAACCTTTTTCTTCAGTATGAAAAATTCCTTCCATTGCCGCAAAAGTTACTGGCTGGTATTTTACTACATTTTTTGCAGCTAAATCTCCAGTTGGAACAGCGACAATTATACTCGAAATCAATCCAAAAATCACTCCTGTTTTCAAGAACAATTTCCCAAAAGAAACGTTTTTTTTGCTTAAAATATAGAAAGCTCCAATTCCGGCAACAATAAAAGAACTTGTCACCAAAGAAGCAGCCTGATTGTGCAAGTAAGAAGGCCAAAGCCACGGATTTAAAAACAAAGCCTGAAAATTATTGAGTACAAATTTTCCGTTTTCCAAAATTTCATAACCTACAGGATTCTGCATCCAAGAATGTGTTGCAATGATTAAAAATCCGCTGGCCCAAGAACCGATCATAATTAATAATCCGGTTACAAAATGCCATTTATGTCCAAGTAGTTTTTCTCCAAATAAAAAGATTCCCAAAAACGAAGATTCAAGAAAGAAAGAAAACATTCCTTCCATGGCGAGTGTTTGCCCGATAATTCCTCCCGTTAATTCGGAAAACTTCGCCCAATTGGTTCCAAACTGGAATTCCATCGGGATTCCGGTTACTACGCCCATTGCAAAATTGAGAGCAAAGATTTTCATCCAAAAATGGGTGGCGTGATTGTATTGTTCGTCTTTAGTTTTTAGATATTTCCACTTGAAGTAAACTATGATGAGCGAAAGCCCCATTGTAAGTTGTGGAAAAAGATAATGAAAAGTAATCGTGAAGGCAAATTGCATTCGGTCATAAAAGAGCATTTCTTCCATAAGTGGTATTTGTTTTATGAAGTTCAACAAATTTAACCATTAGAACCCGAATTGCCACTCTTAAAAAAAAGTTTATCGCTAGATATTTGTGAAACTTTTCAACAATTTAAAGAGTATCGATTACACTTATGTTTTGTGAAGATTGCGCAAAGTTTGTCATTTCGACTGAAAAGAGAAATCACACTAGAAATTCGACAAAGATTGGATTTTCGTTGCGGAGTTACTTGTGTGATTTCTCCTTTCAGTCGAATGACGAGATTGTGTATAGATTTATGAGATAAAACATAGCCCGTGGTTTCAACCACGGGAAACGTGTAGTGATTATGCATGAGTCCCTGCGGTTAAAACCGCAGGCTATGTTTGATTATTTTTTTAGAATCCCTTTTTCAACACTTTCATTAATCAAACCTTCGGCGTAATTCCATAAAGATGTTGAGCCATTTTTAATTACACTCTTTTTCTCGTAAACCTTATCATATTTCACTCCAAACTCCTTCCAAGTTCCGCCATTGTTTGAGGTGTTTTGCAATAACGGTTCTAATCTATCCATCGATCTTGCAAATTTAGCTTCGTTGGTTTCGCCGGCTTCAAATTCTTCCCAAATGGTAATAAAATCTTCGGCTTGCTTTTTTGGAAGTAAACCAAAAATTCTGTTTGCTGCTAAACGTTCCTCATCAGTATTATCATGACTTTTTACGGTATCATAAATAAACACATCACCTGCATCAATTTCGACAATATCATGAATCAGAACCATTTTTACGACTTTCAAAACATCGATCGGTTCATTGGAATGTTCTGCCAAAACAATTGCCATTAATGCCAAATGCCAACTGTGTTCAGCATCATTTTCACATCTGTCGCTGTTGAATAATTTTGTTTTGCGCTGAATGTATTTTACTTTATCAATTTCTTTTATAAAAGCAATTTGATCTAATAAATCTTTTGTGTTCATAACCATACTTTTCATAGAGTTGCAAAATTACGCAGTTTTTATTTCTCACCATATAAGCAATATAAGTTCATTTTAGTTTTGCGCTAAAGCATCCTGCTTAAATTAACTTATATGACTTATATGGTAAATACCCCATTTTTTATGCAGAAATCAAATTTCTGTAACATTAGTCACCTATTTTACGAAAAAACAAACTTACCTTTGTGTTCCATATTTTAGATTTCCAAATCATGAAAATTGAACAAATTTACACCGGATGCCTTGCGCAAGGTGCATACTATATAACTTCAAACGGAGAAGCGGCAATTATTGATCCGCTGAGAGAGATTCAGCCTTATTTAGATCGTTTAGAACGCGATGAGGTTAAATTGAAATACATTTTTGAAACGCATTTCCATGCCGATTTCGTTTCTGGTCACGTTGATTTAAGCAAAGAAACCGGAGCGCCAATTGTTTACGGACCAAATGCTGCTTGCGAATTTGACTGCATTTCTGCCAAAGACGGACAGGAATTCAAAATCGGTAAAGTGACAATCAAAGTTTTGCACACTCCAGGACATACTATGGAAAGCAGTACTTTTTTATTAATTGACGAAAACGGAAAAGATCACGCGATTTTCTCTGGAGATACTTTATTTATTGGAGATGTTGGCCGTCCTGATTTAGCTCAAAAAGCGGCGGGAATGACACAAGATCAATTGGCTGGAATTTTATTTCATTCTTTGAGAGACAAAATTATGACTTTGGCTGATGATGTAATTGTTTATCCAGCGCATGGTGCGGGAAGCGCTTGCGGAAAAAATATGAGCAAAGAAACAGTCTCAACTATCGGAAATCAAAAAGCCACCAATTATGCTTTGCGCGCTAATATGACCGAAGCTGAATTCATCAAAGAAGTTACTGACGGATTATTGCCTCCTCCAGCCTATTTCAGCATGAACGTAGCCATGAACAAACAAGGTTATGAAAGCTTTGAAACTGTTTTACACAACGGAATGAAAACCATAAAAGCAGAAGAATTTGAAGCAGTTGCAGAAGAAACTGGCGCCTTGATTTTAGATACTAGAAGTGCTGCTGATTTCAGCAAAGGATTTATTCCGCAATCAATTAATATTGGAATCAATGGGGATTTTGCTCCGTGGGTTGGAACTTTAATTGCCGATGTAAAACAGCCAATTATATTGGTTACCACTGTTGGAATGGAAGAAGAAACTGTAACACGCTTGAGTCGTGTTGGTTTTGACACAATTATCGGCCATCTAGAAGGCGGTTTTGAAGCTTGGCAAAAAGCAGGTTTTGAAACAGATTCTGTAAATAGAATTACTGCTGAACAATTTGCGAACGAATTTAAATTCGGCGAAGATAAAGTTGTAGACATCCGTAAAGAAACGGAATATGAAGCAGAACATATTGACGAAGCTTACAGCAAACCTCTTGCATATATAAATGACTGGGTAAAAGACATTAACCCAAATGAACATTTTTATTTACATTGCGCTGGCGGTTACAGAAGTATGATTGCAGCTTCAATCCTTCAAGCGAGAGGTTTCAGAAATTTCTCTGAAGTAGAAGGCGGTTTTGGAGCAATTTCAAAAACCAATGTTCCAAAATCAGATTTTGTTTGCCAAAGCAAGGTTTTGAAAGCATAAAAATTGAACATAAAGTTTAACCATATAAGTTCTATAAGTTCATTTTAGTTTGGGGCATTTTTAAACCCACTTCTTATATTTACTCAACTTTTCTAAGTTATATAAGAAACTTCAGCTTATAATTTCTTATATAACTTATATGGTTGAAAAAATACTTAATCTTTAAATTATTTATGAGTTTACTAGAAATCATTAAAGAACCATGGCCTTGGTACATTGCAGGCCCACTAATTGGACTTACTGTTCCAATTTTATTAATTATCGGGAATAAATCTTTCGGGATTAGTTCGTCGCTTCGTCATATTTGCGCGGCTTGTATTCCTGCAAATATTTCATTTTTCAAATACGATTGGAAAAAAGAAAGCTGGAATTTATTCTTCGTTCTCGGAATATTTTTAGGCGGTTTTATCGCTTCTTATTTCTTATCAAATCCAAATTCTATGGAAGTTGCTCCTGAATTATCAGAGAAATTAGCTACTTACGGAATCACAGATCATAGCGGTTTAGTTCCGGCACAATTATTTTCTTGGGAAAGCTTATTGACGCTTCGCGGCTTTATTATGATTGTTGTAGGCGGATTCTTGGTTGGTTTTGGAACTCGATATGCCGGCGGATGCACAAGCGGACACGCGATTATGGGATTATCAAACTTGCAGTGGCCATCATTAGTAGCAACAATCTGCTTTATGATTGGCGGTTTTGTTATGTCGCTTTTGATTTTACCTTATATTCTTTCACTTTAAAATTTCGAAAATGAGTTTAGAAAATAAAAATATCGACGGCGAAGGAATCAACGCTAGCCAGAAAAAAGAAAACGCATTAGCGAACCTTAAATATTTAATCGTCGGAATCTTTTTCGGAATTGTATTCGTAAAAGCCGAAATCATCAGCTGGTTTCGAATTCAGGAAATGTTTCATCTTGAATCATTCCATATGTATGGCGTAATTGGATGCGCTGTTGCTGTTGGATTACTATCAGTTCAATTGATTAAAAAATTCAACATCAAAACGCTTGATGGCGAAAAAATCGAAATTCAGCCAAAAACTTTCAGCAAAGGACAAATCTACGGCGGACTTATGTTTGGTTTTGGATGGGCTATTACAGGAGCTTGTCCGGGGCCGCTTTTTGCACAAATTGGTACTGGAGCGACTGTAATTGTTGTTACTTTACTAAGTGCTATTGCTGGAACTTGGGTTTATGGTTTGATTAAAGATAAATTGCCTCATTAAGAATTTGTTTCAAGTTTCAAGTTTCAAGTTTCAAGTTTCAAGTTGAAACCATACAAACCCGACAGGTTTTTAAAACCTGTCGGGTTTACTTTTATTTCAAGTTTCGTGTAGCAACTCGAAACCTGAAACAAAACCAAAACCAAAAAACTTTTCTTCATCGATTTTTAATTTCATTTCGTTAAGTTTGCTTTTAACAGCACTTCCGCAAAATAAATACTAAAAGCCAGCATGAATCGCTCCGAACAATTATCTAGATTGCAGAATACCGAAAAATGGGACGTAATAATTATTGGCGGTGGCGCAAGCGGACTCGGAACTGCCATTGACGCGGCAAGCCGTGGTTACAAAACCATCCTACTTGAAGCTGTAGATTTTGCAAAAGGAACTTCAAGCAGAAGCACCAAATTGGTTCATGGCGGCGTACGTTATTTGGAACAAGGAAATGTGCATTTGGTAAGAGAAGCATTAAAAGAAAGGGGATTGCTGGCTCAAAATGCGGGGCACTTAGTCAAAAATCAATCTTTTGTCATTCCGAATTACCATTATTTAAGCGGTTATATTTATACCATTGGATTAAAAATTTACGACTTGCTTTCGGGTTGTCTAAGTTTAGGAAGTTCAAAATATCTTTCAAAAAAGAAAACCATCGAAATGCTTCCGAACGTAGAAGAAAATGGTTTGGTTAATGGCGTTATTTATCATGACGGACAATTTGACGATTCGCGTTTAGCCATAAATCTGGCTCAAACTGCTGTCGAAAATGGAGCTTGTATTTTAAATTATGTAAAAGTTGTCAATTTATTAAAAGACGATAAAAATCAAATCATCGGTGTTCATGCGATTGATCAAGAAACTGGTTCGGTTTACGATATTAAAAGCGCTGTCGTAATAAATGCAACGGGAGTTTTTACAAATGCTATCATGAAACTAAACGATAAAGTGTATAAAAAATACATCGTTCCGAGTCAGGGAATTCATTTGGTTTTTGACAAATCTTTTCTTCCCGGAGAACATGCTTTGATGATTCCGAAGACAAGAGACGGAAGAGTTTTATTTGCCGTTCCGTGGCACAATCGCGTTGTGGTGGGAACAACCGACACTTTAATCAAAAAACAAAGTTTAGAACCTATTGCATTAGAAAGCGAAATTCAATTCGTTCTAGAAACAGCACAACGATTCTTGGCAAAAAAGCCAACAAGAGCCGATGTCCTTTCTGTTTTTGCAGGATTGCGCCCTTTGGCAGCGCCAAAAGAAGAAGGCAAAAGCACCAAAGAAGTCTCTAGAAGTCATAAAATCATAGTTTCTGAAACAGGTTTGATAACCATCACAGGAGGAAAATGGACAACGTACAGAAAAATTGCTGAAGATATCATTGATAAAGCAATTAAGACTGGAAAATTACCTTATAAAGAATGCGCTACAAAACATCTTTCCATTCATGGAAACCAACCAACTAATTCATTTGACAGAGAGAATCACCTCTATATATATGGTTCTGATATTCCGAAAATTCTTGAATTGCAAGAAAACGAACCTAAATTAAAAGAAAAACTCCATCCTGATCATGAATTTACAATGGCTGAGGTTGTTTG
Organism: Flavobacterium denitrificans DSM 15936; assembly: GCF_000425445.1. GTDB lineage: Bacteria > Bacteroidota > Bacteroidia > Flavobacteriales > Flavobacteriaceae > Flavobacterium > Flavobacterium denitrificans. The sequence goes on along the minus strand of NZ_AUDL01000011.1, from coordinate 236,148 downwards.
GGCTATTCGTTATGAAATGGCCAGAACTATTGATGATGTTTTAGCAAGACGTGTGCGTTTATTATTTCTGGATGCCAGAGCCGCAATTGAAGTTTCCGAAAAAACAGCAAGAATAATTGCAAAAGAATTAGGCCATGACGAAAACTGGATTTCTAAGGAGATTGCAGATTTTAAAGCGACTTCTAAAGGATTTTTCCTCTCTGAATTCCGACAACCTTCTTAATCCATTCAAAAACAACATCTTTTTGAAGTTCTGCTCCTATTTGAGTTCAAAATTTATCTTACAAAAATGAAATTCAAATAAAAACTTCAGAGATAAATACTGTCGAAATTAACTTTAAGTTAAATATCAAAATATCAGCTAGTTAATCTTAAAAATATTTTTAATTTTGACCTTGCTAAAATGCACTATTTTATACTATTCAATCTGCTCTTTTTTACATTAACAAAAAATTAACACAACATTTGTATATACAACTATTAAAAGTTATACATTTGTATATACAAATTATACACTTACGACTATGACAATTGAAGAGGTTATTAAGAGTACAGTTAAGATGGATAATGCGAAAAAAGTTATTCTGAATATCATGTACACCCAAAATGTGATTCAGGATCATTTCAACGAGTTAATTAAACCGTATGATTTATCTGGAGAACAATACAATGTACTACGTATATTAAGAGGACAAAAAGGAAATCCCGCTAATATGTGTGTGATACAAGAACGCATGTTGGCCAAAACCAGCAACACTACCCGATTAGTGGACAAATTATTGCTGAAAGAATTCGTTACAAGGAACGTCTGTCCAGACAACCGACGAAAAATTGAGGTTTTGATTACACAAAAAGGATTAGATGTTTTAAAAGAATTAGACCCGAAAGTAGATGAGCACGAGCGCTTATTTGCCCAGAATATAAGCCCAGAAGAATTAGAATTATTAAACAATTTACTAGAAAAATACCGAACCCAACAAAATTAAATATTATGAGCACATTATTAGATAGTCTAAATTGGAGATATGCAACAAAAAAATTCGATGCAACAAAAAAAATCTCTGATGCTGATTTCAATACATTAAAGGAAGCTGTTAGATTAGCTGCTTCATCATACGGACTACAACCTTTTAAAGTTGTGATCGTTGAAAATCCAGAAATCAGAGAAAAATTAAAAGCAGCAGCGTGGGGACAAACTCAAGTTACCGATGCTTCTCACCTATTCATTTTTGCAAATGATTTAAATCTTGACGCAACTTCTGTAGCCGCTTACATCAAAAACATTAGTGAAACAAGAGGTGTTCCTACTGAAGCATTAGGAGGATTTGCTGACATGATGAATGGCGTAATTTCAAACTTATCGCAAGAAGCTAAAAATATTTGGACTTCAAAACAAACATATATTGCTTTAGGAACTTTATTAGCGGCTGCAGCTGAATTAAAAATTGATGCTACACCGATGGAAGGTTTCAATGCAGCACAATTTAATGAAATCCTAGGTTTCGACAAATTAGGCTTAAACGCTTCAGTTATTGCAACTGTAGGCTACAGACATGATGAGGACGACGCTCAGCATTACAAAAAAGTTAGAAAATCTCAAGAAGAATTATTTATCACTCTTTAATTATTATTAATCCAAATTCAATTTTAACAACATGAAAAATTTAAAAACAATCGCAATTGCATTATTCGTAGCAGCAGCTGGAATTTCAGTAAACGCTCAAACTAAAAAAATCGACGTAAAAGCATCTACTATCAAATGGGTAGGTAAAAAAGTAACTGGAGAGCACTCTGGAACTGTAAACTTCAAAGAAGGAGCTGTAGTTTTCAAAGGAAAAAAATTAGTTGGTGGAAGCTTCACTGTTGATATGACTTCTTTAACTTCTACTGATTTAACTGGAGAATACCAAGGAAAATTAAACGGTCACTTAAAAGCTGACGATTTCTTCGGAACTGATAAATTCCCAACTTCAAAATTAGTTTTCAAAACTATTGGTGCTAAAGCAACTGACGTTTATACTGTAACTGCTGATTTAACTATCAAAGGAATCACTAAACCAGTAACTTTTGATATCACAGTAAAAGGAAACACCGCTACAACTGCTTTCAAAGTTGACAGAACTAAATATGACATTAAATACGGATCAGGAAGTTTCTTCGAAGGTTTAGGAGATAAAACTATCAATGACGAATTTGAATTAACTGTAGCTTTAAAATTCTAATTTTAAGACTTACTAATTCATATACAAAAAATCAAAAACCTGAATGAAAGTTCAGGTTTTTTTTTATGCCTAAAAACGACACAAAACATAACCACCTCTTTTTTAAATACATATATTACTGAAAAACAAAATTTTTTGTTAAATTTGGTAAATGCAATAATTAACTATTTTCAAATAAATAATGAAATAAATATAACCAAATGTCAAATTTTGCATTTCTACTTCTAAACATCGCAAAGAAATACAAAAGTATTGGCTTCAAACTTTTTTTAATTGCATTCACCTTGTTCTCCTCTATGTCTGGTATTTCTCAAAATACAAAAACAAAATTGGATTCGATTGTTAAGGAATTAGGAATTAAAGATAAAGCTTCCCTCATTATACTCAAAGGCAAAGCCGAAACAGAAAAAAAAATAAGGGAGGAAAAATACATAAACTATCAAAATATTCAAAAACAAAATAAGCTTTTTAATTTAATTGAATTCGAAATTCAGAATGCGAAATTTCTTTTAACTAAAGGATTCAATTACAAAGACGTTGCTGAAGAAATTCATCAATTAAAAGATTGGGAAGAATTTGCAGTTAAGGGAATTGTCGGAAAAAAATTTAGAGTTTTAACGGATCGGAATCTTAGTTCGACTTCTATACTTCTGGATGAATTATTAAACCGCTCCACTGATCGTTTAAAAAAAATCAGTCTTGAAAACCAACAACTAAGCCGAACCCAAGAAAAAATAGATTCTCTAGTTGCTCAAAAAAACCTTTATTATGTTCCAAGTGATTCTGTTTCACGAGAAATTTACCGACTTCAATCAGAAAGGACGAGTAAAAATATTGCACTGATTTCCAAAAGGTTAAAAAATGCCATAGACAGCATTCAAACATTGGAAATAATGGGAGACCGTTTGAAATATAAAATTGAATCAGATATAATTGAAAATAACAGGCTCAGAAAATTAGAACTCGATCAATTGTTCACCAAAAAAGTACCTGTTTTTGAACGGCCAATTATCAATATAGATCCCTTTACAACTTCTATCAGAACAAATTATCTTGTGATGTATTTTTATTTGATAAACAATAAAAATTCAATCCTTACGATGTTTCTTTTGATACTTGGAACTGCAATTTATTTCAGATTGCAAAAAGGAAAATTTATTGATCTGGGCTATAAAAAAGAAATGTTACTTGACATCAATATCTTAAACAGTCCTATTTCGGCTGCATTTTTGGTTGTATTCAATTTATATCAATTTGTACTTCCAATGCCTCCACTTATTTTCTCAATAATTCTCTGGACCATATCAATTATTTCATTGACCATAATGATGCAACATACGATAAAAACATTTGTATGGAAAGTCCTGATTTCCATTTTTGTTCTTAATTTATTAGCTTTTTTTGATCTTATAATACTAATTCATTTTGTCGGAGAATCTTTTTTAATTTTAGCAATAAACACTCTTGGCATCGGAATAGGCATTTATTCATTCATAAACAGAGCCCAATTTCAAAGAAAAATCTATTTATGGTATATTATTATAGGAGCTATTCTTCAAATTTTTTCATTCTATTATCTGGTAAACGGCCACTATAATTTAGGGAAATTTTTAATGACAAAGGCAGTTTATTCCATAGTGGTAATTTTTTCTCTTTATCATACTTTAATTGCTCTTAAAGAAATTAATTTGGTCTCCAAAATTTTAAAAACAATCGATGAAGATAGTGCTAAAAAAACTATAAAAGGTATTCCGCATAAGTTTAACTTTGGCTTTTATCTACTACTTTTTGTTTCTTGTTTTATACTAATGATTAGAAACACCTATATTTTTCAAAGTATCGTTGATCCTTTCAGAAACTCTATTTCCGAGACAAGAAATATTGGAAATATCTCCTTTACATTTGAAAATATTATCATCTTCATTCTTATTATTTTATTTTCTGGTTTCATTTCAAAGGCCGTATCATTTTTAGCATCTGACAATCAAATTGTTAAAAACAAAGACAAAGCTAAAAACATTGGAAGCTGGATGTTTTTATCAAGAATTACAATTGTTACTGTAGGCGTTCTGATTGCATTTGCTTCGACTGGAATTCCGTTAGACAGAATAACACTAATCATAAGTGCACTTGGAGTCGGTATAGGTTTTGGCATGCAAAGTCTTGTCAATAACCTAATAAGCGGACTAATTATTGCCTTCGAAAAACCGGTAAATCTAAACGATATTATCGAAGTAGGAACACAATCAGGAAAAATGAAATCAATCGGTATTCGAAGCAGCGTTGTCACAACATACGACGGAGCTGATGTCGTAATTCCAAATGGAGATTTGCTAAACCAAAATTTAACCAATTGGACTTTGGGAAGCAATCATAGAAGATCACAAATTAGATTTGGAGTTGCTTATGGAACTGACTTAGACTTGACAAAAAAATTACTTTTGGAAATCTTAGCAAAGAATAAAAATATTCTAATGAAACCGAAACCTGCAATTTGGTTTACCCAATTTGGAGATAACTCGATTGATTTAGTGGTGATGTATTGGATCAAGCATTTCGACTTTGATTATGCTGTTAAAAGCCAATTGATCATGAGCATTGACAAAACATTAAAAGAAAACAAGATTGTCATACCATTTGCACAACAAGACATCCATATTATCAAAGATATAGATCCTGAAAATTAATTTTTAAATTGAATCTAACGAATTTACAAAACAGTTTTCTTTTCAAAAACATAACGTTCTTAATATTTAAATAACGCTTTCATAATAACTATAGCCGAATTGATTAACATTCGGACTCTAATTTTGAGCAAATTAAAAATCAAAAACTAGAAATTAAAATTATAGTTATGAAAACAAAACTACAAATTGCCGCAATGGCCCTTTTGAGCAATTTTTTTCTACAAGCACAACAAGCAACAAAAGGAATTATTGGAACAACAAATTGGATGAACAATTGGACCAATTTTAAACCTGCTGCAAACGAATACAACGAAGCAACCAATATAATTGCAGGAAATATCGACAAAGACATGAAATTATTAAAACGCAATACTTACCAATTAGTTGGTGTTGTGTATGTTACAAATAATGCAACTTTAACTATTGAACCTGGAACTGTTATTCGCGGAGATGACAAAACTTGCGGTACGCTTGTAATTACAAATGGAGCAAAAATTATGGCCGAAGGTCTAGAAACCGACCCTATTGTTTTTACTTCAAATAAAGAAAAAACAGAAAGAAAACCAGGCGATTGGGGTGGCATTATCGTTTTAGGAAAAGCTCCAATAAATACGCTAGGCGGACTTCATACTTTGCCTTTTGATTTAGAACCAATGTTAAATCACTATGGCGGACAAGATGCTGAAGACAATTCTGGAATTCTTAAATATGTTAGAATTGAATACGCTGGCAGAAAACTAAGCTCATTAAAAGAATTAAACGGACTTTCATTGGCTGGTGTTGGAAGAAAAACGGTTTTAAGCAATATTCAAATTAGTTTTTCAAATGATGATTCTTTTGAATGTTATGGAGGCGATTTGAATTTGAATAATTTAATTTCATACCGAACAACAGATGATGATTTTGATTTTACGCAAGGCGCACAAATCAACATCAGCAACAGTATCGCTATTCGTCACCCATTTTCATCAGATATTTCAGGATCTAGATGTTTTGAAGTTGATTCATATGACAAAATCGGGAGCACGGACATGTCTAAAAAACTAACCAAAATAAATGCTTCAAACATTACTTTAATTAATTTGGAAGAAAACAATCAAGGATTAGTTCGTGAATCACTTTATGTTCGCGAAAATACTTTCTTCAATTTATCAAACAGTATTGTTTCTGGTTTTAGCCCTTTTGTTTTATTAGAAGGAAATGTTGGAAACGGAAATGAAAATCTTTCAAAAATCACGTTCAAAAATATAATTGCGAACAATTGCAAAGGTGGCATTACGAGTGAATCAGCGGCAAGTAATTCGGCAATTGAAAATTTTTATGCAGCACAAAATTCCGGTATAGAATACACAAAAATGAAAAATACGGAGTTATTTACATCACCAAACATCAAAGGAAGCCCAGATTTCAGAGCAAACGTAAACAACACCTTAGCTATTGGAAACTAAGACTTTATTACATTTATAAATTTTAAAATTTAACAAAATTTCAATTTTAGAAAAGTTTTTTTTGAAATTTTAAGTCTTTTAATTCAAATTACATTTATATCTTTGCGATATCAAAATAAAGAAATGAAAACATTAATGAACAATACTTGGTGGTGGAAGAATTTACGTCAAACGTCGTGAACTAAGCTTCCTATGGTATTTTCAAAACTATAAATTTAAAGGGCTTGTCATCACGACAAGCCCTTTTTTTTGATCAAAAATCTAGCTAAAAACATATTAAAAACTAAAAAACAACATACTTTGAAACCGTTTATTCTTAATACACATTACAAGCAAATTCTGGCAGACACGATTACGCCGGTAAGCATATACTTTAAAATCAGAGATAAATTTCCGAATAGTTTGCTATTAGAAAGTAGTGATTACCACGGAAATGACAACAGTTTTTCTTACATCTGCTGTAACCCGATTGCGACAATTAAAATCGAAAACGAAGTAATCACAAAAACATTTCCTGATGGAACTTCGGAGCAAATTAAAATTGATTCTAAGACAAATATTCCAGAAGTAATTCAGGATTTTTCAAGCCAGTTCAAATCGGAGAAAAACGATTTTAAATTCATTAACAACGGATTGTTTGGATACATTTCTTATGATGCAGTTCGTTATTTTGAAAAAGTTTCGATTGCAAAAAAAGACGACGCAACTTCAATTCCCGATGTATTTTATGCAGTTTATCAAAATATCATTGCGATAAATCACTTCAAAAATGAGGCGTATATTTTCTGCCACAGCGTTGACGGAAGAAATAATATTTCTGAAATCGAACAATTATTACAATCAAGAAATATTGCTTTATATAAATTCACAAAAGAAGGAGAAGGTTTTTCAAACTTGACTGATGAAGAATTTAAGCACAATGTGGCTTTGGCAAAAAAACACTGTTTTAGAGGCGATGTTTTCCAATTGGTTTTATCTCGTCGTTTTACCCAAGGTTTTAAAGGAGACGAGTTCAATGTTTACAGAGCTTTACGAAGCATTAATCCATCACCATATTTATTCTTTTTTGATTATGGAGATTTCAAAATATTTGGTTCTTCGCCAGAAGCACAAATTATCGTAAAAAACAGAAAAGCCGAAATTCACCCAATCGCCGGAACTTTCAAAAGAACTGGAAACGACGAACGTGATGCGCTTTTAGCAAAAGAGCTTTCTGAAGATAAAAAAGAAAACAGCGAACACGTAATGCTTGTCGATTTGGCTAGAAATGATTTAAGCCGAAACGGACATGATGTGAATGTCGAAAAATACAGAGAAGTTCAGTTTTTTTCTCACGTAATTCACTTGGTTTCAAAAGTTACCGGACATTTACATGATAAAGCCACGACAATGCAAGTGGTTGCCGATACTTTTCCTGCAGGAACTTTGAGCGGTGCTCCAAAACACAGAGCCATGCAGTTGATTGAAGATTACGAAAAAACAAATCGTAATTTCTACGGAGGGGCAATTGGAGTTATGGATTTTGACGGAAACTTTAATCACGCGATTATGATCCGAACTTTCCTTTCTAAAAATCACCAATTACATTGCCAAGCCGGCGCCGGAATCGTGGCAAGTTCAGACGAAGAAAGCGAAATGCAGGAAGTTTATAACAAATTAAGAGCATTAAATACAGCACTTGAAATGGCAGAGAAAATATAGTATTCAGTATTCAGATTTTTAGTGTTCAGTCATACGTCCCTGGGGTTGAAACCTCGGGCAATGTTTGAAAAAAGAATCTAAAAAAAATGCTATAAAACATAGCCAGCGGTTTCAACCGCTGAAGACAAAGATTGGCAAAACCTGAAACCTGAAACTTGAAACTTGAAACAATAAAAACAAACCACAAAAAACCATAAACTATGAAAAAAGCAGTATCAATTTTAATTTTAATCATTACGATCACATCTTGTAATTCTGAAAAAAAACACAATCCAATTGAAGGAACCTGGCGTCTGATATCAGCTGAAACGACAGAAAAAGATTCCACTTTTTCGACTTTCAATCCAAAAACAAAAATGATTAAAATTATAAATGAAACACATTTCGCTTTTTTCAATCATGATTTAAACAACGGAAAAGATTCAATAAATGCAGTTTTCCATGGCGGAGGCGGAACGTACACTTTAAAAGATAGTGTTTACACCGAAAACTTAGAATACTTCAACAACCGTCAATGGGAAAATGGCAAATTTGAATTTGTAGTAAAAATCAAAAACGACACCTTGACTCAAAAAGGAGTAGAAAAAGTAGAAAAATTAGGAATCGATCGCATCATTACAGAAAAATACGTTCGAGAAAAATAAGAAAATTTTGTTTCAGGTTTTCTTTGTTTCAGGTTTCAAGTTGTTGGAACCTAAAACTTGAAACCTGAAACTTGAAACAAACAACACAATGAAAAAAATATTAGTTATAGACAATTACGATAGTTTTACTTACAATTTAGTGCACTATTTAGAAGATTTGAATTGCGAAGTAACCGTTTACCGAAACGACGAATTCGAAATTGACGAAATCGCATCTTTCGAAAAAATATTGCTTTCGCCAGGCCCTGGAATTCCAGATGAAGCTGGTTTGTTAAAAGCTGTAATCGAAAAATACAGTCCAACAAAAAGTATTTTAGGCGTTTGCTTAGGTCAACAAGCAATCGGAGAAGTTTTTGGCGGAACACTTTCAAACCTTGATAAAGTTTATCACGGCGTTGCTACAAACGTAAAAACAGTAGTTTCAGATGAAATTTTGTTTGAAGGTTTAGGAAACGAATTTGAAGTGGGAAGATACCATTCGTGGGTAGTAGATGCCAATTTACCAGAAGATTTAGAAGCTACTTCAGTAGATGAAAACGGACAAATTATGTCACTGCGTCACAAAAATTATGATGTAAGAGGCGTTCAATTTCACCCAGAAAGCGTTCTAACTCCAAACGGAAAAAGGATTTTAGAGAATTGGATTAAAAGTTAGTCGAAAGTTTTAAAGTCGAAAGTCATAAAGTCAAATAGCAAACGATTAAACTTTCTATTGATTAAAACAAAAAAAATATAAATCAACTCTAAAAACATCAAAGTTGGAAAACTTTATGACTTTCGACTTTGGACTTTAAGACTTATGGAAATAACTATTTCAGAAACCAGAGAAATCAACATAGACGATATTTTAGTTTTATACAAAGCAAACGAATGGAGTTCGGCGAGCAAACCAAACGAACTTTATAACGGATTATTAAATTCGGAAACATTAATAACGGCTTGGGAAGGAAAAAAACTAGTCGGACTTGGAAATGCAATTTCTGATGGACATTTGACAGTTTATTATCCGCATTTATTGGTTCTTCCGGACTATCAAGGAAAAGGAATCGGGAAATTGATTATGGATAAAATGCAAGAGAAATACAGTCACTTTCATATGCAAATGTTGACTGCTGACGGAAAATCGGTTGATTTTTATAAAAAAAATGGTTTTGAACGTGCCGGAAAAACAGAACCTATGTGGATTTATCAAGGAAATGAACATTAAAAAATTTAGTCGTAAAGTCTAATGTCGAAAGTCATAAAGTCAAATACGAACTAAAAAAATATAAATAACACAACACTAAAACAAGTACGAAAAACAGAAGACTTTCAGACTTTTGACTTTCGACTTTAAGACTCAAAAAAATGAAAACTATATTAAACAAATTAATCAATCACGAAGTGCTTACAAAAGAAGAAGCAAAAAACGTATTGATTAATATTTCAAGCGGTCAATACAATCCAAGCCAAATTTCGGCATTTTTGACTGTTTATATGATGCGAAGCATTACCATTGATGAGCTTTCTGGCTTTCGCGAAGCTTTACTCGATTTATGCATTCGTGTTGATTTATCAGCTTACAACACAATCGATTTATGTGGAACGGGCGGTGACGGAAAAGATACTTTCAACATTTCGACTTTGGCTTCATTTGTTGCTGCCGGAGCGGGAATAAAAGTTGCCAAACACGGAAATTACGGAGTTTCATCGATTTCAGGATCAAGCAACGTAATGGAACAAATGGGAATAAAATTCAGCAACGACCCAGATTTCTTAGAAAAATGTATTGACCAAGCGGGAATATGCGTTTTACACGCTCCCCTATTTCACCCAGCGATGAAAAATGTTGGACCAATCAGAAAAGAATTGGCGGTAAAAACCTTCTTCAACATGTTAGGACCAATGGTAAATCCAGCATTTCCACAAAATCAATTAGTTGGGGTTTTCAACTTAGAATTAGCTAGAATGTACGCTTATTTATATCAAAATACTGATGTGAATTTTACCATCCTGCATTCGCTTGACGGTTATGACGAAATTTCTTTGACCGGACCAACAAAAATCATCACCAGCCACATGGAAGGTATGATTAAACCAGAAGATTTTGGCGTTCGTCTTTTATCTCAAACTGAAATCGAAGGCGGAAAAACCATAGAAGAATCGGCAGAAATTTTCACAAACATTATTTCCGGAAAAGGAAACGAAGCACAAAATAATGTTGTTTTAGCCAATGCAGCAATGGCAATTGCAACAGTCAATAAATGCACTCCGCAAGAAGGATTTGAACTGGCAAAAGAAAGTTTATTCTCTGGAAAAGGATTGAAAGCTTTAAATAAATTACAAGAATTAAGTAAAATTTAGTTTCAGGTTTCATGTTTCATGTTTCAAGTTGTTGGAACGTGAAACTAAAAAAACTTGAAACTTGAAACAAATCAAGACAATGAACATTTTAGATAAAATAATACTTGATAAACAAAGAGAAGTTATTCTCAAAAAATCCATCATTCCGATTTCTCAGTTAGAAGCTTCGGCATTTTTTGGAAAACAGACTATTTCTCTTAGTCAGAAATTAAAAGAAAGCAATTCCGGAATTATTGCCGAACACAAACGCCGTTCGCCTTCAAAATCAATCATCAACAATAATTTTACAGTTGAAGAAGTAGTAAAAGGTTATGAAACTGCAGGCGCATGCGGAATTTCAGTTTTAACCGATGGAAAATATTTCGGCGGATCTTTAGACGATTTGCTTTTGGCGAGAGCTTCAGTAAATATTCCGCTTTTGCGAAAAGAATTTATAGTTGATGAATACCAAATTTTAGAAGCAAAAGCGCACGGCGCAGATTTGATTTTGTTAATCGCAGCAGTTTTAACGCGCGACGAAATAAAGTCATTATCTGAATTTGCAAAAAGTTTAGGTTTAGAAGTTCTATTAGAAGTTCACAATCAGGAAGAATTAGAAAAATCAATTATGCCGACTTTAGACATGATTGGCGTAAACAACAGAAACTTGAAAACTTTCGAAGTAAGCTTAGATTTCAGTAAAGAATTAGCTTCGCAAATCCCGGATGATTTTGTAAAAGTTTCTGAAAGCGGTATCTCATCAATCGAAGCTATTCAGGAACTAAAGCCTTACGGTTACAAAGGTTTCCTGATTGGAGAAAACTTTATGAAAACCGAAAATGCTGGAAAAGCCGCAACGGATTTTATTAATCAGCTTTAAAAAGTTGCCACAAATTACACAAATTTCCACAAATTAAATTCGTGTTAATTCGTGCAATTCGTGGCAAAAAGACAAACACAAAGCTTTGCGAACTTTTTCGCATTGTAAACACAGAACAAAAGAAAAAATCTTAGCGCGCTTTGCGTTAAAAAAAAACACAACGAAATGAAACTCAAAATATGCGGTATGAAATATCCAGAAAATATCCTCGAGGTAGGTGCGCTCCTGCCCGATTATATGGGATTTATTTTCTGGAAAAAGTCCGCTAGATATTGCAACGATACTGTTCCTGAATTGATAAAAACAATCAAAAAAGTGGGTGTTTTTGTCAATCAAAGTCAGGATGAAATTTTGGAAAAAGTTGCAAAATTCAATTTACAAGCCGTTCAATTGCACGGAGAAGAATCGGTTGAATTTTGCTCAGAATTAAAAGAAAAACTTTCGAAGGAAATCGAAATTATTAAAGTATTTTCGGCTGATGAAAATTTTGATTTTGAAATCATTAAACCTTTTGAAAATGTCTGCGACTATTTTCTGTTTGACACAAAAGGAAAACTTCCAGGCGGAAACGGGACAATTTTCGACTGGAACATCTTAAAAAAATACAATTCGAAAAAACCTTTCTTTTTAAGCGGAGGCATCGGAATGGAAGAATTAAACGCCATTGAAGAAATTTCAAAAACCAAATTACCTATTTATGCTGTTGATGTAAACAGTAAATTTGAAATCGAACCGGGGCTAAAAAATAAAAATCTATTAAGCAATTTTAAGCGAAAATTTGAAATTGTAAACATTTAAACTTTAAAAAAAATGAGTTTTAACGTCAACGAAAAAGGATATTACGGAGAATTTGGTGGAGCTTACATCCCTGAAATGCTGTATCCAAATGTAGAAGAATTACGCCAAAAGTATTTAAGCATAATGGACGAGCCTGATTTTAAAGCAGAGTTCAATCAATTATTAAAAGATTATGTGGGACGCCCTAGTCCGCTGTATTTCGCAAAACGTTTATCTGAGAAATACAATACCAAAGTTTATCTAAAAAGAGAAGACTTAAACCATACTGGAGCGCACAAAGTAAACAACACAATCGGCCAAATTTTGTTGGCTAAACGTTTAGGCAAAAAAAGAATTATTGCCGAAACTGGTGCTGGCCAGCATGGTGTGGCAACAGCAACGGTTTGCGCTTTAATGGGAATTGAATGCATCGTTTATATGGGCGAAATCGACATTGCGCGTCAGGCACCAAACGTGGCTCGTATGAAAATGTTGGGCGCAGAAGTTCGTCCCGCTCTTTCAGGTTCTCGAACTTTAAAAGACGCTACAAACGAGGCTATTCGTGACTGGATCAATAATCCTGTAGATACACATTATATTATTGGATCAGCAATTGGGCCACATCCTTATCCAGATATGGTTACGCGTTTTCAGAGTATTATTTCCGAAGAAATAAAATGGCAGTTAAAAGAAAAAGAAGGACGCGAAAATCCAGATTATGTGGTAGCTTGTATTGGTGGCGGAAGTAACGCCGCAGGAACGTATTATCACTTTTTGCACGAACCAGAAGTTGGAATTATTGCAGTTGAAGCTGCAGGAAAAGGTGTGGATAGCGGTCATAGTGCTGCAACAAGCAAATTAGGTAAAGTAGGCGTTATTCATGGTTGCAAAACCTTATTAATGCAAACTCTTGACGGGCAAATTACAGAACCATATTCTATTTCTGCGGGATTAGATTATCCAGGAGTTGGACCTTTGCACGCACATTTGGCACAAACAGGAAGAGGCGAATTTTTCTCTGTTACCGACGATGATGCCATGAATGCTGGTTTGCAATTGACAAAATTAGAAGGAATTATTCCGGCAATCGAAAGTGCACATGCATTTGCGGTTTTAGATCAAAAGAAATTTAAACCAACTGATGTTGTCGTAATTAGCCTTTCAGGACGTGGTGATAAAGATTTAGATAATTATATTGACTATTTTAAATTGTAATAAAAATCGTAATTTGGGCGTTCGCCAATAAAACCAAATAACGATAAAAATAATAATTTATGGAAAAGTTATTCTCTTACGGAACATTAAGATCAAAAGAAATCCAAAGACAAGTTTTTAACAGAGTCTTGACTGGTACTGCAGATCAGCTTTTGGGCTACAAACTTAAAAGTTTACAAATAGAAGAAGAATTTGGAATGGCTGACTATGTTGTTGTAGTTCCGAGCGAAAATCCTGCAGACATTATTCATGGCGTGGTTTTCGAAGTTTCAATTGCAGATTTAGCTAAAGTAGATTTATTTGAATCCAATGCTTACAAAAGAGTTCAAGTAAAACTGCAATCTGGAGAAACTGCCTGGATTTATATGGAAAGTTAAATCTCAGAAGAAAAAAATGATTTTAGCAGCTGCACAAACAAAACCAAAACGCGGAGATATATCTTCCAATCTATTGAATCATTATCAGCTTATTGAATTGGCAGCACAAAATGGCGCTAATTTGATTGTTTTTCCTGAAATGTCTATCACAGGTTATGAAAGAGAAAATGCGGTACCGCTAGCTTTTACAAAAGACGATTATAGAATTGATCATTTAAAAGAATTGGCTTTCAAAAACAATATTATCATTATTGCCGGCGCTCCTATTCAAGTTGAAAATGAAATATTTATTGGTGAATTTGTAATTTCTCCTGATAATACAGTTTCAATTTATACGAAGCAGTTTTTGCATGAAGGTGAAGATGAATTTTTCCAGTCGTCTTTCAATTATAATCCAATGATTACGATTGATAATAAGAAAATCTCATTTGCGATTTGTGCCGATATTGACAATCCGAAGCATCCAGAAAATGCCAAAAACAAAGAAACTGATATTTATATTGCGAGTATTTTCTTTTCTCCAAATGGAATTCCGAATGCGTACAGGGATTTGCAAAATTATGCCGAAAAACATCAAATGAATGTATTGATGTCGAATTTCAGTGGAGAATCTTGGGGTTCGCCCTCAGCGGGACAAAGTGCCTTTTGGAATAACAAAGGCGAATTAATTGCCCAGATGAATGATTCAGATTCGGGATTATTATTAGTTGAAAAACAAGGTGATGATTGGAAGAGCCAGATTATTAAATTTTAAAAGAATAACTGAATAAACAATTTTAAAAAATTTGTTTCACGCAGATTATGCAGATTAAAGCAGATTTAAATTAAATAATCTGCGTAAATCAGCGTAAATCAATTTAAATCTGCGTGAAATAATTTTCAAATAAACTTAATATACCTACAAGGTTTTGAAAACCTTGCAGGAGAAAAACATATCAAAATGAACAGAATAACTCAAAAATTACAAGAAGATAAAAAGATCCTTTCGATCTATTTTTCTGCAGGATATCCTAACTTAAACGATACGGTGCAGATTATTCAGGATTTAGAAAAAAACGGCGTTGATTTAATCGAAATTGGACTTCCGTTTAGTGATCCTTTGGCAGATGGGCCAACAATTCAGGCGAGCTCGACGCAGGCGCTTCATAACGGAATGACAACTCAAATTCTTTTCGATCAGCTGAAAAACATTCGCGCAAGCGTAAAAATTCCGTTGATTATTATGGGATATTTTAATCCGATGTTGCAATACGGCGTTGAGGCTTTTTGCCAAAAATGTGCTGAAATTGGAATCGATGGTTTAATTATTCCAGATCTTCCGGTTGATGTTTATGCGGATGAATACAAAGCGATATTCGAAAAATATGGATTAATTAATGTGTTTTTGATTACGCCTCAAACTTCAGACGAAAGAATTCGTTTTATCGACAGCGTTTCAAACGGATTTATTTATATGGTAAGTTCGGCAAGTGTTACGGGTTCTCAAAGTGGTTTTGGAAATGTTCAGGAAGATTATTTCGAAAGAATTGGAAGCATGAATTTGAAAAATCCTCAAATTGTTGGTTTCGGAATTTCAAATAAAGAAACTTTCAGCCAAGCTACTAAATATGCAAAAGGCGCTATTATTGGAAGTGCTTTTATTAAACATTTGAGTGAAAGCGGAAGCGGGAAAATTGCTGAGTTTGTTGGAGGGATTCGATAGTTTAAATCAAGGTGAAAATGGTAAAATATTTAACTATCATTATTTTACTTATCTCAATAAGTTCATGTCAAGAAATTCAAACAGACAAACTAATTGGAAGTTGGAAAATGAAGGATCTAGTAGATACAACTGGTAAAAATATTGAAGATCGAACGACTTTTACAAAAGATAATTTATTGATTTTTGAATTATTATCGAATGGAAAAACAATTGAAAAAGAAGTTGCCAATTATACTTTAAAAAACAACGTTATTACCGTAATTTTTAAAAATCAAATTCTATACAATCTTAAAATTTTAAGACTTAATAATTCAGAAATGGAATTATTAAATAGCAAAGATAAAAAAGCCTACAGGTACATAAAATAGATATTAAAAGTCTAGTTTGTCATTTCGACGCAGGAGAAATCCTCGCAAGTAGCTCGACAAAGTTTGAAACTTTAGATTGCGGAGTTACTAGCGAGGATTTCTCTTTCGTCGAAATGACAAGATTGCGAAAAAGCCTAAAAACATTCAGTTTTTAAGCTTTTTTTATTCTTAAAAAAACTTTCATAAGCATAAATTAACATAAAATCACTACACCGTTTTATGTTAATATTATGTTAAAACAAAATTAAACAAGTGTTTAAATTAAACAACTGTTTAATTTTGTACTCGATTACAAATACTATTATGTCAAACATCGAATTAAACGATAAAAAAATTCAGATTCTGGAAGTTGCGGAAAGGTTATTTTCCGAGAAAGGATTTGAGGGGACATCCATTCGGGACATCTCAAAAGAGGCAAAAATCAATATTGCTATGGTGTCTTATTATTTTGGATCAAAAGAGCGGCTTCTTGAAGCTTTGATTCTCCATAAAACCACTGATTTAAAATTACAACTCGAAAATTTACTGCAGGAAAATATTGAGCCACTTGAAAAAGTCAATAAATTAATCGAAATTTACATTAACAGAATCTGTCTTAACAAAGGCATTTACAGGGTTTTACATTTTGAATTAAACAATAAAAAAAGAGAAAAAAGCCTAAACGCATTTACCGAACTTAAAAAAGGAAATTTAAAATCTGTAGAAAGCATTATCAAACAAGGACAAGATCAAGGCGTTTTTAGAAAAGACCTAAACATCCCATTGATTACGCCAACAATTATTGGAACCTTTTTTCACTTTCATATGAATCGCTCTTTCTTCGAAGAATTACTGGATTTAAAAACGGAAGAAATGTTTAACAATTACATTAAAAACAATCTTACAAAGCACATTCAACAAACTATAAAAGCGCTACTTGTTTATGAAAATTAGTCAATTAATGCTCTTTGGAGTTTTCTTTATCGGAATATCTTCAATAGAAGCACAAGAAAAAACAAGTTTAACCTTGGACGAAGCCGTAAAACTGGCTTGGGAAAAAAGTAGTGAATCGTCACTTGCCAATTCTAAGGTAAACTCAAAAAAATATGAATTGCAAACGGCAAAAGACAGTCAGTATCCTGATCTTAAATTGTCGTCACAATATCAATACTTTCCAACAGCAAACATTCATATGGAATCACAATCTAGTGATAATTCTTCTGATCCTGCTGCGGGACCTGCTCCAAAAATGAATCAAGTTGTTTTTGCGCAAGCGGGAGTTACAATGCCACTTTTTTCTGGATTTAAAATCCAGAATAATGTTGACCTCCGTAATAACATGTACTTAGCCGAAAGTGCTAATGCAGTAAAAACTAAAGAAGATGTTGCTTTACGTACCGTACAGTATTATACCAACTTATACAAAGCACAAAAAAGTCTTGAATTATTAGAAGAAAACAAAAAAAGTTCAGAACAACGTGTAACTGATTTTACTCAATTGGAGAAAAATGGAATCATCCCTAAAAATGATCTTTTAAAAGCACAATTGAATCTTTCTAGAGTTCAATTATTGGTTGATGAAGCGAAAAACAATGTGAGTATTACCAATTACTATTTGGTTACCCTTCTTAAAATGGATCCAAATACTAAAATTGCTGTTAATGAAGCAGATTTAGTTAAGTTTGAACCTCGTGTTCTAGAATCTGATACACAAATTGCATTAGAAAACAGAAAAGATTTGGAGTCTGTTCGCTTACAAAGTAAAGCTAGCGAAAACAATGTAAAGATTGCTAAAAGCAGCTACTATCCTTCAATTGTTGTCTTAGGCGGTTATGCTTTATTAGATGTTAAAAACTTTGTAAATGCTACCAACTTAACTAATGTGGGAGTTGGACTTTCTTATGATTTGTCTGGTTTGATAAAAAACGGCAATAATGTTAAAGCAGCACAAAGCAAATCTGAAGAAGTAAAACATTCTGAGGAAATCTTGACTGATCATATTAAAGTACAAGTACAAAAAGCGGCTGAAGATTATGATTTGGCAATTAGCCAAGATGCAGTTTTTGAACAAGCTGTAGCGCAAGCATCTGAAAATTACCGTATTGTAAAAGACAAATACGATAACGGTTTATCAGACACAAATGACTTACTTGAAGCAGATGTAGATCAATTAAGCACTCAAATTAACAAAGCATTATCAAAAGCCAATATCATTCAGAAATATTATGAATTGCTTACGGCAACAGGACAAATTTCTCAATCATTCAATCTTTCTAAAATATAATCGATAGCTCTCATGGAAAAGAAAAAAACAAATAAAAAATTCATCATCATACTTGCAGTTCTTATTTTAGGAGGCGGAACTTACGGGATATCTAAATACTTGCACTCTCAAGCTCACGAAGAAACGGATGATGCTCAAATCGAGAAAAAAATGAATCCGATTATTCCTAGAGTATCAGGATATATCAGCAAAGTTTATGTGAAAGATAATGATTTTGTAAAAAAAGGAGATACTTTATTTACAATCGACAAAAGAGATTATCAATTAAAAATTGATGAAGCAAACGCTGCATTATTAGGAGCTGAAAGTCAATATGAAGCTGCAAAAGCTGATATTGGAAGTGCGTACGCAAGCATTAATGTTTCTGATGCTCAAATGAGATCTGCAAGCGGTTCTATTGAAAGTGCTAAAATTAGATTAAGACAGCTTACAAACGATTACAACCGTTACAATAATTTGTACAAAACACATACAATTACAAAACAACAATATGAACAAGCTTTGACTGCTAAAGAAGAGGCTGAAAATCAAGTACGTGTTTTAGAACAACAACAAAAAGCAACGTCATACCAAAAATCAGTAATTCAATCTAAATCTAAAGTTTCAGACAAACAAACTGAGGTTGCGGCGGCTAACATCAAAAAAGCACAAACAATGCTTGATGTTGCAAAATTGAATCTTACTTATACTGTAGTAACAGCAGCTATTGACGGACAAGTTTCTAAAGTTGATATTCAGCCAGGACAATTAGTGCAACCAGGACAATCTTTGTTTTATATCATCAACAACAATGAAGCTTGGGTTGTAGCAAACTTTAAAGAAACACAATTAAACAAAATGGTTGTGGGACAAAAAGTAAGCTTAAAAGTAGATGCATATCCAAACTATGAATTCAAAGGAATTGTAACTTCGTTTTCTCCTGCAACGGGATCTCGTTTTTCTTTACTTCCTCCTGACAATGCAACAGGAAATTTTGTAAAAACAATTCAAAGATTACCAGTAAAAATTAGTTTAGATCCTTCAAACGATCCAGAAAAAGTAAAATTATTACGTCCAGGAATGAATGTTGACGTAGACGTACATTTGAAATAAGATAAATGGCAACAGCAGTACAAGCAGATGACGATTTAGTAGAATACGGCTTCAGACGTGTTATCATTACGATAACAGCGGTACTTTGTGCACTGCTGGAAATTGTAGATACAACGATTGTAAACGTAGCGCTTACAGACATGCGCGGAAGTCTTGGTGCTACCTTGACTGATGTGGCATGGGTTATTACAGCATACGCAATTGCGAATGTAATTGTAATTCCGATGACGAGCTGGCTGTCACAGCAATTTGGAAGACGTAATTATTTTGTGGCATCGATCATATTATTTACAGTCTGTTCCTTTTTATGTGGAAACGCCAGCAATATATGGGAACTTGTAGCTTTTAGGTTTTTCCAAGGAATGGGTGGAGGTGCATTACTTGTAACTGCACAAACCATTATTACTGAAAGTTACCCAGTTGCAAAACGTGGAATGGCACAAGCTATCTACGGAATGGGTGTAATTGTTGGTCCGACTCTTGGTCCGCCGTTAGGAGGATATTTGGTAGATAATTACTCTTGGCCTTATATATTTTACATCAATATTCCATTGGGAATTATTGCTACAATTTTAGCACTTACTTTTGTAAGAAGCCCAAAATATGGTGAAAAACTAAAAGCAAATCAGGTTGACTGGTGGGGAATCATATTATTGAGTGCCTTTATTGGTTCATTGCAATTCGTATTAGAACACGGCCAGCAAGACGATTGGTTTAACGATGGACTGATTGTGACATTAAGTGTTGTAACCGTTCTTGGATTGGTATTGTTTATTTGGAGAGAGCTAACTTATAAACATCCAATTGTAAATTTAAGTGTTTTAAAAGATGGAAATTTAAGAATCGGAACGATTTTATGTTTCATTCTTGGTTTTGGTTTGTACGGATCAACATTGATTATCCCAATTTACACGCAATCCATTTTAGGATGGACAGCAACTGACGCAGGTTTATTATTGATTCCGGGATCGATCACAACGGCAATAATGATGCCTTTTGTGGGTAATATGATTCAAAAAGGAGTTCCACAGGCATATATGGTGGGAGTTGGATTTTTAATTTTCTTCCTCTTCACTTTTATGATGTATACGCGAATGACTCCTGATACTGGTGTAGAACATATGTATTGGCCTTTAATTTTAAGAGGAATTGGGTTAGGATTACTTTTTGTGCCTATTACAACACTTTCGCTTTCAACGTTAAAAGGAAAACAAATTGGTGAAGGCGCCGCTTTTACCGGAATGATGAGGCAATTAGGTGGTTCATTTGGTATTGCCATTATCACCACTTTTATTACTCGTTTCACGCAGTCACACAGAGTAGATTTAATAAACAATCTAGATCCTGCAAAATTTGAAGTGCAGCAACGAATTACAGGAATGCAGCATGCATTTATGGCGAAAGGCTACAGTGCAGATGTTGCTTTAAAAAAGGCTTATCAAGCTTTAGAATATTCAATTTTAAAACAAAGTACTGTAATGTCGTATATGGACATCTTCATGTATTTAGGAATAATGTTTTTATGTTGCATACCGATTATCCTTTTCATCAAGAAAGGGAAGAACAAGATTAGTGCAGCCGACGCAATGCATTAATAATAATAATTTTATAATACGCAGAAACGCCGAATTCAACATTTAGAATTCGGCGTTTATTTTTTAGTCACAGTTTTCTGTGGCAGTTTTCAGTTTATAAGCTACGTTCTAAAACTTAGAATCCTAGCAACTTAGAACCTTAGTATCTTTAAAAAAATCTATCTTGTAAAAACCAAATGATTTCCTTTTGAAAGATTTGCATCAAACTGATATCCTTCGTAATTGAAACCTTTTAAGTCATCAATTGTTTCAGCATTTGTATCGATAATATAACGAACCATCATCCCTCTCGCCTTTTTCGCAAAGAAACTGATCATTTTAAGTTTTCCGTCTTTGTAATCTTTAAAATCTGGTGAAATTACAGGCACTTTTAAAGCTTTTACATCAACAGCAGAAAAATATTCGTTACTAGCTAAGTTCACAAACAATTCACCTTTTTTCAATTCTTTGTTTAAAGCTTTTGTAACAACCGGTTTCCAAAATTCGTGCAGATTTTTAGATTCTCCCACTGGCATTTTTGTTCCCATTTCCAGACGATAAGCCTGCATTAAATCTAATGGTTTTAAAAGTCCGTAAAGTCCAGATAAAATTCTTAATTTATCTTGAAGAACCTCTAATTTCTCTAGCGGAATCGTATAGGCATCTAAACCTGTATACACGTCACCATCAAAAGTGTAAACTGCTGGACGTGCATTTTCTGGAGAAAAAGGCGTTTTCCAATCCTGATTTCTTTTCCAGTTTAAATCGGCAAGTTTGTCTGAAATTGACATTAATTCTGATAATTCAGCTGGCTTTTTTGTTTTTACTACTTTGTGAACCAAACGTGCTTCTTTCAAAAATGAAGGTTCAGTATATTGAGATGTTGGTAATTCTTTTTCGAAATTCAATGATTTCGCCGGAGATATAACAATTTTCATTTGTGTTTTTTTGTATGATTCAAAAATACAAATTGAAATTTTAAAAATTGATTATCTTAATTGATTTGTTTTATTGTTGCATAAATGTTTTTTAACCACAAATTACACAAATTTCCACAAATTATTCTTTGAGGTTCTTTGCCACAAATTAAAAGATCTACATAGATTTTTCAACCAATTTAATTATGTAATCTACAGCAGAATTGAAAATCAATTTGTGAAAATTTGTGTAATTTGTGGTAAATCATATTTATCTACCATAGAATAAAATTAACACAGATTTTTTAAATCTATTTAATCCTTATTAATCTGTTGCCAAAAAAAATAAATTCGTGGAAATTCGTGCAATTTGTGGCAAACCTTTCTCGATTCATAAAAATTGATGCTTCAAAATGTGAAATAGTTCAAAAAAGTGGGCTCTAGATTATAATAGGCATTTTCTATGTTGTAAATTTGCATGCATTTCATTTCTTAGAAATTTGAAATTGACTTTTATTCAAAAATTAGTGAATTCGTGGCTATACAAACAAATTATAAAACTGCTTTACAAAACAAAATCTTCGATATTATTTCGAAAGCTTCTCAGGAATTAAATGTTGACTCTTACGTGATCGGCGGATTTGTTCGTGATTTGCTTTTAAACCGAGGTTCTAAAAAAGACATTGACGTTGTGGCTGTTGGAAGTGGCATCGAATTAGCTTTAAAGGTTTCTGATTTGCTTCCAAACAAGCCAAAAGTTCAAGTTTTTAAAACTTACGGAACAGCCATGCTTCGTTTTGAAGATACTGATATAGAATTTGTGGGTGCCCGAAAAGAATCGTATAACCGTGACAGCCGAAACCCAATTGTAGAAAACGGAACTTTACAAGATGACCAAAATCGTCGTGATTTTACGATCAATGCTTTGGCTTTATCTTTAAATGAAAAAAACTTCGGAGATCTTCTTGATCCTTTTAATGGTTTGGCACATTTAGAAAGCAAAACGATCAAAACGCCTTTGGATCCAGACATTACGTACTCTGATGATCCTTTGCGAATGCTTCGCGCAATTCGTTTTGCAACGCAATTGAATTTTGAAATCGAAGAAAATTCACTGAATGCCATCACAAAAAATGCAGATCGCATCAAAATCATTTCTGGCGAAAGAATAGTTGACGAGTTGAATAAAATTCTTTCGACACCTCAACCTTCAACTGGATTTTTACTTTTGTACAAAACCGGACTTTTAGATATTATTTTACCTGAATTGACAGCTTTAAATCAGGTGGAAGAAATTGAAGGACATACGCATAAAAACAATTTCTATCACACGCTTGAAGTTGTAGATAACATTTGCCCAAATACAGATGATGTTTGGTTGCGCTGGGCCGCTTTATTGCATGATATTGGGAAAGCACCAACAAAACGTTTCAACAAAAAACAAGGCTGGACTTTTCACGGACATGAGTTTCTTGGTGGAAAAATGGCCAAGAAAATCTTCGAACGTTTACACATGCCTTTGAACCACAAAATGAAGTTCGTTCAGAAAATGGTTATCATGAGTTCACGCCCAATTGTTTTGGCGCAAGATATTGTGACTGACAGTGCGGTTCGCCGTTTGGTTTTTGACGCTGGTGAAGATGTAGAAAATTTAATGATTTTATGCGAAGCTGACATCACGACCAAAAATCCTGCGAAATTTAAAAAATACCATAAAAACTTCGAGCTTGTCCGTAAGAAAATTGTCGAAGTTGAAGAACGCGATCATGTTCGTAATTTCCAACCGCCAATTTCCGGTGAAGAAATTATGGAAATGTTCGATTTGAAACCCTCACGTGAAATTGGTATTTTGAAAGAAGCAGTAAAAGAAGCTATTTTGGAAGGTGATATTCCAAATGAATATCAAGCCGCTTATGATTTTGTGATTAAAAGAGCTGAAAAATTAGGCTTGAAAAAAATAGAGAAATAAGTATTTAATAAAATGAAAAAAGAGAATAAATCAGTAATCATTTGGTTACTATCGGGTTGTGTTTTATTATTTTTAATGGTCGTTGTTGGCGGTATCACGCGTTTGACCAATTCAGGTTTATCTATGACCGACTGGCATTTGGTAACCGACACTTTCCCGCCTTTAACAGAAGCCAAATGGCAAGCGGCTTTTGACGAATACAAGAAATTTCCTGAGTATCAAAAAATCAATATTCACAACGATTTTCAATTAGCTGATTATAAATTCATTTATTTCTGGGAATGGTTTCACCGTTTTATCGGACGTATTATTGGTTTGGTTTTCTTTGTGCCTTTTGTTTACTTTTTATTCAAAAAGAAATTAGATACTGATACTATCAAAAAATGCATTGTTCTTTTGGCAATGGGAGGTTTTCAAGGTTTCCTTGGATGGTTCATGGTTCGTAGTGGATTAATAGATAATCCAGATGTTAGCCACTTCCGCCTTTCATTACACTTGACTTTTGCCTTTATCACTTTTGCCTACACGCTTTGGGTGGCGCTTGATTTGATTTATCCTGAAAGAAATATCAACAAGATTTTACCACTTCGAAATATTGCGCGTTATGCTTTAGCTGCGCTATTAATTCAAATTATTTATGGCGGATTTGTAGCTGGACTAAATGCCGGATTAATTCACAATCACTGGCCTTTAATGAGCGATGGCGAATTTATTCACGAATCGGTTTTTATTGAGCAATCTTCTTTGATTAAAAATTTAATCGAAGGAAAAAGCGGTGTTCAGTTTGTACATAGAACTTTCGCTTATGTAGTAGTAGCTATTATTCTTTTTCTTTTCTTCAAAAGTAAAAAATATACGCTTACAAATACGCAATCAAATGGAATCAAAACACTTGTAGTTTTTGTTTTCATTCAGTTTTTGCTTGGCGTTTTCACTTTATTGTACAGCGTGCCGTTGGCTTTAGGATTAATTCACCAAATTATGGCGTTTTTCCTTTTGAGCGCGATGACGTATACTTTGCATCGATTGAGTAAATAAAATTGATATATATTAAACAATAAAAAAAGCTGTCACACTAGGACAGCTTTTTTGCTGATCAGAATATTTATAAAATTTATTCTATATGAAAAACCCCAGCGGGGTAAAATATTTATAGAATTACGATAAGACAAATAAAAAAAGCTCCGGAGGAGCGACATGTTTTTTATGCTAATATATGTCGCTCCTCCGGAGCTTTAGGTTGTAAACATTTATTTTTTCCTATAAATATTTCGCTTCTCCGAAGCTTTCAAGAAAACTATCCTTTTTAGATAGCCTTTTTATTTAGATTTTTATCCTAGCCAGGATTTAAAATCCTGTACTTTTTCGCGACTTACAATTACCTCATCTTCTTTATAAGATGGCAAAATAACTTTAAGTCGGGAATTAGTATAGACCTGAATTTCTTTTATTGCCTGAAGCGGAACAATAAATTTTCTGCTTACGCGAAAGAAATCCTTCATATCTAATTCTTGTTCCAGAATTTCCAGAGTTGAATCAATCAAATAATTTCGATTGTCAAAAGTATGAATATAAGTTCCTTTGTTTTCACTGAAAAAACATTCGATTTCATCTGTAGTGATAACTTTTAAATGCTGTCCGATTTTGACTGTAAAACGTTTTTTGAACGTTTTCTCAAACGGATTTGACAACATTTTTCGGATCTGTTCAAAATCAAGCTGCAAATTACTGCTTTCTGATTCGGGTTTTGGAAGTCGGGTTTTGAATTTCGTTACCGCAACTTCCAGATCATCTTCATCAATTGGTTTTAAAAGATAATCGATGCTATTCAATTTAAAGGCTTTTAATGCATATTCATCGTAAGCCGTTGTAAAAATGATAGCGCTTTTGATGTCTATTTTTTCAAAAATTTCAAACGACAAACCATCAGAAAGCTGAATATCCAAAAATATTAAATCAGGATGCTGATTATTAGCAAACCAATCAACAGATTCTTCGACAGAATGCAGCATGGTTTCGACAGCAATATTTAATTTTTCTAATTTTCGTTGTAATAATCTTGCAGCCGGTTTTTCGTCTTCTATAATTAATGTGGTCATTTATTAAATTGAAAAAAATTAAAAATTTGGTTTTGGTTTTGGTAAATTTACTCCCATTTATTGGTATTTTGAGCTTCTTTATCCATATACTTCTGAATTTTTTTCTTTTCCCATTCTCTGCCAAAAAAAACATCTGGACCAAAAACAGTAAAAGCATGGATTAATAATGCAATTCCCCACCAAAACGCTGTTGAATAGGTATGCCAATCCGATAAACCATTGTAAATGATATCTTTTCCAAATATATCACGGTTCAAATTTGTTACTATAATGATGGCATTTACGATAATGTAAATTCTTAAATGCGAGTAAAAGCCTTTTATTCTTTTGACTTTTCTGTAAGCG
The DNA here is from genome assembly GCF_000425445.1 of Flavobacterium denitrificans DSM 15936. GTDB lineage: Bacteria > Bacteroidota > Bacteroidia > Flavobacteriales > Flavobacteriaceae > Flavobacterium > Flavobacterium denitrificans. The sequence goes on along the minus strand of NZ_AUDL01000011.1, from coordinate 209,546 downwards.
ATATTAAAGTTTTCATCTTTACTATATTCTTCCTCGCCATATTCTTCAAAAATGTTTCTTCCAAAACGTCTCATTTTAAATTTCTTTTAAAGTTATTGCCATTTATTGCTCTTATGTGATTCTTGATTCATGTATTCCTGAATTTTTCTCTGCTCCCAGTTTGATCCAAAAAACAACTCCGGTCCAAAAACTGTGAAAGCATGGATCAACAAGGCAATTCCCCAAAATATAGCAGTTGAATACGTTTCCCAGTCAAACAAATCATTTTCATTAAATCTAATCCTTAGAAAATCTCTATTCATATTAGAAACAATAAGGATTATGTTCACTATCAAATAAACTTTTAAATGCGAGTAAAAACCTTTTATCCTTTTTACTTTTTTATATGCTATTTCAAAGTGTTCATCATTTTTAAATTCATGTCCGTATTCTTCGCACATGCGTCTTCTATAGCGTCCCATTTTGTTATTATTTAATGATTATTGCCATTTCTTTTTGTTCTCTTTTTCCTTTTCCATCAGTTCTTTGATCTTTTTTTCTTCCCAATCTTTTCCAAGAACCGGAAATACTTCAAAGACTTTCAATCCGTGAAAAACAACTCCAACGCCCCACCACAATAAAGGCCAATAAAACCAAAGGTGATTTGGTGAAGTCATTAAATTTATAACAATCAAAACTATGTTTACTAAAATATAGGCTGTTAAGTTTCCGTAAAACCCTTTAATACTCTCGACTTTCTTTTTAGCCAAGTAATATTTATCCTCGTCATTAAAATTTACTTCCATGATTATTCCCATTTTTGTTTTTTAACTTTTTTATTATCTAAAAGGCTTTTCATTTTTCGCTCTTCCCATTCTTCATCAAAAATCTTGTACGAAGCAAACAAATCGATTACAGATACTAAAAATACACTAGTCCAAATTACCATTACAACACTGTTTAAATATTGTATAGGAAAGAAATTGAGCGAAACTCCGTAATATTCTTTTAAAATATAGATTACAAGCCCAATTGCATAAATAAATGTATGTATGAATAAAGATTTAAGTTTAATTGTTTTTTTGCTAAAGATTGGTTGAAACTCAAATTTTTCTTGGTCATTATTACAATTTGTTCCCATGACTATTTTCAAGTTTGTTTATTTTTTTCCTTTTCTAAAATTTCTTTTATTTTTCGTTCCTCCCATTCTTTACTAAAGGCAGGTGAAATTTCAAAAGTTTTTAGACCATGTATCACTACTCCTATTCCCCAGCCAAACACACACCATATAAACCATAAATATTCTGGCGAAGTCATCAAGTTTATAACAATCAGGATTACAGTTACTAGAATAAAAACCGTTAAATGCTCGTAAAATCCTCTAATCTCTTTTACTCTTTTTTGAGCTTTCTGATAACGTTTTGCTTGAGTATGATCAGGTTCCATGATTATTCCCAGATTTTTTTGTTATTTTCTTTCTCTAGAAGCTCTTTAATTTTTCGTTCTTCCCATTCTTTACTAAAGGCAGGCGAAATTCTAAAAGCTTTCATTCCATGCATGACAATTGCAAATCCCCAGCCCAACACAGACCAAATAAACCATAAATAACCTGGAGAAGTCATAAGATTGACTACTATTACAATTGGATTGCAAAGAAGAAACACGGTCAAATGCTGATAAAATTCTTTAATCTCTTTTACTCTTTTTTGGGCTTCGTAGTAACGTTCTGCTTCAGTATAATCTGGTTCCATAATTATTTCCAGTTTTGCTTGTTGTTTTCTTTTTCTAAGATCTCTCTGATTTTGCGTTCTTCCCAATCTGAGCTGTAACCAAAAACTTTAAAAGCGTGCATTACAACTCCAAATCCCCAGCCCAAAGCCGAAAACCAAAACCATTGAAATCCAGGAGAATATCTCAAATTTATAAAAATTAAAAACGGAATCACGCAACAATACGAAATTACATTTCCGTAAAAACCTTTTAATTCCTCTACTCTTTTTTTAGCTCTGAAATAAGCTTTGTTTTCATCGCTATAGTCTGCACTTGTTTCCATAACTGTTATTTGTTTAGTTAAAATCGGAATCTTAACTGTGAATGTCTGTTCATTTTGTTCTACTAAAACTTTTCTGTTGGTCACAATTCCGTATCGACTTACAATGTTTTGCAATCCAACTCCTTGTCTGTCCTGCAAAACTTCTTTCTTTTGAAAATCATTTTGAATTGCAAGATAATCTCCGTCAATAAAAATCCTAATGTGCAATGGTTTTTGCTCGCTTACGATATTGTGTTTTACCGTATTTTCAAGCAAAAGTTGTAAGGACAACGGAACCACTTTTGCATCTGGATTGATGTTTTCTGATGGTAATTCGTAAAACAAACTGTTTTCGAAACGCATTTTCAGAAGGTTCATATAGGTTTTTGCAAATGACAATTCGTCTTCAACCGAAACCAATTCTTTGTCTTTCTGTTCTAAAACATAACGATATACCTTAGATAAAGAAGTCGTAAATCGTTGTGCATTATCTGGGTTTTCTTCAATCAAAGAGCTTAATACATTCAAGCTGTTAAAAAGAAAATGCGGGTCAATCTGGTTTTTTAAACTCTCGAATTTTGCATTTGCTGTTCCAGCGATAATCTTTTGTTGCGTTATTTCAAATTTCGAAGCTTGTTTCCACTTTACCATAAAACTTCTGGCTTGAAGGAAAGTTGAAACTGCTAGAGAAACTACAATATAAAAAAGATGCACCCAAAGCATTCTAGCACTAAAAAACACATCTAAAGTCACATGCTGCAAAACAACAAAAATGAAATAATTTATTCCTAAAACTACGGGAACTGTATAAAGAACCGTGCAAAGAATTCCGTAATAAACCCTCAGATTTGTGTGCTCCAGCCAGTCCCATTTTTTATCAAGAAAGACACTGATATATCCGTTCCCGAAACCGAGTCCGAAAGAATAAAGACAGCTTACAAAAAAGGTTACTAGAACATTTTTAACACTTAAATCGTCTCCTAAAAATGCTGAAAATATAATTGCAAAGACCATCGAAATCTTGAAACAGGTTATCGTTCCACTTCTTACATCTGCAAAGCTACTTCTATAGTCTTTCATTCTAAATCAGCTTAAATTAAATTTATTTTTTACAATTTTTTTGTGCTTCTACCGCTCTTTCCAATCCCCATTTTGGAGAAAAAGGCGTTGCCGGTTTAAATGTAGCAAAAAGTTCAATAGCTTTATCAACTTGTGCACAAAGCGGTTTTGTATCAACTCCTGTCCATTTTGCTCCGCCTAATTGATAATCTGCTTCGCCAAAAACGGCTCTCGGATTATTTGGATCTATCGCTTTTGCTTTTGCGTAAGCTTCCATCACTTTTCCAGAATATTTCATTCCGTTTGTCATTGGATCAGCTACCACATATCCTGTGTAAATCAAAGCTTGCATCACATATAGCTCGGCATTGTTTTGATCTTTAATCATTTCCTGATCCAGAGCATCTTGCGCTTTTGTCAATAGCAAGTCAATTTTTGTTTTGTCTTTTTCAGAAAAAACTGCTGTAGCATTAATCAAGGCAACATAATAATTTGGAAGATAACTTGTTTTTTCCGCTGTTGCGATTCTTTCAAACATTGCAGAAGCTTCTGCATTTTTTCCTTCTTTCCAAAGCCCGAAAGCTTTTCCCATTCCTTGTTCAAATTGTGTTTGTGCAGATAATAAACTGCAAATAAATAATGTAATAACTGTGATAATTTTGGTCATGATTTCTTTTTTTTAAGTTACTAAGGTTCTGAGATTCTAAGTTTTTTTTGATGATTAAAACTCTTTTTTTTAAGATTCAATTTTTTTAGATTCAAAGGTATAGAGTTGCAAAGTGACAGGTTTAATTTTCCTATTTAATAAACTTTGAACCTTTGTCTCTTTGTTTCTTTGTTTCTTTGTTCCTTTTAATTTACACTTCAAAAGTATGCTGGTTTTAAGTCTTTTAAAATTAAATGGTACTGAGTTGTCGAATTTGGTGACTGAATTGTTTTTTAAAGTGACAAAGCAACAAAGTGACAAAGAGTCAAAGTCTTTTTTACATCAGTTAATTTGTGACTTTGTTGCTTTGTCACTTTGTTGCTTATAAATTTTTTAGCTGATTCTCATTTTTATTCTGGCTGATCGTCCAAAAGAAACCTATGAAGAAAAATCTATCAGCAGTTGGTACAACGGCTTGTCTTTGATAAACGCCACTTGCATCTGGATTTCTAGCGTAATCATATCCGAAAACATTTTGTGTTCCTAAAATATTCGATACAGAGAAATAAAGGATTTTTTGTGTTGTCAATAGATATGCCCAATTGAAACTCAAACTATTGTATGATTTTGTTTTTCCGTTCATGAATTGCGTTTGATTTGGATCATTGTACGGACGACCTGAACTGAAACTGTTTGTAAAACCAACTTGCGATTTCCAGTCTGTAATGAAATATTTCGTTACAACAGACAAACTGTGATTGGCAATAAAACTTGGTGTTGCCATTGTTGGAAAGTTTTTATATTGTCTTTCAGAATCGATGTAAGAATATGAAATCCAATATTCTAAATTTTTATACAAATTGCTGTCTCTCCAAAACAAATCGATTCCTTTTGCATATCCTGAACCGTTATTATTGAAAACCGAATTATATTGTAAATCTCTTGTATCGTATTGAACCAAATTGCTATAATCTTTGAAATAAGCTTCAGCTCTAAAAGTTTGTCCTGGTTTTGTAAATTGGTAATTCAAAATGTAATGTCTTGCTTTTTCGCTCTCAAACTGATGGTATTTTGAATATTTAATATAATCAACAACAGGCGTTTGCGAAAAATCCCCATAAGCAAAAGAGAATTGGCTGCTTTTTGAAACTTTATAAGCCAATGAAGCTCTCGGTGCAAAATTGTTTTCATCCAGCAAACTATTATTTGAATACCTTAAACCAACTTTCATTGCTAATTTTTTAGAGAACAAAATATCTCCTTCGGCGTACGCTGCAAAAATGTTCGAATCGTAGCCATTATCAACATTAACAGAAACATTGTCATTTACATTTTCATTGAATTTGGTAATGAAATAATCCGTACCAAAAGACAATTTGAAATAGTTAGAAACTTTTTTCTGCAATTTCAATTTTAATTGCGCCGCATTTTCATTGTTGTCAACGTCAGTGATATTGTAAGTCACTTTGTTTTTACTGTAACCATAACTAATTCCAGAAGTCAATTGCCAACCTGTTCCAAAAGTTCCTTTGTAAGAAGAATTTAAGTAGAAGTTATTGTTGTTCATATCCGTTCTGATCGGATTTTCGAAATTGACATTCTTCTGATTCAAATCAAATTTTTCTGAGTCGAAAGAAGCATATAATTTGAAGATTCCGTTTGTGAAATTATATCTGTAAACTGTTTCTCCACCAAGTGATTGATACGGATTATTCCAATCCACATTTTGCGGAATTACAGCTTGATAAGGCGCTAGATTCACATACATCATGTTTACACTCAAAGAGCTTTTTTTGAATTTTTGAGTATTTCCTAAACTCAAACCAACCGTCATAAATCCGATATCTGTTTTTTCATGATCCTCCTCATCATTTGTATTTAATAACAAAACACTCGATAAAGCTTCACCATATTCTGCCGAATAACCTCCAGTAGAAAAAGCGATTCCGCTAAATAAAAAAGGAGAAAATCTACTTCTTGTAGGCAAATTATTTGTCGTTGCTCCGTATGGTTGTGCAACGCGAATTCCGTCGACAAAAGTCTGCGTTTCGCTGGCTTCTCCTCCACGAACAAACAAACGTCCATCCTCACCCACATTCTGCGTTCCTGGCAAAGTCTGCAAAGCGGCAACAATATTTCCTGCTGAACCAGCTGTTGTTACAATATCTAAAGGTTTTAAAACCGAAACTCTTGCTTTATCTCCAGACTCTAATGTTCCGGCCGTAATAACAACCGCATCAAGAGCGTTAACATTTTCTCTTAATTTGATTACTTGATCTTTATAATTTGCAACGTCAATTTCTTGTTTGAAAGTTTCAAAAAGTAAAAAACTAACTATTATAAATTTGTTTCCGGTTTCACTGGTTTGAAAAGAAAAGTCTCCCGTTTCAGAACTTGTTGCTCCATCGTAAGTTCCATCAATATAAATATTTGCACCTGCCACTGGTTTTCCTTTTTGATCTACTACTTTTCCCGAAATCGTATTTTGAGCAAAAATTAAAGCTGTAAAAATTAAAAAGCTTATTGTAAAAAATAATTTGGTTTTCATGTCATCTTTGGTTTTTGATGAAGCAAATGTATTTTAACAATTAGCGTTAAAAAATATATAATAACCCAATTGTAGAATTTCAAGGATGAGTTGTAAAATACTTATTTGTATCTTAGCTAGGAATAGAAAAACCAAAAATCATGTCAGAAAGCAAACGAATTTCAAATCTATACCAATCCATTTATGATGGAAATCCTTGGTTGGAGGTTACTCTAGCAGGAACTTTAAAAAATGTAACAGCGGCACAAGCTTATAAAAAGATAAATCCAAACTTGAATACGATTTGGGAAATTGTGAATCATCTTATTCAATGGAGACGAAATATTCTAGACCGAATGAACGGAGAAGTCATCATAACGCCTGATCATAATTATTTCGTACCTGTTTTAGATCCTTCTGAAGCAGCATGGGAACAATCGCTTCAAACTTTGGCAAAATCACAGGAAGCTTGGAACGCTTTTTTTGAAAATTTTGACGATGAGCATTTGGCAAAAATATATGTCAACAATGGCCATTCGTATTATGAGCATCTACACGGAATTATTCAGCATGATGTTTATCATTTAGGACAGATTGTTATACTAAAGAAATTGCTTTAGTTTAATTCAAACACATAGAAAAACAGCTTTATGAAAAATTCACTAATTATTCTGGCAATAATGCTATTCAGTACAATCGGTTTTTCTCAAGAAACCGAAGCAAAATACGATGAAGCATTAGCAAAATCACTTCATGCAGATGAATACGGAATGAAAAAATATGTTTTTTGTCTTCTAAAATCCGGAACCAATACAACAGCTTCAAAAGAAGAAACCAAAAAGCTGTTTGAAGGCCATATGGCAAACATCAATAAATTGGCCAAAGAAGGAAAATTGGCTGTAGCCGGCCCTTTCATGAAAAACGATCGAAATTATCGAGGCATCTATATTTTCAATGTTGAAACCATAGAAGAAGCAAAAGCTCTAGTTGCCACTGACCCGGCAATAAAGGCCAATTTGCTCGAAGCCGAATTAACGCCCTGGTATTGCACAGCCGCTTTGCAGGAAACAGTGAAAATACATGAAAAGATTGCCAAGACGAAAATGTAAATAATGAAAACAGAAAAAGAAAAAATGATCTCTGGCGAATATTACAATGCCTTTGATCCTGAGTTACTAAAAGGCCGAAGAGCGGCAAAAAATCTTTTGCACAGCTTAAATGTTAAAGAATACAGAGTTACCAAAAAAGCAAAAGAGATTCTAAAAGAATTAATTCCGAATGCAGGAGCAGGTTTATATATTGAACCTCCATTTCACTGCGATTACGGTTATAATATTTTCTGTGGAGAGAACGTTTATTTCAACGTGAATTGTGTTGTTCTAGATTGCGCGCCTGTAACTATTGGCTCAAATGTATTCATTGCGCCAAATGTTCAAATTTATACTGCATCTCATCCGCTTGACGCTGAATTGCGAAAAACACTCGAAAATGCTTATCCTGTTACAATTGGAGACGATTGCTGGATTGGCGGGAATTCCGTTATTTGCCCTGGCGTCACCATCGGAAAAGGCTGTGTTATTGGCGCCGGATCTGTTGTGACCAAAGATATTCCGGACAATTCACTCGCAGTTGGAAATCCAGCGAAAGTTATTCGAAAATTAAATCAAGAACCTGAATCAAAAAAATAATGCTTACCCTTAATAAAGTTCACCATATTGCTATTTTATGTTCCGATTATGAAAAATCGAAACACTTTTATACTCAAATTTTAGGTTTAACGATTATTAGAGAAATCTATCGTGAAGAACGCCAATCTTATAAATTGGATTTGGCTTTGAATGGCTCTTATGTTGTCGAATTATTTTCATTTCCAAATCCGCCACAACGCCCTTCTAGACCAGAAGCGGTTGGTTTGCGTCATTTGGCTTTTGAAGTAATTAATTTAGAAGAAACCATTGCTTTTTTGAGTTCAAAAAATATAGAATCAGAACCGATAAGAATTGATGAAACGACACAAAAACGTTTTACTTTTATTGCTGATCCAGATTTATTGCCGATTGAGTTTTACGAAAGATAAATTAAGTTATTTTTTAATCTCGCAAAGTCGCAGAGTCGCAAAGAATTTACTTAAAAAACTTTGCGACTCTGCGACTTTGCGAGCAATTTCTCTTCACTTTGCCAAGCAAAACACACGTCAGAATTTTCCTGTTTATATCCATTTTAACACACTAAAATAAATATTTCCTAGAAAAAACCGATTTTGATGCTTAATTTTGTAACCCGCAGATAAAAAAATGCGAATCTTCAAATTTATAGTGATGAACAAAACGGCGCAAATCAAAAAAAATCATCAATTAATCAAACTTCGAAAATTAGTTATTGTTTCTATTTTAATTGGCTTTCTTTCCGCTTTTCTCGGAATTTCTCTAAAAAAAATAACGGAGTATTACGAAGAAATCTTCTTTCACGAAGTCTCAGTTCACCCAATATTTTACCTCATTTTCCCAGTTTTCGGATTATCAGTAATTTATTTCTTGAGACAATACCTTTTCAAGAAAAAAGAAAATAAGGGAATCAAAGAAGTTTTTGAAAGTACTGAATCAAAATCAAAAAATCTTCCTTCATACAAAATTCCATCGCACTTCATCAACGGATTATTAACAGTTATTTTTGGAGGCTCGACAGGAATCGAAGTTTCTACAGTTGTTGCTACGGCGACAATTGGATCTGTCGCACACGAAAAAGAAAATATTTTCCGTCAATACAAAACTGAATTAATTTGCGCAGGTGTTGCGGCAGGTGTTACAGCACTTTTCAGCAGTCCGATTGCAGGGATCCTATTTGCTTTTGAAGTGATTTCTCGAAAAGTGACCAAAGCATTTATTATTTCAAATGTAATTGCAGTTTCGATTGCTTTTTGTTTGTTAACCATTTTAAAAGAAGAACCATTATTTGCAGTTTCAATCGAAACATGGAATTTAAAAGCGATTCCATACTTCATTCTTTTAGGAATTTTAGCTGGAATTAATTCTGTTTATTTAACACGTTGTGTATTATTCTTCAAATCTCAATTTGGAAAAATTGATACACATTACTATAAAATTTTAATTGGTTCAGTTGTCTTGAGTGTCTCGTTATTCATTTTTCCACAATTATATGGTGAAGGTTATCATGCGATTAAAGGAATTTTTGGAACTCAAACGCAATTGACCGTAACTTTAGGATTGACTTTTATCGCAATCTTGATTCTGAAACCAATTGTAACCTCAATAACATTGGCTTCTGGTGGTGACGGGGGTGTTTTTGCACCAAGTTTATTTATTGGAGCCTTTTTAGGATTATTATTAGCTTCGGTTTTAAACAGCTTTTTCCATGTAAATGTACTTCCGATCAACTTTATGATTATCGGAATGGCAGCAGTTTTAAGTGCCAGTATTCATGCACCTTTCACCGCGATATTCTTGGTATGCGGACTAACAAATGACTACACTTTGTTTTTCCCAATTCTTGTAGTTTGCCTGATTTCAAAATACACTGCAAAAACCATTTATCCTTATACAGTTTACAGTTATTCTCCAAGTCTAATTAAATAATTTACAGGCTGTTAATCTGCAGATTAAAGATTAAAATATATAGCAAAATATATTTAAAAGCATAACGCGCAAAATAATATCACAATGCCAACTGAAAAAATAAAAAGAAGCTACCGCAAAACACGCTACATTCTTTACAAGGAAACTTTAATAGATTACAAAGAACACTTTTGGTCATTTTTAGGATCTTTTGTCGGAATCGGAGTTTTGGCTTATGTACAATCTATACATTTTTCTGGCTCTGATGCCGTTTATTTAATTGGTTCTTTTGGGGCATCGAGTGTTTTGGTTTATGGAATTATTCAGAGTCCATTTTCACAGCCTCGAAATTTAGTCGGTGGACACGTAATTTCTGCTCTTGTCGGAGTTACAGTCAATAAACTGGTTCCAGACATTATGTGGATTGCAGCGCCGTTGGCAGTTTCATTTGCAATTATTTTAATGCAGATTACCAAAACACTTCATCCGCCAGGAGGAGCGACAGCTCTAATTGCAGTGATTGGAACAGAAAAAGTAAAAGCTTTAGGTTATATGTATGTTCTTTCTCCGGTTTTTACAGGAGTTCTGATTTTACTTTTGACGGCTTTGATTTTTAATAATATGACATCAAGCAGAAGTTATCCGAGCCATAGCACTTATCACAAACACTATCATAAGATTCGAAAAAGATTGGCGAGAAAATAATTATATTTCTCCTTCTGCAAGGTTTTCAAAATCTTGTAGGTGTAAACTTCAGTATTAATAAGACCTACGAGGTTTTGAAAACCTCGTAGGACTGCAAAACAATTAAATTACAGAAAAACAAAAGATTAAAATCTTTTCAACAAATCGTAATTCAGAATTCGTATTTCGTTTTTTATATTTTACCTTTGACCTCTCAATAAAAACAAAGATTATGGTTTATAAATTTAGAGTTATTCTAGACGCCGAAGAAGATATTTTCAGAGACATCGCAATTCTTGAAGACGATACTCTTGAAGATTTACACAATGCAATCTTCAACTCTTTTGGCTTTGACGGATCTGAAGTGGCTTCATTTTATACTTGTGATGATACTTGGAACCAAGAAGATGAAATTCCGCTTTTCGACACAGGAGATGTTCCTGGCGAAATAAGAACCATGAACGATTATCCGTTATCTAGTATTTTAGACAAAGAAAACACAAAGATTATCTACGTTTATGATTTCATCAGCATGTGGACTTTCTTAGTTGAATTGGCTGCTGTCGAAGATGAACAAGTTGGAGTTACATACCCAGAAACTTTATTCTCTCACGGTGAAATGCCAGCAGACGCCATCGAAAAAAACTTCGAAGCTGATGACATGCACGACGATATCTATGGAGAATTTGAAGATGACCTAGACGAAGACGATCTTGACATGTTCGAAGGCGATGACAGCTTTGAAGATTATGGATTTGAGGAGAATTGGAACTAACGTTAAGTTGCTAAGATGCTGAGACTCTAAGATTCTGATTTTTTAAATTTTGAAGGATTTTTCTTATTTTTAAATTTAATTTAAAAAATAAGTTAATGAGTCATTTTAAAAAGATTTTAGTCTGGCAGAAATCAATTTCCTTAGTTACAAAAATTTATAAAGTAACAAGAACTTTCCCAAAAGAAGAAACTTTTGGATTAACTTCGCAAATACGTCGAAGTTCAGTATCAATTCCAAGTAACATTGCAGAAGGATCTGGAAGAGAAAGTAATAAAGATTTTTTACGATTTTTATATATTTCTCTCGGCTCTTTATTTGAAATGCAGACCCAACTTGAAATTGCAAAAAATATAATTTACATAAACGAAGAAGAATTTAACCTTATATATGAGGATAGTCGAGAGATCGAAAGAATGTTAGCGTCATTAATCAGAAAATTAAAAGACAATAATTAAAAACTTAGTATCTTAGAAACTTAGAATCTCAGCAACTCAAAAAAAATGATAAACCTTTTCAATACCCACATCGACACGCTGTCCATACACCGCGTAGGAAACAAAAGCCGTAACGAAGCTATTTTTTTATCAGAGCAGCCATTTAATCTTAATGATGAAATTGTGCCTTTGATAAAAGAGTTCTTTTTTAAGCCTTTTAGAGAAAAAGAAGAAAACTACTATCAGTTTGCACACGAAGTGGACTTGGATTACAACGACATGTTCAAATATGCAACTGAGATTTTTGCTAATCCAGCGAGTGTTCATGAGGTTTCTAAAAAAATCACAAAGCATTTATACGAGCAGTCAAATCACCCGCATATTAAAAACGGAGAAGTTTATGTAACGTATTTGACGAATCTAAGTATTGATAACAATGTTGTTGATGCAATCGGAATTTTCAAAAGCGAATTACAAGCCGACTTTTTACAGTTTGAAGAAAACGGAAGCAACCTTGAAATGATTTTGCAACAAGGAATCAACTTGAGTAAATTGGACAAAGGATGTTTGATTTTCAACTATAAAAAAGAAGAAGGATACAAAATCTTGACTGTTGATAGCAACCGTTACGACGCACGTTACTGGTTAGAGCACTTTTTATCTGTTGATGCTTTTGAAGATGAAAATTTCATCACTAAAAAATATTTAAAGTTCTGTCAAAACTTCGCAAAAGACGTGGTTTTGCCAGCAGAAGACAAGAAAGAGGAAGTAATGTTTATGAACCGATCTGTGAATTATTTCGCTAAAAATGATCAGTTTGAAGAGCAGAATTTCTTGAATGAAGTACTAGACAATCCTGATTTGATTCCTGAATTTAAGAACTATAAAGTTGATAAAGGAGAAAAATACAGCATCGAAGATGTTACCTCATTCCCAATTGCCAACGCAGCAGTTTCTGACGCTAGAAAATCGATTAAAAACGTAATTAATTTGGATACTCACATCCAGATTAAAATGGATTTCATTAATCCTGAAAGTGCAGAAAAATTTGTTGAAAAAGGCTGGGATGAAGAAAAACAAATGTATTACTACTTAGTTTACTTCAACAAAGAAGAAAAAAACTAAGAAGTTTTCATTTTCTATTACTTACTTAAAACAGAAAACGGCAGTTACAAATGTAACTGCCGTTTTTTTATTGTCATAAATTTAAATTTTATAAAACCGAAAATACGGCTTTTACAATATCATCATAAACTTGTTTGTTTCTTTCTCCAGCACGGGCCAAGACACGAATTCCGCAATAATTATTAAAGATAAATCGAGCCAAAACTTTTGCATCCAACTGTTTGGAAATATGTCCAGCCTCCTGCCCTTTTTTCACGGCATTTGTAAAAACTTCTTCCATCGTTTGGCTATTGCTTTTTACAATTTTAGCAATTTCTTCGTCATGCATAGCCAATTCTACAGACGAATTAACCATAAAACACCCTTTTGTAATTCGATCTTCAAGACTTTCGATCACAGCTTGCTTAAAAATAGCCTTCAATGTTTCTTCCACATTCTCTGACTTCTCTAAAAGCTCTTTTACCGATTCTTGCGCTTGCAACTGATAACGCTGTAAAGACTTCATAAACAATTGCTGCTTATCTCCAAAAGTATCATACAAACTAGAACGGCTCAAACCTAAATGCGTCACCAAATCCTGGGCAGAAGTTCCGTTATAACCTTTGTGCCAAAAAATTTCAATCGCTTTATCTAAAGCATGATCTTCATTAAACTCTTTCGTTCTAGCCATGACATTCAAATTAAATTCATTTACAAAGATACAAAAATACGGAACAATCGTTCCTGAATTGGTCAAAAAAATTATAGTACTGTATTTACGATAAGTCCGCCGTCAACCACAATCTCAGATCCAGTAATAAATGAAGCATCGTCTGAAGCTAAGAAACTAACTGTTTTTGCAACTTCAGCAGCTTGTCCAAAACGTTTTAATAAAATCTTTTCACCTAAAGCAGATCCTAATCCTTCTACTTCTTCTTTTTCTAAACCAACTTTTCCGTACAATGGTGTTTCAATTGGACCAGGCGAAACGGCGTTTACTCTAATTTTTCTTGAAGCCAATTCTACAGCAAAAACTTTATTTAAAGACAATACAGCTGCTTTACTTGCAGCATAGACACTAGAATTGGGCATTCCAACATGAGCGTTTACAGAAGTATTAAAGATAATTGAACCGCCATCATTTAAAATTGGAAGCACTTTTTGAACTGTAAAATAAACTCCTTTTACATTGACATTCATAATACTGTCGTAATGATCTTCTGAAGCTGATTCTACTGGTGCAAAAGCTGCCATTCCAGCGTTTAGAAATAGAATATCCACTTTACCGAATTTTGATTTTACTTCTTCGACTAAATTGTCAATTGATTTTAAGTCAGATTGATCAGCTGCAATTCCTGTAACGTTCAAGTCTGTTTCGGCTTTTGCCAAAGCTTCTTTGTTTCTTCCTGTTACAATTACTTTTGCACCTTTTGCTACTAAATCCGCTGCAGCTGCATATCCAATTCCACTGTTTCCACCTGTTACGATTGCAACTTTGTTTTCTAAATTTTTCATTTTATTTTTTATTTAAGTTATTGATTATTAAATTATTATGATACAAAGATATAATAACGGAACGATCGTTCCGTTATTTAAATCGTTAATTTTTAGTTAAAATATCAAAAACACATTTCAATCCCTTTATTTATAAAGAAATAAACTATTCAACCATAAATGAAACAAATTGCAAAATGTCGGTGATTCTTAATTTATGCTTAAATTTGTATTCCTAAAACACAAAACAGATGGATCGTCTTTTACCTTACGAAAGTCCTTTCGAAACCGTAATCTCATTTCATAAATTAATTGAATCATTTGAAGAAATTGCTTTATCAGATGTTGATTACCGATCTAACTATGCCAAAGCTATTTTAAAAGAAGTTGAAGCTTATCCGGAATTCAGAAACGGAATTCGTGACTACAACATTATAAAGAATAATGAAGCATTAATAAAAAATCTGGTTGCCGATTTATTCCCTACAGCACTGACCAATAACGAAATAAAGGCAATCACAATTCCTTTTCAGAACATATCTTTCAATTATACAGAGCGTTTCAAAAAGATTTTAAGAAACGCAGGTGACGAATTTTATATGGAAATTCGCGATTTTGATGAGCATCAATTTTATATCAATAATTGTTGTTTGATTCTGGCGTATTATTACAATCAGAATATTGATTTTAACAAACCCTTTTTCTATGATATTCCAGATGAAGAAGGTATAAAAAAACATTACCGAATTTTATACAATGCTGACTTCATGGAGATTACTCCAACAGCAGAAGCGGTCGAACTGACTCAGGACGATATTGATCTCTTAATTGATAATTACAACGATCTTGAATTATGGAAATCAAAATTCCCTGAAAGAAGCTGGATTTTAAAAGGTTTCGGAATTGTTTCTTTGTTTGATGCTACTACAGAAAGTGCTATTTCTAATCTGAAAAGTAATTTATTAAAACCTGATTCTACTCGTGTCGAATCGACTGAAATTATTGAGGATATTTTTAGATCAATCTTCAAAATTCCAAGTTTGAAAGTTGGATTTATTATTTACAATCCCGAGGAAGAAAAATTCATTAGACCAATTAAGTTCGATAACCAACTGCAGAGTTTTCTATTGAAAACAGATCAGGAAGTAGACTGCAAAAACGCTTTCTTTGGCTGTTCTTTCGAAAATCTTTTAGACAAAAAAGAACCTTTTGTGATTTCGAATGTTGAGAAATTCATTGAAGAATCTTCAAATAAAAGACTTGGTGAACATTTACTAAAACAAGGCATTCAAAGTTGTGTGTTTGCGCCGGTCATCAAAGACGAACAATTGTTGGGTGTTGTCGAATTAGTTTCTGAAAATCCCCGCGATTTGAATAGTGTCAACGCTACAAAACTCGAATTGATTTTACCGTATTTAACGGACACTATTGACCGCTATAATACGGATATGCAGCATCAGGTCGAAGCTATTATTCAACGTGAATATACTACGATTCACCCAAGTGTTTACTGGAAGTTTAGAAAAGAATCTCAGAACTATTTTCAAAATATCAATCACACAAAAGATTATATTTTTAAGGAAATTGTATTCAAAAATGTATATCCGTTATATGGACAAATCGATATCAAAGGTTCTTCGGAACACCGAAATGAAACCGTAAAAACCGATTTGAAAAATCAGCTTACAACGCTTTTGGAAATTTTTGATAATCAAAAACCAAATTCAAATCTGGTACTTCTGGAACAAAGAAAATTTGAACTGGAATCGCTTCGAAATGAATTAGATTTTCCGCTTAAAGCGGATACTGAACAGCATATTCAAAGATATATTGAAGAAGAAATTCATCCAATACTTAAAAAAAGTAAAGATTCTTTTCAGAGCGAAAAACTGGAAGAAGCTTATTTTGCAAGTCTTGATGAAAAGTCCGGTTTATTTTATCAGGAAAGAAAGAAGTTTGATAATGCAATGTCCATCATTAATAAAAAGTTAGCTTCCGTTTTAGACAAAAAACAATTAGAAGCACAACAAATTTATCCGCATTATTACGAACGTTTTAAAACGGATGGTGTTGAACACAATTTATATATTGGTGCATCAATTTCGCCAACAAAGCCATTTGATATGATGTATTTGCATAATTTGAGATTATGGCAATTGCAGACTTTATGCGAAATGGAACTGGAACATCATGAACTTAAGGAATCACTTCCTTATGAGTTGGACGTGACTTCTTTAATTTTAGTTTTCAGTTCTCCGCTTTCCATCCGCTTTAGAATGGATGAAAAACGTTTTGATGTCGACGGAACCTATAATGCAAGATATGAAGTGGTCAAAAAACGAATTGACAAATCGAATATCAAAGGGACAAAAGAAAGAATTACCGAGAAAGAAAAAATTACGATTGTATATTCTCAAAACAGCGAAGAAGCAGAATATTTAAAATACATTAAATACCTTCAGCACAAAAAAGTTCTGGAACCAGCAATAGAACAATTTGAGGTTGAAGACCTTCAGGGAGTTTCGGGATTGAGAGCGATACGTGTAAAAGTAATCAACAATGCTGCAAATCCGGCAGCAAAAAAAATCACTTATCAAGATTTATTAGATGAGCTCAACTAAAATTAGTTGAGCTTTTTTTTAAACAGTTACTTCTTTAAAGGCAATAACAAAAGCAATTACCGTAATAATAATTCCGAACATGAAAAAGTTATAGGCTATTCGGAGTAAGTTAT
The DNA here is from genome assembly GCF_000425445.1 of Flavobacterium denitrificans DSM 15936. Taxonomy (GTDB): domain Bacteria; phylum Bacteroidota; class Bacteroidia; order Flavobacteriales; family Flavobacteriaceae; genus Flavobacterium; species Flavobacterium denitrificans. Next base: position 192,506 of record NZ_AUDL01000011.1, on the reverse strand, counting down.
ATTTTCGCTGTAAAACCAATCCGAGATAATACAAATCTTTGATCATTGTTGAATACAAATAATCACGGTCTTTCATCATTTCGTTCATTGCCCAGTCATAATCTTCGAGAGGCATTTTGTAGAAATTTCCGAAAAACATCAAATTCACTTTTTTAGCTTCAACATCATCTCGCGTAAAAAACCCTGATGTTACTTTTGGGCGGGTAGAAAGAATCGCAAAAATAATCGTAATTACACTCGACATCAGCATAATAAAAGTTGGCACTACTAAATGTGCGTTTTTCGGACTATCCAGTTTCGGAATAATAGATGATAATGCAATCGAAATAATAATCGCATTTACAGACAATAAAATATTAGCTTTACTATCTGCAATACCACTTAAACGGGTATGATTTCCGAGAGTGACACGAAAAAGAGTATCAATTCCGCGATCTGGCTTTTCAGCTTTTTCAGCTTTCTCTCTCTTTTTATTTTCTTCTTCAAGTGCCGCAGCTGCTTTCAATTCCTGTTTATTGATTTTTTTCTGAATCATTAATAGATTTTTTTCTTTCAGAGGTTGCCATTTTCTTAAAGCGTAGTCTGTGTAAAATCTGTGTTTATTCAATAAAAAGTTTAGGTTTTCTCTTGTCCATTCGGCATTAGAAAAACTTACAATTCCAGCATTTTTCAATTCCAAACGCAATAATTCGCAAGTTGTAGCATATTCTGCTCCCATTAAATGCGCGTAATCTGCATCTCTAATAATTTTTTCAAGATGCGTTTTAGGTTCATATTCTTTAACTGTAGCAAGAATCAGACTTGAAACAAGTGCTATAAACTCTTCCGATTTTCCTTTTTCGCGTAAAAAGTTGGCTGCGATTTCGGTGCTTTTTTGTTCGTGATTTTCATATCCTTCAATATATCCAGTATCATGAAACCAAGCTGCAACCAAAAGAGCTTCTTTATCTTCGCCTTCTACATCTTCTTTTTTGCACAGTTCTTTTACCGCTGTTACTACGGTAAAAGTATGATTAAAATTATGGTAAGAATATAAATTAGAAAGTTTATCTTTGAGTAAATTACCGACAAAATCTTCGGATTGTTCTATTAAATTCATAAAGAATATTTTTATACCACTAAATTATGAAATTGTTTTTGGATAATCATTTTATTGCCAAGATTAAAAACTTTTCTTTGGCAATAATCGCCATAGCCCTATTCTATTCTTGTGCAACGCGCAAGGCGCAATACGGAAAAAACGTAAGTGCCAATGAAACGGAAAACGCGACCGATACTATAAAAATTGCACATACTTTTTATTTAGTTGGCGATGCTGGAAATGCTGATGAAGCGCAAGCTCAACAAACACTGGAACTTTTGCATCAAAAACTAAAGAAATCAAACAAAAAATCAACGCTCTTGTTTTTAGGTGACAATATTTACCCAAAAGGTTTTCCGAGTGACAAAAATGCTGGTGATGAATCTTTAGCTAAAACAAAACTGACCAATCAACTAAAATTAACCGAAGGTTTTAAAGGGAAAACTATTTTTATTCCTGGAAATCACGACTGGTACAGCGGTATCAAAGGCCTAGAACGTCAAGCTGATTTTGTAACCAAATATTTAAATGACAAAAAAGCATTTTTGCCAAGAAAAGCCTGCCCGATCGAAGATGTGAAAATTGACAGTACTGCAACGTTAGTCACAATTGATAGCGAATGGTTCCTAGAAGACTGGAATAATCACCCTACCATAAATGATAATTGCGAGATAAAAACCAGAGAAGATTTTTTTGACGCTCTAGAAGGCATCTTAAATAAAAATCAGGAAAAAACAGTAATTATTGCAATCCACCATCCTTTATTAAGCAACGGAACGCATGGAGGACAATTTTCGATGGAAAAACAATTATTCCCATTAGAGAACAAAATTCCGCTTCCTGTTATTGGTTCTTTTATTAATTTGTTACGAAAAACATCAGGCGCAAATCCTCAGGATATTCAAAACAAACAATATACTATTTATGCTAAAAGAATAAAAACACTTTTACAGAAACAAAAAAATGTAATTGTAGTTTCGGGGCACGATCATAATTTGCAATACATCAGCAAAGAAAACATCCAACAGATCATTAGTGGCGCGGGCTCAAAATCTGAAGCCGCACGAGCAATCAGTGAAAATGATTTTTCATACGGCGGAAATGGTTATGCAACATTGACTTTATATAAAAGCGGTGATGCTAAAGTTTCGTATTTTGGAAATGAAAACAATAAAGAAAAACTTCTTTTTGAACGTGAAATCATAAAAGCCAAAGAAATCAACTGGGGTTCTGATATTCCGAATAATTTCCCTTCAAAAATTACAACATCAATTTATACGAAAGACATGACCGATAAAAGTGCTTTTCATAAATTCTTGTTCGGACAACATTACAGAAAATATTACAGCATACCTATTGAAGCAAGAGTTGCAACAGTTGACACCTTGATGGGCGGTTTGAAACCCATTCGCGAAGGCGGTGGCCACCAATCTATTTCATTAAGAATGTCTGATCCAAAAGGCCGCGAATATATCATGCGCGCCATGAAAAAAAGTGCAACGACGTTTTTGCAATCAGTAGCTTTTAAAGATCAGTATATTGTAAATGATTTCGAAAAAACATACACAGAAAGCTTTTTATATGATTTCTATACAACCTCTCATCCTTATGCTTCGTTTGTAACAGGAAGCATGTCGGACCAAATTGGACTTGCACACACAAATCCAATTTTATACTACATCCCAAAACAAAATGGATTGAAGGAATTTAATGCAGGTTTTGGAGATCAACTTTATATGGTTGAGGAACGTCCTGCTGATAATCATTTGGATGCTAAAAATTTTGGACACCCATCAAATATTATTAGTACAGATGATATGATGCTGAATCTTAATAAAGATGAAAAATACGCTGTTGATGAAAAAGAATATATAAAAGCGCGTTTGTTTGACATATTGATTGGCGATTGGGACAGACACAGCGATCAATGGCGTTGGGGCGAATACAAACAAGGCGATAAAGTTATTTACAAACCAATTCCACGCGATCGTGATCAAGCTTTTGTAAAATACGATGGCGCTTTACTTTCGCTTATAATGAATATGCCTCCACTTCGTCATATGCGTAATTTTAGAGGCGACCGAATCAATGTAAAATGGCTTGGAAGAGAACCTTATCCATTAGATTTGGCTTTTTTAAGAACAGCCGAAGAGAAAGATTGGATAGAACAAGCGAAATATATTCAAGAGAATTTATCTGATGCTGATATTGATACTGCTTTTAAAAATATGCCAAAAGAAGTGCAGGACGAAACTGTCGATGAAATCAAGCAAAAATTAAAAAGCAGAAAAAAAGATCTCCAAAAATATGCAGCGGAATATTTTGATGTATTGAGCCGTACTGTGATGATTGCAGGAACGGATAAAAAAGACAAATTTGTAATCAATCACAACGCAAAGAAAAGCATCGAAATTCAGGTTTATAGAGTTAAAAAAGAGGGTGATGATTTAGTTTACACTAAAACTGTAACCGATGATAAAACAGTAAACTTATGGATTTATGGTTTGGACGATAATGATACTTTTGAGGTAAGAGGGAATCATAAATCAAATATTAAAATTCGTTTGATTGGTGGCCAAAACAACGATACTTATAATATTGAAAACGGCAGAAAAGTGATTGTTTATGATTTTAAATCAAAAGAAAACACATACAACTTATCCCGAGGCCTCGGGACTAAAGCCAAAACACAGCTTACAGATGATTATGATGTGAATTTATATAATTACGAAAAACCTAAATATAACGTAATTGCAGGTCTGCCAAACATAGGCTATAATCCTGATGATGGCGTAAAAATTGGTTTTAATTTGAATTATACTGTAAATAATTTCAAACAAAATCCTTATACACAAAAACATATTTTAAACGGTTTCTATTATTTTGCGACGGGAGGGTTCGAGTTGACATACGCAGCGCATTTTCCTGGACTGTTAGGAAAATGGGTTATTGATGTTGATTCACAACTGACTACACCAAATTTTGCAATGAACTATTTTGGATATGGAAATGAGACAGTAAACAACGACGATGAATTTGGAATGGATTATAACCGAGTTCGTATTCGCAAATTTACTGCTGCAGGCGCAATTCGACATGTGGGCCGTTTTGGAAGCGAATTCAGCATACAGCCAATCCTTCAGAAATTAACGGTTGAAGAAACTGAAAACCGCTTTATTGACATTCCGGGAATTGTAAACCCAAATGTTTTTGATAGTCAGACATACGGAGGTTTGAAAGTGAAATATTTATTCAAAAATTCTGATTTTGTTGCCAAACCAACTTTAGGAATATACTTTATGCTATCGGGAATGTGGACTACAAACTTGAGTGATACCAAACAAAATTTCCCAACACTGGAAAGTATTCTAGGTTTTACACATAAAATTGATCACAATGGAAAATTAGTCTTGGCTACATTTTTCAAAGGAAAAACGATCTTGAATAATAATTTCGATTTTTATCATGGTGCATCTTTAGGTGGCGACACTGATTTGCGTGGTTATAGAAACGAACGCTTTTTAGGAAGCTCTTATTTCTCTCAAAGCTCTGATCTTCGTTTTACGCTTGGAAAAATCCACAAAACTGTTGCTCCTCTAACTTACGGAATTCTGGGCGGTTTTGACTACGGAAGAATCTGGCTTGACGGCGAAAATTCAAGAAAATGGCACCAGGATTATGGTGGCGGATTATGGCTGAATGCGATTAATCTTTTAACTGCCAGAATTTCGTATTTCCAATCTCCTGACGAAAAAGGAAGAATTATTTTTGGAGCGGCATATAGCTTTTAAAAAAAGATGCTAAGGTTCTAAGTTGCTAAGATTCTAAGTTTTTTAGCCACGAATTCGTGGCTAACTTTTTAATCTTAGTAGCTTAGCATCTTAGTATCTCAGAAACTTAGAGTTTAAACTCATAAACATTCCCTCCTATTTTATCGGCTTTTTCGTCGGCGATTAATAGGGTGTTGTTGTTTTTGAAAACTATTGCTTCTTTTTGCGAAAAGTGATTTAGGCTTATTTCTGTCTGTTTTCCTTTATGGAATAAATCGCCTTTGAAATCTTTAAACAAAACAATTTTATCATGGCTTAGCAAAGCTACTTTTTTTCCGTCTGGGCTGATTGTCGCACTTGTCAACACGCAATGATTATAATTGCTGCAGGTTTTGAACTCTCCTATTTTTACTGCTTTTTGAGTTCCTTTTGCATTTTTGATCTTGTAGATAAAAGCCGTTCCGTCAAAACCTTTACTTCTATTTTTTGTAAAAAGATAGAAATAGCCGTTTTGCTCAAAAAAACCTTCAACATCATAAAACAGCTCTTTTTTCTTTGGAGGAAATTCGGTTTGTTCTGGATATGAAAATGAGATTTTATAATCGGCGGAAGCCACATCTTTATTCAGCTGATTTTTTGCCACTTTATAAATGCATAAATCTCTTCGTGTATTGTCGTTATTTCCGAAATCACCAATATAAATATTTCCCAATTTATCTTTTGTAATATCTTCCCAATCAACATTTTTCGCATTTGAAATTGTTATCGCTTGGGCTAATTTCCCTTTAGAATCAATCGCATAAATAGCGTTTTTGTTTCCGCTATCTTCTAAAGTATAAATCGTATTTGTCTCTGGAAAATAAGTAATTCCCGAAACTTCTTTCAATTTTTTCGGAAGCGAATAAAGCGTTTTGAAATTACTATTTGTCTGTTGCTGACAAGCCAATAAAACAATGGAAACGGCTACTAAAAAAGATTTTTTCATAAGATCGATTTATTTTTTTACCATATAAGTAATATAAGAAAATTTAAGTTTTGTTTTATGAACTTATATGACTTATATGATAAAATTCTTTTAAACTAAGTTAGTGTTTTTAAAATTACGCGTTATAAACTCAAACGCGGCGTGCATGATATGTCCCATTGATTTTGCATTTTTGAATTTCATATCATTGGTATATCGATACAATTCCATTTTGAGCTGATTCAAATGTTCTGGTGTCGAAATGGTATCATGGCACATTATATTCAGTAATTTTTTAATTCTGGTTTCGGCCGAATGTATACGTTTTGCCAAAATAGCTCTTTCTTCATCCTTATATTGAATAATCGAACGTTCTTCTAATTTCTCTTTTATAAGTTGAATCATTGGATAATTTTCCTTGAAAAACTGCGGACGATAAACTTTGAAATTTCCCTCATAACATTGCTGATCAAAATCAATCGGACGAATTTTATAAACCACCTGATCAAAATCATGAATTGGCACAATTACATAATTGTACGCGCGCATATCGCCTAAAAGCCTAATCATACAACGTTCATTAAACTTTACAAATTCTTTTGCGATTTGTGCTTTTTCTGTTTCGGTGCATTTGTCTAATAAAGTATCCATAAAAACATCGCCGGGAATTCCGATAATATGTTCTTCGATCAAAGTGTCATTGTAAACCAAAAAGTTGATTTTATCTGGCGAAAGAATATCTTCCAGTTCCAATCCGTAAATTCTGGAGGCATCGGCTTTTTTGATGTAAAAATGAACGTAATTGTCATTAAGGATATTTCGAACTTTAATCCGGAAAGGTTTTGAATTTCCGAAAGTACAATAATCAATGGCATCAATATTTAGAAACTGAATAATCTCGCTGTTTCCATCAGAGTGCAAAAGCGAATAAATTTTCTTCAGATTCAAATCAATTTCATTTCTTTCGAATTCGTTATAATACACGCGAATCCACAATGTATCGGTTTCATTTTTATCATAAACATTGATTGAGCCGGTAAATCGCAATAAGTCATCATAAAAGACAGAAACTTTCGAAATACGCTCGAATCTGTCTAAATAACTTAAAAGTGGTTGTGTTAAAGGGTATGAAGGTTTTTTTAAAACCATTAAAGGCTCGCTCATTTTGAATATCTTTAGTACAAATTTACATTAAATAAAATTTAGCGTAACAATATTAAAGTTGATTCGTCTTACTAAAAACTAAAACCGAAAAACTTGGAAACCATTCTTACAATCGAAAATCTCAGCAAAAGATACGGGCGCATTCAAGCGCTCAAAAATGTATCATTCAGCATTCAAAAAGGACACGTTTATGGCATTCTTGGCCCTAACGGAAGCGGAAAATCAACTACTTTAGGAATTGTTTTGAATGTTGTAAACGAAACATCAGGCAATTACAAATGGTTTGACGGGCAACTGCAAACGCATGAAGCCTTAAAAAAAGTAGGAGCCATTATCGAGCGTCCAAACTTTTATCCTTATATGACAGCTGAAGAAAACCTAAAATTAGTCTGTAAAATTAAAAGCATCAATTATTCTAAAATAGAAGAAAAACTGAATCTTGTAGGTTTGACGGAAAGAAAAGACAGCAAATTCAGCACTTTTTCTTTAGGGATGAAACAGCGTTTGGCAATCGCATCGGCACTTTTGAATGATCCTGAAATCCTGATTTTAGATGAGCCAACTAATGGTTTGGATCCGCAGGGAATTCATCAGATTCGTGATATTATTAAAGAAATTGCATCGCAGGGAACAACCATTTTATTGGCATCACATTTATTGGATGAAGTCGAAAAAGTATGCTCCCATGTCGTCGTTTTGCGAAAAGGCGAAATTTTATATTCTGGTTCAGTTGATGAAATGTCTGCAAATGAAGGCTTTTTTGAAATTTCTTCTAATGACAATCTTGCTTTAAAATCTATTTTAAGCAATCACCCGAATGTGGATCATATCAAGGAAGAAGAAGGAAAAATTTTGGTTTACCTAAAATCCGAATTAGATGCTTCAGATTTAAATCAGTTTTTATTCTCAAAAAACATTGTTTTAAATCATTTAATAAAACGCAGAAACAGTCTAGAAGCTCAATTTTTAGAATTAACCAAAAACGCTACCATTCAAAAAAACTAAACCATGAACCGACTTATCTCTATAGAACTTCAAAAAATCTGGAAAAACAAAGCCAGCAAAATACTAACTTTAGCTTATTTCATTCTGCTTTCTTTTATAGCATTAATTGCTTCCATAAAATTTGATATTGGGCCATTTAAATTTCATTTAGCCGAAATGGGGATTTTCAATTTCCCTTTTATATGGCACTTTAATACTTATATTGCAGCTATTCTAAAATTGTTTCTTGCTATTGTAATTGTTTCGATGATGGCTAATGAATATAGCTATGGAACATTAAAACAAAATCTAATTGACGGATTGAGCAAAAAAGAATTTATCTGGTCAAAATTCCTTACTGTGGTCCTTTTTGCATTTGCCTCAACGGTTTTCGTTTTTATCATGAGCTTGATTCTTGGATTATCTTTTTCGTCTTATAATGAATTCGGAATCATCTTTTCTGATTTAGAATATCTTTTAGCTTTTTTTGTAAAACTTACAGGATTCTTTTCATTCTGTTTGTTCTTGGGAATTTTGGTAAAACGTTCTGCTTTTGCCTTAGGATTTCTTTTAGTATGGAATATTTTTGAAGGAATTGCAAAAGGTTTATTGATTTTCAAACTCTTTCCTGATAGCACTGTTGGTTTTACTATTATGAAATTTTTTCCTTTAGAAGCCATGTCAAATTTAATAATTGAGCCTTTCACCAGGTTATCCGTTGTAAAAAACATTGGGACACAAATTGGGGTTGAAAACACAAAAGACTACGGCGTACACTATTATTCTATCATTATCGTTTTAATCTGGACGTTTTTGTTCATTTTCCTCTCGTACAAATTATTAAAAAAGCGAGATTTGTAATATATTTGTTAGGTTATGGGTCATCTAAAAAAATTATTATCTGTTTTTTTTATTTGTTGTTTATCGTACAAGATGAACGCTCAATATATTAGTGTAGATGATCAACGTACGCCTCAACAACTTATTGAAAATGTTTTGGTAAATAGTGCTTGCGCAGCCGCTTCCAATTCTACTGGAAAGGGAGACACATTCAGAGCTGGGAAACAGAGTTTTGCATATTTTAACAGCAATGGAAGCAATTTCCCTTTTGCAGAAGGAATCGTTTTGGCATCATCAACCGCGCAAAGTGCAATTGGGCCTTTTGTTAGCGAACTTGTCAGCAATGATAGTCCGAATTGGCTTGGAGACACAGATTTGGATCAAACATTAGGCATTCATTCCATAAATGCAACAGTATTGGAATTTGATTTTGTTGCTTCAGCAAATTCATTGAGTTTCAATTATATTTTTGCTTCAAATGAATATCAGTATGATTATCCATGTCAATATTCTGATGGTTTTGCTTTTTTAATAAAAGAAGTGGGAACAATAAATCCATATGAAAATTTAGCCATTATACCAAAAACTAACACTCCTGTTTCATCTATAAACATTCGTCCTAAAATCAATGCTGGAACAAGGCCGGGTGGAATTACCTACACCGGTTGCGATGCCGCGAATGAAGGTTATTTTAATGGCTTGAACAACAACACTAGTGCTATAAACTATGCCGGTCAAACAAAAGTTATGACTGCCCAAACTAATGTAACTGCAGGAAAAACATACCATGTAAAAATTGTAATTGCAGATGATAGGAATAGAAATCTTGAATCAGCAATTTTTCTTGAAGCAGGTAGTTTTACCTCTAGCATTTCTCTAGGGGAAGACCGAACTATTGCAGGAAACAATCCAGCCTGTTTTGGAGAAAGAGTATATTTAGATCCCAAACTAAGTAATGCCAATTATACATTCAAATGGTACAAAAAAGATAATCCAGCAACAATCCTTAGTACAAACCCTACTTTTGAAGCTACCGATGCTGGTACTTATAGAGTGGAAGCTTCTGTAAATGGTACACTTTGTGTTGCTTCGGGTGAAATAAAAATTGATTATGCTCCTGAAATTCTTTCGACAAATACAACTTTGCTGCAATGTGATGATAATGTTGATGGAATAAGCATTTTCAACTTAAAAAAAGCTGATAATATCATTAAAAATAATGCGTCTGATATTACAAATAATGGCTATTATGAAGCTTTAGCCGATGCTGAATCCGAAACAAACCCTATTGCGAATCCCGAAAAATACTCGAATAAAACTGTCAATCAAACTGTTTTTGGAAGAATTGAAAATAAGTACGGCTGTTTTAAAATTGCTGAAATAAAACTTCAGATTTCAAACAATACAATTACTTCTCAAAACCCAATTGAAACATGTGATGCAGATGGCGTACAAGATGGTCTTTATCAATTTGATCTTAATGCACAAGCTACGCCTCAATTAATAGCAGGTTTGCCAGCTGGCATGGAAGTGCATTATTTTTTAAGTGGCAGCGATGCAGTAACCGAGACAAATGTATTGCCTAATATTTTCAAAAATACAGTTGCGCTCAATCAAACAATTTATGCCCGAATTATAAATGGCGCTGATTGCTACAATATTTCACCAGTTGCGCTTGTTGTAAATACTTTTAATCCGCCAAATTTTGAAGATGAATCAAAATACATTTGTAAAGATGATGATGTTACACTAACAGTCGCAACAGGTTTTAGCAGCTATTTATGGAATCCTGGAAACAGCACTTCAAATTCAATAACCGTTAGTACACCTGGCGATTACTCGGTTACCGTAACAGATGCAAACGGATGTCAGAAAACAAAAAAATTCACTGTAATTTTAACTGAAACGGCTACACTGACTGAGGCTATTGTAAAAGATTTTTCTGCAAATGAAAATTCGGTTTTGATAAAATATACCGGCTCCGGAAATTATGAATTCTCGTTAGATGGAAACTTTTTTCAAGATAGCCCAGAATTTATTGGAGTACAACCGGGTGTTTATTATGCCGTTGCAAGAAACAAAAACGGCTGTGGATTTTCTAACAGATTGTTAGTTTATGTTCTAGATTATCCACGTTTTTTTACTCCTAACGACGATGGATATAATGACTTATGGGCAATTACAAACATTAGCCAAATGCCAAATTATACGATTCGCATTTTTGACCGTTATGGGAAATTTTTAAAACAAATGAACCAAAACAGCACAGGCTGGAATGGCATTTTCAATGGCGAACAACTTCCGTCTGATGATTATTGGTTTACACTTCTTTTTGTTGATGGCAAAAACGTTAAAGGTCATTTTAGTTTGAAAAGATAAGATTTTCTGTTAAAATTCTGTAGAATTTACCTTATATTTACATAAAATCCATTTAAGATGAGCTTATGTAAAACTCTACTAATTCTATTTTTATTTTCTTTCAATATTTATTCACAAAACGATTGCAGTGATGCACTTGCTGTTTGTGGGAACTCTGGATTTAAAGATTTAAGTCTTCAAGGATTTGGAAATATCCAAGAAATCGATTTGAAAACTAGCTGCGATTCATTCGAACATAATAGTTTGTGGCTTAAAATCTCCATAAAGACTTCTGGCACATTTGGTTTTATAATCAAACCCGAAAGCAATGATCTAAATGAAGATTTTGACTTTTTCGTGTTTGGCCCAAATGCAAATTGCGCATCATTAATTTCACCTATTAGATGTTCCACTACAAATCCGAACGCAGCAAAATTGACGACTAATCATACCGGAATGACTGGCGATTATGAAGACTTTTCCGAAGGCCCATCGTTCAAAGGTGACGGCTATATCAGATGGATAGATGCTAATGCAGGTGAATCTTATTTTGTTGTTATAGACAGGCCTATTGGTGTCAGTAATTTTTCCTTGGAATGGATTGGAACTGCGACATTCGACGAAGCTCCAACTATAAGCACATCAGCAACGACAGAATTAGATATTTTAAAATCAGATTATAGTTCTGGCGGCAATTCAACTATAAATTTTGACCTAACCACAAATTCTCCAAAAATTGCAGGAACACAGACCAATGTAAAAATTACGTATCACAATTCGGCAAATGACGCCATCATCAATGCATATCCGATAGAAAATCCAACGGAATATAAAATCACAACAAGTCCAGAAACAATTTTTGCAAGAGTGACTAATTTAGCCACTCAATGTTTTACAACTAGTTCTTTCACTCTAAAAATAAGCGATAAGATAATTATTCCTAAAAATCAGGTTGAAGTTTGCGATGGAAATGATTCAAATCCCCTTGACGGAAAAACCAATATCTATCTGGATCAACTAACAAAATTAATTTTTAGTAATGATGACATTTCATCTCTCGAAATTCATTATTATCCAACTCAAATTGACGCTGAAAACAATACCAATGAACTGGCAACCCCTTTTAGCAATACTACATTATTTGAACAATCTATATTCATAAAGGCTTCACACGCCACACTTAGTGCAGCAATTGGAGAAATCAAAATTATTGTAGTTCCCCCTCCAGTCTTCAATAATAGCACTCTTGCACAATGTGATGTTGGTGAAAACGCAAACGGACACGTATTATTCAACTTAAACGAAGCTAATAGCCTGCTCACTAATAACAATACTGACCTAGAAACTTCTTTTTTTATAAATAATAGTGATGCCGTAAACAACATCAATCCGTTACCTTTTGCCTACACTAATACAAGCAATCCACAAACTTTATTTGTAAGAGTAACTAATTCAAGAACAAAATGCAGCATTGTATCAAACCTTGTTTTAAAAGCGAATATGATTCCAGAAAAAATCTATACACTGAATTCCGTATGTGATGATGATGGAACTGAAGACGGCATACATTTGTTTAATTTAAACGAAGTAGGAATCCCTGTTACTAACAATCAAGAATTAAAATACTATTCGTCTGAAAATGATGCATTATTGGAACAAAATGCTATTAGTGATCCTTCGAAATATAAAAATAGAGTACCCTATACTGATTTTGCTTTTGCACGAATAGAAGAAGGAAATCAATGTTTTGGTATCAGCAAAATAAAACTTGATGTCATTAAATTACCACAACTTGCCGAAAATACTACAACTAATATCTGCGATGATAATGCATCTTATTTTGTAAAACTAAATGCAGGAATCGACGATCTCAGCACATTAGCTGATTATTCTTTTAACTGGGAAAAAGATGGGAACGAAATACCTAATAAAAAAAACCATACACTAGAGGTCAATAGCACAGGAACGTACACAGTGACCGTGACCAATAAAAATAATTGCAACAAAACAAGAACCATCGAGGTAACAGCTTCCAACAAAGCAACAATAGAAAGGTTTGATATTGTTGATTTAAAAATGGATAATTCTAATAAAATTACCATCAATGTTTCCGGAAAAGGAGATTACGAATACAGTCTAGACTATCCAAATAATCCATTTCAGGATTCAAATGTATTTGACAATTTAAAAGCAGGAATTTATGAGGTTTACATAAATGACAAAAAGAACTGCGGCTTGGTAAGCAAAACCGTTGCTGTACTTGGCATACCACAATTCTTTACTCCAAATAATGACGGCTATAATGATTATTGGAACATTCTCGGTGCTAATGCTACCTTTAATTCAAAAACGAAAGTCTATATTTTTGATCGCTATGGAAAATTAATCAAACAAATAATAGCTTCAGGTGATGGTTGGGACGGAACTTTTACTGGCAATCCAATGCCTGCCGACGATTATTGGTACACTTTAAAACTAGAAGATGGCCGAGAAACAAAAGGCCATTTTAGTTTGAAAAGATAACCTTTTAAAATTCCAAATTTTAAAACCCAAAACCAAATATTCCTAAAAAAAGAATCCCAAACTCCAGTACCGAGACTTCGGGAGGAATTTGGGATTTTTTATATTGAGACTTAAAATCAATTAGATTTTATATCTTTTTCTATCAGTTTCACTCAAGTAAATCTTTCTTAAACGAAGAGATTTTGGAGTAACTTCAACGTACTCATCTTTTTGAATGTACTCTAAAGCTTCTTCTAAAGAGAATTTGATAGCCGGAATAATTCTAGCTTTATCATCAGCTCCAGAAGAACGTACGTTAGAAAGTTTTTTCGTTTTAGTAACGTTAACAGTCATATCGTCACTACGAGTATTTTCTCCAATTACTTGTCCTTCGTAGATATCCTCGTTAGGATCAACGAAGAATTTACCACGATCTTGTAATTTATCGATAGAGTAAGGAATTGCTTTTCCATTTTCCATAGAAATTAATGAACCGTTGTTACGTCCAGGAATTTCTCCTTTGTATGGTTCGTATCCGATGAAACGGTGTGCCATAATAGCTTCACCAGCAGTAGCAGTAAGCAATTGATTTCTTAAACCGATAATTCCACGAGATGGAATGTTGAATTTAATAATCATACGCTCTCCTTTACCTTCCATAGAAAGCATTTCACCTTTACGGATCGTTACAAATTCAACCGCTCTACCTGAAAGGTTTTCTGGCAAGTCGATAGTTAATTCCTCAATTGGCTCACATTTAACACCATCAACTTCTTTGATAATAACTTGTGGCTGACCAATTTGCAACTCATACCCTTCTCTTCTCATAGTTTCGATAAGAACTGACAAGTGAAGTACACCACGACCAAAAACCATGAATTTATCAGCAGAATCAGTTTCTCCAACTTTCATCGCTAAGTTTTTCTCCAACTCTTTTGTCAATCTTTCACGGATATGACGAGAAGTAACAAATTTACCTTCTTTACCAAAGAAAGGTGAATCGTTAATTGTAAACAACATAGACATTGTTGGCTCGTCAATAGCAATTGTCTGTAAAGCTTCTGGGTTTTCAAAGTCAGCGATAGTATCACCAATTTCAAAACCTTCAATACCTACAACAGCACAGATATCACCAGCAACAACTTCTTCTACTTTTCTACGGCCTAAACCTTCGAAAGTATGCAATTCTTTAATTCTTGATTTGATAACTTTTCCATCTCTTTTAACCAAAGAAATTGGAGAACCTTCTTTCAAAGTACCTCTTTCAAGACGACCAATAGCGATACGACCTGTGAAAGAAGAGAAATCTAAAGAAGTAATCAACATTTGTGGAGTTCCTTCAGCAACTTTTGGAGCAGGAACATTTTTGATAACCATATCTAATAATGGCTCAATGTTTTGTGTTTGAACTTTCCAATCATCAGACATCCAGTTGTTTTTAGCTGAACCGTAAACAGTTGGAAAATCCAATTGCTCTTCAGTAGCACCCAATTCAAACATTAAGTCAAAAACTTTTTCGTGAACTTCTTCAGGAGTACAGTTTTCTTTATCAACTTTGTTGATAACTACACACGGTTTCAAACCTAAATCAATAGCTTTTTGTAGTACGAAACGCGTTTGTGGCATTGGCCCTTCAAAAGCATCCACTAACAAACATACACCATCGGCCATGTTCAATACACGTTCAACTTCACCTCCAAAATCCGCGTGGCCTGGAGTGTCAATAATATTGATTTTTGTTCCTTTATATTGAACTGATACGTTTTTAGAAGTAATAGTAATACCTCTCTCACGCTCTAAATCGTTATTATCAAGAATTAAATCACCTGTATTTTCGTTTTCACGAAATAATTGACAGTGATACATAATTTTATCAACCAAAGTGGTTTTACCGTGATCGACGTGGGCAATAATTGCAATGTTTCTAATAGATTCCATCTGTGATTTTTAATGGCTGCAAAGGTACACTTTATTTTCTAAAAAAAAACGTTTCTATCATAGTTTGCGTATATACAATCAATTAGTTAATACAAAACATCTAAATATAGACCTTAAATTGAACTTTACTTATTGTTTAATTATAGTTAATTTAACTATATTTGAAGTAATGAAAAGTAAAACTCTCCAAATTACTCTAGTTTACATTCTAGTATCATTATTTATGGCAATACTCTGTCATAAAATACTTACCACTTATTTTTCGGACGTTAAATATTTTTATCTTTTTTTCTTAAAAGACATTTTTTTCATTTTAACTACTGCATTGTTTTTCAAATACATAGTTTCAAAAAACGAAAAAAGAAATGTAACTGTTTTTAAAAAATTAAAAAAAACTAACGAAGAAATAAAAGAGTCAAACGAAAAATACGACATTGTAGCAAAAGCAACAAGCGACACAATTTGGGACTGGAAAATTCAAGAAGACAGCATAAATTGGAACAAAGGCATTGAAGGGATTTTTGGCTACAACCCAGAAGAAGTTGGCAAAACTTCGAAATGGTGGTTTGATAAAATTCATCCCGAAGACAGCATCCGAATGTCTATAAAATTATATTCTTTTATTGAACAAAAAACCGAAAAATGGCAAGATCAATACCGTTTTAGATGCGCCGACGGTAGTTATAAATATGTTTTGGACCGAGGTTTTTTATTGAAAGATGAAAACGGAAGAGCCACCAGAATGATTGGAGCTATTCAAGATATAACAAAACAAAAAGAAGAAGAACAACGACTTAAACTTCTGGAAACCGTAATCACACAATCTAAAGATTCAATCTTAATTACTGAAGCAAATTCACAAGCTCGAAAAATTCCAAAAATTGTTTACGTTAACCCTGCTTTTTCGCAAATGTCCGGCTATCTATCGAATGAAATCGTAGGCAAATCTCCAAACATCTTTAAAGGGCCAAAATCAGATTCTGAAGAATTGAAAAAACTGTTGCGAGCAATCAAAAATGAAGAAGAATGCTTGATCGAAACCATTAGTTATACCAAGCAAAAAGAAGAATATTGGGTTCGCTTTTCAATGATTCCAATTTTCAACAATGAAGGATCGATCTCTCACTGGATTTCAATCCAACGAGATATTACCGAAGAGAAAAAGCTCGAAACCGAAAAAGAACACCTTATCCGTGAACTAACACAAAACAATAAAGACTTAAAGCAATTTTCATACATCACCTCGCACAACTTAAGAGCTCCGTTATCTAATTTAATTGGACTGCTGAATCTTATAGAAGATATTCCAATCGAAAATCCAGAACTCGAAGAAATATTAGCGGGATTTACCAAATCGACTCATTTATTAAATGAAACAATTAATGATTTAGTAAAAGTCATAATCATCAAAGACAATCCTTCGATGCAAAAAGAAGAGGTTTCTTTAAAAGAAGTCTTTGAAAATGTTTTCAGTCAATTATCTTTTCAAATAGAACTGCACAAACCAATTATAAAGCTTAAATTTGACCGTGTCCCCTTATTGAACACAAACAAAGCATACATTGAAAGCATTTTGCTTAATTTGCTCACCAATTCTATAAAATACAAATCAGAAAACAGGAAACTAAAAATATCCATTATTGCCGAACAAATAGACAATAAAGCGATATTGACATTTAAGGACAACGGAATTGGGATTGATTTAGAAAGAAACCGGGACAAGGTTTTTGGTCTTTATCAAAGGTTTCATAATTATCCAGACAGCAAAGGACTTGGCTTATACCTTGTAAAGTCGCAAGTAGAAACAATGGGTGGCACAATTAGCATTGAAAGCGAAGTCAATAAAGGGACGACCTTTACGATAACATTTAAAAACTAAAATCATGCTCGAGCAAATTTTATGCATTGACGACGACCCAATCACGTTGATGCTATGCAAAAAAGTAATTTCAAAGTCACAAATTTGTCATGAAATTATCACAGCTCAAAATGGCGAAGAAGCCCTTCATCAATTCAATACTTTAAAATACACCAACAAAAACAAGGACAGCAAAAAACCAGAACTTATTTTTCTAGATTTAAACATGCCTGTTATGGGAGGCTGGGAGTTTTTAGACCATTTCACCTCTTCGGATTATGCAGAATTCAACACAGCAAATGTCATTGTACTATCCTCAACAATTGACCCCGAAGATTTAGCCAAAGCGAAAAAGTATCCAATAATAATAGATTTTCTCTCAAAACCAATTACATTACCGATGCTGGAATATCTCAAAAAGAAAATAGACCTTTAAGAAGTACTATATTAAAAATCCAAATTCCAATTTAAAAATGGAATTTGGATTTTTTTTTTCAAAACGAATTTGATTATTCGACTTCGCTTAGAAGGACAATTGGAATTTGAGATTTGTTATAAACAAAAAAAGTCCTCTTTTAGAGGACTTTTCAATATCTAAATAAATTGTTTTATTTACAATTTAGCAACATGTTTCGTTAATTTAGACTTCAAGTTAGAAGCTTTATTATCGTGAATGATATTCTTTTTAGCTAATTTATCAATCATAGAGATTACAGTTGATAATTTTGCAGCAGCATCAGATTTATCAGTAGCTAATCTTAATGCTTTGATAGCATTACGAGTAGTTTTATGTTGGTATCTGTTAAGAACTCTTCTTTTTTCGTTGCTTCTGATTCTTTTTAAAGCTGACTTATGATTTGCCATTTCTTTTTAATTTTAGATGTAATAATTATTATAAATACTAGTTAAAAAAGAAAAACCTCCCACAATTGCAAAACAATCACTTTGGTTTTAACTAATAAAACAAAAACCGAGACACCAATTTTTGTTTTACAAAACTTATTTACAACTAATTTTGTAGTCCGTAGGGGAATCGAACCCCTGTTACCAGGATGAAAACCTGGCGTCCTAACCCCTAGACGAACGGACCATAATTCTCCTAAGTTTGGAAACTTTTCAATATGTAATATAACTTGTAGTCCGTGGGGGAATCGAACCCCCCTTACCAGGATGAAAACCTGGCGTCCTAACCGATAGACGAACGGACCGTGCTTCTGTATTGCGGATGCAAAGATACATCTATTTTTTATTTGCGCAACACCTGAGGCAAAAAAATATATTTTTTTTTAATATGCCTTCGCAAAAAGCACTCTTTTAGAAGATGGATTACCAGTAAACACACAGGTTCCCGCCTCTTCAACAGCATCCAAAGGAATACAACGAATGGTCGCTTTTGTCAATTCTTTTATCTTTTCTTCTGTCTCTGCAGTTCCATCCCAGTGAGCAGATAAGAAACCACCTTTTCCTTCTAAAACCTCCTTAAATTCCTCAAAATTATTCACTTCTGTAACATGTGCATTACGATAGTCTAATGCTTTTGCGAACAAGTCGTTTTGAATCTGCTCTAATAAATCATTTACATAATCAACGATTTTTTCGCTAGCAACAACCACTTTTGATAAATTATCACGTCTTGCCACCTCAAAAGTTCCATTTTCTAAATCTTTTGGACCAACAGCAATTCGAACAGGAACTCCTTTTAATTCCCATTCAGCAAATTTGAATCCTGGTTTTTGCGTCGTTCTGTCATCATACTTAACTGAAATCTTCAATTTTCTCAATTTTGCAGTCAATTCATTAACAGCAATAGTAATTTGACCTAATTGCTCATCTGTTTTATGAATTGGAACGATTACAACTTGAATAGGTGCTAAGTTTGGAGGCAACACCAATCCTTGGTCATCAGAATGCGTCATAATCAAAGCTCCCATCAAACGAGTAGAAACCCCCCAAGAAGTTCCCCAAACGTGTTCTTGTTTCCCTTCTGCATTAGCAAACTTCACATCAAATGCCTTTGCAAAGTTCTGCCCCAAAAAGTGAGAAGTTCCTGCCTGCAGTGCTTTTCCATCTTGCATTAAAGCTTCAATACAATATGTTTCATCAGCTCCTGCAAAACGCTCTGTTTCTGTTTTCAAGCCTTTCACAACCGGAATAGCCATGAAGCTCTCAGCAAAATCAGCATAAACGTTCATCATTTTTTCAGATTCCTCAATAGCTTCTGCTTTTGTAGCGTGAGCTGTATGCCCTTCTTGCCATAAAAACTCAGCAGTTCTCAAAAACAAACGCGTACGCATTTCCCAACGCACCACATTTGCCCATTGATTAATCAACAATGGCAAATCTCTATAAGATTGCACCCATCCTTTATATGTAGACCAAATAATCGCCTCACTTGTTGGACGAACAATAAGCTCTTCCTCAAGCTTTGCATTTGGATCAACCATCAATTTACCCGGCCTGCTTTCGTCATTTTTCAGTCTATAATGCGTCACAACAGCGCATTCTTTTGCAAATCCTTCTGCATTTGTCTCTTCAGCTTCAAACATGCTTTTTGGCACGAATAACGGAAAGTAAGCATTTTGATGTCCTGTTTCTTTAAACATTCTATCTAACTCAGCCTGCATTTTCTCCCAAATAGCATACCCGTATGGCTTAATTACCATACATCCTCTAACCCCTGAATTTTCAGCTAGATCTGCTTTCACAACCAGTTCATTATACCATTTTGAATAATCTTCTGATCTTGTAGTAAGGTTCTTACTCATATTATATAGTTTGGCACAAATTTTGTTTTAATAATTTTAACTAAATAGTTTGACAAAACTAACTATTTTTGTAATGTGCAACAATAAAAAACTCCACAGATATGAAAACTTCTACTTATCTCCGCCAAAACTCAAGTTACTTTTACTTAATTGGATTACTGAGTTTTCTGCTTGCATCGTGTGGTTCTTACCAAAACACATCTTATTATGACAATGATGGAGTTTATGGAAAACCAACAAACACGTATGCACAAACAAATACCACAAGCACTAATAACCAATATAAAGATTACTTCAAATCGCTTCAAGATGCCGATCAGCCTACCGAAATTTTTACAGATGTAGACAATTACGGTAATTATGCTATAAACGACAGTACACAAACAGCAACTGTAGCTTACCCAGCTTGGGGAAGCGCCAGTACAGAGACTTCTGTAGTTGTTTACAATGACCCATCATGGTACTGGGGAATCGGATTTGGATGGGGATACCCTTATTATGGATACGGATGGGGATACCCTTGGTACGGTTGGGGTTATTACCCAGGTTGGGGATATCCTGGTTGGGGATATCCAGGATGTGGATACGGATACTATGCTAATTACAACTACAGCTACGGAAGAAGAGGATCTGCAGCCTATTACGGCTCCAGAGGCTATGCATCAAGAAGCTCTTCTTATGCGGGAAGAAATTACGTGGGAAGAGAATATGCGGGAAGAAGTTATTCAGGAAGCAATTTATCATCTAGAAGTTACGCCGGACGAAGCAGTAACTACAGCACTAACGGCAGAAGCTATTCTGATTTCAGAAGAAGCTCTTCTGTAAATGGAAGAACATATTCAAGTCCATCTTTTACAGATAGAAGAAGCACAACTCAAGGCCGTAGCAGTGGCTATGACTACTCTAATAGATCAAGTGCTGGAGCAACCAACAGAAGCTACACTCCTAACAGCAGTTCTTCTAGAACATACTCTCCTAGCCCATCGCGTTCTTCAAACAGCAGTGGAGCAAGCATGAGAAGCGGTGGCGGAGGAAGCTACGGCGGCGGAGGAGGAGGAAGATCCTACGGTGGCGGTGGCGGCGGCGGAAGAAGATAAAGCTTCTTTCGCAAATCATTTCAATCACTTTAAAAACCTAACCCGATGAAAAAAATACTCTTCCTTTTTATAACAGGACTATCTTTTAGCGCCTTACATTCACAAGAAGTATCTGACGCTATTCGATATGCTCAAGAAAATTTAACCGGAACTGCGAGATACAGAGCCATGAGCGGTGCCTTTGGAGCTGTTGGAGGTGATATATCAGCATTGCAAGTCAATCCTGCCGGATCTGCTGTATTCAACAACAATCAAATGGGAATAAGTTTCAGCAATTTAACCAAGAAAAACAACTCCAATTACTTCGGAACTGAAACCAGCGACAAAGACAACTCATTTATATTAAATCAAGCCGGTGGTGTTTTTGTTTTTCATGATCGTAATCCAAATAATAATTGGAAAAAAATTGCCATCGGGGCAACTTATGAAAACACAAATAATTTCGACAACGACATATTTTCTGCTGGTACAAATCCTAGAAATTCAATTGATCAGTACTTCTTGACTTATGCAAACGGAATTCCGCTAAGTGTAATCACAGGAGTTCCTTATCGAGATATGTATTATGATGAACAACAAGCCTATTTTGGATATCAAGGATACATAATAAACCCTGTCAATGCAAACGACAACAATAATACACAATATGTTTCTGCCGTTCCTGCTGGAGGAAATTACTATCAAGAAAACGAAATTTACACAAGTGGATACAACAGCAAATTGACTTTCAATATTGCTACTTCATACAAAGATAAAATTTATTTTGGGGCCAACTTAAATCTCCACATTACAGATTACAGAAGATCAAGCAGTTTTTACGAAGACAACAGCAATCCTTTAGAAGCGCGCGAAACAATATCGAGTTTGCGCTTCAACAATGACTTATACACTTACGGAAACGGGTTTTCGTTCCAATTAGGTGCTATAGCCAAAGTTACTGACGGCTTAAGACTTGGTGTCGCTTACGAATCAAATACTTGGTATGATTTATACGATGAAGTCGCACAAAGCTTATCAACAACAAGACAAGCAGCAGGCGGCGACGAAATTCGTGAGTCAATCAACCCAAATATAATCAACGTTTACGAAAGATATACTTTGCAGACACCTGACAAATTCACTTTCAGCGGTGCTTATGTTTTCGGAAAGTCTGGCTTAATTAGCGTCGACTATTCAATTAAAAATTACGGAAACACAAAATACAAACCAACAAGCGATCCCGGTTTCAGAGGATTAAATGCAGACATGAGCAATCAGCTAACATCAAATGGAGAATTGCGAATTGGAGCCGAATACAAAATTCAAAGATTAAGCCTTCGTGGAGGTTATAGATTTGAAGGAAGCCCTTATAAAGATGGAAGAACTATTGGTGACGCAAACAGCTATTCAGGAGGTTTGGGCTATAGCTTTGGAGCAACTAAGTTAGATTTAGCTTATTCTTATTTAGAAAGAAAATCAAACCAAGGTTTTTTTGCAACAGGCTTTACCGACGGAGCTAACATAACTTCAAAATTGAACAATGTTACTTTTACATTATTATTTGAATTGTAATTAAAAATCAAAATAGATGATTGAAGATTTCCGTCGAGTGTTTTCTTGACGGATTTTTTTTTACTAAAGCACAAAAGATATAGTGAACAACGGGATTCGCTTCATAAAAAACATCTAAATGAAACCGAAACAAGCGGTGTTTGAATAAAAAAGTGTAATTTTGCACTCCAATTTATAAAAGTATGAGAACCAAGTCTTTAAAAAAGAACAAAATTAACGTAATCACTCTTGGGTGTTCAAAAAATGTTTATGACAGCGAAGTCCTTATGGGACAACTGCGTGCAAATGGAAAAGAAGTTGAACACGAGGCTCCTGCAGAAAAAGAAGGAAACATAATTGTAATTAACACTTGCGGTTTTATTGACAATGCAAAAGCGGAATCTGTTAATATGATTTTAGAATATGCCGACAAAAAAGACAAAGGTTTAGTTGATAAAGTTTTCGTAACCGGATGTTTATCTGAGCGTTACAGGCCAGACTTAGAAAAAGAAATTCCAAATGTTGATCAATACTTTGGAACAACTGAATTGCCACAATTATTAAAAGCTTTAGGAGCCGACTATAAACATGAATTATTAGGAGAGCGCTTAACAACAACTCCAAAAAATTATGCTTATTTAAAAATCGCCGAAGGCTGTGACAGACCTTGCAGCTTCTGTGCAATTCCGCTTATGCGTGGATCACACGTTTCTCAACCAATTGAAAAATTGGTAAAAGAAGCCGAAGGCCTAGCAAAAAATGGCGTTAAGGAATTAATTTTGATTGCTCAAGACTTAACTTATTACGGTCTTGACCTTTACAAAAAGAGAAATCTTGGCGAACTTTTAGAAGCGTTAGCTAAAGTAGAAGGAATCGAATGGATCCGTTTACACTACGCTTTTCCTACTGGCTTTCCAATGGATGTTTTGGAGATCATGAAACGTGAGCCAAAAATCTGTAATTATATAGACATTCCATTGCAACACATTTCTGATTCCATTCTGAAATCGATGCGTCGTGGCACAACACAAGCCAAAACAACCCAATTATTAAAAGATTTCCGTGCTTCGGTTCCGGGAATGGCAATCAGAACTACTTTAATTGTTGGATATCCAGGCGAAACACAGGAAGATTTTGAAATTTTAAAAGATTTTGTTCAGGAAATGAAATTTGACAGAATGGGATGTTTTGCTTATTCGCATGAAGAAAACACACATGCTTATTTACTAGAGGATGATGTTCCAGATGATGTAAAACAAGCCAGAGCAAATGAAATAATGGAACTACAATCTCAAATTTCTTGGGATTTAAATCAAGAAAAAGTTGGGCAAGTCTATAAATGCATTATCGACAGAAAAGAAGGTGCACATTTTGTTGGCCGTACTGAGTTTGACAGCCCAGATGTTGACAATGAAGTTTTGATCGATGCATCTAAACATTATGTAAAAACAGGAGAATTTGTTAATATCAAGATAATTGAAGCAACAGAATTTGATTTATACGGAGAACCTGCTTAAATTTACGCTAAACTATTATCAATTTAGATAAAAACTATTATGAAACCTACGAACACATTTTTTCTATTGATTTTCACTTTATGCTGTTTCAATTTAGCATCTGCACAATATGGAGGCTACAATGGTTACAATAATGGTTATGGTGGAGGTTATGGCCGTGGTGGCGGAATGGGTATGGACAGAAGCATGATGGCCACTCCACCAAGCACACCAAGCAAACCAAAAGAAATTCCTGCCGAGGAAACTGCAGCTAAAATCGTTGAACAAATGAAACCAGAGCTAAAACTTGATGACCTTCAAGTGATAGCGATAACAAACGCGTTAGCCGACAGCATGAAAGAACAAGGAATTCTTTTAAAAAATGAAAGCAGTAGCCAAGATCAAAAAATTGAACAGATCAATGCATTAAGAGAAAGCACTACTAAAAAAATAAATGCTTTTTTGAATCCTGATCAAATAGAAAAATACAAGGAATTCACGGCAAATTTCAAAGGAGTTCAAAAAGAAAAATCAAAAAAGAAAAAGGACTCTAAAGATCATAAAGAACCAACCGAAGAAGAAAAAACAAAAAAAGCTGAAGAATAATATTTAAAAAAAACTTCATCTCAAAATGTAAATGACCATGATAAAGAAACATTTGTGTTATTTGATTTTAGCAATTATAATAACTTCTTGCTCAACAAATCCTTATAAAACAACTGAAAAGGTATATGATCAGCAGCTTAAAAATTTAGAAAATCAAATTACAAGCAAAGATCCGCAACCAATTCCGGCTGTGAGCCCTGTAATAATTGACACTACTTATGCGCAACAACTGGGCATCATAAAAGACACTTTGTCTAAAACAGGATCGACTTATTTAGTAAACGGAATTACAACGGAATGGGTTGGAACTGTGAATTTCAATTTGAGAAAACCAAGCTTTATCATCATTCACCATACAGCTCAAGATTCTCTGAAACAAACTATAAGCACGTTTACCAAAACAAAAACACAGGTTAGCGCACATTATATTATTTCAGAAAACGGAAAAGTAGTTCAAATGCTTAATGATTATTTAAGAGCATGGCACGCAGGAGCATCTACTTGGGGAAAAAACACTGACATCAATTCAAGCTCTATCGGGATTGAACTAGACAACAACGGATTTAAACCTTTCACAGAAAGCCAAATCAGCAGTCTTGTTGCTCTTTTAACAAAATTAAAAAAAGATTACAATATTCCGACGCAAAACATTTTAGGTCACTCTGATATAGCTCCGGGAAGAAAACAAGACCCAAGTGCTTTATTCCCGTGGAAAACATTAGCTGAAAAAGGTTTCGGGATTTGGCCAGATGAAGTTTTGGAAGAAGCTCCATTTGATTTTAAAATCGAACCAGCACTAAGAATAATTGGTTACAACACAAAAAATCTATCGGCAGCCATTATGGCTTTCAAATTACATTATATTCAAACTGATGTAACGGCGACATTAGATCGAAAAACAATAGACACTATTTACTCGATTTACAAAAAGCAAATTCAATAGTAGTTTCCGCAAAAAAATACAAAGAGGCTCTCTAGCCTCTTTTTTTATTTTCCAAATCTTGCTGTCAATAGCACACAAATTACGCATCCTAAAGAGATTACCACTGTTTTTTCAACTGTGTAAATTTGTTCAATCCGCGCATCTGCTTGTCTTTTTAAGATCTTTATTCTGAAAGACTCTGTTACAATGAAAAAACTTGCAACAGTGTGGGACAGTACGTCTATACAGTACGCAAACAACATCTAAAAATAGGCTGATTAAGCACTGCAAAAATTCACGTCACACATTTTTCCATAACACATTTTACACTTGAGAAAATAAAAAAGCTGCCAAAACATTAGCATGTTCCGACAGCTCCAAAAAAAAAAAAAAAAAATATCAATCTTTATCTCTAGAAAGAGTATGTTGTAGCAATTAAACCGAAGAACGATCCTCCCGTTGGAGCAGCATCTTTATCCAAAAAGATATCCTCAGATGCAGCATCGTATCGTAACTCAGGAATTATAGTAAGTTTTCCAACTTTATAGTTCAAAGAAACTGTGTTTGCGAATACGTTTGAACCTGTTAAAGTCCCTAAACTTGGCGCAGCATCTTTAGCATCAAAATATTCCATTCTGTACGCTAGCAATAATGATGGCGAGAATGAATAATTTGCATATCCTACTAATGAGAACCATTCTCCATCATCAGCACTTATAAAATCATTTTTAGTCTTAGCATAAGTTGCATTAAATCCAAGAGCAAAACTATCGCTTATTGTTTTTGAAGCAACCAAGTCAAATTGCGTTTTATTTTCATCTGAAGATGGATTTGAACTTCCTGATGTGAAGTTCAAATAAGCACTTCCTGTCTCGCCAATATATCCAACTTGCCCGATATATGTTTTTTGAGACGAACCCGCATCCATTGCTGATTTAAAATCTGTCGGGTTAGTAATACCAAACATTGCTGTAAACTTCCCTGAAGTATATTGCGCTTTTAAACCTGTATTAAAAAACGGCCCATAAGAAAAGGCATATGACATACTGTAGTTTTTATTATCCACAGCATCTAACACCTCATATCCTATATGAGTACCGAAGCTACCCGCAACAAACTTGAATTTTTCGGTAACTTGGTAAGTAAAAAATAATTGTTTAATTAAAAATTTTGCAGTTATATCCTTATCTGTTGTTTCATTGTATGAAAATTCGCCTGCTCTTTTTCCGAATCCTAAATCTACAAATACAGAGGCTTTTCCGAAGGTGTGTCCAGCTTCGATAGATGCCATTCCTAATTCAAATGAATCCTGAGAGTTGGTAAAGCTCGTTAATCCATTCATTTGTTTAGAAAAATCGTATTTATAGTATGCATCTGCTGATCCGCCCCATGTTGTAGCTGGAGAAACTGGAGTTTCTGTATCATCTTGGGCAAAAGCAAAAGAACTCGTTAACATCGCGGCAAAAATGTGTAATACTTTTTTCATGTTTTAATTGGTTTTTGGTTATTAATTGATTCTGGTTAGTTAATCTTTATATAGCTGTAATTAATAGTATATGTCATTCCAAAAAGTCCCTCATCTTCCGCTAAAATCCCCTTCGTTTTCATTAGCGAATTTATTAACTTTTGCATGAGTAGAACAATCGAAAAGTACTTTTTTGATGTTTTACAAGCAGAATTATGGATTACAAAAATTAAGACACCAATAATCGTTATTTGGCATTTATACGGATTCATTTTTGAAAATTCAACAATGCATTTTCATCTTTAAAACAACAAAAAACAGGGTTTAAACAAAAACCAACCATAAATTTAGTAGTAAAACAGCAAAAAATACAAGCAAAAACATTAACACCCCCTGAAATTTTAGGGGTACTGATTTAAAAATAAAAAATAAAGTAAATAATATCCGAATTTAAATTTTCAAAAAAAACACTTTTATACAAAAATAAAATTCCTACAAAAACACCCCTACAAAACAACTCCACGTTCTTGACTTGTACAAATCAATATTTGGTAAAAAAACAAAAAAGCCTGTCCAAAAAATGGACAGGCTTACAACTGAAATAGAACAATTACATTATTCCTGTTTATTATATTTTCTTAAAAACTCCTTAACCTTGATTCCCGATTCTTTTAAATCCTCATCTTTCCATTTCCCTTCAGATTTTGCAGTTTTCTTGAGAATAGAACACGTTTCCTCTTTATCAGAGACAGACCAAGTTATCCAGCTTAGCTTATTCGCTTCCATCCAATCAATGTATTCTTGCCAAGCTTTCATATTTAAGGGGCCATCCCCAGAAGCTTCCATTCCAGCAGATTCAGAAATAAAAACCGGCAATCCCTTCTTTATTGCAGCGTCCGTTCTATCTCGTAATTCTTTCCCGTGAGTTGCGGCATAAAAATGCATAGTGTACATTATATTAGAATATCCTATAATGGGATCTTCGGCAGGAAGGTTGACATCTTGATCCCAATGCGGACAACCGACCAAAATGACATTATTAGGATCATTTTCTCTAATTACTCGAATAATTTCTTCAGCATAAGCTTTAACCTCCCACCAAGTTTCATAATCTGGCTCATTAAATACCTCATATATTATATTAGGATACTTTGCATATTTTTTTGACATCTCAGCAAAAAAAGCCGAAGCTTCTTTCAGATTAATATTATGACTGTGCCAATCGATAACTACATAAATATCTGATTTTACAGCACCATTTACAACGGCCTCAATCTTTTCTTTAGCAAACTGCGGATCTTTCAAATACGACATTTCTCCTAACTCAATACCCGTTGCGGCGCGAACCACATTGCAATTAAAATCTTTTTTCAGCCAGCTAACTGCTTTTTCATTGTAAAATCTCGGCCACATGCTGTGCCAGCCAAAACTCAAACCTCGCAACACAACAGGTTCATTATTCTGATCCACCAACTGAGTCCCCTCCACACTTAATTGACCGTGTTTTTTCACAAACTGAGCTTGCAAATTGTACGTAATTATCAATAAAACAAGAGTAAAAAGATGAGCTTCTGATTTCATAAATTTTAAATTTAAGGGATTAATCGAAGTGTAATTACATCATGGGAAGCAAGATCTGAAACAAAACTCTTTTTAGTAGTTCCGATTTCTTTGTTTTTCCAAAGATCTTTTATTTTGTAAGTCATTTTATTGAAATCGGCTTCAAAACCAAAATCAGCATCTTTAATAGCATTCTTTTTAAAATCAAAATTAACCTTTTTAGCGACCTCACTTCTGTTTAGAAAAGTAATCGCCCAATTTCCATCTGATAAAGGCTTGACCCAAACTTCCAAACCATCTTCTGCCGAATATTTAAATCCTTGAATTCCGAGTTTATCTTGATTTACCGCAATCAAATCTTTATTCGTCAAAATTGCCAATGTTTCTTTGGACATTTTTCGATAATCGTTTCCTGTAAATAATGGCGACGACAGCATGCACCACATTGCAAAATGCGCTTTGTCTTCAGTATCATTCATTTCGTTTCCAACCTCCATCATATCAAAATCATTCCAATGATCTGGGCCCGAATATTTACGAATATCTTTTCTCATTTCGGCAATTTTCATGAATCCCCAAGACGACCAATTTTCTGGATGCTTGTACTCACAGTCAAAACACGGATAAATATCACCCGAAATTCTCCAAAGATTCCCAACTGGCTTTCCCCATTCCCATGGCTGATTGTCTCCCCATTCACAAAGACTGAAAACAATTGGCCTTCCTGCAGTTTTTAATGCATTACTCATTGTAGTATATGCTTCGGGAGCCGTAATTCCTTTAGTATTACACCAATCATATTTCAGGAAATCAATTCCTAATTTTGCATAAAAACGTGCATCTTGATATTCGTAACCACGAGTTCCTGGGTATCCAGCGCAAGTTTGCGTTCCTGCACAATTATACAAACCAAATTTCAAACCTTTGCCGTGTACATAATCAACAAGGGCTTTCATTCCGCTAGGAAATTTTACTGGATCAGGAATTAAATCCCCATTAGCATCACGTTCTTTAGTCATCCAGCCGTCATCTAATACAATATAATTATATCCCGCAGCGGCTAAACCTGACGACACCATGATGTCAGCCGTTTCTTTAACTAATTTTTCGTCAATATTGGTTGCAAAAGTATTCCATGAGTTCCATCCCATTGGCGGCGTCATGGCTAAACCTTCAAATTTCCCTCCTGTTTGATTGTGTGTATTTCCTTGTCCGAAACTTAAGGTCGAAACAACTAAAACAAGTACTGAAATAATCTTTTTCATTTTAAAACTTCTAATTAATTATTCTAAAAAAAATATTCCCTAATTAAGTGATTAGGGAATATTTCAACAAAACTCAAACCAAAATATTGCTTACTATTTCAAAACAAATCCCATGTCATCCATAAGAATTGTATTTCCTCCAAAATTACCCGATTCTTGAAGTGTCAACTGATCGAAAGTAGTTGGATTTCCAATATCTGAAAACGGAATTTCAATTGTAGTCCAATTTGGAGTTATTGTTTTTTTAATTTGATAAGCCCATCCGCCAAAAACAAATATTACGCTTGCAGCGGTATTTGTTGATCCCGATTTCACTTTTACTCTAAAAGCTTTATACTTTGAAACATTTCTAGAATTAAATTTCATATCAGCACCATTCCATCCTCCAAACACAAATTTAATAGAAGATTTCCCCTGAACTTTATCATCTTTAAAGTCTGTATCAAAAGTATCAGCACCATTCCACAACCAATGTCCTGCGTCACCTTGCAAAACATCATCATATAATGCAGAACCAATTGCTTCTTCTGAAACTGTTGAACCAGAAATATTTGTCACAGTAACATATTTATCTGTTGCATTAGCTGGCATTTTAAATTTAATTTCAGTCAATGTTGAAGAAATCAAAGGTACATCTGCTGTTCCTACTTTTACAGTTGGATTCAAGAAATAGTCACCATAAACTGTTACAATTTCACCTTCAGCAGCATTAATAGAATTATAGCTCTCTAATTTTGGTGTTGGCGGCGCAATCACAAAATCATACAGAACAGTTCCCGTTTTTGTAACTAATTTTAATTTATTACTTGAATTTGCATACGGCGTTTTTTCGTCGATCAAAACAAATATTGCAGTGTCAGTAACCATTGTCGGGTTGAAATATGTATCAAAATCATTAAAATAGATTTTTGTTACATTCGCAAGACCTGTTCCCTGAATGATATAGTAATTTTTAGGATCTCCAACCTTAACCGGAACTAGATCTCCTTCAACAGATTTTGCTACACTTGTAATTACAGGAGCACCTCCAGAACCACCCGAAGCCTCATCATTGTCGCATGAAGCAAAGACACCCAGCACCATAAATGCCATAATAAGAGGCAAAAGGTATTTTATTTTTATATTTTTCATAATTGTCAAATTTTAGTAATTATTTAAAAGTATACGGAACTGGTGCTTGTAATAATTTAGGATTTTTAGCCACCTCATTGTCCGGATAATCCATATAGAAGTCATTTGCTGCATGATCTTGGCTGTATACAGGCGTATAATGACGCTCACCATATCGGTCGCCTCTGTTTTGAGCCGACATGATCGCAATGGCTTTGTTCTTATCAATACGACCTAAGTCAAACCAATAATCTCCTTCAAAACATAATTCTTTTCTTCTTTCTAAAAAGATATCATCAAAAGTAATTGAAGTTAAATTTCCCAAACCTGCTCTTCTTCTAACTTGATTAATCGAATTTAATGCACTTGCATCTGTTGTACTAGCACCAGCACCTAAAACAGCTTCAGCATGAATCAGCAATAATTCTGCGTAACGCATTTTATAAGTATTGTTGTCCATCATTGCCCATGCGTCTGCTTGACCCGTAACGGCTCCGTTTACCACACCAATACAGTATTTTTTGATAGCGCCGCCAGATGCCTGTGCCAGATCTTTTCCTGTAGGAACTGTAAAACCAATTCCTTGTGTTGTTTTGATGTTAGGATATGTATCACCACCTATCATTACTGTTTCATGTTTTCTTAAATCGCCGTCTCCATATAAAGACAGCATAACTTCCTGGCTTGGCCCAAAAACCCCTGCATAAGACGCATTAGATGTTGACAATGTTCCATCTTGGAATCCAAATTGCGTGTTACAGTTATTAGCTGAACCATAAGCTCCGTCTCCTTTCCACTGAATAGCAAAAATTGACTCTTCATTATTATTGTTTGCATACGTGTACAAATCTGCAAAACTTTTCCCTGGCAACTGATCACCACCTAAAAGTTTAAATTCTCCACTGCTAATTACTGCTTCGGCCATTGCTCTTGCATTAGCATAATCTTTTTGGTACAAATACACTTTTGCCAACATTGCTCTTGCAGAACCTTTAGAAACGTGACCATTGTTTGCATAATTTGCCCCTCTAGTTTTAGAAGCCAACAATTCAATAGCTTTTAAATAATCCATTGTGATCAATTTGTAAATATCTGCAACTGTATTTGTATTTACATATGGATTACTTGTGTAATCAAGCGGATTTTCAATGATTGGCACCGGCCCCCAAAGCCTTACCAAATCAAAATAAGCAGTCGCTCTCATGAAATAAGCCTCTCCAACTGTATTATTCAACACCGTTTTATCAACTTCGGGACCTACTCTAGCCTCCAAAAAGTTAATAATCATATTAGACTGCTGTACATTTGCCCACAATGAAGACCAACCGTTTACCAACTCAGGATCACTTCCGTTCAATGAAAATGTTCTCAATCCGCTAACGTCTGGCGAACCTGAATACATATTTCCTGAACCCACTTCAAGCGCCCACCAAAACTTGTTATACATTTGGAACCAAGTTCTGCTGTACATACCATTTGTAGCCGATGAAACCTGATCATTTGTGCTGTAGTAAGAGTCCAAACTTATTCCATCTTCAGAAGGTCTATCCGTAAAATCATCTGAACATGATGCAAAAGTCAGAAGCGCTGTTGCTATAAAAAGCAAACTATATCTATTTAAAAAAGATTTCTTTTTCATTTTTTTTATTTTTAAAATTCTAAGTTAAGACCGATTAAAAATGTTCTTGCAATCGGATATCTTCCGTTGTCAATTCCTGATAAAAGCACATTTTGATTAAATGAACCAATCTCTGGATCGTAACCTGAATAATTTGTAAACGTGTATAAGTTCTGAGCAGATCCGTATAATCTTAATCTTGAAATTTTATATTTTGAAATAACATCTTGTGGCAAAGAATATCCCAACGTAACGTTTTGAATTCTTAAATAAGAACCATCTTCAACATAACGATCAGAAATCAACAAGTTATTATTTGCAGAATCTGCAATAGGTCTTGGGTTATTACTTGCTGTATTTGTAGAAGAATAATAATCCATTGCGTCAACTAATTGATTGTCATACAAAGAAGCATTTGTTGTTCCTGCTCTTTTAGTCAAGTTCATAACATCATTGCCATAAGATCCTTGAAGAAAAATAGAAAGATCTACATTTTTGTATTTGAAATTGTTTGTAAAACCATAAGTGAATTTTGGATGCGGATTTCCAATAAATGTTTTATCACTTGCATCGATTTTTCCATCTCCATTAACATCAACATATTTTACATCTCCTAAAGCAGTTTCTCCAGCTCCTGTTCCTACAGGCTGTCCAAATTGAAGTGGTGCTGCATCTAAAACAGCTTGATCTTTGAAGATTCCATCAGTTTTATATCCGTAGAACAATCCAATTGGGTTTCCAACTGTAGTGTTTGTCACAACAACCGGCTGATATCCATTTGTATTTACCTCCTGAGTTAAAACAATTCCGTTTGCGATCTCATCAAGATTATTTTTGTATTGAGATACCACCGCCGAAGCACTCCAATTGAAATTGCCTGCCGATCTCATGTCATAACCAAGAGTCAAATCAAAACCTTTATTACTCATCGTTCCTAAATTAGAGTAAGGCGCAGAAACCCCTCCGTACTGACCTCCACCTCCAGTTAAGTAAAGTGGCAATGGCACTTGGAATAAGAAACCTTCCGATTTTTTATCATAAACATCAAAACTTGCAGAAAGCTTACTGTCTAAAAATGTAAAATCAATACCAATATTGGTTTGGTTTAATGATTCCCAAACTAAATCTGGATTTGGATAATTTGACGGCAAAAATCCGCTTCCTAATCCTGAGTTTTGAGTTCCTAACATGGCAGAATAACTGTTGTTTGGAATCTGCTGATTTCCAGTTTCTCCATAACCAACTCTAATTTTAATGTTATCTACATATTTTCGTGTACCTTCCATAAAAGGCTCGCTAGATAATCTCCAAGAACCAGAAATTGCATTGAAAACACCTTTTTGATTGTCAGTTGTTGGATCAAATTTCGAAGAAACGTCCTGTCTAATTGAAGCCGTAATACTGTATTTATCATTGAAATCATAAATAACACGAGCAAAAAGAGACGAAAGTGAAGCGCTTCCTTTATATTGAGTAACTGTATTATTATCAACATCTGCTAAATTAATAGTATGAATCGAATTTGTTTTGAAGCCTTGTGCAGAAGCAATCAAACCTTCCCAATGAGAATCATTTGCTTCTTGACCAGCCAAAACCGTAAATTTATGCTTCCCGATAGTTTTGTCGTAAGTCAATAAATTTTTGATGTTTGTTGAGTACCAATTTTGTCTTCTAACATCAAGATCCGCTAATAAATTAGTTTGGCTTCCCCATTTGTATGAAGGTCTAAAATCGTCATTTTCACTAAATTCAGTATTTGCAGCAATTTCAAAACGATATTTTAAACCTTTGATGATTTCAGCCTCAGCGTACACATTTCCTAAGAAATTTTTTCTCACCAATTTATTATCTCTAGTCAAAGCTTCAGCAACAGGATTATAGTACGTTACACTTTGTTCTGATGAAGGCGGCCCTGCAAAAGTTCCGTCAATATTTCTAACCGGAATATCTGGCGATTGCAATAAAGTATTTGAAATCAATCCTGAGAAACTTTGGTTTACTGTAATTCTCTCGTTTGTAATACCTCCTGTCAAATTACCTCCAACTCTTAACCAAGATTTGATTTTTGAATCTAAGTTCAATCTTACCGTATATCTTTTCAAACCAGAATTGATGATTGTTCCTTCGTTATCTAAATAACTTCCAGACAAATAGTAGCTAGTTCCATCTTTTGCACCAGAAAAGGATAATTGATGGCTATTTGAAATTGCAGTTCTATAAACCTCATCTTGCCAATTCGTTCCAGGACCTAATAACTCAGGATGGCTGAATTCTTGACGCGTTTGGAAACCCCATAATTTTGCCAAATTTGTTTTTAAAGTTGCATATTGAGGCAAAGTCAAAACATCTAATTTATTTGCAACAGTAGCAAACGAAGTATAGTTTTCATACGCCACTTTTCCTGTTCCTTTTTTACCTTGTTTAGTCGTGATGATGATTACACCATTTGCACCTCTAGAGCCATAAATTGCTGTTGCAGAAGCATCTTTTAAGATATCCATAGATTCAATATCATTTGGATTAATCATAGAAAGTGGGCTCATTGCGTTGTTTCCACTTCCTCCTGAAGAAGAAAAACCGTCTTTTCCAGCCAAAGTCTGACCGCTTGTCGACTTACCTGTTGCATCTCCAGAAATAGGCACACCATCAATTACATACAATGGTTCGTTTGTACCTGTAATAGAAGTAGTTCCACGAACTCTTACAGAGGCCGCACCCCCCGGCTGTCCTGAGTTGTTTGTTACTGAAACCCCAGCTGCTTTACCCTGAAGCATCTGGTCGATAGAAACTTGTTTTAAATTTTCAATATCAGTTGATTTCACTGAAGATATTGCCCCGTTTACGTCTTTCTTTTTCTGAGTTCCGTAACCAATTACAACTACCTCTTTCAAATCTTCAGAACTGGATTGTAAAGTGATATTAATTTTTGTTCTGCCACCAATGGCTATTTTTTGAGAATCAAATCCAATAAATGAAACTAATAAAGTTCCATTTGCAGGTGCGTCGATCGTATATTTACCGTCAAAATCAGTTGAGGCAGTAGTTTTTGTACCAACAACAGAAATGTTGGCTCCAGGAATGGTTAATCCCTTGTCATCAGAAACTACTCCTGATATTTTAACCTGAGCCGTAATAAAATTACTAGTCAGCAACAAGAGCAAAATCAAAGGAACTGCTCTGTGGTTAGCATTCCAATGAATAAAGTTAGTCATTAGTTTTTTCATAATAAATGTTTGGTTAGTTTAAATTTGTTTACTCATAATTAAGTAATAAAAAGGGTGTGATTTATTTTCTAAATTATTTAACAAATCTATAACAGAACAAAACATTAAATCAATAATATTATATCATTTAATGATAATATTTTTACTATATGGTTGTAAAAAAACATATATGAAAATAAAACATAAAAATTATTGCGTTTTTCGCAATCAGTTACCCTCGAATCACTGCAAATTATAAATAAAAATTAACGAATTGGCTAAAAAGCAAACGATTTCGTTAAAAATAATATTTGTTTGTGAAAAAAAAGTATCACTATAAAATACGCTTTAATCCCGAAAATTCCTCTCGATACTGGCTAGGGGTACAATTTTTTGTAGCCTTGAAACTTCGGTTAAAGTTGGCTATGTTATTAAAACCTGACTTGAAAGCAACTTCAGAAACACTCATGTCTTTTTCAACCAGCCATCGTGCTGCATATCCAATTCGGATATCATTAATATAATTGACAAAAGTCTTTCCCGTTCGTTTTTTAATAAATCGATTAAAAGAAATTATCGACATGCTAGCGACATTTGCAGCATCTTCTAAAGTAATCTTATCAGCAAAATTTTTCTGAACATACTCATAAACCAACTTCATTTTATCATAATCATCAAACGTATCATAATCTACCGTATAAGTAGAAAGCAAACGTTGATTTCTGGAATTGGCTAAATCATACAACAGAGAGGTTATTTCCAAAAAATAATCCATACCATCTAATTTTGAAAGCCTTACAAGCCTAGGCGTCAATTCTTCGGCCGTTTTTTTTGAAAACAAAATTCCATGAATCGAACGATTGAACATATCACGAATTGGATTCATAATACGTCTTGACAACAATGATTCATGAAATAAATCATTATGAAATTGAATAGTGATCTCGTGGATTTTTTTGCTAGTACATTTATTAAGTTCCCAACCGTGATATAAATTTGGGCCAATCAAAACCAATTCTACATTATCGATTTCTTCAATATTATCACCAACAACTCGCTTCACTCCTTTTCCATTTAAGATAAAATTAATCTCAAATTCTGGATGATAATGAACCGGGAAATCAAAACTATCTTTAACGCGATCGAAAACCAAAAAACTATCTCCAGCTGAAAGTGGTGCTATTTCTCTATAAAAATTTTTAGCGTTGCTCATATTATAAAATTATTTCATGTAATAATAAGTTGTTTTTTGATTGCAATAATATGATATATAATTGATAAAATAATATTAATTACAGGATAAACATCCAATTATCTTTGAAAAATAGAATTATCGATTTTCTAAAAACTGTATTAATAATAAACATTAATCATTTTTTATAGAATATCTTTTTAAAGTTTTAATAATTTTATCTGAAAATCAATAACGAATCGTCGATTGAAAAGCATTTTACAAAAATCACCTTCTCAATCTCTGAATTTGTGGGTATTACAGTCAAAAACAATATAAAACCAGAATGAAAAAAAACTTATTAACCCTAATTATGGCAGTATTTATAGGAACTTCATGTTCTGCTAAAGATATTGTGGGTAATACTAATTTGTCACTTTCAGATAAAAAAGCGACACCTGAAACACTTTCCCTTTACAAAAAATTGAATCAATTAACGCAGAAAGGCTATCTTTTTGGACATCAAGACGATCTTGCTTACGGTGTAAATTGGAAATACGAAAACAACAGAAGTGATGTAAAAGATGTTGTGGGCGATTATCCAGCAGTTTATGGTTGGGATATTGCAGGCTTGGAAAAAGACGATGCCAAAAATATTGACGGCGTGCCCTTTGATAAAATGAAACAATATATCAAAGAAGCCAATGAAAGAGGCGGGATTTCGACAATCAGCTGGCATTTTGACAATCCTGCAACCGGAAAAAATGCTTGGGACAATACGCCAAACGCTATAAAAACAATTTTGCCTGGTGGAGAAAATCATATAAAATTTACTTCTTGGCTGGATAAAGCTTCCAATTTCTTTTTGTCTTTAAAGGATAAAAAAGGAAAAAACATTCCAATTCTTTTTAGACCATATCACGAACTTACTGGAGGCTGGTTTTGGTGGGGAAAAGGAAATTGCACCCCAGAAGAATTCAAATCTTTGTGGAAATTCACCTTTGAATATCTTCAGAAAAAAGGTGTTCACAATTTAATCTATGTGTACAACACAAGTAGCTTCAGTTCTAAAGAAGATTTTTTAGCGAGTTATCCGGGCGACAATTATGCTGACATATTGAGTTTTGACAGTTATCAAAACAATGACGACAAAGACGGCAAAAAATTCGTTGAAGAAGTTCAGAAACAACTTAAAATAGTAAACGAAATTGGTCACGAGAAGCACAAACCAATTGCGATTGCAGAAGCTGGCTACGAAGCAATTCCTGATCCAAAATGGTGGACTGGAACTCTAAATAAAGCTATTGGCGATTATAAAATATCATATGTCTTATTATGGAGAAACCACGGCTGGCAGGAAAAAGAGCAGAAAATGCATTATTACGCACCTTATTCTGGACAAGCCAGCGAAAAGGATTTTTTAGTTTTCTACAATCTCGACAAAACCTTGTTTGAAAAAGACATCAAAAAAGCTTTAAAATAAACAACCAAATCTAACTTACAACCTTTAAAAAGAACTCAATGCACGACAAAATTAATTTAAAAGAAAAAATAGGTTACGGACTCGGAGATGCCGCATCATCAATGTTCTGGAAGATTTTCAGCATGTATCTTCTCTTTTTCTATACCGATGTTTTCGGAATAGCCCCTGCAGTCGTAGGAACCATGTTTTTAATCACCCGAATCTGGGATTCCTGCTTTGATCCTATTGTGGGAATCATTGCCGATAGGACAAAAACAAAATGGGGAAAATTCAGACCTTATTTACTGTGGGTTGCCGTGCCTTTTGCCGTCATTGGAGTTCTCACTTTTTACACACCCGATTTTGATGAAAAAGGAAAAATAATATACGCTTATGTGACATATTCTTTGATGATGATGATTTATTCGCTAATCAATGTTCCGTACGCTTCACTTTTAGGCGTAATGTCATCTGACCGAAAAGAAAGAACCACTTTGTCTTCATATCGAATGGTTTTTGCCTTTGGAGGAAGTCTTTTAGCACTTTGGCTGATTGAACCATTGGTAAATTACTTCGGCGGAAGCCTTAACTCTAAAACAGGCTGGCTGGCAACAATTGCTGTTTTTGGATTAATTACAACTGTATTTTTCTGGGCTTGCTTTTTCTTCACTAAAGAAAGGGTAAAACCAATTGAAAATGAACAATCCAACCTAAAAGAAGATTTAAAAGACTTATGGAAAAACAGACCTTGGTGGATTTTGCTTGGTGCCGGAATTGGAACTTTAGTTTTCAATTCGATCCGTGACGGTGCTGCAGTTTATTATTTTAAATATTATGTAAGCAGTAGCATTAATTTCGACTTCTCACTTTTCGGAACTGCTTTTCATATGACGCCAACTTCCATTTATTTAGTGTTGGGTCAGGCTGCTAATATCATTGGAGTAATCCTTGCTACTCCAATTGCGAACAAAATCGGAAAGAAAAAAACCTTTTTTGGAGCAATGGCTTTAGCTTCTATATTGAGCTTGATTTTCTATTTCTTCGGAAAAGAAGACATTTTCTTAATCCTAATCTTCCAAATTTTAATCAGCATATGTGCAGGCTGTATTTTCCCGTTGATCTGGTCAATGTACGCAGACAGCGCCGATTATTCAGAATGGAAACAAGGTCGTCGAGCGACAGGTTTGGTTTTCTCAGCTTCATCAATGTCACAAAAATTTGGATGGACAATTGGTGGTGCTGGAGCAGGATGGCTATTAGGCTATTACGGTTTTCAAGCCAATGTTGAACAAACAGCCACAGCACAACACGGAATTCAATTAATGTTAAGCATACTTCCTGCAATCGCAGCAGCAATATCAGTCGCTTTTATCCTATTCTATCCACTATCTGAAGAAAAACTGCAAACGATAGAACAAGATTTAAACGAAAAAAGAGACCAAAAACTTTAAAAAACAAATCAGACAGAAATAAAAATATATGACAACAATAACCTCTTCAGTTGCTTTTCAGGATCGAAAAGCAACATTAGAAAAAGAACATAAAGCACTCATTGAGCAAAAAAATGCTCCCGAAGAAAATGCAGGAAACGGAATTTATCAGCGTTATCAAAATCCTGTTGTTACTGCAGCTCACGTGCCTTTGAACTGGCGTTTTGACTTAAACGAAAAAACAAATCCCTTTTTGCAAGAAAGAATCGGGATGAATGCGGCTTTCAACGCTGGCGCTATGAAATGGAGCGGAAAATATTTACTTGCCGTACGTGTTGAAGGAATTGACAGAAAATCATTTTTTGCCATTGCTGAAAGTCCAAACGGAATCGACAATTTCAAGTTCTGGGAAAAACCATGCGTAATTCCGCAAACCGAAGATCCAGACACAAACGTTTACGATATGCGTTTGATCAACCATGAAGATGGGTGGGTTTATGGTATTTTTTGCACTGAAAGAAAAGATCCTAAAGCTCCAAAAGGCGATACAAGTTCGGCAGTTGCAAACGCAGGAATTGTACGCTCTAAAGATTTAATAAATTGGGAAAGGCTTCCTGATTTGATTTCAAATACAGGACAACAACGAAACGTGGTTTTGCATCCCGAATTTGTAAATGGAAAATATGCATTATACACGCGTCCCCAAGACGGATTTATTGATGTAGGTTCAGGAGGCGGAATAGGTTTGGGATATGTTGAAGATATGACGAATCCAGTTGTAAAGGATGAAAAAATCATTTTCGGAAAACAATATCATACAATTTACGAATTAAAAAATGGTCTTGGCCCTGCTCCTATCAAAACAGAAAAAGGCTGGCTGCACTTAGCACATGGCGTACGTAATACAGCCGCAGGCTTGCGCTACACTTTGTATATGTTCATGACCGATTTGAATGATATTACAAAAGTAACACACGTTCCAGCGGGACATTTTATGGGGCCAGAAGGAATTGAACGAGTTGGAGATGTATCAAACGTATTGTTTTCTAATGGATGGATTGAAGATGGCGACGGAACAGTTTACATCTATTATGCATCATCAGACACAAGAATGCATGTTGCGGTTTCCTCTGTTGCAAAATTGGTTGATTATGTTACAAATACACCGGCTGACACTTTTATTTCTGCGGGGTCTGTAGAAACCATCATCAACCAAATCGAAAAAAACAACGCAATATAAAACCACGTGTCAGAAAATCTAAAAAAATTAAAATCAGAATTAGAAACCGAATTAGATTCGATTCTTGAATATTGGTCCAAAAATACCGTCGACAATCAAAACGACGGTTTTATTGGACAGATCGATTTTAATGAACATGAAATAACCAATTCAGAAAAAGGTTCCGTTTTAAATGCCCGCATTTTATGGACATTTTCAGCAAGTTATAAAATCACAAAAAACGAAAGCCACAAAAAACTGGCTGAAAGAGCATTCGAATTTCTGTCTGAACATTTTTATGACAAACAATTTGAAGGCCTTTTTTGGAGTATCAATAGCGATAAAACACCAAAAGATACCAAAAATCAAATTTATGCGCTAGCCTTTGCGATTTATGGGCTATCTGAATATTATGCAATTTCTAAAAATGAAAAAGCTTTAGAAATTGCCATCAATTTATATTCTAAAATTCAGGATTACAGCTACGATCCAATAAACAAAGGTTATCTCGAAGCTTTCACAAGAGATTGGAAACCAATCGAAGATTTGCGTTTAAGCGAAAAAGACGCCAACGAAAAGAAAACTATGAATACGCATCTTCATATTATTGAAGCTTATGCGAATTTATACAAAGTATGGAAAGACAAGACGCTTCAAAACATTATGATTGAACTTCTTGAAACGATTGAAAAACATTTTATCAATACTGAAACAGGCCATCTTCATTTATTTTTTGATGAAAACTGGATCGAAAAACCAGATGTTATTTCATTTGGACACGACATCGAAGCGGCTTGGCTTTTACAGCAATGTGCCGAAATTTCAGAAGATGAAACGCTAATTGCTAATTATAAAAAATACGCAATCCAAATTGCCGAAGCCACAAAAAAAGGAATCGATTCTGATGGGGGATTATGGTATGAATTTGATCCTGAAAAAAAGGAATTAATTCGAGAAAAACATTGGTGGCCACAAGCTGAAGCTATGATTGGCTTTTACAATGCCTATCAATTGACCAAAAAAGAAGAATATCTGGATATCGTTTACAAAATTTGGAAATTCACGCAAAAACACATAATCGATCACGAAAATGGAGAATGGTTTTGGGGTGTTTACGAAGATTATTCTATCATGAAAAAAGACAAGGCTGGATTCTGGAAATGCCCTTATCATAACGGCAGAGCTTGCTTAGAACTTATTAACCGAATTAAGACTTAAAATGAAAACTAACTTTCTTAAAATAGCATTTCTCAGCTTATTATTTTCAGCCGTTGTAAGCTGTTCTTCAGACAATGAAGATCCAAGAGAAGTAATTGTAGATC
Organism: Flavobacterium denitrificans DSM 15936; assembly: GCF_000425445.1. GTDB lineage: Bacteria > Bacteroidota > Bacteroidia > Flavobacteriales > Flavobacteriaceae > Flavobacterium > Flavobacterium denitrificans. Next base: position 149,806 of record NZ_AUDL01000011.1, on the reverse strand, counting down.
CTCCAGCTCAGGATGATCCTTTGACAACTTCAAACGCGCCAACTTATATGGTTGATGTCAGTGCTACAAAAGAAACTGTCGCTTTATTTTATAATTTAAAAAAACTAGCAAAAACCAAAACAGCAATAGGTCAGCAGGACGCTTTCAATAGTTTTTATCAAGATGCTGGAGGCGATTCTGATATTAAAAAAAATACCGGTTACGACCCTGCAGTTTTAGGTTCTGATTTTATGTTTATTACCGATAAAAACAACAATGAACAAATAGGCAATTGGTTTTATGGAGAGGAGATCAAAATTAAGTCTGCTGTTAAAAATGCTTACGCAAAAGGCATAATCAATACTTTTTGTTGGCATTTGAGAGAACCTTACAAAGAAGAATCTTTTTATGCTGCTGATATGACATCAGAACAAAAAAACACAGCTTTTAAAAGTATTTTACCAGGTGGAGCAAATAATGAATGGTACAAGAAAAAATTAGATAAAATTGCCAACGTCGTTTCTGATTTAAAAGGATCAAACGGAGAATTGATTCCAATAATTTTCAGGCCGTTTCATGAATTTGACGGAAGCTGGTTTTGGTGGGGAGCGAATTTTTGCACTGTCGATGAATATAAAAAAGCATACCAATTCACGGTTGATTATTTAAAAAACACCAAGGGCGTTCACAACATTTTATATGCTTTTTCACCTGACAATTCATATACCACACAGGCTGATTATTTGAGTCGTTATCCGGGTGATAAATATGTCGACATTATTGGAATGGACAATTACGGTGATTTTAGCAATCAAGGTCAAACTGGTGCCGACCGTGCAAATTCTAAACTCAAAATCCTTTCGGATTATGCGAAAACAAAAGTGAAAATTGCCGCTTTGACCGAAACTGGTTTTCGTGTAACCAGCACAAATCCGGCCATTATAGATTGGTTTTCAACTTTGCTATATAGTTCACTTACTAAAAATGACATCCAAATAAGTTACGTAATGTTTTGGAACAATGATAAAGACGGCTATTATGTCCCGACAGGCTCGGTTTCAAATGCAACAGATTTTAAAAATTATAGTGCCAAAACAAAATCGGCTTTGGTGAATTCCCTGCCGAAGATGTATGAAATGCCGAAATAGCTTTTTTGTTGCAGGTTTCAAGTTACCATAAAAAAACTCTAAAAACGCAAAGCCCTAGCCCTGATAGAAGCGGCATCCTTTTATGGTGGGGTTCACCATAAAAGATACAGCGGATAGCAGGATGAGCTCCTAAAAAATATCATATGAAAAACAGATTTTTAAAAACGCTTTCATTCGCCATGATTTTTGTTGCAATTGCTTGCCAGGCGCAGGAAAGAATTACGGTGAAAGGAACACAATTTTACAAAGGCGATAAACCGTATTCCTATATTGGAGCAAATTATTGGTACGGAAGTTTATTAGCTTCTAAAAAGGTAGGTGACCGCAAAAGACTGCTTCGAGAATTGGATTTGATGCAAAAAAACGGAATCGATAATTTAAGAATTCTAGTTGGAGGTGACGGTGGAAAATACGATTTTACCGTTCGTCCTGCGTTGCAATATGAACAAGGAAAATATGATCAAGATTTGCTTGACGGACTGGATTTTTTAATCAGTGAAATGAGCAAGCGAAAAATGTATGCTGTTTTATTTTTGACAAACAACTGGGAATGGTCTGGTGGCATGTCGCAATATTTGGAATGGAACGGCAAAGGTCCGGTGCCAGTTCCGGGAATTGCGCCCAATACATGGCCTCAATTTATGGCTTACACGGAACAGTTTCATAGTTGCGAGCCTTGCATGAAAGCTTTAGAAAATCATGTAAAGTTTATTATGGGTAGAACAAATACTTATTCTAAAAAGAAATATACTGAAGACAATACCATTATGGCATGGCAGGTTGGCAATGAACCGAGAACTTTTACGCCAGAAAATGAGGCTAAATTTACGGTTTGGCTAAACAATATTGTCAATTTAATAGACAGTTTAGATAAAAACCATTTAATTTCTACTGGTTCAGAAGGATTAAACAGTTCAAATGATGATATTCAAATTTTTGAACGAACGCATCAAAATCCAAATATCGATTATTTGACCATGCATATTTGGCCAAAAAACTGGAACTGGTTTAAGGCCGACAATGCCGAGGCAACAATGCCGGCAACTTTACAAAATGCAGGAAAATATATAGACAAACATACTGCAGTAGCAAAGCAGTTAAAAAGACCTATTATTATTGAAGAATTTGGTCTTTCAAGAGAAAATGAAAATTTAAACGCGGGAGCTTCTTCTATCAACAGAGATAAATTTTACAGCTATATTTTTGGAAGAGTCTTAGAAAGTGTTAAAAGTGGTGGTCCATTGCAAGCAGCTAATTTCTGGGGATTTGGCGGAGAAGGAAAAGCGGTAAACGATACTGGAAAATGGAATCCCGGCGATCCTTTAACTACAGATCCTCCGCAAGAACCACAAGGTTTAAATTCGGTATTTAACGGAGATAAATCAACACTTGAAATTGTCAAAAAATACAACTCCGAATTAAAGAAAAAGTAATTTTATTTCCACCATATAAGTGACATAAGTTCATTTAACAGCTTTATTTAGGCTTTTACTAAAATGAACTTATATCACTTTTATGGTTTAAAAATGTTCTCATGAAAAATATATTTATTCTTTTTTGTTTCATACTCATAAATTTTTCTTTCGCACAGAAGAAACAGGACTTTACTGTTTTTTCTCCTAATGGAAAAATCGAAGTTAAAATTGCTGTTAATGATAAAATTTCGTGGATGATTTCGCATGAAAAAGATTTGATTATAGCACCTTCCGTAATGTCTTTGACACTGGACGAAAATGTTGTTTTAGGAAAAAATCCAATCGTTTTAAATACAAAAAAAGAAAGTGTGAATACTTCTTTTGAAACGCCTTTTTACAAAAAGAAATCCGTTCAGAATAAATACAACCAACTGACTTTAAATTTCAAAAATGATTTCAGTATTGAATTTCGCGTTTTTGATGATGGCGCTGCGTATCGATTTCTCACCAAAAAGAAAAAAGACATTACAGTAAAATCAGAGGAAGTCGTTTTAAATTTCGATCAAGATTACAATACTTTAATGCCGTACGTAAGAGATTTAAGAAACCCGAAAGATCCTTTTATTTCTTCATTTGAATCGCATTATGAAAACAAAAAAATAAGCGAATTTGCGAAAGATACTTTGGCATTTCTACCCTTTTTAATTGATTATAGAAACCATAAAAAAGCTGTTTTTCTAGAAGCTGATTTGGAAGATTATCCTGGGTTATTTGTTACCAATAATAAAGACAAAACAGGTTTTGAATCTCGTTTTTCAAAATATCCAACCCAAGAAACCAATGGCGGATTTAATTACCTCAACAAATTAATTACGGAAAGAGCCGATTATTTGGTAAAAACTAAAGGGACAAGAACTTTTCCGTGGAGAGCGATTGTAATTTCAGAAAATGATTCCGATTTAGCCAACAATGACATGGTTCAGAAATTAGCCGAACCGTCAAGAATAAAAGATATTTCGTGGATAAAACCCGGAAAAGTTGCTTGGGATTGGTGGAACGACTGGAACATTTATAATGTTGATTTCAAAGCCGGAATCAATACGCAGACTTATAAATATTATATTGATTTTGCTTATAAAAACAAAGTGGAATATGTAGTTTTGGACGAAGGCTGGAGTGTTGAAACCGATATTATGAAACACAATCCAAATGTAGATTTGGAAGCTTTGATTACTTATGCGAAAGAACGAAACGTCGGCATTATTTTATGGGCTTCATGGATGGCAATACACAATAAAACAGAAGCTGTTTTTGACAATTATGCAAAACTAGGCGTAAAAGGCTTTAAAGTAGATTTTATAGATCGTGACGATGCCAAAATGGTCAATTCGGTTTATGATATTGCGCAAAAAGCAGCGAATCATAAATTGATTATTGATTTTCATGGGATGTACAAACCAACAGGAATTCAGCGAACGTATCCGAATATTCTAAATTTTGAAGGCGTAAAAGGTCTTGAAAATAATAAATGGACACCAAATGATGACGTTCCACTTTACGACACAACAATTCCGTTTATCAGAATGATGGCCGGCCCAATGGATTATACACCGGGCGCAATGCGAAATGCAACAAAAAGCGAATTCAAACCGAGTCATTCTAGTCCGATGAGTCAGGGAACAAGATGTCATCAATTGGCACTTTACACCATTTTTGAAGCACCTCTGCAAATGATGGCCGATAGCCCAACCGTATATATAAAAGAACAAGAAAGCACCGATTTTATCGCAAAAGTTCCAACTACTTTTGACGAAACCGCACCTCTTGATGGCGAAGTTGGAAAATATGTTTCAATCGCCAGAAAAAAAGGAAATACTTGGTATTTAGGCGCAATCACAAATTGGGATTCCAGAAATATTACAATTGATTTTTCTTTCCTTGAAAAAGGCAAAAAATTCGAAGCCGAAATTTTCTCAGACGGCCTTAACGCAGACAAAGCCGCAACCGATTATAAAAAGGAAATGATTACCGTTGATTCGACAACGAAATTAAAATATCGTTTGGCAAGCGGTGGCGGATTGGCAATGATTATAAAATAGATTTCAATTATAATTTAACAAAACTGGACTGAAGTCCAGCCCTACAATATGGATCGAGCCAAAGGCTCTTTTACGTTCCGAAGGAACAAATTATATTGTAGAGCTGGACTTCAGTCCAGTTTAAATGTTGGTTTTATAGGAAACACAAAACCGACAGATTATTATAACCTGTCAGGTTTAATATTCATGATGGTAACGAGCCGTAGACGCACTGCCGTGCGCCTCTACGATTATGTGTTTTTTACGAATTATCAATTCACAATTAAGATAAAATCTTCTCAATCGCATTCAATTCATCATCCGTAAAATCAGTATTCTGTAAACAATCAATATTATTGCACAATTGTTTTACAGAACTTGCGCCAATTAAGACCGATGTAATTCGTTTGTCTTTTTGCAGCCAAGCCAAAGCCATTTGAGCTAAAGATTGATTTCTATTTTGAGCAATTTCATTCAGCTGAATTAATTTTTCAATTTTTTCCTGCGTCACCTCATCTTCCCTCAAATGTCCGTTTGGATTATGAGCGCGTGAATTTTCAGGAATTCCGTTTAAATATTTATCGGTTAAAAGTCCTTGTGCCAATGGCGAAAATGCAATACATCCCACTCCTTTTTCTTCTAGAACATCTAGTAAACCATCTTCAACCCAACGTTGCAACATTGAATATTTTGCTTGGTGAATCAAACAAGGCGTTCCTAATTGTTTCAAAACATCAACCGCAACTCTGGTTTGCTCTGCCGAATAATTACTAATCCCAACATACAAAGCTTTTCCGCTTCTAACGGCGTGATCCAATGCCATCATCGTTTCTTCAATTGGCGTTTCAGGATCTGGACGATGCGAGTAGAAAATATCAACATAATCGATATTCATTCGCTTTAAACTTTGGTCTAAACTTGACAGCAAATATTTTCTAGAACCCCAGTCTCCATAAGGGCCTTTCCACATTGTATAACCTGCTTTGGTAGAAATTACAATTTCATCACGCAGATTTCCTTGAAAATTATGCCATAATATTTTTCCGAAATTTTCCTCTGCAGAACCTGGAACCGGACCGTAATTATTTGCTAAATCAAAGTGTGTAATTCCTTTATCAAAAGCCTCAATAGCAATACTTTCCGCATTTTCAAAATTATCTACTGAACCGAAATTGTGCCATAATCCTAAAGAAATCTCTGGAAGCAGCAAACCGCTTTTCCCACATCTGTTATATTTCATTGTTTTAATTTAAAAAGTTGGAGTTTTATAGGTTTTAAAAATACAAAAAACTCCCGCAGATTTAGCAGATACAGGAGATAAAAAAATCTGCCTAATTTGCTAAATCTGCGAAAGGAAAATATGCCTGCAATTAATCTCGCAAAGTCGCAGAGTCGCAAAGTTTTAATTTAAAAATAAAATTCAATAGCGTCCAGCTTTAGATGGATGAAAACATAAACGCAATCAAAAAGGCTTTAGCCAAACTTTAAAGTTCGACTAAAGCCTTTTTCTATTCAAATCTTATTACCCTAGCTGAAGCTAGGGGCTATTCAAAAAAACTTTGAAACTTTGTCCCTTTGTCCCTTTGAAACTAAACAAATCTATTCTTTTATCTCAAACCCACTTTGCAAACCTTTATCAGAACTTCCTCCAACCATGATTTTAAAAGTTCCAGGTTCAACTAAATACTTTCCTTCGTTGTTATAAAAGCCAAGTTCTTTGTCTGTTAAAGTAAAAGTTATCGTTTTAGTTTCTCCTTTTTCCAGATTCACCAATTCAAAACCTTTCAATTCTTTTATCGGGCGAACGATACTTGCAAATTCGTCATGAATGTATAATTGAACGACTTCTTTTCCATCATAATTTCCTGAGTTTGTAACCTCAATACTAACCTGAACCTTTTCTCCTTTTGCAAATGATGTTTTATTCAATTTCAGATTTTTATAATCGAAAGTAGTATAGCTTAATCCAAAACCAAATGGGAATTGAGGCGTTTTCTCCACATCCATATAATGTGACCAGAAAACATTTTTATCGCTGTCAATTGGTCTTCCTGTGCTGTATTTGTTATAATAAATTGGCACCTGCCCTACATTTCTTGGGAACGACATTGGCAGTTTTCCACTCGGATTATAATCTCCGTATAAAACCTGCGCTACAGCATTTCCTGTCTGAGTTCCTAAATGCCAAGCCTCCACAATAGCTGGAACATTTTCCGCTGCCCAAGGAATGCTCAACGGACGACCATTATTTAAAACCAAAACTACATTTGGGTTTGCCTTATAAATTTCTTCTAATAATTCTTGCTGTAAACCTGGTAAATTCAAATCAGTACGGCTTCTTCCTTCACCGCTTTGGAATCCGTATTCTCCTAAAACCATAACCACAACATCAGCATTTTTTGCTGCTGTTTTTGCAGCTTCAAATCCGCTTTTATCAGTTGTATTAAAAATAGTTTCCGTTAAAAAAGTAGCTTTTTGCGTTAACAATTCTACTCCTTTTTCAAACACCAATTGATTGTCTTTATATTGTTGCATTCCTTCTAAAACCGAAACCGCAGTATTATCATCAGCAGCAATTCTCCAGCTTCCCAATGGACTGTTTTTGTCATTTGCCAACGCACCAATCAAAGCAATTTTTTGTCCTGATTTCTTTAGCGGAAGCAAATTCTTTTCATTCTTCAACAAAACGATCGATTTTTTCGCCATGTCCAGAACGCCTTCATTGTTAGCTTTACTTCCTACAACTTCTTTCTCGCGTTTTTCATCGCAATATCTGTACGGATCATCAAATAATCCCAATTCAAATTTTACACGAAGAATTCGGCGAACAGCATCATCAACCAAAGATTCTTTTACTTTTCCTGATTTCACTAAATCTACCAATTTTGCCACATACAAATACGATTCCATATCCATATCAGAACCTGCAATGACTGCTTTTGCAGTTGCATCGGCCTCATCTTTGGCATAACCGTGTGCAATCATTTCGCGAATCGAAGCATAATCAGAAATCACAAATCCGTCAAACTTCCATTTTCCTTTTAAAATATCTCTTTGCAAAAAGGCATTTCCTGTTGCTGGAACACCATTCAGCGTATTAAACGAATTCATAAACGTACGGACTCCCGCCTCAACCGTCGCTTCAAAAGGTGGCAAAACCGAATTGTACAATTTAGAATTGCTGATATCTACAATATTATATTCCAATCCCGCTTCAACATAACCATAAGCGGCGAAATGTTTTGCGCAAGCTGCAATCGTATTAACTTTTGCCAAATCAGCAACATTTTCTCCTTGAAAACCTTTTACACGTGCATAACCTATTTTACTTCCCAAATAAGGATCTTCACCTGCACCTTCCATCACACGTCCCCAGCGTGCATCATTTGCTACATCGACATTTGGTCCAAAAGTCCAATTAATTCCTGATGCAGAAGCTTCATCAGCCGCGATCGCCGCCGATTTCTTAATCGCTTCCAAATCCCAGCTCGCCGCTTCTGCCAGCGGAATAGGACTTAACGTTTTATAGCCATGTATTACGTCAAAACCAATAATTAACGGAATTCCCAAACGCGTTTCTTCAACCGCAATTTTCTGCACAGCGCGTACTTCTTTCACACCGCGCACCGTCAGCATCGAACCGACTAATCCTTTTCGTAAATGTTCGTATTTTAATTCAGCTGTTCCGCCTTTCGGAGCCGGTCCGGTCACGTCCCAAAAACCATTATATTGATTCATTTGTCCCACTTTTTCCTCTAAAGTCATTAAAGGCAAAAGCAAATCTATACGTTGTTCAATAGTTTTATTTTTATCCAAATACGGCTTTTTTTGTGCATTCATATTTCCAACAGTAAACAGGGACAAAACCCCAATAATTATTATTTTTTTATTTTTCATGGTTAGTTTTTTTTAAGCTACTAAGGTGCTGAGATGCTAAGATCCTAAGTTTTCTTTTTGGGCGTGTGCCTGTCCCGATAACTATCGGGAGGCTATCCGTTTCAAGTCCTCGCTCTTCCTTCGTCAGGCTGTGGGCTTTCCACTGCTATCCTTCACGCGAGCGGTTTCAAAAGAGCGTCTTTGATTATCTTGTCATCCTGAGGAACGAAGGATCACACTAGAAACTCCGCATAGAACGTCACCAATATTTGTCGAATCCCGAGTGTGATCCTTCGTTCCTCAGGATGACAAACTTTGCGAGGGCTTCGACTCCGCTCAGCCTGACAAACGCAAAACAAAAAATCAGTGCTAATCCGTTCAATCAGTAAAATCCGCGGGCAAAAAAATCTAAAATCTTTTTTCTTGGCTCTTTATTCTTTAAAATCTAGAATCTAAAATTCCGTGGTAAAACAAGAAGCCGGTAAATTCGCTTTATTAAACAAATCAGACTGAATTGTATTTCCCCATGCAAACCTCACTTTTGCAGGATTTACAACTTTTTTACTTGTCAAAATCACTTGATTATTTTTTATCAAAGCTTCAGCGGGAACAAAAACACCATCAGTTCCGGCAACTTCAAATTGATTCGATTTTTTGTCTTTAAAATAAAGTCCGTCAGCATAATCGAAAGCAACGACTACTTTGTTTTTTTCAATTTTAAAGTCTTTAAAAAGTGGGCCGTTTACCAAATTAGAATTTAGTCCCGAAGCTTCGGGATACGTTTCAGCCAAAGCCAGATTCGCAAGACGAATTCCTACTGATTTTTTATTCTTTGGATGAATGTCGATTGTATCTGAAATATCAGAAGTCAAAACCATTCCGGTTTTTGGAACTTCATTTAAAAGTTTTCGTTGTGAGTTTCGAACTGTTACATTCGAAAAACTATTGCTTCCCGTTTTAAAGGGCGCAATCTGAACATAGTAAAACGGAAAATCATCTTTCCATTCCTTTCGCCATGAAGTAATTAATGCACCCAATGTTTTATCATAAACCAAGGAACCCACATTCGATTCACCTTGATACCAAATTGTTCCGGCAATTTTAAATCCGACGATTGGATAAATCATAGCGTTATAAGCGCGTCCAGGTTGTCTTGGACCGTATTCTTGCTCGTTTAGTTTTTTAGCATTTTCTAATAAAAGAGGGTCATTGTTTACTGTTTCTTCTGGCATCCAGATTTCAGCTGGAGTACCGCCCCAATTCGAAGAAATCAATCCGATAGGAACATTTTTCAAATCTTCTCTTAAACGTTTAGCAAAAAAATAACCAATCGCGCTGAAATATTTCATGGTTTCCGGAGTCGATTCCGTCCAATTTCCAAGCAAATTATTCTGCGGACTTGTAGCAGTTAATTTCGGAACAGTAAAAAAACGAATGTTTGGATTAGTGGCGTTTTTAGCTTCTTCTTCCCCATTATCAATTCCCCAACTCACCGACATTTCCATATTCGATTGCCCTGAACAAAGCCAAACTTCGCCAATCAAAATATTTTTTAAAACCACTTCATTGTAGCCCTTTATTGAAATGGTAAAAGGCCCTCCGGCTTCTGGAGTTTTAATCAACAATTCCCATTTTGCTTGATTGTTTGCAACCGTTTTATATTCCTGATTATTCCAGCTTGAAACCAATTTGATTTCTTCTTTTGGATTTGCCCAACCCCAAATTTTCACTTCTGAGTTTCGCTGTAAAACCATATTATCGCCAAAAATATTCGGAAGAGAAACGTTTGCCATCATAGTACTGGAAATCAATAGAAAGAAAGCAAACTTAAATATATTATTTTTCATTTAATAGCTTTTTTAAAAAAGGACCATATTGATCTGCCATCACTTTTTGATCTGCGACATCTGGATGTCCTAAACAACCTTTTGGCGTCATAGGCTTAAACTTGAAAATCAAAATTGGTTTGTGGGTTTTATCATTCGCGAAAGCGCTTTGAACTTTCTTCAAACATTCTTCAAAAACAACAGCTTTTTCACCATTAACCATTGGACTATTTGTAATAACTATTTGCGTTTTTGGATTATGCTGATAAAGCATTTTTATGAAATTGATGTAATTCGAAACGTATTTATCGGCATTAAACGGCAATCTTTCTTTTATGCCATCACCTGTAGAAAAATCATTGGTTCCCAAAGCAATACTGATAATATTTGGCTGAAAAGCAAAATCATATTTAGGCTTCGAATTGTCTTTTGTCAAATATAAATGCTGATACACATCTGGCATTATCGCTTCGTCTTTGTTCTCGTCATTCCAGTTTCTATACATTCCGATTCCTGAAACTGAACTTACCAAATAATCCACTCCAATTGCTCGAGAAAGCGTAGGGCCGTAAGCATAATAACTATTATGATGATCGTAATATTCGCCTTTATCACAAGGAATATCAGAACCATCACTTGCTGCACCACACGTGATTGAATCGCCAATAAATTCGATTTTCTTTCTTTTTTTAGCCGAAATTGCAGTCAGTTTTGCTGTTGTTCCGGCAAATAAAACACCTCCAGTATGTGCTTCTGTATTTTTATAAATTTCAAGTTTATGCTCTTTTTTTGTCGAAGTAACTTTAATTGGAAAAGACTGCACAGCGCCTTTTTCAATTCTGATTTTGCCAATGTATTTTTCATCCAAAACTAATGAAACATAATTATGATGTTCATATGAATCTACACTTTGAAGCGAAATCGAACATTCATTTCCAGTAAAACTGAATGAAACCGAAGAAGCTGATCCTATTAAAACAACATTATTATTTTGGAGTTTTTCAACTCGGCCTTCATATAAAAAAGTATTATTTTGATTTTGGTCTTGCGAAACACAAACGGTTGCAATCTGCAAAAACAAAATTAAAAAAAGCATTTTTTTGATAAACATAGGTTATTTGTTAAAATCTAAATAGAATTCACAAATATATTTGAAACTCTTGATTCAAAAAGATACTAAAATGTCAAAACGTAATAAAAAAACACCACATAAACACATCAAACTTCAAATTCTAATTGCAAAATCTTACAAATTTGCCCATTTCCTTTGAATTCAGGAAAGAACGGTCTATTTTTATGAATTAATTATCGTCTGAAAATGAAATCATCCTCCTATATTTTTTTACTGTTTGTTCTCATATTTTCTTCTTTTATAGCTAAAGAAAAAGAAAAGGCAACAAATATTCCTTTTGAAAAAATCATTATTCAAGCTAACCGCGATTCGATCGTTGCTTACGCAAAAAAATATTTGGGCACACCTTACGTTTACGCAAGCAGTGATCCAAAAAAAGGTTTTGATTGTTCGGGTTTTGTGAGTTATGTTTTTAAAAACTATGGCGTAGCATTACCAAGAAGTTCTGGAGAATATAAAAACATTGGCACCAAACTAAATCCTGAAGAATTTAAAGTTGGAGATATTCTTGTTTTTTACGGATATAAAAACAACAACATAATTGGGCATCTCGGAATTATTTGTGAAGCCAACGGGATGCAGTCAAAATTTATTCACGCTTCATCAGGCAAGGCTCAATGCGTGACTATCACTTCTCTTGATACCGAACATTACACAAAACGTTTTTACAAATGTATTGATGTTTTGAGTAAATAGTTTTTTTAGCCAAAGATTAAAGGGATTAGTAGATCTTTAAAAATTTATTTCACGCAGATTTTGCAGATTTAAGCAGATAAGCGCAGATTTATTTATTTTCAAAATCTAAAATTAAATCTGCTTAAATCTGCAAAATCTGCGTGAAACTTTTTTAATCTTCCGTCAATAATTTAAGCAGGCTTTCGTCTCTTCCATAAATATCTTTGTAGAAGTTTAGATTTCCTTTTCGGTCGACCCAAGCAGTAAAATATCCAATATAAACTGGAACTTTCTTTTTTAGGCTAACCCAGTTTTCTTTTCCTGCGTGCATCGCTTTATCTATTCTATCTGGAGTCCATTTTGGATCATCTTTTAATAATTCAATTGCTAATTCACGAGGCTTTGCAACACGTACACAACCGTGGCTGAAAGCCCTGCTTTCTCTTTCGAACAAACTTTTTGCTGGCGTATCATGCAAGTAAATATTGCTTGAATTTGGAAACAAAAACTTCACCAAACCAAGCGAATTGTTTTTTCCTGGAAGCTGACGAACGGCGCCGTTATTCCATTCTAGATTTTTCTTTTGCAAATAGTTTTTATCTCTTGCCATTCCAGGTTTGATCTCTGAATTGATAATACTTGTCGGAACATTCCAATACGGACTGAAAACAATATTATTCATCATCCCACTGAAAATAACCGTTTTTGTCATCGCTTTTCCAACCACAACTGGCGAAATAAAAGCGATTTTTGCGTCTTCAATTATATACAATCTAAATTCGGGAATATTTACCTCGATGTATTTTTTTCCTTTTTCCAATTCAGGATCAATCCATCGGCAACGCTCCATATTGACAATAATTGTTTTTATTCGGTCAGAAACTGGAATATTCATTTCTGCGATGTGCTCTGGCAGGATTATATTTTTAGGTGTTAATCCGTGATGAAGTTCATAGTTTTTCAACGCATTAATCAAAACTGTATCACAAACTGCACTTTTATTATCTTCTTTGATATCTTTTGTAACAAAAAGCCTTTCCCTAATTTGAGCAATCACAGCAGAAGAATCCCCTAACTTGAGATTTTTATAATCATCTCCTGTGTCAATAGTTTTCCAGCCTCCTTTTTTCTCAATATCACGATATTGCTTCAAAACGTCACGCAGTTTATAATACTGACTAAACATTTTGCTTTTATGATCGTCATTGATAGTCGATTTTTGAAAAATAGAATCGGTTAAAGCACGATAGTTAAGTTTTTTTCTTGGCAAAAGCCATTCAAGCGAAATACTAGTTTTTTCGTCAACACCAGAATATACTTTTTCAGCATAATAGAAATACAGGTTTGAAATCATTAAATCTGTATTTTCTTTCGACATCTTATTGTCGCCAATTGTTTCAAAAATAGTGGTGATTTCTTTATAAGGAAAATTTGCTTTTAATCCTTCTTCATCAAGACCTTTATATTTATTGAACAAAGTATGTGCAAACTCATCAATTCCTTTATTATCCTGCCACAATTGAGTTGATTTATTTTTCTTGTACAAAGTAAAAACCTCATCTTGAAATTTAGCTAATTTTGGATATGTTGCATAAAAAGAAGCAATTTTAGAACTATCAATTGTAAGATGAAGTTCTGGAATTTCGACTTTGGTTTTTATTTGATTTTCTTCTTTTTTATCCCCTTTTGAATTACATGAAACGACAGCAAAAAGGCTAACGGCGGCAATAAACTGATACCAAATTTTCATAATAAAATTTTTAATAAAAATAGAAAAGTTTTCATTAAAATAAACTTTTCCAAAATGAATTTTTTAATAAATCTAAAGTCCCAAATTAAACAAAAAAAGCCCCAAATACATTTTGTATTTGGGGCTCACGATATAACTAACCTATTAAAATTCTAATTAAATAACAGTTCCTTTTAATGTCAGAACTTTTGGAGTTGTTTCAGCACTTGTCGTAACGGTTACCGTTTTTGTAAAAGTGCCTTTGTTTGCTGCATTGTATGTCGCAGTAACTTTAGCTGTTTTTCCTGGCTGAATTGGCTCTTTTGTATAATCTGTTGCAGTACAACCGCAAGATCCTTGAACATTTGTAATTACAACTGCAGTTTTTCCAGTGTTTTTGAATTCGTAAACAATTGCTTTTGGAGTTCCTTGCGGAATTTGTCCAACATCAATTGTTTCTGCTTTCCAAACAATTGTCGAAGCTGTTTCAATTGCTTTTGGTTCAGAAACCAAAGATTTTACTGGCGCAACAGCTGAGAAAGACATTAAACCTAATGCCAATGCTAACATGGAGATTTTGATCATTTTCATAGTTAAATATTTTTAGTGATTTATAGTTCTAAATTTGTATTTCAAAAGTATTTCAGAATAAATCAAATCGCTGTTAACCGCTTTCAAATCTTTGTTAACAACTTGTTAAGGGGTGTTTTTAAGCATAAATTTGATTAATATTACACTTTTAAAAAGCCATTTTTCTTGAAAATAAACAGACTTAATAGTATCATCCTCCTCGGATTAATTGCCATTATTAGCATCTTGGTCGCGCAATTGCTTTGGACAAAAGAGGCATTTACATTAGAACAAAAAAAGCTGAGCCAAAAAGCCCATATTGCATTGCTTGAAGTTTCCCGAAAATTATATGAAGGAACGGATCATGAACATTCTTGCCAAAATCCTGTTCAAAAAATTTCGAACGATTATTATATTGTCAATATTGAGAATGATTTTGAACCCGATATTTTAGAATTTTATCTAAAATCCGAATTCAAAAAAATGAACATCACAACCGATTTTGAATATGCGATGTACAATTGCCAAAGCGATGAAATGGTTTATGGCGATTATGTTTCTTTGTCCAAAAAAGGAAAACAAAACAAAACGGTCTATTTCCCGAAACACAAAAATCTGGTTTATTATTTTGCCGTTCGTTTTCCAAATGAAACGACTTATTTATTTAGTTCCATGCGTTTTTGGTTTGTCCTTTCGACAGCATTGATTCTGATTTTGCTTATTTATGTGTATTCAATTTTTAAGCTTTTACAGCAAAAAAAATACTCCGAACTGCAAAGGGATTTCATCAACAATATGACGCATGAATTTAAAACACCATTGTCATCCATTTTAATTGCATCTAAATATTTGATTGAACAAAATCCAATAAAGGAAGATAAAAAATTGCATACCTATACTGATATTATTATCAATCAGAGTAATAAACTGAACAATCATATTGAAAAGATTCTGAATATCGCTAAATCAGATTATGCGCCTTTGGAAATAAAAAAAGAAACCGTTTTAATTGTTCCAATTATTGAAGAAACGATTGAAAACATTCAATTGAAATATCCGGAAGCTTCTGTCAAAATCGAAACGACTTCAAAAGATTTTCAAATTGAAACTGATGTTTTTCATTTTCATAATTTAGTATACAATCTGCTGGACAATGCTGTAAAATACTGTACGGAAAAACCAGAAATTCTGGTTCAGATTTCACAGCAAAACCAAACCTTAAAATTGGCTTTTGTTGATAACGGAATTGGGATTCCAGTTAAAAACATTTCTTTTATCTTTGATAAATTTTATCGTGTAAAAAACGAAAAAAGCAACGAAGTAAACGGTTTCGGACTAGGTTTGTACTATGTAAAAGAAATCTGCAGTCTTCAAAACTGGAAAATTAAAGCCGAAAACAATCAAGAAAAAGGCATCACGATAACTTTATCAATTCCTTATAAAAAATGAAACAGTTCAAAATACTTTATACCGAAGATGATGAAACTTTAGCTTTTTTAACCAAAGACAATTTGGAGCAAAACAACTACAATGTTCTTCATTGCAATGATGGACAATCAGGTTTGGAAAGTTTTAAAAAAGAAAAATTTGATATTTGCATTTTCGATATTATGATGCCAAAAATGGATGGTTTTGATTTGGCTACCGAAATCAGAAAATTAAATACTGATATTCCGATTATTTTTCTTTCAGCCAAAACTTTAAAAGAAGACCGCATTAAAGGCTTGCGTTTAGGTGCCGATGATTATTTGGTAAAACCCTTTAGCATTGAGGAATTGCTTCTGAAAATTGAAATTTTTTTAAAACGTTCACAGAAAAACGTTCCGCTTGAAAAATCAGTTTATGAGATTGGTAAATATAAATTTGACACAAATAATTTTATTCTTTTCAATGATGCTGAAAAAATCAGCCTGACACAACGCGAAGCCGAATTGCTAAAACTTTTTCTAGACAACAAAAATTTGGTTTTAAAGCGCGAACAAATTCTGACCGCACTTTGGGGAACTGATGATTATTTTATGGGAAGAAGCCTTGATGTTTTTATTTCACGCCTTAGAAAGATCCTCACAAATGAAAAAGGGATTTCTATTGAAAACTTGCACGGAATTGGATTTCGATTTGCAATCGACTAATTTCAATTCCTAACAACTCCACTAAAAATAAAGAAAAATCTGTAAATGCTATTTGAAAAATCTTTGTATTTTTAAGTTCTAATTTTCTCAGATATGAAAATACATCATTTGCGAAATGCCACTTTAGTAATTGAAACAGAAAAACATGTAATTCTGGTTGATCCAATGTTGGGAAAAAGAAAAACGATCCCACCATTTACCATTTTTCGCTATAAACCAAAAAGAAATCCTCTTGTTGCTTTACCCAAAAACAGCAGAGAAATTTTAAGCAAAGTAACACATTGTTTAATTACACATTTGCATCCCGATCATATTGACAAAGCCGGAGAAGTTTTTTTAAGACGAAAAAGCATTGCGGTTATATGCAGTTCTAAAGATGAAAAAGAACTGACGAAAAGAGGATTAAACATCGTACAAACGCTTAATTACTGGGAACCTCAACCTTTCCTGGACGGAAGAATTATTGGAATTCCGGCTCTTCATGGCTATGGATTCATTGCAAAACTAATGGGCAATGTAATGGGATTTTATATCGAGCTTGCAAATGAAAAATCCATCTATATAAGCTCTGATACTATCTTCACAGATGATGTGCAAAAAGTATTAATTGAACTCAAACCTGAAATTGCGACTGTCGCCTGTGGCACTGCTCGATTGGATTTTGGACAGCCTTTGTTAATGCGAATGAACGACATTTTGAAATTTGCAGCACTTGCACCAGGAAAAGTTTTTGCGAATCATCTTGAAGCCTTAAATCATTGTCCAACAACACGTGAAGAGTTAAAAAGAGCGCTTTCAGAAAATGATCTTTTATCAAAAACTGCAATTCCAAATGATGGATATGCGATTGAATATTAGTTACAAAACTAAAAGTCCAAACTCACGCAACGTATTTACAGGTTTTGAATACCAAAACAATTCAAAATCCTCTAATGAAGTTTCAAAATCATTTTTCACTTCCTGAAAAGTATAGCTTTTAGCACCTGAAACCGAAATCTTATCTAAAATTGAACGCAACCATTCTCCTTCATCTTTGCTGGTTTGAATGGTAAAACTTTCTTTTTTGTCATGAAAAGTCAACGACATCATTTCCCAACTTCTGCCTTTTTTTGATTTTGTGAAAACTTGAACAAAAGGCTTACCGCCGAGCCAAACAACTTTTGCGTTTGGTTTTGTGTTGAAATCATTTTGCTCTTCTAAAGCATTAAAGATAAAATCCGGGTGGATCTTTGTTTTTGGAATCTTAAAATCGAACCAGTCTTGGAGTTCATAATCAAAACAAATTCCGTGCATGAAATTAAAAAGGGATTTCTTTAATCCAAAACTGAATTTATCATGATTGATTCCTGTTGAATCGGTGTAATCAATATCGTTATTAGCAAAAGTTCCGATGGTTTCTGTTTTTTTGGTCACGCCAAATTTCTCCGGATACAATCCAACCGGACTATGAGCCGTCAAAGCAAATTGATGCCAAAATCCCGATTGCAAAACGCCAGCTTCAAATAATTGGCGCACCATTTCAAGGCTGTCAACTGTTTCTTGAATGGTTTGTGTTGGGTAGCCGTACATTAAATACGCATGCACCATAACTCCGGCTTCAGTAAAATTTCGAGTTACTTTTGCCACTTGCTCGACTGTAACGCCTTTATCGATCAACTTTAATAATCGATCTGAAGCTACTTCTAAACCGCCCGAAACAGCTATACAACCAGAAGATTTTAGCAATAAACACAAATCTTTTGAAAAGCTTTTTTCAAAACGAATATTCGTCCACCAAGTTACAGCCAGTTTTCGTTTCAAAATTTCAAGAGCTACGGCACGCATTAAAGCAGGTGGCGCCGCTTCATCAACAAAATGAAATCCGTTTTGACCTGTTTGTTCGATCAATTCTTCCATTCGATCACAAAGCAAACTTGCAGCAACGGGTTCATACACTTTGATATAATCTAAAGAAATATCACAAAACGTACATTTTCCCCAATAACAGCCATGTGCCATTGTTAGTTTATTCCAACGTCCGTCGCTCCACATTCGATGCATTGGATTTACGATTTCTATAACCGAAATATATTTATCCAAAGGCAAATCTGAATAATCTGGAGTTCCAACTTGCGATTGTTTGTAATCGTGTTTTAACGAATTGTTTTTGTAAACTACTTCTCCATTTTCTAATAAGAATGTTCTTTTATAAGAATTGGAATTTGGATTTTCTAAATTGGAAATTAATTCTTCTATCGGAACTTCGCCATCATCCAAAGTAATAAAATCGAAAAACTCAAAAACACGTTTATCCGAAAGCGAACGCAATTCGGTATTTGGGAAACCGCCGCCCATTGAAATTTTAATTTCAGGATGATTTTGTTTGACCCATTGCGCACAACGAAACGCGCTGTATAAATTTCCTGGAAATGGAACAGAAATTAAAAATAAAGTAGGTTTTACAGCTTCGATTTTAGCTTTTAAAAGTGAAATTAAAATCGAATCAATATAAGTTGGTTCTTGTTGCAAAGCTTCGTACAATTCATCAAACGAATTGGCGCTTCTTCCTAAACGTTCTGCATATCGGCTAAAGCCAAAATTCTCGTCGACACATTCCACAATAAAGTCTGAAATGTCTTCAAGATACAAAGTCGCCAAATGCTTTGCTTTGTCTTGAGTTCCCATTGTTCCAAAAGCCCAATCAAGTTCCTCCAATTGTGCGAAACGAGAAGCTTCGGGCAAAAAATCTTCTTGACAAATCTGTAAAGCTAAAGTTGGATTTTTCCCTTGCAAAAACTGAATTACCGAATCGATTGTTTTGATGTATTCATCTTGAAGAGCAAAAATACGTTTAGAATTATCTGAGATTTCAGAGTGAACTTGAAACCTAAAACTTGAAACTTGAAACAAATCTAAAAGCCCTTTTTTCGAAAACAATTCGAGAATCACATCAATACCTAAATCAGCCTGAACTGATTCGATGTTTTTGGTATTCAAAAAACCTTTTATATATGCAGTTGCCGGATACGGAGTATTCAGTTGGGTAAAAGGCGGTGTAATTACAAAAAGTTTTGTTTTCAAAGGGAATTATTTTCTGCAAAAATACGGGATATTTAGAGACTTTTTAGGAAAAGATTTTAGTTGATTGTGTTTTGATTTTTTGATTTTATCTTGTAGGATAATTAATTACATTTGCGCCGCCCCCAAATCATTCTAAATGAAACAAACATTACTATTAATATTCTTTTTAATAACAATCCAATTGTTTTCTCAAACCAAAAATCAATCTGTTGGTTTTAAAGAAAATAAAGGCCAGATTGTTGATCAAAAAGGAAAATCAAATACTTCCGTTTTATATCTATTAAATTCTAATGGCTTAAATGTTCAATTGAAGAAAAATGGATTTTCATATGATGTTTATGAAGTAAAAAAGACTCCCTTAAAAGATACTAGAAATGAGCGTGAACTTTCGTCACATTTTCGTGATAACAAAAAAGAAGAACAAGAAAATTTTAATTTAGAATATATTTTTCATCGAATTGATATAGACTTTGTAAACTCAAATTCAAAAGTAGAATTAGTTACAGAGCAAAAATCAGCTGATTTTGATAATTATTATAATATTCCAAATAAACCGGAAGGAATAACTGGTGTTTACAAATACAAGCAAATTACGTATAAAAACATCTACCCAAATATTGATGTTGTTTTTTCAATTCCAAGTGATCCTCAAAAAACGGTTGAGTATAATTTCGTAATTCATCCGAAAGGAAAAATATCGGACATTCAATTAAGATTTAATGGCGTCGAAACTGATCTGATTGACAACAAAATCCAAATGAATGTTCGTTTCGGGAAAATGGAAGAAACACTTCCTGCAAGCTGGATTGAAGATGGAGGAAATAAAAAGGAAATTGCAGTTGGATACAGTAAGATTAAGAAAAATATTTTTGGTTTTAGCTCTACTAATTCTGTAAATGGAAAAACTATTGTGATCGACCCTGTGCCAACGAGACTTTGGGGGACATATTATGGTGGTTCTGATGATGACCATCCTACTTTTGTTTTTACTAAAAATGGATATGTTTATTTAGCAGGAATTACGTCCAGTACAAGTAATATAGCTTCGGCAGGAGCGTCTCAAAATGAATTAGGTTCGCTTCCAAATTCAAGTTATGATAGTTTCTTTGCTAAATTTAATTCTGATGGTACGCGAGTTTGGGGAACATATTATGGTGGCAGCAACAGTGACGAAATTGAAAAAATCGTTGTTTCAGATAACAATACTATTTTCATTGCTGGTTCTTCCTCAAGCCTAAATAATATATCGACAGCTGGAAGTCATCAGGAATTTAAAAGTGCTTATTGGGATGGCTTTTTAGCAAAATTTAACGGTGACGGAGTCCGAGAATGGGCAACGTATTATGGAGGCATTAATAATGACAATGTACGGGCTCTTACTATAGATACGAATGAAAACATTTATATATCGGGGCAAACTTTCAGCACAACTAACATTGCTACAGTGGGTTCTCATCAACCTAATATAGCAGACGCTTCTTCAATAGATTCGTTTATCGCTAAATTTAATACAAATGGAACCAGAATTTGGGGGACTTACTATGGTGGTCGCGCCTACGATGAAATTACAGACTCAAAACTAGATTTAGATGGTAACATAATTTTTTTGGGGGCTACACAAAGTATTCAAAATATAGCTACTCCAAGTTCCTTTAAAAGTACCAAAACAACAGGCGATTTAGATGGTTTTCTGGTAAAATTTGACCCAAATGGAAATCGTATATGGGGAACTTATTTTGGTGGAGAAAATACCGACTATTTTTCTGATCTTGGTCAAGATTCCTCTGGTAATATTTATTGTTCAGGTTATACATTAAGTACAACTGGAATAAGTTCATCAGGAGTTTTTCAAGAAAATCGCATCTCTACCGGACTTGATCGGGATGGCATTATATTTAAATTTAACGCAGCGGGTTTTAAAATTTGGGGAACTTATTTTTACCCGGAAACAGCAGGTACTTCAATCACCAAAAGCGGATCGATCATTTTTACGGGACGCGTTAAAACGGGATTTTCATCAACACCCGATACCTATCAGGAATTCCCTTTGAACAACAATCCAGGAACAGATTCCTACCTTGTTAAATTTAATACAAATGGACAAAGAGTCTGGGCGACTTATTTTAGCGGTGAAAATGCAGACAATGCCATTGTAACAGCTTTAGATGACAATCATAATATTTACTTAGCTGGATCAACTAATAGTAAAACACATATTGCAACTCCCGGTACTTATCAAACCGATTTATATCCAGACAAAAACACCTATACTCCTAATGTGTATGATGTTTTTTTAGTAAAATTTCTCGATTGCGATTTAAGCGCGGCCATAACAAGCAACTCTCCAATATGTTTGGGAAAGACTCTGGAACTTAACGCTTCCGGAGGCGCATCATATTCCTGGACTGGCCCAAACGGTTTTACATCAACAGATCAAAATCCAACAATCTTGAATGCGAAAGCTGTTAACAGTGGCGAATACAGCTGCACAATAACAGGAACTGCAGGTTGTGACGATACAAAAAAATTAAATGTCGTTATTGGCGATATTGAAAAACCTGTTCCTGATTTAGCTGCTCTCCCAACCATAACAGGGGACTGCCATACCGTTATTAACACAATTCCAACTGCTACTGATGTTTGCGCTGGAGCAATAACAGGAACAACTACAAGTCCATTATCTTATAGTTTACCAGGAACGTACACCATTGTTTGGAATTATAATGATGGTAACGGAAATTCAGCAACACAAAATCAAACTGTAATTATTGCAAGTCAGCCATTGCCAACTGCAAACGCTGTACAGACTTTTTGTGTTGAGCAAAACGCAAAATTGAATGACATTCAAATTACTGGCCAAAATATAAAATGGTACACTAACTTAACAGCAGGAACACTTGTACCAACGACAACTCTGCTTCAGGACAAATCAACCTATTATGCTTCACAAACCATAAACGGATGCGAAAGCGAAAGAATCCCTGTTAAAATTAATATTCAAGTTACATTTCCTCCAACAGGAAATACAACTCAGACATTTTGTACTGGTCAAAATTCGACAATTGCTAGTATTCAAATTACTGGAACAGCAATAAAATGGTATGACGCTTTAACAAATGGTTCTCTATTAACGGAAACAACTAATCTTGTAAATGGCAAAACCTATTATGCTTCACAAACCGTAAATAATTGTGAAGGACCAAGATTTGGAGTAACGGTTTCAATTGTAAATACGCCGTCTGCCCCAACATCAAATGCAAATCAGACATTCTGTAAAAATGAAAATGCAACATTAAGCAATATTCAAATTTCGGGACAAAATATAAAATGGTATGATACTAATTTTTCTGCAGCTGCTTTACCAAATACTACTATTTTAGAAAATAATAAAACCTATTATGCATCACAGACTATTGGGTGCGAAGGTGACAGAACTCCAATTTTAGTTCGTGTTTATGATACTCCTATGCCAACCGGAAATAGCATTCAGCTATTTTGTATGGATGAAAACGCTACAATTGCGAATCTTAACATCATTGGAACAAACATCAAATGGTACGATGCTGCAACAAACGGAATGCTTTTGCCAACAACTACTTTGTTGCAAAATCGAACATACCACGCAACACAAACACTTAACAATTGCGAAAGCAAAGGATTGGCAATTAATGTCAAAATTCAGGATACTCAAAAACCAACTGCTGACTCGCCACAAATATTTTGTATGCAGCAGAAAGCAAAAATCAGCGACATTAAGGTTTCTGGAGAGAATCTGAAATGGTTCGAAAGCACAACTTCTAACATAAGTTTATCTGAATCAACTTTGCTTGAAAATGGAGTGACTTATTATGTTTCAGAAACAATAAATAATTGCGAAAGCGACCGAATTCCAGTAAAAATTTCAGTGTTAGAAGCAACGGCTGGCAATTGCATCAATTTAGTTGAAGAACTTCCTTTTCCAAAATTCTTTACACCAAATGGCGATGGTTACAATGATCATTGGACAATTGATTTTGCCTATTTAGCGCCAAATACTGGAATTCGAATATTTGATAGATATGGGAAATTCATTAAAGAACTAAACAACAATACGGCGTGGGATGGAAATTATCTTGGACAACAACAACCAGCATCAGATTATTGGTTTATTGTTACAAGATTAAATGGTAAAGAATTCAAAGGGCATTTTAGTTTGAAAAGATAGAAAAAAAGTCCGCAAGTTAGTTTACCTGCGGACGCTAATATATTTTAAATCTTTTTCTATTTTAAAATTTATGCTCGTCTTTACTTATTACCAAAAACGAAAATAAAGAAATACAAGCCGCCGCAGTTAAATACAAACCTACATAACTTACATTATAAGTAGATGCCAGCCAAATAGCAATCATTGGCGCAAAAGCCGCACCTAGAATTCCTGCCAAATTAAAAGTCAAAGAGGCGCCAGAATAACGAACATTTGTTGGAAATAACTCCGATAAAAAAGTTCCCAGCGGACCATAAGTAAATCCCATTAAAGCCATTCCGATACAAGCAAAAGTGGTCACTAATGTGATATTCCCTGTACTTAAAAAGAATGAAAAGAAAGAACCAAAAACTGCAATCGCCGCTGTAGCCAAAATAAGCATTTTACGGCGCCCAATTTTATCAGCCACTACAGCCGAAACCGGAATAAAAAGCGCAAAAAATAATACTGAGAACAATTGTATCAACAATCCATCTCTTTTAACAATTCCCAAATCTGATGTTGCCCAACTTAGCGTAAAAACGGTCATTAAATAAAAAACCAAAAAAGTCGTAATTGCGGCAAAAGTTCCGAAAACCAATTGATTCTTATAGGATTTAACCAATTCAAGGAAAGGTACTTTCACTTCTTCTTGTTCTATTTTAGCAGTTTCAAAAGAAGGTGTTTCCGTAATTTTTGTTCGGATATAAAAACCTACTACAACTAAAAGCGCACTTGCAATAAACGGAATTCTCCAGCCATAATTCATAAAATCCTCATTACTCATAGAATCTGTCAATAACAAAAAAGTTCCGCCAGAAAGCAACAAACCAATTGGCGCGCCTAGTTGCGGAAACATTCCGTACCAAGCTCGTTTATGTGGAGGTGCATTCTCGATCGCAAGCAAAACGGCTCCGCCCCATTCTCCGCCTAATCCAACTCCTTGGCCAAATCGGCAAAGCATTAATAATAAAGGCGCAGCAACACCAATACTAGCATAACTCGGCAAAAATCCAATTGCGACTGTAGAAATCCCCATGGTCAATAATGCCGCAACCAAAGTAAATTTACGTCCAATTTTATCCCCATAATGCCCAAAAAAAGCAGATCCTAATGGACGCGACAAAAATGCTATTGAAAAAGTTGCTAAAGATTCCAAAGTTGCCATTGTTGAATTTGCACTTGGAAAAAATAATTGAGGAAAAACCAATACTGCAGCATTGGCATAAATATAAAAATCAAAAAATTCAATTGTGGTACCTATAAGGCTTCCAAAAAGAACGTGTTTTAATGAGTTCTTTTGATTTGGGTTATTTTTCATGTAAAATAGATCTAACTTTTTTTTGATTACAAAAATATAGTTTCATTATTAATAATTCATATTAAACCAAAATAGTTTTAAAACAACAATTGCTTTTTAACAAATTTCATGTGTTTTACATTTTACAGATTTTTCATTTCAACTAAAATTAAAAACTTGATTTTATGAACTTTAATATTCATTAACAAAAAATCAAATCATAAGCTATCGTTAAAAACATTTTTAACTGTATATTTTCATTAAATTTACAGCTATCAAAAATAAATCTAAAATTATGCCTACCGACTGTATCAGCTATCAAACTTCAGGATATTTCTCTGCCTTGATACAAGATTATTTAGATCAAAAACCAGCACTGCAATCTTTATATAACAATTTTCCAACTTTGGAAAATTTCGAAAAACAAATCCAGAAAAAACAATCCAATTTTGATAATAAGAACCGAATCCCATTGGTTGAAACCTTAAAAAAACAATATCAAAATATTGAGATTTCAGATTCAACAAAACAAAATATTGAGCTTTTAGCTCTCGAAAACACTTTTACAATTACAACTGGACATCAGTTAAATTTATTTAGCGGGCCTTTATATTTCTTGTACAAAATCATTTCTACAATTAATTTGACTAAAGAATTAAAGTCAAAATATCCTTCAAATAATTTTGTTCCGATTTATTGGATGGCGACTGAAGATCATGATTTTGAAGAAATAAATTATTTTAATTTTAAAGGAAAAAAATTCAGATGGAATAAAGAAAGCACTGGTCCTGTCGGCCGACTTTCAACTGAAGGTTTAGCTGAATTTTTCGAAATTTATTCCTTAGAATTAGGTTCGAATACCAATGCAAATACCTTAAAAAAGCTTTTTGAAGACGCTTATTTAAAGCATGACAACCTAGCTGACGCAACACGCTTTTTGGCTGACAGCTTATTTTCAAATTATGGATTAGTTATTATTGATGCTGATGATGCCACTTTGAAACAAGCTTTTATTCCGTTTGTTAAAGAAGAATTAGAAAAAAACACTTCATACAAAGCGGTCCAAAAAACGATTGAATCACTAAAAGATTACACCGTTCAGGTAAATCCACGCGAAATCAATTTATTTTATATTGAAAATGATTTGCGTGAAAGGATCATTTTCGAGAACGACAAGTACCATGTAAACAATACCAAAATAGCTTTTTCAAAAAATGAAATATTCCAATTATTAGAAAGCAATCCAGAGAAATTTAGTCCAAATGTAATCATGCGTCCACTGTACCAGGAAATTATTCTTCCCAATTTATGCTACATTGGCGGAGGCGGAGAAATTGCATATTGGCTGGAATTGAAATCTTTTTTTGATGCTGTAAACATTACTTTCCCAATACTTTTAGTTCGTAATTCAGTGCTTTTGGCAACCGAAAAACAAGCTAAAAAAGCCGACAATTTAAATTTAAGCTGGAAAGACTTATTCACAAAACAAGAAAATTTAGTAAATACGATTACACATAAAATTTCTGCTTTTCCAATTGATTTAACACCTCAAAAAGAAGCACTGAAAACACAATTTGAATATCTTTATAACTTAGCCAATCAGACTGACAAATCATTTTCTGGAGCTGTAAAGGCACAGGAAGTAAAACAGACAAAAGGTTTAGAGAATCTAGAAAAGCGATTATTAAAAGCACAAAAAAGAAAGTTAAGCGATCAATTACAGCGCGTAACCGACTTGCAATGCGAACTCTTCCCAAACAATAGCTTACAGGAACGTCAAAGCAATTTTTCAGAATTTTATCTAGAAAAAGGCGATCAGTTGATTCCTCTTTTAATCCAAAAACTGAAACCTTTAGAAATGAATTTTAACATCATAACCATTTAAAATAGTTAGCCACTAATTGCACAAATTAGCACTAATTTTTGATTGCAAAAAGTAAAAACAATTAGTGGAAATTTGTGCAATTAGTGGCTAAAAAAATAAAGTAATAGTTCTGAGAAACCAAATAACCACCTATCCTCTCAAAATTATTATTCTCCAAACCAAATAGCGATTTTTAAAATTATTAACTAACCTATTTACCCAAAACCAATGGTAAAAGAACGCTTAATTTCGCTAGATGTCTTTCGCGGACTCACAATTTTATTAATGACAATCGTCAACAATCCTGGAGACTGGGGCCATGTTTATCCGCCACTGCTCCATGCCGAATGGAATGGCTGCACGCCGACCGATTTAGTTTTTCCATTTTTTGTATTTATCATGGGAGTCGCTGTTCCGCTTGCAATGCCGGATAAATTTTATGACGGCACCACTTTCAACAAAATCCTTGTTCGTTCTTTACGAATGCTCTGTTTAGGGATTTTCTTCAACTTTTTCGGAAAAATCCAATTATTCGGACTTGAAGGAATTCCGCTTTTAATTGGGCGTTTGGCAATTACAATTGCTGTGGGTTACGCATTAATGGGAAATTTTAGTTCAAAAATCAAAAACATTCTAGCATTTTCTATTCTGTTTATTTATTTGTTTTTAGCTTACAGCGGAATTGAAGCTTATCACGATGTCAGGCTTCCGGGAGTTTTGCAAAGAATTGCTGTTGTTTACTTTGTCGTTTCACTTCTGTATTTGAAAACGTCTCAGAAAACTCAAATTATTACTGGAGCAGTTTTATTGTTAGGATATTGGGCAATAATAACCTTACTACCGGTTCCTGGAATTGGAAGCGCCAATCTTGACAAAGGAACAAATCTCTCTGCATGGTTAGACGGCGTTTTATTAAAAGGGCACATGTATAGTGGCACTGTAACTTGGGATCCTGAGGGAATTTTAAGCACAATCCCATCAATTGTAAACGGAATTATTGGATTACTAATTGGAAAGCTTTTGCTTTTTGATGTGACTAAAATTCAAAAGGCCCAAAAAATGGGAATAACAGCAACGGTACTTATCTTTTTCGGCTTGATGTGGGACACTGTTTTTCCAATCAACAAATCAATTTGGACGAGCAGTTACGTTTTATATACAACTGGACTCGCAACTGGATTTTTGACTGTTCTCTATTTAATAATCGACATCAAAGATTACAAAAAAGGATTCAAACCATTTTTAATTTGGGGCGTAAACCCAATGATTGTATTCTTTACTTCACAGATTATTCCACAGGCTTTAGTAATGATAGAATTTCAAAATCCACATAATCCTTCAGAAAAAATCAATTTGTTGAATTATTTGTACGGTTTCTGGATCGCGCCATTTTTCAGCAATCCAATGACAGCTTCACTTGCTGGCGCGTTGGTTTATGTTTGCATCTGGACTTTTATCTTATGGATTTTCTACAAAAACAAATTAATATTCAAAGTTTAAAGATTTCACCATATAAGTGATATAAGTTCATTTTAGAACTGCGTATAGTTTGCAACGGATATGCCACATCCCTAATTAAATGAACTCATATCACTTATATGGTTTAAAAAAAGCTTTTCTTATTCAAAATAGCATTCCACAGTGTTTTAATTATGAATTTATTAAAATCAATTCACAAAAAAAGTCTACTTTTGCACAAAATTTAAAAAGCACAATAAAATGGCAACAAATAGAACTTTTACAATGATTAAACCAGATGCTGTTGCAAACGGACACATCGGGAATATCTTAGCAATGATTACTAATGGAGGTTTCAAAATCGTTTCATTAAAATTAACTCAATTAACTGTAGCTGATGCAAAAGCATTTTACGCAGTTCACGCAGAAAGACCTTTCTACGGAGAATTAGTTGAATTCATGTCTCGCGGGCCGATTGTTGCTGCAATTTTAGAAAAAGACAACGCAGTAGAAGATTTCAGAACTTTAATTGGAGCTACAAACCCAGCTGAAGCTGCTGAAGGAACTATTCGTAAAGCATACGCAACTTCTATCGGAGAAAATGCAGTTCACGGATCTGACAGCGACGAAAACGCTGCTATCGAAAGTGCATTCCACTTTGCAGGAAGAGAGCAATTTTAATAAAATAGTTTTCAGTCGCAGTCACAGTTTTTAGTGATTGCCATTCATAAAAAAATGCTGTTTGTAAACCAAACAGCATTTTTTTATTGATCATCTCAAAACAATTCTAAACTTCTCTTATTTAAAATTGCTTTACTCTCCTAAATCAACTAAATTCTCTTTTAATCTCAACTTTAGGTTCTCAAAATTTTTATGATAAAAACTAGAGATGCATCCTACTCGCTTTCCATTTTGCAGAAAAAAAATAGTTTCATAAACACTACCCTTTGCAGATTCCATTACAGTTACAAAACCATCTAACTTACTATATTTATAAACAACCAATTCACCTAATCCAAAGTAACGTTTCACAGAAATATCATCTTTACTCATTTCTACACTGTGTGATCTACTTTTCAAAATTGTCATCCAGAAAACAACTACAATAGACAATACAACCAAAGTAGCCAAAATCACATTTAGCTTTGGCGAAACAAGGCATACAATTATTAGCAAAAGCGGCAAAGCACTTAAATATGAAATTAGAACAATTGGAAAAATTTTAAATTTCGATTTTACCATCATCATAATTAAACTGTCATTAATCAAAAAAAAGTCTATCTCAAAACAACATCTTTCACGACGTCTCGTCCAAGTTCCTCATTAATCATTTTAACGATTTTCGACTTTCCATGGCTCAGTTCTTCTCTCAAAACAGCCGAACCTAATTCAACATAAAGCGTACTTCCTTTCAAGACAACATTTCTCGTGTATGTGTTTACGCCGCTTCCCATCAGCTGTTTCCAGGCGTCACGAACATCAATTTCATCCATTCCAGACTGAAGCTTGTTCGTCTGAATAATCTGCTTCAAAACAGCACCAATCGTACTTTCGTTATTTAGTCTTTTTGCCATCGTTCAAAATATTAACTGGTTCTGCTTTTTTATAATGATACTCTTTGTTCTGGTCATTTTTCACCACAAACTCTTTGTCTGAAATCGAAATCAACTCCTCACTCCACTTCGCATAATCTGTTTTGTAATCCAAAAAAGTTCCATTATTTGTAAACCTAACCGAAAAATTTTCATACGTATTTGTAGTCAAAAAAGTCCCATCAAGCTGTGCCATAACTTTTGTCCTCGTTCCTTTCGTACCCGTAATTTTAAAAAAATCAAAGTTTTCATTCATTCCGTACGCCTTCTCTTCCCCTTTATCAAAAACCACTTTTTCAATTTCCCAATATCCATTCAGTTTCGCAATATCTGCAGGCTTTATCTCCTGTTTACAGCTTATCATCAAAAGTGATAAAACCAAAATCATAAAAGTGTTTTTCATAATAATTTATAATATTAATAAGAAGCTGATCCTGCTGTCCGCTATATCTTTTGCGCCGAACCCCGGCACAAAAGGATGCCGCTTCCATCAGGGCTAGGGCTCCCGTTTTCAAAAGAAAATTTAGCGAGATACAAAGTTAAACTTATAAATTTCAAAAGAAATAAAAAATTGAAAAACCCATTAAACTATTTTGCATATTTTTGGTCAAACCCCAAACCTAAACCAAAAAACCATGAAACAATTTATCTGCATCACCCTGATACTCTTATCGTTCAGCGCATGCAGCAAAGACACAACAGAGCCAGATACTGCTCCAACAGAAAACATGTATTTTCCACCATTAACCGGAACAACTTGGGAAACGAAATCAATAGCTGATTTAAAATGGAATCAAAATGCCGTTCAGCCTCTTTTAGATTATTTAGAACTTAAGAACTCTAAATCCTTTATAATTTTAGTAAACGGCCGAATTGTATTAGAAAATTATTTCAACAGACATACAGCAACAACACCTTGGTATTGGGCAAGCGCAGGAAAAACACTAACTTCAACCGTAACAGGAATTGCGCAACAAGAAAATTTATTACATATAAATGACAAAGTTTCAAAATATCTTGGCACAGGCTGGACAAGCGAAACTTTAGCAAAAGAAGATCTCATTACCTGCAAACATTTATTGACAATGACATCTGGCTTAGACGACAGCGCCGATGATGTTGAGCCAGCCAATTTAATCTACAAAGCCGATGCGGGCACACGCTGGGCCTATCATAATGTTTATGTGAAACTGCAGGATGTTGTAGAAAAGGCAAGCGGACAAAAATGGGAAACCTATTTCAACAGCAAACTAAGAGACAAAATCGGAATGAATGGCAATTGGGTTCAACTAGGCGCAAACAGCGTTTATGCAAGCACCACAAGAAGCATGGCACGTTTCGGGTTATTAATGCTAAATAAAGGGAAATGGGAAAACAACACCATCTTGAACGAAGCTTATTTTAATGAAGCCACAACAACCTCACAAAACATAAATTTAGGTTATGGTTATTTATGGTGGCTAAACGGAAAAGCTTCCTACCATTTACCACAATCACAACTCACTTTTCAAGGAAGCGTCATTCCAACAGCTCCAAATGACATGTTTATGGCTTTAGGAAAAAACGATCAAAAAATCTATGTGATTCCGAGCAAAAAAATGGTCGTAATCAGAATGGGAGATGCTGCAGACAGCGAAAATCTAGCCTTATCTGATTTCGACAAAACGCTTTGGAAAAAAATCAACGCATTATATCAATAAAAAAAGAGCTTTTAAATAAAAGCCATTAAAAAACACTTTTATTTAAAAGCTCAACTATTTTAAGATAGAAAAACTAGCGGTTAGTTTTTATTCTTTTAAGAACTCCTAAAAAGAATAAGACAATTCCCAAAACCAGTAAAATATAATATACCGAGAGATTCTTATCCTTTAAAACATTTGCCAAAACAAAAGATATTACACTAGCAAAATAAAAAGTTAGAGCTGATATATTTTTCATTGTATATTATTTAAAGAAACTGTCAACAAATTCATATTTATTAAAGACCTGCAAATCTTCAATTCCTTCACCAACACCAATATATTTTACCGGAATTTTAAACTGGTCTGAAATACCAATTACAACACCGCCTTTTGCTGTTCCGTCTAATTTAGTAACTGCTAATGATGTTACTTCTGTCGCAGCAGTAAATTGTTTGGCCTGTTCAAAAGCATTTTGTCCAGTTGAACCATCTAAAACCAATAATACATCGTGAGGAGCATCGGCAACTACCTTTTGCATTACGCGTTTTACTTTAGTCAACTCGTTCATTAAATTAATCTTATTATGCAGACGTCCGGCAGTATCAATAATTACAACATCAGCATCTTGAGCAACTGCAGATTGCAAAGTATCAAATGCTACAGAAGCTGGATCGCTTCCCATTTGTTGCCTTACAATTGGCACTTGAACTCTATCAGCCCAAACTTGCAATTGGTCAATTGCCGCGGCACGAAAAGTATCAGCTGCACCTAAAACCACTTTATGGCCAGCTTTTTTGAATTGATAAGCTAATTTTCCAATTGTTGTCGTTTTCCCAACTCCGTTTACGCCGACAACCATTAAAACATAAGGCTTTTTATCCTTCGGAACTTCAAATTCTGTTGCTTCGCCTGTATTAGTTTCAGCTAATAAAGCACCTATTTCATCACGAAGAATCTGATTCAACTCATCAGTTCCAAGATATTTATCTTCAGCGACACGCTTTTCAATTCTTTCAATGATTTTCAAAGTAGTGTTTACACCAACGTCTGATGCTACAAGAACTTCTTCCAGATTATCTAAAACATCATCATCGACTTTAGATTTTCCAGCAACAGCTTTGCTTAACTTCGAGAAAAAAGTAGTTTTAGTTTTTTCAAGACCTTTGTCTAAAGTCTCTTTTTTTTCGGTAGAGAATAATTTTTTAAAAAAACTCATTTTTTGTAGTTTATTTAGTTTTGCTAGATTTCTCGATTTTCAGGCAAGAAACCCAATTCATTAAAGAAAGCGTAATTGTTTTTCAAAAAAAGAGCAATTGTTGCGATTCTTTAGATTTTTAGACAAATATAGGTAATAAAAAAGCTACTTCCTGTAAGAAAGTAGCTTTTCTATATAATGTAATTGTAATTATTTCTTTTTCAAGAATTCATCAACTTCTTCAGGAGCCATAATAGATTCTACGAATGTATATGCACCAGTTTTAGGAGATTTTACCATTTTGATGGCTTTTGACAATCTCTTAGAAGCTGTTTGTAACGATGCTACGGTTTTCTTTGCCATGATTCAAATGTTATTGAACTTTTCATAAAACTCGAATGGCCAAACCATTTGAGATTTATAAAAATCTCTAATTATTACTTAATTTCTTTGTGAACAGTTACTCTTTTTAAGATTGGATTAAATTTTTTAATCTCTAATCTGTCTGGAGTATTTTTTTTGTTCTTAGTTGTAATATATCTAGAAGTTCCTGGAACACCAGAAGTCTTGTGCTCAGTACATTCTAAAATTACTTGGATTCTATTACCTTTCTTTGCCATCTTGCTATATATTTATTTAGGAAAAGATTATTTGATAAACCCTTCTGACTGCGCTTTTTTCAAAACTGCAGTGATTCCATTTTTATTAATTGTTTTTATCGTAGATGCTGCTACTCTAAGAGTAATCCATCTATCTTCTTCTGGAAGATAAAAACGCTTTTTAACTAAGTTTACAGAAAACTTTCTCTTAGTTTTGTTCATAGCGTGAGAAACGTTATTTCCTACCATCGCTCTTTTACCTGTAAGGTCACAAACTCTTGACATTATACTTATCTTTTATCGTTATTCAAAATCAGGGTGCAAAGAAAAGAAAAATAAACCATTGTAGCAAAAAATTATTGCACAATTTTTAAAATTTCTTTCTGTAATATTTCCAAACTCTTAATAGAAGCTCTATCTATCACTTTTTCACGCGGTTGTCCAAAGTTAAATTCTTCAACAATCACTTCATTTGGCGTTGCTAATGCAATAAAAACACTGCCGATTTCAGCATCAGAGTCACCTTTTGAAGGTCCAGCATTACCTGTTGTCGCAATTGCGTAGTCAGTTTTAAGCATCTCTTTCACATTCAAAGCCATAGCCGATGCAACTTGAGCACTTACCACCGAATATTCATCAATCAAATCTTGCGAAACCCCAAGAATATTGACCTTTGCTTCTGTCGCATACGAAACAACACTTCCTTTAAAATATTTAGACGCCCCTTGCACGGAAGACAAAAGCGAAGCAATTTTCCCTCCTGTACAACTTTCCGCAGTCGAAATTGTTTTGTTTTGCTTTGTCAGAAACTTTGCAATTACGGTTTCGATTGTTTCATTTTCTTCGTAGCCCACTATTATATCATGAATTATAGCATCTAAAGACTTGACATTGTCTTCAATCGCTTTTTCCAATTCTTCTTTATCAGTTCCTCGGGCAGTCATACGCAAACGAACTCTTCCTGGATTTGGCAAATAAGCCAGTTTGATAAATTCCGGCAAATTGTTTTCCCAATTCTCAATACGTTCTGCAACCAAACTTTCGCCTTGTCCGTAAGTCAAAATAGTTTTATGGATAATATAAGGACGTTTGTATTCACGAACTATTTTTGGAATTATTTCTTCTTCAACTAAATATTTCATTTCATACGGAACTCCCGGAAGCGAAACAAAAACAGTATTTTCTTTCTTCATCCACATTCCTGGCGCAGTGCCTACTTGGTTATGCAAAACCGTACAAGTCGAAGGAACCAACGCCTGATCTTTATTTAATTGCGAAATTGGCCTTTTGTAAAAACCCTCTATCAATTGCGTTACATGCGCCAGAACTTCTGGATTCACAACTAACTCATCATCAAAATATTCACAGAATGTTTTTTTAGTGACATCATCTTTTGTCGGACCTAGACCTCCGGTTACAATTACAATATCAACTTTATTTTGAAGCTGAGCAAATGTATCCAGAATGTGTTTTTTATCATCGCTTATAGAGATCATCTCTACAACTTCCACTCCAATTCGGTCTAACGCTTTTGCAATAAAACCTGAATTCGTATCAATAATCTGACCTATTAATATTTCGTCTCCTATGGTTATAATAGTTGCTTTCATAACATTAAAATGCTTTATTATTTCTTACATACAAGTAAGCCAAAAAATTATAGAATTGTAAATTTTGTTTTTGAGGAGGTATTTAAGGGCCGGCAGCAAGAGCCACTTTCACAAAATTTAAAAAATAAAAAACTTGACTTATTCCTATCTATAAGCAGACTAAGGAATAAGTCAAATTAGGATTTTAAAGATCAAAGTCTTTTTTGATTTCTTTTATTGCTTCTTTTACTTGTACTCTAATACTTTTAAAAGTCTCAATAATATCTTTCTTTTTGCCTTCAGCCTTTGTCCATGCTTCAACTTGAAGAATTTCTTCAAAAGCTACATTCAAGCCCATCAAATCTAGCGTAGGCTTTATTTTGTGCGCATAGGAGTAGGCATATTTATGATCCTTTTTCTTGATTCCTTCCTTGATTTGCTTTAAATCTTCAGGAACTTCAGTGACAAATAATTTAAGAATTTCGTTTACAAATTCCGGATCATTATCTGAAAGCGCATATACTTTCGAAAGGTTGTACTTTAAAGCCATTATTTTACTTGTATTCTGAATAATTTTTTATCTTCCAAAAAGCCTTCTAAAACATCATTTGGTTTTACAGACGCAACACCTGCAGGAGTTCCTGTAAAAATAATATCTCCAATTTTTAATGTGAAAAACTGCGAAACATAAGCAATAAGCTCATCAATTTTCCAAAGCATCAAGCTTGTATTGCCTTTTTGAACTGTATTAGAATTGTTTTTCAATTCAAAAGTAAGATTTTCCATAGAAACGAAATCACTTTTTGGCAAAAAATCTCCAATGACAGCAGATCCATCAAATGCTTTTGCTTTTTCCCAAGGCAACCCTTTTGCTTTTAGCTTTTCCTGCAAATCTCTGGCTGTAAAATCGATACCTACGCTAATTTCGTCATAATATTTATTCGCAAATTTAGGCTCGATGTACTTTCCTACTTTGTTTATTTTAACAATTATCTCAATTTCGTGATGAATCTCCTCAGAAAATTCTGGAATTACAAAAGGATGCTGCTTCAACAAAACCGCCGAATCCGGCTTCATAAAAATAACCGGTTCGTCTGGGCGTTCGTTTTTTAGTTCCTCAATATGATTGGTATAATTTCTACCGATGCAAATAATCTTCATTTCTCTTAAGTTGCTAAGATTCTAAGACACTAAGACCCTAAGAATTTAGCATCTTAGAATCTTAGCAACTTAGAAACTTATTTTGTATTTAATTTTCTTAATTTAATCGCTGTCAAAACTTTTTTGGTGTACAACGGAAAATCTGCATTTTGAATCCAACTGAAGTATCCTGGTTCAGTTTCAAGAATTTTTTCAACTTTGGCTCCTTTGTGTTTTCCGAAAGTAAAAATCTCCTCGTCATCTTTATCAAAAGCAATCATTCCTGCAAAATCAGCGATTTTTTTGCGCGTCGTAAACTCAGACAATGCTTTCATATCATTTTCCAATTCAGGATAACGATCCAGCTGCGCTTTTAAAATTTCATAAGTCGCCATTGTATCAGCTTCTGCTGAGTGCGCATTATCCAAAGTTTTTCCACAATAAAACTTCAAGGCAGCACTCAAAGTACGCTCTTCCATTTTATGGAAAATAGTCTGAACATCTACAGAAACTTTGTTTTTCATATCAAAATCCACTCCTGCACGAAGCAACTCTTCAGCAAGCAAAGGAATATCAAATCGATCTGAGTTAAAACCTCCCAAATCACTATCTTTTATCATATTATAAATATGAGGTGCAAGTTCTGCAAAAGTAGGTTCGTTTGCTACTTTTTCATCAGTAATACCATGCACAGCGGTTGTTTGAGGAGGAATTGGAATTGTAGGATTCACCAACCATGTTTTACTTTCCTTGTTCCCATTTGGGAAAACTTTGAAAATTGAAATTTCTACGATACGATCTTTACCGATATCAATTCCTGTTGTTTCAAGATCAAAAAAGCAAATTGGTTTGTTTAGTTTTAATTCCATTTTAATTTTTATAAGGTTACAAATGTAAATTTTAAAGCCGAATTTTCCGCCCCTATCTTTATTTTTTTTGCCTAAAAAAAAGCCTTTTATTAGATTTTAACTTTAATCAAGAGCATTAAATGATAGTCTTGAAATTTTAACCTCCAATTTTCTTGTTAATAAAAAACCCGGAAAATCATCTCATTTTCCGGGTTCTAAATTTATTTGTGAATCACTTAGAAATCTCTATCGACATCAAAAGCCTCTAAATATTCAGCTACTCTTTTTACGAAGCTTCCGCCTAAAGCCCCATCTACAACTCTATGATCGTAAGAGTGCGATAAGAACATTTTTTGACGGATTCCGATAAAGTCACCCTCTGGAGTTTCGATAACCGCTGGCACTTTACGAATCGCTCCAAGAGCTAGAATTCCAACTTGAGGCTGATTGATAATTGGCGTTCCAAAAACACTTCCAAAAGTCCCTACGTTAGTAACCGTATAAGTTCCTCCTTGTGTATCATCTGGTTTTAATTTTCCAGCTTTTGCACGGTTTCCTAAATCGTTAACCGCTTTTGCCATTCCAACAAGATTTAACTGATCTGCATTTTTAATTACAGGAACAATTAAGTTTCCGTTTGGCAAAGCCGCCGCCATTCCTAAGTTAATATTTTTCTTTTTGATTATATATTCACCATCAACCGAAATATTCATTCCTGGAAAATCTTTCAAAGCTTTTGCAACCGCTTCCATCATAATTGGCGTAAAGGTCAATTTCTCACCTTCTCTTTTTTCAAAAGCCGTTTTTACTTTATCCCTCCATTTTACAATGTTCGTCACATCGACCTCAATAAATGACTGAACGTGAGCCGAAGTCTGTACAGAAGCCACCATGTAACCTGAAATCAGTTTACGCATTCTATCCATTTCAATGATTTCATCACCTCCATTTACAGAAACGGGAACCGCTTGATGACTTTTTTGAACCATAGGTTCTACAGCTTTTATTGGCTCAGCCACTTTTACTGGCTCAACAACTTCTTTCACAGGCTCTGCGGCAACAGGAGCCGTCACTCCAGATTTACGATCTTCAATATATTTTAAAATATCTTCTTTTGTTACACGACCATCTTTTCCTGAACCTTTAATACTGTCAAGCTCAGCGATAGAAATGCCTTCTTCTTTAGCAATATTTTTAACCAATGGTGAAAAGAATTTATCCGATGAAGCAAAATCCTGCGGTGCGCTTACTGTTTCCTTAACGGCTTCAATTGTTTTTTCAATTTCTACAGCAGTTGCTGGAATTACCGCTTCTTCAACTTTTGTTTCAGCTGGAGCATCACCTTCTGTTTCAATAATTGCAATAGTCTGTCCTACTTGAACCAAATCATCTTTACCAAATAATTGTTCAACTAAAACTCCTGATACCTCGCTTGGCACTTCGCTGTCAACTTTGTCAGTTGCAATTTCCAGTACAGCTTCATCAGCTTCAATTCTGTCTCCAACTTCTTTCAACCAGTTTGTAATAGTTGCTTCAGCGACACTTTCTCCCATTTTAGGAAGTTTTAATTCAAATCTTGCCATATTGTTAACCTCAAGGGTGATTTTGATTTTCAGATTGCGAAATTACCGAATTTTTTAAACATAAATTACATTTAATATAATTTTTTACTCAATTTTTACAATTTGCCCCCTGTCATTTCGCGAATTGCTTCCAATAATAAAATTTGCTTTTTTGGGGAAAATCTTAAAAGTAACATTCTTATCTTTAAGAGTTTCTATGATTTTGATACATTTTTCGAATGAAACGTACTGATTGTCTAAAATAATCTCAACTCTTTTACCCTTAAAAACGTGGCACGAATTTACCATTTTTTCTTTTTTGAAATCTAAAAACTGAACTTTATTTTTTAGAATTGATGGTAATTTTTCAGACAAAATACTATTTGAAGAGTAAAAAATATACTTTTCAGGCAGCGGTTTTCGCTTTGGTTTTCCTTGAAACATTTTTACAAAAGAAAAAAACCAAATCCCAATTTGAATAAACGAACTAAAAAACAAAGATTTCTTGAAATGCTTGTTATAAAAGAAATTCATTGCTTCTTGAAAACGCTTCATGTATCTCTCATCTTTTATAGTGCTTTCTCCCTTATAATGTAAAACTGTTGTTTCAGCGAAATAATAATTTGACTTTTGCTTTTGCAACGCACGATACGACAAATCAATATCATCAGCATACATAAAACAATTTTCATCAAAACCATTCAAGTTATTATATAGCTCTAGTTTCATCAACATGAATGCACCAACTAGAATTTCGACTTTTCCGTTTTTATTTTCATTTATATGCTGCGCATAATATTGATTGAAGATTTTCCAATTCGGAAAGATTTTATACAACCCTAAAACTTTTGTGAAAGCGACCCAAGGTGTTGGGATTCCACGTTTGCTTTCGGGCAAAAAATTTCCTTTTCCGTCAATTAGTCTGCATCCTATTATTCCTAAATCCTGTTGTTCTTCAGCGAAAGCCAAAATTTTTGTAAAAGTATCTTCAGCAACGACTGTATCTGGATTCAAAATACAAATGTATTTTCCTTTTGCCTCTTTAACGCCAATATTATTACCTTTTGGAAATCCAAAATTTTCTCTGTTTTGAATCAATTTTACGAAAGGAAATCGCTCTTGCATCATCAAACAAGAATCATCAGAGGAATTATTATCAACGACAATGATTTCGGCATCTATTGCCGAAATAGCTTCTTGAACGCTCAAAACGCACTGTTCCAGAAAATAACGTACATTGTAATTTAAAATAATAACCGAAAGCCGCATAAAAAAACAGAAAATTTATTTTTGGGGAAGTTAGAAATTTTCAGATAAACCTAACCGTAAGGACCAGTCGTTTTTACTAATTCCATAATCCAACACTAAATTACTGTTGTTTTTTTTATTAAACTTAATGCGCAATCCCGTACCAACTGCGGGATTCCATTTAGAGAAATCGTAAGTATCAAACTTTGAAACCGATGAAATATTAGTAAAAAACACAGCGCCCCAAAATCCATTTTTAGAAATGTCCATCCTGTATTCTCCTTCAAAATACAAAAGCGCATTACTTCTGAATCTATTTCGGGTAAAACCCCTTCCAGTTTTTCCGTCACGATCCCAACCAATACTCGGCAGGTCTAAATAATGAGGTTTTCCTCCAAAAGTCGACCAATAAAAGGCTCTATAGGCTAAAACTTTGTGCCTTTGTTTGCTAAAAGAATGATATTTTCTCGCATCTATATAAATTGAATTCCATTTTTTCCCTTCAACGCCACTTGTATTTATTCTATAATCGGCTTCGATATACATTCCTTGTTCCGGATTCACGTTGTTTTCACGGGAATCATAGAGCCCTTGAAACGCAACTCCAAACGAAGTTTCGTTTGAAAAATCTCCGTTCATATATTTGTAATAATCCGTTTCGCCATCTATAAATGATTCTTCAGAAATATTCTGGTAATTGTCATACAACAATCCAAGTCCTGCCCTATAATTGCCAACTATCTTTCGTGTTGCAAATTGATAAAAACGCCATTGCTGATAATCAAGTGTTGACATTTCATCGGCGGTATTATTGCCTCCCAAACCATAAGTGTCTTGAGGATAAATCATAAAACGATA
Organism: Flavobacterium denitrificans DSM 15936; assembly: GCF_000425445.1. GTDB lineage: Bacteria > Bacteroidota > Bacteroidia > Flavobacteriales > Flavobacteriaceae > Flavobacterium > Flavobacterium denitrificans. Next base: position 109,029 of record NZ_AUDL01000011.1, on the reverse strand, counting down.
ATCTCCGATAAAATTCCAATGATTATCTCTAGTATAAATATAAGATTGGATGGGAAAAACATACTGATTGGTAAAACTGAAATAAGGCGAAAATGTTATTTGAGACATATTGGTCGTTTTTTCATCTCCCAAATAAAAAGAAGTTAAAAAAGAAACCACTAATCCGCCACTTTTATCAGCATTAATAGGAACAGGCAACAATGAAAAAGCAATCTTTTTGTCCATTCCAGTTCTTACAGAATCATTTTTATGAAAAAGTTTATACAAAACATCTAGAATATCTCTTTTATTATTCGTGATTGAATCAGTTTGCGAATAACAAAACGGCATCAAGAAAAAGAAAAACAAGACAATCAGACATTTCGTATTTTTCATCGTATAAGGCTTTCTGAAACAACTTCTTACAAATTTAAAATTTTATTCGGAACAGAAGTTGATTTTGGAAAATAATAAAAATTAAGAAAAGAACTAATTATCTTAAAAAATGATATTTTTGATTTCATCTTGAAACAATCCATTTTTATGCGAAATCAAAAGCAAGTTTCGATTCATTTATTTCTCTTACTATATGTATCATGTTGCTTTCTTTTTGGCTTTTCTCCAAAAGAAAACAAACAAGAATCTATTTTGAATCTTGTCAAAAATTCTACTTGGTACATTGCCGGGCCTGCAGTTGAAAATCAAGAAACAATAAATAAGGTCAGACTAGAAAATGACATTGTGAAAGTTACTGCAAATGAAAATCCGAAAGGAGAAATTGAATTGAATGTAATGATTACGCCTTCTGATTCAAACGACGGAAAACCTACAAATGTATCGAAATCGAAATTTGTAAGCATTACCTATAAATCTTCTCACTTGATAAAACTTCAAGCGCGAGAAGGAAATGAAAACGGAACGGGTTGCCTTCATGGCGGATCGCATCCAAGAGTTGATTTGAAGCCATCTCCTAAAAAATTTATTACCGTAAAAATTCCGTGGACAAATTTCAGACAAGATGGATTATCAAATGGAAGACTTTTGAATATTCATAATCTTTGCAAATTCAATTTTGTGAATTATAAACCAGTTGCTGGTACAACTTTAGAAATCAAATCCGTTCTAATTCAAAATTAAAACATGAAAACAAGACTTTTACTTTATGTTGCAGTACTTATTTTTAATCATGGCTATAGCCAACAGAAATCTGTTCCAAAAATAGATATTAATGGTGTTTGGGAAGATATTAATTCCGGAGTCGAGAATGCCGTTGCTATTATATCGGAACAAAACGGAGAAATTATTTTCACTCATTATTTAGAATGGAAAGGGCAAAAATTTGTAGAAAGCGGTACTGGAAAAAGAATTGGAAATACAATTACGTATACCGTAAATGTTACTTTGCCAATTGAAGGCTGGGCCACGGCTGGAACCCACACTCTAACTTTGTCTGAAGACGGGAACAAACTTGAAGGAACTTTTAAGGACAATAAGGATCGAAGTGGTCCAATTGCCTTCAAAAGAGTTCGATGAAATTTGTTTCAAGTTTCAGGTTTTAAGTTTTTCATAGTGACCAACTTGAAACCTGAAACTTGAAACTTTTTCTACAAATGCAACTGAATTTTATATTTATTGCAGATTTTCATAACGAAAAGCATAATCGTAGAGAAAAGCAATGACCAAATAATTCCAGGAACTCCTTCTCGAAAATATTCTGGAATGATTTGAATATGAAACGCTAAATTGAAATAATAAATAACACCAGGCAAAATATAAATCAATAACGGATTTGCGGCGGCGGGCATAAAAAATTCACTCCACTTTGTTTGCTTTTTGACTTCTATCAGCCAAAACAAAAAATAAAATAATAGTGTACAAATCGTTGCTGAAAACATTGTCCATGATGGCGTGCCTTTAATTTTTGATATACCATAGTAAGGTCGCAATAAGTAACCAACGACAAAAAACAAAGCCGCAAACCCAATGACTGGCCAATTGATTTTGCTTTGTATTTTTTGATCAAAAAATAGTAGTGAAATTATTACTCCAGCAGTTACTAAAGAAGCATGTGTCAAATGCCCTGCAATAAAACTAAACCAAGATGATTGGTTTACTGGTGAGCTTTCTATCAAATTAATAGAATTAGCGGCAACACAAAAAAACAAAAAGACAATCATTGCCCATAATCTACCTGAGACAAGCCAGTAATAAACAACTGTAAAAAGATAAGCCCAACCAATAAGTCCAAGAATTCCCCACCATTTTGGCGTCATTCCTCTTTCACCTGTATCTTGAATATACAGAAAATAAAGCGTCGTCAAAACAAGCATTCCTCCATACTGGAGCGTATATTTCAACCAAACCGGAAAATTTTTAGAATATTTATTCCAAATAGGAATAGGCATTGAATATGCCAATAACCCCCAAAAAGCTGGTGCAATAATCATTTTTGAAGCATCATATCCATATTCTGCATTGACCATAAACACCCCAATAATTATCAAGGCCAATGCTCTTTTCAAAGTGTGCGTCCAAATCGTTTTTGCACTATCACCTTTTATTAATCTCGCATTAAAAGCAAACGGAATGGACATTCCCACAATGAACAAAAAAGCAGGAAAGACTACATCAACAAAAGTCATAGCATCTGCATCCGCAGGCATATGCCTCATCCATTGAGGTACATTTTTTATGCTCGCCAACTCATTTACAAAAATCATTATAAAAATTGTAATTCCTCGCAAAGCATCTATAGAAACAATTCTTTGATTATACAAATTCTCTTTAATCCTCATAAAATAATAAATTATTACTACAAACAAATATAGAATATTTGCTGAGATAGAAAAATCATATCACAATTCTAAATGTTGCTGTAATAAAAAGTTTACCTTTTATGACGCAAAATACGATGTAGTTTACTTACTTTTGCAGCATGTTATCATTCTTAAAATCAAAACCGTACTTAAAGGACCTTCTTGCTGGGAACTATGTTGATATTCATTCACATTTATTACCCGGAATTGATGATGGTGCCAAAACAATAGCAGACACAAGCAAACTTGCCAAGTCTTTTCAGGAAATGGGTGTTGTTCAATTTATTGCAACACCACATATTAGTCATTATATCTGGGATAATTCGCCTCAAGAAATTCTTGACAAACAGCAAGAAACTCAAATTTTGTTGGAAGCTGAAAATGTAAAAATACCTTTTAAAGCCGCTGCAGAATATTTCATGGATGATTGGTTTGAAAGCCATTTTCAAAACGAAAAACTTTTGACATTGAAAGACAATTATGTTTTAGTTGAAATGTCTTACATGAATGCACCAGTTCAATTATACAAAATCCTTTTTGATCTTCAGGTCGCGGGATACATTCCAGTTTTAGCGCATCCAGAACGTTATTTATTTTATCATAAAAATTTCAATGAATATGATAAATTAAAAAAAGCAGGGTGTTTATTTCAGCTCAATTTGCTGGCAACGGTTGGATACTACGGCGGGGACATCACTAAAGTCGCAGACGAACTTTTGAAAAAAGGAATGTATGATTTTGTTGGTACAGATGTACACCATAATAATCACATCGCATCATTTAATCAGAAAATAAAAATTGAGAATAACAATCTTAAGGTCTTAAAAGAAATTATTGATAATAATCAATTTTTCAAATTCTAAATTACTTTCATCAAATCTGAAAGTATTGTCATAAAAAAAACGGCTCAATTAATTGAGCCGTTTTTTTTATAAAATCTTTTTAATTATTTAGAGATTATTCTTTTGTACCAAGGTTTTTTCTCTACTCTAACTCCGTAGCCATAACCATATCCATAACCTTTCGTAGAATCGGTATCGTTAAGAACGATACACATATTAGGTAATTTTTTCTCTTTATAGAATGTGTTAGCAATATTCAACATACGTTTTTCTAGAACATTTGCACGCATTACATACACAAAAGTATCCGCATTTTTAGCAATCAACAGTGTATCAGTAACCAAACTTACTGGAGCCGTATCCACGATAATATAGTCATACTCTTTTTTAAGTTCTTCAAAAAGCTGATCCACTTTATTACTCATCAACAATTCAGCCGGATTTGGCGGAATTACCCCAGAAGGCAGAATAAAGAAATTCTTATATCCTTCATGTTTGATGATATAATCTCGTACATCTTTATCAGTTGATGACAAATAATTAGTCAAACCTACACTTGGGACATTAATGTATTCTCCAAATTTTGGGTTTCTAATGTCAGAACCAACCAATAAAACACGTCGTCCAGATAAAGCAAAAGTTGCAGCAAGATTTACCGATATAAAAGTTTTTCCTTCTGAAGGGAAAGTCGACGTCACAAAGACCGTTTTTGCAATTCCTTCAGGCACTTTAGTTAGCATGAACTCCAAGTTAGTCCTTACAATACGAATTGCCTCGGCCGAACTTGTTCTGCTTTCTGATTTAATCAATTCAGCAATATCATCCGAAGTTGGTACATCTCCGATAAATGGAATTTGTGTTTTCCCTTCAATATCCAATTTACTTTTAATCTTTGTATCTAAAAGATCATTACCATAAATAACTCCAAACGGAATTAGCAATCCTAAAAGCATTCCGATCAAATAAATATTTTTTTTCTTTGGACTGATTGGGTCTTTATCTACTTTTGCAACATCAATTACTCGAGCATTAGGCTCCGTCGCAGATAATGAAATCGCAGTTTCTTCACGTTTTTGAAGCAAATACAAATACAGTTCTTCCTTAACTTTTTGTTGCCTTGCAATTACTCTGAACTGACGTTCCTGAACCGGAATTTTACCAATTTTGCTATTCAATAAACTTTCTTGGCTTTTAATATCACGATTTTGAATCAGTAAATTAGCCTGCATACGTCTTAGGCTGGCCGCAACATTTGATTTTAAAGATGTGATTTGTTGATCTAACTTCACCACTGATGGATTTTCTTCAGTTGCAGATTTTAAGATTCTATTTCGATCTAAAACTAATTGATTGTAAGAAGAAATTAATCCGCTTGCATCATTATTATCTGCAATCATATTAGAAGGCAATAAATCAGAATTATTACTCTTCTTAATAAAGTCTAAAAGTGAAGAAACCACATTCAACTGAATTTCGGTTTCAACTCCTTTTTTATCATATTCGGTTGATCCTTCTATAAAAAGTTTTGCCTCAGATTCAATATCAGTAAGTTTGTTTGTCTTTTTAAAACTTTCAACATCCTGTTCTACTCCATCTAATTCCTGCGCAATTAATGCTAATCTACTTGCAATAAATTTAGAAGTATTCTCCGAAATATAATTTTTATCTTCAGCTGCATTTTCATTATAGATTTGAATCATGTTGTCAAGAAAATTCTCTGCCTTTTTTTTAACAGGGTCAGAGACAGAGACACTAACAACACTACTAGTTTTACTAATTGGATCTACTTTTAGTCTTTTTCTAAAGCCTTCTGTTAATTCATCCAAGGGCGATAAAACTATGTGAATATTTCTGAATTTGCCTTCTTTATTTTTCTCATAATATTGACTTTTTGTAATTACCAAAGTCCCAAATCGTGTAGCGATCTTTTCTCCAAATCCAAACTTCTTTTTGGCAGATAAAATAACATTTTCAGCATCAGAACTCACGACATCATCATCAATTTCTAATTGAAAGGAATTATCATCTAAAAGAATATAATTGAAAACAACATCTGTTTCATCAAAAAAAGCAGTTTTATTAATGACAAAAACATTTATTGGAGATTTCCCATATATATCCAAATCTATTACATTGCCCTTTACAAACAAGCCAACATTTAAATTGAGCTTTTTTATTGTACTCTCTACTAATGTTCTAGATTTTAAAATTTCAATTTCATTATCTACATTGTTTATCATACTACCACCTATCCCAAGATCCGAAAAAGCAGATAATTCAGAAAGCATCCCTCCTTTTTTTTCATCTTTTACTAATATCGTAGTAGATGCTTCAAAACTTGGCACAGTATATCTTAAGTATAAAAAAGATAAAACTAATCCCAAAAAAACACTTAATAAAAACCAACGCCAATGAACTAAATATTTATCTAATTGTTCTCTAAGATTAAAGTCTTCATTTTCATCATCAATAAGATCATTATAAAAATCTTGTTTTTGCATTTTAATATTTTATTTAAAGATTAGGACAGAAAGCGATACTAAAATAGATATTGCGGAAATAATTACTGAAGTATTAGGACCAACAGCCGATGCATTTACTTTAGTCTGATTTGGTTCAACATATACAACATCATTTTGTGCCAAGTAATAAAAAGGAGAATTTATGAAATCTGACTTAGTTATATCAACTCTATTGTATGATTTTACACCATTCGTTTCTCTAATTACTAATATGTTATCTCTTCGACCATAAATCGTTAGGTCTTTTGCCATACTCAAAGCTTCGATCAAAGTAACTCTTTCTGAAGCAATCGGATAAGTTCCCGGTAAATTAACCTCTCCTTGCAATGAAATTTTGAAATTCATTATACGAAGATTGATGATTGGATTTTTAATATAGGCCCCAATTTTATCTTGCAATAATTTAAGTACCTCAGTACGTGTTAATCCAGAAACCTTTAACTTCCCAAGCACAGGGAATTCAATATTTCCACTTTGATCTACCAAATACAATTGGACTGTTTCTTGCCCTCTGGTAATATCCAATCTGCTGTTGTTTGTTGTACTATATGTTCTAAGATTAAAAGGAATAGCAACTTCCGGATCATCTGCTGAAACTAAAATCATTAGCAAATCATCAGCCTGTAATTTAATTTCGTAAGAATTTGGATTTTGCGAAGCAGTCATTCCATCAATATTCTGATAATAAACTACGTCTTTTTTTGATCCACAGGAAAAACATAAAAATAAAAGCAATAAAAAACTAACGTTTTTCATTAAAAAGGAAGGGTTCAATTTCATCAGGTCTAAAATTTACGGGGGCAAATATAAGGATTAAAAAAAATATTTAGAGTAAAGCATTAAGCTCTTTTAAAGATTTAGATAATATCTAATTATGTATTTGAGAAGACTAATAAGCATTTTCCTCTCCTTTAAATACATTGAGAACGGTTTTGATAATTATTTTTATATCCAAGAGTAGGCTCCAATTTTCAATATACCAAATATCGTACTCTACTCGATTTTCCATATCAATAAGTTCCTTAGTTTCACCACGATAACCATTAACTTGTGCCCATCCCGTTATACCTGGCTTTGCATATTGACGCACTAAATAGTTGTTAATTAGCTCACTATATTGCTTTGTATGATTTACCATGTGTGGTCTTGGTCCCACCACCGACATATCACCAAAGAACACATTAAAAAACTGTGGCAACTCATCAATACTTGTTTTTCGCATGAAAGCTCCAAATTTAGTAACGCGACTATCACCTTTTACGGCTTGCTTATTATCTGCAGCACCATTCAAGCGCATACTTCTAAATTTCAAGCATGTAAAAGATCTATTATCTCTACCTGAACGTTCCTGCTTAAAAAAAACTGGACCAGGAGATTCTATCTTAATGATTAGCATGATAATAGGGAACAACCAAGGAAATATAAACAGTAAAACAAACAATGAAAAACAAATATCAAATACTTTTTTTATAAATCTATTGACCGCGGCCTCCAAAGGTTCCCGACGAAACATTAGGACAGGTGTGTTTTCATAAAAGGTCATCTCAACCTTATTTGATTTTGTATATAGCTGAAAATCCGGAATGAACTTAATTCGCACCATATGATGCTCACAAATTTTCACTAATTTATTTATTACCGCAATATTGTCAATGTGCAACGCTACATACATTTCATCAACTTCTTCACTAATAATAAACTCCTCTATCTGATCGAATCCGCCAAGAACAGGATGTGAAATAAACGCAAAGGGATCAACTTTTTCATCAAAAAAACCTAAAAATCGATAACCATATGTTAAATCTTTGGCTAAGATTCTTCGCATTCTTTCTCCAGTATCATTTGCCCCGATAATTACGAAACTTCTAAAATTATAACCTTTAGATCTAATATACTTTAACAATTTCATCGATAAATATCTAGAAACCATTAATAGAAAAAAGAAAATCATATAAAAATAAACCAATCGAAGCCTTGATATATCACTATATTTTAGACACACTACAAAAAAAGCAGTTATCACTATATGAATAATGACTTTTTTTATCGTTCGCTTTAAAATAGACTCAATTGGCTCAACGCGTACAATTCTGAAAGAATCTTTATATAACAAAAGACCAATCCATACCAAATTACCTAATAATGAAATAGTTTCTACTTCTTTCAGGAATAACTTATCAATTGTGCCAAATCTTAATAAAGCAGATAAAACAATAGCAGTATTGAGAAGTATAATATCCCATATTACAAATAAAAGTTTAAAATATCGTGAAAAACGATATTCTGAGAGTTCTTGTAAAATTTTCATTTTATTATTAGCATATTACATATCATTTTTCGAAACAATCACGTAAGATTACAAAAAAAACACCTTGCAGGTATGCGATTGAAATCGAAGACATAATTCAATTTAAATTATAATCAAGATTAATAGAACAATTATTTGATTTTTAATGAAGATATGAAACTTTTAAGTTCATTTTGAAATCGTTTCTTCGAAAATCTAAAAGAGGATTTCCTTATTTCGTTTTTATTATATATATATGAAATTGATTTTCAAAAACATCAATTTTTTCGTTTAATGATTTAGGATTTTGTTCATTATAACATAATCCATTGTTTGCGCTAATAATTTCACTAGAAGCACCTCCCTTAAAAGCAATTACTGGTACTCCGCATGCATGTGCTTCGACAATTGCAATTCCAAAATCTTCAACTCCACCATAAACAAATCCTTTTGCTTTAGATAAATATTGGCAAATTTCCCTTTTGTCTAAATAACCAACAAATTCAATATTTTCTCCAGCAATTGATTTTAGGTAGGCCAACTGTGTTCCATCACCTACAACAATAAGTTTTTTCTTGCTTAAAGAGAATGCTTCGATTACAATATCAAAACGTTTGTATGGCTCCAATCTCCCTACAGTGATATAATAATCTTCTGTTATATCCGAAATGCAAAAATCTTCAACTTCAACAGGCGGATAAATAACAACAGATTCTCTTTTATATTTCTCTTTTACCCAATTCTGTACAAAAATAGAATTAGAAATCAAATAATTAGGATTTTGAGCACTAGCAACGTCAAATCGCTGTAAAAAACCCTTTACAAAAGAAAACAATTTCAAAGGTCCCTTAAAATACAAATCGGCTTCTTCCCATACGTATTTAAAATTTCGAGCCTGAAGATAACATACATGAATTTCATTTCCTGACCTGTAACCTTTAGACATTGCCCAAGAAGAGCTTATAACTAAATCAATAGTATTATTCTTTGTTTGTTGATTAAATGCCTTTATTATTTGTGGGAAAAGCGGCATTAATGCTCGAAATTTATATTTAAAAAGAGACATGATATTTGAGCTTTCAACCATAACATCACGTCCTCCGAAAGTTCTTTTCTGAAGCTCAGGACTCATCTTATTTACATAAGCATAATAGTAATCAAATTTATAAATTTCATTTATTGCAGTAACCACACGCTCAGCACCACCATATTTATCTAACCAATCCGTTATAAATGCTGTTTTCATAATTCCAGTAAATATGCAACTCAATGCTTTCCAATTAAATTTTATTTAGAAACAAGTAATTTAAATTGTTTTTTTTTTAGTATTATTAAAACTAGAATTCTTATTTATATCTTTTGTTAACAAATAGCAATCTTAGATCCTCACCAAATAAGGAAACTATGTTCTTTATAAATGTTCTAATTTTTAAATAAGAAATCCAGATTATTGCATCTAGTTTTGTTCCACCGTTATCTAGAATTACCTTTTTCCTTTCAGCCCATAACTTCGCTGTTGAACTTTGTGAAATACCTCCCAATTGAAAAACAGCTAATGTTTCAGGTATTTTTTTAAAAGATGCTTTATTTTGATACATTCTCATTACTAAATCTAAATCCATTATATAGCGTAAATCTACATTGTATAAACCGTAACGTTCATAAGCAGATTTTCTTATATAAACAGCTTGATGCCAAAGTCTATATTTAAAAGGAATATGTGGAAATTCTATCAATGCGGCCCCTAATGCCTTGTAATTAGTTTTTGAATTCCATAATATAACATTACCACAATAAACGTCGATTGCAGGATCATAATATTTTGCAAATATTTCTAAAGCATTTTCAACTAATAAATCATCAGAATTTATAAATACAACAACATCACCTGTTGCAGCTTTAATCCCTTTATTAAATGCATCACTTATTCCTTTATCCGGTTCTGATACAAAATAATCAATTTGATCTTTATATTTCTCAATTACACTAAGAGTGCCATCTGTTGATCCTCCATCAATAACAATAAATTCTTTATCATTATATGACTGACCTACAATACTCTGAATACAATTTTCAATACATCTAATACTATTATAACTAATTGTTACAATTGAAATTTTAGGCATTTTATTTTTATATTAATATTTTTTTTAAATAAGTTCTACAAAGGCGAAAAAAAATGTATTAAGAAAAAAAAAATTTTTATCTTATTTTTATTGTAATTTATTTTTTTTCCTCCCATGAATGTTGTAAAGTATTTAAGTTTACAGGAACTTCCCAATTGAAATTGTACGGATATACATTTGACTCTCCATACATAACCTGTGTAATAAAATAGGCTGAACCAATAAGTACAAAAAACAAAACAACAATATTTTTACGTAATTTCAACTTAATTGACATTGCTAGATTTGCACTAAACAATATTATAAAAATATGATAATAATAATACAGTCTATATAATGCAGGGCTACCAATTGAAAGAATGGGCCATAAAAAAGCACAAACAATCATCATATAAAACAGCTTTTTATTTAACTCATCATCTTTTATTTCTTTCATCGAAAGAAAGCCTATAACAATAACTAACAACATGGTAATATACATACGAAAGCCACCAGCCGCAATATGTTCAGTATAATCAGTCCGTGAAACTGACAAAAACAGCATATAAATATAATCCCTAATGATAAAAGAAAAAACAATAAGTGCAATTGTTGCAAATAATACTTTTCTATTTAATGGAATCTTTTTGATCCAGTAAATTGGAAAAAAAACTATTGCCGTCTGATGAAACAAAAAAGCTAAAACCATACAAAGTAAATATTTCAATAGCTTATTTTGCAACGAATAATGAAAAGCAAAAAAACAAAATGCTAAGGCAATTGCCTGTCGCAATGCTGACATATAAAAAGTAAAATATCCAAATAAAATAAACAGGGCAATACTTAGCCATGGAATTTTTGAATATTTATAAATTAGCCACATTAATGGCAATATGGTTAGTATAGCTGTTGAAAAAAGAAAAAAATTGTAATTACCGAACAAGCTCAAACCCCATTCATAAACAATATATCCCCACTCAGGATGTTCCTTATCTTTTTTAATATGAGAAATAAAATCAATTAAATTTTCAAATTTACTTGCATCGCGAAATAAAAAATAATACTGTGGAGTATCAAGACCAATTTTAACACTTCGCAATCCACAAATACAAATCAAAATAAACGTAAAAAAATAAAAGTATACTAATTTACCCTTAGCTGTACCTACCTTTGAAGTAAAATTATTCTGAGAAAAAACAATCCTCTTTTTACTTAAAGGCGCTAAAAAATAGGCCAAAAACAAGATTACAAAGTATATCATTAGTAATAGAAAAATTTATTGTTGAAATTCCAAATAATTTTCACCATCTACTACTTTTTTTATTACCCTACACGGATTTCCAGCTGCAATAGAGTCAGAGGGTATATCTTTTGTTATCACGCTACCCGCTCCTATTATGCTTCTAGCACCTATACGAACACCCTTCATAATGATTGTGCGTGCCCCAATGAACACATCGTCTTCGATAATTATTTCTGATGAAATTACGTTGGCTGAATCCAATTCGCCACGAGTTCTTCTATCAAGGTAATTCAGAGAATGACAGTCTGTATCCAGAATCATACAATCTGCGCCTATATTCACATAATTACCTATTATAATAGATTTATGTGATCTCATCATAATTGAAGACATTCCAACACAATTACCAATGATAATCTTACCATTCTCCTCAACCATTATAGCGCCCTGAGAGTTTCGGGTTAAAGGATTATAAAAATTTCCGTTTAATGAATGAAAATCGTCACCAATACTAAGCACAGATTTTCGGCTTCCAAAATAAAGATTTAATGTACCAGCAACCTCAAAATTTTTCCCACACTTTTCTCCAAGTAATATGCTAAACTTTATTTTATTATATATTATAGAAATTTTATATCCTATTTTCCATAGTATAAAGTTTAATATGTATACAAAATATGCAAATTTATTCATTTTGTTTCTTTAATATTGTTTCATAAATACCAATCAAATCTTGCGTTATTTTTTTTGGATCATGCCTAAAAAGGGCTGTATTAATTTCATTGTTGCTAATTCTTTCAGCTTCATCTTTATTTGCTAAAATGTCAAAAATATTAATTGCCAACATATAAGGATCATTTGCAGGCACTAATAGTCCAGTTACATTATGATTAATAATCGTGGATAAGCCTCCGACATTACAAGCTATAACAGGCACACCCAATATTTGGGCTTCACATACACTATTAGGGCTGTTATCTATGTAAGAAGGATGAACAAACACATCGCACTCTAGCAAATTACTTTTCAATTTTTCAGAATTTACAACTCCATAGAAATTCACATTAACATCTTTTGCCTTTATTTTTAACTTTTTTTCAATATATTTTATATCATTTACACCAAAAACTATCCACTCAAAATCAATTCCTGGTATTTCTTTTAAAATTTTTGCTGTGTTGAGTATTAAGTCTGCCCCTTTATATAATGGTGATGATAAAGTGGATACAATAATTTTTTTACTTCCTGCATTTCTTTTCCATTTTTCATCTACATAAAATATACTTCTAAGAATTTCACTGCAATAAAAATATTCTGAATTAGGAGCTAGAAGTCTAGACATGTTTCTATCCCATTCAGTCCTACCCATTATATATTTGCAATGCTTTAAAATATTTAACTCACGATCAGATCGACTCTCCCAACTTTTATATCTATAATAATTTAAAAGTACTTTAAACGGATTAAAACCATTTTGAAAGAAAAAATCCAATTTTGAAAATCTTGGCGGTAGCAATGCATTTTGATAAGGCTTTAATATTCCTTGCAAATGAATTACAACTGGCTTGTTTATATAAGGAATTATTAATCCAAAATTCTGTTCAGTCCCAAAAATATGTATTATATCTGGATTACAATCATTTACAACATCAAGATATTTCTTAATATCATCTGATGAGTTAATCGACGGTATTTTGCTTTTATAAATTGGATAATAACAAACATTTTCCTTAACCGTTTTATCATGCTTAGTAGTGATATTAAACGCAATTGATAAACTTATATCTAAATTTTTAACTAATATAGTTTCTAAAGATGATATCCAACCTCCTCCATTATGACTATCATTATTTAAAAAATTCGAACCAGTATTTGTAAACCAAAGGACTTTCATATAATATTTATTAATTGCTTTTCTATTCAAATAAGTTTATATTTCTACTATTTATCTTAAGTAAGAATGACTTAAATCAATTTACATCTTTTTTATCATCAAAAAAGTTTGTAATTCTATGAGAACTTTTTCCATCCATATAATCATAAAAAAGCTTATTTATCTTGATTTGATCATCACTTTTAGAATCAATCGTTTTAGTTAAACATAATAAATTTTCTAAATCGTCCGTTGATTTTACCTTAATGCCCGGAGTTACTTCCGAATAATCATAATAAAACCCTCTAGAACTCAATATATAATCCTCTAAATCAAAACAATAAAAAACAATAGGTTTATTTAACAATAAGTAATCAATAAAAATAGATGAGTAATCAGTAATAAGTGCATCAGTGAATTTTAATAAAGGATAAATATCTTGTGAAGATTCCACTACAACAATATTAGAATATCCTTTTAGTTTATTTAAGAAATCAATCGGAGTATATGGATGAAGTTTCATTATTAATAATTCATCCTTTGCAGACAACGACTTATTGATCTTATCATAATTTAGCCCCATATCATCTAAAAAGGAAGGATTACTTTCTCTCCATGTTGGCATATAAATCCAAACATAATTAGATTTTTTAGCCCTATCAATAATTGAAATAAATGAGTTAGATTCCCATTTATTTACCCATTCATTATATTTTTGATCATCAAAGAAAAAAATATCTGTTCTCGCTTGTCCAAAATTTAAACAATTTTCCAATTCAACTTTTAATGCCGAACAAAAAACATTAACAGAAACGTGATTTGAAGTTGAAACCATATAATTCGACAATCTAAAAACAGAAGGTTCATCTATCCACTTTTGAATAAATGAGGGATTGTGATACCTATTAAAATCTTCAACATTATCTGTATCAAAATAAATTTTCTTTATTGGTATTCCATGCCAGAGATTAATTACCGTTGCACCTCTAGATGTATAATAGTCAATTTCCGCTACAGTAGTCGTCACAAACCAATATTTAGCCAATATAGTATAAATAATCCCCTTTAAGCTCCATCTATAATAAGCTAAGCCACTATTGTTTCTGATTTTTTTTATTGTTTCTCTATTTGATGTAATCCATATTGCTTTGATATCAGGCCTCTCCATTGTTAATGAAATAAACAAATATTTTGTGTTGTCATTAAATGCATTTTTTTGTGCACCAAATACCCAAATTTTAGGATTTCTAGGAATTAAACCAGATATTAAGTAAAGTACTCTGGTAAATGGAAATATTAATATTTTTAATATATTTTTAATGTTCATTACGTATTTATTTCATTTGTTTGTTTGGCAGCTTTATATATATTCTTATAAACTCCAATAACTCTCGCCAACAATACAATAAATTGTGTTATTAATACCAAACTGGCTACTGCAATAACCGAAATACTATTAGTTACAAACATTATACTAAGTGCTGTTATATGAAAAATTGAAGATATAATTACAGTACGATTAGCATATTTTGAAAATCCAAATGCACCAAGCAATGGATAACCTAATAAAATGGCAGGAACAGAAAGAATACATACTCCTAAAAGTATTTTAAAGACAATAACGCTTTCGATTGCAACACTTTTATAAATTAAATGCATTATAAAATCCGCATTATAAATACAAATAGGCAAAACAATACAAATAATAAGTAATACACTAACAAAAATCTTTGTGAATGTATTAATGTTTTTATGTTTGACCATGTAAGGGTATAAGGCACTGTTAAGGGGCTCAATTAGACTCTGTATTGCTCCATAAAGTTTCTCGGCCGCTACATAATAACCTACGGAAATATTTCCCAAAACTAAACCCAGAACAAAACTATTACTAATAGTATATAAGGAAACAGAAATTCTAGAAACAAAAAATTCCGAACTATTTTTCAGACATTCTTTGATACCCAGAAATGAAACCTTAGAAAAATTGAAATTCACATTAAAATGCTTTTTTGCAACATAAAGAGCAATAGATCCTGAAGCAATAGATCCTAATCCATAAAAAAAAGGCACTAATAGATAATCTGCATCAGATTTTACAAAGAAAAATATTGGAATTATTGAAAAAGTACGTGTTAAAATATTGATTTTTGTAATATACTTCATCTGCTCAATTCCTTGAAAAAACCAAGTTGGTAAAAGCACAGTCCCGAACACAGTTGAATAAGAAAGTAGATAAATCCATTTCTCATTATAAAACTTATCAAAAGTAAAAATGATACTGATTAATACTAGCAAACCAATTACAAACAAAAAAAGCTGTGCTACTACAACATTTGCAAAGAAAACATCACGCAAATTCTTATTATCTCTATTAACAGATATATACTGTACTCCATAAAGATTAAATCCAAAATCAGTCAGAATTACAAAGTACTGAGCAAATGCAGTAGCAAAACTAATTAATCCAAAAGTATCAACACCAAGTGTTCTAAATAAGTATGGAATTGTTAATAGAGGGAATAAATAATTAGCACCTTGTAATATTACCAAAGAAAAAAAATTGGAAATAAGGGCTGGATTTAGATTATTATTTTTAAAGCGCACTTACTTATATTTATAAAAAATTTATATGATAATTAAATTTAATGCCCATTAAAAATATTCTGATAAAAAGAGTTCCATATTTAATATCATCCAAATTTTCATACCTATATCTTCTTTGCTTCCATTGGCTTCATAATTATTGATCAATTGAATAAAAAAATCTTTATCAATAATATCATTCTGAACGAGATACCCGTTTATTATTTTATTAAACGCTAGATCTTTAAAGTCATTTCCAAACCAAGTATTCAAAGGAACAGGAAATCCCATTTTCTTTCTATATAAAATTTCGTTTGGCAGAATATTTTCATAAGCCTTTTTTAAAATATATTTTGGTGTATTTTGATTTTCAGCCATTTCACTGCCTAATTTGCTTTCTAAAGCCACTTCATCCTCATTCCATTTTAATTTATAATGATTCGGCATAGAAAAAGCAAACTCTATTAATCTATGATCGACAAAAGGCACACGACCTTCAACGCTGGCTGCCATTGTTGTTGTATCCAATCTATTTAATAAACCAGGTAAATGAATTTTTTCAAAACAATATAGCATCTTGTTTAAATAAGACTCATCATCTAATTTTTCAAACACCGCTAAAAAAACTTCATTTAACTCTTTTTCAATTTTATCTGAATTAATTCTCTTATGAAATAATTTTGATTTAAATGAAGATGAGCAATATTGATATAATCCTAAAAAATGTTCAATCTCAGTTTTTGGAAAACTCTCTCCATACTTATTAATTAGCTTCGTGTATAATTCACTTTTTTTATCAATAGTAGTATCTTTCATTTGATTAAAATCTTCAGATGAACTAAATAGTCTACTATAACCTGCAAATATTTCGTCAGCACCTTCACCAGATAAAACAACTGTCACATCCTTTTTTAATTCTTTCGACATCAAATAAAGAGGAACTTCATTAGGCACACCTAACGGAGCATCTTTTATCTTAATCAAATCAGACATAGAATCAAAATAATTTTTTTCATCAAGAAGAATTTCTTTATGATTAGTATTACATAATTCTGATACTATTTTAGAATATGAAAATTCATTATATCCTTCTTCTGCAAATCCAATAGTAAAAGTATTTACAACATTTTTATTTAATTTTGCTAATTCATAAGTAGTTACGCTCGAATCAACGCCTCCAGAAAGATAAGCACCAACTGGCACATCTGAGACCATTCTATATTTTACTGAAGAAGTCATTAATTCTTTCAACTCATCGATATAAAA
Source organism: Flavobacterium denitrificans DSM 15936 (assembly GCF_000425445.1). Classification (GTDB taxonomy): domain Bacteria; phylum Bacteroidota; class Bacteroidia; order Flavobacteriales; family Flavobacteriaceae; genus Flavobacterium; species Flavobacterium denitrificans. The sequence continues at coordinate 91,513 of NZ_AUDL01000011.1, read as the reverse complement.
CTGCTCTCCCCTGTCTTCTTTTTGCAAATAAATTTTATCTCTAAAATCCCAGTATTTTTCGATAGTTCTATTACCGTTTGAATCAATACGCATCCAATGCGCTGCCGGAAACACTTCAATGCCTTCAAAAAAACTTTCATTATTAATAGGGTATCTATAAGAAAAATAAGAGCTAACTGCTCTTAAATTTAATTGTCTTTTTGAATTATCTAAAAATAAAATGGACTTTATTTCAGAACTAAAACTAATTCCATCATCATTGATTGTATAAAAAAGAGGTTTAACTCCCAATCTATCTCGAGCAATGAAAAATTCTTTATTTAAATTATCGTATAAAACAAACGCGAACATTCCAATGAACTTATCCAGGGCTCTTGCTCCAAAAGCTTCGTAGGCATTTAATATAACTTCAGTATCACCATCCGTTTTAAAAATATAACCTAAATCCTGTAATTCTTGCCTAATTTCTTTATAATTATAAATTTCTCCATTAAAAACAATAGTATATCTATTGTTGTAGTTATGCATAGGCTGATTTGAACACTCATTAAGATCAATTATGCTTAGTCGTCTATGCCCAAAGCTTACATTATCAATTTTATCATACCCGAAACTGTCGGGACCGCGATGTGCTTGTAAATTTAAAGCTTGAATAAATTTATCCTTCCCAACATTTCCTGCATTTACTAATATTCCGCACATAAACTTATTTATTATTTTGTCTCAATTTTTCTAATGTCTCATTTAAAATAGTTGAAGATGTCCCTTTTGTGTAAGGAAAATAAACAATTTTAACTCCAACTTCTTCAAATTGTGCTTGAATATCTTTCCATTTATCAGTATTAAACCAATCATCTCCGACAAACATTATATCAAACCTAAGTTTTTGCCAAGCTTCAAATTTATCCATCGATGGCTGAGGGATAACTACATCCACATATTTGCAATTTCTCACAATTTCAGCACGCTCTTCAAAAGGAATTACTGCTTTTTTATTTTTATATGAAACTAATTCATCGGTGGTCACTCCTACAATTAGTTTATCACACATTGATTTTGCATTTCTTAGCAAATTTAAATGTCCGATATGAAATAAATCAAAAACTCCAGTCGTATATCCTATTTTCATTATTTTATTATTATATTGAATTATATTATTCTTAACTTATATAAAATTTGTGATTAATAATTTGATTTTCTATTTGTAAAAATTCCTTAATTATAGAATTTTCAAACCAACAAATTAAAACTTTCTTACGATTAATTATTTAATGCTTTTTGCCGTTAATTATAATTTATCTTGAAGATTTAATGCCAATTCCGGTTCATCACTTAATATGGCATCAAATTTATTTTTTAAAAACCAATTTATCCCGTCTGCATTATTAATTACACTCACACTTAAAGAAATATTATTTAGTCTAGCCCTTTCTATCCAATCTGGATTTTTGTAATATACATAATCATAATAAAAAATACCTGATATGTTATCTTTCTTGACTTCTTCAGGAGAAAGTGTAACATTAGTTAGAAAAGATCGAATATCTGCTGAATCACTTAATGCTCGTAATTCTTTTAGTATATTATAATTTTCACTAGCATATACTATTAACGGCTGAGCATTAAGCTTATTAACACATTCGAGTATTTTCGTGGCATATACTTTTCTTCGTGCTGCGCTTAATAAATCTTTTACATGACAAAACAATTGAGTTGTGTTATTGTTTTGTTTTGCTGCTTGTATATATTCTCTTAACGTGGGTAATTTTTCACCGTTTGATAGTTTAAAAACCACCAATTGAGAATAGTTTGAATTTTGAATATTAAGATTGTTATATGAATTATCATGACATATTACCAAAGAATCATCAGCGGTGAGCCAAAGATCAAATTCAGACCCTCTACACTTTAAACGAATAGCTTCTTTTAAAGAGGCTATTGAATTTTGAGGAAGATTATTTTTTTTCCAAGCACCACGATGAGCAACGATATTATTTTTAATAACAATTGGGCCATCAATTATTGCACTATCGGGATCGGGATTATCTATCAACCCAGGTTTTCCAATTGTATCAGAATAATCTGTTTCAGATGGATTGGCAACATTTACTGGCCTCGAAGTAAAATGATTTACATCTTCTGCAGAACAACTGGCAAAAAAAACAAAACATAATGTTGCAAAAAAAAGTAACTTTCTTTTCATATACTTATTGTTTTAAAATCAATTTATTAACTGTCTGCAATAATAATTTTTTTAAATCAATATTTACTATTTTTTATTATTTTTTTAATCTGCCATTTCTATTTCTTGTGAAATAAATTTTAAAACAATTCTAAATCACTTGCAACCATTTCTCTAACTAAAGCCTTCAAATCATATTGAGGCTTCCAGCCTAGCTTAGTTTTAGATTTTGTAGGATCCCCAATTAAAAGGTCAACCTCTGTAGGACGATAATATTCAGGGTCAACGCGCACTACTACTTTTCCTACTTCCAGTTGATATAAGGGATTATTACAAGCTTTAATTTTAGCTACTTCATTTTCATTTTCCCCTTCAAAGGTCAATTCAACGCCTATTTCTGAAAAAGCCATAATGACAAAATCACGAATATAAGTAGTGACCCCTGTTGCTATTACGTAATCTTCTGGTATATCTTGCTGTAAAATTCTCCACATTGCCTCAACATAATCCTTAGCATGTCCCCAATCTCTTTGCGAGTTTAGGTTTCCTAAATAAAGACATTCTTGCTTTCCTTTCGCAATAGCAGCTGTTGCCATAGTAATTTTACGAGTTACGAAAGTTTCACCACGTCTAGGAGATTCATGGTTAAACAAAATACCATTACACGCAAACATGTTATAGGCCTCTCTATAATTTTTTGTGATCCAAAAACCATAAATTTTGGCAGCACCATAGGGAGAGCGAGGATAAAATGGCGAGTTTTCATCATAAAAACCTTTTTCATTTTTATTCTCTGACATGCCGCCATAAAGCTCTGAAGTTGATGCTTGATAGATTCTTGTTTTTTTCTCTAAACCTAAAATCCTTACAGCTTCCAAAATTCTCAAAGTACCAATACCGTCAACATTTGCAACATATTCAGGAGAATCGAAAGATACTTTCACATGAGACATAGCGCCTAAATTATAAATTTCATCAGGCTGTACTTCTTGGATGATTCTAATAATATTAGTCGAGTCTGTTAAATCACCATAATGCAATTTAAAATGAACGTGTGCTTCGTGCTGATCTTGATAAAGATGATCGATGCGTTGGGTATTAAAAGAAGATGCACGTCTTTTTACTCCGTGCACTTCATATCCTTTTTCTAACAATAATTCTGCTAGATATGATCCATCCTGGCCAGTTATTCCCGTTATAAGTGCTGTCTTTTGAGTGCTCATTTGGTAAGAATTTTATATTTTATTTTAAAATAGAAAAAACTGAATTTATTTATCAGTCTGTCTTTTAAATATTTGACTATAATTTAACTTGTTTAAAGTTTTGAATATTTTCTAAAAACCAATCATAAGTTTTTTTAATTCCTTCTTCAAGTTCTACTTGATGTTTCCAACCTAAATCATGCATCTTTGAAACATCCATTAATTTTCTTGGAGTACCATCTGGTTTAGTAGAATCCCAAATAATCTCTCCTGTATGCCCTGTAATTTTCTGGATCGTTTCGGCCAATTCTTTAATGGTCAAATCTTTTCCAGTACCAACATTATATAAATAATCCGGTAATTTATTTTCTAAAGCAAATACTACTGCTTTCGCCATATCGTCAACAAATAAAAACTCACGCATTGGCGTTCCACTTCCCCATAATATTACAGAAGCATTATTATTTTCCTTTGCTTCGTGGAACTTTCGAATCATTGCAGGCAAAACATGTGAAGTGTTTAAATCAAAATTATCATAAGTGCCATACAAATTAGTAGGCATAAGACTCACAAAATCCTTTCCAAACTGCTTTCGAATTGCTTGGCATGTTTTTACCCCTGTAATTTTCGCAATTGCATACCATTCGTTTGTTGGCTCAAGAGTATCTGTAAGCAAATAATCTTCTTTTAAAGGCTGTGGAGCTAATTTTGGATAAATACAAGAGCTTCCAAGAAAAACAAACTTTTCAACATTATTTTGCAAAGCGGCATCAATCAAATTATTTTGAATTTGCATATTCTCCATAATAAATTGATACGGATAATCATTATTTGCTAAAATCCCACCTACACGTGCTGCCGCATCAATAATAACATCTGGTTTTTCTTTAGCAATAAAATCTTGAACTAGCTGTTGATTTCTAAGATCTAGTTCCTTACTAGAAACTCCAACCAAATTACTAAATCCTTGGGCTAATAATGTTCTCCAAATAGCACTTCCAACCATCCCATTGTGTCCTGCTATATAGATCTTACTTTCCTTATCCATTAAGTATTTTTTTTTAAATTACTTTAAGAGCTTCCTTTTCAGCCACAACTTTTCTAAGTCCGCTGCTTGAAAAACGATGATCTCTTTTATTAAAATATAATTCTATCCCTTTCTCCTCACAATATGCTCTTCCTGTAAAGTTTTTATCTTTATATTCATCTCCCAAAATACGGACATCAATCTTGAATGAACGTAAAATATCTTCTAAATCCTGTTCTGTAGCATAAGGAACAATTTCATCTACAAATTTACATCCCTTTAATTGTATATAACGCTCAACGACTGTCTGTGTTGGCTTATTCTTTTCAGGACGATCAAGAGTTGGGTCTGTTTGCAGAGCACAAATCAAATAATCACATTGTCTCTTTGCTTCTTCTAACATTGTGATATGACCGGCATGTAATAAATCAAATGCACTAAACGTAATTCCTATTTTCATAACTATTTGCTTACTTTAATTTTACAACTAATTAACACTTACTTTCAACACACGGCTTCGCCCTTCCGACTCCCAAAATTTGAAAGCAGAAAAATTCACATTAGCGGCAAATATATCGACAAATTTTAAGTTTTTTTTTATCAGACAACACTTTAACAAACTTGTTAAAAAAGCCCTTAAAAAACACAAAACATTAAAAAACAAATACATACCAAAAGCTTCGTAAGAATGCTCTTCTAATATTTTTGCAAAAATACATTTCTAAAATGAATACTGAAAGCTATAAAGAAAGAATTGTCTTAATTTAATACACATCAACCCTAATAGCACTGCAACAGATAACAACTTAATTTAAAAAAAATTGCATCTTTTAAAAAAAATATTGTTCCATTTTTGCTCCTTTTTCATCTTATTAAAAATTACTTTTGCGTATGTAATTGATAGAAAAGTTCATAGATGAAAAATTTAATTTTCTTTTTTTTTCTAATTTTTAACACTGGCTATTCGCAGACCCGTGGTTGTACTGATTCACTTGCCAAAAATTATGATCAAACAGCTACTACAAACAATGGAAGCTGTCAATATGAAGCTTTAAAAATAAAACCAAAATACTCTTTGCGACTTAATGATTCAATCAAAGAAACTTCTGGCTTAATTTGGTTTGATAATCTGCTTTGGACACACAATGATGACCATGACAAAACCATTTACGGGCTTGACACTTTAGGCAAAATTCAAAAAAGAATTATTTTAGATAAAAACATTAATCATGACTGGGAAGAAATTTCGCAAGACAGCGCGCATATTTATATTGGCGATTTTGGCAATAATTATGCTGGAAACAGAAATGATTTAAACATTTTGAAAATCAACAAAAAAGATTTTTTGACTGGAAATGCGACGATAGAAACTATTAATTTTAAATATGCTGATCAAACTGATTTCGTTACTAAAAAACCAAATTCAACTGATTTTGACTGCGAAGCATTTATTGTTTCTAAAGACAGTATTTTTCTTTTTACAAAACAATGGAAATCGTCGAAAACGAGTATTTATGCACTTCCTAATCAAGCTGGAAACCACACCGCTCAACTAAAACAAACAATTGACACCAAAGGACTTGTTACAGGTGCAACTTATTTGGAGTCCAAAAAACTAATTGCGCTTTGCGGGTATTCTAAACTCGGCAAACCATTTCTTTATCTTCTGTATGATTTTAAAAACTATGATTTTGAATCTGGAAACAAACGCCGAATTGACCTTCAGCTTTCTTTTCATCAAATTGAAGGAATTGCAACTGCAGACGGACTTCATTATTATTTGACTAATGAAACTTTGATTCTGAAACCCATTATAAATGTTGCGGCACAAATTCATTATTTGGACCTGACTAACATCTTGAGTTCTTTTCTTATCAAATAAATATTTACTGTTTTTACTAATAGCTTTTTAGTGAATATAAAAAACACATCCGAAATCATTGCAGAGGCGATGCAAATTCAAAAAAGCTATATATTAGCACGCAATAAATAATATTGCAGCATGAATGACCCTAATCTAACCAAAACCAAACAACATTTTGAAATCCTTGACGGACTTCGTGGCGTCGCAGCTTTAGCCGTGGTGATTTTTCACTTTTTAGAAGTCGCTTTCCCAGATCCGAGCCAAAATTTATTTGCCCATAGCTTTCTTGCAGTTGATTTTTTCTTTTGCCTTTCGGGATTTGTAATTGCGTATGCTTACGACGATCGTATTGAAAAAATGGGAATTACCGAGTTTTTCAAATCACGTCTTATTCGATTGCATCCGCTTGTTATTGTAGGGTCGATTCTTGGTCTGGCTGGTTATTTTCTTATGCCAAATGGCGGCATTGGAGAAAGAAGCATTTTTGAAATTTTACTGATTTTTATTTGTTCGCTGTTATTGATTCCGCTTCCTATCATGAAAGAGCGTTATAACAACAACTTCGGACTGAATGCACCCGCTTGGTCGCTATTTTGGGAATACATTGCAAACATTGTTTATTCATTGATTTTGTGGCGAGTATCACGTAAAACCATGGTATCCCTAAATGTCGTAGCCGCAATTATTTTGATTTATGTCGCTTATCAGGCAAAAAACATTTTAGGAGGATGGGACGGATTAACGTTTTGGCACGGAGGAGCACGTGTCTTTTACTCCTTTTCTGCTGGTATTTTGGTCTATCGCTATAAATTAATTATTCCATCAAAACTTGGTTTTATCGGACTTGCCTTGCTTTTAGTTCCGGCATTTTTATATCCGTTTAACCCAGAAACGAATTACATAACAGAACCACTTATAGTGATTTTGTATTTTCCCTTTTTGGTTGCACTTGGCGCAGGAACTATTGCTTCGTCGGTGACAAAAAAAATCTGCAACTTTTCAGGAAACCTATCTTATCCGTTATACATGACGCATTATTTTGCAATTTGGATATTTGCCGTTTATCAAGCAAATTACAAATGCAGCGGATTTGAACTTTTTGCCGTTGTTTCTTTGTCAACTGCAGTTTTAATAGGCATTGCGTATCTAACAATGAGGTATATAGACATCCCAATACGCCATTATTTAACTCAAAAAAGAAAGTAAATTTCTTTTAAAAAAACATTTTTTCGTATATAAATAAGCTCATAATAAGTGACTTTACAAAATCCAAAAGATAGCGTTCTGCTATCTTTTTTTGTTGGATTCAAAAAAGTATCTTTGCAAATTATTTCAGACTTTCAATCAAAGTTCGAAATCTCTAGTTTTAAACCTATTAAAAGCCTTATTTTTAGGCCATTTTAAACCATGAATTACCTTTCTGTAGAAAATATATCGAAGTCATTTGGCGAAAGAGTCCTTTTTGACAACATTTCATTTGGAATCAATAAAGATCAAAAAATTGCTTTTATCGCTAAAAATGGTTCTGGAAAAACCACCATTATGAGCATTATTAATGGTTTGGACGAACCCGATACTGGACAAGTTGTTTTGCGAAAAGGAATTAGAATGGCGTTTCTTTCTCAAGATAATAATCTGCAAGATGAATTGACAATTGAAGAAAGTATTTTCGCTTCAGATAATGAAACTTTGAAAGTTATTGAAGCCTACGAAAAAGCACTTGAAAATCCAAACGACGAAGAAGCATATCAAAAAGCTTTTGATGCTATGGATCAGCATAATGCTTGGGATTTTGAAACGCAATACAAACAAATCCTGTTTAAATTAAAATTAGAGGATTTTAAACTTAAAGTAAAGAATCTTTCGGGAGGGCAAAAAAAGCGCCTTTCATTGGCAATTATCTTGATCAATCGCCCTGATTTATTGATTTTGGACGAGCCTACCAACCATTTGGATCTTGAAATGATCGAATGGCTTGAAAGCTATTTTGCTAAAGAAAACATCACATTGTTTATGGTTACGCACGACCGTTTCTTTTTGGAGCGTGTCTGCAACGAAATTCTAGAACTTGACAACGGAAAATTATACCAATACAAAGGAAATTATTCTTATTACCTGCAGAAAAAAGAAGAAAGAATCACTTCTGAAAATGCAAGTATTGACAAAGCTAAAAACTTATTTGTAAAAGAATTAGAATGGATGCGTCGCCAGCCAAAAGCAAGAACAACCAAATCTAAATCGCGTCAGGACGACTTTTACGTTATTAAAGAAAAGGCTCAAAGCCGAAGAAAAGAAAACAAAGTTGAGCTTGAAATTAATATGGAAAGAATGGGAAGCAAGATTATTGAGCTTCACAAACTTTCTAAAAAATTCAAAGATCTCGTTATTCTGGATAATTTTAGTTTTGATTTTCAGCGTGGCGAAAGAATCGGAATTATTGGTAAAAACGGAACTGGAAAATCGACTTTCCTGAATCTTTTGACGGGCACAATTCCGCCTGACAGCGGACGCGTCGTAAAAGGCGACACAATAAAAGTGGGATATTATACACAATCCGGAATTAATCCGAAACCAGGCCAACGCGTTATTGATATTATTAAGGAATATGGAGAATATATTCCGCTTGCAAAAGGAAAGATCATTTCAGCTTCTCAGTTATTGGAACGCTTTCTTTTTGACGCCAAAAAACAATACGATTATGTAGAAAAATTGAGTGGTGGCGAATTAAAACGTTTGTATTTGTGTACGGTTTTAATTCAGAATCCGAACTTCCTGATTCTCGATGAGCCAACAAACGATTTGGACATTGTAACTTTGAATGTTCTGGAAAGCTTCCTTTTAGATTATCCAGGATGTTTGCTTGTAGTTTCGCACGATCGTTATTTTATGGACAAAATTGTCGATCATTTATTTGTTTTCAGAGGACAAGGAGAAATTGAAAATTTCCCAGGAAACTACTCTGATTTCCGCGCTTATGAAGACAGTGCTGACGTTGCTCAAAAAGAAGAAAACAAAGCTGAAAAGAAAGATTGGAAACAAAACAATCCAACTGGAAATCTTAGTTTCAACGAACAAAAAGAATATCAAAAAATCGAGCGTGAAATCAAAGATTTAGAAATCGAAAAAGCTAAAATCGAGCAATTATTTTCTGACGGAAAAGTTGCAGATGCCGATATCGAGAAAAAAGCAAATGAGCTTCAAAATATCATTAATAAAATTGACGCAAAAGAAGAACGCTGGTTTGAACTTTCTGCAAAAATTGAAGGATAGATTTTAGCTCTCAGTCACAGTGACAGTTTTCAGTTTCGAACAAAAGAAAGAAAATTCTTATTTTAGTAAAAAAACTAAACTATGGATTTTAAAGAATTATTAGCTTATAAAAAGTCATTTGAGCTTGCAATGGAAATTTTTGAATTGTCAAAAACGTTTCCTAAAGAAGAACGATTTTCCTTGACTGATCAAATACGCCGATCTTCAAGAAGTGTTAGTGCAAATATTGCTGAATCTTACAGGAAAAGAAGATATACTAATCACTTTATAAGCAAATTAACTGATAGTGACGCTGAAAACTCAGAAACAAATACATGGCTCGAATTTTCACTAGAATGCCAATATATTACAAAAGAAACATTCGAAAAACTAAATATTAAAAGTCTTGAAATTGGGCGATTAATAAATTATATGATCAACAATCCTTACAAGTTTGGATGCGGATAAAACTGAAAACTGAGACCGAGACTGAGACTAAAAACTAATTCTTTTTATTTTATATTTACGGTTCTAAAAAATATCACAATGAAAAAATTACTATTTACTCTTTTTACTTTAACACTCTTTATTTCTTGCACTGTATCTGACAAAGAAACATCTACAACACCACCAAAAGATTATTCAGCTGAAAACGAAAAGGAAATAACCGATTATTTAGCTAAAAAAAATCTAACTGCACAAAGGTCAGATTCTGGTTTATATTATATTATTACAGAACCAGGAACTGGCAAGCAACCTACTGCAACATCTTCAGTAACTGTTGCATATAAAGGTTATTTGACCAACGAAAAAGTATTTGACGAAAGCATTAATGGAGCTACTTTTCCTTTAAACAGAGTTATCGCTGGCTGGACAGAAGGAATTCCATTGTTCAAAGAAGGCGGTAGTGGTGTACTTTTGATTCCAGCTCATTTAGCGTATGCAGACAGATCTACTAGCAGTATACCGGCAGGATCTGTTCTGATTTTTGATGTAAAATTAATTTCAGTAAACTAAATCCATCTTTATCTGTAAATTCAAAATGCTTTTTCAAATAAAATCCTATCTAAAATTTCTGTGGAAATCTAAAAACGAACATGCGGTGCATTCGCCATTTGTTTTTAATTTATTGACAAAGTGTTTTTATGATAAGGAAACAAAACCTGAATATGCCATTCTGAAAAAATATAGAAAGTCACTTTTAGAAAATAAAAATTTTATTGAAGTAACTGATTTTGGCGCAGGTTCAAAAGTTTTCAAATCGAATAGAAGACAGATTTCTAAAATTGCAAAAACTGCTGGAATTTCATCAAAACGTGCCGAATTATTATTCCGCGTGGTTCGTTATTTTCAGTCAGAAACTATTTTAGAAATCGGAACTTCTCTAGGATTGGCAACTTCAGCATTGGCTCTAGGATCCCGAAGCCTCGGGACAAACGCAAAAGTAATTACACTCGAAGGCTGTCCGAACACGGCAAATATTGCAAAAAATCAATTAAATGAATTTGATTGCAACAATGTAGATCCTATAGTAACAGAATTTGAAAATTATCTTCAAGATATCAATCTAAGTCTAAAAGCCGAAAGTGAGAATTTCGATTTAATTTATTTTGACGGAAATCATTCAAAGAAAGCAACTCTTGCCTATTTTGAACTTTTATTGCCAACAATAAAAAATGATTCAGTTTGGATTTTTGATGACATCCATTGGTCATCTGATATGGAAGAAGCTTGGGAAATGATTAAAAATCATCCAAAAGTAAAAGTCACAATTGATACTTACCAATGGGGATTCGTCTTTTTTAGATACGAACAGCCGAAGGAACATTTTGTAATAAGAACATAAATAAAAAAAGACAATCATTTCTGATTGTCTTTTTTTATTAAAACATTTTGAGATTCTTATTTTTTAGCATCTCTATTTTCTTCAGACTTCGCTCCCATTCTGTTTACAGTATACATTGGAGCAAATTTCACTTTCAAACCTGCAATTTTTCTGTTATCCTCGGCAGTCAAACCTTCTTTTTCAACAGTATTTTTTCGGCTATCAAGTGCTTCATACAATAATTTGATTTCATCCCAGTCTTCTCTAGAATAACGATCTTTATTATCTTCAACTGTATGAACAAATTGCTGATACACACTATGAATATTTTGAGCATTTACCCATGCAAAACTCATATCATCGCCAATTTTTCCTTCTCCAAATAATGCATTTCGCAATTGTTGTTTTGGACTTGGAGCTGGCGGTGCCAATGCAACAGTCATTTCGTTTTTAAATTCTTCGTATTTAACTTTACTAGCATTTATTTTTGCCGTTTCAGCAGTATTATCTTTAAGATCTGCCAAAGCCAATTGCGCATTTTCAGCTCGTCTATTATACTCTGCTTCAACATCATTCCAATTATCTTTCAATTCCTCAGATTTGATGTTTTTTACTGAATCAACATACACCACGTATGATTCAATAGTTTTTTGCGCTTTTTCTTGTTTTTCATCTTTACAAGATGCTAATCCTAATACTAGTAATGTAATTCCTGTAGCTATTTTTATGCTTTTCATAATCTTGATTATTTAATTAATACATAACCAAATTTACTCAATACATCACGCAATAAATTACATTATTATCACCTTTTAAAATCAAAAAACATTTTAAATCTATAAAACATACAAAATAGTGATAATTATACAAATTTAAACAAAAAAGATATAACAATTGTTTTCGTAAAAACCATATTGATTTACTACTTATTCATGAATAAGCTTTGTAACAAAATCCAATTCTCAACTACTTATCATTTTATTGAAAAGTGTTTTGTACTTTTAAATCCAAAATTGAAAAACAAATGGCAAATCCATTAATTAGAATAACTGATATAAAACGAAATTTTGTCCTTGGAAATGAAATCGTTTATGTGTTAAAAGGAATTAATCTAGAAATAAACAAAGGCGAATATGTTGCCTTAATGGGGCCTTCGGGATCTGGAAAATCAACTTTAATGAATTTGCTGGGCTGTCTGGATACGCCAACTTCTGGACAATATATTTTGAATGGAAAAGATGTCAGCCAAATGCAAGACAATGAGCTTGCCGGCATTAGAAACACAGAAATTGGTTTCGTTTTTCAAACTTTTAATTTATTGCCAAGAACAACTGCCTTAGATAATGTGGCATTACCTATGATTTATGCCGGTCATGGAAAATCAGAAAGAATTGCTCGCGCAACTGAGGTCTTAAAACAAGTTAATCTAGCTGACAGAATGGATCATCAGCCCAATCAACTTTCTGGAGGACAACGCCAGCGTGTTGCCGTTGCTCGCGCTTTAGTCAACAAACCTTCAATTATTTTGGCCGATGAGCCAACAGGAAACTTAGACAGCAAAACTTCTGTAGAAATAATGAAGCTTTTTGGAGATATTCATGCACAAGGAAATACAGTAATCCTAGTAACTCACGAAGAAGATATTGCAGCTTATGCGCATCGTGTAATTCGTTTGAGAGACGGGTTAATTGAAAGCGATACTCGTAAAGAAGTTTAACCATTTATTTGATTAATCATTTAATCGCAAAAGAGAAAACTTAATCTCTTAGCATCTTAGCATCTTAGAATCTTAGCATATTAAAAAAAATGAAAGTATATACCAAAACAGGCGACAAAGGTACCACAGCACTTTTTGGAGGAACTCGTGTACCTAAAGATCACATCAGAATTGACAGCTACGGAACTGTTGACGAATTAAACTCTTATATAGGATTGATTCGTGATCAGGAAATGAATCCTCATTATAAAACCATTTTAATCGAAATTCAGGATCGTCTTTTTACTGTTGGTGCCATTTTGGCAACTCCTCAGGAAAAAGAAGTTTTGAAAAATGGAAAACTTCGGTTAGAAAATCTCGGCATAATTGATTCTGATATCGAATTGCTCGAAAACGAAATAGATACAATGGAAGAAAGCCTTCCGCCAATGACACATTTTGTTTTACCGGGCGGTCATCCAACTGTGTCACATTGTCATATAGCGCGCTGTATTTGCCGTCGCGCAGAGCGTTTGGCAGTACATTTAAGCCATAACGAACACGTTCCAGAAATATCAATTCAGTATTTAAACCGACTTTCTGACTACCTTTTTGTCTTGGCACGGAAGTTGTCGTTTGACTTAAAAGCGGAGGAAGTAAAATGGATACCGCGTAAGTAAACAGTCTCGGTTTTCAGTTTTCATACTGCAAACTAACACGAAAACTGAAAACTTTAAAGTACAGTAATTAGTAGCAAACATCAGTTTTCATACTGCAAACTGCCTCTGAAAACTGATTACTAATAAGGACGTTCTTAAATTTTATTAAAATAAATCAAAATTTACTTGTCTTTTTCAGTAAAAAATTTATTTTTGCACAAACTAAACAGATAACAGATGTATTGGACATTAGAATTAGCATCTTATTTAAGTGATGCGCCATGGCCTGCTAACAAAGACGAACTTATTGACTACGCTATTAGAGCTGGTGCTCCATTAGAAGTAGTAGAAAACCTTCAATCAATCGAAGATGAAGGCGAGATATATGAATCAATGGAAGAAATTTGGCCTGATTATCCAACAGACGAAGATTATCTTTGGAATGAGGATGAATATTAAAAAAATAAACCAAATGAAAAAGTCTCATCACAGAGACTTTTTTTTTGGTTCAAATACATATAAAATAATAAAGAAATACAATAAATCATGAGTTTCATAAACAGTATTATTAAAGTCTTTGTAGGTGATAAATCACAGAAAGATGTCAAAGCTTTACAACCTTATTTAAATAAAATTAAAACATTCGAAACTCCGTTAATGAGTCTTTCAAACGACGAATTAAGAGGAAGAACTGTTTATTTTAAAGATAGAATCAAAGAAGCTAGAGCTGACAAAGATGCTAAAATTGCTTCGCTTAAAGCAGAAGTAGAAAACATCGAAGACATCGACAAAAGAGAAGATCTTTATGATGCTATTGATGCTCTTGAAAAAGAGGCTTATGAAATCTCAGAAAAAACTTTATTGGAAATTCTTCCAGAAGCATTTTCTGTAGTTAAAGAAACCGCTCGTCGTTTTAAAGAAAACTCACATATTGAAGTTACTGCAACTCCAAAAGACCGTGAATTTTCAGCAGCTAAACCATACATTACTATTGAAGGCGACAAAGCAATCTGGGCCAATAAATGGAATGCAGCAGGAAAAGATATCACATGGGACATGATTCACTATGATGTTCAGCTAATTGGTGGTATGGTATTGCACGAAGGTAAAGTTGCCGAAATGCAAACAGGGGAAGGTAAAACTTTAGTGGCTACTCTTCCACTTTATTTAAACGCTTTGACAGGAAACGGAGTTCACTTAGTAACTGTGAATGACTACTTGGCAAAACGTGATAGTACTTGGAAAGCACCTTTATTCGAATTCCACGGTTTATCTGTTGACTGTATCGACAATCACCAGCCAAGTACAGAACAAAGAAAAAAAGCTTACGATGCTGATATCACTTATGGAACCAACAACGAATTTGGTTTTGACTACTTAAGAGATAACATGGCGCACTCGCCTAGCGACTTAGTTCAAAGAAAACACAATTTTGCAATTGTCGACGAGGTTGACTCTGTATTGATTGATGATGCTAGAACACCACTTATCATTTCAGGACCGGTTCCTCAGGGAGATCGTCATGAATTCAACGAATTGAAACCAAAAATCGAAAACTTAGTTGCACAACAACGTCAGTTAGCAAATGGTTTCTTGGCAGAAGCTAAAAAATTAATCAAAGAAGGCAATACTAAAGACGGAGGTTTCCAATTATTAAGAGCTTACAGATCTTTACCAAAGAATAAAGCATTAATTAAATTTTTAAGTGAAGAAGGAATCAAACAATTGCTTCAAAAAACTGAAAATCAATATATGCAAGACAACAATCGCGAAATGCATAAAGTTGACGAAGCTTTATACTTTGTGATTGAAGAAAAAAACAATCAAGTAGAATTGACAGACAACGGTATCAAATACCTTTCTGGAGATACTGATTCTGATTTCTTCGTTTTACCAGACATTGGAACAGAAATCGCTGCAATTGAAAAACAAAAACTAGACAAAGACGCTGAAGCAGAAGCTAAAGAAAGATTGTTCCAAGATTTTGGTGTAAAAAGCGAACGTATCCATACTCTTACTCAGCTTTTAAAAGCGTATGCTTTATTTGAAAAAGATGTAGAGTATGTTATCATGGACAACAAAATTATGATTGTCGATGAACAAACAGGTCGTATCATGGACGGACGTCGTTACTCTGACGGTCTGCACCAAGCGATCGAAGCAAAAGAAAACGTAAAAATCGAAGCTGCAACTCAAACTTTTGCAACTGTTACATTGCAAAACTACTTTAGAATGTACAGCAAATTAGCTGGAATGACGGGTACTGCCGTAACTGAAGCTGGTGAGTTATGGCAAATCTATAAATTGGATGTTGTTGAAATTCCAACAAATAAAGGAATTGCAAGAATTGACAAAGAAGATTACATCTACAAAACAACTCGTGAGAAATTCAACGCAGTAATCGAAGACGTAACAGAATTATCACAAGCAGGAAGACCAGTATTGATTGGAACAACTTCTGTTGAGATTTCAGAATTATTAAGCCGTATGCTTAAAATGAGAGGAATCACACACAATGTATTGAATGCTAAAATGCACAAGCAAGAAGCACAAATCGTGGAAGAAGCTGGTAAAGCTGGAGTTGTAACAATCGCAACAAACATGGCTGGTCGTGGTACCGATATTAAATTATCTCCAGAAGTAAAAGCTGCAGGAGGTTTAGCAATCGTTGGTACTGAGCGTCACGATTCTCGTCGTGTGGACAGACAGTTACGTGGTCGTTCTGGTCGTCAGGGAGATCCAGGAAGTTCTCAATTCTATGTTTCTCTTGAAGACAACTTAATGCGTTTATTTGGTTCTGAAAGAGTAGCGAAAGTAATGGACAGAATGGGATTGAAAGAAGGTGAAGTTATTCAGCATTCTATGATGACTAAATCTATCGAACGTGCTCAGAAAAAAGTAGAAGAAAACAACTTTGGTGTTCGTAAACGTTTATTGGAATATGATGACGTAATGAACTCACAGCGTGAAGTAGTTTACAAACGTCGTCGTCACGCATTGTTTGGAGAGCGTTTGAAACTGGATATTGCAAACATGCTTTATGATACTTGCGAATTAATCGTAAGCAATAATAAAGTAGCGAATGATTTTAAAGGATATGAATTTGATTTAATTCGTTATTTCGGAATCACATCTCCAATTTCTGAAGCTGATTTCACAAAATTATCAGACATCGAAGTTACCGGAAAAGTATACAAAGAAGCTTTAGCTTTCTATACTGAAAAAACAGAAAGAAGCGCTAGAGAAGCTTTCCCAATCATTAAAGGAGTTTTTGAAGAACCAAACAACCATTTCGAAAGAATTGTAGTTCCATTCACTGACGGAATCAAAACTTTGAATGTAGTTACAGACTTGAAAAAAGCATACGAAAGCCAAGGTGCTCAATTGATCGCTGATTTCGAGAAAAACATCACATTGTCAATTGTAGATGAAGCTTGGAAAAAACACCTACGTAAAATGGATGAATTGAAACAATCTGTTCAATTGGCTGTTCACGAGCAAAAAGACCCATTGCTTATCTATAAATTAGAAGCTTTCAATTTGTTTAGAGGAATGTTGGACAACGTTAACAAAGAAGTTATTTCATTCTTATTCAAAGGTGATTTGCCTGCTCAAAACGTTAGCTCTGAAATTCACGAAGCGAGAGAAGTTCGTCAAGCAGAGAATTTACAATTAAGCAAAGACGAAATTCCTAACAGCGAAAGCATTAACCGTGAGGCTGGAGAAACTCAACAACGTCAAGTTACTGAAACGATCGTTAGAGATATGCCAAAAATCAACAGAAATGACACTGTTGTAGTACAAGAAATTGCTACTGGCAAAACAGAAACAATGAAGTACAAAAAAGCTGAAGCTTTACTAGCAGCTGGAACTTGGGTTTTAATTAACTAATATTTCTATTTAAAACAGTAAACATAAGTAGACCCGACAGATTTTTGAAAGCTGTCGGGTTTTTCTTTTCTAAAAATCCCTCGTTGCTGTTTTTTAACATTAAATGACAAAAATCATTCTTGTAAATAATATTTATAATGTATTTTTGCTCTCGAAAACAACGAAACACATTTTGAAACGATTTTTCGTCATATTTCTTTCTTGCATGCTATTAGTTCCTTCTTTTGGCAGTTTCTTTGTTTATACCTCCTTCAAATTAAATCAGGAAGAAATTTCAAAAACAATCTGTGTACAACGTAAAATGGTTTTCAATAGTTGTAATGGTCGTTGCGAACTTCAAAAAAGCTTAAAAAAATACGCAGACAACGAAAAAAGAATGCAAAACAATCTGAAAGAAAAAGCAGAAGTAGTTTACATTCAGACTTCAATCTTACACAACTTCAAATTGACAGGAATTATAGAATCGAAAGCAAAAATTTTTGCTTCATTCGATAAAAAACCTATTGCAATCGCAAATTCAATTTTTCACCCTCCATCCTATTTTATATAAATTTTAAAAGTCATAACAATAAGACTTACAGTTCATAGCTTATGGCTTATTGCCTATAGCTTATAGCTTATAGCTTAATTTATATAATCCAAAATGAAAAAAATATACTTTACCCTATTCATCATGGGGCAATGTGTTTTTGCGCAAAACAAAATAGCGCAAGACACAACAAAATCGCACGAACTTGAAAATGTTTTTGTGACAGCAAATCGTACAGCAACTTTAAGAAAAGAAACGCCTGTTGCCATAAGCAAACTGACAGCTAAAACCATTAACGAAGCCAAAGCAACTGCAGTTTATGAAATCATAAATAAAACTCCGGGAGTTTTGATGGTAAATCTAGGAAACGAACAGCACATGATGTCTATTCGTCAGCCTATGACCACAAATGCTTACTATCTATATTTAGAAGATGGACTGCCAATTCGCCCTATGGGAATTTTCAATCACAATGCTTTATTAGAAATAAATCAATATAATTTACAAAGTATTGAAGTTGTAAAAGGGCCAGTTTCTTCTTTATACGGACCTGAAGCTGTGGGCGGGACAATTAATTTGATTTCGATAAAACCACCAGTTGATCCAGAATTCAAATTCGGAATCCAAGCTGACAATTATGGCTATAAAAGATTTCAGGCTGCAGGAGGTGCAACAATTGGAAAAGTTGGTTTTCATATTGCTGGAATTTCAAGTTTGCAGGAAAATGGCTGGATGACGTATTCTGACTATAATAAAAATAATCTGAATGCGAGAATTGATTACAACATTTCGCCTTCTACCCGATTGATCAGCAATATTATGTACGGAAAGTATTATTCAGACATGAGTGGCACTGTAAACGAAGAAGCTTTCAACAACAGAACATATAAAAGCACTTCTGATTTCACTTATAGAAAATCTGATGCGTTGAGAACCCGTTTAACACTAGAACACGATTGGAACGAAAATTCTAGCAGTTACATTACAGCTTATTTACGTGACAATAAATTAGGCCAAAATCCCTCTTACGGAATCAAATGGAGTCCAACAGTAAATCCGACAACAGCCAAAGGCGAAGTAAATTCGAACAACTTTAAAAGCTATGGCGCAATTGGACAACACACACAAAAATTTGATTTCTTGAATACTAAAATTGTTGCTGGCGCTTTATACGATTATTCGCCTGTAACATATTGGTCGTACGTGATTGATTTAAAAGCCAATTTAAATCCGGGGGAACCGGGAAAACAAACCGTTAATTCATATGAAATAATTGCTGAACATCCGGATTCTAAACTTTCAGATTATACAGCAGATATTTTCAACACGGCTGGTTATGCGCAAATCAGTTTTAATCCTATTGAAAAATTAGTGGTAACAGTTGGTGGGCGTTATGACAACATGAAAGTGAATTATGACAATGCAATTGACCTTTCTACAGGAAGCAAAGTGTACGACAAATTTACTTTTAAGGCTGGAGCAAATTATAATCCGGTAGAATTTGCTGGGTTTTACGGGAACTATTCTCAAGGTTTTGCGCCTCCTGGAATTACATCAATTTTCAGAGCTAAACCGGGAACTGGCGGTACATCAGGAGTTCCTGCCGAATTTTATTATAACTTAAAACCGGCAGATTTTGATAATTATGAAGTTGGCGGATGGTTTTCTTTCTTCCAAAACAAATTAAACCTTGATTACGCTTTTTATTATATGGAAGGTAAAAATGAATTACTAAACATCAAACTTCCAGATAATTCAACCGATTATCGTTCTGCTGGAGAAACGCGTCATAAAGGAATTGAGTTTGGCGCTTCATACAAACCTTCAAGACAGTTCAATATTCGCGTGGGCGGTACTTATGCCCAACATACGTATATCGATTTTAAACTTTCAGACAAACCATCAGATCCTATTCAGGATTTAAACGGAAAAGAAATGCCATCTGCTCCAAAATGGTCAGGAAATTCAGAAGTGAGTTATTATCCAAATTGGCTTCCAAATCTAAGAACTTCAATTGAATGGCAACTTGTTGGCAGTTATTATCAAGATCAGATCAATACTGTAAAATACGATGGCTACAATATTTTCAATGCCCGAATTGGTTACCAATGGAAAAAAATTGAGATTTACGGAAACGTGCTGAATCTTACAGATAAATTATACGCTTACAATGTTTCTAGAACCAATGTTGCCAATGCTCAGCCAACTTATACCGCAGCTGCACCGAGAACTTTTGTATTCGGAATTCAATATAATTTCTCATTAAAAAAATAAAAATAAAATTTCGCCACAGATTAAAATGATTGACACAGATTAAATAATCTTTTCTAATCTTTTAAATCTGTGGCAAAAAAAAAAATTGACCATGAGTAAAGAAACACATAAAAAATCTTCGAAGAGGAAAGATTCCAAATTCATCAAAAAAATCAAACAAAACATGTACAAATGGCATCGTGTTATTGGGTTGATCACAATTGTTCCCGTAATTTTCTGGACCTTTTCTGGTTTGATGCATCCTTTTATGGCGCACTTTTTCAAACCTGAAATTGCTCACGACAAAATCGAACAACCTATAATCGACAAAAATCAATTGCAATATTCTATTCAGGAAGTTTTGCTGAAAAATGAAATATCGCAATTCAAAAACTTCAGAATTGTCAATTTTAATAACGCGACTTATTATCAAGTAAAAACTATTATTGGCGAACTTTGGTATTATGATGCTTCAACGGCCAAAAAATTAGAAAACGGAGATCAAAAATACGCGGAATGGCTTTCGCGTTATTTCTTAGACGATCAAAAAAGTCCTGTAAAAAACAGTGAAATTGTAACCGAATTTACTTCGCAATACAAATATGTAAATCGTTACTTGCCAGTTTACAAATTAAGTTTTGACCGTTCAGATGCCATGCAGGTATATGTAGAAACCTCATCGAGCAAACTGGCAACTTATAATCCAACTTCGCGACAATTTTTTATCTGGTTTTTTGACACGTTTCACAATTGGTCATTCGTAGATGCAATAAGCAACAACAGCGTCCGAATTATTACAATGATTTTCCTTTTGTCAATTATTGGATTTTCTGCCTTGAGCGGCATCTTAATTTATGGTTTGCTTTGGAAACAATTCAAAAAAACAGATAGTTTAGCGCCAAAAAAAGGTTTGCGAAAATACCATCGTCAAATTGGAATTTGGATTTCGCTTTTTACATTGACTTTTGCTTTCAGTGGCGCGTATCATGCCACTACAAAATGGGCGCCTTATACGTTGTCGCAAATGGTTTACGAACCAACTTTTATAACTAAGGAAATTCCTGGCGGAAACAACAATTTAAATTTAGATTGGAATCGATTTCAAAATAGCAGTCTTATTACGCTGAATGACACGACTTATTACAGATGTCAATTGCTTGAAAAAGACACAAAAAGATTCAAAATGCCAAAAGATTCAAAATGGAATAAAAAAGAAGATCCAAAATATGAAGTTATTTACATCAATGCCACAACAAACAAAATTGCACCAAATCTGGATTTAGAATATGCTGAATTTTTAGCTTACTATTTTACTGATGGCGCTCCAAAAGCTTCTTGTTGCGAAATGATTGACACATCTGAAGATGATTCTCAACCTTCTTTTGAAAACATTAAATTACTTGAATCAAAAGTCTTGACCGATTTTGACAGTCGAGAATATGGTTTTGTAAACAAAAGACTTCCTGTTGTAAAACTGGCTTATGACACACCTCAAAAAACAACTTATTTTATTGAAACCGCAACATCGAGATTGGCAGCTGTTGTAAGCAATTCAGATCGAGTTGAGGGTTATTCTTTTGCTATTCTGCATAAATTTTTATTTATGGATTGGGCAGGAAAAAACATTCGCGATCTGACAACAGTTTTAGCGGCACTTTCTATTTTAATTGTCAGTGTTTTAGGTTTTATTCTTTTTTTGAAAAAATAGTTGAAAGATGCTAAGATCCTGAGTTTCTATTCTTAGTAACTCAGAATCTTAGTAACTTTAAATTTATCTCGGATTATCTTGATAATATCTTGCCTCGATTCGTTTAATATCTCTTATTGAATTTTTGGCCCAATCTAAACGCTTCACTAAAATTTCTTCTTCAGATAATTGCCATTTGATATCAGATCTTCTAAGTCTGTTTGTCAAATTCTGAATCACGATTGCGGCAGAAACCGAAATATTCAAACTTTCAGTAAAACCAACCATTGGTATTTTTAAGAAACCATCAGCGTTGTCCATTATTTCTTGCGACAGACCTTCTTTTTCTGTTCCGAAAAACAAGGCACTTGGTTTTGTGATGTCGAAATCTTCCAACATCGAATCTTTTTCATGTGGTGTCGTTGCAATGATCTGATACCCTTTGCTTTTTAAATCAGTAAGGCATCCCGAAACCGAATCAAATCTATTGATATCGACCCATTTTTGAGCGCCAAGAGCAATTTCTTTGTCAATTCTTTTCCCGAAACGCTGTTCGATTACATTTAATTCTTGGATTCCAAAAACCTCACAGCTTCGCATTACCGCACTCGTATTGTGCATTTGAAAAACATCTTCCACAGCAACTGTAAAATGTTTGGTACGATTTTCTAGAACATGCAAAAACCTTTCTTTACGGTTTTCGGTTAATATATTTTCAAGGAATGCCAGGTAATCTAAATCAATCATTTCGTATTTATTTCCGGCAAAAATAACAATAATTGTCATATCGAACAAAGCGACTTCTTATAGACACAAATTCATTTATAGATTTAAACTGGTATGGTTTGAGTCCTCATTATACTTAAATCGGTTATTTTTACTAATTGGAAAAATTCAATCCATTTTCATTTCTTACTAACTACAACCAAACAGCAACTTTTTAATGAAACCACATTTTCACAAAATCCTTTTTTTTCTTCTTTTTATCTCATTTTCCTGTATCGCACAACAAAACATTGAAATTCCGGTAGGCAATGGCTGGAGCAGCAATTCTGTCAATACGGTAAAATTCAGAAAAAATGCTTTGACGACTTTTAAAAATTTTCAGTTTATAGCTTATTACGATAATGACGGCTATGTTGTTTTAGGCAAAAGAAAATTGAATTCGGCGAAGTGGGAAATTGTAAAAACACCTTATACCGGAAATGTGAAAGATGCACATAACACGATAAGCATTGCAATTGATGGCGATGGCTATTTACACATCAGTTGGGATCATCACGATACAAAACTTCGATATGCAAAAGGTAAATCACCATTAAGTTTAGATTTAGGAAGAGAAGAATCAATGACCGGAATTGCCGAACAAAAAGTAACGTATCCCGAATTTCACAATCTGCCAAATGGAAATTTATTGTTTTTTTACCGCTCGGGCGCTTCGGGACGAGGAAATATGATCATCAATTCGTATTCGATAAAAGACAAAAAGTGGTCTCAAATCCAAAGCAATTTAGTAAATGGCGAAGAACAAAGAAGCGCCTATTGGCAAGCAAAAATAGATCAAAAAGGCACCATTCATCTTTCATGGGTTTGGAGAGAAAGCTGGGATGTTTCAACCAACCATGATATTTGTTATGCCCGCTCAAAAGACGGAGGTTTAACTTGGCAAAAATCAAACGGAGAAAAATACAATTTGCCCATAACGGTTGCATCGGCAGAAATTGCTTGGAAAATCCCTGAAAAATCAAGTTTAATTAACCAAACTTCAATGACGACGGATGAAAACGGAAATCCATATATTGCCAATTATTGGAGTGAAAACGGCATTCCGCAATTTCAGATTGTTTATTTAGAAAACGGTATTTGGAAAAAATCAAATACAGGCTTCAGAAAAACTTCCTTTTATTTAGGCGGTGGCGGAACGAAAAAAATCCCAATTTCCAGACCTGATTTATTGATTAAAGAAGAAGGCAAAAAACACAATTTGTATCTTCTATTCAGAGATGCTGAAAGAGAAAACAAAGTTTCAGTCGCTTACACCAATTTAGGCGAAAACAATCCTTGGAAAGTAACCGACTTAACCACAACATCGATAGGTGAATGGGAACCGAATTATGATATTTCGCTTTGGGAAAAACAAAAAAAACTTCATATCTTTCTTCAAAATGTAAATCAAGTTGATGGCGAAGGATTGGCAAAATCTGAACCAACTATGGTAAAGGTTTTGGAAGTAAATCAGTTGCCGAAATAACATAATCAATCTGTTGGCTATAAAAAACTTTAACACATAGAGATATAGTTTTTATGTCGAAAAAAAGAATCCAAAAAAAAACAAGTTTCCACACATAGCTAAACTATGTGAATTTAAGTTAGTGAAACGCCTTTTAAAAGCTTCTAAAACTATGTTTCTATGTGTTAAAAAGTACCTCGCCAAATTATAATTAAGAAAAATGAAAAAGAAATTAGTCGTTTTAACTGGAGCTGGAATCAGCGCTGAAAGCGGGATCAAAACGTTTCGAGATAGTGATGGTTTATGGGAAGGTCACGATGTGATGGAAGTCGCAACTCCTGAAGGTTGGCATAAAAATCAGGAATTGGTTTTGGATTTTTATAATAAGAGACGCCAACAGCTTAAAGAAGTAAAACCAAATTTAGGCCACATTATTCTAGCCGAATTAGAAAAAGATTTCGACGTTCATATTATCACCCAAAATGTTGACGATTTGCATGAACGCGCCGGAAGCTCAAAGGTTTTGCATTTGCATGGCGAATTATTAAAAGTTCGAAGTGTACAAAATAAAAATCTGATTTTAGATTGGACAGAAGATTTACATACAGGCGATTTTGATACAAATGGATATCAATTGAGACCGCATATTGTTTGGTTTGGCGAAGAAGTTCCTGCATTAGAAGAAGCAATCGACATTACAGAAACCGCTGATTATTTTGCTGTAATTGGAACTTCATTACAAGTTTATCCTGCAGCGGGTCTAATTTCTTACGCACCAAGTACAACTCCGGTTTTTTATATTGATCCAAAACCAATTGCAATTCCGAATATTAGAAATAAAGTAGAAACGATTGCCAAATTTGCATCAGAAGGTGTTGCCGATTTGAGAGATCGTCTAAAATCTATCTAAACACATATAAATGACGTTTTTGATTACTTCAAATCGCTAAATTCTGTTTATATTTGCACCTTTCGAAAAAACAACATAACAATGACTACTCTAAACGAATTGAATGCTATATCGCCAATTGATGGAAGATATAGAAATAAAACTCAAAATTTAGCACCTTTTTTCTCTGAAGAAGCTTTAATAAAATATCGCGTTTTAGTTGAAGTGGAATACTTCATTTCTTTATGCGAGATTCCGTTGCCACAGCTAAAAGGCATTGATTCAGGTTTATTTGACAGCTTAAGAAACATCTATAAAAATTTCTCAACTGAAGATGCGCTTTGGATTAAAGAAACTGAAAAAGTAACCAACCATGACGTAAAAGCGGTTGAATACTTTATTAAAGATGCCTTTGAAAAATTAGGTTTATCTCAATACAAAGAGTTCATTCACTTCGGGTTAACTTCTCAAGATATTAACAATACTGCGATTCCGCTTTCTACGAAAGAAGCTTTTGAGCAAGTTTATATGCCAACTTTAATATCGGTAATTTCTAAATTAAAAGAATTAAGTGTTGAATGGAAGGACATTCCAATGTTGGCGCGTACGCACGGACAACCAGCATCTCCTACTCGTTTAGGAAAAGAAATTCTGGTTTTTGTGGAGCGTTTAGAAGAGCAAATGCGTTTGCTGTTCAACATTCCTTTTGCTGCTAAGTTTGGTGGTGCAACCGGAAACTTCAATGCGCACCATGTTGCTTATCCTCAAATTGATTGGAAACAATTCGGAACTAAATTTGTTGAAACTAGCTTAGGCTTGCAACATTCTTTCCCAACAACACAAATTGAGCATTACGATCATTTTGCTGCCTTTTTTGATGGTTTGAAAAGAATCAACAATATCATTATCGATTTAGATCGTGATATTTGGACGTATGTTTCAATGGATTATTTTAAACAAAAAATCAAAGCGGGCGAAATTGGTTCATCGGCAATGCCTCATAAAGTAAACCCAATTGATTTTGAAAACTCAGAAGGAAACTTAGGAATTGCAAATGCTATTTTCGAACATTTGGCTGCTAAACTTCCTATTTCAAGATTACAGCGAGATTTGACTGACAGTACTGTCTTAAGAAACGTTGGAGTTCCTGTTGGACATACAATCATTGCTTTTGAAGCAACTTTAAAAGGCTTGAACAAATTGCTTTTGAACGAAAGCAAATTTGCAGAAGACTTAGAGAAAAACTGGGCAGTTGTTGCCGAGGCTATTCAGACAATTTTACGTCGCGAGGCATATCCAAATCCGTATGAGGCTTTGAAAGGTTTGACTAGAACAAATGAAGCTATTGATAAAAACGCAATTCATAATTTCATTGCAACTTTAGAAGTTTCTGATAGTGTTAGAGCAGAATTATTAGCGATAACACCTAGCAATTACACAGGTATTTAAGAAAAACCTAAAATATTTTCCCAAAAAAAGCTATCTTTATCGAGATAGCTTTTTTTATTTAACTCAGACTCTTTTAGCCCAGATTGAAATGAAAAGCCTTTTGTGAAAAAAGCCATATTTTTTTGCAGGTACAGAGCGACCGGAGGAAGCTCCTGGAACTGCTTAAAAAATAGGCGTTTTGAACAAAAGCTTGAAATGGAAAGCTGGATTAGCTCCTGAAAAAAATACCACATTTTATATGATTGCATTAAACGCCGAAACTACCCACCATTTACAACCCTTAATCAGTGATTTGGGATTAATCCTGATGACTGCTGGAATTGCTGTTCTTATTTTTAAAAAAATGAAACAGCCTTTGGTTTTAGGATATTTGATTGCTGGATTTTTGGCAGGAAATCATTTTGATTTTTTTCCTTCGATTACGGATATGAAAAGTGTTGAAGTTTGGGCCGAAATCGGAGTTATCTTTTTGCTTTTCAGTCTAGGTCTCGAATTTAGTTTTAAAAAACTGATGAAAGTTGGAGGCACTTCCTCCATCACCGCCATAACTCAAATTATGTTCATGACCTTGATTGGTTACATGGTTGGCCAATGGATGGGTTGGGGAAAAATGGATAGTATTTTTCTTGGCGCAACACTCTCTATTTCATCCACAACTATTATTATTCGGGCATTTGATGAATTGGGAGTTAAAGGAAAAAAATTCGTTGGAATTGTATTTGGCGCCTTGATTGTCGAAGATATTGTGGCCATTTTGATGTTAGTTTTATTGTCAACGATTGCTGTTAGCGATCAGGTTTCAGGAACTGCTTTATTGCAATCGGTCTTAAAATTAGTTTTCTTTTTAATTATTTGGTTTTTAGGCGGCATCTTCATTATTCCTACGATTCTAAAAAAAGCAAAACATTTATTAAGCGATGAAATGCTCTTAATTATTTCACTTGCCTTATGCTTAATGATGGTAATGTTTGCTGCCAATGTTGGATTTTCACCAGCTTTGGGTGCCTTTATTATGGGTTCTATTATTGCTGAGACAACTCAGGCAGAAAAAATTGAACATTTGATTCAGCCTGTAAAAGATTTGTTTGGAGCAGTTTTCTTTGTATCGGTTGGAATGTTGATTAATCCAGTAACTTTGGTTGATTTTGCGCTTCCTGTTTTGATTATTACTTTGGTAACTGTTTTTGGAAAAGCATTAAGTTCTGCTTTTGGAGCTTTGCTTTCAGGACAGCCGTTAAAACAATCCGTACAAACCGGAATGAGTTTGGCACAAATTGGGGAATTCTCGTTTATCATTGCCACACTGGGAATGTCATTGAAAGTTACAAGTGACTTTTTATATCCAATAATTGTGGCAGTTTCAGCAGTTACTACATTTACGACGCCGTTTTTAATTAAATATTCTGAAACTTTTGCTTTGTTTTTAGAATCAAAAATGCCAAAAAGATGGGTTAAAAACATTAACCGTTATAGTATGAATGCGCAGGCGATTAAATCTGTTAGTACCTGGCAAATTGTATTGCGGGCTTCGGTAACGCAAATTATACTTCATACCATAATCATTACTGCTATTATTTTATTATCTGCCAAATTTGTTGCGCCTTTAGTGGCTGATACCCGATTTGGGAATACACTTGCAGCATTAATTACGTTAGTAATTATTGCTCCGTTTTTATGGGCACTTTCCTTACGAAGAGTAAAAGTGGATGAAGTTGAAATTTTGTGGGAAGAACGAAAATATCGAGGCGCGCTTTTAATGCTGATTTTAATCAGAATGAGTCTTGGTTTATTTTTTGTGGGCTTTTTATTGAATATTTTCTTCTCGCCTTTAGTTGCTTTTGTTGCACTTATAATTGCTATTGGAGCGTATCAAATATTTCCTAAAAAATTAAACGAGCAATATCATAAAATCGAAAATCACTTTTTGAAAAACCTAAACGATCGCGAAAACAAAAAAATCGATAGACGTTATGCCAATTTAATGCCTTGGGACGGTCACATGTCGTTTTTTGAAATTAAAAAAGAATCAAATCTAGTTGGCCAAACTTTACAGGAACTTAAAATCCGTGAGCAATTAGGAATTAATATCGCTTACATTAAACGTGGCGAAGTTACAATTCCAATACCGACCAAAACGGAACGTTTATTTCCAGGTGATGAAATTTGCGTAATTGGAACCGATGCACAAATTGCTGAATTCACGAAATTTCTAACTCAAAATGAAGTCGAACCACCTTCAAAAGTAGAAGAAACCGATATTGTTTTGCGTCAGCTTGAAGTGTCTCAAGATGAATTCATCAAAAAAAGCATTGGTCAGTTTAGAGCCAAAACCGACGGAATGGTAGTAGGAATTGAACGAAACGGAAACCGTATCTTAAATCCAGAATCGAGTTTAATATTAGAAAAAAATGACATTCTCTGGGTTGTAGGGGATAAAAAAAGAATGACGGCTTTGTTGGCTAGATAAGATTCTAAGTTTCTAAGATACTGAGATGCTAAGTTTTTTTTTAAAATAAGTAAAAAAACTTAGGCGTTAAGATTTTCATAAATGGAAAATCTTAACGCCTTTTGTCAATTCAGTACCTAACATACTCAAAATCTCAATATCTTAGAATCTCAATATCTTAGAATCTCAGCATCTTAGAAACTTATTTATTAGGCTGCGGTGTCAAACGCAAATAAGGTTTTATTGGAGTATGTCCTTTTGGAAATTTTGCTGGAATATCGCTGTCAGGAATAGCTGGAGCAATTACAACATCTTCTCCATCTTTCCAGTTTGCAGGAGTTGCAACACTATAATTTGCAGTTAATTGCAAACTGTCAATTACGCGAAGCAATTCGTCAAAATTTCTTCCTGTTGAAGCTGGATATGTTAAAGTCAATTTGATTTTTTTATCAGCACCAATCACAAAAACAGAACGCACTGTAAACTTATCACTAGCATTTGGATGAAGCATATCGTATAAAGTTGCTACTTTTTTATCTTCATCAGCAATAATTGGGAAATTAACTTCTGTATTTTGAGTTTCGTTGATGTCTTTAATCCACTCTTTATGAGACTCTAATCCATCTACACTCAAAGCAATAACCTTTGTATTTCTTTTATTGAATTCTGGAACGTAGTTTGCTACTGTTCCCAATTCAGTTGTACAAACCGGAGTAAAATCAGCTGGATGCGAAAATAAAACGCCCCATGAATCACCTAAATATTCATGAAAATTGATTGGTCCCTGTGTGGTTTCTGCATGAAAATCTGGAGCTATATCGCCTAATCTTAATGTTGACATAATTTATATTTTTTAGTTCCAATAAAATTAACCAAAAAATACATTAGGAAAACATTCAAAAGGTAAAAAAAAGTTAAAATTCTACCTTGTCGATATAATTAGTATTTTATTGCTAAATAAAACTAAGAATGAAGTACCAAAAAGCAAGGGTTACAAAGGAAATTGGAATCCCAAAACCAATCATCATACTGCTTAATTTTGGCTTTAATCCGTATGTTGATGCTAGGATTGCACCTGTAATCATGGGGGCCATTGCAGTTTCCATCAGTGTGATTTTTATGACCTCAGAATGTTGATCAAAAATAAACACATACAACACAAAAATGATGAAAGGAACTAAAAGCAATTTAAAAAAAAGTCCCAGTCGTAAAAACTTCCAATGCTGGCTCTTTCGATCAAAAGTCAATTGCAAACCAACTGAAAGCAATGCTAAAGGCGTTACCAAACTTCCAATTTTCAACAATATTGATTGAATACTTTCATTTAAATTATAATCAAAAATATTCATCAGACAGGCCAAAACAAACATTAAAAAGGGCGGAAACAAAATAATCTTTTTGAAAATCCCCAAAGCATTCAGACTGCCTTTAGAATAAAAAGCTGCTGTAAAAACACCCAGAGTTGAAACCACTACAAAAGTTCCCGGCTGATCTACTAGAACAGCTGTTTCCAAACCTTTTTTTCCAAACAAAGCTTCAATAATTGGATATCCAAGAAACGAACTGTTGCTTAATCCCGCTGTCAAAATCAGACAGCCAATTAATTTATTAGACCAGCCATTTCTTCTTCCTAAAAAATGAAAAAAGATAAAAGCTAAAATATAAGTAATCCACCCCGCTCCTATTGGAAACAACAATTCACTGCTCCATTTTATCTTTGGAATATGATATAAGGTAATCGCAGGAAGGCAAAAATAGATGACAATCTTATTAAGCGTCTTATAAATATGAGTAGGAAATTGTTTTACGTGCTGTAAAACTAAGCCCAGAGAAAGAAATAAAAATATTAGAATAAAGTTGTTCATATAATAAGATCAGGACAAAAATAGTTATTTCTGTATTAGTGATTAATGAAAAGTGAATGGTAATTAGCTCTTTTTTACAAATACTAACTATTGAATTTCTTTTGTTAGAAAGATAACATCACACTTTTGACTTTTGACTTTCGACTTTTGACTTTCAACTTTCAACTTTCAACTTTCAACTTCCAACTTTCAACTTTCAACTTCCAACTTTCAACTTTTGACTTTCGACTTTCGACTTTTGACTTTCGACTTTCGACTTTCGACTCACTCCTTAATTTCCAAAAAGTTAGTTAAAATTTATTTTCGTATTAAAAAACCTCTTACATTTGTAACATATTTTATTACAGTATGCTTTCAGGTAAATTTGCCATAACGATTCACATTCTTACTTTGCTCAATAAATTCCCAAATGATTATTTGTCGTCGGAATACATTGCGGGAAGCATGAATTTAAATCCTGTTCTGGTTCGAAAAGAAATTGCAAACCTAAAAGCACATCATATTGTAGAAAGTAAAGAAGGAAAAAATGGCGGAACAAAATTGGCTGTAGATTCATCTAAACTGACATTAAAAGAGATTTTTGAAATGACTTTTGAAACCATTGGTTTAGGTTATGCCAAAAATCAACCAAATCCTGATTGTCCAGTTGGAAAAAAAATCAATCAGAATCTGGATGCTTTATATGCCGAAATGAATCAAAAAGTCAGCACACAACTCGAAAAAATTTCATTAGAAGATTTTTCGAATCAGTTTTAAAACTATTTTTTTGACTTAAACTGTAACATTTTTTATTACTAAATAAATTTATATATTATGAAAATCGCACTTATTGGAGCTACAGGATTTGTTGGCTCAGCAATTTTAAACGAATTAGCAGACAGAAAACACGAAATTACAGCCATTGCAAGAACTCCAAAAGATACTGACAATGCAAAATGGGTTGCTGGAGATATTTTTAATGTTGATGCTTTAGCAGAAATTTTAAAAGGACATGATACCGTTATAAATGCTTACAATCCAGGTTGGACGAACCCAAACATCTATGATGATTTTTTAGCAGGATCAAAAGCAATTCAGGAAGCGGTAAAAAAATCTGGTGTTAAACGTTTTATAACTATTGGTGGCGCAGGAAGTTTATTTGTTGCGCCTGATTTACAAGCGGTAGATACTCCTGATTTTCCAAAAGAAATTTTTCCAGGTGCAAACGCTGCAAGACATTATTTGAATATTATCAAAGAAGAAAAAGATTTGGATTGGGCATTTTTTAGTCCGGCTTTTGAAATGCACGCTGGAACTAAAACAGGAAGAACAGGAAAATACCGTTTAGGATTAGAAAATCCAGTTTTCAATGACGAACAAAGAAGTATTTTATCTGTTGAAGATCTAGCAGTCGTAATTGCTGACGAAACAGAAAGTCCAAAACACCACCAAATTCGTTTTACTGCTGGATATTAAGTTTTAGGTTGCTGAGATACTAAGTTGCTAAGGCTTTCAAATTCTTAGTTTTTTTTGCCACAAATTACACTAATTTGTGGCAAACTTACCAACACAGTTTCAAAGGAGTATTTGTCTTTTGAAACTGTTTTTGTTTTCAGTACTTTTACGATACTAAAAAAGTATTTTGTCAAGCTTAAAGAAAACATCGAGTAGTTTAACTGAAAAAGCTGGAATTTCATCTCCTGAAATCACCAATGTTTCGGCTATAAATCAAATTAAGAACAAACGCAGACAACAGCCTTCTGCTCATGAATTGATTTCAGGAATTCTTTCTGGAAACAGAACCTCTCTAAGCCGTGCCATTACGCTTATCGAAAGTACTAATCCTGAACATGCCGAAAAAGCAAACGAAATTATAAACGGCTGTTTAGCTCAAGCTAATAAGTCAATTCGAATTGGGATTACCGGAGTTCCCGGAGTTGGAAAAAGTACTTTTATTGAATCTTTTGGAACCTTTCTTACTAATCTTGGCAAAAAAGTGGCTGTTTTGGCAGTTGATCCAAGCAGTTCTATTTCGCATGGAAGTATTTTGGGTGACAAAACCCGAATGGAAGAATTAGTGAAAGATGAAAATGCGTTTATTCGTCCGAGTGCTTCTGGAGAGACTTTGGGCGGTGTGGCTCGAAAAACCCGCGAATCGATTATTTTATGCGAAGCCGCTGGTTTTGACACGATAATTATCGAAACTGTTGGTGTTGGCCAAAGTGAAACTGCGGTTCATAGCATGGTTGATTTTTTTCTTTTACTAAAAATTTCTGGTGCCGGCGACGAACTTCAGGGCATCAAACGTGGCATTATGGAAATGGCAGACTCCATTGTGATCAACAAAGCTGATGGCGATAATGTGAAAAAAGCCAACCAAGCGAAATTAGAATTCAACAAAGCCTTACATTTATTTCCGCTCAAATCATCAAACTGGCAACCAAAAGTGACAACTTGTAGTGCTATTACAAAAGAAGGCATTTCAGAAATCTGGAACACTATTTCCGATTATTTTGAAATGACAAAACAATCCGGTTTTTTTCAAGAAAAAAGAAACGAACAAAATCAATTTTGGATGATGGAAACGATTAATGAACAGTTAAAACAAAACTTCTACAATCAATCGGAAATTATTTCATTATTGGAACAAAATAAAAAAGCAGTGCAAAATGATGAGATTTCACCTTTTGCAGCGGCTTCTGAGTTATTAAAATTTTATTTTGATAAAGGGACAAAGTGACAAAGGTTCAAAGTGGCAAAGTTTTCTCTGCTTCTTTAAACCTTTGTCACTTTGTTGCTTTGAACCTTTGTTACTTTGAACCTATTTTTTAGCTCTAAGTTTATATTTACTTTCTTTATACAAATTTCCTGCTGTAATTACATGAGCCAAAGCATCTTTTGCTAAATCTTCATTTAATTTTACAGGAATCAAAGTGGTGTCGTTTTTGATTTCAAACTGAAGCGGTTTCAAGTTCGGCTGCATAATAACCACCTGATTTTCTACTCTAAACGCATTGATATCATTAAACTGCATAATTGATCTTCCTTGTACTTTTGGATCTAATTTTGTCAAATTTCTTCCAACCATTGGCGTTTCAAATGGAATTCCTAAATAACCCAATAATGTTGGCGGAATATCTATCTGACTTGCTAATCTGTCGTAAACTGCACCTTTTGCAACTCCAGGTCCCATAATAAATGCTGGAATATGGAATTTATTAATTGGAACAAGATTTTTTCCGTATGTTCTTGTATTATGATCTGCAATTACGATGAAAATCGTGTTTTTAAAATACGCTTCTTTTTTAGCCATTTCAAAGAATTTCCCAATTGAAAAATCGGCATATTTCATGGCGTTATTAACTGTTGCCGGCTTTTTGTCATACGGTTTTATTCTTCCTGCAGGATATTCAAAAGGTTCGTGATTTGAAGTCGAAAACATTAAAGAGAAAAATGGCTTGTCTCCTTTTGACTTGAAATACTGATTAGCTTTAGTAACCAAATCTTCGTCTGAATAGCCCCAAGTTCCTTTGAAAGCATATTTATTTCCGTCTGATTCAAAATCGGTTTGATCTACAATATCGCTAAAACCATTTCCATTGAAAAATGACGCCATATTATCAAAATTGGCCATTCCGCCATAAATGAAGCTCGTATCGTATCCTTTTTGTTTTAAAGCATCGGCAAGGGTGAAAAATCCTTGTTGCGAATTACCCAATTTTACCACACTTTCAGATGGTGACGGCAAAAATCCAGTAACGACCGCTTCGATTCCACGAACACTTCTGGTTCCGGTACAATATAAATTAGTAAATAAAGTTCCTTCTTTTGATAATTTGTCAAATTCAGGAGTTAATGGCTTACCTCCTAAAATTCCAACATATTCGGCACCCAAACTTTCCTGAAGAAAAATCACCAAATTATATGGTTTTTGGATTACGGAGTCAGGTTGTTGAATGTGCAAAAATGGAATTTCAGCATCATTAAAATCATTTGGTCCAGCAATCATGTATTTTTTTACACGAGCGATCGCTTCAGCTTGATCCATTTTACCGTACATTTTTGTGTTTCCTTCATTCTTGATAGAATAAGCAGCAAACGCAACGGTATAAAATGAATTTAATCCCAAAGTATTGGTAAGCTGATCTGTAGAAAAAACAGCATTACTAGCATTGATTGGTCGTTTTGAAACCAAACTCGAACGTGCTCCAAAAAACAATAAAAATGCGACTAATGGAAAAATCATTAGCTTGAATTTATATTCTGTACTAATTGTATGAAAATATTTTTTCCCTTTTTTGAAAGCAAAATAAATCACAACGCCAAGAATTAAAAAAGTCACCATAATCGATGTCAAGTAACTTTTCAAAAGCATTCCGACAACTTCTTTCGGATAAATAAGATAATCAAGGAAAATCTTATTTGGACGCGTATCATATTGTTTTACAAAATCAGGAGAAGCCAATTCTACGAAAAGAATAAGAAACAAAAACAAGAAACTGTAAATCACCAAAAAAGTATTGGTAAACTTGAGCCATTTATTTGGCAAAAAAGTAATCAATACAGCCGGAAGGAATGATAAATAACATAGTAAAATCAAATCCATTCGAAGACCGATTGGAAATATATACCAGAAATTTGGTGTTTCGACTACTCTTTCTTTAAAAAGAAAAAATAAAAATATTCGGCTTAAAGTAGTAATCAGCAACCCAAT
Organism: Flavobacterium denitrificans DSM 15936; assembly: GCF_000425445.1. GTDB lineage: Bacteria > Bacteroidota > Bacteroidia > Flavobacteriales > Flavobacteriaceae > Flavobacterium > Flavobacterium denitrificans. The sequence continues at coordinate 55,877 of NZ_AUDL01000011.1, read as the reverse complement.
TGTTATGAAATTAAAAATGGGTTTTAGGTAACTTAATTTTTTCATTAAATGATTTGACATTAATTTTTGATTCAAAGAGGAAAATAACGATTCGCAAAGTTTTTTCACGCTCCCGATAGCTATCGGGAGCGTGAAATAATTTTTTAGAATGTGCTTTGTGAAAAATTCTGGCATTAAATAAAAAACAGGCATCTAGGAGACGCACTGCAGTGCGCCTCTACTCTTCGTAACGGTTTATTTCTCTGTCGTAAAAATCATTAGCTTTTTCGATCAAGCTCTCCATTTCAGCATTTAATTCAGCTTCATCAAGATCTTCCGCTTCCTCTAAAAATTCAACCTCATCATCTTTTAAGTTGATAATAAATCGAGGATAATCAAGGTGAATGATGAAAATATCATCTGGAAAATCAGTATTGTCTCCAAGTAAAAATTTAGGTAATTCCATTTTTTTATGTTTAATCGTTTATTTGTTGAATTGCGTAATCGTTTATTTTCAGCTAATTGTTTAACCTTATCATTGTTTAAATAAACAGTTAAACACAAAAGTACAATTGTTTTATTCTTGAGAATGCTCCAAAACTAATTTTCTTGTTAAAGAAGCAAACCTAATATACAAAAATAATGCTGCGGCTGTTAGTCCAGCTAATAATCCTATCCATACTCCTTCAGCTTTTAATTCGGTATGTTCGCCCAAATAATATGAAATCGGGAAACCAATAACCCAATAGGCTACAAAGGTAATGTACATTGGGATTTTTACGTCCTGCAAACCTCGTAAAGCGCCAAGAACTACAACTTGAATTCCGTCTGAAATTTGAAAAACAGCTGCAATTAAAAGCAATTTTGATGCAATACTTATTACTTCGGTGTTATCCAAAACCTGCCCGCCGTTTTCCATATTTAAGAAAATGTACGGCAAATAGTCATGGAAAGCAATAAAGAAAATCGCAAAAACCGTTTCTAGTATGATGGCTAGAAGAAAAATCGAACGTGCCACGACAACCAGTTTTTTATAATCCATCAAACCTCTTTGATTGCTCACTCTGATCATTGACGTTACGCTTAATCCCATTGCAAACATAAAAGTCATTGAGGCCAAACTTAATGCAATTTGATTTGCGGCCTGACTTGTTTTTCCGATATTTCCACAAAGCCAGATTGAAGCTGTAAACAAAACCACTTCAAAAAGCATTTGCATGGCAGAAGGAAATCCGATGCTTACTATTTTTTTGATGGTTTCTTTTTTGATTTCGGAAAAACTGAAATCCTTGAAAAAGCGTTTCAAATCATCACGTCTTGAAAGCATAATGTGCATGAACATTACTAAAAATATTCTAGAAATTACAGTTCCAAGTGCCGCACCGATAATTCCCATTTTTGGAAAAATCCAAATTCCGTAAATCAGCACATAATTCATACCTACATGCAATACATTTGCCATAACCATGGCATACATTGAATATTTTGTAAACGACATTCCGTCCGCAAATTGTTTGTAACCTTGGTATATAATTAAAGGAATTAATGAAAACGCAACCCAGTCTAAATAAGGCTTTGCCAGTTCAATCACTTCTGCCGGTTGTTCCAACATTTCCATTATTGGCTTTGCCAAAACAATGATGCCAAAAAGAGATAATCCTAAAATGGCACATAAAAATAATCCATGATGAAAAGCAGAACGAATTTTTGCATCGTTTTTCTCGGCGTCGCCTTCGGCAACAATTGGCGTAATAGCAGTCGAAAAACCAATTCCAAGAGACATCGCGATAAAAATCATACTGTTTCCTAATGAAACTGCTGCCAGTTCAGTGCTTCCTAATTTTCCAACCATAATATTATCGACGATACCAATTAAAGTATGCCCGACCATTCCTAAAATCACAGGATACGCCAGTTTCAAATTATACGAAAACTCCTTTGTGTACTGCTTTAAATTCACTTCTATTTTATTTTGTCGGCAAAGATAGTCAGAAGCTCCGAATTCTGTCCTATCAATAAAAAGATATCCCATTTTTAAGGCAAAATTAAGCACACCCTAATATTATGTAACGATTTTTAAAAATTATATAACAAGCTCCAAAGCCCTTGATTATACTTTTACACTATTAATAATTCAAATATATAAGCCATGAGAAAAGTACAAATGATATGCCTAGCCGCTTTTGCATTTTTATTCGCCAACACCGCTTTTGCTCAAGAAAGTGAAGCAAAAAATTACGATCAGGGATTTAGATTAGGATTCGGGATCAATGGAGGAATTCCAACAGATAACGATTATGACTGGTCACTTGGCGGAGACGTTCGTTTACAATATGATTTGTCAAAAAAAACGTCACTAACCTTAACAACGGGATTTACCAATTTATTCATGGGAAAAGATGAACTTGGAAATAACGTAAAAGACCTTGGATTTATTCCTGCAAAAGCTGGATTCAAAGCCTTTGTTTGGGGAGACCAATTTTATGTTTTAGGTGAAGTAGGTGCCGGTTTTGCTGTGACAAACGGTTATGACAAAACCACTTTTTTATGGGCGCCAGGAATTGGATACGCTAACAAATATATTGATTTGAGCGTACGTTACGAAGATTATCACGATTTCAGAACCAATCAAGTAGCATTGCGTGTTGCTTATGGTTTCGACTTATAAAAGTTAAGGTTTAATTTATTTTTTTGTTTTTGGTATGAACCCAGCAGATTGCACAGTCTGCTGGGTTTGGTGTTTTATAAAAGTTCCTGTTTCCTTAAAAAATCAAACCCAAAAGGTTTTATCCCGAGGCTTCGGGACTGTCGGGTTTAGGGCAAATTCTAGCAAAATGTTAATTGAGAAATCTTTGTCAAAGTTTTAAACTTTGACAAAGTTAGCCATGCCGAAAAATTATCTAATTATCAAATTGCCACATTATCTAATTACTAGAATATTTTTTATCCGTAAGCGTTTTCATAAAGGCAATTAGTTGTTTTTTCTCTTTGTCAGATAAATTCAGTTTATCTTCTGGCAAAGTCTGATTTGGAACATCAAATCCTTTTCCTAAACCTCCGCCTTCGTTATAAAAATCAATTACTTCTTCGAGCGTTTTATACACTCCGTTATGCATATATGGTGCTGTAAGTTCGATATTTCTAATTGTTGGCGTTTTAAACGAATTTTTATGGATTGCGGCTTGCGTAATCACAAATTTGCCTAAATCACCATCGAGCTTTTTATTTTTATCTGGTAAGCCTAAAATTTCACTTTCTGATCGATCAAAATTTGGTGGAACAGTTCCGTTTGTAAGGGGAATAAAATGGCAGGTAGCACATTTGGCTTTTCCAGCAAATAAATTAAATCCTGCTTTTTCATCAGCTGTAAAAGCAGTTCTGTTCTGCATATAATTATCAAATTTAGAATCATATTTACTTAACGAACGTATATAGGATGCTAATGCATTTTTGATTGCAAATTCGTTTATTTCTCCCTTCGGAAAAGCTTTCTTAAAAGACTTTACATATTCCGCATTTTTTTGAATTGCCAAAGCCGATTTCTCCAAAGAACCGTGCATTTCATTTTCATTTTTGATAACCGCAATGGCCTGATCTTCGAGATAACTCACTCTTGAATCAGCAAAAAAAACGCGTTGAAAAGCAATGTTTGAAAGTGTCGGTGTATTGCGTTGCAACATCGATTTCCCGTCTAATGAAACTGCTCTTTCTAATCCGTCTGTAAATGCTTTTTCGGCGTGATGACATGATGCGCAAGAACGAGTGTTGTTTCCTGATAAAATAGGATCATTGAATAACTTTTTGCCTAATTCAACTTTTTCCGGTGTCGTTTTATAATCTGGAAAACCCGAGAAAGCTTCTGGATCAAATGCATCTTTATCAAATAAAGTCTGAGCTGTAACTTTTAGTCCACGTTGCTCTTTCATTAGAGAAATTCCCAATTCAGATTGCGTTTTAAAAAGTCCTTTGCTTAGCGGATTCAAAATTTCTTTGATAAAATAAGCGCGATCAAAAGCATTAAAATTGGTATTCGATTTCAGGTATTTTTTCCCTTTTTCAAAAGCTTGAAGTACTTGTTTCGAATTTGAAACCGATTGATCTTCCAGATAAACCCGATAATATTTTTCGATAGTTTCTAAAGATGCTAATGCTTCCGGAAGTGAATTTAGAACAACAGGCGAATCAAAACCTGTTATTCCCAAAGTTATAATTCGGTACACTTCTAATCGCATAGCATCAAAAACATGGGCATCTGTCAATTCATTGGAAGCTGAAACTTTTTCAAGTCGGGTCAAATTTGCTTCCAAAACACCTAATTCCTGAATCAATTCTTGTTTGTTTGCCTTGCTGTATTTCGGAAAAACCAATTCTTCAATAACCTGAAAACCTTCTGGCGGAACCGTTACTTTATCATTTTCTTCGAACTCAGGTATTGCTGGGCCATTGATGGCTTTAGAAACTGACGGCGAATAATATTCGCTTAGCAATTCGACTTTCTTATAATTTTGATGCGCTTCCAGAAATTGCCTCTGAATTTGAGCTTCAGTCGAATCTTCTTCAACAGAATATTTCAGTTTGGCGACTTTTTCAATAAGTGAAGTAATATCTTTCTGAAACAATTTATTTACTTCTTGATGTCTGTTTTTTTTCTGACAGCCAATTAATGTCGCCAAGAACAACAAACAATATATTTTTTTCATGATTTTATGACAATTTAAAAAGAGCTATATTCAAAAAAACAGAAACCACTACTTCAAAATTGAAATAGTGGATACTGTTTTATAAGGACTTAAAAATTTATCTAGCTAAACCTTGAAGTACCAAAATTTGACTTGCTTGTTGCTCATTCGGACGATTTGTTCCGCCGTCAACACCTTTGTATTTTGCACCTGTCCAAGTATGTGGCTGAACACTTAACATAAAAGTGTCATTGATACCAACTTGCTCCGAAACATCAATCAAAGCACCGTATTCCCAGTCACCAAATTTAGAAGTTCCGCCTACGTTGTATTTTGCCGCATCTGTAGCAGTACGACGGTGGTCTAATTCAACTACAACTTTCAAATCTTTTGTAGCAATATTATATTGATAGATGTATGCATCGTGCGTTTCGTCTCCGTAACCGTTTGCATCTTCCTGAACATACACGTAATTTTTAGTTACGCAGATATTATCCGGATTTTGGAATTTCCCTGCAATTCCGCTTCTGTTATCTCCATCAAGAATCACTTCTAAAGTTCCTTTTAACGGATCAGCTGCATCAAGATTTAATCTGTAAACTCTTCCGTATTTCGTTCTTGAACCATCAGCATTTGTTCCAGTTGTTGCTTGTCCTGTAACGTTGAAATACAATTCACGATCTGCACTATCTCCGCCTTTGCGGTAATCTAAATCTTCAACACGGCCAAATTTGATTGCTTTCAAAGTATTTACTGCAGCATTAATCTGTGCACCTGTCATTGTAGTATGATTGTCAATTTTCACAAAAGAAACAGGATAAGTTTTACCAGTCTCCATATCTTTTTCTCTTTGATTATCATCGTTTCTTTTTAGCATGTATAAAGATCCGCCAGTCAAATCACCAACAGAGTTAGATACATACATAAAAACTTGACCTCCGTAAGTTCCAGAATCGTCATCGCCAATTACCACAACTGTTTTTCCTTTGTATGCAGTAGAACGCAATGGCAATGCATTTTCGGCACTTAAACGGCCAAATCCTGATAATTCTTTTGAAACTGATGCATTTCCTGCACTTCCGTAAGGATCCAAAGCGTGTGTGCGAGATTCTTCACCAGATTCCCCACAAGTCAAATAAACTGGACCAAAACCATGTTCTGCTTGTGTAGCCATTGTCGCGCCACACAATCTCCAAGTTCCTCCGCTTGAATTCAATAAATATTCCCCTTTTGTAGGTTTAAATGTTTTGTCTAATGTGATTCTTGAAACTGCAAAGTTATCTTCGTTGTTTACTAAAAAAGTAAATGTTCCGTCAGTGTTTTTCAATAAACCTGAACCATCTGCTGAACCTCCAAAAACAAAGCTTGGGCTATCTGGAAAAACATCATCTGAGCTAAAAAGAGAGTAGATTTTCAAATTTTCGAAACCTGCTTGCGCTTTCAACAAACTTGGCGTAACAGATTGGTCTTTTAAAATAACGCTTGTGACCGGCGTGTCATCTTTAGAATCGTTGTTACAAGATGTAAGCACCGACCCAATAATCATTAGAGGTAAAATAATTCGTTTCATAAGCTAAAATTGGTTTTATTTTTTTTACAAATTAAATCCGAGCACTTTAACTTAAAATGACTTCTATATTATCAAAAAAACAAGACTTTTACCACAAAACATATTTATTGAGGAAAAATTTAACAATAAATTAGTAATACAAAATACTGATAAACTTCTATTAACATTACTGTCAAAAAAAGAAGCGAATTTTAGAACTTGATTCTGCAATTCTTCTCATATCTCCGTTATTTTGATTTTTTTATCCTAATAAATAGTCTAATTTTACGAAGCATAGTCCTGCTATTCATTGCAATACTTTTCAATAAATTGCTTTTTTCCAAAGCCATAACAAGAGCTTATCCTGATGCATCAGGAGTCGCTTTGTTCTGTCAGGAAAAAATGCAATTTCTTTTCAAAGTATTTCTCCCGAAGCGTCGGGACTATCAGGACTGGGCATTGGTTTTCAAAAGATTTTTTTCAATATTTCAAAATTCACAATGACAAAAAGAATTCTAATTTTATTTATTATTTTATTCAATTTAAATGGAAATGCTCAAAATGCTTCTGATAAAAATAATGAACAACAAATCTCATACATTTCGATAGGAATTTGCGATTCGATAAAATCGCTTAAAGCAATTAATTCTCATTTAGTTAATTTACAACAGACAGAAATATACTCAAAGTTCTTAAACGATTATATTCTCATTAAACAAGAAAATCTAAAACATGCGGATTTTAAAAACGAATTTAACGTTCTCAATTATAAATTAATTAACGAATTAAATAAAACTTGCAAAGATTTTAAAATCAAAAACTCTACAATTTTACCATTCACTAATCTTATAGATATTGATTCAATATTTTCAACAGAAGAAACCGAAAAAATTAATGTTCTAGCGAGACAAATTAGAACAAAAAACAAAATGGAAATTGTAATTCTAACAATTGATGATTTATATCCAGAAAAAGATATTGACGAATTTTCCATTAATAAGCTAACAGATTGGAAAGTTGGCGGAGTATATCAAAAAAGTGGTGCGATTATCGTGCTTAATAAAAAATTAAAAAAGGTCTATATAGCAACAACCGAAATTGCAAAAAACTATTTAACAAATGAAAATTGTGATAAACTAATCACCAATATTATGGTTCCAAATTTTAAAACCAATAATTATTTTGAAGGCATATATAAATCCTTAATTGAAATAAGCAACATTCTTAAATAAAATACAGTTTTCAAAACAACATTTTAATTTCATGGAAAAATTCACATTAGAAATATTATTTCAAATCATCGGAATCGGTTCTGCATCAGGATTATTTTATAATAATGACGCACTTTACGTAATTGGCGACAACAGCGGATTTCTATATGAATATAATATGCAGAATCAGCAATTAAACCAACATGCTTTAATTGACAGTCCGACGCAAAATATTCCAAAAAACCTAAAACCCGATTTTGAATCGATTACGCATCATAACGATACGCTGTATGTTTTTGGTTCCGGCTCCACCGAAAACCGAAACAAAATGATTGAATTCGACATCAAATCAAAAAAGGTTTTACAGAAAAATAATTTAGTCGATTTATATGGCTTGATGCAAAGCTTTGGCGAAATAAAACCAGAAGATTTCAATTTGGAAGGCGCTATTTTCGATGGCGAAAATTGGTATTTATTTAATCGTGGAAATGGCGTTACCAACAAAAACACAATTTTCACGATTCATGCCAAAAAACTAGATCAAGAATTTGCTTTAATTGCGGTGAACTATAAACTTCCAAAAATAAAAGGCGTTCGTTCCAGTTTTACAGACGCCATTTTGGTCGAAGACAAAATCTATTTCCTTTCAACTGCCGAAGACACAAAATCAACTTATGATGATGGTGAAATCCTGGGAAGCTTCATTGGAAGAATCGACGTCAAAACTATGAAAATCGATTTCACGCAAAAAATAACTTCGACCAATAAATTTGAAGGTTTGACTTTCTATAAAAAAGAAAACAACAAAATTGAGTTTTTACTTTGCGAGGATAATGATACTGAACTTTTAGAAACTAAGATTTATAAATTGACTTTGCCGGTTAAGTAAGAGTTACGCAAGTCGCACAAAGTCTTTCGATTACAATATTCCGTAGAGGCGCACAGCTGTGCGTCTCCGCAAAGAATATAACAATGATTGGGGCAAAATTGCGGATTTACGAGACGTTAGACGTACTGCTGTGCGCCTCTACGATAAAAAAACGACAATTATCGGTTAAATATTTTTTTGCCACATTTTATGTCAAATGACAAGATCATAAAAAGTTGAAATCCAAGCTAAATAATAAATCCCCAAAACCAAAACCACAACCAAAATAAATGCTAAACATTTTAAATTCAACCAAGAAACCAGCTTTAATTATCAGCATTATACTTTCTGTACTTCTTCCGGTTCTGGCAATGTATTTCTCATTGTTAATCAAAAAACTTGGCATAGATAATGAAACACAATTTTACATTTCAAGATTTGCGATTTGGATTTCTTTATTGCTGTTATATTTATATGCAATAAAAATAGAAAAACAGCCTTTTTTGCTTTGGAAAGAAACAAATTATACATTTTCTGAATTCGCGAAAGCACTATTCATAACATTTGTAAAATTATTTTTAGCCGTTTATATTACTGGTCTTTTGATTATGTTGTTCAAAATAACAGCCGAAAGTGCCGTATTACAAAAAGCTTTGGCGCTTTTTAAAAAGAGTTACTTTTTACTTTTTTTCACCTGCGTCACTGCTGGAATTACAGAAGAATTAATTTTCAGAGGGTATTTATTGCCAAGATTAGAACTGCTTTTTAAAAACAAAATTCCCGCAATAATTATTTCAAGTATTTTATTTGGATTACTGCACATTGGCGACGGAACATTGCTGAATGTAATTGGGCCAATCGTAATTGGATTAGTATTTGCAATTCAGTACGAGAAATACAGAAACATTAAAATCTTGATTATCTGTCATTTTTTATGGGATCTTTTTCTTTTGATGGCAAAAACGTAAAAAGCATATTTATACAAATAGAATAAAAACTTTTAAAACATTTGTAATAAACTATAACGCAAAGGTTTTCAATTAATATGACATATAGACGCACTGCAGTGCGCCTCTACAAAAAACCTTTGTAACTTTGTTTCTTTGTAACTCTGAATCTAAAAAAATTTTATAACCTTCCCAACCTTTTTATCTTTTTAGTTCTCTTTATATTTAAAGACCATACTTGTGATAAACGAAACTCTAATTTCTGGCTGCAAAAAAATGAACCGAGACGCTCAGCGTCAGGTTTATGAGCACATGGCTCCAAAATTGTATCGCGTTTGCAAACGATACCTCAAGAAAGAAGAAGAAATTGAAGAAGCTCTCGCCGATGCTTTCTACACTATTTTCACCAAATTAGACCAGCTCAAAGAAGAGAAAGCCTTTGAAGGCTGGGCCAGAAAAATTGCTGTTAATTACTGTTTGGCTACCATCAAGAAAAACACCAATTTCAACATGTATCTTGATGATGTAAAAGTGTTTTCACAGCCTTTTACCGAAGAAATAAGCGCATTAGAAGAAGAAGATCTGCTCAATTTATTGAACCATATTCCAGATGGCTGTAAAACCGTTTTTAACCTTTTTGTTATTGAAGGTTTCGGACACAAGGAAATCGCAGCAATGCTTAACATTTCTGAAGGCACTTCAAAATCACAATTGAATGCCGCCAAAACCAAACTGAAAGACTTGGTAAATAAATTGTATTATCAAAAAGCAAAATAGTCATGGACAATCAAGATAAAATATTCGACATATTTAAGGAAGCAGCTGAAAATGCTCCGATAAAAGATTTTCCGGGAATGGAAAAAGTTTGGTCGCGCGTTGAACAAAAACTCGACAAAAAGGAAGACAAAAAAACCATTTCACTTTGGAAAAAAATTGCAGTTGCCGCTTCACTTTTATTAGTAATTTCTTTGGGTTATCAATTCTTAAAAACAGATAAAAATTCAACTTTAGAAAACACGAACAAAATCGTTACAAGCGATACAAAAGAGGAGCCTAATAACAATATTCCTGCTGAAGAAAGCACAGCAATTGTTTCATCGGATTCGCAATTAGTCCCAAAAACGGCAGCCATTAAAATTCTAGAAAAACAAACCAAAAACAAAGAAAGTGTAGCCATTCAGGAATCATCTAGCGGTAATTCAGTTTATACTTTGCCTGCTCCTGTAATGTCTGCCACATCAGTAGCCGATGCTGTTGCAACACAAAATTTTGAAGAAGAAGCTGAAATCGCAGAGAAAAGAGAAGAAGCTCAACAAAAAGAATATGCAACAAAATACAGACAGGAATCTGCTAAAGTTGCTTTTGCAGAAAAACAAGCCATGAGTGCAAAAAAGAGTGCACCGCTAATTATAATGAACGGCAATGCAATAGCTCACAGCGACGATACAAAAAGAGATAAAATGATGCAGGCGGAACTTCCGAATGTACAACCTGAAAATGTAGAATCATTAGTAATTCTTGACGAACCGCTTTACATTATTGATGGCATATATTATTCTGAAGAAGATTTATTTGGCAAAAAACCAACGAGTCCTTATGCCCCATTAAATCAGCAAGACATTAAAACAATAACCATTTTACAAGACCTTGAAGCTACTGAAAAATATGGCGAAAGAGGCAAAAAAGGAGTTGTTATAATCACTACAAAAACAGGAAAACCAACTCCTAAAAAATAATCTAAGCTTGGCCAAAGTCTGCAGCTTGGCCAAAGCAAAATCAAAACATTAATTCTTAAAACTTATTATCATGAAAAGTCTAAAACTTATTTCATCAGCCATTGCTATGCTTATATGTTTCGTAACCCTGGCACAAGAAAGAACTATTACGGGAATTGTTTCTGATAAATACCAACAGCCTCTTCCCGGAGTATCGATTTACATTCAAAATACAAAAATATCTGCCACAACTGATTTTGATGGAAAATACAGCATCCAAGCCAAAACAGGAGATATGTTAGTTTTCAGTTTTATTGGATACGAAACTCAAAAACAAAAAGTTCAAAACTCAAATACAATTAATATACGACTTAATGAATACAGCCAAACGTTGAATGAAGTTGTAGTTGTTGGTTATGGCACAAGTGAAAGCACTTCAGATTACAGTGCAAGAAGTTATGAGCGAGCGGAAAGAAGAAGAGAAAAAAAAGAAGCTAAGCAAGCTTCTCAAGCGGTTGCTTTACAGGGAAAAATAGCTGGTCTTCAAGTTCAAAGTAACATGAATTATTCTGTCGCGCCAAGTCAAAGTATTGCTATACGCGGAAATGCTTCAATTTCTCCAAAAAACGAACCCTTGTATATTATTGATGGAGTTCCAGCAAAAGCCAATCAAATGGCAAAAATTAATCCGAATGATATCCAAGATTTAAAAGTACTGAAAGATGATGCGGCAACTTCTGTTTATGGCAGCAAAGCTTCAAATGGAGTTGTCGTAATTTCGACCAAAAACGAAATCTACAAAAACCTTTCAGAAAAAGAATTAGACAAAAAATTAAATATTATTCCGATTCCTACTCAACCAACTCAGGAAGATTATGATGCCTTTGTAGAAAATGCATTCGAAAGTCCAAAAACTGCTCCGCTTTCAACTTTTTCAATAGATGTTGACAATGCTTCTTATACTAATATCAGACGTTTTTTGAATAATGGACAACAAGTTCTAAAAGATGCTGTTCGCGTAGAAGAAATGGTTAACTTCTTTAAATATACTTATCCACAGCCAAAAAATGAGCATCCGTTTTCAATCAATACAGAAGTAAGCGATTCACCTTGGAATTCAAATACTAAAATTTTAAAAATTGGTTTACAAGGAAAAAACATTCCGACTGAGGATTTGCCGGCTTCAAATCTTGTTTTCTTGATTGACGTTTCAGGCTCAATGGGCGACATGAACAAACTGCCTTTATTGAAACAATCTATGAAAATTTTAGTAAATGAATTACGTTCTAAAGACAAAGTAGCAATTGTGGTTTATGCTGGTGCTGCGGGAATGGTTTTGCCACCAACTTCTGGAGATGAGAAAAAAACAATTATTGACGCATTAGACAAATTGCAATCTGGAGGAAGCACTGCTGGTGGCGCAGGAATCGAATTGGCGTATAAAACGGCAACAGAAAATTTCATTAAAGGCGGAAACAATCGTGTAATTCTAGCAACAGACGGCGATTTTAATGTTGGAAGCACTTCAAATTCTGATATGGAAAAATTGATTGAAGAAAAAAGAAAGACAGGTGTTTTCTTGACTTGTCTGGGTTACGGAATGGGAAATTACAAAGACAGCAAAATGGAAATTTTAGCGGATAAAGGAAACGGCAATTATGCTTATATCGATAATATTCAAGAAGCGAATCGTTTTTTAGGAAAAGAATTCAAAGGTTCGATGTTTGCAATCGCAAAAGATGTAAAAATCCAAATTGAATTCAATCCGAAACAAGTTCAAGCCTATCGTTTGATTGGTTACGAAAACAGAAAATTGCGCCCAGAAGATTTTAAAAATGACGCTATTGATGCAGGAGAATTAGGAAGCAATCACACCGTAACGGCATTGTATGAAATTATTCCGGCTGGTGTAAAAAGCGATTATTTAACAGAACAGCCAGACGCTTTAAAATATACTAAAACTGAAAACAATTCAAACGTTTACAGCAATGAATTGGCGACAATAAAATTCCGCTACAAAAAACCAGATGGCGAAAAAAGCATTGAAATGGCTCAGATTATCGAAAATAAATCGGTTGCTTTGGAAAAAGCGAGTGATGATATGAAATTTAGTTCTGCCGTTGCTTGGTTCGGATTGAAATTGAGAGATTCGAAATTAATTGCCAATAAATCTCCTGAAGAAATTGTAAAATTAGCCAAACAAGGAAATTCAAACGATGGCGAAGGTTATAAAGCTGAATTCATTCGATTGGTTGAAGGTGCAAAACAATACAATTAGTCAATACATAATGTGCATAGATATGGTTTTGAAGGAATAACAAAAACTTGTTAAACTTAGATTAAGAAAACATCTTAAAGCATCATTTTAGTTTGCAAAAGCTTATTTTTGTAAGACTTATAATGATGCTTTTTGCATTTCTAAAAATACAATCATGACCGACTTAAAAAATAAAACTGCCTTTATTACAGGTGCAGGAAAAGGAATAGGAAAAGCCGTTGCCATTGCTTTAGCAAAAGAAGGCTCAAACCTAGTTTTAGTTTCGAGAACTCAAAAAGATGTTGAACAATTAGCTGATGAAGCTTCAAATTTAGGCGTAAAAGCTTTAGCCTTAACTGCTGACGTTTCTGACATGAATTCTATTAATGCGGCTGCAGAAAAAGCTTTAGCCGAATTCAAACATATTGATATTCTAATCAATAGTGCCGGAATTGCTTCTTTTGGAAAATTCTTAGAATTAGAACCAGAAGCTTGGGAAAGAATTATTCAAGTCAATTTAATGGGAACGTACTACACAACGCGCGCCATTATCCCGAATATGATTGAAAGACAAACGGGCGACATTATAAATATTTCATCGACTGCCGGTTTAAACGGAAACGCACTAACAAGTGCATATAGCGCCTCAAAATTTGCTGTTTTAGGCTTGACCGATTCTTTGATGCAGGAAATGAGAAAACACAACATTCGTGTAACAGCTTTAACGCCAAGTACAGTTGCAACTGATATGGCAAAGGATTTAAACTTAACTGATGGCAACCCTGAAAAAGTAATGCAGTCTGAAGATATGGCCGAATTGATCATTTCGCAATTAAAATTGAACCGAAGAGTTTTTGTAAAAAACAGCAGTATTTGGTCTACTAATCCTTAAAAGCAATCTTGTAAACTTTGTCAAAGTTTGAAACTTTGACAAAGTTCCAATCGCAAAAAAACATAAAATGGAAAAATATTTAAGACAATTGGTAGAAATAGAATTTGTCGATAAAAAACAGATTTTCACTGGATTTCTTATAGATTATTCGGATGATTGGATTTTGCTTCGAAATAATCCTGTTGATTTTATTTTGGATGGGTTTGTAATTTTAAGAAACAAAAACATCTTAGCAGTCAACAGAGATCATGATTTGGCTTTTACAGAAAAAGTAATTCGCTTGAAAGGCCTAAAAATCAATTCTGAAGATATTATCCCGATTAGAGATTTAGATTCTATTTTGAATTACATAAGCAATAAATATGGCATTTTTCAAATTGCCAAAAAATCAGCCAAATCAGCTTATTTAGGAAAATTGCTTTCTCTTACTGATGATGAACTTTTGATTGACTTTCTAGACACAAGAGGCCAATTTGGTGGCGAATTAAATTTTATTCCTGAAAAGATTCGTGTTATAGAGTTTGATACGGATTATATTAATTCTTTGAAGTTGGTTGTTCAGGATAATAAATGATTCTTTAAAAAAACAAGAAGCTGTCCAAAAAGTATTTGATGATCAGACATCAGCTTCGTAGAAGCGAAATATTTATAGAAATTACATTTATATTGATGACAAAGCTCCAGCGGAGCGACATTTTTTTTTAATGCTGGTTATTTCGCTCCTCTGGAGCTACTTTGCCATCTGTAATTTTGAATTTCTATAAATATTCTGCCCCGCTGGGGCCTAAAAATAAAAAACAAAGAGGCTGTCCAAAAAATAAGGACAGCCTCTTGCTTTTTATCAGAAATGACAGAATATGTGATAACTTTTGATTATTTAAAAAAATTAAGCTTCTGCTAATTTATTTACAAACTCCATTCGGACACTTCCGTCTTCATCAATTTTAGTCAAATTGATTTCTTGCAAAGTATTCACCAATTCTGGATTCCAAGGCGTTTTCACTTTTACATAATTTTCAGTGAATCCATGAATATATCCTTCTTTATTTTCTCCTTCAAAAAGAACTGTTCTTTTGGTTCCTAATTGGCTTTCGTAAAAAGCACGACGTTTTTTCACTGATAATCCACGCAACATTTTGCTTCGCTTTGCACGAACATTTGCCGGAACAACGCCATCCATTTCTGCTGCTTCTGTATTATCTCTTTCTGAATATGTAAAAACGTGTAAATAAGAAATATCCAGTTCATTCAAGAAATGATACGTTTCTAAGAAGTGCTCGTCCGTTTCACCAGGAAAACCAACAATTACGTCAACACCAATACAGGCGTGCGGCATTACTTCGCGAATTTTATTTACACGATCAATATAAACTTCTCGTAAATAACGACGTTTCATCAATTTCAAAATATCATTGCTTCCTGATTGCAGTGGAATATGAAAATGCGGTACAAAAGTGCGGCTTTTAGAAACGAATTCTATTGTTTCGTTTTTCAATAAATTCGGTTCAATCGACGAAATTCTCAAACGCTCAATTCCCTCAACTTGATCTAAAGCCTGAACCAAATCCAGAAACGTATGTTCGTGTTTTTTGTTTCCAAACTCCCCTTTTCCGTAATCTCCGATGTTTACTCCAGTTAAAACGATTTCTCTGATGTTTTGTGCGGAGATTTCTTTAGCATTTTTTAGAACATTTTCTAAAGCATCACTTCTCGAAATTCCTCTTGCTAACGGAATTGTACAATAAGTACATTTATAATCGCAGCCATCCTGAACTTTCAAGAAAGCGCGAGTACGATCTCCAATAGAATAACTTCCAACATAGAAATCAGCTTCAGCAATTTCGCATGAGTGAACTTCACCCATATCATTTTTGCTTAAGTTGTGAATATAATCGGTAATTTTAAACTTTTCAGTAGCACCTAAAACCAAATCAACACCATCAACTGCTGCTAATTCTTCTGGTTTTAATTGTGCATAACAGCCAACTGCAGCAACAAAAGCTTTATCGTTCAGCTTCATGGCTTTTTTTACTACTTGCTTAAATTGCTTATCTGCATTTTCTGTTACAGAGCAAGTATTAATCACATAAATATCGGCTATTTCTTCAAAATCGACGCGGTCAAAACCTTCGTCATTGAAATTTCTGGCGATTGTAGAAGTCTCTGAAAAATTCAGTTTACAACCCAGCGTATAAAAGGCAACTTTCTTTCTATTTTCCATAATTCTCTTAAATTAATGAAATCGTTGTCAAAAAATTTAAGGCTGCAAATTTACAAACAATTTCTGTAAAAGAAAATCAATAATTGACTTCGTTTCAACAATTTGCATTTATTATGATTTTATTAAAAATAAAATCGACTTAATGAAGGTAAAAATTTTGATAAACAATATTTTTTACGAACTTTACGTTATACAATTCAATAAGAATAAAATGACAAAAACATCGATAAAGTGCAAATTTTATCGACTAAATACATTTTTTATCGGTTTATATTCAAAAAATCTTACATTTACTATAATTAAATCCTCTTGTAGAATTTATTCCGATTTTAAAATTATGGAATGTATTAATTAATTTAATAATAAATCGGACATAACAATTTTGAATTTCAATCGTTATGTTGTTGTTTTGTGTAACAAAATGAAATGGGAAAGCCGAAAACCAAAGAGAGTAGGCAAAATAAAAATACAAATACCACACTTTATGAAAGCATTTTTACCCACAATCTGCTTGATGTTCTTAACCGTTTTTAGTTCGCAAGCGCAAACTAATGCCCCAGCCTCAAATCCATTTCCATCAATTAGTACTTTAACGGCTTGGGCAAGTTTAAATTCTCAACAGCAATTTGATGTTGCAATTCGCGCCGTTGGTTTTAAATTTGAGGTTAAAGAACCAGGTGCAGAATCTACTGCCTACACTTATATTCGTAAAGTAACTGTAAATGAAGTAAACTATACAGACAGAATTGTTTACAGAATTACGAATAACAATTCTGCAAGTATTATTTCGTTGGTTACAGCTTCTACAGATTTAGTAAGCCTGTACACACCGCAATTAGCAACTTTCAAAAACAACAATTGCAAAACTGAAATGTCTAAAGACAAAAACACAACTTGCAGCTGCTACGAAAGTGCCGCTTTTGCAATTGATCTTTGCGACGAGCGTGTGAAATTAACAATGGGTGATGGAAACAAATATTTTGTTTCTGTAGCTAAAAAATAATTATTTAAGAAATTACGTTTTCCAAATCTTTGTAAACTATCTAAAGCTTACAAAGATTTGGAACGCATTTCTTGCTATAAGTTTGGATTTTTCATTTCATACCAGACTTCTGTTTCTCCTTCATACTCAAAAGAGTTTACGTATTGCAAGCCTAGTTTTTCGAGAATTTTTCTTGAGTTTTCATTCCCTGCATCTGCATACGCATAAAGCGCATCTACTTTCATTTCATTAAAAGCATAATTTACAAAAGCTTTCCCGGCTTCTGTTGCATATCCTTTTCCCCAATGTTTTTCTATGAAACGATAACCAATTTCATAAAAGTTTTTATGTCCGTTAATTTCATCTGTAATGAACTTAATTCCGGACCAACCCAAAAACTCATTAGTTTCCTTAAGAATCACTGCCCAACGCCCTGTTCCAAAATCTTTATATTGTTTTTGAACAAAATGAATATATTCAATACTCTCTTCGGGCTTTTTTACTGGATTATTACCCAAGAAAAGATGCACCTTTGGATTTGAATCCAATTCAAACATTCCATCAGCATCAGAAAGAAGAAATTCTCTTAGTAGCAAACGCTCTGTCTCAATTGGATTTTTCATCAAAATTTAATTTAAGATATATTTCTGAACAACTTCTGCCACTCCATCATTATTGTTTGAAGCGACAATCAAATCGGCTTTATCGCGCAATTCAGGCGTTACATTATCAACCCAAACACCAAGTCCGGCATATTCAATCATCGTTAAATCGTTTCCAGCGTTTCCAACGGCGATTATTTCACTTTGACGAATTCCGAGCTTATTTGCCAAAATTTTCAAACTAGCGGCCTTGTCTATGCCTTGTTGTGCTGCTTCCAAGAAAAATGGTTTCGACATTGAAACGCTTAAATGAGGCATTGCCATTTTCAAATCATTTTCTAAAGTTTTTAAATAAGATGGCTCTTGCAATAAAATACATTTTACAGCAGGCCTATCAACATAATCTTTAAAACTCGAAACTTTAAGATGCGCCATTCCAGTAATTTCTTTTTCTACTTCAATAAATTCAGAATCGGTTTCACTTATAATTTCGTCATCTAAATAAGTGATGATATGTGTATTCATTTTTGCGCTGTAATCATACAAATCGTGAATTTGTTGAACTGTTAATTTCTGTTCAAATAAAACAAGATCGTCTTTTGCTCGACTGATTATGGCGCCATTAAATGAAATTATATATGAATCATTTAAGTCCATTTCCAATTCTTTTGCATAAGCAGTCATTGCCGAAGTTGGACGGCCAGAGGCCAAAACCACATAAACTCCTTTTGCTTGAGCTTCTAATAAAACTTTTTTGTTTAAATCTGAAATTCTATGATCGTCTGTCAACAAGGTATCATCCATGTCGAGCACTAACATTTTGTATTGCATCTTTTTTATAGTTTTCAGTTTTCAGTCGCAGTTTTCAGTTTTCACTGTGACTGAAAACTGCGACTGAAAACTTTTTAAATACTCATTCTAAAATCTTCAATTACTGGATTTGCTTTTGCAAAATCGGTTTCCTGAATAAAAACCTCAACAGCCAAATCTGTTCCGCCAAAACCTCCCAATCTAGCCGATTGAATATTATCTTTTTTTACTGTTTCTACTCCTGCTTCTTCTAATCTTTCCTGCAAAGCAATCGCTAATACTTCGCTTCCTGAAAACACTTTCATTAATCCCATGATAATCTATTTTGTTATTAAGTTTTCAGTCTCAGTCACAGTTCTCAACTAAACCGCGTACTAAAACTATTTTTAAAAATCCCGCTTTCCAATCATTAAGACTGAAAACCGGGATTGTTAATTATTCCTCTTCTTTGTCATCTTCCTCTTCATCAAGCTCCTCATCTTCTTCTTCATCAAATTCTTCGTCGCCTTCCTCTTCCATATCAAACAAATAAGGCTCAATCATAATTTTATCTGCCAAAATTTCAACGCGTTCTGCCAAATCTTCAGCAAAGATAATTCGTTGCACTTTGGCAATACTATTAGAAATACGAGTAATTTTTGGATCATGGCGCAATTTTAAAATCGGATCTGCATCATCTATAATAAACATTTTAAGACGATTTACGTTGTAACCTGCCGTACTGAACATGTCATTTAATTTGGTTGGAGTTCCAATTAAAACGTCGATTCCAGTAGAAACATAATTTTTATCATAATCCATATCGCCTTTGTCGTGAACTCCGTATACTTCTAGATTTGTATATTTATTATACTTATCAAAAAGCGCTTCCATTGCCAAAACCTTTTCTTTGTCTTCAACAATAATCAAAGCTCGAGGAGATTCTTCATTCTTCCCTGCCAATTGCTGAATTACATTCAAAACAATTGTCGTGGTTTTCCCGCTCCCTTT
This sequence comes from Flavobacterium denitrificans DSM 15936, assembly GCF_000425445.1. Lineage (GTDB taxonomy): Bacteria > Bacteroidota > Bacteroidia > Flavobacteriales > Flavobacteriaceae > Flavobacterium > Flavobacterium denitrificans. Next base: position 36,175 of record NZ_AUDL01000011.1, on the reverse strand, counting down.
TGGCGAAACAATTACACAGTCCGCACCACTTTTTATGGTCGAAAAAGTTTCCATCTGCAAAACATTTGCTTCTGTCAAACCATTTTCAATTAAGGCGTCTTGTAATTTCTCGTTTATTTTTTTTAGTTTCATCTCTTAGAATTGAAAGATTAAAAAATTGAAAAAATTGAAAAATTAAATCCGAAGAAAATCTTTCAATCATTAAATTTTTCAATCATTAAATTAATTTTACTTGCTTGCGAACATTTTTACATCACTTTCAGAAATTTCGCTTCCTCCTAAAATGATCAGCCTTTCCACTACATTTCGAAGTTCACGGATATTTCCTGTCCAATCATATTCCTGCAATAATTGTATGGCCTGCGCCGAAAATCCTTTCACGGCATTTCCTTGTTCTGAAGCAATTTTTTCCGAAAAATGCGCAATCAAAGCTGGAATATCGTCACGTCTCTCATTCAAAGGTGGCACTTTTATCAAAATTACGGCCAAACGATGGTATAAATCTTCTCGGAAACGGCCTTCTGCGATTTCTTTTTTTAAGTCTTTATTAGTTGCCGCAACCACACGAACATCTACTTTAATATCTTTATCAGCACCAACTCTGGTAATCATGCTTTCTTGCAATGCACGCAAAACTTTGGCTTGCGCAGAAAGACTCATATCCCCAATTTCATCCAAAAAAATAGTTCCTTTGTCTGCTGCTTCAAATTTTCCAGCACGATCTTTAACTGCCGATGTAAAAGCGCCTTTTACGTGTCCGAACAATTCACTTTCGATTAATTCACTTGGGATTGCCGCACAATTTACTTCAATTAAAGGAAAATTTGAACGCTCGCTTTTTTCATGCAATTGATGCGCTACTAATTCTTTTCCAGTTCCATTTGGCCCAGTAATCAAAACTCTTGCTTCAGTTTGCGCCACTTTGTCAATCATAACTTTAATATGATTAATTGACTCGCTGTCGCCAATCATTTCGTAGTTTTTGCTGACTTTTTTCTTTAAGATTTTATTCTCAACAACTAATTGTTTTTTATCCAAAGCATTACGAACCGTATTTAACAAACGATTCAAATCTGGTGGTTTTGAGATATAATCAAAAGCTCCTAAACGCATCGTTTGAATTGCTGTTTCCATGTCGCCGTGGCCTGAAATCATGACCATCGGAATTTCTGGTTTTATTTTTTTTACTTCTTCTAAAACCTCAACTCCGTCCATTTTTGGCATTTTGATATCGCACAAAACCAAATCGTAATCGTTGTTTTTTATTTTTTCAAGTCCCGCAACTCCATCTTCGGCTTCATCAACCTGATACGAATCATTTTCTTCTGATAATATTTTTACCAAAACTCTTCTGATTGCTGCTTCGTCTTCGATAATTAGTATTTTACTCATTCTTTTCTAAGATACTAAGATACTAAGATGCTAAGTTTCTGAGTTTTTTTTAGCTAAAATCTTAGCATCTCAGAATCTTAGAAACTTAGAATCTCTAAGTTAATATTTAAGCCACTTATACAATTCCTTCCAAGTTGGTTTTTTGCCATACATTAAAATACCTACTCGGTAAATTTTTGCAGCGAACCAAACCACAAGGAAAAATGTAGCAAACAATAATGATACCGAAATTGCAATTTGCCACCACGGCACGCCAAACGGAATACGCATTAACATTACAATTGGCGAGGTAAGCGGAATCATTGAAAATGCAACTGCAACCGTTCCGTGAGGATCATTTACTACAGTAAAAAATCCAATGTACACACTCAAAATTAAAGGCATTAATATTGGCAATAAAAACTGCTGCGAATCGGTTTGATTGTCAACCGCCGCTCCAATTGCTGCATAAAATGAGCTGTATAGAAAATATCCTCCAATAAAATAAATTACAAATCCGATTAAAATGCTGGCAATTGGCAAATTCCATAATTCAGTAATATACATTTGGGCTGATCCTGATAATTGATGTTGTGCCGTTTGCATCATTTCTGGCGAAATTCTGGATGTTGGCCCAACATTTACGCCAAAAAACGCCGAAGCAGCAAACATTAATCCCAAACCAATAATTGCCCAAATCATAAATTGTAGAATTCCCGCTAATGAAGTTCCCACAATTTTCCCAATCATTAATTGAAATGGCTTTACTGATGAAATAATGATTTCGATAATTCTATTTGTTTTTTCTTCGATTACGCTGCGCATTACCATATTTCCGTAAATGATAATGAACATCATGATTAGATAGCCAAATGCGCCACCTATTGCGATTTTTATCTCATTTAAACCTTTCAAACTCTCTTCTCCAGAAGCTTTTACCAAATGGATATTCACATTTGACTGTGCTTTTTGAATCGCCAAAGTATCCAGCTTTGCTTCTTCTAAATTTAATTTTGTGATTTTATTTCCGATGATATCCTGAGTGTTTTCAATAAAAGAAATACTCGGACTGTTATTTGAAATAAATTCAATTTTACTTTCGAGATCTTTCGTCTTATCCATTTTCGGAATAACAATCAATCCGCTAAAATTTTCTTTTGTTATACTGTCTTTTAAAGCTTTTAAATCAATTTCAGATAAATTCAGATATTTAAATTCGGCTCCTTTTTTATTTTCTTTTAAAAAATCTGAAACAAAAATTCCAGTTTCGTCATGAATTGCAATTTTTTTGGTTTCTGCTTTCATTGAACTTAAATAGCCGATAAAAACAGCTATTGCCACAAACAAAAGCGGACTTAAAAATGTCATAACAACAAAAGATTTATTGCGGACTTTGGCAATAAATTCTCTTTTTATAATTAATGAAATAATACTCATTTCTTGATTTTAGATGTTAGATTGTTGACTTTAGATTTTTAGATTTTAGGCATTCACTCTAAAATCTAAAATTTGAAATCTAAACTTTATTTTCAGTAACCGTTTGAATAAAAATATCGTTTATACTTGGAATTTTTTCAACGAAATGTGTAACCTGTCCGCGTTGTGTAAGGACATTTAATAATTCGTTTGGAGAAGCATTTCCTATTTGAATATTCAATTTCAAATCATCATTTAAAGATTTAAAGCTTGCCGGCGAAACCGTAAATTTTTGCGTAATGTCATACATCAAACCTTCAACATTGCTGGTCAAGATTCCGACTTCAAAACTATTGGTTCTAAATTGTCGCTTTACATCAACAACTTTCCCTTCAATCAATTTATTAGACTTATGGATTAAAGCAATATTTTCACAAAGTTCCTCTACACTTTCCATTCTGTGCGTCGAAAAAATGATGGTCGATCCTTGTTCTTTTAAAGCAAGAATTTCATCTTTAATAACATTAGCATTTACCGGATCAAATCCTGAAAATGGCTCATCTAAAATCAGCAATTTTGGTTTGTGCAAAACACAAACGACGAACTGAATTTTCTGCGCCATTCCTTTAGAAAGCTCCTGGATTTTCTTATTCCACCAACCTTGAATTCCTAATCGGTCAAACCAATAATCCAATTGTTTTTTAGCTTCAGCTTTAGAAAGACCTTTCATTTGAGCCAAATACAAACACTGTTCCCCTACTTTCATCGAGCTATACAAACCTCTTTCTTCTGGAAGATAACCGATAGTTTGCACGTGTTTCGGCTGTAATCTTTCTCCATCCAAAATTATCTCGCCGCTGTCTGGCAATGTAATTTGGTTTATGATTCTGATAAGGGAAGTTTTTCCGGCTCCATTCGGACCCAAGAGTCCATATATACTGCCTTTTGGCACATTCAATGAAACTTCGTTAAGCGCTACATAATTGCCATATTGCTTTACGACTTTATGTACTTCGAGTAAGTTGCTCATGTGGTTTTTGAGATTTTCTACGTTGCTAATGCCATTATGGCTAAAGCGACTGTAAAAGTAAATAATTAGTAGCGAATCTGCGTACTATTCAGCAAAAAACCCATTCTAAATTTATGCTAGAATGGGTTTTTGAAATTTATAACCTTTTCAAAAAGTTTAGATTATGAGAACATATCTTTTACTTTCTCGAAAAATGATTTCTCTGATTTCTCTGGACTTGGAGCAAAGTGCTCATCGTTTAAAGCATTTTCAAAGAATTGTTTTTGTTCTTTATTTAATGTTTTTGGAGTCCAAACGTTTACGTGAACTAGCAAATCTCCACTTCCGTAACCATTCAAACTCGGAATCCCTTTTCCTTTTAATCTCAATATTTTTCCAGATTGAATTCCTTCTTCCAATTTGATACGAACTTTTCCGTTGATTGCCTCAATATCTTTTGAAGCTCCTAAAACTGCTTCAGGGAAACTGATGTATAAATCGAAATGAACATTTTCACCTTCACGCTTCAAGAATTCGTGTTCAACCTCTTCGATCGCTACAATTAAATCTCCTGGAATACTATTTCCTGGAGCATCGTTACCTTTGTTTGCAACTTTTAACTGCATGCCGTCAACAACTCCCGCAGGAATTTTGATTGATACTGTTTCGTCTTCTTGAACCATACCTTGAGCATCAGCCTCAGCAGGTTTTTTATCTAAAATCTGACCTGAACCTCCACAAGTAGGACAAGTTGACGCAGATTGCATTCTTCCTAAAATAGTATTGGTAACACGCATTACTTGTCCTTGACCGTTACAAGTCGTACAAGTTTTATACGTTACGCCTTTTGCCTGAACTTTACGTTTTACTTTTACTTTTTTCTCAACTCCATTTGCAATTTCTTCTAAAGTCAATTTCACTTTAATTCGAAGATTGCTTCCTTTAGCACGACGAGGGCCACCGCCTCCGCCACCGAAGCCGCCAAATCCTCCACCGAAAATATCACCAAATTGACTGAAAATATCATCCATGTTCATGCCACCATGACCGCCAAATCCGCCAGAACCATCAAATGCCTGATGACCATATTGATCGTATTTCGCTTTTTTCTGTGGATCACTTAAAACTTCATAAGCTTCTGCTGCCAATTTGAAGTTTTCTTCTGCCTCTTTGTCGCCTGGATTTTTATCAGGGTGGTATTTTAAAGCACTTTTTCTATATGCTTTTTTAATTTCGGCAGCATCAGCATTTTTTGAAATGCCTAATATTTCGTAAAAATCTTTTTTCATAATTAGATTAGGTTCCAAATCTTATCCCGACGCTTCGGGACCAAAATCCAAAATAATTCACTTGGACTTTGTTTACATTTTTTTTTAGTTTCCAACTACAACTTTAGGGAAACGAATAATTTTGTCTCCTAATTTGTATCCTTTTTCAATAACATCAACAATTTTCCCTTTCAATTTGTCAGACGGAGCTGGAATTTGGGTAATTGCTTCAGCAATATCAGCGTTGAAAGCATCACCTGCTTGAATTTCAACTTGCTCTAAACCTTTAGAAACTAAAGTGTTTTTAAGTTTATCGTGAATCAACTCAACACCTTTTTTCAAATTTTCATCATCTGACTTGTTGATCTCTACTGCCGCTCTGTCAAAATCATCTAAAACTGGAAGCATAGCCAACAAAACTTCTTGATTTGCTGTTTTAAACAATTCAAGACGCTCTTTTGAAGTTCTTTTTTTGTAATTTTCAAATTCAGCAAATAATCTCAAAAACTTATCTTTTTCGTGAGCCAAGTCTTTAGCTAATTGCTCCTCAACACTTAATTCTTCAACAATTAACTGCTCTCCGTTGGCATTGTTCTCTAACGTTACATCATCTAATTCCTGATCGAATTCTGTATTTTCCGTAGTCATATTACTTTTATTTTTAAAAATATTCTTAAACTTCATTTTATTTCTTTCTGTTGGATTGCAAAAGTACTGCCAAAAATCCTAAAATGTCAAATTGTCACTTTATTAAAACTGAGGGCTTTAAAAACCAATTTTATACTAAAAAAATTTAGCACAATTTTAAGACTATTACGTTATAGTTTATTTTATCTTTGAAGACGTAAATAAAAACAAAATCTATTATCTATCAAAATTGAATTTAAGGGTTGGCTAAGGCCTCATAAATAATTATTAATTCAAATTTACCTTATATTAAAAAAAAGCTTCGTCTACAGAGACGAAGCTTTTTTTATTTTGGCGATGATCAAAATTTTCACTTTGAACTATTTATTTGCACGGGCGGAGGGATTCGAACCCCCATCAACGGTTTTGGAGACCGCTATTCTACCCTTGAACTACGCCCGTAACTTGAGGTCGCAAATTAAGAGTTTTTTTTCTTTACAGACAACTATTTCATGCAGAGATTTTAAAAGAAAACCCTTTAAATCCGCACAATTCAAAGCAAAAACCTTTACTACAGATAGTTAACTCAAAAAAGTTTTTTTTTATTATTTCACGCAGATTTAAAAATGATTCAAGCAGATTAACGCAGATTTCTTTAATATAAAAATCAAATTAAATCTGCTTTAATCTGCCGAATCTGCGTGAAACAAATATGCCGCAAAAGACTAAATGGCAATAATTATGCTTGCAAAGCGCTTTTCAAACCATCAAAATCGACAGAAACCTGTTCTCCTGTCACTAAATTTTTAAGTGCAAAAGTATTTGATGCAATTTCTTGATCGCCAGCGATTACCGCAAACGGGATCAAACGTTTGTCTGCATATTGAAATTGCTTTCCAACTTTTACATTATCAGGATATAATTCTACTTTTATATTTTCTTGTCTTAATTTTTGAATTGCTTTTGAAGCATACAAAGCTTCTTTATCTCCGTAATTAATAAAGATTGCTTTTGAAGTCGCAGCAACTGTTTCTGGAAACAATTGTAATTCTTCTAAAACTAAATAAATTCGATCCAAACCAAAAGAAATTCCAACACCACTCATATTTTTCAAACCAAAAATACCCGTCAAATCGTCGTACCTTCCGCCACCGCCAATAGACCCCATTGCAACCGTTTTTGGCGCTCCAACTTCAAAAATAGCTCCCGTGTAATAATTTAAACCACGTGCCAAAGTCACATCTAAGTCTAAAATTGCGCTTGACAAACCTAAATCTGCAACATTGTCACATATAAATTTCAATTCCTCAACACCCTTCATTCCTTCTTCAGATGAAGACAACAAATCTGAAAGTTGGCTAATTTTATCTACGAAAGTTCCTGAAAAACTAAAAAGTGGTTGCACTTTTACTAAAGCCTCTTCAGAAATTCCTTTTTCAATCATTTCTTTCTTTACGCCGTCTTCTCCAATTTTATCCAATTTATCAAGAGCGACCGTAAAATCGATTAATTTATCTGAAGCGCCAATTACCTCAGCAATTCCAGATAATATTTTTCTGTTGTTGATTTTGATTGTAACACCTTCTAAACCTAAAGCTGTAAAAACCGTATCGTACAATTGAACTAATTCAACTTCCTGCCACAATGATTTCGAACCTACAACATCGGCATCGCATTGAAAGAATTCTCTAAAACGCCCTTTTTGCGGATTATCAGCTCTCCAAACAGGTTGAATTTGGTATCTTTTAAAAGGAAATTCAATTTCGCTTTGGTGCTGTACAACGTATCTTGCAAACGGAACTGTCAAATCATAACGCAACGCTTTCTCAGAAATTTTTCCTGTGAATTTGTTTAGTTCGATTCTTTGCTCTAAACTTATTTTTTCAGCAGAATTCAATTGCAATTCTTCTATTGATTGTGGCAATTCAATTTTACTTTTATTGTAAAAAAAGTTACCCGAATTCAAGATTTTAAAAATCAAGCGATCTCCCTCTTCTCCATATTTTCCCATCAAAGTATCTGAATTTTCAAATGAAGGCGTTTCGATTGGCTGAAATCCAAATTTTTCGAAATTAGCTTTTATCGTCTGAATAATATATTGACGTTTTGACACCTCTGCTGGTGAAAAATCTCTGGTTCCTTTTGGAATGCTTGGTTTTGAAGCCATTTTATTTATTTTAGATTGTTGATTTTAGATTTTAGATTTCCTTTGAAACTTAAAATTCAAAAAACTTTAAAATTAATTTATTTATTTTTTTGATTGCTGGTTCTTAGACTTTCGACTTTATGACTTTCCAACTTTCGACTTAATTTAAGTCTGCAAATATCTTACTTTTTAAAATAAATAATAACACTTGGAAAACAAACTTGTAACAAAAAACGTATTTTCGTGTCAAATTGGTCATGATGCTAAAATTATTTAAAGAAAATATCCGAATTGCTTTTGGTTCCATCAAAACACAAATTCTACGAACCATTCTTACTGTATTAATTATTGCTATCGGAATTACCGCCTTGGTTGGAATTTTAACCGTTGTCACTGCATTGGAAAATACTGTTTCAACAAATTTTGCTTCCATGGGCGCCAATACTTTCAACATCAACCAATACGAAAACAATCTTAAAAACCGTGGCGGAAACGAACGTGAAATCATAAACCCGATTATTTCTTATCCTGAAGCGGTTGCCTTCAAAAATAAATACAAATATCCATTTACTGAAACCTCTCTTTCGTTTACTGCGACCTCAAAAGCCGAAGTTAAATTTTTAGGCGAAAAAACAGATCCGGAAATAAAAATCCTTGGTGTAGACGAACATTTCATTTCAAATTCTGGTCTTGAAACCACTTTAGGACGTTCATTCAATCAATTTGATATCGACAACAATACTTATTCCTGTATTGTTGGTTCTGATTTTGAAAAAGGGCTATTAAAAGATGTCAATCCAATTGATAAAATTATTTCTATCAGGGGGGCGCGTTTTAAAGTAATTGGCGTATTAAAAGAAAAAGGATCAACATTTGGAAACAGCCAAGATTTGCGTATCTTGATTCCAATTCAAGTGGCGCGTTCTTTATTTACAGCACCAAATATCAATTACACAATTAGCGTTATGGTCTCTAAAAAAGAACTTTTAGATCCTGCAATTGACAATGCTACCAGCGTAATGCGTAGAGTTCGCAAATTAAATCCTGTCCGTGATAATAACTTCGGAATTGGACGAAGCGATGATTTAATAAACAGAATTCTTGGAATCACACAATACTTAGGCTGGGCTTCTTGGATAATTTCTATTATTACAATTCTTGGTTCATCAATTGCCTTAATGAATATTATGATTGTTTCGGTTACTGAACGCACGCGCGAAATTGGAGTACGAAAAGCTTTAGGCGCAACCAAATCAACTATTTCTACTCAGTTTTTTATCGAAACTTTATTAATTGGTCAAATTGGCGGATTGGTCGGAATTATAATCGGAATTCTGCTTGGTTTTGCGATTGCAACGGCAATGAATTTTGCATTCGTTATTCCGTGGAGCGCTATTTTTGCTGCTTTTGCAACTAGTTTTACAGTAGCAATAGTTTCAGGATTGTATCCTGCAATAAAAGCTTCTAAACTAGATCCAATTGAGGCTTTGCGCTATGAATAATTTTTTTTTAGTATTCAGTCTCAGTTTCCCGTCACAGTAAAAAACTGAAAACTGAGACTGAGACTGTAAACTTAAATATTCGTTTTTATCATTCGGTCATTATCATAAATATCTTTGCGGAGTTCGATATTTATAAAATTCATTTTTTCCAGCATTTCTTTCGTTTCTTTACCCAAATACTGATTGATCTCAAAATACAATTGTCCATTTTCCAAAAGGCTTTTCTGAGCTAATTCGGCAATTTTTCTGTAAAAAATCAAAGCGTCGTTATCATCAACAAATAAGGCTAAATGTGGTTCAAAATCCAGAACATTCTTTTTGATTTCAGCTTTCTCTAAATTTCGAACATACGGTGGATTTGAAACAATGATATCATAATCTGATTTCAATCTTTCCAATTCCAGAATATTTTTCAGCATAAAAGTAACCTCGACATTATTGTTTATCGCATTTCTTTTAGCCGTATCCAATGCTTTTTTTGAAACATCAATCGCATAAACTTTTGCATTTGGAAGATTTTTAGCCAATGAAATTGCAATACAGCCACTTCCAGTTCCTATATCTAATATTTTGATTTCTTTGGAATTTCCCTTGTTTTCATTAATGATCCATTCTACCAATTCCTCTGTTTCCGGCCTCGGAATCAAAACATTTTCATTGACTTCAAAATCCAAACCGTAAAAACTGGTTTTCCCAAGCAAATACTGTATCGGAACTTCGTTTTTTAAATCATCTAATAGTGAATCCCAAACCACGAAATCCTTTTCAGAAAAATTCAGTTCATGATTTAAAGCCAAATCAATCTGGCGCAATTTATGTTTGTCTTCTAGAATTAAATAGAAAAAACTCTCCGCTTCGTATGCATCATATAAAGGCGATAATTCTTTTATAAACTGAGTGCGGTATTGTTTAATTTTCATTTCTGATCTCTGAGTAATTTTTATTCAGCAAAAGCTGATTTTTCTTTCAAATAAGTATTGAAAAATCTAATTTGTTACACGATTTTACAAAACTTTCAACATCCAAACCGGGCAAGAATTGTGCCCAGTACATCCCATTGGAGCATCTAAATATTCAAAACCTGATTTTTTATATAATTTTTGAGCAGCATGCATAAAAGGCATCGTTTCAATATAACATTTTTCAAATCCAAAATTTTTCGCTTCCTGTAAGCATTTCTCCATCATTTGGCTACCAACTCCTAAACCTCGTGTTTTAGGCAAAAAGTACATTTTTTGAAGTTCACAAATTTCTGGCGCTCCATTCTCTAAAGGTGCAATTCCGCAACAGCCAACAATTTCTCCTTCATTTTCAACAACAAAATAAACTGATCTTGGCTTGTTGTATTCTTCAAACATTAAATCCAGATAAGGATCTGCGTAAGCTGTCCCTACTTTTGGAATTTCCATTTCATCAAAAACAGAACGTATTAATTGAGCGACTGCTTTATTGTCTTCTTTTTTAATCGCTCTGATTATGCAATTTTTCATTTTTTTATTCGTGTGATATATCTACAAAAGTAAAAATACTTTTTCGATAGTTCTTCAACTATACTGTTAACTATCGTGATTAAGCTCAAAATGATTATTTTTGCACCGTGAATACACATGAAAAATACATAAAACGTTGCATTGAACTTGCTCAAAACGGTTTTGGAACCACATATCCAAATCCGATGGTTGGCAGTGTAATTGTTTACGAAGGCAAAATAATAGGCGAAGGCTGGCACAAAAAAGCCGGCGAACCACATGCCGAAGTCAATGCTGTACAATCTGTAAAAGACAAATCGCTGTTAAAAAAAGCTACCATTTATGTTAGTTTAGAGCCTTGCTCCCATTTTGGAAAAACACCTCCGTGTTGCGATTTAATTATTGCAAACAAAATTCCGAATGTCGTTGTTGGAACCGTCGATCCAAATGAGAAAGTCGCCGGAAGAGGAATTAAAAGATTAATTGAAAACGGCATAAATGTTACCGTTGGCGTTTTAGAAGACGAATGTAACGAACTCAACAAACGCTTTTTTACTTTTCATCAAAAAAAGAGACCTTATATAATACTGAAATGGGCCGAAAGTCAAGACGGATTTTTAGCACCTGAAAAAGAAATCAATCAAGAACGAAAACCAATTTGGATTACCAATCAATATTCAAGGCAATTAGTACATAAATGGCGAAGTGAAGAACAAGCAATTTTAGTGGGAACGCAAACGGTTATTGACGATAATCCGAAATTAAACACGCGGGATTGGTCAGGAAATAATCCCGTGCGAGTAGTTTTGGATCAAAATAACCGAATTTCAAAAGACAGCTTTGTCTTTGATGACAGCGTAAAAACGATTGTATTTTCTAAATCAGAAAACAATATTTCTACCGAAAACACCATTTTTGAGAAGATTGATTTTAATGAAAATCTAGTTTCTCAAATTTTAAATGTTTTATATCAGCATCAAATACAATCCATAATAATTGAAGGCGGAAGACAAACTTTGCAATCTTTTATAGATTCGGATTTATGGGATGAAGCCCGAATTTTCATTGGAACAAATACTTTTGAAAAAGGAGTAAAAGCACCGATAATTCAGAAAAGCAATATTTTCAAAACAACTATTCAAAACGACGAATTACTATACATTAGAAACCATGATTGATACGATAATTTTTGACTTTGGCGATATTTTCATCAATTTAAACAAACAAGGAACGATCTCGGGATTAAAAAAATTAGGAATGACCGAATGGAATTCAGAAATGGATCGTTTGAATTTATTGTTTGAAACTGGCGATGTTTCATATGAAGATTTTGTTGGCGGATTTCAGAAAGAATTGCCGAATGCTTCGATTGAAGAAATACTTAAAGCCTGGAATGCCGTTTTAGCTGATTTCCCTTTGTATCGATTAGAGTTTTTAAAAGAGCTTTCAAAAAAATACCGTTTGTTTCTTTTAAGCAATACAGATGCTATTCATATCGCTACTTTTGAAAAAACGGTAGGAAAAACTTTTTATACCGATTTCTATAACTGTTTTGAAAAAGTTTATTTTTCTTTTGAAATGGGATTGAGAAAACCAGATCCAAAAATCTATCAATTTTTACTTGACAAACACAATTTAGTTCCAGAAAACACTTTGTTTGTTGATGACAAAACAGAAAACACAGACAGTGCCTCAACTTTAGGAATTAAGGTTTGGAATCTGCAAGTTGGAAAAGAAGATGTTGTCGATTTATTTAGCAAAGGGATATTATAAAAAAATATTTTAGCCACAGATTATACTGATTAAAAGGATTAAAAAGCATGTTGCCACGAATTACGCAAATTTTCACTAATTGAATTAGTTTTAAATTGAAAATAAAATTCGCGGAAATTTGTGTAATTCGTGGCGAAAAAAAAAACCATTAAATCCATTAAATCTGTGGCAAAAAAAACAATTTAGAATTTTAATTTTGGAATACAGCGATACTTATCAAACCATTGCATTTGAATCTGAAGAGATTCTTTTTAAAGAAAAAGGAAGCAAATTCTTTGGCTATGCATTTCCTATTGAAAGTGAAGATGAAGTAAAACCAATAATTGAAAACCTCAAAAAACTGCATCCACACGCCGTTCATTATTGTTATGCCTATCAATTAGGAACGGCTCCAAAAATATTGTACCGAGCAAATGATGACGGTGAACCTAGCAATACCGCGGGCGCGCCTATTTATGGACAAATTCAATCTTTTGGCTTGACCAATGTTCTTGTAGTCGTGGTTCGTATTTTTGGTGGCGTAAAATTAGGAGTTGGCGGTTTGATTACGGCTTATCGAACAACCGCACAAATGACGCTTGAAGTTTGTGAAATTGTTGAAAAAACAATTGACGTTCATTTTTTAATCTCTTTTGATTATAAAAACATGAACAAAGTAATGCGGGTCATCAAAGAAAAGAAACTCGAAATTACTTCTCAGGAAATGGAAATTGACGAAAATTCAGGACTCCCAATTGGCAAAATAATGACAAAAACGCGCAAAAAAAATGCCGAATCTATATTCGACATTTTTGATTTAATGTTTGAAATCGATATTAAAATTGTGTAAATTAACATTAAAACACACCTCATTTTAACAATTATTCCAATGTTTTAAACAATTCCAAAATGTAATCTGGAGGTGCTGTTGGACGACCCGTTTTTAACGAAATAAATACTAAAATAAACACTGCCGTTGTTAATAACTCATTTGCTTCATTATAGATAGCGCAGTCGAATTCAATCTTGACAGAAGACTGACTTTTGAAGGTGGTATGAATTGTAAGCAGTTCATCATAACGCGCTGATTTTTTATAGTTAATTTGCATCGAAACAATCGGGAGCCCAATTCCGCTTTCTTCCATGCTAGCATACGAAATCCCTTTATTTCTAAGCCATTCCACGCGTCCAATCTCAAAATAAGGCACATAATTTCCGTGATAAACAACTCCCATTTGATCCGTTTCTGAGTAACGAACACGCACTTGCGTTTGATGATTTTTCATTATTTATAGATTAAAAAAAATTAAATTCCTAAAGTTCACTTACAACTTTTTTTTTACAAAATTAGACCCAAAATATTTTTTTTTACAGAAATTTGTTCACATATTTGTTATCCCGAAATACGGAAAAATTTTGCTCCATTTTTATTAGGAGAATCTTTATCAATAATAAAAAACTTATCTGAATCTATGACTAAAACTGCTCAATCGGTATGGGAAAACTGTTTGTCCTTTATAAAAGACAATATTCAAGATCAAGCATATAAAACTTGGTTCGAACCAATCAAATCAGTTGAGCTAACCGACAACGCATTATATATTCAGGTACCAAGTAAATTCTTCTACGAATGGCTAGAGGAACACTACGTTAAATTATTGAAAGTTGCGCTTACCAAAGAACTAGGAAAAAACGCAAAGTTACTCTATAAAATCAAAATGGAAAACACTTATGGAAATAAACAGCCGTTTACCGAGCAGCTGCCAAGTTCCAATAGAGTACCTATGAAACCGCAAGAGGTTGACGCTCCGTTTAAAAACTTAAATCCAGAGCTTAAAAATCCTTTTGTAATTCCGGGAATCAGAAACCTAAAAATTGAATCACAGTTAAATCCAAATTACAGTTTTGATAATTTCCTTGAAGGAGACTCAAACCGTTTGGCGCGTTCTGCAGGTATGGCTGTTGCCAACAAACCTGGAGGAACCTCATTTAATCCGTTATTAATTTTTGGTGGAGTTGGTTTAGGAAAAACACACTTAGCGCATGCTATTGGTGTTGAAGTAAAAGACAAATATCCTGAAAAAACGGTTTTATATATTTCTGCCGAGATTTTCACACAACAATATATTGATTCTGTAAAAAAGAATAATCGTAATGATTTCATTCATTTTTATCAGTTAATCGACGTTTTGATTATTGATGACGTTCAGTTCTTATCTGGAAAATCAGGAACTCAGGACGTATTTTTCCATATTTTCAATTACTTGCACCAAAACGGAAAACAAGTAATTCTGACTTCGGATAAAGCGCCTGTTGATATGCAGGATATCGAACAACGTTTGTTGTCTCGTTTCAAATGGGGATTATCTGCAGAATTGCATCAACCAGATTACGAAACTCGTATTTCGATCTTAAAAAATATTTTGTATCGCGACGGTGTTGATATGCCGGAAGACATTCTTGAATATGTTGCCCGAAATATCAAAACCAATGTTCGTGAGCTTGAAGGCGCAATTATTTCGTTGATCGCTCAATCTTCTTTCAACAAAAAAGAAGTTACGATTGAACTTGCAAAAAGCGTTGTAGAGAAATTTGTTAAAAACGTAAAGAGAGAAATCTCTATCGATTATATCCAAAAAATTGTATCTGATTATTTCCAATTGGATATCGAAACGCTTCAATCGAAAACCAGAAAAAGGCACGTTGTGCAAGCGAGACAATTGGCTATGTTTTTTGCAAAGAAATTCACTAAAGCTTCTTTGGCAAATATTGGTTCACAAATTGGAGATCGCGACCATGCTACCGTTTTACACGCTTGTAAAACTGTTGACAATTTAGTTTCTACAGACAAACAATTCAAAAAATTTGTCGAAGATATCAACAAAAAACTAACGCTATAAACGCGAATCATGCCAGTAAAAGTTTTAATGGTTTGTTTGGGGAATATCTGCAGATCTCCTTTAGCAGAAGGAATTTTAGCATCAAAATTACCCGTAGACAAATTTATTGTAGATTCCGCCGGAACTGGATCTTGGCATATTGGACATTGTCCTGATAAACGCTCTATAGAAGTTGCACGCAAAAACGGAATCAACATCAGCGCACAAAAAGGCAGACAGATTCAATCTTCTGATTTTGATGAATTTGATTACATCTACGTTATGGATAATTCAAATTTTCGTGATGTAGTTCATTTAGCAAAAACTCCAGAACATAAAAATAAAGTTCGTTTGATTTTAAACGAATTATTCCCAGATGAAAATGTCGACGTTCCAGACCCATATTATGGTTCTGCAAATGGTTTTGACAACGTTTACCAAATGCTGGATGAAGTAACTGACTTAATTGCAGATCAGCTACTTAAAAAGCATTCCTAATTCAATTCAATTGTTTCTAAAAAAGAGATAATTGAATTTTTTAATTTTAAACAAAAGCACATGAAATCTTTCGGAAAATTATATCTAATTCCAACCACAATGGGCGAAAGCGATCCGATGGATGTTTTACCACAAACAGTAAGAAGAACAATCGAAGTTATTGACCACTATATTGTTGAAAACGACAAAACCGCCAGAAAATCTATAAAAGCAGTTTATCCAGAGAAAAAACAATCTGAATTGGTGCTTTTTACTTTAAACAAACGTACAGAGCCAAGTGAACATTTAGATTTCATAAAACCTTTATTAGAAGGAAAAAACATGGGATTAATGAGCGAAGCAGGCTGTCCGGGCGTTGCAGATCCTGGCGCTGTAATTGTAAAATTAGCGCACGAAAAAGGAATTCAAGTTGTGCCTTTAGTTGGACCTTCTTCTATCCTATTGGCGATGATGGCGTCTGGAATGAATGGCCAAAGTTTTACTTTTAATGGTTATTTGCCAATTGATAAAGATGAAAAAAAGTCGGCAATACGCCATTTTGAGAGATTATCTCAGGACAAAAACCAATCACAGTTATTTATCGAAACACCTTATAGAAACAATAAATTGATTGAAGATCTTTTGCAAATTTTAAATCCGTCAACGCATTTATGTATTGCAACTGATATTACTTTACCAACAGAATTCATCAAAACCTTGAAAGTATCGGATTGGAAAAAATTAAAAATTGATATTGATAAACGTCCTACGATTTTTATTATTCATAAAATGTAAACTAACGAACAAACCAACTATGAAAAAAATTTTGATCTTAATTGCAATTTGCTTTGTACAAAATACATTTTCACAAAGTACTACACAGAACTCTAAAACAAAAAGTTCAGAAGCCGTTAAAACCAAAACTGGCACTACTGATGCAATAATGACCATAGATGAACCTGCATTTTCTTCTTCAACCACTACAAATGAGGACAATGTCGTTTATAACGCGGCCGGTATAGATGTTAAACCAGACTTCCCTGGGGGAATGGAAAAATTTTATCAATTTGTAGACAGCAATTTTAAAACTCCTGAAGGAGCAAAAAATATAAAAGGAAAAAAAATCTACATAACATTCATCGTTGAAAAAGACGGCTCAATAACTGACATAAAAATTCTTAGAGATGCAGGTTACAATACAGGAGCTGAAGCACTTCGAGTTTTAAAAGATTCTCCTAAATGGAATCCAGGAGAACATAATGGTAAAAAAATAAGAGTTTTATATTCGTTACCTATAATTATGAAATAAGCTATCAAGTTTATCTTATTCACTAACAAGTTTCCCCCAAATCAAACTTTATTATGAGTAAACTTCCAAACATAACCACAAGCATTTTTACGGTAATGTCAAAAATGGCAACCGAATACAATGCGATAAATCTTTCTCAAGGATTTCCAAATTTTCCTGTTGATGAAAGATTGACGGATATTGTTGCCCGATTATCAAAAGAAAATGTACACCAATATACACCAATGGCTGGTTATCCTCCGTTGATGAATAAAATTGTGAAGTTAACTCAGAAATCTTATAACAGAACTATTAATCCCGAAACAGAACTTTTAGTTACGGCGGGTGCAACACAAGGAATTTTCACTACGATTTTGGCCTTAGTAAAAGAAAACGATGAAGTAATTATTCTTGACCCAAGTTATGATTCATACGAATCACCTGTTTTGCTTTGTAAAGCAAAACCTATTCGTGTGGCGCTAAATGATGATTACACGCCAAATTGGGAAACAATTGAAAAAGCCTGTTCGGCAAAAAGCCGAATGATTATCATAAACAATCCTCATAATCCGACAGGAAAAATATTAAACGAAACCGATTTTCTTCAATTAGAAAAAATACTTTCAAAATATCCAGACCTTCTAGTTTTATCTGATGAAGTTTATGAATACATTACTTTCGAAGAAAAACATATTTCGGCACATACAAAAGACTTTCTTTTAGACCGATGCGTCATGGTTTCTTCTTTCGGAAAATCATTTCATATTACAGGCTGGAAAATTGGTTATACCATTGCGCCAGAATATTTAATGAAAGAAATCAAAAAGGTCCATCAGTTTTTGGTTTTCAGTGTGAATAGTATTTCTCAATTTGCAATCAATGAATATTTAGATATTGTTGATGTTAATTTGCTTGGAAAATTCTATCAGGAAAAAAGAGATTATTTTCAGAAACTGCTAAAAAATAGCCGTTTCGAATTAAAACCTTGCGAAGGAACTTATTTTCAGGTTGCTTCGTATGCCAATATTTCAGATGAAGATGACGTGACTTTCTGCAAAAATCTTATTATCAATCATGGCGTTGCTGCAATTCCGATTTCTACATTTTATTCCGATCATAAAGACCAGAAATTGATTCGTTTCTGCTTTGCAAAAGATAATTTTACCCTCGAATCTGCCGCAAAAAAACTGTGCGAAATATAAAGTTTATCAAAATTTTATAACAATATTATGCGTGCATCCTATTTTTTTAATTAATATTGTAAAAAAAGAAAAGTATGAGCTATACAGATAAAATGTTGCGCGATGATGCCTTAAAAGGCAAAGTCATTGTAGTTACTGGGGGCGGAAGCGGTTTAGGGAAAGCAATGACAAAATATTTCTTAGAATTGGGCGCTCAGGTAGCGATTACTTCAAGAGATTTAGAAAAATTAAAAACAACGGCTTCAGAATTGGAAAGTGAAACTGGCGGAAAATGTTTACCGCTACAGTGCGATGTTCGTCATTATGAAGAAGTAGAAAACATGCTTCAGGAAACTTTAAAAGTTTTCGGAAAAGTGGATGTTCTTTTAAATAATGCAGCAGGAAATTTCATTTCTCCAACAGAACGTTTATCAGCAAATGCATTTGATACGGTTATCGATATTGTGCTTAAAGGTTCTAAAAACTGTACACTTGCTTTTGGAAAACACTGGATCGACACGAAACAAACATCGGCAACGATTTTAAATATTGTAACAACTTATGCTTGGACTGGTTCAGCTTATGTTGTTCCTAGTGCAACTGCAAAAGCAGGAGTTTTGGCCATGACCAGAAGTCTTGCTGTAGAATGGGCAAAATACGGAATTCGTTCAAACGCTATTGCTCCGGGACCATTCCCAACAAAAGGTGCGTGGGACAGATTATTACCGGGTGATCTTTCAGAGAAATTTGATATGGCTAAAAAAGTGCCTTTGAAACGTGTTGGAGATCATCAAGAATTAGCAAATTTAGCTGCTTACTTAGTTTCTGATTTTTCAGCTTATGTAAATGGAGATGTCATTACAATTGACGGAGGTGAATGGTTAAAAGGCGCAGGACAATTCAATTTATTAGAAGCAATTCCAGAAGAACTTTGGGATCAGCTTGAAATGATGATAAAAGCAAAAAAGAACAAATAATTACAAGTGCTTACTAAATTCAGAATATTTTATCAAATCTATACTGATTGCACGAAATCCCGAAGGTTTACTTTCGGGATTTTTTTATGTTTTTCACCATATTTTTAACCATATAAGTGATATAAGTTCAGTTAAGCATTGCACCGCTTAAACATTTTATAGCTTAAATTTACTTACATTACTTATATGGTTAAATTAAATTATATGTTCAGAAATTCACTTTAATTATTAATTTTGTCAAACAAATAAAAAACAAAAATTTTATGCTCATTATTGGACTTGCAGGAGGAACAGGAAGTGGAAAAACAACGGTAGTACACCAAATCATGAACGAATTACCAGACACAGAAGTTGGTGTAATTTCTCAAGATTCGTACTACAAACAAACCGATAATTTATCGTTTGACGAAAGAGCACTAATCAATTTTGATCATCCTCGTGCGATAGATTTCGAATTGTTGGTAAAACATTTAAAAGCTTTAAAAGCTGGTGAAACAATCGATCAGCCTGTATATTCTTTTATTCAACATAATAGAACTGACGATACGGTTTCAACGCATCCAAGAAAAGTAATGATTGTTGAAGGAATTTTGATTTTAACAAATCCTGAACTTCGTGATATGTTTGATATCAAAATCTTTGTCCATGCCGATTCTGACGAAAGATTAATTCGTCGTTTAAAAAGAGATATTTCAGAACGAGGACGTGATATCGACGAGGTTTTAAACCGTTATCAAACTACTTTAAAGCCTATGCACGAGCAATTTATAGAGCCATCAAAAGCTTTTGCAGATATTATAATACCAAACGACAAGTACAATACTGTAGCAATTGATGTAGTTCGCGCCGTAATTAATCAGCGAATTTCATAATTTTTATTGTAAATTTAAACCATTATAATTAGGAGCTAATTCCCGCTATACGTTGCAATCTTTTGTGTCTCGTTAAAGAAACGAGACACAAAAGGATTTCCACTTCTATCGGGGCTAGAAAAGACCAATCATATTCAAAAGAAATATTCGTTTAAAATGAAATTCAAAAATCCATACAAAGACAAAAAATGGTTCAAATACCTAGGAAACAAATATGTTTGGGTTTTGCTTTTCTTTATTGTTTGGATGTTATTTTTAGACAATTACTCTTATTTTGATCATCGTTTTCTAGATGGCCAGATCAATGAACTTCAAGACAATAAAAAATATTATCAAGAAGAAATAAGAAAAGATCAGGAACAGATCAAACAGCTTAAAAATCCTGAACAAATAGAAAAATATGCTCGCGAAAAGTACTTTATGAAAAAAGACAGCGAAGATATTTACATCATCCACTTTGAAGGAGACACTATTCAAGATAAAGAATAATCAGAAAAAATACCTAATGGCCACTAACTTATTCGAAGATTTTAATCCAATTTCATCCAAACAATGGAAACAAAAAATTCAGTTTGAATTGGATGGAGCCGATTATAACCAAACCGTTGTTTGGAATTCTCCAGAAGATATTCAGGTAAAACCTTTTTATCATATCGATGAGTTTACAAAATCGGCTTCCGTTGAAACTCATGCTTCTGATTTTAAAATCTGCCAAAATATTTTTGTTCACGACATTGAAAAATCGATCAGAAGAGCAAATAATACACTGGAGAGAGGAGCAGAAAGTTTACGTTTTACGATTCAAAACGAAAATGCTGATATTGTTTCTTTATTGGAAAATCTTCCTTTAGAGGACAAAATCATTTACTTTAATTTGACTTTTCTCTCAATCGATTTCGTTAAAAAATTAGACAAAATTGCAACCGAGAAAAAAGCCGTTTTTTATTGTAATTTAGACCCAATTGGCTATCTGGCAAGAGAAGGAAACTGGTTTACGACTTCGGACAAAAATAATTTTGAAACGATTGAAAAAATTTCAAAGCAAACAACAAATCTTTCCCTGTTAAGCATTGACGCTGGTTTGTATCAAAATGCTGGAGCAAATATCACACAGCAAATTGCTTACAGCTTAGCACATGCCAATGAATACTTGAATCACTTTCCGAGTTTAAGCAAACCTATTGTTTTTCAAATATCTGTTGGGACCAATTACTTTTTTGAAATTGCAAAACTTCGTGCCTTGCGAATGCTTTTCAAATTAATTGCTTCCGAATATAATCCAGATATAGATTGCCATTTTTTAGTAACACCAACCAAACGCAACAAAACTATTTACGATTACAATGTCAATATGCTTCGCACAACGACCGAATGTATGTCGGCAATTTTAGGTGGCGCAGATGCTGTAGCCAATTTACCTTATGATGCTATATATCATAAAGACAACGAATTTGGTGATCGAATTGCACGCAATCAGCTTTTAGTTTTAAAACACGAAAGTTATTTCGACAAAGTAGATAATCCAGCTGACGGGAGTTATTATATTGAAAGTCTAACCATGCAATTAGCCGAAAAAAGCTTAAAATTGTTTAAAGAGATTGAAGCTGAAGGAGGTTTCTTAAAACTTTTGAACGACGGAACGATTAAAAAGAAAATTCAGGAAAGCGCTAATAAAGAACAGGAATTATTTGATTCTAAAAAAGAAGTTTTATTGGGCACAAATAAATATCCTAATAAGGAAGACAAAATGAAACACGATTTAGAATTGTTTCCATTTGTAAAAATCAAACCTAGAAAAACATTAATTACACCGATTATAGAAAAAAGATTAGCCGAGAAATTGGAACAAGAAAGACTTGAGCTTGAGTAAATTGATTTCAAACAGCATATTTGAATATAAACCTAAATAATTATGGAAGCAATTAGAAGAATAATATCAGTAAAAAATCAATCAGTAACTGTCATTTTACCAGATGATTTTAAAGCTGATGAAGTGGAAGTAATTATTTTACCTGTTCAAAATGATGAATATAAAATTCCGCAATGGCAAATCGACCAAGTTAGGGAAAGAACTGAAGCTTATTTAAAAAATCCAAAGAATGTTACTGACATTGATGATTTTTTAAAAGAGATTGAAGATGATTTATAAAGTTGTTATTATTGAAGAAGCTAAATTGGATTATAAAAAATCTTTACTTTTTTATAAAGACATACATCCGAAATTAGCTGTTAGATTTAATGATTCCTTTAAAAAAAGTTTAGCAATCATTAAACAAAATCCATTATTGTTTCAAATAAGATATGATAACATTCGAATCGTATTTTTAAAATCGTTTCCATACGCAGTACATTATTCTATTTATGAAAATTGTATTGTTATAAAATCCATTTTTCATACATCAAGAGATAGCGAATTAAACTTATTTTAAATACCAATTTTTACAATTGAGAAAAGACCTTAAACATATAAAGTTAGAAGTTAAAAGTGAGAAGTTAGACGAACTAACGCATAACTCTCAACCTATAACTCCTAACTTCACAACAGCCGAAGGAATCGAACTCAAAAAAAACTATTCTGAAAAAGATATAGAAGATTTAGAGTTTCTAGATTTCGGAGCTGGCTTTGCGCCCAATTTACGTGGACCATACGCCACAATGTATGTTCGCCGTCCTTGGACAATTCGTCAATACGCCGGATTTTCGACTGCAGAAGAAAGCAATGCTTTTTACAGAAGAAATCTTGCCGCGGGTCAAAAAGGACTTTCAATTGCTTTTGATTTGCCTACCCATCGCGGTTACGATTCAGATCATGAAAGAGTTGTTGGCGATGTTGGAAAAGCAGGCGTTGCGATTGATTCTGTCGAAGACATGAAAGTATTGTTTGATCAGATTCCGCTTGACGAAATGTCGGTTTCTATGACAATGAATGGCGCTGTTTTACCAATTATGGCTTTTTATATCGTTGCTGCGGAAGAACAAGGCGTTGCAATCGAAAAATTATCAGGAACCATTCAGAATGATATTTTGAAGGAATTCATGGTGCGTAATACTTATATTTATCCTCCAACACCTTCAATGAAAATTATTGCTGACATTTTTGAATTTACGAGCAAAAAAATGCCTAAATTCAATTCCATATCAATTTCTGGATATCATATGCAAGAAGCAGGGGCAACAGCAGATATAGAATTAGCATACACTTTAGCAGATGGATTAGAATACATTCGAACAGGTTTATCAACCGGAATGACAATCGACGACTTTGCTCCTCGCCTTTCTTTCTTTTGGGCAATTGGAATGAATCATTTTATGGAAATTGCAAAAATGCGAGCTGGCCGAATGATTTGGGCAAAGCTAGTACAACAATTTAATCCAAAAAGTGATAAATCATTAACATTAAGAACACATTGTCAAACCAGCGGATGGAGTTTAACCGAACAAGATCCGTTTAATAATGTGACCAGAACTTGTATTGAAGCTACTGCTGCTGCTTTTGGAGGAACACAATCTCTTCATACTAATGCTTTAGATGAAGCTATTGCTCTACCAACTGACTTTTCGGCTAGAATTGCACGAAATACGCAGATTTATTTGCAAGAAGAAACTAAAATTACAAAAACAGTCGATCCTTGGGGAGGTAGTTATTATGTCGAATCTTTGACAAATGAGATTCTAGAAAACACTTGGAAATTAATTGAAGAGGTTGAAGAATTGGGCGGAATGACAAAAGCCATCGAAGCCGGAATTCCAAAACTTCGAATTGAAGAAGCTGCAGCGAGAAAGCAAGCGAGAATTGACAGTGGTCAAGATATTATTGTTGGTGTAAATAAATTTAGATTAGAAAAAGAAGATCCGCTTCATATTTTAGATGTTGATAACCAAATGGTGCGTAAACAACAAATTGAGCGTCTTACAGAAATAAAAGCAAGCAGAAATACTGAAAAAGTAAATCAATCACTGGAAAAATTAATTCATTGTGCCAATACAGGACAAGGAAACTTATTAGAAATTGCTGTTGAAGCAGCTCGTGAAAGAGCAACTTTAGGCGAAATCAGCGATGCTCTGGAAAGTGTTTTTGGACGATTTAAAGCGCAAATTAAATCCTTTAGCGGTGTGTATAGTGCAGCAATAAAAAATGACGAAAATTTTGAAAAGGCAAAGCAATTAGCCGATGCTTTTGCGAAACAAGAAGGAAGACGCCCAAGAATTATGATTGCCAAAATGGGACAAGATGGTCATGACCGTGGTGCAAAAGTGGTAGCTACAGGCTACGCTGATGTTGGTTTTGATGTTGATATAGGACCACTTTTTCAAACTCCAGCTGAAGCAGCAAAACAAGCTGTAGAAAATGACGTACATATTTTAGGCGTTTCATCACTAGCTGCGGGGCATAAAACCTTAGTTCCACAAGTTATTGAAGAATTAAAAAAATACGGCCGTGAAGATATTATGGTAATTGTAGGCGGTGTAATTCCGGCGCAGGACTATCAATATTTATTTGATGCCGGTGCAGTTGCTATTTTTGGTCCAGGAACAAAAATAAGCGAAGCAGCAATTCAGATCTTAGAAATATTAATTGACTAAAAAAGCATAAAAAATCCCGAATTGATTGATTCGGGATTTTTTATGCTTTTTTAGATCTTATGTATTGTCGCATTACTATCAGCTTCAATATAAGAGAGATCATAACCACCAAAATCTTTCATATAGCTTCTTAATGAAGTTCCGTAAGCATCTCTAAAATGCCTCGCTCCTTTATTTTTAAAGAAACTTTTTACTGAACCAGCACCACCAAGATGCGCTGCCGCCAAAATTCCAGATTCGGTAATTTCAATACCATTAATTACTTTTCCTTCATACTTTTCGATTTCATAACGTAAGATCCATTTGTTTTTGGATAATAACGCAATAAAAGCTTTTTCTTGTAAGGCAGGATTTTTTAAAAAGGCTTTGTTGTTTTTAATGCCTATAGCTCTTAGAGCTTCAGAACCAAATTGGTATTTACCCATATAACCAAGTGAATTAACCAATCGGTATTTTCCTTGAGATTCTTTGAAAGCGACTGCTTCTTTAAAACCTATAAAATGATTTCCTGTGTATGGGAAGTTTAAATTAGGATAATCATCTTTTTCTTGTGATGGAAACATATATTCAGTTCCATCTGTTTTTTCTGTTAGAAACCAAGGTTCGGTTTCTACTTTAAAGGGTCTAAAACCCAAGCTTAAAAATGTAATAATAACGACCAAACTCGCATAAAAATACCACTTCTTTATCATAAAATGTTTTTCTTCAAAACGCTGTCACCTTTTTGAAATTTCTACGATGCAAAGATACGCAATACAAAACAACCCAGTAAATCAACACTTTACAGATTTTTACAAATTTAAAAACCTTCCGAAACCCCTTTGATCATGCCCTTTTCGAGAGATTTGTAAAAACTTAAAAAGCTCGAAAAAAACATCAAAATAAAAATCCAAAAAACATCATTTTTATCATTTTTTTATCAAATTAGTTAATTTTGCAAGACAAAACTTATAATGTTTTACTAATTATTAGCATAAATACAATCTAAATTTTAAAAATTAAGTTAAAATTAACAAGATAAAATCTATAAATTGTAAATATTTTCTATTTTTCTGACTATAAAATTACTTTCAAAAGCCAAAAAACTCTTTTCAAAAGATTATATTCGTAAGAAAAACACCTTGTTTTTATTTAAAAATTAGAACAAAAAATCATAAAAAAACCGATGTTTTTTACATCGGTTTTAGCTCATTTTATATAAATGATTTTTTTTATCTGGTTACGCCTTGACTTGCAATCCAGTCGGAATATTTTTTTGCATTTACATTATGTTCTGCTAATGTTGCTGCAAACTCGTGATATCCGAAGCGATCAACGCTAGCACAGAAATAAATATAGTCGTTCTTCTCTGGGTTTAAAACTGCATCTAAAGCTGTAATATCAGGCATTGCAATTGGCCCTGGAGGGAGCCCTGTATTCACATAAGTATTATATGGAGATCTCATAACCAAATCGTTATAAAAAACTCTTTTAATCACTTGGTCGAAATTATTGTCTCTTAATTTTAAAGCATAGATAACTGTTGGATCTGCCTGAAGTGGCATATCCAAACGTAGACGGTTTAAATAAACACCTGCAATACGAGGTCTTTCATCTTTTTTAACCGATTCTTTATGCACGATTGAAGCTAAAATTGTCGCTTGAACCGGAGTCAAACCTTGTTTTTTTGCTTTTTCAATTCTTTCAGCAGTCCAAAATTTATGGTATTCCTTTATCATTTTATCACGGAATTTCTCTGCTGAAGTATTCCAATAAATTTCATATGTATTCGGAATAAACATTGCAAAAACGTTGTCTTCGTTAAATCCGTTTTGAGCCATGAAAGTTGAATCTTTTATCGCTTTTAATAAAGATGTACTGTCTGCTTCGATTTCTGAGCCTACTCTTCCTGCAAAATTCTCTAAACGCTCTTGATTATTAAAAGCTAATTTAACTGGAACATTTGAACGCATTGCACGCACCAAATCGATATTATTCATGCCATTTTTAAGTAAAAAACGACCCGATTTTACATTTTCCGGATAACCTCTTTTACTCGCAACTAATTCAAAATTGTCAAAATTCTTGATGTAAGGTTCTAATATCTTTTTTACGTCAGTATAGTTTGCACCCGTTGGTACATGTACGTAAAGTTCTTTTTCTTCAAATTTAGTGTTGGAACTAAAAATTCGGCTGATTAAAATAAATCCGTAAATCAATAATACAGAAATTACAGCTACAGCAGTTATTGTGATGATTTTTTTTAAGCTCAAAGTTTAAAATTTAAATTTGTTTGTTAATTAATTGAAAAATTGCTTCGTCTTGATAGTGGTTATTCAGCAAAATCCAATCTTTTTTAATTCCTATTTTCTCAAAACCAAATTTAGTAAAAAGAGCTATACTAGCTACATTTCCTACATTAATATTTGCATAAAGCTGATGCAGATTTAAATTAAAAAAAGCATACTTGACTAAAAGCTCTAATGCCTCAGAACCAATGTTTTGATTTCGATATTCCTTACTCTTGATCACAATTCCTATTCCCGCCCTACTATTTTTAGGATCAAACTCAAATAAATCGATCAATCCAATTGCTGGAAAATCTTCGTCTTGACAAATTGCCAAACGCAATTGCTTTGCTTCATAAATATCTTGTTGAGCGTTTTCAAGATATTGCCGAATCAAATAACGGCTATATGGTGTATTCGTATTACTGACTTCCCAAATGCTTTGATCATTTTCCATTTCGTATACGAACTCTAAATCATTAGGTTCTAGTGCACGCAGATAAATATTTTCGCCTTTTAGGGTTATCATAAATAATTTTAGAATTTAGATTGCAGATTTTAGATTTCTATAGTTCCTTTGAATACAAATTTTGCTGGTCCAGTCAAGAATACATTTGAAAAATGTTCGCCTAATTTATCAAATGAAACTACAAGTTTTCCTCCTTCAACATTTAAATTTATTGAAGTTTTGTCTGTTTGGCCGATTGCGTTCATTGCGATTGCCACTGCTGTTGCGCCCGTTCCGCATGCAAGAGTTTCATCTTCAACACCTCTTTCATAGGTACGAAGCGAAAAAGTATCATCATCAATTTTTTTAACGAAATTGATATTGCTTCCTTTTTCTCCATATAATGCACCATAACGAATCGCCGCTCCATTTTCTTTTACATTGTATTGTTCTAAATTTTCAACAATCTGAACATGATGCGGAGAACCTGTATTTAAAAAAGTATGAGAATCGTGTTTTTGAATTTCGTCAACATCAATCATTTGCAATGAAACAATCGAATCCTTATTTACAGAAGCGTGATGCAATCCGTCGGTAGCGATAAAGGTAGTTTTGTCGTTTATAACTCCAAGCTGGTTTGCAAAAGCTACAAGACAACGCCCACCATTACCACACATCGAACTTTCGTTTCCGTCTGAGTTGTAATAAACCATTCTGAAATCAGTCTCAGAATCGTTTTCAAGCAAAATAAGTCCGTCTGCACCAATACCAAATCGTCTGTCGCACAAGCGTTCTATTAATTGAATGTCTTCTTTTGGAAAAAAATTGGAACGATTGTCAATCATCACAAAATCGTTTCCTGTACCTTGATATTTATAAAATTCTATTTGCATTTTTTAGTTGTTAGAAATACAAAAGTACGAACTATTAATTAATGAAATGTTAATCATTGTTAAAGAGCGTTAAACCATTTTTCCAAATAATTTTTTGAAGTAATTTTACGTTAATAAAACATGAAACTTAAATTCTAATAACTTAATTACAAATTCTAATATGAAAAGATTTTCAGCCTTATTTTTAGTGTCATTACTAAGTGGTGCTATTACTCTTGGTGCTTACAAGTTATTATTTGAAAGCAACAATTCTTTTTTTGGAAAAGGAAACTCTGTTGTAACTCTTGCCCCTAACTCTTATGGAAAAAATGTTGGATTAGGTGCTGAAACATTAGATTTTACCGAAGCCGCGGACAAAACTATTCATACCGTTGTTCACGTAAAAAATGTTTCTAGAAGAACAGTAACGAACCCAATGCTCGAGTTTTTCTATGGTTACGGCGGACAACAGCAACAAGAACAAGTAGGAACTGGTTCTGGCGTAATTATTTCAGAAGACGGATATATTGTTACAAACAATCACGTAATTAAAGATGCTACAGAAATTGAAATTACTTTAAACAATAAAAAATCATACAAAGCGAAGTTAATTGGTACAGATTCAAAAATGGACATTGCTCTTTTGAAAATCGATGCTGATGAAAAACTTCCTTATACTGCTTTTGCAAATTCTGACAGTGTAAAAGTGGGAGAATGGGTTTTGGCCGTTGGTAATCCATACAACTTGACTTCAACAGTAACGGCTGGAATTGTTTCGGCGAAGGCCAGAAATTTAGACCAAAGTGGCATCCAATCTTTCATTCAAACTGATGCAGCTGTAAACCCAGGCAATAGTGGTGGAGCGCTAGTAAATGCAAGAGGTGAATTGATTGGAATTAACACCATGATTTCTTCTATGACAGGTTCTTATGTTGGATATTCTTTTGCAGTTCCATCAAACATTGCCAGAAAAATTATTGAAGATATAATGGAATACGGAAATGTTCAAAGAGGTATTCTTGGAGTTGAAGGAGGCGAATTAAACGCAACTGCTTCAAAAGAATTAGGAGTAACAGAAACACAAGGGTTTTATATTAGCCGAGTTTCTAAAAATTCTGGAGCCGAAAAAGCAGGTTTAACCAAAGGCGACATTATCGTAAAACTTGACGATCAAAACATTTCGACTTATGCAGATCTTTCGGGATATATCAATACAAAAAGACCAAATGACGTTGTAAAAGTTACTTATATTAAAGAAGGAAAAACTAAAACAGTTCCTGTAACTCTTAGCAAAAATGAATTTTATAGTGCAGAATTTAAAGGTATCGAATTAGAAAATATTGATGCTGTTGATAAGAAAAAATTCAGAATAGATTATGGTGTTAAAATTAAGAACATAACAAATGAGAATTTAATGCAGTATCAAAATGAGCTGAAAGGAAATATTATTCTAAGTATTGATAATGTAAAAGCAACAAACGTTGAAATAGTTTCAAAACTTTTAAGCAAAAAAGACGAAGGTCAAAGTGTTCGAATTGAAATGATAAACAGAAACGGAGAAATCTTTAGAATTATCATTTAAAAAGGCTAAACTTTCAAAATTTCAAAGCCATCTTAAATTTAAGATGGCTTTTTTATTTCAAAAATAAATGCTAAAATAGTTTACGAAATCGATTGAAATAGATACTTTTGCGCCAAATTTTAAAATAGTGAGCATTTTATTTTTTCAATTTAATCAATTATGAGCAAAAAATCCTTGTACCAAAAAGAGGTATCATTACAAGTCGACCGAAGAAGAGCTGGTGTCGAACTAATCAAAGTTATAAGTGATTTATGGTATGACAAATCCATCGAAATGGTTTTATTTAAAAATCAGTTGTTGGACAAAAACGTCAGCGATATAATCAATTTGCATCAATATGCAGGTGAATTTGTTGGCAAACCCATTACCATTTTTGATTCGGTTGAAATCGCAAAAGTTGTTTTGTCGTTAGATTTGCCTCCCGCAAAAATAGATTTAGGAAAACTAACTTACGAATATCGTTTAGAAGATGAAAAATATCCAGATGCAAGATATTTTGTAATGGATAAATTAAAGAAAGCCAAATCTTCGGAAGAAATTCAGCCAAAAGATGTTGTTTTGTATGGTTTTGGAAGAATTGGACGTTTGTTAGCGAGAGAGTTAATGTCAAAAACCGGAAAAGGAAATCAATTGCGCTTGAGAGCAATTGTCACACGTGACAAGAATGATATCTCAAGTCTAGAGAAACGAGCTTCTCTATTAAGATATGATTCAATTCATGGAGATTTTCAGGGATCAGTTACGGCAGATCCAAAAAACAATGCCTTAATTATTAACGGAACAACAGTTCATGTTATAACAGCAAATACACCAGAAGAAATTGATTATACGCAATACGGAATCAATGAAGCATTAGTAATCGACAACACTGGAGCTTTTACAACTGAGGAAGCTTTAAAAAGGCATTTAGTTTCACAAGGTGTTAGCAAAGTATTATTGACAGCACCTGGAAAAGGAGTTCCAAATATTGTACATGGAGTCAATCATAATGATTTCAACCCTGAAGAAATTAATATATTCTCTGCGGCATCTTGCACAACTAATGCGATTACACCAGTTTTAAAAGCAGTTGAAGATACTCTTGGCGTTGTAAAAGGACATTTAGAAACTATTCATGCCTACACAAATGACCAAAATCTGGTTGACAATATGCACAGAAAATACCGTCGCGGAAGAGCAGCAGCTCTAAATATGGTAATTACTGAAACTGGTGCCGGAAGTGCCGTTGCAAAAGCTTTGCCATCATTAGAAGGAAAATTAACTTCAAACGCTATTCGAGTTCCTGTTCCAAATGGCTCATTGGTTGTCTTAAATTTAGAAGTTAAAAAAGCAACTACAATTCCTGCAATAAATAAAATCATGAAAAAATATGCTCTAGAAGGTGAACTTGTGGAGCAAATAAAATACTCTTTGAATAATGAATTAGTATCATCAGATATTGTAGGAACTTCTGCACCTTCAATTTATGACAGCAATGCCACGATTGTTTCGAAAGATGGAAAAAACATTGTACTTTATATTTGGTACGATAACGAATATGGTTACAGCCATCAGGTAATTCGTCTTGCAAAATACATTGCAAAAGTACGACGCTTTACATACTATTAATATAAAACCAAAACCAACTATTTCTAAAGTCCATCAAGTTTTCTTGGTGGATTTTTATTTTATTAAATCGGAAGCACAGTCGTACTTTTTACTTCTGAAATAACAAAAACAGTATTTATTAACGAAACTTCAGGCAAAACAGACAATTTTTTTTGATGAAAATGATGATAGCTTTCCATATCAGGAATGATAATTTTGAGCATATAATCAAAATTTCCAGAAACATAATTGCATTCAACAACCTCGGGCATTTCTAAAATAGCTTGATTAAACCCTTCAGAAGTATCATATGTCTGCTTAGTTAAAGTAACTTGACAATAAACTGTAAGATTGTTTCCCAATTTTTTCTTGTTTAAAATTGAAACATATTTCTCTATAACACCTTCTTTTTCAAGGCGTTTTACACGATCATGAACAGGAGTTAGGGACAAATTTATTTTGTTTGCGATGTCCTTTAATGTATAATGTGCATTTTCCTGCAAAAGACGTAAGATTTTTTTGTCAATATCATCTAAAACCATAACGAAAACGTTTTCTTTAATTATTATAATTTAGTCATTTTTTCTCTTTTTCGAAGTTTAAAAGCTTTTAAACAGAAAATATTTCTGTAAAAGTATAAAATAAAATAATATTTTCTTATTTATAGAGCATTTATCAATAATATATTCTCTACTAGTAACTTTGTAAAACAAATTCAAGAAAAACAAAAAAATATAACAATATGATAATAGGCGTTCCAAAAGAAATCAAAAATAATGAGAATCGTGTAGCATTAACTCCAGCTGGTGTTTCTGAAATGAAAAAACACGGACATGTTGTTTATGTACAATCAACTGCAGGATTAGGAAGTGGGTTTAGTGATGAGGAGTATGCAAATGCTGGTG
Source organism: Flavobacterium denitrificans DSM 15936 (assembly GCF_000425445.1). Lineage (GTDB taxonomy): Bacteria > Bacteroidota > Bacteroidia > Flavobacteriales > Flavobacteriaceae > Flavobacterium > Flavobacterium denitrificans. The sequence continues at coordinate 3,696 of NZ_AUDL01000011.1, read as the reverse complement.
CAGTAGTTTTAGGAACTATTGAAGAAGTTTATGCTATTGCAGAAATGATCATTAAGGTAAAAGAACCAATTGCTTCTGAATATCCATTGATCAAAAAAGATCAATTATTATTCACTTATTTCCACTTTGCATCTTCTGAAGAATTAACTCATGCAATGCTTGAAAAAGGTGCGGTTTGTTTAGCTTACGAAACTGTAGAAAAAACAGATAGAAGTTTACCATTATTAGTTCCAATGTCTGAAGTTGCAGGTCGTATGGCTATTCAACAAGGAGCAAAATACCTTGAAAAACCATTAAAAGGAAGAGGAATTCTTTTAGGTGGTGTTCCAGGTGTGCCACCAGCAAAAGTATTAGTTTTAGGTGGAGGTATTGTTGGTACTCAAGCTGCCAAAATGGCTGCAGGTTTAGGAGCTCAAGTTACTATCATGGACTTAAGTTTGCCACGTTTACGCCAATTAGACGATATCATGCCAGCAAACGTAAATACAGAAATGTCTAACCACTATAATATTACAAGAGCTATTAAAGATGCTGATTTAGTTGTTGGAGCAGTTTTAATTCCAGGAGCAAAAGCGCCACACTTAATTACTCGCGACATGCTTAAATTAATGCGTCCAGGGGCTGTTGTTGTAGACGTTGCTGTTGACCAAGGTGGATGTATCGAGACTTGTACTCCTACTACTCACGAAAACCCAACTTTTATTATTGATGATATTGTTCACTATTGTGTTGCTAATATGCCAGGAGCTGTTCCTTACACTTCAACTTTAGCATTAACCAATGCAACTTTACCATATGCTGTACAATTAGCAAATAAAGGATGGGAAAAAGCATGTGCTGAGAACGAAGAATTAAGAAAAGGATTAAACGTAGCGAATGGAAAAATCCTTTATAAAGGAGTTGCTGAAGCTTGGAATCTTCCATATAATGAAGAATTAGTGTTAGCAAACGCATAGGGCTAACATTAAAATAAGTGCTTACTAAACACTATAAAAGGCTTTTCTTATGAAAAGCCTTTTTTTATTACACACAAAAAAGCCAGTCAATTGACTGGCTCTTAAATTGAATTTATTTTATGTTACTTTTTTGTATTCATAACTTCTTTTTTCTCATCTAAAACTTCCTGCATTACTTTTGCTTCAGTTCCATTTGGGAAAGTAACTTTTATTTTTTGCGCTATAGTTGGAGCAATTTCTGTAATAGCCTTTTTATCGTATGATTCTCCTTTTTTAATATGCCAACCAAAGAATATTGCTGGTACATGAGTATCATAAGTATATGGCGTGCCATGAGAAGTTCCCGTAGTCGAATATTCAATATCACCAGGCTTATTTATAACAACCATATCACCATCCTGAGTTACATCATAGCCTTTTGCCACAAAGTTTAAATAATAATCATTTCCACTATTAGCAAGAATTTCCTCTTCAGTATAAACTCTTTTAACTTGTGGTTGAGCAATCAAAAATTCTTTAAAAGCTTGTTTTACTTTCGTCAACTCAAAACCTTTATCTTTAATAATTTGTTTGTTGAAGAAAATATTAAAATTAGAATAGTTCTGTAGTAAATCTACTCCAAAAGTTTTTACTGAAAAATCCTGAAGATTTTTCCTAACATCTTTTGAAGGATAATTATCTACATTATATTTTCGGTCTTTCAAATAAATTACATTTTCAGCACCGGCGTGATCCGCTGTTAGGAACAATAGATAATTTCCTTTACCAACAGTCTTATCTAAATAAGCCAAGAAATCAGCAATTGTCTGATCTAATCTTAAATAAGTATCTTGAAGTTCCATTGAACGAGGCCCAAGTAAATGACCTACATAATCAGTCGAAGAAAAACTTACAGTCAAAAAATCCGTAATATTATCTTTTCCTAGTTCCTCTTTTTCGATAGCTTTTTTAGCAAATTCAGCTAAAAGATCATTACCAAACGGAGTCGCTCTTAAAATACCAGCATCATTTTTCTCATACATTGATTTTAAATTATACGGAAAAACTGGAGCAGCACTTCCATACAATTTTCCTTCATAAGGATTATTATCAGGCAAACTCTCATTATAAGTTGAAGCTGGTTTATACAAATCCCATCCCTTATTTATATAAGGCATATAATGCTTTTCATTATTAAATTCGGTTACCCATTCAGGTAATTTTTCACCATAAAAAGTACTTGAAATAAATGAACCTGTTTTACTGTACCAAAAAGCCCAATTAGCAAAATGTCCTGCAGGTAAGATTGCACCACGATCTTTTAAACTCATTCCTATTACCTTACCGTTAAAATTGGTTGCCATTCTAACTTCATCTGTAATTGTAGTGCTTTGAAGATTTTTAGGAGACATGGCACCCTCTTCTACAGTTCCGTCCCCAACAGTTTTTACACTGGCATCATCTGTACAATATGTTTCTTTACCTAAAGTTCTACTGAACCATTCGTTACCCACAATTCCGTGTGTCGCCGGTGTAGTACCAGTATAAATTGAAGCATGGCCTGGAGCAGTATAAGTTGGCATATAATTATAATGCATATTTTGGAAAGTAAATCCTTCATTCATCAATCTCTTGAAGCCATTTTGCGTAAAGTCATCAGAAAAACGATATAAATATTCCATTTTCATCTGATCTACAACAATACCTACAACCAACTTAGGACGCTGTTGAGCATTTAAATTTGCAATAACAAACAATGCCAACAATACAATAGTTTTTTTCATACTTAAATTATAATATTTAAAACAAAAATAAGGATTCACATTTAAAAAGGCTAACGCGCTGGAATTTAAAACCTAAAATTGACTTTAATTTAACAGATTTACATAACTAGATATAGCACAGTATGGCAAGTTTAATTCAAACTTTGAAAATAAAAATCATTATGACATCAACCTCCGGGCCGGACTGTCCAATGTATTACCGATCAGCAAAAACTACGGCTAAAAAAGCCGTGTTTTTCCAAATCGGGAGATGCCGCTCGCATCCCTTACGCATCGTGGTCCAAAGAAAAAGGCAGGATTACAGCTTGGGGATCCAAAATTCAAAACCGATACAAAACAAAAAACCCCGTCCGATACGGACAGGGTTTTCAAAAGAAAGGCGACGACATACTCTCCCACAATGATGCAGTACCATCTGCGCAGGCGGGCTTAACTTCTCTGTTCGGGATGGGAAGAGGTGAGCCCCGCCGCAATAACCACCTTAAGGTCGTTCGTTGCTTGGGCAACTTTTTAATTAATAATTGATAATTGACAATTGATAATTAAAACAATATCTTAACATACTGAGATAAAGAAAAGTAAATATATTTTAGAAAGTTCTCTCCCTCCGATTGCTCGGAGGGAAAAGTTTGTACATAAGCTTACGGATTATTAGTACTACTCGACTGTGACATTACTGCCTTTACATCTGTAGCCTATCAACGTGGTCATCTTCCACGATCCTTAAAAGAAATCTCATCTTGTGGTGGGTTTCGCGCTTATATGCTTTCAGCGCTTATCCCTTCCAAACGTAGCTACTCTGCGGTGCCCCTGGCGGGACAACAGATACACTAGAGGTTTGTCCAATTCGGTCCTCTCGTACTAGAATCAGATCCACTCAAATTTCTAACGCCCGCAGTAGATAGAGACCGAACTGTCTCACGACGTTCTGAACCCAGCTCGCGTGCCACTTTAATGGGCGAACAGCCCAACCCTTG
>NZ_KE384379.1:357256-410867 GCF_000425445.1 Flavobacterium denitrificans DSM 15936 | reverse complement strand
AATGACCATGCACTGAACTGCGATACAGTGAAGAGCTATATCCAAGTTGTGGGAGATGTATTGGTATTGAAAGATGATTTAGCTGGTCCAATTGCAGGAGTTAATCATCCAGTAAATATTATTAATGTTTTAACAAACGATACTAAAAATGGATCGCAAATTTCAGCTTCTGATGTTAATCTTTCAGTAACAGTTGCTGATTCATCAGGATATTTAACATTAAATCCAGACGGAACAATAGTGTTAAAAGAAAATGCACCAGCTGGAACATATGGACTGACTTATCAAGTTTGTGAATTGAACACAACAAATTGCAAAACAGCTGATGTTAAAGTAACTGTTGTTCTTCCAACAATGACTGTAGCAGCAACTAGTTACTGCTCTAATGATGTTCCATATGTGTCATATAATGTAACACCGGATAATTTTACAACAAATAATTTATTGACTGTAAAATGGATTGACAGTGACAACAATGTGGTGGCTACTCAAACGAACTTGCCATTGAGCGGAAGTATCTTATGGCCAGGAGCGATTGTAGACAGTAACGGAATTGGTATTGACTGGCCAGGATGGTTGTTGGCAAATGGACAATGGATTGAAGGTGCAGACGGATTTGAGAAAACAAGAACTGGCGTAACAGTAGAGTTTTCATTAAATCCTACAGTAAGTATAATGGTGAATTATCCACCGGCAACTCCACAATGTAATGCAAGACCAACATTTGAGATTAAAGCTAATAATGACAATGCAGGCCCAATTGATGCTAAAAAAGGTATTAGTACAGCATTAAATATATTCAGTAATGATCGTTTAAATGGAAATTCATTTAATCAAACGGCTGTTGTTTTAAGCACTGCTGTTGCAAATCCTAATTTAATTTTAAATGCAGATGGCTCTGTCGATGTAAAATTAGGAACGCCTTCAGGAACATATCAATTGACTTATCAAATCTGCGAAGCTTCAAACTTATCAAATTGTAGTCAAGCCGTTGTTAATGTAACTGTGGTGAACTCAGAAGATCCTATACCAGCACCACAGATTATTACAAAAGATGATGTACAAGTAAGTGTTGATGGTGTTAATGGACAACTTGAATTTGTAAATATTTTAGATAATGATTTATTGAACGGCTTACCTATTGATCCTACAAATGTGGTGATTTCTAATACACCAAAAAGCCCATATTTTGAATTTAATGCAGACGGGACAGTAAATGTGAAACCAAATACACCTGCAGGAACTTATGCTTTAGTTTATCAAGTATGTGAAAAAGCAAATTCATCAAATTGTAGCTCATCGACATTGAATGTTTTTGTTGAAGTTCCAAATATTGCGATTATCAAAACAGCGGTATTTAATGACGAAAATGCAAATGGATTTGCAAATGCAGGCGAAACCATCAGCTATAAATTTAAAGTAACCAATACAGGTAACGTTCCATTAAAAGGAATTACAATTACAGATCCGTTACCGGGTGTTGTGGTTTCTGGACAAGCAATTAACTTGGAGATTGGCGAATCAAACGACAATAATTTCACAGCTAAATATAAAATTACTCAAAGCGATATTATTGCTGGTACAGTGAGCAATCAGGCGACTGCTCTTGGGAAAAGCGCAAGAGGAGTTGAAGCCGAAGATAAATCTGATGATGTGAGCAATACAGGAGATAATCCAACAGTATTGGATTTAGATGGCTGTAAGGTAAAAGTGCTGAATGCTTTTTCTCCAAATGGAGATTTGAAAAATGCCAGATTCTATATTCAAGGAATCGAATGTTATCCTGACAATACGGTTGAAATTTACAATCGTTGGGGTGTCTTGGTCTTTGATATTGACCACTACAACAATGAAGACCGAGTTTTTGTTGGGTTCTCAGGAGGGCGTGCAACTGTAAAAGAATCAGATGGATTGCCAGGAGGAACGTATTTCTATACGTTGAAATATAAAGATTCTAATTCAAATCAGCACGAGCAGTCAGGTTACTTGTATCTAAATAAATAAAAAATAATAAACGGCTTGACTTTTAGCTGAGCCGTTTTTTAAAGCTTACTAAATGAAAAAATTAATTTTAATTTTCATGTTTTTTTCGGTTGTGTGTTCCGCTCAACAAGATGCGCAGTATACGCAATATATGTATAATACAATTTCGGTGAATCCGGCTTATGCAGGTTCACGAGGCGTTTTAAGTTTGTTTGGATTGTATCGTACACAATGGATTGGGCTTGATGGCGCGCCAGAGACAAGTACATTTTCATTAAACACACCTCTAAGTGATAACAGTAAATTAGGATTGGGTGTTTCTTTGGTCAATGATAAAATCGGGCCAACGGTTGAAAATACTTTATCGGCAGATTTGTCTTATAGCATTCCAACTTCTGAATCATTTAAACTTTCATTCGGAGTAAAAGCAACTGCGAATCTTTTTAATCTTGATGTAAGCAAATTGAGTTTTGAAAACCAAGGAGAGGAGCAATTTCAAGATCTGCAAAATAAATTTACACCAAATGTTGGTGCCGGAGTTTATTGGCATTCAGATAGAGCTTATTTAGGATTTTCTATTCCTAATTTTATCGAAACAAATCGCTATGATGATAATACGACTGCTATTCTTAAAGATAAAATCAATTATTATTTTATTGCAGGTTATGTATTTAATCTTGACAAATTGGAATATATAAGATTCAAACCGGCACTATTAACAAAAATGGTTCAAGGAGCACCGTTGCAAGTAGATGTTTCAGGGAATTTCATGTTTTATGATAAATTTACTGTCGGTCTTGCTTATCGTTGGAGTGCTTCAGTAAGTGCAATGGCAGGTTTTCAGGTATCAAAAGGAATGTATATTGGTTACGGATATGATCATGAAACCACCAATTTAAGACGATACAATTCGGGATCTCATGAAATTTTCCTTCGTTACGAGTTTTTCAATAGTTATAAAAAAATGATCTCTCCAAGATTCTTCTAATTCGATACCATTATGAGAATTAAAATTTTAAGCTTTTCTGTTTTATTTGTTTGCTTTTTTTTCAATGCAAATGCACAATCTACAAACATAAGCTCCGCAGATAAAAAGTACGATGATTATGCTTACGCAGATGCTATAAAAGCCTATGAAAGCCTTGTCGAAAAAGGAACAAAAGATGAAAAAATATTGCAAAGGCTGGCTAATTCCTATTATTTTTTAAGTGAATTGCAATCAGCGTTGCAATGGTATGATGAGTTATTCCGAATGAATGAAGAGCAAGAGCCTGAATATTTATACAGATACGCTCAGTGTTTAAAAGCGTCTGGAAATTATCAAAAAGCGAATGAAGTTTTAGAGAAATTCAATCTAAAAGCAGGTTCAGAAAAAAGAGCTTCTTTGATCAGAAATGAGAAAAATTATTTGGACGGAATTAAGTTTAATTCTGGAAGATATGAAATTGCTGATGCCGGAATAAATTCACCTTATTCGGATTATGGAAGTGTAATTTATGACAAAAAAATTGTTTTTACTTCAGCCAGAGATACGGGCGGAATTACGAAAACAAGTTTTAAATGGACAAACAAATCGTTCTCTAAATTATATATCTCTGATTTGATGCCAGACGGAAGTGTTGGTAACCCAAAGCTGTTTCGTAAAAATCAAAAATCAAAATTCAACGAGTCAACGCCAATTTTTACAAAAGATGGCCGAACAATGTATTTTACCAGAAATAATTTCACAGACGGCAAAAGAGGTCAAAACGACAAACAAGTAACACTTTTGAAACTGTATAAAGCTGATTTTATTGATGGTCAATGGACAAATGAAAAAGAGCTTCCATTCAACAGTGATCAGTACAGTACTGCACATCCAACTTTGAGCATTGATGAAAAAATATTGTATTTTGCCTCAGATATGCCAGGGACTTTAGGACAATCTGATTTGTTTAAAGTTGCAATAAATACCGATGGAAGTTTTGGCCAACCTCAAAATTTAGGTCCAATAATTAATACTGAAGGAAGAGAAACTTTCCCTTTTATTTCGGCAGAAAATGAACTTTATTTTGCTTCTGACGGACGCCCGGGGCTTGGCGGACTTGATGTTTTTGTTGCCAAAATAAATGCAGACAACACCATCGAAGATGATGTGCAAAATGTTGGAGAGCCAGTGAACAGCAAACAAGACGATTTCGGATTTATGCTTGACGGTAAAAACAGAAACGGATATTTTTCGTCTAATAGAAATGGAGGACACGGTTTAGACGATATTTATCGTTTCACTGAAATTAAGAGATTGGTTTGCGAACAAGATTTAATGGGAACAATTACTGATGCGGAATCAAATGAAGTTTTAGCGAATGTAACTTTGGCATTGTTTGACGAAAATTTAAATCCGCTTGCAACAATTGTAACAGATGAAAAAGGAAATTACATTTTTCCAAAGATTAAATGTGGCAAAAAATATTCAATAAGAGCTTCAAAAAGTGATTATGGAATGAAAGATGTTTCAGCATTGCTCAAAAAAGAAAATGGCAAAACAACGTTGGATTTTTCGATGCAAAAAATATTCAAGCCTTTAACAGCTAAAACCATTGAAATTAAAAAGACAGCAGTAAAACCAGTAAAAATTGGTCCAATAAAAATAGGAACCGATTTAGCGAAATTGCTTCATATCCCAATGAACTTTTTTGATTTAGGAAAAGCAACCATCAAAAAAACATCTGAACCAGATTTGCAGAAAGTGGTAGATGTTCTGAACCAGTATCCAAATGTAAAATTAGATATTCGTTCGCATACAGACAGCCGTTCATCATCTGAAAGCAATCAAATTTTATCTGATAAAAGAGCACAATCCACAAAAGATTGGCTTATTAGCAAAGGAATTGATGCAAACCGATTAACTGCAAAAGGATACGGAGAAACAAAATTAATAAACAAGTGTGCAGATGGTGTAAAATGTACCGAAAAGCAACATCAGCAAAACAGACGAAGCGAGTTTATAATCGTTGGTTTGTAATATAAAAACAAAAAGAGCTTTTTTCAATACTATGAAAAAAGCTCTTTTTTTATGGAGATGAAAAAGCGTTAAAAAAACTTATTTTTCACAAAAAACATTTATTATTAATTTCATTCTTTGCAGGATAATTTTGAAAAGCTGAAATACGGTGTATTTTGTTTAAAATGAATGTGTTATATTTTTAAAAAGTTTAGATGGACAACAAATTGTGTCAATTTTTTTATAACTTTATAAATCTAAAATTTTTCAGATATGACTGTAAATCAAATACTAAACGCAAAAGGAAGAAATGTTTATTCCGTGCTTTCAACTACAACAGTTTATGAAGCATTGAAAGTAATGGGCGAAAAAAACATAGGGGCAATTCTTGTAATTGATGGAACTGACCTAAAAGGAATATTATCTGAAAGGGATTATGCTCGAAAAATTGTTTTGAAGGATAAATCGTCAAAAGAGACTTTTGTTCATGAAATTATGGAAAGCAATGTTATCACAGTAAATCTTTCAAATAATATTGAAGATTGCATGGAGCTGATGAGTACAAAAAGATTCAGACATTTGCCTGTTTTAGAAGATGGAACTGTAGTGGGAATTATTTCAATCAGCGATGTTGTAAAAGCAATAATCGAGATTCAAAAAGACACTATAAATCACTTGAATTCTTATATTTCGCAATAAAAGAAAATCAAAAAATATACTTTTATAAATAGTCCTGATTTTGAAGGACTATTTTTTTTGACACCTTAAATTGTTATTTTAACAAAAGAAAGCACTAAAAACGTCCCATTTTAAACTAAGACTTATATCTTTGTAAGCTAGAATAAAAGCTAAAAATAATGAACAAAGAGAGTAAAAGAAGAGAAGCGCTGCTGTATCACGCAGAGCCGACTCCAGGAAAAATTCAGGTAGTTCCAACAAAAAAATACGCAACCCAAAGAGATTTATCATTGGCATATTCGCCTGGTGTTGCAGAGCCATGTTTAGAAATCGCAGCAAACGTTGAAGACGTTTATAAATATACAGCAAAAGGAAATTTAGTTGCCGTAATTTCAAATGGTACAGCTGTTTTAGGACTTGGAGATATTGGACCTGAGGCAGGAAAACCTGTAATGGAGGGGAAAGGTTTGTTATTTAAAATATTCTCTGATATTGACGTTTTTGATATAGAAGTTGATACAAAAAATGTAGAAGAGTTTATCCAGACAGTAAAAAATATTGCGCCAACTTTTGGAGGAATAAATCTTGAAGACATCAAAGCACCAGAATCTTTCGAAATCGAAAGAAGACTTATTGAGGAATTAGATATTCCAGTAATGCACGATGACCAGCATGGAACAGCAATCATTTCTTCGGCTGCGTTGATTAATGCACTTGAATTAGCAGGTAAAAAAGCTGAAGATGTAAAAATGGTAGTTTCTGGTGCAGGATCTGCGGCAATTGCTTGTACTGATTTATATGTTTTATTAGGTGTAAAAGTTGAAAACATCTTAATGTATAATAGTAAAGGGCTTTTAACAAAAGATAATCCTTCACTTTCTGACTTGCAATTAAAATATGCTGTTGATGGTCCGAAAATTGAATTGGCAGAAGCTGTAAAAGGCGCTGATGTTTTCATCGGATTATCTTCAGGTGGTATTTTGTCGCCAGAAATGTTATTAACAATGAAAGACAATCCGATTGTATTTGCAATGGCAAATCCAAATCCGGAAATTGATTATAATTTAGCTGTAGAAACTCGTAAAGATGTTATTATGGCTACAGGCCGTTCTGATTTTCCTAATCAGGTTAACAACGTACTTGGATTCCCATATATTTTTAGAGGAGCGCTTGATGTAAGAGCTAGAAAAATTAATGAAGCGATGAAAATGGCTGCCGTAAAAGCTTTGGCGATTTTGGCAAAAGAACCAGTTCCAGAGCAAGTTAACGTAGCTTATGGTGCAACAAAACTTGGTTTTGGGCAAGAATACATCATTCCTAAACCATTTGATCCACGTTTGATTACAGTTGTAGCTCCTGCAGTTGCAAAAGCTGCAATGGAATCTGGAGTTGCAAAAAATCCAATTACAGACTGGGCTGCTTATGAAGATAAGCTTCGCGAACGTATGGGTAATGATAATAAAATGGTGCGTTTGATTACAAACCGTGCTAAATTAGACCCTAAAAAAGTTGTTTTTGCAGAAGCTGATCAGTTAAATGTATTAAAAGCTGCGCAAATTGTACACGAAGATGGAATTGGTATTCCTGTTTTATTAGGAAACAGAGAAACGATCTTAGAATTAAAAACTGAATTAGGTTTTGATGCAGATTTAGAAATCATTGATCCTAAAACAAACGAAGAAGAAGCGAGACGCAATCGTTTTGCAAATTCATATTGGGAATCAAGAGAACGTAGAGGTGTTTCATTGCTTGATGCTCAGAAATTTATGCGCGAAAGAAATTATTTCGCAGCTATGATGGTGAACGAAGGTGAGGCTGATGCTGTTGTGACTGGATATTCAAGAAGTTACCCAAGCGTAGTAAAACCAATGCTTCAGTTAGTTGAAAAAGCACCAGGAGCTTCACTTGTTGCAACTGCAAACATGATGCTTACGGCACGTGGGCCAATGTTCTTGTCAGATACAGCTATTAATATCGATCCATCTTCTGAAGATTTGGTGAATATCGCATTAATGACGGCTAAAACTGCAAAAATGTTTGGTATTGAGCCAGTTATTGCAATGGTTTCTTATTCGAACTTTGGATCATCCACACATAAAAATGCATCAAAAGTAAGAGAAGCGGTAGCTTATTTGCATAAAAATCATCCAGATATGATTATTGATGGTGAAATTCAAGCAGATTTTGCTTTGAATTCAGAAATGCTTAAAGAAAAATTCCCTTTTTCTAAATTAGCGGGCAAAAAAGTAAATACATTGGTATTCCCTAATTTAGAGGCTGCTAACATTACTTATAAGTTAATGAAGGAATTAAATAAGGCTGGTTCAATTGGTCCAATCATGATGGGACTTGGCAAACCAGTACATATTTTTCAATTAGGAGCAAGTGTTGAAGAAATGGTAAATATGGCAGCAATTGCTGTGATTGATGCTCAAGAAAAAGAAAATAAAAAAAATAAATTAGCCCAATAGTCCGATATAAATAGAAGGTGTTTTTTGTCTTATTTTATGTATATTTGGTGCTATAAATTATTTTTATGATAGCACATTTGCAAGGGAAATTAGTTGAAAAAAATCCCACAGAAGTTGTAATTGATTGTAATGGAGTGGGATACCATGTGAATATATCTTTACATACCTTTTCGCTAATTCCTAATGCTGATTTTATAAAATTGTATACGCATCTTCAAATTAAAGAAGATGCGCATACTTTATTTGGCTTTGTAGAAAAGTCGGAGCGCGAAATATTTAGGATGTTATTGTCTGTTTCAGGTATTGGTGCCAATATTGCCAGAACAATGTTGTCTTCAATAGAACCTAAACAAATTATAAATGCTATTGCATCTGGTGATGTGGGAGTTATCCAATCGATTAAGGGGATTGGTAATAAAACAGCTCAGAGAGTTATACTTGATTTGAAGGAAAAAGTGTTAAAATTGTATGATTTGGATGAAGTTTCAGTAGTTCAAAACAATACAAATAGAGATGAAGCGTTATCTGCATTGGAAGTTTTAGGATTTGTTCGAAAAGCTTCTGAAAAAGTAGTCGAAAAGATCGTAAAAGAAGATCCAGAAGCGACAGCAGAAACGATCATAAAAAGAGCATTAAAAAGCTTGTAACTCAACTAACATAAACCAATTGTATGCGTAAAATTTGTATTTTTTTACTGGTTTTATTTTGCGGTAATGTTTTGCAATCGCAAGTAAATCCGGCAGTTCAAGATACAACAAAAACTCAATTTTCTACAGGAAAAGTAGAGTTGAAAGATCCTCCAAGCATACTTTCGGCATATAAATACGATCCAATATCTGATCGTTATATTTACACCAATTCAGTTGATGGTTTTCCAGTCAATTACCCAATTATTTTAACGCCAAAAGAATATGAAGATTTAGTTCTGAAAGAATCTCGCCGAGATTATTTCAGAAAAAAAGCCGATGCGATAGATGGAAAAAAAGCCGGAAGCGAAGCCGCTAAAAAGAATTTGTTGCCAAGGTATTATGTCAATTCCAATTTCTTCGAAAGTATTTTTGGAAGTAATACAATTGACGTAAAGCCAACAGGTTCTGTCGAAATGGACCTAGGTATAAGATACACCAAGCAAGACAATCCATCATTTTCACCTAGAAATAGATCCAGTCTTACGTTTGATTTCGATCAGCGTATCAGTATGAGTTTAATGGGAAAAGTTGGTACGCGATTAGAAGTAAATGCCAATTACGATACCCAATCTACGTTTGCTTTTCAGAACTTATTTAAATTGGCTTATACGCCTTCTGAAGATGATATCATTCAGAAAGTCGAAGTGGGAAATGTCAGTATGCCTTTGAATAGTACTTTGATTCGTGGTGCTCAGAGTTTATTTGGTGTGAAAACACAATTGCAATTCGGAAAAACTACAATCACCGGGGTTTTCTCTGAACAAAAATCCCAAACTAAAAGTGTTGTAGCCGAAGGAGGTGGAACAGTACAAAATTTTGATTTATATGCATTGGATTATGACAATGACAGACACTTTTTTTTGTCACAATATTTTAGAAACAATTACGATGCTTCATTAAAGAATTACCCACTTATTGATAGCCGTGTACAGATAACAAGGTTAGAGGTTTGGGTGACAAACAAGCAAAACAGAGTAAGTACTACAAGTAATAACCTCAGAAATATTATTGCGCTTCAGGATTTGGGAGAAGGTCAAATTACAGGTATTCCAGATAACGAAGTTGTTGTGATTAGTTCACCAGCAGGTTTTTTTAACAACCCGCCAGATTCACCTTCAGATAATGATAATAACAAATATGACCCTGCTGCTATTGGTCAGCCAGGATCTTATTTGAACTCAAATATTAGGGAAATCGTTACGGCAAAATCAGGTTTTAACAATGCCAATGTTAGCGAAGGAACAGATTATTCTGTTTTAGAAAATGCTCGAAAATTGACTGCAAACGAATATACTTTTAATCCTCAGCTAGGATATATCTCTTTGCAACAGCGTCTTGCTAATGACGAGATTTTAGCTGTTGCGTTTGAATATACAGTTGGAGGGAAAGTGTATCAAGTTGGAGAATTTGGAAGTGATGGTGTTGATGCAACTGTTGTTACAGGAAGCAATAATTCAAATCAGGCCATTATTACCCAAAGTTTGATTTTGAAAATGCTTAAAAGCAATTTGACAAACGTGCAGAATCCGGTTTGGAACTTGATGATGAAAAACGTTTATCAAATTCCGCAGGCGTATCAAATCAAGCAGGATGATTTTAGAATGAACATCTTATATACAGATCCTTCGCCTATAAATTATATTACGCCAGTTATAGGAACTTCTTTTCCGTCTAATCCAACTGCTGATAATAAAGTAGATCAAACACCTTTATTGAATGTCTTTAATTTGGATAGATTGAATTACAACAATGATCCACAGACAGGAGGAGATGGATTTTTCGATTATCTTTCAGGAATTACTGTTGACGTTCAGAACGGCCGAATTATTTTTACGACCAAAGAGCCTTTTGGGGAATTGCTGTTTAAAAAATTACAAAATTCAGGTTCAGGCGAAAATTATAATGATCCAAATACATATAATGCAAATCAGCAGAAATATGTATTTAGAAATATGTATCGCAATACACAATCTGGTGCTTTACAGGATAGCGATAAGAATAAATTCATGCTTCGAGGAAAATATAAATCTTCGGGAAGCAACGGAATCCCAATTGGAGCGTTTAACGTACCGCAAGGTTCTGTTGTTGTAATGGCAGCTGGACGTCGACTTGTTGAAGGTATCGATTATAGTGTGGATTATCAATTGGGGCGTGTCCAGATTTTAGATCCTTCGCTTCAGGCCTCAAATACGCCAATTGAAGTTTCGTTAGAGAATAATTCTATTTTCGGACAACAAACTCGAAGATTTATAGGGTTCAATGTCGAGCACAAAATTTCAGATAAATTTGTTGTTGGTGGAACTTATTTAAAAATGACAGAAAAACCGTTTACACAAAAATCAAGTTATGGCCAGGAATCTGTAAATAATGCAATTTTTGGATTTAACGGAAACTATGCAACGGAGGTTCCGTTTTTAACAAGATTGGTAAATAAACTTCCAAATATCGATACCGATGTTCCTTCTAACCTTTCTATTCGAGGCGAAGTTGCGTTTCTAAAACCTGATGCTCCAAAAGCTAGTGATTTTGAAGGTGAGGCAACTATTTATGTTGATGATTTTGAAGGTTCGCAATCAACCATCGATATGCGATCGGCATATGCATGGAGTTTGGCTTCAACTCCTTTTTTAAATTCAATTACTGATAATACATTTAATGCAAATTCAAGTACACTGGAATATGGATACAAACGTGCAAAATTGGCTTGGTATACTATTGATCCCGTTTTCTATTCTTCAAAACCAGACGGTATTTCAAATGATGATTTATCATTAAATACAACAAGAAGAATTTACAGTAAAGAGTTATATCCAAATACAGATATTGCGCAAGGACAAATTCAAGTAATCAATACGCTGGATTTAACTTATTTTCCATCTGACAGAGGACCATATAACAATAATCCGAATTTTGGTTCTAGCGCAGCTTCCTCAAATTTTGGAGGAATTATGCGCTCGCTTAATTCAACCAATTTTGAGCAAGGAAATGTTGAGTATATCCAGTTTTGGGTATTGGATCCTTATGTAGGAAATGGTGAAGCTCCTGCAAATAATACAGGAAAAATTTATTTCAATTTAGGTGAAATATCTGAAGACGTTTTAAAGGACGGAAGAAAACAGTATGAAAATGGTTTAGGGCCAGATCAGGTAATGGTAAATCCACAACCGCTTTGGGGAGATGTTCCAGCTTCACAGTCGTTGATTTATGCATTTGATACTAATCCAGACAATCGTAGAAATCAAGACGTAGGTCTCGATGGTTTGCCTGATGCCAAAGAAGCTTCTATTTATACGAATTATGCAGCAGAAGAAGATCCGGCTGCTGATAATTACAAATATTATTTAAATACAGATGGAGATGTTATCAACCGTTATAAAAGATACAATGGAACAGAAGGAAACTCTGCTGTAAGTATCGATGATCCAAATCGTGGGTCGACAACGTTACCAGACGTAGAAGATATTAATCGTGACAATACAATGAGCACGATTAATGCTTACTATGAATATAGTATTGAACTAAAACCAGGAATGCAGGTTGGGTCAAATTATATTACAGATATTCGTGAAGTGAGCAATGTTGAATTGCCAAACGGCGGAACTACAAATGCAAGATGGATTCAGTTTAAAATTCCCGTATCAAAACCTCAAAATACAATTGGAAACATCACTGATTTTAGATCGATTCGTTTCATGCGTATGTTTATGACCGGTTTTAGTGATCAAATGACCGTTCGTTTTGGAGCTTTGGATTTAGTACGAGGCGAATGGAGAAGATATACAGGAACTCTTGATGCAAACGATCCCAATCCAGATGATGATGGTGTTCAGTTTGATGTTGCAGCTGTTAATATTCAGGAAAATGGAACAAAATGTCCTGTGAACTACGTAATTCCACCGGGTGTTCAAAGAGAGCAATTGTATAATAATAATACGATAATCAATCAAAATGAGCAGGCTTTGGCAGTTCGAATCGGCGGAACTGGATTGCAATATCAGGATTCAAGAGCAGTATTCAAAAATGTAAGTGTTGATATGCGTCAATACAAAAAATTAAAAATGTTCCTGCACGCAGAATCTCTTCCAAATGAAACCACTTTGTTAGATGATGAGATGGTTGGATTTATTCGTTTTGGTAATGACTTTACACAAAACTATTATCAAGTCGAAATTCCTTTAAAAGTTACACAAACAGGAGGGTCATGTACGATAAGCCCAGATTTGGTTTGGTTGGAAGAAAATAATATTGATTTGGCGCTAGAATTATTGACAAGAATGAAAATCAAGGCAATGCCACTCGATATAAACTCTCCTAAAAGAGATATTAATGGAGTGTATTATCCTGATGATGATCCAGACATGATTTCAAGCGGTGGGGATGGCGACAGCAATTTAAAACTTGGTATTAAAGGAAATCCGAATTTTGGTTTGGTTCGAAATTTAATGGTCGGTGTAAAAAGCAGGGCTGATCATAAGGACATTAAGGGAGAGGTTTGGTTCAATGAGCTCCGTATGTCTGATTTGGATAATAAAGGCGGAATGGCGGCATTGTTGAATGTTGATACCAATATGGCCGATTTTGCAACAATTTCTGCTACAGGAAGAAAAAGTACGATTGGTTTTGGATCTTTAGAGCAAGGTGCTAATGAAAGAGATCGTGAAGATATTCAGCAATATAATATTGTGACAAATTTGAATTTAGGAAAATTATTGCCTCATAAATGGGGAATTAATTTGCCGTTTAATTATGCTATTGGAGAAGAGGTAATTACGCCAGAATATGATCCATTCAATCAGGATATTAAACTGGATCAGTTAATTAGAGAAACAACAGATCCTGCTGAGAAAGAAAACATCAGAACTCGTGCAGTTGATTATACAAAACGCAAAAGCATCAACTTTATAGGAGTAAGAAAAGATAGAGCTCCTGAGCAAAAACCACATGTTTATGATATTGAAAATTTTACGTTTTCACAATCTTATAATCAAGTAGAGCGTCATGATTATGAAGTGGAAAGCTATGAAGATGAGCAGTCGAATTCGGCTGTAAATTATGCTTTTGCTTTTCAGCCAAAAGAAGTTGTGCCTTTCAAGCAGACCAAATTCATGAAGAAAAGTGATTATTGGAAAATTTTAAGTGATTTCAACTTTAATTATTTGCCTTCTAATATTAATTTCAATACAAATATTTTGAGACAAAGCAACCGCCAGCAGTACAGACTTGTTGATGTTGAGGGAATTGGTCTTGATCCGTTATATAGAAGGAATTTTGCCTTTAATTATCAATATGGATTTGGTTTTAACTTGACCAAGTCTTTGAAATTAAATTACACTGCGGCATCAAATAATATTGTCAAAAACTATTTAAATGAAGATAATACGCCTAAAGAAGATTTTAATATTTGGGATGATTATTTAGACATGGGTACGCCAAATCAGCATTTGCAGCAATTGGTGCTAAACTATGAAATTCCGATTAATAAAATTCCAGTTCTGAGTTTTATAAAAGCAAATTATGAATACAAGGCAGATTACAGCTGGCAACGTTCTTCAACAGCTTTGTCTGAATTTGTTGATGATGATGGAATTCAGTATAATTTAGGAAATACAATCCAGAACGCGAATTCAAATACGTTTAGCACAACACTAAATATGAATATGCTTTATAAATATTTAGGATTGACACCAGGTGCAAAGACAGCGGCAAAACCTAAGCAGACAGCACCACCAAAACCAGGAGAAAAAGTGGTAAACACAGCCAAACCTGTGGCTAATAATAGTCCGTTTCTAGATGGTTTGATTGGAGTTTTGACAAGTGTAAAAAACGTTCAGGTAAATTACACTAAAAACAGTGGTACTGTATTGCCGGGTTATACACCAAGTATTGGTTTCTTCGGAACGGCAAAACCATCGTTAGGGTTTATCTTTGGAAGTCAGGATGATGTTCGTTATGAATCTGCAAAAAATGGCTGGTTGACGAATTACGATAATTTCAATCAAAACTTTACTCAGGTTACGAACAATATTTTAAAAATTGCAGCTAATGTTGATTTATTGCCTGATTTAAAGATTGATTTGGCGATGGATCGTACTTATTCTCATAATTCATCAGAGCAGTATAGCGTGATAAATGGCGAATATACACCGTTATCTCCGTATCAATATGGAATGTTTTCGATATCAACGGTTTTGATTAAAACTTCTTTTGCAACAAGCAATGAGTTGGAATCAGCGGCATTTGATGATTTTAGAAATAATCGTTTAGTTATTGCAAATCGTTTGGCCGAAGAACATTATGGACCTGGGGTCGATATACCAAGATATGGAGATGCGAACAATCCAATTCCGGCAGAAGGAGATCCTAATTATGCAATTTATACTGCTAATCAAGGATATCCAATTGGTTTTACAAAAAGCAATCAAGCGGTTTTATTGCCATCATTTTTGGCGGCATATTCAGGCGGAAATGCTTCGAGCAGTTCGACAGATATTTTCAGAAGTTTTCCAATTCCAAATTGGAGCATCAAATACAACGGTTTGATGCGTTACAAATATTTCAAAGATAAGTTCAGACGTTTTTCATTGCAACACAATTACAGGGCATCGTATACAATAAACCAGTTTAGGTCTAATTTTGATTACTTTGAAAATCCTGGCGGGCAAGATGTAAATACCAATTTCTACAACCAAACGGTAATGTCAAATGTGAATTTAGTTGAACAATTCAGTCCGTTGATTCGAGTAGATTTTGAGTTGAAGAGTTCGTTCCGTTTATTAACAGAAATTAAAAGAGACAGAGCCTTGTCTATGAGTTTTGACAATAATTTGTTGACCGAGGTAAAAGGTGTTGAATATGTTGTAGGAATGGGATATCGCTTTAAAGACGTGATATTTTCATCTCGATTGGCTGACAATCCAACGGGAATTATAAAAAGTGATATTAATATAAAAGCTGATTTTTCATATAGAAATAACCAGACATTAGTGCGTTATTTAGATTATGACAATAATCAGTTAGCGGCGGGTCAAAATATTTGGGCATTAAAATTAACAGCAGATTATGCTTTCAGCAAAAATCTAACGGCTATATTTTATTATGATCATTCATTTTCAAAAGCAGTTATTTCGACATCTTTCCCGCTTACAAATATTAGATCAGGATTTACACTTAGATATAATTTCGGAAATTAAATTTAGGATTCTGATCTAAATTTTATTAGAAGATTATTACATTTGTGACTTAATTATTAAATTATCAATTTTCAAACATACTATTATGAGCATACCAGCAAATTTAAAGTACACAAAAGATCACGAATGGGTTAGCATCGACGGAGATGTTGCGACTGTAGGAATTACTCATTTCGCACAAAAAGAGTTAGGAGATATCGTGTATGTTGAGGTAGAAACTTTAGATCAAACATTAGATAAAGACGAAGTTTTTGGAACTGTTGAAGCTGTAAAAACAGTTTCAGATTTATTTTTGCCTTTAACAGGTGAAATCATTGCTTTCAATGATAGTTTAGAAAGTGCTCCAGAAACTGTGAATTCTGATCCTTACGGAGCAGGTTGGATGATCAAAATTAAAATTGCTGATGCATCAGAAATAGATTCATTATTATCTGACGCAGCTTACAAACAACTTATCGGTGCCTAAACAGCTTCTTTTAATTTGGGCGATTATATGCTCAGGAATCATTACGTATTTTTGTTTGACAAATTCGAGTAATATTCCAGCATTTGATTTTCCGAGTATAGATAAAATTGTTCATTTTTGTTTTCATTTTGGATTTACGATTTCGTGGATTTTGTTTTTCAAAAAAGAACTTAAAGGACAGCATGCTAATGATTATAAGGCGTATCTGATTTCATTTATATTTTCAGTTTTTTTTGGAATTACTATCGAAGTTCTGCAAGGAGTTTTGACGACAACAAGAACTCCAGATGTAACTGATGTTTTAGCAAATACGATTGGAGCAACTGCCGGAGTATTTTCTGCTATAGGTTTAAGAAAGAAGATCGACAAAATAATAGGAATATGATTACCCACTTCGGTGGGTTTTTTATTGGAATAAAATGAAGCCTTATAAATAGTGCTTTTTTTTGAATTTAAAATGTATTTTTGTGGCATTCTGATTAAAAAGTTAAATCATGAACATTAAGCAATACCTTGATTCAACGTATCTTAAAACTGCTTCGCAAGCCGGGCTTTCGGAAGCAGATAATAGCGTTGTTGTAAAAAATGCGATTGAGGAAGCAATTGCAGAAGGTTTTAAATTGATTATGATTCGGCCAGAATATGTCAGTTTGGCTAAAAAAATGATTATGGAGGCTAATTCTACTGTGCTTGTTGGTACAGTCATCGATTTTCCGGAAGGCAAATCAGATTTGGAGACCAAAATAAAAGAAGCCAATGAAGCAATTGAAAACGGTGCTGATGATTTGGATTTTGTCTGCAATTATGAAGCTTTCAAGAACGGAGATTTGGCATTGGTAAAAAATGAAATTTTAATAGGTACACAAATCGGCTTAGCTCATAATAAAACGATAAAATGGATTATTGAAACAGCTGCTTTAACGGATAAAGAAATTATTCAGCTTTCGGCTTTGATAAAAAATGTTGTGATATCTAATTTCAAGGAAGAGAATTATTCGTCGGTATTTGTAAAATCGTCAACAGGTTTTTTTAAAACTGAAAATGATTTACCAAACGGAGCTACAGTTCCTGTAATTATTATAATGTTAGAAAATGCATCACCGTTGCCAGTTAAGGCGGCGGGCGGTGTGCGATCATATGAAGATGCAATAGAAATGATTCGTTTAGGAGTTAAACGTATCGGAACTTCGGCAGCAAAAGCAATTGCTAATGGAGAGAATACCCCAAATCAATATTAAATGAAAATTAAAACCTACTTAATTAATAAAAGAGCCCTGACTTTTATTTTTATTTTAGCTTCCCTATTTGTTTTTGCTCAAGAAAATAATACTTATGTTAAATCTGGATTTACAAGTGAACAATTTCCGATCTTTCCAAATTGCGAAAATTTAGCGGATAAAAAATTGGAAGATTGCTTTTATAGAGAAGTTCAGGATTTTGTTTTTCAAAATTTTGAGGTGCCGGAAAATTTAAAGCAAAGCAATCATAAAAGTGAAGTCAAAGTGCTTTTTGAAGTTGATGCGACAGGAGTCTTCAAAGTGATTTATGTAAATACTTCAAATGAGGATTTGTCTGAAGCTGCAAAACGAGTTTTTGCTAAGTTCCCGACAATCAAGCCGTCGACTTATAATGGAAAACCGACCTATTCGAAATATACAATTACGATTAATATTCCTTTAAAAAATTCGGATCAATTAGCGGCAGAAGCTTTGGCAGCATCTCAGATTTTAAAACCAGCTGAAAAGCCTATGACTGAATTGGATAGTATTGTTTACAAAAAATACAATAATCCAGAATTTGAAAGTTATTTGAATGTTCCTTTTTCACATAGTTATTATGCGCAGTTTGATGGCGCTATGAATCAAGTTGGAAGTAATAACCACACAGCTTCAAAACCATTTACATATGCTGAGGTTTCAAAATACTATAATTTGAAAGCAGTAAATGAATCACTTCAGAAGAAGGCATCAACTTGGTTGGGACGAAAATGGTGGAATGAAAATTTAGTTCAGATTCAAGGAGAAGATTATTGGTTGGCTTTAAATCCGATTGTTGATTTGCAACTCGGGAAAGCTTCTGATCTTGACGCTTCCTATACTTATGTAAATACGCGTGCTCTAAATTTTAGAGGTGGTCTCGGAAAAAAATTAAACTTTACAACAACTATTTTTGAAAGTCAAGGACGTTTTGCAGGATATTTTAACGATTATGCTGAATCATTAAAACCTTCTGGAGGAAATCCAGCAATTATTCCGGGAATTGGAATTGCAAAACGTTTTAAAACAGATGCTTATGATTTTCCTCTAGCAGAAGCTGATATTACATATGCTCCGTATAAGTTTTTTGATCTTCAGTTGGGTTATGGAAGAAATTTTATTGGAGACGGATATCGTTCATTGCTTGAAGGTGATGGTGCGAGCCCATATCCGTATTTTAAAATTAATACGACTTTCTGGAAAATCAAATACACTAATACTTATATGTGGTTGAAGGATGTTAGACCGGAAGTTACGGTTGATAAAACATATGCAACAAAATTTATGGCAAACCATTATTTGAGCTGGAATGTTTCAAACAGGCTGAACTTAGGTTTCTTTGAGTCGGTGGTTTGGACAGATACCAACAATAGAGGATTTGATGTGAATTTTGTGAATCCTATTATTTTTTATCGTACGGTCGAATTTACATCTTCTTCAAGAAGCGGAAATGCAATGCTTGGAATTACTGGAAAATATAAATGGAATAACAGTATTAACTTGTATTCACAGTTCTTAATAGATGAATTTTCGGTTTCTGATGTAAAGGCAGGAGATAAGAGCTGGAAGAATAAATTTGGTTTTCAAATTGGAGGGAAATATTTCAATGCATTCGATGTAAAAGATCTTTTGCTGCAGGTAGAATACAATCATGTGCGTCCTTACGTATATTCGCATAGCGCAGTAATTACAAATTATGGGCACAATAATCAAAGTCTTGGGCATCAATGGGGAGGTAATTTCAATGAATTTGTTGTAATTGGAAGATATCATAAAGGACGTCTTTTTGGTGATGCTAAATTTAATATTGGAAAACGCGGATTAGATTTTAATACAGCACAAGACAGCTATAATTATGGAGGTGATATTTATAAAAGTTATGATGTAAAACGTCCATACGATAAAGGAGTGGTAGTAGGGCAAGGGAATAAAACCGATGTTTTTATTGCTGATATACAAGGAGGTTATTTGATAAATCCGATGACAAACTTAAAGCTGTTTGGAAGTTTTATTTATAGAAACTTTGATCCAACTCAAGATACGCCAACAACTTTCAAGCAAAGTACGACTTGGTTTACTATCGGATTGCGTTCAGATATTTTCAATTGGTATTTCGATTACTAGAATTTTTATAAGATTTTTCGAAATAATTGTGTTAAAGATTTGCAAGTCCTTATTTTGTAAAGGTTTTATTGAAAAAAATCTAATTTTTTAGTTCTTTATTCTACAATCTAATTTGTACATTTGCAGCACTCAAAAAAAAATATACAAACAATAGAGGTTTGAACGCTACTAAAAATACAATTTCACTAAAATCAATATTCCTGGATTTCAAAGAGATTACTAAGGCCGGTTTGGCTATTAGTGTTTTGTTTTCTTCAATTGCAGGATATTTGCTAGGTGTAAACGATGAGCATCCTTTTAAATGGAGTGTTTTGCTTGTTTTGTCAATTGGCGGTTACTGCATGGTTGGCGCCTCAAACGCATTCAACCAAGTAATTGAAAAAGACATCGATGCTTTAATGGATCGTACAAAAAATCGTCCAGTTCCTTCAGGACGTATGTCTCCAAAAATGGCTTTGTTTGTAGCAAGTTTACTGACTATTATAGGAATCAGTTTGCTTTATACAATTAATGCTAAGTCAGCAATGTTTGCCGCAATCTCCATATTTTTATATACAAGTATCTATACGCCACTAAAAACGGTAACTTCATTATCTGTTTTTGTGGGGGCTTTTCCTGGTGCAATACCATTTATGTTAGGATGGGTTGCGGCTACAGGTGAGTTTGGAATTGAAGCAGGAACGTTGTTTTTGATTCAGTTTTTCTGGCAATTTCCTCATTTTTGGGCGATCGGTTGGTTTTTGTATGAAGATTATGAAAAAGCAGGAATCTTTATGTTGCCAACAGGAAAGAAAGATAAAGGTACCGCATTGCAAGTTATTTTATATACAATTTGGCTAATTATAGCTTCATTGCTTCCGGTTTTGGGCTATACAGGGCAATTGTTTATTTCTCCAATTGCGGCAGTTTTAGTGTTTTTACTAGGTTTGTGGATGCTTTTTTATGCGGTAAAATTGTATCAGTTGAGAACGGCAAAATCTGCAAGAACATTGATGTTGGTGAGTGTTTCGTACATTTCACTATTGCAGATTGTATTTATAGTAGATAAATTTTTAAGATAGTTATGGAAATGACAATTAAAGCAAGTGATGAACAATTAAGAAAATCAAAATCGGCAAAATTGATTTTGTTATTCGCCATGGTAAGTATGACCATGATGTTTGCAGGACTTACAAGTGCGTTTGTGGTAAGTAAATCAAGAGCTGACTGGTTGAAGGATTTTCAATTGCCAACTGCATTTTATTATAGTACAGCAGTAATTATTGGTTGCAGCGTTACTTTTTATTTAGCAAAAAAAGCAATTCAGAAAGATAATAGAAGCGCAGTTACGGCATTGCTTTTAGGGACTTTGGCTTTAGGGGTTTTGTTTATAGTGTTGCAATTTCAAGGATTTGGACAAATCGTTGAAAAAGGGTATTATTTTACAGGACAAGGTAGCTCAATTACTACAACTTTTCTTTATGTAGTGACTGTGACGCACTTATTGCACTTGGCAGGTGGATTAATTTCACTTTTAATTATAATTTATAATCATTTTAAACAAAAATACAATTCGACTCAAACTCTTGGTATAGAACTAGGTGCGATGTATTGGCACTTTTTGGATTTATTATGGGTGTATTTATTTTTATTTTTATATTTCTTTAAATAAGAAAAAAACGTAAATTTGGGAACTTTTTAACGAATATCTTTTATGGAAGCGACAGTTACTACTGCAAATAACAACGAAAAAACTTGGGGAGGCGGAGAGGATATCCAGCCATTAGGAGCAAGTTATGGTAAAATGATGATGTGGTTTTTTATCGTATCAGATGCCTTGACATTCTCTGGATTTCTTGCTGCTTATGGTTTTTCTAGATTTAAATTTATTGAAACTTGGCCTTTGGCTGACGAAGTGTTTACTCACTTCCCATTTATGCATGGCGTTTCGGCTCCTATGTATTATGTAGCCTTGATGACTTTTATCTTGATTTTCTCATCTGTAACAATGGTATTGGCTGTTGATGCAGGACATCAATTGAAAAAGACAAAGGTTGCAATCTATATGTTCTTGACTATTGTTGGAGGTTTTATTTTCGTTGGTTCTCAAGCTTGGGAGTGGAAAAACTTCATTAAAGGAGAATATGGTGCAGTTGAAACAGCAGGTGGAAGCTTATTGCAGTTTGTTGATAAAGAAGGTAAAAGAGTAGCTCTTAATGAGTTTGCTGTAAAATTGCCAGAACAAAGAGAAGCTTTGACAAGAAGCCATTCAACTTGGTTCATGGAAGATGCAGAAACACAGCCAACATATACAGTTGCGGAAGTACAAGCTGGATTTAAAGCGCATCCTGAATTATTAATAAGAACTGAAAATCTTACTAAAGAGAAAAAGAAAACTGTTTTATCAAGAGAAGACTCTGAAACTCGTTTAGCGACTGCTAAATATGTAGTTGAGGGTGCAAACTTGACTAGAAACGAATACGGAAGTAAATTATTTGCTGATTTCTTCTTCTTCATCACTGGATTCCACGGATTCCACGTATTCTCAGGAGTTATCATTAATATCATTATCTTCTTTAATGTTTTATTAGGAACTTACGAGAAAAGAAGAAGCTACGAAATGGTAGAGAAAGTTGGATTATACTGGCACTTCGTAGATTTAGTTTGGGTATTTGTATTTACAGTTTTCTACTTAGTTTAATTTTTTAAGATTTATTATTATGGCACACGGTCACGAATACGTATCAAATACAAAAAGAATCTGGTTTGTTTTTGCATTACTATCAGTAGTAACTACAGTAGAAGTTATTCTTGGTATCTACAAACCTGCATCATTAGAATTTAATCATTTTGTTGGTTTGAATTTATTGAACTGGATTTTCTATATCCTTACAATTTTCAAAGCATATTATATAGTATGGGCATTTATGCACATGGAAGGTGAAAAAAGCAGCCTTAGATGGTCTGTTGTATCACCAGTCATTTTCCTAGTTTTATATTTACTGTTTATTCTTTTGACAGAAGGACATTATATTTATGGGGTTTTTAAAGATTCTACTATTAAATGGAATTTTTAACATGATATTAATTCGAAAAGAGTCCCGATAACATCGGGATTTTTTTATTTTTGTACCTCAATATTTTCCCGCATAAACAATGAAAAAAAATATAGTTCTCTTTGTACTTTTTGTCTTGCCAATTGTAGCTTATTTATTTTTTGCTTCTGGAGTAAATAGCTTTACAACACTTCCTGTAATAACACCTAAAGTAGCTGACTTTGGAAATTGGAATTCATTAAACGGAAAAAAAATCTCTCTTAATAAGAAGATTACGGTACTTGGTTTTGGAGGTACTAATATTTTAGAAAACCGAGGTAATTATTTTAATCTAAATGAAAAAATCTACAAACGTTATAATGGTTTTGAAGATCTTCAGTTTGTAATTCTGTGTCCACTTGGGACCGAAAATGAGGCAAAAAAAATAGTTGATGCCTTATCTCCTTTTACAGATGTTAAAAATTGGAATTTTGTATTTGCTTCAAATGAAGAAATTCAAAAATTTTATGATGGGCTTCATCTAAAAGAAAAACTAGATAAGAATCTTGAAACTTCAAATGTTTACATAATTGATAAAGAAAGAAATCTTAGAGGAAGAAAAGATAAAGACGAATACAAAGAAGGATACAATACTTTTCATCCTTCTGAGCTGAGTAACGAAATGCTTGATGATTTCAAAATCATTTTATATGAATATCGTGCAGCCCTTAAAAAGAATCACAACGCCACAAAACAACTTTAATTTTTATCGAAATGTTTAAAAACAAATCATATATCGGAATTTCGTTTGTAGTTCTAATTTTTGGAATTTATGCAGTGCCAAAAATCGTAAATAGAATTCAAAACGGTGAAGTTGTAAAAGGAAACCGTTTGGATAATGTTGGTTCTAAGAATGCCAAAGAAGATGGGAAATTGCTAACCATTGGCCCAGCTCCTAAATTTGAATTAACAAATCAGGATGGCGTGAAAGTTTCAAATGAAACATATAAAGGGAAGGTTTATGTTTTGGAGTTTTTCTTTACAACTTGTCCTTCAATTTGCCCAAAAATGAATTTGAGCATGCTGGAAATTGAGAAAACTTTCTTTGGAAATCCAAATTTCGGAATTGTTTCCATAACAATCGATCCAGGCCATGATACGCCTGCAGTCTTAAAAGATCATGCAAAATTAATAGGAGTGAAATCTTCGAATTGGAATTTCCTTACTGGTGACAAAGCAACAATAATGGACTTGTCAAATAAAGGATTTAATTTATATGCTGGTGAAAATGCAAAAGTAAATGGAGGTTTTGAGCATTCGGGTTTATTTGCTTTAATTGACAAAGATGGCAAAATTCGTTGCAGAAAAGATGAGTTTGGAAACCCTATTTTGTATTATGATGGTTTAGATAAAAAAGGAGTTAGAGAAATTCAGGAAGATATTAAAGTATTATTAGAAGAATAAGATGGAAGATAATTCACTAGAAAAAAAATATAATAAATTCATAGTTGCGGTTTCAATTGTAATACCAGTTGTTGTAGCAATTTTATTTGGTGTAAAACTAAAAGATTTTGGATACAATGTTGAGCCATTATCAATGTTGCCTCCGGTTTATGCAACCATAAACGGAATAACGGCTGTTGTTTTAGTTTGGGCTGTGATTGCAATTAAGAATGGAAAACGTGTTTTACACGAGCGGTTAATGACTTTGGCAATTGCTTTGTCTGTAGCTTTTTTAGTGATGTATGTTGCATATCATATGACGGCTGATTCTACTAAATATGGCGGTGAAGGTATTTTGCGCTATGCGTATTTCTTTATTTTGATTACTCATATTTTATTGTCAATAGCAATTATTCCTCTTGTTTTGATCACTTACGTTAGAGCGCTTGCGCAACGTTTTGACAGACATAAAAAAATAGCTAAAATCACTTTTCCGCTTTGGTTGTATGTTGCGATAACAGGAGTTGTGGTTTACTTAATGATTTCTCCTTACTATGTACACTAAAAATAAAATATCAAATTTTAAAATGCTAAAGAATACTAATTTTCAAAGACTTTTTTTTGGATTTTGTCTTTTCTTAATCGGAGTTTCTGCAAATGCGCAATGTGCAATGTGCCGTGCAGCACTGGCGGGAGATTCGAATACTAAAAAAGCAGAAGCAGTAAATGATGGAATTGTATATCTAATGGTAATTCCGTATTTGCTAGTGGGTATAATTGGTTATCTGATTTACAGAATGTACCAATCTAAAAAGAAAAAAGCAGTCTAAATTTAGACTGCTTTTTTTATTTTAATCCATCAACAGAAACATTCACGGTTCCGTTTATTTTGATAAAAGCGATAATCGCTTGATTCGTTAACTGAATTTTATCAAAAACTATATCTTCCATTTTCCCATTTACAAAAACTCCAGGCATTGGCGAATAGTTTTTAAGGTACGAAGCCATACTTTTTTTGCCTTCCTCCAAATTTGGTTGAATGGAATAACGGCAACTTGCTTCCATCTTTCTTAAAATATAGCCTTGCCCCAACCAGCTTGCAGTTCTCATTAATTTGCTTTTGGTATCTAAAACATAATCCAGTTTGTCAAAATAAATTTCCTTGGTTTGCGGATTGTATTGCGGAAATCCGTTCAGATATAATGTTCCGTTTATGGATCCTAAAACATCCAATGCAATAACCATTTTTCCGTCTTTGTGCCAGATAGAAACACTTTTTACGGTTATTTTTTTGCCTCCAGAGCCAAATTCCTGATCAGCAAAATTTTTCGTCATTATTTTAGAAGCATCCGCATAAGTTGATATTGCTGCGATATTAGCACTAACCTGATTCGGGATTTTAGCAACAGGTTTTAAAACAATTTTATTGGCATTGAATTTTGATTCTGGTTGTTTGCCAACAATAGTTTCCATATTGCATTTCATTCCCATATCCAATAAAAAGGAATCGTTTTTGAGTTTTGCGTTTGTTGAATAAACTTCTATTGGAGCAATTCTTAACCAGCTTTCATACGTGTCGCTCATTTGAAATGGCGTACAAATTTTTTCTAGCGCAGTTAAAACATTCGACTTAAAATCCATCGATTTTTCAATTGATTCGTCGATTTTCTTTTCAATTTTTGATTTGAAAATAGAAATTGCTGGATTTATCAAATACGTAATTGGCATGCTTTTTCCAAAAACCATCATAGTTGGGCTTTCGCTCCACTCCAATGATTTGAATTCGGTTTTTGTGTTTAATTTCCAATTGGTCAACGCGACATCGCTTGATAAAGTAATTACGCCGTTCAAATTAAATTCACGAGTATCATAAAGTTCGACTCCTAGTTTTTTTGTTCCAATTCTATATTTTACAGTTGCTTTTAACGGCAAAACAGTTTTGATCTTTTTATCTGGAGAAGTCGGATCGTTTTGAATTTTAATAGGTGCCTGTTTCCAGACTTTCATTTCAATATCATCATCTTCGATATTGTTGTCTTCATAAATTAATCCGTTTAAAAGGGCGTTTGTTTGATTTTCAATGTCCGATAATTTTACAGTTATCGGCAAATTAATAAATGAAGGACTAGCATCATAAACCAGCGGACTTGCATCATCTGGTTCTGGTTTTAAAGTTTCTAATTTTTGAGATGTTGAACAGCCAGCAAGAATTGCAATAGCTATAAATAAAGCGAAAATTGAAGTAAGCTTCATTGGTACAATTTTTTTTAGTGACACAAAATTAAGAAAACAATTAAATAATTGTAAAAAAGTGTAACAATTGCGAAAGACTGCCGTCTTATTTAAATATTAAAACGAAATTATTAACGTTTTGTTATCATAATTTACTTATAAAAAATATTATTATTGTTTTAAAAAATTAACAATACCATGATTGAAATCAAAGATTTGCATAAATCCTATAAAATGGGAAGTTCAGAACTGCATGTGTTAAAAGGCATAAATTTTAATATTGAAGAAGGTGAGCTGGTAGCTATCATGGGATCTTCAGGATCTGGTAAATCGACCCTCCTAAATATTTTGGGAATTTTAGATGAGGCTGATTCTGGAAGTTATACTTTAGATAAAACTCCGATTAAAAAATTGAATGAAACAATAGCGTCAAAATACCGTAATAAATTTTTAGGATTTGTTTTTCAGTCTTTTAACTTAATTAATTATAAAAGTGCACTTGATAATGTAGCGATGCCACTGTATTATCAAGGTATCAAAAGAAAAGAACGTTATGAAATTGCTATGAAATATTTGGAGAAAGTTGGTCTGGGTTCTCACTCGCACCACTTGCCAAATGAACTTTCGGGAGGTCAAAAACAACGTGTTGCAATTGCAAGAGCATTAGCCTCAAATCCGAAAGTTTTGCTTGCCGATGAACCTACTGGAGCTTTGGATACTAAAACTTCTTATGAAGTTATGGAGCTTATTCAAGGAATTAACGATGAAGGTAAAACAATTTTGATCGTTACGCACGAACCCGACATTGCCGCTATGTGCAAGAGAAATGTGGTCCTGAAAGACGGATTAATTATCGATGATAAAAAAGTAGAACAAGTTAGAGCTTCATCTTATGTTTAATATTGAGCGTTGGCAAGAAATATTTGAAGCAATCTCCAAAAATCGGTTGCGAACTTTTTTGACGGGAGTTTCAGTTGCATCTGGAATTTTTATTTTGGTGATTTTGCTTGGAGCGGGAAAAGGTCTTCAAAATGGAATTGAAAAACAATTTGAACGCGACGCCGCAGGAATTATAGAGGTTTGGTCTGGTACAACAACAAAAGAGTACAAAGGACTAAATCCAGGAAGACAAATTCAGTTTAGGAATAGTGATTACAATCAATCAGTTCAAAAATTTGAAGATAAACTAGATTTAAGAGCCTCTACACAGAATTATTGGGGAGCACAATTTGCTTATGGCAAAGAAAATGGAAATTATCAATATAGAGGTGTTGATCCTGATTACGGACAAGTTGAAAATCTAGTTATCGTACAGGGAAGGTATGTCAATGCTAAAGACTTACAAAACAATGAAAAAGTCGCTACTATTGGTATGAAAATAAAAACTGATTTGTTTAAAGATCAGGATGCTCTTGGAAAAGAAATACAGATCAATAATATCAACTTTAAAGTAATTGGGATTTTTACAGATCCGGGAGGGGAAAGAGAAGAAGCAAGAGCCTATTTGCCTTTAACTACAGTGCAAAGAGCTTTTGGAGCCGGTGACAAAATCAGTAATATGTTTTTTACATTGAAAAAAACAAATGATTATGATGAAGCATTGGCGCAGTCTGAAAAATTCACTCAAGATTTAAAAGATTTATTGAAAAGCAAAAACATGGTTGCTCCTGATGATGACAGTGGGGTAGGTGTGTACAATTCGGTTAAAGATGCTAAGCAATTTTATGACTTGAATTTATACATCAGATTGTTTTTTTGGTGGGTTGGTATTTGTACGATCATAGCGGGAGTTGTGGGTGTGAGTAATATTATGCTTATCATTGTTAAAGAAAGAACTAAAGAAATTGGAATTCGAAAAGCACTTGGTGCATCGCCATTTTCAATTATTACAATGATTCTTCACGAATCAATCTTTATTACCACAATTGCTGGTTTTGTAGGATTGTTGATGAGTCTATTATTGTTGGAACTTGTTGGGCCAATGGTACAGAGTGAATATTTCAGAAATCCAGAAGTTGATTTCAGCGTAGCATTGACAACATTAGTTTTGCTTGTTTTCGCGGGCGCAATGGCTGGTTTTTTTCCAGCATACAGAGCAGCCAAAATCAAACCTATTGTAGCACTTAGAGACGAATAATTATGTTTAAGAAAGATAATTGGGACGAAATTTTACAGGCCTTGACTGCAAATCCTTTCAGGACAATCTTGACAGCGTTTGGAGTGTTTTGGGGAATCTTCATTTTGGTGATTTTGCTTGCTGCAGGAAATGGTCTGGAAAACGGAATTAAAAAAGGCTTTGACGGGATCGCCACAAATACCATGTTTATGTGGAGCCAAACGACATCAAAAGCTTATAAAGGTTTGCCTAAAACACGCCGTTATGATTTTAGAAACAGCGACGTTGCAGCTTTAAGAGCCGCGTTGCCGGATTTGTTATATGTTTCACCAAGAAATCAGTTGGGTGATTTTAACGGAACAAATAATGTGGTTCGAGGTACAAAAACTTCTTCGTTTACTATTTATGGAGATTATCCGGAGTTGATTAAGCAACAACCAATGGATATTATTAAAGGTCGTTTTGTAAACCAACAAGATATTGAAGGAAAAAGAAAAGTTGCAGTAATTGGTAAAGGAGTTATCAGCGAACTTTATGGGAAAGAAGAAGAATCTGTAGGGACTTATATAAAAATCAACGGAATAAACTTTATGGTTGTTGGGGTTTATAAATCAAAACAACAAGGTGGAAATGCAGAGCAGGAACAAAAAAACATTTTTATTCCGTTTACGACTTTTCAGCAGGCATTCAATTATGGAGATAAAGTTGGTTGGATGGCAATTACGGCGAAAGATGAAACTTCGATTACCGATTTAAAACCAAAAATCTTGGAAATCATTAAAGCATTGCATTCCGTGCATCCAGCAGATGATAGAGCAGTAGGTAATTTTGATTTGTACGAACAGTTTAACAAAGTGCAAAGTTTGTTTAATATCTTAAAAATCATTGCTTATTTTGTTGGAACATTGGTTTTGATTTCTGGAGTAATCGGGATTTCAAATATTATGCTTATTGTAGTTAAAGAACGTACAAAAGAAATTGGAATTCGAAGAGCTTTAGGGGCTACTCCTGCGGCGATTCGTGGACAAATTTTATCAGAATCTATCTTTTTGACTATTATTTCAGGAATGCTCGGAATAGCCGTCGCCACCGGAATCATAGCTGTGTTAAATATGATTTTGGATTCGATGCCCGCCGACAGCAATACGATGTTTGCCAGTCCGAGCGTAGATTTAGGAGTTGTATTTGTTGCCTTATTAATATTAGTGGGTTCAGGTTTGTTGGCTGGATTTATCCCTGCACAAACCGCAATTAATGTAAAGCCAGTTGACGCTTTACGAACAGAATAATTATCAATCAAAAATATAATCGATTAAACCAAAAACAAAATGAAAAAAGGAGTAACCGTAACCATTTTAATCTTTATTGCTGTAATTTTCTTTGGTGCACTTTATTATTTGTATGCTAAGAATCAAGAGTCGCCAATTGTTTTTCAGACGGAGAAGGCAGAGATTAAAACGATAGTAAAAAACACCATTGCAACGGGTAATATTCAGCCTGATGAAGAGGTCTTAATCAAACCAAATATCTCAGGGATTATTGAAGAAGTATATATCAAAGCTGGCGAGAAAATCAAAGCTGGGGATATGATTGCAAAAATTAGAGTTGTTGCCAATGTCTCAAATGTAAGCAGTACTCAAAATCAAGTGCAAACTGCAAAAATTGCATTAGACAATCAAGAAAAAATCTATCAAAGACAAAAAACTTTGTTTGATAAAGATGTAATTTCTGCAAACGATTTTGATGCAGCTCAAGTGGCTTACAAACAAGCAAAACAAAATTACTTGGCAGCAAAACAAAGCTTGGATATTGTAAAAACAGGTACAACAACATCTTTAGGTAGCTATGCAAATACATTAATTCGTTCAACTGTAAACGGAATGGTATTAGCGGTTCCTGTAAAAGTTGGAAACCAAGTTATCGAAAGTAATAATTTCAACGAAGGAACTACAATTGCTAGTGTGGCTGATGTTGGAAGAATGATTTTCATTGGAAAAATTGACGAATCTGAAGTAGGTAAAATCAAAGTTCAAATGCCAATTGAAATCACTGTTGGAGCTATCGAAAACAAGAAGTTTGAAGCAGTTCTAACTGATATCGCACCAAAAGGTGTAGTAGAAAATGGCGCAATTCAGTTTGAGATCAAAGCTTCTTTGCAAAATAGAGAAGGAACTTTTATCAGAGCTGGCTTAAGTGCAAACGCATCAATCATTTTAGAGAAAGCAGACAAAGTTTTGGCTATTAAAGAATCACTTGTGCAGTTTGACAAAAAAACTCAAAAACCTTACATAGAAGTTGAAACTGCTCCACAGAAATTTCAAAGAAGAGATTTAGTATTGGGAGTTAGCGACGGAATTTATGTTCAAGTTAAAAGTGGCATTGCAGCTTCTGATAAAATCAAAATCTGGAATCAAGGCTTGATTAACGAAGGAGATAAGGATAAAAAATAATTTGATTATTTAAAGGAGTTTTTGGGTTTTTAAAATGTTAAATTTGCGTGGCTCGTTTGCTGTGCTTCATTCAAAATATATGAAAATAAATAAAATAAATAGTCTTGTTTTTGCCATGCTTTTCGGATTTGGATTGTCAGGTCAGGCGCAGACAAAACAATGGACATTAGAGGAATGTGTACGATATGCATTGGATAATAATATCACGATTAAAAATTCGGAATTAGACGTTCAAAATGCTGAAATAAATAAAAAAGATGCTTTCGGTAGATATCTTCCATCTGTAAACGGAAATGCATCGCATTCATGGAATATTGGTTTGAACCAGGATGTGACTACAGGAGTTTTGCGTAATCAGACAACACAGTACTCATCTGTAGGTTTAAATGCTGGAGTTGATATTTACAAAGGGCTGCAAAACCAAAATACATATAGACGAACAAAACTTGCTATTATTGCATCTCAATATCAATTATTGAAAATGCAAGAAGATGTTTCGTTGAACGTTGCGAATGCTTTTCTTCAGATTTTGGGCTATAAAGAAGATTTAAAAATCAAAACAGAACAACTTGCTATTGATGAAAAACGTTTAAAGCGTTCTGAAGAAATGGTAAGTGCCGGAACAATTCCGCGTGGTGATTTATTTGATCTGAAAGCAACTATTGCAACAGATAAGCAAAATATTGCGGTTTCTGAGAATAATTTATTGATCTCAAAGCTGAGTTTAGCACAGCTTTTACAGCTTAAGGAATTTGCTGATTTTGATGTTGTTGATGATACGAATGCAAAAGATGAAAATAATATCATGGCACAAAGTCCAATTGATATTTATAATAAGGCAAAAGAAACTAGAACTGAATTAAAACTGGCACAAACCAATCTTGAAATTGCCGAAAAAAATGTAGCTATTGCAAAAGGAGCCTTTCAGCCAACTCTTAGTGGTTTTTATGGCTTTAACACAAGAGCAAGTTATAGTGATCAGGTAAAGTTTGATTCTAATAATCAGCCTTATACTGTAGGTCCAGACCCACTATTCCAGCAGTTTAGTGATAACAAAGGACACAATTTTGGTTTGCAATTGAATGTTCCAATTTTCAATGGATTCTCAGTTCGAAATAATGTTGAACGAAATAAGGTAAGTTTAGAGAAATCTAAAATAGATTTAGAGCAAAAAAGTTTAGATTTGCAACGTAACGTTTACACTGCATTTACAAACGCAAAAGGAGCGCTTAATACATATGAAGCTGCAACAGTAACATTAGAAGCAAGACAACAAGCTTACAATTACGCAAAAGAAAAGTATGATGTAGGATTGATGAATTCATTTGATTTTACGCAGGCTCAAACATTGTTGACAAATGCACAGTCTGAAGTTATTAGAACGAAATACGATTATATATTTAAAATAAAAATTCTTGAATTCTATTTTGGAATTCCAATTGTTCCAATTCCTGCTAAATAATTTACTATGTCAAAAAAAACAATTTATTTCTTGGTTGGAGGTGCATTTCTTATAATTGCAACTTTAATAGTTCTGTCGAAAAAGGGAGTTATAGGAAATAAGGATGAAGGAAAAGAAGTAGAAATCTCGAAAGTCGTTTCTTCTACGATTGTTGAAACAGTTTCAGCAACAGGAAAAATTCAGCCAGAAATTGAAGTGAAAATTTCGCCAGAAGTTTCAGGAGAAATTATTTTGCTGAATGTTAAAGAAGGGCAAGTAGTAAAAAAAGGGGATTTATTGGTTAAAATAAATCCAGATTTATATACGTCAAGCTATAATCGTTCTGTTTCAAATTTATCAGGAACTAAAGCTGGATTAACACAATCTGAAGCTAGTTTTAAAGAGGCAAAAGCCAATTATGAGCGTAATAAAACTTTGTATGATAAAGGAGTAATTTCAAAATCAGATTGGGATAAGGCAATTGCATCTTTTGAAGTTGCGAAGGCAACAAGACAAAGTTCTTATTATAACGTTCAAAGTGCTTCTGCATCTGTAAATGAAGCGAGAGACAATTTAGGACGTACCACTATTTATTCTCCAGCCGATGGAACAATTTCAGTGCTAAATGTTGAGCTTGGAGAACGTGTTTTAGGAACACAACAAATGGCTGGAACTGAACTTTTGCGAGTTGCAAATTTAAACAATATGGAAGTTGAAGTTGATGTCAACGAAAATGATATTGTGAAAATTAAAATTGGAGACGAAGCTAATGTTGAAGTGGATGCTTATTTGAAAAAGAAATTCAAAGGTGTCGTAACCAGTATATCAAACTCAGCAAGTACGGCCTTGACTTCAGATCAGGTTACAAATTTTAAGGTTAAAGTTCGAATTCTGAAAGAATCATACCAAGATTTATTAGAAGGAAAACCAAATACATATTCACCTTTTAGACCTGGAATGACAGCAACTGTTGACATTATTACAACAACAAAAACAAATGTTTTGGCAGTACCAATCAGTTCTGTTGTTGTAAAATCGGATACTACGGCGGTAAAAGATTTTAAAGTTGAAGATCCAAACGAAGATAAAAAAGCAGCGCCAAAAAGTGATAAAAAATACGAATGTGTTTTTGTGAAAGTAGGCGATAAAGCTAAAATCAGAATCATTAAAACAGGAATTCAAGATGATACTAACATAGAAGTAATGTCTGGATTAAAACCAGGAGATGTTGTAATTACAGGTCCTTACACAACAGTTTCTAAAGACTTGAATTCTGGAGATAAAGTGAAACTTAAAAAGGTAGAAGCTCCTAAGAAATAATTGCTATGATTATTGCATTACATGGCGGATTTTCAATGGAAATGATTTATGTTTTTGGTGCGGCATTAGTAACAATTGCTGTATTTCTTATTTACATACATTATCGCTTATATAGATCAGAATATTATAATGAAGAATATGTTTATTTTTCAGCATTTAAAAAACTGTTCTTGTATGTAGGTTTTTTGATTGTCAGTTTATGCATTGCAATAGGATTGTTTTGGATATTGTCATTCCTTTTTATCGGGATAGCTGTAGCAGTTCAAAAATAATTTTAATTTAAAAAATAAATATTTTGTCTTTTATTCTCAACATCGAAACAGCAACTAAAAATTGTTCAGTATCAATTGCAAAAAATGGAGAAACCATTGTATGCCGGGAAATTGCTGAAGAAGGATATTCGCATGCCGAAAAACTTCATGTTTTTATTGAAGAAATAATTGCCGAATCAAATATCTCGGTTCAAGATTTAGTGGCAATTGCCGTAAGTCAGGGACCGGGTTCTTATACAGGGTTGCGAATTGGCGTTTCTGCAGCAAAAGGATTGTGTTATGCACTAAATATTCCATTGATCGCTGTTGATACGTTGCAGACTCTGGCTTCGCAGGTTTCTATTTCAGAAGGAAAAATTATTCCGATGCTTGACGCTAGAAGAATGGAAGTATATAGTGAAGTTTTTACAGCCGATTTAAAAGCAGAAAGAGCTATTCAAGCCGAAATTATTACCGAAGATTCTTTTGCCGAATATAAAGAAGTACTTTATTTTGTTGGTGATTGTGCTGATAAATGCAAACCTGTTTTGACAAAACAAAACTTTGTCTTTTTAGAAGAAATCAAATATCCTTCTGCACGCGAAATGAGTAAAATCAGTTTTGATAAATATCAAAAAAGCGACACTGTTGATGTCGCTTATTTTGAACCTTATTATTTGAAAGATTTTATGATGCCATTGCCATCAAAAAAATAATTCATTTTATTTTTGAAGTGTAAAAGGCTGAACAGAGATTCCTGCTTCGTCTAAAGCGGCTTTGCAATTCTCTAAAGTTTCAGAAAAAACCGCGCTGTAATTGGCGTTTTTTGCCCAAGGGCGCACTGCAAAATCCACAGAACTTGCTGATAAATTTTTTACAAAAACTTCAGGTGCAGGGGTCTTCAGTACTTTTGGATTTGTGTTCAAAACGTTCAAAAGCACATCTTTTGCTTTTTTAATATCAGAATCATAAGAAATTGAAAAAGTCAAATCGGCTCTTCTTTCTCCTTGCATCGAATAATTGATAATTGTTCCATTTGATAAGGCACCATTTGGAACAAAAACGGTCTGATTATTTCCAGTTAGCATTTTGGTTACAAAAATCTGAATTTCTAAAACAGTTGCAATTACGCCTTGCGCCTCGATTGTATCCCCCACTTTAAAAGGCTTGAAAACAATAATCAGCATGCCACCAGCAAAATTAGAAAGTGAACCTTGAAGTGATAAACCAACTGCAAGTCCCATTGCTCCTAAAATAGTTACAAATGACGTAGTTGGAATTCCGAGTTTTGAAATAACCGTTACAAATAATAAAATTCGCAGGGCCCATAATAAAATATCAGCAAGAAATTTTGTTAGAGTAGGGTCTAATTCACGCTTAACCATCACTCTTCTGATGACTCTGTTGATTAATCTGATGGCGTATAAACCAACAAATAAAATAAAAAATGCTGAGATTAATTTTGGAGCATAGTCCATTACTACCACATCGATAAATCTAGAGGCGTAAGTGCTTAATTGTTCTGGGCTCATAATTGTATTTTAAGAATAAAAAAACCTTCTCAAAAGAGAAGGTGTATATTATTTGCAAATATAAAGAATATTTAATTTTATAAGAAAAGAATGCGTTTTTTATTCTTTTCCTGCTTCCTCAATTTCTGGTTCGCTTGTGTCAACAACAGTTTCAGAAGCGATTGCTCTTGTGTCATCAACAACTTCAGCAGTTTTTTCTTTTACAGTTTCAATAACATCGCTTATGGCGTCTGATGCTTTTTCAGCATATTCGCTTACAACTTCTTTAGCCTGATGTGCGTATTCTGTAGCAGATTCAATTATGGGTTCTGATGCCTCTTTAGCTTTTGCGATGGTTTCTTCGGCAAAAGTCTCCGCTTTTTCAATGTATGGAGCTGCAGCTTCTTTTGCTTGCTCAAAAGTAGTTTCGGCATTGTTTGCCAATTCGGTTACAGATTCTTTAGTTGAACCAAATAAATTTTTTAAAAAAGATGATAATCCCATAGTTTTATATTGATTGGTTTAGAATACAATATTAAACTTTTTCGCAGAATAATAATGTTCTCGTATTGATAATTTGTTGAATACAAGATTACTATAAGGTTAAAAAAAACGTCCGCATTGTGCGGACGTTTTTCGTTTGTATAAATGTTTTTCAGATTAAGCATTCAAAGCTTCAACTGTAATTGCTTCATCGTTCAGCATGCTTTTTAGCATATTTTCGATACCGCTTTTTAAAGTAAAAGTTGATGATGGACAACCGCTGCAAGCACCTTGCAAAATTACTTTTACGGTTTTGTTGTCTTCGTTATAGGAATCAAAAGCGATGTTTCCACCATCTGCCGCAACAGCTGGTTTTACGTATTCTTCCAAAATATTGATGATTTGCTGTGAAGTCACATCTAATTTGTCAAATGCTTCATCTTTTGCTGCTTCATTTTTCGCTTTTGTTTCGATTAAGCTTTCGTCTAAAACAGTTCCTCCGTTTTCGATATATTGTTTGATGAAAGTTCTTAATTCCAAAGTAATTTCATCCCAGTTATTGATTTCATACTTCGTTACCGAAATATAATTTTCATCAATAAAAATTTCTTTTACATATGGGAATTTGAATAATTCCTGCGCAAGCGGAGAAGAAGCGGTTTGATCAATGTTTTTGTATTCAACGGCATTTCTAGTCAACATTCTGCTAACAACAAATTTTAAAGCTGCTGGGTTTGGAGTTGTTTCTCCATACACAGTAATAGGCTGTTTTTTAGGCGCATTTTCGTCAATGTTTACAATAATTCCTCCTT
The DNA here is from genome assembly GCF_000425445.1 of Flavobacterium denitrificans DSM 15936. Taxonomy (GTDB): domain Bacteria; phylum Bacteroidota; class Bacteroidia; order Flavobacteriales; family Flavobacteriaceae; genus Flavobacterium; species Flavobacterium denitrificans. The sequence goes on along the minus strand of NZ_KE384379.1, from coordinate 373,954 downwards.
TGTTTACAAAAGCTTCAATTTGTTCTGCAACAGCGTCTTTTACATCGTCCCAATCTACAATGCTGAATCGTTCAATAGCAATAAAATTTCCAGAAATATATACTGTTTTAACAAACGGAAGGTAGAATAATTGCTGTGCAAGAGGTGAAGATTTAGCCTCGTCAATGTTTTTGAACTCAAAATTTTGATTTCTTGTGATGAAATCATCAAACTCAAACTTAAGAATGGTAGGGTTTTGTGTTTCTTTTATAGTGATTTTTGTCATGGTCGCATATTTTTTGCAAATTTAGTAAAGTTATTTTCTACTAATACTTATATTTGGTTTTTTAATAAAATAATTAAGACTCTTTACATATAAATCGTATTAAATTGCAAGAGTCGGAAATTTACTTAAACAAATTTGCCTTTATGGAATTTAGAATCAGAGTTTTATTTATTTTTTTAATTACATCATTTTATTCTTATTCGCAAGAGGGAATTCCTGTATATTCTGATTATTTATCCGACAATCTTTACTTGATCCATCCATCAATGGCCGGTGCGGCAAATTGTGCAAAAATTAGATTGACAGCTAGAAAACAATGGTTTGGAGAGGATGAAGCGCCTTCTTTGCAGACATTAAGTTTTAATGGTCGTATTGGAGAACGTTCTGGAGCCGGAATTATTGTTTTTAATGATAAAAATGGATACCATTCTCAAAAAGGATTGAAACTTACTTATGCACACCACATTTTGTTTTCTAGAGATGAGCTTGATTTGAACCAGCTTTCTTTTGGTATTAGCGGTGGCTTGATTCAGAGCCAATTAGATGAAACGACATTTGGCGGAACTTTTGATCCAATTGTTTTTGGTTCCATCCAAAAAGATTCTTATTTCAATGTCGATGTTGGAGCTTCTTATAATTATTTGAACTTTTATGCACATGCAACAGTTCAAGGACTTTTAGAAACAAGAAGAGAACTATATACTGATTATGAAAGCGATAATTTGAGAAAATTTTTGCTTAGTGCTGGATATGTTTTCGGAAAAAGAGAAAGTTTTACATGGGAGCCTTCGGTATTGCTTCAGGTTTTTGATAAGACAAAAGAAAAATCTATCGACTTGAACATGAAGGGCTACAAAAACGTGGATTTTGGAAGTATATGGGCAGCTTTTTCATATAGAAGAAGTTTTGACGGCGCACAATACAGTACAGGAAGCGGTGTTAAAGCTCAAAAACTGCAATATTTTACGCCAATAATTGGAATCAATTATAACAATTTTATGTTTGCTTATACGTACTCACAAGTTATGGGCGATGTGAAATTTGATACTGGCGCATATCATCAAATTACGTTGGGAATCAATTTATTCTGTAAAAAAGAACGTTACGATTGTAATTGTCCTGCTATTAATTAATTTGCTATGTTAATCAAGTCTGTAAACGGAAAATCACCTCAAATTCCTGAGGATTGCTATGTTGCTGAAAATGCGACAATTGTTGGCGATGTATCTTTTGGACATTCCTGCAGTGTTTGGTTTAATGCTGTTGTTCGCGGTGATGTTCATTTTATTAAAATTGGCAACAAAGTAAACATTCAGGACGGAGCTATTATTCATTGTACGTATCAAAAACATCCAACAATTATTGGTAATAATGTTTCAATAGGACATAATGCAATTGTCCACGGCTGTACAGTTCACGATAATGTTTTGATTGGAATGGGCGCAATTGTGATGGATAATTGTGTAATCGAAAGCAATTCAATTATCGCAGCGGGTGCAGTTATTACTCAAAATACTGTTGTAGAATCTGGAAGCATTTACGCGGGCGTTCCGGCAAAAAAGGTAAAAGATATTGATCAATCTAATTTTGCGGGCGAAATTGAGCGTATTTCAAACAATTACGTGATGTATTCAAGTTGGTTTAAAGACGAAGAACAATAATAAAAAATCCCAATATTTAAATTCCAAATTCAAAAAAAAAATCAAATACTTGAAATTTGGATCCCGATAGCTATCAGGCTTATTTGAGTTTATAAATATTATAAGTTGATTTTTTCAAAGAACGCTGTTTTGTAGCTTTCGCTAATTGGGATTCGCTTGTCACTAATCAAAACTTTATTTTTTTGGATCGATTTGACGTGTTTTATATTAATGATATACGATCTGTGAATTCGGGAAAAGCCTTTGCTGGAAAGTAAATTTTCTAGTTTTATTAAACTTATTAAAGTCAGCGTGAATTTATTGTCTGTAGTATATATTTTTACGTAATCTTTCAGTCCTTCGATGAATAGAATATCAGCAAAATTCATTTTTACATTCTCATATTCAGCTCTTACAAACATAAAATCCTGTTCTAATTCAGGTGGCGTTGTATTTTCAGAAATTGCTTGAATAGCTGTTGCTGGATTTACAATTTGTTGTGCTCTCACAACCGATTTTAAAAAGCGATGAAACGGAATAGGTTTTACTAAATAATCAACTGCACCAAGATTAAAACCTTCTACAGCATAATCAGAATAAGCAGTGGTAAAAATAACCAAAGGCTTTTTTTCGATTGTATTTAAAAAATCAATTCCAGAGAAATGTGGCATTTGAATATCAAGAAAAATTAAATCAACATTGTTTTGATTGATAAAAGACACAGCATCAATAGCATTATTAAAAGTGCTGATCAATTCCAGATAATCTACTTTTTTGACAAAATCCTCTAATAATTCAACTGCTAAAGGTTCATCATCAATAATTACACATTTCATTCTACTGGAAATTAGATTTTTAAAATTTGTTTTTGGTGTTCAAAAGTACTTTTAAATCAGTCAATTAAGTTTTAAAATTTTCATAAAATAAGCAACTGTTTTATAATTATCTCTTAACGTTTTTACACAATCACATTTAGTTGATAGCAGTCTGAATTTCATCTAAATTTAAATTTAGATGAACTCGGTAATAGTGATTGTCTTGTGTTATTGTTAGTTGATGTGCATTTGGATAAAGCAAATCCAAACGGTTTTGAATGTTTACTAAACCAATTCCTGAATTTTCAGGATCTTTGACATAATTTTCAATTGTGTTTTCTATCCAAAAATCCAGACTGTTTTCATGAATGAAAATTTTGATTTTTACGTGTGCGGCGCCTTTGTAATCGGTTCCATATTTAAAAGCATTTTCTACAAATGAAATTAAAAGCAACGGTTCGATAAATTTATTTCGAGTATCGCCATGAACATTTATAACAATGTCTTCAATATTGTTAAGTCGGAGTTTTTGCAGTTCAATATAATTCTGGATATAATTGATCTCTTTTTCTAAAGCCACCGTTTTGTTATCAGTTTCATACAACATGTATCGCATGAGTTCAGATAATGTTACGATGGCATCAGGCACCAAATCAGATTTCTTGTGTGCTAGTGAATAAATGCTGTTTAAGGAGTTGAATAAAAAATGCGGATTCGTTTGTTTGCGCAAATAAATCAATTCAGTACTTGTTCTATGGGTTTCGGCAATTAATTTGTTTTGCTGATTATTATAAAATTCAGTCAATGTTCGGATAATTGCGCTAATTGTAATAATTAAAATATAGAAAAAAGATGGGCCAATTTTAAAAAATAATGGTTGCCTAATTTCGGTTCTTATATGATGGGCTCCTCTCGGAAAAAAATTAGGATCGTCATGCATCATTCTCGGTGGCCTCATGCTTTCGGGTCTTAAATGTTTGAATTCCGGAATAAAATAATTAGTTCGGATAACCATAAAAAGAACAATAAGAGCCAAAGCGAAAATAAAGTATAGCCAATATTTTTTCTCTAATAACAAAGCCGGAACCAAGTAAAAATAGTTTAGATAAAACAGTAGAATTCCTGTGATCCATTGCGCATAGAAATCATTATTGATTCGGAAAGGACTTTCGTAAAATTGAATTAAAGAGGTCAATATAAAGAAAATCCATATGATACAATGAAATAGAATTTTGTTTGAGCTTGTATTTTTAATGGCGTCGATCTTCATTTAGAATTTTATTTTTAATAAAATTAAATCATTTTTCGTTATAGTTGGCGACATATTCTGGTCGAGTTTGCTAACTACTAATTTTGCGGTTTTTAGGGCGTCTTCTTCTGATGAAAAACTTTTTACAGTGCTGATTGCCGGAATAATAGATTGTTTTATCAAAATTTTGTTTTTGGCAGAAATTGTATATCCCCAACCCGCTTGAGTTTTAAAAGAATCGATTTTAAATCTCTCGTTTTTTGCACAAGCTGCAAATTGCAAGACAAGTAAAATAAACAATAAATTCTTCTGGATTTTACTCCAGAAGAATTGTTTTTTTGTATTAATTGTCATCGTCGCTTTGTTCATCAAGAGGTTTAAATTCCCAAGCATCGTCAAAATAACTTGACCCAACTCTTCCTAGCATATAAAATCCGCGGTTATTGATGGCGAAACCAACAGCATCTGTTCTTGTTGCACCTTCCATTGGAGTTCTTTCGACCCAAAGATCTGTTGATGGATTATATTCCCAAACTGTTTTGACACTTTCGCCGCCTACAATATATCCCAAACCGTTCATGCTGAAACTAGAGGCATTCGAACGAGTTATTGCATATTCGTCGTTGTATGTGTAATCGTCATCAATATCTTTGTCAATATCACGTTTTCTAGTCCAAACGTCTGTTGCCGGGTCAAATTCCCAAAAGTCTTCTTGATATACTGCATTGTTGATTCCAGTTCCTAAATAAGCTTTGTCGCCAATTACAAAAACAGTTGCGTTACGTCTTTTGTTTCCGCTAAAGCCATTTACCAAAGTCCAAGTGTTTGTTTGGTCATTATATTGGTAGAAATCTTTCAGGTAATTTCCGTCATAACCAGTTCCAAAATAAGCTTTTCCGCCTACTTGAAATCCTAAGGCACCATAACGTCCTGTTCCTGCAAAATCAGTTTTTTGCGTCCAGCTGTTGCTTGTAGGGTCATATTGGAAAAAATCTTTCAATTTATTTGTACCATCATAGCCAAGACCAACATATCCTTTTTCATTCAAGGCAAAACTTGAAGCTGAACTTCTTCCTACGCCAATAAAATCGGCTTTTTGCTCCCAGTAATCTCCATTAGAATTGTAGGCCCATAAATCTTTCAAATATACATCACCAGTATAGCCGGTTGCTACATATGCATAATCGCCAATAACGAAACTTGTGGCGCTGGATCTTGCCGGACCATCAAATGCCGACTTTTTTACCCAGTTTCCTATTAAATCGTCATCGTCATCATCATTACTGCAGCCTACAAAAACAAGAGCCGAAAATAGAGTCGCGAACAATATTCCTTTTTTCAAATTATTCATAATGTATTAAATTTATTTATTGTTTGTATTTGATGCCAATGCCAAAAATGTATCCGTTGCCTGTATTGAAATTGTATACAGTGTGATTTTCAGAATCAATCAGTTTGTATTGTTTGTTGAAATCATATCCGGCTTTAAAATTCAAAAACCAATTTTCATCAACATTTCTTTCATATTCAAAAGCTGATGTCATTTGTGACAAACCCATTTTAGAAGCTTCATAGTTTAAAACTGATTTTTGATCTAAATGATAATAGTTTCCATTGAAGCTGTTTGTCAAACTGAATTTGTTTCGAACATTATTTAAATATGAAATTTTTGAGTCTGGAAATCCTACCGAAATCAAGCTTTTTTCATTTAATGTATAGTTTATTGATACAATAGGGATGAATTTTGGAGTTCCAAAAACAGTTGATCGCGCAGCTCCAATCGTAATATTTGTGTTAGAGTTCAATTGCTGTTGAATTTCAAAACTCCCCAAAAGAGTAAAATCAGACCAGTCTAAGTTTTCTTGAAAGCTAAACATTTGAGTAAGTGAAAATTTCATTTTTGTTTTATCAAATGCCTGAAATGAATAATCCGTTTTGTTTTGAAATAGATTAAATAGAGCTAGATCTTCAAATTCTGAAAATTCATAATTAACGTTCAGCCTAGCATATTCAGATGTATTTGTGAGCTGGTTTTTCGCATTTATTTTTTTATTGAATAATACTGAAATGTTGCTCTCATTAAAATCAATTTTATCAGTAGGTTCTGTTTTTAAATTCACATTTGCCGAAAAAGTTTCTTGAGCCTTCATACTAAAAAATGAAATTGTAAAAACCAAACATATTAAAAGCCTTATTCTCATTGCCTAATTATTGGCTCAAAAGTAGATGGCTGATGCTTTAAAAAAAAAGAATATATATGTATGGCGTTTTTTGATAGACTAAATCGCTTTTTTAAAGGCTGAAATCGAGATTTGTTTGTCTTGCTACATTATAGATGATTTTTTGCTGTTTGTAGGTCAAAAAACCGCGGTTGTATATGTTATAGTGTGGTGCAGATTACGACATTTTATATTTGGCGAAAAATTTTTATTATGCACAAGTTTATATTGATGTTCTTTTTTGCTATCACGATACTTTCATGTGGAACTGATACTGATGCAGGTGAATTTGTAGTTGGGTCAGATTATTTGGCTTTAAGCAACAAAGCAATTCTAATCGATACTGTTACGGTTGAAATGTCGACAATAAATTTTGATTCGTTGATTACTTCAAATCAAAATAGGATTTTGGTGGGTAATTATGATGATCCTATTTTCGGGAAAGTAAAATCGAATAGTTACTTGCAGTTAGCAGGGCAATCTTACACTTTGAATTCAGGAGGAGGCTCAGATACAGAAGCTGTGAATTATGTTTTTGATTCGATAGCTATGATTTTAAAATACGATAATTATTATTATGGTGATACTACAAAAGTACAGACCTTTAATATTCATCGTTTGACGCAAAGAGTAAAACCAAATACAGAAGATGATAATTTATATAATAATTCATCTTTTGCATACAATGATGAAAGTATTGGAACTATTTCATATAAACCGAGACCAATTGAAAAAGATTCAATTGTAATTAAAATGAGCGATGTTTTTGGTTCGGCACTTTTTCAAAAACTAAAAAAAAGAGAAATTACCGATTTTGATAGTTTTTCGGAATATTTAAAAGGGCTTGTTTTAGTACCGTCTACCTCAAATACATCCAGTCTTATTGGCTTTCATATCGCAGAGAGCAAAGTTAGGATGTATTATTCCAAATATCAGGCTGATACTGAAGAAACTCCCTATATATTGGATTTTTCAATATTGGATGCAACGAAACAATTCAATTCAATTTCTTCAGACAAAACAGGTACAATACTTCAAAGCTTGCCTATTTCCAGCAGTAAACTATCCAGTTCGCTCACAAATCAGCAGGGTTTTATTCAGTCGGGGACAGGCGTGTCTTGCAGGATTGATTTCCCCAATATAAAGCAACTGAAGTATATTTCAGATAACGGCGCAATTGTCAATGCCGAACTTGTTTTAAAGCCCGTTAACAATACTTATTCTGCGAAATATCCTTTAGCAGATTCACTGTCTGTATTTGTAGCTGATAATTTAAACCGAATTAGTGCTTCCTTAGTGAATTCTGCCGGAACCACTGTTTATGGGATTTTGAATAAGAAGAGTGATGAATTTAATGAAAATGTTGGTTATACCATTCCTATTGGGAATTTTTTGCAGAAGGAAATGCTAAAGAAATCAGATTCAAGATCATCTTTGATTCTCACATTGCCAGGGATTTCTAAAACTGTAAACCGAATTGTTTTGGGCGATCAAAAACATTTGGAAAATAAAATTCAACTGAAAATTTATTATATCTCTTATTAAATGAAAAGTAAAATAATTTATTTGATCGGCGCCATTTTATTGTCGCTCACTTCATTTTCTCAAAGTATTTCAAGTTCGCCTTATTCGCTATACGGCGTTGGGAGCGTTTATGATTCTGATTTCGGAATTCTTCCTTCAATTGGTTCATCTGGAATGGCTTTGCCGTCTGATACTTTTATCAATAATTTAAATCCGGCATCGTTGGGCTATCTTTCTCTAAATCATTTTATGTTTGATATTGGGGGAAAAGCTATTGCGACAACTTATCAAAGCAGTTCACGTTCCGAAAAGCGAAATAATTTTCAATTCTCGCACATTGCTTTTGCTTTTCCAGTGACTAAAAATTCAGGTTTTAGTTTAGCGCTTCGCCCATATTCAAGCGCCGCTTTTAAAATTTCAAATCTACAACTGCCAATAGAAAACAGTCAGGAATATTATTGTTTAACAGCGACTGGATCTGGAGGATTGAATAATTTTGATTTCTCATATGGATATAGATTTGGGAAAAAATTCTCACTTGGTTTCTCTGGTTCTGTTTTATTTGGAAGCACTACTGACGAACGAAATTTCTTGATTCAGAATACGCTGACAACAGTCAATAAAAAGACAAACTACAATGGTCTTCGCGCAACATTAGGAGCGCAATATAAGATTGACTCTACCTTTACAATAGCTCCAGTGATTAAATTGCCCGCTCAAATCAAAGCATCAAAAGTGCAGAGCGTTGAGGTCATAGCTGATGAAGTTATAACAACAATTCAATCTGATGTTGCTTCAGATATTGACGATTATTATATGCCTTTGGAAATAGGAGTAGGTATTAGTAAGCGCTTTAAGAATAATTTGAATATGACTTTCGATTATGAAAAAAGCTTTTGGAGCAACACTAGCCAATCTGAATTATACGGAGATTTTGTGAATCAAGACCGGTTCGCGCTTGGTTTTACTTACCGCGCCAAAAAAGATTTCCGAAAATACTGGGACAAGGTTCAATATGCAATGGGAGCGAATTTTGATAACGGACATCTGGAAGTAGATCGGAAAAGGGTAAATAATGCTGCAATTTCGATTGGTCTGTCCTTGCCAATCGAAAATACTCTTACAACACTCAATATTTCCTATTCATACGGACAAAAAGGAAAAATATCAGATAATTTAATAAAAGAAAATTATCATAAATTATCGCTGAATTTGTCTTTAGATGGAATTTGGTTTGTTAAGCGTAAAATTGAATAAGACTCAGAAGTCTTTTTTAACTACAGGATATTTGTAATCTAAAATCGATTCTAATACTGCGGGATTTGAATTTACATAAAATTCAGGTTCACTTTCTTTAAGTTCTGAAAAACCAACTTTTTCACGCAGAATATTTTGCGTCTGACGGGCCACTGCTTCACCAGAATCTATAATTTGGATGTGGTCCGGCAGAATTTTTTTTATCTGAGGAATCAAATAAGGATAATGACTGCAACCCAAAACAAGATAATCAATATTTGCATCAATCATAGGTTTTAAGTACGATTCTAAAAGCGCTGTCATTTCTGGAGAGTTTAGGTTTCCGTCTTCTATAAGCTGTACTAAACCGTGGCCAACTTGCTCAATAATTGTCGTGTTTTGAAACATTTCAGCAGTTTTGTTAAACAGTTCGCTGTTCAAAGTCCCTTTGGTGGCTAAAATGCCAATTACTTGCGTTTTTGAATTATTTGCAGCAGGTTTAATAGCGGGCTCAATTCCTATAAACGGAATGTTATAATCTTCACGAAGTTCGCGAATAGCATTTGTTGTAGCAGTATTACAAGCTACAACAATCAATTTGCAACCTTTTTCAATTAAAAATTCTACATTTTTTTTACTGAGAGCAACAATTTCTTCTTTGGTTTTTTGACCATAAGGAGCATTTTTACTATCGGCTAAGTAAATGGTTTTTTCGTTTGGAAGAAGATTATGAATTTCATTCCAGATTGAAGTTCCCCCAATTCCAGAATCAAAAACGCCTATAGGATTGTTATTCGTCATAAATACAAATTTAGTATTTTTTGAAATAAATTGATATTTGAATTTAATTGAAATCTGCGAATTTTTTATCTTTTTTAGTTTTAATTTATTGTAAAAAAAAACCGCTCAAAGTTTTAAAACAATGAGCAGTTTTTTAATAAAAAGAAATTCGTTTATTAGAATCCTAAATCTTTTTTAACATCAGCAGTGATGTTTGGACCATCAGCTAAGATAAGGCTAGAACCGTCTAAAACGTATTGGTAGCCTTTAGCTTTTCCAACTTTTTGGATAGAAGCTTTCACTTTTTCCATAATTGGTTTCATGATGTCGTTGTCTTTTTGTTGTAGTTCTTTTTGTGCATTGTCTCTGTAATCAACAATTCTTTTTTGCATATCTTGAACTTCTTTAGCACGCTCTGTGTTTACTGCTTCAGTAGCTGTAGTAGATTCAGTTTCGTACTTTTTGATTTTAGTTTGGTATTCGTCTACCATTTTTTTGTATTCAGCGTCGTATGTACCACTTAATTTTTGTAGTTGATTTTGAGCATCTAGCATAGCAGGCATTTTCGACATAATCTCGCTAACATCAACATGGGCAACCTTAGCCTGTGCATTCATTGTGTTACTTGCTCCTAAAATTAAAACGGCAGCAATTAGTAAAGTTTTGATTTGTTTCATCATTTTTAAAATATTAATTAATTATTGGTCGTATTAGGTTTTTGTGTTTCGGCTTCTTTTGCTTTTTTAGCCGCTTCTCTTTCTTCTAATATTTTCTTTCTTCTTTCTTCTAATTCTTTTTTACGTTGCTCGTATATTTTTTGTCTTTCTGCTGCTTTATCTACTGCCGGTTCAGTTGTTGCTGGTGCCGTTTCAGTAGTTGCTGCAGGTTTTGTCGTTGTTCGGTCAGTTTTAACGGCTTCAGTTGTCTTGGCAGCTTCATTTGTTTTTGCAGGTTCAGAAACCGTGCCATTTTTTTTAGCTTCTCTTTCTGCTTGTATGGCTTTTCTTCTATCGTCGTATTCTTTTTTCTTAGCCTCTTGTTCTAATCTTCGATCTTCTATTAGTTTTTCTCTTGCCGCTCTCTTTTCATCAAGTGCTTTTTGTCGGTCTGCCATTGCCGGATTTTCGTCAATTTCATTTTCGCGGGCTTCTTTAGCTTCCTGATCTTTCAATTGTTTTTTAGTCAATTGTTCTCTTTTGTCAGTTCTATTTAAAACTCGGATGACCTGATCACTAATGTCAAATTTTTTATTACTGAAAAGCATTGTCAAATCCGAAGATTTGTCAAAGATGAAATCATAATTTTTGGCTTCGGCAATATCTTGTACAGCAGTAAAAACTTGATCCTGTATCGGTTTTGCTAATGACATTTTTTGATGAATTAGATTTCCGTCAGCGCCAAATTGTTTTTGCTGATAATCCATCATCTCCGTCTCCATGAATTTTATTTCAGTTTCTCTTTCATCAATAAGCTCTTTTGTCAAAAGTGCTTTTTCAGCTTTTAAGCTTTCTTTCAGTTTGTTTATTTCTATTTTTTTTGACTCAATTTCTTGTTTCCATTTTTGAGCTTTCAACTCTAATTGAGCTGTCGCCTCTTTATAGTCAGAAACGTTTTCAAGAATGTACTCCATATCGATGTAGCCAATTCTTGTCGTTCGTGTCTGAGCCTGACTTGTATTTGCTACAATCAAGGCTAAAAATATAAATAAAAACTGTTTTCTCATAACATAACTTTATTTGATGATTTTTAACCAAACGCTAATTGTCTAAAATTGTTGTCCAATAATGAAATGAGTTTCCCATCCATTTGGTTTATTGGTAACAGAATTAGGCAGAGCGTCGAAACCGTAACCGAAATCAATTCCTAACAATCCAAATGCTGGCATGAATACACGTAATCCTACACCTGCTGAACGACTCAAATCAAACGGATTGTAATCCTTAAATTGTGGATATGATGCTCCTGCTTCTAAGAATGTCAACGCATAGATTGATGCTGACGATTTTAGTGTAATAGGATAGCGTAACTCCATAGAAAATTTGTTATAGATTGTTGCTCCAATCTGTTGACCCGCAGCATTTGTTGGAGTCAATGATCCGTTTGGATAACCTCTTAAACCAATAGTTTCTCTACCGTCCATTGAGTATTGCGCCATTCCATCTCCTCCTAAATAAAAACGCTCAAATGGTACAACTCCTCTTGCTTGATCATAAGCTCCTAAGAAACCAAATTCCGTTAATGTTCTTAAGACTAACTTTCCATAAACTTTAGTATACCAATCTGCTTTGAATTTAATTTTATAGTATTCTAACCAATTGTATTTCTTTTGATCGACTTTAGCAACATCTGTATCAGCACTTGCATAATCAGATCCAACGCTTACATATCCAGATTGTCCATTAACAGTTTCTGTTTTCACGTAGTCGCCTGTGTTTAATGGCTGGCCATCAACACCAGATGTTGGAGCTCCTGTATATTGGGTTTTGTATTCCTTTTGGTTCTCTAAATCTCCATAATCAATTCCATTCAATAATGAATACGGAGGTGTTACTTTTGCCGAAATACTAAATTCCGAACCATAAATTGGGAAAATAGGATTCGTACCTTTGTTATTTCTTGTCAGACCAATAGTATAAGCAAGGTTTCGCGATGCTCCATTACCAAAGGTAAATAATCCCGTATAATAATTATTTAAGTCATAATGCTGGTAACTTACAGATTGTGATAATACGAAGAAATCATCAGGCACCGTTAAACGTTTTGCTAAACCAACTTGTACTGTAAAAATATTAAAACTTTTGCTTTTATCAACTGTTCTTGTTGCATAATTGTTGTTGAATTGTTTACTGTACGAAATCGCAGAACTAAATTGTACTGGTTTTTTTCCTCCAAACCAAGGTTCAGAGAATGATAAACTGTACGTTTGGAAATAAGTACTTCCTTGCAAACGAAGCGCTACTTTTTGACCATCTCCCATCGGAAGCGGTTTGTATGACTCTTTGTTGAATATGTTTCTAGCTGAGAAGTTGTTGAACGAAAGACCTAAAGTTCCGATGAAACCACCGCCTCCATAACCTCCTTGAAGTTCAACCTGGCTAGATCCTTTTTCAACAAGTTGATACTCGATATCTACTGTTCCAGCTCCAGCATCAACATTTCTAAATTCAGGTTTAATAGATTCTGGATCAAAGAAACCTAATTGACCAATTTCACGAATTGTTCTAACTAATTCTTCTTTGCTGTATTTGTTTCCAGGTTTAGTTCTTAACTCACGATAAATTACGTGGTCATTTGTTTTGTCGTTTCCTGTAACATAAATTTTGTTGAAATACGCAATTGGACCTTCAGTAACTCTAATTTCAAAATCAATTGTGTCGTTTACTGTTTTTACCTCTACAGCATTGATGTTAGAGAACAGGTAACCGTTGTTTTGGTATAAGTTTGTGATGTCTTCTGCATCAGGTTTTGTTTTGTCAGCAATACGTTTTTCAAGTAAAACTCCATTGTAAGTTTCACCTTTTTTGATTCCTAAATAACGATGCAGAAGCTGATCAGAATAAACAGTATTTCCTAAAAATTTAATGTTTCCGAAGTAATATTTGTTTCCTTCTTCAACCTTAATTTTTATGCCAAGCATATTTTTATCTTTGTTGTAAGCAACAGAGTCAGAGATTATACGTGCATCACGATAACCTTTTTCTTTATAGGCGGCAACAACATTTTCTAAGTCGGTTTTGTATTTTTCAGGAATGAATTTTGAGGCTTTTAAAACACGAAATAAATTCTTTTGTTTCGTATCTTTCATTGCTGCTCTTAATTGAGTATCTGTAAGTTGTTTGTTTCCTTCAAAATCGATGTTGCTGATTTTTACCTTGTCACCTTTATCTATACGTACAAGCATATTTACTTGATTTCCAGCAGTAGTATCAGGTGTGTTTGTAATGATAACTTTTGTGTTATAATAACCTTCTTTTTTGTATTTGTTTTCAATATAGTTTTTAGTTGTCGTAATTAAGTTTTCGTTGACAATTTTATTTTTTGTCAAGTTATTGTCCTTAATAAGTCCTTCGACTTTGCTTTTCTTAACCCCCACAATTTTTACTTCATTCAATTTAGGTAGCTCAACAATATCTAAATCAAGGTAAATACTGTCGTTTTCTACTTTGTTAACATAAAATGAAATTTCGTCAAAAAGGCCAAGTTTACCTAATTTTTTGATAGCACTACTGATTTCTTCACCAGGCACTGTTATTTCCTGTCCTTTTTGAAGGCCAGAAAAAGTAACAACAGTTTGTTCATTGAAGCTTATTTTACCAACAACAGAAACTTTAGCAAGAATATATTTTTTTCCTTGATCAAAAGGAACTCGATCTTGTGCTTTTATTTGTGAAAAACTACCCAAAAGTAGTAGGGTAAGGACTATTTGTACTCTTTTTTGTAACACTAAAAAATTATTTAATTTGTTCACTTGTTTTTCCAAATCTACGTTCTCTTTTTTGATAACTAATGATAGCCTCATATAAATCTTGATCTTTAAAGTCTGGCCACAAGACATTCGTAAAATACAATTCTGCATAGGCGATCTGCCACAGCAAAAAATTACTTATTCTATGTTCTCCACTTGTTCTTATTAATAAATCTACGTCTGGTAAATTTTGCGTGTAAAGATGCTCATTTATAATTGAATCGTCAATAGTGTCTAATGAAATTATATTATTTTTAACTTTATCACTGATGATTCTTACGGCATTTACCAATTCTTCTCGTGATCCGTAACTTAAAGCCAGTGTAAGGGTTAATCGAGTGTTATTTTTGGTCTTCTCGATAACGTCTAAAAGTTCTTTTTGGGCTGATTTTGGTAATTTGTCAAGATTTCCAATAGCATTTAGCCTGATATTGTTTTCTTGTAAAGTAACTAGCTCTTTTTTTAGAGAGTTGATCAATATTTTCATTAAAGCTTCAACTTCTAGTTTTGGGCGATTCCAGTTTTCAGTAGAAAAAGCATATAATGTTAAATACTCAATGCCAAGTTTGGCACAAGTTGTAATTGTTTTTTTTACTGATTTTGTGCCATTTTCATGACCAAAAGCACGTAAAAAACCTTGTTGTTTAGCCCAACGCCCGTTTCCGTCCATAATAATGGCAAGATGTTTAGGCAAATTTGTGTGATCTATAGAGTCTAGTAAATTCATTGTATTATTCTGCGCAATAGCAAGGTTTTTGTCCAAAGGTATAGGTTAATGTAATACCAGAGAAGACATACCAGTCGTTATTATTTAAATTTCCAAAACGCAAATCCGAAAAATTGCTGTTTGTTGGATTGCTTCCGTCAATATTATCTGTAAAAGTATAGCGAGCGCCAATTTCAGCTCCTATAACAAAATGTGGTGTAACATTTGATTTGATTCCCAAAGTCATCGGAATGGCAATTGAGCTCGAAGTTTTGTATTTGTATGTATCGCCTCCGTCAATGTATAAATCATCATAAAAAAAGTAACTTAAACCTGAATGTATATAAGGTGTAACTTTTGTGTGATAATCATGCAGATTAAAATCGAAAAAATTAAATTCTAAACCAGCCGAAAGCTCTTTTATATTGTTTCTAAAACTGTATCCTCTTCTGTTTCTTCCTGTTTCGTCTGAATCTAGGTCGTTTCCGGAAACTGTAGATTGGGTATACGAAAAACGGTACGCATGACGCGGACTTTTATTCCATTTATATAATACGCCAAAAGCCAGCTTGTCTGGATTGATGTATGTTGTACTTCCTACGTCGCCAATAAAGTTGCTTCCACCAAGAAAAACACCAATCTCATGGATCTGAGCATTAAGTGTAATAAAGGGGAAAAAACATAACAATAAATTAAAAATTTTCTTCATTTAATTCAAAATTGCGTGCAAATATAATAATTATCGATACGAATCAACGTTGCTTTGATTAAATGTGCTTTTTTTTCAATTTACATTATGATTTTGAGACATTTAATGCGGATTCGATACATGCAGAACGAGAAAAAGTGGTATTATCGTATAGTAGGGTGTCAGAAAAGGACTTAATTTCTCTTGTCTTCGCCCCAGAGCAATTTGTTTCTCAAAGTTTTCAGGAAAGTTTCGCCAGGAATCTCTACCATTTTGATTTTATAGTCTGTTTTTTTGATTTTTAAGATCGATTCATTTTTCACAGATGAAATTCTGGAGTCCAATGAAACTAGATATTGGTCTTCTCTTCCAGAAACTCGCAAAGTGATTTCAGTATCGTCAGGAATAACAAGTGGTCTGGCGGTTAAATTGTGTGGTGCTATAGGCGTTATAACTAAACTTTTTACATCAGGCGTTAAAATAGGTCCCCCACAACTCAAGGAGTATCCAGTAGAACCAGTTGGCGTTGAAATGATTAGGCCGTCGGCCCAATAAGAATTTAGGTATTCGTTATTTAAATAAGTTTCTACGGTAATCATCGAAGTAGTGTCTTTACGGCTAACGGTGACTTCGTTCATTGCAAAATTCAATTCTGCGAAAGCTTCATTATTTGGTTCAGAAGTTAGGCCAAGTAGTGTTCTTTCTGAAGTGGTGTAATTTTGATCGATCACGTATTGCAGTAAAATGTCAATGTTTTCTTTTTGGACTTTGGCAAGAAAGCCTAATCGGCCTGCATTGATTCCTAAAAGAGGTACGCCAGAATTTCGAACCAAAGCAGCAGATCTTAAAACTGTTCCATCTCCACCAATACTAATCAACATTTCAAAACTATTATCTAGAATCGTGCTCGATGAAAAGGTTTTGTACTCTTTTTTTACAAGCTGTTTTTCATAAAGCATTTCCAGGAAATTTTCTTCAATAACAATTTCAACATTATTGGAGGTGAAAAACAAAAAAATGTCTTTTATAATAGGCTCGGTGCTGTTTTGATAATATTGTCCGTAGATGGCTATTTTCATTGTTTTTTAATTAGATAATTTGTCAATGTGTC
>NZ_KE384379.1:0-356857 GCF_000425445.1 Flavobacterium denitrificans DSM 15936 | reverse complement strand
TGTCAATTAGGTAATTGTTTAAATGTGAAAATTATCTAATTGTCTAATTTTCTCATTGGCACATTCATATTTATATGTTGAGATATTTGTCTAAATAATCTGAGCGTTCTTTTAAGCTGTTGATGTAAGCATCTTCCTGGTGTTCAGAAATAATTTCGTAATTATATCGTCTGAAAGTCTGGATGATTTCATTCAATGGGCCAGTTCCAATTTTTACTGTAATCTGAACATTTTCAAGATCAGCTTCAGAAATAAAACAGCCAAGGACTTTGCCATTGTTGCTTTCAACAATTTGAGCAATTTGTCCCATCGAATAATCCAAAAGCCCTTTTTGGACAATTATAATCCCTCCTTGTTCTTTTAAAAAAGGAGTTTCTTGAAAGAATTTCATGATGTCTTCCATTTCATAATAGCCAATATAACTGTTGTTTTCGTCTAATACAGGAACCGTATTGGTGTGATTTTTAGCAAAAACTTCAAGAACGTCAAGCCAAATCATTGATTTTCGGGCAAAAAAACGTTCTAATGTGTATTTGTAGTCAATTGCTTTTTTATCAGTATCAAAAGTTTCTATGTCATCGGCTGCAATACTGCCAATGAAAATCCCATCTTCTAAAATTGGGAAATGAGAAAAATTTACATCGATAAAAAAATCCTGAATCGAGGCTATCGTTTCCTGACTATCAATCGCTCTGAAATCATTGGTGATATAGTTTGTAATTTCTGTCATAAATCAATTGAAGATATTTCCTTTGCAAAATAATCAAAAAATACCAAAAACTACGACGTTTTACTTTGTATTTTTGTCTTTACAAATATAGTGTTACTAGAATTAATTATCTATTTATATGACAAAGTTAAGTGTTAATATCAATAAAATTGCAACTTTAAGAAATGCACGCGGTGGGAATGTTCCTGATTTATTAAAAGTAGCTGTCGATATTCAGAAGTTTGGAGCTCAAGGAATTACAATTCATCCGCGCCCAGACGAGCGCCATATACGTTATCAGGATGCACGTGATTTAAAAGCAATTGTTACGACAGAATATAATATTGAAGGGAATCCGCAACATAATTTTATTGATTTGGTTTTAGAATGCAAGCCTGATCAAGTGACGCTGGTTCCTGATGCAATTGGAGCAATTACATCTTCTGCGGGTTGGAATACCATCAAAAATCAAGAATATTTAACTGAAGTTATTCAGGAATTTCAAAGAAACGGAATTAGAACGTCAATTTTTGTTGATCCTGTTTTGGAAATTATTGAAGGAGCAAAAAAAACGGGAACTGATAGAATTGAATTATATACAGAAGCTTTTGCGCATCAATACGAATTAGGAAATAAAAACGGAATTGAGCCTTACACAAAAGCGGCAGTATTGGCAAACGAATTAGGTTTAGGAATCAATGCCGGACATGATTTGAGTTTAGATAACATTAAATTCTTCAAAGAGAATATTCCGGGCTTATTAGAGGTTTCTATTGGGCATGCTTTGATCTCGGAAGCGCTTTATCTTGGCTTGGATAATACTGTAAATATGTATTTGAATAAATTGAAATAAATCTTCAAAGTAAAAATAAAAATATGCTTTATTCAAAAATAGAAGGCGAAGGAAAGCCGTTTATCATCATGCACGGTTTTCTGGGAATGTCTGATAATTGGAAAACACTTGCCGGACAATATGTAGAAGCCGGTTTTCAGGTTCATATTTTAGATTTAAGAAACCACGGGCGCAGTTTTCATTCAGATGAATGGAGTTATGAAGCGATGGTTCAAGACGTGTTTGAATATTGTCAAGCGAATAATTTGGCAAAAATTGATATGCTTGGACATTCAATGGGAGGAAAAGTGGCTATGCTTTTTGCAACTACTCATCCTGAAATTGTCGATAAATTGATCGTGGCAGATATTGGTCCGAGATTTTATAAACAACATCATCAAGATATTTTGGCAGGATTAAATGCAGTTGATTTTTCAATAAAACCAAGCAGAGCTGATGTAGAAACAATAGTTGCACAATATGTTCCTGATTTTGGGACGCGCCAATTTTTGCTTAAAAATTTATATTGGAAAGAACCAGGACAATTGGCTTTTAGATTTAATCTAGAAGTTTTTAATAATAATCTGGATGCTATCGGGAAACCTTTAGCTGAAGGTTTAGTTTTTGATAAGCCAACATTGTTTATAAGAGGAGGAGATTCGGGTTATATTCAGGATGAGGATATTGATGCAATAAAAGAGCATTTTCCAAATTTAAAACTGGAAACAATTCCAAATGCAGGACATTGGCTCCATGCCGAAAATCCGAAAATGTTTTTTGAGTTGACAGCAGGGTTTTTGAAAGAGTAGTTTTCTTTTGATAAAAATTTTATTACTTTTAAATAAATTTTAAATCTGAAAAACTATGAAATTATTACTTAGACTTCTTGTTACTGCAGCTTTGGTTTTATTATTATCTAATCTTTTAACGGGGGTCCATGTGGCTAGTTTCGGTATAGCTGTACTTGTTGCGGTAGTTTTAGGATTGCTGAACATCTTTATAAAACCAATTTTAGTAGTCTTGACTTTGCCAGTGACTCTTGTTACTCTTGGGTTGTTTTTATTGGTCATAAATGCAGTAATCATTTTATTGTGTACTAAAATTGTTGGTGGTTTCGCAGTCGATTCGTTCTGGACGGCATTAATTTTTAGTGTTATTTTGTCTGTTCTGCAATCGATCACTTATAAAATACTCGGAGACGATAAATAAAACAAATTGAGCAGATTAAAACTGCTTCAAATACAATAGATTAAAAACTTGGTTGGGTTGCAAAAATTTTATAATTTTGCAACCCAATTTTATTACGTAAATTAAAGAAGAAGATGGATATTAAAAGAGTAGCAATAGACGCTGTAAACGAGACGATTGTTATGAACGTTGTTCATATGGATTATAAAGGTCAAGTAGCAAAAAGAATTAACGAAAAAATGCCTTTAGCGCAAGTTAAAGGATTTAGAAAAGGGGCTGTGCCTAAAGATCTTGTTGAAAAGCAATACGGAAAAGCAATTAAACAAGAAGAGATTAAAAAAGTAGTTGATTTGGCTTTAGAGCGTTATATTCAATCTGAAAGATTAAATCTTTTAGGAACTCCTCTTGCTAAAGTAAACGAAAACTTTAACTGGGATGCAGAAGAATTAACTTTCGAATATGAAATTGGTTTAGTGCCAAATTTCGAAATTGATCTTGAAGCTAAGAATAATATCGTAAAATATATCGTTACTGCTGACGACAAATTAATTGACGGACAAGTAGAGCGTATCCAAAAACAATTCGGAAAAGCAATTCCTCAAGAAGTATCTGATGCAAAATCAGACTTGACTGGAACTTTCTCAAGCGAAGCAAACGGAATCAATAATACAACTACAATTGCTGTAGATGCATTCAGCAAAAAAGCTCAAAAACAATTCACAGGCAAAAAAGTTGGAGATGTTGTTACAGTAAGCACAAAAGGTTTATTTGATGACGATCACCAATTAATGGATTACTTAAAAGTTGGTCACGAAGGTGTTCACGGTTTAGATGTAGAAGTAAACTTCACTATCAGCGCCATCAATGGTTCTGAGCCAGCTGAATTAAACCAAGAATTGTTTGATAAACTTTTTGGTGAAGGAAAAGTTGCTTCTTTAGAAGATTTAAAAGCTAAAATTAAAGAAGATGCTGAATCTCAATTCGCACAGCAAGCAGATCAAAAACTATTGTTAGATGTTCAGGATTTCTTGATCGAAAACACTAAATTCGATTTGCCAGCTGAGTTCTTGAAAAAATGGTTGCAAACTGTTGGAGAGAAAAAATTAACTGCTGAAGAAGCTGAAGTTGAATATGCTAGATCTGAAAAAGGTTTGCGTTTCCAATTAATCGAAGGAAAAGCTTTAGCACAAAGCAATATCCAAATTACATTTGAAGATTTGAAAGAGTTTACATCAAACGCAATCAGACAGCAAATGGCTCAATTTGGTCAAACAAACCCAACTGACGAAGAAGTTCAAGGAATCGTGGCTAGAGTTTTATCTAACCAAGACGAAGTGAAAAGACTTTCTGAGCAGGTTGTAGCTGCTAAAATGTTAGATATCTTCAAAGAAAAAGCAAACCCAACAACAAAAGAGGTTACTTACGAAGAATTTATCGCTGCGTCTTACGGAGAATAAATTTAAGTCTGAAAGTCAAAAGTTGTAAAGCCGAAAATTAAGAAGTTTGCTTTTTAAAAATTAAGGTTTTATTACAGAAACTGAAAGATAAAAATAATTATATTTGAACGTCAATGGAATTTTTTATTCTGTTGACGTTCTTTTTTTGTTTCAAGTTTCAGGTTTCAGGTTCTCTGCAGTTAACTTGAAACTTCAAAGCCTGAAACAAAAGAAGCGTTTTCAGACAAATTGGCATCTCTTGTAAAAAGGTATGAACTTTGTTTAATTCGTTTGAGTCACTTGTTGACTTTAGACTTTTCAACTTTAAACTAAAAATATGAACTACGGTAAAGAATTCAAAAAATTTGCTACAAAGCACCAAGGGGTAAACGCAATGTATTACGATAAAATCGTTGCAGCGATGAATCCAACGAATATGACTCCATACATTATCGAAGAGCGCCAATTGAACGTTTCTCAATTAGATGTTTTTTCTAGATTAATGATGGACAGAATTATCTTTTTAGGAACTGGTATCGACGATCAAATCGCGAATATCGTTCAAGCACAATTATTATTCTTAGAAAGTGCTGATGCGTCAAAAGACATTCAAATTTACTTAAACTCTCCAGGAGGAAGTGTTTATGCAGGTTTAGGAATTTATGATACGATGCAGTACATCAAACCAGATGTTGCTACAATTTGTACAGGAATGGCAGCTTCTATGGGAGCGGTTTTATTATGTGCAGGGGCAGAAGGAAAACGTTCTGCTTTGCCACATTCAAGAGTAATGATTCACCAGCCATCTGGAGGAGCGCAAGGTGTTGCTACAGATATGGAAATCAATTTACGTGAAATGTTGAAATTAAAAGATGAATTATACAACATCATTTCACACCATTCTGGACAAACTTTTGACAAAGTGCACAAAGACAGTGAGCGTGATTACTGGATGAAAGCAGACGAAGCAAAAGAATATGGAATGATCGACGAAGTATTAAGAAGAGGCTAAAAAAGTTTCAGGTTTGCGGTTTCAAGTTGCACAGTTAACTTGAAACCTGAAACAAAATAAAACTTGAAACAAAAAAATAAAGGCTTAAGCTGCAAAGAATTAAGTTTTTAAGTTTTAATTAAAATAAAAAGCTTAGAAACTTAGTATCTTTGCAGCTTAGTAACTTAAATAAAGAATGGCAAAAGTAGTTTTAGAATGTTCGTTTTGTGGAAGAAAAAAGCCAGAAACTAATTTATTAATTGCCGGGATTAATGCACATATCTGTGATAAGTGTATTGAACAGGCGCACGGAATCGTATTAGAAGAGTTAAAATCCAGCGGAAACGCTAAACTGGTTGGGGACTTAATTTTAAAGAAACCAAAAGAAATCAGAGCTTTCTTGGATCAATATGTTATTGGTCAGGATCAGACTAAAAAAGTAATGTCGGTTGCGGTTTACAATCACTACAAACGTTTAATGCAACAGCAATTAGACGACGAAGTTGAGATTGAAAAAAGTAACATTATAATGGTAGGACAAACCGGAACAGGAAAAACATTGGTTGCAAAAACAATTGCAAAAATGTTAGACGTTCCTTTAGCAATTGTTGATGCAACGGTATTGACAGAAGCCGGTTATGTTGGAGAAGATGTTGAAAGTATTTTAACGCGTCTTTTGCAAGCCGCAGATTATGATGTAACCAAAGCAGAAAGAGGAATCGTATTTATTGATGAAATTGATAAAATTGCTCGCAAAAGCGACAATCCGTCTATTACTCGCGACGTTTCTGGAGAAGGTGTTCAACAAGCGTTGCTTAAATTATTAGAAGGAACGATTGTAAATGTACCGCCAAAAGGAGGACGTAAACATCCAGACCAGAAATTTGTTGAAGTGAATACTCAAAATATCTTGTTTATTGCAGGTGGAGCTTTTGATGGAGTAGAACGTATTATTTCAAAACGTTTGAATCGTCAGGCAGTGGGTTATTCGACTTCTAAAAATGTTGATAATATTGACAAAGACAATTTACTTCAATATATTATCCCAAAAGATATTAAAGATTTTGGATTGATTCCGGAGATAATTGGTCGTTTGCCGGTATTGACGCACATGGATCCTTTAGATAGAGAAACATTGCGTGCAATTTTGACACAGCCTAAAAATGCTTTGGTAAAACAATATCAAAAATTATTTTTAATGGATGATGTTGAGTTTAATATCACAGATGAAGCTTTAGATTTTATTGTCGATAAAGCACTAGAATACAAACTAGGAGCTCGTGGATTACGCTCACTTTGTGAAGCAATCTTGACAGATGCAATGTACGAACTGCCAAGTTCAGATGATACGACTTTGACAATCGATAAAGATTATGCAGAACATACGTTGAGTAAAAACTTATTGAAGCGAATGGAAATTGCTTCTTAAATCTTAAAAGATATTTTTTCCAGAACCTGTTCATTTATTTGAACAGGTTTTTTTTATACTTTTTCAATTAGATTTCCGTTTCAGATTTTATGTAAATTGCAGATATGAAAAATATGATTTTTGTAATTGTTTTGGTTTTAATTTTATCTTGTAATCAAAAAGATAAAAAGGAAATAGTAGTTTCTAAAAATGAAAACAAAACCGAAATAACAAGAGAAGCGAAGCCTCGAACTGAAATTAATTACAGCAATTATTACAAAGACGCCGAACAATACTGCAAAGCAAACAATCTCAACCAAGATAATTTTATTCTAATCGATTTAGGCGTTCATTCTGGTTATAAAAGATTTTTTGTTTACGATTTTAAAAAGAAAGAAGTTTCTAAGTCGTATTTAGTAAGTCACGGCTGTGGCGATAATCAATGGGGGAGGACTTCTTCAAAAGCAAAGCCGCAGATAAGCAACGAATTTGATTCGCATTGTTCTTCGATTGGCAAATATGTTGTTTTAGATCGTGGCGTGAGTCAATGGGGAATTAAAGTTAATTATGTTTTACAAGGAAAAGAGAAAACCAATTCAAATGCTCAAAGTCGAGCCATCGTTTTACATTCCTGGGACGCAGTTTCTGAAAATGAAGTTTATCCTGAAGGAACGCCTGAAGGTTGGGGTTGTCCTGCCGTTTCAAACGAAAGCATGAAAGAAATTGACGAGCTTTTAAAAACAAATAAAAAAGTTTTGATGTGGATTATAAAATCCTAACTTTTGATGTTTTGAAAACAAAAACTTCTCATTTAGCCCTGATCGAAACGGCATCCTTTTGCTCTGGTGTTCAGAGCAAAAGATATAGTGTAGAGCAGGACTAAAGGTGCTTTTGAAAATGAATCGATCTGCTCCTGAAAATTACTGAACCCTAAATTTCTCTCGATATTCAATAGGTTTCATACCGACCATTTTAAAAAAAACTTTTCGAAAAGCTTTTGGGTCGTTGTAACCAGTTTTTTCGATAATTTCTGAAATTGAAAGCTGTGTTTGCTCCAAATATTTTTTTGAGCTTTCAACTCTTATATTTTGAAGATATTCAATGGGCGGAATTCCCGTTACTTGCTTGAATCGGCGTGTCATGTTTCGTGCACTTGTTGGAATATCTTTTGTGATTTCTTCCAATTTTTCAATTGTATGGTACTGGTTTTCAATTTTTTGCTGTAACTGCGCTACCAAAGCGTCATTGTGCAAATGATTCGGTCTGAATGTACTAAAATAACTTTGCTTGTATCGATTCAAATCGATCGAAAAGATTTTGGCAATTTGAACTGCAATTTCGTTGCCACAATATTTTTGGACTAAAAGTATAAGTAAATGAAACGAAGAAGTCGAACCGCCGCTTGTATACAAACTTCCATCGGCAGTCAAAGTTTCTTCGGGTTTTAATTTTACTAGCGGAAAAGCTTTTGTAAAAGCACTGCAAGCATCGACATGAGTAGTAGCCAATTTTTCGTTTAATAATCCTGAAGCAGCGAACAAAAAAGCGCCAGTACAAAAACTAGCCAACTCAGCTCCAGCTTGATGTTGCTTTTTCAACCACGGAATAAAATTTCGGTTTTTTGCAATCATACCGCTCATATCATCAGTAGTGAAAGCGGGTATCAGAATAAGCTCCAAATTGATGTTTGACGTCTCAATGGCATGAACATCATATCCAAATAATTTTTCCTGCGTAATTTGTTCTGCCGACTGAAATAGCATAATGTCAAAAGGTTTTTCAGCATCTTTGCTTAGTTTATTGGCAGTTTCAAAAACTTCTAAAATCGCAGCGATACTCAATAATTTATAGTCGTGCGGTACTATCAAACCTGTTTTCTTGCTCATGACTTTTTATTTTTTGGAAGATTGTAATTCTTACAAAAGTACACAAATTGTCTTAAATGACCCTAAAGTTGACTTTTTATGTAACTTTAAGTTAATCCTAAAATTTTAAATTTGTTTTTATTAATTTGTAATTTTATAAAGATGAAAACAAAGATATTCTTAAATCTTGCGGTAAAAGATTTAAATCAAGCGGTGTCGTTTTTTAATGCACTAGGTTTTTCGACGAACCAAAAATTTACAAACGACAAGGGAGCTTGTATCGTAATTAGTGAAGATATTAATGTGATGATTTTGGTTGAGGCGTTTTATCAAACTTTTACCAAGAAGCAAATTTGTGACTCTAAGACAACAAGTGAGGTTTTAATTTCCCTTTCTATGGAATCGCGTCAGAAAGTAGATGAAATAATTGAGAAAGCAGTTAAAGCTGGTGGAATTGATTATATGGAAGCAAAGGATTATGGATGGATGTATCAAAGAAATTTTTTGGATTTAGATGGGCATCACTGGGAAGTTTTCTATATGGACGAAAGTCAGATTCCAAATAGTTAATTATGATTTTGGTAGAAGTTAAATAACTTTAAAAAACATACAGAAAGTATAAAAAAAAATAAATTCAGAAATAATGATTACAATAAAAAATACAGTAAACGCACCGATTGCAAAAGTTTGGGAATATTGGAACACGCCAGAGCATATTACAAAATGGAGTTTTGCTTCGCCAGACTGGCACACGCCATATGCAGAAGCGGATTTGAGAGAAGGCGGAAAATTCAAATCGACTATGGCTGCTAAAGATGGCAGTATGAGTTTTGATTTTGGAGGCGAATTTACTTTAGTAAAACCTGAAGAAGCGCTTTCATATGTTTTGGGTGACGGCAGAAAAGTTGAAATTACTTATACTGAAACAGCAGATGGAGTAGAAATCGTTGAGCGTTTTGATCCTGAAACAGTAAATCCTGAAGAAATGCAACGCGCAGGTTGGCAGGCGATTTTGGATAATTTTAAAAACTACGTAGAGAATAATTAGAGTTATTTAGGCTCACAGGCGTAGACTTTCAAAGATCGTAATGCAGATTAAACTCAAATTGACTTACATAACTAATGGTTTAAAATAAATTGTTTAACACAAAAAATCTAAAAAAATGACAAAACAAATATGGTTGAATCTTCCTGTAAAGAATGTAGCAAAAGCGAAAGATTTTTTTTGGAAAATAGGTTTTTCGTTTAATGAACAGCACGATACGCCAAGTTCAACTTGTATGGTGGTTGGTGAAGGACATTTTGTAGTGATGCTTTTTGAGGAAATGCTTTTTTCTAGTTTTTCTCAAAATGGGCTTACAGATACAAAACTAAGTTCTGAAGTTTTGATTTCTATTGATGCCGAAAGTAGAGAAGAAGTTGACGAGTTGGCTAAAAAAGTGACAGAAGCTGGAGGAACTGTTTTTGCGCCACCAGCAGAAAGCCAAGGCTGGATGTACGGCTGTGGATTTGCAGATTTAGATGGCCATAGATGGAATGTTTTGTATGTGGATTTTAGTAAATTATCGTAATTATGGAAACATTAGAATTTAAGAGTAGAATTAAAGCTCCCGCGGCGAAAGTTTGGGAGATTTTATGGAATGATGCTACTTATAGGGAATGGACCGGCGCTTTTTGCGAAGGTTCATATGCAATAAGTGACTGGAATGAAGGTGATAAAATTCATTTTATGTCGCCAAATGGCGAAGGAATGAACAGTCTTATTGAGAAAAAAGTTCCCAATGAATATATGGCGTTCAAGCATATAGGCGAGATTAAAGATTTTAAAGAACTGCCACTAGATGAAGAAACAAAAAAGTGGAGTGGAGCAATGGAAACGTATCGTTTAACATCAGAAGATGGATTTACAGATTTGACAGCCAATGTAGATGTTGTTGAAAAGTATATTGATTATTTTAAAGAAGCTTTCCCTAAAGGCTTGGAAAAAGTAAAAGAGTTATCTGAGAAGTAGAAATAGAGTATAGAAGAAAGAGAAGAGATTTGATCTTCTGCTTCAAAAAATTAGCAATTTATGATTAACAATTAAAAACTAAAAAAAAATGGCAACAGTAAACCCTTATTTATTATTTAACGGAAATTGCGAGCAAGCATTCCTATTTTATAAATCCGTTTTTGGAGGAGAATTTCCTTATATCGGAAAATTTAAAGACATGCCGAAAGAAGAAGGCTGTGATGAAGTTTCTGAAGCAGATGCCGAAAGAATCATGCACGTTTCATTACCAATTGGCGAGACAATTTTAATGGGAAGCGACAGCTCGACAAGATTTGGAGATCTTCCTTTTGGAGAGAATTTTTCAATTTCGATTAATACTGAAAGTGCAGCAGAAGCAGACCGAATTTTCAACGGACTTTCAGCCGGAGGAAAAGTTGAAATGCCGATGAACAAAACTTTCTGGGGCGCTTATTTCGGAATGTTCAAAGATAAATTCGGAATCAACTGGATGGTAAATTTTGACGAAAATCCAGCTGGGAAATAATAATTAAAGTTATGTTATTCTAAAAGCGGAACATAATTGTTAAATTACTTTGAAAAGCGCATGTATATGCGCTTTTTGTTTGCAAAAAAAACAATGATTATTCTTTTTTATCACCAATAGATTGCCGATTTTTGTCGCTTCAAAATCAATAAAGAAAAAATGGCAATAGAGGATAAAGAAATTATTTTATTAAAAGTTTCAGGACATGATAAAATAGGGGTTACAGCGGGTCTAACAGCTGTATTGGCGGCTTATGATGCTAATATTTTAGATATCGGTCAAGCTGATATTCACGATACACTTTCTTTAGGAATTTTGTTCGAAATTGCTGCAGGTTCTTCTTCTGCGCCGGTTTTGAAAGACTTGTTGTTTAAAGCTTACGAACTCGAAATTAAAGTGAAATTTATTCCAATTTCTATCGACGATTACGAAACTTGGGTAAAATCACAATCAAAACAACGCTATATTATCAATATTTTAGGCGAAAAACTAGCGGCTTCCCAATTGGCGGCGGTGACTAAAATTATGTCAGATCAAAACCTGAATATTGATTCTATTATACGATTAACAGGCCGAACTTCTATTGTCGAAAAAGAGCAATATCCACGTTCTTGTATTCAGTTATCTGTAACGGGTGAAATTGTAAACAAAATTGTCATGACGGCAAGTTTCATGGAAATTTCAAGAACGTTGAATGTTGATATTTCATTTCAAGAAGATAATATTTATAGAAGAAATCGTCGTTTAGTATGTTTCGATATGGATTCAACTTTAATTCAAACTGAAGTTATCGACGAATTGGCAGAATTAAATGGAGTAGGCGATCAAGTAAGAGCAATTACAGAATCGGCTATGAATGGCGAAATTGATTTCAACGAAAGCTTCAAAAAACGTATGGCTTTGCTTGAAGGTTTGAGCGAAGAGGTTTTGCACAATGTAGCAATCAATTTGCCAATCACACAAGGTGCGCACCGCTTGATGAAAGCGTTGAAATACTACGGTTATAAAACCGCAATTCTTTCTGGAGGATTTACTTATTTTGGAGAATATCTGCAAAAAGAATTGGGAATTGATTACGTTCACGCCAATCAATTGGAGATAAAAGACGGTAAATTGACAGGAAAATATATCGGCGATATTGTTGACGGACAAAAGAAAGCGGAACATTTAAAAGCAATCGCCGAAAAAGAAGGAATCCACATCAATCAAACAATCGCCGTTGGCGACGGAGCAAACGATTTGCCAATGCTAAACTTAGCTGGTCTAGGAATCGCTTTCCACGCCAAACCAAAAGTAAAAGAAAGCGCTTCAACTTCAATTTCTAGTTTGGGTCTTGACGGTGTTTTGTATCTTTTAGGATATCACGATCGATATATTGATATGATGTAAACATTCATGTTTACAGCATTTTTGTCATTTCGATCCCGATGCTTCGGGAAAGAAATCTTCGTAAGCAGCTCGACAATCAAAATAAAATTACAACCTTAGTTTTTCAATAAAGACTAAGGTTTTTTTATGGGCATGCCCCGCCAGAAAAAGGCGGGTCGGGCTATCCGTTTCAATCTTTTGTGTCTCGTTAAAGAAACGAGACACAAAAGGATTTCCACTTCTATCCCTCATGCGGGTTTAGTGGAATTAACGTTTTTACTTTCTAGTCTCTAATTCCTTTTTAATCTCTTTCAAATTATTCAGATTCAGGAAAAGAATCGGCAATAGCGCAATAGGGACAACACTCATAGCACTAAATCCTTTATTGTAAATAATGAATATGTTAAGTGCAAACAGTATACATAATGCAATAGCAAAAATAGTATTAACTGTTTTTAGCGTTTTCTGATTTTTGATGAGTTCTTCCGTACTCATTTCGTTGAATTTCGTGTTTTTCATTTTCTATAAATAAAAGTTGTTTTTAACACATTTCTTTCAATTGTTCCAAATAATCCCTCTGATTCGAAAGTCTCGGAATTTTATGTTGTCCGCCAAGTTTATCTCTTTCCTTCAACCAATCATAAAATAAGTTTTCGCGCGCAACATTAATCACCAAAGGATTTAAAGTCATATTGTTGTAGCGTTTCGCTTCGTAGTCTGAATTTAAAGTTTGTAGAGTTTCGTCGAGAACTTTTTGAAAAAGACCAACATCGGCTGGATTTTTCTTGAATTCAATCATCCATTCGTGGGCGCCTTTTTCTTTGTCATGCATAAAAATAGGAGCAACCGTATAATCGATAACTTCGGTTTGAGTAACTTGGCATGCTTTTGCGATAGCTTGGTCCGTATTTTCGACCATTAATTCTTCGCCAAAAACATTAATATGATGTTTGGTTCTTCCCGTAACTCTAATTCGATACGGATTCAATGATGTAAAACGAACGGTATCGCCAATCAAATAACGCCACAAACCAGAATTTGTCGTAATAACAATCGCATAGTTTTTATTCAATTCAACATCGGCTAGACGAACCACTTTTTGATTTGGAGCTCCAAAAGTATCCATCGGAATAAATTCATAGAAAATTCCGTAATCCAACATCAGCAATAAATCACTCGAATAATTCAAATCCTGAATAGCAAAAAAGCCTTCAGATGCATTGTAAATTTCGTAATATTTAAAATCAGAACTTGGCAGGATTTTTTTGTATTGGTCTTTATAAGGAGAAAAACTCACGCCTCCGTGAAAGTAAACTTCAAGATTTGGCCAAAGCTCCAGCAAGTTTTGGTTTCCTGTATTTTCTAAAACCTTATTCATTAAAACCAGCATCCAGGAAGGTACTCCGGCAAAACTGGTTACATTTTCGTTTTTAGTTTCATTGATAATCGCCGCAATTTTGCTTTCCCATTCGCTCATCAATGAAGTTTTGCTGCTTGGCGTACTGCTGAATTCAGCCCAAATAGGCATATTTTCAATTAAAATTGCCGATAAATCACCAAAAAAAGTATTGTTGTTTTCGTAAATCTGAGAGCTTCCACCCAAGCGAAGACTTTTTCCTAAAAACAATTCAGAATCTTCATTGTTATTTAAATAAAGGCAAAGCAAATCTTTGCTTCCTTTATAATGACAATCTTCAAGTGCTTCATTGCTTACGGGAATAAATTTGCTTTTGGCATTTGTAGTACCACTCGATTTGGCAAACCATTTAATTGAAGTTTCCCAAAAAACGCCTTGCTCACCTTGACGCGTGCGTTCAATCAACGGTTGCAATTCTTCGTAAGTTGAAATCGGGACTCTTTCTGCAAAAGTTTTATATGAACTTATCGAGGCAAAATCATATTTTTTCCCCACAACAGTATTTTCTGAAGCCGTCAATAAATTATGCAACAGTTCTTCCTGAACTTCATTCGGATATTTGAGAAAAAGCTCAATTTGGTGTATCCTTTGTTTGAGGACCCAAGATGCGAAAGAATTGATGATAGATACAGGCATGAGTGAATTTTAGATTTTAGATTGCTGATTTTAGATTTTAGATTTGACGCTCTACGCAAAATCAAGAAATTTAAAATTTGAATATCAATAGACAAATACTAACTTTGTCATATTATCAAAAATAGTATTTTTTTGTAAAAAAAACCATTCTATTTCGAGTAAAGATTCTAATTAAATTGAATTAGAAATTAAATTCGGAACTCAAAAGGAATAAATCTAAAATCTAAAATCAGCAATCTAAAATACAATGACTTACCAAGGCGTACTTACAAAAATGCAGACTGAAATGGGAAATCCAATTCAATATTATTTGGTTTTCGAAGATAGTTTCTTAAGTATGAATCAGTTATTGAACAAGGATATTGAGATAAATTTTGCAGGTTTTCAATGCTTAAATTGTGGCAAAAAGAAAAAAATTTACAGACAAGGTTTTTGTTACGATTGTTTTTACTCAAGCGCCGCGGTTGGCGATTGGATTATGCGTCCAGAATTGAGTACGGCTCATTTAGGAATCGCAGATCGTGATTTAGAATTCGAATCAAAAGCGCAGTTGCAACCTCATATCGTATATTTAGCCTTTTCAACAGAGGTAAAAGTAGGTGTAACGAGAAAATCTCAAGTTCCAACAAGATGGATTGATCAAGGTGCAACTCAGGCAATTGCAATTGTTGAGGTTCCAAATCGATACTTGGCTGGAATTACCGAGGTTGCTCTGAAAGACCATTATACAGATAAAACTAATTGGAGAAAAATGCTTCAATGTACCTCTGAATCATGCGATTTAATTCTTGAAAAATCCAAAGTAGAAAGCTTGATTCCTGCAGAAGTAAGGGATTATTTTTATACTGAAAAGAATGATGTTTATGAATTAAATTACCCAGTTTTGAGTTATCCTGCAAAAATCAATAGTTTGAATTTAGATAAAACACCTTCGTTTCAAGGAAAACTAGTTGGAATCAAAGGGCAATATTTATTATTTGAAAACGGAACGGTTTTTAATATTCGTGGTTCAGAAGGGTATGTCGTTACCATAAATGTCTAGTCAACTTAGTCATTCGTCTATTTATTTTTACTACCTGTCTATTAAATATAAAAAAGCGCCAAAATCATTTGTATTTTCGGCGCTTTTTAAAATTATGATGTGAATTATGTTAAATCAGTTTACAATTATGTAACGCTTACTTATTCAAAGATTTTAATTTTAAGAAAAATTTAACTTATATTTGGCCAGTTCGTACCACTGACTTACAAAATAAGGCAAGAAGTTTTTTTTAATTCTAAAAACAAAAAATGAATGAGTAACTTAAAAAAAGTTAACGTGTTCAGACGCAATTTAATGCGTAATTTAACCAAAGGCATTGGTCGTTCCGATGTGCAAAAAAGTGGGCAGATTGACAAAAGTGAAATTAAAAAAGTACTAATCTCTAGACCAAACAAAAGATTGGGAAATTTGCTTTTGATCACGCCACTTGTTCAGGAAGTGACTCAAACATTTCCAAATTGCAAAATTGACTTATTTGTTAAAGGAGGATTGGCACCAATTGTTTTCGAAAATTACGGAAATATTGACAAGATAATAAGTTTGCCAAAGAAGCCTTTCAAAGAATTGATTCAATATTTGAAAGTTTGGACATTGATAAAAAAACAGAATTATGATATGGTAATCAATGTCGATCAGAACTCGTCATCTGGTCGTTTGGCGGTAAAATTTTCAAATGCGAAATATAAATTTTTTGGAGACCTTCCAGAAAATGTGCATCTGCCTTATGAAGATTACGACCACATTGCAAAATATCCAGTTTATAATTTAAGATACGCTTTAAGCCAATTTGGCGTAGAAGAGAAAAAGGATCCTGTTGCACTTATCGATTTAAAATTATCATCTGAAGAAATTGCAAAAGGAAAAACAATTTTAAACAACATTGTCGACGGAAATAAAAAGTCCATTGCCATATTTACTTTTGCAACGGGCGAAAAATGTTATTGTGTAGAATGGTGGGAAGAGTTTTATACCGCTTTGAAAAAGGAATATGAAGCAGATTACAATATTTTTGAAATCTTGCCGGTCGAAAATGTTTCTCAAATAAATTTTCAAGCGCCGTCATTTTACAGTAAAGATGTCCGTGAAATTGGGTCAGTAATGGCAAATACAGCAGTTTTTATTGGTGCTGACAGTGGTATTATGCATTTGGCAAGTGCTTCAAAAGTACCTACAGTTGGTTTATTTTCTGGCGCTAATGTGAAAAAATATGAGCCATACGGAAACGGAAGTCTTGGCGTAGATACTAACACAAACTCAGTTCCAGATTTTATCCGAATCATCGATTTGATCTTAAAGAAATAAAATTTAACGTATAGTTTTTCGGCGATTTGATATAGCCCGTCGTTGATACCACTGACTATGTTTTATGCAGGAGTGTTTATATATGCAACGGAATATTCATAAAAAAGGCTGGCTCAATTTTGAGCCAGCCTTTTTTTATGAAAAGAAATTCGATTTAGTTTTTCTTCTTAAATAATCCATTCAGCAAGTCACTTGCTTTTTTGGTTACTTCTTGCGTTTTTTGTTCTTTTTCAGTTTTTGCTGCTTGAGTTGTATCTTTTGCTTTTGTGTTTTTATTAATTAAATCAGTTAAAGCAGCTGTACCTTTTTGTGTTAATTTTTCTTTTTGCTGATTCGCAACTTGTGACGCTAAACTGTTTACAGCCGTTTTCATGTCTGTGCTAATTTTTGGACTTGAAAAATTACCAGTAATCATCGCATTGATTGGAATATTTTCCAATTTGGCAGCATCAGCAGGAGACATTTTTGCTATTAAGGCATTTGCTTCACTTCCTAAATATTTAGCCGGAACATCAAATTTCAAATTGTAATTCATAGTTTGGTCAAAACCATGTGTTCCGCCAACTGTTATTTTGATGTCTTGATATTTAATGTCAAAAGGTTTTACATTTACTTTTCCATTATCAAAAGTTAAGGCCGCCTTAATATCATTTAAATTTACCTTGTTCATGTCGATAAATTTAATGTTTGAGCTAAGAGCATTAAGCAAAGTTGAATTTTTAGCATTTACAGTAGTTGAAAGCAATTGTCCAAGCAAATCTCCTGAAATAGATTTTAAATCTGGAGTTAATTCATTTGCATCAAGATTTCCGTTTAATTTGATGGTTGAATTCAGTTTTCCATTGATTATTCCAGCAATAGGCGCAATTTTTTTCATCATGTCCAATTGCGTAAAAGTCTGCGCAATATCAACTTGATTGAAACCAAGATTCATATCAAATGTTGGTACTTTCTCCTTTGTTGAAACAGCACCAGTCAAGCCGATTGTTCCTCCGAAAATAGATGTTTTAAAGTTTTCTAAAAGTGCTTTTTCATCTTTAATGATTAATTTCCCAGAAACATCTTTCAGTTTCAAATTATCATACAAAACAGTTGTTGCTTTTGCGTTTAAAGTACAATTCAAGAATGCTGGAATTTTCATTGCTTCAGCAGGTTTTGCTGGAGTTTTTGTTTCTGTTTTTGCAGGCTCGCCAGCAGTCATAAAATCATCAACAGCTAATTGATTTGAACTCATATTGAAATTTCCTCTCAATTCTTGTTTTTTGAACATAAAACCGTAGAAGTTTTCTAAAACTCCATTGATCGCAAGATCGCTTTTTCCAGTAGTTGCATTAAATTGTTTTAAGTTGATTTTACTTGGATTAAACTCAACTAATGCCGTGCTGATGTTCATTGCTTTGCCATTTTCGTCAGTATATTTGAATCCAGACAAACTCATAGTTCCAGCATTTTTGATGTTTTGATATTGGCTTTTTTCAACAGAAGCCATATCAAAATTAGTGGTAACATCAGCTTTCAAAATACCTGCAAGAGGCTTGTCCATTTTAATTGGATATGCTTTTGAAAGATTTGCCAAGTTGATTGTTCCTTTTAAAGCGGCATCAATAATAGGATTTACAGTAATGTTTTTAATGTTTGCTTTAGCGCTAAAAACGTCTTGATCGATTCTGAAAGAAAGCTTGTCAAGATTAACGTAAGTATCGTTAAGAATTCCTGTTTCATTTATGATTTTAGTATCAATTACGATATTTTGAACTGATTTTGGCAAGTTAGGATATTGAAATGAAGAGTTGCTTGAGGCAATTTCAATATTGAATTTAGGTACAGTAGTATCTGTCAACTCTCCTTTTGCAAAACCATTAACTGTAAAATCTCCAGTAGTTTTTACACCTTCCAAACTTGATGCATAAGCGGATGGAATCAAGCCTAAGAAATTTGTAAAAGATGAAGTTGGAGTCTTAAATTTTAAATCATAAATCTGAGCTTTTTCAGTCATTTGAATAAATCCGTCAAATTCTAACGGCAACTGATTGATTAAAGCTTTGTTTTCTTTAAAAGTATATTTGCTTTTGTCAAGATCAATCCCAAGAATAGCATCCAAAGTCAATTTTACATTTTTCATGTAATTGATTTTGTCCATATCCAAAGATACTTTAGCTGTCGATTTTGTAGTTAAATCTAATTTTGAATTGGTAAAATCACCTGTTCCTTCGTGGTTTAGGCTGTCAATTACCATTTTGATTTTAGAACCTTGATCGATGTATCTGAACGTGAAATTTTCGATTTTGTAATTCTGAATTTTTAAAGAAAGCGGTTTGCTTTTCTCGTCTTTAGGTTCATTTTTTTTGTCTTTTAAAGCGATATCAAAATTTCCAATACCGTCTTTATTAAAAATAATATTGATCAAACCATTTTCTGAAGTAATTCCTTGAATGCTTAAAGGTTCATTTTCTCCTTTGAAAAGTTCTTTGATGCTCATTTTAAGATTCAATTGTCCTAAAGAAACTAGAGTATCGCCTTCAAATGGCGCTTTGTTGATAATCACAAGTTTTTCGATTCCAACTGCGGCATTTGGGAAATTTCTAAACAAGCTTAAATCAGCGTCAGCAAAACTTACTTTTGCGTCTACACTTTCATTAATTGCTTCTGAAATTTTTGCCTTGATTTGATCTTTAAAGAAATAGGGAATGGCGAATAATGCGGCCACAAAAACCACAATTACAATGGCGGTTACTTTTAAAATTTTCTTAAACATATTTATAGATTTGAGGGTTTACTTAAAATCGATTACTGCAAAAATAGTTTTTTTTGCCAAAGCCGGGAGATAAAGTTTTCTTAAAAAGTAAGAAAAGTATTGTTTTTAAATAAAAAATCCGTTTGAAGATTTTCAAACGGATTTGCATTTTAATGTTGTATTTGTTTTTTTATGAAGGAAACAATTTTGTCTATCAATACTTCTGAAATTTGTAGCGTTTCATTATTGTAGCTTTCAAAATTTGCTTTATTATCACCATCTATAATTTTTAGAACGTGATTCATTTTTTCTACAATGACTAATTCGGCATTTTTATTTGCTTTCGATAATTTTTCGGCATCAGCAACGCTTACTTGCAAATCATTATTTCCTTGGATTATTAAAATCGGAACAGTCAGTTTTTTAATTTCTGTTTGTGGATCATATTTAAACCAAGAAATCAAATAAGGTTGAATGCTCGGCCTGAATAAAGAATTTAAAAGCGGGTCAACTTTGTTTACTTTATTTCCGGCTTTTAAACTATCAATAATCGGAAAAGTCATTTCTTCAATCTGCTTATTTGATTTAGAAGAAATTTGCTCTTTTAACAATTTGTCTGCAGATTCGCCTGCACCCGCAATTGAAATGAATTTATTCGCTTTTGCTCCGGCTATCATTCCAATTAATGATCCTTCGCTGTGACCAATAACAATCAATTGCGAAAAACGTTTGTCTTGTTTCAAAAAGTTGATCCAGCTTTTGGCATCTTCGGTATAATTTTCAAAAACCAAACTCGACTCTGTTACTGCTAACGCTTTGCTTTCGCCTATTCCTCTTTTGTCATATCGCAATGAGGCAATTCCGTTTTTTGCTAATGCTTCAGCTAGCATTTTCAACGAATTATTTTTCATCGTCGGATTATTCCCGTTTCTGTCCGTTGGACCAGAACCTGCAATTATCAATGCTACTGGACATTTTTTTGCAACATCAGGAACAGTCAATGTCCCATAAAGTTGATCAATATTGATTTTTAAAGTAACATTTGTTTCCTTAAAAGTATCCTGTTTTCCGGTTTGTGCATTTGCAATGGAAATAAATAGGAGGCTCAAAAACAAAAATATTTTTTTCATTTTTTTACGATTTGAACTATTTGATGTTAATTCCAAAAGGCATCATCGCCTGAACTCCTTTTTGTTTTTGAAGCTTTTTAATCTGCTCAATCATTAAGTAGTTTTCTTCACCAATTTCTTCTTTAATAAAAGCTTCTTTAGATTTTCCAAAAGGCATTTTTGATATCAAATCCCCAAAAGTTTTTTCGTATTCCGGATAATTTTGAGTGCTGTACGTTTTTACTTTAGCAATTCTGGCAGCTTCTGCGATCGCATCATTTAATCCACCAATTTTGTCCACTAAACCAATTTTTAAAGCCTGACTTCCAGACCAAACTCTTCCTTGTGCAATAGAATCTACTTGAGCAAAAGTCATTTTTCTTCCCTCGGCAACATGTGTTACAAATGTTTTGTAAATATGCTCAACTCCTTCTAGAGTAAAAGCTTTGAACTTTTCGTCAACAGGAACAAACGGACTATAATTTGCCGAGTTTTCGTGTGTTTTTACTTGCTCGGTATTGATTCCTAATTTGTTTGCTAACGGACTGAAATTTGGCAATATTCCAAAAACTCCGATAGATCCCGTAATTGTATTGCTTTCCGCAAAAATTTTATCAGCGTTGCAGGCAATATAATACCCGCCAGAAGCCGCATAATTACCCATTGAAACCACAACTGGTTTTACTTTTTTAGTCACTTCGATTTCTCTCCAAATCAAATCTGATGTCAAAGCACTCCCTCCTGGGCTGTCAATTCTCAAAACAATTGCTTTTACGTCTTCATCTTTTCTCGCTTCTTGAAGCGCACGGCGCATTGAGCCCTCACCAATAATAGTAACATCTCCTTCGCCACTTTCAATTTCGCCTTGAGCATAAATAATTGCGATTTCGTCAGTTGCTGTATTTGTTAAAGCTGTTGTGACGTTGTTTTGTGTATAGTCTTCAATTGAAATTTTATTGTAATCCTCATCACCGGTTACTTTTAATTGTTTTTTGATTGCATTATGGTAAACATCTTCATAAGCAATAATATCAACTAAACCATTTGCTTTTGCTAATTCTGGAGTTCTTGCCAGCAAGCCATTTGCAATTTCATTTAATCTTGGGAGCGGAATATTTCGGCTTTTTGAAATATCAGCAGAAACTGTTGCCCAAATTGAGTTTAATAAAGCTGTAATTTGTTCTCTGTTAGCGTCACTCATTTTATTTTCTAAGAAAGGCTCGACAGCACTTTTGTATTTTCCGTGGCGAATCACTTCCATATGAATTCCAGACTTGTCTTGAAAATCTTTGAAAAACATTACTTCAGATGACAGCCCTTTGAAATCTAATTCGCCAGCCGGATTTAAATAAACGGTATTGGCAACCGAATTCAAATAATATTCTTTTTGCGAATATGCATTGGCGTAAGCCCAAACAAATTTTCCTGATTTTTTGAAGCTTTCCAAGGCGTTTCTTAAGTCTTTGTATTGTGCAAGACCTAGTGAAGACTCATCATTTAAAATAGAGATCCCTTTAATTTTATCATCTGTTTTTGCCGCTTCAATTGCATTGATAACATCAGTTATGCCAATTCCTTTTTGTTCTGAAAAAACAGTTACCCATGGATCTTTGTATTTTCCGGCGTAGTCATTTTTGATTTCTTTTAAATTCAATTCGATAACCGAATCTTTTTTAACCGAAACCGTATCATCTCCTCCAAAAATAGCTCCTATAAGAATTACTCCAAAAAAGAATAGCATGATAAAAACAAAAATACCAATCACTGTGGCAATTACATTTCCTAAAAACTTCATAAGTATGTTTTTTTTAATAAGTAGCAAAAAGGACTCCTTTGTTACAAATATATCTAAATGCGATTTAATTATGTTATTGAATTTATGAAATATTTGTAGATTTTACATTTTTAAACTCGATAAATAATACAACCAATTCTAAATAGTTTTTAGTTACTTTGCATTAATTATGAAGTCACAGCATCAAGTCGTTTTATCTATAGGAAGTAATCAAGGAAACAGATTAGCAAATATCGAAAGTTGTATTGCTTTAATACATCAGGAAGTAGGAACTGTTGTCAGGGTTTCAAAACTATATGAAACTCCTGCTTGGGGATTTGAAAGTGATGCTTTTTATAATTGCGCATTGCTTTTGCATACCACTTCATCGGCACAAAAAATTCTCAATCAAGTTTTAAAAGTTGAAAAGCAATTAGGAAGAATTCGATCGAATCAAGAAGGATACCAATCCCGAGTTATTGATGTCGATATAATTGCTTTTGATGATGAAATTATTCATACTGAAAAATTACAGATTCCGCACCCGCTGATGCAAAACAGGAAATTTGTTTTGTTGCCATTTCAGGATTTGAAATTAGATTGGGCACATCCAGTTTTACAAAAAACGATTTCAGAGTTAGTTGCAGTTTCTCCAGATGATAGCGTTTGCACAGTGGTTCAAAGCTTGAAAAGTCCATTGCAGGAAATTGCTTTAGAAAACTTCAACTATATTGCTTTTGAAGGAAATATTGGAGCTGGAAAAACGACATTAGTGCATAAAATTGCGGAAGATTTTAATGCTAAAACTGTTTTGGAGGGTTTTGCAGATAATCCTTTTTTGCCTAAATTTTATAAAGATCAAAACCGATATGCTTTTCCTTTAGAAATGTCTTTTTTGGCCGATCGTTACCAGCAATTAGCTGATGATTTAAAACAATTTGATTTGTTTAAAGATTTTATCGTAGCCGATTATCATATTTTTAAATCGCTGATATTTTCTAAAATAACACTCGGAGAAGACGAATATCGATTATACCGAAATCTGTTTGACATTATTTATAAAGAAATGCCAAAACCAGATTTGTACATTTATTTATATCAAAATACAGAAAGATTGCTCCAAAATATTAAGAAACGTGGCCGTAGTTACGAACAAAATATCGAAGCGAGTTATTTGGATAAAATCAATACAGGTTATTTGGATTATATAAAATCACAAACCGATTTGAATGTTTTGATTATTGATGTTTCAGATCGTGATTTTGTAAAGAAACACGAAGATTATCTTTTTATTCTAAATGAAATTAAGAAGAAAGTAGGGTAATATCTCAATTAGAGAATATATGCCAATTTAGGGAATGTGTCAATTAGAGAATGTGTCAATTAGAAAATTAGATAATTTTTATACGGTTTCGAGATCATTTTCTAATTATCTAATTGACAAATTATCTCATTATACAATTCCAAGTTGTTTTCTTAGTTTAACCGATAATTTTTCAGAGACAAGACGATACGACTGCTGAATGTATTTTTCCCATTCTGATTTTTTCATTCTTGTAATATCGTCGATCAAAACCCATTTGTATTTTGCAACATAAGGGGCTGGTTTGAAGCCTGGTTTGGTACTCATTTCTTCAAATTCTTCATCTAAAACTTTAAAAGAAGCCGTAGTAGGATTTTGATCAAGCCCAACAACGCAATACATTTTAGTTCCAACCGAAAACACAAGATCATGATCCCATTTTATATCTTCAGTTGTTCCTGTTAATTTTTTACAGATTTCGCGAATTGCTTCTATATCCATTTTTATCTTTTTAAAGTAAAATGCCCTCTTAAAACAGGCTGTGTATTATCAATTTTTAATACATACCAATAGTCTGAAGCGGGTAAAGGTATTTTATTTATTGTGCCGTCCCAATATTTTTTTGAAGTGTTGAGTTGTGCAATGAATTTTCCATAACGATCAAAAATAGTAATTTGTGCTTCGGGATAATATTCAATTCCGGCTACTTCCCAAATATCATTAAATGAATCATTATTTGGAGTGAAAAATGCTGGAAAAACTAAAACTATAAAGCTTTTTGAAGCTGTTTTGCAACCGCTCTTTTCTCTGGCGTAAGCAGTTTGCAAACCTCCCGGAGCATCATGAAAAACATTCGCATCCTGAAAGTTTATTCCGTCAATTGAATATTCAAAATAACTTTGAGGATTGCTGAGAATAATAGTTACAGTTCTATTGTCAACTTCGATTTTTTGAATTTCAGGAGCAGGGAGTTCAATTACTTCGATGGTTTTTCGGTTGGTACAATTTCCTGCAGCTGAAGCTGTAACGTCAACAAAATAAGTGCCTAGCTGTGAAACGATTATTTTTTGAGTTGTTTCTCCAGTTGACCATAGATAACTCATATTGCTGATTCCAGCGTCGAGTGTTACAGAATTTGGAGCACATAAAACGACTTCTTGATTTTGAATCTCAGGAAGTGGGTAGATTTCTATTTCAATTGGGGTTCGACTTAATGAACGGCAATCATTATTGTTGGCTTCAGCGTAATAAATTGTATTTGATGAAATAGTAGGAGTGATAAACAAGGAACCCGTTCCTAAAATTGTTCCTCCGGTTGGAGAGTCATACCAGTTTGCGTCACCCTCAGAAACAGTAGCTTCGAGAAAAAAGATTCCAGATCCGCATACGGGTTCAGGATTAGAAACCGAAGTTATTTCTGGAACTGTATTTACTTTTGCAATAACGGCAGTTCTTTTAGTGACACAACCTTCAAATTCGGCGGCAACATAATAGGTTTGACTTGCATTTAAAACAGGAGTTGTAAAATTATTTCCAGTTGCAATTATGACTGGGCTCGTTTCATCAGCATACCAATTGATTGTTCCTGCTGCGCTTTTTGCTTCTAATAAAGTTGTTCCAGAGCCACAAATATCTGGAGCTTTGGTTTCTGTAATTGAAAGCATGGTGAGTGAAGTGCTGGCACTTATTTGAGGATAAACATCTCCAGGCATTCCACCATATTCTACAATATATCCTCTCGGATAATTTACATCTGCAGGATCTGAACTTCCATAAAGAGAAGCATCATTCCATCGCCCTTTTTGTCCAAATCCGGGTGGTGTGATATAGGCATAATCTTCAACGCCTTTTAAAGCTAGTTCACCGCCATTATTAGGTTCTTTAAAATCATTCCAATAGGCAAAAGTTGTAGTTGATCCGCTTTCACGACCGTACCAAAACTGAGTTCCTTCTTCGGGGCCGGTTTCCCATATCCAGTAAGGTTCTTTTCGAGTATCGCTGCCTCCAATCCAGCCTGTCCCAGAAAGCTGTTCTCCAACAAATATTGCTTCGTCTAAAGTTGTAATGGTTACTAAATATCCTTTTAAACCAAAGTAATTACTAGCTGCAGCTACTCTTTTAGCTTCGCCCCAAGAAATTCCAGGACTTGAAACAAACTGATAATAATGCTTAGAAGAAGGCAAATAATTGGCTTGCCCTAAACTAATAGAAAAATTTCTGATACCACTTGGTGTTTCAGAGCTATTTTTGAATTCAACAGCCTTAATTGCTGCAATAAATTCAGAAAGCGTGGCAGTACCCGTATTATTGCGTGAAATTGTCAGCATCCCCGAATTTGGATTCCAGTTTGAGGATAAACTGGGGTGGGAGCCAGTTAAAGTTAATACGTCTTCACCGGTTACATATCCGGAGGAAATTTGAATGTAGATTGTATTGATTTCTTCTGAGGCATTTATTGCTACGTCAGTTACAATTTTAATAGTGCTTTGTGGGCAATAAACTTGATTTCCAGTCGCGGTAATTATTGATGCAAATGATAAAGGTATTTGTGGATTTCTTTTCTCTGGCAAAGGCATGCTTTTGAGGGCAAACATCGTATTGCAACATAGCAATACAATTGCCAGAGTAAAACTGCCAAAGAATTTTGTTTTCATATTTAAAATTACATTTTTTAATTGAAAACGGTCTACGAAAGACAAAAAAGTGTTTTCAGAGACATTTATTTAT
Organism: Flavobacterium denitrificans DSM 15936; assembly: GCF_000425445.1. GTDB lineage: Bacteria > Bacteroidota > Bacteroidia > Flavobacteriales > Flavobacteriaceae > Flavobacterium > Flavobacterium denitrificans. The sequence goes on along the minus strand of NZ_KE384379.1, from coordinate 330,479 downwards.
CTTTTTAATGAAAAATGGCCTCTTAAAATAGGATGTGTATCATCAATTTTTAAAGCGTACCAATAATCAGACGCAGGGAGTTGTACTTTGTTGAAAGTCCCGTCCCAGCTCATTCTTGATAATGATAATTGGGCTAATAATTTTCCGTAACGGTCAAAAATAGTTACTTGTGCCTGCGGATAATTTTCCATTCCAGTTACTTCCCATACATCATTATAGCTATCGTTGTTCGGAGTGAAAAATGCTGGAAAAACTAAAACAACAAAGTTTTTTGCTGTACCGCCACAACCGCCTTTTTCTCTAACATAGGCAGTTTGTAGTCCGCCTGGAACATCATAAAAAATATTTGAATCTTGAAAATTTGAGCCATCGACCGAATATTCAAAATAGGGCTGTTCTTTTTTAAGGTAAATTATTGCTCTTGTTCCTTCAACATCGATACGGTCAATTTGAGGAACTTCATGTTCTTCCACAATAATTGTTTTTCGGCTTGTACAGTTTTGCGGAGATGGACTTGTTACGTCAACGGTATAGGTTCCTGCAACACCTATTTCGATTGTTTGAGTGGTAGCGCCAGTTGACCACAAATAATTCATTCCAGCTATTCCTGCGTCTAGCATTTTCTTTTGAAATTGACATAATACTACAGTTTCGTCTGTCACAACAGGAGGTGTGTAAATTGTAATATTTACAGGTGTACGTGTAGTATTCAGACAGCCGTTATTTGAGGCTTCTGCGTAATAAGTTGTAGATGAAGTAATGTTCGGTGCAGTAAAAATGTTTCCTGTCCAAACGCTTGTCCCTCCCGATGAAGTTGTGTACCAGCTGATAAGCCCTACATCAGTAGAAGCCTGCAATGTTACATTTCCTGGTCCGCATCGTGAAATATTTGACGATGCTACAGTTGGTGTGTCCGGGGTCTTGTTGATTACAGCCGTAACTGATTTTCGATTTGCTTCGCAACCTGCATCAACATAATAAGTTGTAGTTGTGTTTATAACAGGTGTTGTGTAGGAAGTTCCTGTGGCAATAGCAGCGCCACCAGTTGCTTGATTGTACCAGCTGATTGTTGCGCCAGCAGTTGCAGTTGCAGTAAGTGTAAAACTTCCTGAGTCACAAATTGGGGTTGGAGTCAAAACATTTGCTTCGGGAATTGTAATTTTTGTACTTGTTGCTATTTGCAAAGATGATTCTCCAGCAGATCCGCCATATTCAACTACATAACCTTTTGGCTGATAAGCATCGCCAGGGGTTAATGATCCAGTGTTTGATAAATCATTCCATGAACCGGGTATTCCTACTCCAGGTTGTGTAATATGTGCATAGTCCTCATCTCCTTGCTGATTTGGCTCGCCGGTATTCCAAAATGCAAAATTCGGTGTTGATCCATTTGCTGCTCCATTCCAAAAAATAGTTCCAGCTTCTGGGCCTGTCACCCATTTCCAAACCCCTTCAGTTTCTGCATCGCTTCCTCCAATCCATCCTGTTCCCGAAGCTTGCTCTCCAATTAATTTGGCCTCATCTGCTGATAAGATAGTAGCTAAATATCCTTTAAGTCCATAATAGGTACTTGCGGCTGCGGCATCTCGCGCCGAATTCCAGGTAATACCGATACTTGGAACATATAAATAAAAGTGTTGTGTTGAAGGTAGATAATTGGCATTTCCAATCGTAATTGAAAAAGTTCGCGTTCCAGATGCTGTAGATGATGAATTAGTAAAAACCACATCTTTTACAGCGGCAATTAAATCAGAATATAAAACGTCAGTTCCTAGGGGGCTTGTTATGCTTAATTTTCCTGCCGTTGCATCCCAACTTGTTGTTACATTAGGATGTGAAGCAGGGTTTGAAAGAGCAAGCTGATCCAAACCACTTGAATATCCAGATGAAACTTGAATATAAACGCCTTTAGTTCCTGTTTCCGTTAGATCATGTATAATATTGAAATCAGTTACAATATTTATTGAGCTTTGAGGGCAGTATAACTGGTCTCCGGTTGCTATGACGATAGGAGCAGTTGTCGTAATTTGAGCAAATCCAAAGAAATTCGACAGCAGAAAAGCTAATGAGATATATGTTTTAAGAGAGTAATTTTTTTTCATTTTATAAAAGTATCACTTTTATAATAATAAAAAAAAATATTTCAATTTCTAACAATTAAAGCCTAAAAACAACTTTAAAATCACATTTTTTTAGTAAAAGTATTCGTTAATTGTTTGTAGGCCAGTTTAGTTTTTGAAATAAATCCCAAACCACAATCCCTGCACTTACAGAGATGTTCAAAGAATGTTTAGTTCCGAGTTGAGGAATCTCGATGCAGCCATCACAAATTGCAACAGCTTCTTGCGCGACACCATAAACTTCGTTTCCAAAAACCAACGCATATTTTTGATTTTTCTCCACTTTAAAATCTTGAAGGAAAATAGCGCTTTCTACTTGTTCTATCGCAAGTGTCAAAACATTTTCTTTTTTAAGGTTTTCTATAACTTCCAAAACATTTTCATGATGTTCCCAAGTTACAGTTTCTGTTGCGCCAAGAGCAGTTTTGTGAATTTCCTTATTTGGCGGAGTAGCCGTGATCCCACACAAAATGATTTTTTCAATCAAAAAAGCATCGGCCGTTCTAAAAACAGAACCTATATTGTGTAAACTGCGAATATCATCCAAAACCAAAATTAATGGAGTTTTGTCTGATTTTTTAAAATCTTCAATCGATTTGCGGTCTAATTCGCTATTTTCAAGTTTTCTCATTTTGTGTTGCATTCAGGTCATAAAAAAAGCTTCCAAAGATAAGGAAGCTTTTTCAATTATTTTATTTTGTTTTGTTTCAGATTAGCTTTTTACTGGATCTGGTAAAACTGTACCTTTAATTGTAAGAACTTTTGTTGGCTGTCCTTCAGCGTTAGAAGTAACTGTTACAGTTTTTGTAAAAGCACCAACTCTATCAGTAGCATATTTTACACCAATAATTCCTTTTGCACCTGGAGCGATTGGCTCTTTTGGTGTAGTTGGAACAGTACATCCGCAAGAACCTTGCGTGTTAGTAATGATAAGTGGTTTAGTTCCGTTGTTAACAAAAACGAATTCACGTTTTCCATCAGCATTGTGAGCAATTGTTCCGTAGTCAATTGTTTCTGTTTCAAAAAGCATACCTGCACCTTCGATTTTAGCAACCTTAGTAGCTTTAGCTTTTTTAGTGCTTTGAGCATTTGAAGCTGTAATTCCAACTACAGCTAACATAGCGAATAAAATTATTTTTTTCATTTTTTATAGTCTTTGTTTAAATGATGAACAAATCTATGTAAAATTCTGAAATGTCAGCTTAAAAAATTCTTAAAATATTTTAATTTTTGAAGCCTTCGATATGCCATTAAAAAATTATAAATTCGCTGTCTTAATTTTCATTTAAATTTTATCGATTTGGCAGCTAAAGAAAAAGTGGTGAAGGAAACACCTTTAATGAAACAGTATAACGAAATCAAGAGAAAATATCCTGATGCATGTCTGCTTTTCAGAGTTGGGGATTTTTATGAAACTTTTGGCGAAGATGCCATCAGATCTTCAAAAATTCTTGGAATAACACTGACTAAAAGGGGTGCGGGTTCTGATACTGAAACAGCTTTGGCGGGTTTTCCACATCATTCAATCAATACTTATTTGCCAAAATTGGTTAAGGCCGGACTTCGTGTGGCGATCTGTGATCAATTGGAAGATCCAAAAATGACCAAAACTATAGTGAAACGTGGCGTTACTGAGCTAGTAACTCCTGGAGTTTCTTTAAACGATGAGGTCCTGCAGTCTAAGTCGAATAACTTTTTGGCATCGGTTTATTTTGCCAATAAAAATATCGGGATTTCCTTTTTGGATGTTTCAACAGGAGAATTTCTAACAGCTCAAGGAAATGCAGAATACATCGATAAATTATTGCAGAATTTTAGTCCAAGCGAGGTTTTAGTTCCAAAGAATAATAAAAGCGATTTTAAAAGTGCTTTTGGAGAAGATTTTCATAGTTTTTATTTGGAAGATTGGATCTATAAAGAAGATTATGCTTTAGAAACATTGACAAAACATTTTCAGACAAATTCCCTAAAAGGTTTTGGTGTCGAAGAATTGAAAGAAGGGATCATTGCTTCTGGAGCAATTTTGTATTATTTGTCAGAAACACAGCATAATCGTGTGCAGCATATTACGGCAATTCAGCGTATTGCTGAAGATGCTTATGTTTGGATGGATCGTTTTACGATTCGAAATTTGGAACTGTATCATAGTTATAATCCGAATGCAGTTACGCTTTTGGATGTTATTGACAAAACGCTTTCTCCAATGGGAGGGCGTTTGCTAAAACGTTGGTTAGCTTTACCATTGAAAGATGCTAATAAAGTAAAAAGTCGACATGAAGTTGTGGCTTACTTGAAGTCTAATCCTGAAATCCTGCGTAATATTCAATATCAGATCAAACAAATTTCAGATTTAGAACGTCTGATTTCGAAAATCGCGGCAGGAAAAGTTTCGCCTCGTGAAATTGTTTATTTAAAAGAATCTCTTGACGCGATTATTCCAATAAAAACCTTAGCGCTCGAAAGTCCGCAAGAAGCTGTAAAAGTTATTGGAGATAGTTTGCATGCCTGTGACTTGCTTCGCGAAAAAATCAAAACAACTTTAAATCAAGATGCGCCTGTTGCAATTGCAAAAGGAAATGCTATCGCAAGTGGGATTAATGAAGAATTGGATGAATTGCGTGCGATATCAACTTCTGGAAAAGAATATTTGGAAGGAATTGAAAGAAGAGAATCGGAGCGTACTGGAATTTCTTCTTTGAAAATATCCTTTAATAATGTTTTTGGATATTATATCGAAGTTCGAAATACGCACAAAGATAAAGTTCCTACAGAATGGATCAGAAAGCAGACATTGGTCAATGCGGAACGTTATATTACAGAAGAATTAAAAGAATACGAAACCAAAATTTTAGGGGCAGAGGAAAGAATCTATAAAATTGAAGCTGATCTTTTTGAGCAATTAGTTGCTTGGATCGCTACTTATATTAAGCCTGTGCAAATGAACGCTAATTTGGTTGCACAATTAGATTGCTTGTGTTCTTTTACGCAATTAGCAATAGAAAATAAATATGTTTGCCCAGAAATAGACGATTCGTTTGAATTGGAAATCAAAGAAGGAAGACACCCTGTAATTGAAAAACAATTGCCAGTTGGCACGCCATATATTTCAAATGATGTTTATTTAGACAGAGAAAGACAGCAGATTATTATGATTACCGGGCCAAATATGTCGGGTAAATCGGCAATTTTGAGACAAACGGCTTTGATTGTGTTATTGGCTCAAATGGGAAGTTTTGTTCCTGCTGAAAGTGTTAGAATGGGAATTGTAGATAAGATTTTTACAAGGGTAGGAGCTTCTGATAATATTTCGATGGGAGAATCTACTTTTATGGTGGAGATGAATGAAACGGCTTCGATTTTGAATAATATTTCAGATAGAAGTTTGGTGCTGTTGGATGAAATTGGAAGAGGGACTAGCACTTATGATGGAATTTCGATTGCTTGGGCTATTGCTGAATTTTTGCACGAACACCCGTCAAAAGCCAAAACGCTTTTTGCAACACATTATCATGAATTGAATGAAATGACAGAGTCTTTACCGAGAATTCAGAATTTTAATGTGGCGGTAAAAGAGTTGAAAGATACTGTGCTTTTTGTTCGTAAATTGGTAAAAGGGGGAAGTGCCCATAGTTTTGGAATTCATGTCGCAAAAATGGCCGGAATGCCTCAGTTGGTTATTTCTAAAGCGCAAAAGCTTTTAAAGAAATTAGAAAAAAATCATTCAAGCGATGCTCTAAACGGAATAAAAGCCGCTAATGACGAAATGCAGATGAGCTTCTTTAATTTGGATGATCCTTTGTTAGAAGAGATAAAAGAAGAGATTTTAGGGCTTGATATAAATGCAATAACGCCTGTTGAAGCCTTGATGAAACTGAATGAGATCAAAAGAATGTTGGTTAAAAAATAAAAATAAAAATTTTCAAGTTTAAAGTTTAGGTTATCAGAAAGTTATAAAATAAGTGTGATATTTTTTTTAAAAACGCTTGTATAATTGAATAAATGTCCTAAATTTGCACTCGCAATACGAAACAAGTGTTGTGGTTCTTAAATAGAATTTGAAATGCGAAAATAGCTCAGTTGGTAGAGCGCGACCTTGCCAAGGTCGAGGTCGCGGGTTCGAGCCCCGTTTTTCGCTCAAAACCATACAATGCTCGGATGGTGAAATTGGTAGACACGCTGGACTTAAAATCCAGTGAACAGCAATGTTCGTGCGGGTTCAAGTCCCGCTCTGAGTACTAAAGCCTCTTCTTTTGAAGAGGCTTTTTTTATTTCGCAAACTTGCGATTGATAAATTTACGTAGTAGATTTATTGGAAAATCTAAAATCAACAATCTAAAATCTAAAATTTGTAAATGGGTGCTTTTGTAATCAGCAGGAGGTTTAATGATGAATATAAATTTACGTTTACTTCTCGAAAAGGGAAGGTGATTTTTACGAGTTTGAGTTATGAGCTGCGATTTGAGTGTGAAGAAGATATTGAGAAGTTTAAAGGGTCGATTGATCTTGCGAAGTTTTTGAAATTTAAAGGTTCGGGAGGGAAGTATTTTTTTAAATTGATGCTGGGAGATGTTCATTTTGCTACAAGTCGTAAATATAGTACAGAATTGCTTTTGCAAAAAGGAATAAAAGAAATCGTGTCGTATGCCTCGAGGGCTGAAATTTTGGATTTCTCGTCAAATGAAGCGATTTTTGAAGATGAGGCAATTGAGGAAGAGGAAGAGGTGGAGTAGTCTTTTTGTTTGGGATATAAAAAAAAGTGTCTGCTTTTGCGGACACTTTTTTTATGCAATGTCGATTTTTGAAATCGGCATAAAAAAAACCATCACTATGATGGTTTTAAAATTTTTAGAACTTAGGTTCTAATTATTTTTTTACTTCTTCTACTTTAGCAGCAGCAGAATCAACTTTAGCAGCAGCAGAATCAACAGTTGCAGCAGCAGAATCAACTACAGTAGCAGCAGAATCAACAGTAACAGCAGTAGAATCTACAGCAGCAGCATCAGCAGCAGCGTCAGCTTTTTTACAAGATACAACAGTTAATACAGCAACAACAGCTAAACTTAAAAATACTTTTTTCATCTTACTTTATTATAAAAGGTTAATTATTAATTCGTGGCAAAGATATAAATTTTTTAATATGTAAAATATTTTTTCACTTTTTTTTTAAAATATTTTCGTCGCTCACGATTATCTTAGTTATCAATAAACATGCCAAAATACTAAAAAAAGATTATATTATTGTATTTTTTGCAGAAATTATTTTTTGCTGCAGATTCATCAGAAAAACTATTGTTTTAGAATCGCTGGCTTGTGCTTTATTTTGTTTTTTATGAAAAAAACATTCAAACAGATAAACTTCAAATAAACTTGTTTATATGCTTTGCAAATATCATAATAGCGTTTAGTTACAGTTTAGCTTTTAAATCGTCTCTGAAACAATTTTCATAATACAGTCTGTGGCTCCTTCATTGTTTTGTATAAAGGTTTTGCAAATTTTGCTCTTTTCGTCAAAATATTTTTTGTCTGTGAGCAAACGATCAAAATAGTTTTTTAGCTCCTTTTCATTAGAAATAGAAATACACCCACCTAATTCCACTAGTGAAACAGCTTCTGCAAAATTGGAATAATTTGGGCCAATCAGAATTGGAATTCCAAATGTAGCTGGTTCTAAAACATTATGAATTCCTGGGTTTCCAAAACCGCCTCCTACATAGGCAATCGTTCCGTAACTGTAAATTTTAGTCAGCAAACCAATTGTGTCAATAATAAATACATTATAGCTGGATAAATCGCCAGCATGATCTTTTTCTGAAAACAAAACGGTTGATTTTGTGATTTGCGTTTTTAAATTCGAAATTTGATCTTCTTTGATGTTATGAGGCGCAATAATAAATTTTACATTTTCAGAAGTTTGATTGATGTATTCTGCTAGTAAAGCTTCGTCTTTTGGCCACGAACTCCCTATGACTATTGTCGGGACATTGTTTTTGAATTTCTCAATAAAATCAACATGATTGTCTCTTTCTAAAATTGCTGCAACGCGATCAAAACGTGTATCGCCAGAAATGATTACATTTTGAAATCCGATTGCTTCAATTTTTTCTTTTGATTTTTCATTCTGAACAAAGAAATAGGTAAATGCCTTTAGCGCTTTGCGATAAAAACCTCCATACCATTTAAAGAACGTTTGATTGTCTCTGAAAATTCCTGAAATCAGATAGGTTGGTGTTTTGCTTTTTTCTAATTCTTTTAAATAGTTTAGCCAAAATTCATATTTAATAAAAAAGGCAATTTCTGGATGAACTAATTTTAAAAACTTTCGTGCATTGCTTTTTGTGTCTAATGGCAAGTATATTGTCACATCAGCAACTGTATTATTTTTACGCACTTCGTATCCGGATGGTGAAAAAAAGGTTACAATAATTTTGTGCGCAGGGTATTTTTCTTTGATTTTTTCGATGACGGGAAGTCCTTGCTCATATTCGCCTAAAGAAGCCGAATGGAACCAAATAGTTTTGTCTTCGGTTTTGATTTTTTCTTTTAGGATTGAGAAAACGTCTTTTCGGCCTTCAACAAAAAGCTTAATTTTCGGACTAAATAACGCAATGATTCTTAAGAAAAATCCTGCTAAGTGTATGGCGAAATTGTATAAAAAAAGCATCTGATAATTTTTGCAGCTAAATTACATTTCTTTAGACTATTTTCATTGGTGTGAAGCTATTAATAACTATTTTTGTTCCTCCTTTTAGAGATTCTGTTAAAAAAACAGGTCTTTATTTTTAAATGTTATTCAAAATGAAAAAAATACAAATGGTTGACTTGAAAAGTCAATACGAAAAAATAAAATCGACTGTAGATGCTTCAATTCAGGAAGTTTTAGATACAAATACTTATATCAACGGACCTTTAGTTCACCAGTTTCAAAAAAATCTTGAGGATTATTTAGGAGCAAAACACGTTATTCCATGTGCAAATGGAACAGATGCTTTGCAAATTGCTATGATGGGGCTTGGCCTTCAGCCCGGGGATGAAGTAATCACTGCTGATTTTACTTTTGCAGCAACGGTTGAGGTTATTGCTTTATTACAGTTAACGCCAGTTTTAGTGGACGTTGATATGGTAAATATGAATATTGATATTGATGCAATAAAAAAAGCAATCACTCCAAAAACAAAAGCAATTGTTCCGGTACATTTATTTGGACGCGCTGCAAATATGGATGCAATTATGGAAATTGCTGCCGAACATAATTTATATGTAATTGAAGATAATGCGCAAGCAATTGGAGCCGATTATATTTCTAAATCGGGATCAAAAGTAAAAGTAGGAACAATTGGTCATGTTGCAGCGACTTCTTTCTTCCCATCTAAAAACTTGGGTTGTTATGGAGACGGAGGAGCAATTTTTACTAATGACGATAAATTAGCACACATTATCCGCGGAATTGTAAATCACGGAATGTACGAGCGCTATCACCACGATGTAGTGGGAGTTAATTCTCGTTTAGATAGTATTCAGGCAGGAGTTTTGAATGCAAAATTGCCTTTGCTTGATGAATACAACAAGGCGCGTCGTTTAGCGGCAACAAAATATAATGCCGCTTTTGCAGGGAATAAGCATATTATCACGCCAGATTTTAATGCAAAAGAAAATGATCACGTTTTTCATCAATATGTTTTAAGAATTATCGATGCTGACAGAAATGCTTTGATGCAACATTTATTAGATAAAGGAATTCCTTGCGCAATTTATTATCCAATTCCGCTTCACTCTCAAAAAGCATATTTGGATCCGCGTTATAAAGAAGAGCAATTTCCGGTAACGAATCAATTAGTCCAGGAAGTAATTGCTTTGCCAATGCACACGGAACTTGATGATGAGCAGATTAAATTTATTACTGACAGCGTAATTGAGTTTTTGAAATAAAAAAAGTTATAAGCCCAAAAAACAACAACAACAAAACAACCAAATAATGAAAGTATTAGTAACAGGAGGTTTAGGATTTATAGGTTCTCACACTGTAGTCGAATTGCAAAATGAAGGCTTCGAAGTTGTGATTATTGATAATCTTTCAAATTCTTCAGAAGATGTTTTAAAAGGAATTACAACCATTACAGGCAAAACACCTTTATTCGAAAAATTGGATTTAAGAGAAAAAGCATCAGTGCAGGATTTCTTTAAAAAGCATAATGATGTTGCGGGAGTAATTCATTTTGCCGCTTCAAAAGCAGTCGGAGAAAGCGTTGAACAGCCATTATTGTATTATGAAAACAATATTAGCAGTTTAATTTATCTTTTGCAGGAATTGCAACAAAAACCAGAAGCGAGTTTTATTTTTAGTTCTTCTTGTACGGTTTACGGTCAGGCTGAAAAAATGCCAATTACGGAAGATGCTCCAGTTCAAGTGGCAATGTCTCCTTACGGAAACACAAAGCAAATTGGCGAAGAAATCATTACAGATACTGCCAAAGTCACAAATATCAACGCTATTTTATTGCGTTATTTTAACCCAGTTGGAGCGCACAAATCTGTGGAAATTGGAGAATTGCCATTGGGAGTTCCCCAAAATCTAGTTCCGTTTATCACACAAACTGGGGTTGGTTTACGCCAAGAATTATCTGTTTTTGGGGATGATTATCCAACGCCAGATGGAACTGCTGTTCGTGATTACATTCATGTTGTGGATTTAGCAAAAGCACACGTAATTGCTTTGCAAAGACTATTAAGCAAGAAAAACTTATCGAAAGTCGAGACTTTCAATTTGGGAACAGGAAAAGGAAGTTCAGTTCTTGAAGTCATTCACAGTTTTGAAAAAGTCAGCGATAAAAAATTGCCATATAAGATGATGCCTCGTCGTGAAGGTGACATTACGGAAGCTTACGCGAATACAGATAAGGCAAATAATATTTTAGGATGGAAGGCTGAATTGAGTCTTGACGAAGCAATGGCAAGTGCATGGAAATGGGAACAAAAAGTGAGGAGTAAATAATTCTTTACTTTAAAATTATAAAATTTTAAGATCCCAAATTATAGCAATATAGTTTGGGATTTTTTTTAGCAGATTGATTATCATGAAACAAACTTTAGATTATAAATTAATTTTTGCTTTAGCGGCAGTTGGAATTGTTTGGGGAACAACGTTTTTAGGAATTCGCGTTGCGGTTGAAACGATTCCGCCATGGTATGTAACTTCAATTCGTCAAGGGTTGGCGGGATTGATTATGATGACTATTTTGTTGTTCAAAAAAGAATTAAAATGGATTGGCTGGGACAATTACAAACAACAGCTTATTCCGTCGGTTTTGATGATTGTAATTGCGAATGGCTTTACCACAATTGCCGAAAAGACTGTGCCAAGCGGATTAGCTTCAGTAATAAGTGCTTTGTCTCCAATATTGATTTTTTTAGGAAGTATTTTAGTCGGATTGCAAAAAATGAGCTTTAGGGGATTTGTTGGTGTGTTAATAGGGTTTACTGGAGTCGTTTTTATTTTTAAAGACGGACTAGGATCATTTTTAGATGCTGATTACAGAATTGGGATGATGTTTATGGGATTTGCAATTCTGGCTTGGGCTATTGGAACAATTTACACCAAAATACACGCCAATAAATCCAATAATATTGTGCTTAATCTGTTTTATCAATTCACATCTGCGTCTTGTATTCAATTAGTTTTAGCATCAATTTTTTCGCCAGATCCCGATTTCAGTTCGTGGACTTCCAGAAGTATTTTGGCTGCTTTGTATTTATCGATTTTTGGATCTGTGATTGCTTTTTTCTGTTATAGTTATGCTTTGAAGTATGTTACAGCGGTTCAGGTTTCTATTCTAGCTTATATAAATACTATAATTGCGGTATTTTTAGGTTGGCTTCTTTTAGATGAAGTCATTACAATCGACTTTATAATTGCGACAGCTCTTATTATTCTTGGTGTTTTTATTGTAAATTATAAGAAGAAGGAAAAGAAAGTTTTATAAATTTTGATTTAATTTATTTTATAAATTTATAAGAATATAAAATGTAGGAATAATGGGTTCGGATAAAGAAAATAAAAAGAACAAGGTTGAAGAACCAAGAATAGAATACGAAATTCAAAAACCGAAATTTAAAGGAATAGATCCAGAAACTTTTGATTTTGATGCCGAGTTTGCGAAAGGATTAACTCTTGAAGAAGCAAAAGTAGAATCCAAAAGAAGAATTAGAGAATGGTGGCCAGAAAATTTGGATGCTGAATTTGCAAAAGGATTTACACCAGAAGAGTTTAAAGCTGAAATGTTTAAAAGAATTCAGAATTATCCTTGGAGAAAATAACAAAATAAAAAATCCTCGAAAACTGATTAAAGTTTATGAGGATTTTTTGCGTATAGTAAGTAATGACTGAAAACTGTCACTGAGACTGAACACTAATTAAGCATTCGCAGTCACCGCTTCTTTATCAATTTTATTAATCAAACCAGCTAATACTTTTCCTGGACCAACTTCAGTAAACAAAGTAGCACCGTCAGCGATCATTTGTTGTACAGATTGCGTCCATTTTACAGGAGCCGTCAATTGAATAATTAAGTTCTTTTTAATTTCGTTCGCATCAGAAACCGCATTTGCAGTTACGTTTTGGTAAACTGGGCAAATTGGAGTAGAGAAAGTAGTTGCTTCGATTGCAGCCGCTAATTCTTCTCTTGCAGGCTCCATCATTGGAGAGTGGAAGGCGCCTCCAACAGGTAAAATTAAAGCACGTTTTGCTCCAGCTGCTTTCATAGCTTCGCAAGCTTTTTCAACTGCTGAAGTTTCTCCAGAAATTACTAATTGTCCAGGGCAGTTATAGTTTGCAGCAACTACAACACCGTCGATAGAAGCGCAAACTTCTTCTACAACATTATCCGCTAAACCTAAAACTGCAGCCATAGTAGATGGAGTGATTTCGCAAGCTTTTTGCATAGCCAAAGCACGTTGAGAAACTAATTTCAAGCCATCTTCAAAAGATAAAGTTTCGTTAGCCACCAAAGCTGAAAATTCTCCTAATGAATGTCCTGCAACCATTTCTGGTTTGAAATCTTCTAAAGTTTTTGCTAAAATAACAGAGTGTAAAAATACAGCTGGCTGTGTAACTTTAGTTTCTTTTAGTTCTTCGGCAGTACCTTCAAACATAATATCTGTAATTCTGAAACCTAATATTTCATTAGCTTTTTCGAATAATTCTTTGGCTAAAGCCGAATTTTCATAAAGGTCTTTACCCATTCCTGTGAATTGCGCACCTTGACCTGGAAATACGTATGCTTTCATTTGTCTAATTTGTTTTTTTATTTTTTTGGAATTGAAAATTAGCTTCAATTGAAAGGCAAAAATAACACTTTTTTATTTCGTATAATCCTTAAACATGTAAATCCATGCCAACCTTGAAAATCGGAGATTGAAAGGAGTAAGCAAAGTTATCACAATGGCAATGATGGGAATGATTCTTAAATCGAAGTTTTTTTCAAAGAAAAACTGTGCAATACAATAGGTTGCAATTCCTTGAGCCACTGTTAATCCGTAGTTTACATACATCGCGCCAAAGAAATAGCCAGGTTCTTTTTGAAATTTATAATGGCAGTGACTGCAGTATTCATTCATTTTTGGAAGACCAAAAGTCAAAAAAATATTTTTGTCTGTAAATACTTTTCCTTTGTGACAAACAGGACATTCGTTGCTTAAAATATGAGTTAATGCATTTGACATGATTTCGATGTTTTTTATTTATACAAAGGTAATTCGGACTTGAATAAAAGTCTTTTTAGTATCTTCGCTACTTATAGCACAATAAAGACATTTTTATGAAGAAGTATCCAATTTATAGTGTTCAAAATTTTAGTTGCAACGACATTCATCGTGATTTTTATGTGAATACTTTTAAAGAACATCTAAAAAGCCACAGTTTTGTCGAAGAACCGCATCGGCATGATTCGTATTTAATGGTGTTTTTTACAAAAGGTTCAGGAAAGCACGAAGTCGATTTTGATCAATTCGAAATAAAAAGAGGCAGTTTATTTGTGCTTCAGCCCGGACAAATGCATCATTGGAGTTTGTCAGAAGATATCGAAGGTTTTGTAATTATATTTTCTCAGGAATTGTATAATTTATATTTCGGACAAAAAAAGATCAATGATTATAATTTTTATCATTCGATTCATAACCGGCCGGAAATGGTTTTTGAAGAAAAAGAAATCCCAAAAATCCTTCCGTATTTTGACTTATTGATTCAGGAAAACAATCAAAATAATAAATATCAGCTTGATAAAATGCTGAATTTGTTAGATTCAATTCACATCGAAATTGCCCGTAAATACAGTGAAACCTATTCGCATCAAACGCATTCGTACAATATTAAAATCAACAAATTCGAATCGCTTTTGGAACAATATTTCAGAACTGAAAAACTCCCATCTTTCTACGCAGAAAAACTAAACATTACACTAAAACATTTAAACAGAATCTGTAACGAAATTCTCCAAAAAACCGCCACAGAAGTAATCACGGATCGGGTAATTCTGGAAATAAAAAGAATGTTAATCGACAAACAATTAGCTGTAAACGAAGTAGCTTTCAAAGTTGGCTATGAAGATTATTCGTATTTCTCCAGATTCTTCAAAAAACAAACAGGAGTTTCGCCAACAGAATTTCGAAACACAGTGCGATGATTTTTGGTTTGCCACGAATTGCACTAATTTCCACGAATTATTTTTTTGCCACAGATTAAAAGGATTTTCACAGATTACTTATTCTCACAAAGCAAGAATAAATCCTTTTTAATCTTTTTAATCTGTGGCAAAAAAAAGATCTAGTTTTGAGAGAAAAAAAATTAGTGAAAATTAGTGCAATTCGTGGCAAACCCCAAAAAAAAGCCTGCACTCCCGAGAAAAAGTGCAGGCTTCTTAACCAACCAAATTAAAACCTATTATAAAGTATTAAGCTTGTTTTACGAATTGTAATTCAATGTTTAATTTTACTTCTTCACCAACTAAAACACCTCCAGTTTCAAGGGCAGAGTTCCAGTTTAAACCCCAATCTTTACGATTGATTTTTCCTTCAATGCTTAAACCTACTTTTGTATTTCCCCATGGATCAGTCATGATTCCGCTAAATTCAACTGGGAATTTTACCGTTTTAGAAACACCTTTAATGTCTAAATCTCCAGTTAATTCAAATTCGCCATCATTGATTTTTTTGAAAGCAGAAGATTTGAAAGTTAATTTTGGATGTTTCTCAGCATCAAAGAAATCACCGCTTCTTAAATGTCCGTCACGATCTGCGTTTGCAGTGTCGATTGAAGCGATATCAGCAGAAAAACTAAAATCTGCATTATCAAAGCTTTCTCCTTCTGTGATTGCAGAAGCATCATAAGTTCCAAATTTTCCTGAAACATTTGTAAACATCATGTGTTTAACTTTAAAACCAATTTCTGAATGTGTTGGGTCAATTGACCATTTTGTAGTTGCCATAATTTTATTTTTTAAATAATTAATTTATTTCATTTTGATAGGACAAAGTTACGGTGGTAGTAAGCGTAACGCACTTAACCTAGATTAAGAAATAAAAAATGGGATAATTTTTTTGCCACTCCCGATAGCTATCGGGATACACAGATTAAAAGGATTAAAAAAAATATTGCCACGAATTGCACGAATTACCACGAAAAAAATTGAATCAAAATTTGTGGAAATTAGTGTAATTCGTGGCGAATAAAAGCATTTTAATCCGGGGCAAAAAAACTTGATAAAATTGTAACAAAAAAAGAAACGATAATAAGCTGAAAATCAACTTAAATATCGTTTCTGAAAAAAAAAGTATTAATTGTAATCTTCGAATTAGTAATTCATCGGAATATCCATCAATAAAAATTCAGCATTTGTATTGGCTTTAATAGTTAAAGTGTCAGTTCCTGAAATTCCAACCGCATCACGAGTGTTTAATTCCTGTCCGTTGATGGTAACATTTCCTTTTAAAATGAAAGCATAAACTCCGTTTCCTTCTTTGTTAATTTTATATTCAGTTGCGATTCCGGAATCAAAATTTCCCATATTGAACCAAGCGTCTTGGTGAATCCAAACGCCTTCATCATCAGCATTTGGAGATAAAATTTGAGATAGTTTGTTATGTCTGTCAGCAACATTTAAAGTGATTTGTTGGTAACGTGGCGTAACGTTTCTTTTGTTAGGAAATAACCAGATTTGCAACAATTTAGTCTGCTGGTCAGCATTTGGGTTAAACTCACTGTGTTGAACTCCAGTTCCAGCACTCATAACCTGAATATCACCATTTTTAATGATTTCAGTATTTCCCATACTGTCTTTATGAGCCAAATCACCTTCTAACGGAATCGTAATGATTTCCATATTATCGTGAGGATGCGTTCCAAAACCCATTCCGCCCGCAATCGTATCATCGTTCAAAACACGAAGTGCTCCAAACTGAATTCTATCCGGATTGTACCAGCTCGCAAAACTAAAGCTATGATAAGCGTTTAACCAACCGTGATTTGCATTTCCTCTTGTGTCTGCTTTGTGCAATACTATATTTTCCATGATTTTGTTCTTTTGTTAATTTTATAGTACAAAGATACGGTCGATGTAGACGAAAAGCACTTAATCTAGGTTAAGAAAGATTCTGAGGCGCTAAGATGCTAAGATTTTTTAGGAGCAGAAATTTTGGTTTTCAAAAGACGTTTAGTCCCGCTATCCGTTTCAATCTTTTATGGTGAACCCCACCATAAAAGGATTTTCACTTCTATCGGGGCTAGACTAGGAATTTCATTTTTATAAGAAGGTTCAAAGGTTCAAAGTTGCAGAGGTTCAAAGGTTTTTATCATACAGTTTGTCATTCCGAGGAACGAGGAATCTTCGCAAGTAGCTCTACAAAGATTGGTGTAGATTATTCTTGTAAATTTCCATCAGGATATTTATAAAACTCTAAATCCAAAAGTTCTAATTTTGCATTAATTTTTTCATCATTAAGCTCCTCAACTTCTCGATTTCGGAGTTTTTTAATTAAATCATCATTAGGTAGTTTTTTCGGATTAATTAAATTAATTGCTGATTCAAGAATTTTTGCGGTTTTAAACTTTTTATTTTTCTTCAACACTTTTAATGTTTCGAAACAATTTTGCCCACTAGAATTAAAAAAGTATTGATTAAATCCTCCATTATTTACTTCCATTTCTAATTCTTCAATATTAGCTTTCGATTTAGAAATGATGGTTTTCTCTTTGTCTGATGAAACTTGGCTTAAACAACTTGAAAATGTTATTAGAATTAAAAATAAAATGGGGTTGAATAATTTCATTTTTTTAAGTTTTTGATTTTACTTTGTCGAGCTTCTTGCGAAGATTTGCTTCGCCAGTTCGCTATCGCTCGAGTCTCCTTAGTCGAGATGACAATATTGAGTATAGATTATTATGTTCAAAGAAAAAATAAACTTTGCGACTTCCCTCCCGATAGCTATCGGGATTACGAGATTATTAAAAACTTGTATTATTTAATCCTAATCAATTTTCCTTTTCCAACTATTTCATCAAGGTAATTTGCAGACAAACTATTCTTGTCATGCATGAAAAACGGAATGGTATCTTTTGTAATTTGTTCTTTATCAATGCTTATAATCAAATCGATATTCATAAAATTGTCCAGTAGAATTTTGTTTCCGTACGAAATTTTTCCTTTCGGCATAAACTTATTGTCAAACACAAAAACACTATCCTTAAAAGTGATTTTATCTTTTTGGATATAGGAATCGTTCTCTTCTATTACATAATTGTATCGGCCGTTCAGTTTGTCTGTTTTCTGATAGGAGTTAATAGAAAGCAATGTTATTAGTAAAACAAGATATTTCATAATTATTCTAACTGTATTGATTAATAAACTGCTGTACAACTGCATCGGTATTTTCATGGCGCTTTTCCTTTTCTAAAACAATAGGAGGAGCGCTTCTTTCTAAACAATCTTGTACAGCACAGGTCTCGCAAGTTACACCAACAATTCTTTTGACCAAAGGTTTTCCGTCAATGAATTTGAATTTCTTTTTCATCGTCGGATTAATCAAAATTCCAACGGAAATACTACGGATAACATTCTCCGCAAAAGGATCTTTTGTAGCCGATGAAAAAACCAGATACTCGTTTCCGCTGTTGGCATAACTCGAAATTTGAGCATCAAAAAAATGAGATTTATTTTGTTTGATGGCTTCGTCTATAGTTTTGATAGAAACCCATCTTCTGCAATAATGTTCGTTGGTTTCATTAGCATGCGGTTCCTGCTGATGCGTAATGTGCAATTCTTTATTTATCTGATAAAAATCAGAACCAATTTTGTGTGACAATCTTAAGAAAAAAAGGTTTTTCAGCTGAAAATCTTTTGGCAATAAATTGGTCAATCGCTGATAAAAAGATTCAGGCGATACTTCAAAACTTTCAATTAATTGAACAAATTCTTCCGGTTTTGGATTTTCGTTTTCTAAAAAAAGATTGATTTTGTCTACAACCAATTTTCTTGGCAACAATAAAGCGCCAGCAAAATAAGAAGCGTAAAAGTTATGCAAAACCTGATCGAAATTTTCAAATTTAATCCAGCTGAAAGTCAGCAGACGATCTGAAATTTTCAAGTAATTATAAGCAATTTCTTTAGCCAAAATAAAAGCTTTTTGCGGAGCGTCAAGTTCTGTAGAAAGCAATAAAGTCTTGCTTTTCGGGACATAAATCGAACGCAAATCGTCTAATGCTTCCTGATCTGTAAAAGCAATTTCTTTGATATTGTATTCGTATTCTTCTTTCAAAATCGCCTCTAATTCTTCTACGGTGATTTTAGAATCCAAATTAATTTGAAACGACTTCGAAAACGCAATTACCTTTTCTTCTAAATCTTCAAAATAATTGCTATGCGCTTCCTGATACGAACGCAAAGAAGCCAAAAAGAAGCTTTCACGACTTAAATTATAATGCTGTGCAATTTCGATAATCGTACTAATAAACGCGTTGACTTTTGCGGGAGCATTGGCAATAATATCAATTAAATCGGCTTCCTGAATTCCGAAAAGCTCTAGCGGAATCTCTTTTAAAATTCCGGATTTTAATATTTCGCCAATCGGAGCGAGGTTGTTATCGAGTTTTAAAGACACCATTTGGTCGTAAGTCACATCCAAATGTTCGCAGAGCAATAAAATTTTATCTGTTTTTGGATATTTTTTACCCTTTTCAATCTCGTTTAAATAAGATTTTGAAAGATTTGTCAGTTTGGCCAAGCCAAAAAGAGACAGATTTTTTTGCGTTCTGACTTGCTTCAATTTTAGTCCGAAGATCAGCTTTATATAGTCTTTTTCGATATCCATGAACCAAATATAGTTATTCTAAAAATAATCGCCAAAAAATTATTTTTTAATTTTAGCGAACGTTCGCTTGTTTTGTAAAAAACTTTTTTATAATATTGTCATGTAGAAATTATTAAAAATCAAAACGTTACGATTCTGATATTCCGAAATGAATGAACAATGATGTAACGACAAGATTTTTTTCTAATAAAAAAATAAAACCACAGCTATGAAAAACCAATTAGAAATTACCGAAACGGCAATGGAATTTTTAGCCGAAAAAAAGCTTCGTTATCCAAAAATCTGGACAGAAGAAGCGATTGTTTTTATAACCGAATTGCATAGAAAATTCGAATCACAGCGAAAACTATTGCTTTTGCAACGCGAACAAAAACAAGTCACTTTTGATCAGGGAATCATGCCGGTTTTTATTCCGGAAACCAAAAGTGTCAGAGAAGGCAATTGGACAGCTGGCGAAATTCCGAAAGATTTATTAGACCGAAGAGTAGAGATTACCGGACCAGTTGATCGAAAAATGATTATCAACGCGTTGAATTCGGGAGCAAAAACCTTCATGGCCGATTTTGAGGATAGTACTTCACCAACTTGGCAAAATTTAATGGATGGGCAAGTAAATCTAATCGATGCGGTTAACAAAACAATCACTTATACGGATTTGGTAAAACAAAAATCCTATCATTTAAATGAAAAAATCGCAACACTGATTGTTCGCCCGAGAGGATTGCATTTACCAGAAAAGCACATTTTAATTGAAGGAAATGAAGTATCAGGCTCTTTGGTAGATTTTGGTTTATATGTTTTTCATAATCATAAACGACTTTTAGAAAACAATTCTGGACCGTATTTCTACATTCCGAAATTGGAACATTATCTGGAAGCGCGTTGGTGGAATACTGTAATTGATTTTACCGAGGATTATTTAAAACTGAAGAGAGGAACGATAAAAGTGACGGTTTTAATTGAGACTATAACCGCAAGTTTTCAATTAGATGAAATTATTTACGAATTAAAAGAACATATCGTTGGCTTAAACTGCGGGCGTTGGGATTATATTTTTTCATACATCAAAAAGTTCAGAAAAAATCCAAAGTTCATTGTTCCGGATCGCGATCAGGTAACTATGACTTCACCTTTTATGAATGCTTATTCGAATCTAGTAATTCAAAGATGCCACAAAAGAGGAATTCATGCGATCGGCGGAATGGCCGCACAGATTCCGATTCGGAATAATGAAGAAGCCAATGCTATCGCTTTCGCAAAAGTAAAAACCGATAAAGAGCGCGAAGTTCGAAACGGCCATGATGGAACTTGGGTAGCGCATCCAGATTTGGTTGCAATAGCAAAAGAAATCTTTGATAAAGGAATGCCAACTCCAAATCAGATTCATATTAAAAGAGAACATCGAAAAATTACAGAAGCGGATTTGATCGAACCGCCAATAGGAATCATCACTGAAAATGGCGTTCGAAAAAATATCAATGTTGCAGTTTTGTATCTGGCTTCATGGTTGAACGGACAAGGCGCAGCGGCGCTTCATAATTTGATGGAAGATGCAGCAACAGCCGAAATTTCGAGATCGCAATTGTGGCAATGGCTTCAGAATAAAGTGATTTTAGATAATGGACGGAAATTAAATTTGGCGTATTATCACGAATTGGCTTTAGATGAATGCCGAAAAATAAAGGAAGAATTAGGAGCAGAAAACCATGAAAAACAGCAATTTCCATTAGCAGAAAAAATGCTGGAAAGGCTAGTGGTAAATTTGCATTTTGTAGATTTTCTAACCATTCCTTGCTATAAGTATTTATAGAAGAATTGATTTGAATTCCTGCAAGGTTTTGAAAACCTTGTAGGTATTTTGTCAAGAATACAAAACCTACAAGGTCAAAAAAAGACCTTGCAGGAAATCACACAACACTATTACTTACTAACCAACTTAACTATATTATTTATGAAAACAACAGAAGACAGAATTCAGGAATTGATTAACGATTGGATCACGAACCCAAGATGGAAAGGTGTTGAACGTCCTTACACTGCAAGCGAAGTTGTGGCGCTTCAGGGATCGTATAAAATTGAGCATTCTATTGCCAAAATGGGTGCGGAAAAATTATGGAGAAAGTTAAAAAGTCAGGATTATGTTGCGGGGTTGGGAGCTTTGACTGGAAATCAGGCGATTCAAGAGGTCGATGCGGGTTTAGAAGCGATTTATTTGAGCGGATGGCAGGTTGCTGCCGATGCAAATCTGGCTGGCGAAATGTATCCTGACCAATCACTTTATCCGGTAAACAGCGTACCAATGGTGGTAAAAAAGATCAATAATGCTTTGTTGCGTGCTGATCAGATTCAGAATGTAAATAAAATTGAAGGTAAAAAAGATTATCTGGTTCCGATTGTGGCTGATGCCGAAGCAGGTTTTGGGGGAAACCTAAATGCTTTCGAATTAATGAAATCGATGATCGAAGCTGGAGCTTCTGGAGTTCATTTTGAAGATCAATTAAGTTCTGCTAAAAAGTGCGGACACTTGGGAGGGAAAGTTTTGGTTCCAACTCAAGAAGCGATCAATAAATTAATTGCAGCGCGACTGGCTTCAGATGTTATGGGAGTTTCAACTTTAATTGTTGCAAGAACAGATGCCGATGCGGCCAATTTATTAACGAGCGACGCAGATCCAAGAGATAGAAAGTTTTTGACAGGAGAAAAAACGGCCGAAGGTTTCTTTTACGTTAAAAATGGAATCGATCAGGGAATTGCGAGAGGATTGAGCTATGCGCCCTACGCCGATTTAATTTGGATGGAAACCAGTAATCCGGATTTGGATTATGCTAGAAAGTTTGCAAAAGCAATGAAAAAAGAATTTCCAGATAAAATGTTAGCATACAATTGTTCGCCATCTTTCAATTGGGCGGCGAAATTATCAGTTGCCGAAATGGAAACTTTCAGAGAAGATTTGGCAGCAATGGGATATAGTTTCCAATTCATCACTTTAGCAGGATTCCATGCTTTGAATACGAGTATGTTTGAATTATCAAAAGCGTATAAAGAGCGCGGTATGGCAGGTTATTCTGAATTGCAGGAACGCGAATTTGCTTTACAGAAAAACGGATTCAGAGCGGTAAAACACCAAGCTTTTGTTGGGACTTCTTATTTTGATGCGGTTCAAAACACAGTAATGCTAGGAAAATCAGCAATAACCGCAATGGAGCATTCTACGGAGGTTGAGCAATTTTAATTCTTTTTTTTCAACCATTAAGATATTAAGAAAGTTAAGCTTTATATTCTTAAAAAATAAGAAAGATTAAGTCTAGCTTAATGATTCTTAATGTCTTAATGGTTTAATTTTATTTTTTCAAAAGTCGAGCTTTCATTTTACTAAAGAATTCGGGTGTTACGCCAATGAAAGAAGCAATTTGTTTTTGAGGAACTTTGTGAACCAATGTTCCGTATTTCTTAGTGAATTTTTCAAAACGTTCTTCTGCAGGCAAGCTTAAATTATCCATTAATCTTTGTTGGTTGGCAACTAAAGAATTCTCGATTAAAATTCTAAAAAAACGTTCTAGTTTTGGAATTTCAAGATATAATTGTTCCTGATTTACTTTGGATAAAGAAACCACTTCAGCTTCTTCTAAAACTTCAATAAAAAGTTGTCCTGGTTTTTCAGAAAAATAGCTGTACATATCGCTTATCCACCAGCCTTCGCAAGCGAAAGAAAGTACATGTTCAACAATATTGTCGTTGATATTGAAACTTCTTAAAATTCCTGAGTTTACAAAATATGAATGTTTGCAGACTTCACCAGCGTTCAACAAAACCGTTTTGGCTTTATAAGTATTTGTTTCTAGTTTCGATAAAAAAAGTACTTGTTCTTCTGGTGTCAAAGAAACGTGTTTGGCGATATTTTGGAGAATTAATTCCATTATTTTTTATCGTCAATTAAGGTAAATGAAGTAGCGATAAATTTATTTCCTTTGATTTGCCCTGTAACAGAAGCTTTTCTGATCGCGTTGCAGAATCCGTCTTTTGCATGAGCATCACCATGCTGATCAATTTTTGTTCCTTCAACAAAATACGATTTTCCGTCAATTCGAACGGCTAAATCACAGCTTTTACCTTTCATTCCAAATTGGCATTCTCCACAAGAAGCTTCTACTACAGTTGGTTGGTCAAATTTCTTTTTGTCTTGAGCCTGAGTTGAAATTCCGATAAAAAGGAAAGTCATGAATATTAGTTTTTTCATTTTTAAGAGTTTACAGTTATTAATTTTGCCGTTTCTTTGGCGCGTTCTGTTACTTCATTTATTGGAGTGGAAAGTGTATCGTGACTTAAAACAACTCCCATTCTTCGGTAAGGTCTTGATGTTGGTTTTCCGAAAATCCTGAAATCAGTTTTTGGTAAAGCGGCTACTTTTTCGATTCCGGTAAAAGTTGGGTTTGTCGAATCTTGTGAAGCTAAAATCACGGCGCTTGCTCCAGCTTTTTCTAAAGTAATTTCGAAAATCGGAAGACTTAAGATTGCTCTTAAATGCAATTCAAATTCGTTGAAATTTTGTGTTCCGGCCAAAGTTACCATTCCGGTATCATGCGGACGCGGAGAAAGTTCTGAGAAATAAACTCCTTCTTTAGTCAGGAAAAATTCAACGCCAAAAAGTCCAGCTCCGCCAAGTGCTTCGGTGATTTTTTCGGCCATATCTTGTGCTTCGTACAAATCTTTTTCAGAAACCAAAGCCGGTTGCCAGCTTTCCTGATAATCGCCTCTTTCTTGTCTGTGGCCAATTGGCGCACAAAACAAAGTAGGGTTGCCGTTTTGCGTAATGGTTAAAAGTGTAATTTCAGAATCGAAATTTACAAAAGCTTCAACAATCACTTCGATAACATCTCCACGCGAACCCGCAACGGCATATTGCCATGCTTTTTCGATATCACTTTCTGTTTTGATTGTTGATTGCCCTTTTCCTGACGAAGACATCAATGGTTTTACTACACAAGGAATTCCAACTTCCTGAACGGCTTTTTGAAGTTCTTCTGCAGAAGTTGCGTATTGGTATTTGGCAGTTCTTAGCCCAAGTTCTTTTGATGCTAAATCACGAATGGCTTTACGGTTCATGGTAAAGTTTGCCGCCTTCGCTGAAGGGACAACCGTGATTCCTTGTTTTTCGTAATCGTAAAAACGTTCCGTGCGAATGGCTTCTATTTCAGGAACTATAAAGTCTGGTTTGTGTTTGGCTACAATTCTGTCAAGCGCTTCGCCGTCGAGCATATTAATGACTTCAAAACCGTGAGCAACTTGCATGGCTGGAGCATTTTCGTAACTGTCAACTGCAATTATGGTTTGTCCGATTCGTTGTGCAGCAATGACAAATTCTTTGCCTAACTCGCCTGAACCTAAGAGTAGTATTTTCATTTTGGAGGGTTGTAATGTTTGAGTAGTAAAAGTAATTAAAAATGTTTTTAACCGCAATCCCGATAGCTATCGGGAGCAAAGAATTACACGAAGAACGCTAAGTTTTTGTTTTTAAGATAAAAAATGGCGCAAAGAATTTCTCTCGCAGATTTTGGGGATTCGGCAGATTTAATTTAATAACTAGCTTGTCTTTTAGATAAACTAACCACACAGTTTGTCATTTCGAGGAACGAGAAATCACACTCGGGATTCGACAAAGATTGGCGATTTTGATTGCGGAGTTTCTAGTGCGATTTCTCGTTCCGAAATGACAAGATTCGGGGAATTTTAAACGAAAACGCTATTATAAAACCGTTTGCGTGAGGGATAGAAGTGGAAAGCCCACAGCCGTGAGGAACGAACAGGCGAGGACTTGAAACGGATAGCCCGACCCGGAGGGACACGCCCAAAATAAAAAACCGATACTTCTTTTAAAAAGTATCGGTTTGTATATTAATGAAAATGATCTTCTTCAATTTCAAATTCAGCATCTTTTTCCCAGATTTCCATTTCGCAGGGTTTGCAGTTGAATTTTAGTTTGTATTCAAGCTCACCTTGTTTTAATACTAGTGGCTCTTTTACCTTGACACCAACGATGTCTTTTTGGTGTATTGGGCATTTTTTCAATTCGTATTTGATGCAATATTTGGTTGTCATTACTCGAGATTTTCCTGGATCCCATTGTAATTCGAATGCTTTTTCGATTTCGGTAACACCGTGGCGTTCGTAGAATTTACGAGCTGTTTTGTTCGAAACGTTGTACATGAAATCCAGTTTAGTTTCTGGATACGGATGCGACGTTTTTACCAATTGGTGTTCTTCACGAACGTAATTTGCGAGACGAATTTCTGTTAACTGATCGTAAACTGTTCTTCTCATTTCGTTAATTTTTGAAATAGGCAGGAACCAGTTTTGAGAAAACATAATATTGATTTCATCAGCTGTATAAGGCGTAAAACCTGTTTTTGCTAATTGTGTTTTGATGTTTTCTTCTATAGATTCGCCTGTTTTTGTTTGCTCTTTTGGGTGTTCTAAATTTACCGTACTTACGTTTCCGTCTTCGTCGGTTGCGATTAATTCGAAACCAGTTTCAGTTTCAGTAAGCAATAAAGTTGTACTTAATTTACGCACGGCACTATCTTCTCTTTCCACAATTTTGATGAAAGCAGCGTCGTTATTTCTGTAAATGAAAGTTCCGTCTTTTACTTCTTTTAAAACGTTTGGATATACTTTTCCGTTTTCGGCTTTGTTTACGTAGATTCCGTCAGCTTCGTTATTTTCGTTGATGAAGCAAAGTCCGTCGCCGTTGTTTAATAATTCGCCGTTTTCGATTTCGTAAGCACCGCCAACAGTTCGAATTAATTTACCGATATATTGCCCTTTTGATTTTGGGCTTTCCCAAGAACCAATTGAGCTATGTCTTTCGTTAACGAAATAATCAGTATAGCCACGGTTGAAAGTTCTGTTTAATGCAGAATCAAAAGTATACGTACATTTTCCAGAAGAAGCTTTTGTGTATTTATCGCTTCCCGGACCTTCTAAATAACTATCTAATTTTTGACGAAGATAAGACACGTTGTTTTTAACGTAAGCCACATCTTTTAATCGACCTTCGATTTTGAAAGAAACGATTCCCGCTTCGATCAAATTCGGAATCTGGTCTGAAATATCTAAATCTTTAATCGAAAGCAAGTGACTGTTTCTGATTAAAGTATCTCCATTTCCGTCGATTAAGTTGTATGGTAAACGGCAGTTTTGTGCGCATGAACCACGATTCGCGCTTCGTTCTCCGTTGGCCACACTCATATAACAGTTTCCGCTAAAGGAAACACATAAAGCTCCAGTTACGAAAAACTCTAATTCAACATCAGCGTGATCGTATATTGTTTTGATTTGATGCAAGTTTAATTCACGTGCTAAAACTACACGTTTAATACCAGCGTCTTTTAAGAATTTTATTTTATCGGCATCACGATTATTAGCTTGTGTACTGGCATGAAGTACGATTGGAGGCAAGTCCATTTCCATAATCGCCATATCCTGAATAATTAACGCATCGACACCAATATCGTATAATTCCCAAATCATGGCACGACAAGTTTCTAATTCGTTATCATATAAAATAGTATTGATAACTACAAAAACCTGAGCGTTAAATAAGTGTGCGTATTTTACCAGTTCGGCAACATCTTCGATTGAATTGTTGGCATTAGAACGTGCACCAAATTGCGGTGCACCAATATACACAGCATCGGCACCACTATTTATGGCAGCGATTCCTCCAATTAAATCTCTAGCAGGAGCTAATATTTCGATTTTCTTCTTCATTTCTAAAACTTTAGACTTTTGTGGTATTCCCGAAAAAAAGTGTGCAAAGGTCTAATAAATTATTCGAGTTTGCTAGTGATGAAGCGATTTTTTTGAAATTGTTAACTTAATATGGAATGATTCGACTCTGTATCTTTCTCAACGAATTAAAATCCGTTGCTGCAAATTAAATCGTTCTTTCGGGATTCATCCATTTTAGAGATTTGTCATCAGGTAGAACAAAAAAACTGCTTGGTTATTTAAACCAAGCAGTTTTTCTAAAACAAAAGCTTCAATGATATTAATTTGCTCTCATTTTAATTTGTGATAAAGTGTTTTGAATGCTGTTTAATTGTTTTGAAACAATATAAACTTGACTATGCTCAAGGTGATTCTCTTCGAGTGCCATTTTGTATTTTTCAATTGCAGCTTCTTCACCCGTAACGCAAGCGTTGATGATTGCTTTGGTGTCGCCTCCTGTAAAAGAAGATTTAATATCGATCCAGGTACGGTGTAAGGCGCCTAATGGTCCGCCCCCTGAAGTGTCAGTAGATTTTCCAAGTTTATTGATTTCGTCTTGTAGTTCTACAATAAATAAAGCTCGTTCGCGGGCATAATCAAGAAAATCGGCTTTCATGGCTAGATTTTCTACATGTTCAGCGGCATTTGTGTATCCTAGTTTTCCGTCTTCAAGAATTGAAATTAATCCGTTTAAGGTTTTTACGGTTTCATCTGTGTTTACATCTGTATTTGTCATGACTAATAGTTTTTTAATTAATACATTACAAATTTCAGAACTTATAAGGTGTTATGTTTTACAGGATTAGATGTGTGGTTTTATAATATTGTAGAATGGGAATTTTGAAAGTAAAAATTTTTCTCTCGCAGATTTAGCAGATCTCGGGGATTTTTTTCTTTTGAAAATGAATATTTTCGTTTTACGGTTTGCGTGAGGGATTGAGGCGGTATCCTTTTATGAAGCGGAGCGGAATAAAAGATATAGCCGAAAGCCCGACCCGCCTTTTTCGGCGGTGCACGCCCAAAATAACTTCATAAAAAAAACAGCTTAAAGTATAAAAGTGATGAAACTTTTGAACCTTAAGCCGTTTTAATAAAACTTATTATATTGTTATGCAGTCAAAGCTTCTTTGATTCTGCGTAATGCTTCTTTTAAGATGTCGTTGCTTGTTGCATAAGAGAAACGAATACAGTTCGGGTTTCCGAAAGCGTCTCCCGTTACTGTTGCTACGTTTGCCTCAGCTAAAAGATACATCGAAACGTCGTTTGCATCTTTAATTTCGTGTCCTTTTAATGTTTTTCCGAAGAAAGAAGAAACGTCTGGGAATACGTAGAATGCTCCTTCGGGAACGTTGATTTTTACGCCTGGGATTTCTTTTAATAATCCAACTACTAAATCTCTACGACCGTGGAAAGCCTCAACCATATGGTTTAAAACACTTGGATCAGCATCTACTGCAGTGATTGTAGCTCTTTGTGCCACAGAATTTGCTCCAGATGTTACTTGTCCCTGAATTTTTGTACATGCTTTTGCAATGAATTCTGGTGCTCCAATGTAACCAATTCTGTATCCTGTCATTGCAAATGCTTTTGCAACTCCGTTTACAGTGATTGTTTTTTCTAACATTCCAGGAATTGAACCGATGCTGCAGAAAGTTCCTGAGAAATTGATGTGCTCATAGATTTCGTCTGAAACTACGTAAATATTTGGGTGTTTTTCTAAAACTTTTGCCAATGCTGTTAATTCTTCTCTGCTGTAAACAGAACCTGAAGGATTACAAGGAGAAGAGAACCACATCATTTTTGTTTTTGGTGTAATTGCAGCTTCTAATTGCTCTGGGGTCATTTTGAAATCTGTTTCAACTGAAGTTGGAACTTCAATCGGAACTCCGCCAGAAAGTTTTACGATTTCGAAATAAGAAACCCAGTATGGTGCCGGCAAGATAACCTCGTCACCGTCGTTTAACATTACTTGTGCAATGTTGTATAAAGATTGTTTTGCTCCTGTAGAAACTACGATTTGAGTTGGTTTGTAATCCAAATCATTGTCTCTTTTGAATTTTCTGCAGATTGCTTCTCTCAATTCAAGGTAACCTTCTACTGGAGAATATGTGCTGTAATTTTCGTCTACTGCTTTTTTTACCGCTTCTTTAATGAAGTCTGGCGTATTGAAATCAGGCTCGCCTAAACTTAAACTGATAATGTCTTTTCCTTGTGCTTTTAATTCTCTTGCCAAAGCAGCCATTGCTAATGTTTGCGAAGTCGCAAGGTTGTTGATTCTGTCCGAAAGAATATGATTCATTATAAAATTTTTGATGTCCTTAAATTTGCTGTGTTGTTTAAGGAAGGTTAATTATTAATAGATTTTTTTAGTTTTTATGCTAATTCTGGCTTCATTCCCAATTCTCGTAAATGCTTGAAGTGAGCAATAACAGCACTTCGCATTGTTTTATATTCGTAATATGGTAAGTTACATTCCTTTGCAGTTTCTTTTACGATTTTAGCAATTTTACCATAGTGAATGTGACTGATATTAGGAAAAATATGATGCTCGATTTGATGATTTAATCCACCTGTATACCAGTTTACGATAGCATTTTTAGGCGCAAAGTTAGTGGTAGTGTACAATTGATGAATGGCCCAAGTATTGTCCATTTCGCCTAATTCATTTGGCTCTGGATTGGTTGTGTGGTCAACAACGTGTGCTAACTGGAAAACTATACTTAATATTAATCCTGTTGTATAGTGCATTACAAAAAATCCAAGAAGTACTTTCCACCATGTAATTCCAATTACAATTGGTAAAACAATCCAGATTGATGCGTAGATGATTTTTGTGATGATTAAAGTTGTCCAAAGAATTTTAGGGCTTTTTGGTTCGCCGTAAGATAATTTTCTTTTAAGGTAATTACGCATTTGTTTGAAATCGGTTGTAATTGCCCAATTGAAAGTCAATAATCCGTATAAGAAAACAGAGTAATAATGTTGAAAACGGTGAAAACTATGCCATTCAGCGTGTTTTGTGAAACGAATGATGCGTCCAGCATCTAAATCTTCATCGTGTCCAGGAATATTAGTATAAGTGTGGTGCAATACGTTATGTTGAACCTGCCAATTGTAGACATTTCCAGCCAAAACATAAATTGTACCCCCCATTATTTTATTAATCCAGCTTTTGTTTGAGTAAGAACCGTGATTTCCATCGTGCATTACGTTCATTCCAACGCCTGCCATTCCAACGCCCATTACGATAGATAACAATAACATTACCCAAAATGGCATATCAAGTGTAAGGATCAAAAAGTATGGTGTTAAAAAAACAGCAAAAAGAATAACAGCTTTTAGATGCAGTTTCCAGTTTCCAGTTTTTTGAATATTATTTTCTTTGAAATAATTGTTTACGCGAGAGTTAAGCGTTCTGAAAAACTTCAGATTGTCTTGTCTTGCAAATGTAGGTGCAGGGTTATTCATAATTATTTTAAATAGTTTTCAAAGGTAATTATTATAAATTCTCAATTTGCAAATTTGAGTTAAATATTTCAATCGTAAAGTAGTACTTTTGTTAAAAATTTACAGCAATGGATGAGATATTGAAATATTTTCCTGATTTGACCGATCTTCAAATCAAACAATTTCAACAATTAGACTTTTTATACCACGATTGGAATGAAAAAATCAATGTTATTTCACGTAAAGACATTGATTCCTTATATACAAAACACATTTTGCATTCGTTGGGAATTGCAAAAATCATGAAATTTGAGCCAGGCACTACTGTTTTGGATGTTGGAACAGGTGGTGGTTTCCCCGGAATTCCACTGGCGATTTTGTTTCCTGAAACACGTTTTTATCTAATTGATGTTATTGCTAAAAAAATTAGAGTGGTTCAGGGCGTTGCTGAAGCACTAGAATTAAAGAATGTAAAGGCAGAACAAAAACGTGCCGAATTGGTTAAAGGCGATTTTGATTTTATTGTTAGCCGCGCTGTAACTAATATGCCTGACTTTGTTTCTTGGATAAAAGATAAAATCAAAAAACAGAACAAGCATACTTTAAAAAATGGAATTCTTTATTTAAAAGGAGGTGATTTGAGTGAAGAATTGAAAGATTTTCCAAATGCTACTTTGTACGATTTGGCAGATTATTTTGAAGATGAATTTTTTGAAACAAAAAAAGTGGTGCATTTGCCTTTAAAGTTCAAACCGTAAGATAGTTATAAATACAACAAACCCGATAATGATCACTTGATTTCAGTGGTATTATCGGGTTTTGCATTTTAAAATGAATTATAATTAAGATGCTTTTTCAGATATGTGAATAAATGGATTTGAATTGAAGTCTAAATTGTTAATGAAATTATTCACTGCATTTTTTGATGCTTCTGGGGTATATTCAAATTCTGAATCAAAGAAAAACTCTCTACATATTGCCGGTTCGTTTGATGAATCATAAAAGTCTTCTTCGTCTCTGTTTTCGTCATATTTGTATGGGCAAGGATAAAAGTGGCCCAATTCGACAACGATTTTATTAAACCATTTATCAAATACTTTCTTTTTTGGGGTAATGTGTCTCACTAAAAGGACTAATCCTGCAAGCTCGTTCTGAATAAAATAAGTTCCTTTTCTGTAATTTACATCAATCATTCTAGCGGTCATAAGCGCCACCCAAATTGGTCCGTTGATGTGGTCCGAAGTTGGGAAATTAAGATCTAAATCAAATTCTAAAGGGTTTGTGCTTTCTAGGTTTATTGTAGAGCACCATAATGCTTCAATGCGTTCCTGAATATCATTGGTGGCTTTGCTGTATCCTGAAAAACGGCAAAGCACCCATTCTAATAATGCTGCAGTCAAAGCGACTGAAGCTTTGTGGTTAATATGGGATAAAGCAATTTCAAGATCTTCATTACTTTCAAGGCAATCTAAAAATTGTTCTGCCTTTTTTTTATTCCATTTAAAGTCGATTGGATGACCAATGCATTTTGATTTTAAAATAATTGATGGCGTATTCAAGTTCTTCATATTTCTTTATCGCTTTTAAATTTTCTTTTCAGTTTATTTTATAACAGGGCAAATGTATATTGATGCCTAATAATGAATTGTTTCTAAAAGTTTTAAAAATGATAGAATAAGTTTTTTTAGAGTTGTAATTGGTTGAAATACAATAGTATAAGAAAAAGACTACAAATAATTTGATTTAAAAGCATAAAATTAAAAAGCCGATTCCTATAGAGAATCGGCTTTGTATCTGTAGTCAGATTTATAACTTTAAACCTGAAACTTTAAACTAATATTATCTTAAGAAAGGATATCTGTAATCTTCTGGAGTTACAAACGTTTCTTTGATCGTTCTTGGAGAAGCCCAACGTAATAAGTTCAATGCAGAACCTGCTTTGTCGTTAGTTCCAGAAGCTCTTGCTCCACCAAATGGTTGCATTCCAACAACTGCTCCAGTTGGTTTGTCGTTGATGTAGAAGTTACCAGCAGCATTTTGCAATTTAGTTGTAGCTACTTCAATAGCATAACGATCTTGGCTGAAAACCGCTCCGGTCAAAGCGTACTCAGAAGTAGTATCAACTAATTCTAATGTCTCTTCCCATTTTGCATCTTCGTAAACATAAATCGTGATAACTGGTCCGAATAACTCAGTTTCCATTGTAGTATATTTAGGATTTGTAGTTACAATAACTGTTGGCTCAATAAAGTATCCAACTGATTTATCGTAATTTCCTCCAATGATGATTTCTGCATCAGCATCTTTTTTAGCTTGGTCAATATAACTAGCTAATTTATCAAAAGAGCCTTCGTGAATAACTGCCGTAATAAAGTTTCCAAAATCTTCTGGAGAACCCATTTTCATCGATTTTACGTCAGTAATTAATTGTTCTTTTACAGCCGGCCATAAACTTTGTGGAATATAAGCTCTAGAAGCTGCAGAACATTTTTGTCCTTGGAATTCAAATGCTCCACGAGTAATTCCAGTAACTACTTGTTTTACGTTTGCGCTTGGATGAGCAATGATAAAATCTTTACCACCAGTTTCACCAACGATTCTTGGGTATGTTTTGTAATTGTGGATGTTTGCTCCAATTTTAGCCCAAATATCTTTAAATACGTGAGTTGAACCTGTAAAGTGAACACCAGCGAAATCACGGCTTGCTAAAACAGTATCAGTAATCATTAAAGCGTCTCCAAAAACTACGTTGATAACGCCATCTGGAACTCCAGCTTCTTTGAAAACGTCCAAAATGATTTTAGTAGAAAATACTTGGCTGTCACTTGGTTTCCAAACAACAACATTCCCCATCATTGCAGCGCTTGCAGGAAGGTTTGCAGCGATAGCAGTAAAGTTGAATGGAGTAATTGCGTATACAAAACCTTCTAATGGTCTGTATTCTACACGATTCCAAACAGAAGAATCTGATTTTGGCTGATCATTGTAGATTTGAGTCATGAACTCAACATTGTAACGTAAAAAGTCAATTAATTCACAAGAAGCATCAATTTCTGCCTGGTGAATATTTTTAGACTGACCAATCATTGTTGCTGCGTTAATACGAGCTCTGTATGGTCCTGCGATAAGTTCAGCAGCTTTTAAGAAAATAGCAGCACGTTGTTCCCATGCCATGTTTGCCCATGCTTTTCTTGATTCAAGTGCATTAGCGATTGCTTTTTCAATATGTTGTTTTTCAGCTAAATGATATTTTCCAACTACGTGTTGGTGATCGTGAGGAGCTGTAATATTTCTTGTGTTTCCAGTTCTAATTTCTTCGCTTCCAATATGTAAAGGAACGTCAATTTGAGAATTCCACATTGTGGTGTACGCTGCCTGAACAGCTGCTTTTTCTGGTGAGTTCGGTGCGTAGCTTTTTACAGGCTCGTTTACCGCTTTTGGTACATGAAAGAATCCTTTTAACATGGGATAAATTATTTTAAAATTTACGAATTGTTTAATTTTTTACAAAAGTACAAATGATAATTTGAATTTATCACAATACAATATTAAAAAGTTGTAATTTAATAAACTAATTGTGTGAAGTTGTAAAATTAGTGATTCTATAAAGCTTTAAATTTGAGTTGCTTCAAAAGAGAATGTCTTAATTCTATTACTATGAAAATACCGCTTTTAGCTTTTAATGACAAAGGTATTTATTGCCAGCAAGCCGATGTTTATCTTGATCCGTGGCGACCTGTAAAAAATGCGATCATTACACACGGACATGCTGATCACGCGCGCTGGGGACATCAAAATTATATTACGCATAATACTAATGTTCCTATTATTCGTCATCGGTTAGG
This sequence comes from Flavobacterium denitrificans DSM 15936, assembly GCF_000425445.1. Lineage (GTDB taxonomy): Bacteria > Bacteroidota > Bacteroidia > Flavobacteriales > Flavobacteriaceae > Flavobacterium > Flavobacterium denitrificans. The sequence continues at coordinate 295,948 of NZ_KE384379.1, read as the reverse complement.
AGAAATAAATGTAACGGGAAAAGAATGGGGAGAAACCTTTGTAGTCAATAATGTGAAATTTTCCCTTCATCCCTCCGGACATATTATTGGAAGCTCACAAATCAGGGTCGAACACAAAGGCGAAGTCTGGGTTTTTACCGGAGATTATAAAACCGAAGACGACGGAATTTCAACTCCATACGAAGTCGTAAAATGCGACACATTTATAACCGAATGCACTTTTGGATTGCCCGCTTTTAACTGGACACCGCAAGCCGAAGTTATTTCCGAAATCAACAATTGGTGGGCCGAAAATAAAGCAGAAGGCAGAACTTCAATTCTGTTTGGCTATTCTTTAGGAAAAGCGCAAAGACTTTTAAAATACTTAGATACCAATATTGGAAAAATATATACGCACGGCGCAATCGAAAATATGACCAATGTTTTACGTCCAATGATTGATTTTCCTCCAACCGAATTAATTACCAGAGAAACAAAAAGAGAAGCGCTTTTAGGAAATATTGTTCTCGCTCCGCCAAGTGCACACGGAAGTATTTGGATTAGAAAAATGACACCATTTGTAACTGGAGCAGCAAGCGGATGGATGGCTTTTCGTGGCGCAAGACGAAGACGCGCCATCGATAAGGGTTTTGTTTTAAGTGATCATTGTGATTGGCATTCTTTACTGGAAAGTGTAAAAGCAACTGGTGCAGAACGTGTAATCTGTACGCATGGTTATACCGACATTTTTGCCAAATATTTAAGAGAATTAGGTTACGACGCCAGAACCGAAAAAACACAATATGAAGGCGAAACTGCCGAAATGGAAAAAGAGGATAAAGCAGAAATAGATCAAAATGAAACTTCGATTATTTCTGAAAATTAAATGTAAATGAAAAATTTCGCCCAACTCATAAAAACGCTGGACAGTTCAAATAAAACGAACGTAAAAGTCGATGCTCTGACAACGTATTTTAAAAATGCGTCGCCAGAAGATAAAGTATGGACAATCGCCATTCTTTCGCATCGTCGTCCGGCGCGACCGGTTAATACAACTTTGTTAAGACTTTGGGCAAATGAATTAGCCAATATTCCATTATGGCTTTTTGAAGAAAGTTATCATATAGTAGGTGATTTGGCTGAAACAATTGCACTTATAATTCCAACCACAAAAGAACATTCTGATAAAAGTTTAACCGAATTTCTACAGGAAATTATTGCCTTAAAAAAGAAAACCGATTCGGAGAAAAAAGAATATCTACATGAAAATTGGGTTGCTCTAAATTATTACGAACGCTTCGTTTTTACCAAATTAATTACCGGAAGTTTCAGAATCGGCGTAAGCCAAAAATTAATGACAAGAGCGTTATCAAAAGCGGAAAATGTAGATGAAGATGCTTTGGCTTATAAATTAATGGGAAATTGGAATCCGAATACGATTACTTTTCAGGAATTGATTTTGGATGAAAAAAGTTCCGATTATTTATCAAAACCGTATCCGTTTTATTTGGCGTACCCAATTGAAGGTGAAGTCGAAGATTTAGGAAATCCCGAAGATTGGTCGATCGAACACAAATGGGACGGAATTCGGTCACAGACCATCATCCGCGAAAGCGAGATTTACGTTTGGTCAAGAGGCGAGGAGTTAGTTACCGATAAATATCCGGAGTTTAAATCTTTCGTCGGATTGATTCCAAACGGAACCGTAATTGATGCAGAAATTTTAGCTTTTCCAGAAAATGAAATTGGTACTTTCAATGATTTACAAGCCAGAATTGGACGCAAAACAATATCGTCAAATTTGCTGGAAAAAGTTCCCGTAATTTTAAAAGCATACGATATTTTAGAATGGGAAGGAAAAGACATTCGAAATTTACCGTATATAGAAAGAAGAAAATTGTTAGAAGATTTATACGATGAAATAAAAGATTTTACGGCAACATTTCAACTTTCAAAACGAGTTGCTTTAACTTCTTGGGAAGATATTACAAAAGAAAGAGAACGCGCCCGCGAAATGAAAAGTGAAGGTTTAATGATAAAACGCAACAATTCGCCGTACCAAGTTGGAAGAAAAAAAGGCGATTGGTGGAAATGGAAAATTGAACCTCTTGTAATTGATGCTGTTTTGACCTACGCCATGCGCGGACACGGACGACGCTCGAATTTATTTACCGATTATACTTTCGCACTTTGGCAGAATAATGAAAACGGAGAAAAAGAACTCGTCACTTTCGCGAAAGCCTATTCCGGTTTAACCGATGCTGAATTCAGGAAAGTAGATGATTTTATAAAGAAGAATACTTTAGAACGTTTTGGTCCGGTTCGAAGTGTAACGCCACAATTGGTTTTTGAAATTGGTTTTGAAGGAATCTCACTTTCCAAAAGACATAAAAGCGGAATCGCAACAAGATTTCCAAGGATTTTGAGATGGCGACAAGACAAAAAAATAGAAGAAGCCAATTCTATTGAAGATTTAAAAAGTATGATTTCGTAAAAGATTCAAAGGGACAAAGTAACAGAGTTTCAAAGAAAAAAAAATATGAAACAGCTAAACTTTGTCCCTCTGAGCCTTTGCAACTTTGAACCTAAAAAAAATGAATAGGGAAGAATTGTATACAGTAGCCGAAAACTGGTTTAAAAGTCAGGGTTGGAAATCTTTTCCATTCCAGACGCAAACTTGGACAGCTTTTCTGCAGGGAAAAAATGGTTTATTAAACGCTCCAACGGGAAGCGGAAAAACCTATGCCTTGTGGGTTCCTGTAGTTCTCGATTACATTAAAAAAAATCCCGATTATAAAACGAAACACAAACCCGGATTAAAAGCAATCTGGATTACGCCTTTGCGAGCGCTTTCTGTTGAAATAAAACAAGCTGCAGAACGAATTATTACCGATTTAGATTTACCGTTAACTGTCGGAATCCGCTCTGGAGATACTTCTCAAAGCGAAAGAGCAAAGCAAAAAAACAAAATGCCAGATTTTTTAATTACAACGCCTGAGAGTTTACAGCTTTTGTTAGCATCAAAACAATACGAAAAAACCTTTGCCAATTGCGGTGCCATTGTAGTTGACGAATGGCACGAATTAATGGGAACCAAACGCGGTGTGCAAATGGAATTGGCACTTTCGAGATTAAAAACGATTGCTCCAAAAATGCGAATTTGGGGAATTTCAGCCACAATTGGGAATCTGGAATTAGCTCAGGAAGTTTTATTAGGACATGATACGGAAGCTTATAAAAATTCGGTTTTAATAAAAGCCCATATCAATAAAAAAATAAAAATAGAATCGATTCTACCTGAAAAAATGGAAACTTATCCGTGGCGCGGGCATATGGGTTTGCATTTAATTGATGAGGTTGCCAAAATCATTCGTAGAAGTAAAACAACTTTAATTTTCACTAATGTACGTTCAGCTTGCGAAATTTGGTTTCAGGCAATTTTAGAAAGATATCCTGAATTTGCCGGAGAAATGGCGATGCATCACGGAAGCATCAGCAGAGAAACGCGTCTGTGGGTGGAAGACGCGATTCGAAATGAAGAACTAAAAGTGGTAGTTTGTACTTCGAGTCTGGATCTGGGCGTTGATTTTGCACCTGTAGAAACGATTATCCAAGTTGGCGGACCAAAAGGTGTTGCGCGTTTCTTGCAAAGAGCCGGAAGAAGCGGACACCAGCCAGGAAAAGAAAGTATGATTTATTTTCTCGCTACACACGCAATGGAATTGATAGAAGCTTCGGCATTAAAAAAAGCGGTTGCCAAAACCGTTGTCGAAGATCGAATGCCTTATTTAAACAGTTGGGATGTTTTGGTTCAATACCTCAATACACTTGCCGTTTCTGACGGATTTTTTCCGGATGAAATTTATGAAGAAGTCAAAACAACTTTTTGTTATCAAAACATAACCAAAGAAAACTGGAACTGGATTTTGAATTTCATTACAAACGGAAGCCAAAGTTTACAAGCCTACGACGAATTCAAAAAAGTAGAAATCGAAGAAGACGGACGTTATAAAATCAATAGCCGTTTTATTGCCATGCATCACAGAATGCAAATGGGAACCATTGTGGGTGATGCCGTTTTAAATGTAAAATTTTTAAGTGGCGGTTTTATCGGTACAATCGAAGAATGGTTTGCTTCAAAATTGCAACGAGGCGATGTTTTTACTTTTTCCGGAAGGCGACTCGAATTATTTCAAATTAAAAACATGCAGGTTTTAGTTCGAAAAGCAGATCCGAAAAAAACGGCAAGAGTTGTAAGCTGGATGGGAGGGAGAATGACGTTATCGGCACAAATGAGTGAATTGCTTCGGGAAGAATTATATACTGCAAACACAGACAATTTAACTCCAGAATTAAAAGCGTTAAAACCCATTTTTGACAGACAAAGAAAAGAAAGTATTGTCCCTAACAATGATGAATTTTTAATTGAAACTTTTAAAACACGCGAAGGTTTTCATGCGCTTTTTTATCCTTTTGAAGGTCGTTATGTCCATGAAGCGATGGCAAGTTTAATTTCGTACCGAATCAGTTTGTTGTCGCCAATCACGTTTTCGTTGGCTTATAATGATTATGGGTTTGAACTACTTTCGGATCAGGAAATTGATATGCAGTCTGTTTTTGATAATAATTTATTTACGACAGAATATGTACATCATGATTTGCAGAAAAGTTTAAATTCAACCGAAATGGCGCGTAGAAAATTTCGGGATATTGCTGTAATTGCAGGTTTAGTTTTTACTGGAATGCCCGGAAAACCAGTAAAAACGAAACATTTGCAAAGTGGTTCACAATTGCTTTTTGAGGTTTTTAGAGATTACGAACCCGATAATTTACTTTTACAACAGGCCTTTATCGAAACCTTTGAACATCAGTTAGAAGAAGGTCGTTTGATTCAGGCAATGGAAAGAATAAACAGTCAAAATATTATTTGGAAACAATGCAAGAAACCAACGCCGTTTAGTTTTCCTATTATTACGGATCGTTTGCGAGAGAAAATATCCAGCGAAACTTTGCAGGAAAGAATCAAAAAAATGACAGCCAATTACATGAAATAATTTAGAACATGAAAATTACAATCCACAATCAAAGTTTTGTTTTGCATCCTTGCGGTGCTGCATTTTGGGAAGAAAAGAAAATCCTCTTAATTTCTGATTTGCATTTGGGGAAAATCGCGCATTTCAGAAAGCACGGAATGGCGATTCCAGAACGAGCTGTTCAGGAAAATTTCATACGATTAAATAATGTTCTTCAATTGTTTGATGCTGAAACGATTATTTTTCTTGGCGATTTATTTCACAGTAAAATAAACAACGAATGGGATTTTTTTGCTGACTGGACCAAAACTGTTTCGCAACAAATTATTTTAGTTGAAGGCAATCATGATATTATTTCTAAAAAAAATTATGCGGATTTGAATATTGAAATTTATGAAGAATTAATAATGGACGATTTTCTCCTAACGCATCAACCGACAACAAGAGAAAACTTTTTCAATTTATGCGGACACATTCATCCTGGAATAAAACTAAAAGGATTAGGGAAACAATCGCTCGGGTTATCTTGTTTTTTTAGAAAACCACATCAAATGATTTTTCCGGCTTTTGGAGAATTTACAGGCAATTTTTATCTCATTCCCGAGGAAAATGACAAAGTTTATGCGATTGCAAAAGATGAGGTAATCGAAATAAAAAACTAAATTAGTTCAATGCAAAAGGAGCGCACATTCTAAAAGTAGGAACAATTACTTTGAATGTTTTAGTTGTAGTGAAATTAATCATGTTAAAATGACCTTTCATAGCGCCATAAGGAGATGATAATAAACATCCAGAACTGTAAGTGTGATTTTCACCTGGTTTTAAAACCGGTTTTTTGCCAATAACTCCTTCTCCGTCCACAATATCTAAATCATTTAATGAATCAAAAATTTCCCAGTGACGTGAAGTTAATTGTACCGAATCTTTACTGTGGTTTTCAATTGTAACTACATAACTAAAAGCAAAATGAATCTTGTAGTTCTTGAAGTAAGTACCTTCAAAACTAGTCAAAACCGATATTTTTATGCCTCGTGTAATTTGAGAAACCATACTAAAGTAGTATATATGTGTGCGTTATATGTGCAAAGCTACGAAAAAAAATGATTGAAGTGAAAACCTTAACATTGTTTTAATTTACGATGTTTATTGAGTTTCCGTTTCCTTTTCCGATGACTCTTTGGTAGCGATCCGAACTTTCTTTGTAATAAACTAAGATGGTATATTCATTTTCAGTCTGATAAAAATTTCCATCAACAGCATTTTCATAATCAATGACTCCTTTTTTATCCACGGTTCTGTATTGATAATTAGTGAAACCTTGTTTGATCATCACAGCTTTTTCAAAGATCGCCTTGTCTGGATTATAATCCATTTTATATTCAGGCGAAAGGCTGAAATTATTGAACATTCCAACAATGTAAATATCTTTATTCAATTGAAAAGCCGGTGCAGATAAAGTGAAATAAACCCAAGCATAATCAGCTTCAATTTCTTGCTTGAATCCGTTGATGTTTTTTACAACAAAATTTCCGTTTACATCTTCGTAAAGCGTATAAATTTGGTTGCCTCTCGCAGCATTAGTGTATAAATATGAGCTGTAAACGTCATTGTTGGAACCCATTCTAGCTACATTATTGCTTGCAGCGCGGATGTCTTTGTTTTCGAAATACAAAAATTCATTTCCGCCCCAAAATTGCGTTTCCTTGTCGTATTTGTAAACCAGTTGATTTCCAATGGTGTATTGGGGAGGGACATTTTTAATGCTGGTCTTGAAATCACCATTTTGCAATAAAAGGACTTTTACACTTTGTAAAGGTGTTTGAAAAGTAATATCATTTGACAAAATAGTAAATTCAAGATTTTGCTTGTAATCAATATTGCTTAGGTTTCTTGTGCGTTTTACCAAGCAGGCAACAGTAGAGTGATTTTCGTAAAGAACAAATTTCCTTGCGAGAACAATTTCTTTATCTTCATTAAGGATTTTCAGTATATAGTTCCCCGAAATTCTAAGCTGCGTTGTAAACTGATTCGGAAACGTTAATCTATAATGTGTATAGCCTTGAAGTGTATTAAATGAATTTGTAAAATCAGTAATTCTTTGATTGTCAAAACCGCGAATGTATTCCGTCTTTGGGATATCTGACGGAATCCAATTGTAATCGCAATGAACCAATTCAAAATAATAGTTGGCTTCGTTGCCAAACAAATCATCAAATTGAAATGAAAATACCGAACCCAATTCAAAAATTGGGACAACATTCGTATCGTTTTGAACAAATGAAGCGGTCTTGATATTATATGGAGGGTCTATTTCGTTTTGTATTTCCTGAGCTTTCGCCGAAGTAAAAATTAAAAACAAAAAGAAGCTTATAGATAATAATTTTGGCATTTTATATATTGTAAGATTTGTAAATATAACAATTTTATGCCACGAAAAATAGGCCAATCTATTGGGTTTAACAATTAAGAACCCAAAATGTATTCTAAATTGCCTTCAATTTCATCATTAATATAACTTTCTTCTAAAAGTGAATCCGACAACAATTTTTTGTTTTCCTGCAGTTTGATGATTTTTTCCTCAACTGTATTTTTTGAAATAAAACGAATCACATTTACTTTATTCATTTGTCCAATTCTGTGCGCTCGGCCAATACCTTGTTTTTCGGCAAAAGGATTCCACCAAGGGTCCAGAAATAAAACATACGAAGCTTTGGTAATATTTAATCCCACGCCGCCCGCTTTAAGCGAAATAAAAAACAACAATGGATTTTCCTTTTCCTGAAAACGTTTTACTTCTTGTTCTCGTTTACTAGCTGGAGTTTCCCCAGTAATTTCGCAAAATTCTATTTTATGCTCTTTGCACCAATCGGTATAAAAACTCAAATTCGTAACAAACGAACTGAAAATGATTACTTTCTGTTTCGATTTAACTAAATTTTCTAAATAGTTTGTAACAGCAATATATTTTCCAGAATCAATTTCTGAATCTGCATCAATCATTTTTGGGTGATTGCTCAATTGTCTTAACTTCATCAGTGTATTAATAATACTGATTTTGTCCGGACTTGAATCTGTTTTCAACAAGAAATTACGGGCTTTAGATTTTTCTTTCTCGTACAATTTTTCCTGTTCAGGATCCATATCGCAGTAATAAATCTGCTCAGTTAATTCTGGTAAGTCTTTTAAAACCTGTTCTTTGGTTCTTCTTAAGATATAGGGAGCAATGAGGTTTTTTAACTCGGATAAAACTTCTTCATTTTGCTTTTTCTCAATAGGATTTTTGAAGTTTTCCATGAAAAAAGCATAACTACCCAAAATATCCGGATTGATAAACTGCATTTGTGACCATAAATCGTCAAGTGAATTTTCGATTGGCGTACCACTCAAGGCAATTTTATGCCCTGTGTTGATTTTATTTATGGCTTTAAAAATCTTAGAATTTTTGTTTTTGATGTATTGACTTTCATCCAAAATCAAATAACGGAAATCATATTTTTCTAAAATGGAAATATCACGATGAATGATGCTGTAACTTGTAAAAATCAAATCGGTCGAATTGATGCTGCTTGCTAACATTTTTCGATCATTTCCGACATATTGCATTTTAGAAAAGTGAGGCGTAAACTTTCCAGCTTCATTAAACCAGTTAAAAACCAATGAAGAAGGAAGAACGATCAAAGCTTTTAGAGGTTCTCTTTCAATAGTAGTTTCGTTGGCAAACAAATCAAAATTGGTGGTTTTAGTGGTAAAGCCTAATTGTTCCTGAACAGAAACCAAAACGGATAATGTTTGCAAGGTTTTTCCAAGTCCCATATCGTCGGCGAGACACGCGCCCATATTAGAGTTAAAATGTCCCAAAAGCCATTTTACTCCTTCAACTTGATAAGGTCTTAAAGTTGCTTTTATTAACTCTGAAGCTGTAAATTCGGCTTGATGAATCTGATCCAAATCATTGTCGATTTCCGAAATTCCGTCAAGAGCAGTAAAGTTGCTTTTACGTAAAAGCAAAACGCCGTTTTCTGTTTTGGCTAATTTTGCCAAAGAGCCGTATTTGCTGAACCATTCCAGCGGAATCAAAAAGTAGTTTCCGTCAGGCAATTGGAAAAGCCTTTCCTTGCTTTTTATATTAGGAATTATTTCGCTGAAATTGATTTTGTAATTTCCAACTGTAATAATGATTTTAATGTCAAACCAATCGGCTTTCGTTTCTTTTGCAATCGAAATTGTATTGCTTTCTGTAATGATTTCTTTGCTTTCGAGTTTTAAGTTCTGAATCGTAAAACCTAAATTTTCCAGTTTTTCCTTATTATCAATAATGAGTTGAATATTCAGATAAGGATCAGAAGTTTCAGCTTCCGATTTTAATCCAAATAACTCATTTTTGATTTTTTCTAAACCAATTTCGAGTAATTTTTTACAGTATGAATTTTCGTCTGAACTTCTTTTGAATTGAATTATTCTAGGTTCATTAGCGACACTGAAATCAACAAATGAATGTGTTTTTTTAGTTTTGCTTCCATCAAAAATATATCCGTTATAATCAAAATATAAATTGAGATAAAAGCAGTTTTTAAAGAAATCAAAAACGGGTTGTATTGTACAGGAAACGATTTTGTCGCGAAGCTCGATTTCAAAACCATTCGAGTGAATGTCGATTTTTTTAGCTATTTCCGGAATGAAATTCTTAAAATAATCATCTACTAATTTTGAAGGAATTTCAATTGATTTTTTCTTTAAAAATGGCGTCAGTTTTTTAGCATTTAACTCTTTTAACTGGCCTAATTTTTTATCAATAATCAACCAGCCTGGTTCATCTAAAAGAATGTCAACATTTTTATTCATTGGCAAAAATATAGTTTCATTTTCTTTTAATGAAAGCGTATAAGTGATGCCTTCAGCGTGTTTGTCGAACTGAATTTGAGGCTCAAAATCCAGCGGTTCTATGCTAACTCTTGATCGGTAAAAATCTTTTTCCGGACCCAAATTAATAGATAAAGGAAATTGCTCCTTTACAATCAAATCGTAAAAAGGAGTCAGGTTGATTTTTAAATGCTGACGAATGGCAAAATCAATTTTGGAATCTTTCTGCAAATCGGCAATGGTTTTGGCTGATTTAATTTTTGCACCGAATTTTTTGAAAATAAATTCAGGTTTTAAAGATTCACAAATATTTAGAATTCTTTTTGAATTGGGATCTAAATTTTCGAAATCAATTCCGAAACTTTCAAGAACACCTTTAGTTGCCTTTTTATTTAGATATTTAATTTCAATAGTATTCTCAACAATATATGCAGTTGGGATATAGGCATTCAGATTTTTTTCAAAACTGATGTCAAAACAGAACTGAAATGATTTTGTAGGTTCCAAGATTTGAGGTTTGATTGGCGTATAGTTGGGGGATTTGGCTAAAATTCAAAAAAATGAACGCTGATTAAACGGATTGCTAAAGCAAAACGCGGATCAAAGCAGATTTTTGTTTTAAATATCGATAAACCTAACAGGTTTTTAAAACCTGTTAGGTTTTGTCTTGGAGCTTTATATAAATGAACTTATATCACTTATATGGTGAAAAAAAATTAGTTTTCAGGTTTAAAGCAAAGCGGAATGATTTCTCCTTTTGCCAAACAATATTTTTCAACTAATTCTGGTGCAATTTTATTGGTATAATCTTCTTCAATTACGATAAAACCAATGCTTCTTAATTTGTCGAAATAATCGCGTCCGTAAATACGAACGTGATCGTATTGACCAAATATTCTTGCACGTTCTTTCTGATCTGTAATAGAATCATCCGCAAAAGTAACTTCGCGATTTAAATCTTGTGGAATTTGCAAAATCGCCATTCCGCCTGGTTTTAAAACTCTGAATAATTCCTGCATTGCTTTTGTATCATCCGGAATATGTTCTAAAACGTGATTACACAAAATAACATCGTATTCATTGTCTTTGAAAGGTAAATTACAAATGTCTGCTTTTACATCTGCCAAAGGCGAAAACAAATCGGTTGTAGTGTAATCAAGGTTTTTTTGCTTACGGAAAAGTTTGTAAAAAGCTTGTTCCGGAGCAAAATGTAGTACTTTTTTAGGTGCTGTAAAAAAATCAGTCTGATCATTTAAATATAACCAAAGCAAGCGATGTCTTTCTAACGAAAGTGTACTTGGCGAAAGCACATTATTACGTTGTTTTCCATATCCGTAAGGCAAAAAAGATCTAAAACTTTTTCCGTCGATAGGATCAGTATATTTACTTCCTTTTAAAGATAAAGCTAAAATTGGACGTGCTACATAACTCAAACGAATTAATAAAGGACGCGGGATTGTATTAAGGACTAATTTGAAAAGTTTTTTCACAGGTTTGATTCGAGATTGTATTTATACGATTAACGGAATTTGTCTGAATTCATCTTCTTCATTACTCTCGATTCCAAGAGCTTTGTAGATGTATTTGAAAGTTGATAATAATTCAGGTTTTCCATCAACTAAAGCAACATCGTGTTCGAAATGCGCACTAGGTTTTCCGTCGGCAGTCAGAATTGTCCAACCATCTTTCAATTGTTTGATGTTTCTAGTTCCCATGTTGATCATTGGCTCGATTGCTACAACCATTCCTTCAACGAACATTTTTCCACGTCCGCGTTTTCCGTAGTTTGGCATTTCTGGTTCTTCGTGCATTTTTTGTCCAACACCGTGTCCAACTAATTCACGAACTACTCCGTAACCGTGAGCTTCAGTATATTTTTGAATCGCATTTCCAACATCTTCCACGCGATTTCCTGCTTTAAATTCTCTAATTCCAACGTAAAGAGATTCTTTAGTAACACGCAAAAGTTTTTTGACTTCTGGAGCAACTTCTCCAATTTCGAAACTATAAGCATGATCTCCGTGGAAACCATTTTTAAAAGCACCACAGTCAACCGAAATTACGTCACCATTTTTTAGAGGAACATTATTTGGAATACCGTGAACAACCTGAGCATTTGGGCTCATACAAAGCGAATTCGGGAAATCGTACAATCCAAGGAAACTTGGAACTGCACCGTGATCACGAATAAATTCTTCGGCTAATTTGTCAAGATATAATGTAGTCACTCCTTCTTTAATTTCAGAAGCAATCATTCCTAATGTTTTTGATACGATCAAAGCACTTTCGCGCATTAATTCGATTTCCTCTCTAGTTTTTTGGATAATCATATTTTTTCCATTTTCAGTTGGCAAAAATACAATTTTATATTATTTTTTTCGCCACGAATTTCACGAATTATCACTAATTGTATATCGTTTAAAAATTCGCTTAAATTTTAATTCGTGATAATTCGTGAAATTCGTGGCTGACAAAAGATAGGGAACACAGGAAGTATCTCAGAAAAAAGCCATAAATTAGTAGTAGAAACACATATAATCATGGAAACTATTACAGATAAAGATATAGCCAAAGTAAAAGCACTGAAGAAAATGAAGCGTAATGCTTTGGGGCTTTTGGGTATTGCAGTGCTGTTGTTTTTAATTGCCATTTATTTTAAGATTCCAATGTTGCAGGCTTTCAGCGAAGCGGCGATGGTGGGCGGAATTGCCGATTGGTTTGCCGTTGTGGCGCTTTTTCGTCATCCGATGGGAATTCCAATTTGGCATACCGCAATTATTCCGACTAAGAAAAATGAAATAGGAGAGAACCTAGGGAACTTTGTTTCTGAGGAATTTCTCGATCGCGAAAAATTAGAAATTAAATTGGACGAATTCAATTTTGCAACTAAGGCATCAGATTGGCTTTCGCACGAGGAAAATGCAAATAAAATTGCTAATTCGGTTACTGTAAGTGTGATTCCGGGAATTTTAAGAACGATTAAAGATGAAGATGTAAAGCGATTTATTCAGGTTCAGTTTAAAGAAAAAATGGAAGGAATAAATTTCGGAAATTGGATAGCCGTTGCATTAGAACCTCTGCAAAAAGGGAATTTGAAAAATCAAATGTTGACGAATCTTCTTGAAGTAATGAGTGATGAATTGACTAATAATAAAGATTTAATCCGGCAAAAAGTGAAAGCTTCAACTCCGTTTTTGAGTTTCGGATTAGCAGACAAAAGCATCACAGAAGGCGTTTTTAACGGCCTGCAGGATTTTTTAAATGAAGCTAAAAAACCAGAAAGCGCAGTTCGTTTAAAAATTGACGAGTACATTTTTAATTTCTTAGAAAAAGTAAAAAACTCCGAAGAAATGCGAATCAAGATCAACGATATGATTTTAAATTTTGTTGGAAAAAAAGAAGTTCAGGATTACATTAACGGAATTTGGGATGAAATAAAATTATCGATTACAAACGATATAAATAAGGGAAATGATTCTTCAATAAAAAATAATATCGCAGATTTGATTCAAACTTTTGGAAACGGAATTAAGGAAGATGCTGTGATGATAGGTAAAATCAACGGATTTATCAAGAATGATTTATTGTCAATGCTTTTGAATAATAAAAAAGTAATTGGAGATTTGATTTCATCAACCGTAAAAAGCTGGGACGGAAAAGAAGTCTCGGAAAAATTAGAATTAGAAATTGGGAAAGATCTTCAATATATTAGGATAAATGGGACTTTAGTTGGTGGATTTATCGGTCTTGTGATTTATGGAGTTGAGCAGCTTTATCATTTTGTTTTTTAAACCATATAGTGATATCAGTAAATATAAATTCATGCTGTTTTCTTTGCGTAGATAAACCATATAAGTTATAAAAGTAAATATAAGTTTAGGCTATTTTCTTTGTGAAAATAAAAACCACATGAGAAGTATAAGTTTAAGTAAGCTTTGAGCTTCTAATAAATGAGCTTATATCACTTATATGGTGTAAAAAAAATTACATTCTGGTATAAAATAGTTCTCGCAAAGACACAGAGACGCAAAGTTTATTATTCTTTGCGACTTAGCTTCTTTGCGAGATTTTTTTTAAGTTCGAATTAAATGAACTTATATAACTTATATGGTTTTAAAAAATTACAAAAGCGAATGACATGTCATTGCATTTGGTTGCTGAACACCCATCAATTCTAAAATTGTTGGAGCGATATCACCTAAAACACCGTTTTGGATGTTTTTCAATTCTTTGTCCACTAAAATAATCGGCACTGGATTTGTTGTGTGCGCAGTATTTGGGCTTCCATCTGGATTAATCATTGTTTCGCAGTTTCCGTGATCGGCAATTACGATTGTCGTGTAATCATTTGCAAGAGCAGCATCGATAACTTTTTTCGCGCAAGCGTCAACAGCTTCACAAGCTTTAATTGCAGCTTCCATAATTCCGGTATGACCAACCATGTCTCCGTTTGCAAAGTTTAAGCACACGAAATCAACTTCGCCTTTGTTCAATTCAGGAACAAGAGCATCAGCAAGTTCGTAAGCACTCATTTCTGGCTGTAAATCATAAGTCGCTACTTTTGGAGAGTTTCTCAAGATTCTTGATTCACCCTCAAAAGGAGTTTCTCTTCCGCCAGAGAAGAAGAAAGTTACGTGAGGATATTTCTCAGTCTCCGCAATTCTGATTTGTTTTTTGCCAGCTTTTTCTAAAACTTCACCAAGAGTTTCGGTGATATTATCTTTATTGTAAACCACTTTCACGTTTTGGTACGTTTCGTCGTAGTTTGTTAATGTTACATAGTACAAGTTTAATTTGTGCATGTTTTGCTCATGGAAATCTTGCTGAGAAAGCGCTTCAGTAAGTTCACGTCCTCTGTCTGTTCTAAAGTTGAAGAAAATTACAACATCGCCTTCCACAATTGTAGCAAGGGGTTTCGCATTTTCGTCAACGATAACAACTGGCTCAATAAACTCATCTGTAACGTCTTTTTCATAACTTGAAAGTACGCTTGCAACAGCATTTGTCGATGGAGTTCCAACGCCATTTACGACTAAGTCATAAGCTAATTTTACGCGCTCCCAACGTTTGTCACGATCCATCGCATAATAACGACCAATGATAGAAGCGATTTTTACCGGAGTATCTTTAATATAATCTTCAAGATCGTGAATATATTTTGCTCCAGATTTTGGATCAACGTCGCGTCCGTCTGTGAAAGCGTGAACGTAAACCTGATCTAAACCATATTCTTGAGAAGCATCGATCAACCCACGTAAGTGTGAAGTATGTGAATGTACACCTCCATCAGAAACTAATCCTAAAAAGTGTACTTTTTTGTTGTTTTCTTTAGCATAAGTAAAAGCGTCAATTAAAACTTGTTCTTTTGCAAGTGTTTTATGTGCTACAGCTAAATTAATTTTTGCCAAATCCTGGTACACAATTCTTCCGGCACCAAGATTCATGTGTCCAACTTCGCTATTTCCCATTTGGCCTTCAGGTAAACCAACGTTTAATCCGTCAGTTCTTAATTGTGCACTTGGGTAATTTTTGTAAAGACTATTTATAAATGGAACATTTGCATTGTCTATTGCAGATACTTTAGGGTCAGGAGATTTTCCCCAACCATCTAAAATCATAAGGATAACTTTTTTGTTCATTACTTTTTGTTTTCTACAAAGATAATTCATTTCTATACTTTGCAAGAGCACAGCAGTACATTTATATTTAATAAAATGAAGCGTATTAAAAAATAATAATTTAATTGCAGAAGCCTTTATTTTTTAAAATTAATTCACGCTAAGCTCGCTTTCTGAACTTATTTTTGACAGCATTATAGTCAATAAAGTATTTTACACTGACTGAAAAAACGTGTTTTAATGCATCGTTATTTAGCAAAGCTGTTACGTTGTCTTTGTATTGCTTGTCAATAACGCGTTCAAAATTATCGGCACTATTGCGGTACAATACAGAAACCTGGCTACCTGGTGCAAACCACCATGAATATGATAAATCGGCATTCCAAGAATAAAAGCTTGAATTTTTATTGTCGGTATATTCAGGATACGGAGTCAAAGTTCCATCTTGTTCTAATTGTAAAATGTCTTTATTTTCAGCATATGACCAATATTGTCTCACTGATAAATTAAAAGTCATCGTGCTGTTCAAAGCATATTTTCCGCCAATTGTATTCGAGTAAGTAATTACATTTCGGTTGGCAAAAACAATGTCGTTTGGAGTGGCTTCATTATCGTCTCCATCTACGCTGTCAATGTAGCCTTTGTTGTTGTTTTTTCTAAAAAAGCTAAAATAATAGGTCAGTAAAAGTTTGTCATTAAAGCGATATCTAGGTCCCACATCAACTCCATAAGCAATTCTTCCCGGTTCATCTGCAACTGCAATTGATGGATTTAAATCTAATGCAAACTTATTATTGTAATTAGTCGAAATACTTCCCCAAGCCTCAATTTTTTTTGGAATAATAACATATCTTTTGTCAGCTCTTGGCTCGTAATAATCATGTGATTCCATTGGATAAAGGGTTATTCCTCCACCAAAATAATTGTTTTTTACAGTAGTCAAGTTTACATTCACATTAATACTGTTGTCTTGAACCAATCCGGATTCTTTATTGAATTCGGCATACATATTATAATTGATTCTAAAGCTATTGAAATGCTTGGTTGGATTTAGGATTCGATAATTGGCATTTCCGTAAAAGTTGTAGTAATTCGTGTAAAAATTAATCCCAAGATCATTTGGGTCATAATCTTTGGTCACAAAATCAGAACCGATACTGTAGCGGTATTTTCCGCTAGTTTCGGCAAAACCAATCGTTGTAAAAACGCCATTTTTATCTTCTTCTTTATTGATGTGGCTGTATTTTGCATTTCCGTATAAACTGTAGGTGTTTGCTTTTGTGTTTAAGTCCCAAGCCAAACCTGTTACGTTTGCATCTCTATAATGCCCATTTCTCGTAACATTAGTATTGATAAAAGTAACCGAAGAATTTTTGCGGAAACGCTGATCAAGGACCAAAACATTATAATTGGTCAGAGGTTCAATAACGACTTGTCTAGTCTCGTTTGAAATTGTATCTTTTATCGTAGCATACGTTTTTTCGGTAACAGCATTTAAAACGCCAATCCCTAAGCCATTTTTTGTTCTTCCTGAAACTTTTAAAGCATTGATTAGATTGACATTTTGAACAGTCTCAATGAGTTCTTCATTTTCATTTAAGTCTGGATCAACTGATGGACTTCCGCCAATTCTTCTCGAATAAAAAATATTTCCTTTGTTGAATAAATCAGTTCCTTCGGTGAAAAAGGCACGATTTTCATTGAATTGTTGTTCAAACGGGCTCAAATTAAGGATTTGATCATCGTATTTTGTTTGTCCAAAATCAGGAATCAGAATCGCATCAAGCGTAAAAGCGTCATTAATTCCGTATTTAATGTCCATGCCACCTTTCATTGTACCGTATGTTTTTTGTCCGTCGGCTGCGTTTAAATAATAGGAAGCATAAGGCAAAAAGAATAATCGGGTAGGAGGTTTGATGTTTTCAATTCCTGCTAATTCACCATTTTGCTGGGTAAACGTTCCAATTTTGGTATCAATTAAATTCCAAGTATATTTTTTGCGTTCACGTTTTACCTCTCTAAAAAAGTTGATTCCCCAAGTTTGCTTGTTTTCTGCAGAAAAGCGTAAAGCCGCGTACGGAAGTTTAATTTCAACAATCCAGCCTTTGTCGGTAATTCGGGCCTTGCTTAGCCAAACAGCATCCCAAGAATAATCTTCTCCAATGGCGTCAGTCATAATACAATCACCTTGAACATCAGCGGCAGAGACAAAAAACTCAAAATTTTGTTGCCCGTCATTGAATCCATTTACAAAAACGCCAAAGATATCAGCCGTTCCAAAATTGTCACGCTGTGATATTTCCTTTAAAATTTTATTTGGCTCATCATCATACATCATGGCGCCTATATAAATGGCGTCATTATTATAAAGCACTTTAATTTCGGTTTTTTTCCCTTCTGGAATTGGTTTCCCGTTGTCAGGCTCAAACATGATGAAATTTGTTGCAATTGGCGCATTTTCCCAAGCCACTTCGTCTAACTTTCCATCAATTGAAATGGACTCCACAGTCGATTGTGCCTGTAGCGATTTCTTTTGGCTGTAACACCAAAAAGACATTAGAAGAAGACTTAAGAAAACTAATTTTTTCATGAAAATAATGATGGGGAAATGAGTGCTCAAAATATATTAATGCTGTAATAGACTTCGATTAGTTTTAATTGTTACAGTTTTAAAAGCCAAAAATAGTCTTTAATTATATTTTCCTTAAGAAAATGCCTAAAAACGTTTAGATTTTATGTGGTGGTAAATATCTTACAAAAAAATCAGTTTTTCGACTAAAATGCAAAGTTTTTACTATTATTCTGTTAAAATTTAAGTAAAAAAGCACTGAATCAGTAGATTGGGTTCATTTCGCTATATTTTTTTTATATTTTTGCCCTACCCAAATTTATGTATTAACCTAAAGAAATTCAATGATTTACAAAATTTATCCCTTGTTTGTGTTTTTTCTATTGTCTTTTGGTAAAGATTCAAAAAGCACTCCCGAAATTAAAACTGCAACTGTAAAAAGTATAGCTAAGGTTGAAAAACTAACAGTTGATGCTAAAATTGAAAATGTATATGAAAATTTGAATGCAAACCATTTTCAGTTGCCAGAACTTAAAATTTTTTCTGAAGCTTTAAAAGGATTCTATCTTTTGAAAGAAAGAGGAGTAATCCAAAAAGATGTTTTAACGTTGATTGATTTTAGTTTGTCATCAAACAGTAAACGTCTTTGGGTTATTGATTTATCGACTAATACAATTTTATTTCAGTCATTAGTAGCACACGGAAGAAATACTGGTGAAGAATTTGCTTCTTCGTTTTCAAATACAAATTCGTCTTATAAAAGCAGCTTAGGTTTTTATGCTACTGGTGAAACGTATCAAGGAAAACACGGTGCTTCTTTACGTCTTGATGGATTAGAAAAAGGTTTTAACAGTAATGCTCGTGAAAGAGGTGTTGTGATGCATGGCGCAGATTATGTATCGGAAGCTTTTATTAAAGCGCATAGAAGATTAGGCAGAAGCCAAGGTTGTCCTGCAATCCCTTTTGAATTGAGAGATGAAATAATTGATGCTATAAAAGGAAAATCGTGTTTGTATATCTATCATCCGTCAAGAACTTTTGCGATGGAAGAAAAGCTAATTTCTTAATTTAGCATACAAATCCGAATCAAGATTATAAATATCAGCTCTGAAAATGAGCTGATTTTTTTTGCTCCAAGCTGTCCAATACCATTGATACAAAGCGTATTTTTTTACGATTTTGACACTTGTTGTTTTTTTGGAAGCAATAATAGTGTCGATTTTTTCTCTTGAAAATCGTGTAGAATCTGCTAAAATATGTGCTGCCAGTTCCAACGGATTTTCAACACGAACACAACCTGAACTCAGCGAGCGATTGCTTCTCCCAAAATAATTGCGGTGATTTGTATCATGAAGATAAACACTATGGTGATTAGGGAATAGAATTTTCATTACACCAAGTGAGTTGTTGTAGCCAGGACTTTGAATATATCTATAATTACCAGGTTTATTTTCGTTCCATTTATTTGGCTCAACTACATTTCCAGCAGTATCATATATAGTTATGCTTTTATTGGCTAAATAATTCCGATTTCGTTTCATTGCCGGCACCACATCTTCTTTTAAAATTGTTGGCGGAACGGTCCAAGTCGGATTAAAAACAATCGTTCTTAAGGTTGATGTTATTATAGGAGTTTTTCTTTTGCTGGTTCCAACCACGACATTTCTAACCAAGGTTGTGTCTTGATCTTCAACTACATTTAAGCTGTAATCAGGAATGTTTATGATAAAATAATTTTCGGCGAAATCAGCTGTAAACCATCTCCAACGTTCTAAATTGGCAATGATTTGCTGTTTTCTTTTTTCTTTTGAATAATTTAAGGCATTAATAGTTCCCTGGCCAATAACACCGTCAGTCGCTAAGCCGTGACGTTCTTGAAATCTTTTGATTGATTCAAATGTCTTGTTGTCGTAGATTTTGGTAAAGCTGCTATCTTTTCCAGTCATGTCTCCCCAAAACAGCAGTCTTTTTTTGATGTTGATTAGCGCAGCATTGCTTTCGTTTAAAATTATTTTTTTTGTCAAAGAATCTGTAGTTATCTTTTCAATGTTGTCGTCTGGAAATGTATTGATGATTTCAAGCGCTTTTAAAAGCTCTTTGTAAGTTTCAGATTTTGGCTGAATATTATCGACAATACTGTCTAATTTGTTTTTATTGAAAGCTTTAATGAGAACATCATTTACATCAAGAACTTTTTCTTCCAAATCCCAATCGGTGTAGATTGTTTTAGGATCTAGTTTTCCTTTGAAAAGATGATTCAGGTATTTTTCAAAATTATAAGTCAGTAAAATATCATAAGTCGCCAAGTCGGTATCACTTAGTGAAGCAATTTGCTTTTCAAATTTTTGCAATTGTGAAGCTTTGTAATCTTCGGGTTCTAAGCCAAGTTTGTCTGCGTTTTGAAGCTGAGACAAAATGTAAGTTCTCTTTTTTAAGTTTCCCCAAACAGTTTTATTTTCAGATGAATTATAAAACTGTTTGAGGGTTTCGCTTTTGTAAGCGCCTATTATAGCGGTGTCAATTTCAACTTTTCTTTCGTCAGTAAGTATGATTATGGGGGGCTTTTTTTTGACAATAGGAATGATTTTTGGCTCCTCTTTTTTACAGCCAAAAAACAAACATATCACTAAAAGAAAGTAAAGTTTTTTCATTTTATAATTTTTTATACATCAAGTAATGTTCGCCAACATCCTTAATGTCAAAAGGTTCTCCTAAAACCTCATAATTCATTTTTTTATAAAAGCCAACAGCGGCAGTTCTTGCGTTAAACCAAATCAATTGTACTTTATTTTCATTGCAGTAATTTTCGCAATGTTTGACAAGAGCTTCTCCAAATCCTTTTTTTTGATGGGTATCTAAAACCGCCATTCCGCGAATCTGAGCTTGATTTTTTGCGGCAAATATAGAGTTGATTTGTGAAAATAATGAAATTATTCCTGTTAAATTTTCATTTTCAAATAGTCCGAAATGATGTGTTGTCTCTAAATCATCGCCTTCAAAGATGCAACTTTCGATAGGTTTTCCTGCTCTTAATACAGGTTGACGAACGGCGTAAGTTTCTTTTGATGGGATTTCTTTAATAATAGTCATGATTTTTTTTAATTTTTTTTAATTTATAACTTTTTAATTTTAAATGTGTTATAAATTATTGTTGATTTTTATTGATTTTTTTTACCAAAAAGCTTGTTTTGAACTTAACTTTCTTTTTATATTTGCACCACCAATGCGAAAGTAGCTCAGTTGGTAGAGCTCCAGCCTTCCAAGCTGGTTGTCGCGAGTTCGAGCCTCGTCTTTCGCTCTAAAATAAATAATTTTAGATTTTATTTTTTTAGAAATTAAAATTATTTATATTTGCAGCATAAATGCGAAAGTAGCTCAGTTGGTAGAGCTCCAGCCTTCCAAGCTGGTTGTCGCGAGTTCGAGCCTCGTCTTTCGCTCTTCAAAAGCCTCAAACATTGTTTGAGGCTTTTTTGTTTTTGCTCTTTTGAAACCATATAAGTTATATAAGTAAAGTAAGTTTTTAGTTAAGCTTAAATTAATGAACTAATATAACTTATATGGTTGAAAAATTATTTTAAAGTGCTTAAATCGCTTTCAGTTTCCAGTTCTATTGGAGCTTCGTTTTGTTTGAATAAACGTGCTGTCAGATTCCCTTTTAAAGTGATTTCCTCACCTTTGACTTCCAGCCAGCTTCCTTCTCGTAAGCCTAAAACGGGAATCGAATTAAAAGCATGGAATTCTTTGATTCTGGTTTCGCGCGTTTCGCCCATGTGTTTCGACTGTAAATCTGGATCTAAATAATGCGGATTTAGATTGAATGGAATCAATCCTAAGGTTTGAAAACTTGGTGGGTAGATAATAGGCATATCATTTGTTGTTTGCATCGAAAGACCGCAAATGTTGCTGCCGGCACTTGTTCCAAGATAAGGAGTTCCATTTTTTACAGTTTCTGCAAGAAGTTGCATGATGTTGTGCCTGTAAAGTTGCGTAACTAGCAAAAATGTGTTGCCTCCGCCTGTAAAAATTCCTTCTGCATTTTTAATGGCTTCTTGAGCGTCTTCAAATTCGTGAATTCCTTTAACAGAAATATCGATAGTTGCAAAAGCTTCAGAAACTTTTTGAGTATAGTCATCGTGCGAAATGCCGCTCGGGCGTGCGTACGGGATAAATAAAAGATTTTTGCAATTTTTAAAATGTGATTGTAGTGTAGGCAGTAAATACTCTAAATAACTGCCTTCGTGGAGAGTAGAAGTGCTTGCAATGATAACGCTTTTCATAATTTTTAAAATCAGATTCTGTAGGTTAAAGGTATTAAAAAGTCTCTTTTTGATAATGATTGGCAATGTTTAATTAACATATTTTTACCAAGTCCTTAATACTAAATTTGGAACACATTAAGATATTTTTACGGCTTTAAGAATAGTTTTAAATTTTTATCATTTTGATTAATAAAATTGCCTGTTTTTTGTTAGTGGTTTGGGGACAGAATACTAGTTCTCAAGTTCAGGATAAAACCGTAATCACTGGAAAAATTACTTCTAATAATTTTGATTTGGAAGGCGTTTACGTGATTAATGCCCAGACTGAAGCAATGACTGTTACTGATGCTGCTGGAGGTTTTTCGATTTTAGCAAATGTGGGAGAAACACTGGTTTTTTCATCAATCCAGTTTAAGGAAAAGAGAGTTTTGTTAACTGCTGATAATTTTTCGGATCTTAATTTCACTGTAAAATTAAATATGGTCATGCATCAACTACAGGAAGTTGTGGTCAGAAATTATAATGGAATAAATGCTGAGACGCTAGGAATTGTGCCGTATGGTCAAAAAACATATACGCAGGCCGAACGTAAATTGCGTACAGCTACTGCTTTGAATCCCGAAGGGAGCTCGCCAACAGACGGGAGGCTGGAGGCTGGAGGATCAATATCTGCAGATCCTTTATTTAATTTTATGTCTGGACGTACTGCAATGTTGAAAAAAGAATTGGCAGTGGAGAAAAAAGAGGCATTTATGAAGCTTTTAGAAAAAATGTTTTCGCTTGAACATTTTGTCGACCGCTTAAAAATTCCGCTCGAATATGTAAAAGGTTTTGAGTATTATGCTGTTGAGAATGATAAGTTTACTGTTGTTTTAAATTCAAAGAATAAGACTTCTACAGAATTTTTATTGGCAGAATTAGCAACTAAATATAAAGAAATGATTGCGAGTGAAATCAAATAATACTTTGCATATAATTCTTTTTTTGGTTTTGGCTGAATTCAGTTATGGGCAAGATGTGGACAGAAAAGAAATTTTAGGAGAGATTTTTGAAGGTTCTGTTTCTATTGAAGGCGTGAATGTTATTAATGCTAATTCTCAAATTGCCAAAGTTTCGGATAGAAACGGTATGTTTTCTATTCCTGTTAAAAAAGGGGATGTTTTGGTTTTTTCGGCAGTTAGTCTCGATTCGCTTAAGCGTGAAATTACAACGGAAGACTTGAAAGTGGGGAAACTATTTGTTAAAATGGTAGTGAACAAAATAGAGTTAAAAGAGGTGGTTGTAAATACAGGTATTACTGCAGAAAATCTCGGAATTGTTCCCCATGGGCAAAAGACATTTACGCCAGCAGAACGAAAGCTTGCCACTGCAGGAGATTTTAAGCCTGTTCATTTACTTGGGTTGTTGGGTGGCTCTTTTGAATTGGATCCGCTTCTTAATAAAATAAATGGCAGAACAAAAAAACTGAAAGAACTGGTGGAGATCGAAAGAAAAGAAATGAACATCGTACAATTGGGTTACCTGTTTGAAGATGCCTATTTTACAGATTATTTGAAAATTCCTTCTGAGTATGTTCTTGGATTTAAATTTTATTTTGTTGAAAGTCAAGACGTAAGCCTTCTTTTAACAGAGAAAGACAAAACAAAACTAACTCCATTGTTGGCGGAGTCAGCTTTAAAATACAATGAAATAATTTCAGGTGAAACCAAATAAGACTTTACATATAATTCTTTTTCTTTTTTTTGCTCAATTCGTTGCTGGGCAAAATTTGGTTAGAAAAGAAATTTTAGGGCAGATTTTTGAAAAGTCAACTTCTGTCAATGGTGTTACTATTGTCAATAATACAACGCAATTCACTACAATTTCTGATGAAAACGGAATGTTTTCTATTGTTGTTAAGGAAGGAGATGTTTTGGTGTTTTCATCTGTCAATTTAGATCCGCTAAAACATAGAATTACTGCCGAAGATTTGATTTCTGAAAAAATTCAGATCAAAATGACGGCCAAAGAAATTGAGTTGAAGGAGGTTGTTGTAAATGAAAATCCCTCTATTACTACTGAAAACCTTGGAATTGTCCCGCATGGACAAAAAACGTACACGCCTGCTGAGAGAAAAGTTTACACAGCCACTTCGACCTCAATTGATAAATTGCTGAATAAGATTTCTGGTCGTACTGCAATGCTTAAAAAAGAAGTAGTTGTCGAGAAAAAAGAAATGCTTTTCAGAAAATTGGAATATCTTTTTGAAGAAAATTATTATACTGACCGATTGAAAATTCCTGTTGATGATATTAAAGGATTTCAATTATTTTGTGTGGATGATGCTCAATTTGCCGTATCTTTGAATACAAAGAACAAAACAATGAGTATGTTTTTAATCACAGATTTAGCTAGAAAGTATTTAATAATTCTCGAAAATGAAAAATAAATTAGGAATATTCGTTGTTTGCTTGTTTTGTCAAATTGCATTAGGGCAAAACTCTAGGATATCACTGCATGGGCAAGTGGTGAATTCGTCATTATCAATTGAAAGCGGTTATGTAATGAATATTAATGCAAATAGCAGAACTTTTATTGGTTCTGGTGGTTTGTTTGATATTTTGGCAAAACCAAAAGATACATTGGTATTTACAGGAATGGCTTTTCAATCAAAAAAAATTGTGTTGACTGAAAAGGATTGTGCAGAAATTCTTTTTGTAGTGCCATTGGAGTTAGTAAATAACCAATTGAAAGAAGTTGTTGTTCACAAGGAACTAAAAGTTAAATCATTAGGAGTTGGCTCACAGGCAATTGTCGATATGCAGTTTGAAGACGACAAGCAGTCAACTGCAAAAAATACGGCAATGTATTCTGATCAAACCATAAAATACGGAACTGATTTTGTTCGAATATTCAAAGATGTCAAAAAGCTTTTGAGGAAAAAGGATGATGTTAAAGAAGAAGAAATATCAGATATTGCTTTTGTGGCATATGCAAAAGATAACTTCCAACCAGATTTTTTTACAAAAACCTTAGGATTGAAAGAAGATGAAATTGACTTGTTTTTAATGTATTGTTCCAATGATCCAGAATCGAAAAGACACGTTGATCCAGATCAAAAATTTGAATTGATCGACTTTTTGATCAATAAAAATAAGGAATTCAAAAAATCGAATGTTGTTGAAAAATGAAAAAAAGATCGATTTACCCCTTAATTGGGGTTTTATTTTTATTGCTTTCGGCGTTTGCATTTCATAAGTTTTATATGGGGGTTTTTCAGGTAAATTATGCTGCCGAAAAAAAAATGATTCAAATTACATCCCGCATTTTTGTAGATGATCTAAACAACGGATTGGAAAAAAAATACCATAAAAAAACTTTTATTGGTACCGAAAAAGAAACTCCAGAAGATGTAGAGCTTCTTAAAAAATATTTAGCAGAAAACTTTGTAATAAAAGTAAATGGTCAAACAAAAGCAATAACCTTTTTATCTAAAGAAATAGAGTCTGGAGAGGTTTTGGTTTGTTATTCCAGAATAAAGGATGTTGAGAAATTTAAAACACTTGAGATCCAAAACACGATTTTGGTAGATTGGAACGCTGAGCAACAAAACATTACACATATTTCAGCATTTGGCACAAAAAAGAGTGTGCTTTTTACAGAATCTTCAAGGAAAGAAGTGTTAAAGTATTAATAGAAAAGAGAAATTATCATTTTAATTGTTATTTTCACACCCTGATAAAATTACCATTAAATTTTTATGAAAAAACTTTCATTATTATTACTTTTTCCTGCAATGCTAGTTGCCCAGGATAAAGCCAATACTCCAGCAGTTCAAAGACAGCAAGGAAAGTACGACACAAACAAGTTCAGTCAAATGTATGATTTGCTGGCAACTCCAAATATGTTTCGTACAGCATCTGGAGCACCGGGCCCAGCCTACTACCAACAACAGGCAGATTATAAAATTGATATCGAACTTGATGATAAAAATTCAAAAATAACAGGTTCTGAGGTTATTACTTATACTAATAATTCACCAGACAGTTTAGAGTATTTATGGATTCAATTGGATCAAAACCAAGCTCGCGCTAATACGCAAAGTACTTTAGCAGAAAGCGAAAAAATCAATCAGGTTTTGCCATTGGATGGTTTTTCAAGCAAATATTTGAAAAAAGATTTAGAACGCGGATTCAATATTGAGCAGGTAAAAGACGCAAAAGGAAATCCGATGTCATATACAATCAATGAAACTATGATGCGTATTAATCTTGCATCACCTTTAAAGCCTGGAGAAAAAATTTCTTTAGCTATTAAATGGTGGTACAACGTTAATAATTATAGAAAAGAAGGCGGACGTTCTGGTTACGAATTATTTGAAAAAGACGGAAATAAATTATATGTAATTGCGCAGTTCTATCCTAGAATGGCAGTTTATAATGATGTTGAAGGATGGCAAAATATGCAGTTCTGGGGAAGTGGAGAGTTTGCTCTTCCTTTCGGAAACTTTGATGTAAATATCACAGTTCCTGCTGATCACGTAATTGATGCAACAGGAGAATTGATGAACAGAAGCGAAGTTTTTACTGCTGAGCAAGTAAAACGTTACGAGCAGGCTCAAAAATCTTTTGACAAACCTGTTGTAATTGTAACTCAAGCTGAAGCTGAAGCGGCTGAAAAAGGTTTTTCTGAAAAGAAAAAAACTTGGAAATTCAGCGCAAAGAATGTTCGCGATTTCGGAATTGCTTCTTCAAGAAAATTCATTTATGATGCAATGGCTGTAAAATTAGGAGGCAAAATTGTTATGGCTGAATCGGTTTATCCTAAAGAAGCAAATCCGCTTTGGGGAGAAACTTCAACAATGACAGTTGCACATACTTTGAAAAGCTATTCATCTCATACTTTTGATTATCCTTATCCAAAGGCGGTTTCTGTTTCAGCAGAAGATCAAGGAATGGAATATCCAATGATTTGCTGGAATTTTGGTCGTCCTGATGAAAATGGAGTAACAAGCAAAGAAGTTAAAAACGGAATGATTGGTGTTGTTATTCATGAAGTTGGGCACACTTTTTTCCCGATGATTGTAAACTCAGACGAGCGTCAATGGACTTGGATGGATGAAGGATTGAATTCATTTTTAGAATACTTGGCTGAACAAGAATTAGATCCAACTTTCCCATCAAGACGCGGACCTGCAAAAAATATTGTTCCTTATATGAGTGGTGACCAAAAGTTTTTAGAGCCAATTATGTCAAACTCTGAAACGATTCACCAATTTGGAAATAACGCTTACGGAAAACCAGCTACAGGTCTTAATATTTTAAGAGAAGTTGTAATGGGGAGAGAATTGTTTGATTACGCTTTTAGAACGTACGCAAACAGATGGAAATTTAAGCACCCAACTCCAGAGGATTTCTTCAGAACTATGGAAGATGCTTCGGCTGTTGATTTGGATTGGTTCTGGAGAGGATGGTTCTATTCAACTGATTTCGTAGACATCGGAATTAAAGAGGTGAAACAATATTACGTTTCTGAAACTCCAACTGCAGATTTAAAAGATGTTAAAGTTAGAAAAGGACGTTTTGGTTTAGATAAAGGACCTTTTGTTTACTTAGTTTCTGGAGATAATGCGGAAGTTAGCGCATCAAGCAAAAAAGCTTTAAAAGTTGAGGATGTAAAATTATTATCAGATTACGTAAATCAAACTTTTACAGCAGAAGAAAAAGCAGGTCTGAAATCTCCAAAATATTTCTACGAAGTAGAGTTCAATAAGCCAGGAGGAATGATTATGCCAATCTTAGTTGAGATTACTTATGAAGATGGTTCAAAAGATAATTATCAATATCCTGCACAAATCTGGAGAAAAAATAACGATACCGCTAAAAAAGTTTATGCAACTTCAAAAGCAATCAAAAGTATCCAAATTGATCCAAAATTAATGACTGCTGATATTGATGTAACCAACAACGCTTGGCCGAAAGCAGAAGAAAAATCAAAATTTGATTAAGAATAAACTTAAAAAGACTCTTAAAAGAGTCTTTTTTTTTAAGTAAATTTTAAAACTCTACGCAGCAAAATTTAATATCTTTGTGACCACGTAAAAATAAAAGATATGTTCGGTATAGGAGGAGGAGAATTAGTTTTCATACTGTTTATAGTGCTAATGCTTTTTGGTTCAGATAAAGTGCCAGAAATTGCCCGTACAATGGGAAAAGCAATGGCACAATTAAAGAATGCCACTAATGATATTAAAAGCGAAATTCAAAAGGGAGCTGAGGCAAATGGTCTTGACACCAAATCGCTTAATAGTATAACAGGCAATATCAATGCTCAGATCAATGAAGCTAAATCTAATATTATAGGAGATTCGGGTAATCTTTTGGGAGATACAGCTACAGAAATCGACAAAGTAAAAGAAGATATTGATTCACTTTCAGGACCTATAAAACGTCAAATGTAATATGCTTGAAAAAATACAAGAATTAGATACAAATCTCTTCGTGTATCTGAATGGTTTAGGTTCTGAAACATACGACAAACTTTGGCTGATTATTACACAACAGTTGTATTGGACACCACTTTTCTTATTGATGTTTTATCTTATTTATAAAAAAATAGGAGGAAAACAAACCTTGTATTTGTTGCTTTTCATAGCAGTTTTAATTGCTTTTACAGATCAGACTTGTAATTTATTTAAACACACTTTTGAACGCTTGCGTCCTTGCAATAACCCAGAACTTAATTCATTTATAAGAGTTGTTCAGGTCAGAAAATCATATAGTTTCTTTTCTGGTCATGCTGCAAATACGATGGCTGTTGCAACCTTTTTATATTTGGTTTTAAAAAGCCGTTTTAAGTATTTAGGATTCATCTTTTTATGGCCTTTAATTTTTGCATATAGCCG
Source organism: Flavobacterium denitrificans DSM 15936 (assembly GCF_000425445.1). Lineage (GTDB taxonomy): Bacteria > Bacteroidota > Bacteroidia > Flavobacteriales > Flavobacteriaceae > Flavobacterium > Flavobacterium denitrificans. The sequence goes on along the minus strand of NZ_KE384379.1, from coordinate 266,747 downwards.
AATTTATTTAGGATTGCATTATCCAGGTGATATCCTTGCTGGTTATTTCTTCGGTGCTCTTTTTGGGTCGTTAATTTATTTGGTTTACAGAAAGTTGAAACCACAATATTTTCCGGGATAATTTTTTAAGAGGCTAAGATTTTAAGTTGCTGAGATACTAAGTTTTTTTAAATATCGAACTATTAAATTATATGAATTGCCTCCAGCTTTAGCTGGAGAATTTAATAAAAGCTTATATCGAAAAGGCTTTAGCCAAAATACAGTAGGTATTTGGCTAAAGCCTTTTTTATAAAAGAAAACACTAAGGTTCTTAGAATCTTAGCACTTAAAAATTAAAGTACGCGACTCACTGTCAACCCATCACGAATAGGCAATAAAACTGTTTCAACGCGAGGATCATCTTTCAAAAGTTGGTTGTACTCTAAGAGAACTTTTGTACTCACATCATTAGGATGAACTGGTTCCAGAATTTTTCCGCTCCACAAAACATTATCAGATAAAATAATGCCGCCTTTATTCATTTTCGGAACAATCATTTCCCAGTAATTTAGGTAGTTTTCTTTGTCGGCATCAATAAAAACCAAATCAAACTTTATATCCAAAGTAGGAATAATGTCAATGGCTTCACCCAAATGTTGGAAAATTTGATTTCCCCAAGGTGAGGCGTCAAAATATTTTCTTTGAAAATCAACCAATTCTTCCTTGATGTCAATAGTGTGCAATTGACCAGTCTCCTGCATTCCTTCGCATAAACATAAAGCTGCATAACCAGTGTAAGTACCAATTTCAAGAATGTTTACAGGGCGAATAAGTTTAGAAAGCATGCTTAACACTCGACCTTGAAAATGTCCGCTCAGCATTCTGGGCAAAAGAATTTTTTGATAGGTCTCTTTGTTGAGTTTTGCTAATAACGCTGGTTCGTTTTCAGAATGCTGTTCGATGTAATCTTCTAATTCTTGTGATATAAAATGCATTTGCAGAGTCTTATTAATTTGAAGCAAAAATACAAAATTATAAGCTCTAATATTAGGGCATAAAAAAACCATTCGTTTTAGGCGAATGGTTTTGGATTTGATTTTAAATGAAATTATTTTTTCAATGCTTCATTCACTTCTTTTGCTGTTTTTACAGTTCCGTCTTTTGCTGCTTTTGCTGCATTTTCAACTTTTTCTGCTCCTTTTTTAGTAGCATCTTTTACATCATCTGCAGCCTTTTTGGTTGCATTCTTAACATCCTGAGCCGCACTTTCAGTTTTGCTTACTGCGCTGTCTTTTACTTCTTCAATATCTGAAGTTAATGAATCAACTTTGTTTCCAAGTGTTAATTCGTCCTCTGCAGGTTTTGGTTCTTTTTTCTCGCATGATTGAATGGCGAATGCTAATAAAGCAACAACAGCTAAGCTTAAAATTTGTTTTTTCATAATGAATTGTCTTTTTAGGTTTATTAAAATAATATAAGGTTATATCGCCGAAAAACATAAAATTACAAATTTTAAAATTAGTGCGCGCTTTGTAAGATTATTTTTCCTTAAATGTGCAAGACAATTCTTGTGCCAAAATTTTCTGTTGGAATAGAAACCGATTTATTTAGGATTTTTTTAAGTATTTTTTTCTCAAGCCATTTTTATTTGATTACCAAAACATTTTCATTTCTTGCAAAATCAGTTAAAGTAATATTGAAAAGAACTGTAATTTCCTTTCCAGCACGCACTACTCCAAGAGCTGCCGATGGAGGAGTCATTTCAAAATCAGTAAAAGTCATTTTGTTTGTGCCTTGTAGTACCAAAGTGCTGCTGTCATTTGTAGTTGCTTTTACTTGCGTTTTAAAGTCTTTATTTACACCAGCAATAGTGTATGTTCCGTTGAAAATCCAAGTTGTTTCATTTACTTTTTCAGCTGATTTTAAAGTGTATTTGATGTTTTTATGCGTTTTAGTGTCCAAGGTTTCATAAGCGACATCATCCATGCTGGTTTTGCTGCTTTTTATGCTTTCAGCTGGCAATGTAATAGTTAGGTTTTTAATGTCGACAAGTCTTGAATCGGTGATAGTTAAAATAGCGCTTCCGGTACCATCTGAAGATCGTATTACCCAGTCGTGTATATTAGAAGTTCCTGCAACTTCAAAAGTTGATTTTGTGAGAGAATATCTTTTTTGTGCATTTACTTGTAGAGATAATGTAATTACTACGGCTAATAAAATTGATTTGATCGTTTTCATTTGAATGTGGTATTTAGTTAAACTAGATAGTTTGTGATTCCTATCTTTTTTCTTGAGTCAAAGGTATTGTGAACAAATCGCAGCGGAACTGATAAAAATCATGGTTATAATTTTATTAAAAACTTATACTAATGGAGAAATACTTATCTCTTTGTTAGTATAAGTTTTAGTATAAAATAGTATTTGTTTTTAATTTTTGTAAAGAATAAAATTTATAACAATGTCATCTTTTACCTTTATTAGGCCGCCCATTTTTACTGGTGGAACTAGTTCAAGATCAGAAAATTTTAGATTGAGCGTTCCCTGAATCTTGTTATCAGAATTGTATAGAATAAAATCATTGTATTTTAAGGTTTTATCCGTTACAATAAAATTGAGTTTGCATTTGTAATTTTTACCATTTGGTTTTACGTCAGTTATGCAAACTACACTGTTGGGGAACTTTTGGACTTTAACTGTACCTTGCAGATCTTTAGTCATTATTTTATTTCCACAATCGAAACTCGACATTTTGATTGCAGTATTAAAAGTGTTTTTTTTATTTGAATTTATATAAATCGTATCTTTTATAGAAAAAGTATTTGAGCAATTATATTTGCCTACAGTTGATATTCCTGTAATTTCTATTTTTATTTTGTTTATTAGCAAGGTTGTATCATCTGTTAAAGAAGAGGGTTTAGCACTTCCTAAGAAAAAGAAAACTACTAAACCCGTAATTAAAAAAATAAATCTATTAGGCATGCTGTCAAAACAAGATTACAGCCTCGAACATTAATCCTTTAAAGCTGCCGCCAAAAAGATCGTTTGGAGTTGCTCCGTTAAATTGAGAGAAGTTTTTATAGTTTTGATCAACATACTCTAATTTTGCCAGAACATTTTTAGTCATAAACCAACCAGCAGCAGCTTCAAATCGATTTATTTGAATTGCTTCTGCGTTTGCATTAGCTAATTTTCCGTCAACTAAGTTATATTTCCCGCCTACATAAAATCTTTCTCCTTGGCCAAAGCGATAAACTAAATCTCCAACATATTGATTTACTTTGCGAGTATCATCGGTCCCTTTAAAATCTCCTCCAGAGGTAAATTCTAATGTTCCAAAAAATTCCAAACCTTTATATTTGATAAAAGGGTTTACCATGTAAGATGTTGCCCAGTTTCCATAAGCAGGATTAAATCTGCCTGTGTCTTTATTTGCAGTTGGGTCAAAGTTATTTGCCACAGTACTTACAATAGCTCCTGTATTAGGATTTACAATATTATATTCAGAATGACTCATAACACCGTAAAAACGGCTTCCTGCTCGGTCAGAAGCATATAAATTTCCGCTAGAATTTGCAGTGTGATAGAAAGAACCAGTCAATCTAATTCTTAAATCTTCATTGATCTGTTTATCCCAGCCTAATTTAGCTAGTATAGAAGGGCTTATTGTGCTATTGTTATTTGGTTTTGCAGGCGTAGGAGTAGCTGCTACAATTTCTTGAACATTTTGATTCAATTTAGAGTTTGTAACGCCAATCATGCTTACAAAACCTGATCTGTTGTAATAAACTTCTGCTCCCATTTCTGTAATAAAAGCATCCATGATATTGTTTCCCACGAACGGATTCATAAAGGCATTCCCGTTGTCAGATCTTCTAAAGTGAGCGTCACCATAGTTGTTCTCCATCTGACCAATTTTAATCGTGGTGTACTTCATGAAATCAGCAAGGAAATCTTTCTTGATGAAATCTAATTTATCAATTTGTAAATAACCTCCTTTTACCCAGGTTTCATTATGATGACGCGAAGCTAGATACACATCTAAGTTTACACGAACACCGTCATACAATTGAGCACCAATGGTGAAATTTGCATTCGGTAAATTGAAATTATTCTCCAGGTTATTTAATCTGTAATTTGGTGCTGTGGCAATATTTTTTTGATCATTAAAAGAATTTAAAGCTTGAAACTGCAATGCAAAGGCAGCGCCCATGTCTACGCTTAAACCTTTGTAAGCAACAGTATCTTTTTTTACATCAAATTGATTAATGCCTTTTTGATTTCTGGGGATTTGGTTTTGAATATGTCCAAAACTAACTTGTGCATTAACCGCAAATGTTGTTGTTAAAGCAATCAATAAAGTATGAATTTTTTTCATGGCTGTTATAAGTTAAAATATAAATTAAATTTCAAGGTCAAATCTTGACCCGTTTTGATAGTGCCTAGCAGAGCAGTTGGCGATTTCATTCCAAAATCAGCAAACGTTATTTTGTTAGATCCCTGCATACTCAATCCATCTTTTGTAATGGCTGTTTTTACGGTAGTTTTGTAAATTTTGCTAACTCCGGCAATTGTGTATGTTCCGGTTAGTTCCCAAGTTGTTTCGTTAATTTTTTCTGCAGATTTTAAAGCATATTTAATGGATTTGTTTTTATCTGTTTTCAGAGTTTCGTAAGCGACTTTATCCATACTTTTTTTCTCACTTTTAATGCTTTCTGCTAAAAGAACAATAGCAATAGATTCAATTTCAGATAACTTTCCATTTGTGATTGTAAAATTGGCTGTCCCAGTTCCTGAGCTAGATTTCATTTCCCAATCATGGAGTGTTGAAGTTCCTGATACTGAAAATGTTGATTTGTTGTCTAGAGCATATGATTTTTGCGCAACGACAAATGATGTAATTCCAAAAAATGTGACTAACGACATTAACAATTTTAATTTTATTGCTTTCATTTTGAATTGATTTTTAAATTATAGTCTAGTATCATGCGCATTTACTAACCTTGATTCAAATGTATTTTGATTTATGTGGTATTTTTATGACAAAAATCATTGTTAAAGCTTTATTAAAATTGTATTTATAACTACAACGATTTCATTCGTTTCGTTTTCGTTAAGTGTTAAAAAAGATTGGCTGAATTCTTCTTTTTAGAGTGTTTTTAAATGTTAATTTTTTCAATTTTAAAGATTGGTTCTTTCTTTATTCTTTTAGAAATGAACAAATACTTAACTTTGCATCATGCAAATCGAGAAAAAAGACATAAGAGCTTTATCAAAAGAACAGTTGCGCGATTTTTTTGTCGAAAATAATGACAAAGCTTTCCGCGGAAATCAAGTTTATGAATGGCTTTGGAGCAAAGGAGCACATAGTTTTGAAGACATGACCAATGTTGCCAAAACAACGCGTACAATGCTTGAGGAGAATTTTGTTATCAATCATATTAAGGTTGATACTATGCAACGCAGCAGTGACGGAACAGTTAAAAATGCCGTTCGCTTGCATGATGGCTTGGTGGTAGAATCGGTTTTGATTCCAACAGAAACGAGAACTACTGCTTGTGTTTCTAGTCAAGTAGGTTGTAGTTTGGATTGTAATTTTTGCGCAACTGCAAGATTAAAACGTATGAGAAATCTGGAGCCAGGCGAAATTTACGACCAGATTTTGGCAATCGACAAAGAAAGCCGTTTGTATTACAATCATCCGCTTTCAAATATTGTTTTTATGGGAATGGGAGAGCCTTTAATGAATTATAACAATGTTATTAAGGCGATCGATATGGTTACATCATCTGAGGGTTTAGGAATGTCGCCAAAACGAATTATGGTTTCGACTTCAGGAATTCCGAAAATGATCAAAAAAATGGCCGATGATGAAGTGAAGTTCAAATTGGCAGTTTCGCTGCACTCTGCAATTGACGAAACGCGTGCGAAGATTATGCCTTTCAGCAAAAATTTCCCTTTGAAAGATTTGCGCGAAGCATTAGAATATTGGTACAGAAAAACAAAAAGCAAAGTATCATACGAGTATGTAGTTTGGAAAGGAATAAACGACGATAAGGCCTCAGTTGACGCGTTGGTTAAATTCTGCAAATATGTGCCTTGTAAAGTCAATTTAATTGAATATAATCCAATTGACGACGGAGAGTTTCAGCAAGCCTCAGAGGAATCTATTATGGCTTATATAAAAGCATTGGAAAATATTGGAGTAGTGGTAAAAGTTAGACGTAGCCGAGGGAAAGATATTGATGCTGCTTGTGGGCAATTAGCAAATAAAGAAGCCTAATTTTATATTTTTAGGATAAACAAAAAAGCATTAAAAACGAGAAATCTTGTTTTTAATGCTTTTTTTTTGGGCAAAAAGGATTCTTATTTTTTCAAATCAACTTCTTCTGTTACGCCATCTTTTGTAATTGTTGCAAGTGTATCGCATGTTCCGTCGCCATAATCAACAACAGCCGTAGCTCCGTTTTTGGTTACAGACAATACTCCTTTTACAGCAACAGATCTTTTGCATGATGCTTTAAATTGCAGTGGAGTTGTAATTTCGGCAGAAAAAGTATCTCCGTTAGGGAAAGTCGTTGTACTGCTTCCAGTTACTAAATATGCATTATCATCCCAGTTGAACCAAGTGTCAAAGCCTTCAACTTGTTCCTTAACTAGTGTGCCTTTTCGAGTATAAACGCCTCCGTCATCAAAAGTAATTGTCATATCGATTGCGGCTGTAAAAACGGGATGTGCCGTTGCAAGCAAATCGGTTGTTTTTACTGTTCGTACTATGCTTTTGCTTCCTTGAAGTTTTTTTCCATTGTGATAAAATCCGTCAAAAGTATAACTAATTGTTTGTGTGGATGAAGCAAAATCATTGGAGAAAGAAATAACCATTTTTCCTTTTACCGTATTTCCGTTTTCAAGCGTACAGCCTTCTACGCCAAAATCGACAGTTCTTGTCCAGGTGTTGTTAGTTAATACTGTTGTAATTGTAGCACAACTCGGAAGGAAATTTTTTACCGGTCCGCTTGGTTTTGAAGTTACGTTTTGTTGTGCGCTAAACTGATCTTCGGCAATATTTGTTACATCATCAATTGAGGCATCAATTTTTGAATTTTTGATGATTTCATCTTTTGTAATTGTCGCAGATGATGATCCGTCATTTGTTTTTTCGTCAGAGTTACAGCTGGCAAAAAAAGATAAAGCGGCTAATGTTCCAATAAAGAAAATTTTTGTTTTCATAATAAATTAGTTTTACGTGATTTTAATTAATGAATTCAAATTAGGCTTTAACTAGAAATGTGTTTTTTGGTGGTGAATTTATATTAGTGTACAAATTGTTGATATACTAACATAAAATTGATAACGTTTTTTTATTTAAAATAGTATATTTGGAATCGAAATGAATATTACTTCCCAAATAAAACAGCCCATTTTTAACGAGATGGAACTTTTCGAAAAAAAGTTCCATGAATCGATGACTTCAAAGGTTGCATTGCTGAACCGAATTACCTACTATATTGTAAATCGGAAAGGAAAGCAAATGCGTCCAATGTTTGTTTTTTTGACGGCAAAAATGGTCTCTGGAGGTGTTGTAAATGAGAGAACTTATCGAGGTGCTTCGGTAATCGAATTGATTCATACGGCTACTTTAGTTCACGATGATGTGGTGGACGACAGTAATCGTCGTCGCGGATTTTTCTCAATCAATGCACTTTGGAAAAATAAAATTGCTGTTTTAGTTGGAGATTATTTGCTTTCAAAAGGATTGTTATTGTCAATCGACAATGGCGATTTTGATTTGCTTCGAATTATTTCTGTAGCCGTTCGAGAAATGAGCGAAGGCGAGTTGCTTCAAATAGAAAAAGCCCGAAGACTCGATATTACCGAAGATGTTTATTACAAAATTATCCGTAAGAAAACCGCAACGCTTATTGCGGCTTGTTGTGCGCTTGGCGCAAAAGCTGTAATTGAAGATGACGCTCAGGTTGAAAACATGCGCAAATTCGGAGAATTGATCGGAATGGCTTTTCAAATCAAAGATGATTTATTTGATTACAGCGAAGAAGCTATCGGGAAACCAACAGGAATCGATATCAAAGAACAAAAAATGACTTTGCCGTTAATTCATGTTTTAAATACTTGCACGCCACAAGAAAAAAAGTGGCTGATCAATTCCATCAAAAACCATAACAAAGACAAAAAACGCGTAAAAGAAGTTATTGCTTTTGTAAAAAATAATAATGGTTTGGCTTACGCCGAAAACAAAATGGTCGAATTCCAGCAGGAAGCGCTATCTCTTCTTCAAAACTTCGAAGATTCAGAATATAAAGAGGCGTTGACTTTGATGGTGAACTACGTAATCGAAAGAAAAAAATAATTTTTTAATTAGATAATTAGAAAATTTGTCAATTAGATAATTGTTTTTACTTTGTTGTGAATCAATTATCTAATTGACAAATTTTCTGATTGTCCAATTATTTTTTCATTCCCATGCAACCATTTCAAACCGACAATCGTCTATGCTAATAGAAGTCTGTTTCTAGAACCAAAACCGAACGCTTATAAATGAAAATTATTCCGTTACATCAAGAAGAAACCAAAATCATAAAGCTGGCTGTCGAGAACAATCGTCAAGCACAGCAACAGATTTATGGCAAGTTTTCTTCAAAAATGTTAAGTGTATGTCGACAATATATAAAGGACATTCAGCTGGCAGAAGATGTAATGATAACGGCTTTTATGAAAGTGTTCGCCAATTTAAGCAAGTTTGAACACAAAGGAAGTTTTGAAGGCTGGATCCGCCGAATTATGGTTAACGAATGCATTTCCTATTTAAGAGTTCAGAAAAAAGTAAAATTTGCTGAAGATGAGTTTTTTACAGAAGAAAGCTTTAACGAAATCGACAGCCAATTTACAGTAGAACAGATTCAGTTTTTAATTGACGCTTTGCCGGATGGCTATAAAATGGTTTTCAATTTATACGCAATCGAAGGCTATAAACACAATGAAATTGCCAAGATGTTAGGGATTAATGAAGGAACATCAAAATCGCAATTATCGCACGCTAGAAAAATGCTGCAAACACAAATTACTATTTTAAAAAAACAAGATAATGGAACCGAATAATTTTGAAAAGGATTTCCGTGAAAAACTAAATCAGCGTGAAATTGAGCCAAGCAACAAAGCTTGGGATCGATTAGATGCCATGTTGAGTGTTGCCGATGAAAAGAAACCTAAAAAGAAAAGCAAAAAATGGTTTTATATCGCGGCGAGTGTTGTGGGATTTTTGTTGGTTGGAACTTTCTTCTTTAATCAAAAAGAAAATACAATTGAAGCGCCTAAAAATTCAGTTGTTGTAAAAGATTCGGAGAAAGATTCTGTTGAAAAGCCAGTTTTAAATAACATCAATTCTTCAAAAACTGAAATCGCAGTTTCAGAAAATGATTCAAAAGAAAATTTAAATCAACCAGCTAATAACAGTAATCAAAAAACAAATAAAATCAGTAAAAATGAATCAAATCAAATAGCGGAGTCTTCAATCATCATCAAAAACAATCAAGAAAAACAATCCACCAACAATCAAACTGCTGTTGCCGAAACCTCTAAAAAAGAAAGTGTAGATCAATTATTAGAAACGGCTGAAAATAAGGTTGTAGCTGAAAATTCGGCTAAACCAAAAGCAAAAATTAAAGTCAATGCAAATGATTTGCTGAATCAAGTTGACGGCGAATTAGAGGAATCCTTTCGTGAAAAAGTAATCACAAGAGTCAATAAAAATTATCAGACAGTAAAAGTGGCTTTGGCAAATAGAAATCAGCAGGAGTAGAGGATTAGTATTAAGTATCAAGAATTAAGTATCAAGAATTAAGAATTAAGAATTAAGAATTAAGTATTAAGAATTAAGTATTAAGAAAAAGAATATAGATTTTTTTAGTTCCGGAGCAACGATCCATTTTGTAGCGTCGGGTTTCAACCCGATGGACAATGAATTGATCATTCACAATTAACATTTTACAATTAACAATTAATCATCATCAATCACAATCAATTAAAAAATCAATCATGAAAAATTTTACCATTCATCTCGTAATTTTAATCTTTTTATTCGTGAGCAAGGTTTTCGGACAAGAGACTTTTGAATCAAAAGCGAAGAAAATTGCCAATAAAATCGAGAAAGTTACCAAAGAAGAAAAAGAAACCTTAAAACAAGAAGTGGAAGCCGTAAACGTTCAATTGTCTGAAGGCAAAATCACACAGGAACAAGCGGATAAACGCAAAAAAGAATTGGCAGAAGCCAGAGCCGTAATTATCGAGGAAAAAGTAACGTTGGCGCAAAATGAACTGAATGATCTTGTACAGCAAAAAGTAGATGGGAAACTAAAGGAACAGGATACTACTAAAAAAAGCAAGATTGTTATTTACTGGGATAAAAACGACTGGAACCAAAATAAACGCAAGGATTCTCTTCGTGGAGAAAAAAGAACTACTTCGCAATTTGTTTTTGCAATGGGTTTGAATAATATGATGGTTGACGGAAAATATCAGGATTCAAATTACAGTTTTATAGGTTCGCATTTTTATGAGTGGGGTTTCACCTATAATTCAAGATTAATGAAAAATGACAATTTGCTTCACGCGAAGTACGGACTTTCATTAATGTACAATAACATTCGCCCGACAGATAACCGTTATTTTGTGGTAAACGGCGATCAAACCAATTTAGAAACTAATCCAGTAAATTTAACCGAATCACGTTTTAGAAATGTGTATTTGGTAGCGCCAGTCCATTTGGAATTTGATTTTACAAGGCCAACAGTAAAAGATGGAAAAACGTACTTCAAAACACATAAAAGTTTCCGTTTTGGAATTGGAGGTTACGCTGGAATCAACGTAAAATCAAAACAAATTTTGAAATTCGAAGAAGACGATTTAAAATATAAAAGCAAAGTAAAAGGCGAATACAATGTAAATAATTTCATGTATGGCGTGAGTTCATATATTGGATATAGAGAATTAAGCTTGTATGTAAAATACGATTTGAATCCGTTGTTTCAGGACAATTTAGTTAAGGAAAACAATATTTCAATGGGATTGAGATTAGATTTGAATTAAGTATGACTTTGAGTTTAGTTAGTAGAAAAAGTGCTTCGCAAGAGGCACTTTTTTTAGTTTAATAAATAAATTTCAGGAAGGATTTATGTACTTTTACAGGCTTTCAACTTTAAAAAATAAATTTACGTTTTGATTTCACAAAGTACAATTGATGCTGTTTTTGAAACTGCTCGAGTAGAGGAGGTTATTGGCGATTTTGTTAATTTAAAACGTGCCGGAAGTAATTTCAAAGGATTGAGTCCATTCTCAGATGAGCGCTCACCATCGTTCATGGTTTCGCCGGCAAAAGGAATCTGGAAAGATTTTAGTACAGGAAAAGGTGGGAACTCGGTTAAATTCTTAATGGAGCATTCGCAGTTTACCTATCCAGAAGCGATTCGCTATTTGGCTCGAAAATATAATATTGAGATTGAAGAGACGGAACAAACAGATGCTGAAAAAGCAATGACGGATGTTCGTGAAAGTATGTATTTGGTTTCAGAATTTGCAAAAGATTATTTTCATAAAACGCTTTTAAATTCGGAAGAGGGAAAAGCGATTGGGCTTTCTTATTTCAAAGAAAGAGGTTTTACAAATGAAACCATCAAAAAATTTAGTTTAGGATATTCTCCAGAAACATGGGATGCGCTTACTAAAGAAGCATTAGGAAAGGGGTACAAACTAGAATTTTTAGAAAGCACAGGTTTGACCATTCCTAGAGAAGACCGTTCATTTGATCGATTTAAAGGGCGTGTCATGTTTCCTATTGAAAGTATGTCAGGACGCGTTTTGGGTTTTGGAGGACGTATTCTGACTAATGACAAAAAAGCGGCAAAATACCTGAATTCACCAGAAAGTGATATTTACCATAAAAGTAAAGTTCTCTATGGGATTTTTCAGGCAAAACAATCGATAGCGAAACTAAATAATTGTTATTTGGTTGAAGGTTATACCGATGTGATTCAGTTTAATCAATCTGGAATCGAGAATGTTGTAGCATCATCAGGAACGGCTTTGACGCCAGATCAAATCCGATTGATTAATCGTCTTACACGAAATATTACCGTACTTTTTGACGGTGACGCTGCAGGGCTTCGTGCTGCCATTCGTGGAATCGATTTGATTTTGGAAGAAGGCATGAACGTAAGGGTTTGCGCATTTCCTGACGGAGAAGATCCAGACAGTTTTGCAAGGAAAACGCCTCATGATGAATTGGTGGCTTATTTAGAAAATAATAGTAAAGATTTTATACAATTTAAAGCTTCAATTTTAATGAATGAAGCTAAAAATGATCCAATTAAGAAAGCCGATTTGATTCGTGACATGGTTGCGAGTATTTCTAAAATACCAGATCGTATTCAGCGCGAAGTATATGTTCAGGAATGTGCACGAATAATGGATATTTCGGAGCAGGTTTTGGTAAGCACTTTGGCGCAGCTGATTCAAAAAGATATTGCAGAAGCGAATAAAAAGCAAAAGCAAGAACAAAAACCTTTTGAAGTTCATAGAAATCAGCCTCCGCAAACTGGAACTTTTTCAGGGGGAGATCCAGAAGATCCAAGAACTGGCCCGCCGGAAGGTTATGATTATCCTGGAGATATGGGATATGAAGAACCGTCTCAAAAAGTTGATATTTTATATGGTTTTGAAAGAAAAGTCATTGAGCTGTTGTTGCTTTATGGAAGTGTAGAAGAAGATTTTGAAGATGTTTTCTTGAAAGCAGATGAAGAAGGAAATGTCAAAGAAGTTTCGGAAAAACGAAAATATAAGGTTTTTGAAAAAATCTACTTGAGTTTGCAAGAAGATGAGATTGAGCTTTCTAATCAATTATTTCAAGATATTTTTAAAAACTTGATCAATTTTTTCAATCAAAATGAAGTCTTTAGTTTGGATAAATATTTGATGCACTTACAACCAGAATTTGCTCAGGAAGTGACCAATATTTTAATGGAAGATGAAAAAGTGGTCATTCACGATTGGGAAGGACAAAATATTTTTCCTAAACACAAAAATGTGACTATTGAGCAAAATGTTTCCGATACGATATTTTCATTAAGGTGGTTTTTGGTTTCAAAAATCATTCATGATTTGAAAAATTCGTTGATTACAGATCCACAAGATGATAATTCAGAAGTTTTGTCGATGGTTGTAGATTATTCTAAGTTGTTGAATAATTTTTCAAAGAAATTAGGAAGAGTAGTTGTTCCTTATCATTAAAAAATCAAAAAGCTCTATATTGATAAACAATACAGAGCTTTTTTATTACTGATGATTGCCGAAGCAGATCAACATTAAATTAAATAATTTCTAAAGTCTTAGCTTTGTTTACTAAGTCAACTAAATTAGTAACATTTAATTTAGTCAATAATCTTAATTTGTAAGTACTGATCGTTTTTTCGTTCAGATTTAAGATTTTAGAAATTTCATTGTTTTTCTTACCGTCACTTAAGTAACGTAAAACTTCAATCTCGCGATTAGAAAGTTTTCTGTACAAACGTTCGCTCTTGCTTTGTTTAGCAATAAGGGCCATGTTTTTGCGAACTGTTTCGTTGATAATAATTTTTCCTTCGTGTACCTTAATAATAGAAAGACCTAATGTTTCAAGTTTTTCTGTTTTGTGTACATACCCTGAAACCCCCGCTTTAATTGCATTTGGAGCATACATTTGTTCAGCGAGGTCACTAAAAATTACAATTTTTGTTTTTGGAAAGTTTTTCAGGATCGATTTAACTTCAAAGATGCTTGAAAGACCTTCTAACTCTAGATCTAGAATTAGGATGTCGATCTCCTTCGTCTGAAGAATGTCTCTAACCATTGAAAAATTGCCTACGTTGGCAACAATTGAAATTTGATCGTGGTCTTTAAAATAAGACTTAACGCCAAAGTGCGTCACAGGATGATTGTCTGCTAGACATACTTTAATCATAATTTTTACCTTTTTAGAATTGTTATCATGTTTTTGGAACGGTAAAATTAATAAATAAATTCTGTAGTTTATAGCTGACAAATGTTAAAAAGTTTTATTTTAACGTTTTTGGTATCAAACAGACCGGAATTGCTTCCATTTTATGCTTGTTGCTGGTGTTTAATCGTTTATAAATTTCAAAGACAGTTTTTTCTCTCCCGTCGAAGTCAACTGCCGTATTTCCTGACTCCGCTGCTAACATCGCCCATTCTAGTTCATCATAACTTGCGCCTAATTGATCCTCATCGGTGCGATTATCGCCAAATAATCCGTCTGTTGGAGCGGCTGTTAAAATTGATTGCGGAATCGTTAAAAATTCTCCTAAAGCATATACATCTGATTTCATTAAGTCTGCTATTGGACTTAAATCAACTCCTCCGTCTCCATATTTTGTGTAAAAACCAACTCCAAAATCTTCTACTTTGTTTCCTGTTCCGGCAACCAAAAGTCCGTGAATTCCAGCTAAATAGTATAAAGATGTCATTCGGATACGAGCACGTGTGTTTGCTAAAGCGAGATTAACTTTAGCTTCGTCGTCAGTTTTTGGAACTGCACTTTTAAAAGCTTCGAAAGTAGCCGTCAAATCGGTTTGCACGCTTGAAACGTTTGGAAAGCGTTTTTTTAATTGCTCAATATGTTCTTTTGCTCTTGAAACTTGACTTTCAGCTTGATGAATTGGCATTTCAACACATAAAACTTGTAAACCGGTTTGTGCGCATAATGTTGAAGTAACCGCAGAGTCAACGCCGCCAGAAATTCCAATTACAAAACCATTTACTTTTGCGCTTTCGGCATAACTTTTAAGCCACTCTACAATGTGGGCATTTACTTTTTCTGTTTGAATAGTGCTTTTTTTAGCCATAATAGTTCAAGTTTTAAGATACAGGGATGTATATTTGCAGAAATATTTTTAGGTATGAATTTATTTAAATTTATGCAACACAAATCTAATTAAAATAAAATGAAATTATATCGCTTTGCAGTGCTTCTGTGTTTGTTTTTTTTGTCATGTGAACAAAAAAGCAAAGTTGAAAAAGAAGTTGAAGAAATTCCGGTTGACATTAAAGTAGAACGTTTTGATAAAGCTTTTTTTGAGTCCAAACCTGAAGATCTTGGGAAATTAAAAAAGCAATATCCATATTTTTTTCCAACAGGAAATGACGATTCGGTTTGGATTCAAAAAATGCAGGAACCAATTTGGCGAGAAGTATATAGCGAAGTGCAAAAAAAGTATTCGAATTTTGAACCCGTACGTCAGGAATTCAATTCGCTTTTCCAGCATGTAAAATATTATTTTCCTAAAAGTAAAACACCAAAAGTAATTACTGTAATTGGTGAAATGGATTATACTGCCAAAGCAATTTATGCGGACAGTTTGGTTATTGTCGCTCTTGAACTATATTTAGGAAAAGAGCATAAATTTTATGAATTCCCGAATTATCTGAAGCAGAATTTTGAAGAGAAACAAATTATGCCAGACGTAGTTTCGAGTTTTACTTACCGTAACATTCCTGCTTTTCCTGATAAAAATTTAGTTTCTCAAATGATTTTTGAAGGAAAACAACTTTATGCCAAAGATCTGCTTTTGCCTGAATATACAGATGCGGATAAAATAGGTTATACTCCTGAGCAAATAAAATGGTGTGAGGAAAATGAGGCTTATATGTGGCGCTATTTTATGGAGAAAGAAATGCTTTATAGCGATGATCCAAAACTTACAACCCGATTTATTGCTCCAGCGCCGTTTTCTAAATTTTATTTAGAAATTGATAATGATTCGCCAGGAAGAGTAGGTGCGTGGATTGGTTGGCAAATTGTACGTTCGTATATGAAAAATAACAACGTAACTTTGCCAGAATTATTAAAAGTTAATGCGAAAGAAATTTTCGAGAAGTCAAAATATAAACCTAAGAAATAATGTCAAATACAATAAATTCAGAAATTAAATTCAATATAGAATTAGATGAAAACCGCGTTCCAGAAAAATTGACATGGAGTGCGCAGGACGGTGGTGTTGTTGCCGAGGAAGCAAAAGCAATTATGCTTTCTATCTGGGACAGCAAAGCGAAAGAAACGATGCGTATCGATCTTTGGACAAAAGATATGCCGGTTGATGAAATGAAAATCTTTTTCCACCAAACTTTGGTGGCAATGGCAGATACCTTCAAACGTGCGACAGATGACGAGAAAATGTCGGATACGATGAAGGATTTTTGCGATTATTTTGCAGAAAAACTAGAACTTACAAAGTAAAATAAATTTCAATAGTAAAAATCCCAAATTCCAATTTTGAAGATTGGGTTTGGGATTTTCTGTTTTTATTTTGTAAATTGTCGTAAAACAAAAAAAAATATGCTTTTTCCGTTTATTGTGAGCCTTGTCGGATTGTTTTTCTTACTTGCAAATGCGATTCGGTTTGCGATTACGTGTAAAAATAGAGATGTATCATACCGCATTCTTACGATTTATTTGATTCTTTTGTTTTGTGTAGAATTGTTTTGCAATATTATCGGATTTCTGTATCCTAATTCTAATTTTTTCCTTTCACATTATTATTTTATTTTCCAGTTTATAACCCTAAACTTGTTTTTTTATAAAAGTTTTTCGAATGTCACATTAAAGCGAATTATGGTAATTGTTTTTATTTCCGTACTGCTTTTTTTTAGGATTTCAATATTATAATAAGCCTTCGCTTTATTGGGAGTTTAATCTGGCAGAAGTAGCAATAACCTCTGTTCCTTTATTGTTTTATGCGTTCTATTTTATTATTTCAAATTTTAAAAAACATAATCATAATTATTTCTATTTCTGTAATGGACTAATTGTTTATGTAACAAGCAGTGCAGGTGTTTTTCTGTCTGGAAATAGTGATTCGGTATTAGCTACAGAACCTTTTATAATTGACTTTTGGTTTTTCAATTCTCTTTTTTATATCCTCTACCAGTTTTTGATTTATAAAGAATGGAAAATCTTGAATTTTAGAAGAACAACAAAGAGAAAATTTCAATATTAAAAATTGCTTCGCCTGTTCGCTATCGCTCGGTTCCAAATTCCAAGTTTAAAGTTGGAATTTTTTTATTGTGTTTTTTTTAGTTTTCTATTTTACTGATCTTTTGTCTAAATCGTGGAATATCTTTTTTAAAGATTTGGTCATTAGTTTGTTGGCGCTTTTGTAAAACGCTATATTGTCTATGAGCTTATCTGATTTTTCGGTTTGCCACATTGACTCCGAAGCTTCTTTTCTTGTGATTCCCACTACGTTTTGAGAATAGATTATTTGTTGCAGATTTAAATCATAAATTTCGAGAATTACTGAAGCTTCATTCCTTCCCGTTTCGCTTTCACTTTGGTACAATTCTATCGAGGAGAAATCACTTTTATTTTTTTTTGTAGAAATATTGATAAAAAAGTCAAACCCTGTACCTTCTTTGAGTTCTTTTAATTTTGTTTTGTTCGGATTTAAAGGGATTTTTCTCGGAACAAGCAATCCGTTTACATCATGAATATAAGATACTCGTTCGCCCAGATTTTTTTTGAAAAACTTTATGGATTCAGCGGTCAATTGATCTTTTGAGTTTTTTGGGCAGTCTATTTCATTTAAAAGCCATTTTCCTGAGGCAAAATCAACACCGGTTCGCTGAGGGGTTAAAAACATATAGGAGGGCGTATTGCATGAAAAGAAAATAATAAAAAGCAATAATACGGCAAGTAATTTTGTTTTCTTCATAAAGAGTCAGTTAATTCATTCAAAAATAGAGAAAGAAAACCCAATAAAAAAATCCCTAATTCCATTTTGAACTGGAATTAGGGATTTTTTTATTGTCTATTTTAAGGTTTGAAATTTGGATCCGAGTAAAAGTGAACAGGCAAAGCAATTTCAAAAAAATGGAGTTTGATATTTTAAAACCCCGAGTTGTTTTTGAAAATTCCCTGGTTCACTTCGTCTATGTACGATAAAAGTTCTTCTTTTCCAATTGACTCTGTAGATGAGGTTACAAAATAATGAGGCATTTCGGCCCAATTGTTTGCATACATTTGTTTTTTATAAGTTGCTATATGCGAGTCGACTTTTGTTTTGCTGATTTTATCTGCTTTGGTGAAAATAATGCAAAACGGAATTTCGCTTTCTCCCATATACGACATAAATTCAATATCAATATTTTGCGCCTCGTGGCGAATATCGATTAATACAAAAGCGCATACAAGCTGTTCTCTGTTTTCGAAATAATCTGTAATGAACTGTTGAAAAACAGATTTTGTTTTTTTAGAAACCTTGGCATATCCATAACCTGGCAAATCGACCAAAAACCAATTGTTGTTGATTTTAAAGTGATTAATTAATTGTGTTTTTCCAGGTTTTCCTGATGTTTTTGCTAAATTTTTATGATTGGTAAGCATGTTGATCAAAGAGGATTTCCCTACATTTGATCGGCCAATAAAAGCATATTCCGGTAAAAATTCAGCCGGACATTTTGAAGCGTCAGAATTGCTTACAATGAATTCGGCAGAAGTGATTTTCATATTTTTTTGTTTTTAAAACCTTCTTAAAAGCGAAAGTTAAATACTATAATTTCTGCTCAGTAAGCCATTTTTCAAGAATCTCGTTGAATTCATCAGGATGTTCCATCATAGCGGCGTGTCCACATTTGTCAATCCAATACAAAGTTGAATTAGGCAATAATTTGTCAAATTCTTCGGCAACATTTGGCGGTGTTACAGAATCATTTTTACCCCAAATGATGCAGGTTTCCACATTCATTTTAGGTAAATCTTTAGCCATATTATGACGAATTGCGCTCTTGGCAATCGTTAAAGTCTTGATTAATTTGATTCGGTCATTAGCGGTTGCATATACTTCATCAATAAGTTCTGGAGTTGCAATTGCAGGATCATAAAACACATCTTCAGCTTTCTTTTTGATATATTCATAATCGCCTCTTCTTGGGTAACTGTCACCCATTGCGCTTTCGTAAAGCCCAGAACTGCCAGTGATTACAAGTCCGGCAACTTTCTCAGGGTAAAGTTTTGTGTGGTACAATGCGATATGCCCTCCCAATGAATTTCCTAGTAAAATAACTTTGTCAAAGCCTTTAAAAGCGATAAAGTCTTTTACGTATTTGGCAAAACTTTTCACGTTTGTTTTTAAAATGCTCTGCGTGTAGATTGGCAAATCCGGGATTACCACTTTGTATCCTTTCGATGGGAAATATTGCGCTACACCATCAAAATTACTAAGGCCTCCCATTAACCCATGTAAAATTACGATAGGAGTTCCTTCTCCAGCTTCAAAATAGCTGTATTTGCCTTCTTTTTTGTAGTGTTTGTCCATTTAATCTAATGCCAATTTCAATTTGGACAAATATAGGGTTAAATAAATAAAAATGAATTTTTGCTGATGATTTTTAACTAGATAATTTCTGTAGAATTTCTAAATGGCTTAAAATCAGGTTTTAGGGTGGTTTTTGTGAAAAAAGCCAAATGTTAAGAAATCAGCATTAAAAGCATTTTTTTAAGAAAATTAGTGCTTATTTTTTTTGAATGATTAGTGTTATTAAGAAAACGCTAATAATAAGTTAAAGTATTGATTGTCTATAGCTTAATGAAGGTGGTAGAAAAGTGGTTAAACTTATTAACAAAGTGGTATATTGTGGTAAAATGTGGTAATATTTTTTATATTTTTGTCCTATAACTATCTTAATTGATTTTTTTGAACACAATTGTTGGAACATATGAGTGTAAAGTTGATGCTAAAGGAAGGCTGATGATGCCTGCGCCTTTGAAAAAGCAATTGGCTTCATCGCTTCAAGACGGTTTCGTTTTGAAACGCTCCGTTTTTCAGCCGTGTTTAGAATTATATCCAATGGAAGAGTGGAATTTGATGATGCAAAAAATCAACAAGCTTAATCGCTTTGTGAAAAAAAACAATGATTTCATTCGAAGATTTACTGCTGGGGTTAAAATGGTCGAGATTGATGCATTAGGAAGATTGCTGGTGCCGAAAGATTTGGTTGCTTTTTCTAGTATTTCTAAAGATGTTGTTTTTTCTTCTGCGGTTAATATTGTGGAAATTTGGGATAAAGATTTATACGAAAAATCAATAAGCGGCGAAGATATGGATTTTGCTGATTTAGCCGAGGAGGTAATGGGAAATATTAATGACGACGACAATGGAATATCATAATCCGGTTTTGCTTCATTCAACAGTTGATGGTTTAAATATTAAACCTGATGGCGTTTATGTAGATGTGACTTTTGGTGGAGGCGGACATTCAAAAGAAATTTTGAGACGTTTAGGGCCAAATGGAAAATTGTTTGCTTTTGATCAGGACGAAGATGCACTCGCAAATGCGTTGCCAGATGAAAGGTTTACTTTAATTAATGAGAATTTCAGATATATTAAAAGGTTCTTGCGTTTTCATGGTGTAAGAGGGGTTGATGGAATCTTGGCAGATTTAGGGGTTTCATCACATCAGTTTGATGTTCCTGAAAGAGGTTTTTCAACAAGATTTGATGCCGACCTTGATATGCGGATGAGTCAAAAAAATGATTTGAGTGCTTATCGGGTGGTTAACGAATATGAAGAACAGGATTTACGTCGTGTTTTTTTTGATTATGGGGAGTTGAAAAACGCACCCGCTCTAGCTAGAACAATCGTTGAAGCGAGAAGAGATTATCCAATTAAAACTACAGACGAGCTGAAAGATATTTTAAAAAAATATTTGCCTGAGAAAGTTCGAAACAAAGTTTTGGCTCAGATTTATCAAGCAATCAGAATTGAGGTGAATCAGGAAATGGATGTTCTAAAAGAGTTTATTGAGCAATCTTTGGAGATTTTAAAACCAGGCGGAAGATTTTCAGTAATCTCATATCATTCTTTAGAAGATCGTTTGGTGAAAAGATTTATAAAAAACGGAATGTTTGAAGGAGAGCCTGAACGTGATTTTTATGGGAATTTCTCAGTTCCTTTTAAAACAATCGGAAAACTGATTGTTCCTGATGCAGAAGAAATCAAAATCAACAATAGAGCACGAAGCGCAAAATTGAGAATTGCTGAAAAGATATAATATATATAGGTAGAAAATGAAAAGTGGTGTATTTGGGATATTAAAAGCAAGATTTCTGATAAATGATGATGCAGTAAAAAACTGGAGATTCATCGTTTTTATCATTCTGCTGGCAATTTTGATGATTGCAAATACTCAAAGATATGAGCAAAAGGTTTTTGAAATTGCCAAATTAAATAATGAAGTAAAGGAATTGAGATCAGAATTTGTAGATCGACGTTCAGAACTGATGAAGTTAAAAATGGAATCTACGATATCGGATAAAATGCTGGAGAAGCAAATTTTTCCATCGACAGTTCCTCCAATAAAAATAGAAGTTAAAAAAGTAGAAGAAAAAAGTTTCTTTAAAAGAATATGGCAGTAGACGATAAACATATATCCTACAGAATTTACCTCGTAGCAGTTTTCATCTTTTTGATGGCAATTGCTATTGTTGTTAAATTAACCAATATTCAATGGGTTGAAGGTGATCATTACAGAAAACTGGCAAAACAGCGTACGGTTCGAAATTTTGTAATTCCGGCAAATAAGGGGAATATTTATTCGGCTGACGGTAGTTTATTGGCAACATCAATTCCGAATTATGAAATTCGTTTTGATGCAAAAGCACCAAAAACAGAAACTTTTGAAAAATACGTAAGACAATTGTCAGATTCATTGGCTACCGTTTTAGATAGACCGGCAGGTTATTACGAACAGGAATTAAGAAAAGCGAGAGCCAATAAAAATCGTTACTATTTGATTGCCCGAAATTTAAGTTATACTGAATATGTAAAAATTAAAGGCTTTCCATTGTTTAAGTTGGGAGCTTTTAAAGGTGGGATTATAATTGAGCAAGAAACGGTTAGAAAACACCCAATTGGAAAAATTGCAGAAAGAACGATTGGTTACGATCGAATAGATCCGGCGACAGGAATCGAAGTTGGAAAAGGAATTGAATGGGCTTTTAAAAGTTATCTTAATGGGAAAGATGGTAAAATCTTAAAACAAAAAATAGCAAAAGGGCAGTGGAAACCAATTCGCGACGTAAATGAAGTAGATCCAATTGATGGTTACGATGTGATTTCGACTATCGATGTATTTATTCAGGATATTGCACATCACGCTTTATTGAAGCAACTTCAGGATTACGAAGCTGATCACGGTTGTGTTGTTGTAATGGAAACAGAAACGGGTTATATAAAAGCGATTTCGAATTTAGGTAGAAGTGAAGATGGATCATATACAGAAACTGTAAATTATGCAGTAGCAGAATCTCACGAGCCAGGATCGACTTTTAAGCTGGTTGATTTAATGGCGATATTAGAAGATAAAGTAGCTGATACTAGTACGGTTTATGACAGTCACAACGGTGTTGTTAAATATTACGGAAGATCTGTACGTGATTCTCATCATGGAGGTTATGGGAAAATTTCATTAGCGCGCGGATTTGAGCTTTCGTCTAATACAGTAATGGTTCAGGCAGTTTACGATAATTATAAAAGTAATCCATCAAAATTTGTAAATCATATCAAGAGTTTTGGTTTAGATAAACCTTTAGGATTGCATTTTAAAGGAGAAGGAAGACCAATTATTCCTCATCCTGGAGATAAAATTTGGTCTGGAATTTCACTTCCGTGGATGGCTTTTGGTTATTCGGTTTCAGTAACGCCAATGCAGACTTTGGCCTTTTATAATTCGGTAGCAAATAATGGTGTAATGGTAAAGCCGCAATTTGTTTCGGAAATTAAAGAATGGAATAAAACGATTAAAAAATTCGATACAGAGGTAATTAATCCAAAGATTTGTTCAGATGAAACGCTTAAAAAAGTAAGAGCAGTTTTAGGAAACGTGGTAAAAAAAGGAACAGCTTCTAAACTGTATTCGAAAGAGTTTCCGATGGCAGGAAAAACGGGAACGGCCATGGTTAATTATAATAAAGCAGGAAGAGAAGGAATGTATTATGCATCGTCTTTCGTAGGGTATTTTCCGGCTGATCATCCTAAATATTCTTGTATTGTGGTAGTTCATAAGCCAAATACATCAAAAAATAATTATTACGGAGCAGACGTTGCCGGGCCAGTTTTTAAAAGAATTGCCCAAAAAATATTTACTGATGCGCCTTCAACAAATAAAATAAAACAGCTGGATTCTAAAATTGCAAAACAGGAAATCAGTTATGCGAAGTTTGATACACAATCCAATACAAAAACAAATGTAATTCCGAATTTAAAAGGAATGCCAGGGATGGACGCAATTGCTTTGCTTGAAAATTTAGGTATGAAAGTAAAAGTAAATGGAGTAGGAAAAGTGAAGAATCAATCGATTCAAGCGGGTCAAAATATTAATAAAAACGCAATTATAGTATTAGAATTATCGTGAAAATACTGAAAGACATATTATATAAAGTAGCTATCGAATCAGTAAAAGGTTCGACAGAAATTGGTATTCAAAAAATTGAATTTGATTCTCGCAAAGTAGAAGCAAATGATATTTTTGTTGCCATTCGCGGTTCGCTTTCTGATGGACACGATTATATCGAAAAAGCAATTCAGCTTGGAGCGACAGCAATTATCTGCGATACGCTTCCTCAAAATATAGAAAATGGAGTTGCTTATATTCAGGTAAAAGATACCAATAAGGCTTTAGCTTTTATGGCAGCTAATTATTTTGGAGATCCATCTGCGAAATTAAAATTGGTTGGCGTAACGGGTACAAACGGAAAAACGACAATTGCATCATTGTTGTTTCAGATGTTTAAAAAAGCAGGGCATAAAGTTGGATTATTGTCAACTGTAAAAATTATGGTTGACGAAACAGAATATCCAGCAACACATACAACGCCAGATTCAATTACAATTAATCATTATTTAAATGAAATGATTGAAGCTGGAGTAACGCATTGTTTCATGGAAGTGAGTTCGCACGGAATTCATCAAAAACGTACCGAAGCTTTGCATTTTGTAGGAGGAATTTTCACGAATCTTTCGCATGATCATTTGGATTATCATCCAACTTTTGCAGAGTATAGAGATGTGAAAAAGTCATTTTTTGATTCGCTTCCAAAATCAGCTTTTGTTTTATCAAACATTGATGATAAAAATGGAACAGTAATGTTGCAAAATACGGTGGCAAAAAAACTGACTTATGCTTTAAAATCCTATGCAGATTACAGAGCACAGATTTTAGAAAGTCAATTGTCAGGTTTGTTATTGAAAATTAATGATAATGAAGTTTGGGTGAAACTAATTGGTACTTTCAACGCATACAATGTTTTAGCAATTTATGGAACGGCTGTAGAATTAGGAATTGATAGTCTAGAAGCGTTACGATTACTGTCTGATTTAGAAAGTGTTTCGGGTCGTTTTCAATATATCGTTTCAAATGAAAAGATAACTGCTGTAGTTGACTATGCACACACGCCGGATGCGTTGGAAAATGTTTTGAAAACTATAAACGACATCCGTACAAAAAATGAACAGTTGATTACTGTTGTTGGTTGTGGCGGAAATAGAGATAAAACGAAAAGACCAGTAATGGCAAAAAGCGCTTCGGAATTGAGCGATAAGGCAATTTTGACTTCTGATAATCCTAGAAACGAAAATCCTGAAGTGATTTTAGATGAAATGGAAGCAGGAGTTGAAGGGCAGAATTACAAAAAGATTCTAAGAATTACGGACAGAAAGCAAGCAATAAAAACTGCTTGTCAATTGGCTCAGCCAAATGATATTATTCTTATTGCAGGAAAAGGACACGAGACATATCAAGAGATAAATGGTGTTCGTCATCATTTTGATGATATGGAAACTGTAAAAGAAATTTTAGAACAACTAGGAAAATAATAAATAGAAATTCCAAAATCAAAATCCAGTTTAAGATTGGAATTTGGGATTTAAAAAATGGAATTTAATTCAAAATTGGAATTTTAAAATAGAAAAATATGCTATACTACTTATTTGAATATTTTGACAAAACATTAGATGTTCCGGGAACAGGAGTTTTTCAGTACATCACTTTTAGATCGGCTTTAGCATTGATGCTTTCTTTGCTTTTGTCAACAATTTACGGAAAACGAATTATCAACTTTTTACGCAATCAGCAAGTAGGTGAAACGGTTCGTGAGCTTGGTCTTCAAGGGCAAAATGAGAAAGCAGGAACGCCAACAATGGGAGGTCTGATTATCATTTTTGCAACGCTTGTGCCTGTTTTGTTGTTCGCTCGTTTGCATAATATTTATATCGTATTGCTTATTGTGACTACGCTTTGGATGGGTGCAATTGGCTTTATTGATGATTATATCAAAATATTCAAAAAAGATAAAGAAGGTCTAAAAGGAATTTTCAAAGTTATTGGTCAAGTTGGTTTGGGAATAATCGTGGGTACGGTTTTGTATTTTAGTCCAGCTGTAACAGTAAGAACGGATACTGGTAGAACAGATGTTTTTAAAGCATCACAAAATACAACGGTAGTTTTGCCAGCGCCAATTGAAGAAAAATCTACAGCAACTACAATTCCATTCGTGAAAAACAACGAATTTGATTATGCTGAAATCTTAGCATGGACAGGGGAGGGATATGAAAAATGGGCTTGGTTGGTTTTTATTCCGGTAGTGATTTTTATTATTACAGCAGTTTCTAACGGAGCTAATCTAACAGACGGAATCGACGGTCTTGCTGCCGGGACCTCTGCAGTTTCGGTACTTGCGCTCGGTATATTTACATTCGTTTCGGGAAATATCATTTTTTCTAATTATTTGAACATTATGTATATCCCAAATTCGGGAGAAATGACAGTGTTTATATCTGCTTTTGTTGGAGCGTTAATAGGATTCCTTTGGTACAATTCTTATCCAGCATCAGTTTTTATGGGAGACACAGGAAGTTTGACAATTGGAGGAATTATCGCGGTTTTAGCAATCGCTGTTCGTAAAGAGTTATTGATTCCGTTATTATGTGGGATCTTTTTAGTAGAGAATTTCTCAGTGGTTTTACAAGTGAGTTATTTCAAATTTACTAAAAAGAGATATGGAGAGGGCCGAAGAATTTTCTTGATGTCGCCTCTTCATCATCATTATCAGAAGAAAGGATATCACGAAAGTAAAATTGTGACCAGATTCTGGGTTGTTGCCATCATGTTGGCCATTTTGTCAATCGTTACTTTAAAACTTAGATAGTTTAAAATTAAAAATTAAAAATTAAGAATTAAAAGATTATACGTTCTTATTAAAATGAAAGAAAATATTATTCAGGATAAATCTTTTGATTTTGCGGTCAGAATTGTTAATCTATACAAGTATTTGACTGAGAATAAAAAAGAATATGTTTTGAGTAAACAAGTCTTAAGATCTGGAACTTCAATTGGCGCAAATATTGAAGAATCGATTGGCGGACGTTCTGATAAAGAGTTTTTATTTAAGCTTGAAATTTCATATAAAGAGGCTAGAGAAACTATTTATTGGTTGAAGTTGTTAAAAGCAACAGATTATATTTCTGCGAATGAATTTGAAAGTATTCATTTTGAGGCAAATGAGATTTGCAGAATATTAGCGAAAATAATACTAACCTTAAAAAGAAATAGAGAATGATTAAAGGTCAGATTGAATGTTTTTTAATTTTTAATTCTCAATTTTTAATTATATAAAATATGAGATTAGTGGTTCTAGGAGGAGGAGAAAGTGGTGTAGGTACTGCGATCCTCGGAAAGAAAAAAGGATACGATGTTTTTGTATCTGATTTTGGGAAGATAAAAGAGAGTTATAAAGAAGTTCTTATCATTAATAAAATTGCTTGGGAAGAAGAGCAACACACTGAAGATTTAATTCTGAATGCCGATGTGGTGATGAAAAGCCCAGGAATTCCTGAGAAATCTCCAATAGTAAAAAAGTTGGTTGCTGCAGGAATAAAAGTGATTTCAGAAATTGAATTCGCTAAACCTTTTACAGAAGCACTGACAGTTGGGATCACAGGAAGTAACGGTAAAACCACCACAACAATGCTGACTTACCACTTGCTGAAATCGGCGGGATTGAATGTAGGATTGGGAGGTAATATTGGAAAAAGCTTTGCCTGGCAAGTTGCCGAAAATAAGTTTGACGCATACGTTCTTGAATTAAGCAGTTTTCAGCTTGACGGAATCATAGATTACAGGCCAGATATTGCTATAATTACGAATATCAGCCCTGATCATTTGGATCGATATGAGTATAAATATGAAAATTATATCAATTCGAAATTCAGAATAACCATGAATCAGACTGAAAGTGATTATCTGATTTATGATGCCGATGATGAAGCAAGCACAG
This sequence comes from Flavobacterium denitrificans DSM 15936, assembly GCF_000425445.1. Classification (GTDB taxonomy): domain Bacteria; phylum Bacteroidota; class Bacteroidia; order Flavobacteriales; family Flavobacteriaceae; genus Flavobacterium; species Flavobacterium denitrificans. Next base: position 239,380 of record NZ_KE384379.1, on the reverse strand, counting down.
AATGGTTAAAAAATAATACAACAAAAGCGAAATTAATTCCTTTCTCATTGACTAAAAATCTTAAAGAAGGGGCTTCTATAAATAACAACAAAATGGAAATAAAGATCAACCAAGAAGAGTTTACAATGGACACAGAACACATTGCGTTAGAAGGAAAACATAATATGAAAAATGCAATGGCAGCAAGCTCTGTAGCAAAATTGATGCAAATTAGAAATGCAACAATTCGTGAAAGTCTATCTAATTTCCAAGGTGTTGAACACCGTTTAGAAAAAGTATTAAAAATTCAGAATGTACAATATATCAACGATTCAAAAGCAACAAACGTTAATGCAACTTTCTTTGCTTTGGATAGCATGAATGTGCCGACAGTTTGGATTGTTGGAGGTGTTGATAAAGGAAATGATTACAATGAATTGATGTCATTAGTTCGTGAAAAAGTAAAAGCAATTATTTGCTTAGGAATCGATAACCGAAAAATTATTGATGCTTTTGGAAACGTTGTTGATATTATGGTTGAAGTAAACAATATGAATGATGCAGTGAAAACTGCTCAAAGATTAACAGAAAAAGGTGATGCTGTTTTATTGTCTCCAGCTTGCGCAAGTTTTGATTTATTCGAAAACTATGAAGACAGAGGAAAGCAATTTAAACAAGCAGTTCATAATTTATAATTTTAGATTTTAGAGTTCAGATTTTAGATTGTTCCTAAACTTTGAACTCAAAATAACATAAGTTCTTTTTGATTATGACGACAGACGAGATGAAATTGAGAACAAAGAAATTCTCTTTAATGATAATTGAATTGGCTGAAAAAATGCCAAATACAAATGTGATTAGATCGATTACTGATCAAATAGTAAGAAGTGGAACATCTGTCGGAGCAAATTATCGAGCTGTATGCAGAGCCAGAAGCGATAGGGAGTTTGTTGCAAAAATGAATATAGTTTTAGAGGAAGCGGATGAAACGCTGTTTTGGCTAGAAATTATAAAAGAAAAGATGTGGATTGCTAAAGAAGAATTGGAATCAATGTTAAAAGAAGCTAATGAGTTAACAGCAATTTTTGTAAGCAGTTTAAAAACAGTAAATAAAAGAATCAATCAATAAAAAAAACCGAAGGTTTTAGAAAATAATCTATAATCTATAATCTAAAATCTAAAATCAGAAATCTAAAATAATGAAGGAGCTAGTAAACAAATTAAAAGGGGATAGAGTAATATGGTCATTCGTGGCTTTATTAGCGCTGTTTTCGTTTATGCCTGTTTTTAGTGCGAGTAGTAATTTAGCATACATTGGTCACGGAACCGGAAATACACTGGGGTATTTGGTGAAACATTTGGCTCACATCTGTATTGGTTTCTTGATTATTTATTGGGTGCATCGAGTTCCGTATCATTATTTTAGAGCGATTTCAAAAATAGCACTGCCAGTGGTTTGGATTTTGTTGCTTTACACCATGTTGAAAGGAACGGTTATTGCCGGTGCAAATGCAAGTCGTTGGATTCAGGTTCCTTTCATCGGAATTACATTTCAGACTTCGACTTTAGCTGCTATTGTTTTATTTGTTTTTGTAGCGCGTTATTTGTCAAAAACCAAAGAAGAAAATGAACCTTTTCAAGTGTCATTAGTACAGCTTTGGATTCCAGTGTTTATTACGCTGGCATTGATTTTGCCTGCAAATTTTTCGACTACCGCGTTAATATTTGTTATGGTGGTGATGCTAACGTTTGTTGGAAAGTATCCATTAAAATATCTTGGTTTCGTTATTGGTTCAGGAATTTTAGCACTTACTTTTTTTATTCTGATTGGGAAAGCTTTTCCAGATTCCAGATTTTTTAATAGGGTTGCAACTTGGGAAGGTCGTTACGAAGATTTTACCACAAACAAACCTGGTGAAGACGATTATCAGATTGAAAAGGCAAAAATTGCTATCGCATCTGGAAAATTAGGTGGTTTAGGACCTGGGAAAAGTGTTCAAAAGAACTTTTTGCCACAATCCTCTTCGGATTTTATTTATGCTATTATTGTTGAAGAATATGGATTAGTTGGTGGAGTTGCAATAGTGGTTTTGTATTTATTGCTTCTGTTCCGATTTGTGATCGCATCGCACAAAGCCAATACATTGTTTGGAAAACTTGTCGTCGTTGGTCTCGGTTTTCCGATGATATTTCAGGCGATGATCAATATGGCTGTTGCAGTTGAATTATTGCCAGTAACGGGACAAACATTACCACTGATAAGTTCAGGAGGAAGTTCGATCTGGATGACATGTTTAGGACTTGGGATTATCATAAGCGTTACGAAAAAGGAAGAAGAAATAGCGGAAGAAAAAGAAGAGAAGGAGAGACGAAAAGAAGCGCTTCAAAGATTAATTGACAAAGAATTAGCAGAAGAAGATTTGCCTGCGGATGAAATTTATGAAGAAGAGGCTATGTATTCAATCGAAGATAATTCAAGAAATCCGATGAGTGCAGTTTTGAATAAATAAGATTAAAATATAAGAATTTTTTAAAAAGTTGTAATTTTTAGAAAGATGACAAAGTATAAATTCATACTTAGCGGAGGAGGAACAGGAGGGCATATTTATCCTGCAATTGCGATTGCAAATGAATTAAAATTACAATTTCCTGATGCTGAATTTCTTTTTGTTGGTGCAAAAGACAAAATGGAAATGCAAAAAGTGCCTCAGGCAGGTTACGAAATAAAAGGTCTTTGGATTGCGGGATTACAGCGCAAATTGACTTTACAAAATATGATGTTTCCATTAAAATTGGCAACAAGTTTATTGGAATCAAGAAGAATCATTAAAAAGTTCAAACCAAATGTGGTAATTGGAACGGGTGGGTTTGCTAGCGGGCCATTATTACAAGCTGCAGGTTCAGCGGGAATTCCGACTGTAATTCAGGAACAGAATTCTTTTCCAGGAATTACAAATAAATTATTGAGCAAAAAAGCGAATGCTATTTGTGTTGCTTACGATAATTTGGAAAGATTTTTTCCAGCAGATAAAATTGTTTTGACTGGAAATCCAGTTCGCCAAGATTTGATCGATATTGAAAGTAAACGCAATGAAGCAATTGCTTTCTATGGCTTAGATCCAAATAAGAAAACATTATTGGTTTTAGGCGGAAGTTTAGGCGCAAGAAGGATCAATCAATTAATTGAAAAAGAATTGCAGAATTTCCTTTCTCAAGATGTTCAGATTATCTGGCAATGCGGAAAGTTATATTTTGAAGATTATAAAAAATACAATCAGCCAAATGTAAGAGTGGTTGATTTTATTGAAAGAATGGATTTTGTTTACGCCGCGGCCGATGTAATTATTTCAAGAGCGGGCGCATCATCTGTTTCAGAATTATCTATTGTTGGTAAACCGGTAATATTTATTCCGTCTCCAAATGTGGCCGAAGATCATCAAACAAAAAATGCACAAGCAATTGTAGATGCAAAAGGTGCAATTTTGTTGAGAGAATCTGAATTAGAAAGTCAGTTTAGTATTGTTTTTGAAGCTTTGCTAAAAGATGAAGGAAAACAAAAACAATTGAGTGATAATATTAAAAAACTTGCAAAACCGAAAGCAACACAAGACATTGTAGCTGAGATTGTGAAGTTAATTCAATAGGCTATAGGCAATAAGTTTTAAGCTTGATGTGCTGTCTAAAGAATAATAAAGTGTAAAGGAATATAAAGAATTAAGTAATAAAGATAAAAGTTGAAGGCCTAAAGCCTAAAGCTTAATGCTTAAAGCAGGAAAAAATGAATTTAAATCAAATACAAAACGTTTATTTTATAGGTATCGGAGGGATCGGAATGAGTGCTCTGGCTCGTTATTTCAAATATATTGGAAAACAAGTTTCAGGTTACGACAAAACGCCGTCTATGCTTACAAGTGAATTGATTGAGAGCGGAATTGATATTCATTTTGAGGACAATATTAATTTGATTCCAACTGATTATTTTGTGGATAATACATTGGTGATTTTTACTCCGGCAGTACCAAAATCACATTCAGAGTGGAATTATTTTATTGAAAGAAATTACGAAATAAAAAAACGTGCTGAAGTTTTAGGAATTATAACGAAAGACACTTTTAGTTTTGCAGTTGCCGGAACACACGGAAAAACGACAACATCAAGTATTTTAGGTCATATTTTGTATGAAAGTGGTGCTGATGTTACTGCTTTTGTGGGTGGAATTGTAGAAAATTATAATTCAAATTTAATTGGAACTGGAAAAACAGTAACAGTTGTTGAGGCAGATGAATTCGATAGATCATTTTTGCATTTGCATCCTAATATTGCTTGTGTAACCTCAATGGATGCTGATCATTTGGATATTTATGGAACAAGCGATGCGATTCAGGATTCTTTCAGAGAATTTGCTTCAAAAGTTGAGGATAAAAATAAGCTGTTTATCACTAAAGAATTGCCTTTAGAAGGCGTTCAATGCGCGATAAACGAAGATGCAGTATATAAGGCGTACAATGTTCGAATTGAAGACGGAAGCTATGTTTTTGATGTGCAGACGCCATCAGAAATTATCAAAGATCTTCGTTTTGGATTGCCAGGAAAACACAATTTAATGAATGGATTGATGGCTATTGCGATGGCTAAAACGTACGGCACCCCGACCGACTCTATTGCAAAAGCCATTGCTTCATTCAGAGGGATTAGAAGACGTTTTTCTTATCAGATTAAATCAGATAAGTTAGTTTATATAGATGATTATGCGCATCATCCAACAGAGATAAATGCTGTTCATCAGGCAGTTAGAGAGTTGTATCCAGGCAAAAAAGTCTTGGCTATTTTTCAACCGCATTTGTTCAGCAGAACGAAAGATTTTGTGGATGGATTTGCAGAAAGCTTGTCTCAGTTTGACGAAGTATTTTTAATGGATATTTATCCAGCAAGAGAACTCCCGATGGAAGGAGTGACTTCAGAATGGCTTTTGGGCAAAATGACAAATTCGAACAAAAAAATTGTTGCAAAAGAAGATTTATTGGCAGAGATCAAAGCTAATGATGCGCCAATAATTGTAACAGTAGGAGCAGGTGATATTGGAGAAATGGTGCCATCAATTAAAGAGATGCTAAATGAAAATATTTAATTGGACAAATATTAGATTAGTACTTATTTTCGGACTAGTTCTTTTTCTATATTCCTTCGCTCAACATCGAAATGGAGATAGAAAATTGAAAAAATCTATGGTCATTTTTGTAGGGGAAAATTCGCTTTTTGTGAAAGCAGAAACGGTTAATAAATTGTTGATAGAAAATAAAAGAGACGCTTCCAGTATTAGAAAAGATGAACTAGATTTGAATAAGATAGAAAAATCCCTTGATGCGCAAGACATGATTGAGAAGTCAGATGTTTTTGTAAGTATCGATGGTGTTCTAAAAGCGGTAGTAAAACAGAAGACACCAATAGCAAGAGTTTATGATGGTGATCGATCTTTTTATATTGACTATGAGGGAGGTAAAATGCCCTTGTCAGATAATTTTACAGCGCGAGTTCCTCTTGTTTCAGGGACAATAAATGAAAAAAATAACGAAGATTTAGCTGCTTTATTTCGCACAATTTATGACGATGCGTTTTTGAAAAAGAACATCATTGCAATACAAATTATGCCTAATGGCAGCCTAAAAATGTTTAATCGAAATTTTGATTTTGTTATAGATTTCGGTAGAACGATGAATGTTGATAAAAAATTTAGAAACTATAAAGCGTTTTTTCAAAAAGCAGTTTTAGATAGTTCGTTATACAAATACAATAAAATTGACCTTAGGTTTACGGAACAAGTAGTTTGCACAAAATAATAGAAAATGGAAAAAGATAACATTGCAGTAGGTCTAGATATTGGAACGACAAAGATAGTTGCCATGATAGGCAAGAAGAACGAGTATGGTAAATTGGAAATTTTGGGTATTGGAAAATCCAAAAGTCTAGGGGTTGCGAGAGGAGTTGTAAACAACATCACGCAAACTATTCAATCAATCCAACAAGCAATTCTTGAGGCAGAAAACAATTCAGGTTACAAAATAAAAGATGTGGTGGTTGGTATTGCCGGGCAACACATCAGAAGTATTCAGCATACAGATTACATCAGCCGTAGTAATCCGGAGGAAGTAATCGGCGAAAAAGATATTCAGCTTTTAATTGACCAGGTAAACAAATTGGCAATGTTGCCGGGTGAAGAAATCATCCACGTTTTGCCACAGGAATTCAAAATCGACGGACAATCTGAAATCAAAGAACCTATCGGAATGTATGGGGGAAGACTAGAATCTAGTTTTCACGTTGTGGTAGGGCAGGCATCTTCAATCAGAAATGTTGGAAGATGTATTCAAAGTTCAGGAATTGAGTTATCAGGATTGACTTTGGAACCGTTGGCTTCGGCAGATGCTGTTTTGAGCCAGGAAGAAAAAGAAGCAGGAGTTGCACTTATCGACATTGGAGGTGGAACTACAGATTTAGCTATTTTCAAAGATGGAATTATTCGTCATACTGCTGTTATTCCTTTTGGAGGAAATGTAATTACAGATGATATAAAAGAAGGCTGTTCAATAATTGAAAAACAAGCAGAGCTTTTAAAAATAAAATTCGGATCAGCTTGGCCGGGAGAAAATAAAGACAACGAAATTGTTTCTATTCCTGGTTTAAGAGGAAGAGAGCCAAAAGAGATTTCACTTAAAAATTTATCAAAAATCATCCACGCACGCGTAGTGGAAATTATTGAGCAGGTTTTTGCTGAAATCAAAGCCTATGGTCACGAAGATCCTCGCAAAAAATTAATTGCAGGAATTGTTTTGACAGGAGGTGGAGCTCAATTGAAACATATTAAGCAATTAGTAGAATATATTACTGGTATGGATACCAGAATTGGATATCCAAATGAGCATTTAGCTGGGAATTCTAGTGAAGAAATTTCGAGCCCATTGTTTGCAACAGCTGTTGGTTTAGTAATGAATAGCATTGAAAATAGTACACAAAGTGCTGTTAGAATGGAAATTGTAAATGAACAACCAAAAATTGTATACAGAAATGCACCACCGCCAGTTCAACAACGATACGAAGTAGAAGAAAACTACGTTGAAAGAGTTGAAACTATTGAAGAGCCTAGAGAAACAGTAAGGGTGAACAAGGTGGAAACAGAGTCTACAGAGACAAAAATAAGAAGATCATTTTTTGACAGATACGTCGATAAAATCAAAGATTTTTTAGACAACGCTGAATAAATATAAGCCGAATAGAGAAAAGAGAAGGATTACTTTCTGGCCCCAAGTCACGAAGTAAAAAATGTACTAAATAAGAATTAAAAAAACCAAAAAGATGATGAGCAACTCAGAATTTGGAAGCATTTCATTTGATTTACCAAAAAACCAGTCAAATGTAATCAAAGTAATAGGTGTAGGTGGAGGAGGTAGCAATGCTATCAACCATATGTTTAAACAAGGTATTAAAGGTGTTGATTTCATCGTTTGTAATACCGATCAACAAGCGCTTCAAAATAGTTCGGTGCCTAACAAAATTCAGTTGGGTATGAATTTGACTGAAGGTCTTGGTGCTGGTGCAAACCCTGATGTAGGGCAGCAGTCAGCTATTGAGAGTATTGCCGATATAGAAAAAATGTTAGACCGTGGTACTAAGATGGTATTTATTACCGCTGGTATGGGTGGCGGTACTGGTACAGGTGCAGCTCCGGTAATTGCACAATTAGCAAAAGAAAGAGAAATCTTAACAGTGGGTATCGTGACGATTCCGTTTCAGTTTGAAGGGAAAGTACGTCAGGAGCAAGCGCTTTTGGGAATCGAAAAATTACGTAAGCAAGTAGACTCTTTGATCGTAATTAATAATAACAAATTAAGAGAAGTTTACGGAAATCTAGGTTTCAAAGCTGGATTCTCTAAAGCGGATGAAGTTTTAGCAACTGCCTCAAGAGGTATTGCTGAAGTAATTACACACCACTATACCCAAAATATCGACTTACGTGATGCTAAAACAGTTTTAGCAAATAGCGGAACGGCAATTATGGGGTCTGCTGTGGCACAGGGAGAAAATAGAGCAAAAGATGCAATTGTATCTGCTTTGGATTCACCATTATTAAATGACAACAAAATTACAGGAGCCAAAAACGTATTGTTGCTTATCGTTTCTGGATCTGATGAGATAACGCTTGATGAGATTGGAGAAATCAATGATCATATTCAGGCTGAGGCTGGTTATAATGCAAATATTATCATGGGGGTTGGTGAAGACGAAGCTCTTGGTGATGCTATTGCAGTAACTATTATCGCTACTGGCTTTGATGTTGAACAACAAAACGATATCGTTAATACGGAGCCAAAGAAAATTATTCATACGTTAGAAGATGAACAAAGAAGCGTTCATAATCTAACAAACAAACCGCTTGCATCTTTTGATTTAAATGCTGAAACACCTACTGCAAAATCTGAGGATAAAGTTGTTTTTGATTTAATGGAAGATACGGTTGCTCCCGTAGCTCAAACTCCAGTTGCTCCAGTAACACCGCCAACAATCAATCAAGAAGAATTGGTAGTGATGTCTGAGTTTATAAAAAATCTTGATGTGACTTTTGAAATCGTTTCTCCTATAACTGATATCGATTTTAAAATTTCAACTCCAGAAGTGCCAGCTTACCAAGAAGTAAAGCCTGTGCAGCAAAGAACTTTTGAGAAAGAAGAACAAACGACTTTTTCATTTGATTTGCCACTTTTTAGAAGTGAACCAGAAGTTAAAAAAGAGCCAGTTGCAGAACAAGAAACTAAAATTTTGTTTGAGTTAACAAATGAAACACGTAATATTAAAGTAAACGATCCAGTTTCATTTGTTCCAGTAACTGAACTTTCTGATAACGGAATCATCAAATATTCTCTAGAAGAATATATGGAAGTTGAAAACGAATTGACAGCTTCAAAACCAGTTGAAAAAGTGGTTGAAGATACAGTTCCAGAGGAATTGAACATCACTTTGAAACCTAGAGTTGATTTTGCAAGTCAGCCTGATTTTACAACAACGGCTGAAGTTTCTCCAATGGAATTGACAATTGAAGAAACATTGCGTTTGCGTGCTGAAGAAAGAAGAAAGAAACTAAAAGAATTTAATTATAAATTCCATAACAATGTTTCAAGAATTGACGAGTTGGAAAAAGAGCCAGCTTACAAAAGATTAGGAATTGATTTGTCAAATTCTCAATCTAACAACACCAATTCTAGAATTTCTGTTGGAACAGACAGCAACAACGATTTGCAATTGCGTTCAAACAATTCATTTTTGCACGACAACGTAGATTAGTTTTCAAAATCTTAATATAAGGATGACCCGAAAATTGGATTTAATTTTCGGGTTATTTTTTTTATCTTCGCACAGAATTTAGAAATTTGACTTTTTAAATAGTACTTTTAAAAAAAATGTCACCCTGAGCGTCCCGAAGTTTCGGGAGAAGGGCCAAATTAATCTATCAATTAATAGGCTTTGGCTTATTTTAAATAAAACAAAACATGAGTTTACAAACACAAATCATGGACGAGATCAAAACGGCCATGAAAGCTAAAGATACTGTGGCTTTAGAAGCTTTAAGAGCTGTTAAATCAGAATTGTTATTGGCTTCAACTGCTTCTGGATCTAAAGAAGATTTGTCAGAAGATGAAGAAATTAAATTACTTCAAAGATTGGTTAAAACGCGTAAAGAAAGCGCAAGAATTTTTACAGAGCAAAACCGTCCTGATTTAGCTGAACCAGAATTGGCTCAAGTAGCAGTAATCGAGAAGTTTTTACCAGCTCAATTAAGCGAAGAAGAAGTAGAGGTTGTAGTAGCAAAAATCATTGCTGAAACAGGCGCTTCTGGAATTGCTTCAATGGGAAAAGTTATGGGATTGGCATCTGCTCAATTAGGCGGAACTGCTGAAGGAAAAACCATTTCTACAATTGTAAAGAAATTACTTTCGTAAATAATTTTAGTCCCGAAGCTTCGGGATAAGACTGTAGATTTTAGATTGCCAATTGAAATCTAAAATCTGCATTCTGAAATCATCAATAAACTGACCTCGTAGTTCAACTGGATAGAATATCAGATTTCGGCTCTGAGGGTTGGGGGTTCGAACCCCTCCGGGGTCACTATAAAAATGAAAAGCCTGCAAAGTGTATATTTTGCAGGCTTTTTTGTGGTTCGAAAACCCTTAGAAATTTATTTTAATTGTACAAAGTTTCAATGTTTGCAAGCAATTTTGGTTCGAATCCCATCAAGGATTTTTTTATATCAATTTTGTAGTTAATATCATTTTTTAAAATCTTTTCTAGCGCTTATTTACAAATTTTAAAAAGGTGACTAACGGCCTAACTCGGAGACTTCAAATCGGTCATCAATATATTCAAATATTTTTTCTGAAACTAAATGATCACCTTCGACATTTATTTCAGCGACAGTTTCAATAATTTTTTTTAAATTTTCAATGTCATCACTGCCTGTTATTAACAGTAAATCTCTCGAGGGAATACCTATTATAATATTACCTATTACGTCGAAATTTTCTTCAGTCCAAATATCCAAAAGAATTAAACTTGATTCGTAATTTCCGCCAGCAGTTAGCATAAAGTAACCATTTTCACCATGTCTCTCAATTGTCAATATGCGCTTTAAATTTTCAATCGCTAATTCTTTCAATTTACCAAATTGAATTTCTAAATTATTAAAAGCTTCTTGAGTCAAATATTTTATGTTTAATTCGTTATCTTCTGCATAAAATATATATAGGTTTTCATTGTATTGTTCGAAAACATGTTTGCTTTTATAATCAGAATTTAAACGCTCAAGCTCTGCGATATATCTAATGTCTTTCACAATAGGAATTATGTTTTCCAATGTAATTGCTTTTTCCTCTTCATATAGACTTGCGGTGGCACTAACATATCTATTTAAAATATCTTTAAGTTCTTTTGGTTCACGCTGATATTCTGAATACGCGTTATTCATAAAATGAGTATGTTCTTTTTCCGCAAGCTTGGTTGTAATTTCCCAATCGTCAATTGTTACTATTACTAGGTCATCAACTTTTGATTTTAAAATTTTAACGAATTTTTTAGAAAATTCTTTAGGTGTGACTTTTTTCTTTTTGAAGAACATTATTTGATTTGGTTTTATGAAATTTTAACTAACATTCTGACGCAATTACTAGTTGTTTGAATTACGAAATTGTGTGTTTTCTGTTACCAGATGTTTTTTTATTCTATTATAGGGCAAACAATTTCATAAGGCTCCTTTGGGAAACCGTACAAAATCATCTTTTTCCTATCAACATATTTTATCGGAATCAGTTTGTTATGATAAATATCTGAGTAAAATGAAAGAAATAAAGTGTCATCTAGTTTTTCAAGTAAAATTCTACTTCCTTCTTTGTTTAAACGTTTGTTTATTTCTTGTATCACAGGCGAATCCAAATCTTCATTAAAACGTATATTCATTTTTTCACCATTCCAATTAAATTCAAATTTCAAATTCTGAATTTCATTTTCAGTTAGTTTGGTTTCAGTTGCATTTAGTTTTTCATAATCATTTTCGAATACGCAATCTTCTATTACAGATTCATTATCACTTAAAACTTTGTAAATTTTCCCATTGCGAAAAAATCGAATCCGATTCAGATTTACACGTTTAAGTTTTACTTTGCTTATTTGTTCATTTGTATTTTCTTCGGCAATTTTTACTAAAGATCTATCTCTACCTTTTTCAACCCAGAAATGTTTAATTTCATTTTGATCAAATTCTATTATTTCGGGTTTTCCATAGTGGTCAGGAGTTTTAATAAATAACCAATTTTCTTTCATATACAGATTTTCTAAAATAAATGGTAACTGATAAACTTCGTGGGTTTATTATCATCAAATATATAATAATAAGCATATAAATCATCAAAAAAGGCTTTTAGTTTATCGTATGCTTTTGTATGAATATAATTTTAAATTTCAGATAGATTTATAAATAGAAAAACAAGATCTAACACAAGTTAAAATGGTTATAGATTTTTTAAAATCTTTAAGTCTCTTAACAAAAGGTTCGAATTCTGCACCGCCAAGGTCACTATAAATTTTGAAAGCCTGAGAATCTAGATTCTCAGTTTTTTTTAAGACGATTTAGTTTTTAGATCTTTTTTCTGTTTTTAATGAGGATAAAAACAGAGAATATAAAAACAACAATATAAATAATGGCCAAAGCAGGCTTCTCAAATTTTAATGTTTCAAAGTCGAATTGCTTAAACAATACAACACCCAAAATGATTGCAATAATCGAAAAAGTAAATCGTAATGTGTTTTTATTTTCCATATTTTAAAGTTTGATTGGTTATAATGCTAATATAATGAAATAATTAATTCCGTTTTTATATTTTAGCAAAGCAGAGAACGATAAAGTTCCTATTCCCAAATCAAGTTTAAAATATGTTTGCTTTCTTTTTTATCGGAATCTTGATTGCTTTAGTATTAGCAGTAATTGTATTCAGAATTATTGAGCCTATTTATCTGTTAATGTTCAATAAGCCATTGTATTTGTTTTGGTATCCAATTTTACATCAAATTGATCCGAGAGACAAGACTGTTTTAGGACGTGAATTTCCGTATTATTTTAATTTGTCTGATAAAAAGAAAAGGTATTTTGAACACCGGGTAAAATGTTTTATCGATCATTATAATTTTGATGGAAAAGACATTGAAGTTACTCAGGATATGAAATTAATCATTGCTGGAACTTATGTAATGTTGACATTCGGAATGCGAAATTACTTGCTTGAATTGTTTGAAAATATTATCATTTATCCAACACCTTATTATTCGCGAATTAATGATGCTTATCATAAAGGAGAATATAATCCGAGGATGAAAACGGTGGTTTTTTCGTGGGAAGATTTCCTGAGTGGGCACCAGACAAAAGATAACATTAATTTGGGTTTACATGAATTTACTCATGTATTGCATTTTTATTCCCGAAAAAGTTCACAGCCTGGTGCTGCGATTTTTCATGATGAATTCACCGAAATCGAAAAGTATTTTGATGATGAATATTTAGCGAACAAGCTTAAGGAGAAAAATTATTTTAGAGATTATGCCTACACTAATAAATTTGAGTTTTTAGCAGTAATTTTAGAGCATTTTTTTGAAACTCCGGAAATCTTTAAAAAAGAATTTCCAGAGTTGTTTGAACGTGTCAAATTAATGATAAATTATAACGATCAGGTTTAAGTAAAATTACTTTGCATTCTCCAGAAAATTATTGATGTAATTCACGACCAAATGCACATGTTCGTGTTGTGGCGCATGTCCAGTTCGAGGCAAAACAATTAACTGCGATGTTGGGAGCTGTCTTGTAAGCGGATACCAATTTTCTACTGCAAAACTAGTGTCATGATCTCCAGAAATTATCAAAATTGGTGTTTTTGTTGTTTTGAGCTTATCTCTAAAATTGTCCTTGTCTTCCGATGCTGCTTCACCTCCTGCAAAATAGAGTTGAAAAACATCCATTGTTGATGGAATTTTGGAAACATCAATTCTTTGCGCAATTCGGTCATGAGAAGCTTTTGCCGCTTTTTTGCTTTCTTCAGATTCTGGTTCAAAGAAAAGAACAATTTCGTCATTAAGATCATTAATTGGCTTTAACGCATGATCGAGAAAAGATTGTTCAAGAGGGACGACTCTTTTTCCTATAGGGCCAGTTCCTAGCAATATGGTGTGCGTGGTTAGTTCAGGATATTCATGTGTTGCAGCCTGAGTTACTAATCCGCCGTAGGACCAGCCTATAAGAATGGCTTTTTCAATTTTTAGGTAATCAGCCAAATCTTTGATGTCTTTGGCAACTTCTTTTACATTGGTTGGCAAAGTTCCGGTGGAATAACCAATTCCCGAATAATCAAATGTAATGACTCTGTATTTCTCGGCAAGCAAATCTAAAAACAGCGGATCCCAAGTATCAATAGTTCCTCTGAACCGGTTTATCAAAATAATTGGCGTGCCATTTCCTATTGAACGATAAGCAATTTTTCTGCCCTTTAAATCAGCAAATTCTGTTTCCGAATTTGTTGCGTTTGTTTTGTGTGTACTCATGTGAATAATTTATTATAAACATCAAAAGAAATAAAGCAGATTTAAGATGGTTTATTTTTTGAGTTTGGGTTATAAATGAATAAATGAAAACAATTTTAATGCCTTTGAATAATTATTTTATAAATAGGCACTCACAAACAATTTGGGGATTCTTTTTTTATTTTATTTCGCTAAAAGAATATGATTTAGCGGTATTTAGAAAAATTTAAATGTCAATAGTGCTTCCTGTTTTTGGCAAAAATAGTTTCAAATCATCATTTGTAAATGCGTCTGTTGCCTTTTGATGATCCATGACAATAAAACCGAAAGTGTCATAATGTACACCTAAAATTTTATTGACTTCAACAAGTTTTGAAGCTTCAATTGCTTCTTCAACGCCCATTGTAAGGCCATCGCCAACTGGGAAAACAGCAAAATCTAATTTCGTGAATTTTGGAATAAGTTTCATGTCTAGCGTGAGCGCAGTGTCTCCACTGTAATAGAAATTTCCGTCAGAAGTGGTCAGCACAAAACCACAGGCAATTCCACCGTAACTGCCGTCCATGAAACTGCTCGGATGCTGTGCAATAACGCATTTTACTCTTCCAAAATCAAAATCGAATTTGCCACCAGGATTGATAGGATGCGCATTTTCGATTCCGTTTTTTAAGAGCCAGTTATAGATTTCAAAATTGCCTAAAACTTTAGCTCCAGTGTTTTTTGCAATTCGCTCAACGTCTAATATATGATCGTAATGAGCGTGTGAAATAAAGATATAATCAGCTTTTATTTCGTCGACATTAATATCTTTTGCTAATTCGTTTGGCGTAATAAAAGGATCAAAAAGAAGATGTTTTCCATTAGCATAAACTGAAAAACACGAATGACCGTAATAAGTTACTTTCATGAGATATGGTATTTAAATTAATAATAGTTTGTTTTTAAATCCAAAAAATATACCAACCAAATTAATTCATTAAATACCGTTTGCTGTTATCTCATAATATCTGTATCAATAGGAGTGTAGCCTAAATGTCGGCTGAGCGATAAAATTTGACCTTTGTGATGGTATTCGTGCGTGATAACGTGACTAAAAAGCTGAAACGGTTTTGTCGCATTCAAAGCGTTCGGATTTTCAAAAACCGTTTTTTCGAGCTGTTCTATTTTTGAAATAAATTCTGCCATAAAATCATCTACACTTTCAAAAAGGATTTTGACATCTTTTATGGTAGTGCAGGTTTCAAATTCTGTATAAATTTTGTTTTTCTGTAAGACATGATTAGCAATCCAATATTCATACGTATTTGCAATATGGACCAATAAATTTCGAATACTGCCACCACGTCCGAATGAAGTATTTTGATCAACAAAATCTTCGGACGAAATCGTTTCGCAATAATCGAACAAAACTTTTCTGGAACCTTTTACATATTGGTACTGTTCGTGAGTATAAAAAGTAAGTGATTCCATAAAATTTGCTTTTTATAGGAAATACAAAATATTATTTTTTCGAAAACAAATTCTCAACAACCCAAGCTGGACCTATCAATAAAAACTGAAGATCTTTTAAGAAAGAAGGTTTTTTGCCTTCAATATTGTGTCCGTAAAATTGTCCGATCCAAGCAATTACAAAAACGCCAATCGAGAACATCCACAACGGTACAAATTGACTGATGTAATAATTGGCAACTAAACAAATTGCAGAAAATATCGCAATTTTAACCGCCATAGCAATTGATAATCGGATATAAAAAACAAGAACAAAAAGCAAAACTACAAAAGCCCAGTTTTCGATAATAGGCATATTTAATTTTAAAGAATTAGAGATAATTCCACACGGGATGCTCATTAATAAACCAACAATAGAAAAATAAATCGCCGGAACGCAAATGTAATGTATCGCTTTGTTTTTTGGGTTTTGATGACTTACGGCATATTCAGCAAACCATTGGTCTAATGTTCTCATTTTTGTGGTTTTAGTAGTTAGGTTACTGTAAATCTAATGAAAAATCTTTTTGGTTATAACCGATAAAATTTACATTTTTTGAGTCACATTATACTCAAAAACATTATCCCACAATTCATCAATCGTAATAAGCGCTTCTTTAAGCGGAATGACTTTCCATTTTCCGTTGTTTTCAATGCCAAGACCAATGTTTTTTAGCTTTAATAAAGCATCATTAACATCAAAATCCAAATCGGTTTTTAGTTTGGTTTTAAACCAAGATTCGATTTGAGAATCAAGTTCGTCAGGAGTTAATGGATTTTCGCTTTTATGCAAAAATGAATATGCCAAAATAGTTTCTTTCAAAACTTCTTCTTCAGACGAATTCAAAAGTGAATAAAATGCACCGCTGTTATTTCCTAGATTCTTGAAATACAAACTGTCAGAAAGCATTTTAGAATAACGAATTTTTTTGTTTACGAAATTATTGTATTGGCGGAAACAATAAGCGGACAAAATCCCCAAAGCAATCAAACCTTGATTTAAGGATGTTTTGCTGTTCAGTAAATCGATAGTTTCGCCCGTTTGGTAAGCATCGTACATATTAATCAAAGCCGGAATTACTTTGGCGCTCAATAATGAAATTCCACCAAAAATTCCCGGAACCCAAAGCAACATTTTGTCCTTGACAGACATTCTCGGAATTGCATTTGGAAAAATCGTTTCAAGATCGTTTTTCGGAACACGCTTAAAGATTTTCAACGCGATAGAGCCCGGATCAATTGGCATTTTGCCTAATTTGACTTTCTTTTTGTGCAAATAATCAGCATCGCTATAGTTTAAGTAAACCAAAACACGATCGTAATATTCAATTTCGACTTCTTTTTTCCAGAAGAAATATTTTTTGACTTTTTCCTTTGCTTTGTGATGCCCACGTGCATAGAGTTCAAAATCTTTAAAAGCGTTGAAATCAATAGAGAGATTCAACCCAATCAAATCAGATTCCTTAATCGCCGATGCTAAAGTTTCATTGTCAATTCTGTAATAATTACCACGTTTTAAAACGGTTAGAAGTGTTTCCTTGAAAACAGGAAAATCACTTTTACCAATAAATCTTTTACGTTCTTTTTCACTCAAATCGGGATCGAAAAGAGCATAGTTTTGTTTTAAATTCCTATTCAGATTAAAAGACTCATAATGATAATAATGCTCAATAATATCAAACAATTTTTTAAAATCAGAGGCTTTTTCTTGGTCTTCAGCAAAAGCAGTAATTTGCTGTTCCAATAAAAATTCTTTGTTGAACGGAATATAATGTTCTAGAGTCATGTTGATTTCTGGGCTTTTATACGTGGCATTTGCAGAATGCAAAAATACTGCCTGAAATTCAATTTCGAAAAAGTTTTTTTTATGATGATATTTATTTTTTGAATTGCAAAGTTTATCTTTTTCCCTCAGCTTTCACAGCTTTAAAATTTTTATAAATCGAGCAAAATAATCTTCATTGCCGAATCTGCGAGAGACTATTTTACCGCAATTATACTTGAAAAGTGGCCAAATAAAAAAGTGAGATTTTAAACCGGTTCCAGCGATTTAAACTCCCACTTTAGTAATCCAAAAAAAAAGTGACAAAATTTACCCGGTTTCTTCTCAGAAACCCCTTTATTCTACAAGAATAAAATTATTATGCACAATGATAGTATTAAAAAAAATTGTGGCACTGCGTATTTATACCTGTTTTTGTGCATCAGTTCAAATTATTAGCAATTGAATTAAAAATAAATCCCAACAATAAACATGGTCAGGATTTAGATTTCAAATAAACACAGCAGTTAGTCTAATGTCTTTTTTATAAGATTAGAAACCATATCGCTATGCACTTTTTCCATAATTGAGTAATCTTTTTTAATTTTATCTGCTTTGATTCCTTGTACAGAACCTTTTACACATTGTCTGATGTAGTATTTCGAGACTCCATATTTTAAAAATAAAGCTTCTAGTATAGCAGAATTGTAGGAATTGTAGTTTTTTGTCTTACTTTTGTCCATTGTTTAGTTTGTTTTAAATAGCGAAACAAATATAGGTGATAATTTTCAACAAACACAAATTTTTCATAAAGTATTTCTTACAAATAATGGGTATAATTCTCGATAATATAAAATGTTTAGCTGATAACGAGGGAATTGGAATAACTAAGCTTGAAGAAAAAATTGGCGCAAGCAAAGGCGTTCTGTCTCGTGCTATTGCTAAAAATAGCGACATTCAGGCAAAATGGATTTCAAAGATTGTTGAAATATATCCACAATATAGTTGCGAGTGGTTGATAAGAAATGAAAGCCCAATGTTGCGTAGAACTGTCAGTTTGCGATCTCAAGTTTCAGATCAAGGTTATTCCTTACATTATAAAGACCTAGCTGACTCTCGAAAAGAAACAATAGAAAGTCTTAAAAAAGAAATCTTTTATTTAGAAGATAAAATCGAGGTTTACAAGAAAAGAGAAGAGTAGTGTCGCATCAATTTTTGGTCTTCTTTTTCATTAAATAGTAATACACATTTGAATCGTCTTGAGTCAAAATGTTTGCACTTACAAAATCATATCCATTTGCAGACATAAAATTCAAAGCATCAATTATCGAATTGAAAATTAAAACTTGTCCATTTTCATCCTTAATACGTGCAGTTTCATTATTGTTTGAAAAAAGTTTTGTTCGTTGTCCAATGTCGATTGAGATATTCAATTTTGAAGACATAAATCTGGAAGTTCCAATAATCTGTAAATAATCAGCGTTTAGTTCCTTTATTGGAATGCCATTTATAGTTTGTCCGAAACTTGCCAAACTGAATGATAAAGCGAAAAAAAGTAGTATTTTGTTCATTTTCTTAAAATATGGATTAGCACTTCATTAATCTCAAAAAAGATGCCGATTTGTAAAGTAAATCTGTAATTGTTACTGATTGTTGTTTTTGCAAAAAAAAGCCGTAAAATTTTAAGTTGTTTAGCTCAAGCTAATAGGAGTATTTTCTGCGTTTTATTTTTACGGAAAAACGCAAACTTATTGATTAACTGTTTTTTGTAGAGAAGAATTGATTTAGGATGAAAAGCCTGAGATTCATTTTAATTTATTCCGAAATATTAGCATTTCTCAAAAGCTAAAAATTCGAAAGAATTTACTTAGATAAAAATTTCAATTCTGAAAGTTTTTGCCTAACTTTAAATTACAATTCTAAATCATCCTTTTCAAAGAAAAAGAAGAATCAAAATTGGCCCCATGATAGTTGAAGTTTTCAAAACAAATGTGCAGAAAGAAGCCGACAAAAACTACGTTATTGCCGTGATACAATCTCAATTTCCAAATTATAAAATTAATTTCGATTTAGAAGACTGTGATAAAATATTACGAGTTGAAGGCATTGACCTCGAATGCGAAAATATTATCGATTATGTCAATTGTCTTGGTTATACTTGTGTGAGGTTAGAGTAACCCATTTACTAGCTGTTGTATGCCGTTTTTCTTTTGTCACTTTCTTTCTTCTCATTATCTTAATTAAAGCAAAAAATGCCCAATCTCAAAGATTGAGCATTGATTCTGGTTTTATTCGTTTATTGAAAAGTTAATGAAACAGTATGCACTGCCGAATTCTCATTATCAATACTTAAATCGCCACCAATGCCCCAAACCTCAAATTCAACACCACCTCCCGTTAGTTTTTTGACCATAAAAGAAACTTCAACATTAAATTTATCTTTTTCAAGTCCTATTATAGGACCTGTAGATTCTTTCCATTGTTTTGCTGCACTTATGATAGCGTCGGTTAATTTTTTTTCAAAACTAACTGGAATTTTTGATGCACTTTTTGGTATCGTATTTTCGGCTGTAGAATAGGAGAAAGTTAATGTAGTGGTTTTTTCTAATTCCCATTTTTTAGAAGCTTTGGCAATAAGTTTAAATTCACCTCCTCCAGACAAATCGTAGATTGTTTGAACCGTGATTTCAGCTTCCTTAATTTTAAGATTGGTTTGGTTATCTTTTAATTTTTTAGAAGCGTCTGTGATGCTTTTGTTTACGATCGTAATGATACTTTTAAGATCAAAAACTTCAGGTTTGATAAAATTGGACTCTTGCTGAGCAAATATTGAAAAAGAACTTAAAAGGAAGATGATAATTAAATACGTAGATTTTTTCATGATTTGTTTTGTAGGTTAATTAATAAATTGAGTTGCGATGTAATCAATTACAAGATTATCAATAATTTGAAAGATTTAAGTGCGTATTTCTACGGCTTTTTTAATTTGAAGAAAACAGATTAATTAAGTCTTTTAAGATTATCTAATTGCCACATTTTCTTAATTCACTCCTTTTGCAATTTCCAAATTTCCTAAATTTGTGCCCTATGAAAAAAGCATTCCAACTCTTCGATTTTACTCAAAAAGTCAATTATAAAAATGAAATATTAGCCGGTTTGACTGTCGCTATGACGATGATTCCAGAATCATTGTCGTTTGCTATTTTAGCTGGTTTTCCACCTTTGGTAGGTTTATATGCAGCATTTATTGCAGGATTGATAACGGCAATTTTTGGCGGAAGACCAGGTATGATTTCAGGCGGGGCAGGAGCAACTGTAATTGTTTTGATTGCTTTGATGAAATCTCACGGAATAGAATATGTTTTTGCTGCCGTTGCGCTTGGCGGTGTCGTTCAAATCTGCATCGGACTTTTTAAGCTCGGAAAATTTATTAGGTTGGTGCCTCAGCCCGTTATGTTTGGTTTTGTAAACGGTTTGGCAGTTGTGATTTTTATGTCGCAATTGGAACAATTTAAAACAATGGTAAACGGACAGGTTTCGTGGCTTCAAGGAACGCCTTTGTATATTATGCTGGGTTTGGTAGCTTTGACTATAGCAATTGTTTTGGTTTTTCCTAAAATCACAAAAACAGTTCCGGCTTCATTGGTGGCCATTATGGTAGTTTTTGTATTGGTAATTGTTTTTAATATTGAAACCAGAACAGTTGAAGATATCGCTTCAGTTCAAGGTGGATTTCCTCCATTTCATATTCCGAATATTCCGCTTTCTTTTGAAACTTTAAAAATCATTTTTCCATATTCTGTGATTGTCGCTGCAGTAGGTTTGACGGAAGGTTTGCTTACGCTGAATTTAGTAGATGAAATTACTGGAACTCGCGGTAACAGCAATCGTGAATGCATTGCGCAAGGAAGTTCAAACATTTTAAACGGTTTTTTCTACGGAATGGGAGGTTGCCCAATGATTGCTCAAACCTTGGTAAACTTGGGAGCGGGATCACGTGCGCGACTTTCAGGAATTATTGCCTCGCTGACCATTTTAATAATTATACTTTTTGGTGCTCCCGTAATTGGGAAATTGCCTATGGCGGCTTTGGTAGGAGTGATGATGATGGTTGCCATTACAACTTTTGAATGGGCAAGTTTCAGAATCATTAATAAAATGCCAAGACATGATATTTTCGTTGGAATTTTGGTGGCAGTAATTACAATTCTGCTTCACAATTTGGCTTTGGCGGTGTTGATTGGTGTAATAATTTCGGCTTTGGTTTTTGCTTGGGAAAGTGCCAAAAGAATCCGTGCAAGACATTATATTGACGAAAACGGAATAAAGCATTATGAAATTTATGGTCCTTTATTCTTCGGTTCAACCACTACTTTTTTAGAAAAATTCGATATTCAAAATGATCCAAATCACGTGATTATCGATTTTAAGGAAAGCCGAGTTTCTGATATGTCAGCAATTGAAGTTTTGAATAATCTGACTAAAAAATACAATCAAATAAATAAAATTGTCGAATTAAAACATTTAAGCGAAGACTGTCAACAATTGCTGAAAAATGCTGATGCCGTTATTAATGTTAATGTGATCGAAGACCCGACTTATAAAGTGGTTTCTTAATAATTAGGAAGTAGGTTATTTACTCCTTTGAGGAATGTTATTAAATAAAAAAATGACAAAATAACTTTTGAGTACGACATATAATAAACTGAAATAATGGATAAGATTATGGCAATTTAGATCAAATCAAAAAAAATGATGTTGCTATTCAATCAAAATTCTTAATTTAAGAAATTAACGTTTTAGGTTTTTTCTGAAGAGATTTGTAATGTTTGAAATAAAAAGTTTTCTCAAAAGAAAAAAGCTGCAAACAAAAATTTGCAGCTTTTTTAGCATATAATTAATTTTATAAGGTTTTATCTATTTAGATAAAATTTGCAGAATCTATTATTTTAAATAAGTAAATTTTATTAGGTCATTTGCCATTAATGTATATGAACCATTATTCGCAGGATTATATGTTACAATCTTGCCAGCTACAGAAAATGCATTTTTAGAGATAGCGACACCATTCACGTACATTTGTACTTTTAACCCTTGCGGTATTGCATTTAGTGTAAAAGAAGCATCTCCAGCTGATGTAGTAAATTCATCAATAGCTAGTTGCGTTGCAAAAGTTGCAGGATCTGTCCAAACAACATTACCAGCTGTATCTACTGATGTAGCTACATAACCAACTGCAGCACCTGTAGTAATTTGAGCTGTAGCTGTACTTGTTTTTCCTGTAGCAGTTATATTTGTAGCTCCATCAATATTTTTAGTATTCATATTCAAATCTTGTGTAGCAGTGTGATTACCAAGATTATCACCTTTAGTATTAATGGTTGTAGGATCTGTCCAAACAACATTACCAGTGGCATCTACTGATGTAGCTATGTAACCAATTGCGGCGCCAGAAGTAATTTGAGCTGTAGCTGTGCTTGTTTTTCCTGAAGCTGTAATATTTGCAGCACCATTAATATTTTTAGAACTCATTACTAAATCCTGAGTTGCAGTATGGTTTCCTAAGTTATCACCTTTAGTATTAATGGTTGCAGGATCTGTCCAAAGAACGTTACCATCGGCATCTACCGATGTAGCTATGTAACCAATTGCGGCGCCAGAAGTAATTTGAGCTGTAGCTGTGCTTGTTTTTCCTGAAGCTGTAATATTTGCAGCACCATTAATATTTTTAGAACTCATTACTAAATCCTGAGTTGCAGTATGGTTTCCTAAGTTATCACCTTTAGTATTAATGGTTGCAGGATCTGTCCAAACAACATTACCATCTGTATCTACTGATGTAGCTACATAACCAACTGCAGCACCTGTAGTAATTTGAGCTGTAGCTGTACTTGTTTTTCCTGTAGCAGTAATATTTGCAGCTCCAGCAATATTTTTATCGTTCATATTCAAATCTTGTGTGGCAGTGTGATTACCTAAGTTGTCACCAGCAAATTCTGATCTTGATACATAACGTATTATCCCGGCATTATCAATTACTAAAACAGCATCTGTGTTAGCTCCTGCCAAAAGTCCTTCTAAAGCCAGAGTATATGCTGACGTTGTTACTAATTTTGTAGCCTGTTTTAGATCTCCTCCTAATTGAATATAACCAGCGTTTGCTGTTATACCATTATTAGCATTAGGATGAATAGTAACTTTTTCCCCATTTTGGGTAACTACTGTTTTTGTTTGGGCCATCATAAACCCGCTCTGAATTAATAATAGAGCACAAATAATTTTCTTCAATTTTTTAATAGATTTGTTATTTTTCATGTCTTTAATATGCAATTTAAAATTTATGACAAAATTACTTGAGACTTGCACATCAGATTACCCCTAGATTTTTTTTTATTGTAGATTAGGGTTTTTTTTAACGAAAAAAAAGTATATTAAAAATGTGAAAATGGTAAGTATGAAGGTGTATTTTATATAATATTTAGCGTAGGTTGAGCAATGAATTTGAAGCAAATAAATTTTTGCCTCTACTTTTAAATTGTAAACTGTTAATGAATTGTGGATTTTTTTTTATAAAAGATATAGAAGTGGGGAGTCTTATAAGCGTTCCTTAAATTTTGGACTACAACTCAGGATGTTTTTCGGTGTGCCAATAATTGGGAAATTACGAATGATAGTATTAGGTGGCGGTGTGATGAAGGTTGATATTAAAAGTAAATATATTCGAAGCTCTTATAAAGTAGTGGCTTAATTATGTTTAATTGTGAGTTAAATTATGTACAAAGGTTATAGATGCAACAAACCCGACGAGTTTTTAAAACCTGTCGGGTTTATTTTTTAGAAGAAAACAGAGAATTATCGAATTGAAAAATTACCAAATTTTCTAATTAATTATTTACTCCAATAGGTACTTTTTTGACTTGAGATATTAAATATCCGTCGTCAGTAAAACCTTCTATTAAAACTTGTATTTCTTTTTGTTTATTCTTCGGAATTTTAATTTGAAAATCGGAACGATCGATTAGCTCGATGTTTGGCGACCAGTTTAGAGTACCGAAATAATTAAATTCGTCCTGATCTTCAATTGGCGTAGCTTTGTAACTAAAATTTTGTGCAAAACCCTTTGTTACAATTAATGAGGTATGTTTTACTTTGAAATATTCGTTTTTTTGTCCAGTTTTCATGAAAATTTTAATTGTACCATGACCTCTTAAGGCTGTAATATCAGAGCTTCCGGTTCTATCAATGTAGATTTCATCTATTTGATCTAACGTGAGATGGTAAAGCTCATTAAAGTCATAAAGTAAAAAATTGTCAATATATATATTTGGAGGAGTCGCTGTGAGATAAGAACCTGGTGCCCAACCCTTATAAGCATCTCTGCGGTCTGCGATATATACTGTGCCACTACTTGGATCAATACCTGTATTATAACCATTTGAAGATAGGAAACTTAGTAAAGTTTGATATGATTTTCCGTCAATTTTAAAGGCTTTGGCCATATGGCTTACTTCTGATTTGTGAATAAAAACTTCTTTTTTGGAAGTGTTTTTTACTTCAACTTCTTTTAATAAAGTAGTTTTGATTTTTGGCGGTAGGAAATTAAAAACATTCTCAGTAGATTTTTCTACTGAACAAAATGGTTTTTCAAATGATGGTCCCATAACAAATCGAGGTTCATTTCGAGCAATTCTAGCTTCTATTTTGGTAGTTAAGGTATTGTTTTTTTCATTGGTCATTTGTATAGCTAGAACAGTCGAATCTTGAACAAAAAAATGTTCAAATTTAAAATCATTATTCTGATCGATAGTGGTTTCGTCAAATAGATTTTTCTTTAATGCTAAAAGAGAAATTTTGTTTTTAGAATTCGGCTTTTGTTCTCGCTCGACTTTCCCATTTATAGTAATTCCTTTTTCAAATTCATAACTGATTTTTGGCGGACCTGCTTTGATATTTTCCCATAAGTATTTGCCTCTGCTTTGTGTAACCAATAAAAGTTCTATATCTTGTATTCTAGTTCTATTCTCAGGATTAAAATAAAAATAAGTATCGCTCACTGGTTTTTCTAAATAGGCATTTAAATAAAAAGTACCCAAAATTGATTTTTTCTGATTATTGCAAACGCTCTTTTCAGGTAGAACACTAATACTGAGATGTCCCTTGTCAGCTTCTACTTCCCCAGACAATATAATGCTGTCGTTAGCTGTTGTTTTAGTTTGAAGTGTTGTTATCGGATTTGCATCTTCTTCTATATAAGTTAATCTTTCTGTAATTTCATTCAAATCTTCATCTAATAATCTAACAGTATGAATACCGTTTGATAAAAACTTTTTATCAAAGAAAATAGGTTGTTGTGTTTTGTTGTTGTTGAAGGTGACCTCCTGTTGCATCAAACTGCCATTTTGCTGAATTATCACAATGAATTTTTTATTTTGATTGACTTGAAGCCCTTTCTCGTTAGTTTTAAGAATAATAAGTAAATTGTTTTTGGCGGGATAATTATGTTCTGTTAAGATTAAGCCAGTTTCTGAAATTTTGCCTAGAGGGCGTTCTATTTTTAATTTATCAGTATTTATTTTTAAAGTGTATTTTTCATTTATGTCGGGTCTTAAATAAATGACACCGTTCCCCATTTTATTGGTGTTGAAGTTTGTAATTTCATTTGATTTTGAGTCTAAAATAATGCCGTCTGCTATTTCAATACCTTTTTTATTACAATCTACAATCTTAACTCCTATTGTGTTAACGATATCATTTAGTATAATTCCTCCTTCAGGAAATAAACTTATTTCTGCTGTTTCCCAATTTGGTTCATTGGTTTCAAAAGTATAGGGTTTGTTTCGGTCAATAATTTCGATCGTTTGATAAAAGGAATCATCTTCTTTGAAATTATTCATCCAGTTCGTATAGAAGTGAAAATGGTACTTTCCGGGTATAAATTTTTCATTTAAATGAATGCCACCAGAAAAAATACCGTTTTGCGCATAAAGTAATTGTTTCTGAATTATTTGATTTTCATTGTTGTAAATAACTAATTGAACATTTGTGGTGTTGCTATTTGAGATATCTCTGTTTTTGCTAAGAATGTATCCTTTAAAGGCAATATCTTCGTTGTTTGTATAAAGGGTTTTATTGAATTGGACATGAATAATCTCTCGGTCTTCTAAAAAATAATCAGCAAGGTATTGGGTAATTTTGTCTTGATTGCTAATCGCCTGAGAGTAGGATTGTATACAGAAAAGAAAGCTAAAAAACCGGATGATTAATTTCATACAAAAAAGATTAGGAATAATTTTAATTTCGATAAGCTATAAATTAATTGTAATACTAATCTGTAATTCACAAAAACCATGCAAATTTTTGTGAGTGATAATTAGATAATTTACCAATTAGAAAATTCACTTTTCTTCTAAAAAAAATAAACCCGACAGTTTTTACCTGTCGGGTTTATTGTATAAAGTATTAAGTTTTTGTCAGGCTGAGCGAAGTCGAAGCCCGTATGCCAGTTAGAGCAACTTGCGTTTTAGCTCAAGGCGACAATTGTTTAATTATCTAATTGACAAATTTCTTAATTAGCAAGCATTGATTCTACATCGCTTAATTTTCCGTCGATTTCGCCAACTTGTAAATCTAGAATATTCGCAATTAAAGGATAAACCGAAACATTCTTAAATGTTTTTACCCTTTTGTTTATTTTAAAAGCTGGACCTTTTGCATAAAAAATAGCGTGCATATCTTTTTCATTGTTATCATAGCCATGTGTTCCGCCTTTTATGTTTTGGGATTTTTTAGTTACTAAACTCCAGCCTTTATTAGCTTCAATAACAAAATCGTGCACACGTGGATTTGTTCCATAATGAAGTCTTTCTGGGACTTCTGAAGCTTTCCAGAATTTTATGTGAGGCACTTTTTTCAAAGCATTTGCAATAGAATCCTGAAATCCTGCTTTTGCTTGCAAACTCATAATCGGGTTTATAACATCTTTATAACCTAGCCATTCTGGTTTTAAATAATCTAAAACCGCTACTTTTTTGTCATTGCTGATATTGGCCATTCCATGATCTGAAACAATGATTAAATTAATTTGTTTTCCAATTGGCAATTGGTCTAATCTTCTAGATAGTTCGCCCATAATAGAATCCATTTTAATCACCATTTTTTTGTTTTCCGGAGAAAGCGGACCAAAATTATGTCCGGTATGATCAGGTTCATCAAAATATAAAGTCACCAAATGCGGGCGCTGTTTTTCTGGAAGCTGCAACCATTTTAAAACAGTATCAATTCGAGCGCCGTACGGAATTTTATTATCGTATTTTTTGAAAATACTCGGATTTCGATTGTCAATATCGGAACCCGGCCAAAAGAACGAAGCGGTTTTTACACCTTGTTGTTCTGCCAAATTCCAAATCGGGTTTCCGCCGTAAAATCGAGAATCATTTTTTGCATTGCTTGACAATGAGAAAGATTCATTTAATTGGGCGTCGTAAAAAACATTATTTATAATTCCGTGATGGTCTGGATAAAGTCCGGTTACTATGGCATAATGATTTGGAAAAGTTTTACTTGGATAAGAAGGTTTCATTGATTTAGCGTGAACGCCTTTTTTCGAAATTTGTTTTAGGTTAGGAAGATTAAATTGCTTGCCATAATCCCAGCGAAACCCATCCATAGAAACTAAAACAACATAATTGTCTTTATTATTTTGGGCTTGTAAAACGAATGAAAAGATGAAGAAAAGTAAAGATAGGAGCGCGGTAAAATATTTTTTCATTATTGATGAATTATTGAACAACAAAGTTACCAATAACAACTTTTATCGGCAAAAACAGAATGTTAAACAATCATAAATAAAAAAAGGTTTGCCACTAATTACACAAATTTACACGAATTATTCTTTCTAGTCATTACGAATATTTTTGGCCACAGATTAGTGGATTAAAAAGATTATAAGCTGTGGAAATCTTTTAATCTGTGGCAAAGCATTTTTTTTACGCAAAACAATTCGTGGAAATTTGTGTAATTAGTGGCAAAAAAAAACGCCAGATATTAATCTGGCGTTTTAAAGTTTAAGAAGAGAACGATTACATCATTCCTGGCATTCCGCCTCCCATTGGCATTCCGCCACCAGCATTTTC
Organism: Flavobacterium denitrificans DSM 15936; assembly: GCF_000425445.1. GTDB lineage: Bacteria > Bacteroidota > Bacteroidia > Flavobacteriales > Flavobacteriaceae > Flavobacterium > Flavobacterium denitrificans. Next base: position 210,913 of record NZ_KE384379.1, on the reverse strand, counting down.
TTCCTTAATATCAATTAATGCACATTCTGTAGTTAAGATCATTCCAGAAACAGATGCAGCGTTTTCAAGAGCTACACGAGTTACTTTTTTAGGATCGATAATTCCAGCAGTAAGCATGTCTACATATTCGTCAGTTTTTGCATTGTATCCGAAATCACCTTTTCCTTCAGAAACTTTAGCTACAACAACAGAACCTTCAAGACCAGCATTTTCAACGATAGTTCTTAATGGAGCTTCAACAGCACGAGAAACGATTTGGATTCCGGTTGCTTCGTCAGCGTTGTCTGCTTTTAAATCAGCTAAAGCAAGTTTGGCTCTCAATAAAGCAACACCACCACCAGCAACGATACCTTCTTCAACAGCGGCGCGCGTTGCGTGTAAAGCGTCATCAACTCTATCTTTTTTCTCTTTCATTTCAACTTCAGAAGCAGCACCAACGTAAAGAACTGCAACACCTCCAGCTAATTTAGCTAAACGCTCTTGCAATTTTTCTTTATCATAATCAGATGTAGTAGTTTCCATCTGACCTTTAATTTGGTTCACACGGTTTTTGATGATATCAGCTTCACCAGCACCACTTACGATAGTTGTATTGTCTTTATCGATAGAAACTCTTTTTGCGTTTCCTAACATTTCGATAGTTGTATTTTCTAAAGTATAACCTCTTTCTTCAGAAATTACAGTTCCGCCAGTTAAGATTGCGATATCTTCTAACATTGCTTTTCTTCTGTCTCCAAAACCTGGAGCTTTTACAGCAGCAATTTTAAGAGCACCTCTTAATTTATTTACTACCAATGTAGAAAGAGCTTCTCCGTCAACATCTTCAGCGATAATCAATAATGGTTTTCCTGATTGAGCAACTGGCTCTAAAACTGGAAGTAATTCTTTTAAAGAAGAAACTTTTTTGTCGTATAATAAAATGTATGGAGAGTCTAATTCAACTTCCATTTTCTCTGGATTTGTAACGAAGTATGGAGAAAGATATCCTCTGTCAAACTGCATTCCTTCAACAACGTCAACAAAAGTGTCAGTTCCTTTAGCTTCTTCAACAGTGATAACACCTTCTTTTCCAACTTTAGCGAAAGCTGTAGCGATTAATTCACCAATAACATCATCATTGTTTGCAGAGATAGAAGCAATTTGCTGGATTTTATCAGAATCGCTTCCAACAACTTTAGCTTGTTTTGCTAAGTCAGCCACGATCGTTTCAACAGCTTTGTCAATACCGCGTTTCAAGTCCATTGGATTTGCACCTGCAGCAACGTTTTTCAAACCTTCTTTTACGATAGCCTGAGCTAAAACTGTAGCAGTCGTAGTTCCGTCTCCTGCTAAATCATTGGTTTTAGAAGCAACTTCTTTAACCATTTGCGCACCCATATTTTCTAATGGGTCTTTTAATTCGATTTCTTTTGCAACAGAAACACCATCTTTAGTAACAGTTGGTCCACCAAATGATTTTCCGATGATTACGTTACGACCTTTTGGTCCCAAAGTTACTTTTACAGCATTTGCTAATGCATCAACACCACGTTTTAATCCGTCACGTGCTTCAATATCAAATTTTATATCTTTTGCCATTTTAATTTTTTGTTTAAAGTTTGATTTGTTTCAAGTTAATGAAGTTCTTAATTCTTAAATACTTCGTACTTAATACAATATTTTTTTAGATAATTGCAAGGATATCGTCCTCACGCATAATCAAATAATCAGTTCCTTCTAATTTTAATTCTGTTCCTGCATATTTTCCGTAAAGAACAGTATCTCCAACCTTTACAGTCATTGTGTGATCTTTAGTTCCGTTTCCAACTGCAACTACAGTTCCTTTTTGTGGTTTTTCTTTAGCAGTATCTGGAATAAAAATACCTGAGGCAGTTTTAGTTTCAGCTGCAACAGGCTCGATAAGTACGCGGTCTGAAAGCGGTTTAATGTTTAAAGCCATGATTTTATATTTTAATTAAGTTATACGTTTTTTAATGTTCAATAAACTTTCAGAAATTGTGCCATGCTCAATAAACTGACATTATTTCTTAAAAAAAATGCCAGCTTTGACAGGCTGGCATTTTAATTTATATCAAAATTATTATTTAGCTGGTGCTGCTGGTGCAGGAGTTTGCTGCGCAGGAGCTGCTGGCGTAGTTGCAGGAGCTTCTGTTTTTTCAATAATTTTAGATCCAGTATCGTTTAATGATCCAGTAAAGCTTAAGCTTGAAAGCAAAATTAAAACGATCAAAATAGTAGCTAATGTCCAAGTACTTTTATCTAAAAAGTCTGTTGTTTTTTGTACACCGCCTAACATTTGTGTTCCGCTGATTGTAGAAGATAATCCTCCTCCTTTAGGGTTCTGTACCATGATTACTACGATCAATAGAAAACAAACTATTGTGATTAAAACTAAAAAAATTGAAAATGTGCTCATTACTTAATTATTGTTATTGTTATTTTGTTGTAAAATCTTTATATCCGATATGCGGTCTGCAAAGAAAGTAATTTTTTCTGGATATTTCAAAATTAATATTTCATATGCTTGAATTGCTTTTGTATATTTTTTTTGTTCCAAATATACTCTGGCTAAAGTCTCTGTCATTAAATAAGAACTCTCGTCTTTGTTGATGTCAAGCTGTGCAGCAGCTGTTATGGCAGTTTGCTTGATTGGAGAGATTTTTGGGTTGGCTTCAATAAATCGGTCAATTATTTCAGCTTTTTTCTTTCTTTCTTCTTCCGCTTTTTCTTCTACTGAGAGCGTCCCTAATGTTTGTTCTGCTTTTTCAATAGCATTTTCTGTCAGATTTTCTTCCATGGGAGCTTCTTTAGTTCTGTCAATTGGTTCTGTTCTTGATAATTGCAACCATTCTTGGAAGGAATGTTTTTCATTGCCTGAAAAATCCAATGGTTTTCCAATTTCCAGATTCTCTTCTGCAATTTTCACTGCTTCAGGAATTTCGATTTTTATTGCTTCTGGATGATTTTCTGTCTGTTGGATTACTGTTGGTGTTTCCGAAATTTCAATTTCTTTCGGTTCCGCAATAATTATAGTTTCTTTAGCAACGATTGCGGTTTCAGGAATTTCAATTGTTTCAGATTTTTCACTAACCTCAATTTCCTCAATTACTGTTTCTTGAATTTCAATTGTTGTAGGTTTTTCAATACGTTTGGCTTCTTCAAAAACTACATTTTCTGCTTCTTTAATGGCATTGAATACCGATTTTTCAATAGGATCAATTCGGACATTCGGAATTTCATCATCTAATCTGTCTTCTAGAAAAGTTCTGCTCGGTTCCTTAATAATAGGAGTTTCTTCTTTAATAGAAAGTTCAGGCTCTTCTTCTAGTACAGAATTAATTGGTTTTTCTTCAAAAACTGGCTCAATCGGTTTTTCTTCAATTTTTGCTGGTTCTTCAAAAGTAACTGATGTAGCTTCTTTAATAGAATCTAAAATAGATTTTTCGATTGGATCAATTCGAACTTCGGCAAGTTTCTTTTTTTCTTCAGCCGAAATAATTTCGACATCAAAAACAGTAATATTCAAAAGATCTCTCAGTTTGCGTTCATAATACGCACCTTGAATAGGAGTGAATTCCTCCGAAGTAATAAAATCAAATAAAACCGAACGATCTGTTGTATGTGCTGCTGTAACTTTTAAGGCATAATTATACTTAAAGCTGTTTTGTTTGTAAAGACCTTTTAATCGCAATGCACGCGCACTTTGAAAATATGGGAATTCATTTAAAACACTTCCTAATGTTTCAGCCTGTTTTTCTGTTACAGTATCAGGTTTGTTTATTAGGTATGTATAATCGGTTACGTTCATTTTTACTATTTAATAATTTATTTGTTTAACTCTGTAATCGGAAATTTGTTTGATCGATTTAGCGACTAAACGGTTTGCCAATTAAACTAAAATTTACCATTTAGCCAATGATTCATTGAAGATGTCTTGAGTAATTCTTTCAAAAATAACTTGAATTGCCGAATTTAAAACAGCTCCAGTTGGAAGATCTGTTCCTGCAAAGTCATTATAAAATTCAAATGTTTTTTCAAAATCATCAGTTTCTTTTCTCTTATTTGTGAAACGAACATTTACACGAATGGTCAAACGGTTTTGTGCTGCTCCAACTTCTCCATTTGCCCCTACAGCAGTTGCGGTCATCGGGCTTATTCTGTAATCTATAATTTCTCCTTCGTAAACTAAATCACCGCTGTTGCTTACCAAATTCAGATTGGTTTGATTCATGATCAAATCTTGCAAAGCCAATGTGAATTGCCTGTCGATTCCAGGTTCGATCAAATCAGCATTGTTTTGGAAAAAGTTAACCTGAAACGTTTTGGCATCAATAGCTCCTGTTCCTGTAAAGTTGTAAACACTGCATCCGCTTAGCATGAACAGAATTAAAAGTGCCAATAAAGAATATATTTTTTTCATAATATTTAAGAGGAAATTCCAATCGTTTAAATTCCAAAACCCAATTGTGTTCAAATATAGGTAATTGGAATTTGGATTTTCTAAATTGTAATTTAATTATTTTATAAATCGAATTGCTTGATTTTGCGATATAAAGTTCTTTCAGAAATGCCTAATTCGTCTGCAGCGGCTTTACGCTTTCCTTTGTTTTTTTCTAATGATTTTTTGATCATTTCGATTTCTTTTTGTTCCAAACGTAAAATCTCTTCCTCTTCGATTGTTTCAGCAAATAGATAGTTGTCGTCTTGAATTTGATAGTTTTCTTCACGAACAGTCGGCGTAGTCATTACGGCTGTTCTTGGTTCTTCTTCAAAATCAATTTCGCTGTCGTTTTGCTGGTTTCCGTAAATTTTCTGAATTAGATTTGGATTGATATCTTGAACTTTTGATGAGCCATTTTTCATCAGTTCTAAAGTCAGTTTTTTCAAATCGTTCAAGTCGCTTCTCATATCAAAAAGCACCTTATATAAAATGTCTCTTTCGGTACTGAAATCACTTTCTTTTTTACTGTCACTGATGACAGAAGGCAAATTGCTTCCTTCAGCAGGTAAATACGATTGTAAAGTAGCAAGGTTGATGTCACGATTGGTTTCTAAAACAGAAATTTGTTCCGCTACATTTCGAAGCTGACGAATATTACCACTCCATCTGAATTTTTGTAAAAGCTGAACAGCATCGTCATCTAGTCTTAAAGGTGGCATTTTGTATTTATGAGCAAAATCGGCCACAAACTTTCTGAACAATAAATGTATATCATCGTTTCTTTCGCGTAAAGGCGGCAAAGTAATTTCGACTGTACTTAAACGATAGTATAAGTCTTCACGGAATTTACCTTTTTCGATTGCATTAAATAAATTCACATTGGTTGCCGCTACGATACGAACATTTGTTTTTTGAACCTGAGACGAACCTACTTTTATAAATTCACCATTTTCTAAAACACGTAATAATCTTACCTGGGTTGTTAAAGGTAATTCTCCCACTTCATCAAGAAAAATTGTTCCGCCATCGGCTACTTCGAAGTAACCTTCACGCGTGCTTGTTGCGCCTGTAAAAGCGCCTTTTTCGTGACCGAAAAGTTCACTATCAATTGTTCCTTCCGGAATCGCTCCGCAGTTTACGGCAATATATTTACCATGCTTTCTATGCGAAAGCGAATGTATAATTCTAGGAATATTTTCTTTACCAACACCACTTTCCCCAGTTACCATAACCGAAATATCAGTTGGAGCAACCTGAATGGCTTTTTCAATGGCACGATTTAATTTCGGATCATTACCAATTATCTCAAATCGCTGTTTTATTGCTTGAACTGTTTCCATTTGCTTTTTGTTTCAAGTTTTTTGTTTGTTTTAGGTTTCAAGTTTTATACTTTGACCTTTAACTTTTAAACTTTTGGCTTATAATTTTATCTTTTGCCACAGATTAATACGGATTAACTCTTATTTTTTTCAATCCGTTAGAGATGTTTATTATTAAATTAACCACAAATTACACAAATTACACAAATTAGCGCAAATTCAGTTTATGAATTTATCAATCTTTTGTGTACTAAGGATTTGTTTTGAAAGTTTGCAATTATTCCGACTGGAGTATCAGCAAGCTTCATGTAATTTAATGTTTGGGCAAGGTGATCATTGCTGATTTCTCTGACTGATTTTACTTCTAATATAATATCTTCATAAACTATAAAATCGGCATAAAATTTATGAGGTAAAATAACTCCTTTATATTCTATTGAAAATTCCTTTTCTCGATGATAAGGGATGTTATTATTCTTAAATTCAATTTCTAACGCATCTTTGTATACAATTTCAAGTAATCCAGGTCCCAATAATCTATGTACTTCCATACATATACCTACAATTTGATAATTTTGATCTTTCTTGTAGTAATATTCGTTTGTGTCAATCATGAATAATTAATTTGCGAAAATTTGTGAAATTTGCGGTTAAAAAATTAATTCATCTCAGAATATCCAACAGCTTCACCTTTTAAAGTTCCAGAGGTACAGCTTGTGATTTTTACGTTTACGAAATCTCCAATCTTGTAATTCTCTTTTGGGAAAACAACCGTAATACTTTGAGAATTTCTTCCAGAAAATTCTTCTTTTGATTTTTTAGAAACTTTTTCTACTAAAACTTCAACTGTTTTTCCAACAAATTCCTCACTTCTAAACCAAGCGTGTTTTTGCTGTAGATCGACAATTTCCTGTAATCTTCTGGCTTTGGTTTCTTCTTCGACATCATCTTTCATTTTTCTTCCTGCCAAAGTTCCAGGACGTTCAGAATACGAATACATGTAACCGAAATTATATTTTACGTATTCCATCAAACTCATTGTATCTTGGTGATCTTCTTCAGTTTCTGTTGGGAAACCGGCAATCATATCTTGCGAGATCGAAGCATCTGGAACAATAGCTCTGATTTTGTCAATCAAAGCCATATATTCTTCACGGGAATGCAAACGGTTCATTTCTTTTAAAATTCTGTTACTTCCAGACTGAACCGGTAAGTGAATATGTTTGCAGATATTTGGATATTTTGCAATAACATGCAAAATACTCTCGTGCATATCCTGCGGATTCGAAGTCGAAAAGCGAATACGCATTTTTGGAAAACCAACCGCAACCATTTCTAACAATTGGTCAAAATCAACTGCAGTAGCTTTTTGTATTTCAGAAGCGTTTACAAAATCTTTTTTCAATCCGCCTCCGTACCAAAGGTAACTGTCAACGTTTTGACCAAGAAGCGTAACTTCTTTATAGCCATTATTCCACAAGTCCTGAATTTCATTCATGATACTTTGCGGTTCACGGCTTCTTTCACGTCCGCGCGTAAAAGGTACAACGCAAAATGTACACATATTATCGCATCCACGAGTAATCGAAACCAAAGCCGTAATTCCATTGCTCATTAAACGAACAGGCGAAATATCTCCGTAAGTTTCTTCTTTTGATAAAATTACATTGATGGCGTCACGGCCTTCTTCAACTTCAGCCAATAAATTAGGAAGATCTTTATAGGCATCAGGACCAACAACAAGGTCAACTATCTTTTCTTCTTCAAGAAACTGACTTTTCAAACGTTCCGCCATACAGCCCAAAACGCCCACTTTCATTTTCGGATTGGTACGTTTTACAGCGTTGTATTTTTCCAGACGCTTACGAATCGTTTGTTCAGCCTTGTCACGGATTGAGCAAGTATTTACCAAAACCAAATCGGCTTCTTCTAAAACCGAAGTTGTGTTGTAACCGCCGTCAGATAAAATGGAAGCTACGACTTCACTGTCCGAAAAATTCATCGCACAGCCGTAACTTTCTATAAATAGTTTTTTAGTATTCTCAGGTTTATTTTCTAAAACAAGACTTTCGCCCTGTTTGCTTTCTTCAATAATCTTTTCCATTGTAAAATTTCAAAGTGCAAAGATAGGTTAATTGCGCTTAATATGACAAGATGGCAGGGAAAGAATTAACAAATTTAATTTTAGATTTTAGGGTTCAGGTTTGAAGTTTTAATTTCTTTTAGATGAAATTCTAAAATCAAAAATCCAAAATAAAAAAGCACATTTCTCGGTTAGAAATCATTAAAAGTTATACCTATATATATAATGAAGAATATTACAGATAAATCTGCAATTTTAAGTTTCATAATATCAAAATACTTCAAAAATGCATTCCAAAGGTTAATATTTAAAAAAAATAAATACTTTTGTTGCAGAAAATAAGAGCAATGGCAAAGAATTTAGTAATAGTGGAGTCACCTGCAAAGGCAAAAACGATCGAGAAATTTCTTGGGAGTGATTTTCAGGTGGAGTCAAGTTATGGTCACATAGCCGACTTACCATCAAAGGAAATAGGAGTAGATGTAGAAAATGGTTTTAAGCCAAAATATGAAGTTTCTCCGGATAAAAAAGCCTTGGTAAGCAAACTGAAGACACTATCTAAAAATGCCGAAACGGTTTGGTTAGCATCCGATGAGGACCGCGAGGGAGAGGCTATTTCATGGCACTTGGCGGAAGAATTAAAACTGGATACAAAAAAAACCAAAAGAATTGTTTTTCACGAGATTACAAAATCTGCGATTCTTAAAGCAATTGATAATCCAAGAGAAATTGATTATAATTTAGTAAATGCACAACAAGCACGTCGTGTTCTGGATCGTTTAGTAGGTTACGAATTATCTCCAGTTTTATGGAGAAAAATCAAAGGCGGACTTTCAGCAGGTCGTGTGCAGTCAGTTTCTGTACGTTTGATTGTGGAAAGAGAACGCGAAATTCAAAGTTTTAACGCAGTTGCAACGTATTCAATTGTTGCAGAATTTGTAAACGAAGCAGGAAAAGCTTTCAAAGCAAAATTGCCAAAAAACTTCAATACTAAAAAAGAAGCCGAAGATTTCTTAAATCAAAATATCGGTTCTAAATATAAGGTAGCTGATTTAGAAACTAAACCTACCAAAAAATCTCCTACAGCACCTTTTACAACTTCTACGCTTCAACAGGAAGCAGCGAGAAAATTGTATTTGCCCGTTGGAATTACGATGCAGTTAGCACAACGTTTGTACGAAGCCGGACTTATTACATATATGAGAACGGATTCGGTAAATCTTTCAAAAGAAGCGATGGATGCTGCTGAAGCTGAAATTATTAAATCATACGGAAAAGAATTCTCTAAACCGAGAATTTTCGCCAATAAAAATAAAGGAGCACAAGAAGCGCACGAAGCAATTCGTCCAACTGATATGTCTCGCCATTCCGTAAATATTGATCGTGACCAAGCGCGTTTGTACGATTTGATCTGGAAAAGAACATTGGCTTCGCAAATGAGCGACGCACAGCTTGAAAGAACAAACGTAAAAATCGAAGCCGATAATCACAGCGAAATTTTTACAGCTTCGGGAGAAGTATTGCTTTTTGAAGGTTTCTTAAAAGTCTATTTAGAAGGTCATGATGACGATGAAGAAGAGCAAGAAGGAATGCTTCCAGCTTTAAAAGTAAATGAAAAGTTAGCAAATAACTATATTACAGCCACAGAACGATATTCAAGACCGCCGGCACGTTATACTGAGGCGTCTTTGGTTAAAAAACTCGAAGAACTTGGGATTGGTCGTCCTTCTACTTACGCGCCAACAATTTCAACAATTATCAATAGAAATTATGTTGAAAAAGGAACGCTTGAAGGTCAAGAACGTAACTATACACAACTTACATTGCAAAATAGTAAAGTTGGAGAAAAAGTACTGAAAGAAAATACAGGTTCTGATAAAGGAAAATTAGTTCCTACAGATATTGGAACAATTGTTACGGATTTCTTGGTAAAGAATTTTGGAAACATTTTAGATTATAATTTCACTGCAAAAGTAGAGCAGGATTTTGATGAAATTGCCGAAGGAAATATCGATTGGGCAAAAATGATGCAGGATTTCTACAATCAATTTCACCCAAATGTAAAAGAAGTTGAAGCAAATGCTGAACGTGAAAGCGGTGAAAGAATTCTTGGTAAAGATGCAGACGGAAGACAAGTTTCTGTTCGTTTAGGAAAATTTGGACCAATGGCTCAAATTGGAGAAGCAGATGATGAAGATAAAAAGTTTGCCAGCTTGATGGCAGATCAAAATATTGGAAATATTACACTTGAAGAAGCTTTGAACTTGTTCTTGCTTCCAAAAAGTTTAGGAGAATATAAAGGAGAAGAAGTGGAGGTGAATAATGGTCGTTACGGCCCTTATGTGCGTCATGGAAGCGTTTTTATTTCATTGCCACGAGGAGAAGATCCTTTAGGTGTTTCTAAAGAAAGAGCTCAGGAATTAATTGACGAAAAAGCACTTGCTGATGCGCCAATTGCAGTTTATAAAGGAGAAGGTGTTCAAAAAGGAGTGGGGCGTTTTGGTCCATTCATTAAATGGAACGGTCTTTTTGTGAATGTGAGCAAAAAATACAATTTTGATAATTTATCTCAGGCTGATGTTGAAGAATTGATTGAAGATAAATTGCAGAAAAACATTGACAAAGTACTTCATAATTGGGAAGAAGAAGGAATTGTGGTGGAAAAAGCACGTTGGGGACGCTCTGTAATTCTGAAAGGAAAAATCAAAATTGAATTAAGTAAAGATGTCGATGCAACAAAATTGACATTGGCACAAGTTCAAGAAATGATTGCGGCAAAGACTCCGGCAAAAAAAGCTCCAGCGAAAAAGACAACAACAGCAAAAAAAGCTCCGGCTAAAAAAACGGTAGCAAAAAAGAAATAATTTAAGCAAAATAAATGGAATTTGATTTTCTAGAACCAGTTAACGAGGGAATTGTAAGTTTTATCAATTCGTTGTCTTCTCAAGAATTGGGCAGTAAAATAGTATTGCATACCCATGATCAATTTCCTGATATAAGCAAAATAAATATTGCCATTATTGGTGTTTTAGAAGATAGACGAAACATTAATATGGTGAATGAAGTCAATCTGACTGCAATTCGAAAGAAGCTTTATGCTATGTTTCCTGGAAATTGGGATGCATCTATTGCGGATCTTGGCGATATTTTAGCGGGTGACTCAGTAGATGATACTTATTTTGCGCTAAAAAAAGTTGTAGCTTCTTTAATTAAGAACAAAGTTATTCCTATAGTCCTAGGAGGTTCTCAAGATTTGACCTATGCATTGTATCGTGCTTATGACGATTTAGAACAAATGGTGAACTTGGTTTCAGTAGATAATAGATTTGATTTTGGAAAAGAAAATGAATCAGTTTCAGCTAATTCATATTTGACTAAAATTATCATTGATGAGCCAAATAACTTGTTCAACTATTGCAATATAGGATATCAAACGTATTATAATTCTCAAGAAGAAATCGATTTGATCGAAAAGTTGTTTTTTGATGCTTATCGATTAGGGGAAATTTCAACAAATATAGCATTGGCGGAGCCTGTTTTTAGAGATGCTGATTTGGTTAGTGTTGATTTGAATTCTGTAAAATCTTCAGAATCAGGAAATTTGATTTCTTTTGAGCCAAATGGTTTCAATGGAAAAGAAATTTGTTCGTTAGCGAGATATTCTGGAATCAGTGATAAAGTTTCGGCATTTGGGGTTTTTAATCATAATAGCACAGTGCATGAAGCAGTTCTAATTGCACAAATTGTATGGTATTTTATAGAAGGTTACCATTATCGTTCGAAAGAATATCCTTTTGGCAGCAGAACAAACTATTTAAAGTATATTGTTCCTTTGGAAGATGAGGAACTTATTTTTTATAAAAGTGACAAAACGGACCGTTGGTGGATCGAAATTCCGTTTGTTTCAAATGGGAGCAATAAATTGAAAAGAAATACGTTATTACCGTGTTCATACGACGAATATTTGTGTGCATGCAATCAAGAATTGCCAGAAAGATGGTGGAAAGCACAACGAAAAAATGCTTTGTAAAAGAAATTTTCAATTAAAATCTTAATTTTTTAGAATTCTAAAAAAATATTTAAGAAATATTAGTAAGAAATAGATTATATATTATAAAATTTGATGTTTTTGGTCGATTTTTTGCGTTAGTTTATCGATAAAATATTTTTTTTTTATTTTATTTAACATTATTTTTGAACGGTAAAATAAAATTCGCAAGTAGTATTGTTTTTTAGATAAATAATAAATACGTTTACGGACTTTTAATAATGAATAGATAATCCAAATTTATATGAAGAAGTTTATTGCATTTGCAGCAATGTTAACACTGGTAATTGGCTGTGGTAAGTCAGGTGACAAAGGTGAATTAGTTGGTGTTACAGGAGGGAAATGGCATCCTGAAAAACCTTATGGAATGACTTTGGTTCCAGGTGGATCTTTTATTATGGGTAAAGCTGATGCTGACTTAGCTAATGTGGAAGATGCTCCAACTAAAACAGTTACAGTTCGTTCATTCTATATGGATGAGACTGAGATTACAAATAGTGAGTATCGTCAGTTTGTGGAGTGGGTAAAAGACTCTACAATGAGAGTTCGTTTGGCAATCTTGGCTGATGAAACAGGTCAAAAAGCTACAGGCGACGGTAAAGGAAAAAAAGGCGGTAGTATAGCTGATTATGCATTTAATGATTCTGAGCCAGATAAAATGACGGCTTACGATAAATATATGTATGATAACTACTATAGCGTAGGAACAAAAGATGATCCTTATGCTGGTAGAAAACTAAACAAAAAAGTAAAATTAATTAAAGATACAAAAGCTTATCCAGATGAGTATTATGCTGAAGTAATGGACTCTATGTATTTGCCAATTGAAGAATCATACAATGGATTAAGAACAATTGATGTAAATAAATTAAAATTCCGTTATTCTTGGATGGATATTCAAGCTGCAGCAAAAGCTAAAGTTGGAAAAAGAAAAGACTTTGTTAAAACAGAGCAAGTAAGCGTTTATCCTGATACAACAGTTTGGATTAAAGATTTCGCTTATTCATATAATGAGCCAATGCACAATGATTATTTCTGGCACAAAGCTTATGGAGATTATCCAGTAGTTGGTGTTACTTGGAAACAAGCAAAAGCTTTCTGTGCTTGGAGAACGTTAAACAAAAACAGTTATATCAAATCTAAGAAAAAAGGACGTGACTTAGTAAACGCTTTCAGGTTGCCAACAGAGGCAGAGTGGGAGTATGCTGCAAGAGGAGGTCTGGAATCAGCAACTTACCCATGGGGAGGTCCTTATACTAAGAGCGACAGAGGATGCTTTATGGCAAACTTTAAACCAAGTAGAGGAGATTATGCTGCTGATGAAGCTTTATACACAGTTGAGGCTAAATCTTACGAAGTTAACGGTTACGGTTTATACAACATGGCAGGAAACGTTTCAGAGTGGACAGATTCAGCTTATAACCCTAATGCATACGAATATGTTTCTACAATGAACCCTAACGTAATTGATGGAAACAACCAAAGAAAAGTAGTTCGTGGAGGATCTTGGAAAGATGTTGCTTACTTCCTACAAGTAAGTACTCGTGATCACGAATATGCTGATTCAGCTAGAAGTTACATTGGTTTCAGAACGGTACAAGATTACATGGGAACTCAAGTAACTGGAAGCAAAAAGAAAAAGTAATTTATTATCTAAATTAAATACAACCAAATCGAGTCTATTAAAAATTAAAACCTAAAAAAAAGAAGTATTATGGCATTATTAAGTAAAAAAGCAATGAATTTCGCTTATGGTATGGGAGCGGCAGTAGTAATTATTGGAGCATTATTCAAAATTACTCACTTTGAAATTGGTCCATTAACAGGAACAGTTATGCTTTCTGTTGGATTGGTGACAGAAGCGTTAATTTTTGCACTTTCTGCTTTCGAACCAGTTGAGGATGAGTTGGATTGGACTCTTGTTTACCCAGAATTGGCAAACGGACAAGCTAGAAAAAAAGAAGCAAAAGTTGAAACTCCAACTGATGCTCAAGGATTATTGTCTCAAAAATTAGATGCCATGTTGAAAGAAGCTAAAGTTGACGGTGAGTTAATGGCAAGCTTAGGAAATTCAATCAAAAACTTCGAAGGAGCTGCAAAAGCAATTTCTCCAACAGTTGATTCTATTGCAGGACAAAAGAAATATGCTGAAGAAATGTCTATGGCAGCTGCACAAATGGAATCATTAAACAGTTTATATAAAGTTCAATTAGAAAGTGCTTCAAGAAATGCACAAGCTAACAGCGAAATTGCTGAAAATGCTGCTAAATTAAAAGAGCAAATGGCGTCTATGACAGCAAACATTGCTTCTTTAAACAGTGTTTACGGTGGTATGCTTTCTGCAATGAGTAACAAAGGATAATTAGTTTTTAACTATTATATTAAAATTATTAATAAGAACTAATTAGAAAAAAATGGCAGGAGGAAAATTAACCCCTAGACAGAAGATGATCAACCTGATGTATCTGGTTTTCATCGCAATGTTAGCAATGAATATGTCCAAAGAAGTTTTATCTGCTTTTGGATTAATGAATGAAAAATTTGAAAGTGCTAATACGTCTTCAGAACAAACAAATGCAAGTATGTTGATGTCGTTAGACCAAAAAGCAGCTGAAGCAAAAGGAGAATTTGCTACTGCAGCGGTTACGGCTCACAAAGTTGAAACAGCTTCAAAAGAATTTTATGCATATGTAGGCTCTTTAAAAGCGGATGTTTTAAAAGGTTTTGAAACTGATAAAGAAACTGGTAAATTGCCATACGAGTCAATGGACAAAGGTGACAATATCGACAACTGGTTTACTGGTGATGGATACACTAAAAAAGGAAATGATATCATCGCTCACATCGAAAAGTATAAGTCAGAGATGAAAGCTGCTTTGTCAGACAAAAAATACGCTGCAATCTTAGCTGAGGTTGAAAAGAAATTTGATCTTTCTGATGTTGCAAACAAAGAAGGTTTAAAAGATAAGTATTTAGCTTACCACTTTAAAGGTTTCCCTGCAGTTGCTTCATTAGCTAAACTTTCTGCTTGGCAAAATGATGTTCAAAAAGCTGAATCTGATGTTTATAGTGCTGCTTTAGGAAAAGCTGCGGTTGCTGCTGCATCTTATAGCAATTACCAAGCAATTGTAGTTTTAGATAAAAATGCTTATTTCCAAGGTGAGAAAGTTACTGGTAAAGTAGTTCTAGGTCGTTACGACGAAAACACAAAACCTACATCTTTCCAAGGTCCTGGACAAATCGTAAACGGACAAGCTGTTATCTCATTAACTGCTGGAGGTGTTGGAGAGCAAAACATTAACGGACAATTTACTTTCTTAGAAGATGGAAAAAACATTCCTCTTAAATTTGCTGGGAAGTATGTTGTAGTTCCAAGACCAAATTCTGCTACAATTTCTGCAGACAAAATGAACGTAGTGTATAGAGGTGTAGTTAACCCAATCTCTGTATCTTTTGCTGGTGTTGCTGATAACAAAGTTGTTGCTAGTGCTCCTGGATTAAGTTCTGCTGGTAAACCAGGTAAATATAACATGAGCCCAGGTTCTGGTAACGAAACTACAATTTCTGTAACAGGTACATTGCCAAACGGTGATAAAGTTTCAGATAAGAAAACATTCAGAATTAAAGGTATTCCTGGGCCAACAGGTACAATTAGAGGTGATATGGGTGTTGTTAAAGGGCCTAAATCTAACTTAGAAATTGCTACTATTGGTGCTAAATTAGTAGACTTTGATTTCGAAGTTGGTTTAGATGTTGTTGGATTTAATTTGAAAATTGCTGGACAACCTACAGTTGTAGTTACTGGTAATAAATTAAATGCACAATGTAAATCAGTTCTTGCTAGAGCAGGTAGAGGAGATCAAGTTACTATTTCTGAAATTAAAACTAAACTTGTTGGAGCTGGTAGTTATTTATTGCCAAGAACTGCTCCGGTAATTTACGAAATACAATAATAAAGTAGTTTATAACTACGTTCAATATCTTATAATGATACCACGATGAAAGTAAGAAATTTTTTAATAGCCATTGTTTCTATTGCTGGAGGTTTTGCTTCTAATGCGCAATCGAATTTGCTTAACGCGAAAACACCTGCTCAAATAGGACTTAAAACTCCTGCGCAACTTATCTCAGATAATGATAAGCCCTTAGCTTACGGTTATGTTGATGATAGAGATATTTTGATGGGAAAAACAACTTGGGAGATTATTGATTTGAATGAAAAAATCAATTTTCCTTTGTATTTTCCTGTAGATACAGCTAACATTGGTCCTGATAGACGTTCATTGTATGACGTTTTGACAAAAGCTATCAAAAAAGGTAAAATAACTGAAGTTTATACGGATAGTTATTTCAATACTAAAAAATCAATGAAAGACATCGAAGGATCATTATCTCGTATTGATACTACTGATGCAGGTAGAGAACTTATCAACCAATATCCAGACGACTATAAGACACGTGTTGTGAAGAAAAAAGTTGTTACTGGAACTGGGAAAAAGAAATCTGTTACTTATGTTGATGAAACTGTGCCGCCTTCAAGAACTGTTCCTGCTGAATATATCTTAAAACAAGATTTGACAGCTCAGGATGTTACACAATACAAAATCAAAGGATATTGGTATTTTGACAAACGTCAAAGCGAATTGAAATATCGTCTGCTAGGAATTTGTCCTGTAACTCCAGACGTTTATACAATGAACAGTGATGAAAAGGATTATATTGAGTTATTTTGGGTTTTCTTCCCAAATTCAAGAGAGGCTTTGCATGAGGCAAAAGCTTTCAATGATAATAACTCTGCATTGCCAATTTCATTCGACCAAATCTTAAACTCTAGACGTTTTAACGCGGTTGTTTACAAAGAGGAAAACCTTTACGGAGACAGAGCTATCAGCGATTATATGAAAGATAACGCTCAAAACCAGTTATTAGAATCTGAAAGAGTAAAAGAAAAGATTCGTAATTTCGAACAAGATATGTGGAACTACTAAGCAGAAGCATAACGATATAAGAAAAACTCTTACTACCTTTGTAGTAAGAGTTTTTTTTTGAGAAAACTTTTGGACGGTCAATTAAATCGGTACGATTTTAAATTTGTAAGAAAAAGTATAATATTTTTTAAAATGTTACGTTTGACTTCTTATACTATTAATTATGATGAAAGTGAGAAATTTTTTAATCGTTATGTTTTTTGTTGCTGGAAATTTTGTTTCTATTGCACAGTCTAATTTGCTTAATGCGAAAACGGTCTCCCAAATTGGAATTAAGACACCTGCGCAACTTATTGCAGATAATGATAAGCCTCTAGCTTATGGGTATGTTGAAGACAGGGATGTTCTGATGGGAAAAATGACTTGGGAAATTATTGATTTAAACGAAAAAATCAATTTCCCCTATTATTTTCCTGTTGATACTGCTAACATAGGTGCTGATAGGCGCTCTCTTTATGATGTTTTAACTAAAGCAATCAGGAATGGTAGAATAACTGAAGTGTATACAGATAGTTATTTTAATACCAAAAAAACCATGAAAGATATTGAAGGTTCATTATCTCGTGTTGATACCACTGATGCAGGAAGAGAGCTGATCAATCAATATCCAGATGATTACAAATCGCGAGTTGTAAAGAAAAAAGTTGTTACAGGTACTGGCAAGAAAAAAAGTGTTAGTTACAAAGAAGAAACAATTGGACCAACTAGAACAGTTCCTGCAGAGTATATTTTGAAGCAAGATTTAACCGCTCAAGACGTAACACAGTATAAAATCAAAGGGTATTGGTATTTTGACAAGCGTCAGGGGGAATTAAAATATCGCTTAATTGGCATTTGCCCCGTTACTCCAGATGTTTACACCATGAATAGTGATGAGAAAGATTATATTGAATTGTTTTGGGTATTCTTTCCAGATGCGCGTACCGTATTGCATGAGGCAAAAGCATTTAATGATGTAAATTCTGCAGCTTCTATTTCATTCGATCAAATTTTAAACTCGAGACGTTTTAACTCGATTATCTACAAGGAAGAAAATGTGTATGGCGATCGTGAAATAAAAGACTATATGAAAGATAATGCACAGAATCAATTGTTAGAATCTGAAAGAGTAAAAGAAAAGATTCGTAATTTCGAGGAGAATATGTGGAATTACTAAGCAACGGAACTAACTTATAAGACAAACTCTTATTATCTTTGTAGTAAGAGTTTTTTTATTATACCTATATACTGCACAATGCTTGATTATTTAATCATCGGATCTGGTTTGGCCGGAATTTCTTTCGCCGAAGTGGCTCTTAAGAACAATAAAACTATTTTGCTTCTTGATAACAAATCGCAACACTCATCAAGAGTGGCAGGTGGATTGTATAACCCTGTCATTTTGAAGCGTTTTAGTGAAGTTTGGAATGCAAAAGAGCAATTGGTTTTAATGAATGATTTTTATGATCGTGTTGAAGAAAAACTGCAAGAGAAGTTCAACTTTAAAATGCCAATTCTAAGAAAGTTTTTCTCCATTGAAGAACAAAACAATTGGTTTGCCGCTTCGGATAAAATCAATTTGGCGCCTTTCTTGTCTACAAAATTGATAACAGAGAAATATGTTGGAATTGATTCTCCGTATGATTATGGCGAGGTATTACATACTGGATATGTCAACACTGCTTTATTGTTGGATTGTTATCACAAATATTTGATAGAAAGTAATTTGTTGTTAGAAGAATCTTTTGATTGCAATGGCATTGAGTTTTTAGAATCAGGAATTCGGTATAAAAATATTCAGGCACGGCATATTGTTTTTGCAGAAGGTTTCGGAATGCATAAAAATCCGTTTTTTAATTATCTGCCATTAGACGGCACCAAAGGAGAATTGTTTATTATAAAAGCACCAGATCTAAATTTAGATTTGATTGTGAATACAAGCGTTTTTATATTGCCATTGGGAGATCAATTGTTTAAAGTTGGAGCAACCTATAATTGGAATGACAAAACAGATGCGCCTACTGAGGAAGGGAAAAAAGAACTTTTGGAGCGTATTAGAGAAATCATTACCTGCAATTTTGAAATTGTAAAACATTTCGGGGGCGTACGTCCGACTGTTGCAGACAGAAGGCCTTTGCTAGGAACCCACGAAGTCTACAAATCATTGCATATCCTTAACGGATTAGGCACTAGAGGTGTAATGCTTGGACCTGCAATGGCGCAAGCTTTATATGATCATATAGAAAATCAAATTCCACTAGATAAAGAAGCCGATATTAAGCGCTTCCATAAAAGATATCTAAAATCTCTTACTTCTGACCAGCCTTTGGATCGTATGAAATAAACATATTGATGTAAAGGTTTCTCGAAAGGCGCAAAACAAACGGAAATAACAAAATAAGCGTTATTATTATAGAAATAAATGACTGGCTGATGCTTGCTCCGAAAAACACAAAAGAAACAATAAAGGCAGCAATTCCAACAGCCACATTTAGACCGTAGCTTACATACATTGCACCATAAAAAAAGGAAGGTTCGATTTGGTATTTTAAACCACAATGACTGCAGTTTTCGTTCATTTTTAGAACTTTGGTCAAATGAAGCGGATTTTTATCTTCATACATGCTTTCGTTTTGACATCTTGGGCAGCTTCCGGTAAAAATGCTATTTAGTTTTGATCCTTTATTAAACATTGTTATTTGTGTTTTTGATTTCGAAATCAAAGATTGATTTTAAAGAAAATTATTAAACGTAATACTCTTACAAAGATACTATTTTATTTCTGTTGCGACTTCATTGGGAATCATTGGAACAGAAAGAAATTATTATTATATATTATTTTCGATCAGTTCTTTTTAATGGTGTCAATCAAATGAACTGAAATTCAGAAATATTGCGTAAGCTGTTGTTTCAGTCCCAAAACTTTCAATTAAAAGTTATACTTTTGCACTTTCAAAATTGTAAGCGACAAAAAGCTTATTTACAGTGATTTTAATTTCTAGATTTTCAGCAATACATTATGCTTAATATACACAATCTTTCAGTTTCTTTTGGTGGAACTTATTTATTCGAAGAAGTTACTTTTCGTTTAGGCGCCGGCGACCGCGTAGGTCTTGTGGGTAAAAACGGAGCAGGTAAATCGACAATGCTTAAAATGTTGGCAGGAGATTTTAAACCAGATTCAGGAGTTATTTCTCAGGAAAAAGATATCAAAATGGGTTTCTTGCGTCAGGATATTGATTTTGAGCAAGGAAGAACTGTATTAGAAGAAGCTTATGAGGCCTTTACAGAAATTAAAGTTGTAGAGAAAAAGCTAGAAGAAATCAATCATCAATTAGTGACCAGAACCGATTATGAAAGTGAGGAATATGGTCAGATTATCGAAGATTTATCTGACTATACGCATCGTTTTGATCTTCTTGGCGGTTATAATTATGTTGGAGATACTGAAAAAATTCTTTTAGGACTTGGTTTTAAAAGAGAAGTTTTCAATAATCAGACTGAAACATTTTCTGGTGGATGGAGAATGCGTATCGAACTTGCCAAGCTTTTGTTGCAGTCAAACGACGTTTTATTGCTGGATGAGCCTACCAACCACTTAGATATTGAAAGTATTATTTGGTTGGAAAATTTCCTTCGCAATTACCCTGGAGTTGTGGTGATCGTATCACACGATAAAATGTTCTTGGACAATGTAACCAATAGAACAATCGAAATTTCTTTAGGTAAAGCGTATGACTTTAATAAACCATATTCTCAATATTTAGAATTGCGTCATGAAATTCGTGAGAAGCAATTGGCTACTCAAAAGAATCAGCAGAAGAAAATTGAAGAGACAGAAAAATTAATAGAGAAATTCCGTGCAAAGGCTTCAAAAGCTTCAATGGCGCAATCGTTGATTAAAAAATTAGATAAAGTTGAAAGAATCGAAGTTGATGAAGATGATAATTCGGTAATGAATATCTCTTTCCCAGTTTCAAAAGAACCAGGGAAAGTGGTAATTGAAGCGGAGCATGTTACGAAAGCATACGGAGACAAAACGATTCTAAAAGATATCAGTTTATTAGTTGAACGCGGAAGTAAAATCGCTTTTGTTGGTCAAAATGGGCAAGGTAAATCGACTTTCATCAAAGCGCTTGTTAATGAGTTTGAATATCAAGGAAACATTAAATTAGGACATAACGTTCAATTAGGATATTTTGCCCAAAATCAAGCGGAATATTTAGATGGAGAAATCACTTTACTTCAAACAATGGAAGATGCTGCAACCGATACGAACCGAATGAAAGTTCGCGATATGTTAGGTTCTTTCCTTTTCCGTGGCGATGATGTGGAGAAAAAAGTAAAAGTACTTTCTGGGGGTGAACGTAATCGTTTGGCGCTTTGTAAATTGTTATTGCAGCCAATTAACGTGTTGCTGATGGATGAGCCAACGAATCACTTAGATATTAAATCTAAAAATGTTTTGAAAGCGGCGCTTCAAAAATTTGGAGGGACTTTATTGTTGGTTTCTCACGACAGGGATTTTCTTCAAGGAATGTCAAATATTGTTTATGAATTCAAAGATCAAAAAATCAAGGAATATTTAGGTGATATCAACTTTTTCTTGGAACAGCGCAATCTTGAAAATATGCGTGAAGTGGAGAAGAAAGATGTTGTAAAAACAGCTGCTCCAAAAGAGAAAGAAGTTGCTAAAGTTTCGTATGAAGATCAGAAAAAAACAAAAGCGCTTCAAAACAGATTAAGCAAAATCGAAAGTCAAATTCAGCAATTAGAAAAAGACATCCAACATGACGATAAAATGTTGGAAACTAATTATGACAAACATGTCGAGGACGCTTCTTTCTTTACGGCGTACAACAAAAAGAAAGCCGATTTAGATCAATTGTTAACCGATTGGGAAACCGTTCAAGAAGAGATTGATAATTTTAATGCTTAGTTTGCAGTCGCAGATTTCAGTCTCAGTTTTTAAAAGTAGGTAGGCCTTTGTCAAAGTTTCAAATTTTGGCAAAGGTTTTTTAGTTTAAAAAGCATTTATTATGTTTCAAGTTTTTCAGTTAACTGGAACTAAAAACTTAAAACAAACCTATTTAATAATTCCAATTGATCTTGAATGTTCTATGGCTTGACTGCTTTCTTTGAAGTAACAAACTGAGACATCAAGACTTTCTAGGTTTTTCATTATTTTCTGAACTTCTTTTTTCTTTGATCTTCCTGTTTGCCTGATGTAAACTGCAATTACCGTAACCGGAAAAATTTTGCAGATTCGTTCATATAAAACCGGATCGTGCTGTGAATCATCGCCCATTAAAACATATTTAAGCGTAGGATAGAATTCCACGACATGTTTTATTTTTTCAAATTTATGATCGTGGCTTCCTCTGCCACTCATGAAAAAATCAGTGATTCCTCTTTTGATATCTTTTAAAAGAAAAACTGCTTTTGGTAATTTGTTTATTCGGGTAAACTTTGAAATGAAGCCATATAAATTCCACTCGCTGCTTGAAACATAGAAAAAAGCATTTTCTTCCTCTGTATTATGCCGTCCTGCTAAACTTAAAGCTTGATAATGGGCTACAACATCTTTAAATACTTTTCGGTCATTTACATTTTTAAATAGCAAAATATAGATTTTTCGAAAGAAGTTGTTCGTGTGCGAAATCAAAAATGTATCATCAATATCAGAAATGATGCCAAGTTTTCCTTTATGAGGACGTATAAAACTGCCTTTGCAACTACTGGATGTGTTGTTGTATTTTAGACTTACTTCATATGGCATCCATCCAAAATGAGTTTCTTTTTCCAGTGGAATACAAAACTTGAAGTAACCGTCGTCTAGTGTTTTAGTATGAATGATTTGGTCGTTATAATGCAGATAAACATCAAAATTCGTGATCGTTTTTATTCGGAACAGTTTGAGGATAGAAGTCGCATTTTTAAGCTTCTTTTTTTCAAAATCATAATTATGTTCTTTTCTTAAAACGTGTCCCATCACAATTAATTCTTGCTCATTTGCATAACCTCGATATAATTGTAAAATTGGTTTCATTTATTGCGTATATTTATGTAACTGTAATTTACTTAATTTAATTGGTTTAAAATAAAATTTTGAAAAAGAATATACTATTCGTTGTAAATCCTATATCAGGTGATCGTGATAAAAGTGATTTGATTGAGGCGGTTGAGGAATTTGCGACTACTAATCATTTTGATTTGGAAGTTTATGAAACTACTGGAAAGAATGATTTAAAAGCGATACAAACATTATACAATCAATATACTCCTGACCGAATTATTGTGGCGGGCGGTGACGGAACAATCAAAATGGTTGCTGAAGCAATGGAAGAGCACGATGTCATCATCGGGATTTTACCAGCGGGTTCTGCAAACGGACTTTCAGTCGATTTGAATTTGCCAGCCGGAATCGAAGAGAATCTAAATATTGCCTTCCTGCATCATTACATTGAAATGGATATGATTTGCATCAACGGCAAAAAGAGCATTCATTTAAGCGATCTTGGATTGAATGCCAATTTGGTTAAAAACTATGAACAAAGTGATGTGCGTGGCTTTTGGGGCTATGCATTGCAAGCATTTACAACTTTAACCGAATCTGAAGAACCATTCGTAGCGACAATTTCGGCCAATAATAAAACAGTCGAACATACTGCAAGAATGATTGTTATTGCCAATTCACAGAAATACGGGACAGGCGTAATCATTAATCCAAATGGTGCAATGAACGATGGAAAGTTCGAGTTGGTTATTTTAAAAAACTTGGATTTATTATTGATTGGGAAAATTATAACCGGAAATATGCCAATTGACTCTGATGACGTTGTCATTATTTCGACGGATAAAGCCGCTATAAAAACAGATTATCCAGTGAATTTTCAAATAGACGGTGAATATTGCGGTGCGCAGACCGATTTAGATATTTATATTTTGCACAAGCAGATGAAAATTGCAGTGCCTTGATTTGGCTTTTTTATTTAAACGGATTACGTTCTTGCCATTCTGTTTTTGGCTCCAAATACTGAAATAATTTGGCAATATTATGATTGATCAAAGCGTTGCTGTGCGTGATCAAACCGTACATTTTTAAAGGTTTTGCACCTACTGAGCTTTTTATTTCAAGTGCTGTTCGCGCAAATACAATTGCTTTGAAACCTTGATTGATGGAATAGGCAATCATGTCATAAAGCATATTCAAATACAGCATTCTTTCGCGTTGTAAATTTTCATCATAGCCTAGGAAATAAGTATCCATTACATTTCCGTTCTTTATCAAAGTATTGAATCCGATTAGTTTTTCATCTAAAAAATAACCATAAAATAAAAAATTCTCTTTCATGATTTCTTTAAAAAAGCTAAAATGATTTCGAGCCAGAAAAAAGGTGTTGAAAGGCGCATTTTTCGCCACGTGAAAATACAAGTCATAAATAACATCTTCGTATTGCTTGATATCAGATAATGACATTTTTTGTTTTACAATACCTTCTGATTTCTTACGAGCGCGTTTGTATTGATCTCTGTATTTTTTTGACAAAGCATCAATGTAATTTTGTTCTGTTTTCCAATTTTCATTGATTTCGAAAATCATATTGGGCTGCGTGGAAAACGTATAATTGTTTTTGAATTCTGCTTGAAGAGGTTTTATCTCTTCCGAAGTGAAATCTTTTATGCTTGTAATGTGCACTTTTTTGCCCGAAGCTCTTAAATCTTTTTTGAGCTGATTAATGGCTTTGTGAAGTGTTTTTACAGCTTTTGAAATTTCAACGTTTTTAGAAAAAGCAAAAGCATTTTGTCCTGTAAGCATATTATTGCCGACAAATAATACATGTGAAGCAAAATTTTTGAAAGCAAAATTGCGCACAGATGTTTTCAAGCATTGATCGCGCTCGCCAAAAGATTCCAGTTTTTCAGCAAATAAAAACTGAGTAAGGGCAATTCCGGTTAGCTCTTCTTCTTCAAAAATTCCAATAAAATGGCAAATCATATTTACTGGACAAGAATTTTCCAGTACTTCGAGATATTCCCGTGTCAAAAAAATGTTTTCTGCGGCAAGCAAATTCCATTCAGAGGGGAGTAACGACGTGCGATTGTAGATTTGAAAAGAGTAAGTTGTATTCAAAAGTGTGCGCTAATTTCTTCAAAATTAGATATTATTTATAATAACTCGCATCCTTTAAGTTATTATTAAGAAAAACCCGTTTGAGTTTTGGTTTCAAACGGGTCTTGTATGATTTTAGTTATGCAAATGCGCAGATAATGCCGCCCATTAGCATAAGCGTAAGCATCCAGTAGCCAGCGTGAATAAAAATATATTTCCAAGATTTTCTTTCAAATAAACCATTGATTCCAACAATTGGTAATGCAAAAAATAATCCAGCCATGAAACCGTGAAGCGCTCCATGTTTAAATGTTCTGTAAGCTGTTCCGTAATCGGCCATAAATGCGGCAAAAGATGGTTTTGCGTTAGCTAACATTGGAGGTCCGCCCACCATTCCAACAGCTCCAGATTGATGAATGGTCAAAGCCATTAAGATCATTGTAATCATTAAGGAAAAAACATAAGTTAATCCGAAGATTTTAAGCATGTTTCCAGTTCTAAGCTGTTCTTGAGTAAAATTATTTTCTTTCATCCAGATGGTTCCAAAGACCTTTGGGTGATACCAGATAAATCCGGTGAATAATGTGACAACAGCAGCTAAAAATAGCGCAACGAAGTTAAATTCCATAATATGAGGTTTTTAGATTAGTTAGTCAAATTTAATCAAAAAATCGAGTAATGTAGCATTTTTATTTTAAGTAGTAAAATAGCTGTTAAATATTTACTTATTAACACTTTATCGACATTTGATGCATTATATCTATAGAATTATATAATTTTATGGTCCGTAACAACCCCCAAATCTGTTATGAAAAGCCTAATTACATTTTTTTTAATATTCGCTTTTTCGCTCAGTTCTTTTGCAGATACTGTGTCGGACAAAGAAAAAGAAGCTTTGATAAAATTATATCATGCTACCAATGGTTCGCAATGGAAAATAAAATGGGATTTATCCCTTTCTGTAGCGACATGGCATGGCGTTCGTGCTGAAAATGGTAAAGTTGTGGCGCTGGATTTATCCGACAACAATCTGCAAGGAGAATTGCCTGCAGCGTTTTTTGACTTGATAAATTTGGTTCAGGTGAATTTTCAGAAGAATAATTTGGAAGGAAACTTATCAAACAACATTCATAATCTAAAGGAACTTGAAGTTTTGAATGTTGCTGATAACAAATTTTCAGGTACAATTCCGACAGAAATCTGTGAATTGCAAAAACTGAAAAATCTTGAGCTTTTTAAAAATAAAATTTCTGGAGAATTGCCTGCTGATCTTGGAAGATTAAAACAATTAGAAGTTCTTGCTTTGTTTAATAATGAAATTCAAGGCGCACTGCCAAGTTCTATTTATAAGATTTCAACTTTGAAAATATTGCTTTTAAATGGCAATAAATTATCAGGAAATTTGAGTAAAGAAATTGTGAATTTTAGAGCTTTAGAAAACTTGAGCTTATTTGACAACAGTTTTGAGGGAGAAATTCCCGATGGCTTAGGAAAGTTGCAACATCTTTCTGAAATGAATCTTTCTTATAATAAATTTAGAGGGGGAGTTTCAAGAAAAATAGCGTTATTAGATGCTTTAAATATGACAATGTTTGATGAAAATGGAAATCCATTTTTATTGGAAATAAATGCTGAAAGGCAAAAAAATATTACCGAAAATTAATCGTGCTTATGGAATGAATTTTACTCTGAAAAAAGTTGATTAAATATATTTAGTTAATTGTTGAAACCGCAACTTGTTGCGGTTTTTTTATTTCTGTTTTTCGTGATTTAAGTTTTAACTTTGTAAAATATTTTTATAATCTTTTAGTTTTTTTCTTTAACTTTAAAATTAGATTCGGCCTTTGGGCTGAAGCCGGAAAGAGAAAAATAATTAACCTTTTAATGTTAAAATTATGACACTGCAATATCAAGGCGAAGAATACGGAAAAGCAACAACATTTACCTTAAGAATTATTGGGAATAACTTATCAAAAAGCAGTTCAAACTATCAAATTGATCTTTTAGTAGGAGATAAAAAACTGCCAACGTTTACAACTGAAATCCATCAAAGTCTTTCTAACTGCTTGAAAGAAATTTATTTGTTTAGAAAGCATCACGGAATCAAATTTGATGCATCTTCAGAAAAAATTGTTTCGCTTTATGTTCCTTATGACAGAGTTTTATTCAATTACAATAAATACGCTTTGTTTAGAGCTTAATTTTTTAGGAGTAGTAAAATATAAAGATCGTTCAACATGAACGGTCTTTTTTTTATTAATAAACTTACAATTTCATCAAGCAAAATAAAATGTTAGTTAAAAACTATGTTTATGGGGCTTCTAGATGATATTTTAATTGCTTTCAGCGATATTTTTATGTTTATTTGCTTTAACAAATGTTTAATGGTAATTTATGCTTGCAGAAATACAAAGTCTTCATGATGTTTGGCAAAACAATCGTACAGTCAAAAACACAAATAATTATCAAATTTCTTTTGATGACCTTACAAACTCAATTATTAGTACTGGGCCTTTTTCATTCTATATAATTGATTTTTTTGATATGTCGCTTTCACATATTAGTCCGTCCTTATTTGAAATGCATGACTTTGATCCTGATACTTTAAATTTTAATCAGATATTAGGCGCGATACATCCAGAAGACATTGATTTTGTAATTAAAGCTGAAGCATTTTTGACCAAATTCTTTTATGAAAATATTGGCCGTGAAAAACTTTTAAGTTATAAAATAAGTTATAGCCACAGATGCAGAATGAAAAACGGTGAATATGCTTTATTCAATCACCAAGCTTTAATGCTTACGATGGATGAGAATGGGGGATATGGCAAATCGTTAAACATACATACTCGCATTGATCATCTCAGTAATTTTAATACGTATAAAATTTCTTTAATTGGTTTAAATGGTGAACCTTCATTTATGAACTTAAGTCTGGATGAAAATATTAAGGAATTTAGTGAGTTTTCTAAAAGAGAAATTGATATCATCAAACTAATTGGGAACGGTTTAAATAATACTGAAATTGCTGAAAAACTATTCATTAGTCCTTTAACAGTGAAAAAGCATCGCAATAACATACTAACTAAATCCGAATCTAAGAATACTGCAGAACTTATAAAAAACTGCATTCTTCAAGGTATTATTTAAGTGAAAAAACTCCAAATAGGAGTTTTTTCGGATATTATTTTCATAAAATAGTGATGAAAAGTTACTTTGCCAAACAATAGAGGGAGGATGCTATTAATCTCTATTTCCCATTGCATAAGTAATTCCACCAAGCAAATGCTGTCTAAAAAGTGGATCGCTGTAACTCTCGGGACTATGACCTAACGCAGTGTAAAATGCTCTTCCGCCATCATAATCATGATACCATGCAAGAGGATGATTGTTGCCATGTTTGCCACCTTTATACGATGATTCGTCAATTTTTATGAGCACTTTTACAGAGGGATTTAAATATTTGAAATTATACCATTCGTCTTTTCTTTCCCAAATTTCAGGAAGATGTTTAGTTGATGGGTGTTTATGATCTACAACAATAAGTTTTGCATTTTGAGGCTCTGGATGACCTTCAAAAATACCGCCGATCATTTTGGTATACCAATCCCAATCGGGTTCACAATTTGTGGCAGAGTGAATACCAACAAAACCATTTCCTTTTTTTACAAATTGCTGCAAAGCCACTTTTTGTTCTTCACCTAAAACATTACCAGAAGCACTCAAAAATAGTATAACTTGATATTGTTTTAAGTTTTTCGAATTAATAGCAAGCGAATCTTCTGTTGCGTCTACCAGAAAGTGATTTTCCTGTCCCAGTTTTTTTATGGTGGCGATGCCTGTAGGAATACTTTCGTGCCTAAAACCATTTGTTTTAGAAAAGATTAAAACTTTTTTGATTTTTTTGAAAGTTACTTGTTCTGTGTTTTTTGGAAAAAAGGAGAATAAAAAATAACTTGTCAGCACAATTGAAGCACATAAAATTATTTTTTTTATTGAAGTTGAAATAGTCATCTTAATGGGTTTTGTTTTTGGGAAGATAGAAAAAATAATTTATTCAAAGAGGAAGTATTTTGTGTTGTACGTAACATCGAATCCAGTGTTTGCTAATAAATAAAGCTTCAGAGAAATCTGAAGCTTTATCACTAACTAACGAAAAAAAGAATTTTAAACTTTAAAAATTAATTTCTGTTTATAAAAAATCCATAATATAAGCGACCAGAAAAGGGCGTACAACAAAGCATAAGCCAAAGACGCATTCATCGGATTTTCAAAACAAGGAACAATTCCATGATTATAAATATAAGCTTGAAGGCCAATTTCTTCTCCAGCATTTTTTGGATCGGCAACTTTTATTGCACTCAAAGCTCTCGGAATTATTCCGGAAAAGAAAAATACAATCATTGGGTTTACACCCCAAATCAAGAATAATTTAGTCCATTTTTTATATCCTTGAATATCGATTATGTAGTACAAAAGTGTCAAGCATATTGTTGCAATTCCGGCGGTGTATAAAACGTAAGAACTTGTCCACAGCGATTTATTGATTGGGAAGAAAATATTCCAAAATAAACCTCCAATTAATAAAACTGTTCCGGCAATAGCGGTCTTTTTCACAATTTCGATTTTATCAATTGGCAAATTTAAAAACTGTCCAATGTACATTCCCAAAATTCCAGTTCCAATGGCTGGCAACGTGCTTAAAATTCCTTCTGGATCCCAAGTTTTAGACGATGCCCATAAATGGCCGTTTAAAAGTGTATCGTCTAACCAAGCTGCCAAATTGGTTCCTTTGTCGAAGTTGGCTGGCCCAAATCCGGGAACGGGAACAAAAGCCATCAAAATC
Source organism: Flavobacterium denitrificans DSM 15936 (assembly GCF_000425445.1). Classification (GTDB taxonomy): domain Bacteria; phylum Bacteroidota; class Bacteroidia; order Flavobacteriales; family Flavobacteriaceae; genus Flavobacterium; species Flavobacterium denitrificans. The sequence goes on along the minus strand of NZ_KE384379.1, from coordinate 181,096 downwards.
CAATATCCAATTAAAAGCGTTGCTAAAACTAAAAGCTGTGTTTTTAAATTGGTCTTTAAGTACAAAATAGAAGTAAAGAAATACACAATGGCGATTCGCTGTAAAACACCCGGAATTCGAGTATCTTCAAAATGTTCCAATCCGCTAAAGGAAAGAGAAAGCAGTATGATAAAAATTCCGACTGCGAGAACGGTTTTTACTTTCATCGAAAAATTTCCTAAAAGCGCATAAGCAACGGCAAAAGCAATAATCAATCTCACACTTAATAACGGAATTCCTTCTAAACCAAATAAATGAATTCTGCTGAAAACACTCAAAAACAATCCCAAACAGAAAATTCGAAGCGAACGAACTACGATTTTATTAAAAACACTTCCATCAAAATGTTTTACAGGCATTGCAAACGGAATTGCAGTTCCCATTATAAAAACGAAAAACGGAAAAACTAAATCGGTAGGAGTACAGCCGTGCCATTCTGCGTGTTCTAAAGGTGCATAGATAGCATCCCAGCTTCCCGGATTATTTACAATTGTCATTAAAAAGATGGTAAATCCTCTAAAGACATCGAGTGAGGTTAAACGTTCTTTTGTCATTGGTTTTTATTTTTTGGTTGTTAGATTTTTTAAGAAGAAAGAAGCAAGAGGAAAGATTTTTATGCTTTCAGATTTTAGAATTTGGATTATTTAATGATAGCATCTTGAATTATCTGTTGGATTTCTTCTCTGATTTTTCCTTTTGCTAATTTATTTTCGTCGTTAACTACTTCTGGATATGTTCTGTTAGAGAGAAAAACATACACAATTTCGGTTTCTGGATCTGCCCAAGCCATGTTTCCTGTAAAACCGGTATGTCCAAAACTTGCCTCAGAAACACAATCGCATGTCGGTCCGCCTTTGTGCACTCTTTTGTCAAATCCCAAACCTCTCAAGACATCTTGATTTTTGTAATAACAAGTATTGAAAGCATCAAAAGTTTGAGGAGAAAAATATTGGATGCCGCCGTAATTTCCTTTTTGCAAAAACAGCTGCATCATTTTGGCAACATCCATACTGTTTGAGAAAATTCCAGCGTGACCAGCAACACCGCCTTCCATTGCAGCGGCCATGTCATGCACGTAACCTTGAATTACTTGATGTCTGAAATAAGTATCGATTTCAGTTGGCGCAATATTGCTTTTGTCGAATTTCTCTAGCGGATTGTAAAGCGTATTGGTCATACCTAATGTACTGTAGAAATTTTCTTTGCTCAAATCTTCCAATTTTTTATGCGTCTTTTTCTCCAAATATTCTTTTAGAATGATAAAAGTAAAATCGCTGTATTTGTATTCTTTTTTAGGAGAAACAGGGCTTTTTGCTATGATTTTCATAATCGTGTCATGATAATCATTTCGAATGTAAAGGTTCTCAGCCACTTTTGTTGTAAAATTAGGACTTGCTACTTTACTGTAATATTTTTCAGAAGGCTGATTGTTGCTGTCTAATGTTGCCTTGTAAAACGGAATCCAAGCTTGAAGTCCCGCGTAATGATTCAGCAGATCTTTGAAAGTGATATTTTCTTTGTTTGTTTTTGCAAAAAAAGGCAACATGTCTTTCAGTTTGCTGTCAAGCGTTACTTTGTTTTTATCGTACAATTGCATCACATTTGGCAGTGTCGAAATCATTTTTGAAATAGAAGCTACATCATACAAATCAGAATTCGTTACCTGTTTTCCGTTCTCGTAAGTTTGTGCTCCGTATGATTTCTGAAAAATCACATTTCCTTTTCTTGCTACCAAAACCTGCATTCCCGGCGCCATTTTGCCATCAATTGCTTTTTGTGCTACAGCATCGATTTTAGATAAAACGGCAGGATTCATATCTACATTTTCTGGAGCTGTAAAAGCTAAGCGATTCAGTTTTTCTGTAGTTAAACCGTCGTTTACATGAAAAGAATCATTAATAGAAACAGGCAATTTTCCCTTGGCATCGATAGCTCCAAAAAGCAATTCTGCCGAAACGACTTGGCTAATATCTGAGTTTTGATACGAAACGACCAATCCTTCAATATCATTAAAATCTGAAATGGATAATAATGAATATGGCTTTGCAAAAACATCTAAAATCACTTTGTTGTGTTTTGCAATTTCTTTTAGCCAAAGCATTTCTTGCAGTGAAAATTCTTGTTTTTCCCAAGCTTTATTTACTTTGTGAAAACTGATAATTACTTTGTCAAATTTTTTCAACTCTTTATTCAGGCTGTCAAGATTGGTGTCTTTAACTTCTGTAATATCAGTGTATTTTTTTAACGTTGAAACAAAAGTGCTATTAGTATCTTCACCCAATTTTACGTAAGCGATTTTTTCATTTAAATCTTTTATCGGAAGAATTTCTTTTTCGTTTTTTAAAACGGTAATTGCATTTTCATACAAAGTATACTGCAGCGCATCTTTATCTGGGCTGGTGAGATCTTTTTGTAAGTTCGTCAAATCAGCAGGTTTGTATTTATTTAAACCCGCTTTGAATTTGTAATGAAGAATTTTTTTAACTGAATGGGCTAAACGTTCTTCGGTAATTTCGCCATTAGCATAAAAAGTTTTTAATTTTTCTAAAGCTGCAGGGACATTGTCTGGACAAAGAAAAATGTCATTTCCAGCTTTTAAAACTGCTAATTCTAGATCGCCTACAGGTTTGAAATTACTAGCGCCTTTCATGCCCAAACCATCTGTAAAAATCAATCCTTCAAAACCTAATTGTTTTTGGAGTAATTCGGTAACCACATTGTAAGAGGCAGAAGAAGGAATATTTTCTCCAGATTCTAAACTCGGAATATTGAGGTGAGCAACCATTACAGAGGCTAAACCTTCATCAAAAAGTTGTTTGTATGGATATAATTCGACTTCATTTATTCGCTCTTTAGTCAAAGTAACTGTTGGAAGTGTTTTATGAGAATCAACCGCCGTGTCGCCATGACCTGGAAAATGTTTTCCTGTACATAAAACACCCTGACTTTGAATTCCTCTCATTAAGGCGGCTGCTTTATTGGCTACATTTGTTTTGCTTTCGCCAAAAGAACGATTTCCGATAATTGGATTAAGCGGATTTGTATTAATGTCTAATACAGGAGCGAAGTTAAAATGGATTCCCATTCTTCGGCATTCGCTTCCCATATTTCTTCCCACTTTTTCAATTAGTGCTAAATCCTGAATTGCGCCCAAAGTCATGTTCCAAGGATATGCGTAAGTCGAATCCAAACGCATACTCAAGCCCCATTCGGCGTCAAGGCCAATGAACAGTGGGACTTTGGCTTTTGCCTGATATTCATTAGTTAATCTAGCCTGACGAACTGGTCCGCCTTGAAAGAAAATAATACCTCCGACATTGTATTTTGAAACAAGTTCTTTTACTTTATTTACATGAACTGAATCTTTATTGGAATAAGCATTTACAAAGAATAATTGACCTAATTTTTCATCTAAAGTCATTTTGCTGTAAATACTGTCAGTCCATCGATTTTCAGCATTTGAATCTTCTAGAAATGGTTTTTTTTGTGCTTTAGTTTTTGGAATATAAACTTCTTTGTTTTCTGTTGAAATAGGCTTGTTTACTACAGTTGTTGTTTTACTTTTTTTAGAAACACCACAATTGATGATAAAAAAAAGCATAACTGCAAACAAACCTATTTTGATAACATAATTTTTCATGAAATGTTTTTTGGCAATTAAAATGAGATTCTTTCTGCTGAACGTGTACTGGTAATATAAATTCCGAAATAAGTAAGTAAACCGTTTAGTACGATTAATTCATTATCGAAGACGTATCCTCCAAATAATAGTTTCGAATTTTCATTAATTAAAAAGGTGAAGAAAGGCGATAATAAACAAATTAACGGAATCAATTTGTCGTTTACATTTCTTGTTTTTTGGAACAAGCCAAAAGCGTATAATCCTAATAAAGGACCATATGTATAAGAAGCAACTTTAAAGATCATTCCAACTACTGAACTGTCATTTATAGAGTTGAATATAAGAATGATGAAAAAGATTAAAACCGAAAAACTGATGTGTACCAAATGTCTAATTTTTACGGTGTTTTTCTTATGACTGTTTTCTTCTTTGTTCATTCCTAAAAAATCAACGCAGAAAGAAGTTGTCAATGCTGTTAAAGCCGAATCTGTCGTTGCAAAAGTTGCTGCAATAATTCCTAATAAGAATACAATTGCAGGAATTAGTGCCAAATGATTTAAAGCGATTTCAGGGAAAAGCAAATCGGTTCTTGGTTTTCCAGTCACTAAATCTGTAGGAATTGAAATGCCGTTTTTGTTGGCATAGATATATAAAAGCGCTCCAACACTCAAAAAGAAAATATTGATTACAACAAATATTCCTGTAAAAGTGAACATGTTTTTTTGTGCTTCGCCAATGTTTTTGCAGCTGAGGTTTTTTTGCATTAAATCCTGATCCAAACCTGTCATGGCAATAGTTACAAACATTCCGCCCAAAATTTGCTTTATGAAATGAAATTTGCTTCCCATAAAATCATCAAAGAAAAAGATCTTTGAATAATTACTGTTTTTTACTTCTTCAAAAGCGGAAATGGCACTTAAATCCATTCGGTCGCAAATGAAATAAATGGTCAAGAAAACAGAAGTAACTAAAAAGAAAGTCTGTAAAGTATCTGTAATGATAATCGTTTTTAAACCTCCTCTATAAGTGTAAGAAAATATAAGTAAGAGAGAAATCAAAACTGTAAAAGCAAACGGAACATGATAAAAATCAAAAACAAAACGTTGCAAAACAATTACCACCAAATAAAGTCTGAAAGCCGAGCTGATCGTTCTGCTAATCAAGAAAATAGAAGCGGCAGTTTTATAACTAAAAACGCCCATTCGATGCTCGATATAACTATAAATCGAAGTCAGATTCATTCGGTAATAAAGCGGCAACAATAGTTTTGTAATCACAATAAAACCAAGCGCATTTCCCAAAACAAACTGAAAGTATTTGAATTGCTCTCCAGTTGCAGCACCAACTTCTCCTGGAACCGATATGAATGTTACTCCAGAAAGTGCCGTTCCAATCATTCCGAAAGCTACTAAATACCATTTTGAATTTTTATTGGCGGTAAAAAAAGCTTCGTTTCCGCTGTCTTTCTTGCTTACTCGGTGTGAGATATAGAACAATGTTCCGAAATAAATGATAATTAAGAGAAGGATGGTGCTTGGTGTCATTTTGTTTTTTGGTGTTTGATTCTTTTATAAAACTATAAAAGATTTTAATCATTTTGGGTCTGCTGATTTTATTTTTGAGCCATTAAAACTGCTCTTACGCTTTTATGTGTCTGCAACAATTCTTCGGCTAAATCATATTCAATATCAAGTTCCTCCATGATCATTTTGATGCCTCGTTTTACTAATTTTTCGTTTGAAAGCTGCATGTCAACCATTTTATTGCCTTTCACTTTTCCTAACTTAATCATTACCGAAGTAGAGATCATATTTAGAGTCAGTTTTTGAGCCGTTCCCGATTTCATTCTAGTGCTTCCAGTTAAAAATTCTGGGCCCACAATTAATTCAATTGGGTAATCAGCTTCTTGAGCAATTAGTCCGTTGCTGATACAAGAAATACTTCCTGTTTTTACATTGTGTTCTTTTGCTTTTTTCAAAGCACCCAAAACGTATGGTGTATTTCCAGAAGCCGCAATTCCGATGATAAAGTCTAAACTTGAAATTTCAAATTTTTCTAAATCTTTCCATGCCTGTTCTGTATCATCTTCAGCATTTTCAACTGCTTTTCTAATAGCCGTATCGCCACCAGCAATGATTCCGATAATCATATCATGAGGCACTCCAAAAGTTGGTGGACATTCAGATGCATCTAAAATTCCTATTCTTCCTGAAGTTCCCGCTCCAATATAAAATAATCGGCCACCCAACTGCATTTTTTTGACGATTGCCTTAACTAATTTTTCGATTTTAGGGATTTGTTCTTCAATAATATTTGGTACTTTTTTGTCTTCTGTATTAATGTTTGTAAGAAGTTCTTTCACGCTCATTTGATCCAAATCTTTGTACAAAGATTCTTGTTCAGTTTCAGGATTTTTATTTTTCATTTTTCTTTTTTTTGATTGTTAAAACCAATATTCTCTCGAATAATTGATTTCGTTTTTTCGCATTAATAATCTCTATTTTATTGAAAAAATAGTGGAATTCGAGTAAATTATTGAAATAAAGGATTATTTATAGATCAGATATTTTGTTCTCATTTTTTTGAAAGCTTCTAAGTCTTTCTGCCAACTGCTCCTAATCTCAGATTCAGAAACGCCGCTTTCAATTTGCTGTTGCAGTTTTTTAGTTCCTGCTAATTTGGTGAAAAATCCATTAAAGAATTTTGTTTTGTCACTGGTGTCTTTATAGGCTTTAATCAGCCACTTTAATTCAAGTTGTTTTAGTTTTGGATATTTGGTTAAATCCTCACCAAAACATTCTTTTCCATTGTATAAAGGATCTTTTGCGCCAAAATTTGGCTTTGGTGTAAAACTGAAATTTGTTTTAGTTAAGTAAGGCGAGCCATAAATTTGAAATTGTGTTTCAGTACCGCGTCCCATGCTCACATTTGTTCCTTCAAAAAGGCATAAACTCGCATAAAGATTTATGGATTGGTCGTTAGGCAAATTTGGAGATGGTTTTACTAATAAACTATAAGGCATTGTTCGTTTATAATCCAAACATGGAATAACAGTTAATTTGCATTGCGCGCCATCTTTCAGCCATTTTTCTCCGTTCACCATTTGTGCATATTCGCCAATTGTCATTCCGTGTAACAATGGAATAGGGTGCATGCCCACAAAACTTGTAAATTCTTTTTCCAAAAGCGGACCGTCAACGATAGAGCCATTCGGGTTTGGTCTGTCAAAAACAATAAGCGGAATGTTGTTTTCTGCGCAAGCTTCCATCACATAATGAAGTGATGAAATATAAGTATAGAATCTCGCTCCAACATCTTGTAAATCGAAAATCATGACATCAATTCCTGCTAATTGCGCTGGTTTTGGTTTTTTGTTGTCGCCATAAAGCGAAATAATTGGCAGCCCGGTTTTTGGGTCTTTTCCGTCAACAACGTGTTCGCCGGCATCAGCAGTTCCTCTAAATCCATGTTCTGGAGCAAAAATAGTCTGAACGGCAATTTTTTTCTCTAAAAGAAAATCAACTACATGTGTTTTGTTAGATAAAATTCCAGTTTGATTCGTCACAATTCCGACTTTTTTATCTTTTAAAATCGGAAGATATTTTTCGTAATTATCTGCTCCAGTTTTAATCACAGAAGCATTGATTTCCATTGCATTTGTAGTTTCAACTGTTGAAGAATGAGACGGAATGCAGAATAGAAATGCCGTAACAAAAACGCTTTTTGCTATAAATTTTATCATTTTAAATACAGTTAATAGTTAAAGGCAAAAAAGGACTAAATAAAATTAAAATATTATTGGAATGTATGTGAATGTTTTAGGTAGATTTAGGGGAGATCTAAAAACTGAGATATTGTATGCCTGAATAATTCAGGTTTAAATTTTATTCGGTCTATTTGTCTGTCACGATGTGCTTAAAAAAGAATATTTTTAAAATACTGCCTCCAAAACATGTAATTTCGGAGACAGTATTGCTATTTATCTTTCAGAATATACTGAATTACCAGCCTGGGTTTTGGTTTAAGGTTACTCCCTCAGCCGCGTATAAATTGATATCATTTGTCGGAATTGCATTTAAGTAATTTTTTGGTGACACAAATAATCTTGTTACACCTGCCGCATAAGGAATTACGTATCCATCTGCATTTACTTTTGTTTTTGAGTTTGTTCCTATTAAGGCCATAATTCTAGCTCCTAAAGTAACATCTGGATTTGAATTAGTATCCAAATAATCTCCTTTTTTCCAACGCATAAGATCTTCTTTTCTCATAGTTGTCCAGCTCATGAATTCAATTCTGCGTTCACGACGAATCTCCCAAATAATTGGATTAACGATTCCTGTTTTTGCTTCTAATGCAGATGTTCTTTGTGGATCATTTATTTGTACGCCACCAGCGGTAGCATTTATACCATCTGTAGCCAAAACAGCGATTCCTGCACGTGTACGCACTTTATTGATTGATAAATTAAGATCGTTGGTAGTAACAGTACCTAATTCTGCACATGCTTCTGCATAATTTAAATAAACTTCGCTTAATGTAAAAACTGGAGCATCAATTTGATTTTGTCCAATTGTGGTAACCTCAGTGCCTGATGTAGCAGGATTGTTATATAATTGGAATACATATCCTGTGATAGAAGTTAAACCATTAAAAGGTTTGTCAGAATACGCATAATCAGCTGTACTGAAAGCTTTAGCAAATCTTGGGTCTCTATTGGCAAAAGTATTCGCAATAGTATTATCACCTAAATATTGAGCATTTCCAGCTTGTTTGATAGGCAAGCCATTAGTAGTTACATAGCTTTCTGCAGCAAATTTCGTCAATCCGTTTTGAACAGTTGAGGTGTTTGTGTAAGCTTGTACAGAATTTCCTAAAACACCTTTAATGTATCTTTTAGCCAAAATTACTTCCGTATTTCCTAATAATTCAACCGAATTGTAAAGTGCTTTCCAGTCAGCATTTAGTTTGTAAGCGTTATTATTCATTACCGCTAAAGAAGCATCTTTTGCTTTTTGAAGATAAGTGTTTCCATTTTGTCCAGCGTTGTATTTTCTGTAGGTACCTTCGCTTAAACATACACGACTTAATAAGGCATAAGCAGTATATTTATTAACCGTAATATTGCTATCATCAACGTTTAATAACATCGGAATTGCTTCTTCCAAATCTTTAATTACGTTGTCTATTACTTCAGCTCTTTTTAAAGCTGGTTTGTATACGTTAGGGTCGCTTTGTGCTAAATACATATCAGTATATGGTACATCGCCAAACTGCTGTGCTAAACGGAAATACGTATGCGCTCTAAAGAACTTTGCAACGCCGATATAATGATTTTTCTTTGTCTGATCCATAGGAACATTTGGTACTCTTTGCAACATAAGATTGCAGCGACGAATCAAAGTGTAATACTCATTCCAGTTAGCGCTGGTTGCATTAGCAGCTGTAGGGAAGTTAGTGAAAACGTTCATGGCCAAGTTGTCGTCGATTAGTGATGTACTGGTAGCATGAAAGTAAAAGTCGGCTGTTGTTCCGGCGTTATTTCCGTACCCATTAAAGGTATTGTAGTTTAGCCAAGAATATGTTTTTACGTTGTTTTCTGAAGTCCAAAAATTTTCATCTGTAAACACATCTTCAGGAGGTGTATCCAAAAAATCTGAGCAACTAACCGCTAGACTTGCAAAAGTAAGCAAGGCAACTGATAGCTTTATCCTAGAGTTTATTATTAATTTTCTCATTTTGATTATTTTTTAATTTTTAAATACCTTATTTAGAATGCAATTTGAATACCAAATGACCATGTTTTAGAGTACGGGAAAGTTCTTCCCCATGCTGCTTCAGTTTCATTGATTTCAGGATCTACTGGTAATTTGCTGCTCTTCCAAGTAACTAAGTTTAATGCTGAAATGTATGGTCTGATTTTATCAATCCCCGCTTTTTGAGTAATGCTTTTAGGAATAGTATAACCAAGGGTCACAGATTTCAAACGCAAATAAGACATGTCTAACAAATAACGTGACTGTGCCACAAAGTTATTAGATCCAGGGGCATAAGTTCCAAAAGCATTTCCAGCGTGTCCAGGGTATGGATTAGGGAAGTATGCATCTGTATTTTGTGGTGTCCAATAATCATTTTGGTTCGCGTACATCGCATCTGTTCTGTTATAGAAAGGCAAGACCAAATCAGAAGTTGCCCAATATTGACGTTTACCAACTCCTTGGAAGAAAGCATCAATGTCAAATCCGTATAAGGCACTTCCTAAACGAATTCCGTATTGGTAGCGTGGCGTTGTGTTACCAATAACTTTTAAATCTCCAGGCTTAAGAGCTGTTCCGTCTCCTCTTGAGATTACTCCGTCTCCGTCTAAGTCTTTGTACATTACATCTCCAGCACCAAATTTAAATGCCCCAGTTCTGATGTTTTTGTAATCTACACCATTTACAATTAATCCTGTTGCATCAATATTATCTGTAGTCTGAATTAATCGGTCAGTTTCCAATCCCCAGATTTCACCAATTTTTTGACCTGCATAAAAAGAAGAAGTACTTATTAATTTGGCCGAATTGTTCCATTCTGTTACCTCTGTAGTATTGTCAGAAAGAGTAAGATCTGCATAAACGCTAATATTTTGATTGATTGCTTTGTTAAAGTTAAGTGCTAATTCCCAACCTTTTGTTCTTAAATTTCCTGAGTTTGTATTGGCAGCAGCTTGACCAAATGAACCTGGAAGCGTTTTACCTGGGGCTAACATTCCTTTTGTATCACGTTGGTAATAATCAAAAGTCAAACCTAACATATTAAATAATCTGATATCAATACCAATATCTTGAGTAGTTACTTTTTCCCAAGTTAAACTCGGATCAACATTTGTTGGCTGATTGACAGTTGGAGGAATAGTTGAACCACTTCCTATCCAATAAGGGTTAGGGTTAGTAGTAACGTTAGTCATAACTGGTAAAAAGGCATTGTTAGCGATATTTTGATTTCCAATTGAACCTACAGATCCACGGATTTTCAAATCATTTAACCAGCTTCTAGTGCTTTCCATGAAAGCTTCTTCAGAAATTCTATATCCAACAGAAGCAGATGGGAAGAAACCCCATTGCTCATTAGCAGGGAATTTTGACGAACCATCGTAACGCCCGTTTATCTCCAATAAATATTTTCCTTTGTAATCATAATTCACACGAGCAAAGAATCCCGCAATTGCATATCTTGATAACCCTGGATTTAAAATGTCATTAGCACTAAGAGGAGCAGTAAATTGATCCCCAATAGCTAAATTAAATTCTGGTTTGTTTTTGTCTAAAAGTGTATTTCTACGAGCATACGTTCTTTCAAAATCATACCATTCGGTGTTCAAACCGCCTAATGCTTTAAAGTTGTGACTTTCTCCAAATGTTTTGCTGTAATTTGCAAAGATATTTGCAACATTTCTTGTATAAGATGATTTAGCTTGTGCAACAAAATCATTTGCACTTTCCATCATTGTAGGTTTTCCTGCGACTAAGTCGGCAGCACTTGTCCACCAGTCCCAAAGCGGTACTTGACCACCATTCATTTTTAGACTTGAGAAATTGTTGTTGATGCTATATTCTCCAACGATATTGAAGTCTTTTGTAATTTGAGCAGTAAGTCTTCCGCTGATCCTCATATCATTTGACTTGCTTTCGTTTTGACTTGCATTTTCCATATATCCAGGTGCATGTCTAAAATAAGTGCCATTATAAGTACCGTAAGGGAAATAAGAGCCCCAACGCATATAATATCCAAAATATCCATTACCAGTAGTATCAAGACCACTATTATAGTAGTTGAACGGAGAGTCATATTCTTGGAAAGTTCCTAATACTTTAAAATCTCCTGTCAGCCAGCTTGCCAATTGTGTTGTAAAACCAAGATTAAGATTGAATCTTTTGTTGGTTTCAGTATTGATTTTCATTACACCTTCTTGGTTAGCAAGTCCTAACGAAACAATGAATGAACTTTTATCTCCTAAAGAACCTTGAGCTGATAAGTTGTGAAGTGTTTGCAATGAATTCTTTTTCAACATTTCATCGTGTGGATTCCAAATTCTGTAGAAATATTCTTTTCCGCCAATCACGTCGAAATCTTCTCCTAAAATCATATTTTTGTTGTTAGGATCTCTTGTTGCTGCATACTTCTCCTTCCAGTTGATGATACCAGGCAATAATGTTTTGTAGTTCATACCAAAAGATTCTGGATTTGCATTTCCAGCTCTGGCTTGTGCCTCAATCATTGCAGGAAGCTCTAAAGTTGGGTCATTAAATTGCACCAAAGAAATTGGGTTGCTTACAGCTACGTTGTTACTGTAAGCGAATCGTACTTTTCCTTTAGCATTTTTACCACTTTTAGTAGTAATCAATATAACTCCAAATGCAGCACGTGCACCATAAATAGAAGCAGAAGCAGCATCTTTAAGTACTGACATTGATTCTACATCTTCTGCATTTAGCATTGATAAATCTCCAGGAACACCATCCACTAAAATAAGTGGCGATCCTGAAACTTCACCATTTACAATAGTTCCAGCTCCACGAATATTAACTTTTGATTGTTTGCTTATATTACCAGAATTAAAAGTAACATTAAGTCCAGGAGTTGTACCTTGTAAACCTTTTGTAATATCTGTAATAGGTATGCTTCCTAAAGCTTTTTTTACATCTACTTTAGCAACTGCACCTGTAAGGTTTGCTTTTTTCTGAGAAGAGAATCCCACGACAACTACTTCATCCAATTTTGCAGTAGCAGATGCAAGAGAAATGTTAAGCTTTTGTTGTCCTTCAATTTTCACTACTTGTGTTTCAGATCCCATGTAGCTGAAAACTAAGCTTCGGCCTGGCGCTACAGAAATGCTGAAATTTCCGTCAAAATCAGTAGTAGTTCCATTGGAAGTTCCTTCAATCAATACGCTGACTCCAGGTATGGGAAAACCGTCAGCTTTGTTTTTAACAGTTCCAGTAATTGTTTTTGTTTGTCCAAATGTCACTTGAATGAACAAAACCAACAATGAAATAAGGAATAATTTTTTCATAATAATCTGGTTTTTTTTATGGTTGTTGAGCAAATATATTTATTTATTGCATACAACTGCATTATTTTGTCTTTTTTTTTAAAAATTAACTTAAATAACGCAAAATAACGCATATTTTTATGTTTGATTTGGCTATGTTAATAAATTATAAACAAAAATTTGCGTACTGTTGCAGATTTGGGCGAGATTTCAGATATAATTTGAAATATTTGATATATTTGTCCTGAATTTTAACTTTTTCAAAAAAATGCTGAAAGCTGAGAGACAGAAATATATAATGACTAAGCTTATTGAAGACCAGAAAGTTGTTACAACAGATTTGGCTTTGGCTCTGGATTTATCCGAAGATACAATCCGCCGTGATTTAAATGAACTCGACAGTAAAAAGCTGTTAGAGAAAGTATATGGCGGGGCAGTTCAAGTTTCCAGAAAATCTACAGATGTATTTGATATTTATATTTCTGCAGAAGAAGAGAAAAAGCAAATTGTAACAAAAGCATTGTCTTTGCTTCGTGACGACCAAGTTATTATAATGAGTGGCGGAAGCACAAATTTGGTTTTTGCAAAGTTGATTCCTGCCAATTTAAAAGCTACGATTTACACCTATAGTCTTCCAATTGCTATGCAATTATCTCAGCATCCTAATATTGATTTGATTTTCATTGGTGGAAAAATGCAGAAAAACGCAATGGTAACTATTGGTATGGATGTAATTCAGGTTGTGTCTAAAATTAAGGCTGATATTTGTTTCATTGGGGCCAGCAGTATCAACGTGAAACAGGGTTTGACTGAAATTGGTTATGAAATTTCAATTGTTAAAAAAGCAATGATAGAAGCGTCTGACAAAGTGGTTTCGATGTTTTCTTCAGATAAATTAAATACAAAAATGCCACACAGCGTATGCGATCTTTCTCAATTGGATACGATTGTTACGAATTTAGATCCTCAAGATGCTAGATTGGAAGAATACAAGAAAGCAGGCGTGTTAGTGTTGTAGTATCTGTAGTCTAAAATAAAAATTGCGTGTTTTTGCGTTTTTTTAAAATTTATTTTGTTAAATAACGCAAAATAATGTAAAGTTTCTCTTTTTTGTGTATATATTTGTTAAAGCTAAACCTTTTGACCAATATATCTATGAAAACCATTTCTTCATCATTTTATGGTCTATTTGTTGGCAAAATATTGATTTTCAAAATGATTTGGAGCTGTTCGCAACAGTTTTTAAATTCTTAAAAACGGAAATTAATATTGCATTAAACAACCAAAAGCAATAGAAACCAGTAAAATGCCCAATTCTCAACAATTAAACGAACTGTCTGCTTCGCTAGAAGGAAATCTTTTTTATGATGAACTTCATAAAAAAATATATGCGACAGATGCTTCTGCTTACAGAATTACGCCAGTTGCGGTAGCAATTCCGAAAACAGAAGGCGATATCGTTAAGATTATTCATTTCGCTTCACAAAATAAAATTTCAATAACACCAAGAACAGCTGGAACTTCTTTAGCTGGACAAACAGTCGGTAACGGTATAATTGTCGATGTTTCAAAGCATTTTACCAAAATTGTTTCTTTTGATGCCAGCAAGAAAACAGTAACGGTTCAACCCGGAGTAATTCGCGATGAACTGAATTTATTTTTAAAACCACACGGATTATTTTTTTCACCAACGACATCAACTACCAATAGATGCATGATTGGTGGAATGGTTGGAAATAATTCGTCAGGAACAACCTCAATTCGCTACGGTGTCACCAGAGATAAAATTGTTGAAATAAAAGCCGTTTTAAGCGACGGAACTCTTGCCGTATTTAAAGATTTAACTTCGGAGGAATTTATTCAGAAAACAAAAGGAGATTCTTTAGAAAGTAAAATTTATAAAACGATTTACGAAGAACTTTCAGATAAAGAAAATCAAGAAGAGATTTTAAGGGAGTTTCCAAAACCAGAAATCCACCGAAGAAATACTGGTTACGCGATTGATGCTTTGCTGAAATCGGAGCTTTTTTCGGGAACAGAAAATACCATAAATTTAGGGAAATTGTTGTGTGGTAGTGAAGGAACTTTGGCATTCACAACACAAGTTACTTTAAAAGTTGACAATCTTCCTCCAACAAATACTATTATGGTCGTGGCGCATTTTCATACAATTCAAGAAAGCCTTGAAGCCGTTGTGGTTGCGATGAAACATCATTTGTACACTTGCGAAATGATGGATGACACGATTTTGGATTGCACTAAAACCAATAGAGAACAAGCCAAAAATAGATTCTTTATTGTGGGCGAACCAAAAGCCGTTATTATGCTTGAAGTGGGTTCGCACATTAGTATGGAAGATGCCGAATTGCAAGCTGATGCTTTGATTAAAGATCTTGAAGTTAATGGTTTTGGTTACGCACTTCCAAAAATTTATGGAGAAGATATTGAAAAAGTAAATGAAGTTCGAAAAGCAGGTCTCGGACTTTTAGGAAGTATTGTGGGAGACGACAAAGCGGCCGATTCGATTGAAGATACTGCAGTCGAATTAAGCGATTTGCCTAATTATATTGCCGATTTTGCCGCTATGATGGAAAGCCACGGACAAAGTGCGATTTATTATGCGCATGCTGGAGCAGGAGAGCTGCATTTGCGTCCAAAGATAAACTTAAAAACAAAAGAAGGTTTACATCAATTCAGAAATATATCTACCGAGGTAGCTCATTTGGTGAAAAAATATAGAGGTTCACTAAGCGGTGAACATGGTGACGGAATTTTACGTGGAGAGTTTCTGCCGTTTATGATCGGGGATAAAAACTACGAATTGCTGAAACGCATAAAAAAAGCGTTTGATCCTGACACGATTTTGAATGCTGGGAAAATCGTAAATGCATCTAAAATGGATGAAAACCTCCGTTTTGAAGCAGGAAGAGTGGAGCCAGATATTAAAACAATTCAGGATTTCTCAGACAGTTTAGGAATTTTGCGTGCAGCCGAAAAATGCAACGGATCTGGTGATTGTCGAAAATTGCCATCGGCAGGCGGTACTTTATGTCCGAGTTATCGTGCGACTAGAAATGAAAAAGATACCACTCGCGCGCGTGCCAATGCTTTACGAGAATACCTGACGCATTCTGAAAAAGAAAATAAATTCGATCACGAAGAATTATATAAAGTATTCGAATTGTGTGTGAGCTGTAAAGCCTGCGCAAGCGAATGTCCAAGTAATGTAGATGTAGCCACTTTAAAAGCCGAATTTTTATACCAATATCAAAAGGCAAACGGTTTTTCTTTCCGAAGTAAAATATTTGCTTTTAATTCGAAATTGAATGAATTAGGAAGTATTGCACCTTCTGTTACCAACTGGGCTTCGAATCTTTCATTCGTTAAAAAAAGAATGGGAATTGCATCTGAAAGACAAGTTCCATTATTGGCTCCAAAATCTTTTAAAAAATGGTATCATGCCAATAAAAAGCTTTATGAGGCAAACTCTTTTGAAAACGGAAGCGTTTATTTATTTTGTGATGAATTCACTAATTATTATGATGTTTCGGTAGGAATTGATGCTTTCGAATTATTGACGAAATTAGGTTATAATGTAATTGTAATCGATCACGAAGAAAGCGGAAGAGCTTTTATTTCCAAAGGCTTTCTAGAAGAAGCGCAGGAAATTGCAAATAAAAACATCACTATTTTTAAAAATATAATTTCTGAAAATACGCCTTTAATTGGTCTTGAACCTTCGGCGATTTTGACTTTTAGAGATGAATATCTTCGATTGGCGGGAGATAAGGAAAGTGCAGCAAAAGTTGCAAAAAACACTTTTACGGTTGAAGAGTTTTTCAAAAGAGAAATTTCAAACGGAAAAATTCACGCGGGACAATTTTCTGAAAAAGAAAAAAGCATAAAGATTCACGGACATTGCCACCAAAAATCATTGAGCAGCGTTGAAGCTTCTTTTGCAATGTTGAATCTTCCAAAAAATAATACGGTTACGATTTACAATTCAGGTTGTTGCGGTATGGCGGGCTCATTTGGTTATGAAAAAGAGCATTACGAAATCAGTATGCAAATGGGAGAAGATACTTTGTTTCCGAAAATCAGAGCAACCGAATCAACAACGGAAATCGCGGCTGCGGGAACAAGTTGCCGTCATCAAATTTTTGACGGAACCAACAGAAAAGCTTTGCATCCGGTAACCATTTTAAGAGATTGTTTGAAATAGTATTTAATGAACATCAGTTATGAAAAAATCAATTTACACCATCTTTTTGCTGTTTTTAGTCTTTACAGCGCAAGCATCAAAAGTTGATACCTTACAAGTTTTTAGCGCTTCGATGCAAAAGAATATAAAAACTTGTGTGGTTGTTCCGGACAATTATAAAAAGAGCAAAAAGACATTTCCGGTAGTTTATTTGCTTCACGGACACAGTGGCAATTACGCGTCATGGGTAAAAGGTTTTAAAGCACTTGGAAAACAAGTAGATCAATACGGTTTTATAGTAGTTTGTGCTGATGGAAATTATTCAAGCTGGTATTTTGACAGTCCAATTGATCCGAGTTTTAAATATGAAACGTATGTAGTAAAAGAGTTGGTTCCTTTTATTGATAAACAATATAAAACAATTGCCGATCGAACAGGAAGAGCCATTTCTGGTTTGAGTATGGGCGGACATGGTGCGTTGTATTTGTCATTTAAGCATCAAGATGTATTTGGCGCGGCGGGAAGTATGAGCGGAGGTGTTGATATTCGCCCGTTTCCTGATAATTGGGATATCAAAAAACGATTGGGGTCAATTACTGAATTTCCTGAAAATTGGAATCAAAATACAATTACCAATATGCTCGATTTGGTAAAAGACAACAAATTAAAACTGATTATTGATTGTGGCGTTGACGATTTTTTTATGACCGTAAACAGAGAGCTTCACGCAAAAATGCTGGCTCTAAAAATAAATCACGATTATATTGAGCGCCCAGGAGAACATAATCTTAAATACTGGGAGAATTCTTTACAATATCAACTTTTGTTTTTTCGCGATTTCTTTAATGAAAATGTAAAAGCAGAGTAATCATAAAGTGTATTTTGGTTCTCACACATGATTGAAATACACAAATTTTGGTTGGTTATCCTAACAGGTTTTTTAAGCCTGTTAGGTTTTTTTTGATCAATTCTGCCGAATTAATTTGATATAAACGCATCATATTCCGAGTAGGAATTTTTAAAATAAATTATTGCTAATAAAATAAAAAGAACCATGAAACATCTATTTTTCAGAATACTATTGCTTTTTGTAATAACATCCGGTTTTTCGCAGAATGCAGAGAAAAAGGTAATTATAAAATTTGTACAACTTACAGACTTGCATGTTTCTGTGGGAAATGACAATGATTTTTTATTGCAAAACATAGTAAAAGAAATCAACAATTCAGACAATGAATTTGTAGTTGTAACCGGAGATTTAACCAATCGCGGTGCTGATGACGAATTAAAACAGGTTCACTCTATTTTATCAAAATTAACAAAACCGTATTATGTTATTTCTGGTAATCACGAAACAAACTGGAGCGAAAGCGCGGGGCTTACTTATAAAAAGATATTTGGAGAAGATCGCTTTGTATTTTCAAAAGGAGATTACGTTTTTATTGGGTATCCATGCGGGCCATACATGAAAATGGGTGATGGTTTTGTAAAACATGAAGATGTATTATGGCTGGATAAAACGTTGAAAGATAGTCTTAAGGGAAACAATAAAAAAGTGCTCAACTTTGCTCATTATCCGCTGGATAATAGTGTGAGCAATTATAAAGAAGTGCTTTCTGTTTTGCAAAAACATCCCACTGTTGCCAGTTTTTGTGGCCACGGGCATACGCTAAGAAAATATGATTTTTCGGGTTTGAGTGGCTTAATGGGAACTTCTATTACATCTCTAGATGGCAAAACTCAGAGTTACAACGAATTAATTATCAGTAATGACAGCATCAGCATTTATCAGAAGGAACTAGATAAGCCCGGTGTTTATAAATTTTCTGTTCCGACAAAACCATCTAAAATTGAAATTCCAAAGGATGATTTTCCGACAGTTACTCCTTTTTTGAAAGATGATGCTTCGATTTACAGTCTTCCTTCATTTGATAAAAAGAATTTTTATTTTGCCAATTCGCTTGGTGAAATACAATCCGTAAATTTGAAAGACAAAAAAATAAATTGGAAAACAAAAACAGGAAATGCTATTTATTTTTCGCCGACAATTGTAAAAAATAATCTCGTTGTTGGAACGATCGAAGGAAAGCTTTTAGGATTTGATTCGCAATCAGGAAAACAAAAATGGGATGTTGCTATTGGTGGTGTTTTAGTAGGTTCTCCAATTGTTGAAAACAATAAAGTTTATACAGCAAGTTCGACTTCGTTTGTTTGTGTAGATGCTGTGAGCGGTAAGGTAATTTGGAAAAAAGAAATGCCACAATCGTATTCTCAAGGAACACCTTTGATTCAAGGAGATAAAATCATTTTTGGGGTTTGGGATACTTATGTTTATTGTTTAAATAAAAATACCGGAGAGTTAATCTGGAAGTGGAATAATGGCAATGACAAACAAATTTTATATTCGGCAGGAAATGTAAATATGGTTTCAACAAAAAGCCGACTTTATTTTGTTACGCCTCAACGTTTTTTAACCATTTTGGATATTGAAACAGGAAAAACGCTGTTAAGAACTTCGAAATGGAAAATTAGAGAATCGATGGGGAAAAGCCAAGACGGAAAATGGTTTTATGGCAAAACAATGGATGGATTGCTTTTAAGAGTACCACTTTTACATGATCTGGAATTGACAGAAGAAAATGTCGAAAAACAAAGCAAAGTTTTGGATTTGAAATTAGGATATGAACACAATCCAGCAGGAATTTTAGAAAAAGACAATAAGATTTACATAGGAAGCCGAAAAGGAGAAGTTATAATCGTTGATGCAGAAAAATTTGAAATCATAAAACAAATCACTTTAGGAAGTTCAAGTGTAAATGGTTTCACAATTGATGCCCAAGGTAGAGTTTGGACTTCTTTAATTGAAGGCGGAATTTATTTGCTTAAATAAAACGAAATTGCTCGCAAAGTCGCAAAGAATATTAAAAAGATTTAAGAAAAAACTTTGCGTCTCTGCGACTTTGCGAGATTAAAAAAAATAAAATTAGTAAAAAAACTTTGCGTAAATCCTTGCTCCCGATAGCTATTGGGATTGCGGTTGAATTTTAAAAAACTAACCCAAAATAAAAATTATGAAAAGCATAAAAATTATAATTCTAGTTTTGCTGATTCATACCAAAATTTTCAGTCAGCAATCTCCAAAAAGAGAAATGCGCGCCGCTTGGATTTCTACGGTAGAAAATATTGACTGGCCATCTAAACCAGGTTTGTCAGATAAAGAAATGAAAGCCGAAATGATTGCTATTTTGGATAACCTTCGTTCCTATAATCTGAACACTGTCATTTTTCAAATTCGCCCAACTGCCGATGCCTTTTACAAATCGACAAAAGAGCCAGCTTCGCATTGGATAACCGGAACTCAAGGCGTTGCGCCAGGTTTTGATCCTTTGCAAATGATGATTGATGAAGCAGGAAAACGCGGCATGAACGTGCATGTTTGGCTGAATCCGTATCGTGTTCAGAAAGATACCGTTAGAGATGTGCTTTCAAAAAATCATTTGTATTTTAAAAGACCAGACCTTTTCCTTACCTACGGAAAAACAAGATATTTTAATCCAGGTTTACAAGAAACCAGAGATTTTGTGGCTTCTGTAGTGGGAGAAATTGTTCGTAAATATGATATTCAGGCGGTTCATATGGACGATTATTTCTATCCATATAAAATTGCTGGACAAGAATTTCCAGATGAAAAAGCATTTGCTAAAGAACCACGCCAGTTTAAAGATAAAGATGATTGGCGAAGAGACAATGTTGACTTAATCATCAAGCAAATTAGAGATACGATTATTGCCAATAAACCTGAGGTTGAATTCGGAATTTCGCCTTTTGGTGTTTGGAGAAATATTGCCAAAGATTCTCAAGGTTCTAAAACGGTTGCTGGAGCCACAAATTATGATGATTTGTATGCCAATATTTTAAAATGGCAAAAAGAATACTGGATCGATTACGTTACGCCTCAAATATATTGGCACATTGGTTTTGATAAAGCAAATTTTGAAGTTTTAGCAAAATGGTGGGCAGAACATAAATACGGAACAAATGTTTACGTGGGTCATGGCGATTATAAAATTTCGACTTCGGCTAAAGAACCAGAATGGAGAAGTCCTGATCAAATCGTAAAACAGATTGAAATGATTCGTAAACTCCCTCAAATTGAAGGTTCGATGCATTTTACAGCTTCTAATTTTCTGAAAAAAGGAGATACGTTAAGAAAACCACTTCTTCAAAAAGAATACAAATATATTGCCTTGACTCCCGAAGCAAACAGAATAACAAGATTAAAACCCCAACCGCCAACAAATGCAACAATTGCTAAAAAAGGCAATAATGCAGTTTTGACTTGGAAAGCCGCATTTAACGACAAGAAATATGTGATTTACAGATTTCCAAAAGGAAAAATAACCGATTTCTCAAATCCTGAAAACATTTATTACGTGACAACAGCACTAAAATTAGAAGTTCCAAATGCTAATTTGGAAAACTACGTTTATGCACTCACCGCTCTAAGCCAAACTCAGACAGAAAGTACCGCGGTTGAGTTTGTAACCAAGTAAAGTAAGACAACATGATTTAAAAAATTAATCAGTAAAAAGATGAAAAAGATAATATTCAGCATTATCATTATTTCTTTTGTTTTTTTAGGAATGGGTTTTCATTCTCCTAAAAAAATAAATAAGGATTTTGGTCTCAAAGAAAATGAAGCTTATATTGATTCGATGATGAATAATGCGCTGGAAAAAGGCTTTTTTCCGGGTGCGCAAATAATCGTAGGGACAGGAGATTTTAATTTGATATCCAAAAATTATGGCTATCATGATTACACAAAAAAACAAAAGGTAAAAACAGAAGACGTTTTTGATTTGGCTTCGATGTCTAAAGTTTTGGGAGCAACATTAGTAACTATGCGTTTAGTGGGAGATGGCAAACTAAAACTTACAGATCGAGTTGGCGAAATTGTTCCGATGTATAAAAACACTGCTATTTCTGATTTAACTCTTTTTGAATTGCTGACGCATACTTCTGGATTGACACCAAGTATTACTTTTTATCAAGCATTGCTTTCTACGCCAGATAATTCGCCTTTGTTGAGCAATCAAAAATCAGAGCAATATCCTGCGCAATTTGATAATATGTTCGTCAACAAAAACATTGTTTACGATTCAAAATATCTTGTTTTTGAACCAAAAGAAAATTGGATTCAGGTTTATAAAAACATGTGGTTGAATCCAGCATTTTATCCATCGGTTTATGAAAGAATAGCGAAGGCAAATACAAATCCGAGAGGGAAATATTTGTACAGTGATTTAAATCTTTTATTGGTGAAACAAATCATTGAAACCAAAACAGGAAAGAAACTCGATCAGTTTACAAATGAAATTTATACCGCATTAGGTATTTCGAAAATTGGATATAATCCGCTAAAGTGGACTTCGATAGACAATGTAATGCCAACCGAAGTGGATAATTTTTTCAGAAAAGATACCATAAAAGGCTATGTACATGATGAAGCGGCGGCAATTCTTGGAGGTGTTTCTGGAAACGCTGGTTTGTTTGCCAACGCAGAATCGATTGCCGTAATCTGCAAAATGTTGATGAATAATGGAAATTATAAAGGGAAACAAATTCTAAAAGCCAAAGTCGTAAAAGAGTTTACAGAATCGCCACTTGCAAAAGAAGGCATTTATCGCGGTTTAGGTTTTGATAAAAGAAAACCAGACGAATTTTTTACAAAAGATGATTTTGGACATACAGGTTTTACGGGAACATTTTTCTTTATGAATAGAAACACCAACCGATTTTTAATTATTTTGACGAATCGCGTAAATCCAACGCGAACAAACAGATTAATGTACAAAGATGATTTTAGTACAAAAATTTGGAGACAAATTAATAAGTAGTATTTGTTGTTGCTCTGCTCAAATCAATTTAAATCTGCGTGGAAAATTAATAGCACTTTATAAATAAATTTAAGAAAATGAAACAAGCCATTATCAATGCAGTAGTTCACACTGGAGAAGAAGTAATCAATAATGGAGTTATTGTTGTTGAAAACGGAAAGATTCTTTCGGTTCAAAAAGAAATTCCAAATGCTATTGAAACAATCGATTTGGAAGGAAAACATATTGCGGCGGGATTTATCGATATTCAAATAAATGGAGGAGAAAGGCTTTATTTCAGTCAAACTCCTACCGAAGAAGCCATTCAGGATATTTATGAAACTAGTCGTAAATATGGAACAACGCAAGTTTTACCCTGTTTGATATCATCTTCAAACGAAACCATTTTGCAAGGAATTGAAGCCGTTCGCAATTATAGAGAAAAACACGATAATGGCGTAATCGGAATGCATTTAGAAGGACCATTTTTGAATCCGTTACGAAGAGGCGCACACAGCATCGATCAAGTTAGAAAGCCTACAAACAAAGAGCTTGAAGAAATTATTAAATACGGGAAGGGCGTTATAAAAGTTATCACTATTGCGCCTGAATGTTTTACGGAAGAACAGCTTGATATGTTGTTAGAAAGCGGTATCGTAATATCGATCGGACATTCTACTATTTCATATAAAGAAGCCCAGCCTTATTTTGCAAAAGGAATCAATCTAGTTACACATTTATTTAATGCAATGACGCAGTTTGGACATCGTGAACCAGGCTTGGTTGGAGCATCTTTCGAAAACGAAAACGTATTTACACCCGTTATTTTGGATGGTTCACATTGCGATTACGCAGCAGCGAGATTGGCCTACAAACTAAAGCAGGATAAATTCTTTTTGATTAGTGATGCTACATTTTTAGGGCGAAAAGTCACCAATTTTAATTGGGATAATTTTGATGCTCATCTCGAAAATGGTTTTTATAGAAATAAAGACGGCAATTTGGCCGGAGCATCCATTTCCATGTTAGAAGCGGTGCAAAATGCTTATAATCATTTGAATGTTTCTGCAGACGAAGCCCTGAAAATGGCATCTTCGCGCGTTGCAAATGCAATTGGTTTAGGAGATAAATTTGGGAAAATAAAAGCTGGATTTCCTGCAACTTTTGTCAAATTCAATGCTGATTTGACTGAAATTGAAACTTTTGATTTTTTTAAAAGTTAATCACGAAATAAAGAAAGCTTCAGAGAAATCTGAGGCTTTTATTTTTGATCAATAATTTCAAAATAAAGTTCAGGCAAAATTATTTTGATTTCCTCCAAAGCTCCTTCCTTGCGCCAATACAATATAAAATTCACAGATGCACTTTTTAGTTCATAGTGTTTTAGCTTCATTAGTTTGATTTTCTCAATGAATTTCTTTGAGAATTTTAACACAGATTGTCCGTTTGAATTTAAGCATTCGTTGCCCTCAATATGCAATTTTTCTCCACAAGTAAGTTGAGAAATTGAAATCTGCCTGTTAATAAAATAATCTAGCCAGACATCTTCGAAAGTGGCATGTCTTACAATTTTATCAGGTGTAGGATAAATTTCAAAATTGCTTATGTGTTCAAGATTTTCTGCGTTCAAGCTATTGAGGTAATCGTTATTTAGATGGATGTTTAGATTATGTTTAGCTCTGGTCATTGCTACATATAATTGGCGTTTAGCTGCATCTGTATCCAGATTAAACTTTTCAAGTAGAAGAAACACATTATCAAATTCTTTTCCTTTTGCTTTATGAATGGTAGATACAAAAATGGTTTCGCTATTTTCATTATAAAAATCCTCTAATTTAGATTCGCGAATTAAAACTTCTAAATCAGATTTGTACTTCCTATTTGGATTAGTGATTTCAAAATCTTTGATAATATTTAGACAGATTTCTAATTTAGTACTGTTATGGAAAGTATTAATCAGTTCTTTTTTAGCTTCATTCCAAATTTCGTCACTAATTGTGTAAATATCGGGACCGGAATCTACTTTATTTAATAAAAACCGAACCTCGACAAGGTTATATAAATTAAAACCATCATTAGATTGTATAAGTTTTGCTTTTATGCCATTCTTTAAAAGCAGTCCCGCAACTTTTACAGCTTCGTCGTTAGTTTTTGTGATTACACATGTAGTTCCTGAAAGACCTGTGTTAGTAATATCAGCTACAAGTGGAGTGATGAGATTGCAGCTCTGATAGCTGACAATTTTGATTTTTCCGTTATCGATTTGATTAGCAATAATCGGTGTTTCTTTTAATCGGTGTTGAATTTGTTTGACAAATTGATTCGAAAAAGAAACCAGATTACTTTTGCTGCGATAATTTTCGACTAATTCATGTTTTATTGCTTTGTTGTCATAAATGAATTGTTCAAGATATTTAGAGCTCGCGCCTCTAAACTCATAAATATTTTGGTCATCATCTCCGACAGCAATAATCCTCATTTCTTCATTCTGCTCCATGAGCGCATTTATAAGAGCAAACTCTTCTGCATTCATATCCTGTGCTTCGTCAATTACTAAAACAGTTTTGGTAATTTTATTAGCTTCAACATCACCGTTTTTAATTCTTTCAACAGTAATGTTTAAAATATCCGCTGATTTTTCTAAAGTACCTATCTTTCCCAAAAGATCAAAACAGTACGAATGAAATGTCTTAATTTCGATAAAGTTTGCTGCATTGCCAATCAGGTTTAATAGACGTTTTTTAAATTCAGTAGCGGCGGCTCTCGAAAATGTAAGCATTAATAACTGCTCGTGCTTCACATCTTCCATTAATAAGAGAGAAGCCAGTTTATGGACCAATACCTTTGTTTTGCCACTGCCTGGACCGGCGGCTACAACGATATGTTGTGTTTCATTGTCTTTTATGATTTTTAATTGTGTTGGCGAAAGCTCTCCAAATAATTGTTTGAATTTTGAAGGAGTGATATTCCTCCTAATCTCGTTTTGTCTGTCACTGCCTTTAAAATATTTGTTTAGAAAAGAGTTATAATTAAGCTGGAAATAATCTTCTACAAATTGAAGTGCATTCTTGTAGTCAGTAAGCATTCTTTGAGCGTATTCGCCTATGATATGGATTTGCTGGACTTTATTTTCGTAAAACTGATTGAGCTTTTGATAATCGTCTTTAGTATATCGTTTTTTATTGTCTTGTTCGATCCGCTCGATAGTTAAAGCGTTATAAACAACAAGAAAACCGCCTTCTATTTTTATTGCCTCAATCCGTGAAAGATAGAACAATGTATCTTCAATGTCATAAATGCTTATTTCTTTTTTGAAAAGGTCTGAGCTGTTTTCATAAGCATACTTTAGTTCATGTACAGAAAACTCAACTAAAATTTCATCTTTGTCTGTTTGGCCTTTTGCTTTTTCAGTGATCGTTTTTTCATAAAAGAATTCAACGATAAATGTTGCAAGCTCATGACGTATTTCAAGTTTATCTTTTAATTGTTTTTTACTTTGAAGGCAGAGTACAGCAATATGGTTCTTAAAATGGTCTAGATTTTTTCTTTTAATCCAGTTTTTAATAGACCAAAAGTTGATTATTGTTTTTATTTTATTAGTGGTTACGCCATCACAGCCATTTTTTTCAACTTCCTCATTTAATTCTTTCAAATGAAAAATACTTTCTTCTTCTTTAAAAACAGAAAGTAAGAAGTTTTCGATTTTGCTGTGTAGCTCTACGATAGCAAGAGAGCGGTTTTTATTTTCTGTACTCTTTATAAAAGCAGTCAAATCCTTGGCATCGGCCAGAATATTTTCTTCGCGCAATAAGTTTATCACGTTAATAACCTCTTCTTTTACGATGCCTAAATGATCACTAATATAGTCTATTCTAGATTCAGGAGTTTCGTTGGTGGTTTCTTTTCTGCTTTTACTTGAAAAGAGTTTCTTTATAATACGTACACCTTGTTCTTTTTGATTTTCTTCAAATTTTTTCGAAGCATTTATTATTTCAATAGCTTCCTGAGCATTTTCAGATAAAATGCTGTTAGCAAATACCCTTGGCATATTCTGCCCACGTTTTAAGTATCCTGCATCTTCTAAAGCTGCTATTGCCGTAGTTACGCGTGTTTCTATTTCTGCAACGCTATCGTCCCAGCCTGCTTTTCGGGCAATTTCCAACGCAGAATTAGATATTTTCGACCGGAATCTGGTAATATCCTTTATTGCTTTCCATACCTGCTGGATTTCTTTTATTGAAAGTTTGGTTTGGTTAAGCAAAATAAAATGTTTGCTGAGGTCTTCTTCGTTAAACAACACAAAACAATCAGCTAAAATGTTTTCATCTCTGCCTGCACGTCCAGCTTCCTGAACATAGTTTTCAAGTGAATCTGATATCTCATAATGAATCACCAAACCGACATCTTTCTTATCTACGCCCATACCAAATGCAGAAGTAGCTACCATAATTTGTGTGTCCCCATTTAAAAAGGCATTCTGATTCTCAGTCTTCTCCTTTTTATCCATTTTACCATGGTATGATTTTGCATTAAAACCATCTTTTGATAACTGATCGGCTAGTTTATAAGCTTTGAGTGTTCTGGAGACATAGATAATTGTTGGGCAGTTTTTCTCTTCAATTAAATCTCTAACAGTTAAATATTTTTCATCTTCATTTTGCTTTTCAAAAACCTTGTAATGAAGATTAGTTCTTGAGGCTTTTGAAGTGAATATTTGAAGATCTAGTGATAGCTTTTCGCGAAAATAATCCCGAATATCTTCAATGACTCTCTGTTTGGCCGTTGCAGTAAAGCAGGACACAGGGATACTGTTTTCGAGATTTTTCTTTTCCTGAATTAATTTTATAAAGTCACCGATGTATAGGTAATCGACTCTGAAATCTTGTCCCCATGACGAAAAACAGTGCGCTTCATCAATCACAAAACGCGCTGTTTTCCTGCCTAAAATTAGTTTTTCGATAGTTTTTGAGCGGAGAGATTCGGGCGAAATATACAGAATGGAAGCAGAACCGTCTTCAATCCTTTCAATTGATTTGGCTCTTTCGATTGGATCTAATAATCCGTTGATAGTTACAGCTTCGCTTATTCCGTTTTTTTCAAGGTTATCAACCTGATCTTTCATTAGTGACTGAAGAGGAGAAATTTTGATCGTTAATGCTTTAGAATTTTCAGCACTCATAAGCGCCGGAACCTGAAATGTAATTGATTTTCCACCGCCCGTTGGAAAAACAGCCAGTACCGATTTGTTGTTTACAGCGGCCTTAACAGCTCTTTCCTGAAGCGGTTCTCCGCCATAAGTTCGGTATGAATTAAAACCGAAGAACTTTTTTAAACCTTTGTAGATATCCAACGCATTTTCGCAGTAGGTACATCCGGTTAAACAGGGTTTGCTTCGTAATAACAGGATTACACGTTCCACTTCGGGATAGTTTTTAAGAACCCAGGGAGGTGTTATAGAGTGAACTTTTCTAAAAAGTATAAATGAATTAATTAGTGACAGGGAATAGGCTAACTCAATTGGGGTTTCGGATATTATTTTTGCCAAATCTGAATTTAGGCAAATTTCACTTTGGAATTTTAATCTAATCTGAGATTCTACATCAGACTTTGTGCTCTGATAATTTGTAAACCGAAAAAAAGCTCCAAATTCTTTTGTACGATTCAAAAGGAGATAAAAAATGTCTTTAAGTGTTGTATCAATCTGCAAAAAAGCGGCGACCTCACTGTTGAATAAATCTTGTGCCTTAATGGAATCGTTTAAAGGATTGTTTCTGTCTTCCGTTTGAAGTTTGTCGTCTTTTAATAACGAGTGGTAAGGTTTCGTTGGAAATAATAAAGGAGACAGGTACAAAGTATCAATGACATTCAAAGGATTAATACCAGCCTCAATAATTGCATGCCCTATATATTTAATATCGTGATTTAAAATGTTATGCCCGCACACATACTCGCTGCCTCTAAGGAATTGGGTAAATTCTCCTAAAGATGCATTATGAAAAGGATTGCCGTTTTCTTTAATTGCACCTATATCAAGGATTCTGCCTTTAACCGATTCCACCTCGGCATCTATAAATGTAATTAAACAGACATTTTTTTGTTCATCTTTCAACATTAAACTCAATAATATTACGGTTTGGTCTTTTAATAAGATTTAAATGTGTAAAAGTTTAAAGGCGAGTATGATATGTAGCTAATTTAATATTTAATTTTTAAAATTAAGTCACTTTTATTGAAATTGGACTTTTGTGTTAAATAAGGCATTTTGTGATACGAGTTTTGCAGTTGAAAGGGGATGCAAATAAGGAAGCTTCAGAGAAATCTGAGGCTTTTTGTTTAGTACCAAACAATTTATTCATGTCCTTTTTGCGGGATACAGCTTAAAAAGCAGCAGATTTGGGTTTTTTATAAGTGGTAATTCTGACAAAAACTTTAAAATTAAAAACCGAATTCGTATCTTGTTCTGCTAAAATTTGTTTTGCAAAGCAAATTTCTGCCTTCAAACGTTTTTCAATCATTTAATAGAAATAATCTAGATTATGAAAAATTCTTTAATGCTCTTCATTGCATTCTTAGCTTTTACAGCGTGCTCAAAACATCCAGCAAAAAAAGATGTTGCCATCACAGGAATAGATTCCACATTGCGACCAGGTAATGATTTCTTTAGATATGTAAATGGCAAATGGTACGATTCAGTATCAATACCTGCGTCTCAAGCAGGAGTTGGTGTTTATATGTTTATGAATTATCCCCAACGAATGCGTCTGCAAGGAATATTGGACAGTATTTCGAAAAGCACAAATCAAGCAGGAAGTATAGAACAAAAGGTAGGAGATTTTTATGCGTCAGGTATGGATACGATAACCATTGACAAACGCGGTTACGAACCTATCAAACCTCTACTAGCTAAAATCGAAGCCATTAGCGATTTATCATCTTTAATGAATTTTGTTGGTGATCAACTAAAAGTTGGCAATTCTTCAATTATAGGCTTTGGGGTGTCAACCGATGATAAAAACAGCAGTATGAATATTGCATTATTGTATCAAACAGGCCTAGGTTTGCCTGATAGAGACTATTATTTCAAATCAGATTCATCAACAGTTGCTATACAAGCGGCTTACAAAAAATACCTTGCTACATTGTTTCAACAAACAGGAAGCAATGCCCAAGAAGCAAAAAAGAATGCTGATTTGGTTTATGATATTGACAAACAACTAGCTATTTCGCATAAAACAAAAGTTCAACTTCGTGATGTACAAGCAAATTACAATAAAACCGCTGTGGCAGATCTTGTAAAAAAGCATCCTAACATAGACTGGACTACTTTTTTAAATACTATAGGCGCTAAAACCGATTTTATTAATGTTGGCCAACCTGCTTATTATGATGCCCTTAATAAGCTTTTAAAGACGATTCCCATTAGTAGTTGGAAAATTTATTTGAAAGCAAATTCTTTAGAAAGATATGCAGATGATTTAAGCAAGCCTTTTGTAGATGCCTCGTTTGAATATACTAAAGTACTTTCAGGTCAGGCTGTTCAAAAATCGCGTGGTGAAAAAATGGCTAATGTTATTGACAATTATTTAGGTGACGCGTTGGGTGAATTGTATGTAAAGAAATATTTTTCAGAAGATGCCAAAAAACGCATGTTGGTTCTCGTAAATAATTTGCAAAAAGCTTATGCCAAAAGAATTGATAAATTGGAATGGATGAGTCCTGTAACGAAACAAAAAGCGAAAGAAAAATTGTTTGCCATTACCAAGAAAATTGGATATCCTGATAAGTGGAGAGACTATAGCAATGTACAAGTAGCTAGAAACACATATTTTGAAAATATGGTTTCGGCCTCTACAGCGGCATATCAATTTCAATTGGCAAAATTGGGAAAACCAGTAGATAAATCAGAATGGTATACAACAACGCCAACAGTTACAGCATACAATAATCCAACTGCTAATGAAATTGTTTTTCCTGCAGGTATTTTGCAACCCCCATATTTTGATAATAATGCTGATGACGCACTTAACTACGGAGGTATTGGAATGGTTATAGGGCATGAAATAACACATACCTTTGATGATCAAGGTGCTCAATATGACAAGGACGGAAATTTAAAAAGCTGGTGGACAAAAGACGATTATGCGCAGTTTAAATCAAGAATACAACAGGTTATCAATTTGTATGGGACCTATACTGTTTTAGACAATTTGCACGTTAATGGCGCTATGACAGTTGGTGAAAATACAGCAGATATTGCTGGATTAGCAGTTGCTTATGACGCCTTTAAAATGACAGAACAAGGAAAAGGAAATACAAAAATTGACGGTTTTACTCCAGATCAACGCTTTTTTATCTCTTTAGCCAGAATATGGAGAGTGAAAATGAAAGACGAGTTCTTGCGTTTGTGGATTAACAATAACCCGCATTCTCCACCAAATTGGCGTGTTAATGGAACTCTAATGAATACTACTCCTTTTTACGAGGCGTTTAATGTACAGCCCGGAGATAAAATGTTTTTGCCTAAGAAAGACAGGATAACCATTTGGTAATGTTTATGTTTTTCAAAGGGTTTCGATCTTGAAAAGCAAAATTATCCGAACTAAAAATGATTTGAAAATGACAAATGTAAAAGAAGGCATAATATGGATAACTGGTGCTTCATCTGGCATTGGAAAATCGATGGCGCTTGAGTGGGCAAGGTTAGGGCATAAAGTAGTTCTTTCCTCAAGACGTAAAGAACTATTGGATAAAGTAGCTGACGAGATTAAACATTCAGGAGGAGAAGCATTGGTAATTCCGTGTGATATAATGGATGAAGCCTCAATTGAAAATGCAGTTCAACAAATTATTCAAAACTGGGGAGGTTTGGATGTGGTTGTCGCTAATGCCGGTTTTGGTGTTTTTGGAAGCATCGAAAAGCTTACAGCTAAGGATTGGGATCGGCAATTGCAGGGCAATGTTACAGGCTTAGCGCTAACAGTAAAATATGCATTGCCACATTTAAAGAAAAACAAGGGGCGAATAGGTTTAGTGGGAAGTGTAGGTGCATATCTTCCTAATCCAAATGTAGGGGCATATGGTGCTTCAAAAGCGGCTGTAAATTCTATTGGTCTGACTTTGCAGGTCGAATTAATGGGAACAGGCGTGAGTTGTACGACTTTGCATCCCGGATTTGTAGTTTCGGAAATTGCACGAATTGATAATGACGGAGTTTGGCATCCTGAGCAAGAAGATCCGCGACCGTCAAATTTAATGTGGCCAACTGATAAAGCAGCGAAAGTAATGATAAAGGCTATTTTAAAACGAAAGAGAAATTATGTCTTCACAGCTCACGGCAAACTGGCTGTAGGATTGCAAAGATGGTTTCCTGGATTGATGAGGTCTATTATTTCAAAAGGGCCAAAACCAGATTTATAAGATTGCGTTAAATTCAGTATGATGCGATAGAATATAAAACGTTTTGTATGAAAAAAATAATCCTGTTTTTATTTCTTTTAGGAGTGTTTAATGTTTATTCTCAAAAAGTATTTGACACGCATATTCATGGAGAAAAAGATCCTAGTGCTCAAATGCTGCAATTAGAGAATTCAGGCGTTTACAAAGCTGCAATCAGTACATCTTGGGATTTACAAAATACTTATCGAAAGAAAAATAGTATTGAATTGCTATACGGCCTAATGTTGCCATGCCCAAATGGAAAAGTTCCTTATGGGGATCGATTTTGTTTCTCAGATGGAAAAGAATGGCCAGATATAAAATGGGTAGAGGAGCAGATTAAAATTGGAAAAATTGATTTTATTGGGGAAATACTAAACCAATATTATGGAATTTCACCATCAGATAAATTATTATATCCGTATTATGAACTAGCGGAAAAATACAATCTTCCAGTTGGCATTCATTCTGGATTGGCAGGTCCAAATCATGGTTGTCCAAATTTCCGAGTAAGTATGGGAAGTCCAATTTTAATGGAAGATTTATTGCTAAAATTTCCAAAGTTAAAGGTTTGGATTATGCATGCAGGAAGTCCTTTTCTAGAAGATACAATAGGAATTATGAGTGTATATCAAAATGTATATACCGATATTTCTGTTATTTCAAATCCATATATTGTTTCTTATGATGATTTCCGCGCTACAATGAAAAGGTTAATAGATGCCGGATTAGAGAACAGATTAATGTTTGGTTCTGATAACGGTGACATTAAAAAAGCGATTGAATCTGTAGATAAGCTAGATTTTTTATCTTTAGAACAAAAGGAAAAGATATTGCATAAAAATGCAGAACATTTTTTTAAAAAATAAACTATTGTACGAACGTGACGCTCGCGTCAAAAGGTCAAATTACGTCTTCATAAACCACAGCAAACTAGCTATAGGAGTGCAAAGATGGTTGCCTGGATTGATCGAGGTCTATTATTTCAAAAGGCCCAACACCAGATTTATGACGAAGACGCTAGAATTAAATCTATGTTAAAGTAGCAGCTTAATATCAATATTAATTTGAAATTTGTGAAATGTCTAATTAACAATAAAATAAATATGGAAGGACAAATTATAGAATTGGAAAAAAAATACTGGCACGGAGTTGAAAATAATGACTATGAAACAGTAAGAAATCTGACAGTTTTTCCTTGTATAGTTGCTGGAAAAAACGGTATTCAGAGCATCAGCGAGACTGAGTTCAAAAATATGTTCGACTCTGGACAAACCAATAAAATAAAAGTGCTGAACATCTACGATGTAAAAGAAAAACTAATTGCCGAAAATACTGCCGTGATAGGATATGGTCTTGATTTTGAGATAGTAGATCAAAGCCAGCAGGCGCCTATAAAATGTGTTTGCACTTCTACTTGGATTAAAGAAAATAACAAGTGGGGGTGTGTGATGCATACTGAAACAGAATTGGAAAAAAAATAGTAATCTGAAACAACGTTCGTAAATATAGCGCACATCATAGTTTCGGCAAAAGCATAAAAAGACAAAAAGCTCCAGATTTCTCTGAAGCTTTTTTATTAGTAGCGGGAACAGGACTCGAACCTGTGACCTTCGGGTTATGAGCCCGACGAGCTGCCTACTGCTCTATCCCGCGATGTTTCGGGTGCAAAGATAAGCACTAAATACAGTTTTACAAAGAAATTGTTGAAAAAATTACTCAAAATTAAATTTAAGCTAATTATTTGTTAATCAGGTTTTTATATTTGTAAAAAGACAAAATCAGATTTTATAATTCAATAATTCTAAATATGGGTCGTTTTTTAATCCTAATAATTTGCCAAAAGCAGGCTCGGTTTTGTAGCCGTTTTGTTTGAGTTTGATGATTTCTTTCCTGAAATTTTCGTCTCTTGATTGCAGAATTTGATATTCTATAATCATGTGTCTGTATCCATTTTGATTTTGAGTCGGAATGTTTTGTCCGAAAATTTCAATTTCAAAATCTTTTAACATAAAACTCCCAATTACAGATTCTTGCTGATTTATAATTGTTTCAGTGATTTTGAAATGGGTTTTGTTTCTAAAAAGAGAAGTGATTTTTTCTATAAAATGATTTTTATTCTGCCAATAGCAAACAATATCTAAATCGCTGTTTTCAATGTCAATATTGATTGGAATCGTGCCAACTAAAATTGGATCAAATTCTGCCAAAGCTTCTAAAACCTTATTTTTAGTCAAGGTTTCAAAAGCTTCGATTTGTTTTTTATTTCCATATTTTAAATATTCAATGTTTTTGAAATCGATCATCTGTTTATTTGTCGTAATTTGTTTCTTCTTTAATTTCCTGCTCTAATCTTTTATTGATGTTGATTTTAGCTTTGGTAAAAACAAAAATTGTGGTTTTGTATTCGCGAGCATATTTATTGGTGATTTCGCCACCGATAGTCGCTTTTTGAAAAAACGGACTAGTTTCTGCGATTTCAGTGTTGTTTTCATCAAATTCTTTTACTCTGATGAGGTTGGTGTAATAGATGTCCAGATTAAACCAATTAATATAATCGGCATTAAACGAAACGGCTTTGATTCTATTATTGGTGTAATAATTAATTGCGCCGGCTTGGCCATAATTGTCGCAAAGAACTAAAGTGTTTTCAGATTTTGGAAACAAAGCGTAAACCGAATCTGTTTTGCGGGCAAGTTCTTTCCATCCCAGCATATCAGCAAAATCCTGAGGCAGTTCATGATCTTTTCCATCTTCCCAGCGCAACATTCCAAGTTTTTTATATTTTTCAGGTTTTGCAGTAATTTCCTGAGGACTTTTATTTGGAAATGCGACATTGTAAATCGGAATAAAAAGCAAAATCGGGATTAAAAGGAAAACAGGCTGTACAAAGCGTTTCCATCCATCTTTTGAAATTTCACCTAAAAATACGGCGCCAAATGCAATATAAATAGGATACAAGCCAATTGCGTAATACGCTTTTGCTTTGAAATAAATAAAAACCAAAAGCGTAAAAATTATCGAAGCAAAAAAGAATCTAAATTTTGCAAAAGGCTTATAAAAAAGCAAAGCGTAAAATGAAGAAATAAGAACTAAAATACCGCCAAGAAAAAACAATATTTGCTCTTTTAGAAATCCAATGCGGTCAACATTTACAAGTTGGGTTTCGGCCAATTCTTTCATATGATGCACAATCGGAAAATGATTATCGAATTGCCATAAAAGATTCGGTAAAATCAAAATTAACCCCAAAAGCATTGCAAAATAAAGGTTTTTGTCAGTAAATATTTTTCTTTGTTTTGAAAGTAGTAATGCAGGCAAAAGTCCGATTAAAAGAAATAGGATATTGTATTTGTTTAGAAAGCCAAAAGCAAAAACTACTGCGCCAGCATAAAACCATTTTGTTTTTTCGGTTATGAGATATTGAATAACGGTAAAGTAAAAAGCTGTCCAGCATAAAACATCTACTGAATTGGGCTGAAAAAGCATATTTAATCGTAAAAGCGAGGACAACAAAATGCAAGTTGCTCCTAAGATCAAAGCATATAAATTTCCTTTTAAAACTTCAATTGTTTTCCAGACAATCAAAAGTGTTAAAGCGCCAAAAAGGGCAGGGAAAAACTTTACCCAAAAAACCGAATTCCCAAGCAAAAATATGACATAGGAAAACCATGAAGTCACTGGCGGGACAGACAAATAACCCCAAGCCAAATGATGCGCCTGATCTAAATGCAGATATTCATCACGTTGCAAATCATATTCTGGGCTTAATAAAACATATTGCAAAACAAATTTTAAAATGATGAAGCCAATTAAAATAAGTGTTTTTTGGGTCATGTAGTTTTTGGTTTAAGTGTAAAGGTTTTTGTTTCAGCGATATAAAGTGTAACGAATATAGGATTTAATTTTGATTGGATAAAGCCAAGAAATGAGGCTTTGTGAAAATAAAAAAGCTTCAGATTTCTCTGAAGCTTTAATTGAATTTATTCCTCTATTGCGGTTTCAAATTCCATGTGGTCTATGATTTCTTCTGGTTTTGCAGGTTTTGAAGCTTTCAATGCGTTAAATCTTTCTAACATCGCTGTTTCTTCCTCTTCACCACTGAAATAAGGGAAAACATCCATAATTGGCGATTCAGAAATTGCTGGAATCGAATATTCTCCCATCGTATTTTTCATGACATGAATCGTGTTGTCAAATGCTTCTCTTACATCATTTGCCTGAACGAGCATATACATGTTCGATTTTCTTTCCTTGCCGCTTTCTTCATCGTAAGCGATCAAAGATACTTTTGATTTGAACCATCGATCCGCATTTTCAAATGGATGAATTTCGGCATAATTAGCCACTTTTATATTGGTGATTTTGAATTCTTCACTAATATACGCTGCCATTTCTTCATTAATTCTTTTCTCGGCTTCTGTATAGGATATTGCGTCCACCAAATAAGGTTCTGTTAAAACTTTCTGACCGCCTGTTTCGTCAGTTTTTCTATATTTTACTTTGCATTCGTACCAAATTGCGCTCATTTTCTTGTAATTTTTAAGGATGCCAAAGATAGATTTTACAGTCAAAATAGAAGCTAAATTCTGAAATAGATATTCACAATTTAAAATTAACCTTGATTTTGATATTTTTGTTTAACTTTTGATAAAATGGTTGTTTTGGTGTGAAATTTAATAACGACTTTTAAAATGTTGCATTTTGTCGTTTATTAATGAAGATGGTGTGTTTTATTTGTTAAAAATTATATTTTTTTATAAATTTAATAACATTTAAAGTATGTTTTTTTTCGGCTGTTTTAGTATTTTAGCTTAAACAAAACTTAATTGTTTGGCTCGACTAATCTTAAGAACAACTCAAGCGTATGAATAATATTCAAGATTTAAATATAAAAGAAGAAGTGTTGCCTATTTTTGATTATTCATTAAATAGCTTTGCTAAGAAAAAAATTCTTAATCTTTTAGAGACGCCTTTGGTTAGTGAAGCTAAAGTTCTTGAAAGGCAGGATATTTTAAAAGGATTTGCGCTAAATCATGAGGTTTTGAAAAAGTATTCCTATACTGTTTTGTATCTAAATGAAGTGCATTATTTTTTAAACAATTTTAAAGAAGAAGAGCTCAACTGGAAGCGTTTTTTATTCTTTGGTCCAACTGCAGATGAAATCCTGATACACAACAAAATGCATCAGTTAATATTGTTTTTTTATAGGTTAAAAACAGCATTTTCCAGGCTTGAACTGAGTCATTTTCCTAAATCCTACAGAAAAGATTTGAATCGAATATTGTCTTTTCTTTCCTTTTTTGAGTTGGAAAAACATGAATATATGATCAGGGAAAAACAACTTAAAAGCAAGCATGTCAAAAAAATTGGGGCTAAAATTTCAGTTTTGAAAGAAGAAGGAAGGATCGAATGTTTTTGGGAAGATTTGTTTTTGTTTGAGTCTTACTTGTCAATAAGCAAAGCGATTGTTGAACGTGAATTTGTATTTCCTGTTTTTAAAGAAAAGAGTTTTGTGATTAACGATTTTTATCACCCTTTGCTTGAAGATCCTATTAAGAACAGTTTTGTGGCATTTAATAATGTGATTGTTTTGAATGGTCCAAATATGTCTGGGAAATCTACTTTTCTTAAATCAGTGAGTTTGTGTGTTTATTTGGGGAATCTCGGTTTCGGAATTCCAGTTTCTTCGGCAGAAATTCCTTTTTTTACTGATTTTTCAGTCGGAATCAATAAGCGCGATGATATTTTGAATGGCTATAGCCATTTTATGACCGAGGTTATAAATGTAAAAGATGTGGTTTTGAAAGCGGCAGACGGAAAAAGATGTTTTGTTGTTTTTGATGAGCTTTTTAGTGGAACCAATGTTGAAGACGCGCTCGAAATTTGTACAAGAACCATAAATGGTGTCAGTATTTATTCAAATTCTTATTTTTTGATTTCCACCCATATTCAAGAATTAAAGGACGTGACGAGCGATGCTGTTTCGACTTACTATTTAGATTGCGAATTGATCGATAATATTCCGACGTTTACATATAAATTGAAAAAAGGGTGGTCGGATATTAAAGTAGGACGAATTTTGTTTGAAAAAGAAGGCCTGAATAAGCTTTTGCAGGTTGGTTGATCTTCAATTCATTCGATAGCTTTAATGCTAAATAAAAAAAAAGCTCCAGATTTCTCTGAAGCTTTGTGCTCGTTTTGAAATACCTTAAAAATTAGTATTCACTTTTTTAGAACGATCTGCAATATAGGAGATTAGCCAGATTACTTGTCCTTCTTTTACAAAAAGAACTTTCTTTGATTCCAAATTCGGAATACTTTCTAAGCAAGTCTGTAATATGTTATTTGCAGAAATAAGATATTGCTGGTCGTACGTGCTCAAAACTCTCGCAATTTCTTTGTTAGTTTTTGCAAGATTGGTGAACTTTACGAAATTGTTTTTCAGAATAGCGTCGTAATTAATAACATCTTCTAATGTTAAAGAAACATAATGCTCCTTTACGTCGTCGTTATAGTATAATGTTGCAAAAGCCCATACTGCACCACCAGACAAGTATATTTTATTTTTTTTAGCCAAAGGAGGATTTGCATCTAAAAGTGCTTTTACTTTTTTGCGAAGTACCGGGTTGAAATCAAATGATTTTTCTTGGTAAGTCGACATATCATTTGCTTGGTTTGGGTTTGCAACCGTCTTTTTTACAGCATCAGTAAGTGTCATTGTGCCAAAGTCAAGTTCTAAAGGAATAAACTCTAATTTGTCATCTTCAAGTTCGTCAATATAACCGCCTTTAGTAGTTTGAGCGCCAATGTCAAGCAGGAAAGCATTAGCAAAATCAACAGGAGGCATTGCGCCTTTTACCAGTGTTTTTGCTTCTTCGTTAACATTCAATACGTCAAGATTTTTGTTTGTCAGTGTGTTGATTTTGCTTCTCAAAACTTCAATGTTACGCGCTTGAGCAAAAACAGGAGCGGCAACAATAAATATGTTTTCTTCAAGAAGTTTGAATTCTGTTTTGATTTTTTTCAATTGATCGACAACTGTAACACTGATTTTGTTGATGTCTTCCTGTGGAAGTTCACCTTTTTCAGCAATGTGTTCGGCAAAATTTAGTCTATCAGTAGCAAAATAAAGAATTTTATAGTCGGCTTTTCTGATGTTGTTTACGTCGACAACAGAAACTTTTATTGCTCGTCGTCCGATTTCAATTCCGGCATAAACGCTTTTCTGAGAAAATGAAGTGATTGAAAAAAATAGAGTTAAAAGGGTGAAAATGAGAATTTGGGGTTTGTTTTTTGTAAGCATTGTGGATTTTAATTGTTGTTGTATTTAGTTTTGAATTAAGACTTTTTTTGGGATTATGTGAAAATCGTAATTTTAGATTGGAAATGGTAGGTTTTGATACGAGATTGCAAATTTATGAAAACATTTATTAAATATAAACTCAGTTGAGCAGAAAACGCATTATTAAATTATTAAGATGTTGTGTTGAGGTTGGGGGCATTTTTTTTATGCTATAAAACGTATCTAAAAAGCGTTTTAGTATAATGTGTAAACAAAAAAAAGCTTCAGATTTCTCTGAAGCTTTTTGTAGTCCGTGGGGGAATCGAACCCCCCTTACCAGGATGAAAACCTGGCGTCCTAACCGATAGACGAACGGACCTGTTTTGCTGTTGCGGGTGCAAAAGTGCAACTATTTTTGGAATACACAAAAGATTTTTGAAAAAACTTTTTGAGTTATTTTTTGAGAGAATCATTTTGTGTGATTGCTATTTATGAAAAATTTGAGTTAAAGAATTTATATTGCTTTGATTAGTAGTTTGTTGTTTTGGAAGAAGAAAATGAGCAAGGCAGTTTTTTCCTTGTTTTATTAAGATGAAAAAAAAACAGCAAAAATGAAGTTTATTTTGTTTTGAAAGAATAATCTTCACTTTTTTGCTTGTGGCGAAATAAAAAAAGCTCCAGATTTCTCTGAAGCTTAATTTTGATCCAACTTTATGTAAAATAATTTAGAACTAAATTTTCAAGCCGTTCAATAAATCAATAAGTTTTGGGTCAGATGGTTTTGGAGCCCGTGCAGTAACGATATTGCCATTAGGATCAAGAAGGATAAATGTTGGAATTCCTTCAACGCCATAATCTTTAATGAATTTTGATTCTCCGTGATTGTCAGCTAATAATTGAATACCGCCTAATTTCTTTTCTATGACAAAATTATTCCATTTCGGCTGATCCTTCAGATCGTCGATTGAAATGCTGACAAATTCAATGTTTTTTCCTTTATATTGTTCTTCAACTTTCTGAAGAAACGGAATTTCAGCACGACACGGGCCGCACCATGTTGCCCAAAGATCAATGTAAATATATTTTCCTTTTAAATCCTCTAAAGCGGTTTTTCCTCCTTTTTGATTTTCATAATTAAATGTCGGCGACGGATTTCCGGGTTGTAATGCATTTGTTGCTTTATAGTTGGTGGTTAGGGTTTGTTTTAGAATTGGATCGTTAGTAAGTGATAAAAATTCGTGATAGGTTTTTTCATAATACGAATTTTCCATGCTGATGTCGCTTATTGAGTTTTCTATTAATCGATTTTTTATGCTTTGACTTTTCAGTGCTTTGATTTTTGGAATTGCATTTTTAGCCGAAACCCAAAGCTGACCTTCATCTGCTTTGACATTTTCGTAGAATTTGAGTAGCACAAGTTCTTGATATTCATTTGAAAACAAAAAATCAGAATTATTGTCTAAGTCCATTGTTTCATCAAATTTTGGATAGGTTTCAGAAACTTTAAAACCATCTACTCTGCCATAGTAATTGTGGAATTTCGGATAAAAAGCTAAATGTTTTTGTTCTAAATATCGAATGCTTCTTGCTTCTTTTTCTTTGAAGCCAGAATCAGTAAATTTAGTTTTGAGGTACAAATTGTTAACGGAAGTTTTTATTTCCTGAAGCTTTTTCAGAAATTCATTTTCATCAACTTTATAAAGTTCTTCAATTGGAGTTGCAGAAGTTATTAGCTGTTTTTTTGCCAGATATTGATTTTCTACGCTTCCTTTTCCTGTAAATTTTAAAGTTGAAGCCAAGTTTGTGTCATCAGCATTTATTGTTAGTTTGGAATCTTTGGCTAAATATATTGGAATACTATTTTTAGAAGTTTCAATCTTGTAAATGGCGTCATATTCTAAAGACAGGTTTTCTGAAAAAGTGCCATCTGGTTTTAGCTTGATTTCCTTATCCAGTAATTCTCCTTTAATTCTGATTGTTCCATTTTCAGTATTTGTGATTTTGCCTGAAACAGTTGTTGTTTCATGTGGCGTAAAGGAATACAAAATGACTGTAAGTAATAAAAATAAGATTTTTTTCATTTTTGGTGGTTTGATAGTTAGTTTTTTGAAATCAGATACTGACTAAAATTAAGAATTATTTTTTATAAATGAATTTGTTGAACAAACGAAAGAAAAATTTAATGAAGATTTTTAATTGCCTTGGTTTTTGTATTGTATAATTTGGGAGAATAATAGTTTTTTTTATTGCAAAACAAAACCATTATAGGGGTGAAAAAAAAAGCGGATATGTTGTAATAATCATGTTGTCAGTGTTTTATGCTTAATGTGGTTTGTAAGTATTTAAAATTAAAATGCCATTAGATGGTGAAAAAAATAAAATTCAAACCACTCATTATCAGTTAATTATAGTTTTTTGATGAATAATTCAAGTTTCTTTAAAAATAACCACCTAATGGTTATGAAATAAAATAGCGCAAGTGCTTTATTTTCAATGCTTTTAAGGGAAAAAATCAAAAATGAAAACATCAGTTTTAAAAAATATGAAAAAAGTAAGAAATTATTTCCGATAGAAAATAATGCAAAACTGTTTTAGAAAATATATTTGCAATGTCGATACTGCAGTTGACAACAAAGACTTGTGAAAAAAAATAAAAAAAACAACAATTTAAAACTTAAAACTATGTCAGACTTTTTAAATCAATTCGGAGAGGATCTTGAAAAAAATATACCAGGTTTCATTGCAGTTTCAATTGCAGAAATCCAAACAGGAATGTCATACTTCTCGCTTTCAGTAGTTCCGGAATTTGATCCTGAATTAGCTTCTGCTTTCAATCTTGAAGTTGTTAAAGCAAAACTTAACGCAATTAGTGCCTTGGGCTTGAAAAACCAAGTTGTTTCTGATATCATGATTACTTTAACATCGCAAATTCATATTATTGATGTTTCTGAAAATAATATGTATATGATTTATCTGGCGGTTGATTCAACTAAAGCTAACCTGGGAATGACTAAAGCAATTCTTAACAAATACAAAAAAGAGATTGCGAGTAAATTATAATAAATTTTGAAATTGTAAAATGGCTGACTTTTTTAATGGTTGGCCTTTCTTTTAAATAATTTTAAAAAATGATGTTATGAAAAAGAATTTACTGTTACTTGTATTTTTTACTTTTACGATATTAATTAAAGCGCAGAATACGAAAGGTATCGTTGGCGATACTAATTGGTTGAACATGTGGACAAACTTTAGTCCCAAAACCACCAGTTATAATGATGCTTCTAGTATAGTAACCGGTGTAATTACTTCAAACACAACATTAAAAAAAGAAAATGTATATGTCTTGGTCGGTGCGGTATATGTCGCTCCAAATGTAACTTTGACAATTGAGCCAGGTACACTTATTAGGTGCGATACTGATAATTTGACTATGTTGGTAATTACAAAAGGAGCCAAAATAATTGCGGAAGGTACCGAAACTGATCCTATCGTTTTTACTTCCAACAAAAACTCAGGAGATCGGAATCCGGGTGATTGGGGAGGAATTGTAATTTTAGGAGATGCGCCAATAAACAAAACTGGAGGAATTGCCACTTTGGATTTTGAGCTTGATCCGCAAAAAGCGCTTTATGGCGGAGATAATAAAGATAGCGATTCTGGAATTTTTAAATACGTTCGAATTGAGTTTTCAGGAAAAAAAACATCTGCTAAAAAACCTGTAAACGGATTATCATTAGCTGGGGTTGGAAAAAAGACGAAAGTAGAATATGTACAAGTTACTTCGTCAGATGAAGATTCTTTTCAGTTCTATGGAGGCTATGTAGATACTAGTCATTTAATATCTTTACGATCTGCTGATGATGACTTTGATTTTACCCAAGGAGTTCAATGTAATATTTCTAATAGTATTGCTATCAGAAGTCCGTTTTTATCTGATAAATATGGCTCTCGTTGTTTCGAAATGGAAACAGTCGATACACGAAAAGGAGAAGTGTTAGACAGTAAAAAAGAAATGACTCGGGTAAATGCCACGAATATGACAATGATGC
The DNA here is from genome assembly GCF_000425445.1 of Flavobacterium denitrificans DSM 15936. Classification (GTDB taxonomy): domain Bacteria; phylum Bacteroidota; class Bacteroidia; order Flavobacteriales; family Flavobacteriaceae; genus Flavobacterium; species Flavobacterium denitrificans. Next base: position 137,555 of record NZ_KE384379.1, on the reverse strand, counting down.
ATACTGAAGATATTGCATCTGGAATTGAAGGGCTTAAATACGAAGCGATATTAATTCGTGAAAATACTTTTTTAACATTAACTAATTCAGTAGTATCAGGGTTTAGCCATCTTATTGTGTTTGCTGATGCAGTACCGATCACGAATGAATATTTAGGCGATATTGTTTTGAAAGATCTGCTTATTGATTATACTAAGGCTGTCGGAACGAGTGAGAATAAAGATTTTAATTTACTGATCAATAATTGGTATCAAGGAAAAAAATTTGGTTTAGAGTTTGTAAATCTTAAAAATGATGAACTTTTCATGAATGCATCCATGAAAAAGAAACCCGATTTTAGGATTAAAAACTAAATTATCATTTGTCGTTTATAAAGAAAAATATTTATTAGATAGGCTTTCTTTAAAAAAAAAGGAAGCGTTTAAAAAACAAAAAACCAGTAATCAATACCGATTACTGGTTTTTTGTTTGATTTAATTTGTTGTCTTTTTATATTTGAGAAACACTTATTTCCTTTGCAATACACTCTAAATTGTTTGGCTTGAAACTTTTAAAATGCTGTTCAGTAAAAGTGTTTCTTAATGAATATCTTTTGCTCTTTTTGCAGAATCAGCAATATAAGAAAGCAACCAGGCCATTTGCCCTTGTTTTGTAAAATAGATTTTTTTAGATTTAATGTCGGGCATTTTCTCTAATAAAGTCAGCAAGAGTGAATTTGCAGCAATTAAATATTTTTGAGAATACGTTTTCAATACTTTCTCAACATCCTTGTTTTGCAATGCTAATGCTTCAAATTTTGCATAATCGGTTTTTATCATTGTATTGTAAGCTTCAACGTCTTTGATTTCAAATGGGCTAAAATTTAAGGCGTCTTTTCCTTTGTACAATGTATAAAATGCCCACACTGCGCCTCCTGACATGTAAACATTGTCTTTGTTGAAAATCTTCGGACTTTGCTGATATAAACGATCTGTTTGTTCTTTTAATTCGGGTAATGCTGCTGTTAATAATTCATTGAATTCGGTAACTGAATCGGTTTTTGCTTTTTTGTTTATTTTCTCTGTAAAAGTGACCGTTCCTAAGTCTAATGTTACAGGATAAAACATCAAAATATCATCGTCGTTGAATTCCTCTACATAACCGCCTTTAGTATTTCCTCCACCGATATCAAGAATCAGGGAATCAGAATATTCTTTTGGTGGAATACATCCTTTTAATAATAATTTTGCTTCAGTATCAGAAGAAATTATGGCTACATTAATATTAGTGAATACATACAATCGATGAAGTAAAATGTCTACGTTTTTAGCCATTCCAACTCCTGAGGAAACTACTATAAAGATGTTTTTTTCTTTGATTTTGTTTTCCTTAAGCATTTTAGTGTAATTTTTCACTACTACATTAAAAGCGGTTTCAATATCATTTTCGGCTAATTTTCCATCTATAGAGATGCCTTTCGCAATAGCGACATTTTCTGTCCAAAAATCAACTACTTCATATTTTCCTTTTTTAATGTTTTGGACATTTATTATCGACATTTTTACGCCCTTGCTTCCTATTTCAATTCCAGCATAAAGTTCTTGTGCAATTATACTCGAAGGGATGCAAAAAATAAAAATAATTATGGCCTTTAGTACAATATGTTTTTTCATATTCAATGGTATTTGTTAATACTAGGAGTAGCTCATTTATTCAACATTGAAAAGGAATTAATGATTCGTTTTCATGTTCAAACAGATTAGCTTTTCTTGTTCTTATCAACAAAAATGGATTGTACTATTTTTATTTTAGTTTCTATTGTTTCTTTTTCAACCATTCTTACCAGCCAGTAGCAAAGTGTAATGGCAAATAATCCTATCAAACTCATGAAAATAAAATCGGCTCTGTAACTGGCGTAGGCGACAATTTCCATTCCTGTTTTTGCGCTTAGTATATGAGCAAGACTAAAACTCATTGTAAAAACAGACATGTATTTGCCTTCCTGGTTATTGTGCGATCTGGTCATGGCAAATGAGTTTGAAAAAGGAAATGTCAGCATTACCCCAAGAGTCATGAAAAACATCATCAAGTATAATATTCCGTACCAATTATCATTTAATAACAAAAGGACATAACTAAGTACCATAAAAGATAAGCCAACCATTATCACATTCAGTTTGTTCATTTTGTTTTTTTCGACATAATTGACAATCGGCAACTCAAACAGCAAAGTTAAAATTCCGCTAAAACTTAAAAGCAAGCCGCTATTTACTTCTGATAAATTAAATTGTTCTTTATGGTAAAGGGTCAACGTCGTAAATACTTGAAAATACATAATTCCTGTTATCAAGGAGATGAACATATGAGTTAAAAAAGTTCGGTCTTTTAGTATTGCATATTTGTCTACTCCAATATTGTGCGTTTTAAGTTTAAAAGGTAGTTTTCTTTCTTTAACTAACAGAACAAAAACCAAAACGGCAAGAATACATGTAGCTGAATCTACATAAAAAAGATATTTGTAACCCACTAATATGATTATAAGCCCGCCCAATGGAGGGCCGAATAAAAATCCTAAACTTGTTGCTGATCTAACCAAAGCCAGCGCTCTAGTTTTGTTTTCTTTTCGAGTATATGTATTTAACGATACTAGCATTGCCGGCCTGAACATATCTGCAACAGTTGTCAAAAACAAAATTGAGATACAAAAACCTTCAAATGATGTTATATATTGTAGCATAAAAAAGATGAGTCCGCTTCCAAAAAGAGAACCGATCATTACTTTATAAAATCCGATTTTATCAGATAACACGCCGCTTAGCCAAGTGCCAATGAAAGAGCCTACACCAAAGCAAACCATAACCCAGCCAATCTGATTGTATTCAAAATTCAGGTTCTCTCTCATGTATTTTGAGAGAAATGGAATTACCATTGTCCCTGTTCTGTTGATGAAGGTTATTAATGTCAAAATCCAAATTTCTTTTGGAAAACCACTATAATTCTCGATATATTTTTTTCTTAAGTCGCTAATCATTTCGTTGTATTTTAATAGGTTTCTTTTTTTTTTTTTTTTTTTTTTTGAGGGGGGAGGTGGATGTGATTTTTATAACATTAAGCAGAGGAGTCTTTGTTGAAAATAATAGTGTTTACAACGACCTCTTTCATCCATTTAATAGTTTCGATTACACCTGTTTCTTTACAAATCATATTGCAATTTTGATGTCCCCACGCCAGATTGTATGGAGCGTGATTAAATTCTCCAATTTTCAGCTGATTAATATGAAAAAGGTTGATAGGACTAATATCCTTATTAATATCTGACCTCTCAGAAGATTCGAAGAAGTTAAGCAGAAATGCCTCAGCGCTTAATTTTTTTAAACAAAGAGGGCAAATCGTGTTTTTGGCGTTATCAATAATTCGAGTTTTGTAAAGGCGGTCAGTATCAGATAACTTTTGATTGTTGCAAGCTGTACTTATCGCATCAATTCGATTTTCGATCTCGCTTTCTGTCATTCCGGCGTCAAGAGCTACTTCCTTCGAATTGTAACAGAGCCAGAATAAATATTCTAATTGCAAGTGAGAGGCCTTTATAGTCAAAAGAGAAGCATATTCTGCTACTCTGATTCCTGCGCCTTTGCAATTACTGGTATTGAAGCCAAGAATGATTTTTTCTTCGTCTTTTGAATTCGAGGATAGTATCCTAGCGACAAAATGGCCGTCTATAGGAGATGTTCTTTTTTCGGCTATAGTAAGCTTGTTTTTGTAGGGATTAAACTCATTCCATTGTGCTCTTGTCTCGTAAAACAAGATGGTGTTGACACCCAGTTTTAATTTTCGAGCTTTCATTAAAGCCAAGGCATCGGGATTTGTGTAATACGCTTCGGGACTTATTAAAACAATAAAACCACTTTCAAATCTATTTGAAGTGAAAACGGAAATATCGAATAAATGAATCGATTCAAAAGGTATCAAAACGGTGCCGTTTCTATTGGCTCTGTTTTGAAAAACCACGTCATCATTCGCGCTTCTTGTTTGTCCTGTTTTGTAAATTTTACTTTGTAGTAAAGTAGGTAGTTTGGGTAATCGTTTGGGCATAGGCTTGTGTAGGTTTAGTTGGTTGCATGTTAGTTAAGTATAGATAGACAGATTGGGATAAATCTTGATAAGTAGTATTGAAAAGAATAAATCCATGATCTGAAGATTTTATGTTTTTTGTTTAAGCTTAAGTGACAATATTAGCTAATATTATCAAATTTGTGGAACTTTTTTTAGTTAAATTTTGATGTCTTTTTCTTATATTTATTTATAATTTTTAAAAATAAATAATTAGTAAAAATATGTAAATAGCTGTTAAGTTGATTGTTGTGTGTTTTTTCTGGGGGTTTTATGTATAATTAACTATTTGAAAAGCCACTTTATTTTTAAGTTTTAATATCTTCAACGTTTGTTAAAGAAAATAGTGTGTTTTATTCATATTAATCTTCTTTTTTTAATAATTTTTTAAATATCTCTTATTTCTTAGAAGCAATTTTAAGCATCTTTTAAACTAGGATTCTTTTGTAAGTTAATTTAGAAACTAATTTATTTAAGAATGATGCTTCAATTATTTTATTTCAACAAGATGTTGATCTCCAAATGTAAATTTTTATAAAGCTAAATAACTTTCTTAAATTAAAAACCAGTATAAATACCTATTGTGCATATCAATATAAAAATCAATTCTTTGTTGCATTTTTTGTAATCATTTCGCGGGTTGATTACTAATCATTTGTATGCATTTGCAGACATGCAAGCGCAAAACATCAACTGGGAATTCTGTAACATCTACTTGAAATTAAATACTTTACGCTAAAATCTCGTTTGTACCTTTAATATGAAGTTTAATATTTATATAAAATTAAGGTTATGGCAGAAATTAAAATTGAAAAGAAAAAGCCAATTTGGCCATGGGTTATTGCATTGCTTTTAATCGGTGCTGTGGTTTATTACATTTTTTTGAGAGACGATCAAGCGCAGAGTGAAAGTGCTGTCGAAATTGAAAATACTTCAGGTACTGGCAGTACAGCCCAGTAAATGATAGTAAGAAAACATATAATTTATAAAAATTGAAAAAGAACATGGAAAATAAGCATAGAAATTTATACAGATTAGACGAACTTCCAGATTATAAAGTAGCTTCGAATTATTCTGATGTTACAGGATGGAAAATAGTAGATGCAGATAATCGAACCGTAGGTACAGTTGATAATCTGTGGGTGAATAAGGATATGAACCGTGTGGTTTATCTAGATGTTAAAGTAGATAAAGCATTGATTGATGATAATCGCAATGAAGTTCATGATACCATAGCGTATGACAATGGGAGAGAATTTATGTATAAGGAAGGAGATAGTCATTTGATTATACCGATTGGCTCTGTCAACATCAATAAGGATACGAAAATTGTGATGGCTAACAGTATAGGATATGATACTTTTAGAAAAACAGGAAGATATAATACACAGCATAATTTTGACAGAAATTATGAAAGAAGTGTATTAAGATCTTACTATGCTGATGAAGAGGCTAGATCTGGATCTGAAAGTGATGATGATGCTTTTTACAATCGTAGGGAATTTGACGGGCATTAAATGCATATAGAAGAAAATTTACATCTTTTAAAACGAAAGCTTCAGAGCATATCTGGAGCTTTTTGTTTTAGTAGAGAAGCTTCCGCACTTCTTAAATCCTCTTTTTTTTGTTCCTGATTTTTTTTGAAGTTACAGGCTTTATGGTGTTTATGTTTTTTAGATATATTTGTTTATAGTCGCGAAAAGTTAAAATTGTATGCGTCGAAGGAAAACGGCCAAACTAAAAATATAATATCAGAAATTATGAAAATCGTTGATAATGAACAAATTTGGAAAGGTTCTTTTTCATACTTAGAAGGTTACGATGCTATTGATAGTTATATACAGGTCTCATTCAAAATGAACTTGACTTTTGAAGGTGATTCGTTTATGGGTACAACAATCGATTCAGAATCTGAAAATATCATTACAGAGCCCATTTTAGTAAAAGGATTTATTGATAATGATAAAATCAGTTTCGTTGTAAACTATCCGTATTATTATTATAAAGATGAAAGCGATAAAATTTTAGTAGATAAAACAATGGATCATCCTGACATTGAGTATCTTGGATTTTACGATCAAATCGAAAAAAAATTTTCAGGAACTTGGGAAATGATTATTAATGTGGAAAAAGTAACAGAAGATGAATATATAGAAGAAGTGGCAAGTGGCGGATTTGAAATTTATAGAGAAAAATAATTTGGCTTTAACTCTTGAAAATGCATAAGCGCCACATGAATTCCATAAAGTTTGATTTTGTAGAAAAAAGGACCTGTAATTTCTTAAGTTTATATTTGTTAAAAAATAAAGAAGAAACAGGTAGCGTCTGTATAAAAATATTATTTTAGTCAGATAAAACATTTACCCAAAACGTGTCACTGAGAAAAATTAAAGCAAATGATAACAAAATTACTTAGGTTAGTATCTAACAAAAGAATTACATCTTATGTGGTTTGCCTAAATATTGAAAGGTATTGCGGAAAAATAAAAAATAATGAGGTGACTTATAAAATTCCTGCAGTTAAATTAGAAAACGGTAAGAACGATGAACTAATAAATGCCTATATCGGAAAGAACAATATAAGCAATGGCGAAATTTTGCTCAGTGCCTCTAATTTAATATATATGCCGAAATTAAATACGGCTGGAATAGGCCTTTACATTGAAGATAAGGTGCTTTTAAACATCGCTTTTAACTTAAGCGATCAGTTGCATGTTTATTACCTTGCAGGTTTGTTGCTTTCGAAATCCTTGCTAGTTGTGAATAATAAAAATTTGGAGTCAACAATGAATATAAATTTCAAAGATGACAATAATGAATTTACAAATAAGGCAAACGAATTGCTGTCATTAATAATAGAAAAAATGGGAATTAAATACTTAAAAGAAGACTCAAGATTTAAAGATTTTAATAAAAATCAAATTGACCAGTTTTTCAAAGAAAATCCAAATTATTTAGCAGCGATTTTTAATGAAACAAGAAATAATTGGATTTATACTGAAAAGTAGATTAGGTTGGTTTTGAAAAATCTAAGTCCAAATAAAAAAAAATAATAAATCAAGTAATTTTTATTTATGAAATCAAAAATTCTAAAAGTATTCTTCGTGCTCTTGGTTTTCACTACATTTTCCTGTAATAAAGATGATGGCGATGCGCCTCTAAATTGTAAGCCAACTAATATATCAATGGTGGTGAACGGCAAACCTCAAACTTTCCAAGCAATCGGTTATGGAATAGATCTTTGGCCACAAGGATATGTATTGCATTTAAATGCCGACAGAAGAAGTAATGATCCTCTTAGAGAACAGGGAATTGCTATTGTTTTGCCATATAAAAAAACGGGTAAAAATGTAATCGATAAATTTCTTTACCATCAATACATCGACAACGTGTCATTTTATGGAGATTTTACTGATGGCGTATTTCAATGTGATGTCAAAATAAATAGAAACTCCTGTTTTTATGCCACATTCTGAGGAAAACTAAGTGATGGCAATCAAGAAATAACTATAACAGACGGAATCATTAGTTACCAATACGAAGATCCTTTTGATAATTAAAAGCAATAAATCAGTATCCCTGCTCTGCGAAGAGTTCTAAACTTGGATTAAAAACTCGCTCTCCGAAGCGTTCTTATGAAACGCTGTGCTAATGTGTCTGACTTTGTACCCACAATCTAAATCAAACATTTTTTTTGAAAATCTTATATAAACAAAAAAAAGCTCCAGATTTCTCTGAAGCTTTATACTTGTAGCGGGAACAGGACTCGAACCTGTGACCTTCGGGTTATGAGCCCGACGAGCTGCCTACTGCTCTATCCCGCGATGTTCGAGTGCAAAGATACGCCGATTTTTGAGAATTCCAACGAAAATTTAAAAAAATCTTTTATTTTCCGTATTCAGTTGATATGACTACCTTTGCAAATTAAATATTATGCAAATGTCACATAAAGCAGGTTTTGTAAACATCATCGGGAATCCAAATGTTGGAAAATCAACATTGATGAACGCTTTCGTTGGAGAACGATTGTCAATCATTACATCAAAAGCACAAACTACACGTCATAGAATTTTAGGAATCGTAAACGGAGAAGACTTTCAATTGGTTTTGTCTGACACTCCAGGAATCATTAAGCCCGCGTACGAAATGCAGGAATCGATGATGAACTTTGTAAAATCGGCTTTTGAGGATGCTGACATTTTAATCTACATGGTCGAAATAGGTGAGCAGGATCTTAAAGACGAAGATTTCTTTAAGAAAATCATTCACGCTAAGATTCCGGTTTTATTACTTTTGAATAAAATCGACAATTCAAATCAAGAACAATTAGAACAGCAAGTTTCTTTCTGGAAAGAAAAAGTGCCAAATGCAGAAATTTTCCCAATTTCGGCTTTGCAGAATTTCAACGTTCCAGAAGTTTTTGGAAGAATTATCGAATTATTGCCAGAATCACCAGCTTATTATCCGAAAGACCAATTAACAGACAAGCCGGAGCGTTTCTTTGTAAATGAAACCATTCGTGAGAAAATCTTATTGAATTACGCTAAAGAAATTCCATACGCAGTTGAAATCGTGACAGAAGAATTTCATGAAGATGAAAAAATTATCCGAATCCGTTCAGTAATTATGGTGGAGCGTGATACGCAAAAAGGAATCATTATCGGACATAAAGGCGCTGCTTTGAAAAAAGTAGGAACCGATGCCAGAGCCGATTTGGAGAAATTCTTCGGAAAACAAATTCACATTGAACTTTACGTAAAAGTGAACAAAAACTGGAGAAGCAATGCTAATATGCTAAAGCGTTTCGGGTATAATCAGTAGTTTTTTTGTTTAATCGGTTAATCGTTGATTTGTTTAATCGTTAAACGAAAGGTCCATTTGAAAATGATTGCCCTAGCCCAGATGGGAACGGCATCCTTTTGTGGTCTCGTTTTTTTCTAAAGAGACCACAAAAGATATAGTGGACAGCTGGATTAAGCTCCTGAAAACTATACAAAATAACATAAAAACTTAGGTACTTAGAAACTTAGTAGCTCAGCAACTTTTTTTAACTACCTTTGCAAAAAATTTAAATAAGGCATTTTGGATTACAAGTGATTAGGTTTTTGGGAAGCTAAGAATCTGAAATCTAAAATCTAATCCCGAAGCCTCGGGACTAAAATTCAATAAAATGAGTAATAACATTGTTGCGATAGTAGGAAGACCTAATGTGGGGAAATCGACCCTTTTTAATAGGCTGATACAAAGAAGAGAAGCTATTGTAGATTCAGTATCTGGGGTTACCCGTGATAGAAACTATGGTAAAAGCGAGTGGAACGGAAAAGAGTTTTCTGTCATTGATACAGGTGGATATGTTCGAGGGTCTGATGACGTTTTCGAAGGTGAAATCCGTAAACAAGTAGAACTTGCTATCGACGAAGCCGATGTTATTATTTTTGTGGTTGATGTTGAAGAAGGAATTACGCCAATGGATGAAACTGTTGCAAAATTGCTTCGCAAAGTAACAAAACCAGTTTTATTGGCAGTAAATAAGGTTGATAACGCAATGCGTGAGAAAGATGCAGTGGAGTTTTACAATCTTGGTTTAGGAGATTATTACACTTTCGCGAGTATTTCTGGAAGTGGTACAGGTGATTTATTGGATGCTTTGATTGAAGCTTTCCCAGAAAAACCTGAGCCAGTTACGCCAGAAGTTGAATTGCCTCGTTTTGCAGTTGTAGGACGACCAAATGCAGGAAAATCAAGTTTTATCAATGCCTTGATTGGTAAAGATCGTTATATTGTTACTGATATCGCTGGAACAACTCGTGATGCTATTGATACAAAGTTTGACCGTTTTGGTTTTGAATTCAACTTGGTTGATACCGCTGGAATCCGTCGTAAAGCTAAAGTTAAGGAAGATTTAGAATTTTATTCTGTAATGCGTTCTGTACGTGCTATCGAACATGCAGATATTTGTATCTTAGTTATTGATGCAACTCGTGGATTTGAAGGTCAGGATCAAAGTATTTTCTGGTTGGCTGAGAAAAATCGTAAAGGTGTTGTGATCTTGGTAAACAAATGGGATTTGGTTGAAAAAGATACCATGTCAACTCGTGATTACGAAGAGAAAATCAAAAAAGAATTAATGCCATTTACAGATGTGCCAATTCTTTTCGTTTCGGCATTGACAAAACAACGTTTGTTGAAAGCATTAGAGGCTACAGTTCAGGTTTTTGAAAACAGAAAACAAAGAATTGCGACTTCAAAGTTCAACGAATATATGTTGAAGGTTATCGAGGCTTATCCGCCACCAGCAACAAAAGGTAAATATGTGAAAATTAAATATTGTATGCAGTTGCCAACTCAAACGCCTCAGTTTGTGTTTTTTGCCAATATGCCACAATATGTTAAAGAACCATATAAAAGATATCTTGAAAATAAAATTAGAGAAAATTGGGACTTTTCAGGAGTTCCGATTGATATTTATATCAGAGAAAAATAAACAGAAATCCCCAGTAAAATGGGGATTTTTTTTGCTCATTTCACAAAACAAAGCTTAATTGTTAAATATAAAATTAAACCTTTAAGAAACGTTGTGGTCTAAATAGTTCTAACTAACCATTTATGACCAAATATTTTTCATATCTACTCTTTTTTCTTTTTTGTTGTGTAGCCAATGCACAAAGTGATATTATACTCAAAGGAACTGTCGTTGATCTCAACACTCAGATGCCACTTGAAATGGCGACTGTTTATTTTACAACTGTAAAAGATTCTGCCGTAATTGAATATGCTACTACAGATAAAAACGGGGTTTTTAGAATAAATACAAAAAAAATCAATAAGCCTGTTTATTTGAAAGTCAATTATATGGGGTATCAAACTTTTGTTGAAGAACAGAAGGAACTTGTTGAAAGCAAGGATTTTGGGAAATTGTATTTGGCAGAAAACATAAATGCGCTGGAGAACGTTGTCATTAAAACCGAAGCTCCGCCAGTTGCCGTTAAAAAAGATACATTGGAATTTAACGCATCAGCTTTTAAAGTGAGGCCTGATGCTAATGTAGAAAATCTCCTAAAACAATTGCCCGGCGTTGATGTTGATAATGACGGAAAAGTCACGGTAAATGGGCGAGAAGTCACGCAGTTTTTAGTTAACGGAAAAGCTTTTTTTGATAAAGATGGACAAATGTTATTGAAAAACATGCCTGCTGAAATCATTAAAAAAGTTCAGGTTTCGGATTTTAAAACGAAGAAAGAAGAGCTGGCAAAACAAGAATCAAGCTCTGATAATTCATCAATTAACTTCACAATTGATGAGAAGAAAAATAAAGGTTTCTTCGGAAAAGTACTTGGTGGTTACGGTTCTGATGATCGTTATGAAGGCAGTTTGATTATGAATTTCTTTAATAATAATCAGAAAATTAGCATTTTAGCTTCTTCTAATAATATCAATTCGACGGGTTTTTCTATGGATGATGTTTTTGATAATATGGGAGGTGGGCGAAATAATAATGCCAATCAAGGAAGTACTACAAGTGGAAAAGGGATTATTCAGTCAAATCTGGCTGGAATTAATTATTCTGATGAATGGTTTAAGGATTTCTCAGCTTCCGGGAGTTATAATTTTTCAAATAATATAACGAACAATGACAGCAAAGCGAATCAATTGAGCTTTTTGCCTACCGGGAATATCATCACGGTTTCAGATTCTAAAACAAGAAATGAAAATACAGGAAATAAAGCCAATTTTGAGTTCGAATACAAACTTGATCCGAGCACTCGAATTGTTTTTACACCAAAATTCAATCAAACTAGAGTAGACAGCGATTCAGCTTCTTCAAGCTCTTCTGAAAATGAAAGCGGTCAGGCTTTAAATGAAAGTACAGCGGTTTCGCATCGAGAAAATACAACCACTAATTTTGCTAATACACTTAATTTCAATAAAGTTTTTGAAAAAAAGAATCGCAATTTGAGTTTTGTTTTCGATAATAATAATACAGACGCGATTACTGATGGTGTGAATGTTTCGGAAACTATTTTTTATCAAGACAACAAGCCAAATGACGAACGAAACCAAACGACAAGAAATGATAATGTCAATGACGCGTATTCGTTAGATATTGAATATACGGAACCTATTACAGATTCTTTGCGAATCAGATTTGGTTCTGATTTTGATTGGAAAAACGAAATTAAAGACCAAAAAACATTTGATTTTGATGCTGATACACAATCCTATTCTCAAATAAATCAGTCATTAACGACCTATACAACATCGAAGCAAAACTCGGTTAGCCCAAAAGTTGGAATTACGCTTCAAAAGAATAAATACACCATAAATTTAGATACCAAAACATCAATTATTGATTATGACAATCATGCTTTTTATTTAGGAAAAGCAACCGATTTGAATCAGAAATATGCGTTGCCTTATGCAACAGCCCAATTTCGATATAAATTCAGCCGTTCAAAAAATATGACTTTTAAATATGATTATTCGAACGCTCTTCCGGCATCGAGTTTTTTATTGCCTGTTGCCAATTTGAGTAATCCATTAAATACAATTATTGGAAATCCAAATCTGACGCCAATAGAAAAAAATAGCGCAAATTTTAGTTTCAGAAATTTTGATTTCCGTACCCGTTCAGGTTACAGTGTGTACGCAAGAGGAGATTATTATACTAGCGATATTTCCTCGACTTCATTTTATGACGACAGCGGAAAACGAACAACAACATATGTAAATATATCTGATACATATACTTTTACAATTGGAGGAAACTGGAATCAATCGATCAAAAAAGACGCAAATACTTTTAGATATGGTTTACAGTTGAACGGAACTTACAGTTTTGATAAAGGTTTCACAAATGCCATTTTGTATAATGCAAAAGGTACTGCAGTAACACCAAAAGTATATTTGTCATATGAATATGGAGAATTGCTTCTTATTGCGCCATCGTATAGTTTATCATACAATGAAACAAAATATGAAAACTACACGCGTGACGCGACTTCAAATGTAGTACACCGAATCAATTTGCAGACAACAAGTTATTGGCCAGACAAATTGATTTTTGGTAATGATTTTGGATACACGTACAATTCTAATATTTCGGGTGATTTCAAAAAGGATTTTTATTTGTGGAATACAAGTTTGTCATACGGTTTTTTAGACAAAAAACTTTATGCAAAAGTAAAAGTATATGATGTTTTGAATCAAAATCAAAGTGCAACAAGAACAATATCAGCGACATCAATCCGAGATGAAGAAAATACCGTTTTAAAACGTTATGTTATGTTTTCATTGGCTTACAAAATTGGAAATTTTGCAGGAAATGAAAAAGGCAAGAGACGAGGCCGAGAAAGAGAGGAGTAGGTTTTTTCTTTCTGGAGAGACGTGCTTTTTGTGCGTCTCTTTAAGGCTTTTTTTTTAAAGTTGCTAAGGTTCTAAGAGACTAAGATTCTAAGTTTTGAAACAAGCGCAGAAATCAAAATAAAATTTGATTTGTGCGCTTGTTCTCTATAGTTAAAATGTGGAAATCTTAGAAGCTTAGTATCTTGGTGTCTTAGTATCTTAGAAGCTTAGTAACTTAGTAACTTAGAATCTTAGCATCTTAGAACTTTCTGTTTATTCGATGATAAATTGTGAAACGAATAATATCTCGGTCATAAAAGTCTACACCGCTGGCGCGTCTTTGAAAGTTTTTGATGTAACCTAATTCTAATCCGATGTTGGGATTGAAATGATAGCGAAGTGCAACGTAAAACCTATTTTGATCAAAAGTATTCAATTTGTTGTCTTTTCCGAAATTGAACATTACTTCGTCTGAAATTGTTCCCTTTAAGCTTCTATTATCTTTTTTCCAAAGATCAAAAGTCGACTGTAATCGATATCTAAATCGCAAGGCAAATGAAAATTCATCTAGCAATTCAGTTCTTGTCGCCTTTTCTATAAAACGTTCTTCAAGCTGAAAACGATTATGAAAAGTGATTTTTGCAATATCATTAATCAAAGTAATGTCTTGTTGTATTCGATATTCGGGAACTGAAAAATTTGGATCAATGTCTGGATTTTGGGTATTTACGCTAAAAAAAGCAAATCCGCCTCCTAATTCGGCAAGTTTGCTCGCGCGATAACGACCTTGAACTCTAATGACAAAAAGATTTTCATGAACAGGATTTAAAAAGGCTCTATTGTCAAATTCAGAATGAAGCGCCCATTTTTCGCTCAAGGGCAAAATATTGTAATAACGAATCCAAGCCAAAGTTTGCTGGTCGATTTTCCTTTCATTTTGCGCCGATAAATTTGTGCTAATTAAGCCAAGTAAAAGCAGTAATTTGAGAAACTTCATCTAATTTCCATAAATTCAGGCTGCGAATATATAGAAATCAGAATTGATTTTAAGCAGATTAAAATTTGGTTTGAATATTATTTTGTGATTTCAGGATATAAAAAAAACGAGACAGGTTTGAAAACTTGCCTCGTTTTAATAATTTAAACTAACTAACTTAACCGCTTACAGAGAATACTTTAATGTAACTCCATAAGTTCTTTGATCACCAATAACTCCTGCGTATTGTCCTGCGTTACCGCCTGCAGGCAATAATTGCTCGTAATAATCTTTATTCAACAAGTTGCGTCCCCAGAAGTGAACAGAAAGTCCTTGCGAAGCACGGAAACCTAAACGTGCATTAAAAATCGCGTAGCCTTGCACTACTAAATATTTTGAAGCCGACGGGCTTGATGAGAATTCAGAACGTGCGTAAGAATCAATAGCAACAAAAACTTTTCCTTTATTTCCGAAGAATGTAGCGCTATCAGAAAGTTCTCCGCCTAAAGATCCTGCCCATCTCGAAGCGCCAGGCAAATCAGTTCCAGAAACATCTTTGAAAGCTACTGGCGCGCCAGTTTCTTCTAATGGAAGTGGTGCATTTGTAAATTTCACATATTTCCCATCTGTATAAGTCGCCGCTGCATTTACTGTCAAGTGCGAGCTGAATACAAAACTTGCATCTAATTCAGCACCTCTTACTCTTACTTTATCAGCATTAGCTAAATAGCCGCGGTTTACGCCTAACTCCGCTGCTTGAACGTTTGTTTGAAAATCTTTAATGTCTGTATTAAAGAATGTTAAGTTCAAAATTGAATTTTTGAATGGAGAAGTTTTTACTCCAAATTCATAATGATAAACTTTTTCAGGTTTAATAACCGCAAGATCAAGTAACGGATTTCCTTTTGCATCTGACGGAAGCCCCGCAACGTTTACGCCCACTGGCTTGTAGCTTTTTGCAAAAGTAGCGTAAGCATTGATTTTATCTGAAGCTTTGTAAGTCAATGTCAAGTTTCCTGAAAAATCGGTATTATCTGTGCTTGAATCAAATGCTTGGTCAGAGTAAACTGATTTTTTCAAAGCAAGCAATGCTGGATCTGTAGTTTGAAGACCTCCGTAAGTTGTACGAGCATAATGTGCATCTTTTTTGTCAAAGTTATATCTCAAACCTGGCAATACGTGAAAACGTTCTGTAATTGCCCAGTCGATTTGTCCAAAAACGGCTGCGCTTGATGCTCTGATATTTGCATCAGTTTTGATTCCGTATCCTTCAAAAAGACCTGGAGTTTTCCATAAAGGGCTTGTAGTGCTTTGAGAGAATCTCCATTGTGCATTTCCAGATTCCTCTGTACCGTCTGTTTGAGAAGTTTGATCAATAAAGAACACGCCCACAACACCACTTACTTTATTTGAAAGCTGACCTGCGTAACGCACCTCTTGAGTAACTTGAGTTTGTCTCGTTGGGTTCTGTGATTTTGCCAGTACTTGAAGTCCTGTAAAATCTCTGTCATTTGATGGATCCCAATTCCAGAATCTCCAAGCTGTTGTCGATGTCAATGTTCCAGGGCCAATTTTTGTGTCAATGTTAAGTGAAATACCTCCCATGTCTTGACCTGAACGCCATGGCGTGTCATGATCTATTTTACGATCAAAAGCATTTAAGCTTGGCAATTGATAATTTAAATCTTTAATTATGGCATCAAATTGGCGATAAGCAGCTCTTTGAGTTGGAGCAACACCAGCAACAACTTGAGCGTATCCGTCAGGACGCTGTGTTGTAATATCTGCGGCCAAAATAATATTTGTATTTACAGATGGTGTCCAAAGCAACTGCCCTCTAATTCCTTGGTTGTTCAGAGTATTTGTCGGTTTTCCAGTTGCCACGTTGTCAATTAACCCATCTCTTTGTGTTCCTGAGAAAGAGATTCTCCCGGCAACTTTTTTGCCTAGAGCTCCAGTAACCGATGCTTTGGCTTGTAAAAAGTTATAATTTCCGTAGCTAACTTCAAAATCTGCTCCAGTAGAAAAACTTGGTTTTCTAGTCGTAATATTAAAAGCACCAGAAGTAGTGTTTTTTCCAAATAACGAACCTTGTGGTCCACGCAAAACCTCGATTTGTTCTACATCAATAAAGTCTAAAGTTGTTGCAGCTGGACGAGCGTAATAAACTCCGTCAACGTAAAAACCAACTCCAGGATCGATTCCGTCATTTGTTAATCCGAATGGAGAACCTAAACTACGTATGTTGATTCCTGTATTTCTTGGATTTGAAGAGTAAAGCTGTACTGATGGAACCAATTCTTTGATGCGGTTAACATTGAAAGCTCCTGTTTGCTCAGCTTGTTTTCCTGTAATTACAGAAATCGCAATTGGCACATCTTGAACTTTCTCGATTCTGCGTCGTGAAGAAACTACAACTTCAACAAGAGCGTTTTCTTCATTTAAAACAATTTGCAATGGTGTTGCTGGCAAATCGTCGACTTCAATTTCTGTTGTTTTGTAGCCAACATATTGAATTAAAAGGGTAACAGGAAGTTTGCCTTTCGTATCGATTACGAATTTCCCTGTTGCATCTGTAATTGTATTTGATGTTGTTCCTTTGATAACAACATTTGCTGCTTCTAATGGAGTATTCTCAGTGGTTTTAACTACACCTTCTAAGTTTTGTGCGAATGAGATTGAAAAAGTTAAAACTGCAAGTATTGTAAATATATTTTGTATAGAATTTTTCATTTTTATATTAAGTATATATGATTAGTAGAGTTTAAAAATAAATTTTTTTACCAACACATACACATCATACAAGAACTGTTTTTTACAGTTTTGAACTGAATATCATAATTTGCCTGAGATAGATTTTCTACATCTAATAATCCGAAATGTACTTTCATGAGTTAAAAATTTGTAAATGGTTTGTTAATTATTTTTGGCAAATATATATAATTAATTCTATCGATTTACTAGACTTTAGAAAATATTTTTTTATTTTTTTACGAGTGAGGCGATTGTGATGCCTTCCATTGCCTTCAAAGTTTTGTCTCTGATAAGCATCAAACCGTGACGTAGACTGCATTCAGACTCGGTTTTGCAATCAGAACAAGGCTCGTAAAAATTTAGAGAAGCGCATGGCAAAAGTGCAATTGCACCGTCAAATAATCGGTGAATTTCTGCCAAAGTGATGTCGTTTTTTGATTTTATCAGATAATATCCGCCAAATTTTCCTTGCTTACTGCTCACAAAACGGCCTCGTTTTAGATCTAAAAGAATTTGTTCTAAAAACTTTTTAGGAATATTAGCACCATCAGCAATTTCTATAGTTCTAGAAATGTGATTTTCATCTTGTTCTGCTAAATAAAGTAAGGCCTTAAGGGCGTATTTTGCTTTATGTGATAACATCTATTAATAAATTGTAAAATGTAAATGTATGATTTTTTAATATTGAAACCTAACCATGAAACTTGAAACAAATAAAACTTGAAACAAATAATGTTTACCAGCCACCGCTAGAACCTCCTCCAGAGAATCCGCCACCGCCGAAACCTCCTCCGAAGCCTCCGCCACCTCCGAAGCCTCCGCCAGATGATCCTCCTCCGAAGCCACCAAAACCGCCTCCTCCGCTTCTGCCAAGATTACTCAAAATAATAACATCAAGCAGGCTAGGGCCACCACCGCTGTTGCCTGAATTTCCTCCGCCACCTCGTTTATTGCGAGACATTAAAATCAACACAATAACAACAATGACAATAAAAGGCAATATCGGAAAGTTTTTTCCTTTGCTTTGTTTGCGTTCGCCTTTGTATTTTCCTTTAAAAACGTCAATTATAGCATCTGTTCCCTTATCAAGACCGTTATAGAAACTCCCAGCTTTAAATTCGGGAACAATAACATTTCTGATTATAGTACCACCAATTCCTGCTGTCAAACGATCTTCTAGTCCATATCCCGGATTAATAGCGATTTTCTTTTCGGCTTTAGCCAATAAAATAATTACGCCATTGTCATCTTTTTCAGTTCCTCCGATACCCCAGGTTTGCCCCCATTTAGTTGCTAACTGACTAACATCTTCACCTTTTAGGCTTTCAATAGTGATGACAACAATTTGAGTGGTAGTAGAATCAGAATAACGGATAAGTTTTTCTTCTAATTGTGACTTTTCGGAAGCACTTAAGAGATTTGCGTAATCGTAAACAGATGTCTGCAAACTAGGTTTTTCTGGAATAGTAAATTGAGCAAATATCGTATTGCTGATAAAAAATGCGATAAACAAAAGAGTAATCTGAAAAATTCTATTGGAATTTGGGATTTTATTTATGGAATTTTTCATTATTTATCCTTTTGAAATTTCGTTAGATAATTCGTTTGTATCGTCTTCCAGAGATGGAAAATATTTTTTGAGTTGTTCGCCGGCATTTAAAATGCCATCAACAATTCCTTGTTTGAAGTTCCCGGCTTTAAAGTGATTAACCATGATGTCTTTGGTACAATCCCAAAAATCATCGGCAACCAAATCGTTAATTCCTTTGTCTCCACAAATCACAAAGTTTTTATCTTCAACGGCAAAATAAAGCAAAACGCCATTCTGCAATTGAGTTTCATCCATTCGTAATTCATGAAAAACTTCTAAAGCTCGATCAAAATGAGCTTTAGAAGTTGTTTTTTCTATATGTACTCTAATTTCGCCAGAAGTATTATTTTCAGCCATACGAATAGCTTCAACAATTTCTTGCTCTTCTTCTTTGGTTAAAAAATCTTCTACTTTTGACATTTGGGTAATTTTAGAGTTAAGATTGTAGATTTTAGATTGAAATAAATTCTTTTAGAATTTTACTTCAACTGGTTTGTCGGCACCTTCAACAGCATTGAAATATGCTTTTTCTTTGAAACCAAACATGCCAGCAAACAAACTATTAGGGAATGTTTTGATATGGTTGTTGTAAGGCGCTACAGCTTCATTGAAACGAGTTCTTGCTGTTAAAATTTGGTTTTCAGTACTAGCCAATTCATCTTGTAATTTCAAGAAATTCTCATTTGCTTTTAAAGTTGGATACTGCTCAACAGAAACCAATAATCTTGATAAAGATGAAGATACACCGCTTTGCGCTTTGTTGAATTCAGCAAGTTGTTCAGGTGTTATGTTAGACGGATCAACAGTTACGCTTGTTGCTTTTGCACGAGCTTCGATAACCGCAGTTAAAGTTGATTTTTCAAAATCAGCCGCACCTTTTACTGTGTTTACTAAATTTCCAATAAGGTCATTACGTCTTTGGTAGGCTGTTTGAACATTTCCCCAAGATTGTTCTACAGTTTGATTTAATGTTACCGCAGTATTGTTAATTCCTTTAACCCAGCTGTAAATTCCAATTATAACAACTGCTGCAATAATCCAAGGCAAAAATCTTTTCATGAGTGTTTAATTTAAGTTTGTTTCTATTTTTATTTAATTACAATTCGTTTTTGATGTCGTTTAATTGTGTTTTTATGGACTCTAATTTACGTATTATTTCGAATTTATCTAACGTTTTCTTTTGGCCCTCTTTTAAATGTATTTTAGCGCCTTCAAGTGTAAAACCTCTTTCTTTGACTAAATGATAAATCAATTGCAAGTTGGTTACATCTTCTGGCGTAAACATTCGGTTGCCTTTGGCGTTCTTTTTTGGTTTCAGAATATCAAATTCACTGTCCCAAAATCGTATCAAGGATGCATTGACATTAAAAGCTTTGGCAACTTCGCCAATGCTGTAATATCTTTTATCTTTTGAAAGTTCGATATGCATGTTTTTTTATTTCTAATTTATTTCAAAAATAACACTTTTTATAGTAGTTACGCTAAAGTCGAAAGTCAAAAGTCATAAAGTTTTTAAAGTCCTGTATTTGTTTATTTTTATTTTCACCTTGTGCATAAAATAAAAAAAGAAGGACAAAGTCAACATCTGCAATAACTTTACGACTTTATGACTTTACAACTTTTGACTACTGTTTGTTAATCTAATGATTGATTTTCTTGGTTGGCCATTTGCGAAATCGCGACATATTCTACAGCCGAAATATTTCCGTAATAAAAATTAAGCGGATTTACGACTTTTCCGTCCTTATGCACTTCATAATGGCAATGCGGTCCTTCTGATCTTCCCGTACTTCCCACATAACCAATTACGTCGCCTCTTTTAACTTTTTGTCCGGGCCTGCAATTGTATTTGCTTAAATGGGCGTATAAACTTTCATAGCCAAATCCGTGCCTGATCACTACATGATTTCCGTAACCAGATGCGTTATTGTCAGCTCTCGCCACAATGCCATCGCCTGTAGCATAAACAGGAGCACCTGTGTTTGCGGTGAAATCCATTCCGTTGTGCATTTTTCTCACTTTCGTGAAAGGATCAATTCTGTATCCAAATCCCGAAGCTACTCGTTTCAAATTTTCATTTTGAACAGGTTGAATTGCCGGAATTGCTAGTAAAAGATTTCCTTTTGCACTCGCTAATTTCAATATTTCATCTAGTGATTTGGATTGAATTGCCAATTCTTTTGAAAGTTTATCCATTCGTTTTGTCGTATTCATAACCAATTGCGAATTGTTATAGCCTTCTAATTTTTTATATCGTTTTGGATCTCTGAAACCTGCTTTTCGAATCGAATCCGGGATTTCGGTTTTGTTAAAATATATACGGTAAATATTATTGTCTCTTTCTTCTAATGCATCAGCAACATCGTCAATTTCGTCCATTTTTTTGTTTAAAATAGCATATTGCAGTTTTAAATTCTCAATTTCACGCGCTTGCAAACGATCTTTTGGAGTTTCAAAATAAGGAGTGTTGATTAGAAGAACAAAAATTAAAAAACCAAACAACGCTGAAGCCAGCAAAAACAGCAATGCGTAACCGATTTTGATTCTTTTTCTGGTTTTTATTTTTGTATAAGCCAGATTTTCTGAGTCGTAATAATATTTTACTTTCGCCATATTTTAAAATACCCTATTTTTGCAGCTTGTAAAATAAGTTAGTCGAACAAAATTAGTAAATGTTTCAGTTGTCCGAAGCTTTTTTACAAGAATTAAATAATTAGATAATTGAGTCAATTTGATAATTAGATAATGTATTAAAAACGAAATTTATTGTTATGAATTTTAAGTTTTTTAATTAAAAAATCTAAACATCAGATTTTCAGATTAATGAATTATCTAATTGACACATTATCACATTATCTCATTATAAAACATGAAATCACAAGACGTACGTAAACAATTTTTAGATTTTTTTGAGAGTAAAGGGCATACTATTGTTCCTTCAGCTCCTATTGTGCTTAAAGACGATCCAACCTTAATGTTCAATAACTCGGGAATGGCCCAGTTTAAAGAATTTTTCTTAGGGAACGGAACTCCAAAAAGTCCAAGAATAGCCGATACGCAAAAATGTCTTCGTGTTTCAGGAAAACATAATGATCTTGAGGAGGTTGGTATTGATACGTACCACCACACTATGTTTGAAATGTTAGGTAACTGGTCTTTTGGTGATTATTTCAAAAAAGAAGCCATCAACTGGGCTTGGGAATTATTGACAGAGGTTTATAAAATACCAAAAGAAAACCTTTACGTTTCTGTTTTTGAAGGAAGCAAAGAAGATAATGTTCCTTTTGACCAAGAAGCTTGGGATATCTGGAAAACTCTAATCGCTGAAGACCGAATTATTCTTGGAAATAAAAAAGATAATTTCTGGGAAATGGGAGATCAAGGACCATGCGGACCTTGTTCTGAAATTCACGTTGATTTACGTTCTGAAGAAGAAAAAGCATTAGTGTCTGGGAAGAGCTTAGTAAATAATGATCACCCGCAAGTAGTTGAAATCTGGAATAATGTATTCATGGAATTCAACCGTAAAGCAGATGGTTCGCTAGAAAAACTTCCAGCGCAGCACGTAGATACCGGAATGGGATTTGAGCGTTTGTGTATGGCTTTACAAGGAAAAACATCTAATTATGATACAGATGTTTTCATGCCTTTAATTCGAGAAATCGAAACCATTACAGGTGCAAAATATACAACTAACGATGTAACAGGCATTAGTGAAGAACAAAATAAAATGAATATTGCTATTCGTGTAGTGGCAGATCACGTTCGTGCGGTAGCTTTTGCTATTGCTGATGGTCAATTACCATCTAACACAGGAGCTGGTTATGTCATTAGAAGAATTTTGCGTCGTGCAATTCGTTACGGATTTACTTTCTTAAATACTAAAGAGCCATTTATTTTCAAATTAGTTGAAACTTTAAGTGAGCAAATGGGAGATTCTTTCCCGGAAATCAGAACGCAGAAAGCACTTTGTTCAAATGTTATTCGTGAAGAAGAAAACTCTTTCTTGCGTACACTAGATCAAGGATTGATTCTTTTAGATGCTGTAATTTTAAATAATCAAGGAGATACAATCGATGGTAAAAAAGCTTTCGAATTGTATGATACATACGGTTTCCCAATCGATTTAACAGCTTTGATTCTTTCAGAAAAAGGATTGAAATTAGATGAAAAAGGGTTTCAGGAACAATTGCAATTGCAAAAAGAAAGATCTCGTGCGGCTTCTAAAGTAACGGCTGGAGATTGGAATGTAATTGTTGAAGATGATATTCAGGAATTTGTTGGATATGATAGATTATCTCAACAAGTTAAAATCACAAAATACAGAAGAGTTGAAAGTGCAAAAGATGGAGAGATTTTCCAATTGGTTTTCAATGCAACTCCTTTTTATGGAGAAAGCGGAGGACAAACGGGTGACAAAGGATATCTTGAAGCTCAAAACGGAGATATCATTTATATCATTGATACAAAGAAGGAAAATAACCAAACGATACATTTGACACAATCGTTGCCAGAAAATATTACGGCAACTTTTAATGCTGTTGTGGATGCTTTGCAAAGAGCTAAAACTTCGTCAAACCACTCGGCTACACACTTGTTGCACCAAGGTTTGCGCAAGATTTTAGGAACGCATATTGAGCAAAAAGGTTCGATGGTAAGAAATGCTTCGTTACGTTTTGACTTTTCTCATTTCTCTAAAGTTACTGATGAAGAATTAGCAGAAGTTGAAAACTTTGTAAATGCAAGGATTCGTGAGAGTTTGCCATTAATCGAAAAAAGAGCCATTCCGAAAGAGCAAGCTCTTGAAGATGGAGCAATTGCATTGTTTGGTGAGAAATACGGCGACTTAGTTCGTACCATTAAATTTGGTGATTCTGTCGAATTATGCGGAGGAACACACGTTGCGAATACATCTGACATCTGGCACTTTAAAATTGTTTCTGAAGGAGCTGTTGCAGCGGGAATTAGAAGAATTGAAGCAATTACAAGTGAAGCTGCAAAAGAATATTTTGAGTCTCAGGCTGTTTCTTTAAATGAAATTAAAGAAGCGCTTAAAAATGCTCAAGATCCGGTAAAATCAATCTTGGCATTGCAAGACGAAAATGCTCAGTTGAAAAAACAATTGGAAGCTTTATTAAAAGATAAAGCTAAAAATATGAAAGCGGATTTGGCAAAAGAATTACAGGAAATCAACGGAGTTCAATTCTTGGCAAAACAAGTTGACTTAAATCCGGAAGGAGCAAAAGATTTGGCGTACGAATTAGGTAATTCTTATCATAACCTATTTGTAGTTTTCGCAACGGCTCATGAAGGAAAACCAATGTTGACTTGTTATATCTCTAAAGAAATTGTAGCTGAGAAAAACTTAAACGCTGGACAAGTTGTTCGCGAATTAGGAAAATATATCCAAGGAGGAGGAGGAGGTCAGCCTTTCTTCGCTACTGCAGGAGGTAAAAATGTTGACGGAATTGCTGAAGCTTTATCAAAAGCGGTTGATTTCGTGAAGTAATTTTTTAATCTCGCAAAGACGCAGAGTCGCAAAGTTTTTTTTTAAGCTTTGCGACTTTTTTTTGGCTTTAATTTAATTGCTAAAATTTTGTTTGTGATGTTGATGATGTTTTTAATCTCGCAAAGACGCAGAGTCGCAAAGTATTTTATGCTTTGCGACTTTTTTATTTTAAGTTTTAAATTTGTAAGTTTATACTTAAAAAAAAATAAAAATGACTGAAAAATGAAATTTCAGCTGTTGTGGTTGATGTTTGTTATAAAATTCATGTGAAATTAGGACCTGGTTTATTGGAATCTGTTTATGAAGCAATTTTACATCATGAATTAACTAAAAGAGGATTAACTGTAGAAAGACAAAAAACTTTACCCGTGATTTGGGATCAAATAAATCTGGATATCGGTTTTCGAGCTGATTTAATAGTAGAAAACAAAGTAATTCTAGAGATTAAATCAATTGAACAATTGACAGATATCCACGCAAAACAAATTCTTACGTATCTCAAAATCACAAAAATGAAATTAGGTTTGCTTATAAATTTCAATGTGTCAATTATCAAATTCGGAATAAAACGAGTAGTTTCAAATCTTTAATAAAACACTTAAAGACTTAAATAAAAAAACAGAGTCGCAAAGCCTATAAAAAACTTTGCGACTCTGCGACTTTGCGAGATTCTTTACGCGCAATTATTTTCTTTCGCCAATCTGCTGGCGCCACATCGCATAATAAAGCCCTTTCTCCACAATCAAATCATCATGTTTTCCTTGCTCGATGATTTTACCTTGCTCTAGAACAAAAATCCTGTCAGCATGCATTACGGTTGACAAACGGTGGGCAATTAAAACTGTAATTCTATTTTTGTCTGAAATATTTCGGATTGTCGCGTTGATTTCTTCTTCGGTAATTGAATCCAAAGCAGAAGTTGCTTCATCAAAAATCAATAAATTCGGATTTCTTAAAATAGCTCTCGCGATTGATAAACGCTGTTTTTCTCCACCAGAAACTTTGATTCCGCCTTCGCCAATTGTGGTGTTTAAGCCATCTTCAGCACGTTTAAGAAGTTTGTCGCAACTTGCTCTTTTTAATGCATCATACAAATCTTCATCGCTGGCATTTGGCTTAACGAATAATAAATTTTCGCGAATTGTTCCAGAGAATAACTGCGCATCTTGCGTTACAAAACCTAATTGTTTTCTTAAATCTAATAAATCAATTTCAGTCGAATCAATATCATTATATAAAACCTGACCTTCCGCAGGCGTGTAAAGTCCAACTAATAGTTTTACCAAAGTCGTTTTCCCAGATCCAGACGGTCCAACAAAGGCAACGGTTTGTCCTTGCTTGATTTCAAAATTGATATTTTCGACCGCTTTGAATTTGGCAGTTCTGTGCTGAAAACTCACATTTGTGAAAAGCAATTTCTGAATTGCTCCCACGTGTTTTGGAGTTTTTGGACGGAATTCCTTTGGAGCATTCAACAGATTTTTGAAATTCTCCATCGAAACCTTAGTTTCGTTTAAAACAATAATAAAATTCCCTAATTCCTGCAACGGACCAAAAATGAAGAAAGTAAAGAAAACCATTGTCAATAAATCACCTACAATAATTTTTCCTCCAAATAGGAAATAATACAAAG
Source organism: Flavobacterium denitrificans DSM 15936 (assembly GCF_000425445.1). Lineage (GTDB taxonomy): Bacteria > Bacteroidota > Bacteroidia > Flavobacteriales > Flavobacteriaceae > Flavobacterium > Flavobacterium denitrificans. The sequence goes on along the minus strand of NZ_KE384379.1, from coordinate 111,661 downwards.
TGAACACGACACAAGTTCTCAAAAAGTGAACTGTGGTTCCCTGAATAAAACTTAAACTTCTGATGAAACGTACTTTTTCTAATTCTAATTGCAGAATTTTAAAAGTATTTAAGTTCAAACGTTTTTCTTCCTGATAGGTTAAGCCAAGACTTTTTACAAGCTCAATGTTTCGCAAACTCTCTGTTGTAGAACCTGCCAATGCATTGGTTTGATTTACAATTTTCTTAGAAACAATTTTAATTTTTTTACCCAAATAAGAACTTACTAAAGCAATAATTGGCGCAGTAATCAAAAAGATAATCGAAATTCTGTAATCGATGCTAGCAACATAAACGATAACAAAGATGAAACCGATAATAGTTTGGAAAATCAAGGAAATTGCAAGCGTGATCAGTTTTTCAGAATCAATTCTAACTTTAGTCAATTTGCTCAAAGTTTCACCGCTTCGCTGATCTTCAAATTCGGCATAAGGAAGATCAAGTGATTTTTTGATTCCGTCAGTATACATTTGAGCACCAGTTCTCTGAATGACAACATTGGTAAAATAATCCTGAAAGTTTTTAGTAATTCTTGAAACCATTGCGGCTCCAAGCGAAAGCCCAAGCCAGAAAGATAACGATTTGATAAAACCAGTCGCATTTCCATCGTATTTGTGTAAACCAACACCGCAGTCCTGCATTAATTTACCGGTAATAATAGAATCTGATAAGCTGAAACAAATGTTGATTGAGGCCATAATCAAAGCAAAAAATAAAAGCATTTTGTGTTTGATTATATAAGAATATAATAATTTCATATGATTTTTTAGAAAAGTGGAAGATGCAAAAGTAAGCAATTGTTTGGGTTTGTGAAGTTCATTTTTGTTATTAAAAATGTAATTTTTTTTGATAGTCAAATTCTTCAAGAAGTTTGATTATGTCTTATTGTAATACTTAAAAAGCTTATTTTTCTTATTAAATTATAAATTTAAGATAATTTTGTTAAAATTATTAAACCTAATATTTTCATAATGAAAAAAATTCTATTCCTTTTTGGAGCTTTAGCTCTAATAATTACTTCTTGCTCATCAAATGATGATGATTCGGGAAAAAATGAAGTGGTGATTTTGCCAAAAACAATTAAATTTTCTGAGCCAGACTATCCTTTGGAAAATACAACTTCAATTATCACATATGATGGTAATAAAATAGTAAGTTCTATTGATGAAGAAACTAAAACTATTTTTACTTATGAAGGAAATGTTATTGTTAAATCTATAGAGTATGAGATCACAGGTGATAAAAGAGAAGAACAATCATTTTCTTATACAAACGGAAAATTAACATCTACGTTATATGCAAGAAAATTCACTTCTCAATACCCGTTTGGTCAATATAAAGGTAGATATGTTTACACATATAATCCAGACGGTACTGTTAAAAGAGAAGTCTATAGTATAAATCCAACAACAGGAATTGAAAGCAAAAATGATTATTTAGAGGTGTATACTTTTCAGAATGGTAATTTGGTTAAGATGGTTGCTACTGATCAGCCCTCAGGAGTAAGTTCAGTTCGCACTAGTCTTTATGAGTATGATATAAAAAACAGTCCATTTAAAAATGTTTTAGGCTACAATTTATTAATAGATGCAGACAATAGCAGTGTTAATAATTTGACCAAGCATACATATACTTATTCAGGAGATAATAGTTCATATTCTAGAAAAACAGTATACGAATACAATGATAAAGGATATCCAACTAAAGAAACGCTTTATGGACAAGATGGTGTAACTGTTGATGCAATACACGAGTACACTTATTAATTATAAATAATGTTTATTAAAACCAAATACTTCATGTATTTGGTTTTTTTATTGCTGATAATTGGCGAAATTCGTGTTCAAATAAAATCTCATGCAATTCAGAACCCAAATTCCAATTTCAAAAAGTAATAATCCAATCGATTATAATTCGAAAATACTTTCTGTTGGATCTTGTTTTGCAGAAAATATTGCCGAGAAATTCGATTATTTTAAGTTTCAGAATGAAACGAATCCGTTTGGGATTATTTTTAATCCGGTTTCAATTGAGAAAATATTTCAAAGAGTTTGTGCATTGGATTTTTATCAGGAAAAAGACGTTTTTTTTCACAACGAACGCTGGCATTCTTATGAAGTGCATTCCGATTTAAGTAATTCTGACCGACAAGAATTGCTTGAAACTTTAAATAAAGCAATTACAGAAACCAATAAACAATTAAAAGAAGCCACGCATATTATCATCACATACGGAACTTCCTGGATTTACAAAAATCTCAAAAGCGAAGAAATTGTAGCGAATTGCCATAAAGTGCCTCAAAAACAATTCTCAAAAGAATTATTGTCGGCAGAATTAATTCAGAAAAGCATTCAAAACACAATCGATTTAATTCAGACAATAAATCCAAACATAAATTTCATTTTCACAGTTTCGCCAGTTCGCCACATAAAAGATGGTTTTGTCGAAAATCAATTAAGCAAATCACATTTATTCACGGCGCTACATCAAACTTTTGACTTTCGACTTTCGACTTTTGACTACTTTCCGTCGTACGAAATCATGATGGATGAACTTCGCGATTATCGTTTTTATGCCGAAGATATGCTTCATCCGAACCAAATCGCGATTGATTATATTTGGAAACTTTTCAGTGAAAATTACATTGCACAAGAAAGCATTTCGGTAATGCAGGAAGTTGACGAAATTCAAAAAAGTTTACGCCACAGAAGCTTCAATCCAGAATCAGAACAGCATCAAAAATTCTTGGTAAACCTTCAAAAGAAAATAAATCTTTTAGGAGAAAAACTTCCACAAATCAAATTCTAAAATTTTCTTTGCGCCTTTGCGTCTTTGCGAGATTATTTCTAAGCTATTAAAACAGACTTTTTTTAGTCTCGCAAAGACGCAAAGGCGCAAAGTTTTATTCAACCTTTGGCTAAAGTAAGAACCGAAAATTAACCATTTCACAGTAAAATTTTAGAATAATTGCGGATAATTGTGTAAATTGTTAAGATTTAAAATCTACAATTTTGTAAACTGAATAATTACAGCCTTATAAAATCGCAATTAATCTAATCGTGTTTTGCTGACGTATGAATAAGAAATCAATTCATTTTCTAAAAAAAACACTTCGTGTACTGCTTTGGTGCGTGGGTTCTGTGGTTGCGCTTTTATTGCTTTTAATTGTTTTAATTCAGGTTCCGTCTGTCCAGAATTTTGTTAAGGACAAAGCGGTTTCTTACCTTCATAAAAAGATTAAAACCAAAGTTTCATTAGATCATATTTCGATCAAATTTCCAAAAGATGTAGTCTTGGAAGGTTTCTATTTTGAAGATCAAAAAAAAGATACTTTACTGGCAGGTAAACGATTAGAACTCGATGTTGATCTTTTTAAACTGGTTAGCAGTGAACTCGAAATCAATTCGGTTTCTTTAGAAAATACCACAGCTAACATTTCGCGAAATAAAGACGGCGTTTTCAACTTCGATTATATCATAAAAGCATTCGAATCAAAAGAACCAAAAGTTGAAGATCCAAATGCAAAACCGTTTAAAATTTCGGTTGTAAAAGTCAATTTAGATAATATCAAATTCAATTTTAAAGATGATTTTTCTAAAAATGATATTCGCGTAAAACTGACTCATTTTGACACAAAATTCAAGGAATTCGATTTAGACAAAATGAATTTTGATATTCCGAATATTGATCTTGACGGATTAAAATTGGTTTTAAATCAGGATGTTGTCGAGCAAATTGCTGAAGTTTCAGTAAAAACAGTTGATACTATTTCCAAGCGACCAGATTTCAAATTAAAACTCGGAAAAATCAGTTTGTCAAAAATTGATATTGCGTACGATAATAAAGATTCAAAATTAGATTCGGGTATAAAACTCGGAAATCTAAATTTGTCTTTTAATGAAATCGATTTGAACAAACAACTTTTAGATTTCGATACTTTAGAACTAAAAAATCTTAGCGGAAATCTAAGATTAGGAGCAAAAGAAAAACAAATTCAAACTCCAAGTTTAGATACAACAGCCATAAAACAAGCGGGTTGGAAAGCAAAACTAAATAAAATTGACATTCAAAATGTTGCATTCAAATTTGATGATATGCAGTCTAAACCAGTTGCAAAAGGTTTAGATTACAGTCATTTGGATTTGGATAAGTTTAATTTTCAGGCTGAAAAATTGTATTACGCAAACGATACGATTTCAGGAAACATTAAATCTTTGGCGGTAAATGAAAAAAGAGGTTTAAATATTCAGGCTTTAAAAACCGATTTTTTCTACGGACCAAAAAATGCGTATCTGAATAATTTATATCTAAAAACACCGCAAACGCTTCTTCAGGATAAAATTAAAGTCGAATATAAATCGCTCAAAGCGCTTCAAAAAGATCTTGGAAACCTTTCGATTGAAGCTAATGTAAAGAATTCAAAAATTGGTTTCAAAGACATTTTGTTGTTCGCGCCTGATTTGCAAAAGACAAATCCGTTTAAAAGTAGTCCAAATGCTGTTTTGGCGATCAACACACGTTTGAGCGGAAAAGTAAAAGATTTGGATATTCCGTTGTTCGAAATGAGTGGAATTGGAACTACAAAAGTTTCCCTTTCGGGGAAAATAAAAGGCCTGCCTGATGCTCAAAAAGCCTATTACGATTTGAATATCAAAAAACTTTCGAGCACTTCAAAAGACATTTATGGTTTTGTGCCGAAAGGAACAATTCCGACGAATATTCAAATTCCGCAACAATTAAGTTTACAGGGAAAATTTAAAGGTTCGGTTCAGAATTTCAAAACAAATCTGGCTTTAAACAGTAGTTTCGGAAATGCAAAAGTTGATGCGTTATTTGATCAGCGTGTCAAAAAAAGAGAGAAATACGATGCCACGGTTTATTTGTTGGATTTCAATGTTGGTCGATTAATAAAAAACGATTCAATCGGGAAAATTACGCTTAAAGCGAAAGTTAAAGGAACTGGTTTGGACCCAAAAACTGCAAATGCAGTAGTTGACGGATTGGTTCAAAAAGCTGTTTTTAATAAATATACCTACAAAGATTTAGCATTAAAAGGAAATATCGAAAATGGATCTTTTGATGTAAAATCAGGAATGAAAGATCCGAATTTGAATTTTGATTTGGTTGCGAGCGGAAATACAAAAGAGAAATATCCGGCAATAAAACTAAAATTGAATTTAGATATAGCCGATTTAGAAAAACTGAATCTTCACGCCGGGCCAATGAAACTTCGAGGAAATGTCGATGCTGATATCGCCAACAGCAATCCCGATTTTCTGAACGGAAAAGTGTTTCTTTCAAACATTCAAATTTTGCAGGACAAGGAACCAATTGTTTTAGATTCGGTTCGAGTGATTGCGTTTTCAGATAATACTCGAAATAATATCAAAATTTCGTCACAGTTTTTAAAAGCCGAAGTTGACGGAAAATACAAATTGACGACTTTAACATCGGCAATAAAAAAATCATTGTCAAAATATATTGATTTGAAAAATCCGAAAGTAAATGGTGAATCAGACGAACAAAGATTGGCTTTTACTTTGACGGTTGATAACGATCCGATTTTGTTCAAATTAATTCCGAAACTTACAGGTTTAGAGCCCATTAAAATCACCGGAAAATATAATAATGTTGCTGATTCTTTAGAAATAAAAGGAACTATTCCGAGAATTGTTTATACAGATAATACCATTTCTGACGGAAAAATAAATATTGAAACTAAAGAAAATGCATTAGAATACACTATTTCGGTTGCGACAATTGAAAGCGGTTCTTTAAAAATTCCGTTTACTAGTTTGTCTGGAAAAGTAGCGAATAATATTTTGGATTATGCGCTCGAAATAAAAGATGCCAAAGACAAACAACAGTATTTTGTTGGTGGTCAATTTAAAGCAGAAGATTCTAAAAACATCTTCAAAATCGATGCTGAAAATTTCGTTTTAAATTATGACAAATGGAAAATCGATCCCGAAAACGCAATTGAATTTGGAAAAAATCAGCTTTATATTAACAAGTTTTTCCTTGAAAATGACGGAAATGAACTGAAAATTCAATCGCAAGGAACGCAAAACAATGCGCCAATTCAAGTTGATTTTGTGAACTTCAAAATCGAAACTATCATGAACATTGTCAAAAAAGACAAATTGCTCATGCAAGGTTTGATTAACGGAAATGCGGTTGTCGAAAACGTAATGACAAAACCTACTTTTACGTCCGATTTAAAAATTGATGATTTTACTTTTAAAGGTGATAAAGTTGGCGATTTAGAAGTAAAAGTCGATAATAAAACGGCTAACATTCTTACTGCAAATGTGCAATTAAGTGACGAAGGAAACGATGTCAATCTGACTGGAGATTATGCAATTGAGGCCGGAACTTTTGATTTTGATGTGGCGATAAATAAATTGAATATCAAAAGTATTCAGGGTTTCAGTATGGATAATATTTCTGAAGGAACAGGTTATTTATCAGGTAATTTTAAAATTCAGGGTACGACTGATGCGCCAAAAATTAACGGAGAACTTAATTTTAATGACACAGGTTTCAGAGTGACACAACTGAATTCGTATTTTAAAACAGATCAGGAAAAAATCACTTTTAATGACGGCGTAATCACTTTTGACAAATTTACACTTCAGGACGAAAATGATAACGAATTGTCGCTTGATGGTACTATTGAGTCACCTGATTTCAGAAAATATAATTTTGGATTAACCATTACAGCCGATGATTTTAGAGCAATTCATTCTAAGGCAACAGATAATGATTTGTTTTACGGAGATTTGTTTTTGGATACAAAACTAAATGTAAAAGGAACGCTTGAAAATCCTGTTGTTGGCGGAAATATTAAAGTCAATAAAGAAACCAAATTTACGGTTGTTTTGCCACAATCAGATCCTTCGATTGCTGATAGAGAAGGAATTGTAGAATTTGTTGACGAGGACAATCAATATTTGAGACAAACTGCCGAAATGCAGAAAAAGCTAAATCAGTCAGAATTAATTGGAATGGATGTCAGTGTTGATATTTCAATTGATAAAGAAGCAGAACTTACTTTGATTATCGATAAAGGAAATGGCGATTATCTAAACTTGAAAGGCGAAGCGCAATTAACGGGAGGAATTGATCCTTCGGGAAAAACAACTTTAACGGGTAAATATGAATTTACGGATGGAGCATATGAAATGAATTTCAACATGATCCGAAGAAAATTCAATATTCAGAAAGGAAGCTCGATTACTTGGAATGGCGAACCTACAATGGCGACTTTGAATATTACGGCGATTTATAAAGTAGAAACCGCGCCTATTGATTTGCTTGGAAATCAATTAGGAGATAAAACTCAGGCAGAGAAAAATACTTACAAACAAAAAATACCTTTTGAGACGCATCTAAAAATGAATGGCGAATTATTGAAACCGGAAATCACTTTTGACATTGTTCTTCCGGAAGGCAATTATGGAGTTTCTTCTAATATTATAGACTTATCTCGTACAAAATTAGAACAATTAAGACAAGAACCAGCAGAGATGAACAAACAGGTTTTTGCGCTTTTATTATTGAACCGATTTATTGGCGAAAATCCGTTTGCGAGTGAGAGCGGAGGTACAAGCGCCGAATCTTTGGCCAGACAAAGTGTGAGCAAGATTTTGTCACAACAATTAAATGATTTTGCAGGAGAATTGATCAGCGGGGTTCAATTGGAATTTGATTTAGAATCTACCGAAGATTACACGACTGGAACAATGGAAAACAGAACCGATTTGAATGTTGGCGTTTCTAAAAAACTTTTAGACGACCGTTTGAAAGTTACTGTTGGAAGCAGTTTTGCAGTTGAAGGACAAGAACGTGCCAATGAACAAAGTACCAATATTGCGGGTGACGTCGCCTTGGATTATCAGTTGACAAAAGACGGCCGTTATATGCTTCGTGCGTATCGTAAAAACGAGTATCAGGTGGCAGTTGAAGGTCAGGTCATCGAAACCGGAATTGCTTTTATTATTACAATGAGCTACAATAAATTCCGTGAACTTTTTCATCGCACTGAAGCAGAAAAGGAAATGATTAGAGAAGAAAAACTACGTAAAGAACGACAAAAACAAAAGGAAAAAGAAGAGAAGGAAAAAGAGAATAAAGAAGAAGATCAAATTAAAGGCACTGATATAAAAACATAAGAATATGAAAAACAGATATATAAAATATTTTATTACGCTGTCCTTATTTTTTGTTTTTGGATGCAGTAATACTAAATATTTGCCCGAAGGCGATTTGCTTTATACTGGCGCTTCAGTAAAAGTGAAAGATTCGATCATTAAAAAGAAAGACCGAAAAGCATTAGAAAATCAGCTTGAAGATTTGCTTCGCCCAAAACCGAATAAACAATTTTTAGGTCTTCGCCCGAAATTATGGATTTATAATATTGCCGGACAACCCAAAAAAGACAAGGGATTTAGGTATTGGCTTCGAACAAAAGTAGGTGAAGAACCTGTACTTTTTAGTAAAGTAGATTTAGACTATAATGCATCAGTTTTAAGGAATTTTACCGAAAACAAAGGGTATTTTAAAACCCGTGTAAGTGCCGATTCGACTGTTCGAAATAAAAGAGTTACGGCAGAATATGTCGTTACGCCAAGAAAACAATACATCATAAAAAGTGTGACTTTTCCTGATGATTCATTGGCAATGTCAAGAATAATTGGAAGATCAAGCCGAAGAAGTTTATTGAAAGTTGGAAATCCGTATGATTTGGATGTTATAAAAGCCGAAAGAGAACGAATTGATGCGCGACTAAAAGAAAAAGGCTATTATTATTTTAATCCCGATTATATTTTGGCTAAAGTAGACAGCAGTAAAGGCGATCACGAAGTAAAAATCAAATTGGTAATAAAAGACGACGCTCCGCCAAAAGCGTTGACGGCTTATAAAATTGATAAAATTATTGTTTATCCAAATTTCTCCATTTCAAAAGACAGCGTCAAATACAAGCCTGAAGACGTTGTTCAGTACAAAGATTTTACCATAATTGATACGGCCGATACTTTTAAACCAAGAGTTTTTGATCGAACAATCTATTTCAAAAAAGGAGATTTATACAATAGAAAAGATCATAATTTGACTTTAAACCGATTTGTAAATCTGGGTACTTTCAGTTTCGTGAAAAATGAATTTAGAACTTCTGACAGTATAAAAAATGCATTAGATTCTTATTATTATTTAACGCTTTTACCAAAGAAATTTATACGCGTTGAGGTTTTGGGAAAAACAAATTCGGCGAGTTATACAGGTACAGAGCTTAACGTAAACTGGAACAATCGAAACTTATTTAAAGGGGCAGAATTACTGACTGTTTCTGTTTTTGGCGGTGCCGATTTTCAGCTTGCAGGGGTCAATAAAGGCAAAAATATCTATAAATTAGGAACAGAAACGAGTTTGACCTGGCCAAGATTTATAACGCCATTTCATATTGAGGGATCAAGTGAATATGTTCCAAGGACAAAAGCAACACTTCGTTACGAATTTCAAAACAGAACGCAATTGTATGCCTTGAACTCGTTTAAAACTAGTTTTGGTTATTTATGGAAGGAAAATGCTAGAAAAGAACATCAATTGAATGTGTTTGACATTACATATGTAAGCCCAAATCATGTGACACAAGAATATCTCGACGATATTAAAGATGATCCGTCTTTAGGAAAAGTAATTGAAAAACAATTGATTTTTGGGCCAACATACACTTACACATATACCAATACGATGCAAAAACGTAAAAAGAATACGTTTTATTTTAGTGGAGAATTAGATTTGGCAGGAAACGTCACGGGATTAATTACCGGAGCAAATGTCAAAAAGAACGATACAATTAAAATCTTTGATGTGCCTTTTAGTCAATATGCAAAAATAAGAGGTGATTTCAGACATTATTTGAAATTAGGAAAAGAAAGTGAATTAGCCAGCCGAATTATTGTTGGAGCCGGAATTCCCTATGGAAATTCGAGTGTTTTGCCAACTTCCAAACAATTTGTAGTGGGAGGAACGAACAGTATTCGAGCTTTCAGAGCAAGATCTCTTGGGCCAGGAAGTTATTATAATGCGCCAACTACAAATGATTATCTTCCAGATCAATCGGGAGATTTAAAACTAGAATTCAGTACTGAATATCGAGCGAAACTTTTCAGTATTGTAAAAGGCGCAGCCTTTATTGATGCAGGAAATATTTGGCTTATGAATGCTGACCCAAATAAACCAGGAGCAGAAATTTCTAAAGATTTTATGAAAGAAATCGCTGTAGGTGCGGGTGTGGGGTTACGATTTGATGTGTCATTTTTTATTCTAAGAACTGATTTGGCTTTTCCGCTCCGAAAACCATATTTGCCTGACGGCGAAAGATGGGTTATTAAAGATATCGATTTTGGAAGCGGACCTTGGCGAAAAGAAAACCTGATTTTGAATATTGCTATTGGATATCCATTTTAGATGGTTTTTTATTTACCACAAATTACGCAAATTTCCACAAATTATATTTGAGGTTACCTTGTCTTCTAAAAAAGCAATTTGCGGAAATTTGCGTAATTTGTGGTAGAAAATCTCTATACTTTTTCAAAAAAAGAAGTAAATTGGTCTAATAAAATATAGGTAATGCAAAATACACTCAAAAGAATTTTAGTTTTAGCTTCAGTCGTTTTTTTAATAATTCTGGCTTTCAAATTCTGCCAATTCAAAAAAGATGATGATAATGATATTGAGTATAATACCAATTTAATTCAGCAACAGATTCTTAATGTCGGTAAATTGGTTGTCACCGAAGGACATTTTTCTGAAGTCATTACATATAAAAATCAGCAGAAATACTTAATGGACATGATTTCTTTCGAGAAGAAAGCGCTTGTTGTCGTAAATGCAAATGTGACCGTTGCCTACGATTTGCATAAAATGAAATACGATATCGATGAAAAAAACAAAACAATTACGATTTTAAATATTCCAAAGGAAGAAATTACGATCAATCCTGATATTAAGTTTTATGACATTGAACAAAGTCAAATGAATCAGTTCACTGGAGAGGATTACAATAAAATCAATAAATCGGTAAAAGCGAATCTGGCAAAAAAAATCGAAACATCTTCATTAAAAACAAACGCCGAAAACCGATTAATAAGTGAATTGTCTAAAATCTTGATTATGACCAATTCAATGGGCTGGAAGTTGCAATACAACGGAAAAACTATTGAGTCCGAAACAGAATTGACTCAGGATTTGAATTCGAAGTTGTAAAAAAAAGAATCTCGCAAAGACGCAGAGTCGCAAAGCAAACTTATTAAGTAAAAACTTTGCGACTCTGCGTCTTTGCGAGATTAAAAAAATCTGCGTGAAAAATCTTAGCGTCTTAGTGACTTTGTGGCAAAGAATCAAAAATCAAATCCAATCCGCCAGAAATCAAATGCGCCACTTCAGGACGTTTTTCTTTCAATTGATCAAGATGAACTAAAACTTCCTGAAGAAGTTGTTTATCATCAGAATTCTTTAAAAGTTCTGCAATTTCAACAGTTAACAGCCAGTCGTTAGCATGATTGTTTTTAGCTTTCTCAAAAACAGATTTTAATTCGGTTTTTGAATCTTTATTATTTCTGATGTTTCGAACGGTTGCGTATAAAACTTCCAATTCATCACGTTCATCAGTATGTTTTGCTTTAATAGTTTTCGTTGTCGGAACAATATTAATCAAGTCAAAACTATTCACATCGGCTGGACCTGAAAAAGCAGAAACCACTTTTTTACCAATCGCCATATCATAATTTCCCCAATCAGGCTGAAACAAAATCGTTTCGCCATGAGTTACAGTACAATTTCTAAAACTAATCAAGATAATTTCTCCGTGAAGGTTTCTGGAACCTGTAATAATTTCTCCTTCAACAATAATATTGCCTTCAAATTCTAGTTTTACGGTTTCATTTTCAACAATACTGTAAGCCTGTAAATCCTTCGGACTCATATCTTCAATTGCTAAATTGAAACCTTTTAGTTTCCCAATCGGACTTCCAAATCCGTGAGGATGCGTTAAAGTTCCGTGGCCAACCAATTCTTTTTCGCGATATGCTAAAGCCGTTTTTCCAGTAGTTTGAATGTAAACCGGTTTTCCTTCTTCTTCAATTACATTCGTAAAAACGCCAGAAATTTGTAAACCAGTACTTAGTTCAATAGTTCCTAAAGCATTTGACTGAATCAATTTTTGAATTCCAGAAAGCCCTCCAGTACGTAAAGCCATTTTATTGGCAAATTCTTCTAGAATTAAACTCAAATAAGAGAAAGTTGGAGTAACATAAAGTTGAGGTTGCAACTGTGTAATGTCAAAATTCTGATTCGCAGCCGAAATATCATAAGGGATTTTCTTCACATTATCTGTCATACAATGTGCACTTTCACCAATAGAAGAAAGTAATCCGGCACCGTAAATTTTTGGATTTTCAACAGTTCCAATTAATCCGTATTCAACTGTCCACCAATGTAAATTCCGAATTTGAGCCATTTCAGACAATTCGCCCATATTGTTTTGTAAATCGGCAACTGCTTTTTCAGCTTCGTCAATTTTTTCCTGTGGAGTATCTTCCGCTTCTTTCAAAATCGAAAGCAAACGAATCGCTTCATACATTTGATAATCTTTATGAGAAGAAATTGCTTTGCATCCAATTTCGCCAAAACGTCTTAAATATTCTGCATATTCGGGATTGGCAATAATAGGAGCGTGGCCGGCACCTTCGTGAATAATATCGGGTGCTGGTGTATATTCAATATGTTCTAATTGTCTGATATCTGAAGCAATTACCAAAACGTTGTAGGCTTGAAATTCCATAAAAGCATTTGGCGGAATAAATCCGTCAACGGCAACTGCAGCCCAGCCAATTTCGGTAAGAATACGGTTCATTCCGTACATACTCGGAATAGAATCTATTTCGATTCCGGTTTTTTTCAATCCATCTAAATAGGAGTGATGAGCAACTTTAGAAAGATAATCTACATTTTTACGCATTACATAGCGCCAAACCGCTTGATTAATTGGTGTATAATCACTATAATCCTGAGGCTTAATAAATTGCTTTAAATGTTTAGGCAATCGCTCCAATAACGGATTTGTTTCTATAGATGCATTCATTTCGAAAACGTTGTAGATTAGAATGTAAAATTACGAATTTAGACCGCTAATTTTTGCACTTCATCACAAAATTTTTACTCGAAAGTGTATTTTATTGCATTTTTATAGATTTTTATAGTGTAGAAAGAAAAGGGATTTTAACAGTCATTGTTCTCATAATTGACTTTTTCCATTGTCTTTTCAAAGTTTTCAAGCTCTTTTTTAGTCATTGGAGCTTCTTTCAAATCTACTTTTAATTGCTTTTTAGTATCAGGGCTGATCCATAATCCTGAAAATGTATTTCCGGTTTTCTTCAAAATAAGTACACCGCTAAAATCATGTTCTACCATGATGAATTCATTTTCAGCTTTTCTATTTTGAGTAATGTTCAGCTGAATCCAGTTTTTGGATTTGTTGTAGCGGTACATCGAAGTGAACATTAAGTCGGCGGTACACGGATTTTCTTCTGTTTTGATGTAAACAGTTATTGGCGTTTTTCCGTCGACAGTTCCTTTGTATAAATTCGAGATAGGCGCTGTTTGAGCTTGGATTGTATTGAAAAGTGCGAAACAAATTATAAAAAGCAGTATTATTTTTTTCATCAAAAAAAATTTAGATTCAGTTAAGGGGATTTTACTCAACCAAATTTATTTAAATAATAATAATGTTGCCAATTTCTGAAATTTACTTTTAGGATTTCTTAATTGAATTTCTCAACTCATTTTCAGCATTTCTGAAATATTCAATTTTGTGATTGAACATAAAAGCCATATTCGTTGCACGCATTTTTGCTTCTTCTGTTAGCGGACCAGCAAATTGGGCATCAATTGAAGTGTTGAAAAGTTCAATCCAACGGTCAAAATGAGTTTTGTCAACCGGGAGTTGCTTATGTGGAGGAAATGGAGTTCCAGAATAAGCACGAACATCAAATAAAATTGTCTGCCAAAAACCATACATTTTCTGTAAATGTGGTTCCCAACGATCTTGCAATTTGTCATTAAAAATGGGACCTATAAGGTCGTCTTTCCGAACACTATCGTAAAAACTGTTGACCATTTGTTTTATATCTTCTAAGGTAGAAATGTCTTTAAGAGTTTCCATTGTTTTTTTCTTTCTAAATTGAATTGCAAAAATACGATTTCGCGTATAGTTTATTGATGATATTTATCATTCGGAAATTTTAGCCAATCAATTGCGTAAATAAATCTTGATTATCATTCAAATATTGAAATTCGAAGCCGTTTTGAGTCATTTTCAGTTTGATTGGCATAATATCGTTTTTGTTTTTTAATTCCAAACCAACTACTACAGAACCTACCTCACGGCTGTTTTTCTTTGCAAATTGAAAATAGGTGATGTCGTCGTCTGGCCCGAGTATATTATTTACAAATTCTTTCAATGCTCCGGGACGCTGTGGAAACTGAATCATAAAATAGTGCATCAAACCTTCATAAAGTAAGGAACGCTCTTTTATTTCGGCAGTTCTTTCAATGTCGTTATTGCTTCCGCTGACAATGCAAACCACATTTTTTCCTTTTATTTTATCTGCATAAAAATCCAAAGCAGCAATTGTCAAAGCGCCTGCAGGTTCTACAACCATCGCTTCTTCATTGTACAAACGCAAAATAGTCGTGCAGACTTTGCCTTCTGGAACCAGAATAATATCTTCTAAATTGTAACGGCAAATTTCAAAAGTTTTATCGCCAACTTGTTTTACCGCAGCGCCATCAACAAATTTGTCGATTGTTTTTAATGCGGTATTTTTATTTTCTTCTATGGAAGTTTTCATCGAAGGCGCGCCTTTTGGTTCAACGCCTATGATTTTAGTATTCGGACTTAAATGTTTAAAAACTTCTGATAAACCCGAAGCCAATCCACCGCCGCCAATCGGGACAAAAACATAATCTATAGGTTCTTTAAAGCTTTCTAATATTTCCAATCCTACGGTTCCTTGGCCTGCAATTACTTTTTCATCATCAAAAGGGTGAATGAAAGTTTTATGATTTTTGAGGGCGTCTGCAGTTGCTGAAGCGTAAGCGTCATCAAAAGTATCTCCTGTTAAAACAATTTCTACGAATGATTTTCCAAACAATTGTACTTGTTTTACTTTTTGTTTTGGAGTGGTTTTTGGCATGTAAATTTTGCCATTTATTTTAAGAAGATTACAAGAATATGCTACACCTTGTGCGTGATTTCCTGCGCTGGCACAAACAATTCCGTTTGCTTTTTCTTTTTCATTTAATGACGAAATCTTATTGTAAGCGCCTCTAATTTTATATGACCGAACAATTTGCAAATCTTCTCTTTTTAATAAAATAGTCGATTTGAATTCGTCTGAAAGATTCAAATTTTGGGTAAGAGGCGTTGCTGCAACTACATTTTCAAGTTGCTTTTTTGCATTAAGTACTTCGTTGAATAAACTCATGATGTTTTGTTTTTTGCCACGAATTACACGAATTAGCACTAATTTTTATTTTTAAAGCTTAAAAAGTAATTCGTGTTTATTCGTGTAATTCGTGGCGACTTTTAATTATTTTTTAAAATAAAAAACCTCCCGTTTTGGGAGGTTTTTATAAATTATATTTTACAAACTTATATAACACCTCGCCATTACTGCTGAATTGCAATAATGCTAATAATAGCGATAATAATGTTGTTAAAGTTTTTCATTTTTTTAGCTGATTGAGTAGCAAAAGTATTATTTTTTTTTGGAAAGTTTACAACTATTTGAATTTTTATAAAAAGCTGCAAACTGAAACTGTGACTGAAAACTATTTTTTAACTGGCGGATATTGTGCTAAAATTTTGCTTACGAATTCTGTAATTTTAGCATCTTTTTTATCAACGTTTTTAGTCAATGTTCCAACGCCTTCACCTTGCCAAATCATTTCTTTCTTTTTCGCGTCGATTAAATCAATAAACAAAGTTCCTTCAGTAGAGCTAGAAACTGTTGTTGTTCCTCCGTACATCATGTAAGGATTCCATCCGTATCCCCAGCCGTAACCCCATCCAGCGCTAAATTGATTTACGCTAAGCTGTTCTCTCGATTTAGTAAATATATTGATTAACAAATCTGGGTTTTCGCTTTTTGTAAAACCTTTAGCTTGCATTTGATCGTCGATCGCATGAAGAATACGTCTTTTATCCAAATCAGAAATTTCGACCTTGTCAATTCCGGGCTTAAAATAAGCATAAGTTTTATAGGGCGCAAAATCGACATTTTTATCATAGTCAGAATAAACACTTACCGTGTCGCAAGAAGCTAAAAGCATTAAAAGCAGAAAAATCGGTACTAATTTGAATGTTTTCATATGTTTAAAAATTAAATGTTCTCGTTTTAAAAAAGAGAACTTTTGACTAAAATAGCGTTTCGTCAACTATATTAGGTAAAGTTACTTTTAGTAAAGGCTCCACTTGCATTGCTCTTTTTATCGCAAAAATTGCTTCATCATTTCGAGCCCAGCTTCTTCTTGAAATTCCGTTATTAACATCCCAAAAAAGCATTGATGCTAAACGTTTTGAAGCTTCTTTAGAGCCATCAAGAACCATACCAAATCCGCCATTTATAACCTCGCCCCAGCCAACGCCGCCGCCATTGTGAATTGATACCCAAGTTGCGCCTCTAAAGCTGTCTCCAATTACGTTATGAATCGCCATATCAGCAGTAAAACGAGATCCATCATAAATGTTTGAGGTTTCTCTATAAGGCGAATCTGTTCCTGAAACGTCATGATGATCGCGTCCTAAAACAACGGCTCCAATTTCGCCTTTTGCAATGGCTTGGTTGAATGCTTCAGCAATTTTAATTCTTCCTTCCGCATCAGCGTAAAGAATCCTTGCCTGAGAACCCACAACTAATTTATTTTCTTGTGCACCTTTTATCCATTTAATGTTGTCCTGCATTTGTTGCTGAATTTCATTTGGAGCTGTTTTTGCCATTTCTTCTAAAATCTTCGAAGCAATTGCATCCGTTTTTTGAAGATCTTCCGGTTTTCCTGAAACACAAACCCATCTGAAAGGACCAAAACCGTAATCAAAACACATTGGGCCCATAATGTCCTGAACGTAGCTTGGATACTTAAAATCGATATTATTTTCGGCCATTACATCGGCGCCCGCACGAGAAGCTTCTAATAAAAAGGCATTTCCGTAATCGAAAAAGTAAGTTCCTTTTGCAGTGTGTTTATTTATTGCCAAAGCTTGTCTGCGCAATGATTCCTGAACTTTTTCTTTGAATAATTCCGGATTATTTGCCATCATTTCATTCGCTTCCTCAAAAGAAATTCCGACAGGATAATAGCCACCAGCCCAAGGATTGTGAAGCGAAGTCTGATCTGAACCTAAATCAATTTTGATGTTTTCTTTATCGAAACATTCCCAAACGTCAACCACATTTCCCAAATAAGCGATAGAAACCGTTTCCTTATTGGCTTTCGCCAAAGTAACTCTCTGAACCAATTCTTCAGTTGAAGTTACAATTTCATTAATCCATCCTTGCTCATGACGAATTTTAGTGATTTTCGGATTCACTTCGGCGCAGACCGTAATACATCCCGCAATATTTCCTGCTTTTGGCTGTGCGCCTGACATTCCTCCAAGTCCGGAAGTAACGAATAAACTTCCTTCAGGATTTTGTTTTATTTTTCTGAAACCATTTAAAACTGTAATTGTAGTTCCGTGCACAATTCCTTGTGGACCAATGTACATGTAACTTCCCGCAGTCATTTGTCCGTATTGCGAAACGCCTAAAGCATTCATTTTTTCCCAATCGTCCGGTTTAGAATAATTCGGGATTACCATTCCGTTTGTCACGACAACTCTTGGAGCTTCAGAATGTGAAGGAAATAATCCCATCGGATGTCCAGAATACATGGTTAAAGTCTGCTCATCTGTCATTTCAGACAAATATTGCATCGTCAATAAATATTGCGCCCAGTTTTGGAAAACCGCTCCGTTTCCTCCATAAGTAATCAATTCATGCGGATGTTGCGCTACAGCATAATCCAAATTATTCTGAATCATGTGCATAATGGCTTTTGCCTGTAGAGATTTTCCCGGATATTCGTCGATTGGTCTTGCATACATTCTGTAATCCGGACGAAGACGGTACATATAAATACGACCGTAAGTTTCTAATTCTTCTGAAAATTCCTGAATTAATTCAGCGTGATGTTTTGGTTCAAAATAGCGCAAAGCATTTTTTAAAGCCAGTTTTTTCTCTTCTGCCGAAAGAATTTCTTTTCGTTTTGGAGCGTGATTAATTGCTGGATCGTATTCTTTTCTTTGAGGTAATATTGAAGGAATTCCTTGCTGTATTTGTTCTTTGAAAGTCATTTTTTTTAAGATTCTAAGGTGCTGAGGATCTAAGATGCTAAGATATTGCGGTTAGATTAACAACAGATTAATTTTTTGTTTTTTTAGATTATTTCGTCCCGCTAGGACTTAAATTCTGACCGATAAATTTTATTTCTATAAATATTACAATCCTAACGGATTTATTTTTTCAGCATTGGAAAGGCGTAATATTTGTAGAAAACAATACGGTCAGTTGGTAAAAGCTCCATAGGAGCGAAATCCCTGTCAATGTAAATTGATCTGAAATAATTCTCATTTTCAAATCGACTCATTGTCACATTGACACATTTTCTAAATAAAAAAACTAAGGATAACGGATATCCGACCTATGATAGGATTTGTGGATCTTAATCCTGAATTTTCTTGAATGGATATCCATATAATATTTTAGATTGTTGATTGTAGATTTTGGAATTATCTAATTGACATATTTTCAAATTATCTCATTTTTTTAATTTCCCCTGTTCGTTTATCAAATCCGTACGGGCAATGACGGCAACCGCTTTTACAGCAATAACCTCTTTTTAAATGATGTTTTTCAGTAAAGCATTTGTAACCTTCGGGCGTATAGTAAAAATCTTCGCCTTCGATTAATTTATTTTCATTACTTTGCTCTTTCATAAACCTGCTTTGCGTTCGTTTTCGATAACTTTAAAAATCAAAAATAAAAATATTTGATTATGAATTTATTGAAATCGAATAATTTTATAGCTACAAATTTATAAATTTTACAGCCAATGTTTCTGATTGTTGCCAAATATTTAATTCCGAAAGGATATCGAGGAATGGCTGTATTTCCGTTTGTATTGGTGAAATATGATTTTGACAAAACAAATGGAGTTTTTGTAAATCATGAAAAAATTCATTTGAGACAACAATTAGAACTTTTAATACTTCCGTTTTTTGTTTGGTATTTTTTAGAATATCTCATTCGTTTCATTCAATACAAAAACGGCGCTTTGGCCTATCGAAATATAAGTTTTGAAAGAGAAGCTTACGCGAAAGAAACCGACATGAATTATTTGAAAAATCGATCATTTTTTCAGTTTTTACATTATATAAAAAGCGATAAGCTTTAAAAAATAATAATGAATTATCACTTTCGACTTTCAACTTAAAAAAATGAATCCAGTTTTCAATCAACATATCAAT
This sequence comes from Flavobacterium denitrificans DSM 15936, assembly GCF_000425445.1. Classification (GTDB taxonomy): domain Bacteria; phylum Bacteroidota; class Bacteroidia; order Flavobacteriales; family Flavobacteriaceae; genus Flavobacterium; species Flavobacterium denitrificans. The sequence continues at coordinate 91,990 of NZ_KE384379.1, read as the reverse complement.
ATTAATTTTTCCAATGCTATCTCTCTGACAATAAAACGAGAAGATCTCATTCATCCGTTTGTTTCGGGAAATAAATTTAGAAAACTGAAATATAATTTGCTTCAGGCGAAAGCCGAAAATAAAAACACACTTTTGACTTTTGGAGGAGCATTTTCTAACCATATTGCGGCGGTTGCTTTTGCAGGAAAAGAACAAGGATTTAAAACTATTGGAATTATTCGAGGCGATGAGCTTTTGGATAAAATTGAAGAAAATCCGACTTTAAAATTTGCTCAGGAAAACGGAATGGAATTTGAATTTGTCTCGAGAGAAGAGTATCGTTTAAAAAGTGAAGAATCTTTTATAGAAAAACTGAAAACTAAGTTTGGTGATTTTTATTTAGTTCCTGAAGGCGGTACAAATGAACTCGCTGTAAAAGGGTGTGAAGAAATTTTAACAGAAGAAGATTCGGTTTTTGATTATGTTTGTTGCGCTGTAGGAACCGGCGGAACAATTTCAGGATTAATAAATAGTGCATTGCCTAATCAGAAAATTTTAGGTTTTCCGGCATTAAAAGGTGATTTTTTAAACGATGAAATTCGTATTTTTGCAAAAAAAGATAACTGGGAATTAGTTTCTGACTATCATTTTGGAGGTTATGGCAAAATAAATTTAGAATTAATTGAATTTATCAATGCTTTTTTTGAAGAAAATAAAGTGCCCTTAGATCCAATTTATACAGGAAAAATGGTTTTTGGCGTTATAGATTTAATCAACAAAAATTATTTTCCTGCACATTCAAAAATTTTACTTATTCACACCGGCGGATTGCAGGGCATTAGCGGCATGAATATAAAGTTGAAGCAGAAAAAATTACCAACACTCATAACCAATGATTAAAAAAAGTATATTACTTCTCGTAATATTAGTCTTAGCAAGCTGCTCATCTAGCAAGCCTGTTATAGCGACGACTAAAAAAGTGGCAGCCACTCAAGCCAAAACAGCTTCGGTTAAAAAAAGCCCGGTGGCTAAACCAATAGGTAAAAATTATCCTTCTACAAATAATACAACTGAGGTTATTCAGTCTACTTCAAAAACCGTTGTAACTAGTGATTTAATCAATAATTATATCTTTCAATTTAAAGATATTGCAATGGGAAATATGAAAACTTATGGAATTCCCGCGAGTATTATTTTGGCGCAAGGAATTTTAGAATCTGGCGCAGGAAAAGGAGATTTGGCGCTTGAAGCTAATAATCATTTCGGAATAAAATGCCATAAAGATTGGTTGGGAGAGAGTGTACGCCACGACGATGATTCGGCTCAAGAATGTTTTAGGAAATATCCTCACGCATCAGAATCTTATAGAGATCACGCACTATTTTTGGTTGGGAAAAAGAGATATGAATCTTTGTTTACTTATGAAAAAGACGATTATAAAGCTTGGGCAAAAGGACTGAGAGCTTGTGGTTATGCTACAGATCCTAATTATCCAGATAAATTGATAAGCTATATTGAACGTTATAATTTGCATCAATATGATTGTCAGATTACAGGGAAAAATTATGTTGCAATTAATAAAACAGCTCCAACAAAAAAATCATCTTATAATGTGAATTCTGATCCAAAGATAAATTTGGACTCCAACGATCCTAATTTATATGAAGTTCAAAAAGGAGATACACTATATTCAATTTCAAAAAAATTCAATTTATTGGTCGATGATTTAAAACAAAAAAATAATTTGACGGATAATGCGATTTCAATTGGACAGAAGTTGAAGGTTAAATAAGTGTTCAGTCTCAGTCTCAGTCTCAGTTTTCAGTAAATAATGAAGAAGAAAATTTCAATTGTAATTTTTATTTCTGTCGTAGTTTTAACTATCAGACTTTTTTGCGGTGTTTATCGCCACGATGAGTTTCCAGAAAAACACTTTTTCATAAAACATAGACCAACTTGGAAATGGAGATTTTTTTCGCCAATAGGGCAATCAGATTTGACAATTCAAGAACTTACCAAAGAAGAACAAATAGAACAAAAATATTTCAATGAGTTTGTAAGGGATCAAGGTTTAAGTCGATAATTTAAATCTAAAATCTAAACTCAAAAATCTAAAATAGAAAAATGTTATATAAAAGAAGTAGTCAGCTTTTTGCTGAAGCAGAAAAAGTAATTCCAGGAGGAGTAAATTCACCAGTAAGAGCGTTTAAAGCAGTTGGCGGAACTCCGATTTTTGTAAAAAGTGCTAAAGGTGCTTATTTGTATGATGAAGACGGAAATAAATTAATTGATTATATCAACTCATGGGGGCCAATGGTTTTAGGTCATGCGTACGAGCCAGTTGTGGATGCTGTAGTTGAAAAAGCTAAACTTGGAACTTCATTTGGAATGCCAACAGAATTGGAAACAGAGATCGCTGCTTTGGCGGTTTCTATGGTTCCAAATATCGATAAAATTCGTTTTGTAAATTCGGGAACAGAAGCTTGTATGAGCGCGATTCGACTTGCAAGAGGATTTACAAAAAGAGATAAAATCATCAAATTTGCAGGTTGTTATCACGGACATTCAGATTCGTTTTTGATTCAGGCAGGAAGTGGCGCTGTAACTTTTGGTTCACCAAATAGTCCAGGCGTTACAGAAGGAACTGCAAAAGATACTTTATTGGCTAAATACAATGATTTAGAAAACGTAAAAACGTTAATCGAAGCAAATAAAGGAGAAATTGCAGCAATTATTATTGAAGCAGTTGCAGGAAATATGGGTTGTATTCCGCCTGCAAAAGGTTTCTTGGAAGGTTTAAGAGAATTGTGTACAGCAAACGGAATTTTATTGATTTTTGATGAGGTAATGACTGGTTTCCGTTTGGCTCGTGGTGGTGTTCAAGAATTATACGGCATTGATGCTGATATCGTGACTTTCGGAAAAGTAATTGGAGGAGGACTTCCGGTTGGTGCTTTTGCAGCACGTGAAGAAATCATGAATTATTTAGCACCACTAGGTCCAGTTTATCAAGCAGGAACATTATCTGGAAATCCGTTGGCTATGGCAGCTGGATTGGCCATGTTGAAAGCACTTGATTCTGACAAGGAAATCTTTACTCGTTTAGAGGAGAAAACAGCTTATTTAGAAGCTGGAATCGATAGGGTTTTAAAAGCAAACAATGTTGTTTTTACCATCAATAGAGTAGGTTCAATGATTTCCGTTCATTTTGACGCAAATCCAGTTACAGATTTCCAAACTGCAGCAAAAGGAGATAATGAAACTTTCAAGAAATTCTTCCACGGATTGTTGCAGGAAGGCGTTTATATTGCGCCATCGGCATACGAAACTTGGTTTATCACTGATGCTTTAACATATGAAGATTTAGATTTTACAATCAATGCAATTGATAAAGTTTCAAAAACATTTTAATTTTAGAAATTAAAATAGAAATAAATTAAAGTCCGCCTTTTCCAAAGAGCGGACTTTTTTATGATTATTATCCTTATTTTGTAGTTAATAAAAAGTTAATGAAGGGTATTTTTCGTGTGTTATTGTAATCAAAAATTATTTTTGTTTATCAAATAACCATTAAACCTGCAATAAATGAAGAAATTTTTGATTTTATCTGCAATAGCTACATTCATGCTATTTCCAGCAAATCAATTTGCCCAGTCGAAAAAGAAAAAGGACGAAACTCCAGTTGCTCCTCCGGAGAAAAAATCAGAATCTACGATTAAAGAATACAGCAAAGTAATTACAAAAGATGCTGTTTCAGATGAAGGACTTTTCACTGTTCACAAAGTAGATAAAAAATACTACTTCGAAATCCCAAACAAATATTTAGATAAAGATATGCTGCTTGTAAGCAGATTAGCAAAACTGCCTTCAAACTTAGGCGGAGGTTATGTAAACGCTGGGTCTGAAACGAATGAACAATTAGTTGTGTGGCAGCGTTTTCAAGATAAGATTTTAATCAAATCAAAATCATATAACTCGGTTGCAAATGATACTTTGCCCATCAGTATTTCGGTAAAATCAAACAATTATGACCCTACATTATTTGCCTTCGATATTGTAGCTTTCAGCAAAGATTCGGCTAATACTGTAATTGATGTGACTAAATTTTACAGTACAGATGTGAAGGCAATTAGTGGAATTTCGGCAGAAATGCGTGAAACGTACAAAGTAAAAGGGTTGGATGATTCTAGAAGTTTCATTAATAAAATTAAAAGTTTTCCGATGAACATAGAAGTCATTCAAGATATGACTTATAATGCTTCAAAACCATCAATGTTGGAAGATACAGAATCAATCAGCATTCAGATGAATCAATCGATGATTTTATTGCCAGAAGTGCCAATGCAACCACGATTAGCAGATCCGCGCGTAGGTTGGTTTACGGTTAGTCAATATGATTATGGCAGCAATGAATTAAAATCGGATCTTAAAACCTATATTAGACGATGGAGATTGGAACCAAAAGATCCGGAAGCTTATGCAAGAGGAGAATTGGTTGAACCAATAAAACCGATTGTATATTATTTAGATCCTGCAACTCCGGCAAAATTGAAAAAATATATCAAACAAGGAATTGAGGAATGGCAAAAACCTTTTGAAACTGCCGGATTTAAAAATGCGATTATCGCAAAAGACGCACCAACAAAAGAAGAAGATCCTGATTTTAGTCCGGAAGATATTCGTTATTCTGTGATTCGTTATGTGGCAAGTACAACAAGAAATGCAGTTGGACCAAGCGTTTCTGACCCTAGAACGGGTGAAATTATCGAGAGTGATGTAATTTGGTATCACAATCATTTACGTTCGTACAGAAACAGATATTTGCTTGAAACTGGAGCTGCAAATCCGTCAGCGAGAACGTTGCAAACAAGCGATGAAGAAATGGGCGAAATGATGCGAATGGTTATTGCGCACGAAGTCGGCCATGCATTAGGTTTTCCGCATAATATGGGCGCAAGTTCGTCATATGATTGTGAAAGCTACAGAAATGGTGATTTTACGCAGAAAAACGGCATCTCTGCAAGTATCATGGATTATGCTCGCTATAATTATATTGCGCAACCTGGCGATCAAAATATTCGTTTTATTCGAAAAATGGGAGCTTATGATCATTATGCGTTGAATTGGGGGTATAGAGTAATTCCAAATGCAAAATCGCCTGAAGCGGAAAAAGCGACTTTAGATAAATGGATTTTAGATAAAGCAGGAAATCCAATTTATAAATTCGGAAAACAAAGCAGTACGTTTGATCCTTCTTCTCAAACAGAGGACATTGGAAATAATTCAATGAAAGCCAGTACATATGGAATGAAAAATCTGGAATATGTAGCAAATCATTTGAGTGAGTGGACGAGCAAAGCAACAAACGATTATGATGACTTAAGCGAATTATACAAAGAAATGCTAGATGTTTGGGGAAGATATGTTGGACATGTTGTAACGAATGTTGGAGGTGTTTATGAAAACACAAAAAATCCAAATCAGCCTGGAAATGTTTACGAAGTAGTTCCAAAAGCACAGCAAATTGATGCAATGAACTGGCTTCAAGCAAATGCTTTTGCGTCGCCAACTTGGATTGTCAATATCAATACATTAAAAAATACGGAATACGCTGGCTACACAGAAACTTTCAGAAGCATTCAGGTTAGGCATTTAAACAATTTGTTGAGTTTGCCTCGCATTGGAAGATTGATGGATAATGAAATTTTGGGTGCAGATACTTATAAGGCGTTGGATTTCTTCAAAGACCTTCGCAAAGGAATTTGGAAAGAAACAGCAACAGCATCAAATGTTACTATTTACCGCAGAAATCTGCAGAGAGCTTACATTGACAGAATGGGCTATTTAATGACTGAAGAACTTAAACCTAATGATCGATTTGGAGCCTACTACAATGTAGCACAATCAGATTTAAGAGCTTTGGTTCGTGGTGAATTAAGTACTTTGAAAAAATCATTAACAGCAGCAAAGGCGACAGCTGTAAATACAGAAACAAAATACCATTATGAGGATTGCATCAAACGAATTGATTTGATTTTAAATCCAATTAAATAAGAGATTTATAAAACAAAAAAGAGGCTTTTAAAGCCTCTTTTTTTATGAAAACAATTTAGTTGCTTTCATTTTTGTATTCTCTCATTTTTTCTCTTGCCTTGTCTTTGTTTTCTTCCTGGATTTTTTTCCATTTGGTGTATTGGTCAGCATTCAAAATTGATTTCATTTTAGCGTCGTTTGCATCTTTTTCAGCCAACATTTCTTTTTTGAAAGCTTCTCTTTCGGCAGCAGTTGGTTTTGTGTTGCTGTCTCTATTTGCTTGACGCGCTTCTCTCAGTTTTTCTGCTTTAGCGCTTCGGTCTGCCAAAAGCTGTTTTACTTGCGCTTGTTGATTAGCATCTAAGGTCAATTCAGAAGTTAGTTTTTTCAGCTGTTTTTCATTTCGCTGTTCTGGCGTCATTCTTTCTCTTTGGTCACGAGCTGGTTTTTGAGCCATGTCTTGCGCAAAAGAGGCTACTCCGACAAATAACATTGCGGCGATAATTAATTTTTTCATGATTAAGTTTTTTTAATTGTTATATCGATTAGACTTTTTGAAATTAATTAGGTTTAATTTCTTTAAAAGAATTATGTTTTGTTTAACAAATTGATATATAATCTATTAAAACGTTTCCTATAAGAGTAATAGTATAGAAATAATTGCGTATTTTTAATGAATCAACGTTTAGTATAAATTTTTATGAGCACAAATACCACATCAAGTAAAATAGCCTTTTTTTCAACGCAGCCATACGACAAAACTTTTTTCAATAAATACAATGCTGATTTTGGTTTTCAATTGGATTTTTTTGAAACGCAACTGAATCCACAGACCGTTGTATTAATTGAAGAATGCGAAATTGTTTGTGTATTTGTAAATGATATTGTAAACGAATCAGTTATAAAACAATTAGCAGAGAAAAATGTAAAAATTATTGCTTTGCGTTGTGCTGGATTTAACAATGTCGATTTAGAAGCAGCTAAAAAATACAATTTAAAAGTCTGCCGCGTTCCCGCATATTCGCCACAGGCAGTTGCGGAACATGCTATGGCAATGATTTTGACTTTAAACCGAAAAACACACAAAGCATACAATAGGGTTCGTGAGCAAAATTTCTCTTTAAACGGATTATTAGGTTTTGATTTATTCGGAAAAACAATTGGAATTATCGGGACGGGAAATATCGGGAAAGCATTTTCAAAAATCGCATTAGGTTTTGGCTGTAAAGTGCTGGCTTATGATATTGTTGAAAATGAGGACATGAAAAAAGAAGGCGTTTCTTTTGTGAGTTTAGAGGAAATTTTCAAATCAAGCGATATTATTTCACTTCATTGTCCCTTAAACGAGCAGACAAAGCATGTTATTAATTCGGCTTCCATTTCTTTGATGAAAGACAGCGTAATGATCATCAATACCAGCCGTGGCGGATTAATTGAAACGGCGTCAGTTATTGAAGGTTTAAAAGAAGGGAAAATTGGTTATTTGGGAATCGATGTTTACGAGCAGGAAGAAAAGCTATTCTTTAGAGATCTTTCTGCAGATATTATTCAGGATGATGCAATTCAGCGTTTGATGAGTTTTCCGAATGTTTTGGTAACAGCGCATCAAGCTTTCTTTACTAACGAAGCTTTAACGCAGATTGCATTGGTTACGTTTAATAATATCAAATCGCTTTTAGAGCAAAATGATATTGAAAATAAAGCGGCATTATTAGTTTAGAAAAATATTAATTTAATGAATCAAATTATGAAAAGTAAAATTCTAATCCTGATCGGAATTTTGGCATTGTCTTCATGTCAGAATAAAACGGAGAAAAAAAATATTATAAAAACTATTGTTCAGGATACATTATCTAAAACAATGGGCGGAACGGCAGATTTAAGTGAAGTTTCTGACAAAGATGATAAAACAGTAGAGTTAATCCGAAAACAATTGCAGGTTTTATTGCAGAAGGATTTACCCGCGATGACAAAAAATGATCGCTACTTTTATTATGAAGCTTTTGACTTGAATAACGATCAAAAAGATGAATATTTCGTTGGTTTCTCCAATTCGTATTTCTGCGGAAGCGGAGGCTGTTCGGGGTACATTTTGAATAATGACGGAAGTGTAATCAATCGTTTTTCTGTAACCGATTTCCCGATTTCTGTAACAACTTCATCAACAGAAAAATTTTATGATCTTATATTTGAAAGTGGAGGAGAATTTCATCTTCTAAAAATGAAAAACGGAAAATATCCTTCAAATCCTTCGGTTCAAGAAGTTATAAAAGGAAATGCTCCAAAAGAAACTACAAAGGTTTTGGATATTCAAGTAAAGAAATTGGAGAAGTATTCGTTTTAAATAATGATTCAAATTTAAATCTTATTTAAACTGGACTGAAGTCCAGCTCTACAATATAATTTGTTCCTTCGGAACTGTGAAAGAACTTTAGCTTGATTCATATTGTAGGGCCGGACTTCAGTCCGGTTGACGTTTGATGGTTGACATTTGGATTTGGTTTAAAAAATGCAATAAAAAACCCGACAGGTTTTTAAAAACCTGTCGGGTTTGAAATTATTATAAAATCCAACTTGGAATTTGGAATTTCAATTTTGGAATTTAACCCACCAATTCAACAAATTTAAACTCGCCGTCAACAACAACTTTAGTTAAACCGTGTTTAGATAAGTTTTTCATAGACGCATCCCATTTTTTACCGCTTAAATTAGCTGTAATTTTTAGCTGGGTTAAATCCATTCTATTTTCACTTTTTGTAAGCAAGTCAATAATGAATTTTTCTTCGTCAGAAAGTTCAATCTGAGCTTGCTTTTTCTCAGGGCGCATTTGCGGGAACAATAAAACTTCCTGAATAGAAGCGTTATTAGTCAAATACATAATCAAACGATCCATTCCAATTCCCATTCCAGAAGTTGGAGGCATACCGTACTCAAGAGCTCTCAAGAAATCTTCGTCGATAATTCCGTTTGCTTCATCATCACCTTTTGCAGCCAAACGCATTTGGTCTTCAAAACGTTCACGTTGATCAATTGGGTCATTTAATTCAGAATAAGCATTTGCAATTTCTTTTCCGCAAACCATTAATTCAAAACGTTCCGTCAAGTCTGGATTATCGCGGTGCTCTTTACAAAGCGGTGACATTTCTTTTGGATAATCAGTAATGAAAGTTGGTTGAATATAATTTCCTTCACATTTTGCTCCAAAAATCTCATCAATCAATTTTCCTTTACCCATTGTTTCGTCAACCTCGATTCCCATTCCTCTTGCTGCTTCAAACAATTCCTGTTCTGTTTTTCCAGAAATATCAAAATCAGTAAAATGTTTGATAGAATCTGTCATTGTTACACGAGCGTAAGGTGCTTTAAAGTTAATTTTGTGTTCACCAAAAGTAACTTCGCTAGTTCCATTTACAGCAATCGCACAATGCTCCAATAAACCTTCAGCAAATTCCATCATCCAGTTGTAGTCCTTGTAGGCTACATATATTTCCATTGCAGTAAATTCAGGATTATGCGTTCTATCCATTCCTTCGTTACGGAAGTTTCTAGAAAACTCATAAACACCTTCAAATCCACCAACAATTAATCTTTTTAAGTATAATTCATTCGCAATACGCATGTAAAGCGGAATATCAAGCGAGTTATGGTGCGTAATAAATGGTCTTGCCGAAGCACCACCAGGAATTGATTGTAAAACAGGAGTATCAACTTCCAAATATCCTGCATCGTTAAAATAACCACGCATTGCTGTAAATAACTTTGTACGTTTGATGAAAGTTTCTTTAACTTGTGGATTTACAGTTAAATCTACATAACGCATTCTGTAACGCAATTCAGCGTCATTGAAAGCGTCGTGAACATTTCCTTCTTCATCAACTTTTGGCAAAGGCAACGGGCGCAACGTTTTGCTTAAGAAAGTAAAACCGCTCACGCGAATACATTTTGCACCAACTTGAGTTGTAAACAATTCACCTTCGATACCAATAAAATCACCTAAATCGGTTAATTTTTTGAATACCTGGTTGTATAAAGTTTTATCGTCACCTTCACATAAAACATCACGATTCACGTACAATTGAATACGCCCTTCGCTGTCTTGTAGCTCAGCAAAACAAGCCTTACCCTGATCACGAACACTCATCAAACGTCCCGCAACGATAACCTTCTTGCCCTCTTCAAATGACTCCTTTATCTGCTTCGAAGTATGATTTACAGGAAAAAGATTAGCCGGATAAGGATTGATTCCTAAGTTGCGTAAGTTCTGAAGTTTTTCTCTTCTAATGATTTCTTGTTCTGATAATGCCATTTTGTGCTCTGTTTTTTAAGTGTGCAAAGATAGTTTTTAAGTCGCAAAGTTGCAAAGTCATAAAGTCTAAAGTTTTAGAAAAGAGTACTATTTTTTATAAGGAGCAGAAAAAACGGTTTTTTAATTGCCTTTTGTCCCGCTATTCGTTACAATCTTTTATGCCGAACACCGGCATAAAAGGATTTTCACTTCTATCGGGGCTAGAGGAGAAGTTTCTGTTTTCAAAAGGCGTTTAGGTTGGAACGTTGATCCTTGTCGCGCCTGTAAACAAATATTTGTGTAAGAAATAAACTAAGAAAAACTTAGTATCTTAGTCGCTTAGAACCTTAGCCTCTTAAAAAAAAAATGAAATACATATTCGCCTTTTTAATCTTGCTTTCTTTTTCAAGTTGTCAAATTACAGAAACCATCAATCTCAATTCCGACGGAAGTGGAAATATTGAATATTATAATCTTCGCGATGAAAACAGCTTCGCACAGTTAGGGAGACAAGATCTCAGATACGAGAAATTTAGAGATACAATTTTTACTTTTCAAGATTATATAACCAAGTATCAGGATACTTTTGTAAGGTTCAATAAAGCAGATCAAGCGTTGTTTACAGAACATGCAAATGTGAAAATGCATATCAAAACCGATCCGGTTCAAATGGAAAACTTTAATAAGTTATCGCTTGATTTTAAAAAAATAGACGCAATACCGGATATTTATGAAAGCCTTGGATTAGCAAATTCGTTGAAAGAAAACTATCCTATACACAGAAAAAGCTATCAAATAAAATGCACTTTTGACGGCACAGTTTTTAAAAGAGTTTTTACCATAACCGACCCAGAAAAATTTGAGAAAGACAAAAAGGAAATGGAAGAAAGGGAAAAAATATATTCGAAGTATAAAATAGTACAATCCTATACGCTGAAATATTTCTTTCCAAAAAAAATAAAATCGGTTTCAAATGAAAAAGCAATTATTGGTCCTGATAAAAAATCTTTAAGCTTAGAAGTTCAGCTTTCAGATTGTTTAAAAAATCCTGAAATAACAAATCTAGAAGTTATTTTAGAATCGAAAGACTTTCAATAATTCGAATCTTCAAAAAAACAAAATAGACTTCGTATCTTTGATAAAAAAATGTACAAAGATGAAATTTAATAAATTACTTGGTTTCTTTTTCTTATTGGCGACACTAACAAGTTGCACTTTTACTGAAAACATTTACATCAATGATAACGGATCTGGAAAATTTTCTGTTGATATGGACGGTTCTTCTTTAATGCAAATGGCAGGTGACCAAATTGGAAGCCAAATGGGGAGCGATGCAAAAAAAGATATTGATACCACTTTTACTTTCAAGCAATTACTTGCAGAGAAAAAAGATAGTATCGCAAAACTTTCTCCAGAAACGCAAAAAGAGCTCAAAAAACTCGAAAACTTTATAGTTACAACAAAAATGAGTGCCGAGAAAAAACAGTTTTTAATGACTTTGGCAACTGATTTTAAGAGTGTAAATGAACTTCAAGATATCTTGCAAATTGCTAGCACTTTACAAAAACTTGAAGGCGGTGCAAATGCAAATCCGTTAGGAGGCGGTTTTGGCGACAATAAAAGCAAACTAAGTTATACATACGACGGAAAGAAATTTACTAGAAAAGCTACAATCGATCAGCAAAAATTGACTGAAAAACTTAATGATTCGTCTGCTGATATGTCAAAAATGATTTTTGCGTCGTCAAATTATATTGTGAAATATCATTTTCCTAAAAAAATAAAAAAAGTTTCTAATCCGAATGCTTTATTCAGCGACGACAGAAAATCTATTACAATTCAATACTCTTTTACGGATTATATGGAGAATCCGGACAAGCTTAACTTTGATGTTGAGTTTGAAAAATAATCAAAATGAATAAAAAAATTCAACTTCAGGATCTGGGCAACAGAGACTATAAATCGACTTGGGAATATCAAGAAGAACTTTTCAAAGATATAGTCGATTTGAAAATAAAAAACAGAAGAGAAGAACTAGATTTACCAACTCCAAATTACTTGTTATTTGTTGAACATCCGCACGTTTATACTTTAGGGAAAAGCGGTGATTTAGAAAATTTACTATTAAACGAAAAACAATTAGAAGCTAAAGGAGCGACTTTTTATAAAATCAATCGTGGTGGCGATATTACCTATCATGGGCCAGGACAAATTGTAGGTTATCCAATTCTGGATTTAGAAAACTTCTTTACCGATATTCATAAATACCTTCGTTTGCTAGAAGAATCAATTATTCTAACATTGGCAGAATACGGATTGGAATCGGGCAGGAGCGAAGGCGAAACAGGCGTTTGGCTTGGTGTTGGAACCCCATTTGCTCGTAAAATTTGTGCTATGGGTGTTCGTGCCTCGCGCTGGGTAACCATGCACGGATTTGCTTTAAATGTAAATGTCGATTTAGGCTATTTTGATAACATTATTCCGTGTGGTATTCGCGGAAAAGGGGTTACTTCGTTAAACGTTGAACTTGGCGTTGAAAAGGTTGATGAAGAAGAAGTAAAAGCCAGAATCCTAAACCATTTGAAACAATTGTTTGAAGCTGAATTTGTTTAAGATTTTAAAGTAATCAAGTATGGAAAATGAAGAAAAAAAGTCATTTTTAAAGCATTTAGGGCTTCCAGAAAAAGAATTGCAAGAATTATTGAATATTACTGAACATAAAAAAATAGCTAAAACAAATTATTTTATTCGAGAAGGTCAAGTGCCACGCAAGATGGCTTTTGTTGTAAAAGGTTTATTTCGATATGTTTATACACACGAAAACGGAAACGAATTCACTAAAAATATTATAGCCGAAGGGAATTTTATAAGTTCGTATTCGGCTATGATTTATAATACAACTTCCTATTTTTCTATTGAAGCTTTAGAAGACGCTGAAATTTTAGAAATCGACTACAAAGATTGGATCGAAATCAAAGAGAAAAATCCTTTTTGGAACACATTTTTAGTTCAAATACTTGAAAAGGCATTTTGTATTAAAGAAAAGCGAGAGAGGGAATTGCTTCTTTTAGATGCCGAAAAAAGATATGGAATTTTTACAGCTGAATTTCCTGATATTGAAAATCGTGTTTCGCAACAAATCATAGCATCTTATTTAGGAATTCAGCCTGAATCTTTCAGCCGACTCAAGAGAAAAAACAAGACTTAACATAGATCAAGGGAGATTTTTTGACCAGTATTTATTTTTGATTTCTAATTTTTTAAAAACGAATTTATGGAAATCTTAAATAGTACAATTGTTATAACTGGCGGAAGCTCAGGTTTAGGACTCGAAATGTGTCGACAATTTATAGCAAAAGGAAACAAAGTTATAACTTGTTCCCGTTCGCTAGAGAAACTTCAAAAAGCACAAAAACAACTCCCCGATTTAATAATTTACCAGTGTGATATTGGGAAAACATCTGAATGTGAAGATTTCGCGAAATGGTTGCATGTCAATCATCCTGAAACCAACGTTTTAATTAATAACGCGGCGATTGTTTATAACATCGATTTTATGCAAGACCATTTTTCTCTTGAAAAAATGGAAGAAGAGTTTTTGACGAATTTACATGCTCCAATACGCTTAATAAAAATTTTATATCCTATTTTAATAAAGAACCCAAATTCTTTCATTATAAATATTACAACAGGATTGGTTTACACACCTCGAATTATTTATCCCTTTTATAACGCTGCTAAGTCGGCTATACATTCGTTTACTCAGGTTTTGAGAGAGCAGTTAAAAGGAGAAAAAATTGGAATTATTGAAGTATTATTTCCTGTGGTAGATACACCTTGGCATAAAGGCAATCCTCCAAAAATTGCAATTAGTGCTGAAAAGGCAGTTTCAGAAATGCTTGAAAGTATAGCTAAAAATAAGACAGAGATAAGAATTGGAAAAGTAAAATTACTCTATTTGCTTTATAGATTAAGTCCTAGGTTTGCATTCAAAAAAATAAATAGCCTTTAGAATTTTAGATAGAAAGCTGTTTTTCTCTAAAAAAATATTCAAAAAAATGAAAAACGGTTTCGTAAAAGTTAAGATTTTGAAGGGATGGTAAATTATAGGATATTTGTAATTCTCTAAGGTATTTATGCTAAATTTGAGTACTTACTATTAAAATTTTAATTCCTGATTTGCTTATGAGAAAAATCTACTTATTCTGTTTCCTTTTTATGCTTAACGGTCTTATTGCTCAAAAGAAAGATAAGTTATATCCAATTACTGCTTATGAAAAGGTTTGGCAAGAGAAAAATAGCGATGCCAGATTAAAAATGATCAAATCAATTTGGCTAGAAGATAGTACTTTTGAAGATCCTTCCGCCTCAATAAAAGGAACCGCAGCATTTAATAATGTCATTAATGAATTTTATAAAAAATTCCCAGATGCGGTTTTAACCTCTGGCGCAAAAATCGTAAAAGATAATTATGTAACATGGGAATGGAAAATTGTCGATTCAAAAGGTAAACTAATAATGGCTGGACGAGATTTTGCTCGTTTGAATGGAAAAGGCCAAGTAAGTAAAATTATTGGTTTTTGGGATAAGGATGCGACGTTGCCTGAGGCTGATGTTGTGAAAAATCTTGAGACAGATAATTTTAAAGTTGTGGCTAAATATTACGAATGTCTTTTTAAAACAAGAGATTTTGATATCATGGCAACTTTGATTGAAGAGGGAGCCGTTTATACCCAAGCAACTGGATTGCCTTATGGCGGAACTTATGTTGGTTTTTCAGAGTGGAATAAAATGTTTGCAAAAGCAGGAGAATTCTTTGACTTGCAAATTGAAAAGGAACCAACATATTTTAGTGACGCTTCGAAGAATGAAGTAATTATTTATTTCACCATAAATTGTAAAGCTAAAAAATCAGGCAAAACAATGTCGATGCCTATTTCGGAGCACTTTGAATTGAAAAATGGAAAAATTACCGCAGTCAGACCTTTTTATTATGACACCAAACAATTTGCTGAATTTTTAAAAAGTAAAAAATAAAAAAAAAGCGACCTTAATATATAGGTCGCTTTTTTTATTCTAAAAAATCGAGAGTCAGCTGTTCAGGCAAAAGTCTAAAACTCATTCGATGGTATTTTGTTGTTCCGTATTTTTTTATGGCTTCTCGATGTTCTTTAGTCGGATAACCTTTATTTTGCTTCCAATTATACATCGGGAATTCTTCGTGAATTTGGTCCATATATTCATCGCGATATGTTTTTGCCAAAATAGAGGCGGCGGCAATACTTAAAAATTTTCCATCACCTTTTATAATGCTTTGATTTGGGATAGATTTTAAAAGTTCAATTTCAGCTTTAGAAAATTGTTTCCCAAAAGTGTTTTTAAGACCAAGTTTTGCATTTATAGAACGGTTTCCATCTACAATAATATATTCTGGGACATGTTTTAATTTTAAAATACATTCTTGCATTCCTTTCATTGATGCATTTAGGATGTTTATTTCGTCAATTTCATCAGGAAACAAATGTGTTACTGCAAAACATACAGCCTGTTGTTCTATGACTGGCCTCAAAAGTGCTCTAGTTTTTTCGGACAGCTGTTTACTGTCGTTCAAAATTGTATTTTCAAAATCTTGAGGTAGAATAATAGCGGCCGCAGTAACTGGGCCGGCGAGACAGCCACGTCCAGCTTCGTCAGTTCCGGTTTCTAAAATAAATCCTGAGAAATTTTTTTGGAGCATTTTTTAAGCATTTTGCATCGCAAAGATTGCAAAAATTTCTACAAAATGATGATGTTGCGAGTAAAAAACGTTTAAATTCCTTGAATTCAGCATGAATTTTTATGACTTCGGCATTATTTTTTTCTCTAAAATTCCATATTTCTTACACTTTCTCTTAATAATTTTAGTGGTGAATTGATTTTTTTTAAAATATTTAAAATCAAATATTGAAAAAACTTGAAAAAAAACAGATGTTTTGTGCTATTTAGTGCTTGTTTTTGTCAAAAGTTCAAAAAAAAGCGTGGATTTAACGAACTTGATAAAAGATTTCAAGGTTTTTTATGAGTTTAACTATTTGATTTTGTTAAATGTTAAAATTTCTTAACGTTTTTAATTTCAAAACAATTCAATTATTGTTGTTTTTGAAAGAAAAATTGTATTTAAAATAGGAATTAGTTATATTTTAAAGGGATGCATTAAGCTTTTGTTAATAATCTTAGAGAAATTTAAGCTCAAATAGTTTGTTATTTTAAGAAAT
The DNA here is from genome assembly GCF_000425445.1 of Flavobacterium denitrificans DSM 15936. Taxonomy (GTDB): domain Bacteria; phylum Bacteroidota; class Bacteroidia; order Flavobacteriales; family Flavobacteriaceae; genus Flavobacterium; species Flavobacterium denitrificans. Next base: position 75,439 of record NZ_KE384379.1, on the reverse strand, counting down.
AATTAAGATGTTTGTCGCATACTAATTCAAAATAAATTAAAATGAAATTAAAATTTAAATGGATTTTTACGCTCCTTGTAGCGTTATCTATGCAGTTTTCTTTCGCTCAAGAGAGAACTGTAACTGGAAAGGTATCTGATAAAACAGGTGTTATTCCAGGAGTAAATGTTGCCGTAAAAGGATCTAAGGCAAGTACTCAGACAGATTTTGATGGAAGTTATTCTATTAAAGCAAAAACTGGTGACGTTTTAGTTTTTTCATACGTAGGTATGAACAACAAGCAAGTTACTGTGGGAACTTCAAACACAGTAAACGTTGAGCTAGAATCTGAAGCACAATTAATGAATGAGGTTGTGGTTGTTGGTTATGGTGTTCAGAAGAGAAAAGAAGTTACAGGGTCTATTTCTAAAATTGCTGGAAAAGACATTGCTAACTTAGTAACTCCATCTTTCGAAGGCGTTTTAGCTGGTAGAGCGGCTGGTGTTCAAGTTTCAACAAACAGTGGTATCATTGGAGGAGCTCCAAAAATCAGAATTAGAGGTATTGCTTCTATTTCGGGTCTGACAGAGCCTTTAATCGTTGTTGATGGTGTGCCTATTTATTCTGGTGATATTGGAGGGGTGTCTGCTACAAATGGTTTAGCTGATATCAATCCTGAAGATATCGAATCTTTTGATGTTTTAAAAGATGGTGCTTCAACAGCTATCTATGGTTCTAGAGCTGCGAACGGAGTAATTTTGATTACGACAAAAAGTGGTAAAAAAGGAACTTTAAAAGTAAATTATTCTAGTGTTTTTGGTGTTGCAAGTGCTGCTAAAACTTATGATTTATTAGAAACTCCTGATTTCTTGGTGATTTCTAATGAAAAAAGAGCAAACATAAATGCTACTCCATGGGCAGTTGGAAGTACTTACAATACTGACTGGCAAGGTGCAGTTTTAAGAGATGCTCCACAAATGACTCACAATCTTACTTTTAGTGGAGGGTCAGATAAAACTAAATACTACCTTTCTTTAGGGTATACAGATCAAGAAGGTATCAATAAAGCTAATAGCTTAACTAGATATTCTATTAGAACTAATATCGATCAAGAAATCAACAAATGGTTAAGTGTTGGTACTAATTTAAGTGTTACTAGAACTGAAACAGAAGGTTTGAACATTAATAGTAATGGTCTTTCAGGTAACATGTTTAATACAATTAGACAATTGCCAAATACACCAATTTATGATGCAAATAACCCAACTGGTTATAACTTAACTATGCCATTGTCAACTAATACAGTTGGAAAATGGGATAACTTAGCTACAGTAGGTGATAACATCACAAACATTATTTATGTTTTAGATCACAATAAATACCAAAACAAAACTCAAAGAACTTTGGTAAGTGCTTATGCAAATGCAAAAATCACATCTGATTTCACTTATAAATTACAATTAAGTGCTGATAACGCAATTACTACAGGTTTCCAATATTGGAATCCAGTTCATGGAGACGGTGCTGGTAGAAATGGATATTTATGGCAAGACAATGTTGATTTATTGAGATGGAACTGGCAAAATATTTTGAATTACAAACATACATTTGCTGAAGATCATAATTTAGCTGTAACTGGAGTTGCTGAATATCAAAAATCTCAAACAAAAAACTTTTGGGGTACAGGTTCAGATATCTTAAGTGATTTTTACAATAAAAACTTGATCACAAACTCATACTCTACTAAAGATTCTGGAGGATCAATGAGTGAAAAAGGAATTATTTCTTATTTAGGACGTGTAAATTATAACTATAAAGAAAAATATTTTATTCAAGGAACTCTTAGACGTGATGGAATTTCTCAATACGAACAAGATGTTAGATGGAATAACTTCCCAGGGGTATCAGCTGGTTGGACAGTTTCAAAAGAAAGCTTCATGGAAGGTATCAGTGGTACAGTTTCTGATTTAAAAGTTAGAGCTTCGTATTCTGAAGTAGGTAACGTTGATGTATTAGGAGGAATCGCATATCCTTCTAAAGGTTTAACATTGAGTTCTCCTTATGGACCATTGAATGGTATTGGTTATTCTCAATTTGGTAATGGAGAATTGCAATGGGAAACAAGTAAGAAAATTGATTACGGTATTGATTTAGGATTATTTAATAATCGTTTGACATTAGCTTTTGATTATTTCAAAAACGATATCAATGGTTTAGTTTTAGCAGCGCCAGTAGATGCTTCATTAGGTATTCCAGGAAGCGTAGTTAACAGTAACGTTGGTAAAATGTTTAACGAAGGTTATGAGTTTACAGTTTCTTATAAAGCAATCAATAACCAAAACTTTACTTGGGATCTTTCAGGAAACTTAACTCTTGCAAATAATGAAGTTACTGCTTTACCTAGTGGTGATATCATCGGAGGATCTTATCAAACTGACGTAAACATTGCTCCAAATATTATTATTAGAGAAGGTGAGTCTATCAATTCATTATATGGATTCCAATACTGGGGAGTTAACAAAGCAAATGGTAACCCAGTTTACTATAAAGCTGATGGAAGCTTAGTTCAAGGTAATTTACCAGGATCTACGTATTCAGTTTTTGATCCTAATAATCCTTCTGCTGCAGGTGCTACAGCAAATTTAACAAATGCTGATAAAAAAGTATTAGGAAATACACTTCCGAAATATTATGGTTCTATTAGTTCTAATATGAAATACAAAAACCTTGATTTTGGTTTTATGTTTAGATTTAGTGGTGGAAATAAATTATTTAACTCTACTAGAAGAGAGTTAATGAATCAAAACTTCAATAATAACGGAAAAGAAATTTTAGGAAGATGGCAAAGTATTGATAATCCTGGAGACGGATGGACACCAAGATTATATGCTAGTACTAACAACACGACTAACTTAAATGGTAGTGCAACAACTCGTTTCGTTGAAAAAGGTGATTTTATCTCTCTTGATAATATTTCGTTAGGTTATACTTTACCTAAAATGTTGTTAGACAAAATTGGAGTTGATAACTTTAGATTATTTGTTCAAGCACAAAATATATGGTTAATTTCTGACTATAAAGGTATCAATCCTGAGATGGAAACAGCTGGTGTAGATATTAATGGTACTCCACGTTCTAAAGTGGTATCAATGGGAATAAATGTAAGTTTATAAAAAGAACATATGAAAAATATTATAATAAAATCAATTTTGTTTTCTGTACTTGCGGTTGGAATGAGTTCTTGTACAGAAGAAAAGATATTGGATCTTGAGCCAATTAACAATATATCTGAAAGTGCTGCATTTTCTACTCCATCTTTAATAGCTTCTTCTATGAATGGGGTTTACAATGCTGCGCAAATCGGAAGATACAACACTACATCTGAAAATGGTGGTAGAGGTTATGTTTGGGGTGCAGCTTTCGTAGAACAAGGTGATTGCCGTGGAGAAGATATGGTTAATACTGCAGCTTTCTTCCAGTTTACTTATGAAGGAAGTTATGATGCAACAACAGCTAATAACGTTTATTACTGGGTTGACGGATATAGATTAATCAACAGATGTAACTTAATGATCGAAGGAGTTGAAACTGCTGTTTCGAAAGGCGTTATTACTAAAGCTGTTGGTGATGATTATATTGGTCAGGCTAAATTTTTAAGAGCTATTACTCATTTTGAATTATTGAACTATTTTGCTAGACCATATAATTTCACTCCTGGGGCTACTCATTTAGGTCTTGTTTATAGAGAAGTTGGTGTTAACACTGCTGCTGAAATTGCGTCAGAGCATGCTAAAACTAGAAGCACAGTTGCAGAATGTTATACAAAAATTTTGGCAGATTTAAATGATGCTGAAAGTTTAATCACTTCAAATGGAGTAACTGGAGGTAGAGTTGTTGCAAAAGCTACAAAATCAGCTGCTATTGCATTTAAAACTAGAGTGTATTTACATAAAGGAGACTGGGCAAATGTAGTTACTGAAGGAAATAAATTAAACAGTTTATACAGTCTTACTGCAGCTCCAAATGGTCCTTTTGTTTTGGCTAATAATTTGACAAATAGTGAGTCTATATTCTCTATTCAACATTCGCCAACAGCAAATCCTGGTGTGAATGGTGCTTTAGCAAGTATGTACAAACAACGTCTTTTGGTTTCTATTAGCCCTATTATCTGGAGAGATCCAAAGTGGTTGGCTACTGATAAAAGAAGACAAGAAGGTGTGATGGTTAATACAAGTGCAGGTGTTAAGTATACAAATAAATATACTGACAACGTAAACTTAACTGATGCAACTCCAGTTATCAGATATGCTGAAGTTTTATTAAACATGGCAGAGGCTGAAGCTCGTCTTGGTACAAATATGACAGGTGCTATTACTTTGTTGAATAAAGTTAGAGATAGATCATTAGCTAATCCAGCAACTGAAACTTATACAGCTGCTTCATTTGCAAGTCAGGCAGAAGTTGTTCAAGCTATCATTAAGGAAAGAAGAATCGAATTTCTTGCTGAAGGACGTAGATGGTCAGATATACACAGATTACAAGGAGATAACTTAGCTCCTGTAGTTGGTATTCCTGCTAAATTGGCTAATGCGGTTCCACCAGCAGCGGCATTTGTTTTAGATGGTAACCCATATTCTGGACCATTAGGTGTAGCGGCAATTCCATATACAGATCGTAGATTTGTATGGCCAGTGCCACAAGTTGAAATTAATACAAATCCAAACATGGCTCAAAATACTGGTTGGTAATAAAATAAATATTTTGATTTAATTAAAACCCTCAATCATTTTTTGATTGAGGGTTTTTTGATTTTTGTTTTATTGTGATAAAAACTTCTCAATCATACTGATTTGTTTTTTTATACGTTTTTATCTTTTACCTTTGCTTGACTAATTTTGTCGATTTTAATTTCATATAAAACAATCAAATGAGAATACTCTTTTTTCTATACCTAATAATAATGCCTTCTTTATTGTTTTCTCAAGAAAAAAACACTCCAAAAAATAATTTGGATATGAATACAAAGTATTCTAGTATAACTGATACCGTAAAAAAGAAAAAATCATTAGTTGGAAAAATCGAACAATATCAGATTATTACTTTGGAGCATGATACAACTTATGCCGATACTTCTTTAACACTGAAAAGTGCTTACAGACAAAATTACCTTCGTAAAGACTATTTTGGACTTTTGGAATTCTCTAATATTGGGCAGACTTTTAATACTTTACAATATAGTTTGAATAGTTTTTCTCCTTATCCTGAAATTGGCTTTTCTGGTAAACATTTTGCTTATATGCAAGCTTCGGATATTAAATATTATTCGGCTGCAACTCCGTTTACTGAACTGTTTTTTAATACTACCATCAATAAAGGACAAAACGTAGATTCATTTATTACATTAAATACTTCTAAAAATCTTAATTTTTCTATTGCTTACAGAGGATTGCGTTCAGAAGGAAATTATATTAATCAATTAGTAAGTGTAGGTAATTTTAGATTTACTACAAGTTATGCAACGACAAATAAAAGATATATTCTGAATGCTCATGTAACATATCAAGATATTACAAATGAAGAAAACGGTGGAATTACAACACCAGAAGATTTTGAAAGTAATGATCCGGATTTTAAAAACCGTCAGCGATTACAGGTATATTTAACAGATGCGGAAACGTTATTAAAAGGACACCGTTTCTTTTTTGATCATGCCTTTAGAATAAATCCAAAAGATGCAGACAATAATTTATATGTGACACATCAATTCAATTACGAATATAAATTTTTTGAATATAAACAACCTACCGTACTTTCTACAGTTGGAACTACTCCTGTAGAACGTTTTGGTGATTCGTATGTTACTAGTAATATCAGTGATCGTACTCGTTTTGAAAAATTATACAACAAGGCAGGACTTGCTTATGAAAATTCGCTTTTAGGGAAATTCTATTTTTTTATTGACGATTACAGATCCAATTACGAATACAATAGAATTATTGTAAAAGAAGATGGGCGTGTAATTCCAGACAATTTATTCCTTCAAATTAATAATGTTGGTGGTCAATATGAGTATCAAAAAAATAAGTGGAATGGTCGTTTCTTATATACTAGATCAATTACAAATCAATCTCTTTCTGATTTGGATGCAAAATTGCGATACAATTTAAACAAAGACTTTCAATTTGATTTTAGATATCGCAATATAAACAAACTTCCAAATAACAATTATAATTTATATCAAAGTAGTTACATCGAGTACAACTGGTCGAATAATTTTAAAAATGAAAAAATCAATCAGCTTGGAGCAAATGTTTATACGCCTTGGTTAAATGCAGAAGTACAATATTCTGTTTTAAAAGATCATTTGTATTTTGCGGATGTTTCGACACAAGAACAAGCTTCAGTTCATACTCAAATTATAAATCCAGCGCAGTACGGAAATGTAATTAATTATTTTTCTGTAAAAGCGAATAAGGAATTTAAGTTTGGAAGATTCGGTTTTGACAATACGCTTTTGTATCAAAAAGTAGATCAATCTGAGTTGATTGTCAATGTACCCGATTTTGTGACCAGAAATACGTTGTATTACTCAAGTTATTTTTTCAAAAAAGCCTTGTTTATGCAGACAGGACTTGTTTTTAATTATTTTACGAAATATTATGGGAATGATTATAATCCGGTTGTTGGAGAATTTTTTGTTCAAAATACCAAAGAAATCGGCAATTATGCAAGATTCGACTTTTTCGTAAATGCCAGAATTCGTCAAACTCGATTTTATTTAAAAGCAGAACATTTTAATGCTGCGTTTTCTAAAAACGATTATTATGCAGCGCCTAACAATCCATACCGTGATTTCGTAATCCGATTTGGTTTAGTTTGGAACTGGTTCGAATAAAATTAGGCCTTGATTTATTTTTTTAAACCAAATATTAAATTACAATAAAATGGACTTTTCAAATAATATTTTAGAAACAATAGGCAATACGCCGCTTGTAAAGCTCAACAAAATTGTTGCTGAAATTGATGCATTAGTGTTGGCAAAAGTCGAAACTTTTAATCCGGGAAATTCTGTGAAAGATAGGATGGCCGTAAAAATGATTGAAGACGCAGAGGCAGACGGCAGATTGAAACCTGGAGGAACTATTATTGAAGGAACTTCTGGAAACACAGGGATGGGATTGGCACTTGTTGCCATCGTTAAAGGTTATAAATTGATTTGTGTAATATCAGACAAGCAGTCTAAGGAAAAAATGGATATTCTTCGTGCTGTCGGTGCAAAAGTTGTAGTTTGTCCTACAGATGTTGAGCCTACGGATCCTCGTTCATATTATTCGGTTTCAAAACGTTTGGCTGAAGAAACACCAAATTCTTGGTATGTAAACCAGTACGATAATATGTCGAATTCTTTGGCACATTATGAACAAACCGGCCCGGAAATCTGGAAACAGACTGATGGAAAAATTACGCATTTCGTGGTTGGAGTTGGAACAGGTGGGACAATTTCAGGTGTTGGAAAATATTTAAAAGAGAAAAACCCAAATATTAAAATTTGGGGAATAGATACTTATGGGTCTGTTTTTAAAAAATATCATGAAACGGGTATTTTCGATGAAAACGAAATCTATTCATATATCACTGAAGGTATTGGAGAAGATATTTTGCCAAAGAATGTTGATTTCTCTTTAATAGACGGTTTTACAAAAGTAACTGATAAAGATGCTGCGGTTTATACTAGAAAAATTGCACTTGAAGAAGGGATATTTGTTGGAAATTCTGCTGGAGCTTGTATAAAAGGTTTGCTTCAGTTGAAAGAGCATTTTAAGCCAGAGGATGTTGTAGTGGTTTTATTTCATGATTCTGGAAGCCGCTATGTTGGAAAAATGTTCAATGATGATTGGATGCGTGAACGCGGATTCTTGGAGGAAAACGTTACAAAAGCGGAAGACGTTATTAAAGATCATATTGATAAGGAATTAATCGTTGTTCGTACGGAAGAATTGGTTTCACATGCAATTGAGCGTATGCGTAAATATAAAATTTCGCAAATTCCCGTTGTCGACATTAACGGTTTTGTGGGTTCTGTTGACGAAACAGATTTGTTTAGAAGCTATGTAGCGGATAAAAATGTAGCCGAAAAACCGATTAAGGACGTAATGGGAAAACCTTTTCCAATCGTAAAATTGGGAACGCCAATTGAAGAAGTATCAAAACTTTTTACAAAAGAAAACGATGCTGTTTTAGTTGATTTAGAAAACGGCGGACATCACATTATTACCAAATATGATATAATTGGTTCGATAAAATAAAGCTTTCAAAATAAAATGTATCCATAAATTCAATTGTAATTTTTGCAATTGGGTTTATGGATTTATCTTTTTAAATATGTTAAAATGAATTTTACTGCAATAGATTTTGAAACTGCAACAGGGTTTCATCCATGTTCTGTGGGAATTGTTACTGTTCAAAACGGAATAATTGTCGATGAGTTTGTTACGTTGATAAAACCGCCAAATAATATCTATAATCCATTCACGATTCAAGTTCACGGAATTTATCCGCGCGACACAGTAAACGCAAAATCATTCGTACAAGTTTATCCCGAAATTGAAAAACGATTGAAAAATAGAGTAGTTGTGGCTCATAATGAGAGTTTTGATAGAAATGTTTTAGTTAAGTCTATGTTGGCAAATGGACTTAGTTATGAGGATTTGAATATTGCCTCTAAGTGGGAATGTACAGTAAAAATCTATAAAGCAAAAGGCATAAAACCTACTAAATTAAGTGATTGTTGCCGTGAAATGAATATTACATTAAATCATCACGAAGCATTATCGGATGCTCGTGCATGCGCTAAATTATATATGATGCGCTAAATAATTATTTGTAGGAATAGTATTAAAAATTTATTAATTTTAGGGTTGTAATTTTTATAAGCCCTAAAATGAAAGAAGATTTTCTTCATTACATCTGGAAATTCAAGAAGTTTGATGCCTTGAATTTACGAACAGTTCAAAACGAGCCACTTGTCGTTTTTAAAACAGGTGATTATCTAGAGCTTTCAGGTCCTGATTTCTTCAATGCGCAAATTAAAATTGGAGAGCAAAAATGGGCAGGAAATGTCGAAATTCACTTAAAATCATCTGACTGGTATTTACATCATCATGAAAAAGATACTGCTTACGAGAACGTAATTTTGCATGTTGTTTGGGAACATGATACTGAAATTTTTAGAGAAGATAATTCTCAAATTCCTGTTTTAGTTCTGAAAAATTATATTTCTAAAGATATTGTCGCAAGTTATAGTAGACTCATTTCTGTGAAAACATGGATTTATTGCGAAAAACAGCTAAAAGAGATTGATGATTTTGTTTTTAAAAACTGGCAGGAAAGATTGTTTTTTGAAAGACTAGAGCGAAAATCACAGTTTATTTATCAATTATTAGATGAAACAGGCCAAGATTGGGAAGCTGTTTTATTTTGTATGCTAGCTAAAAATTTTGGGCTTAATACAAACGGTGATTCTTTTTTGCAAATGTCAAAATCAATCCCTTTTTCGATTCTTAGGAAAGAAAGTTTTGAAATTGAAAATCTTGAAGCTTTGCTTTTTGGAATCTGTGGTTTGCTTGATACAGAAAGAGAAGATGTGTATTTTAAGGATTTAAAATTTAGGTATTTTTTTCTGCTTCATAAATACAATTTAGAAAGGATTTATGTACAGCCAGTTCAGTTTTTTAAGCATCGTCCGGATAATTTCCCTACGATACGTTTGTCTCAGTTGGCAAGTTTATATCATAAATATCAAAACTTGTTTTCGCAAATTATTAAACTGAAATCTGTTGAAAGAGTTTATGGCTTGCTAAATGTAGCGGCAAGTTCTTATTGGCAGAATCATTATCAATTTGATAAAGAGAGCCCAATGAAATCGAAAAAACTTTCGAAATCTTTTCTGGATTTGTTGGTAATAAATACAATAATTCCAATTCAATTTGCTTATTCCAATAGAATGGGAGGAGCAATGGCAGAAAATTTAATTGGTTTTATGAATGATGTTTCTTCAGAGAAAAATTCTATTATCGAAAAATTTTCTTCTTTCGGAATAACATCAAATAATGCATTTGAAAGTCAAACCTTATTGGAGCTTAAAAATGAATATTGCAATCGCAAAGCTTGTTTGAAATGCGGTATCGGAATGGAATTGCTTAAAAATAATTAGACAATTAGAAAATGTGATAATGAGTTAATTTGTACTTTTGTCGTCCTGAGTGAAGTCAAAGGAATCTAAAATCTATCCCGAGGCTTCGGGACTTAAATCTAAAAAAAAAATGTCAGCAATTTTAAAACTTAAGTTTTTCTTTGAAAAATATGGATTTCATGTTTCTTCAAGACTAGCAGATAAACTCGGAATGCGGGTTACAAATGTGCGTCTGTTTTTTATCTACATCTCTTTTGTTACAGCCGGTTTAGGATTTGGAGTTTATTTGACTCTTGCTTTTTGGATTCGGCTGAAAGATTTAATCCGCTCAAAAAGAACATCAGTATTTGATTTATAAAAAAAAGCTCCAAATTATATTGGAGCTTTTTTTATGAAATAAAGTTGAAATTTATTCAACATCATCTGTATTGTTAAGTTTTGATCTTCTTTTGCTATATCCAAAATATACCAGAATACCAATTGCCAACCATCCAAGAGATAATAATTGAGCATCAATACTCAAATTGATGATCAAATAAGTGTTGATTGCGATTCCTAATACTGCAATCACTGGTAAAGCAGGAACTTTAAAAGTCCTGTTTAATCCAGGTTGTTTAACTCTTAAAATCCAAACTGCGATACAAACCATTGTAAAGGCAAATAAAGTTCCAAAACTAGTCATATCTGCTAATTTATTAATTGGAGTGAAAGCAGCAACAGTTGCGATAATACCCCCCAAAATCATTAAGTTCGTTTTTGGAGTTCCAGAAATCGGGTTAACTTTTGAGAAAACTTGAGGAATCAATCCGTCTTTAGACATTCCTAAGAAAATTCTAGATTGTCCCATAATCATTACCATTAATACTGAAACTAAACCGATGGTTGCAGCAACAGTGATTATAAATCCAGCCCATCCTTGTCCAGCAATATCAAAAGCATAAGCAACAGGAGCTTTAATCGCTTCAGGATATTTTCCTAGTGGATTGAAATCTTGATAATTCATCATTCCAGTTAATACTAACGAAACAAGAATATATAAAGTAGTACAAATTAGTAAAGAAGCAATGATAGCAAACGGAACATCTTTCTTAGGATTAATTGCTTCTCCAGCCTGAGTTGAAACGGCATCGAAACCAACATAAGCAAAGAAAATTGCAGCAGCTCCAGAAACAATACCTCCAATTCCGTATGCATTGTGAGTAGTTTCTTTTTCAACAATTTGAGTAGCATCAGGAATAAAAGGACTCCAGTTTGCAGTGTTAATAAAGAAAAGACCAGCTACAATTACAAAAATTACTGCAGATACTTTAAGAATTACGATAGCATTATTTGCTTTCGCAGCGCTTTTTGTTCCTTTAATTAATAATGAAATAACTAAAATAACAATTAAAAATGCAGGAAGATTCATTGAAAAACCTTCTCCTGTATAACTCGCAGGATCTGTAGTAAGCCAGTCTGGAAGTTTAATATGAAACATTTTGAGCAATTTGTTGAAGTAACCTGACCAGGAAACGGCGACCGTCATGGATCCCATTGCATATTCGAGAATTAATCCCCACCCAATTATCCAGGCAAAAATTTCTCCAATTGTTCCGTATGCATATGCATAAGCAGAACCTTCAACTGGTAAAATTGATGCAAACTCAGAATAACAAAGAGCGGCAAAAACACAGGCAATACCTGCAATAATGAAGGAAATAGCTAATGCTGGACCTGCATGATAGTAAGCTCCTGTACCAGTAAGAACAAAAATTCCGCCACCGATGATAGCACCAACTCCAATGGCAGTAAGGCTCCATTTTCCAAGAACTCTTTTTAAATCACTTTTTTTCATATCGGCTTCAAAAGCAGATATAGGTTTAACTCTCCAAATTGACATATAATTATATTGGTTTATTGTTATTAAGCTCCAAATGTATTGTTTTTTGTAAAAAATAAAAACAATTATAGCGTTTTAAGTTATAAAATGTTTAAAATATTCATAAAAGTCACGTAAATTATGGCACAAAGCATTGAATTTGTCAATCTATTTAGGTTAAAATTTTAGAAAATACATTTTCGTTGAGAAATTAATTTTTAGTAAAATTCCTAATAAATTAATAATTTTGAATTCTATTTTTAATAAGAGCAACTACAATTATGAAAAATTATAAGCCATTTATTTCCTATTTCAAGTTTACCAATCAGCAACGTACAGGTTTAGTTGGGCTTTTCATAATTATAATTGTATTACAGGCTCTATACTATACTTTAGATTTTAATTTGATTGAAAAATCTTTTCCTGAAAAAGAACAGTGGATGTCGCTGCAATCTGAAATAGATTCTTTAAAAATGGCAAAAAATGATAGAAAACCGATGCAGTATTCCTTCAATCCAAATTTTATTTCTGATTATAAAGGTTATAAACTTGGAATGTCAGTTGCGGAAATTGACAGATTATTGACCTTCCGCAAAGAAAATAAATATGTAAACTCTGCCGAGGAATTTCAAAACGTAACCAAGATTTCAGATTCCTTGTTAAAAGCAATTTCCCCACTTTTTAAATTCCCAGATTGGACTCGCAATAAATCGACTTTTAAAAATGGAAAGAAAGAGTATGCTCCAAAAACAGAATTCAAAAAGGAAAAAATTGTTGTTTTAGATATTAATCAAGCGTCTCAAGAAGATTTGGTTAAAATCTATGGTATTGGAGAAGCTTTGTCAGCTAGAATTTTAAAACAAAAAGAAATCCTAGGATGTTTTGTTTCGATGGAGCAAATGGATGATGTATGGGGATTGTCGCCTGAAGTGATTTCAGCTCTGAATTCTCATTTTAAAGTTGTAATTCCAGACAATTTGAAAAAAATAGCAATTAATGATGCTTCTTTAAAAGAATTGTCTCAGTTTCCTTATTTTAAATACGCATTAGCAAAGCAAATCATAACGTATCGAAGCATGAATGGAAATTTCAATAATATTGAGGATTTGATAAAAATTAAAGGTTTTCCTGTTGAAAAAGCAAAAATAATTAGTTTATATTTGGAGTTCTAAAAAAAGCCAACAAATGAATTTTGATTATAACGAAACGCAGTCAATGATTGCTCAATCTATTAAAGAGTTTGCAGAGAAAAACATTAGACCTAATATTATGGAGTGGGATGAAGCTCAAATTTTTCCAATATCGCTCTTTAAACAATTAGGAGAAATGGGTTTTATGGGGGTTTTAGTGCCAGAAGAATACGGAGGTTCGGGATTGGGATATCATGAATATATTACGGTTGTTGAGGAAATTTCAAAAGTCGATCCTTCAATAGGATTATCTGTTGCTGCTCATAATTCATTATGCACAAATCATATTTTGACTTTTGGGAATGAGGAACAAAAGAAAAAATGGCTTCCTAAATTAGCTACAGCAGAGTATATAGGTGCTTGGGGATTAACCGAACACAATACAGGCTCTGATGCTGGAGGTATGAATACAACAGCAGTAAAAGATGGTGATTTCTGGGTGGTGAATGGTGCTAAAAATTTTATAACACACGCAATCTCCGGCGATATTGCTGTAGTTGTGGTTCGAACTGGAGAAAAAGGAGATTCAAAAGGAATGACTGCATTTGTTTTTGAAAAAGGGATGCCTGGCTTTTCATCTGGAAAAAAAGAAAACAAGCTAGGAATGCGCGCCAGCGAAACTGCTGAGTTGGTCTTTGATAATTGTCGCGTTCCTGATGCTAATAGGCTTGGTGAAGTTGGGCAAGGATTTGTTCAAGCAATGAAAATACTAGACGGTGGCCGAATTTCAATTGGCGCACTCTCTTTAGGAATCGCTAAAGGAGCCTATAATGCAGCTTTGAAGTATTCGAAGGAAAGACATCAGTTTGGGCAGCCAATTAGTAATTTTCAAGGAATATCATTTAAATTAGCTGATATGGCAACTGAAATTGAGGCTTCAGAACTATTGCTTCATAAAGCAGCTTATTTAAAGCAGCAGCATAAGCCTGTAACTACGTCAGGCGCAATGGCAAAAATGTATGCCTCTGAAGCTTGTGTGAAAATTGCAAATGATGCCGTTCAGATTCATGGAGGTTATGGCTATACTAAAGATTTTCCAGTGGAGAAATTCTATAGAGATTCAAAACTTTGTACTATAGGAGAAGGAACAACAGAAATTCAAAAATTAGTTATCTCTAGGAATTTATTAAAAGAATAATCTTATTTTGGGCGTGCCCCTAAAAACAAAAGCCATTCAGCAAGCGCAGAGTGGCTTTTGTTTTCAGGGTCGGGCTTTTCACTGCAATCTTTTTGTTTTTAAAGAAAAAACAAAAAGGATTTCCGTTGCAATCCCTCACGCGAACTCAGAAGATAGATTTTATGAAAAATAATTTATCATTTATGATTCATATTTGATAATTAATTTTTACATTTGCAGCCTTAACGAGAGGAGGTGTCTATATTATGTTAATTATACCAATTAAAGACGGAGAAAATATCGATAGAGCATTAAAGCGCTATAAAAGAAAATTTGATAAAACAGGAACTGTTCGTCAATTAAGAGCACGTACTGCTTTTATTAAGCCTTCTGTTATCAAAAGAGCACAAATTCAAAAAGCTGCTTACATCCAAGGCTTGAAAGATAGTTTAGAGAGTTAATATTAGCTTTTGCAAAAATAATTACCGTTAGTTGTCAAGATTTTTGACACTAACGGTTTTTTTATGCTTAATTTTGAAATTAAGTGTTAATGATTAAAAGTGCTAAAATGAAATCGAATAAAGATGCTTTTCGTGATTATCTCCAGTTGGAGAAAAAATATTCTCCGCATACGATCAATGCTTATTTGAATGATATTTCATTTTTTGAGAGCTTTAACAAACTTCGTTTTGAGCAAGATGGTATTGAGGGCGCAAATTATAATCAAATTAGAAGTTGGATTGTTTCTTTGGTGGATGATGGTGTGGCAAATGTTTCTGTTAATAGAAAAATGGCTTCGTTGAAATCCTTTTATAAATTTCTTTTGAAGGCGAAACAAATTGAGGTGAATCCAATGTTGAAGCATAAGGCTTTAAAAACGCCAAAAAATGTTCAGATTCCTTTTTCTGAAAAGGAATTGGTGGATTTGATTCAAAGTATAGAGATTCCGCTAGGTTTTGAGGAGGTTAGGGATAAATTGATTGTTGATTTGTTTTATACGACTGGGATGCGAAGAGCTGAGTTGATAGGATTGATGTTGTATAACGTTGATTTGTCTTTGAATGTGGTTAAGGTGTTGGGAAAGAGAAATAAAGAACGGATTATTCCTCTTTTGCCTATTGTTGCTGATGGGGTAAGGATGTATATGGATGAGCGTTCTTCTGTTGAAAACATTATAGATGCCGATTATTTTTTTATTTCAAAAAAAGGATTAAAATTAAGTGAATCTTTTGTGTATCGATTAATAAATTCTTACTTTAGTAGGGTCTCTGAAAAGGTGAAAAAAAGTCCGCACGTGCTTCGGCATACTTTTGCAACTCACTTATTGAATAACGGAGCAGATTTAAATTCAGTTAAGGAATTATTAGGGCATTCGAGCTTGGCGTCAACGCAAGTGTATACTCATAATAGTCTGGCGGAGCTCAAAAAGACATATAATGATGCACATCCTCGAAATAAATAATGATTTCCAAAATGTTTAACCCTAAAATTAGTATTATGAAGGTAGATGTTCATGCAGTTAACTTTACTGTTGACAGAAAATTGGTGGATTTTATTCAAGAAAGAATGGATAAGTTAGAAAAATACTACGATCGAATAGTGTCGTCAGACGTTTTTTTAAAAGTGGAAAGAACAAGTGATAAGGAGAATAAAGCGGTGGAGATAAAGGTCAATGTTCCGGGAGACGATTTTTTGGTAAAAAAGCAATGTAAAACATTTGAAGAAGCGGTAGAGCTTTCAGCGGAATCATTAGAACGTTTGCTAGTAAAAAGGAAAGAAAAAATTAGAGCGCACATATAATTGAAAAATTTTTCAAAAAATGTTTTGATTCAAAGATAAAATAGCTACATTTGCAGTCCGTTAGAAATAGCGGACTTTTTTAATGTATTCGCCGATGTAGCTCAGCTGGCTAGAGCAGCTGATTTGTAATCAGCAGGTCGTGGGTTCGAGTCCCTCTATCGGCTCAGAAATATTTCAAATACGATTTGAAATTGGTTCTTTAAAATAATGAAATTTTAAAATTAGGGGAGATACTCAAGCGGCCAACGAGGGCAGACTGTAAATCTGCTGTGTGAACTTCGCAGGTTCGAATCCTGCTCTCCCCACAAAAAAAAGTTTAGATTTAAGACTGGAGATTTTAGATTTGAAAAAAAAATAAAATTTGAATTCAGGAATCTAAAATAAGAACTCTGCCGGTGTAGCTCAGGGGTAGAGTGCTTCCTTGGTAAGGAAGAGGTCTCGGGTTCAAATCCCGACATTGGCTCAAGTAAGTAGGAAATTGAAAATTAATATATAACTAAGATTAAAAATTAAGTAAAATGGCAAAGGAGAATTTTAATCGTTCCAAACCGCACTTAAACATAGGTACAATTGGACACGTAGATCACGGAAAAACTACATTAACTGCTGCAATCACTAAAGTGTTGTCAGATGCTGGTTACTGTCAAGCAAAATCGTTTGATCAAATCGATAACGCTCCAGAGGAGAAAGAAAGAGGTATTACTATTAATACATCACACGTAGAGTATGAAACAGCTAACCGTCACTACGCTCACGTTGACTGTCCAGGTCACGCGGATTACGTAAAGAACATGGTTACTGGTGCTGCTCAAATGGACGGAGCTATCTTAGTAGTTGCTGCTACAGATGGTCCAATGCCACAAACTCGTGAGCACATCCTTTTAGGTCGTCAGGTTGGTATTCCAAGAATCGTTGTTTTCATGAACAAAGTGGATATGGTTGATGATGCTGAGTTGTTAGAGCTTGTTGAAATGGAAATTAGAGATTTATTATCTTTCTACGAATATGATGGAGATAATGGTCCTGTAGTTCAAGGTTCTGCTTTAGGAGGATTAAACAATGATCCAAACTGGGTACCTAAAATTATCGAATTAATGGAAGCTGTTGATGCTTGGATCGAAGAGCCAGTACGTGACGTTGCTAAACCATTCTTGATGCCAGTTGAGGACGTATTTACAATTACAGGTCGTGGAACTGTTGCTACAGGTCGTATCGAAACTGGAGTTGCTAACACTGGAGATCCTGTTGAAATCATTGGTATGGGAGCTGAAAAATTAACTTCTACTATTACAGGAGTTGAGATGTTCCGTAAAATCCTTGACAGAGGTGAAGCTGGAGATAACGTAGGTTTATTGTTAAGAGGTATTGATAAAGCTGATATCAAAAGAGGTATGGTTATTATTAAGCCAGGTTCAGTAAAACCACACGCTAAATTCAAAGCTGAGGTTTATATCTTGAAAAAAGAAGAAGGTGGACGTCACACTCCATTCCACAATAACTACCGTCCACAGTTCTACGTACGTACAACTGACGTAACTGGAGTTATTTCTTTACCAGCAGGTGTAGAGATGGTAATGCCAGGTGATAACTTGACAATTGAGGTTGCTTTATTAAGCCCAATCGCAATGAACGTAGGTTTACGTTTTGCTATCCGTGAAGGTGGTAGAACAGTAGGTGCTGGTCAGGTTACTGAAATTGTAGAATAATTTCTATAAATATTAAAACAAAAGCCAGTTGGTTTTCTTAATTGAACCAACTGGCTTTAATTACGGGCGTAGTTCAAGGGTAGAATAGCGGTCTCCAAAACCGTTGATGGGGGTTCGAATCCCTCCGCCCGTGCAATAAAAAATATATCAAATGACAAAAGTTACTAATTATTTATCAGAGGCTTTCGAGGAGTTAAAGTCAAATGTTACTTGGCCAGCTTGGGCTGAGGTTCAAAAATTGACAATTGTTGTGGCTGTATTTTCGATTCTATTTGCTTTGGCAACATGGGGAGTAGACGAATTTTTTGCAAAAGCTTTGGCTGGATTTTTTAACTGGTTAAAAGGATAATTTTTTTGTGATGGCAGATAATAATGTGAAAAAATGGTACGTAGTTAGAGCAGTAAGCGGTCAAGAGAATAAAGTGAAAGCTTATATCGAAACTGAGATTGCCAGATTGGGTATGGAGGATTATGTTTCCCAAGTTTTGGTTCCTACAGAAAAAGTAGTAACTGTAAAGGAGGGGAAAAAGATGTCTAAGGATAAGGTTTATTTTCCTGGATATGTTATGATCGAAGCTAATTTAGTTGGTGAGATACCTCATATTATTAAATCTATTACAAGTGTGATTGGATTTTTGGGTGAAATTAAAGGTGGAGAACCTGTTCCTTTGAGATTATCTGAGGTTAATCGTATGTTAGGGAAAGTGGATGAGTTGGCTGTTAATACAGATACACGTGCAATTCCATTCAACTTAGGTGAAACTGTAAAAGTGATCGATGGTCCTTTTAACGGATTTAACGGTACAGTTGAAAAAATTAATGAAGAAAAGCGTAAACTTGAAGTAATGGTTAAGATTTTCGGAAGAAAAACACCATTAGAATTAAGTTTTATGCAAGTTGAAAAAGTATAATTTTTTGTTACACTATAATAAACCATTGTAATCGCTTCCATTGATTACAGTGTTAAATTTTTTAAAAATGGCTAAAGAAATTAGTAAGGTAGTTAAACTACAAGTTAAGGGAGGTGCTGCGAACCCGTCGCCACCGGTTGGACCTGCTTTAGGAGCTGCTGGGGTAAACATCATGGAGTTCTGTAAGCAATTTAATGCTAGAACTCAGGATAAACCTGGCAAAATTTGTCCAGTGCAAATCACTGTGTACAAAGACAAATCATTTGATTTTGTTGTTAAGACTCCTCCAGCAGCGGTTCAGTTAATGGAAGCTGCAAAGCTAAAATCTGGTTCTGGTGAGCCTAATCGTAAAAAAGTAGCTAGCGTTACTTGGGAACAAATTAGAACTATTGCTGAAGACAAAATGCCAGACTTAAATGCTTTCACAATTGAGAAAGCTATGAGTATGGTTGCTGGAACAGCTAGATCTATGGGTATAACTGTATCAGGAGATGCTCCTTTTTAATTAAGAAAAAGACATGGCAAAATTAACAAAAAAGCAAAAAGAGGCTGCTTCAAAAATTGAAAAGAACAAATTATACTCTCTAAAAGATGCTGCGGCATTATTGAAAGTTGTTGCTTCTGCAAAATTTGATGAGTCTGTTGATATCGCAGTTCGTTTAGGAGTAGATCCTAGAAAAGCGAATCAAATGGTAAGAGGTGTGGTAACTTTACCTCACGGAACAGGAAAAGATGTTAAAGTATTAGCATTGGTTACTCCAGATAAAGAGGCTGAAGCAAGAGAAGCTGGAGCAGATCACGTTGGTCTTGACGATTACCTTCAAAAAATTAAAGATGGTTGGACAGATGTTGATGTTATCATCACTATGCCTGCTGTTATGGGTAAATTAGGTCCATTAGGTCGTATTTTAGGACCTAGAGGTTTAATGCCAAACCCTAAAACAGGTACTGTAACTATGGATGTTGCAAAAGCTGTTCAAGAGGTTAAAGCTGGTAAAATTGACTTTAAAGTTGATAAAACTGGTATCGTTCACGCAGGAATTGGTAAAGTTTCTTTTGGAGCTGAGCAAATTGTTGACAACGCACACGAAATTATTCAAACATTAATAAAACTTAAACCAACTGCTGCTAAAGGTACATACATTAAAGGTATCCACCTTACAAGCACAATGAGTCCTGCTATTGCATTAGACCCAAAAGCAGTATAATTGGTAGTTAAAAATTTTTAGTATGACTAGAGAAGAAAAATCAATCGCGATTGAAAATTTAACTGCGCAGTTAGCTGGTACAAATATCATTTATGTATCTGATATTTCTGGTTTAAACGCAGAGACAACTTCAAACTTACGTAGAGCTTGTTTTAAAGCTGGTATCAAATTAGAAGTAGTTAAGAATACTTTGCTTGCAAAAGCAATGGAAGCTTCTACTAATGATTATGGTGATTTACCAACAGTTTTAACTGGTAACAGTGCTATCTTTATTTCTGATGTTGCTAACGCACCTGGAAAAATTATCAAAGATTTCCGTAAGAAATCTGATAAACCAGTTTTAAAAGGAGCTTACATCAATTCTGAAGTATATATTGGGGATAACCAATTAGATGCATTAGCTACAATTAAATCTAAAGAAGAGCTTATCGGAGAAATCATTGGATTATTACAATCTCCAGCTCAAAGAATTATTTCTGCTTTACAAAACAAATTCGCAGGAAGCGAAGAAGGAGCAGAGTAATTATTTATGTAAGGAAGAATGCTTCCTTGCTGCTTAATTAGCGCACAATAAATAAATTATATTTTTTACAAATCATTTTAAACGATAGAAGAAATGGCAGATTTGAAACAATTCGCAGAACAATTAGTTAACTTAACAGTTAAAGAAGTTAACGAATTAGCAACAATATTAAAAGATGAGTATGGTATCGAGCCTGCTGCTGCAGCTGTAGTAGTTGCTGCTGGTGGTGGTGAAGGTGCTGCTGAAGAAGCTCAAACTGAATTTACAGTTGTATTAAAAGAAGCTGGTGCTTCTAAATTAGCAGTTGTAAAATTAGTTAAAGAATTAACTGGTTTAGGTCTTAAAGAAGCTAAAGACGTAGTTGACGGTGCTCCAAGCAACGTTAAAGAAGGTGTTTCTAAAGAAGAGGCTGAAGGTCTTAAGAAAGCTTTAGAAGAGGCTGGAGCTGTAGTTGAGCTTAAATAATTAAACTCAGTTTAGAACTAGGTTTAGACCTTGGATGGCAACATCCAAGGGTCTAAACCATTTTTCGTATAATAAAATATATTAAATTTTATTATTCCATAGTTTAAAATACGAAAAAGTTTTTGATCAATACGAAGAAAGAAAATGGAACTTTTTACTGTTTTATTTTTAAAGATGTATTGGTTATAATAAGAAAGTATAGATTAAACAGTGTGTTTTTACACAAAAAAATTACTTTTTTTTAATCAAAATTTTGTCCATTGATGATAACAAATCAGACTGAAAGATTGAATTTTGCCTCTACAAAAAATATCCCTGACTATCCGGATTTTCTAGATGTTCAGGTTAAATCTTTTAAAGATTTCTTTCAATTAGAAACGAAATCTGACGAAAGAGGCAACGAAGGGTTATACAACACCTTCATGGAAAACTTCCCAATTACAGATACAAGAAACAACTTTGTATTGGAATTCCTAGATTATTTTGTTGATCCACCACGTTATACAATTCAAGAATGTATAGAGAGAGGTCTTACTTATAGTGTGCCTTTAAAAGCTAGGTTAAAACTATACTGTACAGATCCAGAACATGAAGATTTTGAAACAATTGTACAAGATGTTTATCTTGGAACAATACCTTACATGACTCCTAGTGGTACTTTTGTTATTAATGGTGCCGAGCGTGTTGTAGTATCTCAATTACACCGTTCTCCAGGGGTTTTCTTTGGACAGTCATTCCACGCAAATGGAACTAAACTTTACTCTGCAAGAGTTATTCCTTTTAAAGGTTCTTGGATAGAGTTCTCTACTGATATCAATAGCGTAATGTACGCGTATATCGATAGAAAGAAAAAATTACCTGTAACAACTTTATTCCGTGCTATCGGTTTCGAAAGAGATAAGGATATCCTTGAAATTTTCGACTTAGCTGAAGAGATTAAAGTTTCTAAAACAGGTATTAAGAAATATATTGGAAGAAGACTTGCTGCACGTGTATTGAACACATGGCACGAGGATTTCGTAGATGAGGATACTGGAGAGGTAGTTTCTATCGAACGTAACGAAATCATCCTTGATCGTGATACTATTATCGACAAAGATAATGTTGAAGAGATCATTGATTCTAATGTAAAATCTATTTTGTTACACAAAGAGGATAATAACCAAGCAGATTATGCTATTATCCACAATACGTTACAAAAAGATCCAACAAACTCTGAAAAAGAAGCTGTAGAGCACATTTACCGTCAGTTGCGTAACGCTGAACCGCCTGATGAGGAAACTGCTCGTGGTATTATAGATAAATTGTTCTTCTCTGATCAACGTTATAACTTAGGTGAAGTTGGTCGTTATAGAATGAACAAAAAATTAGATTTAGATATCCCTATGGATAAGCAAGTGCTTACTAAAGAGGATATCATTACAATCGTAAAATATTTGATCGAGTTGATCAACTCTAAAGCAGAGATTGATGATATTGATCACTTATCAAACCGTCGTGTTAGAACAGTTGGTGAGCAATTGTCTCAACAGTTCGGTGTTGGTTTAGCACGTATGGCTAGAACTATTCGTGAGAGAATGAACGTTAGAGATAACGAGGTGTTTACACCAATTGATTTGATCAATGCTAAAACATTATCATCAGTTATCAACTCTTTCTTTGGTACTAACCAGTTATCTCAATTTATGGATCAAACGAATCCATTAGCTGAGATTACGCACAAAAGAAGACTTTCTGCACTTGGACCAGGTGGACTTTCGAGAGAGAGAGCTGGTTTCGAGGTTCGTGACGTTCACTATACTCACTATGGTCGTTTATGTCCGATTGAAACTCCTGAGGGACCAAACATTGGTTTGATTTCATCTCTTGGTGTTTATGCAAAAGTTAACGGAATGGGATTTATTGAAACTCCATACCGTAAAGTAACTAATGGTGTAGTTGATTTAGAAAGTACTCCAGTTTACTTAAGTGCTGAAGAAGAAGAAGGAAAAATGATTGCTCAGGCAAACATTGAAATGGATGCTTCTGGTAAAATTACAGCTAGCAATGTTATTGCTCGTGAGGAAGGTGACTTCCCGGTTGTTGAGCCATCTGTAGTTCACTATACAGACGTTGCTCCTAACCAGATCGCTTCGATTTCTGCATCTTTGATTCCTTTCTTGGAGCATGATGATGCGAATCGTGCGTTGATGGGATCGAACATGATGCGTCAGGCAGTTCCTTTGATCCGTCCTGAAGCTCCGATTGTTGGTACAGGTTTAGAGCGTCAGGTAGCTTCAGATTCAAGAGTATTAATCAATGCTGAAGGGCATGGTACTGTTGAGTATGTTGATGCTAATATCATTACTATTAAATACGATCGTACAGAAGACGAGAGAATGGTTAGTTTTGATGCTGATGAGAAAACGTACAACCTTATTAAATTTAGAAAAACCAATCAAGGTACAAGTATCAACTTGAAACCAATCGTGAGAAGAGGTGACAGAGTTGTTCCTGGTCAAGTATTGTCTGAAGGATATGCTACTCAAAATGGAGAATTAGCTTTAGGTAGAAACTTAAAAGTTGCGTTCATGCCATGGAAAGGGTACAACTTCGAGGATGCGATTGTAATTTCTGAGAAAGTAGTTCGTGATGATATTTTTACTTCTATCCACGTTGATGATTATTCATTAGAGGTTAGAGATACTAAGTTAGGAAACGAAGAGTTAACAAACGATATTCCTAACGTTTCTGAAGAAGCTACTAAAGATTTAGATGAAAACGGTATGATTAGAATTGGAGCAGAGGTTAAACCTGGTGACATTCTAATCGGAAAAATTACACCAAAAGGAGAATCAGATCCTACTCCAGAGGAGAAATTGCTTCGTGCAATCTTCGGGGATAAAGCAGGTGATGTAAAAGATGCTTCATTAAAAGCTTCTCCATCTTTACACGGTGTAGTTCTTGACAAAAAATTATTTGCAAGAGCCGTAAAAGATAAACGTAAACGTACTCAGGATAAAGATGCTTTAGGCGCTTTAGAAATGGAATTCGAAACTAAATTTGTTGAATTAAAAGACAGATTAGTTGAGAAATTATTCTTGATCGTTAACGGAAAAACATCTCAAGGTGTAATGAATGATTTGGGCGAAGAAGTTTTACCAAAAGGTAAAAAATATACTCAAAAAATGCTTTACGCAGTAGAAGATTTCGCTCACTTAAGTAAAGGTCAATGGGTTGCTGATGATGCTACAAATAAAATGGTTAATGATTTAATTCATAACTATAAAATTAAGCTGAACGACTTACAAGGAGCTTTAAGAAGAGAGAAATTCACTATTACAGTTGGAGATGAATTACCATCTGGAATCTTGAAATTGGCTAAAATCTATATCGCTAAAAAACGTAAGTTAAAAGTTGGTGATAAAATGGCGGGACGTCACGGTAACAAAGGTATTGTTGCTAGAATCGTTCGTCATGAAGATATGCCTTTCTTAGAAGATGGAACACCGGTAGATATCGTATTGAATCCACTTGGGGTACCTTCACGTATGAACATTGGTCAGATTTATGAGACTGTTCTTGGATGGGCGGGTATGAACTTGGGTAGAAAATTTGCTACTCCAATTTTCGACGGTGCTTCTCTTGACGAGATCAATGCTTTGACTGATGAAGCTAACGTACCACGTTTCGGACATACTTATCTTTATGATGGTGGAACTGGAGAGCGTTTTGCACAAAAAGCAACTGTGGGTGTAATTTACATGCTTAAATTAGGACACATGGTTGATGATAAGATGCACGCACGTTCTATCGGACCATACTCATTGATTACGCAACAACCACTTGGAGGTAAGGCTCAATTTGGAGGTCAGCGTTTTGGAGAGATGGAGGTTTGGGCACTTGAGGCTTATGGAGCTTCTAGTACACTACGTGAAATCTTAACTGTTAAGTCTGATGACGTTATTGGTAGAGCTAAAACTTACGAGGCTATCGTTAAGGGGGAAACTATGCCAGAACCAGGTTTACCAGAATCATTCAATGTATTAATGCACGAATTGAAAGGTCTAGGTTTAGATCTTCGTTTGGAAGAATAATAAAAGTTTTGGAATCAGTCTCATTTTTTAATGGGACTGATTACTCATTTATAATAAGTTTTTAAAGATTTATACCCGTAAACCGTTCCGATTTTTTATAGCAATGCGAGGCATTTTATAATTAGCACTTCAAATAAGAATTTGAAGTTTAGAGAAGTAACCCGAGGTAGTGTTTTAAGTCGAAAGTTTGAAAGTCCAAAGTCTAAAGTCAGCAATGACTTTAAAAACTTTATGACATTTGACTTTAGACTAGGCTAAGAATCAATTTTTTAATTGCAAATAAATCAATAGTAAAAACTATGATGAATAACAGAAACAATAATAAAGATAAGAATCCAGTAAAAAGATTTAACAAAATTTCTATTGGATTGGCTTCACCAGAATCTATCTTGAAAGAATCAAGAGGAGAGGTTTTAAAGCCAGAAACAATCAACTATAGAACTCATAAACCAGAGCGTGACGGACTTTTCTGCGAAAGAATCTTCGGACCAGTAAAAGATTTCGAATGTGCTTGTGGTAAGTATAAAAGAATTCGTTACAAAGGTATCATCTGTGACCGTTGTGGTGTTGAAGTTACAGAGAAAAAAGTACGTCGTGATAGAGTAGGACACATCAACCTTGTTGTGCCAATTGCTCACATCTGGTACTTCCGTTCTCTTCCAAACAAAATTGGTTATATCCTTGGTCTTCCATCTAAGAAATTAGATATGATAATTTACTACGAAAGATACGTAGTAATTCAGCCAGGTATTGCTAAAAATGCAGATGGAGAATCATTACAAAGATTAGATTTCTTAACTGAAGAAGAATACTTAAACATTTTAGATACTCTTCCGCAAGAAAACCAATATTTAGACGATTTAGATCCTAATAAATTTGTTGCCAAAATGGGGGCAGAGTGTATTATGGATTTATTAGCTCGTATTGACCTAGATGCTTTATCTTATGAATTAAGACACAGCGCTAACAATGAGACTTCTAAACAAAGAAAAACTGAGGCTTTAAAAAGATTACAAGTTGTTGAGTCTTTCCGTGAGTCTAACGAAAACCGCGAAAATCGTCCAGAATGGATGATCATGAAAGTGGTTCCAGTTATTCCACCAGAATTACGTCCACTTGTACCACTTGATGGAGGTCGTTTTGCAACTTCAGATTTGAACGACTTATATCGTCGTGTAATCATCCGTAACAACCGTTTGAAAAGATTAATGGAGATTAAAGCTCCAGAAGTTATCTTAAGAAACGAGAAACGTATGTTACAAGAATCTGTAGATTCATTATTCGATAACACTCGTAAAGCTTCTGCTGTTAAAACAGAATCTAACAGACCATTAAAATCATTATCTGACTCATTAAAAGGTAAACAAGGACGTTTCCGTCAAAACTTACTTGGTAAACGTGTGGATTATTCTGCTCGTTCGGTAATTGTCGTTGGTCCAGAGTTAAAATTATATGAGTGCGGATTGCCAAAAGATATGGCTTCTGAGTTATACAAACCTTTCGTTATCCGTAAATTGATCGAAAGAGGTATTGTAAAAACAGTAAAATCTGCTAAGAAAATTATTGATAAGAAAGAGCCTGTAGTTTGGGATATCCTTGAAAACGTAATTAAAGGACACCCAGTATTACTTAACCGTGCTCCTACTTTGCACAGACTTGGTATTCAAGCATTCCAACCAAAATTAATTGAAGGAAAAGCGATCCAGTTACACCCATTAGTATGTACGGCTTTCAACGCCGATTTCGATGGTGACCAGATGGCGGTTCACTTACCATTAGGACCAGAGGCTATTTTAGAGGCACAATTATTAATGTTGGCTTCTCACAATATCTTGAACCCTGCAAATGGTGCTCCAATTACTGTACCTTCTCAGGACATGGTCTTGGGTCTATACTATATGACCAAAGAGCGTATTTCTACAGAAGATCACATTATTTTAGGTCAGGATTTGACTTTCTATTCTGCTGAAGAAGTAAACATTGCATTAAACGAAGGAAGATTAGAATTGAATGCTCGTGTGAAAATTAGAGCTAAAGATTTTAATGATGCTGGAGAATTAGTGTACAAAATCATTCAAACAACTGCAGGACGTGTATTATTTAACGAAGTAGTACCTGAAGCAGCTGGATATATCAATGACGTATTGACTAAGAAAAACCTTAGAGATATTATCGGACACATTTTAAGTGTGACTGATGTACCTACAACGGCAGCTTTCTTGGATAATATGAAAGATATGGGTTATAAATTCGCATTTAGAGGAGGTTTATCATTCTCTTTAGGTGATATTAGAATTCCAGAACAAAAAACTAAGTTAATTGCAGATGCCAGAGAGCAAGTTGAAGGTATCTCAACTAACTATAACATGGGTCTTATCACAAATAACGAGCGTTACAACCAAGTTATTGATGTATGGACTTCAGCAAATGCGCAGTTAACAGAATTAGCAATGAAAAATATTAGAGAAGACCAACAAGGTTTCAACTCTGTATATATGATGCTTGACTCTGGGGCGAGGGGTTCTAAGGAGCAGATTCGTCAGTTAACTGGTATGCGTGGTTTGATGGCTAAGCCTAAAAAATCTACTGCTGGTGGTGGAGAAATTATTGAAAACCCGATTCTTTCTAACTTTAAGGAAGGTCTTTCGATCCTTGAGTACTTCATTTCTACTCACGGTGCTCGTAAAGGTCTTGCGGATACGGCTCTTAAAACGGCCGATGCTGGTTACTTAACAAGAAGGCTTCACGACGTTTCGCAAGATGTTATTGTTAACATCGAAGATTGTGGAACTTTAAGAGGTGTTGAAGTTGCGGCATTGAAGAAAAATGAGGAAATCGTTGAATCTTTAGGAGAGAGAATTCTTGGACGTGTTGCATTACAAGACGTTATTAATCCTCTTACTAATGAAGTAATGGTTAAATCTGGAGAGCAAATTACTGAAGCAATTATGAGAACTATCGAAGCTTCTCCAATTGAAAAAGTAGAGGTTAGATCTCCATTAACTTGTGAAGCTTTAAAAGGTATTTGTGCTAAATGTTACGGTAGAAACTTAGCTACTGGTAAAATGACACAAAGAGGTGAAGCTGTCGGAGTTATTGCAGCTCAGTCTATTGGAGAGCCAGGTACACAGTTGACACTTCGTACGTTCCACGTTGGAGGGGTTGCTGGAGGTATCTCTGAAGAGTCTAGTATTGTTACAAGATTCGCAGGTAGACTTGAAATTGAAGATTTAAAAACAGTTAAAGGCGAAGATGGAGAAGGAAATTCTGTTGATATCGTAGTTTCACGTTCAACTGAATTAAAATTAGTTGACGAGAAAACTGGAATTGTTTTAAATACGCATAACATTCCTTACGGTTCTAGTATTTTTGTAAATGATGGAGATACTGTTGGGAAAGGAACTGTAATCTGTAAATGGGATCCATATAACGGTGTAATTGTTTCTGAGTTTACTGGTAAGATCGCTTACGAGGATTTAGAGCAAGGACAATCGTTCATGGTTGAAATCGATGAGCAGACTGGTTTCCAAGAAAAAGTAATTTCTGAGGCTAGAAACAAAAAATTAATCCCAACTTTATTAGTTTACGGTAAAGAAGGTGAATTGATTCGTTCTTACAACTTGCCAGTAGGTGCACACTTAATGGTTGAAAACGGTGAGAAAATTAAAGCAGGTAAAGTATTAGTAAAAATCCCTCGTCGTTCTTCTAAAGCGGGCGATATTACGGGAGGTTTACCAAGAATTACTGAGCTTCTTGAGGCTCGTAACCCTTCAAACCCAGCAGTTGTATCTGAAATTGATGGTGTTGTATCTTTCGGAAAAATTAAAAGAGGTAACCGTGAGATCGTTATCGAATCTAAATTTGGTGAGATTAAAAAGTATTTAGTTAAACTTTCTAGCCAAATCTTAGTACAAGAAAATGACTTCGTAAGAGCGGGAGTTCCATTATCTGATGGTGCAATTACACCAGATGATATCTTAAGAATTCAAGGTCCAGCTGCTGTTCAACAGTACTTGGTAAATGAAATTCAAGAGGTTTACCGTTTACAAGGGGTAAAAATTAATGATAAGCACTTTGAGGTAGTTATTCGTCAAATGATGCGTAAAGTAAGAGTTCAGGATCCAGGGGATACTTTATTCTTAGAAGATCAATTAATTCACACTAAAGACTTTATCGTTCAAAACGATAAGTTATACGGTATGAAAGTAGTTGAAGATGCTGGAGATTCTTCAGTATTGAAACCAGGTCAGATCATTACACCTCGTGAATTACGTGATGAAAACTCATTATTGAAACGTACAGATAAAAATCTTGTTGTAGCAAGAGATGTAATTACAGCGACTGCAACGCCAGTTCTTCAAGGTATTACAAGAGCTTCGTTACAAACTAAATCATTCATTTCTGCGGCTTCATTCCAGGAGACAACGAAAGTACTTAACGAAGCTGCAGTGGCTGGTAAAGTAGATGACTTAGAAGGATTAAAAGAAAATGTAATTGTTGGACACAGAATTCCTGCGGGAACTGGTATGAGAGAATACGATAACACTATCGTAGGATCTAAAGATGATTACAACGAAATGATGGCTAATAAAGAAGAATACATTTATTAATTAGGAAACTATGAGTAATCCGAAACAACAACAAGAGCAAATTAACATTGAGTTAGACGAAACAATTGCAGAAGGAATTTATTCTAATCTTGCGATTATCAATCATTCTTCATCAGAGTTTGTTTTAGATTTTGTAAGCATTATGCCGGGTATTCCTAAAGCCAAGGTAAAGTCAAGAATTGTCTTGACACCACAACATGCTAAAAGATTATTGAGAGCAATAGGTGAAAATATCCACAGATTTGAAGCTGCTCATGGCGAAATCAAAGAAACGGAACAAGCACCAATTCCACTTAATTTTGGTCCTGCGGGACAAGCATAAATTTTAAAGCCCCATTTTTATGGGGCTTTTTTTATATTCTATTTGATTGTGCAGTTTATCCGATTTAATTTGTATTTCATCGACTAAATTTCTCCTTTAAAACAGATTCAAGTACTTTAGTGAAACCTAATTAGAAAAGATTTAATTTGGAATAATAACTCAGTAAGGTTGTCATTAATTCAAATAAAAAAAAGCGCTATATAATTTATAGCGCTTTTTTTATTAATCTTAATTGTATTAGTCAAATTCCGAAGTAAAGAATAATTTCACACTTGGATATTTACTCTGTGTCATTTGAATAGTAAAATCAGAATCAGCTAAGAATACTAATTGTCCGTATTTATCATGAGCTAAGAATTTTTGCTTGATACGTTTAAATTCTTTGAATTCCTCATTTTTAGCATCATCAGGTTTTACCCAGCAAGCTTTGTGTACAGGGAAATTTTCGTAAGTACATTTTGCACCATATTCATGCTCTAGACGATATTGAATTACCTCATACTGAAGTGCTCCAACTGTTCCAATAACTTTACGGTTGTTCATTTCTAAAGTAAATAACTGCGCTACACCTTCATCCATCAATTGATCTACACCTTTTTCTAATTGCTTGGCTTTCATTGGGTCAGCGTTGTTGATGTATCTAAAGTGCTCTGGAGAGAAACTCGGAATTCCTTTAAAACTCATGATTTCGCCTTCCGTCAAAGTATCTCCAATTTTAAAGTTTCCGGTATCATGCAAACCAACAATATCTCCAGGATAAGAAATGTCTACAATTTCTTTTTTCTCCGCGAAAAAGGCATTCGGACTAGAAAATTTTAAATTTTTCTTCTGACGAACATGATAATACGGTTTATTTCTTTCAAAAGTTCCCGAAACAATTTTGATAAATGCTAGACGATCACGGTGTTTAGGATCCATATTCGCGTGGATTTTGAAAACAAAACCAGACATTTTTTCTTCCGTAGGTTCAACTGTACGAGTTTCAGAATCTTTTGCTCTCGGAGATGGAGCGATAGTAATGAAACAATCCAACAATTCACGAACTCCAAAATTATTTAAGGCAGAACCAAAGAATACCGGCTGGATTTTTCCATCTAAATAATCCTGACGTTCAAATTTTGGATAAACTTCATCAATCAATTCTAATTCTTCACGAAGTTTATTTGCTGCTTTTTCGCCTACAATTTTATCTAATTCTGGATTGTTTTGCACATCAGAAAAAGCAATTGTTTCTTCAATATTTTTACGGCTGTCTCCACTGAAAAGATTGATGTTTTCTTCCCATAAATTGTAAATTCCTTGGAAATCATAACCCATTCCGATAGGGAAACTTAGAGGTGTAACTTTTAAACCTAATTTTTGTTCAACTTCATCCATTAGATCGAAAGCATCTTTACCTTCACGGTCTAATTTATTGATAAAAACAATCATAGGAATGTTGCGCATTCTACAAACTGCAACCAGTTTTTCAGTTTGTTCCTCAACCCCTTTTGCAACGTCAATCACAACGATTACGCTGTCAACAGCAGTTAAAGTTCTAAATGTATCTTCAGCAAAATCCTTGTGTCCAGGAGTATCGAGGATGTTGATTTTTTTGTCTTTATAATTAAAAGCAAGTACAGAAGTTGAAACCGAGATACCTCTTTGGCGTTCGATCTCCATAAAGTCACTCGTTGCTCCTTTTTTGATTTTATTGTTTTTTACAGCACCTGCTTCTTGAATAGCACCTCCAAATAAAAGTAATTTTTCAGTTAAAGTTGTCTTACCAGCATCGGGATGCGATATAATTCCAAATGTTCTTCTGCGTTGTATTTCTTTTAAAAAGCTCATATTTTGTATAAATAGGTTGCAAAAGTACTATTAAATTACGGCTTTTTAAAAATATTCAGTTCTTAAATTTGGGAAGACTTTCCTGTTGGGAAGTTTTTAGAAAAAATAAGGCTGTTTTGCAACAGCCTTAAATAGTCATTTTTTAAATTACTGGTTAATTGACCAGATTGAATATCCTTTTGGAGGACATTGTATTTTTACCCATTTATCTGCTTGAGTAGTAGGGTACCAAGTTGAGTTTCCTGTAAAATCTTTAATTTGAGTATTAGCCCAGTTGGTTTGAATCCATCTTTCCTGCCATACATCTGAGTTGTTGATGTAAACTACTAATCCCGGATTTCCGTTGTATCCATTTCTTCTTGCAACATATTCATCATTATCAGAATATAAAATTGAAGTTGTTCCGGTTGCTTTGTTATTGTGAATCCAGATTAGATTATTCAATTTATTTTTGTCTAGCCATTCTTCGTAGTCTCTGTAGAAAATAGTTGGATATCCTTCATGCGTTAATATATAGGAGTAAGCTAACATTTTGCTCCAAATTTCATCTGTATCGTGATTAGTAACAAAAGTCACGGCCTTGTATGGATTTCGTTTCCACATCATGTCATCATTCAAAAGAGCAAGATTATTTCCGTCAAAAGCATCATTCATTTTGTAATAGCACGCAAAATCGAAAACAGAACTATTAGCATTATTTGCCCACCATTCTAATGTATTTACGTTTGAATCCCAATATTCGCCAACAGAAAATCCACCAACATTAGCATTCCAAGCGTTTACAACCCAAGGCCCAAAACCTTTTACGTAATCAAATCTCCAGCCGTCGAATTTCATAGTGTTTTTATAATATTTTCCAACTCCATCTGTTCTTAGCCACAGCCAATCTTTTACATTTTGAGCAGCATGGCATAAATCTGGAAATCCGCCAAAAGCGCCTTCATCATTATTTCCAAGACTGTTCTTGTAAAAATCATTATAAGTACGTTTGAATTTTCCCGATGCAATTCCAGTAAAGTTTGTCCAAGTGTTGGTTCCCGTAAACGGATTCGCTTCAGATTGCCCGCCGCTGTTATGATTGATTACAATGTCGGCATATACTTTTATGTTTTGAGCATGTGCATTTGTAATCAAATTTACTAATTCAGTTTTTGATCCAAATCGAGTTTCAATACTTCCATTTTGATTATAATCTCCAAAATCAAAATAATCAGTTGGATCATAACCCATTGAAAACGCCCCGTTTTGAGCTTTTGAAGCTGGAGGTAGCCAGATAGATCCAATTCCTGCATTTCCCCAGGCAGTTACTTTACCGCTAACAGTATTCCACCATGTTCCGCCGGCAGGAACATCCCAATAAAAGGCCTGCATCATAACACCACCGCCCGGATTGTCAACATATTTCCCTGTAAGCGATGATTTTGCACCTGTACTAAAAGGCTTTCCGTCATGGTGTGTAACATTAATAATCTCAAATTGTTGACTTTCAGCTTTTAAATCAGCGTCGAGAGTGTCATTTTGTGAGCATGAGCATAATAATGCCGTAATCATGCTCACAAACAAAAATTTTGCTTGTGGTTTTTTCATAATAGATTTGGTTAAAATGGTTAATAAAGTTAGTAATTGCGCAATTTTTAAGCTTTAAAAAGAATAAATTCTTAAATTAAACCCTCTTAAATTGTTAATTATTTACGAATGTAGGTTTTTTTGATTCGATTCGTGTTTGCAAAAAAAATAGTTATACAGCGAAAACGTTGTAGTGTTAAAAAGTTTTTTTTATATCATTATAAATTAGTATGTTGAGTATTTTTTAAAGAAGCCTTTAGATGAATATTTTGTATTGAAAAATGATATTCAATTAACTCAGTAAGTACTTTTTGAATACTTTATTTTTAGCACAATCTCTATAATTTTTTGTTAATAGTATAAGCGATAGTTGTATTATGTAATTGAATTGTTATTTTTGTTCGTTATAAGTAAAATAACTAGAGTTTAATTGTTTACTGCTTTTAAAGTTCATCTCTAAAATAAAGCAAATTGAGCTATTAGTTTTTAAAAAGGATATTCTAAAACAAGATCTTTACATTTAAATTAAATCTAAAATAATGTTATTAAAAAAATTACAGCTAAAAACAATTGATTACAAGCTTGTATTGACAATGTGTTTTTTACTTTTTTTCAGCTCAATGATTTCGGCTCAGGAAATTATTCCAGATGTTGTGGCTCAAAAACCAGCTGAAGTTCCTGTCGGAAGACAAAAAATTGACGGTATTATTGCGACCGTTGGTGATTATATTGTTTTAGATTCTGATATTGATAAGGGGTTTTTAGAAATTACAGCGTCTGGCGGTAGTGTAAACGGTATTACAAGATGCCAAATGCTGGGTAAACTTTTGGAAGATAAATTATATGCGCACCAAGCGATTCAGGATAGTATCATTGTTAGTGATGCCGAGATTAGAGGCATGATGGAAGACCGTTTGAACTATATGGTTAAGCAGGTTGGAAATATTGAAAAAGTAGTAGAATATTACAAGAAAAGTTCTGTTGAAGAATTTAAAACCTATTTTGCAGACATCTTGAAAGAGCAAAAACTTGCTAATGAAATGAGGGATAAAATTGTTAAAGATGTTGAAATTACTCCAGAGGAGGTTCGTAATTTCTTCAAAAAGATCCCAAAAGATGAATTGCCAACCTTTGGAGCTGAAATGGAAGTTGCTCAAATTGTAGCAGAACCAAAAGTTTCCAAAGAAGACAAACAAAAAGTAATCGACAGATTGAACGCTATCAGGCAAGATGTTATTGAGGGTTCAAGTTTTGCAACTAAAGCCGTTTTGTATTCACAAGATCCGGGGTCATCTTCAAACGGAGGTTATTATAAAATGACTAGGAAAACTCCTTTTGTAAAAGAGTTTAAAGATGTAGCATTTAGTCTTCAAGAAGGTGAAATTTCACAGCCTTTTGAAACAAATTTTGGTTTCCACATTATTATGGTTGATAAAATCAAAGGTCAGGAAGTTGAATTGCGTCATATTTTGATTTCCCCTACAGTCTCTGAAAATGCTTTAAAAGAGGCAAAAGAAAGACTTGCAAACATTCGTACTAAAATTGTAAACAAAGAAATTTCTTTTGCAGATGCTGCGAGAACGGAATCGGATGAAAAAGAAACAAGAGCAAATGGAGGAACTTTAGTGAATCCTAATACGCAAGACACACGTTTTGAATTGACAAAAATGGATCCGCAATTGTACAGCCAGGTTTCAAACTTGAAAGACACTGAAATCTCTCAGCCACTTTTAAATGTAGATGATAAAGGAAAAAAAACGTATAAAATAATTACGGTAACTAACAGAATCAATGATCATACAGCAGATTATGCTCAAGATTATACAAAAATTAAGGATTTGGCATTGAAAGAAAAGCAAATCAATGCAATTGCAAAATGGTTTGATGCTAAGATAAAAGATACTTACATTAAAATTATTGGAGAATACAGACAATGTGATTTTGCTAATAATTGGCTGAAAAAATAATTTTTATAAAATAAATAAAAAGAGTTAGTTTTATGAAACCATAGAGCTAGCTCTTTTTTAATTTAAAAACATACTTAAATGTCTGACGTTACAGCAATTCATAATTTAGTTCAAAAAAGAAACGAGTTAAAATCAGAAATAGCAAAAATCATTGTAGGCCAAGATGCCGTTGTTGATCAAATTTTACTTTGCATTTTTTCAGGCGGACACGCCTTGCTGATTGGAGTTCCGGGTTTGGCAAAAACATTAATGATAAACACTTTGTCTCAAGCTTTAGGATTGGATTTTAAAAGAATTCAGTTTACACCAGATTTAATGCCGTCTGATATTTTAGGAAGTGAGATCCTGGATGAAAACAGGCAGTTTAAATTCATCAAAGGACCAATTTTTTCTAATATTATTTTAGCCGATGAAATCAATAGAACGCCACCAAAAACTCAAGCTGCTTTGCTTGAAGCAATGCAAGAGCGTTCGGTTACAATTGCAGGGCATAATTACAAATTAGATTTGCCATATTTTGTATTGGCAACTCAAAACCCAATTGAGCAAGAAGGAACATATCCGTTGCCAGAAGCGCAGTTAGACCGTTTTATGTTTGCAATAAAACTGGAATATCCAACTTTTGAAGAAGAAGTACAGGTTGTAAAACGCACGACATCGGATGTTAAAACACCAATTAATGCGTTGTTTTCAGCACAGGAAATTATTGATTTTCAGCATTTGATTCGCAGAATTCCGGTTGCTGATAATGTTATTGAATACGCTGTGACTTTGGTAAGCAAAACTCGTCCAGATAATAATTTAGCAAATGATTTTGTGAAAAATTATTTAGATTGGGGAGCAGGACCAAGAGCTTCGCAGAATTTGATTTTGGCAGCAAAAACGCATGCAGCATTTAATGGAAAATTTTCACCAGATATTGAAGATGTAAAAGCAGTTGCAGTTGGGATTTTGAGACACAGAATTATTAAAAACTATAAAGCAGATGCTGAAGGAATAACTGAGGAAGTTATTATTAAAAAGCTGATGTAATTTTATAAAATAGATTTATTAAAATCCTGATAATTTATTATCAGGATTTTTGCTTTTTAGACTTTTAAAAAATTGGCTGAAATGACGTTTAAAAAGACAACTACAACGTTATAATTTGTTATTTAGAAAGGTTCTTAGCTAAATAGAGGTAAAATCGTACTTACGTTGTAACATTAAATTTCGACTTTGTTAAAGAAAAGATTTTAAAATACCAATAATTCATTTTTTTAATATAAAATTGATTTTTTGTTAAAAACAAGCACTGAAAATCGTTTTTTAGCAATAATAATTTTTGAAAAGACGACTTCTATTAAATTTTTTTTAATTATGGTCTTTAATGTTTAAATTTGCCTCAAAAAAATAAATCCGCTTTTATTATGAATATTTATCAGGATTACCTTCAAGAAATTGAAGAAAGAAAAAATCAA
Organism: Flavobacterium denitrificans DSM 15936; assembly: GCF_000425445.1. Classification (GTDB taxonomy): domain Bacteria; phylum Bacteroidota; class Bacteroidia; order Flavobacteriales; family Flavobacteriaceae; genus Flavobacterium; species Flavobacterium denitrificans. The sequence continues at coordinate 38,659 of NZ_KE384379.1, read as the reverse complement.
GGGCTACACCCTAAGCCAATCGATGGAGCTGAATTATTAAGTGAAATCATTGCTCAAATTAAAGATGTTGATAACGCAAATCGCGAAGAATCTCTTAAGTTTTTTATTTACAATACTTTACCGGGTACTACAAGTGCTGCAGGTGAAAAAGCAAAGTTTTTAAAAGAAATCATTTTAGGTCAATCTGTAGTAAAAGAGATTACACCTGCCTTTGCTTTTGAATTATTATCACACATGAAGGGTGGACCTTCAATCGAAGTGTTATTAGATTTAGCTTTAGGAAATGATGCTGCTATTGCAAAACAAGCCGCAGACGTTCTTAAAACACAAGTTTTCCTTTACGATGCAGATACTGACCGTTTGAAAGAAGCTTTCAAAGCGGGTAATGTATTCGCTAAAGAAATTATTGAAAGTTACGCAAAAGCTGAATTCTTCACTAAACTTCCAGAAATAGCTGAAGAAATTAAAGTTGTTACTTATATCGCTGGAGAAGGTGATATCTCTACAGATTTATTGTCTCCAGGAAACCAAGCACACTCTCGTTCAGATCGTGAGCTTCACGGTAAATGTATGATTACGCCTCAAGCACAAGAGGAAATTCAAGCATTGCAAGCAAAACATCCAGATGCAAGTGTAATGTTAATCGCTGAAAAAGGAACAATGGGAGTTGGTTCTTCTAGAATGTCAGGTGTAAACAACGTGGCGCTTTGGACAGGAAAACAAGCTAGTGAATATGTTCCTTTCGTAAATATTGCTCCAATTGTTGGAGGTACAAATGGTATTTCTCCAATTTTCCTTACTACAGTTGACGTAACTGGAGGTATTGGAATTGACCTTAAAAACTGGGTTAAAAAAGTTGATGCAGATGGGAAACCAGTATTGAACGAAAATAACGAGCCAATTCTTGAGCAAGCTTATTCTGTTGCTACAGGAACTGTTTTGACGATCAATACTCAAACTAAAAAATTATACAACGGTGATCAAGAATTAATCGATATTTCTAGATCATTTACTCCTCAGAAAAAAGAGTTCATTAGAGCTGGAGGATCGTATGCAATTGTTTTTGGTAAAAAATTACAAACATTTGCTGCAAAAGTTTTAGATATTGAGGCTCCTGCTGTATTTGCTCCATCTAAAGAAATTTCTAACGAAGGACAAGGTTTAACTGCAGTTGAAAAAATCTTCAACAAAAATGCAGTAGGTATTGCTCCAGGAAAAGTGTTGCACGCTGGTTCTGACGTTCGTGTAGAAGTAAACATTGTAGGTTCTCAAGATACTACAGGTCTTATGACTGCTCAAGAATTAGAGTCTATGGCAGCTACAGTTATTTCTCCAATCGTTGATGGTGCCTACCAATCTGGTTGTCACACAGCTTCTGTTTGGGATAAAAAAGCTCAGGCTAATATTCCTAAATTGATGAAGTTCATGAACAACTTTGGTTTGATCACAGCTCGTGACCCTAAAGGTGTTTACCACTCAATGACTGATGTTATCCATAAAGTACTTAATGATATTACAATCGACGAATGGGCAATCATTATCGGTGGTGACTCTCATACGAGAATGTCTAAAGGTGTTGCTTTTGGCGCTGACTCAGGAACTGTTGCTCTTGCATTAGCTACGGGAGAGGCTTCTATGCCAATTCCAGAATCTGTAAAAGTGACTTTCAAAGGAGATATGAAAGGGTATATGGATTTCCGTGATGTGGTTCACGCTACACAAGCGCAAATGCTTAAACAATTCAATGGTGAGAACGTATTCCAAGGAAGAATCATTGAGGTTCACATTGGAACTCTTACTGCTGACCAAGCGTTTACATTTACAGACTGGACTGCTGAGATGAAAGCTAAAGCTTCTATCTGTATTTCAGAAGATGATACTTTGATCGAATCATTGGAAATTGCAAAAGGCAGAATCCAAATCATGATCAATAAAGGAATGGATAATGACAGACAAGTTCTTCAAGGCTTAATCAACAAAGCTGATAAGAGAATTGCTGAAATTAAATCTGGTGAAAAACCGGCTTTAACTCCAGATGCAAATGCTAAATATTATGCTGAAGTTGTAGTAGATTTGGATCAAATCGCTGAGCCAATGATTGCTGACCCAGACGTAAATAATAAAGATGTTTCTAAGCGTTATACTCACGATACTATCAGACCATTATCTTTCTATGGTGGAGAGAAAAAAGTAGATCTTGGATTTATTGGTTCTTGTATGGTTCACAAAGGAGATATGAAAATCCTTGCTCAAATGTTGAAAAACGTTGAGGCACAAACAGGAAAAGTTGAATTTAATGCTCCTCTTGTAGTTGCTCCTCCAACTTACAACATCGTAGATGAATTGAAAGCTGAAGGCGATTGGGAAGTTTTGCAAAGATATTCAGGTTTCGAATTTGACGATAACGCTCCAAAAGGTGCTGCTCGTACAGAATACGAGAATATGTTGTACTTAGAGCGTCCTGGATGTAACCTTTGTATGGGTAACCAAGAAAAAGCGGCTAAAGGAGATACTGTAATGGCTACTTCAACACGTTTATTCCAAGGAAGAGTTGTAGAAGATGCTGAAGGTAAAAAAGGTGAATCATTGCTTTCTTCTACTCCGGTTGTCGTTCTTTCAACAATTTTAGGTAGAACTCCAACAATCGAAGAATACACTGCTGCAGTTGATGGAATCAACTTAACGAAGTTTGCGCCTTCTAACAAACAATTAGTTATGTAATCGAGAGATTATTTAATAATATTTTCAAAGCCCGAGTCATAAAACTCGGGCTTTTTTTGTAATAATTGTTCTATTTTTTGTATCTTGTGATGTTCAAAAAACAATAATAAAAACAAGAAAATCTATGGCTTTTGATATTGAAATGATCAAAAAAGTGTACGAAAACATGCCGGGCCGCGTTGACAAAGCTCGTGAGATTGTTGGTCGTCCGCTTACTTTGACGGAGAAAATTTTATACAATCACCTTTGGGATGGAAATCCAACAAAGGCGTTTGGAAGAGGAGTTGATTATGTTGACTTCGCACCGGATCGTGTAGCTTGTCAAGATGCGACTGCACAAATGGCATTATTGCAATTTATGCATGCTGGAAAATCTAAAGTAGCAGTTCCAACGACAGTTCACTGTGATCACTTGATTCAGGCAAAAGTCGATGCTGTAACCGATTTGGCTAGAGCAAAAACACAAAGTAATGAAGTTTTTGACTTTTTGTCTTCGGTTTCGAATAAATACGGAATTGGTTTCTGGAAACCAGGAGCTGGAATTATTCACCAAGTAGTGCTTGAAAATTATGCATTTCCAGGCGGAATGATGATTGGTACCGATTCTCACACTGTAAATGCAGGAGGTTTAGGGATGGTGGCTATTGGTGTTGGTGGAGCAGATGCTGTAGATGTTATGTCTGGAATGGCTTGGGAGCTTAAATTTCCTAAACTTATTGGAGTTAAATTGACTGGTAAATTATCAGGTTGGACGGCTCCTAAAGATGTTATCCTTAAAGTTGCCGGTATTCTTACAGTAAAAGGTGGTACTGGTGCAATTGTAGAATATTTTGGAGAAGGTGCAACGGCAATGTCTTGTACTGGTAAAGGTACGATTTGTAATATGGGAGCTGAAATTGGAGCAACAACTTCAACTTTTGGTTATGATGATTCGATGAGCCGTTATCTTCGTTCTACAAACAGAGCAGATGTTGCAGATGCTGCGGATAAAGTAGCTTCTTACTTAACTGGAGACCCAGAAGTATATGCAAATCCGGAGCAATATTTTGATCAGGTTATCGAAATTAACTTATCTACATTAGAGCCACATTTAAACGGACCTTTCACTCCAGATTTAGCTACTCCAATTTCTAAAATGAAAGAAGAAGCAATTAAAAACAACTGGCCATTACAAATTCAGGTTGGTTTAATTGGTTCTTGTACCAACTCTTCTTATGAAGATATTTCGCGTGCTGCTTCATTGGCAAGACAAGTTGCTGATAAAAATCTAAAAACAAAATCACAGTTTACAATCACTCCAGGTTCTGAAGTTGTACGTTCTACTATCGAAAGAGATGGTTTTATTGATACTTTCCATAAAATTGGAGCAACTGTTTTTGCAAATGCCTGCGGACCATGTATCGGTATGTGGGATAGAGAAGGAGCAGAAAAAGAAGAAAGAAACACAATTGTACATTCTTTCAATCGTAACTTTTCAAAACGTGCAGATGGTAACCCAAATACTTTAGCTTTCGTAGGGTCTCCAGAATTGGTAACAGCTTTAGCTATTGCAGGTGATTTAAGTTTTAATCCGTTAACGGATAAACTAATCAATGAAGAAGGCGAAGAAGTTATGCTAGATGCTCCAACAGGAGACGAGCTTCCTTCTAAAGGCTTCTATGCAGAGGATCCAGGATTCCAGGCTCCGGCTGAAGATGGTTCTGGTGTTACAGTTGTAGTAAATCCTACTTCAGAACGTTTGCAATTATTAGCTCCTTTTGATGCATGGGATGGAAAAAATATCACAGGTGCTAAATTGTTGATCAAAGCATTCGGAAAATGTACAACGGATCATATTTCTATGGCTGGACCTTGGTTGCGTTTCCGTGGACATTTGGATAATATTTCAAATAATATGTTGATTGGGGCTGTAAATGCTTATAATCAAAAAACAAATTCGGTTAAAAATCAATTAACAGGTCAGTATGATGCTGTTCCTGCGGTTGCTCGTGCGTACAAAGCGGCTGGAGTTCCGTCTATCGTAGTTGGAGATCACAATTATGGTGAAGGTTCTTCTCGTGAGCATGCTGCAATGGAGCCACGTTTCTTGGGTGTTAAAGCAGTACTAGTAAAATCTTTTGCTCGTATCCACGAAACAAACCTTAAAAAACAAGGTCTTTTAGGATTGACTTTTGCGAACGAAGCTGATTATGATAAAATTCAGGAAGATGATACAATCAACTTCTTAGATTTAACAGAATTTGCGCCAGGAAAACCGTTGACATTAGAATTTGTTCATTCAAATGGTGCAAAAGATATTATTTTGGCAAACCATACTTACAATGAAGGTCAAATTGGCTGGTTTGTTGCAGGTTCTGCATTAAATTTAATTGCGGCTGGAAAAGCTTAATAAGTTCAATTATAATATAAAAAAAAACGCTCTGTGAAAAAAAAACAGAGCGTTTTTTTTTAGCCCTAATTTTTCATGAAGTTATCAGTTTGTTTTGACAGCAGCGACTCCTTGTGACAATGTTTTTGTTTTAATAGGTTTTGTGTTTTTAAATTCTTCCAAATCAATACTGAATACTTTCGAAGATGGTGTTTTGGAATAACTATTGTCAAAACGGCCTCCTAAAAGATATAGTTTGTTGTCGTTATAATGTAAAGCTGAATATTTCAACTCGATATCAATATCATATTCATTAAGTTGCTTTGTTGGAATGTCATAAGTATACATTTTCTGATCTTCAAAAAAATAAATAATAGCATCGTGATAGGTAATTGAAGGTCGCTCTAATCCTGAAAATAATTCACCTTCAGTTTGCCATTTTTCAGTTATTAAATCGAAAGTTTCAATTTTAGAAATGGTTTCTCCGTCATCGCCACCAATTAGATAGATTTTACTGCCTACTAAAACCCCTGTGGTTTCTTTAGCAGTAGGCATGTTGGCCAATTCATACCAATTTCCGGATGTTATATTGTACAAATGGACTTTATTAGTGAAATCTTTTTTTTCGTTTTCGGCTTTTTTTAGTGAGCCACCCATTATAATAATATTGTCTTCGTAAGTAAATGAAGCGAAATCAACCGCCTGATGCGGATTTGTATCGTCTAATTTAATGGTTTGGTTTTCAAGGTCTACAACTTCAATTTGATCTTCTAGATATTCCCAACTGCTTTTTGAATTTTGTTTAATTCGTTTGCCGCCTAAAATGTAAATAGAATTATTATAATAATGTAAATTATGATAACCTCTTGGCTTTAGTCTCAAATTAGACTCTTCCCAAATGTTAGTTTTAATATTGTAAATGGAAAGATGTTTTTCATAATACTTTTTTTTTGAGACTGAATAAGGATCAACTAAATAATCAGTTATTTCGTAACCTGCTTTTTCAGCACGATTTTTTTCTAAAAAATCAACTTCAATATAAGCATCACCGCCGCTGACATAAATTTTATCATCTTTTAAAAAAGAGCCAAAGGAAAAGACGGCACTTTTTAATGGGGCTAAGATCTTAAAAGACAGATTTGTTTTTAGTTTAGAGGATGTGATTGTTACTTCGTGTAAATTTTGGATGCTTTCTTCAAGATTGATTTTAAATTTCTTTTTTGATAAATAACGCATTGAAAACTTTACGGTTTTATATCCAATATGAGAAAATTCTAATTCTTCATCAGCTTTAAGATTCGAAAATGAAGTTGTCGAAAATTCTCCTTTTTCATTAGTTATCGTTCCAATTTTATTAGATACAGAGAAAATATTTACATTCGCAATTGGCTCGTTGTTTCCTGAAAGAACAATCCCTTTCGAGTTTTGTGCAAATGTAATTATAGGACAGAAAAGAAAAATATAGAGTAATTTTTTCACAAGTTTTTGAGAGTTAAGTTATTGTTAATCTTGAGTTTTGGAAATTATGTAAAAAACTGCATTTCATAAAGTTAGCTCAATTTCAGTGCCGAAACTGTTAATTTGGATGAAAAGAATTGTTAAAAATTGTGCTTTTTTTAGTTTAATAAGTTAAATTCGCCTTGCCCCAAACAACAAACCTGTCTTTTTTGAGTTTTATATGAATAAAGTTCAAACTAGATGGTGATAAAATGATTAGAATGATTAGTAGATTTATAATAGTGCTGTTTTTTTTTAGTGTCAGTGTTTTTTCTCAGGACAATTTCATTAAACATAAAATTTCAAAAGGAGAGAATATTACTGTTATAGCAAAAAAATATGGAGTCAAGCCAAAGGATATTATCGACGCAAATCCAAATGCTCCAAAAATTCTGAAACTTAATTCGGTTTTGTTGATTCCAAACAATAGCAAGGCGATTACTTTAAAACCTGCAGATGATAAGCCTGCCAATTTAAAATCTTCTGAAAAAGTTGAAATTGCAAATTCTGATTCTCATGAAGTGCAACCCAAAGAAACGCTTTGGGGGATTTCTAAAAAATACAATATTTCAGTAGATGATTTAAAAAAAGCAAATCCATCTATTGATACCGAAGGATTGAAAATTGGTCAAAAGATTACTATTCCTTCAAATACAGCAACAATTGCCGAAAAATCTGCTGAAATTCCTGAAAAATCAAATGAGGTTGAGGTTGTTGTTGAGGTTCAGCCAAAAGAAACCAAGTATGCAATTGCCAAAAAGTACGGAATTACAGTTGCAGAACTAGAAAAACAAAACCCATTTATAAAAGGTAAACTGCCAGTTGGTTATGTTTTGAAATTAAAGATTCCGAAAGAAAAAGCAGATGCAATTGCGACGTTAAATTCGGTTTCTGCCCCTTCTGAAATGAAACCGCTTCAGGAGGAAAATATTCAAATTGCAGACAATACTAATGTAAAAATAGATTCGGCAATGGTGCGCGTAAGCAATCATTCTGAATTAATTGATTTGTTGATTTTAAATGCAACACAAAACATAGGGACGCGTTATCGTTCAGGTGGCACAACAAAAGCAGGTTTTGACTGCTCAGGCTTGATGTTTTGTACTTTTGGAAACTTCGATATCAAATTGCCAAGAAGTTCAATAGAACAATCTCGAATTGGAAATAGAGTTAATTCGGATGAAGCCAAAAAAGGCGATTTGATTTTCTTTAAAACCAATGGAAGAAGACATATCAATCACGTAGGGATGGTTGTTGAGGTAAGTGATGGAGAAATTAAATTTGTCCATTCTTCAACACATGGTGGTGTCATGATTTCTTCTACTAAGGAGCCATATTATGAAAGGGCTTTTTCTCAAGTCAATCGTGTATTGGAAGAAGAAGCTAAGAAGCTATAATGTTGATATAGAATTCCTCTTTAAATTCTTCGATTGGAAAGGGTTTGCCTAGCATTTTAGAGACATACTTGTTTTCGGTTATTTTATTGATTTCCTCTTGGTCTAAAGTAGATGAAAGAACATAAATTAAAGTTTCGCTTTTTAATTTCGAATCGAGTTTATCATATTCTTTCAAAAATTCAAAACCATTCATAAAAGGCATTTGAATGTCAAGAATTATGATCAAAGGCTTGTCAACTTCTTTGCTGTTTTTTAGCCATTGAAGTCCTTCATGTCCATTGTTGGCAATATGAATTTTATGTACAAAAAGTACTTTTTTCAGCAATTGTGTCATTACAAGCTGATCAATCAAATTATCTTCGATTAATAAAAATGTTGGGCTAAATGGCATAATGATTCGGTATTGTTACGATGAATTTGCTTCCAATTGTTGTTTGTGAACATACAGATATATTTCCTTTTATGTTTTCGACGGCTTCTTTTACAATGTAAAGCCCTAGTCCAGAACCTTTGTTTTTGTTTGTTCCAAAATACATTTCAAAAATAGTATCCTTGAATTCTTCCTTGATTCCAATTCCATTATCAGTCACCTCAATTTTGTGAAAACCGTCTGTTAGTGAAGTTTTAATAGAAATAAACATTTCTTGCTTGCTTGCATCGGCATATTTTATGGCATTTGACAATAAATTCGAAATGATGATTTTTAATCTTAAACTGTCGCTGTGGATGTGGTCGACCAATAATTCTTTGGTGAATATAATTCGGTTTGCATTTTCAATATGCATTAATTGTGAAATCGCTTCCTCAAATAATTCTTTCAAGCTTACAGGTTCCATAATTACTTGCGCTCGTTTGTTTTTTGAATAATCAATTATATCGCTAATAAATTGGTCTTGTTTCGCCAAGCTTTGTTCCATTAAATTGAGGTATTGCTTAATTTGAGCTACATTATCTTCTAGTTGAGTGACTTTTATCAAGCCTTTTAGCGAAGTAATAGGCGATCTTAAATCATGTGAAGCACTATAGACAAAACAATCTAGCTCGTGGTTTACGACTAATAAATTTTCATTTTTTACTTCGATTTCTTTTTTTGATGTAAGCAGACGTTTTACCATTATAGAATAATAAAGGCAAATACTGCAAACGATAATCAAAATAAAAATAATGTTGGTTATAATGAGCAAGTCTTTTATTTTGCGTGTTCCTGCGCCTAATGTGTTCGAAAAATTACGTTCGTTAACAGTTAGTCGATCACTGATGGAGCTGATTTTTTCAAGAAACTTTCTTTGTTCATAGGGTGTAAGTGAATTGTGTTTGATTTTAGCATTGATTTGTGTTCCAATTATAAACAATTCGTAGATTAGATTATCGCCTTGTTCCCATTCGTAAATAGCTTTTGCTAAAAATGGAACTTCTTTAAAATGCACAAATAACCAAACAAGGTCATCTAAATCATCGATATGATTTCGGCCAATGAGAAAACCATTTCGCGCAATTTGATTGTCTCCAGCTTTTAAAAGTGTTTTTCGGGCGATACCGTCTCCTTGTGGCACGCTTAATTCTTCCAAGTACAATTTCCATTGATTTTTATCTTTGGTGTACAAGTATGTGATAAGATGTCTCGAAGCATCTTTTTGACCTTTTGAATAATGCGATTCGCCATTAACATAAGCTCTGTTGGCAGATAATATTTTGATTGTGAAGAAATTAATGCAAATTAGTAAAGCGCACGTAATAAATACAATTAACAAAAGAATAAAGACATTTGGAACACGCATTTTTTTAAGAAGCCAAATCTTTTGCATATTTCATTTTTTTGTAGGTTAATAATCTAATTTTTGTTACTTCATTTTGTTTGAAATAGTTGTTTTTTGCATGTAAACTCTCTTTTTGGGGACGCTTTAGAGTTTAATAGTAAAAATGAACAAATGTTAATAAAAAATAAGATTTAGTACGGTTTTTATCCTTTTGACCAAATTTAATAAAAATATATTTTGCTTTGACACAGAACACTTTAATTTAGGCTAATTTCAACTTTTAAACATTTAAGTAATTGATTTTTAGATTATTGAAAATATGTTAAAATTGAATCTGAAGATAAAAATGAGTTTTAGAAAGCAGTTTTTAGTAATTATTTTATGAATAATTGATTTATGTGAAGATTATTTTGTTTAACTATTTGGAGATTTAAAACTTGCTATTTTCGATTTTAATTGCAATTTCTTTTCTTTACGGAGATTGAAAAATAATTGTTAGTTAAATTGTAAGAATGAGATAATGCTAATTTGCAGATTTTAAATGTTTTATATTGAAAAAGCCACAGATTTAGCTGTGGCTTTTTTAGAGTAAAGTTTTTTCAATAATTTAAAAAGGTTAGATTAGTTATTGCATGTTAGTTACATATTTGGCATATAGTTTCGGAAACATGTGTTTTAGATCATCATTATCGTCACTCCATTCATTTCCGGTTGTAATATATTTTTCTTTAAATGGATAAGGCATTTCGTGGCCAGTCAGTTCTTCAAAGATTATTCCAGGCAAATAGCCAAAACCTTCCCAATCAAATTCTTCAATAAGATGTGTCTCGATTTCTGCAAGCAATTCAGGATTAGTAGTAATTTTATAATAAAATTCTCTTCCTTGTGCGATAACCCATTCGCGAAAATCGCTAAAACTATCATCACTACAGCCACCATGAATAATGTAAATAGCACCCCATAATTCCCAAGTATTTGCTTCGCCTCTAAAATTTCTAAAACTGTTCCCAAATAAAATCAATTCATCGGCCTTCATTTTTCTGAGTTCATTGGCTAATTCTTCTTGTTGCTCTTCAAAATTGCCTCCAGAAATGTCTTTTGTTTTTTGTATTATGTTCCAAAACAATTCCTCTTCCATCAGGTCTTCTGAAACTATAAAATCTGAGTTTTTGATAGGTTTAGAAATTTTTTCTTTTTCCGTTTTACCAAAAAATTTGTCAAATATTCCCATTGGTCTTTTGGTATTAGTTTCCGTTTATTTCACACTTTAATGGTAATTCAGCTTAAGAATTCACATTAATTACTCCTCTAATAAATTGAATCCCGCCAAATAAAATAGCGCCCCAAAATATAAATCCTATATCAGCAAATGTCAAAATTGTACCTCCACAAAACCAAAGTGCACCGTAAACCATATCTTTTCGGGCTTTTTCATACTTTGCTTCTTGTATTTCAATTTCCATATTTTCAACAATTAGTGATGCAATTTCAAGGCTTAATCCTTGTTCCGCAAGTTTGTGTTTGGTTTCGTGCGCTGTCTTGTTTTCCTTTAATAGCAAATTTGCCGCATAAGTGTAATGATGATTTGATACATCTGGCAATTCAATTTCAGTGGTTTCCATAGTTTTTTAGTTAGTTTAGATTTTGGTCTTTTGGTTTTTATACATTCTATATACAGTCAAAGTATAGTTTTTGACGAATAAAATTTTCACATTCTACAGCTATCATATCTATATATAGAACATTTCTTAAAAAATGATTTTGGTTTTCATTTTCAAATATAAATAGTTGAAATTGTATAAAGTTACGGGAAGACGTAAAGAAGGAAATTTTTGTATGAAAAATGCGAAAAAATTGCTTTTTGTTTTTAATCTATCTCATGCCAGAAATGGCCACAACCATTTAGGCATTCGGTATTTCGTCTTTCAGTGTCGGTTATTTTAAAAATCCATAACAAAGCAGTTATTGTTTTTTTATTTTCATCTTTTGGTAATAACGCTAATTTTTGAAAAGCAATTTTTGTTGAGAAAGTTTTTAAAAGTACGACTGGTGTGCAAGTTGGTTTTAAAGGAATTGTGTTTAATGCGGTTTGATAAGCTTCGGTATTGAAATCGATTTTGTCTGGAATAGAATTGATAATGTAATTATGCAGGGTAGTAAACAACTCTTTGAAATTATAATCTCCGGCCAATAAAAGTTCTAAGCCAATATTAAAATCAAGTTGGCCTTGTGCAATTTTATTGATTATCTTTTCTGATTTTTTCAGCACTTTTTGGTCTCTTTTTAGAATCATATTCCAAATATAAATGGTTGGAATAATAAAAAATTACGGAAATACGTAAAGGATTTATTTTAAATTAAAACAACAGGGTATTTTCAATAATATGATTTTAGGGAATAATTAGAAAATGGAATTTAAAGATTGGAATTTCAGAAAAAAGTATATCTTTAACCAACCCAAAACCAAAAAAAATGCAAGAACACGACCAAGAAAATGAACATTTTAAAAGAGAATTAGGATTATTAGACGGAACCATGCTTGTTGTAGGTTCTATGATTGGATCAGGAATATTTATAGTAAGTGCTGATATCGCAAGGCGTGTAGGATCTGCCGGATGGCTTACCTTAATTTGGCTGATCTCGGGATTAATTACCATTATTGCCGCGGTGAGTTACGGAGAATTAAGTTCGATGTTTCCAAAAGCCGGAGGCCAATATGTTTATCTAAAAGAAGCTTACAACAAGCTGATAGCATTTCTTTATGGATGGAGTTTTTTTGCAGTAATTCAGACCGGTACAATTGCTGCAGTGGGAGTGGCTTTTTCGAAGTTTGCCGCATACTTATATGAACCCTTTAGTGATGAAAATATTCTTTATGAAGCTGGTTTTTTTAAACTTAATGCCGCACAACTTGTTTCTATTTTCACGATTATTTTATTGACTTATATTAATAGCCGCGGTGTAAAAAACGGAAAAATTCTGCAGACAGTTTTAACAATAATTAAAATTTTATCATTGCTAGGGTTGATCGTTTTTGGATTAACGCTCGCAGCAAAAGCTTCAGTTTGGGATCTCAACTGGACAGATGCCTGGACAACACGCACATATAATGCCGAAAGCAGTTCATGGCTTCCAATTAGCGGAACGGCTTTGATTACTGGAATTTCTGCCGCAATGGTTGGGTCATTATTTTCTAGTGATGCTTGGAATGGTGTAACTTTTATCGCCGGCGAAATTAAAAATCCGCAACGTAATGTAGGTTTAAGCCTGTTTCTTGGAACTTTTATTGTTACGCTTATTTATGTTTTAACGAATATTATGTACTTGGCGGTAGTTCCGCTAGATGAAATTGCTACGGCAAAATCAGATAGAGTTGCAGTTGTTGCTGCACAATATATTTTTGGAAATGTTGGAACTTTGATTATCGCAATTATGATTATGATTTCGACTTTTGCCTGCAACAACGGATTAATTATGGCCGGCGCAAGAGTATATTATACAATGGCAAATGATGGTTTGTTCTTTAAAAAAGCAGCCGTTTTAAATGAATCAAGTGTTCCTGCTTGGGCTTTGTGGGCACAATGTATTTGGGCTTCAGCATTATGTTTGACAGGGAAATATGGTGATTTATTAGACTTCGTAATTATCATTGTTTTGATTTTCTATATTTTGACAATCTACGGAATTTTTATTTTGAGAAGAAAAATGCCAAATGCCGAAAGACCTTATAAAGCATTTGGATACCCATTTTTGCCAATGGTATATATTATTGCGGCAACAGCAATTAGTGTTTCGTTGTTGATTACAAAATTCTCAACCTGTGGATGGGGTGTATTGATTATGCTGACGGGAATTCCTGTTTACTATTTGACAAAACCTAAAGAATAGATTTTTTGTTTCAAGTTTACTGTTTCAAATTTTCCTGAAATTTGTATCATAAAAAAAGCGCTTTGTTTAATTACAAGGCGCTTTTTGTATGTTGTAAATTAAAAATAATTCTGAATTTATTGTTCAGATAAATCATTGTCAATTCGTTCTGCCGTTGGCCTTAAAAAAATAAGATAGATTAAAATCAAGATTCCAAATAAAATAAAGTCGGGTTTTAAAATTAAAATCAAAAATGCTGCGCCTTCAAGAACAGCCCAACGCATGATTGACGCAGTTTGATAAATTGGAAACTTTTCCTCCAGTTTTAATTTTGGATTGATTTGCTTCAATTGGGATTTGAATAAAAAACTACTCAATACAAACGCAAAAACAGGAATTAGTACATAAATTACTGAAGAGGAATCTATAGCAGGAATTTGTAATTTTTCAATCGAAATATCACCTAAAATGTAATAGGCGACAATTGTACCGGCACAAACGCCGAGATGAATGATCTGCAGGGTTTTAATTTTGTCAGACATGGTTTGGTTAATTAGGGGTTTGGTTTGTAATATGCAAGTTAGAAATTAATTCTCTGAAAATTCCTATTTTATGAGTTAAGAATCTGAATTTGCGATGTTTTTTGTTGAAAATAAAAGAATAAAAGAAGAAACTCGCAACGAAAAATCTATGGATATTGGCATAAAAAAAAAGACATTGCAATGAAGCAATGTCTCTTTGATGCAAATAATCTGGAAACGGGCTTATGCCACAACAGCTTCAGCAGATGATTTTATTGTTGAATTAATAATAGACAAAGTAAGTGGGTCAGATTCTCCTGAAAAGAAAGCTTCGAGAATTTCCTGAAATATCGGATTTGTGTTTTCAACCAATGAGAAAAGCGTCATAGACGAACGCAATTTGCGCGCATCTAAATCACCAAAAATTCCATCAGCCGATTTCATTTTAAAGCTTAATAAAAGCTCTGAAATTTCGATTAAATGTTTTCCAAGAATTGGATGTTCCAAATAATCTGTAGCTTCTTTCAAATCATTAATGGCATAAAGATTTGCTGTATCGCTTTTACCCAAACCTTTTATTTGCGGAAAAATAAACCACATCCAATGTGTTTCTTTTTTCCCTTTGCTGATTTCAGAAAGAGCTGTAAGATAAAGTTTGTTCTGCGCATCTAAGAAACGCGATAAATCATTGTTAGAATAAGCCATTATGGTATTGTATTTTGAAAAAGGTTGCAAAAATAGTAAAAAAGATAGGGTTAGCCTAATAAAAGGTTCATACAGTGCGGGTTTTAACTTTTTAAAGAAGGATTATCTTACTGTTTTTTCAGTCGAAAAAACTTTTTTAAGTCATTCAATTCTATAAAAATCAAAGATTTCGATTGGTTCTTCTAAAGGTAAGATTGATCCTAGGCAAAACATCGCGAGCTGTTTTTGGAACCTGATGTTGCCAAAAGCTATTAGTCGTTCCAGCCATCAATAGAAACGAACCATGATGTAGCGGAATTTCAATCTGTGGAATTTCTTTGTTGAATTTATGGCGCAATTTAAATATTCGAGTTTCTCCAAAAGTTACCGAAGCTATAATGGGATCTTTTCCAGAATTGTCTTCGCGGTCGCTGTGCCAGCCAACACCGTCTTTCCCGTTTCGATAAAGATTTAATAAAAGACTGTTGAAATCAAGCTGTGTTTCTTTTTCCACGCGACTTCTAATTTTTAATAATTCATACGTCCAGTCTGGCCCTTTTGGATCTGCGCCTGGATTATCTTTGTCTTCATACCAAGAAATCATGCGAGGAACAGTGTAGGTTTTGTCGTAAATTTCCATTTCATATTCTCTCCATTTGGTTTTGCGCAGTATTCTTTCATAAAAATGATCTGATTCTTCTTTGGTGAAGAAATTCTCAATCAAAATCAATTCAGAATCAGGAATATCAAAAACTTTTTTTCCTCCCAAACCTGTCGCAAATAATTCGGTGTCGCTAAATAGTGTCATAACGTGGTTTTTTACAGCTCTATTTTTTAATTTAATTTGGAATCTGAAAACAGATTAGTTTTGATCCAATAATGGTTTATTGAAGAATACTTTTCTCGGATTTTTTTCTGCATAAGAAAAAATCAATTGCTCGATATATTGATTGCTTTTATAAGGCGTAACGTAATTTTTAACCTCTGAAGGCTCATGAATCGAAACATCAGAAGGTAGGTATCCCATACCGTAAAAATGTCCGTTTTCAATCCAAACGCAACTGCGCTCTTCTTTTGATTTCCCTTTGTCGATAATGGCAAAAGTGGGTCTGTTGTTTAACAAATAATCAATGGCATTATCGACTTGTGCGTTATGTATGATAACATCAGGCAAGGTTTGTGGATTATTATTCTGAAATAATTCTCCTTCTTCAGGTTTTGAATATTTACAGAAACGATGATCGATTTCAAAACGTTCGGCCAGACTTCGTAGTACATTAATGCCTTCGTACAGAGTACTGAATTCATGGATACAGACCTGAAATTTACTCACTTTGCCAATCGCAAGATATTTATAGCCATTTCTGGCTTCATACTGATAAATTCCAAATTTGGCTTCAAAACGTTTTAAAGCTCTGTTATAAGTTGGCCAGAGTTTTTTGATTTCGGTACATTCCAGCAAAAGCGCCATTAATTCGGTAGCACAGACTTCAAAAGAAATTCCGTGAATGTCTCTTAAAAAGTGCTGTCTCTGCGGATTAATATTATTTCCGCTGAAATGAGAAGAAACTCGTTTTTTTAAATTAATTGCTTTTCCAACATAAATTACCTTTTTTGCTTGATTATAGAAATAATAGACTCCAGGTTTTTCGGGTAAATTATTAAAATCGTCTGGCGGAAGATTAGGAGGCAAACGCTGGTCTTGAGCTGTTTTTTTGATCATTTTTTCAATTTCTCCTGCATCATCCCATTCCATTAAAAGAGAAAAAAGTAGGGCAGTAGCATCGGCATCTCCGCCAGCTCGGTGTCGATTTTCTAAAGAAATATTCAACGAATTGCAAAGATTTCCTAAACTATAAGAACCCAATCCCGGTTTGATTTTTCGTGCTGCACGAACTGTGCAAAGCTTTTTCGCCGACCATTTAAAACCGGCTTGTTCCAGTTGATGATGAACAAATGAATAATCGAAATTGACATTGTGCGCCACAAAAATGCGATCTGTAAGCATGTCGAGAACTTTCTCTGAAATGTCATCAAAGATTGGCGCATTTGCTACCATTTCATTATTAATACCTGTTAATCCAAAAATAGATAGAGGTATATCTTTTTGAGGATTTACCAATGTTTCATAACGATCAATTACATTTTTACCATCATGAATAATGATCGCAATTTCAGTAATGCGACTTCCACTGGCATTTCCGCCTGTGGTTTCAATATCGACTATAGCATATTCCGTATTTTTCATCTTTATATAACGTAAGTTGTTCTTTAGTTATTTAATTTTTAACATATTGTTTACGAGTTTATTAAGCTTGTTTTTTTAATCTCGCAAAGACGCAAAGGCGCTAAGTTTTTTTCTTTTTAAGTCTTTGTAAATAAAACTTTGCGTCTCTGCGACTTTGCGAGCAATTTTCGGCGTTTAATAAAAATTAAAACTTCATCCTATGTCGCGGCAAATTAATTTCATGTCCTGATGGATAAGGTTTTCTGTGTGTAAGGCTTATATCTTCTTTAATCTGGTTTTGTGTTCGGTATTGATCTTTAGCATCCATATAACGCGGATCGGGAATAAAAGGCATCTTTGCCATTTTGGTTATTGTGATGGTCGGGAAATGATAATCGACTTCAACATTTCCTAATAAAAGATAACAGCCTCCACCCTGAAACGGATGTTTTGCAAGACTATCCGGAAAATGTGCCGTATCAAAATAAGTGCCTTCATGATCAATCCAGGTTCCAAAATACATGGTGCCTTTTTTTGTAGGGACGTGTTTTCTGGAAATGAGATAAGCCAGCATTCTAACCTGTTTTTTATGATATTTTACTAAATCTTTGGCCATAATATCGCCACGGTGTTTGGTTTGTAAAAGATCAAAAACAGTGCATGAAACAGGAAAACTTAAAAGCTCAATTTCATCAAAAGCATCTTCAAAAACGGAACGTTCCAATTTTGGAAGTTTGTATTCTTTAACGGGTTCTTGCAGTAATTTCAAATCTCTATTTTCAGGTTTAAAATTGTTCAAAAGGAGACTGGCAGTTACCAAAAGCTGATTTTTTGTTTTTCCTGTAAAACGAAAAGCATCAATAAAAATCAGCGTTTTAACGCCTTCAATCCCAATTGGAATTCGGTTGATAAAATCTTCCAGAGAATTAAAATCCCCTTTTTTATTTCGATCTTCTTCAATTAAATGAGCAATTTTAGATTCTAGACTCTGAATGTGCATAAAACCGAGATAAATATCGGTACCATATAAAGTCGTTTGATATTCGCTTTTATTCACACACGGATTATGAATCGTTCCGCCAGACATTCTTGCTTCGTGTACATACACTTCGGTTCTGTAAAATCCGCCCTGATTGTTGATTACCGCTGTCATGAATTCAACAGGATAATTGACTTTCAAGTATAAACTCTGATAACTTTCGACCGCATAAGAAGCTGAGTGTGCCTTGCAGAAAGAATATCCTGCAAAAGATTCAATCTGACGATAAATTTCCTGACTCAAAGTTTCGGGATGCCCTTTTTGAGCACAGCTCGCAAAGAAATTATCTTTTACTTTCTGAAGTGCTTCTAGAGATCTTCCTTTTCCCGACATGGCGCGACGAAGAATATCGCCGTCAGGAGCGGGAAGTCCACCGTAATGCTGGGCAATTTTAATGACATCTTCCTGATAAACCATAATGCCGTAAGTTTCGCCAAGATGTTCTTTGAAAACCTCATGAAAATATTCAAACTGCGTTGGATTATTATGGCGAAAAATATATTCTTTCATCATTCCCGATTGTGCAACGCCGGGACGAATAATAGACGACGCGGCGACGAGAATTTTATAATTGTCACAATTTAAACGGCGTAGTAAACCACGCATAGCCGGACTTTCGATATAAAAACAGCCAATCGTATGTCCTTTTGCTAAATAAGAATTGCAAACCGCTTCGTTTTTAGAAATGGAAGTATCGCGAATATTAACTTTTATGCCTCGGTTTTTGGCAATCAGTTTTACGCTGTCATCAATATGTCCGATACCGCGCTGACTTAAAATATCAAATTTGTCAAAACCAATTTCCTCGGCAATATGCATATCAAAAAGTGCGATCGGAAAACCTTTTGGAGGCATTTCAAGAGGCGTATAATTGGTAATTGGTTCTTCAGAAATTAAAATCCCGCAGGCATGCATGCTTCGTTGATTGGGATATTTTTCCATCATTTGTCCATATTCCTGAACCAATTTTACAATTTTATTGGTTGGATGAAGTTCTTCCGGATTTTTCGCCAAAAGATCTAATTCTTCTTTAGGAAGACCAAAAACTTTTCCGACTTCTCTAAAAATAGAACGGTATTTAAACTCCACATTTGTACCGCAAAACGCAACATGATTTTTGCCGTATTTTCCAAAGATATATTCTAAAATGGTGTTGCGTTCCTGCCAACTCCAATCAATGTCAAAATCAGGTGGTGTTTTGCGGTTGAGGTTTAGAAAACGTTCAAAATACAAATCTAGTTCAATAGGGCAGATGTCCGTAATTCCGAGACAATAGGCGATGATGCTGTTGGCACCGCTTCCGCGTCCAATATGCATAAAACCCTTACTGTTGCTGTATTGGATAATGTCCCAAGTAATTAAAAAATAACCGCTGAATTCTAATTCGTCAATAACTTTTAACTCTTTTTCAACGCGAGCTTTTGCTTCAATATTTTCGTTTCTGTAACGTTTTTTAAATCCTTCCCAAGCCAATTCGGTTAGTTTTTCTAAATCTTTTTGACGGTTTTCAGTATAGAATTTTTTATTTCTTTTAGCTGAAAAATCATATTGAAAATTACAATCGTCAATGATACGTTGTGTATTTAAAATGATTTCAGGATATTTTTCATAAAAAGGCAGAATCGATGCTACAGGTTTCATCACATCAGAAACTTTGCAATAATCAGCTTCCGTAAGTTTCGATAAAATAATATTCGTATCAATAGCACGAAGCACTTTATGCAGATTGTATTCTTTTTTGATTCTAAAAGTTACAGGCTGTAAAATCACCATTTTGGAGATTTTATTTTTATGTTTTGAAGTCAGAAGACTTGAAACTTCTTCAGGACGAACTCCGATAAATTCATTTTCATAAAGCGTTTCTGGAGCATTTTCTAAAGTATAAATCACAAAAACCGATTCGAATTTTGGAGCACGTAAAGGCAAAGTTTCTCCACTGAAATTATGCTCCGTTAAAAAAACATTCATTTCTGCTAAACCTTCTGCATTTTTAGCGAGGCCAATATATCGGAATTCATGATTGTATCGAAATTCCATTCCAATCAAAGGCTTGATTTCTTTTTCCCGACACGCTTTTATAAAATCGTAAATTCCGGTAACGGTATTAATATCGGTCAATGCCATTGCTTTAATATCATGCAAAACGGCTTCGGCAATCAAATCCTTAAGCGGAATTGTGCCGTAGCGTAATGAATGGTAAGAATGACAATTAAGATACATTATTTCTTACGTTTTAAAATTTCGTCTTTGGTATTCGGTTTAAAATGAGCTCCGGCACAACGCATTACGGCATCAAAACCATAACGACTTTTCATTTTGTCCATCGCTTCATAAAGTGATAACATTTCCTGAGTATCCTCAAAAAGATCAATTTGATATGTTCCGCGCACCAATCCGCTAAAGCGAACGCCAATCAGGCGCAGACGCATACGACGCTGATAGACTTTCTCAAAAAGTTCTATTACATTTTTGGTCAAAACATGATCGGCTGAAGTATAAGCTACTCGGCATTGTTTGGTTTCGGTATCAAAATTGGCGTAACGTATTTTGACTGTAACAGTTGAGGTCAGCCATTGTTCCGCACGAAGTTGGAAAGCTAGTTTTTCGACCATTCCTAATAATATTCTTCTCAGTTTGGCAAGATCGATAGTGTCTTGTGAAAAAGTAGTTTCGGTCGAAATTGATTTTCGTTCGGTATAAGGTTCAACAGGTGTATGATCAATTCCGTGAGCTTTTTTCCAAAGTTCCAGACCATTTTTACCAATCATCTGTTGTAAAACTTCGGCAGGCATTTCGGCCAAAGTCTGAATTTTACGAACGCCAATTCGGGACAAAAGCTGAAAAGTCACAGCGCCAACCATCGGGATTTTCTGAATCGAAAGCGGATTTAAAAAGTCTTGTACTTCTTGTTCCGGAATTTGAAGATTCCCAACTGGTTTGCCTTCGCCAGTCGCAATTTTAGAAACGGTTTTATTAATGGATAATGAAAAACTAATTGGAAGTCCGGTTTCTTTAATCACCTTTTGAGCTAGTTCATTTGTCCATTTATAACTTCCGTGAAATTTATCCATTCCGGTAATGTCCATATAAAATTCATCGATGCTCGCTTTTTCTAAAACAGGCGCTTTTTCCTGAAGAATTTCGGTTACATCATGCGACAATTGTGAATACAATTCCATGTCGCCTTTCATCACTTTTGCGTCTGGACAAAGTTTTAATGCCATACGAATTGGCATCGCAGAACGGACTCCATATTTACGGGCTTCATATGAACAAGAGGCCACAACGCCACGGTCTCCGCCACCGATAATAAGCGGAATTCCATTGAGTTCTGAGTTGGTGCGTCTTTCGCAGGATACAAAAAAGGTATCCAAATCCATATGTACAATTGCCCGTGCCATTTTCCTTTGTTTTTGTATGGAACAAAATTAGCACAGGTGATAACAATTTTTTGTATATTTGCTGTTCCAAATTATAACAAATTAATTATGTCCTTATTTTCAGACAACATCAGAGCACTAAGGGTTAAGCATAAAATATCACAAGAAAAATTAGCTGAAAACCTGAGTATTACAAGAGGAAGATACGTGAAATACGAAGACGGAACTTCGGAAGCACCGTATGACATTTTAAAGAAGATTGCATTATATTTTCATATGAGTATCGACTTGATATTATCTGTCGATATCCGTAAAATTGATGTGCAAAATTTGATAAAATTAGAAGGCAACCGACTTATTTTACCTATTCAAGTGGATAGTTTTGGAGAAAATTTTATTGAAATTGTCTCTCAAAAAGCAAAAGCAGGTTATCTAAACGGATATGCTGATCCAGAATATATTGAAAGTTTACAGCAGATTACACTTCCTTTTTTGGGACCAGGAAAACACCGCGGATTTCCCGTTGAAGGCGATTCAATGCCTCCACACGAAGATGGTTCTATTATTATTGGCCGTTATGTAGAAAAACTGGGAGAGGTTATGGATGGCAAAACCTATATTTTGATTACCAAAAATGAAGGAATGGTGTATAAGCGTCTCAATAAAAACAAAAAGAACGCTCTGGTTTTAGAATCGGACAATAGTTTTTATCCAAATTATGAAGTAAAAGCATCAGATATTCTGGAGATTTGGGAATACGAATGCAATATCGGTCGTTCGGATAAAAAACAAGAAACAACAGAAACTGGAGAAATGAAAGATTTGCTTTTAGAATTGAAACGTGAAGTTCGAGAGATTAAAAATAATACTTCGAATACATAAAAAGAGTTTTGCCACAGATTTGCTACGCCTGTTCGCTATCGCTCGAGTCACAGATTAAAAGGATTATTTTTTTTTCGCCACGAATTACACGAATTTTCACGAATTTTTTATTCAAAATATAATCAACATAATTCGTGAAAATTTGTGCAATTCGTGGCAAATAAATCTACACAAAGCGATTAAAAAATACTTTTAATCTGTTAAATCTGTGGCTAAAAAAACTAAAAGACTTTCGCAAAGCTCAACCCATATTGCTGTCCATTATAAAAAGGCATTATCATAGAAGTCGATTTGTTTTCGGCTGATGATTTGAATAACTTTTTAGTAATATATGGATTAATCCAATAAGCAATTTTGGTACTCAAAATCCCAATTCCGGCTCCGGCAGCCACATCGGTTAACCAATGGCGATTGTTGTAAATTCTAAATAATCCCGTTCCGGTTGCGACGGCATAACCTGCAATTCCGTACCAAATCGATTTGTCTTTATATTCTTGGTATAAAAATTCGGCGCCCATAAATGCAGTTGCAGTGTGTCCGGAAGGGAAGGAGTTGTTTGAACTTCCGTCAGGCCTTTCTACATGTGAAATCGATTTTAAGCCTAAAACCGTTGTCGCCATAATCGCATATGAAGTCACAAGTATTACAGAACGATCGCGCATATTATTTTTGCCTTTTACGCCAAAAGCATTCAGCGCATAAACAGATACGGCAGGTGCGTACTGAGAAAAATCATCAATGGTGACTTTCTCGTCAATGTCTTCAGTAACCTCATCTTTAATCTGGTGATTAAAACTCAAAAGCTGATCACTTTCTAAACCAATTACGCCATAACCAATTAATACACTTGGAATAATTAATTGCTTATAATTGAATTTTAAATTATGAGAAGTACTGTCAATTTTTGTAATCGAATCATTTTGTTGTGCATTCGCAGAAAATAATCCGAATAGAAATAGTAGAGAAACTGTTTTGTAAAACATCTTTCGTTGTCGTTATATTTTGCAATAGTAACGAATGTTCGAAGCTGGTATTTTGCTCTTAACTGAACCTTAAGCGAACTTTAATTTGTTGGGTTTAATTAGGGTAATTGAATTAAGATTGGCTAAATTTTATTTATTCAGATTGTTGATTTTAAGTAAATAAAGTCCCAGCGGGACGATATATTTATAGAAAATTTATTAGATGCGTTTTTTAAGCCCCAGCGGGGTGAAATATATCGCTCCGCTGGAGCTTATTATCAATGTGAATCAAATTAGCTATAAATATCTCGCTTCTCTGAAGCTCTTTTAATGATTCACAATTCACAATTTATCTAAATTTTCAACGAAAACCAAAACGTACTCCCCAATCCCAAATTACTCTCAACACCAACACTTCCATTTTGAGCTTCAATAAATTCTTTGCTAATAGCTAAACCCAATCCCGTTCCGGATTTCTGACTTCCCGGTACCTGAAAATATTTATCAAAAACTTTGTCTTTATATCGTGTGTCAATTCCTTTTCCAGTATCGATAACCTGAAATACAATTTGATTTAGTTCTTTTTTAAGTTTGATGTGAATGGTACTTTTTTCAGAAGAATACCGAATCGCATTCGACAAATAATTAATCAAAACCCAACCTGTTTTTTCGCTGTCGGCTTTTACGTCTTCTAGATTTTCATCGGCATCAATAACCAGTTTGATTTGTTTTTGTTCCGCCTGAACTTTTACCGCTTCAACAGCATAATTTACAATCTCATGCGGATTACTTTTTTCGATATTCAGCTGAATATTTCCAGTTTCTAACTGCGATAGATTAAGCAATTCGCCTGTAATTTTCAATAAGCGCTGACTATCATCTTTTATACTTTCGACCAATTGTTTCTGATCATCGTTCATGTCGCCTGTTTTTTCATTTTCAAGCAATTTCAGACTTAATTTTATCGAGGCAATTGGTGTTTTTAATTCGTGTGAAACGGTGGCAATAAAATTGGTTTTGGCAAAATCCAGTTCTTTAAAAAGCGTAATATTTCGCAGAATAATAACATCGCCAATATTGATTTCTTTTTCTTCTCCTGTTGGAATTATCGTGATATTCAGAATTTCCTTTTCGAAATAACTTTCTTTTCCGTGTGCATAAATTTTAAGCGGTTGTTTTTTAGCAGAATCTGAATCCTCTTTTAAAATCAAAGACCGAATCAAATCATTCGACAAGGCTAGAGTAGAAGCCGATTTCCCAATAACATCTTCCAGTTTTAAACCAACAATTTTCAGCGCTTCATCATTGGCAAACAAAACAGTATTTTCATGGTCTAAACCAATAATTGGATCGTTCATATTATTGATAAGCGTTTCAAGGCGTTTCTTTTCGAAGAAGAGTTTGTACAAATTACTGTCGTTATATTCCTGAAGTTTCTGCGCCATCGTATTAAACGATTTGGCCAAATCTCCAAATTCGCTATGACTTGTAAAATGAACACGCTCTGAATAGTTTTTATTCGCAATTTCCTTAATACTCAGCGTCAATTCCTTTATTGGGTTTGCAATATTATTTGGGAGATTAACTAATAAATTAAAAGCAATCAAAAAGCATAAACTTCCCACAATGGCAATCCATAAATTAGCATTTTCGGCGGTATGTTTGGCAATATCGCTTTTCTGTTTTATCGCGTCCAGATTCAGTTTCATAATCGCAAAAATATCCTGTCTGATTTTTGCTTTTATGGTTTCGTTTGCTCCGTTTTGTTCTAAAAGTGTAAAACTTTTTTCAAGGTTTTCGGTTGCTTCTTTTTCTCCAGGTTCGGTAACATTTTGCGTTTGTTTTTCAAGATATTTCTTGAAAACATGAATCTTGCTATCAGGGCTCGCTTTAATTTCATCCAAAGACAAAATCATATTTCGCGAATATTCCAGCGTATTATAATTCGCTTTCAGAATATTCTCGGTATCTGCTTTTATCAAAAAAACAGAATAACCGCTCACTAACGAAAGTATGATGATCATTAAAAATAACAATCCAACTCCCAGATTCAATTTGGTTTTAATTCTCATGACGTTTATTTAAAAACAAGTTTTTTATTTGAACCATTAAGATATTAAGGAAATTAAGTTTTGAACTTAATGAAACTTACAAAGAGAAAATTAAGCATAGCCTTTATTTTCTTAATATCTTAATGGTTAGAAAAATTACGACAGTATTACAAGATCAACATTTGACAACGACAGTTTGTTTAGCAAACGCCTGAAAATTGTTGTAGACAAAATTACTTTAAATAAATTCAAATGCGGTTTCCCGATACAGACCGTTGTAATTTGTTTTTCTTCAACTGTTGCCAAAATCGCGTCGGTAATATTTTTGTTTTCCAGTTTAATAACTTCTGCGCCTAATTGCACAGCGAGTTTAAAGTTATTAATTAAATGTCTCTGTTTGTCCAAAGCAATTTTATTACTGCTTTCCTGCGGAGTTTCTACATATAAAACATACCACAATCCGTTATAATAACTGGAGAGTCTTGCTGTTTTTCTAATCACAATTTTAGCCGTTTTATCATTACTGCTAATGCAGGCCAAAAGTTTCTCATGTCGTAAAGCATGAAGATTCGGAACTTCATTTTCGACTTTTCGAACGACCTGACTCGCTACTTCTTTCAAAGCCAATTCCCGAAGTTGTAAAATCTGTTCCGATTTAAAAAAGTTCGTTAAAGCCGTCTGAATTTTATCTGGAGTATAAATTTTTCCTTCTTTCAAACGCGCAATCAAATCTTCAGATGTCAAGTCGATATTCACGACTTCATCCGCCAATCGTAAAACATTGTCCGGAATACGTTCCTGAACATCAATGTTTGTAATTCGTTTTACATCTTCATTTAAACTTTCAATATGCTGAATATTCACAGCCGAAATCACATTAATTCCAGCTTCCAGAATTTCTAAAACATCCTGCCAGCGTTTTTCATTTTTGCTTCCTTCAACGTTTGTATGCGCCAGTTCATCAACAATAACCACTTCGGGACGAAGATTAATAATCGCCTGAACATCGAGTTCTTCCAATTCTTTTCCTTTATAAAAAATAGTCCGTCTCGTAATTATCGGCAAACCCGCTAATAATTCATGCGTTTCCTTTCGCATGTGCGTTTCGATGTAGCCGATTTTCACATCGATTCCGTTTTTCAATAACGAATGCGCTTCCTGAAGCATACGAAAAGTCTTTCCCACACCGGCACTCATTCCAATGTAGATTTTAAACTTACCTTTTCGTGATTTCTGAATCAAATCGAGAAAGTGCTGTGCGTTATTTTCGTTTTCCATATTTTTTGGTTTAACCATTAAGAGATTAAGGAAGTTAAGCTTTTCTTTGTCTACAGAACATTAAGCTTAATGTTCTGTATTCTATATTAAAATGAGGTGCTAAAACTTAATTTTCTTAATCTCTTAATGGTAAAAAATCTTTTAATGGTTAGAAAGAAATCGCCAGCGAAGTCGTTACAAACGTATTCGTGTCCGTTGGAAGATTGTCTTTATTGGTGAAGATTTCGTCTTTACTTGAAAGATTTCTCGCTTCAATTCTAAACATAACATTATCAGTAACTAAGTAATCAAAGTTAGCCGAAAATCCGTAAGTTTTAAAACCATTTGGCGTTTCCGTCGCGGTAATCACACCTTTTTCATCACTATAATATTCACCTCTTACTGCAAGCTGAATCTTGTCAACTGGCTTGTATTGCAGAATCAAAACGGGCGAAAACCAAGTATCGTATTTATCACTTCCTTTAGCCGATTGCTGAGATCCGATATCAAAACCAGCTGTAATATTTGTCTTTTCCGTTACCTTAAACTGTCCGTAAAAGTTGTTGAAATAACGCCATTTTTTATCAATATCCGGTTGCTCATTTCCAACATAAGTACTCCAGTTCAAAGCAACCCGATCAGACGGTTTATAGGTAATTTGAGTTCCAAAAGCAGGCGTTTGATTGTCTTCTACTTTCTCAATTCTCTGCCAGCCATTTAAGTACATACCAGCCAAATACCATTCTCCAGATTCAGAAGTATAACCAATTTTAACTCCCGTTTCATAATAAGGAGAATTCTCAGCCAGAATACTTCTCGTTAAAGTCTGACAGTCTTTTCCAATCGCACTTTCAAAACCAATATGCGAAGGCATAATTCCCGCATCAACCCATAAATTATGGTTTTTCGAAATCTTCACACCAACATTCGCTTCATAAACATTTTTCAATAAACCCTGTTCAGCAGACATATTATATTCGGCATAAGTTCCCGCCATCAGGGCAAAATTTCCCCGAATGTTTTCTTTCGAATAATTTACTTTCGCCATTCCCAAATTCAGGTTTACCTCGTTGCTTTTATTATAGCTGTAAAAAAAGTTTGGCCGAGTATGATTTTCCGGTTTCCCGAAATCATAACTATAATAAGCGTCAACATATCCCGAAAATGTCAATGGACTTTTAGATGCTGACTGTGCTTGTAAATTGCTGTAACCAAAAGCGATTAAAGCGGTAAGTATTATTTTTTTCATTTTTGTGGTATTCTATTATTTATTAGTAGATTTTTTAGGAGCTAATCCCGCTATCTGTTTCAATCTTTTCCTGGCTAAAGAAGCCAGAAAAAGGATTTCCACTTCTATCGGGGCTAGGGCATTTGGGGTAAAAAGGCGTTTTCGTTTCCTGCAAGGTTTTTAAAACCTTGTAGGTATTTAATTTTAAAGGTTAGTTTTTATCGCTTAGTTTGTCATTCTGAGGAACGAGGACACGAGCGATAGCGAACTGGCGAAGCAATCTCCGCAAGAAACTCCGTATAGAAATTCGCCAATCTTTGTCGAGCTACTAACGAAGATTTCTCCTTCGTCGAAATGACAAGAATGCGCATAGAACAAGAATGAAAATTCGTATCAACTAGTCTATCATACCTGCAAGGTTTTAAAAACCTTGCAGGAGAAAAACTTAGAATCTCAGTATCTTAGTATCTTAGTATCTTAGAACCTTAGCATCTTAGAGTCTTAGCGAAGCGCATCCAAAGCCACATTCAATTCCAAAACATTCACTGTTTCAGGACCAACAACAGCAGTATTAATTTTAGATTCCACCAAAGATTTTATTTTAGTTTCATCCAGTTTTCTTTCTTTAGCAATTCGTTTCACCTGAATCAAAGCCCCTTGCGGAGAAATATTCGGATCTAAACCACTTCCAGAAGCCGTAACCATATCCGACGGAATATCAGATTTTTTCAAGTACGGATGAACCAATAAAAGCGTATCAATTCTTTTTTGAACCAAAACCAAATAATCGGCGTTGCTAGGACCTTTGTTGCTTCCGGCACTTCCCGCCGCATTATAATCAACAGCCGAAGGTCTTCCCCAGAAATAATTCGACTTATCGAACTTTTGTCCATTTTTTTGGTAACCAACCACTTTTCCGTTAACCGAAATCGTTTCTCCTTTTCCTTGATTTGGAGCAATTTGTGCGATTCCGTAAATCGCAAGAGGGTAAATAACTGCGAACAAGATTAAAGTAGCCACAGTAAGTTTTATTATAGAAAATAGATTTTTCATTTTTTTAAAGTTTCTAAGAGACTAAGTCTCTAAGTTTCTAAGTTTTTTTTAAATTCTGATTCGTTAAGTTTTTAAGACTCTAAGAAAAAAACTTAGAATCTTAGCAACTTAGCACCTTAGCATCTTACATGAAAAATGCTACCAGTAAATCAATTACTTTAATTCCGATAAAAGGAACAATCAATCCGCCAAGACCATAAATCAAAAGGTTTCTTTTTAAGATGGCACTAGCTCCAATTGGTCGGTAATCAACTCCTTTCAGCGCAAGCGGAATCAATATCGGGATGATAATCGCGTTGAAAATTACAGCCGATAAAATCGCACTTTCAGGACTATGCAAATGCATAATATTCAAACCTTGAAGCGCAGGAATCGCAGTAATAAAAAGAGCAGGAACAATAGCAAAATATTTCGCAACGTCATTTGCAATAGAAAAAGTAGTTAAAGTACCTCGAGTCATTAAAAGCTGTTTTCCAATTTCAACAATCTCGATTAATTTCGTTGGATCATTGTCAAGGTCGACCATGTTTCCGGCTTCTTTTGCCGCTTGAGTTCCGCTGTTCATCGCAACTCCAACATTGGCTTGAGCCAAAGCCGGAGCATCATTTGTTCCGTCACCCATCATGGCAACCAATCTTCCTTCAGCCTGTTCTTTTCTAATGTAATTCATTTTATCCTCAGGCTTAGCCTCGGCAATAAAATCATCAACACCTGCGGCTTCGGCAATAAATTTGGCCGTAAGCGGATTATCTCCTGTAACCATAACCGTTTTGATTCCCATTCGGCGTAGACGCTCAAAACGTTCTTTCATTCCAGTTTTGATAATATCCTGAAGTTCGATAACACCTTGAACTTCATTGTTTTTAATAACAACTAGTGGAGTTCCTCCGTTAGATGAAATCGTGATTACTTGTTGTGCAGTATCTTCAGGGAAAGAATTTCCAGCTTGCTGCGCAATATTTTTTGCAGTGTCCTGAGCACCTTTTCTAATATTAGTTCCGTCTTTTAATACTACTCCGGAAGTTCTGGTTTCGGCAGTAAATTTTATAGTATATGAAATATCAGAAGTAGTCTTTAAGAAACTTGCTTTCGTTTCATTTTTTACATCGATCATCTCACTTAGCTCGAGAATACTTTTCCCTTCCGGAGTATCATCAGCAAGCGAACTCAAAACAGCCGATTTCACGAAATCATCAAAAGAAATTCCTTTTGTTGGGTAAAAATTGGTTGCTTTTCGGTTTCCAATGGTAATAGTTCCGGTTTTATCCAAAAGCAATACATCAATATCTCCAGCAGTTTCAACCGCTTTACCCGATTTTGTAATTACGTTAGCTCGTAACGCTCTGTCCATTCCCGCAATACCAATCGCAGAAAGCAATCCTCCAATTGTAGTTGGAATCAAACAAACAAACAAAGCAATGAAAGCCGCAATCGTGATGGGTGCGTTGGCATAGTCGGCAAACGGTTTTAGCGTAACGCACACAATCACGAAGATTAAAGTAAATGCGGCTAATAAAATGGTTAAGGCAATTTCGTTTGGTGTTTTCTGACGGCTTGCACCTTCAACCAAAGCAATCATTTTATCTAAAAAGCTTTCGCCAGGTTCAGAAGTTACTTTTACTTTAATTTTATCAGATAATACTTTTGTCCCTCCGGTTACAGATGATTTATCTCCGCCAGCTTCACGGATTACAGGAGCACTTTCTCCGGTAATGGCACTTTCGTCGATTGTTGCCAGACCTTCGATAATTTCACCATCGGCAGCAATTAAATCACCGGCTTCGCAAACGAAAATATCGCCTTTTTTCAATGCTGAAGAACTGATGTTTTCAATTTCTCCGTTAGACAGAATCTGTCTTGCAGGAGTTTCTTCTCTTGTTTTTCTTAAACTGTCAGCTTGTGCTTTTCCTCTTGCTTCGGCAATGGCTTCGGCGAAATTGGCAAATAAAAGCGTTGCCAATAAAATTAAGAACACAATTAGGTTATAAGTAAAACTTCCCTGATCGTTTGCGCCCATTAATATCGAAATGCAGACAGCAAACATAATGGCTGTTCCAATTTCTACGGTAAACATTACCGGATTTTTGATCATCATTTTTGGGTTCAGCTTGACAAAAGACTGCAAGAATGCTTCTTTTACCTGTTTACTTTCAAACAATGATGTGGATTTATTAGTTGTCATTTTCTTGTAAAAAGTTAAATGTTATTTGTTAAATGTTATGCGCTAAAAACACATAGATTATAGAACATAGCCAGCGGTTTCAACCGCTGGGACGCAACGTATATCATAATCTTTGTCTCTGCAATTCGTTTCCCGTGGTTGAAACCACGGGCTATATTGAAATGCGAAGGATAAAATCGTTATTCTAACTATGTGTGAAAACGAGTTTTCTTTTTATTCTTTTTTACAGATTTAAATTCTATGTTTCTATGTGTTTAAAATATCCAGCATTTTATTTTAGTGTGAAAAACTCAGCCAAAGGTCCAAGTGCCAGCGCCGGAAAAAATGATAAAGCAGCGATAATGGCGATTACGGCAAAAGTCATGATTCCGAAAATTGATGTGTCGGTTTTTAAAGTTCCTGCACTTTCTGGAATGTATTTTTTATCTGCAAGTAAACCTGCAATTGCTAATGGACCAATGATTGGAATAAAGCGGCTTAGCAGTAATACAATTCCTGTAGTGATATTCCAGAACGGATTATTATCGCCTAAGCCTTCAAAACCAGAACCGTTATTGGCAGCGCTTGAAGTATATTCGTATAACATTTCTGAAAATCCATGGTTGCCAGGATTGTTTAACCAACCTGTTGCGTTGCCGCTAAACCAATAACCCATTGCAGTATCATACGCAGCAAAATAAGAAGCTAAAGCAGTTCCTGCCAATATTAATAAAGGATGAAGAATGGCAATAAAAGCAGCAATTTTAACTTCTCGAGCTTCGATTTTCTTCCCTAAAAATTCGGGAGTTCGACCAACCATTAGTCCGGAGATAAATACGGCTAGTATTATGAAAATATAGTAGTTTAGAATACCAACACCGCATCCACCGTAAAAGGCATTCACCATCATAGACAATAGCTGCATAGTGCCAGACATCGGCATAGAACTATCGTGCATACTGTTTACAGAACCTGTAGAAATTACCGTTGTAGCAATACTCCAGAAACCTGAAATTGCGGGCCCAAACCGAACTTCTTTTCCTTCCATCGCTCCAGTTGTCTGAGCGATTCCCATTTTTTCGATGGCAGGATTTCCGTTGATTTCACTCATAACTGTTGGAACAACCAAGAGTAAAAATCCAACCGTCATTACACCAAAAATAATGTTTGATAATTTTCTTTTGTTGAGGTAAAATCCAAGTGCAAAAATCATCGCAAACGGAATAATCATTTGTGCCCAAAGTTCAACTCCGTTAGTAAAATAAGTTGGGTTTTCTAATGGATGCGCTGAGTTGGCTCCAAAAAATCCGCCTCCATTTGTACCAATATGTTTAATAGCAATAAAGGCTGCAGCGGGTCCGCGCGAAACTTCAACATGATCACCTTGAAGCGTTGTAATAGCATCTTTTCCTTCAAAAGTCATAGGAGTGCCACTAAATACTAGTGCTACAGCTACAATTGCTGAAAGCGGCAATAAAATACGAGTACAGCTTTTGATGAAATAATTGTAAAAATTACCTAATTTTTCTGTTGTTCTTTCTTTCATTGCTGTAAAAATCATAGCGGCAGCGGCCATTCCGATACCAGCAGAAACAAACTGAAGGAACATCAAGACGATTTGTGAAAGGTAAGAAACGCCGCTTTCGCCTGAATAATGCTGTAAATTACAGTTTACAATAAATGAAATAGCCGTATTAAAAGCCAAATCCGGCGTCATTGAGGGGTTGTTATCCGGATTTAAAGGTAAAGATCCCTGAAACAACAAGACAAAAAAGCAAAGAAAGAACCAAACCGTATTAATGCTTAAAAGTGCTTTTAAGTGTTGTTTCCAGTTCATTTCTTCAGCCGAATTAATACCGCTGATTTTAAAAATAAGTTTTTCAATTGGATTGAAGATCGGGTCAAGAAGTGTTTTATCTCCTAAATAAACTTTAGCAATATATTTTCCTAAAGGAATCGCTAAAACAATAGTTAGGATAAAAATACCAATGACTCCTAATAATTCTGTGTTCATAATATGTGAGTTTTTGTAAAATGTAATTTGTAAAAGGAGAGCGACGCTTAACATCTAACATCTCACTTATAACTTTTTACATCATTAAAATTTTTCGGGTTTGATTAATACATAAATCAAATACACGAAAACAGCGATTGAAATAATAAATAGTGCAGTCATGATTTAGATATTTTCAAAGAATTCAACAGAAAGAAAACAAATGGCAAACAGCACAACGGCCAGCCCGATTAAAAGAAATGCGATCATAGGAGATTATTTTAGATTTTAGACCCGATAGCTATCGGGATAGATTTAAGTTTTTTTCGATTAAACAATTAAACAGTTAACCGATTAAACTTTTTAAACACCAGAGGCATTAACCTGCTTGATATATTCCGCTTTAAGTGTTTGCGGAAATAAATGAGAAATATTGCAGTGGCGCACTTCCATAAAAGAAGAAACCGAGAAAACATACACATTAGAAATGGCGTTTTTAGTTTCGATACTTCCTGTAATAAACAAGCGTTCGGCAAGAGCAAGGCATTTTTTTGCACGAACGATGTTTCCAGAAATAATAGATTTTTTGGTTATCTCAGCAAACCGTTCGGCTTGTTTGTAGATTGAGGTTACTTGATTTTTCATTTGGAATGAATTTTTAATGTTCTCTCTCCTTATGCCAAAATATGTTCCGAAAAAATGAAGTTATAGCTAAAGTGTTGTCAATAAAAGGAATGTAGTTTTGTGCCAAAAATCAGGCATAAAAAAAGCCTATCAAAATGATAAGCTTTTATTGAAATGATAAGGTTTATGTTGAGAATCTACGTTTCCTGCAAGGTTTTCAAAACCTTGTAGGTATTCTATTTAA
Organism: Flavobacterium denitrificans DSM 15936; assembly: GCF_000425445.1. Lineage (GTDB taxonomy): Bacteria > Bacteroidota > Bacteroidia > Flavobacteriales > Flavobacteriaceae > Flavobacterium > Flavobacterium denitrificans. Next base: position 4,746 of record NZ_KE384379.1, on the reverse strand, counting down.
GTATAAAGTTCCAATTATTTAAAATCTAAACCTACAAGGTTTTGAAAACCTTGCAGGATCACGGCTGTATATTATATTCTTCGAGTTTTCTGTATAAAGTCGCAATCCCAATTTCTAATAATCGAGCCGTTTCAGCTTTATTCCCTTTTGTATAATTCAAAACCTTTTGAATATGCAATTTCTCAACACTTTGCATCGAGAAAGCTGACATTGGTTTTGAATTATTCTCAGTTTGATGTTGCATTTCATAAGGCAAAACATCCGAAGTCAAAATATCGCCACTACTCAAAATAACTGATCTTTCGATGACATTTTTTAATTCACGAATATTTCCCGGCCAAGAATAATTTTCTAATTTTTGAAGAAAATCGTCACTGATCGTTAATGCTTTTTTATTCGTTTTTTCAGAAAATTGTTTAACGTAATAATTCGCCAAAAGCGGAATATCTTTAACTCTTTCTCGCAAAGAAGGCAATTTAATTTCGAAGATATTCAAACGAAAATACAAATCAGAACGGAAACGATGTTCGTCACTTTCTGTTTTTAAATCACGATTTGTAGCGGCAATTAATCTGAAATTTGATTTTTTTGGAGTTGTGTCGCCAACCGCAATATATTCGGAAGTTTCTAAAACACGCAATAATTTCGCCTGAAGATCAATTGGCATTTCACCAATTTCATCCAGAAACAAAGTTCCTCCGTTTGCTTCTTCAATAAAACCCTTTTTATCTTTTACAGCTCCCGTAAAAGCGCCTTGTTTATGACCAAAAAGTTCGCTTTCTAAAATCTCTTTGGTGAAAGTACTGCAATTTAATGCTACAAAAGATTTCCCGACACGATTACTGTTTTCGTGAATAGCCTGCGCAAAAACTTCTTTTCCGGTTCCAGTTTCTCCCATAAGTAAAACAGTCGAATCTGTTTTTGCAACTTTCTGAGCGAGATCGATGACTTGTTCAATTCCTTTTGATTTTCCTATTATAGTAGTGAAAGAATATTTATCGTTTATACGTTTTTCGAGTTGCTGTACTTTCTTTTGCAAATGCACTTTTTCAACTGCTTTATATAGAAGCGGAATAATTTTATCATTATCGTCACCTTTTACAATATAATCAAAAGCACCATTTTTCATCGCCTGTACGCCGTCTGCAATATTTCCGAAAGCGGTTAAAAGAATAACTTCCGTCAAAGGAAAACTTCCTTTTATGTTTTGAAGAAAATCAACACCATTTCCGTCAGGGAGTTTTACATCGCACAAAACAACATCAATATCCGTTTGTTCCAGTTTCTTAAAACCCGATTTTAAATCTTTGGCTTCAAAAACTTCAAATCCTTCCGATTTTATAATACGTGCCAGCAGACTTCTCAGTTTTTCTTCGTCGTCTATAATTAAAATTTTGTATGTCATTTGCAGATAAGCTAAAACCGAACTGGTATTTTGATATACAAATTTAGGTTTAAAATCAGTTTCCTTTTTTGATTTAAAAGAAATTATTTTCAAAGCGAAATTGGTTTTAAAATTATTTCTTCGAAAAGAAATGTACTTTTAAGCAAAAATTGAAACCACATCATTTATGTTAAAACGCATTCTCCTTTCCATTATAATTTTCTTCGGATATTTTACTTGTTTTTCAAATCAAGTAATTCAAAAAGATTCTTCAAAATCAAAGACCATTTCATTTAAAATTAAATTAAAATCAGAAGAGAAGGTCAAAATCAAAGTTGCTCCTTTAAAATATAATAAACATTTCGCTTACAGTTTTACGCTCGATGATGGCTATCGATCAGCTTATTTGACGGCTTTCCCATTATTGAGGAAAAATCAGCAGTCCTGATGTAAACGAATGGAAAATCGATCAAGGTGGAGATGGAACAACTTCAAAAGGCCTTTTTTATTCGGATGGAATCGGAAATAAAATTCCGTTTAAATTGGCTTTAGCTGTTAATGGTGGGACAATTGGAGATTTTTCTGCATATCGAGGGCATCTTTCCTGGGCTGAGGTAAAGGAAATGTACGATGCGGGTTGGGATATTTTAAATCATAGTTTTCATCATTTCACAAAACCGGGAAGTAACTTTTTAACTGAAGTGACCGAAAACACAACTTCGATCAAACAAAATTTAAATTTCACCATGTCACATTTTATAGTTCCCGGTGGAGAAGGAGATCCAAACTATCGTTATGAGTATGAAAAAAACGCATTGGCAAACGGTCATTTTTCTGTTGCATCATACACGGGTGTGGGACCAATATTAAAAGTTGATTCGAAAGTCGAATTAGATAAAATGATTACCGCTCGAACTTTTGTGTTAAGTTCGAAAGATACAACTGATTTTAAAACAATGGATCGTTTTCTAAAAACGGTTGATTCTATTGCAAAATTTCCAACCCCAATTTGGTACAACGAATTCACGCACGGAACAGGAAATGGAAATCTATGGAATCTTAGTATGCGTTTTCCAGAATTCAAATATTATATGACTACGCTTGCCAATAAGTACGGATTAAAAGGGAATGACTCCATCTGGATGGCGCCATGGCAGGAAGTTTACGAATATATTTGGTTGCGAGACCGAATAAAAATCGATCTTCAACAGAAAAATAAGGAAGTAATCGTGACCATTGAGCTTCCAGAAATTCCTGAAATCTTTAGAAATCGAGATATTTCATTAAATATAGAAACTTCATCAAAATTTGAAATCGAATCAAATAAAGATTTAATTATAAAAGATGACGGTAAAACAAACCATAAATTAATTTATTTGAAATTGAAACAATAAATATTTGTAGCTACAAATATTATAATTCTATTAACATTAGAAAGCAAAGTGCATCAATATAAATGAGTTAATTTTGCACCTTAGCATTATTTTATATGAAAAACCCAATTTCAGTTTCAATATTAGAGCTTGCAATCATTACGCAAGACAGTAACGCATCAGAAACATTTAAAAAAACAAAAGACATCGCGCAATTAGCTGATAAACTCGGATACAAACGAATTTGGCTGGCAGAACATCATAATATGGCACACGTTGCAAGTACTGCAACAGTGGTTTTGATTGGTTATGTGGCAAGTCAAACAGAAAATATCCGCGTAGGTTCTGGCGGAATCATGTTGCCTAATCATTCACCTTTAGTAGTAGCTGAACAATTTGGAACACTTGAAACACTTTATCCAAACCGAATCGATTTAGGTTTAGGAAGAGCTCCTGGAACAGATCAGCCAACTGCCGAAGCTATTAGAAAAGACTTTTTTGAACAAGCACAACGTTTTCCGCAAAATGTAAGTAAACTTCAAGAGTATTTTTCAATTGAAAATGCCACAGGAAAAGTACGTGCATTCCCGGCCGAAGGATTAAAAGTCCCAATTTGGATACTAGGATCCAGCATGGAAAGCGCGGCTCTCGCAGCAGCTTATGGTTTACCTTATGCCTTCGCCGGACATTTTGCGCCAAAACTGATGATTCAGGCATTTGAATTCTATCGTGAAAATTTTGAGCCTTCGGAGTTTTTAGATAAACCAAAAACAATGGCTTGTGTCAATATAATTGCAGCAAACACAAATCAAGAAGCTGAATTGCTGTCTACAAGTTTGTACCAAATGTTTCTAAATTTAATTAGAAACGATCGTAAAGGTTTACAGCCACCAGTTACATCGCTCGATGATATTATGAATGAAGCAGAACGCTATCATGTTAATCAAATGACAGCTGGAACTTTTACAGGAAACAAGGAACAATTGATTACAGATTTAAAAAAGTTTATTAACTATGCCAACATTAATGAATTGATGGTTACAAGTCCTATTTTTGATCATGAAGCAAAATTGAAAAGCATTCAAATCACAAAAGAGGTGATTGACAGTTTAAATGAAGGCATACATATATAAGTATACATATATATATAAGAGTAGATTTCACTCGTGCAACCCGAAAGGTTTTTAAAGCCTGTCGGGTTTATTTTTTTATGCGTACATATATAGTATGTGATAGAACCAATTTGTATCCCAGTTTTCCGTAGAGGCTCACTGTAGTGCGTCTCCTCGTAACGCAGAAGCTTCAGAGAATCCAATTCTCTATTATATAATATGTATAAAATGTCAGGATGAGCGCCCTGTCCGTATGGTTTTGGAAGGAAGAAGGTTTTTTGATAGGAATTGGGATTTAAGTACTGTGATTTATTAGGAGCTTAATCCCGCTATCCGCTCCAATCTTTTGTGCCTCCCGATAGCTATCGGGACCGCCACAAAAAGGATTTCCTCCCGATGCCTCGGGACTATCGGGGCTAGGGGAGCTGTTTTCAGAAGAAATCCAGAGAAAGGAAGCCGGTTTTTGGGAGGAAACAGGGAAGAAGAAAGGAAGAAACTTTGCGTCTTTGCGCCTCTGCGAGACTGAAAACGGCCGAAAAGCAGATTCCAAAGCTTGATTTCTTGGCAGGAAAGAACGCTGAAGACTGGAAATTCAATAAAAAGCATAACGTAAAATGTGGCAAAACTATGAAAACCGCACTGTAATTCAGGAAAATCCTACGTATAGTGAAAAAAAAGTTGAATTGTAAAGAATCCGTTATCAGCGAGTTAGGAAAAAGATTGGAAAAAGATTGGAAAAAGATGAAAAAAACTCCATAAAAAAGCTTGCGCAACTGGAATTGTTGTGTACTTTTGCACCCGCAACAACGAAAGGCGTTCATTGAGAGACTGGCAAGCAAGGCAATCAAATCGGAAAAAAAATTCTGAAAAAAGATTG
>NZ_AUDL01000008.1 GCF_000425445.1 Flavobacterium denitrificans DSM 15936 | reverse complement strand
TGTAAAGGTTAGATATTTCGGTAACAAAATTTAAATTTAATAAATTTTGTTACGATGAGAAATAATAGTCAAGATTGCACATTAGAGAGGAACTATTTAGAGAAATATCGTTTCTTAATAAAAGAATATGAGCAGGTAAAAAATAAAACTCATCCGCTTTATAAAAAGGCGATGGATTTTTACACAGCAAATGACACCTGCCGAAAAAGTTTCTTAAAGTATTATAATCGCTATAAGCAGAGCGGGAAATCTCGGGATCTATTGCCTCAGAAACGGGGTCCAAAATATAAAACCAGACGCCCTTTGCCTTTTATAGAACAAAAAGTAATAGAATTAAGAGAAAAAGGAAACAACAAATATGAAATTGTTAGTATCTTAAATCCCAAATTAGGGAAACATACACCATCATATTCTGGAGTTTACAATATTTTAAAACGGCATAAAATAAATAGATTAACTCCGAAGATTAAAAAGAATCATCAGAAAATAATCAAGGAAAGAATGGGACAGCTGGGTCATATTGATTGTCATTATTTAAGTAAAAGCATAATTCGTGGAGAAAATAAAAAACTCTATTTAGTCTGTGTAATTGATGATTACAGCCGGATTGCCTGGGCAGAATTAGTCCCAGACATTACCAGTTTAACAGTGATGTTTGCGTCATTAAAATGCTTAAACATCCTAAGCAGTCATTATGAAATAAAGTTTGAAGAGATATTGTCTGATAATGGAGCTGAATTTGGAATTAAAACAAGCAAGGTGAAAAATCAGCATCCTTTTGAAAGAATGCTGATCGAGCTAGGAATAGTTCATAGATATACAAGACCTTACCGTCCGCAGACAAATGGCAAGGTTGAACGTTTTTGGAGAACACTGGAAGAAGATTTATTAAGAGATACTGATTTTGATTCTCAAGAAGAACTAAAAGAAGAATTATTGCAATATTTATACTATTATAATCATGAAAGACCACATCAGGGAATTGATGGGAAAAAACCAATTGAAATGATAAATCCGTTACCGAAATAAGTGACTTTTACAGAAATGACAAAAAAGCACAAAAAAAGGCTTTCAGAGATCTGAAAGCCTTTTTTTATATAAAATGATTAGTGAGAATCTATGATTTTATGTTTTTAATTCAAACTAAAATTATAAATAATTTTCCCAACCTGCTTAACAGGAGCATCACTGTCAGATTCCCATTTTGTATTCATTGCTGCAATTCTCGCTTGATCTAATAAACAGCTTGCTGTATTAGTAGTTCCTTTTATTCCTGCAGTTGCGCTAATTGTTTTTCCGTTTTGATCTACTGTAACTTCAACGACTACTTTACCTTCTTCGTTGCAATTGTATTTTGGTGCCGGTTTCGATAAAGCTTTTCTGTTTCCTAAAGAATATCCAGATCCTCCGCCAGAACCGCCGCCGCTTCCGGCTCCGTAACCGCTTCCTGTGCCAATTCCATGTCCAGTTCCGTTACCGCCTCCAGTTCCTCCACCAGAACCACCGCTTCCGTAATAACCATTCGAATTCAAACTTCCGTTTGATTTTCCTTTGTTTCCAGCAACTTTATCATCTCCATCGCCACCTTTATTTGAACCTTTTAAAATGCTTGATAGTGCATCGTTTGTTGAGTTGGAAACTTTTGGTTTTTCAGGAACAGGTTTCGTTATCGGTTTTTCAACAGGAACAGGTTTTTTAGGTTTTTCTTTTGTTGGAATAACAACGTCGTTATCTGTTGTTGTGTTTTCTTGCGAAATTATAGCTTCTTCTTCAGGAGTTGCTTTTGCAGGTGCTTGTTTTACGTTGTTTTTTACTTCTAAAACTTCACTTTTATAATTTGCGCCAGAACCTAAATCACTATCGCCAAAGTTCACAGTTACTCCACCACCGCCACCACCGCCATCAGCAAGAGCAACATTGTTTTCTGGATTGTATGGTGGCCAAAAACGTATAAAAAACAATAATAGAATGACAACGGCATATATAGCCGTTGTGTATAGTAACGATTTCTTTTGGTCCGAAGAAATAGGGGAACTCATCTAACTCTGAATTTTGAAATGTATTATTTTAAAAACGTTTAAAAGTAGTAAAAATTGTTTAGAATCATAGAGAGAATTTAACCGCAATCCCGATAGCTATCGGGAGCTAAGGTTTGCGCAAGGTTCGCAAAGCTGTTTGTTTTTAAATCTCGCAAAGTCGCGAAGTCGCAAAGAAACTTAAAAAAAGAAAAACTTTGTGACTTCGCGACTTTGCGAGAAATGAATTAGCGCTCTTGGTGTAAACCTTTGCGTGCATTGCCGTAAAAAAAAAAAGCGAGCTAAAATTTAGCCCGCTTAGAAATCAAGTATAAATAAAATTACACTAATTGTTTCAATGCAATTTCAAAAGCCGTTGCACTGATATTTGTTTTTGAAGCACTTAAAGCATGGGCTTTAACAATTGCATTTTTAATTGTTTCAGAAGTATCATTAAAAATAGCTTCGTCCGTCATTTGAACTTTTTTCTCCATGAAATACGCAAAAACTCTTGCCATTCCACAGTTTGAAATGAAATCCGGAATCAAACTTACTTTGTGATCTACTTCTTCCATAATTGATCCGAAGAAAATTTCTTTATCGGCAAAAGGAACGTTTGCTCCACATGAAATTACTTCAAGTCCGTTTGCAATTAAATTGTCGATCTGAGCTTGAGTTACCAATCTTGAAGCAGCACAAGGCGTGAAAATCTCAGCGCCAATTGTCCAGATTTTAGAATTGATTTCTTCAAACGGAATCATATTTTCGGCAACTAATTTGTTCCCGTCTTTATTTAAAAACAATGTTCTGATTTCTTCAAAAGAAAAACCTTCTTCTTTTATAAGTCCTCCGTCACGATCAATAATCCCAATCACTTTTGCGCCCATTTCAGCTAAATAAAAAGCAGCTGCAGATCCAACATTTCCAAATCCCTGAACAATCGCTTTTTTGCCTTTAATTTCTCCACCATAAATAGAATAGAAGTGACGAACCGCTTCAGCAACTCCGTAACCTGTAATCATATCGGCAACGGTATATTTTCTTGTAACGTCTGGAGAGAATTTTGGGTTTTCAATAACTTTGATGACACCTTGACGTAATTGCCCAATTCTATTGATTTTATCTGCTTCAGTAGGTTTGAAATGCCCGTTGAAAACACCTTCTTGTGGATGCCAAACTCCACATTCTTCTGTCATTGGAATAACTTCGTGAATCTCATCAACATTTAAATCACCACCCGTTCCGTAATAACTTTTCAATAAAGGCGAAACGGCTTTGTACCAACGTTGTAAAACGCCTTTTTTGCGAGGATCGTTCGGGTCGAAATTTATTCCGGATTTAGCTCCACCAATTGCGGGACCAGAAACTGAAAATTTAACTTCCATTGTTTTTGCCAATGATAAAACTTCGTTCATATCCAAGCCTTTTCTCATTCTTGTTCCGCCTCCTGCAGCTCCTCCGCGTAGCGAATTAATAACTGTCCATCCTTCAGCTTCAGTTTCAGAGTCTTTCCAGTTAAAAACAATTTCAGGTTCCTTATTTTCAAATTGCTGTAATAAATCTTTCATTTTGTTGAGATATGTTTATTTTGTGTAAAAGTATAAAATAGAATAATGCGAATAATGTATTTTATGGCAAATTTAATGAAAGAAAAAAAAGAAAGCCGAAAACGATAAGGTTTTCGGCTTTCGGTATTCGAAATTTTTTAAGAAATTCTGAGTTATATTCCTAATAAGTGTTTTTTCAAAGTTTCGTCAACTGGTTTGTCTGAAAGCCAGATTCCGAATAAAGCTTGCTTGAAATCAAATCCTTGTATTTTTCCTTTTGGAACATCGTTTTTGATTACGTTAACTGTCTGATCAAGCGGATTGTAAAACAAAATAAATACGTCTTTTTCTGTAATTGCGTCACTTAAAAATGTTTTGAACTGCTCAATTCTTGGACGCAAAGCCTCAAGATTGCTTCCTGCAGATTTTTCAAAACCTGTATTCATCGCTTTTGTCAACTTGTTTGAAGAAACCATCGAAGAAGTGATTTCAATTCTTACAGCCATTTCAGTATCACTGTCGATAATGAATTTTGGGTCTTGGCTCAATTGTGATAAATAAAGTGCTTGAACGTAAACTTCCAACCACATTTTTGATCTTCCGCCAGCACCATTTAGCTGCATTGTTTTATTTTGAATTTCAATTTTTCTTGGAACTGTTACGCCGTTTACTTCTAGTTGAGTTTGTGCCGAAACAGTAGAAAATTGCACACTTAAAAGGAGTGCAAATAATAGTAAAATCTTTTTCATACTTCTATCGATATTTTGTGTTTTTGGGCAAAAATACTTTTAATTTCTAAATTCTGCTCTCTAAAAATACATGTTTTTTATGAAAGTCGTATATTTTTTTTTGATGGTATATCTTTCATAATCAATTTAGTAAGACTTGCTTTACGTACATTTACGTGTTGTCGAATCGCTTGCGCTTTTTTTAGTAAGTAATTTTCTAAAACTTTAGAAAAATGACATTTTTATGCGCAATTATATTCTTGAATTTTAAAGAAAACGTTGCACTATTGATGCTTGTCTGCTCAAAATTTAGAATTATTACGAAAACGTTATCGTGATTATTGATTATCTCTTAATTTTATATGCACGCATTGTTAATTTGGGTTTTAAAAATTATCTTTGGAAGCCTTTTTAAACAAAAAACAAAAAAAACAAAAATAAATTATCTCCATTTTCGAAAATTAGATTTTGGATTTAGAAAAAATAAACTAACTACATTATGGATTTTAATCTTACCGAAGAGCATTTGATGATTCAGCAAGCAGCAAGAGATTTTGCTCAAAATGAATTATTGCCTGGAGTTATTGAACGTGACGAAAAACAAATTTTTCCAACTGAGCAAATAAAAAAAATGGGCGAGCTTGGTTTTATGGGAATGATGGTTGACCCAAAATATGGAGGAAGCGGACTTGATGCTATTTCATACGTAATTGCGATGGAAGAAATCTCTAAAGTTGATGCCTCAGCTTCTGTGGTGATGTCTGTTAACAATTCATTAGTTTGTTGGGGACTTCAAGAATTTGGAACTGAAGAGCAAAAACAAAAATATTTGCCAGGTTTAGCTTCGGGACAAATTCACGGAGCATTCTGCTTAAGTGAGCCAGAAGCTGGAAGTGACGCAACTTCTCAAAAAACAACTGCTGTTGATATGGGAGATCACTATTTGGTAAACGGAACAAAAAACTGGATTACAAACGGAAATACAGCTTCAGTTTATTTAGTAATTGCTCAAACGCATCCTGAATTGAAACACAAAGGAATCAACGCTTTGATTATGACCAAAGATATGCCAGGTTTTTCTGTTGGTCCAAAAGAGCAAAAAATGGGAATTCGTGGTTCTGACACACATTCCTTAATGTTTAGTGATGTAAAAGTTCCGAAAGAAAACAGAATTGGAGAAGATGGTTTCGGATTCAAATTTGCAATGAAAACGTTGGCTGGAGGAAGAATCGGAATTGCTTCTCAAGCTTTAGGAATCGCTTCTGGCGCTTATGAATTGGCTTTGAAATATTCTAAAGAAAGAAAAGCATTCGGAACTGAAATCTGCAATCATCAGGCAATTGCTTTCAAATTGGCGGATATGGCTGTAAATATCGAAGCGGCGCGTCATTTGTGTATGAAAGCGGCTTGGGATAAAGATCAGCACAAAAACTACGATGTGAGCGGTGCTATGGCAAAATTGTTTGCTTCGCAAGTAGCAATGGACACGGCTGTTGAAGCGGTCCAAATTCACGGAGGAAATGGATATGTGAAAGAATATCATGTGGAACGTATGATGCGCGACGCAAAAATCACTCAGATTTATGAAGGAACTTCTGAAATTCAGAAAATTGTAATTTCAAGATCAGTTATCGCAGAATAAATTTAGATTTCAAATAAAATAGAAATAAGAACCCTTTCAGCTTTTTGAGCTTCGAAAGGGTTTTTTGATTTTTTTTGCTATTTTTCAGCAACTTAATCTTTAAAAAACATTTGTTTTTTATTAAACCAAACTAGCATCTTTTATGAAAAAACTATACTTTCTTTTTGTTCCACTGGCTTTGTTTGGCTGCAAATCAAATCCTTCTGTCGTAACTGAGGCAATAACTGATTCAAGTTCAAAAAAAATAGAAATCAGTTATAAAGTAAGTGAATCTGAAGTGTCAGATTTCTTGAAGTATCTTTCTTCGGATGAATTAGAAGGACGTGAAACTGGGACAAAAGGAATTGAAAAAGCTGCAGCCTTTTTAGAAGATTTCTTAAAGAAAAATAATATAGAGCCTTATTTCGCTTCTTATCGCGATACGTTGACAAATTTTAAATCGCCGGCATACAATATTGTTGGGGTTCTAGCAGGAACAGATCCTGTTTTGAAAAAAGAATTTGTGGTCTTGAGTGCACATTATGATCATATTGGAATTGAGAAAAAAAAGCAAGCCGATGTTATTAATAATGGTGCCAACGACGATGCTTCGGGCGTAACGGCAGTTGCGCAATTGGCGAAATATTTTGCGACAACAAAATCGAATAAACGCAGTATTCTAATTGTGTTTTTTGCAGGAGAAGAAAAAGGATTGCTAGGCTCTAAAAGTCTTGTTCCGAAATTAAAAAAGAGAGATTTTAATTTATATACGCAATTGAATATTGAAATGATCGGCGTGCCGATGAAGCGCGATTTTTTGGCCTACGTTACAGGTTTTGATAAATCGAATATGGCACAGAAAATCAACGAATACACAGGCAAAAACACCATTGGATTTTTGCCGAAAGAAGCAGAATACAAATTGTTTTACAGATCTGATAATTATTCGTTTTTTGAAGGCTTTGGAAAACCTTGCCAATCAATAAGTACTTTCGATTTTGAAAATTTTGAATTTTATCACCATGTTTCAGATGAATTCAAAGTAATGAATATTCCGCATATTACTGCATTTGTGCAAGAATTATTGCCGGCGGTGACTCAGATAGCGATTACTCCAACGGAAGAAATTACAATGAATTAATAACACAGCCTTTTATTGGTTTTGTTTATTTTTGCAACATGAAAAATATTATCGTTACAGGAACCAGCCGAGGAATTGGATATGAATTGGCATTACAATTTGCAAATGCTGGCCATCAGGTTTTGGCAATTTCCAGAAAAATACCGCAATCTTTATTAGAGCATCAAAATGTTACTTGTCTTTCAATTGATTTGGCAGATGAAAGTGCTTTGAGCGAAGTAGAGCATTTTCTGTCATCGACTTGGAAAAAAGTTGACGCGGTGGTTCATAATGCAGGAGCTTTAATCTGGAAGCCTTTTGCAGAAACCACTCAAGCTGATTTTGAAAATATTTATAAAGTGAATGTTTTTGCAGTAGCAAATTTGACCAGAATTTGTTTGCCGTATTTAGAAAAAGGAAGTCATGTCGTGACGATCAGTTCGATTGGCGGCGTTCGTGGAAGCTTGAAATTTGCAGGTTTAGCGGCTTATAGTTCTAGTAAAGGAGCTGTAATCACTTTGACTGAATTATTAGCAGAAGAATATAAAGAAAAAGGAATTTCGTTTAATGTTTTAGCGTTAGGTTCTGTTCAGACCGAAATGCTTAACGAAGCTTTTCCCGGATATCAGGCGCCAATTTCTGCTGAAGGAATGGCAACTTATATTTATGACTTTACTATTAATGGAAATAAGTATTTTAATGGGAAGGTGTTAGAGGTTTCTTCAACAAATCCGTAATTAATTATGAATTATGAGTTATGAATTATGAGTGAAAGTACTGTGAAAACCAAAAGTTTTGAATTAAATATAAGAGGAGTTAATTTTTATAAATGGTTAGTTGCCGAAAAGAAAGAATTTGTAATGAGTAAGCAGTTTTTGCGTTCAATTACATCGGTTGGTGCAAATGTTCGAGAAGCTGTGAATGCTCAAAGTAAAGCTGATTATATTCATAAATTATCGATTTCTCAAAAAGAATGTGATGAGTCAATGTATTCGCTGGAAATATTAATTGCAACGAATTATATTTCTAAAGCTGAATTTGAATCGATGCACAATCAATGTGAGGAAGTGCTAAAAATCATAAAAAGCATAATCATAACGTCAAAGAAGAAACTTATAACTCATAACTAAAAACTCATAATTCATAATTACCTTGAACGAAACATTAGCTAAATATATTCCTGAACATGCTGTAAAGCCTGTTTTTGATTTGATTGTTTCCAATCAGGTGCACTTGAAAATCGTAAATGAACGCCAGACGCGTCATGGCGATTATCGACGAGGACCGAGTGGAAAACATGAAATTACCGTTAATGCAAGTTTGAATAAATATCGTTTTTTAATTACGCTCATTCATGAGATTTCGCATTTGGTTGCATTCGAAAAATTTGGACGAAATATAAAGCCACATGGGAATGAGTGGAAATACACTTTTCAACGTTTGATGGTTCCGTTTATTCGTCCTGAGATATTTCCAAGTCAAATTTTGCCTTTGTTGGCGAGGCACTTCAAAAATCCTTCAGCGAGCAGTGATACTGATACTACTTTGTCATTGGCATTAAAACAATATGACGCAAGTAGTGATAAAAACTATATTTTCGAAATTCCATATGGAAGTGTTTTCAGAATCAAAAATGGCAAAGTATTTAAGAAGTTAGCCGTGAGAACAAAACGATTTGAATGTATCGAAATAAGCTCAGGCAAAACGTATCTTTTTAATCCAAATGCTGAAGTTGAGCTGATTGATTAAGGTTTAAATATCTCAAAATAGAAAAATCCAAATTCCAATTTTATGTAAGATTGGAATTTGGATTTTTTTTAATTTGTTCGTTTACAAATATTTAATGTGTAGCGCTTTGGGTATTAAAATAAATTTTGCATTTTTGACAAAACAATTTTTATGAGAAAAATATTGCTTTTAGTCTTATTGTTTGCATTAGGATCTTGTGATAAAGATCCTGTATTAATTCAATCAGGAATTGAAACCAAAGTTCACGGCAAAGTTACAGATGATCACGGCGTTCCAATTTCAAATTTAATTGTCAAAGTTGGAGAGTATAAAGTGACGGGTACTGGCTCTTATATTATGTCCTATAATGATTATGAGTTTGTGAAATGGGCTGATTCGACTCATACGGATACTAATGGAGATTATAATTTTACCTTTAAAACAAGTGGTAAAGGAAATTTTTATGATTTGGTTATAGGTGAAGAAGTAAAACTGCACGAGTCTCCAGTTATATTTTCAGAATTGAATGTTCGTATTACAGAAAGTGCAAATGATATGACATTTATTGGTAAACAATTTGAGTTTAATACAAATGATTTAATTCGATTATATCCATGTCAAATAACATTTAAGCTCAATAATATTGAAACTTTTCCTGTTCAAATTAGGCATGATTTTACAAACGCATCTAATCTAACTGATCTTACCGCAAATGGGACTTTTGAAAAAACGATATATATACAGCGTTATAATAAAGAAAAAATTACTTTGTCAAGGATGAAAAATGGAATTAGGCAGATAGCGTTATATGAGTTTCCTGCAAGTAATGTAGAAGGAATAACATATCAAACAATAACAGTTTTAGAAACAGATTTTAAAAATATAAAGTAACAAGAATAAATGAAAAAATCCCAAATTCCAGTTTTCAAAATTGGAATTTGGGATTTTATGCCGAGGCTTTGGGATGAGATTTAAAAGGCGTTTAACCTTTCAAATAAGCTTCTCTTACTTTTTTAAATAAATTAGAAGAATAAACAAACTTTACAACTGCCTCATTGTCGGTTGTAAAGATTTCCTCTTTAGTTCCTTGCCAGGCTTTTAATCCTTTCTTTAAGAAAACAATATTTTCGCCAATTTCCATCACCGAATTCATATCGTGTGTATTAATTACGGTTGTAATGTTGTATTCTCTAGTGATTTCTTGAATCAAGTTGTCGATCAAAGTTGAAGTATTTGGATCAAGACCAGAGTTTGGCTCATCACAAAACAGATATTTTGGATTGTTTACAATAGCACGTGCAATGGCAACACGTTTCTGCATACCTCCAGAAATCTCAGAAGGTAATTTTTTATGAGCATCAATCAGATTTACTCTTTCTAAAACAAAATCAACGCGTTCTTGAATTTGAGCTTTGTTTTTGTTAGTAAACATTCTTAACGGGAATGCCACATTTTCTTCAACGGTCATCGAGTCAAATAAAGCACTTCCTTGAAATACCATTCCGATTTCGGTTCTTAACTCACGTTTTTCATCTTTATCTAAATCAGAATAAACTCTTCCGTCAAATTCAATTGTTCCTGAATCTGGCGTGTGAATTCCTAATAAGGTTTTCAATAAAACTGTTTTTCCAGATCCACTTTGTCCGATAATCAAATTGGTTTTTCCAGTTTCAAAGACCGTCGAAACGCCTTTTAAAACTTTGCTGTCGCCAAATGATTTTTCTATGTTTTTTACTTCTATCATTATCCTAATAATAATTGGGTTAATATATAATTTAGAAGGATAATAGTAACAGATGTCCATACGAATGACGTTGTACTTGCTTTACCAACTTCTAATGCACCACCTTTCATGTAATAACCATGAAAAGACGGAATTGTTGCCAATAACATGGCAAAAATTAAAGTTTTGATAAAGGCATACGTAATATGAAAGGGTATGAAATCTTTCTGAGCTCCCATAATAAAATCGGCACCAGTTGAAAATCCTCCGTAAGCACATGCAAGCCATCCTCCAAAAATCCCTAAAAACATACTAATCCCGATTACAAATGGATACATTAATAAGGCAATAATTTTTGGGAAAACAAGATAATTTACTGAATTAACTCCCATAACTTCTAAAGCATCAATTTGCTCTGTAACGCGCATTGTTCCAATACTTGAGGTAATGTAAGACCCCATTTTTCCGGCCATAATTACCGAAATAAAAGTAGGGGCAAACTCCAAGACTACAGATTGACGTGTAGCAAAACCAATTAGATATTTTGGAATTAAAGGGTTTGTTAAGTTTAATGCTGTTTGAATGGCAACAACTCCTCCGATGAAAAAAGAGATAAAGCAAACAATCCCAAGTGAGTCGATAATTAAATCGTCGATTTCTTTGAAAATTAATTTTTTCATAACAGACCATTTGGTCTGTTTATTGAAAATTTCTTTCAGCATTAAAAAATATTTTCCTATTTGGGATAAATAACGAATTAGCATCATAAGTTTTACAAATATTGGCTAAGGTAAAAAGAAGTTATGAGTTTTGAGTTATGAGTTAAGAGTTTTCGGCACGTTTCCGAATCAAATTAACTTTTTTTTCATTTTTTGCAAACGATAATTTCTAATAAACTTAGCTTGTTCAGAAGTCACTAATAAAGGAGTTTTTGCTTTTTTAGCTTTCATAAATCCTTTAATGTAATCTAAAAATAAGAATGGTTTTTTCTTCATCATTGCCAATTTTGCCGAAGCAATTGCAGTAATCCAAAAACCATATCCAAGTGTATAAAAAGCTTCGCCTTGTTTATAACGAGCTGTTTTGTTGTAGTTTGCGCCGGTTGGTTTTAAATGTTTTACATGTAAAGATTCATCGGTAACTACTTTCCAATCGTAATATTTACAAAGCAATTCATCGACCGTATCCCAACCCATTGCAGGTCGTAATCCGCCAATTTGCTGAAAAGTTGCTGCACGGTATGCTTTTAAAGCGCCACGAATATGATCTTTATCAGTCAGGTTTTCTAAAACCCATTCGCCATTTTTATCGATGTAACAAAATCCGCCAGCCATTCCAATTCTTGAATCTGACTCGAAATGTTTGATTATAGTTTCGAAATAATTAGGTGGAAAAATTAAATCACCGTCAATTTTTACAATAATATCATAATCAGAATCTAAAGTTTCAAAACCTTTTTGAAAAGCCTGAATTACTTTGCTTCCCGGTAAATGAATCGCATCTGAAGTTTTGTTTACAACAGAAATGTATGGATTTACTTTTGCAAATCCTAAAACAACTTCTTCTGTTTTATCAGTCGAATTGTCATTTACAACTACAATTTTTGAAGGCAAAACAGTTTGAGAAACCAAAGACTGCAAGGTTAAACCAATTAAATCTTGCTCGTTGTGTGCGGGAATGACGATGTAATATTTCATGATAAAAATTTTAGTTCCGAAGCCTCGGGATGAGATTTTAGATTTTAGATTGTTGAGAGGTTGTCTAAAAATCAAAAACCTTTAATCTGCAATCTTAATTCTTAACTTTTTCCGCAACAACAAGGTAATATCTCGGAGTGAAGTATCTTAATAAAGGTCTGAATCCAAACTTTTTTACCGGATGTGTAAATTGAAGACGATCTGTGATTTTCCAGCCTGTTTTTTCTAAAAGCCAGTCTAATTGCCAGTCTTCAAATTCGTGGTAATGTCTGTCCCACATATCTGTTTTAGAGCGATATGCTGGTGAAAACCATAAACGTAGCGGAATCGAAATCAACAATTTATCGCATTTTACGTTTTCTAAAACCGTGTACGGATTAAGTAAATGTTCGAAAATTTCAAATGCCGTAAAAACAGTGTATTCTTCTGTTTGTAGAGCCGTATGATCGTTATCTAAATCTTCGCCTTTAGTGTTTTTTACGGTATAGCCGTTTTCTTCCATTATTTTAGAAAAGGGATTTGGAACACCAAAATCAAAAATAGTTTCAGATGTGCTAACGTGCTTTTGCAAAAATTCTAAAGTAAGCTTGAATCTTTTATTCGGAAACGTTTTTTCGTACATAGTAATTGCGAACGAATCAATCTCTCGTTCTTGATTTTAATTAGGTCGCAAATATACAAAGTTATCTTCTTTTTTATGTTTTTTAATTGGAAGGAAAATGAAAGTCCGCATTTAAAATATTATTTTTAAATACGGACTTTTATAAGTTTTTATATGATTTTAAATATAGCTTCTTAGAAGCGTAATATTTATAGCTAATTTTATAGTTCTCATAAAGAAGCTCCATAGGAGCGAAATCTTTTTGTTTGTATAATCATGTCGCTCCGATGGAGCTTTTTCTGAATCCAGATTATTTGTTCTATAAATATGGCGTCCCTCTGGGACTGGTGTTTTATAAATTAATATCTATAAACAAAAGCATTAATATTCATTCCCGCTCCAACCGAAGCAAAAATTAAAACATCTCCTTTTTTGATTTCTTGATTTTCGATTTTTCCTTGAAGAATTAAATCGTATAACGTTGGGACAGTTGCAACACTGCTGTTTCCTAAATCATGAATGCTCATTGGCATAATGTCTTTAGGTGCAGTTTTATCGTATAATTTGTAAAAACGATCGATGATAGCTTCATCCATTTTTTCGTTTGCCTGATGAATAAGGATTTTTTTAACCTCACTGATATCAATATCGCTCTTGTCTAGACAGCTTTTCATGGCGCACGGAACGTTGCTCAAAGCAAATTCGTAAATTTTACGTCCGTACATTTTGATGTATTTTGTATCCGGATCTAAATCTGGATTGTATGATTTTCCAAAGAAAAGGAAACCAGCTTCATCAGTTGCAAAGGTGGCGCTTTCGTAAGCTAATAATCCAGTTTCATCAGTTGAAGCTTCTAAAATTGAAGCTCCAGCACCATCAGAATAAATCATCGAATCACGATCGTGATCATCAACAACTCTTGATAAAGTTTCGGCTCCAATTACTAAAACTCTTTTGGCCATTCCAGATTTAATGAAAGCATTGGCTTGTAAAACACCTTCAATCCATCCAGGACATCCGAAGATAATATCGTAAGCTACACACTTTGGATTTTTAATTCCTAATTTGTTTTTAACGCGCGTTGCCAAACTTGGCAGCATGTCAGATTGTGTAGTTCCGATTTTTACATCTCCAAAATTATGGGCAATGATAATATAGTCTAAAGTTTCGGCGTCAATTTCTGCGTTTGCAATTGCTTTTTGCGCGGCAAAAAATGCCAAGTCTGAAGCTGTGTATTGAGGTTCGGCATAACGACGGTTTTGAATTCCGGTGATGCCTTTGAATTTTTTAATAACAACTTCGTTCGGATAGCCAAAAGGAGTTCCATCTTCATTTAAAAAAACATGTTTGTCAAAATCTGTGTTTTTTACTTCTAAATTAGGAATATAGCTCCCAATACCAATAATTTTTATTTTCATTTTTCCCGTAATTATCCGATAAATTTGGTGCTAAAATAGAAATAAAATAATGATAACTATCATAAAAAATACTATGCGTGCATATAATTGTGAAATAACAGATTTTTTAATGATAAACTGATTATTTTTTAATGATTTTTTAATTTTTCCGATATTTCAAACGTTTGAGATTGATTATCGAGCTTATTTTTATTTCGCTGTTTTATTTTGAAATGTTATAAAAATAAGTAAAGTTGCAGTTAATGTTATAAAAAGATGAAGTGTTGTTTTTTTTGTTTCAAGTTTTAAGTTTCAGGTTTCAAGTTATAGTTGAGCCTGAAACAAAAAAAGCCGATAGGTTTTAAAAATCTGTCGAGTTTATCGGCAGATGATTCGCGTGAGGGATAGGAGCAAACTGCCGAAGCAGTGCGGATAGCCCGACAGCATCCCGATAAAAGGGCGTGTATGCGCAAACTAAGTTGTCCTTTTATCGGGATGGTGGCACGCCCTGATGATTTTTTTGTTTGTTTTGTTTCAAGTTTCAGGTTTTACGTTATGTTGGAACCTGAAACTTGGAACCTGAAACTTGAAACCTGAAACCAAAAAATAAACCCGACAGGTTTTAAAATCTGTCGAGTTTGGAATAATATGTAAAGAAAACTATTTCTTAGTTTTCCATGTAAGCTTCAATAGGAGCACAGCTGCAAACTAAGTTTCTGTCACCGTAAGCATCGTCTACACGACGAACTGATGGCCAGAATTTATTTTCGGCGATGTAATCTAGCGGATAAGCTGCTTTTTCTCTAGTGTAAGGGAAATCCCAAGAATCTGTAGTTAACATTGCCAACGTGTGCGGTGCATTTTTCAATACATTGTTTTTGTCATCAGCGGTTGACGCTTCAATCTCTTTTCTGATTGAAATAAGAGCATCACAAAAACGATCTAATTCAGCTAAATCTTCAGATTCTGTTGGTTCGATCATTAAAGTTCCGGCAACTGGGAAAGAAACCGTTGGAGCGTGGAAACCGTAATCCATTAAACGTTTTGCGATATCACCAACTTCGATTCCGTTTTCTTTAAATGCACGGCAATCTAAAATCATTTCGTGAGCTGCTCTTCCGCATTCTCCAGTGTAAAGAATTGGGTAGTGTCCTTCGAAACGTGCTTTCATGTAGTTAGCATTCAAGATTGCGTGTTCAGTAGCGCTTTTTAATCCTTCAGCACCCATCATAGTGATGTAACCGTAAGAGATTAAACATACTAAAGCAGATCCGTAAGGTGCAGATGAAATAGCAGTAATTGCTTGCTCACCACCAACATTTAAGATTGGGTTTGTTGGCAAGAACGGAACTAATTTTTCGTTCACGCAAATTGGTCCAACTCCAGGTCCACCGCCACCGTGAGGAATAGCGAAAGTTTTGTGTAAGTTCAAGTGACAAACGTCAGCGCCAATTGTAGCCGGATTTGTTAATCCAACTTGTGCGTTCATGTTTGCACCGTCCATATATACTAATCCGCCGTTTTCGTGGATTAATTTTGTGATTTCGATAATCGAAGATTCGAAAACTCCGTGAGTAGAAGGATACGTTACCATTAAACAAGATAAATCATCTTTGTGTTCAATCGCTTTTTCTCTTAAATCTTCTACGTCAATGTTTCCTTCTGGAGTTGTTTTAGTAACAATGATTTTCATTCCGGCCATCGCTGCAGAAGCAGGATTGGTTCCGTGAGCCGATGAAGGAATCAAACATACATTACGATGACCTTCGTTTCTTGACATGTGGTAAGCACGAATTGCCATTAATCCAGCATATTCTCCTTGCGCTCCTGAGTTGGGCTGTAAAGTTGTTCCAGCAAATCCAGTAATTACATTTAATTGCTGCTCTAATTTTTTAAGCATTGTAAGGTAACCTTCAACTTGGTCAACTGGTGCAAACGGGTGAATGCTGTTCCAGTTTGGCATTGATAAAGGCAACATTTCTGAAGCTGCGTTTAATTTCATTGTACAAGAACCTAATGAAATCATTGAGTGATTCAATGATAAATCTTTACGCTCTAATTTTTTGATGTAACGCATCAACTGGCTTTCTGAATGATGATTGTTGAAAACATCATGAGTCAAGAAAGAAGATGTTCTTTCTAATGAAGCCGGTAATTGACTTGTAGCAGTTAATTCAGAAACCGTAACAGTTTCTTTTCCTAAAGCTTCAGCAAAAATCGCAACGATTTGGTTGATGTCTGCAACAGAAGTTGTTTCGTTTAATGAAATTGAAACCGAATCAGCATCAGGATAGAAGAAGTTTACTTTGTTTTGTTCTGCTACAGCTTTTACTTTTTGAGCATCCGCTTTTACTAAAATAGTATCAAAGTAAGCCGTGTTGGTTTGGTGAACTCCTAATTTATTTAAAGCTTCAGCAGTAGTAACCGCCGATGCGTGAACTTTGTTTGCAATATATTTTAATCCTTCTGGGCCGTGGTAAACTGCGTACATTCCTGCCATAACAGCTAATAAAACCTGAGCAGTACAAATGTTAGAAGTCGCTTTTTCACGTTTAATGTGCTGTTCACGAGTTCCTAAAGCCATACGTAAAGCACGGTTTCCGTTTGCATCAACAGATACTCCAATGATACGACCCGGCATAGAACGTTTGTACTCATCTTTAGTTGCAAAGTAAGCAGCGTGAGGTCCACCGTAACCCATTGGTACACCAAAACGTTGTGTTGTTCCGACTACTACAGCAGCGCCCATTTCTCCCGGAGAAGTTAAAGTTGCAAGTGATAAAATATCAGCAGCAAAGGCAACTTTGATTTCGTTTTCTTTTGCTTTAGCAACAAAAGCACTGTAATCGTTTACTTGACCATATTTTCCTGGATATTGTAAAATAGCTCCGAAAAACTCATTTGAAAAATCAAATGTTTCGTGGTTTCCAACTACTAATTCAATTCCAATTGGAGTCGAACGAGTTTGTAAAACCGATAAAGTCTGAGGTAAAATTTCTTCAGAAACGAAGAATTTGTGTGTATTGTTTTTCTTTTGATCTCTCGTACGAACATCAAATAATAAAGCCATAGCTTCTGCAGCAGCAGTTCCTTCATCAAGTAAAGATGCGTTTGCAATTTCCAGTCCTGTTAATTCAATAACAGTAGTTTGGAAATTCAAAATTGCTTCCAAACGACCTTGAGCAATTTCTGCTTGGTAAGGCGTATAAGCTGTATACCATCCTGGGTTTTCAAAGATATTTCTTTGAATTGGAGCCGGAACGATAGTTGGGTGATAACCCAAACCAATGTATGATTTAAATGTTCTGTTTTTCTTTCCTAATTCGCGAATATGATTTGCATATTCGAATTCTGTCATAGCAGGATCTAAATTCAAAGGCGCTTTTAAACGAATATCGTCCGGAAGGGTTTCATAAACAAGTTGTTCGATTGAGTCAACTCCAATAGTTTTCAGCATGTGCTGAAGATCAGTTTCTCTTGGACCAATGTGTCTTAAAGCAAAAGCATCTGTTTTCATGTAGCTATCTAAATTTTTTAAATTAATGTGTTCGTACACCATTTTGACATACGAATCACATTTAAAAGTAAATGTGTTGTTTTTTTGTGGCGCAAAATTAAGTATTATTAATAATTTAATGGGTATTTTTAACTTCAATTTTTATCAAATTTCTAACTAATGATATGATTTGTTAATAAATGATTAGATTTGAGATATGAAACTTCTAAAACAAATTTTTGATTTTTATTTGAACAGCAGTATTCACGTGGCTTTGTCGTGTTATGCTTTGGTCCGAATTACGTTTCATGTATTTCATATTCAGTACGATGAGCCAATGGCTTTGTTTACTTTTTTCGGAACAATTGTAGGATATAATTTCGTAAAATATGACGCATTGGTTCGCGTAAAGAAAAATCCAATCGGAACACAATTAAAAATTATCGCCGTTTTGAGTTTTATTTCGGTGATTTTGGTTGGCTATTATTTTTTCCATTTAAAGCGGATTACACAAATTGTCTCTGTCGTAATTTTTCTGATTACTGCACTTTACACACTTCCGTTTTTCCCAAACAGAAAAAATGCCCGAAACTGGGCTGGCGTAAAAATTTATATTGTGGCACTTTGCTGGGTAGGAGCGACTTTGGTTCTGCCTTTAATAAATGCCGAAATTCCGTTTACAACAGATTTCTTTATCAAATGCATTCAGCGGTTTGTATTGGTTTTTGTCTTGATATTAGTTTTTGAAATCATCGATTTAGCCAATGACGATCCACATCTTCAAACCGTTCCGCAAACCATTGGAGTGAAAAAAACCAAACTTTTAGGATTTCTATTGCTGATTCCGTTTTGGTTTTTAGAAGTTTTTATTTCAACATTCAATTATCATGATGCGATTATAAATCTGATTATGGTCGTCATGCTGATGTTATTTATCTTTTTTGCCAATCCAAATCGCTCTAAATATTACACTTCCTTTTGGGTCGAAAGTGTACCAATATTTTGGTGGCTGATGATTTTGTTTTTATAAATAAGGCATTCAAGTTTCTAAATAATTTGGGCGTGCCACCATACTTGATAAAAGGGCAAATTCACTTTGCGCTTATACGCCCTTTTATCAAGATGCTGTCGGGCTATCCGCGCTACTTCGGTAGCCAGCTCCTATCCCTCACGCAATAACGTAAAACGAGGAAATTCATTTTCAAAAGAAGATTTGTTGCCACAATCTTGTCATTTGACAAAACTATGTGAATTTGGGTTCTAAATTAAATCTCGAAAAGCCTCATCAATTTCCCCAAACTTAAATTCAAACCCATTTTTCAAAAGTCGTTTCGGAATCACATTTCTACTTTTCAAAACCAATTCCGTTTCTGTTCGAATAAAAAAAGATCCAATTTCAAGAAAGAATTTATTGATCGGAATTCCAAAAGGAAAACCAACAGCTTTTCGAAGTTTTTGCATAAAATCAACATTTCGAATTGGTTCCGGAGAAACAATATTGATAACTCCAGTCATTTCTTTCTGAATAATAAAATCCACCGCATTAGCAAAATCTTCCTCGTGAATCCAGCTTATAAACTGATTGCCGCCTCCTTGTTTTCCTCCAAAACCAATTTTTGCCAAAGTCTTTAACGGAATAAAAGCGCCTCCATTTTTCCCTAAAACAATTGAAGTTCGCAAAGCTGTTTTGATGGTTTTAGGAGTTTCGGTTTTAAAGAAAGCTTTTTCCCAAGATAAAGCGACATTTATAGAAAAATCATTACCAATTTCGCCATCAACTTCATCCATTTGTTTGTCTAATGAAAAACGATAAATCGTAGAAGTTGACGAATTCAGCCAATGTTTCGGCGGATTTTTACAATTCAAAACTGCTTTGTTTAGAATTTTTGTGCTGTCAATTCTAGACCAAAGAATTTCTTTTTTATTCTTTTTCGTATAACGGCAATCAACAGATTTTCCTGCGAGATTAATTAAAACTGAAGCATTTTCCAATTCTTTTTCCCAACCAGTAAAAGTTTTGGCATTCCAGTTTACATATTTAATTCCGTCAATTGTCTGAGATTTTCCTCGGGTCAGAATTATAATTTCTTCAAATTTATTTTTGAAATGATGGATTAAAACTTGTCCTAAAAATCCAGTGCCAGATGCGATTATAAGTTTACTCATTGTTGTGTTTTTTTATAGCCACGAATTGCACTAATTTCCACTAATTTTTTTAGTATTTTGGTAAATAGTAATTCGTGAAAATTCGTGCAATTCGTGGCAACTTTAATTTATAATTAAAATCAAAGCAAGAATTCTGTATAAAATCCAAGTGAAAGATAAGTAAAAAGGAAGTTTTAAAAGTTTTACCCTTCTAAAATGTTCCAAAAACATAATCAAAACCGTCACTCCAAACCAACTTAAAACAATCATTTGCGGAAGCTGGAAAAACTGACTTAAAATCAAAATCGGCATCAAAATCAAACTTCCCATCAAAGAAACTGTCATGATATTCCCAGTATAATTGATAATCGTTTGTTTGTCAAATTTTAAAAGAAATAAAGATTGAAAAACAATTTGTCCCAAAGATAAAATAAGTTCTCTTGCAATACTACTTTTTGGGAAATTCAAAATCAAATTAGAATACCCAAAAAGAATAAAAGTCGTTATAGTCAATCCGAATCCGATAAACAGAAATCTGTATTTATAATTGAAATCGGGAGTGCATTGCAATTTGTTTTCCTCTTTTACATTTCCCGGAATAATTACTTTTCTGTTATAAGAAACGAAAGAATACAGCTTTTTCAGAACGAAATGAATTGGTTTTACAGTCGCAATTTTTTCAATTAAAGGAAAAGAAAAACCAATAACTTTTATCAAACTATCAATTCCGTAAATAACGGTTTTGGTTTTATTATCGACCAACGCAATTTCGTTTGGCGCGCGTTTTAAATCCACAAAACTTTGCTCTTTTTCAGATAATTGACAATATGATTTTCTTCCGTTTTCATCAAGCATTCCGCTTTTTACAAATCCAGTCGTGTATAAACTGCAAAGCGGACAATCTTCATCATAAAGTAAGGTTTGGTTTTCTAACGTTTTCATGATTTTTGGTTTTAAAGATGAATAGTTTATGCGTATAATTCTTCTTCAACGGGAATCAGATGAAGTTTTCTTTTATTCTTTATAAATTATTACAGATAAATAAATTGCGAGTATAAGAGGGATTGGAAATAAGATAAAGGTTAAGAAGTTATTATAGCCAATTAGATGGTTTACGAACCAAAGTCCAAAGAAGAAAAAAACACCTGATATATAGATTTGCAGATTTCTGTCTTTTGGATTATCAACTAACATTTTAATGCCCAATAACACTTGAAGAAGACCTGTAACCATAGTTGATAGTAAAGCAAAAAATATTGCTCCTTCTCCAAATACAACAGCTGATAGAAAAATAATAAACGGAAGTGCAATTGCAAATGTGTTTATGTGCATTATAGTTCTCATAATTATTGATTGTTTTAAACTTTCAGAAAAAAATGAAAGTTTAGATTAAATTTTTTTATTTCATCATTTTGATGACCAATTTTCCTAACCAATTTTCATTGAATTCAGTCATTTTATCTAACATGTTATCTGCTTTCAAAACGAAGTCATACAATTTAGTTGTTTGATCCACAAAGTGTTTTTCTTCAGCAGAATCTTTTGCTTCAATCGTCGATACTTCTTTTAAGATTTTAAGAGTAGGTTTGATTTCTCTTTTGCTTCTTTCTCTGGAAATTTTAACTGCCAATTCGTCTAAATCTTTTTCGGCAGTAAAGAATTCTTTTCTTTCTCCGGCTTTAAATTCTTTATAGACAATTCCCCAATCCATCAAGGCTCTTAAGTTCATGCTTGCATTCCCGCGGGAAATCTGCAATTCTTCCATAATGTCTTCCATAGAAACAGGCTCGTTCGAAACCATTAATAAAGCGTGGATCTGTGCCATCGTTTTATTAATTCCCCATTGAGAACCTAATGCTCCCCAGGTTTGTACAAACTTATTTTTTGCTTCTTTGAATTCCATGGATCAAATGTAAGTAAAAGTTTTTAAACTTTCAAAAATAATTGAAACTTGTTTAGCGAATTGTAAAGTTATGTTAATTCAAACCGTGAAATTTTCGATTAAATAATGATACCGCTATTTTTGTAAAAATCACTTTTTATGGAATTATACTACACATTTTCGGTGCTAATTGTATTGGCATCATTCTTCGCCTATTTGAATTTAAGATTTTTAAAACTTCCGGGAACCATCGGAATCATGATTATTGCGATGTTGGTTTCAGTAGGAATTCGTCTTTTGGGAGATTCTTATTTTCCTGCAACGACCAAACATTTTTTTGATTTGATAAAAGAATTTGATTTCAATGAAATTCTGATGGGAGCAATGTTGAATTTTCTTTTATTCGCTGGAGCTTTACATGTAAACATGTTTGACCTTAAAGAACAAAAGGTTCCGATAATGATTTATTCGACAGTCAGTGTCGTTTTATCAGCTTTAATTATTTCTGTTTTACTTTATTATATAGCACCATTTCTCGGAATTACTATTCCTTACATATTTTGTTTGGTTTTCGGAACCTTAATTTCTCCAACCGATCCAATCGTAGTTTTGGGAGTTTTAAAGGAAGCTAAAGTCCCAAAAAGAATAGAAACTAAAATTGTTGGCGAATCGTTGTTTAATGATGGAGTAGCGGTTGTAATGTTTGCCGTTGTTCTAAAAATGGCAACCGATCCAACATTTGATGCTACTTTTGGTTCGATTAGCTGGCTATTTATAAAAGAAGGATTTGGCGGACTTTTATTAGGAGCCATTTTCGGATTTACGGCTTCAAGGGTCATGAAGAAAATAGACGACTATAAAGTTTCGGTTTTAATCACACTTTCTATTGTCACAGGAGGATTTTTGGTTGCTCAGGCATTACACGTTTCTAGTCCGCTGGCAATGGTTGTGGCGGGATTGATTATTGGAAATTATGGCAAAAAAGTTGCCATGAGCGAAGTCACTAAAGATTATCTTGGAAAGTTTTGGGAACTTATCGATGAAATCCTGAATGCAGTTTTGTTCTTATTTATTGGTTTTGAATTGTTGCTACTTCCAAATTTGGACAAACAATTATTGACAGGAGTTATTGCCATCTTCATTGTACTTTTTTCAAGATTAACGTCGATCGTTTTACCGTGGAAATTCTTCGATATTTTTAAATTTTTCGGAATTAGATCAGCCTACAACAAAGGTTCTCTGATGGTTTTGGTTTGGGGCGGAATTCGTGGTGGAGTTTCTATTGCTTTGGTACTTTCAATGCCTGAAGGAGAATATAAAAACCTTTTACTTGAAATAACTTATATCGTGGTATTGTTTTCAATTGTAGTTCAGGGACTGACTGTAGGGAAATTGGCGAATAGAGTTTTGGAGAAAGAGTAAAGAGAATAGAACAAAGAGTAAAGATTTTTTAAAGACTGGCATGAATTCTTGCTGGTCTTTTTTATTTGTCTCTAATTACATTTTTAAAAATATTAATTAAATTGAATGATTTTTCCTATTTTTACATCTTGCTTTTAATTTGTAACTATATTTTAGTTGCAAATTAAAAATTAATGGTAAATTTGTATGAGTAAGATTGATAAACTTATTGAAAGGTTAAAATCAAAACCAAAAGATTTTTCTTGGGATGAAATGCTGAAAGTTCTGAATCATTGTGGTTATAATCAGATTTCACAAGGAAAAACAGGTGGTTCAAGAAGGAAATTTGTGAATGAAAATAAACAGATTATAAGTCTACATGAACCACATCCGCAAAAAGTTTTGAAAGGATATCAGCTTGATATTATTATTGAATATTTAGAATTGTAAGATGAAAAACTATTTAGAATTTAACGGATACATTGGTACATTAGAATTTTCTGCAGAGGATAAAATATTCTTTGGAAAAATCCATGGTATAAATGATTTGGTAACCTTTGAAGGATCTTCAGTTACAGAATTGGAAGAATCTTTTAAAGAAGCTGTTAATGATTATTTAGAAACCTGCAAATTGTTGAATAAAGATCCAGACAAAACATATAAAGGTTCTTTTAATGTGAGAGTTTCGCAGGAATTACATCAAAAAATAGCGCTCTTAGCGACAAGAAAAGGCTTAAACTTAAATGAAGTTGTAAAAGAAGCTCTATCTTATGTTGTAAAACATGAAGAAGTTTTAAATTAGAAAACCCGAAACAGAAAATTGTTTCGGGTTTTCTTTATCGTTTATCTTCTTTAGAATAATTAGATTCACCATTTATATTAATTTCTCCACCTAAAAAGCGTGGTTCGCGATTTCTCAAAACATCAAAAAAGGATTTAAAAATAGAACCGTATTCTCTAAACGTTACATATTTATATCCTAAATATTCTCCATTGTTTGCAGAATATCCAACCGATTTAATTCCGAGTTTTTGCCCGATATAAATTGCTCGGTTTAAATGATATTCCTGAGAAATTAAAGTTGCTTTTTTAATCTTGAAAATATGTTTCGCACGATACATCGTCGAATAGGTATCGAAACCAGCATAATCGATAAATATTTTTGTGGTGTCAACTCCGTGATTGAAACAGTAGTTTTTCATAACTGTTAATTCATCATACTCATCACGGCCGTTATCTCCCGAAAGTAAAATTTTATTGATACGTTTTGCTTTCCAAAGCATAATTCCAGCATCTAGACGATCTTTTAAATATTTGCTTGGCTGATCTCCGTTAATTCCTGCGCCAAAAATAATTCCGACATCATTTTTAGGGAATTTTTTAATCGAATAATAAATGTTCTTTTTAGTCGAAGATTTCACGTAATAATTTACCGAAACAATGGCAATTAATCCAATAATGGCAAGATAAAGCACTATTTTAAAATATTTTTTCACGGCTTGTATTTGTAAGATTAAGATTTAAAATACGAAGATAACTAAAGTAAAATCAAATAAAAAACCGAAGTATTTCTACTTCGGTTTCAAAATTTAATACTCTAAGAAACTTAGCAACTTAGGAGCTTAGTATCTTAGAAGCTTTATAATAATCCTGCTCTTTTCAACAAAGCTTCAGGTTTAGGTTCTTGTCCTCTAAAACGTTTGTATAAAGTCATTGGATGTTCTGTTCCACCTTTAGAAAGAACGTTATCTTTGAATTTCTTTGCAATTTCTTCGTTGAAAATTCCATTTTCATGGAAATATTCAAAAGCATCAGCGTCTAAAACTTCTGCCCATTTGTAACTGTAATATCCAGAAGAATATCCGCCTTGGAAAATATGAGAAAAAGCAGTACTCATTGCATTTTCTTTTACGTCTGGATACAATTGTGTGTTGGCAAATTGTTCCGTTTCAAAAGCTTTTAAATCTGTGATAGCAGTTGGATCTTGTCCGTGCCAAGCCATATCTAATAGTCCGAAACTTAACTGGCGCAATGTTGCCAAACCTTCTTGGAAACTTGCACTTTCTTTAATTTTCTGTACATATTCAATCGGAATGATTTCTCCCGTTTCGTAGTGATTTGCAAATAAAGCCAAAGCTTCTGGTTCGTAACACCAGTTCTCCATAATCTGACTTGGTAATTCTACGAAATCCCAAAAAACCGAAGTTCCAGATAGACTCGGATATACTGTGTTCGCCAACATTCCGTGTAAACCGTGACCGAATTCGTGGAATAAAGTTGTTACTTCATTAAAAGTCAATAATGAAGGTTTTGTTTCGGTTGGTTTTGTAAAATTACAAACGTTCGAAATATGTGGTCTTTCGTTAACGCCATCTTTTACATATTGCGATTTGAATGAAGTCATCCACGCACCGTTTCTTTTTCCTTTTCTGGGAAAAAAATCAGCATAGAAAATCGAAACCAAATTGTTTTCGGCATCTCTTACTTCGTAAGTTGTAACTTCTTCATGATATTTATCGATATCAAAAACTTCGGTAAAAGTTAAACCGTATAATTTTTTGGCAACTGTAAAAGCGCCGTCTAAAACTTTTTCTAATTGAAAATAAGGTTTCAGTTTTTCATCATCTAAATTAAAAAGTTGTTGTTTTAGTTTTTCAGAATAATAAGCGCCGTCCCATTTCTCTAATTGGTCAATTCCGTCTAGCTCTTTTGCGAAAGCAGTTAATTCAGCAAACTCCTTTTGCGCCGCAGGTTTTGCTTTTGCCAATAAATCATTTAAAAAAGAAAAAACTTTCTCCGGACTTTCGGCCATTCTTTCTTCTAGAACAAAATGAGCATGCGTTTTATATCCTAATAAATTAGCTCTTTCGTGACGAAGTTTAGCAATTTTCAGAACGTTTTCTTCATTGTTGAATTCATTACTTTGAAAACCTTTCGCACCAAAAGCAATTGCCATTTTTTTACGCAGTTCACGATTGTCAGCATAAGTCAAAAACGGAACGTAGCTTGGATAATCTAAAGTAAAAATCCAACCTTCTTTTTCCTGATTTTTGGCTAATAATCTCGCCGCTTCGATTGTTCCTTCCGGTAAACCAGCTAAATCTTGCTCATTAGTTAAATGCAATTCGAAATTGTTGGTTTCTGCCAAAACATTTTCGCCGAACTGTAAACTCAATTTTGATAATTCCTTATCGATTTCTCTTAATTGGTTTTTCTTGTCTTCTGGTAAATTGGCTCCGTTTCTAGAAAAGCTTTTGTATTTTTTATCTAATAAAGTCGTTTGTTCCGGATTCAGATTTAAACTTTCTTTCTGATCGTAAACCGCTTTTACTCTCGCAAATAATTCTGCATTTAAGCGAATGTCATTTCCAAATTCTGAAAGTAAAGGCGAAACTTCCTGTGCAATTTTCTGCATTTCGTCATTCGTTTCAGCCGAATTCAAATTGAAGAAAATACTCGAAAGACGATCTAAAATATCGCCAGAATAATCCATTGCTACAATTGTGTTTTCAAAAGTCGGCGCTTCCGGATTGTTTACAATCGCATCGATTTCAGCTTTAGCCAAAGTAATTCCTTCATTGAAAGCAGGGACATAATCTTCGATTTTAATTTGTGAGAAAGGTGCTGTATTATGTTTGGTATTGAAATATTGTGTTAATACGCTCATAGTGTTTATGCTATTTAAAAATATAAAATTAGAAAATCATAATTTGAATTTCTCCGTATCCTGAAAAGTATTCCAAAAACGAAGCAATTCTAAATTAGTGTTTTCGATACGGTAGTAAAGTGAAATGTGTTTTGTAATGACAATTTTGTAAACATTTTTATAATTTGTTTTGAGAAATAAAACATTGTCATTTTTTAAAAGTGCAATTGTGGTATTTACTTTTTCAATGAAATTTTGAGCAACTTTCTCAGACCATTCAGCTTCCAAATAATCGATATTGTTCCAAAAGTCTTGTTTAGCTTGTGGAGCCCAAATTACATTCATTATTTAAAGTATTTTGAATAACGATTTTTGGTTTCTTCCATAACAACATCGTGCGAAATGCCTTCATTATTGTCTAAAGAATAAATAGCCTCATTTATTTTGCTTTTTTGTTCTTCTGAAAGGTTTTCTTTGGATTGAATGAACTCGACAATTTCCTGAATTAAATCGGGATTTTCAATGTCTAAAACTATTTTAGCGAGCTCTATTTTAGAAGTTTGAATGTTCATTTTGCTTTTTTCTCAAAGTTAAGTTTTTCTTTTAGAAATTTTTTATAAGGATTAGTTAATTCTTGGAGAGGTTTGTTTCACAAAGTTTCGCAAAGAAAAAACACAGAGATTCACAAAAATTTTGTGTGGCTCTGTGTCTTTTTTGTGTATCTCTGTGAAATTACTTCTTTAAACCTTCAGCTGCTTTATTAACCGCCGCTTTCAATTCTTCTTTATAAGAAATAATAGTATCTAAAACTTTTTTATCGTGGCTTCCGATGATTTGAGCTGCTAAGATTCCAGCATTTTTTGCTCCGTTTAAAGCGACAGTCGCAACAGGAACGCCGCCCGGCATTTGCAGAATCGATAATACAGAATCCCAGCCGTCAATTGAATTACTTGATTTTACCGGAACTCCAATTACTGGAAGAGGAGACATAGAAGCCACCATTCCTGGTAAATGTGCCGCACCGCCCGCACCGGCAATAATTACTGAAATTCCACGAGTGTGTGCATTTTTGCTGAAATCGAATAATTTCTCCGGCGTTCTGTGTGCCGAAACAATATCTACTTCAACTTCTACATTAAATTGTTTTAATATGTCGATTGCATCTTGCATAACTGGCATGTCTGAGATGCTTCCCATTATAATAGCTACTTTGCTCATTGTTTTTTATTTGTTGTGTTTGTTTCAGGTTTAAAGTTTCAAGTTTTTGTTGAGACTGAAAAACTGTTTATTTTGTTTTAAGTTGTGAACTGTTACTGAAAACTGCGACTGAACACTAAAATTTACTGACCACTGATCACTTTAATAGTGTTCTTAACTTCCTGTGCAATTCGTCGTGCTTCCTGCATATTTTCATTTACGATTGTTACGTGACCCATTTTTCTAAACGGACGCGTTTGTTTTTTACCGTAAATATGTGGAGTAACGCCATCCCATCCTAAAATGGTTTCGATGTTTTTGTAAACAACGTCTCCAGAAAATCCTTCGGCACCAACTAGGTTTACCATTACTCCGGCAACTTTACTGTCGGTATTTCCTAACGGAAGATCTAAAATTGCGCGTAAATGATTTTCGAATTGTGAAGTATAACTGGCTTCTATAGAATAATGTCCAGAATTGTGCGGGCGTGGCGCAACTTCATTTACTAAAATTTCATCGTCCTGAGTCTGGAACATTTCAACAGCTAAAAGTCCAACGTGATTGAAGTTTTCTGAAACCTGCAAAGCAATTGCTCTCGCTTTCTCAGCAACTTTATCGTCGATTCTTGCTGGGCAGATTACGTATTCAACTTGGTTGGCTTCTGGATGAAATTCCATTTCGACAACCGGATACGTTTTCATTTCTCCTGATGGATTTCTAACCACAATTACCGCCAATTCGTTTTTGAACGGAACCATAGTTTCTGCAATGCATTCTACATTTGGCAAGGTATCTAAATCTGATGCTTGGCGAACTATTTTTACACCATTTCCGTCATAACCAAATTCGGTGCATTTCCACACGAAAGGCAATTTCAGATCGCTGATTTTAGATTTTAGACTTTCTAAATTTTCAAATCTTTCGAAAGGTGCAGTTGGGATATTATTTTTAGCGTAAAATTCTTTTTGAACACCTTTATTCTGAATTCCTTTTAAGGTTTTTGGAGAAGGATATATTTTTAAACCTTCGTTTTCCAATTGCGTTAAAGCTTCAAGGTTTACCAATTCGATTTCGAAAGTCAAAACATCGACTTGTTTTCCGAAATTGTAAACGGTTTCATAATCCATTAAATCGCCTTGAAAAAACTTGTTGCAGGCAATTTTACTAGGCGCTTCGTCGCTTGGATCTAAAACGTAAGTTTGTATGTCAAATTTTCTGGTGTCGAACAAAAGCATTTTGCCTAATTGTCCTCCGCCTAATATTCCTAATTTAAAATCAGAAGAAAAATAATTCATTTTGTGTTGTGTTTTTGCAAAGATACTTTTTAATCTTTTTTTAGCCAAAATTTAGTTTTTCTGCCACAGATTAAAAGGATTAAAAAGGATTTTTTTTGTTTGCCACGAATTGCACGAATTTTCACGAATTATTTTTTTTCAAATTCAGCATAAAAAATTAGTGGAAATTCGTGTAATTCGTGGCAACTAAAACTTATTTTATTTTCTTCAAAACTTCTTTGGCGACGGCTTTGTAGGCTGCGGAATGATCTCCGAAATCTTTGTCGATTATGACTTTTAACTCGGGATGAATCCAGTCGTAGTAATTTCCTAGTATATATAAAGTGCGAATAGAGTAGGCTTTGGTGGCGACTTTTGTGTCATTAATTAACCAGTCGAAAGAGGCTTCGATGCAGTCTTGAAGATTTTCTTCGGAGAGTTTTATGCCGTTTTCGTTTTTCTTATAATGGGATTTTACTAAAAGCTGAACGACTTTTGCAATTGGGCGCATCGAGCTTTCATCTTTTAAAACTTTTAAATTCGAGCAGAAAAAATCCAAATGTGGCTGGAGCCAATGCAATTCTTCATACGATACAAATTCTAAAATCCAGCAGGCTTTATGATTGTTTTTGTCTTCAGGCGAAAAGCAAATTGAAACCAACTCACTAAAAAGCGAAGGGTTTTCTAAAACATCCTGTGCCGTTTTGAGGCGATTTTCTCTGTAAGCATTTACGTAGTCTAGCTTTTTCTGCAGTTCAGACAACATTGTTTTTTATGTTTAAATACAATGCTAAAATAAATAATTTAATGAGATCATTCCGTAATAGTTTATTGGCAAACCAGGATAATAAAATCGAGGTTGTGCATTTCCAACGGCGGTGGCATTGGTCAAAATCATCGAAGCGTATTTCTCATTTGTAACATTATTTATTCCTGCATCCAAATGTGCTTTTAAACCCGATAAAATTTCAAATTGATAACCCGTTTTTAAATTCAAAAGCGAATATGAATCGGAATAATCGGCATTAGAATCATTCATCGGGATTTTATCTGTAAATTGAAAATCAGCAGTAAAATAAAACCCTGAATTGGTGTTTAAATTAAAACCAGCACTTGCAGTATTGGCAGGAACTCCGGTTAATTTGTTTCCTGAATAATCATTTCCGTTATCGACAAATTCTTTGAATTCATAATTTCCGATTGATGTTCCAACATAAGAATTTAGAGTAAAAATTCGATTGAGTGGCCAATTATGATTTAACGAAATTTCAATTCCCTCATGAAAAGTTTTCCCAGCATTTACGCCTTCGTACTGATCATCACCAATTCTTTTGGCAACTAATAAATCTTTAATTTCCATTCGGTAAACGGAAATTTGTGTGTATAGTTTTTTATCGAAAAAATGCAATTTTCCACCCAATTCAAAATTATAGCCTGTTTCTGGTTTTATGTTTTGATTGATGTTTCCGGTGCTGGTCAAAGTTTCTTCGGTTGCAGGAAGAGAAAATCCACGGCTTACAGAAAAATAAACGGTCTGAATTTCATTTGGCTTGTAGAGAAAGGAAAGCTGAGGCGAAAAAATGCCATCATAACTATAATGTTCCGTTGGATTATTCGCGGAAGCAGGAAAATCATTCTGAAGTTCGAATTTGGTTTTGTTGTAATTCAAACCCGCCTGAATCTCAAAATGTTCAGAAAGCAAAGTTCTGATCTGCGAGAAAATGTTGTAAAAATCTCTTTTTTGATCGGTTGCTGTAAGTTGATCGCCTTGCAAACTTCCGTTTCCATTATTTTGCTGATATAAGTTTTGAAAAGTATTTCCGCTATAATTATCTTTGAAATATTCCAATCCTGCTATAAACTGATTGTTGATTTTTCCAATTTTAAAATCTCCTGAAAATTGCGTTCTTACGCCAGAAGCAAAAGTATATTGACGTAAAATATCAAAAGGTCGCGGTTCGTTGCTGTCTTTATAATTGATAAAAACAGAAGTTGAATTATTCAAATGATCATTAATTTTGAAATCATAAGCCAATCCTGCCAAAGTAGATTTGTATTCTTTGAATCCTTTTGAAGCAACCCAAGTTGGTGCGCCCGCTTGCGGATTATTTTCAAAAGTGGTTTTGTTAATCGAACTCGGAATAAAAGCTTTTAAATAAGTGTAATTCGAAAAGTAAGTCAGTTTGCTGTTTTTCTTTCGGAAAAATTCTCCCGAAAGCGTAATTCCTTCTCGGTTATAAGCGCTGTTTTCGCGCCAACCGTCAGTTTTTAAATTATGATAACTTAGATTTAGTGAAGCACTTTTTTCGTTCCAATTAAAACCGACTCTGTTTTTCAGTAATCCAAAAGAGCCAAAAACAGAACTGACTTCGGTTTGATAATTTCCTTTATTAAATGTTTGAGGCGAAATCAAAATCGCTCCTCCCAATCCTGCGCCATAAATACTAGATAGCGGACCTTTAATCACTTCAACTTGATTAATATTTTGAAGATCAATATCATCAATTACGGTTTCGCTGTTTCCAGATGTCAGTGGGATAGTCCCATAGAAAGCCCTTATTTTATTGGTTCCGTATGGAGTTCTCGCGCCAATTCCGCGAATCGAAATTCGGGTTGTGGTAATATTCGACGACTGCATAAAAACTCCGGGAATTGTGTTGATGACGTTGCTAATGTCTGTAGTGTTATTTCGAAGTAATTCTTTCTCAGATAAAATGCCAATTGAAGCCGGACTATTCTGCAAATCACGATTAATATGAAGTGGACTTATTAAAACTTCGTTTAGTTTTTGGGTTTTGATAGAATCAATATTTTGAACTTCTTTTTCCTGTGCTAAAATGTTTAAAGAAACAAAAAGCACAAAAAGAAGAAGGAAATATTTTTTTAAAATCATGAGAAGATAAAATTAAAGACGAGTTTTTTAATACGTAGAAATGTAGCATTAATCGAGGCAAAAAGACATTTTACTTATTAAGATTTTAATATATTTTTTAACCGCAAATTGCACAAATTCACACAAATTAATTTGCGAAAATTTGTGTAATTTGTGGTTAGAAGCAATCAAATCTTATTACAATTTATTTAGCTGTCACTTTCCAAATAGTATTCCCGCTGTCATCGTTTACTAAAAGCGATCCGTCGTTCATAACCGTTACAGCAACAGGACGCCCATAAACTTCTGCTTTTTCATCATTTGAAATAAAACCAGTTAAAAAATCTTCCGGTTTTCCTGAAGGTTTTCCATCTTTAAAGGGAACAAATAAAACTTTATAACCTGAAATTACAGATCGGTTCCAGGAACCATGCT
Organism: Flavobacterium denitrificans DSM 15936; assembly: GCF_000425445.1. Lineage (GTDB taxonomy): Bacteria > Bacteroidota > Bacteroidia > Flavobacteriales > Flavobacteriaceae > Flavobacterium > Flavobacterium denitrificans. Next base: position 490,143 of record NZ_AUDL01000008.1, on the reverse strand, counting down.
GACCTACAAAAGCACCATTCTTGTATTTTGCCGGAAAAGCATCTTTAGTGTAAAATGCCAATCCCAAAGAAGCAGTATGAGCACCAACCGGAACATCAGGAACAATAGCTTTTTTTATTAAATCTTTTCGTTCGCCTTTCCATCTCGGATCAGGAATGCTTCCAAAATACGAATAAGGCCATCCGTAAAAACCGCCTCTTTTTACACTCGTAATATAATCGGGAACCAAATCGTCGCCAAGTTCATCTCTTTCATTTACTGCCGTCCAAAGTTCTTTTTTGTTTGCCGGATTCCAGTCCATTCCCATTGGGTTTCTAAGTCCTTCAGCATAAATTTTTTCACCCGTTCCATCAGGATTGATTTCTAAAATTGCGGCGCGGCGAATTTCTTTGTCCATTCCGTTTTCTCCGACATTGCTTCCAGAACCGACACCAATATAAATTTTTGTTCCTTCAGGATTTGCAAGCAAACTTCTTGTCCAGTGATTGTTGTAGCCACCAGCAGGAAGCTCAACGATTTTAGTTCCTTTAGTTTCTAATTTTAAAGGAGCATTTTTATAAGGGTAACGGTAAAGTCCGTCAGTATTGGCAACATAAAAAAAGTCTTTAAGAATTAGCATTCCTAAAGGTCTGTTTAAACCAGAAATAAAAACTTCGCGAGTTTCATAGGTTCCGTCTTTATCATTGTCGCGCAAAACTATAATTTGGTTTTTACTAGTTCTTGTGCCACTTTCAACAACAAAAATATCATTGTTTGGGCCAATATAGCTCCAACGCGGATTGCTAAAGCCGTCAGCAAATTTTGTAACCGTAAAACCTTCGGGCGCAATTGGTGTTTTTCCTTCTGGCCAGCCTAAAACTTTGCTGTTTTTTCGAGCGGATTCAGTTGCGTATGGAGGTGGCAGTGTAATGTTTCCAATAGCAGTTTTTACAACATTTGCAGGTTGTTTCGACAAAGCTTCTTTTTCTTCCTTTGTTACTTGTCCGTGACATGCTGTTAATATCAAGAACGCAGAAAAGATTTGTATTGTGGTTTTCATTGAGGATTAATTTATAGGTTTAAAAAGGCTACAATTTACTAAAATTAAAAAGTTTTTTTTCGAAAAGATGTACTTAAAGTGTTTAAAAATGCTCAGACAGTTTATTTTGATATTTACAGTTAAGTTGTAATTCTGTATCTTTGTCCATTATTTTAAATTTAAAAATAATGATACAACTTCACGATAAACAATTTGTTCCGTTTATTTCGGCTAAAGAAATTGATTTTGCTTTAACTAAATTAGTGGCTCAGGTAGAAGATGATTTTGGAGATGATACTCCAATTTTTATTGGAGTTTTGAACGGCGCCTTTATGGTTGTTGCCGATTTTTTGAAAAAGTATAAAAAACCATGCGAGGTTTCATTTATCAAAATGGCTTCGTATGAAGGTACAGAAACAACAAATTCGGTTAAAGAATTAATAGGAATTAATCAGGATTTGTCTGGTAGAACTGTTGTTGTCATTGAAGATATTGTTGATACTGGAAATACGATCGAAGAATTAAAACATTTGTTTAAAGCGCAAAATGTAAAGCATTTTAAAGTTGCTACATTGTTCTTTAAGCCTGAAGCGTATAAAAAAGACATGAAAATAGATTATATCGGAATCAGAATCCCAAATAAATTTATTGTCGGTTACGGATTAGATTACGACGGTTTGGGAAGAAACCTTGCTGAAGTTTATAAATTAGCAGAATAATTAAAAACAAACACAACTAAATATTCATTTAAAGACTTCTGAAAAAAGAAGTACAACACTCATTTCAATTATGATTAACATCGTTTTATTTGGAAAGCCTGGTGCAGGAAAAGGAACGCAGGCAGAATTTTTAAAAGAAAAATACAATTTAACGCACCTTTCAACAGGAGATATTTTTCGTTTCAATTTAAAAAATGATACTGAACTAGGGAAAAAAGCAAGAGTTTTTATGGACAATGGAGAATTAGTTCCTTGCGAAGTAACAACTGCAATGTTAATTGATGAAGTAAAAAAACACCCAGATACAGCAGGATTTTTGTTCGACGGTTATCCAAGAACAATCAATCAGGCTGAGGCTTTAGATAAATTTTTGCCAACAATCGGATCTACCGTAACAGCAACAATCGCTTTAGAAGCTGATGACGAGATTTTGGTAAAACGTTTGTTAGAAAGAGGAAAAACAAGCGGAAGAGCTGATGATCAAGACGAAGAGAAAATTCGTGTGAGATACCAAGAATACAATGAAAAAACAGCTCCTCTTATTGGATACTATAAAGAACAAGGTAAGTTTTATGCCGTAGATGGTATTGGAACTATTGAACAAATTACAGAGCGATTAACGTCAGTTATAGATAATTTGTAGAAGCTAGTCCAGCTGTACGTGAAATCCCGATAGCTGTCGGGAAATAAAGAACTATTTTTCTAACCATAAAGCTAGCTTCTTAAGATATTTAAGAAGCAATGTTTTCGGGTTAGAAAAATTAGTTTTTTAAGCAACAGCTAAAATCAAGATTGCGAATTATTTTTAACGAGACTATTTTATAACGAACCTACAATCAATTGGAAATACTAATTATATTTTTTCTAATTTTATTAAACGGAGTTTTCTCCATGTCTGAAATCGCTTTGATTTCGGCCCGTAAAAACAGGCTTGAAACCGCTGCGAAAAAAGGCAACAAAAGTGCTAAAACAGCACTCGACTTAGCCAATTCCCCAAATAAATTTTTATCAACAGTACAAATCGGAATTACCTTAATTGGAATTTTAACCGGTATTTACTCTGGAGATAAAATCACTGCTGATGTTGAGGTTTTTGTGTCAGGTTTTGCAGCATTAAAACCTTACGCACATTCAATTGCAGTGGGAATTGTGGTTGTAGTTTTAACATTCTTCTCACTGGTTTTAGGAGAATTGCTTCCAAAGCGAATCGGATTAAATTATCCAGAAGCGATTGCTAAAATGGTAGCAATGCCAATGAAAGTGATTTCTATTATCACGGCTCCATTTATTTGGTTGCTGACTTCATCAACAGATTTTTTGTTGAATGTTTTTCAAATAAAACCAACCGCTGACGGAAAAGTGACCGAAGAAGAAATTAAAGCCATCATTAAAGAAGGAACCGAAGTTGGAGAAGTTCAGGAAATTGAACAAGATATTGTGGAGCGTGTTTTCCATATTGGAGATAGAAAAGTAAGTTCGTTAATGACACACCGTAAATCGGTTGACATGTTGCCGTTAAAAGCAGATAAAGACAAGATTAAAGAATTGGTAGTTCAGGATCTGCATGCTGTTTATCCAGTTTATAATGATAATTATGATGATATTGTTGGAGTGGTTACACTAAAAAATATCTTCGCCAGCATCGAAAAAGATAATTTCGATTTGTCGGTAATAGTTTCTGATGCGCCTTATTTAATGGAACAGACCACGGCATATAAAGCATTAGAAAATTTCAAGAAGACAGGAGTTCATTATGCTTTGGTTTCAGATGAATATGGTGTTTTTCAAGGATTGATTACTTTGAATGATATTCTGGAAGCTTTAGTTGGAGATGCATCAGAATTTTATAAAGACGAATTCCAGCTTATAGAAAGAGAAGATGGTTCGTGGTTAGTTGATGGACATTATTCGTTGCACGATTTCTTAACTTATTTTGAGTTGGATGAACTGACAAACGATTACGAAGTGAACACCGTAAGCGGAATGATTATGACCGAACTTTCACATATTCCAAAAGAAGGCGAAAAACTGGTTTGGCAAAAGTTTGTTTTAGAAGTCATCGACATGGATGGCGTTAAAATTGACAAAGTGCTTGTAAAAGCGCTTAAAGAATAAAGAAAAATAGTTTTCAGTCGCAGTTTTCAGTCACAGTTTGTGCTGAAAATTCAGATTGAAACTGAAAAATAAATAAAATAGAATTTAGAATAGAATTTAGAGTAATCTAAAATCTAAAATCTAAAATCTGAAATTCAGAAAAATGACAGAAGGAAATTTTGTAGATTACGTTAAGATATATGTTTCTTCCGGAAAAGGAGGAAAAGGCTCTACGCATTTACATAGAGAGAAATTTATTGAAAAAGGTGGTCCAGACGGTGGAGACGGTGGCCGTGGAGGACATGTGTATTTGGTTGGAAATAAAGGACTCTGGACATTATTTCATTTAAAGTTTGCGCGTCACATTAAGGCGGGTCACGGTGGAGACGGTGGTGGAGATCGTAGTACTGGTGCAGACGGAGAAGATAAAATTATTGAGGTGCCACTAGGAACTGTTGTAAAAGACAAAGAAACGGGTGAAACACTTTTTGAAATTACAGAAGACGGAGAAAAAAGAATCCTTGCAAAAGGAGGAAAAGGAGGTTTAGGGAACTGGCATTTTAGAAGTTCAACAAATCAAACGCCTCGTTATGCACAGCCAGGTTTGCTGGGTGTAGAAATGGATGTGATTTTAGAATTGAAAGTTTTGGCCGATGTTGGTTTAGTTGGTTTTCCAAATGCAGGAAAATCTACTTTATTATCTGTTCTGACTTCAGCAAAACCAAAAATTGCCGATTACCCGTTTACGACTTTAAAACCAAATTTAGGAATCGTAGCGTACAGAGATTTTCAATCTTTCGTAATTGCTGATATTCCTGGAATTATCGAAGGTGCCGCAGAAGGAAAAGGCTTAGGACATTATTTCTTGCGCCATATTGAGCGTAACTCAACTTTATTGTTTTTAGTTCCGGTTGATACTCCAGATATTAAAGCGGAATATGATATTTTGGTTAACGAATTAACGAAATACAATCCTGAAATGCTGGACAAAGAACGTCTAGTAGTAATTTCAAAATGCGATATGCTAGATGATGAACTAAAAGCAGAATTGAAAGCTGAACTTGATGTTTCTTTCAAAGATGTTCCTTATATGTTTATTTCTTCTGTTGCACAGCAAGGTTTGACCGATTTGAAAGACAAGCTTTGGAAAATGCTTAACGAGTAAAGTTCTAAGTTTCTAAGCTACTAAGTTCAAAGAAAAAGCTTAGATTCTTAGTAACTTAGCAGCTTAATAACTTTTAAAAAATAAAGGCGTTCTATTTTTAGAACGCCTTTATTTTTTAAAAACAATGTTAAATTCTTAATAAAAGACTAAAAAAGCGAAAGCATGTGCAATTTTAGAATTGTTTTGAACGGAATAATTATAAATATGCCCTATATTCGCGTCACTTAAACAAAATAACATGAAAAAAGTAATTTTATTCTTTACCATGTGCCTTGTGGCTTTCCCAATGAGAGCCGATGAAGGAATGTGGTTTTTGATGTTTATCGAAAGATTGAACCATAGAGATATGGAAAAAATGGGCTTGCAATTGACAGCCGAAGAAATTTATAGTATCAACAATCATAGTTTAAAAGATGCGATTGTACAATTCAATGGAGGATGTACTGCTGAAATCGTTTCGAATACTGGATTGGTACTTACAAATCACCACTGTGGATATAGCGCAATTGCTGAACTTTCGTCAGCAGAACAAAACTATTTGAAAGATGGTTTCTGGGCTAAAGATCGTAGCCAGGAAATGAAACCAAAATCTTTATTTGTTCGTTTCTTCGTTCGTATGGACGATGTTTCTAAAAGAATTTTATCTAAAGTAAACGATCAAATGACTGAAACGGAAAGAAACAAAGCGATTCAGCAAGAAATCAGTTTGATCGAAAAAGAAAACAGCGAAAACGGAAAATATACAGTTTCTGTTCGTCCTTTCTTTCAAGGAAATGAATATTATTATTTTGTTTACCAAGATTACACAGACGTTCGTTTAGTGGGAACACCGCCAGAAAGCGTTGGTAAATTTGGTGGAGACACTGACAACTGGGAGTGGCCTCGCCAAACTGGAGATTTCTCTATGTTTAGAGTGTATGCAGATAAAGACGGAAATCCTGCCGCTTATTCAAAAGATAATGTGCCTTTAAAACCAAAACACTATTTGCCAGTAAGTATCAAAGGTGTAAAAGAAAATGATTTTGCAATGATCTTAGGTTATCCAGGAAGAACAAACCGTTGGATGCCGGCGGGCGGAATCGAGCAAAATGTAAAATATGCTTATCCTGCTTGGGTTGAAGGTGCAAAAACCGGAATGGATGTAATGAAAAAGTATATGGATAAAGATGCGACTGTTCGTTTAAACTACGCTTCTAAATATGCTTCGACAGCCAATTACTGGAAAAACCGTCAAGGTATGATTGATGCTTTAACAAAAGCTGGAACAGCAGATGCAAAAGCAGAACAAGAAGATAAATTTTATGAGTGGGCGAGCAAACCTGCTAATAAAGAGAAGTACGAAAATGTAATACCAACAATCAACGATTATTATAGAGAAACGAACTTAAAAGCGCGTCATGATAATTATTTGACTCAGCTTTTACGTACTTCTAGTTATGCAACTGCACCAGCTAATTTAGGAAATGCATTAATTGCTTACTACAAAGAAAATGATGCGAAAAAAGCAGAAATGCTTCCTAAAATTAATGCAATGGTTGAAAATATTTATGGTGATTTTTATGCGCCATTAGAAAAAGATGTTTTAACAGCTCAATTGAATTTATACGCTTCAAAAGCTTCTGAATACGGACTTGCACCAGAAATTGCAAAAATGAAAGCTGCAAATAATGGTGATTTTACTGCAGATGTAGCAAAAGCAACTGAGGTTAGTTATTTTACAACAAAAGAAAAAGTATTAGGGTTTTTAGCAGATCCAAAACCATTGGCAATTGTACACGATCCGTTGTATATTATTTCTAATGATTTGATGACTAAATTCCGTGCTAAAACAGACGATCAGGCAAAAGCTGATGATGGTTTTGCAATTGCTTACCGTAAATTAGTTGAAGGTTTAAGAGAATCTAAATTAAACGCGATTAAATATCCAGATGCAAACTCTACTTTGAGATTGACTTATGGAAAAGTTCGTGCATTGCCAGCAGATCCTCGTAACGATGCTAAAATCAACAACTATACAGATATGACGAGTATGGTTAAAAAATATAAAGCAGGAGATCAGGAATTTGATTTGCCAGCTCGTTTATTGGAGTTGAATAAGAAAAAAGATTTTGGTCAATATGCTGATAAAGCAGGTTACATGCCAGTAAACTTCTTAACAGATAATGATATTACAGGAGGAAATTCTGGTTCACCAGTTCTTAACGGAAAAGGAGAATTAATCGGAATTGCTTTTGATGGAAACATTGAAGCGATGGCTGGTGACGTAATTTTTGATTCTAAATTGCAAAGAACAATCAACGTTGATATTCGTTACGTTCTTTGGATTATCGACAAATACGCAGGAGCGAAAAACATTATCGACGAATTGACGATTGCTAAATAATCTCAATTTTTAGAATTTTTTTCCGCCACGAATTCACGAATTTTATTTAATTAATTCGTGAATTCGTGGCGGATTTTTTTTATTGAACTTTCACTTGAGTTCCTTTTGTATGGCTTGCAAATTCGGGAGCGTACATACTTTGGATTGTTGTAATTCCGTTGGAGAATTCACCACTGTTGTTTACTCGGATGTCATATTCTAAAACGTAAGTTCCTTTGTTGATTCGGTCAAAGAAGAAATGTGTTGCAGCATCTTTTGTGCTCATATAATACCCAAGACGGTCTCTATATTGATATTCAGAAAGAACATTTACAGGTTCAAAACAAGAAGCACGCATATCTTTTAAATGAACATATTCCATGTCTTCTTTAGAAGTGATAATTAGTCGAACGGTAACTAAGTCGCCCACTTTTAAAGCATTTTCATTTGTGATTTTTTGCAATTCGTCACCTTTTGAAGTGTTTTTCTTTAGATATAATTCCTTCGAAACAGATATAACTGCTCCTGAGTTATTTTTGATTTTTTCCAAATCTTCAAAATATTGCCAATAAACGCCGCCAAATCCAGGAACTTTAGATTTGTTTTCGATTTTGATCGACGCCATTTCTTTTTTAATTTCTTCAGGTTTCCAGTTTAATTTGATGTATCCGGTTTCAGCTTCTTTTTCGTTTTCGGCTAATTTTTTGGTTGCGATTTTTTCATCTCCCAATTTTATGATGGTATTATCTTTTACTGAAAGCCAGTCGGTTCCTTGCATTAATAGGGCATAAATCGCTTCGGTTGTTGATTTTGTTGTTGGCCAGTTTTTGGTTTGTTTGTTTTTCAATAACCATACTTTCATCGCATCAACCGATTTGGTGTCGTTTGTCACTTCGGCGAAAGCCTCAATTAACAAAGCCTGAGTTTCAATCGGTGCCTGATACCAATACCAGCCTGCTTTGTTGGCAATCCAGTACATTCCCCAATCTTCGTTGTTAGAAGAAGTTTCTTTTAAACTTTCGATGATTTTCTTAGCAGTTTCTTTATCTCCAAAACGATTCAAAACCAAAGCAGTCATTCCTTTTTCGTAAAGCGAATATTGAAGCCAATCTTTTTTAGCCGTTTCTAAATATAATTTTGAAGCTTTTTTCAGTTCATCCGATAAAGGATATTTTTCCAAATAGAAACTTCTAGTATACAAATAATGCAAATCAGAATAAGGATTGATCCAGATTAATTTGTCAGCGGAGTTCATTTTTTGGATTCTGCTTCTATAATATTCTAAAAACTTGTTGTCTAAAAAAGGAATCGCGGTTTTGGTAATTTGATCTATTTTTTCTTCATTATTTTCAGATTTGCTCAGCTTTGCTAAATGTCCAAAACCAGCAAGAATATGTCTTGTAATATATTCGTTTTCTTCATAACCATCGAACCACGCAAATCCGCCAGAGGGTTTCTGTTTCTTTTTTAATTTTTCAAAAGTGGCTTCTTGTGAAGTTTTCATTTTTTCTAAATCAAACAAAAGCGATAATTTTTTCTTCTTTTCATCTTCATTTTGTGCGTCATTCAGCCACGGTGTTTCAGCAAGAATTATCGATTTTAATTCTTCATTTTCTTCTAATTTAGAATGCAGTTTCCCGTTTTTTCTCCAATTTTCAAAAATCGCAGCAATTTTCGGATTGCTCGAAATAATTTCTGATGCCAATGCATTTGCATAAAATCTAGCAAAAGTCTGTTCGGCACATTCATGTTCATATTCCATTAAATAAGGTAGCGACTGAATGGCAAGCCAAGTTGGGTTTGAAGTATATTCCAACGTAAACTGATGGTTTCTTAAAGTCGTTGAACTGTTGTTTTTTAAGTTTTCAAACGTGTATTCTTTAGTCGAATTTTCACGAACCCAAATCGGAATGCTTTCTGTAACCAGCATATTGTTGGTCAAAACCGGAAGAATGTTTTCTTCTCCATCTGAAAAGTTGCCCGCTTTTGCTACGATTTTATATTGAACACCTTGCAAACCTTCAGGAATTGTGATAGTCCAGTTTGCAGTTGTATTTCCGAAGGCAGGAATCATAAAGTTTTTGATGTTTTTTGCGTTCAGCATTTTGGCATCAATTGGTTGCATGGTTGTAGCATCGAAAAATTGCAAACTCGCGATTCCGGTTTTTGCTTCGTTGGTTACGTTTGAAATTTTGGCACTAATCACGATTGTATCTTTTTCTCTCAAGAATCTCGGGAAATTCGGCAAAATCATTATTTCTTTTTGCGTCACAATACTTTTCTCCAAATAACCAGAAACGGCATCTTTATTATGTGCCAATAAACGGAATTTCCAAGCAGTCAAAGCTTCGGGCGAAGTAAAGTTGAAACTTATATTTCCGTTTTCATCTGTTTTTAAATTTGGTAAAAAGAAAGCGGTTTCAGATAGATTTTTTCTGGCTTTTACTTGGGTTAATTCTTCGAGCGCTTTTTTGGTCGTTATAATAAAGACTCCATTTGCGCCTCTACTGCCGTAAAGTGCTGTTGCTTTTTCGTCTTTTAAAGCATCTATGGAAAGAAGATCGTTAGGACTTATTTTTTTTAAATCGTTTTCAGTTGCGATTTCTCCATCAATAACATACAAAGGATTTTGGCCAGAAAGACTATTATTTCCCCTGATTTTGACTCCTGATACTATCCCGCTTAACATATTGCTTCCTGATGAATCATAGACAGTATTGTCTTCTTCTACGACTACTTTGGCGACAGCGCCAGTAAGAGATTTTTTTTTCACAGTTCCATAACCAACTACAACAACTTCTTCTAGATTACTAGAGTCGTCCTCTAAAACAAAATCAAGAGTTCTTTTATTTGTAATAATGGCAGATTGACTTTTGAAACCAATAAAAGCATAAACGATTTCTTCTTTTTCAGTTGCTTCAATTTCGTAATAGCCATCAAAATCTGTCGTTGTACTTCTTTGAGTGCCTTTTATGTTAACTGAAACTCCGGGAATTGGCAAGCCGTCTTTGTCCGTAACGATTCCTGAAATCATTTTGGCATCTAAAGGTTTTTTAATTTTTTTATTAAGTTGTCTTTGATATTCTCTTTGCAGATAAAGTGTATTGCTGTTATTGTTAAAATCAAAACCAAACCACATTAAACTAGTGCCTTCATTTTTCAATTCAATTCGTTTTGATGGTGCATTTAAATTTAGAATTGTAGAGTATGTTTTATCAAAACCTAAAAGCGATTTATTATTAATTCCGGAAGTGTAATACTCACTAAAATTTAAAGTATTCCAATCTTTTGTTGTAAACTGATCTAAAGAACTATCATACATAGAAGCCAAAACTTCAGCTTCTTTTTTTGTATTATTTGCATTTAATTTAAAAGACCAACTTTCGGCACTTCTTGGTTCTATTTTATTTCTGAAAGTTTCTACTGCGAAATCCAATTTTGGTTTGTCAGTTTTTAAAAGAACAAAGAAGTCGGTATTGAATTTTTCATTTTCAAAAAAGCTTTCCAGATTAATTTGAACAGCATTTTCAAATTCTTTTTTCAATGGAATTTTAATAACGATTTCGTTGTTTTGAAGATGATACATTTCTTCTGAAAAGATCATGTTGTTGTAGTTTCCTGAAGCTGTAATATACAATTCGGGAATTACAGAAGTTATTTTAATTAGCGCAAAACCATCTTTTTTTGCATCCTGATTAATTTGTTTTGCAGTAAATAATCTGCTGATGTCAAATTTGTCTTTGCTTTGTTTAAGTTCAATATTCGTCGCATTTTCGATTAAATTATTGTAACTGTCTTTGGCCGAAAAAACTATTCTGTAATTTCCGGATTTATAATTTTCAATAAAATCTAAGGCGACAATTTTGTCTTTTTGTGTATCAATGTTTTTCGAGAAAACCAGAGTTTCTATGTTTTTTATTTTTGAATCCGGATTGATTTCGTATGGAAATAACCTTTCAAAATCTGATGCTGGAATAGTTTCAATTTCCGGTTGCGGAAATACTCTTCCTTTAAATTTTGTGGAAGGCGGACTGATAAAATAAATTTTTAATTCGCCTTTTGTAGCTAAAAATTCACCATTTAAATTGTTGCTCGAAAGTTGTATTTCGTTTTTAGTATTCGTTTGAATTATTGATGGAATCGTAGCGTTTAATTTCAAATCATGATAACCCACTTTTACTGTAGTTTCAGATTCACGTGTTTCGCCATTGATATCGGTTACGGAAGCTTTAATCACATAATTGAAAACGGGTAATTGTTCTTTATTACTGTTTTTAGAAGGTAAAGCAACAAAGTCAATACTGAATTTTCCTGACGCATCCGTTTTAGTTTCTCCTGTTGCTAAAACTTCATTTTGTTCCTGAGAATAATAATTTCCAAAATAACTGGTTTGTCTAGTTACAGTATACGTTACTTTAGCGTCAGAAATGTTGCTTCCGGCAAAAGCTTTTGCATTTCCTTTAATTTTAATAGCTTGATTTAACTGAAAACTTTCTTTTTTAGGTTCAAAAGTGACTTCGAATTTTGGGCGTTTGTATTCTTCAACTTTAAATTCAATGCGAGATTCATCAAAATTGATACGATCCCAAAACGGATGTTCGTCTTCTTTTTTATCATAAACTGCATCATTTTCATAATTTGTGGGTTCATCAGCAGTTATATTGAAATTTCCTGTAAGCACGTTTTTGGGTATAACAAATTCGCCTGAAAAAGAACCAAATTCATTTGTTGTAACATCAAATTTTTTAAGTTCATTATTATCAGCATCTTCAATAGTGACTTCAAAGGTAGTTTTTGGAACTACAGAAGTTTTATTTCCCAATTTTTGAACTGCAATTCCTTTGTAATATAAAGTTTGCCCTGGACGATAAATAGCGCGATCGAGATAGAATTCAACTTTTCCTTTAAAACTTTCTTCGTTTTTATTTGAATAATCAATGTTGTAACTCAAATAATTTTTTTGTATTGAAAGTGTATCATTAGAATTGTAGAAAGTAACTAATCCATAATTTGAAGAACCTTTAGGTTTTTCATAAATAACAATACCATTTTTATCACTTTTTGCCGTCGAAGCTGGAAATTTTCCCGTTATATTTTCTAGTGGTTTTCCCGTTTTTCGATCTAATATCTGATATTTTTCAGAGGTATCATTTTGAGAAGCTAATACAATAAAGTTAGAAGTAGTAATGGTTTCAAATGCAAAAGCTTTTTTGGCTTTCGAATCTGATTCACTTTCAAAATAAACCAAATAAGAGCCTGTTTTTAGTTGCGGAAGCAGGAATTCAGTTGAATGTTCCAGAAAATCTTTTTTATTTTCGAGCGTATAAGATTTAGTTGCAACTGGTTTTGCCTTTTCTATAATTGCATTTTTTACACTATCCCTATTTTTATTATATCGTTCTAAATTGAATAGTTGGTTTTGTTCAATCTTGAAAAATGAAATATTAAGATTCTCTACATTTTTGTATTGAATATATGCACGAATGTTTTCGTTATCGTAATTGTATTTTTGAAGTTGAACGGTTATACTTTTGTACAGAATAGTTTCTTTTTTTTCGACCGCCAGCTTGTAAGCATTAGATCTGTTATTAATTTTAATTATGCTGTCTAAAGTTGCAACGGCTTTGATTTTGTAGTCCGGATGTTTTTCTTTCGAAGCATTTTCATTGAAATAAATAGCTTTTTCCAGTTGAATTTTTTGAATTAAAATTGCATCTGTAGTGCTTTTTTGAAGCGAAACCAAAGCCTGAAAATAATTTTCATCAGCGTCAATTAAAAAGTTTTTACAAAACTGAATTCTATCCCAAAGATTACCTGTTGTCGGATTATTGGTTTCTTGTTTTTGATATAATTTTAACGTGAGGCGTAAATTTTCATGCGATATTGAATCAAAATTTAATTTCGAAAATAAGTTGGATTGTGCCAAAAGTTCTTTTTTAGAAGAAGTAAAATCACTTTTTAGAAATTTCCATCTTTCAATTCTACTTGTGTAGAGATTTATATTTTCAGAAGTGGCATAATCTAATAAATTTAAAGCGTTGAATTTTTCTATTGACGGATAATCGAATATGGTTTCATATTTTGTTAAAGGAGTGTTTTTAAGAACTGCTTCATTTTCCAGAGATTTTTTTAAAGCCAGGTTAATTTCATCTGTAAAATTAGTTTCGGTCCACGTCAGGAAATCTTCTGCAAGAAAGGTGGTGTTTGTTCTTCTTTGAATTGAATAAGTGTTACGTTTATAATAATCATTTAAACATTTTGCGTAAACAAGGTTCAAAATCGCTTTCGATGGAACAGAAACCTGATTTATAGTCGATTTTAAATTGTTTATAATCTTGGTTTGTGCATCTTCTTCAAGAATTTGGATGTATTTAGATTGATAGAAAAAGCATTTTATTATTTGTTCTTCGTCCTTTTTGGCTTTTGCATTTTTGTAAATGTCAGGGACAACTTCATTTGCCGATTTTATTTTGCCTTCGGTTTCAAGAGCAGTAATTTTACTCCATTTTTTATCATATTGTTGCGCAAAAATTGTTGATGAAAGAAATAAGAATACAAATAATATGTTTTTCATAAACTGGGGTTTTCTAGTATAGAGGATTATTTGATTTAAAAGGTTGGTTTGGATTAAAAATAATTTTCGTACAAAGTACTAATTTCTATTCAAAAGCAAATTATGCATTTTTTATTTCCTTATTTTTGAGATATGAAAAAGCTGCTGATTTTCTTTTTAATTGTTCCAATATGTTGTTGGGCGCAATCTAATTTTGATAAAGCAGAAAAATTATTTCAGTCTAAAAAATATACTGAAGCCCAATTGCTTTTTGAAGGAATTTTGAAAAGTAATCCATCAGATTTGAAAACTTTGGAGTATTTGGGTGAAATTTCGGCGCACCAAAAATCTTGGGTGAAAGGCGCAGAATATTTCAAAAAATTGAAAGAATTGAAACCCACTGTAGCCGATTATTTTTTTAAATATGGAGGCTGTTTGGCAATGCATTCTTTAGAAGTGAATAGAATCAAAGCTTTTGGTATGGTTGGCGATATGAAAGAAGCTTTTGAAAAAGCAATTGAACTCAACCCGAAACATGTTCAGGCTAGGTGGGCTTTGATCGAAATTTATTTGCAATTACCTGGAATTCTTGGTGGAAGCGAATCAAAAGCACTCGCATATTCAAATGAATTGGCACAATTTTCTCCAATTGACGGTTATTTGTCAAAAGGACGAATTGACGAATATTTTAAAAGATATGATTCGGCCGAAAAAAATTATAAAAAAGCGCATGAAATTGGCAATTCAAAAGTCACGTTTCAAAAATTATATAATTTATATTTGAACAAATTTAAAGATCCTCGAAAAGCGCAGGATCTTAAACGAAAATTCGAAGCTTAAAAAAAATTAATTGGAATTTGTCCCGATAGCTATCGGGATTAATAATTGGAATTTAAATGAAAACACATTTCATCGCGATAGGCGGAAGTGCAATGCACAACTTAGCGTTAGCATTGCATAACAAAGGATATCAGGTTACTGGAAGTGACGACGCTATTTTTGAACCATCAAAATCAAGATTAGAGAAAAAAGGAATATTGCCAGCTGAATTAGGTTGGTTTCCTGAAAAAATAACTGCAGATATTGATGCAATCATTTTAGGGATGCACGCAAAAGCAGATAATCCAGAATTGCTGAAAGCGCAAGAATTGGGATTAAAAATTTACTCCTATCCAGAATTTTTATACGAGCAATCTAAAAATAAAACGCGTGTTGTAATTGGCGGTTCACATGGAAAAACTACAATTACTTCGATGATTTTGCACGTAATGCATTATCATAATATTGCGGTTGATTATATGGTTGGCGCACAATTGGAAGGTTTTGACACAATGGTGCATTTGACAGAAGAAAATGATTTCATGGTTTTGGAAGGTGATGAGTATTTGTCTTCGCCGATTGACAGACGTCCGAAATTCCATTTATATCAGCCAAATATTGCTTTGATTTCTGGAATCGCTTGGGACCATATCAATGTATTTCCAACTTATGAAAATTACGTTGAACAATTTGAAATTTTTATTGAGAAAATTACAAATGGAGGAATTTTGGTTTATAACGAAAATGATCCTGAAGTTAAACGTGTGGCCCAAGCGGCAACAAACCCAATTCGCAAATTGGCTTATTCAACTCCAAATTACAAAGTTAGCGACGGAGTAACTTTGTTAGAAACTCCAGAAGGTGATATGCCGATTGAAGTTTTTGGAGCGCACAATTTAAATAACCTTGCCGGAGCCAAATGGATTTGCCAAAATATGGGCGTTGATGAAGCTGATTTCTATGAAGCTATTGCAAGTTTTAAAGGCGCTTCAAAACGTTTGGAAAAAATTGCTGAAGGAAAAGGAAAAGTAGCTTATAAAGATTTTGCGCATTCACCAAGTAAAGTTGCCGCAACTACGAAAGCAGTAAAAGAACAATATCCAAACAGAACATTAGTCGCTTGTTTAGAATTGCATACATACAGCAGTTTAAACGCCGAATTTTTGAAAGAATATGAAGGTGCATTAGAATATGCTGATGTTGCAGTTGTTTTTTATTCGCCAGATGCTGTAAAAATTAAACAATTGGAAGAAGTAACATACGAACAAATTGCTACCGCATTCAACAGAAAAGATTTAATTATTTATACTAATCCTGCTGAATTTGAAGAATATTTGTTCAATTTAAATTTAGACAATTCAGCACTTTTATTAATGAGTTCAGGAAATTACGGAGGTTTGAATTTTGACGAAGTAAAAGGTCTGGTTAATTAGATAATTTGTCAATTAGTCAATGAGATAATATGCCGATTGTTACAGACAATCGGCTTTTTTTTGGTTTAGAATTTTTTCATTATCTAATTTTCTAATTGCCACATTTTCTCATTAATTTTATTTTGAGCGATTTTTCTTTCTTTTTAAATATCTTCGCTTTTTGAAAATTTATTTTATTATGGAAAAATCTCATTTCCCAATTACCAATTGGTCAGAAGATGATAGGCCGCGTGAAAAATTAATGCTGAAAGGGAAAAACGCTTTAAGTGATGCTGAATTGATTGCAATTTTGATTGGTTCGGGAAGCCGAAACGAATCGGCTGTTGATTTAAGCAAAAGGATTTTGGCGAGTGCGGACAGTTTAAATGTTTTGGGAAAAATGTCGATTTCTCAATTAATGAATTTTAAAGGAATAGGAGAGGCGAAAGCTATTGCGATTATTGCGGCACTAGAACTTGGTCGCCGACGACGTGCTGAAGATGCGGTTGAACTAATTAAAATAACTTCTAGTAAATTGGTTTTTGAATTGATGCTTCCAATAATTGGCGAATTGGCGCATGAAGAATTTTGGGTGCTTTTTCTGAATAATTCGAATAAAGTAATTTCGAAATCGCAATTGAGCAAAGGTGGTATTACGGGGACTATTGTTGATGTTCGTTTGGTTTTTAAATTGGCACTTGAAAATGGAGCTACGAGCTTGATTTTGTGCCACAATCATCCTTCGGGAAATGTATTGCCAAGCGAAGCCGACAAACAAATTACAAAGCGAATCAAACAAGCGGGAGAAAGTTTAGATGTTAAAGTTTTGGATCATTTGATCATAACTGAATCAAAATATTATAGTTTTGTAGATGAAGGAATTTTTTAGATTATGAATACCACTATTACCGATGTCTTTTTTGATTTAGACCATACACTTTGGGATTTTGACAAAAACTCAGAAATGGCTTTTGATCGTATTTTCAAAGCAAAATTTCCGGAAATAAAAACCGAAGATTTTATTGAAAAGTATATCCCTATAAATCAGTCTTGTTGGAAGTTATATCAAAACGATGAAATAACTCATGTCGAATTGCGTTACAACAGATTAAAGCTTTCATTTGATGCATTGAACTGCGAGATGTCAGATGAAAATATAAATGAAATTGCAAATGACTATATTGAGTTTTTGACAGATAATAATCATCTTTTTGATGGTGCAATAGAGGTTTTAGAATATTTAAAACCAAAATATCGCTTGCATATCATTACAAATGGTTTTGCAAAAGTTCAAGACAAGAAAATTAATAATGCCATGCTTTCAGGCTATTTTAATACTATTACAAATTCTGAATTGGCTGGTGTAAAAAAGCCAAATAGTATTATCTTTGATTATGCTGTTAATTTGGCACGCGCTTCAAAAGAAAACAGTATCATGATTGGAGATTGTTTGGATGCGGATGTTAACGGTGCATTGAATGCAGGTTTGGATGCCATTTTTTTTAATGAAAAAAAAATAGATGTTGCTCAAAATATTAAACAAATAAACCATTTATTAGAACTTAAAAAATATTTATAATGATGAAAATTAAATTTTTGCTGACTGTGCTTTTTGTTTCAGTTGTTGGGTTTGCACAATCTGCTCAGTCTGCTCAGTCTTCACAAGCTGTTAATGATTATAAAGCAGTTATCGTGCCTTTGAAATATGATTTCTTAAAATCTGACAATCAATACAGAATGGCAACTATAAGCAAAGGAAATTTAACTAAAGCTGGTTTTCAGGCGTTTTATGCAAATGAAGAACTTCCGGCGGAACTTAATGATCGTTGCCAACTTTTATATATGGATGTAAAAAAAGACAGCGGCTTTTTAGTGACTAAACTTTTTGTGGAGCTAAAAGATTGCTACGGTACAGTAGTTTACACTTCAGAAATTGGGAAAAGTAAAGAAAAGGATTATGAAGCAGCGTATAGAGAAAGTTTGAATATGGCTTTTATTTCAATCAACGGTCTTCATTATAAGTATAGTGGAAAAGCGGTAACTCCTAGCGGAAAAGCGGGTATGATTACTGCAGCTCCAGTTGCGGTTGCGGCAGTGGCAAAACCAGCTCAAACACCTGTGCAAACAGCAGTAGCAACTCCAGTTGCAGATATTACTGACCCCAATTTATTGTATGCTCAACCAACTGAAAACGGATTTCAGTTAATTGACAAAACACCAAAAGTGGTAATGAAATTGTTGAAAACATCTCGTCCAGATTCATTCATCGCTATTAAAGATGGAATACAAGGATCTTTGAATGCAAAAGACAATCAATGGTTTTTCGAATATTATCAGAATGATAAATTAGTTTCTGAAAAAGTTTCAGTTAAATTCTAAAATAAAATTCGGTTTAATAACCGTATTTATCTTTCCAGCGGTTCTTTAAAAATTCGCGGGTACTGTTCTCTCTAGAATTGTTCCCCGGATTGTAAAGAACCGTTTGTTTTATGGCATCAGGTAAAAATTCCTGTTCAGCAAAATTATTGGCATAATCATGCGAATATTTATAGTCATCACCATAACCCAGTTCTTTCATTAGTTTGGTTGGTGCATTTCTTAAATGAAGCGGAACCGGCAGATCTCCGGTTTGTTTTACCAATTGCTGTGCATTTCCAATTGCTATATAAGAAGCATTACTTTTAGGAGATGTTGCTAAGTAAATTGCGCATTGGCTTAGAATAATACGGCTTTCAGGATAACCAATAGTTGTTACGGCTTGAAAAGTATTGTTAGCCATTATTAATGCCGTCGGATTGGCATTTCCAATATCTTCGCTTGCTAAAATCAGCATTCTTCTCGCAATGAATTTTACATCTTCGCCGCCTTCAATCATTCGAGCAAGCCAGTAAACAGCTCCGTTGGGATCGCTTCCACGAATGGATTTTATAAATGCAGAAATAATATCATAATGCTGTTCACCCGTTTTGTCATATAAAACAGTGTTTTGTTGCACAAGTTCAAAAACACGATCATTTGTGATTGTAATTTCATCGCCTGCAGAAGCATTTACAACTAGCTCAAAAATATTGAGCAGTTTTCTACCATCTCCGCCTGAAAGTCGTAATAAAGCTTCAGTTTCTTTTAAAATTATTTTTTTTGAAGCAAGGTAAGTGTCTGCTTTCATTGCGCGATGCAATAGCGCCTCGAGATCTTCTTTTGTAAACGCATTTAAGATGTAAACCTGACAACGCGACAATAATGCAGGAATAACTTCAAAACTTGGGTTTTCAGTTGTTGCACCAACTAGAGTGATCCAGCCTTTCTCGACTGCTGCTAAAAGCGAGTCCTGTTGTGATTTGCTAAAACGATGAATCTCGTCAATAAATAAAATCGGATTTTTAGCAGTAAACAAGCCGCCGCTTTGTTTTGCTTTGTCAATTACGTCGCGAATGTCTTTTACGCCTGAGTTTATCGCGCTAAGGATATAAAACGGACGTTTTGACTCCTGTGCAATAATTTGTGCCAATGTGGTTTTTCCCGTTCCTGGTGGCCCCCAAAAGATTAATGATGGAATAATTCCTTTTGAAATTTGTTGCGTCAATGATCCATTTGGGCCAACCAAATGACTCTGACTTACATAATCTTCTAATTTCTGTGGGCGAATACGCTCGGCTAACGGTGCTTCCATTTTGTAAAATTACTATTTTAGAATATATTTTATTGTTTTGAGAAGTTAAACCTTTCTTTCAGATAAACTTTTGTTACTGACGATAACAATTTTATACGATGATACTTGCTCCTGACATTTTATCAGTAAATTAGATTTGGATAGTTTTTTGATGCCAATAATTGAATTGATTTCTTAAAAGATGAATGATAAAGATTTTAAATTTTCTACTGCTGTAATAGGGCTTCCTTTATTTTTTGTCCTTTTTTTGTGGATCGTATACTGGTTCCAAATTCGGTTTGATTTTGATTTTTATCAAAACGGAATTTATCCAAGGGATTTTTCGGGTTTGCAAGGCATTTTGTTTAGTCCTTTTATTCATGAAAATTTGGAACACTTATACAATAATTCAATTCCGCTTTTGGTTTTGTTGGCAGCATTGCAATATTTCTATCCAAAACAAACTGTTCCGGTTATTGGTTATGGAATTTTATTTTCGGGTTTAATAACTTGGATTATTGGTCGCGAAAATTATCATATTGGAGCAAGCGGATTGATTTATGTTTTGGTGAGTTTTATATTTTTTAAAGGAATTCAAACGGGCTATTATCGTTTGGTTGCGCTTTCGCTATCAGTAATTTTATTATATGGGGGAATGATTTGGTATGTTTTTCCTGATGTTGATGCTGCAATTTCTTGGGAAGGTCATTTAGCAGGTTTAATTACTGGATTTGTACTTTCATTTCTTTATAAAACGCCAGAATATGCCAAACCTATTGTTTACGATTGGCAAAGACCCGACTTTAACCCAAAAAATGATCCTTTCATGAAGCATTTTGATGACAACGGAAATTTTGTTCCTGTTGAAAAACCTGAAGTAGATGAAGATTTGGGCAATACTTATTTTAGTTCAAACTTTCCGGTTTATTATGTTGTAACCAAAACAGAATCACAGGATAAATCCTAAATGTTGATTATGGATTTGATTTAAAAAGATTATTTTTGTTAGGAGTATTTTAATTTGGTTTAGTATGAGAATGGTCAGTTATGCAATTTTGATTTTTTTTATTTTAATCAGCTTCGAGACTATCGCACAATGTGATGTGAAGAATAAAGTGCTCGCAGACGGTACAATGATGTATTATTTTGAACCTGCAGTCTTTTATACCACAAACACTAAATCATTAAAAATAAATATTGTTACAGACGAAGAACATTATTTTATTGCTTTGCAACCAACTCCTTTTCCGTCAAAAAAAGAAGGGAAAAAAATCAAAGATGATTTAATCATACATTTAGCAGATAATAAAATCTACAAATTGACACATTATGATACGCAGTATATTCATAATGATTCAATCATGCAGGTACTGTATTTAATTGATAAAAATGATGTGAGTTCTTTTTCTCAGTTTGATGCTGTGACTGCAGAAATCAATATGCAAGGGACGGAGTTTATAAGAAGTTATAATTTCAAGCTTCATAAAGATGCTATTAGGGAACAGCTTGAATGTTTTTTGAAAAAAGAAGATTGATATAGTTTAGTCTTCGTCTTTAATTTCACTTTGCGCATTGTGTTTTATTTTCTTTTGAAGATTTCTAATTAGATTATTAAAAGTAATAGTAACCGAAGCTGCATTTGTTACTTGATTTCCACTGTTTCTAGGAAGGTATTCATTGCAATATGTTAACTCAAACTGAATGTCATCAGTAAATAAATAGCCAGCCCCAATATTTAATCTATTTCGGTCAAAGAAACTTTCTCCAGTTACTTTTGCTCCAGATTTGAAATAAAGTTCATCAGATGCTATTGCATATACGACGCCAGATCTCAATACTTTGCTGTTTAGCGGTTGGATGTATTTTATTTGTTGTCTGTACCTGAATACGTTTTCATAATCATCATCTTGATTTCTCATATGGCGAAATTCAGTGCGCATTCGCGTGCTTAAGGTGTAGCCAGTTTTATGAAAATAATAAATTCCTTGAAGTGCAAAACGCCATTCTGGTGATTCAAATTGCCCAATTTCCGGAACGTCTTTGTTGTTGAAATAAGCTAGGAAAGTAGAGAATTTCCATCGTGGGGAAAAATAGTAATGTCCCCAAGCCCTAAAAGATCTTTGAATAGTATTTTCAAAGATGTTTGACGAAGATTCTGTTCCACTGTAAGCTGCAGCCACATCTATTTCAGTAGACCATTTTTTGTTTATCGTCTGATTGAACTGAATTTCATTCCAAAATTGATTATATGTGGTATTTTGTCCGTAGCTGTTTGTTGCTATAAAAAGAACAAACAGCAATCGGAAAAAAGTGCGTTTTTGTTTTAAATCAGATTTTGAAAGCATTAATTAATTGTTGGAATTTAATTATTCATTCTAATCCTAACTGTGATGCGGTTTAACTTCTTTGACGAACCGTTTCGTATAAAAATGCGCCACAGGCTACTGAGACATTTAATGAGCCAATTGATCCAAACATTGGTAGTTTTGCTTTTTCGTCTACAATTTTTAGTACTGATGGATTTATTCCTCTGTCTTCAGAACCCATAATGATTGCGACAGGTTCACTCAATGTTATGTCGTAAATGTTTTGATCTGTTTTTTCAGTTGCGGCAACTGTTTTGATTCCTGATCCTTGCAAATAAAATATTGCGTCTTTGATATGCTCAACTTTGCAGATTGGTACATTAAAAACAGCTCCAGCTGAAGTTTTCACTGTGTCGCCATTTACAGGAGCTGATCCTGCTTTTTGAATAATGATTCCATTTACACCAGTACATTCTGCAGTTCTGATAATAGCTCCAAAGTTTCTTGCATCAGAAATTTGGTCTAAAATTAAAAATAAAGGTTTAGCACCAGACTCAATTGTTGATTCAACTAATTGTTCTAATTCCATAAAACCAATCGGTGATATTGTTGCAACAGCACCTTGGTGATTATTTGGCGTCAAGCGATTTAGTTTTTCAACAGGAACGTAAGAGAAATTAATGTTGGCACGTTTCATCACCTTCATTAAATCTTTCATTAATTCTCCAGAAATATCTTTTTGTATAAATACCTTGTCAACTTCTTTTCCTGCCTGAATTGCTTCTATAATGGCTCTAATTCCAAATATTTGATGTTCTTTTTCCATGTTGCAAATATAGGTATATTGTTTATATAAAAAAAAACCACTCTGAATGAACAGAGTGGTTTTAATATTAAGACTTTCGGTTTAAAATTAGAATTTATCCCAGAAAAGTTTTGTTTTAAGCTTATCGCCACCTACTGCAGTTCCCGCAGCTTGATAGTTAGCTTTATTTAATGTTTGTTCTAATACTGGGTAAGTAAATCTTTTTGGAACTTGTCCTTCAGCAGCAGGAACTGCAGAAGATGGAGCAGTTAAAACTGGGAAGTCTAATCTTCTCCAAGATGTCCAAGCCTCATAACCTCTGTTGTAGAAACCAATCCAAGCTTGCTCACCAATTTTTTGTTTCCAAGTACCAGTTGCTGTTGCATAAGCAACAGCTGGTTGAGCTAAGTAAGCAGTTGCTTCTGCACTAGTTCCACCCCAGTAAAGGATTGAAGATGTAATTGCATTGTTGTAATGCCCAGCAGCAGTACCACCAACAGCAAAACCTCTTTCAACAGCTTCAGCTAAGTAAAACTCAACTTCAGTGTAGTCAAGTAATAAACCTTCTAATGTTGGGTCTAATAATCTTGTATGATCTCCTTCATCATCAGCTGGGTCACCAGCAGAAGAGTAAGATTCAAAATCTACACCTTGAGCATAAGGAGCACCAACAAATACACCTCCAACTGGAATGTAGTAGTTTGGTCTTCTTGGGTCATTTAGTGTGTTCATTTTTGTTACTAGTGGTGCAGCAGCAACAAAATCATATCTTCCACTTGTTACAAGATCCTCATATAAAGGGTTTGTATTTGGTTGAGTTGATTTGTATTGTAATGTTGCATTGTCAGCAGCAGAAGCAATAAGACCAGCAGCAGCAGCTTGCTCAGCAGCAGTTTTCGCTGTAGCGGCTAAAGTTGGTTCATCAGCAACTGTAATTGCCATACGCAATTTCAATGAATTTGCAAATTTTTTCCAGTGTGCAACATCTCCAGCATAGATGAAATCAGATTCTCCAAAACTTTTTGCAGAAACATCAAGTTTAGCAATTGCAGCATCTAATCTTTTGAATAAATCAGCATAAATTACTTTTGCATCATCATAAGCTGGGCTTGGGTGTGCATCTGGGTCTAATGCTTCAGTGTAAGGAACATTACCAAATGTATCAACTAAAATAGTGTATGTATAAACATTCAAAATTTCAATAATAGCAAGCTTGTTTGTTTTTATTTTTAGCTCAGCTGGAGTTACAGTTTCTTCAGCATCAGTAAGTTTAGTAGCCTCTTTCAAGTCTTTAAGTACATCACGGTACAAGATTTGCCAGTGGCCATCTGGAACGTTTCTCTGTAAGATATCATAGTTTGATTCGTCAAGATACGTTGTTTCTGACCAATGTTGAGCCCAAAGTCTAAAAACGTTTGTGTTAACATTAGTATTGGTCATTTGGTCAAAAAGATCCTTTTCCGCATTACCAAGTAAAGCACCAGATGGAACTCCAGAGCTAGGGTTTTTGGTATCTACGTTTAAATCGGTTAGGCTATCATCGTTACATCCCCATGTAAGCGTTAATATTCCTATGAATATAATTATTTTTTTCATGTTTTCTTAATTAGAATTTAGCTTTTAAATTTACAGCAAAAGTTTTTGTTGTTGGTAGAACCCCAGATTGGTATCCTTGTAAATTTCCAGCACTTAAACCTGCTTCAGGATCAGCATCTGGCAAGTTTTTATGGATGATCCATAAGTTGTTTCCAGATACACCTAAATAAAGTTCTTGAAATGCACCGCCTAATACTTTTTTGTCAAAAGTATAACCTAATGTTAGCTCACGAAGTTTAACATAAGAAGCATCGTAAACATAGTCTTTATTTGCAGAACCTAAGTAACCGAATGATCCGTCAGTTCCGTCATTAGCTTCAATTCTTGTTGTGTTTGGTGTTCCATCAGGATAAACACCTGGAAGGATGTGTCCACCACCATCAGCAATTGTATTTCTTACTGGATTTCCTAAGTCGTTTGTGTAAACCGTGTTAGTGTATAAACCAGAACCTTCTCCATACCATCTATCAAGAGAGAATACATCGCCACCTTGTTGTACGTCGATTAAGAAGCTGAAAGAGAATCTTTTGTAATTAAAGATGTTGTTGATACCACCTGTCCAGTCTGGTGTAAAGTTTCCAATTACATTATCATTTGTACCAGTAATTTGGTATTTTCCTGTTGCAGGATCAATTACTCTTTGTCCATTTAAGTAAACGTAATCAGATCCTTGGATTGTTCCGTACGGTTGACCAACTGTAGCGTTGATTGTGATTCCTCCTTGGAAAGAACCAAGTTGGTAGTTATCGATACCTTCATCTAAAGCAATAACTTTGTTTTTGTTTTTTGCCCAGTTTGTAACCATTGTCCAAGTGAAGTTCTCCATTTTAACAGGAACTAAAGTTAAAGTAGCTTCGATACCTTTGTTTTCAATGTTACCTACGTTTTTGAATAATTTAGTATAACCTGTCGCTTCAGAAACTGGCAAGTCAACAATTTGATCTACAGTGTTAGTTTTGTAAACAGATAAATCTAAACCAACTCTTCTTTGGAACATTTGCATCTCTAAACCAGCTTCCCAGCTTTTTGTTCTTTCTGGTTTCAAATCAGGATTGTTTCTTGTTGATGGAACAGAGTATAATGGAGTTCCAAATGGAGAGTTACTTGTGTAAGTATCTAATGTTTTAGCAAAAGGTGCATCGTTACCAACTTCTGCATAACCTAATCTAACTTTTCCTAATGTTAACCAATCTTGTTGTAATGTGTTTGAGAAAACATAACTTCCAGAAACAGAAGGATAGTAGTACTCATTGTTATCACTTGGTAACGTAGAAGAAACGTCTCTTCTTAATGTTGCATCTAGGAATAAATAATCTTTATATCCTAAAGAAGCACTGATATAGTATCCGTTTACTCCTTTGTCAGACATAGCTTCAACTGGTTTTTCAACCGTGTTTACAGAGTTAGTTAAAGCAAATAATTTTGGAACGTAAAGACCTCCTGAAGTTGATGCTAAAATTTGATCAACTTGTTGTCTTCTAATGTTGATACCTGCTACTCCTTTTAAGTTTAAATTTTCATTTAAGTTAGTGTTGAAGTTTAACATCAAATCGTAGTTAAACTCAGAGTAGTTTCTGTTAAGTCTTTGGTATCCTGATTCTTCATTGCTTCTAGCAATACCGAATGGATCTCCAGCGTAAGAACCGTTAGCTCTTCTTTCTTCTTGGAAATCTGAATAAGTATCCACAGAAACTCTACCAGTTGCGTCTAACCAGCTTGTGATTTTGTAGTTTAAACTTGCATTTCCTAAGAATCTATTTCTTGTATCACTTTCGTAGTTTTCGTAAAGTTGGAAGTAAGGGTTGTTCCAGAAAGCAGGAGTAATATTTGTTGGGCTGTTAGCATTCCAAGTATAGTTTTTTCCTGTTTGTTGGTAGATAGCTCTTTGCTCCAATACGTCAACGTTAGTACCCCACCATTGTCTGAATCCAGAAACTAAGTTACCGTTGTATCCAGTTCCGTTTCTTCCTTTTGTATCTGTAACTACATAGTTAGCAAAGAAAGAAGCAGTTAATTTGTCAGTTAATTTATAGCTAGCATTACCTAAGAAAGAGTTTTTCTTTTGCTCGCTGTTTGGCATAAGACCAGTTGAGCTTAAATTAGTGTAAGATAAGTTGAAAGTTCCTTTGTCATTTCCACCATTAACAGCAATTGTGTTAGTGTTTACAACAGGGTTTTCAAAGAAATCAATTGGGCCGTGCTTAGCAATTTGCCATGGACGTGCAGTTTTGTAAGTTGAAGATTCTGGAACAAATGAATCCCATCCAAAAACCATTAGAGAAGAATCGTAAGCAGGACCAAATGAAGCATCATGGTTTGTTCTTACTGTGTTGTCTAAACTACCGTTACCATCAACATCAAAAGTAGTTCTGAAAGATGGAAAATAACCTTGTCCATATTGTGTTTGGTATTTTGCAAATGTAGATTTGTCAACAGTACCAATACTAACACTTGAACTCAAAGAAACTCCAAGACCATTTTGTTGTTTTCCTTTTTTAGTTGTGATCATGATCGCACCATTCGCAGCTCTAGATCCGTAAAGTGCAGTTGCAGCAGCACCTTTCAAAACGTTTACAGATTCGATGTCTGCAGGGTTGATGTCAGAAGCAGCGTTACCATAGTCATAACCAGCACCAGCTTGTTTTTGTGAAGATGTGTTACCAAGAACCTCGTTGTTGTCAACTGGAACTCCATCAATAACGAATAAAGCCTGGTTGTTGAAACCAATAGATTTGTAACCTCTAATTACAACGTTTGTAGATCCACCTAAGTTGTTGTTGTTTTTGATTTGAAGACCGGCAACTTTACCAGACATACTGTTAACAAAGTTAGTTGAAGGTGTTTTGTTTACCTCGTCTCCATCAATTTTTTGAGTAGCATATCCTAGAGATTTTTTCTCTCTTTTAATACCTAAAGCTGTTGTAACTACAACACCTTCAAGTTCTTGAGCATCTCCAGCCATTTTTACATTAACTACAGATGAACTCGCAGCTATTTCTTGAGTTTTCATCCCAATGTAGCTAAATACCAAAACTTGGCTTGATGATGCTTTGATAGTAAATTTACCGTCAAAATCAGTTTGCGTTCCAGCTTTTGTTCCTTTAACTAATACACTTACACCTGGCAAAGGCATTCCTGCATTATCAGAAACAGTTCCCGAAACGGCTCTTTCTTGCGCAAAAGTAAGTTGCGCCACTAGTACTAAGAAAAGTACTAAGAATCCATTGAACTTTAGTTTCATTTTTAAATATTTTGAATTAGTATCGCAAAACTCTTAATAATTTGTTAACTATCCTAATATTAGATTAAACTTTTTTCGGTTACTACT
The DNA here is from genome assembly GCF_000425445.1 of Flavobacterium denitrificans DSM 15936. GTDB lineage: Bacteria > Bacteroidota > Bacteroidia > Flavobacteriales > Flavobacteriaceae > Flavobacterium > Flavobacterium denitrificans. The sequence continues at coordinate 462,317 of NZ_AUDL01000008.1, read as the reverse complement.
AAAATTTAACATTATAACATATATTTACTATAGTGTTATATAATTGTAATTCTTGAGCATTTTTCCCGCCGTTTGTAAGGTTTATCCTTAGTAGCCCGTTTGGTGTTTGCAAAACAGTTCCAAGTCCAAGTCCGATTAGTTTTTTTGTTTTGTTGGGTTCGATTGTTGATGTTAAATCTTGGTAGATACCATAATCGGCAATTGTATGCGCATAAATGTTATTGGAAAATTTATATCTGTATTCGGTCAGAATTAGAAAATTGAAATTACATTGTAGGCTGTTTTCTAAAAAACCACGAATCGAATTCATTCCCCCAAAACGGAATAATTCGTTGGAAATGTAGTTTTTGCTACTGAGGTAAAAATTTTGTGAATTTATGTTAATGAAATTTTTAGGGTTAATCTCAAAATTGTAAGACGCATTTAAGTTCGTGTAAAACTGTGTGCTTGGTCCTGCTGTTTCGGGATCGTTGTTGGTGTCTCTCTTTCCGTAGCCAATAATCCAGTTCACTAGCGCTTTTCTTGGAATAAGATTGTTTTTGTGATCTACTTTTTTATAGTCAAAGCTCGATGTAAAGTACGCATTTTTGAAATCGCTGATAAGTGAGTTGTTTGTATTTTGAATATCGCTTGACTCTGTTGATTGGTATCCGGCATAAATTCTGGAATTGTAATTTAAATAATAGCCTAAATCAATTGCGGTTTTTGTGTTTTGAAAAGTACTATCTTGTTTGAAAATATTTAGCTGTGCTTTTACTCCTAGTGCCGATTTAAATATATATGGGATTTCTAGTCGGGTATTGAATGTTTTTTGTTGATTGCCGTCACTTTTCCAATACAAGGAAAATTGTTCTCCTGAGTGAAGAGTGTTTAGGAGTGTAATGTCTATGTATCCATTTATGTTGACTTTATCATTGTCATCATTTGAAAATCCAACATATCCGTCAAAAGTATTTGCTTTCCTTTTTTCAATGTAGGTATAGATTTTGGTTGAGTCAGTTGTAAATAATATTTCAGGATATTTGGTTTGCGAAATAAATTCGTAGCTGTTTATGTCGTCATAAAGTTGTTGTGTAGTTTCTTGATTGAATGTTTTGTTTAAGTATTTTTTGTTCAATTGTTTTAAATGCCCTTTCGGAAAAAAATCCTTTCCTTTTGGATCAGCATAATTTAAAATAATTGAGTTTATGATTCTTTTTTTTTCTGATTTAAAATTTAAATCAGCGTACATTATGGTATTCTTTTTTTTGATGTTTTCTAATTTGATCTTGCTTAGGGCGAAACCTTGTTTTTCGGCGTCAATTATTTTTTGATTCAAATAATTCGCGACTTCGTTGTATGGGAGAATTATAGTGTCGTTTTTTGTTTTTTCAAAATAAAATAAAGAATTGTTTATACCTATATATATATGTATAAATTTAGTTTGGGTTTTTAGTTCTATTTTAGAGCTGTAAGTACTGTCGTTTATTTGAATAGTATGTAGAATGTTGTTTTCTAAGTATCCAATTTGAGACAGTTTTTCAGATGTTTGTTTTACTTCGTCAAATAATGATTTTAAATTGAGATGATTGGTCTTGTATGTTAATGAGTCAATAATTTGATTTTCAGCTTCATTGTTTCCTGTTATTGTCAGATGTAAATTTTGAGTATAAGCAGAGTAGCTCATAAAGCAAAAAAAGAGTATTTGGGAAATGAGTTTCAAAAGCTGGTTTTTCATTTGTTAAAAGTATTGCAAATATCTATTCTTTGTTTGTAAAATCATAAGCATAAATAAGGTTATTGAAAATTAATGGTTTAACGTTTGTATAGTGAAAAATATTTTATACATTTGCAACCCCGTAAAAAGCGGGAATTTAATAAACATAATAATTTTTAGTATTAATTATGCCAACAATTCAACAATTAGTAAGAACAGGAAGAACTCAGATCACTAAGAAGAGTAAATCGGTTGCTTTAGATTCTTGTCCTCAAAGAAGAGGGGTTTGTACGCGTGTTTACACTACTACACCAAAAAAACCAAACTCTGCAATGCGTAAAGTTGCGCGTGTACGTTTGACAAATGGTAATGAGGTGAATGCTTACATCCCAGGAGAAGGACACAATCTACAAGAGCACTCGATAGTATTAGTGCGAGGTGGAAGGGTAAAAGATTTACCAGGTGTTAGATATCACATCGTTCGTGGAGCGCTTGATACGTCAGGTGTTGCAGGAAGAACGCAAAGAAGATCTAAGTACGGTGCTAAACGCCCAAAAGAAGCAAAAAAGTAATTTAAAAACTTTTAAGAAAAAGACATGAGAAAAAGAGCGGCAAAGAAAAGACCACTTTTACCGGATCCAAGGTTTAACGACCAATTAGTAACACGTTTTGTGAACAACTTAATGTGGGATGGTAAGAAATCTACAGCTTTTAAAGTATTTTATGATGCTATTGATATCATTGAAACTAAAAAGCAAAATGATGAGAAAACTTCATTAGAGATCTGGAAAGATGCTTTAACAAACGTTATGCCTCACGTAGAAGTACGTAGCCGTAGAGTTGGTGGAGCTACATTCCAAATCCCAATGCAAATTCGTCCAGACAGAAAAATTTCTATGGCAATGAAGTGGTTGATACTTTATTCTAGAAGAAGAAATGAAAAATCTATGGCACAACGTTTAGCGTCAGAGTGTTTAGCTGCTGCTAAAGAAGAAGGTGCTGCGGTTAAGAAAAGAATGGATACTCACAAAATGGCAGAGGCTAACAAAGCATTCTCTCACTTTAGATTTTAATTCGTAAAGAAATGGCTAGAGATTTAAAATATACAAGAAATATCGGAATCGCTGCTCACATTGATGCTGGTAAAACAACAACAACTGAGCGTATTCTTTTTTATACTGGAAAGTCACACAAAATTGGTGAGGTACACGATGGTGCTGCAACAATGGACTGGATGGCTCAAGAGCAAGAAAGAGGTATTACAATTACTTCTGCTGCTACAACTTGTACCTGGAACTTTCCAACTGTACAAGGTAAAGTTATTCCAGAATCGTTACCATACCACTTTAACATTATTGATACTCCTGGACACGTTGACTTTACTGTAGAGGTAAACCGTTCTTTGCGTGTACTTGATGGTTTGGTTTTCTTATTTAGTGCTGTTGATGGTGTTGAGCCTCAATCAGAAACTAACTGGAGACTTGCTGATCAATATAGAGTTCCTCGTATGGGATTCGTAAATAAAATGGACCGTCAAGGTGCTAACTTTTTAGCTGTATGCGGACAGGTTAAAGATATGTTGAAATCAAATGCGGTTGCAATTACTTTGCCTATTGGTGATGAAGCAGATTTTAAAGGTATTGTTGACTTAGTTAAGAATCAAGCTATCGTATGGCATGATGAAACTCAAGGAGCTACTTTTGACGTTGTGGATATCCCAGCTGATATGGTTGATGATGTTAAGCATTACCGTTCTATCCTTATCGAAGAGATTGCAACTTATGATGAAAATCTTTTAGATAAGTACATGGAAGATGAAAATTCTATTACTGAAGAAGAGATCAACAACGCTTTAAGAGCGGCTACTATCGATATGGCAATCATTCCTATGCTTGCTGGTTCTTCTTTCAAAAACAAAGGTGTTCAATTTATGTTGGATGCAGTTTGTAAGTATTTACCATCTCCATTAGATAAAGAAGGTATTGAAGGAATTCACCCTGATGATGCTGAATTATTAGAAGAAGATCAAACTAAAATTATTCGTAGACCAGATGTAAAAGAGCCGTTCGCTGCTTTGGCATTTAAAATTGCTACTGACCCATTCGTTGGTCGTTTAGCTTTCTTCCGTGCTTACTCTGGACGTTTAGATGCAGGTTCTTACGTTTTAAATACTCGTTCTGGTAACAAAGAGAGAATTTCTCGTATTTACCAAATGCACGCTAACAAACAAAATCCAATCGAATTTATTGAGGCTGGAGATATTGGAGCTGCTGTAGGATTTAAAGATATCAAAACTGGAGATACTTTATCTGACGAGAAGCACCCAATTATCTTGGAATCTATGAAATTCCCAGAGCCAGTAATTGGTATTGCTATTGAGCCTAAAACTAAAGCTGACGTTGATAAAATGGGTATGGCTTTGGCTAAATTAGCTGAAGAGGATCCAACATTTACTGTAAGAACTGATGAGGCTTCAGGTCAAACTATTATTTCTGGTATGGGTGAGCTTCACTTAGATATCTTAGTTGATCGTATGAAACGTGAGTTTAAAGTAGAGGTTAACCAAGGTGAGCCACAAGTAGAGTACAAAGAGGCGTTTACTAAATCTGCTCAACATAGAGAAACGTACAAAAAACAATCTGGAGGTCGTGGTAAATTCGGTGATATCGTATTTAGAATCGAGCCTGCTGATGAAGTTGATGGTAAAGTTCCAGTTGGATTACAGTTCGTTAACGAGGTAAAAGGTGGTAACGTTCCTAAAGAATATATCCCTGCTGTTGAAAAAGGTTTCCGTGAGGCTATGAAAACAGGTCCATTGGCTGGATACGCTGTTGATAGTTTGAAAGTAACTTTGTTAGACGGATCTTTCCACCCTGTGGATTCTGATGCTCTTTCTTTTGAATTAGCTGCTAGAATGGGTTATAAAGAATCTGGACGTGCTGCTGGAGCTGTTATTCTTGAGCCAATCATGAAAATCGAAGTTATTACTCCTGAAGAAAACATGGGTGATATCGTAGGTGACTTGAACCGTCGTAGAGGTCAAGTTAATGACATGGGTGATAGAAATGGTGCTAAGACTATCAAAGCTGATGTGCCTTTATCAGAAATGTTTGGTTATGTAACTACATTAAGAACATTATCTTCTGGTAGAGCTACTTCGACAATGGAGTTCTCTCACTATGCAGAAACACCTTCTAATATTTCAGAAGAGGTAATCAAAAAAGCAAAAGGTAACGCTTAATTTAAAGAAAATGAGTCAAAAAATCAGAATAAAACTAAAATCTTACGATCACATGTTGGTGGATAAATCTGCTGAAAAGATCGTAAAAACAGTAAAAACTACTGGAGCGGTTGTAACAGGTCCAATTCCGTTGCCAACTCACAAAAAACTTTTCACTGTATTGCGTTCTCCGCACGTTAACAAAAAAGCGAGAGAGCAATTTGAAGTAATGTCATACAAGAGATTGATTGATATTTATTCATCTTCATCTAAAACTATTGATGCTTTAATGAAACTTGAATTGCCAAGTGGTGTTGAAGTAGAGATAAAAGTATAATTTTTTTATATTTTTTTCATATAAAAAGCGAGTCAGAAATGTCTCGCTTTTTTTTGTTTTTTAAAATAGCTTTCACAGTGTCTTTTTACGGGGATTTAAGGTTGGATTTATTTGGAAAATTTGTATAAATGCCTTTGTTTTAAAGCGATGCGAAGTTTTTTTGTTGTGATTTTATTAATTAATTGTTAAGTGTTATTTGTTTGTTGAAGGAAAAAATAAGATTGAATTTCGGGGTAAAAAAGGTCGTTTTTAGTCTTTGTTTTGAGCTTGGATTTTGATTATGAGCGATTTAATTTTTGTAACTGTTTGGTATATTCAATTTTAATAACTACTTTTGCACTCCCTGTTTGGAAATTTCTGTTATTTTCAAATTGAAGGGAATTTTAGTAATTAATAATTAATATTTATGTCTGGGTTAATTGGTAAGAAAATCGGCATGACTAGTATTTTCGACGAAAACGGGAAAAACATTCCTTGTACAGTAATCGAAGCTGGTCCATGCGTTGTTACCCAAGTCAGAACCAATGAGGTTGACGGGTATGAAGCGTTGCAACTTGGTTTCGATGACAAAAACGAGAAACATTCTACGAAAGCGGCTTTGGGTCACTTTAAGAAAGCTGGAACTGTTGCTAAGAAAAAAGTCGTTGAATTCCAAGATTTTGCAACTGAACAAAAATTAGGGGATCTTATTGATGTTTCTATTTTTGAAGAAGGAGAATTTGTAGATGTACAAGGTGTGTCTAAAGGTAAAGGTTTCCAAGGTGTTGTTAAGCGTCACGGTTTTGGTGGTGTTGGGCAAGCTACTCATGGTCAGCACAACCGTTTAAGAGCGCCAGGTTCTGTAGGAGCTTCTTCTTATCCATCTAGAGTATTCAAAGGAATGCGTATGGCTGGAAGAATGGGAGGAGAAAATGTAAAAGTTCAAAACCTTAGAGTTTTAAAAGTAGTTGCTGAAAAGAACCTACTTGTTGTTAAAGGATGTATTCCAGGACACAAAAACTCTTACGTAATCATTCAGAAGTAATGGAAGTAAAAGTATTAGATTTCAACGGAAAAGATACTGGAAGAAAAGTTCAACTTTCTGATTCAGTATTCGCAATTGAGCCAAACAATCACGCTGTATATCTTGATGTTAAGCAATATCTTGCTAATCAAAGACAGGGTACTCACAAAGCTAAAGAAAGAGCTGAAGTAACTGGAAGTACACGTAAGATTAAAAAACAAAAAGGAACTGGTACTGCTCGTGCAGGAAGTGTTAAGAATCCTTTGTTTAAAGGAGGAGGAACAGTTTTCGGGCCAAGACCAAGAAGTTATTCATTCAAATTGAATAAAAACTTGAAAAGATTGGCTAGAAAATCAGCTTTCTCAATTAAAGCAAAAGAATCAAATATTGTAGTTCTTGAAGACTTTAATTTTGAAGCGCCAAACACTAAAAATTTCATTAACGTTTTGAAAGCTTTAGGGTTAGAAAATAAAAAATCTCTATTCGTGTTGGGTGAGTCAAATAAAAATGTATATTTGTCGTCACGCAATTTAAAGGCTTCAAATGTCGTAACTAGCTCAGAATTAAGCACTTACGCAATATTAAACGCTAATAATTTAGTGCTTTTGGAAGGTTCTTTAGAGTTAATTGAAGAAAATTTAAGTAAATAATAGGAATATGAGCATCATTATCAGACCTATAGTAACAGAAAAAGTAACCAAAGAAAGTGAAGTTCTAAATCGCTTCGGATTCGTTGTTAACAAAAAAGCAAACAAAGTTGAGATTAAGAAAGCTGTTGAAGCTGCTTATGGAGTAACTATCGTTTCTGTTAACACAATGAATGTGAGACCAGATAGATCTACTAAATACACTAAAAGTGGTTTAATCAGTGGAAAGACAAATGCATACAAAAAAGCAATTGTTCAAGTACAAGAAGGAGAAACAATTGATTTTTACAACAATATCTAAGATAGAAAAATGTCAGTAAGAAAATTAAAACCTATTACCCCAGGTCAGCGATTTAGAGTTGTGAATGGTTATGACGCCATTACAACTGATAAGCCGGAACGCTCTTTGATAGCGCCGATAAAAAACTCTGGAGGTAGAAATAGTCAAGGAAAGATGACCATGCGTTATACGGGTGGTGGTCACAAGCAGAGATATCGTATTATTGATTTCAAAAGAACTAAAGATGGAATTCCAGCTACAGTGAAATCAATCGAATACGATCCAAATCGTACTGCGTTTATTGCTTTATTAGCTTATGCTGATGGGGCAAAAACTTATATTATCGCTCAAAACGGATTGAAAGTTGGTCAGAAATTAGTTTCTGGGCCAGAATCTCAACCAGAGATTGGTAATACTTTACCTTTAAGCAGAATTCCTCTTGGAACTGTTATATCTTGTATTGAGTTACGTCCAGGACAAGGAGCTGTTATTGCTCGTTCAGCAGGAACTTTTGCTCAGTTAATGGCAAGAGACGGGAAATATGCAACAATTAAAATGCCATCTGGTGAGACAAGATTAATCTTGTTAACTTGTTCGGCTACAATTGGAGCTGTTTCTAATTCTGACCACCAATTAGTTGTATCTGGTAAAGCAGGTAGAACAAGATGGTTAGGAAGAAGACCTAGAACTAGACCAGTAGCGATGAACCCAGTTGATCACCCAATGGGAGGTGGTGAAGGACGTTCATCTGGAGGGCATCCACGTTCAAGAAACGGATTGCCAGCTAAAGGTTACAGAACTCGTTCTAAGAAAAACCCGAGTAACAAGTATATCGTAGAACGTAGAAAGAAATAATAAGATATGGCACGTTCATTAAAAAAAGGACCTTTCGTTCATTATAAATTAGACAAGAAAGTTCAAGAAAACGTAGAAAGTGGTAAAAATGCAGTTGTAAAGACTTGGTCTAGAGCTTCAATGATTACACCAGATTTCGTTGGACAAACTATCGCAGTTCATAACGGCCGTCAATTTGTACCAGTTTACGTAACAGAAAACATGGTAGGTCACAAATTAGGAGAGTTTTCACCAACTAGATCTTTTAGAGGTCATGCTGGAGCAAAAAATAAAGGTAAAAAATAAAAGAAGCAATGGGAGTTCGTAAAAGAGAAACAGCAGATGCGAGAAAAGAGGCCAATAAGTCTATCGCTTTCGCAAAATTGAATAACTGCCCTACTTCACCTAGAAAAATGCGCTTAGTAGCGGACTTGGTAAGAGGTCAGAAGGTAGAAAGAGCACTTAACATTTTAAGATTCAGTTCTAAAGAAGCTTCAAGAAAATTAGAAAAACTATTATTATCTGCAATCAACAACTGGGAGCAAAAAAATAGTGAAGGTAATTTAGAAGAAGCTGGATTATTTGTTAAAGAGATCAGAGTAGATGGTGGAATGATGTTAAAAAGACTTCGTCCAGCTCCGCAAGGTCGTGCACACAGAATAAGAAAACGTTCTAACCACGTAACAATCGTGCTTGGAGCTATCAATAACACACAAAGCAATTCTTAAGCAGCATGGGACAAAAGACAAATCCAATTGGAAATAGACTTGGTATCATCAGAGGATGGGACTCAAACTGGTATGGTGGAAATGATTACGGCGATAAATTAGCTGAAGATCACAAAATCAGAAAGTATATCCACGCTCGTTTATCAAAAGCTAGTGTATCAAAAGTAATCATCGAGAGAACTTTGAAACTTGTAACCGTTACTATCACTACTGCTAGACCTGGTATCATTATCGGAAAAGGTGGACAAGAGGTAGACAAGTTGAAAGAAGAACTTAAGAAAGTTACTGACAAAGAGGTTCAAATTAACATTTTTGAAATCAAAAGACCTGAGTTAGATGCTTATCTTGTGGCTACAAGCATCGCTCGTCAAATCGAAAGCCGTATTTCTTACAGACGTGCAATCAAAATGGCTATTGCTGCTTCTATGCGTATGAACGCTGAAGGTATCAAAGTTTTGATTTCTGGTCGTTTGAATGGTGCGGAGATGGCGCGTTCAGAAGGTTTCAAAGAAGGTAGAATTCCTCTATCAACTTTCAGAGCTGACATTGATTATGCTTTGGCTGAAGCTCACACTACCTACGGTAGAATGGGTATCAAAGTATGGATCATGAAAGGTGAAGTTTACGGTAAGAGAGAGCTTTCTCCGCTTGCTGGAATGGACAAAAAACAATCTGGTACAGGTGGTGGTAAAGGTGGAGATGCTCCTAGAGGCAAATCTAACTTTAACAAAGGCGGTAAACCAGATGCTCGTAAAAGAAAGTAAATTTTTAAACTAAAGAAAAATGTTACAGCCTAAAAGAACAAAATACCGTAAGGTACAAAAAGGTAGAATGAAAGGTAACTCTCAAAGAGGGCATGAACTTTCAAATGGAATGTTTGGAATTAAATCTGTACATGAAGATGGAATGTTCTTAACTTCTCGTCAAATCGAAGCTGCACGTATCGCTGCAACTCGTTACATGAAAAGAGAGGGACAATTATGGATCAAAATTTTCCCAGACAAACCTATCACTAAGAAGCCTCTTGAAGTACGTATGGGTAAAGGTAAAGGAGCAGTTGAATATTGGGCTGCTGTTGTTAAACCAGGAAGAATTATGTTTGAAGTTGGAGGGGTTCCATTGTCAGTTGCAAAAGAGGCTTTGCGTCTTGCAGCTCAAAAACTTCCAGTAAAAACTAAGTTCGTCGTTGCTAGAGATTTCGAAGCATAATTTATATTTATTATGAAACAATCAGAAATAAAAGATCTTTCTGCAGCGGAGTTGCAAGAAAAGCTTAGTCAAACTAAGAAACTATATGCTGACCTGAAAATGGCTCATGCTATTTCTCCAATTGCAAACCCACTTCAAATTAGAAGTGTAAGAAGAACAGTTGCTAGATTGGCTACTGAGTTAACTAAAAGAGAGTTACAATAATTGTATTCTGCTGAAAGATGGAAGAAAAAAGAAATTTAAGAAAAGAAAGAATAGGTGTTGTTACTTCAAATAAGATGGATAAATCTATCGTTATTTCAGAAGTAAGAAAAGTAAAACACCCATTATACGGTAAGTTCGTGTTAAAAACTAAGAAATATGTTGCGCACGACGAAAAAAACGACTGTAACATTGGAGATACTGTAAGAATTAGCGAAACGCGTCCTTTAAGTAAAACAAAATGTTGGAGATTAGTTGAAATCTTAGAAAGAGCTAAATAATTATGGTACAACAAGAATCAAGACTAAAAGTAGCAGATAACACGGGAGCTAAAGAAGTTTTAACTATTCGTGTTTTAGGAGGTACTAAAAGAAGATATGCCTCTGTTGGTGACAAAATTGTAGTTTCTATCAAAGATGCAACTCCAAACGGAAACGTGAAAAAAGGAGCTGTTTCAACTGCAGTTGTTGTACGTACTAAAAAAGAAGTGAGAAGAGCTGATGGTTCTTATATCCGTTTCGATGACAATGCATGCGTTCTTTTGAATGCTGCAGGGGAAATGAGAGGAACTCGTGTTTTTGGTCCGGTAGCAAGAGAACTTCGTGAAAAACAATTCATGAAAATTGTATCATTAGCACCAGAAGTGCTTTAATTCGTTTTAAGATGATAAAGCTAAAAATAAAATCAGGAGATATCGTAAGAGTTATTGCTGGAGACCATAAAGGTGCTGAAGGTAAAGTTTTACGTGTTTACCGTGAAAAAAACAAAGCGATCGTTGAAGGTGTAAACATGGTTTCTAAACATACTAAACCAAGTGCTAAAAACCCTCAAGGTGGTATCGTTAAGAAAGAAGCTTCTATTCAAATTTCTAACATTGCTTTAATTGATCCTAAAACTAAGGAAACAACTAGAGTAGGTATTAGAGTAGAAGGAGATAAGAAAGTAAGATTTTCAAAAAAATCTAATCAAGTACTATAGTAATGGCATATACACCTAGACTAAAAGAAGAATATAAGAGTAGAGTAATCTCTGCTCTTAAAGAAGAGTTCGGATATACAAACGTAATGCAAGTTCCTAAACTTGAAAAAATCGTTTTGAGCCGTGGAGTTGGTGCAGCTGTATCTGATAAAAAACTTATTGACTATGCTGTTGATGAGTTGACAAAGATCACTGGACAAAAAGCAGTTTCTACAATCTCTAAGAAAGACGTTGCGTCTTTCAAATTGAGAAAAGGAATGCCTATTGGAGCAAAAGTTACTTTGCGTGGAGAAAGAATGTATGAGTTTTTAGATAGACTTATTACTTCTGCTTTACCACGTGTTAGAGATTTTGGTGGTATTAAATCTACTGGTTTCGACGGAAGAGGTAACTATAACCTTGGAGTTTTGGAGCAAATCATTTTCCCAGAAATTGATATTGACAAAGTAAACAAAATTTCAGGAATGGATATTACTTTTGTTACTACTGCAAAAACAGACAAGGAAGCAAAGTCATTATTGGCTGAATTAGGATTACCTTTTAAAAAGAATTAAGACATGGCTAAAGAATCAATGAAAGCCCGCGAGGTGAAAAGAGAGAAAACGGTAGCTAAGTATGCTGAAAAGAGAAAAGCTTTGTTGGAAGCTGGAGACTATGAAGGTTTACAAAGATTACCAAAAAATGCTTCACCAGTTCGTTTACATAATCGTTGTAAATTAACAGGTAGACCTAGAGGTTATATCCGTCAATTCGGTATTTCACGTGTAACTTTCCGTGAAATGGCTAACAATGGATTAATTCCAGGAGTTAAAAAGGCTTCTTGGTAATCTCGCAATAAGTTATTACTTTTGCAAACCAAAAAATAATTTTTAATTGATTAAAGGTTCGGGAAACGAGTGTTTCCCGAAAACCATAATCGCAATCAAATACATATGTATACAGATCCTATTGCAGATTATTTGACTAGAGTTCGTAACGCCGTGGCTGCAAACCACAAAGTTGTTGAAATTCCAGCATCTAATCTTAAAAAAGAGATAACTAAGATCTTATTCGATCAAGGTTACATCTTAAGTTACAAATTTGAGCAGAACACTGTACAAGGTTCTATCAAAATTGCTTTGAAGTATGATAAAGATACTAAAGAGCCTGTAATCAAAGATATCCAAAGAATTAGTAAACCTGGTTTACGTAAGTACGCAGGTGCTGCCAAATTACCTAGAATCCTTAACGGATTAGGAATTGCTATTGTTTCTACATCAAAAGGGTTGATGACTGGAAAACAAGCTAAGCAATTAAATGTAGGTGGTGAAGTAATTTGTTACGTATACTAATTTTAAACACTAGATAAGATGTCAAGAATAGGTAAAAGCCCAATTGTAATCCCTGCTGGTGTAACTGTTGAAGTTAAAGACGGTATTATTACGGTAAAAGGAAAAAAAGGTCAACTAGTTCAGGAGTTTTCGGACGTAAATGTAACTGTTGAAGGCGATCAAGTTTTAGTAGAAAGATCGTCTGATCATAAAGACCATAGAGCAAAACACGGATTATTCAGATCTTTGATCAGTAATATGGTTGTTGGTGTATCTGAAGGTTTCACAAAAGAACTAGAATTAGTTGGAGTTGGTTATAGAGCTTCAAACCAAGGTCAAAAATTAGATTTAGCTCTTGGATATTCTCACAATATTGTTTTAGAAATTGCTCCAGAAGTATCTCTAGAAACAATATCTGAAAAAGGTAAGAACCCTATCGTAAAATTAACATCATTTGATAAACAACTTTTAGGTCAAGTGGCTGCGAAAATCAGAGGTTTCCGTAAGCCTGAGCCATATAAAGGAAAAGGTGTTAAATTTGTGGGTGAAGTATTAAGAAGAAAAGCAGGTAAATCAGCTTAAAATATAAGATTATGTCATTAACAAAATCTGAAAGAAGACAGAGAATTAAATTCAGAATTAGAAAATCGGTTAGTGGTACTGCTGCAAGACCTAGACTTTCTGTTTTTAGAAGTAATAAAGAAATTTACGCTCAAATTATTGATGATGTAAATGGAGTTACTATATTAGCTGCATCTTCAAGAGAAAAAGAAATAGGAAAAGGTACTAACGTTGAAATCGCTGCTGCTGTTGGAAAATTAGTTGCAGAGAAAGCGTTAAAAGCTGGGATAGATACTATCACTTTCGATAGAGGTGGATATTTATATCACGGTCGTATTAAATCATTAGCAGAAGGCGCAAGAGCCGCTGGACTTAAATTCTAATATATTATGTCTAAATACAAAAATGTAGAATTGGTAAAACCTAGTGGTCTTGAACTTAAAGATCGTCTAGTTAGTGTTAATCGTGTTACTAAAGTTACAAAAGGAGGTAGAGCTTTCGGTTTTTCTGCTATTGTAGTTGTAGGTGATGAAAATGGAGTAGTTGGTCACGGATTAGGAAAATCTAAAGACGTTTCTGAAGCAATTGCGAAAGCTGTAGAAGATGCTAAGAAAAACTTGGTGAGAATTCCTTTGAATGGTCAATCAGTTCCTCACGAACAAAAAGGTAAATTTGGTGGTGCACGTGTATTCTTAATTCCTGCTTCTCATGGTACGGGAGTTATTGCTGGTGGAGCTGTTCGTTCAGTTCTTGAATCAGTGGGTATTCACGACGTATTGTCTAAATCTCAAGGATCATCTAATCCTCACAACGTAGTGAAAGCAACTTTTGATGCTTTATTACAAATGAGAAGCGCTCACACTGTTGCAAAACAAAGAGGTGTTTCTTTAGAAAAAGTTTTTAAAGGTTAATTCAAGGAAATTATGGCTAAATTATTAGTAAAACAAGTAAGAAGCAAAATCAACTGCCCTCTTTCTCAAAAGAGAGGTTTGGAGGCTTTAGGTCTACGTAAAATTGGACAAGTTGTGGAGCATGATTCAAATCCTGCTATCCTTGGTATGATAAACAAAGTTAAACACTTAGTTTCTGTAGAAGAAGCTAAATAACAAATACTGTTATGAATTTAAGTAACTTACAACCAGCTGAAGGATCAACGCACAATCAAAATAAAAGATTAGGTAGAGGAGAAGGTTCTGGAAAAGGTGGCACTGCTGCAAGAGGTCACAAAGGAGCAAAATCTCGTTCTGGTTACTCTAAAAAGATTGGTTTTGAAGGAGGGCAAATGCCGCTTCAAAGACGTGTGCCTAAGTTTGGTTTCACAAACATCAATCGTAAAGAATACGAAGGTGTTAATTTAGATACGCTTCAATTATTAGTAGACAAAGGTGTGATTACTGATTCTGTTTCTATGACAGATTTCGTGGCGAACCGTCTAGCTTCTAAGAATGAAATCGTTAAGATTTTAGGAAGAGGAGAATTGAAAGCAAAATTAAAAGTAACTGCTCACAAATTTACTGCTACTGCAAAAGCCGCTATCGAAGCTGCTGGTGGAGAGGCTGTAACAATATAATTTTTCTATTGTATGAAGAAATTTATTGAATCAATTAGCAATGTTTGGAAAATCGAAGAACTAAAGAATAGAATTCTAATTACTTTAGGATTGCTTTTAGTATATCGTTTTGGAGCACACGTTACTCTTCCTGGAGTTGATGCAACTCAATTAACAGGTTTAGCGGGACAAACTAAACAAGGTTTAGGGTCTGTCCTAGACATGTTTACAGGAGGTGCTTTTTCTAAAGCATCAGTTTTTGCTTTAGGAATTATGCCTTATATTTCTGCATCTATTGTTGTTCAGTTAATGGGAATAGCTATTCCTTATTTGCAAAAACTTCAAAATGATGGAGAGAGTGGTAGAAAAAAGATTAATCAAATTACACGTTGGTTAACTATTGCTATTACATTGGTTCAAGGTCCAACTTATATCTACAATTTATACAGAACATTGCCTGGTAGTGCTTTTCTACTAGGCTTTAATTCGCCTGAATTTTTATTCTCGTCTGTAATCATTTTAGTTACTGGTACAATTTTTGCTATGTGGCTAGGTGAAAAAATTACTGATAAAGGTATTGGAAATGGAATTTCATTATTGATTATGGTTGGTATTTTAGCTCGTTTACCACAAGCTTTTATGCAAGAATTTAAGTCTGTAGTTACAAACAATACTGGAGGCTTAATGTTAATGGCCATTGAAATTATTGTATGGTTATTAGTAATTATTTCTTGTGTATTGCTTACTATGGCAGTGCGTAGAATTCCAGTTCAATACGCTCGTCGTACTACAACTGGTGACTACGAGCAAGATTTAGCAGGTGGTAATAGACAATGGATTCCACTTAAGCTTAATGCTTCTGGGGTTATGCCAATCATTTTTGCTCAGGCAATTATGTTTATACCTGCGGCTGTAGCTGGATTATCTAAATCAGATACATCACAATCTATTGTTGGTGCATTTAGTGATATGTTCGGTTTTTGGTATAATTTTGTATTTGCAACTTTAATTATTGTATTTACATTTTTCTATACTGCAATAACTGTTCCTACTAACAAAATGGCTGATGATTTAAAAAGAAGCGGTGGTTTTATTCCGGGTGTTCGCCCAGGAGCTGAAACTTCGGATTTTCTTGATAAAGTGATGTCTTTAATAACTTTCCCAGGATCTTTATTCCTTGCTTTGATTGCTGTGTTCCCAGCTATTGTTGTAAGTATTATGGATGTACAACAATCTTGGGCAATGTTTTTTGGAGGTACCTCATTAATAATTATGGTTGGAGTTGCAATAGATACTATTCAACAAATCAATTCATACTTGTTAAACAAGCATTATGATGGTTTAATGAAGACTGGTAAAAATAGAAAAGCGGTAGCTTAGTATTATTTATGGCAAAACAATCAGCAATAGAACAAGACGGATCAATCATCGAAGCATTGTCAAATGCGATGTTCCGTGTAGAGTTAGAAAATGGACATATTGTAATTGCTCATATTTCTGGTAAAATGCGAATGCATTACATCAAATTATTACCTGGTGATAAAGTGAAGTTAGAAATGAGCCCTTATGATTTGTCAAAAGCAAGAATTACTTATCGATATTAAAGGATATTCACTATGAAAGTTAGAGCATCAGTAAAAAAGAGAAGTGCCGAGTGCATTATCGTGCGTAGAAAAGGGAGACTGTACGTAATAAACAAAAAGAATCCTAGATTTAAACAAAGACAAGGATAATTATGGCAAGAATAGCAGGGGTAGATATCCCAAAAAACAAAAGAGGTGTTATCGCACTTACCTATATCTTCGGATTAGGAAAAAGTAGAGCTATTGAGATTTTAGAAAAAGCTCAAGTAAGCCAAGATAAAAAAGTTCAAGATTGGAATGATGACGAGATCGGAGCAATTCGTGATGCGGTTTCATTTTACAAAATTGAAGGAGAATTGCGTTCTGAAATTTCTTTAAACATTAAACGTTTAATGGATATTGGATGTTACAGAGGAATTCGTCATAGATCTGGTCTTCCATTAAGAGGGCAAAGAACTAAAAACAACTCAAGAACAAGAAAAGGTAAAAGAAAAACTGTTGCTAACAAGAAAAAAGCAACTAAATAATAAGTAATATGGCTAAAGCAACTGCAAAAAAACGTAAAGTTATCGTTGAATCAACGGGTGAGGCTCATATTTCTGCCACTTTTAATAACATTATTATTTCTTTGACTAATAAGAAAGGTGAAGTTATCTCTTGGTCTTCAGCTGGTAAAATGGGTTTCAGAGGTTCTAAAAAGAACACTCCTTATGCAGCTCAAATGGCAGCAGAAGATTGCGCTAAAGTAGCACTTGAGGCAGGACTTAAAAAAGTGAAAGTTTATGTAAAAGGACCAGGTAACGGACGCGAGTCTGCTATCCGTTCTATTCATAACGGTGGAATTGAAGTTACTGAAATTATTGATGTTACTCCAATGCCACACAACGGATGTCGTCCTCCAAAAAGACGTAGAGTTTAATTTTTTATTTTTATAGTATAAACAAGGTAGAACATAGATTATCGAAGGATTAGACCTGAATTCATAATTTCTACCTTAAAATTTTTTTTAAAATGGCAAGATATACTGGTCCTAAAACCAAAATCGCTCGTAAATTTGGCGAGGCAATCTTCGGAGATGATAAATCTTTCGAAAAAAGAAATTACCCACCTGGACAACACGGGATGGCTAAAAAAAGAGGAAAAAAATCTGAGTATGCTGTTCAGTTAATGGAAAAGCAAAAAGCTAAATATTCTTACGGAATTTTAGAAAAACAATTCAGAAATTTATTCGAAAAAGCATCAGCTACTAAAGGAGTTACTGGTGAAGTTTTATTACAATTATGCGAAGCAAGATTAGATAATGTTGTTTTTAGAATGGGAATTGCTCCATCTAGAAGAGGTGCGCGTCAAATCGTTTCTCACAGACACATTACTGTAAATGGAGAGGTTGTAAATATTCCTTCTTACCACCTTAAGCCTGGTGATAAAGTTGCAGTTCGTGAAAAATCTAAATCTTTAGAAGCTATCGAACGTTCTTTATCAAATTCAAGTCATGTTTATGAATGGATTACTTGGAACAATGATCTTAAAGAAGGAACTTTCGTTTCTGTACCTGCGAGACTTCAAATTCCTGAAAACATTAAAGAACAATTAATCGTAGAGTTGTACAACAAATAATAATTGACTTAGTCGAAATTTATGGCAATATTTAATTTTCAAAAGCCCGATAAAGTTATCATGATCGATTCAACCGATTTTGAAGGTAAATTCGAATTTAGACCTTTAGAACCTGGTTACGGATTGACAGTTGGTAATGCACTTAGAAGAGTTTTGCTTTCAGCATTAGAAGGTTATGCAATTACATCTGTTCGTATCGAAGGTGTAGATCATGAGTTTTCTACTATTTCAGGTGTTGTTGAAGATGTTACCGAAATTATCCTTAATCTAAAACAAGTACGTTTCAAACGTCAAATTGAAGATATCGATAATGAAGCAGTTACAATTTCTGTTTCTGGTAAAGATCAATTAACAGCAGGTGATTTTCAAAAATTTATTTCAGGTTTCCAAGTTCTGAATCCAGACCTTGTAATCTGTAATTTAGATTCAAAAATCAAATTGAACTTCGATTTAACAATCGAAAAAGGTAGAGGATACGTGCCTGCTGAAGAGAACAAAAAACAGAATGCTGCAATTGGAACGATTTTTACAGATTCTATTTTTACTCCGGTAAAAAATGTAAAATATGCAATCGAAAACTTCCGTGTAGAGCAAAAAACAGATTACGAAAAATTAGTTTTCGAAATCAAAACTGATGGATCTATTAATCCAAAAGATGCTCTTACTGAAGCTGCTAAAGTTTTAATTCATCATTTCATGTTGTTTTCTGACGAAAGAATTACACTTGAGGCTGACGAAATTGCACAAACAGAATCGTATGATGAAGAGTCATTGCATATGAGACAATTGCTTAAAACTAAGCTTGTTGATATGGATTTATCTGTGAGAGCATTAAATTGCTTGAAAGCGGCTGAAGTTGATACACTTGGTGATTTAGTATCGTTCAATAAAAATGACCTAATGAAATTCCGTAATTTTGGTAAAAAATCTTTAACTGAACTTGATGAGCTTGTTGCAGTGAAGAATTTAACTTTCGGAATGGATTTAGCTAAATACAAATTAGATAAAGAATAATTTACTTCATATTTTGCTCTCCATACTGGATTGTAGCAAGATGAAGATAAAAAAAACACGTCATGAGACACGGAAAAAAATTCAACCACTTAAGCAGACAGACTGGACATAGAAAAGCTATGTTGGCTAATATGGCTTGTTCTCTTATCGAGCACAAACGTATTAACACTACTGTTGCTAAAGCTAAAGCGCTTAAACAATTTGTTGAGCCTTTAATCACAAAATCAAAAGAAGATACGACTCACAACCGTCGTATTGTTTTTGCTTACTTGCGTAGCAAATATGCTGTAACTGACTTGTTCAGAGATGTAGCTGCTAAAGTTGGTGACCGTCCAGGTGGATACACTCGTATCATTAAAGTTGGAAATCGTTTGGGAGATAACGCTGATATGGCGATGATCGAACTTGTTGATTTCAATGAACTTTACAACGGAGGTAAAAAAGAAGTTAAAAAAGCTAAAAGCCGTCGTGGGGGTAAAGCTAAAAAAGCTGAAGGAACTGCTCCTGAAGCTCCAGCTGCTGAATCAGAAACGACTACTGAAGCTTCTGAATAATTATGAAAGTAATGATTCTATAAAAATAAAGGATAAGCTAATTTTTAGTTTATCCTTTTTTTTTGTTTTTTTGAAACTGTAAAAATGTAACTTATTTAAAATGTTAGGTTTAATTTTTACGAATGAAAGTTTTAAAAAATCTTGGAAGCGCTCTTTTAAAGAATTAAATTTGCAAAATATCTAATTACAAGTGAAACTTTTTAAGTTTCATACACAATTAAAAAAAAAACAATACAAATTAAAGAATGAAATACACAACACGACAAAGCGCCATTTTATTACTAAGTGATGGAACTATTTTTCATGGAAAGTCTATCGGGATTAGCGGTAAAACTTTTGGTGAAGTTTGTTTTAATACTGGAATGACCGGATACCAGGAGATTTTTACAGATCCTTCATATTTTGGTCAAATTATGGTTACTACTAATCCACACATCGGGAATTATGGTATAAATGATTTAGAAGTTGAATCAGACAGCGTGAAAATTGCTGGTTTAGTTTGTAAAAACTTTAGTTTTAACTATTCAAGAGAAGGTGCTTCTGGAAGTTTAGAAGATTATTTCGCGAAACAAAACTTAATTTGTATTTCTGATGTTGATACAAGAGCTCTTGTTAGTTACATTCGTGATAACGGCGCAATGAATGCAGTTATCTGTACAGATGGAACTTCTATTGAAGATTTGAAAAAGGAACTAGCTAACGTGCCAAATATGGAAGGTTTAGAGTTGGCTTCAAAAGTTTCAACAACAGAGCCTTATTATGTAGGTGATGAAAACGCGACATATAGAATTTCTGCATTAGATCTTGGAATCAAGAAAAATATTTTAAGAAATTTTGCGAAGAGAGATTGTTATATTAAGGTTTTTCCATACAATTCTACATACGAAGATTTGAATTCATTTAATCCAGATGGATTTTTCTTGTCAAATGGGCCAGGTGATCCGGATCCATTACACGGTGTGATTGAAGTTGCGAAGAAAATTATCGCTGATGACAGGCCATTATTCGGAATTTGTTTAGGTCACCAAATTATAGCTTTAGCTAATGGGGTTCAGACTTACAAAATGTTCGGTGGACACCGTGGTATAAACCATCCGGTAAAAAATCTTCTAACTGGTAAAGGAGAGATTACATCTCAAAATCATGGATTTGCTGTAAAGAGAGATGCTTTAGAAGGGCATCCGGAATTAGAATTGACTCACATACATTTGAATGATGATACAGTGGCGGGTATGCGTATGAAAAATAAAAACTGTTTTTCTGTACAATATCACCCAGAAGCTAGTCCAGGGCCGCACGACTCATCATATTTGTTTGATCAATTTGTTGAGAACATCAAAGAGGCTGCCTCTAAAACGATGTAGTTAATAAATAAAGCTATATAATAGTTTAAATACGTTTTTACTATTAAATATTTTTATAATTTCGAAAAAAAAATATAATTTACTAATAAAAAAACAAAAATAATGAGTATTATAATTAAAGTTCACGCAAGACAAATTCTTGATTCTAGAGGTAATCCTACTATTGAAGTTGATGTAGTAACTGAAAATGGAGTTCTAGGTAGAGCTGCTGTTCCATCTGGAGCATCAACTGGAGAGCACGAAGCTGTTGAATTACGTGACGGAGGTAAGGCTTATCTAGGAAAAGGTGTTTTGAATGCAGTGAATAATGTAAATACTATTATTGCTGAAGAATTAGTTGGAACTTCTGTTTTCGAACAAAACACAATTGACCAATTAATGATTGATTTGGATGGTACTCCAAACAAATCTAAATTAGGTGCTAATGCTATTTTAGGAGTTTCTTTGGCTGCTGCAAAAGCTGCTGCTAACGAACTTGGTTTGCCATTATACAGATATGTAGGTGGAGTTTCTGCAAATACATTGCCAGTTCCTATGATGAACATCATCAACGGTGGTTCTCACTCTGATGCGCCTATCGCATTCCAAGAGTTTATGATTTTCCCTGTAAAAGCAACTTCTTTTACACATGCAATGCAAATGGGAACTGAAATTTTCCACAACTTGAAAAAAGTATTACACGATAGAGGCTTAAGTACAGCAGTAGGTGATGAAGGAGGTTTTGCTCCAAACTTGGCTGGTGGAACTGAAGACGCTTTGGATACTATCAAATTAGCAGTTGAAAAAGCTGGGTATTCTTTCGGTGACGAAATTATGATTGCTCTAGACTGCGCTGCTTCTGAATTTTATGTAAACGGTAAATACGATTATACTAAATTTGAAGGTGAAACTGGAAAAATCAGAACTTCTGCTGAGCAAGCTGATTATTTAGCTGAACTTGCTGCTAAATATCCAATTATCTCTATCGAAGACGGTATGTACGAAGATGACTGGGACGGATGGAAAGCTTTAACTGAAAAAATAGGTGATAAAGTACAATTAGTAGGTGATGATTTGTTCGTAACTAATGTAGCTCGTTTGTCAACTGGTATTGAAAAAGGAATTGCTAACTCTATCTTGGTAAAAGTTAACCAAATTGGTACTTTAACTGAAACTATCGCTGCTGTAAACATGGCGAAAAACGCTGGGTATACTTCAGTTATGTCTCACCGTTCTGGAGAAACAGAAGATAATACAATTGCTGACTTAGCAGTTGCTTTAAACTGTGGGCAAATCAAAACTGGTTCGGCTTCACGTTCTGATCGTATGGCTAAATACAACCAATTATTAAGAATTGAAGAAGAACTTGGAAGTACCGCTTATTTTCCAGGGTTAAATGCTTTCAAAATTAAATAATCATACTAGTTATATATTGATTTTAAACCATTCGCCGCGGCGGATGGTTTTTTTTTGGAGTTTTAACAAATTCATAGCAGGATTCTTTTTTTAGTTAGTCTTAAATTCCTTAGATTTGATAAATTATTATTTTATAGAATTATTTCCGATTATATTATGTCAAAAATAGCTACATTAGAAGTAGATGGTAAGAAAATTGAACTTCCGGTTATCACAGGGAGTGAAAATGAATCAGCTATCGATATTAACAAATTACGAGATTTAACAGGTATTATTACAATTGATCCAGGTTACAAAAACTCAGGATCTTGTACAAGTGAAATTACTTTCTTGGACGGTGAATTAGGAATTCTACGTTACAGAGGATATTCAATCGAAGATTTAGCTGAAAAAGCTAACTTTTTAGAAGTGTCTTATCTTTTGATTTTTGGAGAATTGCCAACAGCAGCTGAATTGGAGCAATTTGAAAATGGTATTAAAAAACATTCTTTAGTTAACGAAGAAATGAAAAATATCATTGACGGTTTCCCAAAAACTGCTCACCCAATGGGAGTGTTATCTGCTTTAACAAGCGCTTTGACTGCCTTCAACCCAAAAGCAGTTAATGTTGATAATGAAAAAGAAATGTATGAGGCAATTTGCAAAACAATGGCTAAATTTTTAGTTATTGCAACTTGGACATACAGAAAATCAATGGGATATCCGTTGAATTATTATGACAATACAAAAGGATATGTTGAGAACTTTATGCAATTGATGTTCCAATTGCCTACGGGGCCATTTAGCGCAAATCCTGTTGTTGTTGCTGCATTAGATAAATTGTTTATTCTTCACGCAGATCATGAGCAAAACTGCTCAACTTCTACAGTAAGAATGGTTGGTTCATCTCATGCGGGTTTATTTGCTTCTATTTCTTCTGGAGTTTCGGCGCTTTGGGGACCTCTTCATGGAGGTGCAAATCAGGCTGTACTTGAAATGTTGGAAGAAATCAACAAAGATGGTGGAGATACGGATAAATTTTTGGCGAAAGCAAAAGATAAAAATGATCCATTCCGTTTAATGGGATTCGGACACAGAGTTTACAAAAACTTTGATCCAAGAGCAAAAATCATCAAAAAAGCGGCTACTGAAGTTTTAGAAACTTTAGGTGTTGAAGATCCGATTTTAGATATTGCAAGAAAATTAGAAAAAGCAGCTCTTGAAGATGAGTACTTCAAATCAAGAAACTTATATCCAAATGTTGATTTCTACTCTGGAATTATTTACAGAGCGCTAGGAATTCCAACAGATATGTTTACAGTTATGTTCGCTATAGGAAGATTGCCAGGTTGGATTGCACAATGGAAAGAAATGCGTGAGAACAAAGAACCAATTGGAAGACCAAGACAAATTTACACTGGACATCCTTTAAGAGAGTTCAAGTCTAATAAATAAAAAACGAAAGCTTCACTTAACTGTGAAGCTTTTTTTATATTTGCTCAAAATATAATATAGTTATGTTGCAATTAAATGTAAAGAACGAAACATCGCGGCTTCGCGCCGTAGTTTTGGGTTCTGCTGTTCATAATGGGCCGACTCCAACACTGGAGGAGGCTTATGATCCTAAGTCATTGGAACATATTAAAGCAGGAACTTATCCTGTAGAAAAAGATATGGTTGCTGAAATGGATGCTTTTAATGCCGTTTTTCAGAAATATGATGTAACTGTTTATCGTCCGGAAATGATTGAAAATTATAATCAAATATTTGCTAGAGATATTGGGTTTGTAATTGATAATGTTTTTGTAAAATCAAATATTCTTCCAGACAGAGAGAGAGAATTGGATGCTATTCAATATGTAATAGATCAAATTGATCCATTAAAAGTGGTGCGTCCGCCTGAAGAAGTTCATATAGAAGGAGGAGATGTAATGCTTTGGAACGACCATATTTTTATAGGAACTTACAAAGGCAGTGATTATAAAGATTATATTACTGCAAGAACCAATATGCATGGCGTTAATTTTATTAAAGAACTGTTTCCAAATAAAATTGTAAAAGAATTTGATTTGGTAAAGTCTAAATTGGAAGCCAGAGATAATGCATTGCACTTAGATTGCTGTTTTCAGCCAGTAGGCGAAAATAAAGGAATTATCTACAAAAGAGGTTTTCGCGAAGAAGCTGATTATTTGTATTTGGTGAATCTTTTTGGAAAAGAAAATTTATTTCATATCGAAAGAAATGAAATGTACAATATGTTTTCAAATGTATTTTCTATTGATAAAAATGTTGTGGTTTCTGAGAAAAATTTCACTCGTTTAAATAACTGGCTTCGTGCAAATGGTTTTACTGTTGAAGAAATTCCGTACGCTGAAATTGCAAAACAAGAAGGATTGTTGAGATGTTCAACACTTCCATTAATTAGAGATTAAAAATAGTTTTTTAGTTTCACGTTTCACATTTTATAAAACTTGAGACGTGAAACCTGAAACAAAAAAAATATAAAATCATGAAACAAACAACTAATGCAATCGTGATGATTCGGCCAGTTGCATTCAGAATGAATGAGCAGACCGCAGTAAATAATTATTACCAAAAAGTATTAGACGGGCTTTTGCCAAGTACTGTAAATGCTAAAGCACAGCAAGAATTTGATGCTTTCGTAGAAAAACTTCGTGCGGTAGGAGTTGATGTAACAGTTGTTGAAGATACATTGGAAACAGATACTCCGGACAGTATTTTTCCAAATAATTGGGTTTCATTTCATGAAAATGGAGATGTAGCGCTTTATCCAATGTTTGCCGAAAACAGACGTCAAGAACGTCGTGAAGATATCTTGGACACGTTAGAAGAGAAAGGTTTTGAAATTTCTAATATAATGGATTATACATCTGCGGAAGATGATGGCTATTTTTTAGAAGGAACAGGAAGCTTGCTTTTAGATCGTGCCAATGCAAAGGCATATTGCGCATTATCGCCACGTGCAGATGAAGAGTTATTTATTGAATTCTGTGAAGATTTTGATTATGCCCCAGTAATTTTTGAAGCTTTTCAAACTGTTGATGGAGAACGAAAATTGATTTATCACACAAATGTGATGATGTGCCTTGGCGAAACTTTTGCTGTTATTTGTGCAGATTGCATTGATGATAAAAAAGAACGTAAAATGGTTTTGGATAATTTGAAAGATGACAAAAAAGAAATCATTTTAATTACAGAAGACCAGGTAAATAATTTTGCAGGAAATATGTTGGAAGTTCGAGGGACAAATGATAAAAAATATATTGTTATGAGTGCTTCTGCACATCAGAGTCTAACTCCAAAACAAATTACACAATTAGAAAAACATGCTGAAATTTTGAGCTCAAGTTTAGATACGATTGAAGCTTGCGGCGGCGGAAGTGCAAGATGCATGATGGCTGAAGTGTTTTTGCCAAGAAGCTAGAATTAGCATTTTAATAAAAATAAAAAAGGGATAAAACTTTAAGCGTTATCCCTTTTTTGTTTTTCTGATGATATTAAAAATTCCCTTTTATGATATTTACAATCGAACTTACGATATATTGAATTCCGATAGAAATTACAATAAAGCCAACAATTCTTGAAATGGCTACAATTCCGGAAGCTCCAAGTATTCTTGCTAAGTAATGAGCGCTTTTTAGAATTGCAAAAATGACAACCGAAATAGCTAAAATAGCAAGGCAAGAAAAAATAATTTCCTCCATTTGATGATGTTCCTGATAAAAAGCAATTAACAATGACATTGATCCTGGGCCAGCAAGCATTGGTATTGCTAGTGGTGTTAATGCTATGTCGTTTCTTTGTTGTGCTTCATTTTCAATCTTTTTGTTGATTCCTCGTTTTTTGTTGAATTTTCCAGAAAGTAATGAGAAGCCTGAATTTACGATTACAATTCCTCCGGCAATTCTTAAAGCATCGATACTAATTCCAAAGAAGCTCAAAACATATTGTCCGATAAAATAAGAAACCAATAAAATTATACCAACATTTATGGCAGTCCAGAGTGAAATTCTGGAACGTTCTTTTTGAGAGTCATGTTGTGTTAAGCCAACAAAAATAGGAACAGTTCCGATAGGGTTTAATACTGAAAAAAGTGCGGCAAATAAATAAATGAATAGATCCATAAAGTTTTGATTAGTCAAGTAAAAGTAGTTAAATTTTAAGGTTTGAAATTTATTTTTTTAAGTCTGTTTTTTGAAAAAGTAAAATTAATTTGATATCTATTACAATAATTATTCTGGGTTA
Organism: Flavobacterium denitrificans DSM 15936; assembly: GCF_000425445.1. GTDB lineage: Bacteria > Bacteroidota > Bacteroidia > Flavobacteriales > Flavobacteriaceae > Flavobacterium > Flavobacterium denitrificans. The sequence continues at coordinate 435,992 of NZ_AUDL01000008.1, read as the reverse complement.
TCTTGTTTTGAAAGTCATTGGCTTTGTTCTGTCAAAAACAACAGTTGCCTTATAGTTGTGTTATTGTGGCTTATTGTAGCAAGCTTAGTGGTTTTGAAGTGTTTATTTTAAAGCTACTAATTTTAAAACCATAATTATGAAACAATTAAAAAGAAACAAATGGATTTTTATTTTGAGTTTACTTTTTTTATTTTCCTGCTCAAAGGATAACGAATCAGATAATTCAAGCCAAGTATCTCAAGAAAATTTTGTGGGGTTAGCGCAAGCTAAGGAAATTGCTAAAGACGTTTCGTTTAAAAAACAAGCAGAATCACAGACTAGGAAGACGAATTCTTTTGGGATTGAAAAAAAGGCAATACAAGGTATAAATGAAGTCACGAATAAAAAAGGGAAAACAGTATTTTATGTCATAAACTATGTCGGGGGTGGATATATAATTTTATCGTCTGACAATAGAATGCAACCAATAATTGCATTTTCAGAAGATGGTAAATTTTTACTTAATGAAAGTGTTTACTCAGAAGGTTTGAAAGATTGGATGGAAAGTTCTGAAAATCAAATTACTGATATACAGAATTCGAACTTAAAACAAACGGAAGAACATAAATTAGCGTGGAGGCAAGTTAAGAATATTTTTGTTGATCAAGGTTTATTTGGAAAGGTTCCTCCAGACAAGTGTTATGAGCATGTTGAAACAGTGACACAAGGACCATATTTAAGTTCTACATGGGAACAGGGGAATCTTTATAATTATCAATTGCCCTACATAAACTGTAGTGGTTATAGTACACAAGTTATAGCGGGTTGTGTTCCTGTTGCCATGGCACAAGTTATGAGATATTATCAATATCCTGCAAATTATGATTGGTCAGCTATGCCTACAAACTCAGCATCTCTTACTTCTGCAAATTTTATTTTAGATATTCATAATGCAATTCGTAATGTCTATCCTGGACAGCCTGTCTATAGTTGTGGTTCAACGGGAGTAAGTGCCTCTGCTAATATGGGAACCGTTTTGAAAACTCAATTTAAATATTCTTCAGCTGATTGGGCTAATTATGATTATCAAGTGGTGAAAAATAATATCATAGCTGGAATGCCTGTTATCTTGAGCGGAAGTAATTCCAGTAGCGGGCATATGTGGGTTTGTGATGGTTATAAGAGTGTTAAATATGATTTTAATGATTGTACAGGAGTTTCTTATTTGTATTTTCATATGAATTGGGGCTGGGGAGGTGACGGTAATGATTACTTTGCATTTAATAATTTTAATCCAGGAGCCACTAATTATAATTCAAATACAAAAATGATATATAACATTAAACCTTAAAATCATGAAAAAAGCATTAATGTTTTTAATCGCAATATTTTTTTTTGCATGTGATAGCAAAGACGAAGATATTTTATGTTTTAATTATGATACATCCATGAGTTTTTCTGTTTTAAATGCTAAGGGTGAGGATTTGCTAGATCCTGAAATTCCAAATGGTTTTGATGTGTCTAAAATCAGATTGTTTTATGAGATAAATGGGGAAGTCAAAGAGCAGGGACTAAATCCAGATTTCAGAGCTATTTTTAAAAATATGATAACAAATAAATATCAGATTACAATACCTCTAAATAGTTCTGACTTAAATAAAAAGACCGTAACTTATATTCAATGGGATGAAAAGCATGCAGATACTTTGCAATCTACTTTTGATACACGCCACTGTTATACAGGAGTTGATAAAGTTTGGCTTAATAACGAGCTGATTTTAGATGGCTATAATAAGAAATATGTTTATACTCTTGTAAAATGAGTTAAGAAATATTGAGAAAAAGTCAAGCTTAAAGCTTGACTTTTTTTGATGTTAATTTTTTAGAGTCAATATTCTGCATTTATAAGGCAAGCTAAGCTCATTCTTTTTAGCTATTTTTGTAGAATATTTTAAAAAGATGAAAAATAAAAAAACTTTGTTGCTTGGTGCAACGACAAAACCTGATCGTTATGCATTTAGGGCGATAAATATGCTTACTCAAAAAGGGCACACCGTTTTAGCAATTGGTCAAAATACGGGAGAAGTTGCAGGTGTAAAAATTCACACCAAAGCAATTCCGGTTAAAAATATTGATACAGTAACTTTGTATTTAAATCCGGCGCGTCAGCGTGATTATTACAATTACATTATTGAAGCACAGCCAAAACGAGTTATTTTTAATCCCGGAACTGAAAATCCTGAATTATATCAGTTATTAGAATTGAATAATATTGAAGTTGAAGTTGCTTGCACGTTAGTGTTATTGGCAACAAACCAATATTAATTGAAAAAAAACGTTTTTAAAACTTTCCAATCCTATTGGAAAGTTTTGTTTTTATAGGCAGTTAGAAACAAGATTAATTCTCATTTGTTTTAAAATTGAATTTAATTGTTTGAAAGGCGCTGATACCGTTAAAAATGTTACTTTTGTCGTCATGGAATTTTCATCAAAATTAATAGAAAAAGCGGTTAACGAAATGTCGCAATTGCCTGGTATTGGTAAGCGTACGGCGCTTCGGTTAGTTCTTCATTTGTTAAAGCAACCGAAGGAACAAACTGCGTTTCTTTCTCAAGCTTTATTAAATATGCGAGAGGAGATTAAATTTTGTGAAAATTGTCATAATATTTCAGATACAAAAATCTGTGAAATTTGTGCTAATAACTCAAGAAATCATCAGACTATTTGTGTAGTTGAAGATATTCGAGATGTCATGGCGATCGAAAATACAGGTCAGTATAAAGGAATTTATCATGTTCTAGGTGGAAAAATTTCTCCAATTGAAGGTGTTGGCCCCAACCAATTAAATATTTCTAGTTTGGTTGAAAAAGTCAAATCGGGTAAAGTGGTGGAAATCATTTTTGCACTTAGCTCAACTATGGAAGGAGATACTACTAATTTTTATATCTATAAACAAATTGCAGAATCTCAAATTATAATTTCTACAATTGCCAGAGGAATATCAGTAGGAGATGAATTGGAATACGCAGATGAAGTTACACTAGGAAGAAGTATCTTGCATCGTGTTCCTTTTGAAAAAACATTCAAAAATAATTAAACTAAACCCCAAATAAAATATAGATTTTCTGAGAATTAATGGAAAAGCTATATTTGCGATAAAATTTTAACAATGACAAAAAATAGCTTTTATATTCTGTTGCTGACGAGTATTCTTTTTACTTCGTGCATTCCTATAAAAGATTTGGTATATCTGCAGGATAAAAATACTTCGACAGATCAAAATACTGTTTCTGCAGTCGAAACAAAACCTTATAGATTACAAGTTAATGATGTTTTGAGTGTTAGTTTAAAGGCTATTGATCCTAAGCTTGTTACAATTTTTAATAAAACAGAAAGTACATCTGGAACAACAGGAAAATCAGAAGCCGCTTTGTATTTTGATGGATTTACAGTTGACGATCATGGAAATATAAGAATCCCGATTTTAGGCGAAATAAATGTTATCGGCTATACCTTGGAAGAAGTTCGAGTGATAATTGAAAAAAAATTACTTGAAGAATATTTTAAAACAGATGCAAATATTTTCGTTACAGTTAAATTAGCTGGTTTTAGATATACAATAAATGGTGAGGTTGGAAGTACTGGAACAAAAACACTGTTTCAAGAACATGTGAACATTATGGAAGCAGTTGCAAATGCCGGAGATATTACAACAGTAGGAAACAGAAAAGCAGTTACAATAATTCGTCAAACGCCGACAGGTGTGCAAATGAATGAAATTGATCTTACCGACGTAAATGTGATGAAATCACCATACTATTATTTGCAACCAAACGATTATATTTATGTTAAGCCACTTCGTCAAAAAACTTGGGGAACTGGACAAACAGGAATACAGTCAATTGGTACGATTATTACGTTATTGTCACTGGCAACAACGGTATATTTAATTATAAAATAACTATCAAAGCTAGATTCAGAAAATGTTAGATATAAAAGATTTTTCGATTTTTGAAAATCAGTCCAGTTTTGATTTTAAAGGTTTGTTGCTTAAAATTCTCAGCTATTGGAAATGGTTTTTGGTAAGTTTGATAATCGCATTTACTATTGCTTACCAAGTAAATATACGCAAGGAAAAGATTTATGGTATGCAAACCTTAATTTCGATTAAGGAAGAAAGTAATCCATTTTTCACTTCAAATACAAGTTTGGTTTTTAACTGGGGTGGGATTTCAGATCAGGTAAACGGAATTACTACCATATTGCAGTCAAGATCTCATAATGAATTGGTAGTTAGTAAGCTAGAGTATTATATAGATTATCTTACAATGGGTAAATATAATTTAATTGACTCATATGGTGCTGTTCCCTTTTATGTTGATATTGATAAGTCAAGAGGTCAGTTAGCTAGTACGTTGATTAAAATTAAGTTTATCAGTGCAAATGTATATGAAGTGCGTATACCATTCGAAAGTAACTCAGTTTCGTTAATTAATTATGCAGAAAATTCATATTCTAATACTGCGGTTCAGCCGGTAGAATTCATAAAAAGATATAAGGTTGGGGAGCAAGTTTCATTGCCATTTTTGAATTGGAAACTGCAAATCAAAGATAATCCAGGTTTGTATGAAGGAAACGAGTATTTTGTTAAGTTTAATGATTTCGACGGAACAGTTTCTAGATATAAAGGTATAAATGTTAGCTCTGACGATAAAGGTGGTTCGATATTGACTTTAGGAATGCAGGGTACAAACAAGGCTAGGCTTGTTGAATATTTGAACTCAACTGTCAAAATGTTGATTAAAATTCAATTGGATGGCAAAAATCAATTTGCGACGAATACTATTAAATTTATTGACAGTACGCTTGTTGCGATGGAGTCGCAATTGAAGCAAACTGGTAATGAGTTGAAGTCATTTAGAAAAGATAAAAATATATATGAAATAGAGGGCGGTGGTGCTAAGTTCTCTGATAAAATAATGGGTTTTGATGTTGAAAGAGATCACATTACCAGAAAAATTACCTATTATAATTCACTGAAAGCATATTTAAATAATAGTGTAGATTACTCCAGATTGCCAGCTCCTTCTGTAGCCGGAATTGACGATCCTAATATTGTTACAAATATTTCTAAATTAATTGCACTTTCTACACAAAGATCAGAAATGGCTTACGCAGTAAAAAGTGATAAGATATTTAAAGATTTTGATAATCAGATGCAGGCAGTAAAAAATGTTTTGATTGAAAATATTGCTTCTGCAAAAGAATCTTTATTATATGATTTGTCATTGATAAATGCTAAAATTGGTGAAGCTGAAAATACAGTTAAAAGATTGCCGGAAGAGCAACAGGAATTGCTGAAAATCCAAAGAAAATATGATCTCAATGATAATATTTATACAACATTTCTGCAGAAACGAAATGAGGCAGAAATTGTAAAAGCTTCTAACTTATCGGATATTCATTTTATTGATCCGGCGAAAGATATTGGAGGAGGATTGGTTGGGCCAAAAACTTCTGTGAATTATATATTGGCTTTGTTTTTAGGTATTCTAATTCCATTATTGTTTGTATTTGCTCTTTTCTTTATTAATAATTCTGTTCAAAATACTGAAGACGTTTCTAAATTAAGTCAAATACCAATAATTGGAGTAGTTGGAGTAAATAAAGATGGTGTTAATCTTGCTGTTTTTGATAAGCCAAAATCTGCCCTTTCTGAGTCATTTAGGGCAATTCGTTCTTCCCTCCAGTTTTTATACAAAAAACAACAAGTAAGTGGTTCAAAAACATTAATGATTACTTCGTCAATAAGTGGAGAAGGAAAAACATTTTGCTCAATAAACATTGCGACAGTTTTTGCTTTAAGTGAAAAGAAAACTGTTATTGTAGGTTTGGACTTGCGAAAACCAAGATTGGCAGATGAGTTTAACTTAACAAATCAAACGGGAGTTGTGAATTATTTGATTAAGCAGAATAATTTAGAGCAAATTACTAATTCGACAAAAATCGCAAATCTAGATGTTATACTTTCGGGGCCAATTCCACCAAATCCATCTGAATTAATCTTGAGTGATGCTATGAAGGAATTAATTGAGGAATTAAAACAGAAATATGATTATATAATTTTAGATACTCCTCCAGTTGGCTTGGTTTCTGATGCCTTGGAATTGTCTCAATATGCCGATGTAACTTTGTATATTGTAAGACAAAACTATACTAAAAAGGATATGATTACGTTGTTGAACACTAGAGTTAAGAGGGGTGAGTTGAGTAACGCTAGTATAGTTTTGAATGGTTACGAGAATAAAGCAAAATACGGTTCTGGATATGGGTACGGATATGGGTATGGCGATTATTCAAATGGATATCTTGACGAAGAGAAAAAGCCAAAATCAGTAAAAAGGTTTTTTAATAAATTGATGAAAAAATAAATTTGATTTAAATGGAAGGATTTGTTCAAAATACGATTTTAATTACTGGTGGCGCAGGCTTTATTGGTTCGAATTTGTGCGAATATTTTCTGGGTCTTGGTAATAAAGTAGTTTGCTTGGATAATTTTTCAACAGGTCATCAACATAATTTGGATGGTTTTATTGAAAATCCAAATTTTAAATTAATTGAAGGAGATATTAGAAATATTGATGATTGTAATTTAGCGGTTAAGGGTGTTGATTATGTTTTGCATCAAGCGGCTTTAGGTTCTGTTCCGCGATCAATAAATGATCCCGTTACAACAAATGATGTAAATGTTTCAGGATTTCTTAATATGCTTGTAGCTTCAAGAGATGAAAAAGTGAAACGTTTTGTGTATGCAGCAAGCTCTTCGACATATGGAGATTCTATTGGACTGCCAAAAGTTGAAGATGTTATAGGTAAGCCACTATCTCCTTATGCAATTACAAAATATGTTAATGAGTTGTATGCAGAAATTTTTAGCAGAACATATGGGTTGGAAACTATTGGGTTGCGTTATTTTAATGTTTTTGGAAGACGACAAGACCCAAAAGGAGCTTATGCTGCTGTTATTCCAAAATTTGTTATGCAATTGATGAAATATGAAAGCCCTGTAGTAAATGGTGATGGAAATTATTCAAGAGACTTTACCTATATTGAAAATGTAATTCAGATGAATGAATTGGCAATGAAGAGCCAAAATGAGGGTGCAGTAAATACCATTTATAATACGGCATTTGGAGAACGCAATACGTTGAATGATTTGATAGCGTATTTAAAAAAATATCTTTCGGAATTTGATTCAAAAATTGCTGATGTCGAAATTGTCTATGGAGAAAATAGGATAGGTGATATTCCTCATTCATTGGCAAGCATTGATAAAGCTAAAAATATATTGGGTTATAATCCTAAATATTCCTTGCAAGATGGTTTGAAAGAAGCTGTAAGCTGGTATTGGGATAATTTAAAAGAAAAATAGACTAAGAAATAGCATAATAAATGAAAATTACAAAAATTTGTTGCATTGGCGCTGGTTATGTTGGAGGTCCAACAATGGCAGTAATTGCTCAAAAATGTCCTCATATTCAAGTGACCGTTGTCGATTTGAACGAACAAAGAATTAAAGATTGGAATGATCCAAATACAGATAATATTCCAATTTATGAGCCTGGATTGGCAGAAATTGTAGCTGAAGCAAGAGGAAGAAATCTTTTCTTTTCAACGGATGTTGAAAAAGCAATTGATGAGGCTCAAGTGATTTTCATATCGGTTAATACCCCAACCAAAACCTATGGCAAAGGAAAAGGTATGGCGGCTGATTTAAAATATATTGAGTTATGTGCTAGACAAATTGCAAAAGTTGCAAAAGAAAATAAAATCGTTGTAGAAAAATCTACTTTGCCTGTAAGGACAGCAGAAGCCATAAAAAGCATTTTGGATAATACTGGAAATGGCGTGCAATTTCAAATTTTATCAAATCCAGAATTTTTAGCTGAAGGAACTGCTGTGACCGATTTGTTAAATCCAGACCGAATCTTAATAGGAGGAGACACAACGCCTGAGGGTGAAGATGCTATTAATGCGTTGGTTGAAGTGTATGCGAACTGGGTTGATAAAGATAAGATTTTGACAACGAATGTTTGGTCTTCTGAATTGTCTAAGCTTACTGCAAATGCATTTTTGGCGCAACGTATATCTTCGATAAATGCAATGTCTGAATTGTGTGAAAAAACCGGTGCCGATGTAAATGAAGTAGCAAGAGCTATTGGAATGGACAGTAGAATTGGGCCAAAGTTCTTGAAGGCCTCGGTCGGTTTTGGTGGATCTTGTTTTCAAAAAGATATTTTGAATTTAGTTTATATTGCAAAATCATACGGATTAAATGAGGTGGCTGATTATTGGGAACAAGTTATTATAATGAATGATCATCAAAAAAGAAGATTTTCTAATAAGATCGTTCAGACTTTGTACAATACGGTTGCAGATAAAAAGATAACATTTTTAGGATGGGCTTTCAAAAAAGATACAAATGATACTAGAGAATCAGCAGCAATTTATGTTGCAGATGACTTAATTAATGAGCAAGCCCGCATTTCAGTATATGATCCTAAAGTCTCGGAGAGTAAAATGCTAAGCGATTTAGATTATTTACAAACAAGATCAAGCGAAGAAAACAATAAAGCAGTTGCAGTGTTTAATGATCCTTATGAGGCTTGCAAAGGAGCGCATGCGATTTCTGTCTTGACAGAATGGGATGAGTTTGCTGCTTATGACTGGCAAAAAATATTTGATTCTATGCATAAACCTGCATTTTTATTTGATGGAAGAAATATATTGAATCCCAAAGAACTTGAATCTATTGGGTTTATTTATAAAGGAATTGGTTCCTAATTATAGGTTGCTATTGAAATAAAATTTAATATAAATTTAATGATGGAGATAATGTTGCAGATTTTATTTCAATAAATTAGAGTTATGAATTGGTACGTGCTTTATACAAAGCCCAAGTGGGAAAAGAAGGTCGCTGAACGACTTACGCAAATAGGTGTTGAATGTTATTGCCCTTTGATAACGCAGATCAAGCAATGGTCTGATAGAAAGAAGAAGGTTGAAATACCATTATTTAATTCATATGTATTTGTGCAGCTTTCAGAAATAGATAGAAATACTGTATTTAATATTCCTGGTGTTGTAAGGTATTTATTCTGGCTTGGGAAGCCAGCTGTTGTTCGCGATGAGGAAATAAGTATAATAAAATCTAGCCTTAAAGCATCAAATGTAAGTGATATTACAGTGTCGTCAATTCAAGTTGGCGACAGGATAAAATTAGAATCTGGTGCTTTCAGTAATCAAGATGCAATAGTTCAGGAAGTTTCAAAAACACATTATATCTTGGTTTTGGAGTCTATGGGCTGTGTTCTTAAGATAAAATATAAATAATTTTGCTTAAAAAGTATTAAACAGAAGATAAAAATACTCGAATTAGAGATTTTATTTTCTGTTTTTTTTATAGAGTAATTTTTTACAGGCTGATAAATAACTAGTTGACGCTTTTAAAAATTTTCTTATTTTTTGTTTTATTAGTATTACGGGAAACCGTATTGAATAAATTGACTTATTGTCTTATATTTGCCGAAAAAGATTGAATTAGTAACTGAGGCCAAGTGTTGGGACTCGGAACGGCGAAGCCGTAAATTTTAACAACAGAATAAATTAATTAGAATTGGAAAATATTAAAATTGCAGTTATTGGTTTAGGTTATGTTGGGCTTCCTTTGGCTCGTTTATTTGCTACAAAATATTTAGTTATAGGTTTGGATATTAATGAATCAAGAGTTAATTCTTTAAAATCTGGAACAGACACTACTTTAGAAGTTGAAGATGATATTTTGCAAGAAGTTCTTGTAGATAACCTTAATATAAATAAAGGGTTATATTGTACAACATCGCTAAAAGATATTGAAAATTGTAATTATTATATAATTACAGTGCCCACACCAGTAGATAAAAATAATAAGCCAGATTTATCTCCGCTGTATAAATCCAGTGAAGCTGTTGGGAAGGTATTAAAGAAAAATGATATTGTTATTTATGAATCTACTGTTTATCCAGGGGTTACAGAAGAAGAATGTGTTCCAGTGCTAGAAAAGATATCTGGTCTTAAATTAAATGTTGATTTTTACGTAGGATATTCACCGGAGAGAATAAATCCAGGAGATAAAGAGCATACTGTTGAGAAAATTTTAAAAGTCACTTCCGGATCTACTCCGGAAATTGGTTTAAAAGTAGATGCCTTATATAAATCTGTAATTACGGCCGGAACGCATTTAGCACCAACAATAAAAGTCGCTGAGGCGGCGAAAGTGATAGAGAATTCTCAAAGGGATATTAATATTGCTTTTGTAAATGAACTAGCCAAGATATTCAATTTGATGAATATTGATACTCAAGAAGTATTGGCGGCCGCATCTACAAAGTGGAATTTTTTACCTTTCAAACCAGGTTTAGTTGGTGGACATTGTATTGGCGTTGATCCATACTATTTGGCACAAAGGGCTCAAGAATTTGGATATCATCCTGAAATAATTTTAGCAGGAAGACGTTTGAATGATAGTATGGGCGAGTATGTAGCTTCACAAATAGTGAAGTTGATGATAAAGAAATGTATCTCCGTAAATGGCGCTGAGTTGCTAATGCTTGGAATAACTTTCAAGGAAAATTGTCCAGATGTCAGAAATACCAAAATTGTTGATGTTGTAAAAGCTTTAAAAGAATATGGGATTTTAGTAACAATATTTGATCCCCTTGCAAATGCAGATGATGTAATAAAAGAATATAATTTAGTAACATTAAACTCTATTCCAAACAATAAATTTGATGCAATAGTTCTAGGAGTTTCGCATATGGAGTTTTTAGAATTAAATTTTTCAAGTTTACAGAAAGAAAAGAGTTTAATTTATGATATAAAAGGAGTTTTGGGTACTATAGCCGATAATAGATTATAGTTTCCAAGATTCTTTTTTTGTTTAGAAATATGAGTACAGAAAAATCAATTACACATGTAATTTTGACTGGTGGAGTAGGCAGTAGATTGTGGCCTCTTTCTCGTAAAAGTCAGCCGAAACAATATTTAGAAATATTTGAAGGGAAATCTTTATTTGAAATGACTGTCGATCGTAATAGTCATTTAGCAAATAAGGTTATGGTTGTTGGAAATGTTGATAATCACCATTTAAGTGGAAAAGTAATGGATAAATCCAAAACTTCATACACGAATATTGTAGAAGCAACACCTAGAAATACTGCGGCAGCAATTGCATTTGCAGCTTTTGCATCAGATCCAGAAGATATATTAATCGTAACGCCGTCTGATCATATTATTGATTTGATGGAAAATTACAATAATGCTATCGATGAAGCTATTTCAAAAGCAAATGATGGTTTTATTGTTACATTTGGAGTTATTCCAACAAAACCTGAAACGGGATATGGATATATTGAATCAAAAGGAGATAAAGTAATTTCATTCCGTGAAAAACCAAACGAAACTACTGCAAAAGAGTTCATCGCAAGAGGAAATTTTTTGTGGAATAGTGGAATGTTTTGTTTTAAAGCAGGAGTACTTCTGGATGAATTAAAACAATTTCAACCAGATGTTTATGAAAAATCTAAAGCGGTTTGGGAAGCAAGTAACGATGGGTTTTTAGATTTGAATTTATCTATGGAAATTCCTTCAATTAGTATCGATTATGCAGTAATGGAACGAAGCAAGAAAATTAAGGTTGTTCCCGCTTCATTCGCTTGGTCAGATTTAGGGTCATTTGAATCAGTTTATGATTATTTAATATCGAAAGGACATCCAATTGATAAAGATGGAAATATGGTAATTGGGTGTGATTTGCACACTACTTTTTTAGGTTTAAAAAACACAATATTTGTTCATACTGATTCAGCAAATTTAATTTTGCAGAAAGAAAGTTCTCAAGACGTAAAAGATATTTACAGTGAGCTGGAAAAGCAAAATTCTGAATTGTTAAATTAATAAATTGAAATGAAAAAAATTCTTATCACTGGTGGCGCTGGTTTTATTGGGTCACATGTTGTCAGACGTTTTGTAAATAATTATCCAGAATATCAAATTTTTAATTTAGATGCATTAACCTATGCAGGAAATCTTGAAAATATTAAAGATATTGAGGACCAGCCAAATTATACTTTTATAAAGGGTGATATAGTTGACGAGAACTTTATAAACGAGCTTTTTTCTCTACATAATCTTGATGGTGTTTTGCATTTAGCTGCTGAATCTCACGTTGATCGTTCGATTGAAGATCCATTGGCATTTGTAAAAACAAATGTTATTGGAACAATGAACTTGTTGAATGCAGCTAAAAACCAATGGAAAGGCAATTTTGAAGGAAAAAGATTTTATCATATTAGTACTGACGAAGTTTATGGTTCGCTAGGAACAGAAGGATTGTTTACAGAAACAACTCCTTACGATCCTAATTCTCCTTATTCAGCTTCAAAAGCAAGTTCTGATCATTTTGTTAGAGCATATGGAGAAACTTATGGCTTGCCTTACGTTTTAACAAATTGTTCAAATAATTATGGATCATATCATTTTCCAGAAAAATTAATTCCTCTTTTTATAAATAATATAATAAATAATAAACCTTTGCCGGTTTATGGAGATGGAAATTATACTCGTGATTGGCTTTTTGTTGAAGACCATGCTATTGCGATTGATTTAGTTTTTCATGAAGGTAAAAATCACGAGACCTATAATATTGGAGGTTTCAATGAATGGAAAAACATTGATTTGGTTAAATTACTATGCCAAATTATGGATGGTAAATTAGAAAGAGAGAAAGGAACTTCTGAAAAGCTAATTACTTATGTAAAAGATAGACCTGGTCATGATTTGCGTTATGCGATTGATGCATCAAAAATCAATAAAGAATTAGGTTGGAAGCCATCTGTGACTTTTGAGGAAGGTTTGCAAAGAACTATTAATTGGTATTTGAATAATGAGGAGTGGCTTACAAATGTGACCTCAGGATCTTATAAGGATTATTACAAAAAACAATATTCATAATCTAAAATATTTATTTTAACGAAATAAAGGTTAAAACTATAGCTCAATGAAAAAGATAACTTACGTTCTTACATTATTGTTTGTTTTATTAATATCCTATAATGGACATGCGCAGGATTTGCTTAAGTCTAAAGATTTAAGTACAGTAAAAGTCGATTATTTGTCAGATGATGATTTGGCAAAAATTAGTACCCAGTTAAAGAGTAATAATGCAACTCTTGATCAAGTTGAACCAATGGTACTATCTAAAGGGATGAGCCAAACTGAGTTTAATAAATTAAAAGTTAAGCTTGCTGAATATGAAAAGAAAATAGCAAAAGATTCTGGCAAAAATAAAGATTCTGACAAAGAAAACAAGCTGAAAAAAAACGATAAAGATTCTGATTTTGGTAGAAAGCAAGAAAAAATTAAAAATGATAAAGTAAAAGATTCATTAAATGCTTTGATTTTCGGATCTGAATTGTTTGATAATCCAACTTTAAATTTTGAGCCAGATCTAAAATTGGCAACGCCATTGAATTATGTTTTAGGTCCTGGTGATGAGTTGCAAGTGAGCGTATATGGAGTTCAGGAGTATAATTCAAGTATTCCTGTAAGTGTTGAAGGTAGAATCACTATTGATTATGTTGGGCAAATTGCTGTTTCAGGAATGACAATTGAAGCTGCAACGCAAAAGATAAAAGCGGCAATTGCAAGAGTTTACAGCACAGTAAGATCCGGTCAGTCACAAGTTAGTGTTAGTTTGAGCGGAATAAGAACGATTAAAGTAACAATTGTTGGTGGAAAACAACCTGGTAATTATTCAATTTCATCGTTGGCGACTGTTTATAATGCATTGCATTTAGCCGGTGGTCCAGGAAAAAATGGAAGCTATAGAAATATTGAATTGCTAAGAAATAATAAAGTTTATAGAAATATTGATATTTATAAATTTTTGGTAAAAGGAGATCAGTCTGATAATGTTACGTTGAAAGATAATGATGTCATTAGAATTCCTTCTTATACAGACAGAGTTGTAGTTGAAGGTGAAGTTAAGCGTCCTGGAATCTTTGAAATGAAAAAAGGAGAAAAATTCTCTGATTTGTTAAATTTTGCTTCTGGATTTAATGAGTTTGCTTATACGGCTTCAGTAAATGTATTACAAAAAACAGGAAAAGAGTTCAAAGTTCATGATATCAATGAAAGTGAATATAGTACCTATACTCCAAAGTCAGGAGACGTTTTTAAAGTTACAAAAATTTTAAATCGCTTTGAAAATCGTATTAAAATTGAAGGAGCTGTTTTTAGACCAGATTATTATTCATATAGTGAAGGAATGCGAATTTCGGATCTTATTACAAGAGCAGAAGGGCTTAAAGAAGATGCTTATACAAAAAGAGCTAGAATTATACGTTTAAAAACAGATTTGACAACCGAAATTGTCAATGTGGATTTAGGAGGTGCATTGTCTGGAGATCTAAATGCTGATATTGAATTAAAAAGAGAAGACATTGTGACAGTGTATTCTATTTTAGATTTTAGAGAAGAATACAAAGTAACGATAGACGGTGAAGTTAAGAATCCTGGTGAGTACGAATATTTTGAAAATTTAACGTTGAATGATTTAGTTGTTCAAGTTGGAGGTCTTACAGGTTCTGCATCGAAAAGAGTGGAAATTGCAAGAATGGTAAAATCTGACGAAATAGACGATGCGGATCCAAAACGTGTGGAATTAGTTGAGCTTGAAATTACTGCAGATAATAATGAACAAGTAAAGAATTTTATTTTAAAACCTTTTGACGTCATCAACATCAGAAAAATGGCAGTTTACGAAAAACCTCAAATGGTTACAGTTTCTGGTGCGGTAGGTTATCCAGGTAAATATGTTCTAGCAAACAAAAAAGAAACTGTTTACAATGTTGTGATGCGAGCTGGTGGATTAACTTCTATTGCCAATTTAGATGGAATGAAAATTAAAAGGCCAATTAAGCAAGAACAAATTGAAAAGATAGAAAGCGTTGATTTGAATTTGTCTAAAAATGATACACTTAAGGAGAAATTGTCGAAAAAATTAAAGGAAGATTTGAAATACGCCACTATTCCAGTTAACTGGGAGAAGATTGTAAAGGATAAAAATCATTATTCGAATGTAACTCTGTTTCCAGGTGATGAAATTGAAGTTGCTATTTATAATGAAGGTGTAAAAGTTACTGGAAATGTATTATTAACTTCTGAAATTCCATATAGAAATGGTAAAGGATTTAAATACTATATCGATGCTGTGGGTGGTGTTGATAATAAAGGATGGAAGAAAAAAGCATATATAATTTACCCTAATGGTAAAGCATCAGTTACAAAATCTTTTTTGTTTTTTAGATCATATCCTACAGTTGAACCAGATTCGCAAATTGTAGTTCCTGAAAAACCGGAGACAAGAAAAATGTCAGCAGGAGAATGGATAAGTATCGGAAGTGTCTTGACTAGTTTAGCAGTATTAATTGTAACTGCTTTTAAATAGAATTTTTTAAATGGAGAAAAAAAATATCGATACCGAAGAGATTTCAATGAAAGAACTAATCGGAAAAGCAAAAGATTGGAGCCAATATTTAATAAGTAAGTGGAAAATTATCGTTTTTGCCGGAGTTTTAGGAGCATTTTTAGGATTGGCTTATTCTTTTATTAAAAAAACTGCATATACTGCAACATTAACATTTGCATTAGAAGATGAAAAATCCGGAGGAGGATTAGGAGGAGCTTTAGGACTGGCTAGTTCATTTGGAATAGATTTAGGAACTGGTGGCGGGAGTATTTTTACTAGTTCTAATTTAGCTGAATTGTTTAAATCTCGTAAAATGGTCGAGCAGACTTTATTGACTCCCGTAAAAGTAAATGATAAAGTAATATCTTTGGCTGAAATGTACATTCAAAATAATGAATGGAGAAAAAAATGGAATGATGACTCTGAGTTTAAGAACATAGAATTTTCTCCACAAACTCAAAGAAAATATTTTACTCGCGTTCATGATAGTATATTGGGTGAGATTTATAAAGATTTGTCTAAAAATTCTTTATCTGTTGCCCAAAAGGATAAAAAAATATCCATCATATCAATGGATATGACCTCTAATAGTGAATTGTTTTCCCTTTACTTTTGCGAAGCGTTGGCTAGACAGGTTGGTAAATTTTACGTAGAGACAAAAAGTAAAAAAGCCAGGATGAATATGACAATTTTAGAACGTCAAGTCGATTCAGTACGTGGCGAATTGAATAGTGCTATTACAGGAGTAGCAGTGGCTAATGATAATGCTTTTAATTTAAATCCAGCACTCAATGTACGACGAACTCCTTCTGCAAGAAGACAAGTAGATGTACAGGCAAACACGGCAGTTTTGACAGAACTTGTTAAGCAATCTGAGTTAGCAAAAGTTACCCTTCGTAAAGAAACTCCTTTAATTCAAATAATAGATCAACCTATTTTGCCTTTAAAAAATGATAAATTAAGTAAAGCAAAAGGTTTTGTATTCGGAGGAATAATAGCTGGTTTTTTGGTAGTATTATGTTTGTTGTTTAAGAAAATGTTTAATGAATTAAGCGCTTAAATAGCATAAAAAAAAGCAGTTTTGAAATTTAAAGCATTCTAGTTCGCAAATTATCTTATTTGGCAGACTTAAAAATTTCAAATCTATGAGTAAATGTCTAGTATAATTTGTGCACTTATAAAATTGAAATTCACAGATTAAGGAAATCAATTTTTTTAAACACTTAGTAAATAAACTAAAGAAATTGTTTTTAGATATTCTGAAATATAAGGTAATTCTTTGATAATATACTAAGTTGTGTTGGTTGCCAAGAGATAAGTATAAATATGATTTTCATTTCTTTATAAAACTACAGTTTTTTTGACATTTATTGATTGCGAGAATAAGAATGTATCGTGACTTTTTTAGTGCTAAAAATATAAAAAAATAAATGCAGAAAAATAATTCAAATAGTAGTCGGATAGCTAAAAATTCCATTTTATTATATATAAGAATGGTTGTTGTCATGATTATTAACTTATACACTGTTCGAATTGTATTAAAGGCTCTTGGTGCTGTTGATTATGGAATTAATGATGTTGTAGCTGGTGTTATAACAATGCTTATTAGTTTGTCGAGTGTTCTCTCAACAGCAACACAAAGGTATTACTCATCTACTATTGGCGATAATAAAATAAGTAGGCTTCAAGATATTTTTTCAACAAGTATAAATATCTATTTTATTTTATCACTTGTTGTGATAATCTTTGGAGAGACAATTGGTTTGTGGTTTGTAAATCATTATTTAGTTATACCTGACAATCGAATTAATGCTGCAAATTGGATTTATCAATTCTCGATTTTTTCCTTTATTTTCACTTTCCTACAGGTACCTTATTCTGCGGCAGTAATAGCTCGTGAGGATATGGGAATATTTACGGTTATCAGTACTGCAGAATGTCTTTTAAAATTTTCTGCAGCCTTATTGCTTTTTGTGATTCCAAAAGATAGATTAATTGTTTACGGAGCTAGTTTATTATTAACTTCTTTTCTGATAATGATCTCGTATGTTCTAATTGGTTATTTTAAATATGAAGAATGTCGTTATAAAATACAAACTGAAAGAAAATTATTTAGAGACTTAATTTCTTTTTCAGGATGGTCATTATTTGGTTCTTTGGCCGGAGTTGGAATGTCACAAATTACTACGATTTTAATTAACTTGTTTTTTGGTCCCTTATTTAACGCTGCGAGGGCTATATCCTTCCAGTTTAATTTTGCATTAAGTTCATTGACTGCAAGTTTTTTAATGGCACTTAGGCCGCAAATGATTAAATCTTATGCTGAAGAATCATATTTATATTTAAATAAGATTTTTAATTTAAGTAATAAGGTTATTTATTATGGATTGCTAATAGTCTCCTTACCACTTATTTTTGAGATGAATACTGTTTTAATGTTTTGGTTAACCAAAGCTGATCCAGAGACTGTAGTATTTTCTCGACTTATTTTGATTTACACCCTAATAATGTCATTAAATAATCCTATTTCAATAATAATCCAAGCTATTGGCCGGGTTAAGGAGTATCATATACCAGTAGAAACGATTACGCTTTTATGTGTTCCAGTAACATATATTTTGTTTAAACTAGGTTTTCCAGCTTATTCGACTTATATAGTAATGATTTTGGCAGCTATATTTTCGCATTTTATCAGATTAATTTGCCTTAAAAAATTTTATAAAGCATTCGAGTATTCCCAGTATATTAAATCGTTTATTATTCCGGCATTAATTATAACATTATTATCTTCTTTATTAATTTTTATAATATCAAAAAGTTCCATTACTTCATTTGTTAGATTGCCAGTAATTTTTTGTGTGTCTGCATTATCGGTTGGATCATTAGTTTTGATGTTTGGTTTGTCTAAGAGTGAAAAAGAGGACATCATCAAGTTTTCCATCTATTTTAAGAAAAAAATAGGTTTATCATCATGACGATCACAAAAATTTTAAGTAATGCAATTATACTTTTCTTTATTTTAAGCTGGATAGCTACAATTATATTATACCAAGTTAAGAAAAAGCATTTCGATGCAGGGAGTGTACTTTTATTTTCATATCTGTTATATGCGGTTATGTCATTGATTTTATTTAATAATCCATATTATAGTTTCAATGAAATGTCAATATTTCCCTTTATATATTTGTATTTGATGCTTATGTTGGCTTTTTCTCCAGTCTTACGGTATGATTACAATAAAATAGATGAAATTCAAAAGCCTCCAACTATTTTTTTGAATTTAGTTTGCATCATTTTTATTGCCGCTTGCTTAATGCAAGTGCCTACTATTATTTCTGATTTTGCTCTTAATATAGTTAGATTGTTATTTGTTTCTTCTGGTGGACAGGATTTATATAATGAGGCAATGGCCGACAGTTATTCGTTAGGGGATGGTAGTATATCAAATCTTTCGTCGATTATTTCTAATGCCTATGGTAATTTCGGTATTCTTTTATTTTTTTATTATTTATCGTTAAAAAAGAGGAATAAGTTCATTATGATTGGACTGTTTATTTCATCCATTATAAGTATTTTAAGTAATATTTCACTTGGGCAAAGAGGCCCCATTCTTGAAATTGTCCTTTCTATGATTATTACTTATTTTGCTTTGAGAAAATTTTATCATCCAAAAGTTAATAAAATAGTAAAGAACACTGGAATTGTTCTTTTGATAGCAACAATTGTACCTGTAGCCGCTCTGACAGTAAGTCGTTTTGGTGAAAGCGAGGAAGGGTCAGAATCATCTTTGTTCTTTTATGCAGGGCAAGAAAATTTATATTTTAATAATTACGGTTTAGATAATGGAGGAATAAGGTATGGGGACAGAACTTTCCCTTTTTTTAAACGTATGCTAGGTTTTGAGAATGTGCCTGAGAATTTTTGGGATAGAAGATCAAAATATCCAAATTTACAGATAAATGATGAGGTGTTTATTGGTTTTGTTGGTGATTTTACTTTAGATTTTGGGCCATTTATTGCACCTATAATTTTTATACTTTTTACAATATTTGTTTTAAATAATACAATTGTCAGGAACGGCAGACTTCTTTTTCATCAGTTAATCCTGCTTCATTTTGTGATGTCTCTCTGTATGCTTGGGGGTATGAAATTGTATCCATTTTCTGATCTTGGCGGAAATTTGCAACTTATTGTTTATGTTCTTGCTTTTTTGTTCTTTAGATTGATTTATGCTTATAGTTTAAAAAGAGAACAGAGATAAATAGGGTAATTTTTTTAATATTTTATAGTTTTTTTTAATAATAACAAACAGTTTTTGATTTTTTGAAAATGATAAATAATCACAATACAGATTATCCTTTTTTTACGGTTATCATACCTCAAAAGGACAGAGCTGAATACTTAATACATACTTTAAAAACTTGTATTATACAAGATTATCCAAACTTCGAAATAATAATTTCAGATGATTGCAGTTCTGATAATTCTGTTGAGGTTGTTCGCGAATTAATGAAAAATGATTCAAGGATAAAATTGTTTGCACATGATCATCATTTGGGTATGAGGGAAAATTTCGAATTTGCGCTTAGGCAAGTTAAAAAAGGGTATGTTATGGCTTTAGGGGGAGATGATGCTCTTGTTCCTGGTTGTATATGGCGTATGCATGAAATTTTAACTAGTACAAAGAGGGAATTACTTACATGGACTCCCGCTGGATTCACCTATCCTGATCATGAAAATGGTAAAAATATATTTTATGTTAAAAGAAAAAGAAACGCAGGAATAGAATTTATTAATTCCGAGACCTTTTTAAATAAAATATCCCGCACATTTTTATATCAGATTGATGAATGTCCAATGCTTTTTATGAAAGCAGTTGTCTCTACATCACTAATTGAAAGAGTAAAATCTAGAACAAGCGATAATAGTTTTTATTATTGTGCTACTCCAGATGGATTTTCCGGTGTTGTATTAGCTGGAGAAGTTGAAGATTACGCTTTTACATCAGAACCCTTGTCTATAGGTGGTACTACAGTTAAATCTCAAGGAAGAAATTATCAGAGAACTGACAGCAAATCAAAAGAAGAAGCCCAGCAATTTTTTAAGGATAATATTCAGAAAAAGATGCACAATCAGTTAGCTTCGCAAGAATACTCTCCCTTGGTTACCTTAATGACAGCTGATTATTTGTTAACTGCAAAAGATTTACCAGGTTGGCCTGGGAAATTTGATCCAATTTCGTTTGAGGGACTCATTCGTGCATCGTTTAAATTAATTGAAGGCGGTACATTTGAAAGTGAAGTTTTAGCGAGAGAATTAAAAATACTTAGAGAAATAGCTAAACAGCATAATTTGTTAGATTTATTCAATAAATTATTAAGTACTACAAAGCGAAAAGTTTATATAAAGGATGAAGTTTTTGGATTTGTGATTACAAATTCAATTCGATTTGAAGGGACCGAATTGGGTATTAAAAATATTTTTGACGCCTCTCTTGCTACCAATTTTGTTTATAATTTTTATAATAGATTTTCTTTTAAGACTATGCTTTCTCTTTTAAAAAATACAAGAAAGATACTGGTAAGAAGCAAGAAATATAAATTAGAAGACCTTCCGAAAATATAATAAATTATTTAATTGAAAATATGTCATTATTTAAAAATAAAACCCTGTTAATTACTGGCGGTACTGGATCTTTTGGAAATACAGTATTATCTCGCTTTTTATCCACCGATATTGGAGAAATTCGTGTTTTTTCACGTGATGAAAAAAAGCAGGACGATATGCGTCATGAGTTTCAATCTAAAATGCCTGAAACTGCTCATAAAGTTAAATATTACATAGGTGATGTAAGAGATTTAGCCAGTCTTAAAAATGCCATGCATGGAGTAAATTATATTTTCCATGCCGCAGCATTAAAACAAGTTCCTTCTTGTGAGTTTTTTCCCTTAGAAGCTGTAAAGACAAATGTTATAGGTACAGATAATGTACTTACTGCAGCGATTGAGGCAGAAGTAGAGACAGTAATTTGTCTATCAACAGATAAAGCCGCTTACCCGGTTAATTCAATGGGAACTTCTAAAGCCATGATGGAGAAAGTAATTGTTGCAAAATCACGTACTGTGAGCAATGAAAAGATAAAAATTTGCTGTACTCGGTATGGTAATGTCATTGCTTCTCGCGGATCTGTTATTCCTTTGTGGATTGAACAAATTCGAAATAATCAGCCTATTACATTGACAGAATCTTCAATGACTCGTTTTATTATGTCACTCGATGAAGCGATTGACCTTGTCCTTTTTGCTTTTGAAAATGGAGCAACAGGTGATGTACTAGTGCAAAAAGCTCCTGCATGTACAATTCGAGTTCTTGCTGAAGCTGTTTGTGAATTATTTGATTATGATAAAACGAATATTAAAACTATTGGAATTCGTCATGGTGAAAAGATGTATGAAACACTATTGACGAATGAGGAGTGTGCAAATGCTGTTGATATGGGCAATTTTTACAGAGTTCCCTCTGATAATCGTGATCTAAATTATGCTAAGTACTTTGTTGATGGAAATACAGAAAGAAACTTATTGACAGAATTTAATAGTAATAATACTGAACTTTTAGATGTTGAACAAGTAAAAAATAAATTACTCTCAATTGATTATATTCGTGAGAAACTTAACAAATAAAAGCAAATTTATATGAATTTTTTTGTTTTAGGTTGTAATGGGATGGCCGGACATATAATATCCTTATATCTAAAAGAACAAGGTTATTCAGTTCTTGGTTTTGCAAGAACTAAGTCAAAATATGTAGAAAGTGTTGTTGGTGATGCTTTTGATACAGAATTGTTGAAGAAAATTATTTTAGAAAATAAGTTTGATGCAGTTGTTAACTGTATTGGAATGCTTAATCAATTTGCAGAGCAGAATAAGGCTTCCGCCTCATTCATGAATTCTTATTTACCTCATTTTTTAGCAGAGATAACTACTGATACTGATACACAAATAATTCACATGAGTACAGATTGTGTTTTTTCTGGTAAACGAGGCGGTTATACGGAAGAGGATTTTTGTGATGGTGAGACTTTTTATGACAGGTCTAAAGCTCTTGGTGAACTATCTGATCAAAAAAACATAACATTTCGTAACTCAATTATTGGTCCTGATATTAATATAAATGGCATTGGTCTTTTAAACTGGTTCATGAGTCAAAGTGGTGAAATTAATGGCTATACTAAATCTATATGGACAGGACAAACAACACTTCAACTTGCTAAAACTATTGAAAAGGCAGTTTTGGAAAAAGCACATGGTTTATATAATGCCGTACCAGATCATTCTATTTCAAAATTTGAACTTTTAAAACTTTTTAACCATTATTTCAAAGATGATTCTTTAAAAATAAATGCTGTTGAAGGAATAATGGCTGACAAATCACTCATTCGTACCAAATATGAATTTAATTACTTAATTCCGGATTACGAAACCATGATTGCTGATTTAGCTGAGTGGATTAAAAATCACAAAGATATGTATCCGCACTATAATCTATTTAATTAAATAATATGAAGAAATTAAAACTTATGACGATTGTAGGAACTCGTCCTGAGATTATTAAAATGTCATCAATAATAAAGAAGAGTGACAAGTATTTTGATCATATCATAGTTCATACAGGGCAAAATTATGATTATTCATTAAACGAGGTTTTTTTCAAAGATTTAGGTTTAAGAGAACCGGACTACTATCTTGGTGTGGTTGGAGAAAATCTTGGTCAAACAATGGGCAATGTAATTTCTAAGTCATATGAATTAATGCATAATGTTAAGCCTGATGCTATTATTGTTTTAGGAGATACAAATTCATGTTTAAGTGTTATTTCTGCTAAACGTCTTAAAATTCCAATCTTTCATATGGAGGCAGGAAATCGTTGTAAAGATGAAAATTTACCTGAAGAAGTTATTCGTCGAATTGTAGATGTTACCAGTGATGTAAATTTATGTTATTCTGAACACGCAAGACGATATATACTTGAGTCTGGAGTTAGGCCTGAATATACTCATGTAGTAGGTTCTCCAATGGCGGAAATACTCAATGGAGGAATGAAGGAAATAAATGATAGCAATGTATTAGAGACATTAAAATTAGAAGCTGGAAAATATATTTTACTTTCTGCCCATAGAGAAGAAAACATAGATATTGAAAGTAATTTTTATTCGCTCATGAATTCTATAAATGCGATGGCGGAAGAATATAAAATTCCAATATTGTATAGTTGTCATCCTCGTTCAAAAAAGAATATTGAAAGGATTGGATTCAAATTCCATGAAAATGTTATTTTAAACGAACCACTTGGTTTTTTTGATTATAATAAACTACAACAGAATGCTTTTTGTGTAGTATCGGATAGTGGAACTTTGCCAGAAGAAAGTGCTTACTTTAAATTTCCTGCAGTTTCAATAAGAACATCAACGGAAAGACCAGAAGCAATTGAAAAAGGAGTTTTTACAATTGGCTCGATAACATCTGAACAAATTTTGCAAGCCGTTTATTTAGCTGTCGAACT
Source organism: Flavobacterium denitrificans DSM 15936 (assembly GCF_000425445.1). Lineage (GTDB taxonomy): Bacteria > Bacteroidota > Bacteroidia > Flavobacteriales > Flavobacteriaceae > Flavobacterium > Flavobacterium denitrificans. Next base: position 411,883 of record NZ_AUDL01000008.1, on the reverse strand, counting down.
GCACAAAAATGAAGAAAAATCAAGCGTTGTATCGGCTTACAAAGATGAAAATGTATCTACAAAAGTAATTAAACTTATTCAGAGCTATACTGGTATAATTAATAAAATGATCTGGAAGAAATAGAGAATTAAGTTTTTAAGATCTTTGATTTCTATAGACTTTTAATAAATAATGAAAAAATGAAATTACTAATATTAACTTCCGAATATCCTAATCCTAATAGTACTTTTGATACTCCTGTTGTCCATTATTATGCAAAAGAATGGGTTCAACAAGGACATGAGGTTCGTGTTGTTCATTTTAGGTCAGTTTTTCCACGATTTTTCTATTTTTTTGCTAAAATTTTCCAGACACTTTTAAAAAAAATTTTCCAAACAGATTTTATACCCTTTGTTAGATTAAATAAAAGAGTTGAATTTACTCATGAGGATATTAATATAATAAGCCAACCTATTTTTAAAATATTCCCTCATTTTAAGTTTTTTAATAGTACAATTAGAAAACAAGCAAAGATTATTTATAATGACAATTTGAATAAAAAATTTCAGCCCGATGTAATTATTTCGCATTTTGTTAATCCACAATTACCTTTAATTACAGAGCTTAAAAAATATTATCCAACTGTAAAAACTTCATTAGTACTGCATGAAAATCCAAAAGTAATTTCTGATTTATTTGGTTCAAATGCAAAACAGTTGTTAAATAATTTAGACTATGCAGGATTTCGTTTTGACGAAATGAAAAATAATTTTATAAGGTTATTTGGAGAAAGAAAGAATGTTTTTATTTGCCCTTCTGGAATTCCTGAGAGCTATATTTTATCAGAAACTCCAGAGACAAAATTTAGAGGAAATAAAATTTCAATCTGCTTTGTAGGAATGTTAATCCCGCTTAAAAATATTGATATTCTGCTTGAAGCTGTAAATTTGGCATTTCCAGATCGAAATTTCACATTAGAAATATTAGGAGAAGGAATGTTGCACGAAAAAATTTCGCAAAAAATTGTAGAACTTGACTTAGGACAATGCGTTACCATGCTGGGTAAATTGTCAAGAGATGAAGTGCAAAAGAAAATGATTGAAAAAGATGTTTTTGTAATGGTAAGTAAGCCCGAAGCTTTTGGTTTAGTATATGTTGAAGCAATGAGCAAGGGATGTATTACTATCGGAACGATTGGTCAAGGAATTGATGGCGTTATAAAACATGGGGAAAATGGATTTCTCTGTGAAGCAAGAAATGTAGAAGCATTAAAAAACTTGCTTATAGAAATAAATCATATGTCATATGAGGATAAAATGCTTGTAGCAAATAAGGCAATTGAAACAGCATCACTTTTAACTGATAGTAAAGTTGCATTAGATTATTTAGAAAAGATAACTATTAATAATTAGTTTTATATGCTTTTAGAAGACGTCAAAATAATTAATCTTCCAAAAATTGAAGATCAGAGAGGTAATTTGTCATTTTTGGAATCTAATAATCATATTCCTTTTAAAATTAAAAGGGCATATTGGATTTATGATGTGCCTGGTGGTTTTGCAAGAGGTGGTCATGCATTTTTAGAACAACATGAATTTATAATTGCATTATCGGGTAGTTTTGATGTAATTGTTGATGATGGAAAAGTAAAGAAAACTTTTACTTTAAATAGGTCATATTATGGTCTTTACATTCCTTCAACGCTTTGGAGAGAAATGAATAACTTTTCAACCAATTCATTGGCTATGGTTTCAAGTTCAACATTATTTTCTGATGATGATTATGTTAGAGATTATGATCAATTTTTAAAGTTAAAGGGAATTTAATATGAAAGAGAGCACTGTTTATGGCTGCGGTTTAATTGAGTTAAATAAAATACATAATAGGGCTGGCAACATAACTATTATAGAGGAGAACAAAAGCGTTCCTTTTTCAATTGAAAGGATATATTATTTATATGATATTCCAGGTAATGAGAGTAGAGGTGGTCATGGTCATAAAGAGTTACATCAATTGATTGTTGCAGCTAGTGGAAGTTTTAGTATTACATTAAATGATGGACATATTAAAAGAACTTTCTTTTTAAATAATCCAAATGTAGGGTTGTTAATTGTACCAGGTATTTGGAGGGAACTTGATGATTTTTCTTCAGGTTCTGTTTGTTTGGTACTGGCTTCCCACTTGTATAATGAGTCTGATTATATCAGAGATTTTCAGGAATTTATAAATTATAAAAAATAGATGATACATAAATTAGCAGAATGTATTAGTGAACAAGTGCATGAAAGCACAAATATATGGCAATATGTTGTTGTTCTTAAAAATGCAAAAATTGGTAGCGATTGTAATATCTGCGCGCATTGTTTTATTGAAAATGATGTGGTAATTGGAAATAATGTAACGATTAAAAATGGGGTCTATCTTTGGGATGGTATAACTATTGAAGACAATGTTCAGATCGGTCCAAATGTAACTTTTACTAATGATAAATATCCACGTGCAAAAATGCCTTTTGAATTGCAAAGAACACTAATTAAGAGAAATGCCTCGATAGGTGCAGCATCGACAATTTTAGGAGGAGTAACGATTGGAGAAAATGCTATGATTGGTGCTGGAAGTTTGGTTACAAAAGACGTTCCTGATAATGAACTATGGTTGGGAAGCCCTGCAAAATTTATAAGAAAAATTGAAAAATAATATGATTCCATTCTTAAATCTAAAGAAAATAAATGATGAATTTTCAAATGAAATTCAAGATGCTATAAACAAAGTAGTTTCTTCTGGATGGTATTTGCAAGGCGAGGCAAACAATACATTTGAAAAAAAATATTCTAATTATATAGGCACAAAACATACTATTGGTGTAGCTAATGGTTTGGATGCTTTAAGACTTATTCTGAGAGCCTATATAGAAATTGGTGTAATGAATGAAGGTGATGAAGTAATAGTTCCAATAAATACATATATCGCATCGGTATTGGCAATTACTGATAACAATTTAGTTCCAGTTTTTGTAGAACCGGATCCTAAAACACTTCAGATAGATGATAATAGAATCGAAGAGGTTATTTCAGATAGAACTAAAGCAATTATGATTGTGCATCTTTATGGAAGATGTAGTTATACTGATAGAATTGGAAATTTATGCAAGAAATATAATTTAAAACTTATAGAAGATAATGCCCAAGCTCATGGTTGTTTATTTGGCGATATAAAAACAGGAGCAATTGGCGATGCCTCAGGACACAGTTTTTATCCAGGTAAGAACTTAGGGGCTTTAGGAGATGCAGGAGCCGTTACTACTAATGATGATGAGCTAACAAAAACAATTAGAGCCTTAGCTAATTATGGTTCAAGTGAAAAATATGTAAGTAAGTATAAAGGATTGAATAGTAGATTAGATGAAATTCAAGCTGCAGTACTGGACGTAAAATTAAAATATCTTGATAGAGATATCCAGGCAAGAAAGCATGTGGCTCGAAGGTATATGAATGAAATAAAAAATTCTTTAGTTGTTATCCCAGCACTTTCAGATTGGAATAGTCATGTATTTCATTTATTTCCAATTTTTTCAAAAAACAGAGACGAACTCCAGGAATATCTTAAAGCTAATGAAGTGCAGACCTTGATTCATTATCCGATTCCCCCTCATAAACAGTTATGTTACAAAGAGTATAATGAAATGTCATTTCCAATAACAGAACAAATTCATAATGAGGAACTAAGCTTGCCAATTAGTCCTGTTATGACAGAAGAGGAAATTACAAGTGTTATTACCGCAATTAATAACTGGAGTTTGTAGTGAAAAAAGTTTGGTTAATTAATCCAGCAGCGATGCCTCCAAAATTTGAGGCAAGAATTCAGACTCTTAAGCGTGCACAATATTTACGTTTAAGCGGCTATGATGTAACAATTATAAGTGGAAGTTTTTTGCATAATACAGATATCAATTTAATTGATGACAATAAATCTCCATATAAATTTGCAGAATATGAAGAAGGACAAAAGTTTATTCACATACGAACATCTAATTATAATTCTAATGGCTTAATTAGGATTTATAGTATTTTGCAATTTTATTTTAGGCTTTGGTGGTACGCATCTCGTTTTGAAAAACCTGATTTTATTTCCCATATAGCTGCAGTTCCTTTCGGCAATATTACTTATTTTGTCGCAAAAAAAATTAAAGCCAAATTTATTGTTGATATTGTCGATTTATGGCCGGAATCTTTTGTAGCTTATGGGTTAGTATCTAAAAAAAATCCATTAGTAAAACTTGCATATTGGGCTGAATATTGGCTCTATAAAAAAGCAGACTTGCTTATTTTCTCAATGGAAGGAGGAAAAGATTATATTAAAGAAAGAAAATGGGATATTGGTCAAGGGGGTAAAATAGATCTCAATAAAGTGCATTATATCAACAATGGTGTAGATTTAAAAGACTTTGATTATAACAAAATAAATTATAAAATAGCAGATGATGACTTAGAGAATGATCACATTTTTAAAGTTATCTATATCGGATCGATTAGACTTGCTAATAATGTTATGCAATTAGTAGAAGCTGCTGAGCATTTAAAAGATGTATCTGATATTAAATTTTTGATTTACGGTGATGGAGAAGATAGATCAACCTTAGAACAATATTGTAAAGATAATCAAATTGAAAATGTTGTTTTCAAGCAAAAATGGGTGGAGCTAAAATATGTGCCTTATATTTTGAGTAAGAGTTCTTTAAATATATTGAATTATAAACCAAGTTCAATTCTTCGTTACGGCGGTAGTCAAAGTAAATCTTTTCAATACATGGCAAGTGGAAAACCTATTTGCGCGAATGTAGAAATGAATTATTGCCCTATTAAAAAGTTTAATATTGGGATAGGGAAAGAATTTAAAAATTCTAAAGAATATGCAGATGCAATTTTGTCTTTTTATAAAATGGATAAGGATGAATACAATACAATTTGTGTTAATGCGAGAAAATCTTCTGGGAATTATGATTATAAGTTGTTGACGGAAAGATATGTTGAATTGATTAATGGAATTTAGAAGACTTTATAATGGAATATAGAAATGAAAAAGTTGTTATTATTGATTATGGTATGGGAAATATCGGATCAATTGATAATATGTTAAAATACTTGGGAGTAAAAGCTGTTATAAGTTCAGAACCAAGTGTAATTTCGGATGCGGATAAAATTATTTTGCCTGGAGTTGGTCATTTTGATCGAGCTATGACAAATATCAAAGATCTGGGGTTGATGGATGTACTTAAAGAAATGGCTTTAGTTAGGAAAAAGCCTTTTTTAGGAATATGTCTAGGAATGCAAATTATGTGTGAATCCAGTGAAGAAGGCACATTGCCAGGCCTCTCATTTATTAATGCAGAAGTTAAAAAGTTTGAGTTTGGAACAGATTCTAAGCTTAAAGTCCCTCATATGGGATGGAATAAGATCTATATTAATAAATCATCAGATATTTTGGATGGTTTAGATGATGATTCTAGATTTTATTTTGTCCATTCCTATTTCGTAAAATGCAATAATGAAACAGATATACTTACAAAAACAACATACGGATTTGATTTTGTATCTTCTTTTCAATTTGATAATTTGGTAGGAGCACAGTTTCATCCAGAAAAAAGCCATCGTTTTGGGGTTACATTATTTAAAAACTTTTTAGAAAAATATTAATGCTTAGGACAAGAATAATACCAATTCTACTGTTAAACGATGGAGGACTCGTTAAAACAGTGAAATTTTCGAAAGATAGATACATTGGAGATCCAATTAATGCTGTTCGAATTTTTAACAAAAAAGAAGTTGATGAATTAGTATTATTAGATATCGGTGCTAGTAGAAATGGAATATCTCCAAATTTCGTAGAGATTAAAGAAATTGTTTCGGAAGCATTTATGCCTATTGGATATGGTGGTGGCATTTCAAAAATGGAACATATCGAACAATTGTTTAATATAGGTGTAGAGAAAGTAATTTTAAATTCGGTTATTTTTGAGAACAAAGAATTAATTGAAGAAGCGATAAAAATTTATGGCAGCCAAAGTATTGTTGCCTCAATAGATGTTAAAAAAGATATTTGGGGGAGTTACAAAATTTATTCAAATAGTGGAAAAAAGAAGCAAAATATAAGTTTGGATAACTGTATTAAGTTAATACAAGAAATAGGTTTTGGAGAATTAGTAATTAACAATATTGATAAAGATGGAACCATGCAAGGATATGATTTGGATCTCATTGAAAAAGTTACTGAAATGCTAGATATACCAGTTGTTTCTGTGGGAGGCGCTAGTACAATCTCTGATTTTACTAAAGCCATAAAAGCAGGTGCTTCGGCTGTTGCAGCTGGATCAATGTTTGTTTTTCAAGGTGTACACAGAGCTGTCTTGATAAGTTACATTACAGCAGATCAACTTGAACAAGAATTAAAAAAATAATCATATTAATCAAAAAAATGAATACAGTAAAAGTTTGTAGCCGTTGTATAATGGATGAAACGGCAAAAGAAATAACATTCGATAATGATGGAGTTTGTAATTTTTGCCATAATTATGATAATGTACTTGTTAACGATGTACATACTGATAAAGGAGGTGAAGAGAAATTAGAGAAATTAATTGAAGAGATAAAGCGCAAAGGAAAAAATTCAAGATATGATTGTTTGATTGGATTAAGCGGAGGTGTAGATAGTTCATATGTTGCTTATGTCATCAAAAAAAAATATGGACTTCGAGCTTTTGCTATTCATCTTGATAATGGGTGGAATACAGAGTTAGCTGTTGCAAATGTAGAACAAATTGTTAAACGTTTAGATATCGACCTTGATACTTATGTTCTAGATTGGAAAGAATTTAGGGATATTCAGACTTCATTTATAAAATCGTCGATTTCTAATATTGAAATCCCTACCGATCATGCGATTTGGGCGCTTTTGATTAAGACGGCTGCTAAAATGAAAATTCCATACATCATAGCAGGTAATAATGTTGTTACAGAATCGATCATGCCAGAATCATGGTTATATGGATCTAAAGATTCAAAATTAATAAAATCTCTTCACAAACAGTTTGGAAAAGTTAAGATGAAAACTTATCCAAGTTTGTCAACATTGGATTATATTGATTATTTGTTGATTAGAGGAATTAGATGGGTTCCTATTTTAAATTATATACCTTATAATAAAGCGGAGGCAAAACAAACGCTTATTGATGAACTTGGATGGCAGGATTATGGAGGAAAGCACTATGAATCTATATTTACTAGATTTTTTCACGCTTTTTATTTACCAGTTAAATTTGGTTACGATTTAAGAAAATCATATTTATCGGCATTGGTTTGTTCGGGGCAAATTTCTAGAGATGAAGCTTTAGCAGAAATTAGCAAACCACCAGCGCCTAAGGAAATGTTAGATCAAGATAGGGATTACGTAATTAAAAAATTAGGTCTAAGTGAAGATGAATTTGAGAGAATTATGAAATCGCCAAATAAAACGTATGCAGATTATCCTAATAATGAAGGTTTGTGGAAAAGATTTCATGGCGTAATTCGAATTGCAAGAAATTATATTATCCGAGTTGGTTAACAGTAAAACACTTTTTTTAAGTTTTAAAGAGAATGAGAAGATTAACTGTCAGGAATACTGAAAGTTGCTTAATATTTTAAACGAAATGACATGGAAATAAGAGATTTAAATATCTCAGATGTGAAAAAAGTAGCAGAAGTTCATGAAAAATCTTTTAAAGATTTTTTCTTAACATCTTTAGGCAGACACTTTCTTGAAACATATTACGCAGCTTCTATTAATAACAATAAGAGCATTGGAATCGGTTTATTTGATAATGAAGAAAAGTTATACGGATTTGCTACAGGTACAAGTAAATCACTTGGATACCATAAAACACTTTTGTTGCAAAATAGCTTTCTTTTTTTTAAAAGTCTTTTACTTGTTTCATTAAATAGACCAAAAGTTATCTTTAGACTATTTAAAAATATAAATAAAAAATCGGATAAAAAAGATGACAAACAATATGCAGAGTTGTTGTCTATCGCTATTCTACCAGATCTTAAAGGTTCCGGTTATGGAAAAGTTCTATTAGATGAATTTGAAAAAAAAGCGAAATTTCATCAAGCATCAAAAATTGCTTTGACTACTGATTATAATAATAATGATAATGTTATAAAATTTTATAACAAATCAGGTTATGAAGTATATTATGATTTCATAGCTTACCCAAATAGGCATATGTATAAATTGATAAAAAAGTTAGATGAAAAGGATAATTGATTTTTTATTTTCTTTAATCGGTCTAGTTATTTTAATAATACCTTTCATATTTATTGCACTGTTGATCAAAATTAAAATGCCTGGTCCTGTTTTTTTTGTTCAGTCTAGAGTAGGTAGAAATGGTAAGCTCTTCAAGCTCTTTAAGTTTAGAACAATGAGTGTGGCTTCGGGAAAAACAAGTGGCAGCTTTGATGCGGGAGATTCTTCACGTATTACCCCTCTGGGAAGTGTATTACGTAAAACTAAAATGGATGAATTACCACAATTAATAAATGTTTTCGTTGGTGATATGTCTATCGTAGGGCCGAGACCAGAAGTGCAACAATGGACGCAAATTTATCCAGATCAATGGAAAATTGTTCATAGAATACGCCCAGGAATAACAGATAATGCTTCGATAATGTTTAGGAATGAAGAAGAAATATTAGCTAATTCTCAGGACCCAACACTAACATATAAAGAAGAAATTTTGCCTAAAAAACTTAGAATGTATATTGACTATGTCGAGAATCATTCTGTTTTGATGGATGCGAAAATTATTTTAACAACAATCAAAGAAATAATCATAAAATGAGTACAATAACTAAAATTCCTTTTTCTAAAATTTTCATAGGAGATAGTGAAAGAAAATATTTAAATGAGGTATTAGATTCTGGCTGGTTAACTACGGCAGGAAAAACACTTGAGTTTGAAAAAAAATTTGCTGATTTTATTGGAGCCAAATATGCTTGTGCTGTAAATTCTTGTACAGCCGCATTGCATCTCGGAATCGATGCATTAGGAATAAAAGCTGGAGATAAAGTACTTATACCAAGTATGACATTTGCAGCAACCGGAGAAGTTGTAAGGTATATTGGCGCAGAGATAATTCCAATCGATACAGAATATGGTACTAATTTGATTACACCAGAGATTTTAGAAAAAGCAATAGAAAAACATAAAGACATTAAGTTGTTAATTGTTGTTCATTATGGTGGTCAAGCTGCTCAAATCAAAGAATTAATTGAGATTTGTAATCGTCATGGAATAAAAATTATGGAAGATGCAGCTCATGCATTTCCAACTCGAAAGGATGGGCAATTAGTAGGCACTTTTGGAGATATTACTTGTTTTAGTTTTTATGCAAATAAAACAATAACAACGGGAGAAGGAGGGATGCTAGTCACTAATGATGAAAGTGTGTATAAGAGGGTGAAAACCATGCGTTTGCATGGGATTAATAGAGATATATGGGATCGATTTACATCAAAAACTCCATCTTGGGAATATGATGTTATTGATGCTGGATACAAATATAATATGCCAGATTTAGCTGCTGCTATTGGATTAGGACAGTTAGAAAAAGCTGAATTGTTTAGATCTGAGAGACAAAAGGCAGTAGAGTTTTATTATGAAAAATTGAAAGATTTATCAATGATAGATTTGCCAATATGTCATGGTGAATTGGAAGATCATGCTTGGCATTTATTTCCAATCGTTTTAAACCAAAAAGCTTCAATCTCTAGAAATGAATTTATTGAAAAAATGTCGGAACAAGGAGTGGGTACTTCTGTACACTACAAACCGATTCATCAATTAACTTATTATAAAGAACGATACAATTTGATTAAAGAAGATTATCCAAATGCCGAGTTAACTTGGTCAGGAAACGTTTCTTTGCCATTATATCCTTATATGACTAGTGAAGAACTGCAATACATTGTTGATGCAGTTAAAAATATATTAGCTTAGTCTAGATTGTTAGAATAGTGTGTAAATAGAGTTTATTTTAAATTAACTATATTATATTGAAACAAATTAAACTTCCTAATTTAATAAAAGGAGGAATTCATACAGATGAACGAGGGCAGATTTCGTTTATTAATGATTTTAAATTTGATATTATTGAGCGATTTTATATTATTTGTAATTCAGATGAGTATCCATTAAGAGGCTGGCATGGGCATAAAATCGATAATAAATTTTTTTATTGTGTCCATGGAAAAGTTAGGGTACATTTTGTAAAAATAGACAACTGGGAATCTCCTTCAAAGGACTTACAGATAGAAAACATATTACTTACTTCAGAGGAAAGCAACATACTTCATATTCCAGAAGGTTATGCTAATGCTATTGAATTTTTGGAATCAAGTTCAAAATTAATATCATTTACAACATTACCTCTGACTAATGTAGAGGAGGATAGTGTTCGTTATCCCTTTGATTATTGGCTTATTAATGAATAAAAAAATATATTTATCGTTATGTCAAGAAAGCGGATTTGAAAAAGAATACATTACAAAGGCTTTAACTACGCAATGGATTACTACCGGAGGTTCTAATGTTGACGAGTTCGAAAGTGTATTGGAAAATTACTTAGGACAAAATTCTTTTGTTTCGGCTTTAAATTCAGGAACTTCAGCAATACATCTCGCTTTAATTTTGCTAGGCGTTAATAAAAACGATGAGGTTATTTGTCAAAGCATGACATTTTCGGCATCTGCTAACCCTATTTTATATCAAAATGCAACTCCTATATTTGTTGATAGTGAGTGGGACACTTGGAATATTTGTCCCAAACAATTGGAGATTGCGATTAAAGATAGAATTAGAAAAGGGAAAAAGCCAAAAGCGATCATTGCAGTTCATTTATATGGTATTCCATATAAAGTTGATGAAATTCATGCAGTTGCAGATAAATATTCTATTCCTATAATAGAGGATAGTGCTGAAGCCTTAGGGAGCACCTATAAGGACAGAAAATGTGGTACTTTTGGTGATTTAAGTATATTTTCATTTAATGGAAATAAAATTATTACTACTTCAAGTGGTGGAGCTTTAGTTGCTAGAAACCTTTCTCAAAAAAATAAAGCTATTTTTTACTCAACCCAAGCTAAAGACCAAGCAGTACATTATCAGCACAGTGAAATTGGATATAATTACAGAATGAGTAATATTTGCGCAGGGGTAGGGTTGGGACAAATAAAAGTACTAAATGAAAATATTCTTAGAAGAAAAGAAAATCATAAATTTTATAAAGAGATTTTTGATCAGATAAAAGATGTGAAACTTTTGCAAGTTTTAAATGAGGACTATGAATCTATTCATTGGTTAAATGCAATCTTAATATTACCGCAAAGTGGGAAAAGAAGTGAAGATTTAAGAATTGCGTTAGATCAAGAAAATATTGAGAGTAGGCCTTTATGGAAGCCAATGCATTTACAGCCAGTTTTTGAAAAATATCCTTATTATGGAGGAAAAGTTGCTGAGAGCTTATTTGAAATGGGATTATGTTTGCCTTCAGGATCCAATTTAACAATCGAAGAAATGAATAGAATTAAAAAAGTGATTTTTAATTTTTTTAAAAATAAAAAAGATTTTTAGTGTATATGAAAATTAAGGAAACATATATTAAAGATTTACTAATAGTCGAACCCATAATTATCAAAGATGAAAGGGGCTATTTTTTTGAATTGTATAATAAAAAAAAATTTTCTGATTTTGGAATTGATATAGAATACGTTCAGGATAATCAGTCTTTTTCAAAGCAAAATACTTTGAGAGGATTGCATTATCAAAATCCACCTTTCGCGCAAACTAAATTATTAAGTGTATTACAGGGAGAGATTATTGATGTAGCTGTAGATTTGAGGAAAAAATCTGCTACGTATGGAAAAGCATTTAGCATACTATTATCTGCGGAGAATAAAAAACAATTATTTATTCCGCAAGGTTTTGCCCATGGTTTTTCTGTAATAAGCGAAACGGCTTGTGTAATGTACAAATGTGACCAATTCTATAATAAGGCTTCTGAAGGAGGAATTAAATATGATGATCCATCTCTGAATATTGATTGGGGAATGGATTTAAATGATGCAATTGTTTCAGACAAAGATCAAGTTCTACCTTTCATTGAAAATTGTAATAGCTTGTTCTAAATGAAAAAAATTCTTGTAACGGGAGCAAATGGACAGCTAGGGTCAGAACTTAGAGTTCTAGCTGAAAATTATAAAAATTATGAATGGTTTTTTGCAGATCGCATTGAGATAACATTAAACAACTTGGAGTTGCTTAAGACACAGTTAAATAACATTAATCCTGATGTGATTTTTAATTGTGGAGCTTATACAGCAGTTGATAAAGCAGAAATTGAAAAGGAAACAGCCTTTATAATAAATCATTTAGCAGTTGAAATAATTGCAAAATTTACTTCAGAAAATAATGTGAAGTTAATTCATGTTTCTACTGATTACGTTTTTGATGGCACTTCTTCAATTGCTTTAAATGAAGAGGCGCAAACAAATCCAATTAATCTATATGGACAAAGCAAATTGGCGGGAGAGATTGCATGTTTAAAAGAAAATCCAGATTCAATCATTATTAGAACTTCATGGGTATACAGTAAATTTGGTAATAATTTCGTTAAAACTATGCAACGATTAATGCAGGAAAGAGAAGCGATAAATGTAGTTAACGACCAAATTGGCTCACCAACTTATGCCCATGATTTGGCGAAAGTAATGATTGATATCGTTGAATCTCCAAACTGGATTCCTGGAATTTATAATTATTCAAATGAAGGTGAAATAAGTTGGTACGACTTTGCGTTGAGTATTAAAGAATTAGGCAGGTACAATTGTAATGTAGTAGGCGTGCCATCATTATCTTATTTTACTCCTGCTAAACGCCCAAAATTTTCATTATTAGATAAGAAAAAAATTAAAGAGATTTACAATTTAGATATTCCAGATTACAAGGAAAGTTTAAAAAAAATGTTTTGAGCAAATATGAAATGATTTAAAAGATTTAGGTATATAGTTTCAACTTAAGGGAAATCTAAAATCTAAAATCTAAAAATCTAAAATCAATTTTATGAAAGGAATAATATTAGCTGGAGGTTCTGGTACCCGTTTACACCCATTGACATTAGCAATGAGTAAGCAAATGATGCCCATATATGATAAACCGATGATTTATTATCCATTATCAACTTTGATGATGGCCGGTATTAATGAGATTTTGATTATTTCAACTCCTCATGATTTGCCTAATTTTAAAAAACTTTTAGGTAATGGAAATACGATTGGTTGTAAGTTTAGTTATGCTGAACAGTTAATACCTAATGGTTTAGCTCAAGCTTTCGTAATTGGAGAAGAGTTTATTGGTAACGATGATGTAGCTTTAATACTGGGAGATAATATATTTTTCGGTTCAAATATGCAAGAGCTTTTAAAATCAAATACAAAACCACAGGGAGGAGTTGTTTTTGCTTATCATGTTTCAGATCCGGAGAGATATGGAGTAGTTGAATTTGATGAAAATTTTAAAGCAGTTTCTATAGAAGAGAAGCCACTCGAGCCAAAATCAAGTTACGCAGTTCCTGGATTGTATTTTTATGACAATTCTGTTGTGGAAATTGCAAAAAATATTGAGCCAAGCGCACGTGGTGAATATGAAATTACTGATGTGAATAAAGTATATTTGGAACGAGAAGCTTTAAAAGTAGGTATTTTAAGTAGAGGTACTGCTTGGCTTGACACAGGAACTTTTAACAGTTTGATGCAGGCTGGTCAATTTGTACAAGTTCTTGAGCAAAGACAAGGACTGAAAGTTGGTTGCATTGAAGAAATAGCGTGGAGGCAAGGTTTTATTAATGACGATCAACTTCAAAAAATAGCTATGCCTTTAGTTAAATCAGGATACGGAACATATTTGTTAGATTTTATAAAAGCAAAAGAAAAAAGAGGATAAATTTAATTTCTTTTAGAAATAACGATTTAAGCCTTTAATTTGTATTTTTGTAAGATATTATAAGTTTACAAAACTAAACTAAGCCAAATTGGATACCGAGAAATCAACAAAAATATCGTCCTTGCTTTATACTTTTTTATCACCAAGGAATCTGAAAGCTAATATCAATAATCTAAGTTATCTACCTAGATGGATTATTGTTGCAATAGATGTAATGGTTTTGATTTTTTCATTTACCTTCACTTATATGCTGTTTGAAGGAACAGCTCTGGGGTATATTATAACCTCTCATGATTTTTATTTTGTGGGGAGTTTAATACTAGTAAATATATTTTTCTTTTGGTTATTTCGGACTTATTCGGGAATTATTAGGCATTCATCATATATAGATGCTATTAAGCTGTTGTTTTCTCAAATGTCAGTTTTGGTCTTCTTTTTATTTTTCAATTTAGTTTTCGAATTATATACAGGACACAAGGCATTTTTAAATACAGCACTTTTTATTAATTTAGTATTGTCTTTTTGTGGTTTGTTTTTGTATAGAGTTATAGTTAAGCAAACTTTTGAATTGTATTTTTCTGAAAAAGCTAATACAAAGCTAATTAGAACCGTAATTTATGGTACAGATGCAAATGCAATATCTGTTGCAAATGCATTAAAATTTGAAACACCTTCTCGATTTAAAATAGTTGGTTTTGTTGATAAAAACAACCAAAATGCATCCAAGAGAATGTTGGATTTGCCAATCTTAATCCTAAGAAAAAAATTGCCTGCGTTGATGCGTTCTGTAGCTGCAGAAGGAGTGATCATTGCAGATAAAAGTTTGTCTAAAGACGAACAATTAATTATTGTAGATCAATGTTTGGAATTCAATTATAGAGTTTATACAGTTCCGCTTATTTCAGATTGGGAAAACCAAAAAGAGATTTCTCAAAAGGTAAAAAATATTCAGATTGAAGATTTATTAGAAAGAAAACCGATTGTTTTGGATAGCAAGTCAATTTCTAAGCAGTTAAAAGATAAGACTATATTGATCACTGGTGCTGCAGGATCTATTGGAAGTGAAATCGTACGACAAGTTCTTGGATTTAATCCTAAGGTAGTTATTATATTAGATCATGCTGAAACTCCATTGCATAATTTGTGTTTAGAAACATTTGCAACAAAAGCAGAAACTAATATAGTTGCCGTAATTGCAGATGTAAAAAGCAAAAAGGCACTAGAAAAAGTTTTCAAAAACTATAATCCGCATGTTTTTTTTCATGCTGCGGCTTATAAACACGTTCCTTTGATGGAAGAAAATCCATCTCAAGCAATTTTGACAAACATAAAAGGCACTAAAAATCTCGCAGATTTGTCTTGTAAATATCACGTTAAGAAATTTGTTATGGTTTCTACAGATAAAGCCGTGAATCCTAGCAATGTAATGGGGGCAAGCAAGCGTATTGCAGAGAAATATGTTCAGTCATTATTTTTGAAAAACCAACGCGAAAATAATCATCATGTTACTAAGTTTATTACAACTCGTTTTGGAAACGTATTAGGATCAAATGGTTCTGTAGTTCCTCTATTTACAAAACAAATTGCAGAAGGAGGCCCAGTCACGATAACGCATCAGGATATTATACGTTATTTTATGACTATTCCTGAGGCTTGTCAATTAGTTCTTGAAGCTGGTGCAATGGGTAATGGAGGTGAAATTTATATTTTTGATATGGGTAAACCTGTCCGAATTATAGATTTAGCTAAAAAAATGATCAAATTAGCAGGTTTTATTCCAGATAAAGAAATCAAAATAAAGATTGTAGGCTTGCGTCCTGGTGAAAAACTTTACGAAGAATTATTAAATGATACTTCTAAAACGTTACCAACCTATCATAACAAAATTATGATTGCGCAAGAAATTCAGGATGAATATGAAAATTTGCATACTGATATAGACGAACTTATTGGGATAGCTGATTTTTATGATAACGACGATATAGTAGCAAAAATGAAAAAAATTGTTCCCGAATTTAAAAGTATGAACTCTGCTTTTGAAGTTTTGGATAAATAAAATTCGTACAATAAGATCGTAATTTTATTATTAATTATAAGAAAAGGTGTTTTTTAAATAAAAACACCTTTTTGCATTTTGAAGAATTTGTAAAAGGGTAAAAATCTTGTTAATTAACCGAGCTTTGTCTGCATGATAAATTAAATTTTTAAAAATGGTTTAATAGCTTTATTTGTTTGTCTTTTTTCTATATTGCGCCAAAATTTAAATAATTATTCTACTCAAATTTAAATGGAATTAAAAACCACTGTTTACCAAAAAACAAACAATAAAAAAATTGGTAAACTTTTACTAGAAAGTCTCAGTGACATGTATAGTTCTCGTTTTTTAGCAAAGCAATTGGCAGTTCGTGATATCAAAGCACAATACCGTCAATCTTTTTTAGGTATTCTTTGGGCATTTATTACCCCATTGTCAACAGCTTTAGTTTGGATTATTTTGAGTAAGTCGGGAACGGTGCAACTTACGGATACTGGAGTGCCTTATCCTGTTTTTGTGTTTTCAGGAACATTATTATGGTCTATTATTATCGAATCTATTAATGCCCCAATGGTCAATACGAACGGAGCACGAGGAATACTTTCTAAAATTAATTTTCCGAAGGAAGCCTTAATTTTATCTGGTGTTTACAAATTAATCTCAAATAGTTTTGTGAAAATAATTGTGCTTTTAGTTTTCTTAATTGTTTATGGGGTTGGTTTTCATGCTTCAGCGTTATTTTTTCCACTTGCTTTTTTAGGGATTATTTTTTTTGGTACGACTTTAGGTTTATTTATTACACCTTTAGGGATGCTTTATAATGATGTGGGAAAAATAATTAGTATGGGATTAAGTTTTTTGATGTATGCAACTCCAGTAGTATATGCTATTCCAAAGACAGGGTTGCTAAAAACGTTAATGGAGATGAATCCTTTGACGCCTTTATTGCTGACTACTAGAAATCTGTTGTTTGGACAAAATTTGGATTATTTGACGTATTATTTTGGAGTATTTACAGTTTGTATTCCATTGTTTTTTTTAGGATTAGTTTTTTACAGAATTTCTATTCCAATAATTGTTGAACGTATGAGCGCTTAATTATGGAGGAGAATGAAGTATTAGTAAAAGTTGAGAATCTTTCAAAGAAGTTTTGTATAGATTTAAAAACGAGCCTGTGGTATGGTGTAAAAGATTTATGTTACAATGTTTTTGGTAATAAAAATGAAAATTCAGAAGAATTGCGGCCAAAAGAATTTTGGGCAGTAAAAGATATTAGTTTTGAATTGCGACGTGGAGAATGCCTTGGTTTAATTGGCCATAACGGTGCTGGAAAATCGACATTGTTAAAAATATTAAACGGATTAATTAATCCAGATGAAGGAAAGGTAACGATCAAAGGAAGAGTTTGTGCTTTAATTGAATTAGGTGCTGGTTTTAATCCGATATTAACAGGCAGAGAAAACATCTATAATAATGGTGCTGTTTTAGGTTTTTCAAAAAATGAAATCGATTCGAAAGTAGAAGAAATTATTGATTTTGCTGAGATCCGTGAATTTATTGATATGCCTGTGCAAAATTATAGTAGCGGAATGAAAGTGCGTTTGGGATTTGCTGTCGCTGCGCAAATGGAGCCAGATGTACTAATAATAGATGAGGTTTTGGCAGTTGGAGATTTGGGGTTTAGAGTGAAATGCATGAACAGGATTACAGACTTGTTATCAAGTTCAGCAGTTATATTTGTATCACATTCAATGGCCCAAGTCACAACAGTGAGTAATGAAGCAATGCTATTAGAGCATGGAAGGATAGATTCTTACAGCAAAAATGTTGGCGATGTAGTTGAAAAGTATTTTTTTAAGTTTCAAACGAGTGATGAGCAATTAATTGGAGATGGAAGCATAAAATTAACTGAATTTAGCTTTATTGAAAATTCAAAAAAAGTTGTTGAAACTTATATTAGAAATGGAGAAGATTTGAAAATTGAATTTGAAATAAAAGCTGATGAGGATGTTGAAAATCTAAAATTTAGAATTGGTTTTTTTAATATTGAATATAAGCTTCTGGCTGAGGTTGATTCCGATACAGTAAATTTTATTGGAAAAGTGGTTGATGGGAAACTTATAGTGAGTGTAGTTATTAAAGGATTATACTTAAGATATGGAAAGTATAGTATTCATCTGCATGTAATAAATCTTGATACAAATAAAAAATTATTACGGCAGAGCAATATTGGTCACTTTATTGTAAAACCAACCATTTCTATTGGAGCTGATTTTTTGTTGCCAAGTGAATGGAGTTAGCTATGTAGTATTTTAAAATAGGCCCTTTAGGCAATTTGATTTATAAGCTTGTTCGAAAAACAAAAGTTATGTATAAAAACTTCAAAATGATTGTTCTTTTCCCGTCAGTAAACATTTATATAATTGATCCGGAAAGCGAATAAAAGAAATATAGTTTGTATTGAGATAGTATGTTAAATCAAGAAAATTTTATTAAAGAGTTTGAAAATCATGAGTTTTTATTTTATGATATTAATTGGTGGCCTCTGATAAAAGTACAGGTGGCATATCAACTGCATTTAAAAAATAGCGGTATTTTTAAAATAAATAATAGCGCCAAGTGTTTCTGTGAAATTGCAATAAAAATAACTTTAAAGGATCGTTTAAAGTTTTATCGACAAAGTTTTAAAAGAAATAAAACGATTAAAAATGTAATTGTTACTGACTCTTCTCAGAAGATTAATTCGGTTTATGGTTCAATGGATTTGATTAATCCATATACAGATCCATTTATTGATTATTTTGAAAAGCTAAAGATTGATTACTGTATTTTTGATTTAAAAAAAGAGAATTTTTTTCTTGGTTATGATATAAATATTTTAAAAAAAATCTATTTAGATAAAGTTAAAAACGAGTTTAATAAAAATTCGGAAATCAAATTCAAGCTAAAACAATTTTGTGAGTTTTTAACTCATGAATATGGAAAAGATTTTAATCTTTATAATCATTTAGTGCAAAATATTATCACCAATCAAACTGAGTATTTTGTGTATTTCAATGTTTTAAGAAAAAATAATGTAAAAAATATTCTATTGTATTGTTATTATAATAATACAATGATGAGTATTATTAGAGCGTCAAACAAATTAAATGTTACTACCCTAGAGTATCAGCATAGTCAAGTAACGGCAAATCATTTTGCATATAGTAGCTGGAGATCTATCCAAGGAAGTGGAAAAGATTTTTTTCCTTCAAAAATTTGGGCATGGAGACAGAGTGATGCTGCATATTTAGAAAGGCAATTTCAAGACGTAAAAAAAATAGATTACATTATAGGGGGTAATCTTTCTTTAGAGTTGTCAAAAAAAATAGAACTCCATAAAACAGACTCGCGTATTAAGGTACTTGTTACTTTGCAAGGAACTGGCTTGCCTGATTATGTAATTAATTGTTTAGATAGACATCCACATTTAGTATTGTATTTGAGATTGCATCCACGTTATTTTCAAGATAAAGAAATATGCGAAATGCTTAAATTAAAGTATAAAGAACAAATAGAAATTGATAAAGCAAATTCATTAACCCTATACGAACTTTTTAGTATTGCAGATTATCATTTAACTAATTTTTCAGGTTGTGCAATTGAAGCAGAATATTTTGATCTTACAAATATTATCTATGGAGAAAGAGGATATTTGGCATATGAAAATGAAATTAAATTAAAAAAATATTTATTTGTAAATAATCAAGATGATTTAGATTTTATTTTTAATCAAAAAATAAAATACAAAGGAAATTCAAGAGTTGAGAAAAAAGATATTTCTAAATTGATTAAGGAAAATTTTAGTTAAATGGGATTATTTAGGAAGATATATAGGAAATTTAAAAATACTTTAATTAGGAAACTAAAAAAAACGGATATTGAAAATATAATTGAGTCGAAGATTCAATGTTCAGAGTTAATTGATGAAAGTGCACAAGTACTATTTTCAGAATTAAGAGGAAAAGTAAAAGTTGGTCCAAGAAGTTTGATAAATAAGGTGCTATTTGATGGTAACATAATTATAGGTTCAAATACGACGATTAATGGTCCTAATACAGAGTTCTATTCTTTAGATTTTCCAATAAAAATTGGTAATTTTTGCTCAATTGCTAGAGGAACAAATATCCAAGAGCATAATCATGATATTAATTGCATAACAAGTTACTTTATTAAATATAGAATTTTTAATGATAAATATGGCTCAGATGCTGTTTCTAAGGGAGGCATTGAAATTGGAAATGATGTTTGGATCGGGACGGGTTCTACAATACTAACCGGAGTTAAAATAGGAGACGGTGCTGTAATTGCTGCAAATGCAGTGGTAACAAATGATATACCTCCTTATGCAATAGTAGGAGGAACTCCTGCAAAGGTTTTGAAATATAGATTCTCTGAAGAAATTATAAATGAATTGCTGAAAATCAAGTGGTGGAATTGGGAAATGGATAAAATTAAAACCAATAAAGATTTATTTTATGGGAATTTAACAATGAAAAAATTACATAGTATTAAATAGGCAAATAGTTTTTATGACAACGTATAGTAAAATAGAAATTCAAAGAATAGAACCATTAGATTCACTGCGAGGAATAGCTGCAGTTTTGGTTATGATTTATCATTTGAAGTTTATTTTTAAATTACCAATTGATTCCTACTCAGATTTTATTATTAGTAGATTAGGTCTTAGTGTAGAGCTTTTTTATGTTTTAAGTTCTTTTTCAATTTTTTACTCGTTACATGGTAAAGAATTTTCTATTCAATCGATGCAGTCATATTTTATTAGACGTTTTTTTAGAATAGCACCACTTTATTATTTTTTATTAATAGTGTTCTTCTTTTATAATAATCAATCATTGTTTTCATTGCAATATCTTAGTAACTTGTTTTTAAATATCACATTTTCTTTTGCTTTTTCACCATTACATCATGAAGGTTTGGTTCCGGCTGGTTGGTCAATAGGCATTGAGTTTTTAATTTATTTTGTTCTACCTATTTTATTTTGTTTAATTAGATCTGTAAAATCGGGAATAATTAGTTTAGTTGTTATTTATCTAATATCATCTATATTAGCCTATGAATATGGCTCAGAAAGTTACAAAGGGTTAAGTTATTCAATTAAAAATTTGGTAGTAATGCTTCCTTTCTTTTTTCTTGGAATAATGATTTTTTGGATTTATATGTCATCACAGATTATGAATATACTCTCAAAATGTAGATACTTACTTTTTATTTCATCCCTTATTGGTATTGCCTTAGTTTATTTCTTTTTTTATTATCAGTCACATAATGATAATATGTATGGAAATTTCATAAAGTACTCAAAGTTATATGTTTACATTGCCATGTTTTGTTTTTTGACTGTAATTTTACTTCAACTTACTAAGCCCATAGCTTTATTGCATAATAAATTTTTTAATTATGCAGGAAAATGGAGTTACAGCATCTATTTAATTCATCCGTTGGTTATTTTTTCGAGTAAACCAATCTATGATTATATTTATTTAGTGTTTCCATTAACAAGTATTTCATTTTGTGTTTGTCTTCTATATACATTAATTATTGTAGTTGGAATGTCTTATATTAGCTTTAGATTCATTGAAGAAACAGGGATAAAAAAAGGTAAAAGTATTATTGAAAAATTTAAATTAAAAAAATAAAGATTTATTTTATGGCGATTTATGGGTAAAGTTGCAGAATTTGAAATGATTAAAAAACCGAAAATATTAGTTTTAGCCCATGAGCAATATTTAAATGGGGCATCTCATTCTTTAATTACTATTTTAGAAGGGTTAATGACAGTTTATGAATTTTTAGTAATTGTGCCAGACAACGGAATGATGGTCAATGAACTAAATAGAATCGAAGTAAATTATGAGATATTAAATTTGCCAAGATGTGGTTATTTTAATTATTCTTCATTTCAAAATCATTTAAAGGAAACAATAAAATATTACAAAAAGAAAAGAGTATTAAAAGAAAGACTACTTTTAGTTGCACAAACTTTTGCTCCAGATTTAGTATATACTAATACTTCTGTTATATCTTTTGGTTATGATTTATCAAAAAAAATGAAGAAACCCCACTTGTGGCACATTAGAGAATATGGAGATAAAGACTTTAATATTTCTTATATTCCATCACGGAGAGTAGTCGTAGATAAAATAAAAAAAAGCGCTGTTTCAATTTTTACAACAAATTTGCTTAAGGAACATTGGTTGGGATCAAAAGTTTTCAACTCCGAAGTTGTATACAATGGTTTTTTTGAACATAAGGATGTTTTTGCAAGGGAGATAAATAAAACTACAATTACAATAGGAGTTGTGGGAGTGATTATGATGCTAAAAAAACAAGATTTTGCATTGCAAGTTTTTAAAGAATGTTATAAAAAGAACCATAATTTAAGATTGAATTTTTATGGAGGTGTTTCGGAACATCATTATTATAAAGAATTGAATGAATTTATTGAAAACAATAAATTATCTGATGTTGTTAGTTTTTTAGGATATATACCAAATCAATTGATATATAAAGAAATAGATATATTAATGAGTTGCTCTAAAGATGAAGCTTTTGGAAGGACATTGATCGAAGCAATGAGTAATAAAATACCGGTTTTAGCAAGAAATAGTGGAGGACCATCTGAAATTCTAAACGCAAATTATGATTTGTCTTTATATAATGAAACAAAAGAGGCAATAACTAAATTAAATAATCTTATAAACGACTCTAGTTTTTATAAAAAATCATCAGAAGAAGGTTATAAATTAGCAATTGATTATTTTTCTAAAGATATTTATTTGCAAAGCATGGCTTCTGTTTTTAATAAGACATTAAATGAACAAAACTAAACTGATAGCATTTCATCTGCCTCAATTTCATCCAATTCCAGAAAATGATTTGTGGTGGGGCAAAGGATTTACTGAGTGGACGAATGTAACAAAAGCAATGCCTTTATTTTCGGGGCATTATCAGCCCCAATTGCCTACTGATTTAGGGTTCTATGATTTACGTTTGCCCGAAGCTAGAAAAGCTCAAGCTGATTTAGCGAAATCATATGGAATAGAAGGATTTTGCTATTATCATTACTGGTTTAATGGAAAAAGATTGTTGGATCAGCCAATTGATGGAATGCTTAAACAGAATGATTTGAAAATGCCTTTTATGTTATGCTGGGCAAATGAAAATTGGACTCGCAGATGGGATGGTAAAGAAGAAGATGTTCTAATGCAGCAAGATTATAATTTTGAAGATGACAAAGCTCATATGCGATGGTTGTGTGAACATGTTTTTTCTGATTCAAGATATATTAAAGTAGGTAATAAACCTGTCTTTGTACTTTATAGACATGATTTATTGCCAGATATAAAAACAACAGTCGCTCTTTGGAGGAAAGTAGCAATTGAAGAATTTGGTTTTGAAGATTTATATTTATGTTTTACAGATAGTTTTGGAGATGTGATTGATCCTAAAGAAATTGATTTTGATGCAGTAATAGAGTTTTCTCCTCTCGCAGTAATTAAGAATAAATTGAAAATTAAACAAAAAAAAGCAGTATTTGATTTTTTTAAAAAGAAGCAAAAATCTGTTTCAGTTGATTTTAGAGATTTTGAATTAGGGGTTAAGAAATGTATTGATAAAAAAATACCAGATTATAAGTATTTCCGATCTGTTACACCATCTTGGGATAATACTCCTCGAAAAAAAGAAAAAGGGGTTGTCGCTGTGGGAAGCAATCCAGATTTATATTATAAGTGGTTAAGTCATATTATTGCTAATTTTAAGCCGTATTCAATTGATGAAAATTTTATTTTTATAAATGCGATGAATGAGTGGGCAGAAGGTAATCATTTAGAACCATGCACGAAATATGGTACTGCTTATTTAGAAGCCACCAAAAAAGCATTAGAGTCTTGAATCCAAAAGTTTCCATAATTATTCCTAATTACAACCATTCAAAATTTTTGGTTCAAAGACTTGAGAGCGTATTTAATCAAACTTTTCAAGATTTTGAAGTTATACTTCTGGATGATAAAAGTACAGATAATAGTGTAGCCATTTTAGAACGCTACTCTGATCATTCTAAAGTTTCACACTTAATTGTCAATGAAGAAAATTCAAGAAGTCCTTTTAAGCAATGGCAAAAAGGAATACAGTTAGCCCGAGGTGAATATATATGGATTGCTGAGAGTGATGATTATTGTGAATTAACTTTTTTATCGAAATTAATAAAATATATTGACGACGATCAATCAAAGGGAATTGTCTATTGCCAATCCACTGATGTTGATGAAAATGGAGATTTTTTGAGCCATAGAGTAAATTATACAAATAGGTTTCAGCCTAATATATGGCAGATGAATTTTGTCAAAGAAGGAAGAGAATTCGTTGAATCTTATTTTAGTAATTTTAATGTCATTCCTAATTCAAGCGCTGTAATTTTTAAGAGGGAATTAGTGGAAGATTCTATTTTCTCAAGATCTTTATTAGAAATGAATATGTGTGGAGATTGGTATTTTTGGATCAAATTAGCTTTAAAAACTAAAGTATGTTTTTTATCAGAAACATTGAATTATTTTAGAGAGCATCAATCTGTAAGTCGCAATCATAAAGATGTTCAGAAGAAAAAAAATAGATTACTGGAAGAAAAGATAGTACGAACTTTTATGCGTTCTGTGAAGATTATAAATTTACAGTCAGAGTATTTATTATATCATAAATGGTTTAATTTGCATGGTTATTTGTCAATTTTCAGCAAATCTTTTTATAATGTAAGATTAAAAAACACATCTTATTTTGCCTTTATAAATATGTATATTACATATAGGTTTGCTAGCAATAAATTCACAAAAAAAATCATGATTTTCAAATCGATTTTATGAAACTAACTCAAAGTAGAATTGCTATTATTTCTCCCTCTAAAGATGGTTACTCAGAAACTTTTATTCAAGAACAAAAAAATGGATTAAAAGGAGAAATTTTTTATTATTATGGAGATGTTATCCCACAATATTTGGAAGGAGTTGGGAAATTGAATAATAAAAATATTGCTTGGATGGTAAAAATAAAACGTAAACTTGGATTTAAAACACCTTCTGTTATCGAAATGAATTTTATGCATTCGCTTCAAAAGAATAAAATACAAGTTGTTTTAGCGCAGTATGGTAATACGTCTCATAGAATTTTAAATTTTTGTAAAAAATTAGACATTCCGTTAATAACTCATTTTCACGGATATGATGCCTCGGTTGAAGCTGTAATTAAAAATTGTGATAACTATAAAGAAGTGTTTGCATGCAGTAAATATGTCATAGCAGTCTCGCATTCAATGCAAAAAAAACTGCTTGAATTAGGTTGTCCTAAAGAAAAATTAATATATAGTGCGTGTGGATCAAGTGATCTGTTTTTGAATGTTGTTCCGAAATTTACTGATTCGACATTTTTAGCTGTAGGACGTTTTGTGAATAAAAAAGCACCTTACTATACATTATTAGCATTTAAAAAAGTACATGATAGATTCCCGGAAGCAAAATTAATTATGGGAGGTACTGGAGAATTGTTAGAGAGTTGTTCAAACATAGTAAGAGCATTTAAGTTAGAAGATGCGGTTTTGTTACCTGGAATTATTGATCGACCACAATTTATAGAATATTTATCTAATGGATTGGCTTTTGTACAACATTCTATAACTGCACTAAATGGTGATCAGGAAGGCACCCCTGTTGCAATTTTAGAAGCAAATGCTGCTGGTTTACCTGTAATCTCAACGAGACATGCTGGTATTCCAGATGTCGTCATTGAAGGCGAAACAGGCTTTTTGGTAGATGAACATGATGTAGATACAATGGCTGAAAAAATGATATTGCTATTAGAAGATAAAACCCTTGCGAAAAAACTCGGCACTAATGGAAAAGAGAGGATTAAAAATAATTTTACATTAAAAAGACATTTGGATGTCATTGATGATTTAATTGAGAGATCAATAAGTAATATTTAAAGAATAGCCGTTATTTTTTTTAAAATGACTGCTGTATATAAATTAGAGATGAATGATATACTAATTTCGATTATTATCCCAACATACAATAGAGCAAGTATTTTAAACCAAACGCTTGATAGTGTTTTGAGCCAAACTTACAGTAATTGGGAATGTATTGTAGTCGATGATGGTTCATCAGATGATACTGAGGAGTTGTTAGCCCAATATTGTGCAAAGGATTCTCGTTTCAAATATTTTAAAAGACCACTAGAAACTCCTAAAGGAGGAAATGTTTGCAGAAATCTAGGTTTTGAATTAAGTAAAGGAGCATTCGTTAAATGGTTGGATTCGGATGATCTATTGTCTGCTGATCTTTTACTTTCCCAGATAAGTGCGGCTGCAAAATATCTAGAAGAGAAATATGTTTTGATAACCAGTAAATGGAATTATTTTTCAGAAACCGTAGATGATGTTAAGCCTAGAATAGAGAAAACTAATAAAAATTATGATAGTGGATTTAGTTTAATTTCTGATTTTGGAAACTTTGGTACTTTTTTGCCTTCGCATGTTTATTTAGTTCGAAGAGAGTTAATTCAGAAAAGCGGATTATGGAATGAATCTTTATCAATAAATCAGGATGCCGAATTTTTTACTAGAGTTTTATTAAATACTAAAAAAATTATTCATCCTGTAGATGGTATGGTGTATTATAGATGTAGTTTCTCCGATGAGAATGTGAGTCGTTTTACAACATTAGATAAATGCAGGGACTCGATCATAAGCTGGATACTTATAGATTCGTATATTAAATTATATACTAAAAGTATTCATTCTCACAAATATATCGAAAACGGAAAACGACACCTATTAAGCAAAATTCAAAATAAAGAAATTTTAATTGAATATAATTGGTTTTTAGGCAAAAGAAATTTAAAAGATTGGTTACTAAAAAGAAAGCTGAAAATGTATGGAATTACGAGACATTTCTACTTAATACGTATTTTTAAAAATCACTAAAAAATGACATTTTATTCTTTCAGAAGATTGATTAGACGTAAGGTATTAAGTTATTTTTTTTTATTGAAAGTTCTCTTCACGAGTTCTTTTATCAAGCCGAAACAAAAGAAAATATATATAGATGTTCGAGGTGTAGTATTAAATAGATATCTATTTAATTTTATAAAATTTTTTACACTTAACGACTACACCGTTTATCTGCCATATGATAGTTCCGTTATCGGAAAGCTTTCTTTTGATAATAAAAGCGGCGAACCTAAATATGCTTCAATGATTTTAAAGGAAAAAATTAAAATTGGTAAGCCCATAAAAAAATCAGGTGTTTCATGGATTACGAAAGAGCAGCTTAGTAATGATTTTTTTAACTCGGAATATTACGATAATAAGCTATATTACCATGTTCCAATGAGTAAATATCCCTTAATGTACAATTCTGAATATTTAAGTATTAGCACTGATTTTGTATGTAGTAGAAAGAAATCAGGTTTTATATCAGGTAATTTTGACAATAAGCGATATAAACAAATTACTAAAAATAATTATTTTGACATCCCCAATAGAGTAGAAATATTTAATTATATAGGCTCCCAAAGTTATAATAGGAAAATAAAAACGTATAATGAATTAGTCGATTTTATTGAAAGTGATGAGGACAATATAGTTTTACTAATCAATGCTGAAGATGATTTTAGATTAAGTTTTTCTGAATTAATAAAGACTTTAGAAAGGTTTAGTTTTTTTATTGCCCTACCAGGTGTGGTAATGCCTCAATCTCATAATGTGATTGAAGCTATGAGTGCTGGTTGTATTCCTATAATCCATGATACATACGCAAATTTATTTATACCACCTCTCGTTAATAACGAAACTGCGTTAATCTATAAAAATAAAAAAGAATTAAATGATTTACTAATAGAGTGTTTCGCTAGAAGTCAAGAAGGAATATCAATTTTAAGAAAAAATGTTGTTGACTATTATGATTTGTATTTAAGTCCTTCGTCAGTAGTTGAAAAGATAGTAAACAATCAATTTGATAAAATTTTTATACAGGCAGAACATATAAGTCTTTATTTACTGGAAAATAAAAAAAATATATAATTATGCCTGCTTCATTAAATCACTATGTTTTGAGAATTTGGAGTGCATTATTGATGATGAAGAAGCAATAATTGATTCAGTTATTAGATTTAGATTGTAAGAGAAATTTCGGTTTCAAATATTAAAGATTAAAAGTAGATTTTAGAGATTATTTAAAAGTTATTATTGTAGCAAAAATGAGTAATTTAAAATGGAAAATAAAAAGATAATTTTTAAACTTGGGCAGTTTCCTCACTTGTCCGAGACGTTCATATTAGCACAAATTATAACGGCCATAAAATGGGGATTTGATGTGAAATTGATAGTTGATAAATTATTAGATTTTGAAAGTAGCAAGCAACAGGATTTATTAACGAAATACGAAATCAAGGACAAAATAATTTTAGAAGAGTATAAAATTCCAAAAAATAGAATAATTCGCATACTCAAATGGTTTGTTTTATTGTTTTTTAATTTAAAGAATGTAAATCAGATATTTAAATATTACAAAGCGCATTCAAAATTTAGTTTGACTTGGTTATACCAATGGGTTTTTTATAATCAATTCAATGATGTTGATATTTTTCATGTTCAATATGGAACAAATTCAGGGATTTTATCGTTACTAAAAAAGGTTGGTTTTAAACCTTCTTTAGTTGTTAGTTTTCATGGCCATGATGCGATTTTTCCTATAAGTGGTTTTATACCAAATAATGGTTATTACGATAATCTTTTTAAATATGGAGATTTAGTAGCGGTTAATACTCCGTATTTAGCAGAAATTCTTATAGATTTAGGTTGCCCAGAAAAGATACTTACAATTGTTCCTGTAGGAGTAGATACAGATTTTTTTCATCCAAATAAAATAAAACGAGATGATCAAATCTCCAGATTAATTACAGTGGGGCGATTAAATATTGTAAAAGGACATATTTATGCTTTTCACGCTGTAAAGAAATTAAAACTTGAAGGACTTGATTTTAAACTGACAGTTGTCGGTGAAGGGCCAGAACGTGAAAATTTGGAAAGCTACATCCGTGATAATAATTTAACAGATTCAATAGTTTTAGTAGGTTCTAAATCCCGAGAAGAAATTCGCGAATTGCTATGGGATAATGACATTTTTTTATTGTCGTCGGTTTCATTGCATAATGGGAAAAGTACCGAAACACAAGGATTAGTAACAATTGAAGCTATGGCATGTGGTTTGCCTGTTGTAGTATTTGATTCAGGAGGAGTAAAATATACTTTAGAGAATGGAATTTCGGGATTTATTTGTGACGAGTATAATATTGATTGTATGGCGACTAAAATTAAAAGATTAGTTGATGACAATAGCACTTTAATTGAAATGGGCAATCAAGCCCATTATTTTGCAAATAAAAATTATTCACAGAAAATGGTTGATGCAAAATGGCAAACAATATATAATAGGCTGATTAATGAAAGATAATGATTTAATATCGATTGTTATTCCTTGTTTTAATGATTTTAAGTTTGTAGAACAAGCTGTAGATTCTGCATTAAATCAAACAAACACGAATGTAGAAGTCATAATAGTTGATGATGGTTCAGATTTAGAAACGAAAGAAGTTTTGAAAAGGCTCGAACCAAAAATCACGAAATTAATAATACAAGAAAATCAGGGGCAAAGTAAAGCAAGGAATGAAGGAATTGAAGCGTCAAATGGTCAATATATTCTAGTATTAGATAGTGATGATTTTTTTGAGCCAAGTTTTTGCGAAAAGGCTTTGCTAATTTTAAAAAATGATCCAGATTACAGATTAGTAAGTTGCTATGCTAATTTAATTTTTGAAGATAAAAAGACGACACTGTTTAAGCCTAGTGGTGGTGACATAGTTGATTTTTTATTTTCAAATGCCGCACTGGGTACTTCAATGTTTAGGAAAGAGGATTGGAAAAACTGTGGAGGATATGATGAAACGATGAGGCAAGGTTTTGAAGATTGGGAGTTTTTTATTCGACTTTTGAAAAATGGGGGCACCGCGTACATAATACCAGAACCACTATATAATTATAGAAAAAGAAATTATTCCACAACTACTATAGCCAATAAAGTTAAATATAGTTTGTTGATGGTTATTTATTTAAAGCATAAAGATTTATATGTAAATCATTATGAAAAATTTATAACCCATTTGTTGTATAGAATAGAAAGAGAAGAAAAAGAAAAGATTAAGAATACACTAAGACTTGAGTTTAAAATTGGGAAAGCAGTTTTAAAACCATTTCGATGGCTAAAATCAAAATTTTAATTAAATGAAACCTTTAGTTACTATCCTCTTAGCAACTTTTAATCGATCAAACCTGATTGCTGAAACATTGAATTCAATTGTGTCACAAACTTATTCTAATTGGGAGTGTATCGTAATTGATGACAATTCTACAGATTCAACTGAAGAAATTGTATGTGAATACATAAAAAATGACAACAGGTTTAGTTATTATAAGAAAACAGAAAAATATAAAAAAGGACTCTCAGGAACTAGAAATCATGGATTAGATATTGCAATTTCTCGAAACGCCGAATTCATTCAGTTTTTTGATGACGACGATTTAATGTGTCCAAACAATATAGAAGCAAAAATTTTATCATTGGCTCCGAAATCTGACCTAAATTTTACCATCAGTAAATTCGAAAAATTTGATCATGATGATAGATCTAATGTATCGAGACCAATTTTTAAACTTTCACATTCGCATATGGGAGATGCTATATTGGTTGGTGACTTAAAGGTAAATATTCAATGTATTTTGTGGAGAGCAATATATATTAAAAAATTTCGCTTTGACGAACATTTATTATATGCTGAAGAATGGGAACTCCTGACAAGGATAGGGTATCTTAACCCAACTTATGATATTGTGGACGAATATTTATTTAAGTATCGTAAACATAAAAAATCATTAACAATGGGGGATGATTTAGATTTTAGTAGAAGAAAGACTTCTGCAATTATACGAATAAAGATATATGAATATCTTACTATAAATAGATTGCATACTAAAAAAAGTATTCTATTTTTGGCAAAAACATTTTTGATTGATAGTTATCAGCCGTATTATGTAAAAGCCCTATTGGAATATGTGAGCCAAAATAAAGAGTTTTCTTTGAAGTTAAGGCTTTATTTAAAATCGGTTCTCTATATTTCCAAAGTTAGCAATAAAATTATAGGTAAATTAGCCACTTGGGTATAGCAATGAAATATTTATGAGCTTTAAATGAACGAACACTATATAATTAAGGTTTCTATAATTATTCCAACTTTTAATAGAATTGATCTTCTGCAAGAAACTTTGCTATCAGTCAAAAAGCAAACAATTAGCAATTGGGAGTGCTTGATAATTGATGATGGTAGTGCGGATCAAACAGATGTAATTATTCCAGCAATAATAAGCGATGATTGTCGATTTAAATATTTCAAAAGACCAGAAAATTACTTAAAAGGAGCAGCAAGTTGCCGAAATTATGGTTTTGAATTAAGTAAGGGAAAATATATCCAATGGTTGGATGATGATGATTTACTTTCAATAAATAAGTTGGAATTACAAGTAAAATTGTTGGATAAGTTGAATGATGAAAAAATATTTGCAAGCTGTGACTGGGATTTATTTTGGCCACAAAAAAAATTTGAAAGAAATAGTGTTTTTGATTCTAATTCTTACTTAACAGCAAATAACTTTTTCCTTGAATTAAGAAAAAAGCAAACTTTTATACCCATTCATGCATTCTTGATGCATAGAGATTTGATTTCTATTTCGGGTAATTGGAATACTGATTTGAAATTGAATGATGATGCAGAGTTTATGACTCGTATTTTGATTAAAAGTAAAAAGTTGGCAAACACTCGAGATTGTTTTGTTTTATATCGTAGTTATGAAAGTGGAAGAATTAGCACTTCCAAAGATGTTCAGAGTTTAAAGTCGCTCCTTTACAGTCTACAGTTAATGAGTGATCATTTAAAATTTAATGATATACAATGTGTTTCTTATTTTAAATGGAAGTTATTTAAAGTTTTTTATAATCATTGGAAATCAAATAAAGTCTTACTAAAAGAACATTTTTATTTCTTTAAAGAAAATGAAATTAATTTGAGACTTGCAAGATATTATATGCTGAAATACACTATTTATAAAAAACTATATCCGTTTTATAAAAAATACAAATAATAGATTTTTGCATTTTTTTTATTATCACGCAATTAGAATTATAAAATTTTATAAAACAAAAAAAATAATGAAAACCCTTCTTTGTTTCGGAACTCGGCCAGAAGCTATAAAAATGGCACCACTTTATCACGAGCTTCAGAAGAATAATTTTGAAGTTAAGGTATGTGTCACTGCCCAACATCGAGAAATGTTAGACCAAGTTTTGGATTTCTTTGAAATTATTCCAGATTATGATCTTGATTTGATGCAACCTAATCAAAGTTTAAATGAATTAAGTGCTAAAATCCTCTTAAAAATAAATGAAGTTTTAATGCAGGAAAAGCCTGATTTAGTTTTGATTCATGGGGATACAACCACATCATCTATGGTAGCCTTAGCCAGTTTTCATATGGGTATAAAAACCGGACATATTGAGGCTGGATTAAGAACATATAATAAAAACGCACCATTTCCTGAAGAAATAAATCGTCAAATTACTAGCCGAGTTGCCGATGTTCATTTTTCGCCGACACAGCAAGCAACGCAAAATTTGTTACAAGAAGGCATTTCTTCTGACAGAATTGTTGAAACTAGTAACACTGTTGTCGACGCTTTACTTTGGACAATTAATAAAATAGATTCAGACGATTACAAACATCCTGAGATAGAAACATTAAAAAATATGATTTCAAAGGATAAAAAAGTTATACTAGTAACAGGTCATCGCAGAGAGAATTTTGGTGAAGGAATGAAAAATATTTGTGAAGCGCTGTTAGATATCTCTAAACGTGAAGATGTTATAATAGTGTATCCTGTACATTTAAATCCAAATGTCAAAGATGTTGTCTACCAATTATTATCTGGTAAAGATAATATTTTACTTATTGATCCTGTATCTTATCCAGCTTTTATATGGCTAATGCAACAATCATTTCTAATTGTGTCTGACTCGGGAGGTATTCAAGAAGAAGCACCTTCTTTAGGAAAACCTGTTTTAGTAACTCGCACTATTTCGGAAAGACCAGAGGGAGTAACGGCGGGTTTTTCAAAATTGGTTGGAACTGATAAGGTTAATATTGTAAATACTGTAAAAGAATTTTTAGAAAAATTTAATGGTTTTGGAAATAAATTAAATCCATATGGAAATGGTAATGCATCGAGGAATATAATTGATTTTTTGAAGAAAAATAGTCTTAATAAGTAATTGTTATTTGTTTAAAAAATAGATAATGACTGGAGAGAACAAACTAGCAAAATGTTAAAAAAAATACTTATAATAGTCGATTCTATCGATATGGAAGATAGTAGCGGATCTAAAGCAAATGTCGCATTGATAAATAATTTGCACAAGGGTGGATTTGAAGTTTTAGTTTATCATTATACACGAAAAAAAGTAATCTTAAAAAACATAGATACATTTGAGATTTCCGAGATTAAGTTTAGTGTTTTATATTTTTTAAGTAGGTTGGAAAGAGTTTTTACTCGAGCTACAAAAATCAGTTTGAATCCTTATCTTGAAAGTTGGTTTGGATTTTCTTTTACCTTTTTTAATGATACGCAAAGTATTAAAAAGGCATTGAAAAAAGAAATTAGAAATAATTACGATTTGGTTTTAACTTTAAGTAAAGGAGCAAGTTTTAAGCCACATTATGCCATTCTAGATATTCCTGAACTACATGATAAGTGGATGGCTTATGTGCACGATCCATATCCCTTTCATTTTTATCCTCGCCCATACAACTGGATTCAACCCGGATTTCGTCAAAAAGAAAGGTTTTTTGTAAAAGTTTCTGAAAAAGCAAAATTTAGTGCTTTTCCTAGTTTTTTGTTGAAAGAATGGATGTGCAGTTATTTTCCTAACTTCCTTAAAACAGGTATTGTAATTCCTCATCAGAGTGCTGAATATAATATTCAAAAGCAAGATTTGCCAAGTTATTTCGATACATCAAAATTTAATCTTCTTCACGCAGGAAACTTAATGAAGCAACGTTCTCCTGAAGGTTTGATTGAAGGATTCAAATTGTTTTTAGATAAAAATCCAGAAGCTCGTGGGGTATCAAGATTAATGTTGCTAGGATACGCTTCATATCATAAAGAGATGCTTGAAAAGTATAAAGTTAATACTCAGGAACTTTATGTTTCTGATGGAAATGTTCCTTTTGATATTGTTTATGAGCTTCAACAATGCGTCTCAGTAAATATTATTTTGGAATCTAAATCAGAAATTAGCCCTTTTCTTCCGGCTAAATTTCCACATTGTGTCAAAGCAAATAGAGCCATTCTATCTCTAGCGCCTTATTATAGCGAAACTAGTAGATTATTAGGAGATGATTATCCATATTGGTCTGAGGCTGATGATGTTAGAAGAATAGCGTTTTTAATCGAACAAATGTATCAGCAATGGAAAATTAATCCAGATAATTTGCTACTAAATAGAAAAGATCTTGAAGAATATGTTTCGTTGTCATATTTAAAACAAATTATAGAAAATCTAACACCAGCCGGTTAAAATAATGAAGGCTACAATATTGATTGTTTCAAAAAACAGAAAAGAAGATTTATTTAAAACATTAAATATTTTAAATAATTTAATTGATAAATCTCAGGTAGAAGTTCTCGTCTTTCTAGATGGATGCAATGATGATTCTAAATCTTTAAAAAATGAGTTAGCATGGGTAAGATGGTTTATTAGCGAAAAATCAATAGGTGCTTCAGCAGCAAGACATCAAATTTATCCATTAGCAAAATCAGAAATTTTAATAGGTTTGGACGATGACGCGCATCCATTAAATAATGATTTCATAGAGCGAATTGAAAACTTGTTTGAAAAGAATACTAATGTTGGAATTTTTGCTTTTGAAGAAATAAAAGGTCTTTTTCAATCAGATGCTGAAGCGCTAAGTCAGGCTAAAATTGAAAAGAGAGAATGTCTTACTTCTGAATTTATTGGTTGTGGATTTGCAATCAGGAAATCGGTTTATAATCTAACAAATGGTTTTCCAGTCTGGATTGATATTTATGGAGAAGAATCTTGTCTGTCTATTGAAGTTTTGTCAAAAGGATATAATATTTTATATTCTAATGAAATTAAAATAAATCACAGGATTAATAAAGAACAGAGAAAATTAAGTAAACAAAATTATTTTAGATTTGAGAAACAACTAAAAAACGCCACTTATTATTATTTGGTTTATTATCCGTATCCTTTACTCAAGATTTTAAAGTTATTTTGGCATAATTTTAAAAAATACGCATTATCAGATTTAACGTTCTGTAAAAGCTATTTTAAAGCTATTTTTGCCGTAATGATCAATTTACCTAGAATTTTGAGTTATAGAAATCCGATTAATAAATCAGTAATCTCGAAAATGAAGACTTTATCTCATCCGAAATTTTAAAGCTCAAAAGTTTGACAAAAATTTGAAAATCTGCTCAAATACACAATGAGTATTTTTGAAAAAGTAAAGCTAAAATGTAAAAAAATAAAGAGTAATTATACGCTGTAACAAGAAATTAAAAAAATGATAAAAAAAATAAAAAATGTTGTAAAAGCAATTTATGCTAGCAAGCGTTTAAATGAAGAATTGCTATGGGCAAATGTTTTTCATGATAGTATAAAAGAAACGTGGGCAGATAAGATAGCTTTTAATATTGGAAGATGGGCTGGAAGTTATGCCTTTTTTTATGTTTTATTTAGAATTTTAAATGATTACAAACCTAAAAATATATTAGAATTTGGTTTAGGAGAATCCACAAAAATGATTTCTAAATACATTGTTGCGAATGGGGAGTATAAAAAGCATATTGTAATAGAGCAAGATGAAAATTGGAAAAATATTTATTTGAACAATAATAGTAATACTTTATCTGGTAATTCAATCATAAAGATAATGCCTATGATTGAAAAAACTTATAAAGGTGCAACTTATAAAAGTTATAATAACATTGAAAGTATTAAAGATATTTCTTTTGATTTTTACTTGATAGATGGTCCTCATGGCTCTGAAAATTTTTCAAGGTTTGACATTTTTACAATTTTAAAAGATAAGTCACCTTTGGACGAATTCATAATATTGTTTGATGATTACGAAAGATTTGGTGAGAAACAAACTGTGGATGAGGTTGTTAAAATGCTAGAAAGTAAAAAAATAAAATTATTTACAAAATCATATACAGGTGTTAAATCTGTTTTTATTGTCGCTACTGAGAAATATAAATATGCAACAAGTTTTTAGATGCTTTCTTTAATAATTCCTTTATTTAACAGGGAGGATTTTATTTTATCAACCCTAGAGAGTATTAGACACCAATCTGATCCTAATTGGGAGTGTGTTATTATTGATGATGGTTCAAAGGATAATAGTTATAACCTGGTTTTAGATTATATAAAAAATGATTCTCGTTTTGTATTACTAAAAAGGCCATCTAATCATAAAGCCGGCGGAAATGGTGCGAGAAATTATGGCTTTAAGCAAACAAAAGGTGATTATGTTAATTTTATAGATAGTGATGATATTTTGCATCCTGATTTTGTAAAGTATAAATTGAAAGCGATTTCTGATTGCAAAGCTGATGTTGTTATATCAAAAACGATGATTACTTCTTTAGATATAAACGAGATATTAATATATGAAGAGCGTACCCGATTGACAGATTCTTTGCTAGATGATTTTATTACTCTAAAAGTAAGTTGGTATATTGTTGATCCAATATGGAAAAAACAATTTTTAATGGATAAGAAATTGTTTGACGAAGATCTTTTAAAAGAACAGGATAGGGATTTTCATATTCGGATGTTATTAGAAAATCCAAAGATTCAAATATTAGATAAGTATTTATATTACTATAGGACTAATCCCACTAGTATTTCGACAAATATGAGTCAAAATACAGCATTATCAATTTTAAGAGTGGGGATAAAAAGGAATGCATTACTTTTGAAAAATAATTTAAGTGATACGACTCACTTTTTTGTTTATAGACAAATGATAAGACTTTATCCATTAGTATACAAATCGGAAAAAATTCATACTATATATTTTAGAGTAATATGTAAATTTTTTAAGTTTAAAAAGAGATATTTGATTATGAACATTAAATTTTTCATTGCAATTATCTCCTTTAAACTATTTGGTAAGGGAGAAAGAATATTGAAATAAAAATTATGAAAAAAATAGCCATAATTCCGCTTCGTAAAGGATCTAAGGGAATACCAGGAAAAAATAAAAAAAAAATCGTAGGCCGCCCTTTGTTTTCTTGGGTGCTATCAGAGGCTATTTTTTCCAATTTAGATGAAGTATATATATACACTGATGATGAAGAAATTATCAATTATGTTAATAGAGAATATGCTTGGAGTTCAAAGGTAAAAACAGCTTTGCGTTCAGAAAAAAATGCAAATGATACTGCCTCGACAGAAAGTGTAATGATTGAGTTTGTTGAAAATGTAACGACAGATTTTGAAATTTTTTGTTTGTTGCAGGCAACGTCTCCTTTTACTCAACGTAAGGATATTAATGCTGTTTTGAAAGAAGTTTTGGAAGATCATGATTCTGCCTTAACAGTAGTGAACACTCATCGATTTACCTGGAATACTAATGGGACGCCTCAAAATTATGATGTTTTTCAACGTCCACGCCGACAGGATTTCGAAGGATTGTTAATTGAAAATGGTGCAATATATGCCACTACCAAAAAGGCCTTTTTAGAAACAAAAAATCGGGTAAGTGGAAGTATTGGTCTTGTGCATATGTCTGAGGAGAGTTTGACCGAAATCGATTCAATGCCAGATTGGCTTATTGTCGAAAATTTGTTGATACAGCGTTTAAAGAGAGAAAAATTACAGCAGCGTATTGACTATTTAATTTTGGATGTAGACGGAGTGTTTACAGATGGACGTGTTGCATACAATAAAAACGGAGAGGATTTTAAAGTATTTGACATGCGAGATGGTATGGGGTTAGAAATATTAAGGCAAAATAATGTTAAAGTTATTGTCTTGACTTCAGAAAATTCCGAATTAGTAGCACAACGTATGCGAAAATTACAAATTGAAGATACATTTTTAGAAGTAAAAGATAAATATAGTTTTTTACAAAATTATTTACAAACGCGAGGAATTTCAAGAGGAGCATTAGCTTACGTGGGAGATGATGTAAATGATATGGCCAATATGTGTAGTGTAGGTTGGTCATTTGCTCCAAGCAATGCTGTTGATGTTATAAAACAAAATGCTGATTTTGTCCTGACAAATTCTTCTGGAGCAGGAGCAATTAGAGAGGTATGCGAATGGATTATAAAATACAACATTAGATACTAATAAGTTTCTCCTTGAAAAATTAAAAATTTTGAATATTAAAATAGTAAAATATAAATAAAAATAAGAAATGAAAAATTACAAAGCCCCATATGTAATTGCAGAAATTGGATGTAATCATAAAGGAGATATAAAGATTGCAAAAGAGTTGATTCGCATGGCAAAAATTTATTGCCAAGCTGATGCTGTCAAATTTCAAAAACGAAATAATATCGAATTGTTAACTGAAACACAATATAATGCTCCGCATCCAAATCCAGCAAATTCATACGGACATACTTATGGAGCACATCGCGAGTATCTAGAATTCAATCTTGAACAACATGCTGAATTGAAAAAATATTGTGAAGAATTAGATATCAAGTATTCTACTTCTGTATGGGATTTGACTTCTGCTAAAGAAATAGCTTCTTTACAACCAGATTTTATTAAAATTCCATCAGCATGTAATAATAATTATGATATGTTGTCTTGGTTGTGCGAAAACTATCAAGGCGAAATTCATATTTCAACTGGAATGACAACAAAAGCTGAAGCAGATGATCTAGTGAACTTTTTTATTGGGAAAAAAAGAAATCAAGATTTAGTTCTGTACAACTGTACTTCAGGATATCCAGTTCCATTTGAAGATGTATGTTTATTGGATATTAATTTGCTTAAGGCAAAATATGAGGGTGTTGTTAAACATATTGGTTTTTCTGGACATCATTTAGGAATTGCAGTAGATGTAGCCGCTTATACTTTGGGAGCAAATATCATTGAAAGACATTATACTCTGGACAGAACATGGAAAGGAACTGATCATGCGGCTTCATTAGAGCCAGAAGGTTTGCGCAAGTTAGTACGTGATTTAAAAGCAGTTCATAAAGCTTTAACATTTAAATCACAAGATGTTTTACCAATTGAACAAGTACAAAGGGAAAAATTGAAAAATCAAAAAGTTTAAATTTTATAGTAAAGATTTTTAGATGTCTTCAAAAAAAATAATGGTTTTGTTTCCAGA
This sequence comes from Flavobacterium denitrificans DSM 15936, assembly GCF_000425445.1. Taxonomy (GTDB): domain Bacteria; phylum Bacteroidota; class Bacteroidia; order Flavobacteriales; family Flavobacteriaceae; genus Flavobacterium; species Flavobacterium denitrificans. The sequence goes on along the minus strand of NZ_AUDL01000008.1, from coordinate 372,236 downwards.
TGGAGGAGGATTAAGAAATTTTGCCTATTCTTCATTTAAGGGAATAGGTGATGAATTGGGCTTTGAAATAATTTATTGGAATGCAAGTAATTTCCCGATTCATGAAAATTTAGGATTTAAAGAGCTAAAAATTAAGAATGGAAAGGTGCGACCACTCACACCTCTTTTTTTAAGAGCGAAAAAACATATTGAATTAAATCTTTGGAAAAAAGAATTTAATGATTCGGTTTATGATAAATACAAATTTCCTTTCAGTTTTTATGGAGTAAAAAAAACGCTTATAAGTCTTTTCATACTTCTATTAATTCAACTTTATGCTTCACGGAAAGGGTTGGCTCGATTAATAAAAAAAATTAATAATCAAGAACGAAAAAATTCGCGTTATGAGTTTTGCAAGAAGCAATTGTTGGAAAATAAACCACAAATTGTATTTTGTTCTAACCAAAGAAATTCACAAGCTATTAGTGCAATTTTGGCAGCAAGAGATTTAGGAATAAAAACAGTTTGTTTCATACAATCATGGGACAATGTTCCTAAGGCAATGAATGTGTACGAGGCTGATTATTATATAGTATGGAGTAATTTGATGAAAAAAGAGTTGCTGCAATATTATCCGCTAATAAATGAAACTCAAGTTTTTGTTACTGGAACACCGCAATTCGAATCTAATTTTAATGAAAGTTTAGCTTTGTGTAGAACAACTTTTTTTCATGAACATAATTTAGATGCAAATAAAAAATACATTTGTTATTCAGGTGATGACTTTACAACTTCGCCACTAGATCAATTTTATTTAGAAGATCTTTGTAAAGCAGTAAGGGAGCTAAATATGCAAGGAGAAAATTTAGGAATTATTTATAGAAGATGCCCTTTTGATAGTTCTGATAGGTATGATTTTGTTTTGGATCAAAATAAAGACATAGTTCAGGCTATTGATCCATTATGGAAAAAGATTCATGGTGTTGGTGATTTAATGCCATTGCGAGAAGATGCACAAATGTGGTATAATATCTGCGAGCATAGTGAAATGGTGGTAAATATTTGTTCAACTACCATTTTTGATTTTGTTACCCATAATAAGCCTTGTATTTACTTGAATTATGAACAGCCCCAATTAAAAAAAGGAATTAGGGATATTGGCCAAAATTATGATTATGTCCATTTTAGATCGATGCCGAGTAAAGAAGCCGCTGTTTTTTGTACTAGTAAAGAACAATTAAAAGGACAACTAAAAAAAGTTCTTTATGGTGAAGTTTCAAATGTTGGCGAGTGTAAAAGATGGTTCAATATAGTTGCCGGAAAAGAACCTGAAATTGCATCAGAAAAAATTTGGGAAGTTTTTAATCAACTAATTTAATAGTTAATTAGTATGGTTCAAAGAATAGCAATTATCTGCAACTACGAATTGCTTCCTGAAAGAGTTGGAGGAATGGATTATTTTTTCTGGGATTTTGATAAAAAATGCAAAGAAAATGGTGTTGAGGTCGATTGGTTTTTTCCAAATATTTCTGATCATGGTAACTATTCAGAATTGACAATTTATGAAGCTGGAGAAGTAAGTTTGGAAAATAGCTTTTTGAAATTTCTTGAAGAAAATAAATCTAACTATTCCCATATTATTACTCATTTTGTCGAATTATGTACACCTTTTTTTCATAAAATAAAAAAAGCATCTGAAGCAAAAATCATTGCTGTCGATCACAATCCTAGACCTTTAAATGGTTATTCATTAAAGAAAAGAATTAACAAGAAATTAAAAGGATTCCTTTTTTCTAGATATATAAATCTTTTTGTTGGCGTTTCTGATTATACAGTAAATGAAATTTTAAAAGATTTTGGCTCTCATTTAAAATCTAAAACAGTTACAATTTATAATGGAGTTGTTATTGATAAAATTTTAATGAGAGAAAACAGAAAAGTTGCTAAACCTTCTTTTTTAGTTGCCTCTCACCTCAGAGAGTCAAAAGGAATTCAGGATTTAATCGACGCAGTTTCATTTCTTCCGAAAGAAATAAAAGAAGAATTGCAGATTGATATTTATGGTGACGGACCTTATAAAAATGAGTTAATAGAGAAGGTTGGGAAAAATGATCTTCAAAATTGTTTTGTCTTTAAAGGAAGCAGATCCAATTTAAATGAGATTTTTTCTCAATATGATTATATGTTGCAGCCTACACATATGGAATGTTTCAGTTTGTCGATTTTGGAAAGTCTTGCAGCCAATGTGCCAGTTGTTACCACAAATGTGGGTGGAAATAATGAAGCAATAACAAATGAAGAAAATGGATTTATTTTTGAAGCTAAAGACATAAAAGCTTTGGCCCAACTATTAGAAGATATTTATATTGGAAACAAAAAGATATCTATAAATACAAGGCAATTAATTGCCAATTCCTTTTCTTTGCCAAAAATGCTGGAAACTCATTTTAAACTAATTAAAAATTAAAATTTCAAAAATACCTGAATGTTTTTTAACTCATTAGCGTTTGCTATTTTTCTGCCAATTGTTTTTTTTCTGTATTGGTTTGTTTTCAATAAAAACAAAAGCACACAAAATGCTTTACTAATTGTTGCCAGTTATTATTTCTATTCTTGCTGGGATTGGAGATTTTTATTTTTACTGGTTTTTTCTACATTTCTAGATTATTACACTGGAATTCAAATTGAAAAAGAAAAATCTGAAAACAGTCGTAAATTTTGGTTTTGGTTAAGTATAATCATAAATCTCGGTTTTTTAGGAATTTTTAAATACTATAATTTTTTTGCTACTTCATTTGCCGATTTACTAAATTCAGTAGGAATCAAGGCAAGCCCTATTTTATTGAAAGTGATACTTCCAGTCGGAATTTCATTTTACACTTTCCACGGGCTTTCGTATGTTATTGATATTTACTATAAACGAATTAAAGCCGAATATAATTTTGTTGATTATTCACTTTTCGTGAGTTATTTTCCGCTTTTGGTAGCAGGTCCAATTGAAAGAGCTACACATTTATTGCCACAGGTTAAAGTAAAACGAGAATTCGATTTTCAAACAGCCAAAGAAGGCATTTATCAAATCATCTGGGGATTAGTCAAAAAAGTAGTTATTGCTGATACTTGTGCAACTTATGCAAATGCTATTTTTGACCATTACACTTCAATGAATTCGTTTTCATTGATTTTAGGTGCAATTTATTTTGCTTTTCAAATTTATGGAGACTTTTCGGGATACTCAGATATAGCATTAGGAGTTTCAAAATTGTTTGGATTAGACTTATTGAGAAACTTTAATTATCCTTATTTTTCAAGAGATATCGCTGAGTTTTGGCGTCGTTGGCATATTTCACTTTCTTCTTGGTTTCGCGATTATTTGTACATTCCATTAGGTGGAAGTAAAGGGGGGCTTTGGATGAAAATCAGAAATACATTCATCATTTTCTTAGTCAGTGGTTTTTGGCATGGAGCCAATTGGACTTACGTAATTTGGGGATTGATAAATGCAGTTTACTTCTTGCCACTTCTTTTGTCAAATAGCAACCGAAATAATATGGACGTTTTTCAGCTTAAATTTGACTTTGATTCTTTTAAAGTGTTGGTCAGTATTTTATATACGTTTGCATTAACTTGTATTGCATGGGTTTTTTTTAGGGCCAAATCAATTACTGATGCTATTCTGTATTTAAAGCGAATTGTAATTAATCGAGACTTTGGATTTCAGTATTTAGATAATGAAAGATATAGTTATGAATTATTATTATTAATTGCAGTTTTTGTTGTAGTAGAATGGTTTAGTCGAAATAAAACAGAGCCTATTTCAGGAAAAAGAAGTTTGTTAAAAGCTGCATTAGCAATTGCCGCAATTATGGCGATAGGTACTTATTCCGATTATAAAGAATTTATATATTTTCAGTTTTAATGAAGAAGTTTTTAATTTATATAGCTAAAATTATAGCAATTACTTTCTTAATTGCGATTGCACTTGACGGACTTTACACCTATATTTTTCTGCAATCACAAAATAGAGGAAAAATTGAAACTGTCGTTAATTCAACAGCTCAAAAATATGATGTTGTAATCTTAGGATCTTCAAGAGCAAACAATCATTTTGTTGCACCAATGTTTGAAGAAAAAGGATTGAAAACGTTTAATTACGGAATGAGCGGTGGTCATTTATTTGAAGCCTCTTTAATGTTGAAATTAATGGTTGAAAGAAAATATGTTATTAAAAACATAATTCTAGAAGCCGATTTGAATCTTTCTAATGATAGAGAATCTGAAGGAGTAGCAGCTAAGTTTTTGCCCTATATTCATAACTCAGAGGTTATAAAAAATCATTTTGAAACACATGATAATTTCAATGAATTATATTACATTCCATATTACAGATATGTAAAGTATGACTCAAAAATTGGTTTCAGAGAAGTATACAAAGTTGTAAGAAAAGAAACTACGAATACTTTGGACAACTTAGGGTATTACCCGTTGCAAAAGCATAAAAATGGTAATATGAAAAACAATATTGTCAATTTAAATCCGCTTCCTCACAATAAATATTACGAGGAAATAAAAAGCATCTGTAAAGCGAATAATATTAATTTTATCGCTATAATGACACCAATGTGCGAAAATGTAGTAGGAATGAATTATTTTGACAAAGTAAAAAAAGCATATCCGGAAATTCATAATTGTGAAAATGTTGTTGTTGAAGATAAATATTTTTCGTCATGTGGACATATGACAGATGAAGGAGCTAAACTTTTTACAGCTAGAATTTTAAAAGATTTCTTCAAGAAATAACAGATGAAAATAGCTTTTTTAACGCCAGAATATCCCCATGCGAAAACTGGCAATTCAGGTGGTATTGGAACAAGTATCAAGAATTTAGCAATTGGGCTTTTGGCACAGGGAGTTTCAGTTCGAGTTCTCGTTTATGCACAAAAAGAAGATGCTTTATTTGATGATAATGGTGTTTTAATTCAGCAAATAAAAAATGTAAAAATTAAAGGATTGTCGTGGTGGTTTACCAGAAAGAAATTGGAAAGAATTATAAATGAATTATATTCTAATAAAAAAATTGATTTAGTTGAAGCGCCAGATTGGACGGGAATTACGTCGTTTATTAATCCAAATAAATGCCCAATTATTATACGATTGCATGGCTCTGATGCTTATTTCTGTCATTTGGATGATCGTCCCGTAAAATGGAAAAATAAATTTCATGAAAAAAGAGCTTTAAAAAATGCTGATGTATTACTTTCAGTGAGTCAATTCACAGCGGATAAAACTAATTCAGTTTTTGGATTGAATAAGAAATTCGCAATTATTCCGAATCCTATTAATTCGAAATTGTTTCAAAATGACAGTGAAAATACTGATACAGACCAAACCATACTATATTTTGGAAGTTTAATAAGGAAAAAAGGACTTTTAGAATTGCCTTTAATTTTTAATAAGGTTTTAGAGAAAAATCCAAATGCTAAATTAATTTTAATTGGTAAAGATGTTCCAGATATTATTTCGGGAAATGCTTCAACTTGGGGAATGATGCAAAAACTCTTTTCAGAATGTGCTTTGAAAAATGTGGAATATTTAGGAAGCGTTCCTTATGATGGAATAAAAGTAAAAGTTCAGCAATCAAGAGTATGTGTTTTCCCTTCTTTTGCTGAGGCTTTTCCTGTTTCTTGGCTTGAAGCAATGGCATTAGAGAAACCTATTGTTGCTTCAAATATTGGTTGGGCAAATGAAGTGATCGATGATGGAAAAAGTGGTTTTTTAGTAAATCCTAAAGATCATGTTTTATATGCAGAACGAATAATTGATTTTTTAGAAGATGAAAATTTATGTATGAAAGTAGGAAAACAAGCTCGAAAAAAAATTGAAGAATTTTTTGATATAGAGGTTTTGGCTAAAAAAAATATTGATTTTTATAAACAGATAAAAGTATAATTCAGATAAAAATGCAGTTAAAGGAATTCATTACAACTAACGGAGAAATTATACTTTATAATGGAGAGCCAAATTTTGCTAAGCTTGAAATTTTAGCAAGTGGTGGAGGTGATATTTGGCATAGTTCGTTCGAGCAAGGATACAAAAATGCTTTTCCTGAACTTGTATATCAAACTGCCGTTTTTTTTATGTTTATAAATGATTTTGATGATCTTGACGAAAGTGTAAGCTGGAGAATCAATCCAAATCAATTTGCTGTGCGTAAATCGGTTTGGGACCAATTGAATGGGTTTGATACCGATTATCAAAATGTTCAATTGCAGGCACTAGATTTTGGCTATAATGCGTTGCGTAATTCTGCAGCAGTTCCATTATATGTCAAAGGGCTTTTTAAGCAAAATTTGAATGAAGAGATTAAAATTTCAGCAAAAGACAGATATGTTTTCTTCAGAAAAAACTTCAAAATAGATCATTCTATTTATATGTTATATAGAGAAGGGTTTTGGAAATGGAATGAGTGGAACGCTTTTTTTTATGCAAAAAAAAATTTCAAGCAATCGCCGAATAAACCTGTAATAGCTCCTCGTGAATTATTACCAATTGAAGGAGAACCAACTGTAAGTTACATTATTCCTACAATGATGCGTCAAGATTTTACCTTGCAGTTGCTACACGATTTAGCAGTTCAGACATATCCGCTTTCTCAGGTCGTTATTGTTGATGCAACTCCAGAAAATGCAAGAGATGAAAAAATGTATCAAAGAGAAGATTTTCCTTTTGAATTAATTGTTAAATGGCAAGAAACCAAAGGAAGTTGTCGCGCAAGAAATGAAGCGATTGAATTATGTACAGGAGATTATATTGTTTTTGGAGATGATGATGTTCGAGTATTTCCTAATTTTATAGAAAATCACATTAAAATATTGCAGACTTATAAAGTTAGTGCATGTAATGGTTTGGATATTCAGGCAGATAATCAACAGCAAAATCTGGCTGATTTACAAAATAAGCTTAAAAAAGTCCAAAATAGTAGATGGAAAGTTGGAGCGACTCCAAATTTCAGTAATGCAAATTCTTGTGTAAAAACAGAATACGTTAGAAAATTGGTTGGCAACGACATTAATTTTGATGGCGGTTACGGAGAAGACAGCGATTTTGGATTGTCATTATTTAAATTAGGACAAATTGTTCTTCATAACCCATTTTCGCCTAATCTTCATTTGAAACCACCTATGGGGGGATATCGATTTTGGGGCAAGCAAGCTAGTGTTTTAGGGAAAAAAAGAAAAACACAACCTTGGGAATTAGATGTTCCAGTAAAAAATATTCGTCCAGTACCAAGTCCAACTATCATGTACGGCATAGTAAAGCATTTTTCTAAACAGCAAGTATTAGAATATAAATACAAGTATTTTTTCTTATATCTTTTTAAAGGATCAAAAAAAGGTTTCATATATCGGTTTTTACGAATTCCGTACAAAAATCTTCAGTTTAAAAAATCGCTTTTTTATGCTAAAAAATTAAACGATTTAGGAATTAGACACAAATAATATATGAAATTTTCCTTAATCATTTGTACATATATGCGCCCTGAGCCATTGCTAAAACTATTACAATCGGTTCGATTACAAAGCGCTTATCCTGACGAGATTTTAATTGTCGATGGGTCTTTAAACAATAAAACGGAAACAGTTTTAAGAGAAAATCAATTCGAAAATTTAAAATATTTTTTAGTTGATGATGCCGGTCGAGGACTTACCAAACAGAGGAATTTTGGAATTAAAAAAGTTAATAGCAATAGTGAGGTCGTATGCTTTTTAGATGATGATACTGTTTTAGAACCAGATTATTTTGAGGAAATAATTAAAACATTTCAAGATAATAAGGACATAATAGGAGTTGGAGGTGTAGCTATAAATGAAAATAAATGGAAACCTCAAAAAGCTAATGTCCATTACAAGACTAAAAAATATTATTTGTTTGAAGACTATTTTTATCCTGAAGGATTAAGAAATATTGTCAGAAATTATTTGGGATTATCTTCCAATTTAGGGCCAGGAAAAATGCCAAATTATTCTCATGGACGAACTTGTGGTTTTCCAATGACTGGTGAAATCTATGAAGTTGATTTATTGATTGGAATGTCAATGTCTTTTAGAAAAACCGTATTTGAAGAAATAAAATTTTCTAAATTCTTTGAAGGTTATGGTTTATATGAAGATGCAGATTTTAGTTTAAGAGCTTTGCAGTTTGGTAAGAATGTAATTAATACCAAAGCTAAATTAAGCCATTTTCATGACCCTTCAGGGCGACCAAATCAGTACAAATATGGAAAAATGGTGGTAAGGAACGGCTGGTACGTTTGGAGAGTTAAAAATCCGAAACCGAATTTTAAAGATCGTTTTAAATGGAATGTCATAACTATTTTGTTGACTATAATCAGATTTACTAATACATTTTCAGGCAATAACAAAAAAGAAGCTTTTACTGAAGCGATGGGAAGAACAATAGGTTGGTGGAGTTTATTATTTGATAAACCAAAAATTGAAAAATGAAAACAAAAGAGACAATTTTAGAAACGAATATAAAGCAGAAAGAATTTTATAATCATAAAAAGAAAAATTTTGCTACTAGTGTTTGGTCGAAAATCAGAAATGGACTTTTAAACCGAATCAAGAAAAATATTGGAGTTCAAGATCAATCATATGTTTTGCATAAAGAATGGTTTGGTGACTTATCTTCGAAAAAGATATTAGATTTAGGTTGTTTTTCTGGGAATTATTGGTCAATGTATTTAGCAGAAAATGCAAAGGAATATTTAGGGATCGATTTAAGTGACGTCGCTATTTCAAAATTGAGTGAAAGAATCAAACATTTGCCGAATGCAGAAGCTAAAGCAATTGATTTCCTTTCTGATGAATTTACTTCAAAAGATTTTGATCTAATTTATGCGTACGGAGTATTACACCATTTTTAAAATACATCAATTTTAATTGATAAATTAAATGAAAAATTAGCCATAGGTGGAGAAATTATTAGCTACGATCCGCTTGAAACGAGTTACCCTGTTAGATTTTAAGAACATTATACAGATCTTTTCAATCTGATGCTGCTTGGGAATAGCCATTCACAAAAAAAAACATTTTATTTGTTTCAGAAATCGTTTAATATTGTTGAAAGAAGAGGACTGCTAGGTAAATCAAAGTGGGTCGCTTTCGTAAATATCTTACCAATTTCTGGTAAAAGGAAAAATGAAATTGGACTAAAATGGCATCAGCAAGATTGGAACGATTCTAAAAACATTAGATTCAGTTTTGTTTAGTTGTATGCGCCTCACAATTTTGATGAAAAAAAAATAGTAATTCAATGAATGTATTTCAATTAATAGCTTCAGATTATAAAAAGTATCAGAAATATGGTGGTCATTTTTTTAGCATCGTATTTCTTACACAAGGTTTTTGGGCTGTTTTTCAATATAGAATTGCAAATTTTGTTCACACTAAAGTAAAATGGAAATTAGTTAGATTTCCTTTGTTAGCTTTCATTTTGTTCTGGCAGAAAAACGTTGAAATTTTTACAGGTATTTCTATTCCTTATGCTGCAAAAATTGGACATTCATTTTACATTGGTCATTTTGGCGGGATTATTATCAATTCAAATGTTGTAATTGGGGATAATTGTAATATTTCTCAAGGAGTAACAATTGGAGTTTCTGGGATTGATGAGAATCGAGGAACACCTATTTTAGGAAATGAAGTGTATGTTGGAGCAAATTCAGTTATAGCAGGCAAAATTATTTTAGGGAATAATGTTGTAGTTGGAGCATGTTCAATGGTGAAAGAATCATTTTCTGAGAACTCAATTGTATTAGGAGTTCCGGCGGTTTTAATTTCTCAAAAAGGTTCTAAAGGTTATATTTAATGAAATTTTTAGTTGTTACGAACGCTCCCATCATTTATAAAGATGACAAAGCATTTGCATATAGTCCATATGTGAAAGAGTTAGTCGTATGGTCAAATTATGTTAATTTGACTTTTTGTTGTCCAGTGTGGAAAACAGACAATGGGCTACTTATTTCTGAAATTCCTTTTTCGATTAATGAACATTATAAGTTGTTTGATAATAATCTTAAGTCATTAAAAGAAATCGCAAAAACATTTTTCTTGACTTTTGCTAATATTTGCATTCTTTTTAAAGCAATGTATCATGCCGATCATATTCATTTGCGTTGCCCTGGGAATGTTGGTTTGTTGGGGTGTGTAGTGCAAATCTTTTTTCCTAATAAAAAGAAAACCGCTAAATATGCAGGCAATTGGGATCCTGAAAGTAAACAGCCTTTATCCTATAGATTGCAAAAATGGATTTTAAATAATACTTTTTTAACTCGAAATATGCAAGTTTTGGTTTATGGAGATTGGAAAAATAAGTCTAAAAACATAAAGCCATTTTTTACTGCAACTTATTCTGAAAAAGAAAAAGAAGTTTTTGCAGAGAATAAATCAAATGAAATAATAGAATTTATTTTCGTTGGAAGTTTAGTTGTTGGTAAAAATCCTCTTTACGCTATCAAATTAGTTCAAAAGCTAATTGAAAGCGGGAAAAAAGCACACTTGAATTTGTATGGGAATGGTATGCAAAAAGATAATCTCGATTTATACATTAAAGAAAATAAATTAGGAGATTTTATTGTTTTACATGGAAATCAAGATAGAGAAACAATTAAAAAAGCCTATCAAAAAAGTCATTTTGTAATATTGCCATCTAAAAGTGAAGGTTGGCCAAAAGCAATTGCCGAAGGTATGTTTTGGGGATGCGTACCTATTGCGACAAAGGTTTCCTGTGTTCCTTTTATGCTTGATTTTGGAAATAGAGGTGTTTTACTAGAAATGGATTTAGAAAAAGATTTTACTCAGCTTCTTGAAGTGCTTGATAAACAGGATTTTTTTTCGGTAAAAAGTAAATTAGCACAAGATTGGTCGCAACTTTATACGACAGATTTTTTTGAGAAAGAGATTAAAAATTTACTGTAAACAATGAGAATTGTACAAATTATTGATTCCCTAGATGCTGGTGGGGCTGAACGTATGGCAGTAAATTATGCCAATGCATTGGCGAGTAAAATTGAGTTTTCTGGGTTGGTCGCTACAAGGAAAGAAGGCGCTTTGAAACAGCAGTTAGGTTTGGGTGTCGAATATCTTTTTTTACAGAAAAAAAGACAGATTGATATTATGGCGATTTTTCGATTAAGGAAATATATTACTAAAAATAAAATAAAGATCATACATGCACACAGTTCATCATTTTTTATAGCTGTAATTGTAAAACTGACTTTGCCTAAAATAAAAATTATTTGGCATAATCATTATGGGAAAAGAGCAAATGAATCATTCAAAGAGAATAAAGTTTTAATTTTTCTTTCAGTATTTTTTTCTTCTATTTTGGTCGTTAATCTTCAATTAAAAGATTGGAGTAAAAAAAACATGAAATGTAAGAACATAATTTTTATTCCTAATTTTGCTTCGGAGCATAATATTTCTGAGTCATTAACAACATTAAAAGGTGTAAATAACAAAAGAATTGTGTTTTTGGCTAATTTAAAAGACCCAAAAAATCACATTTTGATTCTTAAAGTATTTTTAGATTTAAAATTGAAGGAACAAAACTGGAGTTTGCATTTGATAGGTAAAGATTACTTTGATTCTTATTCTGATGTTTTAAAAGATTTTATTGCGTCCAATTCTCTGGCAGAACACATATTTTTGTATGGGGAACAAAATGATATTAAGCATATTCTTTCTCAGTGTTCTATTGGTGTTCTATCTTCCACGGAGGAAGGTTTTCCTGTCACATTGTTGGAATATGGTTTGCAAGGCTTGGCAGTCGTTTCTACAAATAAAGGGTATTGCCCTTTTGTTATTAAAAATGAAATTTCAGGATTGTTATTTAATCCATTTTCAATAAACGAAACTAGTGAACAAATGTTGAGGATGATTGAAAATGCTTCACTCAGAGAAAAAATGGGTAATAATTTAAAACAGTTTGTTTTGGAAAACTATTCAGAAGATGTTATTATAGAAAAACTAATCTCGGTTTATCAATTAAACTATTAATGAAAAATACCAAACTTTTATATCCTTTACTTGTTATAATTCACGCTTGTATTGCATTGGCAATTTTTGTTTTGCCAATACTTTCAAAATTGTATGCTTTTATAATTCCTGCTTTTGGTCTTTATTATATAATTAAAACAAAAAACAAAAATAATGAAGTGTTACTTGTTTGTGCCTATTTAGTAGGTATTGAAGTTTTTTTGCGAATGACTGGAGGTAATTTTAATAATGAGTATGTGAAATTTAGCCTTATTTTTTTCATGTTTGTGGGCATGATTTATAGTAGTTTTTCGCCAGCTTCATTTATTTATTGGTTTTTCTTGATTTTGCTTGTTCCATCTATTCTAATTACATCAACAGCTGTAGGATATGATATTGATGTCAAGAAAATGTTGTTTTTTAATCTTTCAGGGCCGGTTTGTTTAGGGATTTGTTCGATTTATATGTACTCCAGGAGAATTGAGCTTTCGCAATTGCAAAATACTCTTTCCATGATGGGATTGCCAATTGTGACAACAACTGTTTATTTGTTTTTATATAATCCAAGCGTGAAAGATGTGGTTAGAAGTACTGGATCTAATTTTGAAACCTCAGGTGGATTTGGGCCAAATCAAGTTGCGACAGTTTTAGGCTTAGGAATTTTTATTTTTTTTACACAGCTAATATTGTTTTCAAAGTCTATAAAAGAAATGGCTTTAAATGGATTTCTGCTTGTATTTATTAGTTATCGTGGGATTGTTACTTTTTCAAGAGGAGGAATTATAACTGGAGTAGTGATGATCTTGTGTTTATTGGTTTTTTTATATTTTTTTACAAAAGGAAAAGGAAAAGCAAAATTTGGTTTGGTCCTTATTTTGACGGGTTTAATGGGAATAGCAATTTGGACTTATAGTTCGATTCAGACCAGTGGATTGATAGAAAAACGCTATGCAAACAAAGATGCTTTAGGGCGAGAAAAGAAAAGCGTTTTAAGTGGACGAGAAGGAATTATGGATTCTGAAATAAAGCTTTTTTTAGATAATCCGATATTAGGAGTAGGGGCAGGAATGGGGAAAGAAATACGAAAAGAATCTGGAACCGTAATTGCCTCACACAATGAAATAACCAGAATGCTTGCTGAACATGGTATGTTTGGCGTTTTAGGACTTTTGATATTACTTATAACACCATTAATTTTTTTTATAAATAATAGACAACATCTCTATTGCATATCTTTTTATCTTTTCTGGCTTCTGACCATAAATCATGCCGCCATGCGAATTGCGGCACCTGCATTTGTTTATGCTTTGTCATTGCTCTCTGTTCGAATTGTATTTCCTGAAAAAGCAACAAAATCTGACAGTTAAATTATAATTTTTATAATACATTTGCGTTGAAGAAAAGTCCCCAACTTTAAAACTTACAACCTATTATGGCACGAAAAAAAATGCATTTCGAGATTTCGGAAAGGAAAATATTATTGCGCTTTTTTGATGCTGTTTTTGTTTTCACTGGCTTATACCTACTGCACTTCTTTTTTGATAATAGCTACTACATATTAGACTGGCATTATTTTTACCGACCAATTCTGCTTTTTGCTTATATCTTTATCTTTGGAGTTATATTTGAAATGTATAACCTTCAGGTTTCAAGCAATCAAATTCAAATACTTCGAAGTGTTATATTGACGGTAACAAGTTCTGTAATACTATATTTGTTTACTCCTATTTTATCTCCAGAACTTCCCAAAAAACGTTTAGTCATTTTGTTTTTTTATTTTGTAGTACTCTTGATTTTATTGTTTTGGAGAATTTTTTATGCGGTTTTTTTAGCATCCCATCGCTTTTCGCAGAACGTTGTTTTAATATGTGAGAGAAGCCAGGCTGAAGGATTGGTTACGGGACTTGAAAACGTTGACCCGCATTATAATATAATTGGTTTTGTAAATTCTGATTCAACTTTCGATGAAAACAATGAGTTTAATTATGTGAAGGAAATTAAGAAGCATGATTTGGAAAATTTTGTACTTCATCACAATGTTTCAGAAATCGTAATTGCAGCGCAAAAAACAGATGGAATTACAGCTGATTTGTACCAGCAATTACTTCATTTATTAGAATCAGGAAATATTATTAAAGAATATACGCATGTTTATGAAAGCAAAACACAGCGCATTCCGGTTCATTATATAGAACGAGATTTTTATCGCTTTTTCCCATTTAGCCGAAGCAACAGTAATAAGTTATATTTGATATTAATTCGTTTAATAGAATTTGTTCTTTCTTTTATTGGGTTGGTCTTTTGTTTTGTTTTTATTCCGTTTATTTTTATTGGAAATCTTATTGCAAATAATGGAAGCTTATTTTATACGCAAGAACGAGTGGGTAAAAATGGTGAAGTATTCAAGATTTATAAATTTAGAACCATGATCGAAAATACTGATGTAAATGGCCCTTTTGCACAATCAAATGATCGAAGAGTTACGCCATTTGGGAAATTTATGCGAAAATCTAGATTAGATGAACTGCCACAGTTTTTCAATGTTTTGATTGGCGATATGGGTGTGATTGGTCCTCGTCCTGAACGTCCTTATTTTGTTGCTGAAATTGCCAAAATTATGCCATTTTATGAAACACGACACGTAATCAAACCTGGATTAACCGGTTGGGCTCAGGTAAATTATTCTTATGGAGAATCTATAGACGAGAGTTTGATAAAACTTCAATATGATTTGTACTATATCAAGCACAGAAGCGTTTTTCTTGATTTAAGTATTACATTCAAAACCATAACAACAGTTTTGTTTTACCGTGGACAATAACTTAGATAATAATCGGAATACGTTTTTTGTTTCTGATGGCTACTCTTACTAAAACAAATCCGCTGGTAATAATCATTGGCAAAACGATAAAAAAGTGCGCTTTGTTGATTAGGAATAATGTATAGGCCAATAAAAAAAGTAAATGTAAAACGGCAAATCGATACGTCCATCTTTTGTTTTTCAGAATTGAGAAAACAAGCAAAATCAACAACAGCGGACTAAACAAAAGAACATTATAATTCATCGCCAATTCGTGGTGAAAAGAATAAAATCCAACAGCCACAAAAAAGACTCCCATTAACGATAAAATCAAAAGATAGATCTTGTCAACCACTTTGTTTTTTGCCAAGATTACAAAGCCCAATATTATGATATAAGTATAAACATTATTCCACCACGATGAAGGTGTTTCTTTCTCAAAACTCAATAATGTTTGACTTTTTTCTGCCAAAGGATGTCCTTGAAAAGTAGTTTTCTCTAAACTGCTTTTTAATTCAAAAGGAAGAAATATTTTTGTTCCCAATTGATCTACTTTGGTTCCAAAAATAATGCTGGTTCCAAGTTTATC
Organism: Flavobacterium denitrificans DSM 15936; assembly: GCF_000425445.1. GTDB lineage: Bacteria > Bacteroidota > Bacteroidia > Flavobacteriales > Flavobacteriaceae > Flavobacterium > Flavobacterium denitrificans. The sequence continues at coordinate 356,830 of NZ_AUDL01000008.1, read as the reverse complement.
ATAAAAATGTCCGTCAAAATAGGGGAATAATATCGAACGATACGTTTTGTCAGTATCTCTTTTTTTTGTTATTACATTTCCATTTAAACTTTTATTGATAATATCGACAACCATCGAAGTACAATTTTTATCAATAAATTTATAAGTATAGTAACGATCTTCAGAAAGCAAAGTAGCATTCAAATTGTCAAAAATCTTTTGTTTTGAATCTTGTGAGATAATCAATTCTTGCTCAAAAACACTTCTCTTCTCGTAATTATATTCATTCATAAAATCAATAAATGGATGAGTAATTACAAAATATTGTAAATCACCTTTTGCAAATTTGGCTACAAAATTTGGTGTTCTAAAATCAAACGCACCATAATTGTAAACCAGATCAATGTTGTTTGAAGGATCGGCAACACGAATGGCTGTATGACCAAAATAAGAATAAGTTTCGTTTCCAAGTCCGCAAGTTAGAACGCTAATTTTGGCATCTTTTGATAATGGCAAATTTTGGCTGTAGCCAATGAAACTCATTAAGAATAGTAAACAAAAAAGTGTTTTTTTGAAAAGGACATTTTTCATAATTTAAAATTTTTAAGAAGTTTTATTGAGTTGTAAAAATTATCTAAAGATACCTAAATCGACTTTTAGGGAAAAAATATTCGAATACAAAGCAGTGCTTTGATTTCCTAAATCAGTTAAAGCATAATCAACCTGAATGCCTTTGTATCTAAAACCAAGACCAATATTGGGTTGGAAATTCACTTTTTCAGTATTGTCCAATTGCATTACATTTTGAAAGTTTCCAGCGCCTGCTCTCAAGAAAACAAGATCGGTATAACCAAATTCAAAACCAATTGCAGGATCAATACTTACCGCTTTTGAAGAAATAATGTCATTTGTTTGCTCAAAACGCATGTTCAAATTTACAGCTGTCATAAGACTGTAGTCATTATGAAAATCAAATCGTCGTGAAACTCCCAATTGTGCTTTTGGCAAAGTTATCTCAGTACTTTCGGGCAATTCGTTGTTTTCTCCCGGAATTGCATTGGCGATTTTAGCATATTCTTCTTCGTCAATATTCCAGATATTATAAGTGGTCGTAATGTCGCGAAGCATCAATCCGAATTTCCAGTCATTTCGCTCAAATTGCAAGCCGAAATCAAAACCAAACCCCCAAGAATTGGCAAATTTTCCAATAATTCTTCGAATCACTTTTGCATTTACGCCATATTGAAAACCTTCAACAGGGAGTTTTCTTGCGTAAGAAAATGTAAAACCATAATCTGCCGTCGAGAACAAGCTGATTCTATTATAATCGATATTTCCTTGGTTGTCGATTAATTGTGTGGTGTCCATAATATCGTCAACACCAAAACGAATCATCGAAATTCCCCAAGCACTTCTGTCATCAATTGGACTAGCATAGCCTATATAGTCGTACTGCGCAATATTGGCAAAATAATTTGCATGCATTAGTGAAATTTGATGATCTTCAAGATGCGTTAATCCTGCAGGATTCCAGTAAACTGCATTCACATCGTCTGTAGAAGCTACAACCGCACTCGACATTGCTAATGCTGAAGCATCAACACCAATATTCATAAACTCATTCGAATATTTTCGAACGGTTTGTGCATACTGTGAAGCATAACTCCAAAACAATAAAAACGCAAAAAGTTTTTTCAACGGCTATTTATTTGCAGACTGAGGCCTGTTTTAATTTTTTCCAAAAATAGAATATTTTACTCATCTAATTTTCGTCCTTCTGATAAATATCGACAAAGTTGCGATTTGAAACTTCTTTTTAACGGACTCGTTTTCTATCTAGTATGAGAATTCAGGTAGATTGTTTAAATAATTTAGCATAAATGTAAAAATGGCATGTTATTTTATACGAAATTTGTTCTCACCATTGTCAAAATTTAAAAAGATGAATATCAAAAAACACATTCCTAATTTAATTACCTTAATAAATCTTTTCTGTGGCTGTGTGGCCATTGTTTTTATTTCCAAAGCTGTTGAAACAGGAGATTCATTTAACTATGAAATGGCTTTTTATATGGTTTGTTTGGGAATCTTCTTTGATTTTTTTGATGGTTTTTTTGCCAGATTATTCAAAGTTTCAAGTCCGCTAGGGTTACAGTTGGATTCTTTGGCAGATATGGTTACCAGTGGTGTTGCACCAGGTTATGTTATGTACACTTTGTTTCTAAATAGCGCGCACGAGTTAGGAACAAATCCAGCGATTCCGTTTCTTGGATTTATCGTTACTTTGGGTTCTTGTTATCGATTGGCAAATTTCAATATCGATACACGTCAAACCGATTCGTTTATTGGTTTGCCAACTCCTGCAAATTCATTGTTTATTTTAAGCTTGCCTTTGGTTTTGAAATTTTCAGACTCGTTGATGTTGCTTGAAATTTTAACGAATCAGTATGTTTTATTGGCGATTACATTGTGCAGTGCTTATATTTTAAATGCAGAGATTCCTTTGTTTGCGTTAAAAATTAAAAAGTTTACTTTCAAGGATAATGTGTTGCAAATTGTGTTTTTAGCAATTTCTCTTGTTCTGCTTTTATTGCTTCAGTTTGGGGCAATTCCAGTTATTATCATTTTTTATGTATTGCTGTCAATCGTAAATAATTTGTTTTTGAAGAAGTAGTTTACATTGTAATGGCAAGAAAAACAACTTACCGTAAAACATATGCAAGAAAACCGGCCGGCAGATCTTTTCTAAGCAAGCTGATTCGGTTTATTGTATATTCCTTTTTAATAGTGCTTTTCATTGGAACAATATATCATTATCGTGCCGGATTAGCGTATTACCTCGGATTTAAATCAGATAATACTTTAGATGAGAATGAAGTTGATAAACATCTTTCAGATGTTCGTAATATTCGTGTTCTCGAAAATCACAAAGGAAAAGTGGTGGGGTTTGATGTATCTGAATTTCAAGGAAAAGTGGATTGGGAAGAAGTTGAAATTCTGGATGAAAAATATCCGGTGCAATTTGTTTTCATTCGAGCAACTGCCGGAAATGATTATGTGGATAGGCAATTCAAAAGAAATTGGGAAGGTGCAAAAGAAAATAAAATTATGCGCGGGGCATATCATTATTATCGTCCAAATGAAAACTCCATTGAACAAGCGAATCTTTTTATTAAAACGGTGAAATTGCAGAAAGGCGATCTTCCTCCAGTTTTGGATATTGAAAAATTGCCAAAAAATCAGCCTTTAGACAGTTTGAAAAAAGGATTGAAGCGTTGGTTGACTAAAGTCGAAAAACATTATCAGGTTCGTCCGATAATTTATTCGGGCGAAAGATATTATTCGGATTTTCTAAAAGAAGAATTTAGCGAATATTTATTCTGGATTGCGAATTACAATTTTTACAGAGAAAAAATAGAAGACGATTGGCTTTTCTGGCAGTTTACAGAAAAAGCATCTTTGCCGGGAATCAAACATCGCGTTGATGTTAATATTTATAACGGAGATTTAGAACAATTGCAGTTTATTACAGTAGAGTAAGTTTGCAGTCACAGTCGCAGTTTTCAGTGTTTTTGTAAAGAATTTTTAGTTGCAGTTTTCAGTATTCACTGAGACTGAAAACTGCGACTGAATACTTTTTTTAAAACTCAAGTTTCTTTTTACGAAGTTCAAAATTCTGTCCAAGATAAACACGGCGAACCATTTCATCTTCAACCAATTCTTCCGGAACTCCGGCTTTTAGGATTCCTCCTTCGAACATTAAGTATGTTTTATCGGTAATTGCTAAAGTTTCCTGAACGTTGTGATCAGTAATAAGGATTCCGATATTTTTATTTTTTAATTGTGCAACAATTCGCTGAATATCTTCAACCGCAACCGGGTCAACTCCGGCGAAAGGCTCATCCAATAAAATAAATTTTGGATCAGTTGCTAATGCGCGTGCGATTTCCGTACGACGACGTTCACCTCCAGAAAGTAAATCACCTCGGTTGGTGCGAATATGTTCTAAGCTGAATTCTTCAATTAAACTTTCCATTTTGGCAATCTGAGCTTCTTTAGAAAGTTTTGTTAATTGTAAAACACTCAAGATGTTATCTTCGATACTTAATTTTCTAAAAACCGAAGCTTCTTGTGCTAAATAACCAATTCCTTGCTGTGCACGTTTGTACATAGGATAATCGGTAATATTCAAATCATCAAGATAAATATTCCCCATATTTGGTTTTACCAATCCTACAATCATATAGAAAGAAGTGGTTTTTCCAGCACCATTCGGACCCAAAAGTCCCACAATTTCCCCTTGATTTACCTCAACAGAAATTCCTTTTACAACACTTCGGCCTTTGTATGTTTTGATTAAATTATCGGCTCTTAGCTTCATTTTTTTAATTAGATAATATCTTAATTAGATAATGTGTCAATTTGATAATGAGATAATTATTATCTCTGTTGGCAAAATAAGATAAAATAAATTAATCAATTAAAGGAATTAACATATTGTATGAAAATTATCTAATTGACTAATTATCTCATTCTCTAATTATTTGCCTTGCTCTTCAAGTGCTTCCCAAAATTCGTAAGCTCTTCTTAAATGAGGGATAACGATTGTTCCGCCAACAAGAGTTGCGATTCCCATAGCTTCCATCATTTCTTCTTTAGAAATTCCTTCCTTGTAGCTTGTTTCTAAATGATATTTTACGCAGTCGTCGCAACGCAAAACAGCTGATGCAACTAAACCTAAAAGTTCTTTTGTTTTTACGTCAAGTGCTCCGGGAGCGTATGCGTTTGTGTCAAGGTTAAAAATTCGCTTTACAATTTTATTATTGTCAGCTAATAATTTTTCGTTCATTTTAGAACGATAGTCGTTAAATTCTTGAACTATATCAGACATTTTCTTTTAATTTATTTCGATAAACAATTTTTGAAATAAGGATACTTACTTCGTAGATAATCAACATCGGAATTGCCACAATGGTTTGGCTTACAACATCCGGTGGTGTTACGATTGCGGCGATAATCAAAATGATTACTACAGCATATTTCCAGTATTTTCTTAAGAAAGTAGGAGTTACTAATCCTAACTTGGTTAAGAAATAAATAGCGATTGGCAATTCAAAAAAGATTGCACTTCCAAGAATACTCGTTTTGACCATTCCCATATACGATTCGAGCGTAAATTGGTTTTTTACAACATCACTTACAGAGAAAGTGGCAACGAAATTCACCGACATTGGGATTACTACAAAATACCCAAACAATACGCCTAAAAAGAAAAGCAATGATGAAACGAATATAAATAGTTTCGCATTTTTTCTTTCTTTTTCATATAAAGCCGGACTGATAAATTTCCAGATTTCCCATAAAATATAAGGAAAACTCAATATGAAACCTGCCAGAAGACACATCCACACAAAAATGTTTACTTGGCCTTCCATTTCGGTATTCTGAATGATGAAATTCAGTTCTGTGATACAAATGCTATCTGCAAATCCTAATGAATGCGATAAGTCGCAAAACCAAACATAGGTAAAAAATGTTGGCCGAATTGGGCCTAAAATAATTTGATCAAACAAATAATCACTAATAAAATAAGTAACAAATGCCATAATGCATGTTGCAAGTGTACTTCTAACCAATAACCATCTTAGTTCTTCAAGATGATCCAAAAATGACATTTCGCCAAGATTTTTCTTTGCCATTATACGATTCCTTCTTTTAAAATGTCATGTAAATGTAATACTCCTTTGTATTCGCCGTTATCAGCAACGATTAATTGTGTAATCGAAAAATCTTCCATAATATTCAAAGCGTCAACCGCCATAGTTTCCGAAGATATTGTTTTAGGATTTTTTGACATAATATCTCTGGCAGTTAAGTCCGCAATAGTATCTACGTCATTTAGCATTCGTCGGATGTCTCCATCGGTAATAATTCCGACGATTTTGCCATTTTCAATAACAACTGTTACACCTAATCTTTTTTCAGAAATTTCGAAAATTGCTTTTTTGATTGAGGTTTCTGGTGTAACCATTGGTTTTAACGAGTGCTCAATCATATCTTTTACTCGAAGCAACAATTTTTTGCCTAAAGCACCTCCCGGATGATAAATTGCAAAATCTTCAGGTTTGAAATCACGCATTTCCATCAAACACACGGCCAATGCGTCTCCCATAACCAGTTGAGCAGTTGTGCTGTTTGTTGGCGCAAGGTTTATTGGGCAAGCTTCGATTTCTACAGTTGTGTTTAAAACATAGTCTGAGCCTTTTGCCAAAAAGGAAGTTATGTTTCCTGTCATAGCAATTAAAGTATTTCCAAAACGTTTTAATAACGGAACTAACACTTTAATTTCCGGACTATTTCCGCTTTTTGAGATGCAGATAATGATGTCTTCATTTTGAATCATTCCTAAATCGCCATGAATGGCTTCTGAGGCATGCAAAAACATAGAGGGAGTTCCTGTAGAGTTGAAAGTGGCTACCATTTTTTGAGCGATGATAGCGCTTTTTCCTATTCCGGTAACAATCAAACGGCCTTTGGTTTCATAAATCCGCTGGACAGCTTCGTAGAAATTTTCGTCAAGAAAATCAATTAATTTTGTAATTGCCTCACTTTCAGATAGTATTGTTTTTTTGGCAATCGCCAATATATTTTCTTTTGAGATCAAAACAGAATATTTAAAATTTGTATGTATAAAAGAAAGTTGTATCTTTATGTGTTGCAAATTTATACAAAAATATCCATTAAAATAAAGAATGAATTCAAACGAAATTGAAATACACAAGGAATTAAAGAAGTATTTCGGCTTTAGCCAATTTAAGGGCTTGCAGGAGCAAGTCATTACGAGTATTTTAGATAAGAAGAATACTTTTGTAATTATGCCTACGGGCGGTGGAAAGTCTCTTTGTTATCAATTACCCGCTTTAATTCAGGACGGAACAGCTATTGTTGTTTCACCCTTAATTGCTTTGATGAAAAATCAGGTCGATGCGATTCGAAGCCTTTCTTCAGAAAACGGAATTGCCCACGTTTTAAATTCCTCGCTTACTAAAACTGAAATTGCCCAAGTTAAAAAAGATATCAGCTCTGGTTTAACCAAGCTTTTATATGTAGCTCCCGAATCATTGACAAAAGAAGAGTATGTGGCGTTCCTGCAAAGTGTGCCAATTTCTTTTGTTGCAATTGACGAAGCACACTGTATTTCAGAATGGGGACATGATTTTAGGCCGGAATACAGGAATCTTAGAAATATAATTAAACAATTAGGGAAAGTGCCAATTATTGGGCTTACCGCAACTGCAACCCCAAAAGTTCAGGAAGATATTCTGAAAAACCTTGATATGTCTGATGCAAATACTTTTAAAGCATCATTCAACAGACCGAACTTATTTTATGAAGTTCGCACCAAAACGAAAAACATTGAGTCGGATATTATTCGATTTATCAAACAACATAAAGGAAAATCGGGAATTATTTATTGCTTAAGCCGTAAAAAAGTAGAATCGATTGCCGAAGTTTTACAAGTTAACGGAATCAGCGCTGTTCCGTATCATGCAGGTTTAGATGCAAAAACACGAGCCAAACATCAAGATATGTTCTTGATGGAAGATGTAGATGTTGTTGTAGCAACAATCGCCTTCGGAATGGGAATTGACAAACCAGATGTTCGTTTTGTAATTCACCACGATATTCCAAAATCACTTGAAAGTTATTATCAAGAAACGGGTCGTGCCGGACGCGATGGTGGTGAAGGACATTGTCTTGCTTATTACTCTTATAAAGATGTAGAAAAGCTTGAGAAATTCATGTCTGGAAAACCAGTTGCTGAACAGGAAATTGGTTTTGCACTTTTGCAGGAAGTTGTGGCTTACGCCGAAACCTCAATGTCACGCAGAAAATTCCTTCTTCATTATTTCGGAGAAGAATTTGACAGCGAAACGGGTGAAGGAGCCGATATGGACGACAACGTTCGTAATCCAAAACATAAAGTGGAAGCGAAAGAGCAAGTGGTCAAATTGCTTGAAATTGTTCGCGATACCAAACATATTTATAAATCAAAAGAAATTGTGTTTACTTTAATCGGGCGTGTAAACGCTGTGATAAAAGCACATAAAACAGATACACAATCGTTTTTTGGTTCAGGATCAGATCATGACGAAAAATACTGGATGGCATTATTGCGACAAGTTTTAGTTTCAGGCTATTTATCAAAAGATATTGAGACTTATGGCGTTATAAAAATCACAAAAGAAGGTTTGGATTTTATCAAAAATCCAGTGTCATTTATGATGTCTGAAGATCATGAATATACTGAAGCAGATGATGAAACAATTGTGACAGGAGGGAAAGCTTCTGGTACTGCAGATGAAGTTTTAACGGGAATGCTTCGTGAACTTCGTAAAAAAGTAGCCAAAAAACTTGGAGTACCTCCATTTGTAGTTTTTCAGGATCCTTCTCTTGAAGATATGGCTTTAAAATATCCGATAACTATACAGGAATTGTATAACATTCATGGTGTCGGAGAAGGAAAAGCAAAAAAATACGGAAGCGAGTTTGTGGCTTTAATTAGCCGTTATGTCGAGGATAACGATATTATCCGTCCAGACGATTTGGTTGTAAAATCTACAGGAGTTAACTCCGCTAATAAATTATACATCATTCAGAATATTGACAGAAAGTTGCCTTTAAGTGATATCGCTTCTGCAAAAGGACTTTCGATGGATGCTTTGATTAAAGAAATGGAGCAAATTGTTTATTCTGGAACCAAATTAAATATCAAATATTGGTTGGATGATATGCTTGATGACGATCAGCAAGAAGAAATTCACGATTACTTTATGGAATCAGAATCAGATAAAATCGAAGATGCTCTAAAAGAATTTGATGGTGATTATGATATTGATGAATTGCGTTTAATGCGTATTAAATTTATTAGTGAAGTTGCTAATTAAAAAGTTTACAGTCGCAGTTTACAGTCTCGGTTAGCAGGCTGTAAGCTGTGATTAAAAAAGTTTACAGTCTCAGTTTACAGTTTGCAGTTTTTTACTGAGACTGAAAACTGAGACTGCGACTTTTACTGATCACTATACACTTCCCCTCGATGCGGTTTCAAAGCATCTCTTACCTGAATCATATTTTCATCGGTTACAACCATAAAAGCTATGGCGTACATGTCATCGATGATTTTAAATCCTGTAATATTTAAAGGAAGCTTTTCAATAGCGATATATTCTTTTAAATGAATTTCGTGATGTTCGGCAGTTTTTGCAGAAGCCGGGCCACGGAAATCCCAAATTAGTTTTATTTTTCTAGACATTTTTTTAAGGTGCAAAGGTTCAGGGTTGCAAAGGTACAAAGTCTTTTTGAAAAAGGTTCTGAGATTCTGAGATGCTAAGATTCTAAGTTTTTTTGTAGAGACGCACTGCAGTGCGTCTAACTGCTCTTGAAAGAAATCTTTTTTAATCCAATCTGTGGACAAATTTTTCAGTAACATATAATCTCATTTTAAAATGTTATTTTTGCAACTTCTTTTCATAGAAAGAAAAGCTAATAAATAAGATACAATGCCAAGAGAACTTTTACTTCAGGTAACTCCAGAAACTGCTGCAAACGAAGTGTTGCTTAAAGATTATTTGTCTAAACAAATTAAAGTTTCTCCAAACGAAATTCAGCATATTACTATTTTAAAGCGTTCGATTGATGCGCGCCAGAAAGCAATTAAGATCAATTTGAAAGTTGTTATTTTTTTGAAGGGAGAACCTTTTCAAGAAACCAAAATTGAATTTCCAAAATATAAGGATGTTTCCAAAGCACAAGAAGTGATTGTGGTTGGTGCTGGTCCAGCGGGTCTTTTTGCTGCATTGCAATTAATAGAATTAGGCCTAAAGCCAATTGTACTTGAGCGCGGAAAAGACGTTCGCGGACGCCGACGCGATTTGAAAGCAATTAACAGAGAACATATTGTAAACGAAGATTCTAATTATTGTTTTGGTGAAGGTGGAGCTGGAACTTATTCTGATGGAAAATTATATACACGTTCTAAAAAACGTGGTGATGTAACTCGAATTTTAGAACTTTTAGTTGCTTTTGGTGCTTCTGAAGATATTTTGGTGGAAGCGCATCCACATATTGGAACCAATAAATTGCCAAAAATTATTGAAGATATCCGAAATAAAATCAGGGAATTTGGCGGTCAGGTTCTGTTTGAAACTCGCGTAAGCGATATTCTGGTAAGGAATAATGAAGTTGAAGGAATTGTAACTCAAAACGGCGATAAAATTCACGCTAATAAATTGATCTTAGCAACGGGACATTCGGCGCGTGATATTTTTGAATTATTAGATAAAAAGAAAATTTTAATAGAAGCGAAACCTTTTGCTTTGGGAGTTCGTGCAGAACACGCACAAGAATTAATCGACAGTATTCAATACAGTTGCGATTTCCGTGGCGAACATTTGCCTCCGGCACCCTATTCAATCGTAAAACAAGTTAACGGTCGCGGAATGTATTCATTCTGTATGTGTCCGGGTGGTGTAATTGCACCCTGCGCAACAAGCCCAGGCGAGGTTGTTACAAACGGTTGGTCGCCATCTAAACGTGACCAATCTACAGCCAATTCAGGAATTGTGGTGGAATTAAAATTAGAAGATTTTAAGCCTTTCGCAAAATTTGGGGCTTTGGCCGGAATGGAATTTCAAAAAAGTATCGAACAAAAAGCTTGGCATTTGGCTGGAAGAACTCAAAAGGTTCCAGCGCAAAGAATGATTGATTTTACGCAAAGCAAAGTTTCTGCGGATATTCCGAAAACGTCCTATGTTCCGGGAACTACTTCGGTAGAATTGGGACAAGTTTTTCCTGGATTTTTAACGCAGATTATGCGTCAGGGATTTCAAGAATTTGGTAAATCAATGCGAGGTTATTTAACTAATGAAGCGATTTTGCATGCACCTGAAAGTAGAACTTCATCACCGGTAAGGATTCCGAGAGATCCTTTGACTTTAGAGCATTTGCAAATAAAAGGATTGTATCCTTGCGGAGAAGGAGCAGGTTATGCTGGTGGAATTATTTCTGCAGCAATTGATGGTGAAAAATGTGCCTTAATGATTGCTGAGGCTTTGAAATAATTAAGAAACTGAAAAGGTTTTTGAAAACGAGTTCGCGTGAGGGATAGAGCTAAGCTACCGAAGTAGCAGCGAAAGCCCGACAGCAATAAAAAAAGGAGCCAACTAAGCGTTTTGCATAGTTGGCTCCTTTTTTTATTGGTGGCACGCCCAGATTATTATTTACGGGATCAAAATGATTTTTCCGGTGCTTTTTCTGCTTTCCAGATAATCATGTGCCAATTTTCCTTCTGATAACTTGAAAGATGTTGGTTCTGAAAGTTTAATTTTTCCTTCTGTGATCCAGCTGAATAATTGCGTTGCACGTTTAATTCTTTCTTCTTTAGAATTTAAGTAACTCCATAAATCGCCTCCGGTCAAGGTTTTTGAACCATCCATTAGCATTCTTGGGTCTACAGTCGCGGGATCTCCACCAGCCATTCCAAAGAAAACAACTTGCCCGCATTCTTTAGTGACTTCGAAGCTGTCTGCTAAAGTAGTTCCGATGCTGTCATAAACTGCATCAACGCCTTTTGGGAAGGCTTTAAAAATTTGTGATTTCCAATCGTCATTATAAAGAAAAACATGATCTGCGCCATATTCTAAGCCAACTTTTGCTTTTTCTGAAGAAGAAGTCAATCCTAAAACGGTTGCACCCAAAAGCTTGCTGATTTGAGTTAGAATTTGGCCAACTCCGCCAGCAACGGCGTGAACTAAGACTGTTTCGCCTTTTGTGGTTTTGTGGCTATCGGTTGCTAAATAATGAGCGGTTAATCCTTGCAATAAAATCGAAGCTGCGGTTTCAAAAGAAATATTTTCCGGCAGTGGCAAAACGTGATTGATGTTTGCTGCAACGAGTTCGGCATTTGCAAAAGGAACATCGGCGAAAGCCACACGATCGCCCACTTTATAGTCGGGATGATTATTGGCATCGACCACAATTCCGGCACCTTAGTAACCGGCAATAAAAGGCGGATTCCCTTTTAAGTGATAAGTTCCTTTTCGTCTGTAAACATCGGCAAAATTTAATCCGATGGCTTTCATTTCGACTAAAATTTCATCGCTTTTCAGCTGTGGGTTTGGTATTTCGATATATTTTAAAACTTCTGAATCTCCGAATTTAGAGAAGGTAAGTGCTTTCATTTTTTAAATTTTTAGGACTACAAAAGTACGTCAAAATTCAAAAAAGAAGCCTCACTTAAATTAATAAATGAGGCTTTGAATTTATTTTTTCTTGCCACAGATTAAAAAGATTTTCACAGATTATTTTAAAAAGAAAATCATTTTAACCCGTTTATCCCGATAGCTATCGGCAGTGGCTAAAAACAAATTTATATTTTAGGGAATTTCATATCATTGAAAGTGCTTTTTTGCTTGGCTAAAGCTTCGACATCTTCCCATTTTCTTGGAGATTCGGCTGAAAGATTTTCATATGAATCTTTTTTGATCAAAATATCGTCTTCAATACGAACGCCAATGTTCCACCATTTTTTATCACATTTGCTGTTTGCCGGAATGTAGATTCCTGGCTCAACAGTCAGGATCATATTTTCTTTTAAATTACCCATATAATCACCTTTGTCATGAACATCCAAACCAAGAAAATGTGAACATCCATGCGGGTAATATATTCTTGAATCCTTTGGGTCGGTAATAATTCCTAGTTTGATTAGTCCTGCAGCAACTATTTCTCTGGATCTTGTGTTTAAAGCCTGAATTGGTGTTCCCTCTTTGCAAAGTTTAAAAACTTCTTCTTGTGCTTCATAAACAATTTGGTAAATTGCTTTTTGTTCTTCAGTGAATTTTCCGTTTGCCGGAATGGTTCTGGTAACGTCTGCAGAATAACCATGATATTCAGAACCAACATCCATCAATAACAATTGGTTGTCGATTTTTGTTGCATTGTTTTCGCCATAATGCAAAATACATCCGTTTGCTCCAGCACCCACAATTGGGGGATAACCTTCTCCTTCGGCACCGTAATGTCTGTGGACATAAGCGTGGATTCCGTCAGCTTCATTTTCGCTCATGTCTGGACCAACTGCTTTCATTACTTCGTTGTGTGCAATGCAGGAAAGTTTTACGGTTTTGCGCATTAAATCAAGTTCTTCAGGAGTTTTTATTTGGCGAAGCGAGTTGGTGATATTGGCAAATAAATCAGTTGAAGCTTCGTTTTCTTGTGTAATCGAAGCTTTAGATTTGAAAATCTGTATTAAACCAAAAAGATCAAAGCCACTGTGGTCGTTGTTTAAATCTGTTGGGATTTTATCGTAAATTATTTTGTCAAACTTTTTAAAGCTGATATCAAAAGCATTGAAATCTTTTCCGTTGTAAACAGTTGAAAATCCTAATTTTGATTTTGCACCTTCAACTCCTAAACGTCTTCCGGTCCACATTTCCCGATTAGCATTTCTTTCTCGCACAAAAAGAACTTCATTGTATTTTTCGGTTCCTTGAGGTTCTTTAAAAATCAACAAAACAGCATCGGCTTCTTTGTAGCCTGATAAATAATACATATCTGGATTTGCGTGATAATTGTAATTGATGTCTTGTGAAAAGATTCTTTCTGGGTAAGAAAAAACTACAGCGACAGAATTGGCTGGCATCAAAGCTCTAAAGGCTTCACGACGGCCTTTGTGAAATTCTTTCGAAAGATAGTCCGTTGGAAGGTTTTCTTGTGCCTGTATTTGGTTGATTGTAGTTAAGAATGCAAAGAATGCTAGTAATTGCTTCATTTTTTTGTTTTTTGTTGAGTTTTGTTGGTTTTTATTCTTGCAAATTACAAAAAAAATAGAATTGCAAATTTTAATTTAAACATTTGATTAAGATTGTTTTGAACAAAATGGCGTAACTTAGAGTTCAGAAAATTTCGGTTTGCAATGAAATTTTAGTTTAAAAAGGCATGAATCTTGAGAATGCAATGTTTATAACAGAATTTTAATCTTCAAAAAACAAATTTTATTAATCTTTAAAAATGCATTTTATGAAAAAATATACACTTGCTATCGTTTCAATTTTAACTTTATTGCTTAACTCTTGCGCAACATCAAAAGATAAAAGCGCTGCTGATATTTATGATGTAACTTGGGAATTAGAATATATCTCGGGGCCAAAAATTGCTTTTGAAGGATTATATCCAAATAAAAAGCCGCAAATTACTTTTGATCAAAAAGAAACAAAAGTTTTTGGGAATAATGGTTGCAACGGATACAGCGCGCCTTATGCATTAAGCGGAAATTCTTTAACTTTTGGAGAGCCGGGGCCATCTACATTAATGTTTTGTGATGGAGGAGGAGAACAGCAATTTTTGCAACAAATGAAAAAAATCACAAGCTATTCTGTTGATAAAGATGGAAAACTAATTTTGAATGAAGGCGATGTAGCAACAATGCGATTCAAAAAAGTAGCGAAAAAGTAATTTGAGATCATTAAACTTTGTCAAAGTTTCAAATTTTGGCAAGGTTGAAGCTGATAAAAAAAAGGGAAATGACTTCATTCATTTCCCTTTTTTTTTTAGGATTTCTTTTTCAGTTTGTCTTTAAAGACTTTTTCGAATTTTTCTATTTTCGGCTGAATGACCATTTTGCAATACGGCTGACTTTTATTATTGGCATAATAATTTTGATGATAATCATCAGCTTTATAAAACATTTTAAAAGCTTCTACTTTTGTAACAATTGGGCTAGAGTAGACTTTTGCTTTATTTAGTTCGGCAATAATGCTTTGTGCGGCTTTCTTCTGTTCTTCGTTTTTATAAAAAATCACTGAACGGTATTGAGTTCCAACATCTGCACCTTGGCGATTTAAGGTTGTTGGGTCGTGAACGGTGAAAAAAACTTCGAAGATTTCATTAATATCTGTTACGTTTTTGTCATATGTGATTTGAACAACTTCGGCATGACCAGTTTCGCCAGTGCAGACTTCTTCATAAGTAGGATTTGCGACATTTCCGCCTGAAAATCCAGAAACGACAGATTTTACACCATCCAAATTTTCGTAAACGGCTTCAACGCACCAGTAACATCCGCCTCCAAGTGTAATAGTCTCTAAATTTGAGGGTTTTTTATTTTGCGAAAATCCGCTTATTGATAAAGCAAATAAACAGATTAAAAGTGTATTTTTCATAGTTAATTATTTGTTATCGGGAATAAAATCAAGGGCAATAGAATTCATGCAATAGCGCTTTCCGGTTGGTTCCGGACCATCATCAAATAAATGACCAAGATGCCCGCCACAACGTCCGCAAAGTGCTTCAATTCTTTCCATTCCGTAAGAATTGTCATTTTTGAATATTACACTTTTTTTGTCTTCTTGCTCAAAGAAACTTGGCCAACCGCAGCTGCTCGAAAACTTAGCAGTCGATCTAAAAAGTTTGTTGCCACAAGAAGCGCAGTAATAAGTTCCTTTTTTGTCTGTATTCCAGTATTTTCCAGTAAAAGGCCTTTCGGTATCGGCCTCGCGCATTACGGCGTAAACATCATCTGGCAATACCTTTTTCCATTCGGCATTGCTTATGTTTAATTTTGTTGTATCAGTATTGGAGTAATAAGGATTTCTGGGTTTTGTAACTACATTTTCCATGGAAGTTGTTTTTGCAGGTTCTTTTTTTGTGTTTTGACCGCATGCTTGCAAAATAAAAAGCGGGAGTAAAAAACAAAGGTTTAAAAATAGATTTTGAGATTTCATGAGTTCTTGGGTGCTTTAAACTGTATTTCAAAGATACGTCGAGATTTAGCTTCAAATTACAGTCAGAGTTATTATTGAGATTTTTTTAAGTGTGTTTTAACTTTTTATTAGTTACGTAAAATAAGGCAATGTAGTTTTTATGTCTTAATTTTAACAGCTTTTAATTTTGAACATATTTATAATGTTGTAAATCAAGAAAATAAGAATTTAGTTAAGAGCCTAGTTTTTGACAAGCTTAATTAGCATTTTTAAGCCATTTCTTTTTTCGTATTTTTGTTTGCTTAAGAAGCCTTATGATAGAAGAAAACGTAATACTAGTTAATCAAAACGATGAACAGATTGGCTTAATGCCAAAATTAGAAGCACATGAAAAAGCGCTTTTGCATCGCGCATTTTCAGTTTTTATTTTAAATAGTAAAAACGAAATTATGCTGCAGCAACGCGCGCATCACAAATATCATTCACCATTGCTTTGGACAAACACTTGTTGCAGTCATCAAAGAGAAGGAGAAAGTAATATTGAAGCTGGAAGCCGAAGATTGTTTGAAGAAATGGGTTTTAAAGCCGAATTAAAAGAGCTTTTTCATTTTATTTATAAAGCGCCTTTTGATAACGGTTTGACAGAGCATGAACTCGATCATGTTATGATCGGTTATTATAATGATGAACCAAACATAAATCCGGACGAGGTTGAAGCTTGGAAGTGGATGAGCATTGAAGATGTAAAAGCTGATATTGAAAAACAGCCCGAAATTTATACCGTATGGTTTAAGATAATTTTTGATGAATTTGATCATTATCTCGAAGACCATAAATTATAACCAAAGCAACCAAAAACCTAAATGAGAGTAACCATATCAAGAAAAGCACATTTTAATGCTGCACATCGATTATACAGGAAGGATTGGACAGATGAAAAAAACAATGCAGTTTTTGGAAAATGCAACAATCCCAATTTTCATGGTCACAATTATGGTTTGACAGTTAGTGTTACAGGAAAAATTGACCCGGAAACTGGTTTTGTTTTAGATATGAAAGTATTAGCGGATATCATCCTTGAAGAAGTTGAGATTCCGTTTGATCACAAAAACTTGAATTTGGATGTTCCAGAATTTCAAGATTTGAATCCAACCGCAGAAAACATTGCTGTTGTGATATGGAATAAAATTAGAAAAAGAATTCAACCTGATTTTGATTTAGAAGTCGTCTTGAATGAAACCGAACGCAATTTTGTAACTTATAAAGGAGAATAATAAATGTCATTAAAAATAGGAGATATAGTTCCGAATTTTACTGCAAAAGATAGTCATGGGGAACTTTTTGAAAGCCAAAGCGTTTTAGGGAGAAAACCACTCGTAATTTATTTTTATCCAAAAGATAACACGCCGGGTTGTACTACCGAAGCTTGTAGTTTTCGCGATCAATATGAAGATTTCAAAGATTTAGGCGCTGAAGTTATTGGCATCAGCAGTGATAGTGTCAAGTCTCATCACAAATTTGCTAATAAATACAAGTTGCCTTTTATTTTGCTGTCAGATCAGGATAAAAGATTGCGACATCTTTTTGGTGTCCGAAATAATTTATTCGGACTTCTGCCAGGAAGAGTGACGTATATCGTTGATAAAAATGGCGTTGTTATTTCGATTTTTGACAGCATGAATGCGGCAAAGCATATTCCGAAAGCATTAGACACAATTAAAGAATTGATGTTGTAATCAATATAAATAGAATTAATCAATTTTAAATAATAAAGATATTAACCAAAAAATGAGCGCACAATTATATCCATTGCAATTTGAACCCATTTTAAAAGAAAGAATCTGGGGAGGAGAAAAACTAAAAACGATTTTAAATAAACCAATCACTTCTAAAATTACTGGTGAAAGTTGGGAATTATCTACAGTTGAAGGTGATGTTAGCGTGGTTTCAAATGGCGTTTTGAAAGGAAAATCATTGATGGAGCTTATTGATGAAACACCAAATGAAATTCTAGGAACAAGAGTTTATGAGCGTTTTGGAAAACAGTTTCCGCTTCTTTTTAAATATTTAGATGCACGCGAAGATCTTTCTATTCAGGTTCATCCAAATGATAAATTGGCTAAAGAGCGTCATAATTCATTTGGAAAAACGGAAATGTGGTACGTTATGCAAGCTGATGCTGATTCTAGAATTATTGTTGGTTTTAAAGAAAACTCAAGCAAAGAGGAATATTTGAAACATTTGAACGATAATACATTAGTTTCGATTTTGGATGGTGTAAAAGCAAAATCTGGCGATGTTTTCTTTTTAGAAACCGGAACTGTTCACGCAATTGGAGCAGGATTAGTGGTTGCCGAAATTCAGCAGACTTCAGATATTACGTATCGTTTGTACGATTTTGACCGAGTTGATGCGCAAGGAAATAAAAGAGAATTGCACGTAGATTTAGCGCTTGATGCAATCAATTACAATAAAGTCGATACACAAAAGAAATACGAAACAAAACAAAATGTTTCTAATACAGTTGTTGACTGTCCTTATTTCACAACCAATCTAATTCCTTTAGAAAGTAAAATTGAAGCTTCTAAGTCAAATGAAACTTTTACCGTATATATGTGTATCGAAGGAAGTTTTGAAATTGAGATGGATGGTTTTAAGCATACTTATATAAAAGGTGATACTGTTTTAGTTCCTGCTGCGATAAATTCATTTATTTTGAGCGGAAAAGCTTCAATTTTAGAAATTTACATTTCATAGCAGTTAATATAAAGAATATGTGTATTTTTGCAAACGCAAATTAAAATTATAATAAAATGGCAAACGTTAAAAATTTAAAGAAAGACATCAATTTCGTATTAGGAGATATTATTGAGGCAGTTTACTTGTTTGAGATGTCTACAACAGGAAATCCTACTCCAGAAACGAATGCTTTAATCGATGAAGCTATTGCTGCATTCGATACTTTGATTACAAAAGTGAACGCTAAGAACGTTGAAAATAAAAAAGCACACTTCAAACAAATCAATGTTGAATTAGAACAAACTGCTAATCAATTGATTGAAAAAATCAACGCGCTATAAGCAAAAAAAAGTGTAAAAAAGTGCAAATTTATTTTGGGAAATTGAAAAACCGCTTTATATTTGCACCCGTAATGACGCCGATGTAGCTCAGCTGGCTAGAGCAGCTGATTTGTAATCAGCAGGTCGTGGGTTCGAGTCCCTCTATCGGCTCAACGGAAACCATCACAGAAATGTGGTGGTTTTTTTAATTATAGAGAGTGGTGCGAAATTTTTTTTGGAATATTAAAAAAACATTTTTATCTTTGCACTCGCAAAATAGGCCGATGTAGCTCAGCTGGCTAGAGCAGCTGATTTGTAATCAGCAGGTCGTGGGTTCGAGTCCCTCTATCGGCTCAAAAACCATTACAGAAATGTGATGGTTTTTTTTTGCGCAAAATTTAAGGTTTGGTTTTTTGTGGTTTCAATATTCAGGTTCGAGGTGCGCACTGTCATCCTTAGCGAAGTCGAAGGAATAGGAGGAAAGAGCCTCGACTTCACTCAGCCTGACAACGTAAGAAGGACCTGAAAATTGAAACCCGAAATCAACTTATCACCTGTCCAATTTGATATTACTGTAACAATAAATTTCTTATGTTTGTTTTTTAACCAAAAACCTAATCATAATGGAAGAAACCTCAGTGTTTGAAAAATTCGAGCTGCATCTCGATCAATCTGCAAAAGATTTTTTAAAGGAAACCGCAAAGTGGGCTTACTTTTTGTCGATTCTTGGATTTATAGGAGTTGGACTTTTTGTTGTCATTGCAATTTTTGCTGGAGCAATTTTTGCGTCTATGGGGAATTCAATGCCGGGAATGGGCGCTTTTGCTGGTTCTTTCGGAGCGCTTATGAGCTTTATGTATCTAGTATTGGCGGCAATTTATTTTTTCCCAGTTTATTATTTGTTCCGATTTGGTTCGAATGCTAAAAAAGCTTTTAGAGAAAATGATTCTGAATCATTGACGGCTTCTCTAGGGTATTTAAAATCGCACTATAAATTTATTGGAATTTTAATGGTTTCGATGTTGGGGTTGTATGCCTTGTTTTTTGTGCTTGCAATGCTTGGAGCTTTGCTGGGGAGATAATCCTTTTAAAGACATCAGAAATAAAAATATTGATAAAAAAAACGTCCTGAATTTTCAGGACGTTTTTTGTTTTGTATCAGAAATTATTTTTGTTCCTGTTTTTTGATGTCGGCAACATATTTAGTTAATTTCTTTCCGTAAAGCGATTGCGCTACTTTTGGAGTCATTGACTTTTGAATCGTATCTAAAAATTTGACATTGATATCGTAGATCTCCGCTAAAGCAATATAAGGCGCGATTTCATGATCTTTGTTGTTAAGGGCAAAGTTTGTAGCAAAAAGATATTTTCGTTTTGTATTTGAATCGTCTTTTGCGTTAATGCTGTCTAAAGCTTTTTGGTCATTCCTTTTCATTGCTTTAAATCTTGGCTCAACCAGTGCTAAACTTTCGTCATTAAAACGATTGTTGATTTTTTTATACTCTTCGTATAGTTCTTGGTTTTTAGACCCTGTGATTTTGGCATTGTAAATAAAGTTGTCTAAATCAGTAGTGATGTTGATATTTCCTGGTTCTGCAAAAAACAAAATGTTATTGTCTTTTGAATTGCTAACACCTCTGTCTAAAAACAAGAAAAGCATTTCTGGAGATTCTAATTTGATATCTCGTTCAAATGCAGAATTACCATCAATTTTAATACTGTCGATTGCAACAAGTGATGTGTCAATAATTCTTTGAATATATAAAGTTCCTTTTTTTAATCCTTTAATGTTTCCTGTGATGTGTAGGTTGTCAGCAGCTGTTTCTTTTTTGCTGCATGATGCTAATAAGGCAATTGCGGCAAAGGCAATAATAGATTTTTTCATTGGTTTTTAGATTTTGGTGCAAAATAAAGAAAATACTTTGAATGTAGTTGTTGAGATTAAAATTTTAATAAAAAATAAATCCCAACCTATTTTTTAAGCTGGGATTTCTGTATTTTTATAAAAATGAGTCTATTACATTTGTAAGTTGTAAGTTGCGCCACTTTCATGAGTGTAAGTGAATTTGCTGTCGCAATCATTGTTTCCGTAGTCGATAACTCCTTTTAGGAATCCGCCTTCGATTTTTAATTTTCCTTTTGAAATATATAAACAAGAGTATTTTTTGATTAAAGCTTCTTGTACTGTCAATGTCAAGGTTGTCCCTTTTTCTGTAGTTACAGTATGAGTTCCTTCAATCATTTCATATACGTTGTCTTCAAGAACAAATGGAGTGTCAACACCTGCAGTTTGTTTTACTGTGTATGATCCAGAGTTTGTATAAACTCTTCCTAATAAGTCAGTAAATTTTCCATTTGTTACTTTTCTAGTAAATTGCGGTACGGTAGCAACTGTTGTAGTATTTGTATATTCGATTGTTCCTTCTAATTTTATTCCGTTGATTGAGTAATCAATTCTTTCGATTGTCAATTTACTGCCTGTAGTAGTAACTGGTCCGGAAAGCGTAAGCTTTAATTTTCCTTTTCTAGTAAGTTGGTTGTCAACGCATCCTGCAGTTCCGTAATCTAAAGTGAATACTTTAGGATATGTTGTTCCTGACACAGTAATTGTTGCGCAAACTGGCCCTGCAGGTTTTGATGTCCCAGAAGTGTTGGTTACAGATAATCCTGTGTTAAGGTCCATTTCGTTTGCGGCATCAATTGTAATTGAAGCGCCAACGGCTGTTGTGTCAGTTTGATTTGCAATCTCGTCATTGCTTGAACAGGAAACATAAGTTAGGGCTGTGACACAAATAGTTGTGACTAAAAGAGTGATTTTTTTCATAGTAGTTTTTGTTAAATGTTAGATTTTAAAGGTCTTCAAATGTAACAAAAAAAATGAATCGCAATAAAAAAATCCTGTAAGCTGTGCCTACAGGATTTTTGAAATTATTTATTCTGATGAAAAATTATTTAATCATCTCAAAGCTTCTTTTTACAAAAGCAGTTAAAGCTTCACCTTTTAATAGGTTTTGCGATAATTTGGCTAAATCTAAAGCCTGTTTTACCAAGTGTTCTTGATGCGTTTTGTCTTCAGTATTTAAAATGCTTGAAGCCAAATCGGAGTTTGTGTTTACAACCAAATTATACATTTCCGGCATATTGCCCATCCCGAACATTCCACCGCCGCCAGTTTGGCTCATTTCTTTCATTCTTCGCATAAATTCCGGTTGTGTAATAATGAATGGCGCTGCTTGAGAATCCATAGCTTCTAATTGTACACTATATGCTTTTGGAATATAAGCTTCTAATGAAGTTTTTAAAGTTGCTTTTTCTTCATCAGATAATTTAGAAATTGTATTTTCATCTTTTTTGATCAAATTATCAATGTGATCTGAGTCAACACGCACAAAAGTTACATCTCTATTGTCATTTTCAATTTTCTGAATTAAGTGCGAAATAATCGGAGAATCTAAAAGCAATACTTCGTAACCTTTTTCTTTCGCTGCTTCAATATAAGAGTGTTGTGCATCTTTGTTTCCAGCATACAGCACTACAAGTTTACCATCTTTATCAGTTTGGTTTTCTTTTAGTTTTTCTTTTAATTCTTCTAAAGTGAAATATTTGTCATCTACAGTTGGATACAAAACAAAAGCGCCTGCTTTTTCGTAGAATTTGTCTTCAGAAAGCATTCCGTATTCTAGTACAATTTTAATGTCGTTCCATTTTGCTTCAAAATCAGCACGGTTTTCATTAAATAATGCTTTCAATTTATCAGCAACCTTACGAGTAATGTAGTTTGAAATTTTCTTAACTGCACCGTCCGCTTGTAAGCCAGAACGAGAAACGTTCAGCGGAATGTCTGGTGAATCTATTACACCTTTTAGCATAGTTAAAAATTCAGGTACAATTCCTTCTACGTTGTCAGTAACGTAAACTTGGTTTTGGTACAACTGAATTTTATCTTTTTGGATTTGCATATCTGTACCCAATTTCGGGAAATACAAAATTCCAGTCAAGTTGAAAGGGTAATCTACATTTAAATGAATGTTGAATAAAGGCTCTTCAAATTGCATTGGATACAATTCTCTATAGAAGTTTTTGTAATCTTCATCAGATAATTCAGAAGGTTGTTTTGTCCAGGCTGGGTTTGGATTATTGATGATATTGTCAACTTCAATAGTTTCGTTAACGTAATCTTCCGGAGCATCTTCTGGTTTAGGAAGCGTTTCTGTTCTTGTTCCAAATTTAATTGGAATAGGCATAAACTTGTTGTACTTATTCAACAATCCACTGATTTTAGAATCATCTAAGAATTCTAAAGAATCTTCAGCGATATGAAGAATAATTTCAGTTCCGCGTGAAGTTTTGTCAGCCGGCTCTAAAGTGAATTCAGGGCTTCCGTCGCAAGTCCAGTGTGCAGCTGGTTCGTCTTTGTATGATTTTGTAATGATTTCTACTTTTTCAGCAACCATAAATGCAGAATAGAAACCAAGACCAAAGTGACCAATAATTCCAGAATCTTTTGCAGAATCTTTGTATTTGTCTAAGAATTCTTCAGCTCCTGAAAAAGCTACTTGGTTGATGTATTTTTCAACTTCATCAGCCGTCATACCTAAACCTTGGTCGATAATGTGGATTTTTTTTCCGTCTTTATCTACCTTGATTTCGATAATCGGATTTCCATATTCAACTTTAGCTTCGCCAATGCTGATAAGGTGTTTTAACTTTAAAGTAGCGTCAGTTCCGTTTGAAACCAGCTCACGCAAAAAGATTTCATGATCGCTGTATAAGAACTTTTTGATTAAGGGAAAGATGTTTTCTACTGAAACATTAATTTTACCTGTTGTCATATTTTTTTAATTTTTGAGTTTTAATGTAATGATTTTCATTTATTCAAATAGAATACCAATTGTTTTTTGGGTGACAAAATGTCGGAAGTGTTAATTCTGAAAGAAAATAAATAGATTTTGGAAGAGAAAATATCTCAACGAATCGTATATTTGTGGTACAATAATTGTTAAAAAGCAAAATATTAATCCATAAAAAATTGTAAAAATGAAGAAGAGTATTTTTATATGCTTGGTTGCCGTGATGTTTTTTGCGTGTAAATCGGCTTCGTCAACAACTGCTTCAACAGAAGCACAGTCTCCAACACTTTCTACAAAACTTGACAAATCAACTCAGGTTGCACTTAAAGGAAATTGGGTATTAACCAATGTATCTTATCCAGGTTCTGATTACATTAAGGTAAATTCATTTGATCTTGCCGATTCAAAATGTTTTATTGGTAGTACATGGAGTTTTATTTCTAATAACAATAAAGGAAATATGGCTTTAACCTCTCCAAGTTGTACTGCATTTTCTTCACCAATTGTATGGAGTATCAACAATCAAGGTATGTTTATTTTAAAAATTCTTGATGCAGGAGAAAAAGCTAAGAAAGTTAGAGACGGTTATTTACTTAAAGTTGCCGGAGTAACTGAAAGTTCATTTCAATTAATCGACAATATTAATGTTGGTGGTCAGACAAAAGATGTTGTGTACCAATTTCAAAGAGCTAATTAATATAAAAATATATACAGATGAGAAAGATAAAAGTTTTAGGGTTGAGTAGTTTACTTGTATTAAGTAGTTTTTTTACAAGCTGCGAGTCAGTCCAAAATGCAAATAATACACAAAAAGGAGCCGGAATTGGTGCAGTTGCCGGTGGTGTTATTGGTGGTATTTTAGGAAACAACTTAGGCAAAGGAGGTAATGCTGCGTTAGGAGCTGCAATTGGAGCTGCTGTAGGTGGAGGAACTGGAGCCCTTATTGGAAACAAAATGGATAAGCAAGCTCGTGAAATCGATCAAGCTCTTCCTGGTGCAGATGTTGAAAGAGTAGGTGAAGGAATTCACTTGACTTTGAACGAAAATGCTGTTCGTTTTGATACTAACAAATCAACTTTGACTGCTCAAGCAAAAGCAAATTTGGACAAATTGGTTCCTGTGTTTAACGACTACGGAGATACTAATATTGAAATTTTTGGTTATACTGACAATACTGGTAAGCCAGATTACAACTTGACACTTTCAGGGCAAAGAGCGGCTTCTGTTCAAGCTTATTTGGTTTCAAAAGGATTAAAAGCAAGCCGTTTCAAAACTTCAGGTTTAGGAATTGCTGATCCTATTGCAACAAATGATACTCCAGAAGGAAGAAGCCAAAACCGTCGTGTTGAGTTTGCAATTACTGCAAATGACAAAATGGTAAATGATGCTAAAGCCGAAGCTGGAAAATAGTTTTCAAAGGCAATAAAATTTATTAAAAGCTGTTTCTTAATTGAAGCAGCTTTTTTTTTGACTTTAGAAATTAAACATTGTAAATTTGAACTCTCAAATTCAACTCATGCTCGATATTCAAAATATTTCTTTTTCGTACACTGATAAACCTGTTATAAAGAACGTTTCTTTTACCGTAAACAAAGGTGAAAATATCGCTATTATTGGCGAAAGCGGTTGTGGGAAAAGTACGTTGCTTAAGCTAATCTATGGTTTGTATGATTTAGATGAAGGAAAAATCTTTTACAATGAAAAACCAGTTTTAGGTCCAAAGTATAATTTGATTCCAGGTATGCCTTATATGAAGTACTTGGCTCAGGATTTTGATCTGTCTCCGTATGAAACTGTTGCGGAAAATGTTGGAAAATTCTTGTCGAATGGATTTGCCAATATGAAAAAACTGCGCGTTCAGGAATTGCTAGAAATGGTAGAAATGGAGCAGTTCTCACATGTAAAAGCTAAGTTTTTGAGTGGAGGACAACAGCAAAGGGTTGCGCTGGTGAGAGTTTTGGCGCTTGAGCCAGAAGTGATTTTGCTAGACGAACCTTTTAGCCAAATCGATGCTTTTAGAAAAAATGCTTTGCGCAGAAATTTATTTCGATATTTAAAGCAAAAAGGAATCACTTGTATTATCGCAACGCACGACAGTACTGATGCATTGTCATTTGCAGATGAGGCTATTGTAATGCGAAATGGCGAATTGATTACAAAAGGTAATCCAACAAAAATTTATGAAGATCCCCAAACTAAATATGTAGCGTCACTATTTGGTGAAGTAAATGAGGTGGCAACGCATTTGTTGTTGGATTATGAAGATGAAAGCCATAAAACATTGGTTTATCCACACCAATTTAAAATGGTTGCCGAATCAAAACTTCCGGTAAAAATCAGAAGAACTTATTTTAGGGGAAATCACTTTTTGATTGAAACGGTTTTCAAGAGACAATTGATCTTTTTTGAAAGCGAAATTGATTTGCCTCTTGAACAGGAAATTTTCTTAGGATTGAATTATTTATAATTAGAGAATGTGCCAATTAGATAATTTCTGATGCTATAAAAAAAGAAAACCCGATAGTTTCATATCTGTCGGGTTTTCTTTTTCTAGCTTTTAAAGAGAAAATTAGTTTTTCAAATACTTTTCTAAAAACTGATCTTGTTCCCAAAGCAAGTGAAGAATGTTTTCTTTAGCAACATAACTGTGTGCTTCTTTTGGTAAAATTACCATTCTGGCATTAGCGCCTAAACCTTTTAATGCTTGGAAATAACGTTCTGTTTGTAAAGTGAAAGTTCCAGGATTATTATCGGCTTCACCGTGAACCAATAAAATTGGAGTTTTCATTTTGTCGGCATTCATAAAAGGCGACATTGTGTTGTAAACTTGCGGGACTTCCCAATAGTTGCGTTGCTCAGTTTGGAATCCAAACGGAGTCAAAGTTCTGTTGTAAGCACCGCTTCGAGCAATTCCGCAAGCAAAAAGATTCGAATGTGTTAATAAATTAGCAGTCATAAAAGCTCCATATGAGTGTCCGCCAACAGCCACTTTTTTACGATTGATATATCCTAAGGCGTCAACGGCATCAATTGCAGCTTCGGCATTATCAACTAATTGTGAAATGAAATTGTCATTTGGTTCTGTTGTCCCTTCTCCAATAATTGGGAAAGCAGCGTCATCTAAAACAGCATATCCTTTGGTTACCCAGTAAACAAACGATCCATAATAAGGAACGGTGAATTCATTTGAGTTTTGAGTCACTTGCCCAGCGCTGTTTTTGTCTTTGTATTCTGCAGGATAGGCCCAAATTAGCAAAGGCAATTTTTCTTTTTTTACTTTATCGTAACCAGCTGGCAAATATAAAGTTCCAGAAAGTTCAACGCCATCTTTACGTTTGTATTTTATCACTTCTTTGCTTACGTTTTTAATGCTTTCAAAAGGGTTTTTAAAAGCTGTAATAGGAGTTAGGCTATTTTGTTTTTTGATATTCCTAAAATAGTAATTCGGATATTCGCTTTTTGACTGGATTTGAACCAAAACCTTTCCAGATTTAAAATCCTCAATTTCTAACAAATCTTCTTTTTTGTCTTTATAAGTAGAAGTGTAAACACGTTTTGATTTTAATGTTTTTAAATTGAATTCATCGATGAATGGGAATTGACCATTTTTAGTGTAACCATCTCCAATACGGAAAGCATTGTCGCTTTCAATGGCTAAAACATATTTGTTGTATTCGTTTTTCTTGGTTTCAAAATTTCCTGGATCAGAATAAACATCTTGTGCATTTCTGTCTGTGATCAATTTTGGCTGTTCGCTTGGATTTGACGGATTAATCAAATAGGTTTTTGTATTACGCGTATCGTACCATTCGTCAGAAATAACAGCAACATTATCATTCCCCCATATAATATCGCTAAAACGTTGAGGTGTTTTTGCTAATGAAGTTGGATTGCTTGTAAAAGGCGCTTCCCAAAGGAAAATTTCATCTCTAAATTCTACTTTGTTTGCTGGGTCTCCTTCGTCTAATGCTGTTACGTATGTTAAAGTAGCAGGTTTGTCATTTCTCCAAGCCATTTCACGTTTTCCTTTTCTAACGGCCATAAAACCTTTAGGGATTATTTCGTTCAACGGTACTTCGTTTACAGTTTTGATTTCTTTTCCTCTTGCATCATAAACGATCGTTCTTGATGGGAATCTGTAAAGCGGAACTACATATGAAAATGGTTTCTGAATGGTAGTCAACATAATGTAATTCCCATCTGGCGAAATTCTTTCTCCAAAATACATTGCCGCATCTTTAAATAAAACAGCATCACCGTTAAGTTTAACTTTGTATAATTCAGAAGTTACGATGTTCTCAAAATTAATTTCGTCGTTTTTGTTTTTCAGCATATCTGGATACGTTCTGTTTTGAGATTTTTCTCCAGAAGTATTTGAGATGATTGGCCCAGTTGGCAAATCTTTTTTAGCATCCAGTAAGGGTTGTCTGTTTTTTGGAAGCATTTTTACCAGAATAGTTTCATTGTCTAAAAACCAACTAAACGGACTTCCAAGATTTGCATTTAAAGTAGCTTCAGTTAGTTTTGTAGCGTTGGCAGTGGCAACATCAATAACCCAAAGCTCAACACCAGTTGCGGTGGTGTGTGAAAACAATATTTTTTTATCGTTTGGCGACCAAAGAATATTGCTTATTTTAGGATTGGCAGGAAGGCCAGTAACCTGAATTTCGGCAGTACTGTTTATTTTGCGAATTTTTAAGTTGTTTAAATATGTTGCTGTACTTGAAATGTTGGTAATAGGGTTGATTCTTAAGCCTCCTAAACGAAGTTCTTCTTGATTTAAATCGTCTAATGTTTTGTATGTGCTTCTGTACATCAACAACATATATTCTTTTTTAGTATCCATTGATACTGTGGGAGCGCGCTCGTAATCGGCTAAATCTAAAATAGATTTTGATGGTTTTTGGTACGTTAAGTTCTCTTGGGCAAAAGCAATAAAACCAATGTTTAGAAATAAGAGTAGGGTAACCTTTAATTTCATAATTTGAATTTTAGGGGTTTAAAAAATGGTATTCATAATGTTTGACTAAAGTACTTCAATCTTGTTACAATTTAAAGTATAATTTCAATACTTTTCATCATTTTTAACAAAAGACTGATTTTTTTCAAAAGAAAAAGTTTTAATGAACTTTAGAATTAAAGTTTATTAAATTGCCAATAACGAAAAAAATAGTAATTTGGGTGCTTATGTTTTAAACTATACGTAAATTTGCAATCCAATTTTTTAACAAACAATAAAAAGAATATGTATCATTCAAAAATAGCAGGCTTAGGATATTATGTTCCTTCAAATGTTGTGACAAACGATGATTTGTCTAGGATTATGGATACCAATGACGAATGGATTCAGGAAAGAACCGGAATTCAGGAACGCAGACATATTATTCGTGGGGAAGACACCACAACTTCAATGGGAGTAAAAGCAGCTAAAATTGCAATAGAACGTTCTGGCGTTGCCAAAGAAGATATTGATTTTGTAGTTTTTGCTACATTAAGTCCTGATTACTATTTTCCAGGACCCGGAGTTTTGGTTCAAAGAGATTTAGGATTAAGAACTGTTGGAGCTTTAGATGTAAGAAATCAATGTTCAGGTTTTGTTTACGCTATTTCTGTGGCAGATCAATATATTAAAACTGGAATGTATAAAAACATTTTGGTTATTGGTTCTGAAGTTCACTCTACAGGATTAGACATGACAACACGCGGGCGTGGTGTTTCGGTAATTTTTGGAGATGGAGCAGGAGCAGCTGTTTTGAGCCGTGAAGAAGATTTGACAAAAGGGATTTTGTCAACACACTTGCATTCAGAAGGACAGCACGCTGAAGAATTGGCCTTGCAAGCACCAGGGATGGGCGCTCGCTGGGTAACAGATATTATTGCTGATAACGACCCGAACGACGAAAGTTATTATCCTTATATGAATGGGCAATTTGTATTTAAAAATGCTGTTGTTCGTTTTGCCGAAGTAATCAACGAAGGTTTAGAAGCAAACGGTCTGCAGGTTTCAGATATTGATATGTTGATTCCGCATCAAGCGAATTTGAGAATCTCACAGTTCATCCAGAATAAATTCAAATTATCTGATGATCAGGTGCATAATAATATTCAGAAATACGGAAATACTACTGCAGCATCTATTCCAATTGCTTTGACTGAAGCTTGGGAACAAGGAAAAATTAAATCTGGAGATACAGTTGTTTTAGCGGCCTTTGGAAGTGGATTCACTTGGGCAAGTGCTATTATTAAATGGTAAAATAATCATCTTACATTATATTTTAAACCTGCTTCATTTTGGAGCAGGTTTTTTTATAATTTTGTTTGTGTCATTGCACACTTAGACCTAACAGGTTTTTAAAACCTGTTAGGTCTCCTTTGGAGAAAAATTATTTAAATCATAATGAAAAAAAATCAATTAGAAATAGCGTGTTTTAATTATGAGTCAGCTTTGATCGCTCAGGAAAGTGGTGCTGACAGAATTGAATTATGCGAAAATATGGAATTGGGAGGAACAACGCCGAATTCTATTTTAGTGGTTAAAGTCCGTGAAAGCATAAAAATAAAAATGCATGTCATTATAAGGCCTCGTGGAGGTAATTTTGTTTACACCGACGAAGAATTGACCGAAATGAAACAAGACATAAAACAGTATAAAAAGCTTGGTGTTGATGGTTTTGTTTTCGGAATTTTAAAAGAAAACGGAAAAGTCAATAAAAAACAAAATAAGGAATTAGTACATTTAGCGCATCCGCTTTCTTGCACTTTTCATCGAGCTTTTGATGTTGTAGATTCTATCGAAAAAGGCCTTGAAGATGTAATTGAATGTGGTTTCAAAACCATTCTCACTTCGGGACGTGGTAGTAATGTTGAAGAAGGGATTTTCGATTTAGAGCATATTCAGAAATTAGCCAAAGATAGAATCGAAATTATGCCGGGCGGCGGATTAAGATCTTCTAATATTAAATTACTGCAAGATAAACTGTCTCCGACGTTTTATCACTCATCAGCAATAACAGATAATTCTGAAATTGCAAACCCAGAGGAAATCAAAGAATTGCGGAATTTTTTATAACCTAAAGTAAAAATGCCTGGAGTTGGCATAACTCCAGGCTTTTCTTTTCTACATGAACTATTAAAATCTACTAATCAAAGTGGGATTAAAACATTCCGCCACCACCTTTATTAGTGTTATCTTCTCTTTGTTTACGTTGTAGGTTTTTGATTTTTCCTCCTCCAAAGTTGTACGTCAAACCTAAATAAACTGTTCTGCTTTCCCAGGAAAACTCACCTGTTTGTGGGTAAGGATAAATTCCATCAAAAGCATATTTCATTGTCTTGAAAACGTCGTTGAAACGTACGCTAATATTCATTTTGTTGTCTAACAATGTATAGCGTGAACCAATATCCATTTTGTACATTTCGTGTCTGTTTTGTTGAATATCTTCAACAGGGCCTCTGTAAAAACCAAATAATAAAAAGCTTAAACGTTTTGTTGGTTTAAAGTTAGAGTTCATACGTCCATTGAATGCTGTTGTTGTAACACTGCGTTCAAGAGGCGAACTTGTATTTGTTATTGGGTCATATTTAAAAACAACACCTTGTTGTTTAATGCTTGAAAAGTCAATAGATGGTTGAATATCCCACCATTTAGTGATCTTGTAATTAAATGAAAGATCAAAACCATACGCACTATTATGATCAAAATTGGTATAACTTAAAATCTGTTTTTGTGCAGGATTACTTGGATCTGGACTTAAAGTTCTGCCTATTTGATCGTTAATGCTTCTTACGAAAACTCCAGCAGTTATACTTCCTTTTTCAAGAGTTTTAGTGTAATTTACTTCAACAGAGTTTGTAAACTGAGGTCTTAATTCAGGATTTCCATATGAAGTTACTAAAGGTGTAGAAAATTCACGAATTGGTTTTGTTTGCTCAATACTTGGACGGTCAACACGACGGCTATAGCTTAACTGTAATACATTTTTCTCATTCAGATTATAAGTCAAATAAGCTGATGGATACAACGTAATATAATCATCATTAAATTTGTCCTTGCCATGATTTAAATTTGCTTCTACTTTATAGCTCTCAAAACGAGTTCCTAATTGGTAGCTGAATTTTTTGAATTTTTGGCCAAAAGTCACATACGCTGAATAGATGTCAGTATCGTAAGTATAGTTTGAAACTCTTTCGTCAACAGGAACTAATGGATTTCCAGTATTGTAATCATTATTTGTTCTTGTAATTCTGGCTTCAGCACCAGCTTCAAGCGTAGTTTTGTCGTTTAACGGATTTACATAATCAACGTTTAATGTGCTTAATTTTCTTTGATCACCAATTTGATCGCTATAAACTACATTGTTTGAAGTGTTATCAGGACTTGTTGTTGTAGTGTTAAAGCTTGCATTTTGATCTACTTTAGTATCGCTATAGTTTCCTTCAAAATCTAAAGTATGCCCTTCTTTAAAAATATGTTTGTATGCTAAATTATAAGTTCCCGTTTTGCTTGGACCTTTATAATGTGAATCTTGGTAAATATTAAAAATATTTGGATCAGCGTTATTGTAATCAATATTAGTAATTACATTTCCATTTCCGGTAGATTTGTTTTGATTCGTATAGAATGACAAAGTATTTTTGTCGTCAATCAAATAATCCATTCCAAGTTTGTACAAGTAATTGTCATTTTCGTTTGAAATTTTCAAATTTTGCTCAATATCCTGATCTAGTCTTTGAATTCTTCCTTTGTTATAATAAGTACCAAAGTTTTGTCCTCCGTTTCCAAAGAAATTTACTTTTCCGGTTTTATAGTTCAAATCTAAAGACTGATTGTATTTTGCAGTTTCTCCAAAAGTAATACCACCACTGTAGCTTCCATTAAAGCCAGTATTTGCATTTTTGTGCAAAACGATGTTGATGATTCCAGACATTCCTTCTGGATTATATTTAGCACTTGGATTTGTAATCAGCTCAATTTTTTTGATAGAAGTTGAAGGAATTTGTTTCAATAATTGAGCAGGATCAATATTAGATGGGCGTCCATCAATCAATACACGAACATTGTCATTTCCGCGAAGCGAAAGTTTTCCATCCTGATCTACGTTTACTGATGGAATGTTGCTCATAATATCAGATGCAGAAGCACCAGCTGTCGTCAAATCTTTACCAACATTAATTACCTTACGGTCAATTTTTTGTTCGATAGTTGAGCGTTCAGCCACAATATTTACACCTTTCAATTGTGTTGCTTCTTCTTCAAGAGAAACATTTACTGTAGCAGTCTTTCTGTTCTCGCTTAAAATTAATGAACCAACATATTTTTTGAAACCAATATATTGAATTTCGATAGTGTAGCTTTTTAATGCTAAATTTTTGATTGTAAAATCTCCATTGTCATCTGTATTAACGCCAGAAACTACTTTTCCGTTTTCTTTGATAGAAACAGTTGCATAAGAAATTGGTGCGTTATTCGATTTCTCGATAATTTTTCCCGAGACTGTCCCGGAATTCTGGGCCTGTGCTGTTGTAATTAAACTAAACAATGCGAACAGAAAAATTTTTAATTTCATAGTAAATAATTGATTATTTGATTTGATTGATGATGATTGTTTTTTTGTTTTTGTTAGATTTTTTTTGCTTTAAATAAAATTCAAAGTCACTATTAAGACTCTTTTACATTTAATATGTTACAAGAAAAAGTGAAATTTTTTTTAGTTTAATGTGTGACTTGTTGTTTTGTAGGAGATTAGCGTTTTATTTTTTTGATAATTTTAACATTCTTATGAAACGCTTTTTTAAGAAATTCTAAACGTTTTGTTCGATTTTATATGTTTTTCATTTTCTGTAATTGATGAATAAGCTGTATCTTTGCTCACTTTAAAATAAGTTACATGTCATTATCACAAATTCTTACACCTTCTATACAAAAAGCAATACAGGCATTATTTGATGTTTCAGTTGATAAAATCGAATTTCAAACAACAAGAAAAGAGTTTGAAGGCGATATTACAATGGTCATTTTTCCATTGCTGAAAGTCATCAAAAGCAATCCTGCCGAATTAGGAAATAAAATTGGAAACTATCTGGTTGAAAATGTTTCTGAAGTGGCGCGCTTTAATGTAGTGTCAGGTTTCTTGAATATTGTAATTTCAGATAGCTATTATGTGAATTTCTTTAACGGAATTAGAGACCAAAAACAATTTGGATTTGTTGCTCCAAACCCAGCTGAGAAAGCGGTTATGGTAGAATATTCTTCTCCAAATACAAATAAGCCTTTGCACTTAGGGCACGTTCGCAACAATTTGTTAGGATATTCTGTTGCCGAGATTTTAAAAGCTTCTGGTAAAAAAGTGTACAAAACGCAAATCATCAACGACCGTGGAATCCATATTTGCAAATCAATGTTGGCTTGGGAAAAATTTGGAAATGGAGAAACTCCTGAAACTTCTGGTTTGAAAGGCGATAAATTAGTTGGAAAATATTATGTTGAGTTTGATAAGGCTTACAAAACAGAAATCAATCAATTAATAGAAACAGGAAAAACGGAAGAAGAAGCTAAAAAGCAAGCGCCAATTATTATTGAAGCACAAGATATGCTTAAAAAGTGGGAAGCTGGCGATGAAAAAGTGATTGCTCTTTGGAAAAAAATGAACGAATGGGTTTATGAAGGTTTCGCAACAACTTACACAAATCTTGGAGTTAACTTCGATAAATATTACTATGAAAGCAATACTTATTTATTAGGTAAAGATGTTGTACAAGTAGGTTTAGATAAAGGTGTTTTTGAAAAAGATCCAGACGGTTCAGTTTGGATTGATTTGACAGATGAAGGTCTTGATCGTAAAATTGTTTTGCGTTCTGACGGAACCGCAGTTTACATGACACAGGATATTGGAACTGCAATTCAGCGTGTAAAAGATATGCCAGATGTGGGCGGAATGGTTTATACGGTTGGAAACGAGCAAGATTATCATTTTAAAGTGTTGTTCTTAATCTTGAAAAAACTTGGTTTTGACTGGGCTTCAAGTTTATACCATTTATCATACGGAATGGTTGATTTGCCATCTGGAAAAATGAAAAGCCGTGAAGGAACTGTTGTAGATGCCGATGATTTGATGCAGGATATGACAGATACAGCCAAACAAATTTCAGAAGATTTAGGAAAATTAGACAGTTATTCAGCTGACGAAAAAGCGAAGTTGTACAAAACAATTGGTCTTGGTGCTTTAAAATATTACATTTTAAAAGTAGATCCTAAAAAACGTATTTTGTTCAATCCAGAAGAATCTGTTGATTTTGCTGGAAATACTGGTCCGTTTATTCAATATACTTATGCGCGAATTCAGTCAATAATCCGTAAAGCTGATTTTGATTTTTCTGCAAAAACAATAATTGAAGAGCTTCATGAAAAAGAAAAAGAATTGGTTAAACAAATCGAACTTTTTCCGGAAGTAATTCAGAATGCAGCTCAAAATCACAGTCCAGCTTTGATTGCAAATTATACTTATGATTTGGTAAAGGAATATAATTCATTCTATCAATCTGTTCATATTTTAGGTGAAGTTGATTTGACTAAAAAGATTTTCAGAGTACAGCTTTCGCAAAAAGTAGCCGAAGTTATAAAATCGGCATTTTTGTTATTAGGAATTGAGGTTCCCGAGAGAATGTAGTCTTATAGATATTATAAAATTAGAAAAGCCAATAGTTTTTAAACTATTGGCTTTTTTTATTGTTTTTTTGGCTTAAAGAGTATTTTTTGTAATCTAATTCCTGCATATATTTGCTTCAGTAAAAATATTAAATCTTTATAAAAAAAACTCTTAGTCATTTTTATCTATTTTGAATTAGTACGCTTTTAGTATAAATTATTAAGAGAATTAAACCGTCTAGACATGATTTAGGCGGTTTTTTGGTTTTTATGAAGTTCACTTATCTTATCATTGGTTTTTTAAAATCTTAAAAAGACATGTCCTTTTTTAATTTTTTTGTTTTGTTTTTAAACCTCTTTAATTCTTACAAATCCTTTTGATATTTCAATCAAATATAAATTTTAATTAAGTAAATTCTTAAAATAACTTATATTTCAAAGTAATTTGTAGTATTATATTTATATTTAATATTGTTAAATAAAATAAAATTCTTGTTAAAATTATTTTAATTTTATAAGTTGCACTCCAATTCAAATAAAAATATAACAAATGGAACAAAAATTTAAAAGATTGATTGTGCTGTTTTTTATTCTAATGATGCAATTATCATTTGCTCAGGAAAAAAAAATTACAGGAACAGTTAGGGATAATGCTGGAATACCTTTGCCAGGAGTAAGCATTTTAGTTAAAGGCACAAAATTGGGAACGCAAACTGATTTTGACGGAAAGTATGTGATTAAAGCGTCGCCAAATCAAACTTTGGTATTTACTTACATCGGAATGAGAACACAAGAAATCGCAGCAAGTTCTTCAGTCATTAATGTAAAATTAACTGATTCTTCTGTCGAACTTGAAGGTGTAGTTGTAACTACTGCAATGGGAGTTAAGAGAGATAAAAAATCATTAGGTTATGCAACACAGCAAATTTCAGGGAAAGATTTGGATGGAGGTGCTGGAAATACGAATGTTTCTAATCTTTTGTCTGGAAAAGCGGCTGGAGTTGAAGTTTCAAGAAATACAAATTTTGGAGGCTCGACAAATGTTGTGATTCGTGGAAATAAATCTCTTACAGGAAATAACCAAGCGCTTTGGGTAATTGATGGCGTACCAATAGATAATACTAATAATAATACGACTACTCAGACAAGTGGTCGTGGGGGCTATGATTATGGGAACAGTGTATCTGATATAAATCAAGAAGATATTGAGAGTATTAACATCCTTAAAGGTGCCGCAGCAACAGCTCTATATGGTTCGAGAGCAGCAAACGGAGTTGTAATGGTAACTACCAAAAAAGGGAAAAAAGAAGATAAAAAGGTTGGTTTTACTTTTTCGAGCAATTTTACAGTTGGAACGGTTGATAAATCTACATTTCCCAAGTATCAGGATAAATATGGTTCAGGATATGGAATTGGAAGTTCATTTTTGGATCCAGGCAGCAAAATTCCTACCGTAGATACCTCTAACGATGCTTCGTATGGTGATGCATTTACAAGACAACCTGTATATCAATGGGATGCTTTTACTCCTTATTCAAAAAATTACAATACAGCTACGCCTTGGCAAGCTGCTAAAAATGGCCCCATTACTTTTTTCAAAACAGCACAAACGACTACAAATAGTTTGTCTCTTGAAAAAGCTACTGAAAAATCAAGTCTTTCATTGTCTTATGTAAATACGCTTCAATCTGGAATTTTGCCAAATAGTGAATTGAAAAAGAATCAGTTAAGTGCTAGGTTTAGCCAGAATATCACAGATAAACTGACAGCGAATGCGTATGCTGCGGTGACTTTGCAAAACACTATTGGTAGAAACTCGACAGGATACAATGATAATATTCTAGGTAATTTTAGACAATGGTGGCAAACTAATACTGACTTAAAAGAACTGCAAAATGTTTACAATGCTTCGGGAGGCAAAAACATTACGTGGAACTGGGCTGACCCTACTTCCCCTGAAGGATTAGTGCCAGCTTATTGGGATAATCCGTATTTTACCCGTTACCAAAATTATTCTTCAGATAGTAGAACACGCTTGTTTAGTTATGCATCTCTTAATTATAAAATTACAGATTGGTTAAGTGCACTAGGACGCGTGTCATTAGATACTTATAAAGAACTTCAAGAAGAAAGGAGAGCTGTTGGATCTATTGCATCTGGTTTTGGATTGTCTCCAGTTGATGAAAATTCTGGTTATCAAAGAAATGACAATAATTTTCAAGAAATTAATTATGATTTCATGTTGAATTTTAATAAAAAATTCGGGGGAGATATTAGTTTGACAGGAATATTGGGAGCAAATCTAAGAAGAGATGACAAAGAGAGTGTTCTTTCATCAACAATTGGAGGTTTAGTTACTCCAGGGATATATGCATTATCAAATTCGAGATATGCTTTGCCTTTTCCACAAGAAGCAAAATACACAAAACAAGTAAACGGAATTTACGCTCAAGCATCTCTAGGATATAAAGATACTTACTTTTTAGATGCTTCTGTAAGACGTGATGTGTCTTCGACGCTTCCAGATGGAAATAATTCATACGTATACCCAGCTGTTTCAGGATCTGTTTTGTTTTCAAATTTGATGAAACAAGAATGGCTGGATTTGGGAAAATTTAGAATCAATTATGCTGAAGTAGGGAATGATGCAGATGCTTTGCAGCTTAGAAACACTTATGTAAGAAGTTCTAATTTTGATAATCAATCGATGTACACTTTACCAAATATCAATAAAAACCCAAATCTAAAACCAGAAAGAACCAAATCTGTTGAGGTAGGACTTGAAACTAGCATGTTTAATAGACGTTTAGGATTTGACGTTACTTATTACAAAACAAATTCTGTAGATCAAATTGTTTCTGCTGCAGTTTCTTCTGTATCTGGTTATACGAATGCAATAGTAAATGGGGGAAATATTGAGAACAAAGGTTTGGAAATTCAAATTACGGGAACACCTGTAAAAACGAAAGATTTTAGCTGGGATGTTACGGTAAATTGGTCTAATAACAGAAGTAAAGTTGTTTCATTACCAGGCGGTATTGAAAACTTGCAGCTAGCTAGTTTTCAAGGCGGTGTTACAACTAATGCTACTCTTAACGAAGCATATGGAAGTATAAAAGGAACCGATTATGTTTACACCAATGGCCAACCAACGGTAGATCAAACAACAGGTAAGTATATGATTACCACAACATCAGATAAGACGATAGGAAATGTTACTCCAGATTGGATTGGAGGATTACGAAATCGACTTACTTATAAAAATGTTTCATTTAGTTTTTTAATTGATACTCAAAAAGGAGGAGATATTTTTTCGTTAGATATGTATTACGGCCTAGCTACTGGATTGTATAAAGAAACTGCTGTGGGAGACATTCGCGAAAAAGGTGTTTTAAATTCAGGAGTTGCTCCTGATGGTTCACCAAATAAAGTAATGTCACAAAATCCAGGAACCTATTCTAATAATTATGGTTATTTAGCAGAGCCTGCAAAGGCTTTTGTGTACGATGCATCTTATGTAAAATTAAGAGAGGTTTCAATTTCATATAATTTTCCTAAAAGTATGTTTGAAGGAACTTTTGTCGATTCGGCAACCTTTAGTTTGTTGGGTTCTAATTTATGGATCATAAGCAAACATTTGCCTTATGCTGATCCTGAAAGCGGATTGTCTTCTGGGAATAATTCTAGAGGATATTCCGTTGGTTCATTGCCAACAACAAGAGATATAGGGTTCAATTTAACATTTAAATTTTAAAACAATATCATGAGAAAAATAGTTTATTTTTTAAGTGTTTTGGCACTTACAAGTTCATGTAGTGACTTAACCGACTTAAATGTGGATGAAAAAAATCCCCCAGAGGTTCCTGCGTCTTCGCTTTTTACTAGCGCACAAAAAGGTATTGCTGAGCAAATTGTAAATACTAGCGTTAACAAAAATATATTTAGACTTGTAAATCAACAATGGACAGAAACTACATATATTGATGAATCTGTTTATCAATGGACAACAAGGAATATTTCAGGTAACCATTGGAATGCTTATTTTGCGGGTACGACTACCAATGACGGATCTTTGTATGACTTGGTAATGGCGAAATCATTTATAGAAAAAGAAGTGATTTTAAATTCTGATCCTGAGTTTGAAGCAAAGACTGCTACTAGAAAAAATCAGCTTGCTTTAATTGATATTTTAACAGTTTACTCCTATCAAATTTTGGTTGATACTTTTGGTGATATTCCATATTCAGAAGCTTTTAAAGGTTCTGGGAATTATCTTCCAAAATATGATAAAGCAGTTGATATTTATAAAGATTTGATTGTTCGAATCGATAACAATATTAAAAACATTCAAATTGGACATTCTGCTTTTGGAAGTGCCGATGTTATTTACAGGGATAATATGGCTTCTTGGATCAAATTTGCAAATAGTGTTAAATTGAAACTAGGAATAAATCTCAAAGCTTCTGGTTTGGAAAATGCCATTGCTGATGCTGCGATTCTTTCGGCTTCAAAAAATGTGTTTTCGTCAAATGTTGATAATGCGAAAATATCGTATGAAACAAATGTCCCTAATACTAATCCGCTTTATGTTGATTTGGTTTTTGGAGGAAGACATGATTTCGTGCCTGCTAAGCCATTTGTGGATGCATTGGTGGCTAAAAATGATCCTAGAACAAAGGTGTACTTTGCACAAAACTTACAAGATGAAAACGGAAACCCTTTGCCATATAAAGGAGGTGTTATTGGAGTTAAAAATAGCTTTGGAAAATTCACTCATATAAATGATAAGATTCAAGCACCAGATTTTAAAGGAACCTATTTGGATTATGCTGAAGTAGAATTTTTACTTGCTGAAGCTGCTGAAAGAGGAGTTGCTATTGCTGGAAGTGCGGATTCACATTATAATAATGCAATTAAAGCATCAATGGAGGATTGGGGTGTACCTGAGACAGAAGTCAATACCTATTTATTGCAACCATCAGTAGCTTATGCTACGGCAGCAGGAACATGGCGACAAAAAATTGGTGAGCAAGCATGGTATGCAATGTTCAATAGAGGCTTTGAAGGCTGGACTTTTACAAGACGATTAAATTTCCCAGCGCTTGTTCCTCCATCAAATGCTGATGCTGCCGCAAACGGACAAATTCCGTCCAGAATGGCTTATCCAATTAGAGAGCAGACTTTGAACGCTACAAATTATAACGCTGCTGCAAATGCTATTGGTGGTGATAAATTGTCTACAAAATTATTTTGGGATAAAGATTAGATACTAGTATTTATTGATTAATATTTATAGAGGCCGCTTGAATCAATTTCAGGCGGTTTTTGTTTTAATAATCGTTGTTTTTTGTAAAAATAAATCTGGTTTGTTATTTTTTTCAAATAACCAATTATTTAAGTTAATTCTTACTTTTTAATTATGATTTAGTAAAATATTTAGTAAAGCCATTGCTTTATTTAACATAAAAAAGTAATATTCAAGATTTATTTTGTAGTATAAATATTAAAAAAGCAATACAAATTGATTGTTAATTCTTGTTAAAATTGTTTTAAATTTTTAAGTTGCACCCAAATAACTCAAAAAATAAAATAATGAAACAAAAAATTACGGGATTAGCGGTACTGTTTTTTATTCTTGTTTTTCAATTAACATTTGGACAAGAAAAAAAAATCACTGGTACTGTTTCTGACAAGGGAGGTATGCCTTTGCCAGGTGTTAGCGTTATGGTAAAAGGAACGCAATCTGGAACACAAACTGATATTGATGGAAAATATACGCTGAAAGCGTCACTCAATCAAACTTTAGTTTTTACTTACATTGGAATGAAAACACATGAAATGCCAGCAAATTCTAGTGTAATTAATGTAAAAATGGCTGATGCTGCAGCTCAAGAGCTTGAGAGTGTTGTAGTAACAGCTCTTGGGATTAAGAAAGAGAAGAAAGCATTAGGATATGCAACTCAGGAAGTTAAAGCGACTGAATTAACAAAAGGAAACAATAATAGTTTAGCTGGTGCTCTTCAAGGTAAATTAGCTGGTGTGCAAATAACACCTTCTAGTGGTGCTCCTGGAGCTTCTTCTCAAATTGTGATCCGTGGTGCTCGTTCTTTCACGGGAAACAATACTCCTTTGTATGTAATTGATGGTATGCCAGTGGCATCACAAGCTGATTATAGTACTGGAAATAGTGTAAGTGGATCTGATAGTGCAAACAGAGCCGTTGATATTGATCCAAATGATATTGAATCTATCAACATTCTAAAGGGACAGGCTGCTTCAGCAATATATGGACTTCGAGCTTCAAATGGAGTAATAGTAATTACTACAAAAAGTGGTAGAGGTGCTTCTAAAAGTGGAAAACCTACTATAAATTTCAATAGCTCTGTTACTGCAGACAATATCTCTAGAAAGATTGACTTTCAGAATGAATATGCACAAGGAACTAAAGGGATTTATGATCCGACAAATTCATTGTCTTGGGGGCCTAAAATTTCTGAATTACCAAATGATACAAAATATGGCGGGAATGTTGCCAACTCTTTGAATGGTATGGATGCGACAGCTCATGCAGGTAAATATTACGTGCCACAAAGAGCAACAGCTGGTTTAGATCCGTGGGTAACTCCTAGTGTTTACGATAATTTTGGTGATTTCTTTAAAACAGGAATTACTGTTAACAATTCTTTTAATATAACACAGGCAACTGATAAAAGTAATTATGCGTTTTCTTTAGGCTCATCAAATCAGGACGGTTTTGTACCTGCAACGGGTATGGATCGTTATAATGCAAAAGCATCATTTAATACAAAATTAGGGGATGAATGGAAAACGGGATTCGTAGGGACCTATATTAACACTAAAATTCAAAAAGCGACTGGCGCAAATGATTCATCTGTTGCAGGTGCATTTGCAAGTCCAATAAGCTATGATTTAAAAGGAAACGGGTTCGAAAACCCTAGTGATCCATACAAGCAAATTTACTACAGGTCAACAGGATTTAACAATCCCTATTGGGCAGCTAAACACAATATATTTGATGAACAAACGGATCGTTTTTACGGAAATAGTTACATTGAATTTGCTCCAAAAATTTCAACAGACAATCAACATAAAATTACATTTCGCTATCAGCTTGGAGCAGATACCTATACTACTAATTATAGAAACATCGAAGAATACGGTAATAAACAAACTACGGCGGGCCATTTATATATTTATGGGATTTCATCAAGAACAATTAATTCATTATTCACTGCGAATTATGAATATAAAATTTCACAAGACTTAAATTTAACAGCTTTGGTTGGTAATGAAATTAATGACAGGTACGAAAAAGAATATGATATGATTGGAAATAATCTCAATTTCGGTGGCTGGGCTAATTTAGCTAATACACAGCAAACTGTTGCTACGGATGAGATCAATAAAAATAGAACTTTTGGTCTATTTGGAAATGTAAACTTTTCATATAAAAACTTTATTTATTTAGGCGGTACAATACGAAATGATATTGTATCATCTATGCCAAGAAACAATCGTTCATTTGTTTATCCTTCCGTATCATTGAGTTTAGTTTTAACTGAATTAGAAGCTTTGAAAGGAAACTCAATATTATCGTTTGCTAAACTTAGAGGGTCTTGGGCAGAGGTAGGTCAAGCAGGAAATTATAAAGCTAATTATTATTCAGTACCTACTTATGGAGGCGGTTTCTGGGGAACTGCTCCTATAAGTTATCCTATTGGTGGGGTAAATTCATACACGCCAAATAATGTAATGTATGATCCAAACTTGAAACCCCAAAATACAAGATCTTATGAATTAGGTGGAGAATTTCGATTTTTTAATGATCGTGTTAGTATAGATTATACCTACGCTAGACAAAATGTTATAGATCAAATTTTTTCAGTGCCTTTAGCAGGTTCAACAGGAGCCTCATCCTTAATGATGAATGGAGGGAAGATTCATACTAATAGCCATGAATTGATTGTAAGTGTAATTCCAGTTAGAACTACCGATTTTGATTGGACAATCACTGCAAACTACGCACAAATCGACAACTTTGTAGATGAATTAAAGGAAGGTGTGCCAAATATCTTCTTAGGTGGGTTTGTTACTCCTCAAATTAGAGCTAGTGTAGGGGAACGTTTTCCGATTATCTACGGAACTTCTTTTAAAAGAGACGCTAAAGGAAACATTCTTGTTGATAGTAATGGACTCGCTATTGCCGGTGAAACTAAATCACTTGGTGAGGTGGCTCCAAAATTCAACTTAGGAGGAACAACTTCTTTTAGATACAAAAAAATAACTCTGGCAGCTACTTTTGACTGGAAAAACGGAGGAAAAATGTACAGTGGAACAAATACATTGTTAGATACTTACGGATTAAGTGCTAAAACTGGAAATCGTGATGAACTAATG
The DNA here is from genome assembly GCF_000425445.1 of Flavobacterium denitrificans DSM 15936. GTDB lineage: Bacteria > Bacteroidota > Bacteroidia > Flavobacteriales > Flavobacteriaceae > Flavobacterium > Flavobacterium denitrificans. The sequence continues at coordinate 313,119 of NZ_AUDL01000008.1, read as the reverse complement.
GTTCAGCAAGGTGTAACAGCAACTGGTGAGGTTAATACAAAAGCCGCAACTAAAGAAGCTACTTATACGGTGTATTCGAATATTGCAGAAACTGCTATATATGATGCTTCTTTCGTAAAATTAAGAGAACTTTCTTTAGGATATACGTTGCCAAAATTTTCAGCAGGATTCGATATCCGTCTTTCGGCATTCGCGAGAAATGTTTTATTATGGGCTAAAATACCAAATTTAGATCCAGAATCGTCGCAAGGAAATAATAATATGGCTGGAGGTTTTGAAAGATTATCCATTCCGCAAACAACTAGTATTGGAGTGGGAATGAATCTAACAATCAATTAATATAATTCAAAAAATCATGAAAAAATATAAAGTTATATTACTTTTAGTTGTCGCATTAATTTCATTAAATTCTTGTTCTGAGGATAAAATGGATGATATCAACAAAAATGTAAATAATCCGACGGACGTGCCAACTCGTTTTGCAATCACTGACGCGATGACAAGTACTGCATTTAGTAATACGGGTTCTGATTTATCTTTCTATACCGGTATTTATGTAGAATTAAATGCTGGTGCTGCTCCAGGTCAAATGTACAACGCTGAAACAAGAAATGGCGAACCTATAAGTCAGACAACTTATAACAACTCTTGGAACAGCCAATATCAGACAATGTACAACTTAAAATTGATAATCGAGAAATGTACAAATGGTCAAGAAAAAGGCAACTATACTACATTGGGGATTGCACAAATCTTGTATGCTTATAATTTAGCTTTATTAACAGATATGTATGGAGATGTTCCTTTTTCTGAGGCTTTTCAGCCGGGTGTTATTTTTCAGCCTAAATTGGATCGTCAGGAAGATCTTTACAAAATTGTTTTTTCAACTTTGGAAGATGCAATCACCAATTTAGGAAAAACGTCAACCTATGCAGTTTTAGGAAATCAAGATTTAATATATAAAGGTGATAAAGTAAAATGGATAAAAGCTGCTAATGGTTTATTAGCGCGTTATACGTTGCGTCTATCTTTTAGAAATCCAGATTACGCAAAGGTTTTGACTTATGTAAGCAAATCTTTTACAAGTAAAAGTGACGAATTTAAAATGAAAAACGAGGGTATTCCAAATCCGTATTATCAATTAGACAATGCCAGAGGCTATTTGTTTGCAAGTAAAAGTTTATTTGACAAATTAAATGCTAGAGCAAATGATCCACGTACAACCGGTTATTTTCAAAAAATTCAAAAATCAACTGGAGCGCCTTTTACCTACGAATTTTTCTTAAATGGTGTGAGTCCGCAAAGTCAAAATTATTCGTATTCGGCATTAATAAATAAAAGTAATCCAATATTTATGTTAAGTTACCATGAACTTTTATTTATCAAGGCTGAAGCGGAAGCAAGAAATTCAGCAACATTTACAAGTGTAGCTAGTTTAACTGCAGCAGTAAATGCAGCTTTTAACAAAGACGAAGCTATTAATTTTTCGACTACAAATGCAACGAGTTATGTTGCAGGATTGGGTATTACGAGCAACGCTGATTTATTAAAAGAAATAGCTGTGCAAAAATATCTATCATTCTACGAAAATGAATGTGTTGAAGCATATAATGATTATAGACGATTATTAGCAATGTATGGGTCAGCAACGGCAAATCCAATTCAATTAGCAAACCCACTTAACATAGATAAGTTTCCACTAAGATTAACTTATGGAAACTCTGATGTATCTGCAAATAATAATGTGAAAACAGCATTTGGTGACGGAACATATGTCTATTCTGAGAAAGTTTGGTGGGCAGGAGGTACTAGATAACAGGTGTTTTAATTTAAAAAGTAAAAGCCGGAAGTCTCTAAACTTCCGGCTTTTTCACACTTAACATATTTTTATTTCTTAACAAACTTGTCGATAATAGCATCTGACTCAGCTTTTGTTGCATCTGGTTTTAAGTCAAATAAAAGAGAATATAAAGCTTTGCGATCAACTTTTGCTTCTAAGTTTAAGTCTTGTTTTCTGTCAAAAAGAACTTGCCATTTGTCGCGAACGTTTTTCCAAAGATCTTTATTAGTTGCCCACCATTTTTGAGCAGCAGCACATTTAGAATCTGGAACTTTAGTATACACGTCAAATCCTTTTTCTTGCGCTAAAAGAACATCTTTTCCGCTGTCGTCTCTAACTAATTTGTCGTTATCTTGCTCATGATTCCATCCTGTAGAAGTGATTTCATGAATATTTCTTCTTTTTAAGACATTATAATCATTACGTTTTGTTTGCTCTCTTCTTGGTAGTGGCGCATCAGCAACATTTGACCAATAATCTTGTCCGTCAACATGCACCCAAGTTGATGATCCTTCGTATCGTGGACTGTCATCTACTTGATATACTTTTTGAGTCCATTGACCTTTAACAGCTTTTTTATCTAATTTTTTATATTTCCAAGAAGTTCCTTTGTCAAAAGAATATAAGTCTGTGTTTTCATAAAGCCAGTCTTGTCTCCAGTGTTTGATGATCATGTCATCGCTTACAATCAATAAATGCTGCATTACGATTTTGTTTGGGGTATCTTCTAATAATTCAACCCATTCTAAAGCCGATTCATGTTTAGTCTGAGATGGCTTGTATGTTGCAGAATCTTTAGCGTATTGAAAAGTTTCAGCAAAGTTGAATTTTACTTCATAACAACCGCACATTGATTTTATTGATTTGATGTCTTGTTGTTTTTTTTCTTGAGCGAAACCAAGACCACAAGTCAAAGCCATTACGGCCGATAAATAGAGGCTTTTTGTAATCATAACTTATTGTTTTGTTTTTAAAATTTTTGCAAATATATATAATTTATTTAGAACAAATAAAAATAGTTTATATATTTGCGTTATTATTAAGACTGAATAAAAATAATGAAAATTAAAATTACCCTTTTTGCTGGATTTCTATTTTGTACATATTCTTTTGCTCAGCAGAAAGATAGCATTGTCTCTCAGGAAAAACTTTCTGAAGTTGTTGTAACTGGACAAATCGAGCCTCAATCTATAAAAAAGTCTGTATACAATGTTCGAGTTATTTCTAATAAGGATATCAAAAATTTAGCAGCAAATAATTTATCAGATGTGTTAAATCAATATTTAAATATTACAGTTACACCAAGTGGGACAAGTGGTCGTTCGACGGTTTCGTTATTTGGATTGGATGCGCAATATTTTAAAATTTTGGTTGATAATGTTCCATTGGTTAACGAGGGCGGTTTAGGAAACAACACTGATCTTTCGCAAATTAACCTTAATGATGTAGAACGCATCGAGATTGTAGAAGGTGCGATGGGAGTTGTTTATGGGGCAAATGCAGTAAGCGGGGTTCTTAATATTATTACAAAAAAATATTCGAAGTATAAATGGGATATTAATGTTGCTGCTCAAGAAGAAACGGTCGGTAACGAATATTCTCTTTTTGATGAAGGAAGGCATATTCAGAATTTGCGTATTGGACATACTTTTAGTGAAAATTGGTATGTAAGTGCCGGAATTAATAGAAATGATTTTCAGGGTTACTTAGGAGATAAGAACGGCAAAAATTATATGGAAAATGATGGCACTAGAGGATACAGCTGGTTGCCAAAAGAACAATTAAATGGTACAGCTTTGATTTCGTATCAAAAAGGTAATTTTCGTTTTTTTTACCGATTTGAATTTTTAGATGAAGATGTAGATTATTATAATAGTACCGTGCAATCTGGTTTTAATACTGCCCCTTATCGTTATGCTGAAGATAGCAGGTATTTTACAAATCGATATTTTAATAATTTGAATGCTATTGGTAAAATGTTTTCGCAAGTAAATTATAATATTACCGTTACGCATCAAAAGCAAGAAAGAGATATTGAAGATTTTAGATATAATTTATATACCAGAGACGAATCACTTAATGTGAGGGTAAAAGACCAGTCGATGGAAGTGCTTTCTTCGATGGGAACATTCAATAACTTTTTTGAAAGTAAAACATTAGATTTTCAGTTAGGATACGAATTTGTAAACAATCAAGGTTTTTCTCTAGTTCAGGAGGCAAACAAAGTTTATGTTCCGATTCAAAAAACATTAGAAAATTATGATTTCTTCGCTTCTTCAGAAATTTTAGCTACAGAACGATTTTCTATAAAACCAGGATTACGTTTTTCTGCTCAGTCAAAATTTGATAATCAATACGCTTCTTCAATTGCTTTGAGATATTTATTTGATAAAGGTTTAGAATTAAGAGGTTCTTTTGGTACTGGATTTAGAACGCCAAATTTTAACGAATTATATTCAAAACAAATTTTCGATGGCCACTTTTTTGTTGGGAATGAAAATTTAGTTCCTGAAAAAAGTACTTCTTATGAAGTGAGTGTCAAAAAAATAACGGCCTTTTCATCTGGATTGCAAATGGCAAATACATTTGCTGGAAGTTATTTGGATTTAAAAGATAAAATTGATCAGGCGTTTGTTGGAGATAATCCAGACACAGGAAGTCCGATGTATCAATTTGTCAATATTAGTAAATACAGAATGTGGAACTTCTCTTCAACCAATCAGTTTAGGTTGGATAATCTGACTTTTAATATTGGTGCGACTTTAGCTGGGGTTTCTCAAAATATTGATAGTGGAGATAACGGTATGAGTGATGAATTTTTGTACACTTTAAATTTAAACGCAAGCGTTTCTTATATGTTTCCAAAATGGAAAACAGTTGTTTCGGGATACTATAAATACAACGGAAAAGCACAGCAATTTACCGAAGGAAGTTCTGGTTTTGTTTTGTCTGAAGTTGATCCAAGTAACTGGCTGGATGCTTCAATTAGGCAAAATTTCTTCAAAAATCATTTAGAAGTTACGCTTGGCGCTAGAAATATTTTTAACATAGTTGATGTAAACAGAACAAATGCCAACACAGGAGCCCATGCTTCAGGCTCAGATGTAATGCTTGCATACGGGCGTTCTTACTTTTTAAAATTAGCATATAACCTTAATCTTTAATATAAATATAGAATACAATGAAAAAGTTATTATTTTTATCAATCGCGTTACTGTCACTAGCATCATGCTCAAATGATGACGATAATAAAGTGGAGATCCCAACGGTGGGAGAAACCTTGAAAACTTCTGTTGGTGGGCCAAACCAACCAAATCAACTTTATCTTGATTTAAGTGCTGCAGCAACTAAATCTGTAAACAGAGCGTCTTGGGATTTAGGATTTTCTTCTGGTTCAGATTTTAGAGTAATCATTAATGGTTCTCTTAAAATGGCTGTAAAAAAATTAGCTACTTCAGATATTACTTTGTCTCAGGTGGCTGATGCAAGTGTTGCAGTGGGAGGCGGTACTACACTTTCTAACAATGGATTTGTTGATAACCCAACTGGTGTTTTAACAGGAGCGGGTGCTGGAATTGGAACTGCAATTGCTGAAATTTCTGCTACAGATGCTGATAACAAAGTTTATTTAGTAAATCTTGGATTTGCTGTTTCTACTACACAACCAGCAGTTGGATCTGTTAGTGTTGACGGTGATGCGAGAGGATGGAAAAAAGTTAGAATTTTAAGAAGTGGAAATGGATACAAAATTCAATATGCTGATTTAACTTCAACAACTTTTACTGAAAAAACGATTGCTAAAGATGCTGCTTATAATTTCTCTTTCTTTAGCTTAACTACAGGAAATGCGGTTTCAGTTGAACCAGAAAAAGCAAAATGGGATTTAAATTTCACAACGTTTACGAATTATTTGCCATCTGTAGATGCTGAAAATAAGCCAATTGAAGTAACATATGGTTATTCAGATTTTATAGTATCAAATGCTAAAGGAGGAACACAAGTTTACCAAGTATTAACTTCTGTTAAAACTTATGAGGCTTTTGCAAAAGCAGATGTAGTTGAAGCAAACTTTACTGTTTCTGCTACAGATCAAAGAGTAATTGGAGCTAGCTGGAGAAATGGTGGTGGACCAACTTCATTGCCAAGTATCAGAACAGATCGTTTTTATGTCGTAAAAGATGCAGCTGGAAACTACTATAAAGTTAAATTCCTTGCTATGACAAATGATGCAGGTTTAAGAGGGAATACTACTTTGGAATATGCTATCTTGAAATAATTCTAAAATGAAAAAATTTAAAGAACATCAAGATTGTTTCATTCTGAAATACAAGGTAACGACATTAATTGTTTAGTTAATCATTAGCTTTGTTTTTTTTATTTTTTTTTTGATAAAGAGGCCAGATTTATCTGGTCTCTTTTTTGTTTTTTACTTTGTTGACAAAAACAATTAATAATTAAGGTTTAATCTTATCTTTGCACAGATTTTTTTTTAAAGAATTGGCAGAAATTTCGCATAATTAATTTTTGTAATTCATCCTTCAAAACTTAAAATTACAAGTGAATACAAAATCATATTTTTTTCAGTCTTTTGCTATTGTTGCATTAGCATTAATCGCTTTTATTGGATTCAAGCAAATTTTGCCAGACAAGATTTTTTCTGAAAGCAAAATGAATTCAAAAAATGTTTTGATCGACAGTTTGCTTTTAGAAGCTGTTGCAAAAGATTCATTAGGTACAAACGACAGCCTCGATGCAATTGAAGATGCGGAAGGAAAAGAAGAAATCGTATATGAAAATGTCGAAGGAATTGAATTCCCATCTGAAACTTTTGATAATTATAAAGGATACCAATATCTGATTTCGTTCTATGAAAAATTATATCAATTAGAAAAACATCCAGAATCGAATGTCAGAATCGCGTATTACGGAGATTCAATGACCGATGGCGATTTGATTGTTCAGGATGTAAGAACGAACTATCAAGAACGTTTTGGTGGAAACGGTGTCGGTTTTGTTCCGATAACTTCAGAATCGGCGGCATCGCGTGGATCGGTAAAATCGACTTATTCTAAAAACTGGAAAACACAATCGTATTTGAATGTGAAAAAGCCATCAAGCCCTTTTGGTGTAAACGGGCATGTGTTTTTTGCCAATGATAAAGCGAACGCAACTTGGGTGCAATACGAGGCGGGAACGAATAAATTTTCAACAACTTTAAATAATCCGACTTTGTTTTACGGAAGAGCATCTAGAAGTGGAAAAGTGAATTTCATTATTGGAAAAGACACTCTGAAGAAAAATTTGGCTCCAAATAATTTGATTAATACTTTAAAAGTAAGTTCAGGACATTTAAAAGCTTTTAAAGCGAATTTCGTAAATGCAGATTCTATTCCAATTTACGGTTTCAATTTTGATAACGGAAGCGGTGTTCATGTTGATAATTTCTCGCAAAGAGGAAATTCGGGATTGCCTATCTCAATGTTCAATGCCAATGTAATGCAAGGTTTTAATAAAAGCTTGAAATACGATTTGATCATTTTGCATTACGGAACAAATGTATTGAACTACGGAACAAAAAATTACAACTGGTACGAAAGAGGAATGACTAAAACGGTTAATAAAATAAAGGAATCTTTCCCTGGCGTTTCAATTTTAATTGTTTCAACTGCCGATAAATCAACTAAATATGATTTAGAAATGAAAACTGATTCGGCTGTGGTGCCTTTGATGAAAGCGCAAAAAAGATATGCTTTGGATACTGAATCAGGGTTTGTGAATTTGTACACTTTAATGGGAGGTGACGGATCAATGGTGAAATGGGTTGATGAAACTCCTGCAAAAGCTAATAAAGATTATACACACTTTAATCAGCGCGGTGCAAAAGCAATTGGAAATTTATTATACGGTCAATTAAATAAAGGTTACGAAGAGTATAAAATATTGCGTGAAAAACGTGAAGCTGTTGCCAATCAGCAAAGAGCAGCTCGAAAAACCAAAACAGATTCAACTTCTGTGATAAAAGATAGCGTAAATGAATAAACTGATTATTTTTTTCTGTTGTCTTTTTTTCTCTACGAATGAAAAGACACAAAAAACAGATTCACCTCCAATAACAAAAAATATGATTCATAAAGTCGATTCAATAGTAGTATATCCTGTTTCTGACGATCAAATTTATAATGCAAAAGCATTAAAGGATTTTTTTGAAAAATTGAAGGAAAATGAAAGTAATAATAATCAGAAAATAAATATTGTTCATATTGGAGACTCTCACATTCAAGGTGATTTGATGACCAATGAAGTGAGGAAAAAACTGCAACAACAATTTGGAAATGCAGGGCGTGGATTGGTTTTTCCGTATCAATTAGCTAGAACAAACGGATCATATAATGAGCGTTTTTATTCGAATAGAAGTTGGGAAAGCTACAGGAATATTCTTCCTGCGAAAAATGCTCCTGTTGGTTTGAGCGGAATTGGGCTTTGGAGAGATAATGGCGGTTTTGCAGTTGAGTTGCGTGTCAAAGACATGGCTTATAAATTTAATACAATTAAAGTTATTACGCCTCAAAATCAAAATATGTTTGATTTGGCGACTTCATCTCAAATCAATCTGATTCAATCTACAGAGAAAAAAGTAATCACACATAAAATCAAAAAAGGAGAAGCAATTTCGACAATTGCTGATAAATACAATATTTCGGTTGCCGATATAAAAAGAGCAAACGGCTTGAAATCAAATAATATTCGCGCCGGAAGAACATTGAAAATTCCAACAAACGAGACAAAGCAAAAAACGATTAAAAGCTCAGAATTTGTTCCGTTAAACATGGAATCCGATTCTTTTTGCCATTATTACAATTCAGAGAAAGCCTTGGAAAAAATTTATTTGATTCCGAATAAAGAAGCTTCAAAATACGAGTTAAACGGAATTGTCTTGGAAAAAGATGCGCCAGGAATACTCTACAGTGGAATTGGTGTCAATGGAGCTAAATATTCGGATTACAATAAATATCCTTTATTTTTTGAACAACTAAAAGCGGTGCATCCTGATTTGTTAGTTTTTTCGCTTGGAACAAATGAAAGTTATGATCATTTAGAAGTTGAAGGTTACATTAAACATTTAAGAGAATTCATAAGCAATATAAAAGCACAGAATATTAATGTTCCGATAATTGTGATGACTCCGCCACCATCTTTGCTAAGAAGAAAACCAAATACATATATTCGAGATTATACAAAAGAAATTTTGCAAATAGCAGAAAAAGATGGTTTTGCTGTTTGGGATTTATACGATGAATTTGGAGGAATGGAAGGAATCCGAAAATTAAAAACTCAAGGATTAATTGGTCCGGATTGGGTTCATTATTCTAAAAAAGGATATGAAAAACAAGGGAACTTGTTTGCGCAGGCAATTTTAAAAGCATACGATAATTTTAAATTAAAGAATTAAGTTGACAACAATAGATAGCATTAATGATTGGTTCATCCAGAATTTTGGTGCAATTACAACAGAACAGGTTAAAAGCTGGTTTATTTACAATCCAGACGAAAAATTATTATTCAATACCGGTTTATTCTTAGGATTGTTTCTGGTTTTTTATTTTGTGTATGCTTTTTTACGCAAAACATTTTATTTGAGATTAACCTATGTTATTCTCTTCTCGCTTTTCTTTTATTACAAGTCAAGCGGAATTTACTTTTTACTTTTATTACTTTCCTCAGTTGTTGATTATGGCTTAAGCCAAATTATCTTTAAAGCAACAAAAGACAGTACCAAGAAAATTTATCTTGTTATAAGTGTAATTCTAAATTTGGGATTATTGGGTTATTTCAAGTACATGAACTTTATGATTGTCACTTTCAATGATATGTTTCATGGCAATTATCAGCTTCATGATATTTTTCTTCCTGTCGGAATTTCGTTTTATACCTTCCAGTCGATGAGTTATATTATTGAGATTTATCGTGAGGAAATTAAACCAACAAAAAATTACATCGAATATTTGTTTTTCGTTTCGTTTTTCCCGCAGTTAGTTGCCGGGCCAATCGTACGTGCAAAAGATTTTCTTCCGCAGATTTATCAAAAATTAAATCTTTCGAGACAAGATGTAAACAACGCTTTGTTTTTGATTATTGGCGGATTGATTAAGAAAACGGTAATCTCGAATTACATTTCCGTAAACTTTGTTGATCGTGTTTTTGATACGCCGTTGAGTTATACTTCTTTCGAAAATTTAATGGCTTCTTATGGTTATGCCATCCAAATTTATTGTGATTTCTCTGGATATTCAGATATGGCAATCGGAATTGCGTTATTGCTCGGATTCAAATTGCCAGTCAATTTTAGAACGCCATATAAATCAACTTCAATTACCGATTTTTGGAGAAGATGGCATATTTCGCTTTCAACTTGGCTGAAAGATTTCTTGTATATTTCGATGGGAGGAAACCGTGAAGGTTCTTTCGCTGGATATTTATTCCCGAGTTTATTTTTCTTCGGATTATTGCTTTGGGGAATTACAAGTTATAATACCAGTATAATTCCGCTAATTGTTGCATCGGTTTCGATATTGCTTTTTTGTTTGTCTTTTCTGCTTTCCAGCAAAAAGAAACAAACTTTAGTGACCAATCTGAATCTATTCACCACAATGCTTTTGGGCGGATTATGGCACGGAGCAGGAGCACAGTTTATCGTTTGGGGAGCTTTACACGGATTGGCTTTGGCAATTCATAAGATTTTTGTGGAGATTTTCCCTTCCAAAAAAGATAAAAGTCCAAATTTCCTTTGGAGATTTTTCTCAATCGTAATTACATTCCATTTTGTGGTTTTCTGCTGGATCTTTTTCCGCGCAAGAGATTTTGAAACAGCTTTGCAGGTAATTAATAATATTGGCCAATTAACATTCGAGCCAGAACTTTGGAAAACAATTGTAATCGGTTATAAAAACGTATTCGGATTGATGTTATTCGGTTACGTTTGGCATTTCTTGCCAGAAACTTTCACAAACGGAATGAAATCTGTTTTCGATAAAACGCCAATCTTGGTAAAAGCAATAATTCTGGGATTCGTTTACTGGATTGTATACGCAACAGCAGTAGCGGGATCACAACCATTCATATACTTCCAATTTTAAGCTGAAGGGATTAATCTCGCAAAGTCGCGAAGTCGCAAAGTTTTTTTATTCTTTGTGACTTCGCGACTTTGCGAGCAAAATGACATAGCGTTCTTTGCGTAATACTTCGCGTTCTTTGCGGTTAAAACCACTTAAATAAAAATTGCCTGAAATATCTAATTAGATTATCTTTGCACTTCAAATAAAGAAAATAATATGTTTGATAATTTAAGCGATAAGTTAGATAAAGCGTTCCATATATTAAAAGGACACGGTAAAATTACAGAAGTAAACGTTGCCGATACTTTAAAAGAAGTGCGTCGTGCATTACTTGATGCCGATGTTAACTTTAAAATTGCTAAAGATTTTACAGCTAGAGTAAAAGACAAAGCAATTGGTCAGGACGTACTTACAACCTTACAACCAGGACAATTATTAGTAAAACTGGTAAAAGATGAGTTGACAGAATTAATGGGTGGAGATGTTGCTGGTGTAAACTTATCAGGAAATCCAACTGTTATTTTGATGTCAGGACTTCAAGGTTCTGGTAAAACTACTTTCTCAGGAAAATTAGCCAACTTTTTAAAGACTAAGAAAAATAAAAAACCACTTCTTGTAGCGTGTGATATTTACCGTCCTGCGGCGATCAATCAGCTTCATGTTGTTGGAGATCAAATAGGTGTTGAGGTTTACTCAGAGCCAGAAAATAAAAATCCTGTTGAAATTGCTCAAAATGCAATCAAACATGCAAAAGCAAACGGTTTCAATGTCGTAATTGTCGATACAGCCGGACGTCTTGCAGTAGATCAGGAAATGATGGACGAAATTGCTCGTGTTCACAAAGCAATTCAGCCTCAAGAAACATTGTTCGTTGTCGACTCTATGACAGGACAAGATGCTGTAAACACAGCAAAAGCTTTCAACGATATCTTGAATTTTGATGGAGTTATTTTAACAAAATTAGATGGTGATACTCGTGGTGGTGCTGCACTTTCAATCAAATCGATTGTAAACAAACCAATTAAATTTGTTGGTACTGGAGAAAAAATGGAAGCAATTGATGTTTTCTATCCAGAACGTATGGCAGAGCGTATCTTAGGAATGGGAGACGTTGTGTCGCTTGTTGAAAGAGCTCAAGAACAATTTGACGAAGAAGAAGCTAGAAAACTTCAAAAGAAAATTGCTAAAAACGAATTTGGTTTTGATGATTTCTTAACGCAGATTCAGCAAGTAAAGAAAATGGGTAATATGAAAGACTTGGTTGGAATGATACCGGGTGCTTCAAAAGCCATGAAAGATGTAGAAATCGAAGATGATGCTTTCAAACATATCGAAGCAATCATTTATTCGATGACGCCAGGAGAAAGAAGCAAACCTGCCATTATCGACGTAAAAAGAAAAGCCAGAATCGCAAAAGGTTCGGGAACTAAAGTCGAGCAAGTAAATCAGTTAATGAAGCAGTTTGACCAAATGAGCAAAATGATGAAGATGATGCAAGGTCCTGGCGGAAAAAATCTGATGAAAATGATGGGAGGCATGAAAGGAATGCCAGGAGGAATGCCGAGATAAAAAATAAAAGTTTCAAGTTTCAGGTTTCAAGTTAGAAACTGAAATTTGAAACTTTTTCGATTCAATAAATATTAAGTTTCGCAAATAACGTGAAACATGAAACTTTAAACCTGAAACAACAACAATGCAACTACTAGACGGTAAAAAAACATCTAACGACATTAAAAACGAAATTGCAGCCGAAGTTCAATCTATTAAAGCAGCAGGAGGGAAAGTGCCTCATTTAGCAGCAGTTTTAGTGGGTAACAACGGAGCAAGTTTAACTTACGTGGGAAGTAAAGTAAAGTCATGCCAGGAAATTGGTTTCGATTCAACTTTAGTTTCTTTACCAGAAACAATTACAGAAGATGAGCTTTTAGCAAAAATTAAAGAATTGAATGAAGATGATAACCTTGACGGATATATTGTTCAGTTGCCTTTGCCAAAACACATTGACGAACAAAAAATTTTATTAGCAATAGATCCAGACAAAGACGTTGATGGTTTTCACCCAACGAACTTTGGCCGAATGGCGCTTGAAATGGAAAGTTTTATTCCAGCAACACCATTCGGAATTATGGAATTGTTAGAGCGTTACAAAGTAGAAACATCAGGAAAACATACAGTAGTTATTGGAAGAAGCCATATTGTTGGACGTCCAATGAGTATTTTGATGAGCCGTAAAGGAAATCCGGGTGATTCTACAGTTACTTTAACGCACAGCCGAACTAAAGATTTGGCAGAATTCACAAAAAATGCCGATATCATCATTACTGCTTTAGGAGTGCCAGAATTCTTAAAAGCAGATATGGTGAAAGAAGGCGTAACCGTTATTGACGTTGGAATTACACGTGTAGATGATGCCTCAAACCCAAAAGGATATGTCATCAAAGGAGACGTTGATTTTGACGGCGTAAGCAAAAAAGCATCATTTATTACGCCGGTTCCTGGTGGAGTAGGACCAATGACAATTGCAATGTTGCTTAAAAATACGCTTTTAGCTCGTAAAATGCGAAGCGCAAGAAATAAATAAAATTACTTTTTAATATTTTCATAAAGCCTTAAACGAAAGTTTAGGGCTTTTTTTTTTGGACTAAAATTAGAGTTTGATGAGATTTTATAATTAAGCGAATTCGATAGCTTTTTTCATAATCCGAAATTGGTAATATAATTGTACATAAGAAAATTAACGCATAACATATAATCATTTGTTTGTTAAAAGGTTATGTTGTTTTTTATCTGGAATAATAATTGGTAATGTTTTTATCGCTAAAAAATTAACAATTTGTTTGATTTTATCGTTCTATTTTTAACGTTTTGTTGTTATTTATTTGGTCTTTTAAAAAGTAAGTTTGGCCTTAATAAAATGCAATAATTTAAATTTTTAAAACAATTACATTAGTTATTTATGGTTAAAACTTTACAATTCACCACATTTTTTTCTCTTATTTCAGTTCTTTCAAATAGATGTTTTGCATTAAAAAGCAATATAAAAGCGATAGGTTTCATCGTGCCTTTTATGTGTTGCTTTTCATCTTTTGCACAAAAAAAAGTTACCCTCAGCGGTAAAATTACTACCGAAAAGGATGCCGCCATCGAAGCGGTCACGATCTATCTACTCCATCCTAAAGATTCTTCAGTAGTTGCTTATACACTTTCTGATAAAAATGGTTTGTTCAAATTAGAGACAAAATCAGTATCACAAAATATTGTATTGAAGGTTTCAGGAGAAGGTTATAAAGACTTTTCCAAGGTTATTGAAAAATTAAATCAAAATACTGATTTAGGTGCAATAAAACTTGTTAAGGAAGAAATCATACTGAGTGAAGTTGTCATAAAAAATGAAGCGCCTATTCGAGTAAAAAAAGATACTGTAGAATATAACGCTTCATCCGTTAAATTACGGCCAGATGCTAATGTGGAGGCTTTGCTAAAACAATTGCCTGGAGTTACAATTGATGAGGACAAAAAAATAATGGTAAATGGTAAAGAAGTCAATCAGATATTGGTTAACGGAAAACCCTTTTTTGGTGAAGATGGAAAAGTAGCACTTCAAAATCTTCCGGCTGATATTATTAAAAAAATACAGGTTTCGGACACTAAAACTAAAGAGCAGGAATTTACAAAACAAGCAGCAACATCCAACAATGCCTCTATCAATTTAACGATTGATAAAGAGAAAAATAAAGGTTTTTTTGGAAAAGTTCTCGGAGGTTATGGAAGTTCTGAACGCTATGAAAGCAGTGCTTTGATGAGTTATTTTAAAGATAAAAGGCGAATCAGCTTTTTGGCTTCTGCTAACAATATCAATGCAACTGGTTTTTCTATGGATGAGGTTTTTGATAATATGGGAGGCGGAAGAAATGCTGGTTCGCGTGGCCCAGTAATTGGGCGAGGAGTAGGAATTATTAAATCGGATATGATTGGTGTGAATTATGCTGACGAATGGTTCAAAGGAGCAAAATCTAATTTCAATTATTATTTTACCAATTCAAACTCAGATAATACCAATAGATCTTCAGAACTTACTTTGCTTCCAACGGGATCTTTATTGGCTAAATCGACTTCAAAAAACGAACGCGATTTTAGTAAACACAATGCCGATTTGAATTTTGAATATAACATTACGCCTTCTGCAAAAATTATTTTTACGCCTTACCTTGAAACTGGAGTAACTAAAACAGCAGATAATTTCGATAAAAAAACTTGGAACGAAAAAGATGAGCTAGTTAATACGAGTAGTGCGTACAACACAAATGAAACAGATAACAGCACTTTCCGAAATAATATCTCGTTTTTTGCAAATTCAAAAAGAAAAGGAAGGTCTTTTACAAGTGATTTCAGAAATGAAAACACAAGAAGTGATTCGGATACAAGGATAAATTCTGCAACGATTTTTACCGAGGGAACAAGTCCGAATGATTTGCGTAACCAAAATGTTCTTCAAAAAACAAATAAAGATAAATACTCAGGATCTGTTAATTTTACGGAACCTGTAACCGATTCACTAAGCCTTAATTTTAGGGTATACAGCGAGCTAGAAAAAAATCTGGATGATAAAAAAACATTCGATCGCAATGATGCAGACACTGATTATAATGTTTTTAATGATGCTCTGAGCAATTATAGTTCTTCTAATAATTTTCAAGTAAGCCCTGGTGCTGGATTTAGAATTACCAAAAAGAAATTAAACTTTTCGCTAATAACAGGAACGGCTTTTGTAAAAACTGAAAATCACGCTCTTTATTTACAGGAAA
The DNA here is from genome assembly GCF_000425445.1 of Flavobacterium denitrificans DSM 15936. Lineage (GTDB taxonomy): Bacteria > Bacteroidota > Bacteroidia > Flavobacteriales > Flavobacteriaceae > Flavobacterium > Flavobacterium denitrificans. The sequence continues at coordinate 297,361 of NZ_AUDL01000008.1, read as the reverse complement.
CAACTAATTTGAATAAAAATTATGTTCTTCCTGAAGGTTCAGCCCAATTAAGGTATTCGTTCACAAAATCTAAGAGTTTTTTCATAATCTATGAGCGAACATTCACGCTTCCAAAAGATTATCAGCTTTTGGCCGTTGCGAATCTGGACAATCCGTTGGTAGTAAAAACAGGAAACCCTGATTTGAAACCTACAACTACTAATTTTGTTTATTCTACTTTTGCTGATTATGATTTCCAAACGCGTTCGGGATATTTTGTTTATTTAAATTCGTCTTTTTATGATAGCCAGATTGTAGGAGCTTCTGCCTATAATAGTTCAGGAAAACAAATTTCAACTTTCGATAATGTATATGGAACATACAATGTGCAATTAGGAGCAGAATGGAGTAAAAGTATTAAGAAGGATGCGAATACTTATGGACTACGATTAGGTGCATATGGTAACTATAATTTTGATAAAGGTTTTACTAATGCACAGGAATATACGGCAAAAGGAGTTAGACTTTCTCCAAATATTAGATTATCATATGACTACGGAGAATTACTAAGTGTTAAACCGTCTTATAGTTTTACTTATTATGATACACGATACAGTAATATTTCTTTAAGCTCAACTACAAATACTGTACATAGGTTTAATATTGAGGCTACAACTATGTGGCCTAAAAAATGGGTTTTTGGTAATGATTTTGGGTATACTTATAATTCGAATATTTCAGGACCTTATAAAAAAGATTTTTATTTGTGGAATACCAGTTTGTCATACAAATTTGCTGACGAGAAATTTACTTTCAAAGTAAAAGTTTATGACTTGCTAAATCAAAACCAAAGTACGTCAAGAACCATAACGCCAACATCTGTTGTGGATTCAGAAAACACCGTTTTAAAACGTTATGTAATGTTCTCGTTGTTGTATAAATTTAAAAGTTTTGAAACAAAGAAGAATTAAGCCTTTGTAAATAAATGAATTATGTTAAAGGCCACTTTTAAAAAAAAGTGGTCTTTTTTTATTGCCATTTCAAAATAAAGAATAACTTTGTACTGCAAAGTACTTTTATTATGAATCAAAAACACCAAGAAGATTTAGCACATATTCGTTCCATGATGGAGCGTTCTTCACGATTTATATCATTAAGCGGACTTTCGGGAGTCTTTGCAGGACTTTCGGCTTTAATTGGCGGATTGTATGTGTACCAATTATTTAAAATAAATGGAATTGACTATTTTACTGATGAGCATATTTTGTTGACTGGTAATTTGGTTTCACATTTGTTTTTCACTGGAATTGTAATTTTAGTATGCGCTATTGTATTTGGGGCCTTTTTCACTATCAGGAAAAGCAAAAAATACGATTTGCCAATTTGGACATCAGCAACAAAAAATATGTTGATTAATTTGGCTATACCTCTTGTTGCAGGAGGCATATTTTGTTTGGCATTGATTTATCATGGATATTTTGGTTTAGTAGCGCCAACAACTTTAATTTTTTACGGACTTGCAGTTGTAAATGCAGAAAAATATACATTTTCAGATATTAAATACTTAGGCTATTTAGAGCTTATTTTAGGAGGTATTTCACTTTTTTATATAGGATATGGTTTGATATTTTGGATCATAGGATTTGGAATTCTGCATATTATATACGGATTAGTGGCGTTCAAAAAATACAAATAACCCAATGGGAATTATTGATAAACTAAATAAAGATTTTGAAAGCCGTGTCAGATTGGGTATTATGTCCGTTCTGATGGTTAACGACTGGGTAGATTTTACCGAGATGAAAACCCTTTTGAATATCACCGATGGTAATTTAGCGAGTCATGCATCAGCGCTTGAAAAATCAGAATATATTGAAGTTAAAAAGGAATTTGTGGGCAAAAAGCCTAGGACATCTTATCAAGTAACAGCTTTAGGACGAGCAGCTTTTAAAGAACATCTTTCTTACCTTGAAAAATTAATGAAATCTTAATAATTATATTTTTTTGTCTAATAACTTTGAAATACAAAGTACTTTTAATTTAATAACCATGAAAAAACACCACATTATTTTTGTTTGCAGTTTTATTTTTTTACTGCTTTTTTATAGAGAAGATCCAGGACTTAACTGGTCTATTTTTGGACTTGTGCTAACAGGTTTTATTTGTTATTTCTTTCAAGATAAATTAACTGAAAGGACTCATTTGTTGTTAGTTGTAACTTCGGTTTTGTCGTGTTTGGCGTTTGGATGGTATGGTGATGCAGCTTCATTTTTTGCAATGGCAATTTCTATTTTGTTTTTGCAATTCAAAACGCAGGATAACAAACTAAAAATGATTCAGATTTTTCCGTTGGTAATCTTAAACGGAATAGCTTCTTTTGGCCGTATTTGGATTTTCAAACAATGGCTTCCAGAAAAGCAAATTCATAATGATTTTGCTAAAAAGTTGGTCGCTTTTGTTTTAATTCCAGCTGTTTTTCTAGGATTGTTTTTCGTTGTCTATTCTTTCGGGAGCCAACATTTTTCTTCTCTTTTTACAGATTATCAATTAGATATTGATGTGCCACAGTTTTTACTGTTAAGTATCGCTGGGTTTTATATATCATTCAGTTTTTGGAATTATTGGGTTCCTGAAGTTTGTTATGAAAAAAATGAACTTCTGGATAATGAATTTAAAAGCATTGACGAAGTAAAAAATCAAAATACATTTTCATTTTTGGATTTGGATTTCGAAAGAAAAAGTGGCGTAATCACTTTAGCATTATTGAATTTGATGCTTTTGGTTTTTATCGCAACGTATAATTACGAACAATTTTTTGAAGTAGTGACAGCGCAGGCTTCTAAACTGAGTGCTGATACACATGAAAGAGTAAATGCTGTTATTTTTTCAATTCTTATGGCGGTAGGGGTAATTATGTTTTATTTCAAAGGCGGATTCAATTTTGATAAAAAGGCAACGCTTCTTAAAACATTGGCTAAAATTTGGATTTTTCTAAACGGAATTTTGATTGTAAGTACGATTATTAAAAACTCAGAATACGTTTCATTTTTTGGATTAACATATAAACGTTTAGGCGTGTATGCGTTTTTGATTTTAGCAGTTATAGGTTTGGTTTACACTTTTTTGAAAATTTCAAAACAAAAAACAAACGCTTATTTAGTCAATCAAATGGTTTGGTATTTCTACGGAACAGTTCTTATTTGCAGTTATGTAAATTGGGGAAATATCATTACCAATTATAATATTTCTGTAAACAAAGGAGTAACGCCACAATTTTTAAGTGGTTTGAATTTTAATGATGATGTACGTAGAGCTTATTTTCAAACATATCATTTAGAAGGAGGCAAAACCGAAATGCAACGAGAAGAGTTGATCGATTTTTATCAAAATTCAAGTTTTTTGTCTAAGGCATTGTATTACGATTTTTTAACTGAGAAAAAGTAAAAAATAAAAAATCCGAACTGTTTGCAGTTCGGATTTTTTATCGAATTGTATTTTAATTGTCTCCTCGTTTCTTAAATCTTGGATCGTGTTTTGAAATAAAAGCCTTTCTACGAGTTGGAGCAGGAGCTTCGACTTTTGGCAAACTTGCTTCTTCTGTTTTGCTCGAAGGTTCAATCAATTGATTTAATTCCTTTATTTCATCATCAGTCAAATCGCGGTAACGTCCAACCGGAACGTCTAATGAAATATTGATAATTCGGATACGTTTTAACGCCGTAACTTCATAACCCAAATATTCAGACATTCTTCTAATTTGACGATTTAAACCTTGTGTCAAAATGATTTTAAAAGTGTATTTGCTGATTTGCTCCACTTTACACTTTTTGGTAACAGTATCCAAAATCGGAACTCCATTTCCCATTCTTTGAATAAAGCGCTCCGTTATAGGTTTGTTTACTGTAACCGTGTATTCTTTTTCGTGGTTGTTTCTTGCACGCAAAATCTTATTTACAATATCGCCATCATTGGTCATAAAAATCAAGCCTTCGCTGGCTTTATCCAATCTTCCAATCGGGAAAATTCGTTTAGGATAATTAATGTAATCTACAATATTATTTCGAACTTCTAAGTTAGTTGTACACTCAATTCCAACAGGTTTGTTGAATGCCAAATACACCATTTTTTCGTGTTTTTCCACGATTAACTTTCCGTCTATGCGTATTTCATCATTTGATGAAACTTTAGTCCCCATTTCTGCAACAGCGCCGTTTAGAGTTACGCGTCCTTCTTCGATTAGCTTGTCAGCTTCACGACGAGAACAATAACCAGTTTCTCCAATAAATTTATTCAGACGTTTTAAATTCTCTTCCATACTGCAAAAGTAGGCAAAAAAATGATTTTAGATTTCAGATTTAAAAAACTTAGTGGCTTAGAATCTTAGTGTCTCAGAATCTTTATCGATGATGAAACTCTTTGCTGTCTTCTGGAGTTTCATTTCTTTCAAACATTCCATAATCGCGAACAACAGTTGCAATTCGTAAATGATAATCTTTAAAAATACCGTTTCGGCCTTTTTCTTGAGCATGACGATGCATTTCAAGATTTCTCCATTGCTGAATACTAGCTTCATCTCTCCAAAAAGATAAAGACAAAATTTTCCCTGAGTCGCTCAAACTTTGAAAACGCTCAATCGAAATAAATCCATCAATATGACTTAATTCAGGTTTCAAACTTGCAGCGATATCTAAATATTCTTCTTTTTTTCCTTCATTCGGAATTACTTCAAAAATTACTGCTATCATTTTAATTGTAGATTTTAGAATTCAAATTTTAGATTTTTGGAAAGCTTTGTCCTTTTTTTACTTTGTCTCTTCAGAAAACAAAAACTCAATTACTTGATCATATAAATCGTCGTCATGCATTCCGTGGCCTAAGCCAGTTGTTTCAATAAATTTGCTATTTCGCCAATTGCTGGCTATTTTTTTTCCTTCTTCAAAAGCAACAATTTTATCTGAAACATCATGGGCAATTAAGCCAGGAATCTTAAATTCGGATGCAAATTTCTGTCCTGAAAAATCTTCTAATTTAAAGTTGAAACGGTCAAGGAATTTGCTTTCTAAAAGCGAAAACATTTTGGTGTTCAAACTCAACATCGAAACATAATTGTCAATCAAAGTCTTTAGCTCTGATGGCGCTCCTAAAATCACCATTTTATTGATGCTCGTATTCGGAAATAAATATTGGTGGTACACAGATGCCGCGCCACCAATCGAATGCCCGATAATGATTTCGGGCTGATATTTTTCTACCGCTTTATTGATGAATTCAGCATAAAGTGGAACGTTAAATTCTTTTCCGCTGCTTTGTCCGTGCGCGGGAGCGTCAATGGCAATTATAGTGCTTCCAGATTTTTGAAGATGTGGCAAGGTTTTTTTCCAGCGCGAAGCATTGCTTTCCCAGCCGTGAACCAATAAAATCTTGGTTTCATTTCCTTTCCAAATATAAGTTTGAAAATGATGTTCATTATGATGAAAAATTTCTGTTTCGGTATTTTTTAAAACTTTTGGAAGTTCTTCTTTTTTTAATCGGCCAATTCTAGGCTGGCTGAAGAGTGCATAAGAAAGTTCGACAGCTTTTTGTGGGCGTACATAACTTAAAAAATTAATATAAGATCCAACAGATTTTAATGTAATAAAACGAATACTTTTTTTAATTCCCAAAACTTAAATTTTTTCTAAAGGTAAAAAAAGGTCTGCCACGAATTGCACATATAAACACGAATTTTTTATTCCCAGTATTATTGATAAAAAATAATTAGTGAAATTTGTGTAATTGCTTTGCCTATTCGCTATCGCTCGAGTCGTGGCGAAAAAAAAGCAAAAAAAAGTCCCGATTAAATCGGGACCTTATATTTAGAATTTTGCGAACAATTGTTCCATTTTTTCTTTTTCTTCTTCAGCTAGTTGCGTATCAACTAAAATTCTTCCAGAGTGCTCATCAGTGATGATTTTCTTTCTTGAAGCAATTTCAACCTGTGTTTGTGGTGGAATTGTGAAGAAAGATCCAGCAGAAGCTCCTCTTTCGATAGAAACTACAGCTAATCCGTTACGAACACTGCTTCTGATTCTGTTGTAAGCTGCTAATAATCTGTCTTCGATTTGTGCAGCATATTCAGCAGATTTCTCAGTTAAGAAAGTTTCTTCTTTCTGAGTCTCAGCCATAATAGCATCTAATTCAGATTTTTTATGTTTTAAATGAGAGCTTTTAGCATCAAGTTTTTCCTTTAAGTTAGAAATAACTTCTTTTTTGTGCTCGATAGAAGCTTTCAGTTCTTTGATTTGCTTTTCAGCCAATTGAATCTCTAATTCCTGAAATTCAACTTCTTTTGTCAAAGAATTAAATTCTCTGTTGTTACGTACTGATTCTTGTTGTTTTGTGTACTTTTTAATAACCTCTTTATGCTCCTCAATAGCAATTTTCTTTGCTTTGATTTGCTCCTCAATCACTTCAAGTTCACCTTTCAGTTTCTCTGAACGAGTGCTCAAACCTGCAACTTCATCTTCTAAATCTTCAACCTCTAAAGGAAGTTCTCCTCTAACGTTTCTGATTTCGTCAATTCTAGAGTCAATAAGCTGTAAATCGTATATTGCTCTTAACTTGTCCTCAACACTTAATTCTTTCGTATTCGTCATATTTTATAAGTACTTAACTGGATTTGTATTTTCTTCCGATAAAATGATGGCAAAATTAAGAATTTTTTTTCGAAGAAAATCAACAATATAGTTTTTTGTATAGCGTTCGCTCTCAAAATGACCAATATCGGCTAAAAGTAACTTGTTTTCGGCTTCATAAAATTGATGATATTTCAAATCGGCGGTCAAAAAAGCATCTGCTCCAGCCTGAATTGCATTTCTTATGGCAAAACTTCCGGAACCTCCCAGCACTGCTACTTTCTTGATTTTCTTGCCTAAAAAAGTAGAATGGCGAATTCCATCCGCGATCATTTTTTCTTTTACGAAATGCAGGAAATCTTTCTCATCCATTTCAGTTTCAAATTCGCCAATCATTCCTAAACCTATATTCTGATGTGAATTTTCAAGATTATAAATTTCATAAGCTACTTCTTCGTAAATATGATTTTCGAAAAGTGCCTTTAAAATTCGGGATTGCAAGTGCTTTTCAAAAGTAACTTCAATTTTTATTTCTTCAGTTTCAGTTAGCTCATGACGTTCACCAATTACAGGATTGCTTTCAGAATTTCCTTTATATGTTCCAATGCCGTTTGAGTTGAAACTGCAATTTTCATAATTTCCTATTGTTCCTGCACCTGCTTCAAATAATGCATTTCGAACTTTATCTGCATTGTCTGGAACAGTATAAGTAATTAGTTTTTGAATGAAATTTTGTTTTGGAACTAAAATTTTGGTGTTTGTCAATCCTAAAGCATCACAGAAAATTTTGTTTACGCCTTGTGAATGATTATCAAGCGCGGTATGAACGGCAAAAATAGCAATGTCATTTTTGATTGCTTTTAAAATGGCACGCTCCACATAATTTTTGCCTGTGATTTTTTTAATTCCAGAGAATAAAATTGGATGAAAGCAAACTACCAGATTGCAGTTTTTTGCAACAGCTTCGTCAATTATATTTTCTAAGGCATCGTGGCAAACTAAAACACCAGTGCTTTCGGTTTCCGAATTTCCAACTAAAAGGCCAACGTTGTCAAAATCTTCGGCGTAAGCCAAAGGAGCCATTTCTTCGAGGACTGAGATTATATTTTTGATTTTCATTTCAGTATTTTGTTTCAAGTTTCAGGTTTTATTTGTTTCAAGTTTTATATTGTCAGGAAAACTAGAAACCCGAAACCTGAAACAAATTCGTAAAACAAATTAACGAAAAAAAATAGAGCTAGAAAATCTTGCTTTTAATCAATTTCTTAAGTGTGGTTTCATTTTTGTATATTTGTAAACATTGTAATATTTGTAATATTTCAATATAAAACTTACTAAGTCATGACTACAATAAAAATTAACGAACGCACTAAATCAGGAAAAGCATTTATGGCGATGTTTGAAGCTTTTTTTAAAGGTGTTGAGGGTATTGAAATTGTCGAAACAGATACTTATGGACAGGTGAACGAAGAAGAAAGTCCATATAATCCAGAGTTTGTTGATATGGTTTTAAAATCAGCTAAAAGTAAAAATAGTACAGAAATTAATCCTAATGATGTATGGGGAAGTTTAGGGTTGAAGTAAAAGAGCTGGCAAAAAAACAAATTATTGAACATTATAAATCAGGAGATAAAAAAAGTATTAAGACTGTTGAAAAAATTCTTTTGGAACTTTCTGAAACTCCTTTTGAAGGAATTGGAAATCCTGAGCCTTTAAAGTATGAACTTACTGGTTTTTGGTCGAGACGAATAAATCAAAAAGACAGAATGATTTATTATCTAGAAGATGATACTGTGACAATTTTTGTCGTTTCAGCAAAAGGTCATTATTCAGGTAAATAACGATATGAACATACTTCGAAAAATACTTTTCCCATTTGCCATTTTATACGGATTCATTACTTCAATCCGAAATTCTCTTTTTGACAATGGAATTTTGAAATCAACTTCATTTGATCTTCCAGTAATTGCTGTTGGAAATTTGAGCGTTGGCGGAACCGGAAAAACGCCTCAAATCGAATATTTGATTCGGTTATTAGTTGATAAATATAAAGTCGCAACTTTAAGCCGTGGATATAAAAGAAAATCGGAAGGTTTTGTTTTGGCGGATGAAAATTCAAATGCCGAAATTCTTGGCGATGAACCTTTTCAGTTTTATCAAAAATTTCCAAATGTAATGGTAGCAGTAGATGCAAATCGTACAAACGGAATTCAGCAATTGCTTTCTCAAGAGGCAAAACCCGAAATTATTTTGTTAGATGATGCTTATCAGCACAGAAAAGTAAAAGCTGGTTTTTATATTTTATTGACTTCTTACGGAGATTTATATGCAGATGATTTTATGCTCCCAACTGGAAATTTAAGAGAGAGCAGGAGTGGAGCAGAAAGAGCGAGCATCGTTGTTGTTACAAAATGTCCTAAAATTTTATCTGAAGAAGAACAATCCGAAATTCGCTTAAAACTAAAGTTAAGCTGTTCACAACAAATCTTTTTTACTTTTATAGATTATGATGAAGTGATCTATGGGCAAAATGAAAAAATGGAAGTGGCAAAAATCAGATCGCAATCAAAATTGCTTTTAGCAGGAATTGCAAAACCAAAACCATTTTTTGATTATTTAAAAAATGAAAATGACGAATGTTTGACTTTTCCAGATCATCATCATTTTTCTGACGCTGATTTAAATTCCATCCAAGAAAAAGCAAAAGGAAGAAAAATAATTACAACGGAGAAAGATTATGTTCGTTTGAAAGATTCAAAATTGGTTTCGCAACTGTATTATTTGCCAATAAAAAGTTCTTTTATAAATCATCAACAAAATTTTGACGCGACAATTTTAGAGTATGTGAAGAAAACTTAGCATCTCATCGTCTTAGTAACTTAGTGTCTTAGTTAATCAAAGAATTTAGCAATTGTGCTATAAAATTCATCTGGGACAAATGGTTTTGTAATAACATCATTCATTCCGAAAGATAAAAGCATATCGCGGTTTTCGTCTAACGAAATTGCAGTTAAAGCAATAATTGGTGTTGTTTTGTCAAACTCGCGAATCATTTTTGTAGCAGTTGTTCCATTGATGCCTGGCAAATGCACATCCATTAAAACCATATCAAAGCGCTTCACTTTTAAAAGATCGACAGCTTCCTCGCCATTGTCAATTATTTCACAGCAAATAGCTTTGTTTTCTAGCATTTTTCGAGTAATCATTTGGTTGATTTTATTGTCTTCAATTAATAAAATCGATTTGTGCTCCAATTGTTTGTCATTGTAAAGTTTGGATGTTTCTTCTGCTATTTCCAATGGTTCAGTATTGATATTGAAATTCAGCTTGAATGTAAAAGTTGATCCTTTGCCTACTTCACTTTTAAGTTTAATTTCTCCTCCTAAAAGCTCAATCAGTTTTTTTACAATAGTCAAGCCCAGACCAGTACCGCCATATTTGCGGTTTACTTCAATAGAGCCTTGAGAAAAACTTTCAAAAACGGTTTGCAGTTTGTCTTCTGGAATTCCAATTCCTGTGTCAACGATTTCAAAGTATACAGTTGCATTTTCTTCTTCAATTGCATACAATTTAGCTATTACATTTACATGTCCGTTTTGTGTAAATTTTAAAGCATTATTGATTAAGTTGAGAATGATTTGTGATAATTTTGTTGGATCTCCGATTAAATTATCTGGAATAGCTTCGTCAATTTCAAGATTGAAATAGTTTTTATTGGCTGTAGCCAATTCTTTAAGAGAACTTTGGATATTGAATAAAAGTTCTTTTAAGTTAAAACTGATATATTCAACTTCAACTTTTGTAGAATCGATTTTGTTGATTTCCAAAATTTCATTGATAAATGTAGTCAAGTAGTTGCCTGAGAATTTCAAAGATTCCAAGTATTTTAACTGATTCTTTTTCGGATTGTCTTCTAAAAGCAAATGTGTAATTCCATTGATTGCATTCAAAGGTGTCCGGAGTTCATGGCTTACGGTCGACAAAAATTCAGATCTGGCTTTTGATGCTTTTTCTGCTTTATTTTTGGCAAGAATCAATTCTTTGTTCTTTTCTCTTAAAAGCAAATTATTCTGATTTCGAATAATATTATTTTTGTATAAAGCCAAACTCAAAAGCGACAAAATCGAAATTAGAGCGATTGCCAAAATACTCACCAATTTTGAGTAACGATACGTTTTTAATTGGATTTTTTGATCACTTTCGCGTTTAAGCGTATTTTTGATAGACTGCGTTTTTTTGAATTTCTCAAATTCATTGAGATCCAATTTCGCATTTTTCAATTTCAAAATATAGTTCTCGATTTGATAATGTTCATCGAGATAGGAATAGGCGAGATCAAAGTTGCGATTCTTTTTATAATACTGGCTGATAGCGAGTATGATTTTTGATTTCTGATTTAGGTTGTTGTTTTTGGCACTGTAATCCAGACCCTTGTCAAAATAAACCAAAGCCGAATCATTTCGTTTTAATTTTGTCTCAATCAATCCGAGCTGATAATAAGAATCGGCTTTCGTTTTAATGATTTTTGCGTTGTCTGGCTTTTTTACGATTTTTTGGAAAGTTTTTGCAGCAAGTGGCAAATCTTTGCCAATTTTCAAAGCCATTGCTTTTTGATAATTTAAAACTTCGGCATGATCAACGATTTTCAGTTGTTTTAATAAGCTGTCTGCTTTTTTATAATAAATATTTCCAATCTCAAAATTGCCCTGTGCTGTGTTTGTTGCGCCTATATAGTGAAGTGCTAATATTTTAGTGCAAGTTGGTTTTACCTTGTCAAACAAAGAAACGCTTTTATGGAAATTTTTTAGTGCAGCATCATATTTTTGCTGGTTGTAATAAAGTTTTCCGAGCTTAAAAGTTTGATTGGCTAAATCTTGGCTTTTGTTGTTGTTTTGGCAAAAATCGATTGATTTTTTAGTATAAAATACCGCTTGGTTGTACATGTTCTTATTAATATTTGAGTTGGCTAACTTATTGTAATAGGAAACACTATCTGTATTCTTTTTGGTTTGAGAATACAAAAATGAATTTAAAAAACAAATAAGAATAAGAATGTGGTATTTCATGTATGGCAACGCTTTTACAATGAATCTATGTTTTTCTTATCAGTAAAATCAAATCTATTAATCTTGATGAATAGCCAATTTCATTATCATACCAGCCTACTACTTTAACCATTTTATCAATGACTGAAGTTAGTTGGGAATCAAATAAGCACGAATGCGTATTGCCAATTATATCAACAGAAACGATAGGATCTTCTGTGTAATCTAATATTCCTTTTAAATTTGTTTTTGAGGCTTTTTCAAAAGCTTTATTAATTTCTTCAATAGTAACGGCACGCTTTACATTGAATGTAATATCTGTTAATGAACCATCGGGAACTGGAACTCGAATACCGCATCCTCCGATTTTTTGATGCAATTTAGGAAAAATTTTTGTTAATGCCTTAGCTGCACCTGTAGTTGTTGGAACAATTGACTGACTAGCGCCTCTCGCCCTGCGTAAATCCTTATGTGGCTGGTCATGAAGACTTTGGTCGGTAGTATATGAATGAATAGTTGTAATGTAAGCTTGCTCAATACCGCATAATTCATCAATGATTTTTATCATTGGCGCGGCATTATTGGTGGTGCAGCTTGCGTTCGAAACGATTGTTTCATTTCCTTCTAAAATATTTTCATTTACGCCTAAAACTACTGTTTTGATTGTGTCGACTTCTGATGGAGCCGAAAGTATTACTTTTTTTGCTCCTGCTTCCAGATGCGCATTTAATTCTTCATGCGTCTTATATTTTCCAGTCGATTCAATTACAAAATCAATATTGTGGCTTTTCCAGTCAAGATTAGAAATGCTTTTTTCGTGAAAAAATAAATATTGCTTGTTGTCCACAATAATTGATTCTTCATTATGGCTTACGGCATAAGGCAAAACGCCATGTATGCTGTCGTATTTTATTAAATGTGCCATTGTTTTGTTGTCAGCAATATCGTTGATAGCAACAACTTCAATTTCAGGATGGTTTAAAAGCAAGCGGAATAAATTTCTTCCAATTCTTCCAAACCCATTAATAGCAATTCTTGTTTTCAATTATCTAGTCAATTTATTTAATCAGTAATCGTCAATTAGGTTCTTCAATTAAACAAATTGACGATTATTCGATTAAACTATTTTATAAAATGTGTTTTTGTGCTTTGTATGAAGAACGAACCAATGGACCGCTTTCAACATGGCGGAAACCTAATTCTAGTCCGAATTTTTCATATTTCTCGAATTGTTCAGGAGTAATAAATTCTTTTACAGGCAAATGTTTTTTACTAGGTTGAAGATATTGGCCAAGAGTAACAACATCTACATTTGCATTGCGTAAATCAGTCATTGTTTGAAAAACTTCTTCTTCAGTTTCGCCAAGACCTAGCATGATGCCAGATTTTGTTCTGTTGATTCCTTTTTCTTTTAAATAACGCAAAACTTCAAGACTACGATCGTACTTTGCTTGAATACGAACTTCACGTGTCAATCGACGAACCGTTTCAACGTTATGCGAAACCACTTCAGGATTTGCTTCAACGATTCGATCTAGATTTCTTTCAATTCCTTGAAAATCTGGAATTAAAGTTTCAAGAGTAGTATTTGGGTTCATTCTTCGGATTGCTTTTACCGTTTCAATCCAGATAATAGATCCTCCATCTTTTAAATCATCCCTGTCAACACTTGTAATTACTGCGTGTTTGATGTTCATGATTTTAATAGAGCGGGCAACTTTTTCAGGTTCATCCCAGTCCACAGTTTCTGGACGACCTGTTTTTACACCGCAAAAACCGCAAGAACGTGTGCAAACGTTTCCAAGAATCATAAAAGTTGCTGTTCCTTCACCCCAGCATTCTCCCATATTTGGGCAACTTCCAGAAGTGCAAATTGTGTTTAAGCTGTATTTGTCAACTAAACCACGAAGTTCAGTATATTTTTGTCCAATTGGAAGTTTAACCTTTAACCATTTAGGTTTTCCAGTTGGTATATTTTCAATGACTGTTTCCATATATCAAAATTCAAAACACAAAGATACGGAATGTAGTTCATTTAGAGGCGTTAATTTGCTTTTCGTTTAGTTTGTCTTTTTGTTGTAATTTGTGATTATTAGGTTCAAATGTTAATACTTTATTTTTAAAAGCACTTTTGTAATGTCTTTTTATTTCTTGCTTAAGTTTTTTTTCTTAAAACCTCACCTTTTTTCAAATTTTAAAATCGTCCTAATCTGTTATAAATTTGACTCAATTGGCTAACTTAAATTTCACCCTGTAGTAATTTTGCTGTTAATTTAATTGATTTCAAAATGAAAAAAGAATTTATAGTATTGGGGATTTTATTAACGGTTTTTGGTTTTAATCAAATGAATGCACAAATACTTTCAGATAAGGCTATGGGAGCTTTAGGCAAAGGTGTTTCAGGATTTACTTTTAGCGATGCTGATGCGGTGGCTTTAGCTCAACAGTCAATTGCAGAATTGGATGCAAATAATCCTGTCGCTGGTCCAACTGATGGTTATGCAATTCGGTTAAATCGTGTATTTGGCAAACATGCTTCTACGGATGGGGTTGCTTTGAATTATAAAGTGTATCTCGTAAAAGATATTAATGCTTTTGCTTGCGCCGATGGAAGTGTTCGTGTGTTTGCAGGTTTAATGGATGTTATGGATGATAATGAATTGCTTGCTGTTATTGGGCATGAGATTGGACATGTTGTAAATCATGACACCAGAGATGCTATAAAAGCGGCTTATAAAAAAGAAGCTTTACTAGATGTAGCATCATCACAATCAGGAAAAATTGAAACGCTTACTAGTTCTCAATTGGGACAGTTAGGAAGTGCCATGATTGATAGTAAACACAGTAGAAAACAAGAATCTGAGGCGGATTCTTTTTCATACAATTTTATGAAAAAGAATGGCTATGATGTGAATGCTGTAGAATCGGCATTTAGAATTCTTCAAAATTTAAGCCAAGGAGCAGAGTCGTCTTTTATTACCAAAATGATGAGTTCGCATCCAGATTCAGGCAAACGGGCAGATGACGCTAAGAAAAAAGCGACCAAAGATGGTTTGTATAATGCTTATGTGCAACAGAAAATCGACAATACAGCGCCTGTAAAAGCAAAAGCAACAACGACTAAAACAACTGCTAAAAAGACAACGTCAAAAAAGAAGTAATTTTTGCATGAATATTAAAACCGGTAAATTCTGAAGAATTTGCCGGTTTTTTGTTTGGTTTTGTATGAATAATAGTTGTAAACCTCCATACAACTCATTTAAAATTTATACCTTTATTGTTGAAAAAACAGGCTTTGTGTGAAATAATAAAGCATTTTGTTGTGCTAAATTTGTTGTCAAATTGTAATAAATAAAAAGATGAAAAAGAAATTACTAGTTTTTGGAGTTTTATTTGCCACATTGGGTTTTACTAAAATGAATGCGCAAATTAATTTAGGAGATAAAGCGATCGGAGCTCTTCAAAAAGGTGTTACGAGTTTTACTTTGAGTAATGCAGACGCTGCTGCCTTGTCAAAAGAAGCAGTGAGAAAATTAGATTCGACTAATGAAGTAGCGGGGCCAAATGATGGTTATACTTTGAGATTAAACAGGGTTTTTGGAAAATATACTTCAGGAGAAGGTTATACATTGAATTACAAAGTTTACAAATTAAAAGAGGTTAATGCATTCGCGACAGCAGACGGAAGTGTTCGTGTGTATTCTGGTTTAATGGATATTATGGACGATAATGAGTTGTTGGCGGTTATTGGTCATGAAATTGGCCATGTTGCTAATAACGATTCGAGAGATGCAATGCGTGCAGCTTATCAAAAAGAGGCTTTGATTGACGGTGCATCTTCACAATCTGCAAAGATTACTGCTGTAACAGATAGTCAACTAGGAAAACTTGGAAGCGCAATTATTGATAGCAAATACAGCCGTAAACAAGAAACAGAGGCAGATTTGTTTGCCTATAATTTCATGAAAAAGAATGGCTACGACGTAAATGCTGAGGAATCTGCTTTTAGAATTTTGGCTAAAATGAGTGAAGGGAGTCAGGCTTCTTTCATTGATCAAATGATGAGTTCTCATCCAGATTCTAAGAAAAGAGCTGATGATGCAAAAAAGAGAGCTGAAAAAGATGGTTTGTATAAGCCTTATGTGCAACAAAAAATTGTGAATACGGTTCCTGTGACAAAAACAACTACCACAAAAAAGACGACTACAACTAAGAAAACGACAACGACAACAAAAAAGAAATAATTACTCTTTAAATAAAAAACGGCAAATTCAAAATTTGCCGTTTTTTTATTTAAAAGATTATCCTAGAACATGATGTGCTAAAACTTTTTGAACATCATACACATTTACAGATTTATTGAATTGTTTTACAATGCTAGGGTTTAATTCGCTTGAAACCCAAATTTTTAATTCGGCATCCAAATCAAAAGTTCCAGCAGTTTCAACGCTGAAACGTGTGATGCTTTTGTAAGCAATCGATTTGTATTCTGTTTTGCTTCCTGTGATTCCTTGAACATCAACCAGAATTAATCTTTTATTGGTGAAAATAAAAGTATCTCGAATCAATTTGAAACCCATTTCAATTTCTTCGTTATCTGTTAAAAGCTGTCCGTATTTTTTAAGCAAATCGTCTTGACTAACAGTACCAGCGTTGCCCATAAGAGCAGAAAATATTCCCATTTTTTAGTTTTTAATTTTGGTTTAAAATGTTTTGCCTTTTTAGGAAGGACAAAAGTAGTTAAAATTAAAAAAGGATTTGGTGTTTCATTGTTTAAGAATTGTGATAAATGAGATTAAATTGAATATAAAAAAAAGCAGAACCTAAGTTCTGCTTTTTCCGCTTTTTGATTATTATTTTATTCCGGTTGTGTTTTAATTGTGATCGGAAGATTATATGCGGTTCTAACAGGTTTTCCGTTTAAAATACCCGGAGTCCATTTTGTTTTTAATGATTTTAATACTCTGATAGCTTCTTTGCCCATTCCGTAACCTGGATCTTTTTGCACCATGATGTCAGTTATTGAGCCATCTTTTTCAATTACAAAAGAAACATATACTTTAAGAGTCATTTCAGCGTCCAATTCTGGTCTTTTAAAATTATTTCCAACATAGCTGTAAAACTTGTCCATTCCTCCAGGGAATCCAGGCATTTTGTCCAATATAGCCGAATTTACAGGAGTGTTGTCTACCGGAGCAGGATCTGCAATAGTTCCTTCTCCGCCGCTGCTCCCTGGTATTGCATTTGAAATTGTTCCATCACCAGGTGTAGCATTGTCTACAACTGTGTGATTTTCTACATTAGTTGCAATTTCCTGAACAGCTTCTTCTGTATGAGATACAACAGGGTTCGTTAGTTGTGCAGAAGTTATTGGCTCCGAAACAGGGTGTTTTTGTGCGGGAGGAGCAACAGGCTCTTGTTTTTCAGGTTTTACCAATGGGTCTACTTTTACAACAATTGGATCTGGAAGAGTAGTGATAGGCTCAACAGTTTCATGCCCCCTAAACTTATTAATCAGCATCGATGCGCTTCCTACGGCGGTTATTAACAACAATGCAATAAATAAGGCATTAATTGTAGTTCTCGGATTTTCTTGGCGTAATTGATACGCTCCGTACTCTTTGTTTTTGTTTTCGAAAACAAGATCGGTCCACTTGCTTTCATAGATGCTTGATTTTGACATGATTTTTGGATTTTAAGGTTAAGTAACTTTAAATCATACGCGAATAGGGTTTGGGTTTTAGCAAACAACGTAGGAGTTGTTGTTTTAGTATGTTAGATAATAAGTTTTTTAAGAAAAAGTATGATAATACTTTAATCGTTTCTTAAAGATAGTGAATTATCTGTTGCGTTCAATGATTTCTGCCAATAATTTTTTTGCACGCAGCAGTTTGACTTTTACGTTGCTTAAAGGCTCGTCAATTTTAGCTGCAATTTCCTGATAGGACATTTCTTGGAAATAACGCAGCTGAATAACTTCTTGATAATGGGGTTTCAATTCTTTGATGCATAAAAGCAAACGGGAGAGATTTTGCTCTTTAATTAATGCATCTTCGGCTGATGGAGTAGGATCGGCGATATTATATGCCTGTTGGTCTTCGGTATCAGTGATTTCGATAAAAAGATTGGTTTTCTTTTTTCGCAAAATATCTATATAAACGTTTTTTGCAATACTGATTAACCAAGTGTTGAATTTGAATTCAGCGTTGTAGGTGGCAATTTTGTCAAAAGCTTTTGAGAAAGTTTCAATTGTAATGTCTTCGGCAATTGTTTCGTTTTCGGTGCGTTTCAGCATAAAGCCGTACACTTCATTCCAATAAAAATCTAATAAAAAAGTAAAGGCGATCTGATCGCCTTTTTTTGCTTTTTCTATTTTAGAATTTATTTCCAATGTACCGGTTTTGAAAAGATATTAGTTATAAAGATATTAATTTGTGTGAATATAACCATAACCTCTACAACAGGAAACCAAATTTTAAGATCTTTTTCTTTTAATTTTCCGGCCGAAAATCCCATTACGGTCCATGCAACGGTATATCTAGTTGCCAAAATAGCCAATACTGCAATCCATTGAAATTGGAAAGACAGTAGAATAATAACTAATATGAAGAAAAATAATTGCGAGATATAAAAAAG
This sequence comes from Flavobacterium denitrificans DSM 15936, assembly GCF_000425445.1. Classification (GTDB taxonomy): domain Bacteria; phylum Bacteroidota; class Bacteroidia; order Flavobacteriales; family Flavobacteriaceae; genus Flavobacterium; species Flavobacterium denitrificans. The sequence continues at coordinate 279,087 of NZ_AUDL01000008.1, read as the reverse complement.
ACCCAATTGCAATTTGTCAAAAAACTTATAATGTTCAGCAGTGGAAACATGTCTTCTTTTTTGGCTGAACCATTCCTTATAAGATTCTTTTGGTTTTGAATAAGTAAAACTTTCCGGGGTATAGGATATCGTCGTGTTTAATTTGTTGGCGGCTTGATTTATAAATAAATCATCATCTCCAGAACGTATCTGAATGTGATCGATAAAACCATTCACATTAAAAAACTCTTCTTTTTTATAAGCCAGATTACGGCCAACTCCCATGTATGGAAGTCCTATTTTTGCCCATGAAAAATATTGAACTGCAGTTAAGATAGTTTCAAAACGAATTACTTTGTTTAACATCGAACGATCTATTTTTTCATAACCACCATAACCCAGCACAATGGTTTTGTTCATTGTGAACTGCGATGTCATTGATGTGATCCAGTTTTTAGAAGTTGGATAACAATCGGCGTCAGTGAATAAAAGATATTCTTTTTTTGAAGCTTTGATTCCTAAAGTCAAGGAGTATTTTTTATTCCCCCAGAAAGCTTCGTTGTTTTCAACTTTTACTAAACGAATATTTGAATATTGTTTTTCAAATTCTTCAAAAACTTCTAATGTTTCATCACTTGAAGCATCGTCGATTAAAACAATTTCAAAATCAGGATAATCTTGTTCAGCTAAAAGGGGCACAAATTTCTTTACATTTTCTTCTTCATTTTTAGCGCAGACAATTACTGAAACCGGAAGTTTTTTTTGTGTAACCTCTTGTGGTTTAGCGAAAGCAAACTTTCCAAATACACCTAAGTAATAAAAAAGTTGTACGACAACGATACCAATAAAAAAGTAAAATAAAATTGTAAGCATCTGATTTTAATATCTTTTAATTTCTGAATCTTGCGAGTGCAAATGTACTTATGAATTCCTAATTTTCAATGTTCAAAACCAATTTACTTTCGGCATTTTGACATTTCTTTTGCAACAGCAATAGCCTAAGGGTTTTCGGTTTTTTCTAATTCCGAAATTATGTTTTTATAATTAAAATCATCACGATTTTGAGATAGTTTTTTAGTTGCCTGAATTTCACTGATTTCGATCTCAAAACCGAAGATTCCACGAGCTTCTCGCATGGTTTTAGCTGATAAATTTTCAACTCGGATTGGCTTTTCGGAATTTGCTTCGTATTTGTCGACCAATTTCTTTAATTGTTCTACCGAAGTTTCGTAATCTACAATCTTGATTTTTCCGTAAACATGTACGGCTATATAATTCCAAGTTGGCACATTTTCATGATCGTACCAAGACGAAGAAATATAACTATGCGGACCTGTAAAAACGGCCAAAACCTGATCGTTTTCTTTGAAACCTTCCGCTTGCGGATTCAGTTTTGAAATATGCCCTTGCAGAATCTCTTTTCCGTCAGCATTAATTTCAAGTTCTATTGGAATATGCGTTGCACATAATTTTCCGTTCGTTTGATTGATCAGGATTCCAAAACTATTCTCTTTCAAAAATGCTCTGATTTCGTCCTGATTTTCGTTTTTGTATAAGTCTGGAGTGTACATCTTGATTGTTTTTTTGCCACAAATTACACGAATTAGCACAAATTTAAATTAGTGAAAATTCGTGTAATTCGTGGCAGAATATTTTAGATTACATTTACTTCTGCTTCAATCTGAATTCCGAATTTTTCAAAAACGGTTTTTTGAACTTCTTTAGCAACGGCTAAAATTTCTTGACCAGTTGCATTTCCGTAGTTTACCAAAACCAAAGCCTGATTTTTATGTACTCCCGCTTCTCCAAAGCGTTTTCCTTTTAAACCAGAATGCTCGATCAGCCAACCAGCTGGAACTTTAACTTCGGTATCTGAAACTTTGTAAAACTTCATTTCAGGAAATTTTTGATGGATTTTCTCAAAATCAGATTTCAATAAAATTGGGTTTTTGAAGAAACTTCCGCTGTTTCCTAATTCTTTAGGATCTGGCAATTTGCTTTGTCTGATGGCAATTACAGCATTACTGACATCTTTTAATGTTGGTTCAGAAATGTTGTTTTTGGCCAATTCAGCCAAAATATCTCCGTAAGAAGTATTGATTTTATGATTGTGTTTTGTCAATTTATAAATAACCGAAGTAATAATGTACTGATCTTTTACTTCATTTTTAAAGATGCTTTCTCGGTAACCAAAATCACATTCTGCATTTGTGAAAGTTTTGGTTTCTTGAGTCGCAATATTCATCGCTTCGCAAGAAACAAAAGTGTCTTTAATTTCGGTTCCATAAGCGCCAATATTCTGAACTGGCGTTGTGCCGACATTTCCAGGAATTAGCGACATGTTTTCTAATCCGCCAAAATTGTTTTCGATTGTCCACAGAACGAAATCATGCCAAACTTCGCCAGCTTGACTTTCAACCCAAACAAAATCGTCGTCTTCTTTTGTGATTTTTTTTCCTTTTAAATCAATATGAATAACAAGAGCGTCAATATCTTTGGTTAAAAGCATATTGCTTCCGCCGCCCAAAATAAATTTTTTCTCGTTTTTGTTTTCTTGTAAAACTGTTTTTAATTCAGCAATTGAATGAACAGCAACAAATTGTTTAGCACTGGCTTCAATGCCGAAAGTGTTGTATTTTTTTAAAGAAAAATTGGATTGGATTTCCATATATAAAAGGCTTTTTAATATAGTTCAAAAGTAAGGATTATAATTTTTGGTTTAACCGCAAAAAAGGTAAAGTTTTAAGCTTTTAGGCATAGCTTAGAATATTTTGTTTATGTGGTTGTTAGATTTTTCAATCATTATAATGATGAAGGGAATTGATATAGAAATTATATAAATTAAGAATCCAACAATTTTATCAATGAATCTTATTCCATTTTTTCCTCTAGCTGGTCTGGATCCTTTGATTGCAATAATAATGTTTCGTTTATATAAATACTGAAAAATTGGATTGAGAATTTTTATTTGTAAAATAAAAATTAGTGGAACAGTATAATATATGTCAAAAGGATGCGACTTGTGTCGAAGTATTCCAATAACAAAAAAAATAATGGCAAATAATAATTGTTTTATGAAGAAATCTCTTTTAAAAAGTAAATTATACCTGAAAGATGTAGGATTGGAATTTGGACCAGCGATCATGTAAAAAACAAGATATCCAAAAGCAAATAAAAGTGGCAGCAGAATTATGATTTTATCCATTTTTATTTAGAACATGAGTCCAGCAACTCCTGATATTTCTCCGAAATAACCTTCATATTAATATCGTAACTTGCATTTTCTTCCACAAATTTTCTATTTCGAATTATTGTTTCATTTCTCAATTCCGAATTCTCAAAAGACCAAATCAATTCTTCGGCTAACATTTCAATATTGTCGATTTCAATCAATTGTCCGTTTTCGCGATGATTAATCCAGCTTTGATTTCCAGGAATATCTGAAACTATTGGGTAGCAATTGCAAGCCATTGCTTCGAATAAAGATGCTGAAACGCCTTCGGTAATAGGCATGCTAATGTAAATGTTGGATTGCTGTAATAATTTGGGAAGTTCTGTATTTGGAATTCTTCCTGTAAAAATGACTTTGTTTTCGATTTGGAGTTCTTTGGCCAAATCTTTTAAATATTGCAATCGAGTTCCATCTCCAACAATCGTCAGCGAAAAATCAATTCCATTTTGATTCAAAATTCCAAAAGCTTTCAAAATAGAATCATGTCGGTATTCTGGCTGAAGTGAACGTGTTACAATAGCTTCAATTTTGTTTGAATTATTTGTTGAAGGTGTAAAAAGTGCTAAGTCAATTCCTTTCGGGAGAACCAAAACTTTATTCATATCAACTCCAGTTGCTTTCATATGAATTGCCATTACAGGTCCCCAAGCATGAATTAAATGTGCTTTTTTGAAAGCATATTTTTGAATGAATTTTTTAAAAGGATACAATTTAGATTTTTCTGGCCATAAATCAGTTCGGCCTTGTTGTGCGATTGCTATAGTTTTTGAACCTGATATAGCAGCTAGAAAACCATAACTTGTCGTTCTTTCGGCAATCACCATGTCTGGTTTTTCTTTTTTTATGATTTTCCGAATAGAAATCGGAGCAAAGAAATACTCTAAAATACGTTTGAATCTTTGATTGTTTGAGGTTTGAAGTTCCCAAGTGATGATTTCAAAATCGCCAAATTCTTTCAGGCCTTTCATCCAGGTTATGGCGTCGGCGCGATAAGATTCTCCAAGAAAAAGTATTTTCCTTTTCATTAATAAAATGTTTTTTCGCCACGAATTTCACAAATTTCCACTAATTAATTCGTGTCAATTCGTGAAATTCGTGGCGATCTAATCTTTTTTAGAATTCTTCAGTATCTAAAGCTCGGTTTATGAATTCGTTTAATGGCTTTAACGCAATCAGTTTTTTGCTCATTTTTGAAACGAAATCTTTCTGAGTCACTTCAGAAATATCGTAAACTTGAGTTGCGGTGAAACTCTTCAATTTTAAAAACTCGGCAGCAGGATGGTCTTTTTCATAACCGCGTGGCATACTTTTAAGTGAATTGTTTTCGTTGAAATCTAAGCTTCCGAACTCTTTTCTAAAATCTTTATTAGTAAGGATTTCTTCTAAATCATCATAAAAGAAAGCAATTTCTTTACGGACTTTTTTCAAATCTTCCGATTCAGGAGAGTAAAATCCACCGGCGATAAAACTGGCGCCTTTTTCGATATGAACATAATATCCAGCGCGGTTTAGACCTTTTGTTCCGCCAGACATCCAGATTCCTAAATGCGCTTTATAAGGTGATTTGTCTTTAGAAAAACGAATGTCACGATTAATTCTAAATGTACAATTTTTAACTTCTAATAATTCTAATGAAGGATCGAGCGGTTTCATCGCATCCAGAAAATCGCTTACTAATTGATGGTAATCTTTTTTGAAAACTTCGTACCGTTTTTTATTGTCCTGAAACCATTCTCGATTGTTGTTCTTTTTTAAATCGTCTAAAAATTGCAATGATTCTTTCGTTAGCATATTCCTTAATGTTATTGCAGTTGTTTTTAAGTTTTTTATTCAGGCTAATTTAATAATTTCTACTTTGGGATTGATTCTAAAAACTGATACAAATTATATCAATTTTAGTAATCAGCTAAAATCATAAATTGAATATTTTATAACTCTGATGTGTTGATTTTACAATCGCTTCGGTTCTTTCTGGATGTGTGTCAGAAATAAAAAGCTGTCCAAAGGTTTCGCTGTTTACCATTTCTACAATTTTAGCAACGCGAGTTTCATCCAGTTTGTCAAAAATATCATCAAACAAAAGGATTGGTTTTACACCACTCTGTTTTTTCAGAAATTCAAATTGAGCCAGTTTTAAAGCAATCAGAAAAGATTTTTGCTGTCCTTGCGATCCGAATTTTTTTATTGGATGCGAATCAATTTCAAAAGATAAATCGTCTTTGTGAATCCCAACAGTTGTGTAATGCAATGCTCGGTCTTTATTTACGTTTTCCTGTAAAAGCGTTAGTAAGTCTTTTTCGAACAAATGACTTTCATAAACTAATTGAACGCTTTCTTCAGATCCAGTTATGGCTTGATGGTGTCTATTAAATATAGGTATAAACTGCTCGAGGAAATCTTTTCGTTTTTCAAAAATCGATTTTCCATATTCTTGCAACTGCTCATTATATATAGATAAGGTGTCGTTGTCAAAAGTATGATTGAGTGCAAAATATTTTAAGAGCGCGTTTCGCTGCGTAATCACTTTTTGGTAGTTTATCAATTCATGCAAATAAGTTGAGTCTAATTGCGAAATAACGCTGTCCATAAATTTACGGCGCGTTTCACTTCCTTCCACAATCAAATCGCGGTCGGCAGGTGAAATAATTACTAAAGGAATAAACCCGATATGATCAGAAAATTTATCATAGGCTTTTCCGTTTCTTTTTAAAACCTTTTTCTGTCCTTTTTTTAAACTGCAAACAATCTGTTCTGTTCTTTCATTTTTGTCAAGTTCGGCATCGATTACAAAAAACTCTTCGCCGTGCTTGATGTTTTGAACCGCAAGCGGATTAAAATAACTTTTTCCGTAAGCCAAATGATAAATTGCATCAAGTACATTGGTTTTTCCAATGCCATTTTTTCCCACGAAACAGTTGATCTTGACGTCGAAATCAAAATTAGCTTCAGAAAAGTTTTTATAATTGAATAATGAGATCTTGTTTAAATGCATTTTTTAGGGACTCCAAGTGTAAAATTTGCTGTTTTTGAACAGCAAAAATTTGAGGGTGCAAATTACCGAAAATTATCGATATAATTGGCTTTACAGCAATCTCTAGCCGATTTATTTTACCGCTTCCGCGAAAGGACAAGCGAATAAGAAAAATATTTTTTTTAAAATAGTGATAAAATTGATTTTTTTTGTCTCAGTTTCAAGAAAAATTTTATTTTTGCCGTTCACTAAATTATTTTTAAATGGCAACTTACAATAAAAGAGGATATAAGACACCAAAAGAGAAGGAAGTTAAAGAAGTTACTGAAGAACAACAGGTAGTTATTGATGAAAAAGACAGCACAACAGCTGGTGTTTTTTCTAAATTAGACGAAACTGCTTCAAGAACTGAGGATTGGGTGGCTAAAAATCAAAAAATTATTATTGGTTTAGTTGCTGGTATTGCAGTAGCTACTATCGGTTATTTGGCTTACCAAAAATTTATTGAAACTCCTAAACAAGACGAAGCTGCAAACGAAATGTTTGTTGCGCAGCAAAACTTTGATAAAGCTGTAAACGGTGTTGCAAGTGATTCGTTATATAAATTAGCATTAAACGGATCAGAAGGTAAATTTGGATTCATTAAAATTGCAGATGAATATTCTGGGACAGATGCTGGAAATTTAGCAAACTACTATGCTGGTATGGCATATTTGAATACGGGGAAATTTGATGATGCTATCAAATATCTTGGAGAATTTAAATCTGAAGATGCTATTTTAGGTGCTTTGGCGACTGGAGCTATTGGAGATGCTTATTCTCAAAAAAACAATCAAAAAGAAGCTTTGAGCTATTATGTTAAAGCGGCTGGTGTTAATAAAAATGATTTTACTACGCCTCGTTTCTTGTTAAAAGCAGCTAAAACTGCAATCGCTCTAGGTCAGAAAGAAGATGCTTTAAAATATTTAAATGATATCAAGGATAATTTTGATGCAACTCCAGAAGCTGCTTCTGTTGATGTATTGATTGGATTAGCGCAATAATTATACTTTTTGAGTTCAGATTTTTGATTTTAGATTCGTATTTTAGCAATCTGAAATCTATCCCGTCCCGATTGTTTCGGGATTTGGACTAAAATTTAAAATAGTACAAATGGCTACTGAAAATAAAAATTTATCAGAATACGATAAAAACACAATCCCAAATGCGAAAGACTTTCGATTTGGGATTGTTGTTTCTGAATGGAATGATGTTATAACAGAAGGACTATATAATGGTGCTTTTGATGCATTAGTAGATTGTGATGTTCCTGCGCAGCAAATCATCAGATGGAATGTTCCAGGGAGTTTTGAGCTTATTTATGGCGCAAAAAAAATGTTGCAAACACAAAATGTTGATGCTGTAATTGTAATTGGATGTGTAATTCAAGGAGAAACTAAGCATTTTGATTTTGTTTGTGAAGGCGTAACGCAAGGAATTAAAGATTTGAATGTACAAACTGATATCCCGGTTATTTTTTGTGTTTTAACAGATAATAATATGCAGCAGTCAATCGACAGAAGTGGTGGTGCTCACGGCAACAAAGGAACCGAAGCTGCAATTGCAGCAATCAAAATGGCATACATTCGTCAGCAGGCATCAATAACTCATGCTTTCAATCAGCCTTTATTGACTTCTGGCGCGCTTCAAATTGAAGATTCTCCAAGAAAAATCGAAAACGAATAAAACACAATTGTTTTAAAAAATACTAAAACCTATACTGTGTAAAAATAGTATAGGTTTTTTGTTTTTTTTATGACTGCAGATATTCAAAATCACAATCAAAATTCATTAAATTTGTACACCTTGGTTTTTTAAAATCCAAAGTGGACTAACATTTTTAATCTAAGATTTTTAACCATAAAATCAAGGAAAAAACCTTTAACCCAAATTTTTTAATGTCGAGTATTATTCAATTACTTCCTGATCACGTTGCTAACCAAATTGCCGCTGGAGAGGTGGTTCAAAGACCAGCTTCAGTTGTAAAAGAGCTGTTAGAAAATGCTGTTGATGCAAAAGCGACTGATATTAAATTGATTATAAAAGATGCCGGCAAATCATTAGTTCAGGTTATTGATAATGGAGTAGGAATGACGGTTACAGATGCCCGTTTGTGTTTTGCGCGTCATGCCACTTCAAAAATTCGTCAGGCGGAGGATTTGTTTTCGCTGGGAACAAAAGGTTTTCGTGGAGAAGCTTTGGCATCAATCGCGGCGATTGCTCACATGGAAATGAAAACCAAGCAAGATCAAGACGAATTGGGAACGCATATCGTAATCGAGGGAAGTAAATTTGTCTCGCAGGAAGTGGCTGTTTTGCCGAAAGGAACGTCATTTGCGGTCAAAAATTTGTTTTTCAATATTCCAGCACGCCGTAATTTCTTAAAGTCTGATACAGTTGAATTTCGTCATGTTATGGATGAATTTCAACGTGTGGCTTTGGCGCATCCAAATATTCATTTTAGCTTTTATCATAACGGAAGCGAATTGTACAATCTTCCATCAGCAGGATATCGTCAAAGGATTGTCGGAATTATGTCGGGCAAAACCAATGAAAAATTGGTTCCTGTAAATGAAGATACCGAGATTATAAATATTCAGGGTTTTGTATGCAAACCGGAATTTGCGAAAAAGAGCAGAGGAGAGCAGTTCTTTTTTGTGAACGATCGTTTTATAAAAAGTGGTTATTTGCATCATGCGGTTATGGCGGCTTATGATGGTCTTTTGAAAGATGGCATGCAACCAAGTTATTTCTTATACTTGCAAGTACCGCCAAATACCATCGATATTAATATTCATCCAACAAAAACTGAAATTAAGTTTGACGATGAATCGGCTTTATATGCCATTTTAAGAGCATCGATCAAACATAGTTTGGGACAATTTAATGTGGCTCCTGTTTTGGATTTTGAAAGAGATGCCAATTTAGACACGCCATATCATTATAAAGATTTAGAAGCTGAAACGCCAACAATTCAAGTTGATGGGAATTTCAATCCCTTCACAGATGATAAAACGAATCAGCATTATTCAAAAGGAAGTTCAGGATCTGGCTATAGTTCAGGATCTTCATTATCGTCGTCATCTTCTGGTTCTTCGTATTCAGGATCATCTTATTCGGGTTATTCAAAAAGAGTCGAACCAACAGTAAGTTGGGAGAGTTTATATGTTGGTTTGGATACCGAAAATCCAGAAACGATTGAAAGTTCGCCTTTTACATTTGAAAATGAAGAAGTGACATCGTCTTTGTTTAATGATGATGAAGTAGAACAAGCAAGTCAGAAAACGTATCAAATTCATAAAAAATATATTGTTTCGCCAATTAAATCAGGAATGATTATTGTAGATCAGCAACGAGCGCATCAGCGTATTTTGTATGAGCAATTTTTGTTGAATATGACTGTTAATCAAGCTTCAAGCCAACAATTGCTTTTTCCATTGGATTTGTTTTATTCTACTGTTGAAATGAAATTGATTGAGGAATTAAAACCTTCATTAGAAACAACAGGATTTATTTTTGAAGATGCGAAAACAGATCATATTGTGATTTCTGGAATCCCTGTAAATATTACCGAGAGCGAAGTTTCGATTGTAATTGATCAATTATTGAGTGATTTGCAGGACGGAATTCCGGCAAACAGTTACAGTCAAAATGATACAATTGCCAAATCAATGGCAAAAAGTTTAGCGGTTAAAACAGGGTCTTATTTAACCGAAAAAGAACAAGATAATCTTGTAAATGGATTATTTGCTTGTAAAGATCCAAATATTTCACCTTTTCAAAAACCTACTTTCATCACTATGCGTGTGGAAGATATAGATAAAAAGTTTGCTTTATGATGAACATGACTCCAGTTGTCAAACAACTGCTTATAATTAATATTATATTTTTTATTGGTGCTCAAATGGTACCGATTTCCTACGAATATTTTTCATTGTTTTATCCGGAAAGCAATGATTTCAGACTATGGCAGGTTTTTACGCATATGTTTATGCATGCGCCATGGCCAAATTTTGCACATATTTTATTCAATATGTTTGCATTATACAGCTTTGGATCTGCATTAGAGCATTTTTGGGGTGGAAAAAAATTCTTGTTTTTTTACATTTCCTGCGGACTTGGAGCTGCATTGCTTCATACAGGAGTAAATTATTTACAATTGCATTCGCTTCTGGATTCTGTATCTGGTTTAAATTTATCTAAAGCAGATCTTCATTTGATTTTGAATATGAGATATGAATCTGGCGAAATCATACAAGGTGAAGTTGCTACAATTTTAAAAAATGCACATTGTACTCAGGAGCAATTTAATGTTTTAGGACAGGCAGCAGGAATTGTTCAGTCCCCTGTTTTGGGAGCTTCTGGAGCAATTTACGGTTTATTAACGGCTTTTGCTTTTATGTTTCCTAATGCGCAATTGGGATTATTATTTATTCCTGTTCCGATAAAAGCAAAATATTTTGTTCCTGGAATTTTGGCAGTAGATTTGTTTTTAGGGTTTAAAGGAAGTTCTTTATTTGGAAGTGGCGGAACTGGAATTGCGCATTTTGCACATATTGGTGGGGCAATTGCTGGTTTTTTAATGATGTTGTACTGGAAAAAAAATCAGTTTAATAACAATCGTTGGAATTAATTTTTAACTTTAATTGATTAACTTTAAAAAACGAAAAGAAGACTTTATGAATATTCTAGACGATTTAAAACTGCAATACAAACTTGGTGGTATCGCCATGCGTGTTATTTATTGGAATGTTGCTTGTTTTTTAATTTCTTTGGTTTTCTATAAGTTTTCAATTGGTGTATTTGATTTTCCAAATTGGCTGGCATTGTCGTCAGATCCGCAGGTTTTTATGTTCAAACCATGGACATTTTTAACGTATTCTTTTTTCCATTTCGGATTCATGCATCTGTTGTTCAATATGCTGGTTTTGAATTTTGCAAGTAATCTGTTTTTAACGTTTTTTAGTCAAAAACAATATTTAGGTCTTTATATATTAGGAGCTATCTTTTCAGGAATCATATTTGCATTAAGTTATTATATTTTAGGGAATTCAGCTTTAATAGTTGGTGCTTCGGCGGCCATTATGGCAATTTTAGTTGCTGCGACAACCTATCAGCCTTTAATGAATGTGAGATTATTGTTTTTCGGAAATGTTAAACTCTGGCATATTACTGGCGTAATTTTACTTTTAGATTTAATGCAGTTGCGCCTTGAAAATATGGGCGGACATATTTCGCATTTAGCAGGCGCATTTTTCGGTTTTATATTTATAAAACTGCTTCAAAATGGTACTGATTTAAGTATCATTGTTTCTAGAGTATTAGACTTTTTTGCTAATCTGTTTAGAAAATCCCCAACGACCCCATTCACAAAAGTTCATAAGAATTACAAAAAACCTACGGAAAAAACTTCGTCAAGAATTGTTGCGAAAGACAAGACACAACAACAAATTGATGAAATTTTAGATAAGATTAGCCAGTCTGGTTATGATTGTCTGACAAAAGAAGAAAAAGAGTTTCTATTTAGAGCTGGAAAATAAATCCTTTTAGCAAATAATATGAAAAACCTTTCGTGGTTTAATAAAATAATGTTCTTTTTGAATATAGTGCTTACTGTTTTTACTTTTAGCATTTATATTTTACCTTTTTTAGCACCTAAAAGTTTTCCGCTTTTATCGGTGCTTACGCTGTTTATGCCTGCTTTTTTCGTCGCAAATGGATTCTTCTTTCTGTATTGGGCAATTCAGTTCAAAAAGCGTCTAATTTTATCTGGATTGGTTTTATTGATGGGAATTACTTTCATTAGCAAATTCTATAAATTTTCTGCTAAGGATTATGTTGAAGATGAAAAAAACTTTTCAGTTATGAGTTATAACGTTCGTCTTTTTAATGTTTTCAAATGGTTGGATCGTGATGATATTCCAGAAAACATCAAAACGTTTATTGATGAAAAAGATCCTGATATTCTCTGTATTCAAGAATATTCAAATTCGGCACATTTGGATTTAAAAGTGTATCCGCACCGTTATATTTTTATTGATGGTAATAAAATTAAAACCGGACAGGCTATCTTTTCCAAATTTCCAATAATCGAAGAAGGGAATATTGTATTTCCAAAATCAGATAACAATGTTGTATATGCTGATATTAAACGAGGAAAAGATATTATTCGTGTCTATAACATGCATTTGCAGTCTATTAGAATATCGCCAGATGTAAATGAGATTTCAAATGATATTGACAACGTAAATCAGAAGAAATCACAGCTAATTTATAACAGAATAAGCAAAGGGTTTAAGCAACAGCAAGAGCAAGCAGAGATTTTTAAAGAACATATTAAAAAATGCAAAACTCCAATGATCATCTGCGGAGATATGAATAATAGCCCTTTTTCGTATGTATATAGAAATATTAAAGGAAAACTAAAAGATGCTTTTGAAGAAGCTGGAGGGGGATTTGGAGCAACTTATAAGTTCAAATATTATCCAGCAAGAATTGACTATATTTTTACAGATAGTAAAATGAAAGTGAAACAATTCGAAAGTTTTTCAGATTTCGAAAATTCAGATCATTATCCTATTATGGCAAGGCTTTCGATGGAATAGGTTTTTAAGTCGAAAGTCGAAAGTCAAAAGTCGAAAGTCAAAAGTCAAAAGTCAAAGGTCAAAAGTCGAAAGTCGAAAGTCGAAAGTGAAATGTTGGATTAAAATAAATAGTATATTTCACAGCTTACAACTTACAATTCTGCAATTCAGAGCTTAAAGTATTTTCTGTGTTTTTAAATAATCCATTGCGAATTTGCCTTCGTTAAAAAGCAGATCCAATACGCTTAAATTGTTTATGAAACCATGTTTGTCATCAAAAACCTGAGTGTATTTTTCGAATGAATTAGCGTCTTTTTTTCCATTTGCTAAATATCGGAAATCATTAAAATCGGGTGTTTCATGAAAATATTCAGTGGTTTTGCTAAAATCTAATTTCATTCGTAGGCATTTTGTTACAGTGTCTAAAACTTCGAAATTAAGATCCGTTAAAAAAGTGTGTTTTTTTTCGAAAATAGGTACAATATCATCTTCGAAGTACTCGAAGAAAGGAGAGCTTCTATATGCTGCTTCAAGCGATTTAAAATGCTGTTTCTGCCAGTCAAATTCGTTTTCGATCAAAATATCTTTTGTTTTTTGATGCGCCGCTTTTGAATGCTTCACTGGAATATTCAACAATTGAATTCCATTTGGACTGTAAATGTAAGTCCTGTTTCTGTTAGTCTGCTTCTGAAAATTATCCTCCATTTCAAAAGTAATAGTCTCAGATTGAGCCATAACAGCAAAGTGGCTTATTGATGGAAAATAGGTAGGAAGTAGTAACGAATTCATCTTGTTTGTTTCAGGTTTAAAAGTTTCAGGTTCCAAGTTGACGTTAAATAACGTGAAACTTGAAACCTGAAACAAAAATAACTTATTTTTTATTATGCTTTGTTTTCTTTTCTTTTTCTCCAGAAGAATTCTCCAACGAAATAAAGAGCAAGAAGGATTAGGAAGTATTTGAAATACGATTGCGGTTGGCCTTCGCCGTCAACAGTTGTGAAAACTCTGCTCCAGCGTATTTTGTTGATTCCTTTTCCGTTTGTATCCCAGCTTAACCAGATGAAAACAGGTTTTCCAACAATGTGGTTCTCTGGAACATATCCCCAATAACGGCTGTCTTCAGAGTTGTGGCGGTTATCTCCCATCATCCAGTAGTAGTTTTGTTTGAAAGTGTAGCTAGTTGCTGGTTTTCCATTTATGAAGAACTTTGAGTCTTTTAATTCTAAAGTGTTTCCTTCATAATTGGTAATGATATCTTTATAAAAAGGAAGAGATTCGTTTGTTAATGCTACTGTCTTTCCTGCTTCAGGAATATAAATTGGGCCCATATTGTCTTGGCTCCATTTATTGATATGAGGGAAAATGGCATTGTCATTTCCTTTATCAATTTTTCTAATTACAGCAGTGACACCAGGTGTGTTTTTGAATCTTTCTGCTCCTAGTTCGGTTAAAGCTCCTAAATAGAGAGTGTCTCTTTTTTCGATTGCATTCCCCGCGGCATCAATTTCAGTTCTGAAGCCTGCACGATCAGTAATGTCTAATTCTTTAAAAATAGTTCCAAAGTCAATTGGCGTTTTTTCGTCTAAAGCAACAGCGTAAGAATATTGAGGTTTAGCTCTTTCTGGTAAAGCTAATTTCTTTCCGTTAATGAAGACATAGCCATCTTTTATTGCTAAACTGTCACCCGGAATACCTACACATCTTTTTACATAATTAGATTTTTTGTCAATAGGCTTGATAACACCCGGTCTTCCTTTTGGTTCGAAGAAATAATGAACGGTGTCGACAGGCCAGTTAAAGACGACAATGTCGCATCTGTTGATTTTTTCAATTGCTGGAAGTCTAAAATATGGCAATTGTGGCCATTTTAAATACGATTTGCTTTTTGTCAATGGAATAGAGTCATGAACCATCGGCAAAGCAACAGTTGTCATAGGGACTCTAGGGCCATAGTTTAATTTGCTTACAAACAAAAAATCTCCAATCAATAATGATTTTTCAAGAGATGATGTAGGGATTGTGTATGGTTGCACTACATAAGTATGAACCAATGTTGCAACGATTATTGCAAAAAGCAAAGAACTTACAGTGTCTGCAGTTTTAGTTTTTGGGGTTAAATCACGGTCTGCACGATATTCAAGCTTTTGAGTGTAGTTTACATAATAGATGTAAAATCCTAATGTGAAAATTCCCAAAACAGTATCTAAGGTTGATCTTTTTCCAAATGTTCTCAAGGTTTCAACCCAAACAACAGGAAACATAATTAAGTTGATAATTGGAATAAAAAGCAACAAAGTCCACCAAGTAGGACGGCTAATTATTTTCATTAAAACAATTGAGTTGTAAACTGGAATTGCTGCCTCCCAGCTTTTTCTTCCTGCTGCTTGATACAGTTTCCAAGTCCCAATAAAATGAATTACCTGAACAGCCAAGAAAAAAACAAACCAAAAATATAGTGTCATAATATTTTGTTTAGAATTTGAAGTTCAAGGCCGTATTATTGCAACTTTGAACTTTAAATCAGTTTTTATTTTAGATTTAATACATCTTTCATTGTGAAAATTCCTGTTTTTCCTGCCAACCACTCGGCAGCAATTACAGCTCCTAATGCAAAGCCTTCACGATTGTGAGCGGTATGTTTTATTTCAATGCTGTCAATAGCAGAATCGTAATTTACAGTATGAGTGCCAGGAACTTCACCAATTCTTTTGGCTTCAATATGAATTTGATTGTTTTTCGCTTCATCTAAAGTCCATTCAGAATAGTTGCTATTTTGAATAACGCCTTGAGCTAATGAAATTGCAGTTCCACTTGGAGCATCAAGTTTGTGGATATGATGAATTTCTTCCATAGAAACTTTATACGAATCAAATTGATTCATGATTTTAGCTAAATATTCATTTAATCCAAAGAAAATATTTACACCTAAACTAAAATTTGAACTTGAGATAAAGCCTCCATTTTTTTCATTACACAATGCAATCATTTCGTCGTAATGTTCTAGCCATCCGGTAGTTCCCGAAACCACAGGAACACCAGCGTAAAAGCAGTTTGATATATTGTCTACTGCTGCAGTTGGAACACTGAAGTCGATCGCAACATCTGCTTCTGAAAGACCTTCGTATGTATTGAATTCGTCTTTTTTCAAAATAATTTCATGACCTCTTTCTAAAGCAATTCTTTCGATTACTTTACCCATTTTGCCATATCCTAAAAGCGCAATTTTCATTTTGTATGTTTTTTTTGAATTTCCAAATAGCGTTGATGCTATTTAAAAGTATAATTAAAAGTTAATCCAACGTTGGGTCTGAATGTTACATCGTTGGGATAGATTTCTGGACGCATTGATAGTCTTTCGTTTACATTGAATTGAATCAAAGCGGCATCAACGTTTGCGTCTATTATATTTAAGACGTAAAAACCAACAACGAATAATGCTGATAAATCCCTGTTTCTCTGATAAAATTTCTGACCTGCAATAAGTCGGTCATCATCTAAAAACTGATAGTTGTCGTCATTGTATCCTTCTAGCCTACGTTTATAGGCGTCGCGATAATCGTGGTATTTTTTGTTGTTGTCGATGTAGAAATAAAGACTGGTACCAATTGCTCCGTAAACTAAAGGAATTTTCCAGTATTTTTTGTTGTATGCTTGGCCTAAACCGGGCAAAATTGCTGAATAAAATGCGGCTTTTGCTGGTGTAAGCGGGTCTATTTCTTCCAGTTTGGTAGTGTCTTTAGCGACCAAAACCGCATCTGATTTTGCTTGAGCAAAAGTAGAAGCGGTTCCTATGAGAAAGAACAATAAACTTATGGGGACAATCTTATTCACTATCCATTAATTAATTTTATAATCCTATTAAAGTCTGCTTCGGAATTAAATGGAATTGTAATTTTTCCTTTTCCATTGCCAGCAACTTTAATATCAACTTTCGAACCAAAATAGTCGTTGAAAGTGTTTTTTTGTGTTTCTCTAACCACAAAAGAAGCGTCTGCTTTTGGTTTTCCTTCAGCTTTTGGCTGTTGACCTTCGTGGTAATTTTTAACTAAAGCTTCAGTTTCACGAACAGATAAATTCTGACTTACGATTTTTTGATAAATATCAGTCTGAACGTCTAAATCTTCAATGTTGATAATTGCTCTACCATGTCCCATGCTGATAAAACCATCGCGAATACCAGTTTGAATAATCGGATCTAATTTTAAAAGTCGTAAATAGTTTGCAATTGTTGAACGTTTTTTTCCAACGCGCTCACTCATTTGTTCTTGAGTTAATTGAATTTCGTCCATCAAACGTTGGTAAGAAAGAGCGATTTCAATTGGATCTAAATCATGACGCTGAATATTCTCTACTAACGCCATTACTAATGATTCATTGTCATTAGCAATACGAATATATGCAGGAACATGCGTTAGTCCAACTAATGTCGAAGCTCGCAAACGGCGTTCTCCAGAAATCAGCTGGTATTTGTTGAATTCTAATTTTCGAACAGTAATAGGTTGAATTACACCAAGTTCTTTGATAGAAGTGGCTAATTCGCGTAATGATTCTTCGTTAAAATTGCTTCTAGGCTGAAACGGATTTATTTCGATAGCACTTATTTCAAGCTCAATGATGTTTCCAACAACCTTGTCAGCATTTTTATCGTCAACTGATTTAATGTCGTTTTCGGGATCTTTTAATAATGCTGATAATCCTCTTCCTAAGGCTTGTTTTTTAATTGCTTTTGTCATAAAAACTATTTGCTGTTTTTCTTTATAATTTCTTGAGCTAAATGAATATAGTTCACGGCACCTTTACTTGTTGCATCATAGTTAATGATACTTTCTCCAAAACTTGGTGCTTCGCTTAATTTTACATTTCGCTGAATTACAGTATCAAAAACCATATCGTTGAAGTGTTTTTGAACTTCTTCTACAACCTGATTTGATAAACGTAATCTTGAATCGTACATCGTTAACAATAAACCTTCGATGTCAAGATCTGGGTTGTGTATTTTTTGAATACTTTTAATAGTGTTCAATAATTTTCCTAGTCCTTCAAGTGCAAAATATTCGCACTGAATAGGAATAACCACAGAGTCTGCGGCTGTTAAAGCATTCAAGGTCAACAAACCTAGAGATGGCGCACAATCAATAATGATATAGTCATATTCTTGTTTTGCTTCTTCTAATGCTTTTTTGAGCATATACTCACGGTTTTCTTTGTCAACCAACTCAATTTCGATAGCAACAAGGTCAATATGAGCTGGAATCACGTCGACATTTGGAGCTGTACATTTTAAAATGGCTTCTTTTGGTGTTACAGTATGTTCCAGAATCTGATATGTTCCTGTTTCAACTGTTTCTACATCAATTCCAAGGCCAGATGTGGCATTGGCTTGAGGATCAGCGTCGATCAACAATACTTTTTTTTCTAAAACACCTAATGAGGCAGCAAGATTTACTGATGTAGTAGTCTTTCCAACGCCTCCTTTTTGATTAGCAATAGCAATGATTTTGCCCATTTATTTTCTGAATTTTGAACCGTAAAAATACAATTATTTATGGTTTTTGAAAATCTATTTTGTTAACATTTAAGAAACTTTGTTTAATCGTTATGCGGTGGGTGTTCGGCAGAAAATAATTTTAGTTATGAATGAAATTAATGAAAGAATTTTGACTAGCTAAATTTATATTAATGCTAAAAAACATTCAGATTTAGTTTTTATTGTAAAAAAGTTGGATTCCATAAAATCGAAATAAAAATATAAGTTCAATCATTTTTTGTCAAGAAGTAACTTTTTGAGTGGTTTTGGTTTCTGGTTCAGTATGAAAAACCTATGATACGTCTCAGAAATCGTGATTTTGTATAGTTTTTGATGAGAAATTCAGGAACAAAATTGAACTCACAGATTAAAGATTATCGCTATTTTTCGAATCCTTAAAAACTATATTACTATTAAAACCAAAAAAGATTTTTTTATGATTAAAAAGGGAATCTCTTTATCTGTGGTATTTGGATTAATGCTTGTTTTGTGCAGTTTTGTGTCACCTTATGAGCCAGCTGAAAAAATACAGAAAGATAAAATTGAACGCAAAATTGTTTATAACAAAAAGAAACACAACATTACTTTATCTTGGTCGGCTTTTGGCTCTTCGGGAAATTATGTCATTACGAGAGGAGGAAGTCGGCTAGCATCAGATTTTGTGTCGGTTGGTTCTACTTCAAAATCGACTTTTACGGATAATAATCCAAATGCCGATAAATACGAGAACTATTATAAAATTTCTCGTAATGATATAACGATAGTGATTTCGTTGGAAAATCAGATTTTTGGCGACAACATCTATTTCTATGACAGAAAACATGAAAAAGCTGAAACAGCACGAAATGATATAAATTCTCAATTTAGTAGCATTGGTTTAGGCGGTGCAAATGGAGAATGGACAACAAAACGTCAGGCCTATTATTTTAAGCCAAATGTAAGTGGACAAACTTATGATGTTGGTGGGTCGGGTTCGGGTTCGTCAACAGAGGCTAACGCAATCGAATTAGGGTTTTATTCTCATATAGGAGGTTTGGGAAAAGTTCCTT
The DNA here is from genome assembly GCF_000425445.1 of Flavobacterium denitrificans DSM 15936. Taxonomy (GTDB): domain Bacteria; phylum Bacteroidota; class Bacteroidia; order Flavobacteriales; family Flavobacteriaceae; genus Flavobacterium; species Flavobacterium denitrificans. The sequence goes on along the minus strand of NZ_AUDL01000008.1, from coordinate 259,706 downwards.
CAGATGTAAAACTAGGCGCAATATTTACACGGCCTCATCTTTCTGGCGGTGCAAATGCAACCTGTACTTTTTGGCGTTCTGTTGAAAATGTAGAAATAATGCGTGATTTTTCATGGACAGTTTCTCAATCAACAAGTGCGAGAAGGTTGTTGATCGAAAGTACTTCTAAATATATTTCAGATATAGGAGATACCAACTTTTGGGGGAGTGGCGGTTTTATTGCTGATGCTCATTATACAACTAACCGACCAAATTGGAAGGGACAACAGCAATGGTATACTCGAAATACTATTTTTCCTGCAGGCTCTGGAGCAATGGGTGGTTCCTATAATATGGTTTGGCAAGGTTGTGTTAATGCTCCACAAGCGAATGAGTCCAATTCTCCAATTTCAAATACGCCAATTATTAGAGAAAAACCTTTTCTTTTTATTGATAAAGATGGCGAGTATAAAGTATTTGTTCCGGCTTGGCAAAAAGATCGAGTAGGAATTTCTTGGTCATCAAGTGATATGGGTAAAGGCCAAATTCAGGATTTGCTTAGCGATTGGTATGTTGCTAAAGAAGGTGATACTGATATAGAAATCAACAATGCTTTGAAAGCTGGGAAAAACATATTTTTCACTCCAGGACATTATTCGCTAAATGCTCCAATTCAAGTGAATAGGAAAGACGCGATACTTTTAGGAGCTGGAATTGCTTCAGTAACATTAGAGCCAACTGAGAAAAATACTTGGGGATGTATTTATGCTGATGACAAAGATGGGATTATCGTAGCGGGTCTTCTTATGGATTCGTTCAATAGTACAACATATCAAATTAGGATAGGGAATGAAGGGGCAAAAGCTGATCATTCTGAAGATCCAATTCTGCTGACAGATATTACTTGTAGAGTAGGTGGGGTTCAATCGAAAAATATTCAGATTCAGGTTGCAATGCAAATTAATAGTAATAATGTTGTTGGAGATCACTTTTGGCTTTGGCGTGCTGATCATGGTTCGCAAAAAGGCGGCCCTGTAAGATGGACAAGAGACAGATGTAAAAACGGACTTATTGTTACAGGCAATGATGTTACGCTTTATGCCTTATTTGTTGAGCATTTTCAAGAATATGAGGTGTTGTGGCTTGGGGAGCGTGGCAGAACTTATTTCTTTCAAAATGAACCTCCATATGACGCGCCAAATCAAGCCACTTGGAGCAGTCAAGGAGGCAAAGTAGATGGTTATGCGGCTTTTAAAGTTGCAAATTCAGTAAAAGAACATCACACTATAGGAATGGGATCGTATGCTGTTTTTACGGGAACTGATGGAAATGTGAATAAGAAAAATGGTTTTGAAGTGCCAAACACTCCAAATGTAAAACTTGAAAAAATGTGTATCACGCGTTTTGCTGGCCCGGGGAATATTCAAAATGTTATTAACAGCACTGGTGGAAGTACGGCAACTGGTGCAAAACGTGTAGCAGTATATAATAATGAATCGGGTATACAGCCTTTTGACGAAGAATTTGTCTTGCCAAGTCGGGAATCGTATCCTGTTTACATTAATATGGAGAAATAAGTAAATACAATGTTTTTTAGTATAGCCTTCGGTTTCAACCGTGGGCTTTTTTTTTGTAATTGAATAATGAGGTTTGGTTTTCAGTTTATTGCAAAAAAAAAAGTCTTTTCAAAATGAAAAGACTTTAGTCGGGGTGGCAGTCCCGAAAGCTTTCGGGAGAACCTGCGGCCTTCCCGATCTCAATCGGGACGTGATAACCGTTCACTATATTTCTTTTTAAAAGATTTTCAGTTTATTGCAAAAAAAAGTCTTTTCAAAATGAATGAAAAGACTTTTGTCGGGGTGGCAGGATTCGAACCTGCGGCCTCCTGCTCCCAAAGCAGGCGCGATAACCGGGCTACGCTACACCCCGAAGATGCATTTGTGGTACTGCCCGAAAGCGGATGCAAAGATATAAATAAATTTCGTTTACAAAAGGAAATAATGAAAATAAATAAAACTTATTTCAAGATAGTTATTTCGGATTTATTTTAGACCTAATTTTTTATAATAAAGTTTACATTTGCATCACAAAAAAACTATTCACATTATGTCAGATACAATCGAAAAAATTAAATGTCTTATTATAGGTTCTGGTCCTGCAGGTTATACTGCAGCTATTTATGCGGCTAGAGCTAACATGAATCCGGTGTTATATCAAGGACTGCAGCCTGGTGGTCAATTGACTACAACCAATGAGGTTGAAAACTTTCCAGGTTATGTTGATGGAGTTACTGGACCAGAAATGATGATTCAATTGCAAGAGCAAGCAAAACGTTTTGGTGCTGATATTCGTGATGGCTGGGCTACAAAAGTTGATTTTTCAGGAGATATTCATAAAGTTTGGATTAACGATACAATCGAATTACACTGTGAAACGGTAATTATTTCTACAGGTGCTTCGGCTAAATATTTAGGATTACCATCAGAACAACATTATTTGAATATGGGTGGAGGAGTTTCTGCTTGTGCTGTTTGCGACGGATTCTTCTACAGAAATCAAGAAGTTGTAATTGTTGGTGCTGGAGATTCTGCTTGTGAAGAAGCACATTACTTGTCTAAACTTTGCAAAAAAGTGACGATGTTAGTGAGAAGCGAAAAATTTAGAGCTTCAAAAATCATGGAAGAACGCGTTCGCAAAACTGAAAATATCGAGATTTTAATGAACCACGATACTGTTGAAGTTCTTGGAGATAATAATGTAGTTCACGCTATCAAAGCTTTAAATAAAACTACTGGAGAAGTTATCGAAATTCCAGCAACTGGTTTCTTTGTAGCAATTGGCCACAAGCCAAACACTGATATTTTTAAAGATTATATTACACTTGATGAAACTGGTTATATTGTAAATACTCCAGGAACATCAAATACAAATGTAGCAGGTGTATTTGTAGCGGGAGATGCTGCAGACCACGTGTATCGTCAAGCAATTACTGCTGCAGGTACAGGATGTATGGCAGCGCTTGATGCTGAAAGATATTTAGCTTCAAAAGAGTAATCTCTAGTATTCAGTCACAGTCGCAGTTTACAGACTAAAAAACAAAAGTCCTAATCTTATGATTGGGACTTTTGTTTTTTAGATTCTTTTCAGATTGCAAACTGAGACTGGTTACTGCGACTAAATTATTTTATTTTCTTAAACAATTTAGCTTCTTCAGAAAAGCGGGTCAATTGAATTGTTGGATTTCCGAATAATGAAAGTTCGGATTTGTCGCCAACAGCAATTGAAATGTTGGTTTCTGCTAAAATGCTTCCAACTGAATAACTTTCGGCAGTAACATTTGCATCTTTTAAAGTAAATTTAATTCCCGTGAAAACCGAATTGTTATCTAAACGAATAGTTGCTTTTTCAGCAATTCCTTCTATTATAGCATTTGATTTTTGGTACAAATCGCAGTTGAATTTTAAGGCCGAAACCAAGGATTTTAATACTGCATTTTTGCTCAATTGAATTGTAGCTTCGTCTGCTTTTAAGTTGATTTCTGCCCTCGATTTGTCATCAGCAACTAAGCCAAATTTCTTGGCATTTACATTTAAATATAATTTTGAAAAATCAACGCTGTTAAATGTAATGTCATCTAATTTTAATTCTTGAATGGCATAAATAACAGCATCATTTTTTGCAATTACTTTGTTTAATGTCCCTGTGTAAGTTACACGTACAGAAAGTTTTTTGAAAATTGTACTTTCTTTTGAAGTGTACAAACGAAGCGTTTTATCTCTTAAATCCATCGCAACAATATCATGAAGATTGTCATCGGCTTCAATTTTGATTTCGTTTTTTTCTCCGCGCTCTAAATAAACTTCTAGATTGTCGTCTACTTCAAGTCCGTCAAAGCTTCCAACTTCCTTTATTGATGTCGTAACGATTTTTGTTCCTTTTACTTTTTCTCTTCTTTGTGCAAAAGTTAATGTTGTGACTAACAACAACAAAATCAGGGCAATATTTTTTTTCATTAATTCTTGATTTGATTTTGACAAATATAAAAAAATCATCCACTTTTGATGAATGATTTCTTTTATATTTAACACTTGAATAGTGTTATGCTTTACTGACAGTACCACCTGAATTTTCTGATTTTTCATATATTTTAGGGTCTGTATCAAAATTGATACTTCCTCCGCTAGATGCTTCTGCTTTCAGTCTTACAATAGGATGAACATTTATGCTGGCACCGCTTGAAGCTTCAGCATGAACTTCATTTGCAAGCAGTTTTTCTGCATTGATACTAGAACCACTTGAAGCTGAAGTTCTAATTTTTAAAGCTTTTCCTTCAACAGAAACAGAGCTTCCGCTTCCAGAATCAACTGAAATATTATCAGACTCTACATTTACATTCATGGTTGCTGCACTCGATGTTTCAAGATCAATATCTTGTGCCTGAATTACATTTTTGCTTTGTACAGAGGCAGCGCTTGAAGCTTCTAATTTGTCGATAACCGGCATTTTTACTGTTACTTTTTTAGTAGTTACATTTCTGAATGAGCTGAATTTGCAGCTAATTACCAATGTTCCATCTTCTACTTTTGTAATGATTTCTTTTTGGATGTTATCATCTGCTTCAACAACAATTTCGGTTGAATCAGATTGTACAATAACAAGATCAATGGCATTGCTCACTTTTACTTTTTTGAAATCTCCTTGAACAATTCTTTTTTCAGTTGTTACATTACCGCTTCCTTCTACTGCATTCACATTAAAGTTGCAAGAGGCAAACAATAATGCGGTAACAGTTGCAATAATAAATTTTGTAATATGAATGATTATTTTGATCATGGCCTTAGTTGTTAGTTGATTTTAATTATAACTCCGTTTTTATCAGTGGTTAGCTTTCCTTTAGTTTTTTTTCCGTTTAAAATCTCTTTTCCATTAACTTTAATCGAAACTTCTTTAATCGTGTCATTTTCAATAGTGGTTTCTTCACTATTATAATCTCCATCATTAAATTCGTTTTCATCTGCAGGACAGTTCAAACATTTTATTTTTGAACCTTCAACTTTGTAATTGTAATCACCGCTGAAGTGCAAGTTGAAAAATTCATTTTCAGAATCATCATAATCTTGTACTGAAGAATCTGGTTTAAATAATTGCCCTTCTGGTAAGTACAAATATACATCAACTTCTTGTCCTCTAAACTTATTTTTTACATCTGTAAGAAAATAATTATCCAAAATTAAATGATTTCCGTTAATTTGAATATTATAATTGATTTTTTCTGCTCTTCTTTTTGCACTTGAGAATGAGTTTCCTCTCGCACTTTTTTCGATTTGCAAGTAAGCAGAAGCATTATCAGTGTGTAAAACATGCAAACGCACATCATTAGAATAAATCAAGTCATTGTTTGCAGAATCTTGTACAAATTCAAATTCTCTGTGGTGGTTCAAATCTTTAGCGTAATAATCACTGTATCTGAATTTTACATAAAGAGTGTCTTTTGGAGAAATATTCAATGATCTTTTCTCAACTGTTTTGTTGTCATAAGATATTTCAGTTGCTTGCTTAATTCCAAAACTGATTGCAATTGTAACAGAGATAATCCAAATGGCTAACAAAGTGTATTTTGTAATATTTCCGATTGATTTTAAGTTTGGAGACAACAATTTAAATCCTAACAAAGTCAAGAAGAAAAATGGAATTCCAACTGCAAAAAGCATCAGTAGACCGAAAGACCAAATTGGGTACTCTGTAAAGTTTCCTGCCTCAATAAAGTTTTGCCAAGGGAAATCAATAAAAACATTTGTTCCTAAAGTAAATACACCTATTAACAATAATATTAAAGTAGTGATTCCTGCCATTATCAAGATTACGCCCAAAAATTTAGCGAAGATTTTAAAAACCGTCATGATAAAGTCTCCAAATGAACTACTTATTCTCTCAGCTCCCGACTTTACTTGGTTTCCCATTTTGTCATAATCTGCATTTTTGAATTTTTCAGACAATGAATCAATTTCTTCACGAACTTTTTTTTCGATGTTTGAAATCGTAACAGGCTCTCCGGTCATTTCCAGTTTTTCTGAAGTTGTTACCGCTTCAGGAGTTACAATCCAAAGAACGAAATAAGCTAAGATTCCAGTTCCAAAGCCTGCAAAAACAAATACTAAGAAGATGATTTTGATCCATACGGCATCAACTCCAAAATAATGTCCTAAACCTGTTGCAACTCCACCGATCATACCTTTTTCTTTATCACGATATAATTTTTTGTGTTGTCTTGCACTGTAATTATTGAACGATTGATTTTGATTTTCTTCCTCTTCAATTCGGTAATCTTCTGGTTGTCCCATCACCGCAATCACTTCGTCAATGTCTTTTAAGCCAACAACATGTTTTTCGCTTTTTTGTTTTTCTGTTAATAATTCAGAAACGCGCATTTCGATATCTTTAATGATTTCATCTTGTCCAGACGAATTGTTTAATGATCGTTTTATAGCGTCAAAATAGCGTGTCAATTTTAAATATGCATCTTCATCGATGTGAAAAAACATACCGCCTAAGTTAATATTTACTGTTTTGTTCATGACTTATTGATTTTGATTGGTGATTAGTTTTACGGCGTCAGATAATTCTGTCCAAGTGCCGCTAAGTTCGTTTAAAAAAGTTTGTCCTATCTCGGTTAATCCATAATATTTTCGTGGTGGCCCTGAGGTCGATTCTTCCCAGCGATAATTTAGCAAACCGTCGTTTTTCAGCCTGGTTAAGAGCGGATAAACTGTGCCCTCAACAACTAATAATTTTGCGTTTTTTAAAGTGTCTAATATTTCAGATGTATATGCGTCTTTTTCTTTTAATACTGATAAGATGCAAAACTCAAGAACACCTTTGCGCATCTGTGCTTTTGTGTTTTCAATGTTCATAATTTCATTTTGTTTTTTTTAGATTGAACAATTCGTTTTTTGATTGATGATGATTGATTGATGATTGATTTCGAATTTATTCTATTAGAATTAGTTCGTATAACTTTTAATCTTTTTTAAGTGTTACTTTATAAAAGGAATCGTAAGCGGATAATTGTATAATTCTCCGTTTGAAGCTTTTATTGAAGCATAAATCACTAAAAAGAATTCAACAAATTTTAGCAATCCAAAAAGTAAAACAGCTGTTGCACCAATACTTAATAATCCAATGTTTCCTTCAAAATTAAAATTTCTGATTACGAAATCTTCGTCGTTAAAAACAGCTTCCATTGGAATGTTCTGCAATACTACTGATACGAAAATCGGAATTGCGATTAAAGCTAAAATTAAAGTGTAAAGCAATAAACTCAATTGAAAATTCAATGTCTGTTTTCCGTGGTGATTTACAAATTCTGATTTGTCTTTGTAGCTCGACCAAAAAATGATTGGGAAAATATAATTCCCAAACGGAATAATGTACTGGCTTAATGTACTTAAGTGCGTAAACGCAGCAGTGTTTCTTTCTGATGATGTTTCCATGATGAGTGGTGTTGTTGTTTCCATGATTAAAAGTATATAGTAATTTCTTATGCAAATATATGGCTAAAAAACAGTATCTTGTTTTACATAGTACCAAATATTAACAAAATTTTAACAAGTTTAAAATTTGTAAGGAATTGATAATTGGCTAAAAATCATTCGGAATCCCTGATTTTATTGACATTTTTTGAAAGTGTATCGAATTTATTGTGCATGCATAGTTTTTTTGTATTTTTACATAAAAAAAATAAATCTATGGCCGTTTCAGTTTCCAAACTCAACAAATTTGTATTGTTCAAATTACCTTCAGCATACTTTTGCGGGGTGCGTGTAAAAGCTATCGATAAAGACAGCTGTATTGTTTCTGTTAAGCATCGCTGGATAAATCAAAATCCGTTTAATTCGATGTATTTTGCGGTTCAGGCTATGGCGGCGGAATTGACCACAGGGGCTTTGGTGATTTCTCAAATTCAGGAAAGTGGCAGAAAGATCTCAATGTTAGTTGCTAATAATAAAGGAAACTTTACTAAAAAAGCGACTGGTAGAATCACATTTGTTTGCAACGACGGACATTTAATTGCTGAAGCGATTCAAAGAACGATTGAAACTGGTGAGGGACAAACGTTCTGGATGAAATCAATTGGAACAAATGAAGAAGGAGTTCAGGTTTCAGAAATGGATTTTGAGTGGAGTGTTAGATTGAAATAATTTTAAATCGTTTTGCCACGAATTTCACGAATTGTCACTAATTTTAAGTTGGAAAACTAAATGCGTTATTCGATTTACACAAATTAATTCGTGTTAATTCGTGAAATTCGTGGCAAAAACAAACCATAAAAAAAGGCCTCAAAAATTTTTGAGGCCTTTTTCTTGAAATATAATTTCAGCTTATTTTTTAACGCAACAAGATTTTTTGTCTTTTTTGTCTGTTGTTTTTTTACAACAAGATTCTTTTTTTGCTTTTTCCTTTTTAGGTGTAGTATCTTGTGCATTCATGCCAATGGTAAATAAAGCAACAGTAAGGATTGTAACTACTTTTGTCATTTTGATTTAATTTATTTTGTTAGAGAATTGTAATTGGTGAATCAAATATAACAACATTTCTTAAGGTTGATTCTTACAATTTAGTTAATGTTTTGATAATATAATTTGAGTGAGAATTAAATGAGGATTTAGAATTAATAATTCAAATTAATCCCAAAACCAATTCCCATATCGCTGTCATAATGCGTTGTGATTCCGAAGTTTCGAGCAACGATGTATTTTAAACCAGCCATATATTCTTTATCGGTATTCCACATTAAATTCATTCGAAGTCTTTGTGAAAGCGGAATATCTTTTCGTTCAAATTGTACTCTCACATTTCCATCCGTATAAACCTCAACTTGCGCTTTTATGAGCATTGGTAAAGTATATTCAAGACCCGCACTGAAAACCGAGCGATTGTCCTTGGTGTTTTTTTGCCCAAAAAGATTCTGTTCCTGTTCGTCCATTCTCATTTTTCGATAGCGCCAGTCAAAACCAATAAAAGGCATCAGCCACTGATTTTTACCAATATATCGTCCAATATGAGTTTCGGTTTCATAACCATGTTTGTCATTGTAACCTAATCTCCATTCGGTTCCGATGCTCCAACGCGTGTTGCTGTACATGGCTTCTCCGTCATTTCCGTTTGAAGCAAAATCATTTTCTGCCATAAAATGAAACATGCGATCGTCCATTTTCAGCATTTTGAAAGCCATTTCCGGATGATGAATCAACGGATTTGGAGCTGAATTTTCGTAAGTAAATATTCTTCCCATTCCCGCCATCATGTGATATAAAATATGACAGTGAAAAAACCAGTCACCATCAGCATTTGCCTGGAATTCGATGGTATCGCTTTCCATTGGCATAATATCAATTACATTTTTCAGCGGAGAATAATCGCCATGTTCGTTTATAATTCTAAAATCATGTCCGTGCAAATGCATGGGATGGCGCATCATCGAACCGTTGTATAAAACGATACGAACGTTTTCTCCTTTTTTGATTAAAATTTTATCCGTTTCAGAAACCACTTTATTATCCAAACTCCAAACGTAACGATTCATATTTCCAGAAAGCGTAAAACGCAATTCCTTAACAGGTGCATCTTTTGGAAGATTCGTTTTAAAAGGAGATTTCAGCATTCCATAATTCAAAGTCACAATTTCAGAAGTTTCAGTGCTGTCACTTTCCATTTTCATGTCTTCCATATTGTGATCGGAATGATCCATTGCAGGTTTTGCATTTTCATCTTCACCTGAAATTTCAGGATACATTACGGCATTCATGTCCATTTTATTCAAAGACATATTCATGCCCATGTCGTTCATTTCTCCGTTCATTTTCATCATATCGTTCATCATTTTCATTCCTTCAAAATATTTTAATTTCGAAAGATGATGAACAGGCTGTTTTTCTCCATTTCCTAAAAACAAAGATGCAGATCCAGTTCGGTCTTCGGCTGTAGCCAAAAAAGCAAAAGATTTATGGTCTTCCGGAATGGTAACCACAACGTCATAAGTTTCCGAAACCGCAATAATCAAACGATCAACTTCTACGGGTTCGACATCATTTCCATCACTTGCTACCACGGTGATTTTTCCTCCGCCATAAGTCAGCCAGAAATAACTGGAAGCACCTCCGTTGGCAATTCGCAATCGGACTTTTGAGCCGGGTTTGAGATCTGAAAACTGTTGCTCATTTTTACCATTAATTAAAAACTTTTCATAATAAACATCGCTGACATCCATGGCATTCATTCTTTTCCATTCGTTGACCACTTTGGTCGAAAAATGTCCTTGTTTTATGGCTTCGGCATAACTTTGCGTCGTTCCTTTTTTGATCGCAAACCAATCGTTGGCATTGTGAAGCATTCGCTGTATATTCTCAGGTTTCAGATCTGACCATTCACTTAAAATAACTGGAATAGTTGGCAAATCGTCAATTCCCTTTCTAATTGTTGCATCGTCTTTTTTCTTGTTGATGATAAAAAGTCCGTACAAACCAATTTGTTCTTGCAAACCCGAATGACTGTGATACCAATACGTTCCATTCTGAATAATTGGAAAAGTATATTTGTGGGTTGTTCCAGGTTCAATCGGCATTTGCGTTAAATAGGGAACTCCGTCTTCTTTATTTGGCAGAAATAATCCGTGCCAGTGCATCGAAGTCGTTTCTTTTTTGAGTTCATTATGCACATAAATTTCCGCAATATCGCCTTCGGTAAAAGTCAGAGTTGGCATCGGAATTTGTCCATTAACGGAAATCGCACGTTTTTCTTTACCAGAAAAATTGACAATGGTATCGCGAACATGCAAATCGTAACGCACTACTTTTTGAGCTTTCATCTGAAAAGCAATTAAAAAAGGGATTATAATATATTTAATATTAATCATGGATTGTAATTTTAAATCAATTGAGTACAATTTAATTTTATTAAGCTCCAGCGGAGCTAAATATTTATAGAGATTTAATTATGTTGATATAAAAGAGCTCCAGCGGAGCGAAATATGCAGTCAATGTAAAAAAGGTGTCGCTCCGCTGGAGCTTTACTACTGAGACTAAATACTATTTCTATAAATATTTCGCTTCTCCGAAGCGTTTTTTTGTCTAATGTTTTTCGTAGCGTTATTAAATACCTTATTTAATCTTCTAATAATTATCTTTCTATGTGTTTAGAATAATTTCGCTCCAACTTACAATTTTAGATTTCGCAATCGCAAAGCATTTACGATTACGGATACAGAACTCAAACTCATGGCAACCGCAGCCAACATCGGCGAAAGCAATATTCCTAAAAACGGATATAAAATTCCGGCGGCAATTGGCACGCCCAAAGTATTGTAGATAAAAGCAAAAAATAAATTTTGTTTGATATTTGACATTACCGCATGGCTGAGGTTTTTGGCTTTTACAATTCCGTTTAAATCACCTTTTACTAAAGTAATTTTAGCGCTTTCGATTGCAACATCAGTTCCGGTTCCCATTGCAATTCCGATATTGGATTGCGCCAAAGCCGGTGCATCATTAATTCCGTCTCCAGCCATTGCGACAATTTTTCCTTGTGCTTGCAAACGCTCGATTTCTTTTAATTTATCTTCTGGAAGACAATCTGCTTTGAAAGAACTCAAATGCAAATGTTCTGCAACGGCTTTTGCGGTATTATGATTGTCGCCAGTCATCATGATAACCTCAACGCCTTGAGCAATTAATTCTTTAATGGCTTTTGCGCTATTTTCTTTGATGGCATCGGTAATGGCAACATAACCTAAAACAATATTTTCAATTGCGATGTAAGAAATAGTTTTCCCTAAATTTTGTTCGGATGTAACTTTTTGTTCTAAATCACTAGAAATAGAAGCGCCGATTTCTTCCATTAATTTTTTATTTCCTAAAGCTACTTTTTTGCCTTCGATAGTTCCTAAAACACCTTTTCCTGCAATAGTTTCAAAACCTTGAACTTCTTTAAATGAACTATTTTTTGCTTTCGCGAAATTGACTACGGCTTGCGCCAAAGGATGTTCGCTATGCTGATTTAGAGAAGCAATGTTTTGAAGCAGAAAATCTTCCTCATTAGTAACCGAATAGACTTTTTCTACAGATGGTTTTCCTTCTGTAATGGTTCCGGTTTTATCGGTAATCAAAACATCGATTTTATTCATGTTTTCCAAAGCTTCGGCATTTTTAATTAAAATTCCGTTTTGAGCGCCTTTTCCAACTCCGACCATAACAGACATTGGAGTTGCGAGTCCAAGTGCACAAGGACAAGCAATTATTAGAACGGCAATCGCATTAATTAATCCGTAAACATAGGCTGGTTCTGGACCAAATTTTGCCCAAGCAAAAAAGGTTAAAATTGAAATAATAACAACCGTTGGTACAAAATATTTAGAAACACGATCGGCTAATTTCTGAATTGGGGCGCGAGATCTGCTTGCATCATTTACCATTTGGATAATCTGCGAAAGCATCGTTTCTGAACCCACTTTTTCAGCAATCATTACAAATGATTTGATTCCATTTATAGTTCCAGAAATTACAGCATCGCCTATTTTTTTATCAACTGGAATTGGTTCTCCCGTAATCATCGATTCGTCTATACTGCTTTCGCCAGAAGTTATTTTTCCGTCAACCGGAATTTTTTCTCCTGGTTTTACACGTAGTAAATCACCTTTTTTTATGTTGTGAATGGAAATAACTTTATCAATTCCATTTTCTACCAAAGTGGCTTCAGTTGGAGCTAATTTTAGTAATTCTTTTATTGCGCCATTCGTTTGTCCGTGAGCTTTTGCTTCCAATAATTGTCCTAATAAAACTAAAGTGATAATTACGGTCGAAGCTTCGAAATACAAATGAATCGTTCCGTGATGCGATTTGAATTCGGATGGAAAAATATCAGGAAAAAACATTCCGACAATGCTAAATAGGAAAGCAACGCTCGTTCCAATTCCTATTAGCGTGAACATATTCAAATTCCAAGTCACAATTGATTTGTAAGCGCGAACGAAAAACATCCAGCCTGCATAAAATAAAACGGGAATTGAAAATAAGAATTGAACCCAATTCCATTTCTCAATAGACATGATATTGTAAAGTGGATTATTCGTAATCATTTCTGACATTGAAATAATGAAAATTGGAAGCGTAAACAGAATCGCGATTTTCATTTTCTTCAATAAATCAGAATAGGTTTTGTTTTCTTCACTTTCTGAAGCCTGCATCGGAACCAAATCCATTCCACAAATTGGACAATCTCCCGGTTCATTTGAAACGATTTCAGGATGCATCGGACAAGTAAATTGTGTTGAAGTTATGGCAACTTGAGGAACTAAATCCATTCCGCAAACCGGACAGTCTCCAGGTTTGTTGTAGGTTTTGTTGCCTTCGCAATGCATTGGACAATAATAAACGCCATTTGCACTGTGTTGGTGTACTTTTTTAGTTTCTGTTTTATGATGATCGTGGTTCTCTTTTTTATGAGCTGAACAACAAGATTTTTCAGCTGTTTCAGAATGGTTTTTAGGAGAATCCATTTCAATGGTATAATTTCCAGCCACCGATAAAACTTCTTGAAATTTTTCTGTCGGCACATGTTTGTCCATTGTGATCGTAGCCGTTGGCGGATTCAAAGTCACTTCTGCCTGAACGCCCTCTACTTCATTCAAAGTTTTTTCGACTTTGGTTCGGCATCCGTTGCAAGACATTCCTGAAATTATATATTGATGAGTCATTGTATTGGTTTTTAAGTATTACAATGCAAATTTCCGAAGTATGTGTGAGTTTGGTTTGTAGAATTTTGGGAATGATTTGTAAGATTTACGAAATGCTGTTTTTAACCGCAAAGGGCGCAAGGTTTTTTTGATTAGCGTGGCTTTGTAAAAACGCAAAGTTCGCAAAGCTTTGTCGAAAATATCTTTACGAATTCTATATAAAACATAGCCCAAGGTTTCAACCTTGGGAAACGCATTTTGTTCCAATCTTTGTGTACCCAAGGTTGAAACCTTGGGCTATGTCCTCAATAAATTGCGAAATCGCTATGTAAAAAAGTTAGCCACAGATTAAGAGATTAAAAAGATTTTTTAAATCTGTGTTAATCTGTATAATCTGTGGCTAAATAAAACCTTTGCGCTCTTTGCGGTAAAATCTCTCGCAGATTCCGCAGATTGAACAGATTTATTTTTATTAATCAAAATTATCTGCTTAATCTGTTTAAATCTGCGAGAGAATGATTTTTGCGCCTTTTGGAGAAAATCAAATATTCTCGATCTGAATACGCTTATTATCTTTCAATTGTTTGAAGGAAGTAGGAGTGTAGCCGGTAATTTTCTTGAATTGATTACTCAAATGCGCGACGTTGCTGTAGTTGAGAATATCAGCGATTTCACTTAACGAAAGCTCATTATAAATCAATAATTCTTTTACTTTTTCGATTTTTTGGCTGATAAAATACTTTTCGATTGTAGTGTTTTCGATTTCAGAAAACAAATTGCTCAGTGAATTATAATCCTGATTTAAGTTTTCTGCCAGATATTCTGATAGGTTGATTTTTAAATCATTGTTTTTATGATGAACCAAATCGACAATTAGGTTTTTTATTCTTTCGACGGTTTTTGTTTTTTTATCATCAATTAAATCAAAACCTAAAGCTTGCAGATTTTTCAGCAAAACTTCTTTCTTATCATCACTGATTTCTTCTTTCAATTCAACTTCACCAAGTTCGACAGAAATCGTTTGGAGTCCAAGTTTTTCGAACTCAGACTCCACAACCATTTTACATCGGGCACACACCATGTTTTTGATGTAGAGCTTCATATTTATTTAATCGTTTCTACCACGTTTCCGCAAGTTAGCATTGATGAGCCGTAATACGGATTCTTAACTGCTTTTTCTTTGCTTAACCAGTCAGCATCTGCCATTGGGCAATATTGTTTGTAGATTGGCTGGTCCGGACTTGAAACTTTTATTAAATCATAAGTGCTTTTTGATAATGATTTAAACGTATCGCGTTGTTTTTTTAGATCTGCCGTAGACGAAATACTTTTGGCATCGGCAGTTAATTTTTTAACTACTTTCATCCAAACGGTATGTTCGTTGCTTTTCAGTTTGTCCATTTTTACCGCTGAAATTGCTGTCAGTAAATCTTTGGCTTTCGCCGAAGTCAGTTTGCTGTCACTTTTAATTAGCGCATCTTTTACATTAAAATAAGCATCGTAAACAGATTGTAATTGAGAATCTGCAGTTTCGATTGTTGTTAATTCAGAATTATTGTTTTTTGCCTGAATCGTATTTGTGCTAAATAATACGGTAAGCGCTGTTGCTAGAGCTATGATTGATTTTTTCATTGTATATAATATTTGAGTAAAGGATTTATTTCCTTTAAAATTAATTAAAAAATTTGATTTCGAAAAGACCCAATATGGGCTGTCACAAATACAATAATTATATTTTCGGCTTTAGCCAAATAGAAGTAAATCCCGAAGAAATAGTAGAATTACTGTAAGATGAAACAGTGTTTTTTAAAGAAAAGTTGAAAACATCGTTTTCCAAATCAAAATCGTTTGAGTTTAAAATAACGAATTGCAATGCAGAAGTTGTACAGCCTGAATGACTGCACTTTCCATCACAATTGTGTTTTTCTTGTTTTGAGGTTTTCTTTTCACAGCATTTTTTAGAACAGCTGTTTTCTTTTTTAGAAGCAATTTCTTTCTGATTCCCCATATTGCATGCATAAGTATAACTCGGATTCAAAAAGAAGCCAAGCGTTATAAAAAGCAGTATTATGTGGATTTTCTTGCTCAAAGAAATTGTTTTAGAAGTACAAATTTAGCTAAAAATGTTCGAGAAACTTACTTTTTAAGATTTCAATAACTTAAAGCTTTTTGAAATCAGTCGGTTTCATGTTTTTCCTTTTTTTGAAATAATTCGTCAAATGACTTTCATCGGTAAAACCAAATTCATAAGCAATTTGCTTGATGGGCAATTGATTATTATGAATTCTCTTTTCAATCAAAGTTGTTCGGAGGTTATTAATGTAATCACGATAACTAATAGAAAATGTTCTTTTGAAATAAGCGCTGAAATAAGTTGGAGCAATATTAAAATGCTCAGCGATTACTTTGATCTGAACCAATTTTGGCTGATAAACATTTTGATGAATGTAATTGGCAATTTGTTCATTATCTAAATGTGTCGATTTCATTTGAAGATTCATTCCCCGAATCGTTTCTTTAATCAGACCAAAAATCGAAAGAATTTGATAAAACACAATTGGCGAAGTGGTAACATCAATATAACGTCCGTACGTTACGATGTTTTCGACTGTGTTTTTTAAAATCGTTTTGCAAGGTTCATCAAACTTCAAAACTGTTTCTTTCAGGATTTTGTCGCGCATGAAATTTTCGGGAGTATTTACGAGAAATTCATCGCAGGTTAGATTCTGTTTAGAGTTAAAATAATTATCTGTGAATTTAATGAAAATGAATCCGGTACATTTCTTTATATCAAAATAATGTTCATCGTCTGGCGAAATCACAAACAGATCACCAGCTTTGTAAGATAACAGGTTGTTATTCAGGTGATGAACACCGCTTCCTTTCTTGATATAAATGATTTCGTAATACGTATGTGTATGTGGAGGAAGATGAAATTTTTCTTCTTCAAATTCATCAAGAACTAGTGTTTTAAACTGATTTAACTTAGGCATAACTTAAATTTACAATTTTATATCGTAAATGTACAACTTTTTTGAAGGTTAACGGTGTTAAATTTGCATCGTAGAAAACATAATATTCCTTTCTACTAAAATCAAAATGAAAAAAAGTCTTATTGCCTTGTCTTTAGGAGGCTTAACCATAGGGATAACCGAATTTGTTATGATGGGGCTTCTGCCTGATATTGCTTCAAATATGAAGGTTTCGATTCCTGTTGCTGGATATTTAATTTCATCATATGCTTTGGGCGTTGTTATTGGCGCGCCGTTATTAGTGATATTAGGAAGAAACTTTCCTCCTAAAAAAATGCTTTTATTGCTGGCTTTAATGCTGACTGTTTTTAATGCACTTTCAATAATTGCACCAAATTATAATTTCTTGTTCGCTTCGAGATTTCTTTCCGGATTGCCACATGGAGCGTTCTTTGGAGTTGGAGCAGTAGTCGCAAGCCGTTTGGCTGATAAAGGAAAAGAGGCGCAGGCAATCTCTATTATGTTTGCTGGTTTGACGATTGCGAATTTAATTGGTGTGCCAATTGGTACATATATAGGACACCATTTTATTTGGCGCTATACCTTTATATTAATTGCTTTTGTGGGATTGCTGACTTTCTTGTTTATTTCGCTGTGGATGCCGAATTTGGAAAAAGCCGGTGATGTAAATATGAAAACACAACTGCAGTTTTTTAAGAAAACAGAAGCTTGGTTAATTATTGGAATCACTGCAATTGGTTTTGGTGGATTGTTTGCCTGGATTAGTTATATTGCTCCTTTATTAATCAATATTTCTAAATTTTCGCCAGAAGATGTTTCTTCAATCTTAATCTTAGCAGGATTAGGAATGGTTGTCGGTAATTTTCTGGGAGGAAAATTGGCCGATAAATATTCACCAGCACCAACCGTGCTAGCGCTATTATTTGTAATGGTACTTGATTTGTTGATGGTTTATTTTTTCTCTTTTAATCAATATGTATCATTATTTCTGACATTCTTGACAGGAGCAATTTCTTTTTCCGTTATTGCACCAATTCAAATGCTTATGATCAAAACGGCTAAGGATGCAGAGATGATTGCATCGGCAGCACTTCAGGGAAGTTTTAATGTAGGGAATGCTTTGGGAGCTTTTTTAGGTGGATTGCCTTTGGCGGCGGGTTACGATTTTGCTTCTCCAAATCTTATTGGTATTGCAATGGCTTTGACTGGAATGATAATTACTTTTGCTTTAATGCAAAAACATAAGACAAATTTGCAGCTTCAAAGAGTATAATTATTCCAACGTATTATTCAAAAGTCCTTAAAATTAATTGTTTAAGGACTTTTTTTGTGCCTTTTTATTAAACCAATTTAAGTCTATCGCCTCTCGAGTTGTAGGAATTGGCTGGTTTTTTATTGGTACTTGTGTTTGATATCGTTTGCATAGGACGAATTTTTTCGTCGTGTGCAAACGATATTTTTTTTTCATGTAATCGATTGTTTTTTTGATAAAAACGAAAGATTTTAATATAACACAATAATATATTTACTATTTATTCATAATATAAATTACATATGTTGTATAAAAAAGTGCTTTTATTTTTGATATGTAATTTTTTTTAGCAAATTTTTATGAAAATTAATTTTTTATACAAAAAAAATATCTATGTTTGTGTAATCGATTACATGATTTGATTTTTGTTTCTTTCAAATTGTTTTTTTTAAACGAAATCGATTGAAAAACCTTGCTGTTGCTACGTTTTTAAAAATCAAAACCACATAATACAGAAAATTTAGAATGTCAAAACCACATAAATTTTACCATTAACCAATTAATAACTTAAACAATAAACCATGAACTTTAAAGAATCTTTAAACAAAGGGGCAAATTATTGCTCTGCACTTGTTTTCTTATTGTGCTTGCTTATGAGTAGTCAGGTAAATGCACAGACTACAACTATAGAAGGAACCGTTAAAGATGCTGCCGGACTTACTTTGCCGGGAGTTAATGTACTTGAGAAAGGAACTAAAAACGGCGTTTCTACTGATTTTGACGGACGTTATAAGATCAAATTAACTAATCCTAAAGGTGTTTTGACTTTTTCATTTATCGGATTTGGGACTAAAGAAGTTCCTGCAGGAGGAAAATCTAAAGTTGATGTAATACTGACAGAAGATTCTAATAATTTGAATGAGGTTGTTGTAATTGGATATGGAACTTCTAAGAAATCTGACTTGACTGGAGCAGTTTCTACATTTTCAGGAAATGAGATGCGTAAAATCCCAACTCCTAACGTTGCAGAAGCATTGACAGGGCGTATTGCCGGAGTATCGGTATCTTCTTCTGAAGGTTCACCAGATTCGAATGTCCAAGTTAGAATTCGTGGAAATGGTTCTTTAAGCCAGGACGCATCTCCATTATATATTGTTGATGGATTTCCTGTAAACAGCCTTAATGATATTTCTTCTTCAGATATCGAAACTATGACGGTATTGAAAGATGCTTCTTCTACTGCTATTTATGGGTCTAGAGGAGCTTATGGAGTTATTATTGTTACTACGAAAAAAGGTAAAGATGGTAAAATTGCTGTAAACTTCAATATGTTCTACGGAATGAAACAGATGGCAAATACTATCGATGTAACATCTCCTGAGGATTATGTGAAATGGCAATATGAATATGCATTGCTTGATCAAACTGATAAAACTATTTTAAGCAACCCAAGTTCATACACAAAATATTTTGGTAATTGGCAGGATTATGACCAGTACAAGGGGATGAAAGGAAATAACTGGCAAAAACAAATTTTTGGACGCACAGGTGAAGTTCAAAGCCGTGACTTGTCTATTCGTGGAGGGTCTGATAAAATAAACTATAATTTCAACTATGCTCATTATGATGAAAAAGCAATTATGTTGGGATCAGATTTCAACAGAAATAACTTGTCTCTTGCCTTAAACAGCAAGGCTTCTGATAAAATTGATTTAAGTTTTACAGTTCGTTACTCAGATACAGAAATTAATGGTGCCGGTATGAATGAGCAAAATGAAGTTTCATCTGCAGATTCTCGTTTGAAAAATGTTGTTGGATATGCCCCAATTCCGGTTCCTGGTTTGACTACAGATGATACAGATGAAGCGGTAGCTCAAAACTTAACTCATCCTTTTGTGTCGATTGTTGATAACAACCGTCAACAGTTTAGAAAAAACTTCAATACTTTGGGAAGCTTTTCTTGGAAACTGACTCAAGATTTAGTTTTTAAAACAGAATTAGGTTTAGATAACTATAATTATCAAGATTACCGTTTCTACGGACGTACAACTTATTATGTAAAGAATAATCCTGCGGCAGAAAGACAAAATATGCCTGCGATGATTATGATGGACAGAAAGGATACTCGTTTTAGAAATGCCAATACACTTAATTATGATTTAAAAAAATTAGTTGGTGAAGATCATAATTTGAAATTCCTTGTGGGTGAAGAGTCTATTGATTATCAAAGAAATGACCTTACTAGTACAATTCAAGGTTATCCATTATCTTTTGAATTAGATGAGGCAAAAAAATTGACTAGTCAAGGTACGCCAATTTCTGTTGATAATTTTTATTATCCAGATGACAAATTGCTTTCTTTCTTTGGTCGTGTGAACTACGATTATAAAGATCGTTACCTTCTTACAGCAACGTACCGTGCCGATGGATCAAGTAAATTCTTAGGTGATAATAAATGGGGATTCTTTCCAGCAGCAGCAGCAGCTTGGAAAATTTCAGGAGAAGAATTTATGAAAGATGCTTCTTGGATCAATTTGCTTAAATTAAGAGTGAGTTATGGTGAGGCTGGAAACAATAATATTCCAACTGGACAAATGGTTCAAAGCTTTATCTCTTCTACATCTACTTGGATTAATGGTGTTGATAATTTTTGGGCAGCTTCAAAAACAATGGCCAATCCAGATTTGAAATGGGAAACAACGATTACTCAAAATATAGGTTTAGATTTCGACTTGTTCAAAAATAAAGTAACAGGATCTGTTGAGGTTTATAAAAATAAGACGAAAGATTTGTTAATGCTTTTCCCAATTTCTGGAGGTTATGATAATCAATACAGAAACATGGGCGAAATTCAAAATAGCGGAGTTGAAGCAACTTTGAATCTTAATCTTATTGAAAGAGAAAAGTACGGAGTAAGTTTATCTTTCAACGCTGCATTCAATACTAATAAAATCAATTCGCTTGGTGTAATGAGCAACTTTACTGCAGCATCTGGATGGGCTTCTTCATCTATTACTGGAGATTATTTAGTAAACGTAGGACAACCATTAGGTATCATGTATGGCTACAAGAGCGCTGGACGTTATGAGGTAAGTGATTTTGATTACGCTGCCGGAGCTTATACTTTAAAAAGTGGTGTGCCAGATGGTAGTACAGTTGTTGGTAAAATGCAACCAGGTGCTATGAAATTAAGAGATCTTGACGGTGATGGAAAAGTAAATGCTAATGACTTAACAGTAATTGGAAATGCAAATCCAAAAAGTACAGGTGGTATGGTGTTAAATGCAAACGCTTACGGATTTGACCTTTCTGCTGCTTTTAACTGGAGTATTGGTAACGATGTTTACAACGCAAATAAAATTGAATTTGCTTCTTCAATTCCAAACGGACAATATAGAAATTTAAGCAGCGAAATGGCTGACGGAACAAGATGGACAAATCTAGATCCTTCGACTGGACAATTAGTGACAGATCCTGCTGCATTGACTGCGTTAAATGCGAATACTACAATGTGGTCTCCTTATATGCCTCGTTATGTTTTTAGCGACTGGGCTGTTGAAGATGGTTCTTTCTTGAGACTTAATACTTTAAGTTTAGGATATACTACACCTGGCGCTTTAACTTCTGCTTTAGGAGTTTCTAAATTGAGATTTTATTTTACAGCTAGCAATGTTTTTGTTTGGACTAATTATTCAGGTCCAGATCCTGAATCTTCAACTAGAAGAAATACGCCTTATACACCGGGAGTTGATTATTCAGCTTATCCGCGAAGCAAACAGTTGATCTTTGGTCTAAACCTTAATTTTTAATTCAGAAAAATTTTCACAAGATGAAACATAAAATATTAATAGCAGGAATTTTTGTTGCAAGCCTTTTTGCTTCTTGCTCAGACGATTATTTAGATGCTCCGGCAAAATCAACATTAGACGAATCAGTTATTTTTTCTAGTCCAGGATTAGCCGAAGCTGCAATTGATGGTATTAAAATTCCGTTTGCAGAAACCAACTCATACAGAGGGCGTTTTCTTCCTTTTTACGGATTAAATACGGATACAGAATGGTACAACTCTTCGCAAACTGTCAGTGATGCGTCAGATTTATGTACTTATGATGCAAAACCAAATAACTCACAAATGAATACTGCAAACAATTCTTGGGCAATGAGCTATTCAGGTATTGAGCGTGCTAATATTTGTATTCGTGGTTTGCGTGCTTATGGAAATCCTACTGCAGGGTCTCAGTTAGGGTATTTATTGGGTGAAGCCTTGACTTTAAGAGCAATTTATTACGCTGATTTGTTAAAAGCTTGGGGAGATATTCCTGCAAGATTTGAGCCATTGAACAATGCAACTATTTATATTGAGAAATCAAGCCGTGATGTAATTTACAAACAACTTTTGGCTGATTTAGGTGAGGCAGCTACATTGGTTCCTTGGCCGGGAGAAACTCCTGCAACTAGCAGTGTAGAAAGAATTAATAAAGCTTTTGTAAAAGGGCTTCGTGCTCGTCTGGCGATGGCGGCAAGTGGTTATCAGCAATATCCTGATGGAATTAGAAGAAGTACTGATCCAGCATTGTCAGTTGCAAACATGTATGCTTTGGCTTTAAGTGAATCTCGCTCGGTTATTGCAAGTGGATCTGCGCATTTAGAATCTTCATTTGAAACATTCTGGAAAAAATACAATCAAGAGTATATTGTAGCAGGAGGAGAATCATTATGGGAACTTCCTTTTTCATCAGGTAGAGGGCGTATGCTGTTTACTTTTGCTGTTCGTCACACTACAAACGACCAGTTTCATGCTAATGGACCAAACCGTGGAGGAACTGCTGGACCGCTTCCAACAGTATTTTACGATTATGATACAAAAGATACAAGAAGAGACGTAACATGTGTTCCTTACAAATACGGAACAGCTGTAAATAATATCGCGAAACAAGAATTAGGAGCATTAAATACTTGGTATTTTGGTAAATACCGTTATGAGTGGATGACTCGTTTTGTAACTTCAACAAACGATGATGGCGTGAATAAAATTTATATGCGTTATGCTGAAGTTCTTTTAATTGCTGCTGAAGCTGCAAATGAATTAGAAGGACCTGCAGCCGCGGCTCAATATTTGAAAGCAGTAAGAGCAAGAGCATTCGCAGCAGCTGATCAGCCAGTAAAAGTGGAGGCTTATGTAAACGCATTGACTACAAAAGATGCGATGTTTAAAGCGCTTGTTGAAGAAAATAAATATGAGTTTACAGGAGAAATGGAGCGTAAACAAAATCTTATTCGTTGGAATTTGCTTAAAGCAAAAATGGATCAAGCTAAGGCGGATATGAAAGATTTGTCTGCTCGTTCAGGAAAGTATGCTGATGTTCCTTCTACTTTATATTATAAATTTAAAGCAGATAACGTAAGTCTTGATATTTACGGTCTAAACCGAGGAGAAACTACTAATCCTGGAACTGGTTGGAGTAGTTTTGCTTGGACATGGACAGGAGCGACAGCAGATACTAAAATCAATACTTTGTACAAACCAGGAGTGAATCCTGATAATAGACAATTCTGGCCAATATGGCAAGTATTCCTAGATGGAAGCAACGGGAAATTGACTAATGATTATGGGTATTAATAAGTTTCTGAAAATTAATAAAGTATTAGTATGAAAACAAAATATATAATAAAAGGAATATTTGCGGCATTGATTCTCGCATTGACTTTTTCTTCTTGTGAAACTTTTAATGAAGAAGTAATTGACACTTTGGATGTAAACAGAGCGTTTTCTCCAATAGAACTTAAAGCAACAGTTAGAAATGAGACTTCAGTAGAGTTGAATTGGACTGTAAAACCAGATGCTGATCATTATGTAGTACAATTCAGTGCTGATGATCCTGAGTTCAAAACCATTTTTAAAACAGTAAATGTTGCGCCATCTGAATTGCCTGTAAAGGTACAGCTTGAAGGAGAAACAGTTTATTCTATTAGAGTAAAAGCAGTAAGTTCAACAGGTTTAGAGGATTCGAAATGGTCGGTAACGACAGCTACAACTTTATCTGAGCAACTTTTCTATCCAGTTCAAGATGCTGATATTGAAGCTACACAAGTAACTTTAAGATGGGTTCCAAATAGCAACGTAACGCAAATTACAGCTGAACCAGGAGGTATTTCGCATACAATCACTGCCGCTGAAAAAACTGCCGGAGTTGCCGTAGTTAAAGGTCTTACTGGTGAAACTACATATACTGCTACTTTGTTGAATGGAACAAAGAAGCGTGGTACTACGACATTCAAAACTGGAATTGATATTGGAACTGGAATTTTAGTTAAAGAGACTGATGATCTGAATGCAAAAATTTCAGCAGCACCTGCAGGTTCTGTATTGGTATTAATGCCAGGGGATTATAAAGTTTTCACTGGAGAAATAATTTTAGCCAAATCTATTACTTTAAGAGGTTTGCGTACTGGAGATAAACCAAAACTACATGTTAGATTTACACTAAATGCAGGTGTGACAAATCTTTCTTTAATTGATTTAGATGTAGAAGGAAGCGGAGTTGGTGATAGTAATTTTATTACGATCAGTGGTGCTAGCACTTCTTACGGCGATATTTTAATTAGTGGATCTTATATTCATGATTATTTACGTGCTTTAGTTTATGGTAATGCGAGTGCTGCAAAAGTAGCTTCGTTTACTGTAGATAATAGTATTGTGAAAAATGTAAATACAAATGCTCAAGCAGATTTTATTGATTTTAGAAATACATATGCAGCAACGATTACAGTAAAAAACAGCACATTTGATTCTTGTTCAGTTGGGCGTGATTTTGTTAGAGCTGATGCCGTTGCTCCTGCTAATGGTTTTTCTGGAACTGGCTTGACCACTACTGTCTTAATCGATAGCTGTACTTTGTATAAAACGTCTGATACTTCGGCTCCAAAAAGAATTTTATATGTTCGCTTTGGTTCAAATGCTTCAACCGTGAAGAATACTTTGATTACGTCTACAAGTGCAATTTATACAAACCAGGCGCTTACAACAATGCCAACTTTTATTAAAAATTATTACAATTTAGCAGCAAGTTTTATTGATGCTACAATTCCAAATAACAAAATAGATAATTCAGCGACTACTGCAGATCCACAGTTTGTAAATGCAGCAGCAGGAAATTTTAAAGTTCAAAACCAAACAATGATCGATAATAAAATTGGAGATCCTCGTTGGAGATAATTAAATATTTTTATAGTTAGTTTGAAGAGGGATGCAGCAATTAAACTGCATCCCTTTTTTATTTTTGGAAGAATTATTCTAATTCAACACAATCAAAAAGACCGTTATTTAAAACCAAATCGGTTATTTCGTGTTCGCTGTCAATCCGTAGAATATTGTCGCAATCTTCGAGGTCAAAATTCCATAAAGTTTTTGGCAACAATTCAGTTAAGAGAGCAGAAGCTTGTTCAAATTTTGTTTGGCTATCAACAGAAGTCTTAAAAACATAAATCATAATTTGCAGTTTTGTTGGAGCAAATTTCAATAAAATGTGTTTTTGTTTTCTAGGATTCTATAATCAATAATTAGGACTTATCAATCATTTTTCGATATTGAATAGGAGAAATTCCTTCGTGCTTTTTGAAAAATCGACTGAAATAAGATTGATCTTCATGTCCTACCTGCGCGGCAATTTCATTGATTGAGAGAGTAGTTTGAAAGAGTAAATATTTGGCTTCCAGTAAAATGTTCTCATCAATCCATTTAACTGCCGACTTGCCTGTTACATTTTTTACACATTTGTTTAGATGATTTGGCGTTACACTCAGCAATGAAGCATAATGATTGACTTGATGGTGGGTTTTGATGTGAATATGAATCAGCTCCTTAAATTTATTCGTAATAATTTCTGAAGCTGAAATAGTTTTAGGTGACTTAACTGATTTTTTATTCATTTCATGAAACAAAGCGATTAAATACGTTTGTACGATATTTAAATTTGCTGTGTTTGTATCTGTATATTCTTTTTGAAGTCTTTTAAAGATGGTTGTGACCAAAGCAATATCCTCAGTGGCTAACCTTGTTTTTGGATTTCCTGAAATTTTCAAAAAATCAAAATCATTGAGCAGTTCACGGCAGCCATATTTTCCAATTAAAATATCAGGATGAAATTGGCAAATATAACCGTTGTAGGTATTGTTGATGTCTTCTATCGAAAAGACTTGACCAGCTGGAATCATAAGAATCTCATTCGGAACTGTTTCGTATTCTACAAAACCTAAATTCATTTTATGAGTTCCAGATTCGACATATATCAAAGTATGGCAAAGGTGTTTTGAAGGCGGAACTGGATATTGCAAATGCATCATTTCTTCAGTTTTCAAACAGAAAAAATGATCCGAATTGGATTTGAATAGCAAATGCATGGGATTGTCTTTTCCGAGAAATTTCTCCCGGAATCCTTTTGCTTCGTAGGTTTTTATTTTTTCTGCCGGTTTTGATTTCATCTTTAATAATATAACCTGAAATCAAGCAGTTTGCAAAGTGCGTAATGTTTTTGGTACAACTCCTCAACTACTTCGGTAAGGTCGTCATTTTCTTGATATAAACTAAAAAATGCTTTGTCAATTGTACTACAGCTTGCTATTTTGTTATAAGTTGATCCATAGCCAGAAATGGCACGTGCACCAGTTATGTCTAGAAAATATTGCGCTTCTTCGTCGTTGAGGTCGAGACGTTTCTTATTGGCAAAATGAATGATTTTCCCTTTCATTTTTCCCTCAAAAAGTTCGGCTATTTCTTCAATGCTGTAATAATAATCATGAAGGCAAATATTGTTTTCCTGTCCCGGCATTACTAAATAAATGATTTCATAATCCTTAAAATTATGATCGTCGTAAAGTAGTGTGTTAAGGCTTTCTTCTAAACCTTCAATAGTGTCGCAGGTTTTATGGATGCTTGCAAGACCTTGATCAATAGCAATTTCTTCCAAATTTTTAACCACATCAGTAATAGTGACTTCATCTATATCCTGAACGCCTTCAAGGCAGAAAATAAATTTTTCATTATCCATACTCATGTCTTTTGGGTTTATTTTCTAAAGTAGAAATGTGGTTTTAGACAAAAGTATTTTTTTATGCGGAAAAACTGTTATGCGATTACAATTTTAACGCAGATTTTAGATTTGATTAAAGTTTACTGAATCGCAGCTATTTAGTACTGTTTTTCAAAACGCCCAACAATTCAGCCAAATCAACTACGGCATAAGTCGAAGAATAATCAGAAACGGCATAAGGCAATATTAAACTATTGTTATGAATAATAGATCCGCAGGAATACACAACATTTGGGACATAACCTTCTCGCTCATCTTCTAATGGGGCAAGTAATGGTTCTTGAAGTCTTCCAATTTCTTTTGAAGGATCGTCAAGGTCAAAAAGGGAAGCTCCTATACAATAACGTCGCATTGTGCCTACGCCATGAGTAATGACAAGCCAGCCTTCTTCTGTCCATAATGGTGAGCCACAGTTTCCTATTTGCGTAAATTCCCAAGTGTAGCGTGGTTCTTGTAAAAGAATAGGGCTGTTCCATTGCGTAGCTCTTTCAGAAAACATAATATAATTGTTTACGCCATCAATTCGGGCTAGCATGGCATATTTGCCTTTTATCTTTTTTGGGAACAATGCCAAGTTTTTATTTTGTGCGCCGTTGCCATGCAAAGGAAGCACTCTAAAGGTGTAGAAGTCATCGGTTGAAATTAATTTTGGCAATATCGCATGTCCGTTATAAGCGGTATATGTCGCCATAACACGAACTGAATTATCATCATCAACAAAACGAACAAAACGAGCATCTTCGATACCACGACTTTCAGAATCGGAAATTGGAAAAATAACGCGTTCTGTAATATCAGAATCGTGACTGAACTGAACATCATAAAATGAATTAGCAAGCCAAATTATTTCTTCTAATGCAATTCTTCTTTCTTGGCGTATTGAAGGATCATTCAAAGCTGTGTTTACCAAATTTTTTAAAACAACAAATTCAAACGAATCTGGCAAATCCTGCATAATTTGGTCAATATATTTGTCCTTGGTATGCATTTCCGATAATTTTGTTAGAAATCGTTCTTTGTTCAGTAACGTTTTGTGCTCAATTTCGGCTTTGTCAATTTGGCTTCCAATCTTCATGATCTGCAGATTGTTGTCTTTGTCCAAAATTCCTCTTCTAAAAACAATTGAAGAAATATGTCCTTCGCCTGTAGCTCGAAACGAAATAATGACACGTTTTTCGCCTGCTTCAAGTCCAGATTGGTCAAAATCTTCAACAATCGAGGGATTAAAAATTGCGGCAGATTCTATTGCGTATTCCATTGTGCAATAGGAACCTATCAGCATTTTTCTGTTTAGTGAAAGCCCTTCGTAGTCAATTTGCATTGCTTCGATCAAAGGTTTTATTTCTTCGCAATGTCTAAAAAATATAGCTGAAATATTTCGATGCCTTCTCGCAAATTCACGAAGTGTTTGTTCTAAAGTATTATATACTTGTTTTTCATCAAGCATCATTATCCGAATAATCATTTGTTGGGTTCGCTCGTCGCCATTCATAAAATATCGGGCAACTACTCTTCTGGAATCTGGGGTAAATTTTATGTTTTTTCGGGTTACTGATACTCGCATAGTTTTCTTTTTTTGATTGAAATAAATAGCTGTATTGAAAAAATGGTTTGAGGATAATCTGTATTTCTTCTAAAGAATAAAACCATCTAATCAAGAAAAATATTGTGTCCTGATTATTAAGTACAAACAAGTTAGTGATTTTGGAAATGAAAAAAAAAATAATTGTTAAAATTTTAAGTTTTTAACCCGAAAACACTGGACTATCCTAGATCTACGTACAAATACACCCCTGAAAAAGGTAAAATAAAGCCCTCTTTTTTTTGCAGTTGATTTACTTTGCAAAGAATTCAATCGATAATTTTCATACGTTTATCGAAATTAAAATTACCCGAGCTTTTATCCCTTTGTGTTTATGAAGAACATTCAGATCTCTATTTTAAGTTTTGTTTTATTTTTTGTAGTTCCTTTTCAGTCAGGTGCTCAGAATTCTGATCTGTATTTTGATCATATCAATTACGATACGAGTTTTTCTCAAAGCATGATTTCCAGTATTCATCAAACGCAAAAAGGTTTTATATGGATTGGAACGGCAAACGGTTTGATTAGTTATGATGGTTATGATTTTTTGAGATATGTTTATAATAAGGATATTCTCAATAGCATCAGTAACAATCATGTTAATGTTATTTTGGAAGACAGTGAAAAACAAATCTGGATTGGAACTAATAATGGTTTAAATCTTTTCAATAAAAATGAAAGGACATTTCTGCGAGTTGATGTTCAAAAAATAAAAGGCGGACGTAATTATATTTCGTCAATAATTCAAGATGATCAAAACCGAATCTGGATTGGAACTTTTGGAGGAATCAAGCGTCTTAATAAACAGAAATATTTGTTGGAAGAAATTTCCAGCGACCATAATTCACCTTTCAGAAAAAGCAGAGTTTTGTCTTTGTTTTATGATCGAAATTATGGTGTTTTAGTGGGAACTTCAAAAGGTTTGGAATGTTTTGATCCAAAAAATGGCTCAAAAAAAGCAATGCCAAAAGTTTTGAGTGAGAATGAATCTTTGCTGAAATCGAAAATTTGGAAAATCATCAAGGAAAATAATGGCGACTTGTGGTTTGCAACCGAAGCTAATGGGATTTTTCATTTTGATGTACGTAAAAATGAAGTAATTAATTTTCTTTCGAATCCGAGCAACCAAAACAGTTTATCATCGAATTGGGTAAATGATATAGTGGTTGTTGACGCCAACACCATTTGGTTTGCTACAAAAAATGGTTTGTGCGCTTATAAAAAAGACAAAAATGAATTCACCAAATATGCACACAATCCCTTGCAGACGTATAGTCTTTCGGATGATGATATAAAATGTTTTCTGAAAGATCGCCATAATGATTTATGGATTGGAACAAATGGAGGAGGAGTCAACTTCTTTCAAAAAACAAATACCAA
This sequence comes from Flavobacterium denitrificans DSM 15936, assembly GCF_000425445.1. Classification (GTDB taxonomy): domain Bacteria; phylum Bacteroidota; class Bacteroidia; order Flavobacteriales; family Flavobacteriaceae; genus Flavobacterium; species Flavobacterium denitrificans. The sequence goes on along the minus strand of NZ_AUDL01000008.1, from coordinate 229,705 downwards.
TTTTGCGAATATACGCGAAGTTGTTAAACCTAATTTTGGATTAAATAATGCATCCGTCAATGCGGTTGCACGACAAAATGACGGTTCAATTTGGGTGGGAACAAATGGAGGAGGTTTAAACTATCTCGATGTAAAGAGTAATAAAAGCACTTCCTATGCGGTTCAAGGTTCTGATAAAAGTGTCAACATGATTACGGCGTTGGTCAGCCAGAATGAACAAAATTTATTTTGTGGCACTTTCAACGGATTGTTCAAGTTTAATAAAAACAGCAAATCGTTTCAATATGTATCGCTTTCGCGAAAAGATTCCAAAGAAAGAGAACGTCCTATAACTTCTCTAATAATGGATAATGGCGATTTATGGGTAGGAACAAACGGAAACGGTTTAAAGAAAGTAATGCCTGATGGAACGGTTGAAATTTATATGGCTGACGGTTCTTCTAATTCACTCAGCGATAATTTTATTACGGATATCGCAAATCGCAAGGACGGACTTTGGATTGCCACGCAATATGGCCTGAATTATTTTGACAAAAAGTTAAAACAAGTTACAAAAGTATTTAAAGCTAGCGCCAAAAGTGGCTTATCCAATAACAGTCTTACAGTAATGTTTACCGATTCAAAAAACAGGTTTTGGGTAGGCGCAGAAAGTGGCGGGGTAAATATTTTTGATGAAAAGAAAGGACGTTTCTTTGAAATTAATCGCTCAATGGGTTTTACAGATGAAACCATCAAAAGTATTTCTGAGGATGCGCATGGAAATATATGGATCAGCGACAACAATTTATTGTACAAGATCAGCACTAAAAGCGTTAAATCGGTTTTAAATATTAAAGATTTTGAAATCACTTCTTTTTCTTCAAAAGATGGTTTGAAAGTAAAACAGTTCTCCAATAATTGCAGTTTAAAACTCAACTCAAAAGAACTTGTTTTTGGATGCTCGAATGGTTTGATCATTTTTAATCCTTCAAAATTGATCAAAACAAAAGACAAATCGCCCATTGTTTTAACGAAGCTGATTGTTAATAATGAAGAAATCAGGCCAGGAAATAAAGAAGTTGCTTTGGAAAAACGTATTAGTGAAACTTCTGAAATTACTTTAAAACACGATCAAGGATATATTGGACTGGAATTTAGTGCGATGAATTTTATTTCGCCTGAAAAAAGTGAATATGCTTATAAACTCGAAAGTTCTTTTAATAAGGATGAATGGCATATTATAGGTTCGCAGCATTATATCAATTTGACAAACTTGAATTCGGGAACTTATGTACTGAAAATTAAAACTTCAAATGGAGGCGGAGAATGGAACCCGACGATAAAGACCTTAAAAATTATTATGCTGCCACCTTGGTGGAAAACTTGGTGGGCGTACTTGTTTTATATTGCTTTATTAGCAGGAGCTTCGGTTTTGACTTTCCGTTTTTTTAGAAATCGCGAGTTATTAAAACAAGCCTATTACTTGGAGCAAGTCGAAAAGGAAAGACAGGAAGAATTGTATAAAATGAAACTCGATTTTTTTACAAATGTTTCACATGAAATTAGAACACCTTTGACTTTGATTAGTGGTCCAGTAGAAGAACTTTTAAGCACCGCCGAAAAGAATTCGAATCTGGAGCATAAATTAAAAACCATTAAAAACAATTCAGATCGATTGCTGAAATTGGTCAACGAATTAATGGATTTTAGAAAAGCCGAAAAAGGAAGCATGAAGATTTATTGTGAACAGCAAGACATTGTTGCGTTTTGTTTTGATATTTATGAATCGTTTCGTGGCATTGCTGTTGAGAAAAAAATTGACTACAAATTTGTTTTGAATATCAATACGGCTCTGATTTATTTTGATAAAAATCAGATGGAAAAAGTAATTTATAATCTGCTTTCTAATGCTTTTAAATTTACGAGCAAAGGCGGTAAAATTACTTTGGCTGTTGAGCAAAAGGAAGATTCAGATGTTATAGAAATTAAGGTTAAAGATAATGGAATCGGGATTCCAGATAATCGTAAAAAGAAAATTTTTAAGAACTTTTTCCAATTGGATGATCGCGGAAGCGCCAATTTAGGGAGTGGCATCGGTCTGGCTTTAAGCAAAAGTATTGTAGAATTGCATCACGGAGAAATTAAAGTGCAAACAGAAGAAGATCCGAATTTCAATACCATCTTTACCATTAAATTGAAAAAAGGAAAAGACCATTTCAAAAAATCACAGATTGTTGAAAATGCAATTTCGATTAATGAAAATGCCAGCCCGATTTCTGATACGAAAACAGAAATGGATATTTATGAACCCGATTATTCAGAAGATGCTAGTGGCAAAAAAACCATTTTGGTTATTGATGATAATGAAGAAGTTTTGTCCTTTATTTTTGATGTGCTTCACGCCGAATATCGAGTGTTAAAGTTTACCGATGGTTTGAATGCGCTGGAATATATGGATACCGAAATTCCAGATTTGATCGTCAGTGATGTGATGATGCCTGAAATGGATGGTTTTGAATTGTGTAAAATATTGAAAACAAGTTTAAATACGAATCATATTCCAGTGGTTTTATTGACAGCAAAATCGTCTACTTTAAATAGAATCGAAGGACTTTCAACTGGAGCGGATGCTTATATTTCAAAACCTTTCAGCATAGAGGAATTAAAACTGACTATTGCCAATTTATTGTCGGCAAAAGAAATCATGCGTCAAAAATATGGAGAAGGTTTTATCGCCTCAGTAGAAGAAGAAAACACTAACACGCCTGAAGGTATTTTCTTGAAAAAATTAACTCAAATTATTGAAGAAAACCTCGACAATGCTGATTTTGATGTAAACGTTTTGGTGAATGAAATCGGAATGAGCCGAACGGTTCTTTATAAAAAGGTACAAACACTTACCAATCATTCTGTTGCTGGTTTCATTAAAAACATGCGATTAAAGAAAGCTGCCAGTCTTTTGGCAAATACCAGTTATTCAGTTGCCGAAGTAACCTACATGGTTGGGTTTAATGATCGAAAGCATTTTAGCAAGGAATTTAAAAAGTGCTATAATCTTTCGCCTAGCGATTATAAAAATTCTAAAGTGAATTAGCAATCCCGATAGCTACCGGAAGCTTGGATTTACGCAAAGTCCGCAAAGTTTAATTTAAACTTTGCGGACTTTGTGCATTACTTTGTGTCCTTGCGGTAAAAATTTTCTAGTTGTCAATGAAATTACACGTCCGGCAATTTTTTAAGTATTTTATTACGAATACCTTTTTTTAAGCATTCAAAATGTATAAAATCCTTAAATAAAGACATTGACACCCCTAAAAACGAATAACACCCTCCCTTTCACACGTCTTTTATTAGTCACTTTTGCAACACAATCACGTAACCAATTTAATTAACTAACCAAAAAAATTACAATGAAAAACAACAAACATGAAAAGATGCTTTTTCTTGGAGGAAACTATCTGAAATTAGTTTTGATGCTGTTCATGTGTCTTTTTGCAATACATGCGAATGCACAAGAAACTGCAATCACAGGAAAAGTTGTCGATAATGCAGGATTACCTTTGCCAGGTGTAAATGTGCATGTCAAAGGAACTACAAAAGGAACTCAAACCGATTTTGACGGGAATTTCTCGGTAAATGCACCTGCAAAAAGCACACTTGTTTTTTCTTTTATAGGAATGGACGAAGTGTCGGTAGAAACAGAAAACAAAAAAAATCTAAAAGTGGTTTTAAAGGCAAGTTCTCAGGCGCTGGATGAAATCATAGTCGTAGGTTATGGCACTAAAAAGAAAAGTGACGTAATCAGTTCCGTTGCATCGGTTAAGCCGGGCGATATGACAAAAGTGGCTACTTCTGATGTGGGAGAAATGCTTCGAGGAAAAGCGGCAGGGGTACAGGTTACTTTGGCTGATGGAGGACCAGGAAGTTCGTCTTCTATTCAAATTAGAGGAAAAAAATCAATCAACGGAAGCAACGAGCCGATAGTAATTGCAGACGGTATCGTGATAGGAAACATCAATGATATTAATGCCAATGATATTGCTTCATTAGAAATCTTGAAAGATGCCGCCGCTCAATCAGTTTATGGAGCCAGAGCATCAAATGGAGTGATTTTGATTACCACCAAAAGAGGGAAAACCGGAAAAGCAAAAGTGTCTTATAATGGTTTCTCAGGAGTGCAGACAATAAACCGAAATTTTGATATTTATAGCGGTGAAGAATTTGCACAATTAAAAAGAGAAGCTTACAGAACAAGCAATAACGGAGTTTATAGACCAGACAATCAGGTTTTTTCTCCACTTGAATTGCAGTCTGTTCAATCAGGAGAATATATTGATTGGGAGAAATATATTTTGAGAACCGGCGTGACCAATAACCACAGTGTAAGTATTTCTTCGGGTACAGACAAAATGAGTATCTTCTCAAGTATCAACTATATTAATACATCTGGTGTAATTCCAAATTCTGATTTTGAAAAAGTAGCAATGCGACTTAATGTCGATCAGCGCATCAATGACTGGATTAAAATTGGGATGAACGTTTCCCTTCAATATTCGGAAACGAATAGTCCAAATGTTGGAAATGTTTTGAATAACGCCATTAATACATCACCGCTTGGACAGGTGTATAATGAAGATGGGTCTTTCCGTCATTTGCCAGGAGGAATTCAAGAAACACCAAATCCACTGATTGATATTTATGAAACCAATACAAATCAATTGAATCGAAATGATATTATGAATATCTTTTTGGACATCAATATCTTAAAAGGTTTTACATATAAATTAAATGCCAGCCGAAGATCTTGGAATTATAAAGGAATGACTTTTAACTCCTCAAAATCACTTTCTGGAATTGCAAATTCAGGTCAGGGAAGCGGGAATATCACTTTTAAAGACAACGTAGAATATCAGTTGAGTAATATTTTGCATTATAATTTCAATTTGGCCGAAAGAAATCATTTTAATGCTACTGGAGTTTATGAAATTACCTCGTCAGAATATAATGACTTTGTAAATACTGCAAGCAGAATTCCGAGTGATATTTTAGGAATCTATGGTTTGGAAAGTGCTTTTTTGAATACGCCACTTATTGGCGGAAATGAACGTGATCTTATTTCATTTGCCGGAAAATTAGAATATGATTTTGACAGCAAATATTATTTCACTGTTTCAGGAAGAGCTGATGGGTCTTCAGTATTTGGAGCCAATAACAAATGGGGTTTTTTCCCGGCTGTTAATGCTGCTTGGAATGTTTCAAATGAAGAATTTATGAAAGAACACGTTCCTGTTATCAGCAACTTGAAATTAAGAGCAAGTTATGGAAAAGTGGGTAATCAGCCTCAAAATCCTTATCAGAGTATGGCAACTGCTAGTCAAAGGGATTACATCATAAACGGAGTGAAAGTTTCAGGTTATGTTCCGGGGTCTCAATTGTCAAATCCAGATTTAAGATGGGAAACCTCAACGCAGTTAAATCTTGCAGCCGATTTTGGATTATTCAAAAATAGATTAACAGGAACGGTAGAAGTTTATAATACCGATACTTCAGATTTATTGATTTATGAAACTTTGAATGCCAATACAGGTTACACGACAAAACTTTCGAATCTTGGAAAAGTAAACAACAAAGGTCTTGAGATTACATTGAATTCAGATGTTATCAAAAAGAAAGATTTCAGATTGAGTTTGGGGGCAACTTTTACTAAGAACAAAAACAGCATTGTAAGTATTTATGGCAAAGATGCCAATGGAGATGGAAAAGAGGATGATGCTGTTGGGAATCTTTGGTTTATTGGAAAGCCAATCGATGTTTATTACCAATACAAAGCGGTTGGGATTTATCAAGAGGGAGAAAATATTCCAGTTGTGACAGGAACGACTTTACTTCCGGGAGACATAAAATTATATGATGCTGATCCGTCAAATGGTTCAAATCCAAATCCGGATCAAGACCGAGTTCTGACTTCAAAAATGCCAGATTGGTTTGGAACATTTTCGATAGGCATGGAATACAAGCGATTTGATTTCTCTGCAGATATTTACACGGTTCAGGGAATTACAAAAGACAATCCATTTTTATACAGTTATGTTCAAGGAGGATCTTTAAGAGGGGTTAAAAATGGTCTGAAACAAGATTACTGGACACCAGAAAATCCTGGAGGAAATTGGCCAAGGCCAAGAGATGGGAATGATCCGCCATACATCTACACGTTAGGATTGCAGGACGCATCATATGTTCGACTTCAAAATATATCTGCTGGATTTAAATTTCCTGAAAATACCATTAAATCTTTAGGATTAACTAATCTGAGACTTTATGTAACAGGAAGCAATTTGATTACCATTACTGATTTTCAATCGTACAGTCCTGAAAAAAATGCAAATGAATATCCGGAGCCTGTAACTTTTGTAATGGGATTGCAATTAGGTTTTTAATTAAGACACAAAATGAATTTAATAATTAACAAGATCATGAAAAATATAAATTTCCTATTTGTTTTGCTGTTTCTATTGACTTTAGGATTTGCCTCTTGCGAAGATTTTTTGGAGGAAAATGTAAAAGATCAGATTGCAGTAGATTATATCTATAATTCCCAAGCTGGACTTGAGGTTGGGGTGAATGCACTTTATAACCAAATGCGCTATTATAATTTGCCATCGGGCGACAACAATGATTTGTGGGCCAATGTATTTTTTATGGTGGCAACAGATTTAGGTTTGCATAGAACATGGAATACACCTTATGGAACGGGACATAATCCACAAGCTTTCACAGGCTCAAAATGGATTCAAGGCTATAAAATTATCGACAGATGTTCTGCTATTATCACTTCAGCAAGATCGGTAAAAATGGATGAAAATGCCAAGAAAAGATTAGTAGCGCAGGCACGTGTAATAAGAGGTGAATTGTATTTAGACCTTAAACAAATGTATGGTGGTATCTTGATTGATACTATCCCGACAACTCCTCAAAATATCAACGATCCAGTAGAATACAAAGTAGCAACTGATGCCGATGTTTACAAACTAATTGACAGCGATTTGGATTATGCGATTGCTAATCTTCCTTATAAAGTTGATGCAGGGCGTTACGGACAAGGAGTTGCCAGACATATTCGTGGCAAAAGCGCCATGTGGCAACAAGATTGGGCAACAGCAGCGGCACAGTTTGATGCTGTAATTAATGAAGGAACTCATGCTTTAGTAGCCTTGAGCGAGGTTTGGGGGCAAAATGCTAATCATAAAGAATCGCTTTTCACATATCAAAAAGACTTTTTGTTAGGTCCAAATGATAATTTGGCCGGTGGTGGCGGTTCGTGGCTAAGCAGTGTTTTTACTAATAGAACTTACGAATTAAATGCAAGCGAATTAGTTCAAGATGTGGCTTATGGCGGACAAGCATTAGGATGGTTTTATCCAAACAATTATCTGAAATCACTTTACGATCAAGCTAATGACTTACGATTCAAAACCTATTATTATTCGGATAATTATCAGGATTATAAAATTAATGTGGCAAGCAATCCAAAATTTGGACAGCCTATTACAAACCCCGCAATTGCCGCTCCAAACGGAAATTACAGAGCTTGGCATTGGAGTTTGAAAAAGTACCACGATACTGAGAAACTGCCTATGACTTCTGATAGTTATAAGGATTATATGTATTACAGATTAGCAGAAACGTATTTGCTAGGATCTGAAGCACATCATAATCTAGGTAACGATACAAAAGCGCTTTTGTATCTCAATAAGGTGAGAAGAAGAGGTTATACAGGAAATCCGTTAAGTACAGTAACTACTTATGATATTACAACCTGGACATTAAATAATTATTTAGACGAATCGGCAAGAGAATTGGCTTTTGAAAACAACAGATGGTTCCTTTTGAAAAGATTAGGGCTTCTGGTAGAAAGACAGAATTTATATTTCCGCTCAAGTCCGTCAGGAACTATTTCTGGTGAAGTGCCTCTAAAAATGACTCCAGCAATGGTAAACATGCCAATTCCGCAGAGCCAAATTGATTTGATGGGAAAACCAGCAGGATTTAATGTTGGTTACAATTAAGGTTAAAATCTGATTTATGGATAGAAACATATTTCTTTTTTCATAGTTAAAGCTATGTGCATTTGAATAAGTGAAATACCTTTTATGTTCAAAGTAAAGCTATGTTTCTATCTGTTTAAAAAAAAATCAAAAAAGTTAAGGTTAAAGTTAGTAATAACCCATCCGGAAGTTGGAATAATCCTGACTGACTTCCGGATTTAAAAACAGACACAATGATCAATAAAAAATATATTCTGGGTATACTTACCGTATTGATGTTTGCTTCTTGCAGCAACGACGAAAAAGTAGTTTTTATAAACGCTGATGAAGACGGTTCAGGCAATCCAAATCCGATTACGCAGACTTTAAAAGAAAAAGCAAAATTTAAAATTGGTGCCGCAGTCAAAATGAAGGATTTGCAAAACGAAGCCAATTATAAAAATGCAGTTTTAAAACATTACAATCAAATTACAGCCGAATTTGAAATGAAAATGGCTAGTATTTGGACTTCGTCAACAGCATACAATTATACTGCTGCAGATTATTTGGTGGGTTTTGCCCAAGAGAATAAAATGGAAGTTCACGGGCATACTTTGGTTTGGTACGACTCTTTTCCAGAATGGTTCAAAAAAGCCCAATACGATTCGATTGCATTTGAGGCAAAAGTCAAAGTTTACATTACCGATGTTGTAGGGCGTTACAAAGGAAAAGTAAAAAGTTGGGACGTAGTGAATGAAGTTTTTGCTGATGGTGGTGCTTTAAGAAATGAAGCTGTAATTAAACCTGTTTTTAAAGATCCAATCGGATTTTACGGAAGATGTTTCCGCTATGCAAAAGCGGCAGATCCCGATGCGAAATTGTTTTACAATGATTATAGCGTAGTTCTAGATGCAGGAAAAAGAACCGCAATTAAAAAAATGGTAGCGCGATTTAAAGCCAATGGTGTGCCGATTGACGGTTTAGGTGATCAGTTTCATTATGCAACAGATACTAACAGACAAACCATGAAAACCGGTTTTACCGATATGGCTTCAACAGGATTGCTCATTCATATTTCTGAGTTAGATATTAAAGTCAACACTGGAAAATCGGATTCATATGTGTTTAATGATACTGAAAATCAAAAGCAAGCAGAAACGTACAAATACATCACTACTATGTATGAGGAATTGCCGCAGAATCAAAAGTTTGCTATTTCAACTTGGGGCGTAACGGATAAATATACATGGCTGACGGCCTTTTGGCATTCAAAAGAGTATCCATTGCTTTTAGATGCTGATTATAACAAAAAACCTGCGTATCAAGGATTTTTAGACGGATTGAAATAGGAGTTTAGAGAATAGAATAAAGAGAATAGACAATAGAAATAAGATTTGAAAGAGTCTTTTTTCTATGCTCTACCTTCTGTATTCTTCAGAAAATATTTAAAATGAAAAGAACAATTACATTACTGTTTGCTTTTTACTGCGCACTTAGTACAGCACAGCAGAATGCAACAGATAAAAAAATATCCGAACTGTTGTCAAAAATGACCCTAGAGGAAAAAATCGGGCAGATGACTCAGATTACTTTGGGCACTTTTGAAGAAAAAGGAAAACCAGGACTAAGTGTTGCAAAACTTAATGAAGGAATTCAGAAGTATTTTATTGGTTCGATATTGAATACGCCAAACCGCTATTCGCCGGATACAAAAGAATGGAGGCAGATTATGACCATGATTCATAATGCCAATAGCAAAAACCGACTACCTATTCCAGTTTTGTACGGAATCGATGCCATTCATGGCGCAAGTTATACTATGGGAGCAACTTTGTTTCCACAGCAAATTGGAATGGCGGCAACTTTCAATACTGAAATTGTGAAAAAAGGCGCTTCAATTTCTGCTTATGAAACAAGAGCATCCTCGATTCCGTGGGTGTTTTCTCCAGATTTAGATTTACCTAGAAATCCAGCTTGGTCAAGAATCTGGGAATCTTTTGGTGAAGATACCTATTTGACATCCCGAATGGGAGAAGCGATGGTAAATGGTTTTGAAGGCGGAAACATCAGTTCAAAATACCAAGTTGCTTCTTGTATGAAACATTTCATCGGATACGGAAGCACTACCACAGGAAAAGATAGAACGCCAAGTATCATTCCGGAACGTGTTTTAAGACAATTTGATCTTCCTATTTATGAAGCCGCAATTAAAGCTGGCGCAAAAAGTGTTATGATCAGTTCAGGTGAAATAAATGGAACTCCTGTTCATGCCAGCAAATACTTGATTACTGATGTTTTGAAAAAAGAATTGGGTTTTAAAGGCGTTGTAGTAACCGACTGGAAAGATATTATTTACCTGCACACACGTCATAAAGTGGCTGAAACGAATAGAGAAGCAGTGAAAATTGCTGTTTTGGCCGGAGTAGACATGAGCATGGTTCCAGAAAATTACTCTTTTTGTATTGATTTGTTAGACTTGGTAAATAAAGGAGAAGTCCCGATGTCGCGTATTGATGACGCCGTAAGCCGAATCCTGAAGTTGAAAATAGAATTGAATTTATTCGAAGGAACTCTCGCCGATGCAAAGCTATATCCAAAATTTGGTTCTGCTGAATTTATCAATGAAGCTTATAATGCCGCAGCAGAATCCATCACTTTATTGAAAAACAAAAATGCAATTCTTCCTTTAAATAAAAATGAAAAAATACTGGTTACAGGACCAACAGCCAACAGTATGGTTGCATTAAACGGAGGATGGACCTACACTTGGCAGGGAGACAAAACTGATGAATTGGTTCCCGATAAAATGACAATTCTAGAAGCTATCCAGCAGAAAGCTGGAACTACAAATGTAATGTACGCCAAAGGCGCTGACTTAGCATTAGAAAACGATGAGGAAATCAGTAAAGCAGTTGCGTTAGCAAAAGATGCTTCGAAAATTGTTCTCTGTTTAGGTGAGAAAAATTATACTGAAACACCTGGTGATATCACGAGTTTGTATATCAGTGCCTCGCAGATTAAGCTGGCCTTGGCGCTAGCCAAATTAAACAAACCAATCATCTTAATTTTGAATGAAGGAAGACCTCGATTAATTAGTGATTTTGAGGACAAAATGGACGCTATTGTTCAGTGTTATTTACCCGGAAATGAAGGAGGAAGAGCATTGGCAGCTATTTTATTTGGTGAAGTGAATCCAAGTGGAAGACTGCCATACAACTATCCTAGATTCCCAAATTCATTAGAAAAATACAATCGCAAATACACTGAAAGTTTAGCCGACAGCGAGCAGAATGATGATGCAAAATACCAAAGAAGTTATCAGCCACAGTTTGAATTTGGAACGGGATTGTCATATACCACTTTTACGTATTCAAATCTTCAATTGGATAAAACAGAAATCAATTCGGGCGAGGAAATTTCAGTAAGTGTTGAGGTTACAAATACGGGCAAAATGGCTGGAAAAGAAGCTGTTTTGCTTTATTTAAGTGATTTATATGCTAGTATTACGCCAGAAGTAAAGGCTTTAAAACGTTTTGAGAAAATTGCTTTAGAACCAAATGAAACCAAAACAGTTCGTTTTAAATTAAATCAAAAAGATTTGCAATTTGTCAATAACGATTTGAAGTGGATTTCGGAAAAAGGAACTTTTAAAGTTCAAATCGGAAATCAAACCAAACAGTTTGTGTTAAAATAAATTACAATCATTGAAAGTCTTTTTTGCCTCAAAAAAAAAACTTTATAACTAACTATTATTAACCAAAAATTTGAAATCATGACTATAAAATTAAACCATATAGGACAGTTGAAATATTTGCTTTTTGTACTTTTTGCCGTTTTGTTTTCTTGTGAAGAAGATGTGAGAGAAGTCTATCTTTATAAAAAGGGGACAATAGAGGCTACTGCTACAAATACTTCAATCAAAGCAGGAGAAACAGTAACCTATACTGATTCGTCTACAAAAATACGTGCAATAAAATGGACTTTTCAGGGGGGATCTCCTGGCGTTTCAATCGAGCCGAATGTTGAGGTAAAATATAACAAAGGAGGATCTTTTACCACAACGCTTGAAATTACGCACGTAGATAATACAATTCAAAAGAAAACCTTTACAGTTGAGGTTGAAGCACCTGCAACGCCTCCAATCATTATTCCGGCTGACGCTCTTAAAATTTATTCTGAAAATCCTGATTTTACTAAAACTGCTCCTGTGTTAAACTGGGTTTCGAGCAATCAGTTTGTAATCAAAGAAGTTGCGACTGATGGATATGAAGGTGCATTCAGGAATTTTTCTCTTCCTGCAACAGCTCCTGCAACTGAAGCGAAATGGGCAATGGCAATTCTTCAGTTTGTAAACTTCACAGACATTTCATCTTACACCTATATCAATATGGCGGTAAGAACAAGCAGTACGGGTAAAATTAGATTCAGAATGAAAGATGCTTCTAACACTGGTTATGTAGAATTTGATGCGACAAGCAATTTGTACGGATTGAAAAGAGACGGGAGTTGGAACATGGTTAAAATCCCAATTGCAGATTATAAAAAACAAAATCCGCTTTTAGATTTAACAAAAATCAAGGACATATTAGTATTAAGAAGCGTTGATCCAGAAGACGTAAGAGCTTTAAACAATTACACTTTTGATATTGATCATATCTATTTGTCTAAATAAGACATTCCACTTGTTTATTACACTATTATGTAATTACGGGGCAGTTTTGCTCTGCCCTGTGATTTCTCAAAAAATAATTAAAAAACGAATTTAATGAAATATTCCATTTATGTATTGTTCTGTTTTATAAGCCTGATTTCACTACATGCACAGAATAAAATTACGTACCAAAAAGTCGAAGCCAGACAAAATGCATTGGATCCAAAATGGGTGGCTTATGACGCCAAAACAATTGATAAATTACCTGGATTTAAAACAAAAAAAATAACCTCGGGTTCGATTTATGGCGGTTCTAAAATGTGGCAGAAAGAAGCAACAGGATTTTTTAGAACCGAAAAAATAGACAATAGATGGTGGATTATTGATCCCGAAGGTTTTCCTTTTATTTACAAAGGAATTGCAGTTTTTAATGCAGGACGTTCTGTAAATCAGCAGAAAGCATTTGATGCAAAGTACGGTAGCAAAGAAAACTGGGTAAAACAGGAATCGGAATTATTGCGCAATAACGGATTCAATGGCGTGGGGGCATGGTCAAATGTTGACTTGGTTCGAAATGCAGAAAATCCATTGGTTTATACCGTAATTATTTCGCCAATGGGAATGTATCACTCAGATCATATTAAAAGATACGGCGGAAAATACAAAGAAGCCAGTTGGCAAAATTACCGTTTTGATTTGGTGATGGTTTTTGACAAAGAATTTGACGCATATGTCCAAAAAGCGGTTCAAGAGGTTTCTCAATACAAAAATGATAAGTATTTGATGGGTTATTTTACTGATAACGAACTTCCTTGGTATAACGACGCATTAGATAAACATTTAACTTTATTGGCCAAAGATGAGCAGGGATATATCGCTGCGAAAACGTGGTTAGATCAAAGAAAAGGATTTAATGCATCATTAGCCGATGTTACAAAGGAAGATAGAATGGCATTTACAGCATTTTATTTTGAAACCTATATGAAAAAGGTAACAGAAGCACTTAGAAAAGCAGATCCGAACCATATGTATTTAGGATGTCGTTTCAATCAGGATAAAGAACAAGAATTAACCAATCCTGAGATTTTTAAAGTTGCCGGAAAGTATATGGATATTGTTTCGATCAATCATTACAGAAAATGGGAGCCCAATCAGGAATTGATGAACAAGTGGGGAGAATGGGCAGGTAAACCATTTTTGATTACAGAATGGTACACTAAAGGAGAAGATTCTGGTTTGCCAAACAATACAGGCGCGGGCTGGCTGGTTCGCACGCAAAAGGAAAGAGGGCTTTTTTATCAAAACTTTACATTGGAATTGCTTAAAAATAAAAATAGCGTCGGTTGGCATTGGTTCAAATATATGGATAATGATCCACAGGATTTAAGCACAGATTATTCAAACAGAGATTCAAACAAAGGAATTGTGAACAGTAATTTCGAACCGTATCTGCCTTTGTTAAAAGAGATGAAAGTGATTAATGACAACGCTTACGAATTGACGCGTTATTTTGATAAAAAAAATAAAAACTAAAATCTGCGCCATCTGCTAAATCTGCGAGCGAATAATTTTTTCCGAAGATTTAGCAGACCCGCAGATGAAATCTAAAATAATTAAATGATTTAACTATGAAAAAAATTGTAATGCTGTGTTGTACTTTTCTGATCTTTGGAAAAGCAATGGCTCAGGAAGTTCCTTTGGTCTCTAATATTTCTGCCAGAAACAATATTACGTTAAACGGACAATGGCGTTACATTGTAGACCCACTGGAAAATGGCTATTATGATTACCGCTTAATGCCATTTAAAAACAACGGGTTTTTCGAAAACAAAAAATTCAACACTACAGATTTAACCGAATATAACTTTGCGACTTCAGCTGTTATGAATATTCCGTCTGATTGGAATTCGAAAGATCAAAGATTGTTCTTTTACGAAGGAACGGTTTGGTTTCAAAAAGATTTTAATTATAAAAAAGAGGCTAAAAGCAAAGGAATTCTTCACTTTGGTGCGGTTAATTATGATGCGAAAGTTTATGTAAACGGAAAATTGGCTGGAACACACGTGGGCGGTTATACCCCTTTTAATTTTGATGTAACCGATTTGTTAGTTGACGGAAATAATTTCGTAGTTGTAAAAGTTGATAACAAACGCCATAAAGACAATGTGCCAACCGTAAATATGGATTGGTGGAATTACGGTGGCATTACAAGAGATGTGACTTTAGCGCAAGTTCCAAATACCTATATTGAAGATTATCTGATTCAATTGGACAAAAAAGAAAAAGGGAAAATTTCAGGTTGGGTAAAATTGAATAGTCAAAGTGGAAATCAGTCTGTTTTAGTTTCAATTCCAGAATTGAAAATCAAAAAAAACGTTATGACTGATGCTAAAGGGATGGCTTATTTTGAAATCAAAGCCAATCCAGTTTTATGGACACCAGAAAAACCAAAGTTATATGACGTAACCATCAGCAAAGCTGACGAAAATATAGCCGATCAAATAGGGTTTCGAACTATAGAAACTAAAGGAAAAGAAATTCTATTAAATGGGAAAAAAGTCTTTTTGCGTGGTATCAGCATTCATGAAGAAGCCCCTTTTAGATCAGGAAGAGCATGGTCGACAGATGATGCCCATACATTGCTGACTTGGGCGAAAGAATTAGGCTGTAATTATGTTCGTCTGGCGCATTATCCGCACAATGAAAATATGGTAAAAGAAGCGGAGAAAATGGGTTTGATGATTTGGTCAGAAGTTCCAGTTTATTGGACCATTTCTTGGACAAATCCTGATACTTATGCTAATGCAGAGCGTCAATTGCATGATATGATTTACAGAGATAAAAACCGTTGCGGTATCGTAATTTGGTCGATTGCAAATGAAACACCACATGGTGATGACCGCGATATTTTTCTAAGCAAATTGGCAAAGTATGCCCGTACGCAGGATAATTCTCGCTTGATTAGTATGGCAATGGAAGTTACAAAAAGCCCAAACAATGTCAACACGCTTCATGATAATATGAATGAATACGTAGATATTGTGAGTTTCAACCAGTATTTAGGATGGTACCGAGGAACAAATGAATCTTGCAAGGATATGACATGGGTAATTCCGTATAACAAACCAGTTATTATCAGTGAGTTTGGAGGTGAAGCTTTACAAGGTCTTCACGGAGACAAAAAAGAACGCTGGAACGAAGAATATCAAGAAGAATTATACATTCAAAACACGCAAATGTTCAACAGGATTGAAGGTTTAGCTGGAGTTTCTCCTTGGATTTTGGTTGATTTTAAATCGCCAAGAAGACAGTTGCCAAATATTCAGGATTTCTTTAATCGTAAAGGATTGATTTCAGATCAAGGAATTAAAAAGAAAGCTTTTTATGTGATGAAAAGCTGGTACGAACAAAAAGAAGAAGAATATAAGTAAACATGAAGTTTAAATAAAATGCAAAACCTTCAAAGTCATTTTGATTTTGGAGGTTTTCTATTTTAAAAAAAACTGTAGTAACTTTTTTGCAACAGCTACATAATTTTAAATGTATTTTTGCCAACGAAAATTAAAGTTACTCATGATAAAAATTAATCAAACAGAATCTTTTGCCGTTGAAGATATATTATTCTGTTTTGCACTTGAGTCTGAAGCGGCAGAAGTTTTTAAAGAAAATAATGTTGTATTTACAGGAATCGGAAAAGTGAATGCTTCTTATGAATTATCAAAAGCGATTCAAAATAAAAAACCTTCTATAATTATAAATCTTGGTTCGGCTGGAAGCAGTTGTTTTCAAAAAGGAGAAGTAGTTTGCTGTACCAAATTTGTTCAACGAGATATGGATGTTCGTGGATTGGGTTTTGCATTATATGAGACACCATTGTCTGGTTTGCCTCCAGTTTTAGAATATGGTTTGAAAATGGATAATTTGACGGAAGGAATCTGCGGAACTGGCGATAACTTCGAAATGGAACATTGCTCAGATGCGTACAATGTTGTCGATATGGAAGCTTACGCATTAGCCATGATCGCCATGAAAGAAAATATTCCCTTTTTATGCTTAAAATATATTTCTGACGGAGCCGATGATAACGCCGCAGAAGATTGGGCCGTTCAAGTACATAAAGCGGCCATTGCTTATGGCAAAATTTTAGGATTAATCTAAAAAAAAGAAAACCCTTAACATGATAGTTAAGGGTTTTTCTTTTAGGTGAAAATCTACTTTACCAAATAAGAAACAGCATCTGCTTCGCAAAGCCTAAAATAACCCAATGCATAGTTATTGACATTATTTGTATTTACAATATTTCCTCTGATATTTCCAGGCGGAACCTGAAAAGGATTTGAGTTCGAAGCTTCCAAAATTAGTTTCATATAATTAAAAAAGTTTTTAGAAATACCACGATGCAAAAGGTTTAAAGTATTTCCTGCCTTCATGTCTTCATGAGAATATCTCGTGCTTATTTGGTTTCCATTATAGAAATCGTCATTTGTTATTTCATATTCTGGAAAAATTAAAAATTCGCTTTGGTATTCTGTTAAATAAAAATTTACTTGATCAGCAGGATCGGTATAATAAAACGTGACTTCAATTACATCTTCTCCTCCAAAATCAGGCACAATTTTTTGTTCTATTTTATCAATTGGCGTAACCGATGTCAGTTTTTCTGCTGCCGTATAGCTTTGTCCTTCGGCTTGAACAAATAGTTTGTAATCCATGTTGATGACCGGAACAAAATTGGTGCATTTATAAATTCCTGCTTCAGCTTCAGTAAAGGTAAAAACATCGCCATTGCTATTTTCCACTCGCACTTGCGCGCCAGAAACTTTTGGCGTCGTGCCATTGTAATAAGGTGCCGTTTTGCTGATTTTTATGGTTTGTTCATTTCCAGCTGTTCCTTTTTTCCAAACGATTTCAGCATCAATAACAAGTTTCGTTTCACCACTTTTTAAATCCAGATTTACTACATCTTCGCAGGAGCTGAAAAACAAAACAGAAAAAAGACTCAATAATGCCAATGCTTTATTCATGATGCTGTATTTTTTTAACTTATTCATCGCATTAAAATTTAAAATTATAAGAAACCCCAGGCACGATTCCGAAGATTGAAAGTCTTCTCGTTTCATTCATTCCTGTATCTTCATTAGTCGTAAAATTCATTGAAGCAGCATTTTTTCTATTGTAAATATTGTAAATGCTGAATACCCAATAGCTTTGCCATCCTTTCTTTTTTTCTGGTCTTGGTGTATAAGTTGCGGCAACATCAAGATGATGGAAAAGTGGCAATCTGTTTTCGTTTCTCAAAGAATAATTAGGAACATGAATACCGCCAAATTCATAGTAACCATTTGCATATGTTACCGGCTGACCGGATTGCAAGGTGAAATTTCCATTAAAAGACCATTTTGGACTAAATTCATAACTTCCCACAACACTTAAATTGTGCAGTTTGTCATAACCAGATAAATACCAGTCACCGTTTGCAATTCCAGGTTCTTCAGGAGTTCTTCCTGGTGTTTTTTGTTCAGCGCGCGATAGGGTATAAGAAATCCATCCGGTGAAATTGCCGGTATTTTTTCTCAACAATAATTCCATTCCGTATGATCTGGCTTTTCCGTTCAGGATAACTTGTTCGATATTATTATTTGCCAAAACATCAGCTCCGTCAATATAATCAATTCGGTTTTGAACTTTTTTATAAAACAATTCTCCTTCAAAAGAATAATCGCCGTCTTTAAAGTTTTTAAAATAACCCATTGCATATTGATCCAGCATTTGCGGTTTAGTAAATGGGCCACTTGGTGTCCAAATGCTCATTGGCAAAGGCGACTGAGTATTGGATAAAATATGGATATACTGCGCCATTCTGTTGTAGCTTGCTTTTACAGAAGTGTTGTCGTTAAAAGCATAGGATAAAGCGGCTCTCGGTTCAAAATTGTCGAAACTGCTTATCGTTTTCCCTTTTCCATAAGATATTGTACCTGTAGGAGTTCCTTCTTGATAAATATTATACAACGGATTAAAAACTACGGCTTGGCCATTTTCATATGTACTTATTTCTTCTGATCCTAATCGATAAAACATGCTATAACGAAGTCCGTAACGGAAATTCAATTTCTCTGTAATTTGATTTTCAAAATCGATAAAAGCTGAAGTTTCTAAAGCATATTTCTTATCTAATTGCTGATAATTAAACTGTGAATCTGAACTAGTTGGCTGTACAACTCCAGGATTGAAATTATAATACAAACCGTCAATTCCATAATTGATTTTGAACTTTTCAGATTTCTGATAAAACCAATTATATTTTAATCCATAACTTTTAATGTTGCTGTCCCATTCAAAATTTTCTGATGAAAGTTCTAAATTGAATTTATAATCACTGTAAAAAGCAGAAAGATTTGAATTTAAACGTTCAGAGAACTTATGTTTCCAGCTCAAGATTCCCATTGTACTTCCGTAAGTGCTGGAAAAACGCTCATTGATATCAAATAAATCATTGCCCAAATAACCAGAAAATGAGATCGTATTATTAGCATTGAAACGATAATTAAATTTAGCATTCAAATCATAAAACATGGCAGAGTTTTTATTATCTGCCAGTTTCATGAACAAATGCGCATACGAAGCACGTCCGGAAAGGATGAACGAACTTTTCTCTTTCTGTATTGGTCCTTGAACCAAAAGGCGGCTCGAAATAATTCCGATTCCACCGTTTACTTTATAGTCTTGAAAATCTCCGGTTTGTTGTGCTACATCCAAAACAGAAGAAACACGGCCACCAAATCGAGATGGAATACCGCCTTTATATAAATCTAAACCATTGACAATATCAGCATTAAAAATCGAGAAAAAACCAAACATATGTGAATCAGCATAAACAGGAGCGCCGTCTAAAAGAATCAAATTCTGATCAGCTGCACCACCGCGGACATTAAATCCTGAAGAAGCTTCTCCAGCATTTGTAACGCCCGGCAAAGTCAAAATTGATTTTAAAGGATCTGGCTCGCCCATTGCAACAGGAATTCGTTTTATTTCTTGCATCGAAAGCTTGTTGACACTCATTTGGGTATTTTTGATATCGGTAGCTTTGTTGGTTGTTACAATTACTTCGCCCAATTGCTGACTGTCTGATTCTATATTGAAATTAATTGTAGCATCATCAGTAATCGTGATTTCTTTTTCTTGATTTTTAAAACCAACGTAACTGATTACAAAAGTGTAAGTGCCATCTGGAACTTCAATGATGAATTTTCCGTTATAATCCGTTACGGTGCCGGTTTCTAATTCCTTAACAAAAACATTGGCACCAATAACAGGCTGTTTTTCATCATCAATAATCTGACCTTTCAGCTTGTTTTTTTTTTTAGCTGTTTTTGCAGATTGTGATTTCTGCTTTACAAAAATATTATTGCCAACAATCGAAAATTGAACAGTTGCTGATTTATTTAATTCCGAAATAAGTTTCGAAACCTCAATCTGCTTGTAAGTGTTTTTCTTTGTGAAATACCTTTTGTTGGTATCGATTTGATCTGTAAAAGCAAATTTAAAATCGGTTTGATTTTCAATCTGCTTAAAAAATTCTTTCAAGGTTAAGTTTTGATCCACAGTGACTGTTACCTTTTGGGCAGAGGCCCATAAACTGATTAAAAAAAAGCATGCTGAAATTATATGCTTCATGAAATTTTGTATTTTTGGATTATTATTAAATGGAATAACTTCGTGTTATCCTGATTATAAGGAGGATGTGTAGTTTCGCGGCTTACATCCTTTTTTTCTTTTCTACTGAAAAGTAATCTGTTTTAAATCTTCATTTATTTCAAAATTTAGGTTATACATTTCTGATATTAATTGTACAATTATTTTTAAATCCTCTTTTTTATTGATTCGGATTGTGATTTTCTGATCTAAATTTTCTGTTGGAAGAATTACTTTGTAGCCATAATTTTCTTGAATGTATTGGCTTACGGCAGAAAGTTTTTCATTATCAAAATCAATAAATCGGATAAATTCTTCCACAGCTGCAGTTTGGTTTCCGTACGTAAATTTTTCGCCCGGTTTCAAAATCCATTTTTGATTTTTGCCTTTAACATTCATTTGAACGCTTCCTTCATAAAGCTCCACCGTTACTTTTTCATCTTCTGTTTCATTAACGATAAATGAAGTTCCTAAAACTGTTGTTGTGGTTTCATTGCAAAAAACCTGAAAAGGGTGTTGTTTGTCTTTTTTGACCTTGAAATAAACTTCGCCATCAACTTCGATTTTTCTGTTTGTAGCAAAATTATTTCCGTAAATAATTTTGGAATTCGGACTCAATTCAATTTTGGAAGAATCTGGCAAGACAACGAATTTTATTTTTGAAGACGTATTTTCAATTACGTTTGCTGCAAAAACGGCATGTTCTTGTTGGGAAGCGTTATTTTTAAAGAAAATTCCAGTTCCAATTAAAACAAAAAGCAATACTGCCGCGGCCGCGTAATAACGCCAAGGCTTGGTTTTCTTTTTCTTTGCAAAAGTTTTAGAATGGAATTTTGTCCAACAAGCTTCTTTTTCGCTTTCAGAATTTGAAACAGGAGTTTCGTTCCATAATTTTTTGAATTCTTCGTCAAAGTTTTCTTTATCCATGATTTTGGGGTATTAAATGATTTGACAATGAAAACCTTGTTTACTGAAAACTCCATAAACCATTTCTTTAATATCACGATTGGTTTTGATTTTGAGGATGTTTTCTTGACCCTTTTTATCGAAATTTATGATACAATCTGAAATGACGAATTGTAAAAGAGCGACAAGCAAACTTGCGTCTTTTTTGGTTTTAACATTAGTTTTATACGCTTCGATGTGCATTTTTTTGTCCTTGTTTTTATAGATAACAAACGAGAACAAAAAAGTTCCTAATGGTTTTCGATTTTTTTTCGAATAAATTTACTGGCGAGATAAATATGATTGGCAATAGTCTTCTCAGAAAGATCTGTGATTTCTGCAATCTCCTTATAGCTAAGGTTTTCCAGTTTGTGTAAAGTAAATATTTTTTGTTGCTGTTCCGGAAGCTGATTGATGAAATTATGCAATTTTTCGCTTCTTTCGTCAAACACTGAAGTATCAATCTCTTCCTGTAAGATATCAACTTGCGGATCAAGCTGAATTATTTTATTTTCTCTATTAATATGATTGATGATGATATTCTTGCAAATGACAAATAATTGTTTGTCTAGTAAAACATCTTCGTTGAGTAATTCTCTTTTGTTGTATAATCGAATGAAAGTCTCCTGAACAAAATCTTCTGGAGTGAATATTGTAGAATTAAATCGTTTGGCAATATTTATCAGTTTGTCGTAATAATTGAAGTAAACTTCCTTAAAAGCTTCTTCATTACCTTTTTTTAAACTTAAAATAAATTTTTTATTGTCCATAACGAAAAATATCGAGACTAGCTTTTAACTAGTCAAAACTCATTGGAGTCAATATTATTGTATTCAAAATTGATCATTTTCAATTAAGAATGTAACAAGTTGCAAAGAACCGTAATTTAATTGAAGATTTGTCGCCATTTATTGGAAAATGTTACAAAAAAAACAACTTGTATTTTATTTCCAAGTGACAGTAAAATGAAAAAAGCCGTTAAAAATAACGGCCTTTTAAATAAATTTGATAGATAATTTGTTGATTCAAGAACGAAAATTAATGTTTGCCATTTCCTTTTCCATTTCCATTATTCCCGTGTCCATGGTTTCCATTATCTTTTCCTTGTTTGTTGTTTCCTTTTCCAGGTTTTGAACCAATTGTTTGTTGAGGTTTGCCCTTATATCCTTTTGCATATTTTACTTTATGCGTTTTGAAATTGTCATAAGGCGAATTTCCTCTATAATCAGTCAACACAACTTTATATTCGTTGTAAAGGTCATAATTTCTATAGGCCGTAGGTAAATATTTGGCTCTTGTCCATTTTCCTTTATTAATGTAGATGTAATTTGCCGTGTTAATATCATAATAAGTTTCAAGATCCGGCAAGTAGTAATAACGGACATCAGTATATCCTACAGGCCCCCAAGCTGGTGGCGTTCCTATATTTACATTCACGTTTACTTGTGCATTTGAAAAATAAACTGCAAAAAACAAAATTCCTGTTGCTAAAAATTTAAATGATTTCATAATATTTAATTTTTTAATTATTAATTAATTATATCCAAAAAGCGTACCTAAAAATCAGCATCGGTATTATTTTACAATCTGAGCTTCGGGAAATTTCCAAGTGCCATTTAAAATTTCTTTATGAGGACGATAAAGTCTGATCCAATAATTCCAGCCATCAATTGTTGGAATGCAATTTGGTGTTTTTCCGTCACAGCCACCAAATTGGATTGTTACAGACCCGTCAGCATCTTTTTTTGCAGTAATATTATTTAATGTATAAGCGTTAAGATCATTTTTTTCAAAATAACCTTCTTTATTGTAAACACTCACAGACCAAAATCCATCTACTGGGACATTTTTTACTTTTAACTTATAAACGGTCTTTCCGTCATTTTTAGCTGGATTAACTGAAAGATAAAGCGCATCTTTTTCAGGATTTCCGCCCCATCCGGTAGCACTACCAATCAAATGAAGTGTTTCATCTACTTTTCCTCTTGAGCCAAACATTCCTTTTGTGTCAGCCAGTTTTTTTGATACTTCAATAAGCGAATCCCTAACTTTCTTTTGGCTTACTTGATCCCAATTTGGAATTTCAAAACTTCCTTTTTCTTTTTGTTCAACTTTAATTGCATCTTGTAAATTAGTTACGATTGGCAAATCTTTAGGGTCATTTGGGTTGATAAAGGTTCGAATTCCGAGCATTAAATAGCGTGTGCCGACTTTTTCTTTTGTAAAAGTAAAAGTCCCGGGAGCATAATAGGTTTCAGAATATTGATCTTGGTCAATCGTTTGCATCGACATGAATCGTTTGCCTGGATTAGGCAGTGTAACTGTTACTGGGCCGGCATCGAGATCAAAAACACCTGATGAATATAAAACATCACGATTAGCGCGAATAACAGATTGATTATCTATAGGCATTAAAGTTCTGTAGTGAAAAATAGCACCAATACCGTTGGATTGTTTAACTGAAGTACTAAAATACAAATCGGTTTCAGCTCGATTGAAATTAGCTGCTGTTACGCGATCGCCATTTGTTGAAGACAAAGAATCTGTTGTTGTTTGCACTGAATCTTTTTTTGTCGAATCAGAATCTGATGTTGAATTTTTTTTACAGGCAAAAGCCAAAAATGATACTACTAATAAAAATATTCCTGCTGATAATTTCTGTTTGATTTTCATATGACTGAAGTTTTGGTGAGAAATAAAAAGGCTAATTATTTATGGGATTTCCTTTACTAAGTTATGAAAATATTTTAAGTTTTGATGTTGTAATTGTTTGATTTCATGTTTCTTGCTTTTTAAAAATTACTGTTGGGTAATCTAATTGCAACAAAAAGCCCTTAAGTAAATTGCTTAAGGGCTTGTTTTTAAATGTTCAGATTGTAAATCTGTATTTCTTTGAGAGCGATTAGCCTTTATTCTCGTTTTCTAAACTTGTAGCAGCAGAAATTTGATCCAAGATATTAGTTTGGTTAGGCGAAATGTAATTTTTTACTTCCGGCAAATTTTCTTTCTTAAAAAGAAGGTCTAATGCATTATATAGTTTTAATAAAACATCTCGATCTGCTTTTTCGATTTCTAAAGCAGTATTAAAATTAAAAACATAATTATTCGAATTTCGTACTTCGACTTTTATCGTTTTAGATGTGATTTTAAATTTAACTATATCCATTTTATGTGTAAATTAATTTATTTGCAAAAATGAGACTTTACCATCAATTAATGTTGTAATTTTTTATGTTTTTTAAAAAGTTGCTTTTGAATATTAAAGTTATGTATTACGATTTAAAAATCCAAAATTTATCTTCGACGGTAAATGTAATAATGGCAATATGCCAATTGAACTGATTTTTAGATTGATAAAATAGTTTTGTTGATTTTAAATTGCCTAAATTTTTATTGATAAATTTCATAAAAAATAAAACTTTTAATTAATTATTAGCTGTAAAATCCCTATAATTGCTGAGAATTTTACTTAATAATAGCAATAAAAAAATGATTTGTTTAAATATAATTTTTACAAAATCGTTTTAGTTGTTATTTTTGTTTATATTTGTGATTGTTGATTAATGATAATTTAATAAATTAACCTATTATATGAAGAAGATTACAATAAAGGATATTGCTGCAGAAGCTCAGGTTTCTATATCAACAGTATCTTTTGTTATAAATGGTAAAGGCGAGAAAATGGGTATTAGCGCGGCTGTTATTAAGAAAGTGCAAGATGTTGCAGAAAAACTTAATTACAGGCCAAGTATGATTGCCACCAGTTTGCGAACTGGAAAAACAAGATCGATTGGACTTATTGTCGAGGATATTTCGAATCAGTTCTTTTCAGATCTTGCGCGTGTAATTGAAGACGAAGCGAAAAATATTGATTATAGAGTTTTTTACTGTAGTACCGGAGACGATGATGAGCGTTCTGAGGAGTTGATACATAGTCTTTTGCAGGCTAATGTAGACGGTTTTATTATCACTCCCACTAAAAATCTTGAGCAAAAAATTGATCTTCTCATGAAGCTAAAAAAGCCGATGGTGTTGATCGATAGGTATTTTCCAGGACAAAATGTTAGCCATGTTGTAATGGATAATTATGAAGCGGCAAATTCGGCTACTAAATTTTTGATCAAGAAAAATCGTAAAAATATAGCTGTCGTTAATAATACTTCTGAAATGATTCAGATGAAATTACGAGAAGATGGCTATAGAGATGCTTTGAAAGAAGAAGGAATGTACAAAGAAAATCTTGTGCTGCATTTGGATTATCATAGCAATGAAAAAACAAGAATTGATGGTCTGGTGAAGTTTTTTAAGAAAAACACAGAAATTGATGCCGTTTTATTTTTGACAAATTATATGGGACTTTCAGGCCTTCAGGCTTTAAGGGGAATGGGAATTAATATTCCTAACGATATTTCAATTATAAGTTTTGATGATCATGACAGTTTTAAATTACATAGCCCAACGATCACTGTTATAGCACAGCCTATTGCTGCTATTGGTGTTAAGGCAATACAACTGTTAATGAGTCAAATGAAAAATATTGAAACATTTAAAGTTGAAAAAAGTTTGAAAAAAGGCGATTTGATAATTAGAGAATCAGTCTGATTTTTAAAAAGATTAAAAAAGAAAACTTAACGTTTTTTTTTGCAATTTTACTAAATCGTTTTAGGCTATATGCTGATTTGGTTTGCTCAAAATGTCAGTCAAATAAGCACATTGAATTAAGAGCGTAAGCTTCCATCGATTTTGAAGAAAGAATATTTGTGATTTAAATAAGTTAAAATTTTGGTTAGTTTAGTTGAATAAGCCGGGTTGGAATTTGGTTATTCCCGGCTTATTTTAAAATTAAATTTTAGAAAGATGCTTATTGTCTGATTTCAGTTTTTTAATTAAAAGAATCAGGAAAAAAGATATATAAGATTAAAATGATTGCTTTTTAGCAACCAAACAATAGAGTGTAAATTAAGCCTGGCAGCCGTAAAAAAGGAAATGATTTCTGGATATTTTGTTAGTTACTGTTATTCTGATATAAACCTAAAAGAGAAGGAGCCAATTGCGAAAAATCAATTGCCCTTCTCTATACTGCCAGCGATTAATAAAATAAAATTATAATTGGATTTCTTAAAATGAAATATATAAAAAGAGTTTATTGTTTTTTGGGCATTTGTGCAGCATGTTTTTCGCATGTTGCCAATGCTCAAAATGTAAATATAAAAACAGGTTGGCAATTTCGTGAAATGAAAACTGCAAATTGGTTTCCTGCAACAGTTCCAGGCGAAGTGCATACAGATTTGTTGAATAATAAAACAATTCCAGATCCATTTTATAGAGATAACGAGAAAAAACTGCAATGGATCGAAAAGAAAGATTGGGAGTATAAAACCACTTTTCAGGTTGCTCCTGCTTTATTGAAAAAGAAGAATGCCGAATTGGTTTTTGACGGATTAGATACATATGCAACCGTTTATTTGAATAATAGAGAGATTTTAAAAGCAGATAATATGTTTCGTCAATGGCGAGTGGAAGTAAAACAACTGCTGAAATCTGGAAATAACGAATTAGTTGTAGTATTTAAATCGGCACAAAATGTAGCAGATTCACTTGCAAAAAAAGATCTGCCTTTTGTAATTCCAGATAATCCGCGTGCTTATGTTCGAAAAGCGCAATATCATTTTGGATGGGATTGGGGGCCAAAATTCACCACTTGCGGTATTTGGAAAACACCGCGTTTAGAATTTTATGATAAAAAAGCGCCTGAGAAACCTTATGTGTTGAACCGTAAAATAGAATTGGTTCAGGAGCCAGATAGTGTTGGCAAATCATTTTATTTCAAAATCGATGGAAAGCCAGTTTATATGAAAGGCGCCAATTATATTCCGTCAGACGCTTTTCTTTCGAGAATGACAAAAAAAGAATACGAGAAAGTAATTTCAATGGCAAAAGGCGCTAATATGAACATGCTTCGCGTTTGGGGTGGCGGTATTTATGAAGATGATTATTTTTATGATTTATGCGATAAAAATGGGATTTATGTATGGCAGGATTTTATGTTTGCCGGTACAATGGTTCCTGGCGACAAAGCCTTTTTTGAGAACGTAAAAGCTGAAGTTCAATATCAAGTAAAACGTCTTCGTCATCATCCGAGCATTGTTTTATGGTGTGGAAATAATGAAATTGATGAAGCTTTTAAAAATTGGGGCTGGCAAAAAAGCATGCAAATGTCGAAACAAGATTCAACGCGTTTGTGGCATGATTATGTTCGTTTATTTCAGGATAGTATTCCAAAATGGGTAAAGGAAGTTGACAACAAACGTCCGTATGTAAGTTCTTCGCCTTTATTTGGTTGGGGTAAAAAAGAAAGTATTACACAAGGTGACAGCCACTATTGGGGCACTTGGTGGGGACTTGATGATATCGAAATAACAAACTCTAAAACGGGCCGATTTGTAAGTGAATATGGAATGCTGGCGATGCCGAATTACTCTTCTATTGAGACGTTTACCCTGCCAGAAGATCGCTATTTGTATTCAGAAATTTTAGAAGCACATCTAAAAGCTGGAAAAGGTTTCATGAAATTGAATTCTTATTTGAATCGCTATTTCATAAATGAAGAAAAAATCAAGAAAATGAGTGTTGAAGATTATACGTATCTCACGCAATGTCTTCAATATTATTCTTTAAAAAACATTATTGGAATTCATCGTTCAAAAGCGCCTTACAATATGGGAACTTTGGTTTGGCAACTCAATGATTGCTGGCCAGTTGCAAGCTGGAGTGTAACTGATTATTATGATCGTCAGCCAAAAGCCGCTTGGTATGCCATGAAGGAAGCCTACAGAGATGATAAAAAACCAGAAATTGATTTGACTCGTCCGATTAATTTGAAATTAGAAGATCCAAAAATTACTTATAAAATCTTAGGAAATAAAGTCATTTTAAAAGCTTTAAAAGATGCAAAATATGTATATGTTTCTCTAAAAGGTTATACAGGGAAATGGAGCGACAATTATTTTGATTTGAAAGCAGGAGAAGAAAAAGTAATTACGTTTGAAGGAAAAGCTGAGAAGCCAGTTTTGAAGGTTTATTCGCTTTACGATGTTTTGAATAAATATTAATCACTAGATATTGAGCTGTTTAGTCTAAGAAAAATTAGAGAAAAAACTTAGAAATTCAGCATCTCAGTAGCTTAGAAGCTAAAGAATATATGTTTACAAAATGCACCAAAATAGCTGTCAGCGGTATTTTCGCTTTAAACTTGTTTTTTGCAACTTCCGCAGAAGCGCAGAAAAAAAGTGTGAATCAAAATACTGTAGATTATACTAAATATGTAAATCCGCTTATAGGATCGGCAGGGCATGGCCATGTATTTGTGGGAGCAAATGTGCCTTTTGGGGCAGTTCAGTTAGGACCTGTAAATATTTTTGAGGGTTGGGATTGGTGCAGCGGTTATAATTATGCAAGCAATACTATTTTAGGATTTACCCATACACATTTAAGCGGTACTGGAATTGGCGATTTGAACGATATTTTATTGCTTCCGGTGACAGGAAAAGTGCCTCTTTTTAAAGGCACAAAAGAAGATATGACAAATGGCTACGGTTCGTATTTTTCGCATGCAAACGAAGTGAGCAAACCAGGCTATTACAGTGTCATTTTGGACAAATATAAAATTAAAGCCGAGTTGACGGCAAGCGAAAGAGTTGGTTTTCATAAATATACTTTTAACTCGGCGTCTGATGCTCATGTTTTATTAGATCTTGCTGACGGAGTTGGCTGGGATAAACCGGTAAAAACTTTTATCAAAAAAATAAATGCAACAACGCTGGCAGGCTATCGTTTTTCGGCAGGATGGGCAACAGATCAGCGTGTTTATTTTACAATGGAATTTTCTGAACCCATTTCAAATGTAGCTTTATACGACGATAAAACGCCAGTTTCAGGAAATGAAGGCGAAGGTTTGAAAATGAAAGCGGTTTTAGATTTTGCAACTTTAAAAAACAAACAAGTTTTAGTGAAAGTTGGAATTTCGCCAGTAAGCTCTGAAAATGCTTCGGTAAACATAAAAGCTGAAATTCCGAACTGGGATTTTGATCAAATCGTAAAAACGGCTTCTTCAAAATGGAATAAAGAATTAAATAAAATTCAGATTACAGGAAATGACAAAACAATGAAAGTTTTCTATACTTCATTGTATCACACTATGTTTGCGCCTTCCATTTTTAATGATGTAAACGGTGATTACAGAGGGACAGATAAAAAAGTTTACGAAAAAGCAAATTTCACAAACTACACTACTTTTTCACTTTGGGACACGTACCGCGGACTTCATCCATTATATACAATTACGCAACAAGATAAAATCAATGACATTGTAAAATCATTTTTGGCGATTTACGAGCAGCAAGGACGATTACCGGTTTGGCATTTAATGGGTAATGAAACCAATACTATGAATGGAAATCATTCGATTGCAGTAATTGCAGATGCTTATTTGAAAGGATATCGTGATTATGATGTGAATTTGGCTTACGAAGCCATGAAGAAAACAGCGATGCAAACTCGCGATGGAATGGATTACATTCAAAAACTGCAATATATTCCGGCAGATAAAATGTTGGAATCTGTTGGAAATGCTTTAGAATATGCTATTGATGATTATTGTATTGCACAAGTAGCAAAAGCTTTAAACAAAACTGAAGATTACGAGTATTTCTCAAAAAGAGCGAATTTATACAAACTTTATTTTGATAAAGAAACCACATTCATGCGCGGAAAATTAACAGATGGAAATTGGAGAACGCCTTTTAATCCGCTTTCATCGGCGCATCGAAAAGATGATTATGTTGAAGGAAATGCTTGGCAATATACTTGGTTGGTTCCTCAAGATCCGTATGGCTTAATTGATTTATTTGGAGGCGAAAGCAAGTTTTTGGCTAAATTAGATTCCCTTTTTCAAATAACAGACAAAGTAGAAGGCGAGGAAGTTTCTCCAGATATCAGCGGTTTAATTGGGCAATATGCACAAGGAAATGAACCAAATCACCATATTCCGTATTTATACGCCTTCGCTGGACAGCCTTGGAAAACAGCAAAATTAATTCGAGAAATCGACGATAAATTCTATTCAACAAAACCAGACGGTTTGTGTGGTAATGAAGATTTAGGGCAAATGTCGGCTTGGTATGTTTTGTCTTCAATGGGATTTTATTCAGTTAATCCAGCTAATGGAGTTTACGTTTTAGGAAGTCCATTAGTAAATACTGCAACAATTCATTATAAAAAAGGAATTTCATTTACAGTAAAAGCAATCGACAACAGTGCTTCAAATATGTACATTCAAAAAGCAGAATACAACGGAAAATCTTATTCAAAATCATTTATCACACACGATATGATAGTTAAAGGTGGGGAATTGAAATTGTATATGGGAAGCAAACCATCTACGACTTTTGGAGTAAAGAAAGAAGATAGACCGCTTTAGTTTTCAGTCGCAGTTTACAATTCCAGCAAGGTTTTTAAAACCTTGTAGTTATAATTTAAAGTTTCAATAAAAAAATACCTACAAGGTTTTAAAAACCTAGCAGGATAAAAAAGCATAATATGAAATTAAAGAGCTTAATTTTTTTAGGATTAATACAGTGCGGTATTGTCGCAGCGCAAGTAAAAACTGTTGAGCCTGTAGAATATGTAAATCCATTAATGGGAACACAATCTGTGCATAGTTTGTCAAACGGAAATACCTATCCAGCAATCTGCAGGCCATGGGGAATGAATTTCTGGACACCACAAACCGGGAAAATGGGTGACGGATGGGCATATACCTATACGGCAGAAAAAATTAGAGGATTTAAGCAAACGCATCAGCCATCGCCTTGGATGAACGATTACGGTCAGTTTTCGATTATGCCTGTTACGGGGAAAATAGTAGTTGCCGAAGCCGATAGAGCAAGCTGGTTCAGTCATAAAGCAGAGGTTTCAAAACCGTATTATTACAGCGTTTATCTTGCGGATTATGATGTTACAACAGAAATCACAGCCACTGAAAGAGCAGCGCATTTTCAGATTACTTTTCCTGAAAATGAACAGTCTTCAATTGTTGTAGATGCATTTGACAAAGGTTCGTATATCAAAATAATTCCTTCAGAAAATAAAATTATTGGTTATACAACTCGCAACAGCGGGGGAGTTCCAACGAATTTCAAAAACTATTTTGTGCTTGTTTTTGATAAACCATTTGCAACAAGCAGCGCATGGAATGAAAAAGGTATAGAAAAAGATAAATTAGAATTGCAGGACAATCACGCTGGTGCGGTAGTAAGTTTCAAAACTAAAAAAGGCGAAGTTGTAAACGTCAAAACAGCTTCATCATTTATAAGTCCGGAGCAAGCTGAATTAAATTTAAAAACCGAATTAGGAAATGCGACTTTCAACGAAACGGTTGCAGCTTCTAAAAAAGAATGGAATAAAGTTTTAGGAAAAATTACGGCTGAAAGCAACGATGTTGATCAATTGAAAACTTTTTATTCGTGTTTGTATCGCGCAACTTGCTTTCCTCAAAAACAATATGAAATAAATGCCAAAGGCGAAACGGTACATTATAGTCCGTACAACGGAAATGTTTTGCCGGGTTATATCTATGCAGGAACAGGATTTTGGGATACTTTCCGAGCGCTATATCCTTTGTTGAATTTGGTTTATCCTTCTGTAAACAAAGAAATGCAGGAAGGTTTGATCAATGATTATAAAGAAGGTGGCTTCTTGCCAGAATGGTCAAGTCCTGGTTTCAGAAATGTAATGGTCGGCAATAATTCGGCTTCTGTGGTTTCTGATGCTTATATCAAAGGTTTAAGAGGATATGACATCAATATTTTATTTGAAGCTTTAGTTCATGGAGCAAATAATGAAGGCCCGATGGATGCCGTTGGAAGAAAAGGAGTTTCGTATTACAATACTTTAGGGTATGTTCCTTATGATGTCAAAATCAATGAAAATGCGGCAAGAACGCTGGAATATGCTTACGACGATTTTGCGATTTGGAAATTAGCTAAGGCCTTAAACCGTCCTAAAAAAGAAATCAGTTTGTTCGAGAAACGAATGATGAATTATAAAAACGTATTTAATCCTGAAATCGGATGGATGAGCGGCAGAAATAAAGACGGAAGTTTTCCGAAAAACTTCAACCCATTAAAATGGGGAGATGCTTTTACAGAAGGAAATGCAATGCATTACAGCTGGAGCGTTTTTCATGATATTCAGGGATTGATTAATTTGATGGGCGGACAGAAAAAATTTGTAGAGAAATTAGATGCGGTTTTTTCAACACCTCCAGTTTTTGACGACAGTTACTACGGATCGGTTATTCATGAAATCCGCGAAATGCAGATTATGAATATGGGGCAATATGCACACGGAAATCAGCCTATTCAGCATATGATTTATTTGTACAATTATGCAGGCGAACCTTGGAAAACACAATATTGGTCAAGAGAAGTTATAAATCGCTTATATAAACCAACTCCAGATGGTTATTGTGGAGATGAAGACAACGGACAGACTTCGGCTTGGTATATTTTCTCTGCAATGGGATTTTATCCAGTTTGCCCAGCAACAGACGAATATGTTTTGGGCGCGCCATTATTCAAAAAACTGACTTTGGAATTAGAGAACGGCAAAAAGCTGTTTATAAATGCTCCTAAAAATTCTGAAACAAACAAATATGTTCAGGATTTAAAATGGGACAATGCGAGTTATGCCAAAAATTTCATCAATCATTCGGATGTCTTAAAAGGTGGAGAATTGAATTTTGAGATGTCAGCCGAACCAAATTTACAAAGAGGAACTTCGTCAAGTGCCTTTCCATACTCTTACTCAACTTCAAAATAATATTATGCAGTCACGTAGAAAATTTATAAAAAATGCAGGAATTTTTTCAGCTGGACTATTGGCGATTCAAACAGATGTTTTTGCTTCACAGTCAAATGTGTTTGATTTTGCGTTAAAAGATTTTATCAGCAAGAGACCTCCCTTGGCTGAAAGAAAATTTACAAGTCCTGCAATTGAAGCGGCAATTACACGCATCAAAAAACAAATTGCGAATCCAGAATTGGCTTGGTTGTTTGAAAACTGTTTTCCAAATACTTTAGATACCACAGTTGATTTCGAAATTATCGACGGAAAACCGGATACGTATGTAATTACAGGAGATATCGATGCAATGTGGCTTCGCGATAGTACGGCTCAAATTTGGCCTTATATTCCGTTTGTGAAAGAAGATAAAAAACTGGCTGAATTGGTAAAAGGTGTAATCAATCGCCAGACAAAATGTATTTTGCTGGATCCTTATGCAAACGCTTTTTATAAAGATTTCTCGAAAGTAAGCGAATGGAAAAATGACTTGACCAAAATGAAACCTGGAATTCATGAACGCAAATGGGAAATTGACAGTTTGTGTTACCCGATTCGTTTGGCGCATGGATATTGGAAAGAAACTGGCGACTTAAGTTTGTTTGACAAACAATGGAAAGAAGCCATGCTTTTAGTATTGCAGACTTTTAATGAACAACAAAGATGGACAGATAAAGGACCGTACACTTTTCAAAGAGAAACGGCTTGGGCAACTGATGGCGTGCCTTTGAGCGGTTACGGATATCCGGTAAAACCTTGCGGTTTGATTGTTTCAACTTTTAGGCCAAGTGACGACAGTACTTTGTTTGGGTATTTGATTCCGAGCAATATGTTTGCAATTGAAGTTTTGGGTTATTTGATCGAAATTTTCTCTTTGCCAGCCATGTTGGATAAAGATTTGGTTGCAAAAGCAAAAGAATTAAGAGATCAGGTTCAGAAAGGTTTACAAGAAAACGGAATTATCGACCATCCAAAATTTGGAAAAATCATTGCTTTTGAGGTAAACGGTTACGGCAGTTTTCACATGATGGATGATGCCAATGTTCCTTCGTTATTATCGCTTCCATATTTAGGAGCAATTGAGCCAGACAGCCCATTGTATTTGAATACGCGAAAAGTGGTTCTTTCAGAAAACAATCCGTTTTTTTACAAAGGAAAAGCTGGGGAAGGAATTGGTGGCCCGCACACCGGAGCCGACACAATTTGGCCAATGAGCATTGTTTTGAGAGCCATTACAAGTGTCGATGAAAAAGAAATCAAAGCCTGCATCAGCAATTTGATCAAAACAAATGCCGATACCGGTTTCATGCACGAATCGTTTCATAAAGATGATGTTGCAAAGTTTACCCGAAAATGGTTTGCTTGGGCCAATACGCTTTTTGGAGAAATGATTGTGCACACCAGCATCAAATACCCACAAATTTTAAAAGATAAAAATTTATAAAATCCTCAAAAATTAGAAACGAAGTTAAGAGGGTAAATTAGTTATAGTTTCAAAATGCTATTGGAAAAGTTTATGAATGAAATGAATATTATTGAGCTAAAGCCAGATTTTAAGAAAATAGATAAAAGTGAAAAAATGAATAAAGAATATGCCGTTGGAGTCGACATTGGAGGAACACATATTACCGCTGCAATTATTGATATTGCGAATATGAAAATGATTGACTTTTCGGTACATAAAGAATCTTTTGATTCTAATTTGCCAGTCGATCAGGTTATGACTATTTGGGAAAAAGTGATTCGCATTTCAATTGAAAACTCAAAAGTAGAACAAGTAAAAGGACTTGCCGTGTGCATGCCTGGTCCGTTTGATTATGCTAATGGATTTTGCTGGATAAAAGATCAATCTAAATATGAGCATTTTTATGGTTTGAATGTTCGTTATTTGTTTCAGGGAACGCTTAATTTGTCTAGTGATTTTCCAATTCTTTTTGAAAATGATGCCGTTTGCTTTGGAAAAGGCGAAGTTTTTAAAGATGCCGCAAATCTTTCTAAAAAGGTTATGGCAGTGACGCTTGGTACTGGACTTGGTGCTTGTTTCATTGATAAAGGCGTTTCGGTTTCAACAGGAGAATTAGTTCCTACTGACGGAGAAATTTATAATTTACCTTTCAAAGACGGTATTGCAGAAGATTATGTTTCGGCGCGCGGACTTTTGGGAGGTTATAAAACTTTTACAGGAAAAACGTTGAAAAATGGTTTAGAACTTTATAACCTGGCACTTGCTGGAGATGAAATTGCCATAAAAGTTTTTGAACAAATGGGGGAGGACTTGGCAGAGGTTGTAATTCCTTGGCTCACTAAATTCGGTGCAAATCATTTTATCATTGGAGGAAAAATTGCAAATGGAAGTGAATTCTTTCTTTCCGCCTTTAATCAAAAAATTAAAGAAAACGGTCTAGAAGTTAGTGTCGTTATTTCTACAGATAATGAAGGAGCGGCTCTTTTGGGAGCAGCAAGTATGCTTTATAAAATGTAATTAGACTTTAATTCATATAAAAAAACACCATTTTGTATTTCTAATGCAGAATGGTGTTTTTTGTTTTTCCAAAACTAAAAGTCATTGAAAAGCATATTATTTAGTACCGCCATTTGACAATATATCATTGTTAGATAAGAATCTTTCTGTTTAAGTTTGAAATGATGCTTAGTAATAAAAAGTTCATGTGGAAATGCTTTAATTACATTGTGTTAGGAGCACAAAGTGTCGGTTTCGGTTAAACAATTAAAATGAACAAAAATGGCAATAATTATAGGCGTGGACGTTGGAGGTAGCCACGTAAGCAGTGCGGCAGTTGATAGCGAAAGTTTTAAAATAATGCCCGACACTTATTTTTGCTCTGCTGTCGATTGTATGGCATCAAAAGAAACAATTTTTGAGAAATGGGCAGAGGCAATTAATCAAACTATTGGGGTTATTGAGAAAAATGAATTGATTTCAGAAAATGAAATGATTGGAATCTCTTTCTCAATGCCTGGCCCTTTTGAATATGAATCTGGTGTTGCAATGTTCAAAGGCAATAATAAATTTGAAGCTTTATTTAATGTTTCGGTTTCTGACGAACTTTTAAAATACATCAAAAACAAAAATGTAAGTTTTAGATTCTTAAATGACGCAAGTTGTTTTGGAGTTGGAAGTACTTTAAAGCAAATAGCAGGTTCAGACCATGAAAAAGTAATTGCGATAACTTTAGGAACTGGTTTTGGTGCTACTTTTTTAGATGATAAATTGCCTTTGACGCAAGGTTTGAATGTTCCTGACAATGGCTGTTTATGGGACAAACCATTTGAAGATGATATTGCAGATAATTACTTTTCGACTCGATGGTTTTTAAAAGAATACGAAAATGCTTCTGGTATAACCGCAAAAGATGGCGTTAAGGAAATTGCAGGTTTGGAAAACCATTCTACAGCTAAAATTTTTGACAGTTTTGCAGATAATTTGTCCGAGTTCTTATCGCCGTATATTATAAATTTTGATGCCGATTTATTAGTGATTGGTGGCAATATTGCTAAATCATACAAGCTGTTTTTATCCAAATTAGAAGAAAATTTTAAAAACAGAGATATTGATCTTGCCATTTCTATTATTGATGAAACGGAAGAAACGAGTATTCTCGGATCAAGTTATTTGTACAACGACGTTTTTTGGGAACGCATTAAACATGAATTGCCAAATTTTTAATATGCTCTTTTGCAAATGCATAGCGTCGATTTCTTTTAAGAGAAATATTCTATTTGTATCTTTATGAAACTAGAATCGTATTCTGAATTTTTCCAGATTCGATCCTGTTTGTGAATTTTGAGAGTAGAAAATGAAAGATATAATTTTAAAAAGAGTTTACGACGCCAAGACAAAAGACGAAACATATCGAATATTAGTTGATCGCTTGTGGCCGCGTGGCATGAAAAAAGAAGATTTGCATTTTGACGAATGGGATCAAGAAATAACGCCTTCGCCAGAATTGCGCAAATGGTTTGCTCATAAGGAAGAACGCTACAAGGAATTTTCGAAACGATATCTGGAAGAATTAAAAACTAAAACTGAAGAAGTAACGCGTTTGAAGAATATTGCAAAAGAGAAATCTTTAACTTTGTTATATGCAGCAAAGGATCCGGTTATCAATCATGCTGTAATTTTGAAAAGTTTTTTAGAAAAAGGAAAATGATTACGGAGCGAAAGAAAATCAGTTTTACTGTAATGGAAAATGGTACAATTCGAACTATCGAAACTTTTGTTGGCGAATATCCTAATTTAATGTTTTTACTGAAAGATAAACTTTTTTTGGATGAGTTTGGCCAATGTGGAGGTGTGGGCAGATGCGCAACTTGCGTAGTAAAAGCAGATGATATTACAGGGAATTCGCAAAAAAAAGACCGTAATGAACCTGAAACTTTATCGAAATTAGGCTTTGATCAGGAAAATATACGTTTATCTTGTCAGCTGTATATTACTGCTGATTTAGAAGGTGCCAAAATTGAAATTCTTGAATTATAAGCTTTTATTTATGTAGAAGAATTTAAAATTCTTTGCTTCACATGTTCCATATACGATCTTCCAATAACGTATCTAAGGCCTTCAATTTCGATGCTGTTTCCTTCAACGGCATCAATTTTGTCTATCGCAACTGTAAAAGAGCGATGGATTCTTAAAAAATTTCGCTCCGGCAATAAATCGGTAAAGTCAGATAAAGTGCTGTGTATTATGTATTTGTTGGTGAGTGTACTGATTTTTAAATAATCTTTTAGACTTTCGATCACCAAAATTTCATTCAGGAAAATCTTTTTCATTCTCTTTTTGTCAATTTTGACAAAGATGAAAGGATGGTCTGCGGTATTTTCAGGTGTAATATTGTTTATAGTTTCAAGACGTTTGCTCACCTTGTTTAAGGCTTTCATAAGTCTTGGGAATTCAATTGGTTTTACTAAAAAATCTACTACATCAAGTTCATAAGTTTCGATAGCAAATTGGCTATAAGCGCTGGTAATGATTACTAACGGCGGATTTTCAAGACTTTTTATAAAATTGATACCATCCAAAACGGGCATATTGATATCTAAAAAAATGACATCGACTTTATTGTTTTTTAAAAAATTCAAGCCTTCAATCGGGTTGCTAAAAGTATTTAGAACCTCAAAATCTTCAAGGGGTTCCAAATAATTTTTAATAACATTGATTGCCAAAGGCTCATCATCAATAATCAAACAATTTACTTTCATTTTTTTATTATTATTTTTTGCGCAAAATAATTTAGCAGGTACTGTTTTTACACAGCAAAAGTCGTGCTAAGTGACTTTAATTTTAAGCTTTACAACAAAAATATTCTTTTTCTTTTTAAAAGAAAGATTATACTCGTTTTTATTGTAACCTAATTCCAGTCTTTTCTTTACATTTTCAATTCCGATGCCACTAGCAATGTTGAAATTGTCTTCATGAAGCGTAACTTCTGGTTGTGGATTTGAAGCACTAAAATGCAGAAAATCTCCCTTTATTTTAAAATCAATATCAATCACTACTTTTCCTGTGTTTTTGTTTACACCGTGTTTAAAAGCATTTTCAATAAAAGTCAAAAGGATAATTGGTGCTATTTCTTTATCATGAATATCGCCCGAAATGGACATATTGATTTCCAGTCGGTCGTCATTTCGAATACGTTCCAAATCAAGATAATTTTGAATGCAAATAATCTCACTTTCCAAACTCTGCCTTCTGTTTTTTGTTTCATATAGCATGTAACGCATTAGTTCAGAAAGTTTTGTGACTATTCTTGGGGTTTTGTTTGATTTCTCAACGGCTAAGGAATAGATGTTGTTCAGCGTATTAAAAAGAAAATGAGGCGAAATTTGAGATTTCAGAAAAAGCAATTCGGTTTCTAATTGTGATTTTTCCAGATCGACAACTCTTTTTTGTTCTTTCATAAAATCCAATGTAATCTTAATCGCTGTCACAAAAGTAATTACGTAAAGTTCCCCAATCATCATGTCGATCGTGTAAGTAAGCGTCAGTTTGTCAATTTTGGTAGGGCCTTCGGGCCAAACATCATGATTAATCAGCAAGTAAGTAAGATTGAATTTTAGAACAACCATTAAAAATATAGATGTCAAAACGGCGAGTATGTATAAAAGGTATTTTTTACGATAAACCAAATACGGCATAAAAAGCAAAATATTCAGATAACATAAAGTCATGTGAATAGGAAATCCTAATAAATTACTTTTGAATGAATAGACGTAATCGTTAAAATAAATTCCCCAGCGGAAAGTATTGAATAAAAAGTACGTCAACCAGAAAAACACATGGTAGCGCAAGGGAATCGAATAAAATCTGCTCGAACTGAAATTCATAATAATACTACGTTTTGTAACTTTTTTTGATGTTTGTCTTCGTTTAGATGTCGTTTGTCTAAATTACTTTAAGCAAAAATCAATTTTGTATAAATTTAAAGTTAAATTATTAGATAAAAATAATAGTTAACTAGTTTTTGTCAACGCTAATTTATTATAAACAATAATAAAGTCTTAATAAAATATCATTATGCTTACCAAAAGTCAATACCGCATCATCAACAGGTTTTTCTTGAGAATTCTAAAATCAATGTAGAATTACTTTCTTCTAAATCTTTTTCTTTTTCTGCATTTCTTGAATAAGAAATGATGAAAATCGGCCATTATGAATGGTCGTTTCGAATGCCCCAACCAAAATCAACTAACCAGCTAATACCATAAAATTTAATGAATATCATTGACATAGCGATCATCATTGCCTACATCGTGCTTTCTGTAGGAATAGGAATTTGGATTTCAAGAAAAGCATCAAAAGGCTTAGATGATTATTTTCTCGGCGGAAAAACAATCAAATGGTATTTTTTAGGATTAAGTAACGGCTCCGGAATGTTTGACGTTTCAGGAACTTCATGGATGATTGGAGTTTTGTTTTTATACGGTGTCAAAAGTTTTATGTTTATGTGGCTTTGGCCCATTTGGAACCAGATTTTCGTGATGATGTTTCTCGCCGTTTGGATCAGAAAATCCAAAGTAATGACGGGTTCTGAATGGATTTTAACCCGTTTTGGAAGCGACAGAGCCGGAAAAGCCTCTCATATTATCGTAGCAATTTTTGCCATTATTTCTACAATTGGTTTTATTGCTTACTTTTTTGAAGGAATCGGGAAATTTGTAACCATTATTCTTCCCTGGGATTTAACGCTTCATTATGGCGATTTAGTACTCTTGACTTCAGAGCGTTCTTACGCATTACTAATTATATTTTTAACGACAATTTATACCGTTAAAGGCGGCATGTTTTCTGTAGTAGCGACCGAAGTAGTGCAATATTTAATTATGATTACGGCAGGAACGCTGATTGCAGGTTATGCTTTTGTAAATTATACTGATATTCAAATCAATTCGGTAATTACAGAAGAATGGAAAAATGTTTTTTTCGGATGGCAGTTTGAAACCCAGTGGAGTGATAAATTTCAGACATTCAATAATTTAATTGATTCTGAAGGATACAAAATGTTTGGCGCTTTCATCGGAATGACTTTATTCAAAGGATTCTTCGCAAGTGTGGCCGGACCAACTCCAAGTTATGATTTGCAAAGAATTCTTTCGACAAAATCAGTTAAAGAAGCGGCATATATGAGTGGTTTTACCAACTTGATTTTATTCATTCCAAGATATTTATTGATTACTGGAATCGTAGTAATTGCATTGGTAAATCTTGCGCCAGAGTTAAATGCAAACACAGGTTTGACAGGAGCTGATTTGGAATTGCTAATGCCAAAAGTGGTTAATTTATATATTCCTGTTGGAATAAAAGGACTTTTGCTGGCGGGATTATTAGCAGCGTTTATGTCTGGATTTTCAGCTTTTGTAAATGCAGGGCCGGCTTACATCGTAAACGATATATATAAAAAATATTTCAAACCCGTAGCAACAAATGCACATTACATCAAAGTGAGCCAAATTTCCTCTTTTTTGGTGGTGGGTTTAGGAGTTTTTATGGGCTTTTTTGCTGATTCAATCAACTCCTTGACTTTATGGATTACCAGCGCACTTTATGGAGGTTATGTCGCAGCCAATTTTTTAAAATGGATTTGGTGGCGTTTTAATGGATGGGGTTATTTCTGGGGAATGTTTGCCGGATTGATTATCGCTTCATTGCAATTTATTTTAGGCCAGAATCAAGCCAATTTAACGGAAGGTTCATTTTTATACAACTTATCACATGTACAAGCCATTTATCTCTTTCCGTTAATTTTTGGCTTCTCGATTTTGGGTTGTGTTTTAGGAACTTTTTTAAGTGAGCCAACAGAAATGGAAGTATTAAAATCGTTTTATTCTAACGTAAGACCTTGGGGATTCTGGAATCCGGTTTATAAAGTATTAAAAGCGGAAGATCCGACTTTTGAAAAAAACAAGGATTTTGGTCGAGACATGATGAATTGTGCAATTGGGATTGTATGGCAGTCGAGCATGATTTTGCTTCCGATTTTCTTTATCATCAAAGATTATCCAAAAGCAATTATAGCATTAATTGTCTTTCTGATTACGACTACCATCCTGAAATTTACGTGGTTGGATAAAGTCCGAAAAATTGAAGAATAAATAAATTTTGATCCACATAGAAACATAGGCTTTTATTTTTAGAAAAGAAAAATGACAAAAGAAAGA
The DNA here is from genome assembly GCF_000425445.1 of Flavobacterium denitrificans DSM 15936. Lineage (GTDB taxonomy): Bacteria > Bacteroidota > Bacteroidia > Flavobacteriales > Flavobacteriaceae > Flavobacterium > Flavobacterium denitrificans. The sequence continues at coordinate 187,834 of NZ_AUDL01000008.1, read as the reverse complement.
TTCCACACATGCTGTCTTTTGGACTGACCGAAACCTTTTTTTTAATTTTAAAAACTATGTTTCTAAGTGTTTCAATTAAAAGAAAAATAAGAAACAATTTCAACATCACTTAAAGAAATAAAATGCCTTTTTTGATGTTTGAATAATTAAAAATAATAAGCAAAAATTTAGAAAAAATGAGCAGTATTCCTTGGCAAGACAGACCCGAAAACAGTAACGATGTAATGTGGAGATATTCTAACAATCCAATTATAGAAAGATACGCCATTCCGTCATCAAATAGTGTTTTTAACAGCGCGGTTGTTCCTTTTGGAGATGGTTTTGCGGGTGTTTTCAGATGTGATAACAAAGCAGTTCAAATGAATATTTTTGCTGGTTTTAGTAAAAACGGGATAGATTGGGAAATCAACCACGAACCAATCGAAATGAAAGCCGGAAATACAGACATGATCGAGTCTGCTTATAAATACGATCCGCGTGTGGTTTTTATCGAAGATCGCTATTGGATTACGTGGTGCAACGGTTATAACGGGCCAACAATCGGAATTGGATATACTTTTGACTTTAAAGAATTTTTCCAATGCGAAAATGCTTATTTGCCTTTTAACAGAAATGGAGTTTTGTTTCCACAGAAAATCAACGGAAAATATGCTATGTTAAGTCGTCCGAGTGATAATGGGCACACACCTTTTGGAGATATCTGGATCAGTTATAGTCCGGATATGAAATATTGGGGAGAACACCGTTTGGTTATGAAACCGACTCCTTTTGAAGACAGTGCTTGGCAATGTACAAAAGTGGGTGCAGGACCAATCCCAATTCTTACTGACGAAGGCTGGTTGATGATTTATCATGGCGTTATTAATACGTGCAACGGTTTCCGTTATGCAATGGGATCGGCACTTTTAGAAGTCGATTCGCCAGATAAAGTAAAATACAGAACACAGCCTTATTTGTTAGGGCCAGCAGAACTTTACGAAATGGTAGGCGATGTTCCAAATGTTGTTTTTCCATGCGCTGCTTTGCATGATACTGAAGAAGATAAATTAGCCGTTTATTATGGTGCAGCCGATACTGTGGTGGCTATTGCTTTTGGAAAATTAAGCGAAGTAGTTCAGTTTACAAAAGATAACAGTTTATAAAAAAGCGATGAATTTAAAATTTAAATGTTTAACAATCGCTTTAGGATTTCTTTCGATTATAGCACATTCACAATCGAGAAAGACAGTTGTGCCTAAAACGTATGTAGCATCCAAAACAACAACTTCAATTGCAATTGACGGAGAAGATACTGACGCTGCATGGAGTAAAGCAGATTGGACGGATCTTTTTGAAGATATAGAAAATGGCATAAAACCAAAATATGCAACGAAAGTCAAAATGCTTTGGGATGAAACCAATTTCTATATTTTGGCAAAAATGGAAGAACCTCACGTTTGGGCTAATTTGAAACAGCGTGATACAATCATTTTTTATAATAATGATTTTGAAGTTTTCATTGATCCAGATAATGATACATACAATTATTACGAATTAGAAATAAACGCTTTAAACACGGCATGGGATTTATTTTTGACAAAGCCTTACAGAGAGTCAGATATTGTTGTGGCAAATGGCTGGGATATTCCGGGATTAAAATCGGCGGTGAAGATTAATGGAACAATCAACAATCCGAATGATACAGATCAAGGCTGGGTTTTAGAAATGGCAATTCCGTGGGCATCTTATAAAACATCTTATTTTGATAAAGTGGTTCCAATTGATAAATTCTGGAGAGTTAATTTTTCGAGAGTAAATTGGCAACATTCCATCAAAAATGGAACATACGAACGAAAGAAAGATGCCAATGGAAAGTTCCTTCCCGAATACAATTGGGTTTGGTCGCCAATGGGCGTTATCAACATGCATGAACCTGAAAAATGGGGCTATGTTTATTTTTCTTCAAAAGAAGGGAAAGATACTTTCGTAATTCCGCAGGATGAAAAAATAAAATGGGAACTTTATGCTTTGTATCGTGCTCAAAAAGAGTATAATGGAAAACACAAAGCTTGGGCAAAATCGACAACAGAACTTATAAAAGAACCAATCGTAGTTGATAATAAAATTTTGAAACCTGTAATAGAAAACCATTCATCAGGATACAATATTTTAATAAAAAGTCCTTTTTCAAACCAAACTTATATCATAAGACAGGACGGCAGAATAATCTCAAAATAAAAAATGATTATTTTCATACGTGTAAAAAAGAGCATGTAGAGAATAAAACCAAAGAATGAAAAAAGCAATATCCATATTATCCCTATTATTTGCCTCGGCATTGAATTTGAATGCTCAGGAAAAAGTTCCGTTTTGGCAGAATGAAAAAATCAACGAAGAGAATAGAGAACCTATGCATGCTTCTTATTTCGTATTTGAAAATGAAGCTTTAGCAAATAAAAACGACTGGAGAGCATCTAAGAATTACCTTGACATTAATGGGCCATGGAAATTTAAGTATGTAGACAGTCCAAATGATCTTCCAAAGGATTTTGAAAAAACAGATTTTAACGATAACTCTTGGGATAATTTTAAGATTCCTGCAAGTTGGGATGTAAACGGATATGGATTTCCAATTTATGTAAATACAACCTACGATTTTGATTATTTAATGAAGCCAAATCCGCCGTTTGTTCCAACAAAATACAATCCGACAGGCGTTTACAGAAAAGAAATCACAATTGATAAATCTTGGGAAGGAAAAGATATTTTTCTTCACATTGGTACAGCAAAATCAAATCTTACGGTTTGGGTAAATGGTGTGTATGTGGGTTATGGCGAAGACGGAAAATTGCCTTCTGAATTTAAGTTGAACAAATATGTAAAAACGGGTAAAAACTCAATTGTTCTAAAAGTAATGAAATGGAATGATGGTTCGTATCTCGAATGTCAAGACATGTGGCGTATGAGCGGTATTACAAGAGATTCTTATCTGGTTGCCCGAAATAAAGCGCATTTAAATGATTTCGAAATTATTCCAGATTTAGATGCAAATTACATAAACGGAACTTTAAAAATCACAACTGATTTCTCTGATTTAGATAAAAAGGAAGCTTACAATTTTGAAGTTCAACTAAAAGATAACGGCCAAATTATCGACTCAAAAAAAGCAGTTTTTTCAGGTAATTCTAAAAAAATGAATTTTGATTTCGCTGTTAATAATCCTAAAAAATGGAGTGCCGAAATTCCAAATTTATATCAAGTGAGTTTTCTTTTAAAAGATAAAAAAGGAAACGTAATTGAGATAATTAATCACAATATTGGATTTAGAAAAGTAGAAATTAAAAACGGACAACTTTTGGTAAACGGAAAAGCGATTTACATAAAAGGCGTGAACCGTCATGAAACCGATCCTATTACCGGACAAACGATTTCAAGAGAACGAATGGAGCAGGATCTTAAAGTGATGAAAGAATTTAATATCAACGCCGTGCGAATGTCGCATTATCCAAACGATGAATATTTTTATGAATTATGCGATAAATACGGAATTTATGTAGTCGATGAAGCCAACATCGAATCACACGGAATGGGTTATGATATTACTAAAACGTTAGGGAATAAACCAGACTGGGAATTGGCACACATAGAACGTATGCAACGTATGATCGAGCGTGATAAAAATCATACTTCGATCATTATTTGGAGTATGGGGAATGAAGCCGGAAATGGATATAATTTTTACCGTGGTTATTTATGGATTAAGAATCGAGACAAATCAAGACCAATTCAGTACGAAAGAGCAACTGCTGGCGCTTGGGACGGAAAAGATTTGAAATTTGAATGGGATTCGGATATTATTGATCCAATGTACAGTGCTCCTGATAAAATGGAGGAATATATTTTTGCAAACCCAAATCCGTCAAGACCTTACATTCAATGCGAATATGCGCATGCAATGGGGAATTCTATGGGGAATTTTAAAGATTATTGGGACGTTATCCGAAAATATCCAAATTTTCAAGGCGGATTTATTTGGGACATGGTTGATCAATCAGTTTATAAAAAATTGCCAAACGGAATTACAGTTTTAGCATATGGCGGTGATTTTGGGCCAAAAGATGTTAAAAGCGACAACAACTTTGTAAACAACGGAGTATTTACGGTCGAAAGAAAACCAAATCCGCATGCATTTGAAATGCGAAATGTGTTGCAAAATATTTTGACTTCTTGGGAAAATAAAGAAACGGCAACTATTAAAGTTTACAATGAGTTTTCATTTAAAGATTTAAGCAATGTAAAACTGCATTGGAAATTGATTTTGGATGGAAAAACAGAAGAAACTGGAGTTATTGATAATTTAGATATTCTTCCAAATCAATCTCAAACCTATGCTTTGCCAATTAAATTGGCAGACAAAAAGTTTCAGGAAGCATTTGTAAATATTACGTATACCTTAAAAGATGCTGAACCACTTTTGCCAAAAGGTTTAGAAATCGCAACGGAGCAATTGGCCTATAAAGGCGAATGGAAAAATGATATTAAAATTGCTGGCGACGGAAAAATAACGGTAGAAAAAAAAGCAAATAGTACGGTTTTTAAAAGTGAAAATGCCGAAATTGCCTTTGATAAAAAAACAGGTTTTATAAACGGATATTCTTTCCAAAATTTGCCAATTATAAAAGAAGGTTATCAGCTGCGTCCAAATTTGTGGAGAGCGCCAAATGATAATGATTTTGGAGCAAATTTCCAGAAAAATTTAGTAGCTTGGAAAGAAGCAACAGAAAATCCAACGTTGATAAATTGGACGTTTTCTGTTACAAAAAATAATACGATTTTGGTAAAATCGACATATAGTTTGCCACAAGTTACTTCTACTTTAGAACTAAATTACGAGCTTAACGCCAACGGAGAATTAAGTGTAAAAGAAGAATTAAAGATCGACAAAACCAAAGAACAGCCAATGTTGCCAAGATTTGGAATGGAAATTATTGTTCCGAAAGATTTTGGCAATATGACCTATTACGGAAGAGGACCACATGAAAATTATATTGACAGAAATTACAGTTCAAAAGTCGGACTTTACAACCAGACGGTTTCTGAGCAATATTATCCATACATTCGTCCGCAGGAAACAGGAAATAAAACCGATATTCGATTTTTGGAGTTAACAGGAGATAAACTGAAATTGACCGTGACTTCGGATAAATTTTTAGCAATTACAGCGCTTCATTATTTAAACGAAGATTTAGATGATGGCTTAGAAAAAGATCAAAGACACGCAGCTGAATTGCAGGAAAGAGATTTAACAAGTTTAAAAATCGATTATAAACAAATGGGCGTTGGAGGTATTGACAGCTGGCAAGCATGGCCAATGAAGCAATATCTTTTGCAAGACAAAAATTATCAGTATCAATTTAAAATAACACCATCTTTAAAATAATAATTATGAGAAAATTAAAGTCAATATTCATATTAATCTTCTTAGCGGTTTTAAGTTCGGGTTATGGTCAGCAACAAACGGTACAAAACGATTACGGAATCATTCCAAAACCAAATCAAATGATTTTATATCCGGGATCTTTTGTGTTTTCAAACAAAACAACTTTTGTAGCTAACACAGATTTTCAAAAGGAAATTTCAAACGCATTAATCAATAAATTCGGCGTTGCAGCAGGCTGGCGTCCCGTTATTGCGGCAAAAGCACCAAAAAGCAATTTTATTCGATTTCAAGTTGACCCTTCATTTCATAAAGAAGCATATAAATTAGAAGTAAATCCGAATAGTATCGTGATTACTGCAAACGGAAATGCAGGTTTTATTTATGGTTTAGAAACCGTTCGACAATTGCTCCCAGAAGCAATAGAGAGCAAATATGCAATAACATCTGCAAAATGGCAGATTCCGAATGTTACGATTACAGATGAACCACGTTTTCAATATAGAGGTTTGATGCTGGATTTGTCGCGTCACTTCTTCGATAAAAACTATATTTTATCTACAATAGATCGTTTGGCAATGCACAAAATGAACGTGTTGCATTTGCATTTAGTCGATGATCAAGGTTGGAGAATTGAAATCAAAAAATACCCAAAATTAACCGAAGTTGGCGCATGGAGAGTTGATCAGGAAAATTTAGCATGGAATGCCAGATTGGTTACAAATCCAGATGAAAAGGGAACTTATGGCGGATTTTTAACCCAGGAAGAATTAAAAGAAATCGTAAAATATGCCGCTTCAAAAAATGTTGAAGTAATCCCTGAAATCGAAATGCCAGCGCACGTAAGCAGTGCTATTGCCGCTTATCCTGAACTGGCTTGTTTCGATCAGCGCATTGGTGTTCCTTCTGGTGGTTTATGGCCAATTACAGATATTTATTGTGCAGGAAAAGAAAATACATTTGAATTTCTTCAAAACGTTTTGGATGAGGTGATGACTATTTTCCCTTCAAAATATATTCATATTGGAGGCGATGAGGCTACGAAAACCAATTGGGAAAAATGTCCACATTGCCAGAAAAGAATGAAAGATCAGGGATTGAAAAATATTCATGAACTGCAAAGTTATTTTGTTAAGCGAATGGAAAAATACATCAATTCGAAAGGCAAGAAACTTATTGGGTGGGATGAAATTTTAGAGGGAGGTTTAGCGCCTGAAGCAACAGTAATGAGCTGGAGAGGAACTAAAGGCGGAACTGAAGCGGCAGCACAAGGACATCATGTGATTATGACGCCTGAATCACCTTGTTATTTTAATTTTTACCAAGGACCTCAAAACGAAGAGCCTTTAGCTTTTGATGCATATAATCCACTAAACAAAGTTTATGAATTTGATCCTGTTGTTTCGACTATGTCGGCTACTGAAGCAAAGCACGTTTTGGGCGGACAAGCAAATTTATGGGCAGAATTTCTTCCAGGACCCAAAGATTCTGAATATATGATTTTTCCGAGATTGGCTGCTTTATCTGAAGTTTTGTGGAGTACGAAAGAAAACCGTAATTGGAATGATTTTACAACGCGATTAACTTCGCTATTCAAACGTTATGATTATCTGGGAATAAATTATGCGAAAAGCGCTTATTTGGTGACTGCTTCTTCAACTGCCGATTTAGCTAACAAACAAGTAAATGTGACGCTAAAAAATGAGTTCCCAAATCCAGATATTCGTTACGTTTTAGGGAATAATACTGTCGGACAGAATGCTGTAAAATACACGAATCCGATTCAGTTTAAAGAAACTACAGTTCTAAAAGCTTCGCTTTTTCAAGATGATAAACCTGTAGGGAAAACATTTATAGATACTATTGTATTTCATAAAGCGGTTGCGCACAAAGTCAATTATTTAACGCCTTACAATAAAAGTTATACTGGAGCTGGGCCTTTTACGATGGTAAACACTATTCGAGGCTCTAAAAATTTTCATGATGGACAATGGCAGGCGTGGCTTGTAAATGATATGGAATTGGTTGTCGATTTCGAAAAACCTGAGAGTATTAAGCAAGTTACAGTTGGAACTTTAGAGAGTCAAGGTGCGGGAATATTTTTTCCGATACAAATAAAAGTATTGATTTCAACTGATGGCATTAATTATAAGGAGGTTGGAAAAGTATCACGTCAGTATACTGCAAATCCAATTTCAGAATTGAAAGATTTTAAAATCAGTTTCCAACAGCAAAATGCGAGATATGTAAAAGTGATTGGAGTGAATTTGAAAAAAAGTCCAAGAGGCGAGAGTTCATGGTTGTTTGTAGATGAAATTTTAGTGAATTAAAAAGTAAGCAAAGTAAGATATGAAAAAAGGAATATTGATTTTGTCATTTTTATTTTCGGTGCAATTGTTTTCGCAGGCGATTTATGAAGATGAGCGTTATGTACCAGAAACAGATCCTGTAGTATTAAAAAATTTGGAAGAGTGGCAAGGTAAAAAATTCGGCCTTTTAATGCACTGGGGAACTTACAGTCAGTGGGGAATTGTAGAGTCTTGGTCGATTTGCCCAGAAGATTATGGTTGGTGCGAACGAAAAAAAGGGGGCAACCCGAACAATTATACAGAATATGTAAAAGAGTATGAAGGATTGAAAAAAACATTTAATCCAACAAAATTCGATCCTGCGAAATGGGCAAAAGCGGCAAAAGCAGCCGGAATGAAATACATGGTTTTTACCACAAAACATCATGACGGATTCACGATGTTTGATTCAAAATTTACGGATTATAAAGTGACTGACAAAGATTGTCCTTTTAGCACAAATCCAAAAGCAGATATTTTAAAAGAAGTGTTTAATGCTTTCAGAAACGAAAATATCTCAACGGGAGCTTATTTTTCTAAACCAGATTGGCACAATGAAAATTATTGGGATCCGTATTTTCCTCCTTTTGACAGAAACGTAAATTATGATCCGTCACTGTATCCAGAAAAATGGAAAAAATATGTTGATTTCACACACAATCAGATTTTGGAAATTTTGACGAATTACGGAAAAGTTGATATTTTGTGGCTAGACGGCGGATGGGTTAAAAAGAGAGATTTGCAGAACATAAAAGAAAACTATGCAGAGAAATTTGCCGAAAACGAATCTAAAAACGGTTTTATAAAACATAGAGTTGTCGATCAAGATCCTAAAATGGATGAGTTGGTTGTGAAAGCGCGTCAGAAACAACCAGGATTGATTGTCGTTGACCGTGCTGTTCATGGCAAAAACCAAAACTATTTGACTCCAGAAAACCGAGTGCCAGAAAAAACATTGCCATATCCGTGGGAATCTTGTATTACTTCAGGTGGTGGCTGGTCGTATACGCCTGACGCCAAATACATGACAGGAAGACAAGGAATTCACATGCTGATTGATGTTGTCGCAAAAGGCGGAAATTTATTGTTGAACATTGCTCCAAGCCCGGAAGGTGAGTGGCAACAAGGCGCTTACGATTTGTTGAAAGCTTATGGAGATTGGATGAAAGTAAACAGTACAGCAATTTATAATACAAAACCAATTGCGCCTTATAAAGAAGATAACATTTGTATGACGCAGAATAAAGAAGAAAATGTATTTTTGTTCTATCTGGCTAAAGATGGAGAAGACAAAATTCCTGCAGAGGTAACAGTAAAATCTATTAGTCCGAAAAAGGGAACTAAAATTACGATGTTGGGTTCAAAAACTTCTTTAAAATGGACGAAGGAAACGCAGGGATTTAAGGTTCAAATTCCGGAAAGTCTGCGAAACAATCTTCCTTCAAAAGAAGCTTGGACTTTAAAAATCGAAGCGATTAACAAATAGCACTATGTTAAGAAAAAAAAGAATTATACAAGCAGCATGTTTTATGAGCATGCTGTTTTTTAGTTTAACTGTTTCTGCCCAGGAACCGGCAGAGTATGTGAATCCATTAATTGGAACATCAAATTATGGAGCCGCATTTCCAGGTCCAATTGCGCCTCGGGGAATGGCGAGTATTAGTCCGTTTAATGTTGCTGGGCCTCAAAACAAGCCTTTGGAAAAAGACAGTCAATGGTTGTCTAATCCTTACGTAAATGAGAATAAATTTTTGACAGGATTCAGTCATGTTAATTTGAGTGGTGTTGGTTGCCCTGACTTGGGGGTTATTTTATTAATGCCAACCACAGGAAATGTAGAAACGGATCACTTAAAATACGGATCTACTTATTCTAAAGAAGTAGCCAAAACAGCTTATTATGGAGTCGAGATCGACAAATATAAAGTTAAAGGCGAATTTACAGCATCAAAAAGAGTAGGAGTAAGCAAATTCACATTTCCAAAAGGTCAAGCCAATATCTTGTTGAATCTTGGTTTGGGATTGACCAATGAAGAAGGCGCGATGATAAAAGTAGTTTCTTCAACAGAAATCGAAGGGATGCGTTCTGTAGGCTCATTTTGTTATAACAGTCCGGAGGATGCGTATCCGGTTTATTTTGTAGCAAAATTTTCAAAACCAGCGACTAACTATGGCGTTTGGAAAAAAACACCAAAATATGAAGGTGTAGAAGCGCAATGGATGGGCTACAACGGGAAAACAAGAATGATGAAGAATACGATCAAAACAGTTGTTGGAGATAGTATTGGGAGTTATTTTTCCTATCAGTTTGATAAAAAGGAGACAGTTGAGGTCAAAATTGGAGTTTCTTACGTGAGTATAGAAAATGCGCGCGAAAATTTAGAAAAAGAAACTGGAAATAAAGTATTTGATACTATTTACAAAGAAACATACGACGAATGGAATAAGGAACTTTCGAAGATTTTGGTAGAAGGTGGCTCTTATCAAGACAGAGTTATTTTTTACACTGCGTTGTATCATACCTTAATACATCCGAACACTTTAAATGACATTAATGGCGAATATCCGGTAATAAAAAGAAGCGAAATTGGTAAAACTGAAGGAACACGTTATACGGTATTTTCGCTGTGGGATACCTATCGAAATATGCACCCTTTAATGTCTTTAGTCTATCCTAAGCAACAATCGGATATGATTAAAAGTATGTTGAAAATGTATGACGAAAATGGCTGGTTGCCAAAATGGGAATTAAATTCAACAGAAACCTTTACCATGGTTGGAGATCCCGCCAGTATTGTTATTGTAGATGCCTGCTTAAAAGGAATTCAGGATTTTGATATTTACAAGGCGTACTACGCAATGTTAAAAGGTGCCGATCAAACGGAAAATAATCCTTTGCGCCCGGGACTTAAAGAATATATCGAAAAAGGATATTTGTCAACTAATTATTCTGGGCCAGTTTCTACAACAGAAGAATATAATATGTCAGATTATGCGATTTCACTTTTGGCGAAAGCTTTAGGCGAAAAAGAAGATCATAAACGTTTTGCTAAACGATCCTTATCGTACCAAAAATTATATGATAAAGATTTAAAATTGCTTCGACCAAGATTAGCTAACGGAAAATGGTATGAGCCTTTTGATCCAGCAGCGGGAGCAAATTTTCAAGCAAATGTAGGTTTTGTCGAAGGAAATGCGTGGCAATATGCTTTTATGGTACCGCATGATATTAAAGGATTGATGAAGTTAATGGGCGGGGATAAACCTTTCTCTGAGCAGTTGCAAAAAGTCTTTGATAGCAAACAATTTGACATGGCAAACGAACCCGATATTGCTTATCCTTATTTGTTCAATTATGTAAAAGGAGAGGAATGGAAAAGCCAGGAAATGGTGAGGAAATTAGTGAGAGAATATTTCAAAAATGAGCCTAAAGGACTGCCTGGAAATGACGATACGGGAACAATGTCGGCTTGGCTGGTATATTCCATGATGGGATTTTATCCAATAACGCCTGGAGAGCCAATTTACACGGTTACCACGCCTATGTTTGATAAAATAACGATTCATCTGGATCCAAAGTATTATAAGAGAGAAAAGATTGTAATTGAACGCGAAATAAATGAAGATGGAAAAATCAAAGAAATTCAGTTAAACGGGAAAAGCTTAAACAGTTTCTTTATGTCGCATGATGATTTTGTAAACGGAACAACATTAAGAGTGATTCAAGAATAATAGCATCAATACGATTTAAATAAAAACAGGCCGTTCATTTGAACGGCCTGTTTCTTTGCAAATAGCTTTTTGAAAAAAGCAATATTTCTTTTTATTAGTTTTTTGCGTTTACTCCCAATTCAGCAACAGAAATGTAATTTCCATCTTCACTGCTCTTTCCAATAAATTTAATAAATCGGGCTTTAACCGAAGTTTTTAAAGTGATAATCTGTTCAACAGGATTGCTTTTGATATTCGAAAATTCGCCTTCGGCAACCGTTTTCCAAATTGCACCATCTGTGCTTACTGCCCATTGATAATTTTTTACAATTCCACCTGTGTTATTCTGACGAGGCAAATATGATAAAGATGAAATTTCCATTTCTTGCTCCATGTCTATTGCAATAACTTGTGGGAAATGTGTTAACGATGTATTGTTCATAGTGCTCCAGAAAGTTGATGGATTGTCATCAATAGCGTTTGATGCTTTTTCTTTTTCCTCATTTTCAAAAGTAGCAGTTACTATTTTCCAATCTTTTTTGCAGACATTGAAAGATTGAATTACAGTTTCGCTTGATTTCAAATCTGTTCCAAAAGATTTAGCTTTTACGTCACCAGATGATAAAAATGAAAATGCTTGCTCATAAACTGGAGATTGCAATGTAGGCTCAGTTCCATCAATTGTGTAATGAATTTTATTTACAGCTGTTTCAGTCGTAATAGAAACATTTCCATCTTTATCTCTCTTTATTTTTGGAAGCGCCAATTGTTCTGGCTCTCTAAAAACACCAACATCGCTTAAAGCAATACAAACTGGAGATTCTTCAATACGAATTCTCAATTTTGAAGTTGAAATGTAATTAGGCAAACGAACCAAGCGGTTTGCCCCAATACTGGTTGCCTCTGCTACTTTTTTCCATTTTCCATTAAAAAACGCATCAAATTCAACTTTTTCAATACGTTGGCCCAGTTTGATGTTTTCTCTTAAACGAATAATATTAAAGGTTTGTTCTTTGTTCCATTCTAAAGTCAGAGATGCTTTTTTTACATCATCATTAGTTGCCCAATAGGAATAACGATCATTGTCGGTAAGATTTTTTGTTCCAAAGAATATTTCATTTTCACCTCTAACTTCTGAAGTTTTAATCACAGCAGATTTGGCTAGGTTATCGGCAAATAGTTTTTTTAAGAAGTCACCAAAATCTTTTAACGCTTTAACATCGTTTTGATGTAATAAACCTTCTGTATTTGGAGAAAGTCCTAAATCCAGACAAGCGCCTCGTCCAACCGAATTCATATAAATCTTAAATAATTCTGAAACCGATTTTACATGATTGTCTTCATTTGAATGATAAAACCATCCATTTCTAAGCGGTACATCGCATTCTGCAGGTTTCCAATATTTGCCATTTCGAGTTCCTTCGGGCGCTTTGCTAGAATCTGTTGCTCCTGGAACCGCTACTGTATTTCCAGCAATTGGTAGCGGCGTAAAAGTTGCCCAAGAAGTTTCTGCCGCAAAGCCGTGTTCGTTTCCTACCCAGCGTACATCACCCATATCAGAAAAAATAACCGCATCAGGCTGTAGTTTTCTTGAAATTTGCCAAGTGTTATCCCAGTCGTAATATTTTGTACGGTCGATGTTTCTTTTTTCATTTTTACCACCGTAATAACCATCACCTCCATTAGCACCGTCAAACCAAGTGATAAATAATTTTCCGTAATTGGAATATAATTCGGTTAATTGTTCACGGAATTTAGTAACATATTCGGGCGTTCCATAAAATTCATTATTTCGATCCCAAGGCGAACAATAAAGACCAAATTTCATTCCAGCACTACGAGTAGCAACTTCAAATTCTTTTACCATATCTCCTTTTCCATTTCGAAAAGGGCTTTTGCTGATATTGTAACTTGTTGTTTTTGTTGGCCATAAACAGAATCCGTCATGGTGTTTTGCTACAACGATGACACCTTTAAAGCCACCCGCTTTTGCTGCATTTACAATTTGGCTTGCGTCAAATTTTGTAGGATTAAAGATTTTAGGATCGGCATCCCCATATCCCCATTCTTTATTTTGAAAAGTGGTCGGCGTAAAATGCACTAAAACGTACTGTTCTACTTCTTGCCATTGCAGTTGGGCTTCGGTTGGCAATGCTCCATAGGGCGCCGGAGCGCTTACTTTTTGAGCAGTTACAGATGCAAAAAACAAACATCCAAAAAGCATTAATAGCTGTTTTTTCATTTTCTCATTGTGGTTTTTTAGTCAGTAATAATGTGCTGTTTTTTTTGAATTTATTTAATTTACTTTAAAAACAACCGCCTCCGAATTTATTAAAGAAGTTCTAAGGTTTTGTGGAATACTAACAATAATCCCGCCAGTTGTTTTTTTGCTGATCAGTTTTTGTTTGTTCGCTAATAAAGTAATTTTTGGATTCTTTAAGTCCGTTTTAATGGTAATTTCTGCTGGCAATTCTTTTTCATCTTTTGCCGGCATGTAAATTCCGTAAATTGCATTTCCTTTTTGTGTATAACCCACTTTTCCATCTAAATAAGGAGCAACGGGTTTGGTATCATAAATTGCTTCCCCGTTTGCCGAAAGCCATTTTCCGACATTGGCTAAAGTAGTTTCAATTTTTGGATCAAATTCTCCTTTTGCATCTGGTCCAACGCCTAGTAATAAGTTACCGCCTTTTACCACGATATTGGTCATCAACTGAATTACTTCTTTTGATGATTTGTAATGATCATTTGGTACCCATCCCCAAGCACCACCAAGTGTAATGCAACTTTCCCAAGGCACTGTCAATGGTTTTTCTGGAGTTTTTTGTTCTGGAGTCAGATAGTTTTCATATTCACTCGGAACCCAACGATCTACTACAAGCATTCCTGGCTGTTTTTTGCGAGCAGTTTCAGAAATGTATTTCATGTCGATATCCATGTCATAAGGATATTTACAAAATTCTTCCACCTTTTTGTTGATTGTAGAAAGTGGTCGAACCCAGCATCCATCAAGCCAAAGAATATCTACTTTTCCATAGTTTGTTGTTAATTCATTTAACTGGTTTTGAGTATACTGAACATAACTTTTCCAACGTTCTGGAAATTTTTTAATATCGTAAGTTGGGTTTCTGTCTTTTGGCGGATAGTACGACCACCAGAAATTTTCAGTTGTCCAGTCTGGTTTTGAGAAATAAACACCAACAGCCAGTCCTTCTTTTCTTGAAGCATCTAAAACATCTTTTAATACATCCGCTTTTGGATTTTTCGCATAAGGCAATTCTGGATTTGTGATTTTAAAATCAGTAAATTTGGAATCGTACATGCAAAATCCATCATGATGCTTCGAAGTAAAAATCATGTATTTTGCTCCAGCATTTTTGAACATCTTCGCCCATTTTTCAGAATTCAAATTCGTTGGGTTTAATTTGAATTTTGTATTTCTGTAATCAGTGGCATATTTGTAGTAATCGTCATAACCGTCTCTGGTTACCCAGTCTTCGGGAGCCAATCCCCATGATTCTACAGTTCCCAATTGAGAGTAAAGTCCCATATGGATTAAAACTCCGAATTTGTATCCCTGCCATTTGTCAAGATTGGCCTTTACTTGTGGATCTTTTGTCCAAACGTAACCAGCTTCTTCTGATTTGTTTGCTTCCATGCTAAAGTCGCCTTGCGCGTGAATAGAAAACGAGCCCGCACAAACTAAAGCGGTAAACAGTAACTTGAATTTATTTTTCATTTTGTTTTTGGTTAAATCATTATTGGTTTTGACAGATGATTATTTGATGTAAAAATCAGGATCAATCAAACGATTTCCAGTTTCGTCGTAAACAGCGTAGTTAAAACCACTCTGAACACAATATGAACCATAATCTCCTTTTTTGTTCAAAGCAATAAAACCAACCTGAATATCTTTTAAGTTTTTGTTTCTGTTTTTCATCAGTTTAACTACTCGCTGAACTGCTTCTTCACAAGCTTTTTGAGGCGATCTTCCCTGGCGCATCAATTCGACAACCAAATGGCATCCCGCAATTCTAATTACTTCTTCACCATGTCCAGTTGCAGTTGCAGCTCCAATTTCGTTATCAACATATAAACCAGCACCAATAATAGGAGAGTCTCCAAGACGGCCGTGCATTTTGAAAGCCATTCCGCTGGTCGTACACGCACCTGAAAGATTTCCGGCAGCATCCAAAGCAATCATTCCAATAGTATCGTGGTTTTCGATATTGGCAATTGGTTTATATTCTGAAGTTTTTAGCCATTCTTTCCATTCTCTTTCTGAATCTGGAAGCAATAAATTTTCTTTTTGAAAACCTTGTGACAAAGCAAATTGAAGCGCTCCATCACCAACAAGCATAACGTGAGGCGTTTTTTCCATTACAGCACGAGCAACAGAAATAGGATGTTTTATATGTTCAAGACAACCCACTGAACCAATATTTGACATTTCGTCCATGATACACGCATCCAGCGTTACGCGTCCGTCACGGTCTGGTCTTCCTCCGTAGCCAACACTTCTTTCTTTAGGATCAGCTTCTGGAACTTTTACGCCGGCTTCTACGGCATCAAGAGCTCTACCGCCATTTTTTAATACTTCCCAAGCGGCTTCATTTGCTTGAAGGCCAAAACGCCATGTTGAAAGTACGATTGGTTTTCTAACTTTTCCTTCTGGAAGTTCATTATGTTCCTCTTTAAGTTCTTCCGCATTTCCGGTGAAAGAATTCAATACAACAGCAGCCGATGCGATTGCTGTTGTTTTTAGAAAATTTCTACGATTTGTCATGTCTTTGTTTATTTAATCTGACTGAATTCAATCAGAAAGTAGTTTGTTTTTTGATTGTAAATAGCGCAATTTCAGAATATTGCTTTTTCTGTGAGAATATCGCTATTAGTTTGATTCTCTGTCTTTTTTTGCTAAAAGTAGGTGTTTTTATTGAAATACTAAATCGTATTAGTAAAATTAACGCGCCTGTTATATTCTGAGTTTATTTTTTTATTCTAATTGAAAAATTCCAACGTTTTGGCAGACCAGTCGTTGTCAAAGAAACCGCTTACTTTCATATCTGGCAAGCCATTTAAAAGCAAATCGGCTTTGAAAATCATTACATCAGGAAAGCCTGTAATTCCAGAGATATAATTATTTGCCCAAGTCGCTTTCATTCCTTTTTCAGAAGTTCCAGATACAACGCCAACCATTGCAGTTTTGCTGTCGGATCTTGGTACAACAAAATATGCGGCCAAATCATCTCCTTTCAATATTTTGTTGTCAATTTTTACTTGTTGATTGTCAATTTGGATTGGAGAATTTTTCAACAACAAATTCCATGCGCTATTGTTTGAAGCATTTCCATAGATAATAACATTTCGGTCTTTGTATTTTTCCAATGAAAATTCCTTGTCGGAAATGACATCAATACTTCCATTTCCTCTGTAATAGAACGTTTCAGCATCAAATCGCGCTCTGTTTTGGTACCATTCTTTTTCCATAGCGGAACCGCCCGTTGCGTAAACGAAAACCATATTATTGTTAAAAGCGAATTTAAATCCGCCTTGACGCTCGGCATATTTTTTAGCAGTATTGATTTCGTTGATTAAATTCCATTTACCATCTTTTAAAGCCAAAATAGCTTTTTTGTTTGAAGGGGTTTTCAGAATTTGATCGTCAATATTGATTGTGATTTCTTTGTTTATTTCTAATGAAGGCAAATCAAGTTCGATGATTGAAGCATTTTTGGTTTTAACAATAATTTCTTCTTTACCGATTTTGCTATTAATATTAGAAAAATCAAAAGGAAGAATTTGCTGTTGCAATTTAATCCAATAATCTGTTGAAGAAACTGCAGGAGTTGCTGTATGGAAATCAATTTCTTTTATATTTTTATTCGCTGGAATTGTTTGACGTTTGAAAAATTCAAAAATAGGAAACCAGTCCACTGAATGATCTCCGTACCAATGTTCTCCTCCAGGGTATTCGTAGTAACAAAAGTTTGGATGAAAAGTGCCTAAAATCTGACGCATTTCGCGCACTTGCGAAATGGGAACAGTTGAATCGGCATCACCGTGAAGAATATATACTCCATCTTGTTTTAAATTTTGCACAAGACTTTTTACGCGTCCTGAATTTGCAGAACGTTTGATAGGTTCATAAGCTTTGAATTTGTCGTGCATTTCATCTCCTTTGTCAAATCCGTAAGTAGAAATATCAGGATAAGAAGCGCAAGGCGCAATTGCAGCAAATTTCCCCGGATAAGTAGTTCCCAAAAACCAAGTACCGTGGCCGCCCATCGAGTGACCTGTCAAGTATGTTTGTTCTGGAATCGTTTTGAAAACTCTTTTTGCTTCTTCTAAAACTTCTAAGGCATCAATTCTTCCCCAATCTTCCCAATTGAATCCAAAAGGGCGGCGGTTTGTCGCAGCGGCAATTGTTACCCAATCTTTTTGTTTGTAAGCACGCGCCTGATTTCTGGCTTCAACTGAAGCGCCATGAACGGATAATACTAATGCTTTTGGTCCGCTTTCTAAAGCAGGAGCAATGCTGTAATATTGTACACTATTGTCAACTTTACTTAAAAAAGTACGTTCGTGATGAACAGTTGCAAAACGTTGCTGAATTGGGAATTCTGTTTTGTCTAATACTTTTCCGCTTTTATCTGTTAATGTAAGTTCTAATTTTAGTTCGCCAGTAAAGTCGTTTTTTGCAGCTGGAACTTTAAATTTTACTTTTCTCACAAACATTGGCATAATCGCGTCGGTCGCATATGAAGTCGTTTCTCCGCTAGATAATTTCGCAACAATTTTTAATTCTTTCAAATCTTTTTCGGTTGCATTGATGACACGAACAGAAGCCCATTTTTCATCTTTTTCTCCATTGATCACATCCGGAAGGGTCAAGTCGCGTTTAGTAAATTGAATGTTTTTTGAAAGCGTAATAATTTTTGATTTCACACGGCCAAAACGTCCTTTCGTATAAACAAATTCGTTTGTTCCTTTTCGAAGTTTAAACGGAATCAAAGTATATCCAAAATCATAATGATCTCCTTCATGTGGCATTCCATTTATATAAGTGCGCGTTCCGCCTGTAGTTTCCAGAAGTACGATTTGCTCTTTTGGAGAATTATATTCGGTAAACAAAAAAGCAGATCTCAAATCCTTTCCGCTAAAAACGCCTACTGAATCCACTTTAATGTTCTTCCAATCTCCCTTTTGCTTGTTCGGATTAACAAATTTTCCCGTGGCGTATTGCCAAGCAACCGGATCTTGTCCGTTGAAAAGTGTACCGCTTTTTTTGTCAGCAGGAAGAAAATAACCTTCAGTAAATTGATGCAAAACACTTCCTTCGGCTGTTGTTTCTATTTTTTCTTTTCCAAAATATTCAACAACATTTCCTGTAGTTTTAGTTTGGGCAGTCAAATTTGAACCGAGAGCAAGAAGGAAAATTAAGAGTTCTTTTTTCATTTGTTTTTTAGTTTTTGTTTTTTTATTCCAACACTTTTCAATTAAGTTGTCGTTAAATAATTTTTAAGTTTAGAATAAAAAGGAGCGTTTGTAGATTTTTAAAACGCTTTTAAATTTTGCTTAAAAACGTTTTGTAAAATTGGTTGTCAATCCAGATATATATTTTTATCGAGAAATCACTTATTAATTCAATTCTATCATTTTATCCAAAAAAAGGACTTGATTTTTGGGCTTAATTTTAGTTCTGCTTCCAATGTTTTTAGGACTTTCGGAGCAAAAAGCAAGTCTGTTTTTTTTTCTAAAATAAGAGGCGAAAACAACTTTTTTTTGATTTTTTTATCTTATTAAAACGATTTAGTATTGTAGAATGCATTTTTATGTTATTTTTGTTTTTAGGGTAAATTAAAATTATATTTAAATCAATTTAATAATTAATTCAATTTTATCATTATTTAATTATTAATTATCATTATTATTCGGAAAATGAAAATTGTTAAAACTACTATTGCTTCCTATACAAATACGTCGCTATCTGTATTCTCTCGTGAAGAGTCGTTTTTTCAGTCTCCTTTTCATTCGCATCCAGAATTTGAATTGGTTTATATATTAGAGAGTCATGGTAAAAGAATTATTGGAAATTCGGTAGAATCTTTTCAACCTGGCGACATGGTTTTTCTTGGAGATGACATTCCACACGTTTGGCTTAACGATGAAATTTTTTATAAAGGAATAAATAGTCTTAAAGCCAAAGCCATTGTAATTTATTTTAGCCGAGATCTTTTTGGAAACTCTTTTTATGAATTGCCCGAAGCGCAAGAAGTTAAAAAGTTTTTCGCTCAAGCTATAAAAGGCGTTTCTATTACGGGAGAAACCAATACTTTGATCGCAAAAAAAATGAACAAACTTCTCAAAAAGAAGGGTTTTGAAGTGGTGATGGGACTTATGGAAATTTTGTCTCTCTTGTCTAGGAGTAAAGATTTAAGGTATATTAATGATAATTCATACGTGCCGATTAATGAGGACAATAAAAATGATCGTCTGGCAGAAGTTTTTAAATATGTAAAATCAAATTACAAAGAAGAAATTTCACTTGATGAAATTTCAAAAATTGCAAACCTGACTCCAACTTCTTTCTGCAGGATGTTCAAGGCTAAAACCAAAAAGCCTTTTGTGGAATACTTAAATGAAATCAGAGTTTCAAATGCCTGCAAATATTTAATTGAAACCGATTTGGGCATTTCTGAAATTGCCTACGAATGTGGTTACAAAACGGCTTCAAACTTCAATAAACTCTTCAAGAAATTGATAGGTACTACACCAAAAGAATATCGAAAAAATGCTTTGGTATAAGATTGGTTTTCACTTGTAATTTTGTTAAAAATTAAGGATTTGATTTTGCTAAAAATTAAAATCTTCATTTTAAGGATTTCTTTTTATAACGTACTATTTTTTTTTATCTCATAATTTATTGCAAAAAAGTGAGCTAAAAATCTGTCTTTTGGTGGTATTTATTAAAAAGATAATAAATGCTTAATTAATGATAATTTTGAGGTAAAATAAAAGATTATAATGCAATAATTTTATTTTTCTAAGATTACAATAAAACTATGTCTGATTATATAAAACGATTTAGTTAATAACTTGTACGATTTGAAAACATGAAATTAATTACTCACATTTAAAGTGTGCCTATATAATTAGGTGTCAAAATAAAATATGAAAAGCAGCATAAAATTAATACTGTCCGTTTGTTGTTTTGCAGCAGGAACCCTGTCGTATGCTCAGGGCGATATTATGCCGGAAAATGAAAAAATACCCGGAAATACTTATATAGGTCCTAAAGACAAAGCGGTAAAAGACAATTTGGCAAAATGGCAGGATTACAAATTCGGCGTTTTAATTCATATGGGATTATACAGTCAGTTGGGAATTTGCGAGTCGTGGGGATTGGCACCTGAAGACTGGGTTACCCGAAACGGGTATGACGATTACGATTCGTTTGCATCTGATTATCGCGGTGCTAGATTTAGTTTAAATCCTGTAAATCTGGATGCTGAAAAATGGGCAAAAATGTTTAAAAGCGCTGGAGCGAAGTATATGATTTTTACTTCCAAACATCATGATGGATTTTGTATGTACGATTCAAAATTCACTGATTTCAAAATTACAAATCCCAATTTGCCTAATGCCAAGAATCCAAAACCAGATGTATTGAAAAATGTTTTAGATGCATCGCGCAAAGAGGGTTTGTCTGTTGGAATTTATTTTTCAAAACCAGACTGGACTTCGCAGGATTTTTGGTGGAAATATTACCCTCCAAAAGATAGAAATCCGAATTACGATGTTAAAGCACATCCCGAGAGATGGCAGAATTTTGTGAAATACACGCAAAATCAGCTGAATGAATTGACTTCTGATTACGGAAAAGTAGATATACTTTGGCTTGATGGCGGATGGGTTCGTCCTTCAGATCCAAAACAAACTGCTGGCAAAAAAGGCCGTCAGAATTTGGATATTGATATGAAATTGATTGCCGAAACAGCACGTAAAAAACAACCCGGACTTATTGTGGTAGATCGCTGGGTTCCTGGAGAATATGAAGATTATTTGACTCCTGAGCGAAAAGTGCTTGAAAAACCAATTCCAGTGCCATGGGAAAGCTGTGTAACACTTGGAAATGATTGGGGATGGGTGCCAAATGATAAATACAAATCAGGTAAAGAGGTTATTCAGCTATTGACCGGTATTGTTGCTAAGGGCGGAAATTTATTGCTAGGTGTTGGCCCAGACGGAAAAGGAGATTTTGAACCGAAAATTCAGCAAGCGTTAGCCGAAGTTGGAAAATGGCTTGATATTAATGGAGATGCTATTTATGGGACAAAACCTGTAGCACCTTATTCTGAAGGCAATTTATGTTATACTTCGAAAGGAGAAAAAACAATCTTCGGAATTTATCTTCCACAAGCAAATGAAAAAGAAATACCTGCAGAAATTGTAATTAAAAACAATTTAAAAGGTAAAGCAAATGTGATGCTTTTGGCAAGCAAACAAAAGCTAAGTTATAAAAATGTAAAGGGCGGAATTAGTATAACAATTCCGAAAGCATTGCGCGCAGAGCTTGCAAAACAAGCCGGAGTAGTTTTAAAAGTAACGGCTCAATAACAATTTCTAATCTCTGATTTAAATTGTTTTTTAATCGATAATCAGTAATTTTAGGTTTCAACCTAAATTTTAAATAAAATACTATGGTAACTCAAAAATATTGTCTCGCTTTAGATTTAATTGAAGATCCCAATTTAATCGAAGAGTATAAAAAATATCATGAAAAAATTTGGCCAGAAATTACAGAAAGCATTACCAATTCGGGAATTGAGAATCTTGATATTTATTGTGTCGGAAACAGAATGTTTATGATTATCGAAGCCAACGAGACGTTTACTTTTGAAAGAAAAGGAGAAATGGATGCCAATAATCCCGTAGTTCAGAAATGGGAAGAATTGATGTGGAAATATCAAAAAGCTTTGCCATGGGCAAAAGAAGGTGAAAAATGGATGATGATGGAAAAAATATTTGACCTAAATGAAAATCGATAGCCACCAGCATTTTTGGAAATACGACCCTGTAAAGGATGCTTGGATTACGGATGAAATGAAAGTGATCAAGCGTGATTTTTTGCCTGCTGATTTGGAACCCATATTATTCGAAAATCAGTTTGGTGGTTGTGTAGCGGTTCAAGCTGATCAAAGTGAAGAAGAGACATTTTTTCTGCTTGACTTGGCTAAAGACAATCCTTTCATAAAAGGCGTTGTTGGATGGATAGATTTATGTGATGCGAATATTGAAGAGCGCTTGGGATATTATGCCCAATTTGAAAAGTTAAAAGGATTCAGGCATATTATTCAGGCAGAAGCTGATATTGATTTTATGCTGCAACCAAAATTTCAGCGTGGAATTTCGCAATTAGCAAAACATAATTTCACCTATGATATTTTGATTTTTCCGAAACATTTGGAAAATGCAGCAAAACTTGTAGCAAACTTTCCGGAACAAAAATTTGTTATTGACCATTTGGCAAAACCGGATTTTAAAAATAAAGAATTCACAGATTGGGAAAACGGAATACGAGCTATTGCTAAATTTCCAAACGTGATGTGCAAAGTGTCTGGATTAGTAACCGAAGCCGACTGGAATAATTGGACTGCAACAGACTTTATGAGTTGTTTAGATGTTGTTACTGAGGTTTTTGGGATTGAACGCTTAATGTTCGGAAGCGATTGGCCTGTGAGTTTACTCGCTGCTTCATACGCCGAATCATGTGAAATTGTTGAAGACTATTTTTCGAAATTTTCAAAAACAGATCAGGATAAATTTTGGAGCGAAAACGCCTTTAATTTTTATCATTTGTAAAAAAAAACGACCATGATTGTGAGTTTATGTACGCACAGTCAAAAAACTATCTAACTAAAATAGCATACAAAATGAATCTTAACCTTACTGATAAAATAATTATTGTAACTGGCGGAGCAAAAGGAATTGGACTTGGAATCTGTAAAGTTTTGGCGGGAGAAGGTGCAATTCCGGTAATTGTAGGAAGAAGTAAAGCCGATAATGAAAATGCAATCAGAGAAATAGAAGCTGAAGGCGGAAGAGCATTAGCAGTTTCTGCGGAGCTTACAAATCCCGAGGCTTGTAAAGATGCAGTTGACCAAGTTGTTGCATTATGTGGACGAATCGACGGATTGATTAATAATGCTGGAGTAAATGATGGCGTTGGTTTGGAAAGCGGCGATTATGAAAAATTCATGTCTTCAATTCATAAAAATCTGGTGCACTATTATTTAATGGCACAACATGCTTTGCCTGAGTTGAAGAAAACAAAAGGAGCTATCGTTAATATTGGTTCAAAAACGGCTGATACTGGACAAGGAAACACATCAGCGTATGCAGCTTCAAACGGTGGACGCAATGCCCTGACTCGCGAATGGGCTGTTGAATTGTTAAAATACGGAATACGTGTAAATGCCGTAATTGTGGCCGAATGTTATACACCATTATACGACGCATGGATCAATACACTTGAAAATCCAGAGCAAAAATTAAAAGAAATTACTGCTAAAATTCCATTTGAAAACAGAATGACAACAGCAGAAGAAATCGCTAATATGGCAGTATTCTTATTGTCTGACAGATCAAGTCATACAACAGGACAACTGATTCATGTTGATGGCGGTTATACACATTTGGATCGTTCATTATAATTTTAAGATTAACTATTAATCCAAAAATTAAAATGATATTCCATAAACAAATGTTCTTATCCTTTTTGTTTTTTTTGATGGCAATAAAGGTTTCGTGTCAGGTTATAGATACTGTAAAAGTGACGGAATTTGGAGTGAAACCGAATAGTTATCAGAACGCTAGTAAAGGAATTTCTGAAGCATTAAAAAAATGTTCGGGAAGGAAAAATGTAGTTGTTCAATTACCTGGTGGAAGAATTGATTTGTGGCCGGAAGATTCGGTTAAAAAAGAAATTTACATTTCGAATGCGACTGAAAGTGATACATTATCCAAGATCAAAAACATTGGCTTTTTCTTCGATCATTTAAAAAATGTGACTTTAGACGGAAACAATACATTGGTTGTTTTACATGGAAAAATGATTTCGTTTGCCTTATTCAATTGTGAAAACATTGAAATTAAGAATCTTCAGTTTGATTATGAAAGACCAACAATGTCAGAGGCGACTGTTGTTTGGGTTTCGCCATCTGCAGTAAAATTAAAAATCCATCCCGATTCTAAATATTTTATCGAAAACGGAAAAATTGGTTTTTATGGGGAAGGTTGGAAAAGTAATTCGCATCATACGATTGCACTGGATCAGCAAAACAGAATGCATTATTCCTCATTTGAACCTTTTTTGAAATCAAAAGCAATTCAGCAGGAAAACAGAGAAGTTTTATTTGAAGGTGATTTCTCAAAAGATAAATATAAGACAGGAGATGTGCTTTCAATCCGTGATACATACCGTGATAATTGCGGTGGATTTATTACATTGAGTAAAGATGTTGTGTTGTCTAATATCAAAATGCATTTTATGCACGGTTTGGGAATTGTTTCTCAGTTTGCCGAAAATATAACACTTTCAAAAGTTGTAGTGGCACCCCGCGAAAATTCGGGACGTGTAATTGCATCTTTTGCTGATTGTTTCCATTTTTCAGGTTGTAAAGGAAAAATTTTGGTCACCGATTGCAAAACATCAGGAGCGCATGATGATGCGATAAATGTGCACGGGACGCATTTAAAAATAACTGAAATTTCAGGAAACAAGAAAATAAAAGTGCAATTCATGCACCATCAGACGTATGGGTTTGAAGCTTTTTTCGCTGGTGACAGCATCAGTTTTGTAAGTCCGAAAACATTGAAAACAATTGTTTTTGGCAAAGTGAAATCGGCAAAATTGATCAGCAAAAAAGAAATGGAATTGGTTTTAGAAAATGAAATTTCAGAAAAAATAAAAATAGGGGATGTAATTGAAAATATAACTTGGACTCCGGAAGTTACAATCCGAAATTCAAGATTTGAGCGCACCAATACAAGAGGAATATTGTTGACTACGCGCAGAAAAATACGGATAGAAAATAACATTTTCTATCGAACAGGAATGCATGCAATTTTAATAGCTGACGATGCTTCAAATTGGTTTGAATCGGGGTCAGTCGCTGATGTGACGATTCAGAATAATACTTTTGAAGAATGCGCATATAATTCGGGTACGGTTATAAATATAGCGCCTGAGAATCATGAACTAGTAAAAGGGTATTTTGTGCATCATAATATCAGAATTCAGGAAAATACATTTACTGTTTTGGACAAATCTATTTTGTCAGCTCGTTCGACTGATGGATTGTTTTTTTCTAATAATACTATAAATCAGTCAGATTTAGTGGGAGAAGTTTCAAACGAAGATGCTTTTAAACTTACTGCCTGCAAAAAAGTTGTAATAAAAAACAACACATTTAATACCCATTGGAAGCCAAAAATTGCAACTTTCAATATGATGAATTTTGATATAAAGACAAATATAAAGTAAACGAATAAAGCGTAAGCTAAAATCAAAGCAAAATATATAAGAATATGAGCAATAGCATGTTTTCATTAAACAAAAAAATCGTTTTAGTACTCTGTTTAGTGATGGGATTGTCTGGTTTTTCACAGCAAAAAGCAATTAAAAGAATGGGCTCAGTTGATACGGAGTCTTTTGATGATAATTGGGTTTTTTCAAGATTCGGACTTCAGGCGGATGGATTAATTAAAGAGGAACCTAAAAATTTAGAAGCCTTTTCAACTAATGAAGCCAATTGGGAAAAATTGAATCTGCCTCATGATTGGGCGATCAAAGGCCCCTTTAGAATTGAGCTTAGAGGAGAAACAGGAAAATTGCCATGGAAAGGAATTGGCTGGTACCGAAAACATTTTACTGTTCCGGCGTCAGATGCTGGGAAACAGATTTTTGTCGATTTTGACGGCGCTATGGCAAATGCCAAAATTTATTTAAACGGAAATTATGTTGGAACCTGGCCATATGGTTATAATTCTTTCCGCATGAATTTGACACCATTTTTAAAATTTGGAGAAGAAAATGTTTTAGCAGTTCGTCTGGACACAGAAAACTGGGATTCCCGTTGGTATCCGGGAGCTGGAATTTACCGTCATGTATGGCTGGTAAAAACAAATCCGGTGCATGTTGGGCATTGGGGAACTTACATCACAACCCCAAATATTACCAAAGAAGAAGCCGCTATAAAAGTTTTAGTGAAAGTTGATAATGCAACAAATAAAACGGTTAAAGCAGTTGTAACTACCGATTTATATGAAATGGATATTGATAATAAACCGACTGTAAAAGCAGGTTCATTAATAGTTTCCACTTTAGAAATCAAACCAAATACAACCGAGGAAGCAGAAACGCATTCGATCTTAAACAATCCTAAATTATGGGATTTAAAAACGCCGAATCGTTATGTTGCGCAAACGAAAGTTAGCGTTGACGGAAAAGTGGTTGATACTTACAATACGCCTTTCGGAATTCGTACCATCGAATTTACGCCACGAAACGGATTCCTTTTAAACGGAAAAAGAGTCGAGATTTTCGGAACCTGCAATCACCATGATTTAGGAGCTTTAGGTGCGGCAATTAATACGTCGGCATTGAAAAGACAATTGGTTATGCTGAAAGAAATGGGGTGTAATTCGTTGCGAACTTCACACAATCCTCCAGCTCCGGAATTATTGGAACTGGCTGATAAAATGGGATTCTTGGTATGGGATGAAGCTTTTGATGCCTGGAAAATCGGAAAGAAAAAACTGGATTATAATGTCATTTTTGATGAATGGCATGAGAAAGATTTAATGGCTTTGGTACACAGAGACAGAAATCATCCCTCAGTATTTATCTGGTCAATTGGGAATGAAGTTCCGGATCAGCAAAATGTTAAGTTAACAAAAGAATTGGCCGATATTATGCGAAGAGAAGATCCAACGCGTCCTATTTCAAACGGATACAATGATCCAGACGGCGGAAGAAGTTCCGGAGCAGTTGTAGCATTGGATATCATGGGAGTAAATTACTTTTTTGATCAGCAGCCAAAATGGGATGTGGATCCGAGATATGAGAAAAAGCCAACATTGGGAAGTGAAACAGCTTCAACAGTAAGTTCTCGTGGTGAATATTTCTTTGATGATAAATTCAATAAAACGACCTGGCAGATTTCATCTTACGATGATGCATTTCCGGGTTGGGGTTGCTCGCCTGATACGCAGTTCAGAACCAATGCAAAATATCCGCATTTATTGGGAGAATATGTTTGGACCGGTTTTGATTATTTGGGAGAACCAACACCTTATAATTCTGATGAAACGAATTTGCTGAATTTTAGAACTGATCCTTCCAAACAAAAAGAATTGGAAGCGAAACTGGCTGAATTACAAAAAAGCAATCCGCCATCAAGAAGCAGTTATTTCGGTATTATTGATTTGGCCGGTTTCCTAAAAGATCGTTATTACAGTTACAAATCACACTGGAGACCAGATGTTCCTACAGCACATATTTTGCCACACTGGAATTGGAGTGAACGTAAAGGACAAGTAGTTCCTGTTCATGTTTATACTTCGGGAGACGAAGGTGAATTATTCCTTAACGGAAAAAGCCTTGGAAGAAAAAAAATGGTAAAAGGACAAGATTTCCGCCTTACTTGGGATGATGTAATATATGCGCCAGGTGAGCTGAAAGTGGTTTGCTATAAAAATGGAAAAGCATGGGCGACTCATATTGTAAAAACAACAGGAAACGCCACAAAACTAAAAATGACAGCTGATAGAAATACTGTAATTGCAGATGATGTTGATTTGGTTTTCATAACGGTTGATGTCGCAGACAGTAATGGTTTGGTTGTTCCTCGTTCAAATCCATTGGTTAAGTTTTCAATCGAAGGAGCAGGGGAAATTGTAGCAACTGATAATGGGGATGCTACTAGTTTTGTGCCTTTTCAAAGTACAGAAAGACCAGCTTATAACGGAAAAGTTCTTGTAATTGTTAAAGCGAAAAAAGATCAAAAAGGACAATTTACGGTAAAAGCACAAAGTGAAGGATTGCAAGCAACTTCAACAACTATCTTGATTAAATAATAACTACATAAAAACAAAAAAATGACCAAAAAGATAATCTTAGCGATTTTGGTAATTGGAACTACGATCGCAGGCTATTCGCAGAATAAAATTGCAGCGCAAGATATTGCTGAAAAAATGAAATGGTTTGAAGATGCTAAATTAGGAATCTTCATTCACGCCGGTATATATTCTGTTGCCGATGTTTCTGAATCTTGGAGTTTTCACAACGGGAAAATTTCTGTTGAAGATTATATGAAGCAACAAAAAAGCTACACTTTAAGCAATTATGATCCTGCTGCTTGGGCAGAGATGATAAAAAACTCTGGAGCAAGATATGCCGTAATTACAACTAAACACCACGATGGCGTAGCAATGTACGATACGAAGTTAGGTAAATTGAGTTCAGTAAAAACGTGTCCAGCAAAAAAGGATATGATCAAGCCATTTTTTGAAGAATTGCGTAAAAGAGATGTCAAATGTGGGGCTTATTTTTCATTAATCGATTGGACTCATAATGATTACCCAGGCTTTTTGAAAGAAAAAGCGCGTTACGATATTAAAAAAGAACCAGCACGTTGGGAGCGTTTTCAGAAATTCTTCCAAGGTCAAATCAAAGAAATTTCAGATTGGTACAATCCGGATTTATGGTGGTTTGATGGTGATTGGGAACATAGCGCAGAAGAATGGCAGGCTGAAAAAACTCGTAAAATGATGTTAGACAGAAATCCGAACACAATTATCAACGGACGTTTGCAAGGTTACGGTGATTATGATACTCCTGAGCAAAACTTTCCAGTAGTGCGTCCAGCATTCAAATGGTGGGAATTATGTATGACAATGAATGAAAACTGGGGTTACCGTGTGAGCGACAACAATTGGAAAACACCTTACGAAATTGTAACGATTTTTGTTGACGCAGTTTCAAACGGAGGAAACTTGTTGCTTGACATCGGACCAAAACCTGATGGAACTTATCCAGAAACTGTTGTGTCGACTTTAAAAGAACTTGGTGATTGGAACAGAAGAAATGGAGAAGGTATTTTTGGAACAGTTCCTGGAATTCCGATGGGACATTTTTATGGGCCAACGACACTTTCTAAAGATTCAAAAACACTTTATTTATTTGTTCACGGAAAAACTTCGGGTCAATTAATGCTGAAAGGTCTTGATAATAAAATTCAGGATATTACAGTTTTGGGTTCAAATGTAAAATTAACTCATAAAGTGGTAGGGAAAATTTCTTGGAGTGCAGTTCCAGGATTGGTTTATATTGATTTACCGGAAACTGCAATTGATAAATATGTGACTTGTATTAAAGTTACTTTAGATGCACCAATTAAATTATACAGAGGTCACGGAGGATTCCTGACAAACTAATACTAAATTTTAAAATGTCATCTCCAGAAAAGGAGATGGCATTTTTTTATCCAAATTTTTTGAATTGATTCCATAAAAATCAGTCTTTTGGATACAATTTTTGAAACATAGAAAAATAGATTTTTGGTGCTGAAGAATTAAAATAAACATAGTTGGCTATGTGTTAGAAACTAGTTTCTTTTAGTCAACTTCATTTAGATATAAATTCTATGTTTCTATGTGTTTAAAAAAAGATCAAGTATCCTCAACAGGTTAAAATCAATAAAAATATATGCCTTATCGTTATTTCAATATTATCATTATGAACAAAAAAATACTTTTACTAGGCTTATTTCTGGGATTTCAGACATTATATGCTCAGAATGCGCCAAAATATAAAAATTCAAAATTGCCTGTTGAAGAACGCGTTCAGGATTTATTATCCAGAATGACGACGGAAGAGAAATTTTGGCAGATGTTCATGATTCCCGGTGATTTGTCTGATGGAGAAGCCAATTATAAAAATGGAATTTTTGGTTTTCAAGTCAGTGCCAAAGGAAGTACCGATGCCAGCAATCAGATTTTAGATTATAGTGCAGCAAGTAATGCAAAGGAAACGGTTAAACTGGTTAATAAAATTCAGAAATATTTTGTTGAGAAAACACGTCTCGGAATTCCGATTATCGCTTTTGATGAAGCGTTGCACGGATTGGTAAGAGATGGCGCGACAGCTTTTCCGCAATCTATTTCATTGGCAGCAACTTTTGATCCCGGATTAGTGAAAAGAGTTTCAACCGCCATTGCAATGGAATCAAAAAGCCGAGGAATTCGCCAAATTTTATCGCCAGTTGTCAATCTTGCTTCAGATGTTCGCTGGGGACGAGTAGAAGAAACATACGGAGAAGATCCTTTTCTTTCTTCAAAAATGGGCGTAGCATATGTTTCCTCGTTTGAAGAAAGAGGAGTAATTACAACTCCGAAGCATTTTTTAGCGAATAGTGGAGACGGAGGCCGTGACAGTTACCCAATTGATTACAATGAACGTTATCTGGAAGAATATCAGTTTCCGCCTTTCCGTGCGTGTTTTACCGAAGGAGGAAGCCGAAGTGTGATGACTTCGTACAATACTATAAATGGAAGTCCTTGTACGGCAAACGACTGGTTGTTGAATAAAAAATTAAAAGGAGAAATGAATTTTAAAGGATTCATTATTTCTGATGCAAATGCTGTTGGAGGTGGAAATGTGTTGCATTATACAGCAAAAGATTATCCTGAATCTGGAACAAATGCCATCAACAACGGACTGGATGTAATCTTTCAAACAGCCTACGATCATTATAAATTATTCCAGCCGCCTTTCCTTGACGGAAGAATTGATATGAAAAATATTGACGAAGCTGTGGCGAGGGTTTTGCGATTGAAATTTGAATTGGGATTATTTGAAAATCCGTATGCGGATGAAAAAGAAACCAATAAATGGAATGGAAATCCAGCCCACAAATTGTTGGCAAGAGAAGCAGCCGAAAAAGGAATGGTTTTGCTTAAAAACGAAAACAATGTTTTGCCTCTTAAAAAATCGATAAAATCAATTGCCTTAATTGGAAATGATATTACCGAAGCACGTTTGGGAGGTTACAGCGGTCCGGGCAACGGAAAAGTAAATATGCTTGACGGAATAAAAGCGAAGTTAGGAGCGTCAGCTCAAATAAATTTTGCAGAAGGAGTTGCGAGAAGAAGCAAAGAATATGTGTCGGTTCCATCGTCTCAATTATCTAGTATTGAAAATGGCAAAACCAAAAATGGTTTAGTGGGCGAATATTTTAATAATGTGCAATTAAACGGAAGTCCGGTTTTGACTAGGTTGGATCAAGCAGTTAATTTTGATTGGACGCTTTATTCTCCTGATCAAGAAAAAATTAATTACGATTTTTATTCTGTTAAATGGAGCGGAAAAATAAAATCTCCAGAAACGGGAACTTATAAAATTGGTTTTGAAGGAAACGATGGTTACCGTTTGTACTTAAACGGAAAACTACTTATTGACAATTGGAAAAGCCAAACCTATTCAACTAAATTGGTTGAATTCAAATTTGAAAAAGACAAAGAATACGATATCAGAATTGAGTTTTTTGAATCACAAGGCTATGCTAAATTTAAGTTAGTCTGGAATGTTGGAGTAGATAATGATTGGCAAAATAAAATTGATGAAGCTGTAGCGGCTGCCAAAAAATCGGATGTGGCGGTAATTGCAGCCGGAATCGAAGAAGGCGAATTTAATGACAGAGCTTATTTAGGTTTGCTTGGACATCAGGAAGAATTAATAAATGCTGTTGCCGCTACGGGAAAACCAGTTGTAGTTGTTTTGGTTGGAGGAAGCGCTATTACAATGGATAAATGGATCAACAATGTGCCGTCAATTTTAGATGTTTGGTATCCAGGCGAAGATGGAGGTCATGCCGTTGCCAATATTTTGTTTGGAGATAAAAATCCTGCAGGACGTTTACCAATTACGTTTCCTGTTTTTGAAGGACAATTGCCATTGGTCTACAATCATAAGCCAACAGGACGTTCTGATGATTATACCAATTTAAACGGAGCGCCATTATTTCCTTTTGGCTTCGGATTGAGTTATTCAACGTTTGAATACAGCAATCTACGATTTGACAAAAAACAATTAGGGAAATCAGAAACAATAAAAGTGTATTGTACGATAAAAAATACAAGTAATGTTGACGGCGATGAGGTTGTTCAATTGTATGTACGCGATGTTTTGGCATCAATTGCTCAACCCATAAAACAATTGAAAGGCTTTCAGAGAATTTCGCTTAAAGCGGGAGAATCAAAAGAAATTTCATTTGAAATCAATAAAGAAACACTGAAGATGCTAAACGAATCGATGCAGTGGGTTGTGGAGCCAGGCGATTTCAGAATTATGATTGGAGCTTCTTCAAGAGATATTCGATTGAGAGACATTCTTACTGTTACGGAGTAAAATCAATTCTGAAAAACAAAAGAATGTGAGAATTGAAATAAAAAATGGAGATCAATTTTTGAGATTTAGCATTCAGGATAAAATCAAATGCAATAAAAAGCTTACAACTTTTAAAATCAAGGAAAAAGAAATCAAATTTTTTAAAAAAGTGATTTGTTATGATTTCTAAAAAAGGAATAAAAAACAAATAAAAATATTTATGGATTAAAAATTATGATTTTGCAAATACGGAAATGTTATATGAATATTAGTTAACATATATTTAAGTTAAATATGTCGCATTTTTCCTGATTTTATAGCATCATTTTTTGCAATATTTATTTTTATTGAATTTTTGTATGATTTTAGGATTTTGTGAGAAAAATAATATCTGAATTTATATCATATAGTGTTTTATTTTCAGTGGGTTAGGCTTAAAATTTGATTTTAGGTTTTTTAAATGTTAAAATAATTAAATAGATATAAAAAAAATACTAAAACGTTTTTGTAAATCGTTTTATTAAATATATATTTGTTTAAATGTATTAACTAAAGTTTAAGATAAGCTTAACGTTTCATGAAAAAAAACATCACCATTAAAGATATCGCCAAAGCTGCAAATGTATCAGTTACGACTGTTTCATTTGTTTTGAACAACAAAGGCGAAAAAATGGGGATAAGCAAAGAAGTGATTAAGAAAGTCTTCAAGGTTAGTGAAGAAATGAAATTTAAACTCAATATGATTGCCAGTAGTTTGCGAACTGGAAAAACAAGATCAATTGGGCTTATTGTGGAAGATATATCAAATCACTTTTTTTCAGATTTGGCAAAAGTGATCGAAAGAGAAGCAATCGATTCTAATTATAGAGTGTTTTATTGCAGTACTGGTGGAAGTGATGAACGAGCGATAGAGTTGGTAGATAGTTTATTGCAGGCAAATGTAGATGGTTTTATCATAACGCCTACCGAAAATATGAAAGGTACGATTGACAGATTATTAGAACTTCAATGTCCGGTAGTATTAGTCGATCGTTATTTTGAAGGACAAGATGTAAGTCATGTAGTGCTTGATAATTTTGAAGGAGCAGAGAAAGCAACGCGATTTCTGTTAGAAAAAGGATTCAAAAAAATTGCATTTGTTACCAATTATTCACAGCTGATTCAAATGGATCTGAGGAAACAAGGCTATGCACACACATTGAAAGAAGCAGGTTTGTATGATGAATCAAGAGTTTTGGATATGGATTATCAAATAACAGAAGATAAACGAATTGAAAAAATCTCTGAATTTTTGAGCCAAAATACTGATATCGATGCCATATTATTTGGCGCAAATTATTTGTTGCTTGCAGGATTACAATCTTTAAGGAAACTCGGATTGAAGATTCCAGTAGACAAAGCAGTGATTAGTTTTGATGATCACGACAGTTTCAGGCTTAATTCGCCATCTATTACAGTTTTGGCGCAGCCTATTGAAGAAATGGGAAAAAAAACAGTAAAGCTCCTAATGAAACAAATGACAGATGGGAGTGATTACAAGATTATAAAAGAAAAGAAAAAAGGAAGTTTAACTATAAGAGAGTCGGTATAGCATAATGTTCCTTTTTTTTAAAAGCCAATTGCTAAAACGTTATAGTTAACGAAAAAAAAATAATAACTCAGAAAACTTAAAACAAATTATTAAACAAAAAACACGCTTATGATATAAAAGAAAAAATAGAGATGTTACAAACAAGAAACTTAGTTATTGCCAGGTTGAGAAAATGGTAATATGGAATTAAAGGTTTTAGTATCCAATATTTTTTTAAATAATCAGAACCTTTTAATTTAAAAATAATTTAAACCAAACCAAACTAATATTAATTATGAGAAAACTGTTATACAAATCATTGTTAGTTTTTCTAATGATGTTGTGTTACCAAGGAGTAAATGCACAAAACAAGACAATCTCCGGTGTAATTACAGATAATACGAATCTGCCAGTTCCTTTTGCGAATGTTAAAGAAAAAGGAACAAAGCAAGAGACAATTACTGATGAAAATGGAGGATTTAAAATTTCAGTAAAAGAAGGAGCTACACTTATTATAAGTGCTGTGGGATTTAAAACAGTAGAATTAAGAGCTACTGACGGGATGGATGTTAGACTAGCAACTGCGACTAATGAACTTGATGGGATCACAGTTACAGCTTTGGGGCAAACTAAAAAGAATAAATCTATCGGATACGCTACAAGTATCATTAAAGCTGATGCGATTACAAAAACAGCATCGCCTACAATTGCAAACTCTTTATATGGTAAAGCACCAGGTGTACGTGTTACATCTGCACCAGGTGGAGGTGGACCAATCAATATCCAAATTCGTGGATTGAATAGTGTTTCTGGTAAAAACCAACCCCTTATCGTTATGGATGGTATTCCAATTCGTGATGGTGATGTTAATAATAGTGATTATTGGAACGCACCACGTATGAAAAACAATGGTTTAGCAGATATCAACCCTGAGGATATTGAGAACATCTCGATTCTTAAAGGTGCTTCTGCAGCTGCATTATACGGTTCTGAAGCTGTAAATGGGGTTGTATTGATTACTACAAAATCAGGTAAAGGAAAAAAAGGTTTAGGTATTGATTTCAGTACGAGTTACTCTGGAAATCAAATTGCTTACTTGCCAAGATTCCAGTATGAAAGAGGTCAAGGATATGCGAATCCAAATTTCAATCCTTCAGCATATTTGGCACCAGACGGTTTCGCACATTATGATACTAATGGTGATGGTACTGCTGATATGAGAGGGGTTCCAAATAGCTCTGTTAACTTTGGAAACTGGTTTGATGGAAAACCTATTATGACTTGGGATGGTGTGGTTCGTCCATACTCTGCTCAAAAAGATGGTTATAAAAACATGTTCCAAGATGCTTGGGATGCTACAACAAACGTTGCTCTTACAAATACTACTGACAACAGCAATATCCGTTTTTCTTATACACATATTGAATCTGACGGATTATCTATGGGTAACAGTAATAAGAAAAATAACTTAAGCTTAAATGCATCATTTAAAACGGGTAAATTCTTAAAAACAGATGTTATTGTAAACTACATGAACCAAAAAGTTCATAATCGTGCTTATGCGACGGACCGTTTGGTAAATAACTTTACAGGTATGTTAAGCCCATTTGATAATGGAGATTGGTACAAAGCTAAATACCAAACAAGTTTAGGTTATAAATATGTTACAGGAGTAAATGGTCAGAGTTTGACTCCAAGTGAAAACATTATTCGTAATGGATTCAAAGCGGATATTGGAGATTATTTTTGGAACACAAATGCTAAGCAACAAGATGAGATTACAAACCGTTTGATTGCTAGTGTTACTGAAACACTTACGTTTGGTGATTTTTCATTACGTGGACGTGTTTCGACAGATTTATCTTCTGTGAACATCGAAAATAGAGATCCTGTTGAAGTTCCGTTGATTTATCAATTCGGAGGAGACAGATCTGGTGCTTTTGGAATGGAATCTCAAGATTACAATATCCTTTATGGTGAAGTATTGTTAACATACAACAAAAAACTTAATGACGATTTTACTGTGGGAGCACAAGCTGGTTTCAACGGTTCTCAAGAAACAGGTAAGTTTTTGTCTCGTTCTACTAATGGAGGATTAAGTGTTGAAGGATGGTACGACATGAACGCTTCTATCAATATGGCAAACAGTACTTCTAGAAGATATGAAATTTTGAAAGATGCTGCATTTGGAACAATCAATGGTAGCTACAAAAACTATTTATTCCTTGAAGGTACAATCAGAAGAGACCGTACTTCTACAATGAATCCAAACAACAATTCATTTACATACCCTTCTGTTAACTCAAGTTTTGTGTTATCTGAAGCAGTAAAATTACCAGAAGTGGTTAGTTATGCAAAATTGCGTGCTTCTTGGGGAATTGTGGGTAGTTATCCAGAATCTTACCTAGCAAACGTTGCATTCAACCAAGCTACATTAGGTACTCAAGGAACAACTACTCCTGTTTTGATTACAACATCAAATGCATCATATGGTAACGAAGGAATTAAGCCTGAGATGAAAAACGAGTATGAGCTTGGTTTTGAAACTAAATTCTTTGACAGAAGACTTGGTTTAGATTTCTCATACTATAATGCAAAAATTAAAGACCAAATTCTTCCTTTGACATTAGCGCCTACTACAGGAGCAAAATCGATCTTGGCAAACGTTGGAGAATTGGCTAACCACGGTTTTGAGGTTTCATTAACAGGTTCTCCTTTTAGAACAGAAAGTTTTTCTTGGGATGTTACTTTAAACTGGGCAAAAAACGTAAACAAACTAGTATCATTAGCTGATGGTTCAACAGAATATTTACATGCGGACTATGATGGATCAGCAGCTCAATTGAAATCAGTTGTAGGTCAGCCAATGGGAGGTATTTATGCACACCCTATTAAAACAGACACTAACGGTAATAAAATGGTAGATTCTGATGGTTTCTATATAATCGATGGTGATAAATGGGAGAAATATGGATCAGCTATGCCTAAAGGTGTTGGTGGTTTGATCAATACATTTACATATAAAAACTTCACTTTAGATGTAAATATTGATTATTCTTATGGAGGTTATATAATGCCAACGGGTATCAGCTGGATGAATTCAAGAGGTTTGACAGAAGAGACTTTGAATTACAGTACTAATGAGCGTGGAGGTTTGACATATTATATGGATAATGGCAGAGGAGTTCAAGTTCCTAATAGTGCTACTGCAGGACCAGCTGGTCAAACTTTATATCGTGATGGTATGTTAATGGATGGTGTTGATCCAAATGGTAATCCAAATACGAATGTTGTTTCTCAAGCAGGATATTATGCATTGACTTACAACTGGGGTGGACCTCAATATGGCAGTATTTCTCGTTATGAATTGTATATTAAAAAGAATGACTATGTTAAATTGAGAGAACTATCAATAGCTTACAATGTACCGTCTGCTTGGGCTGCAAAAATTGGAGCTACTAGATTGACTGCTTCTTTCTTCGGACGTAACTTGTTTTTTATCTATAGAACAATTAAGGATATGGATCCTGAGGGAACTACTGCAGGAACAAGATGGGCTCAAAACGTGAACAATGCAGGATTATCTCCAGCGACTAGAAGTTATGGAGTTTCGTTAAGAGCATCTTTCTAATTTGATAAATTCTAATTTAAAAAAATACAACATGAGAAAATTATTATATATATCATTAGCGTCAGCAGGACTTTTTCTTAGCTCTTGTTCGCAGGATGATTTCGCAGATGCGTACAGAGATCCATCTAAGATTGAAACGACAACTGTGCCTAAACAGTTTGCGGGATTCTTAAAAGTTAATTTTGAGGATGTAATTCCATCATATTGGAACTATTTTACAGTTCTTAGATCAACTTCTCTTTCGTACACACAAGCACACGGATTTACGAATATAACAGGGCGTTATATTCCAGGAGCCGCTACAGTTTACAGATGGGATAGATATTACAACTTTGTTACGCAATATAGAGAATTGGAAAAAGCATTTGCTGCGCTTCCAGATGCAGATAAAGCAGATAGTAGAATCTATACTATAACTTCGACAATTTATTTGTACGATCATACGCAAAAGATGATTGACAATTATGGCGACATCCCTTTTTCTGAGGCTGGTAAAATCAGTATGACAGGAGGTGATTATACAAAAGCAGCAGCAAAGTATGACAGCCAAACTGAGATTTATGCAAAGATGTTAGATGAGTTGAAAGGTTTTTCTACTGAATTGAATACAATTACATTATCTACTAAAACAGGAGTAGAGTTCAAAAATCAGGATTTGATCAACAAAGGAAGCTTAGTAATGTGGAAAAACTATTGTAATTCATTACGTTTAAGAATCCTAAACCGAGTATCTGGAGTTTCATCTTTAGCCGCAAGAGCAAATTCTGAAATGGCTGAAATCATTGCTGAAGGAAAAATTGTTGATGAAAATGCAGAGAATATTGCATTCAGAGTATACACTCAGGATACAGATTTGGATACTTCAGGGTTCTTTGATGCTATGGAGTCAGGAAACAATATTGCACCAAAAGTAATGATTGATCACATGAATGCTAATCTTGACCCTCGTGAGCCTTGGTTGTTTGAAAAAGGTGTAAATGCGACAGTTTATACTGGACTTGACCAATCAGCAACTTCAGGAGCACAAGACCAAGTAATCGCTGATGGTAAAATTGCAATCTACAACAGATCTGTAATCAGTAGAAATGACTGGTTGCCGGGTACATTGATAAATGCTGCGGAAATGAACTTGCTTCTTGCTGAGTACTATTCAAGAAATGGTAATGCGGCTACTGCAAAAACACATTTTGAAAAAGCAATCAGACAATCTATCGAATACTACGTAAGATTAGGAGATAAAGCAGATGATTTAACTTGGAAACCAACTTCAGAGCCAACAACTGCTGAAATTGAGGCATATATTCTTAAAATCAACTTTGCAGGTGCTACCACAGCAGCAGCTCAGTTGCAGTTAATTGCTTTCCAAAAGTACATTCACTTCAACATCATGCAAGCTGACGAAGCTTGGGCAGAGCAAAGAAGATTGAAACTTCCAGCATTAACTTTCATGCCAGATGAAACAAGCTCTGCTGGGAAATTACCTCCAACACGTTGGACATATCCAAGTTCTGAGAGTGTTTATAATACAAATAACTACAATACAGTTAAAGACAAGGATAATTTAAGTACCAAAATTTTCTGGGACGTAAAATAGTTTTCATTTTTAATGTTTGATTAGTAATTGGTAAACCCCAGATTCAGGATAACCTGAGTCTGGGGTTTTTTGTTTGGAGAAATTAATTTCAACAATGTGCTAAAGTGATGTTTGAAACTCAGAAACGAATAGAAATCGAGTGAGAAAGACTCGTTACTGTTAAAGACTTTACTTTTTTTTCCTATTACACTTTTAGTATAATTTGCTAAAGTTTTTTTGGGAAGTCAGCTAAAGGTTTAAGAGATACAATCATTTGACTGCCATTTTAGAAAAGTTAAGTCATAAATAAAAACGTCGAATTTGCATTTGAATAATCGCAAATTCGACGTTTTTATTTAAAATATGTATTGTTTTCTTTTTTCGCTAAGTTTAATTCTGCTTAATGAAAGTCAGCGGTTGTTCATAATTAGCAATAGAAACTAAAGCATTATAAATATATTTAGCAACCAAAGCACCGCCTTCACTGTTAATTAAGGCAGTATCGTCTTCCGGTGTATGATATTGTGGATGCCCGCCTGTATGTAATCCTACGGCAGAAATTTCGTTTTTGTAAAAAGTAACATGATCAGAACCACCAACATCTCCAGCAAATACAACTGGATTTAGTCCGCTGCCTTCACCTAATTTTTTCATCAGTTCAACACCATCTGGAAAAGTGCCTGCACCGCCCATATAAAGTTCTTTTTTATCATTTAATCTTCCCACCATATCCATATTGATCATCACTTTTACAGCATTTTTATCTACAGGCAAATGATTGACAAAGTATTTGGAGCCTAATAAACCTTCTTCTTCAGCGCTAAAAGAAATGAAAATAATGCTTCTTTTCGGAGTGGTTTTAGAATGATGAAATTCTTCTAAAATAGACAAAAGAGCCGAAACTCCCGAAGCATTGTCATCAGCTCCATTGTGAATAGCAAGCGTGTCTTTTTTCTTGCTTCCAGAACCTTTTCCGCCCCATCCCCAATGGTCGTAATGTGCGCCAATAACAATGAATTCTTTTTTTAGATTAGGATCAGAACCTTCCAAATAGCCGACAACATTTTGGGTCGAAACGCTATCTGATTTCATTTTATTAATATCCGGTTTTATGAAAATTTTGAACGGCTGATAATAATTGTCATTGAATTTTTTTAGTCCAAATTTTTTGAAATATTTTTTGATATATGCTGCGGCTTCATTATTGCCTTTTGTTCCAGCCAAGCGACCTTCTAATTTATCCGATGCAAGATAGGTATCGTGTTTCAGAAATTTTTCAGCTGAAAATGTTGATTGTGCGTTTCCTCTTTCAGCAGTAATAAAAGCAACAGCAGAGAAGAAAATGATTTTTCTAAACATTTGAAAATTAATTTATTGTATTTGAATTTCTATTATCGTATCGATTGTGTCCATTTTGATGCCATTCAAATAAACAAAAGTTCCTTCTGGCTGTTGTGTGAATTTGATTTCTTTTTTGCTGTCCATCAAGTAGCATTTTTTGATTTTTTGCTTCATTTCTGGAATAAAAATGTAATCTGCTTGTTTTGGCGTATTGATGATGTGTGCAAACAAAGTTTTGTCTTTTGCCGTAAATACACCCCAATCTTGTGATT
Source organism: Flavobacterium denitrificans DSM 15936 (assembly GCF_000425445.1). Lineage (GTDB taxonomy): Bacteria > Bacteroidota > Bacteroidia > Flavobacteriales > Flavobacteriaceae > Flavobacterium > Flavobacterium denitrificans. The sequence continues at coordinate 146,522 of NZ_AUDL01000008.1, read as the reverse complement.
TTATTATGTTGCCTCTTGTTCCGTAAATGCTTTTTCCGTTTTTGTCCATCCAGATTCCTATTTCTTTTAAAGTTTGAACAAATTCGGGCTGAATTGTTCCATCGGCCATTGGCCCTACATTCAGCAGGAAATTCGCGTTCAGACTTGCGGCATTTATCATATAATGCAATAAGTCTTTTGTCGATTTGTATTTTCGGTCATTGATATTGAATCCCCAAGAATTATTCATTGTTTCGCAAGTTTCCAAAGGGAGCTGCGAAATCGATTGTCCTCCAAATCCTGTTGTATTGCCACCAGGCAAATCCTTTTCGAAAGCCTGAAAATCTTCTCCCTGAATAGGCAATAAATGATGATTGTTTGAAATCAAACATTCCGGCTGAATCGAGTGAATCAAAGAATAAATTTCATCATAATGCCAGTTGACTTTTGAAGTTAATGTTTTATCGGTATCATTGTCCAATTGATCCCAGTGACCGTCAAACCAAATACCGCTAATTTTTCCATAATTCGAAAGTATTTCGGTCAATTGTCCTTTCATGAAACGAACGTAGCTGTTCCAGTCACTTTTTTGAGTTCTGCCAGTTCCTTTTCCAGTTTTTCCGGTTTCGTATTGGTAGTCGCTTCTGGTCCAGTCTAAAAGGGAATAGTAACAGAATAATTTGATGCCTTCTTTATGACATTCATCAGCCAATTCTTTTAGCAAATCTCTTTTGAAATGTGTATTTGTAATTTTCCAGTCGGATAATTTAGTGTCAAAATTACTAAAGCCATCATGGTGACGTGTTGTAAAAGTGATGTATTTCATTCCCGCAGCTTTGGCAATACCAACCCATTTTTTTGCATCAAAATCTTGCGGATTAAATACGTTGATCAATCTTCCATATTCCGTTACCTTGATGTTTTGGTTGTTCATAATCCATTCGCCATTTCCAAGAACGCTGTACGGACCAAAATGTATGAACATTCCGAATTTATCATCCTGAAATTCTTGACGACTTTTTAGATTTCCTTCCGTTGGAGTGTAGGTTTGAGCAATTATTGTCGTTAAGCTCATGGTGAAAAACAGCAGGCAAAATGTGATTTTTTTCATTTTTTTTGAAATTAGGTGGTTTGATAGTTAGGTTTTAATAGTGAAAAACTAAAATTAATTCGTTGGTATAATTTTTAACACATAGAAACATAGTTCCTGACTTAATTTGAAAAGGCGTTTCACTTGCATCAACAAACATAGAAAGCTATGTGTTAAAAACTAGTTTCTTTTTGTCTCCTTTTTTTTGGATATAAAATCTATGTTTCTATGTGTTTGTTTTTTTGTGAATTACATATAATCAACAAGTTAATTTTAGTTTTTTCAGAAATTTAAATATAGAAAGACTTCTGCTGAATCAATAAGTCGATTTTATCTAAATTTAATTATCAATTACCTTTCTCCAATCAAAAATCCAGAAACATTCCATGCGCTGCTGCTGGTTCCTTCTGGTTTCCCCATTGGGATAGAAACGCGAATAGTATGTTTTCCAGGAGCTAGATTTCCTAAATCAATTAAATTCGGATTAGTAGTTGTTCCTGGGCACCAATTCGAACGACTCAAATCAGATGATGATAAACCATTGCCAAAGTTACCCGAAGCCGGATTGCTCAATCGATACGAACCACAATCGGTGCGCCATGGCGTAAATCCAAAAACTTCTTTTCCGTCAATGAAAATGGTGTTTTTTTTCTGTAAAAATTCATCGCCATTTTCCCAGCCACCATGTCCAGTTGTAGTGTAACTCAATTTGAAATTTTTATAGCCCTGCGGCACTTCAAATGTCAGTTCCAGCCCTTTTTCATTGTCAAACATAGTTCCGTATTCTTGTCCAGCCATTTCCATTACGTTAAGCGTGTTGAAAAGGGGCAAAATATAATCGGCTTTTGTATTGTTGTCTTCACCCTCATGAATGGTAATATTCAGACTTGCTTTATGCCCGCCTGCATCATAATTTCCAATAAACATACCGATATAAACTTCTTTATTGCTCAATTTTGGTTGCAATAAAGAAATATCCTGACGATATGAAACGCTGTCTTGCCAAACTTTATCTTTTAATTGCAAATAGTTAAAATGTTTTACACCAAAAGGAGTGAAAAAGCGCATCAATTCCAATAAGGGAGTGTATTGATCTGTTGCCGCTACACCTTGGTATTTTTTCCCATTTCCATTTTCATATTGTGGCAATGATTTCACTCCATTTTTTAATCCATCAAGAAAAGATATTTTTTTATCCGTCGGAATCATAAATACAGATCCCGTTCTGTCATAAGCATCGCCATTCGATTGTTGTGTAACGTCAACAAAAATGGCACTTCCTTTTTTTATTTCTGGCAATTTTACTTTTCGTACAATTACTGTTCCGCTGGCAAATCTTAGAATACTGTCGTTAGATTTTGCATCAGATACAAAATGAATTTGCTCTTTGTTAAAAATTGGAATATTGACAAAACGGCTTTTCCATAATAAATCTTTGTAAGTCAATTGATCAACAGCTTGTACCCCCGGAATTTTTAGAATCGAAGGGATTGTTTTTAAAATTTCGATTTTTGATGCCGTAACAACACTGTTTCCATTGCGGATAGTTTCTAAAACTAAACCTAAATCCTGTCCCAAAACTGATGGTCCGCCTTTTAATCCTAAATCATTTGTGTACCAAATTTCGATTTTATTGGAGTTTACTGAAGTTGTTGCTTTTTTGCAGGTATAGTTCAGGATTTTTTTGGTTTCATTGCTGAATTCAAATTTTTGTTTTCCTAATGCTTCAGTATCATTATTAAGAATCGATTTGTTTTTGAGCTGTGCCCATTGCGAAATGGTTTTGGTATTAAAATCAATAAAAGTCTGCTCGTAGGGTAGTGTTGCTTTTTGTTCCAAAATTTTATTGGTCGTTGTCAAACTCAGTTCTTTGGAAGCAAACAAAAATAAAGGATCTTGGTTTTCAGCAATTTTTCCATTATAGCTTCTTTGATAAGTGACTTTTATGGCTTTTGGAGTTTTTTGCCCAAAAGACATTGTCAAGATACAAAAGGCAAGAAATGTAAAAGTAATTTTTTTCATGTTGGTTTGGTTTTGCAATTGCTTCAAATGAGGGCAACGGAAATGTATTAAGTTAAAGGTGTCTAAATCATATTATTTTACTAAATCGATTTAATGAAATAAAATCGAAAAAAGATGAAAAAATCAAAAAATGGTTTTCATTGTTTTTTTTTAAAATTTAAAAATGGGATCTATACTGGAATTTCAGTACGAATTTCGTAAAAGCTAAGGTATGAAATTTTCAGCTCCGATAGGAACATAGTATTGTCTTTTAACTAAAAAAAGTCATTTATTTTATTTCATGTACTGATAATCAATGATTTCTTCTATAACGTTTTAGTACTAAATATATTTTAGTAAAATAGTTTAGTAATCAATGTATTATGATTTTTTAAAAATAATTTTGTTGATAATGAAAAATAGCTACATTTGCGATATGTATGAACATATGAACAAAATACCGTTATTAGATCATGACAGCAAAATCCCATTGCACAAACAAGTAGAGGATTTATTGCGTGAATTGATCAAACATCCCGATTTTAAAAGTGGGAAATTGTTTCCAAAAGAAGTTGATTTGGCCAAACGATGGGGAATTTCCCGGAATACACTTCGCCAAGCAATTGCTGTTTTGGTAAATGAGAAATTATTGGTTCGAAAGAAAGGATCAGGAACGCGCGTTTCTCAAAATCGAATTTCAACAAATCTGAACAATTGGATGAGTTTTACTCATGAAATGGAAGATATGGGATTGGAATTTAAAAATCTTTATTTAAATGTGGAAATCGTTCAGGCTAGTGCTAAAGTAGCCAAACATCTGCAAATCAATGAAGGCGACGATGTGCTTCTTTTGCAACGAACGCGAAGTATTGATGATAGTCCGATGGTTTATTTTGAATCTTATTTCCATCCAAGAATTGGGCTTTCAATTGATGAAAATTTTGAAACGCCTCTTTATGAAATACTTGGTAATAAGTATAACGTAGTTCCAGTTTACTCGCAGGAAGAACTTAAAGCGATCGCAGCGAATAAGCGAATTGCAAGCGTTTTGAAAATTGAAAAAAATCAGCCTGTTTTAGAAAGAAAAAGGGTAGTCCTAGATACCGCCAGAAGGCCAATTGAATATAATATTTGTTATTATCGAAATGATTGGTTTACCTACACGATCGAAATAAAACGCTCAATTTAAATTAATTATTGTTTTCTGTGATGATGTCGGACGCAACATTTTGAGTTCGATTTTTATTGCAGTGAAGAAAAGTAAAATACAATGGCAAAAGAAATTCCCTCCCAAAGAAAAACCACGCAACCATTATTGCCGATAAAAGCAGTTTTAAAAGAAGATGCATCATACAATGTTTTTCCTTCATTTTCTGTCAATTCTGAAATTTTTGTCAGATTTGATTCTTTGGCGGATCAAATTTCGGGTTATAAAACAATTGTTATTGATGGATTTGGAGGTGTTTTGTGGAATAATTTTAGGCAACAACTGAATGCGACTTTGCTTGAAAAAAAGAAAAACGTCCGTTGGTACAATATCGATTCTTGTCTGAAATATTCTGACGAAATCAATAAAATAATTGGGCCAAATCTAAACGGAGATGATCCGGTTTTTGGAAAGAAATATTTAGGTGAACTTTCGGATTTTTTCGATAGTGAAAAATTGCAAGAACTTCAACCTGATGCTTCGGCAGATATTTCTATCGTTTATGGTACGGGAGCTTCTTTGGCAAATTGGCAAGGATTTTTGGTTTATGTGGATGTTCCTAAAAACGAAATTCAATACCGAATGCGAGCAGGGGCCACAAGAAATATCGGTTGTACGACTTCTTTGCCATATTCGCAGATTTATAAAAGATTGTATTTTATCGAATGGCCGGTTTTGAATTTGCATAAAGAGCGTTTGTTGCCAAAAATAGATTTGATTGTTGATGAACAGCGAATTGATGAAATTACTTGGATGCAAGGTGATGATTTCAGAGCAGGAATGGATTTGATGCTTGAAAGCCCAATTCGCGCCCGACCTTGGTTTGAAGCTGGAGTTTGGGGTGGCGATTGGATGAAAAATCATATTGAAGATTTGAATCAGGATGAAGTGAATTATGCTTGGTCATTTGAATTGATAACACCAGAAAACGGAATTGTTTTAGAAGGAAATAATAATTTATTAGAAGTTTCTTTTGATTTTTTGATGTTTCGCGATAATAAAAAGGTTTTAGGAAAAGCGGCAGATCGTTTTGGAAATGATTTCCCAATTCGGTTTGATTATTTAGACACTTTTGATGGAGGAAATCTCTCCGTACAATGTCATCCGCGTCCCGACTATATAAAAGAAAATTTTGGAGAATCTTTTACACAGGATGAAACCTATTATATTCTGGATTGCGAAGATGATGCTGAAGTGTATCTTGGTTTCCAAAATGATATTGATCCAGAAGAATTTAAAAATGCTTTAATCGAATCTCAGGAAAAAGCTGAAGAAATTGACATCTTAAAATATGTTCAGAAATTCAAAGCAAGCAAACACGATTTGTTCTTGATTCCAAACGGAACTATTCATGCTTCGGGCAAGAATAATATGGTTTTAGAAATCAGCAGTACGCCCTATATTTTCACTTTTAAAATGTACGACTGGGTACGACCAGGATTAGATGGAAAACCACGTCCTATTAATATTGACCACGGATTTAAGAATGTCTATTTCGATAGAAAAGGAGAAAGAGTTGCTGATGAATTTATTTCGAAGCAAAATGTTGCCAAAGAATTTTCAAACGGAAGAAAAATGAGTTTGTCAACTCACGAAGAACATTTTTATGCTGTTGACCGCTATGAGTTTACAGGCGAAATCGAAATTGAAACACTCGGACAATGCCATATTTGCATGCTGGTAGAAGGCGATATTGCCGAAGTAAGTTCAGGCAAAACAAGTCAAAATTTTAAATATGGGGAGACTTTTGTAATTCCGGCGAATGTTCCAAAATATAAAATCAATCACAAGAGTGATAAAAAAGCATTTGTAGTAGTTTCCTATGTAAAAGACAGCTGGTGCTAAAAGTCATAAAGTCGCAAGTCAAAAGTCATAAAGTAGAAAAGTGAAACCCTTTTGATTAACAAAATTATTTTAATCAGCCAGAAAAAATAACCTATAAATATTATGAAAACAAAAGAACCAAGCTATTTTATTTCTCTAATAACGCTTATTGCGGCATTGGGTGGTTTTTTATTTGGATTTGACATGGCTGTGGTCAGTGGGATCATTGAGCCTTTAAAATTACAATATCAATTATCGTCTGCTCAGGAAGGATTGTTTGTTTCTTGTGCATTATTGGGCTGTATTGTTGGTGTTGCTTTTTCAGGTTATTTGAGTGATAAAATCGGAAGGAAAAAAGTATTATTTGTGTCTGCGATTTTATTTTTAATTAGTGCCATTGGTTTTGCATTTTCGGAAGCCTATTCTATGCTGATTTTATTTCGCGTACTTGCCGGTATGGGAGTTGGTGTGGCTTCGAATGTGTCGCCACTTTATATTTCAGAAATAGCACCTTCACACAAACGCGGACAGTTAGTTGTTTTTTATCAGCTTGCTATAACTATTGGTGTTCTGGCCGCATACATCAGCAATTTTTTCTTGCAACGATACGCTTCAAGCTACTCTGGAACCGGTCAAGGTTTTCTATATTGGTTGTTTGTAGAAAATGTTTGGCGTGGTATGTTCATCGTTGGAGTTATTCCTGCAGGAGCATTTTGTTTATTGCTGCTTATAGTTCCAGAAAGTCCGCGTTGGTTGGTGCAATTTGGTTTAAACGAAAAAGCTTTTGAAATACTCGATAAAATAAATGGCGCCGAAAAAGCACAACTAGAACTGCATTCTATTAAAGAAATGTCAGGACAAAAATCTGGTGGCATAAAAGAAATGCTTCGTTTGCCTTTGCGAAAACTGCTGGTTTTGGCAATGGTGTTAACAGCTCTGTCTCAATTCAGTGGTATTAATGGTGTGATTTTTTACGGTCCAACTATTTTGAAATCGGCTGGTATTGTGACTAGCGATGCCTTGTTTTATCAGGTTATATTAGGATCTGCCAATGTGCTTTTTACTTTCATTGCAATTTCAAAAGTAGATACTTGGGGACGCAGACCTTTGTATATTATAGGTTCATTATGTGCTGCTTTTGCATTAGCATTAACGGGTTTTTGTTTCCTAATGAACATCACGGGCTGGTTTATGTTGTTTAGTATTATTTTATTCCTATTGTTTTTTGCTTTTTCACTAGGGCCATTAAAATTTGTAATCTCGACTGAAATTTTCCCTACTCACATACGAGGCACGGCTTTATCTATTTGTATTATGACCATGTGGGTGTCTGATTGGCTGGTGAATTTGCTTTTTCCAATGATGAGAGACGGTCTAGGAATAGCAACGACATTTTTTATTTTCTCTTTCTTCTGTATTCTTTCCTTCGTGTACGCAAAAAAGAAATTATTTGAAACAAAAGGAAAAAGCCTTGAAGAGATTGAGAAATCTTGGAATTTGGAACAATAAAAGTTTAATAAGAAGATATATGAAAACAGTTTTAAATAAGATAATCTTACTAGTAGGAGTGTTGTCGATTTTTTCTTGTTCGGAGAAAAAGGACGATTTTAATCCTGCCTCTTGGGTAGATCCGCAAATAGGTTCGGTACACGGACGCTGGTTTTTTTATACGCCGGCTTCACTTCCTTTTGGAATGGCAAAATTAGCGCCACACACCAATGCTTACGGAAGTGGCGGCAGTTGGGCGCCTTGCGGTTACGACGATCGACATCATTCAATTGAAGGTTTTGGACATTTTCATGAATTTCAAATTGGCGGATTGGTTGCGATGCCAGTCACGGGAAAATTACAAACAACTCCTGGAACTCTAGAAAAACCTGAAACTGGCTACCGATCTTCATTTGATAAAAAAGACGAACATGCTGAACCGGGTTATTATTCGGTTTTTTTAAAAGAATATGGCATTAAGGCGGAATTGACAGCAACAGAAAGAGTTGGTTTTCATCGTTATACTTTTCCAGAATCGGCAACATCACGCATTATTTTCGATATCGGGCATCGTCAGGGGGAAAGCAGTGGCGTTACTGAAGCAACAATGAAACTTTCGGGTAAAAATACTTTAGAAGGAACGATAGAAACGTATCCAGAATATTTAAAATTCTGCGATCCTGAAAAACGCGTCAAAATGTATTTTGTAATTCAATTGAGCAAAATGCCAGTGTCTTATGGTTCTTTTGTTGAAGATAAAAGTTTTGGAGGTAAATCTCAAACAAAAGGAATTGGGAACGGAATGTATGTCAATTTTGCTACTAAAAAAGGTGAAATTATAGAAATGCAAGTGGGACTTTCGTACACCAGTATTGAAAATGCAAAATTGAACCTAAAAACGGAAGCTGCAGGACAAACTTTTGATGCTGTAAAAATCGCAGCTCATGAAAAATGGAATGAGAAATTAGGCCGAATCAAGGTTGAAACGAAAGACAGTATCAACAAAGTAAAATTCTACACTGGATTGTATCACGCGCTTTTAGGCCGTGGATTAGCTAGCGATGTGAATGGGAATTACCCGAGACATGATGGAAAAATAGGTCAGATTGCTTTAGATGGCAACGGAAAACCAAAATACAATCATTACAACACTGATGGAATTTGGGGTGGATTTTGGAATTTGGGACAGCTTTGGGCTTTAGCCTATCCAGATTATTTAAGCGAATATATTCAGTCGAATCTTGATTTTGCAAAAGAAACAGGCTGGTTGCATGATGGAGTAGCGGCAGGAGCACATTCAAATGGTGTGCAAACAAATTGTTTTGGATTGATGATCGCGGCAACTTACAATTCAGGAATTCGTGATTTTAATGTTCAAGAAGCTTATCAAATTGCTTATAAAAATGAAACCGGTTATCGAGATCGTCCATTTGGTTCCGGTAAGTATGATTTGGCTTATTTTGTAAAAGAAGGATACATTCCGTCAAAAGATACAACACTTGCCAACGGATGGGTATTTAATTTTGGAGCATCGCATACGCTTGAATTTGCATATACTTCGTACGGAGTTTCACAGTTTGCAAAAGCTTTAGGAAAAAAAGAAGATTATAAAAAACTGAGCAAGCAGGCAGGAAATTGGAAAAACATTTTTGATCCAGAAACTAAATTTATTCGTCCGCGCTATCAGGATGGAAAGTTTATCGAAAATTTTAATCCAATGCAAGCTTGGAGAGGTTTTCAAGAAGCCAATGCTTATCAATATACTTGGTATGTTCCTCAAGATCCTGCCGGATTAATCAAAACATTGGGGGTGGATTTATTCAATAAGCGTTTAGAAACTACTTTTAACGAAAGCCAAAAGTCAACTTTTGGAGGAGGAAACGGAATTGATAGTTTTTCGGGATTAGAAATGCTTTACAACCACGGAAATCAGCCTTGCCTGCATCATTCCTTTCTGTTTAATTATTCAGGTAAACCTTGGCTTACGCAAAAATGGTCCCGCATGATTTGTGATGAATTCTACGGAGCAGAACCACTTCATGGCTATGGATATGGTCAGGACGAAGATCAAGGACAATTAGGCGCGTGGTTCGTAATGGCTTCAATGGGATTATTTGATGTTCAGGGACATGCAGCAATGAATCCAACTTTTCAATTTGGAAGCCCTTTGTTTGATAGAGTAACAGTCAAATTAGATAAAAAATACTATAAAGGTGACGAATTGATAATCGAAGCCAAAAATAATTCGAAGCAAAACAAATACATTCAATCGGCTACTTTCAATGGGAAAAAAGTTGAAAATGCTTGGATAGATAGAAAAAAATTAACCGACGGTGGCGTTTTGCTTTTTGAAATGGGAGCAAAACCGAATACACATTGGGGCGTAAAAACACCACCGCCATCAATGAGTACAAGTAAATAATCTCATTTGTTAGCTTTAACTAAAATCGAAACCATCTATTGCGATAAATCAAATTTTATAAACATGAAAAAAATATTCTCGTCAGCAATGGCATTTGCTTTTGCGCTGACACTTACTGCACAACAACAGACAATTGACAAAAAGCTGTCTGAAAAGATTAAAAATGATCCTTATATTCCTTTTGTAAAAGACAAAGCTCTAGAAGTAATGAAAACCGGAGTTAATGCTGGCGATGGTTATCGAGAAGTTTGGATTCGTGATTATAATACTTTTATTGAACTTGCTGTACAGGTAAGTAAAAAGGAGGCTATAAAAGAAAATCTTTTAGTGTTTTTTAGAATGCAGGGCGAAGATGGAAATATTATTGACGGATATACGCCAAAAGAACAAATTGGAGCGGGCGAAACTGATTTTTCGTATTCTAAATTAGAGCCAAGATATGCTGCCCATAAAAATACGGTAGAAACAGACCAAGAAACTTCATTAGTACAAGCTGTTTATAAATATATTGAGTTAACCGGTGACAAATCAATTTTGACAGAAAAAGTTGGTGACAAAACTGTTGCAAAAAGATTAGAATGGGCAATGGAATTTTTGATGAAGAATCGCTATTCTAAAAAATACGGTCTGATTACAGGAGCAACAACAGCAGATTGGGGTGATGTTCAACCAGAACATGGATGGGGAGTCGATTTAGATAAAAATACTCATTTTGCCATTGATATTTACGACAATGCGATGTTTATTGTGGCATTAAATAACATGATGGAAATGCTTCCTTCGACAAAAAATAAATGGCAAAAAATCAGAAAAGAGGTGGCAAAAAACACACGTACATATCTTTGGGATTCTAAAAAACAAAAATTTATTCCGCATTTATATTTAAATGGATCGCCATTTCCAGCTGATTTTGATGAAAATAATATTTTCTATTTTGGAGGTACAACCGTTGCTATGGAAGCAGGTTTGTTGAGTAGAGAAGAAGTGAAAGCGTCTTTGGATGAAATGGTGAAAAGAGTGAAAGAGGCTGGTGCGCCTTCTATTGGCCTAACGCTTTATCCTCCTTATCCAAATGGCTTTTTTGTGAACAAAATAATGAATCCGGAGTACAGCTATCAAAACGGAGGCGATTGGACTTGGTTTGGTGCAAGAACGATTCAGCAATTAATTAAATACGGTTACATCGAAGAAGCGTATAGAGAAGTGCAGCCAATGCTAAAACGTGTAAAGGATAATAATGGTTTCTACGAATGGTACTCTATAAAAAATGAACCAAGAGGATCAGGAACTTTCAGAGGAGAGGCGGGAGTTTTGTATACAACAATTGTAATGTTTGAAAATCTGACTAAATAAGAATGTGAAAGTGTAGACAATTATAAAATTGTTTCAATAAAAAGGAGATATTGTGTCATGCAGTATCTCTTTTTTGTTTTCCGTAAAGGCAATTGTTACTTAAATTTAGATAAAATCGAATTATTATTTAATGAAAAGTTATTATATCTTTAAATTTCCGAAATTACACAAATAAATTAAGGTATTTTTAAGTTTAATGATCTTATTAAAAGATAGTTATGGTTTTTGAAAATACTTTTTTGTGTTTTTGAATTTTCCTTATCGTTTGCATTGGTAAAACGTTTTAGTGAAAAAGAAATAGATTATGAAATTTTAAATATTGCAATAATGAATTGTTTTAGCACTTACCGATTTATACTGTTTTTTTGTTTTTGCATAGGTATTGCAAATGCGCAACAAAAGACTCCAGCCTATAAAAATCAAGATTTGCCAATAGAGAAAAGGGTAGATGATTTATTGAAACAATTGACGATTGAAGAAAAAATTTCATTATTGGGTTTTGAAAGCAAAGCGGTAAAACGATTGGATATTCCGCAATACAATTGGTGGAACGAATCGCTTCATGGTGTGGCAAGAGCAGGAAAAGCAACTGTTTTTCCACAAGCATTAGGAATGGCGGCGACTTTTAACGATCCTTTGCTTAACGAAGTCGCAAATGCAATTTCTACCGAAGCCAGAGCAAAAAATAATATGGCTGTAGCCAAAGATCGTCGTCTGCAATATATGGGATTGAATTTTTGGTCTCCTAATATTAATATTTTCAGAGATCCACGCTGGGGAAGAGGTCAGGAAACGTATGGTGAAGATCCTTTTCTTACCGGAAAAATGGGAACGGCTTATGTCAAAGGACTGCAAGGAACAGATCCTAAATATATGAAAACAGCAGCGTGTGCAAAACATTTCGCCGTACACAGCGGACCAGAAAAAACAAGACATTCGATTGATGTTATTGTAGATGAAAAAGATTTAAGAGAAACCTATTTATATGCTTTTAAAAAATTGGTTGATGCTAAGGTAGAAACGGTAATGTGTGCTTATAATAGAGTGAATTCAGAACCTTGTTGTACAGGAAAAACACTTTTACAGGATATTTTGCGAAAAGAATGGAAATTCGGAGGACATGTTGTTACCGATTGTTGGGCATTGCAGGATATTTACGAAGGGCATAAAACGCTGCCAAATAGTGTAGCTGTAGCCGCTGAAGCAATTAAACGTGGTGTAAATATGGATTGCAGTGGGCTGTTGCAAAAAGATGCCATCAATGCATTGAATCAAAAATTGATTACGGCCCAAGACATTGATAATGCATTGGCACCAACCTTGAGAACCCAGTTTAAATTAGGATTTTATGATAAAGCCGAGGATAATCCGTATAGAAAATATGGAATCGATAGTATTGCCAATACATACCACAGAAATTTGAGTTTGAAAATGGCAGAGCAAAGTATGGTTTTGCTTAAAAATGGTCAATTTGGCGATAGCAAAACAAAAGTATTGCCTCTGAAAAAAGAAGATTGCAAATCAATTATGATCGTGGGGCCAAATGCGGCTTCACTAGATGCTTTGTTAGGGAACTACCATGGAATTAGCGATAAAGCGGTAAATTTTGTGGAAGGAATTGCAGGCGCCGTTGATCCAGACACGCGAGTAGAATATGACATGGGTTGTGATTTTGCTAATACCACTGATTTTGGCGGTGTTTGGGCTGCATCAATGGCAAATGTTACCATTGCAGTTATTGGTTTTACGCCAGTTTATGAAGGTGAAGAAGGCGACGCATTTTTAGCTGACGGAAAAGGCGACAGAAAAAATATGGATCTTCCTGCATCGCATATTGCCTATATAAAAGCACTTCGAAAAGGCACAAAAACACCTCTTATAGCAGTAGTTACTGGAGGAAGCGCTGTTGATATTTCAGCAATTGAACCTTATGTTGATGCTATTGTTTTTGCTTGGTATCCGGGCGAGCAAGGCGGAACCGCTTTGGCTAATCTTCTTTTTGGCAAATCTTCTCCATCTGGTCATTTGCCTGTTACTTTTTACAAATCTTTCAGTGATTTGCCAGATTACAATAGCTATGCAATGAAAGGCAGAACGTATCGCTATTTTGACAAAGAAGTGCAATATCCTTTTGGTTTTGGATTAAGTTATTCTTCTTTTGGCTACAATTGGGTTCAACAGCCTAAAGCAGTCAAAATGAGTTCGGATAAAGTTTCAATGCAAATCGAAATCTTTAATACGGGGCAATATGATGCAGATGAAGTAGCTCAAGTCTATGTAGAATATCCAAATATGGATCGAAAGCCGATAAAAGAACTGAAAGCTTTTAAACGTGTTTCTTTAGTTAAAGGAAAATCAAAAACAATCACTTTGGAAATTCCAGTAGAAGAACTTCAAAAATGGGACGATACGACAAAACAATTTAAAATTTATGAAGGAAACTACAAATTGAAAATCGGATCAAATTCAAGAGATACTATGTTGGAAGGCAGTTTTGAAATTTTAAAGTAAAACAAGGCATAAAAAAAAATCAAAAAACATTGGCTTGAATATTCTTGCCGAAAAACAAAACAAAAAAATGAATAAAAATATCAAAACCGCATTTTTTACACTTTTAGGGTTTTGTTGTCTGCAAATGCACAGTCAGACAACAAAACAAAATTTGACACAATATGTAGATCCTTATATTGGAACAGGATTTCATGGTCACGTTTTTATGGGAGCCAATGTTCCGTTTGGGGGCGTTCAATTAGGGCCAGTGAATATTTCACAGGGTTGGGACTGGTGTTCGGGTTATCATTATTCTGATCCAACTATTATTGGGTTTTCGCACACACATTTGAGCGGCACCGGAATTGGAGATCTTGGAGATTTCCTTTTTATGCCCGCTATTGGCAAAGTGAATTTGAAAAAAGGAACCGCAAAAGACATGGTAAATGGCTATATCTCAGATTTTGATCATAAAGATGAAAAGGCAAAACCTGGATATTATTCGGTTATTTTAAAGAAAAACAAAATTAAAGCCGAAATGACTGCTACTGAACGAGTAGGTTTTCAAAAATATACTTTTCCAGCTTCAGATCAATCGCATATTGTTTTGGATTTAGTAGAAGGAATTGGCTGGGATAGAGCTGTTGATACTTATATCCGAGTAAAAAATGATACTTTAATTGAAGGTTATCGTTTCTCAAAAGGATGGGCGAATGATCAACGAATTTATTTTGCAGCAGTTTTATCAAAACCAGCAAAAAAAATCCAATTGTATGACAATACAAGAGAGATGATCAATAAAGTGGTAGTTGGAGACAGCTCAAAAGCGGTTATTCACTTTTCGACTTCAAAAGATGAAGTGATTAAGATTAAAGTCGGTATTTCGCCAGTAAGTACTGAAAATGCTTTAATGAATATCAAAAAAGAAATTTCAGATTGGGATTTCGAAAAAGTGGCGAAACAAGCAGATGAAAAATGGAATAAAGAATTAGGCAAAATGGCTGTAAAATCAGCTGATCCTGCTAAAATGAAAATCTTCTATACCGCTTTGTACCATACTATGATTGCGCCTTCCATTTTTAATGATAGCAATGGCGATTATTATGGTACAGATAAACAAGTTCACAGAGCGGCAGGATTTACCAATTTGACTACTTTTTCATTATGGGATACATATAGAGGTGCAAATCCTTTATTTACGCTAACACAGACAGAAAAAGTTTCAGACATGATCAATTCGATGTTGGCAATTTATAAAGAATCGGGCCATCTTCCAGTTTGGCATTTAATGGGCAACGAAACGTATTGTATGCCAGGAAACAGCGCCATTCAAATTGTAGCTGATGCGTATTTAAAAGGAATAAAAGGTATTGATGGCGACTTGGCTTTTGAAGCTGTAAAAGCAACAGCGATGCAAGATGACCGCGGAGTTAATTTTGTGAAAAAGCTAGGCTATATTCCGGGAGATAGTTTGAGAGAATCAGTTTCTTATGGATTGGAATATGCAATTTCTGATGGTGCTATTGCCGCAATGGCAAAAAAAATGGGAAAAACAGAAGACTATAATTACTTCTTTAACCGTTCAAAAGCCTATAAAAAATATTTTGATCCTTCAGTTGGTTTTGTACGAGCAAAGTTAAGCGATACAGTATGGAGAACGCCTTTTGATCCGTTTAAGTCAATACATGAAAAAGGTGATTTTTCTGAAGGAAATGCTTGGCAATATACTTGGTTAGTACCGCAAGATGTTGAAGGACTTATTGCCTTGTTGGGAGGTGAAAAACCATTTGCGAAAAAACTGGATACTTTATTCACGATTTCCGGTGATATGGGTAAAGAAGCGTCGAGCGATATTACCGGTTTAATCGGGCAATATGCACACGGGAATGAACCAAGTCATCACATTACATACTTATATAATTTTGTGGGTCAACCTTGGAAAACTGCTGAAAAAGTGCGTTACATTGTAGATAATTTATATAGCGACAAACCAGATGGATTATGCGGAAATGAAGATGTTGGACAAATGTCGGCATGGTATGTTTGGAACGCGATGGGAATGTATTCTGCAAATCCTTACAACGGAGTTTATTGCATAGGAAGTCCTTCAATGGATGAATCGGTTTTAAAGCTGGCTGACGGAAAAACGTTTACAGTAAAAGCTTTAAACAACAGCTCAAAAAACATCTACATTCAAAAAGCAACATTAAACGGTAAAGAATATACGAAAAGTTATATTCTTCATGCTGATGTTATGAAAGGTGGCGAATTGATATTTACAATGGGAGCAAAACCTTCTAAAACTTGGGGAATTTCGTCTAAAGACAGACCTTATTCTGAAAGTAAATAAAAAATAATGAAGTAAAGAAATTCCAAATCCCAAATTCCAGTTTAAAAGCTTGGAATTTGGGATTTATTTTATTGACCATATTCTTTTCAGAAAGCGATATTTTTTATTTCTCTTTTTTCCAGAATTGACAATTAATGATTAAACAAGGACAATATTGAATTAATACATATACTTCAGATATAGTATTTTTATATTTCCAAATAACCACAATTTTAATAAAAAACATATGGCTTTACTAACTGAATTGGATGTGCAAAAAAAGGTGTCTTCTCAAGAGAATAAGAAATGGTTGTTTCCTTTTATATTGGTTACGAGCCTTTTCTTTTTCTGGGGTTTTGTACACAACCTAGACCCAATACTTATTCCACATTTGAGGAAAGCGTTCAATCTTACCGATTTAGAATCTTCTTTAATCGATTCTTCTGTATTTGTGGCTTATTTTGTTATGGCTTTGCCTGCCGGATATATAATGAGAAAATACGGTTATAAATCGGGTATTATGATCGGGTTGGTTATGTTTGGGATTGGCTCAATCTTGTTTGTGCCTGCGGCTAATTCGCTTCAGTATATTTACTTTTTAGGCGCCTTGTTTGTTATTGCCTGCGGACTTACTTTTTTAGAAACAGCAGCAAATCCATATGTTACCATTTTAGGTCCATCGGAAACAGCAACCAAAAGATTAAATTTCTCACAATCGTTTAACGGACTTGCCGCTTTTATTGCGCCTGCCTATGTGGGGCCAATGATTTTATCTGGAAAAAATCTAACGCAAGCAGAAATGGATGCTATGGCTCCAGCAGACTTGCATGCTTATATTTTAGAAGAAGCCGCAAGCGTAAAAATGCCTTATTTAATTTTAGGATTAATTATTCTTTCAGTGGCATTGGTTTTCTATTTTACCAATATGCCCGATGTGAAAGATGAAGATAAAGAGGGAGCTGAAGGCGCTAGTTTTTCAGGCGCTTTAAAGTCAATGCGCTTGCGTTGGGGAATTTTAGCACAGTTTTTCTATGTTGGAGCACAAGTTTGTGTAGGTAGTTTTTTTATAAAAATGGCAACCACTTCTGCAGGTCTTGGCGAAGGTGTAGCAGCTAAATATTTAGGTTTCTTTGGTCTGGCATTTATGTTAGGGCGTTTTGCAGGGACATTTTTCATGCAATATATTAAACCAAGAAAATTATTGATCATTTACGCCATCATTAATATTTTCTTATCCTTAGTGGCCATTTTTGGATCAGGAATGATTGTGGTTTATACTTTAATAGCAATTGCCTTTTTTATGAGTATTATGTTTCCAACGATCTTTTCAATGGGAATCGACGGACTTGGACATAATACCAAAATAGGATCTTCATTGATTGTAATGGCTATTGTTGGAGGAGCTTTACTTCCTCCGGTTTTAGGATTGATTTCAGATATTACGGGAAGCATTCAATATGGTTATGTGGTGCCACTAACTTGTTTTTTGGTAATACTATTGTTTGCATTTAACGGACATAAAACAAATAAAGCATAAATTCTATTTATATAATATGTTAGAAAACGGAGTTAAAAGATTGGTGATAAAAATGCATCCAGCTGATAATGTTTTGGTTGCCTTAACTGATTTAGCAAAAGGAGAAATAGTAAATTTTGAAGGACAAAATTATGTTCTGACGGATACTATAAAAGCAAAACATAAATTTTATACAACAGATTTAAAACAAGGTTCTGAAATCACGATGTATGGGGTTTTGGTAGGGAAGGTTCAAAGCGATGTTGCAAAAGGAAGTTTGATGACCACTGAAAATCTAAAGCATGCAGCTGAACCCTATCAATATCGCGAGGTTGATTTCGAATGGCAGGCACCAGATGTTTCGAAATATCAAAACAGGACTTTTAATGGATACAGAAGAAGTGATGGCCGTGTTGGAACAGCAAATTACTGGTTGTTTATACCAACAGTATTTTGCGAAAACCGAAATCTGGATGTCATTCGCGAAGCGCTTCATAATGAATTAGGATATTCAGTGAGTGATAAGTACACGCAATACACACATTATTTGCTTGAAGCTTATAAAAACGGAGAAGATTTGGACTCAATTGATGTTCAAATGACTCCAACAGAAAATGCAAATCGAGTATTTAAAAATGTTGACGGAATCAAATTCCTGAATCATCAAGGTGGTTGCGGGGGTACACGTCAGGATGCGGCTACTTTGAGTGCTTTATTGGCTTCTTACGCAAATCATCCAAACGTTGCCGGAATTACTTTATTAAGCTTGGGTTGTCAGCATTTGCAAATTCAGGATTTTGTCAATGATGTAAAAAAACAAAATCCAGCATTTGATAAACCATTATTGATTTTTGAACAACAACAAGCAAAAAGTGAAGAACAATTGGTTGCTGATGCAATCAAAAAAACATTCGAAGGGTTAATTGAAATAAATAAATTCGAAAGAACTCCAGCACCTTTAAGCGAATTATGTTTGGGTGTGAAATGTGGAGGAAGTGATGGCTTTAGTGGTGTTTCTGCAAATCCTGCTGTTGGTTATACTTCTGATTTGCTTGTGGCTTTAGGTGGAAAAGTGCTTTTGGCTGAATTCCCTGAGTTGTGTGGTGTAGAACAAAATTTGATTGATCGTTGTACAAACGAAGAAGTAGCGACAAAATTCATTGATTTAATGCAGTCTTACGATGCATTGGCACATAAAGTGGGATCAGGTTTTCATATGAATCCATCGCCAGGAAACATCAAAGACGGATTAATTACTGACGCCATAAAAAGTGCAGGAGCGGCCAAAAAAGGAGGAACTGCACCAGTTGTAGATGTTTTAGACTACACAGAACCAGCAACAAAAGCAGGTTTGAGTTTGGTTTGTACACCTGGAAATGATGTTGAAGCAACGACAGGAAAAGCAGCTTCAGGAGCGACATTAATATTATTTACGACAGGATTAGGAACACCAACAGGAAACCCAATTTGTCCGGTTATTAAAGTGGCGACAAATTCGGTGTTGGCAAAAAGAATGAGTGATATCATTGATATTGACTGTGGCCCGATTATTAGCGGAGAAAAATCAATTGAAGAAATGGGAGAAGATATTTTGGAATATTGCATCAAAGCGGCAAGTGGCGAAATTATTCCAAAAGCAGTTTCTTTGAATCAAGATGATTTTATTCCATGGAAACGTGGTGTATCTTTGTAAAAATGAATTTCTTATAAAGAAAAATTGAATGTCTAAAATGCTGGTTTGAAAAGGTATTAATGCTGAATTTTCAAATCTTTAAAAATTAAAAATATGTTTTCATTACAAAATAAAAAAGCAGTAGTTACAGGTGGTGGAAGTGGAATTGGAAAAGCGATTTCTGCCTTATTTGCAAAACAGGGAGCCGAAGTTCATATTATTGAATTAACGGAAGAAAGTGCTAAAGACGCTGTTGCAGAAATTACAGCTGCTGGCGGAAAAGTATTTTCTCATGCTTGTAATGTGGCTAATCAAAAGGAAATAATAGCAACATTTGAAAAAATTGGAAATATTCAGATTTTGGTAAATAATGCGGGCATCGCCCACGTTGGAAAAGTTGATAACACAGCTGAAGAAGATTTTGACCGAATTATGAATGTCAATGTAAAAGGCGTGTACAATTGTTTGCATGGCGCTATTCCGCATTTAAGAGCATCGGGTGGTGGCGTTATTTTAAATATGGCCTCGATTGCGGCTTGGGTCGGCATTCCGGATCGGTTTGCTTATTCAACAGCTAAAGGAGCGGTAATGGCAATGACTTTATCAGTCGCAAAAGATTATATGGCAGAAAATATTCGTTGTAATTCGATTTCTCCGGCAAGGGTTCACACACCTTTTGTAGATGGATTTATTTCTAAAAATTATCCAGGTAAAGAAGCTGAAATGTTCGAAAAATTATCAAAAACACAACCAATTGGCCGTATGGCGAAACCAGATGAGGTGGCGGCTTTGGCATTATTCTTATGCAGTGAAGAATCTGGATTTGTAACGGGTTGCGATTATCCTCTTGATGGTGGATTTATTAAATTGAACAATTAAATTACATGAAAATTGCCCTATTCATACCGTGCTATATTGACCAGTTTTATCCAAAAGTGGGTATTGCCACTTTGCAATTGCTGAAAAAGTTAGGGTGTGATGTTGAATTTCCTTTAGAGCAAACTTGTTGTGGACAGCCTATGGCCAACAGTGGTTTTGCAAGTTTAAGCAAAGGTTGTGATGTGAATTTTGTTAAAAATTTTTCAGGATTTGATTATATCGTTGCGCCTTCGGGAAGTTGTGTTTTACATGTAAAAGAGCATCTGAAAGATGATACAAATCCAATAGAAGCAGAGCAAATTCGTAATAATGTTTATGAACTAACAGAGTTTCTTACCGATGTTCTAAAAGTAAAAAGTCTGAAAGCAAAATTCCCTTATAAAGTTGGATTGCATAATAGCTGCCATGGACAAAGAGGATTGCATCTTTCTTCAATGACTGAAAGAATGCTTCCTGAGTTTTCCAAGCCAGAGCAATTGCTGAGTATGGTGGAAGGAATTGAACTCAGAAAACCAAAACGGAATGATGAATGTTGTGGTTTTGGAGGAACTTTTTGTGTTTTTGAAGAAGCCGTAAGCGTTAAAATGGGAAAAGACCGAATTCAAGAACATGAAGTTAATGATGTTGATTTTATTACTGGTGGAGATACAAGCTGCCTGATGCATTTGGAAGGTTTGTTGAAACGAAAAGGAAGTAAAGTGCAAACCATTCATATTGCTGAAATATTGAATAGTAGTTTATAATATTTGCGAAGTAATGAATAAAATTAAATTAGCAGCACTTTTAGTAATTGTTTTATTTAATACCTCTGGTTCTTTTGCACAGAAGAATCCAGATATAAAACTATGGTACAAGGAACCTGCCAAAAAATGGTCTGCAGAAGCTTTGCCAATTGGAAATGGACGATTGGGCGCTATGTTTTTTGGAGGAGTAGAACGTGAAATTATTCAGTTTAACGAACAAAGCCTTTGGTCGGGCGACAATAACTGGGATGGTGAATACGAAACAGGCGATCACGGCTTTGGTTCGTATCGTAACTTTGGAGACATCACAATTGATTTTACAGACAAAAGTGCTTATTCTAATTATTCTCGTTCCCTTAATATTTCAACTGGAATTCATCAAACTAATTTTACTCAGAATAATATAAAAATTAGCCGTGAAGGTTTTGCCAGTTATCCGGATCAGGTAATGGTTTTTGAATATAAAACCAATGTAAAAAAGGGTTTCTCAGGAACGATTTCGCTGCATTCTGCTCAAGGTGCAATAAGTAAAGCAGCTATAAACAGTTTAAGTTTTATTGGCGAAATGCCAAATAAACTGAAATATGCAGCCAAACTTTTAGTACAAAACAATGGAGGGAAAATACGTTTTGAAGGCGACAAATTGATCTTTGAAAATTGTAATGCATTGACATTGATTTTAGATGCCAGAACAAATTATAAAGCCGATTTTAAATCAGATTGGCGAGGAGAAGACCCAATGCCGCGTATTGAAAAAGAAATAGCTGCAGCTAAAGCCAAAGGTTATGAAAAACTGAAAGCAACTCATATAAAAGATTTGAATTCGCTGCTTTCGCGAGTATATCTCAATATTGGAAATGCCGATGCAGCAACTTCTGTTTTACCTACAGATGAACGTTTAAAAAAATACGCAGCCGGCGGCGTTGATCCCGATTTAGAAGAAACGATGTTTCAGTATGGGCGCTATTTATTAGCAAGCAGTTCTCGTCGTGGAGGCTTGCCAGCCAATTTGCAAGGTTTATGGAACGATAGCAATACACCTGCATGGGCAAGTGATTACCACAATAATATCAATATACAAATGAATTATTGGGGAGTCGAATCGACTAATTTATCAGAGTGTCATTTGCCATTGATTGATTTTATCGTTGCTGCTCAGGAACCGTGTCGTATTGCGACTCGCAGAGCTTTTGGAGAAAAAACACGTGGCTGGACAGCCCGAACAAGTCAAAATATATTTGGTGGAAATGGCTGGGAATGGAACATTCCTGCCAGCGCTTGGTATGCACAACATGTCTATGAACATTGGGCATTTACTAAGGACAATTATTATTTACGCCAAACTGCATATCCCATTATTAAAGAAGTTTGCGAATATTGGGAAGATAATTTGAAAACAATGCCAAATGGTCAATTAATGGTTCCAAATGGCTGGTCGCCGGAACATGGGCCACGAGAAGATGGCGTAATGATGGATCAACAGTTGGTTTGGGATTTATTTCAAAATTATTTGGATGCAGCGAAAGCACTTAATATCGATGCTGATTATCAAAAAAAAGTATTAGATATGCAATCTCGCTTGGCTCCAAATAAAATTGGAAAATGGGGACAATTGCAAGAATGGCAAGTAGATCGCGATGATCCAAATGATGAACACCGTCATACATCACATCTTTTTGGGGTATATCCGGGGCGTCAAATTAGTAGTTCTGTAACGCCGGAACTGGCTAAAGGAGCGATTCTTTCTTTACGCAGCCGAAGCGGAAATTTCGGAAAAAATGAGAACACACCTTTTACAGTTGAATCTACTGTTGGTGATAGCCGCCGTTCCTGGACTTGGCCTTGGCGTTGCGCAATTTGGGCACGTTTGGGCGAAGGAGATCGCGCAGAAATCATGATCCGCGGATTGCTGACTTACAATACATTGCCTAATTTATTTTGCAATCATCCACCGTTTCAACTCGATGGTAATTTTGGAATTACCGCTGCAATGGCGGAAATGCTTATCCAAAGTCAAACTGAAAAAATTCAATTGCTTCCGGCACTTCCTAAGAATTGGAAAGATGGCGATGTAAAAGGTTTATGTGCCAGAGGTGGATTTGAAATTGATATGAAATGGAAAGAAGGAAAGTTGGTGAATGCAAAAGTATTTTCAAAAACAGGTGGGGTATGTAAATTGCAAAACGGCAAAAATAATATTGAAATTAGTACACAGGCTGGTAAAATTTATACGTTTAATGCTGAATTGAAAGAGATTCTTAAAAAATAATTATGAAAATAACGCATGATGCATTAGCGGAAAAATTTATAGCAGATGAGCCAAGAACCGATTGGCACGACGAAACTTTGTGGTTTGTTCGTGCAAAACGTGATAAGGCCGCTCATGGTTTGCCGGAATGGGAACAATTAAGAGAATGGGGTTCGCAAATCAAGAATCGTACACTTTCTAATCTTTCCAATTATTTAATAGAATTTGAAAAAAATGCGCTTGCAAATGGTATAAAGGTCCACTGGGCTTCTGATGCTAAAGAACACAATGAAATTGTGCACGAAATCATAAAAAAGCACAAAATCCAGAAAATCGTCAAGAGCAAAAGCATGTTGACGGAAGAGTGCCATCTTAATGAATATTTGCATCATCACGGAATAGAAGTTGTCGATACAGATTTAGGAGAGCGAATCGTTCAATTTAGAAAAGAGCCTCCAAGTCATATTGTTTTGCCAGCGATTCATTTGAAAAAAGAAGATGTAAGTGCGACTTTCCATGAGCATTTGCAGACAGAAAAAGGAAATAACGATCCACAATATTTAACCGAGGCAGCAAGACAACACTTACGAAATAAATTTGTTGAATCAGATTTAGCGATTACGGGCGTTAATTTTGCAATTGCAGAAACCGGTGGTTTTGTAGTTTGCACCAATGAAGGAAATGCTGATATGGGCGCACATACTGCCAAAGTTCATATTGCCTGTATGGGATTTGAAAAATTGATTCCGAAAGCAGAAGATTTATCGGTATTTTTGAGATTGCTGGCAAGAAGCGCTACAGGGCAGCCTATCACAACATATTCGAGCCATTTTCATAAACCGAGACCGAATCAGGAAATGCATATTGTGATTGTAGATAACGGGCGTAGCAAGCAATTAGGAAGAGAAGATTTTAGAAACTCGCTGAAATGCATTCGCTGTGCGGCTTGTTTTAATACCTGTCCGGTGTATCGCAGAAGCGGTGGGCACAGTTATCACACGGCAGTCGCGGGGCCAATTGGATCGATTCTAAATCCAAATTTGGATATGAAAGCCAATGCCGATTTGCCTTTTGCATCTACTTTGTGCGGCAGTTGCAGTAATGTTTGTCCGGTGAAGATTAATATTCACGAGCAATTATGGAAATGGAGACAAGTAATTGTTTCAGAAGGTTATGTAGCGACGGGTAAAAAAGTTGGAATGAAGGGGGCGAGTTTTTTATTTTCGAATCCTAAAATGTATCGTTTAATTGGGAAAATAGGAAGATGGGGTATGCGTGCATTTCCATTAATGATAAATAATAAAGCAAATCCTTGGTTCAAACAAAGAGAAATGCCAGAAGCTCCAAAAGAATCATTTCGCGATTGGTATTTGAAAAACGGAAAAAATAAAAGTTGATGAGCGCGAGAGAAAATATATTGAATGCCATAGCGAGAAATCAGCCTGAATTGATTGATGTTCCTGTTATTGATCAAAATGTGATTATTCGCTATGAAGATAAATACGCTCAGTTTAAAGCGGTGTTAGAAAGTATTGGCGGTCAAACTGAATTGATTTCAGATGTAGCAATACTTAAAAAACAATTAATCGCAGATAAACAAAGCGGGGATTTTGTAGTGAATGCAATTGCAGAACTTGGCGACATTGACAATCAGATTGCTGAATTTACTGCTTTTGAACTTGAAAAAATCGAAAAAGCGTATATCAAAGGTACAGTTGGAGTTGCAGAAAACGGAGCAGTCTGGGTTTTTGAAAGCCAAATGATAAATCGATTGGTTCCTTTTATTTGCCAACATCTGATTGTGGTTATTGCGAAAAAAGATATTGTGGATACATTGCATCAGGCATATGATAAAATTGATGTCTCAAGAGAAGGCTTTGGAGTGTTCATAGCAGGCCCTTCAAAAACAGCTGATATTGAGCAGTCTCTAGTTATTGGAGCTCATGGTGCTAGAAGTGCCAAAATTTATGTAATTGAATAAGAAAAGTATAATATATTAAAAAGTAGTAAAATGAAACTAATACGATTTGGTGAAGCCGGAAAAGAGAAACCAGGTATTTTGGTAGATGAAAAAAGATTTGATGTATCATCGATAGTAACAGATTATAATGAAGCTTTTTTTGAGGAAGGTGGATTAGAAAAATTAAAAAAAGCTTTGGAAAGTAATCCTGTATTACCAGAAGTTGATGCTTCTGTTCGTTTGGGTTCTCCGGTGGCACGACCTTCAAAAATAATCTGTATTGGATTAAATTATGTGGATCATTGTCTTGAAACAAATGCTCCAATTCCAACTGAGCCCATTATTTTCTTTAAATCTAGCACTTCTTTATGTGGGCCAAACGACAATTTAATCATTCCAAAAAACAGTGAAAAAACAGATTGGGAAATTGAGTTGGCTTTTGTAGTAGGCAAAAAAGCAAGTTATGTAGAAGAAGCTGATGCTTTAGATTACGTCGCAGGTTATGCTCTAATAAATGATTACAGCGAAAGAGCTTTTCAAATAGAGCGTGGCGGACAATGGGCTAAAGGAAAAGGATGTGATACTTTTGCACCGCTTGGGCCATTCTTAGCAACTCAAGATGAAATAGAAGATGTTAACAACATTCCAATGTGGTTGACAGTAAACGGAAAAACATTCCAAAACAGCAATACTTCTAATTTGGTATTTAAAATTCCATTTTTAGTGCATTATTTAAGCCAGTTTATGACATTGCTTCCAGGTGATATCATTAGTACGGGAACGCCTCCAGGCGTTGGTTTAGGAATTAAACCAGATCCTATTTATCTTAAAGCTGGAGATGTTGTTGAATTAGGAATGCAAGGTTTAGGAAGTAGTAAACAACTAGCAGTAGCTTACACAAAATAGATTAACACAACCCCTTGGTGTAATTAATAAAAGGCACACAGAAATATAAACTTCAATGTTTCTGTGTGTTTATAAAATAGTGCTGTTTTGAGGGTAAAATGTTATCGTACAAATATCGGTATTTTTAATTTTTTCACTAATAATTAATAAAATATAAACATGGTAAAGTCATTTTTCTTTTCCCTTCTTTTGTGCAGTGCGGTGTCATTTGCTCAGGAAGTAAATATCATTCCGCAACCGGTAAAATTGGTTAAAAATGTGGGAAATTTTGTGATTAATTCGCAAACTAATTTGGTTGTTGCCAATAAAGAAGATCAAGCTACAGCAACTTTTCTTAATAAATATTTGACTGATTATTATGGTTTTGCTTTGCCAATAACACAAAAAGCAAGCAAAAATTCGATTAAATTCACTAGCAAGAAAAATAGCAGCGGACTGAAAGGTGAGGGCTATGCTTTAAAGTCAGATAAAAATGGTGTTGAGATAACAGGAAACTCGCCTATCGGTACTTTTTATGGAATGCAGACACTTATACAGTTGCTTCCGGTAGAAAAAAGCAACAGTTTGGCAATAGCAGCAGTTGAAGTAAACGATGAACCTCGTTTTGTTTATAGAGGCGCAATGTTGGATGTTGGGCGTCATTTCTTTCCGGTTTCATTTGTTAAAAAGTATATTGATTATTTGGCTTTGCACAAACTAAATTATTTTCATTGGCATTTAACCGAAGATCAAGGCTGGAGAATCGAAATCAAAAAATATCCAAAACTTACAGAAATTGGTTCAAAAAGAAACGGAAGCATCATTGGAAGATATCCTGGTAAAGGAAGCGATAATACTGTTGAGCAAGGTTTTTATACTCAAGAAGAAGTAAAAGAAATTGTAAAATATGCGGCAGACCGATTTATTACGGTAATTCCAGAAATTGAAATGCCTGGACATGGAAGTGCAGCTATCGCAGCTTATCCAGAATTGAGCTGTTTTCCAAACGAAAAAACAAATCTTCCGGATAATATGATTTCTGACCTAAGCAAAAAAGAAATGGCTAGCGGCAGAAACAAAATCGTGCAGGAAACTTGGGGTGTTCATGCCGATATTTTTATTCCGACTGAAAATACTTTCAAATTTTTAGAAGATGTTATTGATGAGGTAGTGACTTTATTTCCGTCAAAATATATTCATATTGGAGGAGATGAAGCGCCCAAAGATGCTTGGAAAAAAAGCGAATTTTGTCAGCAATTGATAAAAGAAAAAAATCTAAAAGATGAGCATGGTTTGCAGAGTTATTTCATTCAGCGTATGGAGAAATACATCAATAAGAAAGGAAGAACGCTTATTGGTTGGGATGAAATCTTAGAAGGCGGTCTCGCACCAAACGCAGTCGTTATGAGCTGGAGAGGTGAAGAAGGCGGAATTGCGGCAGCTAAAGAAAATCATCAAGTTATTATGACGCCGGGAAGCCATGTTTATTTAGATCATTCTCAAACTAAAAATGAAAAAGAAGTTACCATCGGTGGATTTTTGCCATTAGAAAAAGTCTATAGTTACGAACCGATTCCAAAAGAATTGAATGAGCAACAAGCGAAATACGTTTTAGGTGCTCAAGGAAACGTTTGGACAGAATATATGGCGAATCCGGCGAAGGTTGAATACATGATATTTCCAAGATTAAGTGCGTTGAGCGAAGTATTATGGTCTCCAAAAGAAAGCAAAGATTGGGCTCAATTTCAAACGAAGGTTGAAACTATGAAAAAGCGTTATGTTATTTGGGGTGCGAATTATTTTAAAGAGTAATCAAAGTAAATCAAAAAGACAGTTCAAAATGAGCTGTCTTTTTTTTATTGGGGAAAACGATCAAATCGTTTTTCTTTTCATAACAGAGCTTTAATCTTGAAGAAAAATTTTTTAAACGACTTATCATGTCAAAAAATGATTTTGTCGCTTCAGAATACGTTAAGTTCAAAACTGAGGTGTTTAGCAGGATAAAAAAGAGTCTTTAAAAAAAATATAGACGATAAATCTTCATAAGATCAGAGTGTTATAAACAAAAAAAAACACCACTAAAAGTGGTGTTTTGGACTGTAGCGAGGACGGGAGTTGAACCCGTGACCTCAGGGTTATGAATCCTGCGCTCTAACCAACTGAGCTACCTCGCCTGGACTGCTATTAGGAGTAATTCCTGATTGCGGGTGCAAAGATAGAAATAATATTAAAGCATACAAGCATAAAATGAAGAAAAAAAAATATTTTTAAAAACGCATTGTTTTTGGACATATATTCTTATATTTCGAAAAAATTAAACGCAGCACATGGATTCAAAAATACGTTACGAAATCGAGTTCCCGATCAATTCTTCGCCGCAATTATTGTATCAATATATATCAACGCCGTCAGGTTTGTCAGAGTGGTTTGCAGACAATGTAAATTCAAGAGGCGAATTTTTTACTTTCATTTGGAACGACTCGCAAGAAAAAGCGCGTTTAGCATCTAAAAAAACTGGAGAAAAAGTGAAATTTAAGTGGGTTGACGAAAGCAGTAAAGACACTGAATACTTTTTTGAACTGCACATTTTAGTTGATGAATTGACTAAAGATGTGTCGTTAATGGTAGTTGATTTTGCTGAAAAAGAAGAAGTAGGAGAGGCTAAACAATTGTGGGAGAATCAAATCTCAGACTTAAAACATCTTATAGGATCTGTTTAGTAAAAGTCTTTTTTATACCTTATATTTGCCCTGAACAAAATTCAGGGTTTTTTTATGATCAATTTTAACGGAAACATAGTGGCGCAAGAAGAGAATATATTAACTCAAAATCGCGCCTTTTTATATGGAGATGGTGTTTTTGAAACACTGAAAATAATCAATAACAAGATTTTGTTTCTCGAAGATCATTATTTCCGTTTAATGGCTTCAATGCGTGTAGTTAGGATGGAGATTCCTATGAGTTTTACTATGGAATTTTTTGAAGAACAAGTTTTGAAATTGGTTCAGCAAAAAAATATTTCAACATCAGCAAGAGCGAGAATTACTGTTTTTAGAAATGATGGCGGATTATATTTGCCTCATACAAACAATGTTTCGTATT
This sequence comes from Flavobacterium denitrificans DSM 15936, assembly GCF_000425445.1. GTDB lineage: Bacteria > Bacteroidota > Bacteroidia > Flavobacteriales > Flavobacteriaceae > Flavobacterium > Flavobacterium denitrificans. Next base: position 117,334 of record NZ_AUDL01000008.1, on the reverse strand, counting down.
TGATTCATGCAACGCCACTTGAAAACACCGCTTATGCTTTAAACACTTCTGAATACGAGGTTGATTTATATAAAGACTTCTATGTGGCCAAACAATTATTATCGTCGATTAAAACGACAAATAAGATGATAAATGTCACGGGAAGCATTTTTGCACACGAAAACGGCCTTGCAAATTGTTTGCTTATTAATGACGTTAAAAACGTAATTGAAGGTTTACAAGGCAATTTATTTATGCTTACGGGCAAAAAATTAGTGACGCCTCCAGTTTCTGAAGGTTGTTTAAATGGAATTATGCGCAAGCAGATTTTAGCTTTGGCTAAAAAAGTTGAAGGCATAGAAGTTTCCGAAGAAATAATTTCACCGTTTGATCTTCAAAAGGCGGATGAATTATTCTTGACAAATGTAATCACGGGAATACAACCGATAACTAAATATCGAAAAAAGGAGTTTAAAAGCAGTCTGGCTCATTTATTAGTGCAGAAGCTAAATGAATCCATATCTGAAAATTAATTCAGATAAGGATTTTCAGGTGCATTTGACCAAATAAGATAATCACCTCCCAGCTCAATTATTTGCTCTTTCCAAAAATGAGTGGTGGATTTTCCGATAATTTTGTTTTTGTAATTATTATCGGCAATGATCCAGGAGTTTCCCTGCATTTCATTTTCAAGCTGATTTTCATCCCAGCCAGTATAGCCTAAGAAAAAACGAATGTTATTTTTGCTAATAGATCCGTCGTTTATTAAGTCCTTCGTGGATTCAAAATCGCCTCCCCAATAAATTCCATTAGAAATCTCGACACTATTCGGGATCAGTTCAGGAATATTGTGAATAAAATATAGGTTATCCTGCTCGACAGGGCCTCCGTTGTATATTTTAAAGTTGGCATCAATTTCTGGTATCAGATCATTAATAGTGTATTTTAAAGGTTTATTAATGATGAATCCTATTGATCCTTCTTTGTTATGGTCTGCTAATAAAATTACCGATCTGTTAAATGATAAATCTCCAATTATTGAAGGCTCGGCAATAAGCAGGTGTCCTTTTTTTAATTTTTCTGAAATCATACGGCTACAATTTTTATTAAATTTAATCATAAAATTTTGAACTGCCCAAAAAAAATCGTTAAACCGCATAAAAAAACCCTCCATGAGGAGGGTTTTAATTATAATATAAGTTTAGAGAACTTTCTTACTTAGTTCACTGCACCTTCTAATTCAGCTCCAGCTTTGAATTTTACTACATTTTTAGCAGCAATTTTGATAGTTTTACCTGTTTGAGGGTTTCTACCATCTCTAGCAGCTCTAGAAGATACTGACCAAGATCCGAAACCTACTAAAGAAATTCTTCCTCCTTTTTTCAAAGTAGATCCTACATTTCCTAAAAATGACTCTAAAGCTAATTTTGCCGCAGCTTTTGTGATTCCTGCATCAGCAGCGATAGCATCGATTAATTCTGATTTGTTCATAATAATTAGTTATTAATTGTTGGTTAAAAAAAATTGTTAATACACAAATTTAGTAGGAAATCCGTTGCGTGCAAGTCTTTTCCTTAATTTTAGCTGTAATTGTTAATAACTTGCTTTTTTTGTTCATAAAGCATGTTGTTTATCGATCAAAATCAGGTAGAAACCCCTGTTTTACTGAGCTTAATACATCTTTGCATCATCAGAAAAAGTGATGCCGTTTAATATTTCTGCTGCCTGCATTCTCTTTTTTCCAGGAAATTGCAAGCTAAAAAGCTGAATGAAGCCATCTTTGACTGCAATTTTGATTTCTTTTTTACTGCTGATCAGTTTTCCGGTTTCGTAAGAATGATTTTCTGTAACCAGTTTTGCATCATATATCTTGATATTCAATTCTTCATTTTTATCTTTCAAAAAACACCACGATGCAGGATACGGACTCAAACCGCGAATCAAATTGTTGATTTCATTTCCTGATTTTGTCCAATCTATTTTGCAATTTTCTTTATTTAGTTTATATGCTGTTTTAATATCAGCGTGATCTTCTTGAATTGTAGTGCTTACATTTCCTTTTTCGATAACCTTCAAAGTTTCAATTACAGTTGTACTTCCTAAATGCATTAATCGGTCGTGAAGTTGTCCTGCGTTTTCTGTTGGTTCAATATCAATTTCCGAATTTAAAATCATTGCACCGGTATCAATTTTATCATCTATAAAGAAAGTGGTGACGCCTGTTTTTGTTTCTCCATTAATAATAGCCCAGTTTATTGGCGCTGCACCACGATAATTTGGCAATAAAGAAGCGTGCAGATTAAATGTCCCTAAACTTGGCATTTCCCAAACTACTTTTGGAAGCATTCTAAAAGCAACTACAATTTGCAGATTGGCGTTCAAAGCTTTTAATTCGGCTAAAAAGCTTTCATCTTTTAAATTGGTTGGCTGCAATAAGGTAAGGTTGTTTTCTAAAGCGTATTCCTTAACAGCCGAATATTTTATTTTTTGTCCACGTCCTGCTGGTTTGTCTGCAGCGGTAATAACGCCAACAACTTCGTAATTGTTTTTAAGAATGGTATCCAGAATGCCAACAGCAAATTCTGGAGTTCCCATAAATATAATTCGCAATTTTTCCATTATGTTTTTAAAGTGTATTTGTTATTTGCTAAAATAACGATATGATTGTTTTCTAATAATTCCTGAATCACGTCTAAGACATCTTTAGCGTCTAGTTTTATCAGATTCTGAATTTCACGCGAAGTTAAGGCAGTTGCTTTTAATAAGTGCAGAATTTTGTCAGCAATCGAATCGGCTTCTGTGATTTTTCCTTTTTGTGTAATACAATAGGAGCAAACACCGCAATTATCATTTGTTTCTTCTCCAAAATAATCCAAAACCAATCGGTTCTTACAAGTTTTGTCTTCCTTGATATAATAAAGTACAGACGAAAGTTGATCGCGTTTCAGTTTGTTTTGCTTTTCCAGATATTTTGAAACGCGGTTTATCGTTAAATCATCTTCTCGAACTTCATTAAATAAAATCGTAGCATCGTTATTTTTTGATTTATATTCGATGATTTCTTTTTCTTTTAATTTTTCTAAAAGTGTTGTGACCTGTTCTTCGGTATGATTTGATTTTTTTGCGATCAACGAAAGATTCAGTGGCGTTTTCATTTCGTGAATTCCTGGATAGGTTCTTAAAATCGCCAAAATAATTTCCTCATCATTCGGATTCAAACTCATATATCGAATCACTTCTTTTGATTCAATCAAAAATTGCATCGTCACTTTTTCTGAAAATTCCTGAGACATCGTAATGATTCCCTGTTGATTCAAAAATTGCAAAGCATTATATGTTTTCAAAGTCGGAAAATCATATTTATTGCAAAAATGATTCATTTTAAAAGAATACGAATCGTCTAAACCTTCACCGTATGCAATCTGAAAATAATTGCAAAGTTTGATATACATGGTTTTCAGAAACTTTTTATCTGGTAAAATGTTTATGAACTGCTGTTCGGTTTGAGTTGCATCTGAATTATTATAAAGTAAAACCGAAAACGCTTTTTCGCCATTTCGTCCCGCTCTTCCAGATTCTTGATAATAATTTTCCAGATTTTCCGGCAATTGCGTGTGAATAACGGTTTTTACATTGTCTTTGTCGATTCCCATTCCAAACGCATTTGTAGCCACGATAACCTGTGCTTGTTCAGACATCCACAATTGCATGTTTTTGTCTTTTTCTTGAGCCGAAAGTCCGCCGTGATAATATGTGGCTCGAAAACCTAAAGATTGCAATTGTGTCGAAATATTCAAACACGATTTTCTGTTTCGTACATATATAATAGAAGGTTGCGGATTTTTCTTTAAAATCTGCTCCACGCGATACAATTTGTCTTCAACTTCAAAAACCATGTACGCAATATTTTTTCGTTCGAAAGATTGCTGGAAAAGTTTCGTGTCTTTTAATCCCAATTCAGTTTTGATGTCTTCTACAACTCTTGGAGTAGCAGTTGCAGTCAAAGCCAAAAACGGAATTTTAGGAAAGAATTTTTTTAGTTCAGAGATTTTTAAATAAGCTGGCCTAAAATCATGACCCCATTGCGAAACACAATGCGCTTCGTCAATAGCAATCAAATTGATAGGGAGGTTTTTGATGCGTTCCAAAATCCAGTCCGACTGCAAACGTTCTGGCGAAAGATATAAGAATTTATAATTTCCGAATTGGCAATTATCCAAAAGATCAATAATTTCTTCAGTGTGAATTCCGCCGGTAAGGGCAATGGCTTTGATATCTCTTTTTTGCAAATTCGCTACTTGATCTTTCATCAAAGCAATCAAAGGCGAAATTACCAAGCAAATTCCCTCACGCATCATAGCAGGAACCTGAAAACAAATCGATTTTCCGCCACCAGTTGGTAAAAGCGCAAAAGTATCCTGACCCTCTAAAACCGAATCAATAATTTCTTTTTGCAAAGGTCGGAAACTTTGATGTTTCCAGTATTTTAAAAGAATTTCTTGTGCTTCCTGCATGGCCAAAGTGTTAAAGTTAAAAATTTAGAAATCAGTTTCTAGTTTTGCAACTTTAAAACCCGCCACTAAATTTTATCTAAGATATAAAGAATTCTGTTTTCAACGGTATCTTTTGGAACTTCAATCAAATTGTAGCCATATTTTTTATAGGTTTCAATAAGATGGTTTTGAATTTCCACTGCTTGTTCAAAATTTTCATAACGTTCTGTGTCGCTTTGATAAATTTCTTCCCAAGGCGGTAAAATGAAAGTTTTAGAATATTTGAAATCTTCGCATGCTTTTACAAAACTTTCTGGATATTCGTCGCCAATATAATCCATATAAGCCACAACATCAGGAATTCCACGATCAATAAAAACTACATTATCAGGTTCTTTCTGAGCGTTTTCAAATTGCTTGATGCGTCCTTCCAAAAGCATTTCGCTAAACAATAATGGCTGTTCCAAGAACAATTGCTCGATGCCTCTTTTTTGAGCTTCGAGTGTAACTTCTCTAGAAATTTCAGGGTAACAGCAGTAGCCACGAGCTACTAATTCGTTTATCAGCGTAGATTTTCCTGTACCAGGACCGCCAAGGAGAACTATGATTTCTTTTTGCACTATTCTAAAAATAAAGGGCAAATTTACCTAAACTTATTCATAATTAAAAAGAATATTTATCAGAAGCGAAAAATTTGGCATTTTTAGAAAAAAAACTCTTTTTGCGGGGTTGAAAAATATTACGGTCAACTGGACTGAAGTCCAGCTCTACAATATGGTTCATTCCTGCGAAATTAAATTGCAAAAAAGAGCCAAAGGCTCGGCGAATATTGTAGGGCTGGACTTCAGTCCAGTTCAGAGATGCGTGTTTGAAGTTTTGAATTGTTTAGTTTTTTAAATTAATTTCAAATTGTTGAAAAAAAGAATCTTATGCATAAATGGTTTTACTTCTTTAAAATATGCGATCTCACAGTTTTTTCCATTTTCAAAAAAGGTGTTTTCCTGGATAATTAAATAATAGAATCTGTTTTTCTTGTCAATTACCAAATAGAGATCATAAAAGATATAGCAGATTTTGATGATTCCTCCTGAATCAAGTCTGGAAAAATCATATGGTTTTTGATTTCTTTTTAAGGCTAAAGCTATATTTTTTTGCGAATCGATAATTGATTTTAAATATGATAAAACATGGTTTTTGCTCGTTTCTTTAAATGTTTTTAAATAGAAAATATGATCTCCATTTTCGAATTCATGGTATTCTTTAGATAAAGATATTACTTGTTCTAATCTTTTTCTTTTGTTGAATTCTTTAATTTCATTTGAAGTAAGCATTTTTTTCTGAAAATTAATTACTCGCAAAATAAATACTTTCCTGAATCCTTGCCTTTTTTATTAGAAGGAACAATAACATGCGATTGAAATCTTTTTCCTTTTAAAACATCATTCACAAAATCCAAAACGTATTGTTGTCCTTGGTGAAAAAGATAACCAGAGAATTCATGTCCGCCTCCACAAAAAGTAATCAATTCAACATCTTTATGCAAATCGTTCATTTGATTGTAAACAGCATAAGATCCAAAAAGAATCAACCAACCAGAAGCATTTGTTGGGCACGAACGATGTGAGCCTGCAGCATACGGAACGGTTTCATCGCTATTTCCATGCGCCAATAGCATCGGAATTGCTTTTTCTTTCGTAATCAAATTAATATCCTGAATCGCCCCCGAACCTCCAATTAAACCTTTGTATTTGAAGTTTTCTGGAAGATTGTTTTTGTAAAGATTCATCAATTTGTAATCCCAAAAAGCTGCATGGTAACTAATTTCTGCTCCGGCACTAATTCCAGAAATAAAGATTTTTGAAGTATCGAGATTGTATTTATCTGCATTTTCGACTAAATATCCAGTTGCTTGCCACATGTCGCTCACGCCAATTTGAATTGCTTTTATTTTTTCGGTTAAAGTTCCTTTGCAACCAAAATCTTTATTTTTCATGTATAAACTATACGAAATGCTCGCAACCGCATATCCGTTTTGTGCCATAAACATTGCAAATTCTTTTTCGCTGGTACGCTCTCCTCCAGAAAATCCGCCACCAAAAGCAAACATTATTAAGGGGATTTTTTCGCCAGCTTTTTTCTTTGGCAGATATAAATCTAAATCCAGTTTTAGAGTGTCGTTTTGGAAATAAGTGAGTGTTTTAACTTCTTGTGCTTGGATGTTGTTGGCTATAAGCGCGATAAAAAGTAAAAGATTTTTTTTCATTGTAATGTTTTTTTAATCTCGCAAAGACGCAGAGTCGCAAAGAAGTTTAAAAACTTTGCGTCTTCGCGACTTCGCGAGCAAATTTTGTAGTAATGCAATCTCAAATATAAGCGTAAAATTTACATTGAAATAATCTTCTAAATCTTTTTTCTCTCCACCTTTGTAACTTTGTAACTTTGAACCTTTTTTCGAAAGAAAAAATCTAAAAAGTCTAAAATCAAAAACGTATATTTGCGTTTATTTTTAATTACGAATGGAGAACGATAAAGAAAAAAATACAGCCGAATTTTACGAAAGATTAAAATTAGAGCTTGATAACGCAAATACTTGGCCAGCAGAATATTTGTACAAATTCATTGTGCCTTCTGTTGCAGATAATGTAGAGCGTGTTGAAAAAGCTTTTGACAGAATGGGAGCGGTTATTAAAACAACAAAATCAAAAACAGGTAAGTTTACCAGCGTTTCTGTAGATGTTACAATGAACAGCTCAGATGATGTGATCAGTAAATACAAAGAAGTTTCTACAATAGAAGGTATAGTTTCATTATAAACTTATGATCGAAAAATATAAAAGAGAAGCCGCAAGTGATGTTGTCTATAATCTAGAATATAATTCTGAAAGACAACGATTAATAATTCCCGAATATGGTCGTCATTTACAAAAATTGATCGATCAGGCTACCGCTATTGAAGATGATGAAACGCGCAATAAAGCTGCGAAATACATCATTCAAGTTATGGGAAGCTTGAATCCGCATTTGCGTGATGTGCCCGATTTTCAACACAAATTGTGGGATCAGCTTTTTATTATGTCTGATTTCAAATTGAACGTTGAATCGCCATATCCAATTCCGTCACGAGATGTTCTGCAATTAAAACCAGAGACTTTGCAGTATCCGCAAAACTTCCCAAAATACAGATTTTACGGAAACAACATTAAATATATGATTGATGTTGCCAATAAATGGGAAGAAGGTGAAATGAAAAACGCTTTGGTTATGGTTATTGCAAACCACATGAAGAAATCTTTCTTAAGTTGGAACAAAGACACTGTAAAAGATGATGTGATATTTGAGCATCTATATGAACTTTCTGGAGGAAAAATCAATTTGTTGCACAGTACAGAAGAGCTTTTGAACACAACAGATTTAATGCGTACCAACAAAAGAGTGTCAAATAAAACTACTCAGGGAGGACAAGCAAAAACACAGAACAATAAAAACAATAAAGGAAGTAAACAGAAAAACTTTCAAAAAAACAATAATCAGAAATAAAAAAAGCTGCTAAGCTACTAAGCTACTAAGTTGCTGAGTTTTTACTTAGAATCTTAGAGTCTCAGAATCTTAGAAACTTTAAAAGAACCTAAAAACAATCTATGGGAATTTTTAAAATCGAAGGAGGAACTCCTTTAAAAGGAGAAATCACTCCGCAAGGAGCAAAAAATGAGGCATTACAAATTTTATGTGCCGTGCTTCTAACAGGAGAGAAAGTAAAAATTAATAACATTCCTGATATTATAGACATCAATAAATTAATCACTTTGTTGGGGAATTTAGGGGTGAAGATTCAACGCAATGAGCCAGGATCAATTACTTTTCAAGCTGATGAGGTTAATGTTGGATATTTAGAAACTGAAGCCTTCAAAAAAGAAGGTGGAGCGCTTCGTGGTTCTATTATGATTGTTGGGCCACTTTTGGCGCGTTTCGGAAAAGGATATATTCCAAAACCAGGAGGAGATAAAATTGGTCGTCGTAGATTAGATACGCACTTTGAGGGTTTCATCAATCTTGGAGCAAAATTCAGATATAACAGAGAAGATCACTTTTACGGAGTAGAAACTCCTGAGGAAGGTCTTAAAGGAACAGATATGCTTTTAGACGAGGCTTCTGTAACTGGAACTGCAAACATTGTAATGGCTGCCGTTTTAGCAAAAGGAACAACTACAGTTTATAACGCAGCTTGTGAGCCATACTTACAGCAATTGTGTAAAATGCTTAACTCTATGGGAGCTAAAATCACAGGAGTTGGTTCTAACTTATTGACTATTGAAGGTGTTGAAAGCCTTGGCGGTTGCGAGCATAGAATTCTTCCTGATATGATTGAAATCGGTTCTTGGATTGGTCTTGCGGCTATGACAAAAAGTGAAATCACAATCAAAAATGTAAGCTGGGAAAACCTAGGTTTGATTCCGAATACTTTTAGAAAACTTGGAATTACAGTTGAGAAACGTAATGATGATATTTATATTCCTGCTCACAAAGATGGATATGAAGTAAAAACGGATATCGATGGTTCTATCTTAACTATTGCAGATGCACCATGGCCAGGATTTACACCTGACTTATTAAGTATCGTTTTAGTCGTAGCAACACAAGCAAAAGGAGATGTTTTAATTCACCAAAAAATGTTCGAAAGCCGTTTGTTCTTCGTGGATAAATTAATCGATATGGGAGCAAAAATTATGTTATGTGATCCGCACAGAGCAGTGGTTATGGGACATAATTTCGAATCTCAATTGAAAGCAACTACAATGTCATCTCCTGATATTCGTGCAGGAATCTCATTATTGATTGCGGCGCTTTCTGCAAAAGGAACAAGTACAATCCAGAATATCGAGCAAATCGACCGTGGATATGAGCGTATCGACGAGCGTTTGAGAGCGATTGGAGCAAAAATCGTGAGAGCGTAAAAAAGTTATAGCCACGAATTACACGAATTGCACTAATTTTTATTTTTTAAAATTCAATTGCACAAGTTTAATTCTGAAAAAATTAGTGAAATAAAACGAAATATTAATCTTCGTGTAATTTGTGTAATTCGTGGCGAAAAAAATAAAAGTCGCTAAATGACAAACGAACAAAAAGCTGTAAAAGCTACTATATTTAGTATAATAGGAAACACCTGCTTGGCACTTATAAAAGGTCTCGCAGGTTTTTTTGGCAATTCATATGCCCTGATTGCTGATGCAATAGAATCAACGACAGATATATTTGCATCTTTTTTGGTGCTATTCGGAATCAAATATTCGAATAAACCAGCAGATGAAAATCATCCTTACGGTCACGGCCGTGCAGAACCTTTGATTACCTTTTTGGTGGTTGGATTTCTAATTACTTCAGCAACCATTATTGGTTACGAAAGTATTTCCAATATTGGTACTTCGCATGATTTGCCAAAATCTTGGACTTTGTATGTTTTGGGCGCAATTATTATTTGGAAAGAATATTCATTTCGTGTCGTAATGAAACGAAGTAAACAAACAAACAGTACTTCTTTGGCTGCTGATGCATGGCACCACAGAAGTGATGCCATAACTTCGGTAGCGGCGTTTATCGGGATTTCGATTGCTTTGGTTATGGGGAAAGGTTACGAATCAGCAGATGATTGGGCAGCACTTTTTGCTGCGTTTTTCATTTTATATAATAGTTACAAGATTTTCAGACCTGCACTTGGCGAAATTATGGATGAAAATCTTCATGAAGATTTAGTAGAAGAAATTCGCGTAAAAGCTTTATTGGTTCCTGGAATTCTTGGGACAGAAAAATGCTTTATACGTAAAGCAGGAATGAAATACCATGTTGATCTGCATGCGATTGTTTCTGCAAAAATTTCGGTAAAAGAAGGGCACGATTTAGCACACTTATTAAAAGATACTTTAAGAAAAGAAATCCCAGAACTTGGGCATGTTTTGATACATGTTGAGCCAGATGATTATAGTTGAAGATACTAAGTTTCTGAGTTACTAAGATTCTAAGGTTTTATTCTGTATAATCTAAAAAAGCCTTTGGGTTTAACCAAAGGCTTTTTTTAGATCTTGTAATTTCACTTTTTAAAGGTGAAAAAACTTAGATTCTTAGCAAATCAGAACCTTAGCGCCTTAGTCCAACACATTCAAAATCTTCAACCCAAATACGACACCATTTTGCTGCACACCACCTTGGTAAGAGTGAACATAATCGATTCGGAATACTTTGAATTTTCCAAAACCTAGGTTGTCTAAACCAACGGTGAATTCAGAGTACGGTTTTCGGTCTGGAATTGCCAATGCATGAAACCCAATATTCATTGTTGACTTTAAAAGATTGATCAACGGGATTTTATTAGTTACAAATCCCATATCGTTGTGTTCTAAATGCATTTCGAAATAACTGTCATTTGTTGAATTTGTATAGTATGGCATTAGATTGAAAACATTCAAATAACGATCTGTTGTACCAATGTGCGTTTGGTTTCCGTTGAAATGTCTATAATCTATGAAAGCGATATTTTCAGCATTATAGAATTTTCCGGCTTTGAAATTTGTTCCCAATGTTCCTTTGTTACCTAACGATAAATCATATTGGACAGAAGCGCCAATTCGCTCAAATTCATATTTTTTCTCGCTGGCAGCAAAGGCTTTTTCGAAGATTAAATATACAGTTGGATATTTTTCGTTCTTGATATTAAATCTTTCGTTAGGTCTCGAAATGTATTTATTTCCAAAATTAATTCTCGCACTCAAAGCAGTTTTAAATAAATGATGCTGATCAAAGGCTGGTGTCGTGAAATCATTTGGCGCCAGCGGATTATTGGACGAATAAATATCGTCTTGTTTAAAAAACGAATAATCAGTTGTATTGAAAAGAGGTTTTCGTTGTTCGTAAGCTATTTTTGCGTTTAGGTTTATTCCGTTTGCAACATCTTGAGTGTAATTAATTTGGGCAAATTCCAAATTGTACAGTTTCATATAATTGTCTTTGAAAAACAATGAACTTATGGAGTTGACAAATTTGGTAATTGGTTCTGTACTATTAAATTGTGCTGTTTTTGTTCCTCCAGAAACAAAAATTGAAGCGTAATTTATAGTGTTGAATTGATGACTGAATTCGCCTATAATACGTAAACGATCGTCTGAAAAACCATAATTGAATGTAGTACTTATAGAGGTGCTTTTCCCTTTTTCTTCATTCCATTTTTTAAATGAAAAACCAGAATCTAAATTGAATCCCTGAACCGTATTGAAACTTAAAGAACTCAAGTTTAATAAACCTTTGTAATTAAAAGAATAGCTTTTGAAGGTATTCTTGTAATCATACCCCATTAATACATCCCAAACTTTGAATTTATTGTTTTTAGCATCAATGGAATCAGTATATTTTCTTGATTTTCTGATAGTGAGCAAGCTGTCTTTTTTTGTGTAATCAGTACTTTCTTCGATAGTTAATGGAATTGGACGAATTTGATTCCAAAAAGCTTCGTCTTTTTTATTCGCATTTGGTTCAAAAGCCACAATTTCATTTCCGAAAGTTTTCTTTTCAAAAGAAGCCGGAAATTCATAATTGGAATACACGTAATTAAATGTTCCGGAGAATTTAATTCCGAAAACACCAGCGTTAAAAGAAAGCGATTGCGCATTTTTTGACCATATTTTATTCGCCGAATTATAGCTGAAACTTTGTTTCAATTTCATTATTTCGGTAAATTCATTTTTCATGCGATAGCCTTTTATTTCTAAATCAATCGCATAAATGGCAAAACTATCATCAATAATATAAATGTAGCCTTCAAAAACGGGTTCTTTGTCTCGTTTTGGTGTTACTTTAATTTTAAAGATTTGATGTTTATTGTCATCAAAAAAACTTCCTTCAAGTTTATATTTATAATAACTAAAGGCGTTGTCGGCGATCGGAGAAATGAGTTTGATGTCGAAATCTAAAGTATTGTCATAAAAATCATAAGTCGATAGTTCGGCAGTGTTGTAGCTGTATCCGTTATCATTTCCTGAGATTTTCGAAGCGATTATTTTCTCTTTTAATTTATCGGGCTTCTCAAAAGAGATTTTTGACACGGTTTCAGATAAATATAAAATTCCTGTTCCGGTTGAATCTAGGTTGGAAGCCATATCATCGCCAAGATCCACTTTTTGCCCTAAGATTTTTTTTGGCAAATCTTTTACTTTGAACATTCCTTTTGAATAAAAATCGGCTTTGTAGCGTCCCGTTTTATCTGAATTGTCTTTTTTATTTGCAATTGCACTTTTTATGATGGCATCAGCGGGATTGTTTTTAGGGTCAATTACAACTTCATTCAAAGTAAAACTTTCCTCAAACATTTTGACGTCAAGAGTGATTGTTTTTGAATCTGAAGAAACCGTGAGTTTTTGCGTTTTAAAACCTAAATATTGAAAAAGGATCTTGTTTTTACCGGGCTCTTTTACATTTAACTGATATTTTCCTTGTTCGTTTGAAGTTGTCCCAACATAAGTGTTTTCTTCAAAAACAGAAACAAATGGCAAAGGATTTCCTTTTTCATCGGTGATAGTTCCTTTGATTTGCGCAAAGGCAGTAAACGAAAAAAATAAAAGGGCAGATAAAATAAAGTTTTTCATGTAAGTGGTTTATCCTACAAAAATAGAATAAGTTGAATCTGAGCCTATTAATAATTTGTTAAATTGTGAAAGACGTTTCGAAGTGAATTTGCAATCTAAATTGATTGTAAAAACTGATAGATAAAAAAATGTTTCTCGCAGATTTAGCAAATTGTGCAGATTTTTTTATTCTATCAGATTTAAATCTTTGAAAATATTTTAAGCGCCAGCAAGATCCGCTTGATCTGCAAAATCTGCGAGAGAAAATTTAAATTCGATACTTTATAAAAAAGATTGAATTGCCAATTCATAGCTTTTAAGTCCGAAACCTAAAATTACTCCTTTTGCATTTCCAGATAAATAAGATTGATGTCTGAAGCTTTCACGTGCATAAGTATTTGAAATATGAACTTCAATAACAGGAGTTGTAACGGCTTTCATTGCATCTCCTAAACCAATTGATGTATGCGTATAAGCACCAGCATTTAAAATAATTCCGTCAAAGGTAAAACCGCATTCTTGAATTTTGCCAATCAGTTCGCCTTCAATATTGCTTTGATAATAGGAAAGTTCAATATTTGGAAATTTTGATTTCAACGTATCAAAATAATCTTCAAAAGTTTGGCTTCCATAAACTTCGGGTTCTCTTTTTCCTAAAAGATTCAAATTGGGTCCATTGATAATGCAGATTTTCATAAGTGTTTAGTTAAATTAAAGTATTGAATCATTTTACATTTTACAGAAAACAATTCACAAGCATGTAAAAATAAAAAAACCGCTCTAAATAAATAGAACGGTTTTTATAAAAGTATGTGATATTATTTTTAGAACATGAATCCAGCAGAAATTTGGAATACTGAATTTTTAATGTCAGCATTTTTTGAAGCTTCTGTCAAACCTAAACCATAACGGCCTTGTAAAAAGATGTTTTCAGTAAGTTTTACTCCTAAACCTGCATTAACACCAAATTCGAATGTTTCAGCATCCTCAATATCAAAATCATTTCTTTGACTAACTAAGAAAGAGGCCTGTGGACCCACTTCTAAACTAAATGTTTTGTTTAAATAAAATTTAGCCATAACTGGAATCGAGATATAGCCTAATTCGTTTTTAATATCTTCACTAACATCGTCGAATTTATATGACGCACCAGTAGTAGAATATAAAAGCTCTGGCTGAATAGAAAATTTTTCCAATAATTTCACTTCCGCAACTAAACCAGCATGATAGCTTGTTATTCCTTCCTTGTCAATTGATTCTGGAAAGTCTCCTGTTTGGCTTGCAAAGTTAACCCCAGCTTTTACCCCGATTTTTAATAATTGTGCGTGTATTGCAGTTGATGTTGCAAGGAACAATACAGCTGCTAAAAGTAATTTCTTCATAAAAAATGATTTTAAAAATTGGTATTTTATTTATTTTATATAGATCAAAACTACATTAATTATAATTTATTGTTTTATATCCAAGATTATAATATTATTAAAATTCTCACTTTTATGTGGATGATTTTCTGAGTATTTATGTTAATTCCTTGGTTTCCAGTTGTTTAATTGTAGCTTAATTCTGTCTTATTTTATTATTTTTTGACCTTAGAGAGGATTTTTTTTAGTAAGCATATTTTTACTTTCGTCTTCGTAATTAAAAAAATATATTATGAAAAAAGTTATTTTGGCTGCTATTGCAGTTATGACATTCGGTTTTGCAAATGCACAAGAACAAACAGCAAAAGGGAAATGGTTAATTGAAGCTAATACCGCTTTTGGAGCGGGAACAGGTAATACCGCTTTTAGTTTGATGTCAAGAGATGGAGATACATCTTGGAATATTGGTGCTGAAGGAGGTTATTTTGTGGCAGATAATTTAGCTGTTAAATTAGGATTAGGATATGGTGATGATGGCGATAGCAATGTTTTCTCTTATAAAGTTGGAGCAAAATATTATTTATTGGATAAATTTCCGCTTGAAGCTTCTTACACAGGAGCAACTATAAAAGATGTTGATAAAAATCCTTCTTATATAGGTTTGCAAGGTGGATATGCTTGGTTTGTAGCAAAAAATGTTTCTGTTGAGCCTGGTCTTCGTTATAATATTTCTATGAATGATGATTATTATAAAAGTTTCCTACAGTTTAACATTGGATTCGCATTACATTTTTAAACAAAAAACATTTAGTTAGTTTTTGTTGGCCTTCCTCAATTTTGAGCAGGGCCTTTTTTTTTGTTACAGTACTAATTTATTTGTTAAAAATCTAATTTGTTTTTAGTAGGGATAATTTTATATTTGATTCATTAAATTTTAACCCAAAATAAATTAGAATGAAAAAACTTATTTTATCTGCCATTGCACTAATGGCTTTTGCATTTGGTAATGCTCAGGAAACAAGATTTGGAATAAAAGGAGGTTTAAATATTACAAGTTTTGCTGGTGGAGATTATTGGGACACCAAATCTTTAGTTGGTTATCAAATTGGAGGTTTTGCTGAGATTAAAATTATTGACAGATTATCAATCCAACCAGAGGTTTTGTTTTCTGCACAAGGAGCAAGAATTGAATTTGGAAACGCTGATTCAGATATTAAATTGAATTATATCAATGTTCCGGTTTTAGCGAAATTTTATATCACAAAACAATTTACTGCTGAAGCAGGTCCACAACTTGGATTTTTAGTTTCTGCTAAAAATGAAGGAGATGATGTAAAAGATAATTTTAAATCTGTTGATACAGGTTTTAACTTTGGAGTTGGTTACAATTTTACAGATAATTTCTCAGCTGGAATTCGCTATACAGTTGGTTTGTCTAACATTGCTGATTATGATGTTGACGATATTGATGAGTACTACGACAGCCCAAAAAATAGTGTTTTTGCTTTGACTTTAGCTTATAAATTCAATAAATAAAAAAAAACATTTTTAAAGCCTCCTTGTATGGAGGCTTTTTTTTTGCTCGTATATTATTGTTTTTTTGTTGTCAATCAATTTGATTAAATAAAAAATGAAAAGATTAAAGGAAATATTTTGACTGCCTTTGCAATAATGTAATTGGAGTATTGGGTTGTACTTTAATCAAATTTTTAAAAAATCATCAAATAATTTTGTTTTTACGCTTTTCCGTAATGTTTTTGATTATGGTGCTCCTATATTTGACTCATTAAATTTAACCAAACAAAAAAATCAAAAGAATGAAAAAAATTATTTTATCTGCGGTTGCAATTATGGCATTTGGATTTGCGAATGCACAAGATGTTAAATTTGGAGTAAAAGGAGGTTTGAACTTTGCTAATCTTGGAGGTGATTTAGATGGCGACGGCGTAACAAGCTTTCACGTTGGCGCTTTAGCTGAAATTAAAGTAAATGATAAATTTGCAGTGCAGCCTGAGGTATTGTTCTCTGGTCAAGGAGCAGATTTTAGTGAAGATGGTTTTGACTCAATGTTGGAGCTTTCTTATTTGAATGTTCCAATTATGGCTAAATATTATGTTATAAATAAGTTAAGCCTTGAAGCTGGCCCACAAATCGGATTTTTATTATCTGCAAAAAATGAAGGGGAGGATATTAAAGACTCTTTTAAAAGTGTAGATTTTGGTCTTAATTTTGGAGCAGGTTATGATATTACCGAGCACTTTTTCGCTGGAGTTCGTTATAATGTAGGTTTGTCAAATATTGCTGATCTTCCAGAGGAAGCTGATTTTAAAACTAATAATGGTGTATTCTCAGTATCTGTAGGATATAAATTCTAATAAAGACATAAAAAATACAGCTTAGCCTTTCGTTGATCGCGGAAGGCTTTTGCATGAAATTTAATAACCAAAAATAAAAACAAAGAATGAAAAAAATTATTTTATCTGTAGCTGCAATTATGGCATTTGGATTTGCTAACGCTCAAGATGCTAAATTTGGAATAAAAGGAGGTATGAACCTTTCTACTTTAACCGGTGATATTGAAGATCCATCGTCGAAAGTTGGTTTTCATGTTGGGGGTTTTGCTGAAATAAAACTTTCTGAAAAATTTGCTGTTCAGCCTGAGCTTTTATATTCAACACAAGGAGCAAAGGAAAAAGGAGAATTTGAATATGAAGGTAATGTATATGATGCTGAAATCGATTATAAATTAGCTTACATTAATTTGCCTATTATGGCAAAATATTATATTGTTGATAAATTTAATGTTGAAGCTGGTCCTCAAATTGGATTTCTAGTTAGTGCAAAAGCTGAAGCGACAGTGCTAGGAAATTCTGCAGAAGAGGATGTGAAAGATAGTTTTAAATCAGTTGATTTTGGGCTTAATTTGGGTGCAGGATATGATTTCACAGATAAATTTTCAGCAGGTGCTCGTTATAATATTGGATTGTCTAATATGATTGATGGCGAAGCAGCAGATTATGTTAAAGCTCACAACGGTGTTTTTTCATTATCTGTAGGGTACAAATTCTAATTTAAGAAAACATCATAAATATTTAAACCTTCCTAAATTCAGGAAGGTTTTTTTATATCTAAAAAGTGTTTACTTTGTAATTATGAACTGGAACAGATATATAAAAGATTATCAATCGTATTTGCGAATTGAGAGGGGTTTGTCTAAAAATACAATTGAAAACTACGGTTTTGATATTGAGCGGTTATGCCTTTTTCTAGAGCAAAATAAAATCGATGTGACTCCAATTAAAATTTCTGATGAAACGTTGCAACAATTTATTTATTCGGTAGCAAAAGAAGTAAATCCACGTTCACAAGCAAGAATAATTTCAGGTTTAAAAAGCTTTTTCAATTATTTGATTTTTGAAGATTACAGAAATGATAATCCTTTGGAGTTAATTGAAAGTCCCAAAACAGGTAGAAAATTGCCCGATACTTTATCTGTTGACGAAATTGATGCTTTAATCGCCGCAATTGATTTGAGTTCGAATGAAGGTGAACGCAATAGAGCAATACTCGAAACTTTGTATGGCTGTGGTTTGCGGGTTTCAGAATTAACAACACTAAAAATATCTGATTTGTATTTTGATGAAGGATTCATAAAAATTACAGGAAAAGGCAACAAAGAACGTTTTGTGCCAATCGGAAAATTAACCAAAAAATATATTGAGATTTATAAAGATGAAGTGCGCCCTGATCTTAATATCAAAAAAGGCCATGAAGATACATTGTTTTTAAACCGAAGAGGGAATCAGCTTACTCGTGCCATGATTTTTACGATTATTAAAGATTTGGCTGTTAGAATCGGATTGCACAAAAAAATTAGCCCGCATACGCTTCGTCATTCCTTTGCAACACATCTTTTAGAAAACGGTGCCGATTTGAGATCCATTCAATTAATGCTCGGTCACGAATCCATCACGACAACCGAAATTTATGTGCATTTAGATCGAAGTTTTTTAAAAGAAGTCATGCATTCTTTCCATCCTAGAAAGTAATTTTTTTGTTTCAGAGTTAATTTTTATTTCAAAAATTAATATCTTGTATGATAATTTCTACTAAAAGCAAATAAAATCGACGAACTGCACGTTTTTAGATTTAAGAGGCAAAATTAGCCTGATTTGCATAAATGTTATTATATGATTTTTGATTTATATGGAAGTGAAGATTGCTTGGAAGTGAATAATTTTTATAAAAAATTATTGGCTGAAATGCCCGATTTGCTTTTTCAATTTGTAATCGATAACAACAACAACTATTCTTTTCCACTGGTCAGCAAATCTGCTGATGATATTTTCGAGATTTCTGCTAAGGATTTTACAAATGATATCAAATTAATTGTTTACGAACGAATTTTTCCGCAAGACAGAGATTTGTTTTTCCAATCATTAGTAAAAGCGAGAAAAGAAATCAAGCCATGGGAAGTAGAGTTTAGAGCTGTTTTGCCCAAAAAAGGACTTCGTTGGTTTAAAGTGTCTTCAAAAACTGAATTATCTCCAGATGATAGTGTTATATTTTACGGGCATGTTTCAGATATTACTGATTTAAAAGATAAAGAAGAGAGGCTTCGTATTTCTGAAGAGCGTTTTCAATTTGCCTTAGATGCTTCAACAGTTGGAGTTTGGGATTGGGATATGGTAACCAATCAAGTTTTCTATTCTTCGCTTTCGCTTAAAATATTAGAATTAGAATCGACAGATGTTTTTGACGATCCAGAACGTTGGGATAAAATTGTTCATCCAGATGATCTTCCGAAATATTACTCCGATATTCATGAACATTTTGATAACAAGATTCCATATTATGAGAATTACCATCGTGTAATGACATCGAGTGGGAATTATAAATGGATTCTTGATCGCGGAAAAGTTATAAAACGTGATGAAAATGGCAAGCCTTTGCGTGTTATTGGGACACATACGGATATTTCTCAGCAAAAAGAAAAAGAGCTTGAGCTTTTAAAAACAATGAAATTATATAGTGATCAAAACAGCCGTTTGCTGAATTTCTCGCATATAGTTTCGCATAATTTAAATACGCAGGCGGGTAATATAAAATCAATATTAGATTTTATTGATGCCGATGTTGACAAGCAGACCGTTAGTGAAATGCTAATTCATTTGAGAACGGTTTCGAATGATTTGAATGATACGATTTCGAATTTAACGCAAATAGTAAAAACCCAAAGCAATATCAATATTGCGGTTGTGCCACTGAAATTGTGTGAATATATTGAAAAAACTATTGCAGCAATTAAAGGTTACGACAAACGAAAAAATGTGACGATTGTAAATAATGTTCCAAACTACTTGACCATTAATTTTAATCCGGCTTATCTGGAAAGTGTCTTGCTGAATTTTACGACTAATGCAATCAAATATGCACATCCGGATCGTGATCCTCTTATTGTTTTTGATTTTGCAATTGAGCCAGAAGGGCATAAGTCATTAAAAATAACAGATAATGGACTAGGAATCGATTTGGCAGTTCACGGCGACCTTTTATTCGGAATGTATAAAACGTTCCATAAGCATGAAGATGCGCGTGGAATTGGCTTGTATATTACCCGAAATCAAATCGAAGCAATGAAGGGAACTATTTGTGTTGAAAGTAAAGTAGGAGTTGGTACAAGTTTTAAAATTATATTTGGCGATTTGTAATTTCGTTTTCCGAATAAGATCATAAAAACAAAAAAGGCTATCTGGAAAGATAGCCTTTTTTGTTTATTTAAAAAGAGAATTACTTTGCAATGTTCACCGCTCTTGTTTCTCTAATTACAGTTACTTTCACCTGACCTGGATAAGTCATTTCTGTTTGTATCTTCTGTGAAATCTCAAATGATAAGTTTGCCGCGTTATCATCAGAAACTTTTTCGCTTTCTACAATTACGCGAAGTTCTCTACCAGCTTGAATTGCATAAGCATTTTTAACACCGCTGAATCCGTAAGCAACATCTTCAAGGTCTTTCAAACGCTGAATGTATGAATCAAGGACTTGGCGTCTTGCTCCCGGACGAGCTCCAGAAATCGCATCACAAACCTGAATAATTGGCGACAATAATGATTTCATTTCAATCTCGTCGTGGTGTGCTCCAATGGCGTTGCATACCTCTTCTTTTTCGCCATATTTCTCAGCCCATTGCATCCCTAAAAGCGCGTGTGGCAAATCACTTTCTGTATCTGGCACTTTACCAATATCGTGTAATAAACCAGCTCTTTTTGCTAGTTTAACGTTTAAGCCTAGTTCAGCAGCCATGATGCCACAAAGTTTAGAAACTTCTCTTGAGTGCTGTAATAAGTTTTGTCCGTAAGATGAACGGTATTTCATTCTTCCCACAACTTTGATTAATTCAGGGTGTAAACCGTGAATTCCTAAGTCGATTACAGTACGTTTACCGACTTCGATAATTTCGTCATCGATTTGTTTTGCTGTTTTCGCAACAACCTCTTCAATTCTCGCTGGGTGGATACGTCCGTCTGTAACCAATTTATGTAATGACAAACGAGCAATTTCTCTTCTAACAGGATCGAAACAAGATAGAATGATAGCTTCTGGAGTATCATCAACAATAATTTCTACACCAGTAGCCGATTCTAAAGCTCTAATATTTCGTCCTTCACGTCCAATAATTCTACCTTTTACATCATCAGATTCGATGTTGAAAACAGAAACGCAGTTTTCAACCGCCTCTTCAGTTCCAACTCTTTGAATTGTATTGATAATAATTTTTTTGGCTTCTTGCTGTGCAGTAAGTTTAGCCTCTTCAATAGTATCTTGAATGTGAGACATAGCTTTGCTTTTAGCTTCAGCTTTTAAGCCTTCAACTAATTGTTCTTTTGCTTCTTCAGCAGAAAGCCCTGAGATTACCTCAAGTTGTTGCAATTGGCTTTTGTGGAGTTTGTCAACTTCAGCTTGTTTTTTGTCTAAAAGCTCAATTTTGTTGTTGTATTCTTGAGTTTTAGCTTCAAAATCATCATTCACTTTTTTAGCTTTCGAAAGTTCATTCGAAACCTGAGATTCTTTATCGCGTACGCGTTTTTCTACTTCAGCAACTTTTTTATCACGTGCTAAAATAACTTGTTCGTGTTCTGATTTTAATTCGATAAAACGCTCTTTTGCTTGAAGAATTTTATCTTTTTTAATATTTTCAGCTTCTAAATTGGCATCTTTCAAAATGGAAGCGGCTTCTTTTTTAGCGTTTTTAATTAGATTAGAAATATTGCTTTTCTCGATGATTTTAGCAATTGCAAAACCTGCTGCAATTCCTACAATACCAATAATGATCGTTATGATGTTCATGTTTGTTAGGGTTTATATATAAAAAAAGCCTACATTAATTGCTTGTATAAACTCGTAAAGACAAGTTTTGAGCTAACTCACTGTTCAAGTTTCCCAGCCAAAAGGAGGGCATACTATAGTAGCGACGATTTGCTCATTCTAAATTGTTAGTGTTGAGTTTACCAATTGTGAACTAATGTAGGCAGTATCTTAGTTTCTGTAAAGAACGTTTATTTTTCGAGATATTGATCTAATAGCGAATTTAATTTCTTAATTCTTTCGATAGTTTCTTCGCCATCGATTGCGTTGTCAATTTGTTTTTGTTCAACTTGTGATGCAAATTGCAGTGCACACATAGCCAATACATCTTGTTTATCACGAACTGCGTAATTTTCTTCGAATTGCTTGATCATGGCATCAATTTTTTTTGAAGCACTTCTAAGTCCTTCTTCTTGAGATGGTTCAACCGTTAAGGGGTAAACGCGATCTGCAATTGATATTTTGATTCTAAGCTTTCCGTCCATGTTTTACTAATCTGATAGTTGTGCTATACAGTAATCAATTTCGCGAATTAATGAATTTATTTTAAGCTTTGTCTCTCTCTTGTTATTGTCGCTGCCGAGCAACGAATTGGCTATCTTAAGTGTTTCATATTGCTTCTTCAAAGCTTCAATTTCTTCAGATTGTTTCTGGATAATTTGCACAGCTTTGGCTAGTTCTAATTGTAAATCCTGATTGTTTTTCTCCAAACCTTTTGATTTCTCAAAAAGCTTCTCGACTTTATATTCAAGAGTATCAATTATTTCGGCAATTACACTCATTATAAATCCTATTCATTACTTAATCATACAAAGTTAGTATTCCTTTTTATTAATGCAATTTTTTATCGATTTTTTTGCAGTTAAAATAAACAAGTAGGTGAAATTCAGTCAATTGTATTTTTGTAGCCAAATCCTCGGATTTCGGCTCTTAATTTTTTACCTTAGCAAAAATGTTGCTTATGAGATTTACGCTGTACACCCTATTGTTTTGTCATTTTATTTTTGCTCAAACCCCATATCCTAAAGATTACTTTCGCGCTCCGCTTGATATTCCCATGCAACTTTCTGGGAATTTTGGAGAGCTGAGGCCCAATCATTTTCATGCTGGATTTGACCTAAAAACAAATCAAAGAGAGGGGCTAAATGTTTATGCTGTTGCTGATGGTTATATCTCGAGAATTAAAATTTCTACTTTTGGCAACGGAAAATGTATCTATATAACACATCCAAACGGCTACACTTCGGTTTATGGGCACTTGCAGACTGCAGTTGGAACAGTTCAGGATTATATTCAAAAAACACATTACAAAGAAAAAGCCTTTGAAATTGAAATGTTTCCAAAACCTGATGAGTTGCCTGTAACAAAAGGGCAATTGATTGCGCTTTCTGGAAATACAGGATCGTCAGAGGGACCACATTTGCATTTTGAAATTCGTGACACAAAATCAGAATTTGTTATTAACCCGATGTTTTTTGGGTTTGATAAAAATATAAATGACACTAAAAAACCATCTGTTTCCGGTCTTTATGCTTATCCAATGGATAATACGGCGGTCAATAAGTCGAAACAGCCTGTGATGCTGAATTTGGCGCTCCAAAAAGATGGGACTTATTTGGCAGGAGCAGTAAAGGCAAATGGCAAGATTGGCTTCGGGATAACAGCTGTCGATTTTGATGACGTTTCAGGAAATAGAAATGGGGTTTTTAATGTTTCTACATTTTTAAACGGAAACCAAAACTATAATTATCAGTTTAATACCTATTCATTTGATGAAATGCGATTCATAAATGCATTTATTGATTATCCTAAATATAAAAAATCAGGACAACGCGTTCAGAAACTTTTCATGAAAACGCCTTTTGCTTTGAGTATTATTAAAACCGATTCGATGCGAGGAATAATTCCCGTTGAACCAAATTTAGCTTCGATGTATCGAATTGAAGTTTCAGATTATTTTGGAAACATGACTACAATTAATGTTCCCATTGAATATGATACTGCGACACCAGTTGTTGCTGAAGCTCCTGTAACGTCGCAATATTTTATTAAGGCAAATCGTGATGCTAATTTTGAAAAAGACAATATGTCGGTATTTTTTCCAGCCGGAACTTTTTACGATGACTTTAATCTAAATTTTGATGTAAAAAATAACAAAATATATGTTCATGATGATGTTGTTCCTGTGCATTCTAATTTTACGGTGACCATCAAAGATGATACTTATGAAGAAGCTTTGAGAGATAAACTTTTCATTGGAAGAAATGGAAGTTATAATGCAACGTCAAGAAAAGGAGATGTTTTTACAGCAAAATCTAAAACGTTGGGACAATTTGGGTTGGTTCTTGATACGATTGCGCCAAAAATTACGATCACAAAGCCAATTCAAGACAAGTGGATTAGCGATGTAAAAAAAATTCAATTTACAATAAGCGACTCTGGGGCGGGGATCAAATCGTATAACGGTTATTTAAACGGGGATTGGATTTTGTTTGAATATGATAATAAAACCAGAAAAATTACGCATACTTTTGATGATGCATTAGTGGCTGAAGGTGCCAATGATTTAAAAATTGAAGTGACTGATAATGTCGGGAATGTAAAAGTTTTTGAAACTCATTTTTTTAGAAGTCAACAAAAATAAAATCACAACTTTTGAATACTTATAAGCTAATACTTGTTTTCTTTTTTTTATGCATTGGCCATGTAGCATTTGCTCAAAATGCACATGTAAAAGGAGTTATTTTGGATGCCGAAAATTATCCTGTTTCGGATGTCAATGTTTCGTGTTTGGGAAATGTTGTTCAGTCAGATTCAAATGGAGTTTTTGATATTGAACTGCCTCCAAACAAAAAAGTATCCTTGATTTTTACACACATTTCTTTAAAAATGCTGAGTTTGTCGGTAAGTTTAAAGCCTGGAGAAGTTTTTCTTTTTAATCCTGTAATGAGCAATTCAGCTGAGCAAATGGGAGAAGTTTTTGTTTCTTCTAAAAATAAAAAACGCGTTCAGGGAATTGTAACTGTAGAGACGGAAACAATTAAGAAGATTCCAGGCGCAAATGCGGGAATTGAAAATATCCTAAAAACATTGCCTGGCGTAAATTCGAATAATGAATTGAGTACACAATATGCAGTTCGCGGCGGAAATTATGATGAAAATTTGGTATATGTAAATGAAGTTGAAGTTTATCGGCCGTTTTTGATTCGTTCGGGGCAACAAGAAGGTTTGAGTTTTACCAATACCGATTTGGTTCAGAATGTTGATTTTTCTGCTGGAGGATTTCAGGCGAAATTTGGAGACAAATTATCTTCTGTTTTGGATATTACTTATCGAAAACCAACTGAGTTCGGCGCTGCATTCGAAGCTAGTTTTTTAGGAGCAAGTGCGGCGGTTGATTTGGTTTCTAAAAACAAAAAATGGTCAGCGGTAACTGGAATTCGTTATCGAAATAATAGTCTTTTGGTGAACAGCCAAGATACAGAAACGAATTACACTCCTGTTTTTGCAGATGTCCAAACGAATATTAATTATGATATTTCTGAAAAATGGCAAATGAGCTTTTTAGGAAATGTTTCTGTGAACAAATATTCCTATGAGCCATTGTCGCGTCAGACAAACTTTGGAACAATTGATCAGCCAATGGCTTTGACGGTTTATTATGACGGTCAGGAAAAAGATAAATATGAAACGTATTTTTGGGCTTTAAAAACGACTTATAAAGCATCCCCGAGTTTGACTCTTAAATTGATTGGTTCTCTTTTTCATACTACAGAGCAGGAACATTTCGATATTTTGGCACAATACCGTTTAGGAAATGTTGATGAAAATGGAAATATTGAAAATATAGATTTTACTCGTGGCATTGGTTCTCAGTTAAATCATGCACGAAACGATTTGGATGCTTTAATTGCTAATGCTGAAGTTAAAGGATTTAAAGAATGGTTAAACGATAGCCAATTGGAATTTGGTTTAAAATACACTAGAGAATCGATTAGAGATCGTGTGGTAGAGTGGGAAATGATTGACTCAGCAGGATTCTCAATTAATCCGCCTTTGGTTATTTTGCCAAAAAATAATCAGCCTTATCAGCCATACACAGGTCCGTTGCTTCCGTATCAAGATATTCGTGCCACAAATTTGAATACAATAAACAGACTTGCGGGTTATATGCAGTTCAACAAAAAGACAGCAATTGGTTCGAGTCAGGTTTGGTATCATCTAGGTGCGCGTTTTCAAAGTTGGAATGTTCAAGGGGCATCGGTTGAGGGGAAAAATCAAATTGTTGTGAGCCCGCGTGTACAATTTGCGATTCAGCCGGATTGGGACATGGATATGGTTTTCAGGATTTCGGGAGGATTGTATCATCAACCGCCTTTTTATAGGGAACTTCGCGATTTAGACGGAGTTGTAAATCCGAATGTCAAAGCACAGGAATCGGTGCATATCGTTTTAGGAAATGATTATAATTTTAAAATGTGGAACCGACCTTTTAAATGGGTAACAGAAGTGTATTATAAATCACTTTCTGATGTAAACGTCTACTCGATTGACAACGTCCGAATTCGATATATTGCCAATAATAATGCAAAAGCTTACGCTCAAGGTTTTGATTTTAGATTAAACGGAGAATTTGTGCCGGGAACTGAATCGTGGGTAAGTTTTGGATATTTGAAAACGGAAGAAAATTACGAAAACAAAGGATATATTGCCAGACCAACAGATCAGCGCTTAAAATTTGCCATGTTGTTTCAGGATTATATGCCCAATATTCCGAGTGTGAAATTATATCTGAATTTAGTTTATAATACTGGATTGCCTGGCGGTGCTCCGGCATATTCAGATCCTTATTTATATCAAAACCGATTGAATGATTACAGGAGAGCTGATGTAGGTTTTGCAAAAGTTTTTGTAGACAGCAGTACAAAAGTAGCCAAAGCAAAATGGCTGAAAGATTTTAAAGAATTGTCAATTGGATTGGAGATTTTCAATCTTTTCAATAATCAAAACGCGATTACAAATACTTGGGTTCGCGATGTGTATTCTAAAAATCAATATGCAATTCCGAATTATATGACTTCGAGAGTTTTTAATATAAAATTGAATGCAAGATTATGATCGAGAAGCGTGAAAAAAGAAAAAGAATTTTTTACGTTCCGGGAATGATTTCTTTGGTTTTTATTCCGTTATTCTGTTTTTATCATTTTTATAAAATTGATGCTTTTAAGGTTTATAATGCTATAGGATTAGGAATGCCTAATAAAAATGATTTTGAAAAGTATAAGGTTGCTACTCTGCGAAATTATAAGGTATTTAGTTTTGATGGAAGTGAGCTAGATGGGAATAAAGAGTTGAATGAAGTGAAACTTTATCTTAGAAAGATGGTAGTTGATAAAGATACTGTAAATGGAGCCAAAATACATTTTGGACCAAAAACATATTATGAAACTTTTATCAGAATTATAGATATCATTGATGAGGAGAAAGCTCCAACATGGGCTATAAATAATAATGATATTTATATTTTAGGAAGCAGTAATACTTATAAAGAAGTTAAAGATACTACTAAGCATTATAGAATGAATTGTGATACCGGAGCTATTATGGCAAAACAAAGACTCTGGATGCGAAAAAATGAAAGAGAAGAAGAAGAACGTAATTTTCAAGTTTCTTTTTTTAAACAAAAATGGAGATCACTTTCGTTAGGTTATTTAGGACTTGTACTTTTAAATATCATCGTTTTAGTAAAATTCAATAAAACCAAATTTTACAATCAAAAATAGTATATTTGATATTCTAATATAATTGCCATAAATGAAAAACTATCTAAAATATATCGCCTTAGTAATTATCGGGACTACAGTGAGTTGTAAGGATGAAGTGCAGAAGCCGAAAGTAATTTATGATGCTTCAAACAAAACAAGTGTAGTTGCCAAAACAGATTCTACACAGATTGAGATTGCAGATCTGCCTATTCAAATGGAGGGAACGAATTATTTAATTCATCCAGTTGGTGATTTGAGAGTGTATGAAAAAGGCTCAAAAGCGCGTTATGGTTCTTCAAGTGTAAATGATTTAAGTTTTACCATTTCTAATTTAGGGGAATATGAAATTACAGGCTATTTGCAGAATCTAAAATTCCAGAAAGTCGATTCAGATTCTATCAGACCTTTGTCAGACAAGCCAGTTTTGATTTTAACGGCAACTTATTTAAAAACAGTTGCAGATAAAACACAAAATAAAGTGATGGTTTATACTTTAACAGATTCTGATACCAACAAAGACGGGAAAATTGATACTGGAGACATCAAAACTTTGTACTTAAGTAATATAAGCGGAGAAAACTTTACAAAGGTTTCTCCTGATCTTCAGGAATTGGTGGACTGGAGTTTAATCGAATCAAAAAACCGTATTTATTTCAGAACAATTGAAGATACCAACCAAAACGGCCAATTTGATAAAAATGATGTTTTGCATTACAATTATATTGATTTGGCTTCTAAAAAATGGGAAGTTAAAGCTTATAAGCCAATCTAAGTTGCTAAGATTCTGAGATGCTTAGATACTTAGATACTTAGTTTTTTCAATCTTTGAACATAAAAAAATAAAACCTGCTAAATTATGCTTTTAGCAGGTTTTGTTTTTTTTAAGTATATAGAAATCCTATACATCCTTTTAATCTATGGCAAAAAAAAACTTAGAATCTAAGCATCTCAGAACCTTAGCAACTCTAAATTAATATATCACTTTCTAAATCAGATTTTTCAATTTCAAAACCAAAATCCAATCGTTCTACCAATTCGATTACTAGTTTTTTATACCAGTTTTCAGATTTTGGATGAATATAGATTTTCTCAATTAACTGATTGATGTCAACATTGATTTTTAATCCATCGTTGAGTTTTATAGTGCTTTTAGAAGTGTCGGTAATAATGCGGACTTCGCGCTCGTATTGAAAACTTTTTCGTTTAAACAAAAACGGAAAAAACAAATCATCAAACGGAATATATTCCTTTTTATAGTCGATGTAATTTACCTCGCCAATGTACTGGTCAAAATTATTTTCAGGATTCAGTGCTTTTTGGAGTCTTCCAATTGTAGATTGAATAGCCAGACCTTCACTGTTTTGTGTGAAAATTTGCCACATAGCAAACGATTCATATTCGTTGATATGCCAACTGCTTATTGCAACTTGCTCCCGATGCGTTTTGTAATAATTTAAAAAGTCGGGATTGTCAATCGCGAGCTTTTTTATCTCTTCGTAAGTGGGTTCGCTAAAAGTGCCTTCATATTGATCTTCAAATTTGTCTGAACGCGACATAAATAATTTCTTTGAAAGTAGCAAGTCAAGAAATTTGGATAAGTCTAAGTACTTCCATACAATAGTATTTGGATCTTCGGGCAGTTTTATATTCGGATTATTGAGGTACATTTTTAGGGGATTAGTCAAAAGCTACCTAAAGTTATAAAAATAAAAACAGATTAAAGAATATTAAATTGTGTTTTAATATTTCCTTAATCTGTCAAAATGATTTATTTCTTTTTTGTGAATCTTAAGACTCGAAAGACTGCATCGTAACCAGTTTGTTATAAGTTCCGTTTAATGCAATTAATTCTTCGTGTGTTCCTTGCTCAACGATTCTTCCTTTTTGCATTACTACAATTACGTCTGCTTTTTGAATAGTAGATAGACGGTGTGCAATTACGATGGAAGTTCGGTTCTGCATCATATTTTCAAGAGCAACCTGAACAAATTTTTCACTTTCAGTATCCAATGCCGACGTTGCTTCGTCCAAAATCATAATTGGTGGATTTTTCAATACGGCTCTCGCAATAGATAAACGTTGTTTTTGTCCGCCTGAAAGTTTGTTTCCGCTGTCGCCAATGTTGGTGTAAATTCCGTGTGGAAGATCTTTTACAAATTCATAAGCATTTGCAATTTTTAAGGCTTCTATAATTTCATCATCAGTTGCGTCAAGTTTTCCTAATGCAATATTGGCCTTAATTGTATCATTGAATAAAATGCTGTCCTGAGTAACCAATCCCATCAAGCTACGAAGCGATTGTAGATTCATGTCCTTGATGTTGATTCCGTCAATCGAAATTGTTCCGTCATTCACATCATAAAAACGAGTCAACAAGTTAGCGATAGTACTTTTTCCGCTTCCAGATTGTCCAACAAGCGCAACGGTCTGACCTTTTTTAATTTGAAGAGAAAAGTCTTTTAAAACTGTTTCTTCTTCGTATTTAAAATTGATGTTTTGAACACTGATATTGTTGTCAAAAGTCGTTTTTTCAACAGCATTTTCTTTCGAAGTAATTGTGTTTTCTTGTTCCAGAATTTCCAGAACACGTTCTGCAGCGGCATTTCCTCTTTTTACTCCGTAAGAAGCTTTAGAAATAGCTTTTGCGGGAGTCAGAATATTGTATGCCAATCCCATATAAGCAATAAAAGAAGGGCCGTCAAGGGTTTTGTCAATCAAAACCATCTGACCTCCGTACCAAAGCAAAATTGCGATAACTGTGATTCCCATAAATTCACTTGCTGGAGAAGCTAGGTTCTGGCGGTTTCCAATGCTATTTGATAGAGTAAAAAAGCGTTCAGTAGAATTTTGAAAAACTTTATTGAAGTAATTTTCAGAGTTATATCCTTTTACAACTTTCAATCCTCCAATTGTTTCTTCGATAGTAGAAAGAAATCTTCCCTGTTCTTCTTGAGCTCTAGTAGATTGTTTTTTAAGCTGTTTTCCAATCAATGAAATGATATATCCAGACACAGGAATGAAAATGAAAACAAATAAGGTCAGTTTAACACTAATGATGAGCATAGTGGTGATCGTAAAGATAATGGTTAGAGGTTCTTTTACGATAAGTTCTAAGATGGCTAAGAAAGAGTTTTGTACCTCGTTTACGTCTGCTGAAATTCTAGAAATTACGTCACCTTTTCTTTTTTCAGAATAAAAAGCTAAAGGAAGTTCTAATGTTTTTTTATACAATGCATTTCGCATATCCTTTAATACTCCATTTCGAAGGAAATTGATAAAAAACATCGCCAAATAATCAGCTAAGTTTTTTAGTAAAAAAATTGAAATAATAATGGCTACCATTATCGACAAAACATAACCAGGCTCGTGGTTTTTTTGCGCAGTTGTAATGTAATAAGCTAAATAGTCTTCGCCATATTCTTTTATTTTGAGAATGCCTTGGTAGACTGGTTCTACTTCGATTTTTTCTCCTTTTTCAAATAATACCTGAAGCATTGGTATTAAAGCAACAAACGAAAGTGTGCTAAAAAGTGCATACAAAATATTGAAAAAGATATTTAGGAATGCGTATTTTTTATACGGGTATATAAAAGGAACTATTTTTTTGAAATTACTCATTTATTTTTTTTGACGTTATTTTCTTTTTGTTTTACTGCTTTCTAATATTTTAACTATTTGACAAAGCAATTTTGAATGCACAAAATTAATCCAATTGAAGTGTTTTCAATTTCTTTTTGCTTTTTTTTATAAAAAAAAAACTCTGACTTGCATTTCAAGAATGTAAATCAGAGTTCATTAATAATTTGGTTATTCAATGCGGTACAAAATTGTGTGCTGATTGAAAATGTGTTAAAGATCTATTTCAATTGCATGTCTGCAATGATGTTTTGTATTTTTTGATCTAAGAATTTTTCTGCTTCTTCAAATTCTAAAACCGATTCGATTTCAGCATTTACGCTGATATAGAATTTGATTTTTGGCTCAGTTCCGCTCGGTCTTGCACAAATTTTAGAACCATCTTCAGTATAATAAATCAATACATTAGATTTCGGGATATCCATTGTTGATTCTTCGCCAGTCAATAAATTCAAAGCAATTGATGATTGGTAGTCTTCAACCATAATTACACGTTGACCGTTGATTTCTTTCAAAGGATTTTGACGTAAATTGATCATCATTTGGTTGATTTCTTCTAAACCTTCCATTCCTTTTTTAGTTAAAGAAACTAAGTATTCTTTGTAGAAACCATTTTCAACGTAAAGTTGAAGAAGCTCTTTGTAAACTGAACTTCCTGCGGCTTTCGCTTGCGCGGCAACTTCGCAGATTAATAAAGTAGCAGCAACGGCATCTTTATCTCTAACAGCGTCGCCAACCATGAAACCAAAGCTTTCTTCGCCACCTCCAATAAATTGAAGTTCTGGAAAATCTTTGATCATTTTTGCAATCCATTTGAATCCAGTCAATCCAACTTTGCATTCCACTCCGTAACTAGATGCCAATTCCATCATCATTGGAGTCGAAACAATTGTTGATCCTACAAATTGTTTTCCGTTTAGTTTTCCAGCTTTCTGCCATTGTTTCAACAAGAAAGAAGTCATTAAAATCATGGTTTGATTTCCGTTCAACAAAATCATTTTGCCTTCATTGTTACGAACAGCAACGCCTAAACGGTCGCAATCAGGATCAGTTCCAACAACGATATCAGAATTTGTTTTGTCTGCCAAAGCCAATGCCATAGTCAAAGCTTCTGGCTCTTCTGGATTTGGCGATTTTACAGTTGGGAAATCTCCATCAGGAATTGCTTGCTCAGGAACAATATGAACATTTTTGTAGCCAGCTTGTGATAAAGTATCCGGAATAGATTTTATAGAAGTTCCGTGCAATGAAGTGAAAACAACATGTAAGTTGTCTTTAGCTTCAGCCGGAGTATTGAAACTAGCATTTTCAATAGACGATTTCACAAAAGCCTTGTCAATATCAGTATCGATATATTTGATTAAGCTTTCGTTTGCGTCAAATTTAATTTTGTCGTAGCCTAAATTTTCGATTACATTGATAATAGCTTTGTCTTGTGGAGGTACAATTTGACCTCCGTCTTGCCAGTATACTTTATATCCATTGTATTCTGGTGGATTGTGAGAAGCCGTTAAGACGATTCCGCATTGACATCCTAAATATTTAAGTGCAAAAGACAATTCTGGAGTTGGTCTCAAATCTGAAAATAAATAAACCTGAATCCCATTTGCAGAAAAAACATCGGCAACTACTTTTGCTAAAGTGTTGCTGTTATGACGGCAATCATAAGCAATAACAACTTTTAAAGGTTCGTTTGGAAAAACTTCATGTAAATAATCAGATAATCCTTGAGTGTTTTTTCCTAGCGTATATTTATTGATTCTGTTGTTTCCAATACCCATAACGCCACGCATTCCACCTGTTCCAAATTCAAGGTTTTTATAAAAACTCTCCTCAAGTTCTTTAGGGGAAGTTGTCATTAATTCTTTAACTGCAGCTTGTGTTTCTTTGTCAAATGTTGGAGTTAACCATTCATTTACGGCGCTTAATATATTAGGTGCTATATTCATGTCAATTTTTTTTACTATTTATAAATGTGGGGGCAGAAGTGCTGCTCTCATTAAAAGTTAACTTCGCGAGCTACTTTATAGCGTGCTTCGTTGCTTTTGGTTCTTAGAATAATTTCTCCCAAGAATCCTGCAAGGAATAGCTGAGTTCCTAAAATCATGGTTGTTAAAGCAATATAAAACCACGGATTATTTGTAACTAAGCTGTATTTCATTCCGGTATACATATGGTATAATTTAGAAATTCCAATGTAACCTGCAGATAAAAATCCGATGATGAACATCAAAGAGCCAATTGCGCCAAACAAGTGCATCGGTCTTTTTCCGAATCTTGATAAAAACCAGATTGTGATCAAATCCAAAAAACCGTTTATAAAACGTTCCATTCCGAATTTAGTTTCGCCATATTTCCTGGCTTGGTGAATAACCACCTTTTCGCCAATTTTCCCAAATCCGGCATTTTTTGCCAAAACAGGAATATAGCGGTGCATTTCGCCAGAAACTTCGATGTTTTTTACCACGACATTTTTGTAGGCTTTTAATCCGCAATTAAAATCGTTTAATTCAACGCCGGAAGTTTTTCTAGCCGCCCAGTTGAACAATTTTGAAGGTAGATTTTTTGCTACAACAGAATCGTAACGTTTCTTTTTCCAGCCCGAAACCAAATCGTATTTCTGCTTTGTAATCATTTCATACAATTCAGGAATTTCGTCTGGACTGTCTTGCAAGTCGGCATCCATTGTAATGATCACATCGCCTTTTGCTTTTGCAAAACCAGCATGCAAAGCCTGAGATTTTCCAAAGTTTTTCATGAAACGAATTCCTTTTACATTAGGATTTTCGTTCGAAAAGCTTTCAATAATGTTCCAAGAATCATCTGTACTACCATCATCTACAAAAATGATTTCATAAGAGTAATTGTTAGATTGCATCACTTTAATGATCCATGTATAGAGTTCCTTAAGTGATTCCTCCTCGTTTAGAAGCGGTATAAGTATAGATAAATTCATTTATAATTTTTATTCTTGAGTAGTTTTGCTTTTGAAAAATGCGGCGAAAATTAGTCCGAAAACAGCACTTATTACGATTGCAAAGGCAGATCCTTTTAATAATTCAAAAGTAGAGTATGGATTGTTTTCTTTCATTTTAGCAATTGCTTCGTTTATCGACGCAGCAGGTGCTCCAAATTTCTGCATCATGTTTGCAGTGTATTTTACCATAATATCGCTTAAGGTGTCTTTTGCGCCTGGATCAATTACGTTAAATAAAAGGATATTGAAAGTTGTAGAAATTAAAACGCCAATTACAGCAGCTATAAAATAAGTAGTAAAAGCATCTTTAAAAGGAAATACGCCTTTTAATTCTTTTTTCGTTTTAGAAAGTAAGATGATGCTAATTGTTAAACTTATTACTATACCGAGAATTCCCATCCACCAAGCTGTGAACAAGTTTAAATCAATTGCATATATTGTCGCAGTAACTAATGCAGATGCAATTCCAATCATTACACCATAAGTAATACCATTCTTTTTTATAACTTCATTGATCATATTTCTATATGTTTTAAAATTAATCCACAAATATAGTAATTCCCACTATAATCGTAGATAAAAAAAGCTTTTCGAAATAAACTAAAAAAAAGTGAGTTAAGTATTTGTTTATTAAAAAAGAATTGTAAATTTGCACACTCAAAAATAATTAAATTTTTAAACAAAAAAGAGTGTTGCTTGTTTATACCTTTTTCCAACAATGAAAAAGCTTCAAAATGAAAATGCTCTAAACAATAAATAAAAAGAAAAGATGAAAAAAGGAATTCACCCAGAAAATTACAGATTAGTTGCATTTAAAGACATGTCAAATGATGACGTTTTTATCACTAAATCTACTGCAGATACAAAAGAAACAATTGAAGTTGACGGAGTTGAGTATCCAGTTGTAAAAATGGAGATTTCTAGAACATCTCACCCTTTTTATACTGGTAAATCTAAACTTATCGATACTGCAGGACGTATTGATAAATTCAAAACTAAATATGCTAAACACGCTAAAAAATAATAGCTGTTTTAAATTATACAAAAGCCTTCCAGATTTGGAAGGCTTTTTTTATGTGATGCTATTTTTGTTGTTTAGATTTTGATTGAATTCAATTCATTATGAACTACTAAAACAAGTTTAGTAAAAACATAAATATTTGTAACTTTGACCTCGATAACCAAATCAAGATTTTAACAAGTACCAAATTTTTTATTTATGAATTACATTCTTTTTGACGGTCCCGTTCGGAATGCTTTATTACCTTTTACCTTTACAAGGCCCGTGGCCGATATCTTAATCGGAATTATGACAATTCGTCAAAAATGGGAAACACGCCTTGGTTCAACAATAACAACAATTACTGAAGAATATTTGTCTGAAAAATTTCCGATGGTGGAGATGGAGGAAAACGTAATGATCAATGCTGCTTATTTGCCAAATGATAAGCTTGTTGACATGATTTCTGATCTGACCACAAATCAGGCGATTTTTAGAGGAGATGATGTGATCGCTTTTTTTGCTTCAGAAAATCAGGAAGAAGTTGATTTTGATTCGTATGAAATTATCTACTATGATGAAGATTGTTTGACGGTTGAACATACATGGGATATTTTTTCAAAAAACGATGCGGCAATTCGTGCCGATTTTGCTTTTTTGACTGAAGACAGAAAATCACAACCAATTCCGAAAAGCGTCAATGTTATTTCTCCTGAAAACATTTTTATTGAAGAAGGAGCGAAATTAGAGTTTGTGACTCTGAATGCTTCAACGGGTCCTATATATATAGGTAAGAATACCGAAATTATGGAAGGTACTGTAATTCGAGGGCCATTCGCTTTATGCGAAAATGCTATGGTGAAAATGTCAGCTAAAGTTTATGGTGCGACTACTGTAGGCCCTGGATCTAGAATTGGTGGTGAGGTTAAAAACTCAGTTCTTTTTGCGAATTCAAATAAAGGCCATGAAGGATTTTTAGGCGATTCTGTTTTAGGTGAATGGTGTAATATTGGTGCTGATTCAAATAATTCAAACCTAAAAAACAATTACGAAGAAGTAAAATTATGGAGCTATGAAACGGAAGGTTTTGCTAAAACCGGACTTCAGTTTTGTGGTTTGATGATGGGAGATCACAGTAAATGTGGTATCAATACTATGTTTAACACAGGGACTGTTGTTGGTGTAAGCGCTAATATTTTCGGTTCAGGTTTTCCTCGTAATTTTGTTCCGAGTTTTTCTTGGGGTGGCGCAGCAGGATTTACAACTTATGTAACTAAAAAAGCTTTTGAAACGGCGCGTTTGGTTTTGTCAAGAAGAAATATTGATTTTGATGCAACGGAACAAGCTATTTTAGAACATGTTTTCGAAGAAACCAAAAAATGGAGAAAAGACTAAATTAGATAATTAGTCAATTTGAAAATGAGATAATTTTTTTAACCCGACAGGTTTTATCCCGAGGCTTCGGGACTGTCGGGTTTTGTTTTTTACATATCTTTAAACTGGACTGAAGTTCAGCTCTACAATATGGCTCGAGCCGTGGGCTCTCTTGTTATTCCGCAGGAACCTGTTGTGTTGTAGGACTGGACTTCAGTCCAGTTTAGGAATATAGTGTAAAACGTTTTGTTTTGGGATTTAAGAATTATCTAATTGACACATTTTCAAATTTAACTTATTTGTCAATCTTAATAAAATCTCCTTTTAGGTTGAATTTCAATTCTAAACCGTTGCTGAGTTTTGTTTCATAACCAGAACTTTCAAGTTCTATTTTGATTACATTTTCTTTTGGGAAATTTGTTTTTATATAAGAAGCGATTTTTTTAGGAACAATAGATTTAGGAATTTTGGTGTTTTTGCCGTCAACTTCTTTCCAGTTTCCTTTCTTGTCAAACTCAATTTCGATTTCATTGTCAAATTTCACTTTGTATTCTGTAGAGAGGATTTCTTTGTCTTCTAAAATATAACTTGGTTTTTTTGACCCGAAATGTGTCTTCAAAAAAGTTTGAGCATTTGCAGGTAAGGCTTCTTTTTTAATTACCGTTTTTTGAGCATGTGCAGAAAGTCCAAACAGTAATCCTGTAATTAAGTAAATAGTCAATTTTAATTTCGTTTTCATAATTCGCTGATTTTTAAAATTATAGTACAAGGTAAGGCTAAAATTTTAAAATAGTATAAAACCTCTTAGGTTTCATTTATTATAATTAAATGGTTGTTTGACTAGTAAATTGCCTAATTAACACATTTTCAAAATTATCTAATTTTCAAATTGCCAAATTATCTAATTAATCTATCTTTGCGGCACGAAAAAAATGGGTGGTCAGGTAAACGATTAACCGATTAAACAAATTAACAAAGACAAATGATTACAGTTAACGATATTTCGGTTCAGTTTGGCGGAACTACACTTTTTAGCGATGTTTCTTTTGCTATTAATGAAAATGATAAAATTGCCCTTATGGGTAAGAATGGTGCGGGGAAATCGACACTTTTAAAAATAATTGCAGGAGTAAGTAAGCCTTCGACTGGAAATATTTCGGCTCCTAAAGAAGCTGTAATTGCTTATCTTCCTCAGCATTTGCTTACTGAAGATGGCGCAACAGTTATGGAAGAAGCATCAAAAGCGTTCAGTGAAATTTTTACAATGAAAGCTGAAATCGACAGTATCAATGAACAATTGACAGTTCGTACCGATTATGAAAGTGACGAATACATGAAATTGATCGAAAGAGTTTCCGACTTAAGCGAGAAATTTTATGCAATTGAAGAAGTGAATTACGAAGCTG
Source organism: Flavobacterium denitrificans DSM 15936 (assembly GCF_000425445.1). Lineage (GTDB taxonomy): Bacteria > Bacteroidota > Bacteroidia > Flavobacteriales > Flavobacteriaceae > Flavobacterium > Flavobacterium denitrificans. The sequence continues at coordinate 79,366 of NZ_AUDL01000008.1, read as the reverse complement.
AAGTTGAGAAAATATTAGTTGGTTTAGGTTTTGTGCGTGAAGATTTCACTCGTCAAACTTCTGAATTTTCTGGTGGATGGAGAATGCGTATTGAGTTGGCAAAAATTTTATTAAGAAAACCAGATTTGATTTTGCTGGATGAGCCTACCAACCACATGGATATCGAAAGTATTCAATGGTTGGAAGATTTCTTGTTGACTCAAGCAAAAGCGGTTGTGGTAATTTCTCACGATAGAGCGTTTGTAGATAATATTACAAACAGAACTATTGAAGTTACTATGGGAAGAATTTATGATTACAAAGCGAAATATTCTCATTACTTGGAATTAAGAAAAGACCGAAGAATCCATCAACAAAAAGCATATGATGAGCAACAAAAAATGATTGCTGAAAATCGTGCTTTTATTGAGCGTTTCAGAGGGACATTTTCTAAAACTGACGCTGTTCAATCTCGTGTTAAAATGCTTGAGAAGCTTGAAATAGTAGAGGTTGATGAAGTTGATACATCTGCATTGAGATTAAAATTCCCGCCAGCGGCACGTTCTGGGCAATATCCTGTTATTGTAAAGGAAATGTCTAAGGCTTATGGGGATCATGTTGTATTTAAAGATGCAAACATTGTAATCGAACGTGGTCAGAAAGTGGCTTTTGTTGGAAAAAATGGTGAAGGTAAATCAACAATGATCAAAGCAATCATGAAGGAAATCGGTGTTGATTCTGGAAGTGTTGAAATTGGTCATAATGCTCAGATTGGATATTTTGCCCAAAATCAAGCGGCTTTGTTAGATGAAAACGCAACAATTTTTGAGACAATTGATAGCATTGCCGTTGGGGATATCAGAACGCAAATCAAAAATATTTTAGGTGCTTTCATGTTTCAAGGTGATGATATCACGAAAAAAGTAAAGGTGCTTTCTGGAGGTGAAAAAACACGCTTGGCGATGATTAAATTGTTGTTAGAACCTGTTAACTTGTTGATTTTGGATGAGCCTTCGAATCACTTGGATATGAAAACGAAAGATATTATTAAAGATGCGTTGAGAGATTTCGACGGAACTTTGATCTTGGTTTCTCACGACCGTGATTTCCTTGACGGATTAGCAACTAAAGTCTTCGAATTCGGAAACAAAAGAGTAAAAGAGCATTTTGAAGATGTAGCTGGTTTCTTGGCGCATAAGAAAATGGATTCCATGAGAGAAATCGAAAAATAAAATATTTTAAATATATTTAAAAAGGCGCAAGTTGATTTTTGCGCCTTTTTTTTTGCGCTGTTAAAAATGATAACTGTATTTTAATGCAACTATTTTTACAAGTTGTTGTTTTTTTATTATTTTTATAATGCCATTTGTATTGATTTTTAAGGGTTTGTGTTTTTTTTTTGTTTTTGTATGATAGGAAAGATTGATTCGAATCCTATATCGTAATTGAATTTAAAAGCCTATGAATAGAGAGCTACTCATGAAAATTGTCTTCGTTTTTTTTATTTTGCCACTATTTTCAAATGCACAAACTGCTGAAAATCTACCAGCAGTTGATTCTGGAAACAGTATAAAATACCCGACTTTTCAGTTTAAAGGACTTATTCAGGCTCGATATTTAGAAAGTTTTGGTGAGAATGTCGATGTTTTGGGCGCTAATCATTCAACCGGCGATGTTACACAGAGTTCATTTGATATCAAAAGAATGCGTGTTGGACTCAATACAAAATTAAGTGAAACTACTGAGGTTGTGATTTTGGTGAATTTGGCTGATTTTAAATCAGATACAAAAGGGAAAGTTCTTGAGAATGCTTACGGAAAATATACTTTCAATAAATATATTGCTTTAATTGGGGGGCAATTTCGTCCTGCGTTTGGTATCGAGGAATTAGTTCCAGTTGATATTATAAAGTCGTTCGATTTTTCAAATCAATATTATGAATTTGGAAAAAATGGCTGGACAAGTTTTCAAATTGGTGCTTCGGCAACAGGTACTTTTGATGTTGGAAAAATCCCTTTGAGTTATGCTGTTTCGGTTATAAACGGAAACGGAAAAAATGCCGAAATGGATAAGGATAACGGGAAGCAATTCTCTAGTAGATGGGTTTTGCAACTATCTAAAAAATATGATATTAATTTAGGATTGAATGGTGGTTTTGGAAAAGTTTTCAAAGAAGATGTTTTTGCAATAGGCGCCGATATCACAAGTGATTTTAAGCTTACGGATCGATTTAGTTTTGATTTGCAGATTGAGTACAAACAAGGTACAAACCATAATTTGTATTTTTCTTTGCCTGCGGCTTCAAGAACTGCGGATTTGGGTGATTATCAAATGCAAGGAATCTATTTTTTGCCAAATTTAAGATATGTTGTTGATTATAAAAAACTGACAGCTTTAGAAGTGTCATGTCGTTACGAGAGGTTTGATCCGAGTTATAAAGTAAACTCTAATTTGAGACAGACCTTCACGCCAATGTTAGGTCTTGAATTTGGAAAAGCCTATTTAGGGCGAATTGAAGCGGGATTCCAAATCGATAAATTTGATCATAATATTCCTGATTCAACAACCTATGATAATGATTTGTTTTTAATACAGCTCCAGCTTAGACTTTAATTAATTTAAATCTTGTTTTTATGAAAGAAGTACAAATTCCTCAAACTCTGATTACGCTTGCCGTTGGAATTGCAATTTGGTTGATTCCTGCTCCTGAAGGTGTTGTTGTTGAAGCATGGCATTTGTTTGCCATTTTTGTCGCGACTATTTTAGGGATTATTCTAAAAGCTGCGCCAATGGGAACCATGTGTATGATTGCAATTGCGATTACGGCATTTTCTCAGGTTTTAGCACCTGGTGATGCTGGAAAATCTATTACCTTGGCTTTGAAGGGGTTTGGCGATAAGGTAATTTGGCTTATCGGAATTTCATTCTTTATAGCAAGAGGATTTATTAAAACGGGTTTAGGGAACAGAATCGCTTTTCTTTTTGTTCGAATTTTTGGAAAAAGTTCACTTGGGCTCGCTTATGGTTTAGGTTTAGCCGATTTGGTTTTGGCGCCAGCTGTCCCAAGCAATACAGCTCGAGGCGGGGGAATTGTATATCCAATTATGAAATCAATGTCAATGAGTTTTGGCTCTATGCCAGATCAGCCAGAAACACATCGAAAATTAGGAGCATATCTTACTTTGAATAGTTATAATGCCAATTTAATTGCATCATCAATGTTTTTGACGGGAACCGCTAGTAATCCAATGTGTCAAAAATTTGCAGCTAATTTGGGTATTAAAATAAGCTGGATTTCATGGGCAGTGGCGGGAATTGTTCCTGGGCTTGTTGCTTTTTTTGTGATTCCGTTTGTGTTGTATAAAATATATCCGCCAGAATTGAAAAAAACTGGAGATGCGCCACAAATTGCTGCTCAAAAACTTAAAGAAATGGGAGCAATTACCCGTAATGAATGGATGATGCTTCTCACATTCTTCATTTTGTTGTTTTTATGGATGACAGGTGATTTGTTTTCTATAGATGCAACAACCACCGCATTTATTGGCTTGGTTATTTTGCTTTTGACTTCAGTTCTGACTTGGGATGATGTAAAAGCCGAAAAAGGCGCGTGGGATACTATTGTTTGGTTTTCAGTTCTTGTAATGATGGCGAGTTCGTTAAATGAGCTAGGTTTTATTGCATGGTTCAGTGATTTGATTAAAGCTGAAATAGGAGGGCTAAGCTGGCAAATGGCTTTTCCTATAATTATTTTAGTTTATTTCTTTAGCCATTATCTTTTTGCAAGCGCAACGGCGCACGTAGCTGCTATGTATGCGGCTTTGTTGGGAGTAGGGGTTTCGCTTGGAATTCCAGGGCTGTTGTTGGCTTTTATGCTTGGTTTTGTTGGGTCGTTATATGGGACTTTAACGCATTATGGACATGGACCGGCACCAGTCTTTTTTGGAAGCGGTTATGTCGACCTAAAAAGCTGGTGGGTCAAAGGGTTAATAACCGGATTGGTTATGCTCTTTATTTACATGGTAATAGGAGGTTTGTGGCTCCGAGTAATTGGGTATTTTTAGATCCTGATTCCTGGAGGAAGCAATTCCTTGTATTTTGGGTTTTTTTTGAAAAAAGTCACAATTTTTGGATGAATCGGCACAACTCTGAATTTCTTTTCGGTATTGAGTTCCATAATGCTTTTTAGCATGTTGTCAATCACAATTTGATTGTCAAAACCTTCCGGTGTGTTGATTTTAGTTAAGAAAATTTTCTTTTCCTGAAATGAATATTCAACAGTAAGCATTCCTTCAGGGGCAATAGTTTCAAATTGTCTAGCGAAAGTGTTGTCTTTGATCGGGGCAGTAATTTCAGTTGATTCCATAATTTTTCATTTTTTTAGTAGGTTTAAAATATAAAATAGATTTGGGCGATTTGCTCTGTTTAAAAGCTTGTCGAAGAATGTTAAACACGAGCGATTTGGACTGCAAAGTTAATCATTTGATTTTCAATATGAAATTATTTTTTGCATGGCTGAATTTTTACATATTTTGTAATTTTATTTGTTTTAATATATAATTATGGTGTAGGATTTGCTGTGCATATTGTTTAAAAAAGTAAATTTATCTTGAAATTCAAATTTGTAATTAAAATCCCTTTTTTGACAAATGAGTAAAATTCCTGTTTATTTTATGCCTGGTCTGGCGGCTAGCCCAGCTATTTTTGAAAGAATTAAATTAGATGAATCTGTCTTTGAAACTCATTTGCTCGAATGGGAAATTCCAAAACAAAAAGAATCTTTGTCTGATTATGCTATTCGTATTGCTCAGAAAATCAAACATGAAAATCCGGTTTTGATTGGAGTTTCATTTGGAGGCATTTTAGTTCAAGAAATTTCGAAACATATAAAAGCTCAAAAAGTAATTATTATTTCTAGTGTAAGGAGCAATGCTGAGTTTCCAAGAAGAATGAAAATTGGGAAAACTACAAAAGCATATAAGCTAATTCCGATGAAGCTGATTTTGAATATTGAGAATCTGGCGAAATATTCTTTTGGAGAAAAAGTCAATAAACGAATTAAGTTATACGAAAAGTTCTTAGCAGTCCGTGATCTTAATTATCTGCAATGGGCTGTAGAGTCTGTTATTTTATGGGACAGAAATAAAGTTGATGAAAATGTTATTCATATTCATGGTGATCAGGATGATGTTTTTCCTATAAAGTATATTAATAAATGTATTGTGGTAAAAGGAGGAACTCATATTATGATTTTGAATAAATATAAATGGCTCAATGAGAATTTGCCTTCTATTATATTGGAGGATTAAATTCCAATTTTAAAAATTGCTTCGCCTATTTGCTATCTCTCGGGTACAAATCCCAATTCTTTGAAGATTCTAGCATAATCTTGTCATTTCAAATGACAAACTAAGCGTTGGTCTCGTGTTAGGAAGAAAATTTAAAATAAAAAAAATCCCAAATTCACAATTAATTGGAATTTAGGATTTTTAATATTGTAATTTAGAGAATTAGATTTTCTTCATTTGCTCTTTCATCATCGAGATTTGCTCTTTCAGCATTCCTTGTTTGTCTAATTTCTTAGCTTCGTTTAATAAATTAGTCGCTTCAAGCTTTCTTCTGCGTGACATAGCAACTCCAGCAAGGTTTAATTTGGCTACAGCCAAATCCATATCCATTGATAATCCAAACTCGATTGCTTTCTTGAAATGTTTCTCAGCCTGATTGATATTGGTTTGAGATAACATGATTCCGTGAAGGTAATTGAAGTATCCTTGTTGTTTTCTTACCAAAGCAGTTTCAGGATTTTTGATGTATGCTAGCCATTTTTGAGCTCCAGGAAAATCTTGTTTTCTTAATTTAAGGAAAGCCAAAAGGATAAATTCGTTTTTGAAATAAAGAAAAATTGGAATTGCAGTCAATAAAATCAAGAATATACCATTCCCGATATTACTTTCTGTAAATTGCCAAATGCCCGCCACTACTAGAAGTCCGGCCAAAATAAGTTTAATATTTTTGTTAAACATAATAGATGTATATTTGTGATTGCAAATATAGTAAAAGGAATTAAAAATATTTTTATAAAAGTGCTTGCCAGTGAAAAAAGTCTTTGTATATTTGCACTCGGTTTTTGAACAACGATATCCAAAACCAAAATAAAGAGTTAATAGATACCATTTTTAAAGATACAAAGCAATGAGCAAAAGAACATTTCAACCATCGAAAAGAAAAAGAAGAAATAAGCACGGATTTATGGACAGAATGGCTTCTGCGAATGGAAGAAAAGTTCTAGCGCGTAGAAGAGCAAAAGGAAGACATAAATTAACTGTTTCTAGCGAGCCTAGACACAAAAAATAATGTTTGTATAAACATACATAAGGCGATTACTTTTTTAGTATCGCCTTTTTTTATACCTTGTCGGTAATAAATTTGTAACATTCTAGTTTCTAAAGCACTGTGAATGTTTTTTGAATACAATAATAACTACACAATACATACAAAATGCCTAAAGACACATCAATAAAATCAGTTTTAATAATAGGTTCAGGACCTATTGTTATTGGTCAAGCTTGCGAATTCGATTATGCAGGATCTCAATCTGCTCGTTCGATTCGCGAAGAAGGAATTGAAGTTATCTTGATTAACTCAAACCCAGCGACGATTATGACCGACCCATCTATGGCCGATCATATTTATTTGAAACCTTTAACTACAAAATCGATTATTGAAATTCTTAAGGAACATCCACAAATTGATGCTGTTTTGCCGACTATGGGAGGGCAAACTGCTTTGAACTTGTGTTTGGAAGCTGAGGAAAAAGGAATCTGGCAGGATTTCGGAGTAAGATTAATCGGTGTTGATGTTAACGCAATTAATATTACTGAAGACAGAGAGCAATTTAAACAGCTTTTAGAAAAAATTAAAGTACCAACTGCGCCGGCAAAAACAGCTACTTCTTACTTAGAAGGAAAAGAAATTGCTCAGGAATTTGGTTTCCCGCTTGTAATTCGTCCTTCGTTTACACTTGGAGGGACTGGAGCTGCTGTGGTCTACAAAAAAGAAGATTTTGATGAGCTTTTAACTCGTGGACTTGAAGCATCTCCAATTCACGAAGTTTTGATTGACAAAGCTTTGATGGGATGGAAAGAGTATGAGTTGGAGCTTTTAAGAGATAAAAATGATAACGTTGTTATTATCTGTTCGATCGAGAACATGGATCCAATGGGAATCCATACTGGAGATTCGATTACAGTAGCGCCAGCGATGACATTATCGGATACAACTTTCCAAAAATTACGTGACTACGCTATCTTAATGATGAGAAGTATCGGAAATTTTGCTGGAGGATGTAATGTACAATTCGCAGTTTCACCAGATGAAAAAGAAGATATCGTAGCAATCGAGATTAATCCTCGTGTATCTCGTTCTTCTGCTTTAGCATCAAAAGCAACTGGATATCCAATTGCAAAAATCGCTTCTAAACTAGCTTTAGGATACAACTTAGATGAATTACAAAACCAAATTACAAAATCTACTTCGGCGCTGTTCGAACCAACTTTGGATTATGTAATCGTAAAAATACCACGTTGGAACTTCGATAAATTTGAAGGTTCAGACAGAACTTTAGGTCTTCAGATGAAATCTGTAGGTGAGGTTATGGGAATTGGACGTTCTTTCCAAGAGGCACTTCATAAAGCAACTCAATCTTTAGAGATTAAGAGAAACGGTTTAGGTGCTGACGGAAAAGGATACAAAAATTACGAACAAATTATCGAGAAACTAACTTATGCAAGCTGGGATCGTGTTTTTGTGATTTATGATGCTATCGCAATGGGAATTCCGTTGAGTACTATTCATGAAATTACAAGAATCGATATGTGGTTCTTAAAACAATACGAAGAGCTTTATACTTTAGAAAAAGAAATCTCAAATTACAAAGTTTCAAATCTTCCAAAAGAATTATTGCTTGAGGCGAAACAAAAAGGTTTTGCAGACAGACAATTAGCACACATGATGAGCTGTCTGGAAAGTGAAGTGCATACTTTACGTATGGAGCAAAAAATCAACCGTGTGTTTAAATTAGTAGATACTTGTGCGGCTGAGTTTAAAGCACAGACTCCTTACTATTACTCAACTTTTGAAGCTGAAATCGAGAAAGCAAACGGAGAACGTTTTGTTGACAACGAAAGTATTGTAACCGAGAAAAAGAAAGTGATCGTTTTGGGTTCTGGACCAAACAGGATTGGGCAAGGAATCGAGTTTGATTACTCTTGTGTTCACGGAGTTCTTGCTGCTAAGGAATGCGGTTATGAGACAATCATGATCAACTGTAATCCTGAAACGGTTTCTACAGATTTTGATACAGCTGATAAATTATATTTCGAGCCAGTTTTCTGGGAGCATATTTATGACATCATTCAACACGAAAAGCCAGAAGGTGTAATCGTTCAGCTTGGAGGTCAGACAGCTCTTAAATTAGCAGATAAATTATCTAAATACGGTGTAAAAATCATCGGAACTAGTTTCGATGCACTTGACTTGGCAGAAGATAGAGGAAGATTCTCAGACTTATTGACTGAGTTGCATATTCCTTTCCCAAGATTCGGAATCGCTGAAACGGCTGACGAAGCTTCAAAGTTAGCGGATACTTTAGATTTTCCACTTTTAATTCGTCCTTCTTATGTATTAGGAGGTCAGGGAATGAAAATTGTAATCAACAAAAAAGAGCTTGAAGAGCATGTTATCGATTTGTTGAAAGCAATTCCAGGAAATAAATTACTTTTAGACCACTACTTAGCTGGAGCAATTGAAGCTGAAGCTGATGCAATTTGTGATGCTGATGGAAATGTTTACATCATCGGAATTATGGAGCACATTGAGCCTTGTGGTGTTCACTCTGGAGATAGTAATGCAACATTGCCTCCTTTTAACTTAGGAGAATTTGTAATGCAGCAAATTAAAGATCATACACATAAAATTGCGAGAGCTTTAAAAACGGTTGGTTTAATCAATATTCAGTTTGCAATTAAAGATGATACCGTTTACATTATCGAAGCAAACCCAAGAGCTTCAAGAACGGTTCCGTTTATTGCAAAAGCTTACGGAGAGCCTTATGTAAACTACGCTACAAAAGTAATGTTAGGTCACAATAAAGTAACTGACTTTGATTTCAATCCACAATTAAAAGGATACGCAATCAAACAACCTGTTTTCTCTTTCAGCAAATTCCCGAATGTAAACAAAGCATTAGGGCCAGAGATGAAATCAACCGGAGAAAGCATCTTGTTTATTGATGACTTGAAAGATGATCAATTCTACGAATTGTACTCTAGAAGAAAAATGTATCTGAGTAAATAATCTCAGATCTTATTATAAAATAAAAGCTCCAATGAAAATTGGAGCTTTTATTTTATATTGAAGTCACAATTAAATGAATTCCGATTTTTCCGTAGAGACGCACTGCAGTGCGTCTACGTCCAGTATTAGTCGCAATTGGTTTTGTGTTTTGCAGATATATTTTGCGCATAAGACGCACAGCTATGCGTCTCTACAATATGCTTTGCGTGATTTTATGGATAAAAAAAGCTCCAAAATTATTTGGAGCTTTTTCTGATTTATAAAGTAAGATTGATGATTATTTTATCAATTGTTGCAAAGGCTTCAATTGATCCATGTCAATATTTGATTTTTGTAAAACCGACATCAATGTCATGATATTATTCGGGTTCATGTTTTTTCCTAGAACCCTGACAACTGCAAAACCATTTTCTTTTCTGTTGGCAAAAACTACAAACTCTTCAATATTTTCATCTGTGCCAACATAGCTTATAGAAGCGCCATCTTTGCCAGAACCCACTTTCATCAATTGCTGGTATTTCGGGTCTTTTAAAATGGCATTTACTTTTGTGCGTTCTGTTTCAAATTCGGCTTGGTTTTTATCTGTTGCTTTGAAAGCTAAAATATTCATTTTGTCAAATGATTTTATGGCTTCGTTTTGCTCGGCAGATAAATTCGCTTTTTCTAAATTCAAAATGTTAGACGAAACATCAATTGCAATAAAATCTTTCTTTTCGTTATTTTCAACAAAATATTTTTGCAATGAAGGTTCAGAATTGCAGCTTATCAAAGTCAGCAATAGTATAAGGACTGAGGTAAAAACACGAACTTTCATGATTATTTTTTGCCTTTAGAGGCTTTTTTTAAGTCAGTTCCTCCTGGCAATTGCATCTTGTCAGTAAGTACAGAGATTTCGTTTAAGTCAAAATTACCTGTTAGCGACAATAAAACTGTTTCGTCGTTTTTGGCTCCGTCAACAAACATCAACAATTCTTTGATTTGTGTGTCGCTTGCGCCAGATTTTACCATTATTTTGACGTTTTTTCCACTGTCATTCACTCGCATCAATTCTTCTAAACCAGCAGTTTTGATGTATTTATCTGCAGAAGCTTTCATGTCGGCTTCGATTTTAGGATTTTTGGTTGTAAACACTTTTAGGTAATCTAATTTTTTGATCAAATTAATGTATTGCTGTGTTTCTTTGTCAGTAGCGTCAACTTTTACTTTGCTCATTAAATCGAACATTTTTTTGTTTACAATTACAGAAGTTACATCGTCTTGACCGTCAAATTTGTCAAAAGCGCCTTGCGCGTAAAAAACGTTTGTAACGAATGCGAAAACTAGAGTTATAATGAAATTTTTCATGATTATTTTTTGTGTTTAATTACTGTTTAAAGATTTTGTTTTTTGATTGTTCATATTCGTTAATGTATTGCACACTTTCAATGCCTACATTAACATTGTTTGATAATAATGCCAAAGCTTTTTGCGTTGCTGCGAGAGCTTCTTCAGGATCATCATAGGTTCCTAATTCTGACTGCGCTACAGCCGGAGCTGCATTTTTTTCGCTGACAAAGAAATAAGTTCCAACTCCGAGTAAAACAACAGCTGATGCTGCAATTGATAACCACGCCACATTTCGTTTCTTAGTTTGTAATGGAATCTCTTGCATTGATTTTTGTTGTTTTACTTGAGAGAAATAACCAAAAATTGGCTGATATTGCTCTAAATGCTGCGCAACATTTGGAGATGAAAAGTACTCTTTAAGTTCTTTTTCTTCAGCAATTGTGGTTTCTCCCTGAAAGTATTTTTCTAATATATTTTCTATTCTATCTAATTCCATAACTATGCGTATTAATCATTGATTCTCTTATTTTTTTTCTCGCTCTAGAAAGTGCTACCCGTATAGCGGTTTCATTCATGTTGACAATTTTCGCAATTTCATCAAATTCATATTGTTCAACATCGCGAAGCTGAATTAATATTTGAAGTTGCTCTGGCAGCTCATTTATTATTTTTTCAACCCATTCCAAACTATTAGAATCTTCTAGTTTTTTGTCTAATTGTGGCTCTCGGTCTGTATAATTGTTATGCACAATTTTGAGATTTCCTGCTCTTTTAGATTTCAATTGATCCAAGCAATAATTTTTTGTCATGGTCATGGCAACTGCTTCGATATTATTATAAGAATCCAAATTGTCTTTTTTGTTCCATAATTTTACCATCACTTCCTGAGTCGCATCTTCGGCTTCTTCGGTGCTTGTGAGCAATCTTTTTGCCAGACGAAAAACTTTGTCTTTAAAAGGATTAATTAATTCTATAAACACATTCTGATTCATAAAATTGGTTGGTTTTGCGTTAGCTTATATAGTCAAGACGAGGCACTATTATTTTTGTTACAGCGACTTTAAAAAAAAATAAAGAAAAAATGAAATAAACTTGCTCCTGTTAAAACTAAAGGTAGTATTTTTACGTTAATAGATTACCAAGAGCATTTATTTATGAAAACAATATTAAAAAGTTTACTACTAATTTTTTTATTAGCATTTGCATTGCAATCCTGTGAAGACCAGGATGATGTAGAGGCTCCTGCAACTTTGCAAGTAAACGATTTTATCTGGCACGGATTAAATGAGGTTTATTTGTGGCAGGCTGATGTGCCAAATTTATCAGATGATCGATTCAGTACCAAGGCGGAATTAAATTCTTATTTATCTGGATATTCAGATCCGGAAGAATTATTTCAAGATTTATTAAATAAGCCAATCAGTAAATATCCTGCAACAGCAATTGACCGCTTTAGCTGGATTGTTGATGATTATACGGTTTTGGAACAAGAACTTAACGGAATTACAAAAAATAACGGTATTGATTTTAAATTAAGCAGAGTTTCTGACGGGTCAAACGATTTGGTAGGTTACGTGCGTTATATTATCCCAAATTCGGATGCTTCAAACAAAGCAATAAAAAGAGGGGATTTATTTACGGCTGTAAATGGTACAAAATTAACTGTTTCTAATTATCAGTCATTGTTGTTAGCTCAAGATAGTTATACTTTAAATCTTGCTGATTACAACGGTTCTACCTTTGTTTTGAATGGAAAATCAGTTGCTTTGACTAAGACAGTTTTAGAAGAAAATCCTATTTTAATAAATAAAGTCATTACATCTGGCGGTCACAAAATTGGTTATTTAATGTATAACGGTTTTTATTCTGATTACGATGTGAAACTGAATCAGGCTTTTGGGGAATTAAAAGCGCAAGGAGTTACCGATTTAGTTTTAGATTTAAGATATAATGGAGGAGGTTCTGTGCGTTCTTCTACTCGTTTGGCAAGTATGATTACAGGGCAGTTTAACGGAAAAGTGTTTTCAAAACAACAGTATAATCTTAAATTGATGGCTTCATTAACAACAGATGACTTAGAGACTTTGAATCAGAGATTCGTTAATAGTATTGATGGAACTGCTTTAAACAGTCTTAACTTGTCAAAGGTTTATGTCTTGACAACTTCAAACACGGCTTCGGCAAGTGAATTGGTGATAAACGGATTAAAACCATATATTAATGTTGTACAGATAGGAGAGACCACTACTGGTAAAAATGTAGGTTCTTTCACGGTTTATGACTCGCCGACTTTCACAAAAGAAAAAGTGAATCCAAATCATAAATATGCAATGCAACCATTAGTTTTCAAAATTACAAATGCAGAAGATTTTGGCGATTATACATCAGGACTTGTTCCTACTTATGTTCAGCCAGAATATATTAGTACTTATGGGGTTTTAGGCGATCCTTCTGAGCCATTATTGAATTTGGCAATTTCTAAAATTACTGGGGCTACAGCTAAAAAAGTTAAAACCGACAGATCTTCAGATTTGCCATATATAAGCGATTCGAAAAAAATAAATGGATTGCGAAATGAAATGTATTTAGAGAATGCTCCAAAAGGATTTTCGAGATAATTAAAGTAAAAAAAAAAGGCTTTCAGAAATGAAAGCCTTTTTTTTCAAAAAAAATCCAAAAACTAATTTAAAAATAGGTATTTATTAATTGTTGAAGTAGAAGCCATTTGGCCCAACGCCTACAGTTAATTCTTTTTGCAATGATCCACTTAAATTGTAGATAAAAGCTTTACTGTTTGATCCAAAATCTCCTCCATCTGAAACGAAAATTTTGTCATTATTAACGGCAAAACCATAAATATAACCATTTGCTGACAAGGTTGTCGTTGCGATAGGTGTGGTTGCAGCTGTTGTCGCATTGACATTGATTGCATATGTTGAAGCGTTTACAGTATAATAAATTTTATCATTGTAAACGTCCAAATAACCTGCACGTCCTTGCGCTTGCGGAATTGTGATTTTTGAAGCTGATTTGTCAGCAAGTTTTACTTTTATTATTTCGCTGCTTGTTGCAGAAGGGCTTCTTAAGATATACAATATGCCGTCTTTTGCTTCCATAGTATCCCCGCTATATCCAATAGTTAAAGGTGTTTCCAATGCTTTTGTCGCAGGATTTACAACTAGTAATTTATCGTTTGAATATGGCTCAGTAATATATAATTTGCCATTTTCTAACAAAATTCTGTTTGCTGTAGCATTTAATTCAATTTTAGATTCGAATTTGTTTGTTGCCAAATCAATTATCGCAATATAATCATCAGTAACGCTAGAAAAACTGTTTGCATTTGTTACATATGCTTTTCCGTCTTTTGCAACACCATATCTCGGGTTGACAAGTCCAGTTTCAACTTTTGCAATCAATTTAAAAGTGTAACGGTTTACAACATCAATAACATTTGATCCGCCTGCAATGATATACGCTTTGTCTCCGTCAAAAAAGATATTTTGAAGATACACTCCCGCAAAATCACCATTATTTACTGTTTTATAAACATCAGCAGTAAAGTTTGACAAATCATCACTTGCAAATGAAACTGACCCACCGCTAGAATTTCCTTCGTTTAAGATGAAAATTCCATTATCATAAGCTCCTTTTGGAGTGTTGTCGTCGTCGTCATTAGAACATGAAACAAAAAGCGAAACGCTGATTGCTAATAAAAATAATCTAGTTAATTTCATTATATTTAGAATTTAAGGTTTAAGTACATATTAAAATTTCTTCCCGGCATTGGTCGGTTTTCAAGACTTTCATAATTTTCGTTCCAAAGATTCAAAACCTGAAAACCAAGTTTGAAAGAACTCAAAAGTTTAAAGTCGTAATCGATTCCGATATTTGAAACCGTGTAAGGGTCAACAATTTGATTTGGATCATTGTCAGCTTGCGTATAAACAAAACCATTATAAAGGAATTGGTAGTAAGCTGAAATTCGACTTCTTGAGTAGGAAACTGCTGCAGTCACTTTGCTGAAAGGAACAAAAAACAGTTGCTTGTCAGTTTCTTCATTTTTTGAAACAGTATATGCGTAAGTGGCATTGGCTCCAAAATAGTTTTTGCCATATTGTTTTTTCCAGCTCAGCAAAGTTTCAGCACCATAACTGTTTACTTTGTCTGTATTTTGAGGAATCCATATTCCGTTTTTTCCTGGAACCCAACGCAATAAATCGGTGATTTTAATGTAGTAGACTGTTTGTGTAAGCGAAATATTTTTGAAAGTAAATACATTTCCAATTTCAGCCTGATACGAACTTTCTGGTTTTAAATCTGGATTTCCGCCTTCTTCCCAATATAAATCGTTGAAAGTTGGAATTCTGAAATTTCTAGATAAATTCAGTTTCAAATTATACAGTTTTCCAAATTGATAAGACGACCCTAAATTTAATAAAACAGGCGATTTGTAATTGTCTGTAAACTCTTTTCTAACACCAAATTCATTTTTCCAATCTTTTGAAAAATCTTGTTTAACCAAAATTGCAGTCGAACTGATTTCGCGTGTATTATTGCCAAAACCACTTCCAAAACCTTTTGTACGATTGTAATCTAAAATTCCGTTTACTTGTGTTGATTTAAAAATTGTATATCCGAAATCTGCTTTCGTAATAAAACTTTCTGTTTTACCATAAGTATATTGATTCAGAGAATTATCTGCGTAATATTGGTAGTTTTCAAAAATATATGCCGTTTTGAAATTGGCTGTAAACTTCCCGTAATTCCCATCGTATTCCAATAAATTTCTGTTAAAACCATTTACATATTTGCTTTTGGTTTCAGATTCGCTTATTAATGACGTATTTCGGTCGGTATTCGAAGTTTGCGTGTATAATTTCAAGCTGTTTTTAGCATTAAACTTATAACCCAAATTTGCACTCATTGTTATGACGTCATATTGCCCGTTTTGGTTCCAGCGTTGTTCACCTTTCCAAGTGTATCGATTTAAATATTTATAATCGTTTGTAGAACTGTTTTTCGAAAATCCTATTTGTGCGCTCCATTTTTCGTTCGAAATATTGGTCTTGTAATTGACTCCAATAGTATTGAAACTCCCATAATCAAGTTTTAAATTATTCTCAAAACGATTATAAAATGCCAAATCGTTATTTAAATGAACGGTTCCTCCAACCGCACCACTTCCGTAAATAACACTTCCTCCACCGGCTTTTACGCTTACAGAATTATAATCGGCACCAGAAATCGTGTTGAAATCAGTGCTTCCATTCATTTGTGAATTGATGTTGATTCCGTTCCAAATAACTGCTGTTTGAGAAGAAGTTGTTCCTCTAAATGCAACCGTCGAAAGCATTCCGCGACCGTATTCTTTAAAATAAATTGTAGAGTTGAAATTCAATAAATCAGTCAGTAAAGCCTCATTTTTATTGATAACAGAATCGTTAAGTTTTAAGACCGTTTGTGAAGCCGAATATTTTTTAAGATTGGAATCTGAAACCAAAACTTCTTTCAGACTAGTAATAGAATCTTTCTGCGCCCAAATAAATTGGCACAACAATAGTAAACTAAAAGCGAAATGTTTTTTTAAAGTCATAATTTCTACACTCTTTTTCCCGAGAGTTCGATCTTTGTTTTAAAGGCAGGTCTCCTGGCTTGCGTCTTGTTGTTTGCCTTCCCATTCGCCGAGGCGAGCAGTGGCTTTGCAGTAACAACAAGCATTCTTTTCAGAACTAAGCTTACAGTTGCGGGTACAGCTCAAGATTTTACTTGATTCCCTTTTAATGTGTTTTTGAAAATTAAAACACAACCTTAATTTTGCGCAAAGATAAAGTTAAAATTATTGAATTTTCAAATTTGTTTTACTTTTTCAGTCAAATTCTGAACAAAAGCTTTGTCAGAGCTCAATTTTAATGACTTGGCCAAAATCAACTTTATTTTGAAAGGCCTCTTTCAAAGGCAATGAAGTTTGATGACATAAGATACTTCTGATAATTCCCGCATGTGCGACAATAACAATTGGATGTTGTATGTTTTTCGGAATAGTGTTCAACAAAAAGTCACCAACACGTTCATGTAATTCCACAAAAGATTCTCCGTTTGAAACCTGTATGTTGACAAAATCTTCCATCCACGGATTGAGTTGTTCGGGCGGAATTTCATTCCAGTTTTTTAATTCCCAATCGCCAAAATTCATTTCTTTTAGTCGGTCGTCTTCGTGATAAAAAATGGTTTTGATGTTGTTTTGAATGTGTTTAGCCAAAGTCACACAACGTTTTAATGGGCTGGAGAATATCAATGCTTCAGAAGGTAATTGTGAAACAATTTCATCAAAGATTAAGTCAAAAGGAACAGCAATATCAACATCAGATTGTCCATAGCAAATTCCTTTTTCGCAGATTGTTTCAGTATGGCGAACTAGATAAATTTCCATATAAAAAGAAGGCTTAAATAAAAAATAACTTCGCATACTTGTTGTGTTGCGCCAAGGCAATCTCCAGTATAACCGTCAATCCATTTTTGGAAATATCGAGCCAAAAAATATCGAGTCAAAAAAACAGGAATAATCGCCAAAAGTGTTTTTATTTCAAAAGAAAAATAAGCAAGCGCCAATAAAGGAAGCAATCCGAAGAAAAAGGATCCGAAAATTTCTTTCCAAGTATGTTGTTTTGCAATTGGTTTGCTTTTGCTTGTTGCATCTTCTCTGGAATATTCATGAGTAAAAATAATGCTGATCGCAGCCAAACGGCTTAAAGAATGAGCCGAAATAAATAAGAGTAAAATTTTAAGAATTGCCATCGAATCATAAACTTGAAATAACAAAATAGATTCTGAAAGCAATTTGAATTTTAGAAAAAGAAGTAAAACCAATCCAATTGCACCATATGCACCAATAGCGCTGTCTTTCATGATCATCAGAATTTTTTCTTTGGTCCAGCCTCCACCAAAACCATCGCAAACATCTGCAAAACCATCTTCATGAAATGCGCCTGTTGTTAAAATAGAAGCAATTATTGCCAATGTCACGGCCGTTTCTGTAGAAAGAAATAGGGCAAATATGGAGTAAATTAGAAAAGATATAGACCCAACAATCCATCCAATTAACGGAAAATAGCGCGTGGCTTTATTTAAATAATCAGGATGATGCGTAATGTTTTTTGGACAGGGAATTCGGGTGTAAAACATTAAACAGGTAAAGAAAATGTGTAGTTCTTTTTTCATTTAAGATAATTAATTAAGAAAATTTAGTTTTAAAGACTGAAAACTGAGACTGAATACTATTTCCTGCTAACTCCAGCGCTTTCAAAACTTGCCATTTCATTCAAAAAGGCCTCAGCCGATTTTAAAATAGGAAATGCAATAGCACAACCCGTTCCTTCGCCCAAACGCAAATCCAGATTTAAAATAGGTTTTGCATTTAAGTATTGAAGCAGTTTTTGATGTGCATTTTCAGCCGAGCAATGACAAAAAACAGCATTTTTTACAATTTCGGGATTAATTTTTGAAGCAATTAAAAATGCCGTACTGCAAATAAAACCATCAACTAAAATCAGCATTTTGTGCTCAAAGGCTGTTAGCATGCCGCTTGCCATTTGAATAATTTCGAAGCCACCGAAATAAGCTAATTGTTCCTTTAATTCGGCTGGTCCGGAATAATTTTCAATTGCTTTTTTGAGAAGATTTTGTTTTTGAATCAATTTTTCATCAGCAACTCCTGTGCCTTTTCCAACACATTCTTCAATTGGAAAACCTGTCAAAAGACTCATCAAAACTGAAGCCGTTGAAGTATTTCCAATTCCCATTTCGCCAAAACCAATGCAATTTGAACCTGTTTTGGCAATATTTTCAACGATTGATTTTCCTTTTGCAAAACTCAATTGAAGTTCGGTTTGGCTCATCGCAGGCACATTTAGAAAAGATTGTGTGCCTTTGGCAATTTTAGCATCAATCAATTTTGCATTTGTTGGGAAATCATAATTGACTCCAGCATCTACGATCGATAATTGAATGTTGTTTTGTCTGCAAAAAACATTAATTGCAGCGCCTCCATCCAGAAAATTAGTAACCATTTGTCGCGTCACATCTTGCGGATAAGCGCTTACGCCATGATTTGCAATTCCGTGATCAGCGGCAAAAACAACCATATTTGGAATTATGATTTTCGGATTTAAAGTTTCAAAAACTGTTGCCATTTGAAAAGCGAGCGTTTCTAAAGCTCCAAGAGCGCCAACAGGTTTTGTTTTTGAATCTATTTTTTCCTGTAATAGTTTTTCAAAATCGGTTGCAATTTTATTTTGCGATGAAAAATTGATATTTATATCTAAAACAGAACTTTCATTGATATTTTGAATTTCGGTACAAATTGGCGTTTCTGATTTTTGTTTCCAATGCAATTGTTGCAACATTGGTTGATTGTTATAGTTTGTAGCAGGTTTCCCGATGCAGAAATAACCAAGAGGTTCAATGTTTTCAGATAAACCTAATATTTTTTTAAATTGATAATAGTTTATAATAGAAACCCAGCCCATGCCGTAGCCTTGTTCTGTCAGCGAAAGCCAGATGTTCTGCGCGGCGCAAACTGAACTGAATTTTACGGCTTCATTGCTTCCAACGGTTCCAATTGTAAACTGATTTAAAACTGAGCGATCATAAGCAATTATTAGCCCAATTGGCGCTTCTTCAATTGCTTCTAATTTTAATGAACGATAAAGTTCTTTTTGCTCCGGATTGTCTGTAAGTTCTTCGGCTTTTTTGTTGTAATCTAAAAACAGATTTTTAATAGCCGTTTTGACTTCAGAAGATTTTATGATGTAATATCTCGTAGCATCCGTTAATCCAACAGAAGGCGCCCAATGCCCAGCCTGTAAAGCTTTTTTAATTACTTTGTCAGGAACTTCATCGTTGGTAAAATGGCGGGTATCACGGCGTGATTTTAAAATATCATCTAAATGGCTCATCTTCAAAAATCGATAACAATATCAATTTCAAGCTTCAATATCAATGTCAATATTAATTTGAAACTTCAATTCGATTTAATTTTTATGTAAAGATACTTTACGATATTGGAATTTAGAATTTAAAACT
Organism: Flavobacterium denitrificans DSM 15936; assembly: GCF_000425445.1. GTDB lineage: Bacteria > Bacteroidota > Bacteroidia > Flavobacteriales > Flavobacteriaceae > Flavobacterium > Flavobacterium denitrificans. The sequence continues at coordinate 59,620 of NZ_AUDL01000008.1, read as the reverse complement.
TGTTTTTATTGATTTTTGAAAATTGCTATTGCTATTGAAGTTTGCTATCCTTTTATTTTAACTGGAATTCCCGAAACCATCAAAACAACTTGATCGGCATTTGAAGCTAAAAATTGATTCATCCAGCCTTGCAGTTCAGTAAATTTTCTGCCAACATGGGTGTCAGCGTGAACTCCCATTCCAATTTCATTGGTTACGATTATCAAAGTTGCGTTTTCTTGATTAGCTATCGAAAGAAATTCTTTTTTTGCTTCCTCTAATGACAGTAAAACGTCATTTTTAGTGTCAACAAAAAAGTTGGTCAGCCAAAGTGTAACGCAATCAATTAATGCTACTTTTCCCGAAAAATTAATTTCGCTTAAATGTTTTTCTTTTTCAATATTAGTCCAACGCTCATCTCGTTCCTGTTGATGACGATCGATCCTGTTTTGAAAATCCGAATCCCATTTTCTGGCTGTTGCGATATAAAGTGGCGAATCAGAAAGTTGTAAAGCTAAGTTTTGAGCATAATTGCTTTTTCCGGATCTTTCACCACCTGTTATTAGGTAAATCATGTAATAATGGTTAATTATTAATTGTTAATTATAAATTTATGCTGGAACTTGTCTTTTTGAAGTTTTAAGAATACTGGTTATTAATTTTAAAATTGCGATTGCATCATTGTGAATGTTTTCGAATTCCTTTTCATTTAAATAATCAGTTGCCTTTAATAATTCAAGCCAATAAACTGTTTCGTTGGCTTCTTTTTGAGCAATTGCAAATTTGTGAATGAAGTCACTTTTGCTTTCAGCATGTTCAGCTTCTCTCATCATTGCACCAACACTTGTTCCTGATCTCAGAAGTTGTTTCGAAAGTATAAATTCTTTTTTATCATTATTTAGATATTGAAATAGTTTTACAATCCGAATTGCAAATTCAAAACTTTTATTTTTAACAACGTTGTTTTTCATAATTAACAACTAACAATTTATAATTAATAATTTAATAAGGGCAATGGCGACAGCCGTTTCCGCAACAGCTTCCTCTTTTGAGATGGTACCAGGTTTTAAAAACCATATTGCCATTTTCCATGTAATAGTCAATTCCTTCGATAAGTTTATCTGTTTTGGGCAACAACGCGGCTTTGTTTTTTAATGCCTTTTCGGGGGTTATTGTTTCTATATAAGCATCAATTTTATCTTCGCAGGCTTCTTTGAAACAAGCAGGACACAAGCAGTCGCCTCCTTCTGAAAGATTAAAAATGTGTGGGTAATCATTGCACCAGCATTTGTTTTCAACGGAAATATCTCCACAGCTGAAAGAAGTTTCGCAGCTTGAGCAAATTTTTGTTTTTGTGGTATTCATAATGTAAAGATACAATTTGTTGAATTTTGTAAGAATAAAAGTAAACAAAAAAATCAGAAAATGATTTACCTTTGTCCCTATCCAAAACGTTAAATATGAAATTTTATTTACCTAAGTTAGTATTTTTTCTTTCTTTTTTTATTCTTACAGGATGTAAAAAAAGTGAGAATGTTGAAACACTAAAATCAGAAACTGCAAAAAATAGCATCGAATTTGCATCAGGGCTTTCGATTGTAAAACTAGAAGGATATTCTGTAGTTACAATCTCAAATCCTTGGCCTAATGCAAATAAGGATTTCAAATATGTTCTAAAAGAAAAAGATGCTAAAGTTCCAGACAGTCTTCAAAACTATACTACAATAAAAGTGCCATTAGAGTCAGTAGTGGTTACTTCGACAACAAATATTCCGTTTTTGGAAATGTTGGAAGTGGAAAATAAATTAGTTGGTTTTCCGCATACTGATTATATTTCTTCTGAAAAAACAAGAGCATTGATTGACAAAGGTTCAGTAAAAAATGTTGGACAAAATGAAAAATTAAATATCGAACAGCTTATTGAATTGTCTCCAGATTTGATTGTGACTTTTGGTGTTGACAACAACAATCCGATGTTGGATAATTTGAAAAAAAGCGGTTTGAATGTTTTAATCCAAGGTGATTGGATGGAACAATCTCCACTTGGAAAAGCCGAATGGATTAAGCTTTATGGCGCTTTATTTGGAAAAGAAGACAAAGCCAAAGAATTGTTTGATAAAATTGTTGAAAGTTATAATCAGGCTAAAAAATTAGTGAGCGAAAAACCTGCAACCACAAAGGTTTTATACGGTTCAATGTACGAAGATGTATGGTATGTGGCCAAAGGAAATAGTTGGGTTGCTCAATTCATGAAAGATGCAAAAGCTGATTATTTATGGAGTAATTTAGAAGGAACAGGAAGTGAAGGTTTGTCGTTTGAAAAAGTTTTGGATAAAGCAAAATCTGCAAATGTTTGGGTGGTTTCGGGGTCTTTTAAAACTTTAGAAGAATTACAGAAAGCGAATCCACATTATGGAGAGTTTGATGCTTTTAAAAATAAAACCGTTTATTCTTTAGAAAGTAAATTTGGAGCAACTGGCGGAACTATTTTTTATGAATTATCGCCAAGCCGTCCGGATTTGGTTTTAAAGGATTATATCAAGATTTTCCATCCAGATTTGTTGGAAGGTTACGAATTTACTTTTGCATCAAAACTGAATTAAATTGGCAAACAAAAAACGAAATACCATTTTATTTGTGGTTTTGTCTCTCGGACTTTTACTCATGTTTTTTGCGAGCATTAGTTTAGGATCTGTAACAATTCCGTTAAAAGAAGTTTTTACAAGTTTAACTGGCGGGCAGGCAACAAAATCAACGTGGGAATACATAATCATTAATTACCGTTTGCCCAAAGCGATTACGGCGGTTTTGGTAGGAACCGGACTCTCGATCAGCGGACTTTTGATGCAGACATTATTTCGAAATCCGCTTGCAGGTCCTGATGTTTTGGGGTTAAGTTCTGGAGCAAGTCTTGGTGTTGCTTTTGTTATTTTAGGAGCAGGATTTCTGCCTTCATTTCTAAGTATAATAGCTTTATCGTCTTACGGAATTGTTTTAGCATCAACCTTGGGGAGTATATTAGTTTTGTTCCTAGTTTTGTGGGTTTCGCAGAAATTACGCGATACAATGGCAATTTTGATTATTGGTTTAATGTTCGGAAGTTTTACAACATCGATTGTTAGTGTTTTGAGTTATTTCAGTACAGCAGAACAGCTTCAGAAATTTACCTTTTGGTCAATGGGGAATCTTGGAAATCTTTCGTGGACAAACATTGTGATTTTGACAGTTTGCGTTGGAATTGGATTGCTTTTAAGTGTCAAAAGTATCAAATCGTTGAATGCTTTGCTTCTTGGTGAAAACTACGCCAAAAGTATGGGATTAAATTTTAAGCAAGCGAGATTAATAATCATATTTGCAACAAGCATATTATCTGGAGCAATAACAGCCTTTGCTGGACCAGTAGCTTTTATTGGCATAGCAGTGCCACATATTGCAAAATTGACTTTTCAAACGAGTAATCATACCATATTATTCTGGAGTACTTTGTTTTATGGATCTATAATAATGTTGTTTTGTGATATCGTTTCTCAAATGCCAGGCTTTGACGTAACGCTTCCAATAAATGCGGTTACCTCTATAATTGGCGCGCCGGTTGTCATTTGGCTTTTAGTCCGAAAAAGAAATTTTCAATGATTTTTTTGGTCACAGATTAATCGGATTAAACAGATTTTCACTGTTTTAAAAAACTTAGTGTCTCAGCAACTTAGAATCTTAGCATCTTTAAAAATGAAAAATATTTTAACAACTTCAAATTTAAATATCGGATATAAATCCAAGAAAGGAGTTACGACCATTGCTGAAAATCTAAATCTAAGTTTAGCATCAGGAAAACTTATCACTTTGATTGGAGCAAACGGAATCGGAAAATCTACTTTATTGCGCACAATTACCGGAATCCAGAAACCATTGTCAGGAAATGTTTATTTGAATGAAAAAAACATTTCGGCATACAAACCTTTAGAATTAGCGCAGAATTTAAGTTTGGTTTTGACTGAGAAACTGCCTCCAAGTAATCTTTCTGTTTTTGAATTGGTTGCATTGGGTCGCCAGCCTTACACGAATTGGGTTGGAACTTTAACACCCGAAGATATTGTTAAAGTAAACGAAGCTTTGGCATTGACCCAAATTACGCATTTAGCAAAAAAGAGACATTTCGAAATAAGTGACGGACAATTGCAGAAAGTCTTAATTTCAAGAGCTTTGGCCCAAGACACGCCATTAATTATTTTGGATGAACCTACAACACATCTGGATTTGCTTCATAAAGTTTCCTTGTTCAAATTATTGAAAAAACTAACGCAAGAAACTGAAAAATGCATTTTATTTTCAACTCACGATATTGATCTTGCGATTCAATTAAGCGATGAAATGATTATGATGACGCCAGAAAACATCGTGCAAGATGAACCTTGCAATTTAATTTCAAACGGAAATTTCAGCAATTTATTCAAAGATGAACATATTATTTTTGATGCTGAAAAAGGGAAGTTTATTGTGACTTAGTTTTTGTTGTTTTCCATTCTTTGATTTTCTGATTGATCATACTAAAAATGCCTGCAGAAATTAGAAAAATTAAAAATTTGATTAACAGTTCAAGAAATAAATTTGAAGAATAAGAACTTGAAGTCATTGTCCAAGAACTTGGCAAATAGTCACGATGAAAAGAGGTGATAATAATGACTATTTTTTCAATTGAAACAATAAAGAAAAAGCTGAAAATTAATTTTAGAAGGATGTTTTTTTGAATTGATTTAATTCGAAGAAGTTGGCTCATCGAAAACCAAAGTAATGGTTGAAGCCAAAAGCCAAACCAATATTGACCAAACATTCTGTTAAGCAAATAATTTTTACTTTCCTCATCTAAAATGTTTAATTCAACAACTGATGTAAGTAGGAAGATGATTAAATAAACAATTCCAATGAATGAAATGAAGAGGTTTGATTGACTGTTGATTTTTTGGAGAATCTCATTTTTTAGAAATATTGAAAGAAATAAACAAACGATAGTAATTATTCCATAAGCAGAAAAAAAATCTACTAATATAAATTCGGTACTAAACAATAATTTTTCAATCATATATAAATTTCTTAATCCTCGATTAAACAGTTAAACAAATGAACGATTAAACTTTCAAACCAATTTGTCTTTTAGCCTCACCAACCACAAAAGCAACAGAATTTGCAATATTAAAACTGCGAATAAGCGGAGACATCGGAATGGTTAAATGATTTTCGAATCTTGCCATAAATTCTTTACTCAAGCCAACACTTTCTTTTCCGAAAACTAACCAGTCGCCATCTTGAAATTCATTTTCTAAATAGGATTTATCAGAATGAGAACTCATTAAAAAAACACGAGAATGATCTGGAATCTGTGCAATCCATTCTTCTACATTTTGATATTCCGTTACGTCAAGATGCACCCAATAATCCAAACCAGAACGTTTCAAGTTTTTATCATTAATGACAAATCCAAAAGGGTGAATCAAATGCAATCGGCTTTCTGTGCCAACGCACAATCTTCCAATATTTCCGGTATTGTTTGGTATTTCTGGTTCAACAAGAACAACGTTTAACATCTTTTTTTTAGTTATGAATTATAAATTGTGAGTTATAAGTTAAGTTTTCAAATAATTATTAAATTATCTCATTTTCTAATTGCCACATTCTCTAATTATCAAATTGATCAACTTCGCGAACTTCGCCAGCTTTTAGGTTTTGCAAATATACATTTCCAATTCGTACACGAACTAATCGAAGTGTTGGAAAACCAACTGCAGAAGTCATTTTTCGAACTTGACGAAACTTTCCTTCATTAATAGTTATAGAAGCCCAAGAAGTCGGGCCGTGGCGCTCGTCTCTTATCTTTTTTGCTCTTGGACCAAAATCAGGAACATCAGTTACGATAAAAGCAGTGCACGGTTTTGTTTTGTATTTTCCACCATCAAAACCAATTTCGACACCTTTTTGCAATTGTTCGATTGCTTCTTGCGTAATGATTCCGTCTACTTGAACATAATATTCCTTGTCGACTTTTTTGCTTCTTATCAGTTCGCTTACCATTCCGTCGGTAGTCAGCAAAAGCAAACCTTCAGAATCTTCATCAAGTCTTCCAATTGCCATTGTTCCTTCAGGAAAATCATGCAATTCGCCCAAAAGCTTTTTCTTTCTTTTTAATTCATAAATAAATTGGCTTAAGTAGCCATAAGGTTTAAAAAGAATGAAGTGTCTGTGCATTTTTTAATTTTTTGCAAAGATAGTTTCTTTGAGAAAATTAATAGAGAAAGTTTGTTTTATGCTTTCATTTTTTTCAACCATTGATACACAAACCAAATTACGGTTATACCAAAAACAATAAGTAAAAGAGTATAATAGTTTTGGAAAAATTCATGAAAATAACTTCCAATGAAAATATAAATAGAAGCCATGCATAATTTAATCGGAATAAATTCGGCATTTGACCAACTGGTTTTGATTTTGAAGAAATTCATAATAATTAAGTTTGTTGCGTTATTTTTAATAAAGGTAAGAAAATTCCATCATGTGGTAATTATGAAAAAAGACAATCTAAGACGATAATTTTTTCGAATTGAGAATTCGTAATATTACATGAGCAATATTAAATGAAGATAGTATGGAAACGAATGATTTAGGTACAAAAAAGATAAACGGAGTCCAGAAAAATATAGACGAGACAAAAGGCAAAAATGTATCGCACGACACAAAATATGATAAAGCAAATCTGGAGAAAGAAGTTGTTACAGACGAAAATGGCGAAAAAGAAATAATTGATCGCGCTCGAAATGTAAATGAAGAAATCAAGAAAATGCCAAGTGAAATAAATCCAAATAATCCAAATGCAAACAGAGGAGTAGAAACGGAGGAAGAAGCAAAGAAAACGGTCGAAAATAAAGACAGAAATTCCGATATTACACCAAATCGTTATTCGAATTCAAATCCTGAGAGTCATGAAGATCGTGGAAATATGAAATTGGATGAAGATAATAAATAAGAAAAAAAACATGAAAAACGGTCAGTTTATCATCAAATAACATATTATTAGCATGCCAAGTTAATGTTATGCTAAACTCGTATTTTGTGGCCTGCTAAACAAGGATATCTTCGTAAATTGTAGCTACAATTAAAATCGTAATAGTATGGGACTTTTAGAAAAAAAAGTAGCTTTTGTATCAGGCGGTGGTTCCGGAATTGGACGCGCAGTTGCAGAAGCCTATGCCCGAGAAGGGGCAAAAGTAGTTCTTTCAGATATCAATGTTGAACATGGTGAAGAAACCGTAAAAATGATTAAAGACAGCGGAGGTGAAGCTTTTTTTGTCAAAGGCGACTCGTCGAGTGCAAGTGATAATAAGCATATGGTTGAGGTTGCGGTTTCAAAATACGGACGCCTGGATATAGCCTGCAATAATGCAGGAATGGGCGGGCCAGCAAAACCAACAGGAGAGTATGAGCCGGATGCTTGGGATCGCGTAATCGCGCTTAATTTAAGCGGTGTGTTTTATGCTTGTAGATATCAATTAGAGCAAATGGAAAAAAATGGTGGCGGAAGCATCGTTAATATTGCTTCGATCCACGGTCAGGTTGCAGCGCCAAACAGTCCTGCTTATACAGCATCAAAACACGGTGTTGTTGGTTTGACCAAAAATATAGCAGCCGAATATGCGTTGAAGAATATTCGTTGCAATGCGGTTGGTCCAGGTTATATAGAAACGGCATTGCTAAAAGATAATATGACTCAGAATTTAATGGATGCCGTTGCTGCAAAAGCATCAATGAATCGTTTAGGAACTGCTGAAGAAGTTGCAGATTTGGTTGTGTTTTTGAGTTCTGAAAAATCGTCCTTTACGACGGGAAGTTATATTATTGCAGATGGAGGTTATACTGCAATCTAAAATTAAGCAATAAAAGTAAAAATGGCTGTCTATTTTATAGGCAGCCATTTTTGTATTAATAGGAAATCAATTTTTTAAAAACATCAAAATCAGGTTCAGGAACAATTGGGTAAAAATATTCCAATTGCCATTGCTGTGATTTTTTTGCTTGTTTGCTCTCAGTTTTATCCCAAGGCGGGTAAACTCTGATGGCTCTTTTTCCTTCTTGGGTTTTTGAAGAAAAAATGGCTTTTTCCAGTAGCACATTTTTTGGAAAAATGAATTGTCCCAAAAGATTATCTTTTCGAACACTTACAAAAACAAAATCGATAGCATCAGAATGATCAAAAGGTTCGATGACTCCAAGTCTGCTGCGTTTCCACAAAGTGACAAACTGGCCAGTTTTTGCTGGCGTAATTTTAGCCTCACGATAACAAACATGTTTTTCATTCATCAAGAAACGGTAAGCGCTATAATCAATGCTTTCGCTTTCTTGTTGCGGCTGAGTGCAATCAAAATCAAAGCAATCGTAAACCAATTCTTTGGCTAAAATTAAATCCTTGGGGAAAGATTTGTGGTTGGACCAATGGTTTTTTACGATCATTTTGAGAAGACTGGCTTTTAGGCTTGTTTTCAAAATTATGTAGGTTTAGGGGGTTACGTTGGTTTGGGGTTAAATGGTTAATACTATTTTTAAAATGAAACATTCAATCCAAAATTCAATCCCCATTGGAATTGATTGAAAGATTGGTTGTTCAAAGGGTTAATATAATAATTCATTGCTGGTTCTACAAAAATGTTTGTTTTTTTATAAAAGCGATATTGTACCGTGCTGCTTAATGTTGGACCGTAAACAAAATCATTTGCGGTTGCGTTTTCACCTATCTTGTTTCCATCAAGAGCCATGTTGTTAGCAATTAATTTTCCAACAAAACCGCCAGTATTTAAACTAACACTTGCTTTGTTTTTAGAAAAAACAGCATACGAGACCTCCAGAGGCATTTCGATATATTTTAAGCTTTGATCTAAATTTCCACTCTGAATGTTTTCACTTTTCAGTGCATTTTTGGTGTTGTTAGACACAAGTACATAACCTTGGTTTGTTGCAATTTGCGGAACCGTTGCATTTTGAACTAAATAATCGCTGGTTCCTAAAAATGCATTATTTTTCGTGCTAATATAAGAAACATTTGCAACACTCTGCCCTAATTCATTTATTTTAAACCCAGAACCTACAGTCCATTTTTTGTTGAGTTTATATTTTGTTTTTACCCCAAAACTGCTCCCTTGTTTAGAATCGTTAACATTGCCTAGGGTTTTATCATTTTTATAATTCTCTGAACCCGCTACACCTGCAAAAACTTGAAGCGCCCATTTTTCGGCTTTTGTTTTTGAATCTTTCTCTTTTTCTTTTTTTCTGGGTTCTATAAAATTAGCCAGTCCATCATGAATATTTTGAAGCTCTGCTAATTGTATAGAATCCTGCTTACTCAAAGCAGCATTGAATTTTGAATTGTTTTTTTGCATATTCTCAGCAATTGCTTTTTCTGATTTTTGATTCTTAATTATGGTTTCATTTTTATTTTCAGAAACTGTAGCTTGATTTTTGCCTGTATTTTTATTTGCCGAATTAAAAGCGACATTGTTTGAATTTGAATTCGGATTGCTTTCGAAAATCGAGTTTGGAAGTTGATTTTTAGAAGAATTATTAAATGAATTTGCTTTTTTGCCTGTAAAAGTTTTTTCTGCTAAAGCTTTGTCTAGATTTCTTTTTTCATTTTCAGAAAATTGATTTTTTTCAGCTGAATTAAATCCATTTTGTTTCCCAGCAACATAACTTTTTATTGCGACAGCCTGATTCGAATTTCTTTTTTCAGTATTCAAATTCTGATTTCCTGAAGCTGAAAATTGATTTTTATCTGCTGAATTAAAGCCATTTTGATTTCCAGAAGGATAATTCTTAATCGCAACCGCCTCATTTGTATTACTGTTTACCACATTTGATTTTGAAACGGCGGTTTTTGTCTTGTTTTCTTTTTGAGAATCAACATTGGCAACTGCAGTTTCCTCAAGTGGATTTACACTAGTATTTTGAATTGGATTCGAACTGTTTTCTGAATCTGGATTTACAATTCTATCTTTATTTGATTTTGAATTTTGATCCTCAGTTGAAGTCGGTTTTGTTTGACTTTTGCCATTTTTATTTTCGTCAAGAACTACATTGTTTTTTTCTACGGCATTCCCCGTGCCAATTTTATTGCCAGAATTAGACAAAACCATCGGAAGTGATAAGCACAATAGCAAACATGCTGCCGCCGACCACCAAAGAATAACTCTTTTCTTCTTTTTAGGTTGGTCTAATTTTTCCTCAATACCCGCCCATAATTCTGGCGGTGGAACACTCGAAAAGTCTTCCAATGATGAAAAAATATCTTCTATTTTTTGCTTCTTCATGCTGTTTTAAAATTTTTTATGCTCAAAATCCTCTTCTGCAAAATGCCCTTGGCTCTATTTAGGTTTGATTTTGACGTTCCTTCTGAAATCTTCAATAACTCGGCTATTTCCTTATGTTTCATATGCTCAAAAACATATAAGTTGAAAACCGTTCGGTATTGATCGGGTAAATCCCGTATGTATTCTAGTAATTTCTCTTTTTCTATCGGAATCGTTTCTAATTCTTCTTCTTCAATAAAATCAGTATCAGGATCAAAAACATCTAAAAAGAAACTCTCTTTTTTCTTCTTATTTAAAGTTTCAATGAGTTTGTTTATAAAAATCCGTTTCATCCAGCCTTCAAAACTTCCTTCAAATTTATATTGGCTTATTTTCTGAAAAACGATTACAAATGCTTCTTGAAAAACATCTTTGGCATCATCTTCATTCTTCATATACTTTAGACAAATGCCATATAAAACCGGAGAAAACAGCTGGTATATTTTCAGCTGTCCTTCTCGGTTATTCTGCATGCATTGCTTAATGTATTTATCTAAATCGTCTTTCAAAAAAGTGGTATTGTTTGGTTTTGCAAAAATAGTTTTTAAATCTTAAAAAACTATCTTTTAAAGATGCTACGCGCCGCATCTTGATTATTGCTTACAATGGTTAGGTTTTGATTGTCAAGGTTTTCGATTACGTATGTTTTTCCTTCAAAGGTAATCAGGTCGTGTTCTGCATGATCAGAAAAACCTATTCCTTTTCCTATTTCATAAGAGTTGTTTCTTATTTCGACATCATTTTTATAGGTGATAACTCTTCCGTTTGAAGTAAAAATTACTTTTTTGGTAAAACCTGCAGTTTTTGGAGTTGCCGTGTAAGGATTGCTGGTCCCTCCAACAGACTTTTCCCAAATCCAAGTATTCACAATTGATCCCGAATTTACGTTTGATGAATCAATAGAATAAGCTGTAGAGAAAAGCCCAAAGACAATAAGAAATAAAAAGTGTTTTTTCATAATCAGATTATTTTAAACTTGTGATTTTATCTTTAATAGCTTTTTTGAAAGCGATGATATCAGCACTTTGATCAGCTGTATCGTTGTTGTCAATAAATATTTTAGTAATAGATGCGCCTTGTTTCAATTGGAAGAAAATACCACCTTGATCTGCTGCATCTGGCGAACCATAAGTTTTAGTTTGCCCTTTTAGGCTTAAAATTTCTGCAGGGATAACTTTTCCAAATGCTGTATACTCTTCTCTTTTCGTTTTAGCAGAATAAGCTGATTGCTCAAAATTGAAATTCCCTGGAGCAGTACTGGTTAATTTCAAAACATTAAATTCATTTAGTTGATAAAAGTTCTGACAGTCAGCACCTGTACATTGTCCAAAGTAACTTCCAATGATAATATTATCCGGAGTTTCAGTAGTTTTTTTGAAAATGATTGTTTTGGCCGATTTTGGAATTACAATAAAATCCGAAGGATATGTTGGAGTTGAATAAGTAGCTTCTCCAGATTGAGGACCACTTTCGTAATAACTGATTATAATTTCGCAGTTGTTTTGAACAATCGAAGTCATTTTAATATTATAGCCACTTGTCGCTTTTACACCAGCAAAAACACCAACCAACATATTTTTCGTAAAATCGATAGTCGGATCAGAGGCAACGGGACATGAATTTTCATGCTTCGTGAAAAGTGAATTCATTTTATCTTCTGACATTACTACAAAAGCAACAGGATTATCAGGGTAATTTTTAACAGAATAATTACATAAAAGAGGAAAGCCTGTAAATGCTAACTCCGTATTAGCACCACAGTCCATATTTATATCATCATTTCCAAGCGAACACCCGCTCAATCCAAAAGCTATAAACAAGCTCAACATCAATTTTTTCATTATATTATTTTAAATAGGTTATATTGTGTAGATGGCTGAGGTTTAAAATGGTTGCGTTGAAAATGTTTTTTTCTGTGATTTTTTTTAAAAATGTTTGTTTTAATATAGAATGTGCACGAATTAGTGAAATTTTAATTTTAAAAAATCAGAACTACGTATTATTGCGTACTTTTACTTAAAAAAAACTTAGTTATGTTTGACTTTTTCCCAATTCTACTGGCTTTTATTGTTGCTCTCTTTTTAGGTATTTACTTAGGAAAGCTATTGACATCGGCTAAATCGCAGGCTGAAAAAGTGAGTTTGGAAGAAAGATTAAATGCCAACTTCAATCAGCAACAATTACAGAAGGAGCAATTTGAAAATGAAAAAAACAGTTTTCAGAAGCAGTTGCAATTAATTAATGTTGAAAAAGAAAATATCAGAACCGAGAAAGACAGTTTAGCAATTCAGCTATCAAAAAAAGAAGTCGATTTTGAAAATTTGTGGGAGCGTCATAAAGAACAGAAAATTGAAATCACTGAACTTCAGGAAAAATTCACCAAAGAATTTGAAAACCTGGCGAATAAAATCCTTGAAGAAAAGTCGGCTAAATTTACCGAGCAGAACAGCGAAAATATGAAAAGCATTTTGTTGCCATTACAAGATAAAATTCAAGGATTTGAAAAAAAAGTCGAACAAACCCATAAAGAAAGTATTGATTATCACGCGGCTTTGCGCCAGCAGATTATTGGTTTAAGCGAAATGAACGCGCAAATGAGTAAGGAAACCTTGAATTTGACAAAAGCTTTAAAAGGCGACACAAAAATGCAAGGGAATTGGGGGGAGTTAGTTTTAGAACGTGTTTTAGAAAAATCGGGCTTAGAAAAGGGACGCGAGTATGAAGTGCAACAGAGTTTTACCAATACCGAAGGGGCTCGAGCTTTACCTGATGTTGTGATCAATTTGCCTGACGGAAAGAAAATGATTGTCGATTCTAAAGTTTCGCTGGTGGCTTATGAAAAATGGATCAATGAAGAATCAGAAATCTTAAAAATTGATTTTCTGAAAGAACACGTAAGTTCTATAAAAAGACATGTAGAGCAACTCGGAAACAAAAATTACCACGATTTGTATCAAATGGAAAGTCCGGATTTTGTATTGCTTTTTATTCCGATTGAACCGGCTTTTGCCATTGCACTAAACGAAGATGCTACCTTGTATAATAGAGCTTTCGACAAAAATATTGTCATTGTGACTCCGAGTACCTTATTGGCTACTTTAAGAACAATCGACAGTATGTGGACCAATCAAAAACAACAAGAAAATGCTTTTGAAATTGCGAGACAAGCGGGAGCATTATATGATAAATTTGAAGGTTTTGTGACAGATTTAGTCCGTATTGGAAACAAAATAAAAGACACGAAAACTGAATATGAAAGCGCAATGAACAAATTAGTTGACGGAAAAGGAAATCTGATTTCAAGCGTTGAAAGACTTAAAAAAATGGGAGCGAAGGCAAAAAAATCGCTTCCGGAAAACATCATTGCAAGAGCTTCAAATGAAGACGAAAATCAATTTTTAAATTAAAAAATATTTAAACACATAGAAACATAGGTTTAGTTTGTCTTTAAAAGAACTAAGAAAGAAACTTGTTTCTCACATATAGAAAGTTATGCGAATTTATGCAAGTGAAACGTTTTTTTAAGCTTTCAATGTGCTATGATTCTATGTGTTTAAAAAATCATAACAAACTTACCAAATAACAAAAACATGACTACAGATTTTAAACCCGTTTCTTCATCAAAGATTAGTATATCAGAATTAATGTTGCCATCGCATACCAATTTTAGCGGTAAAATCCACGGAGGATATATTTTGCAATTACTGGATCAGATTGCTTTTGCATCGGCATCAAAATTTTGCGGAAATTACTGTGTAACCGCTTCAGTAGATACAGTGAACTTTTTGAAACCTATTGAAGTAGGTGAATTGGTAACTATGAAAGCTTCCGTAAATTATGTGGGAAGAAGTTCAATGGTTGTAGGCATTCGTGTCGAGGCAGAACATATTCAAACAGGAGTGGTAAAACATTGCAATTCATCTTATTTTACCATGGTTGCCAAAGATAAAGATGGAAAAAGTGTTCAGGTTCCAGGACTTATTTTGTCGAATCTTGATGAGGTGCGTCGTTTTAGAAAAGCTATTAAGCACATCGAAATCAAAAAAGAAATCGAAGAGCATGAGAAAATCGCAAACATTAGTTCGATTGAAGATTTGGCAAGTTTGGAAAAATATAATGTGCTTTTAGAAATCAGCTAATAAATGTGTAAGATGTGAAATGTAAGATGTGAAATATATCGCATTTCACATCTTATATTTCACACTCTAAATATTCACAAATTTTTAGCAATAGTTCAAGAAGTTTTTACAGAGAAATTACGTAACTTTAAGTATACATTTTTTGTTTATGGAATATTTCACGGAGTACTGCCATTCTATTTTTTTATCCATTATCTTAAGTTCTGATTTTCTCTTCTTAAAATAAAAAAATCGAATGACATAATTGTTTAATGATGACGATTATGAAAAGAACTACTTTATTAATTTTACTTTTTACTGCATTTTCTTTGCTCGCTCAAGACAAATTTAAAACCAATTCAGCGGTTGTAAATTTTGAAGCTTCAGTTCCTTTTTTTGAAGAAGTAAAAGCGGTAAATAAGCTCGGAACTCTTGTTCTTGAACCTGAAACCAGTACGCTTATATGTACTGTTGTAATCAAAGATTTTAGATTTAAAATGGATTTGATGAAAGAGCATTTTAATGATAATTACATCGAAAGCCATCGTTATCCTAAAGCTGTTTTTAAAGGTAAAATAGAAAAATTTGATTTGAAAAATGTAGATGAAACTGAAAAAGAATACGATATTAAAGGGAAATTGTATCTGCATGGAAAATCAAAAATGATTACCGTAAAAGCATTATTGAAAAGAGTTCCTGAAGGAATTCAGATTGTTTCTAATTTCCCACTTTCAGTAGAAGATTTTAATATCGAAATTCCCTATGTTGTGGCCAACAAAATTTCAAAAACTGTCCAGACCGATTTGATAGGAATCATGAAATAAAAAATGACGAAGATTTTTACAAATTCTTTAGGTATTTAAAATAAATGGGTAGCAGCATAAGCCTCAAGAATTTGTAGAATCTGAGTCGTTTTTTAATGCAGGCAATTCAGCAATGTTTTTTCTAGATCAGTGAATTGAAATTCAAATCCGGTTTTTTGTATTTTTTGAGAAGATACTCGCTGTCCTTTTAAAACAGCCTGACTCATTTCACCAAGCGCAATTTTAAGGAAAAAAGCTGGTATCGCAGGCATCCAAATCGAATAACCTAAAATCGAAGCTAATGTTTTTGAAAATCCTGCATTTGTCGTATTGTCAGTAATGCAGGCGTTATAGGCGCCATGCATGCCTTCATCTGTAATTGCCTTCAAATAAATTTCGGATAAATCATCAATATGAATCCAAGGCAAATATTGTTTTCCGGTTCCTAAAACAGCACCAAATCCAGAATTAAAACTCGGAACGACTTTTTTTAGAAAACCTTCATTTTTTCCAAACACAATTCCAGTTCTGATTTTTACCGTTCTAATTCCTAATGTGTTTATTTTATCGACGGTATTTTCCCAAACTTGGCAAGTTGTGCCTAAAAAATCATTTGCTGGAGGCGTTTCTTCGGTACAAATTTTATGGCTTGTTATAGCGCCATAAATCCCAATAGCAGACGCAGAAACAAAAGCTTTTACTGTTTTATTGTTTTCTTTTAAAACAGAATAGATGAGTTCAATAGGTTTTGTGCGACTTTCTAAAATTGCTTTTTTGCGCTTTTTTGTCCATCTTTTTTCGACGATTCCTTCGCCAGCAAGATGCACAATATAATCTGCCTTTAAAACAGCTTCTTTTTCAACGAAATTCTTTTTCAAATCCCATTTGTAATACGTTATTGACGGTGTGTCTTTTTGTTCAGAACGACTTAAAACAGACACTGAAAATCCATTGTCGATAAGAACATCGGTCAGATGTTTACCAACAAATCCACTTCCGCCGGTCAGTAAAACATTTTGAGCCATAAGAGTTTATAATATATTTAACAGTGCATATTGTTTAAGGATTAGTAAAGGTACTTAAACAATGCTTACCTTTAAGGCAAATTCTAAATTTTAATAAAATGGCGACTAAAAAAAAGGTAATTACCAAGGATGATATCGTTTCAAAATATATGGATGAAGTTCTAGAAAAAGGCCAAAAACCAAAATCAGTTTATCATTTTGCAAAAGAAAATGATTTTACCGAAGCTGAGTTTTATGCTTTTTTTGGAACATTAGAAGGTTTAGGAAAAGAAATATTCCGATTGTTTTTTGAAAACACAGTTAATCTGCTTCACAAAAATGAAGAATATCAGCAATATGATATGAAGAATAAAATGCTGAGTTTTTACTATACTTTCTTCGAGATTTTGACAGCAAACAGAAGCTATGTTTTGCAATCACTTAAAATCGACAGAAATCCGCTTAAAAATTTAGTGCAATTAAATTCGCTCAGAAATAGCTTTAAAGAATATGTTTCTGAAATTCTGACGGATGATTATAGATTAGAACAGGAAAAACTTCAAAAATTTCAAGAAAACGCTATTCAGGAATCAGCTTGGTTGCAGTTAATGTTGACTATTAAATTCTGGATGGATGATGAATCTGCCGCTTTTGAGAAAACCGATATTTTTATCGAAAAATCAGTTAATGCTTCATTCGAATTAATGAATGTCGCGCCAATGAATCATTTGATAGATCTAGGAAAATTTCTGTTTAAAGAAAAAATCTACAGCAAACAATGAAAACTATCGATTATATTCCAACTTCAAAAATAGAGAGAGCCGGAAAATTAGTTCAAACTGGAGCAAAAATTGGTGTAAACTATGTAAAGCATTATGCCGAGAAAATTGTAAATCCAGATTTGACCCGAGATAAATTAAATGAAAATAATGCCGAAGATATTTACGACGGATTGAAAAGCTTAAAAGGAAGCGCCTTGAAAGTCGCCCAAATGTTAAGTATGGACAAGAATTTCTTGCCTCAGGCTTATGTGGAGAAATTTTCGCTTTCGCAATTTTCTGTTCCGCCGCTTTCTGCTCCGTTGGTTTTAAAAACTTTTAAAAGCAATTTCGGAAAAACGCCTTATGAAATTTTTGACGAATTCAATCCAAATTCGATTAACGCGGCGAGTATCGGTCAAGTGCATTTGGCAAAGAAAAATAATAAAAAACTGGCCGTTAAAATTCAATATCCGGGCGTTGCAAACAGCATTTCATCTGATTTGGCTTTGGTAAAACCAATTGCTATCAGAATGTTTAATCTGCAAGGAAAAGATTCGGATAAATATTTTAAGGAGGTCGAAGACAAATTGATTGAAGAAACCAACTATTTATTGGAATTAAAACAAAGCCAAGAAGTTGTTGATGCCTGCAGTAAAATAGAAAATATCATTTTTCCGAATTATTATCCAGAGTTTTCGTCAGAGAAAATCATAACAATGGATTGGATGACGGGAATTCATCTTTCTGAATTTACAGCAAAAAATACAGATCAAGAAGTTGGTGATAAAATAGGGCAGGCGCTTTGGGATTTTTATATGTACCAAATTCATGTTTTGCGAAAAGTGCACGCAGATCCGCATCCTGGAAATTTTTTAGTCGATGATCAAAACCAGTTGATTGCTTTGGATTTTGGTTGTATGAAACAAATTCCAGAAGAATTTTATACACCTTATTTTGAGCTAATCAATAAAAATGTGATTACTGATGAAAAGCTTTTCAATAAAAAACTGTTCGAATTAGAAATTCTTCGTGAAGATGATTCACCTGCAGAAATTGAATATTTTACTGAAATGTTTCACGATTTATTGTCGCTTTTCACGAGACCTTTTCAAAACGAAACTTTCGATTTTGCCGATGAAACTTTCTTCAATTCAATTGCTGAATTAGGAAAACGTTTTTCAGAAGATACAAACTTGAAAAAAATGAACGGAAATAGAGGTTCTAAGCACTTTATTTATATGAATCGTACTTTCTTTGGACTTTATAATTTAATGTTCGATTTGAAAGCGAAAATTGTGGTGGAGAATTATTTGAATTATTAAGAATTGTTTCTTTTGTTTCAAATTTCAGGTTTCAAGTTGGCTTAACTTTAAGCTTAGAACTTTGTCAAAGTTTTAAACTTTGACAAAGTTTTTTTCGTTTAGTTTGTCATCTCGACGAAGGAGAGATCACACTAGAAACTCGATATAGAATGTCGCCAATCTTTGGCGATTTGCGAGTGTGATCTCTCCTTCGTCGAGATGACAAGATTGCGGATAAACGTCCAGCAAAACCTGAACCTGAAACTTGAAACCTGAAACCTGAAACTTGAAACTTGAAACTTGAAACTTGAAACCTGAAACCAAAAAAACTTATTTCAAAATGCCAGCCTTATAAGTCGCAATCGCGCGATCTCTCGCAAATGCATGATCAATCATAGGTTCGTTATAGCCCAAATCAAATTCAGGAATCCATCTTCTGATGTATTCGCCTTTTTCATCAAATTTCTTTTGTTGGATTTCCGGATTGAAAACTCTAAAATAAGGTGCCGCGTCACAGCCTGTTCCTGCCGCCCATTGCCAGTTTCCAACATTTGACGCCAATTCAAAATCCAGTAATTTTTCGGCAAAATAAGCTTCTCCCCATTGCCAATTAATGAGTAAATGTTTGCATAAAAAACTGGCTACAACCATCCGCACGCGATTGTGCATATAACCGGTTTCATTGAGTTGACGCATTCCGGCATCGACCATTGGGTAGCCGGTTGTTCCAGAACACCAGCGTTTGAAATCTTCTTCGTTGTTGCGCCATTGAATTCCGTCATAATTGGATTTGAAATTATGATTGACGCAATTTGGGAAATTGAACAGTATTTGAATGAAGAATTCTCTCCAAATCAATTCGCTCAAAAAGGTCTGATTTTTTCGGTTTGCCCAATTCACTAATTTCCGAATGCTAACAGTTCCAAAACGCAAATGTGGAGAAAGATAAGAAGTACTGTCTAAAGCCGGAAAATCCCGGGTTTCTTTATAATTTGAAATCTGAGATAAATTATGTGGAAGTACTTTTATGGAACTTCTTTCAAAACCGATTTCTGATAAATCAGGAAATTTGAAATTGTTTTTTGCAAAGTTTGAATAAAAGGGTGCCGAATCATATTCTGGTGCAGCTCCTGAAAAATGATATTTCTCGAGCCATTTGTTTTTATAAGGCGTGTAGACTGTATAAGGAAATCCGTCACCTTTTGTGATTTCTTTTTCTTCGAAAATTACATGGTCTTTAAAAGAGAAAGATTCGATGTTGTTTTCCTTTAATAGAGAAGTTATTGAGGAATCTCGTTCGATTGCAAACGGTTCGTAATCTTTATTGAAGAAAATATTTTGAATGTCAAATTCCTCCATAAGCGATTTCCAAACATCTTTTGTTTTCCCTTTTTTAATTATAATTGAAGAACTGAATTTATTTAATTCTGAATTTATTTTTTTAAGCGAATCATAAATGAAAGTTACTCTGGCGTCATTTTTTGGAAGATTATCTAAAATATCTTCGTCAAAAATAAATAAAGGAATTACAGGAAAATCCGATTGTAACGCATGAAATAATCCGGTGTTGTCTTCTAAACGCAAATCGCGTCTAAACCAGAAAAAGGAAACTTTTTGTTTTGTCATTGTTGTTATTTTTGCTAATCGAATTTTTAAGTTCTTTTTCTTCTAATGCCGAAAATTGCTCGCAAAGATGCAAAGGCGCAAAGTTTTATTGAAAAGCTTTACAGAAAATGCTTTGCGACTTAGCGTCTTTGCGAGATTAAAAAAGTAAGCAAGTAAAAGAAATGCGACTTTATAATTTAAAAGCTTTTTTGTTTACCATTAAGTTGCACAATCTGTGGCTGTGGTTTTGAATTAAATAATTCTTCAATTTTATTATGGCGGAAATCAAAAATCGTTTTGAGTTTGTTTTTTACAATTATCGTGTTCATGAATCGGCCTAAGATTCCGAGAGGAAGCGCATAATGAACAATATCTGTCATTTTTGTTCGGCCGTCTTTTGTGCGTTCGAAGAAATGTTTGTGATGCCATAATTTGTACGGACCAAAACGCTGAATGTCGATGAAATATTCGTTTTCCTTACAAGCTGTAATTTCGGTAACCCATGAAATCTTAATTCCTAAAAGAGGTCTTAAAGTATAAGTTATAATTTGTCCATGATACATTCGTTTGTCATCGAAATCTTTAATTGTGAAATTCATATTATCAAGTGTGATCGTCTGAAGGTTTTTTGGACTGGAGAAAAAATCCCAGCAATCTTCGACACTGGCATTTACATATTGAACGGTTGCTATTTTGTATAATTTCATTTCTTGCTGAATAAATTGTTACAAATGGCTTTAAAAGCTACATTTTATAATATTTGAAAGGAACAAACAACATTCCGAAACATTCTCCTTTTTCTTTGTTTAAATGCTTGTGATGTATTTTATGGGCTTTTCTAAGTCCGATGAGGTATTTGTTTGTAGTGTTTTTGAACCATTTAAAACGCTGATGAATCAAAACATCATGAATTAAAAAATAACACGCTCCATAGAGGGTAATGCCACACGCTACAAAAAATAAATAATTGAAGCCACCCTGAACGCCAAAATAAAATAATACGATACTCGGAATTGCAAAAATGACAAAGAAAATATCATTTCGCTCAAAAGTATGTTCGTATTTTGGCTGATGATGATCGGCGTGAAAATACCACATAAAGCCGTGCATTACATATTTGTGCGTAAGCCACGTAACACATTCCATGAACAGAAAAACGCTTATAAAGATTAAAAAAGAAATCATTTTTAAAATGTTGTTAATAAAGTTATGACTTTAATTTGTTTGAGTTTGACTTTAAGTTATAAAAGATTAACTCTAATGATTATTTTTTGTTTGTTTTTGAAATTCCCTCAATCTTGTCATTTCTTCTTCGTCAGAAATGACAAACTATTGGCTAAATCTCTATACCAGCTTCAATTTGTACGTCACAAAAGACTGTGCCAAAAGCCCGGCTTTTGTATAATTAGAAACCCGGATTCTCGAATTTCCAATTTTGTGATACGGCGTATTTTTTAGTTTTTTGAGTAACTTCTTGTAATAAACATAAGCTGTGTAAACGCCGAATTTTGCTTCAATTGGCAATTTTACAATTCCGTGATAAGCGACTTTGAAATCTTCTTCAATTTCTTTGATGATTTGCGCTTTTGAGTCTTCAGTGAAATTGTTGAGGTTGATTCCAGGAAAATAAGTTCGGTTTAAAATCAAATTGTCATCTCTTAAATCTCTCAGGAAATTCACCTTTTGAAAAGCCGAACCTAAACGCATCGCTTCCTGTTTTAGTTGTTCGTATTTGTGCTCTTTTCCAGCAACAAAAACTTTTAAGCACATTAATCCAACAACGTCTGCCGAGCCGTAAATATAATCTGCGTATTCGGTCTGCGTATAATAGGTTGATTTTATAAGATCGAGTTTCATGCTTTTTAAAAATGCCTGAACCAAATCATCAGTAATATTATATTCTTTAACTGTATGCTGAAATGAATTCAAAATGGGATTGAGGCTGATTCCTAATTCCATTGCTTTATAATATTCTTTTTCGAAATCATCGATTAAATATTCTTTTTCATAATCATGAAAAGAATCTACGATTTCATCGGCAAAGCGAACAAAACCATAAATGCTGTAAATAGCATCACGAATACTTGGCGACAGCATTTTTACTGCCAATGAAAAAGAGGAACTGTAATTTTGCGTAACGAGTTTACTACATTTGAAAGAGACGGCGTCGAATAGTGATTTCATTTTTTAAGATCTAAAAGATTTTTGAATTAACTCAGCAACCAATTTTCCTGAAATTAAGGCAGGCGGAACTCCTGGGCCAGGAACAGTCAATTGTCCTGTAAAATATAAATTACGTATTTTTTTGCTTTTCAGTTTTGGCCTTAAAAAAGCAGTTTGCAATAAAGTATTGGCCATTCCGTAAGCGTTTCCTTTGTAAGCATTATAGTCTGTAACAAAATCATTTTTGCAGAATGACTTTTTAAATATAATGTTGTTTTTGATGTTTTGTTGTGTAACTTGTTCAAAACGAGATATTATCTTGTCAAAATATTTTTCTCGAATTGCTTCGGTATCTTCAATCCCCGGCGCAAGCGGAATTAAAAAAAACGCAGATTCCATTCCGTCTGGTGCCGCCGTCAAATCTGTTTTAGATGGGAAATTGGCATAAAACAAGGGTGAATCAGGCCATTTTGGATCATCATAAATATCTTTTGCATGCTGATTGAAATCAGTATCGAAAAATAAGGCATGATGCGAAATATTTTCTATTTTTTTGTCGAAACCAATAAAGAATAGGAGTGAAGACGGAGCAAAAACTCGGCTTTGCCAATATTCTTCAGAATAGGCGCGATGTTCTTTTTCGAGCAAAGTTTCAGTGTGCTGATAATCGGCGCCACTTAAAATTATATCCGCTTTTATGATTTCTCCGTTGATTTTAACTCCAGTTGCGGTTTTGTTTTCAACGATAATTTTTTCAACAGGTGAATTGGTTTTAATCGTAACGCCAAGTTCCAAGGCTAGTTTTTCAAGACCCAAAATAACGTCAAACATTCCCGTTTTTGGATGCCAGGTTCCTAAACCAAAATCGGCGTAATTCATGAAATTATAAAACGAAGGCGTTTTGCTGGGTTTTGCTCCGAGGAATAAAACCGGAAATTCCAGAATTTGAATTAATCTTTCATCTTTAAATTTCTTTCGAATATCCTGACTTACATTGCTTAAAAACTGATTGAGTTTTAAAGCCGTTTTTGGTGTAATTAATTCTAAAGGAGAAACTCCGGGACGATAAACCAAATCTTTGATGGCAATATCATAATTGCTTTTTGCTTTATCAATAAAGTTTTGAAGTTCCTTTGCGCTTCCTTTTTCAATTGTTTCAAAAGAAGTTTTGATTTCTTCTAAATTATCACAAATTGTGACAAAATCATTTACTCCAAAATAAACCTGATAAGCCGGATTTAATTTTATCAGTTCATAATAATCGGAAGTCTTTTTATTGAAGTCATGAAAAAAACGATCAAAAACATCAGGCATCCAATACCAGCTTGGCCCCATGTCAAAAGTAAAGCCATCTTTTTTGAATTGTCGGGCACGGCCTCCTATTGTTGGGTTTTTTTCATAAATAGTGACCTTGTTTCCTTGTTTTGCCAAGTAACAAGAGGCGGCCAACGATGAAAAGCCAGATCCCAGTATGATGATAGTTTTTGTCATTTGTTTAACAAATATACAAAAACTTTAAACAAAACTATTGAATTTCTTCTATAGTTTCTTCCATTGAATCAAAAATACGAATTCG
Source organism: Flavobacterium denitrificans DSM 15936 (assembly GCF_000425445.1). GTDB lineage: Bacteria > Bacteroidota > Bacteroidia > Flavobacteriales > Flavobacteriaceae > Flavobacterium > Flavobacterium denitrificans. The sequence continues at coordinate 35,928 of NZ_AUDL01000008.1, read as the reverse complement.
TTCATGCAGGTTAGATTGGTCAATATGCTCGACCATACTACCCATAAGCCAGATTTCATTGTTTTTTAGCAACAGTTTCTGTCCCATTGATTTAACATATTGATTAATAACCGTTCGGTCAGGTTGCACGGTCATAAAAGAAACGAAAGTAATGTTCTCAAAATGACGTGTAAGATCCTGAAGGTTTTCAATTGGCATACTTTCGCCCAAATAAATGGTTTTGTATCCTCTTGATAAAATTTCGTATTGCAGATATAGTAAACCAATTTGATGAATTTCATTCAATGGCAAAGAGAGAACAAAAATTCGGTCGGTTTTTGTAGGTTTTAATATTTGAAGACTTTCAGTATAAATTAAAATCTTTTGCTTGATCAAATGACTCATGAAATGCTCATTTGCAGGCGTAATGGTTTCAGATTGCCATAACAACCCTAGTTCTTTCAACAATGGAAGGAAATGCTCTTTAAAAACTTCTTTAAAACTTTTTTCAGAAATAAGCCAGTCAAAAGTATTGAAGAACAATTCTTGGTCGAAATTCATCATAGCCATTTTGAATGATGTGATCGCATAGTTTTGTGAATTTTTTTTTGAAATAATTTCACGTACTAGTTGCGGGATTTTGTCCTCAGGATAAGTAGCAATTTTAGATATTTTATACCCATATTCATGCAGTAAAGTAATATTTAAAAGCTTCTGCAAATTTTGCAAATTGTATAGCCTGATATTGGTATCAGTTCGCATTGGTTCAAGAATATTATATCTTTTTTCCCAAATACGAATAGTATGCGCTTTAATTCCAGATAAGTTTTCAAGATCTTTTATGCTGAAAACTGTTTTTATATTGTTTACCATTTTGAATTGTTGAATAAACAAAAATAAAATAAAATCTGAAAAAACCTTTAAAACTTTATCAAAATGATCGATATTTAAGAGTTTGTAGTAACATACTGATTTAATTGGGTTAAAAGAGGTTTTTTTTCTGTACGATTTTACTTTTTTAACAGATAATTCGCAACTATTTAGAGTCAATCTAAGATGATTTTTTGTGTATTCTATAAAATAAAAATCAGCCTGTAGATAAAATTCTACAGGCTGATTTTTATTTTATGCTTCGATTATTTACAAAAAGTAGCTTTGTTTTTTATGGCACTTTGACTGCCTAGTTCAATTGCTTTTGAAAAATCTTTGCAAGAATTTTTCTTGTCGCCAATTTTATTATAAGCCAAACCTCTTAAATTGTATGCAATATAATCTTTTGGGTTTAAGCCAAGGGACGAAGTACAATCGGCAATTGCTTCATTGTAGTTCATTAATTTGTAGTTCACATTTGCTCTTCCTGTATAGGCGTACACATTCATGTCGTCCAATTCGATTGTTTTGTTAAAATCTGCCAATGCACCTTTTAAATCATTAATTTTTACTTTGGCTACACCTCGGTTTTGGTAAGCTTCAACAAATTTAGAATTCATGCTGATGGCTTTGTTGTAATCAGCGATGGCGCCTTTTGCATTGCCAGCTTCCGCTTTTTTCATGGCTTTGTCAAAATAAGCCGTTGCAGATTGCGCCCATGATACGCAGTTAATCATCATAAAGGATGCTAATAGTAGGTTTTTCATAAACTAATTTGGGATTAGTGATTAATTATTTCCAAACGAATTTAAGAAAGTTTTATTTTGTAGGAGAAATTCTTTTGTAAAATAAATGTAAAACCCCTTGTGTGTAATTAATTCAAACACATAGAAACATAGATTTAGGATGCTTAAAAAGGCGTTTCACTTGTTTAAAACAAGCATAGTAGGCTATGTGTTAGAAACTGGTTTCTTTTTAAATTCTTTTCTACAAATAAAATCTATGTTTCTATGTGTTGAATAAAAAATATATAACCAATGGGGTTGTTTTATGATTAAATTTTCAAACAGCCCCTAAATCCTCTTGCAGCATAATAGGATTCGGCACCATTATGATAAAGAAAGACTCTTCCATATCGGTAATCGCAAAAAACGGCACCGCCCAGTTTGCGCACATTTTCGGGAGTTGCAACCCAGCTAGATGTTTTGGTGTCAAAATTTCCAAGTTCTTGCAATTGTTTGTATTGCTCTTCAGTTAAAAGCTCGATTCCCATTTCTTCGGCCATGTCAACGGCGCTGTTTTTTGGTTTGTGTTCTTTTCTTGAATCCAAAGCTTTTCTGTCGTAGCAAAGACTTCTTCTTGATTTCGGACTTTCGGCAACACAATCAAAGAAAATATATTCGTCTGAATTATTATCGTAACCCACTACATCTGGTTCGCCTTCGGTTTTTTCCATTTGCAAAAGCGACCAAAGTTTTTCGGGATTAGCCATAAGTTTTGCTTCTACTTTTGACCATTCGATAGCTAAATGTCGATTCTTGTTTTTTTCAAAACGAGTTTTCAAAATGCTGATAAGCTGTTCCTGTTCTTCTTGCGAAATCTTATTTTTCATAATGTTGTTTTTTGATTTTTATTCTTGTCTGCGAACCATTTCGTTGATCCAAATTGGAGCAAAAGGAGATGTACAGCCTTTTGAAGTTGGATAATCTCTGTAAATGCCCAATTTTTCTCCAATTGCTAAAGCGCGAGTTCGATATTCAGGAAATTTAATCCCGATTTGTGCCAAAGTGCTGTTCATTGTCCACTGGACTTCTGGAGCGGCGGTTGGCATTTCGTTTTCGATTCGGTCAAGCAAAGCAGGCAAATCTAGAATATCAGGGTTTCTTGCCACGCAACCGCTGGTTAAGCTCCATGCTGCGCGTGCGTGCATAACGTCATCGGTATGCATCCAAGCTTGTCGTAAAGTTTCACGATCTGAATATTCTTTTATAATATAAGAATAAAACCAATCGGCGATATGAACGAATTTCTCTGAAGAAACCATTTTGGCAATTTGTTCATTCGAAAGCTTTTTTGGGTCAATAATTAGGATAGCTAAAAAGCGAGCATCAGCATTTTCAGTATCCCAAAGTTCAAGTGCCAATTCATGATTGGTTTTGATTTTTTTTGCCAATGTTCGAATATCGACCATTTTAACGCCAAATTGATTTTCGCTGGCGCCACGTTTTTTATTTTGAGCAAATACTTTTGGATCACCAAGAGCTTTGAGTTTTTCTAAAATTTCTTTTGCTGTCATCTTAATTTGGGTTTTAATGAAAAGGAAAATTAGTCATTTAAGCCTTTTCCGTCAAGAATATTCTGGCTGTGTTTTTCAACACGCGCTTCACGTGTTTTGGCCTGTTTTGGTTGCGAAAAATGAAGTAAATATGCTCTTTGTCGGCCAGGAGTTAAGGCTTCAAAAGCTTGTTTTAATTCTGGATTTTCGTCCAATTTCTTTTGAAATTCTTCTGAAACAGGAAAATCCGAAGTCTTTTTCAAGATCACTTTTAAACCTGCTTTTTCAATTTCAATTGCTTCATAAATATGAGCTTTCAAAATAGGCTTCAAATCGATAATCTCCTGCAGATTTGTAAAACGTATGTGACGAGCCGCTTGCACATTTTCAGACTGCTGAATCAAAATTCCGTCAGTGTCATCCAGCAAAGCGCCTTTGAAGAATAAAAAAGCACAATAATCCTTAAAAGCATGAATTAAAACAACATTATTGTTTTGATACATATAACAAGGATTTCCCCATTTTAATTCTTCAGTAAGTTCACATTCAAGAGCAATGGTTCGCATTTGTTCCAGTTCTTCCTGCCATTTTGTTGCTTTGTCAAAGAAAAAATCAACTTTCGGATTCATTATTTACAAGTTTAAGCGTTAATGAGTTTTCGTTCTGCTGGTCTGAAATACCAGGAAATTATAGTTAGGATTAATAGCAAGGTTGGTCCAAAAAAATCTTTTGCACGGTCATTCGCTGCAAAATGTGAAAATATCGCGCCTGACATTGCAAAGAAAAATCCGGCATAAGCCCATTCTTTCAGCAACGGAAATTTTGGAGCTAGAACCGTTATTACACCTAATAATTTCCAGACGCCTAATAAAATTAGTAAATAAAATGGATAACCCAAATGTGACATTCTATCTGTTTCGTCTTTTGACTGAAGCAATTGTACAATTCCTGTCGCGGTCATTCCTAGTGCCAACCAAAGTGTAGCAACCCAATAGATAATTTTGTTTCTTTTTGTCATGATGTCTTTATTTTAGTTTGTTGCAAATTTCTTCTAATCGATTGTGCGCCATGTTAAGTCCTTGTTTAAACGGCAGTTGAAGCATTTGATCTCGCAAATCTGTTGATTTGTAAACGATTTGCATGGTGAGCTTGCTTTTTGAATCGGTTATTTTTTCAAATTCCAAAAATTCCAACTGAACGGCAAAAGGGGAGTTTTCCATTTCAAATGTGCGGGTTATTTTTTCATTTGGAATAAATTCATGAATAACGCCATTCATCTGAACAACGACATTTCCTTTTGCATCGCTGGTTTCAAATTGATAACCGCCATGTTTTTTGCTTTCAAGTTTTAAAACCTTTGTTCCCATCCATTGCGCTACAATTTCTGGCTCAACGTAGGCTTTAAAAAGCAATTCTACTGGCAAATCAAAGTCGCGAGTAATGACAAGTTCTTGCTTGTCTTCCTGCGCGTTTATTTTTGTTTTTAATTCCATATCAGTTAGTTTTCCGGTTTGTAATTTTTCATGATTTCTTCGAGTTTATTGAATCTCTCGTCCCACATTTGGCGGAATGGTTCTATGAATTCGTCTATTTCCTTCATCTTTTTTGCATTAATTGTATAATGAACTTCGCGTCCGTTTTGTGTTTGCTGTAATAATTCACACTCCGTCAGGATTTTTAAATGTTTAGAAACTGTCGGTCGTGCCGTGTCGAAATTTGATGCAATTGCACCTGCGGTCATGGAATGTGAAGTCACCAAAAGTAATATAGCTCTTCTTGTAGGATCGGCTATTGCCTGAAATACATCTCTTCTTAAATTCATAATATGAAGTTATTTGGCTACAAATTTATATGAAGTTATTTGGCTACACAAATTTTTTAACAGATATTTTTTTTAATTGCTTGAAATTGTGTAGATAAGTTAAAGTTGAAGGTGTTTTTGTAAATAAATTAAAAGCTGAAAAAAAACTATATTAGAAGAAAAATAATTGGTTTTGTTTTACTTAGAGGTTTTAATTTTCAATTGATGTGAAATCGCAGATTTGAAAAAAAATGTATAGGAGTGTTACATTAATTCCGTTTTGATTACTAATAAAGGTGGAGCGCATTTGCTTAAGTAATTAATTTCTAAATAAAATTTAGATATGAAAAAAATCCTAGTTTTGTTTTTATTGAATGTTTCAGCTGGAATTTTTGCACAAGCAGCAAAAAATTCGGAATTGTTTTTAGCGCTAAAGAAGCACGACAGTATTTTCTTTGAAAAGAGTTTTAATCAATGTGACATTGCTTTTTTGGAAAAAGCAATTCATCCTGATTTGGTTTTTTATCATGATCAGGGAGGGATTCAGAATAAAAAGATCTTTTTGGAAAATGTAAAAAAGAATATTTGCGGAAAAGGTTCTCAGAAGCCAATAAGAAAAGTGAAACCTGAAAGTTTAGAAGTATATCCGCTTTATAGTGATGGAAAACTTTATGGAGTTGTTCAAACCGGAATTCACGATTTTTATTTAAGAGAAGCAAATAAGCCAGATGTTTTTACAAGCGAAGCGAAGTTCACTCATGTTTATCTTTTAATCAATGATCAATGGGTTTTGAAGGAAGTTTTGAGTTTTGATCATAAGAGTTGATGTGAAAATATTATAGAAAATATCTTTTTTGAGATATTCAAAGAATTTATTTTAGTCAGAAAATACAAAATGCTATGAACAAGTTTTTATTCGTTTTTTTATTGGTTATCAGTTTACAGAGCTGTGAAGATTCTTATAAAACAGAAGAACTAAAAGCTATTGAAGATATTAGCAATGACTTTTTAATAAAAAAGGATTTGGATGTATTGTTGAACGTGCCTGATTCAATTGATCATATTAAAGTCTATAAGCCAAATGTAGATTCACTGGATATAAAAGTTTATCTCTCTGATGCTCTTGTTCCCATTGCTCAGGAAAAAGAAGATAATTTGTGGATGTTTAAAAATAATAACTTCTCTAAATCGGATTCAATAGTGTTTTACGGTATTGTAAATTCAAGTCGTTTTAAGGGACTTAGATATAGAGAGTTTGATAAGAAAAAAATCAAGCTTAAAAAGCCTTATAGTCAATCTGAAATTTCAGAAGTGAAGATTGTTGCAGATCAAGAATATAAAATTCTTAAGTTTTCACGTGTTTGTTTTGATACTGATAAACAAAACGGGATAGTTGTTGTTGAATTGCTGACTGGTTTAGAATATGGAACACAGAGCGGTTTCAATGGTTCTATTCTAATTAAAAAAAAGAATAATAAATGGGTTTGTATATTGCCTGAATAAAAATAATAACAAAACTATTTGATACCGATGTTTATAAAAAAAGTACGTTCAGATGGTCAGGAGGAGATCTACGATTTTTTTTATGAATGTGTAAAAGGAAAAAAGGTCAAGTAAAATTAATTACCTGACCTTTGTGACCCGACTGGGGCTCGAACCCAGGACCCCATCATTAAAAGTGATGTGCTCTACCGACTGAGCTATCGAGTCATTGTTTTTGTCTAATGAGGGTGCAAATATAAGCACTTTATTTAGGTTTTGAAGCCTTTTTTTAAAGCTTTTTTTTAATTTATTGTAAATATCTATTTTACAGTAAAATAGGGTTTGTGCTTTTTTTTAGACTTGGCTATAATAGGTATTCGGGATGTTTTGTGCCAAAACGCCTGGTTTGTATAGTCAATAGAGAATGAGTGTATGTGCTTCTTATTCTATAGTTGATAGCTTTTCAGTTTTATTATTCCAAATAATTATATTTTGCTCCAAACTTGATGTAATAATTTTGTTTCCTTGCTTATTCCAAGAAACACCCCACAGATAATCTGTAGATTTGCCTTCTGAAATAAGCTTGCCTTTAGTGTTCCAGATTCTTAAAGCGTCGCTTGCTGTTGCCAATCTGTTTCCTTTTGGATTCCAAGTTAAATTTCGGTACTCTCCTTTGCTAATATCAATTGATCGTAAAAGTTTTCCCTGTTCATTCCAGTATTGAAGTAATGATTTGTCATGTTTATCACCATAGTCGCCTGTAACAAAAAAAGTGCCTGATTTGTGCCAGGCTACACTTAATAACATTACTTCTTCCGATCTATGTTTAATTGATTTCAATAAATTTCCATCTATATCAAATAATCTTATTTTGTCTGAAACAGTTGCTAGAATGTTTTTTTTAGGATGCCAATTAACCGCAGTTACGCTTTTACTGTTTTCATTCTTAAAATGCCTTATTAAATTGCCTTTTGTGTCGTAGATTAATATTTGTCCGTCATTGTCGCCAACAGCTAAATATTTACCCGTATAGTTCCAATCTATTCCTCTTGCTCCATCGGGTGAAATTTCTTTTAATTCAATTTTTTCATTGGTATCCAAATTGATAATAGAGGATTTGTCTTTTGATAGTTGTGTTGCAACTGCAATACTATTTTTTGATGCATGCCATTTTATGCGAGTTACTGTGCTTTTAATTGGAAATGATTTGTGTAGTTTTAAATTCGTTTCGTTATAAATTTTCAAAGTGTCCAAGTTTCCGCCTACAGCGAAGAATTTTCCATCAGAACTCCAGTCAGTAGTCCATAGGATTTTTTTGCTAATTGTATCTTGCGCGAAGAAATAATTGCTGAAGAATGTTGTTAAAATTATACAGAGTAACCGATTTTTGATTTTCATGTGTTCTGATTTAGTTTTCCGTAAACCTACTTTCATTTTGTAGAAACCCCACAATTTAGATTGTAAAAGAATTGTAAAAAAGTGTAAAATGTATTTTTGATGGTTTAAAAAGAAACGTTGAGGCCATAAAAAAAGCCTGAGAATATAAATTCTCAGGCTTTTAAATTTTATAGTGACCATGGAGGGATTTGAACCCTCACGCCCTTGCGAGCACCACCCCCTCAAGATGGCGAGTCTACCGTTTCTCCACATGGCCAAAAATGAAAAAAGGTCGAGTAAAATAAATTACCCGACCTTTTGTGACCCGACTGGGGCTCGAACCCAGGACCCCATCATTAAAAGTGATGTGCTCTACCGACTGAGCTCTTATCATTGCTTTCAAGAAACTTATTTTGTTAATCACAAATTTTGTGACCCGACTGGGGCTCGAACCCAGGACCCCATCATTAAAAGTGATGTGCTCTACCGACTGAGCTATCGAGTCATATTCGTTTCTTGAATGCGGGTGCAAATATAAGGAGTTATTTTCGAAGTTTCCAAGCATTTTTATTATAAATTTGTCTTTTTTTACAAAAAGTTCCCAATGTCTTAGTTTATAAGGTTTTATTAATATGAAAAAAATAGTGTTATTAGGTTACATGGGTTGCGGAAAGTCAACAATTGCCCAAAACTTGTCAAAAATTACAAATATTCCGTTTCTGGATTTAGATACTTGCATTGAAAAAAGAGCAAATTTGTCCATAAATGAAATTTTTTCTAAACATGGAGAGGTCTATTTTCGAAAATTAGAACACGAAATGTTTGTCGAATTATTAAAATCTTCAGAAAATTATATTATTGGTCTTGGTGGAGGAACTCCATGTTATGCCAATAATCATTTACTGCTTCAAAACGACGATATCGTTTCTGTATATTTAAAGGCTTCAATTGATACCTTATATAATAGATTGGTTCACAACAAGAGCAAGCGCCCACTTATTGCAGATATGAATGAAGAAGAAATGAAAGAGTTTATCGCAAAACATTTATTCGACAGAAGTTTTTATTACAACCACGCCCAGTATAAAGTGTCGGTTGATGATAAATCAGTCGAAGAAACTGTTGAGGATATTTTGAAAATCTTAGCTTAAAAAGGCATAATTGTCGCCGTTCTCGTCAAAAACTACCTGAACGTGCTCTAATAATGAAGTTGATAAAGAAATTCCTTTAAAGTCGGCTTTTACTGGATATTTCTTATGGTTTCTGTCAACAAGTACTGCTGTTTTGAATTTCTTAAGCGGAACGTCTAAGAAATGACGAACAGCATATATTAATGTAGTGCCTGAATTTAAGACATCGTCAACTAAAACCAATCCTTTGTTTTGGTATTCTTCTTTCGTCAAAGAAGTTTGGATTGGCAATTGCGGATTTTGTTTGTCCACTTTAACTTCACAAGTCGAAACTTTTAAAGTTGAAATACTACTTAACGCCAAAGCAATTTTTTGGGCAAAAACAGATCCATTGGAAGCGATTCCGGCAATCACAACTTCTTCTTCGTCAACAAATGTCTCGTAAATTTGATAAGCAATACGTTTGATTTTGTGTTCGATTTCCTGATTCGTTAAGATGATGTTTTTGCTCATGATTATATTTTTTGCTAAGGTACAAATTTATAAAATTTAAAATCTCAAATATTGAAATTCCAATTTCAGAGTTGGAATTTAAATTTCATTTTCTTCATCTTCGTCGAAAATTTCATTTCCGTAGTCGTCAATATCTCTTCGGTCTTTTTTGGTAGGTCTTCCTGTACCGCTTTTTCTGTAATGTTCTTTTGATAGTTTTAATAATTCTAAGTGAGCATAAGCTTCTGGCGGAGTTTCATTTTTTCGGTATATGTCCACAAGTTTTGCGCCCACACGACTTTCGGGAATGTCGAGTACGGTAATAATTTGTGTTATCTGATCTTTTCTAAAGGTAATTTTGTCTGTGGGGAAAACTTCTTTAGAAGGTTTTGCAATCTGCCCATTTACAGTAATATGGTTTTTTTTGCAGGCTTCCGTAACCATGTTTCTGGTCTTGTAATAACGCACGCACCATAGGTATTTGTCTATTCTCATAATTTTTCTAAAATCGAAGTTAAATTCTTTACAAAAATAAATCAATATTGTATCTTGCGCACCTAAAAAATTAACAATAATGAATAAATTTAAATTTTATTTTATTTTATTACTAGCTGGTATTGCTATGGTTTCTTGCAACAAGAGCGATGATGAGGAGACTACAGTTGTTGTAAGGGATTACAAAGAGCAATACAAAGCAGATAAGGATTCTATTGAAAATTATTTAAAAAAGAATTATATTAAGGAAGTTACTGCAAATTATGATATCGTAATCGAGAAAATCCCTGCTGGTGGTACTCAGACTTCAATTTGGGATCAAAAAGACTATCCTTTAGAATCTCGAGAGGTTTATAATCGCGATGTTAATTATACGGTTTATTATTTAACATTAAGAAAAGGAACAGGTGAGGCTCCATGTAATACCGATCGTATTTATGCTTCTTATACGGGTAATTTGCTGAATGGGACTGTGTTTGATACTTCATATGGATATGGTACTTCGTTTGAACTTTTTGTGTATTCAGATAACCCGGTTATTGATGGATGGAGTGAAATTTTTCCTAAGTTTAGAACAGGAACATCTACTACTTCTGCCGATGGCGTAATAACATATGATAATTATGGTGCTGGTGTAATGTTCCTGCCTTCTGGGTTGGCTTATTATTCTAATCCCAAAGAGAAAATTCCTTCATATTCTTGTTTGGTATTTAGCTTTAAATTGTTTGGCTTGTTGCGATTGGATCACGATATTAAAATAAATGGTACTGCTGTAACTTCGGATCCTGACGGTATTCCTGATTATTTTGAAGATGTTAATAAAGAAGGTAATAATAATGGTATTGGCTATGTTTATGATTTAAGAGACAAAGTGCGTTATCCGAATCCTCCGGCGTGGATGATTGATGATACAGATGGTGACGGCATAGCAGACTTTTTAGATGTTGATGATGATGGTGACGGTTATACTACTCGTTTTGAAACTACTAAGCCTACAGATGCGCCAATAACGGGAATAAGCAAGTATTATCCTTTTGATCCAATTCTAGATAATCCTAGCACGCCAAATGTGGATGAAAGTGAAATTTGGGGTATTCCAGCTTTTGGAGGCGATTATACTTCGCCAGGAAGATTAAGGATACATGTTGATAAAAATCATCATTCGGTTAAATAAGCTGTTGTTATAGATATAAAAAAAACCTCGAAATGTGAATTTCGAGGTTTTTTTATAAAGTAAGAAAACTAAAAATTATTTTCTTTTGATCACTCTTTCTACAGCTTCAACAATTGCTTGATTGTTTAGTTTGTATTTTTCCATTAATTGCTCAGGAGTTCCAGATTCTCCAAAACTGTCTTTTACAGCTACAAATTCTTGCGGCGTTGGATTGTTTAAAGCTAATACGCCAGAAACGCTTTCTCCAAGACCTCCAAGGTAATTGTGCTCTTCTGCAGTAACTACACATTTAGTTTTAGCAACAGATTTTAGAATAGCTTCTTCATCAAGTGGCTTAATCGTGTGGATGTTGATTACTTCAGCAGAAATTCCTTTTTCTTCCAATTTTTCAGCAGCGATAAGCGCTTCCCAAACCAAGTGTCCTGTTGCGATGATCGTTACATCAGTTCCTTCGTTTAATGTGATTGCTTTTCCAATTACGAATGGTTCGTCAGCAGGAGTGAAGTTTGGCACAACTGGACGTCCGAAACGTAAATATGCTGGGCCGTGGTGGTCTGCTAATGCTAAAGTCGCGGCTTTAGTTTGATTGTAATCGCAAGTGTTGATTACAGTCATTCCAGGCAACATTTTCATTAAACCGATATCTTCTAAGATTTGGTGGGTTGCTCCGTCTTCTCCTAAAGTCAAGCCAGCGTGAGAAGCACAGATTTTTACATTTTTATCTGAATAAGCAACAGATTGACGAATTTGATCGTAAACTCTTCCTGTAGAGAAGTTAGCGAAAGTTCCTGTAAAAGGAATTTTACCTCCAATTGTTAAACCTGCCGCAATTCCGATCATGTTAGCTTCAGCAATTCCGATTTGGAAAAAACGCTCTGGGTGATTTTTTTTGAAATCATCAAATTTTAATGATCCGATCAAATCAGCGCATAATGCCACAACGTTTTCGTTTTTTTGACCTAGTTCAGTCATTCCCGCTCCAAAACCTGAACGAGTATCTTTACTTCCTGTATTTTCGTATTTTTTCATTTTTTATCTTTTGAGATGCTAAGTTTCTGAGTGACTAAGTTTCTAAGCTGAAAACTCAATACTGAGACTGAGCGCTTTTTAATAGTCAACTTGATCTTTAGAATAATTTTGAGCTAATGCCGCTGCCAACTGATCATTGTTTGGTGCTTTTCCGTGCCAAGCGTGCGTATGCATCATGAAGTCAACTCCGTGCCCCATTTCTGTGTGCAATAAAATACAAACTGGTTTTCCTTTTCCTGTTCTTGATTTAGCATCAGTTAATCCAGCAATGATTGCTTCGATGTTGTTTCCTTCTTTGATTTCTAAAACGTCCCAGTCAAAAGCTTCGAATTTTGCACGAAGGCTTCCCATTGCAAGAACTTCGTCAGTTGTTCCGTCAATTTGTTTTCCGTTAACGTCAACTGTTGCGATTAAGTTGTCTACTTTTTTAGCAGATGCGTACATAATTGCTTCCCAGTTTTGACCTTCCTGTAATTCTCCGTCTCCGTGAAGAGTGAAAACTAAATGTTTGTCTCCGTTTAATTTTTTAGCTTGAGCAGCACCAAGAGCAACAGATAAACCTTGTCCTAATGATCCAGAAGCCATACGAACTCCAGGCAAACCTTCGTGAGTTGTTGGGTGTCCTTGTAAACGTGAATTCAATAATCTGAAAGTAGCAAGCTCTGAAACTGGAAAGTAACCGCTTCTTGCTAAAACGCTATAAAATACTGGTGAAATATGACCATTTGAAAGGAAAAAGATATCTTCTCCAATTCCGTCCATATCAAAACCTTCTTTGCGGTCCATGATATTTTGATATAGTGTTACCAAAAATTCAGTACAACCTAATGAACCACCTGGGTGTCCAGAGTTTACAGCATGTACCATTCTAAGAATGTCTCTTCTTACTTGGATCGTTAAATCGCTTAATTGTTGTGTGTTAGGCTTCATTTTCTATGTAAAATTTAAACTGGAGCAAAAGTAGTCGTTATTTTGCGGGGAGACAAATCATTTTCTGCTTTAGTTTAACATAATTGTGAAATTTTGGCTCTTTTTTATTAATCTTAAAAAAAAGGATGAATTGGTTTAAATTCTTTAAATTATGTCTCGGATGAGGTATGTTGAATGCGATTTCAAAATGCAAAAAAGCTTTTGCTGCCTGCCAATAAAAATTTTGCCACAGATTAACAGATTAAAAAGATTAGAAAATCAATATTAATAGCTGTAATCTCTGGTAAAAAAAAAGTTTTGAGAATGGATTTAATTTGTGTCGCTTTCGCTGTAATAATTGTTTTCTTCATCTTCTGATCCAATTTCTTCTTGCTCATCGTCTAATTCGGCACCAGGAACATCCAAATCGTTGCCAATTTTATCGCTGTTTTGTTTCCATTCGTGATTGTCATTGTTAAGTATTCTTTTTCCAGAAATATCTTGAGGGTCAATATCTTCTAATCTTTCTTCTTGGTTGTAAATGTCTTCATTTGCTGGATATTCCATGTTTTCAAGATTTTTTTCAATTTGATCGTCCTTGATATCATCTAATTTATCTTCTGAGTTTATCATGATTTCTAAAATTTTAGTTGAATATTAAAATTACGAAACAAATGAATGAGTTTGTTACATTTTGCTAATGGGATTGCTGCAGTTTTTACATTCCGATTTTATCAATGGACTTTCTCCAAGAACCGTTTGCGTTAGGGATAGAAGCGGCATCCTTTTGTGACAACTGTCATGTCTTAATTAACAACAATATTTTCTGGAGCAAAAGATATAGCGGATAGCCCGACCGAAGGGAACGCCCAAAATAATTTTAGTTTCACGTTTAAAGTTTTCTTTGCTTAAAGTTTTTATAAAACATCAGTTTTTAAGTTGATGAGAACAATTATCTAATTGACAAATTTTCTAATTACCTAATTAATTAGTTTTCCCTGAAATTAGCTTATCTTTGCGCTCTGAAAAAAGAAACAGATGAAGTTTGATTTATTACAAAAAGATCCGCAGTCTAAAGCAAGAGCGGGAAGTATTACTACTGATCACGGCGTAATTGAAACGCCTATTTTTATGCCGGTTGGAACGGTGGCTTCTGTAAAAGGGGTGCATCAGCGTGAATTGAAAGAAGAAATTAATCCAGATATTATTCTAGGAAACACCTATCATTTATATTTGCGTCCGCAGACAGAAATTCTTGAAAAAGCGGGTGGATTGCATAAATTCATGAATTGGGATCGTAATATTTTGACGGATTCTGGTGGATATCAAGTGTATTCTCTTTCTTCAAACAGAAAAATTAAAGAAGAAGGCGTGAAGTTCAAATCGCATATTGACGGTTCTTACCACTTTTTTACCCCAGAAAATGTAATGGAAATTCAGCGTACCATTGGAGCCGATATTATTATGGCTTTTGATGAATGTACGCCATATCCTTGTGATTACAGATATGCACAGCGCTCGATGCACATGACGCATCGTTGGCTGGATCGTTGTATTAATCATTTGGAAAAAGTTCCTTATAAATATGGTTACGAACAAACGTTTTTCCCAATTGTTCAAGGAAGTACATATAAAGATTTACGTCGTCAATCGGCAGAATATATTGCAAATGCTGGTCAGCAAGGAAATGCAATTGGAGGACTTTCTGTTGGTGAACCAGCGGAAGAAATGTATGCAATGACTGAGGTGGTTTGCGAAATTCTTCCAGAAGATAAGCCTCGTTATTTGATGGGTGTTGGAACGCCAATAAATATTCTTGAAAATATTGCGTTAGGAATTGATATGTTCGATTGTGTTATGCCAACGCGTAATGCAAGAAACGGAATGTTGTTTACGGCAAACGGAACAATCAATATCAAAAACAAAAAATGGGAAGCTGATTTTTCTCCAATTGATGAAATGGGGCATACTTTTGTAGATACTGAATATTCAAAAGCATATTTACGTCACTTGTTTGCAGCAAACGAATATTTAGGAAAACAAATCGCTACGATTCATAATCTTGGTTTCTATATGTGGTTGGTTCGTGAGGCGAGAAAACATATCTTAGCCGGAGATTTTAGACCATGGAAAGAAATGATGGTTAAAAATATGAGCCAAAGACTTTAATTAAAAAGTTTCAGGTTTAAAGTTTCAGGTTTCACGTTCTCAGCAGAACTTGAAACCTGAAACTTTAAACAAAACAAACAAAAAATATATGCTGACGATAATAGATAAGTATATTTTAAAAAGATATTTAGCCACTTTTTCGGTGATGATCTTGTTGTTTATTCCTATTGGGATTGTAATTGACGTTTCTGAAAAGGTGAATAAAATGTTGGAGAACAAGATTCCGTTTATGGATATTGCGCTCTATTATTACAACTTTACTATTTATTTTGCGAATTCTCTTTTCCCGATATTTTTGTTTTTGTCGGTAATCTGGTTTACTTCAAAACTAGCAAACAATACAGAGATTATTGCGATTTTGAGTTCGGGAATTTCTTTTACGCGATTTTTGAGACCTTATATTATTGGAGCTTCTATCGTTTCGGTTTTTGTGCTTTTAATGGGATTTTTTATTGTTCCCGCAGCCAGTGAAGGATTTAATAATTTTAGATATACCTATTTAAAAGGAAACGGAAAGGAATTAATGCGTGGCGAAAATACAAATGTATATCGCCAACTTAATGATCACGATTTTATTTTTGTAAACAGCTTTAACGAAGAGTCTAAAACGGCATTCAATTTTACGCTGGAACATTTTGAGAAAGAAAAAATGACCTATAAAATTTCGGCAAGCCGAATTAAATGGGATCCAAAAAAGAAAACTTACGTTTTATATGATTACACCAAAAGAACGGTTGGGGAATTAAATGATATAATCGAAAAGAGTCCTGAAAAAGAGGTGAAGTTCAAATTTGAATTGGCCGATTTGACTCCGGTAGTTTATATCGCCGAAACACTTTCTCTTGGAAAATTGATTGATTTTATTGAAAAAGAAAGAAAAAGAGGTTCTGGAAATATCAATACTTATTTAGTTGTGCTTTATAAAAAATATAGTGTTCCGGTTTCTGCCTTTATTTTAACCATCATTGCCGTTGCGGTTTCGTCTATGAAACGTCGCGGAGGAATGGGAACCAATTTAGCTATCGGAATTGCAATTGCCTTTTCATTTGTATTCTTTGATAAAATATTTGGAACCCTTGCCGAAAAATCTACATTCTCACCTTTATTAGCTGTTTGGTTCCCAAATATTGTTTTTGGAATCTTAGCAGTTTACCTATTACGTAATGCGAAACGATAATTTAAAAAGTTATTTAAACCTTCATCTAATTGTTTTTATCTGGGGTTTTACAGCCATTTTGGGCGCCTTGATTACAATTGATGCAGAAAATTTGGTTTGGTACAGAATGCTTCTTGCGATGATTTTTCTTGGAGCGTTTATTGCCTATAAAAAACAATCTTTTCAGGTTCCGATAAAAGAGCTTTTCAAATTAGTTTTTGTTGGACTGCTAATTGCCTTGCATTGGATATTCTTTTTTAAAGCCATCCATGTTTCGAATGTTTCGATTACACTTTCGATATTTTCTTTGGGTGCTTTTTTTGCTTCATTACTCGAGCCACTTTTCTTCGGAAGAAAAATATTGTTTTATGAGGTTTTCTTCGGATTGGTTATTATCGCCGGTCTTGCTTTGATATTGCAGGTCGAAATTAAATATCTTACAGGTGTTTATTATGCTTTGGCTGCGATAATTCTGGGCGTTGTATTTACTTTATTGAACGGAAAATTAATTTCGGATCATGAACCTTCAGTAATTACATTTTATGAATTTGGTGCAGGAGTTTTCTTTATTACTTTATATTTTTTAGTCCAGGGAAAATTTACTGCTGAATTTTTCACAATATCATTAAACAACTGGATGTGGCTTTTTATTTTGGCATCAGTTTGTACCGCTTATGCTTTTACGGCATCGGTAAAAGTAATGCAGCGTCTGACTCCTTATACAGTAATGTTAACGACTAATTTAGAGCCAGTTTACGGAATTATGTTGGCTTATTTTATCTTGGGAGGAAAAGAAAAAATGAGCACCGAATTTTATATAGGAGCCGTAATAATTATCATTACAGTTATCTTAAATGGTGTTTTTAAACATTATAAAAACAAGAAAGAAGTGTAATAGTTTACTTATCTTTTAAATTACAATTTGATACTTTACTAACAATTAACTATGCCAATGATATAATATTTTTATATTTGCGGTTCGATTTAAAAACAAAATTCAAAAATCCATGGAATATTTAGATTTTGAGCTTCCAATTAAAGAACTTGAAGATCAGTTGCAAAAGTGTGTTGTAATTGGAAAAGAATCTGAGGTTGATGTAACAGCAACGTGCAAGGAAATCAACAAAAAATTAGTAGAAACTAAGAAAGAAATATATAAAAACCTTACGGCTTGGCAACGTGTACAATTGTCAAGGCATCCAAACAGACCTTATACTTTAGATTATATCAGAGCGATTTGCGGTGATACTTTTTTAGAACTTCATGGAGATAGAGGTTTTAAAGATGATAAAGCGATGGTTGGTGGTCTTGGTAAAATAAACGGACAATCGTTTATGATTATCGGACAGCAAAAAGGGTTTAATACAAAAACACGTCAGTACCGTAATTTCGGTATGGCAAATCCGGAAGGATACCGCAAAGCTTTGCGTTTGATGAAAATGGCAGAGAAATTTGGTATTCCAGTTCTTACTTTAGTCGATACTCCGGGTGCATATCCAGGACTTGAAGCTGAGGAAAGAGGTCAAGGAGAAGCGATTGCAAGAAACATTTTCGAAATGGTTCGTCTGCAAGTGCCAATTATCACAATTATTGTAGGCGAGGGTGCTTCTGGTGGCGCATTAGGAATTGGTGTTGGAGACAGAGTTTACATGTTAGAAAACACTTGGTATTCTGTAATTTCTCCAGAATCTTGTTCTTCAATTTTATGGAAAAGCTGGGAGTACAAAGAACGTGCTGCTGAAGCTTTGAAATTGACTTCTTCAGATATGAAAAAACAAAAATTAGTTGATGATGTTATTCCTGAACCACTTGGTGGAGCACACTATGATCGTGAAACTACTTTCAAAACTGTAGCGGAATATATCACTAAAGGTTATAATGAATTGAAAGACTTATCAACAGCCGACTTAATTGCCCAAAGAATGGACAAATACAGTAATATGGGCGAGTTTAAAGAATAATTTCATATAAATTGATTAAAAATCCGAAGCCCTGCGGTTTCGGATTTTTTTTTGGTTATCAACAAAAAAACTTATTTATAAACATCGTAATAGTTATAACTCACTGACAATTTTTTTTTAAATTTTGTTACTTTCGCTATATGGAAAATTTCAAAAATGTAAACCCTGTAAAGGTAGATAAAACCACTATTATTAATCTTGAAAAAGGAAAACTCCCTCCGCAAGTTATTGATCTTGAAGAGGCTGTTCTTGGTGCAATGATGATTGATAAAAAAGGGGTAGATGATGTAATTGATATTTTGCAGCCTGATGCATTTTATAAAGACGCACACAAGCATATTTTTGAAGCGATTTTACAGCTTTTTACCGAAACACAGCCAATCGATTTATTGACGGTTTCGACTCAATTAAAGAAAAATGGAAAGTTAGATGTTGCCGGAGGTGATTTTTATTTGATTCAGCTTACGCAGAAAATTGCGTCTTCTGCTCACATTGAATTTCACTCGCGTATTATTCTTCAAAAATTTATTCAAAGAAGTTTGATTAGAATTTCTTCTGAAATCATTGAAGAATCCTATGATGAAACGACAGATGTTTTCGATTTGCTGGATAAAGCCGAATCAAAATTATACGAAGTAACACAGGGAAATATCAAGCGTAGCTCTGAAACTGCGCAGAGTTTGGTTCTTCAAGCGAAAAAACGTATTGAGGAAATTGCAGGAAAAGAAGGTTTGAGTGGAATCGCAACTGGTTTTGAAAAACTGGATGAAGTAACTTCTGGATGGCAACCTTCGGATTTGATTATTATTGCGGCACGTCCGGGTATGGGTAAAACGGCTTTCGTACTTTCAATGGCGCGAAATGTTAGTATTCAGTTTGGACACGCAGTGGCAGTTTTCTCTCTTGAGATGGCATCAGTTCAGTTGATTACGAGGCTTATTTCTTCAGAAACTGGATTGTCTTCTGAAAAATTAAGAACAGGAAAATTAGAAAAACACGAGTGGGAGCAATTAAGTACTAAAGTAAAAGATTTAGAAAAGGCTCCATTATTTATTGATGATACGCCTTCGCTTTCAATTTTTGATTTACGTGCAAAATGCCGTCGTTTGGCATCGCAACACAACATCAAATTAATTATTATTGACTACTTGCAGTTAATGACTGCTGGGGGTAATGGTAAAGGAGGAGGAAACCGTGAGCAGGAGATTTCGACAATTTCTCGAAACTTAAAAGCATTAGCAAAAGAGCTAAACGTTCCTGTAATTGCACTTTCACAGTTGTCGCGTGCGGTTGAAACCCGTGGATCAAGTAAACGTCCTTTGCTTTCGGATCTTCGTGAATCTGGAGCGATCGAACAGGATGCTGATATTGTTTCGTTTATTTATCGTCCTGAATATTATAAAATTGAAGAATGGGATGATGATGAGGCATCGCCAACTGCTGGGCAAGCTGAGTTTATTATAGCCAAACACCGTAATGGTGGATTAGAAAATATTCGTCTGAAATTCTTAGGACATTTAGGTAAATTTGACAATCTTGAAGAATTTACGGGTGGATTTGATGATTTGCCTTCAAAAATGAATCATGACGACAATCCGTTTATTACTAAAAATCTACCGTCGGCCAATGAAGCTTTTGGAAGCAATTTGAATGATGATGATGACGACAGCGATGTGCCATTCTAAAATAATTTAAAAACCTTTTTATAAGGTTTTTTTTATGCCTAAATGTTAAATTAGTAAATTAAATTCATTAGATTAGCCAATCGATTGTTTAAACAATCGGATATTAACTTGTAACCAATAAACAAATTTATATTATGGCAAATCAACAATTACCTGAAAGAGACACTGACATAAGTTTAGAAGTAGCTCAAGAGTGGGTTG
This sequence comes from Flavobacterium denitrificans DSM 15936, assembly GCF_000425445.1. Classification (GTDB taxonomy): domain Bacteria; phylum Bacteroidota; class Bacteroidia; order Flavobacteriales; family Flavobacteriaceae; genus Flavobacterium; species Flavobacterium denitrificans. Next base: position 15,743 of record NZ_AUDL01000008.1, on the reverse strand, counting down.
CAAAATGGAAAAAACAGACTGATGAGGAAACTGCAAAAAAACGTGTAAACTCGTTTTTAATTCCGAAAGTAAATCTAGAAAAAGTTTTGGCACAAGGAATTGATGCTGCGAGAGCTTATATTGGAATTAATGATCAAGGTTTGCAAACATTGATGATCGTTGGAACAACTTTTAATAAAGAAACAGGAATTTATGAAGATCAAATTCCTAACTATAAGGCATTAAGTAGCGGAGATGGCGCTGGTATTTATGACTTCTCAGAGCCAAGCCCACCAGCAACTGCTGATCCAAATAGCCCAATGAACCAGTAATAATATGCATTCATTTCTTATAAACTTCGGATACATCTTATTATTACTTAATTTCATTTTGTTTGCTATAAAATTCCCTGGAAAAAATATAGCTTATAAAATATTTACATTTTATCTCTTTGTTATTATATGTGTGCAGATTGGTGCAAAAATATGTTTGTTAAAACGTATACCTAATTTGTTTTTATCGCATGTGTATTTTATAGGGCAGTTTGCAATTTTAAGCCTTTTTTACTTAAAATTAGTAAGGGATCAATTTCAGCAAAAAGTAATTAAAATAGGTTTTGTATTGGTTCTATCAACCTTAATCATTCAATATGGTTTGAAACCTGAGATGTTTTTGAAATTTAATTTATATGAAATTTTTATTACTTCGTTCTTATTGATTATTTACTCTGTCTTTCATTTTTACAATATGCTTGATGATGTGAAGGAGTTTTATTTTATTAATATGGGGATTTTGTTGTATCTTTTTGCTAGTACGATTCTCTTTTTAATTGGAAATTTAACTGCAAAATTCAGCAAAGATCTTAGTATGATAACTTGGACATTAAACGCTTTTCTTGTGATAGTTAATAATTTGTTTTACTTATACGAATGGAAAATCAGCTATTATAAAAAAGCAATAACTAATTCTAATTGATTATTTTAAAAACAATGATAAAAAAAACAACTTTGTTTGGGTTTGCAGGTGCCGCATTTATTATGTTTTCCTGTCAAAAAGATAATTCACAAGATAATGGTTCTGCAGTTTCTGCGACAGAACAAGAGAATTGGCTTACTGCTAAGCTTGATGCAGGTTTCGCCAGCTCGCAAAAACAAGTTACCGCTTATTTGTTCTCAACAAGCGAACTTTCAAAATTAGTAGAAACTCCCAATGTAGAAAATGTGCAGTTTGTGTTGGGGTACAGCGAAAATATAGTGCAGTTTAAAGCGATTGGAGTTGATAAAACAGGAAAAGAGCTTGTAAGTGTTGATTCTAAAATACTAAAAGATCCTTCATATGATGATAAGTTGGCAAAGCTTCAAAATGGTGAAACCAGCAAAACTGACAAAGGATCTGCTCTTTTAAATGAACATTTGATATTATCTCAAGAGGCTTATGACGGAATTATAGCATGGCAGAATAAATTAAAAACGGTAACGGATTTAAACGAAGTAACTTCCTACGAAGGAGCACGTTTTCAACATTACAGTTTAGAAGCTGCTGTTGTGGCAGAAATGCTTAAAGGTCAAAATACCGAAAATATTGGTTTGTTTTTAGGCCTTAATGGAGTTGGGAAAGTGACGACTATTTTGGTAGAATTGGACAAAAACAATGCTATTAAGTCAAAAACATCTTTAACAGGCAAAACAATGGACAATCCTGACGATGTTTATGATGGAGCACGTCCTTCGCCTCCATTTTAAATTCTGGATTTTAAAAGAATATCACGGCTCTCTCAGAATTATTATTTTGAGAGAGTTTTATTTAAAATTAAATTTCATTGCTGAAAAACTAAATCTTTAAATAATATGACAACAAAAACAATCTCAGAATCCGAAATTGTTGCAACTGCAATATTTAGTTGTGTTTCTTTTTTATTGATGGGGCTTGTTTTGATTTTGTTTTTCTATTTCTCTAGAAAAAAAATTACTCAGAAAGAATTAGAAAAAAGAGATTTAGAAATTCAGTATCAAAAAGAACAATTACATGCGATTATTGTAACTCAGGAAGAGGAACGGAAACGAATTGCTCAGGATCTTCATGATGATATCAGTTCAAAGTTAAATATTGTTTCCTTGAATACTCATTTGTTGTCTGCTCCAAATTTGACTGAAGTTGAAACCAAGGAGATCACAGATAATATTATTAGTTTGACAACAAAAGCTTTAGAGAATTCCAGAAAAATTGCGCACAATTTATTGCCTCCAGTTTTTGAGAAATTCGGACTTAGCGCTGGTGTTGAAGAATTATGTGCAGAGTTTGAAAGCAGTAAATCAGTAAAAGTTTTTTATAATAACGAAATTGATTTTGATGAAAATGATATTGATAGACATTTGCATGTTTTCAGGATTCTTCAGGAATTTATGAATAATTCGCTTCGACACGGTAAAGCAAGTGAAATCAAAATTTCGTTCCTGAATAATAATGGAGTTTCAACCTGCAATTATGAAGATAATGGAATTGGTTTCGACAGTAAAAATTCGGAAAATCAAAAAGGTCTTGGGATGAAAAATATTGACAGCCGTATTTCTTTCCTAAATGGAACTATTCAAATTTCCTCAGAAATAAATAAAGGTTTCATTGCAAATTTTACATTTTAAGTTAAATTATTGTGTTAATTGTAGATTTAAAACGACATATTGGATTTCTTCGGTCAATGTTTGAGACATATTTTGTAAATTCGGCTTACCAAACGACCAAAAACAATAAATTAAAATGAATGCTGCTATTAAAATTGCTTTAGTTGATGACGAAGTTTTATTTCGAAAAGGAATTGCCTTTTTATTGCAGAGAGAAGAAAATATCGAAATTATTTTTGAAGCATCTAATGGCGAAGAACTTCTTGCTAGCTTAGAAGAAAACGAAATCAAACCGGATATTATTATCATGGATTTGAAAATGCCTGTCCTTAATGGTGTAGAAGCAACAAAAATTATTCGTAAATCTTACCCAGATATTAAAATAATAGCACTGACGAGCTATGACACCAAATCGTTTATTGCCAATATGATTCAAGTTGGTGCAGTGGCTTATCTTATAAAAAATACGACTCCAAAAGACTTAATTCTTACTATCAACGAAGTTGCAAAAAAAGGATTTTATTATAATGAGAGCGTCTTAAAAACAATTCAAGATACTATAGTTTCATCTAAAAATTCGAAAGTAAATCTTGAAACGAGTTTTCTTTCTCCTCGTGAAATCGAAATATTGCAACTTATTTGCCAGCAAAAAACAACTTCTGAAATTGCTGAACATCTTTTTTTGAGTCCGAGAACTGTCGAGGGGCACAGAAACAATTTGCTTCTTAAAACAGAGTCAAGAAATATAGCGGGATTAGTTGTGTATGCGATTCAAAATGAAATAGCAGTTTTGACACCGTAAATTTAGGCAGTCAGGAATTGAATTGACAAAACATAGTATAAAACTATTGTAAGAACAAGTACGCAAATTCCAATTTTTTGAATGACATTTAATCCTTTTGGCTGGTTATTACTTTCGTTAAATTTCATAATTTTGGTTTTCATTGATTTATTAGTCAATGATTTGGGTTATCAAATGTAGTTAGAAATTGTTTTTGTGATATACGTGTTTTTACCTGATTTTGTATGTAAGAATAAAAAGCAAAAATATTTTTAACTTTTCTTTCGGTTATAAAACAGCGACAACTTTAGTGTTTTTTAAATCCTTCCTTTATATCTTTACTAAAATATTTTTTTAATGAAGAAAAGTCTAGTTTACATCTTTATACTATTGCTTTCGTTTTCAGCAAAAGCTTCGTTTATTTTGCTTCCAATGGATGAAACAACGCAGCAAAATCACCTTAAAGCTTACGGAATTACCTATTGGTGCTTAAGTAGGGATTATAAGGCAAGCTGGCTTCTTAATTATAGAGGAGGATCGTTTTTATTGCCTGATGCCGAAGAGATCAGAAAAGAATGTAAAATTAGAGGTGTCAGCTTTGAAGTTTTGTCAGATAGTGAAGAAGCGGCTATTTTAAATGAAATTTCTAGTCCTTCTCAAAATATGGAATCGGTTGTTTTAGAAAAGGCACCAAAAATTGCAGTATATACGCCAAAAGGAAAACAACCTTGGGATGACGCAGTGACGCTAGTTTTGACATATGCAGAAATTCCTTTTACTCCAATATATGATGAAGAAGTTTTAAGCGATCAGCTATTGTTATATGATTGGCTTCACCTGCATCATGAGGATTTTACCGGTCAATATGGTAAATTTTATGCGGCATACAAAAACACACCTTGGTATATTGATCAGAAAAAGGACGCAGAGGCTTTGGCAACAAAATTAGGATATCCTAAAGTTTCTCAAGAAAAAGGTGCCGTTGCAAAAAAAATCAGAGATTTTGTAATCGGTGGTGGATTTATGTTTGCAATGTGCTCTGCAACAGATAGTTTTGATATTGCTCTAGCCGCTGATGGCGTCGATATTTGTGAAACTATGTTTGATGGCGACCCAAGTGATTCTAATTATCAGTCTAAGTTGGATTTTGGAAATTCTTTTGCTTTCAAAAATTTCACTTTAGAAAGAAGGCCAGAAGTTTATGAGTTTTCAGACATTGATATGACGTTAAGACGTAAAATCCCGATGGAAAAAGACTATTTTACTTTGATGGAGTTTTCAGCAAAATGGGACCCAATTCCGAGTATGTTGTGTCAAAATCATACACAATTGGTTAAAGGCTTCATGGGGCAGACTACTTCTTTTGACAGTGCATTAGTTAAATCAAATGTATTGGTTATGGGAACTTGCGAGCTAAATGGTGAATCCAGATATATTCACGGTGAAAAAGGAAAAGGAATGTTTACTTTTTTTGGGGGTCATGATCCGGAAGATTTTCAGCATCAAGTTGGAGACCCGCCAACGGTTTTAGATTTACATCCAAATTCTCCTGGTTACCGATTAATTCTCAATAATGTTTTATTCCCGGCAGCAAGAAAGAAAAAGCTTAAAACATAATTTAGTTTAATGAAAATTCCATCCAAATAGGAAGATGATCAGATATTTTTCGGGCTTCTGATATTGAATTGAATTTAGTATAAAACGAAATTACTCCTGAATTTATATACTTTAGACTGGCATTTTTGTAAAAAATATTGTCAAATTCTGATGCAAGGCATACGTTATTTTTGCATTTCTGTTTCAAAGTTGTTTTCTGTTTTTGCAAAATAGGAACATAGCCCATCTTCTTTAAAGGATAAAAAACAGTATGTGATTGCGGACAATTGAAATCGCCCGCAAAAATCAAATTCAAAGTTGGATAAGAAAGTGGTAAAAATTTGAAATATTTAATTTCAGTTTCGGGATTTCTGTTTTTAGTAATAGCGTGAAAATTACTTATTGTAATTGTTTTTTTGCCAATTTCAAATGTGGCAAAATAGGGTTCACGATCAATTTCTATATTGTATTTTTTTTCAAGCCAAGGTTTGCCCTTCAACTTCGCCTTATTTGTTTTCCAGATAAAAGCATAACGTTCTGCTTTATAACTGCTGCTGCTTGTTGGGTCACTAACGGTATAGTCCCATTTTGCTCCCTTTTCATTTAGAGCTGCAGTAAGTTTTGCAACAGCTTGCGCACCTCCATAGCCAGCAACAACTTCCTGAATGGCAATAATTTCATAGTTGACAATTATTGAGGCAATAAAATTAATTTCGGATTCTGATTTTGATTTCCCGTAATTCTCTAAATTCCAGGATAGAATTTTGGTTTGAGAAAAGGAAAAAAGAGTAAAAAAAGAAAGAACAATGCTTAAAGTAATTTTCATTTGATGTTTAAAAATTCAAATATAAGCATTCAAAAATTTGACTGTTATATTTTTAATTTTTTTTATATCTGTTTTTAAGAGCATTCGAAATAATGATAATTTGTAAAACTAACAATGCCGGAATAAAAACCAATTTCCATTCAATTTCAAAACCTCCAGTTTTTTCTGAAACAAAAGCAAAACTTATTGATAAAAAGATGCAAAGGATCATTGTTTTCATAATAATCTTATTTTTAGTTGTATTAATTTTTGCTAAAAAATTAATGCGGTATTTGGGTTTCATTGGTCAGTTAATAGGATTAGTACACAAATTTAGAAGTATAAAAGAGCATTTCATTACGGAAATCCGTAAAGCAAATGTTAATTTTATACCAATCCGAAATCTTTAGCAATAGCAATTAAATGAACATTATTGTTAGCTTTGAAATATATTTTTAATTTATTGATTCGCTTTTCGATGCTACTTGTTCCGTTTGGAGTAATAGACATAGCTTTAAATTCATTCGAAATATGCTCTAAAATGTAGCCTTTTGCTAAGAGCGATAAAATCGAAATGTCATACGATTCGATTTCAATCAAGGATTTGTCACTAAAACTAAAAGACAAATCAGATGAAAGTATTTTTTCTTCGTTTCTATAAACTTTCTCGATAGCTTTTCTTAATTCTTCAATGCTGTTTCTGCCTTTAGAAACATATGCATGAATACCTAAATCATTAAAAAGGGTTTTGATTCGAAATGATTTGTCTTCTATTGAAAAAACGATTTTTTTCAATTTTGGCTGCACATTATTAATTGCGCCAATAAGATCCTCGCCGCTGTTAAGCTGGTTTTTTCGATAATCTGATTTGAAAGATAAATCACTGATTAGTAAATCATATGGAGCATTATCAGAAATCGCTTTTTTTACTTTTAACAAACCATCATCACAATATTTTACATGATCGATTATAGGAACTTTTAAGTCTTCAAGTACTTGAATTACAGCTATGCTTATGCTGTCTAAATCTTCGGCAACTAAAACTTTTTTGAACATATAGTTTTTCTTTAAATGGGAAAAGTGAAACTTAATTTAAAACCTTTGTCAGAATTTTTATCAAAAGTAATAGTTCCTTTTATAGTTTTTATACGGTTTTCCACATTTTGGAGACCATTTTTTAAAATTAAGGGATTATTTTTTGTTCCAATCCCATTGTCCACATATGAAGCAGTTAAAATATTGTTAGATATTTTCAATGTAACACTTACCAAGCTTGCTTCGCTATGTTTTTTCATATTTAGAAATAATTCTTGCATCACCCGGTAAAGAATTATTTTTTTGTTTTTTTCGATTTGATTCCATCGAACAGTGTCAAAACCTTGCAATAAAATATTCACTTTTTGGGTTTTGTATCCTGAAATCATTTCTTTTAGTTCGGAAATATAATTTTCATCAGTGGTTATTAAGCTATTTTCTTTAGAAATATTTCTTGCTTTTGAATATATTTCTTCGAGATTATTTAATAATTGATTCTTATTCTGGCTTAATTCCAAATCTTCCTTTTGTACCAAAGCTATAGTGTGATACAAATCGTTGGCAAGTTCAGCATCTAATTTTCTAGAAATTCTGGCCTCACTAATATAAATTGCGTCTTTTTTTTCTTTTTTGCCTTTTTTGGAAAGATGAAAGAATAAAAACAGGAATGCCGAGAGAGCAAATACTATAGAAATATATAAAATGATATTTCGGTTTTTTTGCCTTTCTATTTGTAACTCTTTTTCCGCTTTTTGAGTTTTCAGCTCTAAGTTTTCTTCCCTGTCTTTCTTGGAATTGTATATAGCATCAGCAAATTGATTTTTTGCTTTTTTTCTGCTGACAATGAGACTGTCGACTTTTTTGATGTAAACTTTCCAGTGTTTTCTAGAGTTTTCGGCATTATCAGCTTCAATAAGTTGGGCCAACATATTAATTTCATATGACGCAGCTTTTGCTCTTTTTGCGCAATAGTAAGCTTTTTCGGCATTAATTTTCTTCAGTTCTGGATTGTTGTACTTTTTATAGTATTTATAAAAAGCATGATAGTTGCCAATGAGTTCGTAATCATCATTTAATGTAAGTGTTAATTTCAGGCTTTCATCAAAACATTTAAATGCTTCTTCTTTATGATTTCCGTGATATAAATAGGAAAGGCCTAAATTATATAATATAGCTGCACGCAGAGGGGTTGTATTTGAGGGAGTTATTTTGTCCGCAATCTTATATCTAACTCTAGCTATTGGCTCTAATAAATTTATTGCCTCTTGATATCTTTCCTGATGCATATATACAAAAGCAATTTCAGATAATATTCTTGATTTCCTAAATGTAGAAACTGCTTTTTTTAGTGCTTTTTTATGATAATATAATGCCTTTTCATAATCATACGTATATAAGTAGTTATAGGCCATGAATGTATAGGCGTTCACCGCATATTTTGTATTGGTTGTTTTTTCTAAGTAAGGAAATGCTTTTATAAGAGTAGCTTCAGCTTCATAGTAATTTCCATATCGTTGCAGGATTTCTACCATGTTGTTTAGTGATCCACAATAATAATCTGCATAATCTGCTTTGGGCTCACACAATAATTGTGTTTTATTGAAATAAAAAAGTGCACTATCATTCTTGTCAGAATCCCAAAAAGCATAAGCTTTTTTCTGCATTTGTTTTATTTCGGCTGAACGATCTTTTTTGACATGTTGTATTTGTCGCTCTTTTGCTTCAGAAAATTGGGTAAAAAAACTAAATGCCAAAACTGTAATAAAGATTGGCAAACAGAGAAAAATATAGTTTTTTTTAAAAAAATGGAATAAGTTCTTCTTTGTCATAATGGAAGTTTAATTAGAACTTTAAAACCTTTTCCTAAATCAGAGTTAATATCAATTTCACCATGTATTTTGTGAATCGTATTCTCCATGTTGTGCAGACCGTTTTTTAAAATCATTTTGGAAGAATCAACTCCTTTTCCATTGTCCGTATAAATGATTATAAGAGTATTGTCTTTTTCTTTAAAAGTTATTCCAACTAAACTGGCCTCACTGTGTTTTTTCATGTTTACAAGTAATTCCTGTATGGCTCTGTAAACTGATATTTTTTTAATTTTATCGATTTTATCCCATGGAATTGTGTCTAAACCATTAAGCAACAGATTTACGTTAGATGTATTGAATTTTGAAATCATCTCTTTAAGCTGACTAGTATAATTTTGATTGCTTAAAATTGGATTGTTTTCCTTCGAAATATTCCTTGTTCGAGAATAAATATCATTAAGTTTCGTTAGTAAATGATTTTTATTTTCTTCGCTAGAAAGATTTCTGTTTTCAACAAATGCTAGAGTATGGTATACATCATTTGCTAATTCGTCATGAAGTTTTTTTGAAATTCGAGTTTCGCTCTTATATGTCGCTTCTATTTTTTGACGATTCATTCGAGCGGTTAAATAAAAATAAATTATAGTAATTAAGCACAATGTTAATATGATAATAATATAAGAGATAATGTTTCTACGTTCCTGTTTTTCTAATTGAAGTTCGTTTTTGATTTTTTGAGCTTTTAGTTTTAAGTTTTCCTCTTTTTCTGTTCTGGAATCATATTTCATTTTTGCAAATTGATTTTTAGCTTTTTGCCTAATTTCATAAATGCTATCAATCATTTTTATATATAGAAGAGCCTTTTCTTTTTGCTCTTTAGCCGAACCAGTATTTTCGATAATGAATTTTAAGGCAAGTAAGCGATCATCAATATTGCCGGATAGCGTGTAATTCGCGTAGCTTAATTTGGCATATTTCATTGATAGAGCCTTATTGTTCTTATAGTATTCCGTAAGATTATAATAGGTTTTGCCCAAACCATCTTCGTCTTTTGCTTGTGACTTTATTTGAATACTCTTTTCAAAAAAACTCAAGGCTTTAGGATTCTGGAGTTTGAAATAACAATAACCAATATAATTGAGTATTTTTGAATAGTAGGTTGGTTTTTGCTGAAGAAATTTCTCTTTGCTTATTGAAAGAAAAATCTGAAGAGCGTCATTGTACTTGTGCTGTTTTATATAAATTGTTGCTATATTATTTTTTGCTTCAAGTATGTTGATTCTGTCAACTTTTAAAATAAATGCTTTTGAGTAATAGGAAATGGCATTTGGATAATCGTAAATGTAATAATAGTTTCTTCCCAAAACACTATAGATATTCCAAACGTCATTTGGATCTTTAATTTTATTTAAATAAGGAATTGTTTCTGTTGCGGTCTTAGTGCTTCCAATAAAATCTTCATGATCTTGTTGAATTTCGGCCATATAATACATGCAATAAACGTAGGTCTTGGCATCTTCATTAGGATCGCATTTTGTTCTCGCTTTATTGTAAAAATAAAATGCACTATCTAACTGTTTATTCTTATAGAATGAATCAGCTGCATTTATTATTTTTTTTATTTTGACCTTGTTATTTGTAATTTCCTCTGCAAAATATTTTTTCTTTTGACAGGCAAAAAAGACTGTGAAAATGAGAATTATATAGAGAGGAAATTGTGTTTTTTTTGAAACCATGCGCCAAAAATATAAAAATATATTTCTTACAACCACGTATAAATACGGTATTTTGTTTTTGATGAAAAAAAATAAATTTCGGAATCTCATTTACAGGTATATACAAGCAGACCCTCGCATAGGAGGGTCTGTAGACGTGAAATTTGTTGTAAAATTTATCTTTCTAAAATTATTCTGCTCTCATTCCAGTTGCAATTCCTATTCTGTTCCAAGCATTAATTGTGATGATTGCCAAAATGATTTCAGCAAGGTATTTTTCATCAAATAATTGGGCTGCATTTTGATAAACTTCTTCAGAAACGTGATTGCTTATTAAAGTGATTTCTTCAGTTAATGCTAATATTGCTTTTTCTTCGTCAGAGTAAAAGTCAGCTTCACGCCATGCGCTTAATAAATAAATTCGTTCTTCGGTAACACCATATTTTCTAGCATCTGCAGTGTGCATTTTGATACAATACGCACATCCATTTATTTGTGAAGCACGAATTTTAATTAGTTCTTTATGTACTGGAGTTAAAGATGTAGAAGCAATGTATTTTTCTAATCCTAACATGGCATTATAAGCTTCTGGGGCAACTTGTGGGATAACGATTCTTGATTTCATTTTTATATGTTTTAAAAGTTCATTACAAAGGTCAGTAATGTATGTTTTTAAAAACTTGAACTACTTCAAGAAATTCAATTTAGACTTTTCCTGCTCTGATTTTACTCATAAATTCTGCAGAAAAATCCAAATAGGAGGCAAGCATGTATTGTGGAACACGCTGAACAAATTCTGGAAAGTTGTCATTAAAGTGATGATATCGTTCTTCGGCCGACATGGTAAACAAGAATTTGATTCGCATTTGCATTGCCCCGAAGCTTTTTTGAGTAACGATTCTAAAATACCTTTCAAGATTTGGAATTTCAATGAGTAGCGACTCTAAAACAGTTTTATCAAGTGCAATAACTTCTGAGTTTTCTACCGCCTGCAAATAAAAACTAGAAGGGATGTGATTATGGTAGCTCAAATAATCAGTAATCCACCAATTTTCGATGCCAAATTGTAATGTTTGTTCAGTTCCTTTATGATTGATGATGTATTGTCTCATGCAGCCTTTGACAACAAAATACATGATGTTGCAAACTTGACCTTCCTTCAATACATGTTCTTTCTTTTTTATTGTAGAGAGTTCAAGGCAAGATTCTAATTTGTCAATTTCAGAAGGTTCTAAAGTGATAAATTTTTCAATATGATCAAGAAGCGCTTTGTACATGAGATTGTGTTGTTTTATACAAAGTTACTTTTTAAATTTTGTTTCTTAGAAGAGAGCATTTGAAAGTTTTAAAAACAAAAATGCCATTCGAATAAACGAATGGCTTTTATATAATAAGTAAGTAATCTTAAATTGAGTTTATAAAACGTTTTATTTTACTTTATTAAGAATAGCTTTGAAAGCTTCTGGGTGGTTCATAGCTAAATCTGCAAGAACTTTACGGTTCAATTCGATTCCGTTAGCTTTAACTTTCCCCATGAATTGAGAATAAGACATTCCTTCTAATCTAGCTCCAGCGTTGATACGTTGAATCCATAATGAACGGAAATTTCTTTTGTTTTGTTTTCTATCGCGGTAAGCGTAGCTCATCGCTTTCTCTACTGCATTCTTAGCAACTGTCCAAACGTTTTTACGTCTTCCAAAGAAACCTTTGGCTTGCTTCATTATTTTTTTTCTTCTTGCTCTTTTAGCAACTGAATTTACCGATCTTGGCATAATTTTAATGTGTTTTTGTAGCAGGCGTCCTGAATTGAATCAAAGGAACTTAAAAGCCATACTCCAAGGTTATATAAATAATTTTTTAACCTAAAGAATTTTTTAGTCAAAGGTTTAAAAGTCAAATGTCAAAAGTCAGTTAATAGACTTTCAGACTTTACAACTTTTTACTTTCGACTTATTAGATAATTCTTAATTGTTGTTTGATGCTTTTCATATCTGTTTGGTGAACTAGCGCTGAGTGTGTCAAAGCTAATTTACGTTTTTTAGATTTTTTAGTCAAGATGTGACTTTTAAAAGCATGCTTTCTTTTAATCTTTCCAGAGCCAGTAACTTTAAAACGTTTCTTAGCGCTAGATTTTGTTTTCATTTTAGGCATTTTTCCTAGTGTTTTAATTTATTCTTACTTACTTATTTTTTTAGTTATCAGTCTCAGTTTTCAGTTCACAGTGTGAAAACTGAAAACTGAGACTGCAAACTGTTTTACTTTTTCTTTTTCGGAGCAATGAACATAATCATTCTTTTTCCTTCCAAAATAGGCATAGCTTCAACTTTACCATGTTCTTCTAGATCTTGAGCAAGACGTAATAATAAAATCTGACCTTGATCTTTATAAATGATAGAACGGCCTTTAAAGAATACGAAAGCTTTTAGTTTGGCTCCTTCTTTCAAGAATTTCTCAGCATTCTTTCTTTTGAATTCATAATCGTGCTCGTCAGTTTGAGGACCAAATCGAATTTCTTTAACAACAACTTGAGAAGATTTCGCTTTTAAAGCTTTGTCTCTTTTCTTTTGTTCATAAACAAATTTCTTGTAATCCATAATTTTACAAACTGGCGGTTCAGCATTTGGTGAAATTTCAACCAAATCCAATTCAAATTGATCTGCCAATCGTAAAGCGTCAGCAAGCTTGAAAACACCTGGTTCGATGTTTTCACCTACTAGTCTTACTTCTTGTACACCACGAATATTATTGTTTATTCTGTGTGCATCTTTTTTTTCTACTCGAGGTTGAAAACCTCTGTTGCTTCTTATTGCTATGACTTTCTAATTTAAGTTAAACTGTAAAAACTTTTAATGTCTTTTTTATTTCTTCGTCTACAATCGCAGCAAATTCTTCGATTGAAACTGTGATATTACCTTTTCCTTCTTGTCCGTGGCGACGAATAGAAATAGTACCGTTTTTCTCTTCTTCTTCGCCTACAATCAGCATAAATGGGATTTTCTGCATTTCTGCATCTCTAATTTTCTTGCCAATTGTTTCGTTTCGGTTGTCAATTAGGGCGCGAATTTCGTGATTTTCTAGCAATTCTAAAACTTTTTTAGCATAATTTTCGTATTTCTCGCTCAAAGACAAGATTATAGCCTGCTCAGGCATTAGCCAAAGTGGGAAATTTCCTGCTGTGTGCTCAAGTAAAATTGCTATAAAACGTTCCATAGATCCAAAAGGAGCTCTGTGAATCATTACAGGGCGATGTAATTCATTATCAGTGCCTTTGTAAGTCAAGTCAAAACGCTCAGGCAAGTTGTAGTCTACCTGAATTGTTCCCAATTGCCATTGTCTTCCCAAAGCATCTTTTACCATGAAATCCAGTTTCGGACCGTAGAATGCTGCTTCGCCATATTCTACAACAGTATTAAGGCCCTTGTCTTTTGCGGCGTTGATAATAGCGTTCTCTGCTTTTTCCCAATTTTCATCAGTACCGATGTATTTTTCTCTGTTCTCTTGATCTCTCAATGAAATTTGAGCTGTAAAGTTTTCAAAACCTAACGAACCAAATACATATAATACGAGGTCAATTACTTTTTTGAATTCTTCATCCAATTGCTCTGGAGTACAAAAAATATGCGCATCATCCTGAGTAAATCCTCTTACACGAGTTAAGCCATGTAATTCGCCAGATTGCTCATATCTATATACAGTGCCAAATTCAGCATAACGCTTAGGTAGATCTTTGTATGACCATGGTCTTACATTGTAGATCTCACAGTGGTGAGGGCAGTTCATTGGTTTCAATAAAAACTCTTCACCTTCTGCTGGAGTATGAATTGGCTGAAAACTATCAGCGCCATATTTAGCATAGTGACCAGAAGTAACATAAAGTTCCTTTTGACCAATATGTGGGCTTACAACTTGTTCGTAACCTGCTTTCTTTTGAGCTCTCTTCAAAAATTGCTCTAAACGCTCTCTTAACGCAGCGCCTTTTGGCAACCATAAAGGTAAGCCTTGACCAACTTTTTGTGAGAAAGCAAAAAGCTCAAGTTCTTTTCCTAATTTACGGTGATCACGACGTTTCGCCTCTTCAAGAAGTTCAAGGTATTCAGTCAAATCTTTTTGTTTAGGGAAAGAAGTTCCATAAACACGAGTTAACTGCTTGTTTTTTTCGTCACCTCTCCAGTAAGCGCCAGCAACACTCATGATTTTTACAGCTTTGATGATTCCGGTATTAGGAATATGTCCTCCACGACATAAATCAGTAAAAGTGGCATGATCGCAAAAAGTAATAGTTCCGTCTTCAAGGTTAGAAATCAATTCTGTTTTGTAAACGTTGTCTTTGTACATTTCTAAAGCTTCGGCTTTACTTACCGGACGCATTTTGAAATCATACTTTCCTCTTGAAATTTCTAAGATACGATCTTCGATCTTTTTAAAATCAGCTTCAGAAATCTTTTGGTCTTCAAAATCTACATCATAATAGAAACCATTAGCAATTGCAGGTCCAAGAGTTAATTTGATTCCAGGGTACAATTCCTCAAGAGCTTGAGCCATTACGTGAGAAGTCGAATGCCAAAAAGCTTTTTTTCCTTCAACATCATTCCAAGTATATAATATAAGATTACCATCGGTCGTTAATGGAGTCTCGGTTTCAATAGTTGTACCATTAAAAGATGCAGAAATAACATTTCTTGCAAAACCTTCGCTAATGTTTTTAGCGACCTCCATTGGAGTTACGCCTTGAGCGAACTCTCTAATTGACCCATCGGGTAAAGTAATCTTGATCATTGTTTATAATTTTGTGAATGCAAATATACATGATTACAAAAATACATACAATATATATATGTATAAGATTGCTTTATTATGTATGAACCTAAACATACTATATATAAGTAGTGATTTCATTTCAACAACCCGACAGATTTCAAAACCTGCCAGGTTTGTTTTTTTTTTATACATATATATAAGCAGGGAAGGTATACTATAATATATAAGAGTAAAAGATAATATGTCAGGCAGAGCGAAGTCGAAACCCTTTTAAGTTTAGAATTTTAATAAGGAGCTTGATCCCGCTATACGCTTCAATCTTTTGTGCCTCCCGATAGCTATCGGGACCGGCACAAAAGGATTTCCTCCCGATGCCTCGGGACTATCGGGGCTATGGCACCTGTTTCCAGAAGAAAATATCAGGAAATAACGAAATCAGAGAAGAGAAACCAGGCTCCCGGGGAATAAAAAGGGCAGAAGAGAGTCTTGTAGAGGAAAAAACTTTGCGCCTTTGCGCCTCTGCGAGACTGAAAACAGCCGAAAAGCAGATTCCAAAGCTTGATTTCTTGGCAGGAAAGAACGCTGAAGGCTGAAAATTCAATAAAAAGCATAAAGGAAAAAAGGCAAAACTATGAAAACCGCACC
>NZ_KE384378.1:359190-689398 GCF_000425445.1 Flavobacterium denitrificans DSM 15936 | reverse complement strand
CAGCTCAGTTTCAGCTTCATTGTATTTTCCGAACTAAAACGCCAGATTAAAATCAGCAGATTCTCGTCAGCGGAGCTATACACCATAACGTTCTGGCGCTACACGAGGTTTGGGATTAAAGATGCGAGGTTTTTCGGTTAAACACAAATTTTCCAAATACAAAACCATTTTTAAATTTAGCCAAATGCCCAAATCTCGTGTAACGGCTGTTGGCAGTAGTTTTTTATTTGTAATCTTCTATCGGTAAAAAATCTAATTCTTTTTTCTTTTCAGTTTCACAATTATTCTTGATAATCCTGAAACTTTTAAAGTTCTCTTTTGGTGTCATTAACCATTTATTACCGTTAAATTCCCATAAAACTATTCCGTTTTTATAATCTACAATTCTTGCTTTTATTTCGAATCCTATTTTGTTTTCAACATCGTAACCGTCAGCTCTGAATGCGTTATTATCAGTTAGTCTTGTAAATTTTTCAAGTTCAAATTTCTGTGAATTTTCTATTCTCCAATTTATTGTTAGACTAGCACCTTCAAGTTTTACAGTTTCTGTTTTCCCATCACAAGGTTGGTATATTAAATAACCATCCTTATCCTTTTCTACCTTAATCCAATCTTTTTGAATTGTATTAAGACTTTTCCAAGTCTTAGGAATTTGGCTTAGATTTATTTTAGGATAAGTTGTTGTAATGTCTAATTCAGAATTTTCTTTTTGAATTTTAGATTGTCCATTACATGGTATTAAAATAAATGAAAAGAAGATGTAAAGTAGAATTTTCATATTTCTTAATTTTTCGGTTTTCTTCGGCAAAATTACTGCCAACGTTCTGGTACTACAGCGGGTTTGGGACTAAATTAAGCCCTATTTTCGGATTTGCCAAATCATTCAAATACAAACCATTTTTCCATTAAGCCAATTGCCCAAATCCGCTGTAGTAGCTGTTGTGCCTAGTACCTTTATTAATTTATAGTTCCGTATTCATTAAGATAATAAACGTATAATTTTTTCTCTCTTTTTGAACTATAATTTAAAACTTCATAAGTAACAACTGAAGTTAGTTTTTTGTTTTCAGCGTCATTTTTTTCTTCTTCAATTAGTTTTTCTATTACATCATATCGATTATCTTTTAAAATAAAGAATAGAGCGCTTCGATAATTATTTTCGTCCATTTTTTTATAATCTTTTATGTATTCAGAATATTTTTCAATTTTATAATCCTTATTAGCATTTTGTTGAAAACAATAAAATTTTCCGCCATAAATTACAAAACCTTTCATATTCGGCTCATCAAAACCAGTTTCGATTAATATTGTAGTTTCAGTTTCATTTGCATTAAGATTATTTAAAGCCAAAATGTTTTTCAAAATTGAAATTTTATTTTCGGTATCTTCTTTTTGAATTATTGCTTGAGACTCAAGAAATCCAATTCCATTTATACTTTTTGATAAGCTGTCCATTTTAGGGTCAACTTGTTTTCTCATTTCATCAGTAATTTTTGTTTCCCAAATTGGCTTCATAGAATTGTAATATTCATCAGTTAAATTTTGGGAGAATAGATTTTGAGATAAAAGGAAAATTATTATAAATAGATTTTGTGATTTCATAAATAGGTTAATGTGTTTAAGTTCGGTCTGGTATTAGGCACAACGTTCTCGCGCTACAAGCAGTTTGGGGTTAAATCAGCGTTATCTTTCGGATTTGCCAAATCATCCAAATACAAACCAATTTTTTCCATTAAGCCAAATGCCCAAATTGCT
Source organism: Flavobacterium denitrificans DSM 15936 (assembly GCF_000425445.1). Lineage (GTDB taxonomy): Bacteria > Bacteroidota > Bacteroidia > Flavobacteriales > Flavobacteriaceae > Flavobacterium > Flavobacterium denitrificans. The sequence goes on along the minus strand of NZ_KE384378.1, from coordinate 687,643 downwards.
TGTAGCGTGTGTTAGCTGTGGTTTTTTCTATTTATACTGAATTTCTTCTCTCCCTTTTAGGTCTTCAAGTTTGATAGGTTCAACGTAAGTTTGTCTAGGATTATTCAACTTCTGCTTTTCTTCTCCCATCGCAAATCCCATTTTATATCCAATATTTTCAGATGTCGTCAAATAAACATTATCATAATCTTTGTCATCAGCAGGAATGAATAACATAACTTTTTTATTCACAATTTCATTAGTCATCCAATCATCGTTCTGTTTTGTTGAAGTCCAAGCCTTAATAGTTGGTTTGTAAAATATATCATTCGGATAGTACATATAATTTACGAAATAACAATAAGTCGCAAAATCTGTATCATAAGGAAACGTAACTACAAACTTGTTTTCAGATAAAATAGTGAGTAGAGGTAGAGCTCTGAAATCTTCTTGATTATAATTATTGCAGAATTTTTGAATTGCACTTTTTAAATCGTTTAAGTTGATGTTTTCGATAAGTACAATTTTGTCATTTTGAATTTTTTCTGTTGGAATTTCAGCATTTTTTGGTCTGCTTTCATTTTTGCTATTATTGTTTGATATGCAGGATTTTAAAATAAATGCAACAACTAATACTCCGCCAATTATAAATAAGGTTTTTATTTCCATTCTTAATTTTTATGTTTATGTTCTGAGGTCTTTCAAAATCACAGCTAACTAGTATATATGTATGACAAAATCATACAAAGCCAACCTATTTTGGGTAGATATGTATAACAAATATCAATTTATTTTAGCCCAAATATAGGGATAATTCTTTTTCACTACTCAAAATGTGTTTTTTTGTTTATTGAGTGTTTTTCGTGTTAATTTTAGATTGTTCTGTTAAGGAAGGTTAAAAATAAACTATAAATAAAGTAATTTATCTAAACTTAAATAATCATTCCAAAAATTGTATTTAAAAAGTTACCAATAATAATGAAAAGGTAACAAAAATGGTAATTAAAAATAAAAAAAAGCCTTGTTAATCAGTTGATTACAAGGCTTTTTTGTGGAGTCGCCGGGAATCGAACCCGGGTCCAAACAAGCAACTAAAGAGCTTTCTACACGCTTATTTCCTGATTGGATTTTCGATGTTGAGCTAGGCCAGAAACAACCACCCAACACTTATCTTCTTAATTTTCGAAATCTACCCGAAGCTCATAGAAATCTAGGTTTATTTTTACGGTTCCCCTGAACGGAACGCCACAAACCAAGGCTTTCCAGGAGAATCCAGCTTCTCTACCTTGTAGAGACGTGGCGCAATCGTACTATGATTCGGATTATGCAGCTAAAGCGTAATTATTTTCGCCGTGTAAAAGTTCGAGATCTTATATTTACGAGCAAGGTCTCAATGCTCGACGTGCTTACTGTTCAATTCGACTTGCTGTCAAAACCAGTCGACCCCAAAAAATAAGTCTGCAAATGTATACTATTTGAAATTACTTTCTGCTAAAATTTTTTAAAAAAAGTCATAAAGTTATAAAGTCGAAAGTCGAAAGTCAAAAGTCGAAAGTCGAAAGTCAAAAGTCATAAATCTAGATTTGAAAGTTGTAAAGTTTTTAAAGTCGAATTCTTTCTTTCTCTTGCTTCTTTTTGTTTTTTCTCAATTGGTGTATTTAAAAAACTAAGTCAATATTAGCAATTTTTTTAAGACTTTACGACTTTTGACTTTTGACTTTATGACTTATAGTCTTACTCTTCGTCTTTGAAATTAAAAGGATAATCTCCAAAAATAGGTGCTAGTTTACGAACTGCATAAGTGTTTCTGGTCATTTTATTTGATAGCGCAATTATGGTCACATTTTCTTTCATCAAAGTAATGTAAGATGAGGTATTTCCGTGCCACCAACCGTTGTGGAAATAAAAATTCTGTCCCGATTCCCAATTGATCATTCTGATTCCTAAACCATAGTTTTTAGTTCCTTTGCGTTCGTTGCTGTATCCTACGTAAACTTGCTTTAATAAAGCCGGTTTTAAAAAGTCTGGGGATTGTCTTGCTCTATCAAATTTCAAAAGATCACGCACCGTCGAAAAAACATTTTTATCTCCGTAAACATTATCTAAATAGTCAAAACCAATTTCGGCACCATTTCCTTTATATGATGGAACGATTTTTTTTCTGTCTTTGTCATCATCAAAAACATACGAATGCTTCATGCCAAGCGGTTTAAAGATTATTTCAGACATTGCTTCTTTATATTTTAAACCAGTGATTTTTTCGATAATCAGCGCCAGCATTGCATAATTGGTGTTACAATATCCAAAACGTGTTCCGGTTTTTGCTTCAAGACCAATGTCTTTTGTTGCCAAAATATCAAGAATATCTTTGTTAGTCAATTGATTATGTCGGTCCCAAACCGATTTGTCATGATCAGTGAAATAAGCATAATTGCGCATTCCGGTACGATGGCTCAAAAGCATTCGAACTGTACAATCTTCGTAGGGAAAGGTTTTTAAAATCGTATTGACTTTTTGGTCCAAATCAATTTTACCTGCATTAACCAATTTTAAAACCGCAGTTGCCGTCAACACTTTGCTTACCGATGCGATTTGTACAGGAGTTTCAGCAGTGATTTTAGTGCCTTCGTTTTTATTTGCGTAGCCGTTATATCGCTCAAAAATAATCTGGCCGTTTCTAGCCACCAAGAAACTTCCATTCATGCTGTTATTAGGCCAATTTTTATTATAAAAGTGATTGATTCTTCCTTTTACGGAATTTATATAGGCTTGTGAAAGTCTTTTTTCTGGCCCTAAGGGCTTCATCTTCGGCATTGTATCTTCTACTGCCACTGCACTGTCAACACTTGTCTTTTTATCATTCCCACAAGAACTTAAAACTAAAATTAAAAAAAGTATTTGTGGTATCTTTGTCATTTTAAGGAAACTCATTTTCATCATTCTTTAAAAACAAATATATAGAATTCAATATTTATGTTTTTGAATTTTTGACAACCCTAAAAGGCTTTATTAACATAATTTTAACTAAAAAAATAGTTAGTCGATTGTAAGTCAGCTTTAAACGGTTTTTAAATATTCTAAATTGTAATTTTTGAACAAAACTTTAACTAATTTTGTTATATTTGAAACAAATACTATTCAAAAAGTTATATTAATAAATGCTTTAAACTTATATAAATGAAATTTGGAATTATAAAAGAAAGAAAAAACCCACCAGATCGACGTGTAGTATTTTCTCCAGATGAGCTGGCAAAATTGAAACAAAAGTATCATGACGCAATCGTAGAAGTTGAGAGTTCTGATATAAGGATTTTTTCTGATCTTCAATATAAGAGTATGGGCATTACTGTGACAGATGATGTTTCTGACTGCGATGTTTTGTTTGGTGTGAAAGAAGTGCCTATCGAAAATTTAATTCCAAATAAAGCGTATTTCTTTTTTTCGCATACGATAAAAAAGCAACCGCATAACCGAAAATTGCTACAGGCTATTTTAGAAAAAAACATTGATTTGTATGACCATGAAACCATTGTAAATGAGCATGACCATCGTTTGATTGGCTTCGGGAAATATGCAGGAATGGTTGGTGTTTACAATGGAATCAGAGCTTTCGGAATCAAATTTGAATTGTTTAAACTTCCAAAAGCAGAAACACTTTCAGGAAAAGAGGATTTGATAAAACATTTAAAGCGCATTACAATGCCAGCGCTGAAATTTGTGGTTACGGGAACTGGAAAAGTGGGAAGTGGAGCCAAAGAAATTCTGGACGCTATTAAAGTAAAAGAAATTAGTGTTGATAATTATTTGACTAAGAAATACGCGCAAGCGGTTTACGTACAATTGGACGTTTTAGAATACAACAAAAGAAAAGACGGTCAGGTTTTGGATTTTGTTGATTTTGTTACTCATCCAGAAGAGTACGAATCAGATTTTGAAAGATTTACAAAAGTATCTGATATTTATTTTGCAGGACATTTTCATGCCAATAATGCACCAATGATTTTGACGAAAGAAATGCTAAATGCAAGCGACTGCAAGTTAAAAGTTGTTGCTGATATTTCATGTGATGTGAATGGACCAATTGCTTGTACGGTTCGTTCGTCAACGATTGCAGAACCTTTATATGGTTATTTTCCTTTAGAAGATAGAGAAGTAGATTTTTTCCATCCGGCTGCAGTTGCAGTGATGGCGGTTGATAATTTGCCATGCGAAATCCCGAAAGATGCTAGCGAAGGTTTTGGAGAACAATTTATGGAACACGTAATTCCGGCTTTTTTCAACGGAGACAAAGACGGAATTCTGAAACGTGCTAAAATCACTGAAAACGGAAAATTGACGGAAAGATTCAGTTATTTGCAGGATTACGTTGATAATGGTGAATTGTAAATTGTTAATTATAAATTTAAAAGAGCTTTCTGAATTTTCAGAAAGCTCTTTTTTATATAGTATCACAAGGTAATTAACAATTAATAATTCACAATTAAATTATACCATATCCTCCGGTTTCACCCAAGCATCAAAATCTTCGGTAGAAACGTAACCTAAACGAACCGCTTCCTCTTTTAAAGTAGTACCGTTTTTATGAGCTGTTTGCGCGATTTCGGCAGCTTTGTAATAACCAATTTTTGTGTTCAAAGCCGTAACCAGCATTAATGAATTATCTACCAATTCTTTTATGCGTTTGTGATTTGGTTCGATTCCTTGAGCGCAATGTTCATCAAATGAAACACAAGCATCGCCCAATAATCTTGCCGATTGTAAAAAGTTTGCTGCCATAACGGGTTTGAAAACATTCAATTCATAATGGCCTTGCATTCCTCCAACAGCAATTGCCATGTCATTTCCGATAACTTGAGCACAAACCATTGTCAAAGCTTCGCATTGGGTAGGGTTTACTTTTCCCGGCATGATTGAAGATCCTGGCTCGTTTTCAGGAATATGAATTTCGCCAATTCCAGAACGCGGTCCAGAAGCCAACATTCTGACATCATTTGCTATTTTATTTAATGAAACAGCCAATTGTTTTAGAGCTCCGTGTGTTTCTACGATTGCGTCATGTGCGGCCAAAGCTTCAAATTTGTTTTCGGCTGTTGTAAAAGGATGATTGGTGAATTTTGCAATGTATTCGGCGACTTTTACGTCGTAGCCTTTTGGTGTGTTTAATCCAGTTCCGACAGCAGTTCCACCTAAAGCGATTTCAGATAAATGTGCTAACGTATTTTTCAAAGCTTTTAATCCGAAGGCTAATTGTGCGGCATAACCCGAAATCTCTTGTCCGAGTGTCAAAGGTGTTGCGTCCATTAAGTGAGTGCGGCCAATTTTTACAACAGTTGCAAATTCGGTTGCTTTTTTTACTAAAGTGGCGTGTAGTTTTTCAACTCCGGGAATAGTAGTTTCTACAACCATTTTGTAAGCAGCAATGTGCATTCCGGTAGGGAAGGTGTCGTTTGATGATTGTGATTTATTTACATCGTCATTTGCTTTTATAAATTGTTCGCCTTCGCCAATTTCAAAACCTTTTAAAACTTGTGCGCGGTTAGCAATTACTTCATTGACATTCATATTGCTTTGTGTTCCAGAACCGGTTTGCCATATTACCAGCGGAAATTGGTCATCTAATTTACCTGCTAAAATTTCGTCGCAAACTGTTGCAATGGCGTCTCTTTTTTCAATTGGCAAAACGCCTAAGTCGTAATTGGCATAAGCTGCTGCTTTTTTTAGATAGGCAAAACCTTCAATGATTTCTTTTGGCATAGAGGCAGCGTTTCCAATTTTAAAATTATTTCGCGAACGTTCTGTTTGCGCACCCCAATATTTATCGGCTGGGACTTGAACTTCGCCCATGGTGTCTTTTTCTATTCTGTATTTCATTTTATTATATGTAAAATGTTATTTGTGAAATGTATCTGTAAAAATGAACTTCTCTTGAAAATGGGTTTCCTAGCCCTGATGGGAGCGGCATCCTTTTGTGCTGGGGTTCAGCACAAAAGATATAGCGGACAGCAGGAATCAGCTCCTGAAAATTATTATGAATTTCGATGAAGTCTTTATTTAAAAGGTTTCGCATTCAAAAAAAAGCTTATTTAAAATGAGTATAAATATACGTATAAATGTTATTTAACGAAAATTGATTTAGATTTTATTGCTGAGGAAGAATTTATACCCTACATTTGTCGTAACATTCAAAAATTCCGGAAAACATGTTTGAATTTTCACAGTACTTAGGCTTTTTACTTTTCTTAACCATACTAACTATAGGATTTTGGTTAATGTTTTTCTTGGTTGGTTTCGTATCTTACTGGGTTACGGGTGCTAGCTGGGAAATGTTCAAAGAAAAGAGAGCTAAAAGAAGACAAGAAGAACAGTCAATTTAATTATAAATTGATTTCATAAAAAAGGACCACAATTGTGAGTCCTTTTTTTTTTTTCTAAAAAATGGATTTTCAATATTTTTAATTCAAAAAATCTTAATGAATATATAGAACCTGTCGGGTTTACTTAGTAATTCAAATTATTCAGATTCAAAAAAAAAATCCAAATTCCAGTTTTAAGCTTGGAATTTGGATTTTTAATATTGAAACTTATTGTTATCCAGGAAATTCTCCTCCACCGTCTCCTTCTCTTGGAGCGGCGTTCTTATCTCTTTCTCCTTTAGGCTTGTTGAAGCGGTAAGTAAACGATAAGTTGAATTGACGTTTACGGAACTGCATTTCGCTATAAGAGGTCTGACCTTCAAGAGTTGTAGAATTTTGAAGATAAGTGTAAGATCTCATAATTCTTGAGTTGAAAATATCGCTGATATTGAATGCAATAGTTGCTTTGTCTTTCATGACATCTTTACTGAATGCAGTGTTCATTCCAAACATGTCTAAGTTTTTACCTTGAGCTGTTTTTTGTGCACCGTTGTAGTTTGCACTTAACTGCCAGTCAATTTTGTAAGGCAAAGTCAATTTTGAGTTGATTCTCGCGAACCAAGTGTTGGCTTGATTGTCAAGGTTTTGAATAACTGTATTGCCGTTGAAATCTACATATGTATTTTCTCCGGTTGTTTTTACGTTATAAAAGTTGAAGTTACTGTTGATTCTCCAGATTTTAAATGGTGTATAATTCAATGTGAACTCAAAACCGAATTTTTGCTCTTTTCCAAGGTTGATTGGTCGGTTTAAAATAACAGGAACTCCGTTTACAACATTGCCATTTGGCGTACGTACAAAACTGAAAACATCTTTTGTGTCTTCAAAATATGCCGATGTATTGAAAGTCAATTTGTTCCAACGTTTGATATAGCCAATGTCGTATTTATCAGTTAATGACGGATCTAAATCTGGATTTCCTTGAAAGATATTGATGTTACTTGAATAGTTTACAGCTGGATTCATGAAACGACCTCTAGGTCTTGTTAAACGCTTGCTGTAGCTAACAGAGAAGTTGCTTTGATCTGAAATTTCATAACTAATAAAAGCACTTGGAAACAAGTTGTTGTACTTTTTTGTATTGAAATCATTTGTTTCTAATAGATTAACTTGGATGTTTGTATCCTCCCAACGAAGACCAAACAAATAAGAGAATTTATTCACTTTGAAACCATATTGCGTATAAAGTGCATTGATGTTTTCTTTGTATTCCAACGTGTTTGAAAGATTTGGATCTTTAGCGCCATTTTCATCAGTTACAAAATATTCGTTGTTCAAATCTCCGAAGCTCCCTTTGTAACCAGCTTCAAACTGGCTTCCTTTTCCTAATGGCAAAACGTAATCTGCTTGAAACAATACTTGCTTTTGAACTTGGTCATTCAAAGTAGTGTTATAATTTGGCGAAGCTGTAATGACGCTGTTGCTGTCGTCATCATTTTTTGAAATCGATAAATCAGCAGTAAGTTTGTGTCCTTTATCGTTGAAGTTTTTGATTAAATTAGAAGTGTATTCTATGTTTTGACTTCCAGTATCTCCGTTGTTTAATCGGAAAGAAGTTCCTGTAAACGCATGAGCCGCATCATAATTATAGTAATTAATCAAATCTTCTGTGTCTCCTGAATTTTTCTGATAGTTAATAGCATTCGTCCAATATGTATTTGGAGCTACTGTCCATTCGATTCCAGCTCTTCCATTAAAACCATCAGAAGTTCTTTTTGTATCACGATCTTCGTCTAAAAAACCTTTTGGAGTTCCATCAGCATTGAAGTATTCAGTATTTGTTAAACCTGCTCCTTCATTAGTTCTGTGGTTATAGCCTAAAGTCGTAAAGTAGTTTAGTTTTTCAGTTTTATAGTTCAAGTTGCCACTTAAACCATATGTTTCAGGAATACCAGTTGAAGCAATAAAAGTTCCGTTGAAACCTTGGTTTTTTCCTTTTTTAAGAATAATGTTTATTAATCCTGATCCACCTTCAGCATCATAACGTGCAGATGGATTTGTGATTACTTCCACTTTGTCAATTGCATCAGCAGGAAGTTGACGCAAAGCTTCGGCAATATTGATAGCGTTAGAAGGTCGTCCATCGATTAGAATTCTGATGTTATCACTTCCTCTTAAACTTACATTTCCTTCAGTATCAACAGAAACTGATGGTACATTGTCAAGAACATCACTTACTGTTCCTCCTTTTACCATCATATCTTGACCAACACTGTATACTTTTTTGTCTAATTTTATTTCAACAGTCGATTTTTCAGCACGAACAACAACTTCGTTCAATTGCGCAGCATCTTCTGATAAATTTACAACGCCTAAATTTGTATCTCCAGAAATATTTTTCCCTTTGATTTCTGTCGCTTTAAACGAAATAAATTCTACTTTAATATCGTAAGTTCCGGGTGCTACAGCTACTTCAAACTCACCTTTTGGGTTAGTGATACCGCCGGCAACAACTTTAGTGTCGTTTTGAGCCATAAGCGAAATAGTAGCGTATTCAAGTGGTTGTTTACTAACTTTTTCAAAAACTTTTCCAGTAACTTTTACCTTGTTTTTACCAGGAGGTGCCTGTTGTGCATAATTGTAAAAACTTGTAAAAAAGAGAACAAGCAATACAGCAAATTTGATTTTCTTCATTTTATTTTTGGTTTCATATACTCCTTAGACGCAAAATTGTATTTTAGGTTTAAAGTGTAAAATCACAAAAAAATGTTAATTCGACTTTTTTTATTTAAGAAAATCAGCAACACGGTCAAGATCTCTTCCAATAATCGCTTTTCCATCTTTAATGACAATAGGGCGTTCAATTAAAATTGGATTTTCGACCATTGCCTGAATAATTTCATCATTGCTCATTTTTTTTCCTTTATAATTTTCAATCCAAATATTTTCTTTGATGCGAACTAATTGAATAGGGTCAAGATTTAATTTTACAAGTAAATCTTTTAATTCTGTAAAGCTTGGTGTATCAGTTAAATATGGGATGATTTTGAACTCTTGCTTCGATTGGTCGATAAAAGCCAAACAGTTTCTTGATTTTCCGCAACGAGGATTATGGTAAATTTGTATCATTTTGTTATATTTAGATATTGTAAGATAGTTAACGCAAAAAATAGGTGTTTTAGCACTTCAAAAATACTATTTACTAATCAAATTGAATTCTCATTTTTAAAATTATATTTAATGTTTTTAGAACAAGGAATTAAGCCTCACAATAAATTTTTTCTGTATCTAATAGGGTCAGTAATTATCATCATAGCTTCATTTATTGGACAAATTCCGCTTTCTGTGGCGGTACTATATTCCAGTTATGTCAATAAAACAGAAATTCCGACTAATAATGATGCGGTTTTGAAAATATTTGAACCGAATTTGACTTTGTTTCTGGTCATGATTTCTTTTGTATTTGCGTTTGGAGGTGTTTATTTGGTTGTAAAATATCTTCATAAACAAACACTTTTATCGGTTACAACATCGCGGAAAAAAGTAGATTGGAACCGTATTTTGTTTTCGTTTGTTGTCTGGGCAATTTGTTCAGGTCTAAGCTTTTGGGCTGTTTATTTAAAAGATCCTGAAAAATTTATATGGAATTTTAAATTGATCCCTTTTTTGATTTTAGTAGTAGTTGCAACATTGCTTATTCCAATTCAAACCAGTACTGAAGAGTATGTTTTTAGAGGGTATTTAATGCAAGGTTTTGCAAATTTGGCTAAAAACAGATGGTTTCCATTATTGATGACATCTTTGATCTTTGGGTCAATGCATGTTTTTAATCCTGAAGTAGCAAAAATGGGCTATATTATTATGGTTTACTACATAGGAACCGGTTTGTTTTTAGGAGTCATTACACTCATGGATGAAGGAATGGAGCTGGCGCTCGGTTTCCATGCTGCAAATAATTTAACAGGTGCTTTATTGGTGACTTCAGATTGGACTGTTTTTCAGACACATTCGATTTTTAAAGATATGTCTGAACCTTCAGCGGGCCTTGATGTGATTTTGCCAGTAGTAATTGTTTATCCTATACTGCTTTTGGTTTTCAGCAAAAAGTATAAATGGACAAATTGGAAAGAAAAATTAACTGGCAAAATAAATATTTAAGAATCTTTAATTTTACAATTATGACACAACTAACACATAAAAATGTACATAATTATTTTAAAATCAACGGATATCATTTAAATGCGAAAGATTTATGCCGTGTTGGGTATAGTTTCATTAAGGAAGGTGATATATATGAGCGCGCCATAGGTGAATTTTTGCTGGATTGGTTTGATAATAAAGATTATATCGAAATGAAGACTTCAGGAACTACTGGGCTTCCAAAATTAGTCAGATTAGAAAAGCAGGCAATGATCCAGTCGGCTTTGGCAACGGGCGATTTTTTTGGTTTGGAGCCAGGTGATCGAGCTTTGCTGTGTTTGCCAACGCAATTTATTGCTGGAAAAATGATGCTTGTGAGAAGTCTGATTTTAGGTCTTGATATCGATGTGAAAGCACCAAGCACAGAACCTTTGGCTTTTAATTCAGAAAAATATGATTTTGTTGCAATGGTTCCGCTACAGGTTCAAAATTCAATTGATAAACTGAAAAATGTAAAAAAGCTAATTATTGGTGGTGCCAAAATCGATTCGGCTCTTGAAGCAGAATTGTTAAAACTAAACGGCGAAATATATGAGACATATGGAATGACAGAAACCATTACACATATTGCGGCCAAAAAGGTTGGAGAAAGTGCTTTTTCCATTTTGCCAAATGTAAAAATTGAAAAAGATGATCGTGGTTGTTTGGTGATTTATGTTTCATCTATTTCTGATGAGCCAATTGTTACTAATGATTTGGTTGAATTGATAAACGACAATCAATTTGTTTTTTTAGGAAGAATCGATAATGTAATCAATAGTGGAGGAGTGAAGCTGATTCCTGAACAGATTGAAGCGAAATTAATAGGGAAAATTCCAAATAGGTTTTTTGTAACTGGGGTTCATGATTCTGTTTTAGGGGAAAAACTGATTTTGGTAATTGAAGGTGAAAAACAAGAATTTGCTCCTGATTTTTTTGATTTTTTAGGAAAATTCGAGAAACCAAAAGAAATTGTCTTTGTTCCGAAATTTAAAGAAAACGAAAATGGAAAGTTGCTAAGAAAACCATCTTTGCAATCGTAAAAAAGTACGATATAAAAAATCCCAAATTTCAATAACAATTGGAATTTGGGATTTTTCAGTATTGTAGGATTTAATTCTTTTATTTTTTACGTTCCAAAAGTGCCATATAGAATCCGTCAAAACCAGATTCAGAAGCCAACATTTTTCTGTCTTCAATAAATTTGAATTGTTGTCCAATTTCTGTTTTCAGGAATTTTTCTACTTGCTCTTGATTTTCGGAAGGCAAAACAGAGCAAGTTGCATAAACTAATTTTCCGCCAGGTTTTACGATTTTAGAATAGCTTTCTAAAACTTCGCTTTGCACTTTACGAATGTTGTCAATAAATTCAGGCTGTAATTTCCATTTAGAATCTGGATTTCTTTTCAAAACTCCAAGTCCGCTACAAGGTGCGTCAATTAAAACACGATCTGCTTTTTCGTGTAATTTTTTGATCACTTTTGTGCTGTCGATAATTCGATATTCAATATTAAAAGCACCATTTCTTTTAGCTCTCAATTTTAATTGTTTCAATTTGCTTTCGTACAAATCCATTGCAATCAATTGGCCTTTGTTGTTCATTAATGAAGCCATATGCAATGTTTTTCCGCCCGCTCCAGCACATGTATCAACAACGCGCATTCCTGGCTGAACATCTAAGAAACCTGCCACTAGTTGTGAATTGGCATCTTGAACTTCAAACAAACCTTGTTTAAAAGCGTCTGTCAAGAATACGTTTGCTCTTTCTTTTAAAACCAAAGCTTCTGGCTGATCTTTCAAATATTCTGTTTCAATATTTAAATCCATCAGTGTATTCCTTAGGCTTTCTTTCGTTCCTTTAAGCGTATTCGTTCTTAGTATAACTTTTGCTGGTTGGTTTTGAGCCGCAATTTCTTTTGACCAAACTTTTTCGCCTAATTCTTTCACTCCCAATTCATCCATCCAATCGGGAATAGATTCTTTTAAAGCTCTAACTTTTGAAAGTTCGTCAAAACGGCCTTTTATTTTTCTTTCAGGAGTTCCTTCCAATTGTCTCCAATCTGGAATTGGATATCCTCTTAAAACTGCCCAAACAGCAAACATCCTCCATAAGTTATCTCTGTCGTAAGGTTCTTTTACTTCAGCGATTTCTGCGTATAGACGTTTCCAGCGAACAATTTCGTATATGGTTTCAGCAACAAACTTCCTGTCGGAACTTCCCCAACGTTTGTCTTTTTTTAATGCTCTGGCTACCACTTTGTCTGCATATTCTCCTTCATTGAAAATAGCATTTAAAGAATCGATGGTAGTATAAACTAAATTTCTGTGTAATCTCATTTTAATAATTTGAGTTGCAAAGGTACTATTAATTGATTGAAAGTTAAATTTTTAATTTTGATTGTTCATTTTAACTTTCATTTGAAATGAAAAAACACTCTAGTAAAGTTTTAAAAGAGTGTTTTTTTTGAAATATTTTGTAAAAAATTAATTTTTGATAATTCGGGTCAATCCAATATTTTCAGGAGCGTGAAGTACCATTGGGAATTTTTCAATTTTAACCGAGCTACTATCTAAACCAAATGCTCTTTCTTCAGATAAACTCAGTTTTTTGATAAAGAAATAAGAGTTCATGATAATATTTTCGTGCCATCTTAAATCATTGTCGTTTGATAAGAATTTCTCAGACAATACAAATTTGAAATCTCCAATGATATTGTTTTTGTTCAAAGACTCATAACGGCTGGTAATATCTACTTCTCCACGTTTTACCATGTCACGAATTACTTCTCTAAACATCAAATTGATTTTTGTAGGTTCTCTAAATCCTAAATTAAAGTCAATTCTGTAAATGTCGTCTTTTGCAATTTCAGTAACTTTATATTCTGTTTTATAAGGTTCGGCAAGAACATTGACGTGAACAAACCAGTAAATATCGGCTCTTTTTGGGCGTTTTTGCAAAATCGAATAAATTACTTTTTCCTCCAATTCATCCGTACGGTTTGCATTTGTCATATATACTAAATGCGTTGCATACTTAGGAATGGATAAGTCTTTGCTCAATTCTACTAATACTTTTTTGTAATCCTCAATTTTGACAACTTTCGTATAGTTTTTATTGATTTTCTTAGCTAAATACCAAATCGTCATAATCGAAATCAAAAGCATCGCAATGATTAAAGTAACATAGCCACCTTCTGCAAATTTGGTAATATTTGCAAAAAGGAAACTAAATTCAATCAATAAATAAATCGTAATCAGCGGCACCATAAAATACAGTTTTACACGCTTCATGATCAAGTAGTAATTCAGCAGAATTGTGGTCATGATCATGCATAAAATAATGGCAAGGCCATAAGCATGTTCCATGTTTCCTGACTTTTCGAAGTGCAGTACAATGCCGACGCAACCAAAAAATAAAAGCCAGTTTATAGATGGAATATATAATTGTCCTTTAACTTCTGTAGGATATTTGATTTTTACTTTTGGCCAGAAATTCAAACGCATAGCTTCATTGATCAAAGTAAATGAACCGCTGATAAGTGCTTGAGAAGCAATTACGGCCGCTAAAGTCGCTACAACAATTCCAAAAGGAAGAAACCAGTGAGGCATAATTAAGTAAAACGGATTTCCGTTTTCACCGCCTAATTGCTGTAACGTACTGCCTTCATGATGAATCAAATAAGCAGCTTGTCCGAAATAGTTTAGCACTAATGTTGCTTTCACAAAAATCCAGCTAATTCTGATGTTTTTTCTTCCGCAATGCCCCATATCTGAATATAAAGCTTCAGCTCCTGTAGTACAAAGAAATACAAAACCAAGAACGAAAAAGCCGTCGGGATGGATCGATAATAAATGATAAGCGTAATATGGGTTAATCGCTTTTATTACTTCTGGATGTTGCACAATCTGAATAACTCCTAATGTTCCCAGCATCGCAAACCAAATCAGCATCATTGTTGCAAAAAACTTTCCTACCAATTTTGTTCCAAATTGCTGAATCGTAAATAAAATAAATAGAATTGCAATTACAATAGAAATAATGGTTTTCGTTTCCATTGTTGGGTAGAATGCCCTAATTCCTTCAACTGCAGATGAAATAGAGATGGGTGGTGTAATGATTCCGTCGGCCAAAAGCGCACTTCCTCCAATGATGGCGGGTACAATGAGCCATTGAATTTTTGTTTTCTTAACTAAAGCATAAAGAGCAAAAATCCCACCTTCACCATGATTGTCAGCACTTAAAGTAATAAGTACATATTTTATTGTAGTTTGAAGCGTCAAAGTCCAAAAAACGCAGGAAATACCTCCCAAAACAATATCCGAATTTATCGCGTACTCACCAAGAATGGCTTTCATTACATACAATGGAGAAGTGCCAATATCTCCATAAATAATTCCTAACGTGATCAATAGACCACCTATAGACAACTTACTATGTAAGTTTTTATGCGCTGCGCTCATGTTTGATTTTATAAAAGACGGTTGCAAATTTACTGTTTTAAAATAAATTAGCAGCAATTATAAATAAAAAGATAAAAAAAAGCACAATCTGTAAATTGTGCTTTTTTTTTATTTCAGAAATATGTTTTTTCTATTAGCCTCTTCTGCCACCACCTCTTGATCCACTTTCTCTTTGTTGCTCGCCACCTCTAGATTCTTGTCTGGCTTGCGGAGCCTCAGAACGTGGTGCACTCTGTGGTCTTGCGCTATAAGATCTGTTTTCAGAATTCCCTCTGTTTTCAGAATAGCTTCTTGACGGTTGTGCAGGAGCAGTTCTTTGCGTGTTTGACCTGCTCATTGAATTCCCTCTATTTTCAGAATAGCTTCTTGGTGTATCATTGTTTTGATTTGATACTCTATTTGTATAATTTCTGTTATTAGAATTTTCTCTTGGTGCAGTGGCAGGAACATTATTTCTTACTTCTGGTCTTGAAGACGAATTAGAGGAAACATTATTTTCTCTATTCGTTACAGAAGGACGATTTGTGTTAAAGCTTCTATCAGAAGTTCTGTTTGTTGCATAGTTTCTGTCTGACGCTCTATTTTCTCCATATTGAGGTCTGCCTGCACTTGATCTTACTGGACTGTTATTGTTTTGAGTTGCATACGATCTGTTAGCAGCTCTTCTTTGATCTAAATCGTATCTGTTGCTTACATTATTATGTCTGTCTGCAAAACTGTAATTAGGTCTCATTCTTTCGTAGCCGTAAGTACGTCTTGATTCATAAATAACAGGGGCTCTGTAACTTCTTCTGTAGTTTACATAGTTGTAACTGTAATTTGTATTGATGCAAATATTTATGTTGTTTCTATATCTGTAAACAGGGTAAGGTCTCCATGCTGTATAATATGTTGGATAGTAGCCCCAAGACCAAGTTGAATAGTATGGTCTGTAGTTTGTGATCCAAAATGAACCATAAATTACAGGAACAACATTGTAAACAGGCTCATAAATGTAATTTGCACCATATAAATATGCATTTCCTACTACTTGAACGCTAACTTTGTTGTAATTGTCTCTTTCTACGTCAATTGTTGCAACGTCTTGATAAACATCGCGGTCTAAAACAGCCTGGATAATTACGACGTGCGTTCTGTTTTCTACAGATTCAATTACACGTAAATAATCAACTTGATCGTCGCCATTTAAGTCAAGATTTGATATTTGGTATTTTGGATCATTTAATCTTCTTTCAAAATCTTGAAGATTTGCTGATTCCCCAAACATCGATGCAACTGCTCTTAAATCTAAGTTATCGCTGATATCTGAGTTTTTTGCATAAACCGTAGCTTGATTTTGTGCAGCACAAGAATTTAATCCGATGGCTAAAAATGCTAGTATAAGTAGGTGCGCTTTCATGGCAAATAATATTAAAAAAATTAGTTGTTAGGGAATATTCAATTACTGTGCCAAAAAAATAATTTTAGGTTCTGTTTGATTTAATTATTTGGTTGTTAATCTGTTATGTTTTATGTGTCTCTTTTTGATTTTGATTTTGTAAAAAAGACTGTTAAAAAGATTATTATCAAAAAAAACAAAAGCTATTTTATATGTTATAAATAATTGTATTTTAGCAACAACTAAATCTTAACCTACATGAGAAAATTAATATTATTTTTTAGTTTATTTGTTTTATTGGTATCCTTTAAAGCGTTGAAAAATAATGATAAAGCACCAGTTGCAGGAGGCTTTGTTTCAATGCAGACCGAAGTTTTATTTCAAGATAAAATTAGTATTCGTGCCATTGCAATTGATAATAATAAAATTTGGTATGGAGCTGATAATTCTCGTTTTGGCTGTTTTGATTTAGATAAGAGAGAAAAATTTGAAGATCATATTTATCGC
Source organism: Flavobacterium denitrificans DSM 15936 (assembly GCF_000425445.1). Taxonomy (GTDB): domain Bacteria; phylum Bacteroidota; class Bacteroidia; order Flavobacteriales; family Flavobacteriaceae; genus Flavobacterium; species Flavobacterium denitrificans. The sequence continues at coordinate 670,786 of NZ_KE384378.1, read as the reverse complement.
GATACACTTAATTTAGAATTTAGAAGCATTGCTCAAAATTCAAAAAGCGTATTTTTATTAAGTGTTGCCAATCCTGCTTTGTTGTATCAGATTGATAAAAAAACTAGAAAAGTAAAATTAGTTTATAAAGAGGTGCATTCAAAAGTGTTTTACGATAGTATGCAATTCTGGAATGACAAAGAAGGAATTGCAATTGGAGATCCTACCGAAGATACTTTTTCGATAATTGTTACCCGCGACGGTGGGGAAACTTGGACAAAATTACTTTCGGATAAGTTGCCTACAAATACACAAGGTGAAGCGGCTTTTGCAGCAAGCAATACTAATATTATAATTAAAGGAAATGATACATGGCTGGTTTCTGGTGGAAAAAAATCTCGTGTTTTTTATTCTCCAGATAAAGCAAAAACATGGAAAGTTGTAGATACTCCTATTATTCAAGGTAAAGCCATGACAGGAATTTTTACAGCTGATTTTTACGATGCGAAACACGGATTTGCTGCTGGTGGTGACTATGAATTTCCCGAGAAAAATTCAGATAATAAGATTTGCACCAAAGACGGCGGAAAAACATGGGAATTGATTGGCCAGAATCAAGGTTTCGGATATGCGTCTTGCATTCAGTATGTTCCGGGCAGCAATGCTAGAGAACTTGTTTGCGTGGGTGCTTCAGGCATTCAATATTCTCAAGATGGTGGTGAAACTTGGAAACAATTATCTGATGATTCGAAGCTTTTTACTATTCGATTTGTTAATAAAAATACGGCGATCGCTGCAGGTTACAATAAATTGATCCGAATTACTTTTATATAAATTCAGGTGCTTAAGAAATAACAAACCCCCTAAATAATAAAGTAAGTATTATTATATAGGGGGTTTGTCGCTGTTGTACTTTTCTTAATCCTTGTCTTTTGCTGCTTTATCGCGATATTGTTTTAATAATTTTCGGTTAAAGTCATCTTCAGATTTTTTAAGCTTTAATATTTTCTTTGCTGAAAGTATCTTCTTTAAGTTTGAATTGTATTTTTCACGCAAAAGATATAATTCTTTATCAGTGCTTTCCATTTGGGAAAGCAGAACTGCGGCCTCTTTTTCTGAAATTGAATTAATATTGTCGTCATTAAGACGCTCTAAATACGCTTTCATTTTTTGATGCCTCAACTCAAATTGTCTGTCATCGTAAGCATTGTAAATAGGCCAGAATTTTTCAGCCTCAGTAGGAGTCAGTTCTAATTCAGTAGTTAAAAAAGAAACTTTATAAGCTTTGATCTTTTCACGTTTTTCATCTGTTTTACCGCTTTGAGCATAAAATGAAAAACTTACCAGGAATAAAATTATCGGCAATATGTTTTTGATTTTCATCTTTTAAGTTTTGTTTTTTATTCAGAAATTAAGTGTTCGATGTTTGGATTCGATGCTAAAATGTCTTCAAGAGTTTCATCTTCAATGGCAACATTTTTGTTCAGTTTTTGGATATCTTTCGTGTCCAAATTCTGAATCAAATCATACTGATTCAAATTGGATTGGTATGATAAATACGCTTCTAAAGTAGCTTCGTCAAGTTCTTTAGAGGTAGCATTGTAATTATTGACTATAGGGATCATCAATGCAAAAACAACTACTGCGGCCGCAGCAATCGAAATTACATTTTTACGTTTGTAAAATGGTATTACTTTTACTTCTTTTTCGTTAATCTGCTGTAAAACTTTCGCCGAAAAATCATCAAAATAATGCTCCGGAGTTTTGAATCCAGATTTGATTTTCGGTTCGTTTTCTAATTTAAATGCTTTCATAATGTCTATAAGATAGTTTTTTTTACAAAAGGTTTAATTTGATGTAACATATAATTCAATTTTTTTTACCGCATGATGATAAGATGCTTTTAAAGCGCCCACTGAAGTTCCTAAAATTTCAGCAATTTCTTCATACTTCAATTCTTCAAAATATTTCATTTTAAATACCAATTGTTGTTTTTCGGGCAAAGTGACAATGGCTTTTTGGAGTTTGATTTGAATTTCATCTCCATCGAAATAAGAATCAGATTTTAGATTTTCGATAGTTTTGGTCTGTAAAGCTTCTGATGTGAGCCCGCTTAATTTTGCTTTTTGATTTAAAAATGTCAAAGCTTCATTGGTTGCAATGCGGTACATCCAAGAAAAAAGCTTGCTTTCGCCTTTGAAATTTTTTAAATACTGAAAAACTTTTACAAAAGTATTTTGCAAAACATCATCTGTATCGTCATGATTCAAAACAATGTTTCGAATATGAGAATACAAAGGTTTTTGATAATCAGACAAGAGTTTTTGAAACGCTGCGTTTTGCGTTTTAGGATTTAATAATTGCTGTATAAATTCCTTCTCGTCTGTCAAGCTTTTTCATTTATCCTATTAGAATGAATTTTACGCTAAAGGTTTAATTGCCTTTATTTTAGAACTCATCTTCTTCTGGCGTAGTTGTAGGTGTAGTAGGTTTTGGCGCTGCAGGTTTTGGTTTTACCGGTTTTTTCACAACTGGTGTCGTCGCTGGATTTGTTGCCGCTGGATCAGCTGGTGTATTTGTTGCCGAATCAGTTTGAGTGTTGTATGGGGCAGCAACAGGAACTGTTACAGGTACAACTTTTGGTTTTGTTGGAAAATAAATTTCAGTCAATAATTTAGATGGACTTTTTGTGTCTAATTTGCTTACAGTCAATACTTCTAAATGTGACCAGCTTAAATCGGGTACAATTTTTTGATTGTTGATGTAGGCAGTGCTTTTGCCAATAGCTTCAGCTGTATGCGAATAATCACCTGTCAAAGTAGTTTTTACGGCTTCAAATCCGTTTAATTTGCCTGATAAAATATCGCTTCCAGAACTAATTGAAATTTCTTTGTTTATTGGCAAACAAATTGAAATTTTTGCCAATCCTTTCGCAGTATCATAAGTATGATAAATAATAAAGGGTTTTCCAGTAGTTTGCAAAGCGTTGGTTTCGCTAAACTTAATAAGTTTTGGAATAACGATTCTTGCATTTTTGGTTACTTTGGCAATTTCACTTGTAAAAGTTTGTTTGATGTATGGTGTTTCTGTTTTTTGAACCACACCATCCACTTTTATATTATACGTTTTGGTTTCGTAATCAAGGTTTTTGTCAATATTTGCTAGGCTCTTTTCGTAAATTGTTCCAATAACTTTATCAGAACCGCCATTTAGAGCCGTGTATATTTTAAACAAAAAGCTCATTGTTCCTTTTGCTTTCCAAGTAACTTTTGTTTTTCCTGCCAAAGTATCTTTGAAAGTCCAATTCACATCAGCTTCAGTTCCATCATATTTCATTTTTTGCTGAATGCTTTCGCCGTCTTTCGTTTTTAGCGTAATTGCATTTCCAGCGCCCTCAGATCCTGTCCAGTAAAATGAAGCGCCGCTTCCGGCCGTTTTATTTGGAAAAGTAAAGTTTAATGAAGGATCTTCGACTGCCCAAGATTCAAAATCTTCATAATTTCTAAAATCATTTATATAGTTGTAAACTGTCGCTTTTTGGGAATTAATTACCTTGCTTCTTTCAACAGAAAAAATCCCTTTTTGAGTAGCAACAAAAACAGTGAGAGCAACTAAGCTTAATAATAATAAAAGAAATAAATATTTTAAAATCTTCATTTGGGTAGATTGTTTGGTGTCGTAAAGTTATAAATTTTTATTACTAGTCGTACTAAAAATAGCGTCACGATAAAAGTACACTTTATAAATTATTCTGATTAAAAAAAATATTCAAATTAAACGTTTTTGAAAATGTTTAATTGTGATTTTTGAAATTTATTTTATGAAAGGATAATTAAAGTCAGTATTTATCTTTTGAAAAAAAATTTGATTACAAATAAAAGTGCAATGAAAAGTAAAAACACAAGCAAAACCTTGTAATTTCCTTTGTAAAATATTTTATGAAGTGCCAAATCTTTTCGATATGCAAATATCATAACGATTACAAAAGCAATAAAAAAGCAGATTCCGAAGATTATTTGTCCTTGACTAAACATAGTTAAAATTATTTTTGGCAAATTTAGAGAATTGTACACGAATTGTTGCTAATTTGCCAATTCATTTAATCAATTAAAAACATGAAGAAACAACTGGATGCAGTAACTGAATTTCATACTGCTTTTAAAATAGGTCACAGTCAGTCGCCAATTGCTGATTTGGGAGCAACAAAAAAGTTGCTTCGTTATAATTTGATGAAAGAAGAAAACGAAGAATATCTTGAAGCGGTTCAAAATAATGATATTGTTGAAATAGCGGATGCTCTTGGCGATATGATGTACATTTTGTGTGGGACTATTATCGAGCACGGACTTCAGGATAAAATTGAAGCAGTTTTTGATGAAATCCAACGTAGTAATATGAGCAAGCTTGGTGAAGACGGCCAACCAATTTATCGCGAAGACGGAAAAGTAATGAAAGGTCCAAATTACTTCAAGCCAGATTTTTCGAAGTTATTATAAAAGTAAAATCTTTTGTCTAAATATTTAAACACATAGAAACATAGTTTTGTTTATGCTTAAAAAGGCGTTTCACTTTCATTAATGCACATAGCTATGTGTTAGAAACTTGTTTCTTTTTGTGTTCTTTTAAAACACTTGGACTATGTTTCTATGTGTTTAAATTATATAAAGTAAAAACCCGATAAATTTTAAATCTATCGGGTTTCTCTGTTTATTGCGGTTTTGGATTATTGTACTTTAACTGTCCATCCATAAGTGTCTTCAGAAAGTTTGTTTTGAAGACTAGTTAATTTTTCTTTCAAGAAAGAAGCATATGAATTTTCAACAGGTGCCATTTCATAGTATTCATCTTTATAAGAGAATCCTTTGATAACACTGATTACTGCAGCTGTTCCGGCTCCAAAAATTTCTTTTAAAGATCCGTTTTTAGCTGCTTCAACTAATTCAGAAACAATAACTGGACGAACTTCTACATTAAGGCCTTCTTTTTCAGCCATTGCGATCAAACTTTTTCTAGTTACACCATCTAAAATTCTCTCGCTTGTTGGAGCTGTCAATAATGTATCATTAATTCTGAAGAAAACGTTCATTGTTCCTGCTTCTTCTAATTTTGTATGGGTTGCATCATCAGTCCAAATAACTTGTTGGAAACCATCTTTGTTCGCTAAGTTAGTTGGGTAGAATTGAGCGGCATAGTTTCCTGCAGCTTTTGCAGCTCCGATACCACCATTTGCTGCTCTACTATAATGTTCAGCAATGATCACTTTTACTTCGCCTCCGTAATATGCTTTTGCAGGCGAAAGCAAGATCATAAATTTATATTCGTCAGATGGATTTGCGATAACTCCAGGTCCTGTAGCAATCATAAAAGGACGGATGTACATACTTGCACCGTTTCCTCTTTGAATCCATTCTTGGTCGATTTTCAATAATTCATTTAAACCTTCCATGAAAATATCTTCTGGTACTTCTGGCATAGCCATACGAACAGCAGAACTGTTGAAACGTTTGTAGTTTTCATCAGGTCTGAACAACCAAACATCATTATTTTCATCTTTGTAAGCTTTCATCCCTTCAAAAATAGCTTGACCATAATGAAAGACTTTTGATGAAGGATCCATTAAAATTGGAGCATAAGGCTTAATGACCGGAGTCTGCCACTGTCCATTTTTGTAATCACATTCAAATAAATGGTCTGTAAATACAGCACCAAAGCTTAAGTTTTCAAAGTCTACAGAGCTTATCTTAGAAGAGGTAGCTTTTCTGATTTCAATTTTGCTTGTTTGAGTTGTACTCATAATTATGTAAAGTTTTATCGAATTGAATTCTTAACAGATGATTTTGTAACGTAGTGATCTGCTGAAGAATAGTTTTTTGTTGAATGCAAAATTACGGAAAAATATGTAATTTACTTGGTAAAACTGCATTAATTCCTGTGTTTGACTGAGATTTGTTTATCTTATAATAAACCTAAAATTTTAAGTAAGTTTTATAAAGAATTTATGAAAAAAGTGCGGTTTTTTAAGGCTTTACGCATTTGTTTTGACTAAATTTGATCAATAAAACAGACTGAAAATCAGTAAAACACCATTATAAAATTCGAAAATCGTGAAAAGAGAAATAATTAAAACGCTAGATGGCTCAACGACAATTCATTTGGAAGAATGGAACGAAAGTTATCATTCAAAACATGGTGCAATACAAGAGGCCAAACATGTTTTTATTAAAAATGGACTTTCATTATTTGAAAATAGTCCAGTATCTATTTTGGAAATTGGTTTTGGAACTGGTTTGAATGCTTTTATCACTTTTTTGGAATCAGATAATAAACAACAAATTATTGATTATGTTGGAGTAGAGGCTTATCCTGTAAATGCTGAAGAAGTTTTAGGAATGAATTATGTTGAAGAATTAGGCGCATTGGAATTTGACAACATTTTTGAAAAAATGCATAAAAGTGAATGGAACGAGAAAACCGAACTTAGCGGCACGTTCTCGTTAACCAAAAGGAAACAATTTTTTGATGAAATCAACGATTTTGAAACTTTTGATTTGATTTACTTTGACGCCTTCGGATTTAGGGTGCAGCCTGAATTGTGGAGCGAAGAAATTTTTCAAAAAATGTACAATAGTTTAAAACCAAAAGGCGTTTTAGTTACTTACGCAGCTCGCGGAGTTGTTAAAAGAAACATGATTTCGGTTGGGTTTACTGTCGAAAAATTGGCTGGTCCTCCAGGAAAACGAGAAATGTTTCGCGCTTTTAAAAACGTTTAATTAAACTATGTAGAATTATTCTAGATTGAGTTATATGTTTTAAGAAAACGTATTCGTTATTAAAGTTTTTAAAAAAAAGAGTTAAAAATAGTTGTTATAAAGGTTATTTTTTTAAATTTGGTGCGAGTTTAAAAATATAGATAACCCCAAAAATCTTATTTTATTATGTCAAAAATGATGTTTGATTACACGAAATCAATACTTGAAAGAGTAAGTTTCGACCCGGTACTTTTCTGCAAAGAATTAGAAAAAGCTATCAAAACACTGTTACCTTATGAAATGGAGCAATTACAAGAATGGTTGTTAAGTTTTGTAATCGAAAAGCCAGAATTAAAACAAAGTCTACTACTGATAAAAGTATAAAAGAAAAGGAGCCAAATTGGCTCCTTTTTTATTACGCTTTCTTTTGTAGTGGACTGATGATTTGAACATTCTGAAAAACAATTGCGCCTTTTACAACGCCGGCAATTGTAGATCGAATTGCGTCAATAATTTGCATTTTTAGTTCGCTTTTAGGGTAAATCAAGCTTACTTCTCGAGCAGGTTTTGGTTCCTTAAAGTTTCGTAGTTTCAGTTTGTCGGATTCTTTCAAATCCAAAGTGTGCAAGTACGGAAGTAATGTTGTGCCAAGGCCTTCGTCTGCCAATTTTATTAAGGTTTCAAAGCTTCCGCTCTGAATCTGAAAGTTGTTTTGGTCAATATCAGAAACACTTTTGCATAGATTTAGTATTCCATCTCTAAAGCAATGGCCGTCTTGTAAAAGTAGAATTTCATTTAAATTTAAGTCCGCAACTTCAATTTCTTGTTTTTCGAAACTTGCATGATGTTCAGGAATATAGGCCACAAATGGTTCGAAGTATAAAACGATTTCTTTTATTTTTTCATCTTCAAGAGGTGTTGCAGCAATAGCAGCATCAAGATGACCATTTTTTAATTTCACAATAATTTCTTCGGTATTAAGCTCTTCGATTAAAAGCTTCACTTTTGGATATTTTTTTATGAAATTATTCAAAAACATTGGCAAAAGCGTTGGCATGACCGTCGGGATAATTCCCAGACGGAATTCGCCACCAATAAAACCTTTTTGCTGCTCTACTATATCTTTGATTCGGTCAGCTTCGTTTACAATATTTTTAGCTTGACTTACAATTTTTTGCCCAATATCAGTTAATTGAATTGGTTTTTTGCTTCTGTCAAAAATTAAAATATTCAGTTCTTCTTCAATTTTTTGAATCTGCATGCTCAAAGTCGGCTGTGTTACAAAACACTTTTCGGCTGCAAGAGTGAAGTTTTTATGCTCTGCAACAGCTAATACATATTGTAATTGAGTTATAGTCATATTGATAGTATTTTTTGATGCAAAAATAAGAAAATATAATTTTTATTTATGCATATTTTATGAAAGTTACTTTAATTTTGTAGTAAATTAGTGTAAAAAAAGAGATTATGAAAACAAATATTTTAGGATTACCTGTAAAAGAGTCAGAATTGTTGGTACAAGAATTAAATATTTTATTATCCAATTTTCAAGTATATTATCAAAATTTGAGAGGAATTCACTGGAACATCCGCGGAAAGCGTTTCTTTGATCTTCACGTGAAATTTGAAGAATTGTATACAGATTCTCAACTAAAAATAGATATGATAGCGGAAAGAGTTTTAACTATTGGTGGAACTCCTTTACATACATTTGAAGATTATATCAAGAACAATAAATTAACTGTTGGAAAAAATATTTCAAACGATGAAAAAGCAGTGCAATTGATTGTTCATTCGCTATCAGATTTGCTGAAAATCGAAAGAGAAATCTTAAATAAGTCTGGCGAAATTAACGATGAGGGAACAAATTCTATGATGAGTGACTTTATTGCAGAACAAGAAAAAACGATTTGGATGATGAATGCATGGCTTGAAGAAACGATTTAAGTGATTGCATATTAATATATTAAAAGCAGAATGTCATGAAAATTGCATTTTGCTTTTTTGTTTATGTTAAATTTCTATAAAAAAAACTTTGATTTTATTTCTTTAACGCTATTTTTGCTTCAATGAAATTAGTCGCTCGCATATTATTATTCATATTTATTGCTTTCTTGGCAACGCCAACTATTGTGACGTTGATGAAGAAAAGTAATGATACGTCTATATTTTTCAGTTTTTCTGAAGAGGAGCACTCGCACAAAGAACTTAAGGCAGCCGTTTACCCAGCAATACTTCAGCATGAGGTAATAGTGCCAGTTTATATTGAAAAGAAAATTATTGTATCTGAAAATATTGTTAAACTAGACAATATTTCTCCGAGCATATTTGCTCCACCCCCTAATTTGGCATAATACTTCCGATTATTTTGAACTCAACTGCATTTGTATAAATGTGGTTAATCTTTAATGAATAATTTTTTTAGTATTGTGTTATGACAAAAAAAATCAATCTTTTTGCCAACCTAAAATCTGACTTTGCCTCAGGTTTGGTGGTTTTCTTGGTTGCTCTTCCATTATGCTTAGGTATAGCAATGGCTTCTGGAGCACCTTTATTTTCTGGAATTATTGCTGGTGTTGTTGGGGGGGTAGTAGTTGGTTACTTAAGCCAATCGCACATTAGCGTTTCAGGTCCTGCTGCTGGATTAACAGCAATTATTTTAACCGCTATTACTGATTTTGGTGCTTTTGATGTGTTTTTGCTGTCCGTTTTTATCGCTGGATTAATTCAATTAGCATTAGGGTTTTTAAAAGCCGGAAGTATATCAAATTATTTTCCAACGAATGTAATTGAAGGGATGCTGGCAGGTATTGGTATCATCATTATTTTGAAGCAGTTGCCGCACGCTTTCGGTTATGATGCTGATTTTGAGGGCGACCAAGCGTTTATTCAAAATGATGGAAGCAATTCGTTTTCATTTTTATTTGATGTTGTAAATCATATTCATTTAGGTGCTGTTGTAATTTCGGCTATTTCGCTTGTAATATTACTTGCTTGGGACAGAGTTGCTTTTTTAAAGCGTTTAAAATTAGTGCCAGGAGCATTAGTTGCCGTTATTGCTGGCGTTGTTCTTAATGAAGTTTTTGTTTCGTCTGGAAGTTCATTGGCTATTGCAAAAGAGCATTTGGTTTCATTGCCAGTTCCAAAATCTTTTGACGATTTTAAATCGATTTTGATTCTTCCCAATTTCAGTGCCGTTACAAATCCACAGGTTTGGGTTGTGGCTGTTACAATCGCTATTGTAGCTTCTATCGAAACATTATTATGTATTGAAGCTTCTGACAGAATGGACGTTCAAAAGCGTTATACAGATACCAATGTTGAGCTTAGAGCACAAGGTATTGGAAATATGATCAGTTCACTTTTGGGTGGATTGCCAATGACATCGGTAGTGGTTAGGTCGTCTGCAAATAATAATGCAGGAGCAAAATCAAAAATGTCAACTATTATTCACGGTTTATTTTTATTGATTAGTGTTTTGTCGATCCCTACAATTTTAAATAAGATTCCATTAGCAACTTTGGCTACAGTTTTAATTTTAGTAGGTTATAAATTAGCTAAACCAGCAACTTTCATGCATTTCTGGGAAAAGGGCAAATATCAATTTGTGCCTTTTATAGCAACTTTAGTCTTTGTTGTTGCTACAGATTTGCTGAAAGGGGTTGCGTTGGGAATTATCATCAGTATCATTTTTGTACTGAGAGGTAACTTGAAAAGAGCTTATATTTTCAAAAAAGAAGAATATGAAGATGGCGATATCATTCATATTGATTTAGCTCAGGAAGTTTCGTTTTTAAATAAAGCGGCAATTAAGCAAACTTTGAGTGAAATTCCAGAAAATTCAAAAGTGGTAATCAATGCGCACGATACGGAATATATTGCGCATGATGTTTTGGATTTAATTCGCGAGTTTAAAGAAACGCGTGCGATTGATGAAAATATTAAAGTGAAGCTTAAAGGTTTTAAAGAAGCGTATGAACTTGAAAATACTCCAGAGAACAATAATCATGTTACAATTGAGCATTATTATGATGTTGCCAAAAGAGCTTTGGTGAAAAAGGAAATTTCAAAAGAACAATTTTAACAAATAACCAATTAAAGTATTTTTAATATTGCAGGAAACATCAAAAAATAGGTAACTTTACATAATTACTTTTTGGCATATAAAGCAACTAGAAATACTATTCAAAAATAAAGAAAATGAGAAAATTTTATGAGCAGTTATTAGAAAATAATAAAAAGTGGGTTGAAACTTCATTGGCAAAAGATCCTAATTATTTTGCTGATCTTGCAAAAGGGCAACAGCCGCCATTATTATGGATTGGATGTTCTGATAGCCGTGTTCCTGCAAATGAAATTGTAGGAGCAAAGCCAGGTGAAGTTTTTGTTCACAGAAACATTGCCAATATGGTTGTTCACTCTGATATGAACATGTTGAGTGTGCTAGACTACGCGGTAAATGTTTTGAAAATTAAACATATTATTGTTTGCGGACATTACGGATGTGGTGGTGTAAAAGCAGCAATGGGAAATCAATCAGTTGGAATTATTGATAACTGGATTCGTCATATTAAGGATGAATACCGTTTGCATGATAAATATTTGAATTCAATCGAAGATGAAACAGAGCGTTTTAATGCTTTTGTTGAAATCAATGCTAAAGAACAAGTTTATAATTTAGCTAAAACTTCAATCGTTCAGGGAGCTTGGAAAAATGGACAAGACTTGATGCTTCACGGTTGGGTTTACGGATTAAATTCTGGTTTTGTAACCGATTTGAATGTTACAATCAGTTCAAATGATGAACTTGATACTGTTTATCAATTAGATTTATAATAGAAAATAAAAAATCGCCTCACAAGGGCGATTTTTTTTATTCGTTTTCGTCAAGATTTTCATTAAAAGCTGACGGAAGCATTGTTGGAATAAACTTTATCAGAATTGGCAATAACAAGCTGCCTCCCGGAAGCAAAAAGATTGTGAGTGACGGAATCGTTTTGCAGATATCCAAAAGTTGCTTTTTGACTTTTTTCTTTTCTTTGGCATCCAAATCTCTTGTAGTAGAATAAGCCAGCAAAACCATTAATTCTTTGCTTTGAACAATTTCTTTTACCAATCGGTTTTTGTTTCTGATAATCAGTTTTACAACCGTGTGCGTCATTTGGTCGTAAAAATGTTTTACCGGATTCGAATAATTGAAATACGGGATTTTCTTTTTATGAGTTGTAATAAAGGTGTTTGTCGTAGCAATGCTTTTGGTGACAAAATCGTCATCAACGCCCATTGTTGATCCTAATGAATATAAAAAGTAGGCTTCTTCATTTTCTACAACACCATCGCTCCATAAAGCCATTCCGGCCATATCCATCAAATAATAATGTTCTAAAGTGTTTTTGAAATAATCCAGAGACAAAGTTTCTAACGTTTCAACTGTGACTTTTGAAAACTTAGAATAGCGAATTGATGCTTCAAAAAGTTTTATCAATAAATCATCGTGTTGCGATTTGACTGTTTTTGTTTTTAATGCAAGTCCGACAATTCCTAGAACCGTTTCCTCAATACGTTTTAAATATTTTTCAGGAATGGCACCGTGTTCCAAATATTGTCTAAAAGCTAATACATCAATAAACAACAATGCATTTGTAACTAAATGCGAAAAGTTTTTGCTGATAATACTGTCGTTTGTCTGGACTCTTTGGTCAATTATATTTTCTAATGAAAGAGAAGGAGTGTCCCTTGGAAGCAAAATTTTAAACAAATTGAATCCTTCTGGATTCATTTGCTTGTAGAATTTTAAAGCTTCGGAAATAAAATTATTGGGTTCAGAATTTCTTTTTTCTAAACAAAAAACATGATACAAGGTGTTTAGTAGCGCAACTTTTGAAATTTCGGTCTTAAACCAGCCTTTTATGGGGATCGGGATTTGAGAATCTATTGAGATAATGTGGCCATAGATAAATCCAGTTTCTCTGACTTTATAGTAGAATGAGTCAGTAGTTTCAAAAGGAATTGCTTCTGAAAACTTTTGTTCGCTAAAAAACTTATCTATCCAGCCTGGTGCCGATGCGTTGATCATTAACTTTAATTTGAAAATGCAAAGCTAATTTTTTTTCTTGTCTTAGGATTCATTAAAAATGAAATAACCACTAGATTTTGTGAAAAAATAGTGGTTATTGCGTTTTTTTATTATTTGATGATTCCTGCGCAGGCAACTCTACCACCTGCATTTCCAGTAGGTTGTGTCGTAAAGTCATCAGCTCCTTGATGTACAATCAAACCTTTTCCTAGCACATCTTTGTTTGCATCTCCACAACCAACACACCATTCGTCAGTAGTCAAAGTAATGGTTCCGTTTCCTTTTGCATCTGCAGTGAAGTTTCCGATATCACCTTTATGATATTCACCAACTCCCCATTTTCCATGTTTTTTGAAAGTTGGATTCCAGTGTCCACCTGCAGAACTTCCGTCTGCTGAAGAACAATCTGATTTTTCATGAATGTGGATGGCGTGAACGCCAGGCTGTAATCCGGCTACTTTTGCAACAAAGGTAACTTTTCCGTTTTTCTCTGTAAAAGTTGCAGTTCCGCTAACGTTGCTGCTGCTTTTTGGTTCCAAATTTACAGTCAACGTTTTGGCATCATTTGATTTTGTATTGGTCTTACAGCCAATAATTAAGGCTGTAATTATAGCGAAAGAAACAATTGCTTTTTTCATATGTGAGGCTTTTAAATTAAAGATTAAGTAAATTTAACATAAAAATGCCGATATAATTACCTCTAAAAGTTAAATAAATCTAAAACTATTAAGTGTAAATTAATGCCGGTTTACACTGAGAACAAAAAAATATTGCTTAAATTCGTAGAGGTTTTTAACGAAAAATTTCTCAAATCTCGTTTTATAATTCATTAATTTTTAATACTTAATGTTATGACGAAGAATTTTTTTACGCTTATACTCTTAAGTGTTGTACTGATTTCCTGCAAATGCCAAAAAACAGATAAGGTTTCTAAATTAGATGGAAACTGGGAACTTAATTATGTTTCCGGCCCGCGAATAGCTTTTGAAGGTTTGTACCCAAATAAAAAACCAACAATCAATTTCAATACAAAAGAAAGCCATGTTTCTGGAAACAACAGCTGTAATTCATTTAATGGAAAATTAGTTGTTGACGGAAATAAAATTGATTTCACACAACCAATGGCAGTCACAAAGATGATGTGCATGGATGGGAAAGGCGAACAGCTTTTTATGAGTACACTTCAAAAAGTTACATCTTATGATATTACCGATGACGGAAAAACTTTAAATTTTATCTCAGGAGATATTGCCATGATGCGATTTACCAAAAAATAAAATTAACTCTATTAAATTTATATTTTATGTCACCTAAATTATCCATTTTACTAGTGTTATCCTGCTTTTTAAGTTTTTCTGTCTTAGCACAGGAAAAATCTAAAAAAGAGCTTAAAGCAGAACGTGAACTGCAAAAACAAAAAGAAATAGAAGCTTTAATTGATTCTAAAAATTTTGCTTTTGAAGCGCAAAAAGCAACTCCCCAAGGAGGAAGACTTTTGAATCTAGATTACAATACGTATTTTTTGAATTTTAATGAAACCAAGACTACTTGTGATCTTCCGTTTTTTGGACGAGGTTACAACGTAGGTTATGGAGGAACAGACGGGGGTATTAAATTTGAAGGTGTTCCTGAGAATACCAGAATTGAGAAAAGTAAAAAAAAGATTATCGTTAGGTCTACAGTAAAAGGACAAAATGATGTGTATGATCTTTTATTTACAATATTTCCTAATGGAGGCGCTTCACTTTCGGTCACTAGTAATAATAGAGGCTCGATTTCTTATGATGGTGAAATACATCCACCTAAAACTGAAATTAAATAGTAAGAGTTTTAACTTGATTGTATCGCCAATTCTTTAGGATTTATGCCAAAAAAATACTTTTCCGCCTTCTCTAATAAATACTTCTGTGCAATATTGATTTTATTTTCAGTTATAAGTTACAGCCAAGATTTAGAGCCAAGAGCTTACGCCAATGTGCCAAAAAAATTAAATGTAGCCGCTTTAGGTTACATATTTATGGATGGAAATGTCGTAACAGAGCCATCATTACCTATTTCCGATTTTAAAATTCAAAGCCACAATGTTGCAGCAAGTTATGTCAGGACTTTTGGTTTGGCGAATAAGCTTGCCCGTATTCAAGTTTCAGTTCCGTTTACTTTTATGGACGGCTCTGCTTTGGTTGCCGGCGATTTACTGACAGGTTCTAGAACCGGTTTTGCTGATACAAAAGTGCGATTTGGAGTGAATTTATTGGGTTCGCCTGCGCTTGATAAAAGTGAGTTTAGATCTTTTCAGCAAAAAACAATTTTAGGGGTTAGCTTGGTGACTTCAATTCCAACAGGAAGATATTATGAAGACAAACGCGTTAATATAGGCACAAACCGCTGGGGTGTAAAACCTGAAATTGGTATCTCGAAACGCTTTGCTCATGTATATGCGGAGGCATACGGAGGAGTTTGGTTTTATACTGATAATAATGATTTTTTAGGAAAAAAAATGGAACAAAAACCAACGTATAGTTTGCAGGCACATGCGAGTTATTATTTTAAAAACAACACGTGGCTTGGTTTTAATACAACGTGGTTTTTTGGTGGAAAAACAATAATTGACGGTGTTCCTGAAGCAAGTCAGATTGATAACTGGAGGATTGGAGGAACATTTTCAACACCTATTGCAAAAGGGCAATCAATTCGATTTCAATATCATGCAGGGGCATTTACTAATAATGGTTTAGATTATTATGCTTTATCAGCAGTTTATCAATATTCTTTTTTTTAATCAAGGGGGGCAATGTCTTCAAAAACAATAAAATTTTAATGTGCATAATTATTTAGAAACAAATTTAAAATCAAAAACTATGAAAAAATTAAGTCTTATTTTTATTATGGCTCTAGCAACGTTTTCATCTTATGCTCAGTCTTCATTTAAAGAAGATGTTGATGTTTTGCAAAGTGTTTATGGAAAATCGAAAAGTGATTTAGTCAAACAGTATATGAATTTATCTGATTCGCAATCTGCTGCATTTGCAAAAGTTTATGACAAATATGAAACCGCACGCAAGACTCTTGGTCAGACAAAGTTTCAACTTCTTAACGATTATTCAGCAAATTATGCAACCTTGACTGATGCAAAAGCAGATGAATTGGCAAAAGGAACTTTAAAAAACCATATTGCTTATGAGAAATTATACGAAAAGACTTATAACGAAGCAAAGAAAGCAATTGGCTCAATAAACGCAGCGAAGTTTATCCAACTTGAGGTTTATTTGCAAACCATTATTAAAGCAGAAATTCTAGAAGCAATTCCGTTTATTGGTGAATTAGATAAGACAAAAGTGAAATAAAGACGAACTTTATCATAAAAAAACGGCAGTTATCTTTTTGAGAAAACTGCCGTTTTTTAATTTAATTATTTGTTTTTAACTTCATAAATAGCATTCACCATTCCGTCACGGAATTTATCCAATGGAAGTTCCCAAAACATGATTCCGCCTAATTTTTTAGATTTTGCATATTCAGTTTTTGCTTTTATAGAAACTAAATCGTCGCCCGTTGCAAATTTTTTGTCTTTTTCGTTGTACCAGTAAGGTGCTTTTGCTTTATCATCCCAGAAATATTTCCATCCATTCGCTTCGGTGTAAGTCTTTTCGAAGTCTTTAAACGATGTTCCGTCGGTGTGTTCTCCAGATTGATATAATCCGTTGTTTACATTCGCAACATTTTTCCATGTTCTCGTGTAAAATGCACCGCCAATAACTAATTTTTCTGCAGGAACGCCTTGCTTTAATAAGTAAGTAACCGCTCTGTCAGTTGACTCTTCTTTTGCATTAGTGCTGTATAGAGGAGTATGATGGCCTGTAACTTTAGAATATCCGTTTACCAAATCGTAGCTCATAATGTTAATACGATTTACATATGGTGCTACACCTTTCCAGTCGATTGATTCATCCAAACATTTTTGAAAACCTCCCGCAGCAAAACTTAGCTCGTATTTTTTTCCTAATGTTGAACGTAATTTTTTCAACAGATCAGTAAAATTTGGTTTATCTGCAGCTTGGTATAAATGCCCTGGAAGACCTTCTATCGAAGGATATTCCCAATCCAAATCTAATCCGTCAACTTTGAAGTAATCACTTACTTCTTTTACTGATTTTGCAAATTTTACACGGCCTTCAGCAGTTGAAAAAGCAGCAGAACAAGGTTCGCAACCACCCCATCCGCCAAGCGAAAGAATAATTTTTAATTGCGGATTTTTTGCTTTTAAAGCTACTAGATGTTTAATCGTTAAAGAATCTTTTGGAGAATCAACGCTTAATTTGCCATCTCTTAAGTGGCAGAAACTGAATATAATTTGGTCCAATTTATTGACTTCGTACTGGTCAATAAGATTAGAATCGCCTGTGTAATAAGCGATAATATCCAGTTTTTTGTTTTTCTGTGCAAATGAATTTGTGGATAGCACCAGAAAAAATAAAATTGTAATTAGGTTAAGTGGTTTCATATTTTAGTTTTTTAGAATGCTAAATATACTGGAATGTATTTAATATTTAACTATACTAAAACGATTTAATTTGAATTTTAACGAATTATTTGCAAATCACTGCAAAAATATTGCGTTTTTCAGGTTCTGTCTTTCAGATGGAAAAAAAATAAGCCCGCGCAGTTTCGGACTTGCGCGGGCTTAAACAAATTAAAAGCTAAAAACTATTTTTATATTAGAAGCAGTAACTGTTCTCTGCAACTAATTTTTCTGCAATTTTTTCTCTCAACGCAACTACGTTTGGAAGATTAGTATATTTTGTAAAACGCTTTAATCCCATTAACATCATACGTTGTTCGTCACCTTCAGAGAATGAAGCGATTCCTTCTTTTCCTCTTAAGTTTACAATGTCAACTGCTTTGTACAAGTATAATTTTGCCATTGCAATTTGTTCTTGTACTTTATCTTCACCTTGAGATTTTGCTAATTTTTCAGTTCTCAAGATTGTGCTCTCTGCCATATAGATTTCGATTAAGATATCAGCAGCAGCCATTAATAATTGTTGGTGAGAATCTAAATCTGGACCGTATTTTTGAACAGCGCTTCCGGCAACCATTAAGAAAACTTTTTTCAAGTTAGCCACGATTACTTTTTCTTCTGAGAATAATTCAGAGAAATCTGGAGTATCAAAAGAGGGAATACCCATTAATTCTTCTTGAACTTTCATTGCTGGTCCAAGTAAATCAACGTGTCCTTTCATTGCTTTTTTGATCAACATACCTACAGAAAGCATTCTGTTGATTTCGTTTGTTCCTTCATAGATTCTAGCAATGCGAGCATCTCTCCAAGCACTTTCCATTGGAGTATCTTCAGAGAATCCCATTCCACCGAAAACTTGAATACCTTCGTCAGAACAGTTTTGAACGTCTTCAGAAACTGCTACTTTCAAGATAGAACACTCGATAGCATATTCTTCAACACCTTTTAATTCTGCTTCTTGATGAGAAGTTCCTTCTGCTTCACGAGCAGCGATTCTGTCTTCGATATCTTTTGCAGCACGGTAAGAAGCACTTTCTCCAGCGTAAGCATTCGTTGCCATTTCAGCTAATTTAGAACGGATAGCACCAAAAGATGAAATAGAAGTGTTGAACTGAATTCTTTCGTTAGCATACTTTACGGCTCCAGAAGTAACTCTTCTTTGAGCATCTAAACAAGCAGCTGCCAATTTAATACGACCAACGTTCAAAGCGTTCATTGCGATTTTGAAACCGTTTCCTCTTTCAGATAACATGTTTTCAACCGGAACTTTTGTTTCGTTGAAGAAAACCTGACGAGTAGAAGAAGCACGGATTCCTAATTTATGCTCTTCTTCATTCATAGAAATTCCGTTTGAAGGATCGTTTTCTACAATGAAACCTGTAATATTTTTATCATCTCCAATACGAGCAAAAACGATGAAAACGCTACAGAAACCTGCATTCGAAATCCACATTTTTTGTCCTGTGATAGAGTAGTATTTTCCATCTTCAGATAAAACAGCTTTTGTTTTTCCTGAGTTAGCATCAGATCCTGCGCCTGGCTCAGTCAAACAATAAGCTCCAAACCATTCTCCAGAAGCTAATTTCGGAACGTATTTTTTCTTTTGTTCTTCAGTACCATAAAGTGTAATTGGCATAGTTCCAATTCCTGTATGTGCACCAAAAGCAGTTGAGAACGAACCTGTTGCTCCAGAAATGTAGTCACAAACCAACATTGTAGAAACAAATCCCATTCCTAATCCGCCGTATTCTTCTGGAACTGCAACTCCTAGAAGCCCTAGTTCACCCGCTTTAC
Source organism: Flavobacterium denitrificans DSM 15936 (assembly GCF_000425445.1). Taxonomy (GTDB): domain Bacteria; phylum Bacteroidota; class Bacteroidia; order Flavobacteriales; family Flavobacteriaceae; genus Flavobacterium; species Flavobacterium denitrificans. The sequence continues at coordinate 651,669 of NZ_KE384378.1, read as the reverse complement.
GCATAGATGATTCTGTGTAAGCGTAATCTTTTTTCTCAAAACGATCTTTATGTGCCCATAATTCTTTGTCAACGAACTCTTTTACAGAGTCACGCATCATTAACTGCTCTTCCGAGAAATCTTCTGGTGTGAAGATGTCTTCGCATTTTGTTTCTTTAACTAAAAACTGACCACCACGAGTCACGTTTTTTTCGATTGTATCTGCCATTTTGTTTTTGTTTAGATTAAAAGATGCAAGAGTCAAGAAGAAAGATTTTGATCTAACTTACTTATGAAACCTGTTGTCATCTTTTGAAATTCAATTATTTTGTTTTCTATTTCTTCTGTTTTTGTCTTGGATAGATAATCATTTTGAAAAGCTATCAGTAATTGTGTTTGTAATTCAAATGACGAACCTAAACTAATATTCAAATAATGCTGAAAGTGTTTATTTCCTCTGTTTGAACCTTCAGCAATATTGGAAGGCATTGAAACAGAACATCTATTCATTTGACTTATTAAACTATAAGTTTCTGATTTTGGAAAAGTGGCAGTTAGTTTATAGATATCATTAGTAATTTCCATAGCTAAAATCCAAATTTTCAAATTCTTAAAATTGTGTCTCATTTTTTTTTGAGGCAAGATAAGAAGAAAAAATAAAAGTAAGTTTTTTACTACTTTTTAGGATGCACTTTTGGAATATCTACATTCCAAATGTAAGTCTTGCTTCTTGCTTCTTTCTTCTCAAAAAAAACTACAACACCTCGTAAATCCCTGCAGAACCTTGTCCAGTTCCCACACACATACTCACGATTCCGTACTTATTACCTCTGCGTTTCATCTCATCAAATAACTGAACAGAAAGTTTAGCTCCTGTACATCCTAGAGGGTGTCCTAAAGAGATCGCTCCACCGTTTACGTTTACGATATCTGGATTGATATTTAACTCGCGAGTTACTGCTAAAGCTTGTGAAGCAAAAGCCTCGTTTAATTCAATTAACTCAATATCATTTAATGTTAATCCCGCTTGTTTCAAAGCTTTCGGAATTGCTTTTACTGGACCAATACCCATAATTCTTGGCTCAACACCAGAAGAAGCAAAGTTTACTAATCTGGCGATTGGCTCAAGATTTAATTCTTTAACCATGTCCTCACTCATGATTAAAACGAATGCTGCACCGTCGCTCATTTGAGAAGAGTTACCAGCCGTTACACTTCCGTCAGCAGCAAAAACCGGTCTTAAACCTGCTAAAGCTTCTTTAGAAGTTCCCGCTCTTGGGCCTTCGTCTTTGTTTACAACGTATGATTTTGTTTCTTTTTTACCATTTTCATTGATGAAAGTCTGCTCAACAGTAATAGGAACAATTTGTTTGTCAAATTTTCCTTCTGCTTGTGCTTTCAAAGCTTTCATGTGAGAGTTGTAAGCAAACTCATCCTGATCTTCTCTAGAGATTTTGTATTGATTGGCAACCGCCTCGGCAGTTAAACCCATTCCCCAGTAATAATCTTCGTGACCTGCAGCAGCAACTTTATAATCCGGAGTTGGTTTGTAACCTCCCATCGGAATATAACTCATACTTTCTGCACCACCTGCAATGATACAATCTGCCATTCCTGATTGGATTTTAGCAGTCGCCATTCCGATAGTTTCTAATCCAGAAGCACAGTAACGGTTAACCGTAACTCCAGGAACATCTTCAACTTTTAATCCCATTAAAGAGATCAAACGTCCAACGTTTAAACCTTGTTCTGCTTCGGGCATAGCATTTCCTACCATAACGTCATCAATACGTTTTTTGTCGAAATTAGGCAGTTCATCCATCATAAACTGAATGGTTTCTGCTGCTAATTCATCAGGTCTTTTAAATCTAAAAACACCTTTTGGAGCTTTTCCAACTGCTGTTCTATATGCTTTTACTATATATGCTGTTTTCATAAATGATTGTATTTTTCTGTATATTGTATTATTGTATACTGTAAGTTGTAAAATGTTTATTTTGTATCTAACGAAGCTTGAAGCTTAATAAGCATATTCTGTATATACTGAATTTCAGATTCTAAAATATTAAAAACTTCCTGCTCGATATATCCAATATTTTTGCAAATAATTAATTGTGTTTCAAACTCAAATGCTGATCCTAATGAAATTCCTAAAAAGTTATTAAAGTCTTTAGGTGATTTTCGTCCACAACCTTCCGCTATATTTGATGGTATGGACACCGCACATCTTCTTATTTGTGAAGTCAAACCATAAATTTCTTCTTTAGGAAATTTTTGAGTTTTTAAATAAGTATTGGTTACAAGTTCAATTGCTTTTTGCCAAACTTTCAATTCTTTAAAATAATTCATCTTTAAAAAATATAATTTATTTCATTTGTAAAATGCTGCCTGTAAATACAATATACATTTTACAATATACAATCTAGTTACGAAGTGGTTTTCCTTTAGTCAACATGTATTGAATTCTTTCTAAAGTCTTACGCTCTGTACATAAACTCAAGAAAGCTTCACGTTCGATATCTAATAAATATTGTTCAGATACTAAAGTTGCTTCAGATAAATCACCTCCAGCCATTACATAAGCCAGTTTGTTAGCGATTTTCTTGTCGTGCTCAGAAATGTATTTTCCAGCTTCCATTTGATCTGTTCCAACTAAGAACATACCTAAAGCTTGTTTTCCTAATACTTTTACATCCGTTCTTCTGATTGGTTGTGTATAACCAGCTTCAGCCATTAACAAAGCATGTTTTTTAGCTTCAGCAATCTGACGATCTTTGTTCACTACAATAACATCTTTTCCATGTTGAAGAAGTCCAGTATCAAAAGCCTCATAACCAGAAGTTGAAACTTTAGCCATGGCGATAGTCAAGAAATACTCTTGAAGAACGTTCAACTCCACATCGTTTTTGCGGAATAAATCAGATGCTCTTAAAGTCATTTCTTTAGAACCACCACCACCAGGAATTACACCAACACCAAATTCAACTAATCCCATATAAGTTTCTGCAGCAGCAACTACTTTATCAGCGTGTAAGCTCATTTCGCATCCACCGCCAAAAGTCATTCCGTGAGGTGCTACAACAACTGGAATAGAAGAGTAACGAACACGCATCATGGTGTCTTGGAACAATTTAATTGCCATGTTCAATTCGTCGTATTCTTGCTCAACTGCCATCATGAAAATCATTCCGATATTAGCTCCAACAGAGAAATTCGCTGCTTGGTTACCAATAACTAAACCTTGATATTCTTTTTCAGATAAGTCGATTGCTTTATTGATAGCTTGTAGAACGTCGCCACCAATTGTATTCATTTTAGATTGGAATTCTAAATTCAAGATTCCGTCTCCTAAATCCTGAATGATTGCACCACTGTTGCTCCAAACTTTTTTGCTTTCGCGAATGTTGTTCAGAATAATGAATGAATCTTGTCCAGGAACTTTTACTTGTGATTTTGTCGGAATGTTATAGAAATAAGTAGCTCCTTCTTTTACAGTATAGAAACTGTCGCTTCCAGAAGCCAACATTTCAGTAACCCATGCAGCAGGTTCTAGACCTTCTGCTTTCATGATTTCAATTCCTTTGGCAACGCCAATAGCATCCCAGATTTCGAATGGACCATTTTCCCATCCAAAACCAGCTTTCATGGCATCGTCAATTTTGTATAATTCGTCTGAGATTTCAGGAACTCTGTTTGACACGTAAGCAAACATTCCAGCGAAACTCTTACGATAGAATTCTCCCGCTTTGTCTGTTCCTTTTACTAAAACTTTAAAACGATTGATTGGTTTATCAATAGTTTTTGTTAGTTCAAGAGTAGCAAAATTTGCTTTTTTTGCCGCTCTATATTCTAATGTATTTAAGTCTAAAGAAAGAATGTCTTTATCTACTTTTTTATAGAAACCTTGTCCAGTTTTGCTTCCTAACCAATTATTTTCCATCATTTTGTTGATGAAATCAGGAAGTTTGAACAATTCGTGTTGTTCGTCGTTCGGGCAGTTTTCATAAATACCGTTGGCAACGTGTACCAAAGTATCCAATCCCACAACGTCAACCGTACGGAAAGTAGCCGATTTTGGACGACCAATTACCGGTCCTGTCAATTTATCAACTTCCTCGATAGTCAATCCCATTTCTTTCACCAAGTGGAATAAACTTTGGATTCCGTAAATACCAATTCTGTTTCCAATAAACGCCGGAGTATCTTTAGCAACAACCGAAGTTTTTCCTAAGAATTTAGATCCGTATTCGTTTAAGAAGTCCAATACTTCAGTTGAAGTTTTTGGACCAGGAATAATTTCAAATAATTTTAAGTAACGCGCAGGGTTAAAAAAGTGTGTGCCGCAGAAGTGTTGTTGAAAATCTTCGCTTCTTCCTTCACTCATAAAATGAATTGGAATACCAGAAGTATTTGAAGTAACCAAAGTTCCCGGCTTGCGGAATTTCTCGATTTGTTCAAAAACTAATTTCTTAATGTCTAAACGCTCTACAACAACCTCGATAATCCAATCAACATTGGCAATTTTTGCCATATCGTCTGTCGTATTTCCAGTCGTAATTCTGTTTGCGAATTTCTGACTGTAAATAGGAGATGGTTTCGATTTTAATGAATTCGCCAAGTGCTCGTTTACCACTCGGTTGCGAACAGCTTTACTTTCAAGAGTTAATCCTTTTTTAGCTTCAGCCTCGGTCAATTCGCGCGGTACGATGTCAAGAAGTAAAACTTCAACACCAATATTGGCAAAATGGCAAGCTATTCCTGAACCCATAATTCCGGATCCAATTACAGCAACTTTTTTAATTGTGCGTTTCATACTTGTTATTATTTGTTTTTTTACAGAATCAGGACAATCAAAATTGATTATTTTTCTTCTGTGTTTTCTGTTTGATTAAATATGTTTTTATCGTGAATCAGTTCGTTGATGATTTCAGAAACTTCGATAAAATGTTTCAGCTTTTCTTCCGAAACATGTTTTCTAACTGTTTCATTAAACTTTAAAACTGTATTTTTAGATAAATCTCTTTTTTCTTTTCCAAATTCGGTCAAGTAGATTAATACGCCTCGGCCGTCGCTTGGGTTTTTCTTGCGAACAATTAAACCTTTTTCCTCCATAGATTTGAGCGTTCTGGTTAAGCTTGTGGCTTCCATACCCATTCTTGGGCCTAAAGCGGTCGATGGCGTTCCTTCTTCCTTGTCCATGCTTAAAAGTGCAAATCCGGTTGCCATAGTTGCATCGTACTTTGCAGCTTCTTCGTTATACATTCTTGAAACAGCTTGCCATGTCGCTCTCAAAATATAATCTATCGTTTTGTCTTTCATAGGTAACTATATCGATTTCAAATATAATTAAAAAATACTATGCGTGCATATTATTTTTAAATAAATTTTTGGTTAATTAAAAAATGTCTTTGGTTTTCAGTGTTTTGTGGTTAAATTTTAACTGAAATATACTATTCTTTTTTGAAATTTTAACAAAATTCATGCAGTAAAAAATCTTTTTTGATTTTAAAACGAGGTTTAATTCGGTATTATTCAAAAAATTATAGGTTTAATTCAGTATTATTTTCAGGATTATATCTGGATATTGCTTTTTCGAGAATTTTTCTCATTCTGTTTCGAAGGTAATCGGGACGGAGAACTTCAATTCCGTCACCAAAACCTAATAATATACGTTCCATTTCATAATTAGGAGAAAGAAATATATGTACTATAATACTATGATCTTCATTTTCTTTAATCAATCGCTGTGACGGATGCAAAGGTTTTGTAAGAACATATGGTGCATTTACAGCATCAATCCAAAGTTCTATTCGTCTGGGTTGTAATCCCGAATTGACCGTAACGCCAATTACATTTTTATAGTAAGTATCCGCATCAAAAACTTCTTCTATATAAGGAAGATTGAAATCGTAGTCAATCGAAATAATTCTGTCCAACGCCAAATTAGTAATAGGCTGAGATGCTTTTTTCTTTCCGACTAAAAACCATCGATTATTGAATTCCTTCAATATAAAAGGATGAAAATGAAATTTCGTTTCTTCTCGCGATTTGAATGATTTATAAGTAATTATCAAAACCATCTTTTTGATAATCGCCTGATAAATTTCATCTAAATAATGTAAGCCTTTTAAATTCTCATTTTTATCTAAATAAATAACAGGTTTAGTATGCGATTTTTCGGCGTAAATTTTATCTTCCAAACGTTGCAATATATCCGAGACATCATTAAATAAAGAGAAATCTTTGAATTGTTTCAACATCGAAACCGTTTCAGTCAAAACATTCATATCGGTTTCCGTCAGCGGAATATCGGTTATCGAAAAATCTTCGTCTTCATATTTATAATACTTTTTATCGTAAACCACGATTGGTGCATTATAACCGAGTTTTTCACTTCGCATGAGCTGAATATCCATTTGAATGGTGCGCTTGCTGATGGGGTTTTCTCTTCCTTCATATTCAAATAAAGCTTCAGAACAACATTCGATTAAATCTTCGAGTGTCCATTGCCGGTATTTATTTTGCAGACATTTGTCGATTGTTTTGTACCGAATTAAAGCATTTTTGTTTTGTGACATAGGTTGTGTGTGTTTTTGCTCGCAAAGTCGCAAGGGCGCAAAGTTTTTTTCACGCAGATTAGGCAGATTTAAGCAGATTTTTTTAATCCTTTAATCTGTGGCTAAAAAAAACTTTGCGACTTTGCGACTTTGCGAGATTAATTTTGCGTTGTATATTTTGGGCGTGCCCCTCCGGGTCGGGCTTTCGGCTATATTCCCAATTAACAAAAACTACGGCTAAAAAGCCTTGTTTTTCTAAATCGGGAGATACCGCCTCAATCCCTCACGCATTTACGTTAATAATGCAATCTCTTTTTCAATATTCGCTCTCGCTTTCTCTTCATACAAATTCCGAAACTCATCCGTCTGAAAAATAAACTCGTTTTCCAGAAAATGTTTCAACGCTTTTGCGCGCCCGGGTTTGTAGAGAAAATCAGGATAAATGCGGTATTCTTTTCGAATTTGTTCGAAATAGATTTTATAATCTTCCCAATCTTTAGCGAGGATTTTCAAATCAAAATCGATTAGCCAATTTATGTCTTCAATTGCATTTTGCTGATGTTGCTGTGTGGCGCAGATTGCATCAAAAATGAGTTGCTTATTTAGATCCAAATTTTTAGGTAAAACAGCCAAAGCATATTTGGCACTTTTGAGTTCGTTATCTTTTTTTGAACTCGAATAAACAAAATCATGATAAAAAATAGAGAACAAAATTTCATCAGGATTTTGAAGTTGATCACGATACGTTTCAAAACTTTCAATCATTTCTTTTAAATGTGTGAGATTATGGTAATGCCTTGATTTTTTGGAATATGCCTTTTCTAAATTGTTCCAGTTTTGCTGAATTTCATTTGCTGAAAAGCCAATATTGGAGAGTAAATCAGAATAAATTTTCTGTAAATTCATCTTGTTTATATTTAAATCTGTTGAATAACTCCAAAGGAGTCAATATTTATAGTCAATCATTCAAGGTAACGAGAAGCTCCGGAGGAGTGCAATATTTATAGTTAATTTATTGGTTATGATAAAAAGCTCCAGCGGAGTGACACTCTTTTTTTATATTTTGCCATAGAAAATTTCACCCCGCTGGGGTTCTTGAAATGCATTTGAGAATTAGCTATAAATATATCGTCCCAATGGGACTTATGCTTTTCTTGGATAATTTTTCAATCAAATTTAAAATTCTTTTTTTACTGCGCAAAATAATTGCGCAGTAAAAAAAAATCTTTGTACTATCAAAAAAATAGAAATCATGAGTACACAAATAAACGGTACAGATATACTAGAATTAGGATTCCCAGAAGGAAAAATAATCGGAATCGCATTAAAAATAAACAGCAAAAGACACGGATTCAAACGTGATGAAATGATCACAAATTTCAAAAACGTCTTGGAAACTCCGGAAAACAATATAGACGATAAAATCTTCAGCAAACTGGCTGTGGCTTTGATCGAAAAATCGAATGAAAAACCAGAAGATTTCATTGCTTTAAATCAGAATCCGAATGCGTATTCGGCTTACGGATTAGATCATATCGAAGACGGAGCCAGAAAACAAATGGAAGTGGCCATGAAATTGCCCGTTACGATTGCTGGAGCTTTAATGCCAGACGCACATCAAGGTTATGGATTGCCGATTGGCGGAGTCTTAGCAACAAAAAACGCCATTATTCCGTATGGAGTTGGTGTGGATATTGGGTGTAGAATGGCGTTGTCGGTTTATGATATTCCGGAAGATTTTTACTTTGAAAACGAAGCCAAATTCAAAAAAGAATTAATTGCGAATTCTATTTTTGGAGCAGGTCACGGATTTCACGGTCAGTACAAATCAGATCATGCGGTTTTGGAAAATGATGCATTTAATATGAATCCGTTTGTGAAGAATCTGAAAGATAAAGCCTGGTCACAATTAGGATCTTCGGGTGGTGGAAATCACTTTGTAGAATTCGGAATCATGGAATTTGCGCAAGACGATGCGGTTTTAAATATCCCAAAGGGAAAATACGTCGCTTTGTTAACGCATTCCGGTTCACGCGGAATGGGAGCCACAATTGCCGGACATTATACTAAAATCGCCAAAGACGAATGTAAGCTTCCAGAAGTCGCCAAAAACTTAGCGTATTTAGATATGAATTCGCAATTAGGTCAGGAATACTGGTTGGCGATGAATTTGTCGGGAGATTATGCTTCGGCTTGTCACGAGATTATCCATAACAAAATGGAACGTGCTTTGGGTGCGACGATTTTAGCCAAAGTCGAAAACCATCATAATTTCGCCTGGAAAGAAATCTGGAATGGCGAAGAAGTGATCGTACATAGAAAAGGAGCAACCCCAGCCGGAAAAGGCGTTATGGGAATCATTCCGGGAAGTATGACCGCACCGGGATTTTTGGTGAGAGGAAAAGGCGAGGAGAACGCTATAAATTCAGCTTCACATGGAGCAGGAAGACAAATGAGCAGAACCCAAGCCATAAAAAACATCACACAATCCGAAATGAAATCCATCCTGAAAGATCATGGCGTTACGCTTATCGGAGCTGGTCTAGACGAAGCTCCAATGGCGTATAAAGATATCAATCAGGTTATGGAAGCGCAACAGGATTTAGTAGATGTTGTTGCGAAGTTTACCCCGAAATTGGTTAGAATGGCAGATGATGGAAGCCGTGAGGATTGATTTTTAGTGTTCAGTCGCGGTCGCAGTTTTCAGTGTAGAGGCGCACGGCAGTGCGTCTAACGCTTTGTGATAATTTTAACCGCAAAGTTCGCTAAGATTTACGAAAGGTTCGCAAAGAATTTTTTCACGCAGATTTTGCAGATTCAACAGATTTTAAAATAATCCTTTTAATCTTAATAATCTGTGGCTAAAAAAAAACTTAGCGACTCTGCTCCCGATAACTATCGGGATTGCGAGATTAAAAAACAAAAAACTTTGTGTCCTAGTGCCTTAGTGGCAAAAAAATAAATAATTTAAGGCAACAGAGAGAAAAACCTTAGCATCTTAGCCTCTCAGAACCTTAGCAACTTAAAAAAAATGAATTATATAGACATAGGAATCAACCTAACCAACAAACAATTCCAAAACGACATAGACGATGTCGTACAAGACGCGCTCGATGCCGATGTATCACAAATGATACTCACAGGCACCAGCGTACGAAATAGTGAACAATCTGCGAAGATTGCGAGGCAGTATCCGCGCGTGTTGTACGCTACAGCCGGAATACATCCGCATGATGCACAGCGTTTCGATGCGCAGAGTATTTCGAAACTGAAGAAATTATTAGAACTGAAACATGTAGTTTCCATTGGCGAATGCGGACTCGATTTTGATCGTGACTTTTCGCCCCGAAACAAACAGGAAGAATGTTACAAAGCCCAATTAGAATTGGCGATTGAAGTTCAGAAACCTTTGTTTTTGCACGAAAGAAGCGCTTTTAATTCTTTTATGAATAGTACCAAAGACTATTTGCCGAAACTGCCAAAAGCCGTTGTGCATTGTTTTACGGGAACGTTGCAAGAAGCCAAAACCTATCTCGATAACGGATTTTATCTGGGTTTTACAGGAGCGATTTCAGATGCCAAGCGTTTCAGTCCTTTAAAAGAAGTCATTCAGTACGTACCGCTCGACCGAATGATGATTGAAACCGATGCGCCGTTTATGCTTCCTAAAAATGTCCCGAACAGTCTCTTGAAGAAATACCACGAACGTCGTTGCGAACCTGCTTTTCTGCCGTATGTTGCTGGAACAATTGCACAGTTTAAAGGAATTACTTTGGATAAAGTAGCGGAGGAAACGACTAGGAATTCTAAAAGCTTTTTTGGGATTTAAGTTTGTTTTCCTAACAGGTTTTAGAAACCTGTTAGGTATTTATTTGTTGGCTTTTAAATCAGGTGTTTGTACTTGGTTTGAAGGCTTTTTGTTTGTATATATTTGAGCGTAATTCATACTCTATGAAGCCATAGTAATTACGGAAAACCGTAAGAAATCTAATAAAATATTATTAATCTTTGATAACTAAGTTTTCTTGGAAAACTTAATTGAGGTAAATTGAAAAACTAATATGAAAGCGAGTTTGCTTTGTTTTTTATAAAATTGCAAAAAAAATAACATTTATGAATCACAATATTATATTTAAGGATAAAAAAGGTGGAGACGATTCTAACAATTATTATTTTAATGATAGTTCAGAGACATTAATTTATTTACCAAAATTTAACGATATTAATATTATAGTAGGTGCTAATAACAGCGGTAAAAGTATGTTTATTAGATATTTTATGAATTCGGATAATATCATTGGTGTAGATATTGATAATTTGAAAAAACACCAAGAATTTTTAAATAATTCTTTTCGTGCATTAAGAAGCAGATTTAAAGAAATAAAAAATAGTGCAGATATTAATGATACAATTAAGGAAAACTTGGAAATTTTTGAAAGATCCAAATATAATTTCTCGCAAGAAATACAGAATACTTATATAGAGTCTATAAGTAATCTGATTAAAGACTTTTCGAAATGTAAACGATATTATATTCCAACCTTAAGATCCGCTCATTCTCTATTTAGATATACTAACCCTGGTTATCAAAAAATAGAAAACGATATTTTTTTAGAAACGCTCAATTATTACTATAAATTAAATAATAAAAAAGTAAATATTTTTACAGGCATTCATCTATATAAAGAAATTCTAAACACGAGAAATTCAAAAAGAGAAATTAGAGAATCTTTCGAGAAGTTTGAGGATTTTATCGGCAAATATTTTTTTGATGGTAAAAAGGTTGATATTGTTGCTGAATTTAATAAGGATGAGAGTTTAGCTGGAAACAATAATTTAGAGAATATTAGTGTTCATATTGAAGGAGAAAAAGAAACTAGAGATTTGTTTAGACTTGGTGATGGAGTGCAAGCTATAATAATTTTGATGTATAAAATTTTTATGGCGGAAGGTGATTCATTTATATTTATTGACGAACCAGAACTTAATCTTCACCCTGGAATGCAACGTTTATTTTTAGAACAAATAACAAATAATGATGATTTAAAGAAGAAAAATCTAACATATATAATTACAACCCATTCTAATCATTTTTTAGATTTAACTATTGAGAAAGAAAATGTTTCGATTTATTCTTTTTCGCCCAAAAAAATAACAAATGGTGAAAAACAATTTATAATAAAAAATGTAAATAGGGGAGATAATGAATTGCTGAGAAATTTAGGAGTAAATAATTCTTCCGTTTTTATGGCAAATTGTAGTATCTGGGTAGAAGGAATATCAGACAGGAATTACATTAAAGCTTTTTTAAAATCGTATTGTGATTTTATTAAAAAATCTTACCCAAAAGAAGATATTGATTTTGCATTTTTTGAATATGCAGGATCAAATATTGAACATTATATTTTTGAAGATGAAGTAGAGAAAGAAGATGTTGAAATAATTTTGAAGGATATAAAGGCCTTATCAATCAGTAATAGAATATTTCTTTTAGCAGATTCAGATGCATCTAAAAAAAACAGTAAAAAAGGAATTAGATTGAAAGAGTTAGAAGAAGCAAAAACAGATAATTTTATTCCTAAAGTTGTTTGGAACATTAGAGAAGTCGAGAATCTTTTGACGAATGAAATGTGGCAAGAAGTTTTAATTGAACTTTGCAATAAAACGTTAGTTAAATCAAACGAAACGGAAATTTTATTAAAAATTAAGAAAGTATTATCTGAAGTTAATTATTCCGATTTTGCAAAAAAATATGTAGGAGAATTTCTAGAACAAATAAGAAATAAAATGGGAAAGATTTCTTCTATTTTTATACTTAATCAATCGGCTTACGAAGTAAAGTCAGATGGTTCATTTGGTACAATAAATAATAAAAGAGATTTAAGTGAACTAGTATTTAATGCTAATTTTTCATGGGAAATTTTATCTAAAAATAAAGAGATTGAAAACTTAACCATTGAGATTTACAATTTTATTACTCAAAAAGAATGAGTAAAATCTCAAGCTCTGCAAAAAAAATAACCCGATCGCACAGTTATGCCTCTACTGTTCGTTAGCACCGATTTGCAATCCGTGCCCGCAACAGTAAGACGCAATACAAATCAAAAAAAACAAAAGCTACAATATCATGTAGCTTTTGTTTTTTATTTTACACAGATAATAAAACAATTATTGTGGGCAATTCCCCCGCTGATACGAACGTCAAGCTTTTGAAAGTAACCAACTTCAAAAATTATGAGCGCTATTTAGACGTTCGCTCAGGCAGGAGGTTTATTCTATAAAAAGTATAATCATTAGAAAAAGAACTATTATAGCTATTAATAGCTTTTTGCTTTTTCGTTCCCAAAGCATCTTTTTTCTTTGGTTTTCTATTTGAACTAGTTTCGCTACATTTTTAAAATCAATATAACTTCTTACACTTTCCATTTTTTTTATCAAAAATATAGAATGGCAAAAACTAAAAAAGCACATTAAGGTTTCATTTATAATACAATAAGACAAATAAAACCTTAACTTTAATAGGTGAAAGAAAAACTAAAAATCTACGACCCTATTTTCAAAGAGAAGGCAATTCAATTAAGTTATGAAAGGGGGAATGTTTCACGAGTTGAAAAAGAACTAAAAATAACACGCTCATTATTGTTTAGTTGGAGAAAAGAGCATCAAAAATTTGGAAATGCAAGTTTTCCTGGAACAGGTAAATTAAAATTAAATCCTGAACAAGAACAAATTCACAAACTTGAAAAAAAACTTAAAGAATTAGAATTGAAATTCGAAATCTTAAAAAAAGGAAATAAATATCTTTTTCAAGACCGATTATCACTTTATCAATTTATAGACAGCAATAAAAAAATATACTCAATCAATAATATGTGCAAAGCTTTAGGAGTGAGCGCAATTACATATTATCGATGGAAAAAACAAATTATTCCAAAAACTCAAATCCGTATAATTTTAATCAAGCAAGAAATAACATCTATATTTTTTGAATTCAAAGAACGATATGGAAGTCCACGAATTACGAAAGAACTCCAAAAAAGAGGCTATAAAATAGAGTGTACAAGAGTAGCGAAATACATGCGACAATTAGGTTTGCGTAGCATGGTGATAAAAAAAAATAAAGTACGAATTAATTCGGAATTTAATCTTTACGCCCCTAATATATTAGATGAAAAATACATAGCAACGCAACCATCTAAAGTTTGGATTTCTGCCATTACTTATATAAAAACCACAAAAGGATATTTATATCTCACAATTATTTTGGATTTGTTTGATCATAAAATAATTGGTTGGAGCCTAGGCGACGGGTTGACTACTAAAGAAACTGTTTTAGTTGCTTGGGAAATGGCTGTTAATAATAGGGAAATTACAAACAAATTAATATTTCATTCAACAAGAGGGGCTCAATATGCTAGTAGAAGTTTTACAAAAACATTAAATTTTCATAAGTCTGTAACCAGAAGTATGAGCAATAAAGGTGACTATTTGGACAATGCTATTGCTCGTGATTTTTTCAATCAATTAAAAAAGGAATTTGCATGCAGACATAAACGCTTGACTAAAAATGAAATGCGAGTCGAAATATTTGAATACATAGAGACTTTGCATAATAAAAAAGAAAGCATTTTTAATTTGAAATGATAAATGAGAAAAAGAAAAAAAACTTATGATAGCATTTTCAAAGAGAATGCAGTCAAATTGAGTTATGAAAGAGGCAATATTTTGCAAGTTGGAAAAGAACTTAAATTATCACGTTCAATATTGTTTAGATGGCGACAAGAATATGAAAAATTTGGATCAGTAGCTTTCTGCGGGAGTGGTAACGGAAAGATAAGATTAAATCCAGAAGAACAAAAAATTAGGGAATTAAAAAGAAAAATTAAACAATCTGAGCAAAACTTTGAAATCTTAAAAAAAGGTGGCAACCACTTTTTAAACGGAAGATTGATGATTTTTAATTTCATAAAAAATAATGAAAAAATATTTCCAATTAAAAGAATGTGTAAAATTTTAGGTGTGGGTGAAATGACATATCGCAGATGGAAAAAACATGTAATTTCAAAAACACAACTTCGAATAACTTTAGCAAAAGAAGAAATTGCTTCTATATTTTTTGATTTTAAACAACAATATGGGGGCTATAAAATTACTAAAGAACTTCAAATTCGAGGTTCCAAAATAGCACGACCGACAGTTTCAAGATATATGAAGCAAATGGGGTTGCATAGTAAGCAGAAGAGGAAGTTTAAAATAACAACGAATTCAAATCATAACAATTTTGTTGCTCCTAATATTTTAAATAGAAAATTTACAGTGAGCGAACCTTGTAGAGTTTGGGTTTCCGACATTACTTACATAAGAATAAAAGATGGTTTTTTATACCTAACAATTATTTTGGATTTGTTCGACCGAAAAATAATTGGATGGAATCTAAGTAATAGTCTGACCACTGAACAAACAACTTTGCCGGCTTGGAAAATGGCGGTTAAAAATAGGGAAATCATAAATGAATTAATATTTCATTCTGATAGAGGGATTCAGTACGCAAATAGAAATTTTACAAAAATATTAGATTCTCATAAATTAGTTACAAGAAGCATGAGTGCTAAAGGAAATTACTGGGATAATTCTATCGCTGAAAGTTTTTTCAGTCGATTAAAGACGGAAATGATATACAGAAATAAACTTCTTGAAAAAGAACAAATGGAAATCGAAATTTTCGAATTCATAGAAAATTGGTATAACAAGAAAAGAATACACTCAGCTTTAAATTTTAGAACAATTGAAGAATTTGGTAAAATGAAAAACATAATTTAACTCAAAACCAGTTCTACGAAGTGTTCTTTTATGAAATTCAATAATCCTCCTGCTGGCGAGAGCGTCCCGCTCGCGCACATGATGAAAACTAATTCAAGCTTTAATATGAGAATCAGAGAATAATTACATCAATAAACCCTGCAAATATCAATTTGTAGAATTTGTTGCAAAAATATTATTTTTACCAATATTTGTTAAATTTCTACAAAATATACTACATTTGTATCTGTAATTAAAAACATAAAAAAACACAATGATACTTTCAGCAAACCAAAATTTTGAAACTTTAGCCGGAGATTCTCCAGCTGTAAGCTCAGGATGCGTGTGTGTTTTTGTGAAATTGAAATGTAAAATTTAGAGTCAAACTCATCATAAAACAGAAAAGCGTCCTCATTTTAGGACGCTTTTTTTGTTTAAAATAGTTTTTGCGAGTGTTTCGACTTCGCTCAACATGACAAGAAAGACGTTTAAAATGATAGAAAACCAAACCAGAACTAAAAAAACTTAAAAAAATAATTAACCAAATGTTTAATGATTAATAAAAATAGGAAGATATAGTCTTGGAAAGTAATCTGATGAGTAACAGTCATTTGATACAAAAATGAGATCTGCACCAGTTTGCGGACAGGAATTTCTTTGTCTAAATTTTAGATATAACTAATTGATAGTCAGAAAATTATTCTTAAAAAAGATTTGGAAATATGATTTTTTTCATCATATCTTTGCCCAACAAAATTGAAACATAGCGTTTCATAAAACAACAACAATTATAAAAAATAAACAAAATGAGTTTTAAATTATACATACACAACGCAGCATTAGTAGCCTCGACTTCGGGTCGTGAATGCTTTTACATGTCGGTGCATCAATATAGGCAATAGGATAGAAATATCGTATTTGTTATGAAGCACCTTTAATCGGGTGCTTTTTTTGTGCCGGTCGTTTAGCCGCAAAGACACAAAGTCGCGAAGATTTTTAAGAAAAGATAAAAAGAAAACTTAGTGTCTTAGTGCCTTAGTGGCAAACGACAAAGGAACAAAGGAACAAAGGAACAAAGAAACAAAGAAACAAAGTGACAAAGGTTCAGAGTGCTAAAAGAAAAAGCTTAGTATCTCAGCATCTTAGTCCCTCAGAAACTAAAAAAAATAAGGATGAATCAAAAAATAGGACTTAGGTCAGACAATAGCAGTCAAACAGATAAAGTGGAATTTAATGAGCCTCCATTTGCCTCGAGCGGAAAAATGGATTTAGAGCTTATTAACCTATGGAATGGAAAGGTGAATTTTAAGAAAATTATATATATCATTTAGAGATATTTCTCTGGTAAAGCAATGGTGCTTTGAACTTTTGTGATAGTGGATTTCTTAGAAAAACTTTCGATTTCCTGAGATTCCCAAGAATTACAAAATCAAAATACCATGCAAAACAATACATTACAACAATATAAAAACGCAATTAGAAAAAAATACGAAATCGAAAAAGAAGGGAAATACTTTGATTATTTGCACCAACCTTCTCGTGGAAAACTTCGTGATTTGTGCTGGTTGATTTTCGAAAATAATCCAACAAAAGAGGATTTGAATGTCTTCAGCAATCTTTTGGGCTTAGATTTCGATCATACGAAAAAGAATAAGTTTAAGGAGAAGAAAGATAAGTTCAGACCTATCGAAACGTTCTTTAAAGGTGAAACAGATCCGTCAAACATTGACGCTATCAATATGGCTGCAATTTTGGTTGATTTTGAATTGCGTCCATTCAAAAAGTTTTACGAAAATTCTAAAACTCAGGAAGCAAAACCAATCAAGCGATTGGAGAAAATGAAAGCAGTTTTTGAAAAGGAAAAGTTTGAAAAAAAGTCTAAGAAAAGAAGTTTCTTTCTAGCTTTTAAAAGCTTGTTTTTCTAGGCCTTTTGCCACAAAAGTGCTAAGGCACAAAGTTTTTTAGCCACTCCCGATAGCTATCGGGATATAAGGAATAACAAAGATTGTTTATAAAATCTGCTCAAATCTGCTAAATCTGTGTGAAACTAAAACATCGCAAAGATTTTTTATAGGTGTTTGCACAATTAAAAAAGGCTGTCTAAAATTTTAGACAGCCTTTTCCTTTGGTTAATTATTTTGGAATTTTAATTATGACCATAGATTTTAGCGTAAAGATCTTTGTAGATTTCTTTAATGATTTTACGTTTTAATTTTAGAGTAGGAGTAAGTTGTCCGCCGTCAATCGACCAAACATCTGGAGTCAATTCAAAACGTTTTACTTTTTCCCAGTTTCCAAATTTCTCATTGATGCTTTCGACTTCTTCGTCAATACGTTTAATTACTTCTGGATTTGAAGCAATTTCCGCATTAGAACTACCTAAAGTTATTTTGTGGATTTTTGCCCATTCTTTTACGAATTCAAAATTCGGCTGAATAAAAGCACCCGGCATTTTTTCGCCATCACCAATTACCATAATCTGCTCAATAAAACGAGATTGTTTCATGGCGTTTTCAATGATTTGTGGTGCAATATATTTACCACCAGAAGTTTTGAACATTTCTTTTTTACGGTCAGTGATTTTCAAGAAACCTTCGCTGTCAATTTCTCCAATATCACCTGTGTGGAAATATCCGTCTTGTAAAGCTTCGGCCGTTTTTTCTGGATCTTTGTAATAGCCTAACATTACGTTTGGACCTTTGCAAAGAATTTCGCCGTCTTCGGCAATTTTAACTTCAACGTTGCGAATTACTTTTCCAACAGTTCCAATTTTGAAACCTCTGTTTCTTTGGTCGTTCACCGCAATTACAGGAGAAGTTTCAGATAAACCGTAACCTTCCATAACCGGAATTTCTGCAGCGGCAAAAACTCTAGTCAAACGTGGTTGTAAAGCGGCACTTCCAGAAACCATCAAATCTAAATTTCCTCCCAAGCCTTCTTTCCATTTGCTGAAAATAAGTTTGCGGGCAATTTTCAATTGAAATTCATACCAAGCACCATTTGCGCCGTATGGTTCGTATCTTAAACCTAAATCAATAGCCCAGAAAAACAGTTTTTTCTTGATGCCTGTTAATTCAGTTCCTTTTGCGTAAATTTTATCGTAAACTTTCTCTAAAAGCCTTGGCACAGCTGTAATTACAGTCGGACGTACTTCTTTTAAGTTGTCACTGATTTTGTCAATCGATTCTCCAAAATAAACCGAAACACCATAATATTGATAGATGTACAAAATCATTCTTTCAAAAATATGGCAGATAGGCAAGAAGCTCAACGCCGTGCTTTTTCCCGGATCAAACGGAATTCTAGGCGCGCTGTCTAATACATTTGACACAATGTTTTTGTGCGAAAGCATAACGCCTTTTGGTTTTCCAGTTGTCCCAGAAGTATAAATAATAGTCGCTAAATCATCAGTTTGAATGCTGTCTTTTCTAGCTTCAACTTCGCTTTGATTGCTTTCGTCTTCGCCTGCTAAAAGCAAATCAGTCCAGTGTTTGCAGCCTGCAATTTCATTAAAAGAATAAACCTCTTTTAAAGTCGGTACATTAGCTTTGATAAGGTTTACTTTATGAAGTACTTCTTCATCAGAAACAAAGCAGTACATACTGCCGCTGTGATTCAATATATATTCGTAATCTTCTTCAGAAATGGTTGGGTAAATGGGCACAGTCTGCGCACCAGTCTGCAGAATACCAATATCCATAATATTCCACTCTGTGCGGTTGTTTGAGGTAATCAAGGCAATTTTGTCATCTTTCTGGATGCCCATGCGCAATAATGCTCTTGAAACTGCATTTGCTTTTGCAATATATTCCTGGCTAGATGTTTTTTCCCAGACTCCGTTTTTTTTCGTTGCTAAGGCAACCGGAAGGTTGTAAGTTTCTTGTTGATAATAGGGAAAATCAAAAAGGCGCGTGATTGAAACCATGTTTATTATGTTGAATTTTATCGCAAATTAAATAAAAAATAGGTATAATTTTTAATTTTGTGGAATTTTATGGGAAAATTTATAGGGACTCTTAAAAATCAACGAAAACGTTTTCTTTTTTGTAGTAAATTTTCGAAAAAACTAAAAATTGTCTAATTTAAAATGCCGTTTTTTTCAGATTATTGTACATTATAATCTTCATATACTTTGACTCTTTCTCCCATCAGAAACATTTTTTTCTTGGTAAAATGAATCGAAAATTGAGAATAAATCCATTCGTTGCTATCATTGGGTCTGTACCAAAAAGTGTACGATTTGCTATTGAAACCTTCTTTGAAAACTGGAATTCCCTCTTCTGTACATTCAATTCCCCAGTTGATTTTCTTTTTGCTTAAATCAATTCCTTGAATAAATCCTGTTCCATCTGGATTTAATTGCGAAATTGGTTCTTTTTGGCCAATTGGCGCATAGGTTCCAGAAACAGGAAAACCGATTGTAGTTGTAATATAACGTTCTTTAGAATTGTGAGTGATTGTGTTTACTTCAACTTGCGAATAAGATTTCGCAACAAAAAATAGAGCAATAAGCAATACGTGTACAGATTTCATTCTATGTAGGTTTAAGTGTTTTTGGCGTCTGGAGAAAATTAATTACAGATTCTCAAGGCGAATATACTTTAAATTTCCATAGAAAAAAGCAATCCCAATTACAAGAATGAGTTTTTTTCAGATTTTTATTTTCTGTATGATTATTCAGTTGAAAACTGATTTTCTAATAGTTTTTCTTTGAAATCAGATTTAAAAGTGTAGGCAAAAGTAACCATCAGTGCACGAGTGTCTGATTTGTTGGTTCTGTGATTAGAAAAAAGCGCTGTGTTGTTTTTGTAGCCACTTTCAAGTGTGTTGAACATATCGGTTACAGTTAACCCTAAACGAGCATTTCCTTTTCCGATTTTTTGCTGAAATCCCATATCGACATTGTAAACCGGAATTCGTTTTCCTTGAGGCGTTGCCACAGCCGAATTATAATTACCAATAATTTGCAATTTTCCGCCTTTCCACGGAATAAAATTATTGATCATTTTTCCGTACCAGCTGAAAGCATTGCTAACAATATCTTCGCCCAAATTTGACGCGTTTATATTTTGTTGAAAAGCAGTCAAACTGATATTTGCGTCATAAAAACTTACTGGTTTCAGCGTGAAAATAGTTTCTAAGCCATATGTAATCATGCTTCCGATATTTTTCGGCATTAATAAAACGACGCCATTATCTTGAAGTTCGGCATATTGTCTGATGGTGTTTGTCGCATTTCTATAAAAAGCATTTGTAGAAAACGAATAGTTGTCCCAATCGTGATTATAACCCAGTTCGGCAATGTGAATAATTTCAGGCTGTAAATATGGATTTCCACTGTGAGGATTCAAAGCATCTGTAATATCCACAAACGGATTCAATTCGTCTAAATCCGGTCGGTTGATACGTTTGCTGTAGCCAATTTTTACCGATTCATCTGAAGCTAAATTCAATTGTAACGAAGCCGAAGGAAAGAATTTGGTATAATTGTTCGAAAAATGATCCGTCTTTTTTTCTGTTTCGCCGTTATTTGAAACTTGTTCTGCACGCAATCCCAAATTGTATTTCCATTTTGGATTTTCGATATTGCCAATAGAAGAATTCAGCATGCCGTAAAAAGCGTTTATTTGTTCGTTATAATCAAAAGTATTGCTTGCAATCGGATTTACCACATAATCGCCATTGATTAAAGTTGCCGTTTGAAATTCCGAATTAAAAAATCGGTAAGTTCCTTTGTAGCCCGTTTCAAGCATTGTTTTTGTTGATAGCGGTACAGCATAATTTAAAATAGCGTTTGTGATATTTTCATGTTCATAATTGTGGGTGCGCTCGTATAAAACAGCAGCAATTTGATGATTGTATTGATCGTAATTATAAGTATCAATATCCGTATTTTCGCGATCATGATTAAATGAAGAAGTAATGCTGGCATTTAACGATTTTCGGCTATCATCGAATTTTCGGTCATAATTAAAAGCAAACTCGGCTACTTTTGAGCGCTCTAATTCTAAAGAATGTCTTTTGCTTTTAGAGAAAAAATCATTGGTACTGGTGTTGATTTGAGTATACAATGTTTCGTCGTTATCTTGACTTTCCGTATTTCCAATCGCTTCAAATGAAAAACCGTTTCTTTCGTTTGGCGTATAATCAACATTAAATTTTAGATTTTGCAAACCTTCTTTACGTTCGTCATTTCTGTGCTGCTTGATGTAATGCTCATCATCAACAAAATAATTCGTTCTTTCAGTGTCTACTTCTTTGGTTCTGCCAGCAAAACGATTGTCGTAACCCAAACCAATGTTCCATTTGGCTGTTTTATTATTTAAAAGTACCGAACTGTTTATTCTTCCTTTCGCACCAAAACCTGTGCCCAGAACGACAGCTCCATTTAAACCGCTTTGATTGTTCTTTTTTAGTTTGATGTTGATGATGCCACTTTCGGCATTTGCATCATATTTCGCCGTCGGATTGCTGATTACTTCAATGCTTTCAATACTGCTCGCCGCAATCTGATCCATATTAGTAATAGTAGAATTTTTTCCGTTGATCAAAATCATAGGCGATTTTCCGCGTAAGGTGATGCCTCCTTCAGCATCTACAGCAACTGTCGGAATACTTTTTAGCATATCAGTCGCCGTTCCGCCGGATTGCGAAATATTCGAAACAGCGTTAAAAATAAAACCTTCATTGGTTTTCTGAATTTGTTTTTTCTGTGATTTTACAACTACGTCATTCAGCAAATTAGCATCGTTTTGTAATTTGATTGTTCCGATGGAAACTGGACTTTCAGCAACTTTTATCTTTTGAGAAATCGTTTTAAAACCTATTAATTTAAATTGAAGCTGATAATCTCCAGAAGGAACATTCTCCAAAGCAAAATTGCCCAGAACATCGGTTACGGCATAATTGGCTATTTTGGTTGAATCGCTGGCTTTTTTTAAAACCACATCAACAAATTCGACAGGAAGTTTTCCGTCAGTGATATTTCCTTTTATGGCTGTCGTTTTTTGCGCAAATGAAAATTGGCTTATAAGGAATAATAGAGATGGGAGGTATATTTTGTGCATCATTTTTTTCATGAGACAAAGATATTTATCTCAGTAAATGAAGCTTTTTAAAAGGCCTTAAGATATCATTAAATTAGTCTTATTCTATTTTAAGGATTGGTTTAAACGAAAATAGTAAAATCACAAAATAGCCCTAAAACTATTTTGTGATTTTAAACCAAATAATGGAAGTTAGTCGTGCTTTTACTTGTAAAGCGTCACTTTAAGATTGGACGAAAAGTAATTATTAAAGCCATACAGCATAATGTAATAATCGCCAGATGATGGATTTAAAATGGTGATATTTTCATTTGCTCTGTTTGATAATATGCTTGCTTGATCTGCGGTCCATTTGTAAGGGTAATTAGAAATGATAGAAGGCTTGCTTCCTTTTCTAACAAACAAATCGGCGCTGTTTAAATAACAACCTCCATCTTCAGAAGTTTCAATAACCATTTTCTTTATGTTTGAAGGGACTTTTACCTGAATAATTTTCCCTTCTCCTGAATTTCCTTCTACACATTGATTTACTACAATGTTTGTGTTGCCTGTACCAGTGCCACCGCCAGTGCCCCCTCCGGTTCCTCCTCCAGTTCCACCGCTATTATCGGGAATTCTATCTTCATTTTTGCCATTTACAAGAAGTTTCCAGTCAGAACCATTACGAATTAAATCAATTTTATTGGTTTTGCCTTTAATAAATGCATCTGCATTCAATGTACCGGTATATTCTTTTCTAGTGCTTTCATATGGTGTTCCAAATCCCCATTCCCTTACATAAAACGAATATGTTACCGCATCACCACTTAATTTAAACTGAGAAACGCTTCCATTTTGTAAAGCATATTCTTCCGATTTGTAAAAAGGAATTCCTATCCCATCATTGAGCACAAGACTTAAGGCGCTAACTTTCGATTCATTTGCTGTATTTAATATTTCGCAAACGGCAATAATATCTCTCAGGTCTGGGTTGAGATCCTCTTCGCTAACGCATCCACTCAAAAGTAAAATAGGAAATAGGATTAAAGATCTTAAAAGTTTGTTGTTCTTCATAGTTAAGAAAGATTTGTTTTAAAATTTAATATCGACAAATCTAAAAGCTTTGCATTTGAAATAAAATACACCTTTTGGCGTATTTTTTAGAGAAGGAAAGTGTTTTGACTGGAATAAAAAAGGCTGCCTCTAAATGAGGCAGCCTTCCTGTTGTTTGAATTTTATTTTTAGTTTTTCTCAATCCATTTTCTCGCATTGACAAAAGCTTCGTGCCAAGGTGTAACCTCGTCATTTCTGTCTTTTGGATAATGCGCCCAGTTCCATTGGAAAGTCGAACGCTCAATGTGAGGCATCATAACTAAGTGTCTTCCCGTTTTGTCGCACATCATTGCGGTGTTGTAATCAGAACCGTTAGGGTTTGCTGGGTATCCTTCGTAAGCATATTTAGAAACAATGTTGTATTGATCTTCTGAATAAGGCAATTTAAATTTACCTTCTCCGTGAGAAACCCAAACTCCTAAAGTGCTTCCTGCTAAAGTAGATAACATAACAGAGTTATTCTCTTGAACTGTTACAGAAGTAAAGATACTTTCGTGTTTTTGACTTTCATTATGGTGCATTTTTCCGTGAACTTCATGTTCTGGATTAATTACTTCTAATTCCATAAACAACTGGCATCCGTTACAGATTCCAACAGATAAAGTATCTTCTCTTTTAAAGAAATTATCTAAAGCAGTTTTTGCTTTTTCATTGTATAAGAAAGCTCCAGCCCAACCTTTAGCAGAACCTAAAACGTCAGAATTAGAGAATCCACCAACTGCTCCGATAAACTGAATATCTTCAAGCGTTTCGCGTCCAGAAATTAAATCCGTCATGTGAACGTCTTTTACATCAAATCCCGCCAAGTACATTGCGTTTGCCATTTCGCGCTCAGAATTACTTCCTTTTTCACGAATAATCGCCGCTTTTGGTCTTGGTTTTGAGTTGTCTATTTCTGGTTTCTTTCCTGTGAAATGTGCAGGGAAAGTGTAATTTAAAACTTGATTTTTATAGTTTTCAAAACGTGCTTTCGCAGTTCCATTTTTAGATTGTTTTTGATCTAATAAATAAGAAGTTTCAAACCAAACGTCTCTGTAAGTTGGAATATCTAATTTCCAGTTTCCAACTTCTAAAGATGCTGTAGAAGTTACAGAACCAATTTTGAAGAATTCAACATTATTAGCTTTTAATTTAGCTTCAACAGCTGCATCAGATTTTGCTTGGAATACGATTCCGATGTTTTCTGCAAAAAGGATTTTCAATAAATCTTTTTCTGCAAAAGCAGAGAAATCAATTTTTGCTCCAAGATTTACATCAGCAAAACACAATTCTAATAAAGTAGTAATTAAACCACCACTTCCGATATCGTGACCTGCTAAAATTTGGTTTTCACCAATTAAATCTTGGATTGTATTAAATGCATTTTTGAAGAAAGAAGCATCTTTAATTGTAGAAGTTTCATTTCCGATTGTATTTCTGATTTGTGCAAAAGACGAACCTCCTAATTTGAAATCGTCTTGAGACAAATTGATATAATAGATTGAATCTCCGTTTTTCTGTAAAACAGGTTCAACTACTTTTCTAATATCGGTACAGTTTCCAGCAGCTGAAATAATAACCGTTCCAGGTGCGATTACTTCGTCGTTTGGATATTTTTGTTTCATTGAAAGTGAATCTTTTCCAGTTGGAATATTGATGCCCAATTCAATTGCAAATTCTGAACAACCTTCAACAGCTGCATATAAACGAGCGTCTTCACCTTCGTTTTTACAAGCCCACATCCAGTTTGCAGATAATGAAACTCCTTTTAATTGATCTTTAATTGGCGCCCAAATCAAGTTTGATAACGATTCTGCAATGGCATTTCTAGATCCCGCAACTGGATCAATCAAAGCAGCGATAGGAGCGTGCCCGATAGAAGTTGCGATTCCTTCTTTTCCTAAATAATCCAAAGCCATTACACCAACATTGTTCAAAGGCAATTGTAACGGACCAGCATTTTGCTGTTTAGCAACTCTTCCTCCAACGCAACGGTCAACTTTGTTTGTCAACCAGTCTTTTGAAGCGACAGCTTCTAAACGTAAAACGTCTTTTAAGTAGCTTTCAAAATCATTTGCCGAATAAGAAACAGCACTATATTTTCTGTCTACAGTTTTATCAGTCATGATTGTTTTTGGAGAACTTCCGAAGAAATCTTCTAAAGCATAATCCATTGGTTTTGAACCATTAGTTTTTGATTCGAATGTAAAACGGTGATCTCCTGTTACATCTCCAACTTCGTACATTGGAGAACGCTCTCTGTCAGCGATTCTTTGTAAGGTATCGATATCTTTTTGACCAATAACCAATCCCATTCTTTCCTGAGATTCGTTGCCAATAATTTCTTTTGCAGAAAGTGTTGGATCTCCAACTGGCAATTTATCTAAATCGATTAAACCTCCAGTTTCTTCCACCAATTCTGAAAGACAGTTTAAGTGTCCGCCCGCACCGTGATCGTGAATAGAAACAATTGGGTTATTGTCGCTTTCTACTAAACCACGAATCGCGTTTGCAGCACGTTTTTGCATTTCAGGATTTGAACGCTGAATTGCATTCAACTCAATTCCTGAACCAAAAGCTCCTGTATCTGCAGAAGAAACCGCAGCACCACCCATTCCGATTCTATAATTTTCTCCTCCAAGAATTACGATTTTATCGCCTTCTTGTGGTTTGTGTTTAATTGATTGATCTAATTTTCCATAACCAATTCCACCTGCTTGCATGATTACTTTATCGTAACCAATTTTTCTGTTTTCTTCTTCGTGTTCGAAAGTTAAAACAGAACCTGTAATAAGCGGCTGTCCAAATTTATTTCCGAAATCAGAAGCTCCGTTTGACGCTTTGATCAAAATGTCCATTGGCGTTTGGTACAACCATTTTCTTTCTTCAACAGCATTTTCCCATTTTCTGTCTTCTTTCAAACGAGAATATGAAGTCATGTAAACAGCAGTTCCAGCTAAAGGAAGTGAACCTTGTCCTCCTGCTAAACGGTCACGGATTTCTCCTCCTGATCCAGTTGCAGCACCGTTGAAAGGCTCAACAGTTGTTGGGAAATTATGTGTTTCGGCTTTTAAAGAGATAACCGAATCAAACTCTTTTATTTCGTAAAAATCAGGTTTATCTGCCGATTTCGGTGCAAATTGCTGCACTTTTGGTCCTTTTACAAAAGCAACGTTGTCTTTGTAAGCAGAAACAATATCGTTAGGATTTTCCTGAGATGTTTTTTTGATTAATTTAAAAAGAGAAGTTTCTTTTTCTTCGCCATCAATAACAAAAGTTCCGTTGAAAATTTTGTGACGGCAGTGCTCTGAATTCGCTTGAGAGAAAGCAAAAATCTCAGAATCCGTCAATTTTCTTCCTAATTTAGTTGAAAGATTATTTAAGTATTCAACTTCCTCTTCGCTTAAAGCTAAACCTTCAACTTTGTTGTAAGTTGCAATATCATCAATTTCCAAAATTGGTTCTGGCTGAATGTTGATAGTGAAGATTTCTTGATCTAATTCGTTGAATTTTTGGAAAAGCATTGGATCAAAATCATTGAAATCAGCCGTTGCTGGATGAAATTCTTCGATTCTGATAATACCTGAAATACCCATATTTTGAGTAATTTCTACAGCATTTGTACTCCAAGGTGTAATCATGGTAGCGCGCGGACCAACGAAGTAACCAGACAATGCTGATTTTTCGATTTTACTCGCGTCGGCAAAAAGCCAGTTTAATTTTGAAATGTCTTGAGCTGAAATTTCGTTTTGCGTTTGTACGGCAAAAACAGTTTTGCTTTGGTTTTCAAAGAAATGGATCATTTGTGTAGTTTGTTGTATTGAGCTGCAAATTTAATGTAAATAAATAGTAAGCGCAAATTTGGAAACCATCTCTTTTCAAAAAAAATGAAATTGCTTTTTTCTTGCATTTTTTCTACCAAAAAGACGCAAAATCAAGTGGTTTGGGTCTTTGATGAAAATTAAAGATTATTTAAATTTTCTTTTTTGATAAGCGCTGATATATTAAAGTTTTAGACGAGAAATAATCAAAATTAAAACGACATTAATTTTAGTTTTTCAAAAAAGTAGATTTGCAAAATTTATGAAGCATGCAAATTATCAAAAAGGAATATTTAAAGAAAAAATGTGGTTTTTAGAATAAAAAATGTGGTTTTTTCTCTGTTTTCAGATACAGTTTATCATTTGGAGGAACGAAATCCGAGCGATAACGAATTGGCGAAGCAAATCACATTCGAGAATCGACAAAGATTAGATTTACGTTACAATATTGTGTAGAGAGCATCTAACGTATTGCCGATATTTGTTGCGTAGAGGCACTGCAGTGCGTCTCTACAATATGCTTTGTGAAATTGTAAACCTTTGCGATTTAGCGTCTTTGCGAGATTATAACTTTTGCATCTTAGTGCCTTCGCGGCAAATAAAATTATTTCGGAAAATCTTTACTCTGATAAGCACCCAAATCTGGAGGAGAAGTTCTCGTTATTCCTAAAATATCTGTTGGAATGATGTATGCCTGATTCCCTTTCGCGAAAGCGGCAGAAGTTTTATCAATGTTGAATTTATTCTGGGAAACATTATGAAATTTAGGATTTTCATTCAGAATGATATTAGTATAATGTGCAGGATCTGTTTTGAATTGATAATTTGGATCTGTACTTGAACTATTGAATTTCAATAAACAGTTGTTCAATTGATAAACAAAAGCTGCATTAGCATTTTTGCTCAAATTGAATTCATTGAAATTTGAACCATAAATAATGCAATTGTTGAAAGTCGCTTGCGTCAATGGATTTGTTTCTGGACTCGCCCCCGCTAAGCTATTGCTGACATTTACTGCAAAATGAGAACTATTTTGCCAATTGTTATTAAAAGTACAATGCGCAAAACTATAATTTCCGCCATAAACACAAGATAAACTTGATATTCCAGCGTAAT
This sequence comes from Flavobacterium denitrificans DSM 15936, assembly GCF_000425445.1. Taxonomy (GTDB): domain Bacteria; phylum Bacteroidota; class Bacteroidia; order Flavobacteriales; family Flavobacteriaceae; genus Flavobacterium; species Flavobacterium denitrificans. Next base: position 623,280 of record NZ_KE384378.1, on the reverse strand, counting down.
TTATGACTAAATTTTCTCCGTTGATTTTGCCATTTTTTGATAAAATTCCGTGTTCGGCAAAATTATAAAACTGACTGTTTTTGATTTGTATCGTATTTGCGGTATTCCTAATGTCAAGACCTGTAACAGCATTTTTCAAAGTCAAATGATTTATAGAATGCGTTCCACTTTGATTTTCTATAATAACCGATTTCCACTGTCCGGGAATATCAGAATAAAGTGATTCTAGGCGATCACCTTCAAAAATAACTTCGTTTTCTAATTTATCTGTTGCTGAAACTGCGCCATTAATTTGTAAAGAAGCGTTTTTAGCAACATACAATCCAGAATTGACATGAAAATGAACTCTAGCACCGGCTTCAAAACTTACCATTTTATTTTCGGGGACACCTGCGTAACCATAAATTACATAAGGTTTTTGTTTTGTGAAAAGAAGCTCATTGCCGTTTACAAGATCATTTTCGCTTAAATAAAATCCGTCAACATCTTTGCCGTCGATTTTTATTTTTTCTTTTGTTCCGTCTGGATTTTGATTAGGATATAAAAATACCGCATCTTGAATTAAAGTGACCAAAGCAACTTCTTGAAGATTGGCACCACTATCAAATTGAATTTCGTCAGTATATAAAAAATCAGTCGGATTCGCATCTGTAATATCGGCAGTAGTTTCGATAAAAATGTACAAACTGTCTTTTGCCAAGAGTGTAACATCTTTAAAAATCTTTCCGTTGTTGCCGGCCATTCCATCAACGGTCATTCGGTATTTAGAGCTTAAACCTTTTTTTAATTGAATAATCGGAATCGAAATGTCGTTTTTGCTTTGGTTGTAAACTTTCAATTGATAAGTGCTCGAGCCAATATTTTTGAAAACAGTATCCAAATAAACGGTGTCTTTTGAAAACTTCAAATCTCCAGTGCTGGCAACGGTATCAAAGTCAGTTCTGCATGAACTAAAAGCCAAAATGATTCCGAAAATTAAAAGTGCAAAATATCGACGCATTTAAAAAGTTTTTTTAGCCACGAATTACACCAATTTTCACGAATTAAATTGAAATAATTCGCGAAAATTGGTGTAATTCGTGGCTGTATTTTTAAAATCCTTTAAATCTGTGTAATCTGTGGCAAAAAAAAGCCAAAGATTAATTTTTGATTGTTTTTGTAAAAATAGCAAAAAACTGACAAGTTCATAATTGATTTTTAATTTTAGTCCCGAAATTTCGGGACCGTTTTTTTAGATTTATGTGTTATCTTTCTTTAATTTTACGATTTAAAAGTTTATTTTAATGAATCACACAAAAGAGCAGATTTTGGCGCGCTGTAATGAGTTTTCAAAAAACACCTTAATGGAAACGCTTAAAATTGAATATATCGACGCCGGAGAAGATTTTTTAACTGCAAAAATGCCTGTAAATCCTAGCGTTCATCAGCCAATGGGATTGTTGCACGGTGGTGCTTCTGTAGCTTTAGCAGAAAGTGTAGGAAGTGCAGCTTCTTTCTTTTTCATCAATCCGAAAGAGCAGGAGGTTAGAGGCATCGAAATCTCGGCAAATCACCTGAAAAGTATTCGTGAAGGTTATGTTTTTGGAACAGCCCGAATCATTCACAAAGGAAGAAGTCTTCATTTATGGGAAATTAAAATTACCGATGAAGAAGGGAATTTGGTTTCGCTTTGCAAATTGACGAATATGGTTTTGGACAGAAAGAAAAGTGAATAAATTATGAATCCATTTTTCTTAAAAATAAAAAATCATAAAGAACAAAACTTGCCTTTTGTACTTTATTCAAAGCCCAACACCACAAATCTTATTGGAATTTTACAACAGAACAATAATTTGCATACTGTTTCAGATTACAGCGAAAAAGGCTTTGTTTTTGCTTCTTTTGATGAAAAACAGCTGATTTTAATTCCAGAACATGGATCGGAAATTATTACTTCTGAAATAGAGCCGACTTTATTTGCCTCCATCGAAATTGATGATTTGAGTTTTGATCCCGAAGCTAAATTTCAATTTGAATATTTAGTTGCTCAAGGAATTGAAGCGATAAAAAATGAAGAATTCAAAAAAGTAGTTTTATCGAGAAGTGAAGAAGTACCGTTGTATGAATTTGATTTTATCGAAACTTTTCAGCATTTAGTTCAATTGTATCCTGCAACATTCTGTTATTGCTTTTTTCACCCAAAAATTGGAATGTGGATGGGGGCAACACCAGAAAAACTTCTAAAAGCAAACGGAAATGTTTTTGAGACTATGGCTTTAGCGGGAACGCAAAAAGATAATAATCAAGCAGAAATCATTTGGCAGCAAAAAGAAAAAGATGAACAGCAGTTTGTAACCGATTTTATCGTAAAAAGACTTAGAGAATTTACTGCTTCGGTTGTGGTTTCTGAGCCTTATAGTTTAAAGGCCGGATCGATTTGGCATATTAAAACAGATATTTCGGGTGTTTTAAAAGACAATTCAACTTTAGAAGAAGTTGTTGATACACTACATCCAACGCCAGCCGTTTGCGGACTTCCAAAAAAGAAATCGAAAGCATTTATTTTAGAAAATGAAAATTACGACAGAACTTTCTATACGGGTTTTCTGGGTGAATTAAACAGTACTTTTGCAGGAAACAATGCTAGTTCTGATTTATTTGTAAATTTACGATGCATGCAAATTCAGGACGAAAAAGCAATTTTGTACATGGGTTGCGGAATCACAAAAGAAAGTATTCCTGAAAAAGAATGGGAGGAAAGCGTCAATAAATCTATGACGATGAAAAGAGTATTAAAAAAATAGTTTCATGTTCAAAGTTTCAGGTTTCACGTTCTGTGCGCAATCTGAAACTTGAAACCTGAAACCTGAAACAAAAATTATGAAATTAGACATATTAGCATTCGGTGCACATCCAGATGATGTAGAATTAGGTTGTGCTGGAACCATTTTAAAAGAAGTTTCGCTTGGGAAAAAAGTTGGTATTGTCGATTTAACCCGTGGCGAATTGGGAACGCGCGGTACCGCAGAAATTAGAGATCAGGAAGCAAAAGACGCAGCGAAGATTTTAGGAGTTCTGGTTCGCGAGAATTTGGCCATGCGTGACGGCTTTTTCGTAAACGATGAAAAGCATCAATTAGAAGTGATAAAAATGATTCGTAAGTACAAGCCCGAGATTGTGTTGTGTAATGCCATTGATGATCGGCATATTGATCATGGAAAAGGAAGCAAATTAGTTTCTGATGCTTGTTTTCTTTCAGGCTTAATGAAAATTGAAACTTCAATTGATGGCGAACCACAAGAAGCTTGGAGGCCTAAAATAGTCTATCATTATATACAGTGGAAAAATATCACTCCAGATTTTGTTGTAGACATTACTGGTTTCGAAGAAAAGAAAATTGAAGCGATTATGGCTTATAAAACCCAATTTTACGATCCAAATTCAAATGAGCCTGCAACGCCAATTACGAGTAAAAACTTTTTTGAAAGCTTAAATTATCGTGCGCAAGACTTAGGAAGACTAGTTGGAAAAGATTTTGCCGAAGGTTTTACAGTTGAAAGGTGTTTGGCAGTCAATAGCTTAGAAAATTTGATTTAATTTTTATGAAAATTTTTCATTTTTTTCTTTGTAGAACTCAACCTTTGTTCTATATTTGCACTCGCTAAGCAAAAATGGTGGTTGTAGCTCAGCTGGTTAGAGTAGCGGTTTGTGGTGCCGCGGGTCGCCGGTTCGAACCCGGTCAGCCACCCAGATAAAAAGCCTTGAAGAAATTCAAGGCTTTTTTTGTGCGTTTAATTTTTTTGAACCATATAAGTAATATAAGTTCATTTTAGATTGAGGTTGAATAAGTAATAAGGTTTAAAAAAAGAAGATTTAAATTAAAGAAACTAATATTCAAATATAGCCCGTGGTTTCAACCCTGGGTACGCTAAAATACATGTAGAAATAAATTGTGATATGCCTTGCGCTCCAACGGTTGAAACCTTTGGCATTGTTTTTTAATATGACCTCTAATTGATTTTTTATGAAATACAACCAAAGTCTAAAATGAACTTATAGGGATTATAAAAAATAAAAAAAGCACAACAGTTATGTTGTGCTTTTTAGGTTGGTTATTCTATTGGTTTTTGTATTATTCAATTTCTTCAAAGGTTGTGCCTTGTCGAATATCACCAGTTTTAAAGCCTTTTTTAAACCAGTACATTCTTTGCTCAGATGATCCGTGTGTGAAGGAGTCTGGAACTACATGCCCTTGCATTTTGCTTTGAATTGCGTCGTCGCCAACAGCATTCGCGGCACTTAAAGCTTCATCAATGTCATCTACATCTAAATTTTGTTGATTATAATGTGTCCAAACACCCGCGTAAAAATCAGCTTGGAGTTCTAAAGCTACTGAAAGTTTGTTGGCTTCAGCTTCACTTTTCCCTTCTTGAGCCTGACGCATTTTTGCTGAAGTGCCCAGCAAAGTTTGTATATGATGGCCAATTTCATGTGCTATAACATATGCAATGGCAAAATCCCCACCTCTAGCGCCAAATTTATTTTTAAGTTCTTCAAAGAATCCTAAATCCATATAAACTTTTTGGTCTCCAGGGCAATAAAAAGGCCCAGATGCAGATGATGCGCCACCACAAGCTGTTTGTACAGAGCCTTTAAAAAGAACTAGTTTTGGTTTTTTATAAGTCATTCCATGTTCTTCAAAAATTTTGCTCCAGATATCTTCAGTATCCGCCAGAATAACTCTGACGAAATTCCCCATTTCTTCATCTTCTTTACTTAATGGCGCAGCGGCTTCGGTTTGAGTCTGTTGTCCACCTTGCATTTGTTCAAGTGCCGCTCCTACAGTTTGTCCAGTTTCGCCACCAAAAACGTTTAATAACAAAATAATTATTCCGATAACGCCTCCTCCAATAGCTACTTTGCCACCAGATAAACCTCTACGGTCTTCCACATTATCGCTTTGTCTTCTACCTTGCCATTTCATAGTGTGCTAGATTTAAACTTATTATGTTTTTATTAATACGAATTTATATATTTTTCGGGAATTTTGAGGCAAAACGACCGATTTAGTTTTGAACTATTTTAACCACTTTCGCAATGCTTCTTCCACAGTGCCTCTAATAATAGGTTTTGATATATAATCGTTCATTCCGGCTGCAATACATTTGTTCTTTTCTTCTTTTTCAGCGCCGGCTGTTACGGCTATAATTGGAATGTTTTTGCCAATTTTAGTTCCTCTAATTGCTTTCGTGGCCTCATAACCATTCATGATAGGCATTTGAATATCCATGAAAACTAAATCTGGATTTATGTTTTCAATTTGTTTTACAGCTTCATAACCGTTTTCACATTCAAAAATAATCGAATTCATGTTGATGTTTTTGACAATAGTTTTCAAAAGCAACATATTCACTTTGTTATCTTCAACAATCAAAATATTTATTTTTTCAATGTTTGAATTATAGCTTAAAGAATATTCAGGTTCAGCTCCATTTGAAAGTGCTTTTAATTTCTCATTAACTGTATTTTCACTTGTTTTTAGATTTAAATCAAAATAAAAAGTGCTTCCTTCATCAATTTTGCTGTTTAGCTGTAAACGGCTTTCCATTAAGGCTAATAATTGATTGGAAATGGTAAGTCCTAATCCGGTTCCTCCAAATTTTCTTGTTGTTGAACTATCTTCTTGCGAAAATGCTTTGAAAATTTTCTTCTGGTTTTTTTCTAATATTCCAATTCCGGTGTCAATAACCGAAAAGCGTAAAAGATGATGGTTGTCGTGTTTTTTATCAAGAACAGAAACATTTAATTTAATCGAGCCTTCATTTGTAAATTTGATGGCATTGGATAAAAGATTGATCAGAATTTGTTTTAAACGTACAATGTCGGTCCAAATGTATTTTGGCACATTTGGATCAACATTCAATTCAAGCAATAGGCTTTTTTGATTGGATTCGTAAATAATCAAATCAAAAATTTGTCCAAGTATTTTTTGAAGATCATATAAATCGATATAAAGTTCCAGCTTTCCTGCTTCGATTTTTGAGAAATCAAGAATATCATTAATAATTTCAAGCAACGAATGGGCTGATTGATTAATGGTTGTCATGTATTTTTCCTGAATTTCTTCAAGATTTGTTTTCATCAATAAATGCGTAAATCCGATGATTCCGTTTAAAGGAGTTCGAATTTCGTGCGACATGTTGGCTAAGAAATCAGATTTAGACTTGTTTGCCGCTTCAGCAAGCTCCTTTGCTTTAATGGCATCTTCACTTTCCTTGATTTTAGCTTGATTTCTATGTCGGTCTAAAGCTGATGAAATATTATTGGCTAATATTTGGTAGATGTAAATTTCATCATCGGTCCACTTTCGCTCTTTGGTACAATCATCGAAGCCAATAAAACCAGAAAAGACATCATTTGAAAATAACGGAAGAATCAAAATTGATTTAATATCGTTTGTAACAAGCAATTTCTTGAAAAATGTTTCTTCAAGATTTTGAGTCAGCATGTTCAATACCTTTTTGCTTTGCGAGTGAAGAATAATTTCGTTTAAATTTTCTTCTGTAAATTTTTGAAGCTCTGTTATTTGATGAACAACACCTTCTCTTGACCATTTATATTTCTGGCTGATTGTATTGGTTTCAAAATCTTTTTCATAATAAAAAATATGATCTGCTTTTGATGCTTTTCCAATTATATTGTAGGTTTCTTGAAACATTTTTTGAGGTCCTTTGCTTGAAAGAAATTTTTCAGTGCAAAGTGCCATCGCCGAAAGAAGATCACTTTTCAGTTCCAGTTTTTTCTCTGCTTTGAGTCTCATTTGTGATGAAATTGCCAACGAAATAACATCTGAAATGGTTCTAGCGTAGTTGATGTCTTCGTTGTCCCATTCTCTTTTTTCACCCGTGCTTTCAAAACAAACAACACCGGCTAGTTGTCCGTTTAAGAAAATTGGAACATCAAGCATCGACTTGATTTTGTTTTTGGTGAAATAAACCTTTTGAAACTCAGATATTTCTATTTTGTCAAAAACATCAGGTGCATTTATAATGGCTTTGTTTTTTAAGGTTTCAAAATAAATTGGATAGGATTCTTTGTCAAGAATGTTTTTGTCACTTAAAGTTTGATTGTCACGGCTAAACAAATTTTTGCAAGTAATGACATCATTAGAAAATTTCCAAAAACTGACCCTGTTCGCTTTTGATACAATTCCCCCTTCTTTTATGATATAATCGATTACGGTGTCAATACTCTCATATTCGGTGAAATTAGTGGTTGAAAGTTTTTTAGTTGAATTATTGTAAGATTCAATTTTTTCTAAACGTCTTTTTTTCTCATTTTCGACATTTTTAAGTTCAGTTATGTCTCGGGCAATCCCAGCAAAACCAGTAGTAATTCCTAAATCATTTTTGCGGACAATTACTTTTTGGGAAATCCATAATTCGTCACCATTTTTCTTTAAAATTGGAATTTCGATTGTTGGATAATTGAGCTCGTTTTGCTCCAAATTTTCATAAAAATCAACCGCATTTTTGATATAATCGTCATGAATAAAATTAGAATAATGCTGTAAAAGAACTTCATTTTCGGTATATCCTAAAATTGAATAACCAAACTCGTTTATAAATGTAAAATGTCCTTCAATGCTTATTTCAAAAATAATATCCGTTGCGGTTTGAATCAGATTTTTATATTGATCTTGAACTATAATTTGTTCAGTAACGTCCTGACCAATACTAATAATGAGATTTTCTGAAAACTTTTTATCTTTCCATTGAATGTATTTGTATTCGCCGTTTTTGTTTTTTAGTTTTCTTATGTATAGTTTGTTGTCTATGTAGTTTTTATAATAATTGGCACTATTGAATTCGGAGTCTTCCGTTAGTTTCCAAAACTCAAACCCCATAACTTGGTCTGGTTGATAGCCTAAAATAGAAGTAATTGTTTCGCTGCAAAACAGCAATTCGCCATTTTCGTTTGTTGCAATTGTAAGCGAGTTTCCTTTATGTACGATTTCATTTGTAAACCTGTAATTGTCTCTGTTGTTTTGCAAAACTGCGTATTTTACTTGGTTTATGATAAAAATGACAATGGTGAAATCGATTAAAAGTACCGAAGATTTTATCGGGATTAATTGAAAAACGACAGTCGTAACCAGGTAAAGAAAAGTCAAAGCAACAAAAAGCCAATAAACTTTTATAGGTTTTAAAATGCTGTATGAAAAGAAAAAAGATATTAAAAAAGTAATAATTGGCAGAACATCATCTGGAAGGCAAATGATGTTGCGAGCTACGTAGGCAATGTAAAAAAAGAAGGAGACAATAAATATTTTTTGAACATGATCACGCAAATATTTGATTTTATCCGTAAGGATATATATCATAAGTACGCTTAGGCCAATAATCGTATTTATAATCAGTAGGCTTTTTGGCCTAATTTTGAAAATTTCATTGATGATCTCAATTACGATCACGGCAATACCGAAAAATAATATATAAAGCTGGTATTCTTTGGTTATCGTTTCGGTATCTTTTTTCTTCTGAATGAAATAGCCAATCCTGGTTTTGATTCGTAAGAATTGATAAATCAAAATTCCTAAAAATGCAAATAAGGAAAGTCCTAAAATAATGAGTTTTGGATTGTTGTAAAAAATGACTTCTGGGTTAAAAACAAACCAGTTTGTTAAAATTGATTTCAGGGTATTGCCAGCAAAGGCAATTCCTGAAATCATTGTATTATAAAAACTGTAGTTCTCTACCATAAAATTTAGGAATGTACGGTTTAGGTAATAGCACTTTTTGAATTTCTAAAGTTGGTCAGCCTCATTTGAATTTAGAGATCCGATTGGCCAATACTGTCAATTGGATCTTCTTCATGTTCCATCGGAAAAATTGCGCAGTAAGCCGCATAAATCATTGAAGTATTAAAAACTATTGTAAATAGTAATCCTACGCCACAAGCGAATACTCCTATTGCGGAGCCTATAAGTCCAATAATGAATAATCCGAAAATCAATAATGGATTTTTAGTCACAAGTACAATACTTCCTTTAATTGCATCTATCGCTTTTAGGTTTCCGAAAAGAATCAGCGGAACAGTAAAATACATGAAAAAATTGATAAAAATTGAAATAGCAACGCCTATAAAAATAAAACCAGCACTTTCAAGCGTATTGGCAATTGCATTGTTTATAGCAGTTATAAGTAAAGTTGCTGCAAACAATTGCGCAAAATAAGGTGCCTTGAAATAATTAAAAATATGAAAAACTTTAAATTCGTTGTCTTTGTCAGCAGAGTCAGCCATTTTGAAGAATCCTGCGCCAAAAGGAGCGACAAGAGCTGATAAAAGCGAAACTCCAATTGTTGAGATTAAAGCATCTTCTAGGGTTGGTTTTGAAGGTTTTAAACTTTCTTCAATCATTTTAGGAGCATTGTCTAAACCATAAACCGATCCTAAAACGGCTACAGCGACAATTCCGATAATGACTGAAAAAACTAAAATGATTAAGGCAGAGTAAAGCGATATTTTTTTAAAATTTTCGAAAGCATGTTCAAAAACGCTTGAAAAATCTAGTTTATAGCCATTTTTTTTTATGTTTTCGAGTAGGTCAAGTGTAGATTTCATTTTGGTATGGAATTGTTTGTACTTTTAGAATTTACGGTCATTATTGAAACGTAAATATAGTATTTTTAATCAATTGCATAGGATATTCTACAAAATTAACGAAGACATTTTTTTGTGCTTTAAAGCCAGTCTAATAATCGTTTAAGTGAGGTTAATTTGTCTTTATAAGGAGCATATCGCATAGGTAGGTCAAGCCAATTTGCTTTTTTTACTACAGCCTTATGATGCGAGAAAATATCAAAGCTGAGTTGTCCATGGTACGCACCAATTCCGCTATGTCCTACACCCCCGAAAGGTAATCTTTTATTGGAGAAATGAACTACGGTATCGTTGATGCATCCGCCTCCAAATGAATAGGTTGTAATTAGCTTTTTAGCAAAAGATTTATCTTCGCTAAAAACATAAAATGCCAAAGGCTTTTCGTAACGGCTGATTACGTGTTCAATGTCGGCTTCGTTTTCGTAAGTCAGGATAGGCAAGATAGGACCGAAGATTTCTTCTCTCATTACAGGACTATCTAATGCAGGTTCTTCGATTATAGTAGGTGAAATATATAATTTATCAGCATCGGTTTCTCCGCCAAATATTACTTTGTCACGCTCAATCATACTATCCAGGCGAAGCCAGTTTTTAGTGTTGATGATTCGTGCAAAATCGGGTGATTTGTCTATTTTTTTGCCATAAGCTTTTAGGATTTCGTCAATTAAAAAAGTAACGAAATTAATTTTCATGTTTTTCTGAATCAGAATATAATCGGGAGCAATACAGGTTTGACCAGCATTGATGAATTTTCCCCAGACAATTCGTTTTGCGGCTAATTTCAAATTTGCCGTTTCATCAATGATACACGGATTTTTGCCCCCTAGTTCTAAAGTAACTGGAGTCAGATTTTCGGCCGCGGCTTTGGCGACAATTTTTCCAACCGAAACACTTCCTGTAAAAAAGATATAATCCCAACGTTTTGCAAGTAATTTATTGGCTTCTTCGATTCCGCCTTCAACAACTTCTACGTGTTTGACATGGAATGTTTTAGAAATAATTTTGGTAATAATTGCGGCTGTATGTGGCGTAAGTTCAGATGGCTTTAAAACAACTCTGTTTCCGGCAGCAACGGCAGCAATCAATGGGCATAGCGCCAATTGAAAAGGATAATTCCATGGGGCAATTACTAAAACTTTTCCGTAAGGTTCTTTATAGATATAATCTGTTGACGGAAAATTGAGAAGTGACGGGAAAATATTTTTGGGTTTAGACCACGAATAGATGTTTTTGATCGTGTCTTTTAGTTCTGAAATGACATAATTAGTTTCGGTTAAAACAGCTTCGAATTCTGGCTTTTTGAAATCATCGTATAAAGCTTGAACAATCAAATCTTCGCTTTTTTGAATGTTATACAACAACTTTTTAAGCGTTTCTTTTCTGTATCCGATGTCGTTTTTGTAGTCCATTTTATGATCAGCTTGTTTTCTATGGCTATGCAAGTTAATCGATAATATTTAAAAAATTAACAATTATATCATAAAAAATCAAACGGCATTCCAAATTGTTTCGTCCGGAGTTGATGCAATAATCGTAATATTTTCCTTAGAAACCGGATGAACAAAAACTAGTTTTCTGGCGTGAAGATGAATTCCACCGTCAAGATTACTGCGATCAGCGCCATATTTAAGATCGCCTTTTATTGGAGAACCAATTGCAGAAAGTTGCGCTCTAATTTGGTGATGACGCCCAGTATGAAGATTGATTTCAAGAGCGGTATAATTTTGAAGCTCTTTAATGATTTTGTAGTCCATACTTGCTAATTTGCTATCAGGAACTTCTTTTAAATGTGCTTTTGAAGTATTGTTTTTTTCGTTTCTTTTTAAGTAATGTACCAGTTTTGCAGAAGCTTCACTAGGTTTGTTTTTTACAACCGCCCAATATGTTTTTTTAGTTTCACGATTGCTGAAAAGCTCATTCATTCTCGATAAAGCTTTGCTTGTTCTCGCAAAAACTACAATTCCTGTTGTAGGCCGATCCAAACGATGAATTACACCCAAGAAAACATCACCAGGTTTATTGTATTTCTCTTTTATATATTCTTTTACAACATCAGATAAAGGTTTGTCTCCCGTTTTATCTCCCTGCACAATATCACCCACACGCTTATTGACGACAATAATGTGATTGTCTTCGTGCAAAATTTGGAGATTGTTTTTATCTGAAATAATTTTCATTTTAAGTTGAAATTTAGATTGAGAAAGTTTGGCTAAAGCCTTCCAGTAGCTTTAAAAATGAACCTCCAGCTAAAGCTGGAGGCAATTGAGTTTTAATTTTTAAGTTCTTTGAACCTTTGTAGCTTTGAATCTTTGTGCCTAAAACCTTAGTATCTTAGAACCTTAGAACTAATATTGTTCACTAGCGTTAGGGAAATCCTTTGACTTTACATCAGCAGCATATTGTCCGATTGCTTTTGTCATTGATTCATAAAGATTCAAGTAACGACGCAAGAAACGTGGACTGAATTCATTGTTCATACCTAACATGTCATGGATAACTAAAACTTGACCGTCGACACCACCGCCGGCACCAATTCCAATAACTGGAATCGAAATGCTATCCGCCACTTTTTTGGCAAGTTCAGCTGGGATTTTTTCAAGAACTACGGCAAAACATCCTATTTTTTCAAGCATTTTAGCATCTTCAATCAATTTTTCAGCTTCTTCATCTTCTTTAGCTCTTACGCTATAAGTTCCGAATTTATAAATAGATTGAGGAGTCAAACCTAAATGTCCCATAACAGGAATTCCGGCGTTTAATATTTTTTTGATTGATTCTTTGATTTCTTTTCCGCCTTCTAATTTTACAGCATGTCCGCCACTTTCTTTCATAATTCTGATAGAAGAACGCAAAGCTTCTTTAGGATCAGATTGGTAGCTTCCAAAAGGTAGATCTACCACAACTAAAGCTCTCTCGACAGCGCGAACAACAGATGAAGCATGATAAATCATCTGGTCTAAAGTAATTGGCAAAGTCGTTTCGTGACCTGCCATCACATTTGAAGCAGAATCTCCTACTAAAATCACATCGACGCCCGCAGTATCAACAATTTTTGCCATTGTGAAATCATATGCAGTTAGCATAGAGATTTTCTCTCCATTGCTTTTCATTTCAATTAACGATTTGGTAGTGATTCTTTTATAATCTTTTTTAGCAACTGACATTATGAGTAAGTTTTAATTTTATTAATGATTTTAAAAGCAGTTAATGCTCCTAAAGGTGATTTTTTTGTTTGCAAAATTAAGTAATATATTCTAACAATCAGCCATATTAACGGCAATTGCCAATCCACCTTCAGAGGTTTCTTTATATTTTGAATTCATATCTTTTGCTGTTTCCCACATTGTATTGATTACTTTGTCTAAAGGAACTTTAGCATTTTTAGAATCAGTTTCAAGAGCTAATTCTGCTGCGTTTATGGCCTTTATAGCGCCCATTGTATTTCGTTCAATGCAAGGAATCTGAACCAATCCACCAATTGGATCACAAGTTAGGCCCAAATGATGTTCCATAGCAATTTCGGCAGCCATTAAAACTTGTGCAGGAGTTCCGCCCATTAATTCGCAAAGCGCCGCCGCGGCCATTGATGACGAAACACCAATTTCGGCTTGACAGCCTCCCATTGCAGCTGAAATAGTAGAGCCTTTTTTGAAAATACTTCCAATTTCTCCCGCAACCATCAAAAATTGTTTGATTTCTTTTTCACCTGCATTATGGTTTTCGATTACCATATAATACATTAAAACTGCCGGAATAACGCCCGCACTTCCGTTTGTTGGAGCGGTAACGACACGACCCAAAGAAGCATTTACTTCATTCACTGCCAATGCAAAACAACTTACCCATTTTAAAATCTGGCGAAATTTAACTTCGGTTTTTCTAATTTCTTCCAGCCAAGATTGTGGATCAGTATAATTAGACAAACCAATCAAATTTTGATGCATATCAAAAGCGCGTCTTCGAACGTGAAGTCCGCCCGGAAGAATACCTTCAGAATGGCAACCAATGTACATGCATTCCAACATGGTATTCCAAATGCGCATTAATTCAGAATGAATTTCTCCTTCTGAACGCATTGATTTTTCATTTTCATATACAATTTCTGAAATTGATTTGTTTTCTGAGATTGTATAATTCAAAAGCTCAACCGCATTTTGAACTGGAAAAGGGAAAGCACATTTTATGACTTCTTTTATTTTGGCATTTTCGCGTTCCTCTTTTACAACAAAACCACCTCCAATTGAATAAAAAGTAGATTCGTATTCAGAATCATCATTTTTATAAGCGGTAAATTTCAAGCCATTGGCATGAAAAGGAAGGAAGTCTTTGTTGAAAACAATATCCTGAAGAAAATAAAACGGAATCGTATATTGATTTGCCAAAATAATTTCGTTTTTATTTTCAATAGTTTTAATAATTCCAGCAATATTTTCAACCGGAATATATTCGGGATCTTGCCCGCTCAAACCGAGCATTACGGCCAAATCTGTTGCGTGGCCTTTTCCGGTTAAAGAAAGCGAGCCGTACAAATCGACTTTTACGCGCTTGATTTGATCTAAAATAGATTCGCTTTTTAACTCGTCTAAAAAGCGTTCTGCGGCTCTCCAAGGCCCCAAAGTGTGTGAGGATGAAGGTCCAACACCAATTTTAAGCATATCAAAAACAGAGATACATTCTTCCATTGTTTCATTTTTGTTACTACAAAGATAATTGAATAATGCAACGAAGATTCGCTTTTGATTGTTAATCTTGCATTTTTGTTAAAAATGATATTAAATATTAATAATTTGGCAACAAAATAAATTTAATTGCTTAATATGCAGATCACGTTAAAAGTTAGCGTTTTTTCGGTATTTTTGTAAAAAGCCTTAATTCATACGGCTTAATCTCTTTGGTAGAATTACGAAATTGCTTCAAAGGATATTTATTATCCGGAAATGTCTTTTTACAAGTTTTAATACCACAAAGCATAAAATTACAATATGATAGAATTTTTCAGGCATTTTTTACAGGAATTCGAATTACCGCTCACAAATCCAGTATTGATTTTTTCTTTAATACTTTTTATAATCCTGCTTTCCCCAATTTTATTAAAAAAAATCAATATTCCTGGAATTATCGGGCTTATTATTTCGGGCGTTATAATTGGTCCACATGGTTTGCATCTTTTAGAAAAAAACTCGGCAGTTAATTTATTTTCAACTATTGGGCTTTTGTATATCATGTTTATCGCGGGACTCGAGTTGGATATGAATGAATTTAAGGCCAATCGAAACAAAAGTTTATTATTTGGATTTTTTACGTTTATAATTCCGCTTTCAATTGGTTTTCCAGTATGTTATTATTTACTTCATTATGAATTTAATGCGAGTTTTTTAACGGCGAGCATGTTTGCAACGCATACATTGGTGGCGTATCCAATAGTGAGCAAATTAGGAATTGCTAAAAATCAAGCCGTTGCAATTACAGTTGGAGGAACAATTTTGACAGATACTGCTGTTTTGATCATTCTGGCCGTAATTATGGGAAGCAGTCAAGGAAGCTTAAATCAGGCTTTTTGGATAAAATTGACAGTTTCATTAGCGATTTTCTCGGCGATTATGTTTTTATTAATTCCAAGAATTGCAAAATGGTTTTTTAAGAAATTGGAAAGTGAAAAACATGCACATTATATTTTTGTGCTTTCTGTTGTTTTCTTTGCCGCGTTTTTAGCTGAAGTAGCAGGAGTAGAGCCTATTATAGGAGCTTTCGTTGCAGGATTGGCATTGAATCCTTTGATTCCACATTCTTCTGCTTTGATGAATCGAATTGAGTTTATCGGGAATTCATTGTTTATTCCGTTTTTTTTGATTTCTGTTGGAATGCTGGTCGATGTTAGCGTAATTTTAAGCGGACCAACGGCTTTAATTGTTGCAGCAACTTTGAGCGTTGTGGCAATTTTTGGAAAATGGGCTGCAGCTTTTTTTACACAGATTGTTTTTAGATATACTAAAACCGAAAGACAACTTATTTTTGGTTTGAGCAGCGCCCATGCAGCAGCAACATTGGCAGTGATTTTGGTGGGGTATAAAGCCAAAATTTTAGATGAAAATATTTTAAACGGAACCATTATTCTGATTTTGATAACCTGTATTGTAGCGTCTTTTGCAACTGAAAAAGCTGCGAAAAAAATTGCAATTTGCGAAGAAGAGATTTCACATGAAGATGCCGATAAAGACCAGATTTTAGATGAACATATTTTGATTCCGTTGGCAAAGACCTCTGCAACCGCAAGTTTGTTGGATTTTGCGCTTTTGATTAAAGACAAAAAATCATCAAATCCGGTTACTTTATTAACAATAGTTCCAAACAATGATCAGGCTGAAAAGAATATCTTGAAGTATAGAAAAGCGGTTGACAAATTCGTTATTCAAGGCTCAGCTTCTGAAGTGAAAATTAATACGATTGCAAGGATTGATCATAATCCTGCAAGCGGAATTGCCAGAACTTCTAAAGAAATCATGTCGGATATTGTGATTATTGGCTGGCCAAAAAAGACTGGATTTTTGGATAAAATTTTTGGAGAAAATGTAGATTCGATCATCAACAATGTTGACAAAAGTTTATTCATTTGCCGATTTCCGACTAATTTTATTGAAGAAAAAAGACTTGTTTTTATTTGTCCGCCATTTTCTGAAAGAGGAATTGGTTTTCATCTTTTATTGCAGAAAATTTGTAGATTGTCGCAGGAATTAAGCATTCCGATTGTCCTTTATGCCGATTATAAAACGCACCAAACGATTCAGAGTATTGCTAATAATTTGAGATTGAATGCTAAATTGGGCTTTAAAAGCGTTATGGAATGGGATAATTTCGAATCAATTTCCGATGAAATAAAACCAACTGATTTGATTGTTTTCAATTTATCACGAAAAGGTTCTGTTTCGTATCAATCTATTTTTGAAAGACTTCCACAGAAATTTGAAAAGTTCTTTGGAGAAAATAATATTATTTTGGTTTATCCACAAGACGATCGACAAGAGAGTTCAATGGATGCTTACGAGGATTTTACTGCAACTCCATTGACAAAAGGACTTGAAGCTATTGAGCAGATTGGTCGTGGTTTGGGGAACATTTTGAAGAAGGGATAAAGAATTTATTTATCATTTTTATGACTGAAGAATTAAAAGGAATTTTTAGAAAGTATGATTTTCCGGCGCGTCGCGAGAATTCTTTAATTGAGGTCGAAGATATTCAAGTACATTTAAAATTTGATCTTCCTAAAGATTATGTTTTTTATTTAGAGAACTATTTAGGAATAGATCAGTTTATTGGGGTTGAGTTTATAAAACTTTGGAGTTTAGAAGAAATCATTGATTCTAATTTGGAGTATCATATTTTTGAAAAATTACCACAAACACTCGCAATAGGAACAAATGGAAGTGGTGAATTTATAGGAATTGAATTTGACGACAATAATTCTCTAAAAATTATTCTTTCTCCATTTGTTGATTTAAATGCAGAATATCATGTTGAAATAGGAAATTCATTTACTGATTTTCTTGTCAGACTTGATGAGAAAATAGAATGGTTTTCATAACTAAAAATGAAGAAGTATGAACCACAATATAAAATCAATTCGTCCTTTCATCGGATCCAAAAATTTCGAAATTTCCAGAAATTTTTACCGTGATTTAGGATTTGAAGAATTTGTAATAGAACATAATTTATCGGTTTTTAAGAACAAAGAATTTGCTTTTTATCTTCAAGATTATTACACAAAGGAATGGATTGAAAATACTATGATTTTCCTAGAAGTTGACGATGCAGATCGATATTACAACGAACTTTCAGCACTTAATTTAACGGAAAAATATGGCGTAAAATTGACTCCAACTCGCCATTTAGATTGGGGAAGCGAATGTTTTCTTCACGATCCGTCTGGAGTTTTGTGGCATTTTGGGATGTTTAAATAACTATCTCAAACCAAAATTCCCCAAAACACGCGTGGTACTTTTACGCTGATACCAATCATTATAAACGAGTTCCAGATTTTTTACATCAAATTCTCCAAAATCAAAATCGCGAAATTTATCCGTAATTTCAATTAATTTTTTTGGATTTTGAAGCGGTTCCTGAAAACGCATAACAGTTGAATGCGCGGTAGAAATTGTATAGCGACTGTCGATAGTTTGTTGCAATTCGGAGTTTTTAAAGTTCTCACGAAGTTTATTTCTTAAATTATCCAAAGTCTGATCTGTTGGAAAACCTTGAATCATAAGAGCAGAAGGCGAGGCCGTAACGCCTTTAAAATGAATCTTGATTTTATCAGCATCAACCATGCTTTTGCAGATAAGCTGAATATAATCGTTTGGCGAAATCTGGGTCAGTTGAAATTCCTCCGAACAAGAAATAATCGACATAACCGTGATATGAATATCAGAGTCTGGATAGTAATATTGCTTAGGTTCAATTGCTTTTAACTCGTTTAAAAAAAGCTGCATATTCGCCTTTACTTCATCGCTTGGACGAATTAATAGCGTTATTCCAAATCGGGAATCTGATTCGTTTTTTAACTCTGAATCAATCGCATATTTTCCTGCTGAAATCGCTTCAGAAGATGTTTTGTAAAGTTGATTGTAGTGCTCTGATAAATTCATTTAAATATTATTTCTTTTTTGCCTTTTCAAGATTTTCTTTCACTCGAAATTTCACAATTTTAGTGATCAAATTATAAGGCATTTTATCTTTTAATGGAAACTGGACAGAACCCTTTCCTGATTTATATTTTGAAAGCTCGTCTTTAAATTCTTCATGCCCGCTTGGCAAAGCATAAAGCCCGATATGATTTTTAAAGGCTGCAAAATAAACTACAATTCCGTTTTGCTCAAAAGCCGGCATCGAATAACTGATTTTTTCTTTTGCATCTGGCGCGGCTTTCTGAATTGTCATTCTTAATTTCTCCAAAATTTCCTGAACATTATTCGGAAACCCGCCAATATATTCGTCGATGTTTTCGGGTTTTTTAGTATCCATTTTGTTTGGTTTAAAAGTTTCAAGTTTCAAGTTTCAAGTTTCAAGTTTCAAGTTTCAAGTTATCAAGAGAACCTGAAACTTGAAACCTGAAACAAAAAAAATTAAGCTAGCCCTTTCGGAAATCGGTCTAAAACTAAATTTAGCTGTAATTTATGTTCCAAATACGCTTTTGCACCGGCTAAAACTAAAGTAAAGCCTTCAGTAGAATTGCGGACCTGATCGATTATTTTGTCTGAATCTCCGTGAAATCCAGAATTTGTAATACTCACAAAAGTCTCATTTTCATTCAACGGACTAAAAATCCATTCAACCAAAGTAATTTCATCTGGATTTCCCCATTCAATTACAATTTTTTTATTTTCCTGTAAAACTAAAGTCGTCACTGAAAGCGAAAAACCATACATCTCCCAAGTCCATTCTGTTTTTTGGTTTTCTTCTAATTTTCCTGATCCTTTTGTAAACCAAAATTTACGGGTGATTTCTGGATCTATAAAAGCCTGAAAAACTTCTGAAACAGGTTTTCTAATCAGCATTTCGGCTTTTGCAAATTTGTTGTTTTCTGTTTTCATGGTTTATGTCTAAAATGTGCGTTGTAAAATAGAGGCAAATACTTCAAAAAAAAACGAAAAATCAAAACATTTTTTTTTGAAGCCCTAATTTAAGAAAGAAATTCCAATTACCAGAAATAAAAAATCCACACAAGTTTTAACTTGTATGGATTTCAAATTCTAAATTGATTATTCTCTTATTGTAGTCTTGTCGTGAAGTGCAATTTCGGCGATTTCATCTTTGCGTTTGAAACTCACACCCTGATGTTGTTGCATGTATTTTATTAAATCATTTGTGGCTTTTACCATTTGTGGAGTTCCTCCAATGCGGTCGTGAAAACTAATTGACATTTGGCGTCGTTGTGTTTCACTTTCGGCGTATAATTGGTCAAATTCCATTTTAGCTTGTTGGAAAAATTGATCTGATGAAAAGTTTTTCCCTTCAATCAGAACTATGTCGTTGCATCTGATTGTGTATGGAACTACTGCAAAATCTTTATTTTTTACCTGAATGATAAAAGGTTCATCATGGCTAAGATCATCGATATGATATTTGAAACCAAGTTCTTGTAAAATATTGAGTGTGTTTTGTCCTCGGCGCAGCCAGTTGGCATTATAACCAACAGGAGTAAAACCAGTGACTTTTTTTATAGCATCAATACCATCTTTTATGAACTTTTTTTCTTCTTCATACGGCATTGTATATTGTGTGCTCCAGCTCATTCCGTGTGCGGCGGCTTCGTGGCCTCTTTGTATAATCTCTTTTGCCAGTTCCGGATTTTTTAAAACAGCGGTTCCAACCATGTGCGAAGTTACTTTTACGCCAAGTTTATCCCAATTGTCCAACATACGTGGAATTCCTTCTCTATATCCGTATTCATACCAGGTAGAAGCAGGGAGATCAATAAATCCTTTTTGCATATTTTGAGGAAAAGGACTTTCGGCATTTAGCGGTTGTCCTCCGGCTTCAAACTGCATAGAGATTGAAACCACTAATCTTGAGCCGTCTGCCCATTTAGTTTTTTTAGAAGAAAAAACAGGAGCATTGTTTGAAACTTCAGAAAATGTTTCAATAGGATTCATCAGGCCAACCATTCCTATTATTCCGGTTTGTTTAATAAAATTTCTTCTTGAACTCATAATGCTTATTTTTTAATTAATGTATCAATAGCCCAACTGTTATCATTTATAAAATGTAACAGTAAAGCAAAAAAAGCAATGTGCATTAGTTGTGACGGAATGGCTTCCCAGTTTTCAATCATTGAGGTGCCAAATAATAAAATTAGCATAATTACAGCTCCGGCAATTAAAGATGGTTTTGTAAATAAACCCAGTAATAATAAAACGCCAATTGAAAATTCTGCTACGGGTAAGATGTAACTAAAAGGAGTTACAAGAATTTTTGGCAGCATAGAATTTTCAAAACTATTGGTCATCCAGTTACTAAAAGCTTCCAGTTTTGGTAGTCGTACTAATCCATGTCCAAACATGCTGATTGCTATTGCAATGCGCAATAATAAAAAAGAAATTGTTTCCATATTGTTGTAATTTTATACAACAAAGTTGAGAAGATCTGCTTTTTTAAATTTGTACAATCATTGGAATATTTTGTACTTTTGAAAGATGGAAATTAGAAATTTATACCATCCATTTGAACTTCAGTTTTTAGAAGTTTTAGAATATGAAGCGAAAGAGCGCAAAAACACTTTTTTTGAAATGGTTTTTGTATTGGAAGGAAAAGGAATTCAGATCATAAATGATCATCGATTACCTTACAGCAGTGATAAGTTATTTTTGATTTTTCCTGAAGATACTCACAGTTTTGAAGTTACTGAGAAAACGAAATTTTTCTTTATTAGATTTCATAACAGTTATCTTAAAACTCAAAGCAGCGAATGGATTCAAAAACTTGAATTTATTTTTCACAATCATAATCATTTGCCGGGATGTATATTAAAGACAGTGACAGACAAGCCATTAATAAGAGCAATGATCGAAGCCCTTATTAGAGAAGAAAAAAGTCATGATCAGCAGCAACAAGAAGTAATAAAACAAATTCTAAATACTATAATAACCATTGCCGCAAGAAATATTTCGCTTGTAGCGAGTATAAATTTTGAGCAGACCAGTACGATGCCAAATTTAGATTTACTGCATTATGTTCATCAGAATATCTATCGGCCAGATCAATTGAAATCTTCGAAAATGGCAACAGCTTTTAATGTTTCACCAACGTATATAAGCGAGTATTTTAAAACCAAAACAGGACAGAATATACAAGAATATAGTATCGCATATAAAATTAAGCTGATTGAAACCCGATTAAAATTTACCAATATGCGTATTAATGAAATCGTGTACGAATTTGGTTTTAGTGATGCAAGCCATCTGAATCGATTATTTAAGAAATATACAGGACTAAACCCGAGTGCATATAAAAAGCAGTTTAAAAACTTATAATCTGAAACACATTAAACTTCTTCTTTATTTATCCATTTTCCAACCGTTGGCGGATTGTAGTTTTTCATTTTTTCCAATAAATCCGAAATATTGTCGCTTACCAAAAGCATTTTCTGATTAACATCTTTAAGAAGGCCTTTTTCAACCATTGTTTCTGTCAATTCAATCAGGGAATCATAAAATCCGTTTATGTTTAAAATTGCGATTGGTTTTTTATGAAGACCTAATTGCGCCCAAGTCAGCATTTCGAAAAGCTCTTCAAGTGTTCCAAAGCCACCAGGAAGTGCAATTACGCCGTCGCATAAATCGTTCATTTTGGTTTTGCGTTCGTGCATACTTTCGACTACAATTAATTCGGTCAAGCCTAAATGTGCGATTTCTTTAGATCGAAGGAAATTTGGAAGAACGCCAATAACTGTCCCGTTTTCACTAAGCGCGCCATCTGCAACAACACCCATTAAACCAACATTTGCGCCTCCGTAAACTAAACCTATATTTTGTTTAGCCAAGGTTTTTCCCAGTAATTGTGCTTGTTCTCTAAATATTTCGTCGGTACCAAAACTTGATCCGCAGAAAACGGTTATATTTTTCATTGTTTTGTTTTTTTGTGAAAATGTGAAATGTTTGCTTCAATCTAGCATCTTACATCCTAACTTTCACATTTTTATTTCTTCTTTAGTTCGTATTCAAAGTAAGGCACATTGATTCCATTAATTTCGAATGTCATGTCATTTATTTTTTCTGCTCCGAGTTTTAAAACGGCTTTTTGTGAGCGAAAATTCTCTGATCCAATGTGAAAAAGGATTGAGTCGACATGCTGAAAAGCATAATCAATCATTAATTTTTTGTTAGACTTATTATATGGTCCGCCCCAAAATTTTCTGGCAATAAATGTGTAGCCAATTGCAACACTCGATTTTTCGGGATTGTAATCATAAAAACTTGATGTACCCATTATTTCATTGGTTTGCTTATCAAGAATTAAAAATGGACTTTTTGTAAATATCATTTCAAAAAAAGCGCTGAAAACTTCTCTTTTGTATCGGTCTTTTACAGGATTCTGTTCCCAAATTAAAGGGTCTGAAGCAGCTTCAAATAATGCTTCAAAATGTTTTTCTTCTAAGGGAATTAATTTTGTGATTTCGTTTTCTAGGAAATCAGGCTGTAAATTAAAGTTCATTGCTTGCATTTTTTTATGGTTTTAATAGCGGTTTTAAATTTTAATTCGGCTAATAAGAAAAAACGAAACAGTTTCTATTTTAGTTTTTTCTTATTTCGTATACAAAGTTATGCCTCGAAGGTTCGTTGTAATATGCAACATTGATTTCATCAATTTTTTCGGCACCTAATTTTTCTATTGCTTTTTGCGAACGATAATTTTCTGCTCCGATATGAAATCGCACTTTATCAACAAATTGAAAAGCATAATCGAGCATTAATTTTTTTACTTGTGGATTAAAACCGGTTCCCCAGAAATTTCTTCCGTAAAAAGTATAACCTATAAAAATGCTATTGTTTTCAGGTTCATAGTCATAAAATCGTGTGCTTCCGGCAATTTCGTTTGTGGTTTTATCTAAAATTAAAAAAGCGCCCTTGCTTTCCATCGCACCTTCAAAAAAGTTTCGGAAGACGTCTCGTTCATAGCGATTTTTATTAGGATGTTGTTCCCAAACTAAAGGATCTGAAGCTACTTTATAAAGTTCTTCAAAATGTTTTTCTTCTAACGGAATTAATTTTATGATTTCGTTTTCTAGAAAATCAGGTTGCAAATTGAAATTCGATTGTTGCATTTTTTTTAAAGTTTAAATTTTTTTAATCTGAACACACGAAACATTTTCCATTTTAACTTCTTTTCCTACTTTTTTTAGTAAGCCTGTTTTTAGATTTCTTTTAAAAACTACGACATTTCCCGTATTTACATTCGAAGCGACTAAAAATTTTCCGCTTTCATCAATGGCAAAAACTCTTGGGTGTTTTCCTAAAGTCGATTTGTAGCCAATGTTTTTCAACATTCCGTTTTCATCAATTGTAAAAATGGCAATGTTGTTTTCTTTTCCACGGTTTGTGGCATACAGAAATTTTCCGTCAGGTGAAATATGAATGTCAGAACTTTCAAAACCCTCTTTTATTTTATCAGAATGTGTTGCAATTCGCTGTATTTTATTTAAAACGCCATTGTCATATTTGTAAACACTTATTTGACCTGCCATTTCCTCAATGCAATAACCAAATTTTTGATTGGGATGAAAAGTAAAATGTCTTGGTCCAGCTTCTAAATCTGTCTTTGTAAATGGATTTTCAGTTGCGATTAAAGGTTTTTTCTGAGTCGCATCAAATCTATAGCAACGAATTTTGTCTGCACCTAAATCTGGCAAAAACAAATAATCGCATTGAGGCGAAAATACAGCCGAATGAACGTGCGAACGTGTTTGTCTTTCTTTGTGTGTACTTCCATCCGTATATTGGAAATTTTGCGCTATCGAATCAATTTTGCCGTTTTCCAAAATTGGGAAAACAGAAACACTTCCTTCAGTATAATTGGCATTGGCAATCCATTTGCCGCTTTTGTGGACCGTTACATAAACCGGATTTTCGCCACCGCTTCTTTGGCTGTTTAAAAATGTCAGCGTTTTGTTTTCGGTATTAAATTCAAAACTGCTGATGCTTCCTGCGTTTGGCGTTTTGGTATCCGTGCAAGCGTAAATGTATTTTCCATTTGGCGAAACAGTCAGATACGAAGGATTTATAACATTTTTTGCCGAAGTAAATTTTTTCAATTTTCCGTTTACGGTATCTAATTGATAAACTTGAATGGCTTCTGCCGATTTATCGCGATTGTAAGAGCCCAGAAAAACATAGGTGTTTTGAGCGAAAACAGAAATTGTAATGAAAAACAAAAGTGCCGTTATATTTATTTTTAGTTTCAAGACTTTAAGATTTTGGGTTTAAATTTTATTCTAGCTATATTCTCAGACTGAGTGAGGTCGAAGTCCGGTTTAGTGAGGACAAAATTCAACTTTGTGCCTTTCGACTTCGCTCAGTAGATATTTGGGCGTTTACTTTTCAAGTTCAGACATTTCCCATCTCACAATTAATTTATGTTTTCCCACCACGCTGAAAATTGCTGTTTTTCGTTTTTTAATTCGACTATTTCTCCAATCATTGGCGTAATCAATGGAATAGGGTTTTTAGAAAAACTATTTAATTCGGTAACTTTTTTCAAAGGTTCGTCCCAAGAATGCAGTGATAATGCAAATTTTGAAGAATGAACCGGAAAAGCTCTTTTTGCGTTTAGGTCGTTCATCGCTTGAATAACATCTTCGGGCATATTGTGAATGTATTTCCAATTTTTGTTGTATTGACCATTGTCAAGCAAGACGATATCAAAAATTCCGAATTTTTTGCCGATTTCTGCAAAGTGAATATCGTAACCGCTGTCTCCCCCAAGATACATTCTGAAATCTGTGGTTTCCAAAATAAAAGAAGTCCAAAGCGTATTGCAACGTTTGAAAGATCTGCCCGAAAAATGCCTTGATGGTGCTGTGTAAAGTGTCAAATTTTGATCTAACTCTATTTTTTCGTTCCAATCTTTTTCGATGATAATTTCAGGATTAAAGCCCCAAAATTCAAAATGAGAACCAACACCGAGTGCTGTAATTACTTTTTTGATTTTCGGCTTTAATTCCAGAATCGTTTTATAATCCAAATGATCATAGTGATCGTGTGTCATCAATAAATAATCAATTTCCGGAAGATCATCAACAGAGTAAATATCTGTTCCTTTAAATGATTTTGTAGTTCCCGGAATTGGCGAGGCGTTTCCGCTGAAAACAGGATCAATCAAAAAACGTTTTCCTTCAAGTTGAATAAAATAGGAGGAATGTCCAAACCAAACCAAAACATCTTCGCTCAGTGGAAGCTCTTTTAAATTAGTCTTTACAGACGGAATCAAATCGGTCGGAGATTTTCGATCTACTTTTTTGAAGAAAAATTCCAGTAGTACTCCCGTCATACTCGCTCCCTCAGCAAGATCTGGAGTAAAACTTTGATTTTCGAATTTTCCGTTTTTGTATTGTGGCGATTTCTGAATTAAAGCCAATCGCTCGCCAGATGGCGCTTTCCCAAATTTTGGATGTTTTAGAAATCTATAAACAGCAAAAAAAAGTAAAAGTATAAGGATTAAGAATGTAATCATTTTTAATTTGAGGGATATAATTTTTGAGTGTATTCAATAGAAAGTAAAATTATCTTTTTTAAGATTTCTATGTCGATATCGGTTAATTTTTTAATGTAAATACAAGCTTTCGAAGATGTATGTTTTCCAAGTTTTGATAAAAGTTCTTCTCTATTTTCTTCAGGCAGATAAAAATACACAGTCATTGCGGTTTTTCTTGGTGAAAAACCTGCTAATGGCGCATCTCCTTCATGTCCGCTGTCATATTTATAATGATAACTTCCGAAACCAATAATACTCGGTCCCCACATTTTAGGTTCAAAACCAGTTAATTCCTGTATTATTGAAAGAAGTTGAAAAGCGTCTTTTCTTTTTGTTTCATTTTCGACAGTATTTATAAAATCAGCAACACTGTTTGTGGTTTCGGTGGTTTTATTGACAGCCATTTGAGTTTATTTTTTATTTAATAAATCACTTTTTAAAAGAATATTTTTGATTTTAAATTCAGATATGTAAAACAAATTAGAATCGTCATTCATCTGATTTTCTAAAACAATCAGACTAATATCACTTTCAGGGAAGTATAAATTTACTGAAGAAAACCCATCACCCAAACCTGTGTGTCCAAGATATTTAACAGGTTCTTTTTCAATAATTCTAATTCCGTAACCGTAACCTTCTTTTTCTTTTCCGAATAAATTATGTTGCGAAAGTGTTGTGTATTTCAACATTTTCTGATAAGATGCAGGTTTTAAAATTTTTCCTTTATGAAGATTATTGTTCCAAATAGTTAAATCAGTTACGGTTGAAATAATGCCGTCTGCTCCAAGGCTTTCTGGCGTAATATAATCATCATGAGTGATTTCGAAAGTGTTATTCTTATTGATATAACCAGAAACTAAATTTTGATTTTTACCTTTAGAATAGACATAGGTGTTTTTCATTTTTAGTTTCGAAAAAAGCGCGGTAGCCACTTCAGTGTAACTTTTTTTGGTACTAAATTCTACGATTTTCCCTAGAAGACTGAAATTTAAATTTCCGTATTTAAACTGAGTTCCGGGTTTAAATGCCAATGGTTTGTCTAAACCGACAATTCCGTGAGTATGATTTAAAAGCTGATGAACCGTTACAGAATCTGCCCAAGTTTGTTTTAATTCAGGTAAATAATTTTTGATTGGAGCATTGAGATCTATTTTTCCTTTTTCAACTTCCAATAAAATCAAAACAGCCGTAATTTGTTTGCTGTTTGACATGATTTCGAATTCACTGTTTAATTTCAAAGTTTTTTTGGTTTCAAAATTCGAAAAACCTTTTACTTTAGAATACAATGTTTTTCCGTTTTTTGAAATCAAAATTGCACCATTAAAAATGGGAGAATTGGTGTTTATTATTAAACTGTCAATTTTAGCAGAATAATTATTTTCTTTTTGAGCGAAGGAATTACAGCTCAAAAAAAGAAAAATTAAAGACAATATTGAAAGTGTTTTGGATAAAAAGGTCATTTTTAGGCTTTTGTATTTTTTAGTTTTCGGTCTTTGGAAATAATTTATAATTAACAATTCACCATTAACAATTAGTTAAAACATTCCGTTTTCGTTAATAGTTTCAGTAGGAATTGGCTGTCCTAAATCCCAAAGTTCAATTATTTTGTCGTCTTTAAATTTTAAAATATGAACTACAGCAAAACCAATATCTTTTGAATTTTGCTGTAAATGAGAATGCACAGCTACGAGATTTTCATCTTCCAAAATATGATGAATTTTGAAAATCTTATTTGGATTTGTTCTTGCAGATTCTTCCATTGCAAGCATTAAAGTATCGGCATCGCCTTTAAAATAAGCGTTGTGATGTTTGAATTTTTTGCCAACATGCAAACGAAAAGCTTCATGCGAGTGTCCGTTTGCGGCAAGTTTTAGAAAGTTTCGAGCAATTTCTTTCTTAGTCATGATTTTCAGATATAAAAACGAACTAAGTTACGAAATTTGAAAGGACATTTTTTAACAATTAAGTGGTAAGTTTTATAAATTTTCCAGTTTGATTTCTAAAAGATTGATGTCTAATTTTGCGAATTCTTTCTGGCTAATTTCAGTACTATTAAAATGGTTGTCTGACGGACTTTTTTGATGATTGGTCACTCTTTTTTTTGAATTTTTCCTTTATGACAAAGTAATTTCAACGCCAGATATGCCATTGGAATATAAGCAAAAACCAAATCGACAATCGTAAACCAAACCGGCGATGGCAATGAGCAAACACTTACAATACCACCAAATAAAAAGAATGCGCCAATCAACAGCGCAAGTTTCTTTTTATGATTAAAAGCTAGTAATGCAGTCGTGATTGCACCAACAAATGTTCCGATAGCGTGTGCTAAAAACGGAAAAAGATAATGTTTGGCTTCAAACAAATGCATTGTTGATTTAAGACTTTCCATTGTACGATTGTCGGCGCCTTCTGGAAGCGGAATAATAGAACCACTTAATAAAACTATACTCATATTGACAATACTTCCAACAACGATTCCGGCAAGGACTGCCAGAGTATTTTTTACAATGGGGTTCATATAATTAGGATTTTTAGAATCACTAATTTATAAAATTATTTTGAAGATAGCCTTTTTTCGTTTTCAGTTTGTGGTTTTCCGGTAGCATTTGGCTCGCCTTTTCCAGTTTCAATTAGTTTTTTAAGACTGTTTTGAATGTAGTTTGTCCAGGCGCCTCTGCAAATTTCAAAGCATTCATATTCGGAGGTTAAGCCAAAATGAGTGAATTTGAGCTCTGTTTTTCCATTTTTTTCAGTTATTTCAAAGGTGGGTTTAGTGCCAGTCCATTCGGTTTCATCTTCTGTAAATTTGAAATAGTTTTGTTCAACTAACCAACCAATTTTCTGATTCGAAATAACTTCAATCAATTTTACTTTGCAACGATGAACATCTTCATAATGATAATCAAATTCATCATTCAGCTTGGCTGTATTTCCTTCTATTTCTTCAGACCACCAGCCTCGGACATTTGTTACAGCATTAAAAACTGCCGCTGGTGATTGATCTACTTTTATGGTTGTGGTAAAATCTGTAGTACTCATTTTGAATAATTTAAAGGGTTGTATTGCAAATTTACGCTCTAATAATCAAAATGTTAGGGTGTTTAAGAGACAAAAGAAAGGGGAGTTTCAGACAAGTTTTGAAAATTTATTTAAACTGGACTGAAGTCCAGCTCTACAATATGGTTTGTTCCTTCGGAACGATAGAAGAGCCTTCGGCTCGATTTATATTGTAGGGCTGCTGGACTTTAGTCCGGTTTATTTGTTTTCCCAGAAAGCCATAATTCAAATTCGTCGGTTTTTATACTTTCAAATTTCTTCGGAATCATAAATAGAAAAATTATAGCCAAAAGTTGCAATATCTGCTGTCCAAGGCTTAAAAGTCCGTTTAAAGGAAAATAGGTTAAGTCAGAAATTAAAGTCGGAATAGAAACAAGTAATCCAAGCGCAAACAGTATCAATAATAAAATTTTTAAATCACGTCCTTGACGAATTAAATATCCTAGAATTCCAACAAAAATGAAAGCCACAACTGCTGAAAAAATGGATTGGTTTG
Source organism: Flavobacterium denitrificans DSM 15936 (assembly GCF_000425445.1). GTDB lineage: Bacteria > Bacteroidota > Bacteroidia > Flavobacteriales > Flavobacteriaceae > Flavobacterium > Flavobacterium denitrificans. Next base: position 593,843 of record NZ_KE384378.1, on the reverse strand, counting down.
GGTAATATTTTAGCGCTAAAACGAAATTTACCAGTCCCATAGCTATTGAAATAAAAATAAAATTTGAGGATTTTATATGGTTTTCATGTATTGGACGTATTTTTTTCTCTTCGGTTTTGTTTATCAATTTATGGATTGAATCTATTTCTTCTTGAGAAAAAACTCTTCCTCTTGTTTTGAGAATTTCGAATGCAAATTTTGTGGCTTGCGGTACATATCTCGTTTCAGGCTTAATGTATTGTTCTAATTCTTTATCTGTTTTTTGTTCTAACACTTTTTTTTGTACTGCCATATTAAATCGAAATTGTTTTTTTGAGTTCCAAAGTAATTAAATTTAATTAGAAAGATTACTTACAATTTTCTCAATCTGCAAAAAGTGATTCTCCATTACTTTTTCTAATTCTAAAGTTCCCCCTAGAATCAGCATTTCTTTATTTTCAAAACGTTTTCCTAGTCGGTCTTCGAGCATTATTTTTTCCATGCTTTGCGCAATTCCAATTTCGTCCAAAAAATGGTTTGGATGTCCGGCAGTGCAAATTGCAATTCCGTGCGGAATAGTTTTCATTTTCGGAAAAGATTCAGTCTGTCCATAAGCATATCCAACCGAATAAACACGATCAAACCAGCCTTTTAGTTTTGCCGGACAATCGCTCCACCAAACCGGATAAAGGAAAATTAGGCAATCGGCATTTTCGATTTTTTTATGTTCAGCCAAAACATCTTCAGCAATAGGAAGATCGAGTTTTGCAAAACCTTCTCTTTCATATTCTTCTTCAGACATATCGCTTTCAAAATTTGAAGCATATAAATCTGAAATTTCGAGATTCCAGTTTTGCTTCAAAATAGCAGATTTTAATCTTTCCAGAACCTGAAAAGTATACGATTTTTTGCTTGGATGCGCATAAATGATTAGAATATTCATCTGGATTAATTTATTTTGAAAGTTAATAAATCAATTAAAATTTAGATCGCTTTTTCGATTATATAAAGTTAATTCTTATTTTTAACCAACTACAAACCATTTCCAATTATGACAAAAAACTTTTACGCGGCATTATTTTTTGTAGCGGCTTCAATTTCTGCTTTGGCGCAATTAAAATCGCCTTCAGAGTTTATTCCAAATTATGGAAAACAAATAAGTTACTACCATCAAGTCGAGGATTATTTTAAATATCTGACTGAAAATTCAGCCTCAATTAAAAAACAGCAATACGGATTAACAAACGAACAACGTGATTTGAATTTATATTTCATTTCGGATGCTGACAATCTGAAAAATCTGGAGCAAATCCGTTTAAATAATTTAGCTTCAATTGGACTTTCAGACTCGAAATCGGCTACGGCACAAGATAAAATTATTGTTTGGTTGAGTTTCAACGTTCACGGAAATGAATTTGCCGGGACAGAAAGCGCATTGACCGTTGCCTATGAACTTTTGAATCCAACAAATGAGGAAACCAAAAAGTGGCTTAAAAATACAGTTGTAATTCTGGATCCATGCATCAATCCTGACGGATATTCACGTTATGGAAATTGGCTTAGAGAAATTTCAGGAAAGAAGAATCATCCAGGTTTGTATGACAGAGAACACATGGAAGAATGGCCAGGTGGAAGATACAATCATTATCTTTTTGATTTAAATCGTGATTGGGCTTGGCAAACGCAAGCCGAATCGCAACAGCGTATAAAAGTGTATAACCAATGGATGCCTCACGTACATACTGATGTGCATGAAATGAGTTATAATTCGCCATACTTTTTTCCGCCGGCAGCAGAACCTTTGCATGAATTCATAGAGCAATATCAAAAAGATTTTCATAATGTTTTAGGGAAAAATATTTCACAGAAATTCGACAAGCAAAACTGGATGTACAATACCAGAGAACGTTTTGATTTGTTTTATCCAAGTTATGGCGATACGTACCCAACTTATAACGGAGCAGTTGGTTTGACGCTTGAACAAGGCGGTATAGGAGCAGGACGTGAAGTTACAATGGAAAATGGGGCAAACGTAACTATAAAAGATCGCTTGACACATCATTCCGCAGCAGTATTGACAGTTGTAGAAAGTGCGGCTTCGCAAAAAGAGATACTGTTGAAAGGTTTTAGAGATTTTCATGCAAATGCACGCAAAAAAGCAAAGGGCGTTTACAATACTTATGTTTTAAAAAGCAATGCAAAACTGGAACAACTAACTGAGATGTTGAAAAAAAATGATATCGAATTCACTTATGCAGATGCTTCTTCGAGTGCTTCTGGATTTCATTATCAAACCAAAAAAAATGAAAGTTTCAAGATTGAGCCCAACGATTTAATCATAAAAGCAGATCAGCCAAGATCAGTTTTGACGCAGGTTTTATTTGAGCCGAATCAAAAATTGAACGACAGTTTGTCATATGATATTACTGCTTGGGCGTTGCCATTGGCTTACGGAATTGAAGGTTATGCAGTAAAAAATGTACTTTCTGTAAAAACAAAAACTCAAATTGAAATTGCTCCAAAAAATATTCCGGCAAGTGTTTATGCTTTTTATGTGCCTTGGAATAGCAGGACTTCGGGACAAATTCTTTCGTTGTTGCATCAAGCAAATGTAAAAGTGCGTTCAGCAATGAAAAAAGCAGTTTTTGGAACAATCACAATCGAACCAGGCGGATTGATTATTAGTCGTGCAGATAATCCGAAAATAGCTGATTTTGAAAAAACTGTTAATGAAATCATCAAAATCAAGTCTGATTATAGTTTTATAACGACTGGATTTTCAACTAATTCAAAAGATATCGGTGGAGAAAATTTTGTTCTTTTAAAAGCGCCAAAAATCTTGATGCTTTCTGGAAAAGGAATTGTTTCGACGGAGTTTGGCGCCAATTGGCATTATTTGGACGAAGTGATAAAATATCCTGTGAGCATAGTTGAAACAAGCAATTTCAATCGCGTTAAATTATACAATTACAATACGTTGATACTTTCGGACGGTTCTTATGATTTCTCAGAAGATCAGAAAAAACAAATCGATGATTGGATTAAAAATGGAGGAAAAGTAATCGCGATGAGCAGTGCAATTTCATTATTTCAAGATCGTGAGGGTTATGCTTTGAGTCAGTTTGCAAGTAAAGAAGACAAAGAAAAATCGGAAAAAGAAGAAAAAGAAATCGAGCTTAAAAAACGTTTTTTAGACTTTGAGGGATCAGAGCGACGAGAAATTTCAGGTACAATTCCGGGCGCAATTATCGAGAATAAACTAGACAAAACATACCCAATGGCTTTTGGTTTAGGAAACACGTATTACAGCTTAAAAACCAACGAAAGATCATTTTCACTTTTAAAAAGTGCAATCAATGTTGCTTATATTCCGAAAAACTTTTTGAGTTATGGTTTTGTTGGAAACGACATCAAGAAAAAACTTCCAGAAACCGTGACTTTTGCAGTTGATAAAAAAGGCGACGGAAGCGTGATTTACATGATGGATAATCCGCTTTTTAGAGGTTTTTGGGAAAACGGGATTCTCTTGTTCAGCAATGCACTGTTTTTAGTCAACTAATAAAAAATGCTCTTCAGAAATTTTTGAAGAGCATTTTTTTATTTATAAAACTGCAGAGACTTATTGTCGTACAAAAGTCAACATTGGGCCTTCTGTATAGGACTGGTTTAATGACATTTTACCAGTAGACGATATATAGTAAGTCCATATTGCACCATCGATAATAACTAGTGGAATTTTTTTTTCACCAAGCTTAAAACTTCCGGATAAATAACCAACTTTATATTGGTATTGATGGTTTTTTATTACTCCATCGGTATTAATCGTTAAGTTCGATTTGGTATCAAATTGGTAAATAACGTTTTTGTTGGAATAATCCTCAAATCCTTTATCTAAACTACTTGCGGTGACTAGTTTCCAATTTCCTGCAACTGGGTTTGTATCATCGTCATCACTATTACAACCTACAAAAGCAAAAAGAATGAAAAGAAGGGTAAAAGTTTTTTTCATCGGTTAAAATTTATTGGTTTTATTAAGAGATGATGTTTTTGCTAAAAGGTTGCGTTTCAATGTTTTGTTTTTTGTCAATAGATGATTCAGGGGTGTCTATTTGCGAGCTTTGTAATTTTGATTAGTGAATGTTTTCTAGCAATTCAAATAAAATATAAGTTCCGTGTTCTGAGTTCCCTCTTTCTTTTTCGATAAAACCCTTTCTTTTGTAAAAATGAATGGCTTTGGTGTTTTTTTCTAAACACTTCAATGTGATCGGAAATGCTGTTTTTTTAATGGAGGCTTTTAATAATTCAGTTCCAATACTTTTTCCGTGATAGTGATGATCGACATATAAATGATGAATAAAATTGTTAGGCATCCAGATGGAAATGAACCCAACAATTTTGGTGTTATAAAATGCAGTCAAAATGAATTCGCCCTGAGTCAGCTTTTCAAAATCATCTAATTGAAATTCCGATTGATCGAGCCATGAAAATGTTCTTCGTCTTTCTTCTAAAAATAATTTTTTCAAAGCGTCGTAATCGCTGTTTCTGATTTCAATTATTTTTAATTCTGTTTTCGGCATCTATTTAGTGCAATGATTTTCTTTCGTTTTCTAGCATTTTTTCAATGTTGAAATAAACGCCATCAACTTTGTATTTTCCTTTTTCAAAGCTAAGATAGTCACAATTGCCAACCAAAGATTGTCCTTTTGATTCGATCTCAAAAAGGTTCAAGATAATATATTCATGTTCGACCAATAAAACATGAAAACCAGTTTCACATTTTTTGCCATCACCAGAAGCTAAAATGGCATTCATGATATTGTGAAATTTGTATGAAGTTATTTTAGCAGCTTCTACATCGCCTTTTAGATGATAAATATACGCCAGATAATTAAGCTGTTTTAAATCAAAGGGAAAATCAACAAGCGTGTGATTGGCTAGTTTGATAATTTCATCGTAATCAGCTGTATTTAGTTTTTCTTTGTTGTAATATTCGTTAAGTTTTGTTTCGTCTGGAGATGACCAAAAAGCATTGTATTTTGGCTGAAATACATACCCAAAGTACAAATGATGAAATTCATCAGGTGTCATGAGTGTATCGTTTTTAGCAAATCGATCCATTAGATTTGGATAATAAAATGCCGATTTTTTATCCTGAATTTCTTTTTCAATTTGTTTGTAATCGGGAGCTTTGAATTCAAGTTCTTGCGAAAAAGCGATAAAGTTAATTAGTAAAGAAACAAACAGTACAATTTTTCTAATCATGGTTTTAGAATTTAGTTAGTTGCTATTTTGGATTTATTTTGAGCTTAAAATTATACCAATTACTTCTTAATCTGTAATCCATTTTCCTTGCTGTTTGGCAATATCAATTAATTTTTGCCCATGTTCCGTCATTAAATTTTGCGCAATAAGTCTTTCTGCTCGTTCAATATTAGGTTTGCTCCATTTACTGGTTTTTGGGTTTCGGGGAGAAAATGTCAAATAATAGCTTTCTGCATCACGTTTTTTGCAAAGACTGTCAATCCATCCATAGCAAAGAGCTTCTTCAGTAGCTTCAATTAAATTGATGCTTGGTGTTTTGCTGTTTTTTTTATATAAAATAAGCCAAACCGATTTTTCGATTTGACTATTTGTTTCGAGCCAATTGCGCCAATCTTGTCTAGTGGCGGCATAAAAGGCTAATTTTCCATCTTTAGTTTCCATAATTTAATTTTATTCCAAAAATAAAATCACCTTCTGACAACCTTATGTCAGTAGTAAAAATAATATTAAAAAACTGAAAATTAAAGAATTGTGTTATTTATTTGAAATGATTTACATTCCCATTTGTTTTCTCAATGCAGTGTTCAGGCTGTATTGTTCTTCAATAGGAATTATTTTTCTGCTTACTTTGTTGATGTCGCTTCCTTCCTCAGTCCATAAAAAAGGATAAAAATTAAAAACTTGATCGCCTTTTAATCCAGCAACTTCATCTTTCCATTTGTCCCATCTGCTTCCTTCATAATATTTATTTAAATCGTTGTTGAAGCAAAAATCCAAAAATTGAGGATAATTAATGTCAAGAGGTTCAAATTGCAAATTGTCTGGCGAAAAATAATATATTTTACCAACATCAGTTCCAAGTGCACCACTGTTTAAAATATAAAATCCGCCTAAAGCGTCATCTGCAATTAATAAATAGCCGGGAACTTCGCCAAACTCTTTGAAAGATTTTCCTTTGTTCCAATCCGGAAGACTGCGGTTTAGCTTTGCGCTTCCAGAACCTAATATTCTGATCCACCCGCTATCGACTAGAATGCCGCCTGTTTTGTAAACAACGGCACCCATTGTGGTATTTGTATTTATTTGGGTATGATACAATGCATCATTTGCTTTTTGAGAATCAGCAGGAAGGATTTCTATTTTGTTTTTTGCAGTTCCTGCCATTTCTTTAACCGATTTCCAGCCAGAATCGTTTTTGTCTATAAGTTCGTTTAATGGACGCATTTTTGTTTGTGAAAAACTTGTAGAAGTAATAATAATTAAGGCGATTAGGGGTAAAAATTTCATTTTAAGTTTTAGTTGTTTTTGGGTTGTTATTTGAGTCGAAGTAAGACTCCTTTTCGTTTGACAATATTTTTATAATCCCACTGAATTTCTGTGCCTTTTTCGAGCCATCTTTTCAGGTCTTCATTATTGATTTGATCGACGTTTGTATAGCGCATTTCGGCGGCTTTGAATGAACCTTCATTATGTAGTTTTTCTTCTTCAAAAGATTGTCCGCTCCAAAAAAGCAATCTTACAGAACCTTTTAGCTTGCTGTAGCCCACAATTGGATTTCCTTCTAAAAACCAAACGGGATGCGCATGCCATATTTTGTTTTCGGCATCCCGCATATTTTCATCAATTATCATTGCTAATCGATCGCAAATTTCTTTGTCAGAACTGCTTTGTGAATTGTTATAATCTTGAATGGCTGTATTCATAACGTAGATTTTATTAAACACCATTTTTTTGAATGCTAAAGCTGAAATTAGGATTTAAAAATGCATCTCAGCATTTGCTAAATTAAGCTTTTTAAAGCAAAAAAATCCGATCTGTTTGCACAAATCGGATTTTATAAATTGAAAAATTATATATAACTCCGCAAAGACATTTAAGCCTTTACATTGTATATTTTACAAGTGAATTACTTCGCCGTAAGCATCAGCAACAGCTTCCATAACAGCCTCACTCATAGTAGGGTGAGGGTGGATAGATTTAAGGATTTCGTGGCCAGTAGTTTCTAGTTTACGAGCTACAACTGCCTCAGCAATCATATCTGTAACACCAGCACCAATCATGTGGCATCCTAACCATTCTCCATATTTAGCATCAAAGATTACTTTTACGAATCCGTCAGCATTTCCAGCAGCTTTAGCTTTTCCAGAAGCTGAGAATGGGAATTTACCAATTTTTAATTCGTAGCCTTTTTCTTTAGCTTGTTTTTCAGTTAAACCAACAGAAGCAATTTCTGGAGTTGCATACGTACAACCTGGAACGTTTCCGTAATTGATTGGATCTACATGCATACCAGCGATTTTTTCAACACAGTTGATTCCTTCAGCAGAAGCAACGTGCGCTAAAGCTTGACCTGGAGTAACATCACCAATTGCATAGTATCCAGGAATATTCGTTGCGTTGTAAGCATTAACTAAGATTTTATCTCTATCAACAGCGATTCCAACTTCTTCTAAACCAATATTTTCAATGTTTGTTTTGATTCCAACCGCAGAAAGTACAATGTCAGCTTCTAGAACTTCTTCTCCTTTTGCCGTTTTAACAAAAGCTTTAACTCCTGCACCTGTTGTGTCAATACGCTCAACAGAAGAATTAGTCATCACTTTGATTCCTGATTTTTTCAAAGAACGCTCAAATTGTTTAGAGATATCTTCGTCTTCTACAGGAACTACGTTTGGCATAAATTCTACGATAGTAACATCAGTTCCCATAGAGTTATAGAAATGAGCGAACTCAACTCCAATTGCTCCAGAACCAACAATAATCATAGATTTTGGCTGAGTTGGCAAAGTCATTGCCTGACGGTATCCAATTACTTTTACACCATCTTGAGGTAAGTTTGGCAATTCGCGAGAACGAGCACCAGTTGCGATGATAATGTGATCAGCGCTATATTCAGTAACTTTATTGTCTTTGTCTGTAACGTCTAGTTTTTTTCCTGGTTTTAGTTTTCCAAAACCTTCGATAACGTCAATCTTGTTTTTTTTCATCAAGAACTGAACTCCTTTGCTCATTCCTTCTGCTACACCACGGCTACGTTGAATAACTGCTGGGAAATCTTTATCGAATTCAGAAACTTTTAATCCGTAATCAGAAGCGTGTTTAAGGTAATCAAAAACCTGAGCTGATTTCAATAATGCTTTTGTTGGGATACAGCCCCAGTTCAAACATACACCTCCTAGGTTTTCTTTTTCAACTACAGCTACTTTAAAGCCTAATTGAGAAGCTCTAATTGCTGTTACATAGCCACCAGGACCACTTCCTAAAACAATAACGTCGTATTTCATTTTTTTGGTTTTTAGTATTTATTACCGAAAATGAGAAGTATAATTCCGAAACTCATTTGTCGATTTTCTTTTTTTGTTATTTGTGATTGCGAATTTAAGGATTTATTTTAAAAAATAGTAAGTTGTAAAAAGGTAAAATGTGAAAATGTGAAAAAGTAAGATCTAAATTGGAAGAGATTTAAAAAATAAAAGGTAAAATGTGAAATTTTGATTCAAATAATCTAACATTTCACATTTTACCTTTCACCTTTTCCATGAAAATTAAACCTTAACGTGTCCCCAGTTTTCACCGCTTGCAATTCTTCTAATCTGCATTTCGCTTACGCCAAATTGTTTAGCGATCATTTTCAAACGTGTTTTTTGTTCTGGTCTGGCTAAGATTTTTTTGATCAGCATCACTTTTGTAGTTGTGAGTTTTCTTCCGTCTGCTTTTAGATTGTGTTCAATCAAGTTCTTTTTCGCCTGAATCACACGTGGGCTTTTTCGGCTGTGTGCCATCATTTCTTCTTTGGTAGCCCATCGCAAATTGCTTGCATCATCGTTGCTTCGGTTGTAATCTAAATGGAGAACATACGTTTGATCTTCAGATTGTTTTGGGATAAAATATTGGGCAACTAATTTGTAGAGAAAAAGATATTTGTTGACAATTTTGTCATCTTTTTTAACTTTGAATCTAAAGGTTGGATAACCATCGCTTAAACCGCCTTTGAGAATTCTGCCGTTTTCAATTTCGTCGGTAAAACTGATTAATCGGCCTCGGTTTGAAATGGCATATTTAAGTTGTAATGAGGCGTTTATTTCTATTTCTTTGAACTGTTCGTCTGGATAAAATCTGTTTTGTGGCATTTTCTTTTACATTTGATTTCTACAATCTCAAAGATAAAGAATAAACCAAAAACGATATGTTAAAGACTTGGTGCTAAGAAGCAGTTTTATGATTTCTATAACGCTGATTTAACGTTTATAAATGTTTTTTTAGCATTTTGACACCTAATTTGCAACCGAAAATTGCGAATCATACAAGTTTTTGTAATAACCATCGTTTTTGTTAAGCAACTCTTGATGCGTTCCTTGCTCTACAATAAGTCCTTTATCCATTACTACAATTTTATCGGCATTTACAATTGTTGCCAATCGGTGTGCAATGATAATTGAAGTTCTTCCTTTGGTAATTGTTTCTGTCGCGCGCTGAATCAATTCTTCAGAATAGGTATCAATTGAAGAAGTCGCTTCATCCAAAATCAAAATACTCGGATTGCTCACATACGACCGCAAAAACGCAATCAATTGGCGCTGGCCGGAAGATAACATTACACCACGCTCCTTAACATCAAAATCATAATTATCAGGCAGACTCATAATAAAATCGTGAACGCCAATTTTCTTTGCGGCTTCAAGTACTTTTTCGCGCGTTATTTCTGGATTATGCAAAGTGATGTTATTGTAAATTGTATCGGCAAATAAAAACACATCTTGCAAAACCACGGCAATTTGTTTTCGTAAAGAAGCTAATGTGTAGTTTTCAATATTATGTCCATCGATATAAATTGTTCCGCTGTTAATTTCATAGAAACGATTCAGTAAATTGATAATTGTTGATTTTCCTGCTCCGGTAGAGCCAACAATTGCAATGGTTTGCCCCGAATTAACAGATAAATCAATTCCTTTAATAACTTCCTCTTCTGGAATATAACTAAAACGAACGTCTTTGAATTCAATGCTGCCGTTAAAATCGGGAGCTTCAATTGTTCCTGTATCTTGAATATGGTCTTGCGTGTCAATAATATCAAAAACACGATTGGCAGCAATCATTCCTAATTGCATCTCGTTGAATTTATCAGCAATTTGACGCAGCGGATTAAAGAGCATTCCGATGAACATCGTATAAGAGAATAAATCTCCAAATGTTGTAAAATGATCTCCATTCAAAATTTTAAATCCGCCAAAAACAACTACCAGACCTAAAGTGATCGACGAAATAATATCGGCAATTGGAAAAAAGATCGAGTTATATAAAATGGTTTTAATCCAAGCGACTCTATGTTTATCGTTGATTTCTCTAAATTTTTCAGCTTCAATTTTTTCTCGGTTAAAAAGCTGTACAATCTTCATTCCTGTCACACGTTCCTGAACAAAAGAGTTCATATTGGCAATCTGAGTACGGACTTCTTCAAAAGCAACTTGCATTTTGCGTTGAAAAATTCGGGTAACATAAACCAGAATTGGCATTGCTACAACCACAATCCATGTCAATTTCCAGTTCATGTAAAACATGAACAGCAAAACCACAAGCATTTTCATCAAATCACTAATAATCATAAAAAGTCCTTGACTGAAAATACGTGCAATAGACTCAATGTCTGAAACGGATCTAGTTACCAATTGTCCAACCGGAACCAAATCAAAATATTTCATTCTGAAACTTAAAATATGCTTGAAAAGTTTGGTGCGAATGTCTTTTACGATATCCTGTCCAAGCCAGTTGGCCCAATACACAAAGTAGAATTGAGAAAAAACTTCCATCAAAAGCACAAGTCCCATCAAGATAATATACATCAATAAGCCATACTTGTCGTGAGTTTTGATATAACCATCAACAGTTTGTTTTAGCAAATAAGGGCGAAGTGCCGCAAAAATCGACAGCGAAATAGCAAAAACAATTACGCCATAATAGCGCCATTTGTAAGGTTTGGTATATTTTAAAATTCGTTTGAATAAGCCGGTATCAAATGCTTTTGCTTTCATTTAGTATAAGGAGCTATTTCCTGCTTTCCGTTACAAGTTTTTCTCAAAAATATGTTTTTGTATTGTTTTTTATAAGAGCTTCCGTTGGTCGCTTTATAAAAAAACACAAAAACAATATTTTTTTCAAAAAAGCTTTTCACTTCAATCAGGGCTATTTATGTAATCGTAATTAATTTTGGTCAAATAAAGACCGTGTGCTGGAACTGAAAATCCAGCTTTTTCTCTGCTTTTACTGGCAATAATATTTTCAAAATCGGCCAAAGAAATTTTATGAAGACCAATATTGATTAATGTGCCTACAATGGCACGAACCATATTTCGTAAAAATCGGTTTGCTGAAATTGTGAAAATCAGTTTATTATTTTCATTTTTCCAATATGCCTCAAAAACCGTGCAATCAAAAGTGTTTACATCTGTATTGACTTTTGAAAAGCATTGAAAATCGGTATGCTTTAATAAAATTTTGGCAGCTTCATTCATCAAAGCTACATCTAATTTTTGACTTACATACCAGCTGAGTTCCTGCAAAAACGGATTTTTAACAGTATTGATGTGGTATTCGTACGTGCGTTTAGTGGCATCAAATCGGCAATGCGCATCATCATGTACCAATAAAATATCAAAAACAGCAATATCTTTTGGTAAAAATGAATTTAGCTTATGAACTAAAACGGAAACGTCTAAAGGATTTTCAACATCAAAATGCCCATACATTTCTGTTGCATGAACTCCAGTGTCTGTGCGTCCGGCACCCATAACATTTATAGGTGTATTTAGTAAAACCGAAAGCGCTTTGTTTAAAGTTTCCTGAACAGAAGGTGCGTTTGGCTGAAATTGCCATCCATTATAAGGTGTTCCGTTGTATGCAAATCGAATAAAATATCTCACTGTAGAGGTTCAAAGGTTCAGAGTGCCAAAGGTACAAAAAAAGTGGCTAAGGTTCTAAGATGCTAAGATGCTAAGGTTTTTTCTTTTTTAATATGCAAAGTTGCAAAGGCAAAAAGTTTTCATATGGTTTAATTGTAGAGATGCACTGTAGTGCATCTAACACTAGATTGGGCATTTTTTGTCAATTTAAAAAATGTGTTGACCAAAATTCTAAAAACAAAACCTTTGTTCCTTTGTCACTCTAGGCCTTTGTACCCAACCTAAAAACTGTTAAAAACCAAAATACAAACCACAGTTGACTCAGTAAAAAATCGTGTCAGAAAATTGAAATTCCAACGATGGAGAATAAATGATTTTTTAACATTTTTCAGCAAAAAACTTCAAAAGTTAATTTTTTAAATTTTTGATTTTAACAGGAAATATTTCTCCTATGTTTGTACGACTAAATATCAAAAACTATGAATGAAATTACTTCTTATTGGTGGATAATTTTAATTTTATTTGCCTTTCTTTTTTACAAATTTATTTTACGTGTTTTCTTCGGAATGGTGATTGTTCCTGAGGATAAAATTGGTTTGGTAACCAAAAAATTCGTTTTGTTTGGTGCCGACAAATCTCTGCCAGACGGCCGTATTATTGCAACAAAAGGTGAGGCAGGTTATCAGGCACAAACGCTTGCTCCAGGTTTGTATTGGGGAATGTGGATCTGGCAATATTCAATAGATATGACTGGATTTACGATTATTCCAGAAGGAAAAATCGGATTGGTTTTAAGTAAAGATGGGAAAGAGATTCCGACCGGAAGGATCTTGGCCAGAAGGGTGGAAAGCGATAATTTTCAAGATGCGACAGCCTTCTTAAACAATGGCGGACAAAAAGGCCGTCAAACCGCTTTTATCACAACGGGATCGTATCGTATCAATACATTTTTATTTGAGATTGTAATTGCTGAGCAAATCAAGATTTTCGAAAACATGATTGGTATTGTTACAGCACTTGATGGAGAGCCAATTCCACAGGGGCAAATTGCGGGTAAATTTGTCGAAAACCATAATAATTTCCAAGATTTTGATAAGTTCTTAGAACAAGGCGGAAATCGTGGTTTACAGCCTCAAGTGATGTTAGCAGGTTCTTATTATATCAATACCTGGGGAGTTCAAATTGAGCAGAATCCAATGACAGATGTACCGATCGGTTATGTAGGTGTTGTCATATCATATATTGGAGAAGATGGTCAAGATGTAACAGGAGATACTTTTAAACACGGAAATATTGTTTCAAAAGGACAAAGAGGGGTTTGGATGGAGCCTTTTGGACCAGGAAAATATGCTTTGAATAAATACACAACAAAGTTAGAAGCTGTTCCAACAACAAACTTGGTTTTGAACTGGGCGAATGCGAGAAGTGAATCACATGATTTAGATAAAAACCTGTCTACAATTACGGTTCGTTCAAAAGACGGTTTCCCATTTAATCTAGACGTGGCACAAATCATTCACGTTCCTGCGGCAGAGGCGCCAAAAGTAATTGCGCGTTTTGGAAGCATGAACAATTTGGTTTCGCAGGTTTTAGAACCAACAATTGGTAACTATTTTAGAAACTCGGCGCAGGATAGCGATGTGATTTCATTTTTGACAACAAGAAAAGAGCGTCAGGAATCGGCTAAAAATCATATTAAGTTAGTTCTTGACGAATATAACGTTAATGCGGTTGATACTTTGATTGGAGATATTGTGCCTCCAGATTCTTTGATGAAAACTTTGACAGATAGAAAGTTGGCTGAAGAAGAGCAAAAAACATATCAAACGCAAAGAATGGCTCAAGAACAGCGTCAGGGTATGGAAAAAGAAACTGCAATTGCCGATATGCAGAAAGAAATTGTTCGTGCTTCGCAAAGTGTTGAAATCGCACAAAGAACTGCCGATGCAACAGTGAAGAAAGCAGAAGGAGACGCGACAAGTTTGAAATTGAATGTTAATGCTGAAGCAGAAGCAACAAAAATGCGTGCAAATGCAGAAGCAGAAGCGACAAAAGCAAGAGCAGGAGCACAAGCCGAAGCAACAAAATTGAATGCAAGTGCAGAAGCTGAGAAAATCTCAAAAACTGGTTTGGCTGAAGCGGAAAAAATTATGGCAATTGGTAAATCAACTGCTGAGGCATACCAACTTCAGGTAAGCGCAATGGGTGGAGACAACTTTACTCGTTACAAAGTGACTGAAGAAATTGGTAAAGGAAACATCAAAGTAATTCCAGATGTATTGATTTCAGGAAATGGTGGTTCTGATGGTTCTATTAGTGGTTTATTAGGCATGAAGCTTATGGAAATGATGGATACGAAAGATTCTAAAAATCCTAAGAAATAGTAATTTTCATAATGATAAATTGTAGAGACGCACTGCAGTGCGTCTAACTCAGTGTTTTGAAAGCCGATTTGTGAAAACAAATCGGTTTTTTATTGATAGCTTAGCATCTTAGTATCTTAAACCCTTAGCATCTTTTAAGAAACCTTAGTATCTTAGCATCTTAGAATCTCAGCCTCTTAAAAATGACCAAAATCCTTCTGCTTTCCGACACTCACAGTCATATTGACGATACAATTTTGAAATATGTAGCACTAGCTGATGAAGTTTGGCATGCAGGTGATATTGGAGATTTGATTGTTACCGATACAATCAAAAAACTAAAACCATTAAGAGCGGTTTATGGAAATATTGACGATGCAAAAGCAAGAGTAGAATTTCCATTAAATAACCGATTTATGTGCGAGAATGTTTCTGTATGGATTACGCATATTGGTGGTTATCCAGGAAAATATAATCCGAATGTTAGAGAAGAAATGACTCTGAATCCACCGAAATTATTCATTTGCGGACATTCACATATCTTAAAAGTAATGTTTGATAAAAAGAATAATTTATTGCACATGAATCCGGGTGCCGCAGGGAAAAGCGGTTTTCATCAAATGCGTACTATGTTACGATTTGTGATTGATGGTGATAAAATCAAAGATTTGGAAATTATTGAAATCGGGAAAAAGTGATGTTTAATGTGGCAACGGAATTTTGATTTTAATTGTGGTGCCCTGATTTGCTTTGGAAACAATATCAATTTTCCCTTTGAATTTTTTGACACGAGCTCTTATTCGGTTTAAGCCAAAGCCTTCAGATTCATTTGTTTTTTTTGCATTAAAGCCTATTCCGTGATCCCGTATTTTGATGTTGAAATTATTTTGATCTTCACTTAAAAATATTTCAGCATTAGTAGTATTGCTGTGTTTTATAATGTTACTAAAGAGTTCCGAAACAATAAAATAAATTTTTATTTCGAATTTCTCTGTATATCTTTTGCTTGTTGAAACCTGGCTTGAAAAGGCAAAGTCAATTGTGTGGTTTGAGTTTCGTTCGCATAAATCTTCCAAAGCATAAATTAAACCAAATCGTACTAAAAGACTTGGTACAAGATCGTGTGATATATCTCGTAAAAGATCATGCGCTTCAGTCAAAATTCCTTTCGCTTTCTTTATTTCATTAGAATCTATATTGGTTTGAGCCGTAAAAGTATTTAAGTGCAATCCAGCAGAGGATAATAAGGAATTTACATTATCATGCAAGAATGAAGCGATTTTTTTACGCTCAATTTCTTGGCTGTCAATGCTTGAATTGATGACATTGAGCAGAATTTTTTGCTTAATGTCTTTTTGCCTTATTTTTTGCTTCAATTTATTGTTCTGATAAAAAAAATAAAATAAAAAAGATAAAATGATCACTAAAACAATAGTAAGGCTTACAATCTTTTTGTTTTTTAATTGTTCTATTTCTTGTAGATCGTTAATATTCGTTTTCTGTAATTGCTGAATGTTTTCTTGTGGAAAAGTATTTTGCTGGCAATAAAGAAGATTTCCATTCAAAACATTTGCTATTAAGAGAACGATTGCTATTTTTAAAAGACGCATGATAAAGGTGATTACAGCCAGCTTTCAATTCAAAGAATTACTGTTTGATTAAATTGTTTTTTAAAGCATACTTAACAAGGCCTATGGTGTTTTTTATCTGTAATTTTTTCATAATATTTTTGCGGTGAGTTTCAACTGTATTGATGCTGATGAAGAGTTTTTCGCTAATTTCTTTACCGCTGTATTCTAGTGATATCAAAGTGATTATTTCGATTTCTCGCGGACTTAAAATCGGATTTTCGACGCTAGTATTTTTGTTTAATTTCGGATTGTTTTGGGTAAAACTGTTGAAGATTTTTTCTCGCACAGCATCACTAAAATATTCCTGTCCTTGATACACGGCATGAATGGCTTCGATAATATTTTCGCCGGCACATTTTTTTGTTAAATACCCTTTTGCATTTAGTTTCATGACTTCTTTAATGATTTTTAAATCATCATAACTTGAGAGGATGATAATTTTGCATTGGCTACTTTGTTCATGAAATTCTTGGAGAACTTTGATGCCATCTTTTTCAGGCATGCTGATGTCTAGAATCAAAATATCGGCATTGTTTTGAATTACATCATCGTAAACCGTACTGCCATTTAAAGAACTGCCCACAACTTCGAAATTTTCAACTGTATGCAATAAATTGGTTAAGCCATCAATAAGTACTTGATGATCATCGGCAAGATGGATCCTTATTTTAGGTCTCATGATTCTTTGAATTTGAAAGTGCAAAATTATCGTGAAAATTCGATTTAAAATAGACTCATTAAGCCTGATTTGTAATAAAATAAGACATAAAAAAAACCCGAATAAAATTCGGGTTCTTCTTCGCACAAAAAATTAAGTTTATAGGTTTATCTCAAACGATCTACAGATTTTACAAGATCTTCGTCCTTTTTGATGGCCTTATTAGCTAAAACTAATAACACGATAGCAACAATTGGAAGAAACATCCCAATACCTTTCTCAGGGGCAGCTGTAGCAGTCCCTCCAGATAAATTTAGTGATCGATATACAAATAATCCTAATAAAATTAAATTTAATATTATGTTCAGTCTGTTCATCACAAACTGATTTTGTCTCTTCTTAAATGATATGATGCTGATAATAGTCAGCATTGTGCTTAATCCTAATACTACTGTGTAAACCTGATCTTGCATAAAGTAGAAAGGTTTACCGTTTAATGACCAAAGCGGTATAAAAAACATTAAGACCCCTGTTATCACAAAGGTAAGAATTAAATATACGGTTTGAATTCGTTGTAACATAACTTGAAATTGTTTTACAAAAATATATTTTCTTTTTTAGAAATACTATTGTATGATTAAAATTTATTCGTATTATTGCATCATAATACCGTAAGCACTTCATACTGCGGTCAATTGAAATCATTTATCTACCTACTTTTTACAGTATTTCCTTTAAAATAATTAAATTCATAGAACATTCATGTTTGATATTTCTGCATTAAAAGAAATGAAGCTTTCTGAGCTTCAAGAAATAGCTAAGTTGGCTAAAACTATAAAGTTTAATGGTGTTAAAAAAGAAACTTTAATCACTCAGATTTTAGCACATCAAGAAGCGACTACAGCGCCGCCAGCATCTCCTGTGGCTGAAAAGGAAATTGCAGATGAAAAACCAAAAAGAGCAAGGATAGCTCCTGCAAAAAAAACAGCAGCTCCAAAAAATGCTCCTGTTTTAGAATTTGATAAAGTTGAGGAAACACCTGAAAAAGTAACTCCAGTTGCAGCAAAGCCAAAAATCCAAGCTAGTCCTAAGATTCAAACTGCACCTAAAGCTCAAGAAAGTGCCGATAGTCCTGTAGCAGAGAAGAAGGAACCAAAAATCGTAAAATTTAATAAATCAGCTTACGAAAAGAAAGTTGCTCTTCAAAAGGAAAAAGAAGCAGTTAAAGGTGTTGATAAAGAGGTGATTGCCGAAGAAACTGCAGAAGTGGCTGTTGTAGCAGAAAAAGCAGAAGCAGCTCCTCAGGAAAAAAAGATAAATCCGAATCAAAATAAAAATCAAAACCAGAACCAAAATCAGAATCCGAACCAAAACGGAAACGGTAATGGAAATAACGGAAATCAGAATCCGAATCATAAAAATAAAAAGAACAATAATTTCAGAGATTCTGATTTTGAATTTGACGGAATTATTGAAAGCGAAGGTGTTCTTGAAATGATGCCGGACGGTTACGGTTTCTTGCGTTCATCAGATTATAATTATTTAGCTTCTCCAGATGATATTTATTTATCAACTTCCCAAATTAGATTATTTGGTTTAAAGACTGGAGATACTGTAAAAGGAGTGGTTCGTCCTCCTAAAGAAGGTGAAAAGTTTTTCCCTTTAGTTCGTGTACTTAAAATTAATGGTCACGATCCTCAAGTAGTTCGTGATAGAGTTTCTTTCGAACACTTGACGCCAGTTTTTCCTTCTGAAAAATTCAAATTAGCCGAAAAAGGCAGTTCTATATCAACTCGTATTATCGATTTGTTTTCTCCAATAGGAAAAGGACAACGTGGAATGATCGTTGCACAACCTAAAACGGGTAAAACAATGCTTTTGAAAGATATTGCAAATGCAATCGCCGCAAATCACCCTGAAGTTTACTTGATCGTTCTTTTGATTGATGAGCGTCCTGAAGAGGTTACTGATATGCAAAGAAGTGTTCGTGGAGAAGTTATTGCTTCTACTTTCGACAGAGAGCCACAAGAACACGTAAAAATTGCTAATATTGTTCTTGAAAAATCAAAACGTCTAGTAGAATGTGGTCACGATGTGGTAATTCTTTTGGATTCGATTACGCGTTTAGCAAGAGCTTACAACACAGTTCAGCCAGCTTCTGGAAAAGTATTAAGTGGAGGTGTTGATGCAAATGCATTACAGAAACCAAAACGTTTCTTTGGAGCAGCAAGAAATGTTGAAAACGGTGGTTCATTGAGTATTATAGCAACTGCATTGACTGAAACAGGTTCTAAAATGGATGAGGTGATCTTTGAGGAATTTAAAGGAACTGGAAATATGGAACTTCAATTGGATCGTAAAATTGCCAACAAACGTATTTTCCCTGCAATCGATCTTACTTCGTCAAGCACGCGTCGTGACGATTTGTTATTGGATGAAAAAACATTACAAAGAATGTGGATCATGCGTAAATATCTGTCAGATATGAATCCTGTAGAATCTATGGATTTTGTAAACGACCGTTTCAAGAAAACAAGAAATAACGAAGAGTTTTTGATTTCGATGAATGACTAAAAAAAGTTGCTAAGGTTCTAGATGCCAAGATTTTAAGTTTTTCTTTGACTTTAGTTTATATAATAAAAAAGGGATGAGTTTATAAAACTCATCCCTTTTTTATTATATAGATTCTGTTATATTTGTGACTATAACACTTTAATATTTTTATGAGAATACTTCTACTTTTTTTATTTGCGTTTACTAGTTCTTTTGGTCAGGAGTTTTTAACTCCTACAGCGAAGAAAACATTTGCTCTCAACCGTCATACTAATAGAGATGTTTCTTATTTTTCTAATGTTGATAATGCTGGTAATATAATTGTAACGTCAACTACTGAAAGAGACAGTACCTATACAGATATCTTAACGACAAAACTTGATAAGGAGTTGAATCTAATTTGGAAAAAAAGATATTCAATAGACAACTATATTTCGTATGATGTGCCATTGGCCACGCATATTGACAAGAATAATAATATCATTACAATTGGGAGAAGTGTAGTTAGCAATCTTTCAAATACAACAGGTATATTGTTTGTAGTTTGTTATAATTCTGAAGGTTCAGAATTGTGGCATTATTATTTTGATAATCCTAGCACACCAAAAAATTATAATTATCGTTTTCAAAAGTCTTTTTTGGATGAGAATAATATACTTCATGTAGTCAATTCTGTTGACAATGAAGATCCTCAAAAAGTAGATGTCAATTTTTATTCTTTTAATGACAAAGGCGTTGTTGTTGAAAAATATACACAACCAGATTTAATTCAATTTGTGGGTAATTTTAACGTATATAATAACTTTTTTTATCGAGATGGTTTTTATTATATGTTATATAGAAAGTATGTTATGTATACAAATGAACCTTTGCATTACATAAAAAAAATCGGTAAAAATTCGGTAATTGATGTTCCATTAAATCCAATTATTGATATTGAAGATAGTAATGCTTTTGTAGATGCGGATTTACAGTTTGACAAGTTTAATAACGTATTTCTCAGTTATGCATCTTTTAAAAATGGATTTATTAACAACATCAAGTTTGATACTTCATTAGGCTTACTTTATAAAACTGCTACTCCAAATGGAGGAATGAGACATCTTATAACCACATATTTTAATTTAGAAGGACATTTGTGTTTATTGAATTATATAGATAAAGATGAGGTTAACAAATCTGCACAATTAAGCTTGCTAGAATTAGATGATAAGGGATCTGTTTATAAAGAAACTATCAAAAATGATATTGTCATAAATAATTTCAAAAAAAATAAAGATAACAGCTTTTTTATAGAAACAAAAGAGGCTATTAAAGTCTATGATGAGAAATTAAATTTGGTTCGCGATTTTCAGCATACAGGTTTAGAGATTGATGATTTTTGTAAGTTAGATAATGAAACTTTAATTGTAGCTGGGACTACGTATGAGAAAGGTTACCCAACATCAGATTATTATACTGAATTAGATGTGGTGGTTCAAAGAATTCAGCCGGAAAAGCCTTTAAAAACGTATCGTTATTCCGGAGAGGGTACTTCAAAAGCATTTGGACAGAAGATACTTATCGATAATAAAAATAATTATATAATAGCTTCTGAAGAAAAACTTGGTCCTGATAATTTAGAAATTGGAGGTTCTCGCGGGCCATTACAAAGAAATTTGTATAAATATGATTCAAATTTAAAGCTATTATGGACAATAGAGATTCCATACAATATTATAGGGCCATTAACCTCTGAGGATGTAAATATAATTATTGATTTAGAAAATAATATTTACATAAATGCCAAAACTGAAGACGGAAAATATAAATTTTTAAAGATTTCAGAACAAGGAAATCTTCTTTTTGATGTTCCAAGCTATCAGTCAAGTAATATCTATTTTGATAAAGAAAAAAATATAAACGTCGTATCGCTTCCAATCTCAAATCCAATAACAATTGATGAAGACACGACAATATATAATCTAAGTTCTAAAGACGGAAGGTTGTTGACTAGTAAAGTTTTTGAAGGTGTTAATTATTTAGGGAATTTTACGTCTAAAAATGGAGACTCTTATACTTATATGTTTCCAGGTGATAATAATCCTTATAACAATACCAATCCAAGAATTGAAGTTTATAAAAACCTAAACCTGGAGTTTCAGCGAAAAATAAGTTTAGAAGGCACCTATACTGCAATGGCAGTTTCGTCAATTGATGTAAATGGAACCTTGTTTTCTCTTCTGCTTGGGGGCAAAGTGAGTATAAATTGCATCGCCTTAGTTTGTTAAATGATTATAAATACATAAAAGTTGACAACAGAATAAATAGAATTGCATGTACTTCTGGAAATACCAATTTTATGATTACTGATAATCATGAGCTCACTTTATACAATAAAGATTTAGAAGTTTTAGCAAGAGGAACCGAGCCTTATAGTGGTTATGCCAGTTTATTTGAATTAGGCGA
Source organism: Flavobacterium denitrificans DSM 15936 (assembly GCF_000425445.1). Lineage (GTDB taxonomy): Bacteria > Bacteroidota > Bacteroidia > Flavobacteriales > Flavobacteriaceae > Flavobacterium > Flavobacterium denitrificans. Next base: position 572,053 of record NZ_KE384378.1, on the reverse strand, counting down.
TTACTTATTGGTGAATACTTATTGGGACAATTTAGTCAAAGTAGTAGATAAAAATGCTCAATTAGTACGAAGTTTTAAGTTGCCAGGAGAATTAACTTATACGCGTTCTGCTAAAGATGCATCCAATAATATTATTTTGACGGGAAGAAACGGAGTTCAAATATACACGTATAGTTCCTACAGTTGGTACCGTGGTTTTATTCATAAATATAATATTCTAGATCAAATGCTGGGAATTGGAGAACAGGTTGAAAATCAGAAAAATTACGATATTAAAGTATATCCAAATCCAACTTCTTCTATCGTTAATGTTGCTATAGATCAAGATGATATTTATAAGATTGAATTATACGATTTTTCAGGAAAATTGATACTAACCAGCGTAAAATCAAATAAAATCGATATTTCTAAATTACCAAAAGCGCTGTATTTTTTGAAAGTTGAACTAATGAATGGAAACAATCTTTACGAAAAAATTGTAAAAAACTAGAGATCAATTAAATCTTGATGTTTTGCGCTTTTAAATTTTAAACTATAAAAAAAGGGATGAGTAATTTTACTCATCCCTTTTTTTATAGTTTAGACAACCTTAGCCCCTCAGTACCTTAGAAGCTTAAAGAAAGCTATTTCTTATCCACTACTGGTCTGTTTTCTCTGTTAGCTAAATCCCACGCAAGTACAAAAGCTAGCTGTGCTCTTTTTGTTAAAGCGTCGTATTCTATTTTTTCAGGGGTATCGTCTTTTCCGTGATAGTCTGCGTGAACTCCATTGAAGAAAAAGATTGACGGAATACCGTGTTTAGCAAAGTTATAGTGGTCAGAACGCTCGTAGAAATGATTCGGATCTTTTGGGTCATTAAATTTAAAATCCAAGTCCATTTTGATGTATTTATCATTTTGAGCTACAACTGCATTGTGTAATTCACTAGATAATCTGTCAGCTCCAATTACATATACATAATTATTTGTGTTTGTATGTTCAACATCACGACGGCCAATCATATCAATATTGATGTCAGTAATTGTATTTGCGATTGGAAACAATGGATTTTCAGAGTAGAAACGAGATCCGTGTAAACCATGCTCTTCACCAGTAACATGTAGGAATAAAATTGAACGTTTTGGCCCGTGTCCTTCTTTTTTAGCTTTTGCAAATGCTTTAGCAATTTCTATAACCGCTACAGTTCCAGAACCATCATCGTCAGCTCCGTTGTATATTTCTCCATTTTTAATACCTACGTGGTCGTAGTGTGCAGAAATTACTAAAACTTCATCTGGTTTTTCAGATCCTTCGATGTACGCCCAAATGTTTTCTGAATCTGGCAAGTTTTCATTGCGTCGGGCATTTAAAAAAGATGCTGGAATATGTTGGTAATAATCTGTTGCTCCTTTTGGGAACGAAATTTTATTTTTTTTGTATTGCTCGATCATGTAGAGCCCAGCTTTCTTTTGTCCTTTCGAACCTGTTTCGCGACCTTCCATTTCATCAGAAGCAACAACATAAAGCATTTTTTTTAAGTCTTTTGCCGTGATCGAGTTCATGTATTTCGTTGGGTCTGAATTGTCTTTTGAAGCGACAGTCTGCGAATTTTTACATGAAAAAGCCGAAGCAATTAATAACAGAATTACAATTTTTTTCATTTTGGGTTAGTGTAAATTAATGAATATGTAAAGAACATAGAATGTCAGTAAAAATAAAATAAAAAACGAATTTATAATGAAAAGGAATACACTTTTTACAAATGAAACAAATCTGCTCTCCCCATAGAATCTGTGATGCGCGGGATAAAAATAGTAGCACATCCAAGTAATACCTACAAAGTTAATGAGGATTGCTATAAATGAAATTATGCCATTTCCTTCAAATAATAAAGCTATTTTGTTGATTATGAATAAAATGAGAAATATTAAGAGCAGAAACGAAAAATAATGTAGTGTAAAAATCCCGTGATCGAAGTAGTACCAACGTTTTTTACCATGAAAGAGCCATAAAAAGAAAGCAAAAAATGGCATTATGATAAAAAGAATCTTAGGGATGTTATGTACAAAGGACTCTATGAATTTTTTAATGATTTCTCGTTTTGTATTGTTTTCAGTCACATGAACGGCTTTTTCGTAAATCCAGTACGATGTTGTATTTAACTTTTCGCTTTCCTTTCCATATTTTTGAATGGAATCGATTTCTTTCATTGGTCGCAGCTGAAAATAGGATTTGTCCAATGTTTTCGACTTAAGGTATGATTTGTCCTTCTGGTTTTTAGTTTCTTTTTTATTTACATTTTCGAAATTGGATGAGATTTCCTTTTCGCCTTTTGTCAAGTCTTCACTTATTTTACTTGGAAATAATGCAATTAAAAGAAAGGTAATAAAACTGATAAAAATATAAAGACGAACTGGTGCCAGATAAGATAATCTTTTTCCTGAAAGATATTCTTTAGTTAAGGTTGAAGGCTTAAAAAGAAGATTTTTTATTGTTTTCCAAAATGCATTTTCATAATGCGTTAAATCTTCAAAAAAGTGGATGAATAAATGATGAAATGTTTTCCTGGAATCTGTGTTTTCTTGACCGCAATTGGGGCAAAATTTATGTTCGACAACATGTCTGCAATTTAAACATGTTTTATCTTCTCTAATCGGACTATGTGACATTGGTTGATTTGTTGATTTTGATTGGGTTGTTTCGGTATGTAGCGTTTATTTTTTTAGTACTTCATTAAGAAAAAGCTTCAGATGCTCAAAAGATCTTTTTGCAGCAACCGCATTATAAGCAGCGCCTTTTGAATTGTCGTTTCCTGCTTCTGGGTTAGTGAAAGAGTGAACAGAATTTGCATAATATATCATTTGCCAATCTGCTTTTGAGTCGCGCATTTCTTGTTGGAAAGCTGTGATTTCTTCTTTTGAAACGAATGGATCATCAGCTCCGTGACAAATCAAAACTTTAGTAGTAATGGGTTCTGTTTTTCTTGAGGCATCTTTGCCTAAACCACCGTGGAATGATGCAACTCCTTTTACGTTTAGATGTCCACGTGCAGCTTCAAGAACTCCAGTTCCTCCAAAACAATATCCTATAATCACGATATTATCAGCATTTGCGCCCGATTTGATTAATTCTTGCAAAGCTGCGTTGATTCTTTTTTGATACGCTTCATAATTTGTTTTATAGAATCCGGCCTGTTTTCCTGCTTCTGAAGTGTTTTTTGGGTAATTCCCTTCCCCATAAATATCAGCGATAAAAACAGTATAACCTAATTTTGATAAATCTTCAGCAATTCCTTTAGAGGCATTATCAATTCCAAGCCATGCAGGCAGTAATAAAATCCCAGGATTGTTAGCATTTTTTTTAGCCGGTTTTATAGATAATCCATTTAATGTCTGATTGCCCTCAGCATATTTTACTGGTTTTAATTGTGCATTCATGTTGGCAGAAAAGATTATAGTTGCAAAAATAAGTGCGATTGAATTTTTCATTTTTTACAATTTTTAACAAATATCAGAAATATTATGTTACAAAAAAACCTTACAAGGTATTTCTTGAAAGGTTATTTAACAAATTGATTTGAATTTGACTATTCTCCGGGATGGTACGTCTTTTCTGCATTTTTAATGACATCTTCTTTATAAAAAAGAACCTCTTTAAATTCTCCTTTTTGATACATTTCTGCTTGATCAGTGAAATGTTTAGAGTTTGGGTCGCCACTGTTTCCGCCAGCTAATAATGATTTTGCTTTTATCTTTGGGCCAAATTCAACTGCACAGATAAAACTGTTTCCATTATAACCATAACGTTTTTTAGAATTGTTTTGATAACTGCTTTTGAAAGAAGGCAAACTTCCCCATGAACCAGGACCATAACCAATTGGCAAACTTGGCTTGTTGTCATCATATTTTAAATCAATATCGCCGCTAGAACGCTGAAAACGGTTGATTTCGCCCCAAGCCACTTGCCAAGTTCCAAATTTTGTTTCTAATTCTTTTAATACCGTCTGCAACTGCGGAATCATTTGCTCGACTGTAGCATTTTTTGCAAAATCTTTTGTGTTTTCAACTTGGTCTTTTTCGCCTTCATCGACATAAGCTTTTAGAATAATCGGGTTTAATTTATAAGCCCATTCCACAGCTAAAGTGGTCGCAATAGAATTTTCATTGGCATAGTAATCCCAATTTTTCAACATTGCTATTGGTTCTTTTAGAGTCACATATTCAGAAGATTCGGGGTTTGTATTCTTTTCAAAAACATTTACTAAACTCGGAATCAATATTTCGAAAATCGATAATTTAGAATCATAACCATCAGCAATTACTTTGTCTAAAGTATATTTGTTGCCTTTGCTGAAAATTCGGACTGCATTAATTCCTCTAAAATTTTCCCCATCTGGCGCCATGTATGGAATAAAATCGGTTTTTTTTGGGCTGTTTTCTCCGGCAACAGAAAAAGGAGTGGAGTTGCAGTTTTGGAGCCAGCCATTTACTGGATTGTAAACATGAACAGTTTCATTTACTTCATGCAAACCTTTCCATTGTGTTGCAGAAGTCGAACCATCAACAACTTTTGCCCAGTTCAATTTTTTATCGCGAATCGGAATGAAGTTTCCGTGCCAATAAGCAATATTTCCTTTGCTGTCAGCATAAACTGTATTATTTGAGGTGTTGGCCTTTAAATCCATTGCTTTTTTATAATCGCCAAAGTTTTTAGATTTTGTTCTAATCCAACTTTGTATCAAACTGGTCATCGAACGATTGTTTGATTTTAAACTAATCCATTTTCCGTCGCGTTTGGCCATAATTGGGCCGTTATTAGTGAAATACGTTTTGAATTTCTTAGGTATCAGTTTTCCGTTTTCGGTATAATTTATTGTGATTTCTTTCTCAATTACGGGCAAAAGTTTTTTATCAAATTCATAAAATAATTTCCCGTTTTTATTGATGATTTTTTCGGCATACATATCGGCAACATCTACATTTGAAGATGTGTGCATCCAACCGCAGTTTTCGTTGAAACCTTGATAAATAAAGAATTGCCCCCAAGTTACTGCGCCGTAAACGTTCAAACCTTCTTCGCTTGTAATTTGAACTTCAGGCCTGAAATAAAAAGTAGTATGCGGATTAATGTATAAAATTGCATTCCCGTCTGCGGTTTTAGATGGGGCAAATGCAAATCCGTTTGAGCCGGTTTGAACGTATTTTTCTCTTTCAACATACGCGACCTTATCGTTATTACCAGAGTAAAAAGCTTTTAATTCGGAAGTAGAGAGATCAGCGGTACTAATGGCGCCAATACTTCCGTCTGTCCAAAGCAAAGGAAACCAAGGTTCAAAATGTGTCAATAAAACTGGTTTTACTTCTGGATGTTTGTACAAGTAAAAGTTAATAGCATCTGCATAACTGTTCAAAAGTTTTTTGAGCCATTCTGGTGCTTTCTTATAATCAGCTTTCGCTTCGTTTACGTCAATTAAAAGTTTGATTTCTAAATCATTGTATAAAACCGATTGTCCTTTTATTTCAGAAAGACGTCCCAGTTTTTCAATATAATTCATTTCAATTCTTTTGAAATCATCTTCGCATTGTGCGTATAATAATCCAAAAACAGCGTCAGCATCTGTTTTTCCGTAAACATGCGGAATACCCCAATTGTCTCTAATAATAGTAACTTTTTTGGCAAGATTTTCTAGTCGAGCAATTTCTTTTGCGTTGCTATTTTGTGCCGAAATTTGAAAACTCAAACAAATGAAAAAGAAGGATTTTATTATTTTAGAATAGAAATGCATGATTATTTGATATTAAACTTTTGACCGGGAGTGTAAATGCTCATTTGTAAATTCTCGATCGATATAAGATTGTTTTTATTTGATTTTTTAATGCCTTTTGGTTTGCGAACCACAATAACTTCGCTTTCTCCTGCAACTTCAACCTGATTGTTTCGAACAATGATTGCAGTTGCTTCATCGATGCCAATTCCTGTTAGTTCAGGAAATTCAACTAAAGCAGATAGCAATCTATTGTAACGGTTTCTTTTTAAAAAATGCTGATCAATAACGGCAGTTTTTAATAAGCCCAAACCTTCAGAAGTTTCTAAATTGTCGTATCTAATATTATCAAAAGTGCCCGAATATTCTTTTTCTAATTTCTGATTTCCGGTAATCATTTTTTCAGACATAACGGCTGCTCCGGCGCTCGTTCCAGAAATCGTGCTTCCGTTTTCGTATGCTTTTTGAATCGCCGTTTTGATTGGCGTATTGTGAACCACAGCCATAAAACGGCTTTGATCGCCTCCGCTTATAAAAATCAGTTTTGCTTTTTGAACAGAATCGGTTAGTTTTTTATTTTGCGCAGTCTCTTTATTGAAATTCAGCATTACAATTGGATTCTGCGTCAATTTTACCATTTGTGTTTTAAAGAAAATAAAGGAGCTGTCTGGTTCTTCGCTTGACATGGGCAAAACCACGATATAATCTTTTTTTCCTAATTCGGCTACTGCCAAAACTTGTTTCATCAAATCATCAGAACGATCACCTCCACCAATTATGAATAATTTTCCTTTAGGGTTTTGCGCCTGCAGTAAATAAGCTGTCATAAACAAGAAAATGGTAAATATTTTCTGAATTTGAAATCTTTTATGTTTCATGGTTTATCGTTTAATGAAGCGCGTTTTCGTAAAAAGCGCAAAAGCTAAAGTAGAAGATTTATAACGTAATATTTCTTTTGAAAGCACAACCTAATTCTATAATAGAATCAGTTTTGGCAATTCCGGGAATGTTATCGATTTTTTCGTAAAGAATTTTTCGCATGTGTTCGTGATTCTTCGCGACAATTTTTATGTAAAGCGTAAAAGAACCAGTAACATAGTAGCATTCTGTAATTTCAGGGATTTTTTTCATCTCCTCGATAATTCGATCAGAATCAGAATCTTTGTTTAAAGTGATTCCGGTAAAAGATGCCCAGTCGAAGCCGATATTTTTTTCTTGAATAATGGGTTTAATTCCGCCAATAACGCCTTGCTCGATCATACGGTTTACGCGTTGATGCACCATTGTATTCGAAATCTTTAAATTGGTTGCAATGGCAGAAAAAGCCATTCTTCCGTCTTTTTCTAATTCTTTCAGTATTTTAATATCGAATTCGTCTAAAATATCCATTCTTTCAAATTGAGTTTGTTTTCTTTTTTGATTTATAAAAGTAACTATTTTTTTCAATAATCAGGAATAAAATCCAAACACCAAATAAGGTAATTTGATTTTATTTTCGATTTAAAAATTTAATTTGACTTATTTTTGTTAATTGAAAGTTTAATTTTTACTTTTTAATACTGTATTTGAGAATTTTTGATATTTTTGTATTTAAAAAAATAACATATTATGGCACATACAGAAAATACACTTTCATCAAAATCGGAAGTTTTGATTGAAAAAGAGAATAAATACGGAGCTCATAATTATCATCCGCTTCCTGTGGTTCTAGAAAAAGGAGAAGGTGTATATGTATGGGATGTTCACGGAAAAAAATATTTCGACTTTTTATCAGCTTATTCTGCGGTGAATCAAGGACATTGCCATCCAAAAATTGTGCAAGCTATGGTTGATCAGGCACAAAAACTGACTTTGACTTCACGTGCTTTTTACAATGATAAACTAGGAAATTACGAAGAATATGTAACCAATTATTTTGGTTTTGATAAAGTGCTGCCAATGAATACTGGAGCAGAAGCTGTTGAAACCGCACTAAAAATATGCAGAAAATGGGCTTATGAAGTAAAAGGTATTCCTGAAAATCAAGCACAAGTAATTGTTTGCGAAAATAATTTTCATGGAAGAACCACTACGATTATTTCATTTTCAAATGATGAAACGGCACGTAAAAACTTTGGGCCTTTTACAGACGGATTTATAAAAATTGAATATGATAATCTGGAAGCTCTTGAAAAAGCTTTAGAATCATCTAAAAATATTGCCGGATTTTTGGTTGAACCAATTCAGGGTGAAGCGGGTGTTTATGTTCCGTCAGAAGGTTATTTGGCGAAAGCAAAAGCGTTGTGCGAAAAACATAATGTTTTGTTTATTGCAGATGAAGTTCAGACCGGAATTGCGCGTACTGGAAAATTATTAGCCGTTCACCACGAAAATGTGCAACCAGATGTTCTAATTTTAGGAAAAGCAATTTCTGGCGGTGTTTATCCGGTTTCGGCAGTTTTGACAAACAATGAAATCATGAATGTAATAAAACCAGGTCAACACGGATCAACTTTTGGTGGAAATCCGGTTGCTGCGGCGGTTGCGATTGCAGCACTTGAAGTGGTGAAAGAAGAAAAATTAGCTGAGAATGCAGAACGTCTAGGCGCTATTTTGAGAAAAGGATTAAATAAAATCGCAGAAAGAAATCATTTGATAACGTTGGTTCGCGGAAAAGGACTTTTGAATGCGATTGTAATTAATAGTGGAGAAGAGTCTGATCTGGCTTGGGAAATCTGTTTGAAATTTAGAGACAACGGATTATTAGCAAAACCAACTCATGGAAACAAAATTAGATTTGCACCGCCATTAGTGATGACTGAAGAACAAATTCATGAATGTCTTGAAATTATAGAAAAATCGCTCAACGAGTTTAAATAATAAGCATACAAAGTGATCCTATCAAAACAGTTGTAAATTTTTGCAACTGTTTTTTTTTTTTTTTTTTTCTTCATTCTTTTTTCTTCATTCTTTTTTGTTCATTCTTCTTTGTTCTTTGTTCTTTGTTCTTTGTTCTTTGTTCTTTGTTCTTCTCTTCTCAAATTGGAATTATATAACGAAGTATAAAAAATTATATAACTGAAAGATAAGCTTCCTAAGTAGTTTTGGAATATAATTTAAAACAGCAGCTAAATTGTTGAACCTCTATAAAATTTTACCTCTATGGCTTATAATAATACTGATTTGACACGTTTTCTAGATGCACAAAACAAGCTTTATCTGACAGCTTATTCGGAATTGAAAAAAGGGAAAAAAGAAACGCATTGGATGTGGTTTATTTTTCCGCAGATCAAGGGATTAGGAAAAAGCAATATTGCAAATTATTATGCTATTGCCGATCTTCAAGAAGCAGAAGCTTATTTAAATCATCCCGTTTTAGCGAAACATTTAGTTGAAATTGCACAGCTTTTGTTAAACTACAAAACAAAATCTATTGAGGCTATTCTCGGCGAATTAGACGCTCGTAAATTACGCTCTTCTTTGAGCCTTTTTGTTCAAGTAGAAAATGCAAATCCGATATTTCAGGAATTATTAGATACTTTTTATTCGGGGCATTTGGATCCCATTACGTTGACTATTGCACAGGAATTAAAGAAAAAAGTACCAGCTGAAGCGTAATAAATTTTCCGACTGAATTTACCTTTCTATTTTACTTATATATTTTTTTTGGGACAAAAAAACCATTCGTTTTGCGAATGGTTTTTTGTTTTTTTAAAAGATTTTAGATTAACTTCCGTAACCTGGATTTTGCGTAATTTTTTTGTTGGCATCCATTTCTTTTAATGGAATAGGGAATACCAATCGGTTGGAATCATATAGAAGCAAGTCTGAGCCATCTCCATCTGCACTGATGTCGATTGATTGTTTGGTTCTTCGGATGTCATGAATTAAAAATCCTTCCATTCCTAATTCCAGTTGGCGTTCTAATAAAATATCATCGACAGTTAGTGTTAGCAATTCGTCAGCGTTTGCTCTTGTACGAATAAGGTTGATGTCATTTAATGGAGTGTCTCCAGTTGCAGTTCCTAAACGTAAATTCGCTTCAGCTCTAATCAAATACATTTCGGCCAAACGAATAAGCGGCACATCACCAAATTGATCTGTAAATTTAGAAGTCAAAAGTCTTCCGTTGTCTTCATTTACATAATTAAAAACGGCTCTGTCATCGGGATCGCTAAATTTTTCCAAATACGCATCTCTGATTGTGAAATCTCCACCACGACCTCCATTTCCTTCAGAAGCATAAAAAGTTACCATATCATTCAAACCTGTTTGTTTGGTAATTTGGATGGCAAAAACATCTTCTGCTTTGTCTGTGTCATGATTAAAAGCATCGGCATATTTTGCAGATAAACTGTGCCCGCTGTTTTCAATAACATCATTAGCGGCATCTCTTGCTGCAGTGTAATTTCCTTGTTGCAGATAAACTCTTGCGAGTAAAGCTTTAGCTGAATATTTGTCAGCATAAAAAGAGTTTTCTTCTGGAAGATTAGTGTAAGCCAGGTTTAATCCGTCGATAATTACTTTGTAAACTTCATCAACCGTGCTTCTTTCTTTTGAAAGATCAGCACCGAAATCGTAAATAGCATTTGGTCGAATTACAACTCCTAATTGTGTATTGGCTTGTCCGCTTACGTAAGGTTTTGCGAAAAAACGAACCAAATCGAAGTATGCCAATGATCTTAAAAAGTTAGCTTCTCCAATCATAACCTTTTGTTTGTCTGGATCTTTTACTTTGTCAATATTTTCGATTACCGTATTTGACGCATTGATGATGGAATAAAGTCTTGAATAGGTTCCTTCAATGATCACATTGTCAGACAGCATAAGCTTGTTGTACATTTGTCTAAGTTCTCCAAAAGACCCGCGCCATCTTAAATCGGTTGTGCTTAATGAGCCTGTTACGCCAAGTAAATCTGCATAAAGCAAAACACGGCCACCGTAAGCATTTCCGTTGGCAGCAAGAGCGTAGGTTCCAGTTAAAACATTTGTTACACCTCCTTCAGTACTTAATGTAACTGTTGCATCTTCTCTTTGCTTAGGATCTAAATCTAATTCGTTTTCACAGCTAGCAAAAAATACGGTGAAAATTATAAGTAGTATTAATTTATTTGCTTTCATTTTGATCATTTTTAAAAATTAATATTTACTCCTATCGCTATTGTTTTTGCAGGCGGTGCCGAGTAAAAATCTTCCCCAATTACTGCAGCTCCACTTGCTCTTGAATCATCTCTTCTTGCTTCTGGGTCATATCCTTCATAATTTGTAAAAGTAAGCAAGTTGACAGCAGTAAAATAAACTCTCAAGCTGCTCAATTGCATTTTTTTAACTGCTTGGCTAGGTAATGAGTAACCGAAAGTCAAGTTTCTTAAACGAATAAAATCTGATTTGTCTAAGTAGCGTGTAGAGGCTTGAGTTCCATTTGAAGCTCCAAATCGTGCTTGAGGCACATCAGTAATATCTCCAGGATTTTGCCATCTGTTTAACTGATCAGCCGTTTGGTTGTCAAAATAATCTGCAGCAGTAGACATGTATTGTCCTGCCGAATTATAAATACTTGCTCCCCATTCTCCTTGAAAAGTAAAAGTAAAGTCAAAACCTTTATAGGTCATGGTATTGGTAAGGCCAGACATTAAAGTTGGGAATGGATTACCGCTAATAATTCTTTTTGCTTCACTGTAATCGTTTGTAGTGCTTTTGTCTAGGCTTCCATCTGCATTTACTGTGTTTTTTACAAAAAGTGCATCTCCGTTTGCCGGATCTACTCCTGCATATTCGACTAAATAAAAAGATGAAATGTTTTCGCCAACTCTATTAATTCCGAAATCAAGAATAATATCAGTATTGTTATTTGGCAACGATTTTACTACTGATTCATTTGTAGTCAGGTTGAAGCTTGTATTCCATTTAAAGTTTTCTGTTTCAATGTTTTTTGTGTTCAAAGTAAATTCAAAACCGCTGCTTCTTATTTTGCCAATATTTTTATTGATATAAGTTGCGCCAGAGCTTAAAGGCAAAGGCACTTGGAAAAGCAAGCCATCAGTATCTTTTTGATAGTAATCGGCTTCAAACGTTATTTTGTTTAAGAAACCTACTTCAACACCAAGATCAGTCTGAGTAGATTTTTCCCAAGTCAAATTATCATTTCCAGCTTGATCAAAAGTAAGTCCCGATTTTAAATTATACGGATTTGGTCTGTACAATTGGCGGGATGCAAAGTTTCCGATTTCTGCATTTCCCAATTTACCCCAGCTGGCTTTGACTTTTAAATAACTTAAAATATTATTGTCTTTTAAGAATTCTTCTTGAGAAATAACCCAACCTGCTGAAAAAGCAGGGAAGATTCCAAATCTTTCATTTTTTCCAAAACGAGAAGAACCATCACGACGTACACTCGCTTTAAAAAGATATTTTCCAGCATAAGAATAATTTAATCTTCCAAACTGAGAAACAAATGCATAATCCGTTTCATTTCCATGACCTTCATTTACCTCAGCACCTCCGTCAATAGTGTGGAAATCATCATTTGGGAAATAAATACTGTTCACATCTTGGTAACGTCTGTTGTATTTGTTGAATTCCATACCTGCAACAGCATTCAAAACATGTTTTTCAGCAAAAGTATGGTCATAAGTAAAGTAATTACTGAAAACGTAATTTTCTGTATTGACAGAGGTTGCAAATACAGCTCCGTCTGTAGCCATAAATGGTGCGTTTTTTCCTTGCCAATAATCTTCAGTCTGCATCAAAAGGTCATATGAGAAATCCGAATTGAATTTTAAACCTTTCGCGAGTTTTAACTCTCCGAAAATTTTTCCGGTAAGTCTTCTCATAATCGTTTTCCAAGATGTATTGTCCTTTGCCAGTAAATAGTTGACATATTCTGTATTCGGGTTTGGCGTTCCGTCTTCTAATCTCGCTTGTGAAATTGGTGCCTGAGCTACAGATTGCAAGGGTGTTGAGAATGAATTATCATCCTGAACTCTATGGATTACAGATCTTGAAAAACCAAAATTAATTCCAGCTGTAAAACGATCAGTAACTTTATGCGATAGATTGGATCGCGCCGTTATTCTTTCTAAATCATTGCTATCAATAATTCCAGTTGTATTGTTATAGGCTCCAGAGAAGAAATATTTAGTTTTGTCATCTCCGCCAGAAGCACTAAAATCTGCATCAGTAGTATAGCCAGTTCTAAAAGCAATATCTTGCCAGTCTGTATCAACTTCCCCATTTCTCCAGTCTGTTCCTTGAGATAAATATTCTAACTCGTCTTCAACTGACTCTAGATCATCTACATTTCGTCCGGCTTCCTGCAATAATTCAACATATTGCTTTGCGTTCAGCCATTTTCTTTTATGCGTTGGTTCGCTAACACCTTGCGAAAAGTTTAGCGAAAAATTACCTTTTCCTTCTTTTCCTTTTTTTGTAGTAATCAAAACAACTCCGTTTGCCCCACGTGCACCATAAATCGCTGCAGAAGAAGCATCCTTTAAAACATCGATCGATTCAATTTCGTTTGTGCTTAAAGTTAGCAAAGGGTTTGTTGGTGCTCCGTTGCTTGATTCGTTATCATTGATCAGCGGAATTCCATCTAAAACATACAAGGGCTGTGTTCCTGCACTAATACTCGCCGCACCACGTACACGAATGTTTATTCCGCCTTCGACTTTACCGTTGGTCTGCGTAATCTGCACTCCGGCTAATTTACCAACTAAAGCATTTTGAACATTTGAAACCGGTATCTGCTGAATATCCTTGGCAGTTACACGGGCAATATTATCGGTTAAGTTCTTTTTTGATTGGGTACCATATCCTACAACCATAACGGCTTCAAGCTCATTTTGAGTTTCCACCATTTTTATTGTCATAGCATTTGAAGCTTTTACTTCGACGGTAGCAAAACTAACATAACTAGCTACTAAAACATCACCCGTATTGGCTTGAATTTTAAAATTTCCATCAAAATCAGTTTGTGTACTTACACTTGTTCCTTTTAGTACAATATTCACTCCTGGAATTGGAACCCCTTTATTGTCTGTAACGGTTCCTGAAATTGTCCCTCCTTGGGCCACAGCTATTTGCACGCTTAAAACGAGCAGCAGCCACAAAAAATGCTTTAAATTAATTTTCATTTTTTATTGTGTTTAAATTAGTTCTTTCAAATATCTTAAATATATGTTAAGTAAAAGAGTGTTTTTAACATTAAATATAACATTAATGATTGTTTTTGTATTATTTGTAACAATTATGATGAAAAAAACCTAATTTTGTAAAAAATGATGTAATAAATTGCTTAATTTTTAATCAAAGCTTTTAGTTTTTTGTGATAAATGAAGCGAATTAACATAAATTAAGCTAAAAAGTATGATTTTTATAACAATTTGTGAAATTTTAACTTGTTTGTGTCAAATTTAATGTAAAAAAGCGACTGTTTTTCTTAACAGTCGCTTGGTTTATAATTATTCAAAATATCAAAAAAAAATAATCATTTTTTTGATAGGATTTGCTTGCTTTTTTAATTTTAATCAAACAATTCATCTACTGATAAATATCTTTCACCTGTATCATAATTGAAGGTTAGAATAACGGCATTTTCCGGAATATTTTTAAGTTTTTTGGAAATGGATGCGAGCGCGGCTCCAGTAGATATTCCTGCAAATATTCCTTCTTCTTTGGCGATTCTTTTTGTAAAATTGTAAGATTCGTTTTTGTCAACAGTTATTATTTGATCTACATACTCACGATTAAAAACTTCGGGAATAAAACCTGCTCCAATTCCTTGAAACGGGTGAGGAGAGGCAATACCGCCACTTAAAACAGGAGACAAAGCTGGTTCAACAGCAAATGTCTGCAGATTTGGAAAATGTTGTTTTAGTATTTTAGAAACTCCGGTAATATGTCCTCCTGTTCCAACTCCGGTAATTAGATAATCGATGCCATCTGGAAAATCAGCTAAAATTTCCTGAGCCGTTGTTCTTTCATGGATTTCGACATTTGCTTTATTGGTAAATTGTGATGGAAGAAATGAATTTTTAATCGTCGATGCTAATTCTTTTGCTCTTTCGACAGCTCCCGAAGTTCCTTTTTCTCTTGGTGTTAAAACAAATTCGGCGCCGTAAGCATTCAGGATTCTTCGACGTTCAATACTCATTGATTCCGGCATAACAATGATTGCTTTGTAACCTTTTACCGCTGCTACTAATGAAAGTCCGATTCCCGTATTTCCGGAAGTAGGTTCTATAATAGTAGTTTCTTCATTTATAAGTCCTTTTCTTTCGGCGTCTTCAATCATTGCTAATGCGATTCGGTCTTTGATGCTGGAACCCGGATTTGATTTTTCTAATTTAATCCAGACCTCATGTGATGGAAAAAGCTTGTTTAATCGAATGTGAGGCGTGTTTCCTATGGTTTCTAAAATGCTTTGGTATTTCATTGATTTTGATGTTTTTAAATAGAATAAAAATAAGGCAGGAAAGGTTTTTGTTACGAATTAGACAAATTTTTACAAATTTAAATTCGTGCTAATTGGAGGCAATTTTTAGCTAAGGTTTTTTACAAATCCACAAAGTATTTTTGTTTTCCAAAATCGAATTCATAATAAGTCAAATTAGGCCAAAGCGGTTTAATTAATACTTTTTCCCAATTTTGCAAAGCAGTTTGCAGTTCTTTTACTTTTTCAGGAATTTTTGAAGCTAAATCTGTAGTTTCAGATTTGTCTTTTGCTAAATCATAAAGCCATGTTTCGTGTGTTTTGCCGCTTACAATTAATTTCCAATTTCCGCTTCGAATCGCTTTTGCATCGCCAGAACGCCAATATAAATTTTTGTGCGCTTCTTTATTATTATTGACCACATCGATCAAATCAACGCCATCATAAACACGGTCTTTTGGCAAGCCAGAACCCGTAACAGAAGCAATCGTGCTGAAAATATCTAGTGAACTTATAGGGGTTTTATAAATAGTATGCGGTTTTATTTTTCCCTTCCACGAAAGTGCAAACGGAACATTGATTCCACCTTCAAAATGTGAAAATTTGCCTCCTTTTAATGGAGCATTTGTTGTTGCAAAAGTATAATCGGCACCACCGTTGTCGCTGGCAAAAATGATTAACGTATTATCTTCTAGACCTTCTTTTTTGACTTTTGCTCTGATTCTTCCAATGGCATCATCAAGTGCGCTGATCATCGCATAATACACACGTTTGTTTTCGTCTTTTACATTCGGAAAACGATCGTAATATTTTTTACGAACCTGAAACGGCGTATGTGGCGCGTTGAACGGAACGTAAAGCAAAAACGGTTTATTTTTATTTTTATCAATAAATGCTTCAACTTCATCAGCAAAGGTTTCTGTTAAATACGTTTTATCATGAATAATAGTAGTATCGCGACGAATTTGCCCAATTCCGACACGCCCATTTCCCCAAATCATTTTATCGGTAAAATCTTTATGATGATGATTGATGATATCCGGATTATCATCTTCTGGAGTATAAAGCGAAAAAGCCTGATAAAATCCGTAATGATAATCGAAACCGCGGTCTAAAGGGAAAAATCCTTTGTTATGCCCCAAATGCCATTTCCCAATAATTGCAGTGCTGTAACCTTGTTTTTTTGCCAAATCCGCAAAAGTGATTTCAGATTGTGGTAAACCTTGTGTGGCTATAGACGCTTTATTTGGGTAATTGATTTTATCATTAAGTCTCCAGCTATTAGTATTAATCAAATATTTAAAAGCATAATATTCCAAGTTATTTTTTGGATAACGGTCGCCCGGCTGATATTCGTGGCCAAAACGTTCTTGATAACGTCCTGTAAGTAATCCTGCGCGTGACGGAGAACAGATTGAAGCAGAAACGTAACCATCTGTAAAAGTAACTCCGGAAGCGGCTAAAGAATCAATCTGAGGTGTTGGAACTTCTTTTCCTCCATATAATGAAATATCATATTTGCCTAAATCATCAGCAAGAAGAATAATGATGTTTGGCTTTTTTTGAGAAGTTGAGGTATCTTTTTGTGCTAAAAATGCTGCTTTTCCTTCAGCTAGTTTTTCATTGGGTTTTATCAAAGTTCCGTCTGTGTTTATTGGCCAGAAAAGAAATACTGCTAAAAGAAAGAGTATGATTATAATGGGGATAACAATCTTGGTTATTTTTTTATAAGTTGCCATGTTTTGGTAAGTTGTTTTTAGACAAAGGTTTTATTGTAGAGGCGTACAGCAGTGCGTCTTTCTCATTTTGTGCACGTATTTTTTGTCATTTCGAGGAACGAGAAATGACAAAAAATGTGGGTAAATCTTCTTGTAAAAATTAAATTATGATTTAGAAGCCAAAGCCACATCAACCTCATTTTTCAAATTTTCAAAACCTTCTTTTTTGAGAATGATTTTTCCATTTTGATATAAAATTAAAGTCGGGAAAACTTTTATTGTTTTCAAATCGGCGATGACTTGCGTGTTGTCTTCCAAATCAATTTCGACTACTTTTAGATTGGTTCCATATTGTGCTTTGATAGTTTCTAAAATTGGTTTTACTTTTTTGCATGCGCCACAATAAACAGAGCCAATATCCACTAAAACCGCTTTGTTCTCAGAAATAATTTTATTGTATTCAGCCAAAGTCAGTTTGCTTTTGGAATTGGCAAAATAAGGTTTTCCACCACCAATCCAATTAGCGATTCCGCCCTCTAAACTGTAAGCTTCAGCGAAACCGTTTTTAAGCAATTCATTTTGCAATTGAACGCTTCTTCCAGCTCCAATGGAATAAATAAAAACGGGTTTTGTTTTGTCTAATTTTGCAACTTGCTTTGCATAATCTTTGGATTCTAAATTGAAATTTACAGCTCCAATAATATGATTCAAAGCAAATTCATCGGGACCTCGCGCATCAATAATCTGCGGATTTTTTTGGCTTTGGATTTTAGAATAAAAAGAATCTAAAGTCAAAGTATTTCTGCTTTTATTTTGCGAAAAAACAGCAATTGCAAGTAAAAATACAATTGCTGTCAAACTATTTTTGAATGTTGAGTTTTTCATCTTTGTTTTAAGATTAAACTTGCTCTAATATTGGAGTTGGAGCTTCTTCAACAACTTTTGGTTTTGATGGAAGTGACAAAACACCATCAGCAAGAGAGCTTCCTTCTTTTTTAGACTTGAATATTGGCCACAAAAACTGTGCATACCATTCTTCTTGTTTGTATGATTTTGTTCCGTATGATTCCGGGAATTTGCGTGTAATTAGTCCAGTTCCGAAAATGACATCCCAAATGAAAAACATATTTCCAAAGTTTCCTTTGAAGTGACCCACACCGTCTCCGCTTGTATCTGCGTGATGCGCGTGATGCGTTGCAGGAGTTGAAATTAGTCTTTCCAAAACCCAAGCGATAGGATGTAATACTTTGTATTTGTAAAATGGTTTATCCCAAGCAATGCTTGAATGAGCGCCCAAAGTGATGAAACTTTTGATGACCAAAACAAATAAGGCCGGTAATCCTAAACCTAAATAAGTCAATGTTGCAGTCAAATAAATTTGGGAGAAGAATACTGTATAAATAAAGTTTTGTCTGGAGGCCATCGCCATTCCCATGTAAGGAGCCGAATGATGGGTTCTATGAAAACGCCATAAAAACGGAACTTGGTGATGTAATCTATGGTACCAGTATTGCGTCAAATCATCGGCAATGGCAATCAGGAAAAAACCTCCCCAGAATGGAACCCAAGAAAGGGAATTAGCCAAATTCGGAATTAAATAAGGCAAAGCTGTTAAACTGAAAAAAGCAATAATTGGAGGTAAAAGCAATTTTGGCGCTAAAAAAGAAACAATATCAATTTTTCGTTCTTCACCCGTCCATTGATCGTCATACAATCCTGCAGCAAATTCTATGATTCCTAATACGATCATAAATACGGTTAATCCCCAAGTTCTGATGTTTGCAAAGGCAGGTTGTATAAATTCTAAAAATGAAGGCAATGTGATATGCGATTCGCTTACTGGATTATTGCTTAATTTGAAATAAAGATAAATTGCCAATACCGGCAATGAATATATAAAAAGACTTATTAGTAAATCTCTTGTCAGTTTTTCTTTTTGAACTATTGCCATGATTTCTTATTTTAAAAATTGATTAATTATTGCTAGACCTCCTGCCAGAATTACCAGCGGGACTAAAAAAACGATCGCGCCTACGATGATTTTTTTTCCGATGATTTCGTAATCTACTCGTTTCATAATTCTTCGTTTTTTATCCTGTAAGGTTTTCAAAACCTTGTAGGTATTGTTTTTAATGTTTTGTGATTTGAAACCTACAAGGTTTTGAAAACCTTGGAGGTTATGTGAATTATTTAATTTGAGCTTCCCCCAGGTTTTGTGGCCTGTTTGATTAAGTCTGAAACAGTTTTGTTTTTATCAGCTCCCGTGTTGTGGATTCTTCTGTTGTAAACATCTTGCCAGTCGATCAATGGATAAACATTGTTTTCTTTGGCTTGTTCATCAAACAGTTTTTTAAGCTCAGCTAATTTTTCAGGATATTTTGCTGCCAAGTTATTGCGTTCGTTGAAATCTTCGTTTAGGTTGTAAAGTTCCCAAACATCAGCATCAAAATTGCTTTCAGCTGGTTTTTGATTGCTTCCCAAAGATTTTTTCACTGCAAATGAATCTGGCAAATGCGCCGCTCCGGCTTTCCATCCATCTTTGTAAATCGCTCTGTTTCCAAAGATGTAATAGTATTGTACTTTATGCAATGATTCCGCTTTTGGATTGTCTAAAGAAGCTTTAAAAGTCGAACCTTGAATAATATCTTGTTTGATATTTTTGATGTATTCTGGCGCTTTGATTCCCACAATATCCAAAGTGGTTGGCAAAAGATCGGTTACGTGGCTGTATTGGTTTCTGATGCCGCCTTTGTCCTTAATTCCGTTTGGATAAAAAACAATCAGAGGGTTGCGAGTCCCGCCTTCAGATTGTGCATCTTGTTTCCAATTTTTGAACGGAACATTTGTTGCCTGAGCCCATCCTAAAGGATAATTGGTATTCAAACCTTTTGCAGTTCCAATCTCGCCAATATTATTCAAGTTGCTTTGAAGATTTTGCTCGTCAGATGTTCCTTGAGAAAACAAACTTTGGTTGATTGTTCCTTGCAAAGTTCCTTCCTTGCTCGCTCCATTATCACCAATGGCAACAAAAATCAAAGTATTGTCAAGTTGACCGCTTTGCTTTAAATAGTCAACGACTCTTCCAATTTCATAATCTGTATACGTCAAGAATCCGGCATAAACTTCCATAAACCTCGCATATACTTTCTTTTGATCTGGACTAAGTTTTTTCCATTCTGTAATCAGCGGATTGCGTTCTGGAAGTACAGCGTTTTGTGGAAATACCCCTAATTTCTTTTGGTTTGCCAAAACTTTTTCGCGGTAAACATCATAACCTTCGTCAAATTTACCTTTGTATTGATCACTCCATTTTTCAGCAACTTGATGAGGTGCGTGAACCGCTCCCGGCGCATAATACAAGAAAAATGGTTTTCCAGGTGCCGCTTTTTGTTGTTTTTGAATATAGCTGATCGCTTTGTCTGTAATCAATTCGTTCAAATGGCGTCCGTCTGGTTTGATATGCACTTGATCTTCTACTAAATCAGGATTGTATTGATCGGTTTGGGAACCTAAGAATCCATAGAAATGATCAAAACCTTTTCCAGTAGGCCATCTGTCAAACGGACCTGCATCTGATGCTTCTTCATCTGGTGTAACGCCATATTTTCCAACTGCAAAAGTATTGTAACCGTTCTCACGTAAAATCTCTGCAATTGTTCCTTTATCCGAAGGAATTCTTCCGTCCCAACCAGGAAAACCAGCTGATAAAATAGTATGCGAAAACCCGCTTACGTGAACTCTTCCTGAGTTTCTTCCTGTCAGTAAAGCCGCGCGAGTTGGAGCACAAATTGCTGTTGTATGGAAATTAGTATAACGCAAACCATTGTTTGCTAAATTTTCAAAAGTTGGTGTATTGATCAAGCCTCCAAAAGCGCTTGATGCTCCAAACCCCACATCGTCTAATAGAATCCAAACAATATTTGGAGCGCCTTTTGGAGCAGTTACAGGCTCAGGCCAATATTCTTTTGAATCGGCTAAAGTTTTTCCAATTGTGCCTTTGAATTCTTGTTTCTCTTGAGCTAATCCTAATTGAACAATTAGGATAGCAGTAATCAAAAGCCCTTTTTTAGGGCTTTTGAAAGCAGTATTAAAATTTAAATTTTTCATTTTCTATAGTTTATTAGTTAAGGTTTTTAATTAATAGCCAGGGTTTTGTGGTAAACCAACTGGATCAATATTTCTTTCGCTCTGCGGAATCGGATACAGATTATTTCTTTCTGAAACTGAATTTTTAGCTGTTACTTTTTTTACTTCGGTAACCAAAGTTCCCCAGCGCACTAAGTCAAACCATCTTTGTCCTTCCTGAACAAATTCTTTTTTGCGTTCTTCCTGAATTGCGGCTCTAAAAGTGGTTTGTGTCAATCCAATTAAATCTACTGTTGGATCTGGTGTTGTAATTGGTTTGGCAAAAGCTCTTCTTCGAACTTGATTGATTAATTCGTAAGCTTCTGCAGTTGGTCCGCCTTGTTCATTTATTGCTTCCGCCAAAGACAATAAAATGTCAGCATAACGAATTACAGGAAAGTTGATTGCCACGTTTGCAGGAGTTGCTAAATTGGTTACATCCAAGTATTTTCTAAAAATTGGTTTAGGAAAAGTGTACAAAGTTCCAGTTGCAGGATTCAGCAATTGTTTGCCGTAACTTACATCTCTTCGGGTATCTCCCGCTGCGTAAATGTCATAAAACAAGGCTACATCAGAAATGATATCAGCAGGTTCAGTCGCCGTAAATCCTGTAAATGAAGTGGCTTGAAAAGTGCTTCCGCTTGAACCATTTCCAGCTTGATTAGGCTCAAATTGAACAGAGAAAATATGTTCTTTTCCGTTCTTTTTTGTTTTTGTGAAGATATCTTGAAAAGTTTCGAACAAAGCATAACCGTAGCCACCGTTAATCACTTCTTTAGCTTTTGTAATCGCATTCGGCCAGTCTTTTCTTGTTAGATAAACTTTTGTCAAAATTGCTTTTGCAGCACCAGATGTTGCACGGCCAGCATCGGTTGCTGGGTACGTTTTAGGCAGACCTTCAGCATCTTTTAAATCTGAAATAATTTGTGCGTAAACTTCTTCAACCGTTGCTCTTTTTGATTTTAAGCTTTCTAACTGAATAGAAGTTGGCTCGTGCAAAACAATTGGCACACCTCCCCAAAGACGAACAGCTTGAAAATACAATAATCCTCTAATGAATTTAGCTTCCAAAATCAATCTGCTTTTTACTGCTTCTGTTCCGGCAACTTTAGGAACATTGTCAATCGCTACGTTTGCTCTGTTAATACCAGCATAAATTTGTCTCCAAGCCACTTGCACACGGTCTGAAGTTGCATCATGTGTCAAACTGCTCAACGCTCTAACTTGAGGGTTAGTTGCCGAAACTCCTGCGGCCGCATAGTCTGTAGCCATATCGGTTAAGAAATATAAGTTTCTCCCAAATAAACTTTGCTCGCCTGGATCTAAGCTCAATGAAGCATAAACTGCAGTAACGCTAGCAACGGCATCGTCTTGTGTTTTGAAATAATTGTCTTCGGTTACAAAAGAGGTAGGGGTTACCTCTAAATCTGTGCACGATACTAATAGTCCGGCACTTAATAAGAATGTTATAATGATCTTTTTCATTTTATATTTTTTTTACTTAAAAAGTTACGTTTAGGCCCGAGATGAACGTTTTTGTGTTTGGATAAGCACCAAAGTCAATTCCCGGATACAAGTTGTTTTGCTCGTATGAACTTACTTCTGGATCATAGCCAGTGTATTTTGTCCATGTAATTAAATTTTCTGCTGAGATGTAAAATTTCACACTTTTTGTTCCCAGTTTTTTTGAAACGCTTTTTGGTAATGTGTAGCCAAGAGTAATTAATTTCAATCTTAAGAAAGAAGCATCTTCTACATATCTTTCAGAAACAATTCCTAATGGTGAACTTGAGGCTCTCGGAATTTCATTGCTCGGATTTGTTGGCGTCCATCTGTCTACTAAAGTTTCAGCAGCGTTTGTTCCAAGAGTTGAAATCTCTAATTGCTGATTCAAAGCGTTGAATATTTTTCCGCCGTAAGCGCCTTGAAAAGAGAAATTCAGATCAAAGTCGTTATATGAAATTGTGTTGCTGAAACTTCCAACGAATTTTGGCTGAGATGTTCCAAGGTTTCCTTTGTCCAAGGCTGTAATTACGCCATCTCCATTTGTATCAACATATCTTCTGTCTCCCACTTTTGTGTTGGCTAAACTGTTGATTTTGGGTTGTGTATTAACTTCTTCTTGCGTTTGGAAAATTCCGTTTGTTCGATATCCCCAGAACGTTCCAAGAGGCAAACCAACTTTTACTATTACAGGTTGTTGCTGTAGCAAAGAACCGTTTGGAACTACAGGGAAAAATTGTTCTACGCCATTTCCGATTGCTGTAACTTTATTTTTGTTGGTTGAGAAAACCAAGTTCGAATTCCAAGCGAAATTTTCTGTTTTGATGTTTTCAGTAATCAAACCAATTTCGAGACCTTTATTTTCAACACCTCCAATGTTTTGAAGAACAGTCGCATACCCAGAAGTCAATGGTACTGGAACGTTGATTAGCAAATCTTTAGTCTGTTTGTAATACACATCAAAAACAAAATTGATTTTTCTGTCCAATAATGATAAATCTAAACCAATGTTGTACTGATTTGTTTTTTCCCATTTCAAATCTGGATTTGCTAGTCGAGTAGGGGCTAAACCAGTGTAAGTTGTTCCTCCAAAAGAATAATTTACAGAACCCATCGAAGCAAGCGAAAGGTAATTTCCAATCTCTTGGTTTCCGGTTGTTCCAGCTGTAAGTCTTAATTTGGCTTCGGTTACGCCTTTGATGTTTTTGGCAAAGTCTTCGTCGGTAATGTTCCAAGAGAATCCTGCTGATGGAAAATAACCCCAAAGTGATTCTGAACCAAACCTTGAAGAACCATCCGCACGGCCTGAAAGCGTAAAATTATATTTTCCTCTATACGAATAATTTACTCTCGCTAACCACGATTTTAAAACACTTTCAAAGGCATCGCTATAAGGTTTTACCGGAATACCATCTTGTAATGCATTATAAGTATTAGCGTCGTTCACAAATGTTTGTGCTCCAGCGTTTACCACTTCGCCTTTTGTGTATTGCAATGTATACCCCCCTAAAGCTGAGAATTTATGATTTTCACCAAAGGTTGTGTTGTAATTCAATGTGTTTTCATTCAAAACAGAGCTTACACGACGATCACCAACAGAAGCCAAACCTTTAACTCCCGCCCCAGTTGTAGTTGTTGATGGTGCGTAATAATTTTGTTTGGTATCGATTACGTCACCGCTAACTACAACTTTAGCAGTCAATTTTTTGGTTATTTTGTATTCACCAAACAAACTGGTCAAAATTCTGTTGATTTTGGTTTCGTTTGTAGTGTTTTCCAAATCATTAATCGGATTCGGAATAATGCCATTCACTGCCGTAGCATATGGATTATTGGTTAAGTTGTAGCTTCCATCTTCATTTTTGATTGGCACAACTGGTGGCTGATACAATGCAACAACTAATGGATTTGGTTGTCTTCCTGCGCTTGCACCTCCATTTGTTCCAACGCCATTTGAAATTGAATTGGTATAATTTGCATTTACGCCAAATTTGAAATTCTGGGAATAATTTCTTTCGTAATTGGCGCGAAGGGAAATTCGTTTAAAGTCTGATGCAATTACAATTCCGTCCTGATCAAAATATCCTGCTGAAATTGTATATCTTGAACGTTCATCGCCTCCAGAAAAAGTCAATTGATGATTTTGTACAGGCGCAGCCGTTCTAAACAAGGCAGATTGCCAGTCATAGCCACCAGAAGTTTTAAGTGCTTCAATTTGATCAGCAGAAAAAGAAGGAGCCTGACCAATGCTTGCTTGAACATCGTTTCGCAAGCTTGCCCATTGGCTTGCATTCATTAAATGTAATTTTTTTGAAACGTTTTGAAATCCAAAATAACCTTGGTATGAAATATTGTCTTGTCCTTTTGTTCCCTTTTTTGTCGTAATAATGACAACTCCATTTGCACCCCTTGATCCGTAAATTGCAGTAGCAGAGGCATCTTTCAACACTTCAATAGATTCAATATCAGCTGGATTTATTGTCGAAAGTACGTTTACTGATGCTCCCGCATAAGCCACGCCGGCAGTTCCATTATTATTGTCATTATAAATTAAAACACCGTCTAATACGTAAAGGGGCTCATTACCTGCAGTAATTGAGTTTCCTCCACGAATGCGCACACTTGATGATGCTCCCGGACGACCTGAACTTTGCGTAACTACCACACCCGGAATGGCGCCGCGAAGCAGGTTGTCTGCCGATGAGGTTACTTGCGATAAATTGGCTTTTGGAACAGATGCTACAGAACCTGTAATATCTTTTCTTTTCTGAGATCCGTATCCAACAACTACAAGCTCGTCTAATTCTTGACGCTCTTCTTTTAAGTTGATGATAACAGGATTTTTATCTACAACAACTTCGGCTTTTTTATAACCTATGTAGGATACAATCAAAGTATAAGGAAATTTTTGGCCTGTTTGAAAATAAAATTTTCCTTCGGCATCAGTCTGGACTCCGTGAGTTGTACCTTTAATAATTACTGATGCGCCTATAATGGGTTGATTTGTAACATCATCAACCACGGTTCCGTCAAGTTTTGATTGAATGAGGGGAGTTGTATTTTGAGCATTAATTCCCGCCGTCAGAAGCAGGAGAAATAATATAGAGTATATCTTTAAATTATTTTTCATTTCTTTGTAATGGTTTAAGTAATTAACAAGGCGCCCTGAGCGTTGAATTTTCAACCCTCTAATAATGTCCTTGATTTAGTGATAAATGTTCTTTAAGCCTCGCCATTTCTGTTGCCGCAGAAATGGCTTTTTTTATTTACAGCAACAGCTTTGCATATTTTTCATCTTGATTTTTTTTAGTTGTTAGTCATTTTCTTTTTAAAAATATAGTTATAATCAAAAACCTTTTGCCGCTGGTTAAGCAACAATCAGATCGTTGTATTTTCAGTAAAATAATCTTGAGGTTAAATTTAGATTTCGTTTTTTAGATGTAGAAATCAATCTGTAAAACGAATATGTAATTGTTAGGAATTAACAACAGAAGCACATATAACAACAATTGTTATAGGTATATTTTTTAGGAAGAATGTAATACGATATGCTTTCGGTTGTTTTCAAAATATAGTGTTTTTAGTTTCAAATATAATTTTAAACTCTACTAATCCTATAGACAAAGTTAATTTTAATATAATAAAAACCAAAAAAATTGACGATTATTTTTGAAAAACTCTTGTTATTTTCCTTTTTTGGAATATAGTTTATTGTGTAAATTGCTGTTTTTCAATGTTTTGTGTTGTTTTTGTAAAAGCGTGAAAATGTTAAAAGGATTTCATTAAAAAGATGAAATTGTAGTATTTTACATTTGATTTTTTGATTTTTTTGTTTCTAAAAGTTCGTAACGGAATGAAAAACAGCTTCAAAACTTCTTGAAAATGGTTTTAATATCAATTTATAATAACTAGGAAATGTTATTTTATAATTACCTTTTGTCAGTTATCTGATTTATTATTAGTGTTTTAATCAATTTTTTCCTAATTTTAGTTTTTTACCAGAAAACAACGGTAACTTGTTTTCCGAAGTATTGATTTATAGGTTAAATTTTTAAGTAACAATTCTAACACTATTTTTCTATGTCAGACCTTTCCCAATCACATCGCATTCTTTTTTTTAATACGTTAGCCTTTATAATCTGTTTTGCCTGTTGGACGCTCAATGGGGTATTGGTAACTTTTTTAAACGACCGAGGTATTTTCGAATGGAGTGTCGTCGAAATTGGATGGTTGCTCGGAATCCCAGTTTTAACAGGCTCGGTAATGCGATTGCCAATGGGAATTCTGACCGATAAATTTGGTGGAAAACCTGTTTTTTCCTGTTTATTAATCTTAAGTTCAATTCCTTTGTTTTTGTTGCCTTTTGCTTATAATTTCTGGACGTTTGCCATTTTGAGTTTTTTGTTTGGAATGGTAGGAACTAGTTTTGCAATTGGCGTCGGATATACTTCACTATTTTATCCAAAAGAGTGGCAGGGAACAGCGTTAGGGATTTTCGGAATGGGAAATTCTGGCGCCGCACTGACTACTTTTCTAGCTCCGTCTTTATTGACAAAATTTTCAGAAAGCGATCCTGAAAACGGTTGGAAATTACTTCCTGTTATCTACGCAAGTGTTTTGCTGACAATGGGAATTGTCTTTCTGATTTTTACGAAAAATAAAAAAATTGAAGCGGCTCCCAAAACTTTAAAACAGGTTTTCAAACCATTAAAAAGTGTTAGAGTTTGGCGTTTCGGATTATATTACTTTCTGGTTTTCGGCTCGTTTGTAACTTTCTCACAATGGTTGCTCCCTAATTTCTTGAATGTCTATCATACAACTTTGGTTATGGGCGGAATCTTCGCCGCCATATTTAGTTTGCCATCTGGAGTAATCAGAGCCTATGGCGGATTTTTATCAGATCGATTCGGGGCGAGAAAAGTTATGTATTGGGTTTTGAGCTCATCGGTTGTTCTAAGCTTTTTATTGATGTTTCCTAAAATGGATATTACAACTTCTGGTTCTGGAATTACTGCTGCAAAAGCAGGGACAGTTACGGAAGTTTCAGCAGATAAAGTTGTGATTGGTGATAAAACCTATCCGATAACGCAAGAGGATAAAAATGCCAAACATAGCAAATTTCTGCCTTCAAAAACATCATGGCAGGAAGTAGTTGTAAAACAAAATCAACAAGTTCAAAAGAAAGATTTATTGGCAGAGGGAATTACACAAATTCATTTTGAAGCCAATATGTGGATTTATTTGGTATTAGTTATTCTTATTGGTTCTGCTTGGGGAATTGGTTCTGCAGCAGTTTACAAACATATTCCAGATTACTTCCCAAATGAAGTTGGAGTTGTTGGAGGAATGGTTGGAATGCTGGGTGGTTTAGGCGGTTTTTTTGGACCAATTATCTTCGGGTATCTTTTGAGTACAACAGGTTTCTGGACAAGTTCCTGGATGTTCATTTTGGCAATTTCAATTATTTGTTTAATCTGGATGCATCGCGTTGTCGTGAAATTGATGAAAGAGAAATCACCAGAATATGCAAAAGACATGGATCGAAAACATTAAAATTGATGTAAATAAAACGCATTAAAAAGTTATACTTAAAAGCCTTTTTCTTTAAAATGAGAAAAAGGCTTTTTTATGTTTTAAACTTTAATTTTTCAGTATTTTTTTAAATAAGATATAATTGTCTTTTATATGATATATGTCATATAAAATGAAGATTTGAGTCTATAATTTTGCTGGTATAACACAGAATAATTTCTATGTGATATTCAAGTAATCTATATTTTATGAGTAATTTATCTCAATCTCACCGAATTTTATTTCTCAATACCCTTGCTTTTACAGTGTGTTTTGCTTGTTGGACATTAAATGGAGTTTTGATCACTTTTTTGGCCGATAAAGGAATTTTCAATTTTACAGTTGTCGAAATCGGATGGCTTTTAGGAATTCCGATTCTTTCAGGGGCTATTTTTAGACTTCCAATTGGGATTTTAACCGACAAGTATGGAGGTAAAATTATTTTTTCTGTTTTGCTTCTGCTTTGTTCTATTCCACTTTTCTTAATGCCTTTTGCAGATTCGTTTTGGAGTTTCGCAGTCCTCAGTTTTTTTTTCGGATTAGTAGGTACTAGTTTTGCTGTCGGGATTGGATATACCTCAGTTTGGTACCCAAAAGAATGGCAGGGAAGAGCATTAGGAATCTTCGGAATGGGAAATGCTGGTGCAGCAATTACCACTTTTATTGCGCCAACTATTCTAAATGATTTATCGGAAAATAATCCCGTTAATGGCTGGAAAATGCTTCCGGTTATTTATGCCTTTGCACTTGTTATTATTGGAATTCTTTTTATGGTTTTTGCTAAAAACAAAACAAATCAAGGCGTTTCAAAAACTATGAGTGAGCTCATGTCTCCGCTTAAAAAAGTCAGAGTTTGGCGCTTTGGAACCTATTATTTTTTAGTCTTCGGTTTTTTTGTTGCCTACTCGCAATGGCTTCTTCCCAATTTTATGAATGTCTATAATACTACATTAGTAATGGGCGGAATGTTTGCAACAATGTTTAGTCTTCCCTCAGGGGTTATAAGAGCTTTTGGAGGTTATCTATCTGATAAATTTGGGGCTCGAAAAGTAATGTATTGGGTTCTAGGGTCTTCAATCATAATCAGTTTTTTATTAATGTTTCCTAAAATGGAAATCTTTACTGCAGGACCCGGAGTTATGTCTTTAAGTAGTGGAACTGTAACAGAAATAGCGGCTGATAAAATAATCGTCAACGGAAAAAAACATCAAATCAATAATAAAAAAGACTTAGAAATAAACAGTGAATCTACCGTTTTTCCTGTAAAAAAATCTTGGCAGGAAATTATCGTACAACAAAATCAAGAAGTTAAAAAGAAAGAATTATTAGCAAAAGGAATTACGCAAATCAACTTCAGCGCTAATCTTTGGGTGTATGTTATTTTGGTAACGTTAATTGGAATTTCATGGGGAATTGGTAAAGCAGCGGTTTACAAACATATTCCAGAATATTTTCCCAATGAAGTTGGAGTTGTGGGAGGAATGGTTGGCTTGATTGGCGGTCTAGGTGGATTTTTAGGTCCAATAATCTTTGGTTATCTCCTCAATTATACCGGACTCTGGACAAGTTCATGGATATTCATATTTCTAGTTTCTGTGGGTTGTTTGATATGGATGCACAGAACAATTATAAATGCATTACGAAGCAAATCACCTGATTTTACTAGAGAAATAGAAGACAATCATTAAAAATTAAAATACAATAAAATGAAAACTTGGTTAGACAAATGGAACCCCGAAGATGAAGCGTATTGGAATGCTGGCGGAAGTAAAATAGCTTGGAGAACTTTAACAATTACAACAATTACATTAGTGCTGTCATTTGCTTCTTGGTTTATGATGAGCGTTATAGCAGTAAAATTACCCGGATTAGGATTTAATTTTTCAAAAGACCAGCTTTTCTGGTTGACTGCAATTCCTGGATTAGCTGCTGGATTTTTAAGAATTATTCATACGTTTTTGCTTCCTATTTTTGGAACACGACATATTGTGTCTTTCGCAACAGCAATTAAATTAATTCCTGTAATCGGAATTGGTTTTGCTGTTATGAATGTAA
Source organism: Flavobacterium denitrificans DSM 15936 (assembly GCF_000425445.1). Lineage (GTDB taxonomy): Bacteria > Bacteroidota > Bacteroidia > Flavobacteriales > Flavobacteriaceae > Flavobacterium > Flavobacterium denitrificans. Next base: position 541,926 of record NZ_KE384378.1, on the reverse strand, counting down.
ATACACCTTTCTGGGTTTTTGCAGTTTTGGCTTTTACAACTGGTTTTGGCGGTGGTGATTTTTCATCTTATATGCCAAGTACCAGTTTGTTTTTTCCTCAAAAATTAAAAGGAACTGCATTAGGAATTCAGGCAGGAATTGGAAATTTTGGTGTTTCAATAGCGCAATTTGTTACACCTTTAGTCATCAGTGTTGGAATTTTTGGAGCCTCAACCGTTTTTACCAATATTGATCCCAAAGAAACATTAGCAGTTTTTCAAAATTCATCAATAGAAAAACAAAAAGAAGTTTTTGTAGCGCTAGATACCGAAGTGCAAGCAAAAATTCTTTCTAATGTAAAGAAGATTGTTATTGATTCAGTTAGCACTGCCGTGAATTCTAATGATAATGCAATTGTTTTTATTTCACTTCCTAATAAAGCAAAGGCAAAAGCGATTGCAAATGCAAATCCAAAACTAGCTGAAAAAATAATAAACAACCTCAGTGCTGAAAATACGGCAGTAAAAAACAAACCAATTTATTTGCAATCTGCAGCATTTTGGTATGCGCCTTTTTTAATAATAATGACGATCGTGAGCTGGTTTTATTTAAAAAGTATTCCAATGAAAGCTTCAGTAAAAGAGCAATTGGATATTTTTTCCAATAAGCATACTTGGTATTGTACAATCACTTACGTTATGACTTTCGGAACTTTTGCTGGCTTGTCTGCCGCCTTTCCTTTAATGATTAAATTTTTATACGGAGATTTTCCAAATGCGCCAGATCCTTTGGTATATGCTTTTTATGGTCCATTGATTGGTTCTGCCAGCCGAATCGCTTTCGGTTTTGTTGCCGATAAAGTTGGAGGGGCAGTATTGACAACCATAACGGGATTAGGAATTCTGGTTGGAGCGGTTGTTTTAGTCACTCAAGGATTAGTTGCACCAACAAGCATGGATCAATTTCCGCTTTTTGTGGGAGTAATTATGGTAATGTTCTTTTTCACCGGAATTGGAAATGCGGGTACTTTTAGACAATATCCAATTATTTTTAAAGAAAATCCGCGTCAGGCAGCTGGTGTTATTGGCTGGACAGCTGCTATAGCAGCGTTTGGGCCATTTATATTTTCTAAATTAATAGGAAATAATATTTCTAGTAATGGTACTGTAAATCAATTTTTTATTGGTGTTGCTTTTTTTACTATATTAGCTACAGGTATCAATTGGTGGTTTTACAATCGTAAGAATTGCGAGAAGCCAAGTTAAGGAAGTAATCATTAAATTAAAAATTAAGGATGAAAAATAAAACGTTTAATACCAAAGCTTTACTGGTTGCAACAGTAGTTTCTATACTTACAATTATACTAGTGTTTTACGGTTCAAGACAATTGCAAAATTTTGATGCAGCACTGGTTACTTATTTATTCGGAACCGTATTTGCTTTCTTTGGAATTGTTTATAGATACACAGTCTGGCTTCAAAGACCTCCAACCTGGATGTATTTTAAAAGAAGCCTTAAATTCCTTTTTACCGGAAAAGTGTTTGCACATTTATGGTTTTTGGGGAAAGAATCGGTACAAAATATTTTAGTTCAAAGATTCATTTATCCAAGAAGCAAATGGCGTTGGTTTGCTCATTTTTGTATTGCTTTAGGATGTTTATCGGCTTTTGCTATTACAATTCCGCTTACGTTCGGATGGATTCATTTCACATTGGCACCCAATTCCATTTCCATTTACGAAGCTCATTTTTTCGGATTCAAAATGATGGATTTCCAGATAAATTCCTTTTTGGCATTTCTAATTTTTCATGCTTTAAACTGGTCATCTTGGCTTGTAATAATAGGTTCAGTTTATTATTTAAGAAGAAGATTGACAAATCCTGGATTAATTGCAACACAAACTTTTGAAGGCGATTTACTGCCTCTAATTTTATTGATCGCAATATCCGTTACAGGTTTGTGCCTAACTTATTCGTATCAATTCATGAAAGGTTTTGCATACGATTTCCTTGCTGTAATTCATTGTGTAACTGTAATTATGTTTTTGTTGTGGATTCCGTTTGGGAAATTCTTTCATATCATTCAGCGCCCGGCACAAATTGGCGCACATATTTATAAGCAAGAAGGAATTAAAAAAGGAATGGCAGTTTGTCCGCATACTGGTGAAGAATTCGCTACACAGCTTCATATCGACGATTTAAAAACAGTAACCAAACAATTAGGGTTTGATTTTACCCACGAAGACGGAACTTCTCACCTTGATTTAAGTCCCGAAGGAAAAAGATCAAGACTAGCGCAAGCACATTTAAAAGCCAGATTAGAGGGCGGAAATTTATTTGGATAAAGAAAATAGTTTCAGGTTTAAAGTTTAAAGTTTAAAGTTCCGCACAGAACCTGAAACCTGAAGACAAAATTTATAAAAGGTTTAAGTTTAAGTTTTCAAGTTCCGTACAGAACCTGAAACCTGAAACTTGAAACAAAACAAACAAAAAAAGCATGGCAAAACTACCAGTATCAATAGAGGAAATTATAGAGGCTTTTGGTCCACACAAAAATTATGCGCCAGTAGACGGATATGAAGGAAGAGATGAACCAGACGAAGTTGTAAAAACGCATTGTTGTTTCTGCGGAATGCAATGTGGAATTCAATTAATGGTAAAAGAAAATAAAGTCGTGGGCTTTGAACCTTGGATGGAATTTCCTTTCAACGAAGGGCGTTTGTGTCCAAAAGGAGTGCAACGTTATTTGCAAAATAATCACCCAGACCGACTTTTACACCCGATACAAAGAGTAGAGGGAAAAGGTTTTGAAAAAGTTTCTTGGGATGATGCGATGGATAAAACTGTTTCTGAAATAAAAAGAATTCAGGAAAAATACGGAAAACATGCTTTCTCCATGTTATCTGGAGTTTCATTGACAAATGAAAAAAGTTATTTAGTTGGAAAATTTGCCCGTGTTGCTCTAAAAACAAGAAATCTGGATTACAATGGAAGACTTTGCATGGTAAGTGCTGGTGCCGGAAATAAAAAAGCATTCGGTTTAGATCGCGCTTCAAATAATTACTCCGATTTAGAATATGCCGAAGTGATTATTGTAACTGGAGCCAATATTAGTGAAACTTTTCCAACGCTGACACATTGGATTTGGAAAGCAAGAGATAGAGGCGCAAAATTAATCGTAATCGATCCAAGGATGATTCCACTTGCGCGAACTGCCGATATTCATTTAGATGTAAAACCCGGAACAGATTCTGCGTTGTATGGAGCAATGCTGAAATATTTAGTCGATCACGATATGCTTGATCACGATTTTATTGATAATTATACTTCAGGATTTCAGGAAACTATCGATGCTGTAAAAGACTATACATTAGAATGGGCAGAAGAAGTTACCGGAATTGACAAAGAAAAAATAAAAGCAGCCGCCGAATTATGGGGAAAAGCGAAAACAAGTTTTTTACTTCATGCACGTGGTATTGAACACCATTCAAAAGGTGTCGATAATGTTTTAGGATGTATTAACCTCGTTTTAGCAACCGGAAGAATTGGAAGACCATATTGTGGTTACGGAACTATTACCGGACAAGGAAATGGCCAAGGCGGAAGAGAACATGGACATAAATGCGATCAATTGCCGGGAAACAGAGATATTGAAAATCCGGAACACAGAAAATACATTTCAGAAGTTTGGGGAATTGACGAAAAAGATTTACCCGGAAAAGGACTTACGGCCTATGAAATTATAGAAGCCATTCATAGAGATGAAATCAAAGGATTAATTTCGATTTGTTTTAACCCATTAGTTTCACTTCCAAACAATAATTATGTGCGTTCAGCTTTAGAAAAATTAGAGTTTTACGTCTGTATTGATTTCTTTTTAAATGAAACCGCAAGACATGCCGATATTGTTTTGGCAGGATCTTTACAAGAAGAAGAAGAAGGAACAACAACCTCGGCAGAAGGTCGAGTAATTCGCATCAGGCAAGCCGTTACGCCTCCGGGTGAAGCGCGAACTGATACTTCGATTTTATTAGAAATAGCTGAACGTTTGGGCGAAAAGGATAAATTCACCTACAATAATAGCGAAGAAATTTTCAACGAACTGCGTGTAGCTTCAAAAGGAGGAACAGCAGATTATTTCGGAATTACATATAAAAAAGTAGAAGACAACATGGGCATTTTTTGGCCTTGCCCAACCGAAGATCATCCCGGAACACCAAGACTTTGGGAAGATAAAAAATTCAAAACACCTGATGGAAAAGCACATTTTAATCCTGCTCCATACAAACTTCCGGGCGAAATTACCGATGAAGAATATCCAATAACATTGACAACCGGACGTGTCGTTTCGCAATACTTGAGCGGAACACAAACCCGCAGAATTGGAAAATTAGTGGATCAGTTTCCGGAGCCAATGGTTGAAATTCATCCCGAAATGGCTCTGAAATACAATATAAAGCAACGTGAATTAGTTCGAGTGGTAACGCGTCGAGGAGAAGGAATATTTCCAGCCAATATTGTAGAAACTATCAGAAAAGATACTGTTTTTATTCCGTATCACTGGCCGGGACATAAATCGGCAAATCAATTAACACCTGGAACTTTAGACCCAATTTCAAAAATTCCAGAGTTTAAAGTCTGTGCCTGTCAATTATTTCCGCAGGGAACAATTGCCTCGCCGTCTAAAGAATCTGAAGCATATGCAAGTGTTTAATCTATAAAAATTTAACCTTATGAATTTAACCAATTTTAATACCAGTGAAGAATTTTTTGTAGATATGCAACGTTGCATTGGCTGTAAAGCCTGTGAAATGGCTTGCGCCGAATGTGAAACCAACGGTCAGCAAACCTTAATCAGCGTGAATTATGTAGATCGTGCTTCAACAATCCAGACGACAGTTCAGGTTTGTATGCATTGCGAAGATCCCGTTTGTGCGAATGTTTGCCCTGCAGATGCAATTTCGCAGGATGAATTTGGGATTGTTCACACTGCAAGCACAGAAAGATGTATTGGCTGTTCGAATTGCGTTATGGCTTGTCCTTTCGGAGTTCCAAAGAAAAATGAAGATTATGATTTGATGATGAAATGCAATATGTGCTACGACCGAACAAGCGTTGGAAAAAAACCAATGTGTGCAACAGTTTGCCCAAGCGGTGCTTTGTTTTTTGGTACAAGAGAACAAATTGAAGAAATGCGACCAAATAGTACACCAATTAATAATTTTATTTTTGGACAAGAAAAAGTAACGACAAAAGTTAATATTATGATGCCAAAAGGCAGTACAGAATTACGAATTTATTAAATGACAAGTCATGTCTAAAGAAGATAATTTAAATGAAAACTGGAAAAAAGATTTTCCAATAAAAAAACAAGAATCAACTCAAGTCAGTCGACGCGATTTTGCCAAGTTCCTAACATTTGTTTCAGGCGGATTAATGGTTGGAACTGGCTTCGTTACGGCAAAAGCGCTTTTTTTGCCAAAAGAAGAAGTTCAGGGAGAACATTTTATTTGTAACAAAGAAGATGTTCCTGTGGGAGGGACAAGAGGTTTTGTTTTAGAAGGAAGCACAATTCCGTATATTTTGATCCATCTTGAAAATGGCGACTTTAGAGCTTACGAGCAAAAATGTACACATCTTTCCTGTTCTGTTTTTTACAAACCTGGAACCGGAATTATACATTGTCCGTGCCATGAAGGATCTTTTGATGCCAGTACTGGTGACGTAATTGCTGGGCCACCGCCAAGAGCATTGCCACAATTGGAAGTGTTTTTTAAAGAAAATGCCGTTTTTGTAAAAGCGCTGATTGAGAAAAAAGAAAGCTAATTTAATTTTTAAACTATGAGCACATTTAGAAGAAGCCAGAACCGAGCAAATCCTAATAAACTGAATAATATACTTTCGACACTTATTTTTATTCTGATTTTAAATGTCAGTATCCAGATTTGGCTTTTGTATGCCTCATTGAATAATGCGTTAGATAATAATAAAGAAATTTTAATTCCTGCTTTTATAGCTTCGGCAATCCTATTTTTCATTGGTTTTGCATGGCTATACTATCTTCCAAAGGGAAATTTTAGAAAGAAATAAAATGAAATCCGTAATTTCAAAAAGCTATTTTGATTTTTTCTGATTCTAATTGCGTTAATTACACTAAATTTATATTTTTTAAAGAATTAAGATTTTTAATGATTTTAACTAAGTAAAAATACTTATATTTGTAATAAGTATTTTTTGCTTTTAATATATTACCAGAAATGATCAAAGTTGAAGAAGCCATAGCCATTATTGAAGCGAACAGTACTAAAATGCCAACCAAGCGAATTAAGGTTAATAAAGCTTTGGGATATGTTTTGGCTAAAAAAGTGATTTCGCCAATAAACATGCCGCCGTTTCGTCAGTCGGCAATGGATGGATATGCTTTTGCGCACAGCATTCGACATCAATATGACATTGTGGGGATTTCTCAGGCTGGAGATCATTCGGATATAAAATTAAAAGCAACCGAAGCAATTAGAATCTTTACAGGCGCTCACGTTCCAGATCACGCAGATACAGTGGTAATGCAAGAGCATGTAATGGCAAATAATGATTCAATTTTGATTGCTACAATGCCAGAAAAATTAGCAAATGTTCGCCCAATTGGAGAACAAATTCGCAAAGAGGAAATGGTTTTTGAGGCTAATACGCTAATTACGCCTGCAGCAATTGGATTTTTGGCTTGTTTGGGAATTACAGAAATTGAAGTTTATAAAAAGCCAAAAGTAGCCATTTTAGTTACTGGAAATGAATTGGTTCAACCGGGAAAAAAACTAAAAAAAGGAAAAATCTTTGAAAGCAATTCGGTTATGTTGGAAGCCGCACTTCAAACAATCGGAATAAAAAAAACGAAAGTTTTTAGAGTAAAAGATAATTTAAAAGCGACAAAAAAATCTTTGAAAGAGATTTTAAAAAAATATGACATCGTTCTTATTTCGGGTGGTATTTCAGTTGGTGATTATGATTTTGTTAAAGAAGCTTTATTGCAAAATGATGTAAAAGAGCTTTTCTACAAAATCAATCAAAAACCGGGAAAACCGATGTTCTTTGGTAAAAAAAATGAAACGTTAGTTTTTGCCCTTCCGGGAAATCCCGCTTCTTCATTGACTAATTTTTATATTTACGTCGCACCGGCAGTAAAAAATAGAATGGGGTTTTCGGAAATCCATAAAACGAAAGTAGTTCGAAAACTAAATTCACAAATAAAGAACACCACTGGAAAAACATTGTTTTTAAAAGCAAAATATGACCAAACAAATGTCACGGTTTTAGACGGCCAAAGCTCTGCAATGCTAAACACATTTGCCGTTGCAAACAGTTTATTAATTGTTCCAGAGAATATAGAAAATTATGTAAAAGGACAATCAGTGACATTATTGCCGATTGATTAGATTTTAGAATTAGAAAATAGAAGAAAGAAGCAAGAAAATAGATTTTTAGGTAGTACTGATGAAAAGCAGTGTATAAATTAAAACATATAGCTAAGAAATCTGAAGAAAAAAATGATTAAACAGTTAACCAAATAAACGATTAAACAAAATGCACTTACTTAGTTCCGAAAACATACTATTATTCAGTTTCGCATTAATTGTCATTGCATTTTTATATTCAAGTGTTGGGCATGGCGGAGCATCGGGATATCTGGCATTAATGAGCATTTTTGCTTTCCCAGTTTCAGTAATGAAACCATCGGCTTTATTGCTGAATTTGTTTGTATCTAGTATTTCGTTTTTGTTTTATTACAGAAATAATTATTTCAAGCCAAAGCTCTTTTATCCGTTTGCAATTGCATCGATTCCGGCGGCTTTTATTGGTGGCTTTATCACTTTGGATAATACGATTTACAAAATAGTTCTCGGAATTGTACTGGTTTTTGCTGCTTTGAGATTGTTTGGAATTTTCAATTTTAAAGAGAAAGAAGAAGTAAAAATAAATCTTCCGTTTGCATTAGCAATTGGGTTCACTATCGGATTATTATCAGGAATGTTAGGAATTGGTGGGGGAATTATTTTAAGTCCGATTCTATTATTTTTAGGATGGGCTTCGGTTAAAGAATCAGCGGCGATTTCGAGTTTGTTCATTTTTGTGAATTCATTTGCCGGAATGCTAGGATTCTTTTTAGGAGGAAAAACAATCCCGATGGATAGTTTTTATTTAGTTCCAATAGCAGTTATAGGAGGAATGTTAGGCGGATTTTATGGAAGCGGAAAATTCTCAAACAGAACCTTAAAAATGGTTCTAGGAACCGTAATTTTAATGGCAAGTGTGAAATTGATTTTTCCGTAGAGAAGAAAAATTTTAAACACATAGAAACATAGATTAAATTAAAATAAAGAATAAAAAGATAACTAGTTATTACACATAGCGCTATGTTTATTTATGCAAGTGAAACGCCTTAAACACAAAGAAAAACTATGTTTCTATGTGTTAGAATAAAAGAAAAAGATTGGCAAACTTGAAACGTTAAACCTGAAACAAAAGAAAAATGAAAACAACAGTATTTATTCTTTGCGGAGGAAAAAGCACCAGAATGCAGTCAGAAAAAGGATTGGTTTTGTTTCAGGATAAACCATTTATTGAGCATATCATTCAGGCGATTTTGCCTATTACAAATAATATAAAGCTGATTACGGCATCAAAAGAATATGATTATTTGGAATATGAAAAAATTCCAGATTTGATTGCAGAAAAAGGTCCGTTAGGAGGAATTTACACAGCATTGTCACATTCTGAAACCGAATTCAATTTGATTTTAAGTTGTGATATTCCATTGATTTCAACCGAATTATTGCAGGAATTAATTTCAAAACATAATACAGAAGCCGAAATTACGGTTTTTGCTTCTGAAAGCAGATTGCATCCGTTAATCGGAATTTATTCAAAAAAAATATTGCCTGTTATCAAAGGCGCAATTGATAACGACGATTTGAAAATGATGAATTTGTTTGCCAATATACCGCACCAAATCATCAATATTGAAGAAAGTGAAAACTTTCCTTTAACCAATATTAATTCGGCAGACGAATTAAATGATCTGAATATCAATTTAACTTGAAGATTATGCAAAATTTTAAAACACCAAAATTAACGATTGTAGGCGCAGGTCCTGGTGACGTTGAATTGATCACGCTAAAAGCAATTAAGGCTTTACAAAGTGCCGATGTAGTTTTGTACGATGCATTAGTAAATGAAGAATTATTAGAATATGCAACAAATGCAGAAATTGTTTTTGTTGGAAAACGTTTAGGTTGCCACGCTTACACGCAAGACCAGATCAACGATTTGATTGTTTCGATGGCTAATGTTCATGGACATGTGGTACGATTAAAAGGCGGTGATTCTTTTGTTTTTGGAAGAGGAAGCGAAGAGATTGATTACGCCGTAAAATTTGGTTTAGAAACGGCTGTTGTTCCAGGAATTTCATCAGCTTTGGGTGTTCCAGCTTCTGCGGGAATCAGTTTGACACAGCGTAAAATTGCAGAAAGTTTTTGGGTAATTACTGGAACAACTTCCAATCATGAATTGTCGAAAGATATTCATTTAGCATCAAAATCGGCGGCGACTGTAGTGATTTTGATGGGAATGCACAAATTGGACGAAATCATTTCAATCTATCAAGAAAACAGAACGGATGATTTGCCAATTGCGATTATTCAAAACGGAACTAAAAATTCGGAACAAAAAGTGATTGGAACTATAAACACAATTACTAAATTGGTATCCGAAAAAAATATATCATCACCAGCTATTATCGTGATTGGTGAAGTCGTGAAAAATACATCAAAATTGACCGAGTATTTTCAAGAACATTTTGATGATGAATTCATTTTTCAGAATTTAAATTTATAAGAATGATTGAGGTTAAATATTTTGGAGCTGTTGCTGAAAAAACAAAATGCGAATTCGAAAAATTATCTTTTTCAGAAGAATTGTCATTGCAAAAACTTTTGCAGGATTTAAACGAAAAATATGAGTTTGAATCGCTGACTTTCAGCGTTGCAGTAAATCAAAAAATAGTTTCAAAAGCTTCAGATTACACTTTACAAACCACTGATATTGTGGCTTTGTTACCACCATTTGCTGGTGGTTAATGTGAAATGAAAAAATATCTTAACACATAGAAACATAGTTTTTTGTGTTGAAAAAAAAGAGATTAGAAGAAACAAGTTTCCACACATAGATATGCTATGTGTATTTAAATGAGTGAAACGCCTTTTTTAAAGTTGCAAAAAACTATGTTTCCATGTGTTAAAAGAAATGCACCAATAGATTAGGTACTAATAATGAAAGAATCAACACGATATAACCGACAAACTATTCTTCCTGAAATAGGAGGCGACGGCCAGCAAAAAATATCAAAATCAAAAGTTTTGGTAATTGGAGCGGGAGGTTTGGGTGCGTCAATTTTGCCTTATTTGGCAGGCGCTGGAGTTGGTGAAATCGGAATTGTAGATGATGATGTTATTGATGTTTCGAACCTTCATCGTCAGGTTATTTACGAAACTTCGGCAGTTGGAAAATCAAAAGCGGAAGAAGCTAAATTGATGATTTCAGAATTAAATCCGGAAATAAAAGTCAGTGCTTTTTCTGAAAAATTATCTGGAAAAAATGCCATTTCGTTATTTGAAAAGTATGATATAATTGTTGATGCAACAGACAATATTTCGATTAAATATTTGATAAATGATGCGTGTTTAGTAACAAATAAACCTATGGTTTACGGATCTATTTTCAGGTTTCAGGGACAAGTTTCGGTTTTTAATTATCAAAACGGACCAACATACAGATGTTTGTATCCAGATGAAAACTTAAATGCTTTAAATTGTGAAGATGCCGGAGTAATTGGAGTTTCTGTTGGAATTATAGGAATGTTTCAAGCCAATGAAGTTCTTAAAATGATTCTCGGAATCGGAGAAGTTTTAAGCGGAAAAATATTGGTTTACAATACGTTGAAAAATGAACAGCAAAAATATGATTTCGATAGAAGTGATTTTCAAACTATAAGTAGAGAAGCATTCGAAGAAAAATATAATAAATGTGTGATCGAAGAAGTGAGTTTTGATTCGGTTTTAGATGAAATAAACAATGATGCCGTTTTGTTTTTGGATGTTCGAAATATTGATGAATCGCCAAAAATTGCTTTGAATAATCAAATCCAGATTCCATTAATGAACGTGGAAAAGGAAATTGAAAAACTGAATAAAAACCAAAAAATCTATGTTTTCTGTCAATCTGGAATTAGAAGTAAAATGGCAGTTGAATTGCTTCAGAAACATCAATTTGAAAATGTAAAAAGTATTGCTGGAGGAGTTTTGGCAATGAAAAAATTATTACAAGAAATAAAAATATAGTCATAGATTATAAAATGTTCATATAGTTTGTCATTGAAATGACAATATTGAGGTTAACTTTCTTTGCTACAGATTTTAATTAGTGAAAATTCGTGTAATTCGTGGCAAAAGAAAAATCATTTTAATCCATATAATCTGTGGCAAAAAAAACATAAAAAATGAGTAAAAATGTATTTGTAGAAGGACCAATTGCTCCTGAATTTATTGCTGAGTCGATTGCTAAACATCAATCCAAACATACGATTGGAGCGCATAACATCTTTTTAGGACAAGTCCGCGCCGATGTTATTCACGATAATACAGTCGTAGCAATTGATTATTCGGCCTATACCGATATGGCAAATGAGGCTTTGTACGCGATTCGTGAAAAAGCTTTTGCTAAGTTTGATTTAACCTGCATGCACATTTACCACAGTTTAGGCGTTGTCAAAGCAGGCGAAATCTGTTTATTCGTTTTTGTTTCGGCAACGCGACGCAAACAAGTTTATGAAGCAACAGAAGCCATTGTAAATTGGATTAAAACAGATGTGCCGATTTTTGGAAAAGAAATGTTTGAAAATGATACATTCACTTGGAAACAAAATAGTTAATGGTAGATATTACGCATAAAATAAGCACTTTAAGGGTCGCAACCGCAACTGCAATTGTAAAAGTCAGCAAACAAGAAACAATTGATGCCGTTGTAGATAACTTAGTGCCAAAAGGGAACGTTTTGGAAATGGCAAAAACGGCAGGATTATTTGCGGTAAAAAACACGCATTTATCTATTCCAGATTGTCATCCGCTTCCTATTGAATTTACTGCTGTAGAATATAATATCGAAGGTTTAGAAATCCATATTATTTTCAAAGTAAAAACGGTTTATAAAACCGGAGTTGAGGTTGAGGCGATGCATGGCGCATCAATTGTGGCATTGACAATGTACGATATGCTAAAACCGATTGATAAAGAAATCGAGATTTCGACGATCAAATTAATCAATAAAGAAGGCGGAAAATCGTCTTTCAAAAATAGATTTCCGAATGCTATAAAAGCGGCGGTTTTTGTTTGTTCTGATTCGATTTTTGCAGGAGATAAAGAGGATCGTTCGGGTAAAACAATTGTAGAAAAATTAGATTCATACGGAGTTGAAACTTCGCATTACGAAATCATTCCAGATGAATTGGATATTATTCAGGAAAAAACTAAAGCTTTCGCTAAAGAAAATCAGTTGGTTATTTTCACGGGCGGAACTGGTTTATCACCAAGAGATGTTACGCCAGAAGCTTTGGAACCAATTTTAGAAAGCAGAATTCCGGGAATCGAAGAAGCGATACGCAGTTACGGACAACAGAGAATGCCGTATGCAATGCTTTCTAGAAGCGTTGCAGGAACTTTAGGCAAAACGTTGGTTTTGGCTTTGCCGGGTTCAACAAACGGAGTAAGAGAATCTATGGATGCTGTATTTCCGCATGTAATGCATGTTTTTCATATTTTAAAAGGAAAAAACCATGACAGCCTCTAACACTATTTTGACGGACGGTTTTGGGCGCAAGCACAACTATTTGCGTATTTCATTGCTGGAAAAATGCAATCTGCGTTGTACGTATTGCATGCCGGCGGACGGAATCGCGCTTTCTCCAAAAGCCAGTTTAATGACTGCCGATGAGATTTTTGCTATAGCTCAGACTTTCGTACAAAATGGTGTTGACAAAATACGATTAACAGGCGGTGAACCTTTATTAAGAAAAGATTTCCCTGAAATCGTTTCTAAATTATCAGAATTAGAGGTTTCACTTTCTATAACTACAAACGGAATTTTAATTGATCGTCATATTGATGTTTTAAAACAGTTTAAAGTCAAAAAAATCAATTTGAGTTTAGATACTTTGGTTTCGTCAAAATTTCATTCTATAACGCTTAGAAATCAGTTTGAGAAGGTGATTGATAATCTGCATTTGCTTTTAAACAATGATTTTCATGTAAAAGTAAATGTTGTTTTGATGAAAGGTTTCAATGATAATGAAATTGTCGATTTTGTAAAACTGACGCAGTTTCTGCCAATTTCTGTGCGCTTTATTGAATTTATGCCGTTTGCAGGAAACGAGTGGGACAGAAGCAAAATGGTTTCTCAGAAAGAGATTTTATCTTTGGTTGAAACTCAATTTTCTTCAGATGAAATACAGAAATTAGAAGACGAGAAAAACTTCACTTCCAGAAATTATAAAATAAAAGACTTTCAAGGCGATTTCGGAATCATTAGTTCGATTACAAATCCGTTTTGTGACAGTTGTAACCGCATCCGCTTGACGGCTGACGGAAAAATAAAAAACTGTCTTTTCTCAAATTCTGAAACCGATTTGCTGACCGCTTTTAGAAATGGTGAATCTATCACTGAGCTGATTTCAGCATCTATTCAAAATAAAAAGAAAGTAAGAGCAGGAATGGTTAGCGTTTCTGAAATGGATGATCCTGCACTTCATTTTGATAATCGCAGTATGATTGCGATTGGAGGGTAGGAGTTAATTGTTAATTGTTAATTGTTAATTGTAATTGTAATTGTCAGGCTAAGTGAAGTCGAAGCCTTTTACACAATATTGTCATTTCGACGAAGGAGAAATCACACTAGAAACTCCGTAAAGAAGATCGCCAATCTTTGTCGATTTATGAGTGTAATTTATCCTTCGTTGAAATGACAAAAAAGAGAAAAAAAAAGGTTCAACTTATAAAGCCAAACCTTCCTAGTAATATTATTTTTTCTTTTTAGCTTTTGCCTTTTTTTGCGCTTTAGCTTTCTTTTTAGCAATTTTTTTAGCTTTAGCTTTTTCTTTCGCTTTTTTAGCTTTTTCTTTTTTCTTAGCTGCAGCTTTTTGTTTTGCTTTTTTAGCTTTCTCTTTCTTTTTATCTTTTTTGGCTTTCTCTTTTAGCTTTGCAGCTTTCTTTTTAGCCTTATCTTTTTCTTTGTCTTTCACTTTTTTCGCTTTTTTGTCGTTAGATTTACTTTTGGCTTTTTCTTCAGTAGCAGGAACTGCTGTTGAAGTTTCTTCTTTTGCTGTTGGTACTGGCTCAATAGCTGCAGGTTTTACTACAGGAGTTAGTACTTTTTTTGCTGGAGTTCTTCGTACGGCTGGTTTTACTGTTGCAGCAGGAGTCGTTGCTTTTGTCGCGGGTCTTGCGGGTGCTTTTGTGGCAGTTGTTCTTGTTGCAGCTGGTTTAGCAGTTGTAGCCGGTTTTGCTGTTGTCGAAGAGGCAGTTTTTGCAGTTGTAGTTGCTTTTGGTGTTGCTGGTTTACGAGCAGGTGCTTTTGAAGCTGGTGTATTTGCAGGCTTTTCGGCAACTGGTTTTGCGGTTTCTGCAACTTGAGAATCGATTTTCTCAGGTGTGGTTTCTTCTGGTTTGTTTTCCATATAAATGTACTTTTAGATGAGTATGTAAATAGAAATGTAACTAAATTGTTAAGTTTCAGTTAAGTAAAGATAATTATAAAACAAGTTTTTTAATGTTAAGCTTTTTGCTTTTTTTAAAAATTAAATTACTGATGCTTAATTATTTAGTGTTTTTTCCGAAATTTTAAACTGAAATCTCTTAACAATTCTACATGAAAAAATAGAAGAATTTGCTGTATAATAAAAGCGTATAAACGTAGAACTTCTTTTGAAAATGGGAACTCTAGCCCCGATGGAAGCGGCATCTCCCGATTTAGAAAAACGATGCTTTTTTAAGCGAGAGTTTTTGTTAATCGGGAATACAGCGGACAGCGGGAATAGCTCCTAAGGAATATTTTAATCAATTAACTTTTCACTAATTCCAAAATCCTAAAATTACTTTTTGGCGCTTCGCAAAGGGAGCAACAATAGCTTTCGGACAGATTTTCAAATAAAATGCCTTTCGGGATTCCTTGTGATTCGTCGCCGTATTCAGGATTGTAAAGTGTCAAGCATTCTTGGCATTGGTAAATGTCTAATTGCGGTTTTTCTTTTTTCTGCGGATTTTCAGTTGTTTCAGTCGCAACATTTCCGAGTTCATCAAAGTATTTTCTACTTAATTCGATTAAAATCGTTGGAAGCTCCAATTTGTCGATGTCTTGTGAATGCACGATGTATTCGCGTGTATTTGGGTCGAAATTCTTCGCAAACAATACATTATAAGTGTCTCGGATTTTGATAGATTCCAAAGCAGCTGGAAGCTCATTTTTTTCGATGACAATCGAAGTGAAATAATGTCCGTCACGGTTGTATTCTGAAATTCCAAAATTCAATCCGTAAGTACTGATGTCAAATTGATCTAAAGTTCGAACCAGAAACGTTTTTAGGTTCAAAGCCCATTCCATTGCAACAGGCAAGTGCCAGTTTAATTCTAACAATGAATGACGAACATTGATGCCTCGTTTCCCTAAGAATTTTTCCCATTCCAATTTTCTGTCTTTCGGAATTCCTTTGACAATAAATGATTTCCAAGGCGTGATACAGATTTTCCCGATTTTGCATTCAAAACACAAATCGCACATTTCTTTCAGAAAATCTAAATCGTATAAATTATTTCGCCAATATAGTCCTAGCCAATACTGATCAATTCCCATTCTGTTCATTCCTTCGTAATACGGAAATGGGTAAAAAGGAATATTTAATGGTTTATCGATTGTTCTGTTATTGGTGTCCAAAGCTTCGCTCACTAACGTAAAAAGCATTTCAATATCAATCGAATCTTCTTCGGAAATTTTTTCGATTTCGTAATAAATCTTAGCCAAATCCCAGCTGTAAATCAGAACGGGATAAACTTCCATTTTTTCCCATTTTGGAAGACGAATGTACAAATACCAATAATCTTCATGCTCTGAGGCAATAAAATTCAGATGTCCCGTAAACAAAGGAACTAATTGCTGTTTTGGGTCAGTTAAGTTGACTTTAAGTTTTGGCTGTTCTTTAAATTCTTCTAAAACGTATAAAAAACGGTTTCCGGTAAGCCAGTTCGTGTTTCTGAAAATATCTGTTGAAACATAAGAAGAAACGATGTTATTACCGCTTTTTTGATCAGGATAAACAAAATGATGTTTGCCAAAATCTTCTTTGTCAAAATCTTTAAAACCTTTTGGGAAAATAATATCCTGTCTCGATCCAAAAGAGATAGAATCCAAGCCCTGATCCATTGCCATATTTACAATTTCTCTTAGCTCTCCCGGCGAAATAACGCCTCCTTTTACTATTAATCTTGTTAGTTCCATTTTTTTCTTTAGTTTTCGGTCTCAGTCTCAGTCTCAGTTTTCAGTCTCAGTTTTCAGTCTCAGTTTTCAGTCTCAGTTTTCAGTCTCAGTTTTCAGTCTCAGTCTCAGTTTCAGTCTCAGTTTTCGGTCTCAGTTTCAGTCTCAGTTTTCAGTCTCGGTTTTCAGTCTTAGTTTTCAGTCTTAATTTGCGTCTAATATTTCACTGAAAACTGCGACTGCGACTGGAAACTAAACTTTACATTTCGCCAATATCTCTTTTACTTCTGTTTTACAACTTCCGCAGCCTAAACCTGCGCCTGTGTTTTTGCATAAATCGGTGAAATCGTTTACGCCACTTTTAATCGTTTCTTCGATATTTCCTGCTCCGACCTGACTGCATGAACAAACCAATTTTCCTAAAACAGGTTTTGCGGTTGAACTTCCTCGAAGCAATAAATTTCGTTTGTCTGATAATTCGATTTTGCTTTCTATCATGGTTTTGAATTCGGCAAATTCGTTTTTATCGCCCATTAAAATCGCACCGACTAAAAGATCATCTTTTACGATGCATTTTTTGTAATAACGCTTTTTCAAATCAGAAAAGACAATTTCTTCGTACGAATCATCGTTTTCCGGAATTTCAATATCGCCAATGCTACAAAGGTTAATATCTTCTAATTTTAAGATATTCATCAAAATTGAGCCTTTATAGTAACTGCTAATGTCTCCTGCTAAAAAGTTCGCCAAAATATCCGCTTGTTCTTCGGCAGCAGATGTGATTCCGAAAAGTTTGTTGTTGAATTCGGCTATTTCTCCAATTGCGAAAATATCTGGATTTGAAGTTTGCAAATACTGATTTACTTTGACGCCACGCCCACATGCAAGACCGCTTTCGCGCGCAATTTCGATATTAGGAATAGTTCCAATTGTATAAACGATGGCATTTGCTGTTATAATTTTACCACTTTTTAAGGCAATTTCGATTTCGTTTGGATTATCGGTTTCGAAAACTGTACTCACCTCATTATCAAAATAAATTTGAATGTCACGAAGTTGCACTTCTTCTGCCAATAATTTGCTTGAAATCAAGTCCAATTGACGTTCCATCAATCGTGAAGCGCGCTGAACAATAGTAGTTTTTACTTTTTTATGTTTTAAGGCTGCAGCTAATTCCAATCCTAATAAACCACCACCAATAATAACAACATGTTGTTCTTCAGGCGGAAGATTGGTGCTGTCCAGATGTTTTTTCAAACGGTCAGCATCTTCTTTTTTTCTGACTGTAAATCGGCCAGGAAGATGAAGTTGTGCATTTTCAGGAACAAAAGGACGGCTTCCTGTTGCCATAATCAGCGAATCAAAGGAGTGTGTTTGGCCTTGACTATCTTTAATGGTTTTTAGTTTTGTGTCAATTTTATCAATTGCAACACCTGCTTTCATCGTAATTTTCAATTTACTAAAAGCTTCACCATCTTTGACTTTTAAAAGTTGCTCCCAGCTAAATTCTCCCGTCATATATTCAGGAAGCAAAACGCGGTTGTAAAACGGATTTACTTCATTTGAAAAAACGATAATTTCATCAGTGGTGTTGAATTCACGATAGTTTTGAATGAATCGGAAAGATGCCGCTCCAGCGCCGACAATCGCAATTTTTTGAAATGGTTTTACATATTTTTTAATCGAAACCGTTGTGAACTTAAAATCAGGTTCTTTTGAGATTGGGTCAACAACAGTATTCGTTAGATTATTTGTTCTATTCAAATCATTTTCAAGTTGTTTTCCCCAATGCATTGGCAGAAAAACTACTTTTTCTTTTATCGAATCGGTGACTTTTGCTTTTACGCGAACCTCTCCATTTTTGCTGGTAACCGTAACAATATCGCCATTTTTGATATCGTTTTTATAAGCATCAATTGGATTTATTTCTAAAACCGGACTTGGAATATGTGTCAATAATCTTGAAACTTTTCCCGTTTTGGTCATCGTATGCCATTGATCGCGAATTCGTCCCGTTGTTAAAATAAAAGGGAATTCGGCATTAGGCTGTACTGATGTATTTTCTATAGAAACAGGAAGATTAAAAATCGCTTTTCCAGAAGGTGTATAGAATTTTTTATCGGTAAATAATCGAGGCGTTCCCGGATGATTGTAATCTGGAACTGGCCATTGAAAAGTACCTTCGCTTTTTAAACGATTATAATTTAAAAATGAAATATCAATGTTGGTGTTTTTGGTAAGCGCGCAATGCTCTTTGTAAACTTCTTCGGCGTTATTGAAATTGAACCCGTTGAAATTCATTTTTTTAGCAAACCGAATCAAGATTTCAATGTCTGGAAGTGCTTCTCCAGGTGCATTGATTCCTTTTGGAAGATAAGAAATACGACGCTCCGAGTTGGTCATCGTTCCTTCTTTTTCCAACCAGCCTGCAGCCGGTAATAATAAATCAGCAAATTTGGCTGTATCAGCATTATGTGAAATATCCTGAACGACAACGAATTTTGCATTTTGAAGTGCTTTTTCGGCTCTTCGGGAATCCGGCAAACTCACTAACGGATTGGTGCAGATTATCCAAACGGCTTTCATTTTTCCAGATTCTAAAGCTTCAAACATTTCTGTCGCTGTTAAACCCGGTTTGTCTGAAATTTCGTCGACTCCCCAAAAGTCTGCAACTTCTTTGCGATGTGTTGGATTGGCAATGTCCTTATGTGCGGCTAAAAGTGTAGCCATGCCGCCAACTTCGCGCCCGCCCATTGCGTTTGGCTGACCTGTTAATGAAAATGGTCCAGAACCCGGTTTTCCGACTTGTCCAGTCAATAAAGATAAATTCAGTAAAGCTGTATTTTTATCCACGCCAACGGCACTTTGATTTAGTCCCATTGCCCACAGCGAAATAAAGCCTTTAGCTTTTCCAATTATATCAGCGGCAAGTTTTATATCGTTTACCGAAATACCGCAAAGTTTAGAAGCTTTTTCAAGCGAAGTTCCTAAAACTAAATCTTTATATTGTTTGAAGTTTTCTGCGTGATTTTTAACGAAATCATGGTCTACATAACCCTTTTCGATAATACGTCTCGCAATGGCATGATATAAAATAATATCTGAGCCCGGAATAATCTGCAAATGCAAATCAGAGAAAACGGCAGTGTCTGTTCGTCTTGGATCGATACAGATTATTTTAGTTTTCGGATTTTTCTCTTTGTGTTTTTCTAATCTTCTGAAAAGAATAGGGTGGCACCACGCCGGATTTGCTCCTGTAATTAAAAAAGTGTCTGCTAATTCAATATCATCGTAAGCAATTGGAACAGAGTCTTCTCCGAAAGTCTTTTTGTAACCCACAACCGCAGAACTCATACAAAGTCTGGAATTGGTATCGATGTTATTGGTTTTCAAAAAACCTTTTACCAATTTGTTGACTAAGTAATATTCCTCAGTCAAACATTGTCCTGAAATATAAAATCCAACGCTGTCTGGTCCGTGTTTTTTGATGATAGAAGAAAAAACAGCTGCAGCACGATCAAGAGCTGTATCCCAGCTTACACGCTCCAGCGGATAGGATTTGCTTCCGCGCATTTCTGGATATAAAATTCGGTCTGAGGTATCGTTTACTACATAATGCAGGTTCATTCCTTTAGAACACAACATTCCTTTGTTTACAGGATGATCTTTGTCGCCTTCTACCATTACGCCATTTTTGGCATCGTTGGTCACGATTATCCCGCAGCCAACGCCGCAGTAGGAACAGGTAGTTTTGATCTTCGTAGTTTGCATTTCGTGTTCTATTTAGAGGTACTACTTTTATTGAATGGTCTTACTTTAGAAAAGTACTTATGCAAAAATAAGTATTTTTACGTATTAATACTTAATTTTTGAATTTATTTTTTTATTTTTGATGAAAATAAATGAGGAACAACAAATTAGTATTTAATCTGTTAAAAATCAGAACTCATGAAAGAAGAACAAACACTATGTTATTCCTGTCCAAATGAGAATTGTTTCATTAAGAAACATCTGCATTTGGAGCAGATGGCTCATTATATTTCTAAAAAGCAGAATGTAATCTGTAAAAAATCAGATCAGTTTATTACTGAGGGTGCACCGTTGCAAGGACTTTATTTTATTTGCAAGGGAAAAGCAAAAACCATAAAAACCGGAATTAATGGTCGGGAACAAATTGTTCGTTTGACTACGAATGGGGATATTATCGGTTTCCGTGGTTTCGGAACGAGCAAACGTTATTTAATTGGGGCTTATGCGCTAGAAGATACTGTTTTGTGTAATTTCAGCAATGAGACTATGCAAGAAATTTTACAGCATGTTCCACAATTTACATATGCTTTGATGTTGTTTTATGCCGAAGAATTGAACAAAAGCGAAAACAATATCCGAAAGATTGCACACATGAATGTTCGTGAGCGTGTAATTGATTTACTGCTTTACATTCATCGCAAATTTGGACAAATCAACGGTTTAATTGATATTGATCTTTCCAGAAAAGAAATTGCTGATTTTGCTGGAACCACTGAAGAACAGGCGATTCGTATTATCTCAAGTCTTAAAAAAGAAGCTTTGATTAAGACTGAAGGGAAACGTGTTGGGATTTTAAGGATTTCAGAATTGCGTTCTGAAATTATGGAGCATAAATATTTTTAAAAGAGGGACAAAGTTGCAAAGGTTTTGATTTGTAGAGACGCATTGCAATATGTTAATGACTTAGGGAAAAGCTTATTTTGTACGTTTAAGTTTTATGGGGTTTTGTCTTGTATCAAAAACATCGGCAATTTGAATTAGCTTTCTTTCGTTATCTATGCAGTATATAATTTTGTAATTTTTGCAAACTAAGTAATGATATTTGTTTTCTCTATCAAGTAAAAGATCTTCAATTTGCGTTGAAAGATTATTAGAAATGAGCTTATTTGGTTCAGTAATTATTTCTTGGATGATCTTTTTAGCAACCCTAATTCCTGCTTTTTGAAGATAATAGTCGTAGATTTTATCAATTTCATTTTCTGCAAATTGAGACCATACAATTTTTATTTTCATTACTTGTATTTTTCTAAAAGCTGAGAAGTCGTTTTATATCTTCCGTTTTTAAAATCATTTTCAGATTGGTCTATTCTATTATTAAACTCTTCAATAGACATAGGATTAAAAAAATCATTATCATCGAGATTACTTTTGTTTTTTAATAAATTTTCCAGCTGAGAAATCAATTCTTCGCTTTGAATCTTTAAAAATTCCTGTACAAATTCTATTTTTCTAGTTTGTAAATCCATGATATTGAATATTTTTTCAAATTTACGAATTATCTTTCAAGTGAATATTTTTTTTAAGATGTTTTTTGTAGAGACGTACTGCAGTGCATCTCCACGTCGAATGCATTATTTTTTTCTTCCAACAAATCGAATTACAGAACCAGTTCCGTTATGGAATAAACCTTCTTTCAATTCGATTTCTTTTTCTTCCAATTCGATGATTTCATAATTTGGAAAATCAGCTTTTATTTCTTCTATTGAAAATAAGGATTCAATGTCTTTAGGGCCGCCGACTTTTTCATTTTTCGTTACATATTCCAAATGTTTTTTGCTGAAAGCTTCAAAAATTATAATCCCATTTTTTCTCAAAAGTTGGTCAAGTTGTCTATGAATTTCCGATTTTATCGTTGCCGGAAAATGGGCATAAATTAAAGCAATTGCATCAAATTGTTCGTTATGAAAATCTAAAGTTTCTAATTCTCCAACTTGATAATCAATCGAAACATCATTGTTTTTTGCTAGCAGAAATGCTTTGTTTCTGCCTTCTTCGCTAATATCAAAAGCCGAAACTTCCCAACCTAATTTTGCGGCAAAAACAGCATTTCTTCCTTCGCCTTCAGCAGGGAAAAGAATAGTCCCAGTTTCTAATTTTTCAATTTGTTCTTTTAAGTAATTGTTGGGAGCAGTGCCGTATGCAAACTCTTCAGTTTTGTAACGGTCGTCCCATCTTTGAGTCCAGGTGTTGTTCATTTGGGTTATATATTGAATTTGATTGTTAAAGGTTTATGATCGCTATGCATCGTCCAATCTTGATAACTTCCAATTTCTACATTTTCTAAAGCCTCGATAAAATCATTTGAAGCAAAACAATAATCAAGATGATAGGGTTTGTTTTCATGGCGGTACAAATACCAAGTAGGATGTTCTTCTTTGCCTTGAATTTGATTGAAGTATTTGTGGTAGGTGCTGAAAATATTTTTTTCGGCTAATTTATTTACAACTGTTGTGTGATTTCCTTCTCTTCTGGGTTTATCCCAAATCGTGTTGCTGTTGAAATCTCCAATTAAAATGGTTTTGGATTCTTGGATCAAATCTTCATAATAATTAATGGCTTTCCATATTTGAGTTACATAAGCTCCGTCCTTATCCGCAGGATTATTTGCCCAAATAGCGAATAGAGTAAAATCAATTTTTCCTCCTGTTACCGCAATCGGAAGAATATTTTTGAAATCAGGATTATGACAATCTAAAAGCTGAAATCGATAATCTCCGTAAGAAAGAACGCCAATTCCTTTATTCGGATTTGCTCCGTACCAAAGAATATCTGAAGGTAATTTTGTGTCGATTGGGAATTTGAGTTTTTCCGGACTTTCGCACTCAGAAATCACGGCAATATCAGGATTGAAAGCTTGAATATATTGAGCTTTTTTTCTGAATGCCATATTGCAATTCCAAGCGATGAGTTTCATTATTAAAATAGTTCTTAAGAAATTAAAATAACCGAAATGCTTATCAAATATAATTATTTTAGATGTTTAAAATCGGTTTCTTCAAGAACAAAAAAAGCCTTTTCTCAATTTTGAAAAAAGGCAAATTAAAGATATATTTTAATCATATGTTTTATTCTTAGCCAACAAGTCTTGTTGTGCCACAATTAATGTCAATTTCTGCAAAATGATGTTTTCCCATTACAATAAGGAGTTTGTTTGTATTGTAACCAACATATCTTATTTCAGGATTTCCATTTTTTGGCTTTCCACAAACCGAAATGACATTCGTTTGCCATTTCAATTTCTTCCTTTTGTAGGCAGAAATGGTTTGTAAATCATTTTCAACATAATAAACAATGTTGTTTTTCTTAATGCCTCTTTTTTGCGTTTTTGCAAAATTAATTTCTGAGCCTTGTGAAATCAAGGCATCGTTGAATTTTTGGGCAATACCAGTTTGGGTAACCAAAAAGGTTAGCATAGATAATTTTAGAAATGGTTTCATTTGGATAGAATTTGGGGTTCTTAATCGATTCAAATATAAATAATTAATATATATAAAACGATTTTGTGCATCAAAAAAAATACCCTTTTCCAGAAATTAGAAAAGGGTAAAATATCGAAGTTAATTTTGAATAAAAATTATTTTTTCCAGCTGAAAATTTTTGGATCTACAGAAATCATTAACCAAGCCCAATTGTTAGTATGGTTGGCATCTCCATTTTTAATAAATTCCAAAGTACTAGAGCCAAACATTTGCGAATAGCCTCCAGTTACAGTAATGTTCTTTTTGAAATTATAACCAAACGTGGCATCAATCTCAGTTCCTAAATACGAATCTAATTTTTCATTTGCAGGTGTCACGACATCTGCGGCTGATAAAAATATGTGTGGCATCAAAGCAAATTGCCATTTGTTTACATTGTAGTTTAATTTTAAGAAAGCATCTTGTAAACCAACATTGTTCAAGTGATTTCCAACATAAAAGTAATCCATGTAACCATTGAATCCGTGGTTGGTTCCAAAAATTGGGTTGAACGATTTGATTACCGTACTTCCGTCATTTGAATCTTTACCTGATAAGAATTCGTAGCCTAAACCAGCTTTGAAAGCATCAGTAATGTTGTATCCAAAATTAGCAGCAGCATTCCAAGCGCTTACTTGCAAATCGGTGCTTTTTCCAGTTTGTCCGTACAGCCAAAAGTTAGTATCGATTTTCCCTTTTTTATAAGTCAAATAAGTTCCAAAAGTTTGTTTGTAATCTACTAATAATTTGTTTGCAGGATTTGGGTTAGGGGCATATTCGTAACCTGTGTTTAAAAATAAAAGGCTTAAACCTAAATCACTGTTGAATTGATTGTGGTACCATGCATATTGCAAGGCTTTGTAGCTCGCTACTGTATATGGAGTTTGGATAACATTTTCGGCAGTTGAATTATAAGCGCCTCCCAAATCTAACTTTTGGGTTTCATTATGAAACGATACGGTTAATGCATCATGGCTTTGTGCTTGCTGTCCCCAATCTTGCTCTCCTAAAATACGCTGATTGTCATAAGAAAGTACTTGGCGTCCCATTCTGGCGCTCCATTTTTCAGTGAAATTATATTGTGCCCAAGCTTCAAAAACAGCAACTCCATTTTTATCGGCAACAGCTGCAGGAACAACATCTCCCCAAGTCCTGGTATTTTGTATTGTCAATTTTACAATTAGGTCTTCTTGTTTATAGTTGAAATTCAAACGAGAACGTTGTGAAATTTGTGATGTACCTTCTTGACCGTAAGGCAATAAGGTCTTGTAGCCGTTTCGGTATTCAAAACGTGGCCTGATTTGCAGATTCACATCGAGTTCCTGCGATTGCATTTCAAAGCTAATTCCAACTAGCAATAAAATAGCCAATTTTAGTTTATTCATGGTTCATGGTTTTAATTGTGAGGCAAATTTATAAGATTATTTCCTTTAAAAATGTGATTAAAATCATAATGTTGTTATTTATTGGGCATCTAGCGCTAAAACTAATTCAGGTTGTTTTTTAGGGGCCATCTTTAAAATAGTATAATGCATCCATACCAGACAAACAACTGAGAATATCAGAATAAAAATCCATGAACTTGACCAGATTCCCGTTGCAGTTAATAAATATCCGAAGATAATTGGGCCGAAAAAGCCACCTAAACCGCCAATCATTCCAACCATTCCGCCTACAACACCAACTTCTGTTGGAAAGTATTCTGGAATATGTTTGTAAACCGCTGCTTTCCCAATTCCCCAAGAAATTCCTATTAGAATAACTAAAACCAAGAATACCCACATATTGGCATCAAATTTTATAACGGTTACACCTTTTGCAATTAATTCTTTTTTTGCAACACTTTGGTTATGAGCCACAACAACGTCTTGCCAGCTTGAAGTAGTTGGGAAAATGGCACTTTCAGATGTTGATGTATTAGCTGTTTTTTGAGCGATTGGATATTCTTTATCTCCAACTTTTACTGTTTTGTCACTGATTTCGTTTACAACTCCTTTTTTAGAAGCTAAAATTCCAGGTCCAGAAGTAGTGATTTCCATTTTTGGAATGGATAATAAGGCACTTAGGATTACTGAAGAGCCTAAAACCCAATACATTACTTTTCTAGCGCCGAATTTATCAGACAAATATCCTCCAAATGCTCTAATTACTCCAGAAGGCAAACTAAACATAGTTGCAAACAAACCGCCCATAACTAAACTGGTTTGATAAACGTTCATGAAGTTTGGCAACAACCATTGTGAATAGGCAACAAAACATCCGAAAACTAAGAAATAATAGGCTCCAAAACGCCAAACTCTTTCTGATTTTAAAGGAGTAAGCATTTGAGAAATCGATTTGCCACTGCTTTCTATTTTTTTATTTTGAGCAAAAATTAAAAAGGCAACACCAATTACTACTAATGAAATAGCATAGATTACAGGCAGCACTTTCCAGCCGTTTTGCGGATCATTTACAGAAAAATGGTTTAATAATGATGGTGCTAAAAAGGTCGTAATTGCTGCGCCGGCATTTCCCATTCCGAAGATTCCAAGCGCACGCCCTTGCCATTCTTTTGGATACCAGATCGAAGTGTAACCGATTCCTACTGCAAAACTGGTTCCCACCATTCCAAATAAGAAGCTTAGTAAGGCAAACATAGCAAAACTGTCAGCGTAGGGAAGGAGAAATAGCGGAATCGAACAAAGCAGTAATAAAAGTGAGAAAACATATTTTCCGCCAAATTTATCTGTCAAGATTCCAATTGGCAAACGCATGATTGATCCAGTTAAAATTGGAATACCCAAAAGCCATCCAACTTGAATAACATCCCAATGGAAAATTCCGTTATCAACTAAAAAGGTTACCAAAACCCCGTTTAAAGTCCAGCAGGCAAAACACACTGTAAATGCCAATGTGTTCAAAAACAAAATTTTGTGTGATTGCGATAGTGAGTTTGTATTTTTCATAGTACTTATTATTTTTATGTAAAAGTAAGTACTATAACTTAGTAAAAACCTGCTAAAACGCAGTTTTTGAAAAATATTTACGTATTTATACGTATTTTTTTTAGATTAAAGAATACTCAGCCGCTTTATTTGAAAGTTCCATTAGGTTTTTCACTTTCAGTTTTTTCATTAAGTTGAAACGGTGTACTTCGGCAGTACGCTTGCTGATATCTAAAGCTTCGGCGATTTCTTTGTTTCCTTTTCCGGATAACAAAAGCGTAAGGATTTCTTTTTCTCTTTTGGTGATCATCATTTCTTCTCCTAAAGTTTGTTTAGGTTCTAATGACACAGATGAATTCGTCAATTGACCAATTAATATCGAAGAGATGTCACCACTGAAATATTTTCCTCCACCAGAAACACTATGTAATGCTTTTAAGAATTCTTCTTTGCTTGAGCCTTTTAGTAAATAACCGTCGGCGCCCGCTTTGATCGATTTCAAAACATATTCTTCTGATTCATGCATTGACAGCATGATGATTTTTACATTGTTATTTTCGCTTCTAAGTTTTTCTACTACCTCTATACCGGTTAAGTTAGGCATACGAATATCTACTATAAGTAAGTCAGGTTTGGTCGATGCAACAACATCAAGTGCATCAGCACCATCAATTGCTTCGCCTACAACCTCAATGTTTGCTTCGTTTTCAAGTAAAGATTTGATTCCGTCTCTAACAAAAACATGGTCATCTGCCAATACTACACGAATGATATTACTCATAGTTTACTTAATTTTGATTATCGATTTTTACGTATATTCATCTATAACGAAGACGCTAATATACGTAATTTTTAAATTAGATAATTAGAAAATGTGGCAATTAGATATTTTTTTGAGGTGCTTAAACTAATTATCTAATTGTCAAATTGGCACATTGCCACATTATTTAAGAATTGGGATGTTGAAGGTGATTCTCGTTCCTTCGCCTGGGATTGAGTTAATGAAAACACGTCCATTGATGTATTGGATTCTTTCTTTCATAAATAAAAGTCCCATTCCAGATTCGCTGTTGCGTTTTTTATGAACTGAATTTACATCGAAACCTTTTCCGTTGTCGTCTACGATAATGCTTAGTAGTGTTTCGCTGTGCGAAAGTTGTACAATAATATGAGACGATTCGGCATATTTGATGGCATTGTTGATTGCTTCTTGCGTAAGACGATAAATATTGATTTCTATTAACGAATCTAAACGTCGGTCAAAATCGGTTTTATTGTAGAAAAGGATTTCTTTTCCAGTCAATTTTGAAAGTTCCTGAGTAAGTTTTGAAAGCGATGAAACGATTCCGTGATCGCTTAATTCTGGAGGCATTAAATTGAAAGTTGCCGTACGCACGCCTTTAATGATATCCAAAGAAAGTTTCTTTAAATACTCAATTTTTTGTTCTGATTTTTCTCTGTCGTCTAGATTGATGCTTTCTAAACTGAACTTCAAACCGGTAAGCATCTGACCAATTCCGTCGTGAATTTCTTTGGCAATTCGGTTTTGTTCGTTTTCCTGATTTTCAACAATTCTGCTTGAAATAATCTTTTGTTGGTTGATTTTTTCAGTTGTGTTTTCAAGGTTTAAACGTTCAACTTCACGTTGCGCTTTTTTACGTTCGGTGATGTTGAAACAAACAATCAAAAGTTCAAGTTCATCTTTTTTGATCATTACAGGAACCATCGACAAATCAAGCCAAATTTCTTTTTCGTCTTTGTTTACAATTTTGATTTCGCCCTGCCAGCCACTTCGCTGTTTTTCGAAAATCAAACGATCAAAATTGACCTGTTCTTTTTCATCTTCTGTCAATACTTCAGAGAATTTTTTGTTGGATGAAAACTTGGTGTAATTTAAAAGTTTAGCAAATTTTTCTCCAATATGAATAATCGAACCGTCCGGGGAAATTCGGCAATACAATAACGTATTTTCCATCGCGTAATTGAGCGATTTTAATTCTTTTACCGAGTTTTCTTTGATTTCGCTAATGATTTCGGTGTCGTAGGCCAGTTTTAAAGCTTTCTTTTCAGAAGATAAAAGCTGGGCAATCAATCTTTCAATTTTCTTGTTAGTTGGTTTGAAAATGAAAAAGAATTCCAAAAGAAGAACCAAAAGTGTAAAACCAAAAATCCAATATTCAATTCGGCGTTGTTCGGTTACTTTTTCGTGAGCTTCGAGATCGTATTGGGTTACTATTTGATTCATTTTCGAAAGGAAAGTTCCTTCGTTTTCCAAAATAATCTGAACCAGTTTTTGGCTTTCAGAAGTCGTTTTTTTCTGCTGTAAATTCAGCAAAAATGAATCTGTAGTTTGTGCAATTTTATTGAAAATCGGATTGATTTCCAGATACAATTTAGAAAGTGTTTCTGATTTTTCCTTTGGAAAAGCCAGGCTGTCACTGCCGTTTTCAAGCGCGTTTTGGTTCTTTTTCCAAAGTGCTAAAACTTCTTTTAAATGCGAAGTTTTTTTGGCTGTAGCCGAATCAGAAAGGTAATGTAAAATTAGAACTTCTTTGACAATTTTCTGGCTCAGCATTCTTTGTTTGCCAGAGAAATTAATAATCTTAGAATCGCTGAGCTGCTGATTAAGATTGTATTGAACCAGAAATTGACTAACAATTATCGTTAAGGCAATAGTGAGAAGCGCAAAAAAATACAGTCGACGTAAATTTTTGAAAGTGATTTTTTCTGCAGCTTCCTGATTGCTTTTTTTCATATCTTTTTACAATCCTAAAGAAGCTTTTATTAGGTTTAAGTTCTCTTCAGAATATTTGATTTTTAAAGCTTCCTGATGTCCTTTATCTGACATTTTATCCCAGGTTTTTTTGATGATGTTTTTCAGCTTTTCTTCGTCATGTTTATGAACAAAAGGTTCTAAGTAGTAATCTAAAAACACTAAACAAATTACGTCTTCTAGTAATTGAGTTTCTGCGTCTTTTTTAAGCAGTTTTTTTTCAATTAAGAAAGAAACACGATCGATGAAAGTTTGATTGTATCCCGCTTTTTCTAATATTTCTGCGGTAGTTTTGGCATGGAATTTTTTCAATTCTTCTCTCCATTTCAAATAACCCACACGATCCATTGGATAGGATTCACGAGCCACTTTCCAACGGCATATGTGCTGTGCTTTTGAGGCGATCTGAACTTCTTCTGAAGCATTTGGTTCAAACTGCATCAGTTTTTCATACATCCTGTTCGAATATAATAATTCTTTTGGATATTCGGTGTTTTGGTCTAATTCGATGTTTGGATCCTGAGCGTTTTCAGCATCAATCCATTCACTTGCTTTTTGGAAAGGTGTAGTCATTTTGGTCGGTTAATAGATTTCAAAGATACGTAAATTAGTGGGAAAGTCGAAAGTCGAAAGTCGAAAGTTGAAAGTTGAAAGTTGAAAGTTGAAAGTTGAAAGTTGAAAAGTTGAAAGTCGAAAGTCGAAAGTCGAAAGTCGAAAGTCGAAAGTTGAAAGTTGAAAGTTGAAAGCAAGAAGAAAGACTATCCAAGTTTTTCAAATCTTGCTTCTTGTTTCTTGTTTCTTGTTTCTTAAAAGCCTAATCTAAAAAGCCAACAAAAACTTCGTCTTCTACAATCTTGACTGGATAAGTTGCAATGCTGTAATCTTCACCATTTAAGTTTGTTCCGTCAACAAGTGAAAAGGTTTTTTTATGCATTGGGCAAGCGATTTTCGGAATATCATCGGCAGAACCTGTCATTCCCCTTGAAAGAACCATTTCCATTTTGTGTGGACACGCATTTTGGCAAGCGTACCATGCATTACGACGCGCAAAATTAAAAATCGCGATTTGTTTGTTTTTGTATTTGATACAGCCTCCTCGGTTGGTTGGAAAATCTTCTACTTTACCAGCTTTGAACCAAATTGTTGCGTCGCTCGCATGAACTGTTTCGTATTGATTTAAGATTTCTTCCATTTTGATTAAGTTTTTGTTCCTGTTTCTTAGCCCTCTTTTTACAATCAAGAGAGTTTTGATGGCGCAGTAAAAAAGAGGGTAAGAAGGACAGCAAACGTTTAATTATTTTTTTCTTTTTTTTTTGGAGCTTATTATATTTTGAAACACATAGAAACATAGGTTTTTTGTTTTTTGTTTGAGAAATAGAAAATTAAATGAAACGCCTTTTTTAGGTGCAGTTAATTCTATGATTCTATGTGTTAAATGTTTTATTTAATCGTTTTTATTTTGAACACGTAGAGAAATAGACTTAATAGTTTGAAAAAAGAATTGTCAAAAGAAAATTATCTCTATTCTGGAGAAGCATTGCCTTTTTAAGTTGCAAAATCTATTCCCGATAATTATCGGGGCTACGTGTTCAATTTTATATTTATGACCAAGCTTTTGGCATTTTTTGATCTCTTAACGGAACAAAAGCGATGTTGTCATCTTTCTCATCAGAGTTCACAAAATGGCTGAAACGTTTCAATAATCTTGGTTTTTCAAGAACTTGTTTCCATTCGCATTCGAAAGTGTTTACTAAAGTCTGCATTTCAGCTTCAAGTGTTTCGCAGATTCCTAAACTGTCTTCGATAATTACTTGTTTCAAATAATCCAATCCACCGTCTAATTTTTCCAACCAAGTTGATGTTCTAATAAGCGGACCAGCTGTACGGATGTAATACATTAAGAAACGGTCCATGTATTTGATTACAGTTTCTTTGTCAATTTTCTCTGCCAATAAAACGGCATGTTTTGGATTTGCTCCACCGTTTCCGCAGATGTATAGATTCCATCCGCCTTCAACAGCGATTAATCCGAAATCTTTTCCACGTGCTTCGGCGCATTCGCGAATACAAGCCGAAACACCACCTTTTAGTTTATGAGGAGAGCGAATTCCTTTGTATCTGTTTTCCAATTCGATAGCAAATCCTGCGCTATCGTCCATTCCGTAACGGCACCATGCATTTCCAACGCAGCTTTTTACAGCACGAAGTGATTTTCCGTAAGCGTGACCGCTTTCAAAACCATTTTCGATTAAGATTTTCCAGATTTTTGGCAAATCACTTAAGTGCGCTCCAAATAAATCAACTCTTTGCGCTCCAGTTATTTTAGTATATAAATCAAATTGTTTTGCCACTTCGCCAATAACAATTAGTTTTTCGGCAGTGATTTCGCCTCCAGCAACTCTTGGAACAACAGAATAAGTTCCGTTTCGTTGG
This sequence comes from Flavobacterium denitrificans DSM 15936, assembly GCF_000425445.1. GTDB lineage: Bacteria > Bacteroidota > Bacteroidia > Flavobacteriales > Flavobacteriaceae > Flavobacterium > Flavobacterium denitrificans. The sequence goes on along the minus strand of NZ_KE384378.1, from coordinate 509,981 downwards.
ATATTAGCCAAAAATCTATCGTTTGTATCTTGAGTGGTTACGTGTTTGTTGGCAGTATCATTATAAATACTTGAGAAAATTGAAGCAACAACTGGTTTGCAAACTTCGCATCCGTCGCCTTTTCCGTGATGATCTAGAACGTCATAGAAATTCTCATATTTGTTGATTTTTACCAAATCGAATAACTCTTGACGTGTGTAGCTGAAATGCTCGCAGATCACTTCTTTTACTTCTTTTCCTAAAGATTTTTGAGTAGCTTTTACTAAATCAGAAACCATTGGTTTACAGCCTCCACAACCAGAAGTGGCTTTTGTTGCTTTTACAACATCAGAAAGAGTTGCGCAAGATTCATCTAAAATTTTGCAACAGATAGAACCTTTAGTCACATTTTCGCAAGAACAGATTACGGCGGTGTCTGGCAAATCCATTACGCTTCCTAAGGATGAACCTTCAGAACCGTCGCGAGAACCTAAAATCAAATCTTCTGGATTTTTAGGTAACGCCATTTCGTTAATATAAATCTGAAAAAGCGAACCGTAATCACTAGAATCTCCAACTAAAATTCCGCCCAACAATTTTTTAGAATCTTTTGTAACATTGATTCTTTTGTAAACACCGCTCAATTTGTTTTCGTAAATAATAGCAGTAACTTCTTCATTTTCGATGAAAGGATCACCAAAACTCGCAACTTCAACACCAATCAATTTCAATTGTGTTGACATATCGATGGTTTCTCTCATGGTTTTATCACCATTTAAGATTTGCTCAGCAGCTACATCGGCCATTTCGTAACCTGGCGCAACAAGTCCGTAAATGTTATGGTTGTAAAGTGCCGCTTCGCCAATCGCAAAAATAGAAGGATCTGATGTTCGCATTTGATTGTTTACCACAATTCCGCCCCTAACGCCAACGTCAAGCCCTGAAACTCTTGCCAGTTCGTCACGAGGTTTAATTCCGGCAGATATAACCAACATGTCTACTTTTAACAATTCGTCGTTTGCAAACATCATTCCCGTTATATTTTCCTTTCCGTCAATATATTGCGTTGCTTTGTTAAGATGAATTCCGATGTTTAGTTCTTCTATTTTTGATTGAAGCATATCGCTCGCGCCTTGATCCAATTGTCTCGGCATCAAACGAGGAGCAAATTCCACCACATGCGGATTCAATCCTAAATCGCGAACTGCTTTCGCGGCTTCTAATCCTAAAAGACCTCCACCTAAAACAGCAGCTTCAGTAGCACCCTTTTGTTTTATTTTTTTGGCGTAAGCCATAATTGCATCTAGATCTTCGATGGTTCTGTACACAAAAACACCTTCTTTTTCGACACCTTCAATTGGCGGTACAAAAGCCGATGAACCTGTTGCCAAAACTAAGTAGTCGTACGTATGTGTCTTGCCTAAGTGTGTATGTATTGTTTTAATATCACGATTTATATCTGTAATTAATTCAGATGTATTTAGAATAATATTGTTTTGCTCGTACCATTCAGTTGTTGACAGTGATAGATCGTCTGCCGTTTTCCCTCCAAAGTACTCGCTTAAGTGAACGCGGTCGTAAGCGCGTCTTGGCTCTTCTCCAAATACTGTGATTTGATACTTTTCTTGTCCTGATTTTGCAACAAACTTTTCGCAAAATTTATAACCAACCATGCCGTTTCCAACTACTATTACTCTAATCATGATTTCTTTAATTAAGTATTACTACGCAAATATAAGTATTTATACTTATAAAAATACGTAAACTTAATATTTTTTAAGTAGTAGATATGTTTTGTTGACTACGTACTTTGTCTTAATCTTATACGTAGTGCGGGTTTTGATTGATTTTATAGCTACTTAGTTTTTTTAAATTTGAAAGGATTCTAAATAAGCATTTCAAAAAAATGTTGTAAATTCATAAGAATTTTACGTGTTTTTTTTTAAAGGAACATTTATTTAAACTAAAATCTCATGAAAAAAATACTTTCAATATTGTTATTATCAATTTTTATGATAGGCTGTAAGACAACAGCAAGCAAAGAATCGGGCGGGACAACTTCACCAAGTTCTACAGAAGAAGATTTAAAATATTATTTTAAAGGAACTGGAAACGAACCATTTTGGGGAATCAAAATAGGGAAGGAAGAAATCGTTTTTACATCATTAATTCCTGGGAAAGAGAAAATCAGTTTTCCTGCTGCTGAAGCGATTAAAGCAATGGATGCGAATGTAAAAATGTATAAAGTAAGTAATGAAACTGCTTCGGCGACAATTACAATTCAGCAATTGGATTGTCAGGATTCGATGTCTGGAGCAATTTCTCCTTATAGTATAAAGGTCGAAATCAAAAATAATTCGGAATTAGAAACGAAAAAATTAAGCGGATGCGGAAAATATTTAACCGATTATCGTCTTCATGATATTTGGGTTTTGGAAGAATTAAATGGTTATAAAGTTTTTGCAACTGATTTCCAGAAAGAAATGCCGAGAATTGAAATTAATTCGAGCGAAAATAGATTTTCGGGTTATGGTGGTTGTAATTCAATGAGTGGTTCTATTTTTTATGAAAAGGACTTATTGCGTTTTACTAAAGTGATTTCGACTCTTATGGCTTGTCCTCAAGGGAATAAAGAAGGTGAATTTGTGAAAGCTTTGCAGAGTACGACTACTTATTCAATAGAAAACAACAGATTGACATTGTCAAACCCTTCAGCAAAGCTTTTGGTGTTTAAAAAAGTTGATTAGATTTTGTTTTTTCCTCTCGCAGATTTGGTTGATGAAGCAGATTTTTTACGTATTTTTTGTCAATTTCGACGAAGGAGAAATCTTCGCAAGTAACTCCGTACTAAGAGTCCAATCTTTGTGGAGCTTCTCGTGGAGATTTCTCCTTCGTCGAAATGACAATATTGTGGTGAATTTGTTGCTTTCACCAGTGATTTTACTCAAGCAATTCCTTAGTTTCTTCCTCTTCGTCATCACCTTCAATAAAATCCAATTCTAAAGCTTTCACGCTTTGAACTGCATTTCCGGCAATACCACGAATCGAACCATACATTCCTAAAGTATTATGAACTACTTTTTCGATTTGTTTTTCGCGTTGTTTCCAGATTCTCTGCATTGCTCTTTTCTCTGAATCTAAGTCGCTTTGCATTTGTGTAAAACCTTCTACTATTCCTTCAATCTGCAAACGGAACTCGTTGCTCGTTAAGAAATCATACAACATTGACATTTTATCGCCTTTGTTTTCCTGCGCCTGAACGGCTTGATTGATCTGAATTAAGGATTGACGCAAAACAGCGCTCAAACCTTTAAATTCTTCATACGTACAAATCCAGATTCCGTCGCGCATGCCCATTCGATCCATTCCGTTTGGCATAACTTCGGTTACCAAAACTCCGATATTGGCTCTTTTAATTCGAATATCGTTTTTGAATTTTTCAATCCATGAAGGTTGAAAAGCTTTTGTTCTTTTGCTTTCGTAATAAATCGAACCGCAGTTTTGATGCTCGCGGGTGTTTACAATCTGAAGACAATCGGCACCATTTGCACCTTTTTTAACTTCGTCGATGCTGTCAAGCGGAAAATTGTTGGCTAGCCATTCTTCGATTGCCAGTTCCATTACTTCGCCTTGCAATTGCATAGAACCTTGTTCCTGCTTGCGTTTCATTTCTTCGGTTAATTTTTTCTGTTCTTCTAATTGCTTTTGAAGTTCTTTAAATTTTAACTCGTTTTTATCATCTTCCTGTTTTCTGATTTTTTCGCGTTCCAAGGCCAATTGCGTGTTCAATTGTTTTTCGGCTTCGGCCTGAATAGCATCTTTCATTTCCAGTTTTTCGCGCTGTAATTTGGCGATTTCACCTTCCATTTTATTTAATTCCCTGATTTTTTCGGATTTTTCAGAGAGTTCTTTTTCCATTAAAAGCAAACGGTCTTTGTTTTCTTCTTCGAGTTTGGTTTTTAGTTTTTCAGAAATTTCTTTTTCAGCGATTTTTCTTTCACGTTCCAAACGCTCCGCAAAAAGTTCATTTTCTTGTTTCTTTTTGGCTTCAAATTCGGCTTTAGCTTTGTCTAATTGCTCATTTTTAAGCTCTAATTCTTTGTTCTGAATAGTTGCTTTTTGTTGAAATTCTTTACGGATGCTGTCTTCCAATTGATGTTTTAAAACATCATTGACATCGATAGGAGTTCCGCAGTTTGGACACTGAATTGAAGATTGCTCAGCCATTTTATATTGAATTTTTATTGTAGAATTTGAATTTGCTAAGGTATTTAAAAGTTCTCTTTTTATAATGTGGATTTCTGTACTAAATTGTAACGAATTTTTGTTATGGCCACGAAGGCGCTAAGGCGGAAAGTTTTTTTATAATTTAATCTCGCAATCCCGATAGCTATCGGGAGCGAAGGCGCAAAGTTTTTTTGCCACAGATTAAATTATAAAAAAACTTTGCGACTCTGCGCCTTTGCGAGATTAATTTCACCACAAAACTTAGCATGAACTACTTTTATTCAATAAAAAAGCAACAGCAGTTTTTGTAATTTCAGAATCATCTTCCCTCGAAGTGATAATCGAAACATCTGTTTTTAGATTTACCTTTTTCAATTCAACAAAACCAATTTCAGGATCCTGATTATTTCTGGCAATGTTCGAAGGAACAATCGAAATTCCTAATCCGTTTTTAACCAATTGTACGATGGAATTGATATTATTAGCTTCATGAATAATCTTTGGCGTAAAGCCATAAAAAGCGCAAAGTTCCAGCAAAACTTTGTGATAATGTGGTGCGTAATCTTTGTTGAAGAAAACAAATGTTTCGTCTTTCAATTTTAAAATCTCATTTTCTGATTTTACCTGAAAAGCATTTTTATTGTAAACCAATGAGAATCCGTCTTTAAACCATAAATGTGATTTTATTTTTGGAGAATGAATCGGCGAACGAATAATTCCCATTTCGATTTTTCCTTGTTCCAAAGCATCGATTTGTTTCGTTGTTGAAATTTCGAAAAGTTTGAAATTTACATACGGAAATTGTGCTTTTAAATGTTTTATCAAATCTGAAATCACGGCAGAATATATCGAGCTGATATAAGCGATTCTGAATTCGCCCGAAACATTCTCGGCAATCTTTTTTGTTTTAACGGAAATGCGTTCCAGATCTTGAAAAATTGATTTGACTTCTTTTTCGAAATATTTCCCAGCTTCGGTCAATTCTACTTTTTTATTGTTTCTAATGAAAAGCTTTGCCTGAAGTTCTTCTTCCAATTCCGCTATTTGTCGGCTCAATGGAGGTTGAGAAATAAAGAGTTTTTCTGAAGCTTTTGTAAAGTTTAGTTCTTCGGCTACAGCCAAAAAATATTTTAAGTGACGTAATTCCATGATACTTTTAAAGTATTATTAATTGACAAAAATAGTATTTTTAAAGTATTTATGAAAGAGGTAGTTTTGGTTTTGAGTTAAATGTTAGATGTTAGATGTTAGATGTGAAACGTTAAAAGTGAAAGTTGTAACGAATAACAAATATTAAAAAACTTATAACACTAAAAAAAGTTCTCTCGCAGATTTAGCAGATAGGGCAGATTATTAATTAATTTTATTAAAATCATTCTTAATCATTAAATTTTCCGATCTATAATAGCAAAAAGATCCCCTAAATCTGCTAGATCTGCGAGAGATTAAAAAAAAACAAAAGACAATGAAAAAATCAACTATTACAGAAATCAAAGAACGTTTTGATAATGATGTCGAACGATTTTCGAATTTAGAAACGGGACAGTTGTCTACGATCGATGCTAAAGTTTCTTTGGAATTAATAACGGAAGCTTCAAAACGAATTGTTCCCAATGCGACGCATGTTTTGGATATTGGCTGTGGCGCAGGAAATTATACTTTAATGATGTTGTCTAAATTACCAAATTTAAACTGTACTTTGGTCGATTTAAGTTTGCCAATGTTGGAGAAAGCTTTCGAAAGAGTTTCGGCAGAAACGAGCGGAAAAGTTGAGATTAAGCAAGGTGATATCCGCGAAGTAGCTTTGCCGGAAAATCAGTTTGATATTATTTTGGCCGGTGCAGTTTTGCATCATTTGAGAGATGATCAGGATTGGGAAACAACGTTCGAAAAAATATTCAAATTATTAAAACCTGGAGGATGTTTTATGATTTCGGATTTGATTACGCAAGACACGGAATTATTAAACGAATATACCTGGCAACGTTACGGCGAATATTTAGAAGGAATTGGAGGGGCAGAATATCGCCAAAATGTATTTGATTATATCGCTAAAGAAGACACTCCAAGATCTATGAATTATCAATTGGATTTGATGAAAAAAGTTGGTTTTTCAAAAGTCGAAATTTTGCATAAAAATATGTGTTTCGGAGCTTTTGGCGGAATTAAATAAAAAAGGTTTGCCACGAATTACACGAATTTTCACGAATTAATTTTTTCACTTGCATAATAAAAATTAGTGCAAATTAGTGTAATTGCTTGGCCAGTTCGCTATCGCTCGGGTCGTGGCGAACAAATAACTATGCAATTTGCTTTGGAGCAGGAAACTTGCTTCTTAAATCAAAAGCAAGTTCTGAAGCTCCGTTTTGTTGTAAGTAATCTAGTTTTTCAACGGCTTCTTCAAGTGTTGGAATATGGCCTGCAGGAATCCACCACATGGCAGTGTGTGCTTTTCCGAATTTCTGAAACCATTCTTTTCGGCGTTTTAGAAACTCACTGTGAAAAGTTTTGTACATATAATGTTCCAAAGTTTCGATGTTTTCCCAAACTGAAACATTTACAATTATCTGCTCGTCATTGTATGGATTTAAGTTTGTGGCATTGTAACTGTCGTCTTTTAAACGCCAGACAAATCCTTCGCTGTTTTCTGCCAAGGTGTTTACAAGATCTAAATTGTCTACAAATTCTTTCATGATAGGATCGTTGATGTCGACGCCTTTCATTTTTGCGATGTTAATTTCGGCAAGATGATATTTGCTCATAAAATACATGTTTCTGAATTTTAGGCAATTTAGCTTTTTTCTTAATAATTATTTTAAAGAAATAAGTTATATCTGTAACAGTTTGTCGTCCTGCAAAGTTTTTTAAACCTTGTAGGTCTTTTTGGGAAGAGCGTTAAAAGTTATACCTACAAGGTTTAAAAAAACCTTGCAGGAGAGTCTGAAATTAAGTTATAAAATTTGAACTGTTTTGTAAACCTGTATTGGAGTTGAAACCAAGGATTCTGTTTTTTTGATGAATTCTTGCAAGTAGGATTGATTGTTGTGAAGATCTAATCCCGGTTGATCTTTCCATTCTTCCCAAAGAATAAAAACATTTTCGGAGGTATGTAAATCGTAACGAATGCAAGCTTCTTCTTTTCTAGTTTCCGTTACCAGATGAGTCAGCAGGTTTTGAACTTCAATTAAATGCTCTGGTTTACTTTTTAAAATTGCTGTAATCGAAATCATAATTATAGGTTTTTAAAAGTTTGTTCTAAGTGTTTGGTGTATTCTTCTTTAAAGATAATGATATTTTCTGGTGTTGCTCCTTTTTCAACATCATGAAAATGAAATCCGTTTAGTTTTTCCATTCCTGTGAATTTGTTCATTTTATGGAAACCAAACATTACGCCTTCATCAACAGAAGTTTGATTAAAAAATTCTCCAGGTAAAGTAAAAGCAGTTGCAGGTGCATTCCAGCTTGTAGTCAGCATGTATTTGCGTCCGTGTAAAAGTCCGCCAGTTCCGTAGTTGATGTCTGGATTTACACGGCTTCTCCCATCGCTTTTGTAAATTCCTTTATTGTGACCTGCGGTGAAAACATCGTCGATGTATTTTTTGAAAAGGTTTGGCAACTGAAACCACCAAACTGGTGTATGGTAAATGATTACATCTGCCCAAACAAATTTTTCTACTTCTTTGTCAAGATCGATATCGTCTTCTACGTGAGTTGTTTTGATTTCGTATTCGTTGTTTTTGGAAAGAAATTCGGTTGTCCAGTCCTGAACTGTTCTGTTGAATTTTCCGCCTGAATGTGCGAATTTCTGTCCGCCGTTAATTATGAATATCTTTTTCATTTTTACTATTGGTTTTATTAACGTCTTTATATTGAAATTTAAAGGCGCATTTTTTTTCTTTATTTTTTAATCTCGCAAAGACGCAGAGTCGCAAAGTTTTTGTTTACCTAAATTGAGATATAAGTGTTTCTTTTGAAAAAGGATGTGTGAGGGATTGAGGCGGTATCCTTTTGTGGAATGAAATGGAACAAAAGATATAGCCGAAAGCCCGACCCGGAGGGGCACACCCAAATTATTTTAATTGTTGAGATTTTTTTTAAACACATAGAAACATAGATCTTTCTTTCTTGAAAAGGGAATTGAAAGAAACTAGTTTCTAACACATAGCTATGTGATTTTTAGAAAAGTGAAACGCCTTTGTACGCAACGAATAACTATGTTTCTATGTGTTTAAAAAATAATTAGTCTAGTTTAGAAAGTGCTTCATTAATGAAAGCAAGTTCAGACGCTGATAAATCGAAATCCATTGTTTTGGCATTTGAAATGGCTTGTTCGGCATTTCTGGCACCCGCTAAAACTATTGCAATTCCTTTTTGTAATGTTGTCCAGCGCAATACCAATTGTGCAATCGAAATGTGTTTGTCGTTTGCTAGTGAACTTAGTTCTTCGATTAAGGTTTTTACTTGCTGTAAATCAAATTTTCCGAAATAGCCGTTTCTGTGATCGTTTTCTTTTAATTTGCTGTCAGTGAAATATTTTCCTGTCAATAAACCTCTTTCCATAGGACTGTACGCAATGATTCCTATGTTTTCTGCGATGGTAAACGGAAGTAAATCTTTTTCGATGCTTCTGTTCAACATGCTATACGCCACTTGATCTGATGCAATCTGAACTGTTTTTTGCGCTTCTTTGATTTGTTCAATATTGTAATTACTTACTCCGAAAGCTTTGATTTTTCCTTGCTGAATTAAGGTTTCAACAGCTTCCATAGTTTCAGAAATTGGTGTTGTGCTGTCCGGCCAGTGAATTTGAAGCAAATCGATATAATCAGTTTGAAGGCGTTTTAAACTTTCTTCGATTTCCTTAATTACGTTTTCTTTTGATGAGTATTTGTAAATAGGCACTTGTTTTCCGTTATCGTCAGCATCAAAAAAGAAATCACCTTTTCCGTTGTTGCTTCCGTCCCAAACTAAACCGAATTTGGTTAACAATTGCACTTTCGAACGATCGTAAGGTTTTATAGCTTCGCCGATCATTTCTTCGCTTAAACCAAATCCGTAAAAAGGAGCAGTGTCGATTGTAGTAACACCGTGTTCAATAGAAGCCTGAACAGATTCTATTGAATCTTTCTTTTCGGTTCCGCCCCACATGGTTCCGCCAATAGCAAAAGCGCCGTATGTTATAGCTGATAATTCTAGTTCTGAATTGCCTAATTTTCTATATTCCATGATTGTAATTTTATTTTGATTAATTTGATGAGGCAAAATTATACCATTTTAAATGTTCTTATTTGGTATATATTTGTCTTTTTTAGGTATATTTGCAACTTCAAATAATTTACAACTCATGAAAAAAGAAAATTTATACGAACCGTTTACTGTTTCTTTTGAAACTTTAGATGAATATCCGGATGTGGGTGACCGTCATAATTTCTTTGAGCTGGTTTATATTTTAGAAGGTACAGGAAGACAGTGTATTAATAAAAATATTTTTGAGTACGATCCTGGACATTTGTTTTTATTGACACCAGAGGATTGCCATAATTTCACCATTGAAACCAAAACGAAGTTTTTCTTTTTGAGATTCAATGATATTTATTTGAAGAATTCTAGTTTGCAAAATGAGAATATTCAACGGTTAGAATATATTCTGCAAAATGCGAATCATCAGCCAGGTTGTATTTTAAAAAACGATGCTGATAAATGTTTGGTGAAAGTAATGGTGGAAGCGATTTGTCGTGAACATCAGGATAAAGATGTTTACAATAAGGAATTGATCCAGCAATTGGTAAATACACTTATTATTATTGTTGCCAGAAATATTGCGAAATATTTACCAGAACAAGTAAATGTGGGAACTGAGGCAAAAGCAATGGATATTCTGCAATATATTCAAACGAATATTTATTATCCGGAAAAAATAAAAGCAGAGTCTATAAGTGATTATTTCGGAATTTCGAATACATATTTAGGGCGCTATTTTAAAAAACATGCTGATGAAACGATGCAACAATATATAAGCAATTATAAAACGAAATTGATTGAACATCGCTTGCAGTTTAGTGATAAACGTATCAACGAAATTGCTTATGAATTCGGTTTTACTGATGAAAGCCACTTTAATAAGTTTTTTAGAAAACAAAAGGGGTATAGTCCGTCTGAGTTTAGAAAGACCATTCGATTGAGTGCTTAAGTTTATTGTTTTATTCTCGAATCAAAAGCCATTTTTTTGGTGCTCACGATTTTGATTTTTGAAGCATCTTCGTGATTCGGATTGATCAAATAATTAAATTCTTCTGGTACTACAGCGCTAGGAACTTTTAAAACCGCGGCATCATTGTAGTATACAAAATCATCACCAATTGTCTGTGTAATGAGTATTGGTGGCTTAGAACTCCATTCCGTTGGCAAATCATTTAAATGTACTTCTTGTATGGTGATTTCATCCGGAATTTCAATTTCTACATAAAATCGATCCGTTGGTAAGTCTTCGCTTAAATCTAAATGTACTGATACTTCAAGTGTTGCAAGTGCCCGGCTGTCGGCGGTATAAACGATTCGGGTGTTAAGGCTGTTCCATCTGTAACCTTCAGTCATTGATGCACCAATTCCTGATAATGAAGTTTTTAGGTATTTTTCTCTTTCAATTCTAAATACAATCATTATGCTAAATTTCCGAATTCTAATCTGTTTAGGCTAAATTTTACTTCGTTGATTCCAGTAATAGTATCCAGCATATTTTCTGGAATATTGCCACCAATAGAAAGATTAGGTTTTTTTAGCCATCGCTGAAATTTTTCTTCTTCATCGTTGAAAACTTCTAAGCCATAATCGATTAATTCATTGATTAGAATGACTAGTTCGCTGTCTCTGCTATCAAGCAAAAGATGTTCGCTTTTTTTCTTGTTGTAAGTGGTTTGCGGAATGCCTACAATTGCTAAAACTGATTTTACGGGATTGTTTAGTCTTCGGCTGATTTCTTCAATAGAATCATATGGGATGCCAGATCTGATGACTCCCACGCGTTCCATTTTAGTGCTCCAGCTATATTCTTTTCCACCAGAATACAAAGTCGATTTTCTAATGGATATCACTTTTCCAGAGGCATTTTGGATGCTTCTTTTTGTGTCGAACGGTTTTGTTTTTGATGCAAGTTTTTTCATGACGCAACTAATTTGCTGTAAATATACAACAATTTTGTTGTTTTTGTAGAAAACTTGCCCAAAATATGTTTTTGATTTTAGAAGAAATACTAAATAATTTTTTTGATCACACGAAGTTTGTGCGTATGCTTGTTTATTTCAGGATTATAGATTCCAGTGTGGTCTAAACGATCAATGCGAACTTTTCCACTGGCGTGAATGATGTAATTATTTTCCATAATGATTCCAACGTGAATGATATTTCCTTCGTCGTTGTCAAAAAAAGCTAAATCGCCGACTTCACTTTCTTCAATGAAACTTAATGGTTCGCCCTCAAGTGCTTGTTGTGAAGCGTCACGATGAATTTTATAACCATTTAGTTTGTAAACCATTTGCGTAAAGCCAGAACAATCAATACCAAAAGGTGTTTTTCCGCCCCACAAATAAGGAGCGTTTAAATACATAAAAGCAGTATTTATTATGGCGCTTTTTGGTTTGATGCCGCTGGTTTTTGTTCCTTCAAAATCAAAATTTGAAGTATTGATTTCGCTGTTGTTTAAGAAAGATAATGAAGCTCCAAGCGGAATTGGAAGCAATAAATTATTTGGAGCTGTGATATAATCAATTAAGTCAGCATTTAAGATAATTGCTTCTTTGCTCAACTGATTGAATTGTTCTTTGGTTATTTCCTGATATTGTTTTGAATCTACCCAGCCAACATAATCGTCATACTGAATTCGTATTTTAGCCCACTGATTATAGCGTTCTAAAATTTCGATATGTTCGCCAAATAAAAGTTGTGTGACGATTTCACTCCTGTCGCTAGCTTCGGCTCGAACGGGTACTATGGCTAGATTGCAAATTCCAAACATTTAAGGAAATTTATAAGTTGAAAAATCAGGAGCCGAAATATGACTCCTGATTTTTTTTGTAATATTGTTTTAAGCTCTTTCGATAACAATTGCTGATGCTCCACCGCCACCGTTGCAAATTGCAGCAGCCCCGGTTTTTGCATTGTTTTGTTCTAAAACATTTAGTAAAGTTACAATGATACGTGCTCCTGAAGCTCCAAGAGGATGCCCTAATGAAACAGCGCCACCGTTTACGTTTACTTTATCGTTATCAAGGTTTAATATTTTTGCATTGGCTAATCCAACTACAGAGAAAGCTTCATTAAATTCGAAGAAATCAACATCTGAAATTGAAATTCCTGCTTTGTCTAAAGCTTTTGGTAAAGCTTTTGCAGGGCTTGTAGTAAACCATTTTGGTTCTTGTGCAGCATCTGCGTAGCCTTTTATGTATGCAAGAGGTTTTAAACCTAAAGCATTTGCTTTTTCTTCAGACATTAAAACTAAAGCAGCAGCTCCGTCATTGATTGTTGAAGCATTTGCGGCAGTTACAGTTCCGTCTTTAGTGAAAACTGGGCTAAGAGAAGGGATTTTATCTAATTTGACATTAGTGTATTCTTCGTCTTTTGAAAAAATAATTGGTTCGCCACGTCTTTGAGGAACTTCAACAGGAACTACTTCTTTGTCGAATTTTCCGGCATCCCAAGCTTTTGCACTTTTTTCATAAGATTGAATTGCAAATGCGTCTTGTTCTTCACGGCTGATGTTGTATTCAGTTGCACATAAATCAGCGCAAACTCCCATTGCGTTGTTATCGTAAGCATCTGTTAAACCATCTTTTTGCATTCCGTCAAGCATAGTTGCTGGGCCAAATTTGTTTCCGGCACGCATTTGAACGTAGTGCGGAATCAAACTCATACTTTCCATTCCCCCGGCTACTACAATTTCAGCGTCTCCGCAGGCAATTGCTTGTGCAGCAAACATGACAGCTTTCATTCCAGAAGCACAAACTTTGTTTACTGTTGTAGCGGCAACTTCTTCAGACAAACCAGCAAAAAGTGCTGCTTGACGCGCTGGAGCTTGCCCAACGCCTGCCTGAATTACATTACCCATAAAAACTTCATCAACTAATTTTGGGTCTAGGTTAATTTTTTGAAGGGCTCCTTTTATAGCGGCAGCGCCTAATTTTGGTGCAGGTACGGTAGATAACCCTCCCATGAAACTTCCGATAGGTGTTCTAACGGCAGAAACGATAACAACTCTTTTGTTCATTTTCTGTGTATAATAGTTAATAAAGCAAATTTACTCTTTATTTGAATAATTTCAAATTTTGTATTGAATAGGGCTGAATTTAAATTTTAGGTCAATTTTTTGTTAATTCTATTTGTTTGATTGTGAAGTGGTTTAAAAAAAAGATTGAAAAAAAATAAAAAAAAGCAAAAAAAAGCTTGTGAGATATGGAATGTTGTTCTACATTTGCAACCGCAAAACGGGAAGCAATTCCTTGAGCTAGGAGAGGTGCCAGAGCGGTAATGGAGCAGATTGCTAATCTGTCGACGGGTAACCGTCGCCAGGGTTCGAGTCCCTGTCTCTCCGCTTAATTTTGCCTTCGGGGTGTAGCGTAGCCCGGTTATCGCGCCTGCTTTGGGAGCAGGAGGCCGCAGGTTCGAATCCTGCCACCCCGACAAAACTTTGCCATAAGTTTAAAAAGAAATGGACGCATAGCTCAGCTGGATAGAGCACCTGCCTTCTAAGCAGGCGGTCGAAGGTTCGAATCCTTCTGCGTTCACAATAGCCTTAAAAAGCTAAAAAACAAAAGTGCACATACAGACTGTTAAGTCAAGTATAGTGCGCTTTTTTTTGTTTTTAACCTATTTTATTAAGGCTTATGTTAATGTTATTTCCCAACAAATTGGACACGCTATTGGACACGAAAAAAATTACCGTGCCAATGAATCATTCATTTACTTTTAGAGAATACAAAAAAGCCAATGGTAAAACACCAATGGTTCTAACACTCCGCTCAAAATCTAAAAAAGAAAGATTGAGTTTAGATATCGAAATCAATATTGATGAATGGGATAAGGCCAAACAGAGACTTAAACCAATCAGTGTTGAAAATCAAGACATAAATTTGATTTTAGATAATATTGAGTCGAAGCTAACTCAGATCAAAACATCATATAGATTATCTGATAGAATACTCACACTAGAAATTCTTAAAAAGGAATTTCTTAGCGGAATGCCACGCATAAGATTTACTGCTTTTTACGAAATGATGCTTGAAGAAGAAAAAGTAATGATGGAAGTTGGATCGTATAAGCGATATCTTTCGGTTCTCAAAAAACTGAAAGCTTATAATGACGATATTACTTTTATTGAGATTGACCAAAATTGGATAGATAAATTCAAGAAATATCTCAGAGGCTTAGGAAACGAAAGCACTACCGTTGCTGGTAACATTGCTGCAATTAAAAAATTTCTAGGACTGGCGAAAAAATCAGGAATTCGCCTGGCATTAAATATTGATGAAATAAAAGTAGGCAGTACAAAGGGGAATCGAACAAGTCTTACTACGCATGAATTAAAGCGTTGTATTGGTTATTTTTATTCCGATTATATACCGGAATCACATCGATTGATTTTGGGTTATTTCTTGTTTAGCTGCATGACTGGACTTCGAATCTCAGATGTGCAAAAATTAACTCGTAAAAACTTCATGGACGATTACGTAAGCTTTGTTACAAAAAAAACAAAAACAGATCAATCTATTGCCCTTAATAATAATGCTCGCAAAATCATCGATTTTGAGCCTAAACTATTCGAAATTAAGTTTGCTGATCAACACATAAACGATGAATTAAAAAAAATTATGAAGTTGTTGAAAATTCAAAAAAAAGTTAGTTTCCATGTCGCACGTCATACTTTTGCAACTACCTTTCTTCGAGCAGGTGGCAA
Source organism: Flavobacterium denitrificans DSM 15936 (assembly GCF_000425445.1). Taxonomy (GTDB): domain Bacteria; phylum Bacteroidota; class Bacteroidia; order Flavobacteriales; family Flavobacteriaceae; genus Flavobacterium; species Flavobacterium denitrificans. The sequence goes on along the minus strand of NZ_KE384378.1, from coordinate 494,830 downwards.
TGTAGAGAAGTTGCAGCGTTTGCTTGGCCACAAAACAATATCGCAAACAATGATCTATGCCCATATTGTCCAAAGCGACGCAAACGCTGAAATTTTCTTGCTAGATAAACTACTTTAAGGTATACTGATCTATTTCAACCTCATATAAGTCTTTTTTAACTTGTCGTTTAACAAGTGACTTTATTATAAAATATCTTCCAAAATTGAAAATTTTACTTTTGGAAGATAAATCCTTTATGCTTTCAATATAACTGTAGAATGTGTGTTTGTAATTTATTGCATTTACTCTAAAATTGAGCCAACTAGAAAAAAAAGTCTGTGAAATATCCGGTAGTAAAATTGGAGTAGGGTCGTCAGTTAAATTTAATGCATCATCATTTAATCCGGAATATAACAACGCATAGATTTTTTCCTTCTCTGATTCAATTGCGTAAGCTGTTTGGACACCATTTCTAAATTCATTTTTAAAAGGAAAAGCACCAATTTCTATTTCAATTGTTTTATCATCTCTAACAAATCCGGTCGTTTGGAATCCATCGGCTGTGTAATAAACTTCTTGGTGATTGTTTTTTTCTTCTGATGCTTCAATAAATTTCAATACAAATGATATCCCTTTATTATAAGTTCGCTCTGGGATCGTTTTAAATTCGGATAAGTCCACTGCGCCATCGTAATTAATATTGGAATCTATAAAATTCATCCAAATCTCTTTCCCTCGAAGCTCGGTGTCAAGGTTGTACCAATTTTTTATGACAGTTACTACTGATCCAAAAGTTTTATCTGGAACTACTCTAGATAAATCAATTGTGTTGTTATTTACAACATTGGGAATCGCAACTCCAAATTCATTGTAAATATACATTGAAGATATATTGATATCGCAAATTATTGCTTCGTCATTATTGTACTGTGAACTTTCAATTATAAGTTCGTCAGGAAGAGAGTCATTAATTGTGTCAAATATTACATTTACATCATAACTGTATAGATATCCCGAATGGTGTTTCTTTTCTCTTTTAGATGCAAGCCAAATCGTATTACCTCTATAGGATAATTTAATATAAGTATTCTCTTTCCATCTTCCTGAGATATACGCGGTTCCAGTTACTCTATACCTGGCTTTTTCAGGAAGTGCTACAACAGTTAAGAAACTTGCTTGGTTTCCACTTGAGGAAACCTTATCTTCACCTAAGACTATTTGGTCGATATCAACCTGGTCAACAACCTTATGATAATCACTGTCAGCATACATTACTTTTTTCTTTAATTCTTCAATATTCAAGACATCTCCTTTTAAAGTATATCCTGCATCAGCAAATCCTTGAGTTAGTATGTGTAACCAATAGGGAACCGGAAGCATTAAATTTCGATTATGTGGTTCCTCTTCCAGTACTTCATTAATTACAAATTCTCCGTCCTTGTAATTGTTATATATTTTTTCAAAATATTGCCACATCGGATCCGAAGTATCTATTTTGTCAGTGTGTATTTGTGGAAAGTTGTAGTTTACATCTGGCCATGTTTGTGGAATTATAGTTTTAGCATGCGCGTAGATATCAGTGGTTACTACTTTCTGCAATCCTAGTTCAGCTAACTTCTTGCTGAAGTTTGGGAATTCTTCAATTCCATACTTCAAAATTAAATTCACTCCTGTATTCAAAGTATCTACATATAAAACACCTGCTTCTCTTATATTTCCCAAAACGTAAACAACTGGAATCTCCAGAGTATTTTCTTTGGAACGATGATCAATGATGTCCTCAAAATATTTTTTAATTTCATCAGATAAATCAAACGAAAAAGGAAAAGAATACTTAGTTATATATTGATCCAGAAACATAGAATTTTCTTCCGTAATGGTTATATCTACATTGCTTAAATCAAGTTCAAAATTGTTGGCTATTATTTTATGCATATTCTTAATTTTAACATGAACCTCTTAGTGTGACTATTCCAGAATTATTAACTGCGATCCAATCATTATTGTACATTTTGAATTTTTTGTTTTCTCCAATTAAAAATTCACTCGCACTTGAATCTAAATATATTTTATCTCCAATAAAAGGATAATCGCTAGTTCCCGTATGATATCTATGTGGCCAATCATCTTCATATGTACAAACCATTGCTTGTGAATTATTCCCGGTAGAAGTCATTAAAAAATCGGTTAAAGAAATATTTAATGTTGTTGCTGTTAGAATAGAACTAGGATCAGAAAGATTGCCAAAAGTATCTTCAGCGACTACATGGAACGAATATTCAGTGTTTGGAGATAATCCTGATACATCGTAAGTAGTAGTGACGGAAGTACCAATTTTAATTCCATTTCTATAAATATTATATCTTAGAATTCCAACATTGTCCGTAGAAGCAGTCCAGGTTAATCGTAAGGAATTATTAGTTATCATTGATGCTGTCAAACTTGTTGGTATAGTAGGAGGTGTAGTATCTGGCTCAGAAGCTGTTGTAACTGAAAGTGAGTTGCTCGATTCTGAAACGTTTCCTGCTAAATCCCTTGCTTTTACATAGAAAGTATAGAGTGTTGCAACATTTAATCCAGTGACGCTTAAAGTGTTTGCTGTTGTAGATTTGTAGTAAACATCATTTTTGTATACATCGTAACCCGCAACTCCCGAAATATCCGTTGCCACGTCCCAAATAAGTTTCGTTGCGGTTGTCGTTGTGTTTGAACTGGATAGATTCGTTGGAGCTGTTGGGGGTATATCGTCCACTTCCAAAATTACCAATGGTTGATTTAATGCTAAACGCAAAGGTTTTTTGTTTATTAAATTCATTATGAAGTCAATGCTATATTCATAATATTCACGACTTCCATCCATGCTTGTAAACTTTTTTGAATTTGGGACCAATTCAATTGCTTTATTTTCTCCGTAAATCAGCCAGGCACGTTTACTGTCGTGCAAGCTTTCAATCATTACTTCTTCTTCTTCCAACAAAAAGCCTGTATTCATTGTTAGAGTAGGGCTTTTTGTGGAAGAAACTTTATTATTACGAATTACTGATAAATTTTGCACTTTGTTTATTATGGTTTCAAACTCCATCGGAAAACTATAATTGCCTGTAAATTCTATAATCGTTTTTAACCTATATTCATCTTCAAAAGCAATGTAATTAGTAAATAGTCCATCTGGTAAAACGTAAAAGCTTTTGTTTAACGACGGATTAGCTGGCATAATACATTCAATTATATCACCCTCCTTGCATTCATAATTATACATTCTAAGAGCGCGTGAAATTATATTGCCAGAAATAATGTCAATGCTAAATTCATCTACTTCTTCTTTGTTTTTTAAAACTTTGAAGGTGTGAGTGCCGATAGGCAAGATCATGTTTATAAAGCCATACCCTAAAGCCGAAACGCTTCGAGGAAGATTGTATATTTCTAGAAACGCACAATTGTTTTCAACAGTTTGCGGTCTGAATCCTGAAACAAATTTAATTGGACCAATATTGTTTTCTGAAATTGTACTCTCGGTGTCGATATCAACTTCCTTGATATTTAAACTAACTATTGCTGCTTTATATTGATACAAACTCCTAAGGTTGATTTGTTTCATTCTGGGCATAGAACGATCGACCACTTCACCTAGAAGAAAATCAGCCTTATTATTGAATAATGGAATTTTATACTCCAAAGTTGTTGATTTTGCTTCGTCGGTATAGAATTCATATGATGTAATGTTTACGACCATTTCAAAATAAGTGTTATCTAGTGGCGATTCAAAAAGAATTAAAGCGTCTTCTTTTGTATAAAAGAAATCTACGGTGTTATATGGTGATGTGAAATTCATTATCGTACTTTATTATCGTTTCTAATTGCTTCGTATTTTGCCAAACCTTCTTTTATGTTTTTCATAGAGTTTAGGTCTTTATTGCTCATTATCGCCATTAAAGGATTATCGCGTAAATCTGTCAATACTTCGAGATTTTGCGATAACATCGCAATTATTAAATTGTTTACATTTTCAGATGAGTCTTTTCCAGAAGAACTGTTTCCTGTATACAGCGTCTCGTTTTTATAATAACCATTTTCAAAACCTTTGATTCCTTGAAGTTCTCTGATAAGTGAATTTTTCAGATCTGGATTCATTTTTTGCCATGCCTTATTATCAATTACCATTTCAGGTCCATTTTCGGCAACCATAAAATGGGAGGTTCTGGTAACCAAACCTGATTTTGTTTTGCCGGCATATCTCGATTTGAAAACTTTACCATCCTGCTCTCGTTTTACTAATGAATCTGAATACAATCCTTCCTCGTAGCCTTTTGCAGGTAGTGGTTGCCTGTTGATAGTTGCAATTTGTAACGCTCCCATACCTCCAATTAAAACCGCGGCGATGGCCCCACCGATAGGGCCTAATTGGCTAAAGGCTTGCATAATAGCCATTGCAGTTTTGATAATTACATCAACAACAGCCATTTTCTTTTGACGCTTAGCTTGTTCATATTCAATTTCAGCTTTCTTTTTATCTGTTTCTTCGTCAATTTTTGCTGATTGTTTTGAATATTTTTCTTGAGTAATAACTCCGCTGTCTAATTGTTGTTTTAGTCTCCTTTTTCTTGTTTCTGAATTCTTTTCAAATTGTGCAATTTGCCTGTTTTCATTGGCAGTTACAAATTCATTATACTTGCCCCATAAATCTCCAAGAGCGTTAACAGTGACGCCAATTGCCGCTAACTTTTCTGTTGTTGTATCCAAGGAATCAAAAGTTTGTTGCCATTGTTCGGCGCTAAACCCAAAAATATCACCACTACTGCCAGCCAAAGAATTGAGCATTGCATTAGCCTGATCTTCACCTTTCTTCGCTCCGCTTAATTCATTTTTTTTATTAATTAGTTCCTGAAGAGTTAAGCCTAAAGCAGCTGCTTTTTCTGTAAATTCCTTAACCTGAGTATCGGTTAATAACGATAAATCGAACGTTGCACCTCCTTGTTTATTTATGATGTCATCAAATAAGGCAAGTACTTCCTTTAGGTGCGCTTCTTGATAAATTAATTCCTGCTCATTAAACTTATCCTGGCGTTTCTTTTTCTCTACATCAGATAATTTTCGACTGTTTAATTCTTGAAGAAATGCTGTTTCACGAACTATTTTTTCCTGCTCATATTTTTCGCCAAGTTTTTTTATCGCTTCGGTCGCAGCTCTTTCTTCTATAGTTGCTAGCTTCAAGTTATGTACAGCTAATTTGCCTTCAATAACTTGATTGATTTGCTCGTCAATTTTTAGATTTTTATCGGCCCATCCTTTTTTTATTTCAAGTAAAGCGTTGTATTTAGTAATGTCTTTATCTTTCTGTGCTTTTGAAATATCTTCGTCTAGCTTAGCTAATTCCGCATCATGTACTTTCTGTTTGTTTAAATCATCGATTTCGCGTTGGTAGCGTTGGTTTTCAATAGCTCGTTCTTTTGCATAACCATCTTCCATCGCGGCAATACGATCAACTTCAAGTTGACGTTGTTGTTTTAAATAAGCATCGTTGAATTTTTGATTTTCTTCTAATTTTAAACGATTGATTTCGGCTAGAGTAGAGTTAGGGTCTTTTTTAGGTTTTTTTGTTTCATCTGAAGTATCTCCGCCAGTTGACGTTCCAGTATCGCCTCCAAGGTCTTTAATCATGTTTGGATTTGCTTTTAAGAAAGCTTTCATTTCGGCATTAGTAAAGTTTAACTGCTTTTGCAGATCACTTAAAGCATCGCTCCTTTTTTTGGAGGCATTAATAATTAAATCAGCGCTTGCCATTGATGGATTTATGAGACCTTTTATACCGGAAACTGCTTTATCATACCAGGAAATTTCCTCCTCTAAAGACATATTTTTTCGCTTTTGGATATCTTCCATTATCGAAGCTTGTCTTTTTTCCAAAACCTGAAGCATTGCTTTTTTCTCAAGACTGGTAATATAGGCATCAATCATTTTTTTGCCTTCGAAAGTTGCAGCGTTTTCAAGGGTTAGGCCTTTGGTATATTCGCCACCAATTTCTTTTGCTTTTTTTAATGCAGCGGTTTGTGCTTCATGCGATGCTGTTTTATCTTTTATAATTTCGATTAATGCCAAAAATGATGCTGATTCCTTTTTGACAATAGCATCAGCATCTTTCATGTTTTCATTCATCATCGATTGCGCTGTAGCAGCTTCTTTAGCAGAATCTGAAAATAAAACATAAGCCGTACTTATAGCGGCAACTGCACCCAAAATAAAACCCCAAGGAGTACTCATCATTGTTGCGGTCATTGCTCTAAATGCCTGCGTTGCACCAAGAACATTTAAGGTCAGTAAATTATGCGCTAAAACTAAAGCCTGAGTAGATAATGTTACCAAACCATCCCAAAAAGCACGTGCTTTGGAAGCTATATTATAAAGCAATGTTGCTTCAGTATTTCTATTGGTCCATAATGCACATAGTTCCTGCCAGCCAACATTGGTCATAATAGCTGCAGTTACAACAGCAATTATTTTAGCGGTAAAAACTAAGGTGTTTCTCCAGGCAGTTACTGATCCATCTGCATCATCAGTAGCGCCTACAAAACGGGAAATCCAATCTACGGCAGTGGTTAGCCATTTTATAAATGATTCGGACGAAAACCATCCAGACACGGTCTTGCTTATTTTTTCTAAAGTAGCAGCGAGGTTGTTATTTTTTATATCGTATTCATTGGTTAATGAAGTAGCTGTATTCATTGATTGATTAGCTAATTCAATTTTTTCACGGAACAAATCTGTATTTGCAGACGCAGCTCCTAAAACTTGTTTTACTTCATTATCATTCAGTTTTAGTTTATCCAAAACGTTTGCCAGTTCTGTACCACTCAACCCTTTTAGAGATTCTGCAAATTGAAGGAAAAATTCATTTGGATCACTATTGATTAAATCTTCAATAACTTTTTTCGGCTTACCCATTTGTTTTGCAAATCCAGCCACATTATTAGCTGCCAATGTGATTACTTTAGAATAGTTGGTACCCGCTTTCTCAGCCATAATACCGCTTTCTTCAAATGCGGCGCCCAATCCTAACGCAGTGGCAATACTCGGTTTAAAAACATCTGGCATAGAACCCACTCGAGTAACGAAATCTGCCACATTTGATTCACTTGCAGTTCCTGCAGCGCCTAAATCGTTTAGTGCTGAACCTACGGCCTCAAAAGTAATTTCGACACCGGCATCACGAAGTTCTTTATATAAGTTTTTAATTTTCCCTAATTTGTCCGCGACTCCCTCAGCTCCTCCTTCAAAATCTTCTCCTAAAGCAACACCGGCTTTATTCATTACAGTTACGAAATCAAGAATATCGTTTTTTGCTATACCTATTTTACCACCTATTTCAGCAATACCTAATAAATCGATACGTGAAGTTCTTGTTTTGAACAGTCCAAAAGATTTAGCCAAGTTTTCAACTTCTTCTCGAGTCATTCCGGTTGTCTTTTGGACATCGGCCATCGAATCTGAAAGCTTACCGTTATAATCGATTATTTTTTGAATGGAAAATACAACACCGGTAAGTACTGCAATAACAGATAAAGCAATACCTTGAAAACGGTTAAAAGAATCGGCCATGCTACCAATGGAAAATTTTGCTGTTTTAGCTTTTCCCGATACTTCATCAATTCGCGCCTGAACTTGTCTTAATTCGTTAGTATAGCGCTGATGTGCTTCACTTCCAGGAATAGTATTTCGTAAAGCTAGTTTTAAAGCAAGTGCTTTATCAGAAAGTTGTTTCATTGTAAGACCAGTTAAACCTAACTGATCCTGCAATTCTTTCATCTTTATCTTGTTTGCTGTAATTTCAGCGGTATTGGCTTTGATAGTAAGCGTTAAAGCCTTGTAAGCATCCGTATCTTTTTTGCCTTGTTGTTCTAGCAATTTTTTTTGAAGCAACAAAGCTTTGTTTTCCTCGTTAAGAGAACGAGTTCTTTTTTCTAGATCAAATAGTGCTTTCTGTGCTTCATTACCATCGATCACGATAGAAAGCTTCATTTTTTCGTCTGAAATAGTCTTGGCCATTAGTACTGATTTTCAGTAAAATTGACATTTCATGACGGTTTTTGATGTGACATAAAAAAGCCTCGTAATTACGAGGCTTAGTGTTGTATTTAGTAGAAAAATTTAACTATCTCTTTCACGGAATTGAATTATTTTAATATCAATCCATCTTGCGAGCATTACAAGGTTAAAAAATGATATAAAAAAAACAAGAATGTATTTTTCTTCAATAAAATATTCAATTATAAAAAAAAATCCGAATCCGGAGAATATCCAGGCAAACAAAAGAAACGCTAGAAGAATTCCAAGAACGAATTTAAGTGGCTTTAATAAAATGCTGTTCAAAAATACCTGCTTTAAATTTTGCTCAGGTAATTCATCAACAAAAAAACAAAAGATTTTATCTTCAATTTTATATATTATTTGCATAGTTTTATTCATAATGCATTTTTTATTAAAAATAATAATTATTCTGCGATTTCAAATATATTGAGATCTAATTGTTTGGTTATATAATCATCGTCTGAAACTAACACCGCTTCAGCGTTCGTAACCTTCCATAATGAGCCACTATCGATTTCTGCACCATTAATAACCAGGTTTGCTGTATTTCGATATAAATCATCACATTCCGTCAGTTCAATTAGCTCTTTTTGGGTAAGATTTCCATCTAGAAACTGCATAAAGGCTGGCTTATCCATGTACAATATTTTTCCGGTACTTTCAAAAACCATTTTCAACGGTTCGTGTTGATTAAATTCAGGCGATGTCCAAATTAGCCGCATCGCTTCTTTAAAATCTTTGTTTTTGATTGTTACTCTAATGCCCTTGGCGTAGAATACTTTTAGACTGATTTTTGCCATACTTCTAAGTTTTGGTTTAAATCAATCATTAAGTCAGCCATTTCACGTACAGCGGTCAGGGTTTGATATGCTGTTTCTCTTCGGTTTTGGCTATCACTTTGAGGTGTTAGCATGTAAGTTTCGAATAATTCAGAGATGTTCTCTCTTAATTCTTCTGGATCAATTGAAAAATGGGTATCAATCAATTTTTCAGCAGCTGCTATCAATATAGCATTCCTTAGTACTGCATTTTTCTTTTCTTTTGACATAATCGAAAATATTAAACGCACGAAACCCTCGCTTTAGATGTGTCAAAATACCCAGAAGGATAGATTTCCCATAGTTTCCACGGGGACATCTTGGCGAGGGAATCGCTTATGTTAACTAAAAATAAGTTTTTAGGATTGCTCCTAGGTATTTTGACTCCACAAACGTACAAATATAAAATGAATAGGCAAAAAAAAAGATGTGCAATTGCACATCTATAAAAATTACTTGTATTCTTCAGAACGAATATTTAAAAGTTTCCAACTTGAAGCATCAAATTGATTTCCTCCCAGGTATTTTAATTGAAGTTTATAAATATACTCTTTCTCAACTCCTAAAGATGTTTTTGCTTTAACTTTTCGTAATACTGTATATTCAGTGCCCATTACATCTTCGGTTACGTCAAACGTCGAAAAATCTGCAGTAGCAGGATTTACCAATTTTTTTTTAATAAAATATTCTGATATTGCTTTAGCACTAATATCTGAATCAGAAGAATCAATCGAATTTGTTTTAATTGTATCAAGACTTTTATTTATTTCATCAATGTCTCTACTAAGTTCAATATTGTATTTTCTCTTGAAATCTTCAGTTAGATACTTACTAGTTATAATTTCGTTATTTAACTCGTCTTTTATGGAGAAACTTATTTTTTTATCTAAAATAATATTGCCTTGATCATTCTTGCCTTCGTTTAATTTTGATATATAAAAAGAAGTGTATGCAGAAATGCACGCTAATGAATCATTGACTGCTTCTATGGTGTCTTTTTCAATTTCAAAAGAAATTGCCCCGTTTAATGCTGTTTGTTTGATTACATAGTCAACGTAATATTCCTTTTTGTTATCACAAGAAATGACACAAATAGTTAAGAATAATAACAGAATGTTTTTCATACTTATTACTTTTGGTTAAACCGTAAAAATAAGAAAATCCCTTTAAAATGAGGGATTTAATAATTTTTATAAGATGTTTTTTTTTATTCTTGCTTTGCGGTTTCCGTTTTTCTACCTTTTATAAATAAGGCTGCGGCATAAACAATCGTAAGACCTGAGAATATTGTTCCAGTTAGGACTTGACCTAAAGTAATTAAATAAGTTGAAAAAGCCATACCTCCCATAATAATCAAAAAAGCAAAACAAAGGCCAAGTATATTAATGTTGTTTTCGGTGGCAACATTTCTATCAATCAAATCTGACCTTTTATTAAAAGCTTGATGCCTGAAATCCTGTTCTTTTTCTGCTCGACTTTTTAACCATTCTAAGATTGTTGGGTCTAATACTGCTAATGCAGCAATTTCGCTAGCATCAGGTAATAAGTTGTCGTCAAAGACTTCTGTTTGCTCTTGTTGGACACCTTTGCCGTTAGTATGTTGTATATGGGTATTTTTTTTTGATAGGGTTTGTTTGGCCATTAATATTTTTCCTTTTTTAATTCAAAAGCTTTTTTATAATCCATAGCAATATTCGAAGCATCTTTTTTTAAATTTGCTCTATCATTTTTTGCTGATGGAATTTCAGTATTATTTAGCTCATCAATCAATTGGCGCATTTCTTTATTCTTGTTAGAGTAAGTACCACTAAATGATTTACTTACTTCCCCAAATAAATCGCCAATTAACGCTTCTAAGGAAAGAATTAAATTACTCATAATTGTTTGATTTTTAGGTTTTGTATTGGTTTGGGCTCCAAATTACGCGACAAATATATATATAAAGATAGGAATAAATGTTATCGCACGGGTAATATTTAGTAAAATTTGGCACAATTTAGTATTAATTTATGCTTTTACTGCTCCAATTTCCAAAGTTCTTCTTTCACTGCATTGGTAAATCCGAAATGGAGCTCCTTGATGATATTATTATAATGCCCCCAAATAATTCGATTATGGATAGGATGGTTTTGCTTGCGCTTTCTGCCTTTATTGCTATTGCGAAACTTCATATCGACAAAACGATGTTTTTTTAGATGTGTATAATCGAGTTGGCTATCTGTCGCGACAAAGGAACGATCGCTATACCAATCATTAGCTTCAAATCCACGTGAAGACATTAATTTGCGTTGTGATTGATCAATATCTTTTCCGGTATCTCGAAGCACCTTGTTTACAAAGCGCTTTTCGAGAATCTGTTCAGAGAAATTTTCACGATTTTGTAGTCGGTTCATGGCTTATCTTTATTTTACCCAATTGCCACAATACATCGAGCATTTGTCCTGTTGTTGGAGGATTCCCGCGACCATTGCGCCAATTATAGATTACATCTTTTGAAAATCCTTCAATTTTACGTGAAAGACCTGAAATCTGTAAGGTTTCATTAAATAATATTATAATTTCTTCTTTAGTCATGGCTTTTGTTTTTCGTAAATATACGACTTTTAAGCCAATGTATCTAAATTTATCTGTAACATCCAACCGTTGCATTCGTTTTTATGCCATACAGGTGTTACCGATATCGAATTTTCGTCCAGCCATGATAGAAAACCGCAAAACATGCTGTTGCCATCTGCTTTATCTGAAAGCAGCTTATCAACGATTGCTTGCGCTTTTACTTGTGTTGTAGAAAATATATTGATAAATGAATCTTTGGTTAGGCCTGAATAATCTGTTTTATCTAAAATGAAAAATGCTAAAACATTGTCCCACTTACTATTGTTTTCTTCACCTTTCATATGGAATTCCGGAACAATCGAAATTAAAAAAGTGTTATCACCTTCTACACGCTCTTTTAGATGATTTGCTAATTCGGAATCATCAATCACCATTGCAGAATAATTGAACATTTTTTTGTTTTTATCATCTAATAAACTAGCAACAAGCTCAGCCTGATATTCAAGTAATCTATTTATTGGTAGCATTTCTTTCTTGTTTTTGTCGTTCTAAATCGGATCGTCGTATGTCATACATTCTGACAATTATTTGCCAAAAGTTTATTTTACAAATTGAATCGTAGCTACCAAAAGCGCCACTCTCGGCCATTGTAAATGCGATGCTGTCCATTCCTATTCCTGGCATTCCATTGTTATCATTATCTGACTTTTCGTAATTAAATAAAATTGATAAGTCTAACTCCTGACCGCCCCAGTTCAGTTTCATTTCCACCAGCGCTTTTTGAAAGCTGGCAAAAAACAAATACACTCCGTAAACAAATCCAATTGGTGCTATTTCTAAATCTTTTGCGCGTTTGTCAATTGTATTGGGGTTATATGTTTGTCGAACATCTCCATCGTAATTACTTAGTTTACTTCGGAAATAATGAAACCATTTTTTTGGACGATAAAATATAGCTGCAATCAGCCAAAGAATCTTTACATCACCTGAAGCATGAAAATCGTGAAATAATCTGAGCGCATCCAAATACTCGCCGAATGTGATATTCATAAAGCTGTCAGTAGGTCCATAATATTTTCGAAAAGCAGGTTGATATTTAGGAACCGGATTATGTAAGTAATATTGTTTGATTACTTTGTTATCGTTTTCGCCTGTTTCGAAAAAATCTTCTATCAGATCAGCAATCAAATAAATGTTGCCAAACTTTACATCTTCCTCCGAAATTCCTTCATCCAATATCATTGTTTTCTTTGTAGATGATTTTACAGACTTCATGTTCATCAGCTTATAAACTGATTGCACTTTGAATTCCTCCATTGTAATTTGGTTACACTGGTAATAAAAAATCAATTCGCACATGTCAATATACTGTTGTGAGTCACACTCCGATAAATCAGCCGGAATATACCTTTTGATTTTTGCTTCTGGAAGTTCTATGATGTGCATACTAAACCAATTCTAATTTTGCATTGATTTTTACATTAAGTTTTTTCATACGATCCCCAAACTTATATAAAACCTGTTCGCGTATTTCTGCTTTGTTTTTATATTCTTTCGGAATATATTCTGATTTTGCGTCAAGCTTCAGGTATTTACGTACCATCTGAACGATTTCGCCTTTCAATATGATTTTATCAACCTCAATATCATCTACCTTTTTGGATAATTTTTTGTTGATTTGTTCGAATCTGCGGTTTTTTCGATAATGGAGTAGGTACTTGAAAAAATTAGCAATTTTGTGGATAATTGGCTTCATTATTATTGGTTTTAAGTTGACATAAAGTTGTTGCCTGATATTATTTCAGGCAATATTGAATTGTTACAGTTAATGATCGGTTCGGGATCTGGAGATAAAAGATTTTCAATTTCTATAAAGACTTTTTCAGCATCATTGGCGAATGCTTGTCTTGCAGCTTCGACTTCAGATTTTACACTTGGTTTTTTTACTTGAGTGGTTGTTTGATCACTGACTGCAAATTGCAGTACCCCTTCAGGATATAATTGCACTGATAAACGAGGCATTGACCACGCCATAGAATACGCTACCGATGCTTTGCGAATTAAACGAAGTAATTCTAAATCGGTTTCATCTGTTATCTCATCATTTTCTTTCAGGCTTTCTTTTAGAGCATTCATTTTATCTTTACCAACACGAGGCTTAATTTCGTATTGCTCACAATTGGAAATACCAGGTTCTAATTTTATTAGTAGTAATCTTGATTTGATTGGAAAAAATTCATCAAACTCATCGACGGTTCTAATAAAGAGTTCATTGGTTTTTTTGAATGCATCAGAATCAGTCCATGTAATGTACAATTCATCATTTTCTTCAGAATTGTCTAGGAAATCAATTAAATCATCTAAGCCACGATAATATCTGCGTTCTAGTGATTTATTATCGCGATCAAGCATCCATTCAAATGGAAGCTTTTCTGAATCGTCTTGTTTCATTTTGCGACCGTTGTTCGTATGAGCCAAATCATTGCTTGGAGCAATTAATCTATAGGCATTCACCGCAATAGGATAACGAACGGCATCAACAAATTCTTTGTTTTCTTCTGAAGAGGCTGTTTCTTCATATGCTTCGACGGCTAAATCATAAACTTCTTTTCCAATTAGTTTTATCACTTCCTTTGTAGCCGTGCGAATATCAGCCATCATGTTGTCGATTTTTAAATCGGCATTAATAAAACCCAAAAGTTGTTTTAATTCGGCATTGCCATCATTTCCAGTTTTAAATAATAGTTTCATTAGGCTACTTGATTTTTCATTCGTTTACTTTCTGTCACATCCTGCTCACGTTCTGGCGCAACATGGCAAAACCCTAATTTTATTTTCTTGTCTGGCCAATTAGCTTTGATTGCATAGTTAATTGCTTTCATTACAATCAGCTCAGGCATATCGACACCGGTTAACAAGTAATTTTTTAACGCATAAAGTTGTTCAGAGCCGCTATCACTCTTACCACCAACTGAAACATTTCCTAAGGCAGTATGCACACCAAGCGCACCTGATAAAGCATAATCAGCTCGTTCTGAAAGTTTGATTTGTGCATCAACAAAATCTTTTATATTTTGATCAATTACGCGAATCTCCCAACCATGTTCAAGTAAGTTAGTTCCATCAACAGTAAAACTTTTTGTTGTATGAAGATACTTTCCTGCGTTTTCATCACCTGATAATACTACAGACATTTTTTCCAAGAATGCTTTTTGATATTCTAAAAGCATACTGTCTTTATACTGTATTCCTCTCTGAGAACAGCTTTCTTCAATTTCTACTTTCTTTTTATCCCAAAAAGCTTGAGGCGAAACAATGTGATATTTAAGATTGATTGAATTTTTAGAAAGGGCTTTGAAAATTAATGGTATTGCAGTTGAGCGATTAAGCCATTCTAAAGAACCGTATAAATCTGGAACAGTGTAGTAATCCGTACAGAAACTATACATATTTGAGTACAATACCGAATTACGATTTTTAAAAGGATCAGTAAAGTCAAACAAAGGATATACTTTGAAATCAGTCAAAGAATTAGCAGTATTAAAAGACCAATCTGTTGCTACAACATGAGTGGCATCTCTAGACTTAGATTCTTTTTTAGAAGCCAGTCGATTTCTATCAGCATAACAATGAACTAACTTCGCAATAAAGTTTTTACCAATTCGATTCCCTTTAGTTAACTCATAACGTGAGAACACACCCTCTATGTGGTGAAAGTCTACACAGCATTTGGTTAAATAAGTCAGATAGTCCCAAGACTCTAACCAATTCATTACGTCTTCATCTTCAATCCATTCGCGCTCAATGCCAGTCGGAGTTACTTTCTCTTTGTAAAGTGCAGGGCCTAATCCCCAAAGTAATTGTGTTTTCTTTTTGAGTATGCCAGGAGCAATGTAATTGGTTTGAACTGTCTTCTTTATGATATCCGGAAGATCATCATTGCATCCATAGGGATAGACAATGTAGTCGCCGATATAGTTATACGCATTATTCCAATCAAGATTGTCATCGTTTTGCTTTAGCTTATAGAAATCTCGTGGCTGTTCACTTACTTGATAAGTAAAAACAACGTTATCTGTTTCGATGATGGCATCTCTACCAATGTACTCTATATTCATAACTATGGTTGTATTTTTAGTCCGTTAAAGGTTGTAAGCAATGGCAAGTAGAACCATCTGTTCTGACCCAAACTATTTACATAACCAATAAGTATATCAGCTTTATCGCTCTGATCATCACGATAACCCTTCCTTAACTGAGCATTCACAACATTTTTATAGCCGTCTGAGGCATGTCTTGTTTCGTTGTATGAAAGGAATTGAAAAGAGAAGGGTATTCCCAATTCGGTTAACCTTCGCATCTTCTTCAATGCATCATAAAGCTTTATTGATTGTTGCACGTAATTACCTATTGTTAATGTTCTACAATGTTAGTGTTACCACTGCTAATATGGTGTGACATAAGCGATAACAAGGGATAAGGTTAGGCTATGCCAGCGCTAATTGGTGGGACGGATGGTCGCCTTGCGTCATATCTCTAAAAAATCGGTCAGGAGGTAAAGAGAAACACGATTTTGAGCGGGACGGTATTTTTAATCACAAAAACACAAACGAACCCTTTTATATTAGGGTTTGTTTGTTGATTTTCAGATTTTTATGATTTTAGTTTTTTTTAAAGTGTAACTTTTATAAACTTTTTAATTGGTAATTCTACTTATTTAAATTGATTCTATATTGCTGAATTTAAGTAAAATAGTGTCAATTTTTTGTCTTAATATTTCGTATATATACGACTTTTTTGTATCTTTAAGTATTGAAAATCACTAAATTATAAATTATGAGCACACAGATTCAAGCACAAAAAAAAGTGGAAAACGGTAAAACATTACCAATTGTAAAACCTACAGAACCTACCCAAGCGGAGAAGAAAACCGCCACACTCGCACTAATTGAAAAGTTCGCACCTGAGCCACCCAAAACAGCAGAGGACAGAATTCAAGCTGTAGCGCATTTTGAAGCGCTTTCAAAACGTTTTAAAACGCTAAAAGAAAAGTGGAACGACTTGAAAATGTTCGAAGCAGGAAACGACAAAACCAATGCAAAAATCACTTTTAAAAATGCCCAAGGTTTCGAGTTCGAAATTAGAAACTCAATCGTAATTGATAAGTTGAACCGAGAAGCACAAAACGAGTTAAAAATTTTACTCGACGAAGCAGAAAACGAGATTTTAACCTTTCAAATCTAGCGAGCAGTAAAACAAGAAAACCCTCTAAAGGTCGAAGCTTAGAGGGTTTTAAATCACTTAAATTATACAAGCCATGACGCACGTACAACCTAACAGCAACAAAAATAATGCTTTTAAATTATCCGAGCAAGTAAAAGCAACATTACATGAAAAAGGATATTCTTTTCTTTTTAATTACTCTGATTACAGTTATTATAAATCTCAAGCAAAAAGGGCTTTCAACAAAGCTCAAGCAATTGCAGAACTATTTATTCAAGACAATACAAATCAAAAAAGCGATTACAATGGATATATTTTTTAAATCTAGAAAATTAAAAATATCCTCAAAATATGTCCGTAATCTTTGGAACAAAAGTCACAAGCCAAAATTAACTCTTTCAGGCAATTGGATGCAAAAGGCAGGTTTTGAAATCGGGCAAAATGTAACCGTTAAAGTATCAAAAAATCAATTAATCATTACAAATATATAAGCCATGACAGACAAGAAAGCCGAACACATCGAAAAGAAAAAAAGTTTAATTGCCCTTTCAAAAGTTGCTAAAGAAATTCAGGCAATGGAAGACGAACCCAGAAATATTAATTCGATTCTAATTGAAGATTTTTACAGTAAAGACCAGCACCGAGAGTTTAACACCTTTCAAGAATGGATAAAAAAAGGTTTCAGAGTTCAGAAAGGAGAGAAAGCTTTTTTAGTGTGGGGAAGAAAACGCAAAAGCAATCAAGACCAAGCAGAACCCAAAACAGAGGAAGAAAAGGAATTTTCATTCTATCCGCTTTGTTATCTTTTTTCAAATGCCCAAGTACAGAAAGTCGATGTTAAAAACTAGAGACATTCCAAAGGAGTTAAAAAAATTTAACTCCTTGTTTTTTGGATTCGAATACAAACATAATTTAAACCAAGTTTTCGACGATTTACTAACGCTCATTATTTGCGCAATGGCACGAGGCACACAAGAACCTTTATATTTTGAAACTATCAAAAAATACAGCCGTTCGGAGCTGGAAACCTTTTGCAAACTGTTTGCAGAGCTTGTAATAATTTATGAAAATAGTCGAATAATAAACGATTGGTGCGACCCATTAGGCGAATATTACGAATGCTTAACAGGCAATTACAAAAAATCAAATTTTGGTCAGTTCTTTACGCCAAAAGCAATTTGTACAATGATGGCAAGTTTTGTAATTGATAAGGATGATTTTGGAAAAACGATAAACGAGCCGTGTAGCGGAAGTGGCCGTATGGTTTTAGCATCTAATCATGTAACAAAAGGAAACTATTATGTTTGCGAAGATTTAGACCCAATTTGTTGCAAAATGACAGCCATAAATTTATGCTTTCATGAAATACGGGCAGAGATACACTGTCATAATGCTTTATTAATGGATAAACCCCGCTTTTCCCTCGCTACAAACTATGAATTTTGGAAAAACAAAACTTATTCCATTCTTTACTACAACAACGCTTAAAACGGCTTATTTCAAGCCGTTTTTTAATCAAAAAAATCCGCCCGAAGCGGGGGCATCGGGCGGATTGAAAGCGGAATTAATTTTTTATTCTTCAGAATATTCTCTGAAGTTTGTAAAATAGCTCGAAGTTTTAATTTGATTTAAAATAGATTGATCATTTTCTGGAAAAAACAGCCAACTTGCTGATAAATCATTTGAATGTCTCTGCCAAATATTAGCGCATTCGTTTAAATCACAAACAATATTTTCTTCTATTAAAAGCTGTTTTTGAAGTCTTATTAAATTTAGTATGTCATTTTTTTCAAAGTAGTAATCTTCATTGAATTGAATGCCTTGATTTTCGTTTAATATTTCCATATTATTTTATTTATATTCAAAAATACAAATAATCTACTCCCCAACAACAAAAGGATCTGTGCTCGAATAAGTTGAATGAGTATTAACTTTCGCCACAAACGCTCTACGATAAATAAAATATTTAAACGCATCACTGAAGTTTGTAGAATACATCGGCCTCAATAAAATTGGCAAACTTTCAGTAGACTTATCTTTATGAATTGTCTTAGAACCTTTAGGATCAATCCTAATTTTTATTTTGGTCAATTCAAGTGAAGATTTCAGACACTTGCACTGAAATTTATCAATCTTCAATTTCAAAAGCCCTTTAGCAGTTTCGCCCATAAAAGCTTTGGCGAAATTGTATTCTTCTTCCTGGTAGATTGTCGATTGCCCTTCCGACATTAAATTAACAGTCCAAACCTTTACACCGTTTTCCCACTCAATAGCATTTTTGATTGCATTTGCCCAGTCACGTTTCGTTTTACTGTTTGCATTTCCCGATCGGTCATAATACAGATCCAGAACTTTTACTTTGTGATGCTTAAAAAAAGCACGGAACTTTATTCCCATTTGCACTTCATTTTCAGGCGCCAAAGTGTAGAATTCTTTCAAACAATACAAGTAGCTTCCTCTAGGCTGACCAATAATAAGGCTACACATATCACCAAAATCCATTCCTCCCTCAAGTTTAGAATTATGATCAATATAACGCAAAGCCAAGCTACTTTCCTCAATTTCCTCCGTCAACAGGAATTTATCATAATAAGAAGAAACTACACCATCATCATAAAAATGATGTTCACCCAAATTACCATAGAATTTTTCACCTTTCTTCAAATTAATTTTAAGCGAGAGAATAGCACTTTTAAATTCTTCAATTCCCAAAGCTTTTAAACTATCTGCAAAATAGCCTTCGGTCAAAATATCGACATTGACAAGAGAAGAAACCACATAAAAAAAAGTCAAATCCTTTCGTACGCGAACCCATTTTTCAGTCCATCTAGCTAAATTGATCTGTAGTTTTTCAATAGCTTCAAAATTCCCAACTTGCTTATGCGACAAAATTTCTTTTTTGATTTCATTCACAACCAATCCCACTTCAAGAGCCAATTTAACCTGGTCTAAATCCATGTTCTTTTCATCCTGCAAAATCCAGTCTTCATCACCATCCATTATGTTTGGCATGTCGGTCGTAAATGTCGTACCTCGATAATAAACAGAATGACCAAATAAAGGATATTCCCCACGAATGGCAGGAGTCAATTTTTTAAGTTTGTCGAATTTTAATAAACGAGCTTCATCACCATACATATGTTGGTAAGAACCTCCCGCAAGTCCGCCCGGCTGATCTAGTGAACCTAAAT
This sequence comes from Flavobacterium denitrificans DSM 15936, assembly GCF_000425445.1. Lineage (GTDB taxonomy): Bacteria > Bacteroidota > Bacteroidia > Flavobacteriales > Flavobacteriaceae > Flavobacterium > Flavobacterium denitrificans. The sequence continues at coordinate 474,980 of NZ_KE384378.1, read as the reverse complement.
TAAAGAAACACCCATTGTAAATAGAAATAGTGTGTTTGTAAATTTCAACAGGTTTATATGGAAGTTTAAAATGGGAGGGAGGTCGCTTATCAGTAACATAGTGAATACCTTCAAACCATCCTTTACGGTTCCATCCTTCTAGCAAAGTGGGTACAATGTTTTTCAGACAGTTGACATAAGTGTCTGAAACCAAAACCTGATAACTTCGAGGCATATCTCTGGAAACATGCTGAGAACGTTCAGCAATGATATCAGATGTTTTTGCCGTGGCACGCCCGGCAATCAAACGCAAATGTTTAGGCGAAATCAAGAAAATGACCTGTTTGACCCAAGAAGCAAACTTTCCGCTTACATCTTTATCGTTAAGACTTACGTGGGTCTTCCTGCTCATCTGGAAATACTTTTAATGGAAGAATCAAAGCTTCACGTTTAATTTGTACTTTCTCTTTTTCGGTCAATTCCGGAAACTTATCAATCATTTCAGAAAGAAGCGTCCTATTTACTTTTGGTAATCCCAAAAATTCTGCATCTGCAGAATACACTACAAAAGGAGGTTGAAAAATACCTTCAGGCAATTCCTCCTTATCGGGTTCATTACCTCCACGCAAATCAAAATTATCAAGAAGCATTTTAACCACTTTTTGGGCGTCGTTAACGTCCTTAACTGTAAGCATTGCAAAATTGATCATCTTTTCAGCTTTTTCAGCATAAATATTTCTCCAGGCTTTTTTAGAAATCTTACAATCGTTATAAAAATACTCCTGTGCTTCATCACAAACCTGAGAAGCTTTGTATCTCGAAAGCTTATCAACCAACATCAAATGCTTCACAATAGATTCTTTGCTTCCAAATTGATCTATACGCAAAAACATACCTCTAACTTTATCAAGTAATTCAAGATAATCTACAATGAAATCTGGAGCATTGTTCACGCTTCCTTTTTCCATGAAATCATAAATATGTTCTAAGCTGATATCGTTAATATTCATCACCAAAAAGAATTCTGTTTCTAATGTTGTTAATTTCGTTTCGCTCAGCTTCTTTCAAAAAAACCTGAGCTGCAGTTATATTCCCGGATTCCGCATTTTCTTTTTGTTTCAAATTGATTTTAAATTCGCTAACCAATTGCCCGCGGTCATAAGCCTGTCTTACTAAACTGTCTTTCTGGTACCACAATTGCAAAAACGCTTTTTTATCCACATCAAGATAAAGTGCAATTCTTTCAGGCGCATAATTGCACCCGGCTAAATTCTCGATATCGATCATTTCTTCGTCCGAAAAGCGTAGTGGGAGTAAGTCCATTAGTTTCTATCTTTTGGAAATTTAGGTGTTTTCTGTAATTTAATCTTATTGCAAGTACAATGTGATTCGGAATTATTAAAGTTGCCATCATATTGCGATTTAAAATCATTGTGATTTATTTTTTTTAATAAATCACAATATACTTTTTTGGCTTTGTTGCTATTTTCAATAGTTAATTTAAGACTATGCAAAGGAGGTGGCGGAGGAACAGAATACTTATGTATCCCAACGCTTTTAGTGGGCGCAAATAGCACTAACGTGCTAACACAAGCAACTCCCAATCCAAAACCACCAACAGCAAACAATAAAAAATTTTCACACATAACTAGGTTTTTTTTGTTGTAAAGAATTTATATATACTAAAAGGCAAAATCCCAAAAACCAGATAGCCAATTATCATTAATATAATCGTAACAAAAACCAAAAAAGCAATTGAAACAATTGCGCCAAAAACCAAAGCCACTAAACAGACTATAATTTTTATTAATAAAAAGAGGATCTCCATCTTCAATATTTTTTAAGTTTCGAATTCGTGAACAATTGCATTCTAAAATCATACAAACCTTTACTATTAGCAAAGGTGTATTGCTCATATTGAGCGTTTTCGCTCCAATTTCCGGAGCCTTCAATTACATAATGACTATCCTGTGTTTGAATCAAACAAACCTTTGCATGAACCCAAGCATAAAGCACTTTTAAATTGGGTCGGCTTGTAGCCATCGCCATAAGATTATCAATTACTTTTGGATTCCGCTTGATCATGCTATCTGAAATCAGAAGCGTAATACTTTCAATTTTTCCGGAATCATGCAATTCCAACAAAGCAGAAATTACTTTAGCACTAATGCTGTAGGTAGTAGCGCATAAGTTTTTGATTGCGTGAACTTTGGAAATTATTGGAATAAAAGTAAAAGCATTAAAAGAAGTATCACTTTGCAAAAAGAAAAACTCATCAATTGTCGGCAAACGCTGTAAATCCAAATCAAGCGAAGAAATCTTTTGATAATGAGAGGCTAAGTATTTCGACATAAAAATTTCATCGATTGCCTTAGCCTCTTTTTCTTCTTTATCTAGCAAATCCTTGTAATCAAACAATTTCATTTACACACCAAGCTTCTTATTTACCAAAAACAGCTTATCCTTGCGCTCAGCAACACGTTCCTCGATTTCTGCAACCTTCACTATGTTTTTATCTTTTTGCGCTTTTAGCAAACCTTTTTTGTTATCCGAAAAATATTTAGCTGATCCTGATTTGAATTTGATTAATTCGTCATTCGTCATTGCTTCAACTTCTCTAGTCAATTGCAATTTTTTGAAAACAGGATGAACACCAAGAACCTTTCCAGTTTCTTTGTAAACATTCAATTCGTCATAAATACGTTGGTTTTCTTCGAAATTACGAGTTGCAATCGCCGCAACATCTGCCAGAGCTTCATCGGTTAGTTTTAATTCACCTGAATCAGCTTTTGCAATGGTATTTTGAGCCTCTACGTAGTTTTTCCAAGCTGTAATTTTATCAGCAACTAATATTTTAAGTTCATCTGGACAATCGGCATTATTCAAAAATGGAAATTCCTCACGAATAGAAGTCGTTTCGGTTTCCGCTTCTTTATTCAAGAATTCGGTAGGATTAGGCATCCCTAGTTTATTTTGTTCAGCATTTAATTCGGCAGCTTTATTTGTCAATTCATCTGGAGTTTGACCAAATGAAGGTTTTCTCTTTTCCAATTCAGCAGAAATAATTATAGCCACTTTCTGTTGTTCATCAGAACCCGCTTGTTTCAAGGTAGCTTTCCAAGCATCAATATCGGTCTCAGGCAAATTATTAGCCCATTCAATTAAAGTTTCTTCAGGCATTTCCATAAGATAGACAGGAAGTCCATTTGTTGCAGTTGCAAAACTTACTTTTGCTAATTCTTCTTCTAAAATAATTGCGATATTATCTTTTCCTGCAGCAGTTGCCATTTCGATTGCCTGGTCAAGTGTCAAAGCACAATCTGAAGGTATATATAAACACCAATTTCTTAATTCCTCTTCACTAAGCGCAAGAATATAATCAAACAATTGAGTAATCTCTGTTTGTTCCTCTTTGACCACTTCCATAATAACCTTAACTTTTTCTACATCGGTAATCCCATGAATGGTCTGCAGATCATATAACAAGTTTTCCAATCCGTGCGGAGTATATCCCGACGCATTATAAGATCGTTCTGCACTAGCATTTTTGCCAGGCGATTGTCTGTACAACGAAAAGGCTTCATTAAACTGTTCCGTTTTTTCTTCAGGTAAGTTCTGGAAGAACTCAATTACTTTCTGTTTCATAGTATCGAATTAATTATATTTTGATTACTGTAAAAGTGGTAATTACCACCCTGAAAAACTGTGACATAAAAAAAGCCTCTCAAATCGAGAGGCTTTCCAACTACTAACCAAAAAATAAATATCTATCCACGAGACACTTCTTCCATTAAAGTAATCGCGCCATTTTTGAAAACTTTCAAATCGATATACGCTCCTGAAAGTGCAACCCAAGTTGTACCGTTAATCAATAAGGCCGATTTATCAGCAACTCCAGTTGCCAATGTTGCAGCACCAGCGCCACCGCCTCCAATAAGCCTGATTTGATCACCATGTGCCAATGAGATAGCAGCAAAAGCAATACTAGCAGTAACCGCTGTTGACGGAAGTTTATATGTTCTACCACTCGCTTCATCAACCGTAATAGCTGTAACAGCTACAACATTAAAAGGATCAGCAAAAGTTAAGTTTCCAGTATAATGACCAGGAACCCAAGCCGATTTTGCAAACTGCTCAAATACCATCATGTGTTTACGAGCGTCATTATCATCTTGCAAAGCGGGCTTTAACTGCAATGGCGCACATTTGGTACCCAAAACTTTACGAAAATCATCAACGCAGCTGCTATAAATAATGATACAATTTACACCAAGCCAGTTTTGTACAAACTCAGAAATTGCCAATTCATTACCCGGATGTTCGGCTTCAAATTTCTGCAAAATTGAAATCGAATCTTCTTCACCGTCGCTTTCAAAAGAAGCTTTAATTTTTGAAGGTGTACAATAAAGCTGAATCATTTTGGCATTGTCTTTCATACCAAAAGAACCTACTATGTTAACTCCTTTATCATCACGTGATGGCCACGTCAAAATATCGTCCGTAGCTACTATTGTAACATTTGGTTCTTTCGGAGCTGATGCCCCCGGAGATTTCCCCAGAGGCTTAGTTACATTTTGTCTAATATAAGTCATCTTTATAAATTATTAAGCGATTAAACGTCCTGTTTCTACCCAAACACCATCAACTAAAGTAAGTTGTACGTAATCAGTCGCATCCAGTAAAGTTGCTGAAGATGCTACATTTATATTTCCTGTATCAGATAATGTCACATCAACACTAACGGCATCAGTTCCAAAAATCTTGATTGTTTTACCTTCAACACCATTAACGATTCCTGTAATAGCTTTTGTAGCTGCGCCAGTGTATCTAAACACAACACCTAAATTGGCATCAATTACTGCAGTATCAAAATTTACATCTGCAACAACAATACTTTCAGGAGCAGAAGTACGGCTCAATTCTTTCACAGTACCATCAGGATTAACAAATAATGTCAAAGTTCCTCCTGTTTTCAAGTTAAAAGCAACATCGCCTGTCAAGGAAATTTTAGCGCCATCTGCTACCGTTGTTGCAGCAACTAAACCAGTATCACCTTTTAATTTTATAACACTACCTGGAGTAGCATTAGTGAATTCAGTAATAGTAGTGGCCCAGTCTTTTTGAACATACATATTTTTGTAAACTACTTTTACTTTTCCAGTAGCATCATCATTAACTGGCACATAGAAATCTGAAGGGAATACCGGAGCAGTATTTGACCAAAGCGTTTGTACTGAAAATTCTAACGGATCACCTTCAACAACCGGATTACCAATATGAATGAAACGTACTCCCAGTTTATAATCAGCCCAGATATAGATCATACGTTTTAAGTACTCAAAGTGGTATAATGATTTTTCAGCAGGAATGTTTTCTAAAATTTCAATATTATCATCAAAAGTGATAAACATAAAATCAGTTCCTTCCTGATCAATCAAAACTTCAAACTTAATATTGTTGTAGTCTTTAGGATGTGTGGGATATCCTGTATAATCAGTATTTGTTCCAAACAAAGTTTCGCTTCTACGTTTGTAAGCTTTTAACCAGGCATCAGATAAATAATACACCAATCCCTGCTGTGTTCTAACATCATAAGGGAGTGCCTTGATAAAAGAATCGACGTAATCTACAATATTTGAAGCTGTAGGCATACCCAAATCAAATGCACGGTATTTTTTAGTTACATCTCGAGCCTGTTGAGCTAAATACAATAAACCATTTTGTCTATTGATGAATTTACCTGGTACAGTAGCATCTTCAGGAGTTTCAACATACACACCTTTAATAGTTGCAATTCTATCTTCTTGACGTGCTTTTTTGTCAATTTCTGATACTAAAAAACGAACAAATGAATTTTTATAAGGCTGAGAACCTTCTTTATTCATCATATTTAACCAAGACGCTTCAATTTTTTGCAAGTAGAACCCAACGTATTCGATGTCAATTTGAATTGGGAAAATTTGACCTTCTTCTGGTTTAATAGTTTGGCGGTTTTTAGGCAACCAAGGCAACTTACGAGCCTGCGAAATTTCAGCCGTTGCAATAGTAGCATCAGCCACTTTATCATCTACTTTGGTACGTTTTGGCCAGAACGATGGCAACCCAAAATTATCACGATGTAATGATTTCAATTCCTCCGGATTCTGACGGAAATATAAATCCAAGTCATCATTCAATTTCTGAATCGTTGGCTGATTAGTAAAATCAGTTGCAGCAGAAACTTGACCTGCCGCTCTTCTGTTCCAGTTTCTTCCCTCAAACGCATCATAAGCGTTCGTCGTACCAAATAAATGTGTTGCTGAATGCATAATTTTTTTGTTTGTACCAGAAATAATTGCCTCAGGTTTATCACCTTCAGGATCAGCAATTAACTTTTGAATTTGTGCAGCCATAGTTTCCTGTTTATCTGCGATAGCTTTAATTAAAGCTACAGTATCAGGATTACCATCATCATCTTTAGCTACATTTGCCAATTCTTCCGCTGTCAACGCAGACAATTTTACCATAGCGTCAATTTCATCTTTAATCGCTTTGATGTTCAGATTTTCTTGAGCCATGTTTTTGATTTCGGAATTAATTCCATTAATAGCCGCATCCGCGTGCTTTTCGCCCAGTGCATCAACAATTTTTTGTCGCTGTTCTGCACTTAAGTTTAATTGTTGGCTTTCACCATCAATCGGCAGCTCTTTTGTGCCAAAAAGCGCATTAAACAATGCGACTGTTTGTGCCATGAGTTTCCATTTCATAGGAGTTTTGATTTAAAAGGTTAAAAATTACTTATTATAGTGGTTTATTTCACTCAATACACGTACATGTTGAATAGCCTGATCCATAGAGCCAATAGCGTTTATCATTCCATACTCTAAAGCCTTATCCGCACTAAAAGTTTTTCCGGTCAGCACTCCAACTTCTTCCTTTAAATTAGGATTAGCTTCGCGAACAGCTTTTTGAAATTTTATTGCCAACGGAGTAAGCATTTCTTCAATTATCATTTCATATTTTCCTTCCTGCGCTAATCGTACAGCTTCATTTTTATGCTTACTTTCAGGAGGATAAATTTCATGAAAAGTATATCCTAAACTTTCCAGGTATTTTCTATTATCAATAAACGAGGTAACCACACCAACCGAACCAAACAATGCCGAAACATTGTTATCGGCCATTTTATAATCTGCAACAGCACAAATTGCCCAATAATGCAAAGAACAACACTGATCAGCTAAAGCAACTACAGGTTTCTTTTTGGTTTTACCAAATTCAATAAAAGGACCAATTGCAGAAACTGCTCCACCCGGACCATCTACATTTAAAATTGTACCAATAATATTTGGATTATTATCGGCCATTCGTAAAGCGTTTACAATTTCGTCAGCGCCATATGTACAAAAATCGCCATACTTTAAAATGGGACCAATCATGTCTACAACTGCAACTGAACCAACTGGAGCATTCATAAATCCATTATCGTCTGGTTTTATACTATTTCCTTTTTCATCCAAAACAGTTATTAAGGATTCAGTTTTATTACCAACATCAACAGTTTCTCCATTGATAATTTTATGAGCAATTGGAGCATAAGCATATCTTCCTTCTAAAGACATAAGCCAATCGCCACGCATGATATCCATTAATAATGTGTTTACCTTCATTGCTTATAATTTTTTACGAAATTCATTTTATTTTTTAAAAAAGCTTGTGACATAAGATTTAACATTAAATTTCTTGTATAGCCACAAAACGACAAATACTACAATTATCAAAATAAGCATCCATAACCACGTCCAATCCGGAGAACCTTTTTTATTTAAATTCATATCGTATGAACCTGATTGAGAATCCAGTTTTAAATCTTTGGAGCTATCCGATTTATCCGTTTTTTGAGATTTGTCTTGCAGATCTGTTTGAGTTTCTTTATCAATTTTTGAATTGTCTGTAGATTCTTCTTCAACCAATGAAGCATTATTCAAAACCGTAGTTTTTCCATTGCTGTCAGTTACACTAGAAGGTTTAGTATGATCAATAGGAGTGAAAGTCTTTTTTTTAGAAGTAGCAGTCTGCTCTATAGATTCCTTCACATTATTTTTTAGGGAAACATCAGCTTTTATCTCGCTTTCTGTTTTCACAATATCGTGTTGATCTAAATGCAATTCTTCTAACTTTTCCTGAACGGTTTTTTGCTTAGAACCGCAGGAAGCCAAAACCAAGAGTAGAATCAGAAATATATTTTTCATTTTTTACTATTTTTTAAGTAAAGCCATTCCTAGTTCTTTCACCGGAATTGGATTTTGTTGAACAAAAATTAAATCTGGCTGACAATTGATTTTTTTGTATTCAAACACAATTGTTTTATTAGGAAAAGTATTTTTGTTCAACTCTTTTGTGAATTTTTGAACGTCTACCAAAGAAACAGAAGCCCCATAATAAGCAAACATTTTCACAGTTTCTAATGAAATTCCTCCAGCACCATTTACTAATACAGGCATATTATCTGTTTTTAGGAAGTTTTAATTCGGCATAAAGCGGATTTTCTTTAAGCATAATAGATTTATACTCCAAATAAGCATCAAACGATGGACACTCTTTAATACGCTCCCAAGATTCAATCGCACCATTATGATTTTTATCATCCGAAAAATGATAGTGACCAACAATCATTACGTTTTGCAAATCATTTCCATTTTCTTTTAACCAGTGCATCATGTCGAAAATCTCTAATAAAATAGCATTCTTTTGCGCCTGTGTTCTCGTATCGGCTGCAACCTTTACATCAGTCTGTAAGACTCCGCCACGATAAGACATGTGAAGGCATTGGCTATTGAATCCCGCAACTCCATTTGTAGGGTTATTATAATCAGATAATTTATGACGTGTACCATCATAATCAATCCAAGTAGCATATCCTGGCGATTTCCATCCTAAAGATGTTTTCCAAAAGTTCTGCATACTTGCTAATGTACCATGACCCGCTTGACAATGCACAACTATATACCGAATATTCTTAGCTCTATTTTCCATTTTAATATTGTTTACACTGTTCAATTCCCGCCAAATTAATGCTGTCAACTTTCTGACAGTAATCAATTTTATCGATTGTGTTTTTTAAACTTACCTCGTATAATTTGATTTCACGCAATTGCTCTTGTTCTTCCTTCGGCGGAAATTCATCCGGAACAATCGCTTTTATCGTTGCAAAGGACAGCGCCAAAACAACTAATGCTGAGAATAATGTTTTCATGGTTCTTTTTTTATTTGTTCGATTTTCTTATTCTGCTCCAAATATATTTGCGACGCATCGAGAAATTTATTTGTATAGAATTCCAAGTTTTTTTTATATTCCCTCTGATCTTGGGTACGAAGAGAATCGCCACGCTCAATTCGAGCAGAAAGAACAATAATATTTTCACAATGTTTTTTGTCGTTTAGGTATAATAATACCCACGAAAAAATTATAATTCCAACCAATAAAAAATTCACTTTTTCAGTTGGCTTCAAATTTTTGAAGTAATCAAATAAATTAGTGAAAAACGTAAATATTGCTTGAAGATTCATAGACCGTAGGTTTGTACCAAAAATACTTTTGAACCACAAAAAAACTTGTGACATAAAAAAAGCCCCGTTTTCACGAGGCATAATTTAATACAGTATGATGGCGCAATGCCTGAAACCTTGAAACCGGTTTATCCTTTTTTTTTTCACGGTAGTATAATCTTCTTAAAGTATCGGTACTGAAACCAAACTCAAGTAAATCATATTTATCAATAAAACTGTTTATTGCCCTGGTTACCATTTCATCATCATCATTTTCAGATGATCCTAAAACGTAGTAAAAAAAGGCCATTCTAAAAATATCTTCCAACAGATCATTAATATCATTATTTGCGTCTTCAGGTAAATACAAAAAATGATTTTTCCCATTTACATGTCGGTAAAAATCACCTTTATATTTTTTTTTGCCACCACAATCAGAAACAGTTAAAAACAAATTGAAACTCTTGACATCCAAAGGCTTGTCCGCTTTTACCATCAGCAAACGCATCATTCTGCCAACAGAAGACGCAGTACTGGAATACAAAACAGATTTCACTTTTTTGTTTCCGTAAGAAGCTTCTTTTCCTTCAGACGATTTGAAGAAAAAAGGTACTAAGTGTGGACGTATAGAAACGGGTACTGTTTGCATATCAAGTCTGTTTTTTTATAGTAACGTTGAGGGATTTGTAAAAGTATCGCCATTAAACTTGCCACCAACCCCGAAAGCTTCATCAAAAAGAGCTTTATCCAACGCCGAAACGGTCGCATAATCACGGCCAGAAACTGTAAGATCTTCGAGGTATACGCGATAAATTATCATACTTGGCGACTTATGATTTAAGAAAGTGTCATACACCCCTTCTCTTCCAACAGTTAATAATCTGTTAACTAAAGATGATGGCAATGAGCCAGTATACCCACTAAATCCATTGTTTTGAAATCTTACTGTTGGTGCAGCGCTAGTTGTAAAAGGTGGCGTTATTAATCGTCCCAATGAATGTCCAGATGGAATTAAAACATTTGGTAATGATGTAGAAAATTCATTAATATAATAGTAATTGGAAGTATTTTGCATTAGATAGGAATGCGAGCCAGTATTAATTAATGCTGTCCTGGTCATATTTGACCAAATACTGCAATAAAATTGATGTGAATTATTAGCAACAATGTAATTCATTATTTTTTCTGGCCATGGGGCAGACATGCTGGAAATTCCACTAACATCATTAACTTGTGAAACAATACAATGAATCGCTCCTTTACCTGTTTTTTCAATTAATTTACCTGTATCACTTGACACCCCACCTCCAAATGCTAAATTTGATACATTTGAACCAGATGTCCCAGATAATAAAGAGTCGCTTACACTGCTTGCAAAATTAGTGATGGGTAAATTATTAACCAGTGTAGGGTTTTGTCTTGGAAAATCAAGCAAAAATAATGATCCTTCGCTCATAATGGGGTCATTGTATAATTTCGGAATGCTAGTATCAGTTACAGCATAAGGAATCGTAAGTTTTAATCCATTTGACATCTTTATATATTTTATAATTTATAATCTGTTTTTAGTTCCAAATTTTAAGTTGTTTTCCGCGCTTGTAAACTAAATTTCCTAATACAGTATAGCCAGCAGTATTTAAGTGCACAGTATCAGATAAAAGGCTAGGAGGACAGCTACCAACAGCAATCGCCGCAGTATCTCCACTAGTTGGGGTTATTCCGGCATCTTCTAGTCCGTAAGCTACAATGTATCTTCTCCAATTAATATAATGTGCTCCAAACGCACTAGCCATTTTAGACTCTAGTAACGCTCTGTTTGCAGCTGTACCAGTATGTAAACCTATTATAATGTAATTTTGGTTTTGGTTAAAGCCAATTAAATCTTGGTAGTAGCTAATTAGTTGGTCTTCATTTGTGTAGCCCCCATTTTGGCCAATCCAATAAATATTAACTTTGTCATTCATTCTGCTACTTCCAGCTGACAACATTATGGAACCACTAGCAATATTTGAATGAGTAGAGCTGGCTACATTTCTCTTAAGAGAATAAATATAAGGTCCAGTACCCGTAAAAGAAAGCGTACATTCGATGTTGTCAATCATTACCGGATTAACGGTATTGTCACCAGTCCCTTGAAGTAAAGGCGTTATCGTTTTGCCATATTTATTTACTGCATTAAGGTTGTCGCTTCTCCAAACTTCCACAAGTGTCGATGCATCAGAAGGAAGCGTAAAGCCATTTGCAAGCATTACCGGTATAGCACCATGTCTAGCACAAATTGAATTGACATCTTCGCCTCCTACCCCACAATTTTTAACTAAAAACTGTGCAGAAGTCAAATTTTGTTGGAGAATATAAGGGTAGTTCACACCGCCTGTAGCACCCGCACCCGCAGTTAATGAATCACCCCAACAGTTAACCACAGGAGTAGATAAATCACTGAATTTTCCCGTAATTGATCCATTTATTCTAATTCCTAATAGAATTCTATTATTGCTATCTAATATTGCCGCAATAAAACCAGTAGAAGGATCCAGTATTTTCCACATAGCATCAGTTACTGAAGTGTCTAACTTTTCTACTGGAACACTTAAGTTTTTCAGGGCGTCACCTTTAATACTATCAATTGCATATTTAGAAGCATAAAAAGAACCGTCTTTTTTATGTCCTGACAGTAATCTCGATGCACTATCTAATAATGCGCAGAGATATCCTGTTGAAATATCTAAAGGTTGGTAGATTCCTTCATATGTTTTTTGCGCATATAGGACAAGATCCATTGGAACAACCTGCTTTGCATAACTTCCATCAAAAGTAATTGTGGTATATCCGGCAGTTAAATCGACAACAATACCTCCAAAATTGGTATATGTTCCCGATTGAGTAGGAACATAAATCCCTGTAACTTCTGGAGCAGGAGTACTTAAATTAATATCACCTTTAAATGTAGGATTTGCCAATGATCGGTCATGAAGTTCATTAATTGCATTCTTCAGCCAGTTTATTTCTTCAGCTTTGAAATAGGTGTTGGCCTGAAGTTTCTGCATAATAGCCAAAATTTCTGGACTGTTTATTTTATCGGCAAATGTTATAGGTAATAGAGGATCCATTTTATATAAGAATTAAAGGTATTAATTGTGGTAACTCGACTATTTTTTCTCCTTGCACAAAACCACATGGAAATATGGAAACGGTTTCAAACTCTACACCTGCTTTCTTTAGGTTAGAACTTACTTTTATTCGAGGCCTTGCGTTTTGCTTAAAATCATTACGTCCAATTATAAAATCAGAACCATCAGACAAATTCAGTTTTACAAATCGTACTCTTTGCATCAACGCAATTCGTTGTGATCGGTTTCCATCAGCATTAGGAAAAACAATACTAACTTTTTGTTTATAGATTGCACCTGCAGCTATTACTTCACTTTCTTCAGAAAAAGAAACTGATCCTAAACCAACATAAGTTTTTGTAAAATCTGTACCATAAATGGTTGAATTATAAAACGGTTGCCAGTCCGGAATTGCAGATGGCAATAAATTACCATTAAAAGCCAATTCTATGCTGCAAATATTTAAGTTAACCGCTGTCTTTTCAAGAAGTTGCATTCGTAAAATTTTGCACTAAGATAAGCAAAAAATACACTTGAAGTGTATTTTTTGCTTAAAAAAGTAAATCAAAAGTTTATTTTTTATGAAGTGAAATATACCTGTAGTATTTTTAAAAAACTGAAAAAAGCTATAAAAAACTGTAACTTTGTAACCTCGCATCTTTTTAAGCCGTGAACCCTTATTTTATAAGGTTTTTTTTGTTACAGCTATTTTGTAACTAGAGAAGAAAAGAAAAATTTAAAAATGTAACCCTATTATTAGTTACATTTTTTTTGTAACCTACATTACACTAATAAAACTAAAATGTAACCTTTAAACACTTAATTTATCTGGACATTTCGGCAATGGTTACAAAGTTACATTTTTTTTAATGTTTCAAATAAATAGGAGGTAGGGAGGAAAAAAACCGCGAAAAAACTTTTAATTGATTAACTTAGTGCGAAAAAAAAGCTTTTAATATACCTGTCGTTTACTACGTTTTTAAAGGATCGTTAATTAGGATGTTGTAAGTAATATCCGGCTCGATGCTTTTGATACAATTCGGAACAGCTTTGTGTATTATGATATCGTGATTCAGATTTAACTTTGCATGTCTAAATTTGAAAATCATGACAAAAGAAGAAGAAAAATCAATCGATTCCCATATTTGGAACAGCCGAGAATCAGCATATACAACCCTGTGGACCATGTTAGATAAAAACAAATATTACTATGATCTTTCACTTGTAGGCTTGGTTACATATGGAAATATGTTGTGTAATATTTTCGGAAAAGATGATGTAGTCGGCTTCACAAGGATTTTGCATCATATCGGATTAGAATTTGAATTTGTGAAGTCCGGAATTCAGCTTAAAGAAAATGCAAAAGTACTTTACAAAGAAAATCGGATGAATCCGAAGCCTCATGAAGTCAAATATAATTATGATAAAAAAACGCTTCGAGTAGGAAAAGAAGATCGATATGAAAATAAAATTGGATGGGCCGAGCAAATACTTTTAAACAATAAGAAAGACCAGGATAAAAAGAATGAGCAATAATTTCAATTTAAATTATTAATTTTAAAGTAATCTAAATTAGTTTGTTATGTGTTATTATGTTGATCAAAAAGGCAGTCGCCGAGACGTAAAAATTCGATTTAATATCGAAGTAAATAATACTGGCCAATTCTACGAAGGTGTTTTTGTGAACGGATTTGAACACCCAAACCTTCCGATAATTACTAATGATAATCCAACAGAATTGACGATGGATTCATTTTGGGGCTTGATGCCATCGTGGGCGGGCAAGCAACAACTTGAGTACAGAAAAGGTAAACTAAACGCAAGAATTGAGGAGATTGAAGAAAAGCCATCTTACAAAAACATAACTCAAAATCGATGCCTTATAATTGCCACAAGTTACTACGAATGGCGATGGCTTGACGAAAAAGGAAAGAAAAAAGAAAAGTACCAGATCTTTAGCCAGGACAATGAAATTTTTACTTTTGCCGGACTTTACGATTCCTGGTTAAATCCTGCAACTGGAGAAAGCCTAAAAACCTTTACAATGGTTACTACTCACGCAAATGAGTTGATGCAGTACATACACAACCATAAAAAAAGAATGCCCATAATGTTGCACAAAGAAGATGAACAGGCATGGCTAGATCCTAAAAACGATATTAATGAATTTGCTTATCCTAAATATTACACAAGTATTGTTGGATTTCAAGCAGCTTAAAAAAAAATTATGGACTATTTTAATACTACTACAGACGAAGACTTTATTAAATACTTTTTGGACGAATTATATTCAAAAACTGAATTTGTTCAAGAAGAAGATCCCGACGATTTTTTTGATCCCGAAGCCGAATACGGAAAGCATATAACCGAGACGCAAGAAAAGCTTTATGTGTATATAAAAAGAGAAATGAGTTTATCTAAAAGCAATTTAAGCGATCCAAAGAAAACTGAATTGTTCAACTTAAAGAGAGAAAAACTTTTTGAAACCTTAAATCCTCAAATTGACATCTATATCACAAAAATTAAAGTTGATTACAAATAAATGCTGATATCCTTATCATCCGCTCTCATTTCGATGTTAGCGGATTTTTCAATTAATTCAATTATGAAGCGGTTAGTGTCTTCATTTGACATTGAATCGTAGTCGATCGTTCCTTCAGTGTCAAAATAAAACTCAAAATACGAAGTTTGCGCATTGATCAGCTTCATATCCGGTTCAACTTCTTCTAAAGGATTGTCTATTCCTTGACCGAAATATTCAATTCCAGTTAAGCCACTGTTTATTAATTTCGTTACAAAATCAATTGTTACTGTTTCCGGGATTGAAACTTTTGTAGTAGATAATATTAACGAGTGATTTTTCATGTAGTAAATTTAATAAAAAAAGCCATTCAGTTGAATGGCATTTTTTTTCTTCAATATTGGTTAGAGCTTTTTGCGTTTAGTTTGCTTCTATTTAAAAAACAATAACCATCCAGTAAATGCAATCGCAAAAGCTATTATAAAACCAACAAACACACCTTTATTAAAAGATGCTTCTTTTTCAGCTTTCAGTAATATTTCAAATATTTGTTTACTCATGCCTTCAAAATTAAATCTTGCTTATTTTGTATGTTACGGAAATCCGTATTTTTCCTTAAAATAAACTACTTAAATGATTTTTAATATAAAATGTAATGATTAGGTAAATTCTAAATATTCATTTCGTTTAACAATCGTTGTCGTGAAAGGAAATTTGTCTTCAGGTACCATTTTAATAGTTTGAATCAAAACTGTTGCACCTGTAAAAACAACTCGCATCCGTTCATCATATTCAATTTGTAAAGTCAAATAATCGGAGTTGGCTTTCTTTTTGGATGGCTCTACTTTGAACGACAGGACTTTTATCTCT
This sequence comes from Flavobacterium denitrificans DSM 15936, assembly GCF_000425445.1. Classification (GTDB taxonomy): domain Bacteria; phylum Bacteroidota; class Bacteroidia; order Flavobacteriales; family Flavobacteriaceae; genus Flavobacterium; species Flavobacterium denitrificans. The sequence continues at coordinate 458,972 of NZ_KE384378.1, read as the reverse complement.
ACGTTCAGTATCTCGTCTATCTTTATGCTTTTGCCTGCGAAGTGTAGGACTTTTGGTTTTATTCCTAAATCTGAAAACTTGGTCATTTGGGTTTATCTTTTTTAGTAAATGATTAGAATTGCAGTGTTTTATCCAACCCATATAAGCGGCTTTAACTGCTTTGTTGTTTTTGGTAAAAGATTTCGCTGCACGTTTTTTAATTGATTTTCGAAGCCTTACGTGTGTATGGTAAAAAACATAACCCACAAAATCAATCCCTCTTTTTTCGACTGGAAATACCTGGTAATTTCCTTTTATCTGGAGTTTCAATTTATCACTTAAATATTCTCTTATATCTGATAAAATGGTATGCAGATCCGTTTTGTTACTCGAAAGAATAACGATATCATCAGCGTAACGGAAATAGTATTTTACCCTTTTAGTTTCTTTTATCCAGTGATCAAAACCAGTCAAATAAAAATTTGCAAAATACTGACTTAGATAATTTCCAATAGGTATTCCTTCAGCGCTGTCAATGATTTCATCCAACAGCCACAAAAGGTCAGGATCTTTAAATTTTCGGCGAAGCTGATTCTTCAATGTTTGGTGATCAATTGACGGATAAAACTTTGTAATATCCAATTTCAAACAGTACGTTGTTCCAGGGACATCGGCCAAAGCTTTTTTAACAGCTTTGGTGGCTGAATGTATCCCTTTTCCTTTTATTGAACTGTAGGTATCAGTAGTAAATAGTTTTGTAAATATTGGCTCCAAAACATTCATTATAGCATGGTGCGCAATACGATCAGGAAAGAACTGTAATTTCGAAACGATTCTTTCTTTTGGTTCATAAACCTTGAAAGTTGAATACTCCGAAGTTTTATACTCTTTGTTTTTCAATATTTCATGCAATTTCAAAATATTGCTTTCCTTATTTCTATTATGAATAATAACACCTTTTTGTTTTGATTTTCCTTTCTGAGCGCGCACATCCGCTAATTTTAGATTATCAATACTTATGATCTCGCTATACAAATTGTTATATCTTTTCAAAGCCTTTGTATTATTGGGTCATTTTCTTAACATAAAAATGAATACTAATGACCCGTTAAACTTGAGATTTTTTGCCATGTTGGCAAGGTCTGTACCGAATTAATATTTTTACATGGTGGGAGCTGGAGTTCGTATTCGTATTCCAGTTATCGACATTGTTCAACGACCACCCGGAAGAGGGAGAACGACACAAAACCACAGCATTCAGTACACAACCTAATTATTTTATAAAATTGCGTTTACCAATTCAGGAAACGTTTCTGCAAAGTATCGTGCTATCGCTCTCGTTCTGAACGCACGGCGGGAGCAGGAGCGCGTATGCGCATGCCAGATAACGACATTGAGCAACGACCACCCGGAAGAGGGAGAAAAAACGTACCAGTTTTCATATTTGATTTGTGATGGATCAGAATAATCCGGTTCCCATTCTTTTTCCTGACCTTCACTATTTAAAGCTCTAATTACAACATCTGCTTTATAATTGTTTATGATTGCCTGTTGGTCTTTTTCTCTTTTAAGATGTGAAACATCTGGCATTAATTTAATGTCTGTTCCGTCCGCAATAAAAGCTTTCTCAATAGTGTTAATTGTTGAATCCATTAGTTTTATTTAATTAAGTTGATATAAATTTCTTTGAAAGTTTCCCAGGCATATTCTGCGTGTTCTCGTTTTAAAAACGCTTGGCGGGAGCCGGAGAACGTAAACGAATGCCAGTAATCGACACCGAACAACGACCACCCGGAAGAGGGAGAATAAACGTACACATGAAAATATTTGTACTGATTACTATTGCTCCAGTCAATTTCTTCTTTTGTGTCAGCATTAAAACAACGGCTGATTAATAACGATTGACGAAGTGCATTAGCGGCGATATCATCAGGATCATCACTGTCACAGATATATTTTTTAGGACTGACACCCATTTCTTTGCATACATCTTCAAAGCATTTAATTCTTTCCATGATATTCGGCTGAAAAGTTTTTGCTCCAAAAATGTTTTCTAGTAATAATTTCTTTCCAGATTTTGCTTTGTTGTAAGCTTTTAATACAGCGCCTTTGTCGGCGGTTAATGTTTCCATAATCTTAATTTTGAGTTATTGATAAATAATAGTTTGCTACTTCTGTTTTGAAGCTTTCCAAAACTTCGACGGCGTTGTTTTCTTCCATATTTGCAATGTCTGTTTCAAGAAAAAGTATAAATTGGCCAAATGCACCGAAAAAGGTTTGACGTAATTGTATTCTTTGATCTTCATGCATTGTTTCTTCTGATAAACCAACTCTTTTTAAGTAAAGTTGGTACTGGTGTTCAATAGTGTATTTTTCCATTGTTTTTATTTAATTGCTTTTGATGATAAATAGTTATTGATAACTGTATGAACTTTGTATTCTGAAACCCCAAATTCTTTAGCTATTTTCGGAATTGAATTTAATTCACTAGTGCGCCATTGCTCGATAATTTGCACTTTAGTTTCTTCTGTTAGCTTAATATTTGATTTTTTGAGTTTCATGATGTCTAACCATAATTAAATGCTTGACGATTTACTTTTATTTACCATTTGAATTAATTGTATTTCATTCTTTTGAATGTTCACCATTGTATTAGCAATATCGCAAACAGCTTTTGCCTGAGGTATTGCGCTTGGATTTGCTGCAACTTTCTTTAGCATATCCATAAGGGTCTCCTTTACAATTATATTTTCTTTGGTTGGTTTGTAATTAGAAACCTCAATACTGTTTGCGTCCGAAGAATCACCAACAGTTAGTTGATTTTCTTTTTCCGGATTTTGCTCGCTCTTTTTTTGATTTTCCATTTGATCATTAATTTTTAATTGTTCTGGTGATAGTTCTCTAAATTGGTGTCTTACTTGTTTTGGTTCATCATCGATAAATGATGATGTGTCAATAGGAGAAAAATTTGCCGGAATTTCTCCAGATAATTCTTCAAGAAATTTTTCAACTAAATGAAGTTCTAGTGAAATTGGTTCTGTATCGGTTATAATAGTCACGGCCCTGGTAAAAGTTTTAAAACTTTTGATTGTGACAATACGATCCTTATAAAAAACAGCTTTTCCAGTAAAGACCTTTAACTTAGATTCAATTTCTTCAATTCTTTTTTCATGTGGCGTTTTCATTTTTCTTAATTGATTTAGTTAGTTTGTTTCTTAAAGTGATAATTTCTTTTAAATCTGACGGTAAATTCATGTAATTACGTTTGTTTCTTCGAGCATGTTCTTCCTTGGTGATTAATTCAAGAAATTCTAAAGTTGGAATTTCCGGGCAACCAATTTTCCTTACTACATTATACCCTTCAGGAATAGTACCGTTTGTTTTTTTCCACAACCAACGATTGTAATGAACATAACCTGATTCAGTTTTAATATGTACAATCGGAAAATTATTCATTTGCCATATTACGATCGTTCCAATTTCATTAGATCCAGTTGCTTCCCATCTTTTTCTGTTTGCAACTGCTAACCTTCCAGATTTTTTATTTCGATTATGAATTTCCTTTAGTTCTTCGGAGGTTCGTTTCAAAAAAAGATATCGGCGTTTTTTTTCGATATGTTTTTTAGTCCATCCTTTGTTTTTCGGCCACTCATTTTCGAATATTTCCGCTAATTCCACATCTCCTATGGCTTTATAATTTTGTTTTAAAAAATCAACCTGTTCAGGCGTCCAGTATTCTAATTCCATTCGTTTCAACCCTAAACTATATGCCATCATTCTTACAACTGTTTTCTTTAGGCCTAAAGCAGATGCTATCTGATCGTTTGTCATTTTTTGAAAATTATCCTGGATATATTGAAGGTCTTTTATATCAAAAATGATTTTGCCATATTTACCTATTGTTGCCATAATTAAAAATCTTCAGGGTTATCAATACGTTCAAATTATTAGGAAAATAAGCATACAAATATTCCAACCAAGTGAATTTCCCACCGAAATAATTGAATTCTATCAGTTTGTTTTTGTTCCCGGACATTTAAGAATTTTTAGAAGTGATCGATCGTTTAAGTTCTTGCTGAAATTTTCCAATATCATCGCTGAAAATGATATGACTAATCAAGTTTCCTGATAGGTCACGCTCTCTTTGATATATCAAAAAAGAAAAACTGTCTTTTAAAATGTCATTATTTTGAATTCTGACATTGATTTCAAATGTTAACGGAACTTGTAATTTACTTTCCGTAAAAACTTTATTTATGGCTTGACTGATTTTGTCTAAACTTAAATCTCTCATAATAAAAAATCTTCAGGTTTATCAATACGTTCAAACTCAATTACCCAAACCCACGGATTTTTATTCCAAGAGCCATCCCCGTTAATATCTTCCCACAAAGAACAAAATGAAGCGACTGGTGCTGAATGTGTTTCTTTACCATAATTCCATCCGTAGGCCGAAAAGCTGTAAAAGTTTTTACCCGGCAAGTAATTTTGATAAATCATTATATTTTCATCTAAACAATATTTTTCTTTTTCTATTCCTTCGGCAATTGCGTCATTATCTGATATTTCATTTAATCGTTCAATCCTAATAGACTTCACTTTTAGAAAAATTCTACAGGCTTCTTTTGGCATATGAATTGAAGGTTTGAATTTTAAGTTCCAACCTTTATCTACACTTGCTTTATAATAGAATGTACCTTTTAAGGCATCGGCTGTATTCTTGTAAAAAGTTTCACGAACCCAAATAATATCTCCTTTTTCATATGGAGGAATTGGATAGTAACCTTGCGTAACCTCTGAATTTCTAAAAATGAACATTCCATCATCCGAAAAGTCTGGATTCTGAATCCAATTGTCCGGTTCGTCATTTATCACTATACCTTTTGTTCGTCTGGTCTGAGTTTTCGTGCCGTCTAAAATCGCCTGAACCATCGGCGTTGAAAAAAGCATTGGTTTAAAAATATTTTTCATAATTCAAAATTTAACCTGTTTTTTTAAGTGATTTGTCTTTAAAATGTTGCCTCTCGTGAGGTATGAAAATTTGCTTTTTTTCGACCAAATTTTCAAGGTATTCTGTTGTTGTACTTCGGTCTATATAAAATGGACCAATTAGTTTTTGCGATGCGTAAGTGTAAAAAATCTGATTGTATCGCAAATGTCGTGGAGTGTATCGTAAATCGTCAAGAGAAGCTTCGCGCAGCACTAAGTCAAAAATATATTCATTAGTAATCACATTCGGAAAAGGCGTTATTATACCAATTAAACCAAACGCCATTTGATGATAAATATCTACAAAGTCAGATTCTTCATAAAAATATCGACTACACATAAATTCTTTTGTGTACTGGTCTAAAATGAAAACATGTGTACAATCTTTGACTTTTTGAACTGCGTTCATGTTTTCTAGATCACCTGTAAATAAATCGTATTTTGTGGCTCTGCGTAATGCTGTGCGGGCTTCTAATAAAATCATACTAAACTGTTTTAAGTTCGTGTAATCTTTGTCTTGACCTTTGTCCAATAAAAACTTGCTTATTAAAATTTAAATCTCCATCCGCCTTAACCCATAGAAAGGTTAACAATGCACGGTATATATCGTCTATATTTTTACAGTTCCGAAAGATCGTTTCAATGTCTTCGTAAGTGTACATTTGTCCTAATCTTCAATTACAACTTCAGCAGAGGGCTGAAGCGTAATCGTTTTGCAATTGTCCAAAACGATAATTAAACCTCCTTTGTAATGCTCTGGTAGTGTTTCGCTCTCTGGAACTGGTATAATGTCAAACACCTGTCGGTATTTTTTTTGATTTAAATCCCATTTAAAGTGATCCCCTTTTTTTAATTCTGATACTTTTTTTGTTGTCATGGCTTTATTATTAAGTGTTAAAAATTTCATCTTCATTTTTATATTCTGTAACTTCCTTATGTTCTATTGGTTCAGAAACCTCAATTGTTTTTATAAAGAATACCTCTTCGGTTTTTCCTTGAATTTTTTGAACAATTCGACCACCTGAGTTATGTAAATCTTTCGGGTTAAAAATGTATTTGTTCAATTGACAATAAGCTTTCATTGCTTTTTTGAATTTATTACTGGTCCATTTATGAAGCTTGGTTGCTTTTAAAAATTCATCAAACGCATGCTCTTTTGAAAAATAATTATCTAAGTGTTTCAAAGGTCCTTCTTCCAAAGTTCCTGGATTAGTTTCTCGAACGGCAAAGAAAGCTTCCGCCCAGCCTTCAAAAGCATCGCCCATTTCGGCACGTAAACTTCTTTTTGTCACGTTATCCATTGGCGGATTAATTTTTGCAGGATGCGACAAATAAAATTGGATGCATTGTGCGCAAAAATTCAAGAAATCATTCCAATCCGCTTCAGTAAAATCTCGGAACAAATTTCGACCTCCAAAATCATCTGAAATATTCCGAGCTTGTTTGTATTCTCCATCCTTATTTTCATGATAGTAATCTGAAAACGAACTAAAAAGTAAACGCCTTGCTGTCGATGGTCCATCATCCTTAATTGTAAAGTTTGAAGTGATTACAAACTTTGGTGATTTCGAAAACGGAATCTCATACGGCTGGCCATTTTTTGGATTTACTTTTAAGGAACCTGTAATTTCGGAGTAGAAAAATCCAAAATCCAAATACTGATTGGCATCGTCAATAAATATGTAATCCGTATCTTCAGTTACACCATGATAGATAAAATCATTTTGCGTTACTTTTGGGTCACGTCCTTTGATGTAAAATCTTCGTTTCAAAATGTGATTCAAGTTTCCAAATGCTACCGATTTTCCTGAACCACCATGGCTTTCCCCTGTTTCTGATATTTTATTATCCATGACGAACAAACACCAGGGCTTTGAATCATCTTTGTATGTGTGAAGCAAATAACCAATGGAATAAATTTTATTTATCAAATGCACTTTCTGTTCATAGCGTTCATCATCTGAAAGTCTTTCACCAGCAATATTGAACTTGTTTTCTTTGAAATACTTTTCTGCATCTGGTTCCGGTTTCCCTTCAAAAGAATCTTCTAATTCACTTTTCCAATGTACACGAGAAGCATTGATTAAGAAGTTGAAATACATATTATCCTTTTTCAAAACTTCTATTTCAAAATCACCTTCAGGATCAGTTGTTATTTTAAACTGTGGTTCTTGAACTTTTACATTAAAATCGATCACTTTATCTTCCCAAACGAACTTGTCAATTTCACCTTGTCTGTATTCGATAATTTCTTTACCAGTAATCTTCCAAACTTTTTTGGAGAAGAATAAATATTGAGTTTCACGATCTGCATTTGTAAAGTCAATAGTTACTTTAGGTAATTTTGATAAAGACCTTTCTCCCAATTGGTTACTCTTGTATATGTAATCTCTTAAATCAGGTGATTGCTGTCTTTGTTCTAAAAAAGTATGAATGTAATTTTCAATTTCGTAGGGATGTAAAACCTTTACAATCGAACCTTCTTTTTTGATGTAGATAAAACCTTCCTTTAGATTTTTATCTTCATAACGTCCAAACCCCATATGCGCTAAAAAGTGGTACAGACGCGTATTTGATAGGTTGTAATTCATTTTTTTGTTATGGAAATATTCCGTCCAAAATTGAAAAGGCAATGCATTAGAAACTAATTTATCAAACGAGTTAGTAAAAGCGTTGGCATCATCAGGTTTGTAAAATTTATCTACATAATCCTTAAAATCCTTGCAAGGATTTGCGCGTTTATCTCGGCATTCTTTTAATTTTTCTGGCAACCAAAGTAATTTGATGTCCAGAAACTTTAAGCCCATTGCAATGGCTTGCTTGATGCCGGTATTGTCTAAATCGGCTACGTAGTACACATCTTTTGCCCATACTTTTAATTGTTTCATCTCTTCCCAATCCAAATGCTCACTCTCAGAGTTGAACCAAATTGGAAATCTACCGAATGACCGTAGGTTAATACCATCAGACCCACCACTAACAACAAATACAGCATCCACTTTATAATCTTTAGCTTTTTTGGAAGATTCTTCATCACCGTCGTCTTCATAGTAATCTGCTTCGTATTGTGCTTTCAGTTTTTTATATTCTTCTTCAATTAAATTCATCCCAAAAACATGACGCTTCGGTTTGGCGCCAGTGTAACGGAAACGGTGTGCTTTTTCAAATGAATTAGGTTGGTAAATTTTTTGCCAGGAATCAAAATCAAAAACAAAAATTGGAAACTCTTCAGTAGAAGTGATCACAATAGCTTCGTTTTCCTTACAATGCGTATAAGACGCACACGATTTTAAATTAAATTCTTTACAGATTTTTTCATTAACTCGTGGACCAAGCATAGCCAATTCTTTATCTGTGAAATCTTTGTATACAAAATTGAAAGTGTTTGGAGTTTCATCTGTTTTTAAAGAACGTTTTTCTATAATTGGTTTTACAACTTCCAAGTCAGCGCCTTGTATATGATATCGCGCTCCTAATATTGCGCAAGCTTCACCATAACTTTTATTTTCTTCTATCATGCAAACCATAATACCGTTTCGAGGAACTTGATCACCTCCAAAATCGGTCACAACCCAAACACCATTTTCCAATTGTTTTAATGAAGCTGATGCTGTTTTCTCTGATTCTCGAAGTTTGAACTGTCGTGAAGTTTTGGTAATAACTTTATGCGCATTTGGATAGTAAGCCAATATGATATCGAGCCCTCCGTTAGTTTTTTCAAAAATATCGGTGTCTTTTACGTAACTCATGATGTTAAACTTCTTTTTGGCTTAATATTTCGGCATCTACCACGTCAATTTCAAGAAGTTTAGATTTGTTTACACGGTCAAAGCATTCATTGTGATATTTCATTCCTTCTGTATATTCCTCTGGAGACATCCCGTATAATGGCTTTTGTTGTTCTTCATAGCATAGGCTTGAATCTGCGTGATTTGAAAGCATATTTTGGAAAAAAACTAATTCCGATTTCAGTGAAACTACAGCTCTATCAATTTCCGCTTCGGTAAAAAATCCAGATCTTTCAATATTTTCGATTTGCTCTTCGAGCAGATCTATTTTCGATTGTACATTTTCGTTTGACATATCTTGGTTTGTTATGGTTTATTAAAATAAGCCACCCACGTGGAGTGGCTTTAGCGTGTTGTGCACACACAGAATGATAAGAACGTACATCAGTGTTACCACTGAATAAGGTTTAGTGAAATGGCAATTATTACAATCTCTTGTTTCGTTTGCACATTCAGCTTTTGATATAAATGTTTTTTTGCTTTATGAAAAGAACCCATTGGGAGGGATAATTTATCCGCTATCGCTTCATTTGTAGCATCTGTACAGAGAAGTTTTATTAATGGAATTTCTGGAGCTTTTAATCTTTTATTATTATACTTTGGAAGTTTACAGAGTATTCCTTCATTAGCGCATTGTCCACGCTCAGGGCACTCCCAGTATTCACCTTCTTGAAGATTTCCGTCAACTATGTCACCTTCAAAATCTAATCCACCAAAACGGCATTTTACAAACTCTTCAATCCTTTTGAATTGTGATTCTGGGTGAATTTTGAGCAACAAATTTTTTACTTCGGGATCTGCATTGATTGCATCTTCTAAAAGAGCAAGAGTATCATGTGATACATCTGAAAAAGGAAGTAGTTTGCCATTATTCAAAACTTTCACTTCATCATTCATTACTAAAAATTCTGTAGCCTGGCATATCATACCGGGGAAAACTCTGTTGGTTTGTACCTGTGTTGTCATGGAATTTGTTTAAGCGATTTTATTGAGATTATTTTTCAATTTTTCTAAAGCACTCTTATTCTCCAATGCCACTTCGACCATAGCATTAAGAATATCAAGTCTTTTAGAAGCTTTTCTTTTTACATTATATATCATTGGTTTGGTTACGTTTAATTCCTTTGGTAAGATATTTATGATAGCTTCCACGTAATTTTCTGGCAAATACTCATCAATGATTTTGTATGCTTTGTCGATGTGCAACTGCACATCTTTTGAGTTGGTATTATTTAGTACTGTTTGCATATCTTTGTAATTATTTAGTCAAATTTAGTAAAAAAATATACCTGAAGTGTATTTATGGCGATAAAAAATAAACTCCAAGTCTAATTTATATCAATTATAAATAATATGTACTACGAAAAGCTAGCGGATTACTTTAAAAGTAAAGGGCTAAAACAGAAAGAAATAGCCAAAATATTAGGCATAAGTGAACAAATGACGGGAAGATATTTAAAGGGGAAGGACAACATGAGTTCAGACTTAATACAACTTATAGTCCAAAAGTTTCCAGAAATAAACCTACAGTATATTTTTTCAAATTCCGAAGATGATATTACATGTCTTGCTGAACCTGAAATTGAAGCCTACTTTAATGTAGATTTAGAATTAAAAAAAATTGAAGAAAAAATAGTCCTGATTCGAACCCATTTGGCGCGAAAAGGACAAGATGAAAAATAATTATTATTATTAATATTAGTGCACCTGTAAGGTGATTGTGGACATCATGCTACAATGTTATAACGCAGAATTAAAAAAAATTGAATAAAAAATAGTCCAGGTTCGCGCCTATTAGGCACGAAAAGGACACGAATAAAAATTATTACTAGTAGTAGTGCGCCTTTAACGTGGTTGTAGGAATCCTTCTGCGTTCACGAAAAGCCCTTCATTTGAAGGGCTTTTTTGTTTTTATTAATTTATTTGACGCCTGCTTAGAAGGCAGGCGGTCTTGGGGTTAAATAAATTTTTCTTAGTTTAAAAAAATATCTCAGTTTTTATTCGCTGCCCACAAAATAGCATTCTTAAGCAGGGTAGTATAGGCTTCGTTTTCAAACAATTCTGGAGAATGCCCCATAAAAATGTAGATATTTCGGGATGCAAAATGATCATTTGTCCAAATGACAGGATGATCGCCCATTTTTATTTTTGAATCAGGCTCATAAGTCGATTCGTCAACTGAAGCGAGTACGTGAACATTCTGCCTTGGACTTTTGTCATAAATATACCATTCCTCTTTTTTTACTAAAAAATTAGATGGAATTCCTTTTGTTACGGGATGTGATTTGTCTTCAATAGTTACTTTTCCATTAGCAAAATTCGGAATATAATTAACAAATTTTATTCCTCCCATAAAATCAGAAAACCATTTCCACATTGGATAGCCGTCAAATTCTCCAAGTAAAGTTGCATGATGCAAGCCAACCCAGCCACCTTTTCCATCAGTCATGTAATTTTGAAAAGCTTTCATTGATTCTTCGCTCCAAGTGTAAGGTGGGTAATCAAGCTGAATAAAGAGTTGATATTGACTTAAAAGAGTTTCGTTTATGGTTTTAGTGTTTTCAATATAATCAATTGTAAAACTGCTGTCGATGGCAAGTTTGTTCAGCCAAGGTTTTGCTGCTTTTGTAAATTCCAAATGATGCCCGCCATTTTCATATAAAACTAACGCCTTGAATTTTGTCTTTTTTGTTTTTTGAGCGATGCAATTTGTCTGAAATAAAATGGTTGTCAGTAATAAAGCGATAATTAGAATTGAATTTTTCATTAATTTTTTAATGTTGAGATTTATTGTTTTTAATTTTCAACCATAGCCGTGATGGCTTGTAAAAACCATGCTGAATGCGGAATCCATTGTTCTGTCCATCGCCATTCGTCATTTCCATCAACATCCATTTTGAAATCAATTCCAGAGCCGTCGGCGTTGCCTTCTTTTCCGGTAATTCCATTTGAAATACCGCCTTTTTCAGATCCATGCCCATAATTAGAATGCATGTACGGAACATTCGTTTCTCCAAATTGATACAAAAAACAAACTGAATAGGGGTTGCATCCCAAAATCCAAGATAATTGCTGTGAGGCGAAAATATCAAGCGACTTTTTTGTCTTGTCGTTTTTTTGAAAAGATGTAGTTTTTGCGCCTTCGATAGCGGCAGTTGCAAGTGAGGCTAATCGGGCATTTTCACCTTGCCACCACCAGCCAGTTTCATTTTCGTGCGGAATAAAAAATCCGTCTTTTATTTGACCGTTAAATAGAAAACTTTGTCTTGCATAACCAAAAGGATTGCTGGTATTGTTTGTGACAGACAAATTATAGTCTAATGCTTTTTTGATCACCGATGTTGCCTCTAATCTTTGTTTTTTATCTTTTTCTTTTTTCAGATATCGGGTCAAAGCCACAATAGGCAAACCAGCATCTGCGGCATGCCAAAATGGACGATTTCCGTCATTGCTTCTGAACCAGCCTTTATCTGTCATTCGGTTTTCAAGATTGTGCGCCCATTTTCGGGCTTCATCCCGATAGAAATTTTCATTTGTCGCAATCCATAATTCGGTTGCAGCCATCAATGCACAATAATTGTCTATAATGTTTTCTTTTCCGTCGTCATCATATTTTGTGTTGTTTGTTAAAAGGTGTTTGTAGGATCGTTTGGCTCCATCTAAATATTGAGCCGAAGTAAAATCTCCATTTTTCTTCCATTGCGAAATTCTGGCCAGTGAAGCAATCGCCATTCCAGCGCCTTCGCGAAAAGCAGCCTGATACTCATCTGTGGTTACACTATTTGCTTTTAATCCAACGATTCTGCGAGCCGAGGGATTTTTATCAAAATAACTGAAAACAATCATGTAAAAATAATTTTCATCAGAAAGACATCGCATCATATAATCGGCGCCCCAAATGGCTTCATTATCTAGAGAATCTTTAACTTTCCATTGTTCTAGCTTTTTCGGAATGCTTTCAGATGTATTGATAAGTGACCAAGTTACTAATGGGGTTTGTTGTGGTGATACGAAATTGGCGTAAGCCAAATGCGAAAAATACTTGCTTACATCTCCTGAAGCGTCGCACCATCCGCCGTGAACATCTACTTTTTTTGTGCTTCCAAACAAAAGCATGTTTTTATCAGCTTCGAGTTCTTCGGGCGTATTGGCTCTTTGTTTGTTGTAATAGTGCACGATTGCAGAAATGGTTCTTTTGGCCAATATGTTTTCTTCAATTGCAAAACGTACAGAAGTATAAATCTGGTCAGCAATTTTGAAAGTGATTTTGTAATTGCCAGGCTTTTGAAAAGATGAAAAATCGGCTCTGTAATAAAATTTGCCAAGTCTCCAGTCTTCAACACTTTCTGCTTTTCCAATTTTTGATGTGAAAACTGTCTTTCCAGATTTGGCATCTACAACATCAAAAGTTGAATTCAAAAGGTTGTTGTAGTATTCGATAACAGCAAGTTTTGGACTTTTCGGATCAAAGCCAACTTGGTTTACATGTATAATAGTCTTGCTATGGGCAAATACAGAAAGAAGCAAAACTATCAAAGTGCATTTTAATTTTTGCATGTTGATTTTTTTTAGGAAAATGGAATTGGTTTTCAAATAACTTTTAACCAAAATACGAAAAACTAAAAGTTTGACGCATTCTCTTAAATTAAGTAAAAAAATAAAGGACATTCTGCTAGAGCATATTTTTGTTGATAATTTAAATGAAGGAAATAAAAAAATGATGTGTTTTTGTTGTGCTTTTTGCGAACAAATCGGACTTTTAGTATACTTTTTTAAGGAATTGATTTTTCTTACTTTTTTTGAATTGTAAAGGTTTGTTTTAATGTCTTTTAACTTTTTTTTATTAAATTTGGTATGACAATTTCAGCAAAATTTAATTCTATGGAAAAATTAAAACGCCCAGTTTACGTTAAAGCGGGCAATGATGATTTTTTTAAAAAGTTACGTACTGAAGTGAACGAAACTGTTTTGCAAAATTCATCATTGTATATACTAAACATTATCAAGTCTCTCGGACTTGTATTTCTCTTTTTTTTATTTTATGCCTGTATTTTGCTGTTCGGAAACAGTACTCCATTGTTATTCCTATTTTATATCTTGTGCGGTTTTACCATGATCGTACTTTTTATAAATGCATTTCATGATGCTGCTCACGGAGCATTGTTCAAAAAACAAAAATACAATGAGTATTTTATGTATGTTTTGGAGCTTTTTGGAAGCAATCATTGGCTTTGGACTCGTCGTCACATTAATCTTCATCATGCTTACCCAAATGTTCCAGATTGGGACGTAGATATCAAACAAAGTGATATAATCAGAATTTTTCCCAATAGTCCGCTGTTTAACTATCATAAATATCAGCATATTTATATGTGGTTTATTTATCCATTGTACAGTTTGAACTGGATTTATATTCGTGATTTTAAAGACTTCTTTGGAACAAAAAATAATTATGTGAAAAAAGTAGTTGAAAAAATCCCAACGCGTGAAATTTATAGATTATTCGCGGCCAAAATTTTAAATATAGGATATATGGTTGTAATTCCAATGTTGTTTTTAAATCAGCCTTGGCATATCGTTTTTTGGGCTTGGATTGCAATGCATTTATGTGGAAGTGCTTTAGGGGTTGTTGCTCTTGTTTCTACGCATGTTGACGAAGATGCACATTTTCCACAAACTGATGAAAACGGAAATCTTTCTGCAACTTGGGCAGCGCATCAAATGATCGTAACCAAAGATTTCAGTACAAACAGCAAATTGGCAAACTTTTTATACGGAGGTTTTACGCATCACGTAGCACATCATTTGTTTCCTGGCGTTGCACATACTTACTATCCATATATTACGCCAATTATTATGCGTTATGCCGAAGAATATGATTTGCCGTATACGTCATATCCATTTTATCACGCAATTCGTTCTCATTTTAGAATGTTGAGAGATAAAGGTATTCAAGAGAATATTTTGATGACAGGAGAAATTTAAAGTGATCAGTCGCAGTTTTCAGTCGCAGCAAAAATGGCTGTAAACTGTAAACTGCGACTGAATATTGAATTATTCCTCTTTAATATCCGCATTGCTTTTCTTGGTATTTAAATCTTTTAGAAAAGCATCTTTGATTTCGATATCAAAATTATCTTCTTTAAAAATCGTCATTTTTGATTTTGCGAATTTGTACACATTGATCTTATTGTTTTTTACATCTATAAAAAGATCATAAGAATAGGAATTGCAATCATGCTGTTTGCATCCCCAAGCATGTACTATATTTTCTTGTTTTTCAAAAGGAGTCTCTGTATTCCAGTTTTTTACCATTTCATCATAATCGGTTCCTAGTAATGTTTTTAGTCTTGTGGCAAGAGCGCTTTTGGTTAAAAATTGAGTTCCAATTACACTTTTGTCTACTAAAGCATATAGCGAATCTGTTGGATTCAAAACCGTACTATCAGTTTTTAAGGCTTCAGTTCTTATAGAAGTCGAATCGGTAGTTGGGACACTTTTTATGTTTTCTTTTTTACAGGATACAATTGCAAAACAAGTCAGTGCAACTATAAAAAAGTATTCAGGTTTTTTGCTCATAGTATATCTTTTTTAAATTAACTAATTGATTTGTAAAGTCTTGTTTAGCTAATTTAATAAAAAAACATCAATTTTTTATTTAAAAAAGAAAAACCAATTCCGATTTGAAAGTTTTGAAATATTGTTTAATTTCATTTTTTTAATCTCATATGCTATGTCGCAACTTGTAAAAATCTTGTTTTTTTCTGTTTTTCTTTTTTGGAATATTTCTTCAAATGCCCAAAATGAAATTTATGAAAGTCCTGTAAAACAAGAAATTCCGGATACTACTTTTGTTAATTTGAAAGATTTCAGCAAAGATTTTATTTACGATATGAAGTACGCCACAGAAGATAATTTTCTAAAAGCAAAAGTTTATGATTGTGCTGAATGCGTTTTAAGATTGAAAACAGTAAAAGCGTTAATTGCGGCAAATAATGATTTTAAGAAGAAAGGTTTTAAAATCAAACTTTATGATTGTTACAGGCCTTTGTCAATTCAAAAAAGAATGTGGACAATAGTCTCAAACCCAAAGTATGTGGCTGATCCAAAAAAAGGCTCCATCCATAATAGAGGAGGAGCCGTTGATATTTCAATAGTTGACGCCAATGGAAAAGAAGTCGATATGGGAACTCCTTTTGATTTTTTTGGAATCGAAGCCAGTCATGATTATCAATCACTTTCAAAAGAAGTAAAGACGAATAGAAAGTTTCTGAAAAAAATTATGATCAAAAATGGCTTCAATTCATTCGATTCAGAATGGTGGCATTATAATTTAAAAGCAGGTTTAAAAGATAAGGTTTCTGATCAAAATTGGAAATGTGAATAGTTATTCAACGCATCGAATGTTTTGAATAAAATAAGTATCTGGATTATAGATTTTTCCGTTCATTTCTGATGTTATTTCACTTTTTACGATATAGTCTTCTGTATCAGTTAAGTATTTAATTCGCATCATCGTGATAGGTGATTTTTTCAGTTCTTCATAGTTGTCTTTTACAAACATGAAAATTCCTGTATTTACACGGTTATCAAAGCCGCTATCGCGAATAAGTGTACCGCAGTTTTCCTGATTGATATGCATTAATGTCACCACTTTTCCATTCTGAAGCTGTAAAAATACACGAGAGTTTTTGTCAAAGCAGTTTGCCTTAATAAAATCTTTGCTTTTTTGAATAAGCTGTAAATTAAGTGTTGGCAACCCGTCAGTTTGTGCTAATGAAAAGAAAACATAACTTGAGTTTCCTCCAAAGTTTTTTTCACTGATAAGGTATTCGTTTGTTATTTTATACGAGCCAATTGAGTCATTGACATTTACACTATATTCGCATGGTTTTTGTGCAAATGCAGTCAAGGTTAATAAAAAAAGTGTTAGTGTAATTAGTTGTTTCATTGCTTAGATTATTTTGGTGCAAATTAAAACTATTTTGTTATCTTTTACATCAGTTGTAAAAAAACAATACAAATTACCTCCATTTTTTATTTTCCATTTTTTTCGAATGTTCTCCACTGTTTCAGGAAAATTTCGAGTTGTAATGTTTGCCTGCTGATTTGCAAGTTCTGTTTTTATCTCATTTTTATTGTACGGAATCACTTTTTCTATCTTAAAAGTTCTGCCCGGAAAATCAATTAATTCTTCAGAAGTATATAAATGTGAATGTTTATGAAGTTTGTCTATTTTGAAAAACGTGCTGACTTCATCAAATCCGCCTGATTTCATTACGGCTGAATTTGGTTCAAATAAAAATTTTTGAGGCAATTGGTATGATGCAAATTCACTTTCATTGCCTAGAACAAACTCAAAAGTCTCTGTTTTTTCTTTTAAGATATTGGCAGTTTTAATTGTAATGTCGCCCTTGTAATTTTTATGAATTTCAAAAAGTAATTCTTTTACTTCGTTTTCAAGTGCGATGATGTGAATGTTTTTGACAAATTTCAATTCAGATAAACCTGCTGAAATATCTAATAAAGGAGCCGTCTTTATTAAGATACAATCTGTTTTTTCAAAATAAAAATCCAATGATTCTGAAACATTTGGTAAACAGTCTTTCAGCATAAAAACTTTGCCTTTGGCGTCATTTCTTCGGGAAGGATCAATGTAAATCCAATCCCATTTTTGGTCATATTCTTTTAAAATATTGGCTGAATCATCTGCGTAGCAAGAACAATTTTTTACGTTTAATTGTTCTAGATTGTGTTTTACAATTGCTGATAAATCGGTATTAATTTCACAATGCGTTACAGATTCAAATTTTTGTGAAAAATAATAATCATCAACGCCAAAACCGCCAGTCAAATCAATTAAGGTTTTGCCCGAAATTAAAGAAGCTTTATAAGCCGCTGTTTTTTCAGAAGAAGTCTGCTCAACTGAAATTTTGCTCGGATAAATAATGTTTTCGGTTTTAAACCAAGTCGGCAGTTTTTCTTTAGCTTTTGTTTTGGCTTCGATTTGGTTTAAAATCAAAATCCAGTCGGCTTCAGGAAAAGGATTTTTTTGAAGCGCCAGTTTTGAAATCGGAGCACCAACATTTTGAGATATATAATCTTGAATGTTTTGGTGCAAAATTATTGTGTTCAAAGCTAAATTCTTTCGGTTAATACGGAGACGATTTTGTTGTCTGGAAAAAACTCTTTTAAAATGACTTTCAGCATGGTATAAACGGGAATTGCGATTATCATTCCAACGATTCCAAATGTAATTCCGCTAATCAAAGTAATCAGAAATATTTCCAGAGGATGCGAATTTACGCTTTTTGACGAAATTATAGGCTGGCTGATGTTATTATCAATGGCCTGAACCAGCAAGAATCCGATTACGACATAAATGGTTGTAGGCAGAATTTCTGATTGAAAATCTTTTCCAATCAAGCTAATCATCGTTAATAGCGCTGCTAAAATTGTTCCGATAATAGGTCCGATGTAGGGGATGATATTGAGGATTGCGCATAAAAATGCAATTACAAAAGCATTTTTGTTTCCAAAAATAATCAGAACGATAAGATACAAAATAAAAACAACTGTCAATTGTAGCAACAAGCCAATGAAATAGCGTGTCAGCAAATGATTTATTTTGGTTATTGAATTTATAATTTTGTCTTCGTTTGTATCTGGTAGAATTTTTCGGGCTTGAATTTTAAAAGCTTCTTGATCTTTTATAAAGAAAAAAGTAATGAAAAACACCGAAACTAATCCCATTCCCATATCAGCCATAAAACTCATGATGGAATTTATGAAACTTGTAAAATAATTAAAATCTAATACAGATGTTATTTTTGGGTCGTTTAGCATTTGATTTAAATCAACATGTTCGATGTTGAAATAGTTTTCGATGCTTTTTTCTGTTTCTATAAATTGCGTCTGCAAATGATTCGTATCTAATAAGGATAAATTATTAGCTTGTGAAATAATCAAAGGGACAAACAAAAGAATAAAGCCAACCATTAACAAGATGAAAATAATTATTGTCGTGGTTGCTGCCAATGAATTGCTAAACTTTAATTTGCTTCTTAAAAATTGTACTAAAGGATTTGCTATCAAACATAATATTAAAGAAATACAGAGATAGACAATTACGGTTTGTATTTCATATAAAAAGTACAATACAGCACTAACTGCAAGTATGGTTGCCAAAGCTCTTAAAATCCCGTTAGAAATGATTTTTGATGTTATCATATTTAAGTTTTAGACTATAAATATAGGAAAAAGCTTTTAAAATTTAGGGGCAAAAAAAAGCGAGATGGTTAGATCTCGCTCTTAAATTGTCTTTTAGATTTTTATTGGGCAAAGGCTGCTCTTGGTCCTCCAGCAGCAAAAATCGCCATCATTCTGCTTTTTTGACCTGTAGAGAACATATACATTGCATTATCATCAACATAATCCATGTAGTTCATGGTCATTTCAACTGGAGTTCCAGTGCAAGTACTATAATGAGGATATGCTGGTACACCGTAGTTTGCAGTGTTGTGTGTTGGAGTATCAGATACTAAATCGCTTCCGCAAGTTGCATCTCCCCAAATGTGACGTAAATTCATCCAATGTCCTACTTCGTGAGTAGCAGTTCTTCCTAAATTGAAAGGAGCATTTGCAGCACCAGACAATCCGAAGTAACGAGAATCGATAACAACTCCGTCAGTTGCTGATGATCCTCCTGGAAATTGCGCATAACCTAAAATGCCGCCGCCAATAGCGCAAGACCATAAGTTAAGTTTTGTAGTAGGAGATGTTGGTGCAATACCGCCTTGAGCTGTTTTTTTCATAGCATCATTTGTTCCCCAAGATGTTTTGTTCGTTGATTTACGAATAACTTGATCTAATACAAATGTAATTCCGATGTTGGCTTTAACTCCTGCAAATAACGTTGGAACGCTGTTGTAATCTGAATTTAGAGCATTGAAATCTTTGTTTAAAACATCAATTTGTGATTGAATTTGCGCATTCGAAATGTTTTGTGCAGTTGTTTTGTATAAAACGTTTACAACAACAGGAATTTCAATTTTACCATTTACTAAACGGCCTGAAAAACCTTTAAGTAATTGTTGGTTTGTAAAGGCTTCAATTTCATTCATTCTGATGGCCTGCATCGGATCAGCTTTTAATTGCGCTTCTAAAACATCTTGCGAGGCACATGAACGAAGCGTTGCCACTTTTGCTTCTGAACCAGCCGATTCATTTTGGTCATTTTGACAAGAAAACAGCATTAAAGCTGCAACTGCAGTAATAAAAATTTTTTTCATAATAATTTGGGTTTTTGTTATAAAAAAATAAATTTGGTTATTTATAACGCAATTTTATAACAAAAAGAGTTTTTAGCCAAATTTTTATAACAATTTATTTGTCAGAATTTTACAACATCCCGTACAGCTTGGTTCTTACAAAAAATGCCAAATATTTATTAAGAAGTAAATTCGTACAAAGCTATGCTTGCAGCTTGTACAACATTCATACTGCTGTTTTTTCCAAACATATTAATGTGGACAATTTGATGCGAAATTTTTAGAAGTTCATCTGAAATTCCGTTTATTTCACTTCCAATTATAAGTGCAATTTTTTGATTTTCAGGAATAACGACTTCTTTAAGTGGTTTGCTGTTACTGGCAATTTCTAATGCTATAATCTCAAAATTGTTTTCCAGCAAATAATTTTTAGCAACAGAAATTTCTTCAATTATACTATGCGACACATGAAGATGTGTACTGCGTGAGGTTTTGTTGATTTTACGAGGCGTCAGCGGAATATCTTTTCCGACAAAAATTATATTTTCAACTCCAAAAGCTTCACTAATTCTGAAAAGCGAACCAATATTCTGCTGAAAATAAATATGATCACAGACTAATGTTATTGGAAATGTCTTTCTTTCAAATTGATTTTCTTCGTGAGTAAGCTGCACTTTGGTGGAATTAATTGGTAAAAATATAATTGATGATGTTGGCACCCATTTTTAAGGCTTTATCGCGGACATTGGCTGGATCATTATGAACTTCAGGATCTTCCCAGCCGTCGCCTAAGTCACATTCGTAGGTATAAAGCAAGACCAATTTGTTTTCAACAAAAATGCCGAAAGCTTGCGGGCGAGTGCCATCGTGTTCATGAATTTTGGGTAATCCGCCAGGGAAAGAAAAAGGTTTCTGAAAAATAGGATGATTTGCAGGAATTTCGATTAAATCATTATTGGGAAAAATTTTTTTTATTTCTTTTCGAATATATTGATCCATTCCATAATTGTCATCAATATGTAGAAAACCGCCAGAAGTAAGATAATTTCTCAAATTAGTTACATCTGAATCGCTGAAAACCACATTTCCGTGTCCCGTCATATGTACAAAAGGATAGGAAAGAAGATCGGGATTGCTAGGTTCGACCGTTGAAGGTTTTGCTTTGATGCGCGTATTGATGTTTGAATTGCAAAAACGAATCAAGTTTGGCAATGAAGTAGGATTGGCATACCAATCGCCTCCACCGCTGTATTTTAACAAAGCAATTTCTTGTGAAAAAGAAGAGATTGAAATCAATAAAAACAACAAGAATATTTTTTTCATAATTATATGTTTTGTCATTTCGGCGAAGGAGAAATCACACTAGAAATTCCTCAAGCTATATCGCCAATCTTTGTAGAGCTATGTTTGTGACCTCTCCTTCAACGAGATGACAAACGTAGCGTTAATTAATCAAACAGAGATTTTTAATTTGAACTTTCATTAAAAAACACAACACTATGGCAAGCTACAACTGCGGCAGTTTCTGTACGCAAACGTGTATTTCCTAATGTAACTGGCTTGTAATTATTTTCGATTGCCAATGCAATTTCTTTTTCAGAAAAATCACCTTCTGGACCAATTAATAAGGTTACATTTTCATTTGGTTTCAAGCTTTCTTTCAACGATTTTTTATCGGTTTCTTCGCAATGCGCAATGAATTGCAGGCCTGTATTTTTTTGTTTGATAAACTCCTTAAACGAAATTGCAGGGTTTAATTTTGGCAAAAATGTTTCGTTTGATTGTTTCATTGCTGAAAGAATGATTTTTTCAAAACGGTCTGCGTTAATTGCTTTTCTTTCAGAACGATCGCAAAAAACAGGCGTAATTTCTTGAATGCCAATTTCAGTAGCTTTTTCTAAAAACCATTCAAAACGATCGTTCATTTTGGTTGGCGCAACGGCTAAATGCAGGCAGAATTTTGGCTCAGGCGATTTTTGAATCGAAAGTACATCGACAATACATTTATTGTCTGAAGCCAACGTAATTTCGGTTTCAAATAATAATCCGTTGCCATTGGTAACGTGCAGAATGTCGGAGTCTTTCTTACGCAAAACTTTTATGATATGACGGCTTTCTTCTTTGTCAAAAGAAAAAGATTCGGTTGTTTCGTCTATATCTGGATTATAAAATAACTGCATGATTTAAAATTGAATTCGCGCTTTAGAAACTACAGATGCATCTTCAAAACGATTTGACAAATATTTTTGATAGCCTACAATTCCGATCATTGCGGCATTATCGGTAGTATATTCAAATTTCGGAATAAAAGTTTTCCAACCATATCTGCTTTCGCTTTCTTTCAAAGTTGTTCTGATTCCAGAATTTGCAGAAACTCCTCCGCCAATTGCGATTTGTTTAATTCCGGTTTCTTTTACTGCTAATTTCAATTTGTCCATCAAAATTTCAATAATCGTATGCTGAATCGAAGCGCAAATGTCATTAAGGTTTTCTTCAATGAAATTTGGATTCTCTAATTTGTTCTTCTGTATAAAATATAAAATCGCTGTTTTTAGTCCAGAGAAACTAAAATCTAATCCCGGAACTTTTGGTTTTGTAAACGGAAAAGCTTTTGGATTTCCTTCTTTAGCATATTTATCGATCAAAGGCCCACCCGGATAAGGTAGTCCAAGTATTTTGGCGCTTTTGTCAAAAGCTTCTCCTACAGCATCATCAGTAGTTTCGCCAATAATCTCCATATCAAAAAAGCTGTTTACTTTCACGATTTGCGTATGTCCACCACTAATGGTCAAGGCCAAAAATGGAAATTCAGGTTTATCGAAGCCTTCTTCATCAATAAAATGTGCTAAAATATGCGCATGCATATGATTTACAGCAATAAGCGGAATTTTTAGAGCCAATGACAATGATTTGCTGAAGGAGCCTCCAACAAGCAAAGAGCCCATTAATCCTGGACCTTGCGTAAAAGCAATGGCGCTTAGTTGTTCTTTTCGTATATTTGCTTTGCGAAGCGCAGCATCAATTACCGGAACAATATTTTGTTGATGCGCTCTTGAAGCCAGTTCTGGGACTACACCGCCATATTGGTTGTGAATTAACTGGTTGGCAACAACATTTGAGAGTACTTTATCGTTATGTAGAACTGCCGCTGCAGTATCATCGCAAGAACTTTCAATGGCAAGAATAAAAACCTCTGAATTTTGCATATAAAGGCACAAATTTTGAATTATATTTGACGAATCAAATTTTTGAATTTCTTTGATTATAAGAAGAAGCCAAAATTAAAGAATTTTTATCAAAAACAGCCGTTCTTTGTCTGTTCAAAATAAATTAAAAGAAAACTAAAATTAATACAGCTATCAAAAGAGTAAAGAAAATAGTGTCCAGAACCCTAATTGGGTTGATTTTACTTTTGCTTGTAGTTGCTATCACGCTGTCTTTGCCTGTCGTACAAACAAAAATTGCGAGATACGCTACAGATTCTTTACGAGAAGATTTTAATGCGAATATTACGGTAGGTAAGGTAGCAATCAATATTTTTGGAGGTGTAAAACTGAAGGATGTTTTAATTCTGGATCATCATAAAAAAGTGATGATTGCTTCAGAAATCATTACAACTGATATTTTAAGCTTTAAAAGATTGATGGATGGCGATTTGATTTTTGGAGATCTTCGTTTGACGGGAT
Organism: Flavobacterium denitrificans DSM 15936; assembly: GCF_000425445.1. Classification (GTDB taxonomy): domain Bacteria; phylum Bacteroidota; class Bacteroidia; order Flavobacteriales; family Flavobacteriaceae; genus Flavobacterium; species Flavobacterium denitrificans. The sequence goes on along the minus strand of NZ_KE384378.1, from coordinate 435,260 downwards.
TGATTTTTAATTTGAAAACCTACAAAAACGAAGACGAAAACAATATTAATAAGTTTGTCAAGCTTTTTGAAACTGGAAAACCTTCAAAATCAAAAAAGCACTTTTTGCTTACTGCTCGTAACGCTTACATTTCAAAAGGATTTTTTTCTGTTATTGATGAAAACAAAAACACGCCAAAATTCCTTGAATTCACAAAGTTGAATGCTTATATAAGTGATTTTAAATTATACGGGCCTGATGTAAACACAAACATCCACAGATTTTCATTCCAGGATCATCGTGGTCTGTATGTCTCTAATTTCGCAGGAAAATTTAGCTATACCAAAAAACAGATTAAAGTTGAAAATTTGGCCATAAAAACCAAAAGATCGTCAATTTATGGTTATGCTATTTTGAATTATAAAGTAGAAGATTTTCTTCATTTTACCGATAGAGTGAAATTTGATGTTGCTATTGATTCAGCTTCGATTGCTTCAAATGATATTCGTTATTTCTATGACGGATTGGGCAAAAATCAGCATTTTAAAATCCGTACTAAATTAAATGGTCCGTTAAATAACTTGAACCTGCGCCGATTGCGATTGAGTGATACTAACGGTTCGGGAATTATTGGTACTATCAATTTCAAAAATCTTTTAGGCGATAAAACGCAGAAGTTTTCAATGGATGGGAAATTCGACAAATTGATTTCAAGCTATGATAATTTAGTTGTTTTATTGCCGAATGTACTTGGAAAGAAACTTCCAAAAGAACTTCAAAAAATCGGAAAATTCAATATTGTAGGTAAAGCAAAAGTCACAACGACAGATTTGGAAGCTAAGTTTAAAATGGTGACGGATTTAGGAAATGGCGAAGCTGATATTCATCTGAATAATATGGACTTTATTGATAAAGCATCTTATTCAGGAAATATAATCTTGGATGATTTCAATGTTGGTGTGCTTTTAGGCAGGAAAGATATTGGCAAAACAACATTAGATGTCGATGTAGACGGAGTAGGTTTTACAGAGAAATATTTGAATACAATTATAAAAGGTGATATTGCAAGATTAGATTATAATAAATACACCTATAATAATATAACTGTAAATGGTAATTTTAAACTGCCGTATTATAAAGGAGAAGTTTCTATAAATGATCCAAATTTAAGTTTGACTTTTGACGGTTTGGTCGATTTGAGCAAACGCGAGAACAGATACGACTTTCATATTAATGTAGAAAATGCCGATTTGCGCAAATTACGATTTGTATCGGATTCGATTTCTCATTTTAATGGTGATGCCGTAGTTCAAGTTTCAGGAAATTCACTTGAAAATCTTCAAGGAAATATTTTTATAAAAGACGCGGTTTATAAAAATCCTAAAAATACTTATGCTTTTGATGAAGTAACTGTTAATTCAAGTTTTGATGCCGACAGGCTTCGTACTATTACAGTAAATTCTACCGATGTTGTAAACGGAAAAATAGTTGGAAAATTTCGATTTGATCAATTGGGGAAATTGGTTATGAATTCAGTAGGAAGTTTGTATACTAATTATAAACCGTATAAAGTTAGAAAAGGCCAATTCTTGCGTTTCAATTTTCATGTATATGACAAGGTTGTGGAAATGCTTTATCCAGAAGTAAATATTGATTCATCGACAGTTGTACGTGGAAAAATTGATTCTGATTTGCAAGAATTCAAATTCAGGTTCAAATCTCAGAAAATCACTGCTAATAAAAATACCTTCGATAATATTCGAATCAATATTGACAATAAAAACACGCTGTACAATGCTTTTATAGAATTGGATAGCATAAAAACGCCTTATTATAAAATCCGTGATTTTAACTTAATCAATGTAACTTCAAAAGATACTTTGTTTGTTCGTTCAGAGTTTAAAGGAGGCGATAAGGGGCAGGATTATTTTAATCTGGATTTGTTTCATACCATTGACAAAAACAAAAACAATATCGTAGGAATTAAAAAATCTGAAATGAAATTCAAAGACTATATCTGGTATTTGAATGAAGATGCAGAAAAAGACAATCAGATTATTATTGATCAATATTTTAAAAACTTCAACTTTGATAATATTGTGTTGTCACATGAAAATCAGAAAATTGATTTGAATGGGATTATTAAGGGAAGCGATTATAAAGATCTCGTCCTCAATTTTGAAGATGTCGATATTAATAAAATAACGCCATATAATTCAAAGTTTGTTTTTAATGGAAATTTAAACGGAAGCGTAAATTATAAACAGAATAAAAATGTTTATCAGCCAACTGCATCTATTAAGATTGACCATCTTAATATGAATGAAACTGAATTAGGAACGTTGAATTTTGATATTTCTGGAGATGAAAGTTTTAGGAAATTCACAATTAATTCTTCGATTCAAAATGGTTTTACGGAATCGTTTAAAGCAAACGGAACTTTTGCAATTGAAAATAAAGAAACATTTTTGGATCTGAATTTAAAATTGGAAGGGTTTAATTTAGCAACATTAGGAACCATAGGAGGTGATGTTATTTCGAATGTGAGAGGTTCAGTTTCGGGAAACGCGGCGGTTGTCGGGAATCTTAAAAAGCCAGAAATCAATGGAAGATTATATGTTGAGAAGGCCGGAATGACAATTCCATACCTAAATACAGATTATGAATTGAGCGATAGAACTGTAATTGATTTGACAGACGAGAAATTTTTATTTAGAAATAATCAACTTACAGATACTAAATACAAAACAAAAGGATTGTTGAACGGGACTATTGAGCATCATAATTTTGGTGATTGGAAACTCGATTTGACAATAACGTCAAAAAGATTGCTGGCTCTCGATACCAAGGATAGTGAAGATGCGGCATATTTTGGAACAGCATTCATAAACGGAATAGCGAGTATTAAAGGCCCTACTGATGGATTGTTTATTAAGGTAGATGCAAAATCTGAAAAGGGAACCGAAATAAAAATACCTATAAGCAACGCCCAAAGCGTAGGCGAAAGCAGTTGGATACATTTTGTCACGCCAAAGGAAAAATACAATTTGGCTAACGGAATTGTAGAAAAAACCAGAAATTATAACGGGTTAGAGTTAGAATTTGATTTTGATATTACACCAGATGCAGAGGTAGAAGTAATTTTGGATCGAAATTCTGGTCATGGAATGAAAGGAAAAGGTTATGGAGCGCTATTATTCAAAATTAATACACTCGGTAAATTCAATATGTGGGGGGATTTCCAGGCATATGAAGGAACTTATAATTTTAAATACGGTGGTTTGATTGATAAAAAATTCGCTGTAAAAAAAGGAGGGTCTATTATTTGGGAAGGAAACCCAATGAAAGCACAGCTGAATTTAGAAGCAGTTTACAAAACATCTGCAAATCCTGCTGTACTATTGGAGAATTCTTCTTTTAATAAAAAAGTACCTGTTGAAGTTGTTATTGGGTTAAGGGGAGATTTGACGAGTCCAGATCCTAATTTTGATATTCAGTTTCCTTCGGTGAGCAGTGTTTTGAAATCGGAAATTCAATATAAACTGGATGATAAGGATGTTCGTCAGACACAGGCTTTGTATTTGCTTTCAACTGGTTCGTTCATGAGTCCTGACGGATTTAATCAAAGTGATTTGTCTGGAACATTTGCTGAAACCGCAGCAAGTTTATTGGGCGGTATAATCAAATCTGATAATGATAAGGTAAATATCGATTTGAATTTTATCTCTGCAGATAAACGAATCGGGCAAGAAGCTGATGGGCAATTTGTAGCTAATATTTCGTCGCAGATTAACGAAAAAATTTCAATCAACGGAAAAGTCGGAGTGCCAGTAGGAGGAGTAAATGAATCGGCAATTGTTGGAGATATTGAAATTCTGTACCGAGTGAATGAAGACGGTTCGATGAATCTTAGATTGTTCAATAAAGAAAATGACATTAATTATATAGGACAAGGAATTGGTTATACACAAGGTGTAGGTATCTCATATGAAGTTGATTTTGATACGTTCAGTGAATTGGTAAATAAATTATTTAAGAGTCATAAATTGGAGCGCACCATTAAAAAAGGTTCTTCTGATGATGTGCAGGATTCGTATTTAAATCCGGATTACATCAATTTTACAACTAAAAAGGATGCTGAAAAGAATAAAAAGAAATCGGAGAAAAAGGAAGAAGAAAAGAAACCACCGCCACCTGTAAACAACAATCAAGGACTAATTCCTGATAACGACGATTTTTAAGATATTGTTAAAAAAAACCATTATTTCCGTAATGGTTTTTTTTATGCTTAAATTTAGAGGTTAAAACACTTTTCTAAAAACGGAGTCTTGTCACAATTTTGTAACACTTCACTAATGTATTGTTAATTTTATGGATTTAATTAAAATAAGTGGCTTTTATTATTTTAAATGAATTTTTTGCCATTAAAAAAACTTATTAACGAAAACGTTTGAATTTAACATATTTTATTACTTTATGATAATCATAGCCTGAAAAGTGCCGAATGTTTGCTAATTTTACAACTTAATACTTAAATAATGCCAAAAACAATAAAAAAAGTTGGTGTTCTTACCTCAGGAGGAGACTCGCCAGGAATGAATGCCGCAATACGATCAGTTGTTCGTACATGCGCTTATCATAATATAGAATGCATAGGAATTTATAGAGGGTATCAAGGAATGATCGAAGGTGATTTTAAAGAAATGGGCCCTCGAAGTGTAAACAATATTGTAAATAAAGGAGGAACGATCTTGAAATCGGCTCGTTCTGTTGACTTTAGAACACCGGAAGGTAGAAAAAAAGCTCACGAAAACCTTTTGAAAGCTGGAGTTGATGCTCTAGTGGTTATCGGTGGAGACGGAAGTTTTACTGGAGGTTTAATTTTTAACTCAGAGTACGATTTTCCTGTAATAGGAATTCCAGGTACAATTGATAATGATATCTATGGAACAAGCCATACTTTAGGCTATGATACAGCTTTAAATACAGTTGTAGATTCTATAGATAAGATCAGAGATACAGCAAGCTCACACAATCGTCTGTTTTTTGTAGAGGTTATGGGTAGAGATGCTGGGCATATTGCTCTTAATGCGGGTATTGGAGCAGGTGCTGAAGAAATCCTTATTCCTGAAGAAGATTTAGGTCTAGATAGATTGTTAGACTCTCTTCAAAAAAGTAAAGCATCAGGAAAATCATCTAGTATAGTTGTTATTGCAGAAGGCGATAAAATTGGTAAAAATGTATTCGAATTGAAAGATTACGTTGAAGCTAACTTGCCTGAGTACGACGTAAGAGTTTCTGTTTTAGGACACATGCAGCGTGGTGGTTCTCCATCTTGTTTTGACCGTGTACTGGCAAGCCGTTTGGGAGTAAAAGCAGTAGAATCTTTATTAGAAGGAAAATCAAACTATATGGTTGGTCTTAAGGAAGATAAAGTAGTTTTAACACCACTTGAGCAGGCAATCAAAGGAAAATCAGAAATTGATAGAGAATTATTAAGAGTGTCAGACATTATGTCGACCTAATAATAAAAGTTTAAAAGGAAAGAAAGTTTATTGTGAGGAAATTAGACTTTTAAATTAGTGTAATAAAAACAAAAGCAAAAAATTTAGTAAAATGTCAAAAGTAAAATTAGGAATAAACGGATTTGGACGTATCGGAAGAATCGTTTTTAGAGAGTCTTTCAATAGAGATAATGTAGAGGTTGTAGCGATTAATGATTTATTAGATGTAGATCACTTGGCTTACTTATTAAAATATGATTCAGTTCACGGTCGTTTTAACGGAACTGTTGAAGTTAAAGAAGGAAAATTATATGTAAACGGAAGAAACATCCGCATTACTGCTGAGAGAAATCCAGCTGACTTAAAATGGAACGAAGTTGATGTTGATGTAGTAGCTGAATGTACTGGTATCTTCACAACTATCGAAACAGCAAGCGAACACTTAAAAGGAGGAGCTAAAAAAGTTATCATTTCTGCTCCATCTGCTGATGCTCCAATGTTTGTAATGGGAGTAAACCACGAAACAGCAAAAGCTTCTGATTTAGTTGTTTCTAACGCTTCTTGTACTACAAACTGTTTAGCTCCATTAGCTAAAGTTATCAATGATAATTTTGGAATCGTTGAAGGTTTAATGACTACTGTTCACGCAACTACTTCAACTCAAATGACTGCTGACGGACCTTCTAGAAAAGACTGGAGAGGTGGACGTGCTGCTGCAATTAATATCATTCCTTCTTCAACAGGTGCTGCAAAAGCGGTTGGAAAAGTTATTCCATCATTAAATGGAAAATTAACTGGTATGGCTTTCCGTGTTCCTACTGCTGACGTTTCTACAGTAGATTTAACTGTTAAGCTTGCTAAAGAAACTTCATACGAAGAAATTATGGCAGTTTTGAAAAAAGCTTCTGAAAACGAATTAAAAGGTATCTTAGGATATACTGAAGATGCAGTTGTTTCTCAGGATTTCATTTCTGACAAAAGAACATCTATCGTTGATGCTACTGCAGGAATTGGTTTGAATTCAACTTTCTTCAAATTGGTTTCTTGGTACGATAATGAGTATGGATACTCAAGCAAATTGATTGATTTATCTGTACATATTGCAGGTTTAAAATAATAATATATATTTTTGCAAAATCCCGTTATTTCAAAGTAACGGGATTTTCTTATTTTGTTACGTCTTTAATTAATGTAAAAAATACACTTTTTATTTAAATGAAGAAAAACTAACTCAAAAAACAAAAAAATAAAATGAAATTAATAGTTGATAGTGGATCTACTAAAGCAGATTGGATTGCGATTGATGATAATGGAAAAGTATTGTTCACCACACAAACTTTAGGGTTGAACCCTGAAATTCTTGATGGTCCAGAAATCATTGAAAGATTAAATGACCGTTTTGATATTTTGCAAAACAAAAAAGAAGCTACACATTTATTCTTTTATGGAGCAGGTTGTGGTACTGACAGAATGAAAAAAGCTTTAAAATTAATCTTTCAGGATTATTTTACAAATGCTATTGTTGATGTTCAGGAAGATACTTATGTTGCTGTTTATGCAACAACTCCAAAAGGTGAAGAAGCTATCGTTTCGATTCTTGGAACTGGCTCTAACTGCAGCTATTTTGATGGAAAAGTATTGCATCAAAAAGTACAGTCATTAGGATATATTGTAATGGATGACTGCAGTGGAAATGTTTTTGGGAAAGAATTGATCAGAAAATACTATTTTAATAAAATGCCTAAAGAATTGGCAGTTGAACTTGAAAAAGAGTATGACGTTGATCCAGATTTTATTAAAAACAAATTGTATAAAGAGCCAAATCCAAATGCTTATTTAGCAACTTATGCAAAGTTTTTAATTAAGCATAAAGATACTGAATTCTGCAGAAAAATCATTTTCAAAGGAATGAAGTCTTTTGTGAAAAACTACATTAAGCAGTTTGACAACTGTAAAGAAGTTCCTGTGCATTTTGTAGGTTCTATTGCATTTTATTTGAAAGATGAATTACAAGAGACATTCGATAAATACGAACTTAAATTAGGAAACGTTTTAAGAAGACCTATTGATGGTTTAATTGCTTATCATGTTGCTAACCAATAGTTCTGGATTTATGGAAATTGCAATTATTGCTCATGATGGTAAAAAAGCAGATTTAATTGATTTTTTGATTAAAAATGCCGATGTCCTTCACAATGAAAAAATTAGATTAATTGGTACCGGAACTACTGGAGGAAAAGCTGAAGCTGCAGGATTTAAGACGCAACGAATGCTTTCTGGCCCGTTAGGAGGTGATGCACAAATCGCAGGGAGAGTTGCAGAAGGAATAACGAAGATGGTTTTCTTTTTCAAAGACCCTTTATCAAGTCATCCCCATGAGGCTGATATTAATATGTTGATTCGTGTTTGTGATGTGCATAATGTGCCGCTGGCAACAAATGAAGCAACGGCACAATTATTATTAAATGCTATTGCACTGCAATTATAGAAATCTCAACATTTACATTTTTTGGCAAACATGCCACTTGAACCGTTTCACGTGCTGGAGCGGTTTTTTCGTTAAAATATGATCCGTAAATTGTGTTAATTGCGCCAAAGTTGTTCATGTCCATGATGAAGATAGATGCTTTTACAACGTTTTCAAATGTCATACCTGCAGCTTCTAAAATAGCAGCGATATTTTCCATTACTTGTTTTGTTTCGTCATTTATGTTATCAGTTACAAGTTCTCCTGAAGCAGGATTGATTGCAATTTGTCCGGAAGCATAAAGTGTGTTTCCTGATAAAACGGCTTGATTGTAAGGTCCTATTGGAGCCGGTGCTTTTTCGGTAAAGATGATTTTTTTCATAATCAATATGTTTTATTAAAAGTATAAGTTTGATTTTTTGCGACAAGCTGTTAGTCATAAACTTTTAAATACTCATAAAGAAAAACTTTTGACTTTATGACTTTCGACTTTACGACTTAAATAATTTTTATCGATTTGAAACGCTTCGTTTGTTCCATTTGATATCGCTAAGCATACCAGATTTAATTCCGATGAAGAAATTCCAGTTAGAATTTGTTCCTAAAGGTTGCCAGTTAAAAGCCATTCTCCAGCTTAATAGATCTCTTTCAAAACGGAATTGAGTAAAGGTAACTCCTTTTTGTACAAAATCGTATCCTGTAGAAACTCCGCCTTTCCATTTGGGTGTTATATCCATATTGGCAGAAATCATAATAGAGTTCCCTGTGATTTTGCTTTCTCTATTTACGTTAGAATAAGTCAATGAGTACGCCATGGTCATATCCCATGGGATTTTTGAATTGAAAAATTCGCTTATAACATCTTCGCCATCATCTTTTTCATTTGCAAATTGACTGTTTCTGCTATCTGTCAAGTCGGTATTAGTACCAAATAAATCGTCATTTCTACCTCCGTTTCGTTGGCTTTGCGAATTGGTTTTTTCTTTATCACCGCCTTTGTTGGAGAATGAGTAATTTAGTGTTACGTTGGCGCTTGTCATTCTAAATAAACTTCCGCCGTTATCGATGTTGTATTTGTCTATTCTTGTTCCCGAGTTGTCAATGGCATAAGGATCTAAGGTGGCGCCAAAGTTGACATTCATTTTGTTGTCAAAAAATTGTGTTCCACCAGATACAAGTACAGGTTGCCATGCTAAAGTCTGCTTTCCGTCAGCGTTGAAATTATAACTCGTGCTGAAGTTTAAGTTGTTTAGTAGCATTATTTTTTTTGGTTCTGTTTTTGTGCTGTCACGATCTCTTACTTTTGCCTCAAAAGTGTTGCTCAATGCAAAACCTACAATGTTTGAATTTTCTTTCCCAGGAGCTCCGTAAACACCGTTTTCAAAGCGTGTGTATTCTGTGGTGATTCGACCCGAGGCATCTACGGCATAGGTGTCATAATATTTTTCAAAACTTGGTGTATATGCATACGTAATAGAGGGGCGCATGACGTGACGAATCGATTGAATTTTTTTATCTGAGCCAAAATTAAAAGTACCATAAATGGTTGTACCTAAATTTGAGCTGAAATTATAAGTTCTAAATGCGTCAAAACCATTTACAGTTTGATCAACAACTTTGCTTTGTTCTTCGTCGTAACTTCTACTGATTGTTTTAGTTACCCAAGTTTCTTGGTAATTTGTTGCCATTCCGGCACTAAAATATTTGAATAATTTAAAGTTCGTACTCAACGGAATTGTATGTTGCATTCCGATTTGCGCATCTTTAAACATTTGCGGTTTAAAAAATAAAGAATCGGTAGTTACAAAACTGTTTTTTCCACTTAAGTTGTATTGCAGGTTGATATTTTTTATAAAACCTTTTTTTATGCCATCTTTTCCAACAAAAGGATAAATACGGTCAATACTTGCCTGCAAAGATGGCAAAGTCATATTGATGACTTCTGTTTGTGTGTTTTGCGAGTGCGTCGCTGTTAATGCTATTCTGGCTTGCGGAATAGTATTGAAAGTTTTGTTATATGAAATCGAAGAACTTAAAGTATTATTCAAATTAGACCCAATGTTGGCTTGGTTGATCGATTGTTTGAAGTACTTACTACTACCCATGTTTACAGATGCTGAAAACGATGAATTTGGGTTTGATTTCGTGTCTTTTGAATGCGACCACTGAATGTTGTAAATATTTTGCTTTGAGTAATCAGGATAACCTCTCTCGCTGCTGATCAGATTCTCGAAACGAATATTCACATTTCCTCGATATTTGTACCTTTCGGCGTACGAAGATTCAAATCGCAATGCGTAACTTCCATTCGTGTAATAATCTGCTAAAACAGTCAAATCATAATTGTCGCTTAAGGCAAAATAATACCCCATATTCTGCAAAGAAAAACCTCTAGTGTTAGAGTCGTTGTAACTTGGTATAATAATACCTGAAACGCTTTTTTCTTGACTCATTGGAAAATAGGCAAATGGCAAAGCCAATGGAGTAGGGACGTCCGCAATTACCATATTTGTTAATCCGGTAACTACTTTTTTTCCGGGAACAAATTTTACTTTATTAGTTTGGAAATAATATTCAGGATTGTCAACATCTGTTGAAGTAGTGAAACGCGCGCCTCTTAAAAAGTAAACAGAATCATTTTCTTTTTTTGTAACTGCAGCTTTGATTTTAAATTCGCCTTGTTCTGTTCTTGAGTTGAATATTAAGGCTTTTTTTGTTTTAAAGTTAAAACGGATCGAATCTGGTTGCACTTCATTTGAGCCTTGCTTGAAATTTGGATATTGTGTCAAAACTCCAGCAGAATCTTTTATTCTTCCCGCATAAACCTCGTCTTTGCCGTAATCCAAAACAATAATTCCAGATTTTAATTCTACATCCTTATAATAAAGTTCGGCTTCATTATATAATGTAAGCTGTTTTTTCTTTTTATCGATTGTAGCATAATCTTTGGCCTTATATCTAACTTTTCCGTCAAGAAAAGTTTTTGTAGGCTTGATGCTGTCTACTTTTATAGTGTCAACTTTAACAGAACTAGTTTGATCCGTTTGTTTTGCGGTGTCAGTTTTGGCAGTAGGAGCTTTATCTGTTTGTTTTACAGTTGGTAACGGTTTTTTTTTGGATTTTATATCTTGCGAATATACATTACCACATCCTAAAGTTAGGAAAAATGATATTAAAACGATATTAAATAAGTTTGTGTGCAAAGGTTTAAATGCTATTTTTGTAAAAGTATGGCTTGTTTTTTGACATGTCAAACTTACATATAATTTTTTGGCAAAAATAATCAATTGTGAAAATTATAGCAGTTGCATTTTATTAAAATTAACTTTTAGATTTATGAATATATTTAACAAAACTAGGCTATTATTTAGTTTTTTTCTAACTATAATTTCGTTTTGTGCTTACAGTCAGGCAAATGTTTTTAAAGTAACTCTTGACGCCGGACATGGCGATCATGACTTTGGAGCTGTTTACAGCGGCCGAATTGAAAAAAATATTGCTTTGGCGATTGTGCTTAAAGTTGGAAAAATATTAGAAGCGGCTCCAAATGTTGATGTCATTTATACTCGTAAAACAGATGTTTTCATTGATTTGGTCGAAAGAGCCAATATTGCCAATAGAGCTAATTCTAATATTTTTGTTTCAATTCACTGTAATGCGAACAAAAATACGGCTGCAGATGGTACAGAGACCTATGTAATGGGTTTGAGTAAAGTTGCATCAAATCTTGAAGCTGCGAAAAAAGAGAACTCGGTAATTACATTAGAAAAAGATTATAAACGTAAATATGAAGGTTATGATCCAAATTCCCCAGAATCAATGATTGGAATGACATTGATGCAAGAAGAATATTTGGATAACAGTATATCATTGGCTACAAAAATCGAGGACAATTTTGATAGACTTGGAAAGAAATTGAGACAAGGTGGTGTGAAACAAGCACCTTTTATGGTACTTCATAAAGCTTATATGCCAAGAGTTTTGGTTGAAACAGGTTTTGTGTCAAATCCTACAGAAGGAAATATTCTGAATTCTGAAGAAGGACAAAATGATATTGCAAAAGCGATAGCAGATGCGATTTTAAGCTATAAAAGCGAATATTTTGGTTCTGGAATACCTGAAATGACAGAGGTGAGACCTGCAAAAGATACTTCGACTCCTAAAAAAACTAAACCAGCTGAACCTACAACGGCAGCAAAAAATGCAGTAAAGGGAACTTTCTACAAAGTGCAGCTTATAGCAAGTATCAAAAAGACTGCTTTAGAGCCTAAAAACTTTAAAGGTTTGAAAAATGTGACTATGCTTTACGAAAATAATATATATAAATATTTCTATCAAGAAACTTCAGATTATGAAGCGGCTAAGAAATATTTGCAAGAAGCTAAGAGTAAAGGATATGGCGCTGCATTTTTGACAGCTACAAAAGATGGAGAAAAAATCAGTATTCAAGACGCTACTAAATAATAGTCACAAGTTCGAATATTTATATTAATTTTGTACAAACACTTAGAATTTTGAAACTAACAAGAGAAATTAAAACGGCTATTTTAGTCATCGCGTCAATTTTATTATTTATTTGGGGCTACAGTTTTTTAAAAGGCAGAGACCTTTTTACAGATTACAAAACATTATTTGTTGAGTATGATAATGTTGAGGATTTAGCACCGTCAGCGCCAGTTACTATAAACGGACTTGCAATTGGTAAAGTAAATAAAATTACAATCAATGAAACAACAGGAAAATTATTAGTTGAACTTCAGCTTAAAACGGATTTTCCAATTTCTAAAACAAGTACAGCAGCTTTGTATTCTCCAAGTTTGATTGGTGGAAAACAAATTAAGATTGTACCAAATCTTGCTGATAAAGATCCAGCAGTTGATGGTCAGACATTGAATGGTGCTGTTGAACTTGGTTTAACAGAATCTTTAGGAGGAAAGCTTGAGCCAATTCAGGCTAAATTAGAAAAAATGCTTGTGAATATTGATAATCTGGTTACAGGATTAAACAATACTTTAGATAAAAACACACAAGAAAATTTGAAGAAAACAATTGCTGAATTAAGTCAGACAATGGAACAATTTCACAAAGCTTCTGGAAGTTTGAATTCAATTTTGGATACTAATAAAGGTCAGATCAATGGCGTAGTGACTAACTTGAATAAAATGTCTGGCAACTTTAGCAAAATTTCTGATTCCTTGAATAAAGCCGATTTAGGAAAAACAGTACGTAATTTAAACCAAACTTTAGCTAAAGTTGATGTTTTAATGACAAACTTAAATTCTGGAAAAGGAACTGCAGGCAAAATATTGAATGATGAAGCTTTATATAATAATTTAGCTAAAACTTCAAAAGAATTAGAATTACTTCTTCAAGACCTTCGTCTTTATCCTACTCGTTATGTAAATGTTTCTCTTTTTGGAAAGAAAAACAAGCCTTACGTAGCACCTACAGAAGAAACAAACTCAACTGATAAAAAATAATTATAAATGAGTTATTTAGATAATATTTTATTTGCCATACTTCTTATAGTTGGTTTTGGTTTTTTTACAGCGAGCGTAAAAAAAATCATCCGCAACATTAATTTGGGAGTTGATGTAGATCGAAAAGACAATCCTAAAGCTCGTTGGAAAAACATGGCATTGATTGCTCTAGGGCAGTCAAAAATGGTGAGACGCCCTGTTGCTGGAATACTTCATATTTTTGTATATGTTGGTTTCATAATTATTAATATCGAATTGCTTGAAATTATTATTGATGGGCTTTTCGGAACACATAGAGTTTTTGCTCCTTATCTAGGAGTAGTTTATGATGTATTGATTGCTTCATTTGAAATCTTGGCGATACTTGTAATTTTTTCAGTTACTGTTTTTTGGCTAAGAAGAAATTTTATCAGATTAAAACGTTTTATACATTCTGATTTGACTGGATTTCCAAAAAGCGATGCAAATTATATTTTGTATTTCGAGACAATTTTGATGATTTTGTTCTTGTTGATGAATGCTTCTGATTTGCATTTGCAGAATGTCCCAGGAGGGTATTCTCATTTTCATAAAGCTGGAAGTTATCCTATTAGTCAATTTATAGCTCCAATTTTTAATGGGACATCAAATGAATTGGTAGGGCTTTTATTCGAAGTGTTTTGGTGGTTGCATATAGCTGGTATTTTGGTTTTTATGAACTATTTATACTTTTCAAAACATTTGCATATTCTTTTGGCTTTTCCAAATACTTATTTTGCAAACTTGAAGCCAGAAGGTCAGTTTGATAATCTAGAATCGGTTACAAAAGAAGTGAAGTTGATGATGGATCCAAATGCTGATCCGTTTGCAGCTGCTCCCGTTGACGAAAATGCTGCTCCAGCAAAATTTGGCGCAAGCGATGTCCAGGATTTGAACTGGGTACAGCTTTTGAATGCTTATACCTGTACAGAATGTGGAAGATGTACTTCATCTTGTCCAGCAAATCAAACAGGAAAAAAATTGTCTCCTCGTAAAATTATGATGGATACAAGAGATCGTTTGACAGAAGTTGGAAAAAATATTGATGCTAATAAAGGTGTTTTTGTTCCAGACAACAAATCACTGTTAAACGATTATATCACGCCAGAAGAATTGTGGGCTTGTACTTCATGCAATGCCTGCGTTGAAGAATGTCCAGTAAATATTAGTCCGCTTTCTATTATTATGGATATGCGTCGTTATTTGGTTATGGAACAAAGTGCTGCTCCAATGTCACTTAATGCAATGATGACTAATATAGAAAACAACGGAGCGCCATGGCAATACAGCCAGCAGGATCGTTTAAATTGGAAAAACGAGAATTAAGATGTTGTTTAAACGGTTAATCGTTTAACCGTTTAATTGATTATAATAAAAATAGTAAGGTTTTTAGTAAGGTTATCATAGGGAGCGATTAACCAAATAAACGATTAACCGATTTAACAAAATAAGAAGATGTCAGAAAGTTTAGTAGTGCCAACAATGGCTGAAATGCTAGCCCAAGGAACACAGCCAGAAGTTTTATTTTGGGTAGGTTGTGCGGGAAGTTTTGATGATAGAGCAAAAAAAATTACCAAAGCATTTGTGCGTATTTTAAATCGTACCAATGTTTCATTTGCAGTTTTAGGTACTGAAGAGAGTTGTACTGGAGATCCTGCAAAACGGGCCGGAAATGAATTTTTGTTTCAAATGCAAGCCATGATGAATATTGAGGTTTTAAATGCATATGAAGCAAAAAAGATTGTTACGGCTTGTCCGCATTGTTTCAATACTTTAAAAAATGAGTATCCTGAATTAGGTGGAAACTATGAAGTGATTCATCATACAGAATTTTTAAAATCATTGATAGATGATGGAAGATTGACTGTTGAAGGAGGTCAGTTTAAGGGTAAAAAAATTACTTTCCATGATCCTTGTTATTTAGGAAGAGCTAATAAAGTATATGAAGCGCCTAGAGATTTAATTCAGAAATTAGATGTTGAATTAGTCGAAATGAAGCGTTCTAAAGCAAACGGATTATGTTGTGGAGCTGGTGGCGCGCAAATGTTTAAAGATGCTGAACCGGGAAATAAAGAAGTGAATGTTTTGCGTACTGAAGATGCTTTAGAAACACAGCCGGATATTATTGCAGCGGGTTGCCCGTTCTGTAATACAATGTTAACGGATGGTATTAAAAACAAAGAAAAGGAAGCTCAGGTTAAAGTATTAGACATAGCTGAATTAATTGCTAATGCTCAAGATTTGTAATATGAAAAAAATATTTTTATTCACTGTTCTTCTTTTAAATGCTGTTGTTTATGCACAAGATGATGTGCTAAAGAAAGTAGCAAGAGAAACATGTGAATGTATAGAAGAAAAAAAAAGCAAATCGGGTGACCTTGCAGGAGATGACTTAACATCTACATTAGGAATATGTATGGTTAAGAGTTATAGCGATCATGTATCAGAGTTTAAGAATAAAGTAGAGTTTAACGATAAGGATGGAATGACTAATTTAGGGAAAGAGGTAGGAATAAAAATGCTTGAATTTTGCCCTAACGTTATTTTGGAGTTAGGAAAACAAGACAAGGGTGATGCTGATGCTGAAGAAGAAGATATTTATGTTTCTGGAGAAGTTATTGATATTAAAATTGAACAATTTGTAACTTTACAAATAAAAGATCAAAAAGGTAGAAATTATACTTTTCTTTTGCTAGATTATTTCGATACAGCGTCTTTGTTAACTAATAATGAGGTTAAGAAAAAGGATAAACTTAATGTAGGCTATACAGAAATTGAGTTGTTCGATACTAAAACAAAAGAATTTAGAGCCTATAAAATTCTTAGAAAATTAGAAAAGTTATAATTGATGTTTTGATTTTGATGATTTCTATAATTATTTGATCAATTGAAATTATAAACTTATAATAAATTAAGCTAAATAAAATGTATATACCTTTTGAAAATTTGCCAGGTGAATCAAGAGTTTGGATTTACCAATCGAACAGAAAATTTTCTGAGGAAGAGTTTTCTGAAATTGAAACTGATTTAAAAGCTTTTGTGGAGCAATGGGCTGCACACGGAACAAGCCTTGAAGCATCATTTTTGCTGAAGTATAACCGCTTTATCATATTAGCGGTAAATCAGGAAGTGCAGGCGGCGACAGGATGTTCAATTGATAGTTCTGTTGAATTTATTCAGAGCTTGGAGAAAAAATACAATGTTGATTTGCTAGACAAGATGAACGTTACTTTTAAGCTTGGAGAACATATTGCACACAAACCGTTAATTGATTTTAAAAAGATGGTTAAAGATAAATCGGTTTCTGAGAACACAATTGTTTTTAATAATCTTGTAAACAATATTGAGGAATTTAATGAATCTTGGGAAGTTCCTGCTGCCGATAGCTGGCATAGCAGATTTTTCTAGGAAGAATTTTTAATATATTTGAAAGGCATTAAACTTAGTTTTGTGCCTTTTTTTTATCTAATTTTTTTAGGTTTGTGTTTAAAGTTTTATGTTATGTTGAAGTTTCTCAGAATGACAATATTGTGTAATTTTAAATAATTAGAAGTTTGATATATGAAGGTCGTTTTAAATTTCTTCAGTGTTTTCTATTTCATCTGGACTTCAATAATGTTAGTATTGATTTTTAGTGGAAAAATAGTTTTTGGACAAGGGATGGGTGATCTGTTCTATTTAATATTATTAATCATTTTGCAGATTATATTTGGGTATATTTTTTTCTTAAATATTAAGAAGAAAGTTACTTTTCCTATAATAATGGCCATTTTGTTAATTGTGTGTGTTTTGTTGTTTACTTTGAAGATGACAGTTTATAGAGGGATAGAATATCCTTGGAATGGTAGTTTGTTTTTTGAATAAATATTTTGAAATGATTTCTTATAAAAACAAAAACTTCTAATCTAGCCCCGATGGTAGCGGCATCCTTTTATGGTGGGGTTCACCATAAAAGATATAGCGGACAGCGGGACGGGACTTTCTTTTGAAAACAGATTTTCTGCTATTGATAAAAAAGGAAAGCAACTTTTCAAGCTGAATTCTAACAGTCTAATACTCTAATACTCTGCTGAATCTAAGATTCACAAAAATCTAACAATCGAAACGGTTAATTAAACGCTATTTTTGAGTATTTTCGTAGTATTAAATTAAATACATGAAAATAGCAATAGTTTGTTATCCGACGTTTGGCGGTAGTGGGGTAGTAGCCACTGAGTTAGGTCTTGAATTAGCCAGACGAGGACACGAAATACATTTTATAACTTATAGTCAACCAGTTAGATTGGCACTTTTAAATCCGAATGTGCATTACCACGAAGTTAATGTTCCGGAATATCCACTTTTTCATTATCAGCCTTACGAATTGGCCTTGTCGAGTAAATTGGTTGATATGGTGAAATTGTACAAAATTGAAGTTTTGCACGTTCATTATGCTATTCCGCACGCTTATGCGGGTTATATGGCGAAGCAAATGCTGAAAAATGAAGGAATTAATCTCCCGATGATTACGACGCTTCACGGGACAGATATTACTTTGGTTGGAAATCATCCTTTTTATAAGCCTGCGGTGACTTTTAGTATTAATAAATCTGATTATGTGACTTCGGTGTCGCAGAGTTTGAAAGATGACACTTTGAAGTTATTTAAAATAAAGAATAAGATTAAGGTGATCCCGAATTTTATCGAATTGGATAAAGTGGTAAAAGATCCTGACGCGCCTTGTCATCGTTATGTTATGGCAAAGGAAAATGAACGTATTATAACGCACATTAGTAACTTTAGAAAGGTTAAACGTATTCCGGATATCATTAAGATTTTCTATAATATCCAGAAGGAAATGCCTGCTAAATTGATGATGGTAGGTGATGGTCCTGAAAAGGAAAAAGCGGAAGTTTTGTGTATGGAATTAGGGATTTACGACAAAGTGATTTTCTTTGGGAACAGTAATGAGATTGATAAAATTTTATGTATGACCGATTTGTTTTTGCTTCCGTCTGAAACTGAAAGTTTTGGTTTGGCAGCTTTAGAGGCAATGGCGTTAGGCGTTCCTGTTATATCAAGTAATTCAGGTGGTTTGCCTGAAGTCAATTTTGACGGTGTTTCGGGTTATTTGAGCAATGTTGGAGATGTCGAAGAAATGGCTACAAATGCAATCAAAATTCTGAAAGATGATGCCACGCTAAAAGAGTTTAAAAAGAATGCGCTGGAAGTGGCTAAGAAATTTGATATTAAAAATATACTCCCAAAATACGAAGCATTGTATCAAAAAGCAATTGACGATTATAAAGAGTAAGATAGAAATCTAATAATTTAATGCATGAAAAAGATAATTTCAGTTTTAGCAGTTTTTGTTTTGATTTCCTGTGGTGCGAAAAAAACTTCTGGCGCAACGGCGCTTTATGAAGTTTTAACTGAACAGTCGAATGGCGGTGGGAATATTAAGTTTTTTGAAATTTTGACAGAACCCAACGAAATTAAAATGCTTGAAAATGATCCGCTTTTGGCTGACAAAATGAAGCAGACTGACATCAGCACTTCAAATTATGTTATTTTAAATATGGGTGAAAAAAACACCAGTGGTTACTCTATTGGTGTGGAGAAAGTGGAGGAAACAGATAAAAATATTATTATCACCGTGAAGGAAAATAGCCCAGCGCCAGATGCAATGGTGATGCAGGTGATTTCATATCCTTACACGGTGGTGAAAATTCATTCTAAAAAAGAGATTATTATTAAATAAATTTTGCGTGGGGCCTTGACTCTGCTCAGCCTGACATTTGACTTTCGAGTTTTTTCTCTTTGTTTGGCTTAGCGGAGTCGAAGCCTTTGATTTAAAAGAATAAAAAAAAACCTGTCGCAATTAAAAGGACAGGTTTTCTTTTACAATTATTTTTTATTTTTATTTAGAATTTGAATTTGATTCCTAAACCAACATCAAATCCGAAGTTGTCATCATCGTAGTATCCTGAACCAATTTCAGGTCTAGCATCTAATGATAAAAGAATTGGCACTTCTTTAAAACCATATTCAATTCCGATATCTCCTGCAGCAAAAACATAAGTTCCGCTGTCGTTATATTTTACATTATTATTGTAATAATCGTGATCCCAAGCAGCGATTCCGCCACCAACACCAGCGTACCAGTTAAAACCTCCGTCTATATTCCAAACCCATTGATAAAGAGCAACACCTTTAATGGCATCAACGTCGCTACTGTTTCTCCAGCCTAAATCAAATTCAAGTCTGTTTTTTTGATTTAATCCTCTTTGATAAGATACTTCCCCTCCAAAACCGTTATTGTCGCCTAAACGCAAACCTAACGCGTTTTTTGCAATGTCTTGAGAATGAGCCGTAAATGCTAAACCTAATAGCATAATGGCAGATAAAATGATTTTTTTCATAAAAATGATTCAATTAATTTAATTCAAATGTATAATTACACCTCATTAGAGAACGTATAACATTTCTGAAAATTGTTATATAATTTACATTTTTATGAATAAAAAGCATTTGTAAGCATTGTAGAGGCTAATTTTGCTGTATTCCTTGATTTTAGATTTATTTTTTCGCCATAATGGAAATCAGCAATTGTGAAGTTAAATTATCTTCCATTTCGAATAAATTTTCTTCTTCAGCGAAATTGCTTTGGACATACGAGTATAATTTCCAGCGTTTTTTGTGGTATTCTAAAGCAGTTAGGTTTTCGACCCAATCACCAGAATTTAGGTATAAAGTTGAGCCATGACGATTTTCTTTAGTAATTATTTTTGGTTCATGAATGTGACCACAAATGACATAATCGTATTTTTTTTCAATGGCCAAATCTGTTGCAGTGGTTTCAAAATCTGAAATAAATTTTACGGCTTTTTTTACACTTGCTTTTATTTTTTTAGAAAAAGAATAAGGTTCGCGACCTAATTTTGACAAGCACCAATTTGCAAAACGATTGGAAAGGATTAAATAATCGTAGCCTAATCCGCCCAATTTTGCAATCCATTTTGAATGTTGAACCGAAGAATCAAAAACGTCGCCATGGAAAATCCAAGCTTTTTTGTCGTCTAATTCCAGAACTACTTTATCAACCAATGAAAAATTTCCCATATTCATATCGGTGAATTTTCGAAGAATTTCATCGTGATTTCCGGTGATATAATACACTTTTGTTCCTTTTGAAGCCATTCCAATAATACGCTGAATTACTCGTAAATGAGCTTTTGGAAAGTAAGATTTTCGAAATTGCCAAGCATCGATAATATCTCCATTTAAAACTAAAGTTTTAGGTTTAATGCTTGATAAGTAGTTGTTTAATTCCTTAGCATGGCTTCCGTAAGTTCCCAAGTGGACATCTGAAATAACGACCAGCTCGACATTTCTTTTTTTCAATTTTTCTTGATTTGAAGTTTAGCAAATAAAAGAAACTCATACTGGATTTATTTTATGAAAAGGTTATCAATTCGGGCTCTATTTTAATAAATTATGATTTTTAAACTGCTTAACCTTTATTTAATAATCACAATTTTATATTTTTTAATTTAATTCATAAAACTTACATTTGCTAAAACTAAAAACATGGCAGGAAATAGCTACGGCACATTATATAGAATTACAACATTTGGCGAGTCGCACGGTGAAGCTTTAGGCGGTATTATTGATGGTTGTCCATCAGGAATTCAATTAGATTTTGAAGCAATTGAAATTGAAATGGCCCGCAGAAAACCTGGACAATCGGCAATTGTAACACAACGTAAAGAACCAGACGCGGTTCAGTTTTTATCTGGAATTTTTGAAGGAAAAACAACTGGAACTCCAATAGGTTTTATTATTCCAAATACCAATCAAAAATCAGACGATTACTCTCATATAAAAGATAATTACCGACCAAGCCACGCTGATTACGTTTATGATCAAAAATATGGCTTTCGTGATTACCGAGGTGGCGGAAGAAGCTCTGCTCGCGAAACTGCAAGTCGTGTAGTTGCAGGAGCAATTGCAAAACAAATGCTTCCTGAGATCAAGATTAATGCTTATGTTTCTTCTGTGGGTCCAATTCATTTGGATACTCCATATCAAGATTTAGATTTTTCGAAAATAGAAAGCAATCCTGTTCGTTGCCCAGATGAAAAATCGGCTGCGATTATGGAAGAATATATTCGTGATATCCGCAAACAGGGAGATACTGTTGGAGGTGTAGTTTCGTGCGTAATTCAAAATGTACCTGTTGGTCTTGGCGAACCTGTTTTTGATAAATTGCATGCCGAATTAGGAAAAGCAATGCTTTCAATAAACGCGGTTAAAGGTTTTGAGTACGGAAGTGGTTTTTCTGGTTCTGAAATGAAAGGAAGTGAACACAACGATTTGTACAATCCTGATGGAACTACAAAAACAAACCTTTCTGGAGGAATTCAGGGTGGAATCAGCAACGGAATGGATATTTACTTTAGAGTAGCTTTCAAACCTGTTGCGACTATCATGCAGACACAAGATTCATTAGATAATAAAGGAAATATTACGCCAATGACTGGCAAAGGCCGTCACGATCCTTGTGTAGTACCTCGTGCAGTACCAATTGTTGAGGCAATGGCTGCGATTGTTTTGGCTGATTTTTATTTAATCAACAAAACATATTAATAAAAGTTAAGACAGTGAGGGTCTTAATATTTTAACTTAAAACAAAAATTAATGCAAGTTACAGAAACTAAAAAAAAATCATTTCTTTCAGGATTAACAGGACAAATTGTTGTTGCAATGTTTCTTGGAGCA
Organism: Flavobacterium denitrificans DSM 15936; assembly: GCF_000425445.1. Lineage (GTDB taxonomy): Bacteria > Bacteroidota > Bacteroidia > Flavobacteriales > Flavobacteriaceae > Flavobacterium > Flavobacterium denitrificans. The sequence continues at coordinate 413,052 of NZ_KE384378.1, read as the reverse complement.
ACTTTGGGAATTATATTGCATAATACTATTTCTCCTGAAGCCGCACAGTCTTTCAGCAGCAAAATCAAAATGCTGGCAACTGTTTTTATTCGATTAGTGCAAATGATTATTTCGCCTTTGGTATTTACAACTTTAGTGGTTGGGATTGCCAAGCTTGGTGATATTAAAACAGTTGGAAGAATTGGAGGAAAAGCTTTAGGATGGTTTTTTACAGCTTCATTTATTTCATTATTAATCGGGCTGTTTTATGTGAATCTTTTAGAGCCTGGAGTAGGTTTGAAATTAGATCACGTTGATATGGCTGCCGCAACTGAAGTAACAGGAAAAACAAAAACACTTTCTGTAGAGAATTTTGTAGAGCATATTGTTCCAAAAAGCCTTTTTGAAGCAATGGCAACCAATGAAATCTTGCAGATTGTAATTTTCTCAATCTTTTTCGGATTAGCGGCCGCTTCAATAGGAAGTACTGTAAAACCTGTAATTAATGCATTAGACAAAGCGTCACATATCGTTTTGAAAATGGTTAACTATGTGATGAACTTTGCTCCAATTGGAGTTTTTGGTGCTATCGCAGGGGTATTTGCTATTAGAGATGCCGAGGAATTAGTAATTACATACTTCAAATTTTTTGGATCATTTTTAGTTGGAATCAGTACGCTTTGGGTTGTTTTAATAGCAGTTGGTTATATTTTCTTAAAAGGAAGAATGACTGATTTATTGAAGCGTATAGTTGGACCATTAGCAATTGCATTTGGTACAACAAGTAGTGAGGCTGTTTTTCCAAAATTGACTGAAGAATTAGAAGATTTTGGTGTAAAAGACAAAATTGTTTCTTTCATGCTGCCGCTTGGATATTCGTTTAATCTAGACGGAAGTATGATGTATATGACATTCGCCAGTATCTTTATCGCTCAGTTTTATGGAGTTCATTTAGATGTTGGAACACAAATGGTAATGCTTTTGGTTTTAATGCTTACGAGCAAAGGTATTGCTGGTGTCCCAAGAGCAAGTTTAGTGGTTGTAGCGGCAACTTGTGGAATGTTCGATATTCCCGTTGAAGGAATCGCCTTGATTTTGCCTATTGACCATTTTTGTGATATGTTCAGAAGCGCAACAAACGTTTTAGGAAATGCTTTGGCAACTTCTGTTGTTGGACAATGGGAAAGTAATAAAGAAGCAGAAGTAAGTTTAGAAGAATAGTCTTGAAAATAATAATAAAGTTTGCTGATTTTTGTCGGATTAAACTTTAAACAAAAAATAAAGAAAAGCTGTATTTTTATTTTAAATACAGTTTTTTTTTATTTTTAAGTGTATATTTGGGAAAATTAGCCATTTATGCCCCGAATGCGGATTTTTATTCTCTTAATCTTTTTTCTGAATTGTGTTGTCAATTCGGCTTTCGCGCAGTCAGAAACAATTTCGGATACTAAAATTAATAAGCTTGTCAAACAAGCATGGGATGATTTTAAAGATTCAAATTTTGAAAAATCATTAATAGCTTCGCGCATTGCATTAAATCAAGCAACATTATTAAAAAACAATTATTTAATAGCAAAATCATATAAAATTATTGCGGGCAATTATAGTGAATTGTCCGAGTTTGATAAAGCTATTTTCTTCTATAATAAAAGTTTGTTCTATGCCAATAAAACAAATAATGATTCTATAAAATACAGCCTTCACAACAACTTAGGAAATATTTATTGTTTTGAGAAAAAGCAATTTGATAAAGGGATCTCATATTATAAAAAATCAATTGCCTATAGTTTGAAAATCAATGGTATGGAACAGGTTTATTTTACGAATGTAAACATAGCTTGGGCGTATTTTGATATTGGAAAGTTTAAAGAAGGTTATCCCTATTTAAAATTTGTTGGCAATAACATTGGAAAATATGGAGATCAATCGACAGAAATTGTCGTAAATATGCTCAACGGTATGTATTCTTCTTTTAAAAATGAAGATGATACTGCAAATGCTTATTTTTTGGCTGCAATTGCCGCCGGAATAAATAGTGAAGAACGATCTGATTTGTCGTATGCACATTTAGAATATTCTAAGTTTTTGACTAAAATCGAAAAATATAGAGAAGCTTATGAGCATCTTACGTCATACAACCAAATAACGGAGGAATTATACAATCAAGAAAAACTAAAAAAAGCCTCTATTGCTGGTTTTAATCTTGAGCTAGATGAATATAAAAGGCAGATTGATAAAATTGAAAATGAAAAGATTTCGCAATATCAGAGTCTTAAGAAATCACGAATTATTGTAATTTTATTTGTTTTGGTTTCCTTGATACTGTTGGTTTTGATTATTACTTTGATTAAAAACATCAGATTCAAAAAGAAACACAATTTAGAGCTCTTAAAGGCGAAGGAAATTGCAGAGGAAGCCTCTTTGCTCAAAACTCAGTTTATTTCGACTATAAGCCACGAATTGCGTACGCCATTGTATGGTGTCGTAGGAATTACAAATATGTTGTTAGAAGAACACAAAGAATTATCAAGAAGCCAGCATTTAAGTTCGCTGAAATTTTCTGCGCGATATTTATTGTCTTTAGTAAATGATATTTTGCAGATTAATAAAATTGAAGAGAACAAAGTTGTGCTTGAAAATTTGACATTTAATATTTCAGATGAAATTACAATGATCAAAAATTCGCTTTCGTTCTTATCTCAAAAAAATAATAACAAAATCAATATTTATATTGACCCCAAAATTCCCGAGTATTTAATTGGCGATAAACTCAGACTTGCGCAAATCTTGATGAATTTGGTGAGCAATGCTTTAAAATTTACAAAGAATGGCGAAGTTGAAGTGAAAGTTGATCTTTTGAAAATAGAAGGTAAAAATTATTTTCTTGATTTTTTGATAAAAGACAATGGCGTTGGAATTGCAACTGTAGACCAAAGTAAAATCTTTGAAAAATTTGTACAAGTAGGACGTAAAGATGAAGATTATCAAGGAACTGGTTTAGGTTTGAGTATTGTAAAACGCTTGTTGGGACTTTTTGGAAGCACAATTACCTTAGAAAGCGAAGTAGGGCAAGGCACTTCATTCTCATTTGTTATACCGTTTGAGCATGATCCTGAGAAAACCAAAAAGATTATTGATGAAATTGAAGTGGATTTGACTTCAAACGAGGTTCATAAAATTTTGATTGTCGAGGATAATTTAATCAATCAATTGGTAACCAAAAAAATTATCGAAAAAAATAATTACATCTGCAAAGTGGTTGATGATGGTTTTGGTGCCTTAGAAATTCTTGAAAAGGAAACTTTTGACCTTATTTTAATGGATATTAATATGCCATTGATGAATGGTTTTGAAACCAGCAAAAGAATTCGCCTGAAAGATGTAAAAACGCCAATTGTCGCTTTGACTGCTTTTGATAAAGATGAAATAACCGACGAAGCAATTTCATCGGGAATAAATGATATTATTATTAAACCATTTGAGCCAGTAAAACTGTTTAAAATCATCAGTTATTTGATAGAAGAAGCAAAAAACGCTGGTTAGTACCAGCGTTTTTTATTTTTCTTAGATGTATTTGATTTTCTTGACTTGTGTGCTCCTCCGCTTCTATTTGAATTTTTAGGTTTTTCACCTGCTTCGGGACTTCCAGAATGCCATTGATAAGGATGGTCAGTTATGGTTTTTACGTCAACTTTTATCAATTTTTGAATATCTTTCCAGTATGGATGTTCGTCTTTGCCACAAAATGAAATCGCGATTCCGCCGTTTCCTGCACGACCTGTACGGCCAATTCGGTGAACGTAGGTTTCAGGGATGTTAGGCAAGTCAAAATTGATTACATATGGCAACTGCTCGATGTCGATTCCTCTAGCCGCAATATCTGTGGCCACTAAAACTCCAACTTCTTTGTTTTTAAAGGCGTCTAAAACACGCTGTCTTGCGTTTTGCGATTTGTCTCCGTGAATTGCTTCTGCTGGAATATCTTTTTTGCGAAGTGCTTTTACAACATTATCGGCACCATGTTTCGTTCTTGAAAAAACAAGTACGTTTGATAAATTTTGCTCTTTGATCAAATGGTATAGCAAGTTTCTTTTCTCTGTTTTGTCAACAAAATAAATGCGTTGTTCTACATTTTCTGCTGTCGATGAAACTGGTGAAACTTCAACTTTTTCTGGATCTTTCAAAAACATTTCTGCCAATTCGCGAATAGCAATTGGCATAGTTGCTGAAAACAATAAAGTCTGACGATTTTTTGGGGTTAATTTTACGATTTTTTTCACATCGTTTATAAAGCCCATATCAAGCATTTGATCGGCTTCGTCTAAAACCAAAGTATGCAAGTGGTCTAAATCAAGAAACCCTTGTTTATGCAAATCCAATAATCGCCCAGGAGTTGCTACAAGGATATCGATTCCTTTTTTTAAGGTTTCAACCTGCGGATTTTGAGAAACGCCTCCAAATATTGTTAATTGTGTTAAATTGGTATATTTTGCATAAGTGTCAAAACTTTCTCCAATTTGCACGGCAAGTTCACGTGTTGGCGTAACAACAAGTGCGCGAATTTGTTTGGCTTTTTTTGATGAGCCTACAATTCGGTGCAATTGATGAATTATTGGGATGGCAAATGCTGCCGTTTTTCCTGTTCCTGTCTGCGCACAACCAATCAAATCTCTTCCTGATAAAACAATTGGAATAGCTTGCTCCTGAATTGGGGTGGGATTAAGGTAGCCTTCTTCAAATACGGCTTTTTGTATACTTTTTGAAAGTGATAAATCTTCGAATAACATATCTTAGGTGTTAAGAATTTAGTTTAAAACACTAAAAATTCTGTGCAAAGATAGGTTTATTCGATCAAACGTTTATTTGAATCTTGTATTATTTGGGAAATGTGTGGTTTTAAGCCTGTTGAAGTTCAGTGCGATTTTTCTTTTTCATTGTTTGCTTTGATGAAATCAGTGATCAAATAACCAATCAATTTTCCAATTAAATTATTATTTGGAGAATCGGCTAAATCTGGTGCTCCTTCGCAAATGTGCAAATACGTAGCATTTTTGTGTTGTCCAAAGAAAGAAACAAACTGGCGCAATTCTTCTACAGAAAATCCGCTTATTGTCATGGCGCTGCTGGCAATATTCGGAATCGCATCTAAATCAATCTCAATTCCAAAAGAATCATTTTGAATAAAGCCTAAAGCTAGAGCCATTTCTCGGTTGAAATCTTTTTCTTTTCGGATATTTACACTGTCATATGTATTATAACGTACACGATCTTCTAATTTTTTGATAATGTCTAAAACACTTTTTGAAGTGTAATTTTCGTGCAATCCGAAGATGAAATATTTTTTAAGAAAACCTTCTTCATAAGCATATGAAAATCCGTTTCCGCTGTGACGTCCTTCTAAAATTCTAAAATCAGAATGTGCATCAAAGTTGATTGCATTTATAGGTTTTCCTTTTGCAAGAGCCGAACCTTTAATATTTCCGTAAGCATTGTTGTGGCCCCCGCCAATGATAATTGGAGTTTTTCCAGCTTTAATAATGCTGAATATTATATGAGAAACTTCTTTGTCGATTTTTTCAACCAATTGGCTTAGTTTTGATCGATCGTCGATGTCGTTGAAATCAAGATTTTCTACATCTCGCATTTCTTGAGCAACATTGATTTGGCCCAAAACAATTATTTGGCTTCCTTTTGAAAAACGATTATGCTGAATGTTCGCAATACTTTTTATCGCATTTTCCCACGCCGATGCAGTACCTGGACGACCATAATTTGCACGCACGCCAATATCTTCAGGAATTCCTAAAAGTACATATTTAGCCTCACATTCGGTCATGAATTTTATCTTGTCAGCTTCTTTTGGAATGACAATCATCTTTTCGCCGAATTTTATTTCGCCACTACGGTGATTTGTGACTTTTGCTAAATCATTAACAGTAAAAGGAATTAATTTCTCCATATAAAAAAATATTGTCCAAAAATAATATAATTGTGTCAACTTACGTTATTACGATATATTAATTCTTAAATTTGTTAATAAAGAAAATTATTAAATATGGAAAACCCAAAGAACAACAACTCAAGTCTAAAAGCGGTAATCGCAGTTTTAGCAGTCCTACTGATTGGTAGTTTAGTGTATATTTTTAAATTATCTTCTGATACAGAAGTAGTTAAAACTGAGCTTACCACAACAATGACAGAGAAAGAATCTGTTATGAAGGATTTACAAGAATTAAAAGCAACTTATGATGCTGCAATTGCTGAAAATACTTCAATGTCTGATGAATTGATTCAGGAAAGAGATAAAGTAGTAGCTCTTATGGATGATTTGAATAAATCAAAAGGAGATGTTTCTAAATACAAATCTCAAGTTCAGGCAATGCAAGCGAAAATGAAAACTTTAGTTGCTGAAAATGATGAGCTGAAAAAACAAAATGGTGTTTTGACAACTCAGAGAGATAGTACAATTGTAGTTTTAGGAGAATCTAAAAAATACAATGAAGTATTAGTAGGGCAAAACGAAGAACTTGCTAAAACTGTTGAAAGAGGTTCTAAATTGTCTGTTTTAAACACAAAAACTGCAGCTTACAAATTGAAAAGCTCTGGAAAACAAATTGAAACTGATAAAGCAAGCCGTGCTGATGTTTTGAAAGTAAGTTTTACAATTGCTGAAAATTCAATTGCAAAATCTGGAGATAAAACCTATTATATTCAGGTAATTGATGCTAAAAATAATGTTTTAGGAGAAAAGAAAACAGAAAGTTTTGGTGATAACTCTTTAACTTATAGCTTCAAAACTACAGTTAAATATGAAAATAAAACGGTACAAGTTAGTGAAGATCTTCCGGGTAAAGATTTTGCAAAAGGAACTTACTTTATCAATGTTTTTGATAATGATGAATTAGTTTCTAAAACTAGTTTCAGTTTAAGATAATTTGTCGTAAAGGATAATAATGCCACTTTGATATTAAAGGTCTGTGAGTTTCACAGACCTTTTTTTATGGATTTTATTCTAGAATTGTTCCTTCCAAAAAAACGCTTTCAATCAAATTGCTTCCAAAAGCGTATGGAATTTGGTAGTAAGAAGAAATTGGTTTCGTGAGGATTAAATTTGCTTTTTTCCCTTTTGTAATACTTCCATGAGTTTCTGAAAGACCCATTGCATAAGCGCCATTGATTGTTGCTGCATTGATGGCTTCTTCTGGTGTCATTTTCATTTTGATGCAAGCTGTCGCAACCACAAAATTCATATTCCCAGATGGAGTAGATCCCGGGTTGAAATCTGTAGCTAATGCCAATGGAAGTCCAGCTTTGATCATTTCGCGCGCTGGTGTGTACGGAATGCTTAAAAAATAAGAACAAGAAGGCAAGGCAACAGGCATCGTTTCAGTGTTTTTTAAAGCTTGAATATCATCTGGATTCATTACTTCAAGATGGTCAACAGAAAGTGCATTAAATTTAACGCCAGCTTGAATGCCACCAATAGAGTTAAATTGATTCACGTGGATTTTTGGCCTTAAGCCGAAATCAATTCCTGCTTGCATAATTTTTTCCGTTTCTTCTACAGAAAAATAACCTGATTCGCAGAAAACATCAATATATTCAGCTAGTTTGTTTTGAGCAATTTCAGGAATCATTTTGGTTATGATTTCGTCTATATATCCCCCTTTGTTTTCTTTACAATGTGTTGGAAAAGCATGCGCGCCTAAAAAGGTAGCTTTTATTGCAATTGGATAATTTTCGGCCAATTTTTTAATAACACGAAGCATTTTTAGCTCGCCTTCGACTGTCAGTCCGTAGCCAGATTTAATTTCGACAGCTCCAGTTCCTAAATGCATTACTTCTTCTAAACGAATTTTTGATTGCTCATAAATTTCTTCTTCTGAAGTTTCATTTAGTTTTTTAGCCGAATTTAAAATCCCGCCACCGCGATTTGCAATTTCTTCATAAGTAAGTCCGTTGATGCGATCTACGAATTCCTGTTCGCGGTTTCCGGCATAAACGATATGAGTGTGACTGTCGCACCAAGTTGGCAAAATTACTTTTCCAGTTGCATCGATAATTTTATCGGCATTGATTTTAGGAAGGTTTTCCATTGAGCCAAAATCTTCGATAAGGTTATCTTTTATAATTAAAAAAGCATTTTTTATCGACGGCAATATTGCCATTTCAGAACCTGAAACTTTATCAATTGAAGTTTCGCGAACTTGTAATAATTCTTGGATGTTTTTGATTAATGTGATCATCAATGTGAGTTGTTATAAAACACAAATTTCACAAATTCTCACGTATTTATATGTGAAAACTTGTGAAATTCGTAAAATTATTTGATTGGGAATTATTCGGAAATTGTTATTTCAAACATTTTCTCCCAATATTTACCGGTAACAAAAAAGGTTTTGGTCTGTGGGTTATAAGCAATTCCGTTTAAAACTTCAGCGTTAGGAGCTTTAATGAATTTACGTAAACCAGAAAGGTCTAATATGCCTTCAACAGCGCCTGATGTAGGGTTTACAACTGCAATCGCATCTTTCTGCCAAACATTTACATAAAATTTTCCGTTGATTAGTTCTAACTCATTTATACGTTTGATTTTTGAAGAGCCAGAATACACATTGATGTAATCAAGTAATTTTTGAGTATTTGGATCCATTTTCCAGATTTTCTCAGTTCCGTCAGAATGATAAATGTATTTATCGTCATGTGTCATTCCCCATCCTTCGATGTCTTTGTCGTAGGTAAAAGTTTTTTCTAATTTTAAGGTTTTAGCATCATATATGTATCCCTTTTTTTGTTGCCAAGTTAATTGGAATATTTTGCCATTTATAAAAGTAATTCCTTCTCCAAAGTCTTCTTTAGGTAGGTTTACTTGTTTGATTACTTTTCCTGTTTTATAATCTACTGATCTAAAGTATGAATCACCTTCTTGGCCTGTACTTTCGAATAAAATACCATTGTTAAACTCTAAGCCTTCAGTAAAAGCTTTTGTATCGTGAGGAAAAGTATCTACAATTTTATATTTTAATGCTTTTGGTTGAATATCTGAAACTAATTCGATTCGTTTAGTTGCATCAGAAGAATCAGAACCAAAATAAACGGTAGCTTTCAAATATTGATAACCCAGTTTTTGATCCTTTAATTCAAATTTGAATTTTTCAGCGCCTTTTGTACTTCCTACTCTTTTGTCATTAACAAAGTAGGCAATACTGTCGATTTCTGTCGATTTTGGATTCAAAACGCCAATAGAAACTGCTTCTTTTTGCGTAAAATGAGCCGGAAAAGCGGAATCATCAATATTAAATAAAGAATTTTCGCCTTTATTTTTTTCTCCACATCCAACAAATGTGATTCCTAATAAAATGACAGCTAGGAAGTTATATTTTTTCATAGTTTAAAATTTGAATAAGCCAATATACAACGATATTTTTATAGCAACAAAGCTCTTGCAAAAATATAAAAAGATTGTATATTTGCACCGGCAAGTCCTACACGACCAGCTCCTGCAGACTCCCCCAGGATGGGAACATAGCAAGGGTACGTGGTTGAGCGGTGCGATGTAGGTCGCTTGCCTTTTTTTTTTTTTTTTCGTTATAAAATTCTTTTTTTAGAATTCATATAAATCTAATCTTCCTTCGGGGAGATTTTTTTTTATTTTTGATTCTCTGTAAAGTCAAAGATGATAAGTTAGATGAGTGTGACTTTTCTAATAAACTTTTGATTGCTGAGATTGCATTTTAAATTATAACATTTAACATCTAACATAGAAAAATGAATAAAGTCGTTTTAATAACCGGAGGATCTTCTGGGATTGGTAAATCAATAGGGGAGTTTTTGCATAAAAAAGGCTATGTCGTTTATGGAACGAGCCGAAATCCAGAAAAAGTACTTAATTCTATTTTTCCGCTTGTGGCTTTAGACGTTAGAAATTCGGATTCTATAAAAAGTGCAGTAGCTAAAATTTTGGAAATTTCAGGAAGATTGGATATTGTGATCAATAATGCTGGAGTTGGAATTACAGGTCCTTTGGAAGAAATTCCGATGGAAGAAATCAAAAATAATTTTGAAACCAATTTTTTTGGTCCAATCGAAGTGATGAAAGCTGTTTTGCCACAAATGCGCGAGCAAAAATCTGGACTTATTATAAATATTACTTCTATCGCTGCTTATATGGGATTGCCGTACAGAAGCGTTTATTCGGCTTCAAAAGGTGCTTTGGAATTGATTACCGAAGGATTGAGAATGGAAGTAAAGCAATTTGGAATCGAAATTACAAATGTTGCTCCAGGCGATTTTGCTACTAATATCGCAGCTGGACGTTTTCATGCGCCGGTAATAAATGGTTCTGCTTATGAAAAAGTGTATGGCGATACATTAGCCACAATGAACGAGCATGTTGATGCAGGAAGCAATCCAAACGAAATGGCTGAAGCAATTTATAAAATCATACAGACTAAGAAGCCTAATGTGCATTATAAAGTTGGGGTTTTTATGCAGAAGTTTTCGATTGTTTTGAAACGTGCTCTGCCTGATAAAGTTTATGAAAAAATGTTAATGAATCATTATAAGCTTTAAAAATGGCACAAATTGCGAGATTTCAAACATAATTGTCAAATTGCTTTAAATTTTAAAACTGTTATTGGTATTGATTTTGTAATTTTGCACCGAATTTTTCAACACACAATTATAAATAGATAGATTATGAAATTTTTTATTGATACAGCTAATTTAGCTCAAATTAAAGAAGCGCAGGCTTTAGGTGTTTTAGATGGTGTAACCACTAATCCATCATTGATGGCAAAAGAAGGAATTACCGGAAAAAACAACATTTTGAAGCATTATGTTGATATCTGTAATCTTGTTGAAGGTGATGTAAGTGCAGAGGTAAATGCATTGGATTATGACGGAATGATCAAAGAAGGTGAAGAGTTAGCTGAATTGCACGATCAAATCGTTGTAAAATTGCCAATGACCAAAGAAGGTGTTATGGCTGCAAAATATTTTTCTGATAAAGGAATCAAAACAAACGTAACTCTTGTGTTTTCTGCTGGACAAGCTTTATTAGCGGCAAAAGCTGGAGCAACTTATGTTTCTCCGTTCGTAGGACGTTTAGATGATATTTCAACTGATGGTTTGAATTTGATTCAAGAAATCAGAGAGATTTATGACAACTATGGCTATGAGACGCAAATTTTAGCAGCTTCTGTACGTCACACTATGCATATTGTGAACTGTGCAAAAATTGGTGCTGATGTTATGACTGGGCCATTATCTGCAATTGCTGGTTTATTGAAGCATCCTTTGACTGATATCGGATTAGCTCAGTTTGTTGCTGACTTCGAGAAAGGAAACAAATAGTAATCAGGTTTTTATAAAATATTTAAATCGTCTTTTTTATTAAAAAAGACGATTTTTTTTTACTTTTATGTAAACGTAAAAAGAAATATTTATGAAAATCATCTTAGTTTTAGTTTCGTTTTTTGTTGCGACAGTATCGATAAATGCGCAAGCCAAGGTTTTGACCAGTGTTAATGATGCAGGCGATGTGGCTACTTATGAGCTAGATTGTACAACCAAGTTTCAGTCTTTGGCAAAAGGTCTTCGTTATAATATTACCCGACATGAGTTTAAAGGGCCAGAACTTAAGAACAGTTATCGTTTAATGTTGGTCATGGATGGTTTTTATTTGAAAACCCCAAATAAGGAAATGACTATTTCCGCAGTTTTAACGGATGGTACTATTGTTGAAGCAAAAAAGATAATAGAAGATGACGGTTTTTTTGATGGAGCCTGTACTTTAAGAATAAAAGATCCTAAGGCGCTTTTAGCGGCTAATATCGACAAGGTTATTGTCCATGCTGACAAAGATGTTGTTTATAAGATTTCTGAACAAAGCAGAACCATTTTTAAGAAGAATTTGAGTAATATCATTAATGCTAAGTAAGCTTCTAAGTGCTAAGATTCAAGGGGTCTAAGTTGGAAATTTAAATTCATGCATATTGGTAAAAGAAAAAACTCCCATTTGAATAAAATGGGAGTTTTTTTTATGTTGATGTTTTTTACTTTTTAGTGTCCGCCTCCGCCACCTTCAACGTGGCTGATTCCTTGTCTTTTTAATAGTTTAGGACAATAGAAGCCATAAAATGCTAAGTAAGCAAAGCCAAGAAGTGGTACGATATAAGAGAAGTGTGTGTATGAAATTCCTAAAATTCCCTCTGGATTTGTAGCGTCTAGGTCGCAGATGCTTCCTTGAACCAATGGAATAACTCCTCCTCCAAGAATCATCATAATTAAGAAAGATGAAGCTTTTCCTGTGTTTTTCCCTAAGCCTGCGATTGCTAAATCGAAGATTGAAGGCCACATGATCGATAAGAATAATCCTCCAGAAATAAAGAAGAATTTAGCGATTTCTGGATTTGGCCAAACAAGTCCTAAAACCATCATCAGTAATCCTGAGATTCCGAAAAGCATTAAAGTTTTGCCAGCATTTTTACCTCCTACAAAACTTACAGCAATGAATAATAAGATCCAAATTGGGTAAATGTAGAATGTTGAAACGTCGTGAGCGGCAAAAATGTTAGCTCCGATAATTACTCCGAATGCTAAAGCAGGAACGATGAATTTTAAAGCTGTATTTACTAGGTTTGAAGTGTTGAAAACGTTTACACCACCATTCCAGCGTCCAATCATTAAACTTCCCCAATATAAAGCGATAAATGGTGCAATAGCATCTTCAAGGATGTTTCCGAATTCATTTGTGTGCAATAGGGCTGGCAAATTACTGATAATAGTTACCTCAGTTCCTACATAAATGAAAATTCCTAGCATTCCAAGATACAATTGAGGGTAATCAAGGATGTTGAATTTTGCATGTTTGTGCTCAATTATAGCTTGTTCTTCATCAACTTTTGCTGGATCTTCAATTTTAGAAAAATACATGAAAACTGCAACTACGATGAAAGCAAGACCTAAAATGATAAAAGGTAATTTGATGTCTTCTAGTGAAAGGTTTGTTTTTTTATTGTCGCCCATCCCGAAAAGCGCAATTCCTAGTAAGATTGCTCCGATTGTAGTTCCGAAAGAGTTGATACCTCCTGCCAATGTCAAACGGTGTGCTCCAGTTTCTGGGCTTCCCATTTTAATAGCAAGTGGGTTGGCAACAATTTGCTGAATCGAAAATCCTAAACCTACTGTAAATAATGCTGTTAAGAAGAATGGGAAACTTGCCATTGTTGCAGCAGGAACGAATAAGAATGAACCAACAGCCGAAAGAATTAATCCTGCAGCTAATGTTTTTTTGTATCCGAATTGTTGTAAAACATCTCTTTTTAATGATACTAAAAAGAAAATAATTGATCCAACAAAGTACGCTGCATAAAATGCCCAAGCTACTAATTGCGACTGAACTTGCGATAAAGTAAATACTTTTTTGAATACTGGTATCAGGATGTCATTGGCAGAACCAACAAAACCCCAAAAGAAGAAGACGATTATCAATGAGATAAATTGTCCCCACTTGGTCTGTACATTTTCTGAACTCATAATTGTAATAAGGTTAATTTTTTATTTATAGTGTTTTTTGAAGACCGTAAATATATTTGTTACGAATAGCAAAAAAAAATAAAAAGGCACAAATAATGTTAAATTTAAACAAACAACATCATTTTTTCAACAATGTGTTAGTTTTAACTTAGTTAGAAATCGAAAATGTAATAAGATTTATTCCAGAATTTTGTTTTTGACGTCTTTGCTGTAGTTTCTGCCTATTGGAATTGTGTAGGATTGTATTTGAATTCGGTTTCCTTCAATAGATTTTACCTTATTCAGTGCGATTACGTACGATTTATGTATTCGCAAAAAACGGTCAGAAGGCAATTCTTCTGACAAAGAAGTTAGGGATTTATGTGTAATATAGGTTTTGTCTGGAGTGACTACTTTTATATATTCTTTCATTCCTTCCACAAATAGGATTTCCTCAATATTGATTTTCATCATTTTTTTATCGACTTTGATGAAAATGTGAGAATCGCCCTTCGTGGCTTCAACTTTAATGTTGTTTTTAAGATTGTATTCGGTAGTGATTTTATTAATGCATTTTATAAATCTAGGAAGCGGAATTGGTTTTACTAAATAATCGAGTACGTCAAGATCATAGCTTTCGGCAGCAAATTCCCTAAAAGCGGTTGTGATGATTACTTTAGTTTTGTTTTCGATAAGGCTGATCAATTCAAATCCAGTCATCATTGGCATGTTGATGTCTAAAAAAACAGCATCAACTGGCGTGCTGTTTAAAAAATCAAGTGCTTCCAGAGAATTATTGAATGTCGCAACAACTTCAAAATCTGGGAAATTTGCAAAGTAATTTTGCAAGACTTTGACAGCTAATGGTTCATCATCGATCAAAACACATTTAATCTTCATTATGAATAGGTATTTGCAAACGGATTATATAGTAGTTTAGTTTAGTTGACTGTTTTAGACTAAAATTATTCTTATAAATTAATTTCAGTCTTTTTTTGGTATTGATTAATCCAATTCCTCCTTTTGGACTAAGATTTTGTGAAATTACAAAATTATTTAGGATTTCAAAATCTAACAATTTATTGTCGATAACTTTGCAATTGATTTTGATTTTCAGGTTTTTGTTGTTTAAACCGCCATGTTTAAAGGCATTTTCTACCAATGAAATAAAGATTAGCGGTGGCACAACAATATCCTCAATATTAGATTCCAGATTTATGGAGACTTCGACATTTTCAAATCGCAACTTTTCGATTTCGATATAATTTTGGATATAATCTATTTCCTTAATCAATGGGACAAACTTGGTTCCTTTTACATCATAGAGAACGTATTCCATCAAATTGGATAATTTAATGATAACGTCTGGGACTTTATCTGAAGATTCCAAAGACAAAGCATATAGATTATTTAAAGTATTAAAGAAGAAGTGCGGTTGTATTTGGTTTTCAAGGTATTTTAATTTGATTTTGAATTGATTTTCTCTCAATGAGCGGTTTCGTTCGCGTTCACGTAGCCAAGTCAAAGTAAGATAAACAGATGAAGCCATTGCTAAAACGTAAAGTTCTCCAATGCAGACAGCTACAATATGATTGATTTCAAAAGGATGATATTCTCGATTCGCTTCAGGCCAAATATTTTCGGATATGATATAATAAGTAAGCGCAGTCTTGCATAAATACATTACAAATAAGCTTGTTAGAAGCAAAAATGTATAGAGAATATATTTTTGTTTCAAGACAAATTTTGGCACTAAAACAAACAAATTGAAATATACGAGCGGAATTACTAATGAAAATTCAATCAAGTTTGATTTGAACGAATAAGGGTAATCATTAAAATAGGCTCCCCATCTTAAAAAATTTAAAGTAAAATAGATACTCCAAAACCAAATATGATTTTGAATCTTAATATTGAATTTGAGTTTTTGAATTTCCTTCAATTTAATTTCTTGGAGTTAGCTTGTTTTGGTCAAGTATATAGAATATTGTGCAACTTTAAACAATTAAGAGCTAAAACGCAATTCTTTTGAATAAAAAAACGTAAAAAAAGTGAAATGATGCTTAATTTCAACGAGATAACGTTTTCGTAAAACATAATGTTGAATGATTTGTGTCGTTTGTTTAAGGTTTTTTGCTGTTTGTATAAAATGTTTTATTTATGTTAAAATTAACAATAATTTTATCGCATAACTAAAAAAAACCATGAAAAAATGAAACAATTTGTATTAATCTTTGTGATTTTTCTCGCCTCGCAGTTTGCGAATGCACAGGCGAAAACCATCAAAGGTTTGGTAAGCGATGAAAACGGATTACCGTTGCCTGGAGTTAGTGTAATAATTCAAGGTACAAAAACGGCAACCCAATCAGATTTTGACGGAGTCTATACGATTCAAGCATCTACAGGTGATGTGCTTGTTTTTTCGTATATTGGAATTAAGACTAAGGCTGTTACAGTGGCTGGTTCAGCAACAATAAATGTTGTGTTATCACCAGATACTCAAAACTTGCAGGAAGTAGTAGTTACAGCATTAGGTATCAAGAGACAAAAGAAAGAATTGGGATATGCAGTTCAGGATGTTAAAGGTGAACAACTAAACAAAGTAATCACAACTAATGTTGCTACGGCACTTTCAGGTAGAGTTGCCGGTGTTGATGTGTCTATTCCTGCAACAGGTGTGGGCGGAAGCACAAGAGTTATTATTAGAGGTATATCAAGTATAGGTGAGAGTAACCAGCCACTTTATATTGTTGATGGTGTTCCAATTGATAATACAGGTTTGTCTAATGATGCCGCGGCAACAAGCAAATGGTTTGATGGTAGAGATAGTGGTGACGGTATCTCAAGTATCAACCCAAATGATATTGAAAGCTTAACGGTTCTTAAAGGTGCAGCTGCAGCAGCGTTATATGGTTCTAGAGCGTTAAATGGTGTAATTTTGATTACTACTAAAAAAGGAAGCAAAGGAAAACTACAAGTAGAATTAACAAGCGGTGTAAGTTTTGACCGAGTAAATGCTAAATATAACGATTACCAAACTGACTACGGAACTGGCTCAAACGGGGTTTTGCCAGATCCGAACAAAGCAGCTACTGAAATTTACCAATATACAACTAGTGCATGGGGACCTAAATTTTCAGAATCTGTAGGACAGCAAGTAAAAATATTTGACGGTTCGATGAGACCGTATGCTAAAGTAGATAACAATATTCAAGATTTCTTCAGAACAGGATTTACAACATCAAACGGAATTGCGCTTTCAGCGGGAAGTGACAATGCGATCGTTCGTTTTGGATTTAATAATCTTAAAAATGATGACGTAATTCCGGAATCTGGTTTAGAAAGAAACAATGCTAGCTTGAATGCAACTATGAAATCAGACAAATTTACTTTAGATGCAAATGTAAATTATATGGTTGAAAACACAGACAATAGACCAGGTTTGGGAGATTCGCCAAATAACGTTGGGTATTCTTTAAGTGGTTTGGCACCAAATATCGATCAGGCTTGGCTTAAAAATTCGATGGATCCGACGGATAATTCAATGTATCCATGGAATAATAATGTGTATTCGTTGAATCCATACTGGGTTGTAAATGAAAATCACAACTCAACTCGAAAAAACCGTTTTATGGGCAATGTTACGGGGACTTATCAGTTGAAAAAATGGGTTGCCTTGACACTTAGAACTGGTTTGGATACTTATAATTTTAGTTCAAAAGATTTTATGGCTTGGGGAAATACTTGGCCAGGAAGAGATGCGGGTTACCTAGGACTTGAAGATATTAAAGTTTCTGAAATGAATACTGATTTGATAGCAACATTTTCAGATATTAAATTGACTGAAGATTTTACTTTTTCTGGAATTTTAGGAACAGGTAGAAGAGATTTCAGAAGAGAACAAAGTTCTAGATTCGGAACAAATATTATTGAGCCTGGAACTGAGTATATTAGTAATTTCTCAAATCAGACTGAAAATGCGCCACTAGATACGAGAACTAGAACAAATTCAATTTATGGTTCTGCTAAATTTGATTACAAAGGATATTTATATGCTGAGTTTACAGGAAGAAATGACTGGTTTAGCGTAATCAATAAAGATGCTTTTTATCCAGCGGCTTCATTAGGTTTTGTTTTCTCAGATGCATTTGATATTCAAAGCGATACTTTTTCATATGGAAAATTCAGAGCATCTTGGGCAGAGGTTTCTAATGCGCCAGGGGCTTACAAGAACGCTTTAAATTATACGACTTATTCTTCTTATAATGGAGGAAGTGTTGTAAACATCAAAAATACTTCAGCACCAAATCCTAATTTGACTTACCAATCAAAAACAGGAGTAGAGTTTGGGGTTGAAACTGCTTTCTTCAAAAATAGATTAAAAGCTGATATTACTGTTTACCGTGAAGATACTTCAGATCAAACTATTGATTTGCCATCTTCAGCAACTTCTGGATATGAGTATATTTCTGTAAATGCAGGTAAACTTCGTAATGAAGGTATTGAGATTTTCTTGTCAGGAACACCAATTAAAAACAAGAATTTTGAGTGGGGAATTGATTTGAACTTTTCAAAAAACAAAAACTCAATTATTTCGTTGCATCCAGATATTGATACTTATACTATTTCTGAGGCACGTTGGGCTGGTGCTGCAATTGTTGCACAAGTAGGAGGGCAATACGGGACTATTATTGGTAAAGATTTTCAAAAAACACCTTCTGGAGAAATGATAGTTGGGGCAAACGGTTTGCCAGTTTACACAGATACTAAAGTTGCCTTAGGAAAAGGACTTCCTGATTGGGCAGCAGGTTTAACAAACCGTTTTTCTTATAAAGGAATTACACTTCAATTTTTGATTGATATGAAATTTGGAATGGATGTATTCTCTATGACAAACTCACTTGCGGCACAAAAAGGACTTCTTGATGTTACTACAGAAGGAAGAGATGCTTATAATGAGGCGAGAGCACAAGCCGTTGCAAATGATCCAAATTTTAGTCAAGCAACTTGGGTGCCTACAGCGGGTTATGTAGCAAATGGTGTTGTAAATACAGGAACAGAAGCTAATCCGGTTTATGTGCAAAATACAAAACCTGTAAATCCACAAGATTACTGGAACTCAGTATTTAACAATACGCCTGCGCCGTTTATTTATGATGCATCTTACGTAAAATTAAGAGAGGTAAGTTTGGGGTACCAAATTCCAAGAAGTGTTTTTGGCGGAGCAAAAATCAACTCAATTTATGTTTCGGCTTTCGCAAGAAATTTATTCACTTTTAATAAAGATTTGCCAAACATTGACCCAGAGTCTATGTACACTTCAGGAAATGGACAAGGTTTTGAATATGGTTCATTGCCATTCAGAAGATCATATGGTTTTAATCTTAAAGTTACATTCTAAAAAAAGAAATTATGAAATTTAAACAAATAATAGCCCTACTTGCAATATTTACGCTGGTTGGCTGTACTGAAAATTTTGACGAACTGGAAAAAGATCCGGTGGCGTTATCTGCAAATCCTGCGGGACAGCTTACATTTACTCAATTGTGTTTGTCAGGTGATGGATACTATCAATGGAGAGCCAACTTGATTTATTCTGGAGGATTTGTGCAGCATTATGCAGGTGCATGGAACGTAACAGAATTTGGAAGCAAATTCAAGAAAAATGATGATTATGCTACAGCTCTATGGAGAAATGGTTATGCAAATGAATTAAAAAGTGCTGTAGATATTATCGAAAAAACATCTGGCGATCCTACTTTGGTAAATATGAATGCAGTTGCTAAAATCATGAAAGTAATGATTGCGCAGCGTATTACAGATTTATATGGAGATGCTCCTTATTCAGAAGCTGGTTTAGGGTTCTCTAAAGGAATTGTAACGCCTAAATATGATAAACAGCAAGACATTTACAATGCCTTTTTTAAAGAATTAGAGGAAGCATTTGTACAATTGAACGATGGCGGTGGTGCAATAAAAGGCGATCAGTTTTACAACGGAGATGTTTCAAAATGGAAAAAGCTAGCTAATACATTGCGTTTGCGTCTTGCCATGAGAATTTCAGAAGTAAGCCCTGCAGAAGCAGAAAAGCAAGCAAAGGCAGCATTTCAAAATGGTGTTTTTCAAAGCAATGCTGATAACTGTTTTATGAAATGTTTGGATTTCCCTTTTAATGATACTCCGGGGGCGCTTGATTTTAGAGGAAACGGATTGTCATATGCTTTTATTGGAAACGAAAATGGAGATCACTTTAGTTCATTAATGATTGATTTTTTAAGAAATAATGGCGACCCAAGGTTAACAATGCTTGCAACTCCTAAAACAGCAGGTGTAGCTGGTGGTGCTCCAGCTCCAGGTGAAGAACTTTATGTTGGTAATACTCCAGGAGTTTTTCAATGGGATATGCCAGGTGGATCTAATGCAATTTCAGGAATTCAGCCTTATTTAAAATTAAAAACAACTCCTTTTTTGCATGTTAGTTATTCAGAATCACAGTTATTATTGGCCGAAGCCGCTTATAGAGGCTGGGTTTCAGGTGCTGCTTCTGATTATTATAGAAAAGGAGTTGAGGCTGGTATCAGACACCTTGTAATGTATGGTGCTGCGTTGCCAACTCAAGGTGCAATTGACACTTATTTGAACAACAAACCATTAGTTGCAGGAAGTGAGAAAGAACAAATTGCTACACAGCTTTGGGTTACGTACTTGTTGAATAGTATTGAAGCCTATTCAAATTGGAGAAGAACTGGATTTCCTAAATTGTTGCCAATCAAAAATCCAGATTCTGAAACGGGCGGAGTTGTTCCAACACGTTTATATTATCCAAATGATGAAGCACAAAAGAATGGTGCGAATTTCCAAGAAGCTTTATCAAGAATGGGTGGCAAGAATGAATGGACAAATAAAGTTTGGTGGGATGTAAACTAAAATAAGCTCACAACACCATAGAGTTATGCCTAATAAGGTATTATTTCAATCTAATTAAATTAAAAACAATCTGTTTAAATTAAAAATTATGATCAATAATAAAGCCTTATTAGGCATTCTTTTCTATATAATTTCGTTGACATCGGTTTATAGCTGTAGTTCTCAAAAAGATTTTGATAACGATGAGGGCAAGCCAAAAACTGCTCGAGTTGTAGGTTATTTATCGTCGGATAGTTTTAGTAAAATGACTTCGATTCAGTTTTGCAAATTAACACATCTCAATATTGCCTTTGCAAATCCAGACAAAAATGGAAATATCATTTTTGCAGGAGATATTGATGCACTTATTAAGTATGCCAAATCAGTTAATCCTACTATTTTAATAAGCATTTCTTTAGCAGGTGGCGTAATTTCAGAGGAGCAAGCATCAAATTGGTCTTGGTTAATTGATAAACCAGAAAACAGGCCTGCTTTAATTCAGAACATCATAAATTTTGTGGAACTTCATCGTTTAGACGGCGTTGATGTCGATCTTGAATGGAACGCTGTAACTGTTGGGTATAGCGGCTTTGTGATTGAATTAAAAAAAAGTCTTTTTGAACATAAAAAAATTATGACGGCAGCGTTGCCTAATAATACTCGTTTTGAAAATATAAGTACTGAAGCTTTAAACGCATTTGATTTTTTAAATATCATGGCCTATGATAGTACAGGGCCGTGGACTCCAAATAATCCAGGTCAGCACAGCTCTTTCGATTTTGCTAAAAACGGAATAGAGTTTTGGCACAAACAACAAAATGTTCCAAGTGAAAAACTAACGCTTGGTGTACCTTTTTATGGTTATAATTTCACTTTTCCCAATGTTACAAGTTCTACGTATGGAGAAATTGTTAAGGCAGGAAAACAATTTGCAGAACTTGATGAATTAGGAAAAACATATTATAACGGAAGACCAACAATTTCTAAAAAAGTGGAATATGCAGTTCAAAATACGGGCGGAATTATGATTTGGGAACTCGCGCAAGATTCATTTGACGAATATTCACTTTTAGAAGTTATTCATAAAAAGCTTAATGCATTAAAAATCAGTACAACACAACTTTGTGATAATTAAGATAAAATATAAACGACACTATTTTGCCAATAATCGGTAGGGCAAATATTAAACATAAAACTTAATATTTTGTTAAAGAAAACAGGAAATGCGTTTTTGCTTCAGCTTTTAACTTTTTAAGGTGTTGTATTTTAATTAGTTAGTTGATTTTGTATTATTTATAAAATAACTCATTTTGTTGAAGATAATATTGAATTAAGCTTAAAATGTAGAAATATTTCAGCTTGAAAACGTTTTCGTAAAACGCATTATTGAATGTTTTATGTCGTTTGTTTAAAAAAGAATGCTGTTTGTATAATTTATTTTTTTTAACAATGTCTTAAGAATAATTTTACGTCATAACTAACAAAATAAATAAACATGAAAAAAATTTTCTTAATCTTTATGATTGTTTTTACGGCGCAGGTTTCGCTTGCTCAGGTTAAAAATGTCAAAGGTGTGGTTACAGATTCTAACGGAATGCCGTTGCCAGGGGCATCTGTTTTAGTACAAGGAAGTCAAAAGGGAGCTACTACCGATTTTGACGGATTGTATTCAATCGAAGCTCAAAAAGGGCAGACTTTGGTTTTTAGCTATGTAGGTCTTGAAACACAAAGTATCGTTGTTGGAGATGCAACAACTGTTAATGTCCAATTGGTTACGGGAGCTTCTAATGCATTAACTGAAGTTGTTGTTACTTCATTAGGTATTAAAAAGACAAGAAAATCTTTGACTTATGCTGCTCAGGAATTAAAAGGAGAAGAGTTGACAAGAGTTAGAGATGCGAACCTTATCAATACTATCGCTGGAAAAATTGCCGGTGTTGCTGTAACTAAAAGTTCAAGCGGTACAGGTGGTTCTACAAAAGTAGTTATTAGAGGTAATTCTTCTGTTTCTAACAATCAGCCTTTGTATGTTATTGATGGTATTCCTTTGTATAACGGTTCTTCAAGCCAGCCAAACGACAGTTTTGGTAGTACTGCGACTGGAAACCGTGATGGAGGTGATGTTGTATCATTGATTAATCCAGATGATTATGATGGAATGACAGTTTTAAAAGGTGCGGCTGCTTCTGTATTATATGGTAGCCAAGGTGCAAATGGAGTTATTTTGTTGTCATCAAAAAAAGCCAAAGCTGGTACTCCAACCCTTAGTGCTTCTTCAGTAACTATGTTTGATTCAGCGGCATATTTGCCAAAATTCCAAACTGATTATGTTGCAGCTTCTGGAGCTGATGAATCTTGGGGTGCAAAAGAAAAAAGTGATGATCATGTAAAAGACTTTTTTAATGTAGGAACAACTCAAATTACATCAGTAGGATATTCTACCGCTGCTGAAAATTCTTCTACCGCTTTTACATATTCTAATACTTCTGGAACTGGAATTATGCCGGGCAACAGTATTAAGAAAAACAATTTTGGTGTTCGTCAGACTGCTAAATTTTTTGAAGACAAACTTAGCTTTGCAGCAAATGCAAACTATACTACTCAAGAGATTGTAAATAAACCAGTAAATGGTTTCTATTTCAATCCTTTGACTGGAGTTTATTTAATGCCAAGAGGAAATGATTTCCAATATTACAAAGACAATTATGAAGTTTTTGATCCAAGCAGAAACTTAATGGCTCAAAATTGGATGACTAATAGAGATATTATGCAAAATCCTTATTGGGGAATTAACAGAAATAAATCTATTGACAAAAACAATTTCTTCAATGGAGCTTTAGCTTTGACTTATAAAGCTAATAATTGGTTAAGCATTGCTGGTCGTTATAGCTATAACAGAATTGAAAGTGCTTTTGACAAAAAAATATACGCTACTACACAAGGAACAATTTCTCACATTAATGGTAGATATTATGTAGAAAACGCTATAAGCACACAACGTTATGCAGATTTAATTGCTACGATCAATACAAAATTTAGTGATGATTTCAGTTTTAATGCTAATATCGGTACAAGTGTAACGAATACTTTAGGAAATCAAAAAACTATTTTAGATTCAGGAATTGGTGGCGGATTAAAATATGCTAACTGGTTTACATTGCAAAACTTCAATAATAATGCAGGAAACTATCAAACGATAGACACTCGCAAAGAAGTACAATCTGTTTTTGCAGCTACAACTTTTGGTTATAAAGAAATGTTGTATTTAGATGTTGCGGCAAGAAATGACTGGTCATCTACTTTAGCTAATACTGATAGTGCTGGATATTTCTATCCTTCAGTTGGTTTAACTGGTATTATTAGCCAAATGACAACTTTGCCTGAATGGATTAACTTTGGTAAAGTTCGTGCTACTTATGCAGAAGTTGGTAATGACGTTTATCCTTTCGTAACAACACCGACATATTATTATACTCCTGGTGTTACAGATCCAAAACCAAAAGTAGCTCCAAAAGAAGGTACATCATTGAAGCCTGAATTAAAATCAGAGTTTGAGTTTGGTACTGAATGGAGAATGTTCAACAACAGATTAGCTTTTGAATTGTCATACTACAATTCTGAAACTAAAAACCAATATTTACAAGTAGTTGCTCCAAAAGGAAATGCTCAAGGAGTTGATTTTTACGGAATCAACGCAGGTAGTATAGAAAATAAAGGTTTCGAAGCAGTAGTTACAGCTGGAATTGTTAGAAATGACAAATTTTCATGGGACGCAACAGTGAACTATTCACAAAACAAAAATAAAGTTAAAGAGATTCCAACTGAACTTGGAGGTAGAGTTAACTTAACTGAGGCTGGAGTAAACAGCTACAGATATGCATTGATTGAAGGAAGACCATTTGGAGTTATCGAAGGTATCAATTACAAAAAAGATGCTCAAGGAAGAATGTTGTTGAATGATGATGGAACAATTCAAAAAACTGATTTCCAGGAAGTAGGTAACGCTAATCCTGATTTCATGTTAGGTTTGTCTAATTCATTCAAATTAGGTTCGTTCTTTGCAAATGTTTTAATTGATGGCCGTTTTGGTGGTGAAGTAATGAGTTTGACACAAGCACAAAATGATTCTTTTGGAGTGTCTCAAGCTACAGGTGATGCTAGAAATGCAGGTGGTGTGAAAGTGAATGCGGTTAGAGCTAGTGATGGAACTGCGGTTACTTCAATGGATGCTAAACTTTACTATACACAAGTTGGTGGTAGAGCAGGTATTACTGGAGAATATGTTTATGACGCAACAAATGTAAGTGTGAGAGAAATCTCAATCGGATATAATTTCAATGCTAAAAAATTACCATTTATTAAGGCTGCAAGTATTTCATTAATTGCTAGAAACTTATTCTTTATCTATAAAGATGCACCGTTTGACCCAAATATTGCATTAAGTACAGGTGAAGGTTTACAAGGGGTTGACATCTATGGAATGCCATCTACAAGAAATATCGGTCTAAATTTAAATGTAACATTCTAATTTTAAAAACATGAAATTCAACAATATAAAAAGAACAGCTATCTGTATCTCAATGCTTGCAGCAGTGGGTTGTACAGGTGATTTTGAAGAGATTAATACCAATCCAAACGGTATTACTCCTGAACTATTTGAACAAGATTTTAATCACATTAAAGGAGGCTTTGCTCCAATGTTCAACAATCTTTATGTATTTATGCCAGAATGGGTATATCAATTACAGCAAAACTTAAATAGTGATATCTGGTCAGGATACATGGCTACTCCAACTGGTTTTGAAGGAGGAATTAATAATACCACGTATAAATTAATGGACAACTGGAATGGATATACTTGGGATTATGCCTATAGCAATGTAATGTACAACGCTTATGATATTGCTCAAAAATCAAAAGGTAAATACGATCAGTTTTATGCTTTGTCTTTGATTTTGAAAGTTGAAGGAATGCATAGAGTTGCAGATACTTATGGGCCAATTATTTACTCAAAATTTGGAACAAACGCATCTACAATAGAGTATGATGCATTAGATGAAGTTTACAATCAAATGTTTGCTGAATTAGATTTTGCTGTTGCCGAATTGACAAAAAGAGTTGACGCTGGCGAAGCCACGACATTTGCGACTACAGACATGTCTGGCTACAATGGTGATTATAAAGCATGGGTTAAATTTGCAAACAGTTTACGTTTGAGATTGGCAATGCGTGTTGTTAAGAAAAACCCAGCTTTAGCAAAAACTCAAGCCGAAAAAGCAGTTGCACATAAATTTGGTGTGTTTACTACAAATGCAGATTTATTTAAAGTTGTTTCACCAGTTTACAATAATCCAATCGCTACAATTAGTGGTGCTTGGTTGGATATTCGTATGTCTGCAGATATGGAATCAATTATGGGAGGATATAATGACCCAAGATTAGCAGCTTATTTCGATACTTCAACTCAATTCCCTGGTGAATATAAAGGTGTTCGTACTGGTATTGAAATTGCTGCGAAATCAGACCACCAAGATTTTTCTGGAATTGGAGCTGTGGTAAGAACAAAAGAAATTGTTTTAATGACTACCGCAGAGATTTATTTCTTAAGAGCGGAGGGGGCATTAAGAGGATGGAATATGGGAAGCGATGCTAAGACATTATACGAAGCAGGTATTACAGCTTCTTTTGATCAGCGCGGAGTATCTGGCGCAGCAGGTTATATTGCTGATAATACAAAAACGGCTAAAGCTTATGTAGATCCAAAATTCCCAGTTAACAATTCAGTACCAGTTAATAATGTAACAATTGCTTGGGATGGCGCAGCTACAAATGAAGTGAAATTGCAAAAAATCATTACTCAAAAATGGATTGCCAATTTCCCAGAAGGACAAGAAGCATGGTCTGATTACAGAAGAACGGGTTATCCAAAATTATTCCCAGTACTTAAAAATTATAGTGGAGGAACAATCACTACTGAGTTTGGTGCTCGCAGACTTAACTATCCAGTTTCAGAGAGAGCTGGAAATTCTGGTGGTGTTGCTTCGGGAGTATCAAAATTAGGTGGACCAGATACTGGAGGATCTAGACTTTGGTGGGATACTACTACAGGTAACTTCTAATAATGAAAATTTAAAAGAATTTAAGTTTGGTTAGTAATTGAAAATGGTATAAGTAACGAGAGTTGCTTATACCATTTTAAAAACCAAAATTGTAATACCAAAAAAAAGAAAAAAATGAAAAGTGCTTTAGAAATAAAACCTGATATCAGCTATAAAAGCGCCGGTAAATTTGAAGAAACAAGATTTGAGAAAATCCATAACGAAATTTTCAAAAACTCTGCCGAAGCGTCTATAATTGTAGCTCAGGAAATCGCTCAGTTAATCAGATCGAAGCAAGAAAAAAACAAAACTTGCGTGTTAGGTTTAGCCACAGGTTCTTCACCCATAAAAGTGTATGAGGAATTAGTGAGAATGCACAGAGAAGAAGGACTAAGCTTTAGCAATGTAATTACTTTTAATTTGGATGAATATTATCCAATGGCGAAAGAAAACAATCAGAGCTATCATTATTTCATGCATCAGCATCTTTTTAATCATATTGATATTAAGCCTGAAAATGTTAATATTCCTGACGGTACAGTTGCAATTGATGAATTGAATCAATACTGTATTGATTACGAAATGAATATTAAACAAGCTGGTGGTCTAGATTTTCAGTTATTAGGAATTGGTCGTACAGGACACGTAGGTTTTAACGAGCCAGGTTCGCACATCAATTCAGGGACAAGAATTATTACATTAGATCATATTACAAGAGTCGATGCATCATCAGACTTTAATGGGATAGATAATGTGCCAAAACGCGCGATCACAATGGGAGTTTCGACCATTATGAGATCAAAAAGAATTGTATTAATGGCTTGGGGACAAAACAAAGCCGATATCATTAAAAGAACCGTTCAAGGTGATATCAGTTCAGAAGTTCCGGCTACATTTTTGCAGAATCATCCTAACGCAACTTTCGTTTTGGATCAATCTGCGGCATCAGAATTAACTCGTTTCAAAACGCCTTGGCTTGTTGGCGAATGCATTTGGACACAAGAATTAAAAAGCAAAGCGATCGTTTGGTTATGCCAAAAAACAAAACAATCGATTTTAAAATTGACAGACCGTGATTATAATAATAACGGAATGTCTGATCTTTTGGCACAAGAAGGTTCTGCTTACGATTTGAACATTAATATGTTTAATGTTTTGCAGCATACCATTACCGGATGGCCTGGTGGAAAACCAAATACAGACGACTCGCATCGTCCAGAAAGAGCCAATCCGGCTAAAAAAAGAGTTATTCTTTTTAGTCCACACCCAGATGATGACGTAATTTCTATGGGAGGAACTTTTTCAAAATTGATAAAACAAGGTCATGATGTACACGTTGTATATCAAACCTCTGGAAATATTGCTGTTACAGACGATGAAGCATTGAAGTTTGCTGAAGTATGTAATGATTTTGTAGGCGCAGATTTGTCAAAAGATATTAACTTTAAATCGGTTATTAAGTTTTTGAACAATAAATCACAAAATGAGATTGATTCTCTTGAAGTTCGAAAATTAAAAGGATTAATCAGAAGAAGAGAATCTTACGCCGCTACAAGATACATTGGCTTAAAAGATGAGAATACACACTTTTTAGATCTTCCTTTTTATGAAACTGGACAGGTTAAAAAGAATCCGCTTGGTCAAGAAGATATTGAGATCGTAAAAGATATTATCGCCAAGATAAAACCGCATCAGGTTTTCGCGGCAGGAGATCTCGCTGATCCGCACGGAACACATGAAGTTTGCTTGAATGCTATTTTTGCGGCAATGAAAGAGCTTAAATCGGAAAAATATATGGACGATTGTTGGCTCTGGTTGTACAGAGGCGCTTGGCACGAATGGGATATTCATGAAATCGATATGGCAGTTCCATTAAGTCCATCAGAAGTATTGTTGAAACGTCATGCCATTTTGTATCATCAGTCGCAAAAAGACCGTGTTATGTTCCAAGGAAATGATTCTAGAGAATTCTGGGTTAGGGCTGAAGACCGAAACAAAAACACAGCAGTTCTGTATGATGAATTAGGTTTGGCAGAATACGAAGCAATTGAAGCCTTTAAGCGTTTCGATTATTAGATTCAGAAAACGAGTCAATTGCAAAATTCAGAATGATTTTATAGCGATTAGTGAGGTTCAATAGAAGTCGCTCTGAGTTTTGTCCTTTTTATAAATTTAGTGTTATCGCAAGAATACATCTTTTTCAAAAACAATAAAATGAAATATTTATTAGTCTTACTATTTGCGGGTTTAACGTCTAGCGCTCAAGTTCAAAAGGAGCAGCTAAATCTTATGCCTTGGCCTCAAAGTGTTGTTATAAACGACGGCAATTTTACTTTAACGAAAAACTTTAAAGTAAATATTACCGGAAACCCAAATCCAAGAATTTTTGGAGGAGTAACTCGTTTCTTGCGTCGCTTAGATGGTCGGACTGGTATGTTTTTCTCACAAGGGTTTGTTACTAAATTAAATGAAGTTCCGTCAGCAGAACTTCAGATCAATTGCACAAAAAGTGGAAAAATTGGTTTGTATGAAGATGAAAGTTATCATTTAGATATCAAACAAAACACAATAACTATAAACGCAACAAGCGATTTAGGAGCTTTGCACGGTTTAGAAACTTTATTGCAATTGTTGCAGAATAACAATACATCATTCTTTTTCCCAAATTCGCAAATTTCTGATTTTCCTCGTTTTACTTGGAGAGGATTGATGATTGATGCTTCAAGACATTTCCAGCCAATTGATGTTATCAAAAGAAATATTGATGGATTGGCGGCAATGAAAATGAATGTTTTTCACTGGCATTTAGTTGACGATCAAGGATGGAGAATTGAAATGAAAAAACATCCAAAACTAATTGATGTTGCTTCAGATGGATTGTATTATACACAAGAGGAAATTAAAAATATCGTAAAATACGCCGATGAGCGCGGTATTTTGATAGTTCCAGAAATAGATGTTCCAGGTCATGGATCAGCAATACTTACAGCTTATCCAGAAATTGGAAGCAAAGTGATTACATTAACTGGTGGAACTTCTGA
Source organism: Flavobacterium denitrificans DSM 15936 (assembly GCF_000425445.1). Taxonomy (GTDB): domain Bacteria; phylum Bacteroidota; class Bacteroidia; order Flavobacteriales; family Flavobacteriaceae; genus Flavobacterium; species Flavobacterium denitrificans. Next base: position 383,510 of record NZ_KE384378.1, on the reverse strand, counting down.
AAAAAATATTCAAGGTACAGCAATCGCTACCTATGGACTTGAAAGAAATGCAGGTATTTTTTCGCCAACATTAGATCCTTCAAATCCTAAAACATATCAATTATTGAGTGAAATTTTTGATGAGGTTTGCCCATTATTCCCAGGCGCTTATTTTCATATTGGAGGAGATGAAAATGAAGGAAAAGACTGGGATACAAACCCAAAAATTCAAGCTTTCAAGAAGAAAAACAATTTAACGACTAATCATGAATTGCAGACGTATTTTACTATGCAATTGGTTCCGATGTTGAAAAAACACGGAAAACAATTAATGGGCTGGGAAGAAATTTTGACAAAAAATATGTCGAAAGAAGCAATTATTCATTCTTGGAGAGGTGTAAATGAAGGAATGGCTGCAGGACAATCTTTAGTTGATGCTGTAAAGAAAGGTTATAAAACAGTTTTGTCAAACGGTTATTATATTGATTTGATGTATCCAGTTGAAAGTCATTATTTGAATGACCCAATGCCTAAAGGCGCTAATTTGACAACTGAGGAAAAAGCAAGGATTTTAGGTGGAGAAGCAACGATGTGGACAGAGCTTGTTAGTCCAGAAACGATTGATTCAAGAGTTTGGCCAAGAACCGCAGCAATTGCTGAAAGACTTTGGTCAGCAGAAGATATTGTTGATGTTGCAAATATGCGCAAACGTCTTGATGTTGTTTCATTCAGACTTGAGGAAGTTGGACTGACGCATATTCGCAATAAAGCTGTAATCTTAAGAAATATTGCAAATAATCAAGATATCAATATTTTGAATGAATTTTCAAATGTTTGCGAACCATTAAAAGGATACACGCGTAACAAAGGCGGAACAGAATATCAAATGTATTCTCCGTTGACACTTTTTGCAGATGCCTGTTCAGCCGATGCTAAAGATGCAATTTCTTTTAATGAAGCAGCAACGCAATATGCAGCAAATAAAACTCCAGAAAACAAAGCAAAAGTTGCGGCATTTTTAACAAAATGGATTGCCTTAAATAAAGGATTGAATGAATTAAGTGCAAATGCACCTTTAGTACAGCCAATTCTTCCTTTGGCAAAAAGATTAAGCGATGCTTCAGAACAAGTTTTATTATCTCTTGACAACAAATCGACTTTGAAAACAGAAGATTTGAAGAAGTTAATTGAAGATTGCAATACAAAAGATTTTGCCGATGTGGAGTTGGCAGTTTATGCTGGCTTGAAAAAGTTAATATGAAAATTTGGTTTGAATTAGTAGTGTTTGTTTAGTGCTTTATTTTATTTATCTCTGTCAGCAATTTTCTGGCAGAGATAATTATCACAAACGGATTCAATCAATAAAAGATAGAAATAAAATATTGGGACGGTTAAAATTGAGTTTGGTTATTTATTTTTTAATCTTAGATTTTATTTCAGAATAATGATCAAATTTGAGTGATTTGTTATTTGGTTTTCACTTAAATGCGAACATTATAAAACCTGGTGATTTTATTGCCAGGTTTTTTTATTTAGTTGAATTTTTGAAAAGGTTGTCATTGTCTAAAAATCATTACTTTTGATTTTAGAATTATTGCCTAAAAACTCCATGAAGAAATCATTCATTTTTGCATTCTTATTTTTAATTAATGTATCGTCTTTTAGCCAAAATAAATTTGGAAATCCTGAAGTTGATCCCATTCAAATTCAAAAAACGTTCACGGATTGGTCGGTTTATCAAAGTAAAAAAATAATGCTTTCAAGAGATTTTACAGCTTTGGATTCATCTTCAAAAGAAATTTCAAAAGAAACTTTTTTAGATCAATTAGCAAACGGAAATTTCATTCCAGTCCGATTAAAATCGGATGAAGCTATTTATGTTTATAAACTTTTCAAAATTCAGCCAAAAACAGATACGAGCATAAAAGCGACAATAAATCAAATTGGTTTTGATGCTTACAAAAACTATAAAATGGAAGGAACCGCTTTTCCTAAATTTTCATTTAAAGATTTAAACGGAAATTTGGTTACCAATGAATCCATGAAAGGAAAAATCATCGTAATAAAATGCTGGTACATTCACTGCACGCCATGTATAAGAGAATTTCCCCAAGTCAACAAATTAACAGAAGAATACAAAGACCGAAAAGACATTGTTTTCATGAGTTTAGCCGAAGATTCTCCAGAACAGTTAAAAACGTTTTTAGCGAGAAAACCTCTTTCATATTCTGTAATTCCAGACATGAAAGAATATATGAATGAAGCTTTGCAGTTAAATTCTTTTCCAACGCATTTTATTTTAAACAAAGAAGGGATGATTGCGAAAGTTTTGCCGAACTTCGAAAGTCTTGAAGTGGCTTTGGAGAAGGAAAGTAAATTGTAATAGAATTAATCTCGCAAAGTAATCTCATTTTTGTCATTTCTGACAAGATTGCGTATAATCATCTATATAAAAATAAAACATTGCGCCTCTGCGCCTTTGCGAGAACCGCCTTGTCAATATAAAAAACTTAGCACCTTTGCATCTTTGCAACTCTGAACCTTTTTCACTACTTTTGCACCAAATTAATTAAAAAGACATTCATGTTAACAGTCAATAATTTATCAGTTCAATTTGGTAAAAGAGTTTTATTTGATGAAGTAAATACAACTTTCACTCACGGAAACATCTACGGAGTTATTGGAGCCAATGGTGCTGGAAAATCTACTTTTCTAAAAATCATTTCAGGTGATATGGACCCAACTTCTGGACATATTCATTTAGAGCCAGGAAAACGTATGTCGGTTTTAAACCAAAACCACAACATGTTCGATGAGCATACTGTTTTGGAAACCGTTTTAATGGGAAATAAAGTTCTGTACGCTGTTAAAAAAGAAATGGATGAGCTTTATTTAGATTATAATGATGCCAATGCAGATAGAATAGGGGAGCTTCAAGTTCAATTCGAAGAAATGAACGGTTGGAACGCCGATTCTGATGCTGCAGCAATGTTGTCTAACTTAGGTATCACAGAAGCAGATCATTATACTTTAATGGCTGATATGGAAGGAAAAATGAAAGTACGTGTGCTTTTGGCGCAGGCACTTTTCGGAAATCCTGATGTATTGATCATGGATGAGCCTACCAACGATTTGGATTTCGAGACAATCGCTTGGTTAGAAAACTTCTTGGCAAACTACGAAAACACTGTAATCGTTGTATCTCACGACCGTCACTTTTTAGATGCGGTTTGTACACATATTTCTGATATTGATTTCGGAAAAATCAATCACTATTCAGGAAACTATACATTCTGGTACGAGTCTAGCCAATTAGCGGCAAAACAACGTGCACAGCAAAACAAAAAAGCAGAAGAGAAGAAACAAGAGTTGGAAGAGTTTATTCGTCGTTTTAGTGCAAACGTGGCGAAATCGAAACAAGCAACTTCTCGTAAAAAGATGATTTCGAAATTGAATATTGCCGAAATCAAACCTTCAAGCCGTCGTTACCCTGCGATTATCTTCGATCAGGATCGTGAGGCTGGTGATCAAATTTTGAATGTACAAAACTTATCGGCTTCTGTAGATGGAGAAGTTTTATTCAAAGATGTGGATTTGAATATGGCGAAAGGCGATAAAATCGTTCTTTTCTCTAAAGATTCACGTGCAACAACTGCTTTCTACGAAATCTTAAACGGTGAGCAAAAAGCAGATTCAGGAAGCTTTGATTGGGGAATTACAACAAACCAAGCGTATTTGCCAGCTGAAAACCATAAATACTTCGAAAATGACTTGACTTTAGTAGATTGGTTGCGTCAGTATGCTAAAACGGAAGAAGAGCGTGATGAGGTATTCATTAGAGGTTTCTTAGGAAAAATGATTTTCTCTGGAGAAGAAGCTTTAAAAACATCTAGAGTTTTATCTGGAGGAGAAAAAGTACGTTGTATGTTGTCTAGAATGATGATGGAGCGTGCAAACGTTTTAATGCTAGATGAACCAACAAACCACTTAGATTTGGAGTCTATTACAGCTTTCAACAACTCATTGAAAAACTTTAAAGGTTCTGTGATTTTCACAACGCATGACCACGAGTTCGCGCAAACAGTTGGTAACAGAATCGTAGAATTGACACCAAACGGAGTTATCGACCGTTACATGACATTTGACGAATATCTTGATGATGAGAAGATTCAAGAACAAAGAAAAAAGATGTATAATCTTTAATTTTAAAATTCCAATATATTAAAAATCCCAAATTCCAAATTAGACTGGAGTTTGGGATTTTTTAATTTAAAAATATAGCCACGAGTTGCACGAATTTCCACGAATTAAATTTGTGATAATTTGTGTAATTTGTAGCAAAAAAAATCCCCGCTATGAAAATAACGAGGATGTTTTTATGTTTTATTTGCTTCCGAACATTTTTGCGAAAATCCAGATAATAATCGCAACCACAAAAATTACGATAAAAATCCCGAATCCCATTCCGGCCTTAAAAATGTCTCCAATAACTTCACAGCTTGTAAATGAAAACAGTACTACGAATACCATTAACAATCTTAGTATTTTATTTTGCATGACTTCTGATGTTTTAAATTGATATTTAAAATTACTTCAGGAATCAGGAAAATGTGTTATAGAATTTTTTGCAAATGTTTTAGGATTTGGAGTTATTTTCTGTTAATGAATAAGTTATTGTTTAATTATTTTAATCGATTTTATCTGATTGTCAGAATAAATTTTTGCGATATAGACGCCAGTGCTAAAATTTGAAAGATCTATTTTTATCGTGGTTGAGTAATATTTTTCACTTAATAAAGTCTGACCTAATAAATCATAGATTTCAAGGTAATCTATGCTGGAACTGTTGGATATGCTAAAATAATTTTTTATTGGATTTGGATATATTTTGAGGTTTTCAAAAACATAATCATTTGTGCTTAGAGTTTGGCTTACAGTAACAGGAAGTCTGTAATTGCTTTCAATCCCATTAATTGTTTGGGTGGCAAAATAGGTTGTTCCCTCAGTAAGAATTGTATCTAGTGATAAAACTACATTAGTGTTTCTTTTATTTGTTGCATTGTTGTTTGAAGAGCATAAGCTTTGACTGTTGTACCATTGTATATTTTGTCCACTAACAGTGAGGTTAGCTAAAGTTTGCCCAGATTTAAAGATCTGATTTGATTCGCCAACTGGTGGAGGAGTAGCTAAATTACTGGATAAGCTGTATCTAATGATGTTGTTTTTTTTAGTTCCATCAATACTGAAGAAGTTACCGGCTACAATAAAGTTGTCACAATTTTGTTGAACAATCTGTGCGTGATTATAGTTTTGTTGGCCACTAAATGAATTTTTGTAAATACCATTTTGATCAAATACATAAAACAAATTATTTTCGGTTGTAGGGCTGTTTCTAAGCTGACCAAGAGGCATTGTTACGATAATATTATTGCCAGAGGTGAATATTTGGCTGAAAGTCTTTGTGGTAATTATTTCATTAAATGTTTTGTCAATAGTTCCATTTTCTGTTAATCGACGAATATATGTGTCGTCAAAACTTTTATGGGAAATTACTAATATTTTCCCGTTTTCTAATAGTTTTGAATAATTGCTTTGTGATCCGCTTTTAAATGAATCGTCAAGAGATCCATCTTGATTTAGTCGGTGTAAATAATTATATTCCTGAGAATACATGTCTAAATTGGCGCAAACTAATATTTTGCCGTCTGGTTGTATCTCTAAAGAGCTCGGAATTCCATTAAAGAGTTTAGATACGAATGATTCATCAACAGAACCATCGGTATTAAGTCGAATAAGTTTATAGAATTTATTATCCATAAAAAAAGCTCCACTGCCTAATAATATAATTTTTCCGTCTTTTTGAATTTTATAATCCAAAATTACATTAGAGCTATTGTCATAGTTGAAAGATTTAGTAAAGTTGAAAGAATTGTCTAGTTTGCCGTCTTTATCTATTCTCACTAGATTTTTTAGATTTCCATTTACATTTATTGAAATAGCTGATTTTTCTTGTAACGCATTTGAAATTAATATTTTACCATCATTTTGTTCTTTAAGAATTGCGTTTAATTGATAATCTGTTTGCTCCGTAAAAAGTGTTATTTGTGGATCAAGCGTAAAACTAGAGTCAAATTCTCCATCTTGTGTTAGCCTGCAAATACGTCTGCATCCATTATCATTATAGGAAGAAAATCCTCCTGCAATTATAATTTTTCCATCTGACAATACTAAAGGATTATGAAGGCTATTAGTAAATGAAGAATTATTATTATTAGTAAAAGCCTCGTTCAAATCTACCAAGTTTGTTCCTGAATGAGGATTAAAACTCAGGTCTAAATCACCATTGCTGTTCAGGCGATAAATTCCATATCGAGTAATTCCGTTGGTTCCGTTATATGTTCCGTTAATTATGAATTTACCATTTTGAATAAACATCGTTCCGTCATAAAAAGAATATACAGAAGGAGCAAGATTAGTATCTACATATGAATTGTCAATAGATCCATCAGAATTTAATTTGTAAGTTTTGTATTTGGTAGTATTTATGAGATACTTTCCGTTATCTAGAATAAGGAAAGATGAAATGTCACTATTGTTAAAAGTAGGTGAATTGATAAGATTCAAACTAAAACTTGTATCTCTAGTTCCGTTTGAATTAAGTCTGACAATTTCTAAACTTTTTTTGTTACCATTAGAACGAAAACTTCCTCCGCTAACCATAATTTTTCCATCGTTTTGAACTTGGATCTTATTGATTTCTTTATCGAAACCTTCTAGAGGATAGTCAAGGCCGAGATTATCAACAAAGGTACTGTATACATTAAAGCTATCATCATTTGTACCATCGTTGTTTAATCTTCTAATTCTTCCATTATAATTATTTATACTAGGGAATTCGCCTCCTACTATATATTTTCCATCTTTTTGAATTGCAATTGTATTTATATAATATTTCGAACCGCTAGCATAAAAATCATAGGTTAACAAAAATGTGTTATCTATACTTCCATCATCATTTAATCTTGCAATACCAAAAGCATTTGTATTGTTAATTTTTGAAAAGTTGCCAACAATAGTTGTTTTTCCATTGTCTTCAATAAGTAAATTCTTGATAACCCCAACAGTTACAGGTAGAGTAAAGGTTTTATCCAGAGTTCCATCGTTATTGTAGCGCTTTACTAGACCTTCGTCTAGAGTCAAGAATTTTCCATTCGATTTTATGAAAATTTTTGTTGAACGACCACAGTTTCCCGAAAAGTTAAAAGTCTTATCTATACTTCCATCTTGATTTATACGTATAATTTTCCAAGAGGTAGCATCTTGAAATCCGTAAACCGAAAGTAATCGTCCGTCAGAAAACATTGCACTATTGTATCCAATATATTGATCATATTTACCATCGTCTCTCGTGTTGAATGTATTATCTAAGCTTGGGGTTTGAGCAAGAATTTTTAAACTAAAAAATAAAAACAATAAGTAGATTTTTCTCATATTTGAATAATAAGTCTTGTTAAAATTATTCAAATATAATATCATTTTAGTTAATTATGTCGGATTTTTCATTGCTATTTATGAAATAATAGTAAAATGTTAAAAAAAGGCTTTTCTTACTATTTTTACTTCCTCAAATACAAGTCCTGCAATAAGAATGATTTCTCCTGAAAAATAAAGAATACCAAAGACAGAAACGCTTTTATAATTGTAGAGTAGAATACCAAATGTTAGGATGCAATAAAGAATATTAGCTGTACAGATTATTTTTAAAAAAGGTTTCCAATTTTTCTTGACTAAAAAATAACATCCGATTGAATAAATGAAAAATAGGAATGCAATAATTGAAAGGTATTCGAAAATATCTTTTGATAAGCCAAAAAAGTTATTGAAATTTCTCAGAATAAAATAGAGTAGAAAAGTAGTTAGCAGAGCTCCAAAGCTGTCTAATAAAAATATATTTTTAGGTTTTGCTAAAAAGTTTCGAATACTTTCTTTCATCTAATTTTTATTCTCCAATAGTTCCTGTTTTTACATCACCCGCTCGTTTATAACTTACAGCAATTATACCGCTTGGTGTAGTAGTGCTTTCAACCAATGTAAATCCTGACGGAGTTGCACTATCCTTAAATAGTTTTTTACCTTTTCCAAGAATAATTGGATAAACGAGAAGCGCAAGTTCATCAACTAAATCATGCTCAAGCAAAAGCTGGACAAGTGTTGCGCTTCCCCAAACTTTAATATCTCCGCCTTCTGAATTTTTGAGTTTTTTAATATCCTCAACAGATGAAAGGAATTCTGAGTTTTCCCAATCAGAATTTTTTCTGGTGGAAGACAAAACGTATTTAGTAACTTCATTAATTCCCGGCCAGGCTTCTGCATGTTTCGGCCAATAGTCTTCAAAAATATCAAATGTTTTTCTGCCTAAAAGAATATCGGCGGGCTTCATTTGCTCCTGCATAACTTTGCCATATTCTTCATCTCCAAAAGGCGCCACCCAGCCTCCATATTCAAAACCACCCGAAGTATCTTCTCCCGGACCACCAGGCGCTTGCATTACGCCATCGATGGTAATCATGGTTATGACGATTAACTTTCTCATAATTTTGAGTTTTTGAATTTGATGTAAAATTAATTGAAAATCATATAAATGTGTTATATGTTTTTTAGGGAAATGTTTTAGGATTTGGAGGTAAAAATATTATTCGGAAAATAAATCATCTATTTTGTTTTCTTCGCTTCTCAAGTCTGAAGTTTTATCATATGATGGTCTATACATTGATTCTTTGTAAGATTTGTAATCATCATAAGAATAATCATCACGGGTATTGTTTTGGATATGTATATTCCAGTAATCTTCATCATTTTCAAAAGTGTAGCCGAAATCAATATAAGAATTTGGAAAAAGAATAGAACTTAATTCACTCTCAATAGTATAAAATTCTTCTCTATAAAGTTCAACATCTTCCAGGCTTTTAACCTGATCTTTATAATCAGATTTAATTGATTCTTCAGTATTAGACAGAATGACATTTACCAATTCTAATAATACTTCAAGTCCTTCTTCTGATTCAGTAAAGGCATCATAATCTTGATTGAAAATTTCGAAAATTTCTGGTATTTCTTTTACTGTTTCGATGTCATCTGTTGCGCTAATGAAACGATGTATTATTTTTTTGAAATTATTTTTAATAAATTCAATAGTTTTTGGTGAATTTCCTAGATTGTGGAATATAAAAGAAACATTATTTATTATAGGAAACCAACCCTTTTCCATAGAAATTGCTGAAAAGTATTTTAATAAAGCAGAATCTTTATTTATTGAAGGGCAGTATCTACAAAGTGTCTCCGCATATAAAGAATTTTTCTTGTTATTGTCAAGGTAATTTGATTCTAAGATGCTTATTTGATTATTATCGATACGATCTCTAATTATTAATTCTATTTCTTTGGAGATTTTTATTAATCCTTTAAAAGGATTGAATCTGCGAAGTTGTTCTATGTATTTTGCACTTGAGATAATCGCCTTTTTTTCAGATTCGGATTCAGAAACATAAGGAAGTAGAAAATCAATCAGTGAAGGATTTATAAAAGAATATTCTCGAACAGATTGATTGATGTAAAAATTAGATACTATAAATCCATTTAACAAAGTTTTGATAGAATCATTAAATTGATTAGTACTTATAATTTGGTTGTGTTCTGTCCTTTCGTATTTTAATCGTTCTTGGAATGCATCGAAAAGATTTGTTTCTTCCGCATTTTTTTCAAAAGTAAAAAGAGTTAATAAAAGGCATTGGTCAAAATAAGAGATTTGATTGTTAAAGGATGACCGCCAAATCTCTTTTGGATTTTTAAGATTTAACCATATAAATTCTCTATAATTTTGAGGAAGAATATGTTTAGTCTGATTTTTGTCAGTTATAAAGTTTATTAATCTTGGAATGTAATTTCGGTGCGAAATAATTTTATCGTAAAATTTATCTTGAAGTATTTTTTCAAATAAATCAGTGTGCAGTTCTCTGAAATAAATATGATTATAAAGGATTAATGCTTTTTCATATTTGCTATAATCATTCAGTTTTAATTCAAACTGATTAGAAGATAAGCTAGAGCGGCTAATCTTTTCGTATTTTTGAATAGCTTGATTTAAAATTACTGTTCTTGTAGTTAAAACAATGTATTTATTTGGAGTATTTCTAACTTGTTCAACAAATCGTGTTAATTGTGTTTCGGTTTTATGAGCATTAACTATTTCATTATAATTTGCTCCTAGAAAATCATCGAAGTAAAATAGTTGAGGTTTATCTTCTTCATTAATAATGACTTGTTCGGCTTCGGTAATATTTTCAACTTGATATATTTGAAAATTATCGAATGCTCTTTCTAGAATTAAAAGTTCAGCCAATGTAGTTTTTCCAATTCCAGGCTGTCCAGTTATTAATAGAAGTTTTTCTTTTAATAAAATTTCATTAGCTTCTGCAAGCTTTTCAGTCACGACATAAAATTTTACATTATTTTGTAATTGTTGAAGAAGATATCTAGATCGACTTTCAATTGCATTATTGAGGATTGAAGACAATACCGTAGTACTTGAAAACCATAATTTAAAATGATTTCTTTCTATCTGTGGATTTTTTTGCAAATAGCCATTTAAATCTTCTTTACCAATTATATCATTGGAAGTTTTAATATATGGATTTAGTAAATTTTTGAGTTCATCTTTTTGGAGGGCGGATAGAGAAAGAGAAGTTACTATAATATATCTCTCAGGATCTAATTTTTTAATTTTGCTAAATTCATCATTTTTAACTTTGGATTTTAATTGACTATATGTTGAACCAATGTAGTGTTTAACTTGAACAACAATAGAATTGTTGATTGTGGGTTTAGAGTATCGAAGATCTATGCCTTTGTCTTTCCCATTTTTAAAATGTTGAAGTTTTAAATCAAATTCTGCATTAAGTAAATCCTTCACTAGAATTTCAAAGTCTTTGTCGTTTAGAGTAGAAAAGTTATATTCATTCATGTCTTCTTCTTTAGTCGAATTTTTTAAAATTATATAAAATGAGTAATAATTGAATACTCTTATGAAATTTAAAAATAAGCATTTAATTAAAATGAAATATTTAAAAGTTCAACACCCCAACAAATAAAATCAGATTCCGTATATTTGCGCAACCAAACATTACAATCACTTATGAGTCAAAAAGTATTACTTAATTCGAAAGAAGTTACTATCATACTCCATCGTTTGGCTTGTCAGTTAATCGAAAAACATCTTGATTTTTCAAATACTATTTTAGTTGGAATTCAGCCAAGAGGTGTTTTTTTAGCGGAACGTTTAAAACAATTATTAGAAAACGAATACAAGGTTCCTGAAATTTCTTTAGGATATCTGGATATCACTTTTTTTAGAGATGATTTCCGTCGTACTGATAAACCGCTTGAAGCCAATAAAACCCAAATCAATTTTATAGTCGAAGACAAAAAAGTCATTTTTATCGATGATGTTTTGTTTACAGGACGAAGCATTCGTTCTGCCTTAACAGCAATCCAATCTTTCGGAAGACCTTCGGAAATTGAATTATTGGTTTTAATAGACAGACGTTTCAGCCGTCATTTGCCAATTCAGCCCGATTACAGAGGCCGTCAGGTAGATGCTATTAATGGTGAAAAAGTAATTGTAAGCTGGAAAGAAAATGATGGTGAAGATGTTGTTCACTTAGTGACGAATTAAATTTGGTTAATCGTTTAATCGGTTAATTGTTTAATCGATTCATTTCGATTACTCAATTAAAAAAAGTTGAAGCGTGAAATTGTTTATTGATTTAACGTCCAAAAGAGGACGATTAAACGATTAAACAAATAAACGATTAAACAACAAAAAACGATTAAACAAATAAACAGTTAAACATTAAACATGAAAGAATTAAGCGTAAATCATTTATTAGGAATTAAATATATCAACGAGAATGATATTAACCTGATTTTTGAAACGGCAGATCATTTTAAAGAAGTCATTAACCGACCAATTAAAAAAGTTCCTTCATTACGAGATATTACCATTGCCAATATTTTCTTCGAAAACAGTACCAGAACCAAACTCTCTTTTGAATTAGCGCAGAAACGTTTATCTGCTGATGTCATCAGTTTTTCTGCAGCTCAGTCGTCGGTTAAAAAAGGAGAAACGCTAATTGATACTGTAAACAATATCCTTTCGATGAAAGTGGATATGGTTGTAATGCGCCACTCTAATCCCGGAGCGGCTTATTTTTTATCTAAAAATGTCAAAGCAAGTATCGTAAACGCTGGAGACGGAGCGCACGAACATCCAACTCAAGCTTTATTAGACAGTTATTCGATCAGAGAAAAACTAGGAGATGTGGCTGGAAAAAAAGTGGTTATTGTGGGTGATATTCTGCATTCGAGAGTTGCCTTATCCAACATATATGCTTTGCAGATGCAAGGTGCAGAAGTAAAAGTTTGCGGACCAAAAACGTTGATTCCGAGATATATTGAATCACTAGGAGTTACGGTCGAGCCGAATTTAAGAAAAGCATTAGAATGGTGCGACGTTGCGAATATGCTTCGTGTACAAAACGAGCGTATGGATGTGAATTTCTTTCCATCAACACGAGAATACGCACAACAATACGGAGTAGATAAACCGCTTTTGGATTCTCTTAGTAAAGAAATCGTAATCATGCACCCAGGACCAATCAATAGAGGAGTAGAGATTACTTCTGAAGTGGCTGATTCTGATCATTCGGTGATCTTAAATCAGGTAGAGAATGGTGTTGCGATTAGAATGGCGGTTATTTATTTATTGGCGTCTAAGATTCAGCAATAATTTTGTTTCAAGTTTAATGTTTCAAGTTTTGGAACGTTTAGCTTAACAAACTTGAAACCTGAAACCTGAAACTAAAAAAAAACTTAGTAAATTAGCATAATAAATTATAAGCCCCTCAAATTATAAAATGAAAGTAGATCAAAAAGGACATACCGTTACCATTAAAGATACACAAGGAGATGTAAACGCTTTCTTGGAAAAAGTAACGCAACAAATTAAAACCTTTGAAAAACATAATATTATCATCGACTTATCTTCAAATTCGGAGATAAAAGAGAATGATTTAAAACTTTTTCTTCCTCTTTCAAAAGCTCAAAAAAAATCAAAAAAGTCATTTGTAATTGTGGCTTCCGATCTTGATTTTAACGCTATTTCAGATAAATTAGTTGTTGTTCCGTCACTTTTGGAAGCGCATGATATTATCGAAATGGAAGAAATAGAAAGAGACTTGGGATTTTAAAAATAAGGTTTAATTGTTTATTCGTTTAACTGTTTAATCGTTTTGATTTGATTTTAGCCGATTAAACGATTTACCGATTAAACAAATAAACAAATTGAAACTAACGATACTTGGCTGTTATGCCGCAACTCCCAGAACGATTACCAATCCAACTGCACAAGTTTTGGAAATCAAAAATAGATTGTTTTTGATTGATTGCGGAGAAGGAACTCAAGTTCAGCTTCGAAAGAATAAGATTAAATTCTCAAAGATTAATCACATTTTTATTTCGCATCTTCATGGTGATCATTTGTATGGATTGATTGGAACTATTTCGACTTTTTCGCTTTTAGGAAGAACCACCGATTTGCACATTTATGGTCCAAAAGGAATTAAGGAATTAATTCTGCTTCAATTAAAATTGACCGAATCCTGGACCACTTATGATTTGTTTTTTCATGAATTAGAATCAAAAGAAAGTGAAGTTATTTTTGAAGATAAACGCGTTATTGTAAAAACGATTCCGCTGAAACATCGCGTTTACACAAATGGTTATCTTTTTGAAGAAAAGCCAGATGAAAGAAAACTGAATGTTGAAGCTGTTCAGAAATATGATATTCACGTTGCTTATTATCAAAAGATAAAAAATGGTGGCGATATCACTTTGGATAACGGAACTGTAATTAAAAACGAAAAGTTGACTTTTGATCCGGCTCCTCCAAAAAGCTATGCTTTTTGTTCAGATACGGTTTATCATGAAGCTGTTATTCCGATTATTGAAGATGTCGATGTTTTGTATCATGAATCTACCTTTTTAGAATCTGAAGCTTCATTGGCACAAAAAACATTACATTCAACAGCAAAAGAAGCAGCGCGAATTGCATTAAAAGCAAATGTAAAACAATTAGTCCTAGGTCATTATTCGACACGATATGATGGTTTGGAGCGTTTTAAACAAGAAGCTGAAGAAGTTTTTCCGAATGTGCTTTTAGCAGATGATGGAGTTTCTTTTGAGTTTTGATTTATAAGTGACAAAGATACAAAGATACAAAAATACAAAGATACAAAGTCGCAAAGCGGCCAAGGTTTGAAACTTGAATACACAGATCACTCAGCATGACAAACTTGAAACCTGAAACCTGAAACAAAAAAAACAAAAACTATGAACGATTTAAGCAATTATAGAAGATCTTACGAAAAAAGTGAATTACTGGAAACCAATATTCCAGAAGATCCAATCAATCTTTTTAACCGCTGGTTTCATGAAGTGGAAGATTTTGGCGGAAGTGGAGAAGTAAATGCCATGACGGTTTCAACAATTGGGTTGGATGGTTTTCCGAAATCTCGTGTGGTTTTATTAAAGAAATTCTCTGAAGAAGGTTTTATATTTTACACCAATTATAATTCGGAAAAAGGAAAAGCAATTGAGAATAACCCAAATGTCTGTTTGTCTTTCTTTTGGCAGGAAATGGAACGTCAGGTTATTATAAAAGGAATTGCCCAAAAAACTTCTGAAAATATTTCCGATGGTTATTTTGATTCCCGTCCAGACGGAAGCAAGCTTGGTGCTATAGTTTCAAATCAAAGTGAAGTCATTCCTTCGAGAGCTTTTTTGGAAGAAAACTTGAAAAAACTTGAAGCTGAATTTGAAGGAAAAGAAATTCCGCGACCTGAAAATTGGGGTGGTTATTTAGTAACTCCTTTACAAGTAGAATTTTGGCAGGGAAGACCAAATAGACTTCATGACAGAATTCGTTATACAAGCCAATCTGATTTTTCATGGAAGATTGAGCGATTATCGTCTTAATTGTAAGAATTTTATTTACCAAAATAAAAAATAAATGCATTTCATCGATTAATTTTGTAGTTTACCGATAATTTGAATACGTTTGGAGTAAGAAAAGTGAAACAATTTATTCAAATATAAAAATTTAAAGGATTTGCCCCAACATTTACTTTAAGCATTAAACTACTGTATGATTATGAAGAAGATAATGCGCATCATGACGTTCATTGCAATACTACTTGCAATGAACGCATGTTCTGCTGACACAGCAGAGGGAACTGAAAACAGTACTTCAACTGAAATTCTGATTACGAACTACACATACAACGATTCAGAATTAGAAACCATGAAATTGATTAACGATTACCGCGTTAGTGTTGGTCTAAATGCTTTAGAGCCAATCAATCATATTTCTGCAAAATGCGAAGAACACAACAATTACATGATTGAAAAAAACGTGGTTGACCATAATGATTTTGTGGCGCGTTCTGAAAATATTACAAAAGTGTTAGGTGCAAAAAAAGTGGGAGAGAATGTTGCTTACAACTATAAGACTTCTGAAGCCGCTTTGAAAGCTTGGTTAGATAGCCCAGGACATAAGGAAAATATTGAAGGTAATTTTACTCATTTTGGCATTGCCGTTACTACCGATGCTAAAACGGGTAAAAAATATTATACTAACATATTTGTTAGATTATAAGCTTAATTGAAAACTGGTTGGTTTTTAGTGATCGTTACGGTTTTTTTAAGCTGTGACGATTTTTTTTAATAAAAAAAAGCTGCCAGCAACGGCAGCTTTTTTCTTTCCAAATATGATAATCTCAATCAATAACTAAAGTGCTGTAATGATGAATTCGCTTCGTCTGTTCATTTGATGTTCTTCTTCAGTACAAGGAACGCCGTCTGAACATTTATTGACAAGCTGCGTTTCGCCATATCCTTTTCCGGTTAAACGATCAGCTTTGATGCCGTTTTTGATCAACCATTGAATCGTAGATTTTGCTCTTCGGTCAGACAAGCCTTCATTGTATTGATGTGATGCACGGCTGTCTGTATGCGAACGAATATCAAGTTTCATTGCTGGGTAGTCGTTTAATACTGCTAAGATTTTCTCTAAATCTAATGCCGCTTCAGGACGAATGTTTGATTTGTCCAAATCGAAATAGATCATTTTGATGCCAAAACATTTTCCTAAATCATCACCAACCGTTACACGACACATGCGTTTGGTTAAAGCAATTGGCAAGTCGGTTTTTCCGCTAACCTTGTCGATTGTTACGCTGACTTCTTTGGTTTCGTAATCTTGGTTTTCAGCACGGACATTATAGGTTTTTTTGCAATCAACTGGAAATTTGTATAATCCTGTCGCATCTGCGATTGTGGTATTTTTGATTACCTGATTTTCGTATAAGGTCACTTTTGCTCCAGGCAAAATTTCATTTGTTGCAATATCGGTTATTAAACCGCTCAACTCTTGAATACATTTCAGCCTTCGGGTTTCTAAGAATTTATAGATATCATCAGAGCCTTCTCCGCCATCTTTATTGGAACTAAAATAACCAAGCCTGCTTTTCGAATCTATAAAATAGGCAAAATCATCTTTTGGGGAATTGACATCAGCACCCAAATTCTGAATATTGCTAATACTGCCATCGCTGTCGATATCTCCAACAAAAACATCTAACCCTCCCAATCCCGGATGACCGTCTGAGGCAAAATAGATTTCGTTGTCATCACTCACAAACGGAAACGTTTCTTTTCCTTCTGTATTTATGGTTTTTCCTAAATTTTCGGGAGTACCAAAACTTCCATCACCATTGATGCTTACTTTATAAATATCTGATTGTCCAACTGTGCCTGGCATATCTGAAGCAAAATAAAGTGTTTTCCCGTCTGGGCTAAGCGCTGGATGTGCTGTGCTGTAATTGTCACTTGTAAATGACAGCGGTGCTATGTTGGTCCATTGTCCTTTGCTGTCGAGACTGGCTTTGTATAATTTTACTAAAGTAATTTTATTTGCATCTT
The DNA here is from genome assembly GCF_000425445.1 of Flavobacterium denitrificans DSM 15936. Taxonomy (GTDB): domain Bacteria; phylum Bacteroidota; class Bacteroidia; order Flavobacteriales; family Flavobacteriaceae; genus Flavobacterium; species Flavobacterium denitrificans. Next base: position 366,437 of record NZ_KE384378.1, on the reverse strand, counting down.
TACCTTTTTTTCCGTCTACAAAATTATTTCTTGTGAAGTAAGCAGTTTTTCCATCTTTTGAAAACACTGGAGTTGCTTCGTTGAATTTGCTGTTTAAAGCATTTTTGAATTTGTTTACTTTAGTAGCAGTATAAGTTGAAGGATCAACATCGGCATCATAAATATTGGTGAAATATTCGCCGGTCCATTTGTGTTTTCGTTGTGAAAAATTTCCAGTGTCTCGAGCAGAAGCAAAGTATAATTTGTTGTTATAAACAAATGATCCGTAATCTGAATATTTACTGTTTATTCCAGCATTTTCAATATTGTATCGCCCTGAGTTTGCTTTAATTTGATCGAGATAATTTACATCTTCTTTGTACAATCTTGCTCTATTGTCGTTTTTGTTTTTGGCATCAAATTCGTCTAGAATTTTATTTGCTTTTGAAGTTTCTCCAATTGATTTTAACGACTGAGCATATCTGTAGTAATATTCAGGTTCTATGTTCGAATTCATTGCAAACAACTCACCATACCATTTAGCAGCACCAGCAAAATCTGAATTGAAGTAGTAAGAATTTCCAAGTTTCTTGAACATTTCTTCAGATTTATATCCTTTATCTGCTACTTTTTCATACGTCTTTATTGCATCAACATATGCGTAATTATTGTATTTTTTATCACCTGAGTTTACTTTTGACTGCTGTGAATAACTGTCCAATGAAAAAACGCTTACAAATGTTATGCAAAGGAAAATATAATTTTTCATAGTACTTATTTTTAGAAGAAACGAGGAGTTGTGATTTTACCATTTTTAGTAAAGAATTCATAACGCAGGAATATCTCATGTGATCCTGAATTATAATTATTCAAGTTTGTGGTTTCATGATCGTAACCGTAACCTAAATAAAGACCGTCTGTGATTTGAAATCCAACCATAGCACTTAATGAAGCGCTCCATCTATAAGCAGCACCAACTACAAATTTGTCAAAAAACATAAAGTTTGCAGAAAGGTCAACTTGCAACGGCGCACCTTCGACCATTTTAGTAAGTACAGCTGGTTTGAATTTGATGTATTGGTATTTGTCCAAATCAAATACATAACCTGCCATTAAATAATAATTGATTTTGTCTTTGAAAATGGCAATATCATTATCGTCGTAGCGATTTGTTTCAATGAAATTTGGAATAGAAAAACCAACATAAGCTTTATCAGAATGCCAATAAACTCCGGCTCCTACATTTGGTGTAAACTTATTATCCAAATCCTGAAACTGTGGATCTCCTGAAATTTCAGGATTCAGTTTGCTGACATCTAGATTGAAAATATTGGCTGTTCCTTTGATACCAAATGAAAGCTTGAAATTAGCTGATGTTTGAACTGTATAGGAAACGTCAACAGAAATATTGTTTTCATTTGTTGGACCAATTTTATCATTAACGAGCGAACCTCCAATTCCCAGATTACTATTGTTTATAGGAGTATTTACTGAGAAACTGCTTGTTTCTGGTGCACCGTCCATACCAATCCATTGCGTACGATACAAACCGAAAATGCTTAAGGCTCCACGAGAACCTGCGTAGGCAGGATTTATGTTTATTGTGTTGTACATGTATTGCGTATATTGAGCATCTTGCTGCGCGTGACCTGCAATAGTTACAAACAGAATGACGAAGTAAAATAATTTTGTTCTCATAGTAGATATTTATTATTTCAATTTTACTATTGAATTATTAATGAAATCCTCTAAAAAAATCCACGATATTATTCTTTCAGCTCCCGGATTTTTAATGTTTGCTGCTGTATCAGGCTGATATACATTTTATATCAGCCTTTAGCAGTCTGGGTTTATTTTGAAAGATAGAGGTATCCGTCTTTTTTGTTATACTGAATTACATTATTACCGTCTAAAGATTTGTAAGTCACAATGTAGAAGTAAGTTCCTGTTGGCAATCCTTCAGATTTGTTAACAGTTGTTCTTCCTCGTGATGTTCCATCAAACGCATTCGTTGTATTGTTATAGTCAGTGGTTTCAAAGACTAATATTCCCCAACGATTATAGATCTCGACTGTGTTTCCTGGATAGCAGGTCAAGTCATCAATGCTGTCAATTACAAATACATCATTTATACCATCTCCATTTGGAGAGAAAGCATTATGTACAACTACATCACCACAAGCTAATACTTTACAATCATCATTAATTTCCATGTTTAGCATTACGCTTCGTGGGCAGTTTGCATCTCTTACTTTGTATTCAAATACGTAGTTGCCAAGTGCTAAGCCAAATGGATTTAAAACATTTCCTTGAAGTGCATTTGTTCCGTTTGTGTCAACCCAAGTTCCATCTCTTGGAGTGTCAGAAGGTAGCAGTGCAAGCAAGTCAACAAGAGTTGAGTCATCTGTACAAGCTGAACTAGACAAATTCACTACGGCACTTGGAGCCACTGTTATTGTTATTGTACCTGTGTCACAATTATCTGGATTTAGTTTTTCACAAATTTGATACGTATAAGTATAGGTTCCAGGAACAGTTAAGCTTGTTACATTTAAATTACCAGAGGCATCTACTGTAATATTTGGATCACTTTTTACTTCAGTCGCTTGTGGTAGCAAACTAAAGTTTACTAATTGAAGCGTTAGTGGCGACTGATTCAATAAATCATTGCTCAATACATTTCCAACTAACCCAAATCGGCCACAACCAATATTTGTAAAACTATCATCGTTTGCTACAATTGGAGTTTTGCCTACTGTAACGGTTACGATTGCTGTATCGCAGTTTCCAAAGTCAGCATTTTCACAAATTTGATATGTCAAAGTGTAAGTTCCTGCTGGAGTGTTTGGTGCTACTGTTATTGATCCGTCAGGATTTAATGTTAGAGCTCCTTTTGGATCTGGTGTTACAGTGGTTAAAGTAACATCGTTTGGATTTACTGGTGAACCATTTAAGGTATCGTTAGTATAAACGTTGATTACATTTGTTCCTCCTGTTGTTCCGTTTATTGGTCCTGCTGTATCATCATTGGCAACAATTGCAAATGTTGGTCTTGAAATACAGTAAGGATCAGCTGGCGGATAATTTACAACGATTGTTTCACTTGGATTAACAGAGATCGTAATAGTAGCTGTTGGACGAAGATTTTCAAATCCGTCAGGAGCTTGAATCCATTTGTTATCTTGGAAAACCCATCCTGGCCAATCGATACCGTTGCCATTCTGATCTACTACAGCACCTGGCCATAATACTCTTCCGCTCAGCGGTAAATTGGTCATTGTAGTTACTACATTGTTATTGCTGTCTGCCCATGTAATAGTTACCCCGTTTACAGGTGTAAAGTTTACCGCAGTTGCTGAATAATCAAGATACGGAACATCGTTCACACAAATTGATGTTGCAGTAACCGTCATCACTGGAGCTTCAATTGTAATAGTCACAGTTGCAGTGTCACAATTTGAAGTTTGGTCAGCTTCACATATTTGATATACCATTGTTAATGTACCTGCTGGTGCATTTGGCAGAATATCAACAGAACCATCAGGATTCAATTGTAAAAACTCGTTTGGAGTTACCGTTGTGATAACAACATCTGAAGCAGTTATTGGCTGACCTTCGAGTGTATCATTTGTTAATACATTTAATACATTTGGTGTTGTAGTATTAACTCCAGGGAAAGGTCCGCCGTTGTCATCATTGGCAACAATATCTTGGTATTCTTTACAACTTACTCCGAAGTCGATATCTAAGTGAACCAAATCTTCTGGTGTTACATTTACAACGTAGCCGTCAGCGCTGGTTGTTGTACAAACAGTGTGCATTTGTATTTTACCAGTTTTTGATGTGGCTTTTTTAGCTGTATTTGATGATGGTAATACTTTTACTAATCCGGTTGCTCCTAGAGCAGCACCAACAGCATCTAAATTTGCATCTCTCACAAATTTTACAGTGTATTCACCAAACGGATTTGCAGTTTCTGGTCTGTTTCTCCAGTATCCTTGAATTCCGACAATTACATCATCGTGATATCCATTCGGACCATCAACAAAAATATTTGAGCTTTTATCATTTCCAAATCCTCCGGCATTTAATTCTCCAGCATTTTGAGGTCCAACAAAGCTTCCATCACCATTGAAATCAATCCATTCCCATAAGCTGTAATCTATTGCGCCGTCGCTGTCTGGAATGTTTTTGGTTACAACACCGTCGTTGTTTGCATCGTACCATTCATCCTGAATTCCGTTGTTGTTAACATCATACCAAACATAATCTCCTAAAACCGGAAGATCTGATTTTCCATATAAGAAATTGTGAACTTGGAATTTACATTCTTCAAGCGTTGTAAAGAACAAGCTTGAATCGACAGGGTATAATTGATAAGCGCTATTCAAATTAGCGTCTTGAACTTGAACCAAATAACTACCTGCTACCATGCCAGAGAATGTATATTCTCCATTAGCATTGGTAATACGGATTAAAGTTGGTCCAGTGGTAGATCCTTGAGGAATTAAAGTTACTGGAACATTCGCAATAGGAGTGTTGGTGTCAACATTAATAATCTGTCCAGATATTTTAACTTTATAATTTGGTTGTGTTATAGTAACAGTAGCAGTTGCTGTACAAACCTGACCTTCTCCGTTTACTGGAGCAGTAGCAGTCAGAGTGTAAGTTCCTGCTGGCAAATTAGTATTTCCAACTACTTCATTATTAGCATTTGTAATAACAACTGTTGCACCTGGACTGCTAGTTACAGCAATCGAACCATCAGTTCCATCTAGACAGCTTACGTTTGTTGGAACTCCAGAAACAGATACTTGATTGTCAACAGTAAATGTTTGAACTAATTCTGTTTTGTTTCCTGCGCAATCTGTCAATATATAAGTTCTAGTCAATACATAAGCATTTCCGTCACAACCATTAGCTCCATTGTTAGAATCACTTACTGTAACAGTTACATTTCCGCCACAATTATCAGCTTCATCAATAATATCGCTAGGATTTCCAACTGGAATTTCAGTAGTGCTTTGTAAACCTGCTACATCTGCTGGAGCAGTTCCTGTTGGAGGAGTAGTATCTCTAACTGTAATGATTTGTGTGAATGATGCTGTGTTTCCAGAGCAATCACTAGTTGTCCATTTACGTGTTAAGGTATATTCAGTTCCACATTCATTTTTGATATCGCTTTTAACTTCTGATAATACAATTGGTAAATCCTCACCGCCGCAATTGTCAGTAGCCTGAACATTTGCAGGTTCTGGAACTGCATCACATGAAACTGTAATATCAGATGGAAGTTCACCACTAAATACTGGCTTGCTAGTATCTTGAATTGTGATTACTTGAGTGAAAGTTTCAGAAGTATTGCCACAATCATCTTTCACAGTCCAGGTATTAGTGTAAGTACCTGCATTTGAACATCCTTCAGAAGCTACAAACTGACCGCTTACTTTTACGATATTAGTAACATCACTATCGCACGCATCAGTTGCTGTAGGGAATAAGGCTTGCGCCGATGCCAAAGCTTCTTGGTTACTGCATTCTATAGTTGTATTTAAAGAAGCAGTTTGTGTTGTCCAAGTTGGAGCTGTAGTATCTTGAATCGTAATTACTTGAGTGAAAGGTGCTGATATGTTACCACAATCGTCTTTCACTGTCCAGGTATTAGTGTAGGTTCCCGCATTAGAGCATCCTTCAGAAGCTTTAAATTGGCCACTCACTTTTACGATGTTTGAAACATCAGCATCGCATAAGTCAGAGGCTGTTGGGAACTGAGCTTGAGCTGCAGCAAGTCCTACTGTATCGCTACATTCCAAAGTTACGTTTAGAGTACCGGCAACAGTATTCCAAATAGGAGCAGTTTTATCCTCAATTGTAATTACTTGAGTGAAAATAGCCGATGTGTTTCCACAATCATCTTTCACGGTCCAAGTATTGGTATAAGTTCCAGAATTTGCACATCCTTCAGAAGCTACAAACTGACCACTTATTTTTACAATATTAGAAACATTCGCATCACATAAATCTGAAGCTACAGGGAATAAGGCTTGCGCCGATGCCAAAGCTTCTGTATCGCTGCATTCGATTGTTTTATTTAAAGAAGCAGTTTGTGTTGTCCAAGTTGGTGCCGTTGTATCTTCAATTGTAATTACTTGAGTAAAAGTTTCAGAAGTGTTGCCACATTCATCTTTCACAGTCCAAGTATTAGTATATGTTCCAGCATTAGTGCAACCTTCTGAAGCAATAAACTGACCGCTTACTTTTACAAGATTAGAAACATCACTATCACATGCATCAGTTGCAGTAGGGAATAAGGCTTGTGCCGAAGCTAATGCTTGCGTGTCGCTACATTCTACTTTTCTATTTAAAGAATCTGTTTGTGTTGTCCAAACGGGTGCTGTTTTATCTTGTACAACTATTGTTTGACTTACTGGAAGAGAAACATTTCCACAAGCATCTTTAGCTGTCCAAGTTCTTGTTTTAGTATATGATCCAGGACAATCACCAGGAGTAATGGTATCTTCATAAGTTAAAGAAGAAATTGTACCATTCAAATCTGTTGCAGTTGCCTGAGCGAATACAGGTTCTGCAGGACAGTCGATTGTTGAGGTAGCTGGTAGCGGATCTATTACTGGCAAGATAGAATCTCCATCAATAATTTCAAATGATTCGCTATGTGTACAACCTTTTGCATCAGTAATTATTACAGTGTAGCTGCCAGAAGCAAGATTGCTAGCTGTAGCTGTAGTTTGTACTGGATTTGTGTTCCAAGAGTAAGTATATGGAGCAGTTCCTCCAGAAGCAATAACTGTAGCTGATCCTGTAGCTGCACCACCGCAACCTGGATTTATTTGTGATTTTGTTGCAGTCAATGCATTTGCTGGTTCATCAATTGTCACTGTTTCAGTATCAGTACAACCTTTTGAATCAGTCACAGTCACGATATAAGTTCCGGCAACAAGATTTGAAGCAGTAGCTCCAGTCTGAACAGGAACAGTGTTCCAAGAGTAAGAGTATCCAGCAGTTCCGCCAGTAGCCGAAGCTGTTGCAGAACCAGTAGCATCACCTTTGCAATTTACAGCAGTTTTAGAGTCGATTGCGACAGTCAAGGCATTTGCTGGCTCATCGATTATTACTGTTTCAGTATCAGTACAGCCTTTTGAATCAGTCACAGTCACGATGTAAGTTCCGGCAACAAGGTTTGAAGCAGTAGCTCCAGTCTGAACAGGAACAGTATTCCAAGAATAAGAGTATCCAGCAGTTCCTCCAGT
>NZ_KE384378.1:357881-359095 GCF_000425445.1 Flavobacterium denitrificans DSM 15936 | reverse complement strand
GTACAACCTTTAGAATCCGTCACTGTCACGATGTAAGTTCCGGCAACAAGGTTTGAAGCGGTAGCCCCAGTCTGAACAGGAACAGTATTCCAAGAGTAAGAGTAAGTTCCGTTTCCACCAGTAGCTGAAGCTGTTGCAGAACCAGTTGCATCGCCTTTGCAATTTACATCGGTTTTAGAATCAATTGCAGCAGTCAAAGGTGCCTGTGGCTGTCCGATCACAACTGAGCATTTTGTTGTGTAGCCCAATTTATCAGTAACGGTTACTTCGTGAGTGCCGGCTGTCAATCCAGTAGCCTGAGCTGCCGTTTCGCCGTTGTCCCATAAGTAAGTGTATTCTCCATTTCCGCCTATTGCCACGACAGTCGCTTTGCCATTATTGTCTCCGTAGCATTTGGCAGGATCGTCCTGAGTGATGCTGCATGATAATACATTTGGTTCAGTAATGGTGACTGTACAAGTCGTTTTACATCCTTTTGAATCCGTTACGGTTACTGAATGAAGACCAGCACTAAGCGCAAGCGCTTTTTGAGTAGTTTCGTTGTTGTCCCACAAATAAGTGTAGCCTCCATTTCCTCCAAGCGGCGTAACAGTTGCCTCTCCGTCGCTTAATCCGTTGGAAGTGACAGCTTTGTTTTGTACAACTGAGCAGCTTAGAACTGCACTTGGCTCGCCAATTGTCACTGTTTCAGTATCAGTACAACCTTTTGAATCCGTAACTGTCACGATATAAGTTCCGGCAACAAGATTTGAAGCAGTAGCTCCAGTCTGAACAGGAACAGTATTCCAAGAATAAGAGTATCCAGCAGTTCCGCCAGTTGCAGAAGCCGTTGCCGAACCAGTGGCATCGCCTTTGCAATTTACATCAGTTTTAGAGTCGATTGCGGCAGTCAAGGCATTTGCTGGCTCATCGATTATTACTGTTTCAGTATCAGTACAACCTTTTGAATCAGTCACAGTCACGATATAAGTTCCGGCAATAAGATTTGAAGCAGTAGCTCCAGTTTGCACAGGAACAGTATTCCAAGAATAAGAGTAAGTTCCGTTTCCACCAGTAGCCGAAGCCGTTGCAGAACCAGTTGCGTCGCCTTTGCAATTTACATCGGTTTTAGAATCAATCGCAGCAGTCAAAGGTGCCTGTGGCTGTCCGATCACAACTGAGCATTTTGTTGTGTAGCCCAATTTATCAGTAACGGTTACTTCGTGAGTGCCGGC
>NZ_KE384378.1:47810-356531 GCF_000425445.1 Flavobacterium denitrificans DSM 15936 | reverse complement strand
GAACCAGTGGCATCGCCTTTGCAGTTTACATCTGTTTTAGAGTCGATTGCGGCAGTCAAGTCATTTGCTGGCTCATCGATTATTACTGTTTCAGTATCGGTACAACCTTTTGAATCGGTCACTGTCACGATATAAGTTCCAGCAGCAAGATTTGAAGCAGTAGCTCCAGTCTGAACAGGAACAGTATTCCAAGAGTAAGAGTATCCAGCAGTTCCGCCAGTTGCAGAAGCAGTTGCCGAACCAGTGGCATCGCCTTTGCAGCTAACATCTACATGAGAGTCGATTGCGGCAGTCAAGGCATTTGCTGGCTCATCGATTATTACTGTTTCAGTATCGGTACAGCCTTTTGAATCAGTGACAGTCACGATATAAGTTCCGGCAACAAGGTTTGAAGCGGTAGCTCCAGTCTGAACAGGAACAGTATTCCAAGAATAAGAGTATCCAGCAGTTCCGCCATTAGCCGAAGCCGTTGCAGCACCAGTTGCATCTCCTTTGCAGTTTACATCTGTTTTAGAATCTATTGCAGCAACTAGAGCATTTGAAGGTTGTCCAATTGTTACAGTATCAGTTTTGCTTGAACAGGAATCTGTTACAGTTACGGTATAAGTCCCGGCTGGCAAATTTGATACTGTAGGAGTTGTTCCAACTTCATCATTATTTGAATTTTTCCAAGAATAAGTTACTGTGCCAACAGCATTTGATACTGTACCAGCCGATACACTTCCGGTACTAGCACCATAACAAAGGACATCTGTTTTAGAAGACCCTACAATTGCTAAAGCTCCAGCAGGTTGTGTTATTTCGATAGTCAAAATACCTGTTGCACAATTATTACTATCTGTTGCGCTAACTTTATATATTCCAGCACTTAAACCTGTAATGTCTTTTGTTGTAGCAAAATCAACATCGTTTTTTGTCCATTTATAAGCATATGGGCCTTGTCCTCCTGTTGGAGTATTTATACTGATTGCTCCATTATTTCCTCCATAACAAGTCACATTTGTTTGCGATGCAACAGTAATGATAGGACATGGAACATCCGTCATAGGCGAAACTATGTCTTGCGTTGCATTAGTACAGAGAGCGTTTTGAAAGTAAAGTTTAGACGAGCTTACTTGTTGGCTTCCACACGTATTTGGTTTTGGAGTCAATCGATATTTTAAAGTGATTGTCTCAACATTTAAGAAATCAATATTCCAGGCAATTTCTTGTCCGGTAATTGTTGTAGTTCCTTTGGTTACTGTAACTGATCCAATTGTGAAATTAGCACCTACAGTTTCTTTTTCAAAAGGCGTACCTGTAATTTGTTTTGCAACCCAAGATAATTGAGTGAAAATTTGACTATAAATACCTGTCAAGTCAGCACCAGTTTCTGTAAAGAAAGAACCTCCAGACTGTACTGTATTCAATACATTCTCAGCGTTTGTTTGGTCGTTGCCACTAATAGCACCAAATAATCCGACAGAGAAAATCTGATTGTTATAACTGGTTCCTGAAACAGTAACAGTTTTTATACTACTTGCAGCAGTTGTAATGGCTGGTAAACAGGATCCACTACAGCCATTACCGCTTGATCCTGTTACGTTTGGAACACCATCCGTCAATAAAACGACACTTCTTGCTGTAGCACAATCGAAAGTAGCGCCCTTAGCAGGATCAGGATCTAATAATATTGATCTGGCTTTTGTCAAACCATCTTGAATATTGGTGTTTCCATTTGCAGAAAGTCCATTTATTACTGATATTAAGTCCGCTTGACCACTGCTATTTGTTAAATATTTTCTTATAGTAGCTGTTGTGCTGTAAGTTACAATCCCCACCCTGTTTTTTCCTGTAGGGTTATTAGCAGGAAGAAACATTTTATTGATAAAATCAATAGCAGCATCTTGAGCATAGGCTAGAGGTTTCTTACCAGATCCATCCCCCATACTTCCAGATACGTCAATAACTAAAACAACCTCTAAGGGTCTAGTAACTGGATTTGAACCTTGAATTTTTAATTCAACATCCAATGCTCCGCAAACTCCTGGTGCCACGGTAACAGTTTTGGTAGGCGTTATCGTCTGTGCAAAACCTATGGCTGATGAAAATAAAAAAAGTAACATACAAAACGTTATGCTGGCTTTTTTTATTAAGTGGATAAAGTGTAATGTTTTTTTCATTTTATAGGAATTTAAATTGAAAAACAACTAAATATTTTCGCAACTAATATTTAATTTTCAGAAGGATTATTTACGATCGTATGTACAACAGTGCTTGCTGTGTAATTGGCGCAATTTGATGATGTAGCATTTACCTGCATGCAATTCCATTTGTTGTATGCCGTACCTTGCGGAACCGTTAAATGAACTGAAAAAGTAGCGGTTTGATTTGCTGAAAGCGAGATAGATGTGATTGGTACGTTGCTGTTGTCCAGAAAACTCCCAACCAAATTCACATTTTGAGATGTGCTGCTTCCATCATTATTCGCGCAGCTAGAGTTTATGTTTAAAACACTTAAATTATAAACATCATCTGAATTTCCCGTATTGGTCAATACCAGTGTAAAATAGGCACCATTCTCACTTGCATTGCTGTAATTCCTGTCTTTATCAACTCCCAGAGTTGCCTTGCAAGAACCGGATTGTGCAAATGAAATGGTTGTGATTAAACAAAGCAGTAATGAAAATAAGTTTTTTTGAAAGATATTTTTTCTTAGAGAAAAAATTGACTTACAATTTGCTACAAATTTCACCGCTTTTTCAAGAGTAGATTTACTTTTCATAACTTAAGATTTAGTTTTGTGGTATTTATGAAATTTTAACAGAATCAAAATTATATTAGAGTTTTTGTAATTAAATTTTTTTGTCTGTAACTAACCTAAAAACTCGTTTAACTACCTTTTTTTGATTAAATATTGATCAAAAAAAGCTTTTTTTTGATCGATTTTAACACATATAAATTGATGTTTTTCTTCCTTTTTTGATTAAAAATTTACTTTTTAAACTTATGTAAATATCTAATAATCAATTATTTAGTTAAAATTTTATAAATTCGCAAAATATCGACGAAATGATTGTTTTAATGGATGAAGTACACTTTTTTGTTAAAATGTATAAGTCGATTTTTTGTATTGTTAAACTTTTGAATATTTCGCATTCTTGTTAAAATTTTTATAGAATGTTAACAGAAATAAAAAATAGGGGAGGATTAAAATTTCTTTTGTAAATTAGAACTTAGAAAGTAGTTTTCTCGTTATGTATTTATTTTTAAATATTGCCTTTATATGAAAAACTTAATTTTAATACGACACGCAAAATCAAGCTGGGAAGCGCCTCTAAAAGATTTTGACAGACCTTTAATGAAAAGAGGAATTTTAGATGCGCATGAAGTGTCTTCAAATATTTCAAAATACCTACCGAAAACTTATATTATATGGAGTAGTACTGCGGCGCGCGCTTCAGAAACGGCTCTTATTTTTGCTCAAAATATTTCGTACCCCATAGAAAGCATCGTTTTTAAAGATGATCTTTATACTTTTGATGAGAAACAACTCGAAAAAGTTATCAAATCATGTGATAATAGTTTAGAAAGCGTTATTCTTTTTGGACATAACGAGGCTATTACAAATTTTGTTAATAAATTTGGAGATGTTTTTATAGATAATGTCCCAACTTCAGGTTTCGTTTCCCTGCAATTTGATACAGAAAGCTGGGATGCTCTCAATAAAGGCAAGACACATAAAACAATTTTCCCCAAAGATTTAAAATAAAAAAAGTGTACGAACAGAAATATATCGATAGAGAAAAAAGCTGGCTAGCGTTTAATGCAAGAGTGCTTCAAGAAGCTGCAGATAACACGGTTCCACTTTTAGACAGAATGCGTTTTGTTGGAATTTTTTCAAACAATTTAGATGAGTTTTTTAGAGTTCGGTACGCAGCCATTCGAAGATTGAGTCTCTCTGGTATTTCTGGCGAAAAATATTTAGGCGGAATTTCTGCTCACCAATTAATTAAGGATATTACCGAAATCGTAATTCAGCAACAGTCTGAAAGTTTGCGTATTCTAGGGAATATTGAAGCAGAACTAGAAGCTGAAAATATCTTTATTATCAATGAAACCCAAATTACCAAAAAACAGGAGTGTTTCTTAAAGGACTTTTTTACACAAAAATTGAGTCCGGAATTGGTTACAATTATTTTGAATGATTTGGCTGTTTTTCCAGTTTTAAAAGACACTTTAGGTTATTTAGCCGTTCGTTTAGAATTGGCAAATGATGAAGTTCGTTACGCTTTAATCGAAATTCCGAAAAACATTAATCGTTTTGTTGTTATTCCGTCTGAAGATGACAAGCAATACGTTATATTAATAGATGATGTTATTCGCTATAAACTGAAAAACATCTTCAATATATTTGATTATAAAAGTGTTTCGGCACACATGATCAAAATTACACGTGATGCCCAGCTAGATATTGACAGCGACTTAAGTAAAAGTATGCTCGAAAAAATCTCGAGTTCTGTAAAAGATCGTCGAATTGGAGAACCAGTTCGCTTTATTTATGATAATTTAATCGAAGAAGATACGCTCCAGTTCTTTTTAGAAAAAATGAAAATAGTAGAAACGGATAGTATAATTCCTGGCGGACGATACCATAATCGCCGAGATTATATGGATTTTCCAAATTTAGGGCGCTATGATCTTTTGTATAAACCAAATGAGCCTTTGCCGGTTCCTGGTTTGAGTTTGGATGGCAGTATTTTAGAAAAAATTAGCAAAAAAGATTATTTGGTGCATGCGCCCTATCAGTCTTTTTCTTATTTAACAAAGTTTCTACGTGAAGCAGCTTTAGATCCAAAAGTTACAAGCATCAAAATTACTTTATATCGTTTAGCGAAGAATTCGCAGATAATCAGTTCGCTTATTAATGCGGCTAAAAATGGGAAAAAGGTCGTCGTTCAAATCGAACTTCAAGCACGCTTTGATGAAGCTTCGAATATCTCATATGCAGAACAAATGCAGACAGAAGGTATTGAACTTATTTTTGGGATTAAAGGCTTGAAAGTTCACAGCAAAATTTGTGTAATCGAAAGAGTGGAAGAAGGTAAAACTCGTCGCTATGGTTTTATTTCAACAGGAAATTTCAACGAATCAACAGCGAAGATTTATACCGATGTTACGCTTTTTACCTGTCATCAAGGAATTTTAAAAGACACATCAAAAATATTCGAATTCTTCGATATCAATTATAGAGTGCACAGATATAAACATTTAATTGTTTCCCCACATTATACAAGAACAAAATTCATCAAATTAATTGACCGTGAAATTCTCCATGCACTTGCTGGAAGAAAAACACACATCAAATTAAAAATGAATAGTTTGTCTGATTTTAAAATGATCGATAAGCTGTATGAAGCAAGTAATGCAGGAGTGAAAATCCAGCTTCAAGTAAGAGGGATTTGCTCGTTGATTCCAGGTATTCCTGGAATGAGCGAAAATATTGAAGCAATAAGTATTGTAGACAATTATTTAGAGCATTCAAGAGTTTATATTTTTGGAAACGCAGGTTTGACAGAAGTTTATATTTCGTCTGCTGATTTTATGACTAGAAATCTTGACGGAAGAGTCGAAGTTACCTGCCCAATTTATGACCTGGAAATCAAAAAAGAACTGATTGATAATTTTAATATTGCATGGAAAGGGAATGTTAAAGTGAGATATCATTCCTATAAATTAGATAACAAATACAAGCCTCGAAATCATCATGCCCCATTTAGAGCGCAATTTGAAACCTATAAATATTATCAAAACAAAATTGAGGTGGCAGAAGCAGTTCCTCAAAAAATAAATTAATTAAAACCAATTTTTTCAAATCATAAGTGAGCATGATTAATATTAGAAAATTTGCAGCAATAGATATTGGTTCAAATGCCATGAGACTACTGATATCGAATGTTGTAGAACAAGAAGGCAAAGAACCCCAATTCAATAAAAGTTCGCTTGTCCGTGTGCCAATTCGTTTGGGGCAAGATGCCTTTACTGTAGGAGAAATTTCAGAAGAAAATACAGATCGAATGGTTGATGCTATGAAAGCATTCAATCTTTTGATGAAAGTACATAAAGTTGAACGATATATGGCGTTTGCTACTTCGGCAATGCGTGAAGCGTACAATGCTAAAGAAGTGGTCGCTTTGATTAAAAAGAAAGCTGACATTAAAATCGAAATTATTGACGGTAAAAAAGAAGCAGCAATTATTGCTTCTACAGATTTGCATCACTTATTAAAAACAGATGAAACTTATTTATTTGTTGATGTTGGAGGTGGTAGTACTGAATTTACATTGTTTTCTGACGGAAAAATGATCAATTCTAGATCTTTCAAAGCGGGAACTGTTAGGTTGTTGAATAACATGGTTTGCGACGTAGTTTGGGATGAAATCGAAAAATGGATCAAAACCAATACCGCAGACTATGACGAAGTAACTTTGATAGGATCTGGAGGAAACATCAATAAGTTGTTTAAAATGTCTGGAAAACAACAGGAAAAACCACTTTCATACATTTATATCAATTCACAATATGCGTTCTTGAATTCATTGACCTACGAGCAAAGAATTGCTGAGCTAGGTTTGAACTCTGACCGTGCCGACGTTATCATCCATGCCACTCGCATTTATTTGAATGCAATGAAATGGAGTGGAGCGCGCCAGATTTATGTTCCAAAAATTGGACTTTCGGACGGAATTGTAAAAGCAATGTATTACGGCAAAATTTAATTTTTTTTAAAAATAAATGAACAAAAGTAGACTTGAAGCTTTTAGTGACGGTGTTTTGGCGATCATCATAACTATTATGATTTTAGAAATTAAAGTGCCTGAAGGACATGAATTTGCGGATTTAAAACCGCTTATTCCTAAGTTTTTGAGCTATGTTTTGAGTTTTATTTATGTTGGAATTTATTGGAACAATCATCATTATTTGCTTCATGGACTATCTAAAGTAAACGGAAAAGTACTTTGGAGCAATCTTCATTTATTGTTTTGGCTTTCATTGATTCCGGTTTCAACAGGATGGATGGGGGAGCATAATTTTGAGAAAGCATCTTTAGCTTTGTATGGGATTATTTTGTTAGGCTGTGCAATAGCATATATTATTCTTCAAAAAATAGTCTTAGATGTAGAAGGTAAAGACTCGCTTTTGCAAAAAGCAATTGGCAAGGATTTTAAAGGTAAAGTTTCTGCAATTCTAAATATCATTGGGATTGGAACTTCGTTTTTTAACGAATATATTTCGGGTGCTTGCTATGTTATCGTGGCTTTATTATGGCTTGTTCCAGACAAAAGGATCGAAAGGGTTTTCGATTCTAATAATTAATTTATGAAATCGGTTTTTCAGTCCATTCAGAATTTTTCAGCAGAAGAATTAAATCTTTTGAATGACTTAATTACGTTTCGTACTTTAAAAAAAGGCGAACTTTTATTGACTGAAAATCAAGTTTGCAATGAAGTTGTCTTCATCAAAAAAGGAATTCTCAGATCGTTTTTTGTAAATCATAAAGGTGATGAAATCACTAATTGTTTTGCTTTTGAAAATGAATTTATGGCGTCTTTTGCAAGTTTCATTACCCAAGAAAAAGCCGAAGAAAACATTCAAGCTTTAGCAGAAACCGAGTTGCAAATTTTAGATCGAAAAGCTTTAGAAAAACTTTATCAATCGGGTTTCAATTGGCAGGAAACGGGTCGAAAATTAACTGAGTTAGAATTTGTCAATCTGCATAAAAGAATGGTTTCTTTCCAGAAATTATCTGGCGCTCAACGTTATGAAGAGTTATATCAAAACCATCAAAAATATATTCAGCTAATTCCACTTCAATATTTAGCTTCCTATTTAGGAATCACACCAAGACATTTAAGCCGAATCAGAAAAGCGGTTGTTTGATTTTTGGTTTCACGCAGATTTTACAGATTAAGCAGATTTGTTTTTTATTGTTATATTGTATAAATCTGCGAAAATTTATAAGTTGTTTTTAGATCGGCCTAATCTGCTAAATTTGCGAGAGAAATAATTTGCATCTATTTTTAGGACATTTGTCTATTAAAAGAAAAAGCACTAATAGTATTTTTGAATTAAAAAATTGATATGAAAAAAATACTGATTATAAACGGACATCCAAACGCGGCAAGTTTTAATTTCGGAATTGCAGAATCGTATAAAAATGGCGCCATTGCTTCTGGCGCTACAGTTGAAATCATTACAATTGCCGATTTGAAATTCAATCCGAATTTGCAATTTGGTTATCAAGAACGAACCGACTTAGAACCTGATTTGCTTGAATCGTGGGAAAAAATCAAAAGAGCAGAACATTTAGTTTGGATTCATCCGGTTTGGTGGGGCGGACTTCCTGCAATCACAAAAGGTTTTATTGACAGGTTGTTTTTGCCTGGAATGGCTTTTCAGTATAGAGAAAATTCAGTTTGGTGGGACAAATTGCTCAAAGGAAAGACAGCGCATATTATTACCACTTTGGACCAACCCGGCTGGTTTTACCGATTGTCTTTTGGAAGACCAAGCGTAAATCAATTAAAAAAATCAACGTTAGAATTTTGTGGAATAAAGCCTGTAAAAGTAAGTTACATCGGAATTGTAAAAGGTTCAGATGAAATTAAAAGAAAAAAATGGCTAGAGAAAGTCTACAACTTGGGACTTCAAAATAAATAAAATTATTCTTTTAAATCTAATCCAAATACTGAGCGTAAAAGTTCAATGTTTGGATTGATTTCCAAGAAACGATTATAGCGGTCTTGATTGTTGTAAGTTCGTTTGGTTTGCGCTTGTTCATTTACAATTACCTCAATTGTAATATCATGATTATGCAAATGTCCTTTTAAATGACCTAACAAGCCATTCATTTGACTTTCGAAATCTAGCTTAGAACCTTCGTTTGGAAGCTCATAAATGATTTTTGTTCCGTCCAAAACAGGGTCGTTGATCAATAAGATAGATTCCATGATTCTTAAACCTTTTTGTCCTAAACGTTCTGCGTATTTGTTCCAATGAAGGCGCATGTCTGTTTCGTTAAATTCTTCAGTAGGCAATACAGAAGTAGGCTTGACATACGATTTGCTACTTTGCTCCATTTCTTTTTTCTTGCGTATGCTGGCAAGAGAAAAAGCGGAAACTTTAGGAGTACCTGTCATATCAACTCTAGGTGTTTCTGGAGTTTGAACTTTAGCAGGCTCGGCAGAAACCTGAGTTGTATTTGATGTATTTAGGACAACGGAATTACCATTGTCATTTTGATTGACATTATTATTTTCTTCCGAACTTGGAATTTGAGGTTTTGTATTAGGAGTTTCTTTAGTTGTGACTTCAACAATAGAAAAACTTCCGTTTTTATAATAAGTTGGGGGAATTATGAATTGCTCAACTTTTTTTTTTCTCCATCAAAGTTGATAGAGGCTAATTGCATCAAACATAATTCAACTAAAAGGCGCTGATTTTGACTCAATTTGTATTTTAAATCACAGTCGTTTGCAATATCAATTCCTTTTAATAAAAACTCCTGCGAACATTTTTGCGACTGAACGCCATACATTTGTTGCGCTTGTTCTCCGACTTCTAATAAAGCAATAGTTGAAGGCGTTTTACTTACCAATAAATCTCTGAAATGAGAAGCTAAACCAGCAATAAAATGATGCCCATCAAAACCTTTTGCCAGAATGTCGTTGTAAGCTATTAAAAGTTCTGGAATTTTATTTTCCAGAATCAAATCGGTTACTGTAATATAGGTTTCGTAGTCTAAAACGTTTAGGTTTTCAGTTACGGCTTGACGCGTCAAGTTTGTTCCGCAGTACGAAACTACACGGTCAAAAATGGACAAAGCATCACGCATGGCACCATCTGCTTTTTGAGCAATAATGTGCAGTGCATCATCTTCAAAAACGATTCCTTGGCTTTCAGCAACATCAGCTAAATGTTCTTTTGCATCTTTTACTGTAATTCTTTTGAAATCGAAAATTTGGCAACGAGATAAAATCGTTGGGAGAATTTTGTGTTTTTCTGTTGTCGCTAAAATAAAAATAGCATGTTTTGGTGGTTCTTCTAATGTTTTCAGGAAAGCATTAAAAGCGGCCGAAGACAACATGTGGACCTCGTCAATGATATATACTTTGTATTGCCCGGTTTGTGGCGGGATACGAACTTGATCGATTAGGTTACGAATGTCATCAACCGAGTTGTTTGAAGCAGCATCTAGCTCAAAAACGTTAAATGCAAAATCTTCAGTAGGATCATCATATCCAGGCTGGTTTATCTTTCGAGCCAAAATACGGGCGCAAGTCGTTTTTCCAACTCCACGCGGTCCTGTGAATAAAAGAGCAGATGCCAAGTGATTGGTTTCAATAGCATTCAACAAAGTGTTGGTAATGGCTTTTTGCCCCACAACATCCTTAAAGGTCTGCGGGCGATATTTACGTGCCGATACTACAAATTGCTCCATATTCTTTTTTATTCGATAGCAAATATAGAGTATAATTTAATGATTTAAAAATTTAAAAATTGAAAGATTTTTAAGTGGTTGAACTATTGCGTTTTTTATTTTTAAAATATGTTTTGGTTTAAAATCATATTTTTATTTAGTAGTAATTTTAGTATTTTTACAAAGCAAGAATTTTTTTGGAAACTAAGATTTGCTTTAATGAAAAATGTGATTAGTTTGATGTTTATATTTATTTCTCTGTTTAATTACGGTCAGAAGAGCTCAATTTTAAAAGAACAGGAATTAGGTTTTAAAAAAGCTCAAAAATTTTTAAAAAGTAATCAAATAGAATTGGCCGTTGAAGTATTTCTGTACACATACAAATTAGATATAAAAAGTAAATATGGCCAACTGGCTCTTGTGAAATTTGATTCAATAACGCAATATCAGGTAATTAGGAAAAATATTGGAAAATGGGTTTTGTTTGAAAGCGGTTCTAATTGGGGATTTACTCCTGAAGCGAATGTATCAAAAAGAAAAATACTCGTAATAACTGAGCATGAGTTTCAATTTTACGAAGAAGATATTGCAACGAAAGAAAATAAACTAATAACAACAGAGAAGATAGCTTTAACGACAAAAAAAGACATAAGTGGTAGTTTTAACGATTTTGTTTTTAAGGACAAATCTTTGTGGGGTTTTTATTTTGATGAAAAAAGAAATATTTTAAGACAAATTAATACAGGTGAAGAAAGTACTGAAGGAAGGACAGAAATAGTATGTGGCAATTCTGAATTTAATTATAGGAAATATGAATGAAAATTAAAATATCTATTTCTAATTTAAAACTAAAATGCTTTTTATATGAAAAAATATTCTACTATTTCAATAGCCATTAGTGTAATAACTTTAATATGTACTTTATATCAAGATTATAGGTTGGCAAAAATGTTCCAATTGGCAGATGGAAAGACTCAGGCTTTATTTAGTTTTATTGAAATCGGCCAGCTTTATATTAAAGAATATATTGGTGTATCAGCATTTATAGGTTTGCTTTTTGGAATTCTTTCAATAGTAAAAAAAGAAAATAGGAATTATGTGAAATTTGCTATTCTGATAAATGTAATTGCTGTAATGTTATTGTTTAGTAGGTTTTGGAGATTTCTAATTTAAAATTTTTAAAGCGTATTAGTTTAAATCAAATTTGAATTTATTTTATGAAAAAATACTTTGTACTACTAATCATTATTTTTTGTTCCATTAAAACACAAGCTCAAACTGCTCAAGATACTTTAGAAATTAAAAAAGTAGCTTTGGCTTATATCGAAGCACAACATACTCCGAATCCCAAATTGATGGAAAGCGCTTTGCATCCAAGAATGGTTAAAAGATCTGTTTTTAGAAACAAGACAGCGCAAAAAGATTTTATCTCAGAGTTCTTCACTGAAAACATGGTTATTTTGGCAGAAACCTATAATGTCAAAGGCGATAAGTTTCCAAAGAATCCAAGAAAGGAAATCAAATTATTGGATGTTTCAGCAAAGACAGCTTCGGTAAAATTATTTGCAGATGCATGGATAGATTACATGCATATTGTGAAGGAAAATGGCGAATGGAAAATTGTAAATGTGCTTTGGCAATACAATGATGTTTCGCAGCATGAATAATTTAAATTACTGTAAAAAATATAAAACCCATCCCAATATCATATAATTTTTTGATATATAATCTATTTAATTTTAGATGGTTAATTATTAAAAGATGCTATTATGAAATTTAAATCAATTTTATTAGGAATGAGTTTGGCCTTTTCTTTATTGGCCTGCGGTCCTAAAGATGCCGATATTGAACAAGAGATTAATGACAAAATAGGAGACAGCCAAATTCAAGTGACGGTCCACGAAGGTGTTGCTACTATTATTGGAACTTGTGAAGACGAGATTTTCAAGAAAAATATTGAAAAAGCCGTTAAAGCAACTAAAGGTGTAAAATCTGTGATAAATACTTGTCAAATTCCAAGTCCAAATGTTGAACCCGCCGCAACTACTGTCGTTGTTAATTCTGATGCTGATTTAGACAAATCAATAAGCAAAGTTGTAAAAGCTTATGATGGTGTAAATGCTACTGTGGTTGGTGGTGTTGTAACGCTTTCTGGTGAAATTAAAAAAGATAAATTGCAACCCTTAATGCAAAGTATTCAGGAATTGAAGCCTAAAAAAGTAGACAATAAATTAATTATTAAATAAGAAGTTATGAGTTTACAAGACAAATACCAAGCAATAACGAATTTAGCTTCTGAATTAGGAATCACAAATTTGCAGGTTAGAGAACAAGATAATGTACTCTATATTGATGGAACAGCCGAAACAGCTGCGGATAAAGAAAAATTGTGGAATGCCTACGAAAAAATTGATCCCGAATACAGATCTGCCGATGTCGTAATGAATATTGAAGTTGAAGAAAGGGTTTCAAGAGAGTATACAGTTGAAATAGGAGATTCGCTTTCGAAAATTGGAAAAGCATATGGAGTTTCTTGGCAAGATATTTTTGAAGCAAATAAAGATATTATTTCAAATCCTGATTTGATTCAGCCTGGTTGGAAATTGAAGATACCAAAGGCATAGTACAAAGTAACAAAGTAACAAAGGTTGCTGTAGAGACGCACTGCTGTGCGTCTTTTTTTTATTGTCATTGCGAGGAACGAAGCAACCTCACTTGCGGTATTAAGTCAGTATTGAAGTTGTTTCGTTTCTCGCAATAACCAAGTTATTAAAATCATAATTTTTCTTTTAAAACCGATTGCCTTAACAGGTTTCTGGTTTCAGGAAATTATCTTCCCCTAATGCTTAAATCAAATAGAAACTTTGCGGTTTCTTGATCTGAATGGGCTGAAAAGCCAGCAACATAAACTCCTTTTTTTCCCGAAGTTGACTTAATTCCGTAAACAACTGCCTCATCGCCTGGGTCTGATTCCCCCTCGTATCGATACACATGAACAATTTCAAATTTCTCAGGATTTTTTTTAATCACATCTGCATTTCGATTAAAATCGCACGTAAATCCTTTCTCATTCAATTGATCTAAAGCCTTTGAAACAGTTGCGTAATGATACATTCTTTTCATGATAACTGAATTTAAAAATTATGGATTTTTAAAGATAACTATTTTAAAATTAAAATATTATGATAAAATTCATAAAATGAAAAATTTAAAGTTTTTATTCTTCATTCATAAATCGCTACTTTTGCACCGCAGACCGCCTTATCGTCGTCCCGATTCATCGGGAGGGAGGAAAGTCCGGACACCACAGAGAAGCATAGCGGGTAACACCCGTCGGTCTTAGAAATAAGGCAAGGACAAGTGCAACAGAAAGTATGTACAGGTAATGCTGTAGTGAAACCAGGTAAACTCTATGCGGTGAAATACCAAGTATATCAGCATTTAAGGGCTTCTCGTCCGTTGTTGAAGGGTAGGTAGCTTGAGTCCCGAAGTAATTCGGGATCTAGATAAATGATAAGGTATTGTCTTGTTGCAAAATGAGACAAGAACAGAATCCGGCTTATAGGTCTGCTTTTTTTATATATTTGTGAAACTATCTAACTAATTTTCATGAATATTCCCGCTCCAAATCCTACACCGAAAATCAAAAAAAATCTTTTTCAGGCTGTAATTACAAACCTTACTTTCTGGGTTTTGATTGCAATTATTGCCGGAATTTTGCTTGGACATTTTTCTCCTGAAAATGGTATTAAAATGGAAAAAGTTGGAAAAGGGTTTATTGATCTGATCAAACTTTTTATTGGGCCAATTATTTTCCTAACGATTGTTTTAGGAATTTCCGGAATGGGAAATCTAAAGAAAGTTGGCCGAATTGGAGTAAAAGCTTTAGCCTATTTTGAAGTGGTTTCAACAGTAGCATTGGCAATTGGCGTGGCTGTGGCCTATTTGTTTCAGCCCGGAAAAATTGATAAATCGGGACTGCAGATTGGTGATGCAAGTCAATACACAAATAGTACTGCAGAACATTTTTCGTGGTTGCAATTTTTCTTTTCGAATTTTACTTTGCAGGTTTTGGTTGCCGCAATTATATGTGGCATTGCATTGAATTTTTATCAAAAGAGAGAACAAACCATTTTAGTTTTAGAACGAATCTCGAATGTTGTTTTTACGGGTTTAAAATATGTGATGTATTTGGCACCAATTGGTGCTTTTGGCGGAATGGCATATACAATTGGTAAGTTTGGTTTGGCCACTTTGATCCCGCTTGGGAAATTGATGCTTTGTGTGTATTTGACAATGGCTTTGTTTGTTTTTCTGGTTTTGGGAAGTATTTTGAAATACTATAAAATCAGTATTCTTTCTATTTTAAAATACATTAAAGAAGAACTTTTATTGGTTCTAGGAACTTCATCTTCTGAAGCTGCTTTGCCAAGTATTATGGTGAAACTGGAAAAAATGGGTTGCAGTAAATCGGTTGTGGGATTGGTGATTCCTACGGGCTATTCTTTTAATCTCGACGGAACTTCGATTTATCTTTCAATGTCGGTTATATTTTTAGCACAATTGTATGATGTTCATTTGAGCTTTTTCGAAATTTTAACCGTAATCGGAATTTTGATGATCACCTCAAAAGGCGCGGCAGGAGTGACCGGAAGTGGATTTATAGTATTGGCTTCGACATTGACAGCGCTTCATAAAATTCCTGTTGAAGGTCTGGCTTTTTTATTGGGCGTCGATAAATTTATGAGTGAAGCCAGAGCAATTACCAATTTAATTGGAAACACAGTAGCAACCATAATAATCTCTAAAACCGAAAGAGATTTTACAGAATTAGATTTGAGTCCTGAATCAACTGCATAAAAAATGCCACAAAGGCACAAAGGCACTAATTTTTATGTATTTAACAAAAAAACTTTGTGTCTTAGCGTCTTCGTGGCAAATTATATTACGACTCGTCTTTTGTAGTTCGAACCAAGCTAATTCCTGATGTAAAAAATACAATTCCCAAAACGCCATAAATAATTAGCGATTTAATATCTCTGGTTCCTCCGCTTGTATCCGCAAAGACCATTGCTGTATAAATAAGTCCTATTATTCCAAGGACCGTTAACAATCCTCCGAAAAATCTTTTTAGGTTCATGATTAATATATTTAAAGTTGTATAACAAATTTATCCTTGTAATTGTTAAATACTGTTATACAATTACTTATGAAGGTTTTATGATTTTAAGGGATTATTTTGTAAGAAAAAGTTTTGTTCTCAAGCATTTCGTATGGATTAAATACTATTTTTACGCACACTAATCGATAAACCATTATATGAAGAAAATTTACTTTTTAATGTTGCTTTTTGCAGTATTTAAGGTTCATGCGCAAGACGAAGCCGCGGTTTCGGTTGTTAAAAATCAATTTAAGATCAATGTATTGTTTCCAGGCTTTGTTTATGAACACGGTTTTTCAGAAAAAAACACTTTGTATTCCGAGGCAACTGTTGGTTTAGGTACTAGTCATAGTGATTATTACGCCGAATCAGATACTTATGTCGCTATCGGAATTACAGAGCAGTTTCGCCATTATTATAACTTACAAAAACGAGCCAATAAAGGCAAAAGAACGGAACGCAACTCTGGAAATTATTTAGCTTTCAATGCTACTTATTATACGAAACCGATTGCAGGTGATAAAGCATATTTTAATTATGTTCCTTCATCTACAGTGGCAGTAATTTGGGGATTGCAACGCACTTATAAAAAGCGTTTTAACTTAGAATTTAGTGCTGGGCCAGGTGTAAATTTTAGTAAAGTCGAAACAAAATTTGCTTTTCCTGTCAATTTTACTTTAGGTTGGGTTATTGGAAAATAGTTCTCAAATAAAAATAGAAAAACCTTGACGAATCAAGGTTTTTCTATTTTAAATTCTAATCCAATATTTCGAACACTTTCAATCTTGATTTTTGGATCTGAATTGAAATATTTTCTCAATCTGCTGATAAAAACATCCATGCTTCTTCCCGAGAAATAATCGTCTTTTTTCCAAACCGACATTAAAATTTGATCTCTTTTTAGTAATTGATTGTGGTTGAGATATAAATATTCTATAAGCGCAGCTTCTTTTTCGGTAAGTTGCTGAACATGGTTTTTATTATTGAGCGTTAATCGTTCGTTATCAAAAATATACGAACCAATTTCGATTATATTATTTCCTTCAAGACTTCTTTTTTGCTCGATTCTTTTTAAGATATTCTGCAAACGCAAAACCAGCTCATCGACTTCAAATGGTTTTGCGATATAATCATCCGCACCAAGTTTCAATCCAATGATTTTGTCTTCTTTTAACTTTCTTGCTGTTAGAAAAATAAATGGAATTTCGGGGTTGATAGTAATTATCTTCTCAGCCAATGAAAATCCGTCCAACTTGGGCATCATGACATCAAAAATGCAAATATCAAAAGTCTGGTTTTTAAAATAGTCCAAAGCTATTTCTCCATTTTCTGCCCAGATTACTTCAAATTGATGCAGTTCTAGATATTGTTTTAAAATCGCCGCGAAATCAAAATCGTCTTCGGCTAAAAGTAATCTTTTCAAAATAAGGGAATTAAACTTTTAATAAAATAGTAAACTGAGCACCTTTTCCTAAATCGCTAATAACGTTAATAGAGCCTTGATGTGCTTTTACGATTTGGTCAACATAATAAAGTCCTAAACCTAAACCTTTTGTGTTGTGGAGATTTCCTTGTTCTACGCGATAAAATTTCTCAAAAAGAAAGGCTTGCTTGTTTTTGGCAATACCAATTCCGTCATCTTCAAAACTTATAGAAAATTGTTTTTCGATGATTCTTGTTTTGACTGAAATAGTTTTAGAGCCATATTTAACAGCATTTTCCAAAACATTTAAAAATGCGGTTGTTAAATGAAATTTATCGAGAGCCAAAATGGTTTTTTGTGTTTGGAAATCGGTTTTGATATCGATTTTTGGAAATGTAATCTTAAAATCGTTTACAATGGAAAGCAGAAAATCTTCAGTTTCAATTTTTTCCTTTTGCAGTTCAATTTCGTTTTCTGCCAATGAACTTGCCATGACTTGATCAATCAAATTTTGGAGACGATTATTTTGACGCGAAATGGTGCTGACAATAGAATCGAAGTTTTCGTCATTTTCACGAATGCTTTTTTGTGCTAAAATTTTGGTTGAAATACCCAAAGTAGCCAAAGGCGTTTTAAGTTCGTGCGTGATATTATTAATGAAATCAGTTTTGACATCGCTGACTTTTTTTTGCTTGATTAAAGCTTTAATGGCAATCACAAAAAGACTGATAATTGTAGCAATCGAAAATAATGACAAGATCAAAATAAAGGTCATTCGTCTTAAAATAATCATTTCCCAATCGATTACCGAAACGTACATTGAATCTTCTGTCAACAATTGATAATCTTGATTTTCAAAAGTTCCATTTGTCGTTCCAACATAATTTCGAACTAAAAAAGCATGATTTAGCGAAGCCAGATTTCCGTATAGTTTATTTTCGATAAAAGGTTTTTCAGAGAATATGGTGTCGGCTTTTTTGGTGTTTTTATAGAGAATGAATTTATTGAGTACAATAGCAAAATCAATTTTGAAATAAGGCAGATCTCTTTCAAATTTTTGCTTGATTTTTTGCGTTAATGCATCTTTAAACTCATTTTCCAAAAGTCCAGCCTTGACAATCGATTTATTGTTTTTTCCAACAATATAATTTTCGGATAATTCTCTGTAAAGCGCTTCTTTTTTAGATACTAAAACCGAATCAATATCGCTGTAATTATTCGTAATCTGGGCAATTTCATTCTTAATCTGTGTATGAAACTGTGCTACTTTATAATCGTAAGTGGTTTTTACCAAATAACATTGCACCGTCGTCAGAACAATAAATGCAACGACAGAAAATGCGATTAATAAATTGATTCTTTGTTTCATTACTTGTTTGAAATTATAGATTACGGATGACGCAGGTTAAGCTGATGTGCATAAATCTTTTTCCTCTCGCTCCCGATAGCTATCGAGAGGGAGAGATTATAAAAAAACAGCGAAAATCAGTTTAATATGCTTCATCAGTGTGCCAATTTTCTCCACCCAAAAATAATGCTTTTATAAAATAAAATGGAGATTAACTCTGCATTAACCTCCAATTAACTTTCAGAACTGGTTTTTCAAAGCACTTTTGCTGCATTGTTAATCCATTTTAAATATCATTTATATGCCATTGAAACTAATTTTGGCTCTTTTGCTTTTTCTGTTTTCTTTTTTTGCTAAAGCTCAAAATGAAAAGCAAAAAGATTCTATTTCTCAAAAGTTGAGTGAAGTTGTTGTAACTCAAAATAAAAAGACTTTCACAAATTCAAACGGAAACATAAAAGTGGATGTTGCGAATTCCATTTACAATACAATTCCAAATCCGGTCGATTTACTTTCAAAATTGCCTGGAGTTCAAGTTAGTCCAGATCGAGAAAATATTACGCTTGTAGGCAAAGGAAACCCACTTATTTATATCGACAATCAAAAAGTTGGAATGAATGAATTGAATGCTTTGGCTGTTGCAGATATTAAAACAATTGAAATCATTCAGAATCCATCTTCAAAATACGAAGCCGAAGGTCGTGCTGTAATTTTGATTACTCGAAAATTCAGCAAAAAAGACAGTTTTAGAACTGAAATTTCTGAAGTTGCTTCTTTCAAAAAACATTTCAATAATTACCTCGGATTTAATTCAAGCTTCAAAAAAGGCAAATTAGAATGGAAATCGAATTTTAATTATAACAAACGAAATCCATGGGAAAATCATAGTATTGCGTATGAAATCCCGCAAGCTTTGATTGTTTCAAATTATGATGTAACGGCAGTTTCGCATATAAATGAATATGTTTTTGGAGGTGGTTTTTTTTATAAAATAAATGAGGATGATTATTTTTCTGCGAATGTAAACGGCAAGCTTAGAGATGATAATTTTGATATCAATACTTTTACTTTTAATAAAAATCAGGATGCTGAAAACAATGTTTTTACTTGGAGTAATAATTCGAGTGACAAAAATTTTGTGAACGCATTTATGAACTATTCCAAGAGATTAAAATTCATTAATACACAACTTTTTGCTGGTTTTCAATATTCCAATTTCAATCAGCATTTATGGAGTTTGGTGGAGAATAATTTTAATGAAACCGAATTTGAATTATCGCAAAACAGAGATCAGAAATTTAATGTCGATGTTTTTTCGGGAAGAATTGATTTAGAGAAAAAGTTTAAAAATGAAATGAATTTAGAATATGGAGGTTTGTATTTAAAAGCAAAATCGAATTCGGATTCAGATATATTTGATTTTGAGAAAAATAAAAATGAGACTTTAAATTATGATTTTAAAGAAGAAAATTTAGCTGCGTACATTCAGTTTTCTGGAAAGTTCAAAAAAGTTGATTTTTCATTTGGATTACGAGCTGAAAACACAAATGTTTATGCAAAATATAAAACGGATTTATTGCCTTCAATTGATAAAAACTACACTAATTTATTTCCAAAAGCACAGTTTTCATTTGCAATAGACAGCACAAAAAGCGTCAATTTAAATTATGCAAAAAATATTGTGAGGCCAAAATATTCGTCCTTAAGCCAAATTGCAACGTATATAAATCCGTATTTTTTATATGGAAGCAGTATTAAATTAGGTCCGGCATTTACAGACGAAATTGCAGGTAATCTTCAGTATCGAGAGAAATCGGTTAAAATAAGCTATTATCAAACTGAAAATACCGTTAATCAAACTTTTATATTTAATAACGAAACCAATATTTTGACGATTACGGATGTTAATTTTAAACGCGAAACCGGTTTTACTATCGATTTTACACTTCCGTTTACGTATAGATTCTGGACAGCAACCAATTCGTTGATTTTTATAAAAAGCAAAGTTGAAGACAATTCAGCGTTAATGCATTCATCTAAACCGTATTTGTATTATTACTCAAATAATTCTTTTAAGTTGCCGAAGAACTTTACTTATGTCTTTTCTTTTTGGGGAACAACAGCGCAAAATGATGGTGTTTTTGAACGAAAAGCGAATTTTGTTTTTGATATGTCGCTAGCCAAAACATTTGCCAAAAACTGGAGTTGCACTTTAAATTTTAATGATGTTTTTAAGCAAATGATGTACAGAGAAAGCTTTACTGTAAATCAAATAAGCTCAAAATCTAAATATTTAGCAGATGCACACGAAATTTCAATTGCTTTGCGTTATTCTTTCGGCAAAATAAAAGATTCAAAATATAAAGAAAAAACGGTTGATGAGAATGAAAGTCGGGTTCGATAAAAAAAGAAAATCCCAAGTTCCATTCCGAAGTGTCGGGAGGGATTTGGGATTTTAATAATTTGAAATTTTAAAAGACTATCCTTCGTCTTCTTCTGTGATTTTTATTGGAGAATCTCCAGGAAGTTCTTCATCATCATCAGTTGAGTTTAATTCGAAGAAACTGAAATAGGAGCCTCCGTAGCTTTTCTGAAATGAAAAATTACTCATATGGTCAAGCTTTGTATATTTTGAATGCTCAATAATCATCATTCCGTCTTCATGAAGCAAATCTCTTTCAAAAACCGTCAGTACAATTTTTTCAAAAGTCGCTTGGTCTAATCCGTACGGAGGATCGGCAAAAACAATATCGTATGAAGTTTTGCAGTTTTCCAGAAATTTAAAAACATCACTTTTTGTCGCTGCAATATCAAAATCATATTCTGACGAAACTTGTTTGATAAATTTCACGCATCCAAAATCTCCATCAACAGACGTGATTGGCGCACTGCCACGTGAGGCAAATTCATAACTGATGTTTCCGGTTCCTGAAAACAAATCTAAAACCTTTAAGCTGTCAAAACTGAAATGATTATTCAAAACATTAAATAATGCTTCTTTGCTCATATCAGTTGTTGGTCTTACAGGAAGGTTTTTTGGTGGAGAAATTCGGCGCCCTTTGTGTTTTCCTGAAATAATTCTCATGATTGGAATAAAATGTAATGTTTTTGATTTTCTTTTAAAGAGAAGCTGTTTTTTTGCTGTAAAGTGCTTACATCCAGAAAGGATATATTACGAATGTATTTATACGCAATGGCATAAAACGGATCGTTTTGATCTATCGTGCCTAATAATTCGAGCGGAAAAATTTCCGGATTTAAATTCGATTGTTCGGCAGTAAATAGTAGGTAGTATAGGAAATCTTCAGGGGTTTGATATTCAAATGAATTGAAAAACAAAAGTTTTTGGTTTTGCACCACTATAACTTCAAAATGGTCAGGATTAAAATTGACCACCATTTTCTTTTCGTCATTGTTTCTTGAATTGTCTAATATTTTTTCGACCAAAATACTATTGGCGTGTTTGTAGTCAAAAGACCCAACATTATCAATCAAAAAATTATTGATATTCACATACGGAATATAAACCGAATTCATTTGATAATTAGAGATCTCGTCAAACGTAAAAAAATCTGTCTCAAAAACTTTTGTGTTGTATTGCAGATAACTTCCTAAATATTCTTCATCAAACAATGCCTCTGGAACAAAAGTCGAAAGATTGTTTGTGTGAATTACCATAACTTCGTCGTAAATGTCCTTTAAATCAGGATTGTTTTTGAAAGCATCGCTGAATAAATCTTCAATTTTCACTGTTTTGGTGGTATCAAATTTGATTTCTTTAAATGAAGTGATAACATTATTTAAAGTATCAAAACAGCAATAAGAAAATCCAGTCAGAGAAACCTGAATAGAAAGTTTTTTGTAATTTTTAGAAGTAATGTTAGTGTTTTGTAATGACATATCTGATTTACAACTCGTTACCTGTTTTTGAATCAAGAAAGAATTTAAGCGACCACAAACTTACAAATTAAAAAGCAACAATAATAATTGCAATTTCAAAAAACAATTTTAAAAACATTTTAAAATATGGTTAAGGTTTCTTTACCATATAAGTTATATAAGCCCATAAAGTTAAGAACGTAATCTATAGCTTAAATTTTTTTATATGACATACATGGTTTATAATTGATTTTGCCATTAAAAATGACGAACTTTGTATTCCAATTTTTCCCTATGAATTCAACATTGTTTTACAGCGTTTTACAAAAACGATTCCCTTTTGCACCTACTTACAAACAAGATATATTTTTTCAAAAAATAGCTATTTTTTTGACCGAACCTCAAAATGATACCATTTTTGTATTGAAAGGTTATGCGGGAACCGGAAAAACAACGGTGATTTCGACGATTGTAAATAATCTTGGCGAAATCAATAAAAAATTTGTTTTGCTTGCGCCAACAGGTCGCGCGGCAAAAGTGATTTCGAATTACTCCAATACGTCGGCTTTTACTATTCATAAAAAAATCTATTTTCCGAAAAAATCATCGGGAGGAGGAGTTGCTTTTACAAAGCAAGTCAATAAACATAAAAACACCATTTTTATCGTCGATGAGGCTTCGATGATTTCAGATAGTACGCTCGATAGCGGTTCACTTCTAGATGATTTGATTTATTATGTGTATTCCGGCCAAAATTGCAAAATGATTCTTTTAGGAGATACAGCGCAGTTGCCACCGGTAAATTTAGATATTTCTCCAGCACTTGATATTCAGACTCTTGGTGTTCATTATGATAAAGAAATTGAACATATCGAATTGGACGAAGTAATGCGTCAGGAAGAAAGTTCAGGAATTTTGTTCAATGCGACAGAACTTCGTGAATTACTGAAAGAAAGTTTTATAACCGAGTTTAAATTCAATGTAAAAAAGTTTAAAGATATTGTCCGCTTGACGGATGGATACGATATTCAGGACGCTATAAACACGGCTTACAGCAATTATAGTATTGAAGATACGGCTTTTATTGTGCGATCAAACAAAAGAGCAAATCAGTACAATGAACAAATTAGAAGCCGAATTTTATTTAAAGAAAGCGAACTTTCGGTCGGAGATTTTCTGATGGTTGTCAAAAACAATTATTTCTGGCTCAAAGAAACTGATGAAGCCGGATTTATTGCCAACGGAGATATTATTGAGGTTTTGGAAATATTCGGAATCAAAGAGTTATATGGTTTTACTTTTGCGAAAGTCAAAATCAGAATGGTCGATTATCCAAATCAAATTCCTTTTGAAACGGTTTTGATTTTGGATACGATCAAAAGCGAATCGCCGTCATTGACTTATGAAGAATCAAATCGTTTGTATGAAGAAGTAATGAAAGATTACGAAGATGAACCAACGAAATACAAAAGATTCCAAAAAGTTAAGGAAAACGAATATTTCAACGGATTACAAGTAAAATTCTCATACGCAATCACCTGTCACAAATCGCAAGGAGGACAGTGGAATACTGTTTTTATCGAACAGCCGTATTTGCCAGACGGAATCGACCGTGATTACATAAGATGGCTTTATACGGCTATGACGCGTGCCAAAAATAAATTATATTTGATAGGATTTAAAGACGAGAGTTTTGAAGAATAAAAATTTTAGCCACTCCCGATAGCTATCGGGATAAAATGATTCTCACAGATTTTCTGCTTAAAGCAGAAAAATTTTAAATGCGCTAATTTTTTTGTTTCCCGCAGATTTCGCAGATTCTGCAGATTGTTTTTTGAGAAACTTAACTAAAAAAAATTGCAGAATCTGCGAAATCTGCGAGAAAAAAATTAAACGCATTTTAAGAAATCTTTTTAATCCTTTTAATCTGTGGCAAAAAAAATCTAAACAATGACGACACTAAACAACTTACATTCGATTTCATCAACGTTTTCGAATACAGATAAAATGCCGGTTTTGTTTTTAGGACACGGTAGCCCGATGAATGCAATTGAAGAAAATCAGTTTGTAGCCGGTTTTCGTGAATTGGCTAAAACATTGCCACAGCCAAATGCAATTTTATGCGTTTCGGCGCATTGGTTTACCAAAGGAACAAAAGTTACTTCGATGGAAATGCCGAGAACCATTCATGATTTTGGAGGCTTTCCGCAAGCGCTTTTTGATGTGCAATATCCCGCAAAAGGAAGTCCGGAATTAGCAGTTGAAACCAAAAAAATCTTAGACCCGGTTCAGGTCGAATTAGACGAACATTGGGGTTTAGATCATGGTGCTTGGAGCGTAATAAAACATTTATACCCAAATGCTGATGTTCCCGTAATTCAGCTGAGTATTGATTATACAAAGTCTGGGCAATATCATTTTGAATTGGCTCAGAAACTGCAACAGCTTCGTTATAAAGGAGTTTTGATTATCGGAAGCGGTAATATTGTACATAATCTTAGAATGGTTGATTTCAGGAATTTCGATAAAGACAATTACGGTTACGACTGGGCAATTGAAGCCAGAGAAACGGTAAATAATTATCTTTTGGATGGAAATTTTCAGCCTTTGATTGATTTCGAAAAAATGAATAAAGACGTTCAATTGGCGATTCCAACTCCAGATCATTATTTGCCTTTGCTTTATACTTTGGGATTAAAAGACAAAACAGATGAGCTAGATTTGTTTAATGATAAATTATTGGCAGGTTCATTGAGTATGACTTCGGTTAAAATAATGTAAGCTTTATTCTCTTTTTAAGTTATAAGCATATAAATAACCATCGGCGCTTCCAAAATAAATAGTATTGTTGTTTATGAATGGCGATGAAACAATTGGGCCTAATTTGTAAAATTCATCCATTACTTTTTGGTTTTCGGCATAAACAGATAAATCGGCTTGTTTGGAAACATATGTAAAATCAAGATGATTGTTGTTTAAAATTTCAGGAGCATATTTTTTTCTGTTTTCAGTACTTACAAAATCAGATTCTTTTCCGTTAGAAAGCAAGTTTAAAGCGAAAAAATTACCGCTAAAATCGCCAAAATAAGCCGTGTTTCCTGATATTGCAGGCGAAGAATAAATATAGCCGTTTCCTTTAAATCGGTACTTTTCTTTTCCGGTTTTTGCGTCAAGCGCTAATAATGCATAAGTGTCTGAAGTTCCAACGTAAAGTGTATTACCCTGAACAACAGCCGAACTCAAAATCCAGGAATTCTCGGCATTGTATTTCCAAACTAATTTTCCGGTTTCTGCATCAAGCGCAAACAAAAAAGGATCTCTGGCGCCAAAATAAACCAACCCATCTGCAACAAAAGCAGAAGCCTGAATACCTTTAAATCCAGTTTTGACTTCAGTTGAAAAATGCCATTTCTCTTTTCCTGTTTTACAGTCTAAAGCGTAGAAAATTCCGTCCCAACCTCCAAAATATAATTTGTCTTTTGAAATAACTGGTGTACTGTGAATTGGTTCATTGGTTTTGAAATTCCATTTTAAAGTACCGTTTTTTGAATCGACAGCGTACATATTTCCATCACTGCTTCCAAAAATGACTAAAGCATTATTTTTGTCTTTGTAAATAACAGGCGATGATAAATAAAAATCCCATAAATCGTTCATCAGCATATCGTTTGGTTTCATTCCCCACATTCCGATTTCTTGGTACCAATGTTCGCCTTTGGTTTTAAACTTCCAGATTTCTTTTCCAGTTGTTGCATTTACGGCATAATAATACCCGTCGAAACTTCCAAAATAAATAGTATTATCATTTAAACTGGCCGAACTGTAAACTGCGCCATTTGTTTTGAATTTCCATTTGTTGTTTCCTGATTTTTCGTTAATGCAGTATAAAAAACCGTCTTCACTTCCTATATAAATTGCTCCGTTTTTAACAATTGGCGAGGAAAAGATTTTTCCTTCGGTTTTAAATTTCCATTTTAAATCAGCCAATGGTCGATAACCTTTCTCATCAAAAATTCGGTTTGTAAATACGTTGAGGGTTTTATTCTGAGAAAAAGCATTGGAAGTAAAAATTAAAAAGAAATAGAGCAGGATAGAAGTAAAGGTTCTTTTCATGTTTTTTTATATAAAAATAAAAATATTCTAAGAAACTAAATAACAATGCTTTACTGAAAATGTTATAAAAAATATTTTAGAAAACGCTGTGAATAATATATTTGGTTTTATATGGAAATAGCGAAAGGACTCGTCAAAGTTTTCCAGTCGTTTTAATTTATATGATAATGGTCTGAAAGTTTATAATCTACACAACTTGTTTAAAAAAATAAATTTGGTGAGATAGTAAAACGTTTCATTTAAATTTGTTTAATTTTGTATAAGTAATTGTTTGTCAGTTGATTATTTGATTTGTATCTTCTTCTTAAGTAGTTTTTTAAATGCCTTTTATGATTAACTGGTGATAATTTAAAAAAGGATAGAAGATGTTTACGAATTAAGTAAGAGTGTGGGATCAGCACTATAATCACTGATAAAATTAAGATGAATCCAAACAAAGCATTATGGGAAAAAGGCGATTTTACGCAGGTTGCAGAATCTATGAGAGAAAGCGGTGCAGAATTGGTTGCCAAAATTGGAATTAAAGAAAATACTAACGTTTTAGATCTAGGCTGTGGTGATGGTACTACCGCAATACCTTCGGCAAAATTAGGAGCCAATGTTTTAGGTGTTGATATAGCAAGAAATTTAGTTGAAGCTGGTAATCTTCGGGCAAAAAAGTAAGGATTGGATAATATTGTATTTCAAGAAGGCGACGCAACCGATTTGAATGAATTGAAAGATCAGTCTTACGATGTTACGATGAGCATTTTTGGAGCAATGTTTGCCCCAAAACCTTTTGATGTTGCTAAAGAAATGGTTCGTGTTACAAAACCTGGAGGTAAAGTTATTATGGGCAATTGGATACCGGGAGATCCAACGTTGATTGCGCAGATATTGAAAGTTAGTGCTGAATTTACACCTCCGCCTCCTGAGGGTTTTGTAAGCCCGATGCTTTGGGGTATTGAGGATAACGTAATCGAAAGATTCACAAATGCGGGTGTTCCTAAAGAAGATATTTCTTTTGAACGAGATACATTTACATTTAAAGCAACATTCCCGCCTTCGGAGTGGTTAAATCGATTGAAAACTTACTATAGTCCAACTATGAATGCTTTTGAAGCTGCTGAACAAAACGGGAAAACTTCGGAGTTGTATGCTAAATTGGAAGGATTAGTTTATAGCCAAAACAAAAGTAATGACGAAAATTCTACATTAATTCCTGCAACTTATCTTCGTGTTACCGTTTTGGTTTAAATTTTTGTTTTAATATCTTGAACATGATTTTCATCCTTTTACAGAAATAGAAAAACAGAAAATTTAAAAGTAATTTTTGCATATTTGCAAACACTTAAAATCGGTGAAAATTAAATTACTAAATTTTGAGTTTTTTAAACTCAGTAAAATATAAGAATGAAAATAATAGCGGTAATTCCAGCCAGATATGCTTCAACACGTTTCCCTGCAAAATTAATGCAGGATTTAGGGGGCAAAACAGTAATTTTGAGAACCTACGAAGCAGCAGTTTCTACGAAATTATTCAACGATGTTTTTGTTGTAACCGATTCTGATTTGATTTTTAATGAAATTGTTTCTAATGGGGGAAAGGCCATTATGAGTATCAAAGAACACGAATCCGGAAGTGACCGAATTGCAGAAGCTGTAGCTAATCTGGATGTTGATATTGTGGTAAATGTGCAAGGTGACGAGCCTTTTACAGAAGCTGAGCCTTTAGCTCAAGTATTATCTGTTTTTAAGAATGATTCTGATAAAAAGGTTGATTTAGCTTCGTTGATGCGTGAAATCACAGATGAAGAGGAAATAAATAATCCGAACAACGTAAAAGTGGTTGTAGACCAATCGCAGTTTGCTTTGTATTTTTCTCGTTCTGTAATTCCGTATCCGAGAGAGATAAATGTTGGAGTAAGATATTTTCAGCACATCGGAATTTATGCTTTTAGAAAACAGGCTTTATTAGATTTTTACAGCTTGCCAATGAAATCTTTGGAAGCTTCTGAGAAATTGGAACAACTACGTTATTTAGAATTCGGAAAACGTATTAAAATGGTTGAGACGACACATGTTGGAATTGGGATTGATACGGCTGAGGATTTAGAGAAGGCTAGAATGATGCTTAAAGATATTTAATTAATTGATAATTGATAATTGATAATTGATAATTGATAATTGATTTGAGCATTATCCACAATCTTATCATCCCGAGGAACGAGGGATTTCCGCAAGAAGCTCCACAAAGATTACACACAAAACTTTGACAAAGTTGGCAAAGAATAGAATGCAAAAAAGCTCCAAAATTTTTGGAGCTTTTTTTTATCTAAAAATTCTAAAATCTTAGTACAAACTAGGAAATTTAGAAGGATTAACTTCATTCATCATGCTGTACACTTTCTCGAAAATATCTTCGGCAGAAGGTTTTGAGAAATAATCACCATCAGTGCCGTATGCTGGTCTGTGGGCTTTTGCAGCAAGGGTTTGTGGTTTGCTGTCAAGATATTTATACGCATCCTGTTCTTCCAGAATTTGTTGTAAAATATAAGCCGAAGCTCCACCTGGAACATCTTCATCAATTACTAACAAGCGATTTGTTTTAGCGATACTTTTTACAATATCCTTATTCACATCAAAAGGAAGTAAAGATTGGATATCAATAACTTCACAGTCAATTCCTAAATCCAATAATTCGTTTGCTGCTTGTTGAACCAGTCTTAAGGTTGATCCGTAAGAAACTAAAGTTATGTCAGAACCTTCTTTCATGGTTTCAACAACACCAATCGGCGTTTTGAATTCACCAAAATTTAAAGGTGCTTTTTCTTTTAAACGGTAACCGTTTAAACATTCGATTACTAAAGCAGGTTCATCACATTCTAAAAGTGTGTTGTAAAATCCAGCCGCTTGTGTCATGTCTCTTGGAACCAAAACGTGAATACCACGAATCGCATTGATGATCATTCCCATTGGTGAACCAGAATGCCAGATGCCTTCTAAACGGTGTCCACGAGTCCTGATAATTAATGGTGCTTTTTGTTTTCCAACAGTTCTATATTGCAAAGTAGCCAAATCATCACTCATGATCTGGATCGCATATAATAAATAGTCTAAATATTGGATTTCAGCAATTGGACGAAGACCTCTCAAAGCCATTCCAATTCCTTGTCCAATAATTGTAGCTTCACGAATTCCGACATCGGCAACACGAAGTTCTCCGTATTTTTCCTGCATGCCTTCTAATCCTTGGTTTACGTCGCCAATGTTTCCAACATCTTCTCCAAAAATTAAAGTTTCTGGATATTTGGCAAATAAAGCATCAAAGTTATCGCGCAAAAGCATTCTTCCGTCAATATCTGCTTTCGCATTTTCAGCATATTTTGGAAGTACTTTTTCTACTGAAAAAACATTCTTATTTGAATCAGAATGTAAATTACTGCTGAATTTTTCTTGAGTTTCATTTATGAATCGAGTAATCCATTTTGATAAAAGCACTTTGCTGTTTGGAACTTCAATAAAACGAAGAATCTTTCTAGCATAAACCAGAATTTCTTTTTTAAGTGGTGCTTTAATGGCACGCAGTTCCGAAATATATTTTTTGATTCTGTCTTTATGGTTAACGCTTGCTTCGGCAATTTGTTCTAGTAAAGACAAAAGGTCATTTTGCTCTTCAATAATCGGATTGATGAATGAATTCCAAGCATCTTTTTTCGCTTCTAAAACTTCTTTTTTCAATTGGAAATCAATTTCAGAAAGTTCTTCAGGCGATGCGATGTTGATTGCAATCATCCATAAACGCATTTGACGAATACAGTCAAAATCTCTTTCCCAAGCTAATCTTTCTGCATTTTTGTAACGCTCATGTGAGCCAGAAGTAGAGTGTCCTTGAGGTTGCGTCAATTCGTTTACGTGAATTAAAACCGGAATATGTTCTTCACGAGCAATTTGACCAGCTCTTTCATAGGTAGAAATCAATTCTGCATAATCCCAGCCTTTTACTCTAAAAATATCATAACCTTTAGAATCTTCGTCGCGTTGATATCCTTTTAGAATTTCAGAAATGTTCTCTTTTGTAGTTTGATGTTTGGCGTGAACAGAAATTCCGTATTCATCATCCCAAACACTCATTACCATCGGAACTTGTAAAACTCCCGCAGCATTTATGGTTTCAAAAAACAAACCTTCAGATGTACTTGCATTTCCAATAGTTCCCCAGGCCACTTCATTTCCATTTACAGTAAATTTATCTTTAATGGTAATTCCGTCAACATTTCTGTAAATTTTCGAAGCTTGAGCTAAACCTAACAATCTTGGCATTTGCCCAGCTGTAGGTGATATGTCTGAACTTGAATTTTTTTGTTTTGTTAAATCTTTCCAAGATCCATCTTCGTTCAAACTGTGCGTTAC
The DNA here is from genome assembly GCF_000425445.1 of Flavobacterium denitrificans DSM 15936. GTDB lineage: Bacteria > Bacteroidota > Bacteroidia > Flavobacteriales > Flavobacteriaceae > Flavobacterium > Flavobacterium denitrificans. Next base: position 325,756 of record NZ_KE384378.1, on the reverse strand, counting down.
AAAGTGCCCGCCCATTTGCCTTCCTGCAGACATTGGATCAAAATCTAAATCGGTGTGACCGTATAAACCAGCGAAAAATTGTTTTGGAGTCAATTCGCCAATTGCCATCATAAAAGTTTGATCGCGATAATATCCAGAACGAAAATCACCGTTTTTAAAAGCTTTTGCCATGGCAAGCTGCGGTACTTCTTTTCCGTCTCCAAATATCCCAAATTTGGCTTTTCCTGTTAATACTTCTTTACGACCTAAAAGACTACATTCACGGCTAGTTACTGCAATTTTATAGTCGTTCAATACCTCAGTTTTGAAATCTTCAAATGTCAATGTAGTATTGCTTTTTTCTTTTATCATAATCTTTAATGGTCATGTTGAGACTGCGAAATTACTTAAAAACAATCAATAATCATAATTCTTTAAAATAAATATAATTTAATTATTTGTATTTAAAATCAAAAAACTACGTATTTTATTTATGTAATATTCAGTAAAAAATGTATTTACGTGATAATAATATAACTTTTTATTTAAAATTTATTTGATTAGAACCATTTTCTAGTAAAAAGTGTGACTAATGTTTTTGGGGCAAATGTTATAACAAATCTAATTTTTTCGTTGTATTTGCTTTGAGAGATTTCCCATCCGTTATTTGAATACACCGGAAAATAGAGTTCAAAATAGTCAGGAACTAAATTTAAACGAATACCACTGTCATAGGCAAAAAACGCTGTTTGATGTTTATTTTTCAAAAATCCAACATCGCCATATACTTCAATCCAGTTCCAAATCGCATAACTGGCATTTAGGGTTGTCATCCATTGATTGGCGTAAGAAGGTTCTAATTGTGACTTGAAACCACCTTCGGCCATGACAAACTGCTGGCTGAAAAAACCCGTTGATTCTGATCTTCCAAACAGGTTGTAGTCAAACAAATAATCTGTCGGTCGATCTAAACCAAAACTGAAATAATCTGAATTTGTTGTATTGTAAAGGAAAACACCAGCGTACAATCGTAAATTCAATTTATGGTTGTTTTCAAATAATCGTCGATATTCTACTTCTCCTGAAAGTTTTCCAAAATCTCCCGAAAACTGAATGTCATTCATATAACTAAAATGATCCACAAGTTCTGTTTTTGTATTGGAATAACGGGCGTTAAAAATCGAATAATTAGGTTTTGAATTATCTGTAATGTAATCGCTTGCTTCACGGTTTACAATTACTTGGCGAAACATTATAAGTTGTTTTCGATTGTCTCTAAAATTCTCTTCGCGTATGCGCAGCTGTACCATCGGATTTAATCTCAAATAAGTTGCATCTGGTGCATAATGAAAATAATTTTGGCTGATTGAATATCGCACATTAAAAAGTGTGCTGTTTCTGTAATATTGATTCCATGAAAATGCAGAAGATCCTGAAAGCGTCTGGGCCTTAATAGAATAAGCTGGATTAATATCAAATATAAAGGGTTTGTCCAGAATTGTTTTGTTATGAAAACGTATTCCAGGCGTAATTCCGTCATAATAATTATAAGTTAGAGTCGGAATGTATAAAATCTGATTGTAATAAGGATCTTCTAAATCTTTGGCAAAATTAAATTTTATCGGACGATTTGTAATAGCAATGTTTTTCAGGTTTTTCCAATTGTTTCGTTGGTTGTATTCTGGAACTTCGTTGTCATAATTTAAAACTATTTTATCAGCATTTTTTCGGTCAAAATGATAAATAGAATCGTTTTTTGGCTCAATCCATTCTTTGAAAACAACTTCGTTTTTTTTGATTCCATACACCGGAATTGGTGCATACACTTCCGTTATGTTTTTTATTGAAAACTGAACGCTGTCTTTAGTTCTGGAAACATCAGTAAATTTATAATCAATAATGTCGCGTGATTCAATAATAGTCCTAAAAAACCAGTCGATATTTTTTGGACTGTTTTTGACTAATATTTTTTCAAAATTGTATCTATTTGTTTGCTGTGTTTTATTCAGTTCATAAAACTCATGAACACTTTCAGGAACAATATTATGATTCAGATAATCATCTAAATAACTCAAACTTAAACCTGCTCGGTATTTGCTGGCAATTTGTTCGTTGAATTTGATTAACGTATTTTTAGGATCACCCAGAGGCTGATCCAGATTTTTTCGAGCCATTAGCATATAATAATAGCTGTATTGCTCGTTAAAAGTCAAATTGGTGATGTTATAGCTTTTAAAGAGCTTCATGTCCGAAAGCCTGCCCAGCATTTTTTGATCTAAATGATGCTCTTCCATATATTTCATCATGGCATAAATCTGAATTCCGTCATAAACCCAATTGTCTTTTCTCGGATCTAATCGAAGACTGTTTTTTAGATAATTGCTTAAATAGGTTTTCAGAAAAGTAATTTCAAACATAAATTCATCCGAAAACGGGCTAATAAAAGAAGGAAGCTGATTGAGTCCATAAAATGGATTTCGGTCATAATCTGCCTGTGAAACTGTAATTTTAGAATGCGGATATTTCCCAATAAATTCATTCGCAAAAGTCGCAATGCGGTTAATGACAATCGCTCTCTGAATCTCGTTTAGTTTTTTTGTTTTTAAATCGGAAACTACTTCTAAATCACCATTTGTATAACTTCTGAAACTGTTTTGTTTTTCGATGAAAACATTAAAATCAGTTCTATTTGTACCTGCGAATGAATAGGTCGTGAAGGCAGTATTTGATTCATCTTTTGAAACCGAATTCAAATCAGTACTGATTGAATAATTAGCAGGAATTTTTATTTCAACTTCGTAATCAACAACAGCATTTGCAATGTCGTCAAGATTGAAATTGTTGTTTTTTACAAAACGGTGATTTTCAAAACGAGCGGGGCTCAAAAACCAGTTTTTTAAATTCATTCCGCCATTTTGCTCAAAGCCGTAATGTGTAAATTTTGCACTCGGAATTTTAGCAATATAAGTTAGATGCAAATCAATTTTTTCGCCAGGACGCAGTTTACGGTTTAGTTTTACGACAATAAAATCAGGATTTTTTTCTGTTCTTTCCCATTCTAGCGCCAAATTGTCTGAATCGGTTAGATTTAAAATGGTTGTATTTCCTCTCTCTTCTGGTTTTGCAAGATGAAAACCTCTGTAAAATTCATCCGAAAAGCGTTTCGCCAATGGAGTGTTCTTGTCTGAAAAAGCATTGTTCCAGTCATTCAGAACAATCGAAATCAAAGAATCGTTTGAAGTGTTGTGAAATGTGATATCTTGTCTGATGTTGAGTGTTTTAAGGTCGAGATTGACCGCCACTTCCATCTTCGATTGATGTTGTGCGTATTGTTTTACCGAGTTCAATAAAACAAAAATCAGGATAAAAATTTTATATAATGATTTCAAGGAGTGGCGCAAAAAAATTATTGATATATCTTAAGTTACGTGTGTCAAGATTTATGTGATTTTTGTAAAAATAACATAAAAAAAGCTGTTTTAAAAAACAGCTCTTAAAATTTAATCATATTATAAGCAAATTAAGTTAGTTATAGTTTCTAACTTAAAATGCCGAGATGATTTATATCGTAAAAAAATTAGAAATTCGGACTCAGGTCGTATTTCTTGTAGAATTTGTCCAAAGCTTCAACAACTTCGTCTTCAGTATCAACGACTTTGAATAAGTTTAAATCTTCTGGGCTTACAGTGTGCATTTTTTCTACCAAAACCGTTTTTACCCAGTCAATTAACCCAGACCAGAATTCAACTCCAACTAAAATGATTGGGAATTTTCCAATTTTCTTAGTTTGGATTAAAGTAATAGCTTCAAACATTTCGTCCAAAGTTCCAAAACCTCCTGGCATAACTACAAAACCTTGTGAATATTTAACGAACATTACTTTTCTCACAAAAAAATAATCGAAATTCAGGTTTTTATCGTGATCGATATATGGGTTAAAGTGCTGTTCAAAAGGCAATTCGATGTTTAAGCCTACCGAAGTTCCGCCACCTAAATGTGCGCCTTTATTTCCGGCTTCCATAATTCCTGGTCCTCCTCCCGTAATTACGCCATAGCCCGCTTTACTGATTTTAAAAGCAATTTTTTCAGCCAATTGATAGTATTTGTCATCTGGTTTTGTTCTTGCCGATCCAAAAATAGAAACACACGGACCAATACGTCCCATGCTTTCATAACCATTCACAAACTCAGACATAATTTTAAAAATTGCCCAGCTGTCATTGGATTTAATTTCGTTCCAAGTTTTTTGTTTTAAACTGTCTTGGATTACTTTATCTTCATCATTATCAAAATCTTCTAATCTCATTTTTGGTATTTTAATTATTTATATTTTTATTTCTGCCGATTCTTTTAAATTTTCATTCTGAGCATAATAGGAATAAGGAGCTATTCCTGCTATCCGTTACAATCTTTTCCGCCTCCCGATAGCTATCGGGACGGTCGCAAAAGGATTTCCACTTCTATCAGGGCTAGGGCAATTGGTTTCAAATAGACAATTGGTTTAATCGAAACATTTTTCTTCAAAGTTTAAATTTTTGAAAAAAGGCGGATGCTAAATTAACACTTTTTATTAGAATTGTTACAAAAAGGAAGGTTTATAATCTAAAAGTAATCCAGAGATAATGTTTAGTTATTACTTAAAATTTTATTTTTAGGCAATTATAAAAAAAATGACGGATTGAAATCCGTCAGACGTTCGATATGAATAGATTTTGGCCCATCCATTTTGCAAGAAATAGTCTTTACTCTAATTCCTTTTTCAGAAACTTAGCCGTATAACTCTTTTTGTTTTGCGCCACTTCTTCAGGAGTTCCTTTTGCAACAAGCTGTCCGCCGCCTTTTCCGCCTTCAGGGCCAATATCAATAATATAATCGGCAAGTTTTATAACGTCCATATTGTGTTCGATAACCAGAATTGTATTTCCTTTATCAACCAGTTTATTGATTACGTCCATTAAAACGCGAATGTCTTCAAAATGTAATCCTGTTGTTGGTTCGTCCAGAATGTAAAACGTATTTCCGGTATCTTTTTTAGATAATTCTCCAGCTAATTTAATACGCTGTGCTTCACCACCAGAAAGGGTTGTGCTTTGTTGTCCCAATGTGATATAACCTAAACCAACATCCTGAATTGTTTTTACTTTTCTGTAAATCTTAGGAATGTTTTCAAAGAAAGGAACTGCTTCATCAACCGTCATATCCAAAACATCCGAAATAGATTTTCCTTTATATCGAATTTCCAAAGTTTCTCTATTAAAACGTTTTCCTTGACAAGTTTCACACTCTACATAAACGTCTGGCAAAAAGTTCATTTCGATTGTTCTTACACCAGAACCTTCACAAGTTTCACAACGTCCACCTTTTACATTAAAACTGAAACGTCCTGCTTTATAACCGCGAATCATACTTTCAGAAGTCATCGTAAATAGATTTCTGATTTCAGTGAAAACCTCGGTATAAGTTGCTGGATTTGAACGTGGCGTTCTACCAATCGGACTTTGGTCAATATCAATTACTTTATCAATATGCTCTAAACCTTCAATCTTTTTATAAGGTTGTGGTTTTTTCACGCCATTAAAATAATACGCATTTAAAATTGGATACAGCGTTTCATTAATCAAAGTTGATTTTCCGCTTCCTGAAACTCCTGTCACACAAGTCATTTGACCTAATGGAATTTCGATGGAAACGTTTTTCAAATTATTTCCAGTTGCCCCAGTCAGTTTTAGGAATTTACCATTTCCTTTTCTTCTTTTCTTCGGAATGTCAAATTTCATTTTACCGTTCAAATATTGAGCGGTAATGGTATCAGACGCCAGAGTTTCTTTAGGAGTTCCAATACTGATGATTTCGCCTCCGTATTTACCAGCTTTTGGACCAATATCAATTACATAATCAGCCGTTTCGATCATGTCTTTGTCGTGTTCAACCACAATTACGGAGTTTCCGATGTCGCGTAATTGTTCCAATGACTGAATCAGTTTTTCATTGTCTCTCTGGTGCAAACCAATACTTGGCTCATCCAAAATATATAAAACACCAACCAACTGCGAGCCGATTTGTGTAGCCAAACGAATACGCTGTGCTTCACCACCAGAAAGCGATTTTGAACTTCGGCTTAAAGCCAAATAATTCAAACCAACATTCATCAAGAAGTTTAAACGGTCTTTGATCTCTTTTACGACTTCAGAAGCAATTAAAAGTTGTTTGTCTGTTAGATGATTTTCTAAATCTAAAAACCAAGTGGTCAAGTCTGAAATATCCATATCACATAATTCCGTGATATTTTTTTCATTCACTCTAAAAAATAAAGCTTCTTTTTTAAGACGCGATCCTTCGCAAACAGGACAATTAACTTCATCCATGAAATCTTTTGCCCAACGTTTTAAAGTTGTTGAAGAGCTTTCGTCATATTGATTTTTGATGAAATTCGAAATTCCTTCAAAATCAATTTTATATTCTCTCGTTACGCCAAGGTCTTTTGAGTTTATAGCAAATTTATCTTTTCCTCCATGAAGAATCATTGTCATGGCTTCTTCGGGAATTTTTTCAATCGGATCCGTAATCTTAAATCCGAATTTTTCTCCAATGGTTTCCAATTGCTTAAAAATCCATGAAGATTTATACTCGCCAAGAGGCGCAAAACCTCCCGCTTTAATCGATAATTTTGGATTCGGAATAATCTTTTTGATGTTGATTTCGTGTACAGTTCCTAATCCGTTGCAATGCGGACAAGCTCCTTTCGGAGAGTTGAACGAAAACAAATTCGGTTCCGGATTTTGGTACGAAATCCCAGTTGTTGGACACATTAAATTTCTACTGAAATAACGGACTTCGTTAGAGTCCTGATCCAAAATCATTAATACATCTTCACCATGATGCATTGCTGTATTAATGCTTTCTGAAAGCCTTTTTTGCGTATCAGGATTGTCTTCAATCACCATTCTATCGACAACAATCTCGATGTCATGAGTTTTGTAACGATCTAGTTTCATTCCTGCAACAAGATCTTGAACGTCACCGTTTACACGAACTTTCAAGAATCCTTGTTTGGTAATTTGTTGGAATAATTCTGCGTAATGACCTTTTCTGGCTTTAATAACAGGAGCCAGGATATTGATTCTTTTTCCGTTATAATCTTGAATAATTAAATCTTTGATTTGCGCATCGGAATACGAAACCATTTTTTCGCCTGTATTATAACTGTATGCATCAGCTCCACGCGCATATAAAAGCCTCAAGAAATCGTAAATTTCAGTAATTGTTCCAACGGTAGAACGTGGACTTTTGCTGGTTGTTTTTTGTTCAATCGCAATAACAGGAGAAAGTCCGTCGATTTTATCAACATCAGGACGTTCTAATCCGCCAAGGAATTGTCTGGCATAAGCTGAAAAAGTCTCTACATAACGACGTTGTCCTTCGGCATAAATGGTGTCAAAAGCCAAAGAAGATTTTCCCGAACCTGAAAGACCAGTGATAACCACCAGTTTTTCACGCGGAATGGAAATGTCGATATTTTTTAGATTATGAACTCTTGCACCAAGAACTTCAATAGTATTGTCTTTGTCTAACATAATTTTTGAGCAAAAACGCAAAGTTACCACTTTGATTTGTTCTTTTAGTGCTCGATAGCAAAAGTTTATGTTACAAATAATAACAAAAACGCTGATTTAAAATCAGCGTTTTCTTTTTCGGGTTGCCATATAGTTTTCAATCGCTTCTTTGGTGGTGTACCAAGTTCGGCCTTCTTTGTAAGCATCAATTTTTCCTGTTCTTGCCAGTAAACTTACATATTCTTGGCCATAAGGAGTGTCAGGCTCACTAATTATATTTTGTATCGATTGATAATCATAACTGCTTCCTGGCATTGCAGCAAGATAAATATTGAGGGTTCGCTCTAGTGCTTGACACATTAAAAGGGTCAATTTTTGATAATTTCCATTATTGGCTTGGTTGAGAGCTTCATAATATTTCTTTCTATCATTTTTAAGAATAATGGCGGGTGGAAAACCACAACGCATTAATAACATATTCATGCTTAAGCGTACCGTACGCCCGTTTCCATCAAAAAATGGATGAATCCAGACCAGTTTATGATGATAGATTGTGGCAAGTTCAATATCATTTAAACCCAAAGGATTTGTATTGATAAATTCTATTAATTCATCTAGATAATCTGAAACTTTATTAGCATTTGGAGGCATAAAATTAGCTCCAGAAATTCTAACTCCTCCGTTACGAATTCTTCCTGCAAAATCTTCTTCAATAGAGCGCATTACCAAACCATGAATAGATAGGATATCTATGCTCCTTAGCTTGTAATTTTCATCAACAATTGAGTAGAGATAATCAATAGCTTTATCATGATTATGGGTTTCAAAATGTTCACGCAACGATTTGCCCTTAATAGTAATTCCTTCTTGAATAACCATTTGGGTTTCTCGCAAGCTAAGTGTATTCCCTTCAATACTGTTTGAGTTATATGTCCATTCTAGAGAAAGACTTTCTCGTATTTTATTCAAGGCGATATTAGGCAATGGCCTGCTGTTTTCCAGTTCCTGCCTTTTTTGATACAATCTATCAAAAGTGGATTGAAATTCTTCTCTGTATGTAAGGTCAATATTAAACATAATCCTACAAAGGTACTTTTTAATATCGGATAAATAAAATTTTTAACGTATCCGATATTAAAAATTACTCAATCGTCATAGAACGCAATTTCATTCTATAAGCCTCTAGTGCAATAGATTTAGAAATGATGCCGTAGTATTTTTCATTTCGAAGCACTGGCAAGAAAGCCGATTTCGAATTTTCGAATTTCGTCATAACAATTTCCATGCTGTCATAGGATGAAATAGTTGTTGCTGGAATTTTCATTACATCTTTAATTTGTGTGTATTTTACGCGGTAGGCATTAAAAATAATCTCGCGAATGTCATTAAAGTGGACCACTCCAACTAAATCTTTTTCGTTATTAACAACGGGAAAAACAACTTGATTTGAATGTGAAATTAAATCAACCAGTTTGCTTAAATTTTCGTCGGGATGAACGGTAAGATAATCACATTGAATAATAGTATCGATATCTAAAGTCGATAAAATATTTGAATCTTTGTTGCTGGTGAATGCGTGACCTTTTTTAGCTAGGTTTTTTACGTCAAGAGAATATTTTTCAAATCGTTTTGATATCGCAAAACTAATTGACGATACAATCATAAGCGGAATCATAAGTCCGTAACCTCCTGTAATTTCTGCAATTAGGAATATTGCAGTCAATGGCGCGTGAAATAATCCGCTCAAAATACCAGCCATTCCGACCATGGTGAAGTTGCTGATTGGCAAATGCGATAAACCTGTTAGGCTTACTAGTTTAGAAAAAAAATAGCCTAAATAAGAGCCTAAAAATAAAGAAGGAGCAAAATTACCCCCATTTCCGCCACTTCCCAATGTTAGTCCAGATGCGAAAACTTTTACCATCATTGTGCATCCAACAAACAAAAGCAAAACCCATTGGCTGTTTCTAAAATCGGCAAATAAAGTGTTGTCTAATAATTTTCCTGGATCGCTTTCTGATAAAGTTTTAATACTTTCATATCCCTCTCCAAATAAAGTGGGGAATACGAAAATCAGCAAAGCCAATAGCGATGAGCCAATTAAAGCTTTTTTGTATGGACCAATTTCCATTTTGGCAAAATAATGCTCCACGCGCTGAAAATTTCGAGCATAATAAACCGCAGCAAAACCAGTCAAAACACCTAAAATTATATAAAATGGAATATTGTGATAATTGAATAATTCCTGTTTTTTAAAAGAGAGAAGAATTGTTTCGTCTAAAACAATGGCAGAAACCAACGCTCCTGTTGCTGCAGAAATCATAATTGGTGTAAAAGCTGAAATACTCACATCAACCAACAATACTTCAATAGCGAAAAGAACGCCCGCAATTGGAGCATTAAAAGCGGCAGCAATTCCGGCGGCAACACCACAACCAATTAATAAAGTTCGGTCTTTGTATGCTAGTTTGTAATTTTGGGCATAATTTGATCCAAAAGCCGCTCCGGTAATTACAATTGGACTTTCCAATCCAGCAGAACCTCCTAAACCTACAGTCAAAGAGCTCGTCACAATCTGAGCGTACATTTGTTTTTTCGGAATTATGCTGGCTTTTTTAGCAACGGCATATAAAATCTGTGAAGTTCCTTTTTGAATCGTTCCATTTAAAACTTTTTTAATCACAAAAACAGTCAACAGAATACCAATTATTGGCAAGATACTGTTGATGAAACTCAGTTTTAAAATCCCATTGATGTAAGTTGCAAAAGAAAAAACGCTGTGTGCAAAAGTCTTCAAGACAATTACCGCAAATGCGCAGGAAATACCAACTAAAACGCTTGACAAAAAAATAAACTGCTTTGGCGTCAATAAAGATTGTGCTAAAGCAATAATGCTTTCTAATTTTCGAAAAAGTCGTTTTATCATAATTTTGCTACAAAGTTACGGGGGATTGCAAATTTAGCTCGAAACATTCAATTTTGTATAATTTTTTAATGCAAATCTTTTGAGTTTAAAATCCGGCGGCTTTGTCATCGCCACGAAAATCGGCGCCTCCTTCAAGAGTATTGTCAGGCAGAACCAAAATCGCATCCACTTTGCCAATTACTGGTGTTGTGTTTTCACTAATCAGATATCCTTTTGCTCTTAAATTTGATAATGTTTTGTCGCTAAAAGCTTTAGGTTCAAAAGTGATCAAATCAGGCAGCCATTGATGGTGAAAACGTGGTGCATTTACAGCCTCTTGCATGCTCAAATTATATTCATAAACATTTAAAATAGTTTGCAAAACCGAGGTTATGATAGTAGAACCGCCTGGCGAACCGACAACCATATAAAGTTTTCCATTTTTTTCGACTATAGTTGGCGTCATGGAACTTAACATTCTTTTTTGTGGCGCAATGCTGTTTGCTTCGTTTCCAACTAATCCAAACATATTTGGAGATCCCGGTTTGGCACTAAAATCGTCCATTTCATTATTTAGAAAAAAACCTAATTCATCGCAATAATATTTTGATCCAAATCCGTCGTTAATTGTGGTCGTTGCCGCCACAGCGTTTCCTTGTGCGTCAACAATGGAGTAATGTGTGGTTTCAGTGCTTTCGCTGTATGTGATTTCCCCTTCTTTAATATCGGCTGATAAAGTAGCTTTATCTGAATTAAAATTTGACATTCGTTCCTTTAAATAGCTATCAGACAAAAGTCCATTAATCGGAATTTTTACAAAATCAGGATCACCTAAAAACTGACTTCTATCTGCATAAGCTCTCCTTTCGGCTTCCACAATAACTTGAATAGATTGTTCTGAATTATGTCCCATTTTTGAAAGATAAAACGGTGAAACCATTTTCATGATTTGGGCTAGACAGATTCCACCACTGCTTGGAGGCGCCATCGAAGTTATTTTTAGATCCTTGTAATCAAACTGAAGCGGTTTTCTCCATTTCGCTTCATAAAGCGCCAAATCCTTCATTGTGATTATGCCACCTTTTTTCTTTAAATAATCTACTAAAATTTGAGCCGTTTTGCCTTTGTAAAATTCATCTCTTCCATTCTTTAAAATTCTTTTCAAAGTGCTGGCAAGAGCAGGATATTTTATGGTGTCATTTTCCTTGAATTCTTTAGCCATCAGTGTATTTGGCCCATTGGCTTTTACTATTGCATCGTGATAATTTTCAAGTTGTTTTTGCTGTTTTTTGGTAACAATAACACCTCTTTCAGCAAGTGCAATTACAGGTTTTAAAATTTCAGACATGGGTAATGTGCCAAATTTTTTATGAACAGCAAAAACGCCTGCAATAGTTCCGGGAACGCCAATTGCAAGAGCTGTTTCTGTACTTTTTCCTTTTATTACATTTCCGTCTTTATCCAAAAACATATTTTTTGAAGCTGCAAGTGGTGCTTTTTCACGATAATTAAGACTTCCAACTTCTCCGTTTGCTTTTCTGTAAACCATAAAGCCACCTCCACCAAGATTGCCTGCGTAAGGGTAAGCAACTGCCAATGCAAGCTCTGTAGCGACCATGGCATCAAATGCGTTGCCGCCTTTTTTCATTATTTCGGCTCCAATTTTTGATGCTTCTTCGCGAGCTGAAACAACCATGGCTTTTGAAGCGGTGAATCCTGTTGGATGAACAGCTTGCTGGCTAAAACCGTAAAATGAGATAAAACAGAATAAAAGCGAAATTTTTTTCATAAACGTGATTTATGTTTAATCGGTTTGATTTATAATGAGATTAGTTTTTGTTGCGCGTTTAGTCGAAGATCTTCAAAAAACAAAGTAAATTCTTCTTCAAATTCAGCGTAAAATTCTTTTAATTCTTCGCTAGCATATTGCATTTTAGAAACGTTTTTTGATCTTCGATCCATTTGTGTCAGGATTTGGTGAATTCCTTCTACGGTTCTGTAGCTCAAAAGCCAATTTCGTTCAATCATATAAGGCATCAAACCTTGTGTTTTTTCAGTTAAAATGGAATAATTATCATCTAGAGATGTATAAAATCTGTTGATGAAATTTTCCAGATTTTCATCAGAATATTTCGTCCAGTTTTTGGCTAAAAAATGATCGTAAATTATATCAACAATTACACCTGCATAATGATGGTATTTTTCATGCAAACGCTTGGTGCTTTGTCTAAAAATATCGTGAGAATCTGTATAAGTGTCAATAAATCGATGTAAAAGAATTCCTTTTTGAACATCTTTTGGGAAATGTTCAAATTGTTTTCCGCGAATGCCATCGGCCATAAAATTGCCAATTTTGATTAAATCATTATCGCCTGAAAGATAGATATGGGCAAGGAAATTCATTTTTTATAAAGTTTCTAAGACACTGAGATGCTCAGTTTCTAAGTTATTTTAGTAAATGTATAAAAACTTTTTTAATTCATTTTGTTATAAAATTCAGCCGTTAATAAACTTAATCGTTAGTTAATGTTTAAAAATCTTAGCAACTTAGTGCCTCAGAAGCGTAGTAACTTTTCTATATTTGTAATAAAAATAACCTTAACTCATTAAAATGACTTTAATAAAATCAATATCTGGAATTCGCGGAACAATTGGAGGGAAAGTTGGAGACAATTTGACTCCTGTTGATGCAGTGAAATTTGCATCGGCATACGGAACTTTTCTAAAAAATAATACTTCAAAAGAAAAATTAACGGTTGTTATTGGCCGTGATGCCAGAATTTCTGGGCCAATGATTCATAATCTTGTTGTGAATACTTTAATAGGATTAGGAATTGATGTTATTGATCTTGGGCTTTCGACTACACCAACTGTAGAAGTGGCTGTTCCTTTAGAAAAAGCAGATGGCGGTATTATTTTGACAGCATCTCACAATCCAAAACAATGGAATGCCTTAAAATTATTGAATGAAAAAGGCGAGTTTTTAAGCGGTGCCGATGGTGCAAAAATCCTTGAAATTGCCGAAGCTGAAGCTTTTGATTTTTCTGATGTAGATAGTTTAGGCGAAATTATTTCAAACGACGCTTATATGGATATTCACATTGATGAAGTTTTAAATTTGCCTTTAGTTGATGCTGAAGCCGTTAAACAAGCTAAATTTAAAGTTGTAGTTGATGGTGTAAATTCTTCAGGAGGAATTATTATTCCGAAACTTCTAAAATTAATGGGAGTTGAAGTTGTTGAATTGTATTGTGAACCAAACGGACATTTTCCTCACAATCCAGAACCACTAAAGGAACATTTAACTGATATTTCAGAATTAGTTGTCAAAGAAAAAGCACATTTCGGAATTGTGGTTGATCCAGATGTGGATCGTTTGGCTTTCATTAGCGAAGACGGTGAAATGTTTGGTGAAGAATATACGCTTGTTGCTTGTGCTGATTATGTTTTGAGCAAAACGCCAGGAAATACAGTTTCAAACATGTCATCTTCTCGTGCATTGAGAGATATTACAAAAGCTCACGGTGGAAGCTATGAGGCAAGTGCAGTAGGAGAGGTGAATGTGGTAGAATTAATGAAAAAAAACAATGCAATTATTGGTGGAGAAGGAAACGGCGGGATCATTTATCCAGAATTGCATTATGGAAGAGACAGTTTGGTAGGAGTTGCTTTGTTTTTGACACATTTAGCCAATAAAAACATGTCGGTTTCTGCTTTGAGAGCTTCTTATCCAGAATATTATATGAGCAAAAATAAAATTGAATTGACGCCACAAATTGATGTTGATGCAATTTTGACTGCTATGACAGAAAAATATAAAAACGAAGATATTTCGACAATTGATGGTGTGAAAATTGATTTTGCCGAAGAATGGGTTCATTTAAGAAAATCGAATACTGAGCCAATTATTCGTATTTATACTGAATCGGCTTCCCAAGAAGCTGCTGATAAATTAGCACTTAGAATTATTGATGAGATCAAAGTAATTGCGGGATTATAATATTTTTCAATGTAATTATAAAAAGCCTCTTTTGAAAATTTCGAAAGAGGCTTTTCTTTTTATATTTTAGATAGTTTTAGTTTTTAATGATTTTCATTGATTTGCGAATTTTTCCGTAAGAAGCATTTACGATATAAACTCCAGTTGCAAGTTTCTCTCCAATTTTAATATCTTGATTGGTATAATAATCTTTAGATTCGAAACAAACTTTTCCGTTCATATCAACGATTTTCAATGTCAACGATTCCGTTTCAGAAGATTTTATATGAAGTGTCGATTGATTTTTAACCGGATTTGGATAAATCGTAAAAGAATCTTTTTCAGTAATTGGCTCATCTATTCCTAGATTTCCTGCAGTAATATCAATATAGTTGAAATTCATATCATTTGATTTGAATTTAATTTTCAGATAAACCTCTCCCTTAGGCAATGCAACACCAGTTACTACTTTATCTGCATAAGTTTGCCATCCTCCAGTTGCGGGAAATGTTTCATCTGTTTTTACTGTGACATCGTTTACCAGAATATCAAATTTTCCGTTTATAGCAGGTGCGGCTACTCTAAAAGTTAGATTATAAGTTCCTGCATCAGCCACATTGATTAGGAATTCATTCCAGTCTCCTTCGTTTATAAAGCATACATTTTGTCCAGTATCAGAATCTGTTGTAGCTTGTAATCCTGTTCCTTTTCTACGATAATGTTTGTTTGCGGTAATTTTTCCTGGTACATTCATTTTTTTCGAAGTATAACTTTCGTTGATGTAAGCCGTTCCTATTGGTTTTAAAATACCACTTGTGGGGCTTAATAATTGTCCTTCTTGCATATCAGTCCAATCGGCAGGAACTCGTCCTGTAAACCAAGAATATCTGTAAATGTCTGGATCATTTTCAAAACTGTTTACGATAGCTTTCATGAAACTGATTTTATCAGCTTCACTTTGAATAACTCGGTTTGCAAATTCAGTTACCCAAACTGGGCGATTGTATTTTTTAAGATTCCCTGTAACTCCAATAACAGAACCTGCTGTATTGTCATATGTATGAAAAGCAATATAATCGACTTTGCATGTAGGGCACAAAAGAAAAAATTGATCGTGCCATGCAACTGGATCACTGTATCCTCCATAATTATTTGGGCCATTATATGCCGGAGATGCACTTACGATTTCTAAGTTTTTTGCGGTGGCTACCTTTTCTACATTTGCCCAAGCATTAACTGCTTCTTGTGGTGTTAGTCTCGCGCCATCGGTAAAATTTGGCTCATTAAAAGCTAATAAATATTTTGCGCCAGGCTTAATATTGTCTATAAAAGTCTGTATTTCATTATCGTTTAATTTACCCCATGCCATTGGCACATATTCAACTCCAATAGATGCATAATTAGCATTGGTGTCATTTTCTGGGATTCTTCCCCAATTGTACCACCACGAGATTCCGGGTTTTAAAGCCATTAAATCGGCGGTACTGTTTTGTCCGTAGGCAATACCACGTTTTTGGCTTTGAGCGAAAACTGGTTTTGAAAAACAAATTATTAAAAATGTAAAAAGTAATTTTTTGATCATGGGTATTGATTTTGCAATGGTTTTTTGGATAGTATTTAGTCAACTTCAAATGTATATTGTTTGTCTAAATCTGCCTTTGTCTGAATCCAATAAAAATCATTACAAAAACACATCAAAAATCTATTTACGAGCCTTAAAACCCAGTTTGGATGTTTTATTCGCTTTCACTAAATAAAAAAAAAGCCCAAAAAGTATTTCTTCTTTTTGGACTCTCTTTTTATGAAATTTAGGACTGAACTCGATGTTTCCATCTTTTGTGTGTCCATAAATAATGTTCTGGTTTTGCAAGAATTTGTTTTTCAACTTCTTTTAAATAAATTTCTGTAATTTCAAAATCTGGATAATCTTTTGGATTATCAGCAATCGGTACAAATGTGGCTTCATAAAACCCTCTTCCCGTTTTCTGGACGTCTGCAAATATGACGCTCAAATTGTATTTTTTTGCTAACATTTCGGCTCCTGTATGCACGGGAACTTCAACTCCCATAAATTTCATTGAATGAAAAATTCGATCCAATTTTGGAGATTGATCACTTGCCAAACCATACATGCTTAAAATTCCGTCGCGTTGGTTTTGTGCCATTGTTGGGATTGCTTTTCTAGTTTCAATCATTTCAGTTTTGTATTTAGAACGAATTTTTCTGACTAATTTATCAAAATACGGATTTGCTAATTTTTTGTAAACAGCAACTCCTTGAAAACCAATTCTTAAGTTGATTGTCATAAGCCATTCATAACTAGCATAATGTGAAGTTACTAGAATTACACTTTTTCCTCTTTTAGCATAATCCAAAACCAAATCGAGATTAGTTACTTTAAACCTTCTTTCCATTTCTTCTGGAGAAATGCTCATGGTTTTAATCATTTCTAAAAACATATCACACATATGACTGTAGAATTTTTTCTCAATAACTTTCCTTTCAGCATCATTTAAATGAGGCAAAGCCAAAGCCAGATTTTCGCGAACTACTTTTCGACGATAACCTATAACATGATAAACCAGAAAGTAAACAAAATCTGAAAACCAGTAAAATAAAGGAAATGGAAGTATAGAAATAAGCCAAAGTAAAGGATAGGCTAAAATATAGACAAGAAATTGCATGTAATTTTTTTTTACAAATATAAAGCAAAAATGAATGCTGCCGATATTTTGGTTTAAGGCGGACTTGTCTGTAAGAATGACTATATTTACCATTCACAATAAATGTTTTTTATGAATGCTATTTTGATTGGAATTATAGTTGCCAATGTTCTTATAAGCTATAAAGGTTTTAACGATTATGCGTTTTTCAGAAAATACGAATTTCATATTGGAAGTATTCGTTCTGGAGAACAAGTAAGAATGCTTTCTTCGGGTTTTTTGCATGTTGATATCATGCATTTAGTTCTTAATATGTATACACTTTGGATTTTTGCTCCCGTCGTGACAGATACGCTTGGCGTTATTTCTTTTGCGATGATTTATTTCGGAAGTTTGATTTTTGGAAATCTGCTTACCATGCTGTTTCATAAAAATGATTATAGTTATCGTGCAGTTGGTGCTTCGGGCGCTGTGACAGGAATTTTGTATTCGGCTATTTTATTGTATCCAGACATGACATTAGGAATATTCTTTGTACTTCCGATGCCGGCATATCTTTTTGGAATTTTATATTTATTGTATTCGATTTACGGTATGAAAGCCAAAAATGATAATATTGGGCATACAGCACACTTTGGAGGTGCTATAGGCGGTTATTTGATTACTTTGATAAAAATGCCGAGCTTATTTTCAGATAATACTTTAATGGTTATTCTTTTGGCAGTCCCTATTATTATACTTTTTGGAATGGCAAAATTGGGAAAATTGTAAGGCTGGCACAACTTTTGAAATGCCCTTATCAATAATTTAAAATATAACAAAAATGAAAAAACTAGTATTATTTTTAACAATCATGTTTATGACTATGTCTTACGGCCAAGAAATCAAACAAATACCTCTTATCAATGTTAGCGGGGAAGGAAAAGTAAAAGTAGCACCAGATCAAGTTTGTATTTCTGCTACGGTTGAAACAAAAGGGAATAATGCTAAGGATGTCAAAAAACAAAACGACGAAAAAATGGATGCTGTTTTAAAATTCATTAAAAAGATGAATATCCCAACAGCTGATTTCAAAACAAAACAAGTTGCCTTGAATCCGCAGTATGATTACGAAAAGAAAAAAACGAGTTATAATGCGACACAAACTGTAGAAATCGTAGTAAAAGATTTATCTAAATATGATGAATTAATGGAAGGTTTAGTGCAGCAAGGTATCAACAGAATTGATAAAGTAACTTTTGAATCGTCTAAAGAAGCCCAATTGCAAATCGAAGCTAGAAAATTAGCAATGAAAGATGCTAAAGCAAAAGCCGAAGATTATGTTTCTGTATTAGGTCAAAAAGTTGGAAAAGCTTTTACAATTACAGATAATTCACAAGTTTACCGTCCACAACCAATGTACGCGGCAATGAGAATGAAAGAATCTGCTGATTCAATGGGCGCCTCAAATGAAACTCTTGCAATTGGAGAAATCGAGATTACAGCTAATGTTACTGTAAGCTTTGTTCTAGACTAAATATCTTAAAATTTAATCCCGAAGCTTCGGGACAAAATCCAAATCCCAATAAAATGGGATTTGGATTTTTTTGTTTGTAAATATGTTTCATTTTATAAAATGAAACATATTTGGGCAATTCAGTTGGCTGAGTTATTTTAATTAAAATTTACACTTACTGCGTGTTTTCATTTATTGCTGTGCTTGTGCTACAAGCTTTATGGTAAAAAATTTTAGCAGTATTTTTATTAAGTTGGTTTTTATTTGTTTTGTATAAATCGCTAATGTTCAGTTTATTATTGTTTTTGTTTGGAAAAAATTAATAAAAAAAATATTATATTTGTTTAAGAATTTTGAACTTAGAGATTAATATTTTAGAATATTTTGAAAAAATAATGTTGCATTTCGGTTAGAAATATTGACTTGCATGTTTTTGAAGTCCCAAATTATAATAGTTAAGCACTAATGAAATAATGTTTAATCAAATCTATAATAATAATGGAAGGAAAAAAGATACTATTATTTTTATTATTCGTTACCCTCACATTTTATAATAAATAGGTTTTAGAGCCAAGCAATGATTATCAATTTGGCAACTCGAAATGTATTGCAGATTTTTAAAATGTTGCAACTATCGACACTTATTTAGGAATAGCATGATATTTCCTGAATACTTCCTGACACAAAACTCTTGTAACAAATAAATACAGCAAAATTTTTATTACTTAAAAATCCTCAGCATGAAAAAATATTATATTTATTTTATAATTGCTTTTTTTCCAATTGCAGCGATTGGACAAGCAAATCCAATGAAGAAGCAAACCAATGAAGGTAATAGCATTAACTTAGATTCTATTACCCCTTTACTTCCAGTTTCTAAACAATCGCTTCTAAAAAATGTCGACGTTATATTTAACAGTAGAATGGCCTACAATAGTTATTTTACAGATGGAAATCACGATATCTCGCATTTTAATGTAGATCAGCTCCGATTTGAGATTAAAGGGAAAATTCATGACAAAGTATATTTCAGATTCCGCAACAGATATACTAGAGAACCAGTACCAGGTAATCTTGATAATATAAGCAGGGCTGTTGATTTGGCTTTTTTAAGAATTGATTTATCGCCACGTACTAATTTTACTTTTGGTAAGTTATGCGCTGATTGGGGTGGATATGAATTCGACTTTAACCCAATTGATATTTTGACTTATAATGACGTAATTGAATATGCGGACAACTTTTTGGTTGGAGCTGGAATTTCGCATACTTTAGAAAACGGTAATCACTCTTTTACTGTTCAAGTTCTGAATTCGAGAACCAAAACTTATCAAGAACAGTATGGAGCATCTGCACCACCTAATATCAATCCTTCTGAATTTCCTTTAGCAGCAGTAGCAAACTGGAGAGGTAAGTTTTTTGGTGGTAAATTTGAAACAACCTACAGTTACAGTTTTTTTAATGAAGCTCAAGGTGCGCACATGAATTATATAGCGCTGGGAAATAAATTTAAGCCAAACGATAAATTAGTTGTTTATTATGATTTTCAATATCGAAATGAAGGCTTAGATCGTTTAGGTATTGTATCAAGTATTATTAGCAGCCAATATCCATATGCAGCACAAAAAGCAATATATCTTGAAAACTGGGTTAGAGCTGAATATTTGGTGACTCCAAAAATAAATTTACTATTAACTGTAATGAATAGTAATCACGGGTGGAAGGATAATCCAGATCCAAATGCTCCTTCAAAATTATCTACCAGTTATGGTTTGATCCCAACTGTACAATACATGCCTTTCAAGGATATGAATTTAAAATTCTACTTGGCTTATACGGCAAGAAAATACAATTATACCAATTATGCAGAGTCGACTTTTGGTGCTCAGGACTATACAACAGGACTTTTGGCATTTGGTTTTATAGCTCCACTAAATGTATTATAATAGCATCAACAAAAGCTATAGTTGCAGGAAGTGACTTGCTGTTATGATTAAATATATTTTTGCGTTTAATTACAGCAATTTAAATGCATGAAAAATAAAACCCTGTAAATATTTTATTTACAGGGTTTATTATTAAAAGGGCCATCACATTGTTTGTCACTGTCTTTTATTTTCAAGTTGTATTGTGAATTTGCCAATAAATGGATCTTCAGCCATTTGCGAATGCCCAATTACTAAAACATAAATGCCTTTTTGTTTGATGTCGATTTTCAACTCTTTTCCAAAAGGCCCATCCATTGTTTTGTCAGGAAAAATGATTTGGTTGAAACGAATATTTTCTCTGGCTATAGACGGAAAAATAGTTGCATTCAATTTGCCAATATGTTCATTTATGAATTTGACATATATTTTTGAATGAATGGAATTAATGTGTCCTTCAGCAGTATAACGATCTTTTTCATTTTTAAAATTCATAAAGATGGTGTCGCCTATTTGTTTGTTTTCTTCTTTTATTTCTTCCCGTTTGTTTTCCATATTTTTCTTCAGATGAATCGAATCTGAATTTGAAATAGCATTCTTATTCTCTTTTTGATGACAGGACAGAATGAGAATGAACAGCATCATTATTAAAAAAAATTTCATAATAGTTTTTTTTTTGAAGATCAAATCAAATTTACGTGCATTTGAAAAAACTTGTGTTACATAAAATGCATTCTGATTTTATATTAATAATTCATAGAATCAATTACGATTAATGATTTGTAAAACAGAATTCAAAAACCAATTTCTAAAATCATAATTATTACTTCTATAATTTTTCTACTCATAATTTTCGAATAATGTCATTTTTTGGTTACAAAACATGTGTA
This sequence comes from Flavobacterium denitrificans DSM 15936, assembly GCF_000425445.1. Classification (GTDB taxonomy): domain Bacteria; phylum Bacteroidota; class Bacteroidia; order Flavobacteriales; family Flavobacteriaceae; genus Flavobacterium; species Flavobacterium denitrificans. The sequence continues at coordinate 304,367 of NZ_KE384378.1, read as the reverse complement.
AAATATGGATACTAGACTTTAGTATACCCAAAATCGGATTTTATTGCTCCCTCTCAAAACCATTAATTAGTCAAATTTGTCCCTGTAAAATCATTCTTCCGATTTAAATGTCGTTGCAATGATTTTTTTCAAACTAACTAATTAATTAACCAACAAATTACTAACCAAAAATGACAAATTTTATTAGGATTAAAAAAAGTCCTAGTGGTGTATCTGGATTTAATTTGACAAAGAAAATGATGATACTTTGTGTATTATTTTCTTTATCTCAAGTTCAAAGTTACGCTGTTAGTTCAAAGAGTTCAACTGAGTCTCGTGATGTGGTTCCACAAAAAAGCATTAAAGGACTAGTAACCGATGAAACCGGTATGCCGATGCCGGGAGTATCAGTTTTAGAAAAAGGAAGTAAAAATGCTACTTCAACAGATTTTGATGGAAAATTTACTTTAAAGGTAGATAACGACAATGCAGTAATAGTTGTATCTTATTTAGGCTATGTTACTGCAGAAGTTGCAGTAAAAGGCGAAGCTTCAATTACAGTAAAAATGAAAAAGGCTACCACTTCATTAGAAGAAGTAGTTGTAGTAGGTTATGGTAAAATGAAGAAAAAGGATTTAACGGGAGCAATCGTTCAGGTAACACCTGATAAGCTTGCAAACCAAAATCCACAAACCGTTCAGGATGTCTTAAGAGGTACGCCAGGTGTGCGAGTTGGTTATGATCCTTCAGCAAAAGGAGGCGGAAGCATACAGATTCGTGGGCAAACTTCTGTTTATACCGGAGGAGGCCATAATTCACCGCTTATTATTTTAGACGGAATGCAGTTTTATGGTGAGTTGTCAGAAATTAATCCTGATGATATTCAGCAGCTTGATATTTTAAAAGATGCATCGGCGGCATCTGTATATGGAGCAAAAGCGGCTGCGGGAGTTATTCTTATTTCAACTAAAAAAGGTAAGACGGGCAAACCTATCGTAAGTTTTACTACAAACACAACAATCAGCAACAAAAGTGCTTACCGTGGTGTGTATTCTCCAGAAGGATACTTAAAATATCGTGAGGATTGGGAAACTGCTCAAACTTATGGTGTAAACCCAACAACTAAGCAATATGAAGCTTGGGTTGCGGGAACTGTTGCAAACGGCAAGCCTGGATATTTTTCTAACCCAAATGATTTAGCAAAATGGGGAATTACTGAAGCACAATGGTTAGCTTATCAGCCCGTTTCGCAAACGACGGGGAAAAGCTCTAAGGAAGTGTGGGGAGCACGTTTAGGGTTGAATTTCGATCCTTCATTGATGGCTAATTTCTTGGCAGATAAAACGCATGATTGGAGTGATAGCTCTTTTAGAACAGGAATCAATCATGATAATAATTTGAGTATTTCTGGAGCTGGTGACAGAGTTAATTATTATATGTCTTTTGGTTATTTAACTTCAGAAGGGGCTATTGTTGGAAATGATTATAAAGCAGCTCGTTCTAATATGAAAATCGACGCAAAAATCACTGATTGGCTTGACTTTGGAGCAAATGTTAATTTTCAAGATCGCTCAGACGGAGATATTACTCCTTCTTTAGGTACAAATGCAGGGGATAACAATATGATGAGAACGAGTCCATTTGGAACTTTTATAGACGCAAATGGCAATTATGAAAGACAGCCAATGGGTAAAAACGTTTCGGGACAGAATTATAACTATTACTACGAACGCCAATTTATTGAAAAAGAGACTGGATATACAACATTGAATGCGATCTTCAATACAAAAGTAACTTTGCCTTTTGGGATTACTTATGCATTTAATATTTCTCCTCGTTATCAATTTTTTCATGATCGTTATTTCAGATCTACACAGAATCCGAACTGGCCTGCGGCTACTACAGGAGCCAATAGAAATAATGCCATACGATTTGATTACAACTTGAATAATACCATAACATGGGATTACACATTTGCTGAAAAACACCATATAGTAGCAACTTTTGTTCAGGAAGCAGAAGAGCGTCGCTATTGGTCAGATGGAATGGATGCTTATAATATTCAGCCTTCAGATGCTTTAGGATTTCATCTTGTAAACACTGCAACAATGGCAAACAGTGCAATTAGATCTTATGATTCGCATGAAACAGCAGATGGTTTGATGGGAAGACTTTTCTACTCGTATGACAACCGTTATATGCTTACAGCGACTGTTCGTCGTGATGGATATTCGGCGTTTGGAGCTTCAAATCCTTATGCAGTTTTCCCATCTTTTGGGGTTGCATGGACATTTAAAAATGAAAATTGGTTTAAATGGGATGCGATGAGCACAGGTAAATTGCGTATGTCTTGGGGTAAAAACGGAAATAGATCACTTGCAGATCCTTACATTTCTTTGGCTAACTTAGTAAATACTGGAACAATGGGGTACCTAGATCCTTCAGGAAAAGCGCTTGAACTAAAGTATTTAGCTCTTGATCGTATGGCAAATCCAAATTTGGAATGGGAAAAAACAACATCGACAAATATTGGTCTTGACTTAGGTTTCTTGCATGATCGTATTATCGCTACAGTAGATTTTTATAAAGCGTCTACTCATGATATGATTATGAGCCAATCTTTGCCTGGTTTTACTGGTTTTTCATCAATTGCAACTAATCTTGGAGAAGTTCAAAATAGAGGTTTTGAATTGAGCTTGAGTACTGTTAATATGAAAAAACCAAACTTTGAATGGCGTACAACATTAGGAGTGTCTTATAATGAAAATAAAATCGTTTCATTATATGGCAATATGGTAGATATTAAAGATGCCAGCGGTAATGTTATCGGGAAAAAAGAGGGCGACGATTCAGCTAATGGATGGTTTATTGGAAGACCTATTTCTCAAATTTGGGATTATAAAATAACTGGAATTTGGCAAAAAGAGGAGTGGAAAGAAGCTCAAAGATACGGTCAGCGTCCTGGAGATCCAAAAGTTCAAAACAGCTATACAGCAGATGATATAGACGCGGTAGATGCTGATGGTGTGGCATACAAAAAAGCAGTCTATAATGAGAAAGATAAACAGTTTTTAGGAAATTCAAATCCTCCAGTACAATGGTCGATGCGTAATGATTTTAAGATTTACAAAAATTGGGATTTAGGCATTAGTATGTATTCTAATTTGGGTGGAAAATCTCTTAGTTCAATTTATATGAATACTTTCAACGATGCCAGCTTGTATAAATTCAACTTCAATCCATATGTAAATCCATATTGGACACTTGACAATCCAACAAATCAATGGGCACGTCTTGATGCTAAAGGACCAGCTGGAACTCCAGTTGCGCCAGGTAGATTGTATGACCGCAGTTTTGTTCGTCTAGACAACATTTCGTTAGCCTATACACTTCCTAGAGATCTTTTAGATCGCGTGCATATCAAAAACATAAAAATTTACGCTTCGGTTCAGAACGTAGCAACATGGGCTGCTTCTAAAGAATGGAAATATTTTGGAGATCCGGAAACAGGAGGATTGGCTACAAGACAATTTAATTTAGGTTTTAATTTCCAACTTTAAAAATTATTTAAAATGAAAAGATATATAAAAAATAAAATTTTAAGACTAGCGCCTATCGTAGTATTAGCTGCGTTGTCTAGTTCTTGTTCGAAAGATTTTCTCGAATCAGACCCGCTTTCGTTTTATGAGCCAGAAACTACATTTTCTACAGAAGCTGGTTTGCAGGCAACTTTAGCATTATGTGATAAACAGTTGCGTAATAATTATATTCACTATGGCTTTTCAGGTGTCAGCGTGCCAATTGGTACCGAATATCTTTTTTCAGATATGGCACAATACGGAAAAACAGATACGGGTAGCAATATTGCCGATTATGCTGCGACTATCGTTCCTACTGGAGATTTTAGAAGAGATCCAAGTGGTGAATCACTTTATCTTGGATTCCTTTGGACAGAAGCTTATACAGGAATCAAAAATGCCAATACGGTATTGACATATATTGGGAATGTAAAAAGCTTGTCCGAGGATGTAAAAAACAAATATATCGGTCAGGCTTATTTCCATAGAGCTTATCGTTATCTTAATTTGGTTTATCAATTTGGAAATATTCCGTTGATTACTAAAATTCTGGAAGTTCCAAAACAAAGTTATTATTCTACTAAAAAAGAAGCCATCATCGAAATGATTACAGCTGATATGGAGAAAGCTGTACAATGGGTTCCTGAACAATCAAAAATTGGTTATGTAGGTATGGTAAGCAAAGGGGCATGCCGTCAGTTATTGATAAAATGTTATTTGGCATCTGGAAGATTTGCTGATGCTGAGGCGCAAGCTAATCTTTTGATTAATGGATCAGGTTACTCTTTAGTACAAGGTAATTTAGGAATTTTTGATCCAGGAGGAAATCCTACTGCATGGCCTATTACAAGAAACGTAATTTGGGATTTGCACAGACCGGAAAATAAAGTAATTTCTTCTAATACAGAAGCGATATTGGTTGCGCCAAACGGAGGAGCACAATCTTTCTTAGCCTTTGCCTCAATGAGAATTTTTGGACCTAACTGGAATGACGCGAATTTGATTACTCCTGATGGAAAAACAGCAGCACCACGTTTTCCATTAACTGATAAAACAAATTATAATGCAAAATATGATTACCAAAGAGCAATAGGACGCGGTATTGGTACGATCAGTGGTTCTTATTATTCACAGCATCCTATGTGGGTTGTAAACGGTGTTGAGGACAAACAAGATCTTAGACATAACAGTACTGTTGGTAACTGGGTGAATATGGAAGATCTTAAATATGCACCTGGAGCTGGAGGTAGCGCAACATGGGCTGGACAAAACTTTAGAATGAAGGATGCAACAGGAAAACTTTTAGCACAAGATTCTATTCGTGATTGGTTTGATTTTCCACATTATAAAATCTATTATCATGATGTTGTAGCCGAAGCCAATCCAGCAGCAAATGATTTTCAAGGAGCTACAGCAGGAGCAAGCGCACATATGTATATCTATCGTTTAGCTGAAACCTATTTATTACGTGCAGAAGCTCGTTTTTATCAAGGTAATGCAACTGGAGCTGCTCAGGATGTGAATGTAGTAAGAGCAAGAGCCAAAGCGACACAAATGTATGCTACCGTAACTATTGGAGATATTTGTGCAGAGAGAGGAAGAGAACTTTATATGGAAGAATGGAGAAATGTGGAGTTGAAACGTATTTCGCACTGTTTGGCAATGAGTGGAAAGCCAGATGAATGGGGCAATACATACAACAAGGCAACTTGGGATAAACAGTCTGGAAAAGATGCAAGTGGAGGAAGTTACTGGTGGCAACGTATTGTTCATTACACACTTTACAACAAATATCCAAATGGTATCGCTCTTAAGCCTGGTGTAAAGTTTTATACTATGGACAAACGTAATAATTACTGGCCAATTCCATACAGACTTGCTATCGAGCCTAACATTAAAGGTCAGCTAAGCCAGAACTATGGTTATGATGGCTACAATGAAGCTGTTAAAGTTTGGGATAAATGGCAGGATGCTGTTGATGATGAAAGTAAAATCTAAAAATATTTTATTTGTTTCATATTCAGATCAATAGCTGTAGGAAAATAGAGCCTCTAATGGTTTAAGTTAATAAGCTGTTGCATATTATATTAAAACTCCATAACAAGCAGAAGTCGATTTCTGCTGTTATGGAGTTTTTTTTATGGAAGATACTTCGCTTAAGTATTTTGGTTGTTTTGTTTTTTTAAAGAGTATTATGTGATATCTTTTTTCTGAATGACATTTAATTCTTTATTAAAAGAGTTTCTATATTTTTTGATGTATTCAGAAGGTTTCATTCCGAATAATTTCACGAATTGTTGACGGAAATAACGTTGATCTTCAATACCTACCTGAGGGCCAACTTGAGCAATATTTATGTTTTCAGTCAGCATAATAACAGCGGCTCTTCGAATTCTTATCGATCGGATAAAAACATTTACGGTTTCTCCTGAAATAGCTTTGATTTTTTTATAAAGACTAGAGTGGCTCATCCCCATAGCAGCAGAGAAACTCTTTAAATTAAACTCGCTGTTTTCAAGATTAGCTTCGACAATCTCAATGCATTTATCAAGAAACTCTTTGTATTCCAAAGGTACTTTGTTGAGGTTTTCGCGAAGCGTAATGCTGTCTAGGAAATACTTGCGCAATTGTCCTCTGTTTCGAAGAACTGAATCAACTCTTGCCAAAAGGATGTCGCTGTCAAAAGGTTTTGTAACATAATCATCGGCTCCTTCAATAATACTTTGCAAATGAATGTCGTTGCTGGTTGTGGCAGTGAGCAATATTACCGTAATATGGCTCAAATCATCATTTTGCTTTATTTTTTTACATAAATCCAAACCGTTCATGCCCTCCATAGCAATATCGCTTAATATAAGATCGGGCATGTGTTTTTCTGCTAATTTTAATCCGTCAAGACCATTAAATGCAGAATAAACAATATAATTTTTAGAAAAAAGCTGTACGAGGTAACGATTCATTTCAGGATTGTCTTCCACAATCAGCAATACTCTTTTGATGCTGATTAATTCTTCCTGAAGATTTTCCAGCTGTAGTGGTTGCATAGTTTTTTCCTCTATGCTTGAATGATCAGCAGGCATTCCTTCAAGAAGCTCTCCCACAATTGGCGACATATGGGATTGATTTTCGGTGATATTCATTTCTTTAAAATGACTCTTTCCTTTTGGAAGTGTAATAGTGAAAGAAGTACCTTTTCCAACTTCACTCTCACATTTTAATTCACCGTGATGTTTGTTCACAAAATATTTAGCAATATAAAGGCCTATTCCAAAACCGTTGCTGGCATTAGATTGAATTTGTTTGAATTTTTCAAAAATAGTATCAATATCATTTTCATTGATTCCTCGCCCTGTATCCGATATAGTGATCGAGACATCATTATTATTTTCAATGATTTGAATACTTATATTTCCTCCATTAGGCGTAAATTTAAACGCATTGGAAATTAAATTGAAAAGCGTTATTTCTATTTTTTCATAATCGCCGTATATTTCTGTCGCTGTTTGTTCTTCAATAAATTGATAGTCTAAACCTTTTGAAGCTGCCATTTGTAGAAAGCTTTCGTAGATTTCTCGACAAAGCTGATTTAAATTTATCTTCGAAATTTTGAGTTCATCAAGATCTGTTTCTGCTTTTCTAAACAATAATAATTGATCGGTCAGGCTCAATAATCGTTTTGCACTTTTATAAGCGAGATTTAGATCAAGATCATCTTCAGAACGGGTTTTTCTTTCAATGGCACTTTTAAGCGGATTTATAATTAAAGATAAAGGTGTACGTAATTCATGCGCCATATACGTGAACATCGAAAACTGCTTTTCGGCATGTTCCTTGTCTTTTGTATGTTCCATACGGGTCAGTTTTATTTCATAACGAAGCCTTTCTTTGTTTTTATGATAATTAATATAGGTATAAATCGCCCCAATAACACCAATTAAGTAAAAGGTATAAGCCCACCATGATCTATACCAAGGCGGAAGAATTTTTACCCTTGCCAGTGTTATTTCATTAGTCCAATTCCCAAAAACATCGGTTGTTTTTACTTTAAAAATGTATGTTCCTTCTGTTAATCGAGAATAGTTGGCTTTGTTTTCTTTTGAGGTATAATTCCAGTTTTTATCCCAACCTTCTAGAAAATATGCGGTGTTGATTTTTTCAGAATTGACAAAATCCAGATAAACAAAATCAAAACTCAATGCCGATTTATCATAAGGTAATTCGACAACGCTTATCATGTCCGATTTTTTTTCTGTCACATAAGGACTGTTCAGTTTTAAAGACTGATTGTTTACGAGCAAATCATTTAATAAAAATTTGCCTGTATTTTTTTTGTCTTTAATATGATCAGGATGAAAAACATTAAATCCGTTGATACCTCCAAAAATAAATTCTCCTGTAGAAAGTTTAGTACCCGAATTCCAGCTAAATTGACTGCCCTGAAGTCCGTCAGCAACCCCAAAGTTTCTAAAAGTGTTGTTTTTTGGATTAAATCTAGCGATTCCGTCATAGGTACTCATCCATAAATTTCCTTCTTTGTCTTCTAAAAGACGAAGTATAGTATTACTCGGAAGTCCGTTTTGAGTAGTGTATTTTTTAAAAGTGTTTGTTTTTCTATTAAATAAAAGCAGACCGCCTTCAACCGTACCAATCCAAAGATTTTTGTTTTGATCTTCGGTAATGCATCTGATGGTATAATCTGAATGATAGTTTTTTACCTTTTTTGTTTTTGTATCGATTTCAAAAAAAGAATTAAAAGTACCGCCCCAGATTTTTCCGTCTGCGGTTTCATACAAGCAAGTAACATCGCGTAAAGAGTTGTTGTAGCAAATAAACTTGTTTTGTTTTTTATCAAATTGATAAAGCGCTCCCGAATTAGTTACGGCAAGCCACAACGTTTTTTTTGAATCAATAAAAAGCAACCACGATTCTTGTTCTGCTTTTTTTGTGAATTGATTGTAAATCGAAAAATTCTGAATGGATTTTGTTTTTGGATCGATTCGGCAAACGCCGCCTTTCCACATCGCCACCCAAATGGCATTATCAGAATCTCTAACAATGCTTGTGACAAAATTGCTTTGAATTTTTCTTCCAGGACCTGCTGATGTTGAGTAGATCTCGTAGGTGTTTTGTTTTCTATTCCAGTAACGCATTCCGGCACCATCTGTACCTATCCAGATATTATGTTTTTCATCTTCACAAAAAGATTGAATAAAGTTTGCAGCAGGATCCTCATCTTCTTTATTAGTTAAAGGGTTTTTGCTTTTAAAATGGTTAAAGTAAAGCGGTTTTTTCCCAATCATACTCACGCCTCCACGCAGTGTTCCAAACCACATTTCGCCATTTTTGCTTTCGAAAATGTCATAAAGCGATTTGCTTTTTAGCAATGCAACAGGACCGTTTGCTTTATATGGATTAGGATTGGCGTTTTCTTTTGTTAGCGTGAAAAGTCCGGCACCATCAGTAGCAATCCAAAGTCTGTTTTCCTGCTGGAAAAAATCACGAACTACCGTTTTTTCCCGAAAGTAATTTTTAGAATAGCTATTCAGGTTATGATCGTACAAATAAGCGCCCTCATCTGATCCAATCCAAAGTCCTTGATTGGTCAATTTAATACAATTGGCACCTGTAATCGTATCGTTTAAAAGTGTTAATTTTTTTGAGTTGATATCGTATTGGCAAAGCCCTTTTCCGGTTATAAAAACATAGAAAATCTGTTTTTTAGCATTATAAGCTATTGATCTTGCAATATAATTTAACTTTCCATTAAAAGGTATTGCTTCTCCAATTTGCTCGCCTTCTTTATAAAGGATGATTGCCTTTTTTGTAGCGACAAGAATTATATGTAGATTATGTATGGCGATTATCTCGTATGCAGTAACATTTAAAGGTTTCGTTTTTTTATCAGTTCCTAAATATTGCAATGGAGTGAAAGCGGAACGTTCTGCATTAAAAACAACAGGACCTGCCGTTGTTCCTATCCATAAATTGTTCTTATAGTCTCCTTCAATACAGCTTATCGCATTTCCCTGAATCGAATTCGGGTCTGTGTGGGCATGACGATAGATTTTGAAATCATTTCCGTCGTATCTGTTTAGCCCATCAAAAGTTCCAAACCACATGTAGCCATTTTGATCTTGATAAATGGTCGCAACTGAATTATTAGAAAGTCCAGATTCAATATCAAGATGTCTAATAGGATAATTCTGTCCAAATGCATTTATAGAAAGAAAACAAATAATAAGAAACGACTTTAGCTTAATCATAGATTTTATTTAAGAAAGCACATGGCTCTTTAATATAAGAAAATGGAAAAGAAGATGATCTGAAAGGTTGATCAATGTATATAGAGATAGATATGAAACCGGTGTGAGTGCGAAAATAATAATTTATTGCAAGCTGTAAAAATAACATTTGTTTTTAGGGCAATAAATAGAAGTTCTTGTGGCTATTTTTTTCGTCTTATTAAAATATAAGAATTTTCACGTTTTTTATATTTCTGAGTTTTTGCGCGTTCCAATCCAATTATCCAACCGAAAATAGTTGTTGGATATATCATTTTTTTATGGGTTGATTTTTTGCATTGTCATTTTTTTTGATGTAAAAAATTGACAAATATGTTTTTAAGAAGTGTTGTTTGTACGCTTTTACGAAATTATCCCTGTTTATAAATGAATTTTTCCCTGTATTAAAAACATGTTGTAAGCTTAATTTGCAATGTGATTTACAAGCTACAACGTTTGAATAAAGCTTCTTCATTTTTTGTTCAATAAAATCACTCCAAAAAACTAACTAAATTATTCTAACCAAAAAAAACAATTTACAGATGACCAACAATCCATTCGAAACCGACTAAAGGAAACTTCTTCTCATTCTAAAAAAATAGAATTAGCTTTTTTAAGCGGCTTATCATTCTAAGAGACTATTTCTATGATAAAAAACAGGACTTGTTTTTTAGTAACATCAGCTGTGCTCATTTTAAACCAACTTAATAACAAACACTAACTTAAATCAAAACCAATTAAAAAAAGTATGAAAAGAATTAAAAACAAATTTTTGCTTTTATTACTCTTGCTTCCTTTTTGTGTTTTTGCTCAGAACACAATAACAGGTGTTGTCTTGGAGAAGGGAACGCAACAGCCCATACCAGGAGTAAACATAAAGGTAATGGGGGCTAATATTAGCACGACTACTGATTTCGATGGGAAATTTCAGTTAGCTGGAGTAAAAACAGCTAACCAAATTACGTTTTCCTATACTGGTTATGTCAATCAAACTATTGCGGTTGGCACACAAAAAAACATAACAATACTTTTAGAAGAAGATAATAATCAACTTAAAGAAGTTGTAGTTCAAGTAGGTTACGGAAGCGTTAAAAAGAAAGATGCTACTGGATCTGTAACAGCACTTTCTACAAAAGACTTTAACAAAGGAAATAACGTAACAACAGAAAGCTTGTTTAGCGGCAGAGTTGCAGGTTTGACCGTAAACTCAACGGGTGCTCCGGGTTCTAGCTCACAAATTAGGATTCGTGGTGGAAGTTCGCTTTTTGCAAGCAATGATCCTCTTATTGTAATCGACGGTTTGCCGCTTGATAATGCTACCAATACAGGTTCTTCTTCATTTTTAGCATCATTGAATCCTGCAACGGTAGAGTCTATAACGGTCTTAAAAGATGCATCAGCTTCAGCAATTTATGGTTCTCGAGCTTCAAATGGTGTAATTATAATTACGACCAAAAAAGGAAGCAAAACATTATCAGTAGATTATAACGTGCAGTATGCTGCAGGAACGTTGACTAAAACAGTTGATGTTTTAAGCGCAGATGAATTTAGAAGTGTTATTGCTGACCGAAGAAGCGATGACTTGAACAAACTTGGAACTGCAAATACGGACTGGCAGAAAGCTATTTATAGAAACACAGGAACAATTGATCAAAGTTTAGCAATTAGAGGAAATTTATTCAATATCATTCCGACAAGTTTGACGCTTGGAAATACTGACCAACAAGGTTTGCGATTAACGAATAATTTCAAAAGAAATACAGTTGGTTTAGTAATGAATCCAGTTTTCTTTGATAAGCATTTAAAATTAAGGCTTTCGGCAAATTATACAGACGAAATAAATCGTTTTACAGATGCTGTTGAAGGTGCAGCAATAGGATTTGATCCAACACAACCAATAAAAGTGGAAGGCGCACCTTATGGAGGTTATTTTGAATATACTACAGGCGTAGATGCGAATGGAAATTATCCGTTAGTTGCAACTGCGGCCAGAAACCCTGTTTCGCAATTGTTAAATACAAACGATAGAGGAACGAATGACCGAATTTTTGGAAACTTCGAAATGGACTATAAATTTCATTTTTTACCAGAATTAAGAGCGGTTGTAAATGTTGGTTTTGATGAATCAAATGGAGAAAGAAGAAGATTGGTTGGTGCTGATGCGGGTTCGGCTCCATCAAACAACAACATTCCGTATGGTACAAATGAATATACAGAGGCTACCAGAAAGAATAAGTTATTAGATGGTTATTTGGTTTATAACAAAACATTTAATGCATTGAATTTTGAAATGACAGGTGGTTATTCGTATCAAAAATTTCAAAGTTCAAGATTTGAAACTGGAAACATCTTAAATCCAGATTTGCCTTCGACATTTCCTGAAACGACTTTAGATACAGATGTTGTTTTGCTAGGATTTTTTGCTAGAACAAATTTGAATTATAGAGACAAATATTTATTGACGCTTTCTTACAGAAGAGATGGCTCATCAAGATTTGAAGAAGCAAATCGTTGGGGTAATTTCCCTTCTGTAGCCTTTGCTTGGAAAGTGAAAGAAGATTTCTTTAAAGATAGCACGACATTATCTGATTTGAAATTGAGATTGAGTTATGGAATTACAGGACAGCAAGATATTCCTGAGCCAAACGGATATTTGCAAAAATATCAAGTTGGTGGAGGAAATTCGGAGTACTACTTCGGAAGCAGTCCAGTTCCGGTTGCGCTTCCGTCAAAAAGAACAAACGACTTGAAATGGGAAGAGACTACTTCTTATAATGCTGGTGTTGATTTTGGTTTTTTTGACAATCGTTTATCTGCTGGTCTTGATGTTTATTACAAAGAATCAAAAGATTTATTGGTAAATGCAGCAATATCAGATGGAAGTAACTTTTCTAACCGTGTGTACCAAAACGTAGGAAGCTTTACCACAAAAGGTATCGAATTTACGATTAATGCTAATGCGATTAAAACAGAAGATTTTAACTGGAATATTAATTTCAATATGGCAAAATTCGAAAGAAGAATCAAAAATCTGGTTAACGGAACAGACATCTTCTTAGGAGACAATATAGCCGGAACTGGAACTCCAGGACAAATTTTTAGAGAAGGTTATACGCCTTATTCTTTCTACGTATATAAACAATTATACAACAATGAAGGAAAACCAATTGAAGGTGCTTTTGCAGATTTAAATGGCGACAATATCAAAAATGATTCTGATAAATACATTTACAACAATCCAGATCCGGATTTTACTTTAGGATTTGCTTCTAATATGAATTACAAAAAGTTTGACTTTTCATTCAACTTAAGAGCAAGTATTGGTAACCGAATTTTCAACGCTGTAGATGCAAGTAGAGCACAATATGATGCTATGGAAAATGGTGGGGTTTTAAGTAATGTACCATCTCAAATATTTGAAACTAATTTCAACACTACTTCAAATGTGTTGTTATCGGATTTATATATAGAGAACGCTTCATTTTTGAAGTTAGACAATATTACATTAGGATATACCTTAGAAAATTGGCTAAACAGCAAAGCGTCGTTGAGAGTATCAACAGGAATGCAAAACGTTTTTGTATTAACAAAATACAGCGGTTTGGATCCTGAGATTACAAACAACGGTGTAGACAAAACAATTTATCCAAGACAGCGATCAATTTTATTTGGTATCAATCTTAAATTTTAATAGCGAAATCATGAAAAAATATATAGTAACAACACTAGTTGCATTGGCTGTGGTTTTTCAGTCATGTACGGATGATTTAAATGTAGTATCGCAAGATGATGACGTTCTTTCTTCGGATGTATTATTTGCGACACCAGATGGATACAAAAAAGCTTTCGCAGGTGTATACGGAAATTTAACATTAACTGGAGTATGGGGGCCTGATAGTTCTTCGCTTGAAGGTGTAGATGCCGGAACCAGCCAGTTTACAAGATGTTTACTCTACATGCAGGAATTGACTACAGACGAATTGGTTTGGAGTTATGAAAATGATGGAGGAACTGCAGAATTACAACGCAATATTTGGACTCCAGCAAATCCTGTTATTTTAGGAATGTTCAGTAGAACAATGGTCTCTGTGGCTTATGCAAACGAGTTTTTGCGTCAAAGTACACCAGAAAAATTAAGTTCAAGAGGTATTACAAATGCAACAACTTTAGCAGAAATAGCACTTTATCGTCAAGAAGTTCGTGTTTTAAGGGCATATGCTTATTACAACATGATGGATTTATTTGGAAAAGCACCAATGTATACCGAAAATGATCCTGTGAATTTTGCTGGACCAGAGGCTAACAGAAAGCAATTGTTTGATTTTATTGAAACAGAAATAAAAGCAGTTTTGCCAGATTTAAAACCATCAAGAACAAATGAATACGGAAGATTAGACCAATCTATGGCACGTATGATTTTGGCTAAAATATATTTGAATGCTCAAGTTTATATTCAGGCAAATCGTTATAATGACTGTATTGCAATGTGTAATGCTATTATTGATGGTGGCTACACATTAAAGCCCAAATATCTTGACAATTTTAAAGCGGATAATAATACTTCTCAAGAAATCATTTTCGGAATCCAATCAGATGGCGCAGTTTCTCAAAACTGGGGAGCAACTACTGTTTTAACAAACGGACAAATTGGTGCTTGGGAAAATAATGGTGCCGATTTTGGAATTGGCGGTTGGACAGGAGCACTTCGAATCAGAAAAGAATTAGCTCAAAAATTTGATGGAGCAAAATTCAGCCAAGATACTAGAAACACAATAGGAAAAGGTGTTCAGGGTGATCCTGCAAAACAAAGATCGATTGATATTGATGATATTGGTGTAAAAACGCAAGGTTACATTATGTCTAAATTTTCGAATAAAACTTCTACTGGAGTGAATGGAGTAAGTTCTACTTATGCAGATACTGATTTCCCATTATTCAGATTGGCCGATGTATACTTGATGTACGCTGAAGCTACTTTAAGAGGCGGAAACGGATCAACAACTCAGGCATTAAATTATGTAAATGCTTTAAGGCAAAGAGCAAACAGTAATTCGACTGTTGGAAACATTACTTTAAGTGAGTTGACGCTTGATTTCCTTATTGACGAAAGAGCACGTGAATTGCATTGGGAGGCACACAGAAGACAAGATTTAATTCGTTTTGGAAAATATACCGGAGGCTCTTACAATTGGGCATGGAAAGGAAATTCTTCAAAAGGAATCGCTATTCCATCGCACATGAGTGTTTTTCCTATTCCAGAAGGATCATTGGGAGCAAATAGAAATTTAACTCAAAATGCAGGTTACTAATTTTTTTAAACTTAAACGATACACAAAATGAAACTTATATATAAAATTTTTATTGCAGTAGTAGTATTGACAGGATTGTGGTCTTGTGAAAACGAAGAGAATTTAATGATTTTAGAACCTCAGGAAGCGGCTTTTGCTCTTATAACTCCAGAAAATGGTTCATCTACAATTTTGAATAAAGATACGCCAAACAATATCGCCATGACTTTTACATGGGAAAAGGTAAGTTACGGAGCGCCAACTATTGTAACGTACACTTTGCAATTTGCAGCAAGCAATACCGAATTTGCTGCTCCAATCGATATCACGACTTCTACGACTACACATGCAACTATAACAGTGGCAGAATTAAATGCAAAAGCACTGGAACTTGGACTTAATGCTGATGTGGAAGGTACAATTGATGTGAGAATTAAATCAACTGTTGGTACAACACTTTCAGAGCCAAAATTATCTACACCAATTACTATTGCTTTGACTCCTTACAGAGGTGAATTCCCTAAAATTGATTTGTTCTTGGTAGGACCAGGTACTGCTGCAGGATGGAGTGTAACTAGCAACAATATGCCAATTTACAGAGACACAAAAGAAAACGCAAAACATTATTATACTGGATTTTTTAATAAAGATGGTTTTAAATTAATCGAGCAAATTGGTTTCTGGGCTCCAGCTTACGGAACAAACGGTTCGAAAGTACAGTACAGAGCAACAGAAAGCGATACTGATCCGGGTGTATTCCCAACAGCTGCTTCAGGTTATTATAGTTTTGAAGTTAATCTTGAAGAGTTAACATACAAAATTACGCCTTACACAGGACCAATGACCACGTATGCGACAATTGGTTTGACGGGATCTGTTTTAACAGGTGATGATGCTGGATGGAATACTGAGGTTCCTTTAGTGAAATCGGCTTTTGATAGTCATATCTGGAAAGTTACTCAAACGTTGAAAGCTGGAAAAATGAAATTCAAAGCAAACAACAGTTGGGATGTAAACTGGGGTGATAACGGCGGCGACATAATTGTTGAGGCTGGAAAATATGAAATCTGGTTCAATGACTTAGATGGCCGTTATATGTTTATACCAACACCATAATTGAGTTAAAAAAATAAAAGAAGCCTCGATAAGCTTATTTTGAGGCTTCTTTTTTACATTTTAAAAACTTACTTTTAATTTTTTACTTTACGACTCTCATCAATGAAAAAATATATAAAAATTTTAGGTTTACTTGCAATAACTGCTATTCAGTTTTCGTGCTCGAGTAATGATGCTTCAGACTCAGAAGCAGTTAATCCACCTGATGCAACAGATACTTTTATTAGAGCATCAGATGTGTCTTTTCTTCCTCAAATGGAAGATTTGGGAACTAAATTTTACAACAACGGAAAAGTAGAACCAATGCTTACCACACTAAAAAATGCAGGTTGTAACACAGTTCGTATTCGTTTATGGAAAAAACCTGTAAATGGGCGCTCAGGTTTTGAGGAGGTGAAGCAATTGGCTCAAAAAGCAAGACAAGCTGGTTTAAGAGTTTGGCTTACCGTTCATTATTCTGATGATTGGGCTGATCCAGGAGTGCAAACTACTCCAGAAGAATGGAAAAATTTATCATTCGTCGATTTAAAAACAGCTGTTACTAATTATACATCTTCAATTATTGCAGAAATCAATCCAGACATTATTCAAATTGGAAATGAAATCAACAGCGGTTTATTGTGGCCACAAGGAAATTTAATGGATAATGAACAACAATGTATTGCTATATTAAGTGCTGCAAGCACAGTGATTCGCAGCAAAGCGCCAAACACAAAAATAATGATCCATTATGCAGGCGTAAATGGTGGCGCTACAGATTGGTTTTTTAACAAAATGAAAAGTGTGGATTACGATTATATTGGGTTATCATATTATCCTATTTGGCATGGTAAAGATTTAACGGTGATAAAAACGACGATTGATGCTTTAGGAAAGAAATTCAGCAAGAAAGTTTTGATTGCTGAAACAGCTTATCCTTTTACTTTAGCGCACAACGATCAAACAAATAATATTATGGGAACTAGCGATCAGTTAGTGCCAGGTTACCCTGCAACTCCAACCGGCCAAAGAACTTTTGTGATGGATATTAAAAATATTGTGAAGTCATCAGAATTTGGACAAGGATTTGCGTATTGGGGTGGAGAATGGGTTGCTTTTAAAGGACAGCAATCGACAACAGGTTCTACATTCGAAAATCAAGCTTTGTATAGTTTTGACAACAATGCCTTATCTGTAATGCAAGCTTTCAGTAAAGAATAAAAATATGAAAAAATCACTTAAAATTGTATCATCATTGATGATTGCTGGTGTTTTGCTTACTTCTTGTAAGTCTAAAATGGCAGTTGACAAAGGTTCCTTTTCAAAAGGAGCAGATGTGGGTTGGCTGCCACAAATGGAAGCAACCGGTTATAAATTTTATGATGCAGATGGTTCTCAAAAGGATTGCCTGCAATTATTAAAAGATCGTGGTATCAACACAATTAGGTTGCGTGTTTGGGTAAATCCAAATGATGACAAAGCCAGCGGACACTGCAGTCCAGAAGAAACGGTTGTGATGGCGGTTCGTGCGCAAAAAATGGGAATGCGTATTATGATTGATTTTCATTACAGTGATTCTTGGGCAGATCCAGGAAAACAAAACAAGCCTGCTGCATGGGCGAAACATTCTTTCCCTGAATTGTTGACAGATGTTTACCAACATACCTATGATGTCTTGAAACTGTTGAAGAAAGCTGGAGTAACTCCAGAATGGGTTCAGGTTGGAAACGAAATTCCGGGTGGTATGCTTTGGCCAGAAGGAAGTACGGACAATTTTGGTCAGTTGGCGCAATTGCTTAATAAAGGATATGAGGCAACAAAAGCAATCGATTCAAAAATTAAAGTTATTGTCCATTTGGACGAAGGAAATAAAAGTGAAAAATTCAGATGGTTTTTTGATAAAGCAACTGAGAATAAGGTGAAATATGATGTAATAGGTTTGTCTTATTATCCATATTGGCTCAAAACCGATTATAAAAGCACTATTCTAGATCTAGAAAACAATATGAAAGACATTACTTCGCGTTATAATAAAGAAGTAATGGTTGTTGAAGTGGGAGGCGATTATACATTGGTAGAAAACACCAAAGAAATGCTTGAAGCGACGATAAAAGCAGTAAAAAACGTTCCAAACAACAAAGGTTTGGGCGTAATTTATTGGGAGCCAGAAGGTGAAAAAAGCTGGAGCGGTTATCAATTAAACGCATGGCTTCCTGACGGAAAACCTTCACCGGCTTTGGATGCTTTTAAATAATAAATATTAAATTTACCATTAAGACATTAAGTTAATTAAGTCAAGCTTTGTCAAGAAAATTAAGCATGCTTAATTTTCTTGATTTTTAATAACAATCAAACGCAAAGCTTAATTAACTTAATGTCTTAATGGTAAAAAAAAATAAAACAGAAAATGAAACTAGTTTTTAAATCAATATCATTCTTATTTCTAATGATTTTTTCGTCTGGAAAAATGATGTCACAATCCAGTACCATTGTTCTAAAAGACAACTGGCGCTTTTCTAAGGACGTAAAAGATGATGCCTCTGCTATAAATTTTGACGCCTCAAAATGGGATAAAGTCAGTGTGCCACATGATTGGGCTATTTACGGACCTTTTGATAAAAAATGGGATATTCAGACGGGAATCATTGAACAAAACGGCGAGAAAGAAGCAACTGAAAAAACAGGAAGAACAGGAGCATTGCCACATATTGGAACAGGTTGGTACCGAAACAGTTTTACTGTTCCAGCTTTCAAAAAAGGGAAAAAAGCACTTTTAATCTTTGAAGGAGCGATGAGTGAACCTCAAGTTTTTTTGAATGGAAAAGAAGTTGGAAAATGGGGATATGGTTATAGCTATTTTTATATTGATATTACAAATGATCTTCTGGTAGGAAAAGAAAATCTATTGGCTGTAAAATTAACTAATATGCCTTATTCTTCAAGATGGTATCCTGGAGCTGGGCTTTATAGAAAAGTTAGTGTAATAGTAAAAGAGGAGGAAAGTTTTGCGCAATGGGGAACTTTTATTACCACTCCAGAAACGAAAGGTGATAATGCGATTGTAGATATCAAAGCAGAGTTTAATGGAAGCAATGTCTCAATGGTGACGCAAATTAAGGATGCTTCGAATAAAGTAATCGCTACGCAAAAAAGTACGGAAGGTAAAGATGGAAGATTCCACCAAACAATTGAAGTGGCAAAACCTCGTTTATGGAGTCCTGAAACACCTTATTTATACACTGCAGTAACAAAATTATACGCTGCCAACGGAACTTTAAAAGATGAACAAAGCATTAAATTTGGTATTAGATACATCAAATACGAACCCAATAAAGGATTTAGTTTAAATGGTAAAGTGACTAAATTTAAAGGTGTTTGTCTTCATCATGATTTAGGTCCTCTGGGCGCTGCTGTAAACAAAGCCGCACTTAAAAGACAGTTGACAATTTTAAAAGATATGGGATGTAATGCAATTCGTAGTTCTCATAATATGCCTTCTTTTGAACAACTTGAATTGGCTGACGAAATGGGGTTCATGTTCTTGGCTGAAAGTTTTGATGAATGGGCAAAGCCAAAAGTAGAAAATGGGTACAATCGTTTTTTTACTGAATATGCAGAAGAAGACATTATGAATTTAGTACGTGCTACACGCAATCATCCTTGTATTGTAATGTGGAGTTCAGGAAATGAAGTTCCAGATCAATGGGGAGCCGAAGGGGTAAAACGTGCTAGATGGCTGCAGGATATTTTTCATCGTGAAGACCCTACAAGACCTGTGACTGTTGGTATGGATCAAGTAAAAGCAACTATGGAATCTGGTTTTGGAGCTTTACTGGATATTCCTGGATTAAATTACAGAGTTCATCTTTACGAAGAAGCCTATAAAACATTTCCACAAGGATTTATTTTAGGTTCAGAAACGGCGTCGACAGTAAGTTCAAGAGGAATTTATAAGTTTCCAGTTGTTCAGGAAAAAAATAAACAGTACGATGATTTTCAAAGTTCTTCTTATGATTTAGAAGCCTGTAGTTGGTCAAATGTTCCTGATGAAGATTTCGTGCTTCAGGATGACAAACCTTGGGTTATCGGAGAATTTGTTTGGACTGGTTTCGACTATTTAGGAGAGCCTACGCCTTACGACGAAAAGTGGCCTTCAAGAAGTTCTTATTTTGGAATTTCAGATTTAGCGGGACTTCCTAAAGATCGTTATTACCTTTACAGAAGCAGATGGAATACGAAAGATAAAACACTTCATATTTTGCCACATTGGAATTGGAAAGGCAGAGAAGGCGAAATTACTCCGGTTTTTGTGTACACTAATTATGACAGCGCAGAGCTTTTTGTAAATGGAAAAAGTATGGGAGTTCAGAAAAAGAATAACGCAACACCACAGAATCGTTACCGATTAATGTGGAATGATGTGAAATACGAACCAGGAACTGTAAAAGTTGTTGCTTTTGATTCAAACGGGAAACCGGCAGCAACAAGCGAGATTAAAACTGCTGGAGAAGCTTATAAAATTGTTCTTGAAGCAGATCGCAAAATAATCAAAGCCGATGGTGAAGATATCTCTTATGTAACGGTTTCGGTAGTCGATAAAAACGGAATTCCATGTCCTACGGCGGTCGATGAACTGAATTTTAAAGTAACAGGTGCAGCAACATACAGAGCGGCATGTAATGGAGATGCTACTTCATTAGAAATCTTCCATCAAGACCATATGAAGCTTTTCAGCGGTAAATTGGTGGTCTTGGTAAAAGCAATCGAAACTCCGGGCTCAATCCAGTTGGAAGTAACTGGTAAAGGGCTTCAGACTGGAAAAATTAGTTTGAAATCGGAGCGTTAATAATTACAAAAAATAAAAGAAAGGTTATCTACTACATTGTATAGGTAACCTTTCTGCTTTTAAGAAATATTTTTTAAGAATTGAAGAAGTGCTAATTCTTTTTTAATTTTTCGGATCATAAACAATCCGAAAATAAGAAAAAACCCAAATCCACTTATAAGGATGTAAAGATAAAACCCGTGTGAGAAATTAGCTTTAAAAACGGGTAAAAGGAAAATGAAGCCAGCAATATATACGAGATAAATTACAGGTGTAAAAATGTAATGAATCTTTTTTCTCCAGCTATAAAATTGATGTGCCTGTTTGCTATATTCAATTAAGGTAGCATCACTTTTTAAATTTTCTAATTTTTTTTCACTAACCCATTCTAAAATTATGCGCAATAACAGCATGGTGATCATGATGCATAATCCAATGTTGAATATGGTATGTTTGTAAGCAGCAACCCAAATATAATAAGCAATGAGAAGGATTGAGGAAAGGCTTAAAATTAGTCTGGTCCAAAAATGATTTCGTTTTATCATTTTTGTATGTGCTTCGGCTTTTTGTATAAGATCAGTGGCTTCTGGTTTTAGGTTGGATTCTGTTTGTTGATTCCAAGTATCTTGTAATTCTTCAAATGTTTTCATTTTGTACACATTGAGTTAAACTTTTTTTGATTCTATGGACGCGAACACGGAGTGTTTCCTCACTTATTCCGATTACTTCAGCGATCTGCTCGTATTCTACGCCATCTAAGATCATCAGAATAATAATTTTGTTTGCTTCTTCGAGCTTTTGTATGCATTTATACATTTGTTTCAATTGCTCGTCTTTTTCATCCGAATAGGCTTCAGAAACAATCTGCGGAAGACTTTCTGTTCTAATTTCTTTTTTAGAAGATGATTTTCGAAGGTAGAGGAGACAGGTGTTTACAGCAATTCTGTATATCCAAGTGCTGATACTTGATTCATTGCGAAAAGTATCTAGTTTCTCCCAAACTTTAATGAATATTTCCTGAGTAGCATCTGAAGCTAATTCAATATCTCCACAAAAGTAACCTTTGCACAAACGAAACACTTTTTGATAATGCTTGTTGTAGATCTCGTTAAACTGCTCCTTTTTTTTCACTATTATAATAATTCAGTTTTTACTTTTTCCATAAACCACTCCGGCTGGTCATACATTACAAAGTGTGCGGCGTTTGCGGCATAATATATTTTAACTGTCGGCAGGTTTTCATATTGAGCTTTATAGGTATTTTGTACTGTATTCAAATCTGGATTTGTAGCCGCTAAAATTACTACTGGAATTTTTATTTTGGCAATTTCTTTTCTTAGGTCTAAGTTAAGCATATCAATGTATCCATAAACATAGGTTTTTCTATCGGCAACATCCATCCATTGGCTTATTGTTTTCTGTTTATCTTTGTTTAAACACATATATGAAGTTGCTTGTGCATTCATTCCATTAAATGCTTTTTGATCCATGGCCAACATCATTTTGCTCTGCGGATTGTCATACGGAATTGCTTCTCCTTTATAATTAGGAATCATCAAAGCTGCACTTGCAGGCAAAGCATCAACAAGAATTAATTTTTTAAATAGATTCGTTTCTTCAGATGCCAACCACAAACTTAAAGTTCCTCCTAAACTATGACCAATTAGGATACTGTTTTTTAATTTTTTTGCTTTAACATAGGTAACAACCTCATTCTTTATTGTAGAAAGCCAAGGCCCTTCAATTGGAGGAACATTGCCAAATCCTGCAAAAGTAAAAACGTGGCACTCATAATTCTTAGAAAGTTCAGCTACCGTTTCATTCCAAACTTCTCCTGTGCATCCAAAACCAGGAAATAATAAAATTGGTGCTCCCTTTCCTTTAACTTCAACCTTAAAGGCAGTTTGAGAAAAAACAGGTTTTGAAATAAATAACATAGATACGATAATTAAGATAAATTTTGTTTTCATGATGTTTAATTTTTTAAAGTTTACCTTTTGATGCAGCGTGATATTAATTGTTACCTAAAAAATGATATTTTTTTTAAAATAATTTTAAATGGTTGATAATTAGCGTTTTGTGTTGTGTTAAATAGTTTTTAAATGCTGTCTTTGATTAATCATTTTATTTAAAATATAATACATACTTTTATTACTGATTTTAAAATGACTCACACACAAGCAAATATGAATTCTCAAAACCAAAAAAATGAAATAAACCGACGCAGATTTTTACAAACCACGGTAAAATTTGCGGCAGCCGGAATTTACTTAGGTGCGTTTGGTATGCCTGAATTATTAGCAAATGATGTTATCGACAAAAATGACCCAAGCATTCCCGATGTGAAGCTGAATAATGGTGTGAAAATGCCAATGCTAGGATTTGGTACATATGGGCTTAGTGGCGAACTATGCCAGCAATCAGTTGCAGCTGCAATAGCTTCGGGTTATCGTTTGCTTGATACTGCAAAAATATATGGAAATGAAGAAGCGGTTGGCAAAGGAATAAAACAAAGCGGAATTGACAGAAAGAAACTTTTTATTACCTCAAAACTATGGGTTGACGATGCGGGTTATGAAAATGCTAAAAAAGGATTTGAAGAGACACTCAGAAAACTAGGACTTGAATATCTTGATTTGTATTTGATACACCGTCCAAGAGGCGATGTAAAAGGGTCTTGGAAAGCAATGGAAGAACTTTACAAAGCAGGAAAAATTAAAGCTATTGGTATAAGTAATTTCGATCCGGCTCAAGTTGTAGATTTGTTGTCTTACGCTCAGATAAAACCTGTAATAAATCAAATTGAGACGCATGCTTATTTTCAACAGGCCAATGATTATAATGTTTTAAAACAGCATAATATTCAAATGCAAGCTTGGGCGCCTTTTGCTGAAGGACGCAATGGTCTTTTTACGAATGAAGTATTAACCCAAATTGCTAAAAAGCATGGAAAAACTACAGCGCAAGTAAGTCTGAGATGGCATTACCAACGCGGTATTGTCGCCATTCCGAGATCTTCGCAAAAAGCACACATTATAGAAAATCTGGATATATTTAATTTCAAGCTTGATAATGGTGATATGAAAGCGATTGAAAAGCTTGATTTAAATCGTACTCAGTTTCCGGAATGGAGTTAATTAACTCGATAGAAAATAATGCTTTTTACATCAGAAAGGATGTTGCAAAACAAAAGACCTGCAAATCTTAGATTTGCAGGTCTTTTGTTTTGGAGATAGGAGAGTTGTGCTTTAAGTCCATAACCATTTTGTATACTTTATTTTTTTTTAAGTTGTATCACCTTGATGTTGCTATGGAAATTAAATCGTTTTATTGAGTAAAAATGAAGCCGATGATAATTATGTTTGTATTTAATATATTGGTATATAGTAGCTTAGTAGTTTTGTCGTATACGAAACAATTTGATGATTTTATAACAAATAAAATGGTTTTATGAAAAATTTTCTGATATTTATAGCCAGTATAAATAACCTTTTTAATTAATTTAACCGCCATAATTTAAAGAAATTAATTCCGCAACTATATGAGGCAACTTTGTTTATTATTTTTCTTTTCAATAACTTCTTCAGCTCAATTATCACCGACGGTAAGCAAGTATGATTTGCCTAAAAAGAGATATTTGATTAAATCGTGTGCCAATTTCCTTTATGGAACCAATCAAGGCGCCATAGATGTTGACAGCTCCGTAGTATTAGCAAGCAAAGCCTATAAGTTGCCCGCTTCTTTAGCTTATGATGAAGGTTATAACGATGGTTCATATTTGATTGGTCAAGACTTAATTGACAAAGGAAATATTAGTCAGGCCAAAAGACTCCTTGCCAGTTCTAAAGATGATGAAAAAATTAAATTATTGCTGCAGCTTGGGAGTTTTTATCTCTTTAAGCCGGGAACCAAACCTAAGGATCTGCAGAATGCTTTTTTTTATATAAAAGATGCTGTTGATCAAAGCAATAAGCTTAAAATAAAAAAATGGCAGCATCAAAGCGAAATTTTGCTCGGTAGATATTATTTTCAAGCGAATAATGAAGCTGCAGGGAAAAAATATTTTGAAAAAGTTATTGATGAATCCCGAAAGGTGAATGATAAGATTACTCTTGCTTATGCTTTAGAGTGTTATGGGAATCTTTTAACCAATTTCGATCCTAAAAAAGAAAAAATTTTTAAAGAAGTTTCTTTTTTATACGAATCATTAGGGCTAGAGGAAAAAAGGATTGATAGCGAGCAAAGACTTAGCACTATTTATTTTTGGACAGGACGAATGAATATTGCAAAGAAAAGATTTTATAAAGATCTGATTGACTTGAGAAAAATTGGTTTCACCCATCAGCAATTTACAGAAAATACTATTGCATTTATAGAATTGTACCAACACAACAATAAAAGTGCCTTGTATTATGCTTTAAAAAGTGTAAAAAGGATGGAAGATGAGAAAGATTTTACTTTAGGGGATATTACGTATTTGAGGCTTGGTGATGTCTACAATACAATGGGTTACAATGAGGAGGCCTTGGAAATGTTCAAAAAAAGTATTGAAGTAAGTCAGAATGTCCTAAATAATGGATTTTGGTATCAAAGTATTTTTAGTGCAATTGATGCCATGTCAGATAAGGGAAAGAACAGGGAAGCTCTTGATTTTATTAGTTCGATAAAAACTAAATATCCACCAACTGGCGCATTTGACAAAATGATGCTTGCCTATCGAACAGCTGTCTGTTATAAGCGGATGAAAAATTTTATGCAAACTGAAAAATATTTTAAAGAAATGGATTACTATGCTACACAGCTTAAAGATTCCTATACCTTTAATGACGTTGCTATTGCATATACGGAAATGGCTTTGTTTTATGCCGAAACAAATCGCCTTAGGCTTGCCGAGTATTATACAAATAAAGTTTTCTTACTTGGCAAGATCCATCAAAAAAAATATAATTCAGATATGCTTCAGCTTTTGCTGTGTAAAACAGATTCCCTGAAAGGCAACTACAAGGAAGCCCTGGCTCATTTCCAAAATTATAAGAATATAAATGATTCAATTTCAAATAACACCCAAAACAAACAAATTGAAGAACTTAAAATTGCGTATGAAACAAAAAATAAAGAACAAAAAATCATACTACTAGGTGATCAATCCAAACTTCAAGAAAGGGAACTGCAAAAATCACAACTTTTAAATACAGTATCGATTTGGAGTCTAGTTTTGCTGCTTCTTGTAATTGGTCTTTTATTTAACAGATATCGTGTAAAACAGAGAACTAATATCAAGCTGGAACAGAAAGAAAAGGAAATCAATCAGAAAAATAGCAATTTGAGCCATTTGCTGGATGAAAAAGAGTGGCTTTTGAAAGAAATCCATCACCGTGTAAAAAACAATTTACAGACTGTTATAAGCCTTTTGAATTCACAATCCGCTTATCTGGATAATGATAAGGCAATCTCAGCCATTAAAAACAGCCAAAACAGGATACACTCCATGTCGCTTATTCACCAAAAGCTATACAGTGCCGATAATGTATCGACAATCAACATGCAAAATTATATTAAAGAGCTTGTTGCGTATCTTAAAGAATCATTCTCATTTGGCCAAAGAGTTCGTTTCGAAATAAAAATAGATCCGCTGGAACTTGATGTGGTGCAGGCAGTCCCAATAGGCCTTATATTGAATGAAGCTATAACCAATTCTCTGAAGTATGCCTTTCCGGATGAGAAATCGGGAATAGTAGCTGTTTCACTTCAGAGTTTCGCAGAAGGCCATTATCAATTGATTATTTGTGATAATGGAATTGGTATTGATACTGATTTCACGAATAAGAAGGCTGATACATTTGGCATGAGTCTAATTAAAGGCCTGACTGATGATATAGATGGCAATTTCACTATGGAAAATAATAATGGAACAATTTTGAAAATTGATTTTAAGGCGGAATTTCCAATCACTAAAAAGTATGGTAATAATAATGCAGTGAATATTTAGAATTTTTGATATTCGGACTACTTTTATCTGTTATGATTTTTGACAGTGAATTGATGGATTTTGCTGTAGAGATTTTGAGCTTTTAAAAAATAAAAAGCGTCATAAAGCAAAAAAACCTGCAAATTATAAAATTTACAGGTTTTGTGGGGAGAGCAGGATTCGAACCTGCGAAGTTCACACAGCAGATTTACAGTCTGCCCTCGTTGGCCGCTTGAGTATCTCCCCGATCTCAGCTTGTTGTGCTTTGTTGTTCTAAGCGGTGGCAAAGATAGGAACTCTTTCTACATTTCCAAACAAAAAAAGCACTTAATTTTAAGTTATTTTAAAGTTATTTTTTAATTCGTTGGAATTGAATAAAATAAAAAATATCTATTTTGAAGTTTTTTTATTTATTTTTTAAAATAAGAATATTCTTTTGTTGAATTTGCTGATTTTAACTCTGATTATGATTTGAAAAAGTTGTCAACTACTGCTTTTATTGATGGAAAATAAATCTTTTGAAGAAATTATATCCAATTTTCTTTAGCTTAAAAAATGTTACATTTAAAATTTAGATGTTGGCAAAAAAAAAAATCTCCACTAGGGAGATTTTTTTATTCTTAATATTTGATATTATTTCGCCAAAAGCTCTATAATTTTTGCTCTCAATTCTGGCCCCCTTAAATCCTGAGCTACAACTTTTCCTGATGCATCAAGAATAAACGTTGCTGGAATTGATTCAACATTATATTGCTTTGCAATTGGCTCGTCCCAAAATTTCAAGTTAGAAACATGTGTCCAAGTTAAACCATCTTTAGCGATAGCTTCTTTCCACTTGCTAGCTTCTTTGTCTAATGAAACACCAATAATGTTTAATCCTTTTGAATGTAATTCTTTATAAATTGCAACTACATTTGGGTTTTCCTTTCTGCATGGTCCACACCATGAAGCCCAAAAATCAACTATGGTTACTTTGCCTAAACTTTCTTTAAGCGAAACCATTTTTCCTTCTGGATTAGGCGCTGAAAAATCTGCTCTTCATTTAGCGCTACCAACAGGAGGAGCTGATGCACCTACAGCAGGTAATTTTGCTTGACCAATTTTAGTTTTAGCTTCTTTTCCAGGAGTTGTATTTTTTACAGACTCATCTAAAGAGTTATAAATGCTTTCTACTTTTTTAGCATCTGCAGTTGGATCTTCAGACATTCCTTTTACAATTAATGCAGAAATGAAAGATTTTGGGTGAGATTCAGCATAAGTAACATACTTCTTTTTAGTGTCATTCTGAACTTCTGTTTGAATTTCCATGTATTGTTTCATCAAGCCATTGATAGTTGCTGTATCTTGAGCTTGTTGAGCTTGTTGCATTTTAGCAGTATTGTTTTTTTGGAAATCCATTAATCTTTTTTGAGTTTTGTTAAGCTCTTCTTGGAATTTTACAAACTCTTCGTTGTTGTAAGTTCCAGAAATTTTAGATTTGTGGATACTGTCTTTATCAATCGCGATTGCAATTTCTCCTGTTTCTAAGATAAATGGAATTGGAGCATTAGCATCTTGAAGAATTAAAGTGTGAAAAGCTGGTTCAACTACTTTTCCTTTTATTTCGAATTTTCCGTTTTCAACTTTTACTGTATCAAGGGCAACAGTCATTTTAGTAACTGGATCTTGACCTTGAAGAATGATTGTTTTTCCGTTTGCAATTCCTGTTGCAGTTCCTGTAATTAGATACTCTCCGTCTTTAACTTTGCTGCATGAAATAATAGCTACAGAAGCTGTAAGTAAAAAAAATATTTTTTTCATTATAAAAATTAATTAGTTAATTGATTTGTGCAACAAAAGTATTTAAAAATATAGAACATCAAGAATTTTGTAACCTAAAATTTTGTTATAGTTTTTTATAGCTTAAAGTCCCTAAAATCAGGTGTTTTGAAGGTTTTATGTGATTTGAAACTATTAATTGTCTCTTTATTTTGAATGAAAATAAACAATTTAGCATTTTTTGGGCATAAAAAAAGCACTCTGTTGTAAGAGTGCTTGTGAGTATATTTTTGATGCAAAAACTATTCTTGGTTTGTTTTCTTTCTCCAAGTAAATGCATTTAAGATATGTCTTTTTGCAAATCTAGCTGGAGAATCAGCATTTACCATTTTTACGTAAGTTGCTTTTGGAACACTGATGTATTCGTAAACACTTCCGTTAGAAAAATCGATAATTAAACGGCCTTCAACAAATTTGAAATCTGTGATAGAGCAAGTTGTAATTGTTTCTGTGTATTCAGGTAAATTAAGTTTGATAGTATCAGGGTGAATACTTACTAAAAAATGGTAAGCTTCAATGATCGTTTTGCTTTTTTCTTCTGCCTCTTTTAAACCAGCCTCGTTTCCAACAAATTTATCAGGATGAGATTCTTTCATCGCGTTGCGATAAATTGTTTTTAAATCTTTTAACTCTGCAGTTTTCTCTACGTTTAGTAACTTACGGTATTCAACTATTTTTTTCATAAATAAAAGGTAACTACTTGTCTATTAGTTTGAAATCGATATTAATTAGTTCAAATCGACAAATTTTTTGCAAAGGTACACTTTTTTTTAACTTTTCTGTTTTCAACTAAAAAATATTCCTTTTGAATTATGAATTATGAATTATGAATTATGAATTATGAATTATGAGTTATGAGTTATGAATTATCTTGTTATGCACAAAGAAAAACTCATAACTCATAATTCATAACTTCTAACTTCTAACTTTTTAGTTTTCCGGCTTATGATTTGCCTTATCAAAGTTTCTAGATTTCTTAGGATATTTATCGTAGCTGATATCACTTGGATTTTCGATTACAGATTTGATAGTAACCCAATCGCCAACATTAAAATTAGAATGAACCATTTTATAGTCTAAAAGATATTCTCCGCAGAAATAATTATTATTTTCATCTTTTTCGATAATACCGGTAAAAACTCCTTTTTGCGGCATTTTTTGTTGTGCATCTTTAGACATGATTTTTTATTTTAAATTGAAGAAGCAAAGGTAAGCATTTTAGATTTGGTTTAGGGAGTTCGCCGTAATCTGAGTATATTTGCACATGCAGAAAAATTTTAAGCCACATCCAAATTCTTTTAAAAATACATTTTGTGCTTTTCATGAGGTGCTTTCTGATAAAATTGAAGGATTGAAAAAGCAATTCGAAAGCAAAGCTGGAAGTGCTTATTATTATACTGAAGAAGGCATGTATCGTGTTTCGAATCATTGGGGGAGATTAGCCAACAGCAAATGGCGTTTGATTGCCCGAGATCCTGATCCCGAAGCTTCGGGAGAATCGAAAACGAAAATTGGTTTTGCAAAATGGAGCGAATTTTATCCTGATAATGCAGAGGAAAAACTCTATTATATTGATGCCGATTTCGATAAAAATCTTGCCAATTATCAGCATAAAAGTAATCCGGAGTATGACGGAAAAGCGATTTTAAGAACAAGTTTTGAAACCGCAAAAAGACTAAAACAAGTTCGGAATCTGCAACAACTCACATCTTGGGCAAAACATTTTGATTATGATGATATTGATGACTTAAGAAAGCAAATCATAACCGAATTGATTTTTACAGAGAAAAGTTTAGAGGAAATTAAAAGAGAAATTTATGGGACGCAATAATGAAAGAAACATCAAAAAGCACAATGATAAATTGCATAAAGCCCAAGCAAAAGCAAAACAAGCTGAGATTTCACGCAAAGAAAAGCTCAAAGAAATAATGAAAAAGTTCAACGAGAGTAAAAACGAAGAGTAAAAATTTTAGTTTCAAGTTTCAGGTTTCATGTTGCAAGTTAACACAACAAACCTGAAACTTGAAACCTGAAACCTGACCCGAGACTGAAAGTCGAACGGGCGAAGCAAACAAAAAAACAAATGAATAGTAAATTTGAAACATTAAAAGCAAACGTTCAAGAAATCATTGATTTGATCGCTGCAAAAAACGACAGAGAAGCAAATAATAAATTGCTTGAAGTTAGCGAAACATTAGACGAAATGATTGACTTTGCTGAAGAAGATGAAGAAGTGAGGGAAATCAGTCGTTACCAAGTTTTGCTAAATCAACTTCATGTAAAAATTAACGGAGAGGAACAAGTTGATGGCGACGCATAAATGTTTTTGCGACACCGGATTATTATTTGAAAATTGTTGTGGATTATATCTTCAGCAAAATCAAAAAGCTCCATCAGCATTGGCTTTGATGCGTTCGCGATATTCAGCGTACGCTA
Source organism: Flavobacterium denitrificans DSM 15936 (assembly GCF_000425445.1). Taxonomy (GTDB): domain Bacteria; phylum Bacteroidota; class Bacteroidia; order Flavobacteriales; family Flavobacteriaceae; genus Flavobacterium; species Flavobacterium denitrificans. The sequence goes on along the minus strand of NZ_KE384378.1, from coordinate 273,099 downwards.
CCCATAATGCGGATTATCTTTTGGAAACCACTTATATTTCTGAAAGAAAATATTATTCAAAAGCGGATATTTTGAAATGGGCGACAGCAAATAAATGGCAAAAACTGGAAATTCTGAGTTTGACGGAAAATACAGTAGAATTCAAAGCTTACTTTTTAGATACCAATCAAAAACCGCAGACGCATTACGAATTTTCGACTTTTAAATTTGAAAATGATGCATGGTTTTATGTTGACGGAAAGTTTGAATAATTATTACATCTAACACTGTTAGCACTTGGTTTTGGTTGAATATTTTAACTAAAAATTAATAAACATTTCGTTTTTCGTAATTCTAAAAAACCGTAATTTTAAAATTATGAAAAACGAATTTAAAAAAGGTTTTTATTTTAAGTCGTACGAAGCCCCATTTCAGTCTCCGTTTGAGAAACTTTTTGGCATTTTTAAAGAGCTGATCACCCATACTTCTGGGGATTTTGATGAAGCAATCAGCTGGCTTCGAGAGTTGGACAAAGAATATAAACTGACCGACGAAAACTACACTATCGAAGATTTTATCGAAGATTTAAAAAAGAAAGGTTATATAAAAGACGAAGTTAAAGAAGACGGTTCAAATGGTTTTGGCATTACTGCAAAAACAGAACGTGCGATTCGTCAACAGGCTTTAGACCAGATTTTTGGAAATCTAAAACGTTCCGGAAACGGGAATCACAAAACAAAACATGCCGGGAATGGTGATGAACACACAGGCGAATTCCGCGAGTTTAATTTTGGAGATGGTTTAGAACGAATTTCATTGACAGAAAGTCTTCGAAATGCTCAAATCAACAATGGCGTAGAAAGTTTCATGCTGACCGAAAATGATTTGGTTGTCGAAGAAACGCAATACAAAGCGCAAATGAGTACCGTTTTGATGATTGACATCAGTCATAGTATGATTTTATACGGCGAAGACCGAATTACTCCAGCCAAAAAAGTAGCAATGGCTTTGGCGGAATTAATTACGACACGCTATCCAAAAGATACGCTTGATATTTTGGTTTTTGGGAATGACGCTTGGACAATTCCTATTAAAGATTTGCCTTATCTGCAAGTTGGACCTTATCACACTAATACTGTTGCCGGACTCCAATTGGCAATGGATATTTTGCGCAGAAAACGGAATACCAACAAACAGATTTTCATGATTACCGATGGAAAACCAAGTTGTGTTCGTGAGCGCGATGGTTCCTATTATATGAACAGCAACGGTCTTGATGAATATATTGTTGACAAATGTTATACACAGGCGCAACAAGCCAGAAAATTGCATATTCCGATTACTACTTTCATGATCGCAAATGATCCTTATTTACAACGATTTGTGAATCATTTTACAGAAGCAAATCAAGGAAAAGCATTTTATACCGGATTGAAAGGTCTTGGTGAAATGATTTTTGAAGATTATGAAACGAATAGGAAAAAACGCGTACGCTAATTTTTAGGTTCTGAGATACTAAGATTCTAAGGTGCTAAGGTTTTTTAAAAAATAAATTATAAACACAATGTATATTGTAGAGACGCATTTTAATGCGTCTAACATAAAGGAATGAAACAATGTGATCATCCAAAAAAAAACAAACAATAACAAATTCGATATTTCAATACAATGGAAATAAAAAATATAAAGACATTAGGCGAATTAAAAGCCTCTGGGTATAAAAGCACAAGTATTAAAGACGAACTACGAAACAATCTTCGTGAAAAAATAAAATCAGGAAAACCTGTTTTTGAAGGCGTTCACGGTTTTGAAAACACCGTAATTCCCGAATTAGAACGTGCAATTCTTTCTCGTCACAATATCAATTTATTAGGCCTTCGCGGACAAGCGAAAACGCGTTTGGCGCGCAAAATGGTGGAATTATTAGATGAATATATTCCGTTTGTGACGGGTTCAGAAATCAATGATGATCCGTTAAATCCAATTTCTCGTTTTGCTAAAGATTTAATTGATGAAAAAGGAGATGAAACTCCAATTTCATGGTTGCACAGAAGCGAGCGTTTCTTCGAAAAATTAGCAACGCCAGATGTTACTGTTGCCGATTTAATTGGAGATGTTGACCCAATAAAAGCGGCAAATTTAAAATTATCATATGCTGATGACCGCGTAATTCATTTCGGAATGATTCCGAGAGCAAACCGCAGTATTTTTGTGATTAATGAATTACCTGATTTACAAGCCAGAATTCAAGTTGCCTTGTTTAATATTCTGCAAGAAGGTGACATTCAAATTCGCGGATTCAAATTAAGAATGCCATTGGATATGCAGTTTGTTTTTACAGCAAATCCAGAAGATTATACCAATCGTGGAAGTATTGTAACGCCTTTGAAAGACAGAATTGGTTCACAAATTTTGACGCATTATCCAGAAACTGTAGAAATTGCCAGAACGATTACCGAACAAGAAGCAAAATTGGACGAAAACCAAAGTGAAGTAGTTTATGTGCCAAGTTTAGCCAGAGACATTTTAGAACAAATCAGTTTTGAAGCGCGCGAAAGTGAATATATTGACAATAAAAGCGGTGTAAGTGCCAGAATGAGCATTACGGCTTTTGAAAACTTAATAAGTACAGCAGAACGCCGTGCTTTAAAATCGGGATCAGATAAGACGGTTTTACGTTTATCGGACTTTATGGGAATTATTCCGGCGATTACAGGGAAAGTAGAATTGGTTTATGAAGGTGAGCAGGAGGGAGCTGCAGTTGTGGCACAATATTTAATAGGCTCGGCAATCCGAACCTTATTTCCGACATATTTCCCTAAAATTGAGAAATTAGAAAAACCTGGAGAAAAAACGCCTTATTCTGATTTGATAGAATGGTTTTTTGCAGAAAGCGGTTTTGAATTGCTTGATGATGCATCAGATGCAGCATATAAAGAAATCTTAGACGAGGTAAGTCCCTTAGATATTTTACTAAAAAAATACCAGCCACAATTGGATAAAAAAGATCAGTATTTTGTAAAAGAGTTCGTTTTATGGGCTTTGGTAGAATATAAAAAATTGAGCAAAGATCGTTTTGCAACCGGACATCAATTCAAAGATATGTACGGAAGTTATATCAGTAAATTATAAATAATTGTAAATTGTTAATTATAAATTATTAGTTGATTTTCGAAAACTATTAAACCCGATAGGTTTTTAAAACCTGTCGGGTTTATTGCTATTGTTTTAAAACTTATTTTTGCAATCAAAATTTAAGTTATGTTGTTTCTTATTTTAAGCATTTTGTGCAGTGTAACAGTTGGCGTAATCTTCAAAATCACTCGTAAATACAATACAAATGCTATTCAAATCATTACTTTCAATTACGTAATAGCATTATTACTCTGCTACTTTACTTTTAGTCCAGATTTAACCACAATCCCTGCAGATGTACCGTGGAGTATTTATGCATTAGTTGGAATTTTGCTTCCAGTTGTTTTTTTGTTTTTGTTTTCGTCAATAAAACATATGGGAATCGTAAAGACGGATGCAGCACAGCGTTTGTCTCTTTTTATTCCGATAATTGCGGCTTGGCTTATTTTCAAAGAAGAGTTTAATTTTTATAAAGTTATTGGATTAGTAATAGGATTTGTAGCACTTTTATTGATCTTAAAAAAACAAACCTCAAACGATCAAAATAAGTGGATTTATCCCGCTGCTGTGTTTCTAGGTTTCGGAATAATCGATATACTTTTTAAGCAAATTGCTCTTTATACAGCTTTGCCATACACCACTTCTTTGTTTATGGTTTTTGATATTTCTTTGGCAGTTTCTTTGCTGATTGTAGTTTATGATGTTGTCGTGAAAAAAGTAAAACTTCAATCCAAAAACCTTCTTTTTGGAGTTTTAGTGGGAATCTTTAATTTCGGAAATATATTGTTTTATTTGAAGGCTCATAAAGCTTTCGCAGAAAATCCATCTACCGTTTTTGCCGGAATGAATATGGGGGTAATAGTTTTGGGAAGCGTTGTTGGCTTGCTTTTTTTCAAAGAAAAATTATCAAAAATCAACTTTTTAGGCATCACTTTGGCCTTAATTGCGATTGTTTTTATTGTTTTTTCGCAATTAAGCTAATTTTTCTAAATCCGTAAATCCTTAATTTACAAGTGTTTTAAAAATATTTTCAAAAGTTTTTAAAATTAACTCTACTAATTCGATAGAATTTATAAAATATATTTATAAATTTGCTTCAACAATGAAAAACTATAGTCTAAATATCATCCCGTTTATGTGCAGCTTGACGATGTGCTGCATGTCAAACCATGAGATGAAATGGCGTTAATAGAGAAAGTACTTGTTAGTTATTTTTTTTTTTTAGCCTTTCATGCACCAATGAAAGGCTTTTTTTTAGAACTAGTAATAACCATGAAATATGAGATCAAATCGAAACACTAATATTATGATGCACTGTTGCTTGATGAAAATTCCGTGTTGTACTTGCAGTTACTGCCGATTTTATTTCACGAGAATTTAATTTGATGCCCCAAATCAAAAACTAACATTTTAAAACTTAAAAAGATGAGTTCAGAAATTATAAAACAGAATCCGTTTCAATCGATGATTGATCGTTTTAATATAGCAGCCGATATTCTTAATCTAGAAGAATCAATAAGGTTGAAACTGCAGCGTCCTGAAAAACAAATTGTGGTGAATTTTTCGATTACTTTAGATAATGGAAAAGAGCAGAATTTTGAGGGATACCGCGTAATTCATAATACGGCATTAGGACCTTCAAAAGGAGGAATTCGATATGATACCGCCGTAAATCTTGATGAAGTGAAAGCCTTAGCCGCTTGGATGACTTGGAAATCGGCTGTTACGGGAATTCCTTTTGGAGGAGCAAAAGGCGGTATTATTTGTGATCCAAAATCGCTTTCTAAAACCGAATTGGAAAGAATTACAAGAGCTTATACTAAAGCGTTGTCTGATATTTTTGGACCAGAAAAAGATGTTCCAGCGCCAGATATGGGAACAGGTCCAGACGAAATGGGCTGGTTGATGGATGAATTTTCAATAGTTCACGGCAAAACGATTCATGCCGTAGTTACTGGAAAACATTTGCATTCTGGCGGATCATTGGGCAGAGTAGAAGCAACGGGAAGAGGCGTGAGCATTATCACTTTATTGGCGCTTCAAAAATTAAAATTGAGACCAGCTAGATCGACAGTTGCCATTCAAGGTTTTGGAAATGTTGGACTGCATTCGGCTTTATTTTTATTTGAAAAAGGATTGAAAATTGTGGCTGTAAGTGATGTAAATGAAGCTTTTTATAACCCAGACGGAATTAATATTCCGGAATTGATTTTATATTACAATCTGAATAACAAAAGCATAAAAGGATATCCAAATTCGGTTGCGATTAAGCATGAAGAATTGTTGTTGTTGGATGTAGATGTTTTGATTCCGGCCGCAAAAGAAGATGTAATTACACAAAATAATGCGAAAGACATTCGTGCCAAAATTATTGTGGAAGGTGCTAATGGTCCAATTTCATCTGATGCTGATAAAATTCTGCATGAAAATAATGTTTTGGTCGTTCCAGATATTTTAGCAAATGCTGGCGGTGTGACGGTTTCGTATTTTGAATGGCTTCAGAATTCACTTTTAGAATCTTGGAGAATTCACCAAATCAATACACGTCTTGAAGATATTCTAGAAAAAGGTTTTGAAACGGTTTTCAGAACAGCAATAAAACATAATGTTACGCCAAGAATCGCGGCTTACATTCTTGCTTTGCAAAAAGTTGCCGAAACGCAATCTGTAAAAGAAGTGGCTCTTGAGGCTCCAAAATTTAAACAAAATTAAAGTTTGGTTGTAAAGATAAAGGTCGTTTTCAATAGTTGATACATTTGAAAAAATGAATTGACAGATGAAAACGTCTTTATCTTTTAGTTTTATAACGAATTGTATTTTAGTTTTTTAAGTATAAAAAGAAATTTTAAACAATGGAACACATTAATTTTCTTGCTTTTGCAATGCCTGCTTTTTTTCTGTTTTTGTTTTTAGAATATAAACTCGCACAACATAAAAAAAAGCCAGAAATTTTTAATTATGAAAGTTCGGTTTCTAATATCAGTATTGGTATTGCAGAGCGTTTAATTAATCTCTTTATAGCAGCAAGTTTTTATCAGCTGTATTATTTCATTTATAATAATTATAGGCTTTTTGATATTCCAAGCAACATTTTTGTTTGGTTTGCACTGATTCTTGCAACCGATTTTGTTTGGTATTGGTACCATCGATTAGGACATGAAGTCAATTTTTTCTGGGCTGCACATATTGTTCATCATCATAGTGAGGAATTCAATTTTACCGCTGCTGCTAGAATTACTACTTTTCAGGCGATAATCCGAACCGGATTTTGGTGCGTGCTTCCTTTTATAGGTTTTCATCCGGCAATGGTCATTACGATGTTAATTGTTCATGGCGCATATTCTTTTTTTACGCATACGCAGGTAATTGGCAGCATAAAATGGCTGGAGTATGTTTTTGTTACGCCTTCTGTTCATGGTGTTCATCATGCTTCTGACGAAAAATATTTGGACAAAAATTATGGTGATATGTTCACGTTTTGGGATCGGCTTTTTGGGACTTTTCAGGAAGAGGAAGAAAAACCGAAATACGGTTTGACGCATCCCTTAAAAAGCTATAGTTTTCTTTGGCAGCATTTTCATTATTATTTTGAAATTTATGAATTGTGGAAACGCTCAAAAGGCTTTAAAGCAAGATGGAAAGCTGTTTTTGGAAGTCCAGCACATATGGATCAAGACATTCGCCCGATATTAGAAAAGCGTTTTCTGCAAGACAAAAGCAATCCCAATCAGCGACTTCGATTTCGAAATTATCTTTATATCCAACTCGGAATATGTACATTAATTTTGACTGCTTTCACGTATTATTTTGATTTATTGAATACACTCGATAAAATTTTTGTTTTGTCGGTTATCATAATCACATTAATAAATTGCGGTGCTTTGTTAGAACAGCGCAAATGGATTTATTATTTAGAATACGCTAGAATTCTAATGATCACAACTTTCTTTTTGTATGAAGAAAATCTGATGGTATTTTTCTTTATTCCGCTCGCAGTAATGATTTTTGTGGAGCAGTTATTTTCGCTCAGCAGATATTATCAAAATATGATTTTGCAGTTGGAATCTTCAGAATAAAGTTAGAGCAAAGAATCAAGATAAAAGAAAGCGACACTTTAGATGTCGCTTTTTTATTGAAAAATAGTCCCAGAGGGACGAAATATTTATAGAAAAACGTTCATTATCCAAAAGAGCTCCATCGGAGCGACATAATTTACCCAAAGTTCTTATTAAATATTTCGCTCCGATGGAGCTTTAATTAACTTCATTTTAATTGTGCTATAAATATTTTGCTCCTCTGGAGCTCTGATAAATATTTGTATAATTGCTGATTTAGCTTGCTAATTTGTTGTCGTTTTGGTAGTGAAAAAAACTTAGTGTCTCAGAATCTTAGCAACTTAAATTGTCTTAATTGCCATAATCTTTTCTTCAAAAGTATCTTTAAAATCTGATTTGCTTTTGATTCGGGTTTTATAAGTATAAATGGTAGCTACAGAAAGTTCCAAGAATTCTGCCATTTGATTGCTGTCCTGAATTCCTAATCTATACAAAGCAAAAATCCTTAATTCGGTATTCAAAAGCTCGCCTTTTTTGACGATGCATTTATGATCATTTGGAAACAAATTATTAAAATCGCTCACGAAAGTAGGGAACAGTTTTAAGAAAATTTCATCAAATTGATGGAACAAGTTTTCACGTTCTTCTTTTACGTTATAACGTTTTAAACTCGCAATAACTTCATCCGTTTTTTTGGTAATGATTTTATGCAAAGTGCTTTTCTGAATGTGATCAATTTTATTAATGAACGCCGAAGTCGCTTTAATGAAATACGTAATGTATTCTTCTTTAATAGCATTTGCTTCGCTTAGGCTAATGTTCATTTCTTGAAGTTGTGCATACGATGAAGCCATTATTTTACGGGCTTTGTTTCTTTCTTTTAATTGTTTGAAAATGATAATTGAAAACAATACAATTATAAAAGTCAATATGGTAAGTAAAATAATGATTCGTTCTAGCTTGTCATTTTTCTCCTTTACATTATTTAATTGCGCTTTTTCGATAATTGGCAAAATCGACGAAATTTCAATTTTACGATGTCTTGCATTGTAGAAAGTCGCGTCGTCCATTGCAATATTGATGTATTCATTGGCTTTGTCCAAATACCCCATTTTAAAGAGTTCATTGGCTAGATTTCTAAGTGCGACAGTCTCTTTTGTGGCATTTTTTACATCGGCGATTGCGGCTAAAGCCAAATATTCAATTGCTTTTTTTGTATAACCTCTTTCTGAATAAATATAGCCAAGACTTGAAGTCGCAATTCCGTAATAATCTGGCGGAAGATTGTAATTGTTGATCCAATAACTGAAAGCGAATTCGGCACCTCGCCAATCTTGCTGTTTAAGCCTTTTCAAGCTTTCGGCGGCCCAATATTCGTTTGTATTAGTTCCAATTAATTCTAGTGCTTTTTTTAAGAAATGATTTCCCTGCTGTACATAATGAATGTTAAAACGCTGGTCTTTATTGTAATCGGCTAAATCGTAGTATGCGCGGGCTTTGATGTTGTAATACTCAAACTTGTTTTTTTTATCCAATTTTTGATCATCAACAACATTCAAAGTGTCAATTGCTTCTTTGAATAATCCAGATGAAAGAAGAACGAAACCTTCCTTGATTCGGCTTTTGGCCAAAAATTTCGGATCTTTTAAAACTATCGCCTTGATTTTTGCTTCTTCTAAATAATAATAAGCAGAATCATATTTAAACGATTTATATTCATCAAATAATGACATATAGCTATTGTAAAGCTCTTCGTTATTTTGGCTTACGGTATATTTTGAAACATTTCTTTTTAAAGCTTCAATCTTTCGATACTTCTGCTTTAAATAAACGTCTTTTTTAAGAAGCGTTTTATCTAATTCTTCTAAAACAGGATTTGTCTCTTTCGCAGTTAGAGAAAAACCCGCAATAAGAAAACATAGAATTAATATTCTTTGCATGGTTTTGAGTTGGTTTAGGGTAAAAAAAATCTTTTTTGGTTTGTTCGAGTTAATTCGTTTTTTAATTCGGGATAAGCTTGAGCGGGCTTATGAAACAACTTTCAGCTTTTTAAAACTTTGCAAATACAAAGATTTAAAATCAGGTTAAGCATTCAAAAATAAGATATAAATGTTAAAAGATGTCAAATTATTTGCAATTATACAATAAAAACCAATTATATATATGCATAGTGAAAAAAATATACGCTTTAATTTCCATATTGTCATATTTACCATCATTTATTAGCACAATTTCATCTAAACAACATCTTGATTTTTTGAAATGTAAAAATAAATCAAATTATTGATTATTAGTTATTTGTGGTTAAAAATGTTTGGATTTTATCTTGATTTTTCTCAGACATTTTTTTTTAGATTTATTTAACATCTAGCTTCGTTCTGTCTTTTATGAGGCAGAAAAACTAACAAACAAACCACAAATTTATGAGATGTAAAAGTATTTATTGGTTAGCTGTTGTTATGGGTTTAATGGCCACTGGCTGTGATAATACCGACGACGGAAGCTACGTTGATCCGATTACCCTTTATGAGAAAGTACAAGGAAATTGGGGATTGACAAATTTGAAAATGGTTGACGAAGTTGCGAAAGCAAATAAGGTCGAACCAAATGAAGAAAACTTGAGTACGTATTTTAATTACGAAGACTTTAAAATTAAATTCAGCGTAGATGAAAAGAACCAGCCAACAAGCTACGAAGTTACAGGAAATGTGCCTCCATTATTCGCACCAAAAGGATACTGGGCATTAAGCTCAGATTTCCAGCCAACTAATTTGGGCGTAACAAAAATCTATTTGTACAGTGATGCTCAGAAAACTCAAAAAACAGATGAGCTAAAATTGTCATCAGTCCCAGGAAGCAGTGATGAAATGGAATTCCAATTAATTCATTCCTCTGGAGGATCTCCGTTTGTTTCTTATGTGTTTAAATTAAATGCTATTAATTAAAAAGTAATATGAAAAAATTTATATATACAATTTTACTTGCCCTTTTGATGGCTCCTAATTTTATTCAGGCACAAGAAGCCGCTGGAGCTGTAGGCAGTATGTCGTCATTTCCTGTTGTTTACAAGTATGATGAAAAAGTAACGTGGTACTTTGATCTTTCGGGAACTACGTTTGCAGAAACTGAAGATGTTTATATCTGGATTTGGTCACCATCTGAACCAGATGCTGGTAATTGGGAAAACTCATCTGATTTTGCCAAATTAAAATATGAAGGAAATAAAGTTTGGAGTTTTACTTTAACTCCAACATTATATTTCTCTAAAACTCCAGAAGAAATTGCGGCGAGTGCTGGATTTTGGTTTCGTTTGAAAAACAAAAACGGATCAAAACAAACAGATGTTGCGAACATGCCCTACACTGATTTTTCATCATTTTATACAGCAAATGAGCTAATCAGATCCTATCCAACAAAACCTTTGATCGATAAACCGGTAAGTATTTTATTTAATTCGAATTTGAAAGATGGTTTTGCAGGTGTTCCAAGCGTTCATTTTCATAGCGGTTTAAATAATTGGGCAGTTTTGCAAGAATATCAAGCTTGGATTCCGGAAGTATCGGAGAAAACAAAATTGAAAGATCTAGGAAACGGTTTTTATAGAATGGATTTGATTCCGCAACAATATTATAATCCGCCAGCAGGTTTTGTGATGGAGAATATCACTTTTCTGATGGTCGCAAAAGATTGGACAACTAATTCTGGCGATCAAATTATTTATGCAGGGGAATTTATTCCGCCACCACCGCCAAGTTTCAGTTTTTTTCCAACGGTTATCAGCCAAAAAGATTTCCTTGGGATGTCAAGAAAAAATAATGAACCAGGTGTAAACAAACTGCTTTATACAATAACTGCCGGAAGCAAAACATTTTCGGGCGAGTTTTCTGGAGGAACAGCTGAGATAAAAGGTTTTGTCAATCTAGTTTCAGAGTTAAACGGTGTTCAAGGTCTAACAGAGATTCATGTGTTGGTAAAAGACAACAAAGACAAAACAATCTCTGATACGTCAATACCTCTGAAAACTTTAGACAAATAATTCACTATCAAATTAAAACATCAATTCTAATGAAATGAGCATAATCCCAAAATTAGTCATTGAACCAATAATGGCTGTGCGAATTACATATGACTGATAAAAAAAAACAATAAATAACGACATATGAATAGTAAAAATAAAAAAATAGTCCTGCATCAAATGTGGACTACTAAAACTGCAGTATTCATGATTTTCATGCTTTTTCTTTCGGCAGGAATGTTTGCTCAGGAAAAAAAGCAGGTATCAGGAACTGTGTATGACAATGCAGGAACTGTATTGCCAGGCGCATCTGTAATTGAAGTGGGAACAAAAAATGCAACCACAACAGATTTTGACGGAAAATTTACTTTGACGGTAGCCGTAGGAGGTTCGATCGAAGTTTCATTTATTGGATCAGCAACGCAGAAAATCCAAATAACATCTGCAACTAAAAATGTTGATGTTCGTTTGCAAAATGATGGTTATCAATTGGCTGAAGTTCAAGTTGTAGCCGTTGGTTACGGAACACAAAAGAAATCGGATTTGACAGGAGCAATTTCAACTGTAAAAGCTGACGATTTGGTAAAAGGGACGATTTCATCAACGGAACAAGTTTTGCAAGGAAAAGTTGCGGGATTAAATGTTATTCGTCCTTCGGGTGATCCTGCAGCGGGTTCTACATTACGTTTGCGTGGAGGAACGTCGTTGACAGCAAGCAACAATCCTTTGATTGTAGTTGACGGAATTGCGGGTGTTGACATCAATGTGGTTCAGCCTTCAGATATTAAAAGTGTAGATGTTTTAAAAGATGCTTCGGCAACGGCAATTTATGGTTCTAGAGGAGCAAATGGAGTAATAATTATTACAACAAAATCAGGTACAAAAGGCGTCTCAGTAACCTACAGCGGATTATCAAGTGTGGGGTATGTAAATGATAATTTAGACATTTTGTCTGCAAATCAATGGAGAAATTATGTTCGTACTACAGGAAATAAAGATGCAGTTGATTATGGTGCAAATACTGATTGGCAAAAAGCAATTGAGCAAACGGCTATTTCTCAGTCACATACTTTGACTATCAATTCTGGTAAAACAGATAGTGGTTTTAGAACTTCACTTTCTTATTTAAATAACGAGGGAGTTATTAAAAATTCTGGTTTGGAAAGGCTTAGCGGAAATATTAGCGCTTACCAATATCTGGGCGATAATAAAGATGTGAAATTCGACATGGGATTGTTTGCAAATATTGATAAATGGCATCCAGTTGATTACAGAATTTTTGAAAACGCATACAACTTAAATCCAACAATTCCGGTTTATACACCAACTGGGGAATTTTCTTCAGTAAGCGGCAATATATACTACAATCCAGTTGAAATTTTGACTAACAGAACAGTTGATAATGAAAGACACCGACTTTTAGGATATTTCAAAACTGAGGTTAAATTTTTAAGAGATTTCTTGGCTGTAGCTAATATTTCATTGGAACATAATGCAGTTGCAGGTGGAACTTATAAACCAAGTTATGCCGTTTTAGAAGGAACTACTGAGGGTGGTTATGCACAAAGAACATACGGCGAATATACAAATGCACAGGGTGAACTTTATGTGAATTACAATAAAGTAATTGACAAACATAACATTAGTGCATTGGCTGGATATTCTTATTTAGAGAATATTTACGAAGGTTTTGGCGCACAAAGAAGCGGTTTCGTAACCGATGCTTTTGGCTATAATAATTTAGGGGCTGGTTACAGATATCGTTTAGGGGATGTTTATTCGTATAAAGGAAAATCAAACTTGGTTTCATTTTATGCTCGTGCAAATTATTCTTATGACGGAAAATATTTGTTGACAGCAACAGTGCGACGAGATGGTTCAAGCCGTTTTGGAGAAAACAATAAATGGGGAACTTTTCCATCGGCATCTGTGGCTTGGAAAATTTCCAATGAGGATTTCATGAGTTCTACAAAAGGTTGGCTTGATAATTTAAAACTGAGAGTTGGTTATGGTGTGACAGGAAATCAAGACGGAATTGGTGAATACAAATCACTTTCTATTTTAGGAGTTGGAAACGACAGTTACTATGATCCTGTTACAGGAACTTGGAGTTTGGCTTATTCTCCAAAACAAAATCCAAATCCAGATCTGAAATGGGAATCTACAGAACAATTAAACATTGGTTTTGATTTTACACTTTTCAACAGAATTACGGGGTCATTTGAATGGTATTCTAAAAAAACAAACGATTTGTTATATACATACGAAGTGCCTCAGCCTCCATATTTAGTTGGAACAATGTTGGCAAACGTTGGTGAAATGTCAAATAAAGGAGTTGAGCTTGCTTTGAATGCAGACATCATCAAAGGAGATAAATTTTCTTGGAATGCTAATTTGACTTTAGGACACAACGTTCAAAAAATCGAAAAGCTTTCAAATCCAACCTATAAAACTGATGTGATTTACAGCGGGTCACTACATGGTTTGCAAGGTATGTCAGGACAATATTCTCAAATTATTGCTGAAGGGTATCCAGTTGGAACTTTTTGGGGTTTCAGAAATGCAGGACTTGATGAAAACGGGAAAATACAGTATTATAACGCAGCAGGCACTGTTGTAGCAGAAAGTGCTTTAGTTGATGCTGATAAAACAGATTTGGGAAATATTCAGCCAGATTTGACTTTAGGAATCGGAATGAATTTTACTTACGGAAATTTTGATCTAGGAGTGACAGGTTACGGAATGTTTGGACAAAAAGCTTTAAATGCTACAAACATGATGCTTAACGATCCAAACCGTTTGCCTTTTTATAATGTGCCAGATGATTTTCTTGGTAGCGGCATTACTTCTGCGCCAAAGTATTCTGATTATTGGATCGAAGATGCTTCTTTCTTCAGACTTCAAACACTTTCTTTTGGCTACACAATGCCAATAGGTTTCAAAAGTTCAAAACTTAGAATTTATTTGATGGGAGAAAATCTTTTTGTAATAACAGGTTATAAAGGTGTTGATCCAGAGATTGGATTAAATGCTCAGGATGGCGCTGATCAAACAGGTTTGGCAGCTCCAGGAATTGACCGATACAACAACTATCCTAGACCAACAACAATTTCTGTTGGATTAAATTTTACGCTGAATAACTAGCGAATTAACTCAAAAATAGAACAAATGAAAATCAAAATAACAGCAGCAATATTAATGAGCATGCTTTTTACGATATCATGTACTGACTTAAGCGAGGATTTGTACGATAAAGTAGAGGATGGAAATTTTGGAAATACCTCAAAGGAAATTGATGCATTGGTAGGAGGGGCTTATTCTTCTTTAAGAGGATTCGCTGACGGAATATCAAACAATTACCCAACTTGCGAATATGTATTCTTTTTAAATGAAACGGTTTCTGATGAAGCTACAATTCCAACTAGAGGCACAAACTGGTACGATGGCGGACAATATCAAGATGCTCAAAAACATACTTGGAAAGCAGATAACCGTATGATTCTTTCGGCTTGGCGTTACAATTATACCGGAATTGCAAAAATCAATTCAATCATTTATCAAATCGATAAATCGTCTTTGAGCGATACTGCAAAAGCGCCGATTTATGCCGAATTAAAAGCCTTGAGAGCGTATTATTACTATAATCTTTTGGATTTGTTCGGAAATGTGCCTATTGTAACCAATTTTGAAGATACATCATTGCCATCAAATTCTACAAGAAAACAAGTTTACGATTTTGTTGAAAAAGAGCTGACAGACGCTCTTCCGCATTTGAACTCAAATGTGGTGTATTCTAAAATGACAAAAAATGTAGCGTATTCGTTATTGGCTAGATTATATCTTAACTCAGAAGCTTTTATTGGGACAGCACGTTGGCAGGATTGTCTTAACATGTGCCAAAAAGTTTCTGGTTATTCCTTGACGCCAGATTTCTTTGCCAATTTCGCGACAGAAAATCAAAAGTCGCCGGAAATCATTTTTGCAATTCCATATGATTCAAAAGCAGGAACTGTAGGGAATTATATGAATTCGATGTCTTGTCATTATTTGCATAAATTGACAGTTTCTGCAACAGGAGATTATCCTTGGAGCGCAAACGGAATGTGTGCACAGCCAGGAGTTTATTCAGCTTTTGCTGATACAGACAAACGAAAAAAATGTATGGTTGCCGGTGATCAAATCAATTTAGCAACAGGAACTGTAATTATTATGGATAACGGAGAACCGTTGACCTATACCGAAGAAGTAAACAGTGTTGCAGATGCAAAAGACAATCAAGGAGTTCGTTTAGGAAAATATGAAATGAAAGCTGGAGAAACTTGGGAGCGTGATCATGATTTAGTTGTCATTCGTTACGCTGAAATCTTGATGATGCAAGCGGAATGTTATGTTCGTTTAGGCTCTCCAGATTTGGCAAAACCATTTTTACAGCAAGTTACTGCACGTGCTGGCGAAGAAATGCCTACAACAATTGATCTTCATTTCATTGATCAAGAATTGCTTAAGGAATTTACTTTTGAAGGAAGAAGAAGAACAGATAACATCCGTTTTGGAACATTCTTCTTGCCTTGGTGGGAAAAAGGAACAACTGAAAAGTACAGAGCGATTTTCCCAATTCCAAGTACCGTTTTAACCACAAATAAAAACCTAAAACAGAATCCTGGGTATTAGGTTATTGAATGTCAGTCTTCCATGTTGGTTAGTCGTGGAAGGCTGACATATTTTTAAAACGAATATCCTCATGGCTAATTTTTTAGCCACAGATTAAAGGATTTTCACAGATTATTAATCCTTTTTAATCTCTTAATCTGTGGCAAAAAATATAATATTAAAAGTACATCAGTATGAAAAAATATATTACATCATTGGTTTTCGGTTTGATGAGTATTGTGATGGTTGCTGGATGCAGCAGCGATGACAAAGGCTCAGAGAAACCAGTAGAACCGGAAACAATTGCGCCAGTTGCGATTGAAAAAACAAACAGCACCAAAATTTTCGTTCATTACATGCCTTGGTTTGAAACCAATGAAAGCAGTGCCGATAAAAAATGGGGATATCACTGGACAATGGCAAATAAAAATCCTAATACTATCGGGGCAAACAACCACAGAGAAATTGCATCGTATTATTATCCGCTGATTGGTCCATATCATTCAGGCGACAAAAATGTGATCGAAAATCATTTATTATTGATGAAATATTCAGGAATTGATGGTCTTTTGATCGATTGGTACGGCACATATGACGTAAATGATTACCGAATGGTAAAAGAAAATACGGAGCAATTGATTGCTATGTTGGACAAAGTTGGTCTTGAATATGCGATTGTGTATGAAGACAGAGTAACGACAAATGTTGTAAATGCAGGGAAAGCAATTTCAGTAACCAGCGCAGCAAAAACCGATTTAAGTTATTTGCAGACGAATTGTTTTAGCGATGCAAACTACATCAAAATAAACGGAAAACCGTTATTGCTGAATTTCGGACCAATTGTATTGCAAACGCCGGCAGAATGGACAAATGTTTTTAACACTTTAACCACAAAACCCACTTTCTTGACACTTTGGGATCAATCTGTAGAGGCGGGTGAAAATGCTTCTGGTGAGTATGCCTGGGTTTACAAAAACAGCACGTATTTGACTAATTTTTATACGAACACAAAACCAAAACTTTCAGTAGCAATGGGAAGTGCTTATCCCGGTTTTAAAGATTTTTATGCTGAAGGCGGTGGAGGAGCGGCAATTGGCTGGACTATTGAACACAATAATGGAGCAACACTTGACGAAACACTTTCTTTAGCCAAAAATGCAAACCTAAGCTACTTGCAATTGATTACTTGGAATGACTTTGGCGAAGGAACCATGTTTGAGCCAACAGTTGAATTTGGATACAATTACATTGAGAAAGTAAAAACTTTTGCCGGCGTAAAAAACACTGAATCATTTTTTGCAGATATCAGCAAGCTTTATAATCTAAGAGTGGAGAAGAAAGGAAATGCCGATGCTCAGAAAAAATTGGATCAGGCTTTTAATTATTTTGTTTCCATGCAACCTGCAAAAGCAAAACAGTCACTGAGCGAAATTAAATAAGGAGCTGTAATTAATACAATTAAATAATGAAAAACATAAGATATAGATACTGCCTGATTGCTTTTGTAGCAATAATGCTCTATGCCTGCGGTACTAAAAAAATGACATACAAAATCAGTTCTCCTGGAAAAAACACCGAATTAGTTTTTGAATTAACGCCTTCTGGTCAGCCTCAATACAGCTTTACTTCCGAAGGAAAATCAGTTATTGAACCATCATTGTTGGGTTTTGAATTTCAAGGAATCCAAAAAATGACAGATGGTTTTGAAGTGGTTTCAACCGAAGAAAAAACTTTTGATGAAACTTGGGAACAGCCTTGGGGAGAATTCAAAAAAGTGCGCGATCATCACAATGAATTAATTGTTCATTTGAAAGAATCAAAAGGCGAAGAGCGTTTGGTTGATATTATTTTTAGAGTTTTTGACGACGGTGTAGGATTTCGCTATTCTTTTCCAAAACAGCAACATTTGGACAAGGTGAAGATTTTGAATGAAGTTACACAATTCACTTTTAAATCTAATAATGATGTTTGGTGGATTCCGGTTCATCGTGAAAACAGTTATTATGAAAGTGAATACCGCAAAACACCAATCAGTCAAACTGATACGATCAACACGCCGGCTACTTTTGAAACCAAGGAGAAATTGTATGTTGCCATTCATGAAGCTAATTTGACAGATTTTGCCTCAATGACACTTTTAAAAACAAGCGACAAACAATATAAAAGTGATTTAGTGCCTTGGGCCGATGGTGTAAAAGTATATGCTGAAGCTCCTTTTGTAACACCTTGGAGAACAATTGTTGTTGGAAAAACGCCTGGTGATGTTGCTACGTCAACCATTATGCTGAATTTAAATGAGCCTTCAAAAATTGAAGATCTTTCTTGGATTACGCCATCAAAATATATTGGAGTTTGGTGGGGAATGCATTTAGAAAAATTCACTTGGGGGCAAGGACCAAAACATGGCGCAACAACAAAAAACACAAAAGAATACATTGATTTTGCAGCGAAAAATAATTTTGATGGCGTTCTAGTAGAAGGTTGGAACGAAGGCTGGGACGGTGACTGGACTGCCGATGGATCTGCGTTTAGTTTTGTAAAAGCGTATCCTGATTTTAATTTGGAAGAAATTACAAAATATGCGGCCATGAAAAATGTTCGATTAATTGGACATCATGAAACAGCAGGTGCTTCTAAACATTATGAAAGCCAGCTTGAAGATGCCTTTAAATTGTATCAAAAAATGGGCGTGAACTCGGTTAAAACAGGTTACGTAAACAAATATTTGGACAAAAAAGAATGGCACGACAGTCAGTATGGAGCGCGTCATTACAGAAAAGTAATCGAAACAGCTGCCAAATATCATATTATGATTGATAACCACGAACCAATGAAGGGAACTGGAATTCAGCGTACGTATCCAAATTTTATGTCGCAAGAAGGCGGAAGAGGGCAGGAATACAATGCATGGTCGGTTGACGGTGGCAATACACCACAACATTTAACGACTTTGCCTTTTACAAGAATGCTTTCGGGGCCTTTTGATTACACGCCTGGGAATTTCAACTTTGATTATAAAACGCCTTCTGGCGCTAGAGTTCAAACCACTTTGGCAAATCAATTGGCTTTGTATGTGATTATTTTCAGTCCGTTGCAAATGGCTTCTGATTTGCCTGAGAATTATGTTGGAAAACCAGAATTTCAATTCATAAAAGAGGTTCCATGCACTTGGTCATATACTAAGGTTTTGGATTCAAAAATTGGTGAATACACGACAATTGTCCGTAAAGATTGGGACGAAAAAAACTGGTATTTAGGATCTATTACCAATAAAAATGCAAGAGACTTAAAAGTTGATTTATCATTTTTAGATGCTGGAAAAGAATATGAAGCTACAGTTTATGCTGACGGAGAAGGGGCAAATTATAAGACGAATCCATATCCGGTTACGATTTCAAAACAAAAAGTAAATAGTAAAAGTGTAATAAATATGAAATTGGCAGCTGGAGGAGGGACAGCTATAAAATTCACTCTATTAAATTAATTGAATTAGTTTCGTTTATTTTAGTTAAGTTTAAGTTTGAGCAGACAAGCCCGAAATCTTTAGAAGATATCGGGCTTGTTTTTTTGTTTAACCAAAAAGAACGCAAAAATTTACGCAATGGGTGCTCCCATTTTTAGGATCTCTAAAAGAAAAGCCAGCACAGCTTATTTGATAAAGCTTTGCCGACTTTTTATTTTAACGACTTTATAAGTCTTAAAGATTTTTACGTTTGAAATATACGTTCCAAATAAAAACTTAGAGCCTAAGCATCTCAGTACTTTAGAACTCTATTTTTTCGAATTCGATACATGTTTTCCAAAAGTATAAACTGCCGTAATTGTTGGCCCGTTATAGCCCCATTTTAGGAAACCGTTTAAACGTTCTTGAACTGTATCTACTCTAAAGTTTAAACCGGTATAACCTGCAGTAAGACTAAAGTTATTAGCGACATTATATAAAACAGACAAATTGTAGCTTATGATTCGGCCATCTGTATCATTAATTTTTAAGGCAAGATAATTTACGTTGGCATATAAACCCCAGCGTCTTCCTAGAACAAATTCTCCCCAAATTCCAATATCAGGCAGCGGCGCAGTAAAGTCAAAGCTATCATGTTTTTCTATACTTTGTGTATCTCCTTCTAATCTTAAGCCCAAATCCGCAAAAAGGACATGCGCTCCAACTAATAAACCTGCTTGGTATTTAGGTTTTGATAGAATAGCATAGCCATAAGCAACTCGCATGATTTGTACATTAAAGGTACCCTGAACTCGTCCATTTACTTCATAAGTATTGTCTCCAAAGTTAATATCTCTTTGCAGTGTTTTTGTAGCAGTTCTGTCTAGTACAAAATATTCAAAACCTAATCTAGATCTTCGAGATATACGCCAGTCAAACGTTCCTAAGAATGATGCAGATGATTTATTGAATCCTAAATCATTTTCAAGATCAATTTCAGTTCCTATATTTCCATTGTTGCCTTCAACTTTAACCACAGTATTATTAACAGGAAAAAAACCACCAGCAGTAAATTTAAATTTTCTGTTGTGCCAAGGTAAATCTTCTGGATTATAATCTTGAAGATCTTCCTCATTATCACTTTGTACGGCGGTTAGTGTTTTTTCTTCAGGCAGTTCGCTTGTTGTAGTTTGTGCATTTGCCGAGAAAAAAGAAAGTGGTATTATCAAATAATAAACTAATTTTTTCATTTGGTTGATGTTTAGGTTTACTGTTGAATTTTAACACTTAAAGTTAACAAAAAAAATCATTCAATTAAATTTTTCTCGTTTAATATTTGGATAATTCAGTTAAGTATCAGTTTAATACGGTTTCAGGGTTTGGAAATCTGTAAAAGATCTTTTGGAAACGAGTGTTGCACCCGGCTAATTTTAGATTATAGATTATAGATTTTAGATTTTAGATTATAGATTTTAGATTATAGATTATAGATTTCGACTTTCAACTTTCGACTTTTGACTTTTGACTTTTGACTTTTGACTTTTGACTTTTGACTTTTGACTTTTGACTTTTGACTTTCAACTTTCAACTTTCAACTTTCAACTTTCAACTTTTGACTTTCGACTTTTGACTAATCTACACCCTATTATAATCAGCTTTCCAGTGTATGATTGCTTTTTTGATGGCGTCGCCTGAGAGATTGTTTTTTAGAGCATCTTCAAGCAGTGGCAAAAATTCACTGTCTGGCGCAAAGCGAAGTGCAAAAATTTGATCATCAGTAAGTTTGTGTTCAAACTCTTCTAATCTTTTTCCAGTTAGAGTAAAATAACGGTAGCGAAGTTCTAAGCGTACAATTCGGTTTTGCAATATCAAGGCATAATGCTGGCGGAGCATGAAGGCAAGACAAAAAAGGAAAATAAAACCAACACCTATAAATGACCAAATTAAGGTATCACTTGTAGTACAGGCAAAATAAATACTGCAGATTAGAAAAAATATCAGAACTGGGTAATATATGAAATGATGAGGTATGTAAAACCGTATGTGATTGTAGTAGGTTTGAATTTTCATAATTATTATTTTTAGGTATTAATCAAAAAAACAAAGCTACCCTAAAAATTAGAATAGCTTTATTTCTCAAAATAAACTAACATAACCAATGTTCCCTTTATACTTAAACTTTTTAAAGTTTGTAATTCTATTTATTTGAAAAAAGCCCTTATCCTCGGCTCTTAAATTTTATTATATGACTTTTGTTTCGTGATAGTAAAATTACTATACGTGGGATTTTTTTTTGTTATACTTTACGTTTAATTTGTTATATGATTTCAACTGCGGTTTAGTAAAGCGGCAATAATTTTCCATTCAGATAGTTTGGAATCAAACGATTTTCCTGCGTTTGCCGGACTTGTAGATGGAAGCGTTACTAGTTGATATGTTTTTTCTAGACGAACATATTTTTTGAAAAAGGTGTGCGCTTTTTGTCCGTTAAAGAGAATGGCTTTAATATTTGGATGATGTTTTAAAAAAGCTTCAAAATCATTTGCTATTTCATTTTTAATCGCGCTGTCCAAACTTCCTATGCGGTCACAATATTGCAGAACATCCCAAAGGGCTATTTTGTTTTTTTGTAATAATGCTTTTCGCGTTTCATAATCATTTGAGAAATCTTCTTTCAGAATGGCAAACATAAACTTCCAGAAATTGTTCTGATTATGCCCATAATATTGATTCAACTCTAATGATTTTGTACCAGGCATGGTGCCGAGAATCAAAATTTCAGAATCATTTGTGGAGATTGGAGCGAACGAAAAGCTTTTCATTTTTTTTTGAATTAAGAAATTTTTTGTTTGAGTTAAAATTTAATCCTGAAGTAATTATAAAACAAAACTCAAAAATTATATAACATTTTTCGAGATAGCTTGACCGAACTTTGGATTGTTGATTTTAAAAACAATACTACTGTATTTTAAGATTGATATCTGAAATGAAATACCAAATCTAAATATAAGCAAAATGAAAATAGTTGCAATACATACAGAACAAATTCAAAATGTTTTTGAAGAATTGAATGCTAATTTGGACGGAGAAATAACTTTTGATTTTGACGAATACAAATTGGAAATCAATAATAGTTTTGCTCGCGGAACAATTACTGGAGCATCTTTCAACGATAATATTTCGTATGTTCAATTTGATATGACATTTTCAACTCCGGTTAGAATGGACTTTTTGAATGTGGTGTCAACACCGGTTTATTTTGCTTATTGTTCAAAGGGCGGTCTGACGCATAGTTTTGGGATTAATGGCGAAGAACGAAAATTTAAGACTTTTCAAACTGCAATTTTGGCTTCTAATCATAACCAGGACAATGTTTTATTTTTTGAAAAAGAGGTGAATACAAAACTGACTCTGATAATTGTTGGTACGCAATCTGAACAGCCTTATATGATTCCATCATTAAACCAAAAAGTAAAAGAAACCTTTTTTGAAAATAATGCGACACAGAATTTCTTTTACATGGGCTCATACAATTTGAAAATTGCGGAGAAAATCGAGCAGCTTAACGCCGTGACACAAACCGGGATTGTTAGAAATTTATTAAAAGAAGGAATTTTGAAAATTATTCTGGCAATGGAAATCCAACAACATAGCGACGACTTGAATGCTTTTTCAAAAGAATCAAATTGTTTGACGCTGAAAGAAATGGAAGAAATCAAAGAACTTTCGGAATTTATAAAATCAAGTCCAGAAGAACCATTTACAATAAAATCGCTGAGCAAAAAATCGGGCTTGTCACCAAATAAATTGCAGGAAGGATTCAAAATGATTCATGACAGAACAGTTAACGATTATATCACGCACATGAGAGTTTTGAAAGCCGAAATCTTAATGCGCACCTCTGATTTGAATATTTCTGAAATTGTCTACTGCATCGGATTCACAAGCAGAAGTTATTTCTCGAAAATCTTCAAACAAAAATTCAACTGTAGTCCTAAAGAGTATAAGTTTAATTTAAGTTGCTAAGCTACTAAGATGCTAAGTTTTTTCGCTTAGAACCTTAGCATCTTAGCATCTTTTTTTAACGTCCGAAGCGGTAATACTCTAAATCCATATTGGCTTTATTATTGATAGAATCCAAAATTGAATTCATTCCGATGACGCTGAAAGTGATTCCGTTGCCTCCAAAACCTAAAACATAATGTTCATTTTTTTTAGGATCAGGTTTTCCAAAATAGGGAAGCCCATCTTTTGTTTCGCCAAAAGTCCCTGCCCAGGAATAATCTAATTTAAAATTGATATTCGGGAATTTTCTTTTGAAGGAACGCATTAAAAACTGCTCTTTTTTAGGAATTAGCTTATCGCGTTTTTTGGCATCTACAAAATCTTCATCGCCTCCGCCTACAATCAGTCTATTATCAGAAGTCGACCTAAAATACAAATACGGATTTGAAGTATCCCATAAAATAGAGTTTTTGAAAACAGCGGGCAACTCTGGCATGCTTTCAGATGCAATGACAAAAGTGCTTTTTAAATCGACCACCTTTTCTTTTAGGGTTTCTATGCTTTCATATCCAGAGCAGTGTATTATGTGACTTGCAGTTATAGTGTTTCCATTTTCAGTTTGCGCAATAAGTTTTCCACCTTGACTTTTTATAGATGCAATGTTGGTACGGTCAAAAATTTCCATTCCTTTATCTTTGCAGTAAGCAAATAAATCCTGTGCCAGATGGTAAGGATCGACAACAGCAGCGGTTTTAGATTCTATAGCAGCAATTGCCTTTAATCCCATTGTTTCTAAATCAGATTTTCCCAGCCAGTTGACATCAAATCCATGCTGTTTTCTGGTCTTGAATTCATTTTTTAGAAAAGTAATATCTTTTTTTAGCGTACAGAAATAAATGCTTTTTTTGAATTCAAACTCACAATTGCTCTGTATCGTGTCAATAATTGTTCGAAGATCAAAGATGGCTTTTTTGCCGTTTATATAACTATTTACGGCGCAGTCAGCTCCCCGAATTTTTATCAGTTTATGTAAAGCAATATCAATTTCATATTGAAGCAAAGCTGTACTTGCAGCCGTGCTTCCGTTACAAATATCGCGTCGGTCTACTACAACTGCCTTCTTCCCTTCGGTTATTAATTTATAAGCAATTAAAGCGCCTGTAATGCCTCCTCCAATAATTAAAATAGGGGTGTCGATATCTGCATCCAATGATGGATAACTTGATTGCATTTCATGTTTTAAAGGCCAGAAAGTTTCTGTTGAGCGTAGTTTCATTTTTTTGCGGTTTTTGAGGAAGTTGTAGAATTTGGTTTCGCAGCTGTTTTATTCTTCGTTTTGATTTGCATTCTTTTTTTGTCTTTTCGCGCATGCTGTTCATGAGCTTCAGCGATTGAATGTGATGTTCTTATCGTTTCATCTTTTTTTGCCAATTCACTCAGTCTGTGATAATATTTTTGAATAATAACCATTTCCTCTTCGGTCATACTTTCAATATCTACAAGACTGTTGCTTGAAAATTCGCTAGAAGCTACCAATTCGTTAAGCTTTAGCTGAATAGCCAATGAATCTTTATTTTGCGCTTTCTGAATCAAGAAAACCATTAAAAAAGTGATAATCGTTGTTCCTGTATTGATGACCAATTGCCAGGTTTCAGAGTAATCGAAAAATGGACCAGAAATTGCCCATACCACAACCAGTAAAAAAGCACTGATAAATACGGGCGTACTTCCTGT
Source organism: Flavobacterium denitrificans DSM 15936 (assembly GCF_000425445.1). GTDB lineage: Bacteria > Bacteroidota > Bacteroidia > Flavobacteriales > Flavobacteriaceae > Flavobacterium > Flavobacterium denitrificans. Next base: position 248,084 of record NZ_KE384378.1, on the reverse strand, counting down.
TGCTTTGCAAACTGCACTTGCAAATTTTTCAAAAGCGCTATTTTTATTTTTGTTTTGATTTTTTGTTTTCATTTGAATTTGATTTTTTGGGTTTGCTTACTTTTTCTTCCCGAATCACTTTATTATGTTTTTCATCATAAACGGCTTCATCAATTTTTTGACCTGTTTTGCTGAAAATTTTTATTTTGGGATCCTCATGCGTTCCAGTGATTACAATTGGAAATCCAATAATTCCAAAAGGAGGAAGACCTAAACGCATTCGTAAATCCAATAATCCATCAAAACTGGTCGTTCCTTTAATTGTGGGTTTAAAACTGGCTACAGAGAAGGTAAATGGCTCTACAAAAATTAAGTTATTATCAATCGTTGATTTGATTTCTATTCCTTTCATGTCTGGATTATTAAGGCCTTTTTGTCCCGTTTTTGAACTGATTCCGTCAAATAATTTTAAGCCTTTTACTTGAACATCGCGCAGATTTATTGTTCCACCACCTTCTAATGATTCATAAATCGGACTCATATTTCCATCTACATCGCCTTTCACTTTATAATCGACTGAAATAATTCCCTGCGCTTTTTCGGCAACCGTTACCATGTCATGAAACATCGGAATTTCTTTATAGGCTCTTTGTACGCTAAAATCTTTTGCCGTAAAATGTGCGTCGAAATGTGCCGAAGTTGGCGATTCGTCTTTATATGAAGCATCAATTCCAAGTATGCAGTCGATAAGATTGAAGGTGGTTTTTTCTAAATAAAAACCTTCTTTTGCAATACCAACTTTTCCAGAAAGTTTATTCAAAATTAATCCGTTGTATTCGACCTTATCGGCATTTGCATTAAGTGAAACATTTAAGTTTTTTGGAACGATAACAACACCACTCATTTTCGGGTGATCTTCTTTTGCATATTCTACTTCTATATTTCGGTCTTTATTTTCACCTTTTTCGAGCGCCATAAATTCATCCACATTGATCAATTTTGATTTCATGTTGAAATTGCCACTTAAAGTTCCGTGTGATTCCAAAAAGTAATTGATGGTATTTAAAAGATATCCGTTAATGTCAAAATCAGATTTTCCGTAAGAAGCATTGAATTTTTCAAACCACATTTTTTCGTTCTGAAAACGGAAATTCCCTTGTTTGATAAAAAATGCTTTCGGGAAAAGTTCTGATGTTGCTTTGATATTTTTTAGTAAAATTGTCCCTCGATTATCCAATTTATCATATTGTCCTGTCGCAGCATAACTTTGTTTTCCTTTAAGCGAAAGATCTGCTTTTGCGTAGCCAGTTACGTCAACTCCTTTTTGAGAGAAAACTTGGTAAATTCGGCCAACATTCAATTCTCCTTTGATTTTAGCATTATAAGCCAAATCATTAAAATCAGAAAGTGTAGCGTTTATGTACATTGGATTTCCTTCAAAAACAAATGATGCTGGCGCTACAGCAACAATTAAATCTTCATAAGTTCCCGCTTTGTTGAGTACATTGGCGACAAAAGTAATATTGGTAATTGGGTTAGGATAGGAGTCGGTTTTGAGCCAGCCATTTCGAAGCGAAATACCGCCGATAGTTTTTGGAAATAATTTTTTGGATGTACTAAAAAGCCCTTTTGCTTGAATATTTGTCTTCAAAATCCCTTTCAATTCTAAAGAATTCAATCCTAATGCAGCATCAACAACAGCAAGATCCAGCGCGCCTTTTACGCTCGCATCAATTGTCATTTCATTATAACCCTTACTGTGGAGATAAGCGTTGAGATAATCTTTTTTGCCAACTTTAAATTTGAAAGTTCTTAAGTTTATCAATAATTGTTCCATGTCTAATTCAGGCAAAATGGCATTTAAATCCATTTGAAAATCAGTCAACGGAACGGGAGCATCTTTATAATTGACAGCACCTTTATCAATTTTTAAATTGAAAGCTAAGTTTGGTTTTTGCTTTTTGGCAACATTGTAATTTCCTTTAAAAGTAAAAAGCAAATCGCTTCGACCCGAAATATCAGTTTTTTCGAGCCAAGTTAAATATTCTGGTGGCATTACTGATAATAAGTCTTTTACGGTCGTATTTTCTGAAGCGGCCTTAATATTGATTTTATAACCATCTCTTAAAATAGTAAAAAGCCCTGTGAATTTTAAGGGCAGTTTATTGATATGTAATTCGTTTTTCTGCAGAATGAATGACAACGCGTGTGTATTGATTCGGGTGATTAAATCGGCGCTCACATTTTTTCTTCTTAAATAACCAGTTCGGTCGTAAAAAAAGTCGAGATTGTCAATTTTCGCATTGGTGCTCAAATCAAAAATATCTTGGCTCAAGTTGCCTTTTCCAATATAATTGAAACCTTTTGCATCGACTAATACTTTGGCAGAACGATCATTGTATTTTACATGGCAATTTTCAAGATCTATTCGTTCTAACCGAATTGCAGTTCCCTCTTCAGGTGCGTTTGGGTCTTTTTTATCTTCTTTCCAATCTTCTGGCGCAACATAATTATTGTAATTGGCTTGTCCTTTTTCATTTACCATTATGTTTATTAAAGCATCAGAAACGTATAATTTGTTGATTTTTACTTCGTTGTCAAAAATCAATCTTTTCAAGTTGATTCCAAATGCAACTTGTTCTGCTTTCAACAAAGTATCATTGCTAAAAGGCGCAGAACCCGTCATCGACAAATCATCTAATGATACTGTTAATGAAGGGAAATGCGTAAAAAAGGAAAGTTTTGATTTTGAAAAATCCAACTTGGTGTCTAGACGTTCATTGGCGATTTTTTTAACTTCGGAGGCTACTTTTCCTGGGAATAATAGCGGAAGCAAAAAAAGTAATAATAAGATTCCTGCAACTGTTATTCCGGACCATTTTAGAATTTTAAGGCTTATATTTTTATACGAAGTTTTCATGGCGTAGAATTTTTATTGTTTTTTTTCAGGCTCTTTTTTGGCATCTTCTGCTTTTTGTTTTTCCTGTTTTTCTTTTTCTTCTTTAGCTTTTTCTTCTTTGGCTTTTTCTTCCTTTTCTTTGGCCGCTTTTTCTTTAACTTCTTTTTCCTGCTGTTCTTCTTTTTTATCTTTCAGCTCTTCTTGTTTTTTTTCTTTCTCCTTTTCTTTTTTCTTGAAATAGCCTCTAAAAAGGAAATTGCTTTTTGCCGCTTCCATATTTTCGCTAAAACCTTTTGTACCGGATTCTAAATTTGAAAGAGTGTTAGAAACGCTATTTGCCATTTTATCGTCGCGTACCAATCGTGCTAAAGCTCCATTTCCGTTGTTCATGCTTTGGCTGAAAATGGCTAATTCTTCAGAAATCACACCTACATTATCCACGCTTTTTTTGACGCTTTTCATGATATCGTTCATTTCAATACCATCAATAGATGCAATGGCGCCATTGTCCTCAATGATTTTTGTTGATTTCGGACCTGGAGAAATTGTAAGGACTTTGTCGCCCATTAATCCGTCTGAGCCAATGCTGGCGCGAGCATCGGTTTTTATGAATTTGCGTATTTCGTCTTTTATAACCATTGAAACAATTACAGAAGAGTCGTTTATGATTCTTATTTCTTCAACGGTTCCAATGTTGATTCCAGAAAAACGAACATTGTTCCCAACTTCTAAACCGCTTACAGTTTTAAATTTTGAGCTAATGTGAAAAGTTTGGCCAAATAGGTTTTTTTGTTTTCCAATAAAATAAATGGCCATAATGAAAAGCAGCAGTCCAACTGATACAAACATTCCTAATTTCCAAGTATATCCAGATTCCTTTTCCATGATTTCTAATTAAATTATAAATTATGAGTTTGCTTTGCTTATCGCGTATTTCCTAAAGCTTAACGCTTTCAAAAAATGAGCGCACCCATTCGTCTTCATCTTTTTCTAATTCTTCATAAGTTCCTTCGGTATGGATTACGCCATCTTTCAAAACCATAATTCGGTCGGCAGTCATTTTGGCGCAAGCCATATCATGCGTAATAATTATTGATGAGGTTTTTTGTTTGTGTTTTATATCCAAAATCAATTCGCTGATTTCTCGCGATGTAATCGTGTCCAATCCTGTTGTTGGCTCATCATATAAAATGATTTCTGGTTTTAGTATTAATGTTCTTGCTAAGCCGATTCTTTTTCGCATTCCGCCCGATAATTCCGAAGGCATTTTATCAATAGCATCACTCAAGCCAACATTTTCAAGTGCTTCCATAACTTCATTTTCAACTTCATTAGGACTTAAATCTCTCTTGTGAGCAGTAAGTGTCAAAGCTAAATTTTCTCGAACGGACATCGAATCATACAAAGCGGCGCTTTGGAACAAAAAGCCAATTTTGACTCTTATTTTATTGAGCTCTTCTTTGGAAAGGTTAAGAACATTTTCATCAAAAACTTTTATTTCGCCTTGATCGGGTTCGATCAATCCAACAATACATTTTATGGTAACCGATTTTCCTGAACCTGAACGCCCTAAAATGACTAAATCTTCGCCTTTATTAACTGTCAGATTTATGCCTTTTAATACTTCGTTATCGCCACCAAAAGTTTTATGCAGATTCTTTATCTCGATAATTGGAGTCTGATTTTTATCTTTAGATTTTGGGTCGCTATTTTTCTTTTCCTTAATCATCTTTAAAAAAATAAATCGGTTATCTGTACTGCTACCATATCAATAATAAATATGCTCAAAGAGGCTGTCACAACTGCTGAGTTGGCCGCTTTCCCAACGCTTTCAGTTCCGTTTGAAGCATTAAAGCCTTTAAAACAACCAATCATTCCAATGAAAAAGCCAAAAAAGAAAGTTTTGATCGTTGCGGGAATAACATCTAAAAATTCTAATGACTGAATAATTTGCGTTAAATAACGACGGAAATTAACGTCGCCATGAATATTAATTCCGGCATAGCCACCTAAAATCCCTATTGCATCTGCAAAAAAGACTAAAATGGGTACCATTAAAGTACAAGCTAAAATGCGCGTTACAACCAAATATTTATATGGATTTATAGCCGAAACCTCCATTGCGTCAATTTGTTCAGTGACTTTCATAGAACCTAATTCTGCACCAATTCCCGATGAAATTTTTCCGGCACAGATTAGAGCTGTAATTACGGGAGCTATTTCACGAATGAGCGAAAGTGCGACCATTCCTGGTAACCAGCTTTCGGCACCAAAAGTCACTAATGTAGGTCGCGACTGAATGGTCAAAACTAATCCCATAATAAAGCCGGTTATAGCGACCAAGGGAAAAGATTTATAACCAATGGCATAACATTGCTTCAGGAATTCTTTTGTTTCATAAGGAGGCATTATAATTTCCTTAAAAAAACGTGATGCAAACAAAGTTGCACTTCCTATTTGTGAGAATGTATTTTTTAAGCTGAGAATCATAACGTCTTTTTGAAAGTTTAAAACAATTGTAAATCAGTTTTTTAACAGTTTTGTGCTCCTTTTATAATTATAGATGAAAGTTACCCTAATACTTGTTAAAATCTTTTACACAACTTTTTTTGAAGCTTATATAATTTTCATTTCAATGCAATAATTTAATCAAATTGACGTTTTCTCATTTCTTAAAACAAAAAATCCCTTTCATTAAGAAAGGGATTTTAAGGGTTTAATCGAGTTGGTTAGCTATGCTGGATTTTTATGAATTTATGGCAATGCCTCGTCGCGTTTTTATTAGCGGAATTACTTTGCTTTCTGCGTGAACAAAATTTTCCATCAATAAGCGGGCAGTTAAGAAGCAAATAGTCGATTCAGCGCCTTGATTCAAGTTTACATTTTCTTTTTCAAGTCCGTCGTAACCGCCACCGCTTACAGGGTTATACATAATTTGGTTTAAATGATTTTTTCCTAAAAACCAATTAAAGGCGGCCTTCATTTTATGTTTGTATTCTGGAATTTCAAATGCGTTGTAAAAAGCATTTAAAGTCTGAATTGTGTATGATACGTCAATTGGCTGTTCTCCGTATTGTTTCGGAACCGAATTTTTTTGAAGCCATCCTTGGTTTGAAATTACTCTGAATTCCTTATCAACAAACATTTTTGACATCAAGAAATCTAGTGAATCCATTGCCACTTTCTTGTAAATAGGTTTGTTGGTAATCAAATAGGCATACAGCATTGATTCTGGCAGAATTCCATTTGCATATGTCAAATAATTCTCAAACCATTTCCAGTTTTCTGAAGCGTGATCTTCATAGTTTGCAAGTAATTTTGCATTCAGTTTATTGATAATTGCCGCGACATATAAATTAGGTACGGCATTGTGATAGTGATACAGACCTTTTGTAGCGAAACCAATTGAACGAGGCGATTGTATTGTTTCGGCCCATTTCAAAGAGTTTAACAGACATCTTTCGGCTTTTTTGGAAATATTTTCTGGAAGTATATTCGCATTTGAAATCACAATTCCTAAAGCCCAAATCGCTCTTGCATTTGAATCTTCTAAATTTACTTCGGCATTCTGTTCAATATGTTCGCGATATTCTTTATCGACATAATTGATAAAACTGCCGTTTGGTTTTTGACATCTTTCAATGAAATCCAAGTAAATCAAAATATAAGGTAGATCTTCTTTGTCTTGCGTTAGTTGATAATGCATGCAAAAAGCAATCAATGCGCGGGCATTGTCATCTAATGTATAACCAGAATCTAAATCTGGAATTGAAATTTTGCTGAATTGAATAATGCCCAAATCAGTTGTCAATTTTTTGATATGCCTTAATTGAATATCTGGATAACTGAATTTGATATCTGCAGTATTTTTAAACAGTTTTTTATAGGTATTCATATGTGTAATGGCGCAATTCTCCCAAGACGATGCTCGGGTTTTTGAAAACGCTTGAATTCCCATTTCGTGTCTTAAATCTTCATCTGAAATCAGTTTTAAAGCAGCTTCAGCAAATTGGTCCACATTTCCAATGTCTACTAAAATTCCTAATTCTGGAGTTAAAACTTCTCGAGTATGAGGAATTTTTGAAGCTACCATTGGACAGGCACAGCTCATAGCATAAGAGAAAGTGCCGCTTACCGCCTGATTTGGATCTTTTGATGTAAACAAATAAATATCAGTTGCTTTTAAGTAATCTAAAAGTTCTTCTGTGTCTAAATATTCATTTATAAATCGAACATTGTTTTTCAGATTCAAATCTTCAACCATTGCTTCTAATTTATCTCGATAAGCATCAACTCCATCAATAATCAGGTTTGGATGTGTTTTACCAATGATCAAATAAAGTACATTCGGTTCTTTTTTGATGATTTTTGCCAATGCCTGCAAACCGGTTTCGATATTTTTCCCTTCGCCTAAAAGCCCGAAAGTTGATAACACCAATCGATCCTGAATATTGAATTTTGCCTTTGCTTGATGAGGTGTTTCATAAACTACAATATGCGTTCCGTGATGCATTGTTGTAATTACTGCTTCCGGAATTTCATAGTCATTCATCAAAATTTCTCTTGATTGATTTGTCATTACAAAAACCGAATTGCTATAAGTCAAAAGCAATTTTACAAAAGTTTTCAATTCGTTATTTGGATTTGGAATAACACTGTGAAAAGTAAAGGTTACTGGTTTTTTAATAGCATTCAAAAAATCAAGTAAATGATCTCCATAATTACCGGCAAATAAACCAAATTCATGCTGAATATGAACTAATTTTACGTTTTCGTCTTTATTGATTTCCTCGGCTACCGTTCTGTATTCATCTCTGTTTTTAGTATTCAAAGTATAAGCCTGCGTAGGATTTTCTTTTGGTTTGTCAACCAATTCACAAATTTCGCATTTAATAGATTTTCCAAAAACATTAGTAATTCCTTTAATGGTATCTTGTGTATAAGTTGCTATTCCGCATTGTGTTGGAGGAAAAGTAGAAAGAAAAACTATTTTCGATTTATTTGATATCGTCTTCATGGGGATTCTGTTTTAATTCAGTTAATAAGTCGTTCAAGTTCAATGAAGCCACCGCAATTTTGTCATCGGCGGCACCGTAATAAATATAGAGTTGGTCATCAAAAATGGCTGTTCCTGTTGGAAAAACTACATAATTGACATAACCGTGTCGTTCATAATGTTCAGACGGTGTGATAATAGGCTTTTTTAATCGGAACAATACTTTTGCTGGATTATTGAGATCTAATAAAGCAGCGCAGGCATGATATACCAAACCTTTTTCTCGTCTTTCAGCCGCATGATAAATCAGCAGCCATCCATCTTTAGTTTCAATTGGCGGGGCGCCTGGACCAATATGACTGGTTTCGTGGTCAAATTTTGGTTCCAGAATAATATGGTCTGGTAAGTTTTTGATATATTCCTTCCAGAATTCAACGGTTAATTCACTTTTTTTCTCAAAAGAGTAAATCTGAATTGATGGAAACAATCTATGTAAAGCTATGAATTTTCCGTCAATTTTCTTGGGGAAAAGCACAACATTTTTATCCCAAACAAACAAATTTTCTTTCATTGTTTCCGTCAGCGGATAATTTCGTTCGGTATTGAAAGCCAAAATTCTTGCAATACTCGAATTTTGTAAGTGCTTTCTAATCAGATTTGTAAATTCATTTAAAATAAATTTTGGTGTAATGATTCCCTTTTTTTTGAATGAAATCAAATCTTTTGATGTTGCCAAAGCTCCACAAGCGTTTATTCCGTCATACGTTACATACGTCATATAAAACGTATCATCAATTTTTGTATTCTGGGATCTTCGACGCCATGAATTTCATAAATATATTCAGGAGCGAAAATAGGTTCTGGTCGTCGTTCGACTAATGTTTTTGGCCCCTCAAATCTGGCATAGCCAATAGTTGAAAAATTTCCTCTTTTTGCTGCTCTGTAAAGCATATGAATATTATTTCCGTCTTGGTAAATTGCCGGATTTAAAACTCCTAATTCTTCAAAAGGGCGCTCTGTTTTTTCTAAAATAATGCCATGTTTGGTAGCTGTAATGCTTTGAACTGCCTCTATTTCCATCTTGCTAAAAAATTTTATCTAAAATTACTTTAGGAATAAAGCGGCTATTAATCCAATCGATCAAAAAATTAACTCAATAACATTTGCATGGGAATTTTGTAAGAGTAAAAAATGAATTCTAAAAATTAAGAGATTCCTTTGATATTTGACCTAATGTGCTATAAAAATAATTTTTAGAGTCAATCTAATTAACATTAGAGTACGAAATTTGGCGATAATCAAAAGGCTATCAAATTTTATTAACATTAAAAAATGTAGTATGACACATTGGACTATTACTTTTATTGTTCTAGCAATTATTGCTGGAATTTTAGGTTTTGGAGAAATTGGAAGCGCGTCTTCCTATATTGGACAGGCTTTTTTCGTTGTATTTTTGATTTTAACTTTTATAACAGTAATAATTGGAAAGATAAAAGTGTCGCACTAAAAAGTATTCTTAAAAACCAAAAACCAAAAAGCGAAATCAAGTAAATCTTGGTTTCGCTTTTTTCATTTCATATTTTATTTGTCCCCCTATGGTCTCAATGATAGATATTTTTTGTGGATAAATGCTATCGGAATTCCGATGCAGAAAATCAGAATGATAATAGAAAGAAATAGCGGAAAATCTAAATGTTTTTCAGGCAAGACCGGAAACACAACTGGTAACACAACCAAATTCATTACAATCCAGACTAAAATGCCATAAACAATTCCAGATAATAATGTGTTTTTTTTCAAAAATGAAAAATAAGGATAAACCGTAAAGTAAAACCAAGCAAATGTAAATGCTATAAAATAATGTAATAACAGTCCGTATAACGCCATTTGTGAGCCACCTGTATAGGCTTCTTTTTTGAAGATACCACTGGCAATGGACTGCAAAATTTTGACACCAGTAGTTTTATTCAGAATGCCTGCGTAAATGGTTATTGCAGCAACAATATCTAAGGTTCCGGCTATTAATCCCGCAATAAAAATGGCTCCGCTTTTTGATTTCATATAAATAGGTTTTGGTCGATTTGAAGCTTTAGAATTATATTTTGGTCAGCATTTTAAAAATAGAATTTAATTGATTCGTGTGTCGTTGTGTATGTATTAGTCCAAAATGAATCCATTCAAAAATGGTGAAATTTTCAAACCCTGGGACATGAAAATCCAGACAAGTCAAGGTTAAATCATACTTTTCAGTTGCCTGAAGCAAATCAGATTCTATTTTCAAGATGGATAAAGTTAATGAATTTTTATTGTAATCTTTTTTTTCTGGCACAAGAAACTCAGGTGAATTCATTTTGGAATTAAAGTCAAGAAAAATTCCGTCAAGTAAAGGCACAAATTCATTATGTTTCCTAATCGTTTTTTGAGTATTGCCAGCGAATAATTCGGGATAGCCCGAGCAGGCTAAAATAATATGCTGTGCAGTTTGTCCTGCAGTCCAGCTGTCTTTATACGGAATTGTATTTAATTCGTCTTCAGAAAAAGAGGAAAGAGTATCATTTAATTTTTTGAATGTTTCAACAATATTTTTTTGAACTTCGGTTTTCATATTATTGATTTTTAAAGTTTTATCGATTTATACGGATGTAATCCACCAGACATTCCCAAACGGATCTGTTACGCCGCAAGTTCTGCCATAATCTTGATCGCTTAATTCCATTAATGAAGTGGCTCCGTTTTCTAATGCTTTTTTATACGTTTCATCGGCATTTGGAACATAAACAAACAAGTTTGCATTTTGTTTCGCCCAATCTGTTATTTCATCAGTAATCATTATTGTGCTTCCGTTTAGTGTAATTTCGGCATGCATAATGGTTCCGTCTTCACGAAGTGATTTTGTATTAGTTTCTGTTGCACCAAAAACATTTTTTGTAAAATCTATAAATTTTGATGCGCCTTGTAAAATCAAATAGGGCATGATCGTTTGATGTTCAGCTGGAATATTCATTTTTCTGTGATTTAAAATTCAGTATTCTAAAATTACAATTTTATTTTTAATATTTTGTAAATCAATAATTTATGAATTACAAAAGCACTTCGCAATAATATCCACAGGAATTTAGAAGCTCAATTACACTTTGATTGCAAATTGAGGACGCATGAATGCGCAAAATTTTATCACAATCTTCCAAATCAAAATTGATAATGCTGTTGGGAAAATGTTCAAGAAGTTTCCCAACAATCAAATGAGATTGCTCTACTTCCTGAACATTTGTTTTGAAAACCTCGATCATCACTTCAAAAGATTATAAGGCTATATTTTTATAGCGTTCAATTTTATGATAATAGATATAGGAAATGGCTAAGATCAGTAAAATAATCAGTGGAAAGAAGCTTTGAAAATTCATTCCGTCAACTGCAAAATGACTAATTGAAGCAAATATAAAATCAAATCCGAATCCGGCATAAGCCCATTCTTTTACATTTTTTGGAACTTGCGGAATTACTAACGCCAACACTCCCAATACTTTGAAAACGACTAATGCATTTCCAAAATACTCAGGATAACCTAAATGCCTGATTCCTTCTTTCGCCAATTCTGTTTGAGATGTCAATGCTGGCATAACGCCTTCAAATAAGAAAATTAGAATTGTCGTTGTCCAAAAAATAATTTTTGCTTTTTTCATGTGGTTTTGTTTTTAAATAGTTATCAGTTAATGTATTACAAATGTAATATTCTTACTTTTTTATTTAAATACTTATTTCCGACTATTTTAGGGGCATTTGAGACAAGATTTCTTTTTAGGTTCAAAGGGCCAAAGTGGCAAAGGCTCAGAGGATTTATTTTTATGCCACAGATTAAAAAGATTAAAAGATTTGTTTCTCGCAGATTTGGCAGATTGAGCAGATTATTTATTTACTTTAAAATATAATCGACTTAATCTGCCAAATCTGCGAGAGCTGAAAAAACTTCGGAACTTCGCGTCTTTGTGAGAGATTTATGTAAGTTCATAATTCGTAATTAAAAACAAATCTTCAAACCCTAATCTGGTATAAATGCCTTTCCCTAGAGGAGAAGCTTGCAACTGTGCATATTCGCAATCTGCATCAATAGCTTCGTTGATGGCGAATTTCATGATTTCTTCGGCGAAACCTCTTTTGCGCATTTCGGGAATTACGCCGACACCATGAATTCCCATAGTTTTTCCAGTTTGAAAAAGGGTAAGTGTTCCTATTGGTTTTTCGTCAAAATGAACCAGATAAAACTTCACATTTTCGTAATTATGAACTAGCGTTTCCTTGCTGATGACGTAGCTAAAAGATAAAGGGTAAATGTCAGACCAAGTTTTGGCATCATTTTCATTTAAAACTCTTTTAAAAGTAAGGCTGTTTTCAACTGGAAATTTCTCGCCTAGTTTTAAAGCCATCGCCATGAGTTGAATTCTTATTTTAAATCCGTTTTTCTCGAAGATTTCATTTGAATTGCTTCCAAAAATATCCCAATACGGAATGATCAAACCGGGATTCTTTTCTATAATTTCAAGAATTTGTGGCAGATTTTCTTCGGTAATATCTTCGCGGAACCACAATCGGTTTGGCCAGCCGGAATTTTTTATTTGACTGAATTGAAATGGATCGTTTTTATGATAAGAAAGAAGAGGAGTTGCAACAGTTTTCCAAAGCGAGGTAAGATTGTCAATATTATCTTTGATGAGGTTTATATTGTTCATTTTAATGTCGAATTTTAAAACAAAGATAAATGAGCAATTTTAGGAAAGCCTTTACATATGTTGATTTATGAAACTTTTTCAAGATTTTTTCGAATTCGGCTTAACTGAGTTGGTGTAATGCCTAAATGTGAAGCAATATGTAGTAACGGAATTCGATCTGCTATATTGGGATGTTTCTCTAAGAAATTTAAGTATCTTTCAGTTGCATTTTGCATAACCAGAGCAATCTCTCTTTGTTCTTTTTCAATAATCCAGTTTTTTTCCAAATAGGCAATATAGAAGGTTTTAAGATCATCATTTTCGTTAATCAACTTTGTATATTTCTTGTAATCAAGAGCGATTAAAATACAATCTTCCAAAGCTTCGATCGTAAAACTGGAAGGAGTTTGCAGTATTGATGATACTTTAGAACAGGCAAGTTTGTTTTCGAGAAAAAGATTTTTGTTATAGAAATTTCCTTGTTCGTCTGTAATAAAAGTTCGCAGAATTCCTTTTGCAATAAAATAAAGATTTTTACAGATTTCCCCGTGTTCTAGCAATATTTCTCCTTTTTTGATGGTCTGGAAATGCGTCAGGTTTTCAATTAATTTCCATGATTTTTCAGAAATTGGAGCATAACTTTCGAAATATAGTTTTAGATTGTTGAGGTAATTCTGTTGGTCAGTGGTCATTTTATTTTTGCTTTTGCGAAAGATTAAAATTAGATAAGTTTTTTGTTTGATGCAAGCGGGATTAATAGCTCTCGCAAAGTCGCAAAGACGCGAAGATTTATTTTTCACGCAGATTTAAAAAAGATTTAAGCGAATTTGCGCAGATAATTTTTTTTAAATCTGCGTGAAATAAATACTTAATAACTTTGCGACTTCGCGACTTTGCGAGAAATTCCAAAAAGCTTTTATGTCTTTTGCGTATCCCGATAGTTATCGGGATTGCGCCCTTTGCGTTTAAATAAAAAAACGCCATGAAACCATAAAAGTCTCATAGCGTTTTCATCTCAAAAAATAAATAATTAACGGGTACGGGTATTATTTCCAGCCACCTCCAAGTGCGCGATACAATTCTGTATTGGCTGTTAATTGTTGTCTTTTTATGTCTGCCAATTCTAATTCGCTTTGCAATAAATTGGCTTGTGCAGTTAAAACTTCAAGATATTCGGCCATTCCGTTTTTGAAAAGCAGGTTAGCATTTTTAATAGCTTGTTGCAACGTTTGTACTTTTTGCTGAAGGAAATTTTCCTGTTGTTGCAATTTTTCTGTTACAACCAAAGCATCAGCAACTTCGCTCACCGCAATCAAAACCGATTGCCTGAAATTGATAACTGCTTTTTCTCTTTCAGCAACAGCAATATTATATTGTGTTTTTAGTCTTTTATTGTTCAATAATGGCTGTGTCAAACCTCCGGCCACAGTTCCAAAAAGAGAAGCCGGAATATTGAACCAAGTGCTAGTTTCAAAAGAATTTACGCCACTTTGGGCAGTAATTCTTAAAGTTGGATATAAATCGGCTTTTGTGATTCCGACATTCGCATTGGCGATTTTTAATTCTAATTCGGCACTTTTAACATCAGGTCTTCTGCTTACTAATGAAGCCGGAATTCCTACCGTATTGTTGTTTTTAACTGCAACTGAATTTAATAAAGCTGTTCTTTGTTTTGAAGAAGGAAATGAACCCGTCAAAACACTCAAAGCATTTTCCTGAATTGCAATATTTTGTTCCAATAACGGAATCAATTGTTCCGAATTTAGTTTCTGTGCTTCCGATTGTTGAATTGCCAATGACGTGGTTTGTCCAGCAGCATATTTTAATTTGATGATATTGGTTGTACTATCGTTCAATTTCACATTTTGTCTCGCAATATCAAGCTGAGCGTCCAACATCAAAAGATTGTAATATCCTCTTGAAACATTGGCAACAATATTAGTCTGCAACGCTTTTTTCACTTCTTCAGATTGAAGATATGCTGCAAAAGCGCCTTTTTTCTGGTTTTTGATTTTTCCCCAAATATCAGCTTCCCAAGAAAGTGTCGCTCCTGCAGAGAAATCGTCAATATGTTTTGCACCCAATGCTTGATTCAAATTCATCCCAGTAAAACTATTATCTGACGGATTGCTTGAACTTGCAGTTATACCCAAGTTAACCTGAGGCACATTTCCCCATTTTGATTGTGTAAAACGGTATTGTGCAATTTCGAGATTTTTAGTAGCAATCTGCAAATCGTTGTTTCTTGCGATGGCGCTGTCAATCAATTGTACGATATCTTTTTCGGTATAGAAATTTTTCCACTCCAAATCGCCAATACTCGTTGTATCTTTTGAAACAGCTGCATTCCTGAAATTCTCAGGAAATGCATCTTTTGGTGTTTCAATATCCTTTGATACCTTACAGGATATTAAGGTCGTGATCAGAATGGCGAAGACCACGATTTTGGTTATATGATTTTTCATTGTTTTTTTATTAAAATTCCTTTAACCCGTTTGGGTGTAATTTTTTTTAAACGCATAGAGACATAGTTTTTTGGGAATTTGAAAAAGGCGTTTCATTTATTTTAAATTCACATAGTTTTCTATGTGTTGAAACTAGTTTCTTCTAATTTCTTTACATATTATCCTATGTCTCTATGTGTTAAAATATTTTTTTTAACCTCATTAACAGATTAAATTTCTGTGCAAATATCTTTTTTCGTTTCAAGATCTTTTGAGATTCTGTACGATATATATGCGATGCCAATTATTATGGTCACCAAGATTGTCGTTATATAGTTTTCCATTTATTTTTCTTCGTTATGAATTACTGCTACTGGTTTTCCAGTAACTTTTTCTTGTAAATGTTGGAATACGATGAATAAAACCGGAATAATAAATAATCCGAGAATTACTCCAGAAAGCATTCCGCCCGCTGCTCCAATACTGATTGAATGATTTCCTTGAGCCGATGGTCCTTTGGCGCTCATCATTGGCACTAAACCAACCACAAAGGCTAGGGAAGTCATGATAATAGGTCGCAAACGTAATTTTGCAGCATCGATTGAAGCTCTAACTAAAGCTTGTCCTGATTTTCGTTTCTGTACCGCAAACTCCACAATCAAGATGGCATTTTTAGCGAGAAGTCCAATCAGCATGACAAGTGCAACCTGAACGTAAATGTTGTTTTCGATTCCGGTCAAGCCGATTGCCACAAATACTCCGAAAATACCTGCAGGGATTGATAAGATTACAGCCAATGGCAGAATATAACTTTCATACTGTGCGGCAAGTAAGAAATAGACGAATATCAAACACAGTAAGAAAATCGTTGCCGACTGCCCTCCAGAAGAAATCTCTTCGCGAGTTTGTCCTGAAAATTCATAACCATAACCTGCAGGAAGTTGTTGTGCTGCAACTTCTTCAATTGCTTTAATAGCGTCTCCAGAACTAAATCCAGGTTTCGGAATCGCATTAATCGAAATTGAATTAAATAAGTTGTAACGTGAAGCGGTTTCAGAACCATAAACACGAGTCAGTTTTACTAAAGTGTTTATCGGAACCATTTCGCCTGTTTTATTTTTCACAAAAACACGGTCAATTGATGATGGATCAGCTCTGTCGGCAATATCAGCCTGAACTACAACTCGGTAATATTTTCCAAATCTATTAAAATCGGAAGCCTGAGCACTACCAAAATAAGTCTGCATCGTTTGCAAAATGTCTTTTACATTCACGCCTAATTGATTTGCTTTTTCATCATTAATATCCAATTGCAATTGTGGATAATCGGCTTTGAAACTCGTAAAGGCTACAGCAATTTCTGGGCGTTTCATCAATTCTCCAATGAAATTTTGAGAAATTCCGCTGAATTTATCCAGTTTTCCTCCAGTTTTATCCTGAAGCACTAAATCTAAAGCTTCAACATTACTAAATCCTGGAACAGTTGGGAAACTGAAAACAAAGAAACTTCCTCCTGAAATTGAACCCAATTTGCCACGAACTTGATTCATGATTTCCTCGATATTTTTCACTTCGCCTCTTTCTTCATTTGGTTTAAGCAATACGAAAACAACTGCGGAAGACGGACTAGTAGAATTTGTCAACAAGTTGAAACCTGAAATTGCGGTTACAAATCGTGATGCATCTAAACCTCTTAAAGTATTTTCAGCTTCCGTCATTACTTTTTGAGTTCCGTCAAGCGATGTTCCAGATGGCGTGTTTACTGCAATCGCAATAAATCCCTGATCTTCTGTTGGAATAAATCCTGCTGGAGTTGTTTTTACTAATAAAACAGTTGCCAAAGTAATAGCTGCTAATCCGCCTAAACTCAACCATTTTTTTCTGATTAAGAATTTAATTCCGCCTACATAACGATTTGTAAGCGATTCAAAACTGCTGTTGAAAGCGGTAAAGAATTTTTCCTTAAATCCTTTTTTTGCATAAGGCACATTTGCATCGTGAGCACCGTGATTATCTTTCAAAAATAATGCAGCAAGTGCAGGAGACAATGTCAAGGCATTAACAGCCGAAATTACAATTGCAATTGCCATAGTAAAGGCAAACTGACGATAGAAAACCCCTGTAGAGCCTTCCATAAAACCAACCGGCAGGAATACAGCAGCCATTACCAGCGTAATCGAGATAATAGCACCCGTTATTTCGTGCATTGCTTCATGTGTGGCTACTTTTGGAGACAAATGTTTGTGCTCCATTTTCGCATGCACGGCTTCTACGACGACAATCGCGTCATCCACCACAATACCAATCGCAAGAATTAATGCGAAAAGCGTTAGAAGGTTGATCGAGAATCCGAATAACTGCATGAAGAAGAACGTTCCTAAAATTGCTACAGGTACAGCAATAGCCGGAATTAATGTTGATCTAAAATCCTGAAGGAAAATAAATACCACAATAAATACTAGTATAAAAGCTTCTAACAAAGTGTGCTCAACCTGTTCAATGGATTGATCCAGCGATATTTTTGTACTATAGAAAATATTATGTTTTATTCCTTTTGGGAAATCTTTAGAGGCTTTTTCCATCATTTTATTGATGGCAATCTGAATATCATTTGAGTTAGAACCTGCTAACTGAATAACTCCAATTACAACTCCTTTTTTACCATTTAAACGCGTTAAACTGTTATATGAATAAGCGCCAAGTTCGACTCTTGCAACATCTTTTAAGTGAAGAACAGAACCGTCAGGATTAGAGCGAATTGCTATATTTTCATAATCCTCGGGTTTGGTTAGTTTTCCTTTGTATTTGATTACATATTCAAAAACTTCTTTGCTTCGTTCACCAAATTTACCTGGAGCCGCTTCCAAACTTTTGTCTTGAATCGCACTCATGATTTCGTTTGGCGTGATTTTGTAAGTTGACATTTGCGTTGGATTCAACCAAACACGCATAGAGTAGTCTTTTACACCACCAAAAATACTGGCAGAACCAACACCTGAAATACGTTTTAATTCTGGAATAATATTGATTTGTGCATAATTGGCAACAAAAGTCTGATCGTATTTTGATTCATCTTCGGTGTACATACCAATGGCCATGATGAAACTGTTTTGTTGTTTCGCCGTGATTACACCTTGTTGTACAACCTCCGCAGGAAGCTGACTTGTTGCTTGTGCAACTCTGTTTTGAACGTTGACCGCAGCTTGGTCGGCATCTGTTCCTAATTTAAAGAACACTGTGATAGCCAAACTACCGTCATTACTCGCGGTAGAACTCATGTAAGTCATGTTTTCTACACCATTTATAGATTCTTCCAAAGAAGGAGCAACCGAACGCAAAACCGTTTCTGCGTTTGCTCCAGGATATACCGCCGTTACCAAAACCGATGGTGGCGCAATATCAGGAAATTGCTGTAAAGGCAATTTAGTCAAGCCAAGTACTCCCAGAATTACCAATAAAATGGAAATAACGGTCGCCAGTACAGGCCTTTGTATAAATATTTTGAACATTGTCGTTTTTATTATTTTTGATTAATTACTTGGGCAACTTTTGTTGATTTTTCAGGTTGAATAACCTGTCCTTCCTGAAGTTTGTCAATACCGCTTAATACGATTTGGTCACCCGATTTTACGCCATCTTTAATTAGATAGTTAACACCGCTTTTACCAGCAATGGTAATGGGCATTTTGCTTACTTTGTTGTCTTTGCCTACAGTGAAGACAAATACTTTATCTTGCATTTCAACTGTCGCCGATTGCGGCACTAAAATCGCATCGTCGTGCTGAACGCCTAAACGGATTCTTCCTGTATTTCCAGAACGTAAAATTCCGTTTGCATTTGGGAAAGTTGCTCTTACCGTAATCGCTCCAGTAGTTTTGTCAAATTGGCCGTCAACCATATCAATTTTCCCAGTTTGAGGATAGGCATTATTATCTGCCAAAACTAAAGTTACAGGAGGCAGTTTTTTGATTTTATCACCAATTGTGCTTCCTGCATATTGCGCTTTGAAGTTGATGAAATCTGTTTCACCAAGAGAGAAATAAGCAAAAACTTCGTGAACATCTGAAAGGTTTGTTAATGGCTCAACATCTGTAGCCGAAACTAAACTTCCTTGTTTTTTAGGCAATCTTCCAATGTAACCGCTAACTGGAGCTGTTACAGTAGTATATCCTAAATTGATTCTAGCAGAACCAACCATTGCTTTTGCTTGTTCGATATTTGCAGCAGCAATTTTTTGCGAAGCTTTAGCCGTTTTTAATTGATAGTCTGAAACTACTTTATTTTGAACTAGTGGAGTCAATTTATCAACTTCTAAATTAGCGTTGATCAAGGCTGCTTCTGCTGCGTGAAGATTCGCTAAAGCGTTGTTCAATTGTTCACGGAAAGGACGTTCGTTTATTTTGAATAAAGTTTGACCTTTTGTTACGTAAGCACCTTCGTCAACATAAACTTTTTCAAGATTTCCACTAACTTGTGGACGAATTTCAACGTCAACAGTACCTTGTATAGAAGCAGGATATTCAGCGTCAGTAGTTGTGTTAGCGCTTGTGATTGCTGCCACAGGTAAAACCGGTGGAGGCGGAGCAGCAGGCGTCTGATTTTTATCAGCACAGCTGCTTAGTACTAATGCCAGAATAAAGGTGGTTATAATTACATTTTTCATTTTCATATTGGTTTTAATTTGTTGGACATTCATTTGTTTTAAAATCTTTTGCATTCTGACATTCTCAGGATTCATAATTAATTTAATTAAATTATCTAACGTTGTTAAGTTCATGTGCGCAAATTTGCTTTTTTAAGCTGTTTTTAATTCTGCTTTAAATCGGTATTAAATTATTTATCACCGTTAAGTAAAAGAGTAAAAAAAAGCTCTAATTACGTTAATTAAATTTTCTAACAGTGTTAAGTAAAACTTCTAAAAAAAAAGGATTTTATATGGTCCTTAAATTATTTTACACTGTTAAGTGAAATTGAAAATTTTTTTTATTGTATTGATTTGATAATACCGCCGATAGCGTCTTTCAAAATTTGATTGTTGATACTTTCCAAAGCTCCATTTCTGTTGATGATGTTGATTGCAATCAAACCATGAATAATAGAAAAGAAAGTAAAATACTTTTGTTTAATAATTTCCGGATCAGGATTGCTGTTTTTCATGACTTCAGCGATAACTGCCGTAAACATCATATACGGCGAATCTGAAAGCGAACATTGTTGTGAACAGCAGTTCATCTGAACTCCAAACATTACCTGATACATTTCGGTATCTGTAAAGGCAAAATCCCAATACGCCATCCACATGGCTTCTAATTGTTCTTCTGGTTTTTCAAATTTTGCTTTCGCTTTTTCTAATTCTTTTGCCAGTTTAATAAACCCTTGACCAGTCAATTCGGTCAATATCGCATCTTTATTAGAAAAGTATTCATAAATAATTGGAGCAGTATATTCAATTCTGTCAGCAATTTTGCGCATACTCAAACCATTCCAGCCGTCTTCTTTCACGATGTCATAAGCAGCCCCAAGAATGTTACTTCTTGTCTCTTCTTTTTGTCTTAAAATTCGATCTTTACTAGCCATTTTGATTAAGTATTAAATTGTTTAACACTGTTAGGCAAATGTATGGCGGTTTTTCGAATTATGAAATATTTTTATCATAATATTTTCTTATTGAATCATAGAGAGAACTAAAATGCTTTTAAAATAAAGCCTTTCGAAAGGTTTTATGTTTTTGTAAAATTTCATTTTAAGCAAAATTCAAACCAAATTCAAATCAAATTAAGAGGATTTTGAAGTTTTTTGATTCTGAAAAAAGTATGATTTTCTCACTAACGAATAAAATTTCGGTCAAAATAAAAATAAACAAAGGAAAATAGGAACGAATAATGTACAGATTATTTCATTCCTCGAACATTCATTTCAATCGTATAAACACTTTTGCTGGCAGTAATAAATAACGTTTTAAATTTTTTCCCTCCAAAACAAACATTAGCCGTCCAAGGTTCAGGAACATCAATATGGGCTATTTTTTCTCCTTTTGGATTGAATACGGTAACTCCTTTTCCGCATAAATAAATATTTCCAGATTCGTCTATTGTCATTCCATCTGAACCTGATTCTGTAAAAAGTGTTTTTTTTCCTAAAGAACCGTTGCTTTCGATGGTATAAGAGTAGGTTTTATTTGCGCCTATATCTGCTACATATAACGTTTTCCCATCCGAAGTTCCAATAATGCCATTCGGTTTTACAAGGTCATTCCCAACATTGATGATTTTAGATTTATCTGGAGATAAATAGTAAACACATTCTTTTTCTATTTCTTTAGAAGTATGTTTCCAATAATCCCTTTGGTAATAAGGATCTGTAAAGTAAATACCGCCTTTTGGATCAACCCAAAGATCATTGGGACCATTCAGTCTCTTTCCTTCGAAGTTGTTTAGCATTACAGTATAATTTTTGTTCATGTCTATTTTCCAAAGCTCATTTTTTTCATCGGCGCAAGCCAAAAGGTTGCCTTCGTGATCAATATACAAACCATTGGCTCTTCCTGCATTTTCCATAAAAACAGAAAGTTCGCCATTAACCGACCATTTCATGATTCGATTATTGGGCTGATCCGTAAAATAAACATTTCCTTTCTTATCTGAAGCAGGCCCTTCTGTAAAACTGAATTGATCGGATAGCATTGTGAGAACTGCACCTTTTGCTATTATGGTATGGCTTTTTTCATTTAATGTCTGAGCGGCTATAAAATTTGTAAAAGTTAAGGTAATAGCAAATAGAAAGTATGGTTTTATTTTAAGCTGGAATTGGTTCATCATAAAGGTTTAAAAATTGCTTTTGAAGTTTTTAAAAGTAGTTTTTATTTCTGATATTCTGCAAAGTCAGGCTCAAATTTGCTCGTAGTTGAATAATTTCTTTTGAGGATATGATTTTAAAGACAAAAAAAGCAAATAATAGTACAGCAACAAAAAATAGAATTTTATTTTAATTTCAATTTATCAAAAACATTTTTTAGTATTATTACAAAAAAAACAATGAACGCACTAACAACCATAAAAACCACATTTGCAGTCCTGTTTTTCCAACAGATTGCATTTTCGCAAGAAACCAAAAAAGAGACTCCAGCAGAAGTGAAGCATACGATTGAAAATTGCGTGAATCATTTCGATTTAAATAAAGCCACAAAAACCAAAGTAGGCTATCAATACTGGTTCGCCGACAAAAACTTCACCGAAGAAAATACTTTAAAAATGAGTATTGTCGAACCAGGAAAATCAACGCATGCGCCTCACCATCATCCAGAAGAAGAGTTTTTTTACATCTTAGAAGGTTCTGCTTCTTTTTTCTTGGATGGTAAAACTGTTGTCGTAGGTCCCAATACAAGCTTATATTGTCCGCCAAATGCAGAACACGGAATAAGCAACGCCGGAACTACCGATTTGAAATATTTAGTGATCAAGAAAGATTTGAGATAAAATTGCTTTTAACTCCCAATTTCTCTATTTAATCGCTATCGTATAAGTCAGATATTTTCCGTCTGGTTGTAAAAATCTAATAGTTTTGTTTCCGGTTGATGTCGCTACAAAATTATAGGTGGTTTCAAGATTCAGAATATTCATAGTGCAGAAACAGCCTTCATATTTCGCTTTTACAGTAATGGTTTTGATATTTCCTAGATTTGTTTCAGAAACGCCTCCAAAAGTGCCACAGCCATTAAGAGCAATATACTTGATTTTAATTGGAATGGTTTGATTGACCTGACCGCTGGCGGGAACATCTGCTGAAATTACAGAAGTGTGTTGATACGATAGGCAAACTTGATCAAAGGTTTCGGTCCATTTTACAAAGGAGTACTCTTTCATTTTAGTTTTCCAATAGGTTTGCGTTCCTTCTGGAATACCGAGATAAATGTTTTTGGTATCAATTGATCCATCTTGCAATTTTAATGATGCAATTAAGTCAAGCAAATCATTTTGATTGGCAACGTTCATGTCAAAAAAAATATTTCCGATAAAAGTTTTGTTTTCTGACTCTATATAGTAAACACTGCCAGGCGTCGCAGCCCAAGCGCCAGTTTTTATATAAGGTTTTTCATTTAAAGTATTGATCAAATCCTCAACACCACTTTTAGGTATATCCGATTTGAAAAAGAAACCGTTCATTTGCAGAATATCAAACTTCAATTCATTTAACACTTTAAAAACCTCACGTATATCGGCGTCTTTCTTGATTCCTATAGCAAGATTTACTTTTTCTGAATTTTTAGTTTTATCAGTTGGCGGGGGAGTGGTTTCTGCATTTTCACTTGAACAGCTAAAAAGGAAGAATACAACGATACTTAAGGTTAAAATTTTGCTCATTTTCTATTGGTTTTATTAAATAGATGAGTTAATTGTCAAATAGTTGCGTGTAAAGTTATATTTTTTTTTTGATACGGGGATGTTTTTTAAAGTTTCAGGTTTCAAGTTTCAGGTTTCAGGTTTTAGGTTTTAGGTTGATAGGCTTTGTCTATAAGTTTTACTGAAATCCCGATAGCTATCGAGAGCTAAGATTTTTTGATTAGGAAGGTTTAGTATTTCGCAAAGTTTTAGAAATAAAGTTTTTTTATTTAGCTGGTCATCTCACACAATAGATCATTTGCACAGTTTGTCATTTCTGATCGAAGGGAGAAATCACACAAGTTGATCGACAAAGATTGGCGACATACTTTGCGGAGTTTCTAGTGTGATTTCTCCCTTCGGTCGAAATGACAAAAAATAAAAAAAAAACTTTGTGACTTAGCGTCTTAGTGGCAAAAACAAAAAAAGAACGGCACTAAAAAATAGCACCGCTCCCTTTTCAAAATAAATTTAATTTTGCATTTTAAAACCAAATCAAATTTTAAAATGCTCGCATTAAATAATGCGTACAGTTTTTGGGTAATCTACTAAAAAGAAGACGTAAACGCAGGTTATTCGTTTATTGTATCGCCTTCCTTAGTTTCTTCACTGGCAATTTTTACCAGTTTATCGTTTGGAGTCAAATCACCAAAAATTTCGATTTTATCGTCGATTTCTCTTCCTTTTTTAACATCAACTCGTGTTGCTTTGTGGTTTACCACTTTGATTACGAAAATTCCTTCTGCAGCATTTACAACCGCTGATTTGGGAACTACAAATGTGCTGTCTTTAGCATTAAGCGGCAATAAAACTTCGGCAACCATTCCAGGCAATAAATTTCCTTTGGTGTTGTGCACGTCCATTTCAACTCTTTCAGAACGCAATTTTAAGTCCAATGCGCCAGACATTCTCTGAATTGTCGCCGTAAAAGTATCTGGCAATGATTTTACATTAAAACTCATATTGTCGCCTTGGTGCAGATAGCCTGTGTACAATTCTGGCACAGAAACCGCCAAACGCAATTTTGATTGCTCTTGAATCGTCAATAAAGGCAAATCAGAACCTTTTCCTGCCGGACCAACAAATGTTCCTAAATTCACATTTCTTGCCGCTACAACACCGTCAAATGGCGCACGAATTTCAAGATAACCTCTCATGATCGAAATTTCTTTGTGTGCCGCAATCGCTGCTTGGTATTGTGCGTAATCAGAATTTTTCTTTCCGTTTGCCATTTCTAAATCATTTTTAGAAATCGTTCCTTCTACTTTGCTTGTTTCGTACAAACGGTTGTAAGTGCTTTTGCTGGTGGCGTAAATTGCTTCCATCGATCTTAATCTTGATTCGGCGGCTGCTACTTGTGAGCTGATTTCTGGAGCTTCTAAAACAATCAAAAGCTGTCCTTTTTTTACTTTAGAACCAATATCTACTTTTAAAGTTTTTACGAAACTGCTCACTTTTGCATACAAATCAACTTGTTGAAAACCTGTTAATTCGGCTGGCAAACGTAATTCAGTAGTCAGTTTTTCTTTTTGTAACAAAAAAGTTTCAACTTTTGGTTCGATTTCTGGTGTCGCTGTTTCTTTTTTTTTCTTTTCACAGCTGCTTAGTGCCACTAAAGCGGTGAACAAGATTGCGATTGATTTTATATTATTTTTCATTTTTTGGTTTTATAAAATAAATATGTTTTACTAAATAGGAGGAAAGTATAAAAGTTTAGCAAAGTATTTCAAGATGATTCGACTTTAGACTTTAGAATTTCGACTTTCGACTTTGGACTTTGGACTTTGGACTTTCGACTTTGGACTTTGGACTTTGGACTTTCGACTTTATGACTTTATGACTTTCCAACTTTCGACTTACCTATTGATGAGATATAATGGATGCTTTCTTCGTCTTCAGGATCTAAAGAAACAGATTGCGTTGATGTTTTTTCCTGTGCCCAAGCAAATATTTGTGGCAGGATCAATAATACGGCAAAAGTAGAAAATAACAATCCGCCGATAACCGCTCTTCCTAACGGAGAAACTTGTTCGCCTCCTTCGCCATGCCCAATTGCCATTGGAAGCATTCCCGCAATCATCGCAACCGAAGTCATGATAATTGGACGCAAACGCAAGGCCGCAGCTTCACGTGCTGATTCTAATGCATTGCCATTTATTTTGCACAATTGTT
This sequence comes from Flavobacterium denitrificans DSM 15936, assembly GCF_000425445.1. Lineage (GTDB taxonomy): Bacteria > Bacteroidota > Bacteroidia > Flavobacteriales > Flavobacteriaceae > Flavobacterium > Flavobacterium denitrificans. The sequence continues at coordinate 222,510 of NZ_KE384378.1, read as the reverse complement.
CGGCATTGGTAACCAATAAAACGGCATTTGCAATCGACACCCCAACCGACATGATAATTCCCATATACGATTGCAGATTTAAAGTTGAGCCTGTGAGTGTCAACATAATCAAGGCGCCTAAAACTACCGCTGGAACGGTTGTCAAAATTACCAGCGAAACTTTGAATGACTGGAAATTAGCGGCCAACATTAAGAAGATTACAAAAACGGCAACCAATAATCCAACTTGCAAACTGCTTAATGTTTCCTCCAATACTTTACTTAATCCAATAGGAGTGATGAACAAACCACGTGGCAATTCTCCTAGTGAATTTAAAGTTGCAGCAACATCTTTAGACGCGGTCCCCAAATCGGTCTGGTTGATGTTTGCTGTAACTGTAATGTATGGCATAGCCCCTAAATTGTCATTTTCACCACTTACAAATCCGGGTGTTATTTTAGCAACGTCACTCAAAACAGGACGTAGAGAATTTTTTAAAACCGGAATTTCACCAATATCGGTTTTGCTTTTCATTTGGTTCAGCGGCACCTGAACTTGAACAGAATATGATAATCCTGCTTTTTCATCTACCCAGTTGTTTTTTTCGGTATATCTTGATGATGAAGTCGAAGCCACAAGCGAACGTGAAATATCATTCATGTCAACGCCTAATTCTGCAGCACGCGTTCTGTCAATATCAATGTTCATAGCTGGATAATGAATTGGCTGGCCAATTTGTACATCTCTGAAATACGAAATTGCTTTTAGTTTATCTACAATTTGAGTCGCATATAATTCATTTCGCTTTTTGTCTTTTCCTGCAATTCTAATTTCAATTGGAGTAGGAGAACCTTGGCTCAAAACTTTGTCTGTCAATTCAATTGGTTCAAACGAAACTTTTGTGTCTGGCAATACTTTTTTAATTCTTGCTCTCAAGTCATCTTTAAACTCATCCATATTGGCGTGGTAATCTTTTAAACTCACCTGAAAAACTGCTTCATGTGATCCTGCCATGAAAAGATAAATTGGATTGATTGAGAATAGAGACGGGTGTTGACCAACATACACAGAACTGATTCCGATGTGTTCTTTGCCCACTTTTTCCTCGATTTGTTTTAAAACGATTCTGGCTTGTTCTTCCGTTCTTTCTAAACGCGTTCCATCAACAGCGCGCATTCTTAGCTGAAACTGACTTGAATTTGTTCTCGGGAAAACATCTTTTCCAATAAAATTAATAAAGACAATTGCCAGAACGGTTGCTCCAACCAAGTAAACAACGGTTGTTATTTTTTTATGGACAAACAAGCGGTCTAAAGTTCGCATGAAACGATTTCTAAACCTTTCAAAAGCACTTATTTTTTTATCATTATTAAAGTCCTCTCTTTCCACCATTTCTTTTTTCTGACCAATTAGATTTTGTTCAGATTCAGGTGTTAATCCACAAGCATTAAATTCTGCTTCGTCGTCTGTAATTTCGGGTGTATGTTCATGTTTTGCATGTCCTTTCATCATCCAGTTTGCCATAACAGGCACAAAAGTTTGTGATAAAATGAATGAAATAATCATAGAGAAACCAATTGCTAAAGCCAGTGGCAAAAACAACGCTCCCGGAATTCCGACCATTGTAAATGCTGGAGCAAATACGGCTAGAATACAAAGCAAGATCAATAATTTAGGCAAAGCAATTTCCTGACAGGCATCCCAAATAGCGAGCGCTTTTGGTTTTCCCATATCGAGATGCTGGTGAATATTTTCAATCGTTACGGTACTTTCATCCACTAAAATTCCGATTGCTAAAGCCAATCCTGATAAAGACATTAAATTGATGGTTTGTCCAAATAATTTTAGGAACAAAACACCAGAAATAATCGAAATTGGAATCGTCATAATTACGATCAAAGCCGCACGTCGGTCACCCAAGAATAACAATACCATTAATCCCGTTAAAACCGCTCCGATAATTCCTTCAGTAATCAAACTTTTCACCGAGTTGATTACATAAACCGACTGGTCAAATTCGTATGTAATGTTTACGTCTTCAGGAAGTGTACTTTGAATTTTTGGAAGTTCAGCTTTCAATTTCTGAACTACATCCCAAGTCGAAGCGTCTCCCGCTTTTGCAATACTGATATAAACCGATCGTTTCCCATTTACTAATGCATAACCCTGCGTGATATCGGCACCATCTTTTACATTTGCAATATCTCCTAATTTTAAGTTTTGAACGCCTCCTTTGAATAAAGGAATTTCTGCAAAATCTTTAACTTCTTTAATAGTATTATTTGTTGGCGTAATATAATTTTTGTCGCCTATACGCACGTTTCCAGAAGGCGCAGTTTGATTGTTCAAACGAATTGCTTCTACAACTTGATCTGGCGTCATATTGTGCGAACGCATTAAATCTGGATCAATATTTACCTCAATTGTTCTTGGACTTCCGCCAAAAGGAGCTGGAGACAATAAACCAGGAATTGAAGTAAATGAAGCACGAACATAAACGTTGGCTAAATCCTGCAATTCATTGTTTGATCTGATTTTACTGCTCAAAACCAATTGCCCAATTGGAAGAGAAGAAGCATCAAAACGAATAATAAACGGTGGCTGAGTTCCCGGAGGAAAAACCGCTTGGATTCGGTTTGAAAGTGCACTCAATTCGGCAGCGGCCTGAGCCATATTTGTTCCTTCATAATAGGTTAATTTCATAATCATTAACCCCTGAATATTTTTAGTCTCAACTGATTTTATACCATTTGAGAAAGGCAAAACGTTGACGTAGTTTTTTGCAAAATAAGCTTCCATTTGGTCTGGTGTGTAGCCTCCAAACGGATGCGCAATATAAATTACCGGCAAATTCATTTTTGGCAAAATATCTACCTTAATGTCTTTGATGGCACCAATTCCGAAGAAAAATAGACCCGCAACCAATACTAAGATGGAAATGGGCTTGCGGAGTGCAAAACGTATTAAATTCATTTGGCTTTTAATTAAAATTCATTTATAAATAAGTCGAAATTGCCCGTTGCAGCAACTTTCAGCAAAAACGATTGCCATACATTATTGTTGACGATATCGCGGTCAATTTCAGCGCGATTTAGCGTAAACATGGTTTGAGTCAAATCGGTTAAATCGGTCAAACCGTTTTTGTATAAAGTCGATTTTTGAATATAAGCGCGTTGTGCGGCATTGACTTGAATTGGCGCTTCGGCATAATTCTCTAAAGTGATTCTGATTTTATCTTCGGCAAATGTTAGTTGCGATTGCAATTCTCTGCTGGCTTGGTTGTATTCTTCTTGCAAAGCCTGCGAAACAAATTTTTGCGAAGTAACTTGTTTGTTTGCTCTAAAAGGTGTTGTCAAATTCCAAGTGATTCCAACTCCAACTAAATAATTAGAGCGATCCGGATTTACACCATCCCAATAATTTCTGCTAAAAGCCGATTGATCTGCTGCATAACCAGCTTCAAAACCTGAAGCTCTGGTTTGCAAAATACCAAAAGCACTCATTGTTGGGTAATAAAAGCGTTTGTATAATTTAACTTGTTGATTGCTGTAATCAATTTTGGTTTTGTAAAACTGCAATAGAGGATGCAAACTGTCAGTTGAAGCTGTTGATCTTAAAACCTCTTTCGGAATTTGATTTACAAATAAAGTATCAGCAATAAAATCCTGAGGCGCAACTCCCATTAAATCAACTAATTTGTTGTTTTGTTCTTTGACAAAATTTCGCGCAAGATTCAAGGCGATTTTTGCTTTTGAAACTTCTGCAGTTGCCAAGGTGGAATCTACTCCAGCTAATAATCCGTTTTTAACTCGGGCAACAGCTGTCTTTTTGAAAACTTCTGCGCGGGTTAAATTCTTTTGCTGCGAAATCAGTAACCTTTGGCTTGCCAATAAATTCAAATAAGCGGCTGAAATTTTAATTTCTTGCTGAAACATTTCCTGTTTCAAATCATTTTCTTTTGCTTGAACATCAACTTTAGCCAAATTGATTTTTTCCTGAGTTTTTCCGAAAGTGAAAAAATCCCAGTTCATGTTGACTAAATAAAGCGCTCCAAATGCCGAATTCCAGTTTTGTTCAGGAAGAGGCAAACCAGACGAAGCAACTCCTAAACCTCCAAAACCGTAAAGTGGCCCATTCTGACCGTTGACCGTCCCGTAATCCTGCTGTGCAGATAAATTTAAATTTGGAAGATAATCACGGCGAGATTGTTTTAAAGTCTCTTTTGAGGCGCTGGCGTAATTGTTTTTTGCTTTGATTGAACCGTAGTTTTCAAGACCTGTTTTTAGTGCTTCTTTTAAAGACAAGGTTTGTGAATAACCAATTGAGGTAATAATCAAGAAAAATAATAAGGTAATTTTTTTGAAATACATAAAACTCAAAATGTGAAATTATGCCGCAAATTTATTTCTCTTATATCGATAAAAGTCAGGTTAAGTGATGTACTGCACTGATAAATGACCAATTGAATTTGTCATTTTTTGGAAAAAAGAATTAAATATTTGTGCGAACTTTGCACACTATTATGTTTTAAAAATGAATAAAAAGTTTGATAATATACTGGACAACAAATGGTGGCAGGAAATTGCTGTTGTTCTTTTTTCATTTACAATCTATACTTTAAAGAACGATTGGATGCTGTTCAGTTCTGTGACTTCCATTTTTATGGGCATTTTTTTCTATTTCATTTTGTATTTGCACGCCCAGTTTAATCGTTTTTTTCTTTTGCCAATTTTATTCAAAACCCAACGCCCTTTAACGTATGTTTTCTTGACTCTTTTTGGAGTCTTTGTGTTCTCGGTCATTTTATATGAAATCACAATGCTGGACATGTTCAGTAATTGTCGTTTGTATCAAAACTCGCATCAACGAAGTTATGTGTACCAATTGGCTAGCGTTTTAGGAACTTTGGTTTGTATTTTAAGCCCGATTATTGTTTTTAAATTCTACAGAATTCACAGAAAACAAACAGACGAAGCGCTTTTGTTTAACCAAATGCAATTGAATTCGTTGAAAGGGCAATTGAATCCGCATTTTTTATTCAATACTTTTAATACGCTTTACGGAATCAGTTTGGAATTTCCAGAAAGAACGCCAGATTTGATTATGAAAGTTTCGCAATTAATGCGTTATCAGCTCGAAAGCAATAACAAACAATGTGTGTCTTTAGAAGACGAATTGGAGTTTATTAACAGTTATGTGCAGCTTGAAAAAGAAAGAGTAGGGTACCGTTGCGATATTACTTTTGACTCTAAAATTGACAACGAAAATGCGTATAAAATTTCGCCAATGCTTTTGATTGCTTTTATTGAAAATGCCTTTAAGCATGGAACTTGCGCAATCGAAAAATGTTATGTCCGAATTTTTATTACGGTTGAAGATGGTGATCTTCATTTGCATGTAATCAATTCAATTCCGACGAAAAAAACAGATGTTGTTTCGACTAAAATTGGATTGAAAAACACTATTGAAAGACTGAATTTGATTTATGGAAAAAACTATAAATTAGATATTCAGGATGAAAAAAATACCTATATAGTTGATTTGAAATTGCAACTAAAAAAGTTTGTATAATGAAAGAGCCTAAAAAATGCATTATTGTTGATGATGAGCCGGCCGCCCATTATGTTTTAGCGAATTATATCAAACAGAATCCGCAATTAGAACTTGTTTTTCAAGGCTATAACGGAATTGAAGCAATGGATTATCTGCGTGAAAATCATGTTGATTTGATGTTTTTAGATATCAATATGCCCGAAATCTCTGGAATGGAATTGTTGAAAATCATTCCGAATCATCCTAAAACAATTTTAACGACAGCGTATTCCGAATTTGCGTTAGAAAGTTACGATTATGGCGTAATCGACTATTTGCTCAAACCCATTTATTTTCCAAGATTCTTAAAAGCTGTTGACCGTTTTTTTTCAACGGAATCATTGAAAATCAAAGAAGAAGAAACAGTTGTAAATTCAATAAGCGTTAAAGTTGACGGTTATTTTATCGATATAGAATTAGATCAGCTTTTGTATGCGCAGAGTTTTGGGAATTACGTAAAGCTTCACACGATAAAACGAACTTATTTGGCGTCAATAACGACAACCGAATTAGAAAAGTGTCTTCCAGAAAAAAGTTTTATGCGAATTCATAAATCGTATATCGTGGCGCTCGATAAAATTGAAGAAACTGAAAAAGATTTTGTAGTCATAAAACATGAAAAATTACCAATAGGAATTACATACAAAAGAGAATTGTCTGACCGATTAAAAAGATAAGAAATTGTTGATAATATTTTAGAGGCACTTCGTTTAATCTTCATTTAAAAGTAGTAATTTTAATACGATATTTTAAAGATATTAATTTGTAAATGAGGAATTATGAGAAATCTTTTACTGATTGTTGTTTTTTTATGCAATGGTTTTCTTTTTGCACAAGAAGGTACAAATATGAGAAAAGTAATAATACCTCCAGATAAGGTAAAATTTACTTTTGAAAAAGAATATCCCGGTAAAACGGCAGTTTGGTCTGAAGAATATGTGGGAGACGACGATGACGAAGTTCGTTATGAGGCAAAATTCAATAAAGACAAAAATACAAAAGCGGTTGCCGTTTATAACAATTTGGGAGTTTTGAAAGCATTTGAGCAGCAAATTCCGCTAAGCAAATTGCCTTTAAGCGCACAAGCTTATTTGAAAAAGAATTATCCGCCAAAATCTATTACAGAAATTGCGGTTGTAGTGGATGATAAAAATAAAACGACTTATGAAGTTGGGGTTAAAAAAAACTCCAAATTTTATGATGTTGTTTTTGATAAAGATGGAGATTTTGATGTCTCTATCGAGAAAAATTGAAATATACTTGCTTACTAATTCAATATATTTAAAAGGCAAACCCGATAGTTTTAGGACTATCGGGTTTTGTTTTTTTATTGGGGTATTTTTCAAGATTACAAATTCATTCCTCCTGAAACTTCAATTCTTTGAGCATTTACCCAACGCGCGTCTTCGGTACATAAAAAGGCAACAACACCGCCAATATCGTCTGGTAAACCAACTCTTCCCAAAGCTGTGATTGATGCTAGCATTTTGTTTAGTTGTTGATTATCACGAACAACGCCGCCACCAAAATCGGTTTCAATTGCTCCTGGAGCAACAACATTGGCTTTAATGTTTCGCGCTCCTAATTCTTTTGCTTGGTATTTTGTCAAAGTTTCGATTGCGCCTTTCATCGAAGCATAAGCAACATAACCTGGAGTTGAAAATCGCGCTAAACCTGTTGAAATGTTTATAACTCCGCCTCCGTCGTTCATGACTTTTAATGCTTTTTGAGTCAAGAAAAATGGACCTTTAAACTGAATATTGGTTAGTAAATCAAATTCTTCTTCTGTAGTTCCTTCAAAAGAATTGTGAATTCCAATTCCGGCATTGTTTACGATAAAATCAAATTTATCCGTTTTAAAAGTGTTTTTTAAAACTGTTTTTACTTCTTCAAAAAAAGAATCAAAAGTTCCAGAATTCCCAACATTCAATTGAATTGAAGCGGCTCTTTGACCCAAATTTTCAATTTCTTTTACTAATGAATCTGCTTCGTCTTTTTTGCTGTTGTAAGTAATAATTACATCAAGTCCTTTTTTAGCAATTGCCATTGCCATGTTTTTTCCTAAACCTCTGCTTCCGCCTGTAACGAGAGCTATTTTCGTATTTACTGCCATCTTTTTTAATTGTTAATTGTGAATTGGGAATTGTAGAATGTAAAATGATAAATTCATCTTTTCGATTTTTTAAATTGATAAGACAAAGGTAGGAGCGAAGTAGTTGTAGGGAATTGTAAATATCAAACTGATGTTTGCAAAATTCAAATCACTTGTGAAGTCACAATAATTAAATTCCAAAACTATACGTTCAACTTTGTCAAAGTTTTAAACTTTGACAAAGTTCTAAGAAACCTGAAACCACTAACTCCTAAAAGCCAACGGTGTAAACGACGTTTGTTTTTTAAAGAAATTAGAAAAATGTGCCAATTCTTCAAAACCAAGAGAATAAGCAATTTCAGAAATGTTCCAATCGGTTTGTTTTAAAAGGATTTTTGCTTCGTTTGTTAGTCTTGAACTGATTAATTCGGTGGTCGTTTTTCCGGTGCTTTCTTTTAAAACTTTATTTAAATGATTAACATGAACGGATAATCTTTCCGCAAAATCCTTTGCCGTTCTTAATTCTAATTTCTGATTTGGAGATTCTATTGGGAATTGCCTTTCTAATAATTCAGCAAATAATGACGAAACTCTCGCCGCCGAATTATGTTTGGAATACAATGCTGTAATAGGTTGCAATTTTTGCCCAAAGTGAATTAATTCGGCAACATAATTTCGGATTAAATCATATTTGTAGATATAGTCAGAGTTGATTTCTTTTTGTATTTTGTTGAAAATCAATTCAACTTCAGAAACTTCTTCATTTGATAATTGAAAAATTGGATAACCATCTGAAGCAAAAATTGGAAGATTATCTAAGTCAATTCCACTTTTGTTTTTCGATAAAAATTCGCTTGTAAAAACACAAAATTGCCCACCTTGATTGGTGTCTTGTGGAATGTAGTTGTATGGGATTTTTGGTGTTGCAAATAACAATCCCTGTTTTTCAATTTCGATTACCTTATCGGCATATTCGGCTTTGTTGTGGCCTTTTATCAAACTTATTTTATAGTAAGCCCTTCTGTCATAAGGCATAGCCGATTTTCCTTGCAGTCGTTCCAGAAGTTCTTTGATACTAAAAACATTAAAATGACCAATTTCTTTTTGAATGTCATTTGGAAGCAAGGAATTGGGTTCAATAGTGGAACCTTCGGTGATTTCTTTATAAAATGAATCTAGGGATTTCATATCTGAATTGTAAAATTCAAATATACGGAAAAAATGATGTTGTGGGTTATGGCCGCTAAGGCACTAAAGGGCAAAGTTTTTTAATGTTGTTGTGGATGATCTCGAAATCCCGATAACTATCGGGAGCAGAGTCGCAAAGTTTTTTGCATAATCAATGCAACCATAGCCCAAGGTTTCAACCTTGGAAGATGTTTGGTGAATAAATTGCGTCCCAAGGTTGAAACCTTGGAATATTTGTAAAAAAATAAACTTTGAGCCTTATTGCCTTTGTATAAAAAAATTAAAACAAACTTGCTTGTACAAACTCCGGTTCTGGATTACTGCCAAACGGTATCGTCTCAATCACGAAAAACTGTTTTACTTTCGGATCAAATTCACGCAAAATAATAGCGTCGCATAAAAATTCCACATCAATGGTAGTGAAAAGCTGTGAGGCAATTTCAAGATTTTCTGGAGTTAATCTTCGACCAATAGAAATGTGCGGATCATCACTTTTTATCTTTAAGGGTTTTAAAGTTTCTTGAATCTTTTTCATGATTGGTTTTAAACTATCTTTAGATTCTTTATTTGGTTTTATAAAAAAAGCACCGCTATTTTCATAAGCACCAAAATCATTTAAATGAACCATAAAAGGAGCAAAAGCGTCGCAGATTTTTGCAAGCTTCTTCTTGAAATTTTCAAGTTGTGATTCGTTAATTTCGATTTCACAAATCGTTATATGCGCCACAGAATTGCAACTGTTGTACCAGTTGATTTTGCTTTTTAAAAAATCCTTCATTGCTTTGATAGTGGCAATAACTTCTGATGAAGGATGAAATACAACGGAATATCTTTTTTGCATTTTTAAGCATTTAGATAATACAAATTTAAAGCTTTCCCTTTAAATACAATCGATGCATAATTTCCGATTTCAACAAACCGCTTCCACCTCCAAAATGTTCAATAACTTCTACATCCGGTTGTTGTTTCAAGCAAAAAGAAGCAAACTCTTTTTCGATATGATCTTCAATTGCAGAGCTCAACAGAACAATATCTATTTTATGATTGCTAAAATATTCTTGAGCTTCTTTTTCATTATTGAAAGCAACTGCATTCCAATTTTCATCGGCATTAACCAAGCGAAGCAAAATGGCTAAAATTGCTTCGTTTTTTCCAAGTAATAAAAATTCAAGCATTTTCATAATATTCTAATTTTGAAAGCAAATTTATTAGATAAAGACCAATTCCAACTTAATCTAGAATAAGAAATAATGTAAAGCTAAAGTTAAGTTTTAGTTTTTTTATTTTTTTTCTTTGAAGCGTTAATTTGTTTAATGGTTTGTTTTCAGTGTTTTATGCTTCGTATTTTATAAAAAAATATAAAACTTTTGTTAGAATGCGGAAAACCGTAATGTATTCGTAAAACTGGTAGGTAAATTTGCATCAATGAAATAGAAATCTAAGATGTTTTGCCTTTTTAACATCATCAAAAAGTTTCTATGGAATTAATACTAGTTTTTGGAGAAACAAGTTTTGTAGAAATTTGGACATATTCATTGATCGTGGGTACTTGTATAAATTTGCAAGATTAAATACAAGAAGTCAAAATTTTTATCGGGTTTTTAAATTAGGTTACACGTTAGCCAATTTAAAAACCCTTTTTTTATGTTTTAAACTTAATAATAACCGTGGTTTTTAAGCCATTCTTCGCAGTCTTTCGTCCAATTTTTGCTGGTATCTTTAACACCAAGACCAAAACCGTGCCCGCCATTTTCATAAAGATGTAATTCACATGTAACTCCATTTTTTTTAAGAGCCAAGTAATAGTTGATGCTGTTTTCAGGCAATACGGCTGTATCATCGGTTGCATGTATCAAGAATGTCGGAGGAGTTTGCGAGGTGACTTTTTTGTCATTCGAAAAAGAATCAATTAAGTCTTTCGAGGGATTGTTTCCTAATAAATTAGTTTGAGAACCTTTGTGTGTGATGTTGTTTTCCATAGATATCACAGGATAAATTAAAAGCGAAAAATCTGGGCGCGCGCTAGTGTTTGATGCTGATTGGTATGTCTTGTCCTCGTAATGCGTTGCTAGGGTCGAAGCCAAATGCCCGCCCGCTGAAAAGCCTATAGTGCCAATTTTATTGATGTCGATATTCCACTTTGATGCATTTGCTCTTACATACCTCATGGCTTCCTGAGCATCTTGCAAAGGACCAATATTCTTGTTTTTCATAATCAAATCATTCGGCAAGCGATATTTTAAAACAAAAGCAGTAATTCCTAAACTATTTAGCCAATTTGCCACTTTAGTCCCTTCCTTGTCCATGGAAAGATGTGAATAGCCTCCACCCGGAAAAATAATAATGGCAGTTTGATTTGGCTTAATTTCTTTTGGAATAAAAATGCTTAATGTTGGGACAGATACAAAACTGCTATTGATGATTATTCCCTCTTTTACGGTTTCTTTTTCGTTATAATCTGGAGCAGTTATTTCATCCGGAATTTTATTCCATAATGGAATGATTTTGTCTTGTGCTTGCAATTGATTGATAGTCAGTGTAAATAATGCAAAGTAATTAAGTAATTTTGAAGGAATAACAGTTTTCATTTATTTAAATAGGATTGTTGAAATTATAATAATCAATGTGAAAAACGCGAAAAATAGTAGAAGATAAATTAGCTTTTCAGTCTTGGATTTCCGTACAATTTTAATACTAATAACGGATGATTTTGACACTTTGCTATTTAACAAATATATTGTTTAATGTGTAATATTGTACTATTTTTTTTGTTTGATATGTTTATTTTGAGTGCAAAAATAATTTTTTATATAATTTATTTGGAATATAAAGATTAAAAACTATATTTGTGCAATCGATTACATTATTTCGTTTTATTTGTGTTAAATCATTGTTTTTTAGTGCTTTCTAATTCGATTTGAATGATAAAAAGAAAAGGATCTAAAAACATAACTTTTACAATATACTAACCATGACCCAAGAAAATTCAGTTACTACCAGCCAAAGCATGAAATCAGCAGGAAAATATCGTTGGAGCATTTGTGCTTTGCTTTTTTTTGCAACAACAATTAATTATTTAGACAGACAAGTACTTTCTTTAACATGGAAAGATTTTATTGCTCCAGAATTTCATTGGACAAACAGTGATTATGGAGACATAACGGCTTTGTTTTCGATATTTTATGCGGTTTCATTATTGTTTGCTGGTCGATTTGTAGATTGGTTAGATACAAAAAAAGGATTTCTTTGGGCAATTGGAATTTGGTCTATAGGAGCTTGTCTTCATGCTTTCTGTGGTATTGCTACTTCGGGAATAATTACTGGAGACTGGTTGGTAGGCTTCCACGGATCAAAGGAAATAATCAGTACTGTTCAAGATACTGCTTTAGTAATTAATGTAAGTGTGGCTTTGTTCATTTTTGCACGTTTTGTTTTAGCTGTTGGAGAAGCAGGAAACTTTCCTGCAGCTATTAAAACTACAGCAGAATATTTCCCTAAAAAAGACAGGGCTTTTGCAACTAGTATTTTCAATGCAGGAGCTACAGTTGGGGCATTAGCAGCGCCAGTTACAATTCCGTTTATCGCTAAATCTTTTGGTTGGGAAATGTCTTTTATCATTATTGGGGCTTTAGGATTTATTTGGATGGGATTCTGGATGTTTATGTATGATAAGCCAGAAAGACATGCTAAAGTAACTCCAGAAGAGTTGGCTTATATTCAGCAAGATGATGTTGCAGACAGTAATTTAGGGTATGTTGCAGAAGCTAGTTCAAAAGTTTCATTAGCAGATTGTTTTAAATACAAGCAAACTTGGGCTTTTGCATTTGGTAAATTCATGACTGATGGTGTTTGGTGGTTCTTTTTGTTCTGGACTCCAGCTTATTTGAGTTCGGTTTATGGAATGGATTCTACACAAGCAGCATTACCATTATTTGTTCTTTATATGATTACTTTATTGTCGATTATTGGAGGATGGCTGCCTACTTATTTTGTGGAGAAAAAAGGAATGAATCCGTACGAAGGACGCATGAGAGCGATGCTTATTTTTGCATTTTTCCCATTATTAGCTTTAGCGGCTCAGCCTTTAGGATATATTAGTTACTGGGTTCCGGTTATCATTATAGGAATCGCAGGTGCAGCGCATCAGTCTTGGTCGGCAAATATTTTTACTACGGTTGGAGATATGTTTCCAAAGAAAGCAATTGCAACGATTACAGGTATTGGAGGCTTAGCAGGAGGAATTGGTTCGACACTTATAAATAAAGGCTCAGGTATGTTATTTGATTTCACGCAAAGAAATTGGAGCACAATAAATGGTCAGCCTTTGCTAGATAAATACCCGCAATTTCAAAATGCAGTAACAGAAAAGGCTTTTCTGGCTGAAAAAGGAGTGGGGAATTTGGAAGAATTTTTAAAATCACTTACAACTGCTGGTGAAAATGTAGTAAACGGGATTAACTCAGGATATATGATCATCTTTTCTATCTGCGCAGTTTGTTATTTGACAGGCTGGGTTGTGATGAAAACTTTGGTTCCAAAATATAGTCCGATTACTGATTTGTAAAAGGATTTTAAGCTAACTAACCAACCAACCTTAAACCAAATTCAATGATGAACCAAGCCAATGCAGCAATAGGAAAGTATCGCTGGACTATTTGTAGTTTAGTTTTTTTTGCAACGACTGTTAATTATTTAGACAGAAATGTAATAAGTTACCTTCGACCTTTTCTTGCAGAAGCTTTTCATTGGACACCGGAACAAGAAGTTATTGACTATTCGAATATTGAGATTGCATTTAAAATCGCTTATGCGCTTGGAATGTTGGTTGCGGGTGGAATTATTGACAAATTAGGAACTAAATTAGGTTATGCCATTTCTACTGGGTTATGGAGTTTGGCTGCAATTGGTCATGCGCTTGCAACAGGTACCGGGGGATTCGTAATTGCCCGCATCTTTTTAGGAATAACTGAGGCAGGGAATTTCCCAGCGGCAATAAAAGCAACAGCTGAATGGTTTCCTCAAAAGGAAAGGGCTTTAGCTACTGGGATATTTAACTCCGGGAGCAACATCGGCGCAATTATAGTGCCGTTGACCGTTCCTTACATTGCTGAAAATTATGGTTGGCAGTGGGCATTTATCTTAACAGGTATTGTTGGGTTTATTTGGCTTTTCTTGTGGTTTTTATTGTATGAAGTACCGCAGAAACAAAAACGTTTGTCTCAAGCAGAATTAGAATATATTACTTCAGATCAAGTGGTTGTTGCTGAAGAAGATTCAAAAGAAAAAGTTTCTTGGTTTAAGTTACTGTCGTTTCGTCAAACTTGGGCTTTTGCAATAGGAAAATTATTGACCGACCCGGTTTGGTGGTTTTATTTATTCTGGTTGCCAGATTTCTTGATGAAACAATATAAATTGACGGCAACAGAAATTATCTGGCCTTGTGCGTTGGTATATATGATTGGAAGTGTGGGCAGTATTGGAGGAGGCTGGCTTCCATTAAAATTAATAAATAACAATTGGCCGGCTTATAAAGCTCGTAAAACAAGTATGTTGCTCTATGCGTTTGCAGTTTTGCCGGTTTTGTTTTCACAATATCTAGGAAGTATAAATATGTGGTGGGCAATTTTAGTTATAGGTTTGGCAGTTTCAGCACACCAAGCTTGGAGTGCAAATATCTTTACAACTGTTTCTGATATGTTTCCTAAAAAAGCCACTGCTTCGGTTACAGGATTAGGTGGGATGTTTGGAGCGCTTGGCGGAATCTTGTTGACTTTGGTGGTTCAGAAAAACATGTTTGTATATTATACGAAGTTAGGCAAAATTGAAACAGGCTATTTTATCATGTTTTGCATCTGTGGAGCTTCGTATTTATTGGCTTGGCTGATTATGCACATTCTAGTTCCAAAAATGAAAAAAGTAGAATTGTAAAGAAAAAGTGGTTGTCAGTGAAATAATTTTTGGTTTCAATTATGGTATTTCAATATAAAAAAATAAATTTGTGCAATCGATTACATTAATTTAGAAATTATGACAAAATATAGTTCAAGATACGCATCAAGCCCCGAAGCAGTAAAAAAATATGATACACAACAATTAAGAGAAGAATTCTTAATTGATGATTTAATGCAGGAAGATGAAATCGTTTTGGTTTATTCTCATTATGACAGATACATTGCAGGATCTGCAGTGCCGGTTAAAGGTGATTTAGTTTTGGAAACAATTGATCCGCTAAAAGCACCTTATTTTTTGGAAAGAAGAGAATTAGGTATAATCAATGTTGGCGGAAGCGGTTCTGTTGTTGTTGAAGGAACTACTTATGAATTAGGTTTTAAAGATGCTCTATATATTGGAAGCGGTAATAAAGAAGTGATTTTCAAAAGTGTTGATGCTTCTAATCCTGCTAAATTCTATATCAATTCGGCACCAGCTCATACATCTTATCCGACGGTAAAAGTAAGTTTGGCTGAAGCAAATAAATTAAACTTAGGAGCAATGGAAACGGCAAATCACCGTACCGTTAATCAAATGATTATTGGAAGTGTAGTTACAACTTGTCAATTGCAAATGGGAATGACGGAATTAAATCCGGGAAGTGTTTGGAATACAATGCCAGCTCACGTGCACGACCGTAGAATGGAAGTGTATTTCTACTTAGATATTCCAGAAAATCAAGCGGTATGTCATTTTATGGGACAACCACAAGAAACAAGACATATCTGGATGAACAATCACCAAGCAGTAATTTCTCCGCCTTGGTCAATTCACTCGGGTTCTGGAACTAGTAATTATACTTTTATCTGGGGAATGGCTGGTGAAAACTTAGATTACGGAGATATGGATGTTTGTAAAATCACTGATTTAAGATAAGAAAATGACAAATTTATTTGATATACAAGGAAAAGTTGCTCTTATTACAGGAAGTACACACGGACTGGGAATGGCAATGGCAAAAGGATTAGGTCAAGCGGGTGCAACAATTGTAGTAAACGGAAATTCGTCTCAAGAAAAGATTGATGTTGCTGTAGCAGAATTAAAAAGTGAAGGAATAAATGCTGTCGGATATAAATTTAATGTAACTGAAGAAAAAGAAGTTGCAGAAGCAGTTCAAAAAATTGAAAAGGAAGTTGGTCCAATCGCTATTTTAATTAACAACGCCGGAATCATTAAAAGAATTCCGCTTCTAGAAATGGAAGTTGCTGATTTTAGAGAAGTAATCGATATTGATTTAGTAAGTCCGTTTATTGTTTCGAAGCATGTTGCAAAAGGCATGATCGAAAGAAGACAAGGAAAGATAATCAACATTTGCTCAATGATGAGTGAATTGGGTAGAAATACAGTTTCGGCTTATGCTGCTGCAAAAGGAGGCTTGAAAATGCTGACTAAAAATATGGCAACAGAATGGGCAAAATATAATGTTCAAATCAACGGAATTGGACCAGGTTATTTTGCAACAGAACAAACAAAACCTATCAGAGTTGACGGACATCCGTTTAATGATTTTATCATCAGCAGAACTCCGGCGGCGAAATGGGGTGATCCGAGTGATTTAGCTGGAGCAGCAATATTTTTATCTTCAAAAGCTAGTGATTTTGTAAACGGTCACATTTTATATGTTGATGGCGGTATTTTAGCAACTATCGGGAAACCATCAAACGAAGAATAATTCTCAATTTTTATTAAAAGAAGACATGAGCGCGAATACATTCATAAACGATAATTTTTTATTAGAAAATAAATTTGCTGAAGAATTATACCATAATTATTCTAAAAATCAGCCAATTATTGATTATCATAATCATTTAAATCCACAGTTTATTGCCGAGGATAAAATCTTCGATAATATTACTCAAGTTTGGATTAATGGTGATCATTACAAATGGCGTGCAATGCGTACACTTGGAATCAATGAGCAATTTGTAACAGGAAATGGTTCAGATAAAGATAAATTCTTGAATTGGGCAAAAACAGTTCCGTACACAATGCGTAATCCTTTGTACCACTGGACGCATTTAGAATTGGCTCGTTATTTTGATATTTATGATTTGTTGAATGAAAAATCGGCTGAGAAAATTTATATCGAAACTTCTGAAAAAATAAATTCGCAAGCATATAGCACGCAAAATCTTCTTAAAAAAGTAAACGCTGAATTGGTTTGCACTACAGAAGATCCAATTGATTCTTTGGAATATCATCAAAAATTCGCAAACAATTCAACAGGAATCAAAATGAGTACGGCTTTTAGGCCTGATAAAGCGATTTTGATTTCTAATGATGGATATAATGCATATGTTGATACTTTAGGAGAAGTGTCGGGTATATCAATCAATACATATGCAGATTTACAATCGGCGTTAAGAAAAAGAATCGAATTCTTTAATGCAAACGGATGTAAATTAAGTGACCACGGTTTGGATCAAATTTATTTTGAAAATTTCACTGAAAATGAAGTAAGCGCTATTTTCAAAAAGAAAAGAGAAAACAGCGTTTTATCTCCAGAAGAAGCATTAAAATTTCAAAGCGCGATTTTATTGTTCTTGTGTGAAACGTATCATGAATTTGGATGGGTGCAGCAATTTCACTTAGGTGCTTTAAGAAACAACAATGCGCGTATGCACAGGATCTTAGGTCCAGATACAGGATGGGATTCTATTGGAGATTATCCACAGGGGCAAAAATTATCAAGCTTTTTAAATGCTTTAGACAGCAAAGATAAATTGTCTAAAACGATTATATACAACTTAAATCCTGCTGATAACGAAGTTATGGCAACTATGATTGGAAATTTCAACGACGGCAGTGTTAGAGGAAAAGTTCAATTTGGCTCAGGATGGTGGTTTTTAGATCAAAAAGATGGAATGACAAAACAATTGAATGCGCTTTCAAACATGGGCTTAATTAGTTGTTTCGTTGGAATGTTGACTGACTCAAGAAGTTTCTTGTCTTTCCCTAGACATGAATATTTCAGACGTATTTTATGTAATCTTCTAGGAGATGAAATCAAACGTGGAGAACTTCCAAATGATATGGAATGGATCGGAAAATTGGTTTCTGATATTTCATACAACAACGCTAAAGAATATTTCAAATTTTAATTTTTTTAACTATTAAGGCATTAAGAAAATTAAGTTTTGGGTTAAAATAGTTACTTAATAATACAAAGATAATTAAGCGAGTAGGCTTAATAAACTTAACCTTTAATCGCAAAGAGAACATAAAGCAAAGCTTAATTTTCTTAATGCCTTAATGGTAAAATTAAAAATAAAAAAAATGAGTAGAGTAGTTTCATTTGGAGAAATTATGCTTCGTCTTTCGACAGAAAGACACTTACGTTTTTCGCAATCTACAGCATTTGGTGCTACGTATGGAGGCGGAGAATTTAACGTAGCTGTTTCTTTAGCAAATTATGGCATAAACGCTGAGTTTGTTACAAGATTGCCAGAAAATGAAATCGGCGGATCTGCATTAAAAGAAATGCGAAAAATGAACGTCGAAACTAAAAATATTGTTTTTGGAGGTGAACGTTTAGGAATTTATTTTCTGGAAACTGGTGCAGGAACACGTGGAAGTAATGTAGTTTATGATCGTGCACACAGTTCGATGGCAACTATTCAAAAAGGAAGTATTGATTGGGATAAGGTTTTAGAAGGAGCAGAGTGGTTTCATTGGAGTGGTATTACACCAGCAATTTCTGAAAGTGCAGCTGAAGCTTGTCTAGAAGCAATTAAGATAGCGCATAAAAAAGGAATCACAATTTCATGCGATTTGAATTATCGTTCGAAATTATGGCAATACGGAAAAACGTCTAGCGAAGTAATGCCTGAAATGTTGAAATACAGCAATGTTATTTTAGGAGACATTGACACAGCGTATTTTATGTTGGGAATTCCAAAAGTGAATCCGAATTATCAAGACGAAAAATCATTGCCAGTTTTGTATACAAAACTGTTTGAATTGATGCCTAATTTAAAAACGGTTGCGACAACATTGCGTTATTCTGTAAGTGCTTCACACCAAAGAATTGGTGGAATTTTATTTGATGGAAAAGCTATTTATCAAGCAGCAGTAAAAGAAGTTACACCTGTAGTTGACCGAGTAGGAAGCGGTGATGCTTTTATGGGCGGTTTGATTTACGGTTTGCTTCAGTATAAAAATAATAATCAAAGAGCCTTGGATTTTGCAGTTGCGGCTTGTTGCTTAAAACATACAATCGCAGGTGATTACAACTTGGTGACATTGAAAGAAGTAGAAAATATGATTGATGGCGATGGTTCGGCATTAGTTTCAAGATAAAAAAGGAAATGGCAAAGTATTCAAGAATTGAAGTAGCACAACAAATGAAAGAAAACGGGATGGTTCCGTTGTTTTTTCACTCTGATATAGAATTAAGCAAAAAAGTTTTAAAAGCTTGCTACGACGGGGGTTCACGTTTGATGGAGTTTACGAGCAGAGGTGATTTTGCTCATGAAGTTTTTGGAGAACTAAACAAATATGCATTGGCAGAATTGCCAGGAATGATGCTAGGAGTAGGTTCGATAACAGATGCTGCTTCAGCTTCACTTTACATGAGTTTAGGAGCAAATTTTATTGTAACTCCGGTTTTTAGAGAAGATATTGCAATTGCTTGTAATCGCCGTAAAGTATTGTGGTCGCCAGGTTGCGGAACACTTACTGAAATCGCAAGAGCGGAAGAATTGGGCTGTGAAATTGTAAAATTATTTCCAGCTGATATATATGGACCAGAGTTCATAAAAGCAATAAAAGGCCCATGCCCATGGACAAACATTATGCCTACAGGTGGTGTTTACCCGACAGTTGAAAGCTTAAGTTCTTGGCTAAATGCAGGAGCAACTTGTGTTGGATTGGGTTCGCAGTTAATTTCAAAAGATATATTGGACAAACAAGATTTTGACGGTTTACAGGCTAAAGTAAGTCAGGTTTTGGAGATCATTAAAAATATTAAAAATAAATAGGGAATAATCATACCAGTTCCTTATTTGGCATGCGGTTTTTTTTAGAGTTTTAGATGTTGTAATTGAACATTACGCTTGCAAAATAAATCTTGTCACTCCTCACAGCAGGATTTATTTTACTCTTTCAGGTGTAATGTTTCTTTTACAATATGAAATCCAAAAAAAAAGAATAAGGTATTATGGTGGTTATTTATAACGCTCAAATGAATTTATAATGGAAAAAATTAACAGATCAAATACGGAGTTTTCACATAGACTTCCGATAAAAATAGTGCAGTTTGGAGAGGGAAATTTCTTGAGAGCTTTTGTAGAATATGCTTTTCAGGAATTAAATAAAAAAGCAGATTTTAATGCTGGAATTGCAGTTGTACAGCCTATTGACAGAGGATTAGTGAACATGATTAATGATCAGGATGGTCTCTATACTTTATTCATGAAAGGGGTTAAAAAAGGTGAGGAAATTCAGGAAAAAGAATTGATTACAAATATTGTAAAAGCAGTGGATCCTTATGCTTCTTTTCAAGAATTTTTGGCTTTAGCCAAAGAAGAAGAATTAGAATTCATCATTTCAAATACAACTGAAGCTGGAATTGAATACATTGCTTCTGATGGTCCTTCAATGACGCCTCCAGTTTCTTTTCCTGCAAAATTAACTGTACTTTTGCATGAAAGATTTAAGCATTTTAATGGCGATAAATCAAAGGCTTTGACAATTATTCCTTGTGAATTAATTAATTATAATTCAGATACTTTAAAGGAAATTGTTTTGAAATACAGTAATGACTGGAATCTTGGAGAAGATTTTAAATCATGGCTAACAAACGATTGTTCTTTTCATAATACTTTGGTGGATCGAATTGTTCCGGGGTATCCAAAAGATCAAATCGAAGAATACAACAGCCAGTTGCTTTACAAAGACGACTTGATTGTAAGCGCTGAAAGTTTCTTTTTATGGGTGATTGAAGGTGATGATAAACTAAAGGCAAAACTTCCTTTTGAAAAAACAGATTTAGATGTAAAAATTGTTGCAGACATGCAACCGTATCGTACACGTAAAGTAAGAATCCTGAATGGTGCACATACTGCAATGGTGCCGTTTTCATTGCTTTACGGAAACGAAACTGTAAAAGAAACTGTTGATAATGCTTTTACAGGAGAATTTGTAAATAAAGCGGTTTTTGATGAAATCAATGAAACTTTAAACATGGACAGAGCAGAACTGACAAGTTTCGCTGAAGAAATTTTAGATCGTTTCAGAAATCCATTTATCAAGCATTTATTGTCTTCAATTGCTTTGAACTCGATTTCTAAATTCAAAGTTCGTGTATTGCCAAGTTTGACAGGATATGTTGATGTTCATAAAAAGCTTCCAGTGCATTTGACTTTTGCATTTGCATGTTTGATTCGTTTTTACAAAGGAACTTGGAAAGGTGAAAATCTTCCAGTTCAAGACAGTGAGGATATTGTTTCGTTTTTCAATGGACTTTGGACATCAGATGATTACAATAAAATAGCAAGACTTACTTTGCAGAATAAAAACTTCTGGGATGAAGATTTAACTGAAATTCCTTCATTAACAGATTCAATTGCAAAAGCTTTAGAAGAAATTGATGCAAACGGCGTAGAGCAAGGCTTCATCAATTTTCAAAAACAATTAAATTAAGAATTACATACGGTAGTTATGGCAACGCAAAAAAAATTAATAAAAGTCAACCCAGCAGATAACGTAATTGTCGCTTTAACCGATTTGGTACAAAACGAACAAATTATGTTTGAAGGAACCACTGTCTCACCAACAACTGATGTTAAAGCAAAACATAAAATCACAGAGAAAGATTTTTCAATTGGTGATGATATTATAATGTATGGTGTTTTGGTTGGAAAAGCTGCTAAACCTATAAAAAAAGGAGAAGTAATTACAACCGAAAATGTAAAACATCAAAGTGAAAAAGTTTTTGGTAAAAACGGAAATTTAGGTTGGACTCCACCAAATGTAGATCGTTGGAAAGACAAAACTTTCAACGGATATCACCGTACTGATGGACAGGTTGGAACCAAAAACGTTTGGTTGTTTTTTCCATTGGTTTTTTGCGAAAACAAAAATATCGAAAAACTGAAAGATATTTTTGAAAACGAATTAATGCCTAAAAAAGAAGTTTCTTATAAAAATTTGTTGCGCTCTTTAATTGAAGAAAAAAGCGTAGAAGAAGTTTCGGCTAAAAATTTAAATGAAAATCTTTTAGATAATGTTGAAGTAAAATTTATCAATCATCAAGGTGGTTGTGGAGGGATTCGACAAGATTCAGAATTGTTGGCAAAACTGCTTGCAGGATATGTGAACAATCCAAATGTTGCAGGTGCAACCGTTTTAAGTTTAGGTTGCCAAAATTTGCAAGTTGATATTTTTAAAAAGGCATTGAAAGAAATGAGTCCGAATAGTGATAAAGAAATTTTGATCTATGAGCAACAACAAATTGGAACTACTGATCAAATGTTTCAAATGGTGATTAAAGATTCTTATGAAGCCATTAAAAGAGCCAACAAAATTGAACGCAAACCTGCTCCTCTTTCAAAGCTAAGTATTGGTTTAGAATGTGGAGGGTCTGACGGATTTTCCGGAATTTCTGCAAATCCGGCATTAGGAGTTGTTTCAGATATTTTTGCAGCTTTGGGAGGGAAAACAATTTTGGCAGAGTTTCCAGAATTATGTGGCGTTGAGCAAGAATTGATGAATAGATGTGTGGACGAAGAAAAAGCAGATAAGTTTTTAACTTTAATGAAAGCTTTTGAAAAATCAGTTGTAGATGCAGGTTCAGGGTTTGATATGAATCCATCTCCGGGAAACATTAAAGACGGATTAATTACAGATGCAATGAAATCTGCTGGCGCGGCTAAAAAAGGTGGAACTTCGCCTGTTGTAGATGTTTTAGATTACGGAGAATATATTTCAAAACCAGGATTAAGTCTTTTAAATACGCCAGGAAATGATGCAGAATGTACCACAGGATTGGTTGGATCGGGCGCAACAGTTGTTTTATTTACAACAGGTTTAGGAAATCCGATGGGAAATCCGATTGCACCTGTTGTAAAAATTTCTTCGAACACGGCATTAATTAATAGAATGTCTGATATTATCGATGTAAATGCCGGAACGGTGATTACTGGTGAAAAAACCATTAACGAGGTTGGAGCAGAAATAGTAGATTACATTATAGAATTGGCGAGCGGAAACGTGGAAACAAAAGCAGACCAGTTGAAACAAGATGTATTTATTCCTTGGAAAAGAGGAGTTTCATTATAGTTTTTTAGGTTAAAAGTTACAGAGATACAAAGTGACAAAGTTATAGGTAGAGACGCACAGCTGTGCGTCTTTTTTTTTTTTTTGAAACCATATAAGTTATATAAGTTCATTTTAGATGTACTTAGCAAAAAAGCAGTTCCAAAAGAACTGCTTTTTTGCTAAACTGTAGTTGTAATTAAATTGAACTTATATAACTTATATGTTGAAAATAAAATTAAAAGTTTGTTCTTGAAGATGACTTGCGAATATGCAATTCTGGTGCAAGAACTACTTTCTTTTCAATTTTGATGGTATCGGTTTTATCAACTTGTTCTAAGAAAACGCGAGCTGACATTTTCCCCATTTCAAGAGACGATTGGTCAACTGATGTAATAGATAATTCCATGAATTTTGTGAATGGCTCATTACTAAAACCAGCCACACAAAATTCTTTAGGAATACTTATGTTTCTTTCTTTTAGTTCTTGTATAGCGCCCAATGCAGCAAAATCACTTGAGGAGAAAATAGCATCTGGTGGCGTTTTCATCTGCAATAATTTGTCAACAGCTTCTTTGCCGGCTTCAACGCTACTTTTAGTATGGATGACATATTCTTCTTTAAATGTCATGCCACTATCCAATAATGCTTGCTTGTACCCTAGAAATCTGTTTTTGAAGATGTCAAAAGATTGATCTCCAGAAAAATGTGCAATGGTCTGACATCCTTCATTAATAAGGTGTTTTGTGGCAAGATACCCTCCCTTAAAATCGTTAATAGTAACTGAGCTCACGCCATCAATATGTTTGCTTCTGTCAAAAAAGATAAGCGGTACATTTTTTTCTAATACATAACGAAAAGCGCCGTCATTCTCGTCGGTAACATCAGTAACCGACATAATGATGCCATCTACTTGAGCATCTATTAAAGTATATAGGTTCTCGTTTTCTCTTTTTGCGCTTTCATGAGTTTGGCAAATAATTACCTGATAACCATGTGGATGAAGTTCTTCTTCAATTCCTCTAATAACAGAGGCGAAAAAGTTACTGTCAATACGAGGAACAATAACGCCAATATTGTTGCTTCGACCGCTTTTTAGTGCTAAAGCAAGTTTGTTTTGCTTGTAGTTCATTGAGGCAGCGGTTTTGATTACCAGTTCTCGAGTACTTTCCTTGATTTTCGGATTGTTATTTAAAGCTCTGGAAACAGTGGCAGCAGTGATATTCAATTTCTTGGCAATATCATAAATGGTTATTTTCTCGCTCATTAATAAAGGTTTCAGGTTTAAATTTTAAACAAAAATACATTTTTTTTATATATGTCAATATTTTTTGTTATCGATTACATAATTACTAACTAAATCGTTTGCAGTTCTACAATGATAAAAAATTATGTATTTTTTTATAATAACTGTAAATATAATTGCAAATAAAAATTAAATATATAAATTATTTCTAAATAAATTTGTTCCGTAGAAACAAATTTTATACTTTCGTGTAATCGATTACATAATTATCGTCAATTTATTGGCTCAAACCATATAAAACTGCGTAAATGATTACAAATAAGTCTTTAGCGTTAAAATCAATCTTGTTTTCTGGTATCTTTTCTGTCATGATTTTATCTTGCGGAAAACAAGTTTCAGGAGTTTCTGAAGCAGATCCTTGGAAAAAGATGGAGTTAATTGTAAAAAGTATTCCTGAAACACATTTTGCAAACAAAACCTATAATATAAATGATTTTGGTGCGGTAGGAGATGGGAAAACAATGAATACGATGGCTTTTGAAAAAGCAATCAAAGAATGTGCTGCAAAAGGCGGTGGAAGAGTTTTAGTTCCAAATGGAAAATATTTAACTGGTCCAATTCATTTGGAAAGCAATGTCAATTTGCATTTGGAAGATCAAGCAGAAATTCTTTTTAGCACAAATTCTAAAGATTATCCTTTGCTTCATACTTCATGGGAAGGAACAGAATTAATGAATCATTCACCGCTGATTTATGCTAAAAATAAAACCAATGTCGCTATAACAGGAAAAGGAACTTTAAACGGACAAGCAAATAATGCAAACTGGTGGTATTGGTGCGGAAGCAAAAGATATGGCTGGGAAAAAGGAAAGCCATCACAGCACGATCCGTTAAATCGTGATAATTTGGTTGAAATGGCTGAAAAAGGCGTGCCAGTTGCCGAACGTATTTTTGGCGAAGGACATTATTTGCGTCCTAATTTTATTGAGTTTTTTGAATGCAATACGGTTTTGGTAAAAGATATAACAGTAATTAACGCACCATTTTGGATCTTGCATCCATTAAAATCAAATAATGTAATTATTGATGGTGTGACTGTAAACAGCCACGGCCCGAATAATGATGGCTGTGATCCGGAGTATTCTCAAAATGTAATTATCAGAAATTGTACTTTCAATACAGGAGATGATTGCATTGCGATTAAATCAGGAAGAGATGCAGATGGAAGAAGAGTCGGAATCCCAAGTAAAAACATCGTTGTCCAAAACTGCAAAATGATTGACGGTCACGGTGGTGTTGTAATGGGAAGCGAAATTACTGCCGGAGTAAATAATGTGTATGTTGAAAATTGTGTGATGGACAGTCCAGAACTAGATCGTGCCATCAGAATCAAAACAAATTCAAAACGAGGTGGAACGACTGAGGATATTTTTGTTCGAAATATTGAAGTTGGAACTGTAAAAGAATGTGTTTTGAGAGTGACTATGTTTTATGATATTTATGGAAGCCAAGTTGGAAATTACATACCGGCGATTAAAAATATCAGCCTTGAGAATGTCAAAGTTAAAAATGGAGGAAAATTTGGGATTTTGGCTGATGGCTACCAACAATCTCCTATTGAAAACATTACATTCAAAAATGTGACAATCGCAAAAGTCGATTCTGTTTATTCGTTGAAAAACGTGAAAAAGGTAAATTTCATCAATACCTATATCAACGGAAAGAAAATGGAATCCATCAAAAATTAAACCACTTAACTATACTTTTAACCAAACCAATTGTGCACTTTCAATAATTATCAAAATGAGAGTAAAAAGCAAAATAGCGTTTTATTTTTCAAAAATCTTGGTTAGTAATATTTGATGATTTTTTAGAAAGTTGTTTTTTGAAGTTGTTAAAAAAGGAGTTTGACCTTGTTGTCGAACTCCTTTCTTAACTAAAATTTGAAGTTCTGAAATGAAAAAAATAGCATTCTTTTTTTTGTTGCTTTTAAATGTTGGTACAATTCACGGCCAATACAGCATTGATACTTCCTATACAGTTAAAAGTACTTATGATAGATTGATCAAAAAATATCCTTTTATAACGATTGTAAAGGAAAAAAAAGACAAGAATGTAAATCAGTTTAATGATTTGGTTTATAATAAAATAGCTGATAGAGAATTACATTTAGACGCTTATTTTTATACTGAGAAAAAAAAGAACCCAGCAGTAATTATGATTCATGGAGGAGGCTGGAGATCTGGAAATAAAAGTCATATGCAAGTTATGGCGCAAGAAATTGCTTCAAAAGGTTTTTCGTGTTTTCCAATTGAGTACAGATTATCATTGGAAGCAAAATATCCGAATGCAATTTTTGATGTTAAAAATGCAATTAAGTTTATAAAAGACAATGCGAAAAAGTTCAACGTTGATCCAAATAAAATAGTAGTTTTAGGATGTTCCGCAGGAGGACAGATGGCGGCTCTCATTGGTACAACAAATAACGATGTGACTTTTGAAGATCCTAAGTTTAAAAGCAAATCGTCATCAAAAGTAAATGCTATAATTAACATCGATGGAATTCTAGCATTCAAGCATCCAGAATCGCAAGAAGGAGAAATGGCATCTTTTTGGTTGCAAGGTTCTTATGAAGAAAATCCTGAAAATTGGCATAATGCATCGGCTTTAAGCCATACGGATAAAAATACGCCACCTGTTCTTTTTATAAATAGCAGTTTTGATAGGTTTCATGCTGGAAGAGATGATATGATTGCGATTTTGAGTCAGAATAAAATTTACAACGAAGTAAAGACGATAAAAGATTCACCACATTCATTTTGGTTTTTTCAACCTTGGTTTGACGAAATCATAGAATGTACAGTACAATTTTTAGATAAAATATTCAAATAACAACAAGAATGAAAGCAAAAATTAAAATAGCAGCATTATTTCTGCTTGGCTTTTCAGCTGTAAACGCTCAAAAAGTAGATACTAAAACAGCAAAAACTTATGCTGAAATATCATCAAAAACAGATGGTAAATGGGAAGGAAGAAAATATATTGGTGGAACCGTTTTTAAAAATGTTGATCGATTAAAATTAGCTCCAGAACATACCGATCATTCTTTTGATATTCGTTATGAAGGACCAGGATGGGAGAACAATCGAATTGGTTACCGTTTGTATTTAGATTGGAGAAATGCTATTGATATTTTTGGAAAGAAAACTTCAGAGATTATTTTGCCAAAAGTAGGACAGGATAATTTTGATTCCTACCACGAAATGAGCGATTGGGGAGCTGATATTTTGAAAGCGGGTAAAGGAATCGGAATTGGTTCTATCGATCGTTATTTGAATAATGAAAAATTGCATTTTAGAGAAGTCGATTCGACAATAGCTACTGTTTCGAACAAAGCTAATGAATCGTCTGTAAAAGTGAATTATTACGGATGGAAAACGGCTTCAGACAAAATTGATTTTACTTCGATTTTGACTATCAAGCCAAATGATCTTTACACAAAACACACGATTCAGGCATCAAAAGAAATTAAAGGAATTTGTACTGGAATCGTAAAACAAAAAAATACAGAATTGCTTAAAAAAGAAAGCAAAAACAAAAAATGGGCTTATTTGGCAACTTATGGACAACAATCTTTGGTGCCAGATAAATTAGGTATGGCTATTTTTTATGAAGTTAGCACAATTGAAAATATTGCAGATACAGAGTTGGATTATCTTTTGGTTTTTAAGCCAAGTACAAAATCGACTTCGTTTTATCTTTTAGGCGCTTGGGAACAAGAAGTAAACGGAATTAAATCTCAGGCGGATTTTGTGAAATATTTGAATGAAAAATTAGAAATTTTGAACAAAAAAGGTAAAATGTAATTACCGTCAGGAATCAGTTTTTGGAATTAATTTTCGAGATAAAAGTAAAATTTAAAATATATTTTAAAATGAAAAAAAATAGAAAACTTGGATATTTTACATCAGCTGTAATGGCTTGCCTAATGGTTTTTACAAGTGCCGGTGCACAAGAAACAGCTAAAGATATCGTTATTGCAAAGAATTCAAAATGGTCAGACAAAATGGCCTTGACTTTGATGAAACGCCATCCTGAAGCGTACATGATTGATGATTCAAAAGCGCCAAAATGGGATTATGTTCATGGCTTGGTTTTGCATGGTTTTGAAGAATTATACAAGAAAAATCCTGATCCAAGATACCCTGTTTATGTAAAAGGTTATGTTGATGCTTTGGTTCAAAACGATGGTACAATCAAGACGTATGAACTTGAAAAATACAATATTGACATGATTGTTGCCGGCCGTTTGCTTTTTGACATTTATGCAAAAACAAAAGAAGAAAAATATTTAAAAGCAATGCAGTTGTTGCGCAAGCAATTATCAGAGCAACCACGAACTCCTGAAGGTGGATTTTGGCATAAAAAAATCTATCCAAACCAAATGTGGTTGGATGGTTTATATATGGGAGAGCCCTTTTATGCAGAGTACACAGTTAAATTCGAAAACGGTAAGAGTTTAGATGATGTAGCCAAACAATTTGAAGAGATTCAATTGCATGCTACCGATCCAAAAACAGGTTTATTATACCATGGTTGGGATTCAAGCAAACAAATGCCTTGGGCAAACAAAGAAACTGGAAATTCGCCTAATTTCTGGTCAAGAGCTCTGGGGTGGTACGTAATGGCGCTTGTAGATGCTTTAGATTATTTTCCAAAAGACCATCCAAAACAAAAAGAATTAGTGAAGTATTTAAACAATGCTTCAGAAAGTATTTCAAAATTTCAGGATAAATCTGGTTTGTGGTACCAAGTGACTGATAAAATGGGGAAAGAAGGTAATTATTTAGAAGCTTCCGGATCTTCGATGTTTGCTTATGCTTTTGCAAAAGGTGCCAACAAAGGATATTTGCCTGCTAAATATAAAAAAATCGCTAATAAAGCTTTTGACGGATTAACAACAAAATTAATGAAAGTCGATGCCGATGGAACGATTACATTAACTCAAGCATGCCAAGTTGCAGGTTTAGGGGGAACTCCTTACAGAGATGGTTCGTATGAATATTACGTGAATGAGAAAAAGAAAGACAATGATCCAAAAGCTACTGGACCATTTATTTTGGCAGCTTTAGAATTAAATAGATAAGATAAATTAATTCATAAAGAAACCCGACATGTTTTTAAAACCTGTCGGGTTTAATTTGAAAAATTAATTGTTTTAAAATGAAAAAAATAAAATACCTCTTCCTTTTATGGTCTGCATTTTGTGCTCAGAAAAATTTTTCGCAGGTTTGGGTGCCAGACAATGGTGATGGAACTTACACAAATCCAATTATTCACGCAGATTATTCAGATCCAGATGTTGTAAGGGCAGGAGATGATTTTTATATGACGGCTTCGTCGTTTAACTGTATTCCAGGATTACCAATTTTGCATTCTAAAGATTTAGTGAATTGGA
This sequence comes from Flavobacterium denitrificans DSM 15936, assembly GCF_000425445.1. Lineage (GTDB taxonomy): Bacteria > Bacteroidota > Bacteroidia > Flavobacteriales > Flavobacteriaceae > Flavobacterium > Flavobacterium denitrificans. Next base: position 192,707 of record NZ_KE384378.1, on the reverse strand, counting down.
AAATAATCGGACATGCGATGATCAAGCAAACTCCAACAGAAAGTTTTGATAAAGTGCAACACGGAAATGGAGTTTGGGCGCCAAGCATCAATTTTCATAATAATGAATTTTATATTTATTACCCAGATCCAGATTTTGGAATTTATATGATTAAAGCCCAAAAGCCTGAAGGACCTTGGTCAGAACCCATTTTGGTAAAAGCAGGAAGCGGACTTATTGATCCGAGTCCTTTGTGGGATGATGACGGGAAAGTATATTTAGTTCACGCTTTTGCAGGAAGTCGTGCAAAAATTAAAAGCTTATTGGTGGTTTGTAGTATGAATGCTGAAGGCACAGCTACAAACAATGATGAAGTTATGGTAATTGATGGCCATGACGGAGAAGGAACGATTGAAGGTCCAAAGTTTTATAAGCGAAATAATTACTATTACATTTTTGCTCCAGCTGGTGGAGTTTCTACAGGTTGGCAGACAGTTCTAAGGTCAAAAAATGTTTTTGGTCCTTATGAAAAGAAAAAAGTTTTAGAACAAGGAAAAACGACTATCAATGGCCCACATCAAGGTGCTTGGGTGCAAACTCAAATGGGTGAAGATTGGTTTATACATTTTCAGGACAAGGGAGCTTACGGCCGAATTGTTCATTTACAGCCAATGAAATGGGAAAACGATTGGCCGGTTATGGGGCAGGATTTTGATAAAAATGGAATTGGAGAACCGGTAACTACTTTTAAAAAACCAAACGTTGGCAAAAAATACCCAATTGAAACTCCAGCTGAATCTGATGAGTTTAATTCTCCGAAATTAGGTTTGCAATGGCAATGGCAAGCAAATGCGCAAAACAATTGGGGATTTCCAACTAGCTTGGGTTATTTCAGTTTATATTGTTTGCCAACAATTAAAGACAGTAAGAAAATCTTTGAAGCGCCAAATTTGCTTCTTCAAAAATTTCCTGCAGAAGAATTTACTGCAACGGCAAAAATAACTTTTAACGCCCGATTAAATGGGGAAACTACTGGTTTAATCATTATGGGGTTGGATTACAGTTGTTTAAATCTGAAAAGTGATAATGGTAAATTATACCTAAATCAGAAAACAGGAACTTTTGATAAGAAAATCGAAGAAACAGAAACTAATCCAATTTCAATTTCGCATAATACCATTTATTTGAGAGTAAAAGTCAAGAAAGGTGGAATCTGCAGTTTCTTTTATAGTTTAGATGATAAAAAATACTTGGCAATAGGAAATGATTTTGTTTCAAAAGAAGGGAAATGGATTGGCGCGAAACTTGGACTTTTTGCCTTGAGCGAAAAAATTACAAATGATTCTGGAAATGTAGCGGTTGATTGGTTTAGAATAACGAAGTAAAAAATCATAAATCTATTTTTTTCAGATTTTCTAAAAATATGACTTCTATTAATTGTTTTTAAGAAAAGAACTTAAAAAAATAATAGCAGAATACACTTTGTAGGTAAAAGGTTGTTTTTAATGCGTTTAAAATGATTTTTAGATTTTTGTTGTTCTTCAAAAATTAATATTTCAGCTTTGCTAATAAATAATTTAGGGTTAAAACAGATTACAATGATTCAATTAAAAAAAATAGTTTTGTTTTTAGTGGTCTCGTTCAGCATTGGACTGAATGCGCAAAATACGTTTAAAAACTGGCCAGATATTATTCGAAAAAATGAATCATCTTGGTTTGGCTCAGAAGAAGCAAAAAAGATTGCTGAAAATGTTTTACTTTATCAGCGAAACATTGGCGGTTGGCCAAAAAATATTCAAATGCAGCATGAATTGACTCCAGCACAAAAAAAGGATTTGACTGCACTTAAAAATACAGCTGTAGAAGCTACAACTGATAATGGAGCAACTTGTCAAGAAATGCTTTTTATGTCCAAAATGTATGCTCAAGTGAAAGATGAAAGATATAAAGAATCATTTTTAAAAGGCATAAATTATTTATTAGAAGCTCAGTATGCAAATGGAGGCTGGCCTCAGTTTTATCCATTAAAAAAAGGATATTACACGCATATCACGTACAATGACGACTCAATGGTAAACATTTTGAGTGTTATGAGGCAAATCAGTGAAGAGTCTGATTTTTATAGCATTAAGCCATCAAAAGAAGTTGTTAAAAAATGTAAAAAAGCATTTGAAAAAGGAATTGATTGTATTTTGAAAACACAATACAAACAAAACGGTGTGCTTACAGCATGGTGCGCACAGCATGATGAAGTTACGCTTTTGCCTGCAAATGCAAGAGCTTTTGAATTGGCTTCTTTAAGTGGTTATGAATCGGCTAAAATTGTATTGCTATTAATGTCAATTGAAAAGCCTTCACGAGATATTGTTACAGCTGTAAAAAGTGCCGAAGCTTGGTTTGAAAAAACAAAAATTACCAATTTGGAAGAAAAAAGAGTTCTGAACGGCGAAGGTAAAATTATTGACAAAAAAATGATTCCAGCCACGAATGCAGGGCCAATATGGGCGAGATTTATGGATTTGGAAACCAATGAACCATTTTTTTGTGATCGTGACGGAATTAAGAAAAAATCCATAGACCAAATAGGTTCTGAAAGACGAAATGGATACTCATGGTATTCAGACGCGCCAAAGGAAGTGCTGAAAAAATATTCGGCATGGGCCATTAAAAACGGAACTAAAGTTTCATCGGCAGATAAAAAAAATGTAACCTTAATTACTGTTGCTCAAGATGGTTCTGGTGATTTTACAAAAATCCAAGATGCAGTTTATGCATGTCCTGCTTTTCCTTACGAAAAAGTTACCATTTCTATAAAAAATGGAATTTATAATGAAAAGGTTCGTATTCCTGAGTGGAATACAAATGTCGTTTTGCAAGGTGAAAGCAAAGAAAAAACCATTATAACTTTTGATGATAATTTTTCAAAAATCAATCTTGGAAGAAACAGCACTTTTTATACGTATACCGTTTTGGTAGAAGGAGATGATTTTTCAGCATCTAATCTAACAATCAAAAATGCTTCCGGAGATAATGGACAAGGAATTGCACTATCAATTGTATCGAATCGCGCCAAAGTTTCGAACTGTAATATTCTTGGAAATCAGGATACCTTGTATCTTTCAGGAAAAGAAGCAAAACAATATTTTGTAAATTGTTATATAGAAGGTACAACCGATTTTGTCTTTGGAAGTGCTACAGCCTTGTTTGAAAATTGTGAAATTTACAGCATTAAAAATTCGTATGTGACTGCTGCCTCAACACCTGAAGGAATTCAATTCGGATTCGTTTTTAAGAATTGCAAATTAACTGCTGAAGCTTCTGTCAATGCAGTTTATTTAGGAAGACCTTGGCGTGTTTATGCCAAAACGGTTTTTTTGAATTGTGAATTAGGCAAACATATTAAGCCCGAAGGTTGGGAAAACTGGTCAAAACCAGAAGCTGAAAAAAAAACTTTTTATGCAGAATACAATTGTACTGGCGAAGGATTTCAGCCCTCAAAAAGAGTATCATGGTCGCATCAGCTGAAAAAGGCAGAAGCGGAAAAATATACATTGGATAATATTTTGAAAGACGAATTCTCAAATTGGTATTCAAAATAAATCCTGATTTTAAATTACACTTATGATGAAATTTAATTATTTTTTATTTCTATTAATTTCAATGGTTTCTTTTGCACAAAAGGGCGAATTTCCAACGGAGAAAGTAGATTCGATTGTAAAAAGAATTCAGCTTCCAATTATTCCGTCTTATGAAATTAATATATTGCAATTAGGTGCAAAAGGCGATTCAATTTCAAATAATAAATTTGTTTTTGATAAGGCGATGGCATTATGCAAAAAGAAAAACGGAGGCACTATAATTGTGCCTAAAGGGGTTTATAAAATCAATGGACCAATTCATTTTGTGAGTAATGTCAATCTGAAAATTGAGAAAGGAGCAAAATTAAAATTCAGCGATAATCCACAAGATTATCCAATGGTTTTTACGAGCTGGGAAGGCACAATGCTTTACAATTACAGTCCACTTATTTATGCTTACAATTGTTCTAATATTGCAATATCTGGTGATGGGACAATTGATGGCGAAGGAGGAAAAATTTGGAAAAGTTTTAAAGCAAAAGAGGAAGCTGGGAAAAACAGAAGTCGTGAAATGAATCACAATAGTGTTCCTTTAAACGATAGAAAATTTGGAGAAGGTTATTTTTTGCGTCCCCAGATGATTCAATTCTTCAACTGCAAGAATATTTTAGTTGAAAATATCAGAATTGAGAATTCTCCATTTTGGTGCCTGCACTTATTAAAGTCACAAAGTATTACCATTCGTGGCATTAGTTACAAATCTTTAAATTATAACAATGATGGTATTGACCCAGAATACTCGCGAGATGTTTTAATCGAAAATGTGACTTTTAATAATGGTGATGATAATGTAGCTATCAAAGCAGGAAGAGATCATGAAGGGCGTGCCAATACATTAACACCAAGTGAAAATATTATCATTAGAAACTGTAATTTTAAAGGACTTCATGGTGTTGTAATAGGTAGTGAAATGTCGGCTGGAGTTCAAAATGTATTCGTAGAAAATTGTAAAACAGTTGGTTATTTAAAACGTGGTATTTATTTGAAAACCAATGCAGACAGAGGAGGTTTTATTAAAAATATTTTCGTTAGAAATATTCAATTAGATGATGTAGAAGATTGTCTATATATCACAGCCAATTATCATGGTGAGGGAAGTGGTTTTCAATCGGATATTTCAAATGTATGTTTTTCAGACATTACATGTAATAAAGCATCAGAAAGCGGGATTGTAATTCAAGGGTTTCCAAATAAAAAAATTAAGAATATATCTTTAAAGAATATTGAAATAAAATCAGCAAAGAATGCACTGTCAAACGAAAACGCCGAAAATGTCTTAATGACAGATGTTTTTATTGGAAAAAAAGCGACAGTTCCAACGGCAGCTAAATAATTTTTTAAAGATTTTTAGATCCTAACAATTACTTTATATGCGTTTGGATTGCGCCTATTTATGATAGGATTTCAAAAATAAATAACAATTTCAAAATAACGAAAATGAAAAAATATCTTCTTATAGCATTTTTAATCACATCAGCATCTTTTGCTCAAAATGCAACATTATACTGTATTGGTGATTCAACAATGGCGAATAAAAAAGATCCAGATCGTAATCCAGAACACGGCTGGGCTCAAGTTATGCAATCTTTTTTTAAAGATGATATTGTCGTGGTAAATAAAGCTGTTAATGGCAGAAGCACCAAAAGTTTTATTAACGAAAAACGTTGGGATTCAATTTATAAAAAACTTAAAAAAGGCGATTATGTTTTTATAGAATTTGGGCACAATGATGAAAAAATTGAGGATTCCACACGATATACGAACCCGCATACAGCGTATAGATACAACTTGATTAAGTTTATAAACGAAAGTAGGGAAAAAGGCGCTGTACCTATTTTATTAACGTCAATTGCGAGACGCAATTTTAATGAAAAAGGTGTCTTGGTGCCTACACATGGCGATTATCCATTAGAAACTCGATTGGTAGCTCAGGAATATAAAGTTCCTTTTATAGATTTAGAATATTATACAGAATTGTTGGAGCAATCTTATGGCCCCGAAAAATCGAAACAGCTTCATTTGCATTTTAAAGCTGGAGAAGTTCCCTATTATAAGGATGACAAAAAAGATGATACTCATCTCTCTTTATTGGGAGCAAATAAAATTGCTCAGATTGTAATAAATCAGCTTAAAATTTTAAATGATTCTACTCTTAACAAACTTCAAAATGGAATAAAGTAATATTCCATTTTTTTTTAGTAATTTTGGTTACTGTTTAAAAGAAACAGTATTGGTTTATTTATACATTACAGTTTCTATCTACTCGTATAAAGTTGTTTTATAAAATAGCTGTTGGCTATATCTTTTTTATCAGCCTATTGATTTCAAATTTTCAAGAAGTAAAGTATTCACATTGAAATACTTATTTTTCTTAACTCATTGCCTTTATTTTTTATCTGATATATTTAGCATAATTAGACTATGTTATAGTTTAATTGTTGATTTTTAAAGGTCTGGATCACAGTATTTTTAATTGTATTTAATTATTCAAATTGTTGAAGATCTTCGTTGCAGAATCAATAAGCTTAAAAAAGCTTATTGAGTAAGATTTGATATTTTATAATACTAAATCGCAATTATGAATAAAAAAATACTTTTATTTTTGATCTCATTGTGTTTTTCTCCTTGTTTTCCCCAACAACAATCACAGTACACACAATACATGTACAATACCATGAGCATCAATCCGGGGTATATAGGTACGCGCGGAGTGCCAAGTGTGTTTGGAATGTATAGAGCACAATGGGTAGGATTGGACGGAGCGCCAGAGACCGCAAATTTTTCAATCCAAAGTCCAATTACTGCAAATGGGCAAGGTGTAGGCTTATCAATCATTAATGACAAGATAGGTCCATCTTCAGAAACAGTCTTATCAATAGGTTATTCACGTCCCATACAACTCTCAGAATCACTTACAATGTCTTTAGGTGTAAGTTTTTCAATTGATTTCCTGCAGGTAGATTTTAATAAACTCAATGTTTATGATCCCGATGATCCTTTGCTTACGGGTGTGTTGAGTGAAGTTTCTCCTAATATCGGAGCAGGTGTTTATTTTTATTCAGACAAATGGTATTTAGGAGTGTCAGTTCCACAAATTTTAGAAACACAATTTTATGATGATGTGAAGATATCTGTTGCTTCACAAAAAATGCATTTTTATGCAATGGGGGGGTATGTATTTAAATTGAATGAAAATATTCATTTTAAGCCTGCCGCAATGATAAAGGCAATAAACGGTGCACCATTGGCAGTAGATTTGTCTGCTAATTTTCTTTTTATGGATAAATTAACACTTGGACTTGCGTACCGATGGGACGCCACAGTAAGCGGAATGGCAGGATTTCAAATTAATTCAAGTCTCAATATTGGATACGCTTATGATTATGATGTAACTAACATTGGGAATTATAATGGCGGTTCGCATGAAATTTTCCTCCGATTTGATTTGTTCACTAAACGACAATACAGAATAACCACACCTCGTTTTTTCTAGGATAATTTATATTCTGAGTTACTGATTTTACTGAAAAATTAGCAATAATGTTGTTTTGATAAGCGTCAATACAGAATTCATTTTCTTTTTTTAGGGTTTTAAGGCTTGATTTTGAGTAAATTATGTTTTAAGACTCACATCTGCCTTAATCTGCAAGTTTTAAAACTTTTGCAGGTAAAAATAAATCTATTTTCAGAGGAACTTTGAACTTTCAAATTTAGATAATTGAATTTTAGGTCCTTATAAATAATTTAAGACTTAATAATTATAGTTATGAAAAATAGATTACTTCCTTTATTTCTTGTCTTAGGATCTATTTTAGTTTATTCAGAGGTTGGTGTGGGGCTTTGACTCCAAATAAAGCACTTTTATTAAGGGCTCTTATTCTTAATGTGGTTTGAAAAATAATAAATTAGGTTTAAAAAATTGTATTAATTCATTTTGTAAAAGCAGGATATAGGTTGCTCAATATCCTGCTTTTTGATTTTTAATAGAGCTTTATTGTTTTTTCAATGCATTAATTTCATCTGCAGAGACTTTTATAACTGTTCCATGGCGAGTTCCGATTGGAAAACTAACTTGGCCAGAAATGTCTTCCCAGCCTTTAGAAGTTTGTTTTACAGCTCCGTATTTTTTCTGTGTGTATTTATCAAAATATACAATCCAGTTTCCATCTATTTTTATAGCTGTTGGACCTTCTGCCCAATAATCGCCAGTGATGGCTTTGCTTGCAGCACTGTAAGGACCAGTTAAATTTTTACTATAAGCAACTTTTAAATTTTTCTGAACCGGATTTCGAGTTTCATCTTTTAAATACATGACATACTGTTGATCTTCCTTTACGATCGAAGCATCTATTACATTGAATCCTGGTTCATACAACAATTTTGTTTTGGCAAATTTTTTAAAATCTTTAGTGGTCGTGTAATAAATACGATGATTATATCCCTTTTCTTCATCCGATTTTGTTTCCAGAAACTTGCCATCAATTGTCGATGCCCAGTAAATCATATAGTTTTTTGATTTTTCGTCATAAGTGATTTCGGGTGCCCATGTATTTCTCGCTTTTTCTTCATGCGCCATTACCGGAATAAATTCTTGTTTTGACCAATGAATCAGATCTTTTGATGAAGCGTAACCAATTCCTTTGTCTGTCCAACTAACAGTCCAAACCATGTGATACAAGCCATCTCCGCCTTTGATAACACATGGGTCACGCATCAGTTTATCTTTTCCAACTTCAGGAGTTAAAAATGAAGTGTCGTTTTTTAGCGTTATCCATTTGTAGCCATCTTCGCTGCAAGCTAAATGCAGTCCGTCTTCGCCATTTCCTTTAAAATAAGTAAATACATAACCGTCTGGTTTTAAAGTGTAATTGTTTGCAGTAAGCCATTTTTCGCAGTCTTTTGGCCAGTTGGCATTTGTTCCTTTTAGGCCTAATCCAAAACCGTGTCCTCCGTTTTCATATAAATGCATTTCTGCTGAAACTTTTTCTTTTTTCAAAGCTAAATAATAGTTGATGCTGTTTTCAACTGGAACTGCTTTGTCATCTGTTGCGTGAACTAAAAACGCTTTTGGTGTGGAAGAAGTTATTTGTTGTTCATTGGAATATTTATCGACTAATTCATTTCCAGCATTTTTGCCTAATAAATTGTCTTTAGAACCCTGATGTGTAACGCCTTCCTGCATTGAAATTACAGGATAAATCAAAATTGAAAAATTTGGTTTAGCGCTTGTTGTATCAGAAGGTGTGTAGACTTTATCATTGTAATGAGTTGATAAAGTAGAAGCCAAATGTCCTCCAGCCGAGAAACCCATTATTCCAATTTTGTTTGGATTTAATTTCCATTTTAAGGCGTTTCTTCTCACTACTCGCATAGCTTCCTGAGCATCCTGCAAAGGTGCTACAGTTTTGTTTTTCATGATTAAATCACTAGGGAGTCTGTATTTTAAGACAAAAGCGTTTATTCCTAAACTATTAAGCCAATCAGCAACTTTAAAACCTTCTTTATTGATAGCCAGCATTCCGTAACCACCTCCAGGACAAATGATCACTGATGTTCCGTTTGATTTTTCTGGAGCTGCTAAATAAGCGGTAAGTGTTGGTAAAGTTACTTTTCGAACTCCATCTGCAACACCATTTATGTCTTTTTCAACCAATTCTAAATATTCTTTAGAAACAATTTCGTCTGGAATTTTATCCCATAACGGAAATTCTTTTTTCTGCGAAAGCGCTGGAGTTGTCACTATAAACATTAAAAGCAGTAGCGCTTTTAAGTGGTTTGAATTATTTGATTTTTTCATAAAATTCTATTTCAACGATGCGTAATTGACCGGTTGCATCAACCGAGGTTTTATCTTTATATAAATCTAATTCTTTTGTTGGATCTACTTCAACAATTTTTGAAAATCCATCTTTTTCTGTATTAGTACCAACTAATTCAATTGTGATTTTTTCGGCCATAACAGGTTCTAGCGGAATCGTGACATAGCCTAAACTCTGAGTAGTGTTTCCTTTAAAAACTTCTTTTCCGTCAGCTAAAATTCTGATTGGATAAATCTTGGTTCTCCAACCTGTAAATTTAACAACTGTTTCGTTAACGATTGATGGTTTAGAAAGTGTATACGTTATTGATCCTGTATTGATATTGCCATCATTTCGCCATTCTGTTAATTCGTTGTCGTCGTAACTTTTGTACGTATCATTATTGTTTGATGGTGAAACTGAATTTAAAATATTTACTGGAATTCTTTTTTGTGTATAAGAAGGTGTTTTCGGAGTTGATCCGCGTTCTAGATTAGAAGGAAGGTTATTTCCTGGAAGCTCTTCAGAGAGACCGTTTATTGTATTTACAGTCTTAGTTTCAAACGATAATTCAGCTGATTTTAATCCTTGTGAGTGAGCTGAAACAGTAATTTTATCAGCTTTTGCCAAAGATTGAATCATCACTCGGTTAATGCCATTTTCGACTGGAATTTCTTTTGAAAGAATATAATTTTTTGGACCTTGGGCAATACCACCCAGCCAAGTTGCAGGGCCGTTTAAAGAAAACGTAATCATGTTATTACTGATTGGACAGCGATTACCGTTTTTATCCAATACTTCAGCTTCAATTAAGGCTACATCAGCACCATCAGCAAGCATTCCTTGTGGTTGTGAAATTAATTTGAGTTTGATTTGAGACGGATCTCCAGTTGTTGCTTTTTCATCTTGGCTTAAAATAGTTCCGTTTTTATTATATCCAATTGCTTTTATTGTACCTGATTTCCAAGCAATATTTTCAAAAGTAAATAAAAACTCGTTGCTTTGTTTTCCAAAACCTTGCGAAATTCCGTTGACAAAAAGTTCTACTTTTGAGGCTGTAGAAACAACATAAATATTTTTTACAACTTTGTCATTATAGTTCCAATGCCCCATAATATGCGTGCGATGCTTTTCGACATCAACCCAGCCGTCCCACATTACTTGATGGGACCAATAACCATCTTTTGGAATACGCATAGCATCGACTTCACCGCTGGTTCTGTAATTTGATTCGCCTCGATGATGTGTGTTTGAATCGGAAAAAATAATGTTTACGCCACCAGAATTTACTCGTTTTCCAGTTCCGGGTCTTTCTCTATAATAATCGTACCAGCGAACTATATTTTCAATGGCATGTCGATCTTGATTATGATTGTAGTCAGATGCTGGATTTCCTCGGTATAACGGACCGTCACCTTCTTTATGGAATGGTGGTGAAAATTCGTCCCAGTATTTACGCATTCCTTCATCTCTGGAATATTCTGTTGCCCACAATGGTTTTCGTGCACTTTTATTGATGTAAAGCATTTCTCCACCGTATTCAGCCTCTTGGCTGTCCAGCATTTCGCGAGAACCAATTGCACGTCCGCCAAAAGGATCGTAAGTATCTCTTAGGCTTTTCATTTCGTGCATGTGCGCTTCGCTGATGGATTCGTTGCCGCTTTCATAAAAAATAATACTCGGATTATTTCTATTGTAAATAATGGCATCACGCATTAAGTTTACACGTTGTTTCCAAGTATCACCCTGTGCATCTTTTTCAGCATCCCCGGCTGGCATTGCTTGTAATAATCCAACTCGATCACAGGATTCAATGTCTTGTTTCCAAGGCGTAACATGCATCCATCGAACTAAATTTCCATTTCCTTCAACAATTAATTTATTGCTGAAATCACTTAACCACGCAGGAACTGACATGCCGATTGCTGGCCATTCGTTGCTGGTTCTTTGTGCATAACCTTTTACTTGTAAAACTCTGTCATTCAGCCAAAATTGACCTTCGGCGAAAGCTGTTTTTCTAAAACCAGTTTTAGTTGAAACTTCGTCCACGATTTTTCCATCAACTTTTAAAATGGTTTTTACAGTGTATAAGTAACCATAACCCCAGCTCCAAAAATGTAGCTTGTTTACTAAAGCATTAGCTTTTAAGATCTTGGTTTCATTGGGCGCAATTGTGATTTTTTCTCCAGAAAAAAGGGCGACTGTTTTGCCTTCCAAATCTTCAATTATCACACTATATTGGATTGTTTTTTGAGTATCGAATTCATTGCGAATTTCGGATTCAGCATTTATCACTGCACTTTCTGCTTGAATATCAATTTTTGAAGGATAGATGTAGACTCCAGTCGTTTTTAGATTGGAATAGAGTGGAAGTGTTTGGTATAATTTATCGGTAATATGTAGAAAAACATTTTTTGGAATACCGCCATAATTGGCATTGAAGTTAATGTTATTCCATTGATAAGGAGCTCCGGTTGCTAGTTCTTTGTATTTCCAGTCGTTGTCGATTCTGAGTGCAACAATATTTTCTTGCGGAAAAGGCTTAAGTAAATTTGAAATATCAAAACCAAAAGCCATAACCCCATTTTCATGCAATCCAACTTTTTGTCCGTTGATATAGATAGTTCCGGCTTGTCGAATTCCTTCAAATTCTAAGAATATTTTTTTGTCTTTAATTCCTTTTGGAAGTTTGAATTTCTTGCGATACCAAACAATTCCAGTAGTGAGATGTTCAATATCTTTTTCGAAAGCTTCTTCTTGATTGTAGGCGTGTGGAAGCGTGATTTTTTTCCAGGAATTGTCATTAAAACCAAGAGACTCTGCATTTTGAGAGTCTCCGGTTTTTAGTTTCCAATCGGAATTGAAATTGTATTTTTCTCTCTTAAATTCCTGAGAAAATATTGTCGTTTTAAAGAGGATTAAAACAAGGAACAAGAGTGCTTTTTTCATTATTTCATTTTATAGATTTCTGAACCAGCCAATAAGAAGCAACCTAAGCCATAGTCTTCAAAATCAGGGATTTTGTCGTAAGATAATGGCTGTCCATCTTTAGGTTCTTTTCCAGTTGATTGTAAAAATCCTAAAAATCCATTAGCATGAAGACTTTCAGTAGTTAGCGCGTTCCATGCTTTTTGAACAACTGGTAAATAGGTTTCTTTTTTCAAAATACCACTATTGATTCCGTAAGCCATTCCATAAACGAATAATGCTGTACCAGAAGCTTCTTTTTCGCCAAAGTTTGTTGGATCATGCAAGCTTACATTCCAGAATCCGTCAGGTCTTTGAATTGGAACTAATGCCGCAGCCATTGCTTTTAAATCTTTTACATATTGCTCTCTGTGTGGTGCATTTTCAGGAATAATAGTCAGAACTTTTGCTAAAGCGCCAATAACCCATCCATTTCCACGGCTCCAATAGCAATTTTTTCCATTTGGCTCTTTGTAAGGTGGATCAAAATCAGCATCTCGCCACCATAAACCTTCTTTTGGATTGAAAAGTCCATTGTCGCCGTGTTTGTTTCTTGAGTACATGTACATTTCATACATTTTTTCGAAATAGCGATTGTCTTTTTCTAAAACACCTAATTTGGCAAAAACCGGCATTCCCATTTGAATAGCATCAATCCAAGACCAATCGTCTAATTGAGGCGTATTCAAAAGCATATTTATGTTTGCTTTTGTGTTTTTTAGTTTTTTAGCATCTGGTTCTAAATTGTACAAATCAATATAGGTTTGAGCGGCACAGTAATTATCAGCATTGCGAGTTGTGTTTCCTCCATTGAATCCCCATTTATGGAATTCTGACCAAGAATAAGCATAGTCATAATACGCTTCTTTTGGAAAAATTTCGTGTAATGCCATTAATCCTTCATAATAAACTCCTCTTGTCCAAATGTTGCTTGGGCGTTCTTTATTCGTAATGATTGTTTTGCCTGTTTCTGGCCATTTTTGCATGAAATAATCATTAGCCAAAATCATTTGTTTTAAGACTAATTTTTTGTCAAATGGCTGTTGTGCGATGATTGTACAGGTGTACAAAAAGCATATTGAGAAGAATAAAGATAATTTTTTCATTTTTTGTATTCTTAGTTAATAGTTAGTTTTGCTGTTTTAATGGTGTAATCGTGATTGGCCCTAAAAGTCCAGAAGGCATTGGAGCCCATTTTGTTGCGTCGAATTTTTTATAATCTTTATCGACCATATTGATTTCATAAAAAATCTTCCATTCTTCGCCTTTTAATTCTTTGTTTCGAATGCGGTTAGCAGAAAGATTGGTTACTTGAATTTTTAATGTGTTTTTTCCAGATTTTAATTTTCCAAGATTTAATTGATATGGAACTGACCAAGCCGTACCAATAAACTCGTCATTAAGCCAAACTTTTGCGCTTTCGCGAACATCGCCCAAGTTTAAACTCCAATTTTCAATTTTTGAATTTGGATTGTCAAATTGTAAGGTATAAGTCGCTGATCCTGAAAAAGCTTCGGCTTCTGGCCCTAGTTTTGTCCAAGATTCTAAAGTAGAAACTGTTGCGCTTGGTGGCAATTGTGGTCCTCCTTTATCAAAATTTATTTTCCAGTTTCCTTTTAATGAAACAGCTTCAGCAATTGGTTCGTAATAATTCCATTTTTTTTGCGAAGCGATATTTTCTGTTTTTAGAAAATAAGATTCTCCCGGTGCAATTTTAACTTTAACTAAGGTTCTATTAGCTTCTTTTTTTACAATTGCATTTCCAAATTCTCTATTCAGCGGATTTAAAATCACAACTTCTTTGTTTCCAATTTCTATCGGAATAAATTCATCAATTGTTTTAGGAGTATGATTTACTAGATAATATATTTTTTCTCCATCGACATTTCTTCTAATAAATTTTAAACCTGTATTTACCAGTGTTTCAGGATAAATTTGGGCATTTTCTAAAGTTTTGAAAATATCCGAAGTTGGCTTAACCAAATCACTATTTGCAGTTAAAATATTTTGAAGTTCTTGTTCTTGTTTTTTATAATCATTAAAACCAGGAACAGACTCTGGAAGTCCTTCAAAGATAATTTTAGCGCCCGATTTTTGCAATTCAATCAGTTTTTGAATTGTGGCAAGAGGCATTTTTTTTACCGGCGGAATTACCAAAGCTTTGAATGTTGTACCGTTAAGATTAATTCTTCCGTTTACAACTTTAGCTTCATAAATAAAATTATCTGAGATAAAATCTACACCATAGCCTTTGTTCATCAAGTTTTTAGTCGAAGCATAAAAAGTTGTCGGGTGAAGCCACTCTTGAAGTGAGTGTATTTTGAATTCAAAAAATAAGGTTCCTTTTTGGTATTTGTCCCAAGTGTCAAAAATTGGCCAATAAAGCAAAAGTTCATTGTCCGATTTTCCTTGTTGCAATAAAGATTGACAATTTGAAATATAAGAGAATAGAGAAGGGGCATCTTCCCAAATATTATTATTTGCATTAAAATTTACTGACGCATAAAATTGCCATCCAGGCCACACAGCCCTGTCCGGAGAATAAGTCGATCCATGCAAGAAAATATGATTTATTCCGCTTAGCATCAAATCTTCAGCTTCTGGTTTACATTGCGAAAGTGCTGTTTTGAAATGTTCTCTCAACCAAGTAAAAGTCTCAGACGAAACGAGATTTTTTCCAGAAATATGAGCAGCAGAAGATGAAAATTTCAGCATCACTGGATCGGCATCGCCTTCGCGAATGTCTTCTTTTTCTCTTCTAAAACCTGGGATTGCAAATGGCATAGAACCAAAAGTTTCACATTCTGGAATATCAGCCGCCGCATACAAATCAATTAAATTTCCTGGTGAACCATGTGCTTGAAGCTTAGTTTTAAAGTTTTTTGAATGCGCCCATTCCGTCCATGGCTTATCAAATTTGTTTAATAGTAAATCACCAATTGTCTGGCGGTAATCACTTCTGATACGATTGCCAATTTCGCCGTCAGTTTCATTCAATAATATGGGAAGTTCTTTTTTTAAGTCGTATCCTCTTAATTTCTGAAATTCTTCGAAGAATTTTGGTGTAAAATCGGTTCCGTAAACTTCATAACTGTCATTAAAAACAGCTCTTATTTTTCCTTCGCGACCTTTAAATGCATTGTTAAATGGTACAACATAAGCATTAAAAGCATCTTGTGAATAGTGGTCTAATGTAAAACCGCTTCCGCCAGGCGCTGCTCTTTTTACTTGTTGTCCAGTTTTGCCACTAAAAACAGCATATAAGGTATAATCAGTTTTCTTGGCTTTCCATTTTAATTTATTCGGTTCCGTTTGGTTTGGAATCTCAACCGCGTTTCCATCAATACCTTTATCTTTTATTTTGGTTTGATTTTTTTTAAGTTGATCAGTTAAATTGATGTACGAGCCATCTTTTCCATATGCTACTACATATAATAGTTCAGCAGGATTTTTTTCCTTTTTGTTTTCAAGAGAAATATTTCGGTCAAATATTTCGTCTCTTTTCAGCGGATATTTTTCAATAATCAGTTTTGTTGCAGCATTTGCGACAGTAACATGAGATCCACCATAAGGCCATCCTGTTCCTAAAACCATGTCAACCTGCATATGAAGACTGTCTGCCACATGAATGGTATAATCTAGCATATCCATCCATTTTGGAGAAAGGTAATCGATGAAATTAGCTTCTTGACCTTTTACACCATATATGGGAGTAATTTCTACACCACCAATTCCTGCTTTATGAAAATCAGTCAGGCTTTTTTTTAGGTTGGGTTTGTCAACAGCGCTACCCATCCACCACCAGCGTGCCCAAGGCTGATTTGCATTACTTGATTTTGGCCAAGGCGAATTTTTTTCCTGAGCCGTAGAACTAAAAATCCAGCAAAGGGATAATATAATAAGACAATTTGATTTGGTTATTTTCATTGGTTAAAGTTCGTGAGTTTTATAAAGCGGTTACTAAATTACTTACTTCATAATAACTATGGAAACAGATAATAGTAACTTTTTACTAATTGTAATAAGGTAAAAGTAAGGGCAGAATCTCAATTTGCTATCCTGTAGCGTCCTGTTTTGTGTCATTTTATTAAAAATCAAAAGAGTAATAATTTGTCGTATTTTTTTCTCAATTCGTATTTTTAAGTCTAAATTACTATGAATTACAAAAAAATATTTCAATAAAATTCTTGATATAATATTTGTTAATTTTACACTTATTCGGCCTTGTAAATCAAGGAGTTGAGCGCTTTTTTGAGTTAAAGAAAATATAAAATACGGTATAAGAACCTGAAAGTTAACAGGATACTACAGGATGCTGTGCCACCTGCTTCTAAATAAATTTGGGATAAACTAATTAATTAACCAAATTTAACTTTTATGAAAAATAGACTTAGTCTTTTGCTAATTTTCGCTTTGTTTGCATTATTGCATACAACAGGTTATGCGCAAAACAAAGTGGTTAAAGGTACAATCACTGATGCGTCTGGGTTACCTATTCCAGGAGCAAATGTACTTATTAAAGGAACAAAGCAGGGAACTAGCACTGATTTTGATGGAAAATACTCTATCAGCGCTAATACTGGACAAGTATTGGTTTTCTCATCAACCGGTTCTAAAACTGTTGAAAAGACAGTTGGCCAGTCATTAGAAATCAATGTTAAGCTTGCAGAAGAAGTATCTCAGCTTAATGAGATTGTAGTAGTTGGTTATGGTACTCAGAAAAAATCTGATGTAACGGGGTCAGTTTCAACAATATCTGCTGAGAAATTAATGAATAGACCTGTTGCAAGCGCAACTGAAGCTTTACAAGGAAAAATTGCCGGGGTTGATGTAACGACAAACGAGCGTCCAGGAAGTGTTGGTACCGTGCGTATTCGTGGTAATCGATCTTTGACTGCAAGTAATGATCCTTTATATGTTGTTGATGGTGTGCCATTAATGTCTGCTTCTGCCATTGAAACTTTAAATCCAAGAGATATTGAATCTATGGATATTCTTAAAGATGCTTCAGCGACAGCTATTTACGGATCTCGTGGAGCAAACGGGGTTATTATTGTAACAACTAAACAAGGAAAATCAGGTAGATTTACTTTGAATTATACTGGTACAGTAAGTACTTCTGAAATTGTGGATAGATCACCATCAATGAGTGCAGCAGATTTCATTACTTTCAGACGTTGGGCAGCATACAATCTTGATCCAACTAAATATGCTAATCCAGCAACACCTACGCTAGCAAATGATAAATTGATTTTTGACAGTGCATTAGATGGTCAAACTTCAAGAGATAATGTATTGAAAGGATGGGCTAGTGGTACATGGGATGCTTCTAAAGTAACTAACACAGACTGGACTGATTATGTAACTCAAGGAGGTGTAAGTACAGAGCATGTTATTAGCGCAAGTGGAGGTTCTGAAAAAGTGAACACATATGGTTCTGTAGGTTATTTAGATAATCAAGGTACTCAAAAAGGGCAATGGTACAAACGATATACTGCAAAATTGACTTCTAATATTACACCAGTAGATTGGTTTAAAATGACTGCCTCTTTCAATGTTTCATGGAGTGAGCAAGATTACGGTATGTCAACTTTAAGTGCAAGAAGTGGTACATCTCCAGATGCAATTTATGGTGCTGCGAAACAAATTTATAATATTGCTGTTCCGTATGATGCTAACGGTAACTTGATTATTAATCCAGGTGGTGAATCAGGTGTTTACACGATCATGGATGAGTGGAATAAAAGTACGCAGCAATCTCAAACAATGCGTATATTAGGTAATTTTACTGCTAATTTAGATTTTGGAAAAATGACAAAATCATTAGAGGGACTTACTTATAAACTGAATTTTGGTCCTGATTTCCGTCATTGGAGAGAAGGTGCTTATATTGATGGAACATCATCACTAAAAGTGAATTCAAATGGTAGTGCAGGTGTTAATTTTGCACGTCTTCAAAACCGTCGTGATTTCTCATGGACTGTTGATAATATCATTAATTACGATCGTACATTTGCTGCTAAGCATAAAGTAGGTATGACTTTATTGCAGACTGCATCATCTTGGAATATTGAAAACTCTTCAATGAGTGCTAATAATATCCCTAAACCTTCATTTTTATGGAATGCAATGGGATCTGTAGATGTTACAAATGCAGCTAACAATGCTCGTATGAGTTCAGGTCTAACTGAACGTGCTATTAGTTCTTATATGGCTCGTGCAAATTATGGTTATGATAATCGTTATTTATTGACAGTATCAGGACGTTGGGACGGAGTTACACAATTATCTGAAGGTCACAAATGGGATTTTTTCCCTTCTGCTGCATTAGCTTGGCGTATCAACAACGAGGCATTCTTGAAAGATGTTGATTGGATTAAAAACTTAAAACTTCGTTTAGGTTTTGGTACTTCTGGTAACTCTTCTGTTGATCCTTATGGAACTTTAGGAAATATCAGCCAGATATTCCTTCCTTTTAATGGAATGAGCAATACAATTGGTTTTACTACAAATGAGCCTTATTATACAGCTAATCAAACTGGAATGCCTAATAAAAACTTAGGATGGGAAAAAACTACTCAATACAACCTTGGTCTTGATTTTAGTTTCTTGAATAACAGAATTAGTGGTACTATCGATACTTATAAATCAGATACTAAAGATTTGTTACTGAGAGTAGATATTCCGCCAGTATCAGGTTATCCATATATTGTTTCGAATATTGGTCAAACAAAAAACCATGGTGTTGAGGTAACGCTTAATCTTATTCCAATTCAAACGGCTTCTGGATTTACATGGGAGACAAATTTAAACGGTGCATTCCAAAAAGATGAAATTGTTTCATTAGCAAATGGTGCACAAGACATGGTAAGTAACTCATGGTTTATTGGACAATCTATTGCTGTACGTTACGGTTATGATAATGATGGTCTGTGGCAAAATACGCCAGAAGATCTTGCTGAGATGGCAAAATGGAATGCTAATGGTTATAAATTTACACCTGGTAACGTAAGACCTAAAGATCAAAATGGTGATTACAGAATGGACGGTACTGATCGTGTAGTTGTAGGAAATAATAATCCTCGTTGGACCGGAGGTTGGAACAACAGTTTTACTTATAAAGGATTTGATTTAGGAATAAATATTATCGGGCGTACAGGATATACTGCGTCTTTAGGAGGCGAGGCTTTAACAGCTCATGCTAACCAACGTGAAACTGATTACTGGACTCCAGATAATCCAGATGCAGAATTCCAAAAACCAATTATGGGGCAGGCAACTTCAGGTTCACAAGATCCTTTCTCTGGACTTCTTGGTTTCCAAAAAGCATCTTTCGTAAAAATTCGTAATATTTCTTTGGGGTACAATTTATCTAAAGATGTTGCAAATAATATTGGATTGGCAAACATGAAATTTTATGTTCAAGCTGTAAATCCAGGAAGTATCTATCAATCTTTGAATTGGTATGATTTTGATACTGAGAGAACATATTTCAATCGCAGTTTTGTAATGGGCGTTGAGGTTGGTTTCTAATAAATTATGGCGAATTGAATTATAACATTAAAAGTAACAAAATGAATAATATAAAAAATATCGGAATCGGTCTTTTGATAATGGCAGGGGTAACCTTTTCATCATGTTCGAAAGATTTCTTAGACGAAGAACAAACAAATGCATATTCGACAGCATATTTTGATACGCCTGAAGGTCTTGAGGCATTAACAGTATCTCTTTATGGTAATATTCGTTGGCATTTTGGTTTTGAATGGTCTTATGGAACTACATTGTATGGTACAGATGAGTTTACAAATGCAAATGACCTTACGAATGAAATGTGGAATACCTATGATAACCGTTTTGGCCCAGTAGGAGCATCAACTGCAACTGGTGCGGCAAATGGAAATGCAACAAACCCAAATGCACTTTGGGATGAAATGTACTATGGTATTGCATCTGCAAATACAATTATTGCTAAAGCTGAAAAAGTAATTCCAGATCTAAAAACTAGAAATCGTATTTTGGCTCATGCTCACTTTTTAAGAGGATTCAACTATTATAAATTGGTTGCGCAATACGGAGGTGTTGTTCTTCAAACTAAACCAATCGAAGGAGTTGTTCGTAACTATGAGCGTGCCACAGAAGAGAAATGTTGGGAACAAGTAATAGCTGATTTCCGTAGTGCTTACAGCCTTTTTGAAGGTGAAGTTTTTACTTATGGAAAAGGGGTTACTTGGACAAAAGCTACTGCTGCACACTTTTTGGCGAAATCTTTATTGTTCCGTGCTTCTGAACGTAATGATGCTTGGAATGCTTCTTACAAAGATGCAGACCTTAAGGAAGCAATCGATGCTTGTTCTTATGCAATTACAGCTCGTGGTCCTTTGACTGCTAACTATAGCGATTTATATGCTAACTGGACTGGAATTGATTGTCCAAATGAGCAGTTAAACGAAATCTTAATGGCTGCTGGCCATAATGGAGATGCGGCTACGGTAGGTCGTTTCGGGAACCGTACTTACAACTATTTCGCTCCTCAATTTTCTAGTTTCTCTGGAGGATGGGTAAGACGTGGTGTTTGGATTGGAAGTATGGATTTTCAACGTTGCCGTCCTACAGAATATACTTATGCTGTGTTTGATCACGTAAATGATGCTCGTATGTGGAAAACTTTTAGAACTGTTTACGGTGCTAATACTGTTGTAAATGCAAATGCAGGAGTAAAAGTTGGAGATCCGGGTATTGTAATGATCTTAAATACAAAAAACGATAATACTTATAACGGTGCAAAATTTGGTGCTAGTGTTCAGGCTCCAACATGGACTGATGCTGCTGGACGTTTGCCAGAATGGAATACAGGAGCAAGACAAACTCCTACTTCAGGTACTTTGGCAGTTAAAAAAGGACAATTTGTTCCAAACTCTTTAGTGCTTTATCAAAACGGAACTTATGTAGCTCCTACATTCAAGAATCAGCCAATTTGTAACTTCTTTGCGGGTATCAACAAAACAGATTGTGGATCTCGTACTGCTGAAAGAGGTGATTCACATCGTGATGTAATTATGGCTCGTCTTGCTGAAACGTATTTAATACGTGCGGAATGCTATGTTCGTCTTAGCCAATATGGAAATGCAATGCAGGATATCAACGTAGTAAGAGCGAGAGCACAATGGAAAGCTGGAGAAAACAGATCTTACTATAATGATGGTTCGCAAGCATTTAAAGTTAATCCTTTGAATACTGGAACTTCAGCTACAGCCTTCACTGCTTCTAATTTAGATATGAATACTTATTATTTGTCTAATCCAACACTTGCGGTTACAACTGCGGCTTCTGATTTAAGATTAACTTCTTTCCCTAATAATTTACCAGCAGAAGACGAAGCTGTTATTGCTAAAGTCGGAGCTGCATCAGATAAAGAGCGCGCTATAAACTTTATTCTTAACGAGTCTACTCGTGAACTTTTAGGAGAATGGCAACGTTGGGAAACGCTTTCTCGTACTGGAATGCTTATCAAACGTGCTAAAGCATTCAATGCTGAAGCAGCTACGAATATTAAAGCAAATAAACATGAGCTTCGCCCAATTCCTCAAACATTTATTGATGGATTGTTGAATGACGATGGTTCTAATTTATCGCCAGCACAAAAAGCAGCTTGGCAGAATCCAGGTTACTAAACTTTTTAATTTTTGTTTTTGAAAGCCGTCCCATTTTTGGGGCGGTTTTTTTTTGTTTTCAGCACAAAACGATAGAAATGATAGTCGTCAAAAGTATGTGTCAGCTTGTTTTTGTAAAATAAAAATGCAATCGATTACATTTTTTAATTCAAATTGTCATAAATTTCAGATATTTGTTTTATATTCGATAAAAAATTTTGAATAAAATTAGGGTATCTGAAAAAAAAATATTGTTTAATTCAGATATCCATATTTAGAAGGTGATTCTTTATTTTCCTTTGAAAATCAACCATTTGAAGGATTTTATGGTTAAAAAAAACTTAAAACTATTTTGTAAAACTCTGTAAATTAGAATGGTACTAAATTACTTTACAGGACACTACAGGATAGTGCCGAATTTTCTTCTAAATAAATTTGAGTAACTAATTAATTAACCAAATTTAACTTTTATGAAAAACAAATTGAGTGTGCTGTTGCTGATAGCCATGCTTGCTTTAATGCATGCATCTGGTTACGCACAGAGCAAAGTAGTCAAAGGTACTATTAAAGACGCAGCAGGATTGCCAATTCCTGGTGTCAATGTACTCATCAAAGGAAGCCAGAATGGTGTAAGTACAGATCTAGATGGAAGTTACTCCATTAATGCGGCTTCTGGAAACGTTCTTGTTTATAGCTTTATAGGCTTTAAAAAACAAGAAGTCACAGTTGGCGCAGCTACTGTTTACAATGTAGTACTGAAAGAAGAGGATAATTCTCTTGAGGAGGTAGTCGTAGTAGGTTACGGTACCAAAAAGAAAAAGGATCTTACCGGATCAATTGTGAGTGTAAATGCTGAGGAAATTGGATCTCGTCCGGTTGTTAATGCTGTGCAGGCTATGCAAGGAAAAGCGGCAGGTGTTGATATTAGTTCAAATGAGCGTCCGGGAACTGTAGGGAATGTTACCATTCGTGGAGCTCGTTCTATTTCTGCTTCAAATGCTCCTCTTTATGTTGTTGATGGTATTCCATTAAATACAAGATTAGTAACAGATGCTACTACAGGTAGAATTAGTGCTGATCCGAATTCTGGAGGTATCGATTTCTTGAATCCAACTGATATTGAAACAATCGACGTTTTAAAAGATGCTTCTGCAACCGCTATTTATGGTTCTCGCGGAGCAAACGGAGTTATTATCGTAACAACTAAAAAAGGTAAAAACGGAAGATTTACATTAAACTATGATACTTCGTTAATGACCGAAACTATTCATGAAAATGCACCGATGATGACCGCTGGCGAATATATTGAATTTCGCCGTTGGGGAAGATATTACTCTAATCCATCTGCCTTCCCTAAAGGAGATGCTCCAAATATTGATAATGATAAGTTGATTTTCCTAGCTTCTGCTGATCCATCCGCTTGGGCAAATGTTGAAAAAGGATGGAGAGATGCAAATGGTAATCTTACTACAACTTGGGATGGCTCTAAAGTTGCAACTACAGATTGGACAAAATTTGTAACTCGTACCGGAATTACGCAACAACACACAATTGGCGTAAGCGGTGGTACTGAAAAAATGAAAGCTTATGGTTCTTTTGGATATTTAGATAATACAGGAACTTTATTTGGTCAAAGTTTTGTGCGTTACAGCGGTACTGCAAATGTTGATATTACGCCAACAAAATGGTTTTCAATGGGTGTAAGTCTTAATACAAGTTATGGAGTAAACGAATATGGACAGTCAAACGTTGGAAGAACAGCGGTAACAAGTTCAACAGGAATTTATGCTACAGCTCGTACAAACCTTCCTTATGCAGTTCCTTATGATGCTAATGGAAACAGAATTGATAATCCTGGTGGAGATTCAACGATCAGAACTCCGGTTGATGAATATAAATTATCACAAGATCAGCGTATAACTTTACGTGCTTTTGGTAGCTTGTATGCTCAATTTGATTTAGGAGCAATTTCATCAAAACTGGATGGTTTAAAATACCGTATTAATTTTGGTCCTGATCTTACATCATTCCGAGATGGTGTTTATTTAGATGGTAAATCGGCTATACGTTCAGGAACTAGTTTTGCTTCTCTAGCTAAAGAACAAACTATTTCATATACATTAGATAACTTGCTTCTCTATAATAAAACATGGGGGAATCACAGTATTGGTGGTACCTTGTTAATGAGCCAGACTGAATATCATAATGAGAGTAGTTCAATGTCTGCCAATGATATAAAAAATCCTGAAAACAAATGGAATGCATTGAATCCTGCAAATGTTACTTTAGCTGGATATTCTTCTGGATTGACAGATACAGGTTTGTTGTCTTACATGGGTAGAGTAAATTATACTTATGCTGATAAATATTTGTTTACCGCTTCAGGACGTTATGATGGAGCATCACAATTAGCATCAGAAAACAGATGGGCATTTTTCCCTAGTGCTTCAGCTGCATGGGTTTTAAACAAAGAAAAATTCTTAGAAAATGTTTCTTGGATCAATCAATTAAAAGTAAGAGTTGGTTATGGTGAGACAGGGAACGCTGCTGTTCCTGCTTATGCAACGCAACCACCATTAGTTGGTATTGTTTATCCTAACGGATCTGGTGTTGTAAATAATACTTCTTTAGGAAATGTTGATTTAGGTTGGGAGCAAACAGCACAGTTTAACTATGGTATTGATTTTGCGTTGTTCAGCAACAGAGTTTCAGGTGCTTTAGATTATTTTACAAGCAAAACGACTGATTTATTATTAAAAAGCAGTGTGCCAACCGTTATTGGGGTTAAAGATACCTACCAAAACGTTGGAGAAACTGAAGGAAAAGGGGTCGAGCTTACTTTGAATACAGTTAACGTGACAACCAAAGATTTTGAGTGGAGTACTACTATCAGTGCTTCCTATCAGCAAAATAAAATTGTATCGCTTCAAAACGGAAAATTTGACGACATCAATAATAACTTGTTTATTGGAGATTCTCAAAACGTAATTTATGGTTTTGAATCAAACGGAATCTGGAAACCAGAAGATGCTGCTGAAATGGCTAAATTTAATGCTGCAGCGGGTTCAAATATTTTCTCTTTTGGTAACGCAAGACCTGTTGACCAAAATGGCGATTATAAAATTGATGCTACTAATGACCGTGTAATCATTGGTTCAAAAGATCCAAAATATATTTTTGGTATGACCAATACTTTCAGCTACAAAAATTTCGAATTATCATTCTTCGTGTATGGTCGTATGGGGTATTTATATGATACAGGAGGAGAAAATGAAGGTGCAAAAGGAAGCCAAAGATCAATCAATTATTATACAGATAATAATACAAATTCAGAATATCAAAAGCCTATTTATTCTGCTGGTACAGCTGATCCTTATTTCCCTATTTTAGGGTATCGCAATGGTTCATTCTTGAAAATGAGAAATATTTCACTAGGATACCGTTTTGATAAAGATTTAGTACAAAGCTTAGGACTTTCTAAATTGAGATTATACTGTCAGGCAAATAATCCTGGAATGATTTTCACAAAAGTAAAATGGACTGATTTAGATACGCAGACAACGGCTTCAAACAGAGGTATAACTTTAGGGTTAAATGTAGAATTCTAAATAATTTAAAAACATCATTATGAAAAATTATAAAAAACTATATATCAACTTAATGCTTGTTGCGGCGCTGACCTTAGGAAGTTCATGCAGTAAGGATTATCTAGACGAAGAGTTGACAACAGCATACAGTCAAGAGTATTACAAAACCGAGGCTGGAATTCAGGCTTTGGCAGTAGGAACTTATTATCAAGTATTTGCGGCAGAATTTCAAGGTGAAGTACCTTTGTGTTCTACCGAATCTGGAACTGATGAATTTCACGCGGGAGGCGACCCTTCAAACTGGGTTTGGAACTCTTATGCTTCTGGTTTTAATGCGTTTGTAACCGTTTCTAATGCTAATACTGTTGCAGCAAATACGCATTGGGATAATTTGTATATCGGAATTGGAAATGCCAATACATTAATTGAATCTGCAACCAATATTGTTTCAACAAATGATGCAATCAAGAAGACTGCTTTGGGCGAAGGATATTTTTTAAGAGCTTTTAGTTACCTGCAGCTGGTTAGGCAATATGGAGCTGTTCCGTTAAAATTGAAAACTAGTTCTACAGTTGAATTAGAGTTTACAAGAGCGTCTCCTCAGGAAGTTTTAAATCAGGTAATTGAAGACTTTAAACAAGCTTACAATTTACTTGGAAACGCTGGAGCTCCTGCAAAAATCACGAAAGACGCCGCTGCTCATTATTTGGCAAAGGCTTATTTGACACGTGCAAGTGAAATTAATGATAGTTGGAACGGAACAACAAAAACTGCCGATTTGCAGCAAGTTGTTGCTTTGTCTGATGAAGTAATTTCACGCCACCCATTAGCAGCTAATTATGATAATTTATGGTCATATACAACTGCAGATGGTGCTAACGAAAAACTTCCTGAGCTAATTTTGTCAGCGCAGTTCAACGCAAGTCCATTAACTACAGGAGGAAATCAGCAGCATTTGTATTTCCTTTCAACTTACGATCAATTGCCCCAAATGAGACGTAACCTTGCAGGTGGTAGACCATTCAGCCGTTTGGCACCGACATACTTTGTATATGATGCCTTTGACCATATAAACGATTCTCGATTCTGGAAAAGCTTCCAGACAAAAAGTATTGTAAATAATGCATCTGGAGCTGTTTACAAAAATGGTGATTTAGGTATTATGTATGTAGTGAATAGTCCAAGCGATACTCGTTTTGCTAAAACTAAAAATACAGATGTAATTATTTATCCAAAAACAGGAAAAACAATTCCAAGTGTTTTTGTAGCATATGCCGCAGATAAAGTGGGCTTAATGGCCGATGTAAGATTCCCTTCTTTAAGCAAATACATGGACGGAAACAGAATCGATTTGAGTAATATAAAAGGATCTCGTGACATAACATTAGCGCGTTCTGGAGAAACGTACTTAATGGCGGCTGAAGCTAAAATTCGTTTAGCAAAAGCGGGTGGAGCAACATTTGCAGATGCATTGCCATATATTAATACGGTTCGTGCGCGTGCGGCGTATAAATCGGGTGAAAATCGTGCAGCTTACGCAGATGGTTCAGCGGCTTATACAACAACAGGTCAGGCCGGAATTCCAATTTCATATATTCCTGAAAACTCCTATTATGAGTCAAATAATATTGCGGTTACAACAACAGCAACAAGCTTGGCAATAAGCAGTATTAATGCATTGCCTGCAGAAGACATGGCAGTAATTGCAAAATTAGGATATGGAACAGATTATGACAGAATGTTATGTTTGGTATTGAATGAGCGTACTAGAGAATTGTGTGGAGAGTTTCACCGTTGGGAAGATCTAAGCCGTACAAAAACATTAGTTGCAAGAGCAAAAGCGTATAATATTGAAGCCGCGGCAAACATTCAGGAGTTTCATAATTTGCGTCCTATTCCACAAACTTTCCTTGATGGAGTTTACGCAAACGGAAGACCTTTGACTGCTGCAGAAAAAGATGCAATGCAAAATCCAGGGTACTAATAAAAACTTATTTTTTTGTTTTTTTACGTTAAAAACCGTCTCAATTTTTGAGACGGTTTTTTTTATGTTCAAGCAGGGTACAACAGGATAGTTCTCAGTTATTTAATAAATATATTTGATTATCATTTTAAGGATATTGGTTTTCGTTAATATGGTAATGGTAAAATTAAGTGGTTTTGATTTTACGAAGGCAGTAACTCTTGTTGCTGCCTTTTTTGTTTTCTATATTTTTAGTAAAACAGGGAAGCACAGGATACCGATATCGTTTTAGTGCTTTATCTTTAAAGTTTTGGTATTATAATTATATTCCGCATGATTTATTTAAAGAAACTGTTGTTATTTTTCATTGTTTTAGGATTAAAACTGACGGCCAGTGCTCAAGTAAAACTCCCTGCTTTGGTTGGAAGTAATATGGTTTTGCAACAAAATTCAAAAGTAAATTTGTGGGGATGGGCTTCTCCAAATGAAAAAATAAAACTGCAATTAGGTTGGCAAAATTTCCCCGTAGAAGTCACTGCAAATACTGATGGAACTTGGAAAACTGCAGTTAGTACACCTACGGGAAGCGAAAAAAATTATGATATAGTAATTGAAGCCTCAAATAAAATCGTTCTTAAAAATATTTTGATTGGTGAGGTTTGGATTTGTTCCGGACAATCTAATATGTATTTTCCTGTTGGGAAAGAAGAAGGGACTTGGAAAACAGGCGTTAAAAATTACGAAGAAGAAGTTCAAAATGCGAATTTTCCAGCTATCAGATTATTTACCGTATTGACAAAAGCGTCTCAAAAACCACTAGAAGATGTAACAGGAAATTGGGCTGAATGTTCACCATCGACGATTAAAACATTTTCGGCAGTTGCTTATTTCTTTGGAAGAGATTTGTATCAAAATTTAAAAGTTCCAATTGGATTGATTTCGACGTCATGGGGCGGAACAAAAGCTGAAGCTTGGACTTCGCAAACCATTTTAGAGCAAAACACGGATTTCCTTCCGATTTTGGAACAGGATGCAAAAAATGAAAAATTGTTTCAAGAAAAATTAGAAAATTATTATGCTGATTTAGCAAAAGAACGTCTTGCAAATAATGGTGATATTTCTAAAAGTCAACTGAAAAAACCTAAAAAAGAAGAAAACAAAACGTCGTATGTATTGTACAATGCGATGTTGCACCCTGTAACAAATTATACGATGAAAGGTGTAATTTGGTACCAAGGAGAAAGCAATGCGGAAAAAGCATTTTTATATAGAAGTCTTTTTCCAGCAATGGTAAAAAGTTGGAGAAGCGAATGGAATCAAGGTGATTTTCCATTTTATTACGTTCAGATTACACCGCACAAAGGCCAAAATCCTGATATTCGAGAAGCACAATTGATGGCTTCTAAAGTGATTCCGAATTCGGGAATGGTCGTAACAACGGATGTTGGTAATGCTACAAATATTCATCCAATTGACAAACAAACTGTTGGTTATCGTTTGGCTTTGCTGGCAAAAGCAAAAACATATGGAGAAAGCAAATTGATATTTTCTGGACCAACGTACAATCACATGGAAATCAAAAAACAGCGAATCAAATTGTTTTTTGATGATGTTCAAAACGGATTTAAAAAGAGCAACGAAGCTTTGAAAGAATTTGAAATCGCAGGAAATGACAAAGTGTTTTATCCTGCAACAGCAAAAATTGAGGGCAAAACAATTGTAGTTTCTTCTGAAAAAGTAAAAGAGCCTATTGCAGTTCGTTTTGCATGGAAAGCCGTTCCAGAACCGAATTTATTCAACGCCGAAAATTTGCCTGCATCGCCTTTCAGGACAGATGACTGGTCAACAGAAAATGGAAAGAAAAATTAATTTAGTAATAGAATTAGAAGCATAGTTTGTCATTCCGAGGAACGAGGAATCACACTCGGGATTCGACAAAGAATTGCGACAATCTATACGGAGTTTCTAGTATGATTCCTCGTTCCTCGGAATGACAAAACTGAGAAATAAAAATAAAAATAAAGAATCTGCTAAATCTGCAGAATCTGCGAGAAAAATATAAAAATATTAAATGAAAATTAAACTAAAATATCTTCTTCTAAATCTTTCAGCAGTCTTGTTTACCCTAACAATGACAGCACAAAAAGAAAGAAAAGAAGACCAAAAACATATTGCGCCAAAACCATTATTTCGCGATCCTATTTTTGATGGAGCTGCCGATCCAACAATTATTTGGAATGAAAAGGAGAAAAAATGGTTCATGTTTTATACCAATAGAAGAGCAAAGGATACAACCGCAAAAGGAATCACTTGGGTACATGGAACGAAAATTGGTGTTGCAACTTCTGAAGATGGCGCAAAATGGACATATAAAGATACTTGTAACATTAAATACAATTTAAAAGATGTGACATATTGGGCGCCAGATATCATTAAATACAAAAATAAATATCATATGTATTTGACAATCGTTCCCGGAATTTTCAATGATTGGTACCATCCGCGTTCGATTATTCATTTGACAAGTTCAAATTTAATGGATTGGAAATTTGAATCGGAGTTGAAATTGGCTTCTGAAAGATGTATTGATGCATCGGTTTTTAGATTGCCAAACGGAACTTGGAGAATGTTCTATAACAATGAAAATGAAGGTAAGTCAATTTATTATGCAGACAGTAAAGATCTATATAATTGGACAGACAGAGGAACGAAAATTGTAAAAGATAGAGGTGAAGGGCCAAAAGTTTTTGTTTGGAAAGGAAAAAACTGGATGATTTCTGATTCTTGGAGAGGATTAAACGTTTATTCTTCAGAAGATTTTTTAAATTGGAATCGCCAAGAAAAGAATATCCTTCAAACGCCCGGAACTGGTGTAGATGATAAAGTTATTGGAGGGCATCCTGATGTAATTGTAAATAACGGGAAAGCATATATTTTTTATTTTACGCATCCTGGAAGAACTCCTGAAAATAAAGGCGTTGATAGTTATGAAACAAAAAGAAGTTCTATTCAAGTAGCAGAACTAGAATATATAAATGGCGAAATTATCTGCAATAGAGATAAGCAGGTTCAAATCAATTTAAAACACTAAAAAATGGCAAATAAAAATACAATTCGAAATGCTTTCAAAATGCAATTAAAACCAGGTTTTGAGGCTGAATACAAAAAAAGACATGACGAAATCTGGCCAGAATTATCGGATTTGCTTTCAGAAACTGGAATACAGGATTATAGTATTTTTTTAGATGAAGAAACACTTGCCCTTTTTGCAGTTCAAAAAATAAGCCCAGATTTTGACTTCGATTATTTGCCAAATCACCCAATCGTAAAAAAATGGTGGGCCTATATGGGCGATATTATGGAAACAAACCCAGACAATTCGCCTGTTGCAATTGGCTTAAAAGAAGTTTTTCATTTGGATTAAACGATTGTTTTTTAACCTGAAACCTGAAACTTCAAACCTGAAACAAAAAGAAAAAAAATGAAAACAAAATATTATTTGTCAATAGCTTTTGCAACCGCAATTTTCATTAATTGCAATGCACAAAAAATTACATTAAAAAACACTTCTGATATTGCTGTTCCGCAAAAAGCAATCAGCATTAAAAGAAACCAAATTGCATCAAAATACGTTGCAAACAGTTTCCCGATTTTGATCAGTAAAAACGATACAATTCCAGCACAATTAAATGATTTGGATGGTGATGGGAAATGGGATGAACTTTTCTTAGTAACTGATCTTGCACCAAATGAAAAGAAAACCGCAACATTAAATTGGTCCTTAAAAGATCCAAAATTTCCAATAAAAACCAGTGTGCGTTTTGGAAAAAGAGAAGCCAAAGATTTGCCAGTTCAGCCAGCAACTGAGGAAGTTTTAATGGCAAATCAGGTGCATAAGAAATTAGGCTTTCAAAAGTATCAAACAGACGGTCCAACTTGGGAAAATGATAAAGTTGGTTTCAGACATTATTTGGATGGAAGGAATTCGAAAGATGTTTTCGGAAAAAAAATCCCCGCAATTACGCCTGAAAATGTTGGAATTAATGCCAAAGGTGCTGTTGAAGACAATTACCACGTAATGTACGACTGGGGAAGAGATATTTTTCCTGTTGGAAATTCTGTTGGTCTAGGCGGTTATGCTTTATTGATTAATGATAAAATCAACAGACTTGGAATTTTGACGAATGATACTTTGAATAACGTTGAAAAAACAACTTTCAAGATTGTGAGTGAAGGTCCAGTAAATTCGGTTTTGAGTTATAAATACCAAAATTGGAAGGCTTCTGGAAATAATTATCAAGTTCAAGAAACAACTTCAATTTGGCCAGGAATGTACGGTTATGAGAACACCGTTTACATCAGCGGACTAAAAGGAGGCGAAACATTTTTAGCAGCAATTTCAAACATCAATAATAAAAACCCGTTGCAGGTGGTCGAAGCAGGAGACTGGGTTTGTTTTATTCAGCATGATAATTTGACATACAATCGCGAATGGATTTTGGGAACTGCAATTTTGGTTCCGAAGAAAATTTATCAAGGTTATATCGAAGCACCAAAAACAGGTCAGCTAACCGATTCATATTTGGCAAAATTAACGATTGAGAACAATAAAAAAATCAGCTACTACGCCATTGCAGGCTGGGAGCTAAGTGCCGATAAAAATTTTAAAGATTCGAAATATTTCAGCAATTATGTAACCACTTTGGCTAAACAACTTTCGGCCAAAATAACGGTTGAAGTAAGTAAGTAATTTCATTGTCAACTAACTAAAAACACTAACCATGAATTATAAATTAACCACAATAACGTTATTCGCTTTTGGAGTATTTGGTACTGCAAACGCTCAAAAAACAGATGCAACTGCACCTTTACATTTAATGCAACCTGATTACCCAACACCGTATGTGATTCCGCAAAAGGAAAATATAAAAGCGGTATTGGACAGAGTGTACAATTTTTTAGATAAAAATTCGGCTTCTAAAATTGTTGATGCTAATACTAAAGCGGAAATAACAAATTATAAAAAAGGAAACCAGGATATTGTTTTTGAACCTGGTGCTTTTAGGTTAACGAGTTATGAATGGGGAGTAACTTATGCCGGAATGCTTTTGGCTTCTAAAGCAACAGGCGAAAAATATTATGCTGATTACACCAATAAAAGAGTGCAGTTAATTGCAGATATAGCCGAAAATTACAACGAGAAAAATATCAAGGATAAAGACATGTTAAAAACACTTCATCCTGAAGCATTGGATTTTGCCGGAGCTCTTTGTGCCGCTTTCATCAAAGCAAAAAAAGACGGTTTGAAAGCTAATATAGATCCATTAGTAAACAATTACATCGACTTTATCAGCAACAAACAATTCCGATTAAAAGACGGAACTTTAGCTAGAAACAGACCGCAAGATAATACACTTTGGCTTGACGATATGTTTATGAGTGTTCCTGCATTGGCACAAATGGGAAGTTATACTGGAAATACAAAATATTTCGATGACGCAGTAAAACAAGTAAATCAGTTTTCTGAAAGAATGTTCAACAGCCAAAAAGGAATCTATATGCACGGTTGGGTAGAATCGATGCAGGTTCATCCGCAGTTTCATTGGGCAAGAGCAAATGGTTGGGCAGTTATGACAATGGTAGAATTGTTAGAAGTACTTCCAAAAAATCATCCAGGTTACAATCAAGTTTTGGCGCAATTGCAAAAACATATCGCAGGATTGGTTCAATACCAAGATGGAACTGGTTTTTGGCATCAATTGTTAGATCGAAATGATTCGTATTTAGAAACTTCTGCAACAGCAATTTATGCATATTCAATCGCAAGAGCAATTAATCGAGGTTATGTTGATAAAATGACATATGCTCCAGCAGTTTTATTGGCTTGGAATGCAGTCGCTACAAAAGTAAACGACAAAGGTCAAGTGGAGGGAACTTGCGTTGGAACCGGAATGGGTTTTGACCCTGCTTTCTATTATTATCGTCCAGTAAATGTTTTTGCAGCGCATGGTTATGGTCCAGTTTTATTAGCCGGAGCTGAAGTGATTATGCTTCTTAAAGACAGTCAGTTTCAGATAAACGATAGCTCGATCCAATTGAAAATCGAAGGAAAAGATAATCTGCATAAGTAAAACGAAGTTTTTTTGATTAAGGTTTTAGTAAAGTTTTAATCTCGCAAAGTCGCAGAGTCGCAAAGTTTTAAATTTTAATTGCCTCCAGTTTTAACTGGAGGTAAAATATAAGTTATCACAATCGGCTTTAGCCAATTCTGTGTTCATAGCAAAAGAAACTTTGCGACTTAGCGCCTTTGCGAGATTCATTGACAAAGCATTAAAAAAACTTAGTGGCTTCACGGCGAAACACCCAACATCATATGAAACCAATAATAAACATACTTTTCTTATTACTGAGCACAATTGCTTTTGCCCAAATAGGAAAACGATTTCCATCAGAAAAAAAGATAATCAAAGATCCCGTTACAGGCTTAGATCTAATCTTTTTAACCACAAAATCGGCTGGAGATTCAAAAACCTACCCAACGCATCCGCAATGGACTGCTGATGGCGAATGGCTTATCTTCAGAACCAAAAGAGCCAACGGAGAAGCAATGGCTGTCAATGAAAAATCTGGCGTTATGGTTCAGGTTACCGAAGGTGGTTATACAGGAACTTTATGCATGGCGCAAAAATCGATGAAGCTTTATTTTATGCGAAAAGGCGATAGCGATAAAATGCAGATTATGGAAGTGAATCTGGAAGCCGTTTTTACTGATAGTGAAAAAGGGAAAATGAAACCCGTTTCGGCTTATGAACGCATTTGCGGTACAACAAATCCAGAAATGGGCGCTTCAGGAGATATGGCTTTGGATGCTAATGAAGATCGCGTTTATTTCAGAATTGGAAAAGAAGAAGCGGCAAGACATTTGGATCCAAATATAAAAATAGAAAAGAGTTTTGGACCAAGAAATATGGGCGCTGGACCGGGTGGCATCAGCAGTATGAATATCAAAACCGGAGAAATAAAACATGTGGTTTCTGTGCCATTTCAAGTCGGACATATTCAGTCTAATATCTGGAATCCGGGCGAATTGGTTTTTTGCTGGGAAACAGGCGGAAAATCTCCACAAAGAACTTGGACCGTTATGGCAGACGGAACAGGATTACGACCTTTATATCCTGAATCTGATTTTGAATGGGTAACGCACGAAGCTGTAATTTCTAAAGATGAAGTAGCGATGGCAATTATGGGACACAGAAAAATTGATATTCAAAAAGATGCACCTGTAGAAGTGACGAACAGCACAGAAGTTAGAAATCCGCAAAATCCGGGTCAGGAAAGCAATTGGGGAAATTCGGGAACCAGAGAAAAACCAACTGGTTTAGCGATTGTAAACTTAAGAACACGTGAAATGATTATTGCCGGACAAACCAAAAGCGGTAGCGGTTTATGGCATGTTCACGGTTCTTCTGACGGAAGGTGGGCTGTTGGAGATGATTTTTCAAGAAGTTTATATTTGATTGACCGAAAAACAAATGAAATGAAAATGCTGACTACGGGACACAAAGAAACCGCAGCAGATCACGTTCACCCAACTTTCAACAGAGACGGAACAAAAATTCAGATTCAGTCGGCAATGCTTTCTGAAGATAATAGAACGCTGAATATTTGTATTGTAAATGTTCCGAAGGAATGGTTGAAACGAAAATAGAAAGAATTAGAAAGAAAGAAGCAAGAAGCAGGAAGCAAGAAGCAAGAAAATAGAAAATAGAATGTTTACTAAGATTTATTCCGATTTAAAAAGTTTGATTAGAGAAATGGTTGGTCTGTTTCTTTTGATGAATTCTGCTTTTGTACTAGCACAACAGCCAGGAAAATATGAGGCGATCAATTCTGGAACGCCTTGGCTTGACCAAAATGGAAATATTGTAAGCGCGCATGGAGCAAACATTATAAAAGAAAAAGATACATTTTATTTGTTTGGAGAAGCACACAGTGACACCAGCAATGCATTTGCAGGATTTAATTGTTATTCTTCAAAAGATCTTTACAATTGGAAATTTGAAAAAGTAGCGCTTCCAGTTCAGGAATCTGGAAAATTGGGGCCAAATCGTGTGGGCGAACGCGTGAAAGTAATGAAATGTCCTAAAACAAGTGAGTTCGTAATGTATATGCATGCCGATACTTTAACGTATAAAGATCAGTTTGTGGGTTATGCGGTTTCCAAAAATATTGAAGGTCCATATGAATTTAAAGGCCCACTTTTATTTGATGGAAAACCAATCAAAAAATGGGATATGGGAACTTTTCAAGATTCTGACGGTTCTGGATATATTCTCGTTCATGGCGGTGAAATTTACAAATTAAGCGATGATTATAAATCGGTTACAGAAAAGGTAAATGAAAATATAACAACCGGATTTGAATCGCCAACGATGCTTAAAAAAGATAATTTGTATTATTTCATTGGTTCGCATTTAACCAGTTGGGAGAAAAATGACAATTATTATTACACTTCAAATTCAATAAAAGGACCTTGGGAATTTCAAGGTTTAGTTGCGCCAAAAGAAACGCTGACATGGAATTCGCAATCGACTTTTGTTTTGCCAATT
The DNA here is from genome assembly GCF_000425445.1 of Flavobacterium denitrificans DSM 15936. Lineage (GTDB taxonomy): Bacteria > Bacteroidota > Bacteroidia > Flavobacteriales > Flavobacteriaceae > Flavobacterium > Flavobacterium denitrificans. Next base: position 156,513 of record NZ_KE384378.1, on the reverse strand, counting down.
CAAGGTTCAAAAGAAACAACTTATATGTTTATGGGTGATCGCTGGTCGTTTCCTAACCAAGCTTCTTCTGCAACTTATGTTTGGCAACCGTTAGCAATTTCAGGAAAGTCGCTTTCAATTCCGGTTTATAAGGAAACATGGAAAATTGATTTGGCTACCGGAATTGCATCTGTTCCAAAAAATACCAATAAAATTCTGAAAAATAACAATAAAGAAATTGCATATTCTGGCAATTGGAGTCATACAGATAAAGAAAGCAAGTCAGACGATAAAAATGCTTCGTTTTCAATAAAATTCAAAGGCCAGCAAATTGGTTTTTCAAGTTTTGTTGGATCTGAAAATGGTTATGCTAAAGTTGTTTTAACCGATGAAAAAGGAAAAATTATAACTTCAGCGATTATTGATTCGTACAGTAAAAGTTCGACAGAAACAACAGTTTATAAATCTCCAATTTTGAAAAACGGAAATTACGTTTTAACGGTTTCAGGAACTGGAGAAAGACCAAATTGGTCCGATAAAAGAAAATCAAATTACGGAAGTACAGGATATTATATTTCTGTAACTCAAATTGAAATAAAGAAATAAAATAATTATTCGTATTTCATATTTAATCAATTTTTTGCCACAGATTAAAAGGATTAACACAGATTAAGATTAAAAAAAACTTAAAATCTTTTTAATCTGTGGATTTAAAACAAATTTAGTTCACTAAGCGAACAGTCAATAAAAAATAAAATAAAAATAGATACAATGAAAAAGTTTTTCACTTTAGTTTTATGTGTTTTGGGAATTTCTCAAAATGCATTTTCACAGAAATACACGAATGACAAATTTCCTGATGGAACTGAAATTACATCTTGGTTTAAAGATTACAAAAAACTTCAGTTAAAAGATTTAGGAAAAAAATACACGATCACTGATTTTGGCGTAAGCAAGGACAGTACAAAATTGCAGACTGTTGCGATTCAGAAAATCATAGATAAAGCGGCCGCAAATGGAGGAGGCGTAATCATAATCCCAAAAGGAGTTTACCTGAGTGGTGCTTTGTTTTTTAAACCAAAAACTGCTTTATATATCAGCGAAGGCGGGGTTTTAAAGGGCTCCGATGATATTGCCAATTATCCAATTATGCCATCAAGAATGGAAGGCCAGAATCTAGATTATTTTCCAGCTTTGGTAAATGCTTATGGCGTTGATAATTTTTCGATTTCAGGAAAAGGAACAATCAACGGTAATGGAAGAAAATATTGGGATGCTTTCTGGGCGCGCCGTAAAGAAAATCCAAAATGTACCAATCTTGAGGTTTCTAGACCAAGATTAGTGTTTGTTTGGAATTCAAACAATGTGCAATTTCAAGATGTAAAATTCATTAATTCTGGATTTTGGACAAATCATTTTTATAAATGCAATAACATAAAAATACTGGATGCTTACATCTATTCGCCACACAAAAAAGGTGATGCTCCAAGTACCGATGCAATTGATCTTGATATTTGCAGCAACGTACTCATAAAAGGCACTAATATGTCTGTAAATGATGATGCGATTGCGTTAAAAGGCGGTAAAGGACCATACGCAGATCAAGATAAAAACAATGGACCAAACACCAATATCATTATTGAAGACTGTAAATTTGGATATTGTCATTCGGCTTTAACTAATGGAAGTGAAGCGATTCATAACCGAAACATCATTATGCGTAATTGTGAAGTTGATGGGCCATCAATATTGCTGCATCTAAAAATGAGGCCTGATACACCACAACTTTACGAATACATCAGATTGGAAGATATCAAGGGACTAACTAAAAATGGTCTGGCGATTTTAGCATGGAAACAGTTTTTTGATTTAAAAGGACGTCCTGATATCCCATTATCTTATGGAGCGAACGTTACTTTAAAAAACATTGATCTTAAATGCGAAATGTTTTATAAAGTAGAAAACGACCCAAATGTGCGTTTGTCAAACTTCACTTTCGAAAACTTAAAAATAGAATCTTCTAAACCAGAAATCGATAAAAGCATAATAAATGGTGTGATTTTTAAAAATGTTACTGTGAATAAGAAGGTTGTAGAGTAGGTTCAAAGTGACAGAGTCACAGAGTTACAAAGTTCCAGAGGTTTTTTGTCATTCCGAGGAACGAGGAATCACACTAGAAGCTCCGCAAAGAATATTGCCAATCTTTGTCGATTCCCTAGTGTGATTCCTCGTTCCTCGGAATGACAAAACTGGCGCAAATCCGTTAAATCAGTAAAATCCGTGGCCTAATAAAACGTCCAAAATAAATTCCAAAATGAAAAAAATACTGCTATTAATTTTCTCGATTTCATCCATAAATGTTTTCTGCCAAAACAAAAACGCAAGTGATTTTGTAATCGCAGATTCAAATCATGCGGTAAACATTTACATTGACAAAAATGCAGATCCATTAATTATCTGGGCGGTAAATGAACTTGCTGATGATGTCAAAGAATTAACCGGAAAACGACCAGAAATAATGCAAGCAGATTCATTTTCTAAAAACGGAATTTATATTGGAGAAGCTTCAAATGCACTTTTTAAAAATAGAAAAGAGCAAAAAGAACTTTTAAATCAATGGGAGAAATTTTCCATTAAAAAAGAAAAAGATAATCTTGTAATTACGGGTTCTGATGTTCGCGGAACAGTTTATGCCATTTTTGAAATATCAGATCGTTTGGGGATTTCTCCTTGGAAATGGTGGGCAGATGTTCATCCAATAAAACAAGAAAAACTTTCTTTAAAACTTTCAGGTAAAAATATAATTACATCGCCTTCGGTTCAATATCGAGGCATTTTTTTAAACGATGAAGATTGGGCACTGCAGCCTTGGGCAGCTAAAACATTTGAACCAGAAACGGGTGATATTGGCCCGAAAACCTATGAGAAAATCTTTCAATTATTATTAAGATTAAAAGCTAACACCATCTGGCCGGCAATGCATCCGTCAACAAAAGGCTTTTTTACAATTGCGGGAAATAAAGAAATAGCGCAAAAATACCATATCGTAATTGGTTCGTCTCATGCAGAACCGATGCTTCGAAATAATGTTGACGAATGGAAGCCAAAAATTTATGGTGATTACAATTATTTTACTAATAAAGCAAAAGTTGATCAATATTGGCAAGAGCGATTGGACGAATTAAAATCGGCTAAAAATGAAACGATTATGACCCTCGGCATGCGAGGCGTTCACGACAGTAAAATGGAAGGTGCGAAGGATTTGAACGAATCGATTTCAATGGTAGAAAAAATCATTGGGAACCAGCGAGAAATGCTTTCTAATACTTTTAAAAAACCTTTGGCAGAAATTCCGCAAGCTTTTGTTCCCTACAAAGAAGTTCTAGAATTATACGATAACGGACTTAAAGTTCCGAGTGATATTACTTTGGTTTGGCCCGATGATAATTATGGATACATTCGTCGTTTGAGTAATGAAGAAGAGCAAAAAAGGACAGGAGGAAGCGGCGTTTATTATCACATCAGTTATTGGGGAAGACCGCACGATTATCTTTGGTTAAGTACGATGCAACCGGGTTTGATTTGGTACGAAATGAATAAAGCGTATCAAAATGGTGCAAACAAAATGTGGATTGTGAACGTTGGTGATATAAAACCTGCGGAATATGATACAGAATTGTTTTTGGATATGGCGTGGAATATCAACAGTATCAAATCGGATGGAATTAATCAATATTTGAAAGATTGGGCGTCTAGAGAATTTTTTCCTAAAATTAGTTCTGAGGCAAGTGCTGTTTTTGAAGAATATTATCGTTTAGCATTTCTTAGAAAACCAGAATATATGGGCTGGAGCCAAACTGAACCAACAACGCAGGTAAAACTATCCGATTTTTCAGAAAAGGAAATTTGGAACAGAATTAAATCGTATGATAAACTTATTGATAAAATTGACAGCCTTTCCACATTTATTCCGCAGGAGCGAAAAGATGCTTGGTTTCAATTGGCAGTTTATCCAGTAAAAGGAGCAGCGTACATGAATCATAAGTTTCTTTATTGGAATTTAGCAGCAATAACTTCAGATGAAAAAGAAAAAGCGAAATATGAAGCTTTAGCTTCAGCATCTTATAAAAAGATCGAAGAGCTTACAGATTTTTACAATATCAAATTAAGTAATGGAAAATGGAACAAAATGATGTCCATGCATCCTAGAAATCTGCCTGTTTTTGATTCGGTTAAAAAGCCTGAATTCATTAAAAAAGAGCAAAAATCGACAGAAAATAGAATTGCAATTCAGGCGAATGCATTTGTTTCTCAAAAAGGCCTTAAAAATTACAATTGGAAAGCAATTAATGGTTTAGGCTACAGCAATAATGCGATTACTTTGTTTCCGTTGAAACAGCAATATTTCAAAACAGAAAAACCTTTTGCGATCTACGAATTCGAAATTAAAACTTCGGGAGAGTATGAAATTGAAGTTCGTTTGCTTCCAACTCATGCTAATAATTTTGATCATGAAATTGGTATTCAATTGGATAAAAATGTCTTACAAAATTTTAAAACGAATACAAGAGATCGAGAAAAAACTTGGAAAGAAAATGTTTTAAGAAACAGCGCCATTGTAAAACTTCCTGCATCGAATTTAGAGAAGGGAAAACACACAATCAAAGTTGAGGTTAACCAGACAGGCATTGTGCTAGATCAGTTGGCAGTTTATCCGTCAAGCGAAGGAAGTTCTTACGAAATACCTTTGAAATAAGCATTAAATGATGATTATGAAGCAGTAACAACTGCTAAAAGAAAAAATATTTTAAAAAAAATAGATTTATAAATTTTTGTAATCCATTGATATAGAGATTTAAAGAAAACAGGTTAAATAATTATTAACTCAAATAGCGTAAACCGTTATAATTTTAACATTAAACGTGCGTTATAGTTCCAGCAAACTTTTATTTTTGCGCCTTAATTTAACAAGTATAAGCATGAAAGATCTATTAGTAAAAATCAACGCCGAAATTGACACATTTAAAGCAGAAGCTGAATCTTTAACTGAAAAAGGTATCAAAGCTGCTGGACCAAGAGCTAGAAAAGCTACTTTAGAAATTGAAAAACTTTTGAAAGAGTTCAGAAAAGTTTCTATCGAAGAATCAAAAAAATAATACACTTCGTATTTCAAAAACAAAAACCTCGTTTAAGTAATTTAAACGAGGTTTTTTTTAAGTTATGAATTATGAGTTATGAATTATTAGTTGATTTTGACTTTGTATTTAACTTATAATTCATAACTCATAATTTATAATTATTTTGAGGTTTCAATATAATCTTTCAAATTACAGTCTTTTATCTTTTTAAGACTTTCAGCAACTGTGAGCGCATTAAATGCAGCACCTTCTGCACCCGTATGCGTGTGATCTTTTGGAAAAAAGGCTTTTACTTTTTCTTTTCCTAAAGCCTCATATTTTGTGGCCACAATATCATTTAAATCTATAAAAGGAACTTTTTCTTTTTCGGCTGCAATTTTAGACCAAATTACGTAACTATCCGTTCTGCGTTCTGCTTTGTCATTTGGCCATTCGTTTCTTGGCGTCAAGCTTATAACAATCGGAATAGCGCCTTTTTCTTTGGCTTCTTTGATGAATTTCACCATATACCACCCAAAAGTATGTACGATTTCTTTTGAGCCGTCAAGACGCGTTACTTCTTGAGTTTCGTCACCATTTCCTTTTAGTGAACCTCTGAATTTTTCTTTGTCAATATCGCCAGCGTCATTATGTCCAAACTGAATAATTACAAAATTTCCTGGCTGAAGTTGATTTTTTACTTCATCCCAAAGGCCTTCATAAACAAAAGTTCTGGTGCTTCTGCCGCCTCTGGCTTTATTGATTACTTCAATTCTCGTCGTATCACAATACTGTGGAAATGGAACGCCCCAACCCACGGCGTCTGGATTATTGTTATTATTCGCCATTGTCGAATCGCCAATTAAAAAAAGTTTTTTCTTTGGAGGAAGCACAATTTTTGGATTGGCTAAAATGTAATTTTTCAATGAATTTTTACTTGCTTTTAATTCATTAATAATAACTGATGCCGATAGTACAGCACCTTTAGCAGAAGTATGTGTATGATCTTTTTTGTAGAAATAAGTTCCGGTTACTTTTGCTTCGCCAAATTTCTCCATTTCTACAGCCATTTTTTCGTTCAAATTGATGAAAGTAACTTTTTCCTTTTCAGCAATTTGTTTCGCCCATAAACCATATGATTTGTCGTTTCTTGGCACTTTTCCTTCCTTCCAATCATTTCTCGGAATTGGCGAACAAATGATCGGAATAGCACCTTTTGATTTGGCTTCACGAACCACTTTCTGAATATACCAGCCGTAACTGTGAACGGTTTCGTGTTTTTTGGTAATTAAATTGTCAATTTCCTGTGATTCCTTTCCAATTCCTTTAAAAGTACCACGAGCACGAATAGTATCATTAATTGGCCCGTCGTCATTATGTCCAAACTGAATCAAAACATAATCTCCTTTTTTAAGTTTGTTTAAAACCTCAATCCATAAACCTTTGTCTTGAAAAGTTCTGCTGCTGGTTCCTCCCAAAGCATGATTTTCGATATTGACTTTTGTAGTATCTAAAAATTGCCCAATATAATCGCCCCAGCCCCAAAGTCCGCCCGCACCGTCGCCTTTGCCGTTTTTTACAGTTGAATCACCAACCATATAAACAGTTGGCTTATTGTTTTTTGTCGATGTAAAATTGAAAAATAATACTGCTAAAATTAGAGCAGAAAGTATTTTAATTGATTTCATGCGTTTTAATATTGTTTAAAAAAATACCTAACAGGTTTTGGAAACCTGTTAGGAGATTATTGTGTGTATCCTAACAGGTTTCCAAAACCTGTTAGGTATAATTCTTTGAACCTGAAACCTGAAACAAAGAAAACCTGTAACTTAAATCTTATCTCTAAAATCAAACCACAAATTCATCTTAATTCCGTCGTCACCGCTTTTAATTCTGATGTTCGTTGGTTGACTTTGAGGTCCTTGTTGTTCCAAAGGTTTGAAATCTCTCATCGCCGGAATTTCATACATAAACGAAATGTCGCCTTCTGGAAATGCTGGTTGCGGATTACTTCCTGGGAAACCATTTTTAGGCAAATCAGGGGTAAACAATCTCAAGAACAAATTATCAGATTCACTGAAAACTTTAAATGATGAAGCGTCCGCTTTTAAATTTGCTCCTAACAAATTGGCGTGATAACCTTTGAATTCTGGATAAATTAGATTTTCAAAACTTTCTCCCGTAATCGTATTGTTATAGTCTTTCTCCCAAATTCCATAAGTTGTTCCTTTAATTCTGTTTTTCCAAACATGGTAAGGACCTCTTCCAAACCATTTAATTCCTGTAACTTCTTTTTCAGGAAAACTGAAAGTGATTCCGAAAGAGTTGATTTTATCTTCAAAGAAAGAGCCGTCAAATCCATCTGCACCGTTTGCTCTTTCATTTTTTAAAACTATCATTTCCATTTTAAATCTTCCGTCAGCTTCCATAGTCCATTTGATAGATGAAATTCCTCCAACATATGAAACCAAACAAACTGCTTTATCGCCATCTTGTGAAACTTGAATATCTTTCAATTTCGCTTTCATTCCAATAGGACGCGGACCATTTGTTAAAGGAATAGTTGAAGTTGCATTTTTAACAGAAGTAATTTCTCCGTTAGCCGAATTTAAAACGATCGTAACATCGCCACCTTTTAAAGTAACGTCAGTTCCTGTTTTTACCGCCGAAGCTTTTGCTTTTGTATTTTGAACCGCTAAAAATTTATTGGCATAAAATAAAGCTTTGTGAATCGGCCAAGTCCAAGTATAAATTTCTTTTCCAAATTGATCATAAGCCGAAATCGATAAAACATCACCTTCAGCAAAATTGTTAGGAACAGCAAACTGAATTTTGCGTGTTTCGCCTGGATCAATACTAGGAATTTCGATTTTTCCGCCACTTATTTCTTTGGCAGTTCCTGTGGTATAAAGCACATTTTTATCTGATTGTAATACTTTGAATTCCATTTTGCAAGTATTCAAATTACTGAAAAGATAATCGTTGGCAATCAAGAAAGAACCATCAAAATCTGGCGTAACTTGTTTTGGCTGAAACTGAATTGGCGCCCAAACTTCTTTTACCGTATAATAACTTCCTTCTCTTTCACGATGTGGACCTAAAATTCCGTCCGCAGCTAAAGAACCTTTTGAGTCGAATTTCACATCACCTTTCCAATCAGAGCGATAAACAGCTTCGTCCAACATTGCCCACATAAATCCTCCTGCAAAAAGCGGACTTTCTTTGTATCGATTCCAGAAATCTTCTAGCGCTGCTCCGTGGCCGTTATCATACGTCCCGTGCATAAATTCGGTTGGGAAAAATACATTTTCTCCGGCGTTAAAACGGTGCATTCCGGTTAAGTAAGTCGGGTAGTGGTGCGTGTCCCAGCCATTAAAATCGGCCCAAGGATGAATTACGATTCTTTTTTGGGGATCAAGATCTGCGAAGACTTTATCAGTATCATAATTCCATCCGCCTTCATTTCCGTTATCCCAAATAATTACAGAAGCATGATTTACATCGCGCGTAATCATTTCAGTTGCTAATTTTTTTCCAGTTTCAGTATCGTAAGAGTTTTGCCAGCCAGCCAATTCATTCAAAACAAAAAGACCAAGTGAATCACAAACTTCTAAAAAGTGCGTGTCCGGAGGATAATGCCCGCGCACGGCGTTCATATTCATGTCTTTAATCAATTTGGCATCTAACAAACTAATACGTTTGCTGGTGCTTCTTCCTCCTTCTGGCCAAAAAGAATGACGGTTAATTCCTTTCATGATAATTTTGGTACCATTAAGATAAATTCCGTCTTGTTTTTTAAACTCTAAAGTTCTGAAACCAATGCGTTTGTCATATTGATGAAGGACAGTTCCGTTTTGTTTTAAAACCAGTTGTAGGTTGTATAAATTTGGAGTTTCTGGATTCCAAGGCTTTACGTTTTTCCATTGCGCTGCAATGCTTTCTTTAGTGCTTTTTGCTTTTACAGGAAAAGTAAAAGTTTGGAAATTTTCTCCATTTAAACCTTTTAAAGTTGCTTCTAAAGTGGTATTTTTCGGAACATTTTTAAGATTCAAATCAACTGTAATCGAACCGTCCATTTTCGGATTTACAGCAATATTTTCAATATGTGTTTTTGGTGAAACTTCTAACCAAACCGGACGATAGATTCCTCCAAACAGCCACCAATCTGCTCTTCTTTCTGCTGCATTAACCGATTTATTTGCAGAATGTTTCCAAACGTGAACTTCTAAAGTATTTTTAGATCCGTATTTTAATAAAGACGAAATGTCATATTTGAATTCATAAAAACCACCTTGATGAATTGCTCCGGCCAATTTTCCGTTTATTTTAACTTCAGTATCCGTCATTGCACCGCCAAAAGCGATCAAAACCTCTTTTCCGTTGTAGGATGCTGGAACATCAAATTCGAATTTGTATAAACCTTCTTCCTTGCTTGGCTCTTTTTGGTTCAATTCTTTGTACCAACGGCCGTATGTGTATTCACCAAAACCTTCTAATTCCCATTGCGATGGAACATTAATTTTTGACCAAGTTTTGCTGTTATTTCCATCGGTACAATAAAAATCCCATTTCACAGGATGTTCAAAATCTTCTCCCGAAAGATAAACTTTGTCAGTTTGTTGTGCATTGCTGTTTTGGGTCAGAAAAAAAACGAACGCAGCAAGCGAGAGATTTTGGATAGTGTTTTTTAGTAGCATAGTAAAGTAATTCTTTGATGGTTAATTACCATCTGGTTTAACAATTTCAAATCGCGCACTCATTGGAAGCGTCCAACTCGAAATGAAGTTTGGTTTATTCGGATTGTAATCTGGTGTTTCTTTTTTGATTTGTTTTTTTAACGGAATATCAAGTTCTCGAATTCCGGTAAGCACGCAAAGCGCAATTTCATTGGCGCCAAAACTATTAAAATGCGTATTATCATCCAATGCTTTTGTTTGTCCCGGAAATGTATTGGCTGGATATTGTACAAATGCTTTTCTCGAAGGTTCGTCACCCCATGTTTGATACAAAGTAGTCGTCATTTTGGTAACGTCAATTAAAGCGATATTATTTTTTTTGGCAACATCACGCATCGCAGCAGGAAAATCACCGTGTGTTTCTTTTAAAGTTCCATTTTCATTGAAAAATCTTCTTTGTGTTGGCGTAACCAAAACTGGAATTGCACCTTTTTCTTTAGCCGAATTTACAAACTCAGTCAATAAAGTAGAATAAGACCCAAAAGCGCCATTGCCTTCGCCTTTTATTTTTTCGTCATTGTGGCCAAATTCTACAAATAAATAATCGCCTTTTTTGATTTCTGAAAGTATTTTTTTCAAACGATTTGCTCCTTTGAACGAACTCAAAGATGAACCCGAATAAGCATAATTTGCAACTACAACATTTGAATCAAAATAATTCGTAATGAACTGTCCCCAAGATGCCCAAGGTTCCACATCTTGATCCGTAACAGTTGAATCTCCAGCTAAATAAACAACAGTCAAATTATCTTTTTTAGTTATTTTGATGCTTTGAATCGAAGCTTCGCCTAGAAATTCAAGCGTCAATTTATTGTCCCAGTTTAAAATTTCTTTTTCTCTGTCCTTTAAACTGATATTGGTTTGATCGTCGATTTTTACATTTCGGACATTTACATTAAAAGTCTGTATTGTTTTTTGTCCTTCTTTTACAACAAATTCATTTAACATTAATCGTCTCGATTCTGCTTTTATCGTCACTTTTGAATCTTTTTCGGCACTTCCGATAGTAACTTCAACTTGATAATTTCCTTCAGGAACGGCAACTGAAAAGTATGCTGGATTTGTAATTGAAAAATTATTTGAGTTGATTTTTACATTCGAAGCCGAGTTGAAATCAAACCCGTAACCTTTTGTTTGAGAGTAAATTAATGCATTGTTTATTAGAGTGTTTTTTTTATCTTTTGTCGAAGTTCCAAAAATAAAAAGCTGTGATTCATTTTTATTTATAGCCGAAGAACAAACAGCATTATTTAAAGAAATGCTTGAAGGCATGGCAAAGAATTGAGTCGGAATTGCCAAACAAATAACCATCGATAAGAAAGTACTGATTTTTACCAATTTTTTGAGATTTTAATTTTTTTATTTTCAAACTTAACGGTTCATTTTTGATATAGTATCCTGTACTATGATGTTAAAAAGAATTTAAAAACGCTAAAAATTAATATACTTTTTATATTTCGTAAATCAGGAAGGTACAGGATAGTATACCACAAAAAAACAAAGAAATTGCATCATTATTATTGAATTGATAAAAAAAAGCGATTTTAATTTTATTTAATTCTTATTTAGATTCAGTCATTTTTTACGCCTTTATGAAGACAAAAGAATATTTTTTCAAGACATTTTTAAGTTTACTTTTTTTATGTTTTGTTCCAGTTTTTGGACAAAATAAAGAAGTACGCAAACTGCATTATATGCCAGAAGAAAATGCTTTTGTTTTAAAAAATGGAACTCGAAAATTCAATCGTGCTTTATATGGTTCGAATACCGGATTTAGAGTTGAAACAGGTGATTTGCCTGAATTTGCTATGTACTTGCCGGGAATGGGAGGAAATCTCAAACTCGGAATTGCAAACGGAAAAGAAAGCAAATGGATTACCGAAGCTTCTAAAATTGATACGAGATATGTTTTAGGAACGATGCATTATACAATTGAAGATGCGATTTTAGGAAAAGGAAAACTGTTTGTTGATGTTGTCGCTTTAAAAGAAAGGGAAGGCTTTATTGTAAAAATTTATGGAAACTCGGTTTCTAAAAATGTGAATATTATTTGGGCATTCGGAGGTGCAACCGGAAAGAAATTTAGTCGCGACGGTGATATTGGCGCTGATCCGGAATCGGTATTTTATTTACAGCCAGATTATTGTCTCGGTAATAAATACACGCTACAAAAACAGTCTTTTTCATTGGAATATGGTTCTGAAAGCAATAAGCAAAAAACAGGTAACAATAAAAGTTTATCTGGTTTTTTTCCTGAATCGAAAGTGCTTTTAGCAAATGCAAAAAATCAAAATTCGCCTTTAGAATTGTATAATTCAAGCGCAGAAAATTTGCCTGTTATTTCAGGTAAAACAAGCAGTATTTCTGAAAAAGCTATTTATTGGTATTTTTCTACCGAAGAAGTAAAAACGGCTGTTTCACAAAAAGAGGTTGCACAGCTTTATGAAAAATCAGTGCAAGAAACACAAATTTTGGCGAACAGAGTTAAAGTTAAAACCCCAGATCCTTATATCAATAATTTAGGTTTCGCACTTGCAATTGCTTCTGACGGAATTTGGGAAAACCCAGCGTATCTTCATGGCGCAATTGCGTGGAGAATGTACCTAAATGCATGGCGTGGCGCATATACGGCAGACCCGCTTGGATGGCACGACAGAGCAAAAACGCATTTTGCAAGTTATAGCAATTCTCAAGTAACGTCTCCTGCAAATGGTCCAATTGTTTTTGATGAAGAAAGAAATCTGGCACGTCAAAAAGAAGAACTTGGAACTTCAATGTTCAGTAGCGGTTACATCAGCCGAAATCCAAATAAAAATACTGTGGCACATCATTATGATATGAATTTGGTTTTTATTGATCAGATGTTGCGTCATTTTAAATGGACGGGAGATCTTGCTTTTTTAAAAGAAATGTGGCCTACAATTGAACGACATTTGAATTGGGAAAAAAGAAATTTTGATCCAGATAATGACGGACTTTATGATGCTTATGCGACAATTTGGGCGAGCGATGCTTTGCAATATAGTGGTGGAGCAGTAATTCATTCATCGGCTTATAATTATTATGCAAATAAAACGGTGGCTGAATTGGCTAAAAAAATCGGCAAGGATTCGACGCCTTATGAAAAAGAAGCGGAGAAAATTTTAAAAGCTTCAAAAGAGCAACTTTGGATTTCTAAAAAAGGAATTTTTGCAGAATATAAAGATGCTTTAGGAAACCGATTATTGCACGATTCTCCGGGAATTTGGAGCATTTATCATAGTATTGATTCGGAAGTTTCAAATCCTTTTGAGAGTTATCAAATGTTAGGTTATGTGAATAATCAAATTCCGCATATTCCAATTTCTGCCGAAGGCTTGAGTAAAAAAGATCTATATGTAATTAGCACAACAAACTGGCAACCTTATACATGGTCAATCAATAATGTAGCTTTGGCCGAACAATTGCATACTTCATTGGCTTTTTGGCAAGGCGGACAATCGGAAAAAGCATTTAAAATGTGGGAAAGTGCTTTGATCGAAAGTATGTATTTAGGCGCGTCGCCGGGTGGTTTTGAACAGCTTTTGTATCAAGATGCGATGCGTGGCGAATTGTATCGTGATTTTGCAGACCCAATCGGGATGGCGTCTCGAACTTTGGTAGAAGGGCTTTTCGGTATTCAACCAGATGCAATTGCTGAAGTTTTGACGATTCAGCCTGGTTTTCCTTCATATTGGAATGAGGCTTCTTTAGAAGTTCCAGATATTTCAATTGCTTTTAACAGAAAAAATAAACAGGATTCCTATCGCATTGAAAATCATTTTGGAACAAAAATGAATTTAAAATTGATTTTGAATGCTCCTTTCGACGCAATCGAAAATATTAATGTGAATGGAAAAACGGTAAGCTGGAAATCAATTGAAGAAAGTATTGGAAGTCCTAAAATTAGTATTGAAGTTCCTTTTAATGAAAAATATGATATTGTTGTGAATTGGAAAGGAGAAACCTTTATCTCAATGTTTATCAAACCTTCCTATAATTCTGGGGATGCTTTAGATATTTTGATTGATAAAGGAGAAATTATTTCCGTTTATGATCCTCAAGGTGTTTTGCGTAAAATCGAAAAAACAGCTAAAACTTTCAATTCAACTGTAAATGGCGAGGGAAATAAAACCTTTTTCATTCAATTAAAACAAGGCGATTTTTCTTGGTGGAAACCAATTGAATTTAGTTTAAAACCAAAAGAAAATCCAAATCTGATATCTACAAATTGGGATTTGCCTTTGGAAAAATCACAACGAGCAGAAACCATTTCGCTTTCTAATTATTTCAATGCAAAAGTTACAGACATTTTCACAAACGAATATTTGTCTCCAAGACCGAAAACGGTGACTTTACAGCTTCCAAAACAAGGAATTGGAAATTGGTGTTATCCAAATATTTCAGTGAAAATTGATGATAAAGGTTTGCGTGAAAAAGCCAAACAAACTGGAGAAATCAAAACACCAAATGGGATTCCGTTTAAAACGCCATCTGAAGAAAATCAGAAGAATATCATCTTTACTTCGATGTGGGATAATTATCCGAAAAGCATTGATATTCCGTTAAACGGAAAAGCTTCGCATGCTTATTTTATGCTGGCAGGAACGACAAACCCAATGCAAAGCCGAATCACAAACGGAGAAATTACAGTAAATTACAGCGATGGAACTTCTGAAATTTTGGCATTGAAAAACCCGGAAAATTGGTGGCCAATCGAGCAGGATTATTTTATTGATGGAAAAGCTTTTACAACCGATGCCCCGAAACCGCAAAGAGTTTATTTGAAAACCGGAGAAATTTCGAGAGATTTTAAAGATTTTACAACTATAAAAGGCTTTACAAATTATGGCGTTGACGGCGGTGCAGGAACCATTCTGGATTTGCCTTTGGATAAAAATAAAACATTAAAAAGTTTGACTTTGAAAACAATTGCTAATGATGTGGTGATTGGTTTGATGAGTGTTACTTTAATTAGAGAATGAGATAATTAGAGAATGAGATAATTAGAAAATGTGTCAATTTGATAATTTCTCGGACGTGAAACTTTGTCAAAGTTCAAAACTTTGACAAAGTTCTCGAGAACCTGAAACCTGAAACCTGAAACCTGAAACCTGAAACCTGAAACCTGAAACCTGAAACCAAAAAATAACCAAATGAAAAAACAACTTTTAATCATTGCAATTCTATTTTCGACGTTGTTGTCCGCTCAAAAAATTGATCGAAAAGCATTAGTAAATCGTCATAATGTTGAAATTTCAGCTATAGATACTTTAGCTTCTTTAACTGTTGGAAACGGAACTTTTGCATTTACTGTTGATGCGACTGGATTGCAGAGTTTCCCAAAAGAATATCAACACGGAATTCCGCTAGGAACTCAATCAGATTGGGGCTGGGACAGTTATAAAAATACGGAGAATTTTAAGTTTTCTGAAACCTTGAAAGACTATCAGCAATATGGCAGAAATGTTTCGTATACGGTTCAAATTAAAGAACCAAAGAGAAAAGTTGACGCTATTAATTGGTTCAGACAAAATCCGCATTTATTGCAGTTGGGAAATTTAGGTTTTGAAATCACAAAAAAAGATGGAAGCTTGGCGAAATCATCAGACCTAAAATCAATTGCTCAAAAATTGAATTTATGGACTGGCGAAATCGAAAGTTATTTTGAAGTTGAAGGAACTCCAGTTACCGTTGTGACCGCTTCGCATCAGCAGAAAGATGCGATTGGTGTAAAAGTAAAATCAGATTTATTACAACAAAAAAGATTAAAAATTAGTTTAAGAATTCCGTTTCCAACAGGCGATTGGGCTGATTATGGTACTAAATATGAAGGAAAGCAAAATTATACAAGTACATTAAAACAAAAATCAAAATCGGAAGCGGTTGTGACTCATGTGATGGATAGTATTTCGTACAATGTTGATTTGGCTTGGAAAGGAAATGCTCAAATTAAAAAGGCAGGAGATCATTATTTTGTTGTTGAAGCTTCAAATAGTAACACGTTAGAATTGAGTTGTCTTTTTGCTTTGGCAACTAATAAAGTGACAAATTCTACTTTTACAGAGATAGAAAATAGCAGTATAAAAGGTTGGGAACAATTTTGGTTAAGCGGTGCAGCGGTTGATTTCTCAGGTAGTACAGATCCGAGAGCTAGAGAATTAGAACGAAGAGTGATTCTTTCACAATACTTGACAAAACTGCAATGTACCGGAAAAGTGCCACCTCAGGAAACCGGATTGACGTATAATAGTTGGTACGGAAAACCGCACTTAGAAATGCATTGGTGGCATGGCGTTCATTTTGCACTTTGGGATAGACCAGAATTGTTAGAGAAAAGTCTTCCGTGGTATCAGAAAGTTTTTGACACAGCTAAAAAAATAGCCAAAAGACAAGGATTTGAAGGAGCAAGATGGCAAAAAATGACTGATCCTGAAGGAAATGAAAGCCCATCGTCTGTAGGTGCATTTTTGATTTGGCAACAACCGCATTTCATCACCTATGCCGATTTGATTTATCGTGCAAAACCAACAGCTGCGACCTTGAAGTTATACAGTGAACGCGTTTTTGCAACCGCTGATTTTATGGCTTCGTTTGCTAATTATGATGCTAAAAACGATCGTTATGTTTTAGGCCCAGGCGTTATTCCAGCACAAGAACGTTTTAAGGCAATGGAGACTTTTAACCCAACTTATGAATTGGCATATTGGAATTGGGCATTGAAAACAGCAATTTCATGGAAGCATGGATTGAACCAAAAAGTACCAGAAAAGTGGGAAACGGTTTTGGCTAAATTATCTAAACTTCCCGTTTCTGGAGATGTTTATTTGGCTACAGAAAGCGCAACAGATTCTTATACCAATCCAGAATTTAAAACGGATCATCCATCCGTTTTAGGAACTTTCGGAATGCTTCCTGAAACTTCTTTATTGGATAAAAAAATCATGAAAAACACTTTTGATTTGGTTTGGAAAACATGGTCTTGGGATAAAACATGGGGCTGGGATTTTCCAATGACGGCTATGACGGCCGCACGTTTGCAAATGCCAGAAAAAGCTATAGATGCCTTGTTTATGAATGTAACGACAAATACCTATTTGAAGAACGGACATAATTATCAAGCCGAAAGATTGACACTATATCTTCCAGGAAATGGAGGTTTGTTGACGGCTGTAGCGATGATGTGCGCAGGTTGGGACGGATCGACAGAACAAAATCCGGGGTTTCCAAAAGATGGAACTTGGAAAGTACAAAGCGAAGGATTTAAAAAGATGTTTTGATTTTTTTGGTTTCTCGCAGATTTTACTGATAAAGCGGATTTATTTAGTCTCGCAAAGACGCAGAGTCGCAAAGTTTCATTTTAATTTTTCTTTGCGTCTTCGCGACTTTGCGAGATTAAAAAACAACATACTCACATTTTAAAATGCAATATGAAAAATAATAAAAACTTTGTAGTAATACTGCTTTTCTTAAGCCTAAATATATTCAGTCAAAGGCAAATGGAAAATCTCGATAGAGGTGTTATTGCCGTAAAAAATAATGGCCAGTTTTTTATTGGCTGGCGTGTTCTAGGAACTGATTCTGATAATCTAGCTTTTAATTTATACAGAAAAACTGGTTCTCAAAAAGCCATTAAACTAAATGACAAACCCATTTCTGGAGCAACAAATTTTGTGGATACAAAAGCAAGTTCGCAAGAAGAAAATACTTGGTTTGTAAAGACAGTTTTAAAAGGAAAAGAATCAGATGCAAAAGGAAGTTTTACGATTCCAGCCTCAAGTCCTGATAAAGATTATTTGGCGATTCAATTAAAACAAATTGAAGGTTATACGGCAAATGATCTTTCGGTTGGCGATTTGGATGGCGACGGAAAATACGATTTGATTGTTCATATGACCGGAAAAGCACATGACAATTCGCATACCGGAATTACAGATCCGCCAATATTTCAAGCTTATACTTTAGAAGGAAAATTTTTGTGGCAGATTAATTTAGGAAAGAACATTCGCGAAGGTGCCCATTATACGCAATTCATGGTGTATGACTTGGATGGTGATGGCATTGCAGAATTGGTTTGCAAAACCGCTGATGGAACAACCGACAGTCAAAACAATGTTGTTGGCGATGCTACAAAAGACTGGGTAGATCGTGACCCAAATTCAGGGACTTATGGTAAAATTTTAAAAGGCCCAGAATATCTTTCTGTTTTTGACGGAAGAACAGGAAAGCTGCTTACCACTGTTGATTATATTGCTGAACGTGGTGATTTAGCCGGATGGGGCGGACATGGTGGAAGTGGTGGAAATGATACAAAAGGAAATCGTATGGATCGTTTCTTGGCTTGTGTAGCTTATTTAGATGGCGTTCATCCAAGTGTTGTCATGTGTCGTGGTTATTATGGAAGAATCGTTTTGGCAGCATGGGATTTTAAAGATAAAAAGCTGACTTCAAGATGGGTTTTTGATAGTAAAGATTCTGAAAATCCATATTCTGGAATGGGAAATCATAATCTTACTGTTACAGATGTTGATAATGATGGAAAAGATGAAATTATTTATGGTTCGATGTGTGTAGATGATAATGGAAAAGGTTTGTACACAACTGGTTTTAGGCATGGTGATGCTATTCACGTTTCCGATTTAGATCCAGATCTTCCGGGGTTAGAAGTTTTTGGAATCCATGAAATTGAAAATGGTACGACTGGTCCGGGTGTTGCAGTTTTTGCAGCAGCAGATGGAAAAGTTTTATTTACAGGTTCTCTAAATGAAGATGTCGGGAGAGGTGTTGCAGATAATATTGATCCGACGTTGAAAGGTGCGCAATTTTGGTGGGCTGGTTCTCCGGATTTGTATGATATGAAAGGAAAAATTGTTGGGAAAGCGCCAAGCTCAGTTAATTTCTTGATTTACTGGGACGGTGATACTTCGCGAGAGCTTTTGGATTCAAATTATATCGATAAATACAATAAAGGAAGATTGTTCACCGCAACTGGAGCTGTTTCAAACAACGGAACTAAAAAGACTCCAGGACTTTCTGCTGATATTCTAGGAGATTGGCGTGAGGAATTGATTTTAAGATCAGAAGATAATAAAGAGCTTCGAATTTACTCGACTACAATTCCAACTGATGTCCGTCAATATACTTTAATGCATGATCCTCAATATAGATTGAGTATTGCCTGGCAGAATATTGGTTATAATCAGCCTCCACATACTAGTTTTTACATGGGAAAAGATATGAAACCAGCACCGAAACCGAGTATAATTTTGGCTAAAGCTTCAAAGTAACAAAGTGACAAAGAAGCAAAGGTTCTAAATTTTATAATCTCGCAAAGACGCCAAGTCGCAAAGGTTTTTATGAATTGCGTCCAGCTTTAGCTGGATGAAATTATGTATTTGCAAAAATGGCTTTAGCCAAAATACATTTTTTTGGCTAAAGCCATTCAAAATTGACTTTATGAAACCTCCAGCTAAAGCTGGAGGCAATTAATATTTTAAACTAAAACTTTGCGACTTGGCGCCTTTGGGAGATTAAAACGTATAATCTAAAAAAACTTTGCACCTTTGCTACTTTGTATCTTTGTTACTTCTAAATAGAATTTCGATCAATAAAATTAAAAGGTACTTTGAATTCTCCTTTTTCTTTATTCAAAATCATTCGGGCAGCGGTTTCGCCCATTACATTGAAGTCGGTTGACATCGTGGTAATGCCTAATAATTCTTTAAGCGGTGTATCATTATAGGAGATTACACCGATTTCTTTTCCTAAGATAAATTCTTCATCGCGAATCTGTTTCATTAAATTCACCAAGTCTGATTCTTCAATAGTGATAAACAAATCGCCTTTTTTTAGAATCATATCGTCATAGACTTCGCTAAGAATCTCAAAATTGATTTCGTGTTCGACACAAAATTTTCTGAAACCGTGCAAAATTCTTCTCGGATAAGGATAAACTGCTTTTTCAGGATAAATTAAAATAAGTCTTTTGTATTTGCTGATTTTCGACAGGCCTTCTTTTAAAGCATTATAGATATCATTTTCAAAATCCTGATAAATCTTGATGATTTCACCTTCCATCCCCAATTTAATATTGTCCATAATGACTAATTTTTCTTTCGGAATGCGTTCAATTGCTTTTACAACTTCATCAGTAAAACTTAAATGTTTTAACTCATCTGTTTTAAAATGCGTTGTGATTACATAATAATCGTACGCACCTTCAAATTTGTCCAACAAATTCAAAAATAAAGTTTCGTCGCAGTGATAAATATGAAGATCTGTATGTGCGTTTGCGCCCACGGTATTAATGAAAGAACTATAAGTCTTCATTTTATAAGCGCTTAATTTGTTGAACAAAAAAAGCACATTTACCTTCGATTCAAGTTTAGTGCGAGTAATATAGTAGCCTTTTCCTCTAATAGAAGAAATGATTTTTCGCTCTTTTAAGATGTTATATGCCTTTTCAACAGTGTCACGAGACATATAAAATTCCTCGCTGAAGCTGTTTATCGAAGGGATTTTCTGGTTTATTTTCAAATTTCCGTTGGCAATATTCTGCAAAATTGAATCTACAATCTGTTTATATTTTGGAACCCTTGAATCTTCGTCTATTTTGATAAGTTTAATCATTTTGTGGTTTTGTTGATTATGGCGATTACTTATGGAGCATAATTTTGAATTATAAATTGTACAGAAAATTTTCGGTTTAAAGCTTACAAATTGGCTTATTTGTAACTTTTCTCACAAAATACTCAAAATTAAATAAGGCTTATTTTATAATTTTTGAGATTTCACTATTTATTAATGGTTGAGGATATAATAATTACGAAATCGATTGCTAAAATAGAAATTTTAAATTTATTTTTCTACTTAAAAACCATTCTTCTTTCCATTTTTATTGGGTTTTAACATATTTAGTAAAACCATAAAGGATAGTACAGGACAGTTTTCTTTTTTACATTCTCTTATTTTACAAAACCAGATTAACTATCAATAACCACAAACTAAATTTAATTAATGGAATCATTACTCGGTATTATTTTTCACTCTATTGGAGGTTTCTCTTCGGGCAGTTTTTATATGCCATTCAAAAAAGTTAAAAATTGGGCTTGGGAAAGCTATTGGCTTATAGGAGGTTTTTTCTCTTGGCTGATTGTGCCGCCAATTGCTGCTTATTTGACTATTCCGAATTTTACTGAAATTATCGCTACAGCTGCACCACAAGTTAAAGCATTAGCATTTACTATGGGATTGATTTGGGGAGTAGGAGGACTTACTTACGGTCTTGGTGTTCGTTACTTAGGAATGTCATTAGGAAACTCAATCACTTTAGGATTTTGTTCTGCTTTTGGCGCTTTAATTCCGCCAATTTATTATCACTTCAATGCAGTAGAAGGCAAAGAATCAATCAGCGATATGTTTGCGAATTCTGGCGGACAAATGGTTTTGGCTGGAGTTTTAATCTGTATTCTTGGTATTGCTATTTTAGGTAAAGCTGGAATGCTGAAAGAAAAGGATTTTGCAACGGGTCATGAAGATAAAGACAAGGATTTTAATTTGGTAAAAGGACTGATTATTGCCATAATATCAGGTATTTTGAGTTCGTTTTTTAATTTCGGAATCGAAGCGGCAAAGCCAATGGCAGATGTTGCAAACGAGGCTTGGAAATTAGCAAACCCTAATCAAGGAGAATTCCTGTTCCAAAACAATGTAAGTTACATCATTATACTGTGGGGTGGATTAACTACCAATTTTATCTGGTGTATCTATCTTAATTTCAAAAACAAAACTTTTTCAGATTATACAAATACAAGTACGCCAATTGCTAAAAATGTTTTGTTTTCAGCAATAGCGGGAACAATGTGGTTTTTGCAGTTTTTCTTTTATGGTATGGGAGAAAGCAAATTAGGAAATGGGGCAAGTTCATGGATTTTGCACATGTCAACTATTATTTTGACGGCTAATTTCTGGGGATTCTATCTGAAAGAATGGACAGGAGTTTCTAAAAAAACAATGAGAACTTTTATGTGGGGAATTGGATTAATCATGCTTTCGATTGTTGTAGTAGGAATCGGGAATTCATTATAAAAATCAACTAAAATCAAAACAACCAAATGTCGAATATAAATACAACTAATATGAATTTTAAGCACGTAAGCTATCTTTGGGATGACGCTAAAGCAAAAGAATTAGCTGGGGATGAAGTAGCGCTTTTTATTTATCGCTCTAATTTACTTGGAGCCGATTTAAGATTGACAAACTATGGAGGTGGAAACACTTCTGTAAAAATTACAGATAAAGATCCATTAACGGGCGAAAGCTCTGAAGTTATGTGGATCAAAGGTTCTGGTGGAGACATAGGAACTTTGACAAAATCAGGATGTGCAGCACTTTATTTAGACAGATTACGCAATCTTGAAAATGTATACAGAGGAATCGAGTTTGAAGATGAAATGGTAGAATTATTCAACCACTGTATTTTTGATTTGGCTTCAAAAGCGCCTTCAATCGATACGCCTTTGCACGGTTTCTTGCCTTTCAAGCACATCGATCACTTGCATCCAGACGCGGCAATTGCAATCGCTGCTGCGAAAGATGGAAAACAAATTACAGAAGAATTATTCGATGGAGAAATCGGGTGGGTTGGATGGCAACGTCCTGGTTTTGACCTTGGTCTTCAATTAAGAAGCTGTTTGGAAGAAGCTGAAAAGAAAGGAAAAAAACTTCGTGGTATTATGTTAGGTTCTCATGGTTTATTCACTTGGGGCGATACTGCATACGAAAGTTATATCAATACGCTGGAAGTAATCGAGAAATGTGCTGAATATCTTGAAAGCAATTACGGAAAAAAACGTCCAGTTTTTGGAGGTAAAAAAATCGACAGTCTTCCAGAAGCAGATCGTAAACTGAAAGCGGCAAAAGTAGCTCCAATCTTAAGAGGTTTCTGTTCATCAGAGCGCCAAATGATTGGACATTATACAGATGATGCAAGAGTTTTGGAATTCATTAATTCTAATGATCTTTCAAAATTAGCGCCACTTGGAACTTCTTGTCCAGATCACTTTTTAAGAACTAAAATCAGTCCGCTGGTTTTAGAATTAGATCCAAACGAAGATTTATCTGATGTTGATGCAATTAAAGCAAAATTAACGCCTGCATTTGAAGCATATCGTGCAATGTACAAAGACTATTACAATGCATGTAAAAAATCAAATTCACCAGCAATGCGTGACCCAAATCCGGTTGTGATTTTATATCCTGGAGTGGGAATGTTCACTTTTGCAAAAGATAAAACAATGGCGCGTTTAGCGTCAGAATATTATATCAATGCGGTAAACGTAATGAAAGGTGCTGAAGCAGTTTCAGAATATACGTCATTGCCTCACCAAGAAGCATTTGATATCGAATATTGGTTATTGGAAGAAGCTAAATTACAGCGTATGCCAAAACCAAAAGCATTGTCAGGAAGAGTAGCTGTAATTACAGGTTCTGCTGGCGGAATTGGTAAAGCTATCGCGAAGAAATTTGCTCAAGAAGGTGCTTGCGTTGTAATCAACGATATCAACGAAGAGCGTTTAGAATCGGCTACTGCAGAGTTTGTGAAATTATTTGGAAAGGATGCAGTTTCTAGTACATTATTAAATGTTACCGATTCTGATAGTACAGAAAAAGCTCTAGATCAAGCTTGTCTTGCTTTTGGTGGTGCTGATATTATTGTGAACAATGCTGGAATCAGTATTTCAAAATCAATTGCTGAGCACACTTTAGAAGAATGGGATAGATTGTACGATATTTTGGTAAAAGGACAATTTATTGTTTCGAAAGCTGGAATTGAAGTAATGCGTAAACAAGGTTTTGGCGGCGATATTGTAAATATCGTTTCTAAAAATGCGGTTGTTGCGGGTCCAAATAATCCTGGATACGGTTCTGCAAAAGCAGCTCAGGCGCATTTAACACGTTTAATGGCAGCAGAATTAGGAGCTGATAAAATTCGTGTAAATACGGTAAATCCAGATGCAGTAATCTCAGATTCAAATATTTGGTCTGGCGGATGGGCTGAAGGACGCGCAAAAGCATACGGAATTACAGTTGAAGAACTACCTGCTTATTACGCAAAACGTACATTATTAAATGAAATTATATTGCCAGATGATATCGCAAACGCGTGTTTTGCTTTTGTTGGCGGTTTATTAGATAAATCTACAGGAAATGCTCTAAACGTAGATGGCGGTGTCGGAATGGGCTTTTACAGATAGATTGTTTAAGTTTTTTTTAGTTTGTTTAAAACAAAGGTGGTTTTTTGTAATCTAACGTTCGGAATTTTCTGAGCGTTAGATTTTTTTAAAATTAAAAGGCAAAAACAAGAAAAAATAATCAAGATTAACCAAGAGCGCAATCGATATAATGTGGTAAATTGTGCGCTATTAAAATAAAATGCTATGTTAATTGAATCAAATAATATTGCAGTCCACAATGAGGGATTGCTAAAAAAACACCAAAATAAATTTGCTTTTACAGCATCAGAAATAGAAAATGCAGAATCGATTATTCAAAAATTAATTGATTTTCAAATCGCAATTCCATCTTGGGCTTTAGGAACTGGAGGAACAAGATTTGGGCGTTTTGCAGGTGGAGGTGAACCTCGTTCATTAGAAGAAAAAATTGAAGATGTTGGTTTGCTTCACAAATTGAATAATGCTTCTGGCGCAATTTCGCTTCATATTCCGTGGGATATTCCAACAGATTATAAAGCAATCAAAACGCTTGCTGCACAACACGGATTGAAGTTTGATGCAATGAACTCAAATACGTTTCAAGATCAAGCCAATGCTGAGCATACTTACAGATATGGTTCTTTGCAAAATGTAAACAAAGCAGTTCGCAAACAAGCAATTGCTCACAATATTGAAGTAATCAAACACGGAATTGAATTAGGATCTGATTCATTAACAGTTTGGTTAGCTGACGGGTCTAATTTTCCGGGGCAATTAAACTTCAGAAAAGCCTACCAAAATACATTAGAAAGTTTAGAAGAAATCTACGATGCATTGCCTTCAAACTGGAAATTATTTTTAGAATACAAATGTGCTGAACCAAACTTTTACTCTACAACAGTTGCCGATTGGGGACAATCGTATTCATACGTTCAAAAATTAGGAGATAAAGCAAAAACGCTTGTTGATTTAGGACATCATTTGCCAAATGCAAACATCGAGCAAATTGTTTCTATTTTATTGATGGATAATAAATTAGGTGGTTTCCACTTCAATGATTCTAAATACGGCGACGATGATTTAACTGCTGGTGCTTTGAAACCATACCAATTGTTCTTGATTTTCAATGAATTGGTTGAAGGTATGGATGCAAGAGGAATGAACCATGCCAAAGATTTAGGTTGGATGATTGACGCTTCTCACAATATCAAAGATCCTTTAGAAGATTTATTGCAGTCAGTTGAGGCGATTATGATTGCTTATGCGCAAGCGCTTTCAGTTGACAGAAAAGCTTTAGAGCAAGCACAAGAAGAAAATGATGTGGTTAAAGCGCAGGAAATTCTTCAAAATGCTTTTCGTACAGACGTCCGCGCTTTAGTTGCTGAGGCTCGTTTGCGTTCTGGCGCAGCTTTAAATCCAGTTGAATTGTATCGTACTCTTGCAGTTAGAAACAGCTTGATTGGAGAAAGAGGATTAAAAACAATGGCAACGGGATTATAATTATAAATTATTAATTGTTGATTATAAATTATAAATCCATAATTAACAATTGATAATTAACAATTTACAATTAAAAAAAAATGAATGTAGTTGCAATTTTTGATATTGGTAAAACAAACAAAAAGGTATTTTTATTTGACGAAAACTATAAGATTGTTTGGGAAAAATCGGTAAATCTTGATGAAACCACTGATGAAGATGGTTTTCCATGTGAAGATATTGATGTCCTGAAAAACTGGATTCTTGATCGATTATCAGAAATAAAAGAATTGACCAGCTATGTTCTAAAGGCGATCAATTTTAGTACATACGGTGCTAGTTTTGTGTACATTGACGAAAACGGAAAAGTTTTGACTCCTCTGTATAATTATTTGAAAGATTATCCAGAGGAATTAAAATTAGGGTTTTACGAAAAGTATAAAGGCGAAGAGAAATTTGCTGTAAAAACGGCTTCTCCGGTTTTAGGAAGCCTAAATTCTGGAATGCAGATTTACAGGTTGAAAGAGGAAAAACCAGAGCTTTTTGAAAAAGTAAAATATTGCCTTCATTTGCCTCAATATTTGAGTTTTCTCTTGACTAATGAAGCTTTCGCCGATATTACAAGCATTGGCTGTCATACCAATTTGTGGAATTTCAAAAAGATGAAATATCATAAATGGCTTCAAAATGAAGGCATTTCAGAGAAAATTCCGCCGTTGCATTTTGGAAAAGATGTTTTGAAAAATGAAGACGATTTGGCAATTGGAGTTGGCCTGCATGACAGCTCATCTGCAATTATTCCATATACGATCAATTTTACAGAACCTTTTGTATTATTGTCAACAGGAACCTGGAGCATTTCGCTGAATCCGTTCAATAACAAACCATTGACTTTTGAGGAACTGCAACAGGATTGTTTGTGCTATATGCAATATACCGAAAAACCGGTAAAAGCCGCGCGATTGTTTTCAGGCAACGAGCACGAAGTTCAGGCGAAAAGATTAGCGGCACATTTTAATGTTCCGTTTGACAGTTTTAAAGATGTTTATTTTGATAAAAAGATCGTTGCCACTTTAAGATCAATGAATTTCCAGATTATTTATCCGAAGAAATACGATTTTGATATTCTAAAAGAATGCCCGTTTCAAAAAAGAGATCTTTCGACTTTTAAGAGCTACGAAATTGCCTATCATCAATTGATGCTGGATTTGGTTGAACAACAAGTTTTTTCTACACGTTTAGTTATTCACAACAGCCCAGTAAAGAAAATTTTTGTTGATGGGGGGTTCAGTAAAAATTCAATTTTCATGAATTTATTAGCGGAAGCTTTCCCGGATATTGAGGTTTATGCAGCTTCTATGGCGCAAGCAAGTGCATTAGGCGCGGCGCTGGCAATCCATGACAATTGGAACCCAAAACCAATTCAAAATGATTTAATCGATTTGAAGTTTTATAAGCATTAAGTAATTGATAATTTACAATTAATAATGGACAATTGATAATTATCAATTAAAAATTAATAAACTGAATTTTGTAGCGTAAGCTTGTTATTTCGAGTTTCCCTTCGGCTGAAATGACAAAAAATGAGAATAAATCCGCTTGATCTGCTAAATCTGCGGGCAAAAAATAAAAGAATAAAAAATGAAAATCGGACTTTTTATACCGTGTTATGTCGATCAGTTTTACCCAAAAGTAGGAATCGCCACTTATGAACTTTTACAAAAATTAGGTTGTGATGTTCATTTTCCAATGGGTCAAACCTGTTGTGGACAGCCAATGGCAAACAGCGGTTACGAACATTTAACAAAAGGCTGTAATGCTAATTTTATTTCGAATTTTGCCGGATTTGATTATATAGTTTGTCCTTCGGGAAGTTGTGTTTTACATGTAAAAGATCATTTGCATGATGATAAATTGGAAGTTGTAGCATCCGAAATGCGCAAAAAAGTTTTCGAATTGACCGAATTTATTACCGATATTTTAGATATTCATGAAATAGAAGGAAATTTTCCATACCGAGTAGGAATGCACCAAAGCTGTCACGGACAACGTGGTTTAAAGCTTTCGCAGATGACCGAATTAAACGCACCATTTTTCTCAAAACCACAGCAATTGCTTTTTAAAGTTAAAGGTTTGGATTTGGTTTCGTTATCTAGAAAAGATGAATGTTGCGGTTTTGGTGGAACTTTCTGTGTGACCGAAGAAGCGGTTTCAGTAAAAATGGGACAAGACCGAATCAAAGATCACGCAAGCCATAATGTAGATTATATTACTGGCGGCGACATGTCTTGCTTGATGCATTTGGAAGGAATTCTGAAAAGACAAAAAAGCAACATTAAAACGATTCATATTGCCGAGATATTAAATACAATGGTGTAGAACATAGGCCAAGGATCTTACGGATTAAACTGGTTTGCGCTGGTTGAAAATTTTTAATAATCTGTGTCAATCTGTTTAATCCGTAAAATCGGTGAGCCATTTCTTAAAAATATTATTATGAAAAAAATTGCACTTTGTTCCATTCTATTTCTTTCAATCATTTTTTTATCGTTTCAAAAAGACCCGTCTACTGTAACGCTGAAAGAAGTAGTGGTGAAAGCGCCTTTTGAAATGCCGGCAATAAAAATTCCGGATTTCAGTAAATGCAAAGAATTTTTGATTACTGATTTTGGAGCTGTTAAAGGCGATAAAGAAAAAACTTCTGAAGCGATTTCGAAAGCGATTTCAAAAGCCAATAAAGTGGGTGGAGGCATTGTTGTAATTCCGGAAGGAGAGTGGCTGACCAAGAAAATTCATTTTAAAAGCAATGTCAATTTGCATTTGAATAAAGGTGCGGTTTTGCTTTTTTCAGAAGATCCAAAAGATTATCTGCCTGCCGTTCGATCAACTTGGGAAGGTTATGAATGTTATAATTATTCGCCATTGATTTATGCCTATCAATGTAAAAATGTTGCCATTACAGGTGAAGGAGAATTGAAAGCGAAAATGGACGTTTGGACGAAATGGTTTGCACGCCCAAAAGCGCATATGGAAAGTCTAAAAAGATTATATTATTTGGCTTCCTATCAGAAACCTGTAGAAGAGAGACAAATGGTAAATGATACAGCTAATTTGCGTCCGCATTTTATTCAATTTAATCGTTGTCAAAATGTTTTGATGGATGGCGTTAAAATAACAAACAGTCCATTTTGGACGATTCATCCGTTTTTATCAAAAGATGTTGTGATCAGAAATCTTCAGGTATACGCGCACGGACATAATAATGACGGTGTTGATCCTGAAATGTCGCAAAATGTATTGATTGAAAATTGCGTTTTTGATCAAGGAGATGACGCAATTGCAATCAAATCGGGTTGTGGAATAGATGCTTGGACTTTGAATACGCCCTCAAAAAATATTGTAATGCGCAATTGCACCGTAAAAAATGGACATCAATTAGTGGCAATTGGAAGTGAACTTTCAGGGGGAATAGAAAATGTTTTTATTGACAATTGTAATGTTGTAGATGGAGCGAAACTGAATCACCTTTTATTCATCAAAACAAATGAAAGACGGGGCGGATTCGTAAAGAATATTTATATGAGCAACATTACATCAGGAAAAATTGATGCCGGAATTCTAGGCATTGATACTGATGTTTTGTACCAATGGCGTAATTTGGTGCCAACAATTCATCGCCGACTTACGCCAATAAAAGATATATATCTGGAAAATATAAAAGCTACTGATGTGAAGTTTATTTCGAAAATTCAAGGTCAGAAAGAACTTCCAATAGAAAATATTTTCTTGAAAAATGTGACAGCAAATACAGTTTCAGAGAAAAATTCAATTCATGAAAATGTAATTAATTTTTCAGATAAAAACGGATATTAGATTACTCAGATATTAAAGAATATAAGATGTCTTCAAAAAAAATAATAGAGCATAGTGAAGCAGCGGCACGTTTTAATAAAGATGGAAAGCGTGTAGACTGGCATGATGAGACACTTTGGTTTGTACGTGAAAAACGTGATAAAGCTGCGCATCAGATTCAGGATTGGGAATTATTGCGTGAAACCGCTTCGAAAATCAAAAATAATGTGCTTTCTAATATCCACGATTATTTGATCGAGTTTGAAGCAAACGCTCAAAAAAACGGCATAAAAGTGCATTGGGCAGCCGATGCGAAAGAACATAATGAAATCGTGCATTCTATCTTGGTAAAACACGATGT
Source organism: Flavobacterium denitrificans DSM 15936 (assembly GCF_000425445.1). GTDB lineage: Bacteria > Bacteroidota > Bacteroidia > Flavobacteriales > Flavobacteriaceae > Flavobacterium > Flavobacterium denitrificans. The sequence continues at coordinate 126,758 of NZ_KE384378.1, read as the reverse complement.
TAAGCAAATGGTGAAATCAAAATCTATGCTTACAGAAGAATGTCATTTAAATGAATATTTAGCTGAAAATGGCGTTGAAGTTATCGATTCTGATTTAGGAGAATATATTGTGCAGCTTCGCAAAGAACCGCCGAGTCATATTGTTTTGCCGGCAATTCACCTTAAAAAAGAAGATGTAAGCGAAACTTTTCATGAACATTTAGGTACAGAAAAAGGAAATTTCGATCCTCAATATTTAACCGAATCGGCGCGTCAACAACTTCGTGATACATTTTTAACTCGAAAAGCAGCTTTGACAGGAGTTAATTTCGCGATTGCAGAAACCGGTGAATTTGTAGTTTGTACCAATGAAGGTAATGCTGATATGGGCGCACATCTAGCCGATGTTCATATTGCTTGCATGGGATTTGAAAAACTGATTCCGAAGCGTGAACATTTAGGCGTTTTTCTTCGATTATTAGCCAGAAGTGCAACAGGACAGCCCATTACCACTTTTTCAAGTCATTTTAAAAAGCCAAGAGACGGAAAAGAAATTCATATTGTAATTGTAGATAACGGCAGAAGCACGCAATTAGGAAGAGAAGATTTTAGAAATTCGCTGAAATGTATTCGTTGTGGAGCATGTATGAATACCTGTCCGGTTTACAGAAGAAGCGGCGGACACAGTTATCATAACGCCGTTGCAGGGCCAATTGGTTCAATTTTGGCTCCAAATCTCGACATGAGCAAAAATGCCGATTTGCCATTCGCAAGTACGCTTTGCGGTTCGTGTACCAATGTTTGTCCGGTAAAAATTGACATACATGATCAGTTATATAAATGGCGTCAGGTTTTGGTAAAAGAAGGACATACGCCAACTGCCAAAACAATTGCCATGAAAACAATGGCGACGGTTTTAGCGAATCCAACGGTTTTTAATATTGCAGGAAAATCAGGGCGATTTGTAATGAAAAATGTTCCAGGTTTAGTCAACAACAAAATGAACAAATGGTACGATCAGCGCGAAATGCCTGCCGTTCCAGAAGAGTCATTTAGAGAATGGTACAAGAAAAATTCAAGAGAAGCAAAAGAAAAAAACAATGAGCAGTAAAGCCGATATATTAAATAAAATAAAACAGAATCAACCAGGTTCTGTAACTGCTTTGCCAGACTTAAAAGTTTTAGGATCTGAAAACTTTAATGTTTTAGAAACGTACAAAACAGTCCTAAAAAACATTGGAGGAAATCCTGTTGAAGTTTCAAATTATGATGAATTGATTTCATATATTAAAGAACATTATAACATTGAAAAACGAATTGTTACAACACTTCCTGAACTTTCTGAAATCGCAAGTTTAGATTGGACAAATGATGATCCGCATTCGCTTAAAAATGTTGAATTAAATGTTATTAAGGCACATTTTGGCGTTGCTGAAAACAGTGCACTTTGGGTAACAGATGATATTCTGGGACAGCGTGTTTCTCCTTTTATCGCACAATATTTGGCTATCATTGTAAACAAAGAAAACATATATCCAACAATGCATCAAGCGTATGAAAAAATAGGAAATCAAGACTACGGTTTCGGAACTTTCATCGCTGGACCTTCAAAAACGGCTGATATTGAGCAGTCGTTGGTTTTGGGTGCGCATGGCGCGAGGGGATTGGTGGTTTTTATTTTGGGATAGGATTTTATTTTAAGAATAGTTTTAAATATAAACTGCGCAGATGTCTATTTTTTGACTTTGCGCAGTTTTTTTTTACAATTTTTTATGTAATGTTTTTAATAAAGCATTTGTGCCAGTGCTGATGCTGAAGAAGCTGATTTTGGCAATAAAGAGGTCAATGCTGAAAATTGTGCGGGAGTTATATTTTTTTTCATTTTGGCAATAAAAGATTCTCTATTAGCAGTCATTTTTGAGGTGTAGCCTGCTTTGTTGGTAGCCATTGTTGGCAAAAGATTTTTCTTTTTATTAAGCGTTTCATTTACCAATGAATTTACAATAGGTTTTTGTGCATCGGTTAATTTTAACTTGGGATTCAACAAGCCCATAACTTGGTTCGAAATACTGGCAACATCAAATGCGGGAACTGCTGTTTGAGATGCCTTATTTGCTGCTTTAGTAATATCTCCTACACTTTGCGCATTTGCAAGCGAAATGGTTCCTAACAAAACCATGACAATTAATAATCTTTTCTTCATAATATTTATTTTTAAGTTGTTGGAATGTATTAAAGGTAAAAAAAATATTGATTCAGAGAATAGTTTTTGTTTGTAAGTATTTAATAATGTGCTGATTGTGTGTTTTTATTTTAAAATGTAGTATTGAAATGTTTTCAGTTGAATGCTTTTCAGAGAAATTAATTTTCAATTTCATTGAATACTTAAAAGTTTTTATAAGCAATTCTTTACTAAAAATTAAAACGTAAGATTTACTCCTACATATCAACTCTAAAATCAAAATTTTATGAGTTGATTTTTGCAAAATTGCTATAAATAGGCTTATAATTGTGCTTTCTACACAACATCAAAAACTAGTGCCATATTTTGAAGTATTTTGTTCTGTATTTTATACTGTTATTTGGTTTTACTTCGCTGAGTTTTGCGCAGGACAATCCCGTTAAATTTCTTGATATTTCTGATGGTTTGTCGAACAATTCTGTGACGACTATTTTTCAGGACGACGATGGCTATATGTGGTTTGGAACCTACGACGGACTTAACCGTTATGATGGCTATAACTTCAAGGTTTTCCGTAATCGTATCAATGATAAAAAATCACTTTCATTCAATACCATTTACAATATAGAAGGCGATTCGAAGAAGAATATTTGGGTAGGTGGCGCTAACGGAATCAGTATTTACAATAAGGCTACAGCATCTTTTCATTTTGTCGAATATATTGCTTCAAACAAAAAGCAAAAAACACTTCAGGACATTATTCATCAAATGCGTGCGGTTTCGGATCATTTGGTTTTGGTTGCTTCTCAAAGTTTAGGTTTAATCCGTTTTGAAAATGGATCTTTTATTGGAAAACAGATCCCGCTGACTGCACTTGGCAACCGAATCATGATAAATAATTATGATGCTATTGCCATTCAGGAAGATCAAAAAAATAACCACGCTTGGGTGTATGTCCGCAATGTAGGAATCTGTAGTTACAATTATTCGAATAAAAGTTTAAAAGCGGTTTTTCCTCTCTCAAAAGAAGTAAAGGCAATGAAATTGGCGTCAGATGGAAATCTTTGGCTCGGAACTGATGAAGGGCTTTTTCTGTTTAATACCAAAACGGGGAATATTTCAGATAATTATTTTCCGAATAAATGCAGTGTTACAGATCTTTTGGTTGATAAGAAAAAAGAAATCTGGATCACGACAGACGGTTGTGGCATTTACAAAGTCATAGGAACAAATAATAAAGCAATTCCGTACAATAGTGTCAACGAAAACCAGTTGGCAAAAAGCAACTCGGTTTGGAGTTTATACGAAGACAAAGGCGGCAACAAATGGTTTGGTTCACTTCGTGGCGGAATTAGTATGTTGAGCAGTACCCCAAAGTATTTTAAAAGCATCCGTTACAATGCCAAAAACCCTGCAGAAAATTTTATTTTGTCTTTTTGTGAAGATGAAAAAAAGAATGTTTGGGTGGGTACCGATGGAGCGGGATTAAAATATTGGGACCGAAAAACAAATACATATAGCAATTACGGCAATAAATTGTCAAGTCCTTTTATTACCGGAATTACCCGTGACAACAATAACGAAATTTGGCTTTCTACTTGGGCTGGAGGAGTAAATAAGATCAATCCGAAAAACAATTCGGTTACTCAATATTCTTGCTATAATCCGTATACCAAACAAATTGAAAAGAACATCTGGTTTGTTTACAAAGATTCAAAAAATAATATTTGGGCAGGGGCTACAAATGAAGGTGCTCTTTATCTTCTCGACCGTGCTAAAAACAGTTTTGTTCTTTTTGACAAAGCAGTTACCAATTTGCAGTGCATGATCGAAACCAGCGATGGTAAATTATGGGCAGGAAATTATACTTCTTTGTTTTCACTTGAAAAGACAACTAGAAAAATCAATAAAATTCCGATTGGCAATCAGATTCGATACATTCATGAAGATCGGGACAAAAATCTTTGGATCGGTACACAGGAAGGTGGTTTGCTGTTGTTTGATCGCAAAAGCAATACTTTTAAAAGATATACTACAGACGACGGGCTTCCATCGAATACCATTTTGCGACTGCTCGAAGATAAAGAAGGAAATCTTTGGATGAGTACGTACAATGGCATCTGTCGATTTGATAAAAAACAACAAACATTCCGCAATTTCTCTGTTAATGATGGCTTGCAGAGTAATCAGTTTAGTTTTAACGCTGGAATCGAATTGTCGACTGGGGAATTTCTTTTTGGTGGCATCAATGGTTTCAATATCTTTTTCCCAGAAGCCATTAAGGGTTATAATCAGAAGAATAATTTATTGTTGAGTGATTTCTCGGTTAATAATCAATCGATTGAAGAAAGCAAAGTGGAAGTTTCAGATTCGGGCAAAATGAAAGAAGTTCGTTTGGATTATGACCAAACCGCTTTGTCATTAGAATTTGTCGCAATTGATTATAACAATGCCGACAAAATCAATTATGCTTATTTTTTAGAAGGCTGGGACGAGCAATGGAATTATGTAGGTCAAGCCCGAAAAGCAAATTATTCAAGATTGCCGGAAGGAAAATACATATTTAAGGTAAAAACAACCAATTTTAAAGGTGGTTGGAATAAGGAAGTCAGTTTGGTTTCTATTCAAGTATTGCCACCTTGGTACAGAACCTGGTGGGCGTATACCTTGTATTTGTTTGCTGTTGCAGGTGCATTATTTGTTTATTTGGATTATCAAAAAAACAAAGAAAAGCTAAAATATAAAGTAAAAATTGCCGAATTAGAAAGCAAAAAAGAAAAGGAAATTGCCGAGAAACAATCGTCGATGTTTACTTATATCTCACATGAATTTAGAACGCCGCTTTCACTGATTATTAATCCGTTGAAAAAAGCAGTTCAAAAAGAACGTGTTGAAAACGGTTCTTCGGGAAGTGATTTGGCTATTGCACACCGAAATGCCAGACGACTTTTGAGTTTGGTTGATCAGCTTTTGCTTTTTAGAAAAGCAGAGAACGATGCCGATTCACTACGATTGTCGCCCATTGATGTAAATAAACTTTGCAATGAAGTGTATCAATGTTTTGTCAATCAGGCAAAGGATAAAAATATTAGCTATAATTTTCAAATTCCAGAAAATGAAATCGAGATCATTGGCGATTACGAAAAAATCGAAATTTCATTGTTTAATTTAATGTCCAATGCATTTAAATACACGCCAGTTGGAGGTGAAATTACTCTAAGGCTGACCGAAACCAGCACTGATGTTGCAATGGAGATTTCAGACAGCGGGGAAGGGATCGACAAGGCTGATATTGAGGTGATCTTCGAGAAATTCAAACAAATCAATTCTAAAGTTTCTATTGGAACTGGCTTCGGAATCGGATTGTTTATTGTGAAGTATTTTGTTGACAAACACAAAGGAAAAGTAAGCTGCAGCAGTGAAATAGGAAAAGGAAGTATCTTTAAATTGACATTTTTAAAAGGAAACAGTCATTTTGACAATGTCGTGATAACAAACGATGTTCAAAAGAGAACTCAGCTTTTTGATGAATTAATTGTAGATGATTTTGATGAAAACACTTCAAAAGCCAATAATCAGGTTTCAGAAAGTGATTTCCAAAAAGTAATGCTGACGGAAAAACGTACTGTTTTGATTATTGATGATAATGATGATATTCGTAATTATTTGATCAAAATGTTTTCTGAAAACTATATGGTTTATAGCGCAGAGAATGGAGCAGAAGGATTAAAAATGACCAAAAAACATATGCCGGATTTGGTAATAAGTGATATTACAATGGAGCAGATGGACGGTCTTGAATTGTGCCGAAAAATAAAAGAAAGCAATGATCTATCGCATATTCCGGTTATTTTATTGACAGCTTCAAAGAATCCAGAAACACATTTACAGGGAATCAATGACGGAGCCGACGACTACATCACCAAACCATTTGATGATGATATATTAGTCGCTCGCGTTGAATCGCTATTGCGCAACCGAAGCAATTTAAGAACGTATTTCTTAGACAGTATTACATTAAAAGAAAATGCACAAAAAGTGCCTGTAGAATATCAGGAAATCCTGAAAAAGTGTATTGATATTGTGGAGCGAAATATTCACAAAAAAGATTTCACAATCAAAACGTTTGCTCAAGAAATGGGAATGAGCCACAGAACGCTCTATACAAAAATCAAGATTATTTCGGGACAGACTTTGAATGCTTTTATTCGTTCGCTTCGTATTCGCCGTGCGGCCATGCTAATGCTTACTGAAGACATGAATATTGCGCAAGCAAGTGCCGAAGTTGGTTTTGAAGATCCTAAATATTTTAGACAGCAATTTGTAAAGCTTTTTGGCATGACGCCTTCTGATTATATCAAAAAGTATAAGAGTTCCTTTAATTCGGATTTGAATATTATAAATTAAGCTTGTGTTTTATAACGCAAACGGTATTCACGAGGTGATATTTCCATTACTAATCGGAAGGATTTTGAAAAATGAAATGGGTCGTAATAACCTAGAAAATAAGCGATTTCTTTTATTTTCATGGTGCTGAATTGTAAAAGCGAACAAGATTTCTGAATTTTCAGCTGGTTGTAATAATCCATTGGCGTACACGATGTTTTTTCCAAAAATAAAGAGCCAAAATAAGAACTGGAATAGCCTACATGTTCTGCAATCTCTTGCAAGGTGATTTTCTTGTTCAGATTGTTTTTCATATAAATGATGCTCATAGGAATAATGTCTAAAACCTCCGAATCAGAAGTTTTAATTTTTAAGAACTGATCGGTGTATTTTATGCTTGCTAAAAAATGCTGCAAGCAAATACTCGAATATTCGAGATTATCAGGATAAAATCCCATTTCTAAATTTTGATAGATTTCCTCGAACAAATTCAGTCGATCATTTGCTCTTGTATCGCCCAGATTTAATATTTTTCCTGATACAGCAGCATACGACACGGCCGTGGTTCCTTTAAAATGTATCCAGTAAATGCTCCAAGGTTTTGAGAATTCGGCTTCGTAACTGTGTGCTTTATGTGCGGGAATGATAAAAGCTTGATCTTTAGTTAGTGAATACAATTCGTTTTCAAAGGTAATAGAGCCTTTTCCGTTTTCACAATAAATAAGGATGTTTTCAAGTGCACCTTTTGACCTTTTTCTGAAATGATATTTTGCATTCGGATAATAGCCAATATGAGTAACGAACAAGTTTTTTGTCAGTTCATTTTCCGATTGAAAATTTCGAATACTATAAGGAACAACAATCGCTCTTTCTCCTTTAAATCCATCTGCTATCTGATCCATAAAATGAGGTGCTAGTTTTTAAAACAAAAACCTGTTTTAAATGTTATAAAAGCCAAATCTAAGAAATTATATGATTAAATCGTAATTGGATAAAAACCGTTAAAATTTACATATTATGAAATAAAGCTAATAAAAACCAGGTCGTAAAGTGGCAGCAAAGGTTTTTGGTAAGATGTTTTTTATATTCAGTAAATGTTTTATTCTTGGTTTTTAACAGAAAAAAAAGTGTTGCTATAAAAAAAAGCGTTTTTTATTCCCAGAATGACAAGTTCAAATAAGTAATCGATGTTTTATACATGTTTTATATAAATATTACATTTTTGAACCCGTTGTAAGCCGCGACATTTGTAAAGAATAAATTAATTTAAAAATAACATATATGAGTAAGTTTAATTCTTCGTATCTGCTTTTTATAGCATTAGTTTCAGCCATGGGCGGTTTGCTTTTTGGGTACGATTGGGTTGTCATTGGCGGGGCAAAACCTTTTTATGAAGTGTTTTTTAATATTACCAATTCGCCTTCTATGCAAGGCTGGGTGATGGGAAGCGCTATTTTGGGGTGTTTGTTGGGAGTAATGATTTCGGGAGGTTTATCTGATAAATACGGAAGAAAACCATTAATGATCGTGGCTTCTATCTTTTTTACGTTGGCTGCAGTCGGTACCGGAATGGTCGATACAATAGAATGGTTTATCATTTGGAGAGTAGTTGGCGGTATCGGAATCGGAATTGCGTCTAATCTTTCTCCCATGTATATTGCCGAAATTGCACCAAGTGAATCCAGAGGTAAATTTGTTTCGATCAACCAATTAACAGTCGTTATTGGAATATTGGCGGCGCAAATTGTTAACTGGCTAATTGCAGAACCTATTATTGAAGGAGAGGATATTTTAAACTCATGGAACGGACAATGGGGTTGGAGATATATGTTTTGGGCAGGAGCCATCCCGTCAGTATTGTTTTTTGTTTTGATTTTAATCATTCCGGAAAGTCCAAGATGGCTTGCCAGTAAATATAATTACTTAAAAGCAGAAGCTATTTTTTCTAAAATCGGTGGTGGCTCTTTTGCCGCAGAACAAATTGAGCAATTGAAATCAAGTGCTGGAGATGTTGAGGAAAAAGCCAATTTCAAAACACTTTTTGAAGGCAAAATGCCTAAAATTTTGATTTTAGGGATTGTAATTGCAGCTTTTCAGCAATGGTGCGGCATCAATGTAATTTTTAATTATGCTCAGGAAATCTTTTCAGCTGCAGGTTATGGCGTTTCAGATATCTTGTTCAATATCGTAATTACAGGTTTGGTTAATGTAATATTCACTTTCGCAGGAATGTATTTTGTAGATCGTTGGGGAAGAAGAACTTTGATGCTTATTGGTTCTATTGGACTGTTTCTAATTTATGCCCTTTTAGGCGCTTGCTATTATTTTGAAATAACAGGAATTGCAGTTTTGGCGCTTGTTATTGCATCAATCTCTTGTTATGCAATGACTTTGGCACCAATTACTTGGGTGGTTTTATCTGAAATATTCCCTACTAAAATACGAGCAATGGCAATGGCGGTGGCTACATTTTCATTATGGACAGCCTGTTTTGTCTTGACATACACTTTCCCAATTTTGAATAGCAGTCTTGGGTCTTATGGAACCTTCTGGCTTTACGGTGCGATTTGCTTGGCAGGATACTTTTTCCTTCGCGTTAATCTGCCTGAAACCAAAGGAAAATCTTTAGAGGAAATAGAAAAAGAATTGACGAAATAATAGCAGTATATAAAATGAAAAATACAATTGCAGATTTACAAGCAAACCAAACAATAAATGAAACTGGTCAAGATGAAAAAATCACGGCTTACTTAATTCAATCAACAGTTGACGAAGACGGTGTTGTACGTGTTTGGGAAGAAGATATTTTGCTTCCTACATATCAAATTGGAGAAGAAGAAAAGAATCCAATTTTTCTTGAAAAACGTGTGTATCAAGGAAGTTCGGGGTCGGTTTATCCTTATCCGGTTGTTGAAAAACTATCGGATGAAAAATTTGATAAGTCCTACAATGCGGTGTTTTTAGAAAATAAATACATCAAAATAATGATTCTTCCTGAGCTGGGAGGACGTGTTCATATGGCGTATGACAAAGTAAAACAGCGTCATTTTGTTTATTACAATCAGGTAATCAAACCTGCTCTTGTGGGACTTACAGGACCTTGGATTTCTGGCGGAATTGAATTCAATTGGCCACAGCACCACCGTCCGAGTACTTTTTTGCCAACAGATTACAATATTGAAGAAAATGAAGATGGAAGCAAAACGATTTGGTGTAATGAAGTAGAAAGAATGTTTAGAACAAAAGGAATGCAGGGTTTTACGTTGCATCCTGACAAAGCTTATATCGAAATTAAAGTAAAAATTTACAACCGTACAGCATTTCCTCAAACATTCCTTTGGTGGGCAAATCCTGCGGTTGTAGTAAATGATGGCTATAAATCGGTTTTTCCACCAGATGTGAATGCTGTTTTTGACCACGGAAAAAGAGACGTTTCTAAATTTCCAATTGCTACTGGCGAATATTACAAGCAAGATTATTCTGCGGGAGTAGACATTTCAAAATATAAAAACATTCCAGTTCCAACGTCTTATATGGCGGTTCAGTCCAAGTATAATTTTGTTGGTGGATATGAAGATCACGTACAGGCAGGATTATTGCATGTGGCGAATCACCACGTATCTCCAGGAAAAAAACAATGGACTTGGGGGAATGGCGATTTCGGTCTTGCTTGGGATAGAAATCTAACAGACAAAGATGGCCCGTATATCGAATTAATGACGGGCGTTTTTACAGACAATCAGCCTGATTTTTCTTGGTTGCAAGCCTACGAAGAAAAATCTTGGGTACAATATTTCATGCCATATGCTGAAGTTGGCTACGTTAAAAACGCAACAAAAGAAGCAATCATTAATATTGAAGTTGAGGGTCAAGAAGCAGATTTGATTTTATATACGACTGGTTTGTATAAAAATTTGAAAATTGAATTAAAGGACAAGCACAATATCGTATTATTTCAAGAAGAAATTACGATTTCGCCTGTAAATCCGTATAAAAAAAGAGTTGCTATTGGAGAGACAGCTTCACAAGATTTGATTTTTACAGTATATACTGCTGAAGGAAAAATTCTGGTGCAATATCAAGAAGAAAAAGCAGAAATAAAGCCTGTTCCTGATCCTGCAAAAGCCGCTTTGGATCCAAAAGATATTGCTTCAATGGAACAGTTGTATTTGACAGGATTGCATTTGGAACAATATAGACATGCCACCTACAATCCGCTGGACTATTATTTTGAAGCATTAAGCCGAGACGAAAAGGACGTTCGATGCAATAATGCTGTTGGTCTTTTGATGTTGCGCAGAGGGCAGTTTGAAAAAGCAGAAAAGTATTTCAGAACTGCTGTCGAGGTTTTAACAGAAAGAAACCCAAATCCAATTGATGGAGAGCCTTTATACAATTTGGGTTATTGTTTAAAATTGCAAGGAAAATTAGACGAAGCTTACAATTCGCTTTTCAAATCAACTTGGAATGCAGCATGGCAGGATGCCGGTTTTTATGCATTGGCACAAATTGACAGTAGCAGAGGAGAATGGCAAGAAGCTTTGGAAAGAGTTGAATCGTCATTGATACGCAATTGGCACAATCACAAAGCACGTCAGTTGAAAGCGTCTATTTTAAGAAAATTAAATAGAAATCAAGAAGCTTTGTCTTGGATTGAAGAATCTATCAAAATCGACCGTTTCAATATGGGATGCCGTTTTGAAAAATACCTGCTTACAAAAGACAAAACGACATTAGACGAAATGAATACCATTATGCGTCAATGGGCACATGGCTACATTGAATATGCGTTGGATTTTGCTGGAGCGGGATTATATGAAGAAGCTTCTCGATTGTTGCAGGAATCAATCAGTGATGCCGAAAATGTATATCCAATGGTATATTATGCTTTAGGTTATTTCGCTTCAATGGATGGAAATAAAGAAAAAGCAATTGAATGGTACCAGAAAGCGTCTTCACAGTCGGGAGAAAAGTGTTTCCCGAACCGTATTGAGGAAGTAACTATTTTGCAAGATGCGATTCTTTTAAACCCGTCTGATGCTAAAGCGCCTTATTACTTAGGGAATTTCTGGTACGCTTTCCGTCAGTATGATGAAGCGGTTAAAAGCTGGGAACTGTCGTACAGCATTGATGACAAATTTCCAACTTTATTGAGAAATCTTGCTTTGGCGTATTACAATAAGACAGATAATAAAGTGGCTGCGCAGGAAATGTTAGAAAAAGCATTTGCTTTAGACTCTACTGATTCAAGAATTTTCATGGAGCTGGATCAGCTTTATAAGAAAATCGGAAAAACGCCTGAATTCCGTTTAGAGGTTTTAAATCAGTATCCAAATTTGGTCGAAGAACGTGATGATTTGTGTATTGAACGTATTACACTTTACAATCAAATTGGAAAATATGATGTTGCCAAAGAACTGATTTCTAAACGCAAATTCCATCCTTGGGAAGGCGGAGAAGGAAAAGTAACAGGACAATATACATTGTGCAGAGTAGAATTAGCCAAAATTGCAATTGCTGAAAACAGATTTGAAGAAGCATTGCAATTATTGAAAGAAACAGAGGTTTACCCGCATGATTTAGGAGAGGGGAAATTGAAAAATGCTGAGGAAAATGAAGTCTTTTATTATAAAGGGTTGGCTTGCAAAGGACTTGGAGATGCAGAAAATGCTACAGCTAATTTTGTCGAAGCAACGCTAGGATCTTCAGAACCTGTTCAGGCCTTTTTTTATAATGATCAACAACCAGATAAGATTTTTTATCAAGGATTGGCATGGCGTGAATTAGGTGATGAAGATAAAGCCCGCAGCCGTTTCAACAAATTAATAGCGCACGGCGAGAAATACTTGTTTGAAAAATCAAGAATAGATTATTTTGCGGTTTCATTGCCAGATCTTGCGATTTGGGATGACGATTTGAATGTGAGGAATCAGGTGCACTGCTATTATGTAATGGCTTTAGGGCACAGCGGATTAGGAAATGAAATGGATGCTGAAAAGTATTATCAAAAGGTGAAACAATTGGATATCAATAAACAAACCTTCCGTAAATAGAGATTATAACTCGTTGGTAGTGGTGTTTTTCATTAGTATAGGATTGATTGGACATTACGGCCAGCGGGTTACATCTTTATCATATTGAGGAATATTGAATAAAAAAATAAAAAAATGCAAATCAAATATATCATAACGGCTTTTTGCTGCTTGTTTTTTCTCTCTTCTTGGGATTCAAGAGATAAATGGGTGATGAACATTGCCGGAGAATGGACCGTACAGCTGGATAGCACCGATAGCGGACTGAAAAATGGCTGGCAGAATATGAATTTTAAGCAATTGATGAAATTGCCTGGAACTACAGATGATGCAGGTATTGGCGTTCCTAATAAATTGAAGCCAAGCTTAGAAAAACTGCAAATGAGTCATTTGACGCGTAAAAACAGTTATTTAGGCGCTGCTTGGTATACGCGTGAAATTACTATACCTAAAGATTGGAAAGGAAAAGAACTGATTCTAAAACTAGAACGTGTCATCTGGAAAACCAATGTTTGGATTGATGGAAAAGAACTTCAGGCTGAACAAAACAGTTTGATCGCACCACATTATTTTGATTTGTCCAAGTTTCTTACGGCTGGAAAAACACATCGTTTGACCATTCGTATTGACAACCGAAAACTTTTTGATATCAGTGTTGATAATATGGCACATGCATATACCAATGAAACGCAGATTATTTGGAATGGTATCATTGGAAAAATGGAAATTGAAGCTTTTGATGCCATTAAAATTGCCAATCTTCAAGTAAAACCAGAAATCAGTACCGGAAAAGCAAAAGTAAAAGTAGTGCTTGCCAACAATACTAAGAAAACAACAAAAGGAGTTTTAAGCATCACAGCTGTAAATAAAAAAAGCAATGTTGCTGTTGGAACGATTGAAAAAGAAATCCAGATCAAAACGGGTGAATCTGCTGTTGAAGTGGATTATGATATGGGCAAAAACGTAAAACTTTGGAGTGAGTTTTCACCAGAGGTGTATGAATTGAAAGCCGAATTAAAAGCTGGAAAAAACACTTCGAATGCTTCAGAAGATTTCGGAATGCGCAGTTTTTCTAGAAAAGGAGCGGTGTTGACAATCAACAATCAACCTGTATTTTTAAGAGGAACATTAGAATGCGATATTTTCCCGCTTACAGGACATGCACCGATGGACAAAGATGGCTGGAGAAAAGTTTTTGGAACAGCAAAAGACTGGGGACTGAATCATTTGCGTTTTCATTCGTGGTGCCCGCCAGAAGCTGCGTTTGAAGTGGCTGATGAAATGGGGTTTTATTTGCAAGTTGAATTGCCAGTTTGGGTGCTTAAAATTGGGCAAGATCAAAAAACAACTGATTTTCTGTATGCCGAAGCACAACGCATGATTAACGAATATGGAAATCATCCTTCTTTCTGTATGTGGTCGATGGGGAATGAATTGCAAGGCGATATGACTGTTTTGACCAAATTAATGAACAGCTTAAGAGCTCAGGATAATAGACATCTTTATACCACAACATCATTTACTTTCGAAAAAGGACACGGCGACTGGCCAGAACCTGAAGATGACTTTTTTATTACGCAATGGACTAAAAAAGGATGGGTACGTGGTCAAGGTGTTTTCAACAGCGAATCGCCAACATTCAATAAAGATTATGTAGCTTCAGTTGAAGGCATGACAGTGCCTTTGGTTACACATGAAATAGGACAATATGCGGTTTATCCTAAAATAGATGAAATTGCAAAATATACCGGCGTTTTAGAACCAATCAACTTTAAGTCGGTTAAAGAGGATTTAGAACGAAAAGGGTTAATTTCAAAAGCGTCTCAATATACGGAAGCTTCAGGTAAATTGGCTGTAATTCTGTATAAAGAGGAAATTGAAAGAGCTTTGAAAACAGCAGGAATCAGCGGTTTTCAATTGTTGGATTTGCATGATTTTCCAGGACAAGGAACGGCATTAGTTGGTTTGCTGGATGCTTTTTGGGACAGCAAAGGTTTGATTTCGGCATCTGATTTCAGACAATTTTCAGCACCGGTTGTTCCATTGCTTCGTTTTCCAAAAGCAACCTATACGAATAACGAGTATTTCACTGCTTCTTTGGATGTAAGCAATTATTCAGATTCACTTTTAAACAATCAGGAAATCGAATGGGCCATCAACGAAGGAACTACTGTAGTGGCTTCGGGAAGTACTAAAGTAGCTGTTGCTATTGGATACAATCATAACGTTTTGGATATAAATACTAGCCTTCAGAAAATCAACAAAGCTTCGAAATTGACAGTTAAAGTAAATCTGAAAGGAACAAATTATAAAAACCAATGGAATATTTGGGTATATCCGCAAAAACAAACTGTTGATTATGGTCAAGTAGTTTATACAAGAAGTTTGGATGAAGCTTATAAATTGCTAAACGCCGGCAAAAAAGTATTATTAAATCCAGATTGGAAGAAAATTAAAGGAATCGAAGGGAAATTTGTTCCCGTGTTTTGGAGCCCAATTCATTTTCCGAAACAAGCCGGTACAATGGGAGTGCTGTGCAATCCATCGCATCAAGCCCTTAAAGATTTTCCAACAGATATGAATACCGATTGGCAATGGTGGGATTTGAATGTAAATTCCACAACGTTGATTATGGATGGAGTTGAAGGAGGAAATCCTATCGTTGAAATGGTGGACAATTTTGCAAACAACCGAAAATTGGCTGCTCTTTTTGAAGGAAGTGTAAAATCAGGAAAGCTTGTAATCGCTGCTTTCGATTTAACAACCGATTTAGAGAAACGCCCAGTAGCAAAACAAATGTTGCTTTCTATTTTGAAATATATGAACAGCGCAGAATTCAATCCTGAGCCGATAAAGAACCCAGAGTTTTTGAAATCAGTTTTGGCTGTTCAGCAAGAAAAAGGCAAGGAGGGTGCCACAAGTATATATTAGAAGAATCTAAAACCATTAAACAAATCTGAATGCATGAATTGAATTTTTGTAATCAGATTTGTTTTTGGTTTCTAAAGTATCAATTTTCTTCGTGATACAACCATCAAATTATTATAAAGTATGAGAATATTTCAAATAAGCAAGGAAGCAGTATTGTTTTCCATTTGTTCGCTCTTTTTATACGCTGTCTCAAATGCTCAAATAAAAACTTCTTTAGCAACTATTAAAATTGATCTGAACAAGGAACTGCAGACCATGGAAGGTTTTGGAGCGTCGGATGCTTGGAGATGCCAGATGGTGGGCAAGAATTGGCCAATGGAAAAAAGAAACGCTATTGCCGATTTGCTTTTCAGCAAAGAATTGGATAAAGAGGGAAATCCAAAAGGAATTGGATTATCGATATGGAGATTCTATTTGGGCGCAGGAAGTGCGGAGCAGGGTACCGAAAGCGGTATTACCGACGAATGGAGAAGAAGCGAATGTTTTCAAAAACCAGATGGAACCTATGATTGGACCAAACAAGAAGGGCAGCGCTGGTTTTTACAGGCTGCTAAAAAACGAGGGGTCGAAAAGTTTCTGGCTTTTACTATCAGTCCGCCGGTGCAGATGACCTTAAACGGAAAAGCATTTTCATCACAAAAAGTAAACATGAATATCAAAAAAGGAATGCTTCCTGATTATGCAAACTTTCTAGTCGAAACGGTTGAAAATTTGCAAAATAAGGAAGGTGTCACTTTTGATTATTTAAGTCCAATTAATGAGCCTCAATGGGATTGGATGGCAGGAAATAATGGAAAAGCAAGTCAGGAGGGAACGCCTGCCACAAATGAGGAAATTTTTGATTTTACAAAGCTTTTATCAGAAAAATTGAAAGCAAAAGGGTTGAAAACGGAAATAGTATTAGGTGAAGCGGCAATTATAAATTATTTATATGAAAATGTAAACGAAGAGACTAGAGATGACCAGATCAATGCTTTTTTTGGTAGTAGTTCTCCAACCAATATTTCAAATTTGCCGAATGTAAAAAAAGTAATTACAGGGCATAGTTATTTTTCGGTTTGGCCCGTAAAAGATCAGATTGCGTATCGCAAGAAATTGAATTTACGTATCAAACCAATTTCAGGATTAAATTATTGGCAGACGGAATACAGTATTTTGGAGCAACCGGGAGAAACTGAAATTCCGGGAGGTTCAGGACATCAAAGAGATCTTGGAATGAAAACAGCTCTTTTTGTGGCGTGTCTTATTCATAATGATGTTGCAGTGGCCGGTGCATCGTCATGGCAATGGTGGACCGCATTAACGAGAGCAGATTTTAAAGACGGTCTAATTTATCTGGATGATGGAACAAACAATGGTAGTATGATAGACGGTTATTGCAAACATGACGGCTTTTTTCGTGATTCAAAATTATTATGGGCCTTTGGAAATTATTCGCGCTTTGTACGACCAGGAATGATTCGGTTAGAGGTTTTGAATGCGAATGAAAAAGAGACATCAAATGAAATTATGATAACAGCGTACAAGGACAGCGTCAAAAAGAAAATTGTTATTGTCGTAGTTAATTCTAGCAATGAATCGAAAACATATAAATTGGATTTAAGCAGGAGTTTAAAAAACAAGGAATTAATCCCTTATGTGACAGCTGAAAATTCAAGTCTAAAAAGAGGCATAATTTTAAAAAATAATACAGTTAAAATACCAGAAAAATCGATTGTTACTTATGTAGGAGAATACAAATAATTTGAAATAAGGAGCAGTAATATTTAAAAAATTGTTAAGAATGCTTTTGAGGAATTGATTGTTTTTAATGCTGTTTGAAGAATTCATTAACAAATTTCAAACGTTTTAGCTGAAAAACAGTTTTTTTTGTAAAATTACATAATGTTTAAAAATAGTGGGTTATTTTTTTAAAGTAATCAATATTTAGATAAAAATAGTAACTAATTGCAATTTTGACCTCCTTTTTTTTCCATTTTACCCCTCCTAATAAGTGTGTTTTCGACATTTCTTTGCACTTATAGTAATAGATTAAGTTGTATTACTGTGTAGAATTATAAGTGTTATTTTTTTGATAAGTTTTTAATCGGTTTAAAGAATTGAGCCTTCTTTAAAATAAGATTGTAAGAGTTGGTTTTACGTATTACTTATCTGACCCGCGATGAAAATAAAATCGCGGGTCAAAAAAATAAAATCTCAACTATAAAAAATAGTTTGCTCATTGACGAATAAAGAAAAAAAGAAAAAAATATTAATCAAACTTTACTAACATGACAAAAACCAAACCACCGATTTTTTATTGTCTGACTTCTTTGAAAGAGAGGAGCAAAGAGTCAGGATCTTCAAAAATGAGTTTCGCTCATTTCAATCAACAATCACATTAACAAAAAACAAACTAAACTAACCTTAAAATTAAAGAGATGAAAAAAAATATATTTGTATTTTTTCTTGCACTTTTTGCCATCCTTTTTACTGGATGTCAAAGCAATGACGCAGATTTTGCTCCATCTGATGACCCTACAGTTGTAGTTTCTACTAAAGAAATCTATGGCGCGCCGAGCCGAAAATTCGAAATCAAAGCAGCTTTAGCAGATGATTTAGGATTAAAAAGCGTAGCAATTCAGATTCCAGAGTTATCACTTGATAAACTAATTACGTTTCCAACAAATACATTGCTTACAAAATATGATTTGAGCTACTTTTTTGAAGTTCCAGCAAACAGAGGAACTTCTGAAGCTTTCAAAATTAAATTAGTTATCACAGACGTTTCCGGAAATGTTGTAAATGAAGAAATCAATTTGCGTTTAGACGGAGAATTTGCTGCACCATCAATTACTATGGTTTCTCCAAAAGAAGGAGCGGTAATTTTATTGTCAACTAGCAATAAATTGCCTGTAAATTTTGTTGTGAATGATGATTCAGGAATTGATTTCGTTCAGATTCAATGTGCTGCATTAGGTATTGACGAAACGATTCAATTGACAGGTTCGCCTCAATCATATACATTCAACAAAACCTATACATTGCCAGTAACTGCAGCAGATTATGTTTTGACTATTACGGCTAAGGATAAATTTGCTATTCCAAATACAGGATCTTTAAATGTTAATATAGTAGCTACAAACGAGTATCCTGCAATCTTTTTATGCGATCAGCCAAAAGGAACTAACTTGACAACAGATGCAGTTGGAGTTCCAATGTATTTCCATGAGAAAAATGGACAAGATTTCGAATTCAAATATTATGCTGATAAAGACAATAAAGAAGTTTATTTCTTAGGTCAAGAAGCTGATTTTGGGCCACACTGTTTTGGTTTGAATGGAACTGGAGAATTAGTAGATGATGTTGCTTCTGCACCAATTATCTTACCAACAAAAGGATACTACAAAATCAAAGTAAATCCGAATACACTAAAATACACTGCTGAAAAATACACACCTTCAAGCAAAGTTTGGGCTGATGTTGCAAACGGTTTATGGCATGATGATGCAGCATTGAGAAAACCATTCGTAAGTGTTTGTGGTGGCGGTATTAAAGATGCAAACTGGGATACTTGGAATGCATGGGTTATGACGGGATTGCATTTAGCTAATAATTCAGCAAATCCATATCAATTAGTAGGCGAGTATACTTTGACTGGAACTATGGAAGCGACTTTCACTGGTCAGTGGTGGGATCCTTCTTGGAGATTGATCAAAAACGGAATCTGTACAATGTCACCTGGTGAAAATGGAAATGCTAAATATCCAGCAGCTCCGGGAGTTTATAAAGTGGTTCTTGATACAGAGTTAGAAAGAGTTTTTATCACAAAAAAATAGTTATGACGCTGTTATAACATTTAATTACTAAAATAGCTTAATATGAAATTTAAATATATAGGATTTTTTATTGCCCTGATGTGTACTGCGGTGTCATTCGGACAAATAAAAGTAACAGGTACAGTTAAGGATAAGGGTGCTGTGCCAATTCCAGGCGTAAATTTGATCGTTAAAGGTACTGCAACAACAGCGTCAACTGATTTTGACGGAAACTTTGTTGTGAATGTTCCAAACCAGGATGCACAAATCGAATTCTCATTTGTAGGTTTTGCTAATAAAACTATTACAGTTGGTGGACAAACAACACTTAATGTGGTTTTGGAAGAATCAAGCCAGACATTAGATGAGATCGTAGTTGTAGGTTATGCGGCTGTAAAAAAGAGCGATGTAACGAGTTCGATTTCTTCTGTAAAAGGAAAAGAATTGCAGACAATGACTGTAGGTAACGTAACAGAATCGTTGCAAGGTAAAGTGTCTGGGGTTCAGGTTACAGGTGTTGGTGGTCCAGGAGCACAGCCTAGAGTCTTGATTCGTGGTATTTCTACGGTTAACCTGAGTACAGATCCACTTTATGTGGTAGATGGTATCCCAATGGGAACTAGCATTAACTTTTTGAGCAACAACGAAATCGAATCGATGGAGGTTTTGAAAGATGCTTCTGCGAGTGCAATTTATGGTTCTCGTGCATCTAATGGGGTTATCTTGATTACGACTAAAAAAGGAAAATCTGGAAAAACGAGATTCAACTTTGATACTAGTTCTGGTATGCAGATCATGAATAATCCGTACCGTATGGCTGATGCTGAAACGTACGCGACAATCATGAATACAGCAAACAACAATTCAGGATATGCCGATTATTTGCCAAATCCTTCTCAATACAGAGGAAAAACCACAGACTGGTGGAAAGCAGGTATTAGAGGCGGTGCTCCAGTTGTAAATGCTTCTTTGGGTGTTACTGGTGGTTCTGACAAACATACTTTTGCGATCAGCCTTAACTATTATGATGCTGAATCAATTTATGAAGTAGGTGGATGGGAAAGAATTACAATGAGAATTGCTAATGATTTTAAATTCTCTGATAAATTCTCTGCTGGAATTACTTTAAATCCACGTTATGAAGCTTACGGTGGTCCTGGAAACTGGGCAGATTTTGATAAAATTGATCCAATTACGCCAATTTACAAACCAGCTGATCAATTAAACGGTACAGAAAATGAATACAGCATCTACGCGCGTTCTCCTTCGTACGTTTGGAATCCAGTTGCTGCTGTAAAACGTTATGATGATTATACAGATCAATATAATTTAAATACAAATGGTTACTTGCAATACGAACCAATTAAAGGTTTGGTTATTCGTTCACAAGCTTCTATCGAGGTGGGGGATAAAGTAAGAAACAGATTCAGACCTGATTTCGTAATTGATGCGGCGCATGAAAAAGAAGAAATCAACATCGTTGAAAAATGGAACACAACAAATGTGGACTGGACTTGGCAGAATACAATTACATACGCAAGAAAATTTGGTGAAAAACACAATGCTTCTTTGATGGTAGGTAATACTATGGAAGAGTACAATGGTAACGATCTTTGGGGTTACGGTGAAGGAGTTCCTAACAATACAGACTCGATGAGAGAATTGAAAGCGGCAACTAAAAACCGAAACAGCAGTGGTAACAGCTGGTCAAGCTCTTTAATGTCTTATATTTCTCGTTTCTCTTATAACTATGATGGGAAATATTATTTTACAGGAACATTCAGACGTGATGGTTCTTCTAAATTCATGACCAACAACAAATGGGCTAATTTCCCTTCGGCGTCGGTTTCTTGGAGAATTTTAAATGAAGACTTTATGGAATCTACTAAAGATGTATTGAGCGATCTTAGATTCAGAGCTGGTTGGGGTAAAGTGGGTAACCAAGGATTGCCAACAGCGGTTTATCAGTCAAACATCGGGCAAGGTTTTTACCCAATTGGAGACGTAATTGGTGATACTTCATTCCCATCTTCTATGGCTAATAAAGATATCAAATGGGAAACTGTGGAAGATATCTCTTTCGGACTTGATTTCGGATTATGGAAGAACAGAGTTTCTGGATCTTTAGAATACTACCAAAAGAAAACGCACGATATGTTGTTCTTGAAACAATTCCCAACATACAGCGGATTCCCAAATTATTCTACAATCTGGACAAACGTTGGTTCTATGCAATCTAGCGGTATCGATCTTTTGGTTTCTTATAAAGATAAAAAAGGTGATTTCTCTTATGGAGTTGACGTAACGTTCACAACTGTAAATGTTGAAATGCTTTCTCTTTCTTCTGCTGATGAAAAATTATACGGTGCAGGTAACAGAACACTAACGGTGAAAGGTGAAGAGCCAGGATATTTCTACGGATATGTTGCTGATGGATTGTTCCAAAATCAAACGGAATTAAACTCACACACAGACGAGCACGGAACAAAATTACAGCCGTATGCACAAGTTGGTGATGTTCGTTTCAAAGATGTAAATGGTGATGGAAAATTAGACGACAAAGACAGAACTAAAATTGGTACGCCTTGGGCAGATTACAACATTGGTTTGAATTTCAACTTTGGTTACAAAAATTTCGATTTAGTAGCTAATTTCTATTCTAGTATTGGAAATGACATCGTAAATCAAAATATTTCAGATTTATACAATGGTGCAAGTTTAACAAATAAAGTAAGCGATTTGCAACAACTAGCATGGCACGGTGAAGGAACCTCGAATTCTATTCCACGTTTGTCTAAAGATGACAACAACGAAAACTTCACAAAGTTCTCTTCTTTATATGTTGAAGATGGTTCATTTGTTCGTATGAAAAACTTGCAAGTAGGTTATTCTTTCTATAACAAATTTGGTTTAGATAAATTAAGAATTTCATTATCTGGACAAAATTTATGGACTTGGACAAACTACTCAGGTGTAGATCCTGAAGTTGGTGCAGGAGATCCTGACAAAGGAGATAGAGTAAAAGGATCAGGTTTTGGTGGATGGAATTATCCAGTACAGCCAACAATTTTGATGGGGCTTAATGTAGCATTTTAATTAAAAAGAACATGAAAAAAACAATCATATCAATACTAACTTTTTCTCTTTTGGCAGTTTCATGCAGCGATTTTATCGAAAAAGAGGAAAGAGGAACACAAACGTTAGAAAATTATTTTCAAACGGCACAAGAGTCTGAAAACTATACCAACGAATTAACGCGTAGATTGTTGATTACGAATGACTGGTATACCATTTTAGCGCCTCGTTTAACAAATGAGACTGCTACTGATGATGCTTGGATGGGTAATACAGGACAAGACCCTGCCGCTTTTAGACCTTGCGCGCAGTACATTGTTTCTTCTGATAATATGGGATCGATGAACAGTATTTATACCGCTCATTATTATACGATTCAGTCGGCTAATATTGGTTTGGAAAAAATGGCAGAATCTCCACTTACAGAAGCTCAGAAAAATCAATACATGGGAGAGTCTTTATTCGTTCGTGCTTACTGCTATTATGAATTGGTAAACCTTTTTGGTGATGTTCCATTATATACAAAATCACTTGGTACAGCAGATTTGAGTTTAAAACGTAGTCCAAAAGCTGATGTTTACAAACAAATCGAAGCAGATCTTAAAGAATCGGCTGCAAAATTAGAAACGGTTGCAGTAAACAGAAATGGAAGAATCAACAAATGGGCTGCTTATGCTTTGTTGGCACGTGTATCTCTGTTCCAAGAAAAATGGGCTGAAGCAAAACAATATGCAAACAAAGTAATCACTGAAGGGCCATTTGCTCTTGAAGCTGATTTCTTGAATATCTGGAATGTAAACAATCACAACGGGGTTGAGTCTATTCTTGAAGCACAATCTTCTTCTGTTCAGGATAAAAATTTAGGATCTATGCTGCCTACTTTCTCAGGTGCTAGAGGAGAAGACAAGAAAAATTTCCCAAGCAATGATGCTGCTGATGTTATCGATGGCTGGGGATGGTGTATGCCAACAAGTGATTTAGAAAATGCTTATTTGTCTGAAAATGATGTAATTCGTCGTAGAAGTACCATTACAAAATGGGGTGAAGCGGCTTATGGAGATGAGGTTTTAAACCCAACACATAAATTCAGTTTAAATGACAACAAATCAGGACGTATCTGCCGTAAATATTATATTCCAATTGCAACTCGTCGTGCATTAGATAAAAAAGATGGTCACTTGCCATTGAATGTGCCATTGATTCGTTTGGCTGAAATGTATTTGACAAGAGCAGAAGCAAGCTTCCACACTGGTGGTGACGCTTTAGCTGATATCAACATCTTAAGAGCTCGTGTTAAGCTTGAACCAAAAACGGGACTTTCTGGGCCAACTTTATTGAGACAAATCTACAAAGAGCGTCGTTTAGAATTAGCTTTCGAAGGATTGCGTTTATATGATATTCGTCGTGAAAAAGATCCAACAACAGGAAGACCAGTTATCGAATCTTTAATGGGACCAAACGGAACTTTTGTGAAATACAACCAAAGCTCTACAGATCCTTACGAAACTACTAACTTGAGAGAAGCTCAAGACAAAGGGATCAACTTTAATCCTTCTAAACACTTATTATGGCCAATACCTCAATTGGAAATTGACTTAAGCGGTGGATTGATTACTCAAAATCCTGGATACTAAAATGAAGTTTGCTAGTCAAAATAGGGTAAGTCTGCTGTGTGCAGGCTTACTTTTCGCAAGCACGATGTTTGTGAGCTGCGATTCTGAAAAATCTGAAAATTCAGATTCACAAAATACGGTAGCCGAATTAAACGTAAATCTGGACATGAATCTTCAGACGATGGAAAGTTTTGGTGCTTCTGATGCTTGGCAAGCTAATTTTATTGGAAAAAATTGGCCTTCAGATAAAAGAAATAAAATAGCTGATTTATTATTCAGCAAACAAGTTGATGCCGACGGAAACCCAAAAGGAATTGGTTTGTCATTATGGCGTTTTAACCTTGGTGCTGGAAGTGCAGAACAAGGTGAGGCAAGTGATATTACTGACGAATGGAGACGTACTGAATGTTTTACAACGGATGGTGTAAGTTATAACATGAACAAACAAGCTGGTCAAGTTTGGTTTATGAAAGCGGCACGAGAACGTGGTGTTGAAAAATTATTGGCTTTTGCCAACAGCGCACCGGTTTACTTGACTCAAAACGGAAAAGCGCACGCAAGCATCAAAGAGTTTTACAATTTGAAAGATGGAAAAATGCCTGAATTGGCTGACTTCTGGGCTACGTCATTAGATAAATTAAAAACAGAACACGGTTTGACAATTGATTATGTGAGTCCGTTTAATGAACCACAATACGAGTGGGACGGTTCTGGTCAGGAAGGTTCTCCAGCAACAAATGCGAATATTTACAGTTTCGTAAATGTGTTGTCTCCAAAATTACAATCTAAAGGTTTGACTGCTCAAATCGTAGTTGGAGAAGCAGGAGCTTATGAACCGCTTTACAAAACAGTTTCTGGAAAAGAAAGCAGATCAAATCAAATCGATTATTTCTTCGCTGCTAATTCGTCTAAGAAAATTACTGGACTGAGCAATGTTAAGAAAACTATTTCAGGACACAGTTACTGGCAAGCATGGCCGTTGAGCGAAATGATTTCGTCTAGACAAGCCGCCGCTTCAAGAATTCAGTCAGTTGGTGGTGTTAGTCTTTGGTCTTCGGAATATTGTGTTTTAGAAAGTCCGGGAACATCAGAATTGCCTGGCGGAGCTGGAGCAGGAAGAGATTTAGGAATGCCACTTGCACTTTGGACAGCACGTATCATTAGTACTGACATTGCGCTTGGAGGAGTAACTTCTTGGCAATGGTGGACAGCAATAAGCCGTGGTGATTATAAAGACGGTTTGATTCATGTTGATGACAATGCAAGCAATGGAGCTGGAAACGCTGATTATTGCAAAAACGACGGTTATATCAGAGATTCAAAAACATTATGGGCTTTAGGAAACTTTTCATTCTTCGTAAAACCGGGAATGGTAAGAGTTCAAGTTCCGAGTGTTGATAATGCAACTGCTTTGAATGATGTAATGGTTACGGCTTATAAAGATGCAGCTAATAAAAAACTGGTAATTGTTGCGGTAAACATCAGCAAATCGGCGAAAGCCTATAAATTAAACCTTGCTGGAGGAGCTTTGACAGACGGCAAATTAACACCTTATACAACTTCTGAAACTTTAAGTTTGAAGAAAGGAACTTCTGTTGATGCGGGGAGTTTAGAAATTCCGGCAAGATCAGTGGTGACTTATGTAGGAACTTATAAGTAAGGTTCAAAGGGACAAAGTTACAAAGTTGCAAAGGTTTTACCGCAATCTTGTCATTCCGAGGAACGAGGAATCTCCACGAGTAGCTCGCCAAAGATTGGAGATTTAGATTACGGAGTTACTTGCGAAGATTTCTCCTTCGTCGAAATGACAAAATTGAGGATAATAGATAATAAAAGAATTTAATGAAAAAAGTATATATCTTGCTTTTATTAGCAACCTGCTCGATGTCATTTGCACAACGAACGGCTACTATAAGCACAGATAATGTGGTACAAACGATGGAGGGTTTTGGCGGGTCTGACGCGTGGAGAACTCAGTTTGTTGGAAAGTGGCCGGAGCAGAAAAAGAATGCCATTGCCGATTTGCTTTTCAGCAAAGAAATTGATGCGCAGGGAAATCCTAAAGGTATCGGGCTTTCTATCTGGAGATTTAATCTTGGTGCGGGAAGTGTTGAGCAAGGCGAAAACAGTAAAGTTTCTGATGAATGGAGAAGAAGCGAATGTTTCTTGAATGCTGACGGAACTTATGATTTCTCAAAACAAGAAGGACAAAGATGGTTTTTGCAGGCCGCTAAAAAACGCGGTGTCGAAAAATTCTTGATTTTTACAAATAGTCCGCCGGTGCATATGACAAACAACGGTTTGTCTTTTGCCTCTCAAAAGAATAAACTGAATCTAAAAGATGGTGCAATTCCAAAATTTGCCGATTTCTTAGTTCAAAGTATTCAAGGGTTGGAGAAAAAAGAAGGAATTAAATTCGATTACGTGAGTCCGATAAACGAACCACAATGGGAATGGATGCCAAAACATGGTGATACCAATAGTCAGGAAGGAACTCCGGCAACCAATCAGGAAATTTATGATTTGACCAAATCACTTTCAGAAAAACTGAAAGCTAACAAAATGAACACTGAAATTGTAATTGCTGAAGCCGCTCAAATCGATTATTTGTATGAAAATGTAAACAAAGAAAACAGAGACAATCAGATTGATTATTTCTTCGGAAAAACGAAAACGAACGTTTTGAAATTTTCCAATGTAAAAAATGTGATTCTCGGTCACAGTTATTTTACAACTTGGCCAGTGGAAAAACAAGTTTTAAGTAGAAAATTAATTGCAGCAAATATTAAACAAAATCCTGGTTTGAAATATTGGCAATCAGAATATTGTATTCTAGAAAATCCGGGAGAAAATGAAATTCCGGGTGGTTCTGGAGGCGGAAGAGATTTAGGAATGCAGACGGCGTTATTTGTAGCACGTTTAATTCATAATGATATTGCTGTTGCAAATGCTGCTTCTTGGCAATGGTGGACATCGATTACACGTGTTGATTACAAAGACGGTTTGATTTATTTGGATGACGGAAAAAGCAACGGAGGAACGGAACCGAATTATGTGAGAAACGATGGAGAATTTCATGATTCAAAACTGCTTTGGGCTCTTGGAAATTATTCGCTTTTTGTGCGTCCGGGAATGTTGAGAGTGGATGTTCCAAATCAAAACGAATTGGATGCAGCAAACGATGTAATGTTGACAGCTTACAAAGATGTTCAAAATAAAAAACTGATTGTAGTGGCTGTAAACTGCGGAAAATCAGCTCAAAAATACAAGTTCGATTTATCAAAGGGAGCTTTAAAAAACAATGAGGTTACACCTTACATTACATCTGAAACTTCAAATTTAAAAAGAAGTGCTATTCAGAAAATCGATAATATAGAAATTCCAGCAAGGTCAATTGTGACGTTTGTGGGAGAATTAAAAAATTAAAAATTGTTTCAAGTTTCAGGTTTCACGTTCAAACCTAACTTGAAACTTGAAACCTGAAACAAAAAATAACTAAAAAACATGTTAACTAAAAAAATCTTAATCCCCGTTTTACTCTTTTCGTGTTTGTCTGCGAGCAGTCAGATATCGTTTGGAGATTCAAAGAAAATTAATGACAGCTGGAAATTCAATCTACAGGAAACACCAGATGCAAAAAACACCGCTTTTGACGACAGCAAATGGCAAACTGTAAATGTTCCTCACGATTGGAGCGTAAAAGGACAATTGAGCCCAACATTGGCAAGTTGTACAGGATATTTGCCGGGTGGAATTGCTTGGTACAGAAAATCGCTTAATATTCCGCAAAGCAAGTCTGGCGAAAAAGTCTATTTGTATTTTGAAGGCGTTTACAATAGAAGCGAAGTTTTCATCAACGGTCATTCTTTAGGAAAACGTCCAAACGGATATATTTCTTTTGCTTATGATGCAACTGAGTTTGTAAAATTCGGAGGAGAAAATACGATTTCTGTTCGCGTTGATCACAGTCAAAGCGCCGATTCAAGATGGTACACAGGTTCTGGTATTTACAGAAATGTTTGGGTTGTATATGCTAATCCAGTTCACATTGCGCAATGGGGCGTTTACGCTTATCCAGAAGTAAAAAAAGGAGCAGGAACTTTAAATGTTGAGGTTGATGTTGAGAACGGTTCTTCTTCAAAATCATCTTTAACCGTTATCAATGAGTTGTTTTCTAAAGATGGAAAATCGGTAGCTAAATCATCTTCTAAAATTGATGTTGCAGCAAAACAAAGCAGTAAAATTTCGACAAAATTAAATGTCAAAAATCCACAAATATGGGATTTAGACAATCCGAATTTATATCAACTTAAAACAACAGTTTTAAAAGACGGAAAAGAAATAGATAAAACCGTTACACAAACAGGTTTCAGAAACTTCACATTTGATCCAAATAATGGTTTTGCCCTTAATGGAAAATGGATGAAAATGAAAGGGGTTTGTTTGCACCACGACGCTGGAGTTTTAGGATCTGCCGTTCCAAGAGAAGTTTGGAAAACCAGATTGAAAACATTGAAAGAAATTGGTGTAAATGCCATCCGTACAAGCCATAATCCACAAGCACCAGATTTCTACGAACTTTGTGACGAATTAGGTTTATTGGTATTAAACGAAGCGTATGACGAATGGGAATTCCCAAAACGCAAATGGTTAGAGGGATGGAATTATGGAACTCCTGGTTTCCAAGGCTCATTTGACATTTTTGCTGATTATGCCGAAAAAGATCTGGAAGATTTTGTACGTCGTGACAGAAACCATCTTTCTGTATTCGGATGGAGTATTGGTAACGAAGTCGACTATCCAAATGATCCTTATTCGCATCCAGTTTTAGACAAAGGGAAAGACGGTTTCGGTCAAGCTGCTTATGGAGGCTATAAACCAGATGCACCAGATGCAATGCGTCTTGGAGCAATTGCAAAACGTTTGGTTGCCGCCGTTAAAAAGTACGATAAATCGCGTCCAACAACAGCTGGTTTAGCAGGTGTTGCCATGTCTAACGAAACAGAATATCCTGGCGCTTTAGATATTACAGGTTATAATTATACAGAAAGCAAATACAAATCTGATCACGAGAAATATCCAAAAAGAGTGATTTACGGAAGCGAGAACGTTCATGATATGGAACCTTGGTTAGCGGTTAAAAACAACAAACATATTTTCGGCCAATTCTTATGGACGGGTATTGATTATTTAGGAGAATCTGGAAGATGGCCTTCAAGAGGATTTTACTCAGGTCTAGTTGATTTTGCTGGAGTAATCAAACCTAGAGGCTATTTCCGTCAATCATTATGGTCAGATAAACCGATGGCATACCTTGGAACTTATCCGTTAGTAAATGATAAAGATGTTTCTAAAGATGCGTGGGCAATCTGGAATTATGAAGCGGGTCAAAAAATCCGTGTGGTATGTTATACCAATGCTGCAAAAGCACGTTTGGAATTGAACGGAAAAGTAGTTGGCGAAACTAAGGCCTACGACGAAAAAACGGGAATCATTTATTGGGATATTCCATTTGCTTCAGGAAAATTAGAGGCGGTTGGTTTAGATGCAAACAATAAAGAAGTAAGCCGTTATGCTATCAATTCAACACAACAACCAGTAGAATTGACCATTGCTGAAAAAGATATCACAATCAGTAAAGACAAAGGTGTTGCTAAAATCATGGTTCAAGTGAAAGATCAAAATGGTCTTCCGGTGATGCTTTCAGACAATGAAGTGACTTGCACTATTAGCGGTCCAGGAACTTTATTAGGTCTTGAAGCAGGAAATAATAGCGACATGACTGATTATACAGATAATGTACAAAGAGTTTTTCACGGACATATTGCGGCTTACATTCAGGCAACTGGCGATGCGCAACCTATCAAAGTAACTTTTACAAGCCAGTGGTTAAAGCCTGTAGAAGTGACGATTAACGTGAAATAAAAGTTTTTCAAACAGTTCTATAGGAGCGATATATTTATAGATTTTAAAAAAAAGGAGCTAGAAAACCCCATCGGGGTGAAATTTAATTTATGATTTGAGCTAGATATATCGCTCCGCTGGAGCTTTATTTCTCTAATGAATTTATAACTATAAATATTTTGCTCCTCTGGAGCTGTTAATTGAACACAAAAATTATTAGTTAGTTATTTTAATTTTTCAATTAACCTGTCTGTGTTTTTGGTTTACAGGCAGGTTAATTGCATTTTACGAATAAAGTTTATTATATTTGAAGTGTAAATTTTACATTTATTAACATCTAACCACATTATAATGAAAATTAAGAATAAAATTACTCTTATTTTAGGAGTTGTTTTGGTATCAATTTGTTCTAATGCACAAAACAAAACATTTGGAAAAGAAGAATTTAAGCAATGGGCGCAAACACCGCCAATGGGTTGGAACAGCTGGGATTGTTACGGACCAACTGTAGAAGAACACGAAGTAAAAGCCAATGCCGATTATATGGCAAAAGAGCTTAAAAAATATGGATGGGAATATGTAGTGGTTGATATCAGATGGTTTGTAGAAAATGATAAAGCGGGCGGTTACAATCAGACAGATCCACGTTATGTGATGGATAAATTTGGAAGATATTTGCCAGCTGTTAATCGTTTTCCTTCAGCAAAGGATGGACAAGGTTTTAAACCTTTAGCCGATTATATCCATAAAAAAGGATTGAAATTCGGAATCCATATTATGCGCGGTATTCCTAAAAAAGCGGTTGAAGGCAAATTACCAATTAAAGGCGCAAACGGAATCACGGCTGATCAAGTTTATTCTACAGCTTTGCAATGCGAATGGTTAAGAGACAATTATACGGTTGTGGCTGATAAACCGGGAGCGCAAGAATATTACAATTCGATTTTTGAATTATACGCACAATGGGGTGTTGATTTTATCAAAATTGACGATTTGTCAAGACCATACCACGAAGGCGAAATCAACCTGATAAGAAATGCAATCGACAAATGCGGACGTAAAATTGTGTTGAGTACTTCACCTGGTGAAACGCCAATTTCTGCTGCACCGCACGTAAGCACACATGCCAATATGTGGAGAATGGTTGACGACGTTTGGGACACTTGGCCACACATTACACATTTAATGGATGTTGCACAAAAATGGTACCCATACATTGCGCCGGGAACATGGCCGGATTGCGATATGATTCCGCTTGGACGTATTTCAGTAAGGGGAGAACGTGGTGAGGATCGTATGACACGTTTGACAAAAGACGAACAATATACTTTGATTTCCTTTTTCAATATTTTAAAATCGCCATTATTTTTTGGAGGAGATTTGCCAAGTAATGACGCTTTCACTTTATCATTATTGACGAATAAGGACGTTGTAAAAATGCACAATGAAAGTACAGCAGTAAAACAGCTTTTCCAGAAAGACGGTAAAATTGCAGTGACTTCAAAAAATCCTAAAGATGGAAGTGTTTATTTGGCTTTGTTCAATATTTCAGATACTGCATCACAGAATGTTTCTGTAAATCTTTCTGACCTCGGATTTACGGGTTCAGTAGAAGTTTTGAATATGTGGACAGGTGAGAAGTCGAAAGTTTCTTCAAAAGAAATTAATGCAGTTTTAAAAGCGCATGCCTCTGTTTTATATCAATTAAAAGGTAAAAAATAATGGTACGATTTTTAAAAAATAGTCTTTTGGCTTTAGTACTGCTTTTTTCAATTCTCTTTATATTCTCGGCATTTGGGATAAAATCGAATGAAGTAAAGCCAGATAAAGTATATCTTTTTGCCTATTCTACTTTAAAAAATAATGGAAAAAATGGACTTCATTTTGCATGGAGCGCCGATCAGAAAAATTGGTTTTCCATCGGGCCTGAATATAGTTTCTTAAAATCAGATTTTGGAAGCTGGGGACCAACAGGGAAAAGCATGTCAGAGCCATTTTTAATTCGTGATAATGCTGGAATTTTTCATTGTTATTGGAGTGTGAAAGACAATGTTTTTGCACATTCTGAAAGCAATGATTTAGTGAATTGGGGAAGACAAAATTACATTCAGGGAATGAAGAATTTTGTTGGAAAAGGTCAAGATAAATCGGTTATTTTGAATGTTCAAGTGGAGCAAAAAGACGGTCAATATTTGGTTCACTTTAGCGAAAGTGGAAAAAATTATTTTAGCACGACGAAAGATTTTAAAAATTACAGTCCGTCAGTAATTGAAGCTAATTCCACTTTAAAATTAAGAAACGAAATTACGATTCAAGGCGAAGTTGCTCAAGGAAGTTTATTTCATGTCGATTGGAGTTTGGTCGATAACATGATTCGCAATATGGAATCGGCTAAATTTAGAGATAAGCAAGATAGTTCTACTCCAAAGAGCGACAGTTTGCTTTTTGCGAATTTAAAACCGATAAAAGTTCAAATTTCGGTAAACGGACAGCAATCAAAAAAAATCAGCAATATGCTGACAGGAGTATTTTTTGAAGATATTAATTATGCTGCAGATGGAGGTTTGTATGGAGAATTAATCCAAAATCGTGATTTTGAATATGCGCTTCACGACAAAAAAGAAAGAGACGAAAAATGGAATGCAACAATGGCTTGGAGCGGTGATTTTAAAATTGCTAAAGAAAATCCAATTCATACTAATAATCCAAATTATGCCATAGTTTCTAAAGGAAATATCAGCAATTCGGGTTTCGATGGAATTGCTTTAAAAGCCAATGAAAAATACGATTTTAGTGTTTTTGCAAAAGGTTCAAAAGCAGTTGTTCGTTTGAAATCGGCTAGCGGAGAAACTTTGGCGGAAGCCTCATTTACACCTTCAGCTTCTTGGAAGAAAGTAAATTTGGTTTTGAAATCGGCGAAAACGGTTAAAGATGCACATTTAGAAATTAGTACCAATGGCGAAACTGCTGTTGATATGGTTTCGCTTTTTCCGCAAAAAACATTCAAAAATCGTAAAAACGGACTTCGTTTAGATCTTGCTGATGCGATTGCCGACATGCATCCAAAATTCGTAAGATTCCCAGGCGGATGTGTGGCGCACGGCGACGGACTACATAATATTTACAAGTGGAAAAATACGATTGGACCTTTGGAAAGCAGAATCCCGATGCGAAATATTTGGGGATATCACCAATCAATGGGATTGGGATATTTTGAATATTTCCAATTTTGTGAAGATTTAGGTGCCGAAGCAGTTCCGGTTTTAGCGGCTGGAGTTCCGTGCCAAAATTCATCTGATGGCGGTTCTGGACAGCAATTCGGAATCCCGATGGAAGATTTGGGCGAATATGTTCAGGATGTTTTGGATTTGATCGAATATGCCAACGGAAGCGTAAATACAACTTGGGGTAAAAAACGTGCCGAAGCAGGTCATCCAAAACCTTTCAATTTAAAATATATCGGAATTGGGAATGAAGATTTAATCAGCGATGTTTTTGAAGAACGTTACCGAATGATTGTAAAAGCCGTTCAGCAAAAATATCCTGAGATAATTGTGATTGGAACTGTTGGACCATTTTTTGAAGGAACAGATTATAATGAAGGATGGAAATTGGCAGATGATATGAAATTGCCAATTGTTGACGAACATTATTATCAAACGCCAGGTTGGTTTATCAACAACCAAAATTTTTATGATGGCTACGATCGTTCAAAATCTAAAGTATATTTAGGCGAATATGCTTCTCGTGGTAATAAGTTTTACAACGCTTTGGCGGAAGCTTTATATTTGACAGGAGTAGAACGAAATGGAGACGTTGTTGAAATGGCTTCTTATGCGCCGCTTTTGGCAAAAGAAAAACACACGCAATGGAATCCCGATTTGATTTATTTCAATAATGATGAAGTAAAGCCAACAGTAAATTATTTCGTTCAAAAGTTATATGGACAAAATCCAGGGAATCAATATATTGAAAGTTCAATTAAAGTATCAGATGCAAATCCTGAAGTAAGCAAACGAATTGGAGCTTCAGTGGTTAAAGACAATGCTTCTGGCGATTTGATAATCAAATTAGTAAACGTACTTCCAGTCGCGGTAACGCCATCTATTGAAACAACAAATTTCAATTTGACTGAAAATGTTGATTATACTTTATTGACTGGAACGCCAGAAAATACAACAGCAAGACCTTTAACTGAGAAACTAACAGTAAAGGAAGCTTTTTCAAAAGAGTTGCCACCGTATTCATTTGTCGTAATGCGAGTTAAAACAAAATAAACCGTATTGCTTTTTAATTAAATGAATTCATAAAAATAGTAAACACATAGTCTCGAAGTTTCGGGATAGTTTTAATCTAAAAGGATTAAAAGAAAACACATTTTTCACACATAGCTATTTTTTTTTAAAATAAGTGAAACGCCTTTTACAGACAAAGAAAAGCTATGTTTCTATGTGTTTAAATAAATGCGTTCTTAAAAGAAAAAAGCAGTAAATTAAAAAGAATATCGAATGAAAAAATTAAAATTAAGTCTTGTTGCACTAGCATCATTTTTTAGTGTTTTACAAGCTCAGAATAACCAAAAAGGAACACCACCGCCTGTAGCTGAGAAAGATTTGACAGCTTATTTATTTGTATATTTTACAGGAAATAAAGTTGAAGAAGAAGCGGTTCGTTACGCCGTAAGTTCAGACGGTTATCATTATTATCACTTAAATGACAATAAACCCGTTTTAGACAGCAAAATAATCAGTTCTACCGGAGGTGTCCGTGATCCGCATATTTTGCGTGGTGATGACGGAAAGACTTTTTATATGGTTTTGACCGATATGACTTCGTCAAAAGGTTGGGACAGCAATCGTGCTATGATTTTGCTAAAAAGTACTGACTTGGTAAATTGGACAAGTAATGTCGTTAATATTCAGACCACTTTTCCAGGAAATGAAAACCTAAAACGCGTTTGGGCGCCTCAGACTATTTACGATGCAAAAGCAGGAAAGTATTTAATTTACTTTAGTTTACAGCATGCCGGAGGACCAGATAAAATTTATTACGCTTACGCGAATAAAGATTTTACAGCTCTAGAAAGTGCGCCAAAATTATTATTTGTTCCAAAGTCGGAAAGAGCTTGTATTGATGGAGATATTATTGAAAAAGACGGCGTTTATCATCTTTTTTATAAAACTGAAGGTGGAAAAGCAGGAATTAAAGTCGCCACAACAACCGATTTAACTTCGGGAAATTGGACAGAAAATGATAATTATCTGCAACAAACAAACGATGGCGTTGAAGGCTCAAGTGTTTTCAAACTAAACAATTCTGACGATTATATTTTGATGTATGATGTTTATACAAAAGGAAGATATGAGTTTACTAAAACTAAAGATTTAGAAAATTTTGCGGTTATCAATAATGATATTTCAATGGATTTTAATCCACGTCATGGAACTATTTTGCCAATTACACGTTCAGAATTGAAACGTTTGACTGCAAAATGGGGAACACCAGAAAAATTTCCAAAAATCAATAATAATCCGGTTTTAGAAGGTTATTATGCCGATCCTGAAATTCTGTATTCAAACAAAACCAAGAAATATTACATTTACCCAACAAGCGACGGTTTTGATGGCTGGTCAGGTTATTATTTCAAAACATTTTCATCAGATAATTTGACTGATTGGAAAGATGAAGGAATTATTATCGATCTTAAAAAAGATGTTACGTGGGCAAACAGAAATGCGTGGGCGCCATGTATTGTAGAGAAAAAAATAAAAGGAAAATATAAGTATTTCTATTATTTCACGGCGGCTCAGAAAATTGGTGTGGCTTCTTCAGATAATCCAACTGGGCCATTTACGGATAGCGGAAAAGCTTTGGTAAGCACTCGTCCAGAAGGCATAAAAGGTGGTCAGGAAATTGATCCAGATGTTTTTACAGATCCAAAAACTGGAAAAAGTTATTTGTATTGGGGCAACGGATATATGGCTGTAGCCGAGTTGAATGACGACATGATTTCGCTTAAAGGAAATACCCAAGTAATTAAAGTAGATAAAACTTTCCGTGAAGGAACGTATATCATTTACAGAAAAGGAACGTACTATTTCCTTTGGAGCGAAGACGATACAAGAAGTCCAAATTATAAAGTAAGATATGGAACTTCAAAATCGCCTCTTGGCCCAATTGAAATTCCGCAAAACAACATTGTAATTCAGGGAATCCCAGATCAGGGAATTTATGCAACAGGTCATAATTCGGTTTTACAAATTCCAAATAAAGATGAATGGTATATTACATATCACCGATTCTCTTATCCAACCGGAATCAAAATGGGCGATGCTGGAGGTTTTCATCGTGAAGTTTGCATGGATAAATTAGAATTCAATGCTGACGGAAGTATTAAGCAGGTTGTTCCAACGCATACGGGAATTTCTGCTTTGAAAAAATAAATTTCAATAGTGCATTTTAAATAAAAAAAGCTGTTTCTATACATTTAGAAACAGCTTTTTTTTTAGTATAAATAATAAGCCTTAGGCTGTCTGATCATCAGTTTCAGCGTCAGAAGCATTTTTCTTTACAGATTCGATTCCGTTTTCTCTAGCAGCAACACTTTCGTACATTTCGCTTGTTCCAATGATTTGGCCGTTGCTAGCTTTTAGGTTGAAATACGGTTTTCCGTTGCTTGATTCTTTTCTGTCAAAACGACCATCATCTTGCGAATTTGTTTTAACAGATTCAATTCCGTTTGTGCAAGCTGCTTTTGTAGTATAACCTTCACTTGCCAAAATTGTCTGACCATTTCCAGCTTTTAAATTGAATTGAAATTCTCCGTTGTTTCTCTTAGTAATTACAAATTTTCCCATGTAGCTTTTTATTAAGGTTAGGTAATATTTTTTTGCTATCTATAAAAATACAAAACTTCGCGATATAAATAATATTGTAAGAAAAAATAATTGTTATGCTTTTGTTTAGTGAACTTTCAAATTTATTTCAAACGAAAAAATAAGAATTATCTGTATGTTTGCTATGAATATAAAACTCAATAATCATGAAAAAAATATTTTTGCTAGCAATAGTTTCAGTACATTTTTTGGCTTGTAATTCTAAAAATACTAAAATGGAAAGCAAAGAAGTTGCTAAAGATTCAGTCGCTACAGTAACTAAAAGTGAAGAAAGGAATACTATTTCAGTTTATGAAGGTTTATTGCCGTGTGCAGATTGTAGCGGAATTGAGACTGTTCTTAAAATTAATTTGAAAACCAATGAATTTGAACTTTCAAGTATTTACAAAGGAAAATCGCCTGAAAAAGAATTTACCGAAAAAGGAAAATTGAATACAGAAAGAGGTTTAGAAAACGATCCTGACGGAACAATATATGTGTTGAATTGGGATCAACCAACTGAAAAACAAATTTATTATGGCTATTATAGTGCAAGACCTGAAACAATTTATTTTTTAGACAGAGATAAAAAAATAATAAAATCTAAACTGAATTATGCTTTGCAATTAAAAAAATAAGACAGCAAGAAGACAGCATTTAGCAAATTTTAGAAACAAGAATATTATAAACTTAAGTAGGTTTCCTGCTTTTAAGTTTATAATATTTTTTACTTTTAGGCTGTTAAAGAATCATCGGCAGTCTATTTTGCTGGTGAATAATTATTTTATGAAGGAAATCAGTGAAATTTTAAAAGCGTATTCAGAAGCAAAATCAGAGGGTAAAAAAACAGCTTTGGCAACAGTCGTTAAAGTAGAAGGTTCGTCATACAGACAGCCAGGCGCACGAATGTTGGTTACGGAAGATGGCTTGCTGACCGGCGCTATAAGTGGAGGTTGTCTGGAAGGCGATGCATTGCGAAAAGCGCTTCTTTCCATCAATCAAAAGCAAAATAAATTAGTTACTTACAATACAAGCAATGAAGACGATGCTGAAATTGGTCTTCAATTAGGATGCAACGGAATCGTCCATATTTTATTCGAATACATTGATGATGAATTAGAAAATAATCCAATTCAGCTTTTGAGCCAATTAAAGTCAGAAAGGAAAGAAGCGGTAATTATTACGATTTTTTCATTAAATAAAAGAGCAAATCAAATTGGGACAAGTTTGTTTTTCAGAAAAGACAGTCCGGTTTTGCATCACAATAACAGTGCATTAAATTTAATCACAGAAGCAAAAGAAGTACTTCTGACCAAAATGACTTCGGTAAAGAAAATTCAAGAAAATTCGGAAGATGAAGCTTTGATAGAATACATAAAACCTCCCGTTTCATTAGTAATTGCAGGAGCTGGAAATGATGTGCAACCATTGGTAAAAATGACCGCTTTATTAGGGTGGGAAGTAACTATTGGTGACGGAAGAAATGCTCATGCTACAAAAAAACGTTTTCCAGCTGCACATAAAGTTACTGTTGTAAAGGCAGAGGATTTTTTGGAAAATGTAAATATCGACGATCAAACTTTTTTTGTTTTGATGACGCACAATTACAAATATGATTTGGCTGTTTTAAAATTGCTACTGGAGACAGATTGCCGATATATTGGAATTCTTGGCCCAAAATCAAAACTTAACCGAATGCTGGATGATTTACAATTGGAAGGAATTGCAGTTAATGAAGAACAACTGCAGAGAATTCATAGTCCGATTGGGCTTGATATTGGAGCTGAAACTTCAGAAGAAATTGCTTTGTCAATTGTTTCTGAACTCAAAGCTTTCGAATCAGGAAAGATTGGAACTTCTTTAAAATATAAGTCGGGCAAAATTCATGACGAAATTTATTATGAAGCATAAAAATGAAATAGGGATAGTGATTTTAGCTGCTGGGAATTCTTCAAGATTAGGACAGCCAAAACAGCTTTTGGGCTATAAAGATTCGACGCTTCTTAAAAACACTATTGCGGAAGCTTCTTTAGTTCCAGATGTGATAATTATTGTTGTTACAGGCGCTAATCATCATCTGGTAGAAGAAGAACTTGATCCGTCAAGAATTAAAATAGTTTTTAATCCAGAATGGGAATCTGGAATGTCATCTTCAATTAATTGCGGACTTAAAAAAATAGTAGACTTATATCCCGAAATTGAAAATTGTATTTTTGCGGTTTGCGATCAGCCGTATGTTTCTAGCTTGATTTTTGAAAATTTGATCCAGGAACATTATAAAACCGGAAAGGGAATTGTGGCTTCGGCATATTCAGAAACATTAGGAACGCCAGTTCTTTTCAATAAAAAATACTTTAACGAATTGTTAGAATTGCAAGGTCAAGAAGGCGCAAAAAAAATAATCAGCAAATTTTCAGAGGATGTCGTTTCGGTTTTATTTGAAAAAGGAAACATTGACATAGATACCGAAGAGGATTACAATAAATTGATGTCTGAGTTTTGAGTTTTTGTTGTCAAAAGACGATAAGATTTTTTCACGCAGATTTTAAAAAGATTTAAGCTGATATGCGCAGATATTCTATAATAATCTGCTTATATCTGAAGAATCTGCGTGAATTTTTTTGCGCAAACGAAACAAAAAACTTCGCGTCTTAGCGACTTTGTGGCAATAAATCTATTGACTTATCTTGCGAACTAAACCCAAAACACGCTCAATAGTTTCATCAATTTCTTCTGAGGTTGTAAATCTTCCTAAACTAAATCGTATAGAACTCAAAGCGTTTTCATTCGATAATCCCATCGCTTTTAGAACATGTGAAGGTTCTGAAGTCACAGAAGAACAGGAAGAACCATTTGAAACTGCAATATTTCCTAGAGCCAAAATCAGTTGTTCTGAATTCACGCCCGGAAAACAGATGTTTGTAGTGTTGTAAATTCTTTCAGAAATATTTCCATTAACAAAAGAACCTTCAAATTGCAATAATCCTTTTTCTAATTGATCTCTTAATTGTGAAATTCGTTCCTGATCGCTTTTCATTTCGCTTAAAGCGATTTCGCACGATTTCCCTAAACCGATAATTCCGGGAACATTCAGAGTGCCGCTTCGTAATTTGCGTTGTTGATTGCCTCCATGAATTTGCGGTATTAGTTTAATTTTGGCTTTCACTGAAATATAAAGCGCGCCAACGCCTTTTGGGCCATAAAATTTATGTGCAGAAAAAGGCAAAAGATCAATTCCAAGTGCTTTAACATCAATCGGGATTTTTCCAACGGCCTGTGTTGCATCACACAAAAAAAGCGCTTTTTTAGAATGAGCAAGCTCAGAAATTGCTTTTATATTTTGCTGAACGCCCGTTTCATTATTCGTCATCATAATGCAGACTAACAAGGTTTTGTCTGTTACAGCTTGTTTTAAATTGGTAAGATCTAAAATGCCATTTGAAGCAGTAGCCAAATAAGTAACTTCAAAACCAATCGATTCCATAAACTCACAAGTCTTTAAAACCGCTTTATGTTCTGTTGAAACCGTCACAATATGTTTTCGGTCTTGATTTGCCAAACCTTTAATAGCCAGATTAATTGATTCTGTTGCGCCCGAAGTAAAAATGATTTCATCTTCCTGCGCTCCGATAAGTTCTGCGGTTTGCCATGCAGCATTTTCAACAGCTTCATTTACTGTCAATCCTGCAATATGAGAACTTGAAGCATTGGCATAAAAATGAGTAAAATAAGGAAGCATTGTGTCCAAAACTCGCTCATCTACACAGGTTGTAGCATTATTATCAAGATAGATGATTTGTTGTTGAGACATAATTTGGACTTAATTCAGTAAAAATACAATTTTGAAAACATTCTCCGATAATAACAAAAAATAAAATCCGCTTGAATCAGAATAGTATTTTTTCACGCAGATTTAAATGATTTGGGCAGATTCTTTTTTTATTATGGCAAAAAATCTGCGTAAATCTTTCGGCCCAATAAAAATCTGTGTGAAAAAATAGCACAAGCAAAGTAGAGAATAGTTTGTATAGTTAAAATAAAGATGAAAATTGTAATTATTCTAAATAAAGCTAATGTTTGAATTTTATAATTTTATGTGGCATAAGATTGTTAAATTTGTTAGAATAACTAAGGTGTTTCTGCTAATTTTAAAAATAGACTGAATGGCTTCTAAAAAAACAAATCAGAGTAAAGAAACTCAGGAAAATTCAAGTTCCCGCCGTGACTTTATAAAAAAATCAGGACTTTTTACCGCTCTCGCCTTTACACCGCCTTCATTGGTAATGGCATCGGAGAATAAATGGGATGAAAAAATTGCTGAATATTTAGAAACAGTGCCACTTTCTATTGAAGTAAATGGCAAAAAACACAATCTTAACATTGAGCCAAGAACGACGCTTCTTGATTTGTTAAGAGAACAATTGCAACTTACGGGAACCAAAAAGGGCTGTGATCATGGTCAATGTGGCGCGTGTACTGTACACGTAAACGGAACTCGAGTTTTATCTTGCTTGACATTGGCAACCATGCAACAGAATGCCCAAGTGACTACAATCGAAGGACTTTCGAAAGGTAAAAAACTTCACCCGATGCAGGAAGCTTTCATCAAACATGATGGTTTTCAGTGCGGTTATTGCACGCCTGGACAAATCATGTCTGGAATTGCTTGTATTAAAGAAGGTCATGCCAACAGCAGAGAAGAAATTAGAGAATATATGAGTGGAAACATTTGTAGATGTGGTGCTTATCATAATATTGTTGATGCAATTACAGAAGTGAAGGAAGGAGGGATGCTGTCATGAAAAATTTCCAAATAATTAAGGCTTTGTCAACAAATTCAGCGATATCAAGCATTAACAAAGAAAACTCAGCTAAGTTCATTGCTGGAGGAACGAATCTGGTTGATTTAATGAAAAAAAATATTGCTACGCCAGATAAGTTGGTTGATATTACTGGACTAGACTTAAAAAAGATTGAATTTTTAAGTGGAAAAGTATCTATTGGCGCTTTGGCAAAAAACAGTCAAGTGGCTGAAGATTCATCTATAAAAGAAAAACATCCTTTGTTGGCATTGGCTTTAGCGGCTGGTGCATCACAGCAAATAAGACATATGGCGACTGTTGGGGGGAATATGATGCAACGCACACGTTGTTCTTATTTTTATAATCCTGATATGCCTTGCAACAAAAGAGCTCCGAAAAGTGGTTGTGGCGCAATAGGTGGTTCAAACAGAATGGCGGCGATTTTTGGAGCATCTGAAAGCTGTATTGCAGTTCACCCAAGCGATATGTGCGTGGCTTTAGCAGCGCTTGACGCAACAGTTTTGGTAGAGGGACCAAAAGGAAAAAGAGAAATCAAATTTACTGATTTTCACCGTTTGCCGGGAAACACGCCTGAAAAAGACAATACGCTTTTGGACAAAGAACTGATAACTTCGGTTGAAATTCCAGACAATAATTTCAATAAAAATGTACATTATTTAAAAGTTCGTGATAGAAGCAGTTATGCTTTTGCATTGGTTTCTGTTGCGGCTGCTTTAAATATTCAAAACAATACAATTCAAAATGCCCGTTTAGCAATGGGCGGTGTAGCGCACAAACCTTGGAGATTGACGGAAGCTGAAGAATTTTTGAAAGGAAAAACGGTTTCAGAAACTACTTTTCGACAAGCGGCGAATTTAGCGATGAAAGGTGCAAAAAGTTACGGAGATAATGATTTCAAATTGACTCTTGGACCAAACGCTATTGTAGAAGCATTAACTATAGCATCATCTAAATAGATTAAATTATGAGCAAGACAAGTAATATAAATAGAGTAGATGGATTTGCTAAAGTAACAGGTTCTGCTACTTATTCGGCTGAATATAAAATTGATGGTGTTGTTTATGCCTGTTTGGTGGGAAGTACGATTGCAAAAGGAAGAATCAAAACGATTGATACTAAAAAAGCAGAATGGGCTCCGGGAGTTTTGGCGGTTATTACACATTTGAATGTTGACAAGCCGTCTGGATATCAAAAAGCAAAAGACAAACATAATTTTGGACAACCGCTCCAAATTTTCAAAGATGATTCAATACTGTATTACGATCA
This sequence comes from Flavobacterium denitrificans DSM 15936, assembly GCF_000425445.1. Lineage (GTDB taxonomy): Bacteria > Bacteroidota > Bacteroidia > Flavobacteriales > Flavobacteriaceae > Flavobacterium > Flavobacterium denitrificans. The sequence goes on along the minus strand of NZ_KE384378.1, from coordinate 83,895 downwards.
ACCCATTGCACTTGTAATTGCGGATTCTTTTGAACGTATGCAATATGCTGCAAGCTTGATTAAAGCGGATTATTTGAAAGATGAGCATTCGACTGAACTTAAAAAAGCAGCAAATCAAGAAAAGAAGGTAGAAACGGATAAAGGAAATGATTATCACCGTGGTGAACACGATGGATACAAGAATGCTGAAGTCGTTTTAGAAACCGAATATACGATTCCGACGGAAGTTCATAATCCAATGGAATTGGCCAATATTATAGCAAAATGGGAAGGAAATAAACCAATTTTATATACCAAAAGTCAAGGTGTTGAAGGAACGCGCCGAAGTGTGGCTGGGGTTTTTGATGTTCCTGCTGAAGATGTTGAGGTACATGCAGAATATATTGGAGGTGCATTCGGAATGGGACTGCATACATGGCCGTATGAAATAGCGGCTTTGATTGGTGCAAAAAAACTTAATCGTCCAGTGAAATTGGTTTTGCATCGTGAACAAATGTTTACCAATGTTGGTTTCAGACCTTATACAATCCAAAAAATGGGTTTAGGCGCAACCAAAGATGGTAAACTGACAGGTTTGACGCATGAAGCTGTTGCTATGACTTCAAGCTATGAAGATTTCATGGAAGGAACCGTAAACATGTCACGTTTTATTTATGATTGTGCCAATGTTTCAACACGCTACCGAATTGTGCCGTTGGATACTTGTACGCCAATTTGGATGCGTGGACCAGGAGAGGCAACGGGGTCTTTTGCCTTGGAATCTGCAATGGATGAAATGGCTTATAAATTAGATTTGGATCCGATCGAATTTCGTAAACGCAATTATGCTGAAAAGGATTTGGAACAAAATAAACCTTGGAGCAGCAAATATCTTTTGGAATGCTATGAAGGTGGAATGGAACGCATTGGCTGGAAAAACCGTAAAAATAAACCGGGATCAGTTCGTGAAGGTGAATGGTTAGTAGGATATGGAATGGGAACTGGAACTTTTGGCTGTTATAGAAGTCCAACTTCAGTAAAAGCAAAATTTTCAGCAGACGGAAACCTAGTACTGCAATGCAGTGTAAATGATATGGGGCCAGGAACGGCAACCATGATGACGGCAATTGGTTCTGAAATTATGGGAATGCCAGTTGAAAATGTAATTATTGAAATGGGAAAAAGCGGTCTTCCGAAAGGTCCAACGCAAGGAGGATCGGCGACGACTTCATCTGTGGGTTCTGCAGTGCATGATTCTTGTAATTTATTAGTCAGTAAAATACTAGGTTTGGCTAATGAAACACCAACTTTTAAAGGAACTCCAATCACGGATCTGACTTTTGCAAATGGCGTAATTTCTTCGAAAAATAATTCAAAAACAGTTTCTTTAGCTTCGTTATTGGCGACAAATAAATTGGAAGATTTTGCTGTTGAAAATCAATCGAAAGGTACTGAAGAAGCGAGAAAATATTCTATTTATTCGTTTTCAGTCCACTTTGTAAAAGTTTTGGTTAATCCAAATATTGGAAAAATACGATTGGCCCATGTGGTTTCTTGCGCTGATATAGGAACTGTAATCAGCCAGAAAACTTCGGCGGGGCAAATGTTTGGCGGAGCGGTAGGAGGAATCGGAATGGGGCTGATGGAAGCATTGGAAATTGACCATCGTTTTGGACGTCCAATCAATAATAATTTCGCCGATTATCATGTTCCTGTAAATGCTGATATTGAAAAACAAGAAGTCTTTTTCGTCAATAAAAAAGATCCAATCAGTAACCCAATGGGAACAAAAGGTTTAGGAGAAACAGCTTTAGTTGGAATGGCGCCTGCAATTGCAAATGCTGTTTTTAACGCAACAGGAAAGCGTGTACGAGATTTGCCGATTACGTTGGATAAGATTATAGAAAACGTAAAGGTTTAAACATAAAAAAAGAGACATTGAAAAATGTCTCTTTTTTTATTTAAAATAGTCAATTTGTTATTTCACAGTGATAGGCAATTCAACCGTAGTTTTATCCCATCCAATAACTAAATTAGCCACATTGTCTTTAGTTGTAAAAGCAATAGATAAAGCTTCGATAACATCAGAAACTGGTTTAACAGGTACTGAAACTCTTACAACGTCTTTACTTTCATCGTAAGCATAACCACCCCATAAATCTAATTCTTTATTGATAATGATGGTCCATTTGTCTTTTTCTGGAATAGCAAATAAGCTGTAGTATCCTGCAGCAACTTTTTTCCCGCCAATTGTTACGTCTTTGTAGAATTTAATTTCTGTATTTTCGTTGGCACCAACTCTCCAAACTTCTCCAAATTTCACAACATCTCCAAAAATAGTTCTTCCTTTTACAGAAGGTCTTGCATAAATTACTTTAACAACCGGGTTAGGAGTATCTGTTTTTTTGAATTTAACAGCTCTGTTTGGGAAATAAGAAATATCAACCGGACTTGCATCAAGCGGAGCGAATTTCACCACATCTTGCGCCTGAACTGTAAAAGCAGCAAACAATGTAACTGCCATTAAATAAAATTTTTTCATAGGATTACAATTTTTAGAATAACTACAAAGTAAGTTAATAATGAAGAAAAATCATATAATTATGGTTGCTTTTTTTGTTAATGAATTGGTAATGGCTTATTTGCTTGAAGAATAATTCAATTGCTCCTTTTTCTTCTTTGTATACCAATCCTGCATAATGTAAAAAGCTTTCTTTTTTTCGCCCTCGTTTGAGATCAAGCCTTTACGGTTATAGCCATCTTGGATGCCAGGTAGTAATCTTTTTGGAGATCTGAAATCTACTAAAATCCAAGGGCTTGTTCCACTTAAATGTGGAATTTTCTCAATCATTTTCAAATTCTGGATGTATAAATATTCCTGATATTCCTCTGTCCAACGTTCGTTTTTTTCTCCATGGAAACCTGCTTTTGCATCTCCTCCAAATTCAGAAACAACAACGGGTTTGTTATAAGGTGTTTTCCAAAGATTCTTTTCTGCATCTTCTAATTTGCCACCATACCAGCCTAAATATTGATTAAAAGCAATAATATCAAGTGATTCGCCAATTTTATCATCAATAATACCGAATCCATCTGCATGACGAGTTAATAAAGCCGCACTGATCAATCTTGTATTATCAAGCGATTTTGTATGCGCTACTAAATTTTGAATAAAAGTATTTCTGGCATCAGAAATTGGAGTTTCATTTGCCATTGACCAGATTATAATACTAGCTCGATTTTTATCTCTTGTCATCGCAGCAGTTAATTGATCTTGGGCATTTTGATAAGTGTTTTTATTAGCGAAATCAACAGTCCAGTAAACCGGAATTTCTTCCCAAACCATTAATCCTATTTTGTCGGCTTCTCTGATAATGTTTTCGTTGTGTGGATAATGTGCCAAACGAACATAATTACAGCCTAATTCTTTTGCCCAATTCAACAAACGCAATGCATCCTCTTGTGAATTTGCGCGCCCGCCTTTTGCATTTTCCTCATGAATAGAAATCCCTCTTAAAAAGATTTGTTTTCCGTTTAACAGAATTTTGTCCTCTTGCGTTTCAATAGTTCTGAAACCAATATTATCTTTTAATTTTTTCCCGTTAAAATCTATTGTAACATCGTACAATTTTGGATTTTCTGGCGACCAATAGGAGATTTTTTTAGCAGGAATTTCAAAATTTAAGATTCCGTCAGCGCCAATTTTTCCTTTGTAATTGATTTTTAATTCCGGAATTGAAAATGAAATTGCATTTTGTGATGTATCTAAGTTGTTTATTTTGATGAAACCTGAAATAATTGATGCATTGCCTTTTTTCAACTGAATAGTATAATCTTCTACAAAAGAAGCGTCTTCTTCGATCAAAGTCACATCGCGCGTGATTCCGCCGTAATTCCACCAATCTGTGTTTACTGTTGGAACATCTTCTTTGTGACGCGTATTGTCAACTTTTATTACCAAATAATTGTCGTTTGGTTTTACGATGGAAGTGACTTCATAATTAAACGGAGTAAATCCGCCTTCATGTGTTCCTAGTTTTTTTCCGTTCAAATACACATCTGCTTTGTAATTGATGGCTCCCAGATATAAAAACAAACGTTTTTTGTCTTTTAAATCGTAATCGAAAGATTTTTTGAACCAAACATTTCCTTCGTAATATTTTAGTTCCGAAATCTGCGAATTCCAATCACTAGGAATATTTATTGTTGGTGATTTATCAAAATCATATTCAACTAATTCTTGCTTATTCACTGCATGATAATTGCTGTAAAATGCTGATTTTGGTGCTTTTCCTTGTTTGTCATATTGATCGAGATGAAAGCTGTAAAATCCAGTTTGGTAAGGATCGATAATATAATTCCAAACACCGTTTAAAGAAGTAGTATTTCGATTTGGAACGTTTGAAATCAAGCCTTGAGCAAAATTGTATAAGGATGAGGTTAGGAGTAGTGCGGTTAATAGTTTTTTCATTTTTGTAATTTGTTTATTGTTTTTGTTTTGCCCCGAAGGCACTAAGGCGAAAAAAACTTTGTGTCTTAGTGCCTTTGCGACTAATGACTTACTGTGTTGGAATCTTTAAATATTCTCCTTTAAAACTCTGGTTTAATGCTGTCATTTCAATAGGATTATTAGATCCGTCAGGAATCACTTCGATAGATGCTTTTCCATTTGCCATTTTAATAGATTCACTTCCTGTTGGTGTTCCTTGATTTTTCAATGTTATTCCGCCTTTCAGGCATTGGAAATAAACACTTTCTTCATAATCTAAGCATCGTAAATTATTGTTGTCAATCGCGATTGCTGTTACCAAATAATTACCATTTTTTAGTTTTTCTGATGATAATTGCAGCGATGTTGCTGCTTCATTCTTTTTGAAACGGTAATTCACTTTTAAGGTATCAGAAACTGTTTTTCCTTCTTTAGTCTTTCCAACGGCAACTAAAATATTTTCTCCTTTTTTGAAATTGATATCCCAAGTCAAACCATTTGCAGGATAAAGAGTTAGATTGCGTTGTTTTTCGCCTAATGATTTTCCATCTTGATACAAAGTCACTTTCTCACAATTACTAAAAACGCTGATTGTTCTTGGCATGTTTTCAGGCCCTTGACGGTCTGTCCAAGTATGGGATTCTATGTATACAAATGGTTCTTTTGCCCAATAGCTTTTAAAAACATAATAAGCATCTTTTGGCATTCCATTTCGGTCAGTCAAACCTTTTTGATTCATGTACGGAATATCATCTTCCGGACGTAATGGCGTAGCAAAATCCTTGAATGCCCATTGAATATTTCCCACAAAAGTTGGGTCATTCTCGGATATATGCAAATGCCAGTCAAATAAGTCAACGATGTAATTTTCGCTCCAATCACCAATTTGAGCAATATTTGCAACTTTGGTTTGTACTATTGCTTCTTCCCAACCTTCGGCTTTTATGATGTTTTCACCAGTGATTGGATTTTCACTGTGACGGCCTACGTGGCTGTCACCTCCATATTCAGCGTGGATAAAGTGCTTGTATTCTTTTTTATAAACGTCAATTGCTTTTTGATAGCTTTTATAACTGCCAGAATACCAACCAGACCAGATAGAAGGAGAGAAAACATCTACAATATGAGAACCTTCATAATATTTTCGGATGGCAGTTTTTCTCGTCGGATCGAGTTTGTGTGCAAGATCATTCAATTCGGTTAAAAAACCATTTGTTTTTTCTGGATTATCGCCATCAGGGAAATCAGGAAGCCAGTTCATTTCGTTTCCTAAAGACCAAATTATAATACTAGGATGGTTGTGATTTTGATTGATAATTTCGGCCAACATGTTTTTGGCATTTGTTTTCCAAACCTCATTTCCAATCCCGCCACGACACCAAGGCAATTCGTCCCAAACTAATAATCCTAATTCATCGCAAGCTTTGTAAACTTCAGGATCTTGCGGATAATGTGCCAAACGAACAAAATTTGCGCCCATTTCTTTTATAGATTTCATATCTGCCCAATGTTGCGCGTTTGTCATCGCAGCGCCTACACCAGCTTGTTCTTCATGGCGGTGTGTGCCACGAATAAGAAGACGCTTTCCATTCAAATAAAAAGGGCCGTGATCTTTGAATTCAAACCATCTGAATCCTACTTTCTCTGCAACGCTGTCTTTTATCTGATTTTTTTCAGATAATGAAGCCGTCAGTTTATACAAATTTGGATTATCTGTATCCCAAAGTTCTGGATTTTTAATGTTTTCAAAAGTGATTGTCGAAGTTTTGCCTGAAACTGAAATTGTTTTACTGGCCACTTTTTTTCCTTTCGGAGTTTTTAAAGTTACGGTTAATGATAAATCCTTTGAATTGTCTGGATTTACAATGGAAGTAATAATTTGTACCGAAGCTTTTTTAGCTGATACTTCTGGGGTTGTGATTTTTAAATTTTCAATATGATTTTTGTATTTGGAAACCAACCAAACATCGCGCGTAATGCCTCCATAAATAAAGAAATCACTTTTTTGAGACGGAATGATTTCGATATCATAGCTATTGTCAACACGAACAAAAATGTCATTATTTCCTTCTTTGATCAAATTGGTAATATCTATTGAAAAGCCAATATAACCGCCAATATGCGATCCGGCTTCTTTGCCGTTGACATATACTTTTGTGGTGACATTTGAACCTTCAAAATATAAAGAATAACGCTGATTTTCATCAATCTGAGGAATTGTTAATTTTTTTTGATACCAGCTGGCATCGCGTCTGTATCCCGGATTTAAGTCGGTTGCATCTTCGGCATTCCATGTATGAGGCAAGTTTAGTGAAACCCAATTTTGATTTTTTTGGGCTTCGCTGAGGTTTGAAGTGTGGTTTTCTAAATAAAGCCAATTGTCATTGATATTCATTTTTGTCTGAGCAAAACTGCTGCTCAGACAAATCTGAAAAAAAACAAAAAGCGTCAAGTGTAAAAATGTATTGTAGTATTTTGGTTGATAGTTCATAGATTGTAAAACTTTTTTTTAGGTTCAAAGTGACAGAGTGACAAAGGTTCAAAGGCTGAAAACCTTTGTCACTTTGTACCTCTGTACCTTTGTTACTTTTTTCCGTTACTTTTTTCTAAGCAAAGCTTCCAGAAAATAATAATCGGCATAAATTATTGGTTCGTCAATTTCATCGTGTTTGGGCCAGTTTCCTGTACTGTGATCGAGCACAAAAGGCGCTTTGATATTGGCATTCAAAATGTATTTTTCAGATTGTACAGAAGTCATTATTTTATCGGCAAAAGCCAAATAACTTTCATTTTTGGTGTAACTGTACAATTCATATAATCCTGATGCCATAACCATTGCGGCTGATACATCTCTGGCCGAATTTGGGATACTAGGGTCTTTAAAATCCCAATACGGAATTCCGTCCTCAGGCAAGTTTTTATGGGTCATAAAAAACTTTGCGGTTCCCTCGGCTTGTTTTAGATAAGCAGGATCTTTTGTATAACGGTACGACATTGTAAAGCCGTAAACAGCCCAGCCTTGTCCGCGCGCCCAAACAGAATCATCATTATATCCTTGAAGCGTTGTTTTTTTTCTAACATTGCCCGTTTTTGGATCGTAATCAACAACATGAAAACAGCTATTGTCTTCTCTAAATTGGTTTTTCAGAGTGGTATTAGCGTGCTTGATAGCGATGTCGCGATATTTTGGATTTCCTGATAGTTTTGAAGCTTCAAAAAGCAATTCTAAATTCATCATATTGTCGATGATTACAGGAAAGTCCCAAATTTCCTTGTTGAAATCCCAAGAACGAATTGAGCCTACTTTTGGATCAAATCTTGTGCATAAAGTTTCGGCACCTTTAATGATCACGGCTTCGTATTCTTTTTTGTTTTCTACTTTTAAGGCTTCTCCAAAACTGCAATATACTTTGAAACCTACATCGTGGGAATTACGATTGACGCTTTCTTTTTTGCTGAAAGGTGTCCATTTTTGAGCTTGTTCTTTGTATTTTGAATCACCTGTAAGTCGGTATAATTGCCACAGATTTCCGGCAAAAAAACCGCTTGTCCAATCTCTCGATGGCACTTTGCGAATCTCATTTGTTTTGACGTTCATGCTTCGAGGCATCGATAAAGAATCGACAGGATAATCAAGCAACATTTTGTAGCGTGTTTCCAGTAATTTTTCGGTCGCTGGAGAGACAGTTATTTTTTGAGGATTAATTCCGGATTTGCATCCTGTTGTCAGGGATGCAAACCCTAGAATCAAAGAAATGAAACTAACTTTATTCATACTACTAATTAATCTTTTTAAAAAAACCACAATAACTTGGTTTTAAATTTGGGTTTGGAATCATTTCTTTTTTTTTATTTAAATATAATTAAACTATATAAGCTCCTATGTGTCTATGTGTCAAAAATACACTTATCAAAAACACATCATTTCGAGGATTTGGTTTTTCGGTTGGTGAATTTTCATTTTTTGGTTTAAGGTTTAGGTTAGATAAAGTAGAAAAGCAAAAGACTCATTCCGATTATGATTGCAACAAATATGATTTGCAGTAATAGAAATTTGTTTTTTTGATTTTCATATCGCAAATGTATATGCCGAAAACGATATAGAAATACAAAAAAGGGTATCTAAAAATACAGATACCCTTTTTTAACCCTTTAAAACACTAGGATTGTTAAATTATGGCCGAAGATTTGTAAAATTTGTCGGCATATTGTGATGGCGTTTCGCCATACTTTTTCTGGAAACATTTACTGAAATATTTTGGGTTGTTGAAGCCCACTTTATAACTGATTTCAGATATTGTTAACTTGTCTTGTTCTAATAATTGTGCTGCGCGTTTTAACCTGATTTCATGAATAAATTCATTTGGCGTGCAATTGGTCCATGCTTTTATTTTTAAAAATAGCATGGTTCGGCTTACTCCTAATTCGGTACAGAAAAACGGAATGTCAAATTGTTCGTTCGAAATATTTTCTTCTACAATTTTAAAAGCTTTTTTCAATAATTCTTCATCCAAAGAAGAAACTGTGATTTCTGAAGGAATAAAACTGTCTTCACTCGAAAATTTGATTTTCAAACGTTCAGTCGTATTCAAAAGATTTTTTACACGAAGCCTGAATTCCATTAAATTAAATGGTTTACTGATGTAATCATCGGCACCACTTTCTAATCCTTCAAATTTATAAACTAATGAAGATCTGGAAGTCAGCAAAATAACCGGAATATGACTGGTTTTAATGTTTTCTTTGATTTTTGAACACAATTCAGTTCCTACCATTTCAGGCATAATTACATCGCTGATAATCAAGTTTGGAACAAATTTTAATGCTTTTTCTAAAGCAATTTTACCGTTTTCAGCTTCAATAATATTGTAATCTTTTTTGAGCAGATTTTTCATAAACTTTCTCAAAACCTTATGGTCTTCAACAATCAAGATTGTCTGTTTTTCTGCGTTTACAATTAAATCTTCGATATCTTCATTGTCTGCGATTTCTGAAGATTCTAGTTGTGCATTGTATTGTTCAATATCATCACTAATCTTGAAATCAGAAATAATTTCGCTGTCTAAAAGATGTTCGCGTCCAAGTGGCAAGCTCACTTTAAAGATTACCCCGCCAGTTGGTTTGTTTGTAACATCAATTTTTCCTTTGTGCAGTTCGACAATATTTTTCACAATCGAAAGTCCAATTCCGGTTCCTTTATTATAGTTTTTCTGAACTTGATTGTGCATCGGAATTTCAAAAAACAAATCAAAAATCTTGGCGATATGTTCCTCAGAAATTCCAACTCCTGAATCTTCTACTGCGATAAATAGATGCTGTTGATCCTGATTGATTTTGACATTTATGGAGCCACCTTTTGGAGTGTATCGAAAGGCATTTGAAATCAAATTATAGAAAACTCGCTCGAGTTTGTAGCGGTCAAAATACAATGGAATTTCTTCGTTTTCAGCTTCAAATGTATAATCGTAACCACCATCTTTGGCGTATTCTATAAATGACAAAAAGATTTCTTTAGTGAATTTGACAATATTTCCGTTTGCCGACTCCAGGGCAACTTGATGATTCTCTAGTTTTCTAAAATCCATTAAACGGTTAATCAAACTCAAAAGATGATTGGCACTGCCTTCAATGACCAAAAGCTTTTTGTACATCTCGTTAGTGCCATTATAATCAGCTAGAATTTGTTGTAAAGGCCCCAAAATCAAAGTCAAAGGCGTTCTGAATTCATGCGAAATATTAGTAAAGAAATCTAATTTTAGTTTGTTGTTTTCTTCAATTCGTTGTGTTTCCAAGTATTCCAATTCGAGTTTTTGTTTTAGTCGAGCTTTCGATTTCATGATCCATATCAATCCATATAACCCTAAACCAATTACAATTCCGTATAACAAAAATGCCCAAATACTTCGCCATGGAGCCGGATTTACAACAACGGTAAGCGTAGTAGGATTTTGATTCCAAACACCGTCGTTATTAGCCCCTCGGACTTCAAAAGTATACGTTCCCGGATTTTGAATAGCAAAATTTGCCTCACTGTTTTTTGTGGTGGTCCAGTTGTTCTCTAAACCTACCAAACGGTAACTGTATTGATTGTTTTTTGATCGAATGTAATTTGGAATTGCAAAACTGATCGAGAAATTGGCTTTGTCATAATCCAAAATAATGCTGTTGGTAAATCCGATGCTTTGTTCTAAAATCCCGTCTTTGTCATGTGCATTGATTATTTCGTTTTTAATTTTTAAATCGGTAATTAAAACTTGCGGTGCATGCTGATTTAGCGAAATTTTCGATGCATCAAAGAATGTTGCGCCAGATGGGCTTCCGAAGTAAAATTGATGTGAACCTAATTTTAAAGCCGAATTATCATTAAACTCATTACTTGCCAGACCATCTTTTTGGTCATAAATCATGACCGATTTTTTTAATTGGTTGTATTTTATAATTCCTTGATTCGTACTGATCCATAAGTTTTTATCAGCATCTTCTAAAATAGAATGAATAGAAGTAATGACCGTATTTCCAACTTTAAGATTAACGTGGTTGAATTTTTTTCCGTCAAAATAATGCAATCCTTTTGCTTTTGTTCCCACCCAAATTTTCTTTTGGCTGTCCTGAAACAAAGTCAAAATGTCATCGCCTGCTAAAGCTGAATGATTGTAAAAGAAATGCTGAATCGCGTATTTTTGCGGATTGAAATTTTGAAGCGGTATGCGATTGAGCCCATTTTGTGTTCCAACCCAAAGCGAATTTTGTTTGTCAACCAAAATGGTGCGAACAATATTATTGGTCAGAAAAACAGGCTTTGTATTGTCATTTCCAATAGTTTCAAAAGTCTTGTCTGATGTATTGTATCGAATTAAGCCTTTCCCAAAAGTTCCAATCCATAAAATTGAACCTTCGGTTTTGAGTGAATAGACACCAGTTTCTTTTAATGAAGCCATTAAATCCGAAGAAATTCGATTGTCTTCAATTCTTTTTGAAATCGTATTATAAGCCGATAAACCTTTTGAAAAAGTTCCAATCCATAAAATATGATCATCAGATAGACACATGGCTTTGATGTCATTTTTATTAGATTGTCCCGTTTTGCTATTGATGTAGCTTACAGCTTCACTATTTTTATTGTAGATGGTTATACCTCCGCCTTCGGTTCCAAAATAAATATTCTGGTTTTTATCAGCAATTATCGAACTCACAACATCAAAACCCATCGGGATTTTTTTGGAAGTCTGATTGTAATTGGAGAAATTCACATTTGAAATGTCCCAAAGATTTACTCCTTTGTAATAACAGCCAATCCAAATCGAACCTTTTCGATCCATAAAAACTGATTTTACTTTGTCGATCCCGGTGCTATTGTTGCTGTTATTGATTTCCTGCAGACTTTTATCTTTTCCTAAAATGTAAATTCCGTCATAGGCGCCAATCCATAAAGAACCTTGATTATCAATTACTAAAGATCGAATGTCCGTATTTATTTCACGGAATTTTTCTTCTGATAAAAAAGGAATATAAGACTTTTGCTTTTGATCAAACTTCAAAAGTCCTTTATTTTTAGTTCCAACCCATAAATTGCCATCTTGAGATTCTATAACCGATTGCACAGTCAATAAATCGACAGGATTTAAAGGATAATTTTTAAAAGCTAATTTTCCGTTTTTTCGGTTTGTCAATTGGCATAAACCTTTTGTCGTTCCGATCCAGATTTCGCCTTTTTTGGTTTTTAGAATACTTAAAATATTATTGCTGGGCAGGGTAGAAGCATCATTATCAGAATGAAAAACTGAAGTAAAAGCACCCGTTTTTTTGTTGTAAATTGTTAAGCCTTTTGAAGTTCCAAACCACATTTCGCCATCAATTTCTTTTATGGTCCAAACAGCATTATTGCTGATTGTATGATTGGCTTTTGTATGAAGATATCTTGTAAAACGGTTTGAAACCGGATCATAACAATTGAGACCGTTGTAAGTTCCTACCCAGATTTTTCCTGAACTGTCTTCTTCAATGGCTAAAATATCATTATTGCTGATTGAATATTTGTCAGAAACATCATTTCGGAAAATCGTGAATCGGCTTCCGTCATATTTATTAAGACCGTCGCGCGTTCCAAACCACATTTGCCCAAATTTATCCTGATGAATGGCAATAACCGAACTCTGCGAAAGCCCATCAGTGGTTGAGAAATTTTTAAGACGGTATTTATTTTGGGAAAATAAATTTCCTGAAATAAAAACTAAAACTAGAAAGACGCTCGTGTATTTCATAGCATTTATTTTTAGGTTAGAGTTAGAAAGGTTCAAGTGGCAAAGTGGCAAAGGCTCAGAGGTTCCAAGTTCAAGTAAAGAAACCTTTGTCACTTTGTAGCTCTGTGCCTTTGTACCTATTTTAAGCGTTTATTTAATTGATAATCATATAACGAAGGTGCTTTTTCTATTGAGGTGTTTAAAAATTCAATATAGGGATCGACGTCGTATTTGATTTCAAATTTTGTATTTCCGTGAACACCAATAATTCTTGCAAAAGCACCATCTTTCATTCCGTACAATAAAACTGGTTTTGATGCATCTGGATTTTCGACCTGAACATTTAAATTCCAAAATGTACTGAAAGGCGCATGCGATGGCTTCCAATATTCGGCACCGCCACCGCCAAATATGGCGTAGCTATTGTTTTTATTGGTTTTTAAGTGAACTATGATGTTGTCAAATAAATTTTGATGATTTGCTCCAGAATGCTGATCTAAAACGGGATCAGTAAATATTTCGCAGTTTTGGTAAACGTTTTTAGTTGCAAAAGTGTTGAAACTCAAAGTATGAACAGCTGCATTATAAATTTTAAGATTTTTTACCAGTATATTATGTACACCTCCCAAAGTAACTGTATAATGCGCTAAATGTGTTCCGTCAGTCGTGATGTCTTGAATTGTGGTATTGGCCACTTCTTCTGCCAAAATACCGCTGTCAGCATTGGTAATTTTTACATCTTTGACCCAGCTGTTAAAAAGACGCGTCAAGAAAATTCCGTTATTTCCCGGTTCAACATGATGCGCAACTCTTGGAATATCAGGAAAAGTAAAGCTAAGATGTTCAATTCCAACTTCATTTAAATGTTTCCATTCTACCAATTGCGCTTGATAACTTGGTTTAATCGAAATGGTTAAAGGCGTTTTTAAAGTGATTTTTGAACCCGATATTTTTGTGATTTCAACTTGTTGCCTCACAATTGGAAGTTTTGGGTATTTCCAATGATGAGAACCCGGTTTTACGTTTGCTCCTTGGTACAAGTCTTTTACAATTTCGCCATTTTCTCCATCTTTATTAAACAATTGCAATTCGACAACATCGCCAACTTTCAAATCTTTTATATCCGAAACTGAAATAATATGTTCGCCCATTTTTCCAGAACTAACTTTCGCCAAAGGATCCGATTCAGGTTCGTATTTGTCCAAATAAGATTTTACACGTTCGCCCGGAACTTGCGTCCAAATAAATCCACCAGACCAAGCATATTGAGAAAAAGGCAAGTCAATATTGTTTTCAGGTTCGCGTTGTCTTTTGTCCAGAGTTGTAAGATATTCACGCAATTCTGCCAAAGCACCAGAATCTTTAAGGTACATCATTGGTCTTGGACAATAAATCTCAGTACCATTTTCATTAGAACCCGCACCGCGAAGCACAAAATTGCTTCTTTCGATATAGAGAATTTCGCTTAGGATAATTCTTCCAGCCGGTAATTGCAGAATCACATTTCCGTCAACATCATTTGCTGCTTTGAAAGCTTTTAAAAGCGCTTTTGAATCGTCTAAATTATCATTTGCTTTAACTCCAAAGTCTGCTGCGTTGATAATTTTTCCGCTTGCTTCAGGAATTTGGCGTTCGCCGAAATGATAACCCGCATAACTAAAATCAGGCAGATAATTTGTTTTTGAGGTAATGATTTGAGGTAATTCCTGAGCCATTGTAATATTTACAACCAGACTGCAAAAGGTAAAAATGGCTGAACGAATCATGGTTTTTTTGTGGTTTTTTGTTAGTTAGTTTTTTTTTTGTGGTTTTGCCGATAAGGCGCTAAGACACAAAGTTTTTTCATTAAGGATCTAGAAAAACTTTTTCACGCAGATTCTGCAGATTTTAGCTGATTTCCGCAGATATATATTAAATCTGCTAAAATCTGCGTGAAACAAAAAATAAAAAACTTGGTGTTTTAGCGCCTTCGTGGCAAACTTATTATAAAGATCTCTTAATCCCTAATTCAAGTCCACGCAACTCTGCAAGACCTCTCAAACGGCCAATTGCAGAATATCCTGGATTTGTTTTTTTCTTCAAATCGTCCAACATTTGGTGTCCGTGATCTGGACGCATTGGCAATTTGCTGTTATTTCTTTTTTCAACTTCGAGAATCGCTTTTACAACTTCGTACATATCAACGTCGCCTTCTAAATGATTGGCTTCGTAAAAACTTCCTTCTTCATCGCGTTGCGTGCTTCTTAGGTGAATAAAATTCATTTTATCACCATGACGTCTTACCATTTCCGGCAAATCATTATCAGCACGAACGCCGTATGAACCTGTACACATTGTAAATCCGTTTGATTTTGAAGGAGCGGCATTCATTAATTCGATCAAATCTTCTTCGGTGCTCACAACTCTTGGCAAACCTAAAATCGGGTAAGGAGGGTCGTCCGGATGAATGGCCATCAAAACGCCTTTACTTTCCGCAACCGGAATGATTTCTTTTAAAAAATGAAAAAGATTATTTTTTAAAGCTTGTCTGTCAATATGATTGTAAGCACTTAATGTAACCAAGAAATCTTCAACCGTATATGCCTCTTCCGCACCCGGAAGTCCAGCCAAAATGTTTTGTTGCAATTTGATTTTGTCTTCTGCAGTCATGGCTTCAAAATAGCTTTTTGCTTTTTGAATCTGCGCTTCAGAATATTCTTTTTCTGCACTGGGTCTTTTCAAAATAAACAATTCAAAAGCGGCAAAAGCATTAATGTCAAAACGCAAAGCTTTAGAGCCGTCTTCAACAGTATAGGATAAATCAGTTCGCGACCAATCTAAAACCGGCATGAAATTGTAGCAAACGCATTTGATGCCACATAGAGCCAGATTGCGAATACTTTCCTTATAATTTTCAATATATTCTAGATATCTTCCAGTTTGTTTTTTGATGTCTTCATGAACCGGAATACTTTCTACAACAGACCACGTTAAGCCCGAAGGCCCTTTTTTAGGATCACCGTCTTCGTGTTCAATTTCAACTTTTCGTTTAATGATTTCCTCGATACTCCAAACTTCGCCATTTGGAATATGATGTAAAGCAGTCACAATTCCGGTTGCTCCTGTTTGTGCAATATCTTGTAAAGAAACTGGATCATTTGGCCCGAACCATCTTAATGTTTGTTCCATCTTTTATTGTTTTTTCCCTGCAAGGTTTTCAAAACCTTGTAGGTTTAATTAGTAACTTTTATAAATTAAAATACCTACAAGGTTTTGAAAACCTTGCAGGAGCAGAGAAATATTAGATGCTAGTTGCAGCAAAACCGCCATCTACTTTTAATACAGTTCCAGTAACGAATTTTGACATGTCGCTGCATAAATATAAAAGCGCGCCGTCAATGTCTTCTGGAGTTCCAAACCGTCCCATTGGCGTTTGACTAATTATTTTTTCGCCTCTTGGCGTAAGGTTTCCGTCTGGAGTAAGCAACAAGGCACGGTTTTGCTCGCCAATGAAGAAACCAGGAGAAATAGCATTTACACGAATGCCTTCCCCATATTTTGAGGCAAGTTCAACCGCCATCCATTGTGTGAAATTGTCAATTGCCGCTTTTGAAGCTGAATAACCCACAACTCTTGTCAAAGGTCTTTGTGCCGATGCTGATGAAATGTTGATGATATTCCCTTGTTTTTGTTTCGCAAAAAGGGCTGAAAAAACTTGAGATGGAAGTATTGTTCCAATGATATTCAAATCAATTACTTGTTGTAAATCTTCCGTTTTCATGTCATAAACCGCTTGATCTGGCTGGATAGTTGCGCCGGGCATATTTCCGCCAGCTGCATTGATCAATATATCCAGACGGCCGTATTTTTCAACGATATGATCTCTTACTTTTTCTACCTCTTCTTTGTTTAAAACATTAGCTTGAAAAGCAAAAGCTTGACCGCCGTGTTCTTCGATTGTTTTTACTGTATTTTCTGCTTTTTGAAGCGATTGAGAAACGATTCCGACAATAGCGCCTTGTTTAGCCAAAACATTAGCAAAGTTACTTCCAAGTACGCCGGCACCCCCAGTTATAAGCGCAATTTTTCCTTTTAAATTAAATATTGAATCCATGTAGTTATAATTGTTTTCTAGTAGTCTGAATAATATCTAAAACAGTTCTTGTTTCCTTTTCTATTGTTGCATAATCTTCTTCGATCATACGTTTTTTAGTAATTAATTTGCTTCCCAATCCAACTGCAGCAACGCCGGCTGTAAACCAGCTTTGAATACTTGCATGAGTTGTATCAACACCACCAGTAACCATAAAAGTCAAATTAGGAAATACCTCTTTGATGCTGCTCATGAAATCTGGCCCAAGAATATTTCCCGGAAAGAGTTTTATGAATGAAACGCCCGCATTTTCGGCCGCAATAATTTCTGTTGGCGTCATGCATCCAGGCGCGTATAATAAGTTGTTGCTTTTTAAAAAAGACGCAACTTCTGGAACAAAGCCAGGACTGATGAAAAAGTCAGCGCCAGCAAGATGAAAATCTTTTGCTAGCAATTCGTTTTTAATGGTTCCAATTCCTAAAAGCATTGCGGGCATTTCGGCATTTCGTACTTCAACCATTTTTTTGAAATTCGATAAAGCTTCTGAACCACGGTTTGTATATTCGACTGCTCTGATTCCAGCTTTGTATAAAGCACGAAGCACTTCAATACTGATCATTTCATCAGTATTGAAATACAAAGGTAGCACACCTTGGTTTGCAATAATTTCTATTGCATTTTGAATAGATTTCATGACTATATTTTTACTTTGAAAACAAGTTTTTTCAATTGACCATCACCAATCATAGCGGCGTGAACATCTTCTGGAAATAAAATGGTAAACTGTTTTTCCTGTAGTTGAAAAAACATATCTGGTTTATCATGAAAAAAACGTACATCTTTTTCATCGTTATAATCTCCATTTGGACTTATACATTTTTCTCTTGGTTTCCATGCATAAGTTTCTGGACCTTTTACAACAATTTGTATGTCGATATTTTTGTCATGGCATTCAAAACCTTTTATGCTTTCCTCTTTGGTTGTACCTTGTCCTGCAATTACAATTACTTTTAATCCATCAGTAATTTCGATAACGCCTTCTTCAAGTTGGCTAATGTCATTCTGATTTACAAATTCAAAAGCTTTTTTGAAATTCGCATGCAAGCTGTAATATTTTTTTGCATTGTGTAATGAATCTATTATCATTTTATTTGGTTTTTATGTTCTGTTTTTGTCTACTTTTTTGAATCGAGTTTTGTTCGTTTTTTTGTTTAAATAAATTATTGTAAAATACTGGTTTTTAATATTTTAAATATTAAATATAATTTTATTGTTATTTGTTGATTTTAATGCAGATTTAATAATCTGAAATAATGAATCTTGTGTTTTTTTATTATTTATAGTATTGCTTTAATAAACTTATTTAAAACGCTTTATAATCAAATAAATATGTTTTTAAATAAAGTTTTATTTGAAACCCTTTTATGATGCATGAAATCAAAAAAAAATAATACAAAAAAATATTGTTGTTTTCTTGGTTTGTGTATTTTTGCGTGTACGCACACGGTTTTTGCAAATGTATATAAAAAGTGATGCAAAACAACTTATATTTGATAAAAAAAATAATAATTTTACAGGGCTAATAGAATTTTTTAACTTAAAAACAAACGATATCATAACGATTAAAAAAATTGCAGAACTTGCTAATGTCTCGCCAGGAACGGTTGATAGGATTATTCACAATCGTGGGCAAGTGGCTCAGGAGAATGTTGATAAGGTAAATGCTATTATCGAAGAATATGGTTATAAACGAAATATTTTAGCGAGCAATTTAGCATTAAATAAGAAATTTCATATTGCCGTTTTTCTTCCTAAGTATGAAAATTTAGAATATTGGAAAAGCCAGATTTCTGGAGTAGAAAAAGCAGCTGCAGAATTTGTGAAATTCGGAATTGTATTGGATTATTTTTTCTACGATTTCAATACAGAATCTTTTCAAAAGCAAATCAATAAAGTGTTGGAATTTGATTGCGACGGATTGCTTTTTGCTCCCATTTTTTATGAAGATTCTGTTCGGTTTTTAAAGGAATATGAAAAGAAAAATATTCCTGTTGTGATGATTGATTCAAATATTTCTGAAGAAAATAAGCATGCTTATGTTGGTCAAAATGCTTTTCAGAGTGGTTATCTTGCCGGAAGACTGATTAGTTTTGCAGTGAAAAATGAAAGAAAAGTTTTGATTTTTAAAATTGCAAGAGAAATTGAAAGTACATCTGTTTATCTGCAGCGAATAGATGGTTTTTATTCTTATTTTAAAGATAATAATGATCTTACCAATTTTACGTTTTCGGAAATTACCGTGAAAGATTCTGGAACCAACCAGCTAAATCTTGATATGTTTAAAGATATTCACAGTGTTTTTGTGCCAAATTCCAGAGCTTATATTGTCGCTCGTTTTTTAGAAGAAAACAATATCAAAGGCGTGCGAATTATTGGCTTCGATTTACTGAAAGAAAATGTCGAATATTTGAATAAGGACGTAATTGATTTCTTGATTAATCAAAGACCGGAAGAACAAGGATATTTAGGGATTAATTATTTGTACAAAAAATTAGTACTTAAAGAAGCAGTTGAAAACACGCATTATATTCCTCTAGAAATTATATTAAAAGAGAATTATTTTCCGGCTGGAAAGTGATGTTTCACGCAGATTTAATTGAATGTATGCAGATGAAGATTAGGATAGAATCTGCTCAATCTGCCAAATCTGCGTGAAACAAAAAACTTATTTTTTCACCTTAACAACAAGCGGATTATTGATTTTTTCAGCAAAAGAAGTCAAATACGTTTCCCATTCTTGTTTATTTTGAAACGGACTTCCTTTTTTCCATCCAAAACCGGTGTAATAAACTGCTTTGTTGTTTTTAAGGGAAATATTTCCGTACAGATTGCTCAAATCTTTTTCATCTGTAACGTGATTGTCAAAACTTGCCAAAGTGTTTTTTGGAGCGACTAATCCTAATCCGATTTCAGAATCATCGATTGGTTCCCAATAACTCAACCAACCGCTTTTTAAGTTAGTTCCAATAGTTCCTTTTTTCTCATGAAGCGTCAATCCAACTGAAATTGTTTTTGCTCCTGTAATAGTAGTTTCAAAACGAGAAAGATAACTTCCATAATCGAGGCTGATTAATTTTGATTCGGTTATTTTATTTCCTTTTGCATCCCAATCCGCATAAGTCAAAATAAAACTTGTTCGGATTGGTCCAGTCGTAATGGTTTTCCAGCTGATGAAATTCTTAGAGAAATAATATTTCCCATCTACATTTACAGCAATTCCACCAATACCACGGCTATCGCCTACATGAAAATTATCTAAGCCTTCGCCAGTATCTTTATGATAAGTTCCAGCTCCAGAAGTCATTTTTTCGTACCATTTGTTGATAATTGGATAATCGACTCTTTTTAGCCAAGCATCCATACCGCTGGTCAAAGTACCCCCGGGAATTTTATCTTCCACCATTTTTTGCGCTACAGGTCCGTAAGTCCTAAAAGCGACTTTGTTGTTTTCCCATGCATAATCGTCTGTTCGTTCTGGCACAAAACGAGAATAACAGCTAATTACTTTTGAAGCCGAAGGATTTGTTCCCACAAAAACTTCAAAATCTTGTTTTGAAGAAGCTTTGATTTTTGGCTGAAATAATAATACATCTGCCGTTCCATCGCCATCGTTATCTACCGTTTGAGTTTCTAGAAAGGAATTGCTTTTGTCTTTTATGGCGTAATTTTCCAGTTTAGCAGTGGCATCCAATCCGAGAGATTTTTTGGTCAGTTCTACTGTTTCAAATTCGCGGTCAATTTTAAGAAGATTGCTTACTGTGATTGTTTTGTTTTGAGAATGTAGCACAAGTGTGCCAGTCAAAAGGGTTATTAGAAAAAGTTGTTTTTTCACAATTTGTATTTTTTATTTTTAATAGGTTCGATAGGATTATAAAATTACAAATCAAATGCCACATACCAATACAGAAGTAGGGTAATTTTGTACAGAAGTATTGAATATCTGGTAGGGTTTGCATTTCAATGACTTTTTGGCTTGGATTATTTTTCGTAAATTTCAATACTTGCCTTTTGTGCAAGTATGAATTTTAATTAAATGAAAATCAATAAAATGGTTAAGTGTATAATTTTTGATTGCGACGGAGTTTTGGTAGATACCGAAAAAATCGGGAACGGAATCTTGCTTGAAATGGCATCTGAACATGGTTTTGAAATGAAAATTGAAGATGCTTATCGCAATTTTAATGGACGAAATTTAAAAGATTGTTTCCGACATATTGAAGAAGCGATTGACCAAAAACTTCCTGAAAATTTTGAAGCCGAGTATCGCCAAAAAAGCTTTGAAGCGTTTAAAACAGAAGTAAGACCAATGGAAGGCGTTGTTGCTTTTATTGAAAAACTGAAAATTCCGTTTTGTGTCGCATCAAGTGGACCGCTGGAGAAAATCCGTTTGAATTTAGAAGTAGCGGGATTGTTGGATAAATTCGAAGGTAAAATTTTCAGTTCCTATCAAATCAATAGCTGGAAACCCGATCCGGGAATATTTTTGCATGCCGCAAAAGAAATGGGTTTTGACGTAAAAGATTGTATTGTTTTGGAAGACAGCAAAGCGGGTGTAAAAGCCGGAATGAGCGGTGGATTTAAAGTCTACGGTTTTGCAAACGGCTATAATAATTCTGATTTAGAAGAAGAAGGCGCAGTGCTTTTTAATGATTATGAAGAGCTGTGTTCTTTGCTTCAGATTTAGATTTTCCTTAACCTCAAAGTTCTCAAAGGTTTACGCAAAGCATGCAAAGATTAAAAAATAATGCCACAGATTAAAAAGATTTACACAGATTTTAAAAATCATTTTTAATCCTTTCAATCTGTGGCAAAAAAACTTGCGAACCTTGCGTAAACCTTTGCGAACCTTGCGTAAACCTTTGCGAACTTAGCGGTTAAATCAGCAAACAGGCAATAAAAATTATTATTCCGTAACACTACGGTAAAGAAACTTTAGGTTTTAATACCTAAAATTGCGGAGTTATTTTAAATGCTCCAAAATCTGAATTTCATTATGAATTTTAAAACTTTTCCCCACTATAAAAGCTGGCTCGCAGTTCTGTTTTTTATTTTCTTTAATTATACCATTTCAGCTCAAAAAACAAAAAATTTAGAAGGTGTTCAGGTTGCTTTTTTGTCTGATGTTCATCTTCAAGATTTGTACGGAACTTTCTCAGATAATGATTTTAAAGGTGTTTTGAATACCAAAACAAAAAAATACACGTTAATAAGAACGATGGCCTCGCAGTTGCATTCGACGAGAATTTTCAATGAAAATTATTTTGCCTTCATCGCGGCGCTGGAAGATATTGCAAAAAGAAAGATAAAATATGTTGCACTTCCAGGCGATTACACCGATGACGGACAGCCAATTCACGTGCGAGGATTGCAGAAAATTTTAGATCAGTACCAAAAGAAATACGGAATTGAATTTTTTATAACTACCGGAAATCACGATCCGGTTGGACCATTTGCTCAGGAATCGGGAAAAGAAGATTTTTTAGGAAAAGAAGGAAAAAGCCAACCCATTTTTAGCAAAGACGGCATGTATAAGCCAAACATGAATATCGAACAGCCAGTTGTCATAACAGCCGATATTGCTAAAATGGGTTATTTAGGCATTACAAATGATCTAAAAAACTTCGGTTTTTATCCGAATAAAAACTACAAGTTTTGGGCGACTCCTTTTTCGTCATATAATAGCCAAGACTACAATTATTTAAAAGCGCTCGAAGCTTCGGTTCTAAAAAACAGAGTTTATGAAGTTGCCCCGGGCTACGAAGTTCCAGATGTAAGTTATGTAGTAGAACCCATCGACGGACTTTGGTTGATGGCGATTGACGGAAATGTTTATATTCCGAAGAAGAATGGAGAAGATCCAAAAGATTCTAAAAGCTATTCTGAAGCAAGTACAGGTTATAATAATGTACTTTCCAACAAAAAACATTTGATAAAATGGGTTCAGGATGTTTCGGCGGAAGCCAAACTTCGAGGAAAAACTTTAGTGGCTTTCAGTCATTTCCCTATGATCGATTTTAATGATGATGCTTCCGCAGAAATTAAAGAGCTTCTGGGGCCAAATAAATGGCAGTTAAACCGAGTTCCGGTTGAAGAAGTGGCGCAAGTTTTTGCTGATGCTGGTTTGAAAATTCATTTTGGCGGTCATATGCATATCAATGATACTGGAACGCGAACAACCAAAAACGGAAATACTTTAGTTAATATTCAAACGCCTTCACTTGCCGCGTACATTCCGGCTTACAAATTACTAACGATTCAAAAAGATAATCTTGTCGATATTCAAACGATAACAATTGGTAATGTTCCGAGGTTTGATGAACTTTTTGATTTGTATAAAATGGAATATCAGTTTTTGGAAAGTCAAAACGCAAAAGATATTTGGAATAGTGATATTCTGAAAACTAAAAATTACCACGATTTTACCGATTTTTATTTGAAAGAATTAGTGCGTCTTCGGTTTTTAAAAGACGATTGGCCTTCTGCTTTTAAAGATTTTATTCTGAATGTTTCTGCCAAAGATTTATTGGTTTTAGCCAATATTAAATCGGATAAAGATTTTGATTTTATATTGAAAAATAAATCCCAATTTGAAAAAGAATGGAAAGAAGCAGAATTGAAATCAGAACAAATTTTAGCTCAAAGCAACCTTAAGAAAGAAGATTTTAATTGGACAGGAAATGATCTTTTAATCGATTTTTACCGTTTTAGAAGCGCCGATGAATTGGCTCTTGCCGATGTTGGTTTGGAAAGAGCAAAACAATATAAAGTTTTATATAAAATGT
The DNA here is from genome assembly GCF_000425445.1 of Flavobacterium denitrificans DSM 15936. Lineage (GTDB taxonomy): Bacteria > Bacteroidota > Bacteroidia > Flavobacteriales > Flavobacteriaceae > Flavobacterium > Flavobacterium denitrificans. The sequence continues at coordinate 60,273 of NZ_KE384378.1, read as the reverse complement.
TTTTGGAGAATTCTGATGAAAAACTTTTGAAAAAACAGATGAAATTATTCTTTACAATCTTCAATAAATTCATGCATGAAGTTCCTGCAGATCATTTTACCGTTGATTTGAAAAGTGGAGAAGTTAAAAGTTTGAAGTGATTTTTTAACTGCAAAGCACGCAAAGTCTTTTTAAAATATTATTCAGATTTTTTAATCTCGCAAAGACGCAGAGTCGCAAAGTTTTTATAAGCTTTGCGACTCTGCGTCTTTGCGAGCAAATTTAAGCAACAAAGTCCGCAAAGCTTTATACTTTAGCTTTGCGAACTTTGCGTTAAAAAAATCACAGTCACAATCTTGAAAACTGTGACCGTGACTGAAAACTAAAATTTACTCTACATTAACAGGATTCGTTCTCACATAAGTTCCATCATTATATTTAATTTGATAAGGAGAATTGAAGAAAGTACTCGGCAAATAATAATCGGTGCTGATGACTTGCGATCCTGATTTTTTCGCGGCTTCGAAATGCGAATAATCATTGGCGCGTGCTTCTTTTGTATCAGAGTCCGCTCTAGTTCTTATGATATAGCCTTTTTTTACCAAATCAGAAATTGATGGATCCTCAGAATTATTTCTAAACATCCAAGCGGCTTCTGGTTTTCCTAGTTCGGCATTAATAAAAACGGCGCGTCCCATAAGGGACGGATGATTCAATGCGTACAAATCTCTTTTTGCGCCGTTATTATCTAATAAGAATATAAATTTTCCTTTCGCTTCTTTTAGAGTTGGCCAATTATTGTTCAAAACGGCTTCTTCAAGTGTTTTGTATTTGCCGCGAACCATGTCTGGTGTGATGATTTTATTTCCTAAACCTTTGCGAAGTTCTTTGTCTAAAGCATCAAAAAGTTCAGGTGTGAATTTTTCGGCTTTTGTGCCCAAGTAACTATCGTCGTCTTTTGGTTCTAAAGTGATAAAAACCGGAACATGATCAGGATTTGCATTCGACCATTTTTTTAGTTCTGCAAGACAACTTTGAAGCGTGTAGCAAGAAGTTCTAAAATCGATATCGATCATATGAAAAACTTTAAAACCCGGTTTTTTCATTTCTCCATTCGGATCGTAAGCCTCTTGTGATTTTGCAATATCAAGACCTTTTGGATGCGCAAATTTTCCACCTTTCGAATCAGCTTGAACATCAATTTCTAAGTTGCGCAAACCTCTATTTAATTGTTCTGTGATACTGATGTGCGTGTATTGTAAGCCTTTTAAAGAACGCGAAGTATCTTTTGCCTGAATGGTATTGTATAAATCAGTTTCGATGGCGTGGCGATAACTGTTGTGCGAGCCAATAACTTGAATTTGGTTGATTTTTAAATTGTCATTTTGCGCCTGACTAAATTGAAAAGTTCCTGCAAATAGTATTGCAAACAGAATTTGTTTCATGATTTTGATGAAATTAAGATTTGGAATTAAGAGGACGCAGCAAAAAGAGAATTTGCTTTTTTTAGAGATTACTAAAGTAGGATTGCAATTTATTTTTTGTGTTAGCTAAACGAAAAGAAATTTCAAACCAAATATCATTTTTGCCCGAAAATAGTAGTATTAATAAAGCAAATGCATTCGTAATTTAATTTAAAGATAACTTTGAGGAAAAAAATATTGGTGCCGTATTTCCTTATTTTACATCTCCAAATACTACCAAAAGGCACCATGAAGAATCCTGAAATTTTTGAAAAAACGTATACGCAATACTGGAAAAAGCTTAATGCTTTCTCTTATACGATGACTCAGGACAAAGATTTGGCACAGAATATTGTACAGGATGTTTTTATTGATTTATGGGAAAGAAAAGACGACCTTAATATTAATGCGATCGAACCTTATTTATTTCGTGCCGTAAAAAATCAGGTTTTCAAACATTATCAAAATAATCGTTTTGACAAGACAATTTTAGAAGATCAGTTTGAGGATTACATCATAGACAATTTTGCGTCGATTGATCCTGAATTGATGGATCTGCTTTATGCAGCATTAGATAAACTTCCAGAGAAAAGAAAAGAAGTTTTATTGATGTACAAGTTTCAAGATATGTCAATCGACCAGATTGCAGACGAACTCGGAATTTCGAAACAAACCGTGAAAAACCAAATTTCATCGGCAATAAAACAATTACGCGAAGGCTTGAAAGACTTGGCTTGGCTGGCGCCGTTTATTATTTTTCATAAAAACTTTTAAGATAACCTTCAGTTGACGTTTTCATAATATTTCCGGATAGTACGATTTCAGGATTCTGGTACTTACTTGTAATAACAAACCTTTTTAATTGAATCGGTTTTTTTTAACACATAGAAACATAGTATTTTTTTTTGAAAAAGGAGATTTAGAAAAACTAGTTTTTACACATAGCAAAATGTTATGATTATTAATGCAAAGTGAAACGCCTTTAATAAGTAAGTAAAACTATGTTTCTATGTGTTGAAAAAATTACACAAAGTAGTATGATAAAAAGAATCAAGCATAGTTTAGAATATCTTATCGATAAAAGTTCACGAAATAAAACTTCAATTGCAGAAGAAAATCTGCTGAATGATTTTGCCTTCAATCAATATCAAAAATCAAAATGGGATGAAGTTTCAATGGGAAATTCTGATGAAGTTTCTCAAAATATATACGAAGGAATTCAGCTTCGAATAGGAAAAAAGAAAAGCTTTTATCCTTACTTAAAATATATAGCTGCTGCCAGTATTCTTTTTCTTGTCGGTTTAGGCTTTTGGTTTAAACCTGAAATTGCTTCAGAAAAGCAATTAACATTTAAAACGTCATCGATTCCCAAATCTATCCAATTAAGTGACGGCTCGAAAATTTATCTGGCAGCAAACTCATTATTCCAATATCCTGAAAAATTTGAGGGAGAGGAAAGAAAAGTTTCTCTTTTAAAAGGAAATGCATTTTTTGAAATCGCCAAAGACAAAAAGCATCCTTTTATTATTACTTCAAGGGAAATCAAAACTAGAGTAGTTGGGACATCATTTCACGTTCAGCTTTCGAAATCAAAATGTGAAGTGATTGTCGTAACTGGAAAAGTAAACGTGAGTTCAAAAGAACAAAGCGTTGATTTGGTTCCGAATGAAGAAGCTTTGTTCGAATCAAATAAACTGAGCAGACAACAGGCCGACAAATCTTTTTTAGTGAATTGGTACAACACTGATGTTACGCTAAATCAAACCACACTTAAACAAGTTATTACGATTTTACAATATAAATACGGAGTTTCATTTGAATATGATAATGAACGCGTATTAGCAACGCCGTTAACGGTATTTATCAAGAAAGACGCAACATTAGAGAATGTTTTAGAGCAAATAAAGTATATCACCAACCTTAAATTCAGAGTTTATGGCGAAATAGTAAAAGTGGATTAAAACAAAAAAGCAGTTGCTGAGAACAACTGCCTTTGAATAAATTAAGTATCGTAAAAAACCAATAACTTAAATCATGTATTTTAAAACTTCTTATTTAAATCTAAAGAGTCTTTTCTTTTTAGTTCTGGCTTTACTGGCCTTGCAGACAGGTTACAGTAAAACAGTTTTAGTAAAAAAATCAAATTTAGAAAATAAAATAGAAAAAGCAACTCTTGTTTCTATATTTTCAAAATTAAGCCAACAAACCGATTACAAATTCAGCTACGGGCAAGCTGTAATTGCTGATAATACAGCCTATACAGTAAATTTTGCGGGAGAAACCGTTTCGACAATTTTGAATGATCTTTCAAAAAAAGCAAATTTCAATTATAATATCAACGGAAAATTAGTTTTGATTCAGAAAACTGCTGCGCCAAAAATTTCTAGTACAAAAACGGCAGACAGAGTTAAGGTAAAAGGGAAGGTAGTTGATGAAAACAACGTGCCAATTCCAGGTGCAACAATTATGGAAACAAGTTCATCAAACAGCGCGGTTTCTAATTTTGACGGTGAATTTGAAATTACGGTGGGCGACGGAAAAACAATCGAAGTTTCATATTTAGGTTACAAAACTAAAGTGGTTGCCGTACAAAAAAGTTTCATGACCATTCAGTTAGAACCAAATACTTCTGAATTAAGTGAAGTTTTAGTTGTTGGTTACGGAAAACAATCCAAGAAAGATGTAACGGGCGCAGTTACACAACTTGAAGCAGCAAATTTCAAACAGGGTGTAAATATTTCTGTAGATAATTTAATGCAGGGAAAAGTTGCCGGAGTTCGTGTAGTGAATACAAGTGGTGAGCCAGGTGCAGGAGTAAATGTTACGATTAGAGGTGTTGGATCGATCAGAAGCGGCAGTACGCCTTTGTTTGTTGTGGATGGTGTGCCATTGTCAAATGATGATGTGAGTCCGTCTGGAAGCAATGTTGGTTTCGGAAATTCATCGGCTAAGAATCCATTGAACTTTTTGAATACAAGTGATATCGAGTCGATTACCGTTTTGAAAGATGCTTCGGCAGCCGCAATTTATGGGGCAAGAGGATCAAACGGAGTTGTTTTGGTTACGACTAAAAAAGGATCAAAAGGCGAGGGGACATTGACATTTGACTCTTATACTGGAATTTCAAATGTAGCACATAAATTAGACGTTTTAGATGCTGACCAATATAGAAAAGCCATCAAAGATCCAGCTTTTGATCACGGAGGAAATACAGATTGGCAAGATGTAATTTTTAGAACTGCTATTACAACAAATAATTCGTTGGCTTTTTCAAAACAAACGGAGAGTGGAAATTACTATGCTTCGATTGCACAAATGAATCAGGAGGGAATTATCAACAAAAGTAATTTCAAACGTATGTCGGGAAGAATCAATGCGGCAGAATCATTTTTGGATAACAAACGTTTGAAAGTAAAAATGAATCTTACAGCGAGTGAGACTAAAGATAATGGCGTTCCAACAAGTGATGACGGAGGTTCTAACGGACAATTGATTGTTCATACTTTGATGGCAAACCCAACAAGATCGGTTTTTGATTCAAAAGGCAATTACACCAACTTCAACATGAATGCGCATTATAATCCAGCTTACTTGTTAAGCGTTTATGATGACGTAACGCGTACGTTGAGAGTTTTAGGAAATTTAGAAGCTTCATTAAGAATTGTTGACGGATTAGAATACAAATTAAACATTGGTTTTGACCGTTCGGCATCAGAAAGAAATACGACCATTTTTCCAAACTTGACCGATTTGAATCCGAAAGGGAAATATGTTCAAAATAACTTAGATTCAAGAAACTCTTTGATCGAGCATTATTTGACTTATAATTTAAACTTGGATAAACATAAAATTGAGGCTTTAGGTGGATTTTCATACCAAAAATTTGAAAGATCAGGAACAGCTTTCAGTGTTGACGGAATCTCAAATCAAGGTGTTGGAGTTCCTCCATCAGTAAATCCTGGTTTTACAGGAACACAATCTGGAGTTTCAGGATATGCGCAGGAAAATGAACTTCAATCTTATTTTGGAAGATTAAACTATACTTTCAACAATAAATATCTTTTGACTGCTTCGATGAGAGCTGATGGTTCGACTCGTTTTGGAGAAAACAATAAATACGGTTATTTTCCATCATTTGCTTTGGGGTGGAATATTTCTAAAGAAAAATTCTTAGAAGATGTTACAGCGGTTAACAATTTGAAATTAAGAGCAAGCTGGGGAGAAACAGGAAATCAGGAAGTTGAAAACAAAATTACACAAGCAAGTTATTCACTTTCAGGAGCTGATGGATATTATTTATACAGCGATTTGAATTTGGTAAATGGAGTTTCAGTAAACAGAACGCCAAATCCTGATTTGAAATGGGAAGTGGTTACGCAATATAACTTAGGTTTGGATTTTAATTTATGGAATGACAAATTGTACGGAACTTTTGATTATTTCAATAAAACAACTACCGATGCGATCTTGAATGTTCCGTCTCAAGCTTTAAGCCCAACAACAACAATTTGGACAAACATCGACGGAAAAATCATCAATAAAGGTTTTGAATTTATGTTAGGTTCAAAAATTATTGATAAAAAAGATTTTTCTTGGAACATCGACATGAACGGTGCGACTTTGAACAACAAAATTGAAGATTTACCGGTTTCAGAAATTTTGACAGGAACAATTTCAGGTCCTGGACAATCTGGAGTTAATGCTAATATTTATAAAAGTGGTTATGCTGCGGGTTCTTTCTATTTATTGCAACACATTGGCTTTGATGCCAACGGAGCAAATATTTTTAAAGATCAAAATGGAGACGGAAAAATCGACAACAGCGACAGAATCATTATTGAAGGTGCATTGCCAACATTCTATTACGGTTTCAACAGTGATATGAGATATAAAAACTTTACGTTCTCTTTTTCAATCATTGGTCAAACAGGTGGTTATTTATTGAACAACACAGGGTTGAATGCTTTAAATATTAACAACTTGGCTTCTGATAGAAACGTGGCAACAGGTTATTATGAATCAGGTGCAAATCCAACAAACTCACCAATTTTGTCGACACTTTTCTTAGAAAAATCTGATTTCATTCGATTGAATACGGCGCGAATTGGTTACAATTTTGACTTAAAAGGAATCAATTGGATTAATGGTTTGACACTTTATGTTACAGGACAAAACTTGGTGACAATTACAAATTACACAGGTTTTGACCCATTAATCAACAGTCCAAAATCAAATGGAGGAAATCAGTCAATTGGTATTGATTATGCTGCTTATCCAACTTCTAGAACATTCAGTTTTGGAGCAACTTTAAAACTATAATTTATTATGAAGACAAATACATTTTTTAGTATAAAAATAATCGCATTATTCTCGTTTATCTGGTTGTTTGCCAGCTGTACAGATCTTGATGAAGTGGTTTTGGACGAAGTTTTAGGAGACAATGCTTCAAATCCTGCAGGAGCACTTGCGGCCGCATATGACAGATTAGGAGACGGAACTTTTGTAGATCATGGTGGTGTTTTCTCTTTGCAGGAATACACAACAGATGAAGCAATTTTGCCAACGCGTGGAAGTGACTGGGGTGATGGTGGAAAATGGAGAGACATGCATGAGTTTACATGGAAACCTGATAATGCAATTGTTGGTGACAACTGGAATAAATTGACAAACGGAATTACACGTTCGTTGACTGCAATTCAATCGGTTGAAGAAAGTTCAATTCCGGAGAAAAAATTATTTTTGGCTGAAGCTAAAGGACTTTTAGCGTATTATTTGTACACGACTTTGGATTTGTACGGACAAGCGCCTTTTAGAGATCCAATGAATCCAAACGCGCCTTTGCAAATTTTAAAAGCCGATACTCAAATTGATAAATTGATTACAGATGTTGAAGCTTTGATTCCTGATTTGGCAAGTATGGGCGAACAGCAAACACACCACGGGCGTTTTACTAAAGAAGCGGCTTACGGATTTTTAGCAACAATGTATTTGAACCGTGCTGTATTCAAAGATCGTTTTAATGCGACTTCAAACTTTAATTTTAGTGAAGCAGCGGTTTCGGGTGGCGGAACTGATATGGATCGTGTAATTTATTATACATCTTTATTGATCAATTCTGGGAAATATTCTTTAGAAAGCGATTATTTCAAAAACTTTGCAAGAGATAATGATAAAGGAAAAGAACTGATTTTTGCGATTTCTCAAAAGATTGATTACATCAGAAATGGTTCAAACAGTTTTGCTTACGTATGTATGGAGCGTAACCAAAGAACATCTTCAGCAAACAGAGGAACAAACGCTGCGTGTACAACTCCAGAATTTTTCGCAACATGGAACGGAAACCATGATGATCCAAGATTTCAGCAAAAATACCAATATTCTGACGGGACTTGGTTTAAAAATGACGGAACAGACGTAAGTGTTCCAGCAACGGATATTGTTCCTAAAAGTGCTAATTTGCCTTGGTTTCACTTCAATAGAGGAATTGAGTACGGACCACAATACGGACCAATATTATTATCTTCAGGTTCTTTAGAAATGATTAACGGACGTATAAAAGTTTCTCCATTATATATGGAAAAAAGTACTACGACAAGAATGGATTTCACGCCTTCTTTAACATTTAAAAATCCAGCTCAAGCTGTTTTTGCTCAAAACGAAATCAATCAAGGTGCTCGTGTATTTAAATATGAATTTGATCCAGAAGGAGGAAACGGTAACAGTAATGTTGATATTCCATTATTCCGTTTAGGTGGAATTTATACGATGAGAGCTGAGGCTTACTTCAGAAAAGGAAGTGTAGGCCTTGCAATGGATGATTTAAACAAATTGCGTACAAGCAGAAAGAGAGAAGCTTTGTTTGGAAGTGTTCCCGGAAAAGCACTTACCTCACTTGATGCAACGCAATTGTATAATGAAATTGGTTTTGAATTGTATTGGGAATTATATAGAAGACCACAAATGATTCGTTTTGGGAAATTTGATTTGCCTGGAACTGCAAAACCAGCTTCACAGCCATTCAGAAGAGTATTCCCAATTCCGCAATCTACAATTGATGTTACAAAACAGTTCACACAGAATCAAGGATATAATTAAGTTTGTGTTAGTTTATTTTTATTTATTTTTTTAGAAAAGCCTGTCTTGAAAAAGACAGGCTTCTATTTTTTTTGTTTTAAGTTTCAGGTTTCAGGTTTGCTATTCGTTGTAGTTTAACCGCAAAGGGCGCAAGGTTTTTTACACAGATTGTGTTTACAAACGCAAAGCTTTGCGAACTTTGCGCTTATTGTAGACAAACTGAGATAAAAAACCTTGCGACCTTTGCGGTTAAATTCAGCTCAATCCAAGCCGCATTTCAACTTGAAACTTGAAACTTGAAACTTGAAACTTGAAACCTGAAACAAATCAAACATTAAAAAAACTTTGTTCATATAAATCCCAAACGCTTCCACTGCTTACGGCTTCTTTCATTTGTGCCATAATAATATTGTCGCCATCGCAACGCATATTGATCATTCCGTATTTGACTCTGGTACTTCCTTCTGAATATGATCGAGCCAATTCAGTTGAAAATACTAATGGTCTTTTTGATTTTGTATATTTTCCAGCACAGCCAATGGCGTCAGCACGCGGATGAGAATAGGTTTCGTTATCTCCTGATGAAATTACAGTGGCGTACGGATTTACCTTTTCCATAAAATCGGTTGTAAATTCCGATGCTCCGTGATGACAAGATTTTGCCACATCAACCTCAAATGGATTAGAAGTATTGTAATGTGCTAACAAATGATCTTCTGCAGGAATATTCAAATCGCCACCATATAAAAAAGAGCGGTTTCCATATTTGATTTTCAAAACAATGCTATGGCCGTTAATTGTATGTGCTTCGTCATCAAAGTATTTATAAACCAGTTTGTTGTCAATTTTTGAAGTAACAGGGCCTAAAACCTCAATCGAAAATTCTCTATTATTGATTATTTTGGATGGAATTGTACTGGTATGATCCAGACGGATAAAATTAGAAATTCGGCCTTGACTTGTGGCAGTATTAACTGCATTCAGAAATTTTTCCTGTAAATCCAGCATGCCGCCTTTGACTTGTAAAGCATTAAATTCGGCCAATGTGTTGAAAGAGGTTTCAAGATAATATTCGCTTTCATATTTGAATTTCTTCCCCAGTTTTGTGTTGTATTCATCAGGAAAATTCACTTTTTCATTGTTGAATTTAGCAATTCCGTTATGATAAATTGTGCCAATGGTATAATGATCGTCGTTGATGATGTCAATCAAACCTTGATAATGATCTTTATCAAAATGACTAACAAAAATATAATCTAAATGTACTTTTTTGTTTTTGTCAAAATAATATTTGTATTGCCATTTACTCAAGTATCGACTTAAGTTATCATTTGGCCCTCCATCGATAATTATTTTGAGTCCGTTTTCATCATTACCAACTTCAAGAAGCGCGCCATCGCCTTGACCGACATCAACATAAAAACATTTTAATGCAGCAGAAAGTCCAATACAGGTTTTGTCGATCCAACTTTCTTTTCCAAAAGCTAAAATCTTTTGCCAGTTATTGTTTTCTTCTGGTAAAATTTTTACAAATGAACCCATCAGGATTGTATTGTTTTTTCCTTTAGGTTTTCCATCGTGACCAATGCTTTTATAAACATCGGCATAAAGACTGATAACTACTTTGTAAATGTCTGCCATACTTTTTGAATAAAATGATTAGACTTTGGTTGCTGATATAATAATTACAGATTTTTCTGCGTTATTTTGTATGTAAATATATGTAAATCAGAAATATATGTACTTGTAAAAAGTGTTTTTAAATTAACGTTTTATTGCTTTTTAAGGAGTTTTTTGGTTTCAAATTATAATTTGCAACCAATATCACCCTTCAATTTAGGGGTCGCCGTTGCCAATTTGGATAATTTTGAACAAAATAAATAGAATAGGTTCTGAGAATATATGTGGACTTAGAGATCTTAAAAAAGAAAACCAGATTAACAAACCAATTAAAAAAATCAAATTATGAAAAAGTATCATTTATTATTCGTTGTTTTTTTATTTTCGCTGACACTGTCGGCACAAAGTAGTGGTTCGTTTTTGCTTAATTTATATGGAGGTTATACCTTTTCAGACAAAGTAGAATTCGATTCTTCATATGCAAAAGTTGAAGACGGTTTTGAGTATGGAGTAGGTTTTGAATATTTTGTAATGGATAATGCATCTGTAGAATTAAAATATAACAGACTAGATACTCGTATGCCTTTATACACAAGAGTTGCATTACCTGGTGCAGGTATTCCTGCTGGAGGTCAAGTTAATGCTGGAGATGATAAAGGTGCTATTAACTACATCTTAGCAGATTATACTTATTATTTTGGGTCAAGTTCTCAAAAAGCGCTTCCTTATTTTGGTGGAGGTTTAGGGGTTGCCATTCTTGAATCGCCAAAAAGTGGAAGCGGAACTTATTTTGCATGGGAAATTAAAGCAGGTGTAAAGGTAAAAACTGATTCAGCATTCTCAATTAATTTTAATGCTTACTTGCAATCGATGTCGGCTGCTGTTGGATATGATTACTATTGGGATTACTACTGGGGACCTATTGCTGTTACTGATTATGCATCAACATTTCAATTTGGTCTAGGAGCTGTGATAAGCTACGATTTCAAAAAGTAACAAATCTCAATTTTAAATTTAACTCATGAAAAGAGTATTTTTATTCGCAATTATATTGATTTCGGTACAATCATTTGCACAATCTACTTTAAAAGAAGATGTTGAAGTGATACAATCTATTTATGGAAAGTCTAAAGCAGATTTAGTGAGACAATACATGAATTTGTCTGAACCACAAGCTTCGGCATTTCAAAAGATTTATGATGAATATGAAGTTTCAAGAAAAGCTTTAGGGCAACAAAAAGTTCAAATCATAAACGATTATGGAAATAATTATGCTACTCTTGATGATGCTAAAGCTGCGCAGCTTACAGAAGCAAGTTTAAAAAATGTTGGTGATTATGACAAATTGCTAGCTAAAACTTATGGAAAGCTTAAAAAAGCAGTTGGCGGACTTAATGCAGCAAAATTTGTTCAAATTGAGCAATATCTTCAAGTGACAATAAGAGCGGCGATTCAAGATCAGATTCCTTTTATTGATGAAATAGATAAAACAAAATTGACAAAAGCATAAATAAAGAAAAGCGATAATAATTTATTATCGCTTTATTGTTTTTAAGCAATGGCTATTTTTGGAAAAATGCATAGCCACACTATAACATCGTTATTTTATAAAATTCCAAAGAGATGTTATAATACTTAAACGAGGTTCAAGAAGTATTTTTGATTGGAGTTTTATACATGCATTTTATATAGAAAACGCAACATTAATTAACATTCAAAATTAATACTATCATGATACATCAAATTGACACTACTGATAATATAGTTGCATTTAGAGCATTGGCGGAAGTTACAAAAGAAGATTTTTTGCGCGTGGTTGTTCCTGCGGTGGAACATTTGGTAAAACAAACCAACGAAATTAATTTCTTGTTAGTTCTAGATACAGATATCGAAAATTTTACTGCGGGAGCTTGGCTTCAGGACGCATTGCTTGGAATAAAACATTTAGGAAAGTGGAATAGAGCAGCGATAATCTCAGACTCCGAAGATATTATATCTTTCACAAACGGATTTAGTTTTGTTGTGCCTGGCGAATTCCATGGATTTAAAAAAGAAAATTTCAACAAAGCCCTGAACTGGGTAGAAGGAAATATTAATCTTTCTTAATTGTGAGTTATAAGTTATGAGTTATAAGTTATGAGTTATAAGTTATAAGTTATGAGTTATGAGTTATGAGTTATGAGTTATGGGTTATAAGTTATGAGTTATTCGGCAAAGATTGAATAAAAAAACAGCTTAAATTTTATTAAAATTTAGCTGTTTTTTTATGATAAAATCTAAAATCTAAAATCTAAAATCTAAAATCTAAAATCTAAAATCTAAAATCT
>NZ_KE384378.1:0-47800 GCF_000425445.1 Flavobacterium denitrificans DSM 15936 | reverse complement strand
TAAAATCTAAAATCTAAAATCTAAAATCTAAAATCTAAAATCTAAAATCTAAAATCTTAGTGATTATATTCAATTCCGCTGCTATGAGTATGTTCTTTTTTTGCTTTGTAAGATTTTGAGATTTGTTTATAGCAGGCTGTAGTCAATAGAGGCAATGCCAAACTTCCTACCACCGCTGCTGTTTTATTATGCCCAGTTTTTTTAAGTACAGCACCAGCTACAAGCGCTCCGATTCCCGCGCAAACTAGATTTTTTACTGATAATTTTGAAGCCGAAGCTGGCGTAACTCCATGTAATAAAGGATCTATAAAATTCAAATTTTCCATAATTATTTATAATTTATTTCATTAAACTGTAATTGTATTAATTTGAAAGCTTTTCGCTCTCAGTTTCATTCTCAATTTTTTCAATTTCTACCTTTTCTTTCTTGATCGCTTGTCTTAGCAAAGCAAAAAGACTCATGTAGATATTTGCCATAAAAACCAGCGAGAATCCTGCCAAAATGTAGCCACGCCAGTCATTTAACAAAAGTTTATAATCGCAAAGCGCTAAAAATGCAATTGTGACATAATGACTGAAACAATATTCGCAAGTGAACAGATAAAATGCCTTACGTGACCAAATTGTTCTATCAAATTTTGAATGTTTGACACACCATTCTCTAGGCTCCCTAAAGATTTCTTCATGCGTGACGGTCCAGCTGATACAGGAAATTGGAACAGCCAACACAAAAAGCCATATAATTTGAGATGTCAAATCCATATTTGATGATGATTATTCTCTAGGATGATTTTCTGGATAATGCTCTGCATCAAAATCATCTAGATCTTTTGTGTCATCGTCATCAAAATCGCTATCTTTTTCTGCATCTAAATCAGGATCATAATCTTCGTCGAAGTCATTTTTTCGATCATCATTTGTAATGGCATCATCTTCGTTTATAATACGTTCCTGATTCGGAATATTTTCAGACCTTACATTGCTGTTGCCTTCATAATCGGTTGCAGGAGGTTTTTGGTCTTCAATAAATTCTTCTTGATATTGATACGGATCTTCGTCTCGCGCATAATTATCATTATCAACAAGCGTATTTTGATCGATGTAATCAGGATCGCTTTCACCAAATTCGTGTTGGTCATATTTTTTTAAATCTTGTTTGTAGTGATCCTCATTTGAAGAGCCATCTACAAGAATATTTTGATCAATATAATCAGGATCGTGCTGATTATAGTCGGGGTTGTGATACTTTTCCATAACAGTTTTTTTATATTGTTGTTATTTACTCTTTAACTTTTTTGCCTCTACTTTATCAATTGCAAAAGTTTGTATTTTACAAATTTACCAAGCTAACGAGCCGAAGCCCTTACAAGAATATTAATTATAGTTGCATAATTAACAGTTACTTATAATATAAGTATTTTGAAAAATTCTGTAAATTTTTACGCCGTAAATGATTTTACTTTGAGGTAATAATCTTTAATTCGATTGCTATGGCTTCTCAAAAAGTTACTGAATGCTGTAATGTTCTAATTGAAAAAAATCTTACTATAAGCTTTGTAGAAAGCGCATCGGCTGGAAAAATGTGTTATGAATTTTCGACTGTTTTTAATTCGGGCCGAATTTTAATTGGTGGAATGGTTTGTTATCATAGTTCAATGAAGGAAGATCTATTGCATATACCATGGGGAACGATTGAGAAATACAGTGCCGAATCTGCAGAGGTGACAAAACTTATGGCGGAGCGTTTTTCTCATTACATGAATTCAGATATCTGTGTAGCCTTGACTGGACTTACAACTCCCGGAGGCAGTGAAAGCGAAGAAAAACCAGTAGGAACTATTTTTGTACATATTGTTTTTCAGAATAGTGAAATAGCAAAACAATTTTATTTTGATGGTTCGCCAGAAGATATTATTAATCAGGCAATTGATTCAGTTTCAGAATTAATTTTGAAAGAAATAAAGATTGATTGTAAAAAAAGTATGAGTTAGTGTACTGATTTAAAAATAGTTATAAGTAATATTTTACAATTTTGTACTGAATTATAACACTTAGTTATATTGTATTAGGCAAATTGTAAGAAAAAAAAGAAGGTATTGCGTAATATTGCGTTTAAGCTTTTATGACATTAAGCTTTTGAATAAATTTCCTAAATCGTTTACCACCTATTTTTTTATGTTCCTTAAACTTACCTCTACTCATGTTCATTTTACTTATAGAAAAAAGAAATGGCGCTATAGTTTTGATGAAATAATTGAACTTGGTTTAATTCGGAAAAAGAAAAACTATTTTTTTGTCAATTTTTTATTTTTCCTAGTGACTATTGCGGCATATTATTGTATGTTTTTTACAAAAATAAAAGATCTAAATTATATTATTCCTGCTCTCATAGCCTTTAGTATTCTCATCATCATACGATTTCATAATTCATCTGAATTCGATTATTATGTGATAGTGCGGGATTGTTACCAAAAAGAAATTGTCATAAAAATTAAAATTGAAGACAAAAATTGTGTTGACAAACAAATTACTGAATTTTCAAATCTTCAATTTGAACGGATAACAAAAAAAACTGCATAATTTTTATAATATTAAAATGACCATCTCAGGAATTCCCCAGTACGATCTAGCTTTTATCGTTATTGCTGTCGTATATGGGTTTATTATAACTACTAAGAAAAAATAACGACAAAGTTGCTTTATTAGCCTACAAATAAAGTAGCTTTAAAACCCATTTAAAATTCGGTTTAGCTACAATACTAAATTTAGTATTGGGCTGTATTTGCTAAGCCAGATCTCAAATCACAAATATGGCCACTTCAATTAAAAATAAAATCAAGAGTATACGAGAATTAAAAAATTACACACAGGAATATATGGCAGAACAACTTGGCGTGACACAGGCTGGTTATAGTAAAATTGAGAAAGGTAAAACCATTTTATCGTATGTTAAATTAGTTGAGATTGCCCGTATTTTAGAAGTTAGTGTAGAAGATATTTTAAGCTTTGATAGTGAAAGATACTTCAGCAGTTTTAATAAGGTTATAGGAAACAATAATGGAAGCATTTTGATCAATACCGAAGAAAATTCGGCAACATTAAAATTGCTCTATGAAGATAAAATAATGCTTTTAGAAAAACTTCTCGCTAAAACTGAAGCTGAATTAGAACGCTACAAGGAAAAATTTGGAACATTTTAATTTTTTAGAATGATGCTTTCTGTCAATTTCAAAGCAAAATTTCATCGATACTAAAAATCATTATTTATAGTGATGTGTAAAATTCATTTGTATTATAATTTTACAACGGAATAATCATGGAAATGGGTATTATAATTGCCGCTAAAAAAGCGGAAGAGCTGAGTAATGGTGCCGCATATGTTGTTTTTGGGGGAACAACCGCGGCAGTCATTATTGGCGAAAATAAAATGGTATCGTTCAAATATTCTTTTGGCTGGTTGTCACTTAAAAAAAATCAGCATTCATTTGCACAAACATTAATCTACCAAGCCATTTTCGACAGCGTATTTTACAAGACCTGCCGTATTTTTTGCATTTAGTTTTGAGAGTAAGTTTCGGCGGTGTGTATTTACAGTATTGAGGCTGATAAAAGTTTTCTCAGCAATTTCGGCAGTATTGTATTCGTGAGCAATCAAAACCAAAATTTCTTTTTCGCGCGAACTCAATTCGGTTAAAACAGAAACTTGTTTTTCAATTTTTAAATGATTCGCTAAATATTTTTCTTCTGTTTCTTCCGAATAATAATTTTCACCCGAAGCAATAGTGCGTATTGCTGTTAACAATTCTGATTTTTCAGCATTTTTCAGCAAATAACCATTCACGCCAATTCGGATTAATCTCGAAATAATCTTGACATTGCTGTGCGTGCTTACCACTAAAATTTTTACTTCAGGAAAATCTTTCTTCAATATTTTGCTCAATTCAATTCCGTCCATTTCAGGCATACTGATATCGAGAATAACCAAATCTGGTTTTTTGGTTTTAATGATTTCTAAAGCTTCAATTCCGTTTACAGCCTTTCCAACAATGTTTATTTCCGATTCTTGTTCCAATAGCGAAACAATTCCTTGTAAAAACATGGTATGGTCATCGGCAATAAGCAGGTTGATTTTTTTCATTTTCAATAGTGTTTGGGTTAAAATCGGATTATTAATTAATAAGCTTATTTTTTATCTGAATTCCCTGAACTGGATTTTTCTTGACAGTAGAATGTTCCAAAATCGGAATTTCAATGTTAGCAATTGTTCCTCTTTTTAGTTTTGAATCCAAGGCAAAAGTTCCGTCCAGCTTCGCAATTCTCGCTTCTAAGTTAATAAAACCGATGCCTCGAGAGTAATTTTCGGTATTAAAACCAATACCGTTATCTTCAAATAAAATATTCAAAGAATTATCGATGAGGTTAAATTGCAACTCTATATTGGACGCCTTTGCATGCTTTATAGTATTCGTCAAAAGTTCCTGAACAATTTTAAAGCTTTCAATTTGAATGGTTTCATCCATTGCATTTATTGCTGTTTTAGGATATGTCGTAAATGAAATTTTAATTTTGCTGGCTTCGCTGATGTTATTCAAATAGGACTCTAAAACTTCGCAAAATTTATGATTGCTGAATTTCTTCGGAATCAAATTATGTGCTAAATTCCTAACCTGCTGATAGGTTTCATCAAGTTGCGTGCTGAGGTTTTCTACATTTGACAAATTCGATTTGCTTAAATTGTTTAACTGCAGTTTTATTGCTGCCAAATTACCGCCAATGCTGTCATGTAGTTCCTGCGAGATGCGTTCACGTTCTTTGTCTTGACTGCTAATTGAAGCTTTTATTAATTTTAGTTCCTGGTCTTTTAAAATTCCATCGATTCTTTGTGTACTGATTTCAATTTGTTTTGCATTTAGCAAACGCTGGTTTTTCAAGCGATTTCGGTATTGAAATGAAACTCCGGCAATTGGAATTAAGATAATAAGGAAGGCTAAAATCGTAAAAGATCTGTTTTTCTTTTGTTGCGAAATTTCAAGTGTTTTTAATTGCTGATCTTTTTTTAGAAGCGAAATTTCATGTCGTTTTTTGTCGCCAGAATTTTGTAAAAACAATATGGTGTTTTCATTTATTTTCTTTGTGATTTCTTCCCGAAGCTCCATATTTTTTAAAGCTTCAGCTTGATTCGCAACAGTCAGTTTTTTAGTTTCGTTTTCAAATTCAAGCTGTTTTATTGCTTTTTCTTTTTCAGAAGTATTGTATTTGATTTCGAGCTCACTTATCTCTTTCCTTTTCTGAAGATTATTAATAGAATCCTTAATCTGATTTGATTTTCCTAAATAATTGTAAGCATTTTTATAGTCGTCCTGTGCAACAGCAATCTTTCGAAGTTCATCATAAAAATGAATTTGATCCTGAAGAAAACCAAATTGAACTGCCTTCTGAATTCCTTCAGAAAAAATGAGTTTTGCTTCGCTGTATTTTTTTTGATCAATATAAACATCGGCAACATTTCCGCGGGCGATTACTGCAATTTGGTTCAGTTCACTTTTGTCGGCTATCACAACCGCTTCCTGATACATTTTTAAAGCTTCATCAAGTTTGTGCTGTAGTTGATAATTTGTTCCAAGCCCAAGCAAAATAACGGCTCTACCTTGATTGTTATTCGTTTTTTCGCAAAGTGTTTTTCCCTTTTTATAATAAAAGTTGGCATTTTCATATTCCTTCAATTCCGAATAAATATCACCAATATTGATGCAGCTTCCTAGAACAATTTCGTCATCTTCTTTGTATTCGAGGCATTTTTTAAAAAGTTCTAAAGCTTTTTTATAATTGCCCAAATCGCTGTATGTTTTCGCCAAACCGTGCGTGTGTGTGTAATAGAGATTTTTCTCGTTGTATTTTTGAGAAACTTCAATTCCTTTAATATGCCATTTTTTGCTCTCTTCAAGCAAACCGCGTTTTTTGTAATTGAGTGCCATCAAATTATAACCCAAACTAAAAAGTCGGTTTTTGAGCGAATCATTTGGAGTTGTATTAAATTTTAAAGCTTGTCTGGTATAGTAAAGAGAAGAATCGACAAGAGCTCTTTTGTTAAAATAATAAGCCAAAAGCAAGTCAGCAGAAGCCGTAGATCGATTGCTGATAGATGATTTTAACATCGAATGTGCTTTGCTGTACGCCTTTTTTTCAGCGCCTTTATTGTATAAGGCGTAGAGTTCCTTTATGTTTTTTTCTTCAGGACTTAGAATTGTATTTTTATGCACAAGTGTTTTCTTTCCGTTTTCCAGCTGCGCCAGAGCCGAAAAAGAAAAGAACAAGAACATCCAGAAATGAAGTCTTTTGAAATAAGCCACCATAATTTTAATCTGCACTCTAAATAGCAAGAGCTTTGTTAAAGTCTTGTAAATTTGGGTTTTATAATAAATTATGAATTTTAATTTGCGCTTAAAAGTACTACAAATGGATTAAAAAGGATTGATTTTAATTCAACTTTTTGGGGTAAATTGTGATATAATTATCTGCCAGAGATTTAGAATTGTTTTTGCAAAACTTCCAATTCGGCAATAATTAAACCTTTCATAGTGGTGTTTACATAATCTTTAACCTCGGCATATGAAATACAATATTTGCGGGGAATATCCTGCAGATGAATAGGAAATGCGTTAAGAATCTTGTCATAGTAAAGATCTAATTGCCTTTCATTTGGCATTTCAAAATTTAGCTTGATTTGAAACCTTCTTAACAAGGCAGTATCGATGCTGTTATAAAAATTTGTGGCAGCAATAAGTAGTGAATTTGTAGGAAAATAATCAATTAACTGAATGATTGTATTGACCAAACGTTTCATTTCAGCAACATCCTTGTCATCGTTTTCACGGCTTTTGGCAATTTGGTCAAATTCATCCAAAAACAAAACTGCATTTTCGCGAGCCGCTTTATCAAACAGCGCTTTGACATTTTTTGAAGTTTCGCCGATTTTCGCATTGATAATCGTGCTCAAATTCACAATGATAATTTCTTTGTTCAATGCCGTGGCAATAGCTTTTGCGGTTGTCGTTTTCCCACAGCCAGATTGCCCGTAAAGCAGTATTTTATTGTCAACATGAAGATTGTATTTTTTTAGATCGTCAATATAGCGGTGCTCTTTTATTGTTTGTTCTAAAATAGCCTTGTTTTCTGCGCTAAAAAATAGATCTTGAATGGCAATTTTTTCGGTATCGTTTACGGTAAGCTCGTACAGATTCATCTTAATATAATTTGGTGCAAAATTAAGCTTAATTCAGCAGAGTTTCACACCAAACTTTATAGATAAAATTGATTTTTAGATACCTATGTTTTATTTCTTTTTCAATTTCAGTTTAAAAAAATCAATCGTTCTAGTCCATGATAAAGTCGCGGCAGGTTCATCATATCTTGGTGTTGTATTATTATGAAAGCCATGATTTACATTAGGATAAAAGTAGGCAGTATGTTCTACTTTGTTTTTGTTGAGGATTGCTTCAAAAGCTGGCCAGCCGTCATTTACACGTGTATCTAGACCTGCGTAGTGCAACATTAAAGGCGTTTTAACTTTGTCTGCTTCTTCGGCGGTTGGTTGTCCGCCATAATAAGGAACCGCAGCTTTTAGATCTGGTAGTTTAACCGCCATCATATTTGAAATCCATCCGCCAAAGCAAAAACCAACAACGCCCACATAACCATTGCAGTCCTTATGGGATTTTAGATATTCAAATGCGGCGATAAAATCTTCAAGCATTTCCTCGCGTGTGCGCTTCTTTTGTAATTCTCTTCCCGCATCGTCATTGCCGGGATAACCTCCTAATGGAGATAATGCATCTGGCGCCAGTGTAATGAAACCTTCAATTGCGGCTCTTCTTCCCACATCTTCGATATAAGGATTAAGTCCTCGATTTTCGTGAACAACGATTATTCCCGGAAGTTTCTTTTTAGTCTCTGCTGGTTGTGACAAAAGGCCTTTGATGCTTCCTCCACCTTTTGGAGAATCATAATTAATATAGCCTGTTTTTAATCTTGGATCTGTGGGTTGAATTAAAATGCTGTCGACATAATTTGGTGTCATAAAGCTTAAAAGCGATGGAAGAGTAAGTGTTCCAACCGCAAAAATGGATAGTTTTTCAATAAATATACGACGGTCAATTTTGTTGTGCGCATAGTCATCATATAAATCAAACACTTCCTGACTTATGTCTTCCTTGGTTATTTTGTCCATAGCTTTTAATTTTAAAACTAATTTAGGAAATAAAATGATTACTTTTAAATTGATTTTAAATGAAATACTTTGTTGGTTTTTAGCGTTATAAGCTATAATTCTGTAAACTCTTTTGAGAATTGTGTAAAATTATTCTCATTTTTATTTAAGAAATTTGAATGACATTACCCAAAACTGTTTTTTTAATTTTAAATAATCAAATAAGATGAAAAAGATAACCTGCTCGTTAGCGCTTCTTACGATATTCTCAATTTCTTTAAGTTGTTCCAGCTGTTCAAATGACAAAGATAATCCGGCAGATCCAGGAACAGTTACTGATCCGGTTGAAACAAACGATCCGAATAGTTCTTACACGCCTGCATTTGCCGGACAAACTAGAATTAGTGGCGTTAAAACCAATACAAGTTTTCAGGGAGTTGTGATAACTAGTGCATTAGCTAATCCGTGGGGCGTAAAAATGCTTCCAGATGGCCGACTTTTAATTACTGAGAAAGCCGGACAAATGCGTATTGTGACAACCGAAGGAGTAGTCAGTAATCCAATTACAGGACTTCCAGCAGTGAATGCTTCTGGTCAGGGTGGCTTGCTAGGTTTGTGCCTTGATCCAGATTTTGCGTCAAATAAAATGATTTATTGGGTTTTTTCTGAATCTACAACAGGTGGAAATAACACAGCAGTAGCCAAAGGAAAACTTTCGGCTGATGAAAAAACAATTGAAGGTGCAACGGTAATTTATCGAGCAAAACCCGCTAATCCAAGCAATCTGCATTACGGTGGAAGAATCCTTTTTGACAAGACAGGTAATCTTGTTGTAAGTACCGGTGAACGTTCTGTCTTAGAAACTAGACCATTAGCACAATCTGTTGCATCTGGCCTTGGAAAAATAATACGATTAACAAAAGAAGGACAACCAGCGTCTGGAAATCCTGTTTTTACAGGAACTGGAGCATTGCCAGAATTATATAGTATAGGACATAGGAATCCGCAAGGATTAGCCATTCATCCTGTTACGGGAGAAATTTGGGAAAGCGAACACGGTCCGCGTGGTGGTGATGAAATCAATAGATTAAAAGCAGGAGCAAATTTTGGCTGGCCAACTATTACGTACGGAATTGAATATAGCGGTGAAAAAGTAGGAGCAGGGATTCAGCAACAAAGCGGTATGGAACAGCCTGTTTATTATTGGGATCCTGTTGTTTCGCCAAGTGGTATGACTTTTTATACCGGCACAAGAGTTCCGGAATGGGAAAACAATTTGTTTATTGGTGCTTTAAGCGGTATGCATATTGTAAGGTTGGCAATTGAGAACAATAAAGTTGTTGGTGAAGAACGACTTTTGGCTTCCGAAAATCAGCGATTCAGAGATATTACGCAAGGCAGTGACGGCGCGCTTTATGCCGTTACAGATCAAGGTCGACTGTATAAAATTGATAAAAAATAAAAAGATAAAAACGCTGTTGAAAAATTTTCCAACAGCGTTTTTATTTTAAGAAAATTGATTTTTTTAAAGAGATTAGTTTACTCGTCGCCTGAATTTTCAATTGTTGAAGGCGCCTTTTTTCGGATGCTGGTATTCAGGTAAAAAAACAATCTAATGGTATGATTCATATCATATTGGTAACCCGAATACTTTTGCTGATAAAGGTTCATATACCCGAAATCGTAACTCCATTTTGGGTTGATTGTTTTTTTGATTCCAATGAAAAAACGATTCTGATCAAACGTATTGTAAACAGCTTCTTCTCCAAATTGTAGCAAGATTTCATCTGAAAGCACCATTGACGGCCAAGATTCATTATCAGAAATTCGGAAAGTAAAACTCATCAAATAACGAATTCTATTGGTAAAACGCCAATCGCCACTGGGTTTGTCAGCAACTATTTTTTCTTGCCATCGTTGCTCATTTCTTAAACGTTGCAAGATACTCACATTGGCAACTTTGGCATTTAATTGTGCTTGCTGATAAATTCTATTTTCATCTGCAAAAGTGCTCCAATCTGGATTTGAAGGCGCCAGCCACATATGCGCATAACCTGCAGTTAGCGAAACATTTGAATTTGGAATATAACTGAAACCACCTCTTATAAAATAAAAACTAGGATCCTGCAAGAAGTCATTTCTTCTAATATGAAAATCGCCAATAACAGCCCAATGATCTGAAAATTTAGTAACGGTATTGATAGAAACCCAGGTTTGAAGTTGTTGATTGATTTCTTTTTCCTGAGCTTGCCCAAATATCGCTACGGGAAGCAATAAAATAAGAATCCCGATAAAATTGTTTTTCATAGAAATTGCGATAGAAATTAGTTTAAAATTAAATTTCTTTTAAAATGATATAAGGCAATATGCAAACAATAATAGTAGAGTAAAGATATTATTTTTAACGAGAAATTACAACGGTCAAAAAGACATAATTGATTTGAAATTAATTATTTGAAAGTGTTTTTTGAAATCTTTATTTTATAAAACCCAGATTAGATTTTATAAGACAAAATTTCCCCATTTCATTTAATTTAGAATATCAACTTTAAAAGGAATTATCATGAGATCAATATGGACAGGTTCAGTGAGTTTTGGCTTAATTAATATTCCCATAAAAATGTTTTCGGCAGTTCAAGAAAGTACTCTAGACATGGATATGCTGGATAAAAAAGATCATGCAAACATTAAATTTAAGCGTGTAAATGAAAATACAGGCAAAGAGGTGGATTTTGCGAATATTGTAAAAGGTTATAAATTAGAAGATAAATATGTAATTCTCGAAGATTCGGATTTTGAGGCAGCAGATGCCACTAAAACTAAAACAATCGACATTGAAAGTTTTGCTTTTGAAAAAGAAATTCAAAGCATTTATTATGAACAGCCGTATTATTTAGAGCCAGATAAAGGTGCAATGAATGCATATGGTTTGCTTCGTGATGCGTTGCAAGCATCGGGTAAAGTTGGTGTAACACGATTTGTTTTGCGAAATAAAGAAAGTCTCGCTATCCTTAAACCGTATAAAAATGTCATCGTTTTAAACCGAATTCGATTTGAGCAGGAAATTAGAAATACAGATGAATTAAAGTTGCCACCAATGTCTAAAAAATCGACAAAAGAAATGGATATGGCCGAAAAGCTGATTGATCAGCTTACTGAAAAGTTTGATATTACAGGTTTTAAGGATGAATACACGGCAAAACTTTTGGATATTATTAAAAAGAAAGCCAAAGGGAAAGTTCAAAAAACAGCACCAAAATTAAAAGTCGTACACAAGCAAAACGATGATTTAATGACTATGCTGAAAGCAAGTTTGGAAACCAAAAAGAAAAAGTCTTCCTAACTGAATTTTGTTTTCAAAGGTTCAAATTATGGCTTGATGTTCTAAAGATGTTCTAAAATAATTCAATCTCAAAATTTTGTATATTTGTTTAGTTATTGTACTGATTTTTAATAATTTATATTTATTTAAACAAATGAGAACTAGTGGAAATACTTTGCCGACAGCCTCTGAAGAAATGTTTTTAACCGATGGTGGACTTGAAACAACTTTAGTCTTTTTAGAAGGATTTGATCTTCCGTATTTCGCCGCGTTTGATTTATTGAAGAGCCAAGAAGGGTATGAGGCTGTCAAAAATTATTATTTGCGATATTTGAATTTAGCAAAAAAGTATAAGACCAATTTCATTCTAGAAACTCCAACATGGCGCGCAAATCCTGATTGGATTGAAAAAATTGGTTACCCAAAAAATGCTCTAGCAACAATAAACGAAGATGCTGTTGCCTTAATGACCGATTTAAAATCTTTATTTTCAAATGATTTTAATTCTGTACTTATCAGTGGTTGTATTGGTCCGCGTGGTGATGGTTATGTTCTTGAGAATTGCATGACGCCTGAAGAATCTGAGTTGTATCATTCGGCACAAATAAAAGTTTTGAGTGAAACCCCTGTTGATTTTGTTTCGGCTCTAACAATGAATTACGTTGACGAGGTTATAGGCATTGTTCGTGCGGCCACAGTTTTTGGTTTGCCAGCAGTAATTTCCTTTACTGTAGAAACAGACGGCAAATTGCCGACAGGAATGAGCTTGAAAGAAGCCATCAAAAAAATCGACGAAAATACCACTATTCCGCCTTTATATTATATGATAAATTGTGCGCATCCAACACATTTTTTAGCTGAACTGAATGCTGGAAAAAATGAAAATTGGACAAAACGCATAAAAGGTTTTAGAGCAAATGCATCCTGCAAAAGCCACGCTGAATTAGACGAAGCAACTGAATTAGACAGAGGAATTCCAAAACAATTAGGTGCAGCATATAAAGAGTTAAAAGATTCGTTTGCGCACGTAAATGTATTTGGAGGCTGTTGTGGCACTGACGAAGAACATATAGAAGAAATTATAAGTCAAATTAGATGATGATCTAGTTTTGTATAATCTATGGCGAAATGCAAGCTGAAAAGGAGAGAATATAGAGCAGAGAACATTTTTTCTTTAAAAATAATCTTACTTAAAGTAGATTAAAGCTAGAAAAAATAGTAATTTAACATCGCACTCAAATCTGCTATCAACCTTAAACCTTGTTATTCTTATGATTAAAAGAATTTTTAGCGCAGTCATTATTTTAGGATTATTTATTGCCTGTAGTAAATCTGATGATGACGATAAAGTAGAAGAAAAAATCGCTCCAAAAGAAGTCTCATTTGACACAAACCAAAATTCAACTTTAATGTTTCAAGATGATGAAGCATTGGATGTAATGACTTCAGAAGCTAGAATTTACAGTATTTCGCAAGTTATAAGAGTAAAACCGATTGATGAGAAAACAATCGAAGTTTCTAATTTCGCGCCATTCGATATTGAAGATGCTACAATTTTAGCCACGATTGAAGGCAATGCGCAAGTACAGCTTTTCAAAATAAAAAAAATAAGAGCGCATGCCACGCAGACGATGAAATATCCTTTTGTCGAAGGAACTTCAGTTTTTTTAGATGTTGAAAATAAAAAAGTAGATCTTTCTCAATACAAAACCACCGGAGTTGCAACAACCAAAATTTCTTTTGATTTTACGGGAGAAAATGAAACCATCTTAAAACTAAAAAAATTAAAAGCATTAAAATGGACTATAAAATATCATAATTACGACCCAAATAATGATCCAAACAATAATTGGATGCCCACAACTGCCAAAGATATTCGTCGATTTTCGGGTTTAATGTTGAACATGGGAATCGTTTTTGTTTCGGATAATTTCAAACAAGCATTTTTGAATGAACAAATTATAGGTAATGATGGCACAACCGTTTTAACATTGGCTGAAAAAGAGAAAGCTTATAACAATATTTTGAACCATGCCCGTTTTAATTGTGGCAAAGTCGATAAAGTTTCGGGCTTAGGCGGTGGCGCAACTTTGGGCTATGCAGAACATATTTTGCATGATTATATAAGCAAAGATGCGGGCGATATTACGGCGCATGAAATTGGGCATTGCATTGGTTTTAATCATGACTCTAATATGACGTACCCAAAAATGATAAATAATGTGAGCGTCGGAATTAGTCCTGTGATGTCCAGAATCAATAAGGAGTTTTTTGCTGGAGGACTATTTATCGTAAATCTTCAGAATTATTATAAGTCTTCAGATTTTCAATAATTAAAAATACAAAATAAAAAAACCGCAAGTTTGAATGTTGAAATTCGAATTTGCGGTTTTGTTTTATAATAAATTTAATTTCAGATTTTTTTGATCAAAAGTTTATCTTTTTTAAAATTCACTTCAGAAATAATAGTCGCAGAAAAAATAAGGGTTCCGCCTAAAAGAAGACGCCAACCAAGATTTTCGCCCAAAATAAAAAATGCTCCAATAGCGCCAAAAACAGGCTCAAACAAATAAATTACGGCCACTCTTTCGGCAGATAAATAACGTTGCGAAATATTAGAAACGGTATACATATAAGCGGTTGAAAACAAAGCGCAGTAAATTACGCCAAGCCAAAAGGTGTCATTTTTAGGGAACCAATCAGAATGATTTTCAGTTAGCGCAATGCAAAAAGTGAAAAGCGCGCAAAAAGCAAACATCGGTACAATTGAATACAAAAGGTTTTTTAAAGCAGAATGTTTTTCAACCGTAATCAAATAAACTGCAAAAGCAAAAGCGCCTGCAATCGTGTACAAATCGCCAATGTTTATTTCGAATTTTTCTTTGATCGCAATAATAAACAATCCGGTTAAAGCAGTCAACGCCGCCACCCAAATTTTTAATGAAGTATTGGTTTTATAAATCGCTAATTTTAATAACGGAATAATAATTACGGTTAATCCGGCGATGAAAGAACATTGTGAAGCATTGGTATGTTTGAGTCCGATAGTCTGTAAATGAATTCCCAAAAACATCGGAATTGCCAGAATGACGCCAGTTTTAATGGCCTCAAGATTGGTTTCTCTCACATATTTCCAAAAAATAATAGTCAAGACTATAACTGCCAATAAAAACCTGTAAAATAAAAAGATTGCAGGAGAATAATCCCCAATTGCCATTTTTGTAATCGAATAGGAAATTCCCCAGAAAGCTGTTCCTATAATTAGCAAAATCAATAAAAGTCGTTTCTTTTCCATTTTGATCTTTAGGTTTTAGGCTAAGACTTTTTTCATCATCAAATCCGTTTGTTCGTCATCGCCTAATTTGAAAATATGTGTGTCAAATTGCGTAAAACCATTTTTGGTATAAAAACTAACCGCTCTAAAATTCTTTTCCCAAACGCCAAGCCACATATAGGAAACGTTTAATTCTTTTGCCATTTTTAAAGCTTGCACATACAATTCTTGCCCAACATTTTTGCCATGAAATTCTTTTGCAACATAAATACGTTCAATCTCGAGAGCGTTTTTATCTTGGTTTTCAGTTTGAGCATTCCCGGTATTTAATTTTAGATAACCGATTACTTTTTCATCGATTTCTGCCAAATAGAAATACGAAGATTCATTTTTAAGTTCTGAAGCCAATTTTTCAGTAGCAAAACTTTTTTCGAGATATTTTGCCATATTTTCTTCTAAATTTACTTCTGCAAAAGTTTCGTAAAAAGTTTGTCTTCCAATATTCTGAAGCTTTTCAATATCGTTAAGCGTGGCTTTTGTAATTTTTAGCGTATTCATTTTTATTTCTTTTTAATGCATTAAAAGCTGTTTTTTATTCTCAATAAATGCGTAAATTGCATCAATGGACTTACAGCAAATCAAATATTTTTTGGCTCTTGCCAAAGAACTTCATTTCTGGAACACTGCCGGAAAAATGAATATTACACAATCGGCATTGAGCAGACAAATTCAGTCGCTGGAAAATCAGTTGGGTGTTCAGCTTTTTGAGCGAAACAAACGTAATGTCAAACTTACTGCTGCCGGCCAATTTCTAAACGAAAAATGGGAAGTCGAGCTCAATAAACTTGAATTCATTCACCAGTCAGCCCGCCAGATTCAATTGGGCGAAAGCGGCACCATTACTATTGCGCATCCTGATTCAATTTCTGCCTCCATCATGCCGGATATTTTGTCCCGAATTTCAGCGGCTTATCCAAAACTCAAAATAAAATTGGTTCAGGTTCTGTACGAGGATCAGCAAGATTTTCTTCGAAATTATAAAATCGATTTGGCGATTACCCGCGATATCAATAATGCCAAAGATATTGCTTCGGAAAAATTTTATACGGATAATTTAGCCATCGTTGTTCCCGAAAATCATCCGTACAAAACACCCGAAGATTTGACAAAAGAAACACTCGCGTCTCAAAAATTCATCCTTCCAACAAATGACGAAGGAAGCAGTTACAGCGATTTGATTCAGCGATTATTCAATTCTTTAGAAAATGCTCCCGAGGTATATCTTCATTCTGAATTCGGATCTGCCATTATTGCTTTGGTTCGAAAAGGAATGGGAATCGCAATTTTGCCAGATTCTTATCTTTTTCATGAAATTCCCGGAATCCGATTTATAAAAATGCCACTTGAAACGGATTTATTTATTAATTGGCGAACAGAAGATCATAATCCGGTATTGGCCAATGTTTTAAAATTGATTATCCCGTAATTCTTAATTTCTAAGCATTTCGATATGCGGAATTCCGTCTTCGTCATACGGTTCGCCTTGTTCCATAAATCCAAGTGATTGATAAAAATTGGATAAATGATATTGTGCACTAATTCGAATCGGGCTTTTGCCAAATTTTTCCTGACAACCTGCAATCGAAGCTTCCATAATTTTTTTCCCTAAACCCAATCCGCGGAACGTTGGTGCAATTACCACTCTTCCAATGGAAATATCATCATACGATAAACCCGTTGGAAGCAATCGAGTGCATCCAGCCAATTCATCATTGGCATAATATAAAAGATGAAAACTTTTTGGGTCTTTATTATCCAAATCCTGATAGACGCAATTTTGTTCTACCACAAAAACTTCACTTCTTAAACGCAGCATTTCATAAAGTTCCAAATTGGTAAATTCTCCAAATGCTTTAATTGTGTAGCTATAATTCATTAAAAACTATTTTAACCGGTTGGGTGATATTATTTATTTTTTCAATTTTAATCGCCAGTTTAAATTCAAATCTGTGTAAATCTGCTTTAGTCTGTGTAAATCTGCGTACAATACTTTTGTGCATCGATTTTTTCACGCAGATTTACACAGATTTCAACAGATCAAATTAGATTATTATTGAATAAAACTATTTTATTTTTTGTCAAAGATAAAATCAAGAATAATGATATAAAATGCTATTTTTTTATCATGTGATGCTAAAAACGCATTAAAAGAAGGGGTAAAATTGTACAGAACGCGTATGAATACTAAATTACCCCTTTTACTATATCGGATTGCCCCTCATGTCTTTTAAGTGAATATCTAAATTTGTGATTCAAGAATTTGTCATTCCAAATTGATTTAAAGCGTACGTTTTTAAGATTTGGTTAGTGTTAGGGCCGTTCCTTTTTTTATAAGTTTTTTATAAAGAAGTGCTTTAAATCAATTTGGAATGACATTTTTCTTTAAAAACAAACCTTATACAATCAAAAATAGTTAGATGAAGAAAATTTTTTTAGCAGCGTCGCTGTTTTTATGTGCACAAATAAATTTTGCACAAACTAATGAATGGGAAAACCCGCAAGTAGTAGACCGAGGAAAAGAATCGGGGAGAAGTTCGTTTCTTTTATATAGTAATGCAGACGAATTAAAGGAAAATAATCCTAAAAAGTCGGCATTGTATCAAAGTTTGAACGGACTTTGGAAATTTGATATTGTTAAAACTCCTGCACAACGACCAACAAATTTTTTCGAACCGAATCTCGATGTTAGCAAATGGTCGGAAATTAAGGTTCCTTCAAACTGGGAATTGCAAGGATATGATATTCCGATTTATACTAATATTGTTTATCCGTTTCCTAAAAATCCTCCTTTTATAGCGGGAGATTATAATCCGGTTGCGAGTTACAGACGCAATTTTACGATTTCAGATTCTTGGAATGATAAAGAAATTATTCTTCATTTTGGTTCTATTTCAGGTTATGCAAGAGTGTTTTTGAACGGAAAAGAAGTAGGAATGACAAAAGCTTCAAAAACACCGGCTGAATTCAATATTACGTCATTTTTAAAGAAAGGAGAAAATTTAATTGCTGTTCAAGTATTTAGATGGCATGACGGAAGTTATCTTGAAGATCAGGATTTTTGGAGATTAAGCGGAATTGAACGCGACGTTTATTTGCAAGCAATGCCAAAAACGACCGTTTGGGATTATTTTGTAAAAAGTGATTTAGACAGTCAATATAAAAATGGACTTTTCAATATTGATGTTACTTTAAAATACTTCGAAAACAACAAGATCAAAAATCCATCTGTAAAGGTGGAACTGTTTGATAAAGAAGGAAAAATGGTTTACTCTGAAAGCAAAAAAGTAAATGCAAAAGAATCAAATGTAAACTTTTCAAAAACTATTGAAAACGTAAAACAATGGAATGCGGAAACGCCAAATTTGTATAAATACACGATTACGTTATTTGACAGCAAAGGAAATATTCTGGAAGCGGTTTCTAAAAAAACAGGTTTCAGAAAAGTTGAAATCAAAAATGCACAGCTTTTGGTTAATGGAAAAGCAGTAATGGTAAAAGGTGTCAATATTCACGAACATGATGATGTAAATGGACATGTTCCAAATGATGAGTTAATGCTGAAAGATCTTCAGTTGATGAAGGAATTCAATATCAATGCCATTCGTATGAGCCATTACCCGCACGATACTAAACTTTACGATTTATGTGATGAATATGGTTTTTATGTTGTAGATGAGGCGAATATCGAGTCGCATGCAATGGGCGCAGAATGGCAAAATTGGTTTGACCAGAAAAAGCATCCTGCGTATTTGCCAGAGTGGGCGCCAGCGCATTTAGATCGTATTAAAAGAATGTTTGCTTTTGATAAAAATCATCCATCAATTATTATTTGGTCATTAGGAAATGAGTGCGGAAACGGGCCCGTTTTTTATGATGCTTATGATTGGTTGAAAAAAGTCGATTCAACTCGTCCAGTGCAATTTGAACAAGCTGGAGAAAATAGAAATACAGATATTGTTTGTCCGATGTATCCAGGAATCAAAAGCATGAAATCGTATGCAGCGGCAGATAAAAACCGCCCGTATATTATGTGTGAATATGCACATGCTATGGGAAATAGCGGTGGAAATTTCCAAGAATATTGGGACATCATCAACAGCAGTAAACACATGCAAGGCGGATTTATCTGGGATTGGGTTGATCAAGGAATCAAAACCAAAGATGCAAACGGAAAAACATTTTGGGCTTATGGAGGCGATTTAGGTGCTTCAAAACTGCAAAATGATGAGAATGGTTGTGCTGATGGTGTTATCTTTTCAAACAGAACACCAAAACCAGCCTTAAGCGAAATCAAAAAAGTATATCAAAATATTCATTTTCAGCTTAAGGAATCTGATTTAGTAATAACAAACCTTTACAATTTTACGAATCTTTCAGATTTTAATTTCAAATGGGAATTGATAAAAAACGGTGCAAAAATAAAATCAGGAGAATTTAATATAGATGCAGCTCCAACAGAAAGCAAGAAAGTAGCTTTAGATTTAGGCTCCATCGATGGAAATTCTGAATATTTTGTAAATGTTTTTGCGTATTCAAAAGCAGATGCGCCTTTAGTTGCAAAAGGACATGAATTTGCAAGAGAGCAGTTTGCAATTGGAAAAGGTTCCTATTTCAAAAATATAACTGAAAAAAGTGCTTCAAAATTGAAATACACAGTGAAGGGTGATATCCTTTCTTTTGAAGCTGAAAACGTTTCAGGTGAATTTGACATTAAAAAAGGAGAAATTTTAAAATACAATTTTAAAAATGATGTAAATGTAATTTTCAACAATTTCCCAACACCTTATTTCTGGCGTGCTCCAACTGATAATGATTTTGGAAGCAATATGGAAAACAAATTAGTAATCTGGAAAGAAGCTTCGCAAAATGCATCAATTGCAAGTGTGGTTTTGGATAAAAAATCGCCTGAAGGTTTAGTGATAAAAACTACTTATAAATTAGCTGGAGTTAATGTTCCTTACACTGTTGATTATTTGATTCAAAATAATGGTGCAATAAAAGTTACGGCAGCAATTAATTTAGAAGGAAAAGAATTGCCAGAAATGCCTCGTTTTGGAATGCGTGCGAAACTAAATGGATCATTTGATAATTTAAGTTATTATGGTAGAGGGCCATGGGAAAATTATTCAGACAGAAATTCGGCAGCGTTAGTTGGAGAATATTCAGATAAGGTAATTAATCAATACACAAAAAGTTATATTCGTCCGCAAGAAGGCGGTTATAAAACTGATGTTCGCTGGTTGACTTTGAAAAATAGCAAAGGTCAAGGCGTAAAGTTTGAGGGATTACAGGCATTAGGTTTTAGTGCCTTGAACATCTCAACAGAGGCTTTAGATCCAGGCAAAACAAAAGCACAACGTCATCCGTCTGATTTGGATTTAGATTCTAAAGAAGCCGTTTATCTTCATTTAGATTATAAACAAAGAGGTGTAGGTGGAGATGACAGCTGGGGACGTTTGCCACACGATCAATATCGTTTAACTGATAAAAAATATATATATTCTTACATAATTTCATTAGTCAATTGATAAGAATTTTATGTGTATTTTTTTTTTTGCACGAAAACCTATGATTTATTTTCATAGGTTTTTTTTAAGATTAATTTAATAATTGTATTTTTCACACGAATAATTTATCATCTTGATTTTTTTAAGAAAATAAATATTAGATTTTAAAATATACTTAATCTAAAATCCGAAATTTTGAAAACCAAAATTCTATTATTTTTCGCACTATTAGTCCATTTTGCTGCTAAATCACAGACAGAGGGAACTTCTATTCCTAAATTTGGACAGAAAAAATATGATATTGGTTATATCGGCATCAAAAATGGTCTTGCCAATAACGCAGTAACCTCGGTATACAAAGACAAAAGAGGTTTGATGTGGTTTGGAACATATGATGGCGTAAGCAGATATGATGGTTATAATTTTTTAAGTTTTAGAAACGAACCAAATGATTCTAATTCTTTGGCAAATAACAGAATTGTAAGTATTTGTGGTACGCAGAATGAAATTTGGATTGGAACAAAAGGAGGAATTTCTGTTTATAATTATTTGAGCAATCAATTTAGTACAAAGAATTATATCAATGAAAAAACATCTAAAAGTGAAAAGATAGATTTTGTTGTCAATCAAATTCGGGATTATAAATCAAAAATGTACATCGCAACTGCGGGAAAAGGATTGCTCTATGCCGCAGGAGAAAATGAAAATATTGTTCAGATTCCGCTTTTGGTAAAAGGAAAATTAAAATGGGATTTTCACGTACAAGAATTAGATTTTGATGCTTCGGGCAAATTGTGGTGCTCAGTTGCGGGTGTGGGTTTAGTAGCGATGGAGTCTGGGACTAATAGACTTTCTGCTGTTTTTGAGAGTTCTGTTGGAAGTGGCTGTATTTTATTCGACAAATATTCAAATATTTGGATGGCTACAGAAGAAGGACTTTTGAAATACAATACAAAAAATAAAACGCATCATCTTTATACCAATCAGGAAATTCAATATCCCATTTCAGATTTAATGTTTAAAGGTTTCTCCAATGAACTTTGGATTGCCACCAATGGAAATGGAATCGTAAAATACAACTACAACAAAGATTCTTTTACGCTATTAAGTGCTTCTCTTGATGGAGAAAAACTCAACAGTAATGCTGTCTCATCCCTATACTTAGATAATGAAAACAGAGTTTGGATTGGAACGCTTAGAGGTGGTGTTAATACTATTGAAGAGACCAAAAGTCCTTTTGTGACAATTTCTAAAAATGAGCTGACAAAAAATACTTTGCCAAGCGATTTTATTCTTTCGTTATGCGAACAAGATTCAGAAAATCTTTGGATTGGGACAGATGGCGCAGGAGCAAGTTTGTGGAACCGAAAAACAAATACGTTCACTAATTATTCGTATAACGCAAATAATCCAAATTCGCTCAGCAACAACTTCGTTTCTGTAATTCTCAAAGACGATAAAGGAACTTGGTTTGGTACGTACGGTGGCGGTGTGTGTCTCTTTAATTCCCAAACGCATAATTTTAAGAAATACAATCTTTTGAATCCAAAAAATGCAGCAATTCAAAAGAATATTTGGGTAATGTTCAAATGTAAAAAGAACATTTTGTGGGCTGCTTCGCCTGATGAAGAAGGCCTGTATCGATACAATGAAAGATCAGATCACTTCGATTTTGTTGATGCGCAAATACGTGGTATCATTTCAATCGCTCAGGATAAAAATCATCTTTGGATTGGAAATTTCTCAAAGATGTACCGTTTCGATCCTAATACAATGCAACGAAAAGAAATCGACGTAAAATACCCGGTTCGTTCTATCGTTTCACATTCGGATACGAAAATGTTGGTGGGAACAGAAGGGGGAGGTTTGATGATTTTTAATCCAAAAACTTTTGAGAAGAAATTTTTAACCCAACGAAACGGACTTCCAAACAATTCGATTTTAAATATCGTTCGAGACAAACAAGGCGCGTATTGGTGCAGTACCTATAACGGAATATTTGTTTATAACGTTGAAACCGGAAAAATCACAAGTTACCACGATACAGACGGACTTCAGAGCAATCAGTTTAATTATAATGCAGCACTGAGGCTTTCTGCGGGCGAGATTGTATTTGGAGGAATTAAAGGTTTCAATATCATCGACACGAAAGTCAACAGTCAAGTTCACGCTTTTCCAAAATTAATTATCACATCGATTAAAGTAAATAATAAAATTTATGATCAAGATGGGTTAGGCGCTTTTGGAGTTGAAAAGTTAAAACTTCCTTATGATGAATCGATGTTGAACATTGATTTTGCTGCCTTAGAATACAGTTTGCCAGAAAAAATTTCATACGCTTATTTTTTGGAAGGATGGGATTCGCAATGGCATTATGTGGATAATATTCGAAGCGCCAATTATTCCAGAATTACAGAAGGCGATTATGTGCTGAAAATCAAATCGACAAATGCTGAAGGAATTTGGAACAGCAAATCAATTTCGTTGCCAATAACTATTTTGCCACCTTGGTACAGAAGTAATTGGGCTTACTTTTTCTATTTTGTCGTATTTGGGTTTGTGGTTTTTGTGGTAGATAACTATCAACGTGAACAGGCAAGACTTAAATACGAAGTTAGACTTTCTCAGGATTTAGCAAAACAAGAAAAAGAACTAAACGAGAAAAAACTAACTTTTTTTACCAATATTTCACATGAATTCAGATCGCCTTTAACGATGATTATCAATCCGCTGAAGGATATTATTTATGGCACAGAACAACAAATTGACCCCGCCGCAATTGAAATGGTTTACAGCAATTCCAGAAGATTGTTGAGTTTGGTTGACCAGTTGCTGCTTTTTAGAAAAACTGAAACCGAAACCGGAAAACTTAAAGTAGGGCAAATTGATATTGTAGAATTGTGCAAAGAGGTCTTTAGTTGTTTTGTGCAACACGCAAAATCGAAAAAGATTGATTACAGTTTTAGTATTTCTGAAGAAAGACAATTGGTTTATGTAGATCGTGAAAAAATTGAAATGGCTTTGTTTAATTTGATTTCCAATGCTTTAAAGTTCACTGAAAAAGAAAACGGAAAGGTTGCAGTAAATTTAAGATGCACAGATTCTGAAGTCATCATAAATGTTACCGATAACGGTGAAGGTGTTGACGATGCAGACAAAGACAAAATTTTTAATTTGTTTTATCAATCAGGAAAAAATGTCAAAAATAACCGCAAAGGATTTGGTATCGGATTGTATTTGGTGAAACAATTTATAGCCCAACATCACGGAAAAGTAAGCTGTCGCAACAATGAATATGGAGGTTCTGTTTTTGAAATAAGATTGCTTCTTGGGAAAGAACATTTTGGCGATATTGAAATTCGCGAAGATTTAAGCGACAGGACTTTATTTCTAGATGAAGCTTTAGAAGAAACTGCAATTCGTGAGAATGTTTTGCAGAAAATAGAAGAAGAGCCTGAAAATGTTAAAGATGTTATCAAGGATGCCAAAAGTATTTTGGTTGTCGATGACAATGTCCAAATCCGTAATTATTTAAAACGAATTTTAGCCTCAAAATATCATATAACAACGGCTGAAAATGCTGAAAATGCATTGCAGATTGTCAAAAATGTACAGCCAGATTTGATTATTTCTGATGTTGTAATGGGCGAAATGAATGGCGTAGCATTTTGCAAACACATAAAATCTGATCCCGATTTAAAACATATTCCTGTAATTCTTCTGACTGGAGGAACTTCAGAAGATGTAAAATTAAAAGGTGCGGAAGTTGGTGCAGATGATTACATTACAAAACCATTTGATAACGAATATTTATTAGCGAGAATCAACGGAATTCTGACGCGTCGTGACAGTGAACAGAATTATCTGCTTAATTCGGTTACAAAAAATGTTGCTGGGCCAAAATTGTCTGACGAGGATAAAAAACTTCTGGATAAAATCATCGAAATCATTGATTCTAATTTAGATGTTGATGACTTTAATATTAAAGATTTAGCAAGTGAATTAGGAATGAGTCATTCATTAGTGTATAAAAAAATCAAAAAAATTACAGGAAAGTCGGTTTTAGAATTTACGCGAAATGTTCGTTTGCGAAAAGTAGCAACTTTATTAATTACTACCGATTTGCAAATTAGCCAAGCCGCTTCGATTGCCGGTTTTGGCGATATTAAATATTTCCGAAAACACTTTCAGCAATTTTATAATTTGAATCCTTCAGAGTTTAAAAAGAAATATCAAAATGTGAAGGATAACAAATACATTCTGAATGAGAGTTTTTGGAAATCGACTTAGAATTGAAGAAGAAAGAAGAAAGAGGAAAGAGGAAAGAAGAAAGAGGAAAGAAGAAAGAGTATAGCGTTAAAATAAAAATAAAAGAAAAATATGAATCATCGTTTAAAGAATACTGTTTTTACTGTACTTGTTTGTTTTACAATGATAAACGTAAATGCGCAATCAAAGAAACCAGAAAAAGATTCTCCAGAAAAAGTGCGTGAGTTTTTTGTGAATTCTTTGATCAAAATTGGAGATCCTGTACTAACTGCTTTAAGCAATAATCAGCTAAAAGTATTGATGCCAGTTGAAAGATCGCCAGGCGCTTGGGACGACCGAAAACATGTAACTTATTTAGAAGCTTTTGGCAGAACACTTTCAGGTATGGCGCCTTGGTTGGAATTGGGGCCGGATAATACACCCGAAGGAAAACTTAGAGCAAAATATATTGCTTTGGCACAGAAATCAATTCACAACGCAACTGATCCAAATGCTGCCGATTTCATGAATTTTGTGAAAGACAAACAGCCTTTGGTTGATGCCGCATTTTTTGCTCAAGCTTTGCTTCGTGCTCCAAAACAGCTTTGGGAACCGCTTGATGCTGCAACCAAAGAAAATGTAATCAAAGCTTTAAAATCAACTAGGGTAATTGAGCCTTATAAAAGCAATTGGCTTCTTTTTGCTGGAATGGTCGAAGCGGCAATCATCAAATTTGATAAAGATGAAGATGCAAATCGATTAAATTATGCTTTATCGGAACATAAAAAGTGGTATTTGGGAGACGGGACTTATGGCGACGGACCAGATTTTCATTGGGATTATTACAACAGTTTTGTGATTCACCCGATGCAATTGGATATTTTGGATTTGCTGAAAGAAAAAAACAACGATTACAAAAAAGATTTTGAAACAGAATTAAACAGAGCTAGACGTTATGCCGCAATTCAAGAAAGAATGATTTCTCCTGATGGAACTTACCCGCCAATTGGACGATCATTAGCGTATCGTTTTGGAGCATTTCAATTACTGTCACAAATTGCACTTTGGAAAGAACTGCCCAAAGAAGTCGCTCCGGCCCAAGTTCGCTCGGCACTTTATTTTATGATTAATAATCAGATAAATGCCAAAGATACTTTTGATAAAAACGGTTGGCTTCAAATTGGATTATATGGTCATCAGACTAATATTGGAGAAGGCTATATTTCAACAGGAAGTTTGTATTTGTGTTCAGAAGCCTTTTTGGTTTTAGGTTTGCCAGCTACAGATCCTTTTTGGGCAGACGCTTATCAGCCTTGGACACAAAAGAAAATATGGTCGGGTCAGGAAATTCCAATTGATCACGCCTCAAAATAATTAAACGCTTAATATTATTGTAATTATGTATTTTAAAAAATCAATTTTTATTGCCTTGGCAGCAGTTTCATTTGTTGCAGTAAGTTGTAAAAGTACAGCTGGAAAACAAGAATCGGCTATTAAACAATCGAAAAAGGAAGTTATAGCTATTATTGATCAAGTAAATAATCGCTGGCAAAATACGCATCCGGAACCTGGAAATTCTTTTTGGCACGTATCGGCTTATCATACTGGAAATATGGAAGCGTATAAAGTAACTAAAAATAAAAAATATCGTGACTATTCAATGGCTTGGGCAGAAAAAAACCAATGGATGGGCGCAAAATCAAACGATAAATCAGAATGGAAATACAACTATGGAGAAACTGACAAACATGTATTGTTTGGCGATTGGCAGATTTGCTTTCAGACGTATATTGATTTATACAATTTGACAGGAAAAAAAGATCCTAAAAAAATTGCTCGTGCCCGCGAAGTAATGGAATATGAAATGAGTACTCCGGCAAATGATTATTGGTGGTGGGTTGACGGACTATATATGGTAATGCCTGTTATGACCAAGTTGTACAAAGTTACGGGCAATGAAATGTATTTAGAAAAACTACATTCTTATTTGCAATATGCTGACAGCATTATGTATGATTCTGAGGCTAAATTATATTTCCGCGATGCCAAATATGTTTATCCAAAACATAAAAGTGCAAACGGAAAAAAAGATTTTTGGGCTAGGGGTGACGGTTGGATTTTTGCAGGTTATGCTAAAATTATTCAGGATTTGCCAAAATCGGCTAAACATAGAGCGGAATATATTCAACGTTTTAGAGATATGGCGCAAGCACTATCTGTGGAACAACAGAAAGAAGGTTATTGGACAAGAAGTATTTTAGACCCAGAACATGCACCAGGACCAGAAACGAGCGGAACGGCTTTTTTTACTTATGGTTTTTTGTGGGGAATCAACAATGGAATTTTAGATAAAAAGACGTATTTGCCAGTGGTTGAAAAATCATGGAATTATTTGACCACATTTGCGCTTCAACCCGATGGAATTCTGGGTTATGTACAGCCTATTGGCGAAAAAGCAATTCCAGGGCAAGTTGTAGATAAGAACTCTACAGCTGATTTTGGAGTAGGGGCTTTTTTATTAGCGGCGTCTGAAATGTATCGTTTTGTGAAATAACATTTATAAAAAAATCAAATTAAATCGGCTTGATTTCTGAATTGAAATTGAGCCGATTTTCTTTTCTCCAATTTGATTTTCAAAAAATGAAATCTTTTAAACTTTATATAAAATACTAAACATCTTTTAAATATTCTCTTTGTTAAAAACAGAATATATATTTATTGATTTTTGATTTCTGATGGACTTTTTTTTAGAAATATATTAAAAACCTAGTGTTTTTGCGGTCTTGTACTATTTTGACCCTTTTTTATTATTAGAAATCCCCCCCTCACAACAACACTGTTCTACTAGATTTGTAGCTCAAATTGAATGTCGAAATACGAATAAAGGATTTTATAAAATCTTTCCCCAAAAGAATTATAGATGATTTTTCTCTCTCGGCTGAGATTTAAACCAAACTAATTATTTAACCAAAATTACAACCAAGAAAAATGAAAAACTTTATTAGGAAGATGAAGACTCCTGATTATGTATCTGGATTTGATTTTAAAAAGAAACTTGCGCTGTTTTGTGTAATGGCTTCTTTATCTCAAATTCCGGTATATGCAGGCGAGCCTTCTGGCACAAATGCGCTGGAAAAAAGTCAACAACAAGATGGAATAAACGGACAGGTTAAGGACCAAAACGGAGTGCCGTTGCCGGGTGCTACGGTTTCGATTAAAGGAACACAAATTAGCACTATTACCGATTTTGACGGAAAGTTTAGTTTAAAAGGAGACCAGAATGCAATATTGGTGGTTTCATATATGGGATTTATAACTCAAGAAATCCAAGTTAAAGGAAAGTCTTCAGTTACGGTTCAGTTAAAAGAAAATGCATCTTCATTAAATGAAGTTGTAGTAGTGGGATATGGTAAAATGAAAAAAAGCGATTTGACAGGAGCAATTGTTCAGGTTAAACCGGATGCATTAGCCAATCAAAATCCACAAACAGTTCAGGATTTATTAAGAGGAGTTCCAGGTCTTAAGGTTGGATACTCAGCAGATGCAAAAGGTGGGGGATCATTACAGATTCGTGGGCAAACTTCTGTTTACAACCCTGATGGCGCTAATCATAATTCTCCATTGATTATTTTAGACGGAATGCAATTCTATGGTGAGCTTTCAGAAATAAATCCAGATGATGTTGGTCAGATCGATGTTTTAAAAGATGCATCTGCGACAGCAGTTTATGGATCTAAAGCCGCAGCCGGAGTTATTGTGATTTCTACTAAAAAAGGAAAAACAGGCAAGCCTATCATTAATCTTACAACAAATACTACGATTGTAAATAAAAGTGCTTATCGTAATGTGTATTCTCCAGAAGGATATATTAAATATCGTGAAGACTGGGAAACAGCTAAAACGTATGGTACCAATGCAGCAACTGGAAACTATGAGGCATGGGTGACCGGAACAGCTGCGAATAAACCGGGATATTATAGCAATCCAACGCAATTAAGCCAGTATGGAATTACTCAGGCGCAATGGCTAGCCTATCAGCCAGCTGCGCAAATACAAGGAAAAAGTCTGACTGAAGTTTGGGGATTGCGTTTAGGAATTACCGATGCTACAATTTTGAAGAATTTTGTAGACGGAAAAACGCATGATTGGAACAACAGTACTTTCAGAACAGGAATCAACTATGACAATAATTTAAGTGTTTCTGGAGCAAGTGATAAAGTAAATTATTATATGTCTTTGGGATATTTAGATTCAGAAGGTGCTATCCAAGGGAATGATTATGCTGCAGTTCGTGCGAATATGAAAGTAGATGCAAAAATTACAGATTGGCTGGAATTTGGAGCAAACGTTAATTTTCAGGATCGTACAGATGGAGATATCGCTGTTGGTGTAGGAACCAATTACTGGGATGCGAATATGTTAAGAAACAGCCCGTATTCTAACTTTAAGGAAGCAAATGGTGATTATGCAAGACAGCCAATGGGACCAACTATTGGAGGCTATAACTATTATTATGACCGCCAATATATGGATCTTGAAAAAGGATATACAGTATTAAATACCATTTTCAATACAAAGGTAACTTTGCCTTATGGCATTACATATTCATTTAATGCTGCTCCTCGTTATCAATTTTTCTACAATCGTTATTTTCAATCAGCAGGTCATAAAGGCTGGAATCCAGCTACTATTGGGGTAGATAGAGAAAATGGGAAGAACTTTACTTGGAACTTGAATAATACTATCACATGGGATTATACATTTGCTGAAAAACACCACATCATTGCCACTTTTGTTCAGGAAGCTGAGGATTTGAAAACGTGGTCAGATCGTGTTGATGCCAATAATATTCAGCCTTCAGATGCATTAGGTTTTCATAATATTGCCAATGCAACGCTTGCAAACAGTACGTTTACATCATACGACTCACATCAAACGGCTGATGGTTTAATGGCGAGAGTTTTCTATTCGTTTGATAATCGTTATATGTTAACCGCAACGGTTCGTCGTGATGGATATTCCGCTTTTGGAGCTTTGT
This sequence comes from Flavobacterium denitrificans DSM 15936, assembly GCF_000425445.1. Lineage (GTDB taxonomy): Bacteria > Bacteroidota > Bacteroidia > Flavobacteriales > Flavobacteriaceae > Flavobacterium > Flavobacterium denitrificans. The sequence goes on along the minus strand of NZ_KE384378.1, from coordinate 18,145 downwards.
ATCCTTATGCAACTTTCCCTTCTGCAGCTCTGGGATGGAATTTCAAAAATGAAAAATGGATGAATTGGGAGCCATTAAGCAGTGGAAAATTACGTTTGTCTTGGGGTAAAAATGGAAATAGATCGCTTGCAGATCCTTACTTGGCTTTAGCGAACTTAAGTTCAGGTACAGGTGCAACAATGGGGTACATTGACGGATCAGGAAACATTGTTGATATGAAATATTTAGGATTAGATCGTATGGCAAATCCTAATTTGCAATGGGAAAAAACAACTGCTACGAATATTGGTCTTGACTTTGGTTTCTTAAATGACAGAATCACCGGTTCGATTGATGTTTACAAATCAGTTACCAATGATATGATCATGAGCCAGCGTTTACCTGATTTTACTGGGTTTGCTACAATTGCAACGAATCTTGGAGAGGTTGAAAACAAAGGTATTGAGATTGCTCTTAATACGACAAATATTAAAAATCCAAATTTTGAATGGACTACGATGTTTGCTTTCTCATACAACAAGAATACCATTAATGCATTGTACGGCAATATGGAAGATATTAAAGATGCCAACGGAAATGTGATTGGAAGAAAAGAAGCAGATGATAAATCAAACAATTGGTTTATTGGCCGACCAATTTCTCAAATCTGGGATTATAAGGTAATCGGAATTTGGCAAAAAGATGAGGCTGTAGAAGCTGCAAAATACGGACAACGTCCAGGAGATCCAAAAATCGAAAACAGCTACACTGCTGATGATGTAAATGGAAAACCAACTTATAATGAAAAAGACAAACAGTTTATAGGTCAGACAACGCCACCAATCAACTGGTCGCTTCGCAACGAATTCAGAATTTACAAAAATTGGAATTTGGCAATCAACATGTACTCTTATATGGGGCATAAATCACTTGATAGCCGTTATATGAATAATTATAATGATGGAAGTTTATATACAAACAATTACAATCCGTTTGTAAATCCATATTGGACATTGGATAATCCAACTAACGATTGGGCACGTCTAGATGCAAGAGGACCTGCAGGTGCAGGAGTTGCTAGATTATACGATCGCAGTTTTATTCGTTTAGACAATATTTCATTGGCTTACTCACTTCCTAAAGATCTTATTGATCGTTTGCATGTGAGAAATTTCAAAATTTATGCTTCCGTTCAGAATGCTGCAACATGGGCTGCTTCTGGTGAATGGAAATATTATGGTGATCCGGAAACAGGAGGTCTTGCTACAAGAATGTTTAATTTAGGATTCAACGTTTCACTTTAAAAAAATATTCAACAATGATACGATATATAAAAAATAAAATTTCAATACTTGCGCCTTTAGTAGTGGCTTCCACTCTTTTGGTTTCTTGTTCAGAAGATTTTCTGGAGCCAGACCCGCTTTCGTTTTACGAGCCGGAAACTACATTCAGCACTGAATCTGGACTACAGGCAGTTTTGGCTAGTGCCGACAAACAATTGCGTAACAATTATATTCATTACAATAATGCTGGTAACAGTGTGCCTATCGGCACAGAATATGTTTTTTCTGATATGGCAAAATATGGAAAAACAGATAATAGCAGTACTATTGCTGATTTTGCCAATACTATGGTGCCTACAATGAGTTATAAAACAGCAACAAATGATGATTTTTATTTCGGATTTTATTGGGGTGAAGCTTATTCAGGTATCAAACATGCTAATACGGTATTGACTTATATTGACAAGGTAGAAAGTTTGAGTGAAGAGGTTAAACGTAAATATATGGGTCAGGCTTATTTTCACAGAGCTTACCGTTACCTTAATCTGGTATATCAGTTTGGTGATATTCCGTTGATTACAAAAATATTGGAAGTTCCAAAACAGAGTTACTATTCTACTAAAAAAGAAGCGATTATCGAAATGATCACAGCTGACATGGAAAAAGCAGTAGAATGGGTGCCAGAACAATCAAAATTGCCTTATCTAGGAGTAGTAAACAAAGGGGCATGCCGTCAATTATTGATTAAATGTTATTTGGCTTCTGGAAGATTTAAAGATGCAGAGAATCAGGCAGATATATTGATTAATCAATCGGGTTATTCTTTAATGCAGAATACTTTTGGAACTTTTGATCCAGGAGGAAATCCAACAACATGGACAATCAGCAGAAACGTAATTTGGGATTTGCACCGACCTGAAAATAAAATAATCGCTGGAAACAGAGAAGCCATTATGGTGATGCCGAATGGAGGCGTACAATCATTTTTGCCATTTGCTTCAATGCGTATTTTTGGTCCAAACTGGAACTCAGGTACTGTTACTACGCCTGATGGTAAACAAGCTGCAGGTCGTTTTGCCTCAAATAATGCAAATTACCAAGCTAAATATGATTATGCAAGAGCTTTAGGACGCGGAATTGCAACAATTAGTGCTTCTTATTACTCACAACATCCTATGTGGGTTGTTAATGGCGTTGAAGACAAGCAAGATCTTAGACATAACAGTACTGTTGGTAACTGGGTAAATATGGAAGATCTAAAATACAGTGATAAAACTTCTGCTTTCTATCAACAAAATTTTAGATTGAGAAACGGAACCACTTTGTTGTCAAAAGATACACTTCGCGAATGGTTTGATTTTCCGTTGTATAAAATCTATTTGCATGATGTTGTAAATGAAACGAATCCAAATGCAACTGATTTTCAAGGTGCAAGTACAGGAAGTAAGGCACACTGGTACTTATATCGTTTAGCTGAAACCTATTTATTAAGAGCCGAAGCACGTTTTTATCAAGGGAATGTTGGTGGAGCAGCTCAGGATGTAAATGTTGTAAGAGCCAGAGCAGGTGCATCACAAATGTATGGCCAAGTAACAATTGGAGATATTTGTGCAGAAAGAGGAAGAGAACTTTATTTAGAAGAATGGAGAAATGTCGAGCTAAAACGCATCTCGCACTGTCTCGCACTAAGTGGAAGACCTGATGAGTGGGGGCAGACCTATAATAAAGCTAATTGGGACAAGCAATCAGGAACTGATGCCGCCGGAGGCAGCTACTGGTACCAACGTATTGTACATTATACGCTATACAACAAATACCCAAGTGGAATTGTAGTTCCAAATGGTACCAAGTTTTACACGATGGACAAACGTAATAATTATTGGCCAATTCCGAATAGCGCTATAACGGCAAACATTAAAGGTAAATTAAGTCAAAACTTTGGTTATGATGGTTATGATCCTAACATTAAGGTCTGGGATAAATGGCAAGATGCTGTCGCAGATGAAAGCCAACTATAATCTAAAGTTTTTAACCTACTACGTTTAGGTATCATGTTTTGGAAATAAATACTATCTCTGCTGTGAAAACAGCAGGGATGTTATTTATAACATTTATTGAAACAACAATAATCAGCAAATTTGCTTTTGCTTTTTCTACAGCTGATTATTTTCATTATTACAAAATTTAATATCAATTTTCATGGTAGTATTTCAGGATTTGAAATAGCGCCTAGGATTTTATTGAAATCAAATAAGTAAAAATAGAATTATGCTTTTTCGCTTTGTAAATAGCAATTAGCACTAAAAATATATAAAAATGAAATTTTACCTTTTAAGGTTTTTAATTGTAACAACTTTATTAATAGTGGTTTATGGGTTTGTCTCTAATGCCGAAAAGGTTTTGAAGGATAGAGGATACAAATTAGTCTGGAATGATGAATTTTCAAAAGATGGAACTCCAGATGAGAAAAATTGGAGTTATGAAACTGGTTTTGTTCGAAACCAAGAAAATCAATGGTATCAAAAAGAAAATGCATTCTGCAAAGATGGTTTCTTGATTATTGAAGCCAAAAAAGAAAATAAAAACAATCCGAATTTTATTTCTAAAAATCATCACGACTGGAGAAAACAAAGAGATTCTATAAAAGTGTCTTCTTCATGTTTAATCACACAAGGAAAGCATTCTTGGCAATATGGCCGATTCGAAATGCGGGCTAAAATTCCTGTTGGAAACGGAATGTGGCCGGCCTTTTGGACCTTGGGCATAGAAGGAAACTGGCCTGCAAATGGAGAGATTGATATTATGGAATACTATACGGGAAAAATTTTGGCAAACGCGGCTTGGAGATCAGGAAAGGAAGTCGCTTGGGATAGTGCAACAAAAAAGTTGAACGATTTTAAAGATGCAGATTGGGCGAACAAATTTCACATTTGGAGAATGGATTGGGATGCTGATTCAATTAAATTGTTTGTCGATAATATATTGCTGAATGAAATTAGTGTGAAAGATGCCAATCAAAATCCAAATCAAAAAATACTTCCATTTCAGCAACCACATTATTTGTTAGTGAATCTTGCCGTGGGAGGAATAAATGGTGGCGAATTTACAGAAAAAAATCTTCCGTCAAAATACATAATAGATTACATCAGAGTTTATCAAAAAAACAATTAAAATGAGATTAAAATATTCGATAATTATATGCTTTATATGCACCATAATATACAGTCAAAACAAAAATTTTGAACCCGGAAAGCAATGGAAAGATACTGATGGCGTTCATATTAATGCTCACGGTGGTGGGATTCTTTTTGTCGATGGAGTCTACTATTGGTATGGAGAACATAAGACAGAAGGCAAGTCAGGAAATACATCTTTAGTTGGTTTTAGTTGCTATTCTTCTAAAGATTTGTACAATTGGAAAAACGAAGGAATTGTTTTAAAAGCGGAGGAAAATCCAAATTCGGAAATAACTAAAGGATGCATTATGGAACGTCCAAAAGTAATTTTCAATAAAAAAATGAGCAAATATATCCTTTGGTTTCATTTGGAATTAAAGGATCAAGGTTATAATGCAGCAAAAGCAGCGGTAGCAATTAGTGATTCTCCAAAAGGCCCTTTCAAATTTTACAAATCCTATCGTCCTAATAAAGGAGTATGGCCAATCGGATTTAAAAATGAAAATAAAATTGCTTCAGCAGATGAAAGTAAATTGAAATCTTGGACTCCAGAATGGCTGACCGCTGTAGATAATGGAATGCTCGTTCGCCGTGATTTTGAAAAAGGGCAAATGTCAAGAGACATGACAGTTTATGTAGATGATAATAATAAAGCCTATTTGATTCATTCTTCAGAAGATAATTTGACGCTTCATATTTCAGAATTAACAGACGATTATTTGGATTTTACAGAAAAATGGACACGAATGGCGCCTGCCGGACATAATGAAGCGCCAGCAGTTTTCAAAAAAAATGGAATTTATTATATGATAACTTCAGGATGTACAGGTTGGGATCCAAATGAAGCGCGTTCGTTTTCAGCGAACTCTGTTTTAGGACCATGGAAATCACTTGGAAACCCATGTGTGGGTGAAGATGCAGCATTGACATTCCATTCGCAAAGCACTTACATTTTTCCAATCCAAGGAAAAAAAGAGCAATTTATTTTTATGGCTGATCGCTGGAAACCTGAAAATCCTATTGATGGAAGTTATATTTGGTTGCCAATAAAATTTGCAAATGAAAAACCGATTTTAAAGTGGGCAGAAAAATGGAATTTAAATGCTTTTGCAGAAAAACTATAAAAATAAAATACTTGTCAGTATCTTTAAATTATTGAATTTCCAAACTAAATACTTCATTCCCAAAAATATGAAAATGAAAACACAGCAAAATTATTTTAAACAGAAGTCACTTTCTGTTTTTTTCATAGTTATATCTTTTATATTTTTTTCAGCAGTAAATGCGCAAAAAAAGAGAGCTATAAAAGAAGCTATCCCTTTAGACTCAATTAGATTAAGCGATCCAGCCATTTTAGCAGACAAGAAAACAAATATGTATTATATGACTGGTACAGGTGGTTTGCTCTGGAAGAGCAAAGATTTGAAATTATGGAACGGCCCGTATGATATTGCAGAAACAAACCCAAATTCTTGGATGGGACCAAATCCAATGATTTGGGCAGCAGAATTTCATCTCTATAAAAATAAATATTACTATTTCGCCACTTTTACAAATAGAGGCAAAATAATAGATAAAGTTGATGGTATTGATATTGAACGCCGAGCAAGTCATATTTTGGTTAGCGATAATGCTCAAGGGCCATATGTGCCAATGAAAGACGAGGTATATTTACCAGAAAACAAGCCAACACTAGATGGCACATTTTGGGTTGACAAGGATGGAAAACCTTATATGATTTATTGTTACGAATGGTTGCAAAATGGTAACGGTACTATCGAAAAAATTGAGCTTAAACCAGATTTAAGCGGCTCGATAGGAGAAGCGAAATTACTTTTTAAAGCGAGCGACTCACCGTGGAGCAGGGAAAAGGATAAAAATGGAAATGATAAACCAAACAAAGTGACAGATGGTCCATATTTGTTTAAGACAGGCTCTGGACGTTTAGGAATGATTTGGACGAGCTGGATTTATGATGTTTATACCCAAGGAGTAGCCTATTCTAAAAGTGGCACTTTAGACGGACCATGGATTCAGGAAAAAAATCCTATTACACCACCAAATTTTGGTCACGGGATGTTGTTTAAAACATTTGATGGCAAATGGTTGATGTCGGTACACAGCCACAAAAAAGTAGAAGGAAAAACGATTCGAATTCCGAAATTTTTTGAAGTTGATTTGTCTGGTGATAAATTAGTGGTCGTAAAACCTTATTTGCCATAAAATAATTTGTTGAGTTTAAATAAAAATACAATTCAGATTCAAGCGATCGCAAAAAAATAAAAAAGATGAATAAAATCAGAGCATTTTTCTTCTTAGTGAGTATCTATAGTGTCTCTATATTTTCACAGGAAAATAAAAGCAACACTAATATATGGCAACTAAAAAATCCAAATCACAAAATCAGTCCATATACAGGAATGACAAAACAGCATTGGAAAGATGCTGCACTTTATTTGTTAGAGGGTGCTTTTAGCTACGTTCATACTTTGGATGATTATATGAAATTTCCAAAACAAAAAGGAAAAAGTTATCCGGCAAATGAAAGCCAAGTTCCTACTGAAAAATTGGAGGGTCTTTGCAGAACTTTGTTTATTGCTTCACCTTTATTAAAGGAAAATCCGTCTTTAGTAATAAACAACATTAAAGTTGCAGATTATTATAGATATCAAATAGGAAAACTAACTGATCCCCAAAGCTCTTCATATATTGAACCTCGAGCTAAAAATGGCGGGCCAAGTCAAAAATTAGTTGAATTTGGCGCTTTGGCACTTTCACTTATGACCAATCCAGATGTTTTATGGAAACCGCTCCCTCAAACTCAAAAGGATGATTTGGCAAAAATAATGTTAAGTTATGGTGACGGCCCAACAGTAGACTCCAACTGGAAATTCTTCAATATTTTTGTATTGAGTTTCTTTAAAGACCAAGGTTATAGTGTAAATGAAAAATTACTTGTAGAATATATCGAAAAATCTCTGAAACATTATCGCGGAAATGGCTGGTACAATGACAGTCCTGCTTATGACTATTACAGTATGTGGGCTTTCCAGATGTACGGTACGATTTGGTCCGAGTTTTTTGGAAAAAAATATTATCCCGAATATGCTGCCAAGTTTGCATCCAATTTTAATGATTTAAAAGATAATTATCCAGATTTGTTTAGTAAAAATGGAGAGATGATTATGTGGGGAAGAAGTATCAGTTATCGTACTGGTGCTGTTGTTCCTTTTCCTCTAATGGGCTTCTATAACGATCAAAATACAAATTATGGATGGATGCGCCGAATTTCATCAGGTGTTATTAAGCAGTTTTTGACGCATCCTGATTTTATGAAAGATAATGTGCCGACACTTGGTTTTTATGGCGAATTTGAGCCGGCTGTTCAAAATTACAGCTGTAGAGGAAGTGTTTATTGGATGGGAAAAGTCTTTTTAGGTTTATTGGTTCCAGACAATAATCCTTTTTGGACAAGCAAAGAGAATAATGGAGATTGGGAAACCAAATTCAAAAAAGACGAAGTTTACAATAAATATCAAGGCGATTCGCAAATCTTGATTACAGATTATCCTAATATTGGCGCTTCTGAAGTACGAGCTTGGTGTCATGAAAAAGTGAGCAGCGATTGGCAAAAATTCAGATCAACAGAAAACTACAACAGATTATCTTACAGTAGTGCTTTTCCTTGGCAAGCCGATGGTGATAATGGAGAAGTAGCAATGAACTATCTTATAAAAAATAAAAAAAATCAGTGGGAAGCTTTTAGATTATTTACTTTTAAAAAGTTTGAAAATGGTGTTTATTATCGAAATGTAGTTTTAGAAACTGATGAAAATATTGCTTTTAATTTAGCAGATATTCCCTTGCCAAACGGAATTTTGAGAGTCGACAAAAACAACAGCGACAAGCGAATTTCAATGCGTTTAGGACATTATGCGCTTCCAAAATTAGACAAAGAAATTATTACAACTAAAAAGACGGTTGAAGGTAAAGAAGTTACAATTATTGATAACGGAAAATATCAATTGGCAATGGTGCCACTTTTAGGATGGAGTGCCTCTGAAATCGTGAATGCAAAAGGATTGCATCCAGAAAGCAATGAAAGTACGGTAATCAATGTCACAGCAAATTCTGACTCCAATAAATCGACTGTATATGCAACTTTGATGCTCTGGAAAAAATCAGGTGAAAAGTGGAATAATAAAGAACTTGTTCCAATAAAAGTTTTGGAACAGGGAAATGGAACAATTATAGTAGATTTTAAAAACGGAAAAAAGACGATTATAGATTACAACAAAAATTAATCGCTAATTTTCTAAATCTAATTCTAACAAATGAAACGCTCAGCTACGGCCGATCTTCCATTGCATTATGGACAAGTTCGATTGTGGTTTTCTGAGCGAATAATCAATTGGAATTATTTTAGACTTCAAGGGTTTTATGCCAAAGAAAAAATGATTTAGTTGAGCGGTTCTGTACTTTCCATTCTTAAGCAATGTTCTGTTCCAAGATAAAGCGGATCTCCATGTTTTTCGGACCAAAAACCTTCCAAAACATCTTTTGTAATACATCGGTAAACAGCGACACCTTTATAGGTTTTGCGGTCATCGTCTTTGTAATTAAAATTGATAACCAAAATATTATCCTTAAAGAAGCCTGTTCCTTTTTGTTTGTGATTGTTGATAAGCCAATTGGCTATAATTCGGTTATTGGTATCTAATGATAAAGTCAAAATACCTTTATAACTAATTTCATTATTTGCTTCTTGATTACTGCCCGAAACAGCATATTTGCCTATTAAATCTTGTACTGTCATTTATAATAGTCTTGCATTTGTTAACACTTTTTTTAACGCGAATTCCGGCAGAATGCATTGTAGTGTTTCGGGCAAATATAAAAGATATCACGATATTAATAGTTGTTTATTGAATTCAAAAAAAACTATTTTATAACGCTTCATACCAATTTAAAATATAATCAGCTACAGTTTCCCAGCCGGGTTCTCCACAAATAAAATGACTTTTGCCCTCAAATATTTTAAGATCAACACGGCCAGTGCTGTTTCTATACTTGCGTGCGATAGTTTCGGTAAGATTAGGAGGGAAAATATTATCGCTTCCGCCACCAATAAAAAGAATGGGTTCATGCGCTTTTTTGAAATCAATATTCGAAAAAGAATTCAATACTAATTCACGACTTACCTTGTAACTTTCTGGTACGGCAAATTTTTCAAAAGCATTTCGTTTTTCAGAATCGGTAATCGTATTAAAAAAAGCGTAATCGTACCATTCACGGCTTCCCATGAAATATTTTTTTGAAGAAAAAAATCCGAAAGCAGGCAATACCGTTTTTAAAGTTTGAAAAGGCGGAAAAACATTTTTTGGCGGTGCGCCGTCAATGGTCACACCAGCTATAGCTTTTCCTAATTCTATTAATTTTAGTACCGCCATACCTGCCATCGAATGACCTATAACTAAAGGTTTTTCGGGTAATGTATTGATTAGTGTGCTGATATTATTTACAATATCTATAAAGCCTGTTTCTATTAGGGAGGGATGAACTTTAGCTCTCAGGTCAGATGGAGCTCCGTCGTGTCCAGGATTTGCAGGCGTATAAACCTTATATCCTTTTTGTTCGTAGTACTTTTTCCATTCCGTCCATGTGTTGTCGTTTACAAAATTTCCGTGAATAAGTACAATTGTTTTTGATTTTGACATGATTATTTATTTGATTAATGTTAGAATTTCTTTGAATACTTCTTTTCTGGAATCTTTAATAAGTTCATAAAGACACATTTCAATATTTGTTAATCTGGCGCCTTTATTTTGTAATTTATTTAATGCAACATCAATACTTTCTTTTGAGCGAGAAGAGACACAATCAGTTACGATTTCAATTTCAAAATTGTTTAATAATAGTCCCATGGCAGTTTGATAAACGCATATATGAGCTTCAATACCACAGATTAACCATTGTTTTTTGCCCGAATCAATAATTGCATTTTTAAAAGTTTCATTATCAAAAGCATTGAAAGAGTATTTTTCTATTGGTTTTTGACCAATCAATAATTTTTCTATTTTAGCTATTGTAGAACCAAGTCCTTTCGGATTTTGTTCTGCCCAGATAATCGGAATTGACAATATTTGGCAACCTCGAATAAGTTTTTCCAGATTTAATGTTAGTTTTTCACTTTCATGAACAATTCGAGCAAGTTTGCCTTGAACATCAATTACTATTAACCCAGTGGTTTCTTGAACAAGCATAATTATTTGATTTAATGAATGTTAAATTTACAAATTTTGCATGCAAGATCTTTTATAACAGCTTTTTATGTTTTTGATCTTTAGTAAATGAATTTTTATTTTACAGAATAAGGTAATGAAAGATTGCCGCTAGCAACGGTATAAACTTTATAAACCCCAAGCATAGGTTTTGTTCCTTCAGAATCGTGAGAGCCACCTGCTCCTGTACTCACTTCCATGTAACAACTTACAGCATCAAATTTGAAATCGGTTTTGTTGTTGATTCTAAAATCGGGTACAATTACTTTTATAGAATTTCCTTTCGAAACAATATTAAATCCTGGACTATCCATATACATTGCCATTCCTGGATTTGTTGGAGGCAAAACCACATTTGGATCTCCTTTTGTAAATTCTTTAACCGAAAGCCCGCCGGCAACGCGTTTGTCTTCAACTAATAAAACCCAATGCGCATGCCAAACGATACCGTCATTAAGATAATTTCCATCAAAATTTTCATCCCATAGTGGCGTATCTTCAAAATCTGGGTGAGAAGTTAGCGCAAGCGCCACAATTCCTTCGACTTGACCAAAACCAATATCAGAAGATTTTAAAGTAGTTGGGAAAACATATGCCAAAACTGGAGCACCATTTAATTGTCCAACTGCTTTAGGTGTCGTATTTCCTGCAGTTCCTTCGACTTTAATATCCCAAACCGTAATCCCTAAATCTGCTTTATGAGCTATGGTAGCCGATTTTATTTTGAAATCGGCATTATTGTATGTGCTGCATTTGTCACAGGCTTTTACAGCACTATAATTTAAAAACAGAACGATTAATAGTAATATTGATTTTTTCATTATAAATGGTTTTAAGAGTTAACTCTCTTCATAAACCAATTTACATGCCATGTCAATAAAGTGTCTGTTGATAAAGGTTTAGCGTTTTTTTCGGGTTTAAAAGCGCTATATTTCGCTAAACAGATTTTGATTAGTGAGATTTCGTCAAATCAATTATCGTCTTTTTTCATTTATTGAAAATTCTTTTGAAAACTCAATTTTAATAATGGTTCCATTTTTATTTTCGATAGAATAATCGGCATCCAAGTCATCACTTAAGCCTTTTATTAAACTTAATCCAAATGAATTTATTTTCTTGGCGCTGATAGTGGTGTCAAAACCAACTCCATTATCAGAAATAGTCAATAAATATTTATTTTGAGAAGTAGCTTCAAGCGTGACATAAATCATTCCCGTTCGATCTTCTGGAAAAGCATATTTGATTGAATTGGTGATGGATTCATTCAGAATTAGTCCAAGCGGTACCGCCTGCGCAACATCTAATTCGAGCGGATCAATTTTTAATTCAAAACGAATTCTTTGCCCAAGTGAGAAAGATTCTCTTAAATATTCAATCAATTCCTTGATGTAATTGGGCATGTTAATTGTCGAAATATTTTCAGAATTATAGAGCTTCTGATGAATTAATGACATTGAATGGATGCGATGCTGACTGTTTTTAATCGCAGATAATGCCATATCATTCTCCAAATACGCCGATTGTGAATTTAAAAGACTTATTACAGTTTGAAGATTGTTTTTAACGCGATGATGGATCTCTTTTAAAAGCCATTCTTTTTCATCAAGCAAATGTTTTAAATTGATGTTTTTTTGATTGATTTCCTTTTCTTTTGCCTCTAATTCTGCATTATTTCGTTGCTTCAATCGGTAGCGGTTGTATAATAATGCGATTATTAAAACCAATAAAATCAAGCTCCAAATAGATAAAGTGTTTAACAGTTTTGATTTTTTCAATGCGTTTTCCTGCAGATCAGTTTCTTTATTTAATAGTTTAATTTTTTGTTCCTTGTTTACAGTTTCATACTGAATTCTAAGTTCTTCTATTTGTTTGTTTTTAGCATAATCCAAAAGAGAATCGCTTAATTTTTTGTACAATTTATGATGCGCCAAGGCTGATTTAAAATCACCATTTAGCGAATCTATTTTGTATAAAGACATCTGTAATGCTTCTGAATTATAGGTTTTGTTGTATTTCTTTGAAGCCACTACAATTTTGTCAATATAAAGTTTTGTTTTCTTCAGATTGTTTCGATTCGCATAAAACAGAGCTATAGACGAATAACTGTTGCAAACATCGCGATAAGTTAGAGGCGAATCTAAAGCGTCAGCAGCTTCGCCTGTTTTTATGAAATATTTTTCGGCTGTAGCATAATTTTTAATTCGAGCGTAGCAATTTGCATACGCAAAATTCATTAGCATATTATCAAAACTATTTGGTGGCGGATAATTACTCGTTATAGAATTCATGTATTCAATCGCCTCCTTATTTTTTCCTTTCATCGACAAAGATGCCGTTGCAGTTATAAAGCTTTTGTACCAGCTTCCACTATTAAAACTCTTTTGTCCATATTTAATACTTTTTTCAGCCGTTCTTAGGGCATCATCATAATGGCCCATTTGCAAATACACTAAGCCCAATCGCATATAAAAAATATCGGCAAACGTATAATCATTTGTCGTTTCCATGCTTTCGACACTTTTAAGAGCATAATATAAGGCACTTTTTAAATTATATTGAACAGCTTCTATATATGCAATTGTGGTTTCGGAATATTGCTGTTGCTTAAAACCAATTTTGCGCATGGTCGCAATGTTTTGATAAAGTATTTTTTTTGCATCATTAATTTTTCCGTGCCAAAAATAAATAGTGCAAATTCTCATTTTCACTTCAATTCTTTTCGCATTATTGCCTAGGGCTAGGTATAAGGCTTCAGCTTCTTTTAGAATTTTTTCTTTTTCTGGATCCAGGTCATATTGATAGGTAGCTTGCTCGTTTAAAGCATCTGCTAACAGGGCTTTATTGTTTTGTTTTCTGAGTTCATTCACAACTTTCAAAAAGCATTTTTTGCTTTCTGGATAATTGTTAATTTGGAAATAGAATTTTCCAAGAAGTAATAAACTCTGGTGCTGCCACTTTTGTATTTTTAATTGATTACTGATTTTTATAGCTTCATTTATGTAAAGATTTGCATTTGAAATATCATCAGGTTTTGAAAAAGGTTTAAATAAATAAAAGCTTCCTAACTGCAACGCTAGTTTTATTTTGTTGACCTCTTTAGATTTTGCAAAAAGTTGTTTGGCAGCAGTAATGTCTCCTCTTGTAATTGCTTCATTTCCAATTAAAAAAGTACCATCATTGAAACCTTCGTCGTAAGCTAGTGAAACAGGAAGTTTGTAAGCTTTGCAGGCTAAGACTACAGCGCTGTCGGCATCGATTTGACCTTGATTAGAGTTGTATAAATAACTGGAACAAGTATAAATTAATAAACGTTTCTTTTTCAAATCATAATGAACTGTAGCCGGATGATTTTGTGCTAATGAATTAATTGTAATAAAGAATAGCAAACAAAATGGATATAGTCGCTTCATGGTTTATCAAAATTAAAATTTTAGTAAGTTTTGGATTAACAAATATAATTAGCATGAACTTTCTATTGTTGAAAAATTATATGAAAATTAGTATTAAATATGATTTTTATTTATCTATTTTTGGCAAATGGTTATTTTAACTATAATTATTAACTATTTTTGTATCAATTAATTAAGTGTAAAATTTACTCACTTATGAAAAAGTCTGCCGATAACGGATATGAAGCTGTTTCTTCAGTTTTAAAAAAACGAATTTTAATTGTAGAAGATCAATTTATTGAAGCACACGATTTGCAATTAATCCTTGAAAAAGCAAATTATGAAGTTACCGGAATTGTACGATCTGTCGAACAGGCTTTAGAACAAATTCAGATTAACAAACCCGATTTGGTTTTTTTAGATATTATGTTGAAAGGTAATCGAAACGGAATAGAACTAGCTCATTATCTGAAAGAAAAACATATCGGCTTTATATTTATTTCGGCGAATTCGAGTAAAAGTATTTTAGATCAGGCAAAAACGACTCATCCTTACGGATTTATCGTAAAACCGTTTCGAGATCAGGATGTTTTAACAACTTTGGAAATTGCATTTTATCGTCAGCAATACAGCTTAGAATCCCAGTTGATGCAGCAATTTCAACTTCAAAAAGGAATTACAGAAATCATAAATTCAAACCTTAAAAGAGAAGACGCGTTGCTAGCTTTTGGTAAAATAATCCAAACTTATATTGCATTTGATTACTTAGAGGCAGGTTTTGTCACTTCAACACACTACGATAATCTAGGAATTATTCGGAAAAACATCGATCTGTATCAAATTATTAAACCCGAAAAGCTCTCGCAGATTGCGACAGTCTCTGAAAAAGAAATAAATGATACTTATAGAAAATCAAAAATTGACAAGAAACCAATTATTTATAGTGAAGAAGCATTAATCAATAATTTTCAAGATGCGCCAATAAAGGCGCTTATTTCACATAATTTCGGAATTAAATCGTATTTGGTTTTTCCTATTTCGATTGCAACGATTCAAAATTATCATTTTACTTTCTACAGCCGAAATCTGAATATTTATTCGCAAGAAAACTTAAAACTGCTTAATTCGCTTGAACATACTTTTTCTCAGTTTATCAACAAAATTTATTCAAAAAATGATTTTAGCTTGTCCACTGAAAAAGCAGAAATCAAAAACATAAAATCTGAAAATGTTGCAGGAGGATTTGAAGGAATCATTGGGAATAGTTCCCAAATGATTTCAGTTTTTAATTATATACGGAAAGTAGCGCCGTCAGATACTTCCGTTTTGGTTTTAGGTGAAAGTGGGACAGGAAAAGAAAAAATCGCGCAAAGTATACATGCTTTATCACCAAGAAAAGAAAAACCTTTAGTTATCATTAATTGTGGTGCTATTCCTGAAAATCTTGCAGAATCTTTGCTTTTTGGTCATGAAAAAGGAGCTTTTACCGGCGCTATGGACAAAAGAATCGGCAAATTTGAATTGGCAGATGGAGGTACCGTTTTTTTAGATGAAATAGGAGAGATGTCTTTAGAACTTCAAGTGAAACTATTGCGTGTTCTTCAAGAAAGAGAGATCGAGCGAGTTGGAGGTGCATCTCCTCTAAAAATAGATGTTAGAATTATTGCTGCGACTAATAAAAATTTAGAAGAAGAAGTTGCTGCAGGAAGATTTAGAATGGACTTATATTATCGTTTGCACGTTTTTCCGATTATTGTTCCGTCATTAAAAAAACGAAAAGAGGATATTCCAGATTTAGCAAATCACTTTATAAAAATATATAGCGAAAAGATGGGGAGAAAAGCGCCAATTCTTGCTGATTTTGCTTTGCAGCAAATCATGAATTATAATTGGCCGGGAAATATCAGAGAACTTGAGCATGTAATACAACGTGCCATTTTGTTGACAGACGGAAATTCAATAAAAGAAATTGAGCTTTCAACATCGTCTAAAATGCATCCAGAGCAACCGGCTGAAACTTTTTCGATCAAAACAATTTTAGAAAACGAAAGAGATTATATTCTTTATATCCTAAAAAAATGTAATGGAAAGATATCTGGCGCAGGAGGAGCCGCTGAAATTCTGGATATTCATCCTTCAACTTTGAATTCTAAAATAAAAAAACTTGAAATAAAAAGAGAAATTAGTTAAGAGATTCCTTTTCCAGCCAGTTCGCAATATATTCTGCTATATTCTTCCAGTTTTCTTGGCCAATTGCAAAATGATTTTTGTCTTCAAATCTTTTGTAAGAAGTTACGGAATGAAGATTTTTATAGTTTTTAAAATTTGAATACTGCATTGAAACTGTAGAAAAATTATCTGCAGAACCAGATAAAAATAAAAGGGGATTGTGGCTTTTTTTGAAATCAATTTTTGCGCCATTAAAAAAAATATCGCGCAATACCTTTTTAGACTCGGGAATTATAAATTTTTCGTAGCTGTTTTTTTGTTCTTCAAATGACATTTTGTTAGTAAATAAGTGCTGCCACTTTTTGAAAGGCATTAAATAAGTCTTTTCTATTGGCGAAAAAAAACTTAGCGGTTTCCAAATTGTTTTATAGAATGAAAAACTAAAAATGCTTATATTCTTCGGTGGAAGTGAATTTATGCAAATGCCTGCAGAGCCTATTTCTTTCTGAATTAATAATTGTACCAACAGTCCCCCGTAGGAGTGGCCTATCAAAATTGGTTTTTCTGGAAGTTTTCCAATGATTTCGGTATAATAATCCATTAAACTATTTAATGACACCAACGCAATTTTTGAGTTGGGATGCTCGCTTCTTAAATTTTCGGACGTTTCGTTTTTGTTAACCCACGGTGGCGCTACTACTTTGTATCCTTTGTTTTCAAAATAAATAATCCATTCTTCCCAAGAGGAATGGCTTACAAATGCTCCTGTAATAAATACAATGGTTTTTTTGTGAGATAAATACATAAATACATTGGTTTAAGATTATCCAGAAAAGCACTTTTATTTTGTTTAATCTTTAGATATTTTAAAACAAAAGAAATGCCTTTTATGTAAAATATTGATTATGAGTTAGTTTTGTGTATTAAGTAACTTTTGATTCATTATATATCGTTAAAAAGATGTTCTAATTATTGAAATATCATAATGAGTAAACAGTAATAGATTATTCTTTACTATAATATACAGTTTGTTTTTTGTTTACTTATAAAGGAGTGTCATATTATGTATAAAAGTATAGACTGATTTTAAGTTTAGCAGAGTGGAAGTGCCATTCTGCTGAAATTTTATATATACATATTATATATTAAAGAGTAAACATTAAGCTTTAAGAGAGGACAAAGCAATCTGGATTTTGGAATCTGGGATTCGGACTTTCGGAAATTGGGATTATAGTAAAGAGCAATTTCGCTCAATTCGCTTCAGGCAGATAGCGAACTGAGGAAGCAATCTTTTGCTTTTTAAGAAAACAGCAAAAGAATTTCGGTTGCTGTCGGGGCTAAGGGAGCGTTTTTGAGGACTAGCCTCTGGGCAGAGACTGACCCAAAGCCTTAAAAAATGAAGGAAGAATGTCTGTAAAAGCTGAAAACTCCGCAAAAGCATCAAGGCTCAAGTCGGTAAAACTGAAAAAAAAACGATGGAAAGAGGAAAAATCTTATATGTGTCAAAGAAAAATAAAAATGCAAATATTGCGTTGTCAGCGAGTTAAGAAAAAGATTGGAAAAAGATTAAAAAAAACTCCATAAAAAAGCTTGCGCAACTGGAATTGTTGTGTACTTTTGCACCCGCAACAGCGAAGGCGTTCACTGAAATACTGGCAGGCAACAAGGACTGAAAGGGAAGAAATTCTCGAAAAAAAAGTTTGAAAAAAGCTTGCGAGATTCGAAAGAAGCTTTTACATTTGCACCCCGCAAAACACGGAAAAGTTCATTGAGAGATTGGAAGGAAAGTTTGGAAAATGAGGCGAAAAAAAAGTTTCAAAAAATTTCAAGTTTTTCTTGCGAGAAACAAAAAGAAGTTTTAGTTTTGC
>NZ_AUDL01000004.1 GCF_000425445.1 Flavobacterium denitrificans DSM 15936 | reverse complement strand
AATGGGCTTCCGCCGCTTGAAGCTGAATACCATTTTATTGCTGTTCCTGTAGCTGCTAAATTCGCAACTGTAGGTGAAGCTCCTGAACAGAAAGATTGTGAAACTGTTCCGGTTGGCGCGGTTGTATTACAATATGTAATAATAACCTGACCATTCGCTCCAGCTCCACCTGAACGATTTGTACCAAAAACAATTTGACCATTTCTACCGCCACCGCCACCGCCGCCCGGTATACTACCGGGTTGACCGTTTCCTCCAGAATTTGAATTACCAATAAATCCATTTCCTCCATTTCCTCCACCAGCAGGAGCAATTGCACCAGTCCCAATAGGATTAGGAATACCTACAGTAGTCCCACTCGCCCCAGTTCCTGCACTACTTCCTCCTCCACCCCCAAATTCTCCATTATCTCCATTCGATCCATTTCCACCAGCATATGTAATAGCACCTGTACCAAGAGCAGCTCCATTTCCTCCAATTCCTGGTTGAGCACTAGTACCACCTTTTCCACCTAAAGCAGAAACAGTAATTACTCCAAAAGTTGCAGAAGTTGGTTTCCCATCTCCATTGCTTGCGGATGGAACACCACCTGTTCCCACAGTTATTGAATAAGACTGTAGCGGTGTAACAGTAATATTTGTTGTCTTGCTATAGCCGCCGCCACCGCCGCCGCCGCCGTTTTTATAAGTTTCATTATTCATTCCTCCTGCTCCACCTCCACCCCAGCATTCTACTGTAATGCTAGTCACTCCTGCAGGAACCGTAAAAGTTCCACTTGAATTAAATGTTGCGGGACTCTGTCCAAAAGTAAAAAAAGGCACAACAAAAAACATCCCCAAACAAAGCATCCTATTACTTGATAAAAAAGATCTTTCTTTAGAAGAATTAGAAAAATTTAAAAATAAAGAACGAACGAACAAAAGTAGTTTTCGAATCATAGGCGTGGTATTTAGATTTGGTTTTGGCTTTAAAAGAAAACTAAATGGTATGGCTTTTTTCGGGGCAATACATTAATTTTGGCTTTTAAACTTTGATTTTTTTAAGTTAAAACGCTGTTTTTCATAGAGGTTAAAACTTGTGACATTATCGTACAAAAATATTATAATTCCTCACACACACAACATTTTAGCAATTTTCTTTTTGAGAAAACGAAAAAAATTATCATAAAATTTAACAACAAACTGACTATTTTTAGTATTTATAGTTAAAATATAAGAAAAAACACATGAATTCAATTTGCACTCCAAAAGAAGCTTTACAGAAATTGGAACACTTTTGCGCCTATCAAGAGCGTTGTCACGACGAAGTGGTTTCAAAATTATACAGCTTAAAAATGACTCCAGATGAAATTGATTTGATTGTGGTTCAGCTCATTGAAGGCAATTTTTTGAATGAAACCCGTTTTGCTTGTTCTTTTGCAAGAGGCAAACATCGCATGAAATCTTGGGGAAAAATCCGAATTACAAATGAGCTCAAACTTCGCAATATCTCTTCAACAAATATCAACTTGGCATTAAAAGAAATTTCGACAGAGGAATACGAAAATACTTTTAACGAGCTGGCGGAAAAATGCTGGAATAGCATTAATGAAAAAAATACTTTAAAGAAAAGAAAAAAGTTCTGCGACTATCTTCTTCGTCGTGGTTATGAGAGTCATTTTGTTTATGAAAAAGCAAAAATGATGGAGCTAGAATAAGCTCCATTTTTTTTTTGAAATTTTTCAAGTTAGCCAACACTCAATTGTCTCAAAATATCAGAAAATACTTTCCTACACAAATGTTTATTTATTGCGAATATCTAAATATATCTCGCGTTTTTTCGTCAAAAAAATCAAATAATTATAAAATATATATCATATTTTACGATTTTTCTTATATTTAAAAATCAATATTTATAAGAATTTCCACAAGAACTCCATTTTTCTGATGCATTTCAACGAGTAATATTTACACTTCATCGATTATTCGCTCATTCCAAAACCATCACCATTTGAAAATCGTAGATGTATATATCTTTGTTGGGTTAAATCCTATGCCAGCATAACATCCTGATAGAAACCACTTAACATGACTATTTGGTTTCTTTTTAAATGTGATTTTTAATACAAAAAAGGTATTGGAACTTTAAACAAAATAACAATTTTTCAAAAATTTAAATGCCACGATTTATATGATTAGAAAATTACTTTTAAGTTTTTTATTTTTTAGTTTTTCTTTTTTTTCTTTTGGAAAAAATACAACAGCGCTCAAAATCACGACACTTAGAGCCAATTACTATTCCGATAAAATTTCCATTGTCGCAGGCACCATAACTTCTACAAGCACGGGAGGAAATTGGAGCGATGGTAGTTCATGGGTTGGTGGAGTAGTTCCAGGAGCAACTGATGATGTTGTAATAGCTAGTAGCGCAACTATAACTAGTGCTGGAATTATTAATGCAAAAACACTGACAATCAACGGAAACCTTATTGTATCAAACACGGTAACCCTTAACTCAGTAACTCAAGTAACAATTAACGGCTTACTTTCTTTTGCAGACAATAATAGTAATATACACCTGCCTTCTGGTACGTCCGTAAAAGTTAATTCTCCAGGAAAAGTTGATAAATCTAAATGTTCAAACAATGTCGCTATTTATATCGGTACTACTAAAATTGCTGCTTGTGCAGGAAATGGTGGCGGTGCAGTATATGATTTTGATGCTTTTAATAGTGGCGGCGGAACAATAAGTGCAATTGCAAATTCAAATACACCAGTTTGTCAAAATGGGACGATTAACCTAACTGGCTCTTACTCAGGATCAGCAGGAAAAACAACTTCATCAAGTTCAACAAATGGCGTAAATTACTCTTGGAGCGTAATAGCCCCCGATGGCGCTACAACTGCAAGTAATTCACAAAATTATAATTTGACCGCAACTCAGACAGGCAGCTATACGGCCATCTTAACTTGTACAACCTACTATGGAGGTGATGTATATACAAGTACAAGCACAATTAATGTGTCAGTTAGTCAAGCTTTTAGCCTTACTTCAGTAACTGCGGTACAATGTAATTCTTCAAGCCCCTCTATTGTTACCTTAAATGCAACGGCATCTGGTTTACCTACTGGAACCTACACTGTAACCTACAATACAGCTAATCCTCCCACAACAGCTAAAACAGCAACAATGACTGTTAGTACAGCTGGAAATGGAACTTTTACAACTACAGATTTAATCACAGCTAACTCTAGCACGATAACAATTACCAATTTGGCAAGCGGCTCAAGTGGCAACTCCTGTAGCAATACAATTTCAAGTGGCAATACAGCAACTTTGCAAACACCTCCTTCTCTACAATCTGGCTATATAGCCTATCAGGCACCTGTATGTTACAATACTTCATTTACACTAAACTTACTTGGTAATGCAGGCAATGTAGTACAATGGGAAAAAAAATTAAGTACTTCGAGTACTTGGATTGTAATTTCAAATTCAAAAACAAATAATTTAACTGAAACTCCAAGTTCCGGAGGAACATGGCAATACAGGGTGTTGGTTGGGGATATAAACTGTAGCACCACTTATACATCTGTTTTATCTGTAGTTGTAAATCCCGAACTTAGCATTACATTTCCTGCTACTAATATATTTGTTTGTAGAAATAGTACAACTATACCACTGCCTTACTCTGCAACTACAGGAAACCCTGTTGATTATTCATTAGTTTTTGATGCTGCAGCTGTTTCAGCAGGCTTTGATGCTTCTCAAAATGGATCTTTACCATCTGGTGCTATAGTGGTAAGAGTTCCTTATAGTGTAGCTCCTGGAACTTATAATGCTTATGTTAAATTGATTACATATACACCAAGCTGTACCAGTGCAAATTTTCCTGTAACTGTAACCGTTTCTTCCCAAATAGCTACAGTTTCAATAGCACCGGCAGCTACACAAAACTTTTGCACGACAGGAAACGTCTTAACTGTTACTGAATCAGGAAGCACAATAACCTCAAGACAATGGGGTAAACGATCCGTATCAGGAGGTACAATAACTCCAATTTCAGGTGCTACAGGAAATACGTATCTACCAACTCTTTCTGATTTAACAGCAGGAACATGGTATGTTGTATGTACATCATCAAATGGAGGTTGTCTGGTAACTTCAAATGAAGTAATAGTAAATGCTGGAAATATAGCTAGAACTGCATCATCTACTCCTACACTATGTGTCGGCACTGCTATATCACCAGCCATAACTCATACGACAATAAATGCAACGGGAATAAACAGCGCTGGTATTACAGGTCTACCTGCAGGAGTTACTGCATCATGGAATGCAAATACCATAACAATCAGCGGAACCCCATCCGCAACGGGGACTTTTACTTATAACATTCCTTTGACCGGCTGTGCAAATGCAGTAAGTGCTACTGGAACAATTACAGTAAACCCAACCAACACAATAACCTTAACCTCTGCACCAGGAACAAATGCACAAAGCGTTTGCAAAGATATCGCGATATCAAACATAACATACTCTACAACAGGAGCAACAGGAGCAACAGTAACTGGATTGCCTACAGGCGTTACAGGGAGCTGGGCTTCAAATACAGTAACAATATCTGGAACACCAACTACTACTACTAATGGCACATTTAATTACACGGTAACATTATCAAACGGATGTGGAAACGTAACAGCAACGGGAACAATTATTGTATCGGTTCCAAACAGAGGGCAAGTACATGGCGGAAAACACATTTGTCTTGGAGAAGACAGCCCAGAATTATATATGAGCACTTATAGTGGCACTATCCTAAAATGGCAATATAGTGATGATCCGTTAGAATCTCCTACTAGCTGGCAGGACATCTCACATACCTTGAACACCTATCAACCTCCAAAATTAGCCGCGCTTAGAACGTATAGGGTGGTAATAAAAAATGGAAACTGTCCTGAAGAAACAGCAATTCAAACAAGAATCGATATCGACATAAGACCAACCTTTACAGTTTCGCCCTCAGCGACAAGTTGCCCAAATACTGATGTAACTTACACTACACAATCAGGGCAACGTGATTATATATGGACAGTTCCAGGCACTTTAGGAACCGACTATTCAATAACTTCGGGAGGTCTTGCAACATCTGATAATTCTGTAACTTTAAAATGGTTGACAGCTGGCTCAAAAACGGTTACAGTAACCTATTCTAATGCTTGTTCTAACAATCCGGTAGCTAGTTCGACAACAACAGTAAACGAATTTAGTGTTTCTGCGCCTCAAAGTTCGTCCTTCTGCGTTAACAGCCAAATAACTCCTGTAACTCATACTTTAAAAGGTTTTGACGGTATTGGTACAGGTTCTTTTAACCTGCCATCTGGATTGACGGTTAGTTATGACGGAACGACTAAAACATTAACTATAAGTGGCACACCTGCTGTTCAAGGAACTTACAATTATTCAATTCCTTTAACTGCCTCTGGCTGCACAATTTCGGGTCAAGCAACAGGAACAATCACAGTGAATGCACTTCCTGCAACTCCTACAGCTACTTTAATTTCATCACCAACATGTGCAAACCCAACTGCAAGCATTCGTATAACAGGCTTACCATCAAGCTCATGGACTTTATATCGTAATTCTGTTCAGGTGGCAACTGGTACAGGTGCAGAATCTGACTACACTGATACCGGCTTAATAGGCGGTACCGCATACGCTTACAGTGTGGCTAGCGTTTCTTGTACATCAAATACAAGTACCGCGATAACTCCATTAGCCGTACCTTCGACTAAATATACTTCCGGTGGTTGGGACAATGGAGATCCAAGTAGTGACCCAACAAATCTTAAAAATATTATTTTCGAAGGTAACTATATCGCCACTAACGACGTATATGGTTGTAGTTGTACTGTAAATTCTGGTAATATTATAATTCAAAGTGGTAAAACATTAACCATTACCAATGCATTAATTGTAAATGGAGGTTCTTTAACTTTTGAAGACAGTTCAAACTTAATCCAAAAAAATACTAGCAATACTTTGAATAGCGGAAATATCATTTATAAACGCAATGCGGGCAAAATCCGCCAAGCCGATTATGTGTATTGGTCAACGCCAGTCAAAAATCAGACCTTGGCTGCCCTTTCTCCATTGACTAGTACTTCAAAATTATATGCTTACGATGGCACGAAATGGGTATTCACTCCAAGAACTACGGTTATGGCTCCCGCAAAAGGATACATTGTCCGCGGACCTGAAACGTTTTCAAATACGGCAAAAAGCGACTTTACAGGCATTTTTATTGGAACTCCCCAAAATGGAACTTTTTCAGGCGAACCAATGACTGCCGGACAACCTTACTTATTAGGGAACCCTTATCCATCTGCGTTAGATGCTGATGACTTTATCACGGCCAACAGTGCAATAATAGAGGGAGCATTGTATTTCTGGACGCATAATACCCCAGTAGTCCTAGGCGGCGCCTATGAATACGAGACTGATGATTACGCGACTTACACTTTGAGCGGGGGTGCCGGCACATATGCGGCTCCATCAGAAGACGATCCAGAACTTAATGACCCAGATCTTCCTTCGGATCAATTGCCAAACAGTAATGTACCAAATGGTCAGGTTGCTTCAGGCCAGGCTTTCTTCGTGAAGGCTTATGCTCAAGGAAGCGCAACTTTTACCAATTCAATGCGAAGCACCAAAGACATTCATGGCAACAATACAAACGGACAGTTCTTCAAGCCTGGAAAGGCCTCAAAAACTGCAGCGATCGAAAAACACCGTGTTTGGCTGAACATGACAAATGCTGGTGGCGCTTTCAAGCAATTACTGGTTGCTTATGTTGAAGGCGCAACTAACAGCTACGACAGATTGTATGATGGAAAGACTTTTGACGGAAATAAATTCATTGATTTCTACAGTATTAATGACAATCACAAATTAGTTGTCCAAGGACGTGGCTTGCCGTTTACAGACGCTGATCAAGTTCCATTGGGCTACCGCAGCACAATTGCGGGAGACTTCACCATTTCGATCGATCATGCTGATGGGGATATGAAGACTCAGGCAATGTATATTGAGGATAAAAAGACTGGAAAAATCCATGATTTAAAAGCCGGCAAATATACTTTCACAACAGAAATAGGAACTTTTACAGATCGCCTTGTTCTTCGTTATAGCAATAAATCTTTAGGAACTGGAGATTTTGAGAATGTTGAAAATGGAGTGTTGGTTTCGATAAAAGACAAAACAATTAAAGTATTGTCTTCACAAGAAAACTTAAAAGAAGTAAATGTTTATGATATTTCAGGAAGACTTCTGTACAACAAAACAAAAATAAATTCTAATGAAATGCAGATTTCAAATTTACAATCAAGCAATCAAGTTTTAATTGTAAAAGTGACTTTAGAGAATGATTTCTCAGTTTCTAAAAAGATCATTTTTCAATAGA
Source organism: Flavobacterium denitrificans DSM 15936 (assembly GCF_000425445.1). Taxonomy (GTDB): domain Bacteria; phylum Bacteroidota; class Bacteroidia; order Flavobacteriales; family Flavobacteriaceae; genus Flavobacterium; species Flavobacterium denitrificans. The sequence goes on along the minus strand of NZ_AUDL01000004.1, from coordinate 773,829 downwards.
TCAAAATAGTAATCAATAAAAAATCCAGTCTATTTCAGACTGGATTTTTTTATTTGTAAAAAACGTTATTATCTTTTTTCAATCAAAACACTAACTGCATTTCCTCCAAAACCAACTGCATTTATCAATACTTTTTTGATTGGTTTGTTTTGAGTTTGTTTCTCTCCAAATGGAACTCCAATAAAAGTATCGTGTTGCATTATCAAAAGAGCCAATTCTAAACTCAAAATTCCAGAAGCACCAAACGTATGTCCGATTTTCCATTTATTTGTGGTCAATAAAGGCAATTTACTTCCAAATACTTTTTCAATCGCACGAAGTTCTGTCAAATCTCCTTTTATCGTTCCCGGTGCATGCATTACGATTGCATCAATGTTTTCAACATCTTCATTTTCCAAAGCCATTTTCATCGACTTTTGAAAACAAGTTGCTTCTGCAGAAATCGAAATATTATGCTCCAAAACTTCGGTTGCGTAACCGACTCCAGTTACATAAGCAACGGCATTATCCTTTTCTCCGGCTTCTAAACAGCACACCGCAGCGCCCTCGCCCAAGATCATAGTGTTTTGTGTTTTTTCAAAATCAAAAGCCAGATTTGGCCAAGCTTCCTGATCTTGATCAATACGCGAATAAATCTTTAAAGCTCTCATTTGAGCAATTGTAAAGTCGGTCAATGGCGCTTCACTTCCACCTACCAAAAACTTATCTGCCATTCCAGATTTTAACCATGCAACGCCATTCAGCAAAGCATGAAGTGCCGTTGAACAGGTTATAGAATGCGAAATTTCCGGACCAATACTCTGCAAATCATGAGCAATCCAAGATGAAATATTCCCTAAAGTTGTTGTTGGAGAGGCTAAAGTCTGTGCTTTTCCTGTATCTATATATTCTTTGTAATGTTTTTCAAATAAATCTGTCGCTCCTCTGGAAGACCCTATATTTATTCCAAAAACATCTTTAGAATTCCAACCTGCCTCCTGAATTGCTTTTCGAGAAGCGGCTAAAGCAAACAAAACAGAATCATCCAAAAACTTATATTTTGGATCCGATTCTCTTATCTCAGCAACAATTTGTTTAGATTTTTCACTAAGTGGTGCTATCGAAGTTTCCTGTTGATCTAAAAATTGCTTTGAAAAACAATGATTATTATTTAGATAATTTGCCCAAACTTCATCAGCATTATTTCCTAAAGGAGAAATTGATGAAAAAGCAGTTATGGAGATTTTATTTGTTTTCAAAATAATGTTTTTATGCGTGATGCATTATTAACCGCAATCCCGATAGCTATCGGGAGCAAAAGTTTACGCAAAGCTCGTTCAGTTTGAGTGCAAAATTAAACCATATAAGTGATATAAGTAAATTTAAGTGGTTTTATTAAATGAGCTTATATCACTTATATGTGAAAAAAAATTACACCATTTCAATCGCTTCTTCAATTGTTCTATAAACTTTCTGAAGTTGTTGGTCAGTCATTATATAAGGCGGCAAAATGTAAACGATATTTCCAACAGGTCTTAAAACAACTCCGTTTTCAATAAAGAAATTATACAGTCTGGTACGCATTGAACCATAATAACTTTCCTCTGAATTAGATTTTATCTCAACTGCAAAAACAACGCCCAATGTTCTAGCCGTTGCAACTTTTGGATGATTTTCAATTTTCTTCTGAAATTCCAAATGGCTTTTATTGATTCTTTGAATGTTGGCTTGCATTTCATCGGTCTCTAATAATTCCATACTTGCCAAAGCCGCCGCACAACCTGTCGGATTTGCAGTAAAAGTATGTCCGTGAAACAACGCTTTATTGATATCATCATCATAAAAAGCGTCAAAAACTTCTTGCGTAAAAGTTGTAATCGCCATCGGGATTGTTCCTCCGGTTAAAGCTTTCGACAAACAAATCATATCAGGATCAGCATTTACATAATCCATTGCAAATGTTTTTCCTGTTTTGCCAAAACCTGTCATTACTTCATCGGCAATCGTCAAAACATTATTTTCTTTGCAAATTTCAATCAGTTTTGCCAATGCTTCTGGCTCATACATTACCATTCCGGCCGCACCTTGCACCAAAGGTTCGAAAATAAATCCGGCGCAATTATGATTTTCAATTGCATTTTTCAGCGCTTTAAAACTGGTTTCTTCTTCCCCTTTTACTGGAACCGGAATTCGGACCACATCAATAAACATTCCTTGAAAAGCTTGCGTATAAAACGAAATACCGCTCGCTGCCATTGCAGCAAAAGTATCGCCGTGAAAAGCATTTTCAAAAGCAATTATCGTTGTGCGCTTTTCATTTTTATTGAAAAAATACTGCAAAGCCACTTTAATCGCCACTTCAACAGCCGTCGAGCCATTATCCGAAAAGAAGATTTTTTGCTGATTCTTTGGCAAAATTTCCATCAATTTTTCAGCCACTTTTATGGCAGGTTCATGCGTAAATCCACCAAATAAAACATGTTCTAAAGTTGTCAGTTGTTTGTAAATCGCATCGGCAATAAATTTATTGCTGTGCCCAAACGGATTTACCCACCAAGATGCAATCGCATCTATGTATTCTTTATTGTTTTCGTCCCAAAGCAATGCACCTTCGCCTCTTGAAATCGCAATTGGCGTTTGAGAAGTTTTGTGTTGCGTATAAGGATGCCAAAGGTATTGACTGTCTTTTTCTTGTAAAGTCATTTTATTCGAACATAGATAATAGAGTATATAAAAAAGACTAAACTCTATAGTTTCTACAAAGATAGGAAAGTCTAATTTCTTTATTCTACATTCTTTGCTCTATAAATTCAATAGATTTTCTCGGAACAAATCGGCGTATTCTTTAATTACATTTTGGTCGAAATAGGGTTCTTCATCAATTCTTCCAATGCATTTAATTCCCGTTTTATTCAGGATCAAGCTTTCAGTCGGTTTGTTTTCGCTTCCACTAAAGATAATTCCGCTCACTTGAAAACCTTTGCTTTGAATAGCTTCAATTGTTAACAAAGTATGATTGATGCTTCCGAGGTAATGTCTGGAAACGACAATTATTTTATAATCAGATTGAATCAAATCGACGATAGTGTCTTTTTCATTCAACGGAACAAAAATGCCACCCGCGCCTTCAATAACCAAATGGTTTTCTGTTTTAGGCTCTTCAATATCTTTCAAATCAATTTGAATTCCGTCAATTTCTGCTGCCAAATGCGGACTTGCAGGCGTATTTAACTCATAAGCATTCGGAAAAAATTGCGATTTTGAATTCGAAATTTTAGATTTTACTTTATGCGTATCGCTAAAATCCAAATCTCCAGCTTGAACTGGTTTCCAATAATCAGCTTGTAAAGCCTCAACCACAATTGTCGATGCTACAGTTTTGCCAACATCGGTTGAAATTCCTGTTATAAATATTTTCATAGTTTTTTGTTTCGCAAAGATTCTCAAAGACGACGCCAAGATTCACAAAATTATTTATTCTTTGTGTTTGTTCGCTGTCTTCTTTGCGAATCTCTGTGTAATATTGTTTACAAAAATACCAATAAAACAACAAACCCATCAATTACGATGGGTTCTGTTTTATTCTTCTCTTAATTCATCTATTAGTTTTTTAATTTCTTTTGCATACTTCCCGTAAAAGCGTTTCACTGTCCATTCCACGGACAATCCCATAAATAAAATACAGAAAACAACTATGACAAAAACACTTGTCAATTGTCCATTACTAAAATCCGTTAATTGAAATCCTCCAGGTTTCATAGAATATTTATGGTATAAAACGCCAATTAAAAACAAAACTAAGAATGGTGTTAATGCGAAGCCGAACGTTTTGTACAATTCCATATTGAGTCTTATGTCAAAATAAGTTTCATAAAGACTGTCTCTGGTTTTCAAAGTTATATTATTTAATCTTCTGTAAAACAGATAGAGCTTTATTAGATAGTAAATAGAAACGGCAAAAAAGATACTGAAAAGCAGATAAAATGGTACTATCCATTTTTCTGGGAAGCCATGCATATAAGGCGAAGCGCCTATTAAGACTACCGCCACTGTCTGCGCGATTAAATCATTTCTCAAATTTCTCTTGATCTTGTCTAAAGGCGTATTGGCCGAATTTATTTTTTCTAAATTATCTGGAAGAACAACATTATCAGTCTTTTCGCTGTTCCATGCGTTTTGTATATCGTTAAAATCCATATCCTTGATTTTTAATTATTTCTTTTAATTTTTCTTTGGCTCTGTTTAGTTTCACTCTGGCATTTCCTTCTGAAATTCCTAGATTTTCGCCAATTTCTTTATGAGAAAAGCCTTCCAACTGATAAAAAATAATGGCCTTGTCGATTTTTTCCAATTTCTGAACTGCTTTATAAAAATGATCCAGCTGGCTTTCTTTTATATGCGAATCGCCTTCATCATCTTTAATATTCTCTGAAGCAATTTCGTATTTGTCTACCTTTCGCTTTTCTTTTCTAAGGAAGACGATTGCGGTATTTACTGCTACTCGATACATCCAAGTCGAAAACTGGCTTTCATTTCTAAAAGTCTCGTACGATTTCCAAAGCTGACAGACGATTTCTTGAAACAAATCCTGCTGATCGTCATAATTGTCCATGTACATTTTAGAGACCTTATACAAAATTCCTTTATGACTTTCTATCCGATTTAAAAACTCTTGTTCTTTCTCTTTCAAAATAGTTTTAGTTCATTATTGGTTTTACAATATATCCTGCTTTTCTTAATAAATTAATCACTCCAAATTCTCCTCCCAAATGCGCTGAACCAACTGCAAAAAACACACTTTCGTTTTTCATCATTTGCGGCATCTCTTTTATCCAATTCGAGTTTCTGTTATCCAGAATCATCTTTTTTGTTTTCTCACTTGTAATTTTTTCATCTGTCACTTGATCAAATAAATTACCAATATTTTCTGCTTTGTATGCCTCAACTAATTTAGTTGTTTCTGCTTGACTTGATTCTTCAAACATAGTAAGCATTTCATCATTCGAATAGGCATTCCCAAAAATTTCTAGCTGAGACTTTACCGTTTCTAATCCGTCAATAGCAATATTTCTTTTTTTAGCCAATTCGATCAACTCCATTTCGTATAGCTTTATATCTGTACAGCCGAAACTTTTCATCGAAATCAGGCTCATTACAGTCATTAAGCTAAAATTATCAACTTGTTGAACTGTCATTCCAGCCGTCTTTTTCAAAATTCCGTCTAATTTAGACAATTGCTCTGGATTTAATAATTTACTTAAAGGCTCTTTCCCCATTGCCATTTTTTGCATGTTTGACATTTCAGCCGGATCTGCAAAATTAATTTCTAAAACTAATTTGCTCGACGCTTCAAATGCTTTTTTTGTTTTTTCAGAAAAAAAGTAATCTGGCTTGCAAATCATATGAACCGTTCCGTATAAATAAGAAGGTTTCGATAACCCATTTCCTGAAACTTCCCATAAAAGTGAATTTTCAAGTTTTGGCGTTTTTGTTTGTGCTTGCGCAGATGAACTAAAAACAAGTGCGATTAATGCTATTACTGATGTGATTAAATTTTTCATGATTTTGATTGATTAAAATTGATTGATGATTGATTTGATTAATTGTTTGATTGACTAATGATGATTTGATTGATGATTGAAATCTTGTTATTTTTTACTGTATTTTTTTCGAAGCCAAGAAGCAACCGATACAACAAATAAACAGATCATTGGTATGAGAGCACCATTGTCTGGTTTATCAAAAATAAATTGTTTTGCTAAAACATATCCAAGCCCCATAGAGGTTAAAAAGATAAATAAGATAGCATATTTTTTTTCACTAGCAGAAGTTGATGAGGTTTTCATAATTATTTTGATTTATTTGATTACGACTCGTAAGTGACCAAACAATCAAAACGTTACAAAAAAATTTCAGCTTTTTTTTAAAAGTGAGGAAATACAGTACTTTAGAGAAGAAAAAAAAGCCCACAGATCGAACTGATCCAACAGATTGTCACAGATTATTCATACTTTGTTTTCTATTATTTGTATAGATAATGCGCTTAAATTCTGGCGTTTCTCCAAAATTCAACAATAACCCAACTTGAATTTGGGTTGATTTTAGATAATTCATTAATTGGGCAATATGCGAACTTGATATACATTCGCAGGCTTTGAGTTCAAGAATGACAGAATCTTCAACTAATAAGTCGGTATAAAATTCTCCCACTAATTGATTTTTAAAGTAAACCTTGATTTGCTTTTGAGCTTCAACTTTATATCCTTGTGATTTCAGTTCGAAATACATTGCGTTTTGATATACTTTTTCCAAAAATCCATAACCAAGCTGGTTATAAACATCATAAAATATCTTTAATATTGATTTAGTTATTTCTTTATGGAGTAAATCATTCATAAACATCCGTGCAAACCCGCTAAATCCGTTTCATCGGCGGGCTAAAATACGAAATTTCCTAACAATTCTAAAATCTGACTGATTTCTTCTTGCGTATTACAACTATGAATACAAAAACGAAGTCGTTCCTGACCCTCAGGAACTGTTGGAGATAAAATCGCTTTTACATCAAAACCTTTGTCTTGAAGTTGTTGGGCAATGCGTTTTACATTTTCATTTCCAGGAATAATAGCAGATTGAATGGCAGATTTACTTCGGACAAACATTGGTTTTAAGCCTAATAAATTTTTCTGCTGATTGAAGAATACAATATTTTGACGTAGCTGGTCAATCGATTCTTTTTCAACTTCTAAATGCTGATAAGCAACCAAAATTGTTGCAACAGAATGTGGAGACAATCCAGTTGTATAAATAAAACTTCGCGCGAAGTTGACCAAATATTCTTTAAGTTCAGGACTTCCCAGAACAACTGCACCATGACAGCCCAAGCCTTTTCCAAAAGTCATAATTCGGGCAAAAATTCTATTATGCAATTGAAGATCCTGTGTAAGTCCTTGACCTTTTTCTCCAAAAACACCCAAAGTATGCGCCTCATCAACTACTAAATAACAATTGTATTTTTCAGTCAACTGTACCAATTCTTCCAAATTCGGACTATCGCCATCCATTGAAAAAACAGTTTCTGTAACGACATAAATGTTGGTATCCGGAAATTTTAAAATTAGACGTTCCAGATCTCCAAAATCATTGTGATTGAATTTGTATGATTTTGCGTTCGACATCACGATTCCGTCGCGAATTGAAGCATGACTTAATTCATCATACAAAATAACATCATTTCGTTGCGGTACGGCGCTAAAAAAACCCGCATTGGCATCGTAACCCGAATTAAAAATTAAAGCCGATTCAGCTTCTTGAAATTGCGCTATAAAAGATTCTGCTATTTGATATAAAGAATGATTTCCCGAAATCAATCTTGAACCGGTCGCGCCATTTTGAATAATCTCATTTTCGATTAAATAATGATGAGACTGCTTAAAAATAGATTCCGATTTCGAAAAACCAATGTAATCGTTGGAAGAAAAATCGACAAGATTATTAAAACTTGGCAATTTTCTCAACGAATTATTTTGCTTTCGACTTTCAAGCTTTTGAATAAGATTTTCAGGTAATTTCATAAAAGCAAAGTTATGAAATTGAAAATTAAAATAAATAAACGGCAGGTTTGCTATTACCTGCCGTCAATTTGATTGTATTTAAACAGCACTTATAAAAGGTGACTCTCTGCAAAATTCATTCTGGATCATTTCCTCGATCATAAACGCTGCAATATTTGAAGCACTGATTTTATCTCCAACACAATCCTTTAAATCCGCGATAATTTTAGTTTTTCGATCTGTGAACTCAATTAATGGCACTCTAACCATAGTCCATTGAACAGTACTTGCCGTTAAAATATCATAAGCAAGCTGTCGATCTTTTTGAATTTCAGGAAAATTAGTTTTCATCCAATCTGTTGCCAAAATTGTTTTTGGGCTCTTTCCATCAAACGGAGTATCAATATTGATTCCCGCCAATAAAAGATATCGCTCAATACCAAATTCTCCCATGACTTTAAGAATATTTTTTGCCGATTGACTCGCAACCATAGTTTCACCAGGTCTCTGGCCAACAGTACTAATCACAGCTTGGCAATCTTCTAACAATGACCAAATGATTTTCTCATCAACAGCATCCCCTTTGATGATTTCTAAACGTGAATTTTGAATTGTGAATGGATCAGGATTTCTAACTAATGCCTTTACATTAAATCCTTTTTCTAATAACTGGTTTATAAGATACACTCCAGTTCTTCCTGCACCGCCAAGAATAGCGACTTTTGATATATTTTTCATTTATCTACTATATAAAATTTGACATAAATAATTGCGCTTTGTCACTTGACAAAACGAAACCGCAAAAGCTTACTGAGCTTTTACAACAAAATCAATATTTTATAACGAGATTTTAATGCTTCAAAAGTAAAAAATAAAAAAAGCCATTCGACGCGTCGAATGGCTTTTTAACTTATTTTGAAATTGTCTTAGTCAACTAAAACAATTACTTTATTGTCTTTCATTTCGATTGTACCTGATGTAATCTCTAATGTATAGGTTTGATCATTAACTCTCGTAAATTTATCTGCTACCTCTTTAGAAAAATTAAAGCTAGGCGCTGCAATTTTTACAGTTCCTTTTTCTAGAATAGAAACAATAGGAGCGTGATTATTCAAAATTTGAAAGCTTCCATCAACTCCAGGAACCGTAACTGAAGTTACTTCTCCTGAAAATAATTTTGCCTCTGGTGATACTATATCTAAAATCATATTTTTTTAGTTTATAGTTGATGGTTGGTCGTTGGTCGTTGCTTTCTAACAACTGACAACTAACAACTAACAACCAAATTAAGCTTCAGCTAACATTTTCTCTCCAGCCTCGATTGCATCTTGAATAGAACCTTTCAAGTTGAAAGCCGCTTCTGGAAGGTGATCTAACTCACCATCGATAATCATGTTAAAACCTTTGATAGTATCTTTAATATCAACTAATACACCTGGGATACCTGTAAATTGCTCTGCTACGTGGAATGGCTGAGACAAGAAACGTTGTACACGACGTGCTCTAGATACTGCAAGTTTATCTTCTTCAGATAACTCTTCCATACCTAAGATAGCGATGATATCTTGAAGTTGTTTGTATTTTTGAAGAATTTCTTTTACTCTTTGTGCACAGTTGTAGTGCTCATCTCCTAAGATGTGTGGAGTCAAAATTCTTGAAGTAGAATCTAACGGGTCAACCGCTGGATAAATACCTAGCTCAGCAATTTTACGAGACAATACAGTTGTAGCATCTAAGTGCGCGAAAGTTGTAGCCGGCGCAGGGTCAGTTAAGTCATCCGCAGGAACGTAAACCGCTTGTACAGATGTAATAGATCCTTTGTTTGTAGATGTAATACGCTCTTGCATTGCACCCATCTCAGTTGCCAATGTTGGTTGGTAACCTACCGCAGATGGCATACGTCCTAAAAGTGCTGATACCTCAGAACCTGCTTGTGTAAAACGGAAGATATTATCAACGAAGAATAATACATCTTTACCTTGGTCTGATCCAGCTCCATCACGGAAATACTCAGCGATAGATAATCCTGAAAGTGCCACACGTGCACGAGCTCCAGGTGGCTCATTCATTTGTCCGAAAACGAAAGTAGCTTTAGACTCTCTCATTCCTGGCATATCTACTTTAGATAAATCCCATCCTCCATTTTCCATAGAGTGCATGAAATCATCACCATATTTAATAATTCCTGACTCAAGCATCTCACGAAGCAAGTCATTTCCTTCACGTGTTCTTTCACCTACTCCAGCAAATACTGAAAGTCCACCGTGACCTTTTGCAATATTGTTGATCAACTCCTGAATCAATACTGTTTTACCAACACCAGCACCACCAAACAATCCAATTTTACCTCCTTTTGCGTAAGGCTCGATCAAATCGATTACTTTGATACCTGTAAATAAAACTTCAGATGAAGTTGATAAATCTTCGAATTTTGGAGCTTGTCTGTGGATTGGCAAACCGTTTTCTCCAGTTTTTGGCAACTCACCTAAACCATCAATTGCATCTCCAACAACATTAAATAAACGTCCATATACGTCTGGACCGATTGGCATTTGGATTGGGTTACCAGTTCCAACTACTTCATATCCTCTAGACAAACCGTCTGTAGAGTCCATAGAGATTGTACGTACAGTGTTTTCTCCAATGTGAGATTGTACTTCTAGAACTAATAAAGTTCCATCTTTTTTTGTGATTTCTAATGAATCATAAATTTTTGGAAGTTCAACATCTTTACCGTTGAAAACTACGTCAACTACTGGTCCAATGATTTGAGCAACTTTTCCTATTACTTTTGACATTACTTATGTATTTATTAAATAGCTATTTAGGTTTATCGAAAATACCTCTTTTTTCAGAGCGCAAAGATAATTTTTTAAAATATAAAATCAATTTTTTTTTCATAAAAAATACCATCATTTTGTTTGATTCCTAAAACTTGGGCCTCAAATAACTAAAACAGCAAATTTTAGCACCACAAAAAAAGCCACTGCATTTAAAAAAACGAGTGGCTCTTTACTAAAAAAAATTGGCATTATTGAATTGTTTGCGGATATTGAATTGGATATAAAGCCAAATCAACATGACGCAATGTAGAACCATATTTAGCATTGATTGCATCTATGAAAATATTAGCTATCAAACCATAACCTCTTGCACTTGGATGGACACCATCTAAAGAAAAAGCTCCTCCAGTAACATAAGTAGATGACATTACATAATTCCCAAATCGGATTCCGCCATTTGACAATTGCGTCAACGTAACTTTTGTATCTACAAACGCCAGACCTTTTTCTGTTGCTATAGCTTGAATCGCCACATTATAAGCATCTGTCGCTTTTTTGACTTCAGCCACTTCATCTTTTGTCAAAACCCAATTATCAGCCAATGGCACAGAAAGCCCATTTACCTTTGTTGGATCACCTCCTACTGTTGTACCAATAAATGTTCTTGCTGACAACACAACTAAATCATCTTTTGTAGCCTGTCTGTACGAAGGAAGACCATAAGCTGAAAGATTAGTCAAATAACTATCAACCACAACAACAGCATTATTCCCTGCTTTGAAATTGATTGTTCTTTTTGCCGCTTCATCAGCACTCAATAATTTATTTGTCACCATTTGCTGCAATCCTCCATTATAAGCTGCATACCCAGCATTCAACTGTGTAGCCAAAGCCGCAGTAAGTGGCGCTGGGTTATAAGGAACTGTTGTAAAATATGGCAAACTTGTAATATACGGCAAATTTGCCACAACTCCTTTGGCTCCTTTTGACGTCAAGGCTGTAACCAAATTTGTATAGATCGTTTTAAAAACTGTTGGATCTGTAATATCATTGCTTCCATAAGTAGAAGGGTCCATGTTTCCTGTTTGATCTTTTCCAACTCCTCCAGAAGTCGCATAAGTCAAGACATCATTTCCTCCAATAAACAAAGAAAAGAAAGTTGGATTTTGTGCCACTGCATCAGCTAAAACTGTTGTAGAAGGCGCACTTGAGAATCTGGCAAAATAAGGATTAGCTAAACCTGAAGCAACTCCGGCAGTATTTCCATAACCCGGCGCAACCAAATGATAGCTTTTTGCTCCTGGCACCCCCATATTATTAAACGAACCAGTAAGATGTGTCGTAACCTCGGTTGTAGGTTTTCCTGTAACATTGACCGGAGCCTGACCATTGAAATACATACGTGTACCTGCAATAACATTCCCGCCTAAAAGCAAACCTCCAATATTATCGTTCATTAGTGGAGTTTTAAACTCTCCTCCTCCAGCCGCAGCAAATTGCTGTGCCAAAATATTTGGATACGCGTTGCTTTGTCCTTTTATAAACAGCGCATTATCACTATAGCCCGCAGCAAAAGAATCTCCAAGTGCCACATATTTTGTAAAAACTGCCGATCCAGGAACTACCGGAACCTCTGTTGGTGTATCACTGTCATCGCTATTACATGCCGCCATAAAGGTTAAAGAAACCAATAAAAGCAATTTTATATTTTTTTTCATGTCGTTTAAAATTTAAAAATTAATACCTCTTTCTATTTCGTTTTTCATCCAAAAAACAGAAAGAAAACCTCACTTCATCAAACTCAGTTCTTTAATTATGGATTAATTGTCCAAGAAGCAAACCACATCTGTCCAATTGCTCCAGCTCCAATTACTTGAATATAATCTTTTCCAAATAGGTTTGTCGCCCCAACTTTGATAACTGATTTCAGTTTTGGCAAAGCATAATTAACTTGCGCATCAAGAACTGTATTTTCTGGAATCATTCCGTCTCCGAAAGAAGATTGCCACAAATACTCAGTATTCCATCTCACATTTACATTAAATCCTAAATTCTTAGCCACTTTTGCATTTCCAAGAGAAGCTTTAATTCTATGTTTTGGTGTATTAAATCCAGCCACAAAACTAGGATCTTCTGATTGATCGAAGTCAAATTGCGCATAGTTATAATTCACACCAACTTCAAAATCTTTATAGACTTTTTTAGACAAACCTACTCCAAAACCTAATGATGAAATTTGCGCAGTCGTATTTGTATAAACTTGATATACTCTTCTGTCACCAAAAGCCAATGCCGCATACGTCATTTGCACATTTGGATCTGCAGGATTTGTTCCTACTGTACCATAATATGGAGAAATTACTCTCGCCGTATTCATGAAATCATTATAAATATTATAATACGCATTCAAATCGATTGATAAATCATTTTGAACAACAGAACGATATCCTACCTCAAAAGCCTGAACTTGCTCTGGCTTTACTAACCCTATTTCTGCAACTTTAAGATCAGCTGGATTTGCAGATGCTGCAAAAGCCTGAACAGAAGCTACAGTATAAGCATTATGATAAGCATTTTGACCTGATAAATTTACTGTAGCTGGAGCTCCCATAGCTTGACCCGCTAAACTCACAGGCATTGTTTCCTGAAATCTATCTAAGTTTTCAGGCGCTGAACCAATTAAAGCAAATGGCCCTAAATCCAAACCAATGTATTGATCTTGTGTCGTTGGGTTACGGAAACCTGTTTGGTAAGACAATCTGAAATTGTGTCTTTTTGATTCACCTGCAGCATACGTGAACGAAACTCTTGGCGAAATGTTTCCGTCAAAATTCTGGCTTTTGTCATAACGCAAAGATCCTGTGAATTTCAATCTGTCTTCCATCCATTTTTTCTGCAATTGCGCATATGCTCCATATTCTTTATACTCAATTGGACCATCATAATCCGTAAAGATTGTTCCTTCAGAATCCATAACATATTTTCTCCAAGAACCACCGACTTGAATTTCTGCCCATTTAACCATATCTCTAAAATTATAATTCACATCTGAATGATATAATTTTGAATGATCGATAAATTTCGCTCCTTGAGTTAGATCAGGATTTGCAGTTACTTTAGCAAGTGCGTTGTTGAACTGAGCTGAACCTGGTTCAAATCTAGCAGAACCAGTCGGCTTTGGAAGAAAAGAAAGCGCAGGAGGAAGAATATTGTAATCTGCAAAATTTCTTGCAATTGCAGCAGACTCATTTGCATTTGTCCCCATTACAGCACCAGAATACTGGTAAGCAGTAGCATAATTAGTAAACCATTCTTGATCTGATTTTGCTGCTCTGTTTACGTTCCATGCCGCAAATCGCATATCGTAAGAATCTCCAGCATCTTCACTTGTAAAATAAACTCTACCAAAGAAGTTTTTCCCTCTTACCTCAAATTTACCTTGTTGCATCAAGAAATCCTTCAGAGCATATCTGTTTGCTCCTTGATAAATCGTACTTCCTGTACCAATTTTATATTGTAGAATAAACTCAGTATCATCTTTCCAAGGCTTAAAGTGCGCACTGAAATCCGCTTTCATACTCTTAACCTTATTATCTGTCAAATCTTGCTCACGATATCCAGTTCTACTTACCTGCCCAACATTTGGAATAAAAGTAGTAACCTCGTCACCATAGATATTCAATCCATCATAATTCTGATTTACTGCATGACTATCACCTCCGGCTGTCATACTTCTTTTATCCGCAGCAATCCATTCTGTAGCTTCCATGTAAGTAAAATTAGCTTTCATAGCAAAAGTCTCTGTAAAGGCTTTAGCTGCTCTAATTCCGAAATCATTATAATCATTAGTCCCTGCTACATCTTGAGATGTTTGCCCATATTTATAGTAAACACTTATTCCCTCATTTGTAAAAGGGCTTTTACTACTCATGAACATAATACCATTAAAAGCATTTGCTCCATAAAGCGCTGAAGATGCTCCAGGCAAAAGCTCAACACTTGCAACATCAATATCTGAAACACCTATTAAGTTACCCAAAACAAAATTCAATGCTGGCGATGAATTATCCATTCCATCAACCAACTGCATAAAACGAGTATTAGCCACAGTAGCAAAACCACGTGTATTAATTGATTTAAATGAAATACTACTAGTATTAAAATGTACTTCTTTTAAATTTTCTAAACCATCATAAAACGTGGGAGCGGTAGTATTCTTAATTTCCTGAAGTCCCATTCGCTCAACAGTCACTGGCGATTCGATAATTCTCTCAGGAGTTCTGGAAGCCGAAACTACAATTTCATCCAATTTATTCTCCTCATCTTTCAATATTACATCAACTTTTTGACTTAAAGATGTAACACTAATTGTTTTGGTTTCAAAACCTACTGCCGATATCTTAAGCGTAAAAGGCGGCTTAGAAGCAGTATTCAACTTAAAGGTGCCATCAAAATCAGTCGAAGTTCCAGACGTACCTCCAACTATATTAATATTAGCACCAGGAATAGATTGTTTGTTACTGTCGGTAACAGAACCAGTAATTGTATTCTGCGCAAAAGAAACGCCACAGAAAAACAACATAATCAGCAAGTAGATTCTCATTTTGGGTTAGGTTTTTGGTTAGTTTATCTAGCCAAAATACAAATATTTTTGATATTAATAAAAAAACGTTAAAAAAAATTAATATAACGCATAAATATTGCTAGTATTTTAACTTTTTCACATTGTGTTTTATTCAATTAACAGCAACAACAAGGCAATCCAAATCTTAAATAGTATGCATACATATAAAATTTGATTAAAAAAATGAGGATTTAATAAAAATACAGGGGATAGAAAAAAAATCTGATAATAAAAAAAAGCAAGACCTAAATCTCGCTTTTTTAACATTTATATGTAATAAAATACTATTCTACAGTAACTGATTTTGCCAAGTTACGTGGCTGATCGACATTGCAACCTCTCATAACTGCAATATAATAAGAAAGCAATTGTAACGGAATAGTTGTAATTAATGGAGACAATGCATCTGAAGTTTCTGGAATTTCGATTACATAATCAGCCAATTCACGAACTTGCGTATCACCTTTAGTAACAACTGCGATAATTTTACCGCTTCGAGATTTAATCTCCTGAATGTTACTTACAATTTTATCATAATGACCTTGCTTAGGTGCGATTACAATAACTGGCATATGCTCATCGATCAAAGCAATTGGACCGTGTTTCATCTCCGCAGCAGGATATCCTTCAGCGTGAATATATGAGATCTCTTTTAATTTCAAAGCACCTTCAAGAGCAACCGGGAAATTATATCCACGACCTAAATAAAGACAATTTGCTGCATCTTTAAAAGCGGCTGCAATTTCTTTTGCTCTATCGTTTGTTTCCAAAGCTTCGGCTACTTTTTCTGGAATTATTTCTAACTCTTGTAAGTAAGCATGGAAATCGCTATTTGTCAAAGTACCTTTCGCTTTTCCTAATTTCAAAGCAATCATAGTCAAAACCGTGATTTGCGTAGTAAAAGCTTTGGTTGAAGCCACTCCAATTTCTGGCCCAGCGTGTGTATAAGCACCTGCATGACTTTCTCTTGAAATAGAAGAACCTACAACATTACAAACTCCAAAAACAAAAGCACCATTTTCTTTTGCCAATTTGATAGCCGCCATCGTATCAGCTGTTTCCCCTGATTGAGAAATTGCAATCACAACGTCGTCTTTGTTTATAATTGGGTTTCTGTATCTAAATTCAGAAGCATATTCAACTTCAACCGGAATACGCGTAAACTCTTCAAAAATATACTCCGCCACAAGACCTGCGTGCCATGAAGTACCACATGCTACAATCAGAATTCTTTTTGCATTTAAGAATTTTTCAAGATTATCTTCTACACCAGCCATTTGAACAATTCCATCATTTGCATGAAGTCTTCCTCTGTAAGTATCTTTAATTACACTTGGCTGTTCGTAGATTTCTTTAAGCATGAAATGATCATAACCTCCTTTTTCAATTTGCTCCAAGTTCATCTGAAGCTCTTGAATATAAGGATCCACCAAAGAGTCATCCTTTATTTTTCTAACCTTAAGAGGTTTATGCAATCTAATGTTTGCTATTTCACCATCTTCAAGATAAATCGCATTTGAAGTATATTCAATAAAAGGAGAAGCATCAGATGCTATAAAATACTCACCATCTCCAACACCAATTGCTAAAGGGCTTCCTAGTCTTGCAGCAACAATTTCATCAGGATTTTTTTTATCAAAAACTGCAATTGCATAAGCACCTACAACTTGATTCAAAGCTATTTGAACAGCTTTACCTAATTTAATATTTTCCTTTTTTTGTACGTCTTCGATTAAATTTACCAGCACTTCCGTATCTGTGTCCGATTTGAAAGTATAACCCCTCTTGATTAACTCTTCTTTTAGCGGTGCATAATTCTCAATAATTCCGTTATGAATAATTACTAATTCACCAGAATTAGAAAGATGCGGATGCGAGTTCACATCATTCGGAACTCCGTGCGTTGCCCAACGGGTATGCCCTATTCCGATAGTTCCATTTGTTGTAAAATCATCTTGCGCTTTAGCTTCAAGATCCGAAACCTTACCTTTTGTTTTACAAAGCTTTACACCAGCTTCGTTGTCAAACAACATCACACCGGCACTGTCATAACCTCTGTATTCGAGTCGTTTTAATCCTTTGATAACAATAGGATACGCCTCTCTATGGCCAATATATCCAACAATTCCACACATATATATTTATTAATTTGGTTTCGTGTAGTAAATTTCAAGTTTCAGTCTTTTATTATCTGCAACAGAAGATTTTCCTCCATACAGGATAGTTCCTAACGGACCCATAACCGAACCTCTTGGCGCCTCAGAAATAACGCTATTTTTTAACTTTAATTTATTTGAAGTAATCACTCCAATATCTTCGGTAACAACCAAACCTAATTTTACATTTTCAGCTGTTGCATCTTTTATAAGATTTCGAATATGATTCGTTATTCTTATTTTATAATAATTGCCGCGTTTAGTCGTAGCATCAATATTGATTAAACCTCCAAAAACAAATTTTGTAGCCTTAGGGTCATTTGCAAGCGAACCCGTTGTTCCGTCAGAGTAATCTACCAAAGGAACATTGTTAGTTAAATCATAGAGATAAACTCTTTTTGGCTCATCCGCCTGAAAACCATTACCATCTTTTACAGCCATTTTGTCTGAATCAATATAAAAAACCAGATTAGCTTCGTTTACCAGCCAATTTTTTGTTCTGATTTCAGCCAACTTCGAAGCAAAACCATTCAATTCGATTACAGCAACAGATCCTTGACCACCTTTAATATAAAGGCTCTCATCACCTTCTGTTCTATTTATATTTGATTCGCTTATTGCATTTGCATAGGCAGAACTTTTAGCATCCTGCAAAAGACTTGCCGTTGCCCCAGTCAAATTAATTTCAATACTTTTATCTTCTGTAGTTGCTTCTGGATCCGTAGTTATTGCAGTTTTTGCTTTATACTTAATAACTATTTTACCTTCTTTCGCAAAATCAATCAAAGCCATATTAGCATTACCAGCTGTCGATCTTTGTACTTTAAAGTGTAACCCTCTAAACCAATCTTGAAATAAAGCTGCTGAAGCTAACTTTTCTGCTGGAGCTTCTAGAATTTTTTCCTTGAAAAATTTGCTATCTAACATCAATCGCATTTCTGGCTTCACTTTTGTGTATGTCACTTTACCAGCTGCATCTACGGCTTTATTTGCTACTTCAGCATTATCGAAATAGAATTCTGTATTTTGGGCTTTATTACTTGAATTATTAAGTTTTACACCAATATTTCCATCAAAATCTACATCATTTTGACTAGTATAATACAATTGAGGCAATTGCGTACCATTATCAAAAAAACTGCTTCGCATTAAAACTTTAGACTCATAAACACTTAAATCAAATTTTCCTGCTGCAGGACCATAAATAGAGTCTAATTCATAAGTACGTTTTCCAGCAGCATCAGTAGACTTAACATGACTAAAATAAGGAACACTCAAATACACGCTATCAATAACAGCACCTTCACCAATTATTGGAGCATATTCCGATAAAGAAACTTGAGTAACAAAATTTCCAATAGTGGTACCTAAAACTGGATTGTCATAAATACCCAAAGCATTTATTGCCAATCCGTTTGACTGAATAGGCGTTATTTCTTGATTATAAGCCAAAACATCATATTTCTCAGGCGTCAAATCAAAGTGATTGTCTCCAATCAATTCATCGCCAATCGCATTAAAATCTCTGTCACAGGAATACAAAAAAACAACTGTTGCCGCTATTAGAATTTTCTTAATAAAAGAAGTATTATACATGTTTAAATTTAAAGTTAATTAAAGACCCATTTTTCTATAGAAATTTGTATACGCTTCAGCGAATGCATCTTTCGGGGCGAAAGGTAAAAAAGGTTTTCCTGAAGATTCTATAAATTTTGTTAAACTTGGGGAAACATTTTCAGATGCAATAATAACAGCATCTGAATGTAATATACTTGCTTTCAAAACATTCTCGTAGTTTGGAACTTCCAAATCAGAAACTGATTCATGAGGCACACCATCAAATTTAACTTTGTTGATCATTTCCATATCCAAATTCTCATCGAAAGACTGTCCGTAAACAGATGTAACGATTTTAGTTTCAGAAAACAAAGCTTCATTTTTATAATAATGTTTCATATAAATAGGAAGCATCGCTGCCAACCATCCATGAACGTGAATAATGTCCGGAACCCAGTTTAGTTTTTTAACTGTTTCAACAACTCCTTTGGCAAAAAAGATTGCACGCTCATCATTATCAGGATATAACGCACCTTCTTCGTCAGCAAAAGTTGCCTTACGCTTAAAATACTCGTCATTATCAATAAAATAAACCTGAATTCTTTCTTTTGGAATTGAAGCAACTTTAATAATCAATGGCATATCTAAGTCATTCACTACCAAATTCATTCCAGAAAGTCTGATCACTTCGTGTAATTGATGTCTTCTCTCGTTGATATTTCCATATCTCGGCATGAAAATTCTTATCTGACCTCCTTGATCGTTAATCATTTTCGGAACGTCATAAGACATTAAAGAAACCTCATTTTCAGCCAAATAAGGCACGACTTCAGATGATACATATAATATCCTCTTATCTTTCATAATAGTATTTTACTTAATTTTTGGTAATAAAAACGTCGCAAAATTACAAAATTTTATGCAGTTTATAACTAATATATTATGTTTGCACTAAATTTTAATAATACTGCCATGCACATTTTTTACGGTAAAGTAGCTTTGATAGCCTATTTAAAAACTATCAAAACCGCAAATTCAACTATCGGATTTGTACCAACTATGGGAGCTTTACACCAAGGGCATCTGGCTTTAATGCAGCGATCACTTAAAGAAAATGACGACACTGTTGTAAGTATTTTCGTAAACCCTACGCAGTTCAATAATCCTGAAGATTTAGAAAAATATCCTCGTACTCTTGAAGAAGATGTAAAAAAAATGCGAGGATTAAGTGACAAAATAATTTTATATGCTCCTTCTGTCGAAGATATTTACGAAGGAAACACTATTTCGCAAACATTTGATTTTGATGGTTTAGAAAATCAGATGGAAGGAAAATTCAGACCAGGACATTTTAACGGTGTCGGAACAATTGTAAAACGCCTTTTTGAAATCGTAAATCCAACCAATGCTTATTTTGGGGAAAAAGACTTTCAACAGTTGCAAATCGTCAAAAAAATGGTCGAAAAAAACAATTTGCCAGTAAATATTGTTGGATGCCCAATTTTTAGAGAAGACAATCTTTTAGCAATGAGCTCTAGAAATGAGCGTTTGACAGCAGAAGAAAGAAAAGAAGCTTCAATAATTTACAAAACTTTGACCGAAGCCAAAGAAATATTTCAAAATAGCACTCCTGAAGAAACCATACAATTTGTGGAAGATGCTTTTAAGGACAATGAACGATTTGACCTCGAATATTTCGTGATCGCTGACGAATCTACATTATTACCTATTGATCATAAAATTAATGACAAAAAATATCGTGCGTTTATAGCGGTATTTGTTAATTCTATAAGGTTAATTGACACCATTTCATTAAATTAAATTACCTTTGCAGCATGCAAATTCAAGTTATAAAATCAAAAATTCATCGAGTAAAAGTTACCGGAGCCGATTTAAATTATATTGGCAGCATTACTATTGATGAAACACTACTCGAAGCTTCAAATATTATTGAAGGCGAAAAAGTATCTATTGTTAACATTAATAATGGGGAACGTTTTGAAACATACGCCATAAAAGGCGAAAAAAACTCAGGCGAAATCACTCTTAATGGTCCGGCCGCAAGAAAGGTTCAAAAAGATGACATTATTATCATTATTTCATACGCAACCTTGGAATTTGAAGAAGCTAAAACCTTCAAGCCATGGATCATTTTTCCAAATGAAAACGATAATTCGTTAACATAAAACCTTATTTTACGCTTACTTCTAATTTTAATTTGTCAAAAACCTTTTTGCACAAACAGATTTTCTTATGCCTTAAATCAAAATCTTTAAGCGTAGGAAATCATTGCTTTTTTTCAATCCCAAAATACCAAAAAGCAAATAAAGTATTATATTGCCATACAATTTTCAATACTTTTTAATTCACTGAAATGCCACAAATCATGAAAAAAGTCTACCTACTGCTTGCATTCATCTCATTTTCTG
Source organism: Flavobacterium denitrificans DSM 15936 (assembly GCF_000425445.1). Classification (GTDB taxonomy): domain Bacteria; phylum Bacteroidota; class Bacteroidia; order Flavobacteriales; family Flavobacteriaceae; genus Flavobacterium; species Flavobacterium denitrificans. The sequence goes on along the minus strand of NZ_AUDL01000004.1, from coordinate 752,748 downwards.
TTTTTTCACAGAAAAAATTTGACAATATCAAATCTGAAAAACTAGGAGAAGAACGAAGAATTACAATTGGACTTCCTCCTTCGTATGACGAAAAATCTGATCGAAAATATCCGGTTTTATACTTATTCGACGGCGATTATTTATTTGATCCATTTTTGGGAGCCGTAAGTTATGGTTCGTATTGGGATGATATCCCTGAAATGATTATTATAGGTATTCATCAAAATAAAAATGATGAACGTGAGGATGACTCAACAATCGATCAAAATGAAGGTTTGCCATTTGAAAAGGGAGCAAAATTTTTCGAATTTGTAGGAGCAGAATTAATTCCATATATTGAAAAAAAATACCACACAGCCCCATTCAGAATTATTGCGGGTCATGACATAACAGCGAGTTTTGCCAATTTTTATTTATACAAAGAAGATCCAATCTTTAACGCATATATCTGCTTTAGCCCTGAACTTGCTCCAAAAATGGAAGTTAGAATAGCGGAAAAATTTGCAAAAATTCAAAAGCCAATATTCTATTATCTTTCAGCGGGAGAAGGCGACAATAAAAGAATTAAAGAACCTATTGAAAAATTAAACAGCAATATTAAAATCGCAAATAATCCGTTAGTAAATTATAAATACGACGTATTTAAAGGTGCAACACATTATACTGAGGTTTTACATTCAATCCCAAATGCGTTGTATCAAATTTTCGAATCTTATAGACCAATTAATTCTGCTGAATACAATGAAAAAATTGCAGTTTTAGAATCTGGCTATTCAGATTATTTAGAAAAAAAATATGCTACAATGTCTGAAATTTTAGGATTTCAGGTTCCAGTAAGAATGAGTGATTTCAAAATAATTGAAAATATCATTTTGAAAAAGAATGCCTACGATGAATTAGGGAAAATGGCTGAAATAGGAAATGTAAATTACCCAAAAGCCATGTTGGGCGAATATGAATTGGGCTTGATGTATGAAAAAATGGGCGATCCAAAACATGCTTCAAAAAAATACCAAAATGCTTCTCAAATGGAACCAATTGGGGATTTGAACAAAGATTTGATGTATGAGAAAATTGACGAAATGAATACGCTTGCCAAAAAAACTAAATAATGTCAAAAGTTAAAACTTCTTTTTTCTGTCAAAATTGTGGCACCCAATATTCTAAATGGCAGGGACAGTGCAACGCATGCAAAGAATGGAACACAATTGCTGAAGAAATCATTCAGAAACAGGAAAAAGTAGCGTGGAAAAGCGAACCAACTTCAACCAGTAAAGCACCAAGGCCTTTAAAGATCAATGAAATTGATTCGGCACAGGAAATCCGAATGGATACTACTGACGGAGAATTGAATCGTGTTTTAGGAGGCGGGATCGTTCCAGGATCGTTAACGCTTTTGGGCGGAGAACCAGGAATCGGAAAAAGTACACTTTTACTTCAGATTTCATTAAAATTACCTTATAAAACATTGTATGTTTCGGGCGAAGAAAGTCAGAAACAAATAAAAATGCGTGCTGAAAGAATTACGCCAAACAGCGACAACTGCTACATTCTGACGGAAACCAAAACACAAAATATCTTCAAACAAATTGAAGCGATTCAGCCGGAAATTGTAATTATTGATTCGATTCAAACTTTACATACAGATTACATCGAGTCTACAGCCGGAAGTATTTCTCAAATCAGAGAAACCACTGCTGAATTGATCAAATTTGCCAAAGAAACCAATATTCCGGTTATTTTAATTGGGCATATTACAAAAGACGGAAATATCGCCGGGCCGAAAATTCTGGAACATATGGTTGATACTGTTCTTCAATTTGAAGGCGACAGAAATCATATTTACCGAATTCTTCGTTCATTAAAAAACCGTTTCGGTTCAACATCTGAACTCGGAATTTATGAAATGCTTGGAAGCGGTTTGCGCGAAGTGAGCAATCCGTCAGAAATATTGATTTCGCATAAAGATGAAGAATTATCTGGAACCGCAATTGCAACAACTCTTGAAGGCATGCGTCCGTTGATGATCGAAATTCAATCTTTGGTGAGCACAGCCGTTTACGGAACACCGCAAAGAAGTACAACGGGATATAATGCCAAAAGATTAAATATGATTTTGGCCGTTTTAGAAAAAAGAGCCGGATTTCGATTGGGCGCAAAAGACGTTTTCTTGAACGTAACTGGTGGAATTTCTGTTGACGATCCCGCAATTGATTTGGCCGTTGTTGCCGCAATTTTATCTTCAAACGAAGATATTCCAGTTGGAAAAGGTTTTTGTTTTGCCGGAGAAGTTGGGCTTTCTGGGGAAATTCGCCCTGTAAATCGAGTCGATCAACGCATTCAAGAAGCTGAGAAACTAGGTTTTGATACTATTTTTGTTTCTAAATACAATAAAATAGCTTTAAAAAATACCGGAATCAAAATTGAACTTGTCGCAAAAATTGAAGATGTTGCAAGTATTCTTTTCGGTTGATTTTTGATAAAAATACCACTATGAATTTTCCAAAACAAAAAATATACAAAGCGCTAAAAATACTTGCCGTATTATTGGTTTTGCTTTGCATTGCGCTTTACTACTTTCGCGATTCACTTTTAAAACAAGCAATTGCAAAAGTTACCCATAAGATGGCGGTGAGCTACAACAGCGACTTTTCTGTAAAAGAAGCCTCTTTTGACGGCTTGTCTACCATCAAACTGAAAGACATTGTTTTGGTTCCAAAAAATGCCGATACCTTGCTTAAAATTCATAATATTGAAACCAGCGTGAGTTTGAGCAATTTATTAATTGGTGACGTGCAGGTTGGAACTTTAAAAGTAAACAACGGCTATATTCAATTAGTCAAAAAAGGAAAAATCAGAAACTTTGACGCCTTCTTAAAAAGAAACAGCGAAGACTCTGAAAAAAGTGAAAAACGAAAATATGGCGCTTTTGCTTACCGAATCATTTCAAAACTGTTGAATTTGGTTCCGACTGATATGAATTTGAAAAACTTCCAATTCAAAATTGATGACAACGGGAAAAAGACAAACATCGCAATCAATAAGCTTGTTTTAGACAACAAACAACTAGAAACCAATATTCATGTGGTAAGCAAAGATTTTGACCAAAAATGGAACTTAAAAGGCTTTGCTGATCCAAGAAATCAAAAAGCTGATATTCGATTTTTTAATTTAGATACCGGAGCAATTCGCGTTCCGTATTTAGATGAACGTTATAATCTAAAAGCCAGTTTTGATTCCATCAGACTGAATATCGAAAAAATTGACAAAAGCGGAAGTGAGCTTCATATTGATGGTTTTACTTCAATTACCAATTTAAAAATCAATCATCCAAAAATCGCAAGCAAAGATGTCGTAATCAAAAATGCCCGTTTTGATTACCGCTTTTTATTGGGAGATAATTTTATCTCGATTGATAGCACCTCAACAATGCAGTTAAATAAAATCAAAGTAAAACCCTATATTTCATATGATACAGAAGAAGATACGGTTTATACTTTGAAAGTAGACATTCCGAAAATGAAAGCGCAGGATTTTATCGTTTCACTTCCTGACGGTTTATTTACACATTTTCAGGGAATGCAAGCTACTGGTAATTTCGATTATAAACTCGATTTCAAATTCAACAAAAACAAGCCGAACACATTAGTTTTTGACAGCAAACTCAACAAAGAAGATTTACGAATTACAAAATACGGCGAAGCCGATTTGAACAAACTAAACGGCGAATTTGTTTATCGTGCCATAATCCAAAATGTATTGCAAAGACCAATTTTGGTCGGAAATGCAAACCCGAATTATACACCTTTGGATCAAATTTCTCCTTATTTGAGAAAATGTGTTTTGACGACAGAAGACCCTTCTTTCTTCTCGCATCGTGGATTCATCAATGAGGCTTTCAAACAATCGATTCTAAAGAATATTAGAACTAAAAAATTCTCACGCGGCGCAAGTACAATCAGCATGCAATTGATTAAAAACGTTTTCTTGACGAGAGAAAAGACGCTTTCACGAAAGCTTGAAGAAATCCTGTTAGTTTACATTTTAGAAAACAACCGAATTGTAAGCAAAGAAAGAATGTTGGAAGTCTATTTCAATATTATTGAATGGGGACCGAATGTATATGGAATTGGCGAAGCAAGTCATTTTTATTTCCAAAAAAGTCCATCAGCTTTAAATGTAGATGAATGTTTGTATTTGGCAACGATTATTCCGAAACCAAGAAAATTCATGTATCAATTTAACGACGAAGGTAATCTGAAGGATTTTGCGATTAAAAATCAGAAATTCTTGAAAAATTTAATGTTCCGCAGAGGCTTATTGGTTCCCGAAGATACGATTGGACAATTGCCCGTTTATATTTCTGGAAATGCACGTTCCTTGATAAAAATCAAAGTTCCGGATTCAACGGCGATTAAAAATGATTCTTTGGTTGTTGATGATGAGTTTGATTTGTAAGATTTTGCCACGAAGGCACTAAGACACAAAGTTTTCTTTTTAAGTTTGATGTCATAATCTCGCAAAGTCGCAGAGTCGCAAAGTTTTTTATCATAGTTGCTAGAATCAAGGAAATAAATTAAGATTAAAAAAGGCTTTAGCCAAACATTTAGTTTGGCTAAAGCCTTTTTCTTTGCGTTTATATTCCCATCCAGCTAAAGCTGGACGCTATTCAATTTAAAATATAAACTTTGCGACTCTGCGACTTTGCGAGATTGAAAAACGAAAACCTTCACGCCTTTGCGCCTTCGTGGCAAAAACTAAGGTGCAGGATCAGGAATTATAGCCTGAACAGCATCAATCTCCGCAAGAATTTCTTTAGAAAGTACCACCTCAATTGTATCGATATTTTCTTTTAATTGTTCTAATGTAGTTGCTCCAATAATTGCGCTTGTCAAAAACGGCTGTTGCAAAACAAATCCCATTGCCAATTGCGTCAATGTCAAACCATGTTTTTTAGATATTTCCTGATACAATTTGGTTGCTTGTGTACATTGTTCGCTATTGTAACGTTTGTATTGCGGAAAAAGATTAATTCTCGCTTTCGGATGACTTTCTCCAGTTAAGAATTTACCTGTAAGAACTCCAAATGCCAAAGGAGAATAACCTAACAAACCAACATTTTCATATTTCGAAACTTCAGCTGAATTCACTTCAAACAAACGATTCAATAAAGAATACGGATTTTGTACGGTTTTGATTCTTGGCAGATTATTGTATTTACTTTCTTCTAAAAGACGCATCATTCCCCATGAATTTTCATTTGAAACTCCAATATGATTGATTTTACCTTCCTTGATTAATCCGTCAAAAGTTTCAAGGATTTCTCTGAAATTATCTTCCCAAACATCATTATGTCCGTGAAAAGCGCGTTGCCCGAAATTATTTGTTTTCCTTTCCGGCCAATGCATTTGATACAAATCGATATAATCCGTTTGCAGTCTTTTTAAACTGTTTTCAACCGCATATTTAATACTTGCAGGCGAAAAATCCAATTTCTCACGCATATAACCAAAACTCGGATTTGGGCCTGCAATTTTTGATGCCAAAATTACTTTATCGCGATTTCCTGATTTCTTAAACCAAGTTCCGATAATTTTTTCTGTACTTCCATAAGTCGCCTCACTCGCCGGAACCGAATACATTTCGGCAGTATCGAAGAAATTAACGCCTCGTTCTAAAGCATAATCCATTTGCGCATGTCCCTCGGCTTCTGTATTCTGCTGACCAAAAGTCATTGTTCCAAGGCAAATTTTACTAACTTTTATATCGGTGTTGGGTAATGTAGTGTATTTCATTTTTTCTTAAAGGTTCAAAGTTGCAAAGAGACAAAGGTACAAAGTGATTTTTCAAATCTAAATTTGACAAAGGTTAAAAAAAGTACAAGATTTTTTCGATCACTCCTGCAAGGTTTTCCAAAACCTTGTAGGTATTTTTTTTTACAACAAACGAACTTATACCTGCAAGGTTTCCAAAACCTTGTAGGTATTTTTTTTACAACAAACGAACTTATACCTACAAGGTTTTGGAAACCTTGCAGGAAAGCAAAAAGGCTCAAAAGTAAAAACCTTTGAGCCTTTGTATCTTTGTTACTTTGTTACTTTGTTACTTTGCCTATTTTAAACTCTTTAATGGATTTTGAAATGTATTGAATATCCTAACAATGAAAATAGAATTCTCTTTGATTTGATATAAAATTTTAAAATTTCTAACTACAATCCGATGGCAATCCATTCAGTATTCATCAATCTGAAATTGCTCAGCAAAAACGATATTATTTGCATTATCAAATAGTTCATCTCTAATTTTCAACGCAGTTTCTTTTGAATATTTATTTTTAAGTTCAAAATAAATTTCCTTCAAATCCAGTTTTGAATTTTCTGACCAAAAAACTAATGGTTTATTCATTATCCCAATCTTTCATTTCTTTAGACAATTCATCGCTTGAAATGATACGATTGTACTTAATGTCATCTAAACCTTCTTCAACTTTATTATGATATTCTGATAATGTCAAAGGATTACCTTTTACATCATAAGAAACCACCTCATTCAAATAATTATCAAATACTGAAGAAACAATTCGCAGTACCCTTTCATCAGCCAAATCTAATTGGCTTCTTATTTTATCTTTTAACTCAGGAAGTCCCATGATTATAATTTTAGATCATTCAAAGTTACAAATAATTCAATTCTTAAAACAAAAAAGGCCCAAAGTAAAAACCTTTGAGCCTTTGCACCTCAGAACCTTTGTTCCTTAGTTTATGCTATTCAGCATCTCCGCAATTTCATCTAATCTTGGCGTCAAGATAATTTCGATTCTACGGTTTTTAGCTTTTCCTTCTGGAGTTGCGTTGCTTGCCAATGGCGAGAATTCGCTACGTCCCGCGGCAGTTAACTTTTGTTTATTGATTTTAGTGTTTTCGCTTAAAATTGCCACAATTGCAGTAGCTCTTTTAGTCGATAAATCCCAGTTGTTTGCAATTGGTCCCGAACCAGCATACGGATCATCATCTGTATGACCTTCAATTAAAACCGAAAGATCTGGATTTTCACCTAAAACTTTTCCAAGTTCTACAACCGCTTTTCTACCTTCCACTCCAACAGCCCAGCTTCCTGAGTTAAAAAGCAATTTATTTTCCATAGAAACATAAACTTTTCCGTTTTTCTGTTCCACTGTCAAACCTTTTCCTTCAAATCCGTTTAAGGCTTTAGATAAAGTCTCTTTTAATTTTCGCATCGATTCTTCTTTAGCGGCAATCATATCTTCAAGCTCTTTTAATCGGCTTGCTGTCTTATCTAAACGTGCTTGTTCGTCTGCCAATTTTTTAGATTTTGCTTCTAATTGCGCTAACAAATCACGGTTTTTAGCCATATTGCTTTCTAATGCATCGTTGCTGTTTTTTTCTAATGCATTATAAGAATCCTGTAAAACTTTATATTTTTTTTGCTCCGCAGCAAGATCCGCTTTTTGCTTTGCAAGATCATCTTTAGTGCTTGCCAAATCTTTCGTCAACTTGTCTTTATCTAACTCTAGCTGATTTTTTGCTGTTTTTAAATTCTCATTTTCATCAGCAATCGAACGATTCTCTTTTTTTAAATCTGAATATTTCGTTTCAAGATCGTTGTAAATCTTTTTGGACACGCATGAAGTTGCAGACAAAGCTAAAACTACTAATCCGATGGAGGCTTTTTTAATCATTGTGTTTTTTGGGTTTTTATTTGGGGCTTTTAATTAATACTTCTATTTTTTGTTATTCTTCTTTCAGCAAGAACAATACCAAACTTTAGTCAATTTCGACTAAAACTGGACAATGATCAGAATGAACAGCATCTGGAAGAATAACGGCACGCTTTAATCGATGCTCCATCGCCTTACTAACCAAATTATAATCAATACGCCAGCCTTTGTTATTTCCACGAGCTCCAGCACGATAACTCCACCACGAATAATGATGCGGATCTTTATTGAAATGACGGAAACTGTCGATAAAACCAGATTTCATAAAAGCGTCTAACCAAGCGCGCTCTGCAGGTAAAAATCCAGAAACAGTTTTGTTGCGGACAGGATCATGAATATCAATCGCTTCGTGGCAAATATTATAATCACCGCAAATAATAAGATTCGGAATTGCTAGTTTTAGTTCATTGATATACGTTTGAAAATCATCCATAAACATAAATTTATGATCTAATCTTTCAATATTTGTTCCAGACGGAAGATACAAACTCATTACTGAACAATCTTCAAAATCGGCACGAAGATTACGACCTTCAAAATCCATATGATGAATTCCTGTTCCGTAAACAACGGTCTTCGGCTCAATTTTAGACAAGATTGCAACACCACTATAGCCTTTTTTAGTTGCGGGATAATAATATTGATAAGGATAGCCCGCCGCCGTTATAGCATCAACCGGAATCTGATCCTGTGTTGCTTTAATTTCCTGAAGGCAGATAACATCAGGACTTGCCTGCTGCAGCCATTCAATAAATCCTTTAGTAATTGCGGCACGAATTCCGTTTACATTATAAGAAATAATTTTCATCTTGGTAATTTTTTTAGGATTCCAAATGTAATAAAAAAGTGGAAAGTTTGTAATTGAATAAAGGAAAAGTAGAGTTTTTTGTTATCTTTGTTCGCTACTCTAATAATTTAAAAATAGTACATGGGTTTAGTTACCGCGAAAGAAGTTGCAAAGGCAATAAATGTTGATAAGTACGGAGTATTTGGTACTTTTTCAGGCTGGATTCTTATGAAGGTTCTTAAGATCTCGACCCTTAATAAAATTTACGATCGCAACAAACATTTGGAAGACCTTGCGTTTTTGAACGGAATTTTAGATGAGATGGAAATCAAATTTGAAATCCCTGAAGAAGATTTAAAACGTCTGCCAAAAGATGGGGCTTACATTACTATTTCAAATCATCCCCTTGGAGGAATTGATGGAATTTTGCTTTTGAAATTAATGCTTGAAAGAGAACCAAATTTCAAAATTATTGCCAATTTCTTGTTACACAGAATTGTCCCGATGAAAAAATACATTATGCCGGTTAATCCTTTTGAAAACCATAAGGATGCAAAATCGAGCGTAATTGGAATTAAAGAAACACTACGTCACTTAAGCGACGGAAAACCACTTGGGATTTTTCCTGCTGGAGAAGTTTCAACTTATAAAGATGGAAAACTAGTAGTTGATAAACCTTGGGAAGAAGGCGCTTTGAAATTAATCAGAAAAGCTAAAGTTCCTGTTGTTCCAATTTATTTCCATGCCAAAAACAGTAAATTATTCTATTGGCTTTCAAAAATTGACGACACTTTACGTACAGCAAAACTTCCATCAGAATTGCTAACTCAGAAAGACCGCGTCATTAAAGTTCGTATTGGAAAACCAATTTCTGTAAACGAACAAAACGAGATTGAATCGTTTGAAGAATATTCAGAGTTTTTAAGAAAAAAAACCTACATGCTGGCCAATCCTTTTGAAAAGGACACCAAATTGATTGATACGGCAAGCCTTAAGATTTCGAAAGCGCCGAAAAAAATCGTTACTCCAGTCAACGAATCAAAACTTATTGCTGAAGTTCAAGCTTTAAGAGACAACGATTCCCGATTCTTGCAAAGCAAAAATTATGAAGTATTTTTTGCAAAAGCAAAATCAATTCCGAATATCTTGCATGAAATTGGTCGTCTTCGCGAAATTACTTTCCGCGAAGTTGGCGAAGGAACAAACGAATCAATTGACCTTGACGAGTACGACCAGTACTATCATCATATGTTTTTGTGGGACGACGAAACAAAAAAAATCGCAGGGGCTTATCGAATGGGATTAGGCTCTGATATTTACCGCAAATATGGCATTGAAGGTTTTTATCTAACAGACCTTTTCAGGTTTGAACCTGAACTTCACGATATGATGAGCAAATCTATTGAAATGGGTCGTGCCTTTATCACTCGTGAATATCAACAAAAACCGATGCCATTATTTTTATTATGGAAAGGCATTATTCACACAACTCTTCGCCATCCTGAGCATAAGTATTTGGTTGGAGGTGTAAGCATCAGTAATCAATTTTCTGACTTCTCAAAATCATTGATGATTGAGTTCATGAAATCAAACTATTATGATCCCTATATTGCACAATACATTCATCCGAAAAAAGCATATAAAGTAAAACTGAAAGACGCTGACAAAGACTTTATTTTTGATGAAGCTGAATCTGACTTAAACAAGTTTGACAAAATCATTGACGAATTAGAACCAGGGAATTTACGCCTGCCGGTTTTGATTAAGAAATACATCAAACAAAACGCAAGAGTTGTTGCTTTCAACGTTGATCCATTATTCAACAACGCTATTGACGGTTTAATGTACATTAGAATAGCCGATATTCCAGAAAGCACCATGAAACCGGTTATTGAAGAATTTCAGCTTGAATTAGAAAGGAAATTATCTGAAAAAGAAGACTAACACAATCTATCAAACATAAAAAATCCCATCTGCCTAGGCAGATGGGATTTTTGTTTTTACAATTTTTATTAAAACTGGATTTGCTTAATTTCTAAACTAAAACCACGCTTTTCTTCCAAGTTGGTAAGTTTTATAAAACTCATCATCAGATTTTGTCAAGTAAATTATACCTTCCACAAATCCAACCATACCGCCTAGCCCACAAGTAACAACGCTTACTATTAATTGAATAATTCCTTCTTTAGTATATCCTAAATAAAATTTATGCGCACCAAAAGCTCCTAATAAAATCCCTAAGACTCCTGCTATAACTTTCTTATTCTCAACATTTCCTGATTTTGTGTTTTCCATTTTTTAATTATTAAGGTTTTTAAAAATTCATTTTAAGAAAAATCTTAAAAGACCTCAAAATTAAAAATCACAAAAAGAGAATTTGCTTCCAACAAGCCAATATTGTATTAAGAAAAGACATTTTAAAGGATTAACTTCTTTTAAAACCAACCTTTATAACCTACTTGGTACGTTTGATAAAAGTCTTCGTCTGTTTTTGTTAAATATAAAATTCCTTCAATAATTCCGATTACACCTCCAACACCACACATAAGGCCCAAAAGCAACTGAATAATACCTTCTTTAGTGTAACCAAGATAAAATTTATGAATTCCTAATGCTCCTAATAAAATTGCCAATATTCCTGCAACAACTTTTTTGTTTTCTTGCTGGTATTGTGGCGGATTGTTCCAATGTTCTGTTTTTGTATTTTCCATAATCTTATTTTTTTTAATTTTAAAATAATACTTGAGTAAAAAACCTGATATTCAATTTATCAAAACTGCAACCTCCTTAAAACCAAATTGATTGATGCAAAATATCATCGAAGGAATTATTTTTCACAAAAAAAATCAATCTTATAAAATGATAGACAGCCAAAAAAATTGCTAATCCGTATGCTAATCTCTTATTATACAAAAGTCCGACAAAATATTCCTTTTTAGTGACCAACTCCGTTAAAAGTACAAAAATTGTTAAAACACAAAACAAAACAACAAATGGCCCCAAAACATGATAACTAATTGATTTCATCAAGTTACCTTCATAAAAGTAAACAAGAGATTTTGTTATTCCACAGCCCGGACATGGAAAACCTGTCAACATTTTAAAAGGGCAAAAAGACTGATCGGTTTCTAAGTGATCATTATTATTATCAAGCATTAAAAAAAACGGAATTATCAGTGTAATAAATGCACCGATAATTCCGTAAATTTTACGTCTTGATTGACTATTATTTATATAACCTGTTGATATCACCTTGTACAATCATAGCTGCAGCAATAGGAAAAAAGAATCCTAAAACAATTAGTAAAGTAGATTGATCTTTTTGAAGTTCACCTGTTCGCTCATAAACTTTTGGTAAACCTTCTTTCCCTGCAAGGTAGTAGAAATAAATATTAACCGGCAAACAGCAACCAGCAAAAATTGCAATAGGTTGCGAAATAACTTCTCTCTTTGCTACAGCATTCAAAACCTCAGCTACTTTAATATTCCAATAAATTAAATACAACCCACAAGTTAAAAATCCAAAAATCAATACCATAATAGGATCAACCTGAAATACCGGGATTGGTTCTTCAAAATGATCAGATGTTTTTTCTAAATCCATTTTTTTCTTAATAAATTCGTTAATTCCTACTCTTAGGATTTTCGGTTTTCTCCGAACTTCAAAAAAAGAAACTACTTAGAATCATTCTTTAAAATTCGGAAACAATATTATTAAAAATTAACAAATAAAACTAATCTTGCCAAATAAAATTTACAGGAAAAACCTCGTTATTAAAAACCAAACACGAGGCACTATTTTTTCTCATAAACTGCCTTGATTTTATTGACAATTACTTGCGCTAAACGCTCATGGCTTTCAAAAGTCCATCCTGCAATATGCGGTGTCAGCAAAACATTTTTAGCATCTAATAAATATTGAAACGCTTCTGGTGTGTTTTTATCCTGAAAAAGGGTCTCAAATGATAATTTCTCATATTCCAAAACATCCAGACCTGCACCCAGAACCTTTTTAGACTTCATTGCTTCAACTAAATCGGCTGTGACTATATTTTTTCCGCGAGAAGTATTTATTATCCAAAATGGCTTCGAAAACGCGTTTATAAAATTTGCATCAACCATTTTGTCTGTTTCAGGAGTCCAAGGCAAATGCAAACTCAAAACATCGGCACTTTTTTGCAATTCTGCCAATGAAACTTGTTTTGCATTTTCGTCTCCAATATTTTCTAGAATATCACAAAACAAAACTTCAGTTTCAAAACCGCGAAGTTTTTTGGCAAAAGCTTTTCCCATATTCCCATAACCAATAATCCCAACTGTTTTTCCATCGAGTTCATGACCACGATTACTTTCTCTGTTCCAGTGTCCAGCTCTTACTTCAGCATCGGCCTGATTAAGATTGTTGAACAATGATAAGATCACACCAAGAGAATGTTCGGCAACGGCGTTTCGATTTCCTTCTGGCGCGGCAATTAAATGAATTCCTTTTGCAGAAGCATACTCACAATCAATACTTTCTAAACCAGCGCCAACCCGTGCAATGAATTGCAACTTAGTTGCTTTGTCTAAAAAAGTCTTGTCAATCTTAAAACGACTGCGAATTACAATTCCGTTATAATCATGAATTTTAGCTTCAATTTCTTCTTTAGAAGATTTAAAATCAGCATGATTTTCAAAACCTGCTTCTTCTAGTTGGTTCCACAAAACGGGATTATTGCTGTCAATATGAAGAATTTTTACACTCATTTTTCTTGAATTTAATATCAAACAAAAATACAGTAATTATTGAAGATTCGCTTGTGTTTTATGAATCCATGAAAACGGAAAAAAGCAAATTCGTTTTATTTTTTTAACTTTGAAAATAAGAGACTAAAAAAACGAACTCTCTCAAATCTCTGCAAAATCAACCAAATGGAACTAACCAAGACTTTTAATTCTTTTTTCAATAACGAAAAATCTGGCGGACTGCTATTGTTGTTTGTGACAATCTGCTCGTTGTATCTTGCAAATTCCGCTTATTCTGTTGAATATGTTTCTTTTTGGGAAAAAGATTTAGCCGGACATTCCATCACTCATTGGATCAATGATGGCTTGATGACAATTTTCTTTTTGCTGATTGGACTGGAACTGGAACGCGAAATCTATCATGGCGAATTATCGAATATCAAAAACGCTTCTTTACCAATTATGGCCGCGCTTGGCGGAATGCTCGTTCCGGCGGCAATTTTTTTAGCTTTAAATTTTGGGACTGCAACACAAAATGGAGCAGGAATTCCCATGGCAACCGACATTGCATTTGCAATTGGAATTTTATCTCTATTAGGAAATAAAGTTCCCCCTTCTTTAAAAGTTTTTTTAACCGCACTTGCCGTAATTGATGATTTGGGAGCCATAATTGTCATTGCCGTTTTTTATACTACTTCAATTGCTTTTGTGAATCTTGCCATTGCATTAGGAATTTGGGGATTTCTATTTGTTTTAAACCGAATGAAAATTAACAATATCATTCCATACTTAATCGGTGGCATTGTAATGTGGTATTTTATGCTGAATTCTGGCGTACATGCAACAATTACCGGCGTAATATTAGCATTTGTAATTCCGTTTGGCGACGGCAGTGAAAATTCATCTTCATACAAATTACAGCATCTATTACACAAACCTGTTGCTTTTATCATCTTGCCGCTTTTTGCCATTGCAAATACATGCATTGCTATAACACAAGATTGGCATGAAGGCTTGAATCATCCAAATACGTATGGAATTATTCTTGGTTTAGTTGTTGGAAAACCTTTAGGAATTGTACTTTTTTCATCAATTGGGGTAACGGCAGGTTTATGTGCTCTACCGAAAAAACTAAAATGGGCTCATATTTTAGGCGCTGGAATGTTGGGCGGAATTGGTTTCACTATGTCAATTTTCATAACCATTTTAGCTTTTAAAGATCCTGAAACGATTGTATTCTCCAAAATTGCTATTCTGATTGCGTCTATGCTTTCTGGATTTTTTGGGTTTTTCTATTTAAAACATACTTTGAAAAAGGACCTAAAATCAAAATCATGATTGCAAGAATCTGGCACGGAAAAACAAAAATGGAAGATTATGAAACTTATACCGAGTTTATAATCAAAACTGCCATTCCAGATTATGAAAAAACTCCAGGCTTTGTGAAGCTTTCTTTTTTAAAAAGCATCAAAAATAATGAAGGACATTTTTTGCTTATAACCTATTGGGAAAATTGGAAAGTCATTAAAAACTTTGCTGGAGAAAATATTGAAAAAGCCAAATATTATCCCGAAGATGAACAATTTCTTTTAGAATTTGAAGAAAATGTCGAGCATTTTGAAGTTTTTGCCTAAATGAAAAATATGAAGACATTATGAAAAGAATTCGAATTATACTTTTTTCTTTAACAGTTATATTAGCATTATCATTTGGAGCAGTTATGTATTTTATGATCTTCAAAAAAACAGAAACTCCAGAATGTGGAACCCGAGATTTACCTTCTTGCGGAAATCCCGACTTAACTGCCAATCAAAAAAAAGGAAAAGAAGTATTTGATTCTAATTGTTTGGCTTGCCATAAATTGAATTCAAAATCGACTGGACCAGCACTTCACGAAGTTGATTCAATTGTTTTTGTAAACTGGCTTACTAATAAAAAGTATAAAATTGACTCTACAAAAGTGGAAATTTTAGCCATTGATTATCATAAAACGGTGTTTTCAAAAACGTTATCTAAAGAAGATGTCGCACGTTTAATTGAATATTGCCATTCCAAATAAAATTCCAAATCCTAAAAACAAAAAATCCCAAATCCCAGTTAAAAGTTTGGAATTTGGAATTTGATATTTCAAAAATTGAAATTTTTATTTCAACAACCCTTTGATTTGCTTCAAAGAAGTTTTAATTCCTTTTATCAATGATGAACTAAAACCATTATGCTCCATTTCATTCAAACCAACAATCGTACAACCTTGTGGGGTTGTTACGCGGTCAATTAATTGTTCTGGATGTACTTTCTCTTCTAATAACATTTTTGCCGCTCCTTTTGCCGTTTGTGCAGCGATTGCTAAAGCTGTACTAGAATCAAATCCAATTTCGATTCCAGCCTGCATAGAAGCACGAATATATCTTAAAGCATAAGCAGTTCCGCATGCACCAAGAACAGTTGCTGCATCCATCAATTTTTCATCAATTACAGGAGCGGTTCCTAAATCCTGAAACAAGTCAACTATTGGCAAAGCTTTTTCTCTATCTTTTTCTGGAAAAGAAATACAAGTTGCCGATTCTCCAAATTGTGCCGCAATGTTTGGCATAATACGCATAACCGGATATTCATTATTTGTTTTTGACTGAAGCATATCCAAAGACAAACCACTAACTGCTGAAGCAATTGTTTTGTTTTGAACAGCAGGCAAAATTTCAGCCAAAACAGTATCAACTTGATAAGGCTTTACAGTTAAAATCACAACATCAGCTTCCTGAATATTGTGTTTGTTATCATTAGACACTGTGATTCCATATTCAGACAAATATTGAATACTTGCAATGTTTCTTCTTGTAACAGTAACTTGATTGTTTTTCGAAAATTTAGCAATTCCCAAGGCAATAGAAACCCCTAGGTTTCCTCCTCCAATAATATGTACTTTCATACTGCTTGGTTTTAATTTATTTCTGGCTGATTGACACCGTATTTTTTCGGCTACAAATTACATAGAATTTAAAGATTTTAAATCACTGTAAGCTGTTAATTTGTGCCAAAAATCTAAAATCCAAGAATCATTTTTGCTACTCCAAAGTAGAGCATAATTCCAAAAACGTCATTTGTTGTTGTGATAAACGGACCCGTTGCAATTGCAGGATCTATTTTATTTTTATGAAGAAAAAGAGGCACAAGTGTCCCCAAAGTTGCTGCAAACAAAATCACTACAATCATTGAAATTGAAATCGCCAATCCAACAGAATATTGGCCATACATAAGAGAATGATATCCTAAAAGAAGCAAAGAAATAATGCTTCCTGAAATCATAGAAACGGTAAGTTCTTTGCTAAAATAACTACGGCTGAATTCTTTCAAAGTACCATTAGCCAAACCTTGCACAACAATTGCCGAAGCTTGAACACCAATATTTCCAGCAGTTGCTGATAATAAAGGCACAAAAATAATTAAGGTTGAATATTTCTGAAAAGCACTTTCATTGTCTTTTAACACAAAAGATGCTACTATTTCGATTACCATCCCAATTAAAAGCCAAGGCAAACGTGCTTTTGTTAATTCAAGAACACTATCATTACTTTCAATATCCTGCGTAATACCCGCCGCTAACTGGTAATCTTTATCGGCTTCTTCCTTGATAACGTCTACGATATCGTCGATTGTAATTCTCCCTACTAAACGCCCGAGCTCATCAACAACCGGAATTGCTTCCAAATCATATTTCTGCATAATACGCGCTACCTCAACATCCTCAGTATCGACATTTACGAAGTTTAATTTTCGGATATAGACATCGCCAATCTGAGTTTTGGTCGAAGAAGTCAATAAATCTTTAAGTGATAGTCTTCCTTTTAGTCGGTTTTCATCATCAACCACATAAATTGAATGTACTCTTGAAACATTTTCTGCCTGAATACGCATTTCTTTTACGCAAGTCAAGACATTCCAGTTTTCATTGACTTTTACAAGCTCTTTACCCATCAAACCACCCGCTGTGTTTTCGTCATAGCGTAATAATTCGACAATATCTTTTGCGTGCTCAACATCAACCAATTCGGAAATAACTTCTGCTTTGATTTCCTGCGAAAGCTCGGCGATAATATCCGCGGCGTCATTTGTTTCAAGCTCATCAAGCTCTTCTGCAATTTCCTTTGGTGAAAGTCGGCTTAAGATATTTTCACGCAAATCTTCTTCTAATTCAAGAAGAATTTCAGCAGTTTTGTCACTATCTAAAACTTTAAAAATATAGGTTGCTTCGTCAAAATCTAATTCTTCTAGAATTTCAGCGATATCGGCGTGGTGAAGATCATTAAGTAAAATTTCAAGTTCATTGTCATTTTTCTTAACGATAAGTTCCTCTAATTCGTGGATAAATTCTTTGCTAACTTTGAACTCCATCGGCTTCTATTTTTTGAGTCAAAACAATAAATTCGTCAACGCTAAGTTGCTCAGGACGTTTATCAAAGATAGTGTCTTCTCGCAAATTGTCTGATAAATTTAATGTTTTCAAACTGTTACGTAATGTTTTTCTTCTTTGCTGGAAAGCTGTTTTTACGACATTAAAAAACAACTTTTCGCCACACGGAAGACTATAGTCTTCCTTTCGGGTCATTTTCATCACACCCGACTTGACCTTGGGCGGAGGAATAAAAACATTCTCGTCTACAGTAAACAAATACTCAGTATCATAGAAAGCCTGTGCCAAAACGGACAAGATTCCGTAAGTTTTTGATCCTTTTTTCTCGCAGATTCGCTCTGCAACTTCCTTTTGAAACATTCCAGAAAACTCTGGAATCTGATCTCTAAATTCTAATGTTCTAAAAACAATTTGAGACGATATGTTATAAGGAAAGTTACCAATAATAGCAAATTGCTTGTTTTCGTAAATCTGGTTTATATTGTATTTCAGAAAGTCTTCTGAAATGATTTTGTCTTTTAATTTTGGATAATTCGCATCCAAATAGGCAACGGACTCTGTGTCAATCTCAATTACTCGGGTTGTAATTGGTTTGTCAAGCAAGTATTTAGTAAGCACACCCATCCCTGGTCCTATTTCTAAAACCTCGTCATATCCCTTTAAGCTCAAAGTATCAGCAATTGCTTTTGCAATACTTTCATCTTTAAGGAAATGCTGTCCTAAATGTTTTTTGGCTTTTACTTTTTCCATTTTCTTACCTATTTTGCCACAAGGCTGCAAAAGTATTCTTTTTAAATCAAAGGCTCAAAGCTTTGTCTTTATTTTTTTGCCACGAAGGCAGAAAGACACAAAGCTTTATATTCTTTTGCCACGAATTCTACAAATTATCACAAATTTTAAATCAAATAATCTGTGTAAATCCGTTTAATCAGCCAAATCTGTGGGCAATTCTCTTTTCTGAAAACTGAAAACCGAGACTGAGAGCTAATTAATGCTCTGAAATAACTTCCAATTCTGTTCTGAATGAAAGCATTTTATCAGCAAATAATTCTAATGCTTCTCTGTCAAATCTTGGCTGGTCTTCCAAATAATATTTTTCAAGTGTATCCTTGCTGTCTGTTGTATATTGAACAGAATACGTGACACCTCCCATTTCTTCTTCAACTAAAACCTTTACAATTCGTGCAGATGAAAATTTTTCAGTTGCCAAAATTTCCGGTATGTGTTTTTCCTGCATCCATTTCAACCATTGGTCGTGAACGCTTTCGTGTATATTTGTCGTGATGTTGTAAATAATCATTTTTTTCTAAGGTTCTGAGGTTCTAAGATCCTAAGGTTCTGAGGTTTTTCTCAAAACTTAAAAACAGATTTCCTCGTATTTCTAATTCTTCTTTTTTTTGGAATTTGGAATTCCGTTTCGGAATTTAATTCTACAAATTCTTGTCTCCTCTTAACTCTCTATATTTTTTTCTGGCATCAACAAAGTAAATACTGTCTTGATGATTGAAAATTACCTTTTCATACAAGGGTTTTGCTTTTTCAGCATCATGAAATTCATCATTGTAAATTTCTGCCGAAAAAAACAATGCTTCATCAACATAAATACCGTCTCCATGATGGTCTATGATTTGTTGATATTGGCTTAAAGCCGCATTATAATCTTTTAAACTTTCGTACATCTTACCTAATCGCAACATGGTTACAGCTTCAATTTCTTGTCCTTTGAAGGCTTTCAAAATACCCTGAAACTGTGTTATTGCTTCTTGTTTTTTATTCTGATAAATTAAAAAATCACCTTTTGCAAATTGCTTTAATGCCGTTTGCGTCGAATCGGCCACCGTATTGTCGTTTATCAATAAAAAATACTCAAGAGCATCATTAGCGATCAATTGTGTATTTGCTGATTTTAATTCTTTGAACTGTTTCAAAGCCCATTCAAAATCAGTTTTATAATAACTTGTTTTTGCCGCTTTTAAACTCGCTTCATGCGCCATAACATCATTCTTCAAATCCAATTGAATCTGCGAATAGTAAATAAGCGCTTGATTAAATTTTTCCTGCAAAAGCAAAATATCTCCCAATTCCATTTTGGCATCTGCTTCTTGGTAATCATTTAAATTGAGCTCCAAAGCGTGTTTTACAATTGCAATACCTTCTTCTGGCTTTTTCAAATTAAAAGCCGTAAAATGCGCTCTAATTAATTGCAAAGATAAGGTAAACGGAGTTACTTCATAAGTTGCAAGCAATTGCTGCAGTTCGGCATCAATTGCTGGGTAATCTTTTTCCTGCGCTTTATCAATTTTAATTTCCATTAAATAATAATTGGTCTGCACCAATAAATCCAAATCTTTGGTATTTAATAAAATAAAATTCAAGATTTCAGCAGCAGTTTCGGTATCATCTTCATTCAGCGCAAATTGACTCAAATTGACAATACTTGAAAGCGATTCTGGTTCTCGTTTATAAATTGCTTTTTCTTGAATAAACGCTTTTCCAAACTCTTTTTGCTGTACATAAAACCAACTTAAATAATGATTCCAAAATACATCCTGATCTTTCTGCGTTTTTAAAATCAATGCTTTACGCATAGCGTCTTTAAAAGCAGTACTATCGGTTTCACCGTTCATGAAACGCGACAATTGCGCCTGAATCAAATTAGCATTTTGTGGGTTCTTATAGGATTCTGTTAGCAGAAGATCAATCATTTCATCTGTTTTCCCCAATTGACCGTACAACATTCCAATCTGAAAATTAAAATTATAATTCGGCTGAATCTGCATTGCCGTTTGATACGCTTTTAAGGCATATTCCAACAATACTTTCTTCTCAAACGAATTTCCAATTCCGTAAACATCATTCGGATTTACTTTGATTTTCTCAATTGCCTGATCGTAATAGCTTCTTGCTTTGGATTCATTTTTTTGCAATTGGAAATTATATCCCAACTCAACCAAAAAAACACCTTGTTTGTATTTGTTGTAACGATCTTGAATTGCTTTTTCAGCTACCGAAAATTGTTGCAGTTGCTGATAACAATCAATAACTCTTAAAAAATATTGGGTATTTGATGGTGCGCTGTTTAAAAGCTCCTCGTAACTGACTTTTGCTTTTTCAAAATCGCCCTTATCGTAGTAATATTGAGCAAGTTGCTCATTTTGGGCAAAAGTAAAACCAGACCACAACAAAACGATATAGATAATGATGTTTTTCATATTTCAGTTTTTTAATGTGGCATTTGAAATAATTAAGAAACCTAACAGGTTTTAAAAACCTGTTAGGTTTAATACTCTAAATTACAAAAAATTTAGTTTATAATATCAAATCCGCAGTAAGGACGTAAAACTTCTGGAATTACGATTCCTTCTGGAGTTTGGTAATTTTCTAAAATTCCGGCCAAAACTCTTGGCAAGGCCAATGAACTTCCGTTCAATGTATGCGCCAATTGGTTTTTACCATCTTTATCTTTGAAACGTAATTTCAAACGATTTGCCTGGAAAGTTTCGAAGTTAGAAACCGAACTGATTTCCAGCCAACGATCCTGCGCAGTAGAAAATACCTCAAAATCATAAGTCAAAGCCGATGTGAATCCCATGTCGCCTCCGCAAAGACGCAAAATTCTGTACGGCAATTTTAATTCCTGCAAAATGTTTTTTACATGTTCAACCATTCCGTCAAGCGCTTCGTATGATTTTTCAGGATGCTCGATGCGTACAATTTCAACTTTGTCAAATTGGTGCAAACGGTTTAATCCGCGTACGTGCGCTCCATAAGAACCCGCTTCACGACGGAAACATGGCGTATATGCTGTTTGAAGAACTGGCAATTCACTTTCGTTTAAAATCACATCACGGAATAAATTTGTAACTGGAACCTCAGCCGTTGGAATCAAATATAAATCGTCTAAACCTGCGTGATACATTTGCCCTTCTTTGTCTGGCAATTGCCCTGTTCCATATCCAGAAGCTTCATTTACCAAATGCGGAACTTGAACTTCATTGTACCCAGCAGCAGTATTTTTATCTAAAAAATAATTGATTAAAGCACGTTGCAAACGAGCTCCTTTTCCTTTGTAAACAGGAAAACCAGCGCCCGTGATTTTTACACCAAGCTCAAAATCTATAATATCGTATTTCTTTACCAATTCCCAGTGTGGTTGCGCGCCTTCGTGCAAAACCGGAATTTCTCCTTCTTGAAAAACATTCAAATTGTCATCTGGAGTTTTTCCTTCAGGAACAATATCAGCAGGCAAATTGGGTAAAGTGTATAATTTGTTTGTCAATTCAACAGCAAGAGCTTCGGCTTTTTCACCTAATTCTTTACTTTTTTCTTTTAATGAAACCGTTTTTTCTTTTAAGATCGCTGCTTTAGCTTTCTCTCCAGCTTTCATTAATTCGCCAATATCTTTGGATAATTTATTAGATTCAGATAAAACATTGTCTAATTCTACTTGCGCAGCACGACGGTTTTCATCTAATTGCACCACCTCTTCAACAACGCTTTTAGCATCGATATTTCGTTTTGCTAAAGCCTTGATTACTTTCTCTTGATTCTCTCTAATAAATGCGATTTGTAACATAGCTTGTTTTTTATAACTATTGTATTTTTTATAACGGAAGCAAATTTAAGCAAATGTTTGGTAAGATTGCTACAAAGTTTTTGTGGAAAATTTTCAAATCAACATTTCATCCTTCAACGATTTACATCAAGAAAAAAACGGAAACAGCTTAAAAAAGCCATTTCCGTTTTCACGATAAACCTTGACGATTCAAGATTTAACTATAAATTTTTGATTTTTTATCTGGTATATACCGTGATAAAACCTGACGCATCTCTCAATTTCAATTCCTTAAGTGTAAGATTCACAATATCTTGAGTTTTACTTACACCATTTACAACCGTAGTTAAATTATTGTGTGATCTAGAATAAATCCCTGACTGAACTGTTAAGGCACAAGCACTTACAACTGAACTATAATCCCCAACATTTACTGTGTTGTCCAATTTTAATTCTAAATAATCTTTGTTACAACCACTTTGATTCTCTGCTGCATCAGTTAATGTTTCTGTACCATTTATAACAGTTCCGGTTTTACTTAAATCCCATTTCCCTGATAGCGGTACTAGTGTTTCTCCTTCATTGTCGTCATTGCTGCACGACATAGTAGTTAATCCAATACACAATAATAGCCCTAATAATATACGTTTAGTTTTCATGTTTATTTTCTTTAAAATTAATACTGCTAAATTAATTTTAAAGCCTGCAAACATGTTACATAAATTGCCAGATCATTTATATAATTATTAGAAATTCGTAAATAAATCCGTTCGAAACGCTTAAAAATTGCGAAAAACATTTATTTGCACTCAACAAGTAATTGCTGCAATGTTCCAAGCTACTGTTTCGGTAGTTCGATCTCCAAAAGCCCATTTTACTGATTTAACGTATAAGATCCTGTATATTCTATTGAATAATTAATCTTTTTGACATTTAAAGCATATTATAAAATTTATGCACGCTTAATTTCATGTCCTACAAACTCTTCCAAAACAGCAAACATATCATCTACTGAAAGTGCTTCAAAATCCGGATGCGTCTTTAAAAAGTTAGCATTCAGTTCAACCAAATTTTCTTCCAATTCAAAAAAAGCATTATTATTAAAAGAATCGCGAATAGGATTTGCGCCTTCCAGTTTTCCTTTCAAAAATTTATCTAATTTAATATTGCTGGTGATTCTAACTTTTTTGCTTTGTTCCAAAAACAATTCTAAGTGTTTTTCTGCACCAATTAAAGCCAAACCTTCTTCAATTAATTCGTTCAAATCTTTATTCCAGCCAGAATTATGAACAAATTTCGCAAAATTTCCCTGCGTATATTGTGACCAATAATAATCCAGATAATAACTTGTCAATGCATCTTCATGAATAAATTCATCATCCACACCTTCTTCGCGCATTAAATTGATTACCGAAATATTCGAATGAATCACATCCTGCGGATTTTCACTATTATTTGCCGTTTCTGAAACTAATATTCTGCCAAATTCCTCCATTTCTATATCATTTGTTTGATTTGATTTTGCCACTATTGCTTTCAAACGAAGTTTTTGCGCCTCCTTCTCTTCACGAAGTTTCGCTTTCTTTCTGTTCAGCAATTTAGTATGCAAAGCTTTGTTTTTAGTATTTTTCTCTGGTCCTTTTGCCATGGTTTTTCTTCTTTTATAGTATAAATACTCAAGAATTGTTTTGCAAATTTCGGAGAAATATCAATATGTTTCAGAATATTTTTTTGGGCGTTTCCTCCGGCCGGGCTATCCGCTGCAAGTCCTCGCTCTTCCTTCGTCAGGCTGTGGGCTTTCCGCTTCTATCCCTAACGCAACCATTTCGTAAAAACCACATCTATCTAATTAACAACGAATTAAAAATCAAATCAATAAACCAAAACCAAAAAACGATGAAGCAGATTTTATTTATTTTCAGTATTTTATTTATTCTTACTGGCTGCAGCAGTGACGAATCAGAACAATCAAACGTGGAATTTTCAAGCATTCTTTATGGAGATCATTTTAGCGGAAATTACGATAATCAAAAAGCAAATCTTGTTATTAAAACTCAAAAACAATTTGATGATCTATTAACAAAATACAAGCTGGGCCCTAACCCATCGGAAAACTCTATGCCTCTAAATATTGATTTTAAAAAATATCAAATTATTGCCGTTATCGATCAAGTCAGAAACTATGGTGGTTATTCTATAGATATTACCAAAATTACTCAAACCAATAAACGTATATTTGTTAAAGTAGAACAATTAAAACCTGGAGGTTTTGCAACAGTAAACACACAACCATATCATATTATTCAAATGCCTAAGAGCAATAAAAAAGTGGTTTTCGAATAAAATTTCAAAATATATAAAATTGTAAAAAACAGCAGTACATTTTCGTTTACTGCTGTTTTATTATAATTTTATACAATCTAATTGAAACGTCATTATTAATGAATCCAACCTTCTTTTCAACCCAAGAAAAATTCAGAGAATGGCTGGAAAAGCATCACGAAAACGAAACTGAACTTCTAGTAGGTTTTTACAAAGTGAAAAGCAAAAAGCCATGTATGTCTTGGTCAGAATCTGTAGATCAAGCACTTTGTTTTGGTTGGATAGATGGCATTCGAAAATCAATTGACGAAGAAAGTTACACCATCAGATTTACGCCAAGAAAAAAATCGAGTATCTGGAGCGCCATCAACATCAAAAAAATCGAACAACTCACAAAAGCCGGACTCATGAAAGAAGCGGGACGCATCGCTTTTGAACATAAATCAGAACAAAGAGTCAAAATTTATTCGCACGAAAATGAAGCTTATATTCTTGATCTCGATTTAGAAAAGCAATTTAGAGCCAATAAAACAGCTTGGGAATATTTTACAAATCAGGCACCATCATACAAAAAAGTAATGATTCACTGGATTATGAGCGCCAAACAAGAAAAAACAAGAATTGCAAGACTTGAAAAAGCAATAAATATAAGCGCCGAACAAAAACGGATGCTGTAAATATTGCAAATAAACCGTAATTTTATTCCGTATAAAAAAACAGAGCTAAAAAGAAAAAAGTATGATGGGAAGAAAAACATTAGAGTATTATGTTTTAGATGTATTTTCAAATAAAAGCTATCAAGGAAATCCACTTTCTGTAGTTTTTACAGAGGGCAATTTAAAACTAGAAACCTATCAAGATATTTCTAAAGAATTTCGCTATTCTGAAACCTCTTTTGTTTACTACTCTCCACGTGACAAAGCACTTGTCGTTCGTTCTTTCACTCCAACCGGAATTGAAATCGACGGCGCCGGACACAATTTACTGGGCGCAGTCTGTGGTGCGTTGCTAAAAGGGATGCCTATTTTTGATGAGCAAAACGAAAGCGAGCCTTTTGTCGTGATGAAACATTCTGCAATTCCATTAACTGTAAGCTTTGATCCTGTTACCTTTTATCCTGTGGTTCAAATGCATCAAAAATCGGCCGTCATTAAACAGGAAATTCCAACCTATAAAATTGCGGTAGCGCTCGGCTTAAAAATTGAAGATTTAGATGTAAATGCTTTTGTTCCAACAGTAGTTAAAACAGAAGTTGCACATACAATGGTTCCTATAAAAAACAGTGAATTACTCAACAGCTTTGTTCCCGACAATCAGCTCTTGATCGAAATTTCCAAAGAATATAATTTTGAAGGTTTTTATTGTTTCACCATTGCTGATGAAAATGAAGAACATATAGTCGAAACGAGATTTTTCAATCCTATAATTGGCATAAATGAAGATCCTGCGACAGGAACCGCTGCGGGTCCTTTAATTGGTTTTTTAACCCAAAAAAAATTCACTAAATCCGACAAGGAATATAAAATCCTTCAAGGCGTAAAATTAAAACAAGCCTCAATGATTGAAGTCATGAACCGTGAAGAAGATATTTTAGTTGGAGGTTCTTCGATTATTACCATGAAAGGGGAACTTTATTTATAAAAAAAAGCGACATTTTAGGATGTCGCTTTTTTTGTGTTTAAAAAACTGAATTTCTTAGTTTGTCTTCATTGGAGGCAAATCAAACGCCTTTGAATCATGTTCAAAATTGTTTCTGTGCGCGCCATCGCAAAATGGCTTATTTGCCGAATGTCCGCAACGGCAAAGTCCTAAAGCTTGTCTTCCTTGTAATCCGTAAACAGTTCCTTCTGGATCCATTATTTCAAAATCGCCTTCAATTTTGATTGATCCGTTTTTATTGATGATTAATTTCGTCTTGCTCATAAATTTGTTTTTTGTTTTTTTCGAAAGGCAAAGATTGCGAAATATATTCTGAAGATTTTAATATGATGGCTAGTTTAAACTGGTTCTATTTTATGTGAGTTTTGCCACGAAGGCGGTAAGACACAAAGTTTTTTTACTAAGAATCGAAGTTCTTTAAATGAGTCATCTGTAAAAATCTGCGTGAAATAATAAACTTTGCGCCTTTGCGCCTCCGCGACAAAAAACTAAAGCGCCTTGTAAACAAAATTTTTAAACTTCACGCTACCTTTTCCAATAGAACAAAGACCAATTCTTAATCCCAAAAATCCACTTAACACATTATGATTGTATCCTGAAACTTCAACAGAATTCTCGATTTTCTTCCAGTCTTTTCCGTCTAAACTGTAAAACATATCAACTGTATTTTTAATGTTTTTAAGTTTAAGAAAGACTTTTCTTGTATGGGTATTTTTTTCTGTGGGAAATTGCCATCCTCTCAAATTTGCCAAAATATTATTTTGATCGGCTAAAATTCCTGAGTAATATTTATTGTCATAAAAAAGAACTAAACCGCCTGTTGCGTCACCTTCCATTTCCATTTCAACTTCGGCCGAATAAGAATGACCGCCTGGAACAACTACTAAAGGAGAACTGCTTCCTACTCCATCGCCTTTTCCTTCAATTGTTAATGTGTTATTGGCAACTTTAAATCTCGAATTTTCTACGCCATTATAAAATTTCCATTGCGGTTTTAAAGCTGAACCTGAGAAATTATCACTTAAAAAAAACTCAGGAAGTGTTTTACCTTCTGGTTTTACAATTGGTTTATCAGTTTGAACATTATCTGGAATTTTATACCAACCCTCTTTTGTCCATTCTACAGGTTGCAATAAAGTTTGGCGTCCTAAATTGTAATAATCCTTTTCATAAGCATGAAAAATCATCCACCATTTTCCGTCGGTATCTTCAAAAATAGTGCTATGTCCTTTTGACCACCAAGTTTCAGAGCTGTTGTTGGTTCGCACAATCGGATTATGAGGTGAGTTTTCCCAAGGTCCAAAAGGCGATTTTGATCGTGCCGAAATCACCATATGACTTGTCGCCGGGCCTGCAGTTCCGCCTTCGGCAACGGTCAAATAATAATATTCTCCTCGTTTAAACAGTTTCGGCCCCTCCATACAAAAACATTCAATACTCCATTCGCGCGGAATTTTCCAACCGTCATAAACATGTTTTAATTCGCTTGTTACCGAAAGTCCGTCTTTTGATAAAGCTACATAACCGCCGTTACTGAAATACAAAAACCGATTTCCTTTATCATCTGTAATATGTCCAGGATCGATATTTCCGATTTTTAAATCGACAGGTTCACTCCAAGGGCCATTTATAGAATCTGCCGTGACGACAAAGTTGGTATTATTCGCAGGAAAATAGATGTAATATTTATTGTTGTATTTAATTAAATCCGGTGCCCAAACGGCTCCAACATATTTATGAAGCGCATTGGCTACAGGTTCCCAATTCATTAAGTCGGTCGAATGCCAGATTAAAAGTCCGGGATAATAATCAAAAGAAGAATGTACAACATAATAATCCTTTCCATCCCTTAACAAACTCGGATCGGGATAATCGCCTGCAAAAATTGGATTTGAATATTGCCCTTGCTTTAAATTCTTTTCTGGTTGTGATTGAGAATAACCGCAAAGCGAAAACAATACTAAAAAGGTTAGATATATTTTATTCATGATGTATGTTTTGATATTTTTTCCAAATATAGTCAAAAAGACCATAAGGTTTTAATCGAATGAAATTTTGTTAGGTTTTTACACAGAGATACACGAAGAATTTCGCAGAGATTCGCAAAGTTTTTTATGAAAGAAGTTAAAAATAATCTCGCAAAGGCGCAGACGCGCAAAGTTTTTAGGACTAGTTTGTCATTTCTAGTTCCTAGAAATGACAAACTGCATGGTTGATCCTTAACTTAAAAACAAAAACTTTGCGACTCTGCGACTTTGCGAGAACCAAATTCACAAAATCTTAGCGAATCTCTTCGAAATTCTTCGTGAATCTTCGCGTAATATTAAAATCTCAATTCTATTGCTTATTTTTGCACTCAATAAAATTGAATTATGATACAAGATCCAAAGAGATATACGATCACGGCGGCATTGCCTTACACCAACGGACCAATCCATATTGGGCATTTGGCTGGGGTTTACGTGCCTGCAGATATATATTCGAGATATTTAAGATTGCAAGGAAAAGATGTTGCATTTATTTGCGGAAGCGATGAACACGGCGTTGCAATTTCGATGAAAGCCAAAAAAGAAGGAATTACACCACAAGAAGTTATCGATAAATACGACGGAATTATTCGCAAATCATTTTCTGATTTCGGAATTTCATTCAACAATTATTCTAGAACATCGGCAAAAATCCATCACGATACGGCTTCGGAATTCTTTAGAACATTGTATGACAAAGGTGATTTTATTGAAGAAGTTACAGAGCAATTGTACGATGCAAAAGCAAATCAGTTTTTGGCGGACCGTTTTGTAATTGGAACTTGCCCAAAATGTGATAATCCAGAGGCTTACGGAGATCAATGTGAAAAATGTGGATCTTCTTTAAATGCTACAGATTTGATCAATCCAAAATCGACAATTACTGGAGAAACCCCAATTTTGAAATCTACAAAACACTGGTTTTTACCTTTGGATCGTTATGATGCTTTTTTACGTGAATGGATTTTAGAAGGTCATAAAAATGATTGGAAAACGAACGTTTACGGACAAGTAAAATCATGGATTGATGCAGGATTAGAACCTCGTGCGGTAACGCGTGATTTGGATTGGGGAATTGACGTTCCTGTTGAAGGCGCCGAAGGCAAAAAACTTTATGTTTGGTTTGATGCGCCTATCGGATATATTTCTTCTACAAAAGAATGGGCAGCGCGCGAAGGAAAAGACTGGGAACCATATTGGAAAGATCAGGATACTAAACTAGTTCACTTTATCGGAAAAGATAATATTGTTTTTCACTGTATTATTTTCCCAGCGATGCTAAAAGCAGAAGGAAGCTACATTTTACCAGACAACGTTCCGGCAAATGAGTTTTTGAATTTGGAAGGAAACAAACTTTCAACTTCTAAAAACTGGGCCGTTTGGTTGCACGAATATTTAGAAGATTTTCCAGAGAAACAAGATGTTTTGCGTTATGCTTTAACATCAAATGCTCCTGAAACAAAAGATAACGATTTTACTTGGAAAGATTTCCAAGCGAGAAACAACAACGAATTGGTTGCTGTTTTTGGAAATTTCGTAAATCGTGTGGTAGTTTTGACCAATAAGTATTACGAAGGGGTTATTCCAACGCCAAACGAATTTACAGAAGTTGACGAACAAACTTTAGCAGAATTAAAAGCATATCCAGCTGTAATTTCAAGTTCAGTGGAGCGTTACAGATTCCGTGAAGCTTTGGGCGAATTGATGAATGTGGCTCGTTTAGGAAATAAATATCTGGCAGACGAAGAGCCTTGGAAAGTAATGAAAGACGATCCAGAGCGTGTAAAGACACAAATGTATGTGGCATTGCAAATTGCAGCTGCGTTGAGCGTTTTGGCTGAACCGTTTTTACCTTTTACAGCAACTAAACTTTCGAAAATCTTGAATTTAGGAGATTTGAAAGAGCATTTTGCGGGATTCAGCAAATTCTTGAAAGAGAAAGATCGTGATGCAAAAGATATTATTATCGATAAAACATTAGGATGGAATGACATTTCTGAAAACTCAGATTTAATTCCGGCTGGACACAAAATTGGTGAAGCAGAATTGCTATTCGCAAAAATTGAAGACGAAGAAATACAAAAACAAATAGATAAATTGGAAGCAACAAAAACAGCTAATCTTGCCGAAAACAAACAAGTTGAACCTCAAAAAGATTTAATTCAGTTTGAAGATTTCGCAAAAATGGATATTCGTATCGGAACCATTTTAGAAGCTGAAAAAATGCCAAAAGCAAACAAACTTTTAGTGCTAAAAGTAGATACTGGAATTGATGTTCGCACGATTGTTTCTGGAATCGCTGAAAGTTTTTCTCCAGAAGAAATTATCGGAAAACGTGTTTCTGTATTAGCAAACCTTGCTCCAAGAGCTTTACGCGGTGTTGAAAGCCAAGGAATGATCTTGATGACAACAAATGCCGAAGGAAAACTGGTTTTTGTAAACCCAGATGCGGATGCACCAAACGGATCAACCGTAAACTAAGGTTTTATAAACTATATAAAATTGCGTGAATCGGTTATATTTTAACTGATTCACGCAATTTCATTTTTGATGTACGCCAAAAAATAAAGAAATAAAAATGAAACTCACAAAACCAAGATTAGCCCTAATCTGCGGTATACTTTGCATATCGATTTTTCCGATATTAGTAAAATTACGTTTAACTCCAGGATTAATTTCGGCTTTTTACCGAATGTTTTTCGCTGTTCTTTTGCTTTTGCCCTATACAATTCTGAGCAAAAATTTCAAACTGCCAAGTCTAAAATTTACGCTTTTGGCAATGCTTTGCGGTATATTATTTTCATCAGATGTAGCCGTTTGGAATATTGCCATTCAGGAATCAAGTGCGACTCAGGCTTCTTTATTGACTAATTTATCACCGGTTTGGGTTGGCGTTGGTTCATTTTTCTTTTTGAAAGCAAAACCTGCAACGAATTTTTGGATCGGAACATTAGTTGCTTTGTTCGGAATGGTTACTTTAGTAGGTTTTGAGTTTTTTATCGATTTAAACTTTGATAAAGCCTTTCTGTTTGCCGTTTTATCGGGCATTCTTTATTCGATTTATCTTTTAGTCAGCAAAAATGTACTTTCAGAAGTTGATGTTTTGTCGTTTATGACGATTAGTTTATCAGCGTCAAGTATCTATCTCGGAATTTTATGTTATTCATTAAACGAACCTTTTAGAGGATTTTCAAATACAGGATGGTTTGTGTTGGTTTTGCAAGCGGTGATTTGTCAATTGTGTGCTTGGCTTTCGATCAGTTATGCCACACAACACATGCGCGCGACCAGAGTTTCGTTGAGTTTATTGAGTCAGGCAGTAATTACATCCATTTTGGCTTGGTTGTTTTTAGAAGAAAAAATAACTTTACAGATGGTTTTCGGTGGCATCATTTTACTTTTCGGAATCCGAATTACATTTTATGACAAAACGATTTCTTTGAAAAGACTTTTTACTAAATAGTTTGCCCGCTGATTTTACGGATTAAACGGGTTTACACTGATAGTTTTTGCAATTCGAGATTTCACGCAGATTGCGCAGATTTGTTTAATAATTCGTGAATTGCTTCGCCTGTTCGCTATCGCTCGGGTCGTGACAAAAAACCTGAAACAAAGAAAACCTGAAACTTGAAACAAAAAAACTATGTTACATAAAACTAAAATACCAAACTTAAAAGTAATCGCATTTGATGCCGATGACACTTTATTTGTAAACGAACCTTATTTTCAGGAAACCGAACATAAATTCTGTGCTTTGATGGAAGATTATCTTTCGCATCAAGGCATTTCACAAGAATTATTCAAAATTGAAATTGCAAATCTGCCTTTGTACGGTTACGGAATCAAAGGTTATATTCTTTCGATGATTGAAGCTGCGATGAACATTTCGAACAACACTATTCCGGTTGCTGTAATTGAAAAAATAATTCAATACGGAAAAGAATTGCTAGAAAAGCCTATTGAACTTTTAGATGGAATCGAAGAAACGCTTGAAGCTTTAAAAGGCAAATACAAATTAGTTGTTGCCACAAAAGGCGATTTAAAAGATCAGCACAGCAAATTGCACCGTTCTGGCTTGGGTCATTATTTTCATCATATTGAGGTAATGTCAGACAAACAGGAAATCGATTATCAAAAATTGCTTGGCCGTTTGGACATTCAAGCACATGAATTTTTAATGATTGGAAATTCATTAAAATCAGACGTTTTGCCAGTTTTAGGAATTGGCGGTTATGCGGTTCATATTCCGTTTCATACCACTTGGGAACACGAAAAAATTAATCATACTATCGAACACGAGCATTTTAGTTCATTTGAAACGATTGCAGAAGTTGTTCCGAATTTATTATAATGAAAACACTTTTAGACTTAGAAAATTGGAACAGAAAAGAGCATTTTGCTCATTTCAGACAAATGCAGGAACCCTTTTTTGGCGCAACAGTTGAAATCGATTGTACCAAGGCTTATCAAACTGCAAAAGAATTAAAAGTTTCGTTTTTCATTTATTATCTTCATAAAACATTAGTCGCGGTAAATTCGATTGAAAATTTTAAATACAGAATTTCAGACGACAACATATACATCAACGATCGTATTGATGCCTCGGCAACCATTGGCCGTGAAGATGGAACTTTCGGATTTTCTTTAATTGAATATAATTCTGATTTCAAAATCTTCGAAAAAAATGCTTTAGCAGAAATCGAACGAATTCAAAACACAACCGGACTTTTCACAAGAGAATTCAATGATGACAATTTAATTCATTTCTCGGCAATTCCGTGGTTGAATTTTACTTCACTAACACATGCTAGAAGTTTTACTTTTCCAGACAGTTGTCCTAAAGTTTCTTTTGGCAAAATGATGGTTTCTGAAACTGGAAAAAGAACAATCTCAATGGCAGTCTATGTGCACCACGGCTTAATGGATGGTTTGCATATGGGTCAATTTGTAGATTTCTTTCAGAAATTGATGAATACTTAAAAAATAAAAAATGGAATACTTTTTGTGCGTAAAAACGCATGAAACAAATTTACTTTTTATTAGCTATATTGTCTAATACCGTTTTGTTAAGCCAAACGGTATTAACTTCTTACCCCTTAAATTTAGGTTCAAAACCAGAATCTTCAATGATTTTGACGACTAAAAACGATGCAACAAATGAAGTCTTTGTATTTGCAAAAACCGAGAAAGATTTTAAGATTTTAAGATATAATAGTGCTTTATTTTTAACTAAGCAATTTATCAGTTCTACCACTTATATAGAAAACAGAACTTTGATGGGTTATAGTTTCAGCGAAGATGGAAATCCTACTTTATATTGGAGCACATCTGACGGCAATAATATTGTTATTATTAAATATTATTTTGAAAACAACACGTCAAAAGCAATTCAATTTATATTTCCTGCCTCAACACATACTATTAGAGCAGAATATCAAAGCAACAATACTTTTTATATACTTGGTGAAAGCAAATCAGAAGCAAAATTTACTCTTTATGTTTTTAAAAATGGGTTAGTTGAACAAAAAGAACTTGATTTTAGTCCGTTTATTTTTCAAAACAACAATATGACGCGCAAAAGCTTTCGTCAGCTTCTAGTGGAAAATCCTATTGAAAAAATGGAATCGAATGAATATAATTCCATTTATAAAGCAAACTCAAAAATTAAGTTCTATCCCGAAAAAAACCGAATAGTTTTAACCCTTGATCACAACATTAAAAACACACAATTCTTTGATATCGATTTAAATACTCTTGAGATAAAAGAAAAAAACTTTGCCCAGCCACTTGGTAAAAAAAAACCAAAAACATCAAACTCTTTTTTCTATAACAATAAGTTATATCAAATAAATGCAAATGATGAAGAATTTCTTTTTGAAATAAAAGATTCTGAATCTGGCCAAATTGTTAAAAATTTTGAGGTTACTAAAAACGACAGCATCCATTTTAAAAACTCCCCAATTCAAATTCAAAAAAGCAATAAGGGAACTAAAGAACTAAAAAATACAACTAAGTTTTTAAAAGAATTATCTACCGCAAATGCCGTTGTATCTGTCTTCAGCAACGATCAAAATCTTTATATCACTCTAGGAGGTTTATTAAAACAAGATTACCAACAACCTTTTGACGAGTTTTTCCAGGAATTTCTTTTTATAAAAGTAAACGAAACTCCCAATTATTACACAACAGCAGTATTTTTTGAAAGTATTTTTGACAGCAATTTCAACCCAACGTCCTTGCAACAAGAACCTCTCGCAACAGACAAAATCTACTATTTTATTGACAACAATTCAAAAACAAGAATGCATTCCATTCTTAAATTCAAAGATTATTTCATTTTGGGTTATTATGACCTAAAAACAAAACTATATACACTGCGAAAATTCTCAGATGATAACAATGAATCTGAATTTTATCAAAGCGTAAACCGATAAACCATCTAAACCTATTCTGTTATAAATATAACTTTTAGAGGAGGATTATTCTTACAATACATCGTTTTTTTGGGCAAAATTTAAAAATCTCAAAACAATGAAAAAAATTGTAATTACGCTCGCATTTGCTTTAAGCATTATGCATGTAAGTGCACAAACAGAGACAAAAACTGCAGATAATTTTAATAAATGGTCTGTCGAACTTGATGGCGGTTTAAACAAAGCGCAGCGCCCATTTTCATCAAGCAATTATTACAGCCCAAGAATCAGTCCTTTTACTGCTGATTTGGGTGTAAGATACATGCTGAATAACAAGTTTGGTTTAAAAGCTGATTTTGGATACAATAGTTTAACAGAGCAAAAAAACAGCTCTCTTCCTTTTGATTCAAAATATTACAGAATTGATTTGCAAGGTGTGGCAAACTTGGGACGCATTATGAATTTTGAAACGTGGACTAATACATTTGGCTTATTAGCACACGCAGGTTTTGGAGTTGCTCAATTAGAAAACAAAGACTATCACGTTAGAGACAGAATTGGTAATGCAATTGCTGGTTTAACTGGCCAGGTAAGACTAACGGATAGAATTGCTTTGACTGCCGATGCAAGCACAATTTTAAATGCTTACCAAGATCATACTTTTGATGGCGCATCCTTGACAGGAAACAGAGGTTTTTCTGGATTAATGTTTAACGGAACAATTGGTTTACAAGTTTACTTAGGTAAAAACGCAAAACATGCTGACTGGGTTGTAATGTCGGATAACGCTGATATTGCAGCTTTAGAAAATAAAGTAGCTGGTCTTGAAGAGCAAATTAAAAAAGCTCCGGAAAAACAAGTTATTGTTGAAAAACCTGTAAACAATACTGTTGTTACTGACAAAGATGTTGTTAAAGAAATGATCAATGACAAATACTACAGTGTTTATTTTGATTTCAACAAATCTACTCCTATCGAAGCTTCAACTTCTGCGATTGATGTAATTTTGTCTTACTTAAGAAAAAACCCATCAGCTTCAATTGATATTGTTGGTCACGCTGATCAAGTTGGAAGTTCTGAGTATAACAACAAGTTATCAAATTTGAGAGCTACAAATGTGAAAACCATTTTAGAAAAAGCCGGTATTTCATCTTCAAGATTGAATGTTGTTTCTGAAGGAGCTGACACTTCTATCCAAAAAGAATCTGAAGAAGCTAGAAGATTAGCAAGAAGAGTTACTTTCAGAGTAAAATAATCTTTTTTATTTCAGGAATTAAAGCCTTAAAGAAATTTCTTTGAGGCTTTTTTTATGTTTAAAAAAAGAAAATTGTCTTATCTATCTTTAATTTTTCGCTTGCGAAAAAATCATTTTATTTCATTAATTTTGAAAATATATCCCACCAAATCCTAATGAAAAAATTACTGCTTTTCTGCCTTTTGTTTTCGCAATCAATATTGTTAAGTCAGACTATATTAAATTCTGCTGTTCTGAATTTGAATAAACCTACAGAAAACGGCCAGCTTATAAATGCTGAAAATGTCAAAACTAATGAGGTTTTTGTCTTTGCTTCTGACAACAAAACCATCAATATTTTAAAATATAACAAATCACTCTTTCTTGCAAATCAATTCAGAGATACTATTCGAAGTGAACAAAAGAGAGTTTTAATAGGTTACAGTTTTGGCGATGATGGAAATCCTACACTATATTGGGGTTCAGAAAACCACAAAAATATCCGAATTATAAAATACAATCTGGAAACCAAAACATCAAATGCCTTGAGTTTTGATTTTCCTCCAAATACCGGAAGTACAATAACTTCTTTTCAAAAAAACAATGCTTTTTATGTTGTTTCAAAGGAAAAAGACCAAGAGCATTTGCTTGTGTTTGAATTCCGAAATGACAAATGCGAAATAAAAATGTTCAATTTCGCACCCTTTTCTTTTAAAAATGAAAAAGGACAAGGCGTTTCTTTTAGCGCATTGGTGCAATACCACTATCCTATCGAAAAAATTGAATCTGACGATTTTTCTTCTTTAGACAAAAGCGAAAACAAAAGCAAAATGTATGTACAAGATGATGGAATTGTGCTCACATTTGATTACAATACAAAAAAAACTCAAGCATTTCATCTGAATTTTCAAACCAATGAAGTAACTGAAAAAATCTTTGATACGCCAGCAACACAAACTTCATCGACCACAAATTCTTTTTATTTAGAAAAAAAATTATATCAAATCAGTGCGAATGCTGACCAATTTTTATTTAGCATAAAAGATTTTGATTCGGGAAAAAGCCTTAAAAATGTTTCTGTTTCCAAAAACGACACTATCACTTTTAAAAATTCGCCAATGTTTTTACAAGTAAATGGCGAAAGGCCTCAGAAATTAAAAACGACAGCTAAATTTCTAAAACAAATATCTACCGTAAATTCAGCACTTTCTGCGTTCAAAAGCAAGCAATATACATACA
Organism: Flavobacterium denitrificans DSM 15936; assembly: GCF_000425445.1. Classification (GTDB taxonomy): domain Bacteria; phylum Bacteroidota; class Bacteroidia; order Flavobacteriales; family Flavobacteriaceae; genus Flavobacterium; species Flavobacterium denitrificans. Next base: position 715,638 of record NZ_AUDL01000004.1, on the reverse strand, counting down.
TCACTTTTGGCGGGTTTGCGGCTTATCAAACTTTTGGCATAAGCTACAATAACATGGATTTTAATAATGTTCAAAATGCCAGCAAAATGGTATTTTTTGATGCTGCATTAAATTTTGATTCTGAATTTATAAACAACAATCGTTTAGAACCTTTGGCAATTGATAATCTCAACTATTTTTTGAGCACGAGCAAAAACGTTTCTTTGGTCAGTATTCTTAAAGTTCCAAATTTCTATATTTTAGGTTATTATGATAATGCCACGAAAAGCTATACTATGCGTAAGTTTACAGATGGTTTTATGGATCAAAATCCTGGAAATCCAATCATGAACAAAGCCATGTTTTCAAAATCTCTGCCACCAACTAGAAATTAATTTATTGGGAATTGACCAAGATCTCTAATGTTTTAGCTTTTTCCCAAAAACGGAATGGATTATTTTTGTTAATTTTACAAAAAAGACATCATTATGCTATCAAAAAATATTGAAACAGCTTTAAACAAGCAAATTCGCATAGAAGCAGAATCTTCGCAAACGTATCTTTCTATGGCTTGTTGGGCTGAAGTACATGGATTAGAGGGAATCGCTCAATTTATGTATACGCAGTCAGATGAAGAGCGTGCACACATGCTTAAATTGGTAAAGTATGTAAACGAACGCGGAGGTCACGCTCACGTTACCGATCTAAAAGCACCTAAAACTAGTTATTCTACGTTTAAGGAAATGTTTGAGGAGCTTTATAACCATGAACTTTTTGTTTCGAAATCTATCAACGAATTAGTACATATAACCTTTGAAGAAAAAGATTATGCAACACATAATTTCTTACAATGGTATGTTTCTGAACAAATCGAAGAAGAAGCAACAGCAAAATCAATTCTAGATAAAATCAACTTGATTGGCGATGACAAAGGCGGACTATACTTGTTCGATCGTGATATTCAGCAATTAACAGTTACGAGCTCTATCGCTATCAATCCAAAATAAAAAAGTTAAAGTTTATTTAGAATACTTAAAAATAACTTTTTTGGTTTATATTTGCTCTGTTTTTAATAATACAGAGGGAAATTTTGAGCAAGAAAGAAAAAGACAAGGACAAAAAAAAGGATAAAAAGAAAAAGAAAAACGCTGTTATCCTTGATAAAATTAAGAAGATTGAAAACTGTAAATCTTCTTGTTGCGAAAAATACAAAAAAAGCGAAAAGAAGCGTTGCTCACGCTGTCCTATGTTTGATTTATTCAAAAAAACGGCTTAACGATATAAACAAAACCCATCAGATTTCTCTGGTGGGTTTTTTAGTTTTAAATTGCATCCTCTTTTGATTTTAAATTCAACTATGGAAAACAACGTCACAATTCCGAAATCAAGTCTTGATTTTTTGGTTCAACTTAAAGAAAACAACAACAAGCCTTGGTTTGAAGCCAATAAAGCGCAATATTTAATCGAACTCAATCATATTGAAACTTTTGCAGGCGCTTTGCTAAAAGAATTATCCAAAACGGATGTTTTAGAAAATGCTTCAGGCAAAAAAAGTGTTTATCGCATATACAGAGACATTCGGTTTTCAAAAGACAAAACACCTTTCAAAACTTTTTGGGGAGGAAGCTATACTTGAGCAACTGCTGCACGTCGTGGCGGTTATTATTTTCATCTTGAAAAAGGAAATACTTTTTTCGCAGGTGGGTTCTGGGGACCAAATGCCGCAGATTTAAAACGAATAAGAACAGAATTTGCGCTTGATCCGGAGACTTTTCAAAAAATATTGAATTCCAAAACTTTTGTGAGCAACTTTGGAACTTTGCAAGGCGAACAACTCAAAACAAAACCAAAAGGTTTCGACGTAGATCATCCGGCTATTGATTTACTTCGTTTCAAACAATTTCTGGTTATAAAACGATTTTCAGATGAAGAAGTTTTAAGTCCGCATTTTCTAGAATTGGCTTTAGATGCTTTTAAAAATATGCGTCCTTTTTTTGATTATATGAGTGAAGTATTAACCACAGATGCAAACGGAGTTTCTGTTTTGTAATTTTAAATATAAAACCCGACATGTTTTATCCCGAGGCTTTGGGACTGTCGGGTTAGAATATCAAAAACTAAAGATCATTTGCTGAGCAATAAAATATCATTTACAACAACCTCTGTAACATATCTTTTTTCACCGTTTTTATCATCATAAGTTCGATGGGTTAATTTTCCTTCAACGGCAACCTCTTTTCCTTTCACTACATATTTCTCAATTATTTCGGCGACTTTTCCCCAAGCAGTCACACGATGCCACTCGGTCTGCTGTACTCTTTCGCCTTTCTCGTTTTTGTAATAATCATTTGTTGCGATAGTCAAATGCGCAAGCTTTTTACCGGTTTCTAGTGTTTTAATTTCTGGTTCATTTCCGACATTCCCAATCAATTGTACTCTGTTTTTCATTTCATTCATGGCGTATATTTTTTTGTTTTAATAAAGCGGAATCTGTTTCTCAAATTCAACGATGCAAAGATGCAATGGCTTTCAAAATTTATTCGGTTGCAAACTATTTACTTTCGCTTGTAACTGTTTGTAAGCGTTTGTAAATGGAAATATTTTCGTATATTTGAGATAAATCCTACGATATGCAGACAAAAATCAATAAAGTTGAGCTTCGCAATTTAGAAATCGAAGACTACAAACAATTAAAAAATTCGATGATTCAATCCTATCCCGAAATGGCAAATTCCTATTGGGAATCTAAAGAGATTGAAAAATTGCTAGGAATTTTTCCAGAAGGACAATTAGTAATTTTAGTTGACGGCAAAGTTGTAGGATCAGCATTGTCCATTATTGTCGATGAAAAACTCGTGGACAAAAAACACAACTACAGCCAGATTCTTGGTGAATACACTTTTTCAACACACGATTACGACGGCGAGATTTTGTACGGAATCGATGTTTTCATTCATCCAAATTATCGTGGTCTTCGATTAGGGCGTCGTTTATATGATGCCCGCAAGGAACTTTGCGAGCAATTGAATCTAAAAGCTATTGTATTTGCCGGCCGAATTCCAAATTACGCGCAACATTCAAAAAAATTAACTCCAAAAAATTATATCGAAAAGGTAAAACACAAAGAATTGTATGATCCTGTTCTTTCCTTTCAGTTAAGCAATGATTTTCACGTTTTAAGAATTATCAAAAACTATTTGGAAGGTGATGAAGAATCGAAAGAGTTTGCTGTTTTACTGGAGTGGAACAATATTTATTATGAAGAAAATCCAAAATTGATCAATCTTGAAAAAAGCGTTATTCGTCTTGGTTTGATTCAATGGCAAATGCGCCAACTGAATAATCTGGAAGAATTTTTTGAACAAGCTGAATTTTTTATTGATGTCGTTTCGGGTTACGGAAGTGATTTTGCTTTATTTCCAGAACTTTTCATTGCGCCATTAATGGCCGATTATAATCATTTATCAGAAGCTGAAGCCATTCGGGAACTCGCCCGATATTCAGAACCTGTAAGAAAACGTTTCCAGGAACTTTCGATTTCATACAATATCAATATCATTACTGGAAGCATGCCATTTATGGAAAACGGTAATTTATACAATGTCGGTTTTTTATGCAAAAGAGACGGAACTTCAGAAATGTATACCAAAATTCATATCACCCCGAATGAAGTTGTGCACTGGGGAATGAAAGGCGGTTCAGAATTTAAAACCTTTGATACAGATTGTGGAAAAATTGGAATTTTAATTTGTTATGATGTGGAGTTCCCAGAGCTTTCAAGACTATTAGCCGATGAAGGAATGAATATTCTTTTTGTTCCGTTTTTAACAGATACACAAAATGGCTATACTCGTGTAAAACATTGTTCGCAAGCGCGTGCCATTGAAAATGAATGTTATGTTGCTATTGCAGGTTGCGTTGGAAACCTTCCGAAAGTAAATAATATGGACATTCAATATGCACAAGCATCGGTTTTTACACCATCAGATTTTGCTTTTCCAAGCAACGGGATCAAAGCCGAAGCGACTCCAAATACAGAAATGACATTAATCGTCGATGTCGATTTAAATTTATTAAAAGAGCTTCACGAACACGGAAGCGTCCACACATTAAAAGACAGAAGAACAGATTTATATGAAATAAAAAAACTTAATTCATGAAAACATGCCTCGAATGCTCTGAAAAAATTGTTGGAAGAGAAGACAAAAAATTCTGTTCTGACAGTTGCCGAAATGCCTACAATAACAAAATAAACAAAGACAGCACTAATTTTATGCGAAATGTAAACAATAAATTACGCAAAAATTACCGTATTTTGTCTGAATTAAATACCGAAGGGAAATCGAAAGCAACGAGGGAAAAAATGATAAATAAAGGTTTTGATTTTGATTTCTTTACCAATATCTTGCAGACCAAAACAGGGAACACCTACTATTTCCTGTATGACCAAGGATATCGTTCCTTAGACAATGATTATTTTATGCTAGTTAAAAAAGAAATATAGACAATTCATCATGAAAAAAAACCCCACCTCAATTCTTGGATTTCTTTGTGTATTAGGTATTTTGGGCATAATTTATGCCACAATGATGCCACAATATATTTCTCGGGAAGAAGAAGCGCTCGCAGAATTCTCGACAGAAAGAGCCTTGAATCAGGTAGAAATTATTGCGCAAAAACCGCATTATGTAGGGTCGACTAATCATGAACTTGTTGCTAATTATTTAATACTCGAACTCAACCGAATAGGATTAGAAACTTCAATACAAGAAGGATTCACATTAAACGACAGAGGACTTTTAGTAAAATCAAAGAATATTTTGGCCCGCATAAAGGGGGCAAATAACTCAAAAGCTCTTTTATTGCTTTCGCACTACGACAGTGCACCGCATTCCTTTTCAAAAGGAGCTAGTGATGACGCTTCTGGAGTAGCAACCATTCTAGAAGGCGTTCGTGCTTTTTTATACGCAAAACAACCACACAAAAACGACATTATAATTCTTTTTTCTGATGCTGAAGAATTAGGATTAAACGGCGCAGCACTTTTTGTAAATAAACATCCGTGGGCAAAAGATGTTGGCTTAGTCCTTAATTTTGAGGCAAGAGGTTCGTCTGGCCCAAGTTATATGTTGATGGAAACCAACCAAGGAAACAAAGCGCTTGTAAAAGAATTTGCAAATGCAAAAGCGGCTTATCCAGTTTCAAATTCGTTAATGTACAGCATTTACAAAATGCTCCCTAATGATACCGATTTGACTGTTTTTAGAGAGCAAGGCAAAATTCAAGGTTTCAACTTTGCTTTCATCGACGGACATTACAATTATCATACACAGCAAGACGATGTACAGCATTTAAACAAAACTACTCTTGCGCATCAAGGCTCGTATTTGATGCCTTTGCTGAAGTATTTCTCAAATGCTGATTTAAATGCCACTGATTCAACTGAAGATGATGTTTACTTCAATATTCCATTTTCATTTATCAGTTTTCCTTTTTCATGGGTAACACCTATGACACTCATTGCTTTAGGATTGCTAATTGTTTTTCTTTTTATTGGAAAAGCAAAACACACTGTCAACTTCAGAGAAATCTTCAAAGGTTTTGTGCCGCTTTTAGGAGCAATCATTATTGCAGGGTTAGTAACGTTTTTAGGCTGGAAAATTGTTTTAGAAGTTTATCCTCAATATTCGGATATGCTCAACGGATTTACGTATAACGGCCACGCTTACATAGGCGCATTTGTTACACTGAGTATTGCAATTAGTTTTGCATTTTACCATCATTTTTCTGAGCCAAAATCAGCGATGAATCATTTTGTAGCAGCGTTGCTTCTTTGGATTATTATAAATGGCTTTATTGCTAATAGTTTAGTGGGTGCAGGATTTTTGATTATTCCTGTATATTTTGGCGTGATTTTATTCGGAATTTATGTTCTTACAGGCCATAACAGTTTAGGATTAAATTTACTTTTCTCTATTCCGGCTTTGGTTATCATTGCACCATTTATCGTAATGTTTCCAATTGGTCTAGGGTTGAAAATTCTTTTTGGAAGTGCTGTTCTAACTGTTTTGCTTTTTGGATTATTACTTCCAATATTTGGTGCATTTATCAAAAAAGGAATTTGGACGATGTTGTTTTTCGCGGCTTCAATTGGATTTTTCATCTATGCAGGATATCATTCTGGATATGAACACGGAAAAGCAAAATCAAACAGCTTGCTTTATGTTTATAATGCAAACAACAATTCTGCGGTTTGGACCACTTATGATATCAATTTAGACGAATGGACAAAATCATATTTAGGAGAAAAAAATCAAAAAGCTGTTGGTTTGAACAGTCTTCCACTTGCCAGCAAATACAATTCTGGATTTACGTACAGTGCAATCGCGCCAGTTGTTGATGTTCCAAAACCAACCATATCTTTCTTAAGAGACAGCGTTATAGGAAACAAAAGATATTTGAAAATCAGAATTACACCAAACCGAAAAGTAAACCGTTATGATATTTTTGCTAATCCAAAGATGACTTTTTACAACTTTAAGGCAAATGGTGTTGCCACTTCGGGCGAAAAAACAAATCGTCTTGAGCGTGAAGGTGCAAAAATATTATGCTATTATGTTGTAGGCAATGAACCTCTAGAAATGGAATTTTACATTAATAAATCATCAATTTTTGATATGGATTTAATCGAAAGTTCATTTGATTTGATGACAAATCCGTTGTTGAAAGTCAAACCAAGAAGCGATTGGATGATGCCAACGCCATTTGTATTAAATGATGCGGTTTTGGTTCAGCAGAAAATAAAAAGATATGTGGCGCCAGTTCCGCAAGTACCTGTTGCTCCAGTTACGGATAGTCTAGCGGTAGCAAAAGATAGTATAAAACCTATTGTTCAACCACAGTAACGAGTTTCAAAATAAATAAAGGTCCAAAAGTTAAAAAAAGCACTATTTTCATAGTGCTTTTTGCTTTTTAGATATGAGGAGAAACCTCTGTTTCTTTGAACCTTTGTAGCTTTGTCCCTCATTAAATCAACACGCACATTCGATTTTCAAACCTTGTTTTTCACCTTTTGTGCCTTCAGTTGCGTAACCGTCAATTTTCCACCATTCTAATCCGCCAATTAGCTCTTTTACTTTAAATCCTAATTTCGTCATATTCAAAGCTCCTTTTGTTGATGCGTTGCAACCAATTCCGGTGCAATATGTAACATACAAAACATCTTTGTCTAAATGTTGTGTCGTTTCTAAATTCATTTCGCGATGCGGAATATTAATTGCATTCGGAATATGTTCTTCATCGTAACCAAAAGCTCTTCGGGCATCGATTACTATTATCTTTTCGCCATTATTTAAAGCTTCAAATAAATCGGACGGATCCATTTCAAAAGCCAATTTGTTTTCATAATGTTTAATTTGTGCTTCCATGTTGTTTGTCTTTTAATGTTTTACATTTCCAAAAGTACATGAACATCAAACACCATAAAAACGAAAAGAATTCATCAAGAGCATTACTTTTTTTCATACAAAAGCCACTTTAAAATTTTGTTACTTTGTAGAAATACGTTTCAAAATGGAAATACGCCACTTAAAATTGATAAAAGCAATTGTTGAAGAAGGAAGCATTACAAAAGCCATAGACAAACTTCATTTGACGCAATCGGCTTTGAGTCATCAGCTCAAAGAAGCCGAATATCAATTGGGTACGGCTATATTTTTGCGAACCAACAAAAAACTGGTGTTAACAAAAGCCGGCGAAAAAATCTATGGACTCGCAAATGAAATCCTGAATAAACTCTCAGAAACACAAACGCAAATCAAGCAAATGGTTTTTGGCGAATCTGGCGAAATCCGAATCAGTACTGAATGTTTCTCGAGTTATCATTGGCTTCCGTCAGTCTTAAAGCAATTTCATCTTTTGTATCCAAATGTTGAATTGAAAATTATAATCGAGGCAACTCATATTCCCCTTCAAAAACTTTTGGATAATACGATTGATATTGCCATTGTAAGTGACACGATTAAAGACAATAATATCAAATATACCGAGCTTTTTCAAGATGAAGTCGTAATGGTGGTTTCTGAAAATCATGGGTGGGCGGATAAAAAATATGTTGTTGCAGAAGATTTTGCAGACGAACATCTGATTATACATTCACTTCCAATGGAAACCGTTACCATTCATCAATTTCTTTTGGCTCCAGCCAAAGTTTCACCAAAGAAAATTACGCCAATGCCATTGACCGAAGCTTCTTTAGAAATGGTAAAAGCCGATATGGGCGTTATGTCGATGGCAAAATGGGCGCTTCAGCCACATTTAAAATCAAGCCCGCTCAAAGCAATTAAAGTCGGTAAAAATGGTTTGAAACGAAAACATTTCATCGCCACTCGCGCTAATGAAAATTATCCGGATTATTTCCATCATTTCATCAACTTTCTGCAAACCGAAATTAATCTACAATGGAATATTCAATAAGAAACTGCGAAATCTCTGATTTGCCTAAACTACTTATCTTGATCCAAAAACATGCTGAATTTGAGAAAGCTGAGTTTTCTCCAAAAGGAAAAGAAGAAGGTCTAAAAAAAGCTTTATTTGGTCAAAATCCAAAACTATACTGTTTAGTTGTGGCTACAGAAGAAACTATTGTTGGTTATACTTCTTATACTTTTGATTTTTCGACCTGGAACGCACAAAACTTTCTCTACATGGACTGTTTATTTTTAGAAGAAGAAACTAGAGGTTTGGGAATTGGTGAAATCTTAATCGAAAAATTAAAAGAAATCGGAAAACAAAACAATTGCGTCAACATTCAATGGCAAACTCCAGAATTTAATACCAGAGCAATTAAATTTTACAACAGAATGGGCGCAAACGGAAAAGATAAAATCCGATTTACGCTAACTTTGTAAAATCAAAAGAGTAAAAATCTCTGTGACTTTTAATCTCGCAAAGTCGCTAAGACGCAGAGTTTAATATTCTTTACGACTCTGCGACTTTGCGAGATTATTACTTTAAGCAAAAAAAATGAAAAAAATAAGCATCCTTGGCTGTGGCTGGCTTGGATTTCCTTTGGCAAAAAAACTGATTGAAAAAGGAAATTCGATAAACGGAACAACAACTTCAGAAAATAAACTCGTTACTTTAAAAGATTCGGGAATAAATCCTTTTTTGGTTGCGCTTGAAAGCGAAAGTGTTTCAGAAAGTGTAAATGATTTTTTATCCGAAAGTGAAATCTTAATTATCAATATTCCACCAAAATTAAGAACCGTCGATCCTAATTCTGAAAAGAAAGTTTTTGTGGAAAAAATCAGAAATCTGATTCCGTTTATAGAAAAATCAATCGTTAAGAAAGTACTTTTCGTAAGTTCAACTTCTGTTTATGGCGATGAAAATGATTTTATTACAGAAAATACAATTCCAAATCCAGAAACGGAAAGCGGAAAACAATTATTTTTGGCAGAAGCGATTCTTCAAAAAAATCAAAATTTTGAAACTACAATTCTTCGTTTCGGCGGATTAATCGGCGAAGACCGTCATCCTGTAAAACATTTAGCCGGAAAAGAAAACCTTGAAAATCCTGACGCGCCTGTTAATTTGATTCATCTAAATGATTGTATTGGCATTATTGAAGCGATCATAAATCAGTCAAAATGGAATGAAGTTTTCAATGCCGTTGCGCCTTTTCATCCAACAAGAGAAGAATATTATACCCAAAAAGCAAAAGAGCAAAACTTGGTTCTACCAAAATTCAGTGCCGAAAAATCGAATATTAAAAAGATTATTTCAAGCGAGAAAATCCAAAACAATTTAAAATATCAATTCAAGCTGGAAAATTATTGAACCATATAAGTTATATAAGTTCATTTAATTAATGCTTGGCAAACTTTGCGAAAGTTCGGCCACAATAAAAAGCTTAAATTACTTATATAACTTACATGGTTTAAAAAACTTTGCTCCCGATAGCTATCGGGATTGCAAAACCATCATATCTTTGTAATTCATTCAAAAATTATGGAAACAGTTTATATCAATTCACCTTTAGGAATCACCAAAATTATTGGAGATGAAAATGGCATTTCTGTGATTTCTGTTTCTGATGTTGGTACAAATGAAGTTTCCGAAACCATTCCCGAAGTTTTACAAGATGCTGTTTTGCAGTTGGAAGAATATTTTGAAGGAAAAAGAACTGATTTCGACCTAAAACTGAATCCACAAGGAACCGAATTTCAGCAAAAAGTCTGGAAATCATTATTGGAAATTCCGTACGGAAAAACAGTAAGTTATATGGATCAAACTAAAAAGCTTGGCGATGTAAAAGCAATTCGTGCTGTAGCATCTGCAAATGGCAAAAATCCGCTTTGGATTGTGGTTCCATGTCACAGAGTTATTGGCACAAATGGTTCTTTAACCGGTTATGCCGGCGGATTATCACGCAAAAAATGGCTTTTGGAACATGAAAGCCCAAGTAAACAGCAAAGTTTGTTTTAGTTTGCCGCAAATTCCACTAATTCCCACGAATATTCTTTATAACCTGTCGATTAATTAACCTTATTAAAGGTTAAGAAAATTCATTCAATTTGTATTTGTGACAAATTAAAAAATCAAATTTGTGTACATTTATACCAAATAAAAAAATTTAGTGTTATTCGTGCAATTCGTGGCTAAAAATTATGATTGAAAAAGTAAACCTCAACAACATTTTATTTCTTGATATTGAAACTGTTCCTGAAGAAGAGAATTTCAATTCGCTTGACGCAGAAATGCAGACACTTTGGGATTTAAAAACACAATATCAGCGAAAAGACGAGTTCTCTCCAGAAGAATTTTACGATCGCGCGGGAATTTGGGCAGAGTTTGGGAAAATTGTCTGTATTTCGGTTGGTTTTTTTACGATTAAAGGAGATATTCGAAACTTTAGAGTGACTTCGTTTTTTGGAGATGAAAAAAAGATTCTGAAAGACTTTAATAATTTGATCAACAATCATTTTAATCAACCGCAACATCTTTTGTGTGGACATAATGCAAAAGAATTTGACATTCCGTTTATAGCGCGCCGAATGATCATCAATCAAATTGCAATTCCTGACAAATTGAATTTATTTGGAAAAAAACCTTGGGAAATTCCACATTTAGATACTTTGGAGTTATGGAAATTTGGTGATTACAAGCATTTTACATCTTTAAAATTGCTAACAAAAATTCTTGGTGTTCCTTCTCCAAAAGGCGATATCGACGGAAGTCAGGTTGCTCACGTTTTTTATGTAGAGAAAGACATTGACCGAATTGTAACGTATTGTGAAAAGGATACGATTGCTGTAGCTCAGATTTTCCTTCGTTTACGCCGAGAAGATTTGTTGATTGATGAGGAGATTATTCATGTATAGCTTTTTTCAAGTTACAAAGTTACAAAGTCGCAAAGGGACAAAGTTTTTTACATGAACTTATATTACTTATATGGTTTAATAAATAGTTGAAAATAATGATTCATTCTGAAATTTCACATCATCGTCTTATTTCTCAAAAACTGTATAAAACAGACAAATGTTCTCCGCAAGAAATTGTGAAGCATTTTGGCGCTATGCAGGCACAGGATTACGCGATGGCAAAATGGGCGATAGGTTCACGTTGCGATTCTTCTGAAAAAGAAATTGAAGAGGCTATAAATTCTGGCCAAATTATTCGCACTCATATTCTGCGTCCAACTTGGCATTTTGTTTCAGCTGAAGATATTTATTGGATGTTAGATCTGTCAGCTCCGCAAGTAAAGCGTTTTGCCATTTCAGGGGCTAAAAAATTTGGTTACGATGAGAAAAAGTTAAATCAAATCAATGTTACTATCGAAAAATTATTATCTGGAAATAATCATTTGACTCGAACTGAGATTATGCAGGAGCTTGGTATCGAAAAAACTTCGAAAGAAGATTTTTTGAGCGCCGCGATTATGATGAATGCAGAATTAGATGGTTTGGTTTGTAATGGTGAAATAAAAGGCAAGCAAATCACTTATGCCTTACTTGAAGAAAGAGTTCCGAATCCAAAAAACAAATTAACCAAAGAAGAAGCTTTAGCAAAACTTGCGCAACGCTATTTTGAAAGTCACGGGCCTGCAACGTTGCTGGATTTTTCTTGGTGGTCCGGTTTTCCGCCAACAATTTGTCAAAAAGCGATTAACGCAACAGAATTACAATTAGACAAAATCACTATTGAAAATCAGCATTATTGGTTTAAAAAAGAGCTAAAAGATGTGAGTAACTTTCGCGAAAGCGTTCATTTTCTTCCTGCCTTTGATGAGATTTTAATTTCATATAAAACACGTGAGGCTTCCTTCAATACAGAACATCAATCTAAAGTTTTTACCAATAATGGCATTTTCAAACCTATAATTTTAGAAAACGGAAAAGTAGTCGGAATCTGGAAAAGAACTATAAAAAAAGATCACGCTAAAATCGAAATGGAGTTTTTTAAAGACATTGAAACAGATAAAAAACAGGTTTTACTTGAAGGAATTAAATCTTTTGAAACCTATTTGCAAACCAAAATTGTTATTGAATAAATCGAAATTTAATTAAAAAATTGCCTTTCTTGTCAATTACTTCTCGTTTCATTTCTTAAATCTTTATGCTTATTATTGCTAAATAATTACATTTACAAAAAAATACAATTATGGTTTTAAGCAGATTTTGGTTAGCGATTTTCATTTCTTCGATTCTTTTTATTACAGTAAGCTTATTCACTGCCAATACTTATACGATTGATTCTGTTTTAAATGGAAAGAAAGATGATCCAATTTTGATTTCTGAAAAGTACATTGAAGAACTTCCAGCATTCATTAAAGACAGCATTTCAAAAGCCAAAGATCAAACCATGATTATTAATCGTGACACGCTAAATGCAGACACGACTTACGTTTATAAAAACAAAACCGTAAAAATCTACAGCGGGCTTCAAAAATCTGATGGTTTGTTGCCCACTTGTAAAAGCACTTTGGTGGATTTGATTCTGCCACTTATTGCCTATTTAGCATTTTTCTGTGGATTAATGGAACTTTTAATCATTTCAGGTGCTTCTGGAAAATTAGCCAAAGCGCTAAGTCCGGTTTTTGTGAAAGTATTCCCGAGTATTCCTAAAAATCACCCTTCGATATCGTATATGACGTTAAACTTTGCCGCCAATTTCTTGGGGTTAGATTCGGCTGCAACGCCTTTTGGATTAAAAGCAATGGAAAGTTTACAGGAAATAAATCCCGAAAAAGACAAAGCCAGCGATGCACAAATCATGTTTATGTGCCTTCACGCATCAGGTTTGACTTTGATTGCGACTTCGATTATTGGATATCGTGCTGCGGCAAATGCCACAAATCCAGCCGATGTAATTTTGCCTTGTGTTATTACTTCGTTCATTGGTACAATTGCCGCTTTCTTAATTGTGGGAATCAAACAAAAAATCAATTTTAAAAGTGCTTCACTTTTAATTGGTTTAATAACCATGATTGCTGCAATTGTTGGCTTATTGATGTATGTAAATCATTTGGATTTAATTGGAAAAAATTACTTTACTTCTAATCTTTCAGGATTGATTTTACTTACGATTGTTCTTTTTACTTTGATTTTCTCTTTTATGCATGAGAAAAAATTTACGGAAGCAGACACAACTGTTTTCGATACTTTTGTAGTTGGAGCAAATAATGGAGTTAAAACTGGAGTTACGATTTTCCCTTATGTTTTGGGAATGTTGGTTGCAATTTCATTATTCAGAAACAGCGGATTATTTGAAATTATCAGTGACGGAATCGGATTTGTATTTTCCAATTTAGGCGTAAGCAAAGAAATTACAAACGCTTTGCCTGTGGCAATGCTTCGTCCTTTTAGCTCAGCCGGCTCAAGAGGATTTTTGATTGATTCAATGAACACTTTCGGTGCCGATTCCTTAACGGCAAGATTAAGCAGTATTTTCCAATGTAGTGCTGAAAGTACTTTCTATGTAATTGCGGTTTATTTTGGATCTGTAAATATCAAAAACACGCGTTATGCTTTAGGAACGATGCTTTTGGTTGATTTGATTTGCGTGATTACGGCGATTTTTGTGGCGAATTGGTTTTTTTAAAATAAAAATTTGATTATATATACTACATCTAAACTGGACTGAAGTCCAGCCCTACAATATGGCTTGAGCCGTTGGCTCTATTTAAAGTTCCGCAGGAACGATTTATTTTGTAGAGCTGGACTTCAGTCTAGTTTTCTTTATATGGCACGAATATTTTTATAAGAAAAATAGTATTTTTATACGGTTTTAATCTTTAAAAACGTATAAATGTCAAACACCTTTCATCAGGTTTATATCCAAGCCGTTTTCGCAGTCAAATACAGAGAAGCATTAATTACTCCTGAATGCAAATTTAAAATCTTAAGTGTTATTGGAAATTTAATAAATGAAACCGGCTGTAAAACTATTATTGTGAATGGCACCGAAGATCATATTCACTGCCTATTAGCTCTTAAACCGACAGTTTCCACTTCAGATTTAATGAAAGTCATAAAAGGCAAATCATCAAAATTTATCAATGATCATCAATTAACAAAAAGCAAATTTGAATGGCAAGAAGGCTATGGTGTTTTTTCATACAGTAAATCTCATATTGATGCCATTTTTAAATATATCGCAAATCAAGAAGAACATCACAAAAATCAAAATTTCAAAGATGAATACTCCTCTTTTCTAAACAAATACAATGTCAAATATGATGAAAGATGCGTTTTTGAAAATTTAATATGAATATACCATATCTAAACTGGACTGAAGTCCAGCCCTACAATATGGCTTGAGCCGTTGGCTCTATTTAAAGTTCCGCAGGAACGATTTATTTTGTAGGGCTGGACTTCAGTCCAGTTTAGATATATGTCATTTTCCGCAATATATTAACACACAAACCTTCCTAATTCAAATTCTTTCTTAGGTAAATAATTTCTAACTTTGTAAAAAAACAAAACAATGATTGATTTTATATACCAAGATCCTTATCCAATTTTGAAGGATGAGACACAATACCGCAAAATCACCTCTGATTTTGTAAAAGTTGAAAAATTTGGAGAACGCGAAATTTTGACTGTCGATCCAAAAGGTTTAGAATTATTAGCTGAAGAAGCACTTACAGATGTCTCGTTTATGTTGAGAACGACACATTTACAAAAATTAAGAAACATTCTTGATGATCCAGAAGCGACTGACAACGATCGATTTGTCGCGTATAATTTATTGCAAAATGCATCAGTTGCTGCCGAAGGTCAGTTGCCAAGCTGTCAAGATACCGGAACTGCAATTGTAATGGCGAAAAAAGGTGAAAGCATTTTCACTGGAGTTGATGATGCAGAATGGCTGAGCAAAGGAATTTTCAACACTTACCAAAAACGTAACTTACGTTATTCACAGATCGTTCCAATTTCAATGTTTGAAGAAAAGAATTCAGGTTCAAATCTTCCAGCGCAAATTGATATTTATGCTAAAAAAGGAGCCTCTTATGAATTCTTGTTTATGGCAAAAGGTGGAGGATCTGCGAATAAAACGTATTTATACCAACAAACAAAATCGTTGCTGAATGACAAATCTTTAGATGCATTTATTCGTGCTAAAATCAAAGATTTGGGAACTTCAGCTTGCCCTCCATATCACTTGGCTTTAGTGATTGGTGGAACTTCTGCGGAAGCAAACTTAAGCGCTGTTAAAAAAGCATCGGCAGGTTATTACGATCATCTTCCAACATCAGGAAACATGGCTGGTCAAGCATTTCGTGATTTAGAATGGGAAGAACGCGTTCAGAAAATTTGTCAAGAAAGCGAAATTGGAGCACAGTTTGGAGGAAAATATTTCACGCATGATGTTCGTGTAATTCGTTTACCTCGTCACGCCGCTTCTTGTCCAGTTGGATTAGGAGTTTCTTGCTCAGCTGATAGAAATATCAAAGGGAAAATCACGAAAGACGGAATCTTCGTTGAGCAATTGGAAGTAAATCCGAAACAATTTTTACCAGAAACTGCTCCGCATTTAGAAGCACCGGTTGAAGTTGATCTAGATCAGCCAATGGCGGATATTTTGGCAAAATTATCGCAATATCCTATCAAAACACGTTTGAAATTAAACGGAACCGTTATTGTTGCCAGAGATATTGCGCACGCAAAAATTAAAGAATTACTAGACGCTGGAAAACCAATGCCAGAATATTTCAAAAATCACCCTGTTTATTATGCTGGTCCAGCAAAAACGCCAGAAGGAATGCCGTCAGGAAGTTTTGGGCCAACAACTGCTGGCCGTATGGATGTTTATGTTGATGAATTCCAAAAAAATGGTGGAAGTATGGTGATGTTGGCAAAAGGAAATCGTACCAAACAAGTTACGGATGCCTGCAACAAATACGGAGGATTCTACTTGGGTTCTATTGGAGGTCCTGCTGCGATTTTGGCACAAGACAATATCCTTAAAGTTGAAGTTGTTGATTTTGAAGAATTAGGAATGGAAGCTGTTCGTAAAATCACTGTAAAAGATTTCCCTGCATTTATTATAACAGATGACAAAGGAAATGATTTCTTTGAGAACCTATAGTTTTTTGTCACAAAGACACTAAGTCGCAAAGTTTTATATTACAAAAAACCGCCTAAAAGGCGGTTTTTTTTATTTTCGTATAAATTATTTTCTTGGCAACTTAGTGTCTTTGTGGCAAAAACTAAGCACTAAGAGCATTTTTTTCGAAGGCAATAAAATGGGAAACTTCGCCTTTAAAATTGTAAACTGGAAAACCGTTAATATGACAACTGTAAACTTTCCCGTTTTTTTTATAGTTTTCAATTGTCTTTTCAAAGGAAGTTTTAAGTTGAATTGCTTCTCTGATTTCCTGCAAGGCTGTTGGACACGTTTCTGGTCCTTGAAACATTTTTGGTGTATTTCCTAAAACTTCGGCTTCAGTATAGCCCGTCATTCTTTTGATTTTACTGGAAGCAAAAACGATTTTCAAATTCAAATCGGTAATTACAATTACTTCATTTTTAATACGTTCTTCTATTTTCAGCCCCTTTTCATTCCAGGAAAATTGGGTAGAAATTCGATGTACCTTTTTCAAATCGGAAGCCATGGCTTTCAATTCATTTACATATTCGTAATGAAAATCCCACGCCAAAATGGGAACCGAATAACGATAAGAAGGATCTTCAAGGTCGGAATTTTTCATTTGGAACAATTTAAATGAGACATCTTTTCTCTCAAAGATAAAACGAAAACTCCGTTTATCGTTACGGAAAACCGTAATATTTTAGATTATAACAAATCAAAAAGAAAATTTTAATTGCACAACCACAGCTTTCTTTTCCTCTGTATTTAAATTGTTTAGCGAAATCCCAAGTAGTCTTACTGAGTCTTTCATTCGTTCTTGATAAAGCAATTCTTCTACTGTTTCCAAGATTAAGCTTTTATCTGAAATAAAATACGGCAATGTTTTGCTTCGGGTCTGTTGGGTAAAATCACTGTATTTGATTTTAAGCGTTACGGTCTTTCCTGAAATCTTGTGCTTCTTCAACCGTTTTTCTAATGATGTAGCAATTTTTTCAAGCTGTTCTAGCATAAAAATTTCTGAGGATAAATTGACGTCAAAAGTATGCTCAGCCGCAACTGATTTTGCTATGCGATGCGCTTTTACTTCGCTGTTATGGATCCCACGCACCACTTTATAATAAAAAGCACCAGATTTCCCGAAATGTTTTTCCAGAAACTCAATTGTTTTGCTTTTCAAATCGGCTCCTGTAAAAATTCCGAGCTGATACATTTTTTCAGTCGTGACTTTTCCAACACCATAAAACTTTCGGATTGGCAATTCTTCTAAAAAAGATAAAACTTCATCTGGATTTACCGTTTTTTGTCCATTTGGCTTATTGACGTCGCTTGCAATTTTAGCTACAAATTTATTAACTGAAATTCCCGCAGATGCTGTAAGTCCTACTTCATTCAGAATTCGCAATCTAATTTCCTGTGCAAGCAAACTCGCACTTGGATTTCCTTTTTTATTTTGAGTAACATCCAAATAAGCCTCATCTAGTGAAAGTGGCTCAACCAAATCAGTATATTCATGAAAAATTTTATGAATTTTAGAAGAGATTTCTTTGTAACGATCAAATCTCGGACGCACGAAAATAATTTCAGGACAGTATTTTTTAGCTAAAACTCCACTTATGGCGCTCCGAACACCAAATTTCCTTGCCTCATAACTTGCCGCCGAAACGACTCCTCTATTTTCTGCACCGCCAACCGCAACAGGTTTTCCACGCAAAGCAGGATTATCCATCTGCTCTACAGAAGCATAAAAAGCATCCATGTCGATATGGATAATTTTTCGATATGTAGGCGTTTCAAGCATGCTACAAATTTAAATAGGAAAGCCTGAAAATTGGTGCTAAAAAATCATAAAAAAAGCTACAGTTTTACAACTATAGCTTTATCCTTTCTTTTCAATAAAATTTCTAAAATTCTACTCTAAGTCCAATTTGGTTAGCACTGGCAATCAAAGTAGTTTTTGGCTCTAACTTATAACTATCGGCCAAACCGGCATTGTATTTTTCAAGTGCAGCTTTGATTTTTTTTGGATATCCAATCTTGATTGGAATGGAAGCAATAATCATGGCACCTCCAATAATAGCCGCGGTCATGTTTGATTTTTCAGACGGATTTGGGCTATAGCCACTTGAATACGAATTATTGTCCGTATTTGATGCGACAATCAGATTAGTGGCAACAAGTCCTAGACCACCATAAAAAAGAACATTTCCCCATGTTTTTTTATTTCTTCCCGAATTATAAAGCGCCAAAGCTTCGGCATTTTCATTCATCAGTGCTCGAACTAAGTCGGTTCTTACTTTTTGACCTTCAGCATTGTAAACGGTTCCTCCATTTCCATAAGTAAGTTTTCCCTGTGAAAAACCTGCAAGCGCAAGCATTAAAAATAAAATAGTTAAATTCCTTTTCATAAATTGATTTTTGATTTTGGGTTATGTTAGTTGTTATTTTCTTAAAGAATTAAATCATCAGTTTCGCAAAGATTAACAACTAAATGATTCCAAACAAATCATTTTCTTTATTTTTGTAATCCTTACCCGAAAAATTTAAAAATGCGAACATTTGTTTTAGGCGACATACACGGAGGATTACGCGCACTTGAGCAAGTGTTGAGTAAAGCCAACGTTACTACTGAAGATACTCTTATTTTTTTAGGTGATTACGTGGACGGCTGGAGTCAATCAGCCGAGGTAATCGATTTTTTAATTGACCTTAAAAACAAGCAAAAATGCATTTGCATTAGAGGAAATCATGATCAGCTGGCCTTAGACTGGCTTGAAAACCGACATGAAGATTTTGATGAAGAAATGTGGTACAAACATGGCGGAAAAGCAACTGTTGAAGGATATTCTAAACTTTCCGAAGAAAAAAAGAAAACGCATATCTCTTTTTTGGAATCTTTGAAGGATTATTATCTTGATGATGAAAATCGTCTTTTTGTTCACGCCGGATTTACCAACTTAAATGGCGTTGTCTGGGAATACTTTCCCAAATTATTTTATTGGGACAGAACACTTTGGGAATCGGCATTAGCTTTAGATCCAAACTTAAAACCTGATGATTTATATTACCCAAAGCGATTTACAGTTTATAAAGAAATTTATATTGGCCATACTCCTGTTACCCGAATTGGCCAAACTGTGCCTATAAACAAAGCCTGTGTTTGGAATGTTGATACCGGCGCTGCTTTCAAAGGCCCCTTGACAATTATGAATGTGGACACTAAAGAGTTCTGGCAAAGTGAGCCTTTAAACGAATTATATCCTGACGAAAAAGGTAGGAATTGATTTTCAAAAAGCTATTTTTGCACTTTAAAAATTAATATTAAGTTTATGAAAAAAATTGTTACACTCTTGTTTTTAGTATCATTCGGATTTATTAATGCTCAAAAAGCTTTTACAGGCAAAGGAGATATTCGAGTAAATGTTGGTGCTAATATTCAAGATGGTGGTTCTGGAATTCAAGGTTCTGTTGATTTTGGTTTAGGGGAGAATTTCTCTTTTGGTTTTGTTTCAAATTATTTACTTGGTGTAAGCAATTTTAACGGTTTCTACGGCGATCATCCGACACCATACGATGATTACAAACCTGAATTCAAAGATCGTTTTGACGCAAAAGCAAGAATCAATGCTAACTTGAGCAGCGTTATTGGAGTTGAACAGTTAGATATTTATCCAGGTTTAAGCTTAGGATTGAAAAATTTTGGAGGACATATCGGAGGGCGCTATTTCTTTACTGATGGATTTGGTGTTTTCACAGAAATTGGTTTCCCGATTGCAAAATACAGCAGCAATAATGATGTATTCGATCACTTGAATAATCAAGGTACTTTTAGTTTAGGAGCATCATTTAATTTGCAATAAAAAAGTTGCAAAGTTGCAAAGTTGCAAAGTTGCAAAGTTGCAAAGTTGCAAAGTTTAAAAAAACCGCTTTTGAGCGGTTTTTTCTTTTTAAGGTAAAGTTATTTCAAACCTTTGTTGCTTTGTTGCTTTGTCACTTTGTCACTTTGTCACTTAAACCTAAAATTAAATACTCATTTCAGGAATTTCTCCCTCGATTATCAAATCAGCTTCAGTTGATGCAATAATGTGCTCAACAGAAACGCCTGGGGCTCGTTCTAAGAGCTTAAAACCTTTTTCGGTTACTTCGAGAACTGCAAGCTCGGTTACAACCTTTTTAACGCATCCTACGCCCGTTAATGGCAAAGTGCATCTTTTTAGGATTTTTGATTCTCCTGCTTTGTTTACGTGCATCATCGCTACAATGATATTTTCAGCGGAAGCCACCAAATCCATTGCGCCTCCCATTCCTTTTACCATTTTACCTGGAATTTTCCAGTTGGCAATATCTCCGTTTTCAGAAACTTCCATCGCTCCTAAAATAGTTAAATCTACTTTTTGACTACGGATCATTCCGAAGCTGAAAGCCGAATCAAAAAAACTTGCCCCCGGAAGTGTTGTAATAGTTTGTTTTCCAGCATTAATAATATCTGCGTCTTCTTCCCCTTCAAAAGGAAAAGGTCCCATTCCAAGAACTCCATTTTCACTTTGGAATTCTACGGCAATATCTTCTCGAACGTAATTCGCTACCAAAGTCGGAATCCCAATTCCTAGATTTACGAAATAACGGTCTTTTACTTCTTTTGCGATTCTTTTCGCTATATCTTCTTTACTAAGTGCCATATTTTTTAATGTGTCAATTTTTTTTTAATGTGCCAATTAGTCAATTTGATAATTAGATAGTTATTTAGATTACGCAAGACATATTCTAATTATCACATTTTCTAATTATCTAATTCTAACAGTACGTTGCTCGATTCTCTTTTCAAATTTTTCACCTTGGAAAATACGCTGTACCATGATTCCCGGAATATGAATTTGATTTGGATCTAAAGTACCGACTGGAACTAATTCTTCAACCTCAGCAATTGTGATTTTTCCGGCGCCGGCCATACAGGCATTAAAGTTTCTGGCAGTTCCTTTAAAAATAAGATTTCCGGCTTCATCACCTTTCCATGCTTTTACAATGGCAAAATCGGCTTTGAAAGCGTGTTCCATAATATGCATTTTTCCATTGAATTCACGTGCTTCTTTTCCTTCAGCAACTTCAGTTCCATATCCTGCTGGTGTAAAGAAAGCAGGAATTCCTGCTTGGGCAGCGCGGCATCTTTCTGCCAAAGTACCTTGCGGAGTCAACTCAACTTCTAATTCCCCCGAAAGCATTTGACGCTCAAACTCAGCATTTTCTCCCACATAAGATGAAATCATTTTTTTGATTTGTTTCTTTTGCAAAAGCAAACCCAATCCAAAATCATCTACACCTGCATTATTCGAAATACAAGTCAAATCTGAGATTGAGGTATTAACTAATGCTGCAATTGTGTTTTCAGGAATTCCACATAAACCGAAACCACCAAACATGATTGTCATGCCACTTTCGATTCCTTTAATTGCGTCCTGAACATTATTAACTTTTTTTGTTATCATAACAAAGTATCTTTATTACTGTATATTTTTGATAAAAATAAGATTTTTAGATTTAATTATAACGATTTCGTAAAAAATAAAATATAGCGCAAAAAAAATCCTTTTGTCCTCTTCCAAATTTCAGAAGATTTCAAAAGGATATTTTATTTAAGGTTTGAATTAAATTTTACAACTCAAATTCATCTGTATTTTGTTCCGTTTGCGTAGTATCTTTCACCACTGCCGGTCTTTGGTAACAATCCACTTTTATCGAAAGATTTGCTGGACGCTCAAATTCTGATTTTGAAACTTGGAGTCCTTCGTCTCCATAACATTTTTTCATAAAGTAAGCCCATACTGGTAATGCTGCAGTGGCTCCTTGCCCGTAAGTTAAGCTTTTGAAACGTGCAGAACGATCTTCACAACCTACCCAAACTCCAGTTACTAAATTCGGAACCATTCCCATGAACCAACCATCAGATTGATTTTGTGTTGTTCCGGTTTTACCCGCAATCGGATTTTTGAACATATATGGATATCCTGTCCAACGATTATCACCGCTTCCACCGCCTTGTGTACGTAAACGTGCACCAGAACCAGTTTCGGTTACACCTTCTAATAATTTGATTACTGCAAAGGCAATATCTTTATTTAAAACGTCATGAGATTCTGGAATTGGCTCATAAATAACCTCTCCACTTTTATTCTCAATTCTGCTTAAAAATTGTGGTTTTACATAAACGCCTTGATTTGCGAATGTACTATAAGCCGCAACCATATCTTCAACAGTAATATCAACCGCTCCAAGTGCGATTGAAGGCTGAACGGGAATTTCAGTTTTAACACCTAATTTTTTTGTCAATTCAACAACAGCTTCTGGACCAGTTCTGTCAATTAATTTAGCCGAAACTGTATTGATCGAGTTAGCCAAACCTTGCTTCAGCGTTACCATTCCTCGATATCTGTTGTCAGAGTTTCTTGGCTCCCAATCTTCTGTTACATGGTGACGTCCTTTGTGAATCATAAACGGCCCATCAAGAATAGAATCACAAGGAGACATATTCAATTGCTCAATTGCGGTAGCATAAACAAATGGCTTAAAAGTAGATCCAACTTGTCTTGCTCCCTGGCCTACGTGATCGTATTGGAAATATTTGTAATTGATTCCTCCTACCCAAGCTTTAATGTTACCCGTTTGAGGCTCCATAGCCATCAAACCTGACTGTAAAAAGTGTTTGTAATAACGGATAGAATCAAGCGGTGTCATTACAGTATCGCGTTCGCCTTTCCAAGTAAATACGCGCATTTTTGTTTTTACCTTGAAGGATGCGATGATATCTTCCTCACTTTTCTCCAAATCTTTCATGATGGCCCAACGATCAGAATTTTTCATTGCCTGCATCATTATTCTATCTGTTTCTGCTTGAGTGATATTTACGAACGGCGCATTTTTATTGGTTTTCATTTCAATAAAAAACTGCTGTTGTAGGTTTTTCATGTGTTCAGAAACTGCTTCTTCAGCATACAACTGCATTCTTGAATCGATAGTCGTGTAAATTTTCAAACCATCTTTGTAGATATCATAGTCTGAACCGTCCGGCTTTTTGTTTTCAGCAACCCATTTTTTCATGTAATCACGAAGGTATTCTCTGAAATAAGTCGCCATTCCTTCACGGTGGCTCTCCAATTTGAATTTTAGTGTAATTGGCAAAGCTTGTAATCTTAACTTTTCAGCAGTTGAAATCATCTTTGCTTTTTCCATTTGCGAAAGCACCACATTACGACGATTCTTTACACCTTGCGGATTACGAACTGGATTGTATAATCCTGAGTTTTTAAACATTCCGACTAAAATAGCCGATTCGTCCATTGTCAAATCTTTTGGGTCTTTAGAGAAATAAGTCTGTGCAGCGGAACTCACCCCAACCGAATAATTCCCGAAATCATAGACATTACAATACATTGCTATAATTTCATTTTTGGTATATTGTCTTTCCAAACGAATAGCAATAATCCACTCTTTTATTTTTTGAACAATCCTGAAAGGAAGGAATTTAGATCCTTCGCCATGAAACAATTGTTTTGCAAGCTGTTGCGTTAACGTACTCGCTCCACCGTTTGTTCCCAAGGTAAAAATTGCTCTTAAAGTTCCACGTCCGTCAATTCCTGAGTGTTCATAAAAACGTGCATCTTCAGTTGCAACCAAGGCCTCAACCAAACTTTTTGGCAAATCTGAATATTTTAGTTGTGATCTATTAGTTTTGAAATATTTACCGATGACAACCCCATCAGAAGAAATAATTTCAGTAGCTAAATTCGAATCTGGATTTTCAAGATCTTCGAAAGAAGGCATTGAACCGAATAATCCCCAAGAGGCAAATAAAAAGAAGGCCAAAATACCCAGCAAACTGTAAGCAAAAATTCGCCAAAACTTCTTTTTATAGTAATTAATATCTTTAACGCTATTTGATTGATTGTTTTTCTTAGCTGCCATACTATTTCTAATCTTTTTGTTCTATTCTAAAACCTACGTCTGTAATACCTTCTAAAGCTTCAACACCAGGGATTTTACCTGATTCTCTAACAGCTTGTTTGATATGAACTTTGTATTTTCCTTTAAATTTCACATCTTCTTTATAATACAGCTTACTTTCTTTTATGTCTGTAAAACCGTTTCCTAATAAAGTTCCGTCTGGATTTGCCATTTGATATTCTAAGGTATCTACTTTTGTAAAACCACTTGGTGTTTCAATAGCAACAATCAAAAACAAATTATTGAAAGGGTAATTGTTGTTGTCTCTCAAATTTACAAATAAATTGTATTTTTTGGTCGAATCTAAAACCGGCAAATCAAAAGTAACAACGCTGTCTTTGTGCCAAGCGCGTCCAACCGATTTGTACTCGTCAAACACTCTTTTCTTATCACAAGAGAAAAGAAGTATTGCGGCCAGCAAAAGAATTCCGCTATTTTTTATTCTCATTTTTAGTAATAATTATTGGTTTTCTAGGCTCAGCAGATTTGTTATCACTTGAATTTTGTGGATTCGGATTATTTGATTTATTCGAATTCTTGTGCTTATTCTTATGATTTTGTTTATTTGGATTATTAGGTTTTCCCTGCTGATTTGGATTTGCATTCTGGTTGTTATTTCCTGCAGGTTTTATATTATTGTTTTTCTCCTGCTGTGGTTTTGCCGGAGTTGCAACGCCCGAGGCCTCAGCATTTTGCTTGCGTTTGCGGTTCGGTTTTTTCTTTCTTTTTGGTTGGTCAAAACGAGTTAAGCTCTCTTGACCCATTGCATTATTGAAGTCTTTTTCAGGCTCTGATGTTACTTCGATTGCAAAATCTTCTAAAGAAGAAACTTTGTTTTTCTGTTTATTCTCAGCAATAATTTCTTTTACCTGGTCAATTTTTAAAACATGCCAGTTCGCAAAATTGTTCGTGTATGCAAACCACATCAATCCTTTGAAAATATCCTGTTTTTGACAAACAGCATCTCCTTTTTCAGTAATTAATTTGGTATCGTAATCAGGAAAATCTTTTAAGGCATCCATGTACGTGTCTAGCTCATAATTCAAACAACATTTTAATTTACCGCATTGTCCTGCTAATTTCTGAGGATTTAATGACAACTGCTGATAACGCGCCGCAGAAGTGTTAACACTTCTAAAATCAGTCAACCAAGTCGAACAGCAAAGCTCACGCCCGCAAGAACCAACTCCTCCTAAACGAGCCGCTTCCTGACGGAAACCAACTTGTTTCATTTCGACTCTCGTACTGAATTCTTTAGCAAAATCCTTAATCAGCATTCTAAAATCGACACGATCATTTGCTGTGTAATAGAAAGTTGCTTTTGATCCATCACCTTGAAATTCGATATCCGAAATTTTCATTTCTAATTTATGCTGAATTGCCAATTCACGCGCACGAACCTTCATTGGCTCCTCGCGATCACGTGCTACAGACCAAATGTCGATATCTTTTTGAGATGCTTTTCTGTAAATTTTTGGAACATCATTACTTTCATGATTTACTCCTTTTTTCTTCATTTGAATTTTTACCAATTCGCCTGTAAGAGTCACAATTCCAATATCATGTCCTGGCGAAGCAACAGTTGCTACAATGTCGCCAATACTTAAAGTCAATTTCTCAGAATTTCTAAAAAATTCCTTACGACCGTTTTTAAAACGAACCTCAACACAATCAAAAATCGCCTCTCCATTAGACGGACTCATGTTTGAAAGCCAGTCAAAAACCGTCAATTTATTGCAGCTATCGGTGCCGCAAGTCCCATTATTTTTACAACCCTTTGGTGCGCCACCATCTGAGGTTGAACAACTTGTACATGCCATAATATATATGTAGTGCCATTAAACATGGCTTAAGTTCATAAACGTTTAATCGGTAAAGATAGTATTTTTTTTATTTTGCTCTATATGGATTAAAACTAATGGTTTGTTAAATAAAAAAAGATGTTTACTATCCCGAAATAATTCTGAATGGAAAACAAAATTTGTTAAGTTTACTTGTACAAAACCATTAATCAAACCCAAAAACGAAACTTAACCAATCATGAACACTGAAACAGTACTAGACCACCAAAAAGATGAGTCGAATTATTTTAATGATTTTAATTTTTCCAAATTCAAAAAGATTCTTTTGCCTTTGGCATTTATTGCCCTCCTTTTTATTATCAAGCAATTTATCACAAACCATTTCAACACTTCAAAATTAGGAGGTCCTGGATTACTTGGGATGTTTGAACCTTTTACTGAACTTCCATTTTGGGTAAAGACCGTAAATTTGCTTTTTGACATCTTGATTACGTTCACAATACTCTGCTGGGAAGCTATCTATTTAAAAAAATACGACAAGATTAAATTTATTGTTTTGCTTGCTCTACCATCAATTGGGATAGATACTGTTATTGCCTATTCAGATCTTTATGAATCTGTCCTCAAGAGCCCTTTTTTCTTACCCTTTATAATTTTGAGTTATTTTCATTGCTATGTTTTGTATGGAGCATTAAGAGGCAAAATTCTCTTCGGTGAAAAAATAAATTTTATGGGATTTTTAATCGGAATGATTGGTTTAGTTAGCATAAATCAGCTCTATCAAAAAGTGGGAAGTGTTGTATTCTTGTCTAGCGATTTTCTGGCTCCTCTTTATTCATACGGAATGATACTTACACGAGTTTTTGTTCCGCTCTCTTTTTTCTATTTTTTATTTCTGGCAGATGCTGGGCTTTCTTTCAAAAACTTTAAAAGAATGCCTTCTGCGATTTTATTGACAAAGAAAAAATTTACTATTCATTTTATATTTTTATTTACTAGCCTACTTTCAGTATATATCTATTCCACAGAATACTTTTCACCATCTTCATTTGAATTTATGCCTTCGAGCGCCCAAAGTATTATTGGTAATCTTTATAATCTTTTCCGTACTATCACTCAAATTACATTTGCATATTTATTATTTTCTCAACTATTGCTTTTACAATTGACAGCACTACGAAGAAGACCTTTATGGATCTATCTCTTAAGTTTTGCTCCAGTAATTAATCTATTTACGTTATTGTTTTATTTTCGAAAAAGAACTCCTTTAACTGATTCTGAATTTTTAGAGATAGAAGATATCGAGCAACAGAACAGATCTTATCTCCAGATATTTATTTTATTGCTGTCAAGTGCTTATGCAATTAAAAGGTTTATTGAATTAGGCCTTAGTCGTGAAAACTTAATTTATGTGATTGCAATATTTGCAGCACTTTATATTTTAATATTATATGTCAGAATTGGGATTCGAATTGTTTTAGCATTATTGGGTTTTATCGCGTTATTCACTTTATATCTAGATTTGACTAACGGTCTCTATTATACTTGCTTAATAACTTATGCGGCTATCGGTTTATACAATCTTCATATTGCCTTATTTTGGACAGCCGAAGAATGGAACGAAATTGAAGAAAATAGCATACCCTAAAACACTCAAAATGTTTAAATACGAAAAGAGTCGTCGCGTAAAAAAACGAGACGGCTCTTTTATTTTATATGAATAATGAACTTCTAAGTTTCTTTCACCGTAATAATCTTAACCGGACAAGCTTTTGCGGCCAATTCACAGCTTTCTACAATTACATGATTTGGGGATTTAAGTGTAAAAAATCCTTTTGCATTCTGCGAATGAAGCAATACTGATTTTCCGTCTTTTTTTGACATCTGAAAATGTGCCGGATCCATTTCGACACAATAATTACAGCCAATGCATTTGTCTCTTTGTAAAGTAATAATAACCATTATGCATCAACAATTTTATACAACTTATCCGACATTCTGATTCTAAAAGGCAGTTTGAAGGTACAATCGTCTCCTTTGGTTGCTTTTTCTGCCGAAAGATCGTTTACAAACATTTCGTCGATAATCATTTCCTGAGCGCCTGTACTTGGTCCGGTAACTAAGATTTTATCTCCAATTTTAATATCGTAAGCTTCAATTTTGAATTGTCCAATTTCGGCTTTTGGGAAATAATGCGTTCCTTTTCCAACATAAACCTTTTTCTGCGTTGCTGCTGAGCCCGGAATATCACTCCATTCACCTAGTTCTTGTCCCAAATAATATCCAGACCAGAAACCACGATTGTAAACTGTCTTTAAAGCCTCCATCCAAACTGCGGTTTTCTCTTTTGAGAAAGTTCCCTCGTAGTATGCATCAATTGCTTGACGATACGTTTTTATAACCGTTGCCACATATTCCGGCGCACGGCCTCGTCCTTCGATTTTTAATACCTGAATTCCGGAATCAATTACCTGATCTAAGAAATCAAGCGTACACAAATCCTTCGGCGACATCATGTATTCGTTATCCAATTCGATTTCGAAACCTGTTTCCTGATCGATTACGGTATATTTTTTTCGACAGTTTTGTTTGCAAGCACCACGATTTGCAGATGAATTATGCGAATGCAAACTCAAATAACATTTTCCTGAAACTGCCATACATAAAGCTCCGTGGCCAAAAATTTCTATCTCTACTAAATTTCCGTTTGGCCCTTTGATCTGTTCTTTTTCAATTTGTTCTGTGATTTTCTTTACTTGACGTAAACTCAACTCGCGACTTAAAACCATTGTATCTGCAAATAAACTGTAGAATTTAATGGTTTCGATATTAGTCACATTCAATTGAGTCGAAATATGAACTTCCATTCCAATCGATCTTGCCATTGCAATTACGGCTTGATCTGATGCAATTACTGCTGTAATATTTGCTTCTTTGGCTTTGGTCAATAATGTTTTCACAACCGATAAATCGTGATCATAAATAATCGTATTTAATGTAAGATAGCTGCGAACATTTTTGGCTTCGCATCGATTGGCAATTTCTTTTAAATCTTCGATAGTAAAATTTACCGTTGAACGTGCACGCATGTTAAGTTGTTCAACTCCAAAATATACGGAATCTGCACCATTATCTAGCGCAGCCTGAAGTGATTCAAAATCTCCGGCTGGAGACATGAGTTCGATTTTGTTTGTAATAGTCATTTTTGATTCTATTATTTCGATGAAATGTTTTTTAATCAGTCATCTAACAATTGACAAAAATAATATGGGGTAGATCTGATTCCTATGATTTATATCATAGTTTTTATTTTAAAAGTTATTCGCAGATGTATTAATAATCTTTGTAGATATCCGTTGCGTCCCTGCGGTTGAAACCGCAGGCTATGTTCTTCTTTGCATATGTTTTGTCAAATATAGCCCGTGGTTTCAACCACGGGAAACATATCGTTGTCAACATTCCTTGCGTCCCTGCGGTTGAAACCGCAGACTATGTTCTTCTTTGCGTATATTTTTCAAATATAGCCCGTGGTTTTAACCACGGGGAACGTATTGTAAAGTCCAGCAAATCATTTATTTCCCAATCCATGTAGCTTTACAAATCCATCAAATTCATCTTGTCCATTTTTCGCAAGATGATGTTCCTTTTGATTTTTAATGTAATTGTAAACAACATTTAACTGAGATTCGCTGACAGAAAAAGCGCCAAAGCCTGTCTGCCACGCAAATTTTTCAAGGATAAATTCCCCTCTATTCATAAAATGAGAAGAACTTCCTTTTATTTGCTTTACAATGTCTGTAATAGTTTTTTGCGGATTTTGTAAAAATAAAACATGCACATGATCTGGCATTCCATTAATGATTCTAACGGAACATCCAAGTTCAGTTAGGTCTTGCCAAATGAAATCGTACAAATTTTTCTCAATTGAATAATCAATTAATTCCTTACGATTTTTGGTTGCCCAAATAGCATGAATCCATAATTTGGTAAATGATTGTGACATAAATAAATTAGCATAAAAATTTATGCTAATTTATAATTTTATACAATTTATCTGACAAACGAATACGAAAAGGAACCTCAAAAGTAACTTTATCACCAACTTTAGCAGATTGAGTTTCTGCTCCATTAACAATGATCTTATCCAAAACCAATTCCTGATCTCCTGTTGTTGGACCCGAAATAAGGATTTTATCACCAACGTTTAATTCATGATTTTCAACAGTAAATTGTCCAACTTGTGCTTTTACATAGTAATGTTCCGCTTTTCCAAGGAGTACTTTTTTTACTTTTATTTTCTGACGGATATCAGCCTGTTTTTGTGCAGTTGCCAAAGCAGTTTCTGGCAAGTCGCCCGAATGTTTGAATTTTAGATTCTCCGATTTTCCTTTTCTAAACACTTTGTTTCCAACTTGTTTTCCGGTTCTTAAACGAACTTGGTCAACTAGAGGCATGTGGATGATTTCTAAACATTCTGTAGAACAACAGTTTTCCATTGCCGCTTTACATTCATCACATTGAATGAACAATAAATGGCATCCGTCATTTTCGCAGTTTGTGTGATTATCGCAAGGTTTTCCACATTGATGGCATTGCGAAACAATATCATCTGTAATTCTTTCCCCTAGACGATTATCAAATACGAAGTTTTTACCAATGAATTTACTTTCTAAACCTTCTTCTTTCAATTGTTTAGCGTAATTAATAATACCACCTTCTAATTGATAAACGTTTTTAAAGCCTTGGTGTTTGAAATAAGCACTCGCTTTCTCGCAACGAATACCTCCAGTACAATACATTACCAGATTTTTATCGTCTTTGTGATCTTTAAGTTGCTCATTGATAATAGGAAGGCTTTCTCTAAATGTCTCAACATCTGGAGTTATAGCTCCTTTAAAATGCCCAACTTCACTTTCATAGTGATTTCTAAAATCAACAACAATCGTATTTGGATCATCAAGAATCTCGTTGAATTCTTTGGCTTTCAAGTGAACGCCTATATTGGTTACATCAAAAGTATCATCATTTAAACCGTCGGCAACGATTTTGTGACGCACTTTGATAGTTAATTTTAAAAAGGAATGGTCATCATGCTCTACAGCTTCATTCAAACGAATGCCTTTCATGAAATCATAAACTTCAAGAGTTGCTCTAAAAGCCTCCAAATTTTCTTCAGGAATACTCATTTGCGCATTTATTCCTTCAGAAGCAACATAAATTCGGCCTAATGCATCTAAGGCATTCCAGGCAATAAATAAATCGTTACGAAATTTTTGTGGATCTTGAATTTTGGCATACGCATAGAAAGACAACGTTAGTCGTTGTTGTCCTGCATCATCAATCATGATGGCTCTTTCTTCTGCGCTCAAAGTGTTATACAGTTGCATGCTATAAACAGTTTTAAGTTTAAGAATATATGTTATTTTAGATTTTTCTGAAAATCTGCTGCAAAAATAGGGTTTATTTTGAGATTAAAAATCCTATTGCCCTAATTATCTGATTTTTTTAACATCTTTTAAAAATCCAAACAATCAGCACCAACATTTTCAAATAAAATCAGGATTTATTCTCTGCTTCAGAAGCACGAGCAACCAAGTCATCAACTGAAACAGAACGGCTTATGTGGCCCATAAAAGATTCCAAATTCTCTGCTCTTAGACTATCACGAACCTCTGAACGTGCTTCAGCTATTTTGAGCACAATATTTTTGGCATCTAAATCAAAAAATAAGTTTTTTAAGAAACGTGTTCCAGCAATATCAACGCGAGGAGACGAATTAAGATCTAATATTACCGTTTTTAATGAATGTGGTTCGCTATATATTTTCTCCCAGATTTTTTCTTTGATATATTCGGCATTAAAATAAAATATTGACGATTCAATCCTCACGATCAATATGTTTTCAATTTTTTCGTTATCCGGATGTCTTTCTAAATCGGTATAAAGTTTTGTCCCTGGGACTCTGCCTAAAAAAGCTACATTCGGCTTTGAGGCCGCTTTCAGCAAAAGCAACAAAGTAAACATTGCGGCCAGCAATACACCTGTCAAAATTCCCCAAATAAGTACTCCTAACAGTGCAATCATTGCTACGATGAATTCCTGCTTGTCTCTTTTGTAGAGGTATTTTATCTCTTTAAAATCAACAAGACCTCGAATAGCCACCAAAACTATTGAGGCCAAAATTACAGTTGGCAGGTTTTGGAGATATCCTGTTAAAAACAAAAGGCAGATTGCAATTGTAGCCGAACAAAATAAAAGAGATATTGGACTTTTTGCGCCAGCAGTATCATTTACCGCCGATTGTGATAATCCGCCAGCAACAGGATAACCTTGTCCAAAAGCGACGGCCGCATTTGCAATTCCAAGGGCTAAAAGTTCTTGGCGCGGATCAATAACATATCCATTTTTTTGTGCCAATGTTCTTCCGGCAGAAACACTTTCAATATAAGACAATAAAAAACAGGCCATGGCAAGAAGCAAAACTCCATCAACATCCCGAATCATTATAGACGGCATATGAAATTCTGGAAGCCCTGTCGGAATAGTACCAACTGTTTTAAAACCACTATTTTTTAATGATGTTGTCGAAACAAGTACAATAGACAAAACAACAATTAAAATTGCAACTGGTCGGCCGGGTGCTAATTTCTCACCAATGATTAATAATATTATAGCAAAAATACCAAAAATCAAAACGGCACTATTAAGATCTGGAATTTGCCGAAATAGAACAGTAATACGCTCCAGGAAATTGTCGCCCCCGCCCACTACTCCAAATAATTTAGGCAACTGGGTCATACCAATCGTTATGGCAGCACCAGCTTTGAATCCAACCAAAACCGTTTCGCTAATAAAATTTATAATGCCACTCAATCTTAAAATGTAGGCAATGATAGCCATTACGGCAAAAACTAATGCTGTAAGCGAAGCAATTTCAGACCATCGTTGTACATCGCCGTTAGCCATTGTCGCAATTGTGGTTCCAATCAATAAGGAAATTGCCGATGTTGGCCCAATAGCAAGCTGTTTGCTAGTTCCTAAAAAAGCATAAAATATTCCTCCTAGAAGATAGCCATAAATACCAAATTGTGGTGGTAATCCAGCTAGTGTCGCATAAGCTAATGAAACCGGAATTCCATATGCGGCAAGTGTTACTCCTGCTACAAAATCATTTTTAAGATTTTTTGATTTATATTCCTTAACCCAACCCTTAATGGGCAAAAGTTTCGAAGTCATCATTCAAAATGATAATTAAGAATTAATCTTTTTCTGCTAATAAGGCTTTTTTAACCTCGTTAAGTTCTGCAATTTTATCTTCACTTACTTTTGGATACTCTAAATCCATTTCATCTAGAGCGTGAATAATGGCAGATGCAATTGCAATTCGAGCATAGTATTTATTATCGGCAGGAATGACATACCACGGCGATTTTTTGGTTGATGTATTTTTAATCAACTCTTCATAAGCAAACATATAATCATCCCAATAACCTCTTTCTTTAGCATCTGACGCGCTGAATTTCCAATTTTTATCTGGATTGTCAACACGTTCAATGAATCTGTTTTTTTGCTCTTCTTTTGAAACATTTAGAAAAAACTTAATTACAATTGTTCCGTTTCTGTTTAAGTATCTTTCAAAATTCCGAATATCTTCAAAACGGTTCTCCCAAATATTTTCTTTTATCAATTTTTCTGGAATTTTTTGCCCTTTCAATATCTGCTCGTGCACACGAACCACTAAAACTTCTTCATAGTACGAACGGTTAAAAATTCCTATTCGACCTCTTTCTGGCAAATGTTTTTGGCAACGCCATAAATAATCATGATCTAGATCCTCAGAACTTGGGGCTTTGAAAGAAGATACTTGACAGCCTTGAGGATTTATTCCAGACATTACATGCTTGATTGCGCCATCTTTTCCTGCAGCATCCATTGCCTGAAAAATAACCAAAACCGACCATTTATCTTGTGCATAAAGGGTTTCCTGCATAGCAGCCAATGCTTTTACGCCCATTTTCAAAGTGTCTTTTATGGCAGATTTTTTTTCATCGCCAAAATAATTCGTTGGCTTATCTTTTAGTGTAAAATCTTTATCATCTCCAACACAAAATTGCTCTGAAAACTTCTTGGCACGATGTAGCAATTCTTTCTTACTTAATGTTTTTAAATTTTCGGGAACGGCATCTACATTGTCCTGATTTTTTTTATTTTTTTTTGACATAACTACAAATATTTAAGATTTTGAATTTTGAGCACAAAACGATATTCTTACAAAAAGTGCTTTTTAACGACAATTTACGTCTTTTTATCGGTTTTTTAGATTCTGGATATCAATTAAATATAAATTTAAAAAAAAATCAAAATGAAAATAATATTTAAAATTTTAATTAAAAAAATGTTAACTTAGCTTAGGATTTATTTGGTTTTTAATTAGTTGAGTTTTAATAGAATTTCAAAAAATTTCAAAAAAATGAACAAATTTTACTTCCCATCGATTTTCTTACTTTTTTTATTGCTATCCTGCAAAAAAGAAGCCCCGCCACAACCCAAGCCTTTAGAAATTTCCGTAACTACCGTATTACAGCAGGACGTTAAAATTGAATCTGAATACACGGGACAAACTTTTGGTCAATCAGACATTCAAATTAATCCTCGAGTCGATGGCGTTATTGAAAGCGTAAATTTTAAAGAAGGAAGTTTTGTCACAAAAGGGCAACTCCTATACACAATTGATCCTTTACCCTATAAAGCAAAACTTAATCAAGCCGAAGGAAATGCTGCCGAATCACAGGCACTTTTATCAAAAACCAAATCCGATCTTGATATGATAACTCCTCTGGCAAAAATGAATGCTGTCAGCCAGAGAGAACTCGTTTCGGCCAAATCAGCATACACTGCTTCTATTGCTCAAATCAAAGCATCTGATGCCTCTGTACAAAACGCAAAAATTGAATTAGGCTACTGCCGAATTGTAGCGCCAATTTCCGGATTAATCGGAATCTCTAAAGTGAGAGTTGGCGATTATGTGCGTCCTGGCGCTGTTTCAATTTTGAATACCATTTCTGATTTAGGAGATGTGAGAGTTCGTTTTACAATGAGCGAGCAAGAGTTTTTG
This sequence comes from Flavobacterium denitrificans DSM 15936, assembly GCF_000425445.1. Lineage (GTDB taxonomy): Bacteria > Bacteroidota > Bacteroidia > Flavobacteriales > Flavobacteriaceae > Flavobacterium > Flavobacterium denitrificans. The sequence goes on along the minus strand of NZ_AUDL01000004.1, from coordinate 680,154 downwards.
CGTCTTTATAGAGAATTCAAAAAATCAGACTCACCTTTAAAAGGTTCTGGAGCATCTGTTACTTTGAAATTGTCTGATGGTTCAACTTATCCTCAAACAGGAACTGTAAGCTTCAGCGACCGACAAATAGATCCTGCAACTGGAGCTATAACATTTGAAGCCGCGTTCCCAAATCCAGATAAATTGCTTCGTCCGGGACAATACGCAAAAATCGCACTTCTTACAGACATCCGAAAAGATGCTATTGTAATTCCACAACGCGCTGTTATAGAAGTGCAAGGAATTTATCAAGTGTACGTATTAGGGAATGATAATAAAGTCCAAATGCAAATTGTAAAACCTGGCCCTGCCATTAAAAATGGATATATTATCGAAGAAGGTTTAAAACCTGGCGACAAGATAGCCATGGGGGGTACTTCATTATTGAAAAACGGAAGCATTATAACACCAAAAATTGTTCAATGGCAATTAGGTGAGACTGAATCTGCAGCTATTAAATAATAATCTATATACATAGTATTATGGGAGAATTTTTCGTTCGAAGACCAATCGTTGCTATTGTAATCAGTATTATTATTGTAATACTTGGATTACTGGCTTTACAAAAAACGCCTATTTCACAATATCCAGATATTAATCCTCCTGTAGTAAAAATTACCACATCATTTACAGGAGCAAATGCCCTGAATGTTGAACAAGCCGTTGCTACTCCTATTGAGCAAAAAGTAAATGGTGTTGAAAACATGTTGTACATGAAATCTATCAACACTTCTGATGGAGCTTGTACCATTGAGGTAACTTTTGATGTTGGAACCAATTTGGATAATGCTAATATGCTTACCCAAAATAGGCAAAACCAATCGGCTCCTTTTATGCCTTCGAGTGTAAAACAACAAGGTGTGGTAGTAAAAAAATCATTATCATTCCCGATGATGTTATTTACTGTAACATCAACAAATCCGAAATATGATGCCAAATTTCTGAACAATTATGCGAGTATAAACATCGTTGATCAATTGGCACGTATTAAAGGAGTTGGGGAAGTTACCCTTTTTGGAGGAAGTGACTACTCAATGCGTATTTGGTTAAAAGCTGACATGATGAGCAAACTTGGCGTTACGGTAGAGGATGTCAAAAATGCACTGAATTCGCAAAACATGATTAGTCCGGGAGGAAAATTTGGAGCAGAACCGGCACCAGCAAACACCGAATTCACTTATGGTGTAACCCTTCAAGACCGATTAGTTACAGAAAAAGAATTTGGAAATATAGTCGTTCGAAGCAAACAAGACGGAGCTCAAGTTTTAATGGGTGATATTGCCCGAATTGAACTTGGGACAGAAAACTATAGTTCAACAGCACGTAGAAACAGTTCACCAAGTGCCGTTGTTGCTTTGTATCAAATGCCTGGAAGTAATGCTCTTGATGTAGCTGAAACAGCAAAAAGCACAATGAAGCAATTATCTGAAAAATTTCCAAATGATATTGTTTATCAAGAATCTTTAGATACAACTTTGGCAATCACCGCCGGGGTCGACGATATCGTTCATACTCTTTTTGAGGCAATTATATTAGTAATTTTGGTGGTTTTCATTTTCCTTCAAAACTGGCGCGCGACCTTAATTCCTTTAATAACTGTTCCAGTTTCGCTTATCGGAACTATTGCGGTTTTTCCAATGTTAGGATTCTCTATCAATACCCTTTCACTTCTTGGATTAGTATTAGCAATTGGTATTGTGGTCGATGATGCGATTGTGGTTGTTGAAGCCGTTATTCATCATATAGAACATGGAAAAACTCCGAAGGAAGCCACCGTTCAGGCGATGCGTGAGGTATCTGGCCCTGTAATCGCCATTGCATTAATTTTATGTGCCGTATTTATTCCTGTTGCAATGACGCCCGGAATCACAGGTCGTTTTTATCAACAGTTTGCCATAACCATTGCCGTCTCGGTCGCCTTCTCGGCATTTAGCGCATTATCTTTAAGTCCCGCGCTCTGCGCCATGTTGCTAAAACCCACTAAACCTCTTGATGAGCAAACAGGCTGGCTCGCAAAATTCTTTTCAGGATTTAATAGAATCTTTGAAAAAGTAACCGGAAAATACATCAATGGAGCAACATTTTTTGCAAAAAAAGCAATACGAATCATTGTACTGCTTGCAGTCATATTGGCCGCTACAGCTTTCTTAGGAAAGAAAATCCCATTAGGATTTATTCCTGAAGAAGATCAAGGATATGTACTGGTAAACATTGCATTGCCACCGGCATCATCATTACAGCGTACAGATGAAATTTCGAAAAAGGTCGATAGCTTCTTAAAAGAAGAAAAGTCTATTTTATCTTATACAACGATAAACGGATTTAGTATGCTTACCAATTCTTATCAACCAAATAATGCATTCATTTTCATCTCTTTAAAACCTTGGGAAGATCGAGAAGAAACGGCAAAACAATTTGTAGATCGATTCAACAAAAAACTCGCTACACAAATTACAACAGCGACTGCCTTTTCTTTTGGCCCACCAGCGATTCAAGGTTTAGGAGCCTCTGCTGGTTTCAGCTTAATGCTACAAGACAGAGGAGGAAATACACCACAATATTTGGCCGAACAAACTCAAGCCTTTATTGCTGCCGCACAACAGCGCCCAGAAATAAAACGAATTTATACCACTTTCAATGCTGGTACACCGCAGATAAAATTAGAAATTGATAACGATAAAGCGATGAAATTGGGTATTCCAGTTTCTAAAGTTACCGAAGCGTTAGGAGCTTTCCTTGGTGGAAGTTATGTAAATGACTTCAACCGTTTTGGACGTCAATATAAAGTTTATCTTCAAGGTGAAGCCGTTGATCGTGTGAGACCTGAAGACTTGAACCTCATTTATGTAAAAAATAATACAGGTGATATGTTACCGGTTTCAACTTTGGTTACAGCTACAAAAGTTACGGGTCCTGACTTTACGAATCGTCTAAATTTATTTAGATCTGCTGAGATTGGTGGAAGTCCGAATGATGGCTATAGTAGTGCACAAGCCCTAACTGCTCTCGAAGAAGTTGCCAAACAGACTTTGCCTGCTGATATGAGTTTTGATTACATCAACTTATCTTATCAGGAAAAACATTCGCCTGGAGGAAGTTCCGTTTTCATAATGGCATTAGTGTTTGTATTCTTGATTTTGGCCGCACAGTACGAAAGTTGGAAACTGCCTTTTAGTGTATTGCTTGGAGCTCCTTTCGCCGTTTTTGGTGCGTTTTTAGGATTGCTTCTGGCAAGATTTGGAAGTGATGCTTATGTGAATAATGTATTTGCACAAATCGGACTTGTACTACTCATTGGGCTAGTCGCCAAAAATGCGATTCTTATTGTGGAATTTGCCAAAGAAGAATACGAAAAAGGCAAACCACTATATGAATCAGCAATGGTTGCGGCAAGACTTCGTTTCCGACCAATTTTGATGACCGCATTTGCGTTTATTCTTGGAGTTGTTCCGTTATTGACTGCTACCGGTGCCGGTTCTCAAGCTCGTATTGTAATGGGAATGGCAGTATTCAGCGGTATGTTAATTGCCACTATTTTAGGTGTATTAATTGTACCAGGTCTATTTGTAATGATTGAAAACATCGGAAAAAAGAAAGATGACGCAATCGTATCTGAAGGAAATAATGTGGAATCAAATACTGCAGACCATGATTAAGAGACATAAAATACTCGTCGTTATATTTATCCTCGTACTATTTCCTGTGGGTTGTATGGTGGGGCCAAAATATAGCAGACCAGAACAGCAAAAGTCTGATTCTTATAAAAATGAAAGAAACTTAGACAGCTTGGCATCGGTAACCAATTTAAAATGGTTTGATTTATTTAATGATGATGTTTTAAAAGACCTCATTAAAAAAGGATTGGAAAACAACTACGATCTAAAAATCGCAGTTTCGAGAATCGATCAACTTCGTGCCGAATTGGGTTATGCCAAAGCGGACTTGTTTCCAACTTTTCAATATGGAGCAACGATAAATAGTAACGAGAAAAACTTCACTCCTTCAAATGCTGGAGCAAGCATGTCTTGGGAGCTTGATTTTTGGGGGAAATATCGTCATGAAAACAATGCTGTTCAAGCCGAACTTTTAGCTACTGAAGAAGCGCGTAAAGTTGTACTTTCAGAAATTGTAACCAATATTGCTGTTGCTTATTTTCAAATGCGAAATCTAGACCAACAGCTGGAAATTACAAAGTCAACACTTGAAACCAGAGAGAAATACTATGAAATCATAAACCAAAGATTTAAAAATGGTTATATTTCTGAAGTTGACAAAGTACAAATCGAACAACAAGTTGCAATTGCCGAAGCTGCTATTCCAAACATTCAGCGACAAATTACATTTCAAGAAAATGCAATTGCTTTGCTAACTGGTCAGCTTCCTACTGAAATTCCAAGAGGAAAAAGCAATACCGAATTGCAGATTGTCAGCGAAATTCCGTTATCACTTCCTTCAGCTTTGTTAGAAAACAGACCGGACGTGAAAGCTGCCGAATTAAGATATAAAGCAGCAAATGAAAGAATTGGCGTTGCTCAAGCTATGCGTTTTCCATCATTGAATTTAGCAGCAATTGCTGGATTTGCAAGTGCAGATTTAAGCAATTTATTTTTGGGAAGTTCGTATGCACAAAATGCATCAGCAGGAATTGCTGGTCCAATATTCGCCTTTGGAAAAAACAAAAGAAGAGTTGAAATCAACAGACAACAAGCAGAGCAATTCAAATTCATTTATCAAAAAACCTATATCGGAGCCGTTTCTGAAGTAGAACAATCGATTCAAAACATCAGAACCTATAAAGAAGAATGGAAAGCCCGTGACAGACAAGTTAAAGCTGCCTTGATAAACTTTAATCTTTCCCGCGAAAGATATGACAGCGGTTATGTTTCGTACTTAGAAGTTTTAGATGTTGAAACCAACTTGTTTAACGCGCAATTAAGCCTTGCTCAATTATCTGAAAGACAATTAAGCTCAATGGTTGAATTGTATAAAGCACTTGGAGGGGGATGGAATTTATAAGTCTCTAAGTTGCTGAGATTCTAAGATTCTGAGTTTTTTACTAAACACATAAAACAACAAAAAGCACTATTTTCATAGTGCTTTTTGTTTTAAATCTTTATACTGCGAATCTTTGTTTCTTAAAAAAAACTTAGACTCTCAGCATCTTAGAATCTTAGCATCTTCAAAAATTAACAAAACTCGTTAAACGCGTCTTGCAAATTCTCAGCGATCATTTCAGCTGGGCGTCCTTCAATGTGGTGACGCTCTAACATGTGAACCAATTCTCCGTTTTTGAACAAAGCCATAGATGGCGATGATGGAGGAAAAGGAAACATATGTTGTCTCGCAGCATCAACAGCTTCTTTATCAACACCTGCAAAAACAGTGATTAAATGATCTGGTTTTTTAGCATTATCTAAACTCATTTTTGCTCCTGGACGTGCATTTCTTGCAGCGCACCCGCAAACAGAGTTTACAACAACTAAAGTGGTACCTTCAGCTTTGATAGCATTTTCTACAGCTTCAGCACTATGTAAATCTTGAAAACCTGCAGAAGTTAATTCAGCTTCCATTGGTTTTACCATTTCTTGTGGATACATATTCTTGTCTTTTAAATTTTACTTTTAAGTTGCAAAGTTACAAAGTTTACTCGCAACTCCTTAATTTCAAGTATAAAGTTTTGTTATAGTTCGATTGATTTAGTCGAAAGTTGAAAAGTCATAAACTTGAAAGTCTAAATTCTGTCTGTTTTTATTTAAAAACGACTCTAAATAAAGCTTTTATAAACAGTACTTTCGGGCATTTCATAATCACTCGAAGATCTTCAAACAGATTCGTTTCTTCATCTAAAAACTTAAAAATGAGCTTCGTATTTCCTTTTTTGAACAATGAAGAAAAAATAGAACTTCCCAATTCATTATTGCGATAGAGAATATCCAAAAGCAATAAATCATAAAACCAAAAACGGTTTTTTTTATGAAAATCCTTCATTTTCAGATTTTCGTTTTGAAGAAACTCAACCAATTTTGTAGATTTTTTATCCGAATTTTTAAAAGTATAACCCGTACTCGCTTTTGTCCAACCGCCGGCAGTACCAATGCTTAAAACTCTTTTGGTATTTTTTTTCCAAAAAGGATAACAAGTCATCGGGATACTTCCCTGCTCTTTTTCGATTATTTCGAATTGATTTACTCCGAGTTTTTCCAAATAAATTTGAATTTCATTTTCATATTCTTCTTTCTGAAGTAATTTTTCTGAAAACAACGTATATTCGACCAAAGCTTCGATTTTAGAAATTGGCAAAACATACATAAATCTTGTATTGCCTTTTTGTTCAACCGAAAAATCCATGAAAGTTACTTTTTCAGGATTAAAAACTTCTTTTTCTGTTTTTACAAACCAGCCCACAAAATGCTGTTGCAAAACAGGATATTTCGTTTGTCCTTCGGCGAAAGCCTTAGTATAAATGCTGTTGAATAAATAATCGCAGGTATATCTGTTTTCTTCTGTTCCAACAAAGACATGGGTTTCTAGTTCGTTGATATCCGTTACTTTTTCATTCAAAAAAGTAATATTTGACTGATTTGAAATCGTCTCGAAAACGAAATTATAGAAATCTAAACCATTGATTTTATTGTATGAATACGGTTTAAGATCTAAATCACGTTTGAAATTTTCATTGGCAAACAAAGCCAAATCCCATTTTTTGGAGATAATCGAATTCCAAATGGATTCTTCTTTTTCCCAGAAACACCAAGTTCTATCATTTGTTTTCTTAGCATCTTTATCAAGCAATAATATTGATTTATCTGAGAATTTGCCAGACAAAACCATTTTATAAACGGTCATCAAAGATGCCAGTCCAGTTCCGGTAAAAATGTAATCGAAATGTTTGATTTGCGAAGAATTCATTCTCAAAAATAAGGAATTTTATTTTTCCAGTTTTCCTAAAAGAATTTTAAAATCATTTGGACTCAAATAGATATTATATTGAAAAATGATTTCGTTTTTCTCATTCAAAACACACAAAGTCGGATATGCAATCTGATTATTTATTGTTCCGAGTTGCAAAGCCAGTTCATGAACGCCGACATTATTTCCTGAAGGCTGAAATTTAAAAACGTGATTATTAAACGAAATATCTCGTTTTTCCTCGGCATTAAAATCAATGAAATAGAAATCGGAGTTTAGTTTTTCGATAATTTCCTGATTTTTGAATGTGGTCGCTTTCATTCTTTGGCAAAACTGACACCAATCGGTATGAATAAAAACAATTATTTTTCGTTTTTGAATTTGCTGTAAGCTGTCAATTTCTTCAAAAGAATAGCTTTTCAGCTGACAAAAACCTGTCGCTGAAATTCCGAAGAAGAAGATTAATAGAAAAAGCTTTTTCATTTTATTTTGTTTGAACTAAACTGGACTGAAGTCCAGCCCTACAACATAAATCGAGCCTCTGGCTCTTTAAGTTCCAACGGAACGAACTATTTTGTAGGGCTGGACTTCAGTCCAGTTTAATTATGAATTACATTATTTCATTTACTTCAAAGTATATCGCAATCCCAAAAATCCACGAATAGTTTGGTTTTGCCCATAAACATAAGTCGTATCAAAAGTCAAACCATAAGGATTATCGGGCGTTACCAAAACTTTTCCGGCCGAATCGTATTGCACATTTTTATCAAAAGGATCATTTGTTCTCGAAATCAAAAACGGATTCTTTTGCATTGGCGTAAAATTCAGCAAATTTTTGATTCCGCCATAAAGCTCAAAATTTTTCCAGCCTGTAAAGGTAAACTGAATATTCTGAATACTGTACCAAGGCGAATTTGGACTTCGCGGATCGGTTTCGCTCAGCAAAGGCAATTTCATCGGACTGTAAACATTTCCTGTATAATCAAGTAGTAAATTCAAAGGTTGTATTTTGTATGAAATGCTCCAAGTTGCTGTAAAATTTTCCGTTAAAAAAGGTCTTTCAGAAACTCCGTTTTGAACATTTTTATTATCTAAAACCGTTGCCCCGACAATAAATTTTAATCCCGACGGAAAGTTAAGATCAACATTCGTGCTTATTCCCTGACTCAAAGCATACCCGTCGATATTATCGTAAATAATCTTGTTTGGATCACTTTCGTAGTCAGAAATGATTTTATTGCTAAAACGGGTATAAAAAGCGGTTGTTTCGATGCCCATAAACGTTCCGTTGCCAAAATTAATTTTCTGAATATAATTCAAATTCACATTTACAGATTGTTCCGGTTTCAAATCATTCGCAATCACAACATCTCTTGAACCTGTTAGTGCGGCGTGATCTTCGGTAAATAAATTCACCACTCTAAAACCTGTTCCCGCATTTAAACGGAAAATCGTGTTTTCATTGGCTTTGAATCGATACGCGAATCTTGGTGTAAAAATAGAACCGTGAATAGAATTATAATCATATCGCATTCCCACCAAAACTTGGCTTTTTGGCGAAAATGTAATTTCATCCTGAACAAAAATTCCCGGAAGCCAAGTACTTTCCGCTTCTTTGGTTGCTGTTGTGTTATCATCATAATACGAATATCGGCTTGCAATTCCGGCCAATAAATCATTTCTTCCGATTTTTTTATCCCAAGTCAATTGCAAAAAACCAATTTTCTGATTCGCGATATACGAAGTCGTGCCGTAACGGCTATCCTGATAATGAACGTTTCCAGAAAACGAAAGCATCAATTTTTCTTCAAATGGCAATTGATAACTTCCTATTAATTCGGCTCTTTTGGTGTAAATACTTTCTCCGTAAATTTCATCGCCTCCACGGAATTTCTTTTCCCAACGCACATCTCCGCCCCAGCGATCTTCATACATTCCGCGCACCGCAACTGTAAAAAGTCGATTGTTATTTCGCAGAAAACTCCATTTATTAAAAACCGAAATTCGGTCGGAAAGCGTCACATCCGTAAAATTGTCTTTGTCTTTGTCGACAACCTGATTGTAATTGAAATAATTCAGTCCCAAAAGCGCATTAGCTTTTTTTCCGACATTAAACTTCATTCCGAGATCAAGATTGTTTTCGAAATAAGTCGTCGTAAAATAATCCGCAGAAAACATTGGAGCGTTTGTTGGATTTTTGGTAATAATATTGATTAAACCGCCAACCGCTTCACTTCCGTAAAGAGACGAAGCCGGGCCTTTTACAATTTCAATTCTTTCGACCAAAGAATTCGGAATTCCGGATAAACCATAAACCGTCGAAAGACTGCTCACAATTGGCATTCCGTCAATCAAAACTAAAGTATAAGGTCCTTCCAAACCATTTATATGAATATCGCCCGTGTTGCAGACACCGCAATTCAACTGTGGCCGAACGCCATTTACATTTTGAAGCGCATCGTAAATACTTGGTGTCGGATTTTTTTTGAAAAAAACCGGCGAATAAACCTCAACTGGAACAGCACTTTCTAATCGTTTTACGGGTTTTAAAGTTCCCGAAACTACAACTTCGTCAAGTTCATTTTGATCTTCGTTCAATTCAAAATCAAGATTTAGGTTTTGATTTTCTAAAACCGAAATTTTCTGATTTATCGTTTTGAATCCAGTCGAGCTCACATGTATTTTATAATTTCCTTTGGGAACATTTTCTAATTTATAAAATCCAACTGAATCGGTTTGTGTTTTAAAGTTTGTATTTAATAAACTGATATTAATTTCCTGTCCAGGAGGAATTAGTCCGTCAATTTTTCCCGAGATATTTTGTGAATAAAGGCGTGTAGCAGAAATTATTAATATTGTCAAAAATAAATATTTCATTCTTATAAAATTAAATTTAGACAAAACTAAAAATTAAATTTGACAAATATTGTTTCTAGTTGCAATAATTTTAAACGGATTGGATTCAATGTGTTAGATTTTTGTTTTTATCACACAAAACAAAGTCGCAAAGTTGTTTTTATTAAATGCTTGATTATTTAATCTCGCAAAGACGCAGAGACGCAAAGTTGTTTTTTCTAAGCCATATAAGTCATGTAAGATAATTTAAGCCTAGTTTTAAATGAACTTACATGACTTATATGGTTTAATTCACTTTGCGTTTTAGCGACTTTGCGAGAGATTTTCAGTGCATTGCTAAAAATCTTCATCAATAAAATCTTTATTAATAACCGCTCCGGCGAAAGATCCTGTTGAAACCGCAATAGCCACAGATCGCATTTGAGTCGTGCAATCTCCGCTGGCATAAATTCCTGGAACATTTGTTTTTTGCATAGCATCGACTTTTAACAAACCTTGTTCGTTTATATCACAGCCCAAATCCGCTGGCAACGAACAATGTTGTTCAAATGGAGGTCTTGCGTAAATGGCTTTCACTTCAACTTTTTCCTGATTTTTGAAAACGATATTCGAAACATATCCATCATTGTGTTCAAACGAATCTATTTCATCTTCAAAAATTGAAATGCCTTTTTTCTTCAGAATTTGAGTTTGTTCCAAAGTCAAAGTCGATTTTCCATTCGTGCATAATCGAAGGTCTTTTGTCCAGTTTGAGATTAGTTTTGCGTATTCAAAAGCCATTTCGCCATTGGCAATAATCGCTGTTTTTTCGTTTTTGACTTCATAACCATGACAATACGGACAATGTAAAACCGAAATTCCCCAGCAATCTGCAAAACCTTTTATTTCTGGAAGCAAATCTTTAACGCCACTTGCAAACAAGATTTTTCTGGAATTGAAAACTTCCCCAGATTCAGTTGAAACTTCAAATCCATTTTCTTTTTTAATCGCTTTTATAGCAAGTCCGTTATAAAAATGAACTGTTTTATAAAGATCAACCTGTAATTTGGCTTTCGCAGAAATAACAGCAGGCTTTTCACCATCTTGCGTAATGAAATTATGTGAATACGGTGTTTGTCTGTTGCAAGGCAAACCACTGTCGATAACCAAAACCTGACGCAGTGAACGCCCTAAACTCATAGAAGCTGAAAGTCCGCTGTAGCTTCCGCCAATGATAATCACATCAAAATTTTTCTGATTCATAATGCTATTTTTAATGATTTTGTTTTTTGTGCAATTTATAATTTAGCAAATGACCAACGATCATTCCGAATCCTCCGAAATAAATCAAGTCTAAATGAATTTCAAAAAATATTTCACTCGAAATACTGACCCAAATCAAACTCATCGAAACAACCAAAATGGAAGACACCAAAAGAGAGGATTTTTTTATAATTTTGATAATCGCAAATAAACCAAAAGAAGCAAAAATCAAATCGATAACTGGGTTATGAATTAGACCCAAAGGGAGAATCGTCAGGATTGGAAAAATCAAACAATGAACGAGGCAAAATGCCGCGCTTGAAATCCCTAAAATATCGTAAAAAGATGTCGTTATTTTCTTCATTTTATTTTAAATTTGCTTAATGCAATTTTGTTGCAAATATACATGATTTTACACAATCGCAACAATGTTGCGATAATTTTTTTTAAAACAAAAAATGAAAGCTACACGTAACACTACAGCAAAGACAGCCGTTTTAGAGGTTTTTGAAAAATCTAAAACCGCACTATCGCACACCGAAATCCAGAAGCAATTGAATGATATATGTGATCGTGTCACCATTTATAGAATTCTAGACAGGTTATTAAACGATGATATTATTCACAAAATTTCGAACCAAGACGGAACAGTAAAATATGCAAAATGTAATCATTCTCATCAACGAGTTCACATTCATAATCACGCACATTTTAGCTGTGAAAATTGCCATGAAATTACATGCCTAGAAAATGTAAAGCCGAGTTACATTATGCCACATAATTATAAAGTAAAAGAGATCAATTTTACATTGTCGGGCTTATGCCCGAAATGTTTAAATTCTAACATTTAAGTTTTAGGCTTGTCTAAAAATATTGTTTAGCAAACATAATTTTTACATATATTTGTGAAAACAATACTTTTACAATGACCAAATCTTTAGAAGAAGTAAACCAATCCGTTGCTACGGAGCATAAAAAAACAGGATTCAGGAAAATACTCGCGTTTTTAGGTCCAGCGTATTTAGTGAGCGTTGGCTACATGGATCCAGGTAACTGGGCAACAGATATTGCTGGCGGAAGTCAGTTTGGCTATACGCTTGTATGGGTTTTATTAATGAGCAATTTAATGGCTTTGCTTTTGCAGAGCTTAAGCGCACGCCTTGGAATTGTCACACAACGTGACCTCGCACAAGCTTCTCGCGAAACCTATTCAAAATACATCAACTACATTTTATACTTTTTAGCAGAAATTGCCATCGCTGCTTGTGATTTGGCAGAAGTTCTCGGAATGGCAATCGGGATTAATCTTTTATTCGGAATTCCGTTGCTTGAAGGCGTTTTGATTACTGTTTTAGATACTTTTATCTTGCTTTTCCTGATTAATAAAGGAATTCGAAAAATGGAAGCCTTTATTATTGCTTTGGTTGCCATAATTGGATTTTCTTTTATTTTTGAAATGATCTTCGCCGAGCCTGAAATCCACAAAATCATTGGCGGTCTTGTCCCTTCAATTCCAAATTCGGCCGCTTTGTATATTGCAATTGGAATTATTGGCGCAACAGTAATGCCACACAATTTGTATTTACATTCTTCTTTAGTACAAACCAGAAAATTCGATCGAACTCCGGCCGGAATTAAACAAGCCTTAAAATACAACCTCATCGATTCGACAATTGCTTTGAATTTAGCTTTTTTCGTTAATGCCGCAATTTTAATTCTTGCAGCTGCAACATTTCATAAAAATGGAATGTTTGAAGTTGCTGAAATTCAGGACGCGCATCAATTTCTTGAACCTTTGCTAGGAACAAAATGGGCACCAATATTATTTGCTGTCGCTTTAATTGCCGCTGGACAGAGCTCGACCGTTACTGGGACTTTAGCAGGGCAAATTGTTATGGAAGGTTATTTGCATTTGCGCATTCAACCGTGGGTTCGCCGAATTATTACGCGCTTAATTGCCATTGTTCCCGCTTTAATCGTAATTTATATTTATGGCGAAAGTGTAACAGGCAAATTATTGATTTTAAGCCAAGTTATTCTGAGCCTGCAATTGGGATTTGCTATTATTCCGTTAATTCATTTTGTGAGTGATAAATCAAAAATGAATGGTTTTCATATTTCTAAAACCACTCAGGTTGTTTCTTGGATTATTGCTTCAATCATTGTTTCATTAAATGCAAAATTAGTTTACGACGAAATCACTTCATGGCTTGAAAACTCAAATAACCCAACAGTACTTTGGTTTACTGTGATTCCTCTTGCTTTTGCATTTGCGGGATTATTGCTATATATTGTTTTCAAACCTTTTATTGCAAAAGCCAAATCTAAAGCCATAAATCATTCGCCACATAATCTAAAACTTAAATTCACACCACGAGAAAGCCAGAGTATCAAAAACATAGCAGTTTCTGTAGATTTCTCAAAAGCTGATGAAGCCGCTTTAAACAAAGCCTTTGAATTGGGAGGTATTGACACTGAATATACACTCATTCACATTGTAGAAACCGTTGGTGCATTAATGTATGGAGTTCACGTTCATGATCATGAAACTACGATTGACGAGAAATTATTACTGAAATATAAAGAAATGCTTTCAGAAAAAGGCTTCAAAATAAAAACAGAACTTGGTTTTGGAAAACCAAACAAAGTAATTCCGAAAATCATTAACGAAGGCAATTTTGACATCTTGGTAATGGGAACCCACGGCCACACTGGACTAAAAGATATCCTTTTCGGCACGACCGTAGACAAATTGAGACATAAAATTTCAATACCTTTGTTGATTGTTAAATAAAAAGATGCTGAGACTCTAAGATACTAAGGTTTTTAATTAAGCCTCAAAAGAAAAACTTAGAACCTCAGCAACTTAGAATCTTAGAACCTTAAAAGAAATGACCTTTTCAGAAGAAAATTACCTAAAATCGATCTATCACCTAACTGCTGCTTTAGAAACTGAAGTGAGCACTAATGCTATTGCTGAAATCATGGAAACGAAAGCTTCCTCGGTTACTGATATGCTTAAAAAACTGGCAGAAAAAGATTTGGTGAATTATAAAAAATATCAAGGAGTTTCTTTGACTGAAAATGGAAAATTGGCTGCAAAAATGATTGTGAGAAAACACCGTTTATGGGAGGTGTTTTTGGTTGAAAAACTTAATTTCAGCTGGGATGAGGTTCATGATATTGCAGAACAATTAGAACACATCAAATCGGAACAATTGATTAATCGTTTGGATGATTTTCTAGGAAATCCGACTGAAGATCCGCATGGCGATCCGATTCCAGATGCTAACGGCCGAATAATTAAGATTGAAAAACAGCTTTTGTCTGAGTTATCAGAAAATCAAACCGGAGTATGTGTAGGCGTAAAAGATACTTCATCCGAATTCTTGAAATATCTGGACAAACAAGGAATTGCTCTAGGTTCTAAAATTGAGTTTATTTCTAAAGAATCTTTTGATTTATCAGTAAAAATTAAGGTGAATGAAAGAGAATTATCTATTTCGAATAAAATTGCTTCCAATTTGTTTGTGAAGCTGGTTTAAGAGAATTATTACGCAAAGTTGCGCAAAGTAGTTTCACAGAGACACGCGAAGATCTATTCTTTTGTCAGGCTGAGCGAAGTCGAAGCCTCCGCTTGCTGAATCACTCTGTAAGGGCTTCGACTTCGCTCAGCCTGACAAATATTGCTTTATTACTTACAGAATCCCTTTCTCGATTATTTTCTTTTGTCAATTAGCTTCACAACTGTCTTGCTATTTGTCATCATTAAATAGCCTACGAGTGCTTTTAGAAAATAAAATATCAACCAAGAAGCTCCTGAATAATCTCTAAACAATTCTTTCTGCTTTAAAAACTCATAAATCGTTGAACATAGTTTGGGAATAGCTTCAACAAAAGCAAGAGCCCCAATAACAATTACTGCAATAGAAAGAACATTATTGTACGGAAAATTTATGTCTATCCTGTTCTCTGTAAAATTTTTATCTAGCCTTAATACATTAACTATCCATTCGGTTTTAAACAAAAAAACACCTACTATTAAAAGATAAAAAATAAGCGTTCCAAATGTTATAAGCCAAACTGCTATTAAATTTCCCCAATCCAATTGATCATGAATAAAAGAAAAAGATGAAGCAAATTGTGGAACAACATATATACTATTTATCAAAAGCCATAAACCAATTCCTTTAATAATAATTCTCCAGAAAGTCTTAATTTCCATATAGTCTATTTAAGCGACAAGATTAAACAATCCCTTTCTCAATCATTTCCAACATAACCGGAGAAGCATTTTTAAACGTTGGTGGCTGTTCTATAATACTTCCTGCGTTCTTTTTATTGACTTTAAATGTAACATCATCATTAGTTGTAAATAAAAGTGCTGTCAAGAAAGGTTTTTTGATGTGTGACCCCAAAATCAGCAAAGCTTCATCTAAAGTGTGAATGCTCTCGAGTTCTTCAGTTTTATATCTAAAAGTAAGCGAAATAGAGAATGTATTATCTTCATTGAGAACCAATCGGAAATACACGTTTTTAAGTTCTGTATCTCCCATTGTTTTGGCCAAAGTAAGTTTTGCGAAAGTTCCGCTTTGGATGCTTTCTGTAACTCGTTCACAAAAAAGGGCAAATATTGGTTCGTACATTTTTTTTAAAGGTGCTAAGGTTCTGAGATGCTATCCCGATAGCTATCGTGACTAAGTTTTTTTTAGATACTAAGACACTAAGATTCTAAGTTTCTTTGCGAAGCTCTTAAAATTTTAGTGCCTTTTGTGGTATGATTTTATTTCCCTGTAAATTCAGCTTTACGTTTTTCTAAGAATGCTGTGGTGCCTTCTTTAAAATCTTGCGTTCCGAAACATTTTCCGAATGATTTTATTTCGACATCAAAACCATTTTTGCCGTCAGTATAATTTGCATTTATTGCTTTTATCGCTTTTGCAATAGCAAACGGCGCATTTTTAATGATTTTGTGAGCGATTACCGTTGTAAATGACAAAAGTTCTGCTTGTGGCACTACGTGATTTACTAAACCGTATTGTTTTCCTTCTTCTGCAGAAATCATTGCTGCGGTCATAATCATTTCCATTGCTCGTCCTTTTCCAACTAATTGCGGCAAACGTTGTGTTCCTCCATAACCCGGAATCAATCCTAAAGTAACTTCTGGAAGTCCCATTTTTGCATTGTCTGATGCTACTCTAAAATGACAAGCCATTGCCAATTCTAATCCGCCTCCTAATGCAAATCCGTTGACTGCAGCAATAACAGGTTTTTTAAGCCCCTCGATTAAATCAAAAAGTGATTCTTGTCCTTCAGCGGCCAATTGCGCTCCTTCAACAATAGTATAATTTGCAAATTCAGAAATATCAGCTCCAGCAACAAAGGCTTTTTCTCCGCTTCCCGTTAAAATTATAGCGCGAACCTCTTCATTCTTGCTTAATAATTTGATCGCTTTACTCAAATCGCTTATTGTTTCCTTGTTTAAGGCATTCAATTTTGCAGGTCTATTAATCGTAATGGTTGCAACGCTCTCCTCTATTGCAATTAAAATATTTTCGTAGTTCATGACGCTGATTTTATGAATTTGTAATTGGTAATGAAACTCTAAATGTAGTTCCCTTTCCGTATGTTGACTCAAAGGTAATTGTTCCTTTGTAATTTTCGATAATGTTTTTGATAATTCCGAGTCCAAGTCCCATACCACTGGTTTTAGTAGTAAACTTTGGTTCAAAAATTCGGCCAATATCTTGTTTCTGGATTCCAATTCCGTTGTCTTTTACCGCGATTTCAACATTGTTGTTTCGTCTTTTTACCGTAACAACAATGGATTTTTGAAACTGACTTTCCGGAATAGCCTGAGTGGCATTTTTAACCAAATTGGTAATCACACGGATTAATTGCGTTCGATCCATTTTGGAAATGATTTCTTCTTCTTCTTTTTCGAAAGAAATATAATCTTCGTTGAAAATGTCCAAAGCCAATTCGACTACCTCAACCACATTTAAGGTTTCATTTTGCTGTGCCGGCATGGAAGCAAAATTCGAAAACGCTGAAGCAACCGCGGTCATGGTATCAATTTGCTGAATTAAAGTTTCCGAATAATCATTCATTTTCTGTTTTACATCTGGAGCAGAAGGATCAAACTTTCTCTGAAAACTCTGAACCGTCAAACGCATCGGCGTTAGCGGATTTTTAATTTCGTGTGCTACTTGTTTTGCCATTTCGCGCCAAGCTTCTTCACGTTCGCTTTGCGCTAATTTAATGGCACTCGTTTCGAGTTTATCTACCATTCCGTTGTACGCTTTGATCAAAAAGTTGACTTCTTTGCTGTTTGCTTCTAACACAATTTTCTCGTTTTTCTGATCCAGATTGGTTTCTTCTAAACGATCTGAAATTGTTTTTAGCGATTTTGTAATATAAGTTGAAAGAAAATACGCCAATCCAAAAGCTACAATAAGCATAAAAGAATATACTTGGCTTAAACGAATCAAGAACGTATTCAGCTCATTATCGTAGTAACCATCATCTTCTAAATACGGAAGATTCAGGATTCCGAGTGGTTTGAATTTTTCGTCTTTAATTAAACTATATGAAGAACGGTTTTTGACTCCATCAATCGTTTTAATATCTACAAATCGTTTTTCTATAGAGGAACGAACCAATTTCAAAATATATTCCGGAATTGGCGGCGGCGCTTTATCAACAGCAAAGGATTCTTTTGAAGATTTCAACAATTTACCGTCAATACTGTAAATATTGATTTCGATTTTATGAATTTGTGCTAACTCGTGAATTTTATCTTTAAAAATTAAATCTAAATTCTGAGTTTTTAGTGGATATGTGGTCGTCGCCAGAACGTAATTGATATGTTCTTTTACCGCATTTTCTTTTCGTTCTAAACGTTCTTGATGATATTCCTTCGCTTCCGTTTTAAACTGAATAATTGAAATTGAAGCCAATAAAAAAGATGCTACAACAATCAATACAATCATCGACAGGAAAATCCTGGTACGAAGGGAAAGCATTGTCATTTTGAAGTTGTTAAACATTTGTTTTATTTGTTTCAGGTTTCAAGTTTCAAGTTTAGTTACGTTGCGTTTGGCAACTTGAAACTTGAAACCTGAAACTAAAAAAACTATTTTCTCTCTCTAATTCTTTTATAAAAACGGAATCCCAGCATAATTAAAACCGAGAATAATATAATTCCGATTACGCCGAAAATCCAGTTGATGGCACTTTTTAAAACTACTAAAAATACAACGGCAAACAAAATAATCGTGGCGCCTTCATTCCATAAACGCATGAAATTATTGGAATATTTTACCTCATCATTTTGCAATTGTTTGAAAATTTGATGGCATTTTCCGTGATATAAATATAAAAGGAAAACGAAACATAATTTTACGTGCATCCATGATTGTGTAAGCCAAATATGACCTGCATCTGTAAAAAACAGCATCCAAAAAGCAAAAACACTTGCCAAAACCGCCGAAGGCCATGTAATAATGTACCACAAACGGTAGGCCATTATTTTGTATTGCGCCTGCAAAATCTCTTTTTCTGGCGAAGATTTTTCACTGGCTTCAATTTGGTAAACAAACAAACGCACAATATAAAACAAACCCGCAAACCAAGTGATCACAAAAATAAGATGCAGTGATTTTAAATAATTATAATATTCCATAAAGTCTATTGTCTTTACTCTTGCTTCTAAAGTCTTTGTTCTTTATTCTTTATTCTTTATTCTTTACTCTTTCTTCTATTTTCTATTTTCTATTTAGCCCAATCATTAATCCAGTTAGAAACCGTCTGGCACCATTCATCATCATCATTCAAACATGGAATTGCCAAGAATTCTTCTCCTCCATTGGCTTCAAAATCTTCTTTGGCACGCATTGCGATTTCTTCCAAAGTTTCTAAACAATCTGAAACGAAAGCTGGAGTTACAACTGCCAATTTTTTAATTCCTCTTGCTGGCATGTTATCAATTTCAACATCTGTATAAGGTTCTAACCATTTATCACCCGCTAAACGAGATTGGAAAGTCAAACTGTATTTGTCTTCTGGAAGCCCTAATAATTTAATGACTTGTTTTGTTGTTTCGTAACATTGGTGACGGTAACAAAATTCGTGCGCTGGAGATGGCGTGTTACAACATGAACCATCAATTTTACAATGTGATTTTGTTACATCCGTTTTGCGAATGTGACGTTCTGGAATTCCATGATACGAAAACAATAAATGGTCATATTCAAATCCAACCAAGTGTTTTTTGATAGAATCGGCTAAGTTTTTGATGTAATCTGGTTTGTTATAAAATGCCGGAACATCAGTAAATTTCATGTGAGGAAATTTCTTCTTGCGAATTTCTTCGGCTTTAACCAAAATAGTCAAAGTCGATGCCATTGCATATTGCGGATATAAAGGAAAAAGCATTACATCTGTAACTCCTTTATCGTTTAATTCCTGAAGTCCTTTTTCGATTGTCATAGTTCCGTAGCGCATCGCTAATGAAACTGGAACATTTACTAAAGGCTGTACTTTTTTCTGCATTCTTTCTGAAAGAACCACTAATGGAGACCCTTCTTCCCACCAGATTTTCGAATAAGCATGTGCCGATTCTTCTGGTCTTTTTCTTAAAATAATTCCGCGAACCAATAATGCTCTCAATAAATACGGAACGTCGATCACGTATTTATCCATTAAAAATTCATCTAAATAGGGTTTTACATCTTTTGGTGTTGGACTGTCTGGTGATCCTAAGTTTACTAATAATACGCCTTTCATTATGTTTTTTGCTTTAAGCTTTTATTTGTTTTAAAAAATTTCGGCAAAAGTATTTAAGGATACTTTATCGAAATATGATATTTATTACTTTTTAATTATTGTTTAATATTTAAAATTGATTTATTAGATCTTTCCATTCAGAAATTCCGTTCTTATAAATTCAATAGACTGTTTATAATAATCATTATTATTCCAATCGCTAATTTCAATGTGAATTTCACGATTATATAAACAGATTACTTCGCACTCAGGTTCTAATTGGATAGCAAACAGAATATCTCCATCATTATAAGTTGCGTAACTATCTTCAAGCTGACCTATGTTTCCATACTTTATTGTCCTATAGTATTTTAAATATTTGAATACATCTGGCAATTCCTCTTTAATTACATTATAAAGGTCTTTGCCAAATCGATTATAACGTACCAAAACTTCTTCAAATTTTTCTTCTATATAATCCTTATGATCTCCTAATATTCCAATTTCCATTATTTTAATAAAACTTGAAATTAAACATTCGCATTAATCGACATTAAATATTTTTTGGGTGTTGTTCCAAATTTCTTTTTGAACGCCGCGATAAAATGACTTCCTGTGCTATAGCCAATTTTCAATCCCACTTCGTTTACGTTATAAGAACCGCTGTCTAAAAGTTTTCTTGCGAAATCCATTTTATAATCGAAAAGGAAACCGTAAACTGTGTCACCGTAAATTTGTTTGAAGCCCATTTTGAGTTTTTTCAAATTCAAACCAATTTCATCTGCCAATTCTTGCAATCCTGGCGGTTCGGCCATATTCGCTATTACAATTTCTTTTGCTTTTCTGATTTTCAAAACATTATCTTCGTCAATCAAAAACGGACATTGTTCTGCATTTGGGTCTTCTGTTCTATTGAAGTACAAACTCAGCAATTCGTATCCTTTTCCTTTATAATAAAGGTTTTTGATCGATGGATGAAGATTGTAATGAAACAACTGACTAAGTACAATTGCCATCGACGGGCTAATATTTCCTTCGTTATAATACTTTTTATCCTTATTATCAGGACTTAAAAAAGTAATATAATTGGCTTCGGCAGAAAATAAGGCGTGAAATTTCTTGATCGAAACAATTACTGAAATCACCCAAGAGTTTGGAGCTAATTCTAAATTCAACGGTAATTCTTTCTGAGGATTGTATAAAAGCAATGATTTTTCTTCTTTCAGCTCTAAAGCATAAGTGCCTTGATTGAACAAGAATTTTGCATTCCCCTTTATCCCGAAGTGAAACTGTATCAGACCAGTACCTACAATTTCATGTTGCGCAAAAAATGGCTCGGTGCCGTCATTCTGAAAACGGATCAGCGTAAAGTCATCTTCAATTTTTATAATTTCTTGAGAACCCATAGCGATATTTTTTTGAAACGAAAATCAAAACAAAGTTCAAATGTTATTTAGAACGACTCTAAACTAATCACTTCAAATGAGTTGATTTTGCTACAAAAGTAGTCCTTTTTACTCAAAAACACCTATTTAGGTTCAAAAAAACATACAGCGACATAAAAAGTACTTTTAGCGTTATTTTTATCGATGGTATAGTAATAATTTTGTTGCACTTTTATGAAAGTGAATTTATGGAAAACAATAACGTACCGAAACATCTTTATTTTTACTCAGTTGGTCTGAGTTATAAAAAAGCTGATGCTGAGGTCAGAGGTCAATTTAGTTTGGATGCAGTTGCGAAGACGCGCCTGTTGGAACAAGCTAAAAACGAAGGAATAGAAAGTTTACTAGTAACTTCAACCTGCAACAGAACCGAAATTTATGGTTTTGCAGAACACCCATTTCAATTAATAAAACTAATCTGCGATAACAGCAATGGTTCTGTTGATGCTTTTCAAAGAGTTGGCTTCGTTTACAAAAATCAAGAAGCAATCAATCACTTATTTCGTGTAGGAACTGGTTTAGATAGCCAGATCTTAGGTGATTTCGAAATTATATCTCAAATCAAAACTTCTTTCATTCACTCTAAATCTTTAGGTTTAGCGAATGCTTTCATGGAAAGATTGGTGAATGCGGTTATCCAAGCAAGCAAAAGAATTAAGAACGAAACTGAGATTAGCTCTGGCGCTACTTCGGTTTCTTTTGCATCGGTACAATACATTTTGAAGAATGTAGAAGACATCAGCAATAAAAACATTTTGCTTTTCGGAACTGGAAAAATCGGAAGAAATACGTGCGAGAATTTAGTAAAACATACTAAAAACGAGCATATCACTTTAATCAACCGTACTAAAGATAAAGCTGAGAAATTGGCTGGAAAACTAAATTTGATTGTTAAAGATTATTCTGAATTGCATTTAGAACTTCAAAAAGCCGATGTTGTGGTTGTAGCAACAGGTGCTCAAAATCCAACGGTTGACAAAGCGATTTTAAATCTAAAAAAACCTTTATTGATTTTGGATTTGTCGATTCCGAAAAACGTTCATGAAAATGTTGAGGAATTAGAAGGCGTAACGTTGATTCACATGGATTATTTGTCTCAATTGACAGATGAAACTTTGGAAAACAGAAAATTACACATTCCAGCTGCAGAAGCGATCATCGAAGAAATCAAAGAAGAATTTGTGACTTGGATGAAAGGCAGAAAATTTGCTCCAACAATTAATGCTTTAAAAGAAAAATTAAACGCTATTAAAGCTTCAGAACTAGATTTTCAAAGCAAAAAAATTGCCGATTTTAATGAAGAGCAAGCTGAAATAATCAGCAACCGAATCATTCAAAAAATCACTACTCATTTTGCAAATCATTTAAAAGACGACGATACCATGGTCGATGAAAGCATTGAATGGATCGAGAAAGTCTTCAAAATAAAAGCATCTTAAATAAATTTTTAAACCATATAAGTCATATAAGTTCATTTAACAAACTGCTGTTTTACCCAAACTGCTTAAATTTACTTATATGACTTATATGGTAAAATTCAATAAAATGGCTGAAAAAACAATCAGAATTGGAACGCGTGACAGCGAATTAGCACTTTGGCAAGCACATACTGTCGAGAAAAAACTAAACGATTTAGGTTATAAAACTTCAATTGTTGCCGTTAAATCTCAAGGCGATATTATTCTGGACAAACCGCTTTATGAACTTGGCATTACGGGAATCTTCACCAAAACTTTAGACATTGCCATGATTAATGGCGATATTGATATTGCCGTACATTCTATGAAAGATGTTCCGACAGCTTTGCCAAAAGGTATCGTCCAAGGTGCTGTTTTACCAAGAGCAAATGTTTTAGATATTTTAGTCCACAAAGGAAATCCTGATTTTGCAAATCCAAGCACCATTGCAACCGGAAGTCTGCGTCGCCAGGCACAATGGTTCAACAAATATCCAAATCATACTGTGGTTGATTTACGCGGAAACGTAAATACGCGTATGCAGAAGTTACAAGATAATGATTGGGACGGAGCTGTTTTTGCAGCTGCAGGTCTAGAGCGCATCAACTTAAAACCCGAAAATTATATCAATTTAGATTGGATGATTCCAGCGCCGGCTCAAGGAGCAATGTTGGTTGTTGCAATGGAAAACGACAATTATACTTTGGATGCACTTTCTCAATTAAATGATATCGAAACTGAAATTTGTACCTACATCGAACGTCAGTTTTTAAGAACGCTTGAAGGCGGATGTACTGCGCCAATCGGAGCTTTGGTTACGTATAACGAAGACGAAGACACTCTGCATTTTCAAGGCGTTTTACTTTCTATTGACGGAAAACAAAAACTGGAAGTCAACAAAACGGTTGATATTTCAGAATGGAAGAAATTAGGTTTCAATTCTGCTCAGGAGATTTTGAATAATGGAGGAACGGAATTAATGCAGAAAATTAAAGAATCTCTAAAGAAATAATGGCAAACTCTGTTCAAATACTATCCACTAAAATATTATCTCCTCTTCATAAGCAAGAACTAATGAAATATGGCGTTGAATTAATTGAAGCTGATTTCATTAAAACCGAAAACAAACCTTTCGAATTAAAAGACCTTAACGAAAGTCTGATTTTTACAAGTCAGAATGCTGTTCACAGTGTTTTATCAAATCCAAAATCAGAAGAACTGAAAAAGAAAAACGTGTACTGCGTTGGCCTTAAAACCAAAAGTCTTTTAGAAGAAAACGGTTTTAATGTTGTGGCTTACACAGGTTATGCTTCTGATTTAGCTGAAATTATCACTTTGATTTATAGAAATGAAAGCTATACTTTCTTTAGTGGAAATTTAAGAAGAGATACTTTGCCAGAAGCTTTGAAAGAAAACGGAATTAAATTCAACGAAATTCAAGTTTACGAAACTACGCTTCAGCCACAAAAAATAAAAGCAAATCCCGAAGCGATTTTGTTTTTTAGTCCGTCCGGAGTTAAAAGTTATCTGAAACATAATACCATCAATAAACAAATCTGTTTCTGCATTGGTGATACGACCGCAGAAGCTTTATCAAAAATTACAAAGAATATCATCGTCGCAGATCAGCCTACAATCGAGGACGTAATCGAAGATGTAATTCACGAATATAAATAATGTTCACGACGTCCTGCAAGGTTTTCAAAACCTTGTAGGTTTAAATATAAATCAACAAACAATACCTACAAGGTTTCGAAAACCTTGCAGGAAAAACAAATACGAAATGTTAAAAAACGACTTATTCTTAAAAGCATTAAAAGGAGAAACTGTTCAACGTCCGCCTGTGTGGATGATGCGTCAGGCTGGAAGATATTTACCAGAATTCAGAGAACTTCGTGATAAATATGATTTCTTTACGCGTTGCGAAACTCCAGAATTAGCTGCTGAAATCACAGTACAGCCAATTCGCAGAATTGCTCCTGATGCTGCCATTTTATTCTCAGATATTTTAGTTGTGCCACGCGCAATGGGAATTCATGTAGAATTGAAAGACAATTTGGGTCCGATTATTCCAGATCCAATCCGTACAATGGAACACGTAAATCAAGTTTATGTTCCAGATGTAAATGAAACATTAGGCTACGTTTTTGACGCGGTAAAATTGACCAAAGAAATGTTGAATGATGAAGTTCCATTAATTGGTTTCGCTGGTTCGCCTTGGACAATTTTCTGCTATGCTGTTGAAGGAAAAGGTTCTAAAAGTTTTGATACTGCAAAAGGATTCTGTTTTTCAAACCCAGTTGCGGCACATACTTTATTGCAAAAAATTACCGATACGACTATTTTATACTTAAAAGAAAAAGTGAAATCGGGTGTAAATGCCGTTCAGATTTTTGATTCTTGGGGAGGAATGCTTTCTCCAGTTGATTATCAGGAATTTTCATGGAAATACATCAACCAGATTGTTGACGCTTTAGCAGATATTACTCCCGTTATTGTTTTCGGAAAAGGATGTTGGTTTGCTCTTGGCGAAATGGGTAAAAGTAAAGCTTCAGGTATTGGAGTAGATTGGACTTGTTCTGCAAGAAATGCACGTTATTTATCTGGAGGACAAAAAACATTACAAGGAAATTTCGATCCATCAAGATTGCTTTCTCCAATTCCGACAATCAAGAAAATGGTTCACGAAATGATCGACGAGTTCGGAAAAGATAAATATATCGTAAATTTAGGTCACGGAATTTTACCAAATATCCCTGTAGATCACGCAAAAGCGTTTATTGATGCGGTGAAGGAATACGGGAATTAGTATTTAGTCTCGATTTTGATTTCCTGCAAGGTTTTCAAAACCTTGTAGGTTTAAAAGTTGTTTTTATATTTACAGTAAAAACTTACAGTAAATTAAAAATGAAATTTGAAGTATTGGAAAAAGATTGCTACTATCATATTTATAATAGGGGAATTAACGGAATAACTATTTTTGAAAATGAAGCAAACAAACTTTATTTTTTAAAGCAATTAGCGAAGTATTTAGAGAAGAAAATTTCCATTTTTGCTTATTGCCTAATGAACAATCACTTTCATTTGGTTATTCGCTTGGACATTGAAGAAAAGGAAGTTACACAAGCATTTTCAAACTTATTTAATTCTTATGCTAAGGCATTTAATAAGCAAACCAATAGAACTGGAAGTTTATTCGAAAAACATTTTAAAAGAATAAGGTTAAAAGACGAAAATTATTTGAGACATCTGATTGTGTATGTTCATTTAAATCCTAAACATCATTTTAATTTAGACTTTACAAATTTTAGATTTTCGTCTTATCAATCTTTTTTATCAAATAAAGTAACAAAAATAGAACGAAATGAGGTTTTACATCTCTTTGGAGATTATGAAAACTTTACCTTTTGCCATAATCAAAAGAATGAGTTTTTAAACGAAACTTACACTTTTGAATAATTTAAATTTGTCCTGCAAGGTTTTCAAAACCTTGTAGGTTTACAATTTATTTAAAAATAAAACGTATAAATAGAAGAATACCTACAAGGTTTTGGAAACCTTGCAGGAGAGTCAAAGAAATGCTAAATAAAGGACTTAGAGACGAAGAAAAAATAAGAATTGATAACGTTCTGAAAACGTTACGAACTCTTGTTTATGTTCCTTATCCTTTGAACAATCTTGAAAAAGAAAATATTGAAAATCAGCTAAAGGAAATTGGGCTGAACCTCGAAATTTTATCCAGCCAAACAAATGAAGATTTAATAGTATTATTAATGCAACTTCATTTTGATTGGGAACATTTAGAGCAATTCGGAGATATTTTAATCGAATTCTCTAAAGAAGAAAATTATAATTTTACTGATAAAGCTTTAGCTATTTATCAATATATTCAACAGGAAAGCAAAGTTTTTTCGTTTGGAATTAATACTAAAATCTCTTCTTTAAAAAACAAATAGCAATGAGTTTTACAGATTGGAAAACAGACCGAATCGAAGATATTCTTTCTGAAGAGTTTTATAAACTCATTGACAAGAATAGAAATCACATTTCGCAAACTTTTCCGGTAACGCTCGTCAACTCTGATTCGCTGAAAAAAGCAAAAGATTTTATCTCATTTGCGATTGACAAAGAGAAAAACAAAGAAGGATATTATTTCTACGCAAGAGATTTAAAAACCAATAGTTTAATTGGTTACTTATGCATCAAAAGCATCGATTTCCGTATTTCGAAATGCGAATTGGGTTATTTTATTGACGAAGATTTCCAAGGAAAAGGAATAACATCAAAAATGGTTTCAGATACACTTGATTTCTGTTTCAATGAATTACTAATGAATAAGGTTTTTATCTGTACATCAGAAATCAATTTGGCAAGTCAACGAATTGCATTAAAACATAATTTTAAACAAGAAGGAATTTTAAGAGACGAATTTAGAAATGGCGACGGTCAATTGCAAAACACTGTTTATTTCGGACTTCTTAAATCAGAATACAATCAACATGAAAGATAAATTTTACGCATACATACAAAATTTACAAGACCAAATCTGCGCTGGATTAGAAGCCGTTGACGGAACGACAAAATTCCGTGAAGACTTATGGAAACGTCCGGAAGGCGGTGGGGGAAGAACACGCGTTATTGAAAACGGAAATGTTTTCGAAAAAGGCGGTGTCAATATTTCAGCCGTTCATGGAAAATTGCCGGAAACGATGCAAAAAATGTTTAATGTTGGTGAAGCCGATTTCTTCGCTTGCGGATTAAGTTTGGTTTTACATCCAAAAAATCCAATGACACCAACGGTTCATGCCAATTGGCGTTATTTTGAAATGTATGACGAATCTGGAAAAGTGATCGAACAATGGTTTGGTGGCGGACAGGATTTAACGCCTTATTATTTGTTTGAAGAAGATGCAAAACACTTTCATCAAACATGTAAAACCGCTTGCGATAAACACAATCCTGAGTTTTATCCAAAATACAAAAAACAATGCGATTCATATTTCTGGAATGCACATAGAAACGAAGCTCGAGGAATTGGCGGTTTATTTTTTGATTATTGCAAAGCAAATGAAGCAATGTCAATGGAAAATTGGTATAACTTTGTAACTGAGGTTGGTAATAGTTTCCTTGAAGCTTATGTTCCGATTGTGGAAAGAAGAAAAAATTTAGAATATACGCCTGAAAACAGAAACTGGCAAGAAATCCGTCGTGGCCGTTATGTTGAATTTAATTTGGTTCATGATAAAGGCACATTATTCGGTTTAAAAACGAATGGAAGAATTGAAAGTATTTTAATGAGTTTGCCTCCACATGTGCAATGGGTTTATGATCATCATGCAGAAGCCGGAAGCGAAGAAGAAAAATTGGTAAATGTGTTAGAAAATCCGGTTGATTGGGTTTAAAGTTTTATTGGAAATTCACATTTTGGAATAATTATGTCGCTCCGCTGGAGCTTTCGAACAATGTCACATAATTATTTCTATAAATATTTTGCTCCGCTGGAGCTTTTTCAAGAAATATAAAATAATCTAAAGCAGTCCCAGAGGGACGAAATATTTATAGCAAAATATAAATAGTACGATATAAAGCCCCAGCGGGGCGAAATATTGATTCACAAACAAAAAATAGGCATTTATCCTACAAAATTAATTTATTGATTAGATTTACTTCTCAATAATTTTAATTAAAATATGGCAAACACCTATTCGCAATTATATATTCATATTGTTTTCGCAGTTAAAGGCAGAGAAAATTTAATTTCCAAAAACTGGAAAGATGAGATTTATAAATACATCACTGGGATTGTAACTAATAAAGGACAAAAGCTAATTGCAATTAACGGAATGCCAGATCACATTCATATATTAATTGGTTTAAAACCTGACAAATCCATTTCAGATTTAGTTAGAGATATTAAAGCAAATTCATCTAAATTTATAAATGCCAAAAGGTGGATTAATGGAAAATTTGAATGGCAAAATGGATTTGGAGCTTTTACATATGGTCATTCTCAATTAACAAATATTATTAAATATATTGAAAATCAAGAAGAACATCATAAAACAAGAACATTCAAAGATGAGTATATAGAATTTTTGAAGTTATTTAATATTGGTTTCAAAAATGAATATCTTTTTGATGAGATTTGATTGCCTAGAGAATATCGCTCCGCTGGAGCTCAAATTCTGAACTCGATAAAATAATACTATAAATATAATGCTCCGCTGGAGCTTTTGTATGAAACAAATTAATTTTCTATAGATATTTTGCTCCGCTGGAGCTTTCAAACAAATCCCAGAAAGACGCAATATTTATAGAACTTTTTAAATGTATTTCATTCAACCTCGTAGAGGTGACATATTATATACATAACCAAAATTATTTGAATAAAATCAATGAAATTTAAACTGATTTACATAGCGTTTTTTACAAGTGTTTTTGGGGGGTTCGCCCAAAACGACACTTTGCAGAACCCTTATTTTAAATCATATAATGACAAAATCACCGCAAGCGTTTATTATTTAGACACTTCAAATAGTTTTGAGATCGCTTCAGATAATACAGATCCGAAAATATATGTCAATCTTATTCCGAATAGAAGAGAACAAATTGGTTTTAGTTTGAATTATAAAATCATTGACATTACTATTGGTTTCGCTCCAAAATTCCTTGGCGGAAACAAAGGAGATTCTCATTCTAAAAACTTTAATTTCAATACCCGTTTTTATTATAAAAAATGGATGCAGTCTTTCACTTTCATAAATCAAAAAGGCTTTTATATTAGCGAAGATAATTTTACCGCTCAACTGCCACAGATGCGGACTACAAAAATTGGCGGATCGACATCGTACATTTTTAATGATAAATTCTCTTTTAAAACACTAGTTAACCAAAACGAATGGCAAACTAAAAGTTCCGGAAGTTTTATTCCAACTTTTTCTTTTTATTACACGAATATAGACTTTAACACACCCGATTCATCTCCTGGTGACATTTATGTATTTACTTTAATGCCTTCTTATTTTTATAATTTTGTAATTAGTGATCGTGTATTAATTGGAGCAGGAATTGGCTTAGGAGCAGGAATGAATGATATTGACGGCGACACCTCAGCGTTATATCAAGCTGATTTAAATTTAAAATTAGCCTATAATAAAGATCGTTTTTTCGGTTTTGCCACACTAAATACGGTAAGTTTTGCGCAAGATGACAAAGTTGATCCAAGATTGAATGACAATATAGCAACCGTAAAACTTTCAATAGGTTATCGATTTGATCCGCCTAAAAAAGTAAAAGAAGTTTATGATGATGTAAATAAAAAAATAGGCCTTTAAAACATTTAAAAAAATAAACCAGCCCCAATAACAGACTCAAACTAACGGAATATTTATAAATAATAAATTTAATTATTATGGAAAATAGGAATGAAGCACAGTTGAAAAAAATGCATTCGGGAAAAGGATTTATTGCCGCTTTGGATCAAAGTGGCGGCAGTACGCCAAAAGCTTTGGCTCAATACGGCGTTACTGAAAACAGTTATTCAAACGAAGAAGAGATGTACACGCTTGTTCATGAAATGCGAACAAGAATCATCAAAAGTCCAGCGTTTGACAGTAATTATATTTTGGGCGCTATTTTGTTTGAAAACACAATGGACCGCAAAATCGACGGACAATGGACGGCCGATTATTTGTGGGAAAAGAAAAATATCGTTCCGTTTTTGAAAGTCGACAAAGGTCTTGCTGATCTTTCAAATGGAGTTCAAATCATGAAACCGATTTCAAATCTAGATGATTTGCTAGATCGTGCTGTGGCGCGAAATATCTTTGGAACAAAAATGCGTTCGGTAATTAAAGAAGCAAATGCGAAAGGAATTCAGGAAGTTGTTAAACAACAATTTGAAGTTGGTTTACAGATTTTTCAAAAAGGATTAATTCCGATTATTGAACCAGAAGTTGATATTAACAGCGCAGACAAAGCAAAATCAGAAGAAATTCTGAAAGAGGAAATTAAGAAACAGCTGAATTTATTAGATAAAGATGTAAAAGTAATGCTGAAGCTTTCGATTCCAACTGTAAATGATTTTTATAGCGATTTAATGACGGATCCACATGTTGTGCGCGTTGTGGCATTATCTGGTGGCTATTCTCGAGAAGAAGCAAATGATAAACTGTCACAAAATCACGGATTGATTGCCAGTTTCTCCAGAGCATTATCGGAAGGGCTTTCAGCAGGACAATCAGATACAGATTTTAATTCTGAGTTAAGCAGCACAATTAAAGAGATTTACAAAGCCTCAATTACATAAATAAGTCAAAAGATTAAAGTCGTAAAGTCAAAAGTCTTTAAATCAATCAATAAAAATTTAAAAATAAGATTGTAGAAAAATCTAAAATCTGTCCCGAAGCTTCGGGACTAAAATCTAAAATTCAATTAAAATGTTCCCATTACAAAGAAACCGTCGTTTAAGAACCAATGAATCAATTCGATCTTTAGTTCGTGAAACAAGCTTAAGTCCACAGGATTTTATGCTTCCAATGTTTGTTGCTGAAGGAAAAGATATAAAATCAGCTATCCCTTCAATGCCTGGAATTTATCGTCATTCGTTAGATAACACTATCAAAGAAGTAAAAGAAGCTTGGGATTTAGGAATCAAAGCGGTAAATATTTATGTGAAAGTAAGCGATAATTTAAAAGATAATAAAGGTACCGAAGCCTGGAATAAAGATGGTTTGATGCAACAAACGATCCGCGCCATAAAAAATGCGGTTCCGGAAATGATTGTAATGCCGGATGTGGCTCTTGATCCGTATTCAATTTATGGCCATGACGGAATTATCGAAAATGGCCAATTAATTAACGACGCAACTGTAGACGCTTTAACACGAATGAGTTTAAGTCACGCTGAAGCCGGAGCCGATTTTGTAGCGCCAAGCGACATGATGGACGGAAGAGTTTTAGCAATCAGAAAAGCATTGGAAGAAAATGGTCACCATAACGTGGGGATAATGAGCTATAGCGCCAAGTATGCTTCCGCTTTTTATGGTCCATTCCGCGATGCGTTAGATTCTGCTCCGGTAGATTCTCAAAATATCCCAAAAGACAAGAAAACATATCAGATGGATTATGCCAACAGAATTGAAGGAATTCGCGAAGCTTTATTGGACGTTGAAGAAGGCGCAGACATTGTAATGGTAAAACCAGGAATGGCTTATCTAGACATTGTTCGTGAAGTAAAAAATGCTGTTCATGTGCCAGTTGCGGTTTATCAAGTATCTGGTGAGTACGCAATGGTAAAGGCCGCAGCAGAAAAAGGATGGCTCGATCATGACAAAATTATGATAGAGCAACTTTATTGCATTAAGCGCGCAGGTGCTAGTATTATCTCTACTTATTTTGCAAAAGAAGCTTCAGTAATTTTAAATAGATAAGATGAAAAAAGCACTATTCTTAGCGACTGTTTTAGCCTTAGTTTCATGCAAAAAAGAAAGCCAAGAACCTTTTGGAAAATCAACACAAAGTACCGAATCAGTTTCTGAAGGAGAATCGGCGAAAGCCAAAACACCTGAAGATTTGGGAAAAGAAATTTTTGAAGGAAAAGGAAATTGTGCTTCTTGCCATCAGGTGGGGGAAAAAGTAATTGGGCCAAGTATTCAAGAAATCGCAAAAATCTACAAAGATAAAAAAGGCGACATTCCAACCTTCTTAAAAGGAAATGCTGAACCAATCGTTGATCCGAGTCAGTTTGCAGTAATGAAAACGAATTTCGCGATAACGCAGGCAATGTCTGATGAAGAATTAAAAGCAATTGAAAGTTATATTTATAGCAATTTGAAATAAACAAAACCTTTCAAAACAAAAAAACGGCGCTGCAATCAGCGCCGTTTTTATATTGATCAAATTGAAGATTACCAGATTTTAACTCTCTTTTCTGGTTCAACATACATTGCATCACCTTTTTTGATTCCAAAAGCTTGGTAGAAAGAATCTAAGTTTTGGATTGGCACAACTGCTCTGTACATTCCTGGAGAGTGAGGATCCGTTTTAACTTGGCTTTTAATTGCTTCATCTCTAGCTTTTGTTCTCCAAACTGTTGCCCAAGAAATAAAGAAACGTTGCTCTGGAGTAAATCCGTCGATTAAACCTGGATTTCCATGAGATTTCAAGTATAATTGCAAACCGTCGTAAGCAGCATTCGTTCCTCCTAAATCACCAATATTTTCACCTAAAGTAAATTTACCATCAACGTGAATTCCTGGCAATGGCTCTAAAGCGCTGTATTGATCAGCTAATTTACCTCCAAGTTCAGTAAATTGTTTTAAATCATCAGCTGTCCACCAGTCAACTAAGTTTCCGTCAGCATTGTAACGAGCACCAGAATCATCAAATCCGTGAGATATTTCGTGACCAATTACAGCTCCGATTCCACCATAATTTACAGCTTCGTCAGCTTGGTAATTGTAGAAAGGTGGTTGCAAAATCGCTGCTGGGAAAACAATCTCATTGTAAGATGGGTTGAAATAAGCATTAACCGTCTGCGGAGACATTCCCCATCTTGTTTTATCTACAGGCTTTGAAAGATCAGCAAGATTGTCAGCATAAGCCCATTTTGAAATATTTTTCATATTGTCAAAATAAGTTCCACCTTCATTAACGTTTTTAATCACTAAAGCTGAATAATCTTTCCATTTGTCAGGATATCCAATTTTAACGGTTAATTTTCTTAATTTTTCAATTGCTTTCGCTTTAGTTTCTTTTGACATCCAAGGCAAAGCATTGATTCTGTTTTCATAAGCAAGCATTACATTCGAAATCATATCTTTTGCTTTCGCTTTTGCTTCAGCTGGGAATAATTTCTCTACGTAAAGTTTACCTAAAGCTTCTCCAGTTACTCCATTGATAACTTGCAAAGCAACCTCTTCACGCGGACGTTGTTTCAAAGCTCCAGTTAATGTTTTTCCATAAAAATCAAAGTTTGCATTTTCGATTTCTGTAGTCAAACTTGAAGCAGCTCTGTTTAAAAGAGACCATTTCAAATACTCTTTCCAAGCTTCTACTTTTTTCTCTGTAAAAGTTTTTTCAAGAGCGATCATGTAACGAGGCTGTGCTACGTTTACAGTATCTAATTTTGTCATTCCAATTCCTGCGAAATATTTTTCCCACTGAATTGAAGGTGTATTCTTTTTCAAATCAGCAACAGCTGTTGGATTGTATTGTTTTCTTCTATCTCTTCTTTCAACACGATCCAATCTTGGCGAAGACATTTCTACCTCTAAAGCTAAAATTTGTTTTGCACTTTCTTTTGCTTTTGCAGGAGATTCACCAATGAATTGCATCATACGAGCAACGTGAAGTTCATATTTTTCACGTTTTTCTTTTGAATCTTTATCTTCTGAATTGTAATAATCTTTATCAGATAATCCAAGAGTTCCAGGGCTTAACGTTACAGCGTTTTTGTTACTGTTTTTAGCATCTGCTCCAACATAAACTCCAAAAAATCCTGAACCACCTACAAGCTGCATTTCAGTCATGTAAGCTTGAAGATCAGCAACATTTTTAATAGCATCGATTTTCTTCAAATAAGGCTGAAGTTGTGTAACTCCTCTTTTATTTCTTCCAACCGTATCCATGATCGTGTTGAATAAAGCAATTGCTTTACCTTGATCTGTGTTTGATTTATACTTCGGATCTTTCGAAGCCTCTTTTAAGATCGCAAGTGAATTCTCGTCTGTTTTTTGACGTAATTCATTAAAACTTCCCCAAGCGTTTCTATCGCTAGGAATTTCAGTCCTGTCTAACCAAGCTCCGTTTACATAACGAAAGAAGTCCTGACCTGGACTTACTTTTGTGTCCATATTAGCAACATTGATACCTGGTTCTTTTGGTTTTGCACTCTGAGCTTGAACTGCAGTTAATGAAAACATTGCAGAAACTACACAAAACACTGGTTTAGTAAGCTTTTTAATCATTATAATTTATTGTTTTAGTATATATACAAACATATTGTTATTATTTTGAATGTTATGTTAAATTCATCAAATAATTAACAGACTATTTTTGAAGGCATCCTTTTGAACGGCTTCAGTTAAACATTTGTCTACACAACTATCATTTTGTTACAAAAATGTTTGACAAATATTTCCAACCGAAAAAACAGATTTCAATTAGAGTTTTCATTCTGTTAAAAAGCCGTTATAATTAAAACTTTAAAATGCTCTTTTTGTATTTTTGCGCCAAATTATATTTATGAAATCGCTTTTGTATAAATACCGCAAATTCTTTATCGTTTTAATTGTATTTTCGGTTGTCACCATATCGTTATTTTATTCGGCTTTAAAACCACAAAAAACACTTCCGATTTATAATCCTGCTGATGTCAATCCAGAATTAGTCGATAGTACGATTCAATACAAAAGCAAATACCACACAATTGCCGATTTTTCGTTTGTAAACCAAAACGGAGATACTATTACCCAGAAAAATTACGAGGGAAAAATTTACGTTGCAGATTTCTTCTTCACAACGTGCGGGTCTATTTGTCCGAAAATGTCAACCAACCTTGTTGACGTTCAAAAAGCTGTTTTAAACAATCCAAAGGTAATGTTACTTTCTCACACTGTTTTTCCTGAAGTCGACAGTGTATCTGTTTTAAAGGCTTATGCCATAAAATATGGTGTTGTTGACAGCAAATGGAATTTGGTTACCGGCGATAAAAAAGAAATTTACACTATGGCTAGAAAATCGTATCTAGCGGTGAAATTGGGTCGCCCAGATCAGCTTTATGATATGGTTCATACAGAGAATTTTGTTTTGGTAGATCAAAAACGACGTGTTCGTGGATTTTATGATGGAACAAACAAAGAAGAAATCAAACGTCTTTTAGAAGACATTGATTTCTTGTCAAAAGAGTAAAATCCCTTATTTTTAGAAAGATTTAGCATAATCAAGAGTGTTAAATGCCTTGAAATAAAGAATAATTGCCTACTTTTGCAATCTAAATTCAATCTAAATAAGCTTGCAAAATACAATTCACACTCTGAAAAAAGGCGAAAAAGCCATTATCAAAGATTTTGATATCGATCTTGTTCCTCTAAAATTATTAGAAATGGGTTGTTTGCCTGGCAGCTTGGTCGAATTAATTCAAATTGCTCCTTTTGGAGATCCTCTTTATTTAGACATAAACGGTTCGCATGTCGCGATTCGTATTGAAACTGCTCGTGAAATTGAAGTTGAACTTATCCAAAACAATTTGTAATGAGCGTTCAAAATATTAATGTTGCCCTTATCGGGAATCCAAATACCGGAAAAACTTCCGTTTTTAATCAGCTTACAGGTTTAAATCAACAGGTTGGGAATTATCCCGGAATTACGGTTGAGAAAAAAATGGGTTTTTGCAAACTTCCCCATAACATCAAAGCCAATATTCTGGATTTGCCTGGAACGTATAGCTTGAACGCTAGTTCAATGGACGAAAGTGTTGTAATTGAACTTTTGCTGAACAAAAACGACAAATTATATCCAGATGTTGCGGTTGTTGTGACTGATGTTGAAAATCTGAAAAGAAATTTACTGATTTACACGCAAATAAAAGACCTTCAAATTCCAACGATTTTAGTGATTAACATGTCGGATCGTATGGAACGCAAAGGAATTTCGCTTGATATTCCGCTTTTGGAAGAAAAACTAAAAACTAAAATTGCTTTAGTCAGTTCAAGAAAAGGATTAGGAATTGAAGAATTAAAAGAATTAATTGTTTCTTATAAAACTATTCCGCACGAACCTTGTTTAAACGCTTCAGTAATTGACGAAGAATATTTCAAAAAACTGCAACATGCTTTTCCGAATCAATTGTTGTATAAATTGTGGCTTGTAATTACGCAAGATGTCAATTTTTCTAATTTAGACCGAAATGAAATCCGAAGTACTTTCACAAAATCACATTCTGAATTAAAACGTTTACAGCAAAAAGAAACCATCAAACGCTATCAATTTATAAATGATGTTCTAAAAGAAGGCTTAAAAGTTGACGCCTCGATGGCGAAAGACATTCGCGCAAAACTAGATCGCGTATTAACGCATAAAGTTTGGGGTTATGCTATTTTCTTTGCCATTTTATTTTTGATTTTTCAATCGATTTTCAGTTGGTCAACCATTCCAATGGATTTTATCGACAGCACATTTGCTTCATTAAGCGCTTGGACAGCTGCCGAATTACCGAGCGGTATATTGACCGATTTACTTTCTCAGGGAATTATTCCGGGAATTGGCGGCGTCATTATCTTTATTCCGCAAATTGCCTTTTTGTTTCTGTTTATTTCCATTTTGGAAGAAAGCGGTTATATGAGCCGAGTTGTTTTTCTGATGGATAAAATCATGCGTAAATTTGGTCTTTCAGGCAAAAGCGTTGTGCCTTTAATTTCGGGAACGGCGTGTGCCATTCCGGCAATTATGGCAACTCGAAATATTGAAAACTGGAAAGAACGCCTTATTACGATCTTGGTAACGCCATTCACGACTTGTTCAGCGAGATTACCTGTTTATGCAATCATCATTTCGTTAGTCATTCCGAGCACACGAGTTTTTGGAATACTGAATCTTCAAGGATTAACGCTGATGTTTCTATATGTTTTAGGCTTTGGAACAGCTATTTTATCAGCTTATATTTTAAATAAAGTTTTAAAATTAGAGTCAAAAACGTATTTCGTAGTCGAAATGCCGAGTTATAAAATGCCTCTTTTCAAAAATGTCGGAATCAATGTTGTCGAAAAAACCAAAGCCTTTATTGTTGGAGCTGGTAAAATCATCTTGGCAATATCTGTTATTTTATGGTTCTTAGCTTCTTATGGCCCAGGAAAAGATTTCAACGAAGCTGAGACTATCGTTAAAGAAAGATTTGCTGATAAAACATTGACTGAAATTCAGTTTGAAAATGAAGTAGCTTCTCAAAAATTAGAGAACTCATATATCGGGTTAATGGGAAGAGCAATCGAGCCGGCAATTGAGCCATTAGGTTACGACTGGAAAATCGGAATCGCATTAATCAGCTCATTTGCAGCACGTGAAGTTTTTGTTGGTACACTTGCTACCATTTACAGCGTTGGCGATACCGATAACGAATCGACTATAAAAAGCAAAATGCAAGCTGAAATCCGACCTGAAACC
This sequence comes from Flavobacterium denitrificans DSM 15936, assembly GCF_000425445.1. Taxonomy (GTDB): domain Bacteria; phylum Bacteroidota; class Bacteroidia; order Flavobacteriales; family Flavobacteriaceae; genus Flavobacterium; species Flavobacterium denitrificans. The sequence continues at coordinate 642,278 of NZ_AUDL01000004.1, read as the reverse complement.
GGACAAAAAGTATTCAACTTTGCAACCGGAGTTTCCTTATTGCTCTTTTATGCCTTTGCAATGCAATGCGCCAGTACATTAGCAATTACCAAAAAAGAAACCAATTCTTGGAAATGGCCAGCGATGCAACTAGTACTTATGAGCGGACTTGCCTATTTTACTGCTTTAATCGCTTATCAATTATTAAAATAAAAAGTCATGATTCAAGAAATTATAGCTTTTGCCATATTAGGAATCGCAGTTGGATTTCTAGTGAAGAAATTCTTCTGGAAATCTAAAAAGAAAAAAGATTGTGGTGACGGGAATTGTGGTTGCAGTTAAATCAAAAATAAAAAGTCTTTTATTGTTATTTTAAAAGCTTAAAAAGGTTTTAGCAATCGCTGTTTTTAGATAATTTTATCGAATTAAATCCAGCGAAAATGACAAAATATGAAAGAGAAGAAATTATAAGAGACAATAGAGTTGCCAGATTATTATGGTTTGCACTAGGTTTTTTATGCGCGTTTGCCATAATGTGTCTTTTAAAATAAAAAAACAGCTTCAAGGGAATCTTGAAGGTGTTTTTTTTAATCTTTTTTGAAAATCTACTTCACTCCTTCCCATTCTGCATAAAACTGCGCAAGAAAATATTCCATAAAATGATGTCTTTCAGAAGCAATTTGTTTTCCTCTTTCTGTATTCATTTTATCTTTCAAAAGCAAAAGCTTCTCATAAAAATGATTTATGGTTGGCGCATTGTTCTTTTTGTATTCTTCTTTCGTCATGTTTGTAACGGGAGCGATTTCCGGATCATACAAGGCTCTGTTTTTAAATCCGCCGTAATTAAATGCTCTTGCAACACCAATTGCGCCTATTGCATCCAAACGATCTGCGTCTTGAACAATATCCAACTCAACGGATGAGAATTTTTTTTCGAAATTTCCGCCTTTATAAGAGATATTTTCAATGATATCGACAACATGTTGAATAATCTCCTCAGAAACATTTTCGGCTTCTAAAAACGCTCTCGCTGTTTTTGGACCAATACTTTCATCTCCATTATGAAATTTACTATCGGCAATATCATGAAGCAAAGCTCCTAATTGTACAATCTCAAGATTACAATTGGTATCTTTTGCAATCAAAAGCGCATTTTTGTAAACCCGTTCAATATGAAACCAATCGTGGCCCCCTTCGGCGTTGTTCAATTTCTCTTTTACAAAAGTGATTGTTTTATGAATTAATTCAGAAGTATTCATAGTGGCATTTTTAACATTAAGTGAGCAATTTTGTTAGCTCAAGGATTTAGCTGATTAAAAAAATTTGACAGATAAAGATTTATGTTTTATAAAAAATGTTGATTGCCAAAAAGCTGGTAAAGCCATGACAATCAACATAAAAGTATTTAAAATTTTTAAACGCAACCTTGTTGCGATTTAAAATTTAAACTATATTTTTTTGAATTTATAATCGCGCTGGTTCAACCCATTTGAAAATGTGAGATTCTTTTGGAATCACAATTCTTTCTGAGATTTTAGCCATACGAGCCGGTAATTTCATTAAATAATCACGAGCTTTTTCAGCTTCGTCAGTTAAATTAGAAATTTTGTCAATTTCCCATTTATTCATCAATTTCTGCATGATATCAACATAATCATTAGCCGTATAAACTCCGATACGTTGTGCTGAATCTGAAAATTGCTCAAAAGCAGAACTGATTTTTTGACCTGATTCTCTCAAAAAGTGAGCTGGCATAACGATTTTCTGCTTCATCATATATTGAAAAGCCAACATCATTTCACTTGGATCAACTTGAAAAATTCTCGTTACAAATTCGCTGTATGCATGGTGGTGACGCATTTCGTCTCCCGCAATCATCTTACACATTTTAGACAACTTGTTATCGCCAAATTTCTTTGCAATTTGTGAAACCCTATTGTGCGAAACATAAGTTGCTAATTCCTGAAAACTAGTATATACAAAGTTTTTGTATGGGTCAGTTCCAGTTCCAATATCAAAACCGTCGTTGATCAAATGCTGTGTAGTCATTTCGATTTCACGCATGTTCACACGACCAGACAAATACAAGTATTTATTTAGAAGATCTCCGTGGCGGTTTTCTTCACCAGTCCATTGCCTGATCCATTTTGACCAGCCATTTCCGCCGTTCTCCACCTGATCTACACCTTCTACATCCATTAACCAAGATTCATATGTAGGCAAAGCTTCTTCAGTGATCGTGTCACCAACAAGCGTAACCCAAAAATCGTATGGAAGTTCTTTCGCAATTTCACGCAACTCTTTTACCTCCTCAAAGAAATTTTCTCCTTCAGAATTAGGCAAAAAGTCTGACGGCTGCCAAATTTTTTCCACTGGAATTAAATACTGTTCAACGAAGCTATCCACGTTTTTTTCCAAAAACTGCATTACTTCTAATCTAATGTTTTTTATAGACATTACTTATTTTTGATTTGGGATTTAAGTTTCCGCATTTTCGCTGAAAAACAAAAATCTATTTATACTCGTTTACTCCTTCTACAACTGCCTTTTCAGTCAAAGCCATTAATTCGGCAAAATCATAATCTTTTACAGCCATTGCTTTGTGAGCGGTAAAAGTGAGATGATTTCCTAAACCAACAGGAAACATTCCGTAACGGACCATTTTCCAAGAATTGTTGATGCTAACCGGAACAACATATGCTGATGGCGCATATTTGCATAAGATTTTTAAACCGCTTTGCGCAAATTCTTTTGGTTTTCCTGTTTTGCTGCGTGTTCCCTCTGGAAAAATCACTGCAGATCTGGTGTTTTTTTCAATATATTCAGACAAGCCTTTGATTACAGGAATCGCTTGTTTAGGGTCTTTTCGGTCAATAAGCACTGATCCGCCGTATTTCAAATTGAAAGAAACACTTGGGATTCCGCTTCCTAACTCTTTCTTACTTACAAATTTACAATGAAAACGTCTAAAGTACCAAATCATTGTCACGATATCGTACATACTTTGATGATTGGCTACAAAAATAATCGGAGCTCCCTTCGGAATATCCTCTACACCTGTCACTTTATACGTTGTTCCAACAAGATTTGTGCATCTTAAAAGGCAAAAGTTCAAATAATCAACACTTTTTTTGTGTGCCTGATATCCAAAAACATTTAAGCAAATCCATTGTATTGGGTGAAAAACCACCAAACACAAACCAAAACATAAGTAGTAAATAACAGAGATTGGGTACGAAATTATCTTTTGCATGCCTGAAAAATTAATTGCCAAAAGTAGTAAATATATTTTTAGCCTTATAAAAATTGAAAACAATAACTGTTTTTCTCGTTTAATTGTACCTTTGCCATAAAATTTGCAAATTTTTTCTGAACTAAATGAGCTTTACTTACCCTAAAAACGAACGCTTAAAAAGCAAAACAACGATTGGATTACTGTTTTCTGAAGGAAAATCGGTCTCAAAATATCCGCTTCGTTTGGTTTATCGTCAAGCGGAAGAAAATTCAGAAGAAAAAATCAAGCTTGGTGTATCAGTTTCAAAGAAATATTTCAAGAAAGCAGTTGACCGAAACTATTTCAAAAGAGTTTTGAGAGAAACGTATCGCTTGAACAAACATTTGCTTTTAGAAAATCTGAACCAACCCTATTCAATCATGTTTTTTTATCAGACTAAAGACAAATTATCGTATCAGGAAATCAGTGAAAAGACGATTCAATTGTTTGAGAAATTCCTGCAACAAGTCAACAAAACTTCGGATTCTGAAAATAAAACAGAATTGTAAATTTCAAAACGTAAGATTATTAATCAACTTAGACAAAAAAATCGTAGTTTTAGCTCTAAATTGAAATTTTATGCGATATATTTTCTTTTTTCTCTTTGCCATTTTGACCTTTTCCAGCTGTGAAAAACAAACTACAAAAGCTGATGTTGTTTATGATTCTGCAATAACGCTTGCAAAAGTATCATCTCCGAGCCAATCTGCTTCCGGCGAAATTATTATTCCCGAAAAGATTATCAAACAAGCTAGTCTTAAATTTGAAACTAATGATTTAGAAGCTACTTTTGATCAAATTAACGCGGCGATTATAGCAAATAAAGGAAATGTTCAAAATGATTATCAGGAAAAGAGCAATAACCGAATAAGCAGGACTCTAAATGTTCGTGTTCCGAGTGAGAAATTTGATTCCTTCTTGGGAGCGATATCGAAAGGAGTATCTTATTTTGATGAGAAAAATATCTCTTCAGATAATGTTACGGAACAATATATTGACTTAAATTCTAGACTGAGTACAAAACGTAAACTAGAAAAACGTTACTTAGAAATATTACAAAAAGCCACTAAAATAAGTGAGATTTTAGAAATCGAAAAACAGATTTCAACGATTCGTGAAGAAATTGAAGCCAAAGAAAGTCAGCTAAAATATTTAGAAAGCCGCGTTTCAGAAAGCACTATTAGTATTGAATTTTATAAAACAATAGCCCAAAAAGAGAATGTCAAAGTATCATATGGATCCAAAATCCTAACAGCGATTAAAACCGGATTTTTTAGTTTATCCGATTTTTTACTTTCTATTGTGAGTGTTTGGCCATTTCTTATCCTTTTTGGCGCAATTGTATATTTTATTAGAAGAAGATTTAAAAGAAGAAAAAAAGCATAAATCATGTATCCTTATTTAAAAAAGAAGTTCGTTATACCAGCCGTTGCAGCAGGATTTTTGTTTGTTGGAACTAGTTTCAAAGAAGATTTTTTTGAAATTGCCAAACAAATCGAAATCTTCACAACTTTATTCAAAGCCGTAAATACAAATTATGTTGACGAAACCAATCCAGGTGATTTGATGGATAAAGCCATCAAAAGCATGCTTGGAAGTTTGGATCCCTACACTGTTTACTTCAATGAGCAAGATGTTGTTAATTTTAAAATCAACAATACAGGTGAATATACAGGGATTGGTGCTTTGATCGCAAGAAAAAAAGATCGCTTAATTGTTCGTGAACCTTACAAAGGTTATCCAGCCGATAAAGCCGGACTTAAAGCCGGCGACGAAATTATTCAGATTGGTGATGTTTTGATTGCCGATTATAAAGATGACGCTTCACAATTAATGAAGGGAACTAAAAACACCAAAATCCAAATCAAATACCTTCGTCAAGGAAAAACCAATACAACCGAATTGATTTTGGATGAAGTTGATATTAAATCGGTTCCTTTTTATGGAAAAATAGATGATAAAACGGGTTATATTGTTCTTTCACACTTTAGCAGAAAAGCTTCAGCTGAAGTTAAAGACGCTCTAGAAAAGTTAAAAACTGACGGAGCGACTCAAATTGTATTGGATTTAAGAGGAAACCCAGGCGGGCTTTTAAATGAAGCCATCGACATCTGCAATTTGTTTGTTCCTAAAAATGAAGTGATTGTGACGACAAAATCAAGAATCGAAAAACACAACAACACCTACAAAACAACCAAAGAACCTGTCGATACTCAAATACCATTGGCTATTTTAGTAAATGGACGAAGTGCATCAGCCTCTGAAATTGTTTCTGGCGCTTTGCAGGATCTAGACCGTGCGGTTATTTTAGGAAGCAGAAGTTTCGGAAAAGGCTTAGTGCAACGCTCAGTTGATCTTACTTACGGAACACAATTGAAAGTTACTATTTCACGCTATTACACTCCTTCTGGACGTTGTATCCAGGCACTTGATTATGCGCATAAAGACAAAAACGGAGTTGCTCAAAAAACTGATGCTAAAAACTATAATGCTTTTAAAACCAGAAAAGGAAGAACGGTTTATGATGGCGGAGGCGTTTTGCCAGATATTGAATTAGACGAAACCAAAATGAGCCCGATTACAACGGCTTTACTAAAAAACGATGGCATTTTTGATTACGCAACAAGCTATTACTACAAGAATCCAAATCTTGGTGATAAAATTCCGGTAATTACAGATGCTGATTACACGAGTTTTAAGCAATATCTGAAAACCAATAAAATCAGTTTTGATACTGAAACTGAAGTTGCACTGAGAAATACTTTGACTGCAGCCAAAAATGAAAAAATCGAAGAAACAATTGCGCCAGAATACCAGCAATTATTAGTTGCTTTAGAAAAAAGCGAAACTACTTTGCTGGATAAAAACCAAAAAGAAATCAGAGGCTTAATTCAGGAAGAGCTTATCAAAAGATACCAATATCAAGAAGGTTTATATCAATTTTATTTAAAAAATAATTCAGAAATTAAAAAAGCGGTGAGCGTTTTAAATAATCAAACTGAGTACAAAACGATTTTAAAAATGTAAAAATGAAATGAAACTTTGTTTAGCCCTATTTCTGTTTATTATTTACAATTTATCGGCACAGCAAAAACCTATCGAAACCATTTATTTTGAGTTTGACAAATATGATCTTACTCCTCTACAAACCGAAGTTGTAACTAATTTTATTAAAAGTATTGATACATCAAAAGTTGAATCAATACAAATTTATGGATACTGCGATGATCGTGGTAATGACGAGTATAATTTTAGATTATCGAGCAATCGTGCCAATACGATTCAGAACTTATTGATAACTTCAGGATTTAACCAAAGCAAGATTGTTATTCTAGAAGGAAAAGGGCGAATTGTTCTACGTCCCGATACTATTGAAAACCTGCACGAAACGCGGTCACGGAATCGGCGGGTTGATTTGATTGTAGTAAAAAAGAATAGTTTTGGGAAAGGAGTTTATACTTCTTTTAAAGACAATCTAAAAGTGGGCGACAAAATATATTTAGAAAATATTCTGTTTGATATTGGAAGTTCAAAATTAACCTCATCGTCACAAAAAGAACTCGACAAAATCGCCGAAACACTCTTAAAGCAAAGAAACCTGCAATTCGAAATAAGAGGTCATGTTTGCTGTACGCCCGACATATACAGCGACGGAATTGACAAAGTTACCAAGGAAAGAAGACTTTCTTGGAACCGAGCCAAAACGGTTTTCAATTATTTAAGCTCTAAAAAAGTTTCAAAAAACAGAATGACCTATCAAGGATGTGGCAATAAATATCCCCTAGGAAAAGGCGATAAATACGACCGAAGAGTGGAATTTTTGATTACTAAGATCTGATTGTTTTTTGTTTTAAACATATCAATACACAAAGCATTTACTTAAAGTAATACTTCAAAAAAAACTGTTATTAAATTGTTTTAAAGATAATTACAAAAAAAATTAAAACCGAAATCACATTAACGCACCTTGTTTGCATTAATGTTTTTTACCCACGAATCATCTCAATATGCTCAATATCATCTTCTAAATACATTTCACTAGTTTGGACAAAACCGTGACTTTCGTAGAACTTTTTTAAATACAATTGCGCACCAATTGTGATTTTATCTTTTCCGAAATTAGACTTTATTTCAGCAATGGCTTTTCGCATTAAATCGTGTCCTAATTTTTTATCTCTATAATTAGCATCAACAATCACTCTTCCGATAGAAGCATTATCAAAACTGATTCCGGCTTCGAATAAACGAGAATAAGCGACAATTTTGCCATCAAGTTCGCCCATAAGGTGCAACGCTTTTTTATCTTTCCCATCGAGATCCAAATAAACGCAATTTTGCTCCACTACAAAGATCTCACTTCTTAATTTAAGCAAATCATATAGCTCGTTAACCGTTAATGCCTCAAAAGGCTTTATTTTCCATTTTAGTTCCATTCTGATAAAATTTTGCCACAAAGGCACAAAGTCGCAAAGTTAGCTTTATATTTTTTGCTAATAATATTGATTTCAATAAAAAGCCCGATTACAAATTTTGAATCGGGCAATTTACTTTATAGAAATTCTAGTTTTAACCTTTCAAACTGTCAGGAAAACTTTTTTACTTTGTTACTCTGCAACTTTGTAACTCTTTAAAAACTATTTCTTCTTCGAAATAATTTCCATGCTTTTATATTCAACACCGTTTTTCATATCATACATTTCAAACTTTCTAGTTGTTGGATCAACTATAGTATAAACTTCACGATAAGGCGTTTTTTTCCCCTTTACTGGATCTACAGTTTCTCCTTTTAATTCGATTGTTTTTGAGCTTTCGTCATATTTACCATAACCCACCATCATGCCAGTTCCCATATTGTCAATAAAGGTATTCGTAAATTCTTTAGTGGCATTATTATATGCTAACGTTCCTTTTCCTTCAAAAGGAGCTCCCATAATAGTACCTTTATAATCAGTTTCTTGATAACGCCCATCGAAAAGCATTTTTACGGTTGCTATTGAAGTTGCTTTTTCTGGTTTACCGTTTGGCTCATACCAAAAAGTCATGTCGCAAGTCCACGTTCCAACTTCTTCAGCCATTATTTTATGTGGCTCGCCCGGAGTAGCATATGCCTGCCAAGCCTTTGTTGCAGTTGCAGAATCTACAGGTGCTTCAGCTTCGGCAACTGGTTCTTCGGTTTTAATACTATCTATATCTTTTGCTTCAACAGTTTCGGTTTTGACTTCTTTTTTACAAGAAATAAAACTCAACAACAATACTACTAATATTCCGGTTGCATTTTTCATAAGTATTTGTTTTTACGTTTGTTACAAACAAATTTAAGAAAAATGTTTGAAGTTTCTTGTTTTTGGTTTCAAGTTTCAGGTTTCAAGTTTCAGGTTTCAAGTTTCATGTTCTATGACCGCAACTTAAAACTTGAAATAAAAATTTTTACTTCTTATCAATCTTAACTGATTTTATAATCGCCTCAAGATCAAGCATCAAATCACGTTCTTGATTTGAAGGCGAATAACAAAAACCTTCGATCACTAAAATTCGGCTGTACTCCTCATCGATAATTGCGTAGTTAATAAAGGGCCCTGCCATAAAATCATTTTTCATTTCCCAGCTACCTTTTGTTTCGTATGTTTTTTTTCCATACAAATTTGTGATAGAAAAATAAGGTGCATAAGCTTCACCTGTAATCATTCGAGTTTTGGGTTCTCTGCCTTTGATATATTCTCCAACAGAATCTCTCATTTTAACAATATCTGCCACTACATTTGATTTTTTAAATGAGCTAATTGGAATCTGATAAATAAGCAAACTAGTATTCCCGCTTATAATATTCTTTTTCAGCCAAATAAAATTCTTTTTATGCAATACGTATTCATATCCAACCGGAATTTGAAGTTCGGCATGAAATTTATTTTTGATGACAGCTTGATTCATCAGTGCTTTGCTGTTATCCTGCTGAATTTTATCAATCTCGGCATCGTGAATGATTTTAATCATTTGAGCCGAATTAAGTTCGATGCTACAAATGATATCATCGACAGATTTTCCGTAAATGCGAAAAGTATTGTGTGGAAGTTTTTTACTACGAATGATTTCGAATTTATCTGTCGTTGCTTTTTTCACGACAATAATGCTTCTGCTGTCTGTCACAAAACCTTCTAACAAACGTGCAGGATATTGATTGATTGTAAAAAGAGGCTCTTCTTGAGTAAGTCCCCACACGGGAGAAGCAAATTTATTTCTGATTGTATCACCAACTTCTCCGTACCATAATTGATCGTCAATGATAACAGAAATCGTATTGGTTTTTCCGGATACAGGCTGAGATTGCTTTTCGTTTTTTAAACACGAAATCAGCAAAAAAGGTACTATTAGAAATAAAAAAAGGGTTTTATTCATTTTTTTAATTTATGAAATAAAACCCAAATTTAGATGATTTTTTTATTATCCGTTTATTTTAAGTTTCATTCCGGGTTTAATATCTCCATCTTTAATGCCATTCCATTTTTTAATATCTGAAATCGTAACACCAGGATATTTTTTAGAAATGCTATAAAGTGAATCTCCTTTTTTAACGTAATAATCTTCGCTGATTTTCTTAGAAACTGAACCTTTTTTGAATGAATCTACAGAAGCATTTGAAGCTATAGCAGTATTCGTATTTGCCGTTTCTTCAATTGCAGGAACTTCTTTAGAAATTACTAAAGTTTTTCCTAAACCAATATTGTTTGAAGTTATACCATTAAGTTCTTTTAACTCTGCAATAGTCATACCGAATTTCTTAGCGATATTGCCTAAATTATCACCAGCCACTACAACATACTCCTGAGGAAGTGCTGTTTTTTCTTTATCATCTGCGGCTGCGATAGCTTCTTCAGATTTTTTCTCTACAGCAGGAATTGCTTTTGCATCTTTAGAAATTTTAGAAACATCAACATCAGATTTGATTTTTAACTTTCTTCCTAATGCAACATTATTTGATTTTAAACCATTCCATTTCTTTAAATCGACTAGATTAACATCGTATTTCTCTGCAATTGCGCCAAGGTTATCTCCTTTCTGAACTTCATAAAATTGAAAATTCGAGTTCATTTTCTCTGGTTGCAATTTTGCTTTTGGCGCGACTTTCATCGCTAATTTTGCAGGTATTGTATGTCTTGTAGATTGATAATCAACGTAAGCATAAATTTGTTTTTCATTAGAAACAAAAGTTGCTATTTTATCTTTTGGAAGACGCAAGCAATGTTGTTCTCCTTGATAATACGGCACAACATTTAATTTATACGAAGGATTTAAAAGCTGGATTTGAGATTGAGGCATATCAAGCAAATCGGCGATTTGTTTGAAAGTCATCTCTTTTTTAATATTTATAGTATCCGTTTCAAAGTTTTTGACAACGGCTCTTTCTGGATTGATTCCGTGTTCTTTGTGATATTCAAAAAGATACATTGTTGCTAAAAAAGCAGGAACGTACCCTTGAGTTTCTTTTGGAAGATAATTGCGGATGTCCCAATATTTAGTCAAGCCACCAGAACGGCGAATTGCTTTGGTAACATTTCCAGGACCCGAATTATACGATGCTAAAACAAGTTCCCAATCACCAAAAACCTCAAACATTTTGGTCATGTATTCACTTGCTGCTGCTGTGGCTTTCATGGGATCACTGCGCTCATCAACATACGAATCGATTTTTAGGGCGTATTGTTTTCCTGTTCCGTACATGAACTGCCAAAGTCCTGTAGCGCCCATTTTAGAAACTGCTTTAGGATTTAAAGCAGATTCTACAACGGCTAAATATTTGATTTCTAAAGGAACATTGTTTTTTGCAAATGATTCCTCGAAAATTGGGAAATAATATTCTGATAAAGCCATTAATCGAGAAAACGATTTTTTACGATTCTTAAGAAATGACTTTATTATATTTTCTAATCCTTGATTGTATTCAATGTTAAAAGGTGATTTTTCATTCATTGCCTGTAAACGCTGTTTTAGCAATTCGGTCGGCAATTCTTCATCAACAGTAACATCTGAATTTATGGTTTGAATATCTTTTGATAGATCATCATAAATATCAAGACTTGTCAATTCCTTCATCCAAAGGCTGTCTGCTTTCGCAGCCATCTCATTTTTCTTGAAAGTGCTTTTAACTGAATCTAGATATGATAATTTTGCTTCAGGCTTAATTTCAACTTCAGAAGATGCACTTTGTTGTGCAAACATTGTCATTGAAAAAAGTGCTGAGGCCAGTATTGATATTTTCCTTACAATCATATAACATTTTTTTAAAATCTTATAAATCAAATATTTATAAGACATGTATTTTTGCAAAACTAAAAAGTTTAGTGTTTAAAAATACGTAAAAAAATGTTAATTGTGATATTTTAGTCTAAAATAGCAGCAATTCCAGGTAAAACTTTGCCCTCAAGCATCTCTAGCATAGCTCCTCCTCCTGTTGAAACGTAGCTCATTTTGTCTTCAAGACCAAATTGTTTTACCGCAGCAACTGAATCTCCACCTCCTACTAATGAAAATGCACCATTTTTAGTTGATTCAGCAATAAAATCACCTAAAGCAATAGTTCCTTTTGAGAAAGTTTCCATTTCAAAAACTCCTAATGGACCATTCCATAAAATTGTTTTTGAATCTAAAATTACTTTTTTGAAGTTCTCTAAAGATTTTGGACCAGCGTCAAGACCTTGCCATCCGTCAGGAATTGCAGTAACGTCAACAACTTGAGTATTTGCGCTGTTTGAGAAATCATCTGCAGCAACTACATCAACTGGAATGTGAACTTGTACACCTTTTTCTTTAGCCGCTTTTAAAATATCTAAAGCCAATTGCAATTTATCATCTTCGCAGATAGACTCACCGATTTTTCCGCCTTGTGCTTTGATGAAAGTAAAAGTCATACCTCCACCAATAATCATATGATCTACTTTATCTAAGATATTTTCGATAACTGTAATTTTTGAAGAAACTTTAGAACCTCCAAGAACTGCTGTAACAGGTTTTTCACTGTTTTTCAATACTTTATTTAAGCTGTCGATTTCTTTAGCCAATAATGTTCCGAAACATTTGTCATTTGGAAAAAATTGAGCAATAATTGTAGTCGAAGCGTGTGCTCTGTGAGCTGTTCCAAAAGCATCGTTTACATAAATATCTCCAAGTGAAGCCAATTCTTTAGCAAAAGCAACATCTCCAGCTTCTTCTTCAGCATGAAAACGTAAATTTTCCAATAATAAAACTTCTCCTGGTTTTAAAGCTGCCGCTGCATTTTGAGCCACTTCCCCAACACAGTTTTCAGCAAATTTTACTTGAACTCCTAAAATTTCAGAAGCTGTTTTTAAAATATGTTTTAATGAATATTTTTCTTCAGCACCTTTTGGTCTTCCTAAGTGCGACATCAAAATCACGCTTCCACCTTGTGCTAAAATAGCATCAATTGTAGGTTTAGCCGCTTCAATACGTGTTGCATCGGTTACATTGAAATTTTCATCTAAAGGGACATTAAAATCAACACGAATAATGGCTTTTTTATTTTTAAAATCGAAATCGTTTAAAGTTTTCATTTTTATTATTTTTTAGGTTTTTTTTCGAAAGAACAACAAATATAGAACTTTTACAGTACTAATAAATTCGGATAAACCAAAAAATCGATAATTAAAAGAACGAAAACGTTATAATTTCACAAATAAATTGGTTTATTAAATATTAAACACAATTTTAAATACAAATTTCACATCTTCTTAAACATAAAAAAACCTTTCCTGTCTTGCAGACCGACAGAAAAGGCAAAAAATGAAACGAAAAATTTCTACTTTATTAACCTTTTAAAATTTTAAGTTTTTAAAAATATTAGTTTTTGCTATCCTAACAGGTTTCCAAAACCTGTTAGGTATTAATGTAAAGTCTTTTAAAGAAAAAAAATACTAGAAAATTGAGGTCTATTGTAAATTAAATTATAAATATTAAAAGATCGTAAAATACCTAACAGGTTTTGGAAACCTGTTAGGGTATAAAATTAAAATCAGTTACTGTTTTTACTATTTATTTTTGGAGAAAACAGATTGATAAATTCTTTCGAACGGGAAACATAATAGTTTCAAATTCGTTCGCTTCTTCTATATTCTTGGAAACCAAATAATTTCCTTCCACAATTCCGAAATAAGTCAATAAAGGCGAATAAAATGTAATTCCTATTTTATGTTTTGATGAATCAGTACGGTCAGTATTAATAATATCCAGTTGATAATTGATAAATGGAAAATAGTTGTTTCCGAGAACGTCTGTCACACGATGAAAGTTTCCTTTTAGCTGATCAACGTAACCGCTTGCTGCGATTCCCGTTAAAAAATGCAATTTTTCTGCTTTTTCATTTTCGGCCAATAATTCACGAAAAGTATTTTTTGGATTTGTTTCCGAATTGAATTGCTGGCTCTGCATTTGATATTCTTTGAAAGTATCTTCAAAAACATATTTATCCCACAGAAAAGTCGAAGAACTGTCAATTACAATTCGGTACGCCAATTTTATTTTTTTGATTTCCATTTTCCAAATTTTAAAACTTCAACGGCACTTCAATAACAAGCAAAATCGCGTTTTCAGACAAAGCTTCCCATTCGATGGTTGAAATTCTTTTCATTCCTAAGCCATCTTTAGCTTCCAATAATCTATTTTCAATTTCAAAAGCTCCGTTTATAACAAAAACAAAAACACCATTTTCGGCATTTTTCAAGGTATAAAAGCCTTCCTTTCTTCCATCGTAAATTCCGACAAAACCGAGTGCTTTCTCGATTTCAAATAAGACATTTAACTTATTGTGCGCCGTGATGTCAAACTTATACTGTTGGAAATAATTCTTGAAATACTGTGGGCCCATTTGAAAATCAATTTCAAGATAACTCACGTTTTCCTCGTAGTATGGATTGAAGATTTCGACTTCCAAATCATCATCGGCCGCAATAACCCGAATTTGATCAACGCGTAAAAACTCCTCATTTCCAATAGTATCCTTGTATTCAATACCGCCAAATAAAGGCAAAATGATCACATTTGAATTTGAACTTATAAATCTAGTAATACGTTGTTGGGGAGCGAGTATTACCTCGTTTAAAATTTTCAAAGATCCAAAGCCTTTTCGGGATATATCTTGGTAACGTTCAAAATTAAAAGTTGCGTAACGATTGTGCTTCGCCGAATTGAAAACACCTCGCGCATCTGACTTATAAATTTGAGCTGGAATTTGCGTTATCATTTTTATTCGTTTTAAAAACTATCCCGCGACGTTTATCGTGTGCGTTAAAACAAAACCTTCACTTACACTCCCAGTTATAGTTGACATTTCTTTTGCAGCAGAATCCGAAAACACATTATCAGATGCATTATAGGTGTAACCAGTCAATCCTTTTGTATAGCCATTTGCTGTTGATGCGTTTACTAAGGCAACCGCACTGTTTGAACCTTCGGGAAAAGCAATTTGAGTTACCAACAAAGATGTTCCGCCGGCGTTATAAATATGTACGTGAATATGAGTTGCTCGACCAGAATACCAACCTGGAAAAATAGAGGTAAATGTTACCAATCCGTTTTCGTCTGTGGTTTGTCTTCCTCTTAAAAAGTGAACCGAAGTATAATTTACAGACTGCATTGAAGTTCCACCGTATTCAGAATAATATCCGTCTTTGTCGCAATGCCAAATATCTACAATGGCATTTTTTAAAGCTGCACAACTTGCATTTGTATTCTTGATCGTGATTTTGATTGTAAAGGCAACGCCAGTTCGATCCATTGTAATATTAGATTTTACTAATGACGAAGGCGTAATAGTTGGAAATGGTCCAGCAGTTTCAGATGGAGTTACTGAACAATCACTTGAAGATGAACCAGAACCAGAAGATGAACCAGAACCAGTTGAAGAATCAGAATCATCATCTTTACTGCATGAGTTAATGATTGGAATTGCCAAAGATGAAATTCCCATTAAACCCAAACCTCTTAAAAACTCTTTTCTTTTCATTGCTTTTTAGTTTTAAATGTTATACCAATGGAATGATTAACAGTTATTTTCGAGTAAAATTATTCGAAATTAAAGCGTTGGAAAAAGTTTGAGGTAAACGATAAAATTTATGAGGTAAACAAGGAAAATTTTATTATTTGTAGTAAAAATAAGTCGGTAACATTTTCCTTATTTCTTGTCTAAAAGTGCAAAAAAAGCTTCTTCATAACTGGTGCTGATAGGTATTTCGGCAGTGTCTATAAAAATTACTTTGTTTCTGATTTTTTCCACTTTAGAAATCGGAATGATAAAAGATCGATGAACTCTGATAAATTCTGTTTCTGGCAATTTTTGAAGCATCGCTTTTAGCGTCATTCTAGCCACAACAGTTTTTTGATTTTGAATATGAATTTTAACGTAATCATCTAAACCTTCGATATACAAAATATCCGAAAACAAGATTTTTATCAAACTGTAATCGGCGCGGATAAAAAGATATTGTTGTTCAATGTTTTGATTCTGCTGTTTCCATTGCGAAAAAGCTTTTTCGGCGGCTTGCTGAAAACGAGAAAGAGAAATGGGTTTTAAAAGATAATCGGTTGCGCTCAAAGTAAAACCTTCAACAGCAAATTCAGAATAAGCGGTTGTAAAAATCACCATGGTTTTGTTTGGAAGCTTTTTGTAAAAATCCAAACCAGAAATCGACGGCATATTGATATCCAAAAACAATAAATCAACAGGATATTTCTTAAGGTATTTAAATGCTTCATCAGATTTCGTAAAGACTTTTTCCAGTTCAATGTAATCAATTGTGTCACATAAACTCTGGAGAATTTCTAATGCTAATGGTTCATCATCTAATGCGATTGCTTTTATCATCCTATTTTTATAGATAAATTTACAACGTATTTTTCAGGAGTATCTTCAATTTTGAGCTGATGCTTGTTTGGATAAACCAATTTTAATCTTTCAATTGTATTCTGAAGTCCGATTCCAGATTCAGATTGAACGGAGAAAGTCTTTTTATTAGAAACAAATAAGATCAGCTGTTCTTCGATTATATCAATACGAATACAAATTTCAGAAGTTTGATCTGGATTTACACCATATTTGAATGCATTTTCGATGAACGAAATTAGAATAAGTGGTGTAATTTGTTTTCCAAATGTATTTCCGATAACCTTATAGTCAACAATAACGGTATTTCCTAAACGCGTTTTTTGAAGCGAAATATAATTGTTGATGTAATTTATTTCTTTAGTCAAATCAATTACTTCATCATTTGAATTGGTCATGATGTAGCGCATTAATTCAGAAAGTTGTACGACTGCATCAGGCGTTTTATCATCTTTTTTCAAAGCCAAGGCATAAATGCTGTTCAAAGTATTGAACAAGAAATGCGGATTGATTTGTGCTTTCAAGAAAGCCAGTTCCGATTTTACTTTTTCTTTCTCGACGCTCTGCAATCTTCCACTAATAGCAAAAAGAAGACTTGAAATTACTCCTATCAAATAAACCAAAGCGGTATGTCCGTATTGCGTTGGCGGACCACTTACTAAATCAAAAGGTTCTTCTTTTAAAAAAGAAGGAGGCGGAGGAAATTGTTCTGGAAATATTCCAGGATTGTGTTCAAAATGCTCCGGTGGATTTCTGAAATCTAAAAAGTTACGGTTTGGATGATCTAAAGTCGTTGAGATCCAAAGAAAAAATAAAAGAAATGCAATAATGATTAAATAATAAACAAACTTTTTTTCGGAAAAGTAAAACGTTGGAATTAAATAATAATAGTTAAAATAGAAAAAGCAAAGCAGCGTAAAATAGATAAAAAAGTAAATACGATCATGCGGATTTGTATATAAATGGGGCAATGAAAAAATCGTATTTGTCGATGTGAAGGCATACGGCAAAAATAGAAAAGCGAGGCACAAAACGATGTGTTTTGCATAAAGTGAAAATTTTGCTTTCATAAATCAAATTTGATTTACCGCTTTGACAATGCAAATCGATACAATTCAAATTTAATGTTATTGTGAGTTTATTTCAAATTATTGCGGTAAAAACACATAATGTTGCGACTCGCTTTATAAAAATGGCTTATTCGGCCTTAAAATGGTTTTGTTTTTAATCGTGAACTGGACTCTGCGTACAAGGACAATTACTGATTGACTGCAAGAAATCAAAACCTATAGTTACTACGTGGGTACCTGTATTGTAATTTCCTAAATCGTTGAACATAACTTGGTATGAATATCCGAAGTAAAATCTAGACTTCATGAAACCAGCCATTGGTCCTACAGATAAAGGCTTCGGAAATTGGTCATTTAACATACGATAAGAAACCCCAATCCAATAATAATCTTCGTAACGATTGTAGCGTCTGTATTTGAAGTTGAAATCGGTTGTAGAACGTTTATCACTTGCAAAATACTGGTAGAAAACAGATGGTTCATATTCTATTCGTTTATTTTCTCCGTCGTTAAAAATATATCCCGTATACACTTGATAATTCGAAAGCAGATTTGGCTCTACTCCGCGGTATTTGTCTACATTTTTCTTTAAAACGTTATTTGCATTGAAACTCAAATAGAAATTTTTATTACGATATAAGGCACTAATATCAAAGTTGTTGTTTGCTGTATAACGGTTGTCTGTCACCGATGGATCAAGAATTGGGTGCTCAATAGTATTATTGAACTCATCAATATCAATTCTGAAACTGTTGAAGTTATACGAAATACCAAAAGACAAATATTGCTTAGAATAGTAATCTAAAATCAAGTGATGCGCAAACGAAACTTTTGCACCAGTTTGTCTTGTATATCCATTTTTATCATTGTAAAGTGAGATTCCCACACCAGAACGATCTAAGATTCTAAAATCTGCATACAAAGATTGGTTTTCAGGCGCATCTTTGATTCCGACCCATTGGGTCAAACCATTGGCTCTAATTCTAAGGTTATCTCCAATACCGGCATATGCAGGCGAAAGTACAAACGGGTTATCAGCTAAATACTGGGTAAACACTGGTAGGTTTAACTCTTGGCTGTAACTTGTTGTTACAGCCATGAGTACTAAGGATAAAATAAACTTTTTCATTGTAATAAATTTTTTAGATAACATCATAGGGGCAATTATTTTGTTATCTGTATAAAGTGAAATGTCCAACAAACTCTCTTGCATCTTTCTCGTCATTTAGTTTAAGAACATACCAGTAATCACCAGAAGGCAATTCCTCACCATTGTATCTTCCATCCCATTTTTGACCATAGTGATATTTAGCAATTACACGACCGTATCTGTCGAAGATTGAGAATTCAAGGTTGTTGTAAATATTTGTACAACCAGGTCCCCAAGTATCGTAAACACCATCTCCGTTAGGAGTAAAGTAATTATCTAAACAAACATCAATGTATGTCATTGGTACTGTAATTGTTGCAGTACATCCGTTTTGATCTCTTACTACTATTACATAATCACCAGATTTGTAGATTTTGAACTTAGTAGAAGAGCTGAACGGTTCTCCATTGAAACTGTATTCATATGCTGGAGCTCCACCAGTTGCAGTTACTGAAATTACGTTCATTTCAGGTTTTCCTGCACTTAAAGCAATTGCTAATGGTTGAACAGCTTTGATTTCAAAACTTACAGTTGGAACTTCACAACCGTTAGTGTGTCTAGCCGTTACATAGTGATTACCTGGTGCAACATTTGTAAAGATGTTGCTTGGTTGATAAGCACCTGTTCCGTCAAGTTGGTAATCAATATCAGCTGGGTTTGTGTTACTTGCATCAACAGTTATTGTAACTCTATTAGCAGCATGATTATCCACACAGTCATAGTTTATTTCAGCTTTTGGATCAAGAACAACTGGCAATGGCATGTTGATCTCAACAAAATTCATACATCCAGCAGCGTCTTTAAAGTATACTATATGTGTACCTCCACTCAAATTAGTAAAGTCAAATATTGTTTGACCTGCTGCACCAGCAGTAAATGGTCCTTTTTCAACATCAAGACTTACACTGTAAGGAGCCGTACCACCTTTAATTTCAACGCTGAATGCACCATCTTTATCGCCAGCACAAGCTTCAGGAATCATAGAGTTTGGAACTTCAGATCCTCTTAATAATTCTGGCTGCGTGATTGTGAAAGTATATACTTCATTACATCCATTTGCATCGATTGCCGTTACGGTATACTCACCCACTGCTAAGTTCTCAAATACATTTTTAGTATCATATTGATCTGAGTCTGGAGAAATAGAGTATTTGTATGCTCCTGTTCCACCAGTTGCAGTGATTACCATTTTACCATTGCTTTCGCCAAAACAACTAACGTTTGTTTGAGCAAAATTTACTGCAAATGGCGTTTGTGGTTCAGTTATCTCAAACGCAACGCTTACCGTGCTGCAATCCCCGCTTTGTACGCTTACTCTGTAGAAACCTACTGGCAAGTCTAAGAACTGACCTGTATTTTGAGCAGGACGAACTACGTTTGTACCAGTAGTTCCGCTGTACAATGTGTACATATAATTTCCAAGACCACCTTTTGCTTCAGCAATTAAAATTGCAGTTGCATCACCTTTACATCTTACTATCGCACTAGATACATCTAAATCAACAGATAAAGGAATAATTGGTTTAACAGAAATTCCATTTGTTACAAATCCAGTACATCCATTAGCATCTCTAATGATATAGCTGTACTCTCCAGGAGCAACATTAAATGTTACTGTAGAAGTAAATGTTCCTAAAACTGTAGCACCATCTATACTATAAGTATAAGGAGCTCTTCCTCCAGTTGCGCTCAATGTAAGCTGCGCTTGTGTAGTACAAGTTTGTATTTTAGATTGGATCAAGGTTCCTTCAACAATAGTAGGCTCGCTGATCACAATTTGAGCTGATGTCGCAGAACAACTGAATCCATCTGTAACCGTTACTGTATAAGTTCCTGCGCCTAATCCTGTAAATACTGGACTTGGTTGTGGACCTGCAACACTCATTGGGTTATCAGAAAGTGTATTCAATGTATATAGGTAATTGCTTCCTTGACCTCCTGTTGGAAGTGCCACTGTAATTACAGCGCTCTTATCTCCGTAGCAAGACAACATTGTTGCGCTTGGCGTTGCATTAAACACTATTGGAGCTGGATTAACAAGAACAGCAGTTGTTGTTGCAATACATCCTTTACCATCTTTAACATTGATTGTATATGTACCAGCAGTTAAACCAGTAAATACATTTTCAGTTGAGTATGTTTTGCTTACTGGACCAACTAATTCATATTGATAATTAGTATCCCATCCTCCAGAAGCTGCAACTGAAATAGTTCCATCATTATTACCAGAAACGCAAGTAATTGGTGTTTGAACTTTATTTATTGCTAATTGCTCTATAGGTTGTTTAATATTAAATACCGTTGTTACTGTACATTCTGGGCTGTTTATCAATTTAGCCGTTACTGTGTACTGACCTGCCAATAATCCTGAAATTCTAACTGGACCTGCAGTTGTTGAACTTCCTGAACTTGGTACTGGACCCGTAATCGTATATGTAAACGCACCAGCTTCATTTCCTGGGTTCAATAAAGTATCAACAAATAATAAGTCAACACTTCCGTCAGCAGCTCCGTAACAAACTTCTCCGTTTACTGGAGTTGCTTTGATTACAAAAGTATTTGCGTCATTTACATAGTGGTAGTCCTTAATTGTACAACCTGTTGTTGGATTAAATACTGTGATTTGGTAGTTTCCAATTGCTAATCCAGCGAATAATCCCGTTGGACTTGTCTGATTGAAAACAGTTCCATCAATACCTGTAAGCGTGTACACTAAAGCTGTTGGAGTTCCTCCAGTTGTAGCAACAGAGACCTGAATTGTTTGATTGCTTACACATGTAATAGGCGCAGTCACATTTACATTTACATCATTCATGGTGATGAAAGATCCAATAACAATTGGAGCTGTAGAAGATCCTACGCAACCATTGCTGTCGAATACTCTTACTGAGTAAGTTCCACCTGCGAGATCCGTTTCGTTATAAACATTAGAGTTGCTGTTTTGAACAACTGTTCCGTTTTTAGTAAACTCATAAAGAACATAAGGAGCCGTACCACCGGTCACAGAATTAACCGTGATGCTCGCAAAGTTTGTAGTGTTTGTACCTGCCGTACATCCGAAAGGTGTAACAGTTGGCGCATTAACCACAATTGGTGTTGGCTGTATGATTCTTGTATCTGCTTGCGCATTACATCCTCTTCCTGAAGTTACTCTTACTGTATAATCACCTGGCAGAAGATTATCGAAAATGTTTTCTTCTTGAGGCCCTACACTTACTGGAACACCACCGATAGTAGTTCCTGTTAAAGTATAAGTATAAACTGGGTTGTCATTAACACCTGGAGCATTTGGCGCCAAGTGAACAATGATACGTCCATCTGATCCTCCATTACAATTAACATCTGTTTTCTCTAAATTCAAGCCTGTAATAAGAGTCGCTGCTTTCATTTCAACAGTAACAATGTCTTTACAGCCTGTTGTTAAATCTTCAACAGTAATTGTATGGATACCTGCTGGCATATTATTGAATGTTGCAGTTGTTCCAGCAATTACTGGAATGTATGCACCTGAAGTATATCTATAATTTCCAGATCCTCCAGTAGTCGTAGCTACAATTCTTCCATCAATGAAATCACAACTTGGCAATTTCTGAACATCTAATTGTAAATCAAGAGCACCGCTAATTACTACAGCACCTGTTACAGTAGTTGTACATCCGTTCGCATCTCTAACAGTGATATCATAAGATCCAGAAGAATTAACACTGAATGTATTATTTGGTTGGAATCCTCTACCAATGCTGTACTCGAATGGACCAACTCCTGAAGTTACTGTAACTGTGAAATCATATGTTCCAGTTGCACTAGGACATTGACTTGCAACATTTGCAGTAATACCGCTTGGAAGTGGAGCCGTTGAAATATTTTGTGTTTGTACTAAAGTTGTACATCCGTTGAAATCTTTCACATAAACATCCCATGCTAAAACAGTTCCGTTATTAGTATCAACAACTATTTTGTTGTCAGTACTATAAACTGTTGGAGCGGCAGCTAAATGTGCAACAGCAGCATAACTATAAGGAAGTGTACCTCCAGCAGCAGCTACTGTAATAGTTGCGTTTTTATTATTACAATTAATGTCAGTTGTAGTCATTGTAAAACTCAATGGAGCAGTTGGCTGATCTACAAGGAAGTTAGAAACATTGTCTGTACAACCTGATGTACGATCCGTAACTGTAAATGTATAATTTGCTGCCGTTAATCCAGTATAAGTCACAACATCACCTGTTTGAGTGAAAGTTCCGTTATTTGGAGACAATGCAAATGTATAATCAGCAGGAGCAATATAATTACTGATTGTAAACGCGATTGAACCCGTTGTACCACCATTACATAATACATTACTCAATAATTGAGCTTCAACATTGATTTCGCTTGCTTTTTTAACTTCAATTGAATTTAAAGTACTACAGCCACCATTATCCGTAACTTTTATTACATAAGTTCCAGGCAATAGATTCGCAAAACTTCCTGTCGTGTTTGAAGTTGCTGCTGCTGCTGGCTCAACAATAGCATAATTGTATGGCGCAACACCTCCAACAACATTACTAACCGTAACCGTAGCAATACCTCCTACTGTATTACAGTAAATTGGCGAAGCTGAAAGATCAAATTTCGTTGGTGGAGTGTAAGGATCAACAACTGCTGTTCCTGAAACTCTACAACCATTAGCATCTACTACAACATAATTAATCGATCCTGCAGTATTCATAGTATGCACTGGTGAAGACTCAAATGTCTGACCATTATCATAACTATAGCTGTATGGTAGAGTACCTCCAGTCGCCGTAAGCGTAACTGATGCATCTTTTGCATTATTTGAAGTATCACATCCAAATGGAGTTACCACATTAGTTGCTGTTAAAGCAGTTGGTTGGCCAACAACCACATTTGCCGCTGTCGAACATCCTTTTGCATCCATTACAGCAATTGAATATGTTCCTGCTGCTAAACCTGTGAAAATATTAACAGAAGTAAAAGCTCCCGTATTAAGTCTATATGTATATGGTGCAACTCCGTTAATACCAGTAACTGTAATACTTCCGTTTGATTCTGTTTCACAAAGTGCATCTGCAACAACAGTTGTAAATGCTGGAACAGTAAGTGGAGTTACTACCACTGGAACAGAAATTGTTTGACAAGTTGAAGCATCTTGTACTCTGAAAGTATAAGTTCCAGGGGTACTAGTTACAAATGGCAACGCAGTAACTGGGTTAAAAGTTCCGCTATTATTAAGATCATATTCAAAAGCATAAGTTCCTGCACCTGTACCTTGCGTTGCTGTCAATGTAATTGTTGCATCGTTTGTTGTACAGTTTAGATCCTTTGTAAGAGTAGCTTGTATCAACAATTCTTGTCTCAATACATAAGTCTCTTTTGCCACACAACCGTTACCATCTTTTATAAAGAATTCATAAGTTCCTGGTGCATTTAATGTAAAGTTAGGACTAGCTTGATAACCGTTTCCTATACTGTACATTGGTGGAGTTGGGATTGATAAATCTGTCGTTCCAGTAATTGTAATTGGAACTGGTCCACCAGTGTAGCAATACACATTAGCATTAGCATTAATTGTTGGCGCTGCATGTTTAGTAAGCGTAACAAGAATTTTATCTGAACAAGTTAGGTTTCCATCTTGAACATATACTTCCCAATCATTTGAACCTAAATCATCATAAGCTAAAACAGTACTATTGCTAGTTGTATAGTCTGAAGCTAGTGGCGTTACTCCACTCTTAACAAATGCATATTTATAAGCAGGAGTTCCTCCTGTTGCTTGAACGGTAACTATAGAACCTAAGTAACAGTTTGCAATAGTTTGAGAAACTAAATCAAGATCTAGAACAGCTGGCTCTGCAACAGTTATTGTCGCTGTCGCTGTACATCCTGTAACCTCATCTGTGATTACAATATTTTGTGCAACTCCTGCTGTTAATCCGGTAACATTAATAACTGGATTAGTTTGTGCAGTCATTGCAGTTCCTCCGTTAATTGAATAACTGTATGTTCCTGTAAAGTTTCCTACTGTAAACTTAACTGCTCCATCATTACCTCCGTTACAAGTAACATTTTTAACCAATGCACTTGCAACAGTAATTACTTCAGCAGGCTTAACTGTATATTCTGCTTGGAAGGTACATCCTTTGTTGTCTGTCACTTCAAATACATACGGAAGTGCGTTTGGCAATAATCCAGTAAAGATTCCGCTTGATGCACCAGTTGTATTACCTGAACCTGTTGGCGATATGATAGCATACGTCAATGGCGCTTCTCCTCCTGTGACAGTCAACGTAACTGTACTTTCTCTTCTAGCCGCAGGTTCACAGAACACTAATGTTCCTAAAGCTGTCATCGCTGTTGGTGGCGTAAGAGCCGGAACGTTTACAGGTGTTAAAGTTGTAATACATCCGTTTGCATCTTTCACGCTTACATTTACCAATCCTGATGAAGTAGTACTAAATGTATTGTCATCAGAGTAGTTTAATCCACCGTCAAAACTATATTGATATGACGGAGTTCCTCCAGAAGTAACTGTAACCGTTACTTCTGCAGCATTTGCATTATTTCCAGTACCACAAGTCAATCCTTGTGTCAAAGTTGCTGATGCAACTAAAGCATCTGGTTGATCTACTGTTACTGGTATTATTAATTCACAATTTTTAGCATCTTTAACTGTAACTTCATAATCGTTTCCAGCTACTAAATCTGTGAATATATTTGAAGTTCCGAACGCTTTCACGATTACTCCACCTTTCTCTAATTGATATTGTAAAGGAATGATTCCTGAAGTTGCAGTAACTTCAATTCTTCCGTTGTTTCCTCCAATACACGTTACATCAATTGGTGTAGCTGATGCTACAGGCGATACTGCCGGCGTTACAATTATTGTATTAGAGAATCCTTCACATCCTTGTGAATCCACAACTCTAAACTTATATGTTCCAGCTGCATAAGTAGCAGGAAGTGCAACATAAGTACCGCTATTGTCTATTTCAACTTCGTAAGTAGAATATACTCCTGTACCACCTTCAGGCGTCAATTTGATATCAGCCGCCAAAGTACATGTAAGATCCTGTAGAAGCTCTGCCAACAAGGTAACTTGAGGTTTAACTTCGAAACTTACAATATTAGATTCGCAACTATTACCGTCAACAACGCTGAAAGTATAAATGCCCGGAGCCGTAATATCGTAAGTAGTTCCTGTAATATCAGAACCATTTACTCTATAAACTCCCGTACCTATATTAACGGTAGCTAAAGCAGCTAAATCAATTGTAACTGCAGTGCCTACAAAACATATTGGTGTCGGCGTTCCCATAGTTGGTGGTGCATCTTTAACAATTGTAATATCAAGTGGTGCCGCAATTACACAATTACGAGCATCTTTAACCCAAACTTCCCACGTCGTTGAAGTTAACGGATTCAAAGTTACTTCACTATCACTAGTATAAGTCCCTCCTGATCCAGTACCAGCAACTACAAATGAGTATTGGTAAGGAGCTGTTCCACCAGAAGCGATAACACTTACGGTTGCGTCTGAATTACAATTTGCATGAAGATTTAAGTCTGGCGCTAATGTTAATGCAGTAGGCTCTGAAACAACCATAGTTGCTGAACTTGTACATTGCGTTACATCATCTATAACTTGTAGCACATAATTACCTGCCACTAAATCTGTCGCAGTAACAACATTCCCTACTTTCGTAAGCGTACCTGAACCCGTCGTAAAGGCTGCAGTATATGTATGTGTACCATTATTTGCTACTGTAAATTTCACAGCACCATCATTACCACCAATACAAGAAACATTTGTGATTAAATCACTTGAAACCGTAATATTTACTACAGGATCAACTTTAAATGAATCTCTGAAAGTACAACCATTTGCATCCGTTACTTGGAATACATATGGCTCTGCACTTGGATCTAAATTTGCAAATGTTGCAGAAGTTTGTTTTACAACAGCAATAGGAGATAAAATCTCGTATTGTAGTGGATGACCTGCGTCAAAAACACCACCTGTTACAGAATTAATTGTAACTGTGCTTTTTTGATTTGCTAACGGTAAGCAATAAATCGGTGTTCCAGTGATATTCATCGCTGTTGGAGGATTTAATGCTGGAATTGGCACAACTGGCAAGGTAGTATCACAACCATTACCGTCTCTAACAATTGCTGTTACAGGAGCCGCAACACTAGTAATGTATTTATTATCACTACTAAAGTTTGTTCCTCCATCAAAACTATATTGGTATGGTGTAGTTCCTCCAGAAGTTACAGTAACCGTAACCTCTGCGTTTACAGTTTCATTATCAGGTCCACAAGTCAATCCATTTGTCAACACAGCTGATGCCACTAATGGATCAGGAATTGTTATTGTTGCGTTCTCTGTAGCAAAACATAGTTTTGCATCTCTTACTCTAACCACATAATCACTTCCATCTGCTAATCCTTTAAATACGTTAGATGCTTGGTAAGCTACAATAGGAGCTCCCGCTTTTTCTAATTGATATTCATAAGGACCCACTCCAGAAGTTACATCAACGGTAATTGTACCGTCTGAACCACCCGGACACGTAATATTTGTTTCTGCTACTGTAAATACTACAGTTGGAATAGGATCTAACGTAAATGGCGTAGTCACTTCACAAGTAGTCGTATTTCCACTATCTATAGCTTTAAAAATATAATTTCCAGTAGCGTTAGTCTGAAGTACATTATCTGGTAATAAAGTAACACCATCTGCTTGAAGTGTTGGAGTCATTGTTGTCCAACTCGTTCCTCCATTAGTAGAATACTGATAAGAATAACCTGGACCAAATCCACCAGAAGCTGTTAGTGTAATTAATGCTTTTGAAGAATTAATATCGGTTGCAGAACAATCAAGATCTTTTGTTAAATCAACCTCTAGTTTTAATATTGGTTTAACTTCATAATCTATGGTTGCTGTACATCCTTTGCCGTCTTTAATAAATAAATGGTAAATTCCTGCCGCGTTAAATGTAAATTCTGGCGAATCCTGATATACACTTCCATTAATACTATATGTTGCATCTCCTACAATTGCAGGATCAACAGTACCATCAATTGTTATTTTGAATGGAGTACCATCATAACAAATTGGATCAATAGGATTAATTGTTGGAATTTCATATTTATAAACAGTAACTGGTACTGTAACAATACAATTAAATGCATCTTTAGCGTAAACATCATAGACAATTCCAGCTACACTTCCAGCTTTATTGAATGTATTAACAGTATCCCACGCTACATCTGTTGCATCAGGAGCAGTTGAACCTCCATCTAATATCATATATTTATAAGGTCCTGTCCCGTCTTTTGCTTGAGCGGAAATTGTTCCCGGATTATTACAGTCTGCAATTGATGTAGCAGAAGCAGTAAGGTCTAGTTTAATAGCCGATTCTTCAATAGTAAAGTTTTTAGAAACTACTGAACAACCTGCAAAAGGTCCTGCAGTTTCTTCAACTAATAAATAGTATGTTCCTGCAGTTAAAGGTCCTACTGTAATATCACTTGTCGTTGCACCAGCGGCTATGTTAGGAATGCTAGTTGGCGCAATTATCTCGATATTAGTGAATGCTTGACGAATTGAATATCTTACATCAACAGAAGCTCCCGGAGCAGGTGTAGTAGGATAACCATTTTTAATAGCAAATTTAAGAGTTCCATTACCCGCACCTATACAAGTAATGTTACTTGCGGTGTCACCAACTACTTCTACTAAAGATTGTGTTGGGATTGGTGGCGCAGCTTGGAAATAATAACATCCTGTACTAACAGAGTATACAACAAATGTATATGACACACCTGGTGTTAATCCTGGATAAATACATTCTCTTGGAGATGTTTCAGCCATCCATCCACCTGTTCCCGCTGAAACAAATGGAGGTGTAGCAGCACCTCTATAAATATTGAAGTAGAATGGTCCTCCACCAGCATAAGTACTCTCAATTTTAATTGTGGCAGATCCATTAGTAGGACCACAAGTAGCTGCTGTATTAACAGTAATACCCACTTTGTCAAGAGGTGCGGCAATCAATACCTCTCTTATAAATTCAGAACATCCATTTTGATCAACAACTCTAATTTGATAAAAACCAAAATCTACTACCTCAAATACTACTGAAGTACCAGGAATACCATGCGCTTCTCCAACATATCCATTAACACCTGTAACATAATAGTCGTAAGGTCCAGTACCTCCAGAAACAGATTGTATAATAATCTCTCCTTTTGAAACTCCTCCTGTTGAGCTATCACAATGCATATCGTTTTTAGTTGAAACAACAACTAGCTTGTCCGGCTGTTTAATTTCAATATCTTCTTTATAAGAACAACCTTTAGCATCTGTAATTTTTACAGTATAATTACCTGCTGGCAAACCAGAAGTTTGAGTACCAAAATCTTTCGGTATATCATTATTAAACACATTGATAACAAATGGTGCAAGACCTTTTGTTTTATCAATAGTGATAACCAATGATCCTGATTGATCACCGTTACAGCTAATTTTTGGTCCTTCAACCATTGTAAAATGAGGATCAACAGGGATTGTAATTCTTACTGGTACAATCGTCGTAGCAGTACATCTGCTTGCTATTGGCAAAGTACTTGTATCTGTTACTGTAAATATAAAATCTGCGGCGTCACTTGTCGTGAATACGTTTCCAGAGAAACTTCCCGTTGCACCCGCAGGTACACTTGTATAAGCGTAAGCGAAAGAACCACTTCCACCACCAACTGTTAAGGTGATTTGAGATGCCACATAACCTGTTGCACCACAAGTAATATTTTTATCTAGTTTAGCTGAAATTGTTAATTGATCACGAACAATAACTGGTGCTGTAGTTTGAGCTGTACAACCATTTGCATCTTTTACCCAAACATTATAACTACCAGCTGCAGTAACTGTAAATGTGTTAGCTGCCTGATATGTTTTATTATCAAGACTATATTGTAAGGTCCCTGTTCCTGTACCAGAAGCAGTAATAGTGTAAGTACCATTTCCTAAACATTGACCAACAGCAGTTGCTGTAACTGTTGGAACGTCATCCTTTTTAATTGATACATCAAGCTTCACTTGACAACCATTGGCATCTACAACATATACATCCCAATCTGCAACAGCAGGGTCTAGGTTTTCGCTGGCTGTATTTGTTAAAGCTCCTATTCCTGCACCATCGTGAACAAATGAATATTTGTAAGGAAGCGTACCACCTAAAGCCTGAACAGTAACTTTTGATGTTCCTACTGCACAATTTGCATTTACATTAAGGAAAGTTGCTGTTAACGGATTTAAAGGCTCATCAATTGTTACAGTGTTATTTGCTGTACAACCTGTTGTTAGATCGATAACCGAAACGGTATATGCTCCTTTACCTAAATCAGTTAAAGTAATTACGTCTCCTGATTGGCTTAATGTATAAGTCAATGCAGCTGGAACAGTAGATACCGCAACCGTATAATTCGTTGTTGCGCTAAATCCTGAAATCGTATATTTCGCAATTCCTGTTTTACCACCATTACATTTTACGTCACTTAATTTACTAGGCGTAACAACGATTGGCGTTACTGGATTAACTCTTACTGTTTCAGTATCAAAACATCCATTTTCATCTACAACTTTAAAGCTGTAAGTAATATTTGGATCCAGATTAGCAAATATACCATCAGTATTAGTAGTCACATAAGCTGCTGGAGCAGTAATTGAATAAACTAAATTTCCAACACCTGTTCCCGCTGTTGTCGTAACTGTAACAGTACTTTTAGGAGATGTACAAGTAACCGCACTTGCAATAGCGCTTGCAATAACTGGCGGATTTAATTTATTAATCGTAATTGTATTACTGAAAACACATAAGTTTTTATCACGAACATAGAATGTAACCGTTTGATCTGTTCCATTATCGTTAACTGTCAATGTTTTTACTGGTCCATAAGATGTACCGTTAAAGCTGTATTCATATGGTGCAGTTCCACTTCCTGGAAGAGGAGCATTAATTGTTACCGTAGTTGACTGTTTAGCATTTGTTGTTGGATTACATGAGAAAGGAGCTGCAGAAGCAGTTGTAGTTAAAACTCCTGGCTCTAAAATCGTAACATCAATTTGAGCTGGACAATTTCTGCCATCTCTTGCATAGAACGTATGTAATCCTGGTGTTAAACCTGTAAAAGTATCTGCAGTTGAAAAAGGACCTGTTGCAGAAGCGCTAAATGTATAGTTGCTTCCTGAACCACCATTTCCTTTTAATTTCACAGAACCATTATTTGCTCCTAAACAAGTTATGTTAACCTGCGTTGCCACTGTAACAGTTGGATTTGTAATAGCATTTACTGGTATAGAAACTTCTACTTTACAAGCAGGGCTGTTCGAATCTGTAATTTCAAATTTATATGTTCCCGCTGTTGCTGCATTTGCGTAAACAAACTGCGTTCCTGTTACCGTTTGAACTCCTCCGTATGTTCCAGTACCTGGATCTACTCTATAAGTGTAACTTGATCTTCCACCTGAAATATCAACTGTAATTGACGCATTTGGTGTTGGCGAACAGTCTAAACCTTTAGTTACTTTTGGAACTGCTGTCAATTGTGGATAAACCGTAATTGGAGTTGCAGAAGCAGTACAATTATTAGCATCTTTTACCCAAACTGTATAATTTCCTGCAGATACATTGAAAACATTGTTTGTTGAGAATGATCCGTTTTCACCATTTATTCCATAAAGTAATGTTCCTTTTCCGCCTAAACCAGTAGCTGTAATCGTAAAGTTGCTTCCTGTTCCTGTACATTGGTTGTCTAAAACTGCTGTAACTGTTGGAACTTGATCTGCTTTAATCTCTACTGTAACAAAATCAGTACATCCGTTTACATCTTTCACATAAACATCCCAAAACATTTTTGTACCATTAGCAGTATCTACTGTCAATGAAGCTCCTCCGTTGATCACAGTAGGTGCTGTAGCATTTCTTTCAACCACAGCATAAGTGTAGTTCGGCGTTCCGCCTGCTCCAACTGCTGTAATTACTGAAGTGAAGACTTTACAAGTGATGTTCGCTGCAGTTGCTGTAACATCTACAGCTAGTGCTGGCTCGCCAATTACAATTGTTTCATCTTTGTAGCATCCTGTAGTAAGATCTGTAACCCTTACTGTATAAGTTCCAGCTGCAACATTTGCTAGAACAAGCACATTTGCATTAGTTGCTGATTTTGTTAACGTTCCTGTTCCTAATGAACCCGCTGTTAAAGTAAATGAATAGTTTCCTACTGCTGAAACGCTAGAAATTGTATAAGTACCGTTTCCTGTTGAAGTTCCTTTACATTTTGCATCATTGCCTTTATTTCCAGTAACAACAATTGGCGTTACATCATCAATTTTATATGTTTTTGTGTCAAAACATCCGTTTGCATCGGTCACTCTGAAAGTATAAGTTCCTGGAGTTAATCCGTTAAATACATTGCTTGTTTGTTTTCCTCTGATTAAAACAGAAGGTACAATAGTTTCATATTGTAACGTTCCAACGCCATTGCTTACTGAAACTGTAACATTTGTAGATGTTGCAGTACAAGTAATAGCATTGTTTGAGAATGTAATGTTAGACGGTGGGTTCAATCTTCTTAAGATTGTTGAACCGTTTTCGATACATCCATTTGCATCCTTAACAGAATACGTAATAGTCTGATCTGAAGTCCCGTTGTCGTTTACAGTCAATAATCTAGTTGCTCCATAACCGCCTCCGTTGAAACTGTACTCGTAAGGCGCTGTTCCACCAGTCGGAATATTGATCTCTACAGATCCTGCTACTTTTGTATTTGTTGTACTACAAGTGAATGGCGTAGTAGTATCTGAAATAACCAAAGGATCTGGCTCTTGTATAGTTACAATAATGCTTCCTACACAACCTTTGCTGTCTTTTACATAGAATGTATGAGCTCCTCCGCTTAAACCTGTGAATAATGAAGTTGATACATAAGTAGTTCCATTATCACTATATTGATAATTTTGACCTCCTGTTAATGAACCACCAGATCCAACTAATTGAACTGAGCCATTTGCTGCTCCATTACAAGAAACATTCTTTTGGGATCCAATAGCTAAACTTGGATTTGTTTTAGGAAGTATTGTAGTAGTCGTTACAAACGTACAACCGTTCGCATCAGTAACTCTAATTAAGAAAGTTCCAGCTGTTGAAGTTGTGTAAACATTTGTCGCCATTCCAGTATAAGAAGTTCCTCCGTTTGTTGAAACTGCATAGGTATATGCACTTCTTCCTCCGTTTGGCGTAACTGTAATTGTTGCGTCTGGACTAGTTAGCGAACAATCTAATTCTTTAACAACAGTTGTTGCAGTTAATTGTGGATAAACCATAATTGGTATTGCCGAAGCCGTACATCCGTTTGCATCCTTAACCCAAACTGTATATGGTGTTGCTCTAGCACTAACATCAAAGAAGTTGTCTGGTCCAAATGCTCCTGTTTGTCCATTGATTCCATAAGTCAAAGGAGTCTTCAAGTTCGTTCCATGTGCTGTCGCTGTGATTCTGAATGTGCTTCCTGAACCTGTACATTGATTGTCTAAAGTAGCTGTAACTGTTGGTACCGCATCTGCTTTGATTTCAACTGTAATAAAATCTGTACAGCCGTTTGCATCTTTTACATAAACATCCCAGAACATTTTTGTACCATTGGCAGTATCTACCGTCAATGAAGCGCCTCCAGCAATCACTGTTGGTGCTGTTGCATTTCTCTCAACCACGGCATAAGTGTAGTTCGGCGTTCCGCCTGCTCCTACTGCTGTAATTACAGATGTAAATTTGCTACAAGTGATGTTAGCTGCTGTTGCAGTCACATCAATTGCACTATTTGGCTGTGTTAGAGTTACTGTGTAAGTAGCCTGACATTTTGTTGTTCTGTCTGTAGCTGTAATAGTATAAGAACCAACAGGTAAAGCTGAACTAACTGAAATAGTAGTGTTAGAAGCTCCATCTATATTATTAGCACTTTGAATAGTAGTACCTGAACCATTTTTGATAATATAATCGAATTTACTTTTTACGCCAGTAACTGTAAATCGAATTGTTCCTGTACCTCCAAAACATTTAATAGTAGAAACAACCGAACCACCAGCTACTATGTCTGGTACCCCTTTAACTGTATACGATTTAGTAAATGAACAACCTGTTTTAATATCAGTAGCCTGGAAAATATAAGCACCAGGAGTTAATCCCTTAAATTCTCCATCAGAATTTATTGCTGTATTATATCCCGCTGGACCAGAAATAATTTGGAAACGAATAGGCGCTGCAACACCACCTTTAACCGCGGCAATATTAACATGGCCACCAGGAGGAGTTGTAGAACAATCGTAACCATTATCTGTAATAGTAATGTCTGTAATTTGCTCTAACCCTTCAATATTAATTGATAATGGTCCAATTTGGCAATTATTTTTGTCTCTAATATAAGCCGTAACTGTACCAGCAACTAATGTTGGGTACGTATAAGTATTAGTAGTTGTAAAGTTTGAAGTTCCGTTAAAACTATATTGGTAATCACCAGATCCTCCTGCTGCAGTTACTGTAACTACCGCTGAAACTGTTCCAGTAGGACCACATGTAATTTCAGTTGCTTTAATAGTTCCTTGAACTACTGTTGGCTCTGTTAAAGTAATTGAGCCTGGTGTAGATTTACATCCCTTGTTGTCCATCACCTGGAACGGATAAGCAATTCCTGCTTTTAAACCTGTATATTTAACTGTACTTGTAAAACCACTATTATTGAAACTATAAGAATAACCACCTGAACCACCTGAACCTGAAAGAGTTACCTCTCCATTTGAACCACCATTACATGATACTTGAACCGGTGTTGCATTAGCAGTAGGATTGCTAATCGCATCAATAGTAGCGGAAACTTCTACTTTACAAGAAGTCGGGCTATTAGCATCTGAAATTTCAAAATAGTAGGTACCTGATGCCGGTGCTGCATAATTAAATGTAGTTCCTGTAACAGCAATACTTCCGCTATATGTTCCTGATGCTCCCAGTTTGTATTTATATGTAAATGGAGCGGTACCGCCTTCGATATCAACTTTAATAGTCGCACCTGTTGTATTACAATCTAATGTTTTTGTTACTTCTGGCTTACCTTTTAATTCGGCTGCAACAATAATATCTTTTACAGTAGCAGTACAATTATTACTATCTGTAACCACTACAGTATGATTTCCTACCCCTACATTCGTAAAAGTATTATTTGTTACTGCAGCCTGGCCATCTAAACTATATGTCAAAGTTCCAGTACCAGATGCCGTAATAACAATAGTTGCTTTATTAGCATCAAAACATAAATCTGACGCACCCAAACTTGCCGTAGGAGGTGTTGCATCATTAACAACTACTGCTGTAGAAACTCCTGATGGACATCCTTTTAAATCTTTAGCAATAACAGTGTAAGTTCCCGTTCTAACACCAGTAAATACCGGTCCATGTGGAAAATCTACAATTATTGCATTTCCTGGTCCTAATAATGAATAAGTATAAGGTCCTGTTCCGCCCTCTGCTTCAGCAGTAATTGTAGCTAAAGAAGTACATGTTGGTTGTGTGGTTACAGTTGCCTTAACAGTTACTGCTGTAGGAGTACCAACTGTTTTATTAAATGATTTAAAACAAGTTCCTGCTACGTCACTTTGAACAACCACAGAATAATTTCCTGCAATCAATTTATCAATAATAACTGGAGATGTCGTTGAACTTTCTAAATTTCCTCCATTGATAGAATAGTAGAAACTTCCGTTAAAATTTTGAGCTGTAATGGTTATAGAACCTGTATCTCCACCGTTACAGTCAACATCTTTGATTACTGGTTCTAAAACTGTAAATGCTTTATCTGTGCCAACATCAAAACTAATTTCTTTCTCTTGTAAACATGTTTTTGGCAATTGATAAACTGAAATATCATCAATTAACAAATCATTTCCTCCATACACTGTACTTCCTGAGCGAACAACAAATGTCAGGTTTGTATTTGGTCCTGGATTCAAAGAGATTGTTGGAATTTCAATCCATTTTGTTCTGTTTGGATCATATGGATCCTCAGCTATTTTTCCGGTGTTAGCTTCAGCAACAACTACACCAGCAGGATTCACCAATTGAAATTTAACAATTGGAGCACCACCAGGTTGACCAAGATTTAATAAATTGGCAACAGCCAAATCTACTTTTACCGGCTGGTTTGGAATAACGTCCGCAATTGGTTTACTATAAAGTACACCATCAAGACCCGCAGCGCCACCAATATTTACTAATAAATATCTTCCATCGGCAACTGTACCATTTGATGTATGGTCTTTAAATGGATACCATGCAGTATCAGCTCTCCAGAAGAAACTTGCAACAGAATATTGATTATCTTCAACAGATCTTGTTGGGTTAGGACAAGTATGAATAGTTGGATGTTGATCATTAAAACAATAAGCCGCTGCAATACCAGGACTTGTTGTTGGAGGACCATTTCCAAAATCTTCTTTTAATAAAACACTATAGGTACTAACGTCTTCTAATTTATATTTAATCGTAACTTTATGACTGCCCGATAATACATTATCAAAAACATTATTAGTTATTGGTGTATTTGCAACTCCATCTAAATAATATTCATAAGAATAATTTCCGTTTGAAGGATTGTTAACTGTTACTGTAGTTTTTCCTGTACCATTACAGTTATAAACTACATCAAGCGGATCAATTGAAGGATCTGCTGGTTTTGGATCTAAAATTACATCATAAGGTAATTGATATTTACAACCTTCATCATCTCTAACTATAAGTATATAAGTACCAGGTGTAACATCTTCCCATGCTTCATCTTGCCATTGTGTAGGATCGCCACCATGAAAATTATATTTATAAGGCGCTTTACCGCCTGTTACATTAGTAATTCTTAATTTTCCACCTGTTCCAGAAAGTGTACATCCTGCTATTTCAGCAACACCACCAAAAGCTTTTAAGGTGTTTGTTGATGGTAAAATTGTAATGGGTTGGGCAGGATCAGAACACCACACAGTACTATCTGACAACTTATATCGAACAACTACTTGATAAGTTCCAGCGCTTGCGTTTAAAAGTGTAGGAATTGAACCGAATGTAGCACCATTGTCAAAACTATATTCTACTGTATATCCATGAGCATCACTCACGTTGACATTAATCTGTGCTTTATCATCAGCACAAACAATTTTAGTAGCAGCAACCGTATAATCTGGTTTAGGATTAGCTGGAACTGTAAATTTGTATGTAGTCTCACACGTTTTAGAATCACGTACTAATATCGTGTACTCTTTTGCTGTAGGCGTTGAAAGAATTATTGAATTAGGGTCTGTATTATCATTTACTCCTGTAGGCTGCGCTGTTGTTGAACCGTCAACAAAAAATGAATAAGTTCCACTACCACCACCAGATGCTGTAATTCTATATAATCCTTCTTCACAAGTAGTAAGAGACTTTATTACGGAAGATGTAACAGTTATTTGTGAAGCAGGATTAGGTATGTCTCTCGTTAGAGAATAAAAACAATCAATACTGTTATCTGCTTTTCTAGTGAAAACTTCAATTACATATGATTTTCCTGGAGTTAAATTTTCAAAAGCATATTTACGATCTGTAAATGGTCCTACTTCCTCAACTTTAACACCATTTTCATAACGTGTAAAATAATATCCTGTAAATCCAGCGGTAGCACTAACTTGAATTCTTCCCTTGTCACCATAACAAAGTGGGTTTTCATCTGGATTTTCAATTTCTGCCTCAAAAGCATCATTAGTGATTATGATTTGTGGCGTTTTATAAATACAGGTTGGATTTACATTTTTAAGTCTGTAATTCACAACATAGTTACCTGCTTCTGTAATGCTAAAAACGTTATCGTCTCCCCAAGCAGTAGTTGTAGAGGTAGCTGGTGCAAGCAAAACATGTGTCAGACTAAATTCATATCCTGTAAGTTTATCTACAGTAATGCTTCCTGGAGTGGTACATAAAATGTTTTTATGTTTTTCTTCGATTGCAACATCACTTTTATAAACATTAAAATAGTAGCGGTTCACACAGCCTCCTGAACTAATCGTTACTCTATAATAACCAGCCTCACTAGCTGTAAATAGAGAACCATTTGCTCCTGCTGAAACCCAAGTACAACTTGCTCTCTCATCAGCACATAGCTCAGATAACTCTGAAACTGGAGGACGTACACAGCTTGTTTTTTCCCAGACTATATCATTTGCTAATGGAAGTTCTAAATTAAAAAGTCTAGAATCATTGGCACCGCAAAGGAATATTTTTGGCAATGGTTTTCCATCAATATCACAAGGGGCGATATTACCATTTGAATCTTTATTATCTGCATACTTAATAATTGGATTGATTTTTACTCCACCTCCATCTGTTACAGTAATAATTTGCTCAAAATCAGGACAACCTGGCTTCGTACTATATACATAATACGTGTCTGCTTTTGTGATTTTAAGTTTTTGATTTGTTCCTAAAACTGGATTATAATTTGAGCTTGTTGACCATTTATAAGTAGTGTAGCCTCCGGCTGCAGAAAGTTCCATTTCAGACAAACAAATTTCTGCATTTCTATTTTTACATGCATCCAATCCAACCAAAAAATTGGTAGATTGTGGTGAAATATTACAACCTGTAATTGAAGCATAACTCATATCTTCAAACAAAGTTTCATTACCACCACCACCTGCAGCTGGATTACCGCGATAACTTGAGTAAGCAGTGTTTTTAATTACGTTATTACAAGCATCTGTCAATGAAGCACAATCGTCTACCACTTTAACTTTAAAACGAATCTTCTCCCAAGATGTATCGCCCTTTTCTACTAATTCTTTAGGCACATTAAATGTTAAAACCCTAGTTGTCGGATTATAAGTAACATATTGATTACCTGCCGCTGTAGTAGGCTTTGTCATTCCTGTAGGCAATACTAAAATATCTGAAGGAAAATTAAAATTGGTATTAACAGGCAACTGATCCGTAATTGTAAATTCGGTTGCACTATCATTTCCTTCATTTTTAAATTGTAAAGTATATCGTAATTCCTGGCTTAGAGTAACATTTTGATTGGCCATATCATTTTCGTCAGCATCATGCACCGCTTTAGTCAGTACAATCTTTGGCGCAATAACATCTACTGAAAACGCAGTAAAATAATAAATATAAACATCTTGGTTAGTTCCCAGT
Organism: Flavobacterium denitrificans DSM 15936; assembly: GCF_000425445.1. Lineage (GTDB taxonomy): Bacteria > Bacteroidota > Bacteroidia > Flavobacteriales > Flavobacteriaceae > Flavobacterium > Flavobacterium denitrificans. The sequence goes on along the minus strand of NZ_AUDL01000004.1, from coordinate 603,652 downwards.
GTTATATTGGCAGAACTTTGATTATTTGTAATAACGTTCCAACTAGGATCAAGATCAATAACCCCAGCATCGAATCCAAGTGTATTGCTACTGTTTGGCTCTCTGGCCGTAAAAGCTGTATTTAAACTGTTTATCGTACTGTTAAAGAAATTATCACTTCCGTTAACCAACGGTCTGATAGTAGGCGTTATTTTTTTTCCGTTTATAGAAAGATAATCTCCTCTGTAACCTCTATCGCCTTCAAGAGCTGCAAAAGCAAATCGTGCATTAACAGTACCTTTAGGAGGTGTTGTAAAACCTGTAACCGTTGTAGTAAGTGGAGCCTGATTACTTGCAAGTGCTTTAAAACCATTAAATGTAGAGATTGATTTTGTTACCAAATTAGCATCTTCATATACAATAAAAAGAGACCATCCTGCAGAAAGACCTGTTTCACCATTTGTTTGTTCTACACCCTCTGTCGCGATTACGTTAGCAACAGTATATTTACCATTAGGGCTTGTAGCATTTAATAAATTTGTAACTTCTGCAAAACAAGCATAAGCTTGCGTTTTATCAGGATTTATTCCATTTGTAGGATCTGGAATATCATGTATTAAGGTTCCAACAATATCCTGATAAGCACCACCAGGGATTTTGAACTTTACCTTGTTGATATCTTTTCTTTTGGCAACCTCGGCAGCCGTCATATTTTTTGTCTTTAAAATACCTGACCAATATAATGCTGCATAGGCTACTTTGTAACATGGATCTCCAGGAGCATTTGAATTTGGAACAGTTAAGGTCGCACTACTTGAACTGAAGATCGGATCAGTGTTATTAGAAACAGGATCAACATTGATATAGTACATATCAAAATTACCATTGTAATCAGTACCAGTGTATGCAGTATTTGGACTTACGCTATAAGTACCGTCAGATTTCTTAGTACCTCTATTAAGAATATTATTCCCAATAGTAAGAATATCTCCTCTAAGTTGTTTATTATACACTCTAACAAAGTCTTTACTTTGCGCCGCATTTTGAGAAAATACTATATCTGCTTGTAAAAACAACAGAAGCAAAATTGCAATTTTTAGAATAGTAGGTTTTTTCATGGTATTTAATTTTGTGGCTTTTTAATCTCTAAGGGGCATTAGCGATTATTTTTTGCCGCTTTAAATTATTTATTTTTAACGAGCACCTTAAAAAAAATAAGGTGCTTAACTTATTTATCTCTTTATTAATTCTCCACTTTTACGATGGCCATTTTGCCGTTGTAAGGCTTATTTCCTTTTGCTTCTAATGCTTTAGTCGCTTCTTGTAAACCTTCATATTTCTCGTAATAGATATAATATTTGCTTGTAGCTATATTATAGAAGAAATTAATGTCTGAGCGTCCTGCTGCTACTGCTTTTGTAAGGAACTCATCTCTCTTCTCAACACTGCTATGAACGGCAACAATCATGTAATATCCACTTTCAGAATTTTTGATGTTCTTGATGATCTGCATATTTGACTGGTCTTCACCAAAATCAAAATCACTTGCTGTTAAAGGCGTACTGCTAATTTTAGTAGTTTCCTTGATACGTTTAAGAGCTGCTAGATCTTGGTTATATCTTCCTTGATCATTTTCATAAGCTGCACGCTTAATTCTACGTTTTTTCTCGATTTCAGTTTCAGCTTTGATACGCTCTAAATTGGCTAATAATGCTGCACTGTCAGTTTCCATTTTTAACTGAGCTGCTTTCAACTGATTTATCTTTTCTAGATAAGCTTTGTTTAAAGCATCATTTTTATTCGGAACCTTTTTAAGTCTTTCGTTATACAAATTCGTCAACTTAGCAATCTCGTCTTTTTGAAGTCTGTTTGCTTCGGCAATATTTGCTTTCAAAGCTTCTAACTGACTATTTTCTGCCGCTACACTTTTGAATGGTTTTGGTTCTCTATAAATTCCTTTTTCACTTAAATCATTTTCCTCTCTCAAGTCATTCAAATCTTTTTGTTTGTTGGCAACTGTTGCATTAAACTGAGCCAATAAATCACTTTGATTTTTGCTTGAAGCTTCTAATGATTCTGTTAAATTATCTATTGCTTTTGCTGCTTCATCTTTCTGAGCTGCCGCTGCTAATGCTGCTGCCTCTGCATCCGCTTTTGCTTTTGCATCTGCCGCTAATTTTGCTTGGCGTGCTTCTTCTTCGATTCTAGCTTTCTCCTCAGCTGCTTGTTTCGCTTGTAATGCTTCTGCGTCTGCTTTTGCTTTTGCGTCTGCTGCTAATTTTACTTGGAGTGCTTCTGCATCGGCTTTAGCTTTTGCGTCAGCTGCTAGTTTCAATTTTAATGCCTCTGCGTCGGCTTTTGCTTTTGCATCTGCCGCTAATTTCGCTTGATGAGCTTCTTCTTCAATTCTGGCTTTCTCCTCAGCTGCTTGTTTCGCTTGTAACGCTTCTGCATCGGCTTTTGCTTTCGCTTCTGCAGCAAGTCTTAATTTTAAAGCTTCTGCATCTGCCTTAGCTTTCGCATCAGCTGCTAATTTTGCTTGACGTGCTTCTTCATCAGCTTTTGCTTTTGCCTCAGCCGCTTGTTTTGCTTGTAATGCCTCTGCGTCGGCTTTCGCTTTTGCTTCAGCAGCAAGTTTCGCTTGAAGTGCCTCTGCATCTGCCTTAGCTTTTGCGTCTGCTGCTAATTTCGCTTGACGTGCTTCTTCATCAGCTTTTGCTTTAGCTTCAGCTGCTTGTTTTGCTTGTAAAGCCTCTGCGTCAGCTTTCGCTTTTGCTTCAGCAGCAAGTTTCGCTTGACGGGCCTCTTCTGCTTCTTTCAATTGTTTTGCTTCGGCATCCGCTTTTGCTTTTGCAGTTGCTTCGGCATCGGCTTTAACTTTAGCATCTGCAAGTAATTTAGCTTGTAACGCCTCCATATCAGCTTTAGCTTTAGCATCAGCTGCAAGTTTTGCTTGAAGTGCTTCTGCATCAGCTTTTGCTTTTGCTTCTGCGGCTAATTTTGCTTGACGAGCTTCTTCCTCCACTCTAGCTTTTTCTTCAGCTGCTTGTTTTGCTTTAAGAGCTTCTGCATCAGCTTTAGCTTTAGCATCAGCAACAAGTTTCGCTTGAAGTGCTTCAGCATCTGCTTTTGCTTTCGCTTCTGCAGCTAACTGTGCTTGACGAGCTTCTTCATCTGCTTTTGCTTTTGCTTCGGCAGCTTGTTTCGCTTTAAGAGCTTCAGCATCAGCTTTTGCTTTTGTTTCAGCCGCTAATTTTGCTTGACGTGCTTCTTCTGCTTCTTTTAATTGTTTTGCTTCGGCATCGGCTTTCGCTTTAGCAGTTGCTTCGGCATCGGCTTTAACCCTTGCATCAGCAATCAATTTTGCTTGTAAAGCTTCCATATCTGCCTTAGCTTTTGCTTCAGCAGCTAATTTTGCTTGAAGAGCTTCTGCGTCAGCCTTAGCCTTCGCGTCAGCAGCTAATTTTGCTTGTAAAGCTTCTGCATCGGCTTTTGCTTTTGCGTCGGCTGCTAATTTTGCTTGTTTTGCTTCTTCTTCAGCTTTTGCTTTGTCAGCAGCTTGTTTTATTTTTAATGCTTCAGCATCTGCTTTCGCTTTTGCTTCTGCAGCAATTAATGCTTGTCTTGCTTCAGCATCGGCTTTTGCTTTTGCTTCCGCGGCTAATTTTTCTTTTTGTGCCGCTTCTGCAGCTTGTTTCGCTTTAAGATCCGCCGCAGCTTTTGCTCTATTTGCCGCATCGATCGCTGCTTTTGTTTTAGCTTCTGCTGCTGCTTTTGCCTTCGCTTCAGCGGCTAACCTTGCTTGATATGCATCTGAATCAGCTTTTGCTTTTGCATCTGCTGCTAAGATCGATTGTAAGTCTGCTGCTTCTGCCTTCGCTTTTGCATCGGCTTTTCTCTTCGCTTCTGCTGCGTCCGCTTTTGCTTTTGCATCAGCGGCTAACTTAATTTTTAATGCTTCTGCATCAGCCTTAGCTTTATCTGCCGCCAATTGTGCAGGTGTTTTTTGTGGTGCATCAGTTGTTTTAGCTTTTGCCGCCTCTGCATCAGCTTTTGCTTTTGCATCTGCCGCTAATTTTAATTTCATTGCTTCTGCATCAGCTTTTGCCTTATCAGCAGCTAATTGTGCAGGTGTTTTTGCTGCAATTGCTGCTGGCTTGTTAGCGGCAGCTTGTGCTCTTGCGGCAGCGGCAGCGTCTACACGTGCTTTATTATCAGCAGCCAATTGTACTCGGCGAGCTTCTGCATCAGCTCTAGCTTTATCTGCTGCTAATTGAGCTTGTGTTTTTTGCGTTGCGGCAACTGCTCTATTTGCTGTTGCAGTTTGTGCTCTTGTTGCAGCCGCGGCGTCAGCTTTTGCTTTTGCTTCGGCAGCCAATTTAAGTTTCAATGCTTCAGCATCTGCCTTAGCTTTATTATCTGCTTCTAATTTTGCTTTTGTTGCTGCTTCAGCATCTGCTTTTGCTTTTTCAGCAGCTGCAAGTCTCGCTTGTTTTGCTTCTGCATCAGCGATTGCTTTTGCTTCTGCGGCTAATCTTGCTTTTTCAGCACCATCTACCCTTGTAACAGGAGCAGTCGATGCAGTTTTTTTAGCCATAACAGGTTTTGGTTTTGAAGGATCAATAAGCGAACCTTCATCATCATCGCCATAATAGTAGTTTTTACTTTTGAACTTATATGCAATTGCAAACTCATGAGAACCTCCCAAATTTGTAAAATTGCCAAAACCTCTTTCGTAATTATATTCGATAGCAATGCTTGGTGAAATATTGACACCTAAACCTGCTGAAACTCCATATAAAGTATTGTATCCTGCCTGTGCCCAAACTCCTTGCGGAATTGCAATCATAGCAAGTCCAGATAAAACGGTTTTATCTTGTTTGATTTCTGTTTTAATAATTCCCGAAAATTTGCTTCTATCAAAAAATCCGTAGCTATCTAAATAACCTGTGTACATAGCATGCAATTCTATTGCTCTTTCTGGATCATCTTTAACCATTCCAGATCCAAAATTGTACAGAATCAAGTTGTTGATCGATAAACCAAAATCAAGAAATGCTGTACCGTAGTTAATTCCTGGATTTACTGTAAGCAAAGTATTTGACTGAATATTGTCAATAGGAAGATTTGGATCATTTGAAACAATTTTACCTTTGTTTAAACCACTTTGGTATGCACCAACGTTAAGACCAAATGTCAAATTGCTGTCCTCTTGCAAAACGATATTATGAGCAAAGTTGGCTACTCCTCCAAAAACAGTAAAAACACCATAATTTTGTTGAAATAATCCGAAAGCAAAAGCTTCATTCTCTCTGAAACGACCAGAATAACCAAATAAATACGTATTTGGCGCATCATCAAATGAAACCCATTGTCTTTTGTTATAAAAGCTTACATACGGATTTGATTCGCGCACAAAGCTGAAAGTCGGGTTGATTATATATCTATTGAACTTTAAAGAATTTCTGATAGGCAACGAAAACGAAACAACTCCATCCTCAGATTGTGTATCTTGAGAATAGAGTACATTTGAAAAACCGTAAAATAAAGTTATGAATAGTAGGATTTTCTTCATTTTATTTTATCAGAGTTATTGATCCTTTTTTTTCACCTGTCCCTGATTGAATGACATAGTAATATACTGGATTTACATTTTTAATATCAATTGATCCAGACGGGGGCCAGTCGCCTTGATAGTTGACAACATCAAGAACCATGTCTCCGTTTGAACTAATTATTTTAACACTAGTTTCAGGGTTTTTATATTCACTCGGAATATCCCATACGTCATACGGATAACTGCTCAAGCTTATAATATTCGCAATTTTTTCTACAGAAGTTACTGGATTACTATCATAGCTTACTGCAAAAGGCAATTCTTGCTCCACAACACATCCTGTTGCCTGACTTACTTTTACTTTATAATTTCCACGCGCTGCAACCAAATAGGTATTAGTATTTGCTCCTGCAATTACATTGTTTCCAAGATACCACTGGAAAGTTGGGTTAACTGCATTTGTAGTCACCGTAACACTTAATGTTTCGTCTGGGGAAATAACGTTGGTTGCTGGGACATTTAATGATGCTGTAAAGCCATTTCCTTTAAGATCTATTGTTCCTGTTGATTTACATCCTCCAAAATCAACATCTACCGTATAAACAGCTGATTCGTTTGTAGAATAACTACGGCTTGTAGCTCCAGTGATTACAGTTCCATTTTTTTTCCAAACGTAACTATTTCCAGCAGTTGCAGTCAAAACAGTTCCTGATCCGCTTGAGCAAAATGGATTTCCTAAGCTTGAATCGATAGTAACAGCAGTACCTGAAGCAGATGAACTAACGGTAACTCGGTTTGAACTAAAATTCTCGTCATTACATCCTCCGTAATCAATTTGTGCATAATAAACACCAGGGGCGTTTACTAATAACGTTTTACCGCTTTGTCCTGCAATTGCAACATCATCTTTAAACCATTTGTATTTAAGATTTGGGTAGTTTGCTGGTGAAGAAGGAACATCAGTTGGAGTTGGATTATAAATTTCCAAACTCAAGCTTCCGCCTGTACAAATTGTGGCTGTCGACAATTTATTATTAATAAAAAATGTCTCGACGTAAGTTCTGTAGTAAATAGGGAAAGACGTTACACCTTGTGAGTTTTTAAAGCTCAAACTAGTTTTACCAGTACTACTTTTTATGCGCATGCTATAAACATCAGATCCCTTCAAATTAGTTGGAACCGCAAATTTTATAGTCTGTTGTTGTAATGCCGGATTGTCTGTAAATGAAATTTTGGTAGTAGCGGTTGGAGTTGTGAAACTTCCTAAATCGTCTGAAAGCTCTACTTCAAAAGTAGTTCCAGCAGGAAAATCAACGTAGCTAAAAGTTGCGTTATATTCATTAAAAGGCTTGCCATCAACAATAAGCCCAGCACAAATTCTTGGATAACCAAGCTGCTGAGGCACTATTGTTTGGGCATAGCTATTTGTTTTAGTACATAAAAAAATACTAAAAAAAAGAATAAATCGGATTACAGATAGCGTAGTTTTCTGAATCATATAGTTCTTGTTCTTGCTAAGTCTATATTTTCAAAAAACAAAATATCAATGAATGTTTCAGAAAAATCATATTTATAGTTCTCAATAATGTCCTTCGCAAGAACAGAATAAGAAGCAGTAATTGATGAATTTTCTTTGCACTCAGAAGTAGTTTGCTGATCATTCGCTTCACTAGCTATAGCAAAGCTATCCTTGGGGATGGATAGCTCTACTGCTAACTGATTAGAATTATCTAATTTGCTGATAACTGTTTTATCAGCCGTTTCTGTTTTTTGGTTATTACATGCCAATGCAATGCCAGTAGTATCAGAAGTATTTCCTGATTTACTTTGTGCTTTTAAAACTGCAATAGGCGAAACCAAAAATATAATATAAATAAAATATTTTTTTATAGATGGGGCCATTATGTTCTGATCTTTATTTGGTCACGAGACTGACATAAATTGTGTCTGGGGACTTTATTAATAAAATTTACGCTCTGAAATAAAAATCTAAACTTATCTATTTTCCGCTAGACGCTGTAATTTTTCCTAATTGTAATCTGAAATCTGGTTTCTTAGGATTGTAAATATCAATGAAAGTTTCTTTGTTGTCACTTTGTGACATCACGTTAAAGAACACTGGGTTTCCATACCAACTCTCTAAATCTTCATTGTTTGTATTGTACTCTGTAAAGATGTTTCCATTACATAAGTTAAAGTACATTTCCTCAAATTTGATTTTTTTAAGATTAACTTCATTGATTTCCGTTTTACTGTCCAATAGAACGGCCGGGTTGAATCCAGAGATTACACTACGCTTCATTTCAAGAGCTGCAGTCTCAGCAACATAAATTGCCTCTTTTACTAAACCTGCTTGAATATCAGCTTTGATATTATCACTGTCATTCAACATTGTCATGTTTGTTGCAACAACAAGGGTTGTTTTTTTAGTAAAATCTGTTTCGCTTTTCTTTTCGAATGATTTTACCTCCATACAACGAGATCCATCTTTGTTACTTGATAAATAAGATGATCTAACTGCCAATGAGTTAAATAAACGGCATTGAACACCTTGAGTAAATTTATAATCGTCGTTGATTGATTTGTAAGAAACTAATTTAGTAGCATTTACATCACCTCCGAAGAAAGCAAATGAATCACCACCAGAGTAGCTTACCATAATGTTATCTAAAACAGTTTTAGCGCCAACACCTGCAATAGTTAAACCATTGAAAGTATCTAAACCTTTAACTTTTTTTCCTGCAAATTCGATTCTAACAAATCTCAAAATACCTGAATTCCCGTTTACATTATCACCTCCATAAGTAGTAAGTGTTGGGTCAAGATCCATGTTGTAAGAACCAACGTTTCCAAATTTATTGATTGGAGCGTCACCAAGAAGTACAACACCACCCCAATCTCCAGCTTTTTTCTGGCTACGGTTTGAAGTAAATACGATTGGATCAGTTTCTAAACCGTCAGCAATAATTTGTGCACCTTTTGTAACTACCAATGTTCCTTTTGTTTCGAAATCACCAATAATTAAAGTTCCTGGTTCGATTGTTAATACTGCGTTGTTTGTAACATAAACGTTGCCTTGTAAAACATACACATTCTTCTTCAGCAATTTAGTGTTAACAGAAATGTTTCCTGCTAAAATTTGATTTGCTTCTCCATACTCTACTTTGTTAGGCTTAAATTCGGTCCAGTTATTCAACCAATTGTTGTAGCCCATAATTCCTTTCTCTTGCTGAGCACTCATACTAGTAACTGTCAAAAGAACGCAGATCATTTGAGTAATTTTTTTCATGATAAGGGGGTATTAGGGTTAATAATAAATTTGGGTATGCGTAAATGAAAAAACTCATCTCGATTTTTTCTGAAATATCAGAACACATCGAGAACGAGTTATTTTTTATCCTTCTTTTAAAATGTTTTTCGAAAATCTAAATCATCTACGAAAACAAGCCAAAAGAGGTTTTAAAAATATATTATTTATTACATTTCATTCAAATCGTTGAACTCGTGTAATGATTTCAATGTGCTTTCGTAAAATAAAATTGCCGCAATCAAGTTTCCTTTATCTGAATAAGGCATCATCTTTCTTTGGAAATCAACAGTTGTATCTAAGAAAGTTGTAGTACCTACTGCTTGATTGTCTAATACTTTTTTGTGTTCGCTATCGTCTGGAATACCTAAGTCGGCCATAGTAACACCTGGTTTTGTAACCAAAGCAATGTAAGGAAGGGTTTTCACTAAAACTTTAATACGCTCGATGTATAATTCCAAAAGTTCTCCTTTTTGCATACCGCTCAATTCTTTTTGATCATGGTATTTTCTGATAAGAGCTGTTGTACTAATAATACTTCTTGGAGCATTTTTTGCCTGTGCTGAAACAGCCGCAGTTGTCAAGAAAAAAAGTGTACTTAATAAAATAATTTTCCCTTTCATAGATTCTATTTATAATTGGTTGTTGATGAAAACAAAAATATATAAATTAACTTAAATCGCAACTTTATTGATTTGTTTTTTCAAAAAAAAAACTTAAAAAAACCTTAAAAACCAGTCGTATGTCGAGAAAATGTGCGTTTTAACGAGGGTTTTGTTAAATTTGTTAAAATCAAAACCGTAAGATAATAGCTATAAAAATCCTTGAATTATTATCCTTAAATAACTAAAATAAAGTTACGTTTATCGTTTTTGACAAAAAAATATTAACAAAAAAGTCTTCATATCTGCTCGCGTGAAGTAATTTATTAACAAAAATAAGTTGACACCTTATCGCGTTTAAAAAAAAAAACACTCTCAAAATAAAGATCCAAATTCAACTCATAATCTTTTAATCTAAAATTTTTGACTACATCATTTTCTTATATCTTTGCTTCATGCAATTTTCTCAAATTTTAGGTCAAGATTATATCAAAAGTCACTTGATAAAAAGTGCATCATCAGGACGAATTCCACATGCACAATTATTTATTGGGCCAGAAGGAAGCGGAACCTTGTCTACTGCAATTGCTTATGCCCAATATATTTTATGCAATAACACAGGCAATGAAAACGAAAATGGAAATGATTCTTGTAATTTAAAATTCCAAAACATCTCGCATCCTGATTTGCATTTTATTTACCCAACAGTTACAACTGAAGATGTCAAAACCAAACCAAAAAGTTTAGACTTTATTCAAGATTGGCGAACATTTATTCAGGAAATGCCTTACGGAGGTTTGTTTGACTGGTACAAAATTTTAGGCGTTCAAAACAAACAGGGTGAAATTAGAGTCGAAGATGCGCAGGAAGTTTTAAAATCACTTTCGTTAAAATCCTATGAAGGCGGTTATAAAATCATGATTATTTGGATGGCCGATAAAATGAATATCGCCGCATCCAACAAATTATTGAAACTTCTAGAAGAGCCTTCGGATAAAACTATTTTTATTCTGATTTCTGAAAACGAAGAAGATATTATTCAAACCATACGATCTCGTTGTCAGGTAATTCACTTTAACGGACTTCCTGAAAAAGTAATTGCCGATGCATTAGTTGCACGAGAAAATGTAGATCCAAATTTGGCAAAAAAAATCGCGCATCAGGCTCAGGGAAATTTCAACAAAGCAATGCATTTAGTGAAAGAAGATGATTCTGAATACCCATTTGAACAATGGTTTGTGAATTGGGTACGCGCCGCTTTTAGAGCAAAAGGAAATGCGGCCGCCATTCAGGACTTGATTTCCTGGAGTGAAGAAATTGCAGGTCTTGGTCGCGAAAGTCAAAAAAAATTCATTCAATTCTGTATAGAAATGTTTCGTCAGGCATTATTGCTGAATTACCAAACCCCAAGTTTAGTTTATATCGAGCCAAAAGTTGACAAGTTCAAACTCGAAAATTTTGCGCCTTTTGTAAACGGAAATAACATTCATGAAATTTTTAAAGAACTTTCAGATGCGATGTATCACATTGAAAGAAACGGAAATGCAAAAATAATTTTAACCGATTTATCAATCAAACTTACTCGTTTAATTCATAAAAAATAGTTTCAAAATGAATAATGTTGCCTCTATCTTAATTTTGGCGTTTTTGGCCATAACGTTTTTACAATCAGCATACGAAAAGATATTTTATTGGAAAGATAATGTCGAATGGCTAAAAGGTCATTTTGCCAATACACCACTAAAAAATCAAGTACCTCTTGCCTTATTGCATCTTTTAATTTTAGAACTTATTTCTGGGATTTTATCCGTTGTTGGTGCCATTCAGCTATTATTAAATAGTGGCAGAGAATTTGGTTTTTACGGTGCAATTTTTTCTTGCATCAGTCTGTTAATGATGCTTTTTGGACAAAGATTAGCTAAAGATTATGATGGTGCAAGAACCATTGTGATCTATTTTATCCCAGCCGTAATGGCAGTTTACTGGCTGAATTAAAAATCAGCCTTATTTAAAAATAAGCCACTAATCATTTTAATCTGTGATCCCGATAGCTATCGGGAGTGGCAAAAACAAATTTATTATTAAAAAAATGAATGCAAAACACCCTTCAGAATCCATAACTATTTTAACAGATTTAGTTTTACCGAGCGAAACAAATCCTTTAAACAATCTTTTTGGCGGTGAATTATTAGCCCGAATGGATCGCGCTGCAAGTATTGCAGCCCGCAGACATTCACGCCGAATTGTAGTGACTGCTTCTGTAAATCACGTTGCTTTTAACAGAGCCATTTCATTAGGAAGTGTCGTTACAGTCGAAGCAAAAGTTTCAAGATCTTTCAAAAGTTCAATGGAAGTTTTTATTGACGTTTGGGTAGAAGACCGCGAGTCTGGAAGCAGAACAAAAGCGAATGAAGCAATTTACACTTTTGTCGCTGTTGATGACACTGGAAGACCGGTAGAAGTTCCAGCAATTATTCCAGAAACGGAACTTGAAATTCAGCGTTTTGATGCTGCCTTGCGTCGTAAACAGTTGAGTTTAGTGCTTGCAGGAAAAATGAAGCCTTCTGATGCAACAGAACTAAAGGCATTATTTATAGAGTAAAATTGTAGCAATTTGTAACAATTTGTGACAACCAAACTCCAAAAAAAAGAAGTAGTTTTGCAATTTACAAGTCAGATAAATAATAATAAGAAAGTTATTTCTTACTTTTGGTTTACGCTTTAAATGCAAAAAAATAACAATTAAGATAATTTAAAAAGATATGAGTTCAGACAAAGAAGCCAAATTAAAAGCGTTACAACTAACGCTTGATAAACTTGACAAAACCTACGGAAAAGGAACCGTAATGAAAATGGGCGACAGAGCCATTGTGGAGGTAGAAACGATTTCTTCTGGCTCACTTGGTGTTGATTTGGCTCTTGGAGTAAATGGATATCCAAAAGGAAGAATTATTGAAATTTACGGACCAGAATCTTCGGGTAAAACCACTTTAACTTTACATGCAATTGCCGAAGCTCAAAAAGCAGGCGGAATTGCCGCTTTTATAGATGCTGAGCACGCTTTCGATAGAAATTATGCTGAAAAATTAGGCGTTGATATCGAAAACTTAATCATTTCTCAACCAGATAATGGAGAACAGGCTTTAGAAATCGCCGAAAACTTGATTCGTTCTGGAGCTATCGATATCGTAGTAATTGACTCGGTTGCTGCTTTGACTCCAAAAAGTGAAATTGAAGGCGAAATGGGAGATTCAAAAATGGGTCTTCACGCACGTTTGATGTCTCAAGCTTTAAGAAAATTAACTGGAACAATCAGCAAAACAAACTGTACTGTTTTCTTTATCAACCAGCTGAGAGAGAAAATCGGTGTAATGTTTGGAAATCCTGAAACTACCACGGGAGGTAATGCCTTAAAATTCTATGCTTCAGTACGTTTAGATATTCGTCGTTCTGCTCAAATTAAAGACGGAGAAAACGTAATTGGAAACAGAACTAAAGTTAAAATCGTTAAAAACAAAGTTGCTCCACCTTTTAAAACTGCTGAATTCGACATTATGTACGGAGAAGGTGTTTCAAAAACGGGAGAAATTCTTGACTTAGCGGTTGAATTTGATATTGTTAAAAAAGCAGGATCTTGGTTTAGCTATGGTGATACTAAATTAGGCCAAGGACGTGATGCTGTTAAAGCTTTGATTAAAGACAATCCTGAATTAGCAGATGAATTAGAAGCTAAAATCAAAGAACATATGAAAGAATTAGCTAACGCTTAAATATTTAAAAATCTGTAGGTTACAGAATAAAAAATAGCAGAACCCGACAAGATTAAATTTTGTCGGGTTTTTTATTTGAAAAAAATCAAAAAAAGACGCAACCATTTTACAACAATAACATCTTAATAATAGATATAATATCTAAAAGACATTGCCATAAGTGTCCTTTAGCGAATTTCTAGAATGAATTTGGTTGATTTGTTTTAAATAAAAATCCGTTGGTTTGTTTGGTGCTGACGGGTTTTTATTCTTTTTTTTAAAAAAAATTCTCTGTTCGCGCAACCTTTTTAATTTTTAGCTCTCTATTATATTATGAAGCTAACCTGAGTTTTAACCAAACTCTATATTATCAATCCTTAATGTTTTTAATTATGAAAGAGAAAATAGAAGTGTTGTACAATAAAAACCGAAGAAAAACCAAATTGAAATTTAAAAAAGTATTACGATTTATTTCTGAAAAAATCATTCACAGATAAGATTTTGAATAAAAATAAGGGGTTATTTTAGTTCAAAAGAAAACCCGACATCCTGGAGCTTAAGGATTGTCGGGTTCTGTTTTTATTTTTTAGAGTCTTTTTCCTGAAAATCAATTAATCCATTATAAATCAATTGACGTACTTGATCGCGAAGTTCTTTTCGATGATCACCCGTAAGCCCATTTGTTTCAACAAAAGAAAGAATTTTTGCTCTCATTTTTCCAGGACTTCCACTTAAAAAAGTATAAGAGAAACGTTCTTTGTTATCAGGAAAAACAATCGGAACAATTGGTATTTGATGCTCAATCGCTAAACGGAAAGCACCATCCTTAAACTCATCCAGCAAAATACTTTCGTCATCTGGAACACCTCCTTCAGGGAAAATACAAATACTAAGTCCTTGATTAAGCCTATTTTGTGCTCTTTTGAAAACTTCATTTTTACTCTTTGAAGAATTTCGATCTACAAGAATACAAGTTCTTTTATAAAAAAATCCAAAAAGCGGAATCTTAACTAATTCTTTCTTCCCTACAAAAACAAAAGGATTTCTAATAATCGCCAACATTAACATAATATCAGTCATTGACGTATGATTGGCGACAATCATATAGCTTTTATGTCTGATAAGCTTTTGTTCGCGTTTTACTTTGTAGTAAAAACCCATCCCGAAAAGGATAAATTTAGCCCAAATGCGGGCCATTTTAAAAAAATAAGGGTATCCACGCTCTGATATGATAGAAATGAGCAAAAAAGGCAACATAATCAATATCGGAATGGCCATTAAAACATAAAACCAAATGCGCCAAAGAATCCAAAAAGCAATTTTAAATATTTTCATAACTTCAAAAGTAAGAAAACCGAAATGAATTTTAAACAAGAATTTGTCTCACCAAATTATTTAACCGCAAAGCACACAAAGATTTTACGCCAGGTTCGCAAAGTTTATAGTCACAGATAAAATGATTAAATAGATTTAAAATCTGTGGAAATCCTTGTAATCTGTGGCTGTATCTTTTAATTCATTTAAAGAACATGCTGTAAAAAATCTTTGCGTGTTTTGCGTAAAATCTTCACGTGCTTTGCGGTTAGAAAAAACATCACGACATTTGCAATTCAGAAAAAATTGAGAATGGCAAAAATACTTACTGGTGTTCAGAGTACAGGAACCCCGCATTTAGGAAATTTATTGGGAGCAATTATCCCTGCAATTGAGTTATCAAACAATCCTGCTAATGAATCTTATTTGTTTATTGCTGATTTGCATTCAATTACACAAATCAAAGACGGCAAAACATTAAGAGAAAATACCTATAGCACAGCGGCCGCTTGGCTTGCATGTGGCCTGAACCCAGATAAAGTTACTTTTTACAGACAATCTGATGTAACACAAACTGCCGAATTGACTTGGTATTTAAGCTGTTTTTTTCCTTACCAAAGATTGACTTTGGCACACTCCTTCAAAGACAAATCAGATCGTCTAGATGATGTCAATGCCGGGCTTTTCACTTATCCGATGTTGATGGCTGCCGATATTTTATTGTATGATGCTGAATTTGTTCCTGTTGGAAAAGATCAGTTACAACATCTAGAAATCACTAGAGATGTTGCTTCACGTTTTAACCACCAAATGGGAGAAACTTTTGTGCTTCCCGAAGCAAAAATTCAAGAAAATATCATGCTAATTCCTGGAACAAATGGGGGTAAAATGAGCAAGTCTGCGAATAATATTATCAATATTTTCTTGGATGACAAAGCATTGCGTAAGCAAGTTATGAGTATTGAAACAGATAGTACTCCACTCGAAGATCCTAAAAATCCCGATACTTGCAACGCATTTGCAATTTATTCTTTATTAGCAAATGAAACGCAAATTGCCGAAATGCGTGCGAATTACTTAGGAGGCAACTACGGTTATGGACATGCAAAACAAGCTCTTTTTGAATTAATTACCGAAAAATTCAAAACAGAAAGAGAAAAATACAATTATTACATAAATAATCTTGAAGAAGTGGACTCCTTATTGAAAAAAGGAGCTTCAAAAGCTTCAATAGTAGCAGATGGTGTTTTATCTAAAGTTCGCAACATTCTTGGATTTGAAAAATAAAAATCAAATAAAAAGCCTAGTAAAATTAATTTATTAGGCTTTTTCTCATTCTAAACAGCTTCAAACATCTTGCCCGGCAAAGGTCTTATTAAACCTTTAAGCTCCATGTTTAAAAGAATTCCTGATATTTTAAAAATCGGGAAATTACACTCTAATGCTATAATATCTAATAATTCTTTTCCACTTTTAATCAAGAAGTTATAAATAATTTCTTCATCAGGAGCAAGTTCAACAAAAAGCTGTCGTTGGATAGATTTCGGCTTGCTTTCAAGATCCCAATTCAATCCATATATCAAATCTGCGGCACTAGTTAACATATTAGCCTTTTGAGTTTTAATGAGGTTATTGCAACCCTGACTGTATCTATCCGTAACACGTCCAGGAACTGCAAAAACTTCCCGATTATAATCGTTTGCTAAATTTGCCGTTATTAGCGAACCTCCTTTATCAGCAGATTCTATTACAATTGTGGCTTCAGTCATACCGGCAACAATTCGATTTCTGCGCACAAATTTCTCTTTATCAGGATTTGAAGAACTCCAAAATTCAGTTATGAATCCACCTTTTTCTTCCATTTTTGAGATATACCTTTTGTGCGTTTTTGGATAAATCTGATTTAATCCGTGCGCCAAAACACCAATGGTTTGAAGATTATTTTCCAACGCTAATTGATGTGCCACAATATCAACACCATAAGCAAAACCACTGACTATAACAGGATCAAGCGGTACAAGATCTTCAATAAGTTTTCTGCAAAAATCAATGCCATACGAAGTTATTTGCCTCGTTCCCACAATACTGATCATTTTTTTGTTTTTTAAATCAATATTTCCCGAAGTAAAAATCAAAACTGGCGAATCGATACAATGTTTCAAACGTTCCGGATAGTTTTCATCCTGAAAATAACAAGCATTAATTTGATCGGCATGAATAAATTCAAGCTCTCGACCGGCTTTTTCAAAAACAGTTTTGTCTTTCAAATTTTTAAGCAATACAGAACCAACCCCATCAATTCCCGCTATTTGAACTGTTTTTGTTTTAAAAACAGCTTCAGCGCTTCCGCAATGTGTTAAGAGTTTTTTTGCCATAATATCACCTACTCCCTCCACTTTGAGTAAGGCTAACAAGTAAAATAATTCCTGGTCTGACATTTCTGAAAAATATTATGTAAAATAGAATCGAAAACTAAAATAATTTTAAACTGCAAATATGAGTAAAATAAAGTAATTTCTTAATAAATTTAAAAATTTAACTAATTGCAACTCCTACAAAAAAAAACTATTTAATAATAAACATCTGAAAACTAATTGTCTATAAAAAAAGCTTAATTGTTAATAAAAATTGTGAATAAAATTTTGATAACTATATTCGTTCCATAACTTTGTTACTATGAAAATCGAAACTTACATAGGACAGTTATTGTATCGTTATCAGTGTGTAACGGTTCCAGGCTTTGGTGCATTTTTAACAGAAACACAATCGGCGCAGTTGAATGAAAAAACCAATTCGTTCTATCCGCCAAAAAAATTAATTTCTTTCAACAGTCATTTAAAAAATAATGACGGGTTGCTAGCTAATCATATAGCAAATGCTGAAAAAACATCATATGGTTTTGCTGTAAGCGCTATTGGTTTTGAAGTTATGAGCTGGAAAAAAACACTTGAAGAAGACGGGACTATTAGTTTAAAAAACATTGGTGAAATTCGTTTGAATTCGGAAAAAAATATGGTCTTCACTCCAAACGATCAAACGAATTATCTAGCAAGTTCTTTCGGATTAAGTCCGTTTATTTCACCAATTGTGAAGAAAGAAATTTTTGAACGAAAACTGGAAGAAATATCTGAAAGAGAAACGATTGCGCTTCATGAAGATGAAGAGTCAAGATCATCAAATCACTTGTTAAAATATGCAGCTATTTTCATTTTAGGACTTGGAATTACCGGAAGCATTGGATATCCTTTATATCAAAATCAAATAGATTCTCAAACATTAGTTGTAGAAACTGCAGTTCAGAAAAAAGTAGAAAATAAAATTCAAGAAGCTACATTCTTTATCCAAAATCCTTTGCCTGCCGTTACCCTTTCTGTTGATTCTGCAAAAGTTGAATCTCCAGAAACAAAACTAATGCCTTACCATATCATGGCAGGCGCATTTAGAAGTGAGGCAAATGCTAAAAAAGCTTATAACCAATTGATCAAAGATGGTTATAAAGCGCGTATGCTAGGCGAAAATAAACATGGTTTATTTCCCGTTTTATACGGAAGCTATGCAACTATGTCTGAAGCGACAAAAGCTCAAAAAGAAATTCAAAAAGGCGAAAATCCAGATGCCTGGATATTAGTCGAAAACTTATAAAATTCTAAAAAATCCTATTCGAACTGAATAGGATTTTTTTTTGTCTTATTCTGTTATTTAATTAACTTACAAGTTACGTTTTAAAACTTTTGTAAGTATAAATTCGTTTTTTAAAATTTTATAAAAAATGAGAAAAACATTCAAAATACTAACCTTACTGCTTCTAATGCTCAACGCGAAAACAATTTTTGCACAACAAATACTTATCGATCAAAGAAAACAGGATCTTCTAGTTAAAGATAATGAAATCGAAAATGAAAAAACATTGGCAGAAATGTATAAAAAGCTTGACGCTAAAATTGTGGAATTAAAAAGAAATCTAAATGCTCTTGAGGAGAAAAAGAAAAATCTTGTTAAATCTGAAAGCAATTTGAATTCTACTAAGAATAAAGTTACCAAGCTGGAAATTGAAAATCAAAAACTGGAAAATAAAATTACCACTACTTCAATATCCGAAGAAGAAATAGCAAAACAGAGGCTAAAAACAAAAGAAAACGAGGTGAATATTCAAAAACTAAAATTAACGCAAATAACGCAGCAAAAAGAGCTTGAAAAAGTGATATCAACGTTATAAACAAAAAGGCTATTCAAAATAGAATAGCCTTTTTGTTTATTGTGAAATAATTTTGGCATCTTGAAAAAGTATTTTTTTACCACCCTGGTATATCGTAAATCGCGCCGGGGGTGAATTTTCTTCGCCCAAAATAATAATGGCACATTCGTAAGTATACTTGTCGTTTGTAAATTCATATTGATGATTGCCACCAATGCCTTCTACAATAAGTTTTCCGTTGTAAAGAATCAAATCAGGCTTTTCACTCATCTTTTTTCCAGCTGCCCATGATGCAAAACGATAATTGCTTTTACTGAGATCATCAATTCTGATGGTAAATTTCTCTGTTTCCAAAATACATATTGGCGTCTTGAAATAGGCAATACTTGCATCTAAATCTTTTTTCTGTGCAGCAATAAGTTCTTTTCTAAAATCAATTTCGAATTTCGATAAATAATTCACCGCCGTCAAGCGTCCGTCTATATCTAACCAAATACTTCCCTTATCAAGCATCACACCACGCAAACCCATATCATGCCAGTTTTTTGAAGGATTAGATTTTATGATTTCTTCTTTAAAACTAGTGTCAAACACTTCGTCGTACCGCTTTATAAAATCGGCTTTGTCAATTATATCTGGTATCGGGTTTTCTCTGTTTAGAGGGTACACAACCAGATCTGCTAATGTTTCTTTTTTATTGTCTTTTATGTTTTCAATAAATCGCTTTGCAAATAGCTGGGACTCTGAACTAACCTCTTGAGCAGCTATATAATTGCCGATAAAAACCAATAGAATTAAAAATAAATAGCTTCTTTTCATCTTAAAATATTTTTGATTAAAAACTAACTATCACAAAAACAATCAAATATAATCAAATTAAATTAAGTCCATTTCTATGTTTAAAGCCACCATTATTTTGTTTATCGTGGAACAATTCAAGCGATACAAACAAGAATTCTTTATATTTTTAAATTTCTATTTTACATAATGTTTAACATGAGATTGTGTAATAAAAAACTAATTAATACTCGCTTTGAACATTTTAAGCTCATCCCAAGTAAATTCATCACCATATTTTTCTTTCAAAGGCGCTAGCGATTCTTCTTGGTAAAATTCAAAAGCATCCCGAAGCGCCAGGATTTTATCGTCAGGAAGTACTTCTGAAATTTCAATTTTCTTGGCTTGGATCAGTTTTATCAAATGCGTTTCAACAGTTTGTTTCGTGATTTTTCTAATTCGTGCAATATCCTCAATTGAGTTTCTCTCCAACCACAGTTCGTGCGTTTCTTCAACAGTTGTCTTTTTGGATCCTTTTTCGGCCGTTTTATCCACTTTTTTAGAAGAGTAACGTATTTGGGGCTCTTCGACCTGAAACATGTCTGTATTGGTCATTTTAAACTCATCTCTAATTCTCGAAATTTTATCTGTTTTATAATTTTTAATGGCTGGAGATGTCAAGCTTTCTTTGCTGATTGTTTCACGGGAAACGACAATTTCCATAAGCAATTTGGCTTTCATTAAGCGCAAAACTGCCTTGGTTTGCAAATCGTCCAAAACAGATAATTCTTCATAAAACTCTTTTACTTTTTTAAATTTCTGAATTTCAGCCATCTTACTTAAAAGATCCGTGACCAATTTATCCATTGGCTTAAAAAAATAATCATAGGCCGCTTCTACCCTTTCCTTAACAAAAATTAAATCGACTGTCTGATTGCTAAAAATTTTATTCAGTTGTAGAATGAATTTCTGCGAAGGATCTACCAAGCCTTCAATCGAATCCAAGCATTTATGCGCCCAAACCGAATGTTTTGATTTTTCAGAACTTGTAGCATTTTCATTGTAACTAAATCTATGATTTCGCCATTCTTGAGCCAAATCTGTCCAATTAAAACTGTTAATCAAATAGTTATGAATAAAATTTTTGGTTTCAAAATGAAGCGAATTTTTTAAATCATCTTCAGTCGCTTTGTTCAAAGCATAATCCATGACATCTTGATCGTTCGAAAGTCCGTTCATTTGCATCGAAGAAAGCAAAACAAGCCCATTTAAGGACGTTAAACGAGAAAGTGCTACATACGCTTGCCCAGGCAAAAAAACTTGCGATACGTCGAGCGCAGCTTTCTCAAAAGTCAAACCTTGGCTTTTATGCACCGTGATTGCCCATGCCAATTTGATTGGATAATGCGCAAATGTGCCTAAAACTTCTTCTTCGATCTCTTTTGTCAGTTCATTTACTTTATATCGAATATTTTTCCACTCGTATTTTTCGACTTCAATGGTTTTATTTTCTTCAGGAAAGTGAACGAAAATTTCTTCAGCAGAAAGCGATTTTATTACACCCATTTTTCCGTTGAAATATCTTTTTTCAAAAGATAAATCGTTCTTTACGAACATTACTTGAGCACCAACTTTGAACTTTAAATTTTCTTCAACTGGGAAAATTTTTTCTGGAAAATCACCAACTACAAAAGGCTGAAAACTGAATTCATTTCCGGGCAAATCACTGATTGCTTGCTCATTGATCGTATCTGCTTTGGCATTATGAGTCGTAAGCGTAATATACCCTGGATTCATTTTTAAATCGAAATCAGGTTTCACATATTGGTTCAAAACTTGAATATCTTCTTTGGAAATTTGATTGTTTCGAAGGTTATTCAAAACCGAAATAAAAACATCATCGCTTTGGCGATAAATCTTAGATAATTCAATATACAAAGGCGGATTTTGCTGAATTACATGCGAATGAAAAAAAAATTTTCCCTTATAATAATTCCGCAAAGTTCTCCATTCTTCATCCCGAATTACTGGCGGAAGCTGCAACAAATCACCAATAAAAAGCACTTGAACACCTCCAAAAGCACGTGTATTTCTGCGAACTGTCTGCATCATAAAGTCGATAGCGTCCAGCAAATCAGCACGAAGCATACTGACTTCATCAATAATCAGCAGCTCCATATTTCGGATTACATTTCGCTTCACATTGTTCATTTTGAAATGTCGTCGAAGCGATTCTTTGTTTTCAAATTTCACAGTTTCGGTAAACTGAGAACTCTCTTCATAAGTGGGAAGAAAAGCCGAAAATGGCAACTGAAACATCGAGTGAATCGTAACACCGCCAGCATTAAGCGCCGCAATACCTGTGGGCGCCACAACCACAGTGTTTTTGTGTGTTGTAGCAATAATTTCACGCAAAAGAGTCGTCTTTCCCGTACCGGCTTTTCCAGTAAGAAAAATAGATTTTTGCGTCTGATTTATGAATTGTAAAGTGTAAGCAGCAGCTTCTGAAACGTTTTGCATTAGGCAGGTATTAAACGCCAAAAATATCGCATTTTTATAAAAGAAAAAAACCCAAATCAGCAACTGATTTAGGTTTTCATAGTTTAGTTAGTTTTGGAAGTCTTATTTTTTAGCCTCTTCTTTAGCTGCTGGTTTTTCTTCAGCTTTTGGAGATGCTTTGTATTTGTCATTCAAAGCTTTAACAATTTCTTTTGTAATGTCATACTTGTCTTCAGCATATAATACAGTCGCTGCATCACCAGTGCCATAGATGTACGCATAACCGTTTTTCTTACCGTAATCTTTGATGAATTTTTTAACTCCACTGATTAAAGAGTCCATTTCTACACCACTTTCTTGCTGTAATTGCTGTGATAAAGCTTGTTGAGCATAACCTAATTGTTGCTCTCTTTTTTGCAATTCAGCTCCTCTTTGTTGTGCCCATTGCTGGCCATTTGCCTGTGCTTGGCTTTGAAAATTAGCAGCGTCTTGTTTAAAACGAGTAATTTCAGCTTGTAGTTGTCTTCCTTTTTCCTCTGCCTGAGCTTTGTATTTAGCTTCAAGGTCTTTCGCTTCAGTGTATTCTTTCATTAAAACTGAAGTATCTACGTAAGCTGTTTTTACTTCCTTAACTTCCGCTGTTTTATTACAAGAAACAGCCAAAATTGAAAGCCCGATAATTACTAATGCTTTTTTCATTTCTAAATTTCTATTTTTTTTATTGGTATGAAAGACAAAAATATAAAAAAATAAATAGCATCAACATAAACTTTACAAAATGCTAAAATTTTATGATATTAGTTTTCTTTATTGAACTTTTTAATGTTATAAAATATCATTATTAAAAACGGCTTTCGCAGTGTCGAGTAGTGAAACCTTTTAAAAAAAAGAGACACAAACCCTCGTTTTACCTTAAAAAGCCCTGCAAACACGCCAATTTTACGTTTCCAACACTTTTCAGCGCTAAAATAAGCTTCCGATTGGCTTTTGAAGTTATGTTGAAATGAAATTTTATTTAAAGCGGAATTTTTTAAAAAAAATCCATTTTTATCTTTTTCTCTTTCATTTGAAATTTGATACAAAACTGCATGTTTCAATTTTAGAATTTCCTTCCAGTTTTTGAAAAGAATTTTTTGGAATTTTTTAAAAATTTAAAATTTCATAAAATGAAGCAAAAATTCACAAAAAATGCCACAAAAATATGGCATTGATTTTCTTTATGAAGTCAAAAAATACTATAAAATATCACTATTAAAAATGGCTTTCATAGCTTGCTTTATAGCGATTTTCTAAAAAAAGACAACAGAAACCCTGCTTTGAACTGAAAACGGCTCTAAAACGGCTTTATTTTGCGTTTTACTTGTTTTTTAGGACATAAATGTGCGATGAATACTCTTTTGTACTTGACGCTTTCAAATTTGATTTTAATCCAACGAAAAAAGCCATGATAAAATTCATTTTTCCCGTTTTATATTTTTCAGACAAAAGACTCACGTAAAAAGAATCAAATTTCATTGGAAGCACTTTTTCTAATTTCATATCGACTTTTTCAAAAAGCATTTTAATGGCTTTTTTCGAAAAATGCCAAAAGTGAATTGGCACATCAAAAGCGGCCCAAAATTCTCCGTAATGTTTTGCGTCGAATGATTTGAAATTTGGAACAGCAACAATTAATGTTCCAGTTGGCTTCAATAATCGCTTCAATTCCTCAATTTGATTTTCCAAATTTGGAACGTGTTCTAAAACGTGCCACATCGTAATTACGTCAAAAGAATTATTTTCAAGCTCGCTGATTTCTTCAACAAATGAAATTCCTTTTTGCTTTGCAATATTTTTTGCTCGGTCGCTCGGTTCAATTCCAATTACATTCCAACCGTCATTTTTTGCCGTCAACAAAAAATCTCCAGTTCCGGCTCCAATGTCTAAAATTTTTCCTTTTTGAGATTGTTCCGAATTAATTAAATTCAGTTTATTTTTTAAAGCGATACTTTTTACAAAATGATATGCTTTTTCAAAAACAGAACGTTTGTTATCTGTATGCGAAATATAATCTTCGCTTTCGTAGTATCTTCCTAAATTTTCTAAATCGGGTTGTGGAGATGTAATCAACATATCAAGATCTTCATCGTGATACAAATCGAAAATTTCTTTTGAAACAGAATGGTCTTTTACAGTTAGAAAATGTTTTTTGTTTAAAACGTCCATTTTTTAATTAATAGTTATTTAATAGAATTCGGGTTTGAATTTATGTAGAAGTTGAATCAAAATTCATCTAAACATTTATTTTTTATTTTTTCAATCAAACCGCAAAAAGATGGACTACTGTCCATCTCTACGATTATCAATTTTTTAATTTCAAAATTCCAACGCTCTACTTTTAAAAAAGTTTCACGTGGAACAATTTATTTTTGTTTCAGGTCTTTTTTGTTTCAGGTTTCAAGTTTCACGTGGAACAAAAAACAAATAAAAACAAAATTTCAGATTCCACAAAAACGTGAAACCTGAAACTTGAAACCTTTTTTTATCTTCCCATATAAATCAACAACACCGAAATATCACTTGGTGATACGCCGCTGATTCTTGAAGCTTGAGAAATTGTCACAGGACGAATTTTGCTCAATTTTTGTTTTGCTTCAATCGACATTGATTTAATTTTATTGTAGTCAAAATTCTCTGGAATTTTTACTTCTTCTAAACGATTTAGTTTATCAGCGTTATTTCTTTCCTTTTCGATGTAGCCAGAATATTTTACTTGAATTACAGCTTGCTCAACAATTTCTTCATCAAGATTATTTTCTTTGATATACGAATCTACTTTTTCGAATTTCAACATATCCTCCAATTCAATCTGCGGACGAGAAAAAACTTTAAACATTTTATCTCCTTGCGAAATTGGTGCCGATTCTTTTTCAACTAAAATCGGATTTGTCTCTGCAACGGTCACACTCGTTTCTTTAAAGAAAGCAACCATCTTTTCAGACTCATTCAATTTGTGCTCCATTCTTCGCATTCTTGCTTCAGAAGCCAAACCAATTTCGTATGACATTGGCGTCAATCTGAAATCGGCATTATCTTGTCGCAACAATGTTCTATATTCTGCTCTTGATGTAAACATACGATATGGTTCTTCTGTTCCTTTCGTAATCAAGTCGTCAATCAAAACTCCAATATACGCTTCATCACGTTTTAAAATTAACGGCGCTTTTTCGTGCACTTTTAAATGCGCATTTATTCCGGCCATCAAACCTTGCGAAGCTGCTTCTTCATATCCAGTTGTTCCGTTGATCTGTCCCGCAAAATATAATCCTTCGACTAACTTCGTTTCCAAAGTATGCTTCAATTGAGTTGGCGGAAAATAATCATATTCGATCGCGTAACCCGGACGAAGAAATTTTACATTTTCGAAACCGACAACTGTACGCAAAGCTTTAAATTGAATATCCTCTGGAAGCGAAGTTGAAAATCCGTTTACATACACTTCACAAGTTTTCCAACCTTCCGGTTCAACAAAAAGTTGGTGACGCTCTTTATCTGCAAAACGATTAATTTTATCTTCTATCGAAGGGCAGTATCTCGGACCTAAACTTTTTATTCTTCCGTTGAACATTGGCGAACGATCAAAACCAGATCTCAAAATATCATGAACATCCAAACTTGTATACGTCATGTGACAAGATCTTTGATGCGTTAACGGAACCGTTAAATCCGAATAAGAAAACTTATCCGGTTTTGCATCTCCTTTTTCTTCATTCATTTTCGAATAATCCAAAGAACGACCATCAACTCGTGGTGGCGTTCCCGTTTTCATTCTTCCGGCTTCGAAACCCGCATTCACCAAATCTTCGGTAATTCCGGTTGCAGCACTTTCGCCTGCTCTTCCTCCACCGAATTGTTTTTCTCCGATATGAATCAATCCATTCAAAAAAGTTCCATTTGTCAACACAACCGATTTGGAACGAATCTCAACTCCAAGCGAAGTTCTAATTCCTTTTATCTTTCCGTTCTCGATAATCAGACCTTTCACCATTTCTTGGTAAAAATCTAAATTTGGAGTTCCCTCCAACATCAACCTCCATTCTTCAGCAAAACGCATTCGATCACTTTGAACTCTTGGCGACCACATCGCAGGTCCTTTCGATTTGTTCAGCATCTTGAACTGAATAGCAGTTCGATCTGAAACAATTCCGGAGTAACCACCAAGCGCATCAATCTCACGAACAATTTGTCCTTTTGCAATTCCTCCCATCGCAGGGTTGCAAGACATCTGGGCAATGTTCTGCAAACTCATAGTAACCAATAAAGTTTTGGATCCTAAATTTGCGGCCGCTGCCGCGGCTTCAGATCCTGCATGACCAGCACCAACTACAATAACATCGTATTCTTCTAAAAACATTTTGTTTTATTATTCTCTGGAAACCGTTTAAGGCAGTTCACAGAATTAACTTTATTTTTCTTTTGTTCCACGTGGAACTGTTTTTTGTTTCAGGTTTCAGATTTCACGTTTCAAATCAAACTTAAAAGTTCCACGTGGAACACATACAACTTCTTCTAAAACAAAAACTAAATACTAGATGTTTCACGTGAAACATTTTAATACTACTTTTTCTTCAGAATTAAATCTCACGTGTTCCACGTGAAACAACTTACTAAACTAAAATCTATTTATCATGTTCCACGTGAAACACTTTTTATAAAACAATTTCAAAAAAGAAACGTTTCACGTGGAACAATCTCTAATTAACAGTTTCAATAATCAAAACTTCAAACCTGAAACAATAACAACTTGAAACAAATTCACTACTGTTCCACGTGAAACATCGCAATCTTTTCATCTTCTTTTAAACGCATAAGTTCTGCATCCGCATCACTTTTATCTTTATATCCACAATAGTGTAATATACCGTGAGCAAGAACACGTTTCAATTCTTCTTCAAAAGAAACATTAAAATCTTTTGCGTTGTCTTCTACTCTTTCAACAGAAACAAAAATATCTCCGTTTAATTCGTTGCCAACTGTATAATCAAAACTGATAATATCAGTTAGTGTGTCGTGGTTTAAATATTCTACATTAATCTTATGCAGGTATTCATCATCACAAAAAATATAATTTATCTCTCCCTCATTCTTCTTTTCAGAAACAATAACAGCGCTCAACCAATCTGTAAAAGCTTGCTCGTTGTCTAAAGAAAATTCGGTTTCGTAATTAAAGTTTATCATTTTGTATTAAAATATTCTTGAACCTTTTGATTAAAATTCGAGCGCAAAGGTAGCGATTGTCTATTTAAAATTTCTACACTATTTAAATAATCAGTTAATGAGCTTGGTAAAGCATTTGAACGATTCGAAAATTCAGACTTATTTGTTTCAGATTGACGCTTCGTATCTTGCCCTTGTTCCTGAACTGCATTGTTTAATTTTAATAATTCTTGCTGAATATTTAAAATTCTTTGCAGGTTTTCATTCTTAAATCCTTTATTTAAAATCTGTTTTTCCGAAGCTTTCATTTGTTCGATTGCATTTCTTCCTTGCGCATCTAAACCTTTTTTAGCTAACTCTTTTTGAAGTGCTTCTCGAAGTTTAACTTGCTCTTTATAAATCTCCATTATCTTTTCGGCATCTCCTTCTCCATCATTTCCTTCGTTTCCATTCTTGCCATTTCCTCCTTCTTTACTTCCTTGTCCGTTTTTGCCTTGACCATTCTTTCCGTCTTTTCCGTTTCCATCTTTTCCTTGCTGACCATCTTGACCCGGTTTTCCTTCTCCGGTTTTTCCTTGCTGACCAGTTCCGGGTTTATCACCTTGCTTCATTCCGTCTTTCATTTTATCAGCAAGACCTTTTTGTTTTTGAATAATATCTGGAAGTTGCATTCCTTGTCCGTCTCCTGGTTTTGGTTTTCCAGCTCCAGGATTAGCCATTGACATCTGCATATTATTTAAAAGGTCGCTTAAAAAATCGGCCAATTTGTTTGCAGATGAAACAGCGTATTGCTGATGCGAAACTCCTTTTGGGATTTGAACATCGGTTAAAACCTCAATCGCTTTGTCCATATTATATTGTACGTTTCCAATTTCCTTCGTTACATCTTCTGCAATTTTTGGATTTCTTAAAGACATTGCAAACAAACTATCATCAACATGACGGAACTGTTGTTTTAAATTCTGCTGAATTTTAATGTTCTTCGTATAAGCGGAAGAACCTAATTTCATCGATTTAAACTGTTTCATTACATCTTCCTGAGACAATGAAAAAGCTAAAAGATTATCCAGAATCTGACGAAGCATTGCAACATCTTCTTCCAATTGTTCTTGTTCTCCACCTTCCATGGTTGAACTCATTTGTTCCGCCATCGACTTCATTTTCTTAGAAGCACTTTTTTGTTTTGGCTTAGCCGAAGAAGTATTCTTTTTACTTAATTCCTCCGAAGCTTTATTCAAATCATTCTCTACGTCTTTTTCTTTGGAAGCATCTTTCGGAATATCCAAAGGAGATTTCAAAGTATTGTTTTCATCTTTCAAATCTTTAAGATCTTCCTGAATTTTATCAAATGATTTATTGATATCGTCTTGCTTCTCTTTTGTGTTTTCAGCATCTTTATTAGAAAGTTCTTCTTGCTTTTCAGCCAACTTATTTAGCTTCTCTGCAACTTGCTCTGCTTTCTTTTCTACATAAAAACGCTTGGTTAATTCGACTAATTGTTCTAAATTACGAGATTGATTTTTACTGATTTGTTTGAATTTATTCATCTTATCAAACAACTCTTCGCTGTTTAATTTGTCGTTTAAGTTCTTTAACTCATCCATTAATTTCTGATTTTTCTCTAAATCTTTCTCGGCATTATCCAAACGCTTTTGTAAATCTTCGGCAGTTTTATCTTTCTTATCGGTATTGTATTTGTCTAAATTCTTATTCATTTTTTCAGCAAACTGCTTCATCATTTCGTCTTGTTGTTTTTGACGTTTGATAAAATCATTTACTTTTTGCTGATCTTTAAACTCTAATTTATCTTTTTCTTTTCCGGTATTTTTTAGTTTATCCATTTCAGAAAATTGCTTTTCCTGATTCTTTAATGATTTAGATAAACTATTAATATTGGCATTTTGTTGTTGCAATTCGGCATCATGAACTTCATCAGTTGTAGCAACTCTATCTGAAAATGTAGAAGATTTTGTGCTCTTAAATCCGTGCAATGCATCGTTGTCAAAAACCTCAAAATAGTATTCGTACGATACTCCTTCTTCAACTGCAAGATTACTCGGGAAGTTAAAAACGAACTGATCAAATACTCCTTGCTTTACAGGAATAGTTCCGCGTTTTGCAGTTTGAGGTTTGTTTCTTTCGTAATAAACAATCTGTAATTTTGATAAACCGTAGTCATCTCCTAATCTTCCTAAAACATAATTTTTATCTAACTTTAAACTATCCGGTGCTGGCGAAACTGCAATTGTTGGATGCTGATCTTTAATAACTGACAACTGATAGTCTAATTTCTCGTAATTTTTAACCTTATTATTCGAAGTAAGAATTTGATATTCTGTATTTTGATTGATATTTTTAGCCAATTTAAACTCATTTTCGGCCTTATTAAACTTCAAAATCGAGTTTTCATCTTTCCAAACTACTTCTTGAGTGGATTGTGTTTTCATTTTCCATATTACAATTGTACCTTCTGGTACGATTGCATTTCCGGTTCCTTGAATGGTTTCTGATTTCTTTTTTAGATAAGATGGAAAATTCAAAACCATTTCGAAGTTGGCAATTGATGGAACTGTAATAACTTTTAATTCATATTCATTTGATGAAACTGAATTTCCTTCAAAAGAAAATGCCATATCCGAAGTTGGTTTTTCAATCTTGAATTCGAACTTTCCAGTTTGAGAAGATTCCATAAAATAGCTTTCGTTGCCAATATGGATCATCACATTTTCCGGGACAACGTTTCCTTCAGTTTCTACTTTTACAATAAAATCTTTGTTTTGTTCGGTTTGAAGTTTGTCATTTAAAACCACAAATTTGAAAGGAGCTGGTGGTAAAAAAGCAGAATTGAAATGTACTACTCTATTAAAACTTTGCGAAATTATATTACTATTTCCGGAAACAAAAAACACTGCAAAAAGCAAAACCGGAATTAAAGCTAATGGCAAATACTTTTTATTTGAATTAAAATTGATGGCATTTCCAAACGGAATTGGTTGCAATGAATTTGCTTTTTGTTCTATCGAAGCCAACATTAATTCTGAACTTTCTGCTGAATTTTCATTAGAAGAAAGCTGTAAAAAGTTCGTTAGTTTGTCACTTACTTCCGTAAAATGATTTCCAATAATTGCCGAAGCCTGATTATAATCGATTCCCTTTTGAAGTTTAAATAACTTAAAAATCGGAAACAAGATAAATCGAAACAATAGAAAAACTTCTACTGCAATAAATATCCAGAATAAAAATGTTCTTCCTAATGGTTTTAGCCAAAGAAAATACTCAATAAAAAGCGTAAATAAAAAGTACAATAATCCCAAACCAATAAAAAGAAGTCCTCCTTTTATCAATTCGTTCATATAATATTTCTTTATAAATCCTTCTAACTTCTGATATATTGCAGATGATGTTTTCAAAATAAAATCTCTTTTAATTATAACCTATAAAAGTACTAATTTTAATTAGAAAATGATCAATTAGAAAATTAGTCAATTAAGCTACAAACAAGACATTACTAATTAGAAAATGATCAATTAGATAATTAGAAAATTGAGTTACAGGAAAGCATTATCCTCTTAAACTTATTGTATTATTAAATAATGGTAATTAAAAAATTAAGCCAAAAACAAGACATTATCTAATTAAACACATTTTCTAATTCTCTAATTAGAATCGTATCTTTGCATCAAAATTATAAACAAATGTCAAAGCAAGTTCGCGTGCGTTTTGCACCAAGTCCGACTGGACCATTACATATTGGCGGAGTTCGTACTGCCCTATTTAATTATTTATTTGCAAAGAAACATAACGGTGTTTTTTATCTGAGAATTGAAGATACAGATCAAACTCGTTTTGTTCCAGGTGCCGAAGCTTATATTATGGAAGCGCTGGAATGGTTAGGAATTTCTCCTGAAGAAACCGTTGGAAAAAATGAAAAATTTGGTCCGTACAGACAAAGTGATCGTAAAGATTTATACCAAAAATATGCAGATGACTTGATTAATTCAGGTTGGGCTTATTATGCTTTTGATACTCCCGAAGCTTTAGATGCTCACAGAAAACAACACGAAGCTGAAGGAAAAACATTTATTTACAATCACCATAATCGTGAAAAACTGGATACCTCTTTAGTAATTTCTGCAGAAGAAACTGCGAAGAGAATTGCAAATGGAGAGCATTATGTAATCCGTTTTAAAACTCCAGTTGATGAAACTTTACATTTGAAAGACATCATTCGTGGAGATGTAAAGTTCGAAACCAACCTACTTGATGATAAAGTTCTTTTCAAAAGTGACGGAATGCCAACGTATCATTTAGCTAATATTGTGGATGATCATTTGATGGAAACTTCACATGTAATTCGTGGTGAAGAATGGTTGCCATCGATGCCACTTCACGTTTTATTATACAGAGCTTTTGGTTGGGAGGCTCCAGAATTTGCACATTTACCTTTGATTTTAAAACCAGTTGGAAACGGAAAATTATCTAAAAGAGATGGTGATAAATTAGGATTTCCTGTGTTTCCATTAGAATGGAAAACCGAAGAAGGAATTTCATCTGGTTACAGAGAAAAAGGATTTTTCCCGGAAGCAGTTGTAAACTTCCTTGCTTTGTTAGGTTGGAATGACGGAACAGATAAAGAATTATATTCATTAGAAGAATTAGTTGAGGCTTTCGACTTAAGCAGAGTTCATAAAGCGGGAGCAAAATTTGATCCGGAGAAAAACAAATGGTTCAATCACCAATATTTAATCAAACAAAATGATGCCGATTTAGCGAAGAGCTTCTCTCCTATTTTAGTTGAAAAAGGTGTTGATATTTCAAAATATGACGTTACAAGAATCGTTTCTTTGATTAAAGAAAGAGCACATTTTGTTTCTGAATTTTGGGATTTAACCGATTTCTTTTTCCAGGCACCAACATCGTATGATGAAAAAGCAAGCAAAAACTGGAAAGAAGATACGCCAGCTTTAATGCAAGAATTGATTTCGACTCTTGAATATATTGATGGTTTTGATTCTGCAAATATCGAAGCAATCGTAAAAGATTGGTTAACTAAAAATGAAATTGGAATGGGTAAAGTGATGCAACCTTTCCGTTTGAGTTTGGTTGGAGCTCTTAAAGGTCCTCACCTATTTGACATTGTTGAAATCATCGGGAAAGAAGAAACAATTTCGAGAATTCAGAAAGCGATTGCTACTTTATAAAATAATTTACCATTAAGATATTAAGAAAATTAAGCTTTTCTTGATGGTAAAAAATAGTATAAGATTTAAGTTCATAAAGCTAGCTTAATTCTCTTGACAAAGCTTGACTTAATTATCTTAATGCCTTTAATGGTTCAAAAAAACAAACGCTAAGCAACATCACAAAAATGTTCTTAGCGTTTTTTTAATGCTTTAAAATTTATTTTTAGAAGAATTTTCGTAATTTACGAGATCAAAAAACTAAATTAATATTACCATGGGTACAGCATTTATTATTGTAATAGTCTTCGGATTATTTATTTTATTGTCATCTTTCTTTACAGTAAAACAACAAAGTTCTGTCATTATAGAGCGATTTGGAAAATTTCAGAGTGTCAGAAATTCAGGATTACAACTTAAAATTCCGTTGGTTGATAGATTGGCCGGACGCGTAAATCTGAAAATTCAACAGCTCGATGTAATAATCGAAACCAAAACTAGAGACAACGTTTTCATTAAAATGAAAGTTTCAGTTCAATTCAAAGTAATTCAAGAAAAAGTATACGAAGCATTTTATAAACTAGAATATCCGCATGATCAAATTACTTCATATGTATTTGATGTGGTTCGTGCCGAAGTTCCAAAACTAAAATTGGATGATGTTTTTGAAAGAAAAGATGATATCGCAGTTGCAGTAAAACGTGAACTGAACGAAGCAATGTCAACTTACGGATACGACATCATCAATACTTTGGTAACTGATATTGATCCAGATATTCAGGTAAAAAATGCAATGAACAGAATTAACGCAGCCGATAGAGAAAAAACAGCTGCTGAATTTGAAGCAGAAAGTTCAAGAATCAGAATTGTTGCAAAAGCAAAAGCCGAAGCTGAAAGTAAACGTTTACAAGGTCAAGGTATTGCAGATCAACGTCGTGAAATTGCAAGAGGTCTTGTAGAAAGTGTTGAAGTTTTAAATAAAGTTGGTATAAATTCTCAAGAAGCTTCTGCCTTAATTGTTGTCACACAACATTATGATACATTACAATCTATTGGTTCAGATGCAAACTCAAACCTGATTTTATTACCAAATTCTCCTCAAGCCGGAAGTGATATGCTGAATAATATGGTTGCTTCATTTACAGCATCAAACCAGGTTGGAGAAATGATGAAAAAGAACAATAAAAAAATTGAAAAACATAAACCTACTCCACCACAATCTGGTTACGAAGATGATACTCAAGATACTCCACAACAATAATTAAAAAACAAAAAAGAGGCTTAATCGCCTCTTTTTTTATTTATAAACCAACCAATTATGTACGGTAAAATTGATTGCAGGATTTTTACATAATGATTTGAAAAGTATTCTGTATAAGATGAAACAAAGCCATTTACAATTTTTTGTGGTGTTATACAGTCTTTTGTCTTCTGAAAACTTAAAACTAATTTTTGATAATTTATATCTTTTTCCAACTTCAAAATTTCCAAATCTCGATCAATTTCTGCGTACGATGCGTATTTTTTCCTTTCCATAATTCTTAGTCATTAAAAAAGATTTCTGAAAACTTCTCTAAAATCGGACCTTCAACAAACTTATCTTTAACAAAGAAAAGTAAGATGGTAAATAAAAGATAGATCCCTCCTACTGCCAAAAATCCCAAAGCATTGCTTCCAAAAAAAGTCCCAAAAGCATAAGCTAAAGCAATTGATCCAAACAGCAAAACCATACTAAAACACAATAAAATCAAAGTAAATTTAAAAATCAAAGTTGTTGATTTCATTGCAACTTTAAAGCCCCACAGTTTATAATAAGCCAAATGACTCTCAATATATTCTTTAGCTTGGTCCTGAACATTTTCAGTATTTTCTTTTAACTCTTCAAAAGCCATAATTCTGATTTTAAATAAAAAACACATTACTGTCATAAAGATAATCAAGTAATGTGTTTTTAGAATGATATTATTTTTGAAGTTTTGCGTTCTGAGCTTTCAAATCAGCCAATTTAGATTCTAAAAAAGTAATTACCTCTTCTGTTTTATAACTTACATTTGAAAGTAACTCTGTCAATGTACCATCAAGATTTTGAGTTGCACTAGTAAATTTTTCACGAAGAACTTCAGAACTAGCATCAAAAGAATCTTTCAAATTATTTTTAGTATCATCAATACCTTCTTTAATTCTTGCTCTTGTTTTTGATCCTTTATCCGGAGCAAATAAAATTCCGATCGCCGCACCAGCAGCGGCAGCGGCTAAAATTGCAGCTGCAGTATTTAAGTTCTTTGACATAATATTAAAATTTAAATGATTAATAAAGGTAACCTTTTTTAAAATATAAATTACTGAATAAATGCTATTTACAAAAAATTAACATGATAATTAATACATATAAGCAACTGCTTCATATTTTCCATCAGCTTTTTGAACATAACTCACAAAAGGATAACCTTTTACAGCTGATTGTGTCTTGATTCTCATTGCCGTATGATTCTGATTTGCAATAGGCGGTTCACCTTTCGTCTTAGTCGATACTCCTGAAAAATTAGCAGCTTCTTTTAATCCTACTGTCTTTTCTTGAGGCAAAACAGTTACCATTTTGTAATCGTCCTTTGAATCAACTACTATTTTATCAGATATTTTTTGAGTTTGATTTGTTTTTTTATTCGTAATTTTTGAAACCGCATATTTACTGATCTTTACTTCTTCAGCGCTTCCGTTTTGAGAATAATAAATTAAACCATTTTCATTTTTTATGAAATTAACATCAAGTTCTTCACCATTGTGTTTTGTAATTTGATGTGTTTGAGAAATTGCAACATTTGCAAATAATAATGCTAGCGTAAAATATAATACTTTCATGATAATTAAGATTTAAATTAAAAATTAAAAAATTGCCAGATATTGAAATATAAAAAACAATAACAGCCTAAAACCAATATTATGGAATCTCATCATTATGAAAATAATTTGAAAAATACCTTTTACGCGAAATATTATCAAAATCATATCACAATAAAAATTAGAACATAAAATTGTCTTCTCAAGAATTCAATTCTGAATAACACCAAAACTAAAAAAAATCGTCTTTTTTAAATCATGATGAAATTCAACTTGGAATCTAATCGGAAATATTAATTTTTAAAAAATCAACTCTGACTTTTTGTATTGAGATAAAAATACCAACTTTATAAACAATTGTATGTTAACAACCCGTTAAACTGACAAAAATGATAGTAAAAACTTAAATAAGAACTAAAAATAGACAATAATTTAAAAAACGAGTTATCTATCCAACCTTTTAAAATCATCGCTTAAAATCAATTTATGAAGGTTAATTTTAATAAAACAAAACTATATTATTTATAAAAACAATCATTTTTATAAATAATAGAAATAATATATAAATTTATAAAACATAATAATTAAAAATTATAATAAAAAACCAGTCAAAAAAGTGAAATTTGACTCCAATTTTAAAATTCATTTATTTTAAAAAATTTGAAAGAAAAAATTTAAAAAACTAAAATAAGGCTCATAAAGAAACTATCTTTTAAAAAACGAATTATTAACCCACAAAAATTTAATTTCACCTTAAAATCAATTTATGAAAGTCAGTTTTAATATATTTTAATTATAAAATTTAAAAATTCTATAATTAAAATATATAATAAAAAAAAGCGCTTATACAAGCGCTTTTAATAATTTTATTTGATAGTGTTACTTTATTATTTCAGAGAGAATTTCAATTTCTCTCTCCGAGGCATTTTTTGGTGGATTTGAATGTAATTTCAATATTTCCTCTAAAAATTGATTTTTGAAACTTTCGCTTTCAATATCTCTTAAATTTAAAAGTGCTTTTGATCTAACATAAGTTGATTCACTTTTTAAAGACATTGAATACAATTTCTTAATATCTTCTTCTTCAAAATCAGTTGATTTCCAGTTTGAATATTTCAAAATAAACTGAGAAAACAACAACGAAGCTTTATTATTGTTGATATTCTTCTTCAAAGAATTCTGTAAAAGTGAAAAAGTAGAGATATTTTTGATGTTCTCCCCTATTGCGCTTTCAATTGCAATACGCTCTGGTTTCGTCTCAACTTTAAAATATTTGTTGATATCTTTCAAAGAATTATTAATGCTGTTTTCTTCTTTTTTGCCTTTTTCTTCCCAAGCATCTTTCAATCCAACAGTTTTGTTAAATACTAATTTTGAATCAGTTGAGTCTTTATCAACAGTAAAATATCCTAAACGTTGAAACTGAAATTTATCTTCATTTTGAGCTGATGCTAAACTTGGTTCAACATATCCAGTTACAATTTCCAATGAATTTGGATTCACAAAATCTAAGAAATTTTTCTCTTTATAGCTGTCGGGAGCTTCATCTGTAAACAAACGATCGTATAGACGAACTTCTGCTTCTAATGCATGTTGAATTGAAACCCAATGTAATGTTCCAGACACTTTTCTTTGGCTTGCTTCTGTCCCGCTTCCGCTTAAAGAATCAGTATCATATGTTACATGAATTTCAGTAATATTCCCATTTTCATCTTTTATAACAGATTCACCTTTAATGATATAAGCATTTTTAAGACGAACTTCTTTTCCTAAAGTCAAACGGAAAAATTTAGCTGGAGCTTCTTCTAAAAAGTCTTCTCTTTCAATATATAATTCACGAGAAAAAGGCACTTTTCTGAAACCAGCACTTTCATCTTCTTGATTATTTTCAGCTTCTAACCACTCCTCTTTTCCTTCAGGATAATTGGTAATTATCAGTTTTACAGGATCTAAAACAGCCATTACACGAGGTGCAATTTTGTTCAAATCTTCACGAATACAAAATTCTAAAACTGATACATTGATCAAATTATCACGTTTTGCAATACCAATTGTGTTAGCAAAATTACGCAAAGATGCAGCTGTATAACCACGTCTTCTCAACCCAGAAATAGTCGACATTCTTGGATCATCCCAACCGTTAACATGCTTTTCTTTAACTAGTTGCTGTAATTTTCTTTTACTAACAACGGTATGTGATAAGTTACGTCTGGCGAATTCTCTTTGTTTTGGACGCAGTTTATTATCATCAAAAATCTGATCTAAAAACCAATCATATAATTCACGGTGAGGCAAGAATTCTAGTGTACAAAATGAGTGTGAAATTTGTTCCAAATAATCACTTTGTCCATGTGCCCAATCGTACATTGGATAGATTTTCCAAGCATCTCCAGTTCTGTGGTGATGTTTGTGCAAAATTCGGTACATTATAGGATCACGCATCAACATATTTGTTGATTTCATATCAATTTTTGCACGAAGAATATGTGTACCAGCCTCAAATTCACCCTTTTTCATTCTTTCGAATAAATCTAAGTTTTCTTCAACAGAACGATTTCTGTACGGGCTGTCAGTTCCTGGAGTTGTTGGAGTTCCTTTTTGAATCGCCATTTCTTCAGAAGTCTGACTATCAACATACGCTTTATTTTTTTTAATTAATAAAACTGCCCAATCGTACAATTGTTGGAAATAATCAGATGCATAACATTCTTCTGCCCAAGTATAACCCAGCCATTCTACATCTTTTTTAATAGCATCCACAAATTCCTGTTCTTCTTTTTCAGGGTTTGTATCATCAAAACGTAAATTCACAGGAGATTGATAATCAATTCCTAAACCAAAATTTAACGCAATAGAACTCGCGTGCCCAATGTGTAAATAACCATTAGGTTCTGGTGGAAAACGAAAGCGAAGTTTAGTATTTGAAAGACCTGATTTTACGTCTTCCTCTATGATTTGTTCAATAAAATTGAGTGATTTCTCTTCTGATGCCATTATTTTATAGTAATTTTAGCAAAGATAAAAAAAAGGTTTCAGGTTTCAGGTTTAAAGTTATTTAAGTGGCGCAAAACATGAAATGTTAAACCTCAAACTCGAAAATAATTTAATTATTATTTTTGTATAAATATTCAGAATTATGAGACAATTAACCGTTACAATTCCAGACGATTTTTACGAAACTTTTGTTAGTTTTTTCAAACATGTTCCTGATGTTTCTATAAATGAAAACGTTGAAAATGAAATTCCGCTATGGCAACAAGAAATGGTTTTGGATCGTATAAAGAATGCTAAACCAGAGGATTATGTAAGTTGGGAAGAATCTAAAAAAAGACTCAACGCTAAATGGAATAAAAAATAATGTTTGAAATACTTATTCTCTTACGAGCTGAATTAGAAGTAGATGAAATTGCAGAATATTATGAATCACTTTCTAATGGTTTAGGAACAAAATTCTTTAATGAATATCAGGATTATGTAGATACTTTAAATACTTTTCCTTTTTTTGAGGAAAAATATAGTAATGTTAGAATTTTACCATTAAAGAAATTTCCATATACAATTCATTTTACGGTGGATGAAAACTTAAAAATAGTTTCTGTACAAGCTGTAACATCCAATTATCAAGATCCAAATATTACTAGAATAAAACTATAAAAATGGGAGTTATTAAATTAAAAAACATTCGCACTTTTTCGTACCACGGATGTTTAATTGAAGAAGGAAAAATTGGATCTGATTATACTGTTGATCTAAAAATTAAAACAAATCTTCAAAAATCGGCAGAAACAGATCATCTTTTAGACACTGTTGATTATGTACATTTGAATAAAATTGTTGAAGAAGAAATGGCAATTCGTTCGCATTTATTGGAACATGTGGCTAAAAGAATCAATATTCGTGTACTTGCTGAAATAGAAATGGTAGAAAAAACTACAGTTTGGGTTTCTAAAATTAATCCGCCTATTGGTGGTGATGTTGAAACAGTTACCATAAAAATGACGGAAATTAGAAAGTAATTTTAAAAACTAAAAAGGTATTTTTTCAAAATACTTCATATGAAACTTTTGAAATTTAAAGATTTTAGTTACTTTTGCCATCCGTTCAAGCAATGGCGTCGTGGCCGAGCGGCTAGGCTGGGCTCTGCAAAAGCTCCTACTCCGGTTCGAATCCGGACGATGCCTCTAAAAGAGATACAGAAATGTGTCTCTTTTTTTTATGTTTAATTTTTAGAAAAAATTAGATAAAGATTTACGTTCGAATCTGGACGATATCTCAAAACCTCATAAAGCAATTCGAAATTTTTAATAATTTGTAAGAAATATTTTAATTAAAAATATTATTTGTAAGTTTTTTTATATAAATTTAACTAAACTTACAAACCACAGCTTATGAAAAATTTTAGACGCACAACAATTAGATTATTTTTATCTTTATTAATAACTTTATTTTTAAGTAATTGTCAAGATGAAGAATATGAAAAAATAGATCAACCTAAAAGTCTATTACAAACAGTAAGCAAAGATGACGCTATTCAATTTTTAGAACAGCAAAAAAATCGTTCTCTTACTTCTAAATCAGATCAAGTAACATCTCTTACATATGATTATGATCACATTACACAAGAAGAAATTACAAATAGTACAGAATTACTAACTGTAATACCATTGCTCACTAATAATGCACAAGAATATAGCAGAGTACTTATGGTAACAATTCAAAATGAACGACAAACTGTTGTGTATAGTATGTATCCTGAAACAACTATGAATACATCAAATTTTTCAGGTACAATTATGATTCGCACATTAGAAGGCGATTTTATCAACGGTTATAGAGTAAAAAACGGAGAAAATATTTCTCAATTTTTCTCTACAGGTTCAACAAACAAAAGCTCAGGCGCAATAGGTCTTAAGGAGGTAGTAATACAAAATAATTACCATGCTCCAAATTACTACATAAGCTTTATTACGATCTTTCAAATGGGATCTTATTATTACAATAATGTCTATACCCAATTGTACCACAATAGGTGGAATTATGGTGGTAGTTATAATTATGGATATTCGACTTCAGGTTATTTTGATAGCTTTCCATGCGATCAATTAAAAAAAGCAGTTGATCCACTTAATATAAATAATATGATGCCAAGCATAGAATGGTTAAAAACAAAAGTTAGTGAAGCACAAAATAACAAAGAATTTGGAGTAGAAGTAAAAATGAGGATGAATCCCGACCAAACCTATACCAATATCTACAACCCAATAGAATCTCCAAACGAGTTTAATGTTGAGTTAACAACCGGAGGAACTTATATTGGCGGATGGCATA
Organism: Flavobacterium denitrificans DSM 15936; assembly: GCF_000425445.1. Taxonomy (GTDB): domain Bacteria; phylum Bacteroidota; class Bacteroidia; order Flavobacteriales; family Flavobacteriaceae; genus Flavobacterium; species Flavobacterium denitrificans. The sequence goes on along the minus strand of NZ_AUDL01000004.1, from coordinate 563,131 downwards.
CACATCCTTCAAATGCTGACAAAATGTTTTCGTTTGGCGATGTTAGTTTTTTACTTGATGCCTACATTAATGCATCTGATAGTAGAAAAGCTACTGTTTTTTATGGAGTAGTAGTTAATAATAATGGCAGTGTAAATACCTACGTGCTTAAAGTTAGCGATGCTGCTACCTTACAAACTAAAGTAGATAGAGTTTTAAATGATCCTATTTATTCAGAGCTAACAGAAAAAGAAAAATATAATGCAATACATAAAAAACAAGCTATAATATATAACAAAAATAAAGGAGATCTGGAAAAAAGCTTTTTAGAACAATTTAACGACTACGGGATAGAACTTTATAAAATAAGCCAAACCCCCTCAGAAACAAAATGGAATAAACTCGGACTAAATTCTAACAAAACTGCAGTTAGCAGTATCCCTTGCAATTAAAACTTAAACATATGAAAAAATATATAACCCTACTATTCTTTTTTGCCGTGCTTACAAATTGTAGAGCACAAATGCCAATATATGATTTAGAAGATCTTGATAATATTATAAAAGAAATTCCTAACTCTTATCGTAAAGATACCAAAAAGCAGCTAGAAGCCTATGAGGGTACTTATGTGTACACCAATGGAACTACTACTTGGAAAATTGTGCTGCAGAAAAAGAAAGAATCCTATAATCGTGTCTATTTTGAAGACCTTTTAATTGGCGAATACCAATACATAGAAAATGGAATAGAAAAAGTCAATACACTAAACAAATTGAACACCTACTATGAAGATCAAAATCGTCATAGTATCTCTTCAAATCAAATCCTTACGGGAAAAGAGTTAGGTTGTCCTGACTGTTCCTCAACAGAAAAAAGATTGAGAGGAGGATTAATTGATCCAAATTATCATAAGACTTTTGCTGATATACAAATTAGGAGAGTAACAGTAAATGGCAAAGCTGCCATTACACTAAGTTTATACTGGGTGGGTCCTGTTGCCCGCAAAGAAGGAGAAATCCTGCCACAACCTTTTATTGCTCCTGGCACCTATACCTTGATTAAGCAATGATTTAAGTAAATACTTTAAAATATTTTTTAATTGGCAACTATATCACAAAAAAAACCTCTGAAATTCAGAGGTTTAATTTTATATTTTTGAGTTATTAACAACTACTTATTTTCAATCTTTTCAAAAGCATTTTTAACCATTTCTTTTTCTTTTGGAAACCAACCTTGAATTACTAAAGCAAATCCGAAAACCATTAAAACAATACTAATTCCTTTTTTGATTTTAAGAATATTTGTCGGCGTCATTTTTGATTTTAACTGTTTGGCTAATAAAATTTTACCACAATCAATTAATAAATAAGTAATAATTACTGAAGTAAAAAAGGTCATCATTCTTGATGTTTGCATATCTAATTTTGGTCCTACAGAAATAATTACGGCAAGCCAAAAACCAAGAACACCAATGTTGATAACATTAAGTAAAAAACCTTTTACAAACAAGCTTCCATAATTTCTTTTTAAAATATCGCGATCAATTTCTTCATCATTGATTTTTTCTTCTTTTTTCAATTTAACAAAAGAAATTACACCATATGCAAGCATTATTATACCTCCAAAAATAAACAATGCCGGATCATCTTTTAAACTGGAAATCAACCTATAACTTCCTAAATAAGCAATAGCTATAAAAAAAACATCACCTAAAACAACTCCAAAATCAAAAGCTATTGCAGCTCTAAATCCTTTAGTAATACTGGTTTCTATTAAAACAAAAAATACCGGACCTACCATAAAGCTTAATACAAGTCCCCATGGCAGACCAGCCAGAATATCATTTATCATTCAAATACTATTTTACTTCTTCTATTTTACCACCAAAAACTGTTTTTTGGTTAATTTGTTTTGGTTTTCCATAAATGTAAATAGAGCCTCCTGCGCTTACTTTTGCGTCAACAAGGGTTGATGCATTAACATCGGCTTTTCCGCCCGCAGAAACGCTTACAGTAGTCTGAGATGTCTCTAATTTACTTGCCAGCAAATAACCTCCAGCTCCTAAACTTGCATCTTGATTTGCAGCTTTACCAGCTAATGTAATTGAACCTCCTGATACTGAGCTAACTTTGAGTTTATCAACATCCAAATCAACATTTATAATACCTCCTTCTTGTGCACTTACTTTGAACGAAGTTGCCTTGATAGCTTCATTGCTAGTTACTGTTGCTCCTTCATTTACATCTATAAGTTCGATATGTTTGTAATACAAAGTAATACTCAAATCATTTCCTGACAAAAGTTTTGGAAAAGGCATTCTTAATTTCAATATACCATTTTTATTAACAACTTCGACTTCGGCTTCTCTAGCACCTTTTATCACAATTCTATTTTCAGATGCCTGAACTACTTTTACGCTTAATTTATCAAAAACCTTAACGGTATCAAAATCTCCCAACTCTTTGGTAACCTGACCAAAAGATAGTTGTGCAAATAAAATTACCGCTCCTATAATTAGCTTTTTCATACTTTTATTTTTTTAATTAATACTTATTCTGCTCTTCTCAAAAAATGAAAATCAAGTTGCTTTTTAACTAAATCTGCATTTTTTACTTTAACATAAATCTCGTCTCCTAACTGTAATAAACGGTTAGAAGTTGCTCCAACCAATGCATATTGCCTTTCGTCAAAAGTATAGTAATCCTCTTTTATTTCTCTGATTCTCACCATTCCTTCGCATTTGTTAGAAACGATTTCAACATAAATTCCCCATTCAGTAACACCAGAAATAACGCCAAGGAATTCTTCATCCTGATGATCCTGCATGTATTTAACCTGCATGTATTTAATACTGTCGCGCTCTGCATTTGTTGCCAAATTTTCCATGCTTGAACAATGCAGACATTTGGTTTCGTAGGTTTCTTCATCTACAGAAGCTCCGCCATCCAAATAATATTGCAGTAATCTATGTACCATAACATCTGGATAACGACGAATTGGCGATGTAAAATGGCTATAATAATCAAAAGCTAAACCATAATGACCAATATTATCAGTTGAATATTTGGCTTTACTCATACTTCTAATGGCAAGAGTATCAATAAGATTTTGTTCTTTCTTACCGTTTACTTCTTCCATCAACGCATTTATTGATTTGGCTATATCATCTTTTGTCCTAAAATCAATTTTGTAACCAAATTTAGCAATTACAGTTTGCATTGCAATTAATTTATCCTCATTTGGCTCGTCGTGAATACGGTAAACAAAGGTTTTCTTTTGTTTTCCAATATATTCTGCCACTTTTCTATTGGCCAAAAGCATAAATTCTTCAATCAAATGATTGGCATCTTTTGATATTTTAAAATATACTCCTTCTGGTTCTCCTTCTTCATCCAAATTGAATTTAACTTCCACTTTATCAAAAGAAATAGCGCCTTGCTGCATTCTTTTCTTTCTTAAAATCTTAGCTAATTCATCTAATTTCAAAGTAGCTTCCACAATTTCATCTGAAACCACATAAGAATCACCAGTGATAGAAATATCAACCGGAATCGTATTGTCTTTTGTTTCAATGATATATTGCGCTTCTTCATAAGCAAAACGTTGATCAGAATAAATTACTGTTCTTCCAAACCATTGATTGATGACCTGAGCTGTTGGAGAAACTTCAAATATTGCTGAAAAAGTATATTTCTCTTCATTTGGACGAAGTGAACAGGCAAAATTAGACAAAACTTCTGGAAGCATTGGCACTACCCTATCAACCAAATATACCGAAGTTGCACGTTGGTATGCTTCATCATCCAGGATTGTTCCTTCTTCCAAATAATACGAAACATCGGCAATGTGGATTCCGATTTCGAAGTTTCCATTTTCTAACTTTTTGAAAGACAAGGCGTCATCAAAATCTTTTGCATCTTTTGGATCTATCGTAAACGTAAGCGTATCGCGCATATCACGACGCTTTGCAATCTCAGATTCCTGAATTGAAGTATCTAGCTTTTGTGCAAAAACTTCTACTTCTACCGGAAAATCAGCTGGTAAACCATATTCCGCTAAAATAGCATGGATTTCTGTATTATGTTCTCCAGGTTTTCCTAAAACTCGAATTACAGATCCAAACGGACTATCAGCTCTTTTTGGCCAATCTTCAATCTTAACCAACACAACATCACCGTTTTCTGCTTCACCAATTTTATCTTTAGGGATAAAAATATCGGTATACATTTTAGGATTTGCGGTCGAAACAAAAGCAAAATTTGCCTGAATGTCAATAACTCCAACAAACTCTGTTTTATCTCTTTCTATAACTTCAATTACTTCACCTTCAGGTCTTTTTCCTTTTCTTCGGTTATAAACATAAACTTTTACTTTGTCTTTATCTAAAGCACGATTCAAATTATTGGTCGGAATAAAAACATCTTCTTCAAATTCATCACAAATAAAATATGCCGTTTTTCTGCTCGTCATATCTATTGTTCCTTCATAGTAATCTTGGCTTTCAGCTTTGACTAAATATTTTCCAGGTTCTGTTTCTATAATCTTCTTTTGCGAAGCTAGAATTTTTAAATCTTTAATAATCTGATTTCTACTTTTTGTATCATCAAGTTCTAACTTTGCTGCTATTTGTTTATAATTGAATGTTTTATTAGCACTTTGCGATAAAATTTTTACTATCTTACTAGAGAAATCTTTCTCTTTTTTTATCGGCTTTCTAATTTTCTTACTCATATATCTTTTCTTATAAGGTTTAAAATTACAAATAAGATATCAGAATATAGATTTTAACAATTAGAATTATTAAAAATATAACTTTTCGTACATTTACAAAAAGACCTTTATGGAAAGCTTTAAAACCATCGCCATATTCAATTATCAGCACGAAACTGTGGTTCTGAAACACTTACTTGAGCAGGAAGAAATTCCTTATTTCTTCGAAAACGAAATGACGCTTTCAGTCGCACCAATGTACTCTGCAGCGCTGGGAGGCATCCGTCTGAAGGTTCATCCGGACGATTTCGAACAAGTTCAGGAAATTTTGGACAATCTCAACAATCCTCTGAAAATCGTCTGAAACAAAAAATAAAAAAAATTCCAATTTCAAAAATCAATTTCAAATCAGAATAAAATTCAATTCAAAAATTAAAATTTTTTCCTTTTCAACTTTTTTAGTTTTCAACATATATTAAATACAACAAAAAAGAATTTTTAAAATTTAAAAAAATTTGGTTGTTATTATAGCTTGTTAATATGTCGAATAATTTTTTTTTTGAAGTCATTGAAATCTCGTTTTACTTATTTATTCTGAGTTATCAACATAGTTATTTTTGGTTAAATTATTAATTTATAAGACTTTTTGTATTTTAATTAACAACGGTTGACAACCAAAAATGAATTCATTTTGTAGATAAGTTGATATGTTGATTTCTGTTGAAAATGGCATTTTTGATATTGATAACTTTTCCAAAAATTCACGAAACTTTTCTTGCATATTTAATTTCACTTTTGGATTATGAAATTTTTCAAAACAACCAAAAAAAACTTCTAATTTTCTTTTCGAACTTATTAACATTTTCTGTTAACTTAAAGTTAATTGAATATCAAGCAATTACAAACTCCTATTAACACCTCAAAATTTTAACAAATATTCTGAATATTATTTATTGATTATGAGATACTTATAGAGTTATCAAAATTGTTAATAACCTATAAAGTTTTGACTATAAGATAGTTGTAAAACGAGGTTATTTGCCACGAATTGCACGAATGTACAGGAATTTATATTGGAATGTTTATATAGTATTCAAAAAGAAAAAAATTTGTGAAAATTGGTGTAATTCGTGGCATCCATTTATTAATTGAGTAAATTTGCAAGACACAACTAAATAGATAGAAAAATGAAAATTTCGATAGGAAACGACCACGCTGGCCCTGAATACAAAAAAGCAATTGTTGAAATGCTGAAAGCAAGAGGATATGAAGTAACAAATTACGGCACAGATACAGATTCTTCTGTAGATTATCCAGATTTTGGACATCCTGTTGCCAATGATGTATCGGAAGGAAAAGCCGATTTTGGAATCGTAATCTGCGGAAGCGGTAACGGAATCGCAATGACTGTTAATAAACACCCAAAAGTGAGAGCTGGCTTATGTTGGACTAAAGAAATCGCTTATTTAACACGTTTACACAATGATGCTAATATTGTGAGCATTCCGGCACGTTTTACTTCTATTCATCAGGCTGTTGAAATCGTTGAAACTTTCTTAGATACAGCTTTTGAAGGTGGAAGACACCAAAATAGAGTGAATAAAATTGCTTGCGCATAAAAAGTCAAAAAAAAAATCGGTGCTTCGCACCAGTATAAATAAAACACACCGGGCGGATTTTAAAAATTCATCCGGTGTGTTTATTTTTAAGAATATAAATTAGACCATTTTAGCGAATGAATTAACGTTAATTTGATCAATTTATTGACTGAATTAATGTAAATTCAGTCAACGTACTGACTGAATTTACATTTTTTAGTTATCTTTGTACTCTAATTTTAAGCTAATTAGAATGAAAAAACATTTAGAAAGAGCTGTAATTGCTGAGTTTAAGAAGAAGTTAGTGCCTAATAAAGTATTAATTTTGCTCGGAGCTCGTCGTGTTGGAAAAACAGAACTAATTAAAAGCTATTTAAGTGAAATTTCTTCTGAAAATTATCTTCAGCTCAATGGAGAAGATATTAATGATGTAAATTTATTAAAAGAACGTTCTGTTAATAACTATAAAAGATTATTGTCAGGTATTGATTTACTGGTTATTGACGAAGCGCAAAATGTACCAGAAATAGGAATGATTCTTAAATTAATTGTAGATTCAATTGACGGAATAAAAGTTATTGCCACGGGATCTTCCATGTTTGATTTAAGTAATAAGTTAGGAGAACCACTTGTGGGACGTAAAAATACACTTTACTTATTTCCACTAGCGCAAATCGAATTTTCTCAAAAGGAAAACTATAAACAAACAATTGAAAATTTAGAAGAAAGACTGCTTTTTGGCGGTTATCCTGAATTAATTCAATACGATAATTGGGAAGATAAAAAGGATTATCTTTTTGAAATTATCAATTCGTATTTATTGAAAGATATTTTAGTTTTTGAAGGCATTAAACATGCAGATAAAATTTACGATTTACTTCGTTTAATTGCGTTTCAGGTTGGAAAAGAAGTTTCTATTCAGGAATTGGCCAATCAATTGCAATTGTCTAAAAATACGGTTGCAAATTATTTGGATTTGCTTTCGAAGGTATTTATTCTCTTTAAAATTGAGGGATTCAGTAGAAATTTACGAAAAGAAATTGTCAAATCCAGCCGTTGGTATTTTTATGATAACGGAATAAGAAATGCAATTATCAACAATTTTAACAGGTTAGATTCAAGAAATGATATTGGTGATTTATGGGAAAATTATCTGGCATACGAAAGAATTAAAAAACAACATTATCAGAAAATAAAAACAAATAATTATTTCTGGCGTACTTATGATCAGCAAGAATTAGACTGGTTGGAAGAAATAGGAGATAAGCTGGAAGGATTTGAATTTAAATGGAATGAAAATAAGAAGGCAAAAATCCCAACAGCGTTTGTAAAAGCTTATCCAGAAGCAGATTTCACAGTTGTTAATAAGTCAAATTACTTAGATTTTATCAGTTAAATAGAGGTAAACTACAACAGCCTGAATTAAAAAAATCAGCACGAATTTGACAATAAATGATGTTTTACTCGTTTTATGTCTGAAGATTAACATCGCTGTTAATAAACCTGGAGTCCCTCCTATTAATTGTAGAAAGAACAGTGTGTTTTCAGGGATTCTTCGTTTGTTTTTTCTGGCTTGATTTTTATCATATCCGGCAAGAATAAAAACGATGATATTTATAAATAAAAAAAAGAGTAAAAAAATTTCCATTGGTATAATATTCAAAACAAAGATATTATTTTAGCCGAACGGTTAGTAATTTTCCTTGTATATTTTAACAAGTAAATTATACTAATTTTAATTAAGAATTTATTTCATTAAAAGTATGACTAACATTCAATTCATTGCCAAGTCTGTTCAGGCGCCGGCAGTAAGTATTCAAAACACAGTAAAATTATTAGAGGAAGATTGTACGATTCCGTTTATTTCGCGATATAGAAAAGACGCAACCGGAAACCTTGATGAAACTGTAATTGAGCAGATTGCAAAACTTCAAAAAGATTATGATACGCTTGTAAAACGTAAAGAAGCCGTTTTAAAATCGATTGAAGAGCAAAAAGCACTTACGCCAGAATTGAAGAAAAAAATTGAAGAAAGTTTTGATTTACAAGAAATAGAAGATTTCTACCTTCCATACAAAAAGAAGAAAAAAACAAAAGCTGATGTGGCTCGCGAATTCGGATTGGAACCATTAGCAAAATTAATAATTTCTGAAAGCGATGTTGATTTTGATTTTATTTCGACGCAGTATTTGAATGAAAATGTTATTAATGAAGAAGCTGCCATTCAGGGTGCAAGAGACATTGTAGCCGAATGGATCAACGAAAATATTTATGTTCGTAAACAATTAAGAAGATTGTTTCAACGAAAAGCGACGATTGCTACAAAAGTGGTTAAAAAGAAAGCGGAGGAAGAAGGCGCACAGAAATTCAGTCAATATTTTGATTGGGAAGAACCGTTGACAAAAGCGCCAGCACACCGTTTATTGGCCATGTTACGTGCAGAAAACGAAGGCTTTATCAAAATGAAAATAGATGTTGATATCGACGATGCCTACGATGTAATTGATGAAATTATCATTAAAAAACAAAACAATTCAACAGCTCATTTACAGCTGGCAATTGAAGATAGTTATAAACGATTATTAAATCCAGCAATTGGTAACGAGACTTTGCAAGAAGCAAAAGCAAAAGCGGATGCTAACTCGATTCAGGTTTTTGCTAACAATTTAGGACAGTTGTTATTGGCTCCGCCATTGGGAGAAAAACGAATTTTAGCAATTGATCCAGGTTTCAGAAGTGGTTGTAAAGTAGTTTGTCTGGACGAAAAAGGCGATTTGTTATATAACGAAACGATTTATCCGCATGCACCTCAAAATGAGGAATCAATGGCAATCAAGAAAATCCGTTCAATGGTAAATGCGTATCAAATTGATGCGATTTCAATTGGTAACGGAACGGCTTCAAGAGAAACCGAATTCTTCATCAAAAAAATCGCGTTCGACAAACCGGTTCAGGTTTTTATTGTTTCTGAGGCTGGAGCTTCGGTTTATTCGGCTTCAAAAATTGCGAGAGAAGAATTTCCAAATTATGATGTAACCGTTCGTGGTTCAGTTTCTATCGGTCGACGACTTTCAGATCCGTTGGCTGAATTGGTAAAAATCGATCCAAAAGCAATTGGAGTAGGGCAATATCAGCACGATGTTGATCAAACCAAACTAAAAGAAGAATTAGACAGTACCGTTATTCGTTGCGTGAACTCAGTTGGAATCAATATCAACACCGCAAGTAAACATTTACTAAGTTATGTGAGTGGAATAGGAGAGAAGCTGGCTGAAAATATCGTACAATATCGTTCTGAAAACGGACCTTTTGAAGACAGAAAACAGTTGAAAAAAGTACCTCGTTTAGGAGATAAAGCGTATCAGCAAGGCGCAGCGTTTATTAGAATCACCAATGCTAAAAATCCGTTGGATAATTCGGCAGTGCATCCTGAAGCTTATTCGGTTGTTGAAAAGATGGCGAAAGATTTGAATATTTCTCTGAATGAATTAATTGCAAACAAAGAAAAAACAGCGCTTATTAAGCCAGAAAAGTATGTAACACCTGAAATTGGTTTACTTACGCTGAAAGACATCATAAAGGAGCTTGAAAAGCCTGGATTGGACCCAAGAAAATCGGCTAAGGTTTTTGAATTTGATGCGAATGTAAAATCGATCAAAGATTTGAAAACAGGAATGATATTACCGGGAATTGTTAATAACATCACCAACTTTGGCTGTTTTGTTGACATCGGAATCAAAGAAAGCGGATTGGTTCACATTTCGCAATTAAAAGCTGGCTTTGTAAGCGATGTAAACGAAGTGGTAAAACTGCATCAGCATGTAGAGGTCAAAGTTACTGAAGTTGATGAGGATAGAAAGAGAATTCAATTAACGATGGTTTTGTAAAAATTCCAAATTCCAATTTTGAAAAAACAAAAAAAATCCCAGATTACAATTTGTAATCTGGGATTTTTAATGCGTTCGAATTTCTTATTTCGTTTCGTCTTCTTTTTTAGAAGTCGCAGGCTGATCGTCTTTAGCAGCGTTTTTAAATTCCTTAATTCCACTTCCTAAACCTTTCATTAATTCTGGAATTTTTTTACCTCCAAAAAGTAATATCACAATACCTACGATAACAAGGATTTCTGTAAGACCTAATCTTCCCATGACTATTATATTTAATGCCGAAGCAAATTTATTTTTTTATTTTCACCGCAAAGGTATATAGAATATACGAACAACAAGAGTTTTTGGATTAAAATATTTGTTTATTACCGCGTTAAATATTTTATAAAATAATAAAATCAACTTATTTGCCGTTTTTTCACCACTACCAACAATACTATTAATTGCTATATTTGCTCATAATAATCATCCGAAATGACTAAGAAAAAATTTGATTTCAGAAAAAAATTATTCATTAAAAACCGATTGGTAATTTTGAATGAAAACACATTTGAAGAGATTTTTTCATTTAGGCTGACTTTAATGAATGTGTTTGTAACGTTTACTTTAGGAGGAATATTTCTAATTTTAGTAACCACTTTCATTATTGCATTTACACCGTTGCGCGAGTTTATTCCAGGGTATTCTTCAACTGAATTAAAGCGAAATGCAACTAAATTGGCTATAAAATCAGATTCTTTGGAAACGGCACTAAAGAAAAATGAAGCCTATTTGCAAGGTGTTCAGAAAGTTTTGAAAGGAGAATTGGAATACGCAAAATTCAACAAAGATTCAATTTTAGCTGAAGTTGACGAACCTTCGGAAGTGGATATGAAAGCTTCTGAAGAAGAAATAAAATTGAGAGAAGAAGTAGCTAAAATCGAAAAAGAATCGAGTGGAAGCAAATCAAAGAAGAAAAGTGATAAAAAATAATACCACTAAAAATGTCAATTAAGTCAATTGCTGCAAAAATATTTGCCCGAAAAATATATAATCAAACAGTATCTTGGTCAAGCAAACCAATTGAAACACAATTTAACGTTTTCAAAAATTTGATTCAGAATGCAAAAGAAACCGAATTTGGAAAAGATCATCATTTTGATCAAATAAAAAGCATTAGTGATTTTCAAAAAAACGTCCCCATTCGGGATTATGAAGATTTGAAAACGTATATTGAAAAAGTCAAAATTGGTGAATCAGACATTCTCTGGAAAGGAAAACCAATTTATTTTGCCAAAACTTCTGGAACAACTTCAGGTGCCAAATATATTCCGCTTACAAAAGAATCCATGCCTTTTCATGTTGAAGCAGCGCGTGATGCAATTCTCCATTATATTCACGAAACCGGAAATGCCAATTTTGTTGATGGCAAAATGATTTTCCTGCAGGGAAGCCCGATTTTGACTGAAAAACACGGAATTAAATTTGGAAGACTTTCTGGAATTGTAGCGCATTTTGTTCCGAAATATTTGCAGAAAAACCGAATGCCTTCATGGGAAACCAATTGTATTGACGATTGGGAAACCAAAGTAAACGCTATTGTTGACGAAACGATCAAAGAAAATATGTCGGTTATTTCGGGGATTCCGTCTTGGGTACAAATGTATTTTGAGCGTTTACAGCAAAAAAGCGACGGGAAAAAGATCAGCGAAATTTTCAAAAACTTTAATTTATTTATTTACGGAGGTGTTAACTACGAACCGTATCGCGCCAAATTTGAACAAATGATTGGCAAAAAAGTAGACAGTATTGAACTGTTTCCGGCTTCCGAAGGTTTTTTTGCGTATCAAGATTCTCAGAAAGAAAAAGGAATGCTTTTATTGTTGAATTCGGGAATTTTCTATGAATTCATCAAAGCGGATGAATTTTTTACAGAAAATCCAAAAAGATACACGATTGGGGAAGTTGAACTTGGCGTAAATTATGCTTTAATAGTTTCTACAAACGCTGGACTTTGGGGTTATAATATTGGTGATACCGTGCAGTTTACATCCTTAAAACCTTATCGTGTTATAGTTTCGGGACGTATCAAACATTATATTTCGGCTTTTGGAGAACATGTTATTGCTAATGAAGTCGAAAATGCGATGAAAGAAGCAACCGCAGGAACGAATATCGTAATCAACGAATTTACGGTCGCTCCTCAAATTACGCCGTCAAAAGGATTGCCGTATCACGAATGGTTTGTTGAGTTTGAAAATGAACCCGAAAATATGCAGGCTTTCGCCGAAGCTATAGACGATTCGATGCGAAAACAAAACATCTATTACGACGATTTAATTACGGGAAATGTTTTGCAAAAAGTAGTTATAACCAAAGTTTCAAAAAACGGATTTCAGGAATACATGAAATCACAAGGAAAATTGGGAGGACAGAATAAGATTCCGAGATTGTCGAATGATAGAAAGATTGCCGATAATTTAAAGTAGGAAAATATTTATATTTGTAAGTTAATGCTTTTTTTAGTGAATAAAGAAAAGATAGAAGCATTAAGTTTTTATGAATAAAGAAAAATTTCAAAATAAATATCGCACTTCTTCAATAAGAGCGCAATGGTGGGATTATGGTTGGAACGGAGCGTATTTTATAACAATTTGTACACAAGACAGAAAACATTATTTTGGAGAAATTCAAAATAATAAAATGATTTTGTCAGAGGTCGGAATTATTGCCGATCTATTGTGGCATCAAATTCCCACACACCATAAAAACGTTGAATTGGGTGATTTTGTCGTCATGCCAAATCATATTCACGGGATTTTGATTATTGATAAACAATCGATCAATATTGATAATATAAATATTGTGGAGACAGGGCATGCCCTGTCTCCACTGTCTCAGGGACAAAATCCAGGATCACACCGTTTTCAAAATATTGGAAAAAACACCATTTCGTCAATTGTTGGATCCTATAAATCTGCGGTAACCAAACATGCCAACAGATTAGGATATCCACATCAATGGCAAAAATTATTTTATGATAATATCATTAGAAGCAATAATGATTATCAAAGAATTTCTGATTATATTGTTTCAAATCCGGAAAATTGGACAAAGGATAAATTTAAAACAGAGAATAAATCAAAATGATTAAAAAAAAATGATATTGTAGATACAAGGCATGCCTTGTATTTCCCTACATTTGAGTTTATAAATATAGAATAGCATGAAAGAAACCAAACATATATCAAGATCAAGAGCGCAGGAATCATCTGCGGCTATTGAAAAAATGTACATTACAATGCGCCATTTATTCAACCGTGGTTTTTATAAACCAATGGGAGTTTCTGGCGACAGCTTACGCGAATCATTATTGGCTTTACGTCCAGAAATCTATGGAAATATTGCAGAGGAAAAAGTAGAACTTAACGGGCTTTTGTATGTTATAGAGCGTCTACCAATAGGAATTGAGCAATGCCGATTCATCAATTTAACTTCAGATGAAGGATATTCAAAATCGCATTTCCAGCCAATTGTTCCTCCAAAAAGAAGAAGAAATTGTTACCGAATCGACGAAGAACAAATGAATGTTGAAATCACTCGTGGACGCTCGGATATTTACGATATTTTGACGCATTTGACTTTCATTTTCATAGAATCACATAAAATCAAAAACCGTGTTTTAATTGATGACGGAGGTGAAGTTTCACGCGATTGGCTAAAATTGGAACAAGCCGTAACGCAAACCAAAAAATTAACGCAGATTGAAAAAGAAAAAGCAATTTCGCACGTTGCTAATATTTTAGCCAGAACTTTTGAAGAAGTTTTGGATATTTACGATGCTTTTGGTTCAGAAAATGCTCCAGATCGTTTCTTGCATGTGATTTATTGGTTAGGAAAACTAGCAATTGAAGAAATTGTTGAGAATAATAAACGAACAATTACGTTCAGTCCCGTTTTGCGCGAGCGTTTAGGACATCACATTCATGGAGAAATCTGGGCGACAAACATCAAGGAAGTTTTAAAAGCAAATGATCTTTTAAAACGCCCAATTCACGTGATTAGCGCTAATATGCATAGCGTTATGAACTCGATTTTTGCAACGCCTTTATTGACACCAAAATACAAAGGCAAAACCGATTTCTTTATTTATGAAGAATTAAGTAGTTCGGGTTCAAAAGAAATAAGAGGACAAGTTGAAGAATTGGCTTTGAAAAACGGAATGATTTCGTTGCCAGATTGTTCAGGAACAAATATCGACGTTCAGATTTTTGATACAGCCAAAATTGATTGGTCAAAAACGGCATTTTCAAATGCAAATGTTGGGGAAGAAAAACCTGTTATTATCGTAATGGATTATGCCTTTGGCGAGCAGGCTTATGAAACAATCGATGAACTTTTAAAACCATTTAAAAAAGAAACGTTGCTGAATGTAAAATCGGTTTCGATTATGGGGAAAGCGGGAATTCTGGAAGGTGGAAAAGGCGATATCATGATTCCGACGGCGCATATCAACGAAGGAACTGCGGATAATTATTTCTTTGAAAATGAATTAACAGGTGACATGTTTAGAGGAAATGATATTGATGTTTATGAAGGTGCAATGGTAACTGTTTTAGGAACATCTTTGCAAAACAGAGATTTGTTGAAATTTTTCCACGAATCGACCTGGGGCGTAATTGGTCTGGAAATGGAAGGATCTTATTACCAAAAAGCGATTCAGTCGGCATCAAAAATTAGAAAAAGCGTACCACATGATATTAAGGTTCGTTATGCCTACTATGCATCTGATAATCCACTTGAAACGGGGAGTACACTGGCTTCAGGCGGATTAGGAACAACGGGTGTAAAACCAACTTATTTGATTACCATTAAAATTTTGGAACAAATTTTCAACGTAAAATAAAACCAATAAATGAGCACAAAAGTACCTCAAAATTCAGATCAGGAAATAGATATTTTTCAGCTTTCAAAAAGCATTGGCGGTTTTTTTGATCGAGTGAATAGATCAATTTTTAGAGTCATTCAGTTTTTTATCCGAAACTGGATTACTGTTCTAATTTTGTTTGTACTTGGTGTCGTTTTCGGATTTTATTTAGATTCAAATAAAAAAACATTTCAAAATCAAGTAGTTGTAACACCAAATTTTGAAAGCGTTGATTATTTATATGCCAAAATCGATTTGATTCAAGCAAAGATTATTTCTGGTGATGTGGAATTTCTAAGTAATACTGTTGGAATTCCGCATCCGGAAAGCATTCGAAAAATTGAAATCAAACCCGTTGCCGATGTTTATAAATTTATAGAAGACAAGGAACAAAACTTGGAATTAATCAAATTAATGGCTGAGGTAGGCGAGATCAAAAAGGTTTTAGAAGATAATGTAACTAGCAAAAACTATACCTATCATACCATTTCTTTTGTCTCCTCTGAACCGGCTACCGAAAAAGAAGTTGTCGAACCACTTTTAAACTATCTAAACAATTCAGCATATTACAATTCGATTCAAAAAATTGGATATAAAAATTTGGAGCGCGAAATTGCGCAAAACGATACTATAATTTCGCAGATCGATCAAGTCTTAAGTAGTCTTTCGAGTGGCGCAAAAAGCGATAAATTGGTTTATAATAATGAAAATTTACAGTTAAACGACATTATAAAAACCAAACAAAAACTGGTTACTGAACAAGGAAAAAACAGATTCAGGTTAATCACTTTTGATAAAACGATTAAAGAAATCAACTCAACGCTGAACATTAATGAAAATAAAACGGTGAACGGAAATCTGAAAATTATTTTGCCGTTTGTCCTTATTTTTCTTTTTGTTTTAGTGAGTCTGTTTTTCAAATTTTACCGCAAACAGCTTGCTCTTTCAAAGGCAAATCAACTCTAATAAAATTGAAAGCCAATTCACTTTTTGAAAGATTTTCACAAAATTCGTTTTTAAAACAAAGCTTCGGTACTTTGTTTTTAAGGATTTTTGGAGTTCTTTTATTGTTTGGTTTTACCGTTTTCCTTACCAAATCCTACAGTCCAAAATTGGTTGGGCAATATGATTTTGCACGTTCCTTTCTTATCGCTGTCGGAAGTATTTGCTTGTTGGGTTTCGACCAATCGATCTTATATTTTAAAGGACGATTAGCGAGTTTAGATGCGCTCGAAGAACTCAAGAAAATCTATTTCAAAATGGTTGCAATGCTTTTTGCAACCTCAATTGTTGCTGTGCTCGTTATTTTAATAATTGACGAAAAAATAATCAACAATTATTTTGGCGATTCTGAAGTTTATTCCATTTTTTTGAAAGGCTCTACGACACTGTTTTTTTACGGATTATCGACTTTGAACACTGAGGTTATCAGAGCTTTGGACAAACTTTATATTGCAGAATTATTTCGAAACATCATCAAATATATTCCATTGATTATTGGTTCTGTTGCATTGTTTTATTGGCACAAAGAAACTTATTTGGTTGATGTATTTTTGCTCGGATTTGTTTTTTTGGCAGTAATCAGTGCGATATTCGTTTTTTATTATTTCAATAAAAGTGGCTCGGAAGAAAAAATGGCCATTTTTTCACACAAAGAAATCTTCGTAAAATCATATCCAATTGCTATAAGCGGAATGGCTATTTTTTTATTGATGTGCTTTGATATCATGTTTTTGAAAAAGTACAGAAATGATGAAACAGTCGCTTTTTATTCGGTTGGAGTGAAATTAATGACTATTATTTCGGTTGTGATTTTGACGATAAACATTACAGTTTCGGCTAAAATTTCGGAATATTTTGCAAGTGAAAATAGAGCCGAATTAATCAAAATCGTAAAAAACTGTTCCAGATTAATCTTCGGAATAACATTTCCGGTGATTCTCTTAATCAGCATTTTTTCAGAATATATTTTGTCCTTTTTCGGATCTCAATATATCGTAGCGAAAGAGGCATTTTTGATTTTAGTTATTGGTCAAGGAATTTGCTCGGCATTTGGTTCTGCGCCCATTTATTTGAATATGACGGGAAGACAACATACTTTTCAAATAATTTTAATTATTGCAGTAATTTTAAATTTTGTTTTAAACCGATTTTTAATTCCCGACTACGGAATGACCGGAGGTGCAATTGCATTTGTTTCGAGTTCATTTTTTTGGAATTTTGCCGTGGCGGTTTTCATCTACAAAAAAGATAAAATAAAGGTGTTTTTGAATTAATTTAATCTATTTTGAGCATTGAAAATATTACAAATTATAAATAGTTTTAATTCGGGAGGCGCTGAAAAATTGCTTTTAGAGACAATTCCACTGTATATGCAAGAGGGAGTTCAAGTTGATCTTTTATTGCTTGACGGAACAGATTCTCCATTTTTAAAAGAATTAAAAGTGAAGAATTGCTGTACTATTTATTCTTTAGGCTCAAAATCTGTTTATAATCCTATTCATATTTTTAAGATTATTCCGTTTTTAAAAAAATACGATATTGTTCATTCACATTTATTTCCCTCCCAGTATTGGGTTGTTTTAGCTAAAATTATTTCTTTTTCTAAAGTAAAAATTTTAGTTACAGAACATAATACTAAAAGTCCAAGAATTGAAAAATACTTTTTTAGTAAAATAGATAAATTTTTTTATCAATTTTACGATAAAGTGATTTGTATTTCAGAAGAAGTCTTCAGTATTATTTCACAGCACACAAAACTCACAGAAGACAAATATTCAATTATAGAAAACGGAGTTGATCTAAATGAAATTTATAATGCTAAACCGTATGTGAAAAGCGAAATTTCGAGCTTAATTGCTGAAAATGATATTTTGTTAATTCATGTGGCAAGATTTACAAAACAAAAAGATCAACAAACAGTAATTAGAGCAATGAAATATTTGCCATCAAATGTAAAATTGATTTTTGTTGGTCAAGGAATTTTAGAAAACAGTTGTAAAAGCCTTGTAGAAGACCTTGATTTAAACAATAAAGTTATTTTTTTAGGTTCAAGAATGGATGTCGAAAAACTTTTAGTTACAGCAGATATATCAATTTTGAGTACGAATTGGGAAGGTTTAAGCTTGACGGCAATAGAAAGCATGGCATCGGGAAAACCATTTGTCGCATCTGAAGTTTCTGGAATTACAAATCTTGTAAAAGACTCCGGAATTTTATTTGAAAAAGGAAATGAAAAAGATTTAGCATTAAAAATTCAAAAGTTGCTGGACGACCAGGATTTGTATGCAAAAACGGTAGAGGCGTGCAAAAGAAAAGTAAAACAATACGATATTAAATTTATGATTGATAAACATATAAATTTATACAAAACGATAATTTGATCATGTCAATTTTAATCAAAAAAAATAGTGCAGCATTTTTACTCATTGCATTGGCCAATCTGGTTATTGCATTTGCGGGTTATTTTGTTTTGCCACCAAGATTTTTTTATGATTCCGCTATAATTATATATGATAAACTAAATGAGATTGGGTATTTTGGAAGTTATCCTTTAACGATCTTATTTTATAAAATTACAGGTTTGCGATATCTTCCGTTTCCAGTAATCGCATTAGTGCAATTTCCTATTTTGATGTATGTTCTTTACAAAATAGGAATTCCAGATAATTTCGAAAAAATAAACATAAAGAACATTTTGATCTATTTGGCTATTTTAATGATTGCTATTTTTATTTCAATGCCGTCAAAAGAGTTTATTACTTATTTATATGTTGCGCCAATTGTTTTTATGTGTAAAAACAAGCAGTTTACATTAAAAAAAACAGCAACCCTCTCAATATTGCTCTTAATTGTTTTTGGAGCCATTTACAGGCCTTATTTTGCCTTAATTCCTGTTGTGGCGGGCGGAATGTATCTAATAAGTTTTGTCAATTTTAAAAACAAAACTGTGACTACCCTATTTTACGGATTGATAATTGCATTTTTACTTTCATTGAGTTATGGTATTTTGAAAGGAGAATATTTTTCTGAAATGAGCCGTGAGTTTGTAAATAAAAGCCGAATAGGATCAGCAGATGCTAATTCGATAATTATTTCACCAGTAAAACCAGATACATGGTATGGAGAAATAGTCGCTATATTTTATGGATTTTTTACAGTTAATATTCCCGTAAATGGTTTAAAACATATCTTATCGCCTCAAATTATAGTATTTATTATTTGGCAACTTTTATTGTTTTATATTCTACTCGTTCGTTTTTCTAAATGTTTAAAAGAGAGAAAAAAATATCAATATGAGCTTTTTATCTTGCTTATTATTTTTTCGTTTTTTATTCTTCAAGGCGTTTTTGAACCTGATTTAGGATCTGCGATTAAACATAAAATTGGGATTTTTCCATTAATTTATTTTGCACTTTATTATGACCGTTTCCGAAAAGAACTTCAATAAAATATTTCACCTTTTCTTGTGTATGATTGCGGTCGCAATGATTTTCAGAAAGCCGTGTTCATTACTCATTATATTATTTGCAGCGTTTAATTTGATGTTTTTCAAGAAATTGAAATATTCTAAAAAACAGCTCATTTTAATGGTTTGTATTGCTTCTCCAGTTTTGTTGGAATTATTGCTTTTTTGGAATAATGATTCCTTTTCTCAAGGATTGAAAGCGATTGAAAAAAGTACCTCATTGCTGATCTTTCCACTGTTTATAATTGGAAATTATCAGCGTATTGATTTTTTAGAAATAATTCGAACTTACGTTATTGCAACAACGGCAATTATGTTTTTTTATCTGATTCGTTTTGTTGTTTATTTCCCAAATTTAATAGACAAATATTTAAATCAAATTGATTTGTGGGAAATGGGTTATCAATTTGCAGACAGTATTGGCATTCATGCACCGGCGTTGAATATGCATTTGGCCTTTGTATCAGTTTGTGCGTTGTATTTTGTTTTTGATAATTTTAAAAAACAGCAAAAAACGGGATTTAAAATTGTAAGTATTGTTGTTTTTCTATCGTCTTTTTTCTTTGTGTTGTTGGTAAATACTAGAATGGCTTTAGTAAATGTTTTAATCGGATTTTTGATTGTTTTCTTTTATGAAATTAGATCTAAATTTAATCCGAAGAAAATTCTTTTGGCAGGTTTTGGAATTGTCATTTTATTGGGCGGAATTCTGTTTTTATTTGTTGATAAGAATCCCTATATGAAAGAAAAATATTCATCAGTAACTTTTGCCTATATGGATAAAGTTGGAAAATTGGACGAAATCGATCATCCCGAATACAGAGTTTATAATTCGTTGGTAACGAGAGTTTCAATTTGGAAATCGGCTTGGGAATTGTCTTTAAAAAATCTTCCTTTTGGTGTCGGAGCTTCTGATGGAAAACCAGAATTATTCAAATATTACAAATATACAAATCAGCAATTTTTGGCTAAATACGAATTCCCGACGCACAATCAGTTTTTGGATTTTTTATTGAAATTCGGAATCCTCGGCCCACTTGTCGTTACACTTTACATTTTTACGATTGGATATGTGGGTTACGATTTGAAAAATGCAATGATACTTTCATTTTTCCTGATTTTTTTCACCTCAAATTTAACCGATGATTTTTTGCTTCGTTTTGATGGAATAGCTTTCAGCGGACTTTGGTCGTCAATTTTTTCAAGTTATTGGTTGCAACAAAAAACTATTCTTGATAAAGTTTCAGAAGCTGTTTAAAATTTTGATTTTTATCGAATAATTCTCGGCATCTTGCCAAAGCATTTTCACCAAATTTTGATCTAGTTTTCTCGTCTTTTAAAATTTCGAAGAAACCGTCTAATTCGGCAATATCAGAGAAAAGAAATCCTGTTTTTTCATGTAGCACAGCATCTTTATTTCCAATGATATTCGTTGCAATAACTGGTTTTTGTAGTGCCATGGCTTCTAAAACGGCAATTGGCAAGCCTTCCCAAAGCGAAATTTGCATATAAACATCAATATTGTTGAGTTCTTTTAAAACGGTTTTTCGGTCTAAAATCCAGCCTGTAATTCTAATATTTGGAGCGGTAATTAAATGTTTTAATTCGCCATCACCAATCCATACAAAATTAAAATCGGGAAATTTTAAAGCAATTTGGTTGAACATTTCAGGATTTCTCGCAGCCGTAATTCTGGCCATGATGCCAATAGTCAGCTTTTCATTTTGATGAGGTGCATAATGTTCTTGAACACTTACAATATCAATTCCGTTTCGAACTAATTTGGCTGGGCCTAATTTTTGTGCAATCTTTTGTTCTGTATCACCACAAGCGACAATTGTGCCACCAAAAAAGCGTTGAAAACCCTTTTCAATTGTCCAATAAAATGTTCGGAAAGTATTAGAAATATCGGTTCTTAAAAATGAATATCCGTGTGGTGTATAAAAGAGTTTCTTTTTTTTGAATAAGAAAAAATAAGCCACACGTCCCAAAACTCCAGCTTTTGAAGAATGGAGATGAATAATATCAGGATTGATTTTTTTAAGTTCTCTGGCTAAGTTGTAAGCCGATTTCAAATCTTGGAATGGAGAAAGCTCCCGAACCATATTAACTTGGATCAGTTTAACGCCATCTGAAAACTCAGATTTGATTTTTTGAGCATCTATTTCTTTTCGATTACCACTATAAATTATAATGGTTTCTACGTTTTTGTTTATTTCATCATTTCCAAAGAAAGTCGATAAATCTCTAAAATAGGTATAAACGCCGCCACCGAGCGCCTCAATTACATGTACAACTTTCAAAATCGTGGTTTTATTTGTGGGTAAAAATAGAGAAATGAGTTTAATATTATTTGAAAACAGTAAACTTCTTTTTAAAGATATAGTTTTATGTGTCATTTGAAAGGAAAGATATTTTAGTACATTTGTGCGTCTATCTTGGATTTCATTGCCCAATGAAATTCGAAAATGTTCAATTAAAATCAATTATGAAAAGAATACTTATTACTGGAGCCGCGGGATTTTTAGGATCGCATTTATGTGATCGATTCATTAAAGAAGGCTATTTTGTTATTGGAATGGATAACCTGATTACGGGAGATTTAAAAAATATTGAGCATTTATTTAAGTTAGAAAACTTCGAATTTTATCATCATGACATTACTAAATTTGTACATGTTCCTGGCGATTTAGATTATATATTGCATTTTGCTTCGCCTGCAAGCCCAATAGATTATTTAAAAATCCCGATTCAAACTTTAAAAGTTGGATCGCTTGGAACTCATAATTTATTAGGATTAGCAAGAGTTAAAAAAGCCAGAATTTTGATTGCTTCAACTTCTGAAGTTTATGGAGATCCGCTAGTTCATCCTCAGACTGAAGAATACTATGGAAATGTAAATACAATTGGACCACGTGGCGTTTATGACGAAGCAAAACGTTTTCAGGAATCAATTACCATGGCATATCATACTTTTCATGGCGTAGAAACTAGAATCGTGCGTATTTTTAATACTTACGGACCAAGAATGCGACTAAACGACGGTCGTGTAATTCCAGCTTTTATTGGACAAGCGCTTCGTGGCGAAGATTTAACAATTTTTGGCGACGGTATGCAAACGCGTTCGTTCTGTTATGTAGACGACCAAGTTGAGGGTATTTTTAGATTATTGCATTCTGATTATGTATATCCAGTAAACATTGGAAATCCAGATGAAATCACTATTAAAGATTTTGCAGAGGAAATTATAAAATTGACGGGAACAAATCAGAAAGTGGTTTATCATCCGTTGCCAATAAACGATCCTTTACAGCGCCAGCCAGATACTACGAAAGCGAAAGAATTGTTAGGCTGGGAGGCGAAAGTAAGCCGAGCAGAGGGAATGAAAATTACGTATGAGTATTTTAAATCATTATCTCCTGAAGAACTGGCTAAAGAAGAACACAAAGACTTTTCTAGTTATATAAAATAAAAATTTACACAGCTCGAATTTTAAATTGAATTCGGGCTGTTTTTAATTAAAATTCCAAAAACACTCCATTTCAATGAACGAATTAGTTTCTATTATTGTTCCAACATATAATACTGAAAAGTTCATTAGACAAACAATTGAATCAGTTCAAAGTCAAAGTTATACCAATTGGGAAATGATTTTGGTTGATGATGCGTCAACCGATCAAACGGTTGCTATTATTGGGGAGTTTGCCCAAAATGATAACCGAATCAAATTATTCAAATTAGAAAAAAATTCAGGAAATGGTTTTGCTCGAAATATTGCTTTAGAAAAAGCTTCGGGAAAATACATTGCTTATTTGGATGCCGATGATTTATGGTTTCCCGAGAAATTGGAGAAACAAATTCGGTTTTTAAAAACAAATAATCTTCCTTTTACGTTTAGTTTTTACGATTGTATTGATGACGAAGGAAACAATTTAAACAGAAGAGTTGAAACTCCGGTTCCACTGACATATAATCAGCTGTTTTTCTGTAATTATGTCGGGAATTTAACTGCAATTTACGATGTAGAATTTTTCGAAAAAATCAAATTAGAATCTACACAAAAAAGACAAGATTGGCGATTATGGCTTACCGTTTTAAAACAAATAAAAACGGCAGAAGCTATTCCAGAATCGTTAGCATTTTACAGAATTAGGAAAGATTCTATTTCGTCATCAAAATTCAAATTGATCAAACACAATTTTGGAGTTTACAGGGAATTTCACGGATATAATTTCGTTTTTTCTGTTTTATTGATGATGAGGTTTTTGTTTACTCAGTTGATAATCAAACCAAAATATATTAAGAAAATTTAAAATTCAACTTGAGGTCGCAAATTGTGACATCAAGTTTCAAGGTCACAATTTGTGACCTTGAAGAATTTCATTTAGAATTGGAGGTCGCAATCTGCGACCTCCAATTTTTTTGATAGTAAGTTTCGGTTTCTAAGGTCGCAAATTGCGACCTTAAAGAATTTTACTTAGAATTGGAGATCACAATTTGTGACTTCCAATTTTTTCAAACCGTAATATAAATGACAAACTTGAGGTCACAAATTGTGATATCAAGTTTCTAAGGTCACAATTTGTGACCTTAAAGAATTATTTTTTATAACCAATCTTCACTCGTTCAGACTCATTTTCTTTCTTTTCAGTTAATTCGTCCAAATAAGAAAAGACCAATTCAATATTTTTGTCATGATTTTCTAATTTCTTCTGGATCTGAAGTATATCAACTTTAATTTCGGTTGTATCTAAAAGTATTTGTCTCACTTTCGTGAAAATGCGCATAATTTGAATATTAGTTTGAATTGCTTTGTCGCTTTTTAGGATACTTGAAAGCATCATAACTCCATGTTCAGTAAAAGCCATTGGTGCATATCGTAAACCAATCTTATCTGAATTGGAGGTCACAAATTGTGACCTCCAATTTTCAAACTCTGATTTATTAAGTTCAAACATGAAATCTTCAGGAAATCTTGAAATATTCCTTTTGACAGATTGTTTTAGAACTTTAGTTTCAACTTGATAAAGCAAAGCCAAATCACGATCAAGCATCACTTTTTGACCACGGATGAAATATATTTTATTAGAAATTGTTTCTTCAGAAAGCAAGGATTGATCTTCCATAAGTTTTTAATTAGAAAAACAAATGTAAGATTTTATTTATATTTATAAATAGGATTTAAATTGTTTTAGTTTCCCGCGATTAGTTCTTTCTAAAAGGGCTTTTCGAGTAAAAGTGAAGTGTAAATTAGGTTCTAAATACAAATCGATGGCTTCTTTTATTTTTTGAATCTGTTCTGAAATCAATTCTTTTTCAGCAACATATTCAATTTCAAAAGCATCGATTTTGGTTTGTTTGATGATAAATTCTTTTACGTTTCCATCGTCTTCAATGATGCTTTTGGTTACATAATAAAACGTCAAACCAGGCGATTTTTTCCCACTTGGAAGAATCGCAACGTCGTTGGTTCTTCCAATTAATTTTTTTAGAATTGGTTTTTGCGGAGTGCTTTTCTCATCCAAAATTCCAATGTCGCCAATTTCATATCGAATGAAAGGATTTGCTTTGTTGAATAACGAAGTAATCACAATTTTTCCTTCTGTTCCATGTGGAACAGGATTATTGTTTTCATCTAAAATTTCTACAAAAAGAGTTTCTGCATTTACCTGCCATTCGCCTTGTGGATTTTCAAAAGCAATTAAATCTAATTCAGAAGCGCCGTATTCACTGACAATCGGAATTCCGAATTGTTTTTCTAAGATTTTTTTATCCGTTTCAAAAAGCATTTCTGAAGTAACAAAACAAGCTTTTAAAGTTGGACAAATTTCTTTTAAAATGATATTTTTCTGCTCCAAAAATTTAGCAAACAAAACAATAGAACTCGTATAACCGTTGATATAATCGAACTTTTTAGTTTTGAATTTTTTCAGAAATCTTTCTAAAACTTCATCTGATAAATCAAAAACAGGAAAACGAAAACGGTGCGTTAAAAAGTCTTTGAAACGTTCTTTTTGATATCCAATCAAATCCATCGGAATGCCATAAAAACGTGCCTGATACGAATGATTAAAATCGATCCCAAACCATCCAAAACGCATAATATTTGATGCCCAAGTCAAGGCATGGGAATATTTATCTTTAGCAAAAACAAAAGGAGTTCCGCTTGATCCGGAAGTTTTGTTGAGGTAAATGTTTTTTTTAGAATATCCTTTTGAAAGCCTTTCTTCGAGTGGTTTTTGAAGATTTTGTTTGTTTAAAATTGGAAGATTTCCCCAGTTTTTGGCAGTCGCATTTCCGACTAAATCCTTGTAAAAAGCATTGTTTTTAAGATGAAAATCAACAATTTCTGCTTTTTTGTTTTCAAGAAACAAAGCATATTCTTCTTCAGAAAAATGAACAATTTTGTATAATTCGGCTTTGGCTTTCTTTATCGGAAAACCATTTAATTGAAGTGAAATATCAAAAAGGCGAATCATTTTTCAGCATAATTTTCGTCAAAAATAGCATTTAGGAATTACTAACAAGTTAGAACCAACAATTTTTTGAAGATTTAATTATTTTTTACGTGCAAAAGCAAGTATTTTTGCACCACAACTAAATACAACAACACCATGACAATTTTATTATTGGGATCAGGCGGAAGAGAGCATGCTTTTGCTTGGAAAATGACTCAGAGTCCGCTGTGCGAAAAACTTTTTGTAGTGCCTGGAAATGCAGGAACTGCTGCAATTGCTGAAAACGTGGCAATCTCTGCGACAGATTTTGAAGCTGTAAAAGCTTTAGTGCTTAAAGAAAATATTAGTTTAGTAGTCGTAGGGCCAGAAGATCCGTTGGTAAAAGGTATTTACGATTATTTCAAAAACGACGAAAGTTTAAAAAATATCCCGGTTATCGGGCCATCTCAATTGGGTGCACAATTAGAAGGAAGTAAAGAATTTGCGAAAGAATTCTTGATGAAACACAATATTCCAACTGCGGCTTATGACAGTTTTACTGCTGAAACGGTTGAAAAAGGATGTGAGTTTTTAGAAACTTTACAACCTCCATACGTTTTAAAAGCAGACGGATTAGCAGCAGGAAAAGGAGTTTTGATTATTCAAGATCTTGAAGAAGCAAAAACAGAATTAAGAAACATGTTGGTTCATGCAAAATTTGGAACAGCAAGTTCAAAAGTTGTTATTGAAGAATTCTTGGACGGAATCGAACTAAGCTGTTTTGTTTTAACTGACGGAAAAAGCTATAAAATTCTTCCAACAGCAAAAGATTACAAAAGAATTGGTGAAGGCGATACAGGTTTAAATACAGGCGGAATGGGAGCAGTTTCTCCAGTTCCTTATGTAGATGCTGTTTTGATGGAAAAAATAGAAACTCGTATCGTAAAACCAACAATAGAAGGTTTCCAGAAAGACGGAATCGAATATAAAGGTTTTGTATTTATTGGTTTAATCAACGTAAAAGGCGAGCCAATCGTTATTGAATATAACGTGAGAATGGGAGATCCTGAAACTGAAGTTGTGGTTCCAAGATTAAAATCAGATTTAGTTGAATTGTTTTTATCTGTTGCAGATCAAAAATTAGGAGACTTTAATTTAGAAGTTGATCCAAGAAGCGCAACAACTGTAATGGTTGTTTCTGGCGGATATCCTGAAGATTTCGAGAAAGGAAAAGTAATTTCTGGATTAGAAAATGTTACAGATTCGATAGTTTTTCATGCAGGAACAAAATTAGATGGCGAAAATGTCGTTACTAATGGAGGACGTGTAATTGCAGTGACATCTTATGGAGATAATTTCCAGGAGGCCATAAAAAAATCTTACCAAAACATAGATAAACTAAGCTTTGATAAGATGTATTTTAGAAAAGATATCGGATTCGATCTAATTTAAAAATAAATTCGCCAGCCCTTTTTAATTAAAGGGTTTGGTTTTTATTATTTTAAGAAAGAGTGAGCCGTTGTATCTTGGTTTTCTGTTCCAGCGTCATCAAAAATGCGTAATTGCTTAATCCAATATACGATTGCAATAGAGCAGATGATCATGAAAATCCAGTTAATAGTGTTTGCACCAAACCATGTAATTAATTCCAAACGACGTAAAAAGTCAAGAGGAGCAAACAAAATGTTAACGAATAAGTATTGTATTCCTTCAAAAAAAGCTGTCATAATTCTTTAAAATTATATGTTATTTATTGTTGTGTAATGCTTTGAAGATAAAATTCGATTAATCGAATCATTTTTTCAACTTGTTCGGTTTTTCATTTTAAACAAGTAGTATCTTTACAATCACAAAAGTATAAAATATCCTTATGATAACAAGTGTTTTTAAAAAATCTACACCATTAAATTATTCTTTGGTTGTAATTTTAATACTGGTTTTCTTTTTTCTGTTTCAAATTCAAGAGCCATCTTGGATCACTTCTTATTTTTTGGCGTTTCAAAAAGTAAGCCTTCTTTGCTTTATTTTGGCTTCTTTTTTCTTGATTAATTTCATTGCAAAAAAGAACGGACTCAGCAAAGACAACGGATATGCGATTTTTTTCTACTTATTGTTCATCTTATTTTTCCCAACCATATTTAACAATTCGAATGTTATTTACGCCAATTTTTTTCTGTTGCTGGCACTCCGAAGATTGATTTCCTTACAGTCTTTAAAAGCTTCGAAGGAAAAAATATTTGATGCTTCTTTTTGGATTTTAATAGCCTCGTTGTTTCAATTTTGGTGTGTTCTTTTTCTAATTTTAGTTTTTATTTCGATTATTTTTCACGTTTCACGCGATTATCGCAACTGGGTTTTGCCGTTTGTGGCACTTTTAGCCGTTGCATTAATCTTTTTATTGGTATCACTTTTATTCCATTTTGATGCCATTGCATTTTTTGAAAAAAGAGCTGAAATCGATTTAAGAATAGATTACTTTAAAAACAATTATGAAAACGGAGCACTTTCAATTTATGTTGCTGTTGCACTTTTCTTTGTAGTTTCAATGTTGACGACATTATCAAACAGACCTCAAATCGTACATTCTTCATACAAAAAAATTGTAGCTTGTTTTTTTATAGCGGCGTTCGTTTTTATTCTTTCACCAAACAAAAGCAATGATTTGCTGTTGTTCAGTATAACGCCTTTAACCATTATGGCATCGAGCCATGTAGAATATATGCAGCAAAAATTAAATAACGAAATAGTGTTTTATGTGCTTATTTGCTGCAGTTTATTTACTTTTTTCTCTCAATTATAATTTGCTTCCGTAAGCAAGATCGCCGGCGTCGCCAAGTCCAGGAACAATGTAGTTTTTCTCATTAAGTTTTTCGTCTAGTGAAGCAACCCATAAATGACAATTTTCAGGCAGATTTTTCTCTAAATGAGCAATTCCTTCGGGCGCAGCAATAACAACCACAATATGAAATTCTGAAGGAGTTGCATTTTCCATCAGTTTTTTATGAACCGCTACAATTGATTGTCCTGTTGCCAACATTGGATCGAGCAGCAAAACCGTTTTATTATTCAAGTTTGAAATCGCTTGATATTCAACTAAAATTTCAAAATGGTCATCGTTGTTTGGATGAAATCTGCAAGCTGAAACGAAGCTGTTTTCAGCGTGATCAAAATAATTCAAAAAGCCATTATGAAGTGGCAATCCCGCTCTTAAGATTGGACATAAAACTAAATCAGTTTCAATTTCAGTCGTTTTTTTAATTCCGAGCGGCGTTTGAATATCGACATTTTTGTATGGTAATGTTTTGCTTAGTTCATACGCCATAATTTCACCAATCCGTTCGATATTTCGTCTAAAACGCATGCTGTCATTTTGAACATTTACATTCCTTATTTGGCCTAAAAAATGATTCAGAACGCTATTGTTTTCAGATATATAATGAATTTTCATATTTAAATTTTAAAAGAATTGATTGTTTTTAAGACAAAAATGAAAAAATAATGCTTTTTTTCACACTATAAAAGTATAAAAAGTATCTTTGTGTCTCTAATAATTAAAGACATGTTTTCAAAATTAGCATATTCTGTTTTCGAACAAAGCATCAAAGATTATCATCAATTTGATAATGTTGATCAGCCTATCAATAATCCTTACCCAAAGGATAAATTTGAGCATTTATTATATCTAAAAAATTGGATTGACACGGTTCAATGGCATTTTGAAGATATTATTCGTGATCCGCAAATTGATCCTGTTGCAGCATTGACTTTAAAAAGAAGAATTGATGCTTCAAATCAGGAAAGAACTGATATGGTGGAATATATTGACAGCTACTTTTTGCAAAAATACAGCTCAGTACAAGCTAAAGATGGAGCAAAAATCAACTCTGAAAGTCCAGCTTGGGCGTTTGACAGATTGTCAATTTTAG
Source organism: Flavobacterium denitrificans DSM 15936 (assembly GCF_000425445.1). Taxonomy (GTDB): domain Bacteria; phylum Bacteroidota; class Bacteroidia; order Flavobacteriales; family Flavobacteriaceae; genus Flavobacterium; species Flavobacterium denitrificans. Next base: position 533,220 of record NZ_AUDL01000004.1, on the reverse strand, counting down.
CTTTGAAAATTTATCACATGCACGAAGAAGCTACACGTGCTGAGGCTTCGCAAGAACATAGAGATAAATGTCAGGAAAAACTAAATGTACTTTTAGAACAAAGAACAGATTTATCTACAGCAATTGAAGAATTGTTGACAGATATTGAAAATGGAGACAAATTCATGAAAGTGTACAAACAAATGAAAATGTACAATGATGATGATTTGAACCCTATTTTATACCAAAATAAAAAATAATTTGGCTGACTTGTCTACCAAAATTAAACACATAGCCGTCATGAGACTATCCGCAATGGGAGATGTCGCCATGACGGTTCCTGTTTTACGAGCTTTTGTAAAACAATATCCAGAGGTAAAACTTACGGTTATTTCACGCCCTTTTTTCAAACCTTTTTTTGATGGAATTCCGAATGTGGAATTTTTTGCTTTTGATGAAAAGGAAAGACATAAAGGTTTTCTGGGACTTTTGAGATTGTTTAAAGATGTGAAAAAATTGAAAATCGATGCTTTTGCAGATCTTCATAATGTTTTGCGATCAAAAGTGGTGAGCTTGCTTTTCGCTTTAAGCGGAAAAAAAAGAGCAACGGTTGATAAAGGCAGAGAAGGAAAAAAAGAATTAACTCGCGCCGAAAATAAGATTTTCAAACAATTGCCAACCATGTTTGAAAGACATGCAAAAGTGTTTTCAGCGCTTGGTTTTCCGGTTGATTTATCATCCCGAAGCCTCGGGACAGAGTTTCCTAAAAAAGCAGTTTTAAGTGCTGAAATCACGGATTTAATTGGAGAAAATTATCAAAAATTAATCGGGATTGCACCTTTTGCACAATATGATTCTAAAGTTTATCCTTTGGATTTAATGCAGGAAGTAATTGCGAAACTTGCCGAAAATAAAGATCAGACGATTTTGCTTTTTGGAGGCGGAAAAAAAGAAATCGAAATTTTAGATTCGCTTTCTGAGCCTTTTAAAAATGTAATAAATGTTGCCGGAAAAATTAAATTTCAACAGGAATTAAAATTGATAAGCAATCTGGACGTTATGCTCTCTATGGACTCTGGAAATGCACACATTGCAGCAATGCTTGGCGTGAAAGTTGTTACGCTTTGGGGCGCAACACATCCTTATGCAGGATTTTTGCCATTTAACCAAACTTTGGAAAACGCTTTAACTTCAGACCGTGATCAGTATCCAAAATTGCCTACATCTGTTTATGGAAACAAAATAGTTGAAGGATACGAAGATGCGATGAGAACAATTTCTCCGAAGCAAGTGGTAAAAAAAATAGAATCAGGCATATAATCCGTTTAAATCGTGAATAAAATAGCCAATTGTTTTCTTTTTGTTTCGATCAGCAACAATGACAACAAAATGGTTTTCTTTTTCGGTAGACAGTAAAATGTGCTCAAAATCTTCGGTTGAATTTCTGTAGACTTTATGCACCAATTCAGATTCTTTAATTTTGTGTGAGAGTATTTTGGCAGCTTTAAGTTTGCTTATAAATGGCCAAATATTGAATATATTTTTATCGGAAACGGCTATTTCAGTCATTGTACCGCGAGTTGTTGTAGCCAACTTTTCTTGGGTTAATAACTTAGGACCTTTTTTATTTTGGTGTTTTTTTATTATAAAATAAACACAAAAAATGGCTGTTACTACAAAAAGTGCTATAAATGATAAACGAAGGATGTGATGTATTGTCATGATATTTAAGTTTAAATTGACAAATTTGAATCTAGTTCTGAAAATCTCTTTAGGCCATGAGATTTAAATTATTTTCAGTACACCACTAATATAATAAAAAATCCGCAATATTTTCGCGAAAAATTGGTTTTATTTCAATTTGAATTTTGACCCCAATTTCTGATCAATAGCAACTATTTTAAAATAAATGCGGAGTAAAAAAAATCCCAAATTCTAATTTAGTTAGAATTTGGGATTTTTTATTTGGAGTTTTAACGATTAAACATCATCGTAATCAACATAAATTGTTTCTGATGTTGGATGTGCTTGGCAAGTTAAAATCAAGCCTTCAGCGATTTCGCTATCTGTTAAAATTGAATTTTTTGTCATTTCTGCGCTTCCTGATGTCACACGGCCTAAACAGCTGCTACAGATTCCGCCTTGGCAAGAATAAGGAGCGTCAACACCTTGTTTTAGAGCAGCATCAAGAATGGTCTGTTTTTTAGACATTTCAAAAGTAACTTCTTCATCATCAACTAAAACAGTAATTTTTGTATGTCCTTCTTGAGAACCTTGAATTTCATGTTCTTGAGTAGAAGATGTAAAAAGCTCAAATTTAATAGCTGATTCCTTTACATTCTTTTCTTTTAAAATATCTGAAACCGTATTGATCATTTCTTCTGGTCCGCACAAGAAAAACTTGTCAAACTTAAGTTCTTTGTGTTTGTTGTTCAACACGAAATTAACCGCCGATTTATCGATTCTTCCAAACAAAGCATTTTCGGCTTTAGTTTGACTAAATACATAATGCACAAAGAAACGTCCAACATATTGCAATTGCAAGTCGTGTAATTCTTGATGGAAAATAGTTTGTTCAGGAGTTTTATTTCCGTAAACCAATACAAATGAGCTTTTTGGCTCACTTTTTAAAACGGATTTAATGATCGAAATGACCGGAGTGATGCCGCTTCCCGCTGCAAACGCAACGTAATTTTTTTGTTTGTCGGCATCTGGTTCAAGTGTAAATTTCCCTTCTGGATGACCTACTTCAAGAACATCGCCAGCTTTTAAAGTTGTATTGGCAAACTGAGAAAAAAGACCGTTTTTTACTGCTTTAACTGCGATTCGCAATTCACCACTTTCTGGCGCAGAACAAATTGAGTAAGCACGTCTTATTTCTTGATTATCAAGTGTTAATTTTAAATTTATGTATTGTCCAGCTACAAATTTGTAGTCTGATTTTAGTTCTTCAGGAACATTAAAAAGTACTGAAACTGCATCTGCTGTCTCGCGTTTTACCTCTTTAATTATAAGTTTTAAGAATGAAGGCATGGTTATTTTTTTTTGCAAAAGTAGCAAACACTAAGTAATTGACGCTTACTAAAATAATTTTTTTAACTTTTTTTGTAACGTTTTCCTACATTTGGTCTCTTACTGAAAAACTAAAACTGAATAACCATGATTAAAAAGTTTATTTTTCTTGAATGGAAGGCCTTTATAAGATCGGCATCGTTTGGTAAAAACCTTGCAATGAAAATTCTATTAGGATTCTTAATGATTTATTTCTCCTTAATTTTTGTTGGAATGGGTGTAGGTGCATTCTACATTTTGAAGAAAATGAATCTTGAACCCTTGTATACGGTCAATAGGTTTATGATTTATTATTTTTTATTGGATCTATTAGTTCGGTTGATGTTGCAATCAATTCCGGTTTTAAATATTAAGCCGTTGTTAGTATTGCCGTTTAAAAAGCCTACAATTGTCCATTTTTCATTAGGCAAAACGGCTTTATCCTTTTTTAATTGGATTCACGCCTTGTTTTTTGTTCCTTTTTCAATTGTATTAATTATCGAAGGATATGATATTATTGGAATCATTTTTTGGAATTTAGCTATGATCTCATTTACTTATATCAATAATTTTCTGAATATTATTCTAAGTAATATTGATAAATTATTTGTTGGATTTTTAGTCTTTATTGTTGCTTTGGGAACGGCGCATTATTATCAAATATTTGACATCACAATTTTTACAGCACCTTTTTTTCAAGGTCTTTACGAAATCCCTGGATTGTTTTTACTTGCAGTTTTAGTATTGACAGGCTTGTATATTTTTAGCTTTAGATTTTTCAAAAACAATCTCTATCTCGATGCAGGACTTTCGGTTAAAGAAGATATTGCTCAAACAGAAAACTTTTCTTGGCTGAATCAATTTGGAACAGTAGGAACATTCCTTAAAAATGACATTAAACTTATTAAAAGAAACAAAAGGTCTAAAACGACAATCTTTATGAGTTTTCTTTTCTTGTTTTATGGACTTTTATTTTTTTCAGGAGGCATAGAAGCATATGATAAACCAGTTATGCATCTCTTGGCAGGTATTTTTGTGTCGGGTGGTTTTTTATTTGTCTTTGGTCAATTTGTGCCAAGCTGGGACAGTTCATATTACCAATTAATGATGACACAAAATATTCCGTACCGTGGTTACATTATGGCTAAGTGGTGGATGATTGTTATCGCTACGGTAGTTTCTACTATTCTTGCATCATTTTACCTTTATTTTGGCTGGCAGATTTATTTGACAATTGTTGTTGCCGCAATTTATAATATCGGAGTTAATTCACATTTGGTTCTTCTAGGCGGTGCATTTACTAAAACACCAATTGATTTAACTAATGCGGGAGGTGCTTTTGGAGATAAAAAAGCATTTAATGTCACTGCCATGTTATTGACTCTTCCAAAAATGTTATTGCCTTTATTGCTTTACGGAATAGGAATTTACTTCGAGAACAAAAACTTAGGATTATTATTGGTTGCTGGAACAGGAATTTTAGGATTTATTTTTAAAGACAAGGTTTTTACTTTAATCGAAAAAAGATATAAAATCGAAAAGTACAGTACAATAAGCGCTTATAAACAAAAGAATTAATTAGATAATTTGCCAATTTGAAAATGAGATAATTTTATCTCAAAGGAATCTAAAATCTAAAATCAACAATCAAAAATTACACCATGATACAAGTAAATCAACTTTCAAAAAAATATAACGATACTACAGTTCTAAACATTAATAATCTTGAAATTCCAAAAGGACAAAGTTTTGGACTTGTTGGAAACAACGGCGCAGGAAAAACTACTTTTTTTAGTTTGCTTTTGGATCTTATTCAGCCTTCGACAGGAAATATTAAAACAAATGACATTCAGGTAAATACCAGTGAAAATTGGAAATCTTTTACAGGATCTTTTTTAGATGAAAGTTTCCTTATTGGCTATTTGACTCCTGAAGAATATTTTTATTTTATTGGTGATTTGCGCCATCAGAACAAAGCTGATATTGATGCACTTCTTGCCAAACATGAAGAATTCTTTAACGGTGAAATTTTAAAAAACAAAAAATATTTGCGTGATTTATCAAAAGGAAACCAGAAAAAAGTGGGTATTATTGCTACGCTTATAGGTAATCCAGAAGTAGTAATTTTAGACGAACCTTTTGCTAATTTAGATCCTACTACTGTAAGCCGTTTGAAAAAAATCATCAAAGAATTAGCCGAGGATCCAAATGTTACTGTTTTGGTCTCAAGCCATGATTTACAGCATACTGTTGAAGTTTGCGATAGAATCGTTGCACTTAATAAAGGCGAAATTGTGAAAGATATTCAAACCTCTAAAGAAACCCTGCAAGAACTGGAATCGTTTTTTGCTGTTTAAGTTTCTATATTTCAAAAAGAAGCGTAATTTTACAAGTCATTATACTAAAAATGCTTTTTATAAGTTAATGCTTTAAAAATTGATTCTATTGAAAAAGAACACTCTTAAATATAGTTTTTTTCTCACTTTTGCATTGCTTTTGATAGCGTGTTCGACCAAGAACAATACCTTTGTGAACAGGAATTCGCATGCTTTAAGTACAAAATATAACATTTTGTATAATGGAGGAATTGGCCTTGAAAAAGGACTTAAATCGATTCAGGCCAATAATCAAGATAATTTTTGGAAAATTTTGCCAATTGAAAAAATGCAGTTCGATGAAAATTTTTCAGAAGGAGAAAAAACAAAAAACCCAGATTTTGAATTAGCTGAAACAAAAGCGACAAAAGCTATTCAAAAACACTCCATGAATATTGGAGGAAGAGAAAAAAATTATCAAATAGATGAAGCATATTTGATGCTTGGAAAAGCGAGATATTATGATCAGCGTTTTATCCCTGCATTGGAAGCATTCAATTATATTCTTTATAAATATCCAAACAGCAGCAATATTTATACGGCAAAAATTTGGCGTGAAAAAACCAATATGCGTTTAGGCAATGATGCAATTGTTATTAAAAATATTAATCAGCTTTTAAAGAAAACGGATTTAGACAAGCAAACTTTTTCAGATGCAAATGCCTTATTGGCCGAAGCATTTTTAAATACAGAGCAAAAAGACAGCGCGGTTACTAAATTGAAAATCGCAGAACAATTCACAAAAATAAATGAGGATCGAGCACGTTACCGTTTTATTTTAGGACAATTATATCAGGAAGCAGGAAAAAGAGACAGCGCTGTTTACTTTTATAATGCTGTAATCGATATGAACCGAAAAGCGGATCGCAAATACATGATGCACGCTTATGCGAAAAAAGCGCAGATGTTTGATTATGAGAAAGACGATCAGAATTTGTTTATTGAACGATATAATAAATTGGTTGAAGATCGCGAAAACAGACCTTATTATGACATTCTGTTTTATGAAATGGGCGTGTTTTTTGACAAAAATAATGAGCAAAAAGATGCGTTAGAATTCTACAATCATTCGTTGGCTCGAAAATCTAAAGATCCATATTTAGTTGCGGCCACCTATCGAAATATTGGAAATATGTATTTTAGAAATACAGATTATACAATGGCAGCGAAATATTATGATAGTACTCTAATAAAATTAAATCCAAAAACGAGAGAGTTTGCCTTAATTGAAAAGAACAGAAAAAATCTTGATAACGTAATTAAATACGAAGGAATTGCAAAACGTAATGACAGTATTATTAAGGTTTACAATTTGCCAGAAGCAGATCGAAAATTGTATTTTGAAATATACATAGCAGAACTTAAAAAGAATGACGATGCAAAACGATTGTTAGAAGAAAAAGAAAAAGAAAAACTAGCAAACGTTCAGCGTAATACAGACGCAAATAATTTTTCGTCGCCAATAAATTCGCAACAGCCTAATAAAACGGATTTAGTTTCGGGCGCATTTAATCCACCATCAGGAAATGACGTTTCTAGCACTTTTTATTTCTATAATCCAACAACAGTTGCTTACGGAAAACTTCAATTTAGAAAACAGTGGGGAAATCGCGTTGTAGATGGAAACTGGAGAATTTCGTCATCAAAATCAATTGTCAATACGAATTTAAAAGACTCATTAAATATAAATCAGGATTCTATAAATGCATTGCAGGAAGTTATTCCGCCAAAATACACCACGGCATTTTATACAAATCAGATTCCTACTAGTCCGGCAGTTATGGATAGTATTGGAAAAGAGCGAAATTTTGCATATTATCAATTAGGGCTTATTTACAAAGAAAAGTTTAAAGAATACAAATTAGCCAGCGATAAATTAGAACAATTATTACAAAATAATCCTGAGGAAAAATTGGTTTTGCCATCGATGTATAATTTGTATAAAATTTATCAGATTATAGATCCCGCAAAAGCTGAAAGGATAAAATCGGAAATAACAACCAAATATTCCGGTTCAAGATATGCGCTGATTTTAAACAATACTAATTCTGACGATTTAGCTTCCGCCGATAAGGAATACAAAAAATGGTATAAATTATATGAAGAAGAACAGTTTACAGAAGTTTTAAATAACATCGATAATCTGATCAATCAATATTCTGGCGAAGACATTGTTTCTAAATTTGAATTGCTGAAAGCAAATAGTTTAGCAAAAGTAGAAGGTTTAGCAGCATATAAAAAAGGGCTTGAAAACGTTGCAGATAATTACCCAAACAGCGACGAAGGAAAAAGCGCTCGTGAAATTTTGGAAAAACAAATTCCGACTTTAGAAAAACTTGATTTTACAGCAGTTGATGGAAAAAACTGGAAAATTTTATATCCAGTTCAAAACAACGACAGCAAAACGGTTAAAAAAATTGAGGAAGCAATTAAGGTATATATGTTGGTTGAAAATTTCGAAAGGCTAACAACTTCATTTGACAAATACAATAAAACAGAAAGTTTTGTAGTTATTCATGGTTTAAAATCAGAGGCATATGCCAGAGATGTTTCAGGAGTTTTGAGAGAGGATAAAAAATATAAAATCTCGAATATGCCTATTATCATTTCAAGTGATAATTATAAGGTAGTTCAAATCAAAAAAAATCTTGACACTTATTTAGCCCCAAAAACCCCATAAAAGCCATGTTTGAAAAAGTCAAAAAAAGCAGCACAGAGAATTTAGGAAAAACCAACAGAATTGTAGAGGGAACTTCTATTGTTGGAGATATTGTTTCAAAAGCTGATTTTAGGCTGGATGGCGAATTAATTGGAAATTTTACTTCACAAGGAAAACTTGTTATAGGTGCTTCAGGAATTGTTAAAGGCGAAATTATTTGCCATAATGCCGATATTGAAGGAGAATTTCAAGGAAAATTAAAAGTTTTAGAAGTCCTTAATATAAAAGGAACGGCGCGCATTCATGGCGAAATCGCCGTTGGAAAATTATCAATAGAACCTGGAGCTGATTTTACAGCAACTTGTACAATGCTAAATTCGAATCCGGTAATACTATTAGAAGATGGAAAAGGAACCGAATAATAATAGGAGAAATAAATGGCTAGCATTAATTAATATTCCATTTCAAATGGGGGTCATTATTTTTTTATTTTCTTATTTCGGTACTTGGCTTGATGAAAATCATCCGAGCGAAAAAGTTTATTATAATACAATTTTTGTAATGGCCGGTGTAGGCCTTGCTTTATATAATGTTATCCGCCAAGTTAATGATATTAATAAATTAAAGTAAATTTTTCATTTATAGCCACTTTAGATAAAAGTTGCATCTTTGCAAAAAATTACTTGAAATGTCATTAAAAAATTACAAACCTGTTTTTCATTTATTTTGTTTTGCTGTTGTTGCATGTATAGTGCATATAGCCGCTTTCTTTTTGCTGGAAATTAAATTTCAGAAGTTTCATTATAGTATAGAATTACTGTATTTAATTTTCTTCGGATTGTCAGCTTTGCTATACCTTATATTATTAAAGGTAAAAAACAAGAATTTTGAGATCGTGGGAATGGTTTTCTTATTCGGAACTTTTACTCAAATGTTGTTGGGATATTTAATTTTGCAGCCAATTTTAGAAAACAAAACCGAAACGGTCATTGTTGAAAAAGTCAGTTTTTTTATAACATTTATTTTGTTTTTGTTATTTCAGACGCTTTTAACTGTCCGATTATTAAATGAAAAGCGTTAAAATCGCGAATATGTAAAACAAGGTTCAAAAATAATTTTTCATATCCTTTTGAATATTAATAAAAAATGTACCTTTGCACCAAATTTTAGAAACGTAAAAAAATAAGATTTTCCACGATATGGTGATTTCAAACAAACCACTCAGCTTTATTCTAGCAGCTTTTGTAGCTTCTCTACCAATTATGGGTTTTGCAAATCCAGAGAATGATTCAACGCATGTACAAACAGAAACGGCTCACGAAGCGAAAGTAATTTCACACGAGGCTCCTTCGGAAGGAGAGCATGCAGTAGCTCTTGACCCAAAAGCAAAAGTGGATGCTTTTATTGATCACCACTTACAAGATTCTCATGATTTTGTTTTCTTTCAAGATGAGAAAGAAAACAAGCACTTTGGTTTTCCATTACCAGTTATATTAATTGACGGAGGTTTAAAAGTTTTCTCTTCTTCAAAATTCCACTTTGGTGAAACAGTTGCAGAAGTTGACGGAAACTTCTACAAATTAGTACACGGTAAAATTTACAAAACTGATGCAGCCGGAACAATTACCTTTAATGAGCACGGTCATCCGGAAAACGAAAAACCTTTAGATTTTTCTATTACTAAAAATGTTGTTTCAATGCTTTTCGTATCAGTATTATTATTCTTTATGTTTACTGGTTTAGCAAAATCATATAAAAAAGGACCAATCCCAACTGGATTTGGTAGAGTTTTAGAACCACTTGTAATTTTCATCAGAGACGAAATTGCAGTTCCAAATATTGGAGAGAAAAAATACCGTAAATATATGGGTTACCTATTAACTGTATTTTTCTTTGTTTGGGTTTTAAACTTATTAGGAATGACGCCGCTAGGAATCAACGTAACAGGAAACATCGCTATCACAGTTTGTTTAGCAGCCTTTACATTTATCATTACTCAATTTAGTGCAAACAAAGATTATTGGGGACACATCTTCTGGATGCCAGGAGTGCCAGTTCCAATGAAAATCATCTTAGCTCCAATTGAGGTTTTAGGAACATTAACAAAACCATTCGCATTATTAATTCGTTTGTACGCTAACATTACTGCAGGTCACGTAGTAATTATGAGTTTGATCGGAATGATTTTCGTTGGAAAAAATTTAGCAGCAGATTTGCCAATCTCTTTAGGATTAACATTATTTATCTCTGTTATTGAAGTTTTAGTTGCATTTTTACAGGCTTTCATTTTTACAATGTTATCATCATTGTTTATTGGTATGGCGGTTCAAGATCATGATCACGCTCACCACCATGAAGATGAAACAGCAATTATTTAATTTAGAAGTTTAATTTTATATATATAAATAGTTATGGGAACAATTCCAACTTTAGTAGGTGCTGGTTTAGTAGTAATCGGTGCAGGTTTAGGTTTAGGTAAAATCGGTGGATCTGCTATGGACGCTATTGCTCGTCAGCCAGAAGCTGCTGGTAAAATTCAAACTGCGATGATTATTATCGCGGCTTTATTAGAAGGTTTAGCATTTGCTGCTTTGATCTTAGGAAAAAACTAATAAAGAAAAAAAATAACAACATCTTTAACGGTTGGTTAAAGGTGTTGTTACTTTAAAAAAGAAATTAAATATTTAATATAGTTATAAAATGGATAAGTTAATTAACGATTTTTCATTCGGATTATTCTTCTGGCAAGCTTTAATCTTGTTAGTATTGATTTTACTTTTAGTGAAATTTGCATGGAAACCAATTATGGAATCTATTACTGCAAGAGAAGAAGGTATTAAAAACGCATTGCTTTCTGCTGAAAACGCAAAGAGAGAAATGGAAAACTTACAAGCTGACAATCAAAGAATTTTGAATGAAGCTCGTGCAGAACGTGACGCGATGTTGAAAGAAGCTCGCGAAATGAAAGAGAAAATGATAGCTGATTCTAAAAACGAAGCACAAGAAGCAGGTCAAAAAATGATCGAGCAAGCTAAAGCTGCTATCGAAAGTGAAAAAAATGCTGCTATGGCTGAATTGAAATCTCAAGTTTCAACTTTATCATTAAGCATCGCTGAGAAATTATTGAAAGAAGAATTATCTAACAAAGAATCTCAAACTAAATTAGTAGAGAAAATGTTAGGTGACGTAAAGTTAAACTAAGATTATGGCAGGTACAAGAGCAGCAATTCGTTATGCAAAAGCAATTCTGGACTTAGCAAACTCTAAAGGTGTTGCCGAAGCTGTAAATAACGATATGAAATCAATTGCAAACGCAATTGAGACTAACACAGAATTGAGTACGTTTATTCAAAACCCAACAACAACTGTTGAAGTAAAAGAAAGTGCTCTTTTAGAAGTTTTTGCAAATGTAAATGGAGTGACTAAAAGTTTGTTTCGTTTATTATTTGAAAACAAAAGATTTGAAATTCTAGATGCAATTGCATCAGAATACAATAAATTATTTGATGCAAGTAATGGTGTTCAAGTAGCGAAAGTTACAACAGCTATTCCAATGGATGCTGCTTTAGAAGCTAAAGTTTTAGCAAAAGTTGCAACTTTATCAGATAAAAAAATTACAATTGAAAATATAGTAGATCCTTCAATCATTGGTGGATTTATTTTGAGAATAGGAGATGATCAGTACAACGCTTCAGTTGCTTACAGATTACAAGTATTAAAAAGAGAGTTAAGTAATTAGTTTTATAACACAAAAAGTGTCTAAATTATAAATTAAGATGGCGGAAATCAAACCTGCTGAAATTTCAGCAATATTAAGAAAGCAAGTAGAAGGTTTTGAATCTGGTGCTACGCTAGAGGAAGTAGGATCAGTACTTCAAGTTGGAGATGGTATTGCTCGTGTTTACGGGCTATCTAATGTTCAATATGGTGAGTTAGTAGAATTTGATAACGGTATGGAAGGTATCGTATTGAATCTTGAGGAGGATAATGTTGGGGTTGTATTATTAGGACCATCAACAGGAATTAAAGAAGGATCTACAGCAAAAAGAACTCAACGTATTGCTTCTCTTAAAGTAGGTGAGCAAATGGTAGGACGTGTAGTTAACACTCTTGGTTTTCCAATTGATGGAAAAGGACCAATCGGTGGTGACTTATACGAAATGCCTTTAGAAAGAAAAGCGCCAGGAGTTATCTTCCGTCAGCCAGTAACTGAGCCATTACAAACAGGAGTAAAAGCAGTTGATGCTATGATCCCGGTTGGACGTGGACAGCGTGAGCTTGTAATCGGTGACCGTCAAACAGGTAAATCAACTGTTTGTATCGATACAATCTTAAATCAAAAAGAATTTTACGATGCAGGAAAACCTGTATTCTGTATATATGTTGCAATTGGACAAAAAGCTTCAACTGTAGCAGGAATCGCTAAAATGTTAGAAGAAAAAGGAGCAATGGCTTATACAGTTATCGTTGCTGCTAATGCTTCTGATCCAGCTCCAATGCAAGTTTACGCTCCATTCGCTGGTGCTGCAATTGGAGAATATTTTAGAGACTCTGGTCGTCCAGCTCTTATTGTTTATGATGATTTATCTAAACAAGCTGTTGCTTACCGTGAGGTTTCTCTTTTATTAAGAAGACCACCGGGACGTGAGGCTTATCCTGGAGACGTTTTCTACTTACACTCTCGTTTATTAGAGCGTGCTTGTAAAGTAATCGCTGATGATAGCATCGCTAAAAACATGAACGATTTACCAGATTCTATCAAATCTATCGTAAAAGGTGGTGGTTCATTGACTGCATTGCCAATTATCGAAACTCAAGCTGGTGACGTTTCTGCATATATTCCAACAAACGTAATCTCTATTACAGATGGTCAGATTTTCCTTGATGGAGATTTGTTCAACTCTGGGGTTCGTCCTGCTATCAACGTAGGTATCTCTGTATCTCGTGTTGGAGGTAATGCACAAATTAAATCAATGAAAAAAGTTTCTGGAACTTTAAAATTAGACCAAGCTCAATTCCGTGAATTAGAAGCTTTCGCTAAATTTGGTTCTGACTTGGATTCTGTTACATTAAACGTAATTGAAAAAGGAAAAAGAAACGTTGAAATCTTGAAACAAGGTTTAAATGATCCTTATCCTGTTGAAAACCAAGTTGCTATTATTTACGCTGGATCTAAAAACTTATTGAAAAGTGTTCCTGTAAATAAAGTAAAAGAATTCGAAGCTGATTTCTTAGCTTACATGAACAGTAAACATAAAGATACGCTTAACGCATTAAAAGCTGGTAAATTTGACGACAACATTACTGATGTTATCGAAAAAGCAGCAAAAGAAGTTTCAGCAAAATATAACTAATTAGATAATTCGTTAATTAGATAATTAGATAATGTAAAACATTATTCTAATTATCTAATTTTCAAATTGTCACATTTTCTAATTAATAGATGGCAAATTTAAAGGAAATCCGTAATAGAATTACTTCCGTTTCATCGACGATGCAGATTACATCGGCTATGAAAATGGTTTCTGCTGCAAAGCTTAAGAAAGCACAAGATGCAATCACTGCAATGCGTCCTTATGCCGAGAAATTAACGGAATTATTGCAAAATCTTTCAGCAACGCTCGATGGTGAAGTTGGAGGAGATTACACAACTCAACGTGAAGTGAAAAAAGTATTGCTTGTAGCAATTACTTCAAATAGAGGTTTATGTGGTGCATTCAATTCGAATATTATTAAAGAGGTTAAAAACCGTTCTGAATTTTATGCAGGAAAACAAGTTGATGTTTTTCCTATTGGGAAAAAAGGAAACGATGTTTTGTCTAAAACTTTTAAAGTTCACGGGCATCATAATGCAATTTTTGATAATTTGACTTTTGAAAATGTTGCTGGAATTGCCGATAATTTGACTCAAAAATTCTTATCTGGAGAATATGACAGAATCGAATTAATCTACAATCAGTTTAAAAATGCGGCGACTCAAATTGTTCAGACTGAGCAATTTTTACCGTTAGCTCCAATTAAATCTGATGCAGCAACTGCTACTGGAGATTATATTTTCGAACCTTCAAAAGAAGAAATTGTATTGACATTGATTCCAAAATCATTAAAAACACAATTATATAAAGGTATCCGCGATTCATTTGCTTCTGAGCATGGAGCTCGTATGACAGCTATGCATAAAGCAACTGACAACGCGACTGCATTAAGAAATCAATTGAAATTGACTTATAACAAAGCACGTCAAGCCGCAATTACTAACGAGATCTTAGAGATTGTTGGTGGAGCTGAAGCTTTAAACGGGTAATATAATTAAGAATAAAAAGAGAGCCGACAATTACTTGTCGGCTCTTTTTTTTGTGTAAAAAAGCCGACATCCCCAAGTGCCTGCTTTTTTATATATAGATTTTATTTGTGAATTTGAACTTATAAAATGGTGATTCTCAATTTACCCAAAAACTGAGAATCAGTACCATTTTATAAAATTATTGTACAGATTTATCACCTCTGTTTGCTTTGTCTTTTATGGGAACAAACTAGCTTTATTAGTCCCAATGCTCTGTTTTTTGAGGGTTACATTTCAGCAGAATCAATCCCTTTTGCTTTGTCTTTTGTGGGAACAAACTAGCTTTATCAGTCCCAATGCTTTGCTTTTTTAAAGGGTTGTATTTTAGCTTTTCTCATTCCCTTTGATACAAAGTTAATACATAAGCAATTGTAAAAAATTATATAATTTTTTTGCGTTTTTATACATTTCACATCTTTAGTTGTTTTAGAATTATATTATAAAAGGAGAAAAATTGAGTATTTTTGAGGTTTATTTTTAGTATAATGGAATTTCAAATACGAGAACTTACTACAATCGAAGAAATGCTGGAGCAAATTGACACCATGCGTTTTCTATATCCAAAACTTTCAGTTGAAAAATATCAATCTTTTCTTTTGGAGATGGTACCACACAATTACATTCAGATTGGGGTTTTCGAAAATGATTCTTGTTTAGGGATAACGGGCTGTTGGTCTGCGACAAAACTTTGGACAGGAAAATATCTTGAGATTGATAATTTTGTCGTAAATCCAGCATACAGATCTAAAGGAATAGGAAAAATGCTAACGGATTATGTTGACCAAAAAGCAAAAGATCTAGGTTGCAGCAGTATTGTTTTGGATGCATTTACAGGAAATTTTGGCGCACATCGCTTTTACTACAATCAAGGATATAGCCCAAAAGGATTTCACTTTGTAAAAGTTTTGGACGAAACCAAATTAACGCAATAAAAACACGCACAACTTGTTTTATTGAACGAGCAAAATCATTATTAAACCAAAGAATTGGTTATTTTTGTTTTACGAACTTTATTATTAAATTATTTTGGGATTATATAAAAATCTATTCAAACAAACTGCGATTTACGGACTAGCAACGGTTTTACCTCGAATGCTGAGTTTTTTATTGGTCAGGTTATATACTGGTATTTTGCCAACAGCAGAATATGGCGAAGTTTCGATTGTCTTGTCTTGGATGGTTTTCTTTAATGTTGTTCTTTCGTACGGAATGGAAACTGCTTTCTTCAGATTCTATAGCGCCGAAGAAGACAAGAAAAATGTGATTGCAACTTCTACGATTTCAATATTTTGGTCATCTATAGGGTTTTTGTTTGTGGCCTTGATTTTTAGAAATACTTTAGCAACCTGGGCCGAAGTTGATGTACAATATATTACATACTCAGTTTGGATTTTAGTTTTGGATGCTTTGGTTTTAGTGCCTTTTTCTAAACTTAGAGCCAATCAAAGGCCAATGGTTTATGCGGCAATTAAGATTGGAAATGTTGTAATTAACTTATTATTGAATATTTTCTTTTTGATGTATTTGCCTGTATTAGCAGATTCACATCCTAATTCGGTTTGGGATAACTTATATGTTGAGAATTTCCAGATTGCTTATATCTTCATTGCCAATCTTTTGGCAAGTTTAGCCACTTTTGTGGTGCTTTCGCCAAATTATCTTTCGCTTGGCCGAAAATTCGATCCAGAACTTTGGAGAAGAATGATGAAATACGGTCTTCCAATTTTAGTTGCCGGATTGGCATTTGCCGTAAATGAACATTTCGATAAAATCTTATTAGGATATTTACTTCCAGAAAATTTAGCAAAATCTGAAGTCGGAGCTTATTCCGCTTGTTACAAATTAGGATTGTTTATGGTTCTTTTTGCAACCGCATTTAGATTAGGAATCGAACCGTTCTTTTTCAGCCATGCCAAAAATGAAAATGCACCTCAGACTTATGCCGTAATCACGAAATATTTTGTGATTTTAGGATCATTAATTTTATTAGGCGTTATTGTTTTTGCAGATGTCTTAAAATTTTTATTGTTAGATAACAAATCGTATTGGGAAGCGATGAAAGTGGTGCCACTGATTATTTTGGCAAACTTCTTTTTAGGGATCTACAATAACTTATCTGTTTGGTATAAACTGACAGACAAAACAAAAATTGGAGCTTATATTTCTATCGTTGGCGCAATTGTGACTTTGGTTTTAAATTATCTTTTGATTCCAAAATATAGCTATTATGGTTCGGCAATTGCGACCATTTCTGCTTACGGAAGCATGATGCTTATTTCTTATGTTTTAGGAAATAAATATTATCCAATTCCCTATGATATGAACAAAATTGGCGCTTATTTGGGTGTTTCCATATTATTTTCAATAATTTCATTTTACGGATTTAGAGAGAAATATTATGTTGGAATTCCGCTTCTTTTAATCTTTATGTATATGGTTTATCATTTTGAAAAAGACACTATAAAAGGAATATTAAAGAAATAAGTACGTTTAAAAATTTATACTTAGAAATGAAAATACAAATTATCAATAAATCACAGCATGATTTGCCAAACTACGAAACGATTGCTTCGGCAGGAATGGATTTGCGTGCTAATTTAACAGAATCGATTATATTAAAACCTTTAGAAAGAACTATTGTAAAAACGGGACTTTTTATTGAATTGCCAATTGGTTACGAAGCGCAAGTTCGACCAAGAAGCGGATTGGCAGCCAAAAAAGGTGTAACCGTTTTGAATTCTCCAGGAACTGTAGATGCTGATTACAGAGGTGAGATAGGAGTGATTTTGGTAAATTTATCAAATGAAGAATTCGTTGTTGAAAATGGCGAACGAATCGCACAATTGATTATCGCAAAACACGAAAGAGCAGAATGGATAGAAGTTGAAGAATTATCTGAAACTTCAAGAGGCGCTGGAGGTTTTGGGAGCACTGGAGTGAAATAAATTTTCGGTCGCAGTTTTCAGTTTACAGTACTTTAAAAAAACAAGAACCAACTCAAGAAGATTTTTAAATCTTCCCATAAAAAATAAATATAAAAATGAAAATAATAGTTCCAATGGCGGGCCGTGGCTCGAGACTTAGACCACATACATTAACAGTTCCAAAACCATTAATTCCGGTTGCAGGAAAAAGTATCGTTCACCGTTTAGTTGAAGATATTGCTAAAATTTTAAAAGAACCAATTGAAGAAGTTGCTTTTATATTAGGTGACGAAGCTTTTTTTGGCGAAGATGTTGTGACAAGTTTAGAGGATTTGGCAAAAGGTCTTGGAGCAAAAGCATCTATTTACCGTCAGGATTTGCCTTTAGGAACAGGACATGCTATCATGTGTGCCAAAGAATCATTGTCTGGTCCTGCAGTTATTGCTTACGCGGATACTTTAATCAGAGCTGATTTTGAATTGGATCCTTCGGCAGATGCTGTAATTTGGGTAAAACAAGTAGATCAGCCAGAAGCTTTTGGTGTAGTTAAACTTAATCAGAATAATGAAATTATTGAATTGGTTGAGAAGCCAAAAGAGTTTGTAAGCGATTTAGCTGTTATCGGGATTTACTATTTCAAAGAAGTTGGTGATTTGAAAAAAGAGCTTCAAGGTGTTTTGGATAACAATATTCAAAATGGTGGAGAATATCAAATCAATGACGGAATTAAAGCCATGATGGCAAACGGAAAAGTTTTTAAAACTGGAAGTGTTGATGAATGGATGGATTGCGGAAACAAAGACGTTACGGTTGAAACGAATTCAAGAATGCTTGGTTTTTTACATAATGATGGAGAGCATTTAGTAGATTACGATGTAACATTAGAGAATTCAACAATTATTCCACCATGCTATATTGGAGAAAATGTGGTCTTGAAGAATACAACAGTTGGACCAAATGTTTCTGTTGGAAAAGGATGTCGTATCACAGACAGTTCTATTAAAAATAGCTTAATACAAACGTATTCTCAAATAAAAAACGCTAACTTAGACAATGCGATGATTGGAAATCATGTTAGTTATGATGGTAAATTTACCAGCATCAGCATTGGAGATTACTCCGTTTTAGAATAAGAAAAGAGTTTTAGCAGTTTCTTTTTGATTTAAAAATCAAATTTTTTTAAAATGAAAAAAGGCGTTTTGGTCATTTTATTTCTTGTTTTGCTTGGCAATTCAAACTCGGTTTTGGCTCAGACCGAACCGGAAGATATTGCTATGGTGCCAGATGAATATCAAGATGCTTTTTATGAATCTTTGAAACAAAAAGGAATCGAAAATTATGATAAAGCCATAGTATCATTAGAAAAATGCATAAAGCTAAAACCTAATGACGCTGTTGCTTATTTTGAGTTGGGGAAAAATTATTTTTCTTTAAGAAATTATCAAAGCGCAAATACTGCTTTTGAAAAAGCTACACAATTAGATCCTAAAAACAAATGGTATTGGCTTGGAATTTATGATGTAAGTTATGAAACCAAGAATTATCCGTTGGCGATAGAAACGATTCAGAAAATTATTGTTTTTGACGAAGAATACAAAGACGATCTGATTTCGTTGTATATGCTTACAAACCAGTTTGATAAAGCACTTGTGACGATTAACGAAATGAATGATAAATTCGGAAAATCGGAAGATCGTGATCGTTATAAAATGCAGATTCTTTCTCAAGGAAAATATCAAAATGCAGAGATTTCAAATTTGATTGATCAGATAAAAAGGAATCCAAAAGAAGAATCAAATTATCTTGATCTGATTATTTTATATTCAAAATCGGATGATAACGATAAGGCTTTAGAAATTGCAACAAAACTGGCAAAAGAAGTTCCAACTTCTGAATGGGCACAGGTAAGTTTGTTCAAAACTTATTTAGATGCAAATCAGGCAGATAAAGCAATCAAGTCAATGAATATTATTTTGGCAAGTTCAAAAATTGATTCAAAAATCAAACACAGAACTTTGAATGAGTTTTTGATTTTTACCAATAAAAATCCGCAATACGCTCCAGATTTAGAGAAAGCGATTTCATATTTTGATAATGATCCAAATGTTGATGTTGCTAAAGAAATTGGAAAATTTTATCACAGCAAAGGTCAATTTGAAAATGCGATTAAATATTATGAAAAAGATTTACGCGCCAATTCAGACACAGATCGCGAAACCAATTTGCTTTTGCTTGAAGCCTATACACAGGCAAAACAATTTGAGCCAATGACTAAAAGGGCCATGAATATGATTGAAGTTTACCCGAGCCAACCGCAATTTTATTATTATGCTGGACTGGGAAACAATCAGTTAAAACAATTTAAGAATGCAAAAACCGTTTTAGAAATGGGGCTTGATTATGTTGTTGATGATAAAATGTTGGAATCAAATTTTAATATTCAATTAGGAGAGGCTTACAATGGATTGGGAGATGCCAAGAAAAAAGAGGAATACTTTTTGAAGGCGAATGAGTTATTAAAACAAAAGAAGTAAAAGATGAAAAAATATATAGCAATTGTATTGCTCTCTGTTTTTGTGATTTCATGTAAATCAAAAGCCGTAGCAGTACAAAACAATAATGTCAAGACAGAAGAAGCGCCAAAAGAAGATAAAAAAGCAATTGAAAAACATTATAACAATAAGTTAGATTTTTCAACTTTAAGTATAAAAGCCAGCGCAAAGTATGAGGACGAAAAACAAAGTCAAAATGTTACTGCTGATATTAAAATCGAAAAAGACAAACAGATTTTAATAAGCGTTCGTTTTCTTGGAATCACAATGGCAAAAGCTTTGATTACGCCAACAACAGTTAGTTATTACGAAAAAATAAAAGGTACCTATTACGAAGGTGATTTTACCAGTTTGAGCAAATGGCTGGGAACAGAATTGGATTATAGCAAAGTTCAGAATTTATTGGTTGGAGAAGCACTTGACGATTTAAGAAAAGGAAAATATACACAGACAATTGTAGAAAATCTATTTCGTTTAGAAGATGAAAAAGAGGATAAAGTAAAAAAGATATTTTATTTAGATTCAGAAAAATATTTGATCCAGAAAGAAGAAATTTCACAATCTGCTGAAAACGTAAATCTGGAAATTATTTATTCAGATAATAAAACATTTAATCAAGGAACGCTTCCAACAAATATTGAAATTAATGCGGTACAGCCAAAAGGCAAAACCAATATTAATTTGAACTATAATAATATTTCATTTAATGAAGAGCTTTCTTTCCCATATAGTGTTCCAAGTGGGTATAAAAAAGTTATAATTAAGTAAATTTGCAAAAAGAAAACAGAAACATGCATAAATTTCTCCTAAGTCTTATTTTTATTTGTGCCACAACTTTTACGTGGGCACAGGATTCACAGCAAGAAAAACTTGAACAGCGTAAAGCGCAAATTCAGCAGGAAATTAGAGATAATGAAAAAATGCTTCAGTCGGTAAAGAAACAAGAGAAATCGGCTGTAAATGTTTATATGATTCAGGCGAATAAAATTAAGCTGAAAGAGAAACTTATAAATACAACTGCAAAGCAGGAGCGAATTTTGAGTAATGACATGTACATTAACCAAGTTCAGGTTAATAAGCTGAAAAAAGAATTGACAGTTTTGAAAGCTGATTATGCAAAGATGATTTTGAAATCATACAAAAGCCGTTCTGAGCAAAGCCGTGCAATGTTTATTTTGTCATCTGAAAGCTTTTTGCAGGCTTATAAAAGAGCACAATATTTAAAACAATATACGAATTACAGAAAAAATCAAGGTTTAGAAATTCAATCTAAAACGGCTCAATTAGTTGATTTTAACGCAAAATTAGACGGGCAGAGACAAGTTAAAAAGAAAATTATTGCTGAAAATCAAAAAGAAAAACAAAGTTTAGAAGTAGAAAAGAAAGAACAGCAAAAATTAGTTAATTCGCTTAAAAAAGATAAAAACAAAATTATTGCTGACACAAGAAACAAACAAGCGGAAGCAAAAAGAATTGACAGACAAATTGATCGTTTGATTCGTGAGGCAATTGCTGAAGCAAATAGAAAAGCAGCTCTTGAAAGAGCAAAAGAAAATCCGGGATCAACATCTTCAACGGCTCCAGTTTCATCTTCTAAAATTGCTTTAACGCCAGAAGGAAAAATACTAGCTGCCGATTTTAAAGCGAACCGTGGGAAATTGCCTTGGCCGGTTGAAAAAGGATTTGTTTCATTAGGTTATGGAGATCAGCCACACCCACTGCATCCGTCAATTACAGTTCATAATTCTGGAGTTGAGATTACGACAGAACAAGGCGCAACAGCCCGCGCAGTATTTGAAGGGGAAGTTTCGAGTGTAATTGTTTTATCACCAATCAACAGAGCAGTTATGATTCAGCACGGAGATTACTTTACAGTGTATCAAAATTTAAGTTCAGTATCAGTTGCAAAAGGTGATAAAGTAAATACGAAGCAAAGTATTGGAAAAGTAAGAACCAGCGGCGATACAGGAAAAACAACTATTAAGTTTTTGATTCTTCAAAATACAACAAATATGAATCCGGAAGGATGGTTACAAAACAGATAATAAAAAAGGGAGCTCTAATGCTCCCTTTTTTATTAAGCTTAAGGTTTATTCGTATTGTTCTAAAAGATATTTAATAACATCAGTAGTTGTGACAATTCCCTTAAGTTCGTCATGGTCAACAACTGGCAATGCATGGAAATCTTCTTTTGCGAAAATTTCAGCTAAATCTTTAATAATCATGTCAGACGGAACCGTTCTGGGCTTCGAAGTCATAATCTGAGAAATATTCAGCATATCAAGAATAGCTTCATCTGCACCTTCTTGTCCCTCAAACAAAGCACCAAAAGTTAATCGGTTGACGTCTGTTCGACTAATGATGCCTACTACTTCTTTTCCTTTAACAATTGGAATGTGACGAATTGTATTTTTCTTTAATTTTTCAACTACTGTTTTTAAATCATCTTTTTCATTTGCAGTCACCACGGCTTTTGTCATAATGTGACTAATTGGTTCTCTCTTTTTCATGATAAATAGGTTGTAATGTTTCCATCAAAGGTCGAAAAACAATAGTATGAAAAATATGATTTTTATCAGGTTTACTATTTGAAAATAAGAAAGTTAAGCTAATTTATTTTTCGAATAAAAATCAAGAAATCAGAATCAGATAAGAATGAAATTATCATCTATTTGAAAAATCAATCTATATCTTGATTTGAAATTAACCTATTGAATTTAAAAATAGTATTTTTGCATTATGGAAACAAATAGACAGAAAAAAATAGGCGGCGTTATCCAGAAAGATCTGGTTGATATCTTGCAAGGTGAAGTGCGAAAAAACGGAATTACCAATTTAGTAATTTCGGTATCCAAAGTTAGTGTAACTACAGATTTATCTGTGGCAACAGTATATTTAAGCATTTTTCCTCAGGAGAAAGCAAAAGAAACTTTAGAAGGGATAAAATCAAATACAACTTTAATCAAACATGATTTGTCACAGCGCGTGCGCCTGCAGTTGCGTCGTGTGCCAAACTTGGTGTTTTTTATTGACGATTCATTAGATTATATCGAAAAAATCGACAATGCTTTAGCTGGCAAAGATAACCCTATTGAAAACCGTGATCTTTTAGAAAAAAGAAGAAAATCATAAATTGAATTTCCCGCTTTACATAGCCAAACGTTATATTTTTAGCAAAAGTAAAAACAATGCTATCAATATCATAAACCGTATTGCCAGCTTAGGAATTATTGCTGGTACAATGGCTTTGTTTGTGGTTTTATCTGTTTTTAGCGGATTGAAAGTCTTTAGTTTGTCGTTTACAAACGAAATTGATCCCGATTTAAAAATGACAAGTACTTATGGAAAATCATTTTTGATTACGCCGGATCAGGAAAGTCAAATAAAAAAAATAGATGGTGTAGTTTCATACACCAAAATCATCGAAGAACGCGTTTTGTTTTTGTTCAAAGACAAACAAAAAGTTACTGTATTAAAAGGAGTTGACCGCAATTATCCCGTAGTCAATGACATCAAAAAAAAGCTTTTCACAGGGCAATGGCTTAAACCAGATACATATCAAGTTGTAATTGGTTACGGAATTTCTCGTGATTTTTCTTTAGGAGTTTTGGATTTTGAAAATCCGTTGCAGATTTTTGCTCCAAAACCAGGAAAAGGTGCAATTGAAAATCCTGAAGATGCTTTTACAAAAACAGATGTTTTGCCAGTTGGAATTTATTCAATCAGTGAAGATCTAGATTCCAAATATGTTTTTGCCGATTTAGGTTTGGTGCAGGAATTACTGGAATATAAAACCAATCAGATTTCAGGACTTGAATTTAATCTAAAAGAAGATGCAAATGAAAGTGCCATCAGATCGCAGCTTGAAAAGATCTTCAAAAATAAAGTTACGCTCAAAAATAGAGCACAGCTGAATGAATCTTTGTACAGAATGCTAAACACTGAAAATATTGCAGTTTATCTGATTTTTACATTGGTGATTATTGTAGCGCTTTTTAATTTGATTGGTGCTTTGATTATGATGATTTTGGAGAAAAAAGGAAACCTCAAAACCCTTTTTAATCTTGGAACAGAAATAAGCCACCTGCGAAAAATATTTCTTCTTCAAGGAACTTTGTTAAGTGTTTTTGGTGGCATAATCGGACTTATTTTGGGTGTTATTTTAGTATTACTCCAACAAAAATACGAGCTGATTATGATTACGCCAACTTTGGCATTTCCGGTTGTTTTTACAATTGAAAATATCTTGATTGTTTTAGGAACCATTATTTCATTAGGTTTCTTGGCTTCTTTAATTGCTTGTAGTCGCGTAAGCAAAAAGCTGTTGGATTAAGATTTCCGGCTGAAAAATATTTCCTATATTTATTGTCTCAAAAAATTACTGCATATGATAGTTTCTGCCTAATCCTAATTTATTTTTTAGAATAATTAGGATACTTTACGTTTTTTACTTTTTAGTTCAGGTTTATAGATCTGGACAATTTTATCATTTATCCTAATATATCATGACAGAAACATCTATAAAGGAAAGTTTTATTTCCAAAATTTTTACTACAACAAAACAAGCCTTAAAAGGCGACGAATCATTTGATTATACTTCGGGAAGTATAAAAAAGGCTGTAATTCTATTAGCTATTCCAATGGTTTTGGAAATGATGATGGAATCGGTTTTTGCTTTAGTCGATTTATATTTCGTTGGACATTTAGAACATAGCAGTTTTGCAATTCAAACGGTTGGTTTAACAGAATCTGTATTAACCGTAATTTATTCGCTAGCAATTGGAATGAGTATGGCCACCACCGCGGTTGTCGCCAGAAGAATTGGCGAAAAAGATCCTGTCGCTGCAGCAAAAGCCGGAATGCAATCCATCATAATCGCATTTGCGGTAAATAGTGTTCTAAGTATTTTCGGAATTATTTATGCAAAAGATATTTTGATTTTAATGGGTTCTTCAATAGAATCAGCCGAACATGGTTTCCGATTTACACAAATTATGATTGGTTCAAGTTTGTGTATTATGCTTTTGTTTTTGATAAACGGAATTTTCCGTGGAGCAGGAAATGCGGCAATCGCGATGAAAAGTCTTTGGATCGCCAACATTTGCAATATTATTTTATGCCCGATTTTAATTAACGGTTTTGGACCAATTCCTGCTTTCGGATTAGTTGGTGCAGCCTTGGCGACAACTTTTGGAAGAAGCATTGGCGTTTTATACCAATTGTATCATTTGTTTTCAGGAAAGGGAATTTTAAAAATTAAGCTTCCTTACTTCGCTCCCGATTTTACACAGATAAAAGCTTTAGTAAAAATTGCAGCTCCAGGAATTTTACAATTTGTAATTGCCTCCTGCAGTTGGATTTTCTTGGCGCAATTAGTGGCGACAACAGGTGGAGATCACGGTTCTGCAGGTTATCAAACCGCACTTAGAATTATGATGTTTTTTATACTTCCTGCTTGGGGATTAAGTAATGCCGCTGCGACTTTGGTCGGACAAAATTTAGGAGCAAAGCAAATTGAACGTGCCGAAAAATCAGTTTATACAACCGCGCGTTACAATGTGATTTTTATGGCTTCAATTATGATTATCACTTTAGTTTTTGGACAATATATTATTTCGTTTTTCACAAATGATCAACAGGTAAAAACCATTGCGATTGAAGCTTTGCAAATAATGAGCATCGGATTTATTTTTTACGGAATAGGAATGGTTTTGATCAATACTTTCAATGGAGCAGGAGATACTTGGACACCAACCGGAATTAACTTTTTCGGGTTTTGGTTGTTCCAAATTCCGCTGGCATTTGTATTAGCCAAACATTTCAATATGGGACCAACAGGTGTTTTTATTGCCATTCCCGTTGCTGAAACTGCGATTACTTTAGCAGGAATCGTTTTCTATAAAAGAGGAAGGTGGAAACGTGTTCAAGTATAATTTAAAAATAAGAAAGGCCTTCAATTTTGAAGGCCTTTCTTTTTACTTTTTAAACAAATTCATATCCCGCATAAACCTGTTCAATTTCTTTCATAATGGCGAATAAATCTTCAGGGGCATCAGTAGTAACTAATTTTTGCTTGAATTCTTTAAACGAATGGATTCCTTTGAAATAGTTCGTATAATGGCGACGCATTTCTACAATTCCCAAACGTTCGCCTTTCCAATCCATTGACCATTGCAAATGATTTCTAGCGGCTTCAACACGATCAACAACCGTTGGGGCAGGTAAGTGCTCTCCGGTTTTGAAATAATGCTTTATTTCGTTAAAAATCCACGGATAACCAATCGCTGCACGGCCAATCATGATTCCGTCAATTCCGTATTCATTTTTATATTTTAATGCTTTTTCTGGACTGTCAATATCTCCGTTTCCAAAAATAGGCATTGTAATTCTTGGGTTGTTTTTTACACGTGCAATGTGTGACCAGTCAGAATGGCCTTTGTACATTTGAGCACGAGTTCTGGCGTGAATAGTCAAAGCCTGAACACCAATATCCTGAAGCCTTTCAGCAACTTCATCAATATTGATCGAGTTTTCATCCCAGCCTAAACGCGTTTTTACAGTAACTGGCAAATTAGTTCCTTTGATAACGGCTTGTGTCAAGCGTACCATCAAATCAACATCTTTTAAAACTCCCGCGCCGGCGCCACGGCAAACCACTTTTTTTACAGGACATCCAAAATTGATATCCACTAAATCTGGTTTTACAGTTGAAACAATTTTAGACGACATTTCCATCGCTTCTTCATCTCCACCAAAAATCTGGATTCCAACAGGACGTTCATAATCAAAAATATCCAGCTTCATTCGACTTTTGATAGCATCACGAATTAATCCTTCCGACGAAATAAATTCAGAATACATCATGTCAGCACCGTGCGTTTTGCATAATCTGCGAAACGGGGGATCGCTCACATCTTCCATCGGAGCAAGCAGTAAAGGAAATTCGGGTAATTCTATGTTGCCAATCTTGACCATCTTCATAATTTTTTGCAAAATTACAACATTTAGTTCAATTCACAGCAAAACATTTAATGGGCTGTAAATAAAGCATATAAGTGATATAAGTTCATTTAAAAGATTGCGCAGTACAACGCTTTAATTAAATGAACTTATAATACTTATATGGTGAAAAAAAACTACATGTTTCGATAGTCAAAAAACCGAATTGGTTTTCGGCTCATTGGATTAAAAACTAAAGGGTTTAAAGTTTCTTTTGAGGCGAATTCTATTTTTGGAGTTACTCTTAATTTGGCTCTAAAATGATCTTTTATTTCCTGAAGAAATTCTGGAGTTTGATTTTTTACGGCAATTTTTATTAGGATTTCATCGGTGCCTAAATCATTTGTTGAGATTTCGATTAAATGATTTTCGATATTATCAAAACTGCTCAAAACATCGTTCATCGCTGGAGGATAAAGTGTTGTTCCTTTGTATTTTATCATTTGTTTTTTGCGTCCAACAACCGGTCCAACGCGCAATGTATTTCGCCCGCAGGCGCACGGTTCATCGTGAAATTGTACAATATCTCCAGTTTTAAAACGAAGCAAAGGCATTGCCTCGATTCCTAAAGTGGTAAAAGTAAGTTCACCAGTTTCGCCATTTTTTACCGGCATATTATCTTCATCCAAAACTTCAACAATAATCAATTCCGGATGATGATGACCGCCTTTCCCATGTTCACATTCTGTAAAAGCGGTGCTCATTTCCGTTGAAGCATAAGTCGAAAACAATTTGATATTCCATTTATCGGTAATTTTTTTCGATAAAATATTCATTGAAAAATCCTGTTCTCTTAAAGATTCTCCAATGCAGATGGCGCCTTTTATGCTCGAATTATTATAATCGATTCCGTGAATTTCGGCGTATTCAATTAATTTTAAAAGAAAAGAAGGAACCGTAATCAAATAACTCGGATTGTATTTTAAAATTGAATCCCATTGCATTTCCGGAATTCCTGCACCAACTCGGATCACGCCAACTTTCAATTTTCTTAAACCAAGAAAATAAGCCAATCCGGCCATAAATTTTCTATCAATTGTGGTCATTAATTGCACAACATCGCCTTCTGCAATTCCGGCGCAGGCAAAAGAAATAGCTTCATTATAAGCTAATCGATCTAAGTCAGAATCGGTTAAACCAAAAGTTACCGGATCGCCCAAGGTTCCTGAAGTTGAGGCATAATCGATAATTTTATGTTGCGGAACACATAAAAAATCGTCGTTGTATTGTTGCAAATCTTCTTTTGTAGTAACGGGTAAAAATTGTAAATCTTCTAAAGTTTTTACTTTTGAAATATCAATATTTTGTCCGGCAAAAAGTCTTTTGTAAAAAGGAGAATTCTCAATTATATAAGTTAAAAGTTCAGTCAATTTTTGCTCTTGAAAAACTTTAATTTCGTCTAAAGAATTTTTTTCTATTGCTGGAATCATTGTAATTTTCTTTTGAGTTTTTTTAAATATTTTTCAATTTTTGCTTTATCAGGAGCAGTTGTAATTTCTTTGGTCAGCGCTTTCTCAAAATTTATCTGTGCTACGCGGAATTCTTTTCGTTGATAAAAGTACAACCCTGCTTTGTAATATACAACCCAATAATCGGGGTTTAAGGATTGATAATGGCTTATAAATTCAGAAGAAATCGGAGCTTTCTTTTTTAGCCAAACATCTATTTGATAATTTTCTTTTTTAAACTTTTTAAAGTTTTGAAACGCCTCTGTCTTTAAAAAAGGATCTTTGGCGATGTTCAAATTTTCTTCTTCAAATGAGATTGCCGTATTTGATTTTTTGGAAAAAATAGAATCCAGATTATAGCAGACAAATTCGCCAAGTTGAAACGGATTTGCAGAAACCCAAACCAGTTTTGCTGCCGGTTTAAAAATAATTCCGTGATGTGCCAATAATTGATTTAGTGCTTTTTCGTTGCCAAAACCAAGCGGAATATCGTTCAAGCCATTTTTATTTCTTAGAATTTCAGAAGCAATTTCCGGATTTATTTTTTTATTTTCGGAAAGAAGTTCCTGCATTCTTTCAAAGCGATATTCAGAATGACTTTCTGTAATTTGTGTCTGATTCCGTTTTTCATCTTTAAAAGTGGTGCTTTGAAAATGATTGGAACAAATTAATTGATTGCTGTTTGGAACTTCGTATACATCCATTTTCTTTGGAGAAACTTCAATCAGAACAGCTTTGTTGTCTTGAGCGCTTCCCACCATAATAGATTCAGAAACGAATACTTTTCTTCTTTTTGCGATTGCAATTGCTTCTTGAATAGTTGAAGCATGTTGCAAAATTTCCCGCGTCAAAATAGAAATTGGTGTTTTGGCACTCATCGGAATTTCAGATTTTGCTGCATTAATGGTAACGCTCAACCCTTGTTGATTCATTCCAGAAACTGCACCAATCATTCCGGGCCAAGAAACCATCATAAAATTGTTTCCTTGTTCCGGTTTTATAAATGCAATAATTTTATTTTCTGCGAAAGCATCATTCACATAAAAATCGAAATTACGGCCCATAATCAAATTTCCGTCTTCCGATTTTTCGCCCCAAGCGGCAAATGACGAACAGCCAACTAAAGCCAGATCCTGTAAAGCGTGCCCAATATCGTGCGCCGCGTGCAGATATAAACCACGTTGATATTGCGGTGCAATATTGTCAAAATCATGTGAAGTGTACTGCGAAATGCCGAAAATTTCCGTTTGATATTCTTCTGGAACATTGGCATATAATTTTCGGTTGTACCATTTTAAAAATTGACGCAATATTTTTTGCTCAAATTTTGACGGAACTAAATCTTTGATTTTGGAGAAAAATATTTGTTGTTGTTTTCGCAAAAGAGAATCAGATAAAGCGCCGGTATTAAGACCAATTTCTAAGGGATCGCCTTCGACATAAAGTTCCCAAAGCCCTTGTTTATTTTTTAAAAGTGAATTATTTCCTGAAATAAAAACACTGTCAGAAATTTTTGTGACAACAGGTTTTGTAGCATTAAAACTTGAAATATCTGGCTGATGATTTTTTGATTTTGATGTACCGCAAGAAATAAGAATTCCCAAAAAACCGAGGAAGAAAAGATATGTAATTCGGTTTTTCATAATTCAATTTATTCGGCAGTTTGATTAATTTTATTGATCAAATATTCTTTTCCAACAATTTCTGAGCAAGTGACAACCGCGCCAATCGTTACACCCAGAACGCCATGCATATTAATACTTTGACCTGTAAGATATAAATTTTCTAACTTTGTTTTTGACGGAATTAAGGTTTTTAATGGATTATTAGAATCTTTAACATAACCGTACATATTTCCGTTGTCACCGCCAATATAATCGCGATACGAAAGCGGACTTGAAGTATGAATAGATTTAATACAATCTCTAATTCCCGGAAATTTTATTTCGATTTCGTCTAAAAATTTAGCCGTTTTTCTTTCTTTGAATTCTTCGTAACTCTCACCACGATCATTTTTTTCGACGGTTGTATTAAAAGTTTCTACCCAAGGCAAAACATCATCAAAGTTCATATAGGTTATAAAGGTCATTCCATCGGCCCAAATTTCATCTTCTTTTGAAGCATTCATAGAAGCCATATACATTTTTGGCCACGAATTTTCGTCGTATTCATGCGAAGACCAAACTTCACTGCTATTTTTGAAATGATAATAATTATGATTGATGTATTTGAAAGTTTCAGGCTTAAAAACCAAATACAAACTAAAAGCCGAAAGTACGCCTTCAAGACTTTGAATTCGGTTGAAAAATGGTTTTCTGAAGTTTGCTTCGCCCGCCATTTTCAAAGTCGTTTTGGGTTCGATATTCGAAATAAAAAACGTTCCAGAAACCTGCGTTCCGTCTTTCATTTTAACCGAATTCACTTTATGATTTTCGACTTCAAATTGTGTAACTTCTTTGTGTTTATAAAACTCACCGCCATGTTTTTTAAGCTGTTTCAAAAGCTGTTTTGTAATCTGGCTTCCGCCGTTAATACAGCGCCACGAGCTTTGAATGTATGAATTCACAATTAAAGCATGAACATAAAATGGCGATTTATCAGGAATGCCGGCGTATAAAAAATTGGAACCTGCCAGAACCGCTTTTAGTTTTTCATTTTCTGTAAAAGAATCAATCGTTTCTTTTGCATTTAAAGTCAGAATTTCAGAATCATATTTTCCTTCTGATTCTAAATTATAAAGCGGAAAAGAATCACAGATTGCTTTCAGTTTTTCGCAATAATCTGAAATGTTTTTTTCTTCTTCAGGGAAATATTCTTTTAACTGATGAACAAAATTTTCATAACCCTGCGCATGCGGATATTCGGTTTTATCATCTTCAAAAGAAATAATATCGAAAGCATTTTCATCTAATTTCTTCAGATTCAGTTTATCGATGATGCCCAAATATTTAAAATATTGATGCAGATTTTGGCCTTCGCCTAAACCTCCGATATAATGAATTCCAGTGTCAAAAATGGTTTTGTCCCGAACAAAAGTCTGAAGATTTCCGCCGTATTGATTGTTTTTTTCGAGCACACAAACGCTGTAGCCTTCTTTAGCCAGAATGATAGACGACACTAATCCGCCCAAACCGCTTCCGATAATCACTACATCGTAATGTTCTTTCATTTTAATTTTTCTTTAATAGAATCAAATCGTTTTCCTCAAAAACCGACTCAAAACCAAAGTTAATCAAAGTGTTTTTTAAACGCGGACAATCTATTAAAATTACGTACGAAGTTAGAATGATTACTTTCTGAACTTCATTTTCTGAATTTTCATCCGAAATTAAAACGGCATCATATTGATTTTCTGATATTCTTTCTAAATTTTCGAGATAGATTATTTTTCGTTTTCTAACAACATAATTGGTTTTGGCCACATCGCGTTTTTCTTCATCAGAAATATAAGAATGAATTTTTCGCTGTGGTTCTTGCAAAGCCAATAAAACATCTAATTGTCCGTAGTTGTCTGCTAGATGCAATAATTTGGCTTTCGCCGAAAATTGTTTTCCAAGGTTAAAATACGTATCAAGATGCTTTTTTATATCTTTCTTTACGCTGTCTACGACTTCAATTTCTTTATAGTCAAAACTGTGAAGTAACATCTTTTTGAAATAATCTGGAGCTTCTAATTGTTGGCGAATTTTACGATATTCTGTTTTGAAAAAAGTGCTTATTTGTTTTGTTCTTTCGGCATAATTTTTCCCGAATGAAGTATTTTCAGGCGTAATTCTTTCTAAAATCGTGATCGTTAATTTTCCCTTATGAATAACAAAATCGCCTTTCGGAATTAATTCTGAAGCGCCGTGAATCACAATTGGAAGAATATCCAAATTGAATTCTTCGGCAAGGAAAAAAGCACCTTTATGGAAACGTTTAATAACATTATTTTCTGAACGCGTTCCTTCCGGAAAAACCATTAAAGAGTAGCCTTCGTTTACTTTTTTGCGCAAATGCTCAACACCGCCTTCCAAGCCTTCAGAAACTGGATAAAAACCAGCTTTTCTAACAACACCACCAAAAATAGGAGAGTTGTAAACCCAGTCGCTTACAAGAAATATAATTTTTGGACTCAACATTCCCATTGCTAAAATGTCTAAAAATGAAGAATGATTAGCTATAATTACAGCAGGTTTTTCAAA
Organism: Flavobacterium denitrificans DSM 15936; assembly: GCF_000425445.1. Taxonomy (GTDB): domain Bacteria; phylum Bacteroidota; class Bacteroidia; order Flavobacteriales; family Flavobacteriaceae; genus Flavobacterium; species Flavobacterium denitrificans. Next base: position 500,706 of record NZ_AUDL01000004.1, on the reverse strand, counting down.
ATTTTCATCGAAATTATTTACAATTTTTTTGCGAATAAAAGGATTAGAATACAATACCGATTTCATGAATTTTGAAACGATATATCGAAAACCTTTCATTTTTGTTTTGGCACTCAATGGCAAAATTGGCATTAGCGTAAAACTGAAAATAGACATGACAATACCACCCAAACCATAATAAGCAAATGAAATTACACCGTGAACAAAAGTGCGCAAATGAAACGGTGGATTTCCTTTTTTCGATCGGTTTGAAATGAATAATTTAAAAAGAATCGGGTAGAAGATGAATGTGATAATCAGCGCCGCAAAAACTCCAATTAAAGAAACCGATGAAATCGAAGTCAACGCGGGATGCTGGGCAAAAATCATAGCGCCAATTCCTAAAATCGTAGTGATTACCGCCAGAATAATTGAAGTTCTATAAATTGCAATTTCGTTTTTTCCAGTTGTATATTCTTTCTGTAAAGCACTCGTCATGAAAATACTGAAATCGACACCATGACCAAAAATCAACGTGCAGACAATCATGCTGAAAATATTCATTTGAATACCAAAAATCCCCATAATTCCAGCTGTTACAATTCCGGTTAAGGCAATTGGAATACAGCTTACAATGACCAATTCGATTCTGCGGAAAAAGAAAAACAGAATTAAAATTACGGCCACAAATGAATAATTGACCAGCGAATTGAAATCGGTTTTCAAGGTGCTGAAAAACGTTTCGTTCATTTGCTGGCGGTCAATTGCAATTAAATTATTTTTGGCTGAAGTCGATTTTACAAAAGAATCACGTTGTTCTGGTGAAACTTTTACTAAAGTCGAAATCGTGTAAAAACCATTTTTTTCGGTCACAAATTCTTTTAACTGCAAAGCCTGAATTTTTAAATATTCATTGGCAGAAATTGGTTTGAAGCTGAAATTTAAATGATCAAAAAAGTTGGCATAAGTCGTTGGCTTAAAGCCGAGTTTTGAACCTTCGGAAATTAATTGCGATTGCAAAAGTTGTTTTTTATTGGCATCCCAAAACGAATTCCATTTTTCAATTTTCTGTTGTTGCTCCTTTTGTGAAAGCATTATTCCTCCAACAGAACTGAAATTCAGTATTCTGTTTTGCTGTTTTTCTTTTGACAAATCAGAGAAAAGAGTGCTGTTCGTTTGCAAAACTTCGTCCATGCTTTTTCCGTATGAAGCCACATAAATGGTTTTTGAAGTTAAGCTCGTGCTTTCTTCCAATTGCTTTTCGGCTGCTTTGATTTCTTTTGGAACAAAATTCAGTTGTGATAAATCGTTATTAAAACCAACATCATTATAAGTGAAACAGCAAATAATGGTGATGATGACGCAAAGTCCAATTAGGAATTTATTGTTGTGAAATGAAAAATGCGCCATTTTATCAATGACATTTTTCTTGTGTTCTGCCGGATTTTCTTTTGGCTTATATAAATGCGGAACAATCAAAAGCGAGAAAACTCCGGTTGCCATTACAATTACGGCGGCGAAAATTCCAAGATCATTTAGCGCATCCGATTTTACAAAAAGCAGACATAAAAATGCAACCGCGGTTGTTGAACTGCTCATAATTACGGGCATCGTAATATCCTTATACAATGTTTTGATGTCGCTGTTGTGCTTGTAATGTGTGAGAATGTGAATGGAATAATCGATCGTAATTCCGAGTAGAATCGAACCAATTCCGAGTGAAATTGCTGAAATCTGTTCTTTTACGAAATACAAAAATGCCACAGCGAAAAAAGCTCCGAAAACCGTTGGAAGAAAAATAATCAACGGAATTAATATTTTTCGGTAGAATAAAATCAAGATCAGCATCAACGTAAACATCGCAATTGATGTTGTCAAAACAATATCACTTTTGATTTGATTGGCATTGGCAACCGCAATCAAAGCCGAACCAAAATAACTGATGGAAGTTTTGCCCTTGTATTTCTGATTTAGATTTTCTTGAATCGATTTTAGTTTTGCCGCAAAAAGCGTGTTTTTTTCAGTTTCGCTTGATGGAAGATTCGAGGTTATAAAAAGCAAAAGTTTCTTTTTGTCCCTCGTCATAACAAATCCATTGTCGAGCGTAAAATCATCACCAACATTTAATTGCTGTAATTTTTTTAAAGCAATAAACGAAATCCCAAGCGGATCTCGTTGGATAAAATCTCTCGTGATAAATCCTGATGGTGAAATAATAGATTTGTAATTTCCTTGAACGGTCGCTGCAACACTGTCTTTTTGCAGTTTGCTTTGAATCGTTTCATAATCTTTATTTTCAAGAAAAAGGGGTAGATTATTATAAACAAAATCAATAGTTTCTTGAATATTTTCTTCGTCAATTTTTCCTTGAATTCCCGTTACATAAGGTTTGCATGAAGTTGAAACGCTATCAGAAAAAGCAGTTGCCATTTCTTTTAAGTCTTCTGAAGAACCGTTTTTTTCGAGTTTGAAAATGACGGTTATTTTATCGGCAAAATTTAATTGTTTTAAGACTTTTGCCGTAACATCGGCTTTGTCATTGGCGGGAATTAATTTGGTAATGTCTTCTTCAAATTTAATTTGAGAAGCGAAAAATCCAAAAACCAAAAGCACTAAAAACGCCAAAAAAACCGACAGCGATTTTCTTCGATTAACAAATAAATGAATGGCGTAAAAATATCGATGCATGATTTTGGTTTAAAATTTTTCCGCCACGAATTTCACGAATTTTCACGAATTGATTTGTGCTAATTGGTGAAATTCGTGGCAAAGAATAAATATATTTTATTCGATTTGTTTCTTGCTAAAAGTCGTTAAAAGCAAATAACTTATAAGACCAACTGATAGCGCCGAAACGGTTGCTAAAATAAGACTTCCTACGATATATTGCGTTGCATTTTTTTGAATATCGTCGAGCGTGATTGAACTATCTAAAACTAAAGGCGCATTGCTCGACACAAAAATGCTTCCAACTTGAAGCGATGCATAAATAATAAACGGAATAAAAGGCGGAAAACTCACATTTGACGTCAGATAAGCAATGACTTTATTAAGTCTGAAAATCGCTGCAAATGTAAAAAGCAAAATAGTCTGAAAACCCCAAAAAGGAGAAAATCCAATAAAAATTCCAAGCGCAATTGCGGCCGATTTTTTAAAATTAGAATCCTTGCTTTCTAAAATATCTTCTAGAAAGAACTTTTTAAAACCTTTTTTTTTTGCTCTTCTAAAAAAATCCCTTGGTTTTACGTAAAGCAAAGCATTCGTTACCAAAACCGTATTTAAAATACTGATTCGGGTAAAATCGCGAAACGGACGAAAATGCGAAACACGTTCTGCGGGATCATATAAAACCTGAATCGGAATATTTTTCACGACAATTCCTTTCCATGCAGCGCGTACAATAACTTCAATTTCAAACTCAAATTTATTGGTGTAAAATTTCTTCGGAAGCAATTGCAATGGATATAATCTAAAACCCGATTGTGTGTCATCGAGTTTAATTCCGGTTTCAAACTTAAACCAGAAATTAGAAAATTTGTTCCCAAAACTGCTTTTTTTCGGAACATTTTCTTGAGACATATTACGACTTCCAATCAAAAGTGCGTTTGGTTCTTCTTGAATTGCGGAGATAAAATTCGGAATATCAGAAGCAAAATGCTGGCCGTCAGAATCAATCGTGATCGCATATTCAAATTTCATTTGGATTGCTTTTCTAAAACCATTTCTGAGTGCTCTTCCTTTTCCTATATTTTTAGGATGATGAATTTGCGTAAGCTGTGAATAGTGTTTTAGAATTTGAGAAGTTTCATCAGTTGAACCATCGTTGACGATAATCACATTTGAAGTAAATTCCAAAATAGAATCCAAAACTTTTTTTAGCGTTTTCTGATTATTGTACGTCGGGACAATAACACAAAAAGAAGTGGAATTGAGTAGATCGTGCTGAGTAGAAATAGATTTCATTTGGAATTTTGCTTTCGTTTACTTCACGAATTGCTTCTCTTTTTCAGTAAAGCTTTTTGATTGTAAAATAAAGTCTTTTAGATATTCTTTTAGAGCACCGCTTTGATCAGCATAATGTTCTGTTAGATATTTTTTGTCTTCTTTGATATTCTTTTTATAACCTGTTATTCCAGGAACATTTTCTTGGATGCTCAAACGAATCATTCTGATTTCGATATTATTTGGTTCGCTTTTTATAGTCGATTCAAGCAATTTTGCACCTTCTTTAAAACGTTCAATTTTGTCGTTTAATTTTTTTTCGAATTTAGAATCCAATAAAATTGAAGCCGCTTTGTAAGCCACTAAAACTTCAGCATCATTATTTGAAATACCAGACAGTTTTTCTGAAAATTCTTTTGCGTTGCTTTCAGACTTAGTAACATTCGGATACATTTTTCTGATGGACGCCAAATCTGGATTGCCCACAAAATTTATCCATAAAAGTAATGTCAATAGAAGTTTCATAATTACATTTTTTTGTACACATTGCTTAATTTCAAAGCAACAGTGTCATTAAAATAAGTGGTGTTTTTTACTTTAACTAGATTATCTTCGGTTGTTGTAATGTCAAGTTCTAAGCGCAATTCAGGATTAACTTCTGGATTAATAAGTGCCATGAATTTTACATTGGCCAAAGTCTGGATCATCAAAGTTTCCTGTGTAATTTTCTCCGTCAATTCCTTTATAATCTGAATCATGCAAACACCCGGCATAATTGGATTTCCCGGAAAATGACCTTTGAAAACTTCGTGTTTTTCATTGACCAAAATCGTAATAGTATATTTTGTGTCTCCCGTTTTTTCTTCTGAAAGAATTGTATAAAAATCTTTTAAAACCATTTTTTTATTTTTTTCCGCTAAAGGCATAAGAAATTCCTAATTGAATATTGACATTGGTATTATAACTTCCAAATAAGTAATAATCATTTACGTCATTATAATAAGAACTGTCAAATACATCTAGCAAACCTTTTTTTAATCGAGCTTCAAATGTAAGCCCCGAAGGCAATCGATAAGCAACACCAGAAATAAGCGATAAATCGTTATACATTTCTACTTTATCTAAATTATCATTTACAAGAACATCCACAGCGGGTCCAAATTGTATTTGAATTCCAGGCCCAAATGTAAATTTATTTAAGAGCGTAAAGGATAAATAACCCAATTGCAAATCACGAAATTTCACTTTTTTTGGTTCAGCATTGTCAAAATAATAGCCAACATTATCAGATCCTTGTCTGCTATATGTTATTTCGGGCTGAAGAGCATATTTTTTTGTAATATTTATTTCTCCAAAAGCACCAACGTAAAAATCAGTTTTGTAACTGGATTTCGTTTCTGAAATTGTTGACAAACTCAAACCACCTCTTAAACCAGGATTAAAACTTGTTTGAGCATTAACTTTAGGAAAGGCGCATAAAACAAGAAAGGCTGTAATTAGATTTTTATACATTATTTCGATTTAAACGTATAACTGATTCCAAATTGAAAAACCTGATTCAAAATTACATTTTCATAATAGTAATTGTTGTTATCATAATCCAAATCGTCATACCCATAAATATCCACCAAACCTTGTTTGAATCTTGCTTCAAAAGTCAATCCGTTTGGTAATGTGTATCCAATACCGCCCACAAAAGCTAAATCAACATCAATAGGATCAAATCCGTATTTTCCAAAATTGTCATCTACTTTCAGATCAAAAGAAGGCCCTGCCAACACATGAAACCCTTGTCCGTGAAAATAAAATTTACCTACAGCTCCTGCCGTAATATAATTTAAGTCATAAGTGGTATTGCCAAGGCCTAATTGTTCAGGAGAACCATCATAATATCTTCCCTTGCTTCCTTGTCTTGAATACGTCAATTCGGGTTGCAACGTGAATAATTTGTTGAATTTAATTTCAACAAGACCTCCCACATAATAATCAGATTTCATATTGTTGTTGTCAATATTGGTCAAACGTGCAAGGTTCAAACCGCCTCTAATTCCTGGATTAACAGATACTTGCGCCTGAGATGAAACAAGTCCAATAAATAAAACAAATGCAATTAAGGTTATTTTTCTCATAGTTGGTTTGGTTTATGTTAATTGAATTCTATTCTGATTTAAAATAATTTAGCTCAATTTTCAGCTTGATATTTTGATGCAAAATGACGACTTTTTTAGCAAAAATATCGTTTTCTAAAGTAAAAGTAATTGTTATTTTATCTTTTGTTTTAGAGGAACGAACTACTTTTTCTAATTTTTGATCTTTTTTGGAGAAGAAAAGATAGTTGTCGCGCTTCCCGTCTTGCGATTTATAAATTTCATTTTCTTGGTTTTCAAATTGCTCCTGAATCAAATAGTTGTTTTTAAGAAGCAGACGAAAATCTTCTTCCAAAGTATTGATGAGGATTTTTCGATCCAATTCTGAAACAATCGAATTGACTTTAAAACTGTTTTCCGAAATTTCAAAATCCAATAATTTGTTTCCAAATTCGGTTGTAAAAACTACGCGATGTGTGGTGTAATTTATTTTTTTGGCGATGAAAATTCCGGACATTTCATGACCGTAAACTGTAATGTTGGTTTTGTAAACATAGTCGGTTTTTGAATCGGTAAAATAAGGAACTTCTATCGTGGTTTTGTCTAATTTTTTAGGCGTATAATTTTTTGTGACCGAGCCACAGGAAACCAAAACAATTGCCAGAAAACAATTAATTAGTAAAAACTGAATCGTCGATTTTTGCATTGATCACTTTATTTTTAAGTACAATTCGGGTATAATCTTCAGATGATTCTAGTAATTTTACCTGAACAACTGTTGCTTCTTCCTTGTCGAAAGTCAGTTCAATTTGTTTGATGTATTTTTTCAGCGTAGCATCTTTCGGAACAAATTTCGCCAAATTTTGGCCTTTCATTTTAAAATACGAAATAGTAAATTCTTTGTCGTCAAACATATTTCCGCTTACGCTTCCAATAATCAATTTGTTGATTCTTGCAAAGATTTTGCTGTTGCCAATATCAACCGCACTTTTCTTTCCTTCGTCGTTGATCAGGATTTTTCCGTTTTTGAAAACAATACTGTAATTGTATGGTTTTTTGTATTGCCATGATAATAAAGCCGGTTCTTTAAAAACCATTTTTCCCGAAGTTTCAATGTCTTTTGATAAAAAATCCAAATGTTTGTATTGCACAAAATCAGTACTTAAAGTTTTGATTTTTTTCGAAACCACATTTACATCTTGTTTGAAAGACGCAATTTCAGCATCGGTCATTTTTTGTTCTTGGGCGAATATATTGCCTGAAATAAATAGAATTAACAGTGCTATTTTAGTTTTCATGTTTTTTTAAATTGTGCTTAAATTTTGCCACGAATTGCACCAATTTTCACGAATTTTTAATTTAAGAAAATCAGTTTAAATCCGCGTCTTCGCGATAGCGAATCCGTTTCATCCGCGTTCAAATTCGTAAGCATTAAGTTTCAGTAATTCCTCTACAGAAACCACTTCATAATTATTTTGCTGTAAAAATTGCAAAAACTGTTCCAATACCAAAACAGAGTGTGGAGCAGTATCGTGCAAAAGTACGATTCCGCCGGGACAAACTCGTTTTTTTATTCGGTTCAAAATTAATTCCTGATTTGTTGTGCCACCGTCAAGCGAACGAATATTCCAGCCAATAACTTTGTGTCCAGTGATTTTTAAAGCTCTTCCGATTGATGGCGTTGTTACTCCATAAGGCGGACGAAAAAAGTTGATTTTTTTGGAAGTGAATTTCTCCAGAAGTTGATCTGTTTTTTGAAGCTCTTTCCTTATTGTTGGCTCCGTATAAAAATCAAAAAATTTAGAATGTGAGTACGAATGATTTCCAACCAAATGACCTTCAGCAATAACTTGTTTTAAAATTTCTGGATGCTTTTCAATATTTTTTCCAATGCAGAAAAAAGTTGCTTTGGCATCATACTTTTTCAGCAATTCCAAAACTTCCAAAGTATAAATGCTTGGTCCGTCATCAAAAGTTAAAGCAATTTTTTTCTCCGTTTCCGATGGATTATTGCAGAAAGCTTTAATGATATAATTAGATGAAATTCTTGAAGTGCCATAGATATTAATGGCAATAAAAGGTACAATAACTATGAAAAACCACAATTCGTTAATCCCTTTATCTGCTTTTAATACGAACAAGAAAAGCAATAAAAAGATAAAAAAAACAGATATGTTTTTATGCGTTATCATTTTGAAAGCAACGTAAAACTATGATTTTTTCCATTTACCTGATTGTACAATAAAATGGTATTGTAAGCTGGTTTTGAAACCGAATTTACTTTTATAATTTCAGGAACTTCCTGCGTTTTTATAATTTTTGATGCCATCCATAAAGCAAATGCCGAAGCTGTATCGTACGCACCACTCAAATGTTTGTAATACAGCTGAGGTATTTCGGCGAAAGCGTTTTCAGAAAGGTTTTTATAATAAAAATCAGAATCTGAGTTTCCATCAAAACCTAAAACCACAGCGTCAAGATCTGAAATTTGTAAATTATTTGTTTTTAAAAATGAAATTAAAGCTTGTTCAATTTCATTTTCTTCCAATGTATTTACGATTTCAACATCGAGAATTTCTGCATAAGTACTGGCTTTTCTTTCATTTTCCAAAACAAAAAAACTTGCGCCTTCTCCGTAAACAACACCCTTGGAATTGGCATTTAAAACTTCAGCAGGAAGATCGTTTTCTTTTTTAATTCTTCCGGCAAGTTTAAAAAGCGATAAAGTATATTCGCCATTTTCATCAACTCCGCCAACTAAAATTGAATTGGCTTCGTCCTCTTCAATTTGCATTTTAGCATCTAAAAGGGCAGATTCAAAAGAAACCGCTCCGTTTACATAGGTAAAATTATAACCTTTGCATTGCAATGAAAGTGCGATTTGTGCACCAACCGTATTGTGTGTCGATTGAATAAAAGAAGTCGGCGTTAAAAACTCTTCATTATTATCAAGAATGTTTTTCAGAAATTTTTCAGAATCTTCGATACAGCCCAAACCGGTTCCGGTGATAATGGCATCAACGTTTTCGACATTGGCATCTTTCATCGCCAAAGCTGAAGCTACTATTCCGTTTTTCACTCCTTTTGCCATTCTTCTGATCATGGCAGGAGAAATATAATCTTTGTAAACCGGAGGAACAATCGACAATACATTTTCAGAATTGTTGACAACAGCTTCTTCTAAAAAAACAGTATCAAATGTTTTTTGAGTCGAAATACAGCCTACTCCATTTATATATGTTTTTTTCATGCGAAGATTAAATTTGTTTTTTAAGAGAATATGGAATTGTCATTTTTGCTATCGGTCTCAAAAATAGTTTAAAACTATGTGCTATAGAAGATTTTGTTTTCAGCTTCTAAATTTTTTTAAACCACAAATTACACAAATTTCCGCAAATTAATTTGTGTTAATTTGTGTAATTTGCGGTTAAAATTAAGCTTTTAGTATTTTACTTTTTAGTAGAATCATGACGATTTTATGCGTTTTTAGAAAATATAAGAGTGGAACAATTTCCGCCAAAACCAAAAGAATTGGATAAAACGTGTTCGATATTTTTGTTTTTTAAAGTAGTCTGAGGTTTCAAATCAAATTCTTCCATTTGATTTTCAAAATTCAAATTGGGATAAACCACATTATTTTGAATGGCCAAAACGGAATAAACCGCTTCAATCGCCGCCGCCGCCGCTAAAGTATGGCCCGTAAAAGGTTTTGTAGAACTGAAATCCGGAACTTTTTCATCTTCATAAATTCGCAACAAAGCTCTTCCTTCAGATAAATCATTGTTTGGGGTTGCAGTTCCGTGAACGTTGATATAATCAATTTCGGAAGGTTTTATTCCCGAAACTTCAAAAGCTTTTTTCATCGCCAAATAAGCGCCGTCGCCATTTTCTGAAGAAGCAGTTTGGTGAAAAGCATCATTTGCGTTTCCGTAACCCGAAACTCTTGCCAAGACTTTTTTATTTTGCTTCGCAACAACTTCATCCGATTCTAAAACTAAAAAAGCCGCCGCTTCACCGAGATTTAATCCTTTTCGGTTATTGTCAAAAGGTTTGTTATAATCGTCAGATAAAATCATTAAAGTCTTGAATCCGTTGATGGTGAATTTTGCCAAAGCATCCGTTCCGCCCACAATTACGCGATCCAGTTTTCCGGTTTTAATCAGTCGCGCACCCAACATAATTGAGTTTGCTGCCGATGAACAAGCTGTACTGATTGTCGTAACCATTCCTTTTAAACCAAGTTCTGAAGCAATTTTTTCAGCCACATCGCCACCGTCATGACAGGTAATGTATTTTGTCAATTCTGGTTTTTCGAAATAATCGTAATAATGTTTCTCGGTCATATCCATGCCGCCAACGCTCGTCGCCGAAATAAGTCCGGTTCTGAATTCGTTGATTGAAGTAATCCCAGCATTTTCAACGGCTTGTTTGGCTGCCAAAGCACCAATCATCGTTGTTCTCGAAAAATTATTATTTTCTGAAAGCTGTAATTCGGAAACCAATTCTTCATTGGTTTTTTTGATTTCACCAACTTTGATGACATCAGCATGAACTGTCGGAATATTTTCAATTCTGGAAATACCGATTTTATTTTCGATCAGGGAAATATAATTTTCCTCGACTGAATTTCCAATCGAAGAGATAATTCCCATTCCGGTTATTGCGACACCTTTTGCCATTTTAGATTTATGATTTTAGATCAAATTAAACTTTGCGCCTTCGCTCCCGATAGCTATCGGGATTGCGAGCAAATTTCTCGCTGATAAGAAAAAAGCTTTATGATTTAATCTCGCCAAGTCGCAGAGTCGCCAAGTTTTATAAGCATTTCTTTGAGTTAGCAACTTTTTAATTTAACTGAAACTGTTAGAAAAAACTTTGCGCTTTGCTCCCGATAGCTATCGGGATTGCGAGCAAATTTCTCGCAGTTAAAAAAAAGCTTTTTAATTTAATCTCGCCAAGTCGCAGAGTCGCTAAGTTTTTAAGCATTTCTTTGTCAAAGTTTGTATAAATTACTTTGTTCTATTGGCGCTTATATACGCCGCCATCGTTTCGATTGACTGGAAAATTGATTTTCCTTCTTTCGGGTCAACCAGTTTAATTCCGTAATCTTTATCCAAAATCACGATCAATTCAAGTGCATCAATCGAGTCTAAACCTAAACCGTCTCCAAACAAAGGATCGTTATCTGCAATGTCTTCGATTGCGATATCTTCTAAATTTAAAGTCGTAATGATTTTATTTTTTAATTCTTCTTTTAATGCTTCCATGATTATTTATTGTATAATGTATTGATATTTTCGTCTCTATATTTCTCGTTTTCTTCCTTGCCAATGACGCAGAGAAAAGCTTTGTAATCTTCGTTAAAATATTCCACCCAACCGCAAAGGACTTTATCGGCTTTATCTGAATTCAATAAAATATTCGAATAATTCGACATAAATTCGGCGTTGAAAGCATCAAATATAAAGAAAGAATTCTCACTTTTTAGCTGATGACGGATACTTATTTCGCCCAAACAAATATTTGGCAGTGTATAAACAAAAACCGCCGGACTCGGATAATAGTTTTCTTTATCAGAAATTGATTCCTGATATTTTACATCGGTATCTAAACTTGATGATTTATTGGCCAAAACCAAAGCGATATTATTTTCTTCTTCCGAAGAAATTATCGGACTCAAAAGCAACTCCGATCCTAAAAAAGCGAGTTTACTCAAAGCATCCATTTTGAAAAACTTTGGATATTGGATTTCAAAATTACGTAAAGCTTGTTTGGAAAAATCAGCAAAATCGGTTGGTTCAGTTTTGAATACAGAAGTTCCGTTCAAAACAATTTCGTTGTTTTGGATGGTGATGCAGGATTGTATGTAGTTTTTGGTTTGAGTCATAATTGAAAATAATTTTTAATAAGACAATTTTTGAAATTTTGCCCTAATTAATTAAAAATTATACGTTCACTTAATTCCGCAATCTCATTATGTTTTTTAAGATTATTGGTGGTAATATTTACAATGAAACTTTTTTGTTTATATAAAAATGTAATAGAAATGTTTTTAAATTTTTGTGTTCCATAAGTTAAATAAGAAATACTGCTTAGAGCATCAATTCCATTTTTTAATTTTAAATATTTTATTGACTCTCCTTCAGCTTTTGAATTTATTTCAATTGTTTTTAAAAAAGATGCTTTAAATTCTTTAAGACTACTTTCTTTTAAGCCATTCATTTGTGTTTGCAGATTAGAAACAGTAATAGAATAATTATCTATCTTATCTACATCATATTGTAAAGGACAGCTATAATTGTTTTGATTTCCAATATTTCTTGTATATTCTAATTCACAAGGGGCATTAATAATAACACCTTCAATTTTGGTGCTAATCTGAGCATTTATTGGCCCAAAAGATAAAATGATAATTAAAAATATTTTTTTCATTTAGTTGAAAATGTTAGAAATGAATTTAGAGAGTAGTAAGATTTGTAATACAATGTAAGTTAATCCCCATCCGAAAAAAAATCCAAAAAAAAGAGAAATAATAAATCTTCCATCTTTTCCTTTTAAATTTTCGCTCGAATATGATAGAAAAAAAACAATTATAAACGAAATCAAGTAGATTATCCAAAACATAAATTTTTTCTTTTTTTGAACTCTCAAGATTTTCTTGAGAGTTGGATTTTGCTTTTGAACTGTTCAGAAATCCCGAACAGTTCTACAATATTTTAAATTTGAATAATATTTTAATTTTTATAGATTTGATGTCTTATGAAATTCTACGAAAAATATCCGCAATTAAAACAAAAAAACTTTTTGTCAAAAGTTCTTGTTGACACAGTATTTTCTACAATGCATTTAGAAAATCAAGAGGTTTCAAAAATAAAAATAATTAAAATTGTTGATGTTATTTTAAAAGAAAAAGAAATGGAAGGAAAAGCATTTTTTACAAAAAAATAATTCACGATTACGTCACTTTCTCAAAAACAACAGCCGTATTACAACCTCCAAATCCAGAAGCCGTTTTTAAAAAATATTCAATATTTGTCTCTTCATTTTTCTCAATAACATTTACAGTTTCACTAACTCCAATTTCATCAAAACCTTTCGATTCAAAAAGCATATTTCGATTCGCTGATTCAATTGCGATTACCGTTTCCAATAATCCTGAAGCACCTAATGTATGACCGTAAAATCCTTTTAAACTATTGATTGGAACATTTTGTAAATCTAAACGGCTAAACGCAATCGCTTCCATTTCGTCGTTGAATGGTGTTGCGGTTCCGTGTGCTGAAATATAATCTAATTTGTGGGCTTCAATTTTTGCTTCTTTCAAAGCATTTTGAATACTTCTGAACAAACCTTCGCCCGTTCTTGACGGACCCGAAATATGATTGGCATCGTTTATTGAACTATCTCCAATTACTTTTATTTTTGAATTTTTGGCTTCCGCCGAAACTAAAACTGCTGAAGTTGCTTCGCCCAAACTTACTCCGGTTCTGTTTTTAGAATACGGTTTACAAGGCAGTTCACTCATTGCCTGAAAAGCATTAAATCCAGATAAAACAAATTCAGAAACTTCGTCGCCGGCTACAACAAAAACATTGTCATAAAGTTCAGATTGAATCATTCTTTTGGCAACAGAAACAGCTAAAATTCCGGAAACGCAGGCATTTGAAACAACGATTGGCTGTGTTTGGAATCCGAAGAAATTGGCAACATTTTTGGCTAAAACATCTAAATGTGCGTTGTTGAAATTTTCTTCCGAATTCTCTTTTAAAGCCGTAACATTTCCTTTTGTTGTCGAAAGTATATAAGCAGTTTTCGAATTCAATTCAATTCCAGAATTTTTGATAATGGGTTCCAAAGCCAAAATCATCATTTTCTCTAAACGGGAATATTTGGTTTCAGCGCTGATTTTTGCAAAAGCGCTGTTTATTTTTTCATCAGGAATAATCGAAGCATAAAATGAATTTGGCATCAAAGAAATATCGCTATGTAGCTGAATTCCAGAATCGCCACGCAAAATCGCTTCGATGTTCGATTCAACATCAAAACCTAAAGGCGTGATACAATTCGTTTCGTTAATGTATATTTCTTTTGACATTTTATGGTTCCCGATTTCTCCTGCAAGGTTTCCAAAACCTTGTAGGTTTAAATTTTTAAGTTTTATTTATAGATACCTACAAGGTTTTGGAAACCTTGCAGGAAACGGATTTAGATTATTTAATTAATCCAACTTTCCTTTTCCATTCCTCATAAAAAGGAGGATTTGTCAGCATTAAATTCCCTTCTTTATCTAAAAAAACCTGAGTTGTTTCGCCTGTGCAGGCAACTTCGCCTTGAGCGTCAATAATTTTAAAACGATAAATTATTTTCGCGGCCGGAGTATCGACAACTGTAGTTTCGATTGTTACAACATCGCCATAACGCAAAGACAATTTATGTTCGCATTTTGATTTTACAATTGGAGTCGTGTAACCCGTTTTTGCAATGTCCAAATACGTAAGTCCGTGTTGTCGTCCAAAGGCTTCGCGACCGTCTTCAAAATAGGTAATATAATGGCCGTGCCAAACAATTCCAAGCGGATCAGTTTCGTTAAAACGAATTCTGATTTCGTGCGAAACGGTTAAGTCTGAGGCTTCGTTATACTGTTCTTTTCTTTTTGTCATAAAATAAGGCAATGGAAGTTGTGATTATAAAGAACAAAAATAACAAACTTATTTTTGGAATGATTTCGACGAACGAAACGTTGCGCAATAAAACATCATAAAAGGCTTCTAATCCCCAATTCATCGGTGATGATTTGGCAATAATCTGCATGATTTTTGGCATTGCAAAAACTGGAACCCAAATTCCCCCAATTGCGGCCAGAATGATAACACTCGTCGCACCAAACGGCGCCGATTGTTCCTGAGTGCTCGCCACAGTTCCCAATAAAATTCCGAAACCGATGGCGCCAAAACCTGAAAATAAAGCGACAACACTCATTAAAAATAAATGCCCTTCAACATTTAAAGGAGGCAGACCAATATGCGGAAACAGGAAAATCGCAACGGCAACCATCATATAAAACTGAATCATACAAATGACAGAATACGTAATTGTTTTGCCAATAATGACCACTAAATTAGAAACCGGATTGGTCAATAAACGAACAAAAGTTCCTTGTGATTTTTCTTTTACAATATTAATTGAAAGCGGAATCACGATAAAAAATATCGCAAAAAGCGTCCAGGCCGGAACGTTGTGTTGCACTGAATTTGGCAATACTTCTTTGTTGTTTATTCTCGGAACAATTTCTTTGAACGTGATAAAATTCTTTTGATCGAATTCGGTGTTTTCTTCACCAAACTGATTTTGAAAAGCAGTATAAATAGATTTGGTTTCGATTTGCGAAATCATTTTATCAATCGAACTCATTACCGAATTTTTGAAACTCAACTGAACTGCCGGATCAAAATATAATTTTACTTCTTTTTGCGCGATAACTTTTGGTTTTTCAGGTTTTGCAACGCTGTCTGTAAAACCCATTTTGCTCACAATGTTTTCGACATTCTGATCGACTTTGGCTTGTAAATCGGTGCTTAGGTTTTTTGGGATTATGATCGCTAATTGAAATTTTCCTTTGTACACATTTTCTCGGGCAACTTCTTCAGTAATTGTTTTATTGTCGAGCTGAGTTACAACGCTAAATAAATTATTCTTTTGAAGATTATCAAAAACGGTTTTCGAAACCGCACCTTTATCATTGTCAACCAATAAAATCTGAATTTTATTATCGCTGACCGTTTTAAAAGTACTGTCCTGAATAATCGTAACCGTGATGACCAAAACCAACGGCATGATAAAAAGAATAATCAAACCGCCTAAATCTCTTTTCAACAAAAGAAATTCTTTAACTATCGACATCCAAATTTTATATAGCATCTCTCAAGTCTTTACCGGTTAATGAAATAAAAACATCTTCGAGATTTCTGGCATTTTCTGTAGTTTCAATTAAGGTTTCTGGCGTTCCTTTTGCATAAATTTTGCCTCGGTCCAAAATGGCAATATTCGTGCAGAAATCTTCGGCTTCAGCCAAATGATGCGACGTATAAATAATAGTAGTTCCGTTTTGATTTAAAACTTTAAGATAATCGATAATAGCATTTTTTGATTGAACGTCAACACCCACGGTTGGCTCATCCAAAAACAAAACTTTAGGATTGTGCAGAATTCCGGCAATCAAATTCACACGGCGTTTCATTCCGCCAGAAAAAGTATGAATTTGTTTATCAGCGAATTTTAATAATCCTAAAAGATCTAAAGTTTCGATTACTTTATCTTTCAAATCGGAACCTTTCAAACCATACATACTTCCAAAATAATGCAGATTTTCTCTTGCAGTTAAAGTTGGATACAAAGCATATTCCTGCGGAACAACACCAATGATTTTTTTGATTTTCGAAGAATGATGGTGATAGTCTAAATCATCAATTGAAAAATGTCCCGAAGTGGGTTTTATCAATCCGCAAAGCATCGAAATCAAAGTTGTTTTTCCGGCACCATTCGGACCTAATAATCCGAAAATTTGACCTTCATTTATTTCCAGCGAAACATCGTTCAAAGAAAACTGATCGGCATCTTTGTACTTTTTCGAAAGGGATTCTATTTTTATAATGGAATTCAAAATATAATTAGCTGATTGCTTTTTTTAGTTTTTTGAAAAAGATTTCTTCGCGATTGGCAATGTCCAAAAGTTCATCTGCAATGGCGTTGTAAGCATCTTCTTTGGCACTTCTATTTTTATAAATTCGGGAAGCTTCAACGGCAAAATCGCGCCATGAATCGCCAATTTGTGTCATTTCTTTCGAAAGTGTTTTTAATTCTTCATTTTCTAAAACAACCGAAGCTTCCTGTAAAAACGCGGCGTAAATAAATCGGAAACCTCCGCCTCCGGTTCCAATTTCTTCCTGCATTCTGACCATTTGCGCCAAGTAATGATTTGCTTTTCGAACGCCGTGTTTTTTCGGCCATTTTCTAATTTGGCGAGAAACCATTTTGATTCCGCGAACACCTACAATTGGCATTGGCGCCAGCATATCTCGACACGTATTTTTGATTCCTTTGATAATCGCACTTTTTAAATCGACAGTTGACGGAATCTGAATTGGATAATACATTTGTCCGCGAGGCGCAAAAGCACCTTTGGCAAAACGCACTTTATCCATTTCCTCGTGTGTCAAAGTCGTAACGGTTTCCATCACCGGATCGCTGATCAAATAATCGGTTTCGGTTTTGCCGTAAACGACTAAATTGTGCGCGTTGAAATGAAAGCGATATTCATCAGGAAAATAACTCAAATGATAAACGCCAACTTGTAGTCCAGTTGGAATATTATTTTTTAAATTTTCTTCTAAAGCTTTACTAGCATTGGCAACCGAAGAAAATTTTTGTCTTTTTATTTTAAGATTTAAACGATTGGCCACTTTATTAAAAATGTGCCCAGGCAAAGTTCTATAGCTGATTGCCGGCGCGTGATTTACTTTTAAGAAAGGCAAATACACAAAAAAAAGTCCCGAACCAATCCCGAAAACCATCGGTTCGCTGATATTGAGTCCGCTGTTTTTTAAGAGGTTTGAAGCTACTCCGTTTTCACAATGAGCAGATTGATGATGTGTAAAAGTAACTTGCATTAATCTGTTTTAAAGTTTTTTAAATCGGCTAATGAAATGTCAAAAGCGTCGGCATATTTTTGTAAAATTTTGTCGTTTAGTTTGGCAAAAACGGCAGGTTTGAAATGTCTTTTTACGCGCCATTTCCACATTTCTACATATCCGGCAAGAATGCCTAAATCCATTTTATTCAATTCCATAAAATAACAAATCGGACTTACTTCTCCGTTTTTAACTTTAATTCTGGCTTCTTCGGCACGTTCTTTTATATCGTCGATGGCGTTTGAAAGTGCAATTGCTTTTGGTTCCCATCCGGTACTCAAAGCGGTTGTGTAATTCCCGTTTTCATCAGTCGCATAAACCAATTCTTTGAGATTTTTTTTGCTTAAATTTCCATCGTGCTGAGGTACATTTTCTTTTTCCATGACGGTTTTGTTTTCAATTTAGCATTTAAGTTGTCGCCGAAATCGTCTTTTGAATAAACAAATTAATTTCGCATTCTAACAGTTTTTTATCTTCCAATAAACTCTCGCAACTCATGGTGCACAAAGTATAATCGTCGCCAACAAATTTGGAAACCAAAGTTGCTTTGGTCGTTATGACATCGTCAACTTTTGGTAATGAATGTATTTTTAAATTCTTTAAAGCGCTGATAAAACCAATCACATTTACGTTTTCATTTTCAGTTCCATCTTCTTCAAAAAAATATTTTTTTCCAACAATAGATGAACAGGTTTGTGCTGTATTTTCGATTAATCCGGCTTCTATTAAAATGCCTTTATCAACAAAAATATTGTCTTCTTTGATTAAAAATTCGGTTTCAACAGAATTGGCATCAATTTCCAAAATCAAGTCTACCATCAGCATTGGAGCGCGGTGCGGTAAATAATTTTGTATGTCGATTCCAACTTTCATGTTTTTTAAGCAGTCACTAAAATTTAATTATAACATTTTAAAAATTCAATATTTCGATTTTTGACATTGTAAATAGATTTTCAGGCTTTTGACTTATTTATTTTGCTAAAACGGTTTTCATTTGTCCGTTTGCAATTTCTTCATTATTTAAAAAAGTCACAATATCAACTAAAGTAACTCCGCCAAATTCTTGCAAAATGGTAACGTTCGACTGAATTATGTCGTTGATTTTTGGGAGTTTTTTAATCTGAATATCTTTAATAGAACCAATATATCCGGTTGGCGCAATTTCCTTTTTCAAGAAAAACTGATAACCGGTATGCAATGCTACAGATTGTGCCATATGTTCAATTAATCCGGCTTCTAAAAAAGAATTTCCTTCTAAAAAAATATTGCTTTCCTGAATTTTCAAACCAGAAACTAATCCGGTTTCAGAATAAGAAAACATGCGATCCACCATTACAAAAGGGAATTTTTGTGGAATCAGATTTCCAACGGCTTCTTTTTCTAAAAGTACAACGGTTTCCATTAGCAAACTGTTAAATACGCATAAGCAAATGAAAAACGTCCGCTTTCTGGAACCGACAATAAAATTTTGTCTCCTTTTTTTAGTTTTCCAGAATTCATTAATTCTTCAACTGCAATATAAATTGAGGCAGAACCAACGTTTCCAACTTGTAAAAGATTCATGAACCATTTCTCAGTTGGAATTATAACACCTTTTTCGTCGAGACCTTTTTTCAAGCCTTCAACAAAAAAGTACGAAGAAACGTGTGGCAAAAAGTAATCAACATCATTGGCAGTAACATTATGTTTTGCCATAGCGTCGGTCATACTTTCTACACCTTTTGGCAGAATAAATTCGTCAAGCAGTTTTACATCCTGTTTTACAGCCAAAATAGATTCGTTTAGCAATTGTTCAGGCTTGTATTCGCTCCATGGTTTTATTTCTCCGTTTTCCAATTTATCTCCACCGGCATACATGCAGGTTTCTAATTCGAATGCATACGAATACGCTTCCATCCATTCGATTTTTAAAGAAATATTTCCGTTTGGTTTATTTTCTAATAAAAAAGCACCAGCACCGTCTGATAACATCCAGCGTAAAAAATCTTTTTTGAAAGCGATGATTGGTTGTTCTTCCAGATTTTTTAAGTTGATGATTTCCTGATTGTATTGTTGTGCCGAAAGCCAAGTCGAAACTTTTTCAGATCCTGTGCAAACTGCATTTTTTGAATTTCCAGATTTTACTGAAAGAAAACCATATTTCAAGGCATTCATTCCAGAACAGCAAATTCCAGAAGAAGAGTTCAATTCAACCGATTTGTTTTTCAGCAATCCGTGAACCATTGCGGCGTGCGAAGGAGCAAAAACATCTGGTGATGATGTTCCGCAAGAAAGCACTTCTAAATCCTGATCAGTGAAATTTTCATCAAATAATTTTTCAATTGCACTTTTTGCTAATTCGGCATTACTATGTGTGCTTTTGCCATTTTTGTCAACGGCATAATATCGGCTTGTAATCTTATTATTGCGCAAAATAATACGTCTTGCTTTCGAAGCAGTATCGTTTATCAGCCCTAAATAATTTTCCATTTCATCGTTTGAAACAGCTTCATTTGGCAAATATTTTGCGGCTTTGGTAATATATACGTCAAACATAATATAATTTTCTCCTCTTCTAAACTCCCTGATAGTATTGAGTTTCTTTTTTTATAGTTTTAATCTTAAACGGATAGCTAATAACATGCAATATATATACTATTGGCGAGATTACCCATATTGCAAGGAATAAATAAACATAAAATAATTTAAGAAGCAGTTTTCTGTTTTTTTGATTCTTATGAATAAAATTAGACCATTTATTAAAGATTTTGTTAGCGGTTTTGTCTACAGTCACTAAATACGGACTGATTTTTACCGCTCCAATTTCGGCTAATTTTGGCTGTAAATCCTCTAATTTGTTTTGTTTGAATTCAGAAAGCATGATTTCGCCAAATTTATCTGATTCCTGAATGTCTTTATCCGAAACTCCGGGCAACGGGAAAAAACCTAAATATCTTTTCTTCACCCCCGAAAACATCCAATTTACAATCGTAATGACGCTGATTAGATTTCCAACGCGGTCGACTAAAGCTACGTTTCCAACCAGTTTTGCATTGGCTTCTTTCAGTAGAACTTTTACTTTTTCTTGCGCCATGATCCACATATTTCGGGAACCATTTATAGTAATAACGGGAGTGTTGTTAAGAATATTTTTACCGTCAGCACTTTTCAGAAAAGAGTTCATAGGAATGGATGGTGTTAGATACCAAACCTGATAATGCAGTAAAACAAGATCAAATTTTGTGTTTAGAATTTCTTCAGAAACGGGTTTTAAAGCTGTTGGAATTTGCAGAAAAGATTCTGGAAAAGCATCAAAAAAAGTGGTTTTATTCCAAGGAAAAGGAAACGGTTTTTCTAATTGAATTTCATGAAAAACGACATTGATTTCTTCTGAATTTAGAAAGGGTTTTGCAATGTTGCGTGCAATCGATTCCAGTTGTCCAGATTGGGAATAATAAATAACGAGAACATTTTTCATTTGGGTTTGCTTTCTTTGGTTGAAGGCAAAAATAAGTAAATTATTTTAAAAGAATTTTCTTGTTTAATGGAATGTTTTTACGCCACGAATTACACTAATTTTCACGAATTAATTGGTGCGTTAATTCGAAAAATAATTACGAATGTGACAATGAGGAGTTTAAAAACACATAATCTAAATATAGCCCGTGGTTGAAACCACGGGTTATAGAATTGTGCTTAAAAAATTAGTGGAAATTAGTGTAATTGCTCCGCCTGTTCGCTATCGCTCGGGTCGTGGCGAAAAAATTAGCTTTTCAAATCATTCCAAAAATCGAAATAATTGAACCATTGCAGTGGATATTTTTGCAGAATGCTTTCAACGCTTTTTACGTATTCTTTTAATAAACCTTTTTCGTCGCGATGTTTTACTGTTGCTTCGCGCGCGTATAAATGATAATGAAGATTTGGTTCTTTCATTACATAAACAAAAACAACAGGAACTTTTAATCTCGAAGCGATTAAGAATGGGCCGGCCGGGAAATTAGCTTCTTTGCCAAGAATTTCTTCAGAAAGTGATTTGGTTCCTTCAAAATAGCGGTCTCCCGTAAAGCAAACCAATTCATTATTGGCTAAAGCCGAATTAATTTCGAAAATATGTGATAAATCGTCTTTGATGATGATAAATTTTACGGCAGATTTTTGTGTAACACTTTCCAGATAATTTTTGATTGCCGAATGTTCCAAATCGGTTGTAACCAAATTGATTTGGAAATCAAGATCGATGTCGCCAAAAAAATGTTCAGCAATTTCAAAATTCCCGACATGCGCGCTGATTAAGACACCGCCTTTTTTCTCGGCTAGAAGTTTTTTCAGAATTTCGATCCCGTCAAATTCGTAAGTGAATTTATTTCGAAGTCCGGCAGAAATAGAAATTTTGTCAATTATAGTTTGTCCAAAAGTATAGTAACTTTTGAAAACCATTTTTTTTGACTGGAAATTGGAATAGTTAAGTCTTTCTTTGAAATAATAAAAAATAGCCTTGTTGCTCTTCTTTAGAAAAAGAAAATAATAAGAAGCGACAAAATAAAGCAAGACATAAGCAGATTTCACACCCGCTTTTTGTATCAAAAAAACGAATATTCTATAGCCTAAAACTGTTCCTTTTGATTTGCCATCCCATTGACTCATTAAGCAGTTTTAGCTTTTATTTTGGTTTCAATAAGATCATAGAAGTTTTGAAAAGTAGCAATTCCAACGAAATCAGCTTCAACCAATTTTACACCAAAGTTAGCCTCAATAGAAACTACTAAATCAACATAATCTAAGCTGTCTAACCCAAGTGTATCTTTTAAATTAGCATCTGGTTCAATTTCATCATTGTCTACTTCAAACTCATCAACCAAAAAACCATTAATTTTCGTTATAATCTCTTCTTTATTCATTGTTCAATTTAAACTTTTTAACCACCAACGCAGAGTTGGTTCCTCCGAAACCGAAAGAATTGGACAAAAATATGTCAAATTTTTTGTTTAAAGTAGTTTTGACCAAATTTAATTTAATCGCATCTTCATCTGGATTTTCTAAATTGATGTTTGGTGCGATAAAATCATTTTGCATCATTAGTATAGAATAAATGATTTCGCTAGCGCCGGCCATCCAGCATTCGTGGCCTGTCATTGATTTTGTAGAGCTTACAGGAGGATTTTTTTCGCCAAAGACTTCAAAAATCGCTTTAGCTTCGTTTCCGTCACCAACGGGAGTTGAGGTTGCGTGAGCGTTTATATATTCAATCTCTGAAGCTTTTAAATTTGCATCATCAAGTGCTCTTTGCATAGCTATAGACGGGCCTTCGACGTTTGGTGTCGAAATATGTCCGCCATTTGATGAAAATCCGTATCCAACAACTTCAGCGATGATATTTGCGCCACGAGCAATAGCTGATTCATAACTTTCCAGAATTAACGTTGCACCGCCACCACTCGGAATTAGTCCATCGCGGTCTTTGTCGAAAGGACGAGAAGCTTTTTCAGGATCGCTTTCTCTGTTGGAAAAAACGCCTAAACCATCAAAACTGCTCATCGCATATTTGTTGATTTCCTGTGCGCCTCCAGTAATTATAATATCTTGAAAACCACTTTTAATTAAAAAATATGCCAAACCAATAGAATGAGAACCACTCGCACAAGCCGCACTAACGGTTAAATTAATACCACGAAGTTTAAAAATCGTAGAAAGATTCATGGTAACCGTCGAGTTCATTGATTTGAAAATCGCTCCAGAACCAATTAATGCAGTATCTTTTTTCTCGCGGACAATATCTGTAGCGTCAATAATTGCTTTAGAAACGCTGTCATTTCCATACATAATTCCAACTTCTCTTTCGTCAAAAAAAGCGTCGTCGATATTTGCATTTTTCAATGCTTCTATAGTTGCCATATAAGCATATTCGGTTTCTTCACCAATGCTCATGCGCTGTCTGCGTGTCAATAAATTTTTTAAATCGGCTTTTGGAACCATTCCGGTTAAAGCTGATTGGAAACCAAATTCTTTTCGGTCAGAATCAAATTTAATACCTGATTTTCCGTTGTATAATGATTCCTTTACTTCATCTAAAGAAGTTCCGATACAAGAATAAATTCCCATTCCAGTAATTACAACTCTCTTATTCATGGTCTTTCAAAGTAATTTTTTATCCTTAAAGTGTAATTTTTTTAATCTCGCAAAGTTCATTTTTGCTATTCTTTATATTTTAATCTCGCAAAGACGCGAAGTCGCAAAGTTTTTTCTTTTTTAAAGTCTTATAAATAAAACTTTGTGACTTTGCGTCTTTGCGAGCAATTTTCGGTTTTAAATACAAAACTTAAAAATAACTTCGCAAACATAGCGACTATTAAGAATATATTCCTCCGTTTATATTGATAATTTCTCCTGTAATATAACTTGCTTTTTTAGAAATCAAAAAGCTTACCAAATCGGCAACTTCTTCGGCTTCGCCAAAACGATTTACTGGAATCAGTTTTAATAATTCTTTTTCGTCAAGCTGACTTGTCATGTCGGTTCTTATAAAACCTGGAGCAACAGCATTTACTGTAATGTTTCGTTTTGCCACTTCTTGAGCCAATGCTTTTGTAGCCGCAACAATCGCACCTTTTGCGGCAGAATAATTGGTTTGTCCAGCCGTTCCTTTAACTCCAGAAACCGAAACCATATTGACTATTCGGCCATATTTGTTACGCAACATTTTTTGAATGAAAAACTGCGTTACATTAAAAAATCCGTTTACACTTGTATTCATCACGCCGTTCCAGTCTTCGGGAGTCATCCACATAAACAGACCGTCTTTTGTAATTCCGGCATTGTTTACAATCGCTTCAACAATCGCTTCAGGATTTGCTTCCTGCCATTTTGTTAAAACCGTTTGTACTTGTTCAAAATTAGAAACGTCAAAACCCAGAATTTCTCCGGTTGCACCTAATTTCTGAATTTCCTGAAGTGTTTCTTCGGCAGCAGTTTGATTGGAATGATAATTAATCAGAATATGATAATCAGATTCAACGGCTAATTTTTTACAAACAGCACTTCCAATTCCTCTTGAACCGCCTGTTACTAATACACATTTCATTACTTAAGATTTTTTTATTTGGGGCTAAATAGTGTTATTTTTTCTTGGCAACTGGTTTTTTTACCGGTTTTGCTGCAGTTTTTGCTGGTTTTGCTTCTTCTTTAGGTTTTTCTGCCACAGCTTCAACCGCTTGTTTTTTTTCTGATTTCGAAAATAATTCGGCGTTTTCAAACCATTGATTGCTTAAAACTGTTCCGTCTGGTTTTAAGAAACCCCATTTTCCTTCATTTTTCACTCTTGCAACGCCATCAATAAATCCTTTATCTTGTTGCGTAAACATGGCGATAATGGCATTTGCAGTAATACCGTATTGTGTTGGGATTATTATTTTTCCACTTTCATTGATGAATCCCCAATTGCTTTCTTTTACAGGAGCCAATCCGTTTGAACTAAAAACTTCGGCATCATTATAAGTGGGTTCAATTACAAATTTTCCTTCTGGATTAATGAATCCCCATTTTTTTCCAACTAAAACTGGAGCTAGATTTTTTGAGAATGCTTTTCCTTTATCATATATAGGAAGAATTGCCCAATTCCCTTTTAAATCAATATAACCGATTTTTCCATTCTTTTTGGCAAATGTCAGATCCTGAGTTTCAAAATCCCAGATTTTTTCGGCACCATCAACCGGAATAAATTTTCCTGAGCTTACCAATCCGAAAGTTTTGTCTTTTCTGGCCCAAGTTGTATTTTTGAAATAATTTCCAACTTCAGCATAAGCAGGTTCAACTAATTCTTTTCCTTCGGTATTTATAATTCCCCAGTTTTTGTTTAATTCTACTCGGGCAAAACCATTTTCAAAAGATTTGATCTGATCGTATTTTGGTTCTAAAACAACAGTCATTTTGTTGTTGATCAAACCCACTTTATTATTTTGTCTGATAAATGCTACTCCATCATTAAAATCAAATAATTTATCAGAAGCTGGCGCTTTCTGGATTTCACCTTTTGTATTAATGTAAACCCAATCTTTGTCTTTTTGTACAATCGCGATGCTACTGTTAAAATCTTTCGCATCTTTAAAATCGGCAGGAATTACCCAAGTGCCTTTTGCATCAATAAAACCCCATTTTCCGTTGTTTTCAACAGCGGCTAAACCTTCAGAAAAACTTCTGGCCGATTTGTACTGCGGTTCAATTTTAAAAGATCCATCTTTGGAAATATATCCAATTTTTGAATTTTTTTTGACTAAAGCCAGTTCTTGACTATTAACAAATTGAATAAATACAAGCGATAAAAAAAGAAGCGTTTTTTTCATGATTTTTAATTTTAATTAATAGCGCGAAATATACTACAAATTGTTGATTAAATAATCTTTTACTTTTTGAACAAAAGGATACATTACTTGATCTTCCTTAAATTCCGGAATTATATTTCGAACATCGTCGTACCATTTTCGGGTAACCGATGAAATTTTATCTTTTTGTCCCAAATAATCAATTGCCTGAACGATGGTAATCATTTCGATGGCCAAAACTTCAAAAGCATTTTCGATTACTTTTGAGGTAATAACCGCTGCATTTGTTCCCATACTTACAATGTCTTGATTGTCATTGTTGTTAGGAATTGAATGCACATACATTGGGTTCGACAACATTTGGCTTTCAGCCGTGGTTGAGGTTGCCGTAAACTGAACACCCTGCATTCCGAAATTAAACCCTAATGTTCCTAAGTTTACAAATGGAGGAAGAATTTCGTTGATTTTTGAATTCAATAAATAATTCAATTGACGTTCTGCCAACATTGTCAATTTTGTAATAACGATTTTCAGTTTATCCATTTCAAGCGAAATATAATCGCCGTGGAAATTTCCTCCGTGATAAACGTGTTTGTTTTTTACGTCGATAATTGGGTTGTCGTTTGCCGAGTTGAATTCGTCTTCTAAAATCGAAGCGACATTATTTATCGTTTCTAAAACTGGCCCCAAAATTTGAGGAACACAACGTAAAGAATAATATTCCTGAACTTTTTCCTTGAAGATTTCTTCGGTATTTTCACCCGAATATAAATGGTCTTCTCTTTTACGGATTAAAGTACTGTCAGAAAGATTTTTTCGCATTCTTTCCGCCACTTCTTGTTGACCTTTATGACGTTTGGTTTGATTTAATTCTGCAGAAAAATGATCGTCATACGCCTGAACTAATTCGTTTATTGCACAAGAAGATTTTAAAGACCAGTCTAATAATTTTTTTGCATGATGAATATTCACAACGCCAATTCCTGTCATTACCGAAGTTCCGTTGATTAAAGCCAAACCTTCTCTAATTTCAACCTGAATTGGTTTTAGGCCTTCAATTTCAAAAACCTCTGGAGTTGGTCTTCTTTCTCCTTTATAAAAAACTTCGCCTTCGCCAATTAAGACTAAAGCCAAATGTGACAATTGAACCAAATCGCCACTCGCACCAACACCGCCATGTTCGAAAATTAAAGGTGTAATGTCTCTGTTGATTAATTCAGACATTAAATGAATAACCGACGGATGTACGCCAGAATTTCCTAATGAAAGTGTGTTCAAACGTGCCAAAATTGCCGCTTTTGCGCAAACCGGACTTAAAGGTTTTCCGGTTCCAGAAGAGTGGCTTCGGATTAAATTATATTGCAGCTGAATTTGGTCTGACTCTTTAATTCTATATTGAGCCATTGGTCCAAAGCCAGTATTTACACCGTATATTATTTTGTTCCCCGAAAATTCTTTCAGGAAATTAAAGCTTTCATTTACTCGATTTAAAACTACATCACTGATTGCAACTTTATTATTTCCAAAAATGATTGACTCGAATTCTGCTAAACTTAAATATTCATTAATTGTATTCATTAAACCGGTTTTGATTGTGCTAATTTAATTTTATTTATCAAAATAAATGTAGTTATTTTGATGAACGCAAATGTAAGTTAATAATTCATAACATTTCTATTATGACACAGGAGTTTGTTGATGTTTTAGTGATTGGTGCAGGACCTTCAGGATGCGTTTCGGCATCGTATCTTCATAAAAATAATGTCAAGGTTAAAGTTGTTGAAAAAACAAAATTCCCAAGACTTGTGGTCGGCGAAAGCCTTATTCCGCGAGTGATGGATCATTTTGCAGAGGCGGAGCTTTATGATGCGCTAAACGCGATGAACTTTGAAAAAAAATTAGGAGCCCGTTTTATCAGAGGCGAAGAAATTTGTGTTTTTGATTTCAGTCAGAAATTTGGAGAAGGCTGGGACTGGACCTGGCAGGTTCCGCGCGCTGATTTTGACAACACAATGGCGCAGGAAGTAGTTCGAAAAGGAATTGACTTAGAATTTGAAACAGAAGTTTTGGAGGTTTCTTTTGAAGGAAAAAAATCGAAAACAATTGTAAAAGACAAGGACGGAAATTTAAAAGAAATTCACGCTAAATTTATTGTTGATTCCAGCGGATACGGGCGTGTTTTGCCACGACTTTTAGATTTAGACACGCCATCAAAACTAGATCCGCATTCTTCTATTTTTACGCATGTAAAAGATATTAATAGAGAAGAAGGCGAGGAGGGAACTCAAATTTCATTTGATATTTTGGAAACCGAAGTTTGGCTTTGGGTAATTCCGTTTTCAAATGGAAATACCAGTTTAGGAGTTGTTGGTCCGACAGATTTTATCAATTCACTTTCTGAAAATAAAGACAATGCTGAAGCGTTGCGAAATGCCATTCAGAAATCAGATTATTATATTAAAAGATTTAAAGGAACGGAGTTTTTATTCGAACCAGTTAAATTGGAAAATTATTCAAGAGCTGTAAAAAGAATGTACGGCGATGGTTTTGCTTTAACGGGAAATAGTTCTGAATTTCTTGATCCTGTTTTTTCATCTGGAGTTGCTTTTGCGACAGAATCTGGAATGTTAGCGGCAAAACTATATTTAAAAGAATCGCAAGGAATTGAAGTAGATTGGGAAGTTGAATTTACGCAATATATGAAACGCGGTATCGCAGTTTTCACAACTTATGTTCAAGAATGGTACACTGGAAATTTACAGACTCTGTTTTTTCATCAGCCGGAAAATCCAGATGTGAAAGAAAAAATATGTTCGGTTTTAGCAGGATATGTCTGGAATGAAGAAAATCCGTTTGTGAAAAAACATGATCATGTGATTGCGAATATGGCGTATTTGCTGAATATGCAGAAAGAACAAAGCCCTGAGTGATTTTCAGGGCTTTTTTATGTTGATGGCGTTTACGAGCAGACGCTTGAGCGGCGGGTAATTAATATAAACTTTCAATTTTTTTTAATTAAACCCTTTTTATAGATCTGTTTTTCTATTTATAATATTCTGATTATGATCGGCTAACCAATCAACGCGACCTATTACGCATTTGGGAATGCTTTCGAAGTTGTGAAGCAGAAGAAGTTAATTGTTTATTTTGTCCTTTAGAATGAATTTTGATTGAGTTAATTTTTAATTTGGTTTCTACATCTGTTGATCCTACTACAATCAAATTTTTCTTTCCTTGTTTAATAATTTCTTCATCATTAGTGTTTTTATTAAATAAATAGCTAGAATGCGAAGTTGACTCATTAGCACGTTTATATCTTTTTGCTTTTACATGTAACTTCCGGACATAGTCCTCGGAAGTTTTTTCATTAAAATAAATACTTTCGAAACAATTAACAAATTGTAAAACATTTAGGTGATTTATCTCTGATAAATCTTCTATCAAGACGATATCTTGTTTTCTATTTCCAACTTTATATATTTCAGAATCATAAAAAAAAAGTATCAATTCAGAATTTAGAGGAATAAAAATTTGCAATCCTGATAAACCGTAACCTGATTTAGAAAGAGGCCAATTTTTATTTTCAAGAAATTGATTATATTTAACTATTGGAAAATCAGAAGTAATAAAGGGCTGATTTGTTACATTTTTTAAAAATTTATAATCTAAATCTACAATTTCTTCAATAACTTCTCCAATGTTAGACATTGACATTTTTACAGCATCATTATGACTTACTTTTGGGATAAATTTATCCAAATCAATATTGGGATCTAGTTCAGTTAACCGTTTTCCAATTTCCAAAATCCCATTTTTCATTAAGTTTATTTTTACAGGATTTCGTAGATCAGTTAAACAAACAAAGAGAAGCAAATTAATATGCTCCTCTGTTAATTTATTTGGAATTTTTAGCTCCAAAATGTTTTTCTTTAATTGTTGGGCTAATACATCCTCAACATTAGCTAGTACATCTTCAATTATTCCATCTTCACCATAAAAAAAACTTTTAGAACCTTGTGTTTTTAATTTCCCTTTTTGAACAAAAATTTCGTTTGATAAGTTATATACACCTATTTGCTTACCATTATTTTCATAAGAGAAATTTCTTAAGTAAAATTTAGGTATGTAATGTTGATTCTTTTTATCTGTCATAAGCAACAACTATAATTATTATTGATCAAGATTAATGTTAAACATGTTTTCTAAAAGTTTTATGATTTGAAAAATTCCTAGTTGACGAGAGCGTCTCGTTCGTGCACATAAAGATGCCTCGTTCCGAAGTTTCATCCTTTTTACTACACCTATAAAAACTTCCCGAAAATTCCAGACATCTAAATTATACTTTTTTCTAACAAAAAAAAGGCCGTCAAAACAGACAGCCTTTTTAATCTTCAAAAAATAATATAGTAAAAAATTATACTACCAGAATTTAACGTACAGCGCAACAATAATCAATAATGTAATTACAATTAAAACTGTAGTTTGTGGTTTTACTTTAAACATTTCAGAGTCTATTTCAAACGCTTTTGGATTTACTTTTGGTCCAGCAAAACTGATTGCAATCATCGCTAACATGGTAAAGAAGAATGATAATCCCATACAAATGTGGAATGGAATTTCGAAAGCTCCTTTTCCGTTAGGGTATGCTGTATATAATAATGTGTCGTTTCCAAATAACATTGGTGCATATTCATTGAATAAAACAGATAATAGGAATCCTAAAATTACACCTACAATTGCAGCAGTTCCAGTAGTTCTTTTCCAGAACATACCAAGGAAGAACATGGCGAAAACTCCAGGGCTAATAAATCCTGTGTATTTTTGGATGTATGTAAATCCTCCAACTCCTCCAATTCCAAGAATGTCATTCCATGTAAATAAAACAGCCAACAACATTGCAACAAAAACGGCAATTCTACCAATGTTTACTTGTTGTTTTTCACCAGCGTCTTTTTGGATGTATTTTTTATGAACGTCTAATGTATAGATAGTAGAAATACTGTTTACTTTGCCCGCTAACGACGCTACGATTGCAGCAGTCAATGCAGCTACAGAAAGACCTTTAAGACCAGTTGGCAAGAACGTCAAGATTGCAGAATAAGCACCATCTTTTCCTCCAACTAATTGAGGTAAATGTCCATTTTGGTATAAAACGAAAGCAGCAATACCAGGTAACATTACGATAAGTGGCATTAATAATTTTAACATACCAGCAAATAAAATACCTGTACGTGCCGTTTGTAAATCTGCTCCAAGTGCTCTTTGCGTAATGTACTGGTTACAACCCCAATAGTTTAAGTTGATGATCCAAATACCTGCCGCATAAGATAATAATCCTGGGAAAGTCAAATATTTATCAATTTCAAGTTGAGATGAAGTTGCAGTTGGTCTTGGAATAATCATTTTGAAATGCTCAGGAGCTTTTTCCATCAAGACATTAAATCCAGCGATAGCATTTTCTCCAACTCCAAAATAACGTCCAACAGTTGTAAGTGCGATGTATGAAGTCACTAAACCTCCAATGATTAAAACAGCAACTTGAATAACGTCTGTGTAAGCTACAACTTTCATTCCTCCTAACGAAATGAACAGAGCAAATACAGCCAATCCAAGCATGATCACATGCAGATATTCACCTCCAGCAAGACCATTGATAGCAACGGCTCCTAAATAAAGGATAGAAGTCAAGTTTACAAAAACGTATAAAAACAACCAGAAAACCGCCATAATCAAAGCAGTAGATTCGTTGTAACGTGTTTTTAAGAATTGAGGCATCGTGTAAATCTTGTTTTTAAGATATACAGGAATAAACCAAACTGCTACAATAATCAAAGCAATAGCAGCAAGCCATTCGTAAGCAGCAACAGCGATTCCTAAAAAGAAACCTTCACCACTCATTCCGATGAATTGTTCAGCTGAAATATTTGAAGCAATTAATGAAGCTCCAATTGCCCACCAAGTTAAATTTCCTTCAGCTAAAAAGTAAGCTTTAGCATCTTGTTCGTCTTGTTTACGCTTGCGGTAAACTGTATAACCGTAGACCGAAACTACGATGAAATAAATAATAAAAACCGCATAATCGGCGAAAGCGAGGTTCTGGTTCATTGTTAGTATTTTAAAAAATTAGTATAGGTGATTGTTTGTAAAGTGGTTTTATAAATTCGTTTTTAATTATAATTTCCGAAACCTGTTATTTTGTTGTTTTATCTTGTTAAAACTAAGATATCTGTTTTTATTCTGTTATTTTTTTATCAAAATAAGAACGAAAGCCAAAAGTATAATAAAATTCCATATCTACATCATTTACAAATGTGTTTTTTACATTTATAATCAATTTATTATGTTAAATTTTAAAACCGACTTGATTTTGTCTCAATTTTAAAGACTTTTATAATGTACGTCTGATTGTTGTCTTAAAATTTCGGCACTTTTTTCAGGAGTGATGTCTCTTTGCGATTCGCCCATCATTTCATAACCAACCATGAATTTTTTAACCGTTGCTGATCTTAACAATGGCGGGTAAAAATGCATGTGGAAATGCCATTCAGGATGTTTTAAACCATCTGTAGGAGTTTGGTGAATTCCTGACGAATATGGGAAAGAAGTACTGAATAAGTTGTCGTATTTTGTTGTAAGCTGTTTCAAGATTTTTGCGAAAGCCGTAGTTTCTTCCGAAGTAAAATCAGTGATTTTTCCGAAAGCTCTTTTGCTTAAAATCATAGTTTCGTAAGGCCAGATTGCCCAAAACGGAACCAATGCCACAAAATGATCGTTCTCTATTACAATACGGTCACCTGATTTTAATTCGGCTTCTAAATAATCTTGAAGAAGCGTTCTTTGGTTTTTATCATAATAGGCTTTTAAGCTGTTTTGCGTTTTTTCAACTTGCGTAGGCAATGATGATTGTGCCCAAATTTGTCCATGCGGATGTGGGTTAGAGCAACCCATCACGCTTCCTTTGTTTTCAAAAATCTGAACGTGATTGATATATTTGATGCTTCCTAAATCAGTATATTCTTTTTGCCAAGTTCTGATGATGTTTTCGATTCCGTCAATTTCCATTTCTGGCAAAGTCAAATCGTGTCTTGGTGAAAAACAAACTACTCTTGAAATTCCTTGTTCTGGTTTTGCTTTAAAGAAAGTGTGTTTGATATCTTCTTCAAAAATAATTTCGTCTTGCTTCATCGCTGCAAAATCATTTTCAAAAACAAAACTGCTTTCATATTTCGGATTGTTCATTCCGTTGGCACGAACATTTCCTGGGCATAAGTAACAAGTTGGATCGTATTTTGGCAATGCTTCGGTAGCGATCGTTTCATTTTGCCCTTGCCAAGGACGTTTTGCGCGATGAGGAGAAACTAAAACCCACTCGTTGATTAAAGGGTTAAAACGTCTGTGTGGATCTTCGTTAATGTCAAAATTTTTCATGTAATGTAGTTGTGGTATTAAAGTAGTTGTGTTCCGTTTGAGATTTTTACATCATAGAATTTTAATTCAATTCCAAATGTATCTAAATAAAGGTTTGAAAACTTACGTTTTACCTCATTTTCATGTCCTTTTTTAATTAAATTTATGGTACATCCACCAAAACCACCTCCCATTAAACGAGAACCAATTATTGCATCATCTGCTTTTGCAGTATCTACAAGCATATCAAGCTCTTCACAACTTACAGCATATTCTTGAGATAATCCATAATGTGTTTCAAAAAGCAATTGTCCTAAAAGTTCTATGTTTCCTTTGTCCAAAGCCTCGCAAGCTTTGATTACGCGGTTGATTTCTTTTACAACAAAATGAACTCTTTTAAAAACGGTTGGATCAAATTTATCCTGAATGCTCAAAAGTTGTTCTTCTTTGCAGTCTCTAAAAGTTTTTACTTCTGGGAAATTTTCTTTTATAATCGCAAGACCTTGTTCGCACTCAATTCTTCGAGTATTATATTCTGATGTGAAAAGCGAATGTTTTACGTTGCTATCCATCAAAATCAAAGAATAATCTTTGAAATCGGCATTGTGATATTCAAAATCCAGTGTGTTGCAGTCTAATTTGATTACTTTGTTGTCAAGACCATGAACGCTTGAAAACTGATCCATAATACCGCAGTTGATTCCAACCCAGTGTTCTGCTTTTTGTCCTAATAATGCTATATCTTTCTTTTCAATTTTTAAATCGAAAAGGGATGCAATTCCGAAAATCATTCCACATTCTAAAGCTGCAGAAGAAGACAATCCAGAACCAACCGGAATATTACTGCTAAAAACACAGTTGAAGCCTTCAAAAGCAAAACCATTATCTTGAAGTTGTTTAATAACGCCACGAATATAATTTGTCCAAACGGCATCGTTCAATTCAACTTTTTCAGTCAAATCGATTTCAAATTCTTCATTTAAATCAATTGCGATTACTTTTGATTTTTTAGTGTTGTTTTTTTCAAAAGCAAAACAAATTACTTTGTCAATTGCGGCTGGCAAAACGTAACCGTCATTGTAATCGATATGTTCTCCAATGATGTTGATTCTTCCAGGAGAAAGCACAATTTTTTGAGGTGCAGACCCGAAAGTTTTCTCAAAAAACGCTGTCGTGTTTTGTATTAAAATCTCATTCATTATTTAGTAATTGTAATAGTGTTTTCTTGTAATTTATTGGATGTTTTTTCAAGTATGATGGTTGATTCTTACTTTACATTTTCAAATTTGTAAACTGTTTTTTGGTGATATTCTTCCCCTTTTTTCAAAACTGAATTTGGGAAATTTTCTTGATTTGGTGCGTCAGGAAAATTCTGCGTTTCAAAACAAATCCCGCTTGCAGGATGATAAACGGCGTCTTCTTTTCCTTTTAAAGTATTAAAACAATTGCCACCTACATATAGGTGAACGCTTGGCTGATCGGTGTAAACGCTCATTTTCAATTTTGTTTTCGGACTGAATAATGTCGCGACAACATCATTTGAAGGTTCGATTACAAATGAATTGTCAATAGACGCAGGACATTTTTTGGCTGTTCTAAAATCAAAATCATGACCAGAAACGGCAGTAAATTTTCCTGTTGGAATATTCTCTGAATTGGTTTCTAAAAATTGATCCGAAACAATAGTCATTTCCTGATCCAAAACAGTCGAATCATGGCCATTCAAATTGAAATAACTATGATGTGTCAAATTAATAACAGTATCTTCAGTTGTTGTTGCTATGTATTCTAATTGTAATTCGTTTGCTTCTGTCAAAGTATATTTCAAAGAAACATGTAGAGCGCCTGGATAATTTTGGTCTAAATCTTCACTTAAAAGGCTAAAAGTAATCGATGGATTTTCGCCCGAAGTGATATCGGTTACATTCCATGCTTTTTTTCCGAAACCAACATTTCCGCCATGCAGCGCATTTCCATTATTGTTTCCAGCCAATTGAAATGTTTTTCCGTTTATAGAAAAAACACCTTTATTGATTCTTCCCGCATAACGGCCAACAGTTGTTCCAAAATATGGTGCACTTGGTAAATTGTATGAAGCGATATAAGATTCTAAAGTATCAAAACCTAAAACGACATCAACCAATTTTCCGTCAACAGGAATTTGTAGTGAAGTAACAGTTGCTCCATAATTGATTAACTGCACTTTCATTCCACTTTTGTTGGCTAATTCAAAAGAGAGAATTTCTTCGTTATCAGGAGTTAAACCAAACGATTTGAAAGCAGATGAATCTTGAAATTGCGATATATGTTTTATTTCCATGTTATTTTTGACAAAAGTGAAATTCAAAAATAGAAACATTTTACATGTTTACATACCAGTACCTACCAGTTTTTTGTATATTGCGCCCAAATTTCAATTTCTATGAATATTATTTCAATCCAAAATAACATCGGTCTGCCAAAATATAAGCAGATAATTCTTTCAATTGAAAAAGCGATTGATGAAGAAAAATTAGTTAAAGGAGACAAACTTCCATCGGTAAATAAAGTTTGTTTGGCTTTTTCTTTATCACGTGATACGGTTTTATTAGCGTATGACGAATTAAAAAAACGAGGCATAATTTATGCCATTCCAGGCAAAGGTTATTATGTTAAAAGCGTTGAAACTACTATAAAACACAAGATTTTTTTACTTTTTGATGAATTGAATATTTTCAAAGAAGACATTTATAATTCGTTTTTAAAAAATATCGGAAAGAATGTTCAGGTCGATATTTTCTTCCATCATTTCAATATTCAGGTTTTTCAAAAGCTCATAAATGACAGCAATGGCAATTACACAAAATATATTATCATGCCTACCAATTTGCTCGATACGGCAACTTTTATAAAAACCCTACCAGTAAATGAAGTTATCATACTGGATCAAACCAACGCCGATTTGAAAGCATATCCTGCCATTTATCAAAATCACGAAAAAGATGTTTTTGAAGGTTTATATAATGCTAAAGCAAGACTGAATAAATACAAAAAACTGATTTTAATTTTTCCAGGTTTTAGAGAACCGCTTGGCATGAAAATAGGTTTTGAAGCTTTTTGTTCACAGTATAATTTTCAATACGAAATCATCAGTGAATTTAAAGATCGAAAAATTACCGAAGGCGATTTGTACATAACGCCAACCGATCGCGAATTGGTTCATTTAATTGAAAGCGCTCGAAATCAAAATTTGAAACTAGGAACCGATTTCGGAATTATATCGTATAATGAAACGCCTCTGAAAAAAATTGTGGCCAATGGAATTACGACCATTTCCACTCATTTTGAAACAATGGGAAAAATTTTGGCCGAAATGGTTTTGAAAGGAAAAAAAGAACAGATCGAAAATAAATCGTCTTTGATTATGCGAAATTCATTGTAGGATTTTGCTAACAACCTTTGTCTACAATTATTTAAACACATAGGAACATAGCTTTTGTTTGCTTAAAAAGGCGTTTCAGTTGCCATACATAAACATAGAAATATTTCTTGGCTATGTGTTTAAAATAATTTTACACAAAAGACAACCCTATCTTTCTGTGTTTTTATTTCAAGCAATTCTCTTTTTGCTTGTTAAATTATCATTTTTTTAATTAAAAAAATAAGGAAACAATTTTTTTGTTTTTGTGGAATTATTTTACATACATTTGTAAATGTAAATTTTACACTTATTATTTGTTTCATTTGATCAGGAAGATTTCTGTCTGATATTCAGTGAAAACGAATTAAAAACCACAAATAACCAAACTCAATACCTTTCAATTTATTAATTAGAAATGAACAAGAAAATAGATCAACTAGCAGCAGATAATATAAGAGCATTAGCCATTTCGATGGTTGAAAAAGCAAAATCAGGCCATCCGGGAGGGGCAATGGGCGGTGCAGATTTCATGCATATTTTATATACTGAATATTTAAAATACGATCCAAGTGATATGCATTGGGTTTTTAGAGACCGATTTTTTATGGATGCTGGACATCTTTCGGCTTTAATGTATGCACAATACCATTTACTTGGAAATTTTGAAAAAACCGATTTAGAGAATTTCAGACAATGGGGATCAGTGACACCTGGGCATCCAGAAATTGATGTAAAAAGAGGAATCGAAAATACTTCTGGGCCGTTAGGACAAGGCCACGTAATGGGTATTGGAGCAGCAATTGCGGCTAAATTTTTATCGGCTAGATTTGATAATTTATTTGATCATAAGATCTACGGTTTTATTACTGATGGAGGAGTTCAGGAGGAAATTTCGCAAGGAGCAGGCCGTATCGCAGGTCATTTAGGATTGAACAATTTCATTATGTTTTATGACTCAAATGATGTGCAATTGTCTTCAATGACAGATGAGGTTACCAATGAAGATACAGCAATGAAATACGAATCATGGGGATGGAAAGTTGTTACAATTGACGGCCATAATCATGATGAAATCCGTTCGGCGCTTGATGCTGCAAACGCCGAAACAGAAAAACCAACTTTGATTATTGGAAGAACAATAATGGGAAAAGGCTGTGTTACTGCCGACGGAACAAAGTATGAAGGACAATGCGAATTGCACGGAAAACCTATCGGTGGAACAAAAGCTGATTTTGAAAAAACACTTTTAAATTTAGGTGCAAATCCAGAAGATGGCTTTGCAGTTTATAAAGATGTTGCTGATTTCTATAAAAATGTTTTAGCAGACAAAAAGGCTAAAGCGACAGAAAGCAAATCAAAATTTTCTGTTTGGGAAAATCAAAATCCAGAGTTAGCTCAAAAAATTAAAAGCTTTTTCAATGGCGATTTGCCAAATCTAGATTTTAGTTCAATTGCTCAAAAAGCAAATGCTGCGACTCGTGACGCCTCGGCGTCGGTTTTAGGATATTTGGCTGAAAATGTGGAAAACATAATTGTTTCTTCTGCAGATTTATCGAATAGCGACAAAACGGATGGATTCTTAAAAAAATCTTCCGTTTTAAAAAGAGAGGATTTCAGTGGCGGATTTTTGCAAGCAGGTGTTGCCGAGTTGACAATGGCGGCAATTGCAAACGGAATTGCACTTCACGGCGGTGTCATTCCGGTTGTGGCTACATTTTTTGTTTTTTCAGATTATATGAAACCGGCAATTCGTTTATCTGCAATTCAGGAACTTCCTGTAAAATATGTTTGGACGCACGATTCTTTCCGCGTAGGCGAAGATGGACCAACGCATCAGCCAATCGAGCAAGAAGCGCAGATTAGATTGTTGGAAAAAATCAAAAATCATTCGGGTGAGCAAAGTTTGCTGGCACTTCGTCCTGCTGATGCAATTGAAACTTCTGTAGCTTGGCAAATGGCACTTGAAAACAAGAAAACGCCAACAGGATTAATTTTTTCAAGACAAGATATTAAGGATTTGCCAACTATTGGAAAATCAAGATTTGAAGATGCTTTGCAAGCTCAAAAAGGAGGCTATTTGGTAAAATCAGTTTCAAATCCAGATATTACCTTAATCGCAAATGGCTCTGAAGTGGCGACGCTTATTGAGGCCGCGACTGAATTGGAACAAACCATCGGTATAAAAATAAATGTTGCTTCGATCATTTCTGAAGGACTTTTTAGATCACAATCAAAACAATATCAAGAAAGTGTAATTCCTAATGACGGATTGGTTTTTGGTTTAACAGCCGGACTTCCAGTAAACTTGGAAAATCTTGCTGGAAGAAACGGAAAAGTTTTTGGATTAGAGCATTTTGGTTACTCAGCGCCAGCATCAGTTTTAGATGAAAAGTTCGGATTTACATGTAAAAATGCCTGTGAACAAATCATTAAATATTTAGAAGAAAACAATTTTAACATATCAAAATAAGAAGAAAATGAAATTTTTTATAGATACAGCAAATTTAAAAGATATTAAAGAAGCCAATGATTTAGGGGTTTTAGACGGTGTAACCACAAATCCGTCATTGATGGCAAAAGAAGGAATTACAGGGGCTCAGAATATTTTGGATCATTATGTGAAAATCTGCGAATTGGTAGATGGTGATGTAAGTGCGGAGGTAATTTCGACCAATTTTGAAGGAATGATTGCTGAAGGAGAAAAATTAGCGGCTTTGCATCCTCAGATCGTGGTTAAAATCCCGATGATAAAAGATGGCGTAAAAGCAATCAAATATTTTTCGAGTAAAGGAATTAGAACCAATTGTACTTTGGTGTTTTCATCTGGTCAAGCACTATTGGCTGCAAAAGCTGGAGCTACTTATGTTTCTCCGTTTATTGGGCGTTTGGATGATGTTTCGACCGATGGAATGAATCTTATTGAAGAAATCAGATTGATTTATGACAACTTCGGATTTGAAACTCAAATCCTGGCAGCTTCAGTTCGCAACGTAATGCACATTATCAATTGCGCAAAAATAGGATCTGATGTTATTACTGGACCACTAAGTGCAATTGAAGGTTTGTTGAAACATCCGTTGACAGACATTGGTTTAGCACAATTTTTAGCAGATTATCAAAAAGGGAATAGCTAAAAATTTTTAGACCACAGATTTTACAGATCAAGCGGATGAAAACGGAGTGATTTGTAAAAAAATGTTTCCCGCAGATTTAGCAGATTTAGCAGAAAAAATCCCTTAAATCTGCCAGATCTGCGAGAGATTATTTTTAAAATGAAAATTTGTTTAGTTTTTTAATAGTAGTTTTATTGAAGTAAAAACCCTGAAAGTTTGTGGCTTTCAGGGTTTTGGTTTTATGGCTCGCTGATATTTCGTATAAAACGGATTCACGCGGTTTTTGTTTTTTCGGAATAAGTTTCCCGCAGATCCAACAGATTTAGCAGAAAAAATCCCTTAAATCTGCCAGATCTGCGAGAGATTTTAAATAAAAAGAAGCCCTGAAAATTTATTTTTTTCAAGGCTTCTTTTTTATAAATGTCTAGATAAAAATCATTTTAATCTGTGAAATCTGTGGCTAAACTTTTTTATAAATTCAGCACAAAATCGTTGAGTAATTTTTCTTCATATTTTTCTTTGTTGAAAGTATAGAGATAAGAACCTTTTCGAGAAGATCCCATATCTTTTTCATCGAGTTTGTTCAAGATTTCCAACGAATTGATTTTGCTGATGAAATTTCGCTTGTCCAATTCTTTGCTCAAAATGGCTTCATACAATTCTAATAATTGGCGCATAGTGAATTTCTCCGGAAGCAACTCGAATCCGATTGGTTTTATTGAAGTTCTGTAACGAAGTCTTCTGATAGCGTGTTCAACCATTTCGTTGTGGTCAAAAATCAAGTTTGGCGCATCGGTAATACTAAACCATTGTGCGTGATAATTTTTGATCAATTCGGCATTATGATTTTCGATATTAATCAAAGCATAATAGGAAACCGAAATGGTTCTTTCAACAGGGTCACGATCAATTTCAGAGTAAGCGTACAGCTGCTCCATATAGATATCGTTTAAACCGGTGTATGTATTTAAAATTCTTATCGCGGCATTGTCTAGTACTTCATCACGTTTCAAAAATCCCCCAATCAACGACCATTTGCCTTTTTCTGGCTCAAAGTCCCTTTTAATTAAAAGTATTTTCAAACCTTGATTGTCGAAACCAAAAATGATACAATCTACTGCTAATAACGCTTTATCAGCAGAGCTATAACTGTTTAGCATAATCAATATTTTGATGGTAAATATATAAACTTCCTAATACGTTTCATAATTTATTAATGTAGATTTTACACTTAAATCAAAAAAATATCAAAAAATGAAGTTACAAAAAGGAAATGAAAACATCAATCTAACGTCTTTTTAATCATTTTCAAACGTTTTCGGAACAAAAATAAGCTGTTTTTTTAAAATTAAGAGCAATTTGGTCATAAAAAGTAAATTTTATAAACAAGATTTTATTTACAAATAATTTTTTTTTCATGCTCAAATTATTCTAAAACAGCTCATTTATAATTTTTTTTCAAAAGCCATTTTTTTGCTTAAAAAGAGGCTTTTTGATAAAAAGTGTAGATTTTACACAAATAACTCTTAAAAAAGACTCTTTTTTTGAAAAAAACGTCGATTTATTAATGTAAATTTCACACTTAATTTATGATATATATTTTTTTTCAGCGTTTTTTTTATGATATTAATTTGTTTTTGAGGTTTTTTTTTAGTTAAATTTACAAATGTAAAATTAACACTTATAATTATTACACTAACCAACTTAATTAAACCTTATGATAACAAACCAACGATTATTTTTTTATTGCAATTTTTTATTGCCAAAAAAAGAATGGATTTTAGCATTAATGATGCTGTTTTTTTCTGTTAATCAAATGTCGGCTCAAGGCAAAACGATTAATGGAGTTGTTACCTCAGCTCAGGACAAACTGCCTTTGCCGGGTGTTAATATTATGATAAAAGGAACCAAGACCGTAACCACCACCGGTTTTGATGGAGAGTATTCAATTAAAGCATCTCCAAATGATGTTTTAGTTTTTTCATTTATAGGATTTCAAAATCAGGAAGTCACAGTAGGAAATCAATCAAAAATTGACTTAGCATTAGGAGAAGACACAAATAAACTTAATGAAGTAGTAGTTGTAGGTTACGGTACTCAAAAGAAAGGTGATCTTACCGGATCAATTGGTGTTGTAGATATGGAAGCTGCTAAGAAAACAGTAACTTATGATCCAGCCAAAATGCTTCAAGGACAAGTTGCAGGGGTAACAGTACAATCATCTGGAGAACCTGGAGGATTTGTAAATGTTAAAATTAGAGGTATCAATTCATTTACAAACAATAATCCATTGTTTGTAATTGACGGAATGATTGTATCAAGCCCAAATGATTTTGCGCCAGGTGATATTGAGTCTATGCAAGTTTTAAAAGATGCATCGGCGGCAGCTATTTATGGTGTTCAAGGAGCAAACGGGGTTGTTATTATTACGACTAAAAAAGGAAAAAGTGGTAAATTAGACATTAAATATAAGTCGCTTGTAGGTTTCCAAAATGTAGCTAAAACATGGGATGTAACGGATCGTGTGGGGTATCAAAAAATCACATCAGCAGCTGAACAAAATGCTGGATTAGCGATTGCTCCAGGAAACGATCCAAACAGTCCTTCGTACATTAATAATGTTGATACAAATTGGCAAAAAGAAGCTTTCGAAACAGGTCTTATTCAAAACCATTCACTTACTTTTAGTGGTGGAGCTGAAACTTTAGGATATAATTTGAATACGGACTATTTTAAAAATACAAGTTATTTGAATTCGCCTCAAGACTATGAAAGATATTCTATGAATTTGAATTTATACGGTAAAAAAGGAAAATTCAAATACGGTTCTAAAATTGGATATACCAAATCGGGTAAAGAAAACTTTAATGAATACAATGCTGGACAATCTGCAATTGTTGATTTGTTAGGTGCAGTTCCAACAATGCCTGTTTATGATGAAAATAGACTTGGTGGATACGGGGGAACTGATAACTTAACGCAGAGAGCAATCTCGATGAACGTTATTGGTTACAATAACTTGATTACAAATAATGGGCAAAGAAGCCGTTTTATTGGAGATATTTGGGGAGAACTTGAAATCATCAAAGGCTTGAAATATAAATTAGATTTAAGCTACGATAGATTAGATTTTCAAAACAGAAAATTCATTCCGCCAAGTGATTTAGGATGGTATTATATTACTACAAATGATGAAGCTTCTTTAGATGTTGATAATGGAAACCAACAAAGAACATTCGTAAACAACTTATTGACTTACGAAATTACTTTAGACAAACATAAAATCGATGCTTTAGGAGGATGGATTCAAGAAAGAAATGA
Organism: Flavobacterium denitrificans DSM 15936; assembly: GCF_000425445.1. Taxonomy (GTDB): domain Bacteria; phylum Bacteroidota; class Bacteroidia; order Flavobacteriales; family Flavobacteriaceae; genus Flavobacterium; species Flavobacterium denitrificans. The sequence continues at coordinate 457,473 of NZ_AUDL01000004.1, read as the reverse complement.
CTACTACAGACATTGGTCAAGAGGTGTTGGATATACTCCAGGCGAAATCAGCCAAATCCAATATGCTGATGCTACTAGCGCAGGTGAATACAAAAATACACTTACAAATATTTCATACTTAAGCCGTTTGAACTATTCTTATGATGATCGTTATTTCATTACAGGAAACTTCAGACAAGATAAAACATCACTTTTTAGTGAAGACAATAACACGGCTAATTTCTACTCTTTCTCAGGAGCATGGAAATTAAGCAACGAAAAATTCATCCATTTGCCAGATTGGTTTAACACAATCAAATTAAGAGGAGGCTATGGAGAATTAGGAAATAACACACTTGGAGTTTATGCCTATTCACCAACTATCAATGCTTTTGCAGGATATGACTTTAATAACGCATTAGCTCCTGGAACAACAGTAGTTAGTGCTATTGATCCGAATGTACACTGGGAAAAGACAGCGACTTCAAACGTTGCAGTTGAGCTTGGATTCTTAGATAATGATTTACAAATTACTGCTGAATATTATCAGAAAAAATCAACAGATTTATTGATTGGAGTTCCATTGCCATATTCAACTGGAGCATTCCCAGCAAGTATTACAACAAATGCAGGTGCGGTTAAAAACAGTGGTTTTGAGTTTACAGCAACGTACAACAACAATCACCACGAATTTAAATACAACATTTCGGCAAACTTAGGAACCCTAAAAAATGAGGTTTTACAAATTGGTCTTGATGGAAACCCAATTTATGGAGCAGCTTCAAAAACAGAAGTTGGAAGATCAATTGGAGAACTTTATACATATGAAGTTGCAGGAATTTTTCAAAATGCGGCTGATTTAGCTTCTTCGCCAACTCAGACTAACGCGGGTGTTGGAGATCTTAAATTCAGCGATTTAAATGGTGATGGACAAATCACAGATGCTGATAGAAAGTTTATGGGAGTTACAATTCCGAAATACAGCTACGGAATCAACTTTGGTGCAAATTATAAAAATTGGGATTTCTCTATGTTCTGGCAAGGTTCAGGAGGAAACAAAGTATTCAACGGATTGTATCGTAACTTAATGACAGAGCAATATGGAAATCATAGTGTTGATGCTTTGAACTATTGGACACCAACAAATACAAATACAAACGTTCCTCGTCCAATTATTGGAGATCCAAATGGAAATGCAAGAGACTCTGACAGATTTATCGAAAGCGGTGATTATATCAAATTACAGACATTGGAAATTGGATATTCACTTCCATTGCCAAAAGATTTGTTTATTCAGAGAGCGAAAGTATATGTAAATGGTCAAAACTTATGGATTATTAGCAAATACAGAGGTTACGATCCAGATTTTAATTACAATGACGGATTATTTTCTAGAGGATATGATGCAGGATCATTCCCAAATCCAAGAACAATTTCTTTGGGTGTTGAAGTAACTTTTTAATCTATCCTAACCAATTAAAAACGAATTAAAATGAAATATAAAGTATTTAATTATATAACAGTTTTCTTTTCACTAGCTCTTGTAACTACAAGTTGTGTTGATAATGAAGACTTGCTTCAAGTGGATCCTAACGTTGAAACCGCAGGTTCATTTTGGAAAACAGATCAAGACGCTATCGAAGGAGTGAATGCCGCTTACGGAAGTTTGCTTACAGATGGAACTTATATGAGAAGCACGCCGTTGCTATTAGATTTAAAAGGTGATGATACTCGTAGTAATAGCCCCTGGGGAGCGATGTACAATGTAGGGCGTTTCAATTCAAACCCTACAGATCCAGCAATTTATGGCTGGGCTTTTGAGACATACTATCAAGGAATTTATCGTGCAAATCAAGTTTTGACAAATGTGCCAGGAATTGCATTTGAAGACGCAGCACTTAAAAATAGAATTTTAGGACAAGCTTATTTCTTAAGAGGTTTATACTTGTTTCACGCTGTAAACATGTTTAAAAATGTGCCACTTCCAACAGAAATTAAATTGTATACACCTCAAAAATCAGAAGCTGATGGATGGGCACAGGTTATTGCTGATTTTAAAGCTGCAGCAGAATTGTTGCCTAATACATATGTTGGACTTTCAGGCCTTGATGCTGGTCAAAAAGGACGTGCTACAAAAGGTGCCGCTCTAGGATATTTAGGAAAAGCATATTTGTTTACTAAAGATTTTGCAAACGCAAGAACAACTTTCAAACAAGTAATTGACTTAGGCGTTTATTCATTAGTTTCAAACTATCGCGATAACTTTACTACAGCAAATGAAAACAATTCTGAATCTCTTTTTGAAGTTCAATTCAGCAGAGATGCAGGTGGTGTTGATTTAGGATGGGGTGGTGCTCCAGCTTCAGGATGGGGAAAAACATCTGCTCGTGCTATTACTTATGCGCCAAGAGCTTTTGGATGGACAGATGTGCAACCAACTTGGACATTGTTTAATGAATATCAGCAGGAAAAAACAAAAACAGGAGATGTTGACCCTCGTTTAGATGCTACGATTTTTTATAATAAACCAGGCGGAATGCAATTGTATGGTAAAGATTTTGCCACTTTTTATGCTACGAGCCCTGCAGATTTAAACGATATCTTCTGTAGAAAATATCAAAATTCAGACGGTCAATTTGCTGACGAGTACGATTGGAGATCAGGAATTAACGAGCGTTTATTGCGATATGCAGATATTTTATTGATGTATGCAGAAACGTTAAATGAAACTGGAGATACTCCTGGAGCATATACTTACATTCAAATGGTAAGAAACAGAGTTAATTTGCCTGATTTAGCGACAGCAAAACCTGGAATGACTCAAGCTCAGATGAGAGAACAAATTGGACATGAAAGATTCTTGGAATTTCCGCTTGAAGGACACCGTTTTGATGATATTCGTCGTTGGGGATGGTTGCAAGATGCAACAAAATTGGCTTGGCTGAAAGCGAGAGATGTAGAGTTTAATTCTTACGCGCCAGGAAGAGAATTTTTCCCAATTCCACAGTTAGAAATGGATAATAATCCGGGAACAAAACAGAATGATAGTTATTAAAAAAGTTTTCAATCTCGGTTTCAGTCTCAGTATATAGTGAGACTGGGACTGAAAACGGAGACTAAGAATAAATTTGAATTAGTTCAGAATACCAGATATCATGTGGAGGCTTAAAAATCTTCACATGATATTATAACATTAAAACATTATGAAAAAAGCACTTTTAGTTACCTTTTTAATTACGCTTTGTAGTCAGGTTAATTTTGCCCAAAATCAAACCACAGTTGTAACCATAAAAAATAATGCTGATGCTCCAGTGATCAACAAAAATATTTACGGGCATTTTGCTGAACACTTAGGGCGCTGTATCTATGGAGGATTTTTTGTTGGAGATACTTCAAAAATACCAAACACAAACGGAGTTAGAAATGACATTATTACTGCTTTAAAAGATTTGAAAATTCCGAATTTAAGATGGCCGGGAGGTTGTTTTGCTGATACGTACCATTGGAAGGACGGAATTGGACCAAAAGAGCAAAGACCAACAATTGTAAACAAATGGTGGGGCGGCGTGACTGAAGACAACAGTTTTGGAACACATGATTTCCTAAATATGTGTGAGCTTTTGGGAGCTGAACCGTATTTGTCCGGAAATGTTGGAAGCGGAACCGTTCAAGAATTAGCGGATTGGGTGCAGTACACCAATTTTGGAGGTAAAAGTCCGATGAGCGATTTGCGTCAAAAAAACGGAAGAAAAGAACCTTGGAAAGTTAAATTCTGGGGAATTGGAAATGAGGCTTGGGGATGCGGTGGAAATATGACTGCAGAATACTATGCAGGAGAATACCGCAAATTTGCAACGTTCATGTCGGATTGGGAAAATACAGGAGGATTGACACGCATCGCATCAGGTTCAAACAGTGCTGATTATAATTGGACAGAAGTTTTAATGAAAAACATTCCAACAAATATGTTAGGTGGACTTGGAGTACATCATTATGCTGTAATCGAATGGGCTAAAAAAGGTGATGACAGAGATTTTACAGAAGAAGGTTATTTCAAAACCATGAAATCGGCTTTGAAAATGGAAGAGCTTGTTACAAAACATGCTGCGATAATGGATAAATACGATCCACAAAAAAAAGTAGCCATGATGGTTGACGAATGGGGAGGTTGGTACGAAGTGGAGAAAGGAACAAATCCTGGATTTTTATATCAGCAAAATACAATGCGTGATGCAGTTTTGGCTGGAGCAACTCTTAATATTTTCAATAACCACGCAGATCGTGTTCGTATGGCAAACTTGGCACAATGCGTTAATGTTTTGCAAGCAGTTATTTTAACAGATAAGGCAAAAATGATCACTACGCCAACGTATCATGTAATGAAAATGTACAGCGTGCACCAGGATGCAAAATTATTGCCAGTAAGTTTCAATTCTCCAAATTACACTTTTAACGGAGAAACACTTCCTGCAGTTTCAGCATCAGCTTCAAAAGATAAAAACGGTGCAGTTCATATTTCTTTAGTAAATGTTGATGCTAAAAACAAAAACAAAGTAGAGATTGATGTAAACGAACTTGGTCTTAAAAATTTCACAGGAATAGTTTTAACATCAGCAAAATTACAAGATTACAATTCGTTCGATACCCCAAATAAAATTGTTCCAACAGTTTTTAAAGGTTTCGAAAACAAAAAAGGAAAACTTGAAATCACAATTCCTCCTTTCTCAGTTGTTGTTTTAGAAGGAAAATAAAAAGATAAAACATGAAAAAATCGAATTCCATTCTAAAAACACTGCCGTATATCGGAATGTTTTTAGGCGCGTTATTGGTGTTTGGCTGTTCAAGCGACAGTCCTGATACACCTGTAACTCCAGATCCGCCGGTAGTGGTTGATCCGCCAGTGATTACACCGGCTTTTCCGGGGCCAACTTATGCAGATAATTATACTTCAATTTCAAGTTGGGGAAGCAGATCGCAATGGAATTTGGCCAACGTACATGATCCATCGGTCGAAAAATCTGGAGACTATTATTATATGTACCAAACCGATGCTTCTTATGGAAATGCACACGAAGGAAACGGACATTTCTTTTACAGAAGATCAAAAGATTTAATCAATTGGGAATTCATGGGATCTTCAATGACTACAGCTCCGGCTTGGGTTAAGGATTCTTTGAATAATAAAAGAGCAAGAATGAATCCGGCCCTTCCTCCAATCACAAATCCGAGTTACGGATATTGGGCGCCTTGCGTTCGTAAAGTGGGCAACAAATTTAGAATGTATTATAGCATTGTTGTTACTAATCCAATTGTGGGAACAGACACCAATACTTCATGGTCAGAACGCGCTTTTATTGGTTTGGCCGAAACAGATGATTTGGCTTCAAATAATTGGGTTGATAAAGGAATGGTAGTTTGCTCTGAACCAGATGGTGTAAAAAGTTATGTTCGAAACGGAGGAAACGATTGGGATGCTTATTTTAAATTCAACGCCATCGATCCAAGTTTTATTCAGACTCCCGAAGGTGATCAATATTTAATTTATGGTTCTTGGCATTCTGGAATTGCAGCTTTAAAACTGGATCCGGCAACAGGAAAACCAGCTAAATTAAAAACCATCGACGATTACGGAACCCGAATTGCAGGCCGAGGAAACATCAGTACAAATCGTTGGCAAGCACTTGAAGGACCAGAAATCATCTATAATCCAGACACACAGTATTATTATTTGTTCTTGGCTTATGATGAATTATCAGTTGCGTATAACACGCGTGTGGCTCGTTCAAAAAATATTCTCGGACCTTATTTGACCATCAGCGGAAGCAGTATTACAAATGGTGCTGAATGTTATCCAATGGTAACACATCCGTACCAATTTAAAAATCATACGGGTTGGGTTGGGTTTGCACATTGTGCCGTTTTCCAAAATCCAGAGACAAAACAATGGTATTATGCATCTCAGGCACGTTTGCCAGAAGGTGTTCCTGGAATTGCAGTTTCAAATGCCGTAATGATGGGACATGTTCGTGCCATTCAGTGGACCGAAGATGGTTGGCCAGTTGTTGAAGCTGAGCGTTATGCAGGAGTTCCCGCAACGACTATAAGTGACGCAAATTTCATTGGAACTTGGGAACAGATTACAATGAATTACCAATACAAAACCATGCAAAAATCAGGAACAATTTATTTGACTGCCGATAAAAAAGTAAGCGGCGATGCAACAGGAACGTGGTCATACGACAGTACTAAAAAAGTATTAACGGTTAACGGAGTAAAATGCAACGTTTCTGATTCTTGGGATTGGGAATTAGCCACAAGAAAAGTAACCTTGAGTTATTCTGGATACACCGCAGCTGGATTGCCTGTTTGGGGTAAAAAGATTAATTAGAAAATTAGAAAATTAGAAAATTAGAAAATTAGAAAATTACAATTTTTTAAAATTCTAGAATAAAAATCTGCTCAATCTGCGAGAGAAAAAATAAGCCACGAATTGTACAAATTCCAACAAATTAAAATTCGAGAAAATTTGTGCATCCCGATAGCTATCGGGAGTGGCAAAAAAAAAATGATAATGAAGAACCTATTTACAAGCCTTTCTATTTTATTCTTATCGATAGCAGGAAATGCACAATCGGTAAAATTCAATAATCCAATTATTAAGGATCAATATACAGGTGATCCTGCGGCATTGGTTTATAAAGACAAAGTGTATTTATACGCCGGTCATGATGAAGCGCCAAATGATTTTAATTTTTATAAGATGAACGAATGGGTTGTCTATTCTTCGTCGGACATGAAAAAATGGGAATCGCATCCCGTACCTTTAAAAGTAACCGATTTTAAATGGGCAAAAAGTGATGCATGGGCTTCGCAAGTAATTGAAAGAAATGGGAAGTTTTATTGGTACGTAACGGTTGAACACGGAACAATTCATGGAAAATCTATTGGTGTTGCGGTTTCAGATAGCCCAATTGGACCTTTTAAAGATGCTTTAGGAAAAGCCTTGATTACAAATGATATGACCAAATATACCGATATAAGCTGGGATGATATTGATCCTACGGTTTATATCGATAATGACGGACAAGCTTATTTGTTTTGGGGAAATACAGCCTGCCATTATGCAAAATTAAAAGAAAATATGACGGAAATCGACGGAGAAATTCATCACATAAAATTGCCAAATTTTACAGAAGCGCCGTGGATTCACAAACATAAAGACTGGTATTATTTGTCATACGCTTACGAATTTCCAGAAAAAATTGCCTATGCGATGAGCAAATCAATTACTGGGCCATGGGAATTTAAAGGGATTTTGAATGAATTAGCCGGAAACAGCAACACAAATCATCAATCGATAATTGATTTTAAAGGGCAGTCGTATTTCATTTATCACAACGGAGCGTCAATTCCACACGGAGGAAGTTTTAGAAGATCAGTTTGTGTAGACAAATTATATTATAACAAAGACGGAACAATGAAACGTGTTGTAATGACATCTGAAGGAATTCAGTAGTTAGTGTTCAGTGTTCAGGTTTTTAGTATTCAGTCACAGTCGCAGTTTACAGTTTTAGCTTATATGATTTAAAAAAGTTTTCAGTCAACACAAAACTTAAATTTCCTTACATCACTTATATGGTGAAAAAATATTAATAAATATGGTTTACAAAAATATAAAACATACAATTTCTGGTTTTTTGATGCTGATTGCTTCAGTCTCTTTTGCACAGGAAATTGTAGTTCACGATCCGGTTGTTATCAAGCAAAAAGACACCTATTATTTGTATTGCACTGGAAACGGAATTAGTGTTTTCAGCTCAAAAGATTTAAAAAAATGGGACAAACAGCCTCAGGTTTTCAAAGAAAAACCAGTTTGGGCAGATGGCGTTGCAGCCGATTTCAAAAATCATATTTGGGCGCCGGATATTTCATTTCATAACAATGTTTATTACCTGTATTATTCGGTTTCGGCTTTCGCCAAAAATACTTCGGCGATTGGTGTTGCGACCAATACGACTTTAGATCCAAAGGATAAAAATTACAAATGGGTCGATCAGGGAATTGTTATTCAGTCACAGCCAAACCGTGATATGTGGAATGCCATTGATCCGAATTTAATCTTCGATGAAAACAATACGCCTTGGCTTTCATTCGGTTCTTTTTGGGAAGGATTAAAAATGGTAAAATTAAATCCCGATTTAAAGTCGATTGCTCAGCCTCAGGAATGGCATACAATTTCAAAACGTAAAAGAACTTTTGAATTAGCCGATTCTGATCCGGGTGATGGCGCGCTCGAAGCTCCATTTATCTTTAAGAAAAACGGTTATTATTATCAATTTCTTTCTTGGGATTTATGTTGCCGTGGAGAAAAAAGCACGTATAAAGTTGTCGTTGGAAGATCCAAAAATGCAACAGGACCTTATGTCGATAAAGATGGAAAATTATTAACCGAAGGCGGTGGAAGTATTGTAGTTCAAGGCGATGAAAATTACTTTGGCGTAGGCCATAACAGTGCTTATACGTTTGATGGCAAAGATTATATTTTCTATCATGCTTATGAAAAAAAATCAAACGGAACACCAAGATTAGTAGTCAAAGAAATGCAATGGGATGCTGATTTATGGCCCGTTTTAAAATAGAATAATCCAATACAATGAAAAAATTTACCTTTCCAATTACTACCATTTTCCTCTCGGTTTTGATTTTGGTTTCCTGTAAAGAAACCAAAAACAATTCTGTACAGCCGTCGGATAAAACTTCGGTATTAAAAGCAGGATATCAAATTGAACCAGTCAACATCCAAAATGTAAAATTGAACGATTCTTTTTGGTTGCCAATTATTAAGAGAGTGCAGGAAGTTACAATTGCTTACGCTATTCAAAAATGTAATGAAGAAGGTCGTTTTGAGAATTTCTTAATCGCAGGAAAACAAAAAACGGGAACAGTAAGAGGCGAAATGCCTTTTGATGATACCGATGTTTACAAAATAATTGAAGGCGCATCGAATACTTTAATTTCTGCTCCAAATCCGAAACTGGAAAGAGTTCTAGATTCGTTGATTGCCATTGTAAAAATTGGCCAAGAAGCTGATGGTTATTTGACAACTTGGAGAACAATCAATCCTGCAAAACCGCCAGCAACGTGGGTTCCTGTTATTGAAGGAAAACGTTGGGAATCATTACAAATTAGTCACGAATGTTATAATGCAGGACATTTAATTGAAGCTGCGGTGGTACATTATGAAGCAACTGGAAAAAGAAATTTCCTTGACATTGCGATCAAAAATGCCGATTTGTTTGTGAAAACTTTTGGCGACGGTCCAGGTCAGGTAAAAGGTGTTCCAGGACATCAGATTATTGAAACAGGTTTGATCAAATTGTATCAAATTACCGGAAAAGAAGATTATTTAAAATTGGCGAAATACTTTTTAGACAATCGCGGAAATCCGAACAATCATAAATTATACGGTGAATATGCACAGGATCATATTCCAGTAATTCAGCAAAACGAAGTGGTTGGTCATGCAGTTCGCGCGGTGTATATGTACGCTGGAATGACAGATATCGCTGCGATGACAAAAGACAAATCATATGAAAATGCCGTAAATAATTTATGGAATAATATGGTGAACAAAAAAATGTACATCACAGGCGGAATCGGTTCAAGACATGACGGCGAAGCTTTTGGAACTAATTATGAGCTTCCAAACTTAACAGCTTACAACGAAACTTGTGCCGCAATTGGCGATGTATATTGGAACCACAGATTACATAGTTTGTATGGTAAATCTCAATACTTTGATGTGATTGAAAGAACGATGTACAACGGATTAATTTCAGGAATTTCATTGACTGGAAAAGAGTTTTTCTATCCAAACGCGCTTGAAGCCGATGGCGTTTATAAATCAAACAGGGGTTCTTGCACACGTCAGGCTTGGTTCGACTGTTCTTGCTGTCCTACGAATTTGATTCGTTTTATTCCGTCAATTCCGGGATTGATTTATTCTAAAACAAATGATGTTTTATACGTAAATTTATATGCTTCAAGCAATTCAGCTTTCAAATTAGGAAAAACCGATTTACAGATTTCACAACAGACTTCTTATCCTTGGAATGGAAAAGTTGGAATCTCGGTTAACCCTAAAAAAGAAGGCCAATTTACGATCAAACTACGCGTTCCTGGCTGGGCAAGAAATGAAGTGCTGCCGGGGGATTTATACACCTATAAAAAAGCCTCAACTCAAAGAGCAACAATTACAATAAACGGAGAAGCGGTAGCAGTGCAGCAACAAGACGGCTATTTCACCATCAATAGAAATTGGAAAAAAGGAGACAAAATTGCGCTTAATTTCCCAATGGAAGTTCAGGAAGTTCAAACCAATTCTAAAGTTGAAACGAATAAAAATAAAGTTTCTCTAGAATACGGCCCAATCGTTTACGCAGTGGAAGAAATCGACAACAAAACCAATTTTGATAAAATAAATGTAGCTTCTGGAGATTCTTTCAAAGTAAAAAAAGAAGTGAATTTGTTGAATGGTGTGAACGTAATCGAAAACGAAAAATTCAAAGCAATTCCATACTATTCTTGGTCAAATCGAGGCGTAGGAAAAATGAAGGTTTGGTTGGATTATAAGAATTAAGAATATAGATAAAAGAGGCAAGAAGCAAGATTTAAAAAAGTTCCAGAGGAACGTTTCATATTGTAGGGCCGGATTTCAATCCGGTTTAACGTAAGGAAATAAAGATAAACAAAAATAAAACCCGTTTTATCCGCGTCATCAGCGTGCCATAAAACACATTTAAATAAATAAAAAATGAAGTCCAATTTAATTACAAAAATGACCCTTTGCGGTTTATTGCTGAGCGGCGTTTATGCATCGGCACAAAAAAATAATCTTCAAGTTGATGTTGCAAAAACAGTAACAAAAATTGAACCTACCATGTACGGAGTATTTTTTGAAGATATCAATTTTGCAGCCGATGGCGGTTTGTATGCCGAAATGATTAAAAACAGATCATTCGAATTTCAGTTTCCAATGATGGGATGGAATGAGCCAAACAGCGACCGTCATAAATTAAATACGCAATCAGGAATTGCAAATGTGATCCAGTATTCTCAAAAAGGGACAAATCATAATTACTGCAGAGTTACCATAAACGATGCAAATGGTTATGAGTTGATTAATGAAGGCTTTAGAGGAATGGGGCTTAAAAAAGATTTGAAATACAATTTGTCTTTGAAAGCATCCAAAATTTCTGGAAACATTTCAAAAATTAAATTCCAATTTATTGATAAAAACAACAAAGTTTTGGGCGAAACTTCAATTGTTCCAACTTCTAAGGATTGGTCAAATTATACGGCTCAATTAACATCTTCAGCAACGGAAGCAAAAGGAAAATTGAAAATTACTTTTGAAGGAAATGGAGTGATCGATTTAGATAATATTTCGCTTTTTCCTGAAGATACTTGGAAAGGAAGAAAAAATGGAATGCGTGCTGATTTAGTGCAATTATTATACGATTTGAAACCTGGATTTTTGCGTTTTCCTGGTGGCTGTATTGTTGAAGGAAGAACTTTAGCAGAGCGTTACCAATGGAAAAAATCAGTTGGAAATGTTGAAGACAGAGAAACAGCAGTTAACCGTTGGAACATGGAATTCAAACACAGACCAGCACCAGACTATTTCCAAAGCTTTGGTCTAGGATTTTTTGAATATTTCCAACTTGCTGAAGATATTGGAGCTTCTCCGCTTCCAATTTTGAGCTGTGGAATGGCATGTCAATTCAATACGGGAGAATTAGTTCCGATGGATCAAATCGATCCATACGTGCAGGATGCTTTGGACTTGATCGAATTTGCAAATGGAGATGTTACAACAGCTTGGGGTAAATTAAGATCAGATATGGGACATCCAAAACCATTCAATTTAAAACTTATCGGAGTTGGAAATGAGCAATGGGGGCCAGATTATATTGAGCGTTTTAAAGTATTCCAAAAAGCAATTAAAGCTAAATATCCAAACATTACGATTGTTTCTGGAACAGGCCCATTTCCTGACGGAGATTATTTCGATTACGGCATGAAAGAACTAAAAAGCCTAAATGCTGAAATCGTTGACGAGCATTATTACAAAGATCCAGCTTGGTTCCGCAAAAACGTGACGCGTTATGACAATTACGACCGTAAAGGACCAAAAATTTTCGCAGGAGAATATGCGGCACAAAGTGTTGCCATTGCAAGTCCGGAGAATAAAAACAACTGGGAATGTGCTTTCTCTGAGGCGGCTTTCATGACCGGAATGGAGCGTAATGCAGAGGTAGTTCATTTGACATCTTATGCACCTTTATTGGCACATGTTGACGGGTGGCAATGGACACCAGACATGATTTGGTTCAACAATTTGCAGTCATACGGAACGCCAAATTATTATGTACAAAAATTGTTTTCTAATAATAAAGGAACCGATTTAATCAACATTACAAAAGATGGAAAAGCAGTAATTGGTCAAAATGATTTGTTTGCTTCGGCAGTAAAAGATGTGAATACGAAAGAAGTAATCTTGAAAATTGTAAATACATCAAGTTCGACTCAAAACGTTTCTATCGACTTAAAAGGAGCAAAATTAGAGGCAAAAGGAAAGGCAGTTACATTAAAAGGTGATGGAATAAATGATGAGAATTCTTTTGAAGCCCCAACCAAAATTAGCCCAAAAGAAAGCGAATTTAAAGTAAGTGGAAACAAAGTTCAATATGATTTTCCTGCGTACTCAGTGACAGTTTTGAAAATTAAGATGAAATAATCGTAAGATAATAAGTGTAAATCACACGTTTGTTGATTTTTTGGATTCAAAATACTTGATTTTGATGCATTATTTGTAAAAATAAAGAAGCTTGTTTTTATTAAGTGTTTTTTATACACTTATAAATTAATTATATTTATATTTGTGAACAATAAAACAAATTTAGAATGAAAAATTACGTAATAGGATTGGACTACGGAACAGATTCTGTTCGAGCGGTGCTTATTGACACTGAAAATGGGCAAGAGCTGGCATCGAATGTTTCTCATTATAAAAGATGGAAAAACAAACAATATTGCGATGCATCGATCAATCAGTTTCGTCAGCATCCTTTAGATCATATTGAAGGTTTAGAAATTACAATTCAGAATGTTGTAAAAGAAAGTAATGTCGATCCGAAATTGGTTCGCGGCATCTGTATTGATACAACAGGATCTTCTCCAGTTCCAGTTACTGCAGACGGAACACCATTAGCATTAACAAAAGGTTTCGAAGAAAACCCAAATGCAATGATGGTTTTATGGAAAGATCATACTTCTATAAATGAAGCAAACGAAATCAACGAACTAGCAGTAAGCTGGGGCGGAGAAGACGTTACCAAATATGTTGGCGGAATTTATTCATCAGAATGGTTTTGGGCAAAAATCCTTCACATTGCAAGACAAGATGAAGCGGTTCGAAATGCAGCCCATACTTGGATGGAACACTGTGATTTAATGACGTATTTATTAATTGAAGATAAAGATTTAAAAACCTTCAAAAGAAGCCGTTGCGCAGCAGGTCACAAAGCAATGTGGCACACCGACTGGAACGGACTTCCTCCCGTTGAATTCTTAGAAAAATTACATCCGTATTTGGCGCAACTTCGCGGAAACTTATACGATGAAACGTATACATCTGATTTAGTTGCAGGAAATTTAAGCAAAGAATGGGCAGAGCGTTTAGGACTTTCGACAGATACGGTTGTAGCTGTTGGAACTTTCGACGCACATTCTGGAGCTGTTGGAGCAAAAATTGGAGAAAACACTTTAGTTCGTGTTATGGGAACTTCAACTTGTGATATTCTAGTTGGTTCGTATGATGAAGTCGGAACTAAAACTGTTAGAGGAATCTGCGGACAAGTTGATGGTTCAGTAATTCCAGGTTTTATTGGTCTTGAAGCAGGACAATCTGCTTTTGGCGATTTATTGGCTTGGTACAAAGAATTATTAATGTGGCCAACGGAACATTTGTTAGGTGCTTTATCACTTTTAAATGATGCTCAAAAAGAACAATTAAGAGAAGAATTCAGCGATAAATTAATTGTGGAATTGACCAAAGAAGCGGAGAAAATTCCGGTTTCAGAAAGTCTTCCAATTGCTTTAGACTGGATCAACGGACGTAGAACTCCAGATGCCAATCAGGAAGTAAAAAGTGCCATTTCAAACCTTTCTTTAGGAACAAAAGCGCCTCATATTTTTAAAGCTTTAGTAAACGCAATCTGTTTTGGAGCAAAGAAAATCGTAGATCGTTTTGAAGAAGAAGGAGTAAAAATCGACAGCGTTATCGGTATTGGTGGCGTTGCTCGCAAGTCTCCTTTTATCATGCAGACTTTGGCGAATGTTTTAAACAAGCCAATTAAAGTTGCGGCTTCAGATCAAACACCTGCTTTAGGAGCGGCAATTTACGCAGCAGTTGCAGCCGGAATTTATCCAAACGTAATCGAAGCGAGCCAAAAAATCGGAAGCGATTTTGACGGAGAATACTTCCCTCAATTAGATAAAGTAGCGGCTTATAACAAACTGCTTGTAGGATACGAACAATTAAGTGCTTTTGCAGATCCAACTATTAAAATTTCTCAAAATGAGTTCTCAGTATAAAGATTTAAAACAAGAATGTTACGAAGCCAACATGCAGTTGAATGCATTGAATTTGGTTGTCTATACTTTCGGAAATGTGAGTGCCGTGGACAGAAAAAACGGTGTTTTTGCCATTAAACCAAGCGGTGTTCCTTACGAAGATTTAAAACCAGAAGATATTGTAATTGTCGATTTTGACAATAATGTTATTGAAGGAACGATGCGTCCGTCATCTGACACGAAAACGCATGCTTATTTATATAAAAACTGGCCAAACATTGGAGGAGTGGCGCATACACACGCGACCTATTCTGTGGCTTGGGCGCAGTCACAACAAGATATTCCAATTTTTGGAACAACACATGCTGATCATTTGACAGCTGACATTCCGTGCGCGCCCCCGATGGCAGATGCTCTAATTGAAGGAAACTACGAACACAATACGGGAATTCAGATTCTAGATTGTTTCAAAGAAAAAAATCTTTCATACGAAGAAGTAGAAATGATTTTGATAGGAAACCACGGTCCATTTGCCTGGGGAAAAAACGCGGCAAAAGCGGTTTACAACAGTAAAGTTTTAGAAGTAGTTGCCGAAATGGCTTACCTGACTTTACAAATCAACCCAAATGCACCAAGATTAAAAGACTCATTAATTAAGAAACATTACAACCGCAAACACGGAAAAGATTCGTATTACGGACAATAATGATTTTAGATTTTAGAGTGTAGATTTTAGATTAAAGAAAATAGAATAAAGAACAAAGAGAAAAGATTTTCGTTAATCGTGAATTTTTAGATAAAGAAAAACGATTTGACGATTAAACAAATAAACGATTAAACAAAATGATAGATATATCTCAAAAAGAAGTATGGTTTGTAGTAGGAAGCCAGGAATTATACGGTGAAGAAACGCTTAGAAAAGTAGCAGAACATTCACAGATTATTGCAAAAGGATTAGACGCTTCGTCTTCAATTCCGGTAAAAGTAGTTTACAAAGATGTGGTAAAATCGCCTTCGCAGATTTTAGATGTTTGTTTGGCTGCGAATTCAGAGAAAAACTGTATCGGAATTATTGCTTGGATGCATACTTTCTCACCTGCAAAAATGTGGATTGGAGGATTAAATATCCTTAAAAAGCCGTTATGCCACTTGCATACACAATACAACGCTGAAATTCCATGGGGATCTATCGACATGGATTTCATGAACTTAAACCAATCGGCTCACGGAGATCGTGAATTTGGTTTCATCATGTCTAGATTACGTAAAAAACGCAAAGTGGTTGTAGGTCACTGGGAAGATCAAAGAGTTCAAAAACAATTAGGAATCTGGTCAAGAGTAGTCTTAGGATGGGACGAACTTCAAAACTTAAAAGTAGCTCGTATTGGAGACAATATGCGTGAAGTTGCGGTTACAGAAGGCGATAAAGTAGAAGCTCAAATTCGTTTTGGAGTTTCAGTAAACGGATACGATTCTTCAGACGTTACAAAACATATCGAGAAAGTAACAGACAAACAATTGGCTGATTTATTAGCAGTTTATGAGTCTTCTTACAACTTAACAGATTCTTTAAAAGAAGGTGGCGCACAAAGAAGCTCATTAGTAGAAGCGGCAAAAATTGAATTAGGTTTAAGAGCTTTCCTTGAAGAAGGAGGATTCGGCGCTTTTACAGATACATTTGAAAACCTTGGAGTTTGGAAACAATTGCCAGGAATCGCAACACAAAGATTAATGGCCGATGGTTATGGTTTTGGTGGAGAAGGAGACTGGAAAACCGCTGCAATGGTAAGAGCTTTAAAAGTGATGAATATTGGTTTGGAAGGCGGAACTTCGTTCATGGAAGATTACACGTACCACTTTACACCTCAAAAATCATATGTTTTAGGTTCTCACATGTTGGAAATTTGTCCATCTATTGCTGACGGAAAACCTTCTTGCGAAGTTCATCCACTAGGAATTGGAGGAAAAGAAGATCCAGCTCGTTTGGTATTCAATTCTCCTGCTGGTGACGCAATCAATGTTTCTTTGGTGGATATGGGAACTCGTTTCCGTTTAATCGTGAACGAAGTGGAAGCAGTAAAACCAATGGCAGAATTACCAAAACTTCCAGTTGCACGCGTTCTTTGGGATTGTAAACCAAATTTAGAGGTTGCAGCAACAGCTTGGATTTTAGCTGGAGGAGCACACCATACCGTTTACAGCCAATCGTTGACAACTGAATATATGGAAGATTTTGCTGATATCGCTGGAATTGAGTTATTAGTAATTGATGAGAAAACGACTGTAAGAGATTTCAAAGATAAAATCAACGCTAACGAAGCGTATTATCATTTGTTTCAACATGGACTATAAATTAGTCATAAAGTCAAAAGTCGAAAGTCAAAAGTGAAAAAGATTTAGTTACTTTGAGGAAAAGACTTTATGACTTTTGACTTTAAGACTTTACTAACTAAAAAATAACCATTTATGAATATATTAAAACGTTGTGTTTTCGGATTAAGCCTTTTGAGTTTGGCTGCAGTTTCAGTTCAATGTAAAAGCGATAAAAAAGCCGATACAGAAAAAGTTGCCACTGATGAAAAAGCTTTGGTTACTATTGAAAAATCAGAATATGGAACAACTGTAAAAGGCGAAAAAGTAGAAAGTTATAAACTGAAAAACCAAAATGGGATGGAAGTGGACATCATCACTTTTGGCGGAAGAATTACAGATTTGAAAGTGCCTAATAAAGAAGGAGTTTCAGAAAATGTAGTAATCGGATTCAATTCTTTGGCACAATATGAAAAGGAAAATCCTTTCTTCGGTGCTTTAATCGGAAGATACGGAAACCGAATTGCGAAAGGGAAATTTTTATTGGATGGAAAAGAATATCAATTAGCAATTAACAACGCGCCAAATGCTTTGCATGGTGGTCCGCAAGGATATTTTAACGTTGTGTGGAAAGCCGATGAGGTTAAATCTGGGGAAAACGCTTCTTTAAAATTATCTTATGTAAGTAAAGATATGGAAGAAGGTTATCCTGGAACTTTGAAAGTTTTTGTAACGTATACATTAACAAATGACAATCAGTTAGAGGTTTTATATGAAGCAACTACAGACAAGAAAACAGTGGTTAACTTGACACAACATTCGTATTTCAATTTATCTGGAGATTTTACAAAAACTATCCTAGATCACGAATTGACTTTAAATGCAGATAAATTAGTTCCGGTAGATGCAACTTTAATTCCGACAGGAAAATTAGAAGATGTTGCGGGAACTCCTTTCGATTTTAGAACTCCAAAATTAATTGGAAAAGACATCAATGCTAAAAATGACCAATTAGAAAAAGGAAAAGGCTACGATCACTGCTGGGTGTTGAACAATCCTGAAAAAGGAAAAACAATCATTGCAAAAGTATACCACGCAGCAAGCGGTAGAATAATGGAAATGACAACAGATGAACCTGGAATCCAGTTCTACTCAGGAAATTTCCTTGACGGAACGTTGCCAATGCCAAACGGAGGTACATTTGCACACAGAACAGGATTATGTCTAGAAACAGAACATTATCCAGATTCTCCAAACCAGAAAAATTTCCCAACAACGGTTTTGAACCCGGGAGAAAATTATAAAACGAAAACTACTTTTAAATTTTCGGTTCAAAAATAATCTTTAGAATTTGTTTAGTTAGTTCTAATTCTCTGAAAAACCTCGAAAGTGTCGGCTTTCGAGGTTTTTTTATTTGTGGTCTGCAGTGTAATAAGTAAGTTTTTTTGAATCTTGCAAAGTCGCAGAGTCGCAAAGAAATAAAAACTTTGCGTCTTCGCGACTTTGCGAGATTAATTGATTTTCTGCATCATAAAAAACTTAACTTAGCAATAAAAAGGCAAAATGAAACATCTATTCAAAGCAACGCTAAATTGGACTTCTCAACAAAATCAGAATAAATTATCTGAAAGGTACTACAGCAAAACCCATCAAATTAAAATTGAAGGAAAACCAGTTTTAGATATTTCAGCAGCAAAAGCATTCAAAGGCGATCCGTCATTATACAATCCTGAAGATTTATTATTGAGCAGTTTAGTTTCCTGCCACATGATGTCCTACTTATATGTCTGTTCTCAAAACGGAATAGAAATTCTTGAATATTCAGATCATGCCGAAGCAATTTTAGAAGTTTCTCCAGACGGAAGCGGACGTTTTGTTGAAGTAAAATTATTTCCGAAGGTAAAAATCTCAAATTCAGACCAAATTGAATTGGCATTACAATTACATCAAAAAGCAAATCAATTGTGTTTTATTGCTAATTCCTGCAATTTTTCTGTTTTGCATGAGGCGAGTTGTGAGGTTGCAATCATATAACTAATACAGGTTCATTTAATAAAATGAGGACTTAGGCGCAAAGTTATATTTACTTATATGACTTATATGGTTTAAAAAAAAGCCATAAAAAAACCTCTTCCGTTAAGAAGAGGTTTTAAGTACCCGGAGCCGGAGTCGAACCGGCACGGTTTCCCACAGGTGTTTGAGACCAGCGCGTCTACCAATTCCGCCATCCGGGCTTAGCAGACGAAAAAACAATCAAAAGTGATTATTTTAACGCAATAGAACGAAGTCATAAATGATGTCGTTCCTTTAACACGGTGCAAATGTAAAAAATAAATTTAAACATTCTAATAAAAATACTTAATTTTTTGCTTTCAGTGTTCAATAAATTTTATAAATTTGCAGCTCGTTAAAACGACGCACACACAACTAACTACAACCGAGGCAAATACATCATCTGGCTAAAACAAAAAAAAATTAGCTCAATTGACGGAAAGTCGCGGAATAAAACAACAAATTATAATGTCGCACCTAGAACCAGAAGCTAAAATTTTTGCTTGTTCACAAAGTGTTTATCTTGCAGAAAAGATTGCAAAAGACTACGGAATTCCGTTAGGAAAAGTAACGATGTCAACGTATAGTGATGGAGAATTTCAGCCATCTTACGAAGAATCAATTAGGGGTTTACGAGTATTCATCGTATGTTCAACTTTCCCATCGGCAGATAATTTGATGGAATTGTTATTAATGATTGATGCTGCAAAACGCGCATCAGCAAGACACATTACAGCTGTTATGCCTTATTTTGGTTGGGCAAGACAGGATAGAAAAGACAAACCAAGAGTTCCAATTGGAGCTAAGTTAGTAGCAAATCTGCTAACAGCTGCAGGAGCAACAAGAATCATGACGATGGATCTGCACGCAGACCAAATTCAAGGATTCTTTGAAAAACCAGTAGATCATTTATTTGCATCTACAATCTTTTTGCCTTACGTGCAAAGTTTGAATTTAGAAAATTTGACTATTGCATCTCCAGACATGGGAGGTTCAAAAAGAGCATATGCTTACTCTAAGTTTTTAGAATCAGACGTAGTAATCTGTTACAAACAAAGAAAAGCAGCCAACGTTATCGACACTATGGAATTGATTGGTGAAGTAAAAGGTCGTAACGTAATCTTAGTAGACGACATGATCGATACAGGAGGAACTTTAGCAAAAGCAGCCGACCTGATGATCGAAAAAGGAGCACTAAGCGTTCGAGCAATTTGTACACATGCGATATTATCTGGCGGTGCGTATGAAAAAATCGAAAACTCAAAATTGACAGAATTAATCGTAACCGATTCTATTCCGTTAAAAAGAGAGTCAAATAAAATTAGAGTAGTGAGTTGTGCACCTCTTTTCGCAGAAGTTATGCACATGGTGCACCACAACAATTCTATTAGCGGAAAATTCATTATGTAATTTTCGCCATAGCAAACAAGAATATTTATTTAATAACTATATTTTTTTACAATGAAATCGATTACAATTAAAGGATCAGAAAGAGAAAGCGTGGGCAAAGTGTCAACTAAAGCCTTACGTAATGCTGGAGCGGTTCCTTGCGTGTTATACGGAGGAAATCAAGCAGTACACTTCTCAGCAGACGCTGCAGCGTTCAAAAACTTGGTTTACACTCCAAACGCACACACAGTTGTGATTGAGCTTGGAAAAGGAAAATCATTCAATGCAATTTTGCAAGATATCCAAGTTCACCCTGTAACTGACAAAATTTTACACATCGACTTCTTCCAATTATTTGATGATAAAGAAATCACAATGGAAGTTCCTGTGAAAATCGTTGGTACATCTAAAGGTGTTCTTGCGGGAGGTGTTTTACGTTTAAACCAACGTAAACTAAAAGTTAAAGCTTTACCAGCAAATCTTCCTGATTTTGTTGAAGCTGACATCACTCCACTTGAAATGGGTAACAAATTATACGTTACTAAAGTTGGAAAACCAGAGTACAAAATTATGCACCCAGACAACACTGTTGTTTGTCAAGTAAGAATCTCTCGTGCTGCTATGAAAGCTGCTCAAGAGGCTGCAAAAGCTGCAAAAGCTCCTGCAAAAGGAAAGAAAAAATAATTTTTTTTCAAACTCTATACAAAAGCCTCAATCTTTCGATTGGGGCTTTTTTCTTTTTAAGCTTCTAAGTTCCTAAGATGCTAAGATGCTAAGTTTTTTTTTCTCAATATCGGGCTGGGTGAAGTCGAAGTCTTTTTAAATCATTTAATTATCATATTCTCTAATTGTCGCATTAATAATTTTTTGAAGCAGAAAATCTCCGTTTTTAAAAGTAGTGACGTTCCTGCCATCCACTAAATCTTTTCCTGGCTAAAGAAGCCAGAAAAAGGATACCGCTCCTGTCAGGGCTAGCGAGAAAGTATCTTTTTCATAAGCTTCTATCCCGATAGCTATCGGGACTAAGATGCTAAGGAAAAATCAGCTAAATCTGCGAGAGATATTTTCTTAGCGACTTTATGCAAAACCCTTGCGACCCCTGTGGTTAAAATCAACCAACAGATAATTATCTAATTTTCACATTTTCAAATTATCTAATTGTTACATTCCCTAATTAAACTTATTTTTGCCAAATGATAAAATGGATCGCAAAACTGTTTTCATCAACACAAAACGAAGAGAACACAGAAGACAATATGAAAAAATATTTAATCGTAGGATTAGGAAACATCGGCGCTGAATACGTAAACACACGACACAATATCGGATTTAAAGTACTGGATTTTTTAGCAAGAAAAGAAGGTTTGTCTTTCGAAACTGTAAAACTAGGATCTTTAGCCGAATATAAGTTTAAAGGAAGAACCTTTCTTCTTTTAAAACCAAACACTTACATGAACTTAAGTGGAAAAGCCGTAAAATATTGGATGGATAAAGAAAATATTCCGTTAGAGAATGTTTTAGTAATTACAGACGATTTAAATCTTTCATTCGGAACAATCCGAATCAAGCCAAAGGGAAGCGACGGAGGTCATAACGGACTTAAAAACATCAATTTGGTTTTAAATACACAAAACTATACTCGTTTTAGATTCGGAATCAGCGATCAATTCAAAAAAGGCCAACAAGTTGATTATGTTTTAGGAGAATGGAACGATGAAGAAAATTCGAAATTGCCTGAAAGATTAGAAATTTCATCTGAAATCATAAAATCTTTTGGAACTGCCGGTTTAGAAAATACAATGACAGCTTTCAACGGAAAGTAAATATTTTCAGGTATTTAACGTTTAAAAAAACAATTTATCGATTATTTTAATTGAATTATAACTAAATAGTATTTTCAATTCCAAAGTTAAATGTCTAAATTTGGAATAAATTATTATAAACAATAAAAATCCTAATATCATGGCTTTTGAATTACCACAATTACCTTATGCATATGATGCATTAGAACCACATATTGATGCACGTACAATGGAAATCCATCATACAAAGCACCACAATGCATATACAACAAATCTTAACGCTGCAATTGCAGGTACAGATTTAGAAGGAAAAACAATTGAAAACATATTGATTAACTTAGATAAATCTAACGCTGCAGTTCGTAACAATGGTGGAGGTTTTTACAACCACAATTTATTCTGGACGGTAATGTCTCCAAACGGAGGAGGATTGCCAACAGGTGATTTGTTAGCGGCTATTGAGTCTTCTTTTGGATCTTTCGAAGAATTTAAAGCAAAATTTGCTAAAGCTGGAGCAACTCAATTCGGTTCTGGATGGGCTTGGTTAACAGTTCAAAAAGGAGGAAAATTAGAAGTTGTAGGAACTCCAAATCAAGATAATCCATTAATGCCAGAAGTTGCTGGTCACGGTGGAACTCCAATCTTAGGAATGGATGTTTGGGAGCACGCTTACTACTTAAACTACCAAAACAGAAGACCAGATTATATTGAAGCTTTCTTCAGCGTAATTAACTGGACAGAAGTTGCAAGAAGATTTGCTTTAGATAAATAAGAAGATAGAGTAAAGAACAAAGAAAAAAGACGGATGACTTAATTGTTATTCGTCTTTTTTTGTGTTTTATATTTTCGTCTTTATTCTATTCTCTATAATCTATTTTCTTTTATCTAAAAAGGAAAAAATAAAAAAGGCGGAATCTCTTCCGCCTTTTTTGCCCCAAATCTACCATAAACTTAACCTACTAATGTTATGGTTCAGTAAATGTATGATGACTATATTTTATAAAAAACTTTTTTAGACGAATGGCAAATATATCCGATTAAGTAAGCTAAAAAGAAAATAGAGTAAAGAATATAGATTATAAAAAAAAGACGAGCACACAGTGTTCGTTTTTTTATACTCATTTTTTAAAATTCTTTCTTCTATTTTCTTTGTTCTTTTATCTAAAAAAAGAAAATAAAAAAGGCGGAATCTCTTCCGCCTTTTTTGCCCCAAATCTACCATAAACTTAACCTACTAATGTTATGGTTCAGTAAATGTATGGCGAGTATATTTGAAAAAAAAACTTTTTAGATGAATGGTCGATATTTTCGACGAAGTGATTGTAGGAGTCTGTTTTGTAAGTACTTATCTGAATAAAATAAAAAAGGTGCAATTGCTTGCACCCTTTTTGCCCCAAATCTACCATAAACTTAACCTACTAATGTTATGGTTTCCCAAAAGTATTGTAGCTTTTCATTTTTACCAAACAAACAGGATGAACGGCAAAAATAATCGATGAAATGCACAAATTAACTTTTCATTAATAGTTTTTAGTATGCTCTAGCGTCTTTTCCTTCGTAAAAATTCATGAATGCACGATTCACAACACGGTTTCCTCCAGGAGTTGGATAATCTCCTGTAAAGTACCAATCTCCTAAATTTTTAGGACATGCAACGTGAAGATCTTCTACTGTCTGGAAAATAATCTTTACTTCGGCATTAATCTCTGGAGAGCTTAACATTTCTGCAATTTTATCTGAAATTTCTTCATCTGTAAATTGGCTGTAAATTTCAGTTACATAATTTACAACATCTTGATCTGCGAAATTTTCTTGTGCTTTACATTTAGCGTAAACTTCATCTACAATATGGTAAAGGTTTCTTTCTTTCAATAAAGCGAGTGCTGCTCTAAAGGCAACTAAACCTTCTAATTTTGCCATATCAATTCCGTAACAATCCGGGTAGCGGATTTGCGGAGCAGAAGAAACAATTACGATACGTTTTGGATTCAAACGATCCATCATTTTGATGATGCTCATTTTTAATGTCGTACCACGAACGATACTGTCGTCAATAATAACCAAATTGTCTTCTGGTTTGATTACGCCGTAAGTAACGTCATAAACGTGTGCGACCAAATCGTCACGACTGCTGTCTTCAGTAATAAAAGTTCTAAGTTTAGCGTCTTTAATTGCCACTTTTTCTGTACGTATTTTTACAGCTAAAAGTTCCTGAAGTGTTTCTGCAGTAAGCGTATTCCTATTTTCTAGAATATAATTGTTTTTTCTTTGGTTCAAGAAATCTTGCGCAGCTTCAACTAAACCATAAAATGAAGTTTCAGCTGTATTTGGAATATAAGAGAAAACTGTATTGTCTGTATCGTTGTCAATTGCTTTAAGAACAGCAGGCAAAATTAATTTTCCTAAGTTTTTACGTTCTTGATAAATTTCAGCATCACTTCCTCTTGAGAAATAAATTCTTTCAAATGAACATGCTTTTTTAACGGTTGGTTCTAAGATCTGATTCATAGAAACATTTCCATTTTTCTTAATGATCAAAGCATTTCCTGGATCGATTTCCTGAACACTTTCAAAAGGTACATTAAATACAGTTTGAATAACTGGTCTTTCAGAAGCTACTACTACTACTTCATCATCCTGATAGAAGTAAGCTGGACGAATTCCTGCAGGATCTCTAAAAACGAATGCATCACCATGACCTAATAATCCGGCCATTGCGTAACCTCCATCTAAATTTTTAGCAGAACGAGCTAATATTTTTGCAATATCTAATCTTTCTGCAATTACAGGCGAAGCTTCTCTTTTAGAATAACCTTCAGCTTTGCAGTCTTGGTACAATTGCATTACTTCTTTATCTAAAAAGTGACCAATTTTTTCCATTACCGTAACAGTATCCGCCATTTCTTTTGGATGTTGTCCCAGCTCAACAAGATTTTCGAAAAGTTCTTTAACATTTGTCATGTTAAAGTTACCTGCTAAAATCAGATTACGGTGCATCCAGTTGCTTTGACGCAAAAATGGGTGAACACTTTCGATGCTGTTTTTTCCGAAAGTTCCGTAACGAACGTGTCCTAAAAACAATTCGCCAACATATGGAATTTCTGATTTTATTTTATGAATATCGTCAGCGATTTCAGGTTTTGCTTTTAACTCCTCGCTGATTCGCTCATTGATTTGTTTAAAAACATCCTGAATTGGCTGTGAATGATTAGAACGAACTCTGCTGATATAGCGTTGCCCAGGTTCAACATCCAGTTTAATGCTTGCAAAACCAGCTCCGTCTTGCCCACGGTTGTGCTGTTTTTCCATCATTAAATACATTTTCTGGATTCCGTAGAAAGCAGTTCCGTATTTTTCTTTATAATATTCAAGCGGTTTAAGAAGTCTAACTAAGGCTATACCACATTCGTGTTTTAAAGCGTCGCTCATTGTTTTTTGTTTTGTGTTGTTGTGTAAGTTGTGTGTATTAACGTAATAAAAAAAGCCCCGTTTGACCGAGGCTCTTAGGCATTATATTTCTATGTCAAACTGAGTTAACGACTTAAATTGCTGTAATCGAATCGCTACTTCGGCTTTGCTTAAATTTTCCATCCTTTCGGTTCCAAATTTCTCTACGCAGAACGAAGCTAAATTTGAACCGTAAATAATTGCATTCTTCATGTTGCCAAACGAAATGTTTTCGCTTTGTGCAATGAATCCTGAGAAACCACCTGCGAAAGTGTCTCCTGCTCCAGTTGGATCAAAAACATCTTCTAGTGGTAAAGCTGGTGCAAAAAACACTTCTCTATTATGGAATAAAAGTGCGCCGTGCTCTCCTTTTTTGATCACCACATATTTTGGTCCCATGTCCTGGATTTTAGCTGCAGCTTTCACTAATGAATATTCACCGGAAAGTTGTCTTGCTTCTTCGTCATTGATTGTAATAACATCTACACGTTTGATAACGTCTAATAGTTCAGGAAGAGCGCAGTCCATCCAAAAGTTCATTGTGTCTAAAACAACTAATTTTGGTTTTTTCTCCATTTGGTCTAAAACACTGCTTTGAACTAATGGATGTAAGTTTCCTAACATCACAACATCAGCATCTTTGTAGTTTTGAGGAACTTTTGGCTGAAAATCAGCTAAAACGTTCAGCTCAGTTACAAGAGTGTCTCTAGAATTTAAATCGTTGTGGTATAAACCACTCCAGAAAAAAGTTTTACCGCCTTTTACAATTTCGATACCAGAGATATCGATATTTTTTGAAGTCAATAAATCTAAATGTTCTTGAGGAAAATCATCACCAACTACAGAAACAATAGCCGATTGCAAGTTAAAAAATGACGCTGATAATCCGATGTAGGTTGCAGCACCACCTAAAATTTTATCTGTTTTTCCGAAAGGAGTTTCAATCGCGTCGAAAGCAACTGTTCCAACAATCAATAGTTTATTCATTTTATGAATTTCGAATTAGGGTGCAAAGATACTCTATAAGTTACAATATTGCAATGCTTTAGGTTCTCAAAATTTTCTTAAAAAAAAGATATCGATTTCGGGCTTAAAACTATTGTAAATGAGTAAATTATCTGAGGTTCTTTTGAGTGCTCAAAATATCATTTTCAGAATTAAATTGCAATATTTATTTTGGAAAAAACGCTGAAAATTTTCATTAGATTTGTTTCAACCTCAAATCTCATTTATGAAGAAAATTATAACCTTAATAATGCTGTTTTGTCTTTTGATTTCTTGTGAACGAAAAGAGCTTAATTTTTCTGAGGAAATGATTGAGAAGTTGGCTGATCCAGGTGAAGTTAAAAATGGAGTCATAAGATTACCGCCACCTCCGGCATCATTTTCAGATTTATATGTCCTAACAAATAATAATGAAATTTTGTTAAGTAGTGTGGGTGAATTATTATTCCTTTATAAAGGATATTATTCTAAAGAATTTAATTCATTTGAAAGCTTTTTAGATGCTGTTTTAAATCATGAATTTGTTTTAGATAAGAGATTATATAAAAAACCAACTTATTTAGAAAGTTTTAAACTAAACCCAAATATAGAAGAAGAATATACCGATTTAGGTTTTAATAGTTTTTTGAAAAAGTATTCAAGAGAAACAGTTTCAAAAAGATTAGCACTTAATAGGAAAATCATAAAAGAAGATGAATACTCAACTGTAGTTTATATTTTATTTAAAAATGGTTATGATATAAGTTCAGATTGTTATCTGGGAATCGATTATATTCGAAAAAGAGAAGATTCTTTTAAATAATAATTCTACAACTGATACTTCTTATCGAAATAATTTTTCAAAACCCCAATTTGAATCAGCATCATAAAAGGAACAATCATAAAAGCATACAATATGTTTTTAGAAATATGAATTCCCGAAAAGATTGAGGTAATTTTATCTGTGTACTCTTTTCCTATTTCTAAATTAGTTTCTGTTCCCGCAAAAAGAATATTATAAAGGACCAAAAGTGCTATGCTAGTTCCAATAAATATCCACATTGATGTTGAAATCAAAGGTTTATAAGGTTTGATTTTTGCTTTTTCGGCAACAAGAATTTGCGACATTAAGTTCGAAGTAAAGTCGGCAGATGGCGATTGCAAAGTGTTTTCGGCCATCATTTTATCAATAAGATTTTCTAAGTTTTTATCGCTCTCTTTCATAATACTCAACTATTTCGGGTTCTAACTGCTTCTTTAAAATGGTAGCTAATTTTTGTCGGCTTCTAAATAATTTCACTTTGACATTATTAGCATTTATATTCATGATTTTGCCAATTTCTTCTAAACTTTGATCTTCAAAATAAAACAACGTTAAAAGAAAATTGTCATCACTTGGTAACAAATTTAAACAATTTTGAATTGCCTGCTTTCGTTCTGTGTCCACTAAAGCGCTCAAAGCATTGTCCATTGTTTTTACTAAATGCGAGGAAAATTCATCTATGGAAATATTTAAATCTTCTTTTTTGTTTTTCTTCAATCGGTCTAAACAATTATTATAAGAGATTTTATAAATCCAGGTTGAAAATTTAGAATCGCCTTTAAACTTGCTCAAAGAATTATATACTTTAATAAAAGTGTCTTGCGCTGCTTCTTCGGCTTCTTCTCTATTTTTAACCATTTTGAGCGACAATGTAAAAATCATATCCTTATAACGGTCGATCAGCACGGCAAACAAATTTGTTTCGCCCTGCAGGATTCTATCGATATAATGTTGATCATTCAAAGTACTCATATTATATAGGACGACGGTTTATTATTTTAGGTTACAAGAATTTTGAAAAATAAATTGCAATTATTTAAAATCCCAAATTCTAATGTTAGATCGGTTAGAACTTTGTCAAAGTTTTAAACTTTGACAAAGTTGGCAATACGAAAAAACACACTCAAAATTAACTCATAATCAGCATGTTTTGGAATTTAAGATTTAAATTTTGAAATTTTTTCCGAAAAGCTGTAACCTCAATTTAAAAGGTATCGTCATATCGAGTATCAATCAATTATAAAAACATAAAAATTATGGGACCACAAGTTTTAGTACCACTTAGCCTTTTTGCGATGATCTTTGGGATTGTCTATCTTTTTTACTCAACAAGAAACAGAGAACGTTTGGCTCTTATAGAAAAAGGTGCCGATGCGAGTATATTTTTAAAAGGAAGAACCAAAGGAAGTTCGGCATGGAAAATCTTTGTTGTAAACGTTGCCTTCCTATTAATAGGAAGCGGTGTTGGAATTTTCCTTGCTTTGTTAATAACAACTTATACATCTCTAGACGATGATGCCGTTTATCCTTCAATTATTTTTATAATGGCCGGAATAGGTCTTTTAACAGGATTTAAAACAGCAAAAGACATAGATAAAGAAGAATAGATTTTTAAGTTAGAAATGAAAAACGCATCAAATATTTGATGCGTTTTTTTATTCTTTAGAACCAATGGTTTCATAATATTCATCAATAGAAAGTTTCGATTGCATAGATGCCATAACGGCAAGTTGATCACAGCGCTCATTTTGCGGATGATTGTTGTGGCCTTTGATCCACTTGAAATCTACCTGATGTTTTCGATATGAAACTAAAAAGCGTTTCCATAAATCTGGATTTTTTCTTCCGGCAAATTTCTTTTTTTCCCAGCCCAAAACCCATTTTTTTTCGACAGAATCGACAACGTATTTGGAATCAGAAATTACCAAAACTTTCATGTTTTCTTTTTTCAGTTTTTCCAAGCCAACAATTACAGCCAAAAGTTCCATTCGGTTATTAGTTGTCAAGCGAAAGCCTTCGTAGAATTCTTTTTTATGTGGAGTTCCTACCAATTCCATAACCACGCCGTAACCGCCGTTGCCAGGATTTCCTTTTGCCGCGCCATCTGTATATATATGTACTTCGTGATTCATTTATTTATTTTTTTACCATATAAGTGATATAAGTTCATTGAAATATTAAGGCTTATATTACTTTGTCAAATATGATAATAATTATTTATGCGTAAACTTAAATTGTCTTATATAACTTATATGGTTTAAATTTTAGAATTTGAATCTTCTAATATTCGGTGAATAATTTCAGGAAAGTGTTTTTGTTCCAGTTCATGAATCTTTTCTGCCACTGTTTCTGGTGTGTCTTCGTCTGTTAGTGCTACATTGGCTTGAAAGATAATAGCGCCTTCATCGTAGTTTTCATTTACATAATGAATAGAGATTCCGGTTTCTTTCTCCTTATTATTAACAATTGCTCTATGAATGTGCATTCCGTACATTCCCTTGCCTCCATAATTAGGCAAAAGTGCTGGGTGTATGTTGATTATCTTATTAGGATATTGTTCGATTATGTTTTCTGGAAATTTCAGTAAAAAACCAGCCAAGATTATCAAATCTGGGTCGATTTCCTGTACTTTTTGTAATACAATTCCTTCTAAAAGTTCATTTTTTGAGAAGATTTCGACAGGAATTTGATGATTTTTTGCTCTTTCAATCACTTTTGCCGAAGCATTATTTGTAAAAACAGAAACCACCTTTGCAATTTCGGTGTTCGAAAAATATTTTATAATGTTCTCTGCGTTACTTCCTGATCCTGAGGCAAAAACAATAATTTTTTTCATAAAGTTGTGTGTTTTGAGAATGCAAAAAACGGAATAAAAATCGAAAATAAATAGCTTTAAAAGACCTTTCTTGAAATTAATTTTATAAATTAGTGTTACATTTATAAACTAAATAGTTGTTTTAAAATAAAGTTTTTTATTTTTGCCAACAAATTAAATTCTAAAATTAAAGATTATGTCAGACATTGCATCAAGAGTAAAAGCGATTATCGTAGACAAATTAGGTGTTGACGAAAACGAAGTTGTAACAGAAGCAAGCTTCACTAATGATTTAGGAGCTGACTCATTAGACACTGTTGAGCTTATTATGGAATTCGAAAAAGAATTTGATATTCAAATTCCAGACGATCAAGCAGAAAACATTGCTACTGTAGGTCAAGCTATTTCTTATATCGAGGAAGCAAAAAAATAATAATACCACACCCGATTTCTAAAAATCCCAATTTTTGAAATTCCATATTCCAGTTGGAATTTGTTTTTTGATTTTTGAAATTTTTAAGAGTCGGGTGTTATTATTTTTTTTTAAAATTAAAATTCGATTGATTTTCAATCAATAAGATATATTTATATTGTAATGCCCATGGCTCTTAAGTAACATTATGTTAAGAAAGCGTGGGTTTTATTTGTTTAAAGTACAAAATACAAATTTATGGCATTAAGGCGAGTTGTTGTAACAGGATTAGGTGCACTTACTCCTATTGGGAATAATATCCAGGAATATTGGAATGCACTTGTGAATGGAGTAAGCGGAGCCGCTCCTATCACATATTATGATACAGAGAAGCATAAAACGAAATTTGCCTGCGAAGTGAAAAACTTCAATATTGAAGATTACATGGATCGCAAGGAATCTCGAAGACTAGATAAATTTGCTCAATATGCAATTGCTGCCAGTGATGAAGCTATTAAAGATGCTGGAATCACAAATGATAACCTAAACAAACAAAGAGTTGGTGTTATCTGGGGAGCAGGTATTGGCGGTTTAGAGACTTTTCAAGAAGAAGTAATGTATTATGCGAAAGGCGATGGGACTCCAAAATTCAATCCGTTTTTTATTCCAAAAATGATCGCTGATATTGCGCCTGCACATATTTCTATGCGTAATGGTTATATGGGGCCAAATTATACAACAGTTTCTGCATGTGCATCTTCTGCAAATGCATTAATTGATGCTTTCAACTACATTCGTTTAGGAATGTGTGATGTTATTGTATCTGGAGGATCTGAAGCTGCTGTTACCATTGCAGGTATGGGAGGTTTTAGCTCAATGCACGCTTTATCTACAAGAAACGAAAGTCCAGAAACAGCTTCAAGACCTTTTGACGCAACCAGAGATGGTTTTGTTTTAGGTGAAGGAGCAGGAGCTTTGGTTCTTGAAGATTATGAGCATGCAAAAGCAAGAGGTGCAAAAATCTATTGCGAAATTGGTGGCGGTGGAATGTCATCTGATGCATACCACTTAACAGCGCCACACCCAGAAGGAATTGGAGTTATTGCCGTAATGGAAAATACTTTAAGAGATGCTGGAATGACACCTGATCAAGTTGATCACATCAACACTCACGGAACTTCAACTCCTCTAGGAGACGTTGCCGAGTTAAAAGCAATTAGTGCAGTTTTTGGTGATCACGCTAAAAATATCAATATCAATTCAACAAAATCAATGACAGGACATTTGCTTGGTGCAGCTGGAGCTATTGAGGCTATTGCTTCGATTTTGGCAATGCAACATGGAATTGTTCCTCCAACGATTAACCATAGTGTTGTGGATGAAAAAATTGATCCATCTTTGAATCTTACCTTAAACAAACCTCAAAAAAGAGAGGTTAATGTTGCTATGAGCAATACTTTTGGTTTTGGTGGGCACAATGCATGTGTATTGTTTAAAAAATTTGTTGACTAATTTTCGTATATGAATATTATCAAAAAAATATTTTCTAAATCCCGTTCTCTAGAAGACGGGATTTTTTTTGACACTATTCAGAAAATTCTTGGTTTTCCGCCGGTCAATATTGAATTTTATAGAAAAGCCTTTACACATCGATCATCAAATAAGTTAGATGAACACGGACAACCAATAAATTACGAGCGATTGGAGTTTTTGGGTGATGCCATGTTAAGTGCCGTAATTGCTGCACATTTATTTAATAAAGCGCCAAATGGAGACGAAGGGTATTTGACAAAAATGCGTTCGAAAATCGTGAGTCGCGAACATTTGAATGAACTCGGAAAAGATTTAAATTTGGTTCGCTTTGTGGAGAGCAAAGTGCCAATTCAACATTTTGGAGAAAACATTCATGGCAATATTTTCGAATCATTAGTTGGAGCCATTTATTTGGACAAAGGATATTCCTTCTGCGAGCGTTTTATTCAAAAAAGAGTGATTACGCCTTATGTTGATATTGCTCGACTTGAAGGAAAAGTAATTAGTTATAAAAGTTTGGTTATCGAATGGTGTCAGAAAGAAAAGAGAGTCTTTCATTATGACATTTTTGAGGATAACGGTATTGATGGTCAGCGCTTATTTGGAGTAAAATTAAGTATAGACAATAAAGTAATCGCAAGAGCGCGAGCAACTTCAAAAAAGAAGGCAGAAGAAAAAGCATCACAAAGGGCTTATTTTGCATTTCAGGAGAAAATAGACAAGAAATAGCTACAAAAATGCTGTAACTATCTTAAAGCTATAACGTTTTCGTTTATAAATTAACAAAAACAACCACGTCATAACTATTTATGCTCCGTTAGAAATAGTATATTTACAACTTGATTTTTCATGACATGGCTATTCATAGATTGGATTTAGACGAATTTGACGAAATTGATTATTATTTAATGGCGATTCATACTTCATTAGAAGATTATAGACTGGCCTATTTTATCAATAAAATCCTTCCGATAAACTTAAGTAAGAGCAAAAACGAGATTCATGCTCAGACTAAAGAAGGAGAGGCAAATTTTTCGAGGTTTTATTATTATGATTCCGAAAAAGCAGTTTCATGGAATTTAATTCAGAATAAAAATGAAATCATTTCAGTGAGTACAAATGATTTCCAGAATTTGTTTTCTAATGAAACAAGTGAGGTTTCAACAACAATTCATTTACTTCCTGAATTCAAAAAAGTAGATTTTTTCCTGAAAATAGAGAATAGCGAGGAAACTCTAAATTTTTCAGAAATTCAACAACAATTAAATACCATAGAGAGTGTTGCAGCTATTTATGCTGTCGATACAAACAAAATAAAATCAAAAAACAATCTAATTTTTTAAAAAAAATGTTAACAAACAAGAAAACCAAAATTGTTGCTACACTTGGTCCCGCATGTAGTACAAGAGAGATTATCAAGGATATGATCGAGGCAGGGGTTAATGTGTTTAGAATCAATTTTTCGCATGCAGATTACGAAGGAGTAAAGGAAAAAATCGATATCATTAGAGGCTTAAATGAAGAGTTTGGTTATACCACAGCAATCCTTGGAGATTTGCAAGGACCAAAACTTAGAGTTGGTGTAATGGAAGAAGGAACAGTAGTACACGATGGAGACGAAATCACTTTTACTACTGCTGAAGATATTATAGGAACATCAAAAAGAGTGTTCATGAAATATCAAAACTTCCCAAATGATGTGAATCCGGGAGAGCGTATTTTGCTTGACGATGGTAAACTTATTTTTGAAATTGTTTCAACAGACAAAAAAACAGAAGTTGTTGCTAGAGTTATTCAAGGTGGAGAATTAAAATCTAAAAAAGGAGTTAATCTTCCAAACACTAAAATCTCTTTGCCAGCTTTAACTGAAAAAGATATTGCTGACGCGATTTTTGCAATCGAGCAAAAAGTAGACTGGATTGCACTTTCATTTGTGAAAACACCACGCGATTTACAAGATTTACAAGAATTAATCGCTAAGCATTCTGAGTACAAAATTCCAATCGTTGCTAAAATTGAAATGCCAGAAGCTCTTGAGAACATGGACAAAATTGTAGCATATTGCGATGGTTTGATGGTTGCTCGTGGAGATCTTGGAGTTGAACTTCCTGCTCACGAAGTGCCATTGGTACAAAAAGATTTGATCCGCAGAGCTAAAACGGCTAGAATTCCTGTTATCGTTGCAACACAAATGATGGAAACAATGATTACAAGTTTGACTCCAACAAGAGCTGAAGTAAACGACGTAGCAAACTCTGTAATGGATGGTGCTGATGCTGTAATGCTGTCTGGAGAAACTGCAACAGGAAATTATCCAGTTCAAGTAATTCAAAAAATGGCGCAAATTTGCGAAGCTGTAGAAAACTCTCCGCTTATCCAAGTGCCTCAAAATACACCACAAATCAAAACAAAACGTTTTGTTACTAAAACAGTTTGTCACCAAGCCGCTTTATTGGCAAATGAAATTGATGCAAAAGCAATTTGTACTTTGACAAACAGCGGTTATACAGCTTTTCAAATTTCAGCTTGGAGACCATCAACAGCTCATATTTTGGTATTTACTTCAAACAGAAGAATCTTAACACAATTGAATTTATTATGGGGAGTTAAATCTTTCTATTATGATAATGAAGAAAGCACAGATGATACTGTAACTGACGTAAACAAAATTGCAGTTGATAAAGGATATGCAACAAAAGGGGATTATTTAATTAACCTTGCAGCTATGCCAATTAAAGATAAAGGAATGGTGAATACCATGAGAGTTTCTGAAATAGAATAGTTTTCTTTTTTAAGATATACTAAAAGCCATTCGAAAGAATGGCTTTTTTTTTGCCTTTTTTAGGATGCTTAATTAAAGTTTAATAATTGGCGCAAAAAATTTCTTCTTTAAAAATAATAATCTACAATAATTAAAATTTTCTGTTTTGTTCAATCTCTTTTGCTAGATGGTATAACAATTTGTTGCAAAGTTCCTTTTTTAACGTTTCATTTTATAAAATGAAACCATGTCAGGGGGAAAAAAGACGGTTCTCGGTTTTTTTATTAGTTAATTTTGAGTTGCTTAAATAAAAGTTAAGAAAATCTTGTTTTTAGTTCCAACATTTTTTAGGGATCATAAAAACTTTGAAACAGCGATTTCTTAGAAAATTTTATTTATGAAAAAGTCCTGATTTTTTTTGCTTTTATAAGTACATCTCTTTATAACACTAATTATTAACGAATTTTATTACCATGAAACAATTTAAGTTTTACTGTAGATTTAATAATGCGATGATAATAGTTGCATTAATATGTTCGAGCCTCTCACTTTCGGCCCAAAACAAAAAACCAAATATTCTGGTACTTTGGGGCGATGATATTGGAACTACTAATATTAGTGCTTATAGTGATGGAGTAATGGGTTATACAACACCTAATATCGACCGCTTGGCCAATGAAGGATTACGATTTCTTCATTATTACGGAGAGCAGAGCTGTACCGCTGGACGTGCCGCTTTTTTAACTGGACAACATGGTCTTAGAACCGGACTTACAAAAGTTGGTTTCCCTGGAGCACCAATGGGAATGAGCCAGTTGGATCCTTCCGTGGGAGGAATCATGAAAAGTCTGGGTTATGTAACAGGCCAGTTTGGTAAAAACCACGTGGGTGACCGCAACGAAAGTTTGCCTACTGTAAATGGTTTTGATGAATTCTTTGGAAACCTGTATCACTTAAATGCAGAGGAAGAACCAGAATTACCAGATTACCCAAAAGATCCCGAATATTTGAAAAAATTTGGACCAAGAGGAGTTTTAAGATGTACGGCAACCAATGTTGATGATGCAACAACTGACCCTCGTTTTGGAAGAGTTGGAAAACAAAAAATTGAAGATACCGGAGCACTTACTAAAAAAAGAATGGAAACTGTAGATGATGAAACATCAGCAGCTGCTATTGACTTTATTAAAAGACAAAGTGCATCCGGAAAGCCATTTTTCTGCTGGTTTAATGCCACTCGTATGCATCTTCGCACACATGTTAGAAAAGAACATAGAGGGAGATACACACACGGAGATAGTGAATATATTGATGGTATGATTGAGCATGACGAAACTATCGGAAGTATTTTAAAAGCGTTAGATGATTTAGGAATTGCTGATAATACGATTGTTGTGTACTCTACAGATAATGGTCCTCACATGAATACATGGCCTGATGCTGCTATGACACCATATCGTTCAGAAAAAAACACAAACTGGGAAGGAGCTTTCCGTGTTCCTTGTATCGTTCGTTGGCCAGGACATATCAAACCTGGAACAGTAACTACGGAGTTAATGAGCCATAATGACTGGATTCCAACTTTTGCTTCAATTGCAGGCGAACCAGATATTGTAAATAAACTTTTAAAAGGTTATTCAGCAAACGGAAAAACTTACAAAGTGCATTTAGATGGTTTTGATCAAAGTAAATTTTTAGAAGGCAAAACACCAAAAAGTGCCAGAGAT
Organism: Flavobacterium denitrificans DSM 15936; assembly: GCF_000425445.1. Taxonomy (GTDB): domain Bacteria; phylum Bacteroidota; class Bacteroidia; order Flavobacteriales; family Flavobacteriaceae; genus Flavobacterium; species Flavobacterium denitrificans. The sequence continues at coordinate 420,802 of NZ_AUDL01000004.1, read as the reverse complement.
AAATTCTTCTATACAGATGATGACGGTTTATTAGTTGGTTTAAGAGAAGGCGATTACAAATATGTTTTTGCAGAACAACGTCTTGAAGGTACAATGGGAGTTTGGGCAGAACCATTTACGAAACTGCGTTTGCAAAAAATATTCAATTTGTACCAAGATCCTTATGAAAGAGCAGATATAACTTCTAATTCATTTTGGGAATGGCAGTTGAATCACGTGCAAATGATGTATGGTGCGATACAAGATGTAGTGGTATTTGCAGAAACATTTAAGGAATATCCTCCAAGATCAATTCCGCCAAGTTTCTCTGCTTACACGATTATGGAAGAAGCTATGAAAGATATTAAGGCAAAACAATATATAGAAAAAAATGTGATGCCTAAATTAAAAGAAGAGGCAGACGACGCTCCAAAAAAGAAAAAATAAAATAAAGATAATTAAAGGAAACAGGGCTTTTTTACGTCCTGTTTCTTTCACTTAATATTATTTGTTATGCAAAAAAAAATAGTACTAATTTCGATGCTTCTTTTTTTATTTGTTTCCTGTAAAAAATCAGAAGAGAAGACGGCTGTAAATCCAAAAGACAGCACAGCAGTCGTTGCTACAAGTGGTGATCCATTACCAAGTTGGAACGACGGAGCATTAAAAAAAGACATTATTGCTTATGTTGAAAAAGTAACAAAAGAAGGAAGCCCAGATTTTATTCCGGTAGAAAACAGAATAGCAACCTTTGATAATGATGGAACGCTTTGGGCTGAAAAACCATACGTTCAAGAACTTTTTGCTTTTTATAGAGTTAAAAAAATGGTCGAAGCTAATCCTGCTTTAGCACAAAAACAGCCTTTTAAAGCCGTAATCGAAAAAGATAAAACTTTCTTTGAAAAAGGTGGAGATAAAACGCTTATAGAATTAGTTGCCGCAACGCATACTGGCATGACCGAAGATGAGTTTGAAGCGTCGACAAAAGAGTTTTTCTCTGGAGCAAAATATCCTGGCAAAAATGTTCCGATAAAAAAAATCAGATACCAGCCTCAATTAGAGTTATTGGATTATCTCCGTGCAAACGGATTCAAAACTTTTATCGTTACAGGTGGAACGATTGAATTGGTTCGTGCTATATCTCAGGATTTTTACGGAATTCCGAAAGATCAAGTTGTTGGAACTTCTTTCAAATATAAATTTGATGATGCTAAAAATGCAGTTGTCAGAGAACCGGCTTTAGATCATTTTAATGATAAAGAAGGAAAACCTGTTGGTATACAATTGCATATTGGCCAACGACCAGTTTTTGCCTGCGGAAATGAAGGCGGCGCAGGAGACCTTGCTATGTTGAGATATTCTTCAGGAAATAAATATCCTTCTTTTCAATTAATCTTAAACCATAATGATTCGATTAGAGAATACAACTATCAGGAAAAAGATAATTTATCATTAAGTACCGCAGCAAAATATAAATATCATGTTGTGAGTATCAAAGATGACTGGAAAAAGGTTTTTGCAGATAAGTAATCTGATTTTTAAAGAGATAAAACTTTTAAATAAATAGTCATGAAACAAAATAAGCATTTTATAAGCCATAAGTTATTTTTTAGTGTTCTCTTTTTTGCAATATCGATGGGATGTTTTGCACAGGAAGCCGAACCAAAAGCTGGAGCAAGTGCACAAGAACTCGCTGATAAAATGGCAAATCCAGTAGCGAGTTTAATTAGCGTTCCGTTGCAAAACAATCTTACTTATGGAATTGGTCCTTATAATGGAATAAAATATCAGATCAATATTCAACCTGTGGTGCCTTTTAAATTAAGTGAAAATCTTAATTTAATTACCCGTTACATTCTTCCAGTTGTAGATCAGCAGGATGTTACTGGACAAGATACGCATGAGTTTGGTTTAAGTGATGCAACCGTAACCGCTTTTTTTGCTCCTAAAACTAAAGGAATCATCTTTGGTGCCGGTCCTGCTTTTTTAGTGCCAACCGCTACAGAAAAACTTTTAGGAACAGAAAAATTCGGAATTGGGCCAAGCGTTTTGGTCATGCATCAAGGAAAAGGACTTTCTATTGGTTTTCTAGCCAATCAAATTTGGTCTGTCGCAGGAAATGCCGATAGAGCCGATTTCAATCAGTTTTATACTCAAATATTTCTAACACATAGCTATAAAAGTGGCGCGAGTTTGGGAATTACTTCCGAAATTACGCAAAACTGGCAAGGAAATACTACCCTAATTACCGTGAGTCCAAATGTTGGTGCGATTACAAAATTGGGAGGTCAAACGATGCAATTTGCTGTTATGCCTTTAATACCAGTTGTTGGGCATCAATCTATAAAACCTGATTGGGGATTAAGAGCGGTTGTGGCATTTATATTTCCAGGGGCATAATAAATAATTTTCATGGCAGAAAAAGAATCAGATAGTACCGAAAGTTTTTTTGATCGATTAGCATCGAAAGCAGAACGCTACGATAATGGTGCAGCGATCAGAAAACAGGTGCCTCGTTCTTCGCATCAAGAATGGATACCGACTGAAAAACGTGAAGATCCTGTCGATATTTTGATTCAAACAAGTATCGGAAGGCTTGAACATTTATTGCCTATTCGCTATCGAAGAATGATCGAATCGCCATTTGCTTTTTACAGAGGAGCAGCGGCAATTATGGCGGCAGATTTAGCAAATACGCCAAATACAGGAATACAACTCCAGCTTTGTGGCGATTGTCATTTAATGAATTTTGGCGGTTTTGCAACTCCTGAACGCAAATTGGTTTTTGATATTAATGATTTTGATGAAACATTTCAAGGGCCATGGGAATGGGATGTAAAAAGATTGGCAACAAGTTTTGCAATTGCAGGAAAATGGCGAAAGTTTTCTACTAAAGATTGCAAAGCATTTGCTTGGCATGTTGCAGACAGTTACAAACGGCACATGCTCGATTACAGTAAATTATCGGCACTTCAAATTTGGTATGCTGATATTGATTTGGCTGAGCTTATCGATCTCGGAAAAGATGAAGAACTAAAAGAATTTCAGCAAAAGCGAATAAAAAAAGCAGCCGAATCTATCGCTCATGAAAAAGAATTTGCAAAAATGACGTATTTAGATGGGATTCGAGCTAGAATAAAAGATGATCCACCATTGATTTATCATCCTTCGGGTCCCGAAGAAAGTTATACCTTAAGAGAAGCTAAACAAGTTCATAAACGCTATATAGAATCTCTTCCAGAAGACAAACAAGTTTTGTTAAGCAGATATACTATGCATGATTTTGCAATAAAAGTTGTAGGTGTAGGAAGTGTTGGAACGCTCTGTGGCATAAGTTTATTAATGTCGGCAACAGGGGAACCTATTTTTTTGCAATTTAAGGAAGCGCGAAAAAGTGTATTAGAAATCAATGTAAAAAAGAGAGGCAAATATTCTCATCAAGGAGAGCGGATTGTAATGGGGCAAAAATTAATGCAGTCAGCGCCGGATATGTTTTTAGGATGGACAAATGATGATAAAGGCAAATATTTTTATATCCGCCAGCTTCGAGATGCCAAGATAAAACCAGTCATAGAAATAATGAAATCCGAAAATATGGCAGATTACGCAAAAGCCTGCGGATGGGCTCTTGCAAGGGCACACGCAAGATCTGGTGATCCGTCGATTTTATCAGGATATATTGGAAACAATAATGAGTTTGCCAATGCAATTGCTAAATTTTCAATGCTATATGCACATCAAAATGAATTGGATTACAATAAAATGGTCGATGCTGTAAAAGAAGGACGTTTGCCAATTTCAGCAGAAGTCTAATTTACGCAACCTACTTGTTTAAATTAAACAAAAGAGATTTAAAAGGAATCAAAATTTCAGAAATGAAATGCTTTAAACATTTTAAGTAAGATTTTTTGCAATAAACTATGTTAATTAAAGAAAAAAATATATCTTTAGGAGATATTAAAGCGCTGTTAGTGTTGGCTTTACAATTAATTCACATTGCTTTAACGCCCAAAGATTTTTTTTGATTTTAATACATTCGAGTTAAACTAATTTAATTATTAATTTAAATACCACAACAATGAATATTAAAAGAACAAATCTTCGTATAATTCCGTTAGTTTTATTGGGATTATTTTACAGTTGTTCCCCTACTGTAAAAGTCACCACCGATTATGATCACGCTGCAAATTTTAGTGAATATAAAACTTTCACAGTATATGATCTGAGAGCTCAAGAAGGTCAAGTAAATCAATTAAATGTTGATCGTGTTGCTAAAGCAATTCGTGCCGAAATGACTGCAAAAGGATTTGTAGAATCTTCTGATAATCCTGATTTAAAAGTAAATGCAGTTTCTATATTAAAAAACAAAACTCAAGTTACAGCCGATACTAATTTTTATGGGTACGGCGGAATGTATCGCCCATACGGATATTGGGGCGGTGGCGCTATGATGGGCGGTGGTACAACAACATTTAATTCGTACGATTATGTTGATGGCTCGCTTGTAATTGATATTGTTTCTACAAAAACCCAAAAATTGGTTTGGCAAGGAATTGGAAATGCTCAAATTGATAGCAAACCAGATAATCCGGAAGAATTTATTGCCGGTGCAATCAAAAAAATATTAGAAGGCTTTCCCCCAGGTCTCACTAAAAAATAACTTATAAATTTTTCTATAAAGCGTTATACTTATCTGAAACAAGATAAGTATAGCCTTTATGAGTTATGGTACATCACTTTCTTTTAAATTTTATTTTAAGAAAGAGCAATTATTAATTATAAAAAAACTAATATATGCTGGAAATAGTACTTTCTCTTTTCTTCGTTATGGCTACAATGGTAGGATTTGCAACATCATTTATGGTGCTGTTTTCTAAAAAAAATTACTCAAAGAGCTTTTTTTTAGGTCTGTTTCTATTTAGTCTAGCTGTTGTCAGTGTATATAATTTTTACTTGTCAGCAAATGTTTTTAATTTTTTTCCTGATCTGTTTATGATCACGAAAGCTTTTATGTTTTTAGTAGCACCATGTGCATTTTTGTATGTGCGAAATTTGTTGTTTACAGAAAATGCATTTAAAAAATATGATTGGCTTCATTTTGTGCCTTTCCTTGTTTATTTTGGTTTGACCTTTTGCGTATGGATAGGAAATATTACTCACTTTCCATTTGCACAAAGTATTTCAGCTAAAATCCAAAGTCCGTTTTCAACGTTGAGTTTGTCAGTATGGCTTATTTATGCATTTTGCCAAACTATGATGGTTTTGAATTATGATTTGGAAAAATTTAAAAAGAATCATTTCAACCGATTACAAATTATAAACTGGGTAAGAGTTTATAATTTAATGGTATTGTTTTTGTTTTCGGCACTTTTTGTCCATTACTTTTTAGTGAATAATGTTTACACAGTGGACCTGTCTTGTTATGTATTAATTTCATTTGTTCTGATTTTTACCGTGGGTTGGCTTTATTTTAAACCTCAGATATTTTATGATAATGTAGATACAAACGAGATCAGCGATAATTTTGAAATTGTTGAGGAAAATCTTATGGCAGTAAAGGAAAATGAAATAAAAAACGTAATGCCATTGGTCAAAGAATTGACAATTGAAAAAAAAGGGCAATACCTGATACAATTGGAAGAAATTTTTGCTTCAAAGGAATTGTTTCTTAAAAAAGATTTGGTTATTAGAGATATTGCCGATGAAACTGGAATATCTGTACATCATCTTTCAAATTTAATCAATTCTGAATTTGGTCTTCATTTTCAAGATTATGTCAACTTGAAAAGAATTGAATATTTTAAAGAAAAAATTAATGACCCAGACTGGAAAGATCTTTCTTTAGAAGGAATGGCTTGGGGTTCTGGTTTTAAATCAAGAACAACGTGTTTTAGAGCTTTTATCAAACACACCGGAAAATCACCTTCAGAATATTTTAAAGTAATCAGAATGAATCCCGAAAAACGAGTGCGTATTATGTAAAAAAATCAAACTGATCTTTGCATAGTTTAGACATGATTGTGATTATCAAGTATCATTAATTTTAATTGTAAAAAAATGAAAAAGAAATTAGATTCATATAGACAAATCAAGAAATCAGCTTTAGTGTTTTTATTGATGATAATGTGTTTTTCAGGATATTCTCAACTTAAGGGCGGGCACATTCTTGGGTCTTCTGGACTGCAGTCCGGAACGCAGTCTCCAGAAAACATGCTCACAGTATATGTGCCTGGATATTTTTATGGGGCAGGTTCTTTAAGAAATGCCGATGGAGATAAATCCATTGCAAATCCAGATATTAATATGTTTTTAACTGGTGTAGGCGCAAATTATGTGAGTGATTTTAAAATTCTTGGTGCAAATTATGGTGCAACTATTTTGGTTGCTTTTGCTTCAAACACGATTCAGGGGAGTTATGTAGATTCAAAAAGTTCTTTTGCTTTTACAGACATGCTTGTACAGCCCATTCAATTAGGCTGGCATCATAAAAGGGCAGACTTTGTTTTTAGTTATCAATTGTATCTTCCTACGGGAGAATATGAGTTGGGAGGAAGCAACAACAGCGGATTAGGAATGTTCATGAACGAATTTTCAGGAGGAACTACTTTGTTTTTTAATGACAAAAAAACAACTCATTTCTCGATTTTGGCCGCTTATGAAATTAACGGAAAAAAGAAAGATACTAATATAAAAACAGGAGACATTTTAAGTATTGAAGGAGGTTTGGGTAAAACTTTTTATACAATGAATGCTGACAAAACTGCCCCAACTGGAATTTTGAATGCAGGATTAATTTATTATCTACAGTATAAAGTATCAAATGATGAAATACCAGCTGGGACACTGCTTTTGGAACCACACAAAGACAGAGTTGGAGCTTTAGGCGCTGAGATGAATTATTTTCATATTGGGTGCAAAACGACAGCAGGACTGCGCTGGGTTTCAGAGATTGGAGCTGTGAACAGATTTCAGGGGAATACCTTTTTTGTAACACTTGCGCATGTATTTAGTTTTCAAAAAGAACAATCGAAATAATCAATTTTTATTTACAGGTAAAACATATTTGCAATGAAAAAAAAGGCTCTTTTTGATCGAATAAGTATTTGGAAAATGAGATTAATTATCGCTGTATTTCTCCTGTCCTATACCGAAATGTTTTCACAGACAATAGCAGCAACGACATCACAAACACCCAAAAATATGCGCTTCAAAGATTCTCTTGATGGCGCTGTCGATTTAAGTAATTTTCTTATTTATGCAAACGGTTTTCTGGTAGTTCCTGCCATTATATCTGAACCCGCTTTAGGAGGTTTTGGAGGTGCTTTGGCACCAATATTTCTTAAAAAACGCGCGCCAGTAATTGATGAAGATGGCAAAAAACGCTTTATAAATCCAGATATAACTGGAGGATTCGGAATGTATACTGCAAATAAAAGCTGGATGGCAGGGGCATTTCGTTCTGCAACTTTAGCAAAACCAAAAATATTATATCGTGTCGCAGCAGCTTATGGTGATATAAATTTGTCTTTTTATGCTAATAATTTCCCTTCGGGAAATGATCAGGAATTTAAACTGAATTTCAGATCGACCGTTTTTTATACACAATGGTTAAAGCAATTTAAAAATGAAAAATGGAGCGCAGGACCGCAATATTTGTTTTTAAATTCTAAAATAAATCTGCCAGATTTTAATCTTCCGCCTCCGTTTGTTAAGCCCGGTGATATTAAAAGTACGGTAAGTCAGTTAGGAGCAGCGATTCAATTTGACGGGCGCGATAATATATTTACACCAGATAAAGGAATCCGACTTCAGTCAGATTTCTTTTGGTCGGACAAAGGAATAGGAAGTGATTATAATTCCTGGCGCATTAATTTGTCTGCAATAGGATATTACCCAATCACTGATAAATTAATTGGCGGGCTCAGGATTGAGGGTGAGCAGGCGTTGGGGAGTCCGCCTTTTTATCTTAAACCAGGAGTTAATTTAAGAGGTATTCCGGCAGCTAGATATATGGGAAATACTAGTATTGTAAACGAACTTGAGTTTCGCTGGGATTTGTATCGACGATGGAGCTTAATGGGATTTGGTGGTCTTGCAAGTGCATTTGATGATTGGGATAAAGCATTTGCCAAACCAGTTGTTTACAGCTACGGAACAGGTTTCAGGTATTTAATAGCTCGAAAATTTAAACTTCGAATGGGAATTGATGTGGCAAAAGGAAATGAAGATTGGGCGTATTATGTTGTTTTTGGAAGTAATTGGATGAGGTAGTTTTCAGTCTCAGTTTTCAGTCTCAGTTTTGATCTGAGTTGGAACTTTGTCAAAGTTTCAAAACTTTGACAAAGTTGAATAGTTGCTTATTGTATAACTTTTATTGTTTCCAATAAGGTTTGATAATTTTCTTTTGTTTAGCGTTTAATACTAAAAGAATAACAGTTGCAATCAAACAAATTATTATAGCTTGAATACTGCCTTCAGGACCAAATTCACCACCTGTAATAAAGGTTGGACCTTGTATTTTTAGCTTCTAGCAAACTATTTGTTTTTTCGTTGCCAGAGGTAATAGCACCAAAAATTCCGGATTGAGTAAAATTCCATGCAAAATGTAACGCGATTGGCACCTATAAATTACGGCTGTAAATAAAAATAGCACCAAATAAAAATCCCGCCGTCGTAATGCATATGCTGGAAAGAATCGTGCTGTGTGCATTCCCGAGATGTAAAATTCCAAACAACAACGATGAAATGGTAAGCGCAATATAGCTTCCCAGCTTTTCTTCAATGATTCTAAAGATAATGCCACGAACCAATACTTCTTCAATAATAGCAACGGTAAACATTAGAGCAAACGGAATCAGAATAAATGAAACAGGATTTACTGATAAGACGCTATAATTTCCAGTAAGGTAAATTATCAAAATAGTCAGCGATTGCATAACAAAACCTAGTAAGGTGCCGATGGCAAGATTTTGAACAAGACCTTTTGACGAAAATTCAGTGATCTGTCTTTTCTCAAAATTTTTAAAGAAAAGAATATAGCTCAAGATACAGGCAGAAGAAACAAAAAATCCTTTTAGAAGATTTCTGACGTTTTTGTCGAACGGCGTCAAAGAAAGTAATTTTGAGGCAATCTGTTGGCCAATCACGACAACTATTATAAAAATAAGTAAGGCAAGAAGCATTTTAGTTGCCGAAGAATTGAATATTTTTTGTTTTGCAGTAAGGGTTTCCATTTTAAATTTGGTTTAAGTATTAATTTGAAACAAATGTAAATCGCCTTATTACCAAAAAATAGAATGAAATTTGCCTCCCTATAATTTTTGAAATTGTTTGGGCAAAAATCCAGTTTGATTTTTAAAAGTTCGGATAAAATGACTCTGATCAGCAAAACCGCAATACAGACTAATTTCAGTTAAATTGCTCTCTGCGGACTGAATCAATGAAAGCGAACGATTTATTTTGATGCGACGCATGTATTCGCCTAAAGTACAGCCAAAATATTTCGGAAAATGTTTTGAAATCGTAATCGGATTTAGATTTAAAACTTGGGCAAGATCTTTGAAATTTGGATTTTCATTCCAACAATCATTCAACAATTCGTTCAGGCTTTTAACCCAAAACGGACTTTTTTCATAATGTTAAATATGATTATTGGTTTGGGATAATTGCGAAAACAACATTGTTACATTGTCATTTGTAAAAATATCTGCAGACTGAGATTCTTTAAAAATCTTCAGAATCAGAAATTTGGCCATCGCACTATTTTGTACCGATTTTTCAATTATCGCTTCATTAATCTGAAGTTCTTTTAAAAGATTTTCTTCAATTTCAATATTAATATTTCGAGAAGGAAAAAGCGTATTTTGATTCAAATGCAATTCATCACTATGATAAAACAATAAAGAACCAGGGCCTAATGTTTGGCTGGAATTTTTTCTTTTTTCAGTAGTACCACCTTTCAAGAAAAGAGTAATATGTGCATTATTGTGTGAATGCCAGCCTTCAAAAACCTTTTTTTGATATTCAGTTTCAACAACTGCAATTCCCTGTTGGGTATTGAAGATGTTTTTAGTAGTACCTAAATAAGTTTCTTTTTCGAGTTCGTACATTTCGTAAAGTGGCGTTTATGAGAACTAAAATACGACTTATTTGATTATAAAAATTTAAATATCGATAATTTCCATAGAATTCATTGTTGCATTATTTGTAGGGTTTTAATGAATAATAAAAACATTGTATAAAAATTAACGCAAAAACAATAGTTTTTTTACTTGATATTTAATTGTTTTGTAACAAAAATAAAATTAGGCTACTAATAAGTATCTATTTAAATCTTTTGATTATGTATAAAAATACAATGAAATCAGTTTTTGCAGCATCTGCTTTTTTAGTGAGTATGGGTGGCTGTTTTGCACAAGACGTTTTGGTAAACTCATTAAAGTTGAATGCAAGTGATAAAAGTAAAGAGAACTTTAAATTCACTGAAGTAGTTAACTTAGGAACAACATCTGTAAAAGCTCAAGGATCTTCGGGAACTTGTTGGAGTTATTCGACAAACTCATTCTTGGAATCAGAGATGATTCGTTTAGGAAAGCAGCCGGTAGAATTGTCTCAAATTTATTCTGCAAGAAATGTTTATGTTGAAAAAGGAATAAATTACGTTCGCATGCATGGTGCGATTACTTTAGGCGATGGAGGAGCTTTGCATGATGTAATCAATATGTATAAAAAATATGGAACTGTTCCAAGAGAAGTCTACACAGGTTTAAACTATGGAACAGATAAAAATAAATTTGCTGAAATGGCTGCTCTTATCGAAGGAGTTCTTGCAGCAGTTGTTAAAAACCCAAATGGAGAATTGACTCCAAACTGGCAAAAAGCATACGCAGCAGTTATTGATTCTTATCTAGGAAAAGTGCCGGATAATTTCACTTACAAAGGAAAAAACTACACGCCACAATCATTTGCTAAAGAAATGGTTGGAATTAATCCAGACGAGTATATTGAAATGTCTTCATTTACAACATCTCCTTATTACCAAAAAACAACTATGATGGTACCTGATAACTGGTCACTAGATCAAGTTTACAATGTAAAAGTTAATGACATGACAGATGTTATTGACAATGCTTTGAAAAAAGGATATACCGTAGCTTGGGCAACAGATGTAAGCGAGAAAAGCTTTAGTTGGAAAAATGGTGTAGCGTATGTTCCAACAAAAAAATACGATGACATGACAGCTGAAGAAAAAGCTGATATGTTCAACGGACCAAAAGCTGAGCCAGAAATTACACCAGAAATGCGTCAAGCGGCGTTTGACAATTACACAACAACAGACGACCACGGAATGCATATTATTGGTTTGGCAAAAGATCAAACTGGAAAAGAATATTATATCGTAAAAAATTCTTGGGGAGAAACAAACGACTACAAAGGTTTCTTGTTTGTGACCAAAAATTTCGTGAAATATAAAACTACTGCATTACTAGTAAATAAAGGCGGAATTCCTGCTGAGATTGCTAAGAAATTAGGAGTTTAATTTTATTCTGATTTTAAAAATATAAAAAGCGCTGCAAGTAATTGCGGCGCTTTTTTTGTGTGGTTATTGAAGTTTAAAATGTTAAAAAGCAGTACTTAAACGTCTTTTAAGGTCGTTTGTGGGTTAAATAAATAAAAAAAAAGGAACTATAACTACCTTTATATGAGATTTTACATTTTGCAGCAACTTAATCAAAATTATCATGAAAAATTATGCAGAAATTTTTGTGGCAATTGTGTGTGTTGTTCCCTTTAGCTGTTTTGCTCAGAAAACAGTTTCAAAAGCCCCTGTTATTGCATCGGCTGGAAGTACACATTTACAATCAGACAAGAAATCAGATAATGATCTTGTTATAGAAGCTTACTACGTTGAAGAAACAATCAATATGACTTTTGGGAGAAGAGTTACAAAATATGAAGTTTCAAAACTAGACATGGTTAACACATATGATCTTGGTCCCAATAATACTAGAACTGTAACTCCAATTTACAGAAAACCGAAATTGAAACAAACTGAAGTACCTCTAATGGCAAAAGTAGTCATTGATATTCCTGATGAAAAGGTAGAGCCGGTGAAAGTAGCTGTAGCACGCCCGTCTGAAGCGCCAAAATATATTGATATTGATATTTCAAAAACATATACAAAAGTGGTAGATAAAGGCTATAAAAACAGCGATATGCTCAAAAAAGTAGCCGACAAATCCTATTTTGAAGATGACATGGAATCAGCGGCGAAATATTATGCTGAATTGATTGAAGTAACCAAAAATTTAGACCCAATCTATTATTATCGTTATGCTGAATCGTTAAAAGCAATCAATCAGCCTGAAAAAGCAAACGAGATGATGGTTTTGTTTGAAAGTAAAAACTTAAACAATAAAGTAGCTAAGCAATAGAAAGAGATGCATGAAGAAATAACTTTACATTATAAGCAAAAAAAAGACGATCAATTTGATCGTCTTTTTTTTAAGCTCCCCCTCTTGTCCCGATAGCTATCGGGAGAACCAACCCCGATAGCTATCGGGGCTCTGATTAACAGTCAGCTTTATATTTCGTAAGAAGTTTTTCGGATAATTCAGGATATCGAGCTAGATTCTCAATATATATTTTACTCTTCATGCTTTTAATGTGTTTTTCTATGGAAAGTGCTTGGGGTTTGTTTGTGCATATTAAGCTGAAAAATAAAGTCCAATCATTTGCATTGGCAGTAAACTTATTGGAAAGGGCATTTTTATGAAATTCCAATCTTAAATCAAAATTAGAGGTATAGCCGATATAATATCGATTTAGTTTTTTAGAGTGCAGAATATATACGATATGATTAGTCATGATATCTAAAAAAAAATACCACTTACAATTTGTAAGTGGTATTTAATAAGCTCCCCCTCTTGGGCTCGAACCAAGGACCCTCTGATTAACAGTCAGATGCTCTAACCAACTGAGCTAAGGAGGAATCACCTTAAAGGTAAATATGTTTGCTAAAAAAAGTTGCTCCCCCTCTTGGGCTCGAACCAAGGACCCTCTGATTAACAGTCAGATGCTCTAACCAACTGAGCTAAGGAGGAAAGTGTTGCTCTTTTTAGCGAGTGCAAATATAATCGAATTTTTAGTTTCTCAAAAATATTTTAACTCTTTTTATTCATTTTTTTTTCTACTTCATAATTGCCTTGTAAATATCGTTTCCGTTTGCAAACAAAAGTAACGCTATAAGTAGTACGAAGCCAACCATTTGGGCGTTTTCAAGGAATTTATCGCTTGGTTTTTTGCCACTGATAATTTCGTATAATAAAAACATCACATGACCACCATCAAGAGCCGGAATTGGCAATAAATTCATTACACCAAGCATAATTGACAATAAAGCAGTGATCGACCAGAAAGCTTCCCAGCTCCAAGAATCTGGAAAAACATTAAAAATAGCCGCAAAACCACCCACCTCTTTATAAGCTTCCGTTTTAGGATTGAATATTTTTTTCAACTGAGTTCCGTAATCGATAAGTCCATTTACACCCATATTGATTCCAATTGGGATTGATTCAAAGAAACCAAATTTTTGACGGTTTACTTTATATATATTCAATTTTTCAATATTAGAATAAGGTATTCTAGTTGCATAAGCCACTCCAGATTTGGACTTATTATTAAATTTTAAAGTAGTCTGAATGATTTTATCACCTCTTTTAATTGTAATTGGAACTATTTTTCCTTCATGATTTTTAAATCTTGCAACAGCTTCATCGGCATAATTTAAAGGAGCGCCATCAAAATGCGTAATAATATCAGCTGTTTTTAAATCTTTATTGTTTGGAGAATCTTTTTCGAATCCTGCAACAATAAATGGAATTCTCATTTCAACTAAAGAATGTTTTACTCCAGAGTTGCTGATTTTATTAATGATATTGATAGGAAACTTAATTGTTTTTTCTTCGTTGTTTCTTTCAATGGTAACTTCATTTGCCATATACAAATTTTTGGAGATATCGTCATATCGATCCATTTTTTTACCATTAACGGCAATAATTTTATCTCCAGTTTGAACACCTGCTTTTTCAATCGCAGGATTAGTTACCCAAACACCATCTTTCAAATCAGCATTTGCTATGTAATTATCGCCATATACAAAAGCCATTCCTATATATATAATAAAAGCCAAGATAAAGTTTACCGTAACACCGCCAAGCATAATAATTAAACGTTGCCAAGCTGGTTTAGAACGAAATTCCCACGGCTGAGGTGGTAAAGCCATTTGTTCTTTGTCCATACTTTCGTCGATCATTCCAGAAATCTTCACATAACCTCCCAACGGAAGCCATCCAATTCCGTATTCTGTTTCACCGATTTTCTTTTTTAATAGAGAATATTTAACATCAAAAAATAAGTAAAATTTTTCGACTCTTGTTTTAAACAATTTTGCAGGGATAAAATGCCCTAATTCGTGAAGAATAATAAGTAAAGATAAACTCAATAGAAATTGAGAGAGTTTGATAACTATATCCATTTTATAATTTTAGTTCGTATTTAACGCACAAAAGTAACGTTTTAAAATTTAATTTAAGCCCGCAATATAATACTTAAGGTTTTAAATGTTTGTTAATAATTAAGCTTAGTTTTTTTTAAAGTAAAAGTGCCATGTATCTCGTGCTTGCTTTATTAGTAACTTATTAGTTTGTAACGTTACAAATGTCTTATTCTGATATTTTAAAAACCTATTTTCTCCTGTTTTTAAAGCCTTCCATTTTAATTTCACGATTCCACAAAAAACATGACAATTATTAATTATTAAAAAAAAAATCAAAACCATCGAATTATTTAAATGATTTATTAATTTTTAAACTTCATGTCATGAACTTTATTAAACAAATTGAAAGAATTAAAAGGATTCACAAATTAATTTGTGGAGAAAAAACGGGTGCACCAATTGCTTTTGCTCGAAAACTTCATTTAAGCAGAAGCCAGCTTTATAATGAGTTAGAGGCAATAAAAGAATTGAATGCTCCTATTAAATATTGTAAAAAACGTGAAACCTTTTACTACGAAACTCCATTTGAATTAGTATTGAATTTTTCGCTTAAAACAATTAAAGATGATGAATCTAAAGAAATTTTTGGAGGCTCTAATTTCCGTCCAATTTTATTAGACGGAACTCTGATAAGTTTGCTATAACAAAATACTTCTCGAGAAAAATGATTTTGTTAAAACTTATTTATTAACATTTTAAATTTTAGAATTATGGAATTAGAATTAGTGAATTTCGAAGATTTTGGCTTAGTCGAGCTAAATACTCAGGAAATACAGGAAATTGAAGGAGGAATTATTCCTTTAATAATTGCTGTTTTCTTATGCTGGGGCACACAGGCTGCATATTAATTAATATAAATTTTAGAGCGAATTAATAAACAATAATTCGCTCTATTTTTAATAAAATATGATACAAGTAATTCAAAAATTAGTTCTAATTCGTCTTCGAAAATTTTTACCACCTAAAGACGAATGGGCAATTGTCATTTTTCTTTGTGGTTGTTTATTGTATCTTTTTTGTTTAAATGAAAAATTTCAAGTTTTACGAAACTATGCTCTTCTATTTTCTTTAGACATTTTTTTCTATCATATTACAAGGAAAGATATTGAATTGTTAAAGCTAAATAGAAAATGGAGATTAATATTATTTTGGGAATACTTTGTTTACGGCCTACTTTATTTGGTTTTGTTTATTATAAATAGAGAATATTTACTTGCTTTAATATATCTTGTTTTAATAACAGTTTATATCTATATTGTCCCTCAGTTTTATGGTAAAGTAATTAAATATCCGTTTAGCTTGTTTGATCCATTTTGGCACATTTGCTGGAGGAGAAACAAATTAATTTTCTTTCTTCCAATAACTATTTTTTTGGTTATTGTTGGAGATTTATATAATAATGAAAATCTTATTATAGCATCTCTTTTCGCAGCTTCGATTTTTGGAATTATACCTTCTTTTCAAAGGGAAGCTTTCGAGAATATAACGATGAGTTATTATATCGGAAAGGATTATTTAAACCAACAATTTAAAACATCAATTAAAAATTCTCTATTAGTAGCAATACCGTTAATTATTGCTTTATGCTTATTTAAGAAATGGGAACTGTTATGTTTTTCTCCTATAATTTTTTTGATTCCATTACTTAATATCGTATTCAAATATTCATTTTTTAAGAATCAATTATTACATCAACTTATGCTTGCGATTTTTGTGAGTATGCTTCCATTAGGTATATCTCTTATTGCTATTCCATTTCTGTATTTAAAATCTGTCAAAACTATTAAAGTCATTCAGTATGTTTCAAATTAACATAATAAACAAATCTTACAAAGACAAAACGGCTTTGGAAGACATTTCGATTTCGATACCTCAAAATGGAATTTATGGCGTTATAGGAAAAAATGGTGCTGGTAAGACAACGTTATTTCGTTGCATAATGGGTTTAACTTCTTTTAAAGGTTCTATTATTCACAAGACAGAATCTTCTCTTCATGGCAAAATTGCATGGTGCCCTACTGAGCCAGTGATTTACGATGAATTAACAGCCAAAGAATTTGTCGTTTTTTACCAAGAATTATTACACATTCAAAATAACGTTTTTCAAATATTTGATGTTCCTCAAAATAAATTTATAAAGGAGTTTTCTACTGGAATGAAAAAGAAAGCTTACATGAATGCTATTTTTCAGAAAACATATACCATCTATATTTTTGACGAACCCTTTAACGGATTAGATCTGGAATCTAATTATGTATTGATGAACTATATCAGACAATTATCAAAAACTAGCATCATCTTTATATCTTCTCATATTCTAGAAGTCCTATACAAAGATTGCGATCGTATTTTTTTGATACAAAATGCTAAAGTAACCGAATTTGAAAAATTTCAATATGGCGAAATTGAAGAGAAACTTTTCTCAAATAACGTGCAGTAATTCAAAAAAACAATGAATTTCAGTTCAGACCCTATAAGCAACCTTGAAAATCTTATTGCAAAAAACAAAACGAAGAGCTTTTCAATTTACTTTATTATTCTTTTAGCAATCCTTATTTTTTTAGGATTACTACCAATTATTAAAATCGATATTAGTAGTCAAAGCCGTGGCATAATTCGTAGTAAAACAGATAATGTTCCTGTTGCAACAATTGTGAGCGGAAGAGTGAATTGGATAGCTATAAAGAATAATACTTTTGTAAAAAAGGGCGACACACTTTTAAAAATCTCCAAAGAAAATCTTGAAAGTGATAAAAGAACTCAGGATATATTATCAAGTTCTGCTTCTTCATTGTTAAAAGATATTTCAAATCTGTTACAAAATCAAACTACACATTTGCTCACTTCTACAGCACGTGAAGATTTATTCAAATTTCAATCTGGAAAAAACGAACTGCAAAGTAAAATTTCGCAAGCACAAATAAATTACGATCGCAATAAAATTCTTTATGATAAAGATATTATTGCAAAAGCAGATTTTGAAAAACTGGAATACGAACTACGTTTAACTAAACAAGCGTTGCAAAGTTTTATAAGCCAGCAAAAATCAACTTGGGAAAACCAGAAAAGAGATTTAGAAGAGCGTTTGAAAAACTTGAATGGAACAGTTGCCAAAATAAAGGTTGAATCTAATAATTATGTTGTTATAGCGCCTATTTCAGGCACAATAGAGAATTATTCAGGAATTCAAGAAGGCTCTTTTGTAAATGCGTCACAATCAATAGCAACTATTTCTTCAGCTGATCATCTTATTGTTGAAAGTAATGTTTCTCCAAATGATATTGGTTTGATAAAGAAGAATCAAAAAGTAAAATTTCAGCTAGATGCTTTTAATTACAATCAATGGGGTTTTTTAGAAGGAAAAGTAATTGATATTGACCGCAATATTACGATGCAGGGCGATCAGGCTTTTTTTAAAGTGCGCTGTTCTTTGGATTCTAAAACATTGCATTTAAAATCAGGTTACAAAACCGATGTTTCAAAAGGAATGACTTTAACTACAAGATATATTATTACCCGCAGAAGTTTATTCGATTTGTTATTCGACAAAATGGATGATTGGTTAAACCCAAAACAAAATAGCAGATAAAAATAAATGGCATCAATAAAAATAAAACAACATGATATTAAAGATTGTGGCGCTGCTTGTCTGGCTTCTATCGGAAATCATTTTAAAGTTAATCTTCCTATAGCGAGAATACGCCAATACGCTAATACAGATAAACGTGGTACAAATGTGCTAGGGATTATTGAAGCAGCTGAGAAAATGGGTTTTACAGCAAAAGGTGTAAAAGGAGGATTAGATTCTTTAGATAAAATTCCGCTTCCTGCTATTGCTCATATCGTTACCAAAGAGCAACTTCATCATTATGTAGTAATCTACAAAGTTGAAAAATCTAAAATCACGGTTATGGATCCTGGTTTTGGAAAAATGCAAACTTATACTTTTGAAGAATTTCAAAAGGTATGGTCGGGCGTATTGATTCTTTTTGCTCCAAATGATGATTTTAAAACTCTAAATGAGAAAACGTCGCCCATAAAAAGATTTTGGAATTTAATTCAGCCACACAAAACTATTTTAGTTCAGGCTTTAGTTGGGGCAATATTATTTACAGTTTTGGGACTGGCCATGTCAATTTATATCCAAAAAATAACTGATTACGTTTTGGTTGATGGAAATAGAAATCTGCTCAATTTATTGAGTGTTTCTATGATTGCAGTTATTTTGCTCCAAGCCTATCTTGGTTCAAAAAAAAGCATTTTTGTAATGAAAACAGGACAGTTAATCGATGCCAGATTAATCTTGGGTTACTATAAACATCTGCTTCATCTGCCTCAGCGTTTTTTTGATACAATGCAAATAGGCGAGATTACATCTCGAATTAATGATGCTGTAAAAATTCGTTCTTTTATAAATGAAGTGGCAATCGAAATGATTGTTAATGTTTTTATTGTCGTTTTTTCATTTGTTTTAATGTTTACTTATTATTGGAAACTGGCTTTGGTTATTATTTTAGTTATTCCTTTTTACGCCTCTATTTATTTTCTTCTCAATAAATTTAACAAAAAGGTTGAGCGGAATATCATGGAGAATGCTGCCGAACTGCAAACTCAATTAGTAGAAAGTATTACGCATGTGAGAACTGTCAAGGAGTTTGGAATTGAAGAATTCTCAAATTTAAAAACAGAAAATAAATTTGTAAAACTTTTATTTACAACTTATAAATCAGGTTTAAATGGCATTTTTGCCACAACTTCAACACAGTTTCTAGCTTCAGTTTTTACAGTTGTTTTAATGTGGATTGGTTCAGGTTATGTAATCGATAGAGCTATTACTCCTGGAGAATTATTTTCATTTTATGCATTAATAGGGTATTTTACTTCGCCAGTTGCGTCGTTGATAAATATGAATAAAACAGCACAAAATGCATTAATTGCTGCTGACAGGCTATTTGAAATAATGGACTTGGAAAGAGAGGAAACAGAAAATAAAGTAGAATTGCAAAAAGAAAATGTAGGAGATATAAAATTCGAGAATGTTTCTTTTCGTTACGGTTCTAGATTAGAAGTTTTTAAAAACTTTAATGCAGTATTCAAAAGAAATAAAATGACTGCTATAGTTGGAGAAAGCGGAAGTGGGAAAACGACTTTAATTTCTTTACTTCAAAATTTGTATCCAATAAAAGAAGGGAAAATTTTAATTGGTGAATATGATACGAAATTCATTCATTACAAAAGTTTACGTCAAATAGTTGGAGTTATTCCACAACAGCTTAATTTATTTTCAGGAAACATTATCGAAAATATTGCTTTAGGAGATTCGTTTCCAAATATTCAAAGAATTTTGGATTTGTCAAAACAGTTAGGCATTACAGAGTTTGCAGAAAAACTGCCAAATGGTTTTGAAACGCAAATTGGAGAAAACGGAACAATGCTTTCTGGAGGACAAAAACAACGAATTGCTATTGCAAGAGCTTTATATAAAGATCCTGAAATTTTATTGATGGACGAAGCGACTTCATCATTGGATACCCACTCAGAAAAAATTGTAAAAGAAGTAATAGATAATTTTAAATCACAGGGAAAAACGATTATAGTTATTGCGCATCGTTTAAGTACAATTGCAAATGCTGATACAATCCTGGTAATGAAAGAGGGAAATATTGTCGAATCTGGAAATCATTCAGATTTATTGGAACAAAAATCAGAATATCATAATCTTTGGAACAAACAGAATTTACTTTAAAAATTATTAATGAAGAAAAATAAATGCGTTTAACTTCCGTCCAATTTTATTAGACGGAACTATGATAAGTTTGCTCTAATGAAAGCGTTCTCAAGAAAATGATTTTATTAGAAATTAATTAACCATTTAAATTTTAAAGTTATGAATTTAGAAGAATTGAATTTAGTTGAGTTAAAAGCTCATGAAATGGAAG
Source organism: Flavobacterium denitrificans DSM 15936 (assembly GCF_000425445.1). Lineage (GTDB taxonomy): Bacteria > Bacteroidota > Bacteroidia > Flavobacteriales > Flavobacteriaceae > Flavobacterium > Flavobacterium denitrificans. The sequence continues at coordinate 400,327 of NZ_AUDL01000004.1, read as the reverse complement.
AAATTGAAGGAGGATTTTTGTTAGAACTTCTTGCGGGAATTCTTGTTGGAGCAATTGCTTATTTACTTACAACTTAAAAAAAGTGCTATGATAGACTTGGATAAAATTGGTGTTGTAGAAATGTCAAAAGAACAACAAAAAGAAGTCTCAGGAGGTTTCATGTGGGGATTATTCTTTTTAGTGGCTTTGGGAACAAGAATCCTTTTGGATATGTTAGATTAATTTTATGAATTTCTAAAAACAGTATTATATACGATCTAATTTTTAGGTATTCAAATTTTAGAAAAAACTATTCAACATTTAAATAAGATTTTAGAAATAATGTTTATGCAAAACAGTTTTTTAATTTAAATGGTGAATAGTTTTAATTTTTTCGTTAGAATATTATGAAATATACTCTTAGTGTTGTGTTTTTTTTAGTAACAATTGTAAATAACGCTCAATCCAAATACTATAATTATAACCTCTACGATGGAAAGGATTATCTTTTTACAATGTCCCAAAGTAACGATTTAATGTTGAATTCGATTCGATATATCGGTCAAGAAATTAATAGCTCCTCAATTACTAAAAAAGAAGAAAAAATATATTCAACTAGTTTGTTGATATTTACATCCTTAATTGGACAGGCAATTACTCATGAAGCGGGTCATCAGTCAGTACTCTCTGAACTTGGAATTGGAAGTGTGAATAAACCTTTTTTAGATAAAAATTTTGTTGCCAAAGTAACAGGTGTGAGCAATGAAACTTTGATTAATTTACGAGATAATAATTTGCCAAACTACATAAGACTTCATACAGCAGGATTAGAGTCAGATTACGCATACTCCAGGAAATCTGATATGTATTTTAATTTTAATGAAGAGAGTTATAAGGTTCTTTATCCCGATTATTTGATGAGAAAATTAGGAACTCAATTATATTATTTTACTACCCTTTATAATTCAACAACAAGAATTAAGGAAGAAGACAGTAAAGAACTTGATAGAGATGTTGTTGGAAATGATATATATGGAATGATTCGTCATTTGCATAGGCCTTCAATGGAGTTTTATCGTTATACAGAAAGAAAGGACTTAACCGATGAAGAAAAATCATATGCAAAGAGAATAGGGTATTATTCATTAATCAATTTTTTGAATCCAAATGTTTGGAAGTTGGGAAATTATAAATTGTCAAAAGATGTAGTTGGGAATTTTTCAGTTAATTATTCTTTAGCCCCATTTGGATATTTTACAGAGCAAAATGCGTACTTACAAATAAAGGATAGATACAAATTGAATCCCTATTTTCGCCAATATTTTAATAAAAGCTACGCATTTTTTGCAGGAGGTATTGCTTTGCATAATTATACTTTTCATGATGAAAAATTTATATTGAATTCCACTTTGGATTTTTGGGAACAACCTAAAGATTTAGCATTTAGGGCAAAAGAAAATGAATTTGGAATTGGCCTGAAATCTGAATTTGCAATTAGATTTTCAAAAAGAAGTAATTCTACAAAACCATCTGCTTATTTTAATTTCGGAATGTCGTATAAAACAGATGGATTTATTCCTGAAGCGCCTTCGCTTTCAGAAGATTTTCAAATTCATATGGGAATTATTCTATCTCTAAAAAAATAGAATTTTAGAAAATTATTTAGATATTTGAAAATATAAAAGAACTTCAAATAAAGGAAGCAGAAAATAAGATTAATCTAAATGTTTGTTAATTAATAAACATTTAGATTTCTCCTTTTATAAGGATGCCGTAACTTTACTTTTTATAAGGCTGCTGTCTTCAATAGGTAGTCTAAAACCATTAAAAGTTACAAATATGGCTTCACAATTATTTTCTCCTTTAACAATAAAAAACACCATTTTAAAAAACAGAATTGTCATTTCGCCAATGTGTCAATATTCAGCCGAGGACGGATTTGCAAACAACTGGCATCTCGTTCATTTAGGAAGCCGTGCAAGCGGTGGAGCAGGATTGATTATTCAGGAAGCCACTGCAGTTTCTCCTGAAGCAAGAATTTCTCCAGATGATCTCGGAATTTGGAAAGATGAACATATCGCAAAACTCAAAGAAATCAACGAATTTATTGTTTCGCAAAATTCCATTCCCGGAATTCAATTGGCGCATGCGGGACGAAAAGCGAGTGTTTCTTCTCCTTGGCTTGGCAATAAAAAATTAGATTTCGCTCAAGGCGGATGGCAGACCGTTTCTGCAAGTGCGATTCCGTATCACGATGACGAACCGTTTCTTCCTGAAGCTTTAGATAAAAACGGAATTCAAAAAGTAATTTCTGATTTTAAATCGGCAACAAAAAGAGCTGTTGAAGCAGGATATCAGGTTTTAGAAATTCATGCCGCGCACGGTTATTTGTTGCATCAATTCTTATCACCTTTAACCAATGTGAGAACCGATGAATATGGAGGAAGTTTCGAAAATAGAATCCGTTTTACATTAGAAATTGTAGAAGCTGTTCAAACCGAATGGCCTTCAGATTTGCCTTTAATTGTTAGAATTTCGGCAACAGATTGGGCAGAAAGCGGATGGAATCCTGAAGAATCGGTACAGCTTGCTAAAATAGTAAAAGAAAAAGGAGTAGATTTAATCGATGTTTCGTCTGGCGGATTGGTTTCGCATCAAAAAATTGAAATTGGCCCCGGTTATCAAGTTCCTTTTGCAGAAAAAGTAAAAAAAGAAGCTACTATTTTGACTGGAGCTGTAGGTTTAATTACGGATGCAAAACAAGCAGAAGAAATTTTAGAAAAAGGTCAAGCCGACTTAATTTTGTTCGCTAGAGAATCATTAAGAAATCCGAATTTGCCTTTAGATTTTGCCAAAGATTTAAACGACGATATTCATTGGCCAAAACAATACGAAAGAGCTAAACTATAAATTTTATTAGCTACAGATTTTACAGATTAAACGGATTTTTTGTTTGCCACGAATTACACAAATTTTCACGAATTTATTTAAATTTTTGAGCACAACGATTTGTGTAAATTTGTGTAATTCGTGGCAAAAAATAGAAAAAAGAAATCCTATTAATCAGTGTAATCTGTGGCAGAAAAATAAACATAACAACATGCAAAAATTAAAAACAGCACTATTATCATACGGAATGTCAGGAAAAGTTTTTCACGCTCCGTTTTTAGATATTCATCCCGGTTTTGAATTATTAGGATCTTGGGAAAGATCTAAAAAATTAATTCAGGAAGATTATCCATACGTTAAAAGTTATTCTTCAATTGATGATTTATTGGCAGATGATGTCGATTTGGTAATCGTAAACACGCCAGTTGGAACACATTATGAATATGCTAAAAAAGTACTTTTGGCAGGAAAACATGCTGTTGTAGAAAAAGCTTTCACAACAACTGTGGCAGAAGCGGAAGAGTTGACACTAATTGCAAAAGAAAAAGGATTGAAATTAGCCGTTTTTCAAAACAGAAGATGGGACAGCGATTTTAAAACGATTCAGAAAATAATTCACGATGGTGTTTTAGGCGAATTGATTGAAGCAGAATTTCATTTTGACCGCTACAATCCTGTTTTAAGTCCGAAAGCGCATAAAGAAACTGCAAATGACGGCGCTGGAATTTTGAAAGATTTGGGTCCGCATTTAATTGATCAGGCAATTTGTTTATTTGGTTCGCCAAAATCAGTTTTTGCTGATATTCGCTACACGCGAGAAAATTCGTTAGTTGACGATTATATTGACTTATTGCTAATTTATGAAGTTTTTAGAGTACGTTTAAAAGCTGGATTTTTTGTTAGAGAAGCCAATCCAGCGTTTACGATTCACGGCAGAAAAGGTTCTTTCTTAAAACCGAGAGGCGATGTTCAAGAAGACGAATTGAAAATCGGGAAAAAACCAAACTTAGAATCGTGGGGAACAGAACCGGAAGAACTTCAAGGCCTTCTTCATACTGAAATTGACGGAAAAGTAATTCGCGAAAAAGTACCGACATTGCAAGGCAATTATTTCTCCTTTTTTGACGGCGTTTACAATTCAATTATAAACGATACGACAGAACCAGTTACAGGCCAAGACGGAGTAAAAGTGATGCAAATTATTGAAGCTGCAATCGCAAGTAATGCGCAGCGCACAGTAATTAATTTGTAATAATTATTGGCTCACGGATTGCACGGATTGAAACTGGTTTTCGCTGGTTTTGTTTTTTTAATCTTTGGTAAAATGGATAAAGAATAATCGTAGAGACGCACTGCTGTGCGTCTTTTTTTATGCGGAGAATTAAAAAAACATCGGCGTAAATCTGTTTAATCAGTCTAATCCGTGGGCCAAAAACACAGCAATTTATAAACAATAACGTTGTAAATAAAGGAACAATTTGAACCTTGAAAGAAATAGACAGCTTTTTTGTACTTTTATAGTATAATCCCAAAATGCATCGATTTTGATAAATTTCAATCCACTAGAACTATTTCAGACAAAAGGAAAAATCAAGAAAGTTTTCAGAGAAGCAAAAGCTTCTTATTTGAACCGAATTCGTTTTGCCGTTGGAATGTTTTATTTCGGAATGGGATTAAGTTTTGCAACTTGGGCAAGTCGAATTCCAGATATTAAAACCGCACTGCACTTAACCGAAGGCGACTTGGGATCGATACTTTTTGCCTTGCCAATGGGACAATTGGTCATTATGCCTTTTTCTGGAAAAATGGTAACCAAATTTGGAAGCCATCGCGTTTTAGTTTTCTCTCTAATTATGTATGTTTTGTGTCTGGTCAATTTAGGTCTGGCAACAACAGCGCTTCAATTGTCATTGGGTTTGTTTTTATTTGGATTATTTGGAAACTTAGCCAATATTGCTGTAAATACACAAGGTGTTTATACCGAAGTACTTTTTAGAAAAACAATCATGTCTTCGTTTCACGGAATGTGGAGTTTTGCTGGTTTTACCGGTGCTTTGGTTGGCCTCGGAATGTTAGCTTTAAATTTATCGCCATTGCATCACTTTATGATTGTAGCTGGTATAGTGCTTTTAATGATTGTATTTAATTTTAAATTTTTAGTCAAAGCCAAAGAAAAGAAAATCAAGAATAAAGGCGAGAAGAAAAAATTATTTACAAAACCAGACAGCGCTTTAATTTGGCTCGGCGTCATCGGATTTTGCAGCATGGCTAGCGAAGGCGTAATGTTTGACTGGAGCGGCGTTTATTTTAAAGATATTGTAAAAGCTCCCGGGCCGTTGGTAATTTTGGGATATACTTCATTCATGATTATGATGGCGAGCGGAAGATTTTTAGGTGATGGATTAATCAATAAATTTGGGCGCGAGCGTGTCATGCAGATAAGCGGTGTTATGATTTCTGCCGGATTATTTACGGCTGTTTTTCTTCCTTATTTAATTCCGTGTACCATTGCTTTTATGGCAGTTGGTTTGGGCGTGGCGACTATAGTTCCTACAGTTTACAGTATGGCGGGAAAAAACCCGACAGTTCCACCAGGTGAAGCTTTAACTATAGTTTCAAGTGTAAGTTTCTTAGGATTTTTAATGGGACCTCCTGTTATTGGTCATATTGCTGAGAATTTTGGACTTCAATTCTCTTTTGCTTTTATCGGAATCTTTGGAGTTCTGATTGCTTTTATGGTTTCTAAAATTAGAACTACGGCTTAAAAATAGGGCCAAAAAAACCAAAAAATAGACAAATCTATTGAATTAATTTCAAATTTCAATCAAAACATTAGTAAGAAAATATTTATATTTTTAAATATTTTCTTTACATTTGAATTTCATGATTTAAGAAATTAAATCCATTTACTTTTCCAAAAACCAATTTTATCTTTTGAATAGGATGAAAATCCTAAAACAATTTTCAGAAATAAATTGGAATTTAATGATAAAAAAATACTTCGGGTTTTTACTTCTATGCTCTTTTAATTTTGCCTTTGCACAAGAAACAATTTTTAGAGGGATTGTAATTGATGCTAAAACGCAAAATCCTCTCGAGAATGTTGTGGTTACAATTCAAAATACTTCCATAACAAAACTTACTTCAAAAACGGGTCAATTTGAACTGCATTCTGCTGTAAACGGAGAACAATTGCTGTTGATTCATAGTCAAGGTTTCAAAGATTTGCTTCTTAAAATTCGATCTAATTTTGGACAGATCGTTTATCTCGGAACACTGCAATTAGAAGATTTATATTCCGATGAAACCCCGGCCGCATTAATCACGCTTTTAGATACCGATTTGTCTGATGATAGCAGTTCGTCTGAAATGACTTCAGGACTTTTACAGTCTTCGAAAGATGCTTTTATGCAAGCTTCTGCTTTTAATTGGGGTCAAGCCCGATTTAAAGTTCGTGGTTTGGACAGTGAAAACGGAACTATGATGCTCAACGGCATGACGATGAATAAAATCTATGACGGACGGCCACAATGGAATAACTGGGGAGGTTTAAATAATATACTCAGAAATCAGGAATTTTCAGTAGGCGCAGCTGTTTCAAATTATACTTTTGGAGGAGTTTTAGGAACACAGCAAATTGCTACGCGAGCTTCTTTATACAGAAAAGGAGCCCAACTTACCTTTTCAGGAAGCAATTCAGCCTACACTTGGCGTGCCATAGGAACTTATGCTTCGGGAATGAACGCTTCGGGTTGGGCGTATGCCGTTTCTGCAGGAAAAAGATATGCGGAAGTTGGTTATTTTGAAGGAACGAATTTTAATGCAGATTCCTTTTTTATAAGTGTTGAGAAGAAATTAAACAGTAGACAATCACTTAATTTTACTGGGTTTTACACGCCAAATTCCCGTGGAAAAAATTCGCCAAATACGGATGAATCAATCGGTTTAATGGGTGAAAAATACAATTCGTATTGGGGATTTCAAAATGGTAAAAAACGAAATGCAAGGGTAAAAAATATTGAAGAGCCACTCTTGATGCTGAATCATTATTTTAGGATTGATGAAAAAAACAATCTGAATTCAGGAATAATGTATCAGTTTGGAAAAGTTGGAAATAGCAATATTGATTATCAAAATGCCAACAGTCCGGATCCCGTTTATTACCGAAAAATGCCAAGTTATTTCAGTTCTCTTTACGCCAAAGACCACGGCGAATTTTTAGGAGATTTTATGCCAGATTATGAAAATGCCGAAAAAAGTAAAGTGGCATTTTTAGCAGATCCTCAAATTGATTGGAACGCCATGTATTTGGCAAATCAAAAACCGGGTCAAAATGGTTATGAACCAGCACAAAGTCATTATGTTCTTTATGAAGACAGAACTGACGACAAAACTTTTGCATTCAATTCAACTTTAAATTCTCAGATAAACTCAAATCTTTCTTTTGATGGAGGAATCGTTTATCGGAATTTGAAATCACACAATTTTCAGTATTTACTAGATCTTCTTGGCGGAGAATATTTTGAAGATATTGATCCGTTTTACAAAGGAAATTTGGCACAATCTGATTTACTTCATCCAGATCGACAAGTAAAAGAAGGCGATATTTACGGTTATAATTATAATTTTTTAGCCAATACAATTGATGTTTTTTCACAGTTTAAATTTGCTTATAATAAAACCGAATTTTTTCTCGGGCAGTCATATTCGATTTCTAATTATCAGCGTGAAGGATTATATCAAAACGGAATTTATGCGAAGAATTCTCTAGGAAAAAGCAACAAAGTAACTTTTGAGGATTTTGGTTTTAAAGGTGGATTCACTTATAAAATTTCGGGCAGACAATGGTTTTTTGTTAATGCTGAACATATTACCAGAGCGCCTTCTTTGCGAAATACATTTTCAAATTCACGATTAAATAATAGCATAGTGAACGAAATTGAAAGTGAAAATGTAAGCAGTGCCGAAGCGAATTATGTTTATCGTTCACCAAAACTCAAATTGCGTTTTACAGCTTATTACACTTTGATAAAAAACACTTCTAAAACTTCTTTCTTTTACGCCGAAGGAATATTTGATAAAGGTATCGGCTATGATCCAACAGATGCTTTTGTTAGTCAGACTTTAACAAAGTTGGACAAGAAAAATACAGGAACAGAGTTGAGTTTTGAATATCAAATTTCGCCAACTTTCAAAACAACTTTTTCTGCGGCTTACGGCAATTTTATCTACAGCAGCAATCCAAATGTTTCGATTACAAATGATGCAAACGCATCTAGAGATGATCCTCAGACCATTTTTGATTTTGGACGTGCTTATCTTAAAAATTATAAACAAGCAGGTACGCCACAACAAGCGTATTCATTAGGTTTAGAATATCGTGATCCCAAGTTTTGGTGGTTGAGCGCGAATATAAATTATTTGACAGATAATTATATTGATGTTTCCCCAATTTCGAGAACATCCCAATTTTATATTAATCCAGTAAATGGATTTCCGTTTCCCGAAGCCACTTCTGAACGAGGAAATGAATTGTTGAAACAGGAAAAGTTTAATCCTGTAACCTTGCTTAATCTCAACGGAGGAAAATCTTGGCGTGTTCACAAAAAATATATCGCACTTTTTGCGAGCGTTAATAATGCATTGAATTTAGTATATAAAACTGGCGGTTTTGAACAAGCGCGGAATGCTAATTTCAGAGCATTGAATCAAGATATTTCGAGTGGAACGCCATCGTTTGGGCCAAAATATTATTACGGTTCCGGCCGAACTTATTTTCTAAATCTTACCCTAGGTTTATAATCTGAAAATTTATTTCTCATGAAAAAATTGCTTTTGTTTGTTATTTTATCGTTCGTTTTCTGTAGTTGTAGTTCGGAAATTGAAACTCCAAAATTAGTTTGCACACAGCCAGATTTTACAGCAAATAAAACTGTAGAAAAAGTCTATGAGCTTTCAAGCACAACGGCAAAACAATATACTTATGATGATATTGTTGAAGCTTATGTTGTCTCGAGTGATGAAGGCGGAAATTTTTTTAAAACCATCTCATTTCAGACAAAAGCTTCTGAGGAAAATTCAGCAATAGGATTTAGTGTTCCTATTGATGCTTCAAATACTTACATAGATTATAGGCTAGGAAACAAAGTTTACATAAAGCTTAAAAACCAATTTACCGATTTGTATTACGGCGGATTAAGAATTGGAGATTTATATGTAAGCAATGCAGGTGATCCTACAGTTGGAAGAATTTCGCAAAATGAAATAAAAAGTGTTTTGAATGCGTCTTGCACAATTATAGATGAAAATCAATTGGTCGAATCGCTTTCTATCGAAAAAGCATTAAATGACTCAAAATTAAATACTTTGATTGAGCTCAATAATGTTGAATTTACTGAAGAAGCATTGGGGCGTCATTATTTTGAAGAAAGTAATAATGTTGGCGGTTCGACGAATTGGAATTTAAGAGACAATACAGGAAATCAGATTATTTTTAGAACTAGTAGTTATGCCAAATTTGCTGATCACTTTGTGCCTGAAGGAAGTGGAAAAGTTCGTGGAATTTTAACCAAGTTTGGATCGGATTATCAGTTTATGGTCCGGTTTGAAAGTGATATTGAAATGAAAGGAAAAAGGAACACTCCATTTTTTGCCGAAGACTTTCAGTCCGTCAAAAACAATGTGAATTTTGCACTTCCGGGATGGAGTAATATCGTTGAAAAAGCTACAAAACTTTGGAAAAGTATGGTGTATTCAGGAAATGGATATGCTGAGTTTAATACCACAAGTACAACCGCTGCTGAGAATATTGCTTGGCTGATTTCGCCAAAAATTAATTTAACAGGTTATAAAAATGCGGTATTATCTTTTAGAAGTGCACAGCATGATTTAAAACTAGATTCTGCTTTGAATACTTTAGAGGTTTATGTGTCAACAAACTTTGACGGTTCAAACATAGCTAAAGCAAAATGGGCAAAATTAGAAGCAAAGGTCCCGTCGCTCGCCACGCCAACCCGACAATTTATAAGTTCGGGTGGAATAGATTTATCAGCTTACACAGGAAATATCAATATTGCATTTCGATATGTTGGCTCTGGAAAAGATAAAACGCTAAATGGCGCATTTATGGTTGATGATGTGAAGATTTTTGGTGAAAAATAGGCGATTATTTTTTTGATTTTGGAGAGGGAAAATTAAAAAGTAATTTGTTTTTTGAGATTTAAATTATTGGAATTTGTCAGAATTTTGTATTTTGGTCATCCCAAATTGAAACTAAGAACAAAATGAAAACCTACTTTATCGCCATCTTATTGATGGTATTCCCTTTCTTGATGCACAGTCAAGACGCTCCGGTTAAATTAAAGCAAATCAACATTGTAAAAACAAATTACCAAAATTCAAAAGATGGTGAAATTGTAAACAAAACAATTGTTTTTAAAGACGGAAAAATTGAAACCATTACAACTTCAGATGTTGTGCAGCATTTTTTTTATAACACAAAAGGTTTGTTGGATAAAACTGTAAAAGACAAAGTTGGAAGTGATTGGAAAGAAGCCGTGAATTATACGTATGATGCAGATAACAACATCATTAAGTTTGTAAAAAAATATCAAGAAGGATCTGACTATATTACAAAAGTAGTCACTTTTTTTTATGAAGGAGCAAGAGTAAAAGTAACGACTAAAAAGAGTACCAATCACCAGAATCTTGTTGATGATATTGAATATATTGTGGAGAACGGAATCATTGTGAGACGTACTTCTCGCGACAGAAATAAACAGATTATTGGCAAAATCGAGTATGTTTATGTAAATGATAATGTTTCAAAACACAAAGGTTTGGTTGGCGATAAAATCTCTAAATCATTTACTTATGATGATAAAAAATCGGTGGATCAGCTAATTGTTCAAAGCCTTTTTGGAGATAATTATAAAGTAATTGTTCCGATGATTTCGTATCATGAAGAGGAATTTCCGTTTGAGTCGATTTCATATAATAATGAAATGAATTTTAGTCCGTCTTCTACAGCTTTAGTAGCAGTAAGCAGAAAGTATAAATACAACAAATTGAATTTTCCAATTTCATGTTCTCAGATTGAAGAAAACGGGATTGTAAAAACTGAAAAAACATTTATTTACGAATAAACTGTTTTTGACAAAAATTTTGAAACCATTTATAAATCAAGTTTTATTGCTTGATTTATAAATGGTTTATTTTTTGAATTGAATTTAAAATTGAAATTCTATAATTGTAAGTAGTATACAAATGATTAAATTTGTAGCTTATTTTAAGATATGTTAGAGAAAGAAGTTATAAATTTTGAGAAAACGGCCATTGTTGGTATCGTAACTCAAAACCAAAGTGAAGAAAAACTTAACGAATATTTAGACGAATTAGAGTTTTTGACTTTTACTGCTGGCGGTGAAGTTATTAAACGCTTTTCGCAAAAAATGGAACGCCCGAATCCGAAGACTTTTGTTGGTACAGGAAAAATAGACGAAATCAATCTTTTTGTAAAAGAGAACGGAATATCGACAGTTATTTTTGATGATGAATTAACGCCTTCACAGCAAAAAAATATCTCAAGAATTATTGATGCAAAAATCTTAGACAGAACCAACTTGATCTTAGATATTTTTGCGCAAAGAGCCGAAACGTCTTATGCAAGAACACAGGTTGAACTTGCACAATGTATCTATTTATTACCAAGACTTTCCGGTTTATGGACACACCTTGAACGTCAAAAAGGGGGTATTGGTATGCGTGGTCCTGGAGAAACGGAGATTGAAACGGACAGACGTATTGTTCGTGACCGAATTTCGTTATTGAAAGATAAAATCAAAACGATCGACAAACAAATGAGTATTCAGCGAAGCAATCGCGGAGCAATGGTTCGTGTGGCATTGGTTGGTTACACAAACGTAGGGAAATCGACTTTGATGAATGCAGTTGGTAAAAGTGAAGTTTTTGTTGAGAATAAATTGTTTGCGACTTTAGATACAACAGTTCGAAAAGTGGTCATAAAAAATCTCCCATTTTTGTTGTCGGATACTGTTGGATTTATTAGAAAATTGCCAACGCAATTAGTAGATTCTTTTAAAAGCACATTGGATGAGGTTCGTGAAGCTGATTTATTACTACATGTGGTAGATATTTCGCATCCGGATTTTGAAGATCATATTGAATCTGTAAATCAGATTCTGCAGGATATTAAAGCGCATGAAAAACCGGTTATTATGGTTTTCAATAAAATCGATGCCTACAAACATTTGACTATTGACGAAGATGATTTGATCACCGAAAGAACCAGAAAACACTGGACACTGGACGAATGGAAACAGACATGGATGAGTAATGTTGGTCAGGATAAAACATTATTTATTTCGGCGACACAAAAACAAAATTTTGAGGAATTTAGAGAAATGGTTTACGAAGCGGTTCGCCAGATTCATATCACGAGATTTCCATATAATAAGTTTTTGTATCCAGATTATAAGGATGCAATTGAAAAAGAAGAGGAATAAAATAGAAACGGTTTTTGAATTATTTCAAAAGCCGTTTTTTTAAATTTGGCTGTTTTATTTTATATCTTTGTTAGAATGAGTAAGAATTTATATATAATTGCAGGTTGTAATTGAGCCGGCAAAACAACAGCATCCTTTACAATATTACCCGAAATATTAGATTGTAAAGAATTTGTCAATGCTGATGAAATTGCTAAAGGACTCTCTCCATTTCAGCCGGAAAAAGTTGCTTTTGAAGCGGGTAGAATTATGCTTCACAGAATAAATGAACTTTTGATTAATAATGAAGTTTTTGCTTTTGAAACGACTCTTGCAACTAAAAGTTATAAATCTAAAGTGAAAATTGCTCAAGAGAAAAAGTATAAAGTAGTGCTTTTGTTTTTTTGGTTGCAAGATGTTGACCTAGCAATGGAAAGAGTAAAAACAAGAGTGAAGGAAGGTGGTCATAACATTGAAAATGATGTAATTAAACGTCGATATGTAAATGGAATAGTAAATTTATTTAATATATATTTGCCGATAGTTGACGAGGCCATGATTTTTGATAATTCATTTGGGAAACCTGAATTAATTGCACAAAAAATGTTGGATACTGAGATTGATATAATCAACGAAATTAAATACGATAGACTTAAAAAGTTTTACAATGAAAACATATAAAAGATCAGCTACTCAAACTAAAATTTTAGATTCAATGGATCTTGTTTATGAAAAATTAATTGAGTTCAAAAAGAAAAACAACAGTGACTTAGTTGTTATGAAAGATGGTAAAGTGGTAAAAATAAAACCTCAATCATTATAAAAGAAACGGTTTTTGAATTATTTCAAAAGCCGTTTTTTATTTGCCACAGATTAAGGGATTTAAAAGCATTTTTTATAATCTTAATAATCCATTAATCTATGGCGTTTTTTCCAACTGTTTAAAAAAAGCCAATTGTTTGAATCTAGCCCCGATGGAGGCGTTATCCTTGCTTGCCCGAGAGGGCAACAGCGAGATATAGCCGAGAGCGGGAAACCATGTTTGTTGAAATGCCTTTTGTGTGGCTTCTGATCATTAGAATCCGAAGTTAATTCCCATACCGAAAACCTCTCTGGTTTGAAATCCTTGGAATGCATTGTCGTCATAAATCGTTTGGAATGAAAAATTTGCAGACAGAAATTTATTCACTTTCATGACAATGTTTAACGAATAATTGATGTCTACATTTTGTGGATCTTCTAAATAATTGGAATATAAATTCAACGTATTTTCAGCAGTTACATTGGTCATAATGGCCAGTTTGTAATAGACCGAAGCATAGAATCCGAGTTCGTATCGCATGCTTTTGCCGGCATCGACACCAAAATAATATCCGTCAGGATAAGGCAGGCCTGTTGCCGGATCGATAGCGGTCGTGTAGGCTTTGTCTACAAATGTGAATTTTGAGGTTAGTGGCGCAAAATTTATTTTGAGATTTTCATCTTTTGACCAGTAAATACCTGGACCTGTTGTTAAGTAACCCGGAGACATGAATTTAGTATTTTCAGTCCTGATTTCTTTTCCGTTTGCGTCTTGTCCGTAAATGTATCCGGTTGTAAATTGTGTTCTGAAGTTCAGGAAATAAGAGTAGTACCATTCTCCAAATGCTCTTTTACCGACAACTGAATTGAATTCAAAACGGTCATCGGTTTTCTTTTCGAAATCGGCATTTTTGGTTTGCAGTAAACCGTAATAAGCGAGAACTTTATTGTCCCAAGTAATGTCGTCTTTTTTGTAGTTGAAATCATAATTGATTCCGAGTGTTCCTGAGAAGCTGTCTTCACCTCCGGCGATCCAGTTATTGAAGCTTGACTGATTTAACAAAAGTGACACAGTTCCTTTTGCTTTCCAGCCTTCTTCTTCAATTGTATCATTGATTTTTTTGACGGCTTTTTCGGTATTTTGCGCTAGTTCTTTTTCTGTATTTTGGGCTTGTACAAAAGTAAGATTCGCTAAAACGAAGAGTAATAATAGGATCTTTCTCATGGTGTTTAGTTTAAGTGCATAGTCAAATATACTAAAAACCAATGAGATGTGAAGGTGTAGCCGATCGTTATTGAAGCTTATTTCTTGGATTCTTTGTATAAAGGCACTGCAGAGCATGCTTCGCCATACATGATGCTTCTTGCAAATGGCTGTAAATAAGTTGTGGCTAAAATATAAGCACGCATGGGAACAGGTTTTCTTGAACAGCCTTTTACAATAACGGGCTTACTTTTGTAAGCCGAATAATCTATGTTTTTTAAGATTTCTTCGTATAAACTAGCGTCTAAATCCTCTATCGTTCCGTTAACTACTTTTTTAGCAAAGGGCGCTAAATGAACACTTACTAAAATCAAGGCCCAAGCCGGAATAATGGCGTCTGTACTGCAATGTACCGCCACATATTGATCTTGATATTGCGACCAATCGTGATTTTTAAGATGTTCTCTAAAGTCTTTTTCTTTCAATAAAAATCCTTCCAAAAGCCATTGCGAAATGTCAATCTGGGTACGGATTCCTTTTGGATAATAATCCTCAAGATCAAAAACTTCTAAAGCACTATTGGCAACTTTATTGATGATTTCTTCCATTCTTTAAGTCTTAAAGTCGAAGGTCGAAAGTCATAAAGTCTTTTTACTTTCGACTTTATGACTTTCAACTTTATGACTAATTATTTTAATTCTTAAAGTCGAATGTCAAAAGTCATAAAGCTCTTAACTTTTAGACTTTCGACTTTTGACTTTACGACTAAATTAAAGCATTCCTAATTCTAACTTCGCTTCTTCGCTCATTAAATCTTTGCTCCAAGGCGGATCAAAAGTAATTTCTACGTCAACATCTTTAATGTTTTCGATTGTTTTTACTTTTTCTTCCACTTCTCTTGGTAAACTTTCCGCCACCGGGCAGTTTGGAGATGTTAATGTCATTAGGATTTTCACTTCGTAATCTGTGTTTACCATTACGTCGTAAATTAATCCTAATTCATAAATATCTACAGGAATCTCAGGATCGTAAATTCCTTTTAAAACTCTTACGATTGATTCTCCTAATTCGTTTGTGTCTATTTCTTGTTCCATTTTTATTTTTTGTTTTTACCATTAAGATATTAAGAAAATTAAGTTTTGCAGTACACTTAATTCTCTTCTAATTGCCAAGAAAATTAAGCTTAAAGCTTTATGAACCTTAATGCCTTAATGGTTTAAATTTTTTAATTTTTGTTTTTAGCATCAAAAGCCAAAGCGTACATTTTGATGTTTTTTATCATCGAAACCAAACCATTGGCTCGTGTTGCTGATAAATGTTCTTTCAAACCAATTTCGTCAATAAAATCAGTATCTGCATTTATGATATCAGATGCTTTTTGGTTGGAGAAAGCGCGAATTAAAATCGCGATTATTCCTTTGGTCAAAATCGCGTCGCTATCTGCTGTGAAAACAATTTTATCGTCGTTTTGTTCGCCTTGCAACCAAACTTTCGATTGGCAACCTTTGATTAAATTCTCGTCGGTTTTGTATTCTTCTTTAATTAACGGAAGACTTTTTCCTAGTTCGATGATGTACTCATAACGTTGCATCCAGTCGTCGAACATTGAAAATTCGTCTATTATTTCGTTTTGAATTTCTTTTATTGTCATAATTATTCTTTAGCAAAATCAACCAGCAAATTTACCAGTTTTTCTATTTCCTTTGGCGGAAAACCATTGTCAAAACCTTTGGTTTCGTAGGTTTTTTGATTTTGAGTTATTTTTAAATTTCCAATTGCGGCGCCGTCATAAAAACGTTTTTCTGTCGGAGCTTTCAAGTTTGGAATATTTTCTAAATTTATTTTCGAAAATTCAGCTACAATTTGTTTCCATTTTGCATCGTCGATTTTCTTTTCTACAGGTTGTGCGTTTCTACCGTTGGTAACTGTCACTGTTTTATTTTGAACAATTATCTTTTTAAAAAGACCTCTTGAAACAGCTGAATATTCAATTTGTGTTGAAGTCATATCTGCATTTTTTTGACTGGAACAGCTTGTTCCAATAAAAATCGTTAAGAGCAATAAAGATAATAGTCTCATATTTTTTTAGCTTAGCATTGTTTGCGCTTTCTTAACCGCTTCAACCATTTGATCGATTTCTTCTTTAGTATTATAGAAAGAAAACGAAGCACGAATCGTTCCCGGAATACAGAAGAAATTCATAATGGGCTGTGCACAATGATGTCCGGTTCTAACCGCAATTCCTAATTTATCGATAATCGAACCAATATCATAAGGGTGAATTCCATCAATATTAAATGAAACTACCGATGCTTTATTTTTTCCGGTTCCGTAGATTCTCAAACCTTCAATTTCTAGTAAACGTTTTGTCGCGTATTCTAAAAGTTCGTGTTCGTATTCTTGAATATTTTCGAAACCAATATTGTTTAGATAATCAATTGCAGTTCCTAAAACAATTCCGCCAGCGATATTTGGAGTTCCAGCTTCAAATTTATGCGGAAGATCAGCGTAAGTTGTTTTTTCGAAAGTCACTTCTTTGATCATCTCGCCACCACCCTGATAAGGAGGAAGTTTGTTCAGCCATTCTTCTTTTCCGTAAAGAATTCCTGTTCCAGTTGGACCGCACATTTTATGTCCTGAAAAAGCATAAAAATCACAATCTAATTCCTGGACATTTGGTTTTAAATGCGGAACAGCCTGCGCGCCGTCAATCAAAACTGCAGAACCAACAGCATGTGCTTTGTCAATAATATATTTAATCGGATTAATGATTCCGAGTGCGTTTGAAATATGATTTACCGTAACGACTTTTGTTTTTTCTGAAAGAAGTTTATCAAATTCTTCCAAAATCAATTCGCCATTTTCGTTCATCGGAATCACTTTTAAAGTAGCTCCGGTTTTTTCGCATAACATTTGCCAAGGCACAATATTACTGTGATGTTCCAATGAAGAAACAATTACTTCGTCGCCCGGTTTTAAAATTGAAGCAAAACCGTTTGTCACCAAATTGATTCCGTGCGTCGTTCCCGAAGTAAAAAGCACTTCGTGAGCATGTTTTGCATTAATATGTTCTTTGACTTTGCCACGAGAAATTTCGTAAGCGTCAGTAGCTAATTGGCTTAAAGTGTGAACGCCACGGTGAATATTGGCGTTGATTTCCTGATAATATTTTACTTCAGCATCAATCACAATTTGTGGTTTTTGCGAAGTGGCTCCGTTGTCGAAATATACTAAAGGTTTTCCGTTTACAGTTTGTGAAAGTATCGGAAAATCAGCTCTTATTTTTTGAATATCTAGCATGTCTTATTTAGAAAAAATCTATTTACAAAAGTACTAAAACTAAATTTGTTTATACAGGAATTCTATAATTTCCTTTTATGGCGTAATTGCGAGATGGCGTAATTGCTGATTCTTTAAAAAACTAATCGGTTTTCTGCATTATCCAAATTGTATTTGTGATTTGAGTTACAATATCGTGACCATAAATTATTTATATTGCGATAAAAATATCTGACATTGCTATGAAAAAATTTCTCAAAGTACTGGCGCTTGCCCTTGTTCTTGCCTTTTTGTATTTCGGATTTACAACTTATCCGAAACTTGATTTGATTTCTGGTTTTTCTGCCAAGAGTGTTGCCTCGGGACATTTTATGGATCATCGCTCTTTAGATTTAATTCAGAAAACCGATAATGATATTCATTTATTAGATCTCGCAACAAATACAATTAACGATGCCGGAAAATTTGCTACATCGGCGGTTTATGGTTTGAAAGAAAGAAAAGCGATTTACAGAGATGGTTTGGGTGCTTTATTAATTAATGATGATTATGATATTTCAAAACCGTATTTGCTTCCGAAAAGAACAAAATTAGAGAACAATCTTCCTTTTCCGTACGGAAATAACGAACCAAAAGATACCGCTTTCGCGAATGTGGATTATGCAAAATTGAAAAAAGCAATTGATGATTCATTTGATAAAGATGGCGGAAAAGCAAAACGCACGCGCGCCGTTGTTGTTTTATATAAAGACAAATTAATCGGAGAAAAATACGATACGGGATTTAATAAAAACAGTAAAATTCTGGGTTGGTCGATGACTAAAAGTATCACAAGTTCGGCTTTTGGCGTTTTAGCTAAACAAGGAAAAATTGATATTTACAAACCAGCTCCAATTAAAGAATGGCAAAATGATGAACGTAAAAATATTACGGTTAACGATTTGCTTCACATGAATTCTGGTTTAGAATGGGAAGAAAATTACAGTACGATTTGTGATGCCACACAAATGCTTTTTCAATCTGAAGATATGGGAAAAGTGCAAATGGATAAACCGGCGAAATATAAACCAAACACACATTGGTATTATTCGTCAGGAACAACCAATTTATTATCCCGAATTTTAAGAAGCCAATTTAAAACACAACAAGAATATCTTGACTTTTGGTACAGCGCTGTAATCGACAAAATCGGAATGAACTCGATGATTGTTGAGCAAGATATGAGCGGAACTTTCGTAGGCTCGTCTTACGGATGGGCAACGCCAAGAGATTGGTCAAAATTTGGGTTATTATATTTAAGAAAAGGAAACTGGAATGGGGAACAAATATTGGATGAAAGCTGGGTAAAATACACATCAACACCAACCAATACTTCTGAAGGGAAATATGGAGCGCAATTTTGGTTAAATTCCGGAGGGAAATTCCCGGATGTTCCGCGTGATATGTTTTATTGCAGTGGTTATCAAGGTCAAATGGTGGCGATTATTCCGTCTTTGGATATGGTAATTGTGAGAATGGGAGTAAAGGAAGAAGAACCTGGATTTGATTTTAATGGGTTTTTGAAAGGGATTATTGAAAGTGTGAAGAAATAAAAATTGTTCCCTTCCTGCAAGGTTTCCAAAACCTTGTAGGTATAGAAACGTAAATAATACCTACAAGGTTTTGGAAACCTTGCAGGAGTAGCAAACAAAAAAACCGATAAACTTTAAAAGCTTATCGGTTTTTTTATTGTTATAATTTAGAATTTTTTACAAATCAAATCCTAAATTCACGCCCAATTTCATGGCAATGATTTTAGTAATTCTTTGTTTTAGTTCTGGTATTTTGATGCTTTCGATAACGGCATTTGAGAATGCGTACATCAATAAAGCTTTAGCTTCTTTTTTCGGGATTCCACGAGATTGCATGTAGAACATTGCTGTTTCGTCAAGCTGACCAACAGTGCATCCGTGAGAACATTTTACGTCATCGGCAAAAATCTCTAATTGTGGTTTTGCATTGATTGTAGCTTTGTCACTCAATAAAATATTGTTGCTTTTTTGGAAAGCATTTGTTTTTTGAGCTTCTTTTTCTACCAAAACTTTTCCGTTGAAAACTCCTGTTGAACGATCAGAAAAAATTCCTTTATAATCCTGGAAACTTTCGCAATTTGGCGTTGCGTGGTTTACCAAAGTATAATGATCAACGTGCTGTTTATCATTTAAGATCGAAATTCCGTTTAGCGTACTTGTTAATCTTTCTCCGAAATGGTAAAAGTTTAAGTTGTTACGTGTCAAGTTTCCTCCAAATGAGAAAGTGTGAACAGAAGCGTGACTTTCCTGCTGTTGAGAAACGTAAGTGTTGTCAATTAAATTCGCTTCGCTATTGTCGTTTTGAATTTTGTAATAATCGACAATCGCGCGTTTTTGAGTAAAAATCTCAGTAACAGAGTTTGTTAAAACTGGATTTTCATTCAAACTTTGATGACGCTCAATAATCTGAACATGTGAATTTTCGCCCACAATAACCAAATTTCTTGGCTGAACCATTAAAGCTGCTTCATTTCCAGTTGAGAAATACATAATCTCAATTGGTTTGTCAGCTACTTTTTTCTTTGGAATATTGATAAAAGCACCTTCCATTGCAAAAGCAGTATTCAATGAAGTCAAACTATCATCTTTGCTTGCAATTTGATTGAAGTATGTATCAATAACCATTTTATATTTTGGTTTGGTCAATGCCGATGACATCAAACAAACATCGATTCCGTCATGCGTTGTAGAAGACAAATGCGAACTGAAAACGCCATCGATAAATACTAATTTGTAAGTATCAATTTCGTGTAAAAAGTATTTTTTTACCTGATTGAATTCGATTGCATTTTCTTGCTTTGGAAAAACCGTAAAGTCATTTTTTAAGATGGCATTTAGCGATGTATATTTCCAAGCTTCTTCTTTTTTGGTTGGGAAACCTTTATTTTCGAAGTTTTTTAAAGCATTTGTGCGTATGTCGTGTAAATCTGAATGTACATCGACACGCTCTTCAAAAGCCATAAAAGACGATACTAATTTTTCTTTTAAATCCATTGTTCTTTTTAGTCTTAAAGTCGAAAGTCGAAAGTCGAAAGACTTTGGATTGTCGACTGTTTTTGCCAAAAGGTTAAAAATTTAAAGTAATAAAGTTTATTGCTTTATTCCTTTCGACTTTATGACTTTGGGCTCAAATATTTAATGAAACCGCTTAATAATTTCGATATTTCTGTTATCGATTCTAAAAGCATTTCAAATTCTTCTTTTATAATATATTCTAAATCAAAAGCTAAATATAATTGAGATCTTACTTCTCCTGCTGAAGCTTTGGCAACATATAAAAAGTAAATAAACTCTTTGTCTGTATTTCTCTCAAAGCCTTCCGCTATATTAGATGATATAGAAAGTGATGCACGTCTAATTTGTCTAACAAAATCAAAGTCTTTTTTGAAATTAGAATTTTCAGTAATCAAATATATTTTCTTATTGAAGATTCGAGATTTTTGCCAAGAATTTATTTCCTCAAAAGATTTGAACTTACTCATCCTGTATTTCCGACTTTATAACTTTCGACTTTCGACTTTATGACTGACTAATTCTCTGCTTTAATCCAGTCGTATCCTTTTTCTTCTAATTCGTAAGCCAATTCTTTTCCTCCAGATTTTACGATTCTTCCGTTGTAAAGAACGTGAACGAAATCAGGAACGATATAATCTAGCAAACGTTGGTAGTGGGTGATAACAATGATTGCGTTTTTGTCGCTTTTTAATTTGTTTACACCATTTGCAACGATTCTTAAAGCGTCGATATCAAGACCAGAATCGGTTTCGTCAAGGATCGCTAATTTTGGCTCAAGCATTGCCATTTGAAAGATTTCGTTTCTTTTTTTCTCTCCTCCGGAAAAACCTTCATTTAAAGAACGAGATAAAAATTTACGGTCGATTTCTAATAATTCAGATTTCTCACGAATTACTTTCAACATTTCGTTAGCCGGCATTTCTTCTTGTCCGTTTGCTTTACGAGTTTCGTTGATAGCTGTTTTCATGAAGTTAGTAACGCTAACTCCAGGAATTTCTACCGGATATTGAAAAGAAAGGAAAACACCTTTATGTGCTCTTTCTTCTGGAGCTAGATCAGCAAGATCTTCTCCGTCAAGAATAACTTCTCCGTCTGTAACTTCGTAGTTTTCGTTTCCCGCAATAACAGCAGAAAGTGTACTTTTTCCAGAACCGTTTGGTCCCATGATAGCGTGAACTTCTCCAGCTTTAACTTCTATATTAATTCCTTTCAGGATTTCTTTATCACCAATCGCGGCGTGAAGGTTTTTTATTGATAACATTGTTTTTTATTTTATATAAATGTCAATTCTATTTTTGTTGTTTGGTTTAGGATGTTGGCATTAAAATGCGCGTGTCCTAAATATTCCATGCCTAAATAATCGGCAGATTTTTGAAACGGGATGTAAAAACTGTCTTCGATTTCATTATCGTGTGAATTTGTAATCACTCCAATTTTCTTTCCTCTTAGCTTTCTTCCGGTTTCTTTTTCAATTCGGATTAAATCTGAAATCCTGTCGAAAAAGACCTTCATAATACCGCTCATATTGTACCAATAAACCGGCGTTGCAAAAAGTAAGGTGTCGTACTCTTCCAGTATTCTTCTTATTAAAGGAAGAAAATCATCGTCTATATTTTTGCTTTCGTAATCGTAATACGAAATATTGTAATCACTTAAATTCACTACTTCAATGTGATGCTCCTTAGAAATTTCATCCACAATTTTTGTTGTGTTTCCATTTTTTCGGGATGAACCTAAAATGATGACTTTTTTATTTTCCATTAATACCTATTCGTAATGTCCTTTCAATGAAAGAATATTTAGTATTTCTATATTGCTTTCTTCTGTTATTCTGTAAATAATTCTATGCTCCTTATCAATTCTTCTTGACCATCTTCCAGATAATTCATATTTTAATTGTTCTGGTTTTCCAAGTCCTTCATAAGGATGAAGTAAAATGTCTTCAATTAAACTTGTGATCTTTTTCATTATTGATTTGTTTCCGGACTTCTTCCAAAAAAGAATATCTTTTTGTGCCTTTTCAGAATAAATTATTTCCACAAATCCTCAACTTTTATTTTAACTCCTTTTCCTTCTTCAATACTTTTTTCAGCATTAAGAATTTCTTTTACAAATTCTGGATTATATGGTTTCTCTGTTTCTTCAATAATTTCAAAACCAAGAGATTTTGCCAGCGATTTTAAAACCGGAAAATCTTTTTTCTTTACATTTTTTAAGATGATATCCATAATTGTGCTTTTTATTATCCTACAGAACCTTCTAAAGAAATCTCTAATAATTTTTGCGCTTCAACCGCAAATTCCATTGGCAATTTGTTCAATACATCTTTACTGAAACCGTTTACAATTAAGGCAATCGCTTTTTCAGTCGGGATACCTCTTTGGTTGCAATAAAAAACCTGATCTTCTCCAATTTTACTTGTCGTTGCTTCGTGCTCAATTTTAGCCGATGGATTTTTACTTTCGATATAAGGGAAAGTATGTGCACCACAATTGTTCCCCATTAAAAGAGAATCACATTGCGAAAAGTTTCTTGCATTCTCCGCTCTTGGCGAAATCTGCACTAAACCACGGTAACTGTTTTGTGATTTTCCAGCCGAAATACCTTTAGAAATAATAGTCGATTTAGTGTTTTTGCCTAAATGAATCATTTTAGTTCCGGTATCCGCTTGTTGGAAATTATTGGTAACGGCAATTGAATAAAATTCTCCTACTGAATTATCTCCTTTAAGAACACAAGAAGGATATTTCCAAGTGACAGCAGAACCCGTTTCAACCTGTGTCCAAGAAATTTTAGCGTTTGTTTCACATAAACCTCTTTTGGTTACGAAGTTGTAAACTCCACCTTTTCCTTCTTTGTTTCCAGGGAACCAGTTTTGAACTGTAGAATATTTAATTTCAGCATCATCCAAAGCGATTAATTCAACCACAGCAGCGTGCAATTGATTTTCGTCACGGCTTGGAGCAGTACATCCTTCAAGGTAAGAAACGTAACTTCCTTCATCTGCAATAACAAGAGTTCTTTCGAATTGTCCAGTTCCTGCCTGATTGATTCTGAAATACGTTGAAAGTTCCATCGGACATTTAACGCCTTTTGGAATATAACAGAAACTTCCGTCAGAGAAAACCGCTGAGTTTAATGCTGCGTAGAAGTTGTCTTTTTGAGGTACAACAGTTCCTAAATATTTTTTTACTAATTCAGGATGTTCTTTGATAGCTTCAGAAATTGGACAGAAAATAATTCCTTTTTCCGCCAATGTTTTCTTGAAAGTTGTTGCTACAGAAACAGAATCGACAACAATATCCATAGCGACATTGTTCATCATTTTTTGTTCGTCAACAGAAATCCCCAATTTTTTGTACATCTCTAATAATTCCGGATCAACATCGTCCAAAGTTTTGTTAGGATCTACTTGTTTTGGAGCTGAATAATAAGAAATCGCCTGAAAGTCTGGTTTTTCATAACGAACATTTGCCCATTCTGGCTCGATCATTTCTTTCCAGGCACGGAAAGCCTCGATGCGCCATTCGGTCATCCATTCAGGTTCTTCTTTTTTAAGCGAAATAGCTCTCACGATGTCTTCGTTTAAGCCAATAGGGAAAGTCTCAGATTCTATATTGGTATAAAATCCGTACTCATATTCTTTAGTTTCCAGTTCGATTTTTAAATCGTCTTCGGTGTATTTGCTCATTATATTTTAATGTTGTCTTAAAAAATTTAAAGTCATAAAGTCTGAAAGTAAATTTAGAGTCTTTGAAGGCTTTGTGACTTTCGGCTTTTGACTATAGAGAAAATGATTCTCCGCAACCGCAAGTTCTGCTTGCGTTTGGATTATTGAAAACAAAACCTTTTCCATTCAATCCGCCTGAAAATTCAAGAATTGTTCCGGCTAAATACAGGAATGATTTTTTTTCAACTGCAATTTGTATATCGTTATCTACGAATATCTTGTCATCATCGCCTTTGGTTTTGTCAAATTTCAAATCGTATGACAAACCAGAGCATCCGCCACTTTTCACTCCAACACGTACGTAGTCGTGAGCGGCATCAAAACCATCATCAGTCATCAGGTCGATGATTTTCTTTTTGGCTGTATCAGAAACTTTTATCATTGTTTTTATGGTATTTATCTTTTTCAACATTCCTTTAATATTTATTAAAAAGTAATTAAATTATTACATTTTAAAGTGCTGTCTGTCAATGTTGAAATGAAATTGTCTGCAAAGATACGACTTAAAAACCTTTTTCCATAACGCTTCACATTATTATAACAAATGTTAAAATAGATAGAAGTTATTTTCATGTTTAAAAATATAGGAAAGTGCCCATATTCTTTAGGAAATAAAAAGAAACTTACAAATTCAAGGGCTGTTTGTTGCTAAATTATTAAAGAGGATGTAAAAAACGTTAAATTCCCGTATTTATACCTATTTAAAGTTGGTAATTTTTGGTATTTTTGCAGTAAATTATGAGTATTTATGAAAAAAAATCACAAAGACGGCTGGATTAAGGTACTTTTTGGAATAATTTTTATATTTGGAATAGGAGCTACTTATTTAACTTTTAGCAACGAACCAAACAGCCTCATAGAAGAGCCTTCTGCTAATCGACTAGAGCTTATTGGCCCTGAAAGGGAGTCTATTGATCAAAAAAATATATTGGACTCTTTGAATAATTTGAAGCTGGCTTATGATGTTGCCATTTTCGAAAAAACCGCACTTTCTCAAGAATTGGAACTTGAAAAAAAGAATATTGAGAATTTGATGGAAATTATAAAAGCGTCAAAAAATCCGTCGATCGAACAAATCAAGATTTATCGAAAACAACTTTCAGATTTAAAAATTTCATTAGATGCCAAAGTAAAAGAGATCAAAAAACTAAAGTCTCAAAACAAAAATTTGCTAAGCGAAATTGAAAGCCAAAATGTGGTTATGTACAAGCAAAAAGCAGAGAATGATACCTTGATTTCAAAGCAAAAAAAATTGGAGTCGACTTTAAAAGATGCTTCGAAACTTTCTTTAGGTAATTTCAAAGTGATCGCTCTTCATGAAAAAAGCTCTGGCAAAGAACAGGAAACTACCAAAGCAAAAAATACCGAAAAGTTGAAAATTAGTTTTTCTGTAAACGGAAGTTCGATTGCAAAAACTGGAAAGAGAGTTTATTATATTCAGGTTTTGGATCAAAAAAATACTGTTTTAGGAGAAAACAAACTAATAGAGTTTGGCAACGACAAAGCGCTTGTTTACAGTTTTTTGGTTGGTGTTGATTACCAAGGTAAAATGGCAAATGTTTATGGTGTTTTAAATAATGACGTAAGCAAATTTAAAAAAGGCACTTATTTCGTGAATTTTTTCGACAAGCAGGAAATAATGGGCAGTTCTTCGATTACTCTAGAATAGTTTTTTAAGTTTTGTGTTGAATTTCTAGTTTAAGGAAGTTGGATTTCCTAGCTTTGTTTGCATACTAGAAATTAATTTTATGAAACTTTATCCAATAGAATCTGGAAATTTTAAGTTAGATGGAGGCGCTATGTTTGGCGTAGTTCCTAAAACAATCTGGAATAAAACGAATCCAGCTGATGCCAATAATTTAATTGATATTGCGGCGCGTTGTTTGCTTGTTGAAGATGGAAATCGCCTGATTTTGATTGATACAGGAATGGGCGATAAGCAGTCGGAGAAATTTTTTGGATATTATTCACTTTGGGGTTCGCATTCTATAGATAAATCGTTGGCAAAATATGGTTTCCATCGAGACGATATTACTGATGTTTTTATGACGCATCTGCATTTTGACCATTGTGGTGGAAGTGTTCAATGGAATTCTGATAAAACGGGATACGAACCGGCTTTTAAGAATGCAAAATTTTGGACAAATGAAAATCATTGGGAATGGGCCATAAAGCCAAATCTTCGTGAAAAAGCATCTTTTCTTTCAGAGAATATTTTACCAATGCAAGAAAGCGGTCAATTGAATTTTGTTGATCGACCAAAAACGGATTTTGGCTTCTCTAGCGAATTAGGTTTCGATATTTATTATGTCGATGGTCATACCGAAAAACAAATGATTCCATATATTAGGTATAAAGATAAAACGATAGTATTTTGTGCTGATTTATTGGCTACCGCAGGACATATTCCGCTTCCTTATGTAATGGGTTACGATACAAGACCTTTGCTGACCATGCCTGAAAAAGCAAAATTGCTAAACGCTGCAGCCGATCAAAATTATTATTTATTCTTAGAGCATGATGCTCACAATCAAATCATCACAGTTGAACATACTGAAAAAGGTGTTCGATTAAAGGATGTATTCACTTGCGAAGATATTTTTTAAAAAACTAAAAACATAAATTAGTAAACCTGTTTTTTTTTTAGAAAAAAGACAGGTTTTCTTTATGAGATTGATTAGGAAAAAACTGCAACGAATTGATTTAAAAGTAAGTTTTTTATCGTTAATAATCAAATAAGAAAATTCTTGTATTGTTCACTGTGCCAAAGTATAAGAATGTGTGAAATTTAACACAATCTTCTTTAGTTGATAGTCATATAAAGTTGTTTTTTAGAAATATTATAAATAGGTTTGTGCATCAAAATTTATTAATAATTAACCTATGAAAAAATTTATTGTTTTTGTTTTATTAATGTCTGTTTTTAGCTCCAAAGCTCAGAAAGTAGACCTTGATCGCTTTTATTTTGGCGTGAATTATCAAATTCTTCCTAAGGAATATGTTCCGTTTGAAAAAAGAACTTTTTCGTCAAGAGTAAAATTAGGCTCAGCATTGTATAGTTATGTAAATCCAGAAACTGCAAATGAAAAGGTTTATATAACAGGCTGGAAAAAAGTTGAAGAAAATGGTACTGTTGATATCGAACTTAACTTAGAAGATTTTGTTGAGAGAGGTGTTTCACCTAAATCAAGAGTTGAAGATGAGAAAAGAGATAAAGATGGTAAAGTTACATCGCCTCGAAAAGTTTTTTATTGGGTAGAAGCAACTTATGCGACAAGAGGTTATGCCAAAGTAAAAGGTCCGGTTACTGCGGCACCAGTTTCGGATAAACAAATCGAAGCAGATAAAGCAAAACAAGCAGCAGTGGCAAGCAATAGATTTTTGAAAAACGCAGTTGTGAAAAAAGATTCTACAGCATCAAATGAAGGCTTTAATGTTAATTTCAATGGAGAATTAAAATACACTTCAAAAGAAACTTTAGATCCATCAGCATCTATGAAAGAGTTTAACATAAACAGAACAGCTATTAAAGAACAAACTTTAAGAGATTTTGCCAATAATTCATTGAATACTTTTGGTAATAATATTGATAGAGTTTATGGCTTTAAACCTAAAAGCGATAACGAAATTCTATGGATTTTGGATGCGAAAAGCGACGAAGGAAAAACTCAGATCGAAGCAATTCAGGCTGTTAAGTCTTTATTTGCAACCATGAAAGCCGATGAGCCAATTGATGACTTGAAATCTAATATGCAGCCTCTTATCGAGTATTTTGATTCATTGAAAACAAAATATGCTGAGGACAACAAGGCTTCGCGCAAAATGAGATATTCAGCTTATTATAATCTAGCAGTAATTTACCTTATGTTGGATCAGCCTGAAAAAACTATCGCTGAATCTGAAAAATTAATCGCTAACGATTATGATAAGAGCGACGGAAAAGCATTAATTGAAAGAGCAAATAATTTGATTGCAAGCTTTAAGACATCAAAATTAAATACTACACATAACCCAGCCCTAAAATAAAAAACCATGAAGAAAATCACACAAGTTGTTTTATTGTTAATGCTTACAGGAATCAATCAGGTTGCCATTGGTCAAACCTCAGGTTGGTTTGGTAAAACAGTACTACAGAATCAATTGAATTTACGCGGACCTGTACCTCCAACAAATCTTGAATACGGAAAATACAAATCATACGAGATGATTTTAGATCTTGCACCTGGTTTGGAAAGCAGTATGAATAACAGAAAAATTCCTTATTCAGCAGAAAAATATTATGAGGCTTTTTCAATTTCTGGTTTGAAAAAACAAAAAGAAGGTGACTTTAAAGTAAAATATAATTTAACTCGTTTTGAACTTGTAAATGATGAAGATTATGTGCAAAATACCTATCAAAAAGCGCCTGCATATTACATTGGTTTAGAATCTAATCTTGAAATTACCGACAAGAATGGTAAAGTAATTTATAAAAGATATACAACTCCTAAAGTTTGTATGTATGTTATAAATCCATCTGAAACGTACGATAATTTGACTTATAAAATATTGACTGACAATTTCTACAGCATGCTTGAAGAATTTGAAGGATTCTATTTGTATGGACCTAAGATTACAAAATTGAAATATGCTGAGCTTGAAAAGAAGAAAAAATCAAAATCGACATTCAATTTAGATGAATTTAATCAGTCACTTGCGGTTATGCCAACTTTAGTTGATGTAGATAGAGAAAACTGGGGAGGTTTATTTGGAGAAGCTCAAACATATTGGAAAGAACTGGTTAATTTTCAAGATAAAGACGATGAAGATTTGGCTAAAAAAATCAGATTTGCTGCCAACTATAATTTAGCAGCAACATACATTCTTTTAGGAAATGTAGAAGAAGCTGCTAAATATTTGCCTGGAGTAAAAGAAAATGAAAAAAGTTTTTTAGGTTTAAGAAATGATTTTCCTTACATGACAACCTTAATTGAAGATGTTGATAAGTACAAAAAACTTACTGAAAAAGCATTTACTATTGAGGCAATTCCTCAAGAGCCAGTTTTGCCTTCATACAAAAAAGCAGCAACAGCATTTAGATATGCTGAATTTCCAGGAGAAGTTTTAGATACAGATTCTAAAGTTTGGAAAGGTAAAGTTAGAGTTATCAGCGATTATCCGGAGTTGGTAGATTTAAGAACAGAGCAAACTGTATCTGGATTAAGATCGATGATGGATGGAATTGGTTCTGAAAAAAGCAGTGTTTACATTTATGTTGAAGGACAGAAAAAACCAGAAAGAACGAATTTGAAAAAAATCGTTAATATTAAAGATGAAGAAGGAAGAATTTACATCATAGGTAAAACAGGTAGAGGAGTTTCTGCAATTTCTTTTGGAGACACGCCACCAACAAGTTCAAAAAGATATTCAATGTTTGAAGAAGTTAAAAAAGGCGGAAAAGTTTCTTTGTACCACGAATTCTTCCCACAAGATGCTTATACTTTGAAAAAATCAGTTGAAGACGAATTTTTCTCTCCTCCAATTTTCTTAGGAAGAAGAAAAGCCTTGAAAGAGTATTTCTCTGATTGTCCTAAAATGATCGAGAACATCGAGAAAGGAGCTTACGATTTTGAAAATAAAGAAACTTATATCAAAATGTTTGACGATTATACTGCATTATGCGGTAATTCATAATTTACTTTTTAAATTACAATTTGAAGAAAGAGCTGTCATTTTTGACGGCTCTTTTTTTTATTAATCCAATTTCCATCCAAACGTTGTTTGGAAAACATAATCATCTTTTGATGCTCCGGCTGTCGGTTTGTTGTCGTAATTGTAAACAAAGGAAAGTTTAATAAAAAAGTCTAAAGGCAAATCGTATTTTGTATCCAATGAAAAATCTGTACGAACCCTTTTGCTTTCTGTAATACTCGGAAAAACAGTTGCTTTTGTCTGAATGCTGAAATCGCCAATGTCATACAGATTGAAATCCGTTCCAATAAAAAGCTCTAAACTTTTGTTAGGCTCGCTGGTATCTTTGAATTTTTCGTGGTTAAAAGACAAGCCAGATGCAACTCCCCAATATCTTTTATTGCTATGCATTAGATATTTTCCATAACCTGCTTTTGAAATGACTCGCAAATCAATATCTTGTTCTGTATTTGACAAAGTACTTACTGATAATGGTATGAAATAATCTTTTGGGAGCAAATGAACGTAGCTCAATTCAGAATCAATCCTGCGAATAGGCTCGCTGTCATCTTGAATCGATTGCAGATGTTTGTACATTGCCGTGCCGTACCATCTTTTAGCCGTGTAGCCTAAGTTTACGTTTGCTGTTAATTGTTGCAGGTTTTGTGCTTTGGTCAATTTTATTCCCACATCAAAGCTAGCATCGAGGCGGTCCCAAAAACTGTCGTCAACAGGTTTTATGTAAACAATGTCAGAGAGGTCGATTATAGATTTAGTCTGCGTTTCGACATTTGTAATTTCGCATTTATTAGGCGCTTTGATTCTAGAAATTTTCCCATTCATTAAAACGCCATTGATCAGGCTTATAATATGGATTCTTGATGAGCCAATATTTTTTACATGTTTCCACTCCAGTTTAAAATCATCTTTGCTGTAATCGGTTTCAATTTGAATGACGCCCTTGTTCATTATTTTGATTTCACCAACAAGAATATCATTGTTTTTCAATACTAATGTATCTGAGGTTTGCGCACTGGCTTTAAAGAAAAATAAAAGAAAAAATAAAAATATGATTTTCTTCATAAAAAGTCTTATTTCTTTGGATTTCAGCTTGTAAGCTTAAAGTTAGAAATAAAAATGTAACAAGAGGCAGAATTATAAAAAAATCCCATTTTCAAATAAATGAAAATGGGATTTTTAAGGTTGGTTATTGTATTTTGGTTTAATTTGTTTTGAATTTCCAAACTTGGCCAACAGTTTCTCCTCCTTTATTGTCTTTTACAACAACTCTCCAGAAATACTGTTTTGCTGGTTCTATGGTAACATCAAGCGTATTGGTTGCTTTGTTTTCGCTTACCTTAGCAGTCGGTGGATTTGCCGTTCCAAAGTAAACATCATAAGTCAGCGCGTCTGCTGTATCAACGTCAGAGGCAGTCCATTTTAGCGTTGCCGTTGTGGTGCTTAAAGCTGCATTAATAATTGGCTGTACTAATTCTGGAGCAAAAGGCAAATGATTTACAACAGCATCTCCAGCAGTATAAAATTTGAAAGTAGCAGAGAAGGCACTCGCCAATCCTTTAGCGTCAGTCGCTTTTATTCTCCAGTAATAAGCAGTGTTTTTGCTCAATACAAAAGATGCTGCGTTATCTGCGCCATCAAAAGTTTTCTCGATTTGAGCAAACGAATTGTCTTTTGCCACCTGAATTTGATAGGTAATGGCATCATTTTCTGTATCTGTAGCTTTGTTCCATTGAAAAGAAACAGTATTGTCTAAACATAATTTATTATCAACCGGACCAACTAATGTTGGAACGGTTGGAGCTGTGTTTGCTGTTGGCGGAGGAGTGGGATCTGGATCATCAGAGCCACCACCGCAAGAAATAAAAACTATGCTGATTATTGATAGATATATAAAATTCTTCATCTTTATTTTTTTATGATTTTAATGAATTCAGGAGTTTCAAAATAGATTTTTGCCGCATAAATTCCTGAAGGTTGATTTTCAAGACTCAACTGTACCTTTCCATTTTCAATACTGTAGTTTTTAGCCGAAACCAATTGACCTCCGAAGTTGTACAATTCGATTGTTACTTCTTTATCTTGTGTTGGGATTTCAATTTCAAAACTTCCAGATGTAGGATTTGGATATGCTGCTAATGTTCCGAAAAGATCCAATGTTGCGATTTTTTTAGAATAAACTCCCTCGCAGGCTTTTGATGTCATGACTTCTAATAAAGCGCCTTTTTCTAGATCTAAAGAGAAATTAGAATCATTTGTTTCAAATTGTGCTTGACCATCAATAAATACGGTGAAAGGTGCAGTTCCTTCTGTAATTTCAACATCCACTTTTTTAGCACTTACACTAGATTTTCCAGTAATAGTTGCTCCTTTTTGAATTGTTACATTAAAACTTTGCTCGAAAATTTCGCCAGGAATTGTAACTGTAATTGTATAATTTCCTGGAGTTAGTGCAGCAACTTTTAAGGCATTATTAGTAAACGCAGTTGCTTTTCCGTTTATAGTTGCCACATATGCAAATGTTTGTTTTGCAGTAATGCTTATTTCACCATTATTTTGACCAAGGCAAGATTCCCCTTTGGTTTCAATCGCAAAATTGTTTGTAGGCAAAGTAAGTTCGCCCGTACATTCTGTATTGTACTTCGCAATTGCATCTTTTCCAAACCAATTGCTATTAGAATATACAACATCATCAACAAGAATACAGTATAATTTCGAGTTACCACGGACATCAAAGTAAGTAGAATTTATTAATGTATTTTTTCCATTTTTTAAATTCAGACTTGTTAACTGATTGCCGTTCAGATTTAAGTTTGTTATTGCTGGATTTTGAGATAAATCTAGTGTCGTCAACTTATTATCTGAGAATAATAAAAATTTCAAAGCTGTATTTTTAGAAAGATCAATCGTTGCAATTTTGTTAGATCGCAATTCTACTGTACCAAGTAACGTATTGTTGCTAACGTCTAAGCTTTCTAATTTGTTTGTATTTGCAAACAATGATGATAATAAAGTATTTTTAGAAAGATCTATACTTGTCAGTTGATTTTCGGTAATTGTTAAGGCAGCTAACTTTGTATTTTGTGAAACATCTAAAGACGTTAAAAGATTATTTGAAACTGTCACACTAGTTAAATTGACATTTTTAGTTAAATCTAAAACAGTTAATTTATTATTATTAGCTGACATTGTCAGCAAAGCTGTGTTTTTTGAAAGATCTAATGTTGACAGCTGATTATTATAAACAGACAAACTTGTGATATTGCTATTAGCTGAAAGATCAATTGTTGTTAAAGCATTATTAGAAAAATTCAATGACTTTAATTTGCTGTTTTTTGAAAGATCTAATGAAGTTAATTTATTATTTGAACAATCAAGGGTTATTAAATTTACGTTTTTAGAAACATCCAAAGTGGTTAACGCAGCAGAATAACAGAATAAAGTTTCTAATGCAGTGAAATCTTGAATACCTGTTAAATCAGCTACCTTCAAGGTAGTGTCATTTAGATTCAGATAAGTTATGTTTGAAATGCTTTCTGTTTTTACTTTTCCGTTTTCACCATCTTTATCGATGTTTCTGGCAATTAATAATTTTTCAAAATTTGGATCAGGAATCAAGGTGTATTGATAATTTGTTTCGCATACAGTTGTCGAATACGTTGCTGTTGCATCTTTGGCAATCCATTTGTCTTTTGAGAAATCGGCATCATCTACCTGAATGCAAAGTAAATTTGGATTTTTTGTCAAGTTTCCAAAAATCATATTTTGCATATTTGCATTATTTCCGTTTTTCAAATTCAGGCTGTACAAATCGTTACCAGCACAATCAAATTCTTTAAGAATCGTATTTTTTGAAACATCTAAAGCTTTCAATTTATTGAAGCTTGAACTAAGATTTGTAAGGTTTGTATTTTTTGAAACATCTAAAATTAAAATCTCATTATTGCTGCAATTTAAATTGCTTACAGACAGATTTTTTGAAATATCTAAAGCGTTCAGTTTATTATTGCTAACATTTAAGTTTGTCAAATAAGTGTTTTTTGCAATGTTTACTGTCGTTAGCAAATTGTTGCTTGCGTTTAAAGTAGTTAACAAATTAAAATCCTGAATTCCGGTTAAATCGGCAATATTACTTTTTGATACATCTAAAGTTGTCAAAGTTGCAATGCTCATTGTGGCAACCTTTCCGTTTTTGCCATCCTTATCAATTTGAAGATCGATTAATTTATCCTCAAATTTTGAGTCAGGAATTAAAGTGTAAGGAACAACAATCGGACAAGCTTCTAACGAAAAAGTAGCTGTGGCATCTTTTTTAGTGCTCCAGTTTTTATTAGAATAATCTACATCATCAACCTGAATGCAAGTTAAATCAGGGTTAACCGTAGCATTAATATCTGTCAATAAAGTATTCTTACCATTTTTTATATTCAGGTTTACTAATTTATTATTATAAACTACAATATCGCTTAGTTTTGTGTTTTTAGAAAGATCAAGTGTTCTAATGAAATTATTATGACAGTACACCACAGTCAATTCTGTATTTTTAGATAGTTCTAAAACGCTTAATTTGTTTTGTGGAGTATATAACTGTTTTAAAGCCGTATTGCTTGAAACATCAAGAGTTGTTATTTGATTCTTCTCTATGTTCAAATAAGTCAAAGCCGTATTTTTCTGCACATCGATATTGGTTAATAAGTTGTAAAATACATTTACAGTGGTTAAGGCAAGATTTGTAGAAAGATTTATGTTTTTTATCTGATTAGCAGAAGCTTGTAAGCCAGTTAATGCTGTATTACTAGACAAATTAAGGCTAGTAAGTGAGTTGTATGAAACATCTAAAGATTCTAATACAAAGTTTTCAGATAAATCAATATTCGTTAGTTGGTTTCTATATATAGTCAAATCTTTTAGAAGCGGGTTTTGAGACAGATTTATAGTAGATAATTGGTTGTTATGAACATACAATGCTGAAAGTTTTGGGTTTGCATCAACATTTAACGATGTTAGTTTATTTCCTGGTGCAGATAAAGTAGTTAAAGCGGTGTTAAGTGAAACATCTAAAGATGTTAAATTATTAGTTCCACAGTTTAAATTTTTTAATTTCAGGTTTTTTGTCACATCCAGTGCGGTCAATTTTCCTCCAGAGCAGGTTAAGGTTTCAAGATCGGTAAAATCCTGAATACCAGTTAAGTCGCTAATGATGTATTTTGAATTATAAGTATTTATTTGTTTTACTTTCGAAATACTTTCTGTTCTTACTTTACCATTTTGACCATCGATGTCAATTCCTAATGCGATTAATACATTTTCAAAATTAGGATCAGGGATTAGAGTATATTGATAGTTTTTGTCACAAGCCGTAGACGAATAAGTTGCCGTAGCATCTTTTGCGATCCATTTATCGTTAGAAAAAGCAGCATCGTCAACTTCGATACAAAGTAAATTTGGATTTTGTGTGAAATTTCCAAAAATTATATTTTGCATATTTACATTGTTGCCATTCTTTACATTTAGATTATACAAATCGTTTCCAGCGCAATCCAATTCTTTCAGACTTTTGTTTGCAGAAACATCCAAATATTGGATTTTGTTGAAACTAGCACTTAAGTTCGTTAAAGCAGTTATTTTAGTAAGATCTAAAGCAAGAATTGCGTTAGAACTACAGTTTAAATTATTTAATAATGTGTTGTTAGAAACATCTAAAATAGTAAGTTGATTTTTGCTTACATTTAATTTTGTCAAAGCACGATTTTTTGACAGATTAATTGTTTTCAGCTGATTGTTGTTGCATTCTAATGAAGTTAGTGAAACGAAATCTTCAATTCCTGTTAAGTCACTTATAGTGCTGTTTGAAATATTTAAATTAGTCAGATAGGCAATACTTTCGGTAGCAACTTTTCCATTTTTTCCATCTTTATCAATTTGAAGCGCGATTAATTTATCTTCAAAGTTAGCATCAGGAATTAGGGTAAAAGGTTCTACAACAGGGCAAGCTGTAGCAGAAAAAATGGCTCCTGCATCTTTTTTGGTTGCCCAATTTGCATTGGAAAAATTAACATCATCAACCAGAATACATTTTAACTCAGGGTTGTCGCTAAATCTTAAGCCACCATTTTGACCACCAAACTGAATGTTTTTTCCATTTTTAAGATTCAGATTTATTAATCTGTTATTATTACCCAATGCTTCAACTAATTTTGTGTTTTGAGAAAGATCCAGTGTTCGGATTTGATTTTCAAAACACCATAATTGAACTAATGAAGTGTTTTTCGTAAGATCTAAAGACACCAACACATTCGAATGTAAAAACAATGTACTTATTTTTGTGTTGAATGAAAGATCAATAGTTGGCAATAAATTATTTCCAGCGTCTAAATAGTTTATCGCTGTATTTTTTGAAAGGTCAATTGTGGTTAATTGATTATTGTCAAAAGCTAAATAAGTTAGAGCAGTATTTTGAGAAACATCAAGAGTTGTTAATTGATTTCCTCCAACTCTCAAAGTGGTTAATTTTGGGTTTTTAGTAACATCAACTGTCTTTAAATTATTACTGTATGCTCTTAATTCTGTTAAAGAGGTAAAATCTTTAATTCCTGTAATATCAGAAATTGAACTTGAAGAAATATCCAAATAGGTAATTCCTGAAATGCTTTCTGTTTTTACTTTTCCATTTAATCCATCTGTGTCGATCTTCAACGCAATCAGTTTTTCTTCAAATTTCGGATCCGGAATAAGCGTATAAACTGTACAGTCAAGATTAAAACTTGCTATTGCATCCTTAGTAACGGTCCAGTTTGAAGTTGCAGCGACATTAGCAACCTGAATACAAGTTAAGGAAGGGTTTGTTGCTACATTTAAAGTATTTAAGGCAGCATTTTTAGAAACGTCTAGTGATTTCAGCGTGTTATTAGATGCATTTAAATTGGTCAAAGAAGTAAAGTCCTGAATTCCTGTTAAATCAGTGATAGAACCACTTGAAACATCTAATGAAGTAAGGGTGTTAATGTTGGATGTTAAAACAACACCATTTAGACCATCTTTGTCAATTTGAAGCGTTATTAACTTCAGTTCGAATTTTGTATCTGGAATTTTTGTGTATAATCCACAATCTATTATAGAAAAGAAAGCAATATTACCTTTAAGCGAAGACCAATTTGTTTTTGAATACGTAACATCGTCTACCTGTATACAAAATAAATCTGGATTTTTTAGAAATGATGAATAACAAGGTACTGATACATCTCCAGAAAAAGAACGATATACAAGGGTTGATGTTGCTACAAAATTAGTATTGTTTCCATTCTTTAAATTTAATCTGTTTAATTTATTAGAATCACAGTTTAGAAAAATTAAAGCATTATTGCTGCTAAGATCTAATACTGCTATTTCATTAGAAAAGCAGCTTAATTTTTTTAGAAATTTATTTTTACTTACGTCTAAAGCTGTTAGCTTATTAGTATTAGCAAATACGGTTTCTAAAGCGGTATTTGATGATAAGTCTAAAGCGGTTAAAGTATTTCCACTACATTCTAAAAATTTAAGAGCAGTATTTTTTGTTAAATCAAGACTTGTTAAGCTAAGATTTTGAACATTAAGTTCTAACAAATTGGTATTTTGAGAAAGATCCAATGATGAAATGGTATTAGTTAGATTACCACTATTCCCAATTTGCAGATATTGAAGAGCTGTGTTTGCAGATACATTAAGATTTGCTAACGCATTACTTTTACAATCAAGAAATGTCAAATTCGTATTTTTAACTAAGTCTAAAGTTTTTATAGAATTGTTCGAGCAATCCAACAAAGTCAAAGCTGTATTATTGCTTATATCTAGATCAGTTAGTTTGTTCCCTTTACAATTTAGAGCAGTAAGATTTTTAAAATCGGCAATTCCTGTTAAATTAGTAATGTTCGAACTGGATACATCGAGCGTTTTTATAGTATTGATGTTGATTGTTGGTACTTGGCCATCAGTCGTTCCTGAATCAAGACCCAAAGCAATTAATTTTTTTTCAAATTCGATATCTGGAATACGCGTAAATTGTTCTGTTCCTTGAACATAAACCTGAACATCATCAATCAAAACATCGTAAGCGGCGCTATCAAAACTAAAAGTAGAAATGGATAAATTGTACGACAGGTCAGAATCTGCTGTAAAAGTAGTTGCTTTCTCGGTCCATAAATTATTGGTCGCAAAAGTACTGCTAGACAAAGTGCTTGCACTTCCGTTTTGAGAAATATTCAAAGCAATAGGATGATCTCCGCTATAATTATTACTAACATATTTGTACTTGTACTTTACAGTATAAGTAACCCCTGCTTTCATAGGAACAAGCGCACTAATTTTAGGAGATGTAGTCGTATAAGACAATTTTGCGCTATATTGAGAAGAGGTATAGTCATAATAGGAATTAACATTATTCGCTACAGTCCAATTTTGGATCAACCCGTTTACTGCATAAAAATCAGCGTTAGGAACCAGGTTAATTTGAGCATAAATAGAAAAATTTGCTAAAAACAGCAACAAAAGTAGTTTTGTTTTCATAGAAGGAATTTAAAATTTTGTCGTCGCAATTATAGTTGATTTAAAACGAAATTCCTTACGGAAAACCGTAACAGACGTTATTTTTAGTTAAAAAGATTAATGTAAAACGGATGTTAAATAAAAAGCTCCATTCTCAACTAACTGAAAATGGAGCTTTTACTCAGGACGCTATTTGTTATTCTACAACAATTTTCTTTGCTGAAGATGCATCTTGATTAATCAAGTACAGATAATAAATTCCTCTTGGCAATCCAGATAAATCAATTTGGTTATTATTATCTGAACATTTAAGTTAATCAGTTTTGTGTTTTGAGAAAGATTAATAGAGGTTAAGCTATTCTTAGTACAATATAAACTTTCTAAAGAAACAAAAGCTTCAATACCTGTCAAATCAGTAATTGAACTATTTTCAATACTTAGATAGGTTAAATTATAGATTTTGGATGTCAGTACTTGTCCATCAGTAGCGCCTGAATCGATTCCAAGTGCGATTAATTTTTTCTCAAAATTAATATCAGGGATCGCTGTATACTGAGCATAAATAGAAAAGTTTGCTAATAAAAGCAACAAAAGTAGTTTTCTCTTCATAAAAATAAGTTTATAGATAAGGTCGCGCAATTATATGTAATTTCTTCGGAGATTACTTACGGAAAACCATAACGGCACGATTTCAGAAATTTCAAAAAATAAAACAGCTATAATTATTTATAAGATTTTTTTTAAGTATTTGATACAAAGCGCCTTTTATTAACTTTCTGTTTCCTTAAAGTAAATTTAAATAATCATAACACAGTGTTAATCGTTAGCTTTTTGTAACAAAAAATCATAATTTAGGCCCATCTTTTAACTTTGACATTAAATTAAGATTACATGAATAGCATTAAACCGATTAAATTATCTGCTTTTGCCCTACTAGTTTTGGCAGGCTGCGGTACGACTATACAAGCACAATCTGCTGCTTCTAAAGAATTCATCAAGGCACCTTTAGCTGTTGTTAAAAAAGCGCCAGTTACTGAAAATGAATTGAAAAGATGGAGTCATCTTGATTTAGTAAAAGACTCTATTCCGGGAATGAGTGTTGACAGAGCTTATGCAGAATTACTGCAAGGGAAAAAAGGTGTAAAAGTAATCGTAGGAATTGTAGATTCTGGTATTGATATCGAGCACGAAGATTTGAAAGGAATGATTTGGACAAATCCAAAAGAAATTCCGGGCAATGGAATCGACGATGATAAAAACGGATTCATTGATGATATTCATGGATGGAATTTCCTTGGCGATGCCGTGCATGAAAATCTTGAAATGACACGTATTGTCAAAAAAGCCGATGATGGTTCAGCTCAATATAAAGCCGCTTTAGCTCAATATAACGAGAAATACGAAGAAGCTTTACAAAATAAGCAACAAGTTGATTTTTTATTGGAAGTTCATAAAACCATTCAAAAAGAACTTAACAAAAAAACGTATAAAATTGAGGACTTAAACACTTTAACTTCTACAGATCCAAAAGTAGCGAGATCTAAAATGGTTATGACTCAAATTTTTACAAATGCAGGCCCTACTTTTGATCCTGAGGCTGACTTTGAGGAATACAGAGCGCAAGTTTATGATGAGCTAAACTATAATTTGAATAAGGAATACGACGGAAGAAAAATCGTAGGCGATAATCCAGATGATATCAAAAACACTCGTTACGGAAACAATGTCGTGTACGGTCCTGACAAAGAAAAAGCATTGCACGGAACTCACGTTGCCGGAATTATTGCGCAAGTTCGTGGCAATAATTTAGGAGGAGACGGTGTTGCTAATAATGTTGAAATCTTGACGGTAAGAGCAGTGCCTGATGGAGATGAATATGATAAAGATATTGCATTGGCAATTCGATATGCAGTTGACAATGGAGCAAAAGTAATCAACGGAAGTTTTGGAAAAAGCTATTCACCGCATAAAGACTGGGTTTACGATGCGTTAAGTTATGCAGCCAAAAAAGATGTTCTAATTGTACATGCAGCAGGTAATGACGGTTATAATATTGATGAAACTAAAAACATCAATTACCCAAATGATTCTAAAGACAACGTAAAAGAGTTCACCAATAATGTAATCACGATTGGTGCAATCAACAAAGAATACGGCGAAAATGTAGTAGCAGGATTTTCTAATTTCGGAAAAATAAATGTAGACGTTTTTGCTCCGGGCGAAGAAATCTACGCGACGGTTCCAAACAACAAATACAAATATTTGCAAGGAACTTCTATGGCATCTCCAAACGCAGCAGGTGTAGCAGCGTTGATTCGTTCGTATTATCCAAAATTGAAGGCTACTCAGGTGAAGCAAATTTTAATGGATTCAGGAGTTGCGCTTCCTTCAAAAGTAGTTTTGGGTAAAAATCCAAATCTAGATGAAAAACCAAAAGCAGTTTCTTCAGCAGAATCTTCAAAAACGGCTAAAATGGTAAATGCTTACAATGCATTGCTCATGGCTGAAAAAATGTCTAAAAAATAATAAAATAAAAAATACTAATCCGACGGAAGAGTGGCAGCTCTTCCATTTTTACTAAAATAACCATGCGAAAAATAATACTATTATCCTTTCTGAGTTTGGGTTTAAACTCTGCTTTTGCACAAAGCGCTCCTTATTGGCAGCAGCACGTTGATTATAAAATGGAAGTATCGATGGACGTAAAAACCTATCAATACAAAGGAAAACAAGAATTAGTTTATACTAATAATTCTCCTGATACTTTAAGAAAAGTTTTTTATCACTTATTCCCAAATGCATTTCAGCCAGGAAGCGAAATGGATGCTCGCCTGCATTCTATAAAAGATCCAGATGCAAGAATGGTTAATAAAGTAAAAGATGCAGAAGGAAAAGAAGTAAAACAAAGCCGAATTGAAACTTTAAAGCCAAATGAAATTGGTTTCTTAAAAGTTGCTAATTTCAAGCAAGATGGAGTTGCTGCTCAAACAAGACTTTCATCTACAATTTTAGAAGTGACTTTGGCAAAGCCAATCTTGCCAGGCGCAAAAACTACTTTTACATTAGATTTTGATGGTCAAGTTCCGGTTCAAATTCGTCGTTCTGGACGAAATAACAAAGAAGGTGTAGAACTTTCAATGTCACAATGGTATCCAAAATTAGCCGAATTTGATTTTGAAGGATGGCACGCAGATCCATATATCGCGAGAGAATTTCACGGTGTTTGGGGAGATTTTGACGTAAAAATCACGATTGATAAAGATTATACAATTGGAGGTTCAGGATATTTGCAGGATAAAAACTCAATCGGACATGGTTATGAAGACACTGGCGTAACAGTAACTTATCCTAAAAAAACAAAAACTTTGACATGGCATTTCATCGCGCCAAATGTTCATGATTTTACTTGGGCAGCTGATAAAGCTTACACGCATGATATTGTAAAAGGACCAAACGATGTTGATTTGCATTTCTTCTACAAAAATGACGAAAAAACAACTGCAAACTGGAAACAACTTGAGCCTTTAATGGTAAAAGTAATGGACTATTACAACAACAGAGTTGGTGCATATCCTTATAAACAATATTCATTTATTCAAGGTGGCGACGGCGGAATGGAGTATGCAATGTGTACTTTGATGCTGGGAAGCGGTACACTTGAAGGAATTCTAGGAACTGCAACACACGAATTAGGACACTCTTGGTTCCAACATATTTTGGCTTCAAACGAATCAAAACATCCTTGGATGGACGAAGGTTTTACAACTTATATTGAAGACAGCGCTTTGAACGAATTAAAAGGAGACAAAAAAGAAGCAAATCCGTTTAAAGGAAATTATAATGCTTATTACAGTTTAGTAAATTCTGGAAAAGAACAACCACAAACAACTCACGGTGACCGTTATGATGAAAACCGTCCGTACAGTATTTCATCTTATGTAAAAGGAAGTATTTTCCTTTCGCAATTGGAATATGTAATTGGAAAAGAAAACGTTGACAAAACTTTAAAAAGATATTACAACGATTTTAAATTCAAACATCCAACTCCAAACGACATCAAAAGATCAGCAGAAAGAGTTTCTGGAGCTGAATTAGATTGGTATTTAGTAGATTGGGCACAAACAGCAAACACAATTGATTACGGAATTGCAGCTGTTGCTGATAATGCTGGAAAAACAACAGTTACTTTAGAGAGAATTGGAAGAATGC
The DNA here is from genome assembly GCF_000425445.1 of Flavobacterium denitrificans DSM 15936. Lineage (GTDB taxonomy): Bacteria > Bacteroidota > Bacteroidia > Flavobacteriales > Flavobacteriaceae > Flavobacterium > Flavobacterium denitrificans. Next base: position 357,436 of record NZ_AUDL01000004.1, on the reverse strand, counting down.
CAATGCCAATCGACTTAAAAGTGGATTATACAGATGGAACTTCTGAAACATTCTACATTCCATTGAGAATGATGAATTTCATTAAACCTAATCCAAATCCAAATGAGAAAAGAACAGTTTTAGAGGACTGGGCTTGGGCACAATCAAACTACAGTTTTTCAATTGATAAAAACAAAAATGCAATCAAAAAAATCACGATCGATCCAAGCGGATTAATGGCAGACGTGAAACAAACAAATAATGTTTTTGAAGTGAAGTAATCTTTCAAAAAAGAATAAAAAGAAAGTCCCGTTTAAATTAATAAACGGGACTTTTTTTGTTTTAAAATGTATAAATACAACTAATTATCACATCATTTCTTAAAGTTGTGTCTTTAATTATGAGAGGTTTAAATGCTAATCGATTGTTTACATTAAATTGTGATAAAGAAGCATCAATATTGGCATCAATAATATTTAAAGCATAAAAACCAACAGCACATAATAAAGATAAATCACTATTTCGTTTAAATTGTTTTTGCGCTGACATCAATTGGGATTCACTTAATCTCGATAAATATTCTGAATCGCTTTTATTTCCAGCAAGTCGATTTTTATATTCGTCTCTGTAAATATTGTATTGCTTTTGATTGTCAATATAAAAATACATGCTTGTGCCAATTGCTCCATAAACTAATGGAACTTTCCAATATTTTTTATTATAAATTTGACCAAGTCCGGGTAGCACTGCAGAATAAAAAGTTGCTTTGGCTGGACGCAATGGATCAAGAATTTGAGAAGCAAGAGAATCTTTTAATTTACTATTTGATGGAGCTTGGGCAAATAAGATTGAAGTGGTGAAAAAGAGAATAAAGATGTATTGAATCATTTAATTTGAAAGTTTTTTCCTTCAAATATAAGTTTTATTTTAAATAAAAAAGCATTTCTAAAAATCTAGAAATGCTTTAATTTTTTTATTGGAAATATCTCAAAATATTTAACTCAAATGCTCAATCATATCTTTTGTCATAGTTTCCAAATCAAACTTATGATTCCAGTTCCAGTCTTCTCTTGCAGAACTGTCGTCAATACTTGCTGGCCAGCTGTCTGCAATTTTCTGGCGGAAATCTGGATTATAAGTGATTTCAAATTCAGGAATATGTTTTTTGATTTCGGCCGCAATCTCAGTTGGAGTAAAACTCATTGCAGCCAAATTGTATGACGAATGAATTTTGATTTCTTCAGCCGGAGCTTTCATGATGTTGATGGTTGCATCGATTGCATCATCCATATACATCATCGGCATTTTGGTTTCAGAAGATAAAAAGCATTCGTATTTTTTATCGGCGATAGCCTTATAGAAAATGTCTACGGCATAATCAGTAGTTCCGCCGCCCGGAGGAGTCGACCAGCTGATCAAACCCGGATAACGAATACTGCGAACATCAACGCCATAAATATTATGGTAGTATTCGCACCATCTTTCTCCAGCTTGTTTACTAATTCCGTAAACTGTTGAAGGTTCCATTACGGTATATTGCGGTGTATTTTCTTTTGGAGTCGTTGGTCCAAAAACAGCAATACTTGAAGGCCAGAAAATCTTTTTGATTTTTTTTGCTTTCGCCAAATTTAAAACGTGAAAAAGAGAATTCATATTCAAATCCCATGCAAAAGCAGGATTTTTTTCAGCTGTTGCTGATAAAAGCGCTGCCATCAAATAAACATCCGTAATTTGATGTACTTCTACTAAATGTTCAATTTGGTTAAAATCTAAAGCATTGACCACTTCAAAAGGTCCTGAATTAACAACATCAGTATTTAATTTTCGGATATCAGAAGCAATAACATTTTCTGTTCCGTACAGCTTGCGTAATTTTTGGGTCAATTCGGTTCCAATTTGACCGCAGGCGCCAATGATCAATATTTTCGGATTCATCTGTGTGAGTTTTAGAGAGACAAATATAACGTTTTCGCAATTACGTACGTTTTTTAGAATCATAAATTATAAATTCAATAATGAAAAAGTTTGTTTGTTGGATAATTCTCTTTTTCAGAGGTGTGTCTTTGTGTCTGCAGGAGTGTGCCCTTGTGCCTTTGAAAAATTGGCAGAAAAGTTTATTTCTCTTGTTTAAATCGTAAAAAGAAAATCATTTTAATTCAGTCAATTCGATCTAACTTTCTTAACCTTAAAAAATAAATGCAAAACCTTAGCGCCTCTGCGCCTTTGCGTGCAAATTTCTGGTTGCTGAAACAAAAAGCTTTATGTTTAATCTCACAAAGTCGCAAAGTCGCAAAGTCGCAAAGATTTTAAAGAAAATCCTTTTTCAAATTATTCTTTCGATTTCCTCTAAGCATTGTTAAGTCAGCAATTCTTTATCAAAGTTCAGCGGTTTTCTTCAAATCTGTGGCAAAAAAATGACAATGATTTAGAGAATCTTTGGCAAAAATCAGAATTCGAAATTGTAAATTTACTTCGTAACTTTGCAGCTTAATGTTTTATCAAATGAAATATAAAATAGCGCTCTTTTTACTTTTGGTCTTTGTGCTGCAATCTTGTCAGGATGAAAATGCAAAACGCCTTGCAGAACAACAAAAAGTAGCCAAAAAGAATGAGAAAATCTTCAATAATATCAATAAAGCATGGATCTTTATTGACGAGCCAATTAATGAAGCTGCAGAAAAAAATGCCAGCACATGGAATGAATGGCGCGAATTTTTAAAAGAACTTGGAGAAAAACCACGAAGAACAATCGGTGCATTTCAAAAAAAGTCAAAAGCGATTTCAAAAAAGGCTATGGCTTTGAACAATAATATTCCGGCAGAATTAAATCAGCCGGCTATAAAAAGCCGAATTTCAATTTTGATTACCAAAGTTAAAATGATGGATTTATTTATTAATCTGAGTACAGTTCCAGATGATAAAGTAACTTTTTTAATTGGCGAAATTAACAAAGAGATCATTTCACTGGAAAGACAAATGGACAAAATTGTCGAGAAGGCCAAAATTCCAAAGGAGCAGGGAGAGGAAGATTTCCTTAGAATGTTAGATACAACAAGAGCAATTCCGAGCGCTAAAGTAGATCCAAATTTATCAGTAAATTGAGTAAAAACGCTTTATATACAACCTACGACAATTTGCCAAAAGCTCAGCAGATTGCAACTAGTCTGCTAGAAGGAAATCAAATCAAAATGAACCTAAGCGGATTGCTTGGTTCTGCCGTTTCATTTATAATTCGTTCTGTTTTCAAGAAAACCGAACTGCCTTTTTTGATTGTTTTAGACAATAAAGAGGAAGCGGCGTATTATTTGAATGATCTAGAACAAATGATAGGCGAGCAAGATGTTTTGTTTTATCCGGCTTCATTTCGTCGTCCGTATCAAATTGATGAAACGGATAACGCCAATGTTCTGCTTCGCGCTGAGGTTTTAAACCGAATCAATTCCCGAAAAAAACCAGCCGTAATTGTTACTTATCCAGAAGCGCTTTTTGAAAAAGTAGTTACGAGAAGAGAACTGGATAAAAACACTTTAAAAGTAGCTTTAAACGATAAAATTTCGATTGATTTTATCAACGAAGTTTTGTTTGAATATGAATTTAAAAGAGTAGATTTTATTACAGAACCCGGCGAATTTTCAGTTCGTGGGGGAATTGTCGATGTCTTTTCTTTTTCAAATGATCATCCGTATAGAATTGAATTTTTCGGAAACGAAGTAGACAGCATCAGAACTTTTGATGTTGAAACACAATTATCGGTCGAAACACACAAGAAGATTACGATTATCCCGAATGTTGAAAATAAACTTTTTCAAGAAAACCGTGAAAGTTTCTTAGATTATATTGCAGAGAAAACAGTTCTATTTATTCAAAATACCGAAGGACTTTTTAGTCAGCTGGACAAACAATTTGCAAGGGCAGAAGAAGCTTTTGAGAAACTTTCGAAAGAAATAAAACACGCTACGCCAGAACAATTGTTTTTGAATCAGGCGTCATTTATAAAAAGATCTTTGGATTTTTCAGTTGTAGAATTGGCTTCAAGACCTGTTTATAAAACCACTAAGAAATTCGAATTTCATATTCAGCCTCAACCATCTTTCAACAAACAATTTGATTTATTGCTGAATAATCTGAGCGAGAATCATTTTAATGGATATATAAATTATTTGTTCTGTTCGAATGAAACGCAGGCAAAACGCTTTCATGATATTTTTGAAAGTTTAGACGAAGCCAATTCAGAAAATATCCGAAAACAATATAACACCATTGTATTGCCTTTGTACCAAGGTTTTATTGATGAAGAAAACCAAATAACGGCTTATACGGATCATCAGATTTTTGAGCGTTATCATAAATTCAACATCAAAAACGGTTATTCTAAAAAGCAAAACATCACGCTTAAAGAATTGACCGCACTTTCCGTTGGCGATTATGTAACACATATCGATCACGGAATTGGAAAGTTTGGCGGCTTGCAGAAAATTCAGGTCGAAGGAAAAACACAAGAAGCCATTAAATTGGTTTATGCCGATAATGATATTGTGTATGTGAGCATTCACTCGCTTCATAAAATTTCCAAATACAACGGAAAAGACGGAACGCCTCCTAAAATCTATAAATTAGGTTCGAACGCCTGGAAAGTTTTAAAACAAAAAACCAAAGCGCGCGTCAAACATATTGCCTTTAACTTAATTCAGTTGTATGCAAAACGACGTTTGGAAAAAGGTTTTCAATTTGCACCTGATAGTTACTTGCAAAACGAATTGGAAAGTTCGTTTATTTACGAAGATACACCAGACCAAATGAAGTCGACAGCAGAAGTAAAAGCCGATATGGAAAGCGATCGCCCAATGGATCGTTTGGTTTGCGGTGACGTTGGTTTTGGAAAAACAGAAGTTGCGATTCGTGCTGCTTTTAAAGCGGTTGATAATAGCAAACAAGTTGCCGTTTTAGTTCCGACAACTATTTTGGCATACCAACATTACAGAACTTTTTCAGAACGTTTGAAAGATATGCCGGTTTCTATTGGTTATTTAAACCGATTCAGAACCGCAAAACAAAAAACGCAGACTTTAAAAGATTTAGCAGAAGGAAAACTTGATATTGTTATTGGAACACATCAATTGGTCAACAAAAATGTAGTTTTTAAAGACTTAGGTTTATTGATTGTTGATGAGGAACAAAAGTTTGGAGTAAACGTAAAAGATAAATTAAAAACCATTGCAGCCAATGTCGATACGTTGACATTAACGGCAACGCCAATTCCGAGAACGCTTCAGTTTTCATTAATGGCAGCGCGTGATTTATCGGTAATTACGACGCCTCCGCCAAACAGATATCCTATTGAAACGAATGTTGTTGGTTTTAATGAAGAAATTATCCGTGATGCGATTTCGTATGAGATTCAAAGAAACGGACAAGTTTTCTTCATCAATAACCGAATCGAAAATATAAAAGAAGTCGCAGGAATGATTCAGCGTTTGGTTCCAAATGCAAGAGTCGGAATTGGTCACGGACAAATGGATGGCGCCAAACTCGAAGAATTGATGTTAGGTTTCATGAACGGAGATTTTGACGTTTTGGTAGCAACTACAATCATCGAAAGTGGTTTAGATGTTCCAAATGCCAACACCATTTTCATCAACAATGCCAATAATTTCGGATTATCAGATTTGCATCAAATGCGCGGTCGAGTAGGACGAAGCAACAAAAAAGCATTCTGTTATTTTATCTGTCCGCCGTATTCTTCGATGACCGAGGATGCTAGAAAACGTATTCAGGCTTTGGAACAATTCAGCGAATTAGGAAGCGGTTTCAACATCGCAATGAAAGATCTTGAAATTCGTGGTGCTGGAGATTTATTAGGCGGTGAACAAAGCGGTTTCATCAATGAAATTGGTTTTGATACGTACCAAAAAATCATGAACGAAGCGATTGAAGAATTGAAGGAAAACGAATTCAAAGATTTATATCCGGAAGAAAATGATATCGATACAAAAGAATACGTAAAAGACATTCAAATCGATGCCGATTTCGAATTATTATTCCCAGATGAATATATCAATAACGTTTCAGAGCGTTTGGTTTTATACAACGAATTGGGCGCGATAAAAGACGAAACTGGTTTACAGGAATTCGAGAAAAAACTAATTGACCGTTTTGGTCCGTTGCCAAAACAAGCGGTTTCTTTATTGAACAGCATCCGAATAAAATGGATTGCAACGAAAGTCGGAATCGAGAAATTAGTCTTGAAACAAGGCAAAATGATTGGATATTTCGTATCCGATCAACAATCAGATTATTATCAATCGGTGAAGTTTAGAAATGTTCTGAATTTTGTTCAGAAGCACAGCAATATCTGCAAAATGAAAGAAAAACAAACCGTTAATGGATTACGTTTGTTATTGACTTTTGAAAATGTGAAGTCTATAAAACGTGCGTTGGAGTTGATGGAGTTGTTTGAGGAGTAGATTTAATTTACAGAAAGAAGAAAGAATCGTACTTGTCAACTCATCTAATAATATAGTTTTTTCAACAAAATATTTTTATAGTTTTGGATTATATTTTGATAATCATTTAAATTTGAAAAATAAAAAAGGGTATCTTTTTTAGATACCCTTTAAAATATTAATTCTTTAATACCTTAAGCTTAACTACTTTGTCATAATAAAAAATTTCATTTAAAATGTCTTTAGGTAAAGACATAGCAATTACAAAATCATCTTCATCAAAGAGTAGTTCGTTTTTAAATAATAAGTATCCATTTTTAAAACATTGAGGTTTGTCAATTGGAACTTCTACAGGTTCTTTTCTGTTAAATCCGTTTCTACTCATTTCTATCATAAAATAAGTATATCGATCATCGTTAATGCATTTTAAATCTTTTGCACGTCTAATAATAGAAGCCATTGAAGTTAGCCAATACCCTTTTAATTTAGCAACTTCACTCAATGTAATACCTCTTAAGGCGTTTTTAATTTCATTAGCAGGCATCAAAAACTCGCTTGCGAATTCATTTGCTTCCCTTTCTTTTGTTTTTTCATCCCTATAATCAGATATTGGGAAATTACTTTCATTATGTAAAAGAATGTGTCCTAATTCGTGAGAAATTGTAAATCTTTTCCTGTCATTTGAAAAGCTTTTATTTACTACGATCACGGCAAAACCCTTGTCGGTAAAAAAAGATATACCATCAAACTTGTCATAAGCATCAATTTCGTAAATAATAATTCCGTGTTTTTCTAGGAGTGAACAAATGTTATTAATTGGTTCATCTTTTTTGAGTCCCAAAACTTTACGATTATAATTTGCCGTATAACTAGGAGAATATCCTTCTTCTACATTTAAAGGAGATAAATTAAAGTCTGGCCATTCTATTGACTCAGACATTTCATCAATCAAATATCCTAATATCTTACATCTATTTTCAAATTTTAAAATATCTGATTTTGTAACTGAGGCTCTTTTTCTATAATTCCCATTTTCAATAGAGCTAGTAATTTTTCTATCAAAAAATTCAACAGGAAAATCTAAAAAGTCAATAATCTTTTTCTGCACTTCTTCTGACAATACAGATAATCCTTTTTCAAATTTAGACAAATTCGATTGGGATAAACCTTTAATTGAACTGGATAAGTCGGTTTGACTGTATCCTCTTAGCTCGCGAGCAAAAGTTAATTGTCTATGGTTCATATTTTTTTTAGTTTAATTAAGATTAACACAAGGGATATTGGTTATAAATTAATTTGCTTTTTTAATGTTAGTATTATTTTTAAGTGTTGGAGATACCCCAACTGGTTTATCATCAACTTTATTGACGTAAAGTCCTGAATCCATATCATCAGTTGATATTGAAAACTTAATTTCATTATCATCGATATAAATGAGTTGCGGATTTACATATTCGTTAAATCTGTTTTTTTGATAGCCAAAATATAATATTGGCTCATCATTGTAATCGCTATCCGCAAATAAATCAAGTACTTGATTTTGATTTAGAATAGATTGAACATTCACCGTTTTAATGTTCATAGGGTAGCCTTTGCTATTAAGTTTTTTGAATAAAATAAGATAGCCGTTAGCTCTTAAGACCAACCTCTTGTATTTACCATAAAAAGCTTTGTTTGCAAAGTTAGCTTGTAAATATTCTGCAAAATAGCTTTGCATTATAGAAGCCTCTAAAGTCCTTGACCTAAATTGCACCTTATAATTCAAAAGGTCTTCGCTTGTGCTTTTTAAAGCTGATTCAAAGGTTTTAAATAATAAACCCAGCTCTTTTGAAAGTTCTAATTTGCAATTGTCATAATCAGCAAGTAATCTTTTTCCTTGCATTCTTCTTGAAGAATTACTATCTTCGCCCAATAATTGTGTTTGTACCATAATTGTGTAAATTACATATCCCTTGTGTAACCTCTATCTCTGTTGACGCAGAGATTTTTTTTTGTATCTAGCAAAGATACGAAAAATAATTTAATATATAAAAAAAACAAAATATTGTATATAAAAAAAACAAAATATTGTACTTTTGAATTTGAAAACGGTTGCTTTCTTAGAATACGTATATAAGTTTCATATGGACTGGACAGGAAAGTTTAATAATTCTATTATCTTTTCAAAAAACAAAAAATGGCGCACGAAAATTTCATGTGCCATTTTTACTTACTACCTAACTAACCAAAATTTATAGTTTTTTCAATCCTTTTAACTCAGAAGCATTTCCTTCTTTAATACTGATGGCAACACCTCCGCCCGGAGCTAGATATTGCTTCAATTTAGTTTTTGAGTTTACAATAACTTTTGTAACGGTATATTTTTGTGGGTTTTCTTTCCAATTTGCTTCTTTAGCATCAGCATAAATTGTGGCGATGAAACTTTTTCCAGCAGGTAAATAATCAAATGAAATGTTTGCTGTTCTTGCATTTTCATCTGTAATTCCGCCAAGGAACCATTCGTCTTTACCCTTTGCTTTACGGGCAATCGTAATATAATCTCCCGGTTCGGCTTCTAGAATATAGCTGTTGTCCCAATCAACAGCAACATCTTTGATGAACTGAAATGCATCTGGAAAACGCTCATAATTCCCCGGAATATCAGCTGCCATTTGCAACGGACTGTACATCGTTACATAATAAGCCAATTGTTTAACCAAAGTTGTATTGACACGCTGCGTACTTCCAGTTCCGTAATACGAAAGATCAGTTTGGAAAATTCCAGGCGTATAATCCATTGGGCCACCCATTAATCTTGTAAAGGGTAAAATTGTAGTATGATCCGGAGCTAATCCTCCCATTGATTCAAACTCTGTTCCACGAGCAGATTCTTGAGCGATCCAGTTTGGGAAAGTTCTGTTCAAACCAGTTGGACGAACCGCTTCGTGGCTGTTGATCATGATTTTATAATCGGCTGCACGTTTTGCTACATTGATATAATGATTGACCATCCATTGTCCGTCGTGATGCTCTCCACGAGGAATAATTTGTCCTACATAGCCTGTTTTTACTGCATCATAACCGTTATCATTCATAAACTGAAAAGCACGATCCAGACGACGTTCATAATTGGTTGCAGATCCAGAAGTTTCGTGGTGCATAATAATTTTTACACCTTTTGAAGCTGCATAAGCATGAACTGCTTTTACATCAAAATCAGGATATGCGGTTACGAAATCAAAAACATCTTCTTTCCAGTTGCCAATCCAATCTTCCCAGCCAATGTTCCAACCTTCGATCAGAATCGCATCAAAACCATTTTTAGAAGCAAAGTCAATATATTCTTTTGCTCTTTCTGTTGTGGCGCCGTGTTTTCCATTCGGCGTAAGTTTGGTGAAATCATCCGTCATTTTAACGTTGTTTTCTTTTCCAAAAGCCCATGTACTTCTTCCTGCAACGAAATATTCCCACCAAATTCCGATGTATTTCACAGGTTTAATCCAAGAAACATCTTTATAACTTGTTGGTTCATTTAAATTTAAAATTAATTTCGAGGCTAAAATATCAGTTGCTTTATCGCTTACTACAATCGTTCTCCAAGGCGTTTGAGTATCAGTTTGCATGTAACCTTTGGCTCCAAGAACATCTGGCGCTAAATGACTTTTCATTTTGTTGTTTTGAGCATCAACTTCAAGATACATTGCCGGATAATTGATTAATCCTGCTTCGTGAATATTAATGTATAAACCATCATCAGATTTCATCATTGAAGGCGTTTGAACAGACAACTCTTTGATTGGACATTGCGCATTGATTTCAATAGTCGCTTTTTTCATCAAAGAAGGAATTTCCGAAATCTTTGAAGTTGTATACGCATATTCATTAGTATCATAATCTCCTGGAATCCAGAAAATTTTATGATTTCCGGCCAGATTAAATTCAGAACGTTCTTCTTTAATTACAAAATAACTTAAGGTGTTTTGCTTTGGAAATTCATATCTGAATCCTAATCCGTCGTTGAATAGTCTAAAACGGATTTTGATAAAACGATTGTTGTTTTTTGGCTGTGCCAAAGTGACAACCAATTCATTGTAATGATTGCGAATTGTTTTTTCTTCTCCCAAAACCGGATTCCAATTTTCATCAACAGAAGATTGTGCCGTATTGGTTACCGTAAAACCATCCATAAACGAAGCATTGTTTTGAAGTTCCAAACCTAAAGAACTCGGTTTAATAACGGCTTTCTGTTTGTAGGATAATTGATATGAAGGAATTCCGCCTTCTTTTAATTCAAATTTTAAAGAAAGATTTTTGTCAGGCGAAGTTATTTCTTGTGCTTGAAGCCAAAGTGAAGTGGCGAATGCAAAAAATAAAAGCGCTGTTTTTTTGCTCAAACGAACTTGAAGCGACATTTTGTGGGATTGAAAATTCATGTTATTTGGTTTTGTGCAAATTTAAATTTATTTAAAGTTGCTTTGGAATTAATTTTTCAATACTAAATATTGAAAAGGCTGAAGCGTTATTTCTGAACCAACAGTAACCGCAGTTCCTGTAAAAGCATCTTTCCAATTTCCTTTTAAAGTTGAAGGGACAAGATGTTTAACGGTTGAACTGGTTAAGTTAGAAAGAACAAAAACTTTTTCAGCGTCTTTTGTCATTGTAAAAGCACTTACTGCATCACTGCTGTAGCCATTAAATTCGCCTGTTTTGATGGCATTGCTCGTGTTTCTGAAAGCAATGATTTTTTTGTATTCGGCAAGCATTGAAGCATCTGCGGTTGACCAATCGATTGGTGTTTTTGCGAAGTAGTTTAATCTTTTGTCATAGCCAATTTCCTGTCCGTTGTAAATCATTGGAACCGATTTTAAATAGGAAGCAACAACAAATGTTGCAATAGATCCTTTTTTTCCTCCAAAAAGCTCTAAAGGTGTTCCTTCAGAAAGGTTTACGTCGTGATTGATAGTATATCTAACAATTCTGTTTTCAGTATGGTAATTGTTGGCATATTCAGTTGTATTTGAATCTTGGATTGTTGTTGCAGATTTTCCATCTTTAAAAACTTGCTCCAAAGTGCTGAAAAAGTTAAATCCGAAAGTATAATCAAATCCTGAAGCAAAGTGGTTTACTTTTGAACCTTCAGCCAACATTAAAATATTTTGGTTTTTCTTGATTTTTCTCAATTTCGAAATTGCATCTGACCAAAAATTATTCGGAACAAAATCGGCATAATCACATCTAAAACCATCAATATTTGCATTGTAAACCCAATATGACATAGCATCAATCATGGCATTTTTCATATCGGTATTGTTGAAATTTAATTGCGCTACATCATTGTAATTTGTTCCTGGAGGAATAATAATGTTTCCGTTTGCGTCTTGTTGATACCAATCTTTATGCTGTGTAATCCAAGCATTGTCCCAAGAAGTATGATTGGCAACCCAGTCCAAAATAACAGCCATGTTTTTTTTGTGCGCTTCTTCTACTAAAGTTTGAAGGTCTTGCAAAGTCCCAAAATCAGGATTTACGGCTTTATAATCTCTTACAGAATATGGAGATCCTAACTCTCCAGAAGCTTTCACTTTCCCGACTGGATAAATTGGCATTAAATAAATAACATTGGCACCCAATTCTTGGATTTGCGTTAATCGATCTTGAACGCCTTTTAATGTTCCAGCCTGACTAAAAGCACGAATGTTTACTTGATAAATAATGGCATCTTCTTTCTTTGGCATTTTTTCAAAAGAAGCTCCATATTGTGTGTATGGAGAAGCTGGGGTAGCTCCGTCGTCGTCAGAAGAACTGCATGAGACAAATGCTAATGCCAGCAGAAATGTATAAACGAGTTTTATATTGAATTTCATTTTTTTTTCGATTTAGTTGAATAAAACCAGAGTAGAAAGATAGCCTGCCTTTCGCTCAAAAAAGGCAGGTATCACTCAAACTAATCTAGCTTTATTACAATGTTAGATTATTTTTTAACGATAGTACACGTTGCAGTTGCAGGATATCCTGTACTTGCTGGATCTACTTCGTTTATTGTAAATGTTACCTCGTATTTTCCTGCTTCACCAATAGTATAAGCATTGCTATTATCAAGGTTGATTGTGTTTGTACCCGGATCTGCCGGCCCATAATTGATTGTCCAAGCATCATTCAATCTGAATTTTAAAGCTCCAGCAACTAAATCTGCAGTAATTTTCCATGATTTTGTTTGATGATCGTAGCTCATTATAGTACTCTTATCCCAGCCACCAGCAGTTGCGGTTCCAATGATTCCCCATGCATAAGGAGTTTGCGACCATTTTAAGGTATTTAAGTTTACTTTAATTTGATAAGAACCAGCTCCCGGAAGCGTGAAATCAGTATCGCTCATGTTTTTCAAGTCGTTGTTTGTTTCTCCTGCTCCGTAGAATTGCGCCCAATTTCTAGCGGTATTCAATTTGAAACCTGGTCCAGCTCCAACAGGAACTGTCATATAACCTTGGTAAACTCCTTTTTGAATTGCAGTTAAAGCAGCAGCCGTTTCAATAGCCCAACCTTGATAGCTTCCCGGCATATAAATTTCGCCAAAAACAACACTTTTTTCATATGGAGTAATTGTTAATGTAATCGGGTTTGAATATACTTTACGGTCCATTGTTGCTTCAACACGAACAACTAATTTTCCTTCTACGTTTGGAAGGAGTGCTAAATCAACCGCAATTTTGTTTAAATCTCGACCATTAAAACTTTTGCTTAAAACATCAGAACCTGCTTCAACTCTTTTGGCTTTTGCCCAAGCATTTGCACCGCTGGTATCACCAATTAAATCAAATTGAATCGCATAAGAAACCGGAGCTTCAATTGGGAAAGTTACTTCTGGCCAAGAAACCAATAAAACCTGATCATCGGCTGTGTCTTCTGTCAATACTAATTTTGTAGCTGAAACGGTAATATCAGAAGGGAAATTAACCGCTTTTAATGTCGTTAATTCGGCTTCACTGTCGCAGGAAACGCCTAAAAAAAGCACACTTCCTAATAGAAATAATTTACTAATATATTTTTTCATGATAGTTTCGTTTTTTAGTAACCTGGGTTTTGTTTTAGTCCACGATTTGCATCTAAAGCCTCAGTTGGAATTGGAAACAATTTTCTGTAAGCAGGAGATGCGGGTCTAAATTCGTTTGCTAATAAAAATTTGTCAAAACGAATCATGTCTTGTCTTCTGTGACCTTCCCAGTTTAATTCAAATCCTCTTTCATTGTAAATATCCTCTAAGGTTGGATCATGATCTAATGCATTTAATCCAGCACGTTGTCTGATTTGATCGATAAAAGGTTTTGCAGCAGCTGCATTTCCTAAACGCGCATTACATTCGGCCATCATTAAAATTACATCGGCATATCTAAAAATTGGAAAATCGTTAGAAGCTCCTCCACCTGTTCTTGGTGTTGCAGGATAAAATTTCAAGTTACGCACACCAGCTTGAGGATCTGCTCCCGGATTGTCTAAAGAAGCAACGTCCAGTGTATAATTAAATCCGCCTGGCTGTTCTCCGAATAAAAATTGTTTTCTGCGGATATCATTTTCCGCATATTTCAAGAAGAAATCTTTTGGGACAATGGTTCCGTTCCATCCGCTAAACCCAAATAAAGCTTGAGCATGAGGTCCGTACAAACTTCTAACTGCATAAACATTTCGAGAAACAACATCTACCGTTGCGTAAATTGGCAAAATAGTTTCGTCTTCAGGTAGCATATCTCCAAATAATTCATAATAGCGGTTTCCTAACGGACTTGCTGAATTTGCTGCTCCAGAATGAAGTGTAAATCCACCTTCGGCAACTTTATTGCAAGCAGCTAAAGCTTCATTCCATTTTGGAGTTCCTGTATAGACTTGAGCATTCAAATATACTTTTGCTAATAAAGTATAACCTGCCCATTTGTTGAATCTTCCGTAATAATTGCCTCCTCTTGTTCCTGAAAGCAATTCAACGTTTTCAGTCAATTCTTTTACGATAAAATCATAAACTGTTTTACGACTCGCTTGCGGAATTTTATCTACAGTAATATTATTGTCTGTATAAAATGGAACATCTCCATAATCGTCAATCAATAAATAGTAGAAGAAAGCTCTCAATACTTTTGCTTCTGCAATTTTTGAAGCTTCTGCATTTGATTTTTGCAATAGATCTACCGCTAGATTGGCATTAAAAATCGATTTGTAAAGCCATTTCCAAGTGTTGGTCACAATATAATCGGTAGGCAACCATTCATGTTTGTGCAAACGAGCAAAATCTTGTTGCCAATCACCTGTATTTCTATGCGGAATAACTTGTTCATCAGAGGACATACAGTTCATGTCATACCAGCCATTATCCGCTCCGGCGTAACCCACACCATAAAAACCTTCTCTTACGAAGTCGCCTGGAATTTGCGCATAGACACTTGCAAGAGCAATATTAGCGCCCTCTGGAGTTCCGTAAAATTCATCTGCCGGATATTTGTCGTACACGTTTTCTTCAATATCAGAACAGCTAAAAAGTGTCAAGAAACATAGGCTTCCTGTCAATATTATATTTTTAATTTTCATTTCTTTTACTATTTAAATTTTACAGTCAAACCAAACGCCACACTTCTGGTACGAGGATAAATTCCTTTATCGCCTCCAAAGTTGTCACCACCACCGCTTAAATTTAATTCAGGATCAATACCTGAATAATCCGTAATCAGGAATAAGTTGTTTCCTGTAAGTGAAAGTCTAATAGTATCAATGTATTTATCTGTAAAACGGAAATTATATCCCGCAGTAAGATTTTCTAAACGCACAAATGAACCGTCTTCTAACCATAAGTCTGAACCGTATGGAGTAGTGTAGATTCCTTCTTCAACTGCACTTGCCAAAACATTTGATTTACCAATGTTTTCTAATCTGCTTAAATTAGAACGCAAGCCGTTATAGATTTTATTTCCTCCAGAACCTCTGATCAACATCGAAGCATCGAAGTTTTTGTATTTATAAGATGGATTAAATGAAAAAGTATACGTCGGCAAAGCTGAACCTGCATAATAGCGATCTGGACTTTTAACTCCTTGATCAATTACACCATTTCCATCACGATCTAAAACAGTTTCTACACCATTATCATTTTTACCGGTATGTTCCAAAATATAAAAAGCACCAATTGGTTTTCCTGTTACTAAGTATGAGTTTGCTGCTCCCCAACCAACATAATCCGTATTTAAAGGCACACCGTTGATGCTTCCGCTTAAATTAAGCACTTCGTTTTTCATTAATGAAACGTTTCCTGCTAGTGTCAATGTGCTATTTTGGGTTTTGATTACATCATAGGCAAGAGCAAATTCAAGACCTTTATTTGAAATGCTTCCCACATTAGCCATAATGGTATTGTATGGATATGGTGGCTGAGGTACTGTATAATTAAACAATAGATTTTCAGTTTTTGAGGTATAAACATCAAAAGTTCCTCTAAGTCTGCTGTCTAAAAGAGAGAAATCAAGACCAATATTAGTTTGTTTTTTAGTTTCCCAACGTAAATCAGCATTTGCATTTTGACTAATGTTGAAATTCGTAATTGGTGAACCTCCAAAATATGTTGTGCCCGCGCTGTTTACCAATGACAATGAATTTTGCGGACCAAGACCTTGTTGATTTCCAGTTACCCCATAACCTACTCTCAATTTAAGTTCGTTGAAAACATTTTGGCTCTCCATAAAAGATTCTTTGTTGATTTGCCAAGCCAAAGAAGCCGATGGAAAATTTCCCCATTTGTTGTTTGCTCCAAAAACAGATGAACCATCACGTCTGATACTTCCTGTAAATAAGTAACGATCTAATAAACTGTAATTTACGCGGGCTAAATAAGAGACTAGAGTTCGGTCATTTTTATAAGACGAAATATCTCCTGATGTTGCTTTAGAAATATCTCCAAACTGCAACGCATTGTAAGTAGTTTTGTCGTTGATAAAACCTTTTGCTTGAGCGTAGTTTCCTTGATATGTTTGACTTTGCCATTCGTATAAAGCCAAAGCATTGATGCTGTGAATGCCAAAAGTCTTTTTGTATGTAAGGCTTAAATTGGTTAATTTTTCATTTTGTCTTCTGTCGCGAATATTAGCATAACCTTTTTGGTCTATTGCATATGCATTGGTTGATTCTGCTGGAAGGAAATAACCTTCCGTTTGACTTGTTTTTCTCCAGCTTCCAAACCAGCTTCCTTGTAAATCTTTTGTGAAATCCAAATCAGCTTTCAAGCTTCCAAAAAGATTATCTTCTTGTCTTTCATTTACTACAGTTTGTGCCGCAGCGTATGGGTTTAAATATTGAAAAACGTTAGGATCTGTAAAGTAAGTTCCATCTGTATTAAAAACGGGATCTGTTGGTCTAACTAAATAAGCGTTTGTAATCAAATTTGACATATAAGCAGCAGTTCCAATATCTTGAATTGTGCTGTTTGTATCTGTAATACCACTATTTAAATTGAAAGTCAATTTTAATTTGTCATCCAATGCCAATTGCGTTGCTTGAACACGTCCGATATATTTTTTATAATCAGTATTGATTACAACACCATCTTGCAAAATTGCGGTTAGCGATGCTCTGTAATTGAATTTGTCGGTTCCTCCACCAAAAGACAATGTATGCGTTTGCGTAATTCCAGTTTGGGTCAAAATTCCGTACCAATCTGTATTAGAACCGTGATTTGCAGATGCTGGAACACCAACGCTTTGTGCAGTTGCCCACCATTCATCAGCATTCATCATGTCTAGTTTCTTTGGAATAAAATCTAAAGATGTAGATCCAATATATTCCATAGTCGTTTTTCCTGCTTTGCTTTTTTTCGTTGTAACGATGATTACACCAGGTGCACCACGAGAACCATAAACTGCAGTAGCCGAAGCATCTTTTAAAATATCAATAGTTTCAATCTCTGTTGGCGGTACTTGATTCAATAAATCTAAGTTTCCCTGAATTCCGTCAACAACAACCAATGGATCGCTTCCTCCAATTAATGACGTTATACCACGAATACGAACACTTGGTCCAGAACCTGGTTCGCTACCAATTTGATTGATGTTAACACCAGCTGCTTTTCCAGAAATCAATTGTAACGGATTTACAATTGCGCCCTGATTCATGTCTTTTGATGCAATTGAAGAAACGGCACCAGTAACATCTTTTTTAGCTGTAGTTCCGTAACCAACAACCACAATTTCTTGAAGGTCAGTTGCATCTGGAATAAGCTGAATATTAATTACGCTTTGATTAGCGGTTACTTTTTTCTCTTTGTATCCAACAAAAGAAACTACGATTACAGATTGACTGCTTTCAACGGTAAGTTTGTATTTTCCGTCAAAATCTGTTACCATTCCGTTTTTTGTTCCTTCTTCAATAACTGAAGCTCCCGGCAAAGGCAAGCCATTTTCATCGGTAATAATTCCAGATACAGTTTGTTTTTGAAACCGAATTATTTCTGTTTTGAGTTCTGGTTTTTTCAGGATTATCTGAGTGTCACGAATTTTAAATTCAGTTGGAGTTCCTTTAAAAAGCTTATCTAGAACAACATAAATTGATTGATCTTTTACAGAAATTGAAACGGTTCGATCCAAATCGATATCGTTCAGTTTGTAAATAAACCTGAAATCTGTTTTTTGTTCTATGGTCTCAATAACCTTTTCGATTGTTGAATTGTTTAATTCCAGCGTTACTTTTGTTTTTTGGGCATAAGTACTTGCTCTAATATTAAACATGGCGACCAAAATAAGTAGTGTAGTTAGTTTCAATTTTAGGTCATTTTGGAACACTCGGTATAGAAACCCAGTGTTCTTTGATTTTTTTTTCATAATTTTGTTAATTGATTGTAGTTAATTCGTTATATTCAATCACTTAGTTAATCGGAAATTGTTCGCAGCTCTTTCCGATTTTTTTATTCCCGTAATGTTATTTCCTCATAGTTTGTAGTTGGTTTTAAGTGGTTATTTAATTAGTATTTGATTGTCTTTTATAGTGTAATTGATGCCGTGAATATCATTGAAATAGCTCATAACATTTTCAATAGATTCTTCCTTGAAGCTGGCATTGAATTTTTCGTTTGCTAATTTTTCGTTTTTGTTTACAATTGTAACATTATAGCGTCTTTCAAGTTTTGTAATGATATTTTTGAACGTCATATTTCTGAAAGTCAAACCGCCATTTATCCATGAAGTGTAAATGTCTGTAAGAACAGCTTTAGTCGAAATTTTAGCATTTTCTTTATTAAAGCTTCCTTTAAATCCAGGTTTTAAAATGATGTTTTTCGATGCGTCAAATTGCTCTTTTGATTCGTACATCCCAACTGAACCTTCGACCAAAACAACATCTGTCAAAGCGTCTTCTGGATAATTTGAAACGTTGAAATGCGTTCCTAAAACGCGAACATTCAAGTTGTCGGCATTTACTATAAACGGATGTTTTTTATCTTTGGCAACATCAAAAAAGGCTTCTCCGTCAAGAAATACTTGTCTGTTTTCGCCAGCGATAAATTTTATAGGATATCTTAAAGTGGTGCCCGAATTGAGATGAACAAATGTTCCGTCAGAAAGTTGAAGACGGAATTTTTTCCCGTACGGAATTTTGATGGTGTTGTAAACCAATTTTTCAGGATTCGAGCTGTTTTCATAAACCAATTTATCTCCAGTTTGATTTCCAACGATATTGCCTTTAGCATCTTTTACAATCGATGAATTTTTTTCAGAGATTACCTGAATATCACCATTTTCTAATTGAAGAACAATATCGGTGCTTTTGAAATCAAATTCTTTTTCAGCCGGTTTAGTTACAAGATTTTGTTTGTAGAAAAAACCAATTCCCAATAAAACAACAACAGATGCTGCAATCGAAATGTATTTTCTGTAATTCGATTTACGTGCAGGCATTTCAATCACAGCTTCCTTTTTTTCTTCTTTCGAAGCAGATAAAATATTCATGAAAATGTCATCAGCAGTTTGCTTGTCCATTTTCGGCATTTCATCCAAAAGATTTTGAACATCTTCTACTGTCGGAAAATCATCAGTGAGCTGATTTTTTTTATAGTAAGCAATTACCTCATTTGTTTCCTCAGGCGTACACTGATTCAAAACAAACTTTTGCAAAAGGCCTTTTATTTCAGAATTTGAATTCATTACGAATTGTTTTTAAGTCGGGGTTCTAGCATAATACAGCTGAACTAAAGTTGAGTACTACTCAAACGTTATAAATTTTTAAATTTTAACAGTTTGAACGTGAAATTTGTTTTTAACGCAATGATTTTTAGTGTTTTATAGAATGTGTTTTTATTAAAAAAAAATGAGCACTATCTGATGTTAGCCCACAAATTGAATAGATTTAAGCTGGTTTTCATAGATTTTTTGATTATTTCTTATCGTATTTTTTTCAAATATAGCCCGCGGTTTCAACTGCGGGGACCAATATGTGAACAATATATAATCACGATTAGAATAACACCTGTCTCCCGGGGTTTCAACCGCGGGCTATGTTTTTACAATAATTGTGGAGATTTTTAAAGTAATAAAAACAAATAAAATCAGCGTAAACCAGTTTAAATCTGTTAAATCCGTGGCGAATCTCTTCGCTAAGAACAAAAAAAAATCACTTCGAAAGAAGTGATTTAGTTGGTTAACATGTGGTTTGGTTAGATAATTTCATCATGAACTTGAAAAAAGACTCGCATGGATTCCAGTGCTTTGCTCATTTGGTTCCTGACAGTATTTATAGAGATGCCGAGTTCCTGACTTATTTCTTCGTAACTCATGCCTTTCTTTCGGGACATTTTAAAAATTTGCTTTCGCTTGGGGGGCAATTGTTTTATGGCCTGTTTGCGAAGTTTTTTGCAATCTTCTTCGCGAATCGAATAATCGCCGTATTCATGAGACTTTTGGCTTTCATAAAAAACGGCTTCTTTTAAAACCTGATCATTTGCAGCTTTATTCAAAGTATTAAAAGCTTGATTTCTTGCAATTGTAAAAATATAAGCTTTAAATGACTGCTCTAGATTCAAGTTTTCGCGATGCTGCCATACCTTCATAAAAACATCCTGAACATTTTCTTCGGCAGCTTCTTTTGATTTTAAGAGACTAATGCTGTAGCCATAGATATCTTGGTAATACAAATCAAAAAGGGAACGAAATGCTTTTTCGCTGCCATTTTTAAGTTCGCTTACCAATAATTTGTCGTTATGATCTTTGGCTTCCAACATTAAATTAATTAGTTTGTATTTAAATCTAATTATATTGCGATACTATCAAAATCGATACTCTAATGCGTTGAGTGGTTAGCAAATATATAAAAATATAATTCGCATAAAAAAGTCAAAAATCACACTTAATTCTATTTTTTTTAAAATAGTATAGCTTCAATCGCAACAAATGCTGAGGTAATGTGCTTTTTATCAAGTTGATAACTTTTTGGCTAAAAATCTAAAAATTAACTATTTTGATTTTTTAATTTTGAGAATATTCTTATTGTCAGAAGTAGGAGTTGCAGATTCTATATTTTTTTAAATCAAAAAAATCCTTTCATCTTTTTACAAAAAGACAAAAGGATTATTGAAAATTGAATCTATATAATTGATCTAAAATTAAATTCGGCTTAATTAGTTTTTCAAATCTTTGATTACTTTGAACGCAACGTCAACTTGATCTTCGCCAACTAAAATTGTAAATTCATTTGAAGTAGAAATTACCTCGTTGATGATGATTCCTTCCCAAGCCAAACGTTGGAAAATAAAATAATAAATTCCAGGAACAACAATATTTTCTTTTGGCAATTTTACTGTAATAGAAGCTAAATTGTCTAATTTCTGAATTAGTTTTTCTCTCATAAAGTGTTTCTCAACCAAGTGATTCACACTGCTGCTCACTACAATATTAGTTTCATTTACACCACGTGATGAGGTATAGAAAATATCAGATAAAGCATTAATATCAGAAATTAAATCAGCTTGTTTGTTTAAAACAGTTTCTGAAGCAGCAAAAGTGTAATCTGTAAGCTCAGAACGAACCGTGATTTCACCAATATTCTTGATTACTTTATTGATTTTGTGGTTTAATTTAAAATCTAATTCCTCAGTCAATCTTTTAAGAGACATTACAACAGCACCTTGTTTTACCTCTTTGCCAAACTCACTTTCCAGCTCGGTCATAATATTTCGAGATAGCGAAGTCAGATTGATAATTCCGAGCGATAATGCATTTAATAAAAACGGTTTTGTTTTGATGTAATTTTCGACGATGGAAGAAACGGTTTTCATAATTTTTTTTCTTTTTTTTTGTAACTTAATTGTGTTGGTTTAGTTAATTTGATGTTATAAATCTCTGCAAATATAAATAAAAAAACAAATTGTTACAATTATAACAACAAAAAAATATGTTAAAAATGATAAAAAGCGTCAGTAAGGTGCTCAATTGCAAATGTTTCCTCGGTTTTATGAATCGCAATTATGTCAAAACGAATATTTAAATCGTCATTAAAATCCATTTCCCTATCGTTTATGTAGGCATTTACTGCTTTTATGAGTAGCTGAATTTTTTTTTGCTTGACAAAATCTTGCGGAGAACCAAAATCTAAACTCGATCTTGTCTTGACTTCTACGATGGCCAAAATGGATTCTTTTAGGGCAATAATATCAATTTCGGCTTTTTGAATAACAAAGTTTCGTTCTAAAATTTCATAGCCATTTTCTTCGAGATAAGAGACAGCCAAATCTTCTCCAAGTTTTCCTAGTTCGTTATGTTCTGCCATGTTTTTTTTGTTTCAAGTTTCAAGTTTCAAGTTTTTTGTACATAAAAACACAAAGTCGCAAAGGTTGGATACACTTTGCGACTTTGCTCCCGATAATTATCGGGATTGCGAGATTTTATGTGGTATTTTTAGTTTTCCTAGAAAGGAATCAATGTGAGATATTATTTTTGGAATGTAAGTGTACTTCCAGAAGCATTTACATCGATTGTAACAGTATTTCCCATTATCAAGGTTCTGTTGTCTCTAATATGTCCTGCTGGGAAATTGAAAATTACAGGAATATTATATTTTTTAGTCACATCATCAATGATTTCTAGAGCGTTTTTCCCCCACGGAACTTCATTGTCTTTCATTTTGGTCATGCCACCAATAACAATTCCTTTCAAATTTTCGATGCATCCATTTCGTCTTAAATTCATCATCATACGGTCAATATGATACAGATATTCATCTAAATCTTCAATAAATAGAATTTTGTCTTTACAATCAATTGCCGATGGTGAACCTAATAAGCTATATAAAATGGATAAATTTCCACCAACCAATTCTCCAGTTGCTTTTCCAAAACGATTCATTTGGTCTGGAGCAATAGAATAGGATACAGGTTCTCCAAACAAACTTGCTTTTAAAGAACTGACCGCTTCTGGCGTTGCACGCGGTACTGTAACTGGCATTATAGCATGCAACGATTTAAAGCCCATTGTGTTTAAATGATTGTGCAAAACCGTTACGTCGCTAAAACCGATAACCCATTTCGGATGCTGTTTGAATTTGGTAAAATCTAATAAATCTAACATTCTGACAGTTCCGTATCCACCACGAACACACCAAATTGCTTTGATATTTGGATTGTCCATTTGCTTTTGAAAATCGGCCGCACGTTGTTCATCTGTACCAGCTAATTGGTGGTAATCAAGACCAATTGTGCTTCCTACAACAGCTTCTAATCCCCAACTGTGCAATAAATCAATTGTTGGTTTTAAATTGTCGTCGATGTTTTTTCTAGCTGTTGCCAAAAGAGCTACAGTATCTCCTTTTTGTAAATAAGGTGGTGTTATCATGTTTTGTTGAGATTGACAAGTGAATGTATGTAAAGCAAAAGTAAGAAATGCGATTTTAAAGCAGTTAAATTTCTTTTTAAGATTGAGGAAGCTATTCATGATTTCTTATGCTGTTTTTTAATTTTGGTCTGTAACAAATTTAGATATTTGAACGCATAAATAACTGAAATTTCTTACAAATTATTTAATTTGGCGTTTTAATTTTTTAAAGTTATGCAAATTATTAAATTTCATTTTTGTTTGATCGCTTTTTTTGCAATTTCTAGTTTAAGCGGTCAATCTAAAAAATACAGTATTCATACTGTAGCCTTTTATAATTTCGAAAATCTTTTTGATACAATTAATGACCCAAGCACAAACGATGATGAATGGACACCTATAGGTGCGCAACATTGGACAAAAGAAAAATACGAACAAAAATTAAGGAATTTGTCTAAAGTAATTTCTGAAATTGGAACTCCAGAAAACTTAAATGCACCAACTTTAATAGGTTGTTCAGAAGTTGAAAATAGAGGCGTCCTTGAGGATTTGATCAAACAAGAAAAAATTGCAGATTTCGATTATGGAATTATTCATTTTGATTCACCAGATCAACGCGGGATCGATGTGGCACTTTTATACCGTAAAAAATATTTTAGGCCGACTTCTTTTTCAAATATTCCTTTAATTATTTATAAAAACAAAACTGTTCCTCAAGAAAAACGAAATGAAGATTTGGGTGATGTTGAAATTAAAGATAATCATAATCGTGTATTTACGAGAGATCAGCTTTTGGTTACGGGTTTTCTGGAAAATGAAGAAATTAATATCATCATTAATCATTGGCCGTCCAGATCAGGTGGCGAAAAAGCCAGCAGTCCGTATCGTGAAGCAGCTGGTAGATTGAACAGAAAAATTATTGATTCATTGCAGCAAATAAATCCGCTTGCAAAAGTGATTACGATGGGAGATTTGAATGATGGACCATTTAACAAAAGCATAAAAGTGGGCTTAGGAACAGAATCTAAAAAAGCTGAAACTTCAGAATTTGGAACTTTCAATCCGTTTGAAGAAATGGCAGCAAAGGGAATGGGAACGCTGGCTTTCAGAGATTCTTGGGATATTTTCGACCAAATTATAATGACTCAAACTCTTATTCAGCCTGATTTTTCAAGTTATAAATTCTGGAAAGCAGGAATTTTCAATCGGCCTTATTTAATTCAGACTGTTGGAAAATATAAAGGGTATCCGTTGCGAAATTCTCCAACCGAAGCAGGTTTTAGCGATCATTTTCCGGTTTACATCTATTTGGTAAAAGAATTTTAGTCGCAGTCGCAATTTTCAGTCTCAGTGAATCTGAAAACTGCGACTGCGACTGAATACTTTTCATTACCTTAGCATTTCATAAATTCTGAAAAAAATGGCTATAGCAAAACCGTTCAATCTTACCCAATGGATTGAAGAAAACCGACAATTACTTAAACCGCCAGTTGGAAATAAAAACCTTTATGTAGATTCAGGCGATTATATCGTGATGATTGTTGCTGGACCAAATGCTCGAAAAGATTATCATTATAATGAAACCGAAGAGCTTTTTTACCAGCTTGAAGGAAGCATAAAAGTAGTCATTCAGGAAGATGGCGAACGCAAGGAAATGGAATTAAATGCTGGTGATATGTATCTTCATCCTGCTAAGGTGCCACATTCTCCAGTTCGTTCTGAAGGTTCAATTGGATTAGTAATCGAAAGAAAACGCGCAGGGCTTGGTTATACTGATGGTTTGCTTTGGCATTGTGATAATTGTAATCATAAATTGTATGAAGTCTATTTTGAACTTCATAATATCGAAAAAGATTTCCTTCCTCATTTTGAACATTTCTACAATTCAGAAGAATTAAGAACCTGTGATAAATGTGGAACTGTTATGGAAACAGATCCGAGATTTGTGGCTAAAAAATAATTTCGATTAAAACATAATAGCAAACCCGACAGGTTTTTAAAGCCTGTCGGGTTTTTTATAAGTGCAGTTTTTAAATATTTTTTAATCTGCCTAATCAGTAAAATCTGTGGCCAAAAAAATTATAATTCAAACTTCTTCCCTTGTTGAGGATAAATAATCTTCAATCTTAAATCATTTTGAATTTTAATTTGCTCTTTTAGTTTTGTAATGTTTTTAGCTGGCGGTTTCAAATGTGTAATGATAATATTGAAATCCTTTAAACTACCTTTTCCAGCTAAATTTTCCAAGACATGAAGTTCTTTCATTAAATGGTTTGGTGTCAAATGTCCAAATAAAAATTGATCAGGCTGTTCATTTGGAAAAGAGACTTCGATAAAAATACCTTTTAATTGTTTGTTTTGAACTAAAGGTGCAACTGCGGTCCATAGATTTTTTAACTTATCACTTTTCTCAACAGAATCTGGCCCAGTATCACCTAAATACAGGACATAAGATTCTTCATTTTTAATTAAAAATGCAGTACTTTCAAACGGGTTAACATGACTTAAAGGAAAAGCTTTTACCGTCATTTTTGTATTTGCAATAGGAGTTTCTTCGCCTAAACTCAAGGTTTGGAAATGATATTTTTTTAGTGGAAATCCCACGCCTTTATCTCCAAAGTTTGCCCAAGTATGGTCGTTAAAATAATGATTTTCCATCATTTCCATACATTTTTCAGTGGCATAAACTGTTTTTGAAGAATCGGCAGGAGAATTTATGATTAAGCCAGAAACGTGATCTAAATGCGCATGCGAGATTAGATATCCTTTGATGTATTTTCGCAAAACTTCGCTTGTAGAAACTTTAAAGACCTTGTTTTCAATTGCTTTTTCGATTCCTGCATTTACAGTTCCAGCATCCAGACAAATGAAATCTTTCGTGTTTGTTGGCGCTACTAAATAGGCAGAAAGATTTTTTTCGTCGATTCCTCCTTTTATTCCCAGCGGAACAACTTGGAAAGAGGTTTTTTCTTTTTGAGCAAAAACATTCGCTGAAATTAAAAGCAAACAAAGTAAAAGTCTATTGAAATTGGTCATAATTCAATTTTTAAGTAGTGCAAATTTCACGAAATAATTCCAATAAATGCGGTTCTGTTTCTGTAAATACTATCAAATAATCTTAAATTTACAGGTATTTATGTTGGCACTTCAATTTGAAATTAATTCTAAAAGAATATCTTTACATAAATAATATAACAATTTTAACTAAAAAAGTTACAATGACAACAATAGCATCGCAATTTGGTATGAACGAAGCCTTAGAAAAACTAGGAATTAAACTAGTTAATGAAGGGACTTCAACAGGAGTGGAGAGTTTTTCATCAGGAGAAATCTTAGATAGTTTTTCTCCTGTTGATGGAAAATTAATTGCATCGGTAAAAACTTCTACACTTGAAGATTATGAGAAAGTAATGCGTTCAGCAACTGAAGCTTTTAAATCTTTTAGATTAATTCCAGCGCCGCAACGTGGTGAAATTGTACGTCAGTTTGGAGAAAAATTACGTCAAAATAAAGAAGCTCTTGGAAAATTGGTTTCTTATGAAATGGGCAAATCATTACAGGAAGGCTACGGCGAAGTTCAAGAAATGATCGATATCTGTGATTTTGCGGTTGGATTATCTCGTCAATTACATGGTTTGACAATGCATTCTGAAAGGCCGGGACATCGTATGTATGAGCAATATCATCCACTGGGAATTGTCGGAATTATTTCGGCATTTAATTTTCCGGTTGCCGTTTGGTCTTGGAACACTGCTTTGGCTTGGATTTCTGGCGATGTCTGCGTTTGGAAACCTTCTGAAAAAACACCTCTTTGTGGTATTGCATGTCAAAATATAATCGCTCAAGTTATTAAAGAAAACAATTTGCCAGAAGGAATTTCTTGTTTGGTAAATGGTGATTATAAAATAGGAGAGTTGTTGACAAAAGATACTCGTATTCCGTTAGTTTCTGCAACAGGTTCAACCCGAATGGGGAAAATTGTGGCGCAAGCAGTTGCAGCTCGATTAGGAAAATCATTATTAGAATTGGGAGGAAACAATGCCATTATTGTTACTCCAGATGCAGATATTAAAATGACTGTTATTGGTGCAGTTTTTGGTGCTGTTGGAACGGCTGGTCAACGTTGTACATCAACTCGAAGATTGATTATTCACGAAAGTATTTATGATAAAGTAAAAGATGCTTTAGTCGCGGCTTACAAACAATTACGAATTGGAAATCCGCTTGACGAAAATAATCACGTTGGGCCGCTGATTGACACACACGCAGTTGAACAATACGCTGTTGCTTTAAATAGAGTCGTTTCTGAAGGTGGAAAAATTTTGGTTGAAGGTGGAGTACTTTCAGGTGAAGGTTACGAAAGTGGCTGTTATGTAAAACCTGCAATTGCTGAAGCTGAAAATTCATTTGCAATTGTGCAACATGAAACTTTTGCTCCTGTTTTGTATTTAATTAAATATTCTGGAGAAGTTGATAATGCAATCGAAATTCAGAATGGAGTTGCTCAAGGTTTATCTTCAGCAATTATGACGAATAATTTACGCGAGGCTGAAAGATTTTTATCGGTTACAGGTTCAGATTGTGGTATTGCAAACGTAAACATTGGAACTTCGGGAGCTGAAATTGGTGGTGCTTTTGGTGGTGAAAAAGAAACTGGAGGCGGACGCGAATCTGGATCTGATGCATGGAAAATTTACATGCGCCGTCAGACTAATACGATCAATTATACTACGAATCTTCCTTTGGCACAAGGAATTAAATTTGACTTATAAGATTCAAAATAATTATAAAACAACAAAGGCTTCCATAATTGGAAGCCTTTGCTTTTTAAATTAAGTTGGTTAGGTTTTGTTTGTATTATTTTTTAAGAATTGTTTGATTGAAAGAACCATTAGAAGTGTAAAGTTTAACTAAATAAGTTCCTGGAATTAATTGGCTTAAATCGACACTTTCAGCATCTTTTCCTGCACTTTTTACTAACGTCCCAAAAATGTTGTAAATCTGGACTTTTTCAATTGATTGCGTTGATTTTGAAAAGTATAAAACATCAGAAACAGGGTTTGGATATAAAAGGACATT
This sequence comes from Flavobacterium denitrificans DSM 15936, assembly GCF_000425445.1. GTDB lineage: Bacteria > Bacteroidota > Bacteroidia > Flavobacteriales > Flavobacteriaceae > Flavobacterium > Flavobacterium denitrificans. The sequence goes on along the minus strand of NZ_AUDL01000004.1, from coordinate 329,136 downwards.
TGTAGTTTCTGGTTCTGCAGTGGTTTCAGTTGTTTTTGCCATTCGTGCAGTGCCTCCGCTTGTGTAAACGGTACTGATATAGAAAAGATTTGCAACAGATCCTTTGGTAATGGTATGAGAACCTGCAGCGATTGATGCGGTTACAATTCCTGCTGATGCAGTATAGGAAACGTTATCAACTTTAATAGTTCCGGTAAAATTCGAATCAAAAACCAAAGTAAGTGTCGAATTGCTTGTTGTCGTGTAAGTTATTGAAGTGCTTGATTCGATCTTTAATCGTTTAGTCAAAGTAAGTCCGTTATATGTTACAGAACCGTCTGTAGAGTTCATATTTCCGGTAATTGCATAAAACGAGCTTGTTTTACCAGAGACTGTAAAATTGTGAATCTCATCACTACTTGGAGTTCCAGTGTTAACTGTAATTGTTCCTGAACCTGTTGCCGGCGTTCCTGTTCCTGTAGTTGCAATTGAGTAAGATACTGTTGCTGTTGGTGTTCCAGTAATTGTAATTGTTTTAGCAGTTGTGTTTTTCACAAAACTAATTCCAGATGTTGGTAATCCTGTTACGGTTGCGTCTGTAGCAGTTCCTCCCCAAGTGAAAACAATTGATGATATTGCTGACCCACTTGTTACAGTCTGGTTATTATTTGACGTTGATGTTAAAGTTTGCGCTCCAGCTGCCGTTACCGTAATTGTTCCTGATCCCGTTGCTGGCGAGCCCGTTCCAGTCGTTGCTATTGAATAGGAAACTGTAGCCGTTGGAGTTCCCGAAATAGTAATAGTTTTAGCAGTTGTGTTTTTTATATAACTAAGCCCTGATGCCGGCAAACCTGTTACAGTAGCGTCTGTCGCGTCTCCGCCCCAAGTAAATACAATTGATGCAATTGCAGTTCCGCTTGCTACAGTTTGGTTTTGATTGCCAGTCGAAGTAAGTGTTTGTGAACTCGCAGGAGGATTTCCTTCGCCTTGAACAGCTACTAATGTTCCAGTATAGTTTGTTAAAGCCGATTTAAGAGCTGTAATTACAAGTGACGAAGTATCATCAACACTGTTGTCAAATGTCCATTTTAAATCTCCTCCAGAAATACGCCCGGCATATTGAGTCACTTTTGTTTTTGCAGTTGCTGGCTGATCAACAACTAAATTTTTTACATATAATGTAGCATCTGTATCAAAGTTGTTATATGAATTTGCACCCGATTTTGATTTGATAGTGCTACTTACGGTTTCGCCTCTTGTTGTTGCTACATAAGCGTCGAAATCTGTAGCAGAACTTATTTTTCCTGAAATATTGTATAGCGGGTTAGGATCATTATAAGCCACAAAACGCATATTGTTTGTTCCGTTCGAAGTATCAAAAGTGTTGTTGTAGGCTTTAATGCTTCCGCCAGCTTCACCAGAAAAGGTTCCCATAGTTCCTGCATTATTGACCTGATTAGCTTCATCCCATATATCTGTTCCTTGTAAAGAGGTTAACATTGGGTGCTTACTATTTCTATAATAATTTCCCTCGATGAAAAGCGAAGAACCTAAAGTTGAACCTGCGCCATATTTAGAAACTCCATCATAATAATTGTTGTAAATGTGTGCCGAATAATAACGTACACGTGGATGACGAGAATCAGAATGGTCAAACCAGTTGTGGTGATACGTAATGTATAAACCAGTTGTAGTTCCTTCACTTAACCCTAAAAGACTTGCTTTTCCGTTATCCCAAAAGTGGTTGTACGACAAAGTGATATAAGTGGAAGATTTGTTGTCCAATGCTCCGTCACCTTTAATTTGATCGGCATCGCTTCCTGCATTTCCGTAGAATAAATCACAATTGTGGACCCAAATATGATCATTGTTTTGCTGCATTCCAACATTGTCACCAGCTGTACTATTGCAGTTCATAAAACCGAGATTGCTTACCTCAATATTCGAAGCCGATTTTAAACGAACACCCCAGCCATTTGCTACGGCATCATTTCCAATTCCTTCAATTGTTACATAACTCGATGCGTTGTTTGCATTTTCGATTACCACATCACCACCTTCCATTACAGTCATATCCGTAATATTTCCGATTAATCGTATGATGAATGGGCGAGTATCTTTTCCTTTCTTAATAGCGTATAAAATATTTTGAAGACCCACACAAGGATTTGCACTTGCTCCAGTAATATTCATCGAAATCGTGTTTTTTGTATTTTGCGTAATGTATAGGATTACTGCATTGTCTTTCGGTGTTCCGTCGGCTTTATAACCACCCGGAACTCTACCGCTTTCAAAAGCAAATCCATTTCGATCGTGTGCAGAGACAGTCAATGCGCTGGTTATTGATCCAATGCCTTCTGTGCCTGAGATTACTGGTTTTACTTTAATTGTGTATGACCCAGCTTTCAATCCTGGAACATCGGCACGATAATAGCTTCCGTAACTTCTGATTAGTTGATCATCAATTTTTCTGTCTGTGCTTCCTTCACCAGAATAATAAACATTGTAGGTTTGAGCATTGCTAACTGGTTGCCATTTTACGAAAGCAGTTTCAAGCCAGCCAGATGCTTCAGTAATTGTAACTTGTTGTGCCCAGATTTGTGCTGTCACAAAGAAAACGAAAACGAAAAGTAGGTTTTTTTTCATAATTGTTTAGGTTAAAAAAGTTAGTAATAGTTATTTGTGGTTTTGATTATTTTTTACAAATATTAATTGTAATCGATTACACAAAAATATAATTTTTTCTGAAATTCATAAATATTTCATAAATAAAAGAAATATTATTTAAAAAATTAATTATATAAATATTGATTATGTAATAAATTGCACTAATTGTAATTTATTACATAATTCAAGAAGTGTCTTCTTAGGTCTTATTTTTACTACGTTTTTGATATGTGAAAAAACAAAAAGGATCATATATTTTTGCAAAATTTTTAAGATTTGCAAATGTTTTAAAATAAAAATTAAAAATAGGAAATAAGCCACTTTTTTGAGTTTGATTTGGGGTTTTTACACTGATAAACAATTTTTTGATCTCTTTTTACATTCTTTTTAAAGATACAAGGGTCAATTAGAGGAATGCTGTTTTTTAAAGAAATTTTGAAAACGAATTGGTGAAGATGTAATTTTTATAAATGCTTTTATTAAATGATAAGCATAAAAAAAGCCTTTTTGAAAAGTTCAAAAAGGCTTATATAGTATAAGTTGGAAAAACTACTAGTCTTTGCTAGATAATTTTGAAAGCAATCTCAAAAATTCAACGTAAAGCCAAACTAATGTAATAATTAGTCCCATAGCACCAAACCATTCCATAAATTTTGGCATTCTTTGCTGTACTCCTTTTTCGATTTGGTCAAAATCTAAAAATAAGTTCAAGGCCGCAATAACAATTACAAATACACTAATCCCAATGCTCATCATTGAATTTCCATAATGAACAGGAGTCCAGTTTGTAAATAATGAAACTAACCAAGAAATTAAATAGTAAGTCCCGATTGCTAGAGTAGAGGCAATAACGACTGATTTGAATTGTTCAGTAACTTTTACGATTTTAAATTTATATAAACCCAAACATACTAAAAAAGTAACGAGTGTTGCAGCAACGGCATTGATTACTATTCCAGGATATTTTATTTCAAATATTGCAGAAATTCCGCCGATGAATAAGCCTTCAAAAAAAGCGTAACCTGGAGCTAGATATGGCGAAGCTTGGGGTTTGAATGAAGAAATAAGAACCAGGATCAAACCAACGATCGCACCACCAATAGTAGGCAACATAGGATTCATTCCGTTAAAGGCCATCCACCAAGTTATCATTGATCCGGCACACAGCAATAAAAATAAAATGGCTGTTTTGTTGATTGTACCAGACAAAGTCATTTCTTGATTGTAATCAATAATTTGTGCTTCGTGTACTTCTTCAGCTTTTGATACAGTATTTGATGAAAAACGCTTGTCGCTTAAAAATGGATTTTTTGAATTGAAGTTCATATTTTTAATACATTTAATTGTAATCAAATATATGGAGTTTTTTTGAAGTCTGTTGTTTTGCGTTAAATTTTTAACATGAATTTTTCGGACTAAAGGTGGCTTAAAAAAAAGTCCGTCAAAAATAACTCTTGACGGACTTTTTATATTTTGGATAAACTTTTTAGTTCAATAAATCTAAAACTAAAGAAGGGAATAAACCTAATACAATGTTTAAAGTAATTGAAACAATTGCTACAGCATAAATAAGGAATGGTTTTCCGGTGCGCTCTTCGTTTGGTTCTTTTGAATACATTGCTAAAATTAATTTAAAATAGTAACCAACACTGATAATAGAGTTGATAACAGCAACAATAACTAAAGCAATATAACCAGATTGAATGGTTTGGCTGAATAAGAATAATTTAGCAAAAAATCCAGAGAAAATTGGAATTCCGGCCATTGATAATAATGAGCCAGTCAAAATTGCAGCCAATAACGGATTTGTTTTTCCTAAACCGTGGAAGTTTGTAATATCCTCGTTGTCTTGATTTTTGCAAACATATAAAATAACACTAAATGCCGCGATTCCTGCTAATGCATACGCAGCTGCGTAGTACAATAAAACTCCTGCAGAAGTTGCGATAGTCAAAAATGTCATCAACATGAAACCAGCATGTGAGATTCCTGAAAATGCAAGCATACGTTTCACATTCACTTGACGCAAAGCCATTAAATTTCCAACTGTCATAGAAGCAATTGAAATGATCACTATAATATGTTCAAATGTTCCTAATAGATCTTGGTTTTCTAATGAAGGAATTAAGTTTAAACCAGCTACCAATTTGTAAAGTGTTGCAACCGCAACAACTTTAGCCAAAGTGCTCATCAAAGCCGTTGTCAATGCAGGAGAACCTTCATAAACGTCTGGAGCCCAGAAATGAAATGGTACAGCTGCAATCTTAAAAAACATTCCAATTGTCATTAAGACCATCCCGATTGGAAACCAGATTGGCAATTCAGCAGATAGAGAGCTTTCGTAGATTTCAGTTACATCAAAAGTTCCCATAGCTCCGTAAATCAAACAAATTCCGAATAAAATGATTCCTGATGCAAAAGATCCCATCAAGAAATATTTCATACCAGCTTCGTTACTTTTAATGTTCAAACGGTCACTTGCTGCAAGAATGTATAATGCAATTGACAGGATTTCAATTCCAAGGAAAAACATTGCTAAATTTCCAAAAGAAACCATAGCAACAGCTCCAGCCAATAAAAATACTTTTATAGCAATATAATCAGAAATTTTTGTTTGATGATTTTCGTAAAAATTATGACTTAATGCTACAAGGAAAATAGTCAAAATAATAAACAATGATGAAAATGCAGTAGAGAACTTGCTTACCGCAATCATATTGTTGTAATAACTTGCTGTTGATCCAAATTCATAATAGTTAAGTGCTAAAACTCCTAATAAACCTAAAATGGTAAACGGAACAATGCCTTTTCTAAAATTTAGAATTTCAAACAATAGGCAAAAAATACCCAATCCTGTTATAGCTATTAATGTATTCATTTTTGTTTTTTTGATTTAGGAAATCTAAAACGCCCTAATTTATTTTATTTAAAATATTAATTTTTATTGATAACGTTTAAAATCGTTTCTAAACTTGGTGTGATCAAATCTGTTATAGGTTTTGGATAAAATCCAAAGAATATTAAAACAGCAATAATGGCTACCATTGAAATACCTTCGTTAAGCGTAACATCAGCAAATATTTTTGAATTCGTTTCTCCTAACATAACATTCTGAAACATTTTAAGCATATAGTAAGCTCCCAAAATAATAGTAGTTCCGCCCAAAACAGCAAACCAGATATTGATTTGAGATAAACTGTATAATACTGTAAACTCTCCAATAAAGTTAAATGTAGTTGGCAAGGCAACTGAAGCTAGAACCAAAATTAAGAACATTGAAGTAAATTTTGGAGACTGTGTACGAATACCACCTAATGAAGCAATTTCTCTTGTTTCAAATCTTCTGTAAATAATTTCGGCAGCATAAAACAATCCAACAACAACAAAACCGTGAGCAATCATTTGTAAAACTGCTCCACGTAAACCATCAACCGTCAAAGTGTAAGTTCCTGCAGCGATTAATCCCACGTGAGCTAAAGAGGAATAAGCTAATAATTTCTTTAAATCTTTTTGTCTCAAAGCTACAATTGATCCGTAAATAACTCCAGCAATTCCTAATATGATAAAAATATCCATGTATTCTTTCGCTGCCAAAGGCGCAATTGGCAATTGCCAACGAATTACACTGTACAATCCCATTTTAAGCATGATACCTGATAAAAGCATTGTTCCAACTGTTGGTGCTTTTTGGTACACATTTGCTTGCCATGTATGGAAAGGAATAATTGGAATTTTGATTGCATAAGCTAAAAAGAAAGCTAGGAATATCCATAATTGCTCGTCAGCAGAAAGATTCAATTTGTATAGATCTTCGATTAAGAAACTGCCCGCTTTTTGATATAAATAAATAAATGCAACAAGCATGAATAACGAACCGGCAAGTGTATAAATAAAGAATTTAACCACCGCTTTTCTTCTTTCATCTGCATCTCCATTACCCCAGATAAGTGCAATAAAATAGATTGGAATAAGAGCTAGCTCCCAGAAAATATAATATAAAAGACCATCTGCAGCAAGGAAAGTTCCTGTCATTGCAAATGCCATAAATAAAATTAATGCGTAGAATGCCTTAGCATTTTTATATTCATTTCCAAAAGAAGAAAATATAATAATCGGTGTTAAAGCTGCTGTCAATAAAAGCATTGCAAGAGCTAATCCATCAGCATTTAAGGCAAATGAAATTTTTGGTTGTGTAATCCAGCTGTTGATTACGCTGATATTTTCGCCAGCAGAAAAATTATTCAATAATACAATTGAACATCCTAAAGCTGCTAAACTAAAAAGTAATGCAACTTTTGAAGCTAGTTTGTCACCAGAAAAATAAGTGGCAAATGCACCAATTAAAAGTATAATTAATATAGTAGAAACGTTCATAGTTATAATATTATTGAGCTAAAAATATATAGGAAACAATTGCACAAAGTCCTAAAACAAAGGCAAAAAGATATAATCCGATACTTCCGGTTTGTAATTTTTTTCCTTGAAATGATAATTCATTCGCCACTTTGCCTAATCCAAAAACAAGTGCAGATAAACCAGTTTCAACATAATCTCTAAAGATTTTTGATAAGCTGTTTACAGGACGCACAAATACTGCATCATAAAGTTCGTCAACATAATATTTGTTGTATAAAACTTTTGCTACACCAGTAATGTTTTCGTCGCTTTCTGGCACATTGTCTTGTTTAAAGTATTTTATATAAGCAATTAAAATTCCTAGTAATCCGCCTAAAACTGCAACACCCATTAAAGTGTATTCAGTTGGGCCTAAATGGTGTTCTTCGCCTGCCACTTTTGTGAAAAGAGGAGCTAAGTACTCATTTAGCCAGCTGTTTCCTGGCAAACTGATTAATCCTCCAAAAGTTGCTAAAATTGCTAAAATGATAAGCGGAATAGTGATTAATGAACCACTTTCGTGTAAATGATGTTTTTGTTCTTCAGTTCCTCTAAATTCTTTGAAGAAAGTCAAGAACATTAATCGAAACATATAGAAAGCCGTCATAATTGAAGCTACAGATCCAACAACATATAATGGAATACTATGGTGGAAAGCTGTCAATAAAATTTCATCTTTAGAAAAGAATCCCGAGAAAAATGGAACTCCAGAAATGGCTAATGAAGAAATCAACATTGTCCAGAACGTAATTGGCATTGCTTTACGCAATCCACCCATATTACGCATATCTTGCTCGCCATGTAATCCGTGGATAACAGAACCTGAGCCTAAGAATAAACAAGCTTTGAAGAAAGCGTGCGTGATTACGTGGAAAACAGCTACTTCATAAGCTCTAAATCCTAATGCTAAAAACATTAGTCCTAATTGAGAAACTGTAGAGTATGCCAATACTTTTTTGATATCATTTTGAACTAATCCAATTGTAGCTGCAACTAACGAAGTGATCGCTCCGATTACTGCAATTACAGTTTGAACATCTGTTGCAAGGTCAAAAACAAAGTTTAATCTCGTTACCATAAAAATACCCGCAGTTACCATTGTCGCCGCGTGGATTAATGCGGAAACAGGAGTTGGTCCAGCCATTGCATCAGGTAACCAAGTGTATAATGGAATTTGAGCAGATTTACCACAAGCTCCAATAAATAAACATAAAGCAGCTAAAGAAAGTAATGATACATCTAAGTTAGCAGCTCCCGCAATTGCTGTTTTTAAAGTTGCATAATCTAATGTTGAGAACATCGATCCGATGATAAACATTCCAATTAAAAGACCTAAATCTCCAATTCTGTTCATGATGAAAGCTTTTTTTGCAGCATCATTGTAATCTTGGTTTTTATGCCAGAATCCAATTAATAGGTAAGAACAAAGTCCAACACCTTCCCATCCGATGAAAAGAACTAATAAGTTGCTTCCAATTACAAGCGTAATCATAAAGAATACGAACAAATTCAAATACGCGAAAAACTTGTGCATATTCTCATCATCGTGCATGTAACTGATAGAGTATAAGTGAATCAAAGATCCAATTCCGGTTACGAAAAGCAACCAAAGAACTGATAATTGATCTAATAAAAATCCAAGATTGATTTTTAAGTTGCTAATTTGAATCCAATCAAATAAAGTAACTTCAATTGCTTTTCCAGTTGAAGTAATTTGATTAAAAAGTACAAGAGTAACGATGAAAGAAATTGCCACAGCTACAGTTCCGATTGCTCCTGAAACTGTTTTTCCAAGGCTCTTTCCAAAGAAAACATTGATTAAAAATCCTAAAAAAGGAGTTAATACTAAAAGTAAAGCTAAATTAATATCCATTTCTTTTTATCCTTTTAAATTTTTTAAGTTATCGATACTAATTGAGCCAATGTTTCTAAAAATTGAAACTAAAATTGCTAATCCTACTGCAACCTCTGCGGCAGCAACTGCCATCGAGAAGAATACGAAAACTTGTCCTTGTGCATCTTGATGATAAGTCGAAAAAGCCACAAATAAAAGGTTAACTGCATTCAGCATGATCTCGATAGACATAAAAACGATGATTGAATTTCGTCTGTATAACACACCAAAAATACCAATACAAAAAAGTACAACACTTAAAAAGATGTAATTTTCAATACCTATTTGATTTAATATATTACCCATTACTTATTTAATTTTTCTTTTTTAGACAATAATACAGTTCCAATCATTGCTACTAAAAGTAAGACTGAAGCAAATTCAAACGGCACCATATATTCGTTCAATAATATTTTGCCCAATACTTTAATCGATTGGAAATCTTCACCAGTTGAATCATAATCACCCACAATTGGCTTAGAGTTGATGAAGATTGCGATTAAAACAATTACAATCAAGCAAAAAGAAACAATGGCACCCAAGCGTGTAATTCTTGGGCGGTGCACGTCTTTTTGTTCGTTTAAGTTCATTAACATGATCGTAAACAGGAACAAAATCATAATAGCTCCGGCATAGACGATAATATGAACAATTGCTAAGAATTGAGAGTTTAATAACAAATAATGACCTCCAATAGAGAAGAAACAAATCACTAAGTAAATAGCTGAGTGAATAGGGTTTCTGCTAAAAATAGTCAAGAAAGCAGTAATTACGGTAATAAACGCTAAGATACAGAATATCACTCCTACAGGAGTTGCGTTTGCAAGATCTGGAATGTGTATCATTAGTTAGCGTTATTAAGTTGTGAATTTTTCAAAGCCATTTCTAAAGGCATTACTAATTTGTCTTTTCCAAAAATGAAATCTTCTCTTTCATAGCTTGCAGGAACTAATACTTTAGATTCGGTCAAGTAAATAGCATCTTTCGGACAAGCTTCTTCGCACAAACCACAGAAAATACAACGAAGCATGTTGATTTCATAGATTTCAGCGTATTTCTCTTCTCTGTATAAGTGTTTCTCATCTGCTTTACGTTCAGCAGCCTTCATAGTGATTGCTTCTGCTGGACATGATAAAGCACATAATCCGCAAGCAGTACAGTTTTCACGTCCTTGCTCATCGCGTTTCAACATGTGTTGACCACGATAAACAGCACTTCTTTCACGTTCTTGCTCTGGGTAATGAATTGTAGCTTTTTTTCTAAAAAAGTGTTTGATTGTAATCAATAAACCTTTTACAATTGCCACAAGATACAATCGTTCCAAAAAAGTCATGTCCTTGTTTGACACCACTTTTTTTCTACCCGATAATGATATAGTTTCTATTGACATTTTTACTATTATAATTTATGATTCAAAATTTGATAAGTCAAATTCAAATCTATTTTGTTTTTATTTGAAGCTGATTACGGTTTTAAAATCCTAAAGCTGCTGCGATATCGTGTCTTAAAATAACAGCTCCTGTAATCATAATATTAACAATCGAAAGCGGAATCAAAATTCTCCAACCTAAATTCATTAATTGGTCATATCTAAATCTTGGAATTGTCCAACGTACCCACATGTAAAAGAATATGAAGAAACATATTTTTACAAATAAAACTGCAATTCCTAATAAGTTAGCTGTGTTTACACCAACATTTTCTACCATCCATTGCATTCCAGGATAATTATATCCTCCAAAGAATAAAACAGAAATAATAGTTGCCGAAATAAACATACTTGCATATTCAGCAAATAAATAGAATCCCATTTTCATTGAAGAATATTCAGTATGGTAACCTCCAATTAACTCGCTTTCACATTCTGCTAAGTCGAAAGGTGTTCTGTTCGTTTCAGCAAAAGAACAAATCAAGAAGATTAAAAATGATAATGGCTGATAAAAAACATTCCAGTTCATTCCTTGTTGCTGTAATGAGATTTCTTTTAAGCTCATTGTTCCAGTCATCATCAATAATGCAATCATTGACAATCCCATCGCAACCTCATACGATACCATTTGAGAAGCAGCACGAACCGCTCCCATCAATGAGAATTTATTGTTAGAAGCCCATCCACCAATCATGATACCGTAAACTCCAACAGAAAGAACTCCGAAAATGTATAGTAAAGCAATGTTTACATCAGTAGCTTGAAGAATTATATCTCTTCCAAAAAGATGTAAACGATCTCCCCACGGAATTACAGCACTAGTCATTAAAGCAGTACTCATGGCAATTGCCGGACCTACTACGAACAAAAATCTATTTGGCGTGTTTGGAAAAAACTCTTCTTTAGAGAATAATTTCATACCATCAGCAAGCGGTTGTAATAAACCTCCCCATCCAGCGCGGTTTGGTCCAATACGATCTTGCAAGAAAGCAGCAACTTTACGTTCTGCCCAAGTAGAATACATTGCCATAATCATAGTTACCGCAAAAACGACAACGATAACAACACTTTTTTCTATAATAAATGCACTTTCCATTTCTTACTATTTTTGGTCTTTATCAGTTAATGGAATTGCTGCCATACTAATTTTTTTACGGTCAATATCTCTACCTAAAAGGATATTCTTTTCAGTATCGATTGTAACTTTCTCTAATTTTTGAGTGTAATTATTTTGATTGATTACAGAATCTTTTTCAAATTCTCTTGGTCCTTCAATAACCCAGTCGTTCACATCTTTGTGATCAAAACGACAGCTGTTACAGATGAATTCTTCAACTTCGTGATATTCATCTTTACGACCCGTTACACGTTGAATTTCATCACCAAACATCCAAACGGTAGTTTTACCGCAACATCCTGGTGTGGTACATTCTCTGTGTGCATTGTAAGGTTTGTTGAACCAAACTCTTGATTTAAAACGGAAAGTCTTGTCTGTTAAAGCTCCAACCGGACAAACGTCAATCATGTTTCCAGAAAACTCATTGTCGATTGCTTTAGAAATTCCAGTTGAAATATTAGCGTGGTCACCACGGTCTAATACGCCGTGAACTCTGTTGTCTGTCAATTGATCTGCAACTTGTACACATCTTTGGCATAAGATACAACGGTTCATATGCAGTTGAATATTTGGACCAATATCTTCTGGTTCAAATGTTCTTTTCTCTTCGATAAAACGTGATTTTGGGTTTCCGTGCTCAAAACTTAAATTTTGAAGATCACATTCTCCGGCTTGATCACAAATTGGGCAGTCTAATGGGTGGTTGATCAATAAAAATTCTGTTACAGATTTACGCGCTTCCGTAACTCTGGCAGAAGATTTGCTGTTTACTTCCATTCCGTCCATACATCCTGTTACACAAGATGCCATTAATTTTGGCATTGGTCTTGGGTCAGCTTCGCTTCCTTTAGAAACTTCAACTAAGCAACAACGGCATTTTCCACCGCTCCCTTTTAATTTTGAGTAATAGCACATGGCTGGCGGTACCAAATCTCCACCAATCATACGTGCAGCCTGCAGGATTGTTGTTCCTGGCTCTACGTCTATACTTTGACCGTCTATGGTTACTTTCATCTCTTAATTTTGTTTTTTTAGTTTCAGGTTTCACGTTTCAGGTTTTCATTTGAAACTAAAAAAACTTGAAACTTTAAACTATTTTAAACTTTTTTGTTGAAAGTCGGAATATTGAAAAGAATTGCTGTCCTTTTTAACATTATGAACTTTATAACTTTCTGCTTTTTATTTTTATACGATTACTTTACCGCCTACTAAATGCTTAACTTGTGAAAATGGTTCAGCAACAAAGTGATCTCTATTTTTGATTTTTTCAGGGAAACGAACGTGATATTCGAATTCATCTCTAAAGTGACGAATTGCCGCAGCAACTGGCCATGATGCAGCATCTCCTAGAGGGCAAATTGTGTTTCCTTCAATTTTGCTTTGAATGCTCCACAATAATTCGATATCTTCTTCACGGCCTTGACCGTTTTCAATTCTCCATAAGATTTTTTCCAACCATCCAGTTCCTTCACGACAAGGTGTACATTGTCCGCAAGATTCGTGGTGGTAAAAACGAGCAAAGTTCCAAGTGTTTCTAACGATACAAGCAGTATCATCATAAACGATAAATCCTCCAGAACCCAACATTGATCCGGTAGCAAAACCACCATCACTCAAAGATTCGTAAGTCATTAAACGATCTTCTCCATTTGCTGTTTTGAAAATTAATTCAGCTGGCAAAATTGGCACAGAAGAACCTCCGGGAACAAATGCTTTTAATGGACGGCTTGAAGACATTCCTCCTAAATATTCATCAGAATTCATGAATTCGTCAACACTTAAGCCTAATTCAATTTCATAAACACCAGGATTTTTGATATTTCCTGAAGCAGAAATTAATTTAGTTCCAGTTGAACGCCCGACACCAATTTTAGCATAATCGTCACCAGAATTGTTTACAATCCAAGGCACCGTTGCGATAGTTTCAACGTTGTTTACCACTGTTGGATTTGCCCAAAGTCCTGAAACTGCTGGGAAAGGTGGTTTAATACGAGGATTTCCTCTTTTACCTTCTAGAGACTCAATAAGTGCAGTTTCTTCTCCACAAATATAAGCTCCAGCTCCACAATGAACGTGAAGTTCAAGATCATAACCTGAACCTAATATATTTTTTCCTAACCATCCGGCAGCTTTTGCTTCGGCGATTGCTCTTTCTAAGATTTTGAAAACCCACATATATTCTCCACGAATGTAGATGTATGAAAGGTTAGCACCTAAAGCGTAACTAGAAGTAATCATTCCCTCGATCAATAAGTGAGGAATAAATTCCATCAAATAACGATCTTTGAAAGTTCCAGGTTCAGACTCATCGGCGTTGCAAACTAAGTGTCTTGGTTTTCCTGATTTTTTGTCAATAAAGCTCCATTTCATTCCGGCAGGGAAACCCGCGCCACCACGACCACGTAATCCTGATTTTTTTACTTCTTCAGTAACTTCATCTGGCGTAAGTGTTTTTAAAGCTTTTTCTACAGAAGCATATCCACCATTTTGGCGATAAACTTCGTAGGTTTTAATTCCAGGAATATTGATTTTATCTAATAATATTTTTTGTGACATCTTATTTATCGTGTAATATTATTTTATCATCTCTGCAATCAGCAATTAACTGATCGATTTTCTCTTCTGTCAATTTCTCTTTGTAGAAATCTCCCAACTGCATCATTGGAGCGTATCCGCAAGCACCTAAACATTCTACTCCGGCAATAGTGAACATTCCGTCTGGAGTTGTTTCGCCCATTTTAATGCCTAATTTTTCAGAAGTATAATCCATTAAATTTTCGGCACCGCTTAAACAACAACAAGAAGTCTGACAAAATTCAAACATGTATTTTCCAATTGGCTTTTGGTTGAACATGGTGTAAAAAGTAACCACTTCATAAACCTCAATTGGTTTAATCTGAAGAATTTCGGCAACTTTATCTTGAAGTTCAATACTAAGCCAGTTATTGTGTGCATCCTGAACCTCATGTAAAACAGGCAATAAAGCCGATTTTTGCTTGCCTTCAGGATAATGACTAATCAATTCATTGATGCGGTTCATCAATGCCTCGGTCATGTTTATTTCTTGTTTGTAATGTTTTCTTTCCATTTTATTCTTGTTTTGCCACAAAGGCGCAAAGGCACAAATTTTTTATGCGTCTAATTCTCCTGCAATTACATTTAAACTTGATAAAATAACAATTGCATCAGAAAGCAACGCTCCTTTAATCATTTCTGGATATGCTTGATAATAAATAAAGCAAGGTCTTCTGAAATGTAATCTATATGGAGTCCTACTTCCATCAGTCACTAAATAGAAACCAATTTCTCCATTTCCTCCTTCAACTGGGTGATAAATTTCTGCAACTGGTACAGGAACTTCGCCCATTACAATTTTAAAGTGATAGATTAATGATTCCATATTATTATATACGTCTTCTTTTGGAGGAAGGTAATAATCTGGAACTTCAGCATGGTATTCGTTTCCGGCTGGCATTTTATCCAAAGCCTGACGAATAATGCTTAAACTTTCCCAAACTTCAGCGTTACGAACACAGAAACGATCGTATGTGTCACCTGATTTTCCAACAGGAACAATAAAATCAAAATCTTCGTAAGATGAGTAAGGCTGTGCAACACGAACGTCATAATCAACTCCGGCAGCACGCAAGTTTGGACCTGTAAATCCGTAAGCCATTGCTTGTTCGGCAGAAATAGCACCTACGTTTACAGTTCTGTCAAGGAAAATTCTGTTTCTTTCGAATAAGTTTTCGAATTCTTTCCAAGCAACTGGGAATTCTTCTAGGAAAATATCAAGTTTTCTGAAAGCTTCTGGAGACCAGTCTCTTTCAAATCCACCAATTCTTCCCATATTTGTAGTCAAGCGAGCTCCACAAATTTCTTCGTAGATTTCGTAGATTTTCTCTCTAAATTGAAAAACGTATAAGAAACCAGTATACGCACCAGTATCAACCCCAAGAATCGAATTACAAATCAAGTGGTCTGTAATACGAGCCAGCTCCATAACAATAACTCTTAAATATTGAGCTCTTTTTGGAACTTCAATGCCTAATAGTTTTTCTAATGTCATCCACCATCCCATATTATTAATAGGAGAGGAGCAATAGTTCATACGGTCTGTAAGAGGTGTGATTTGATAAAAAGGACGGTTTTCAGCGATTTTTTCAAAAGCTCTATGAATGTAACCAATAGTTGGTTCAGCTTCAAGAATTCTTTCTCCATCCATTAATAGGATATTTTGGAAAATACCGTGAGTAGCCGGGTGAGTAGGGCCTAAATTCAGAACAGAAAGTTCGCTTCCGTCTTCGTTTAGTTTTTCCTTAATTATTTTAGCATAACGATGCTCTGGTGGTAATAATAGTTCTGACATTTTATAATGTTGAATTATTTTTTAGCAATTTGTTGTTGTTCTTCCAAAGAATCTGTCGTCTTTATCAGTTCTTCCGCTGTCTTCCATTGGGAATTCTTTTCTCATTGGAAAAGACACCATTTCGTCCATATTCAAAATACGTTTCAATTGCGGGTGACCAATAAAATTGATTCCGTAGAAATCGTAAGTTTCTCTTTCCATCCAGTTTGAACTCAAGAAAATATTTGAAATTGATTTAATCTCTGGTTTTTCGCCATTGATATATACTTTGATTCTTAAACGTGTGTTGTCGTACCAGTTGTGTAAATGATATACAACAGCAAACTGGCGTTCAGTTTCATTATCAGGGTAATGAATGCCGCACAAATCAGTTAAGAAATGAAAACGTAATTCAGGGTCGTTTTTAAGGAAAAGAATCAGCGCTGTGATTTTATCAGCTGAAGCTTCTAAAGTAAAAATATCTCTTTCTTGATGAAAGTTAAAAACATCATTATTGAATGTTTCTACAAGTTTATCTTGGATCAGGGTATTTTCTAAAGCCATTTTATGAGATATTATATGAAGCTAATAATTCTTGGTATTCTGGAGAGCTTCTGCGTCTAACAGATTCACTTTTTACCAATTCCTGTAATCTCATTACTCCGTCAACAATTTGTTCCGGTCTTGGAGGACATCCTGGAACATAAACGTCAACTGGGATTACTTTGTCAATTCCCTGCAAAACTGAGTATGTGTCAAAAACACCTCCTGATGAAGCACAAGCTCCAACAGCAATTACCCAGCGAGGTTCAGACATTTGTTCGTAAACTTGTCTTAAAATAGGAGCCATTTTTTTAGAAATAGTTCCCATTACTAATAACATATCGGCTTGTCTTGGCGAGAAACTCACACGTTCAGAACCAAATCGTGCTAAATCGTAGTGAGATGCCATTGTTGCCATGAATTCGATACCACAGCATGAAGTCGCGAAAGGAAGCGGCCATAATGAGTTAGCTCTTGCTAAACCAACAACATCATTAAGTTTTGTAGCGAAGAAACCTTCACCAGTAACTCCTTCTGGCGGTGCAACCATATTTACTTTTGAATCGCTCATTTTATTTTAGATTGTAGATTTCAGATTTCAGATTTTTGATCTTGAAACCGAAATCAATATTTTAAAATTCAATATTGTATTTTGAGATATTATTTTCAAATCTAAAATTCTAAATCAATTTAATCTAAAAATTTAAAATCTGAAATCTAATATTCATTATTCCCACTCTAAAGCTTTCTTTTTGATGATGTAAAAGAAACCAACTAAAAGCAAAGCCATAAAAACAATCATTTTCAGCATTCCTTCGATGCCTAGATCTTTAAAGTTTACTGCCCAAGGGTAAAGGAAAATTACCTCTACGTCAAACAATACAAACAAGATCGCAACAAGGAAATATTTTACCGAAAAAGGAATACGTGCATTTCCAACAGATTCGATACCACACTCGAAGTTTTTGTCTTTAACTTCAGAGGTTCTTTTTGGACCTAATTTTCCAGAAATAATTATTGTTCCTACTACAAAACCAACAGCTAGAACTAACTGCATTAAAATTGGAATGTAACTGTATTGATCAGATTGCATAAACTTAGGGTTTTTACTTAAAGAATAAGCCACAAAGATAACTTTCAACTATGTAAATCACAAACTAAAGGAGGATATAAGTATGTTCAGAATATGCGTTTAGACCTAATTTTTATTGATTATAAATAAGGTGCTGTTTTTTTAATATTTTTTTAAGAAATAAGCAAAAAAAAACGTCCCGATTCTTCGGGACGTTTTTAAAACCATTCAGAGGCAAAAAAAATAAATTGCTATATTTTTCTTAGATTACTGCTACTTTAGCAGCAACTTTCCCTTTTCTTCCTTCTTCTTCTTCGTAGCTTACACGGTCACCTTCGCGTAATTCTTCCGCGTTAATTCCTGAAGCGTGAACGAAGATGTCCTTTCCTGTTTCTTCGTCTGTAATGAACCCATAACCTTTAGATTCATTGAAAAATTTTACTGTACCTGTACGCATTGTAATTGTAATAATAATTTATAATAAAGCAAATGTAGCATATTAACTAATACAAAAGACATGTACGTGTTAATTTTTTGTAAAAATTATTGATTTACAGTGTTTTTACGTGGTTTATTACATCAAAATGCTAATAAAATAGGATAATTTGAGAATCATTAATTGTAGGAATATACAAAAAGACATGTTGTAGGAATTTTATAATCGATAAATGTGAAATTTGCATTTATTTTTTTACCTAAAAAGATAAAAAAACGCCGATTGAATTTTTTCAATCGGCGTTCCTATTTTTGAATATTTTGCAAAAAATTATGCTATATCAACTTTAATACGAAGTTCTTTCAACTGTGCATCATCAATTGCTGCCGGAGCATCGATCATAACATCACGTCCGGAATTGTTTTTAGGGAAAGCAATGAAATCTCTAATAGTTTCCTGACCTCCTAAAATGGCAACTAATCTATCCAATCCAAAAGCCAAACCTCCGTGTGGCGGTGCTCCAAATTGGAAAGCATCCATCAAGAAACCAAATTGTGCTTTTGCTTCTTCTTCAGTAAATCCTAAATATTTAAACATCAATTGTTGTGTCGTTTTATCATGAATACGAATAGATCCACCGCCAATTTCGTTTCCGTTTAAAACCATATCGTATGCGTTTGCGCGAACTTTCCCTGGTTCTGTTTCCAACAAAGCCATATCTTCTGGTTTTGGAGAAGTAAATGGGTGGTGCATTGCGTGGTAACGGCCACTTTCTTCGTCAAGTTCCAATAATGGGAAATCTACAACCCATAATGGAGCAAATTCTTCAGGATTACGTAACCCTAAACGCGTTGCTAATTCCATACGAAGTGCAGAAAGTTGTCCTCTTGTTTTATTTGCTGGACCAGAAAGTACAAAAATCATATCGCCAGGATTTGCTTCCGTTGCTTTTGCCCAGTTTGCCAAATCATCATTATCGTAGAATTTATCTACAGATGATTTGTATGTTCCATCTTCATTGCATTTGACGTAAACCATTCCAGATGCTCCAACTTGTGGACGTTTTACCCAGTCAATCAATCCGTCGATTTCTTTACGAGTATAATTTCCTGCTCCTGGAACCGCGATTCCGACAACTAATTCAGCCGAATTAAAAACTGGGAATTCTTTGTGCTGTGCGAATTCGTTTAACTCACCAAACTTCATTCCGAAACGAATGTCCGGTTTGTCGTTTCCGTATGTTTTCATAGCATAATCGTAGGTAATTCTTGGGAATTTCTCTACTTCAATGCCTTTAATTTCTTTTAATAGGTGTCTAGTCAAACCTTCGAAAACATTCAAGATATCTTCTTGTTCAACAAATGCCATTTCGCAGTCAATCTGTGTAAACTCTGGCTGACGATCTGCACGCAAATCTTCGTCACGGAAACATTTCACGATTTGGAAATATTTGTCCATTCCACCAACCATTAAAAGCTGTTTGAATGTTTGCGGAGATTGTGGCAAAGCATAAAACTGTCCTTCGTTCATACGACTTGGTACGACGAAATCTCTTGCTCCTTCTGGAGTTGATTTGATTAAGTAAGGCGTTTCAACTTCGCAGAAATCTAAATCAGATAGATATTTGCGAACTTCCATCGCTACTTTATGACGAAACAATAAGCTGTTTTTTACCGGATTTCTTCTGATATCCAAATAACGGTATTTCATTCTAATATCTTCTCCGCCGTCAGTTTCATCTTCAATTGTAAATGGAGGAGTCAAAGCCGAATTTAAAATAGTCAATTCAGAAACTAAAATTTCGATTTCACCCGTTGGAATATTTTTGTTTTTGGCTTCACGCTCAATAACAGTTCCTTTTACCTGAATTACAAATTCACGTCCAAGAGTTTTGGCTAATTCAAAAACGGTTTTATCGGTACGACTTTCGTCGAAAATAAGTTGTGTAATTCCATAACGGTCGCGTAAATCGACCCAATTCATAAATCCTTTATCGCGTGATTTTTGAACCCAGCCCGCAAGCGTAACTTCGGTATTAATATTTGAAGCGTTTAATTCGCCGCAATTATGACTTCTATACATGATCTCAATTTTAGACTGCAAAAGTAAACACAAAATTCAAATTAAAATAGCAAAGTGATAAGCTGATGCACATTAATTTTAAAATATTTTGTTAATTCTGAAATTTTGAAGCTGTTAATTCTTTAGATTTGAGATACTAAAAACAAACCTTAATAAACTATGAAACAACTTTTTATTGCAGGAATTGTCCTTTTGAGCGCGCTTAATGCTACTGGGCAATCTAAAAAATACGTCACTTTTGAAGCAAATATTGCCAATAGAAATAGCGACATTATCAAAATTATTAATGATGGAAAAGTTGTTAAGACGATTTATGTTAATGCAAAAGGTATTTTTAAAGATACTTTGGTATTGAATGGAGGAAGGGGTCGTATGTATGATGGCGTTGAATCAACCGAATTGTTTTTGAAAAATGGTTATGATTTAAAGCTTAAAATGGATGCCAAACAATTTGATGAGACAATTGTTTATAAAGGTAAAGGAAGTTTAGAAAACAATATTTTGGCTCAGCGTATTCTGGCCGATGAGAAACTTTATGATAATAGTGTTGTAAATTTAGATGATGCGGCTTTTAATAAATTAATTGATGACAAAAAAGCAGCTGATGCAGCTCGATTAAATAATAAGAAATTAGATCCTGATTTTGTAAAGATTGAAACTGAAAATGGACAGCAAGCGATTGCAGAAATTACAGAACATCGCAACCAAGTGTTGAAAATGGCAAAATTGAATAATACAGCATCGCCAGATTTTGAATTTGAAAACCATAAAGGAGGAAAAACAAAGCTTTCGGATTTAAAAGGGAAGTATGTTTATATCGATATGTGGGCAACTTGGTGTGGTCCTTGTCGAGCAGAAATTCCTTTTCTTCAAAAAGTAGAAGAAAAATATCACGGGAAAAATATTGAGTTTGTTAGTATTTCAATAGATGCACAAAGAGATCATGATAAATGGCAAAAATTTGTCACAGATAAACAGCTTGGTGGTATCCAGCTAATTGCTGATAATGAATGGAAATCTGATTTTGCAACAAGCTACAATGTAGTTTCAATCCCTAGATTTATTTTAGTTGATCCACAAGGCAAAGTTGTCAATTCAAATGCTACAAGACCTTCTGATCAAGCGCTTCAAACACAATTGGATGCATTATTGAACTAATTTATTTACGAATTCGATAACGTTATCGCAACTTCTTGATTTTCATAAAATACCAGTAAAACCAATGCTTCAGCATTGGTTTTTTTGTTTTGAAAGAATTTCCAATGTTAAGTTTTTACTCAATGTTACCAAATTGTTAAGTAAAAGTTTTTTTAATGTAAACATTTGACTATATTTGATAAAGATTTCTTAACATTAATACCTACAGATATGAAAAAGAGTGTAATTTTAGCTGCGTTATTGTTCTCTGGAATGTTAGTTGCGCAGGAAGCAAAACCTGAATTAGAAGCCGTTGGAAACAAGGTAAAAGCTACTTATTACTATGAAAATGGAAATGTGCAGCAAGAAGGCTTTTTTAAGGATGGCAAGCTTGATGGTGTTTGGGTATCTTATGACGAAAAAGGAAATAAAAAAGCCGTTGGAGAATACGCAGACGGAGTGAAAACTGGAAAATGGATTTTCTTTACTGAAGACACTTTAAAAGAGGTAGCTTATGTAGACAACAAAGTTAATTCAGTAAAAAATCTTCAGAAAAATGCTTTAGCAAACAGAAATTAATTGATTTCGACAACTTATAAAAAAAACCGTCCCGTTTTTAATGGGACGGTTTTTTTGTGTTTTTATGTTTCGATTTTTTGCTTCTTCCAAACCAAATTATAAAACCAGTAACCGGCAAAGCAGAAGCAAGCAAACTGACAGTAAAAGCAATTATTTTACCTGGTAAATCTAAAACTTGTCCTGTATGAATTCCGTAGTTCATTTCAACGACTTGAAGGCCCAAAGTCTTTTTGTCAAAAGTCTGGCTCTTGATCAATTCTCCGCTTGACGGATGAAAATAGTAGTTGCTCTGCTGATCATAGCGCAACGTATGAGGATAAGCTCCTGTACTTACAACATCGCCTTTTTGTTGTGGAATCATCACAAAAAACATTTCGGCTTTTGGTTGTAGTTTTATAGTTTGAGCAAAAGCTTTGTCAATGGCATCAACTGAATTTGATTTGAATTTTGTGGTGTCAATTATAGGCGTTTTGGTTTCAGCTGCTTTATCACCGCCAAAATTAAAGCTTTTGTAAATGCCGTCGCCAACCCATTCATAGGTAAAAGTCAAACCTGTGATGGCTAAAATCAAAGCGATTAAAGCAATGTAAAATCCAGAAGTATTATGCCAGTCATAATTTACGCGGCGCCATTTGGCATTCCATTTAATGGTAAAACTTCTTTTAATATCGCTTTTGCGTTTTGGCCACCATTGAATAATTCCTGAAATCAACAATAAAATAAAGATTATCGTTGCACCGCCAATAATATGTTTCCCGATATAATCTGGCAAAAGCAAATACAAATGAATGTATTCAACAATGATGAAAAAGTCGGTTTTTGGATTTTCGGTTTTTAAATATTGACCCGAATACGGATTGAAATACAAATATAAATTCTCAGTATCAGAATACGTATAAACAATAGCCGATCGGTTTTTTCCGTAATAGGCGACCATGCTTGTTTTGTTCTTTGGAACAATTTCTAAGGCTTTTTCTTTTAAAACAGAAGGAGTAAGGAAAGGCTCATTTTTTGGTTCAACCAAACGCCATTCTTTTCGGGTAATGTCTTTTATTTCATCATGAAAACAGAAAATACAGCCCGTAATGCAGACTATAAAAACAATGAGCCCGGAAATTAATCCGAGCCATTTATGCAGAAAACGTATTTTCGTTTTGAATCTCATTTTTTGATTAAAAGCGTAAAAGTATGCTCAAAATCGATATGGGGCAAATAATTCTAGAGTATTTTGTTGATAAGTTGAAAAAACTACAAAAGAATAATCTCGCAAAGTCGCGAAGTCGCAAAGTAATATTTGAAAAAGACTTTGCGACTTCGCGACTTTGCGAGATTCAAAAAAAAACTTCTTTGCGAGATTATCACGAGTTCTTTTTTTAAGAAATTACTTGTTTCGGTTTTAAATGATAAGCCACATATAATGAAATGGAAGCCAAGAAAATCCAGAAAATATCAATAAAGAAAATCTGAATTTTGTTTTCCATAAATGAATTCCAAAACCAGTTTCCGGTCACAATTCCGTTTGTAATAGGAATTAAAAACCCTAAAATACTTCCTGAAATCAGGCAGCATTTATTGGTAAAAGTGTCATTCTTTTTAATGATGAAGAAAATTGTCAAGATCAGCCATCCGCCAAAATAAAGTGTGTATAAATTGGATTGGCTTAAAGGATAGAAAATTTTGCTTCCAATAAAAGCTAAAGCTGTAATTGGGTACATGCTCAAACAAATTGCCAAATAAATTCGGACAACGGCTGCGTTGAAGCGTCTTTTCTTTTCAGGCAGATTGTTTTTTTGTCGGGCAACAAGCCAAATCATAACGCCTGAAATGATTACAAAACAGGTTATGATACCAAGAACAAAACTGATGATTTTTAAAGCATAGCCACCATAATCGCCAAAATGAATTCGGTACAAAACATTTTTTACAACATCCAGATAACTGGTTTGTGTAACAGGGTTTTTTCTGGCGATTTCTTTTCCATCGGCAATTCGGTAAACTACTTTTCCGTTACCGGTAAATTTTTTGTGATTTAGCATTTCGCCTTCCACTAAAACATGCATGTTGGCATCGCCATAATTTTGGATAAAAACACGTGTAATTTCAAAATCAGCCCATTTGCTTTTTGCTTTGGCAACCAAATCATTTACATTAAAAGGGTTTGCTAATTTTTTGTTTTCAAATTTATAATCGGCATCCGTATATTCGAGTTCTTTATATAATTTATCTTGATCTCCGTTATATAATGCTGCTACTGCGGGAGCAACAATCAAGAGTTTTATCATGAAAAAAGCGCCAGTAACTGCATAAACAAACTGAAAAGGAAGACCAATCATTCCTAAAGCTGTGTGCGCGTCTGTCCAAAGTGTTTTTAATTTTTCTTTTGGACGGAACATATAAAAATTGGAAACAATTTTATTCCAATGAAGCAGTACTCCAGTAATTATGACAAATAGGAAAAACAAAGCTGTAAATCCAGAAAGATAATATCCTGCAGGATAGGGGATTTGCGCGAGAAAATGCAGTCGATATAACAATTCTCCTAAAGAATAAGATTCTTCGTAGGTATATGATTTGTAATTTTTGTTATCTAAATAAAAAAACTGTCCTTCTTTTTGTTTGGCTGGAGCCAAAGTATCTTTGGTTCCTTCCATATAAACGGCAACTCTGTCTTCTATTGAAGGTTTAGAGATTGTAATATTTCTTCCGTGTAAAATATATTTTTTGTCAAGATGCTGTAAAGCAGTATTATAGTCTAGTTGAATTTCTTTTGTTAGAGCTGTAGATTCGCTTCTTTCCCAATTGATGATTTCATCTCTAAAAAAAGAAAAAGATCCAGCAAAGAAAATCACAAAAAGAATCACACTGATCACAATTCCGCTGACAGTATGTGTATGAAAATAGATATTATAATGACGGTTGTTCATAGATTAGTGTGCAGGATGATTATAGGATTGACCCAAATAGATGAAAAGACAAAAAAGCAGACTCAATAGGATATAAATACCCCAGATTTTCCAACCGCTTTTGGCCAAAAAAGCAATCACCATCAATGCCACCCAAAGAATGAATCCGCTGAATGCCATTGTTATCAAAATATTAGCGCGATTAAACCAAGAAGCTAAAGCCAAGTGGAAAGTAACAGATACTAAGTATCCTCCTAAAATCGCGGCAGTAATTTTGAGGAAACGAGGCAAAAAAGCCGGGGTTAAATATTTTGGATTTGCTGGCATAGAATAATTTAAGAAGATTTAGTTGTAATAGAATTCCAAAATAGCAACAAGAACAAGCAATGCTAGAAGCGCCTTGCTGTTTACTTTTTTTAATGGAGTCAGGATAATGATAAGGCTTCCAACTGTCATCAGCTGAATAAAAAACATCAAGGTGCCGCAACATAAGGATTTTGCAAAAAGCCACATTGCATATGCTGACGCTAATAAAAATAATCCTGTGATTTTAGTTTGTTTTGGATTTCGTTGCATCCATTTTTCAAACCCTAAATCATACGATAAAGTGGCTCTTTTTGAAGTGTAATAAAGCGTGTAAAAAGCTAAAAAAACGACAAGACTGGCTATTGTTATCATAATTTCTAGAATTTAAAAACACCTTTCTGGTTTCAATAGAAAGGTGTTTGTTGTTTGTTTTTTATAATTTGTACGTAAAGCTTGCAGCAAAAGTTCTAGGATCTTTTGGATGAATTGTTGACCATCCGTCATAGATCTCTTTGTTTGCAATGTTGTTTAGCTTAAGCGTAATAGCAAATTTTTCTGTACTGTAAAATAAAGAAGAGTTAAGCTCTGTATATTCTGGAATTGTAAATGTTCCTGAAACAGATCTGTTCATGATTTTGTTGTCTCCAACATAGTTTCCGCCAAATCCTAAGCCGAACCCTCTTAATGTCCCAGTAGTGAATTTGTAACTAGCCCATAAGTTTGCCAAGTTGTAGCCTCCAGCACTTTCCGGTCTGAATCCTACAAAGTCAGCATCTCCTTGTGTTAAAGTAGCATCATTGTAGCTGTAACCAAGAATAATGTTTAATCCTGTAATTGGATTAGCGATAAATTCAGCTTCAAAACCTTTATTGTGCTGTCCACCATCTTGGTAATTGATTACTGTTGTAGCATCTGGTCTAACGCTGTAAGCCATATTAGTGACTTTAATGTCGTAGTAGCTTAAAGTCGCGTATATTTTATCTTTGAAAATATTCAATTTTGTACCAAATTCGATTTGGTTGGCGTGTTCAGGATCAAAAGTAACAGGAGTTCTTACTGTTCCATTTACATTTTCGCTAGGCGCTACGTTTGAAAATCCGTTCATGTAGTTGGCGAAAATCGATACCTTGTCGATAATAGGTTGGTAAACTAATCCGAATTTTGGAGAGAAAGAAGTTTGGTTATAATCGTCAGCATCTGTAGAAACATCTCCAGAATTCATGAAACGATCCGCGCGTAAACTTACCATTGCAGAAAAAGCAGGAGTAAAGTTGATTACATCTGAGAAATAAGCACTATAAACTTCTTGCTTTGTTTTGTTGTTGTTTCTTGGAGCATCTCCAACAATTGCATCAGATCCCGCTTTTGTCAAATCTCCCGTGTCACCATTTGAAGGTCCGAAAATTGCATTAAATGCTGCTAAATTATCTCCTACATATACATAACCATTTCCAAAATAGCCTGTACCACGATCAAGACCAACTCTATTATAGTAATCCAAACCAACAACAAGTCTGTTTCTTAAACTTCCGATTTTAAAATCACCAATAAAATTTTGTTGGATATCAAAAGTTACGTTTTTGTTGTCTTGGTAGTTGAAGTATCTTGCCAAAACAATTCCGTCTCCAGGTTGCATTGTTGTATAAGCAGTTCCTTCATATAAATAAGCATAGTTTCCAGTTGACTTAGCGTTGCTTGTAGAGAATATAGTTTGCGAAGTCCATTGGCTAGAAAGCTTGTAGTTCATTTGTGCCTGAATGTTGTAAGAAGGCGTTTTGATTGTCAATTCGTCGCTTGTGTAAGAACGTTTGTTATCGTATTTTAATTCAGCGATGTTGTGGACTCTTAAAGGATTTCCTCTGTCTAAAAACAACATTGTTGGGTTTGTTGTTTCATTAGTCATGAATTCGGTATTCACCAAGAATGATAACTTGTCGTTCACTTCATAAGATAATGATGGAGCGATAAAAAATGATTCTCTGAAGCCAGCATCTTGAAATGTGTTTTGCTTGTTGTAAGCCGAATTAATTCTGAAATTAAGGGTTTTCTTATCGTTAAGAGAGGTGTTAAGATCTACGGTTGCACGGTTTAATCCGTAGCTTCCAACAGTGTAATTTACGTCTCCGCCAAATCCTTTGTAAGGTCTTTTTGTTGTCGTGTTGATTAATCCTCCATATGAAATTAAGCTACTTCCAAATAATGTTCCAGAAGGCCCTTTAATAATTTCAACTCGATCAATATTTGCTGGATCCAAACTTCCGTTTGTTAAACCTGGTACACCATTTACAATAGTAGCTTGAACTGGAAACCCTCTTAAAGAGTAGTAGCTAGCTCCGTCACCTCCACGTCCTGTTGAAGCCCAAAGTTGCGTAACACCAGGAGCATTTTTTAATGCATCATCAAATGTAGTAACTACTTGTTCTTTTAATACGCTTCCGGTAATTGTTGTATAAACTTGAGGGTTTTCAAGATTTTTAAGTGGCAATCTTGAAACTTGTTGGTTGTCTTTGCGCACAAAACTATTTTTGCGACCATTTATAACTATTTCTGTTAATTCTTCTGAATTTGAAGTAAGGTTTACATTTTCAGTTAACTCTTGCCCTTCAGTAACAGTAATCTTTTTTTCTGTTGTATTATAACCAACTGCCGAAACTTTTAAAGTGTAACTTCCTGGTTTAACATTTTTGATTTTGTAATTACCTTGATCATCTGCAATTGTTCCGAATCTTGTGCCTTTTAAAGCGATCGAAATGCCTTCAGGAGATTCATTATTATTTAAAGATATTTTACCTTTAACAGTTGCTTTTTCCTGAGCAGATAATGTTGCGCCTGTCAATAAGAAAAAACAAAAAGCTAAAACAGAAAATGTAAATTTTAATTTCATTTTTATTTAGAATTAATTTTAATAGCGCAAATTTAAGCGTTGAACATCAACTATACAAGCTATTTTTATTTATTCTAAATAATTCTTTTTTAAAGGGTAAAATTTACATTTCTTCAAAAAATTAACATCTTAAGCTAAAATTAAGCTAATCTTAAGCAAAAAAACCTGTTCAAATTAATGAACAGGTTTTTCGGTATTGTCGAAAATTATTTAAAATTACAACTCTAAAGCACGTTTAGCGTCGCCATTCATCAATAATTCTAATGGATTTTCTAAAGCTTCTTTTACAGCAACCAAGAAACCAACAGACTCACGTCCGTCAATGATTCTGTGATCGTAAGAAAGAGCAACATACATCATTGGGTGAATTTCAACTTTTCCGTTTACAGCAATCGGACGCTCGATGATGTTGTGCATTCCTAAGATTCCTGATTGAGGAGGGTTGATGATTGGAGTAGATAACATACTTCCGAAAACACCACCATTAGTGATTGTGAAAGTTCCTCCAGTCATATCGTCAACTGTAATTTGACCATCACGAGCTCTTAAAGCCAATCTTTTGATTTCAGCCTCAATTCCACGGAAAGTTAAGTTTTCAGCGTTACGAACAACAGGAACCATTAATCCTTTTGGTCCAGAAACGGCGATAGAGATGTCACAGAAATCGTAGTTGATTTTGTAATCACCATCCATCATAGAGTTAACATCTGGATATAATTGTAAAGCTCTTGTAACTGCTTTTGTAAAGAATGACATGAAACCTAAACCTAAACCACCATGTTTAGCTTTGAAAGCATCTTTGTATTCGTTACGGATTTGGTTGATTGGCGTCATGTTTACTTCGTTGAAAGTAGTAAGCATAGCTGTTTCGTTTTTAGCCGAAACTAATCTTTCTGCTACTTTACGACGTAACATAGATAATTTTACGCGCTCAGTTCCACGGCTTCCACCAGTTGGAGTTCCCATTGATGGTACTGCGTTTACAGCATCGTCTTTAGTGATTCTTCCGCCTTTACCAGTTCCTGAAACAGATGCTGGAGCAATATTTTTCTCGTCTAATATTTTTCTTGCTGCTGGAGATGGAGTTCCCGTTGCATAGCTTGTAGCAGCTGGAGCTGGAGCCGCTTTTGGAGCTTCAGCCTTTGGAGCCTCTGCTTTTGGTGCTTCTGCTTTTGGAGCTTCAGTTGCTGCTGGTGCAGCTGGAGCACTTCCTGCTGGTTTTGCAGCATCTGTATCAATTAAACAAACTACAGCGCCTACAGCTACAGTATCTCCTTCTTCAGCTTTTAATGTAATTACACCGCTCATTTCAGCAGGCAATTCAAGAGTAGCTTTATCTGAATCAACTTCAGCAATAGCTTGATCTTTTTCTACATAATCTCCGTCTTTTACTAACCAAGTTGCAATTTCAACTTCTTTTATTGATTCCCCTGGTGATGGGACTTTCATTTCTAAAATCATCTTGTTTTTGTTTAAGGTTTTTAAGGTTTCAACCCCGATAGCTATCGGGAATGAAACTTGAAACATTTTTTTTAATTATCTAAATAAATTTTTATCGAATACCATTCTGATTGCATCTGCGTGACGGCGTTTTGCACGTGTGTAACTTCCAGATGCTGGAGCAGAATATGCTTTTAATGAAGCCAATCTCCATTTTACAAGATCAAAGTTCATTAACATGTAGCTGTAAGCCCCCATGTTTTTAGGCTCTTCTTGTGCCCAAACATAATCATCTGCATTTGGATATTTTGCAATGATTTCTTTAATCTGCTCAACAGGGAAAGGAAATAATTGCTCAATACGAACAACAGCAACGTCATTTCTTCCGTTGTTTTCTCTTTCAGCCACAATGTCGTAGTAGAATTTACCTGTACAGAAAACTAAAGTTTTTACTTTCTTTTTATCTACTGTATTGTCATCAATTGTTTCTTGGAAGCTTCCGTTTGCGATTTCATCAACTGTAGAAACACATCTTGGATCACGCAATAAACTTTTTGGAGAGAAAACTACCAAAGGTTTACGGAAATTCGTTTTCATTTGTCTTCTCAACAAGTGGAAGAAGTTGGCTGGCGTTGTACAATCTGCAACATACATATTATGTCTTGCGCAAAGTTGTAAGTAACGCTCCATTCTTGCAGAAGAGTGTTCTGCACCTTGTCCTTCATATCCGTGAGGCAACAACATTACAATACCATTTTGGTTGTTCCATTTGTCTTCTCCACATGAAATGTATTGGTCAATCATAATTTGAGCTCCGTTAGAGAAATCTCCAAATTGTGCTTCCCAAATTGTTAAAGCTTTCGGATTAGCTAACGCATATCCATAATCAAAACCTAAAACTCCGTATTCAGATAATAAAGAGTTAAATACTCCGAATTTTCCTTTTTTGTTTTCAATTCCATTCAAAAGAATTACTTCTTCTTCAGAATCTTCTACCTTAACTACAGCATGACGGTGAGAGAAAGTACCACGCTCAACATCTTGACCAGAAATACGAACGTCAAATCCTTCTGTTAAAAGAGATCCGTAAGCTAATGCTTCTGCAGTTCCCCAATCAACTGTGTTGTTGTCGTATCCTGTTTTTCTGTCTGTAACGATCTTAGTTATTTTGCTGATGAATTTTTTATCAGCAGGCAACGTTGAGATGGTGTTGATAATAGAATCTAAGCCTTTTTTGTCAAAAGTAGTATCTACTTTTTGAAGCATTTGAGTATCTGTTACCTGAACAAATCCTTCCCATTCATTTTTCATGAATGGAGTGATGATAGTCAAATCTTTTTTACGAGAAGCTTCTAAGTTTTCTTCTAATTTAGATTTGTATTGTTTTTCTAAACCATTTACATAAGAAGCATCGATTACACCATCAGATAATAACTTCTCAGCGTAAATGTCCCTTGGGTTTTTATGTTTAGCAATGATTTTATATAAAACTGGTTGGGTGAAACGAGGTTCGTCACCTTCGTTATGACCGTATTTTCTATATCCTAATAAATCGATAAATACGTCACGTCCAAATTGCATTCTGTAGTCTAATGCAAAAGATACAGCGTGTACAACTGCTTCAGCATCATCAGCATTTACGTGTAATACTGGCGATAAAGTTACTTTAGCAACGTCTGTACAATAAGTTGATGAACGAGCGTCTAAATAGTTAGTCGTGAATCCAACTTGGTTGTTGATTACAATGTGGATTGTTCCTCCAGTTTTGTAACCGTCAAGTTGTGCCATCTGAATAATTTCATATAAAATACCTTGACCTGCAATTGCAGCATCTCCGTGTACTGCGATTGGCAATACTTTAGAGAAATCATCAGCATAATATTTATCTTGTTTTGCTCTTGTGATACCTTCAATTACAGCTCCAACAGTTTCTAGGTGAGAAGGGTTTGGTGCCAAATTAATGTTGATGCTTTTTCCAGATCTCGTTTTTCTGTCGGCAGTAAGGCCTAAGTGGTATTTTACGTCACCGTCAAAATATTCTTGATCGTAATCTTTTCCGTCAAACTCACCAAAGATATCTTGAGTAGATTTTCCGAAGATGTTTGCCAAAACGTTCAAACGACCACGGTGAGCCATTCCCATTACGAATTGTTCAACACCTTTTTCCGCAGCTTGTTCGATCAAAGCGTCAAGAGCAGGAATGATAGATTCTCCACCTTCTAATGAGAAACGTTTTTGACCCACATATTTAGTATGAAGGAAATTCTCAAAAGATACAGCTTCGTTTAATTTATTTAAGATTGTTTTCTTTTCTTCAGTAGAGAAAGTAGGCTGATTAACATTTACAGCTAATTTATCTTGAATCCATTTTACAACGCCAGGATTTCTGATATACATGTATTCAATACCAATATGTTGGCAGTAAATAGCTTTTAAACGGTTTACGATATCTTGTAAAGAAGAAGGTACCATTCCGATTGTTTGTGCAGCATCAAAAACAATTGAGAGGTCAGCTGTAGATAATCCGAAGTTTTCGATATCCAAAGTTGGAGATGAAGTTCTTCGGTCACGAACAGGATTTGTCTTCGTGAATAAATGCCCGCGCGTACGGTATCCGTCAATTAATTTTAAAACGTTGAATTCTTTCTTTAGTTTTTCTGAAACCTGACTGTAATCTGTGTTGTCGCTTGTCACGTACTCAACAATTGTTTGCACAGGATTTTCGTCATTATAAGTCGTCATTCCAAAGTCAAAACCTTGAAAAAAACTTCTCCAGCTAGGCTCAACGCTGTCTGGGTTAACTAAATATTGATCGTATAATTGTGCAAAAAACTCGGTATGCGCTGCGTTTAAAAATGAAAACCTATCCATAATATGAGTGAATATACTTTTTTGTTATATAGAAACGCAAAAGTACAACAATCACATTTATTTAAATCTTTTTTTTACGTACTTTTACGTAAAAATTTGTTAAAATAAACGTTAACTATGAATAAAAATCAAATTTCAATCGTTTTCAATTCTTTTTTTGTGATTTTGGCAGTTTTATTTTCAACCAATGCGAAAGCACAGCAAAATTATGTTATAGATAACAGCAATCATTTTTGGGATAAAGTGCAATTTGGGGGCGGACTTGGATTGGGTTTTGGTTCAGGTTATACCAATATTTCGGTTATGCCGAGTGCTATTTACAACATCAATCCAATAGTTTCAGTTGGTGCTGGACTGCAGTTTGGTTATTTATATCAGAAAAATTATTACGAATCTTTTGTTTGGGGAGGAAGTCTTATAGGATTGGTAAATCCAATTCCAGAAATTCAGTTATCTGCTGAATTGGAACAAGTGAGAGTAGATACCCAATATGAAGCTACCTATAATTTCCCATCATATTCAGATAGTTATTGGAATACCGCATTATATTTAGGTGCAGGATATAGAACAAATAATGTTACAATAGGTGCCCGCTATGATGTTTTATATAATCCTAATAAAAGTCTTTACGGATCTGGATTTATGCCTTTTGTGAGAGTTTATTTTTAAAAAGATGCTAAGGTGCTGAGATGCTAAGATTCTAAGGTTTTTAAAAGCGAAAAGTTGAAGAAAGTTGTTTTTATAATTACAGCAATTATAGTTTTAAGCTGTAATAATTCAAAGAAATCAGATGTTGATAAGGAAAAAGTTGCGAAAAAAGAATTGCGGCCTTTTTTTGATTCTGATAGAATTGATCATTATTTTGTGAATTATACTCTTGACAGCATAATTATTTCTGGAGGAAAAAGTAAAAAATCAAAAAAAGAGAAGGAATTTGAAGATTTATTTATGGGATATTTTCCTGATAGTATTCCTAAAAAGAGTTTTGAAGAAATTTTGTTAAGTCATAATTATAAGAAATCCAATCTTACGACTAAACAGCAAAAGGAAATTGAAAATGTTTTCAGCGTAAAAGATTCTCTTCAAATGAGTGCATATGCGTGTGTTCCTGAATACCGCGATATCTTTATTTTTAAAAAGAAAGAAAAGACAATTGGAATAGCAAAGATTTGTTTTAAATGTGGTCGTTTCCAAATTATTGGAAGTAAAGTTGACACCCAGTATTTTGGACTTTGGACCGAATTAGAGAAATTGCATAATATAGTGCGTCCCAATGATAAAAAACCTTAGAATCTTAGCAACTTAGTACCTCAGAATCTTACTTATAATAATTCCGAAACCAAACCTTCTGCCATTCTCTTTTTAAAATCAAAAAAGCAACCTGTTCTGACAGAATTACTAAATCAGAGCCGTCGAGCTGTTTGATTTCGTTTTCAGGAACATCAATAATGTAAAGCAGATTCAAATATTCAGCAAATTTATACTGAATCATTCTGTAGATTTTTTCGTGAAGCTGAATCTTTAATTCTTCAGGTACAATGCTCAATGGGAAATCAATTCCTTCGTTTGCCAAATTAAAATCTTTATTGAGCTGTTCAATAAGATTCAAGTATAAAGTTTCAGCCTGTGCTTGTTCAAATAATGCTTCTGTATTTACCGGTGCTACAAACATAATTTTTCAATTTCAAAAATCAATGTCAATCACAACTTCCAAATTCAATTTTAAACTTATTTCGTTTTTGATATTGAAATTGATTTTTGAAATTGTTATTGTTGTTTTTTTAGACTTTACGCCCCATTAAATTTTCGCCAAATGTCCTCAGGATATTTTTCTTTTCAGAATCAATATCCATTTTTTCTAAGGTTTCAAAAGCTTTAAAAGTATACATTTCTATAGCGTCTTGTGTTGCTTTTGAAGCGCCAGATTCATTAAAAATGGCTTTTGCAGTTTCAATTTTTTCTGAATTTTCATCCAATTGCAAAGTGAATAATTTTTGTAATTCGGTTGCTTTTTCTGGAGTTGAAAATTCTAGGGCTTTTAAGTATAAATAGGTTTTTTTGTTTTCGATAATATCGCCACCAACTTGTTTCCCAAAAGTTTCTGGATCTCCAAAAGCGTCTAGATAATCATCTTGAAGTTGAAAAGCCAATCCTAAATTCAATCCGAAATCATAAATTAAATCGCCTTCTTTTTCAGAAGTTTTAGCCACAATTGCACCCATTTTCATTGCGGCGGCAACTAAAACTGCTGTCTTGTATTCAATCATTTTTAAGTATTCCGGAATAGTAACATCAGTTCTTTCTTCAAAATCAACATCCCATTGTTGTCCTTCGCAAACTTCAAGCGCTGTTTTGCTGAATAATTTGGCTAAGTCTCTAAAAACTGCTGGCTCATACTGCTCGAAATATTGATAAGCCAGAATCAGCATGGCATCACCAGACAAAATTCCAGTGTTGATATTCCATTTTTCATGTACCGTTTCTTCTCCTCTTCGCAAAGGTGCGTCATCCATAATATCATCATGAACAAGCGAGAAATTATGAAAAACTTCAACTGCCATTGCAGCCGGAAGAGCTGTTGTGTAATCGGTATCAAAAACCTCCGAAGCCATCAATGTAAGTACTGGACGCATACGTTTTCCGCCAAGTCCCAATATGTATTCAATAGGCTCATAAAGGTTTTTAGGTTCTTTTTGGATGCTTTGTTTTTTTAAATAACTAATAAAAAAATCCTGGTACTGACTAATATTGTGCATAAAATGAAATTCTGATTTCCGAGGCTCAAAGATACAATTCAATTATGAATTATCGCTTGAATAATCTTAAATGCGGCTTATAAATTAAGGTTTGATGAAAATCGTAACAAAATTTATGGATTAAAATTATTTTTTAAAAAACTTGGAAACTTTTTTGGTATTTAGAGTTTCCTGTATATATTTGCAGCTTTAAACGGAAACTCATAACACTGTAAAAGTTTCCTTAGAAGGTTTTGTAATTTGTAAACTAATAAAAACCAGTAATTTATGAAAACAACTTGGACTTTAGATTCTACACAATCAGATGTTTTAATAAAAATGAGACATTCGAAAATTGCTTATTTAGGGGGTATTACCAATAAATTTGATGGTTATGTGAATATTGAAGATAATGAAATTGAAGATGCATCGGTGGAGTTTTCATTGGATATAAATAATAAAAATGAAAGTTTCCAGCAAATAGATTCTCATTTACAATTACAGGATTTCTTTGATGAAGATGAACATCCAATAATCAGTTTTAAATCGACTTCATTTCAAAAAGTGAACAACAATATTAATTTCTTCAAAGGCGATTTGACAATCAAAGATGTGACTAGAGTTGTTGAGTTGGATGCAGAATTCATTGGCGTAAACACTTATAATGGAGAGAAAAAAGTAGCTTTTGAAATTAAAGGTGATATTAAACGTCAGGATTTTGGTTTGAATTATGATTCATTTAACCATCAGAATGGAGAAGCGCTTGGAAAAGATATTAAACTGATTGCAAATTTAGAATTTAGCATATAAATCTTACATAATGAATAAGTTAATGTAAAATTAGTACAAAAATAACGGAAACTATTTTTTCAGCTTTAGTTTCCTAGTTATATTTGTATGCAATTGAGAATCAAGATGAAAGACAAAATTATATCAAAAGCTAGTGAGCTATTTTTGAAACTCGGTTTTAAAAGTGTCACAATGGATGATATTGCAGGCGAAATGTGTATTTCAAAAAAAACGATTTACAAATATTTCTGCAATAAAGAAGTTTTAATTGAAGAGAGCACTTCGATGGTTCACAATCAAGTACATCAGATTATAGATACCATTGTAGCGAAGAATTACAATTCGATTCATGAGAATTTTGAAATCAGAGAAATGTTTCGTGATATGTTTAAAAACAATATTGATACATCGCCAATTTATCAATTGAAAAAACATTATCCGGAGATTTATCAAAATGTACTTTCTCACGAAATTGATCAATGTACGCAATATTTCAGAGTTAATATTGAAAAAGGAATCCGTGATGGTTTATATCGTGAAGATTTGAATATCGATGTTTATGTGAAATTTTATTACACTTTAATTTTTCATATCAATGAGACTACAGTTTCAGAAAGAGAAGCACAACAAATAGAATTAGAAGCCCTAGAATATCACACGAGAGCCATGGCAACGCCAAAAGGAATTGAGGAATTAGAAAAACAACTTAAAAAAATCACCGTTTAATCGCCAATATATACATAATTTATGAAAAAAATAATTGTAATACTTTTGTGCTCTCTTGGCTTGTCTGCCAATGCACAAGTCACAACGCTAACCTTAAAGGATGCCGTTAACTACGCGCTCCAAAATAAAGCCGAAGCTAAAAAGGCAAAATTACAGGTTGAGAACAGCGAATACCAAATTCAGGAAATTCGCGCAAGAGCATTGCCACAAATTTCTGCAAACGGAAACTTGACATACAATCCAGTTATTCAGACAACAGTAATTGATGGAGCAGGATTTGGCCAACCAGGAACTACGATTCAAGCTGCATTTGGTCAAAAGTGGACATCAGTTGGAGGTCTTTCTTTAACTCAGGCAATCTTTGATCAGTCGGTTTTTACAGGTTTAAGAGCAGCACAAACTACTCGCGAATTTTATCAAATAAATGATCAATTGACAGAAGAACAAGTTATTGAAAGAGTTGCTAACAACTACTATGCAGTATATGTTCAGAAAGAAAGATTGATTTTATTGGACAGCAGTTATGTAAATACAACAAAAGTTCGTGACATTGTACAAGGTCAGTTTGATAATGGTTTGGCAAAAAAAATAGACTTAGACCGTATTATCGTAAAAATGTCAAACATTGATACCGACCGTCAACAAGTTAAAAATCAAATTACTTTGCAGGAAAATGCATTGAAGTTTTATATGGGAATGCCTATTGAGACTCAAATTACAATGCCAAAAGAACAATTTGAAGTTGTTCCGGCTGCATTGACTGAACAACCCAATATCGAAAACAGAACAGAATATCTGCTTTTGAAAAAACAGGAAGAGCTTTTAGTTTTTAACAAGAAAGCTGTTGAAGCAGGATATTACCCAACACTTTCGTTAACTGCAGGATATAATTATATTGGCCAAGGTCCGCAAATGCCTTGGTTTGCAAAACCAGCAGATGGTGTTTATTGGTCAGACTACTCTTCAATTGGATTGAATTTACATGTCCCAATTTTTACAGGTTTTGGAACTCGTGCCAAAGTAAGACAGGCAGATGTTGAAATCAGATCACTTCAAGAAGATATTAAAGACACTAAACTTTCTCTTGATTTAGATTACAGAAATGCAATGGCACAAATTGATAACAATATTGTGACAATCAATAATCAAAGAGAAAATATGCGTTTGGCGCTTGAAATTTTAAGCAATACAAAAAACAATTACCTTCAAGGATTAGCATCTTTAACCGATTTGCTAGACGCTGAAAATGCATCACTTGAAGCTCAAAATAATTTTACAAGAGCAGTTTTAAACTATAAAATTGCAGAGATTTCTTTAATCAAATCAAAAGGCGAACTAAAATCACTTACTAAATAACGAATTACAATGAAGAAAACTATTATAACAATCGTAATCATAATCGCAGCTTTGGGTGTGATAGGATATGTTTTAAATAACAATAAGAAAGAAAATAAAGCTAAAACGGATATCGTAGCAGAGAAAAATGCTGCAGTTTCTGTAAAAGTTACTCCTGTAAAAACAGAATTAGTTTCATTGGATTTCGTTGCAAACGGAAACTTTGCTCCAACTCAAGAATTGACTTTCTCTGCTGAAAAATCTGGAAAAGTAATTAGTGTTTTAGCAAAAGAAGGTGATTACGTACGTGTAGGCCAAACGTTGCTTACAATGAGAGGCGATGTAATCAATGTAAGTGCTCAACAAGCTCAAGCGGTTTATCAAAACGCAAAATCTGATTATGCGAGATATGAAAACGCTTTTAAAACAGGCGGTGTTACAAGACAACAATTAGATCAGGCAAAATTGGCTTTGACAAATGCAGAGTCTAACTTGAAACAAGCGAACATCAATGTTGGTGATACAAAAGTAAAAGCGCCAATTAATGGTTTCATCAATAAAAAATACATTGAGCCAGGATCTATCTTGACTGGAATGCCAGCAACTGCATTATTTGATATCGTAAATGTTTCTAAATTGAAATTGACGGTGACAGTTAATGAAAACCAAGTGACTAGTTTAAAATTAGGCGACAATATCAATATTACTGCAAGTGTTTATCCTGATAAAACGTTCCCTGGAAAAATTACTTTCATTGCTGCAAAAGCGGATGCAAGTTTGAATTTCCCAGTTGAAATTGAAATTACCAACAACTCAAACAACGACTTAAAAGCAGGTATGTACGGAACAGCAAATTTTGCATCTAAACAGCAAAAACAAAACCTTATGGTTGTTCCTAGAAATGCTTTCGTAGGAAGTGTAAGCAGTAACGAAATTTTCGTAGCTGAAAACGGTGTTGCAAAATTGAAAAAAGTTACAGCTGGAAGAATCTTAGGAGATCAAGTAGAAATCATCAACGGATTAACTGACGGTGAAAAGGTAATTACTACAGGTCAAATCAATTTACAAGACGGAAATACAGTAGAAATTATTAAATAGCTATAGGTTATAAGCTGTATGCTTTAAGCTTTTTAAAAGCCTATTGCCTATAACTTTACTGCCTAAATATTAAAGCATTTTAAAAAAACCTTAAAGCATACAGCTTAAAGCCTAAAGCCTAAAGCCTACTGCTTATAGCAATAAAAAAAATATGAAATTAGCCGAAATATCCATAAAACGTCCGTCGTTAGTAATTGTATTGTTTACAATTCTGACCCTTGGTGGATTGTTCAGCTACAGCCAATTAGGCTACGAGCTGATCCCAAAATTTGAACAAAACGTTATTACAATTTCTACAATTTATCCTGGAGCTTCTCCAAGTGAGGTAGAAAATACCGTGACAAAGAAAATTGAAGATGCCATTGCGTCTCTGGAGAATGTAAAAAAGATTGACTCAAAATCATATGAGAGTTTATCTATCGTTTCGATTACTTTGACATCAAATGCAAAAGTCGATTTTTCTTTGAATGATGCCCAGCGAAAAATCAATGCGATTATTAGTGATTTGCCAGATGATGTAAAAACGCCGGCATTGACCAAATTCTCGCTGAGTGATTTGCCAATTATGACGCTTGGTGCCAATGGAAAAATGGACGAAGCCGAATTTTATGATTTGATCGATAAAAAAGTAGCTCCTATTTTGTCTCGAGTACAAGGTGTGGCGCAAGTAAATATTATTGGTGGTTCTGAGCGTGAAATTCAAGTAAATCTTGATGCTGTAAAAATGCAAGGTTATGGACTTTCTGTTCCGCAAGTACAACAAAATATTTTGGCCTCAAACTTGGATTTCCCAACAGGAAATATCCAGACACGTAATCAAAAAATATTAATTCGTTTAGCGGGTAAATATAAAAATGTTGAAGAATTAAGAAACTTAGTAGTTTCTTCTCAAAACGGAATTCAGATTCGTTTAAGTGATATTGCCGATGTTCAGGATACACAAAAAATTGCTGAAAAAATATCACGTGTAGATCAAAAAAGTGCAATCGTACTGCAAATCATCAAACAATCTGATGCAAATGCGGTGGCGGTAAGTGAGCAATTATTAAAAACAATTGCAACGCTTGAAAAAGATTATAAAGTAAATCAGCTTAAATTAGAAGTTGCAAAAGACAGTACCATCTTTACGCTTGAAGCAGCAGATTCTGTTGTACATGATTTATTGATTGCGGTAATTCTGGTAGCATTTGTAATGTTGTTTTTCCTTCACAGTATCAGAAACTCGTTGATTGTAATGGTTTCTATTCCTGCATCGTTGATTGCAACTTTCATCGGAATTTATTTGATGGGGTATACTCTGAACTTGATGAGTTTACTTGGATTATCTCTTGTTGTTGGTATCCTTGTGGATGACGCGATTGTGGTTTTGGAAAACATTTACAGGCACATGGAAATGGGTAAAAGCCGAATTCGTGCGTCTTACGATGGAACTGCAGAAATTGGGGGAACAGTAACTTCGATTACATTAGTAATTGTGGTGGTATTCTTGCCAATCGCAATGAGTTCTGGATTGGTTTCTAACATCATTACACAATTTTGTGTTACGGTAATTATCTCAACAATGTTGTCATTGTTGGCTTCATTTACTATTATTCCTTGGTTGTCTTCTCGTTTCGGGAAATTAGAGCATATTGAAGGGAAGAATTTATTTGGAAGAATCATTCTTGGTTTCGAAAACTATTTAACACGTTTCACTGACTGGGTTTCTCATTTATTGACTTGGTGTTTGGATCATTATGTTAAAACATTTGTAGTTGTAATTATATTGTTCTTTGCTTCAACTGTTGGATTAATGGGTGGAGGTTTCATTGGGGGAGAGTTCTTTGCTTCTTCTGATAGTGGAGAGTTCTTGGTTCAAATTGAAATGCCAAAAGATGCTTCATTAGAACAAACCAACTTCATGACGCAAAAAGCAGAAGCGTTTTTGAAAGCGCAAGAGTATGTTCACAGC
Organism: Flavobacterium denitrificans DSM 15936; assembly: GCF_000425445.1. Classification (GTDB taxonomy): domain Bacteria; phylum Bacteroidota; class Bacteroidia; order Flavobacteriales; family Flavobacteriaceae; genus Flavobacterium; species Flavobacterium denitrificans. The sequence continues at coordinate 288,420 of NZ_AUDL01000004.1, read as the reverse complement.
CAAATTACAACTGTAGGACAAACTTCTGAAGGTTTTGGAGCATCTCAAGCGACAGCTTACAAAGCAGAGATTGACGTTAAAATGATTGAGCAAAAAGATCGTACAGATGATGCGAATGTGTATGCTGCGAAAATCAAACGTAAACTTGAAAAAGTATTAGTTGGAGCAAAAGTAAAAACAGTTCCTGTAGGTATTTTAGGTACTGCTGAGGATGCAACTTTAGGATTGATCGTAACTGGTCCATCAACAGAAGCTGCAATGGCTTTTGCAAAACAAGCCGAGGCTTTATTACGTACAATTCCTGGAACAACGGAGATCAAATTAACAGTTGAAGACGGTAATCCTGAAATCAACGTAAAAGTAGATCGTGATAAAATGGCTGCCTTAGGATTGACGCTTCAAACCGTTGGTTTAACCATGCAAACTGCTTTTAGTGGAAATACAGATGGTAAATTCAGAGCTGGAGAATACGAGTACGATATCAATATCAGATACAATTCTTTTGATAGAAAAAGTATTGCTGACGTAAGTAATTTGATTTTCATCAATGCTGCAGGACAACAAATCAAATTATCTCAATTTGCCGATATTACTGAAGGTTCTGGACCTTCTCAATTAGAGCGTAGAGATAAATCAGCTTCTGTAACTGTAAAAGGACAAAACGTTGGGGTTCCATCTGGAACAATCGTTCAACAATGGCAAGCAAAATTAGATAAATTGAAAAAACCAGCTGGAGTTAACTACATCTGGGGTGGTGACCAAGAGAACCAATCGGAAGGTTTTGGTACTTTAGGAATTGCATTATTAGCCGCTATTATTTTGGTTTACCTTGTAATGGTGAGTTTGTATGACAGTTTCGCTCACCCATTCGTAGTATTGTTTGCTATCCCGCTTTCGTTCATTGGAGCGATGCTGGCACTGGCGTTGACAAACAACTCATTAAATATCTTTACTATTTTAGGTATCATTATGTTGATTGGTCTGGTGTGTAAGAATGCGATCATGCTTGTCGATTATACGAACCAAAGAAGAGCTGCGGGAGAATCGATCAGAACAGCATTGATTCAAGCAAACCATGCTCGTTTACGTCCGATCTTGATGACAACAATTGCGATGGTATTTGGTATGTTCCCAATTGCATTGGCGAAAGGAGCTGGAGCTGAGTGGAAAAACGGTTTGGCTTGGGTAATTATTGGAGGTTTGATTTCTTCTTTATTCTTAACCTTGATTGTGGTTCCTGTAATTTATAATATCATGGAGAAATTGATTCAGAAATTCTCTAAAGGAGAAAAAATCGATTACGAAGCTGAAATGGTGGCTGATTATGAGGCAACAGAATTAAGCGAAGACGGTTTTAATCCGAAACATACGCATTAATAGTTTTTAATTTTTGATTTGTAAATCCCAAATTCCTTAATTGGAATTTGGGATTTTTTTTGAATTGAGAAGAAAGTATTTCACGCAGATTTTGCAGATTTAAAAAAGATTTTTCTTCTATATTAAAATATATCCCGTGGTTTCAACCACGGGTACACAATGCATATGATACGTATCCCGTGGTTGAAACCACGGGCTATGTTGAGTAAAAGGATAAAAAATTCAGCAAATCAAATGAAAATATATCTGCGTTTATCGGCATAAATCTGTTTAAAATCTGCGTGAAAAAACGAAAGACAGTTTTCATTATAATTAATTCAAAAATCTGTTTATTTGCATCAACTTATTAAAAGTATTATGCTACAAAAAGATAAATCGGCGGCGATTGGTTTTATTTTCATAACCATGTTAATTGATATTACAGGATGGGGAATCATTATTCCTGTAATTCCTAAATTGATCGAAGAATTGATTCACGGAGATATCAGTGAAGCGGCAAAAATTGGCGGTTGGCTGACTTTTGCGTATGCGATAACACAGTTTGTTTTTGCTCCAGTAATTGGGAATCTGAGTGATAAATTCGGAAGAAGACCTATCATTTTGATTTCTCTTTTCGGTTTTTCATTAGATTATCTTTTGTTGGCTTTTTCGCCAACGATTATTTGGCTTTTCATCGGAAGAATTATAGCCGGAGTTACTGGCGCAAGTATTACAACTGCATCAGCTTATATTGCAGATGTCAGTACCGCCGAAAATAGAGCTAAAAACTTTGGTTTAGTTGGAGCTGCTTTTGGATTAGGATTTATAATCGGACCAGTTATTGGTGGCTTGTTAGGACAATATGGCTCACGAGTTCCGTTCTATGCTGCCGCGATTTTGTGTATGGTGAATTTTCTTTACGGATTTTTTATTTTGCCAGAATCTCTTAAAAAAGAAAACCGTCGACCTTTTGACTGGAAACGCGCTAATCCAGTTGGAGCGATTTTAGGTTTAAGAAAACATCCAGAATTAATTGGATTAATTTCGGCAATTTTCCTTTTATATGTTGGGTCGCATGCGGTTCAAAGCAATTGGAGCTTCTTTACCATTTATCAATTCAATTGGGACGAAAGAATGATCGGAATTTCATTAGGAATAATTGGATTGTTGGTGGGAGTAGTTCAAGGGGGATTAGTTCGTTATATCAATCCGAAAATAGGAAATGAAAAAAGCATATATATCGGTTTGGCTTTATATACAATCGGAATGTTGTTGTTCGCTTTTGCAACCCAAAGCTGGATGATGTTTGTGTTTTTGATTCCGTATTGTCTTGGCGGTATTGCTGGGCCGGCTTTGCAGTCAGTCGTAGCAAGTAAAGTATCGCCAAGTGAGCAAGGAGAAATTCAAGGAACATTAACGAGTTTGATGAGTGCTTCTTCAATTATTGGTCCGCCTATGATGGCCAATACTTTTTACTTTTTCACGCATAATGATGCTCCATTTAAATTTGCTGGATCGCCATTTATTTTGGGTGGCTTTTTAATGTTATTGAGTACGGTTGTTGCTTATTTTTCATTAAAAAAACATTCCACTCCCAAAACTGAAATCGAACAAGAAATAGAGTAATGAAAAAGCCTTCATTTTCACAAATGAAGGCTTTTTTTATGGTTTTTGAAAAATTAATCTTTGATGAATTTTACAGTTTTTTGTTTATTTTCAGCTTTTACTTTTAAGATGTAAACACCGCTTGAAAGATTTGATAAATCTATTTCAGAATACAGCTCATTTATTTTTTTGAATAAAACCGATTTTCCAGAAACGGCGATTATTTCAATTTCGTCAATTATCGATGCATTCTTGATAGTTAAAAGCTGTTTCACAGGATTTGGATAAAATTGGAAAGAAGTCAAATTAAAATCAGGTGTTGCAAGTGAACCATTTACTTTGGCTGTTACCGCAAGACGATTTTTGCTTTCAATTCCGTTTATAGTCTGCGAAGCATAATAAGTTACACCGTCAACTAAAATCGTTGTCAATGGCAAAGGAGTTTCATTTGTTTTGGTTGTTTTTCCAGCTGGTGAAGTCCCTGGGGTACTGTACCATTTAATATCTTGTCCGTCAACAGTTAAATCGGCTAAGGTTTGTCCCGGTTTGAAATCGACAACTATTTCGGTTTTTCCTGCTGCCAAAGGAGCTGGCGGATTAATATCAAATTTAAGGGTCACAAAACACCCATTTGCATCTTGAATAATTACAGTATAGTTACCAACTTCTAAATTGGTAAAGGTATTAACTGTCGAAAATACAGCAAAATTAGGTGAAAGCGCATAAACATAATTACCGGCACCACCAGTTGCATTTACGGTAACAGAATTATCTTTAATGGCAACAGTTGCTACTAAGGCTGCAGGCTCCGTTAAAGTAATAGCCATTGTTGACGAACATCCATTACTATCTTTTACCAATACAGTATAAGTACCAGCAACTAAATTAGTAAAGGTATTGCTGGCTTGAAAAATGCTTCCATTTAATGAATAAAGATACGGAGCTTTTCCTCCAGAAACTGTTGTCTGAATCGCTCCATCATTTCCGCCATTGCAATGTATAGAAGAAGTGATTGCTGTTGTAACCAGTAAAGGAGCGACCTCAGTTAGCGTAGTAGAAAGCGTAAGTATATCACCTCCTGCATCTTTAACTTTTATAGTGTAATTTCCTGCTTGTAAATTTGAAGCAATATTAGATGAGCCGTAAGTAGCACCATTATCAAAAGAATATTGATGCGGGTATTTGCCTCCCGCCGCGTTAATAGTAATTTTTCCTAAAGTTGTGCAAGTAGGCTGCGTTATCATAAGCGTGCCAAAAAGTTTTTGCGATGTGATTGTTATTCCAGATTTATTGACACTGCAACCTCTTGAATCGATTACTTCAATAGTATATTGCCCAACCGATAAACCTTCAAAAACTGGAGAAGTCTGCGGAATAGTGATATTGTCATATTTTAATAGATATTGATAAGGAGCTGTTCCGCCCTCAGCCATCATGGTAATCTTTCCATCATTACTAGTAACAGTTGTACTATTTGTAGCAGTATTTGTTAAAGATAAAATTGCTGGCTGTGTCAATTCTACCGTTAAGGCGACACCACATCCAAGCACATCTTTTACCCAAATAATATATTGTCCGGCTGTTAAACCAGTAAAAATATTTGCAGAAGTATAGATTTTATTGTCTATTGAATAGGTGTAAGGTGCTTTTCCGCCATTGGCAATTACAGTTATAGATCCGTTGCTATCATTAAAACAATATGGAGTTACTAGTGTAGTAGCAGCAGTCACTACAGAATAAGATTCGATCGTCACTGATACAATAACTTGACAGCCATTACTGTCTTTTACATATAAATTATGTGTTCCCGCAGTTAATTCATTAAAAGTATTTACGGATGAAAAAATAATTCCGTCAGCAGAATACATGTACGGTGCTTTTCCTTGAGTAGCGTTGATTGTGACAATATCATTTTCATTACAGCTCGTTGCTTTGGTAATAGTTGCCGTTGCAAATACTGGAGTCGACACTATTAAGTCTACAGTATTCTCCGAATTTATAGTGCCTGCTGCATCTTTTACCCAAACGGTATAAGTACCAGCTGTCAGATTGTTAAAAACAGCATTTGTTTGGTATGTTATTCCTCCATTAATAGAATATTCATAAGGAGCTTTGCCTCCAGAAGCAACAACAGAAATAGTTCCGGCATTGGTTGAACAATCCATTGTTTTGTTGATTTGAGCAGTCAGAGCAACAGGCTCTTCAATAGAGAATGAAATTGCAAATCCAAAACAGCCAAAAGAATCATAAACAGATATGAAACCTGATCCATTCAGATTAGTAAAAACATTACTGGACTGTAATTCACCATCATTAAGAGAATAAAAATAAGTACCGCTTCCGCCTCTTACATTCACAATGCTTGCTGTTTTTCCTTCTACAACTAATCGTCCTATCATATTTGCTGGCTCAGTTATGGTATAAGGCAAAATGAAGATACAATCATTGGCATCTTTCACTTTGATGGTATATATTCCGGATCCAACTTCGTTAAAAGTGTTGCCAGTCGTATAAACATCGTCTTTAAGGGAGTATTGGTAAGGAGCTCTTCCTCCTGATGCAGTAATGGTTACCGATCCATATTCCGATCTACAAAATACAGTATTTGTTGCAGTTGCAGTTAAGGGAACAAGCGGTTCTATTGCTAGAGTATTTGTAAGTGAAACGCAACTACCGCTGTCTTTTACAGAAAATTGATATGTTCCCGCACCTAAATCAGTAAAAATATTGCTAGATGAATATACGCTTCCATTGATAGAATATTGGTAAGCTCCCGTTCCGCCCACGGCATTTATTATTACTGTTGCATTGCTTGTGCAATCTATTGCTTTTATAAGTGTTGCTGTTGTAGCTACAGGTGGAGGGACAATTAAATTAATTGTTGTAGTTGCCTCAATATTTTGGGCATCTTTAACCTTGATCGAATAAGTTCCTGGAAATGCAGTATAAGTATTCAAAGCGCTGTACGTGTTTCCATTATCAAAAGAATAAATATAAGGAGGTGTTCCACCTGTTGCATTAGCTGTTATGATTCCATAAGGGTTAGTACACGTTATTGCAGTTGCAGTTGCAGTTGCTAAAAGTGCTGGAGGTCCTTCAATAATTGAAACTGTTTTTATGGCAACACATCCATTGGCATCCTTAACCTGAACGTCATATGATCCTGCTTGTAAGCCGTCAAAAATATTTGAAGATTGGAAAGCAATGCTTGTAACTCCATTGGTTGATAATGCGTAGATATAAGGAGCCATTCCTCCTGTAGTAGCAACGGTTATTTTTCCGTTAGTACCATTATTCGGATTTGATGTACTCAAAGTTACTTGTATAGGATCAGGTCCATCAATTGTTATAAAATAAGAACTCATACATCCATTGGCATCTTTTACAGCTACATCATAAACACCGACGCTCAAATTTGAAAAAACATTTGTAGAAACAAAAGCGCTGTTGTTTATAGAATAAACATAAGGAGCTTTACCACCTTGCACTTGTATGTCGATACTTCCGTCATTGGCTTGGTAACAGCTTACATTTATTTTTGAAGCCGTTATTGTTGGATAATTTAAAGGCGAAATAGTGACACTATTCGAAGCAACTATTCTATTCTCGGCATCTTTAGTAATTATAGCATAGATTCCCGCTGTAACGTTGGTGAAAACAGTACTAGACTGAAAAGTTACTGCTCCATCTATAGAATATAAATATGGGGCTGTTCCTCCTAAGGTAGTCACAGTTATTGTTCCATTGCTATTGCAATCAATTTCTTTAGTAAGGTGCGCAACTGTGCTTAACTTATTTGAGGCATCAATATATACATTAAAACCATTATTGATACATCCTCTCGAATCTTTTAGAGTAATATAGTGTAGACCATCACTTAAATTTGTAAAAACATTATTGGTCTGCAATAGACCATTGTCAATAGCATATAGGTAAGGTGGTGTTCCAGCCATTCCGTAAATGGTAATAGTTGATCCATCGATAGTAAAATCAGGATAAATAGGCGGTAGTGGATCAATTGTTATCGATTGTGTATATACTTTATTAAAAGGATCTTTTACTGTAATACTATAATTTCCAGCTGCGACGTTAGTAAAAATGTTACTAGGTTGAAAACTTTTTCCACCATTTATAGAATAGATATAGGGAGCAAACCCTCCTGTTGCTGTAATCGTAATTTCTGCGCCACTAGTGCAATCTAGTTCTTTAGTAAGTGAAACTACTGCTGTAATTGGACTTGCAACTTCAGCTGAAAAAACACCAGGTTCGCAATTATTCGAGTCTTTCAGCCTAACGGTGTGTAAACCAGGATTAATATTTGTAAAAATATTTGTGTTTTGAAATGTTCCATTGTCAATAGCATATTGATAAGGTGCCGTTCCTCCGGTTACATCAATGACAGATATGGTTTGGCCTTCAATTAAAATTTCTCCGTTTACAACCGCTGGTTCAATAATAGTATACGGAAGTGTGTTCACACATCCTGCAGCATCCTTAACTTTAATGATATAATTTCCTGCTGTAAGGTTTGCAAATACATTATTGCTCGAATAAATATCATTATTTATCGAATATTGATAAGGCGCTTGTCCTCCTGTTGCTGCAATAGTCAAAGTTGCTTTTTCACCCCAGCACAATATTGGCGTAGCAGCAACATTTGCCATTAATGGTGGTGGCGGTGCCTGTACAGTATTAAATAATGGTGCTGAAACACAACCTTTACTGTCTTTGATCAGGAAAGTGTAATCGCCAGGAGTCAAATTATTGAAAATATTACTGTTGGTATAAGTCTGGCCATTGTCTATCGAATAATAAAATGGAGCCTGACCAGAAGTTGCCTGAACCATAATTGATGCATTACTGCAGTTTGTAGCATTGGTAACAAGTGCAACACCTGTAACATTAACGAGCGGTGTGATAGTCAGTGCATATGGATTTGAAACCGAATTTAAAGCATCTTTAACCGTTATAGTATATGTACCAGCTGTTAGATTATTAAAAACATTAGAGGTTTGATAAACAAATCCATTAATTGAATACGTATAAGGTGCTTGACCACCTGTAGCATTTGCAGTTATAATTCCGTTATTGCCGTTGCCCGAACAATCTAAATCTTTGGTTATAAATGCAGTTGCGTTTAAGAAAGGAATAACAGTTGCGTTTACATTTGTCCCGCATCCTTCGGCATCGTGTACTCGTATATTATAATTTCCAGGAGCTGCAGCTGTAAACCTATTACTAGGCTGATAATTTATTCCATCTAATGAATATTGATACGGTGCTGTTCCGCCATGAGCAGTAATAATTATAATGTTTTGGTCAGTAACCGTTGATGTTGCTACAACTGGAGAAGGCTCTGTAATCGTATAACTAATTGAAGTTTTACAGCTGTTTGCATTGTCTAGAACAGTTATAGTATAAATACCCGCAGCCAAAACGGGATAATAATCTTGATTTGTAAACGAACTGCCATTTAACGAATATAAATAGGAACCACTTCCTCCAGACACATTTATGGATAATGACGCGGTATCTCCTTTACATAAAATAGGTTTGTTTGAAGCAGAAACATTTAAAGATGGAAATGTAGTCAGATTAAAATAATTGGAAGTAATAGTACCATTATTATCAATTCTTCCATAGATTTTTATTGTTCCTGTAGTTCCATAATAAGTTGTTGGATTAGCAATTACATTAGTATTATTTAATGCATCAGCCTCGCTTAAAAAATAAGTTACAGTAGTTGTGGCTGGATTCAAATTGCCAATAAAATCTGCTTTAGTTGTGTTTAAATCAAGAGATTCATTTGGACAAATTGCTATAGAAGTTACTTGAGCATAAAAAAAGTTGGTAAATAATAATAGAAAACAAAGTAGAGTTTTTTTCATAGTATTAGATTTGTTAAAATGGCCTAACAAATATAATAATATAAATATTGTTAAAATTACGGTTTCTCGTAAAAGGGTAAGTTTTAATATTCTATTTTAAATATACATAATGATTATAGTAATCAATTATTGCTTTTCCTTCAAGCAAAACATCAGCGCCAATAATGCCATGAACAGGTTTTGCTTTATGCGATTCCAATGCCTCATTTACGTGAGAAAGATCAAAAATAACGATGCTGAAATCTTTGCTTTTCCAGCTTCCTAATTGCAAAATGTTTTCAGATGAAATTTGCGTTTTCATTCCTGTTGCGCCCGCTCCCGACGCTTTTGTTTTTGATTTTTTTGCCTTTAGTTCAAAACGCTCAATGCTTTCAAATCCAACGCAAGAATTTGATGCTCCTGTATCTAAAATGAAGTCTCCCGAAATGCCGTTAATCTTGGCTTTTATAGCAAGATGCTGTGTTTTGGTAAGCTTGAATTTTATTTTTTTGTATTTCTCTTTTTTGAGGTATTCGTGAAGATTTTCCATTTTCGATTTCGATTGAATATCAAAAATAACGTAATTACAGTCAATAAACTAACAATATAATACATATAATTTCCTGATTTTTCTTCTGCCGAAATAGAGCCATAATAAACAAACGAACTCCAATAATAAGGCGATTTTTTGGCATTCGAAATGGATTTGTCGTTTAAATAATTTCGTTTTGCATTTACATTGGCTTCAAAATAAGAGACATCATTTTTGATGTTTTTATAAAAATCAGCCATAAATACAGAAGTAGTAAAATCATTTACTTTCCATAACGAAAACAGTAAATTTTGTGCGCCGGCAAATTGAAAACCTCTTGCAATGCTCATAGCGCCTTCGGCTTTGTAGAGTTTTCCAATTCCGGTTTCACAGGCGCTTAAAACTACTAAATCGGGATTGATATGCAAATTATACAATTCAGAATAGAAGATTTCCTGATCATAAAATTTAATGCTCGCCGGAGTTTCAATATCGCCCGAAGAAGCATGCGTGCTCAAATGCAGAATGGAATAATTTGATGCATTATTTTTAAAATTGGCAAAACTTGCATCAGCGTTTTCTAAATATTTCCCCTTAAAATTACTTCGAATGGATTCTAATTCTTTCTTGGAATAAGTCAGTTCAAAAGCAGTTTTTTCGAAAACTGGAAACACGCCTAAAACTGTTTTTTCCGATTTCTGAACTGGTTTTGAGTTCAAATAAAAAGTAGCCGAAGTATTATAAGCCATTTTGAAATCATTAAGTAAATAATGCATTTTGGCAAAATTTGTTGTATTGGATTCCTTTGTAATCAAAGCTTCGAAAGGAAGGAAATTCAAAATGCCGTCAGGGACAATTATGAGGTTTTTATAGTTTAAATTTGGCGGTAATTTTAATAAATCATATGCATTTTTTCCATAATAATTGTATCCTGCAATATCATTTGTAATAGCATCTGAGCTTCTAAAATAGTCGAGGAATCTTAAAATTTTAGAAATTGCTGCATCCGTAACATCAAAATAATTTAAGCTAATTCGGTTATTTTGCACAGTAAAGTAATATAGATTTTTAGCACCCATAAAATAATAAACCATAATTGCTTTCTCTTTTTCTAACTTCGAAAATAATGCTTTTACATCAAAATTATCGGGAGTTGAATTTGGATTTTCAGATTGAATTCGCTTTAATGAAAGCATCAATTCATTTTGCTTTTTTATAGCCGAATTTATAGTTGAGATCTTGGCCGAATTCCCTTTTTGCTGTTCTTTTAAAATCGAATTATTGGCATTTTGAAATGCTTGTAAAAGTTGTTTTTCTGCTGTTGAGGCGGTTTTAATATTTGAAAGATGACGCTTCAAAATTCCCGATTTTGTTTTTTCTGCTAATTGAAAAGCTTCTTCTAAATATTCGATTTTATTTTCTTTCTTGTACAATTGATCATAAAGTAAAAGGCATTTCTCAACACGATTTCTAGCGCGGATTTGTGAAATAATTTTAGAGTTTTCATATACTAAGCCACTCATCAATAAGTTTTCAATATGAAAAGAAAGTTTATAACCTTCAAGCGCTTTTTTAGGTTGGTTTTGATTGGCAAAAATTGCCGCCTGTAAATCCAAAATATCCATTAAAACAGTTTCGGCATATATTTCATTTTCAGCAGGAAGAATGTTCTTTACAGTATGATTTGGAAGTAAGATTTTAAAAGCTCCAGTAATTTGTTTGGTGCTTTCTGCATATTTTTTTTCATCAAAAAGCAATAATGCTTTTTCATAATACAGTTTTGCAATTTTTCTCGGTTGTTGATTTGGGATTTTTAGAAAAAGTTCGGTTGCTTTTTCGAAATACGAATCTGCAATTTTAAATCGGTGTGTTTGTCGGCTTACATTTGCAAGATTTCGATAAGAATTAGATAAATTTTCTAAATGATCTTTATCATTTTCTAAATATTTTACCGCGGCTTTAAAAGCATTTTCGGCTTTTTTGTAAAGCTCCTGCGTCATCAGATTTCCTTTAAAAAGCAAATAATTATTGCCTAAATTATTCAGCAAAATCCCTTTTTCTGACTTCGATAATTTCTCTGTTTTTAGAGTGTTTTCCAAAAGTTCAATTGCTCCAATGATTCTGCCTGTATTTTGATAAACATTCGATAAATTCAGAATCGCCGCAAACTTTTGCTTTTCCGCATCAGGATAATTTTTAGAAGTATTTGCAATAAAAAAATACTGTTTTATAGTGTTTTCTGCACTGTCATAATCGCCCAAAACCGTATATAAATTTCCTAAAGGTTTTAGACAAAATTCAATAATATCATAATTGGAAAGTTTCTGTTTCTGATAAATTTGCCAAGCTTTTTCGTAACTTGAAATGGCGTTTTGAGTTTGCCCAAATTGATTTTCATAATACGCTTTATTGCAGTTCAAAACCACAATGGCCAGCAATTCATCTTTGGTTTTTGGTTTCGGATTTTTCCAAAAATCACTTTCTGTATTTTCTAAATTTTGCAACGCTTTCGCGGATGGATGAGCAATAAAACTATCAATGGCATTATATATTTTATCTTCCTGATGCTGTCCAAAAACATTCAGATTTATGAAGAAGAAAATTAAACCATATAAGTGATATAAGTTCATATTAAATTGTTGCGCATAGTTTTAAAGTTAAATTATTAAAAGCAATATAAGCTTATTTGAACTTTAGTTTTTTTAGAGAAACAAACAAAAATCCAGCTTCTTAATATGAACTTATATCACTTATATGGTGAAAAAAAACTAAAACTTCCATATCCCATAAAGCTGAATATAATTGAAATTCTGTTCAAAATTAATCACATAACGCGCACCCAAACTCGGACCAATTCTCGCGAAACCAGCTGTTAAATCAAACAATAAACCCGTTTTAAAATCAGTAAAAGAGTTTTTGATTGTGTTTGATGTTGTTTTGGAATCAATTAAAAAGTTTTCTTTGTCACCTTCATAAAGATCCACTTGTATATTCTGATTTTGTTCAGAAGAAACATTTACATTGAACTGAACTCCGGCGCCAACTCCAATGTAATTATTAATATTATACCGAATCAAAACAGGAATTTCCCAATTGATGTTTTTGTTTTCCGTTGTAGTAGTCGTGCGTTGTAATTGCCTTGTTCCATTGGCGTTGGTCAAAAATTCTTCTTCAATCTTAACCTCGCTGTTGTATTGATTCAAAGCATTCAGCCATTCGGCCTGCCAATAAAAACGATACGATTTAAAAGGCGAAATTGTCGCGCCAACAAAATAACTTGTCGATTTATCCAAATCCGGATAAATATTGTAACCCGCTTTTGCACCAATCGAAATTCCAGGCAAGAATCGGGTAGTGGCGTAGTTCGTGATTATAGGTTCGTTTTTATCAAAAATAATAGCCGTTCGGCTTTTGGTTTTTACTTTATGAAAGTCTTCGGCAAACTTCATTGAATATTTTACAAAACCTTTCGTAGAATCTTTTTCGTGTACATTTTTCTGTTCGCTTCCTGGCAAATAAATGTTTTTGAAAGTAAAAATAATCTGTTTTTGTTTGATAATCGTATCCAGACAACTCACTGTTGGTTCTTCGCCTTTTGGGCAAATCGGGCATTCGGGATACATGCTTTCAATCTGGAAAGTTTTTTTGTCAAACATATCCGGAACATCGGTTTCTAAACGAATTTTTCGCGCTGGTCCTTCGCCGTTGTTCTGAAAACGGGTTTTAAAATTCACTCTTTTAAAACGCACCAATCTGTAATTCATAAAACTTCCGTTCGATCCCATTTTGTTAGGATCGTGAGAAGTTACAATCTCCATTTCGAGATTTTTGATTTTGTGGTTTTTATAACTTCGATTTGGAACAAAAATTCCACGCATCGTAACCGTTGCGCTCGTATCTTTAATCATTTCCGGAGTAGTTTTGAAGGTATAAAAAACATTGCGCGTTTCACCCGGATTCGCATCATCAAATTCTAAAATCGAAACATTATGATAGGTTTTGTTAGCATCTAAAAGTGATGCGTCAAGATCTTCTTCAGTTGTGGTATTTCGGTATTTTTTCTGATTGAAATTCCCTTCAGCGGAAGCCACAAAATTATTTGAATCGTCAATGTCATCAACCGAAGCTACCAGATTTTCTTTTACTTCGCGCTCATTCGCATACGTTCTAAAATCGCTTAATTCGAAATTATTATTCTTGAATTGCTTTTCATTGTAAAACAAATACAGTTTGCCGTTTGAAACATAATTCTCCAGATTTTGATAACTCACTACGACTACCATTTCCTGATCTGGAATAGGATCGCAATTCTTGATTATGGCAAAACCATTTTGATCTGCAATTGATGCAATGTCTTTATAATTGTTGTCTGTTATGTCATTAACAGCTACTTTTTTTGGACGTGTTGCTGGAGGTTTTCCGTTGTCGTAATTGTTGGTAACAGCAAGACGAGTGGTGTACGTACCTTTGTTTTTATAAACATGTTTAGGTTGGGCTTCTTTGCTGTAATGGCCGTCGCCAAGTTCCCACAAATACGAATAGCTTGGTTTTGGCGCACCCGCAATTGGAATCAAAGGTGGTGTTTCGGGTTTAAAAGTAACGGCATTTCCATTTTGGATAAAACCAATATTGGCGCGTCGGGTTATGGTGTCTTTTACTTTGGTTTGTCCTATTGAGAAAATAGAAAATAGAATAAACAAAACAGACAATTGTGGTTTCATAACGAGATAGTTTTGGGTTCTAAAATCTTAATAATCAATTTTAAAACTGGTTTAAATGTAAAAAAAAGTGATGAGCAAATCATCACTTTTTCTTAAAAAAGCATTTCTAACTTATTGAATAGCATTAATTGCTGCTACCAATTGCGCCTCAGTACCGACTACGGTTTCGGCAAGAGTAAAAGTGTAAATATCGTTGGCAGCGACGGTTACAGCTTTGATCGCATAGCGCCATTGACCATTGTCTTCGGTAACAAAAATCACATGGCATTTCAGACCAATCGGGATTTGGCCATAATGTTCGCTGAATAATCCAGCGGCAGTATAAGTATCTAATTTTGCAAGCGCATTTGTTCCTTCGCCATCATAAGACAAATAAATTGCGCTATTGTTGTTGTCATAACCATCAGGAGCATCAACAAGAATGGTTGTTTTTGGTCTTGGATCACTATAAAAACGATCTACATTTGTCCATCCAAAGTTTCCAAAAGTAACATAATAATTGTTTCCTTCACCTTGTACGCCACCTTTTCCGTTAGCGCCGTCAGCACCTGCTTTTGCTTCTCTCCAAGCCAATTCGCCTGCTTCATCAATTACGCCAGTCCATAAAGTCATTGCATTATCTAAACCATTCGTCAAAGCCGTTGGAACAATCATGCTCATTTGACAAGAAGTTTGAAGTTCAACACCACCTTGTGTCGCTTTGATAAAGAATTCTCCTCCCGAAATCAGTAAGTTTTTCTTTCCGTCAGCAGTAATCCCCATTGTTGGTTTGTTGGTAATCAACATATTTCCTTTATCAAAAAGTTCGATATATTCAATGTCAATTTGGCCTGTTACAGCAGTTCCGTTTTTGGTCAAGCAGTTCCCGTTGATGTTCAATTTTACTCCTTTAGCTGATGTTAGGGTAATCATGCCGTTTCCGGCAGTTGCAGTAAATTTTTGCGTGTTTCCTTTAAGGCCTTTTTCACTAATGCTTTTAAAAGCGGCAGAAGTTGGAGGCATAATTTGAATATCATCGCCGTCGCTGTTGTCGCAACTTGTAATCGAAATTAGCAATAAAAATAATAGACTGATAGTTTTAAAATTTGTGTTCATGATTTCTAGTTTTTATAAATCTGTCTTGAAGTTTTCAAGCGGTTTTCAGATTTTGGTTGTTATTTACATTTTTATATCAATTTGGGTTCGATATTGTTACCCTTGTTATCAAATTATTTTTCAGGCTTGTATAACACTATATCAATTCGCTTTAAAATTTGTTACCCCTGCTCTTAATTTTTTATGCTGACAAGCATTTGTCTTCAAAAAGATTTCCGTCTTCATCGACAGCCACCAAAATGTTTGTCTTCTGCGAAAGCACAACGATCAAATACAGCCACACACATGACCAAAGCCCAAATGTGATGCAGGTAAGAAAGAGATGAAAAGAATGATTGAGAGTCTTTTTTTCTTTGGACAAAACTACATACGGCAATTTTTCATTATGTTCGACAACTACAAAACCATTTCTTTTTTTGGCCGAAATCATTTCATAAAATTGATCGAGACTTTTTTCAGGAGTAAATTGATACGTTTCCATTTCTTTTAAGTTTTAGGTTTCAAAAGCGTATTTCAGTTCTATATCAATTTGATTTTGTAATTGTTACCCTAGATTTAAAATTATTTGAGATTTTTTTTAACTTTAGCTTATCAAAAGTTTTTTTATGGAGAAAATTAAAATACATCGTGACCAAATGTATATTGACGGACTTGCAGCAAATGATTCGGAAATTATCGAGTCTATTTACAAAAAGTTCGTGCCTAAGGTTATCTTTTTTGTTCTGAATAATTCGGGCGACAGAGATCAGGCGCAGGATATTGTACAAGAAGTCATGATTTTGCTTTACAATCAGGCCAAAGCGGGTACATTGAAGCTGACTTGTCCATTTGATGCTTACTTTTTTTTATTATGTAAAAGAAAGTGGCTGAATGAATTCAAAAAAATCTCGAACAAAGGGGTAACAATTCATGAAGATGTGGTATCTATCAATGAATCTGCATTAGAATTAATTGCTCAAAATGAGGAATTTGACGAAAAACAACAGCTTTTTGACGCCATGTTTCAAAAATTAGGCGAAAAGTGTCAAGAGTTGTTGAAGTTAAGTTTTTCAATTAAATCAATGGAAGAAGTTGCTGAAAAACTAAACGTAACGTATGGTTATGTGCGCAAAAAGAAATCCTTGTGCATTGGTCAGCTTACAGAGTGGATTCAGGGAGCAAAAAATTTTAATTCTCTAAAAAAATAATTAGTCATGAACGAAGAACGCTACATATTATTCGACCAATATCTGGAAGGCGAACTGACGATCGATCAAAAAAGCGATTTTGAAAAGCAATTGGCTGAAGATGGACAATTTGCTTCAGAATTTGAAACTTTCAAATCAGTGCAGCTGCAACTTCAGAATAAATTTGGATTTGAAGAGGAGAGAGAAGCATTCAAACAAAACCTTAATCAGATCTCCGAAGAATATTTCAATAAAAAACCAAAAGTAATTGGCCTGAAACCTTGGTATTTGGCAGTTGCAGCATCAGTTGCGGTATTGTTTGGATTGTTCTTTTTTAATTACAATCAATATCCGGCTTTTGTCGATTATAATAATCCGGAACAAGCTTCTTTTGCTGAAAGAGGAAGTGAAGATGGCCCTTTGAAAAATGCTGAAAAAGAATTTAACGCTAAAAGATATTCATTGGCAATTCCGTATTTTGAGGAAGTTTTGGAAAAAGGAAAAACACCAGAAATTCAATATTTTTATGGGATTTCACTATTGGAACAAAGTCAGTTTTTAAAAGCAGAAGCTGTTTTAAATGAATTGAGATCAGGAAATTCAGCCTACAAAGAAAAAGCGACTTGGTATTTGGCATTGTCTAAATTGAAACAACGCGATTACAAATCTTGTAAGGAGATCTTGCAAACCATTTCTCAGGATTATGAAGATTATGACGAAGTACAATTGCTTCTTGATGATTTAGAATAAGTTGTTTTTTAGAAAATATTTTTCCCTTTACGGAAAACCGCAATCGAATTTGGAATTTTAATTCTAAATTCGATTTTCTTTTTATGAGAATTAGCCCAAAAACTACTAAACCTAACCGAATTTTTAATAATGAAAAAAATTACACTGTTTCTTTTTATCATTTTTTCTCAAACCATTTTTAGCGCAACCAAAATTACAGAGACTGAAAAACTTGTTGCAACCTGCAAAGTTTGGGGTTTCTTAAAATATTATCATCCAAAAGTAGCTGCTGGAGAATTCAATTGGGATCAGCAGTTGATCGATATTTTACCTAAAATTGAAAAAGCGCAGACCAGAAAAGAATATTCCTTAATAATTTCAAACTGGATAGATTCTTTGGGAGAAGTACCGCTTATTGCGCCAATTGCAGCCCCGAAAGGCGTAGTTTTTTTTGATAAAAATTTTGATTTATCTTGGATAAATTCAAATGCTTTATTTTCTAAAAATCTTTCTGCAAAATTAAAATTTATAGAAGAAAATAGATTTCAAGGCAAGCAGTTTTATATAGAAGCGGCAGAGGGAGTTGGAAATGTTCACCAGATACATGAAAGCGGTTCAAACCCAGATTTTGAGGATAAAAATTCGAAACTGAGAATGGTTTTCATGTATTGGAATTTAATCGAATATTTTTTTCCATATCAATATTTAATGGATGAAAACTGGGATACAGCACTAGAAAAAGCTATCCCTGAAGTTGTCAATTCCAAAGGCGATGTTGCATTTTTTAAGGCAATGAAAAAATTAGCATTTAAGCTAAATGATAGTCACGTGGAGTTTTTTACCTATCAATCTTCGGCACCCAAAAAAGATTGGAAATATTTCCCCGCTGATGGAAGAATAATTGATGAGAAATTCGTGGTTACAGAAATTTTGGGAGACAGTCTTGCTCAAGCTTATAACATTAAAATAGGGACTGTAGTTACCAAGATAGGCCATAAAACAATAAAAGAAATTATTGAAGAATACAGAGGCTTGGTTGGCGCTTCAAACGAGCCAAAGTTTTTAGACAAAATTAAAAATGCTGTATTGTCGGGCGAATCAGAGATTGTTGAAGTCGAGTTTCTGGAAGATGGAAAATATGTTTCAAAAACGATGTATTGGGGCAATTATCACGATTCACACCGAAATGAATTTAAAAAAGGAGCAAAGAAAAAGAGAGAAAAATTCAAGCTTTTAGACGATAATATAGGCTATGTAGATATGGGAATCTTGAAATCTCAAAATGTTCCTGATATGATCAATATGATGAAATCTACAAAAGCGATTGTTTTTGATATGAGAAATTATCCGCAAGGAACGATTAGAGAAATTTCAGATTTCATAGACCCACAAGAAAAATCATTTGCCACATATACTGTTCCAGATTTGACGTATCCGGGAAGATTTAGATGGGGCGAAGTATCGAAAAGTGGTTTTGAAAACAAGGATAATTACAAAGGAAAAGTAGTTGTTTTGCTTAATGAAAAATCGATAAGCCATTCAGAATGGTCGGCTATGTGTTTTCGCGCAGCAGGAAGAGCAACAATCATAGGCAGTCAAACTGCAGGAGCAGATGGCAATGTGTCTCAATTTTATTTTGACTCGTTTAGTACGCTTATTACAGGAATTGGCGTTTATTATCCAGATAAAACGGAAACGCAGAGAATCGGAATTGTTCCAGATATTGAAGTAAAACCAACAATTGAAGGAATTAAGGAAGGAAAAGATGAGGTTCTGGACCGCGCTTTGCTTTTTATTGAAACAGGTAAATAAAACTAGGTTATCGCTCTGAAGAACGAGGGATCGCACGAGCTGATCGAGAGAAAAATTGGGGATTTTCTTCTCGAAGCTTCTTGTGAGGTCCTTTGTTCCTCAGGATGATAAAAATATCGGTAAAACGAAGAAAATGTGCAGAGACCTTTGTCAAAGTTTCAAACTTTGACAAAGGTTTTTTTATTCGAAGCATTATTTCTAAAAAAGAAAAAATCCGTTTTAGTCCGCGTCATCCGCGTGCCATTCCATACAGAATTGCTATTCTTTTAATATTGTCGTAATTTTGACAGCTTTAAAAAATAGACAATTGAATTCAACACCTATTATTACCGATACACATACGCATTTATATTCTGAAGAATTTGATCAGGATCGTGACGCCATGATACAGCGTGCCATTGATGCCGGAATTACACGTTTTTTCATTCCTGCTATCGACGCAGCTGCGACGCAATCCATGTACGATTTAGAGAAAAATTATCCAGAAAATATATTCCTAATGATGGGACTTCATCCCACTTACGTTAAAGATAATTATTTAGAAGAATTGGCGCATGTTGAAACCGAATTGTCAAAGCGAAAATTCTACGCAGTTGGCGAAATAGGGATTGATTTGTATTGGGATAAAACCCATTTAAAAGAACAGCAAATAGCTTTTAAAAGACAAATTCAGTTGGCAAAACAACACAAATTGCCAATTGTAATTCATTGTCGAGAAGCGTTTGATGAAATCTTTGAAGTATTAGAAGAAGAAAAATCTGAAGATTTATTTGGGATTTTTCATTGTTTTTCCGGAACTTTAGAACAAGCTCAGCGTGCGATTTCTTACAAAATGAAATTAGGAATTGGCGGAGTAGTAACGTTTAAAAATGGAAAAATCGATCAGTTTATGGATCAAATCGATTTAAAACATATTGTATTGGAAACAGATTCGCCTTATTTAGCGCCGATTCCGTATCGAGGAAAACGAAATGAAAGCAGTTATTTAGTCAATGTTATTGCCAAATTAAGCGACATTTATGGAGTTTCTGGAGAAGAAATTGCCAAGATTACGACTCAAAATTCAAAGGATGTTTTTGGGATTTAACCCAGACCTTACAAAACTTTAATTTTTTTTTTGTTCTTTTGCCCACTTAAACCCAAATAAATAATGCAGAGATTTGATGCCATTCGACCGTTTTATGATTCCGAAATAAATGAAGCACTTCATGGTGTTGTCAATCATCCGATGATGAAAACCATGATGAACTTTACTTTTCCGGATGTAGAAGATGAGGTTTGGAAGGAACAATTAAAGAAAACACATTCTATTCGTGATTTTCAATGCAACTTTATTTACAATACCATTCAGAAAGTTTTAGAAAAAAGTTCTGAAGGCTTAACTACTTCAGGTTTTGATAAACTGGAGCCAAACACTTCTTATTTGTTTATCTCAAATCATAGAGATATTCTTTTAGATACTACTTTATTGAATGTTTGTTTATTCGAACACGGTTTGGTAATGACTGCTTCTGCAATTGGAGACAATTTGGTGAAAAAAGCGTTCTTGTCAACTTTAGCAAAATTGAATAGAAACTTTTTGGTTTTAAGAGGATTAACGCCTCGTGAAATGTTGCAAAGTTCAAAATTATTGTCTGAATATATGGGACAATTATTGCTTCGCGAAAATCGTTCGGTTTGGATTGCGCAACGAGAAGGAAGAACAAAAGACGGAAATGACGAAACTAATCCAGGCGTTTTAAAAATGATCGGAATGGCTTCTGATGAAGAAGATTTGATGAATTATTTCAAGAAATTGAAAATCGTTCCGGTTTCGATTTCATATGAATATGATCCAACTGATGTTTTGAAAATGCCACAATTAATGGCAGAAGCAAACAACGAAGTTTATGTAAAAGACAAAAATGAGGATTTCATGACCATTATTAGCGGTGTCATGGGAACTAAAAAAAGAATACACATTTCTGTTGGCGATGTTTTAGATTCAGAAATTGATCAGATTGTGGCCGAAAATGATAATGCAAACAAGCAGGTTCAAGCTTTGGCACAAACTATCGATGATGTGATTTTGAAAAACTACCAATTATGGCCAACAAATTTTATTGCTTACGATATTTTAAACGAAACAGACAAATTCGCTCACAAATACAAAGAGAGCGAAAAACAGCTTTTTGAGCGTCGTTTAGAAATGAGAATCGGAAGCGATAATCCTGTGACAAGACAAGGATTTTTAGCAATGTATGCAAATCCTGTTGTCAACAAATTAAAATACCAAGATGTCATCTAAAGCAAAAATATTATTGATTTATACCGGAGGAACCATCGGTATGAGCAAAGACTTTGAAACTGGAGCGCTTAAAGCCTTCAATTTTGGTAAATTAATTCAGAAAATTCCAGAAATCAAGCAATTGGACTGTGAAATCGAATCAATTTCATTCGAACACCCAATTGATTCTTCGAATATGAATCCTCAAATGTGGACCAAAATCGCCACAATGATTGAGGAAAACTACACTTCTTTCGACGGATTTGTAGTTTTACACGGATCAGATACGATGTCGTATTCAGCTTCAGCGTTGAGTTTTATGCTAGAGAATTTGGCAAAACCGGTTGTGTTTACAGGTTCACAATTGCCAATTGGAGATTTGCGTACCGATGCTAAAGAAAATCTGATTACAGCGATTCAGATTGCTTCACTTTTAGAAGATGGAAAACCGGTTATTACCGAAGTTTGTTTGTATTTTGAATACAAATTGTACCGAGGAAACAGAACTTCAAAAGTAAATGCAGAACATTTCAGAGCTTTTACAGCGCCAAATTATCCAGAATTAGTAGAATCGGGAGTACATTTAAAATTGAACCGACATTTATTTCTTCCTTTAAACAAAGATTCAAAACTGATCGTCCATAAAAACTTAGATAATCATGTAGTTATCATCAAAATGTTTCCAGGAATGAGCGAAATTGTTCTGGCTTCAATCCTTGCAACTCAAGGTTTGCGAGGTATAGTTTTAGAAACATACGGTTCAGGAAATGCTCCAACTGAAGATTGGTTTTTAAATTTAATCGAAAAAGCCATCAAATCTGGAATGCATATTGTAAATGTAACGCAATGTTCCGGCGGAAGCGTCAATATGGGGCAATACGAAACCAGTACGGCCTTAAAATCGCTGGGAGTTATTTCAGGAAAAGATATTACTACAGAAGCCGCAATAACCAAATTGATGTATTTATTGGGGCACAATATCCCGCAAAACGAGTTTAAAGATATTTTTGAGACGGCACTCCGCGGGGAAATATCTTAAATTTAAATTCCAAATTTCAATTTGAATACTCATTCATTATGGAATTTGGAATTTTTTATTGTGAGTCATTCCAGATTGTTTGTCATTTCACAAACATAGCCCGTGGTTTCAACCACGGGAAACGTATTCATGCATTGTATTCCTATGGTTGAAACCACGGGTTATGTTTTGAGATTTGTTAAAGGAAAATCTTTGTCGAATATCTAAACAGGATTTCTCTCCCGTAGTTTGGGCATCGATATGACAAAACTGCAGATAATTGGAATTAGGAATTTAAAACTTAGAATTTTTATAAGTAACCGGACAACTTTCCAAATCTTCCTCAGAAGCTTTATGTTTTCTATAATAGACATAAACAATTACCGAAATAATACAAATAATTCCCTGAATGGCAACTGTATTTCTGGTTCCGATAATGTGTGAAACATACCCAACAATCAAACTTCCCACAGGAATCATTCCTTGATACGCCATTAAATAATAACTAATACTTCTGGATCTCATATTTACAGCACTCTGTGTTTGAACATAAATGTTTATAGATGAGGTTTGAGCCATCATTCCCACGCCGCTCAGAGCCATACAAATAAGCGCTATAGTCAAACTATTTGAGTAAGCAAGTATGATAACACTAAAGCCCAATAAAAGACTCGCAGCGACCATTATTTTGCTCATGTTGTCTGATCTTTTCAAATTAGCTAAATAAATTGCTGAAAGGATTGAGCCAATTCCGGCAGCACTTTCAAACCAGCTGAAAGTCTGTGCATTTCCGCTAAAGATATCTTTGGCAAAAACGGGCATCAAAGTATTGAAAGAAATCACGAACAAACTGCTGCACATTAGCATTAAAAGCATTCTTGCCATTTCGGTTTCTTTTTTGACATAATCAAAACCTTCAAGAAAATCGTCAAGCATTTTAAATTTGTCTTCTGCTTTAATGTGTGGTGTGATTCTCATCATTAATAGTGAAATCAAAACCGGAATGTAGCTTAAGAAGTTTCCAATAAAACAAATGTCTTCACCATAATTGTGTAGAATAATTCCGGCTAAGGCAGGTCCGGCAATTCGAGCAAAATTATTCAAAGTAGAATTTAAGGCAACGGCATTTGACAAATCTTCTTTATCATCTACAATGTCTATCATCATGGTTTGTCTGCAAGTCATATCAAACGCATTGATAATTCCCTGAAAAAGACTTAGAGCCAAAATAAAATTGATATTGTAAATTTTTAGGTAAATCAACAAGGCTAAAAGTCCAGCCTGAAGCATTGCCATTGATTGCAAAAAGATCATTGCTTTATGACGATCATATCTTCCAATAATGCTTCCGGCTAAAGGCGCTAGAAATAAGGACGGAATCATACTCAAAAAAGTCGCTAGTCCAAGCAAAAATACAGATCCGGTTACGCTATAAACCATCCAGCTTACGGCTGTTTTTTGCAACCACGTTCCAATTACAGAAACTGATTGCCCGTAAAAGAATAACTTGAAATTTCTTGATTTTAACGCCTTAAACATAACCTTAAATATTTTTTACAAAGGTCGGAATTATGATTACATTAGAAAAATTAATAATTTTACTTATAATAAGTATCAAAACTTATCAATATGGAAATCTATCAATTAGAATATTTTATAAAAACGGCTGAGGTATTGCATTTTACCAAAGCCGCCGAATTGTGTTTTGTAACACAATCTGGACTTTCACAGCAGATTAAAAAGTTAGAAGAAGAACTTGGTTTGCCGTTATTTAAGCGAATTGGAAAAAAAGTACAATTGACAGAAGCGGGCTCAGTTTTTTTGATTCACGCTAAAAAAGTAATCGAAAATGTAGAAAACGGAAAACAGGCAATCGAAGATTTAAATGAAATGATTGGTGGTGAATTGCGAATTGGTGTTACTTATATTTTTGGTTTATTGATTCTTCCGGTTGTCAATACATTTGCTAAAAAATATCAAAACCTTAAAATTGTTGTTGAATACGGGACAACAGAATCTTTAGAGCAAAAACTTCTTGACAACCAGTTAGATGTCGTTTTGGTTATTTCCTCGCATGAAATCGAATCGCCCATTCAGAAAATTCCTTTGTTTACTTCTCATATGGTTTTGGCAGTCTCTAGAACACACGCTTTAGCCGCTTTAAATAAAATAGCTTTTAAAAAGATAGAAGAAATTCCGTTGGTATTGCCCGGAAAAGGATCAAATTCAAGAGAATTTGTTGAGGAATTATTTCAAAAGTTTAATATGAAACCTAAAATTTCAATAGAACTGCATTCAATACACGCCTTATTGCAAATGGTAGAGAATAGTGATTGGGCGACAATTGTCGCAGATATGGCGCTAAAAGGCTGGGATCAGCTAAAAGCATTGCAGATTACAGGCGTTGCCACAAAAAGAGAAGCTTTTATGCTGACGATTGGCGGTTACCAAAAAAAAGCGGTAAAGCTCTTTATGGAAGAATTTAGAAAAAGCATTTAAGTTTGCAGATTTTGTTTTTAAAAACCATTTTTTTTTGTGTTCTTTGCAGACCAACAAAGAAAGGTGTCCGAGTGGTTTAAGGAGCTAGCCTGGAAAGCTAGTATATGGGTAACTGTATCGAGGGTTCGAATCCCTTCCTTTCTGCAGATTTAATTTAAAATATTATGAAACCTCGGAATCGTTATTTCGAGGTTTTTTTATGAATTTGATCAAATTTTTTTTGACTCTTCTAAGTAATTCATATGTGTTTAATTGTTTATAGCGAAAAAAAGAGACCTTGCCGAGATCTCTTTTTGGGTTTCAGAACTTGCTTTCTGTAGAAAAAATTCTACAGAAAGTGGTTAGTATGTTACAAAATACTAGTATTGTCTGAGGTATCTTTGTAAGTGGATATAGAAACAAATTGACTGTTGAAATAAAAACAGGACGATTTAAAAGTTTTTAATTCTGCTGGTTTTTTATAGGTGTTTAATTATAAAGAGACAACAATGATAAAGAAAAAAGTACTTTTATGTGGAAATCAAAAAAGCTTTTCAAGACTCTTAAAACACAAGTTTGAGGATGTTTTAAATATTGAGCTTTGTAGAGATTTTAAAGAAGCAGATGTTCAGTTAAATGTTTATCAGGCAATAGTAATTGTTACGTATAGAGAAGAAGACTTTCTTGATTTTTTTAAGGTTTACGAAAGAAAAATTCCTCTTGCTGTTTGTTGTTTCAATAAACCAGCATCTGATACTTTGAAGAATGACAAAAATGTTTTTTTTATTGACACTTCAAAAGTTAAATCACAAATAGTAAGTCAGTTAAGTGTTTATTTTGAAAAAAACGTGCTCAATTCTCAAAACCTTATTGCAAGTTAAAATCCCACAATTTGACATAGTGAAATTAGGGATTTTTTATTTTTTTTAGTCTCAAAAAAGTTTAATCCTGCAATGCCATTTTTACCTTAGGCAACATTTTCTCAACAAAAATTTTATAAGCAGTTTCAGAAGGATGAAGGCCATCTGAGGCAACTAAACTAGGATTGTTTAAACCTTGTCTTGTAATATCGGTAATGGAAATAAAAGCAACTTGTTTTGTGATGCAATAACTCTCGGCAAAAGAATTATAATGATCTAATTCGGTTGAAATTTTCATTCGGTTTTCACTCGTATAATTCTTAGTGAAGGGCGTGTAAGCATAATCTGGAATCGAAAGTACGATGACATTTTTATTGTCGCCTTTTGCCAATGTAATAGCTTTGTTTAGTAATTGCGGAAATTCTTTTTCATAAACCGAAAAATCTGCATGCTGATATTGATTGTTTACACCGATTAATAGCGTAACCAAATCATAATTAGAATCTGGATTTTGTGAATTTATTGTTGTAATAAGGTCGCTTGTCGTCCAGCCAGTTCTGGCAATTACTTTTAATGAAAAAGCAGTTTCGGGATAAATTGTTTGTAGTTTGGTTTTGAGCTGTTCCGGATATCGGCAAGTTTCACAAACACTTTGTCCAATAGTATAACTGTCACCTAAAGCGAGATAATTAATGGATTTTGATATAGGAGTGGTTGGAACTTCTGTAGTCGGTGGCGTTGTTGCCGGCGGAACAGTATTGTTCTCTGAATCTGATTGATCAGCACTGCAACTCACGAATATGGAGAAGATAACAATAACTATTTGTTTGAAATGCGGTTTCATAATTTGGGAAAATTAGGTTTGTGAACATCTTAAACAAATAGTTACGTTAAATATTTGAATTCGGTTTTAGACCATTTCGGCTTTTAAAAGAATTTCTTCCTCAATGGCATTCCAAAGTCCAATTCGTTTTTCTAAAGCTAAAATGGAAACTTCTTCCACTTCTTTCCATTTTTGAGCGTCATCTTCACATAAATCAGTGATCATTTGCATTGCCATTGGCCCATGTTCGTCAGCATCAAGTTCAATATGTCTTTCGAAGTAATAAAGTAATTTTGCCAAATCGACTTCAGGAAGATTTTTTTGAAAGTTTTTCAGGATTTCGGTAAACATACTCGGAATCAAATCTTCTCTTCCAAAAGTAAAAGCAGCTGCGATTTCGTGTGGTTTTCCTTCTTCAATAACTCTGAAAGTAAAATCCAAGAAAGCTTTTATTTCAGGATGAAGCGAACTTTGTTTGATCGCTACAAAAATATTGTGAAGCGAATTTACTTCAGATAAAAAGGTATTAATTCCTGTTGTATCTGCCCCGCAACCTTCCATTGCTTCAAGATACATTTCGTAATGGCTTTGTCTTCTTCCGTCGATTGTTAAATCTGTTTCTTCAGCAAGAACAATTTCGTTGATCAAATATCTTGTTTCTGGGTTTTTTGTGGCGAACCAAGGCGTTGTTGTACACGTAAGTTTGGCTTGTAAAGCTTTTAACAATGACATAAAATCCCAAACAGCAAAAACATGATTTTCAAGGAAACTGTGCAAGTCATCAATGTTTTGAATTTTGTTGTATAAAGAGTGGTTTAAAAGCTGGTCTTTTTGAGGTTGAATGCTATTGTTTATAGTTTCAATATTCATTTATGTAAATTTTGTGCAAAGATAAAAAGCTTCCCGTTTAGAAGAAGCTTTTTAAATTGATTTTGTATATTCTTTAATAATTGTTTATGATTTAAATGCTGGAATTCCAGTTACATCCATTCCGGTAATCAATAAATGAATGTCGTGTGTTCCTTCATAAGTAATTACGCTTTCTAGGTTCATCATGTGGCGCATAATTGAATATTCGCCTGTAATTCCCATTCCGCCTAACATTTGTCTAGCTTCGCGTGCAATTTCAATTGCCATATTGACATTATTTCGTTTTGCCATGGAAATTTGAGCCGTTGTTGCTTTTCCTTCGTTTCTCAAAACGCCTAAACGCCAAGTCAATAATTGTGCTTTTGTGATTTCGGTAATCATTTCAGCCAATTTTTTCTGTTGTAATTGTGTTCCTCCAATTGGTTTTCCAAATTGAATTCTTTCTTTAGCATAACGTAAAGCGGTATCGTAACAGTCCATCGCTGCGCCGATCGCGCCCCATGCAATTCCGTAGCGAGCTGAATCCAAACAACCTAGCGGAGCACCTAAACCTGATTTGTTTGGTAATAAATTTTCTTTAGGAACTTTAACATTATCAAAAATCAATTCGCCAGTTGATGATGCACGAAGCGACCATTTATTGTGCGTTTCAGGTGTTGTGAAGCCTTGCATGCCACGTTCAACAATTAGACCGTGAATTCTTCCTTCTTCATTTTTAGCCCAAACTACAGCAATGTCAGCAAACGGCGCATTTGAAATCCACATTTTAGCACCATTTAAAAGATAATGATCTCCCATATCTTTAAAATTGGTAATCATGCTTCCAGGATCAGAACCGTGATCAGGTTCGGTTAAACCAAAACAACCCATCCATTCTCCTGTTGCTAGTTTTGGCAAATATTTCATGCGTTGTTCTTCGTTTCCGTATTTCCAAATTGGATACATTACTAAAGATGATTGCACAGATGAGGTTGATCGTACGCCAGAGTCACCTCTTTCGATTTCCTGCATAATCAAACCGTATGAAATTTGGTCTAAACCAGCACCTCCATATTCGACTGGAATATAAGGTCCGAAACCGCCAATTTCTCCAAGTCCTTTTATAATTTGTTTTGGAAATTCTGCTTTTTGAGCATATTCTTCTATGATAGGAGAAACTTCTCTCTTAACCCATGCACGAGCAGATTCGCGAACTAATTTATGTTCGTCAGTTAATAAATCGTCAAGGTTATAATAATCTGGTGCTTGAAATAAATCTGGTTTCATTTTTGATGTGTTTTACGAAAACAAATTTACGTAATAAAAATATAACAAAACAAAGCTAAATTGTTATATTTTTTTAATTTTGTTGTAAAATTAACAAGACTATGGCAAATAAATTTTAGTATATTGAAAATTTATGCGTTATTTTTGGAATCCAAAAACAAATTAATGAGGCTAATCATCTCTTTTTTATTTTTTCTTGTTTTTAATGCGAGTTTTGCTCAACAAACTCAAATTACTGAACAGGAATACTTAGTCCTGCAAGATAAAATTCGATTCAGTTTTAATGACAATGTCGATAATGGTCTTGCATATACTAAGGAATTGATGAAATCGAACAATAATGCACACCTAGCATTTGCTAATGGTGCAGCTTCTTATTTGTATCAAATGAAAGACAATCGTAAAAAATCTGAAGAAACATACAAAAAAGGTTTTCAGTATTTAGAGAAATTGCCTCAATCATCAGAAAAAACAAAACTCACAGCTTATCTTTATAATTTTAGAGGATTAACGGAATGGAGAAGAGGTAATTTGAGTGCTGCACTTGAAAATTATCAAAAAGGGATTAAGTTTTCTTTGGATGTTCAAGATGTTATTCAGGTCGTTAAGTTTAAAAGTAATATTGCCCTTATTAATGAGGAAGTTGGGAATTATCAACTTTCAATCAAGAATTTGAGGCAAAATAATGACTTCATTGACAAAAATGAAAGAGTTTATTCGAAAGAGCAGTTTCAAAATAGCAAAAGCAATATTAATCTAGATTTAGGTGGTTCTTATGAAGGCTATTTCATGAAAAACCGAGACAAGAAATATTTGCTTGACTCGGCGGAATATTTTTACAAAAAATCAGTTACGTATTCTCAAAATTTTGTACGCAATCAAATTACAGCGAAAATGAGTTTGGGGAATATTTACCTGCTGAAAAATGATCAGAAGAACGCTGAAAAAACCTATTATGATATTTTGTTTTTAGCGAAGCAAAATAATTCTGAACAGCTGTATCAAACTGCTAATTATAATTTAGGAGATTTATATTACTCTACTAAAAAATATGATAAGGCATTGGTTTGCTTAAAGAAAGTAGATTCTATTTCACTAAAAAATAAATCCTTGAATGGAAATTATTTAAAGTCAAACTATCTTCAAGCTAAGATTTATAGCGCTATGAATAAGCCAAATGAGGCCTATACGCATTCTAAAATCTACTTGAATACTTATGAAAAGTCTGAAGCAAAATTAAGAGACGAAGCTCAAGAAGTCAATTATAAATTAGGAGTGGAAGATTTGAGCACAGAAATGCTTAATATTCAAGAAAAATATAAATATGATGTTTTAATAAATAAGGCATTAAAGATATTTTACGTACTTCTGGTATTAGGAATTGTATTTTTTCTGATCAAGAACATTCGAGATAAGAATAAGGCGCATAAAAAAATGAATGCTTTAATTGAAGAGTTTAAAGCTAATTTGGAGAAAAAAGAAAATCCTCCAGTTGTGGCCGAAGCTTTAGAAACTTTTGAGACAGAAGAAGTTCATCTCAAAAAGGAAAATGCCAATTTAAGTATCGATGAAGCCAAAGAAAATAAAATCGTTGAGAAATTATTGGCTCTGGAAAACAAACTCGAATATCTCAATGCCGATTTTACTTTGCCGTATGTGGCTAAGAAAATCAAAACTAACACGACATATTTGTCTTATGTCGTAAATAAACGATTTGGCAAATCGTTTGGAGAATATTCAAATGAGTTAAAAATTAATTATGTAATCAATGAAATGATTACAAATCATATGTACCGAAAATATTCTACACAAGCTATTGCTGAAAGTGTTGGTTTTAAAAATGCTGTTTCATTTGCAAAATCATTCCGCAAAAGAACTGGTGTTTCGCCGGCTCAATTTGCTAGCAATATTTAGAGTGCATTAAGAACTGTTTAGGAGTTTCGTGTTCTCTTTTTTTTTAGGAAAAGAATAGCTTGACAAATAGCACTAAAAAAAAACAGCTAAACTTGAATTCTCAGTTTAGCTGTATCATTAGTTTTCAAAATGGTTTTATCCATTTCCTCCTTTATCTTTATTTGGATCATTTTTAGGATCGATTGGATCATCGCCACCGCGTACTGCTTTTTGCTGATTTTTTGATAATTTGTCAGCTTCAAAATCTTCGAATTTTGTTTTTATAGTTTTCATAATCTGATGTATTTAGGTTTATATTTTTATTGATATAGATAATTGTAAAATTCTTTGAACTTGTGCCTCATCTCCGTTTCCTCCTTTATCTTTGTTTGGATCATTTGTTCCGTTTCCGTTTCCATCTCCATCTCCGCCACGAACTATTTTTTGTTCATTTTTTGATAATTTTTCGGCTTCAAAATTTTCGAAGTTTAATGTCTTTTTTGCCATCACTTTAATAATTAGGTTTCTAATATGTCAAAGCTAGAGAAAAAGGAAAACGCTTGGTCGAGATTTGGGTTTTGGCAATTTTTGAATAAAATAAATTGATGTAATTTATTGATTTACAGTTAATTGTAAGTATGTCTTTGACTGGTATAATTTATAAATTGTATGTAGTATAATTGATAAAATGTCTACCAAAGGTCACTTTTTCTCGATAAAAACCACAATCTTTGTACTGTAATTATGATTTAATCGCAATCGAACAGATGTTAAAACTAGTCCAAAAATTTCTACAAATAAATAGATACTCAGAAATCAAAAATGAGTTCAAGGATTTGTTTTTGTCTCATCCTAATTATCCAAGTTTATTTGCGATAACAGATTCGTTAGATTTATTGTCAATAGAGAATGCGGCCATCAGAGTTCCGAAAGAACAAATAGTAGATTTGCCTTCAAATTTTCTAGCTTACTTTAAAGAAGAACTTGCTTTAGTAGAAAGAGCTAAAAACTATGTTCGTATTACTACTATTAAAAAAGGAGTGCAAAAATTAGCTTACGAAAAATTCCTTTTAGATTGGAATGGTGTAATTGTAGCAATTGAGCCTAATAATGTTATTGCGAGAGAAAATCTTAAAGTTGAATTTAGCTGGTTAAAATATTGCCTGCCATTTTTACTAGTAATAGGATTGTCTGTCTTTTATAATTCGTATGATCTTTTTAGCTCGGTTTTCTTGACGACATCGGCATTAGGATTTATAGTTAGTGTTTTTATCGCTCAAGAAAAATTAGGCTTTAAAAACAGCGTTATATCAAAGTTTTGCAATCTGAGTTCAAATTCATCTTGCAATTCTGTAATCAATTCTAATGAAGGAGCAGAAAATAAAGTATTTAATTTTTCTGATTTGCCATTAATGTTCTTTGCTTCAAGTTTTATAGCAATATTGATACAGCCTTTAAGCTCGGCGATTTTTGTTGGCTTTTTAAGTTTGCTTGCAATTCCTATTATAGTATCCTCTATTTGGATTCAAAAGTTTGAACTTCAAAAGTGGTGCGTAATGTGCTTGGTAGTTTCATTTCTGATTTTTGTTCAGAGCTTTATTTGGTTTTCATCGGATTTATTCACTTTGACATTTAGTTTTGAGAGTGTTTTTCCATTTGTTTTTTCATTAGCGCTTCTTGTACCAATTTGGTTAGCAGTAAAACCTATGATTAAAAACGTTTTAAGTAGTGAAAATTCATTAAAAGAGCTGAAAAAATTCAAAAGAAATTATTCTTTGCTAAACTTCCTTGCTAAAAAAGTGCCTTATGTTGATGGATTGGAAGAATTAAGAGGCTTGAATTTTGGTAGCCGAAACGCAGCTGTAAAATTGTCAATTATCATAAGTCCAAGCTGTGAACATTGCCACAAAACATTTCATGAAGCATTTGATCTTGTTTTAAGATTTCCAGATAAAGTTTACTTGAATGTTTTGTTCAATATTAATCCAGAAAATACTGAAAATCCATATAAAATAATTGTTGAAAGAATTTTGACAATTAACAGAGCTACACCAGGAAAAACAGTTGAAGCAATTTCAGATTGGCATATTAAAAAAATGAGCCTTAAAAAATGGCTTAAAAAATGGCACGTTGAGCCTGTCAGCATAATGATAAGCCAAGAAATCAACAAGCAGTACGAATGGTGTTCTAAGAATAATTTTAATTACACTCCAGTTAAAATTGTAAACGAAAAATTGTTTCCAAACGAATATGAACTGAGCGAATTGAAATATTTCTTGAATGATTTTGCTGAAGAAGTAGAAATATTCGAAAAAACAGCATAAGAAATAATTGAGACCGAATTCAAATGTCTTTAAAAACGATTGAATAATACCCCAAAACGAAAAAAAAAGAGTTATGTTAAAAAATATTTTGAACCTAGAAGGAACGCAAGAAATAAGTGCAAGCGAACAAAAATTGATTGTTGGCATTTATGCAAAAGAAATGGCATCAAAATGTAATGCATGGGATTATGTGTCAGCAATGTCATATGAGGACTGTACAGACTATTTTGCGCTAGAAATGAATTATTCTGACGCAATGGCAATCGGATAAATTTTTGGCTCGTAGAGAGGCTTAAATAAAACGTGATTGATTGGGATGTTCTAGAAATAAAAATCAAAATTAATTTGAAAAAGTTATGATAAAGAAAATTTTAAACCTAGAACATGCTCACAAAATCAGCAAAAGTGAGCAAAAAGCAATTAAGGGAGGTATTCCTGAATGTTGGGTTAATGCTCTTGAGGCAGGATGTGTTTTAATACCGGCTGGCGGAGTTTGTCCAATGGATACTTTCCCAGGTATTTGCAACACAAGCCGTTTATGCTGCTAAATATTAATTTTTTTATAGCAAACAATATAAAGCCTTATCAAAAATTTAGTCATGTTTTTTTTTGAACTTGTAGGCGCTCGATCGTGGAACATTGAGCAAATATCCCAACATTGATGATTGGTGTCGGGATTCTCAGGAAATTGGCCGCTGCGTTAATTTTATTTGGTTAGGTTAACCAGTGGCAGATCCTAGAGAAATATGGTTTTACTGAAATTTCATTTTTTTTTAATAGTAACAGAGTCGATTTATTTCTTCTCTGTTTTTTTTTATGAAGAAATATAATGTTTAAATTGCTTTTTATTAAACCAAATAAAAATTGAAAAAATTCACCAACTATAAACAAGCAGATTTTAAAGATTGTGGTCCTACATGTTTAAAAATTATTGCTAAGCATTACGGAAAAACAATCAATATTCAGGAGTTGCGCGATACTAGCGAAACAACTCGTGAAGGAAGCAATTTGCTTTTTTTGAGTGATGCTGCCGAGAAGATTGGTTTTAGGACATTGGGTGTGAAATTAAGCGTTGAACGATTAGAAGAAGCTCCTTTGCCGTGTATATTGCATTGGAACAAAAACCATTATGTAGTTCTTTATAAAATAAAAAAAGAAACTTTTTATATTTCAGACCCAGGTTTTGGTTTGCTTGAATACAATAAGAAGGATTTTTTAAAATTTTGGATTGGAAATAATGCCGATGAGCATACGAAAGAAGGTGTCGCATTATTGATGGAAGCGACCCCAAAATTCTTCCAGTCAGATTTCGATAAAGAAGATAATAAAGGAATAGGATTTGGCTTGTTGGCACAATATGTACTGCGTTATAAATCATATTTGGCACAATTAAGCATTGGCTTGTTTGCCAGCAGTTTGATTATGGCCATTGCACCATTTTTGACGCAAAGTATTGTTGATGTCGGAATTCAGAATCAAAACCTTCATTTTATTTATCTCATTCTTTTTGCACAATTATTTCTTTTCGCTGGAAGAACAGGTTTAGAGCTTATCAGAAGTTGGATTTTGCTGCATCTTTCAACACGAATCAATATTTCACTTATTTCAGATTTTTTTATCAAATTGATGAATCTGCCTATTTCCTTTTTTGATGTCCGAATGACGGGAGATATTCTGCAGCGTATAAATGATCATCGCCGAATTGAAAAAATCCTCACAACATCTTCTTTGAGTGTTTTGTTTTCAATAATAAATATGTTCGTTTTAGGAGCCGTTCTGGCTTACTTTAACTGGAAAATATTTTTAGTTTTTTTTGCTGGAAGTCTGTTGTACTTCGGCTGGATAACGCTTTTCTTAAAACGCCGTGAAGTTTTGGATTACAAGCGATTTGCTGAGGTTTCGCAAGAGCAGAGCAAAGTAATCGAACTCATCAACGGAATGCAGGAAATCAAGCTTCATAATGCCGAAAAGCAAAAACGTTGGGGATGGGAATATGTGCAGGCAAGATTGTTCAGGGTTTCAATTAAAGGTTTGGTTTTAGAGCAAAGCCAGACAATTGGTTCATCGGTAATTAATGAATTGAAGAATATTTTCATTATTTTTCTTTCTGCAAAATTAGTAATCGATGGTTCAATCACACTTGGAGTAATGTTGGCAATCAGTACAATTGTGGGGAGTTTAAACGGACCTATTACTCAACTTATAGAGTTTGTCAGAGAGCTCCAAGATGCAAAAATATCATTGGCGCGATTATCTGAAATTCATGAAAAAGAAGATGAAACGCAACAAGAAGATCACCAGTCAAATGAAGTGCCTTATGATGCCAATATCGAAATCAAAAATGTAAGTTATCGTTATTTAGGATCAGATATTCCAGTTTTAAAAGATTTGAATTTGGTTATTCCGGCAAATAAAGTAACTGCAATTGTAGGTACAAGCGGTAGCGGAAAAACGACTTTGATGAAGTTGCTCTTGAAATTTTATGAACCCGAAAAAGGTGAAATTTCAATAGGAAATTCACAGCTTAGAAATATTTCACAAAAAGCTTGGCGATCAAATATTGGCGCGGTTATGCAGGAAGGTTTTATTTTTAGTGACACAATTGCAAATAATATAGCTTTTGGTGTTGATAAAATTGACAAAAAAAGACTGGTTTATGCTGCTGATGTCGCGAATATTAAAGATTATATTAGCGAACTTCCGTTGGGCTACAATACAAAAGTTGGTGCAGAAGGAACAGGAATGAGTACGGGACAAAAACAGCGATTATTGATTGCAAGAGCAGTTTATAAAAACCCAGAAATTTTGTTTTTTGATGAAGCAACATCGGCTTTAGATGCCAATAATGAAAAGGAGATTATGCAAAAGCTGGATGGTTTTTTTAAAGACAAAACCGTAATCGTTATAGCGCATCGATTGAGCACAGTAATGAACGCAGATCAGATTGTCGTGCTGGATAAAGGGAAAATTATTGAAATTGGAAATCATTCTGCGCTTGTTGAGCAAAAAGGGAATTATTTTGAACTGGTTAAAAACCAATTGCAATTAGGAAATTAAATCATGGCAGAAGATTACAATGCATTAGAATTAAGAAGCGAGGAAGTTCAAGACATTCTCACTAAAGTGCCACACTGGATGATCAGATGGGGGACAGTGCTCATTTTTTTCATTATCTTGATGTTGTTTTTTATATCCTGGTTTGTAAAATATCCAGATGTCGTAAACACTGAAATTGTGATTACAACCAATATTCCGCCAGAGAAAATTGTTTCTAAATCCTCGGGGCGTATTGAAGCTATTTTAGTCAAAAACAAAGCTATAGTTTCTAAAAATACAACGCTTGCTATTATCGAGAATACGGCAAATTATAAAGATGTTTTTTTGCTGAAAAGTATTGTGGATAATTATAACATAAATGATCCTAATAAAGCATTTCCGTTTGCTAAGTTGAAAAATGTCCAGCTTGGCGAAATCGAAAGTGCTTTTGGCGTTTTTCAAAAAGATTATGAGGCGGAAAAATTAAACGAAAATTTAAAGCCTTTTGAAGTTGAAAACAGAGCGCAAATTTCTGAAAAAGTACAGATCAAGGAAAGATTGGAAATTCTGCAACAACAAAAAATAATCAATGAAAGCGAGCTTCAGCTTCAAAAGAATGAGATCGCCCGTTTTGAGACTCTATATAATAAAGGAATTATCTCTGCTCAAGAAATGGAAGCCAAAAAACTGAGCTATTTGCAAGCGCAAAAGAGTTATAAAGGGCTTTTGTCTTCAATTTCACAGTTGAAATCGGCTTTGATTGACAATACAAAATTGAGCCAGACTTCTCAAATTAGTGGTACTAAGGAAGAAGTAAACTTGGGCCGAAACATGGCGCAGTCTTTTTATCAGCTCAAAAAAGTAATCAAAGACTGGGAATTGGCTTATACGTTGAAATCATCGATAAGCGGTGTTGTAACTTTTTTGCAGGTTTGGAATGAAAGTCAGACCATTAATGTTGGGGATAATGTATTTTCTATTATTCCCGATGCAAAAAATGGTTTTATTGGGAAAGTAAAAGCGCCGGCCTTAAATTCAGGTAAAATAAAAGTCGGGCAACGTGTAAATATTCGGCTAGCAAATTATCCTGATCGTGAATTCGGAGTTTTGAAAGGAGAAATTAGAAACATTTCATTAGTTCCGGACAAAGACGGCAATTTATTACTCGACGTTGCAATTCCAAACGGATTAAGAACATCTTATAACAAACAAATTGTTTTTCAGCAAGAAATGAAAGGAAGGGCAGAAATTGTAACCGAAGATTTGCGCTTGATTGAGCGAATTTTGTACCAATTCAAAAGTGTTTTTGAGCAGGTCTAGAATTTCAAATAAAACTCTTTTGTCAATTTAATATATTCAGGAGTATAAACATGACGATCAATTTCGATAATTAATTCGTCGATTTCAATTTCAGAAACTTCATTTCGCCTAAAAGCTAATAAACTTCTTTTAATATCTGATTTTGGGGTTCCTTTTACGCGGGTAATTTTGATTGGAAATAATTCAGCTTCTTTTGCTAAAGCAATAAATTTTTCTTCTTCTTTAAAAGGAATAATAACAGCTAGAATTCCGTTTTCTGAAAGTAATAGATCGGCTGCTTCAACAATTTCTTCAAAAGGCATTGCGTCTTGAAAACGTGCTAAATCACGTTGTTCGTTGTCTGTTTTATAATCTTCAGCATAAAATGGAGGATTAGACACTATCAGGTCATATTCGTCTTCTGGCTCTTCAATAAATTCATCTAAACCAGCATGAAAACAAAATAAACGATCGCCCCAAGGAGAAGCTTCAAAATTTTCGACGGCCTGTTCGTAGGCATCTTCGTCGATTTCAAGCGCATCAATTTGTTCTGCATGACTTCTTTGTGCAAGCATCAAAGCAATAATTCCAGTTCCTGCACCAATATCTAAAACGCTAAAAGGATTATGATGAACGGGAGTCCACGCACCAAGTAAAACACCGTCTGTGCCTACTTTCATAGCGCAACGATCTTGGTTGATGGAAAATTGTTTAAACTTAAACATGATGAATTATTTTGAGTTCAGTTGGAAAACTGAATACAGAAAATTGTGACTGAATACTAAAGATACATTTCAATAAGGCCTTCAGGAAGATCCATGATTACTTTTTTATTCTCGCGATCGATTTTTACAAGAAAGTGATCAATCATTGGAACTAAGATTTCTACTTCGCCATTTAAAACTTCAAAAAGCGGTTGAGCAGTAGAATCATTAATAGAAGTAATTTTTCCGAAGACACCCAAACGTTTGTCTTCAATTTCGAAACCGATAACTTCGTGGTAATAGAATTTGTTGCCAGAAAGTTTTGGCAACATGGATAAAGGAAGATAAATGCCGTTTCCTACTAGAGCATCAGCATCTTCTTCTGTATTTACATCTTCAAAACGAACCCTAAGAAAGTCGTTTTTGTGCAAAGAACTTGTTTCAATAAAAAAAGGAACCAAGTGTTTGTTGTGTTCAACAAACACTGATTCCAGATTTTCGTATAACTCAGGTTCGTCTGTATCTAAATAGATCAGAACTTCACCTTTGAAACTAAATTTTTTAGCGATTTTACCTAAATAAAAACATTCTTCTTTACGCATTATCGCTAAGTAAAATTATGCTTCAGTTGTTTCGTTATTCTCTTCAGCAGCAGGAGCTTCTTCAGTTGCAGCTTCAACTTCAGCAACTTCTTCAGTAGCCTCAGCAGCTTGTGCAGCAGCGATAGCGTCAGCTTCAGCCTGAGCTGCAGCAGCTAAACGCTTAGCGTTAACTTCTTGTTCTGCTTTTAAAGCTTTTGCTTTAGCATCAGCTTGCGCTTTAGATAAACCATCTTTTTTAGCATCAACTTTACCAGCTTTTGCCTCTAACCAAGCTGCTAATTTAGCGTCTGCTTGCTCTTGAGTTAAAGCTCCTTTGCGGATACCTCCATCAAGGTGGTGTTTCAATAAAGCACCTTTGTAAGAAAGGATAGCTCTTGCAGTATCAGTTGGTTGAGCACCATTGTGCAACCATTTAACTGCGCTGTCAAGGTCTAACTCAACAGTTGCTGGGTTAGTGTTTGGATTGTAAGTACCGATTTTCTCTAAGTATCTACCATCTCTTTTTGAGCGTGCATCTGCAGCTACTACCCAGTAAAAAGGTTTTCCTTTTTTACCGTGTCTTTGTAATCTAATTTTTACTGACATAATCTAGTGATTAAATTTTGAGGTACTCGACCTCTGTTAATTAAGGGCGCAAAGATATAATTTTTTTATGAAATATGCGTTCCAAATACTATTAAATGTCATTAGTTTAGATTTTGGCCGTTTTTTTATTGTTTTTAAGTCGAAATTTTAGATATTTATTTCAAATGCAATACTTTTGCATCAAATCCACGAAACATGAAAAAATATTTTTATTTTTTATTACTTCTTTTTGTTGTCGTTTCATGCACTGAAGATGTAAAATTTAATAATCCCGCATTTCAAGGCTTAAAAGACAATGTTTTCTGGAGGGCTAATGCCTATAAATCTGCCGTTTCTATCGAAGGTAATTTTGTGATCGAAGGCTCTTTAGGTTATGAAAATGTGACACTTCAAATTGATAATGTTGCCGAGAAAACCTATATTTTAGGTGTTAATGATATTGTAAAAGCATCTTATGCAAATACTTTTTCTGGGAAAGAAAGCGAATTTTCTACAGGTACAAAAAAAGGAAGCGGGCAAATTGTAATTACAGATTATGATCTTGAAAACAATACCATTTCTGGTACATTTAAATTTAATGCTGTAAATAGCAATACAGCGGATTTAGACAATCCCAAAGTTACTTTTACAGAAGGCGTTTTCTATAAAATTCCAATTACACCAAGAGCTTTATTTTAGTTTTTTCTTTTGCTACATGTTTTTTAAAGGTTTGGTTTTAAATCTAAATAAAAACATAAATAAACTTAGTTATAGTAGATTAGAAAAAAATAAGATTACATTTGCTATATTATTATAAATAAATATCTATGAATATTTTCGTTGGAAGCCTTCCATTCAGTATTGAGGAAGCAGATTTAAGAGAGTCTTTTGAGGCTTATGGAACAGTTGACTCTGTTAAAATTATTACTGATAAATTTACTGGAAGAAGTAAAGGCTTTGGTTTTGTTGAAATGCCAAATGATGCAGAAGCTCAAAAAGCAATCG
This sequence comes from Flavobacterium denitrificans DSM 15936, assembly GCF_000425445.1. GTDB lineage: Bacteria > Bacteroidota > Bacteroidia > Flavobacteriales > Flavobacteriaceae > Flavobacterium > Flavobacterium denitrificans. The sequence goes on along the minus strand of NZ_AUDL01000004.1, from coordinate 248,529 downwards.
ACGAATTGAACGGTGCAGTAGTTTCTGGACGTACAATTGTTGTAAACAAATCTGAACCAAAACCAGAAGGTGAAAGAAGAAGTTTTAATAACAACCGCGGAGGAAACAATCGTGGTGGTTACGGAAACAACCGTGGCGGAGATCGCGGAAACAGAGGAGATTACTAAAAAGATTTTTTCTAAAATATAAAAGGGATCAACGAAAGTTGATCCCTTTTTTTGTTGTTTAAAATTGTTTCAAGTTTCAGGATTCACGTTCCAACAACTTGAAACTTGAAACTTGAAACTTGAAACCTGAAACAAAATAAACTATTATACATTCGCAGCTAACCAGTCACCAACTTCTTTGGTGCCGTATGCTTTTCCTCCATTAGCTAAATCTTCAGTAACTACTCCAGCTTCTAAAGCTTTGTTTACTGCATCTCTCATTGCTTTTCCTTCTTCCATCAATCCAAAGTTTTCGAACATCATCGCAGCAGATAAAATAGTAGCCATCGGGTTGGCAATGTTTAATCCAGTTGCTTGTGGATATGAACCGTGAATAGGTTCAAATAAAGATACTTCAGCTCCCATAGATGCAGAAGGCATTAATCCCATTGAACCTGAAATTACTGAAGCTTCATCTGTTAAGATGTCTCCAAATAAGTTCTCTGTAATTAATACATCATAAGAGTTTGGCCATTGAACTAAACGCATTGCTACAGCGTCAACAAATTCATAGCTCACTTCAACCTCTGGATAATCTTTTTCCATTGCCTGAACTGTTTCTCTCCACAAACGAGAAGTTTCCAAAACGTTTGCTTTATCAACGCAGCATAATTTTTTAGAACGTGTCATCGCTAATTCGAAACCTTTTTTAGCTAAACGCTGTACTTCAGCTCTTGTGTAAACACAGTTGTCGTAAGCTGTATCTCCGTTGTCTTTTCTTCCTTTTTCTCCAAAGTAAATTCCGCCAGTTAATTCTCTTAAGAAAACCAGGTCAGTTCCTTCGATTCTTTCTCTTTTTAGCGGCGATTTATCTAATAATGAAGGGAATGTAAAAGTTGGTCTTACGTTTGCAAACAAACCTAATGCTTTACGCATTTTTAGCAAACCTTGTTCTGGTCGTACTGGTGCAGAAGGATCGTTGTCGTATTTAGGATGTCCAATTGCTCCAAAAAGAACGGCATCGGCATTTTTACAAACTTCGTGTGTTGAATCTGGATAAGGCTCTCCTACTGCATCAATCGCAGCCGCACCGGTTAAAGCTGGTTTCCAAGTGATTTCATGTCCGAATTTTTTTGCAATAGCATCAGATACTTTTACAGCTTCATTGATTACTTCTGGTCCGATTCCGTCTCCGGCTAAAAGGGCTATGTTTAATTTCATTCTATATGTGTTTTTATAAGGTTCAAAGTGACAAAGTGACAAAGGTTCAAAGTTTTTTAAAGCAGACTGAAATCTTTGTCACTTTGTTACTTTGAAACTTTGCAACTATATTAAGTTATAATATTAAGCATTTTTTGTGTTGCAATAATCGCTGCAACAGTTTGATCCGAGTCTAATCCGCGGGTTTTGAATTCTTTTCCATTGTTTGTCCATGTAATAATGGTTTCACACAACGCATCAGAACTACTTCCCGGCGGGATTCTCACGGCGTAATCAATTAATTTCGGAAGTGTAAGTTTTTTGCTTTTGTAAATCTTTGATAAAGCATTCATAAAAGCATCAAACTGACCGTCTCCTTGAGCATTTTCTTCGATTATTTCTCCGTTTAAATTTAGCGATAAAGTCGTCGACGGGCGCATTCCTTTAGAATGAACCAGCATATAAGAATTGATTGTGATTTTTTCTTCGTAAGTATGACTGTCCAAAACATCTGAAATAATGTATGGAAGATCTTCTTTTGTTACAGTTTCTTTTTTGTCGCCCAATTCGATGATTCTTTGCGTAACCAATTTCAAATCTTCGTTGTTTAATTTTAAACCTAGTTCCTGAAGATTCTTTTCGATATTGGCTTTTCCAGAAGTTTTTCCTAGAGCATATTTTCTTTTTCTTCCAAAACGTTCTGGAAGTAAATCATTAAAATAAAGATTGTTTTTGTTGTCTCCGTCAGCGTGAATTCCAGCTGTTTGTGTAAAAACATTGTCGCCGACAATTGGCTTGTTGGCTGGAATTCTATATCCAGTAAATGTTTCCACTAACTTGCTTACAGAATATAACGAAGTTTCTTTAATGTTGATGCTGACTTCTGGCAGATAATCATTTATAACGGCAACTGTACTTTCTAGAGGCGCATTTCCTGCGCGTTCTCCCATTCCGTTTACCGTTACGTGAAGTCCGTTTATACCGGCTTTGATGGCTTCCATAACATTGGCAACACTTAAGTCGTAATCGTTATGTGCGTGAAAATCGAAATGAATGTTTGGATATTTTGCTCTGATTTCTGAAATAAATTCAAAAGCCAAAGACGGAATCAAAACCCCCAACGTATCAGGAAGTAAAATCCTTTTTATTGGCTGTGTAGATAAGAAATCCAAAAATTGAAAAACATAATCTGGAGAATTTCGCATTCCGTTGCTCCAATCTTCTAGATAAACATTGGTTTCGATATTATTTTCTTTTGCTAAAGCAATAATTTGAGCGATTTCAGAAAAATGCTGTTCAGGCGTTTTTTTCAATTGATGCGTTAAGTGATTCATTGAGCCTTTGGTCAACAAATTCTGCACTTTGGCGCCGGCTTTTTTCATCCAGTCAATTGAAACACCTCCATCAACAAACGTCAGAACTTCGATTCTGTCAATATAGCCGCGTTCTTCAGCCCATGAAGTAATGCCTTTTACAGCTTGAAATTCTCCTTCGCTCACACGCGCCGAAGCAATTTCGATTCTATCAATATTTAATTCCTCCAGCAACAATTGCGCAATGGTTAGTTTTTCTGCAGCAGAAAATGATACTCCTGATGTTTGTTCACCATCACGAAGCGTCGTATCCATTATTTCAATTTTTCTTTTTTCCATTATTATATTGTTAGCTTTTGAATGCTTACTGTTTTATTTTTTTGTAATCAGAATTAAACCAGTTGACCAGCAAATTTTTGTCAATTGGATGTCTTTTCTTTCTTCAAGATTTTGAATCAGAATTTCGACATTTTTGTCATGATTTTGAGGCCAATTTGGTTGAGGAAGCATATCATCAATTAGATAAATTCCACCAGAGTTTAATAAGTTTAATGTTTCGTTTAAAACAACATATTTTCCCGGCCAGGCATCAGCAAAAATCAAATCGAATTTTTCTTCTTTATAATTTAAAATCCATTTTTCAGCATCTTCACAAACAAATGAAACATTTGATTCTTGAAAATACTTTTTTGCAATGTTTTGATATTCTGCAGCATTGTCAATCGAAATCAAATTCGAATTTTCGCTCATTCCTTCAACCATCCATGCAAGTGACAATCCGGTTCCGGTTCCTAATTCTAAAAAACGCCCCTCTTTTTTTGTTGCAACCAATGTTCTAAGAAGACTTCCTGTTTGCAGATCAGAAGGCATTGAAAATGAAATTCTTTCTGAGTCAGTTTTGATCTCTGAATACGATTTTGGCAATTCAATGTTAGTGTCGATCATTTAGAAAGTCGTTAAATTGGTTTTATTCGATAGCAATTCAATCATAAAATTATAAAGCAGTTACCCAGATCAACCTTTAAAGTCGAGCTTGGATAACTGCTTCTTAGTTGGTTGATTGTTAGTACGGAAGTTTATCAGCAAAAGCTTTAATATCTTCCTTCATATCTTGTAAATAATCAATGTCGTCGAAACCATTAATTAAATTGTTCTTTTTGTAACCATTAATAGCAAAAGACTCTTGCTCGCCAGTAGATAACAAAGTAATTGTTTGGTTTGGAAGATTGATTTCTAATTCTGTATTTGGATCAGCTTCGATAGCTTTGAAAATATTAGCTAAAAATTCTGGGCTGATTTGTACTGGCAAAACACCAATATTTAAACAGTTTCCTTTGAAGATATCAGCAAAGAAACTAGAAACTACAGCGCGGAATCCGTAATCGTAAACTGCCCAAGCAGCGTGCTCTCTAGAAGATCCTGAACCGAAGTTTTTTCCTCCAACCAAAATTTTTCCGCTGTAAGTTGGGTTGTTTAAAACGAAATCTGCTTTTGGAGTATCGTCTCCGTTGTATCTCCAGTCTCTAAAAAGGTTGTCTCCAAAACCTTCACGTTTTGTAGCTTTTAAGAAACGAGCTGGAATGATTTGATCTGTATCTACGTTCTCAATTGGCAACGGAACTCCGCTGCTAGTAAGTATATTAAATTTATCGTATGCCATTTTGATTTTTGATTTTAGATTAACGATTTCTGATTTTAGATTTGTTGTCGTGTCTTAAAATCGTAATCGTTAATGTTTTTTGTAAAATGTAAATTGAAATTTTAGAAGATTTTTTAATGAAGCTTATCGAAATCTGAAATCGTTAATCTTCATTCTTAAATCTTTAAAAAAGCTCTCTAGGATCTGTTAGTTTTCCTGTAACCGCTGCAGCTGCTGCCATAATTGGAGAAGCTAAAAGCGTTCTTGAACCAGGACCTTGACGCCCTTCAAAGTTTCTGTTTGAAGTACTTACTGCGTATTTTCCGGCAGGAACTTTATCGTCGTTCATTGCTAAACAAGCAGAACAACCTGGTTGGCGTAATACGAAACCAGCTTCTGTCAAGATATCTAAAATTCCTTCTTCTTTAATCTGAGCTTCAACAACGTGAGAACCTGGAACTAACCAAGCCGTAACATTATCTGCTTTTTTTCTTCCTTTTACAATTTCAGCGAAAGCTCTAAAATCTTCAATACGTCCGTTTGTACAGCTTCCTAAGAAAACGTAGTCAATTTGTTTTCCAATCATTACGTCGTCTTCGTTGAAGCCCATATAAGCCAAAGACTTTTTGTAAGTTTCCTCACCACCTTCAACTTCTTTGGCATTCGGAATATGTTTTGTGATACCAATTCCCATTCCTGGGTTTGTACCATAAGTAATCATTGGTTCGATGTCTTCCGCTTTGATGTTTAATTCAGCATCAAAAACAGCGTCAGCATCCGTTTTTAAAGTTTTCCAGTATTCAACAGCTTTTGTCCAAGCTTCTCCTTTTGGAGCGTAAAGTCTTCCTTCTAAGAAATCGAAAGTAGTTTGGTCAGGAGCAATCATTCCTCCACGAGCCCCCATTTCGATACTTAAGTTACAAACTGTCATACGGCCTTCCATAGTCATGTTTTCAAAAACATCACCAGCATATTCAACAAAATAACCTGTACCTCCAGAAGTAGTCAATTGCGCAATAATATAAAGTGCAACGTCTTTTGGACCAACACCTTTGCTTAATTGACCGTTTACGTTGATACGCATTTTCTTTGGTTTAGGTTGCATGATACATTGTGTAGAAAGCACCATTTCAACCTCAGAGGTTCCGATACCAAAAGCAATAGCTCCAAAAGCACCGTGAGTAGACGTATGCGAATCTCCGCATACAATAGTAGCACCTGGCAAAGTAATTCCGTTTTCAGGACCAACTACGTGTACAATACCATTTTTTTGGTGACCTAATCCCCAGTGCGAAATTCCGTATTCAGTAGCATTGTCTTCAAGAGCCTTAAGCTGATTAGCAGAAAGTGGATCCTGAACTGGTAAATGTTGGTTTATGGTTGGTGTATTGTGGTCGGCAGTTGCAAAAGTACGTTCCGGATATAATACGTTAACGCCTCTTGATTTTAATCCTAAAAAAGCAACAGGACTCGTAACTTCATGAATGAAATGGCGGTCAATAAAAAACACATCTGGCCCATCTTCAATTTTACGCACTACATGTGAATCCCATACTTTGTCAAATAATGTCTTACTCATTTTTTATTTTTTTTAATTGTAATTTCTATAACCACAGCAATTTCCTGTTCATTATAATAGCAAAACAAAAGTAAAAAAAGATAAAAAAGCGTCAATTTCGATATTTCATTTTATACGATACCCAAACTAATTTACAAATTGTGAAACCACTTTTGTAAACTAAAATTTGAAAGAAAAATGATTAAGAAACTGATTTGCTTTTTCTTTTTCGGCTTTAATTTTCCTTGGTTGTTTTTTGTTTTAATAGTTTGCAAATTTACCTCATAATCACTATAAAATATAAGAATTCAATTAAAAAAATCTAACAAATTATACAAAAATAGTAATAATTGTTAGTTTTGAATTAGGATTAAAAAGGATTCTCTTTTAGTTTTTTGAGCCTTTTAAAGGACTTTTTTTGCCATTATTTAGATTCAATAAGGAGGCAAAATACTACGACATCCAAGAACTGTATTTTTATCAAATTTTATGATTTTTAAGAGAAAAACTGACGAATAAATAAGAATGTCATTTTAAGAAATTTCCATTTTCTTTCTCCAAAAAAAGCGTAAATTTGAACTTCTTCCGATTTTTCATTTCGCATTTTGTTATGTTTCATGTTGTCAATGTTTTGCAACATGTAAGATTTGGAATTTGGACTTTTAAAATTTGACTTTTACAACTCTATGTATTTAATATTTGATACCGAAACAACCGGATTACCAAAACGCTGGGATGCCCCGATTACTGACTCAGATAACTGGCCTCGCTGCATACAAATCGCTTGGCAGCTTCATGACGAAATGGGACAGCTTGTTGAACATCAGGATTATTTGGTAAAACCAGAAGGATTTAATATTCCGTACGATGCTGAGCGTATTCACGGAATTTCGACTGAATTGGCGGAAGCCGATGGAATCACGCTGGCGGAAGTTTTAGAGAAATTTAATATCGCTTTAAGCAAAACCAAATATATTGTTGGTCAGAATTTAGGTTTCGACGTTAATATTATGGGGGCCGAGTTTTATAGAATGGGAGTGGATTCTCAAATGAGTTCAATGCCCGTTTTGGATACTTGTACTGAAGTTACGGCTTCATTATTACAACTTCCCGGAGGTCGTGGAGGAAAATTCAAACTTCCAACTTTGACCGAATTACACAGTTATCTTTTTGATCAGCCTTTCGCGGAAGCGCACAACGCAACTGCCGACGTTGAGGCAACTACGCGTTGTTTTCTTGAATTGGTTAGAAGAGAGGTATTTACCAAAGAAGAATTAGATGTTCCAAAGGAATATTTCAAAGATTTTCAGGAAAGAAATCCAGAGCCTTTTAAGTTAATTGGTCTAAAACACATCAACTTAAAAGCGGCTTCTGACAAAATTAGAGAACAGCTTAAAGCTTTAGCTGGAGAAGGAAAAGAGACAGTTGTTTCAGAAGAAGATAAAGCCGATTTTAAAGCAGCAAAATTTGCGCATTTACACAATCATACGCAGTTTTCGGTTCTTCAATCGACTATCGGAATTGGAAATATTGTGGCAGCTGCAGCCAAAAATGGAATGCCGGCCGTTGCCATGACCGATACTGGAAACATGATGGGAGCTTTTCATTTTGTGAGTGCCGTTATGAACCATAACAAAGCTGCGTCCGGAAAAAATAAAGCTTTAGTTGAAGCTGGTGAAGAGCCAACTGAAACCGAAGTAAAACCAATTGTAGGTTGCGAATTTAATATCTGCGAAAATCACTTAGATAAAAGCAAAAAAGACAATGGTTATCAGGTTGTTTTGATGGCTAAAAATAAAGCGGGTTATCATAACTTGGCCAAAATGGCTTCAATTGCCTACACAGACGGTTTTTATTATGTTCCAAGAATTGACCGTGCTATTGTGGAGCAATACAAAGGCGACATCATGGTTTTGTCTGGAAATTTATATGGAGAAATTCCGAGTAAAATCTTGAATATTGGTGAAAACCAAGCCGAAGAAGCTTTGATTTGGTGGAAAGAACAATTTGGCGAAGATTTCTACTTAGAAGTCATGCGCCACAATCAGGAAGATGAAAATCGTGTGAACAAAACTCTGATTGAATTTTCGCAAAAACACAATGTCAAATTAATTGCGACCAACAATACTTATTATTTAAATAAAGAAGATGCCAATGCGCACGATATTTTGCTTTGTGTAAAAGACGGTGAAAAGCAGGCGACACCTATTGGACGTGGGCGAGGTTACCGTTACGGACTTCCAAATCAGGAATATTACTTCAAGTCGCAAGACGAGATGAAAAAACTCTTTGCCGATTTGCCCGAAGCGATTATCAACATTCAGGAAATTATTGATAAGGTGGAAGGATATTCTTTGTATCGTGATGTCTTGCTTCCGAAATTCGAAATTCCAGACGAATTTATGGTTCCCGAAGATGAAGAAGACGGTGGTGTACGTGGAGAAAATAAATACTTGCGACACCTTACGATGGAAGGTGCCAAAAGAAGATATGGCGAAATTACCGAATCGATTCAGGAACGTTTGGATTTTGAATTAATGACGATTTCGAATTCGGGTTATCCTGGGTATTTCTTGATTGTACAGGATTTCATCGCTGAGGCAAGAAAAATGGACGTATCGGTAGGTCCTGGACGTGGTTCTGCAGCGGGTTCTGCAGTTGCATACTGTCTCGGAATTACCAATATCGACCCTATTAAATACGACTTGCTTTTTGAGCGTTTCCTAAATCCGGACCGTGTATCGATGCCCGATATTGATATCGACTTTGATGATGAGGGTCGTGGACGTGTAATGGAATACGTAATCAATAAATACGGCCAAAAACAGGTGGCGCAGATTATCACTTATGGTAAAATGGCAACCAAATCGGCGATTCGTGATACGGCTCGTGTACTGGATTTACCATTGTTTGAAGCCGATAGAATTGCGAAACTGATTCCGGGAATGATGCCGTCCAAATGGAATTTGGCGCGTTTTATTTCGGAAAGTGAAGAAGAAGTCAAAAAAGCGCTTCGTTCTGATGAATTTGATAATGTAAAAGAATTAATCGCGATTGCCAATGAAGATGATTTGGCAGGAGAAACCATTCAGCAGGCAAAAATCCTTGAAGGATCGATGCGTAACACTGGAATTCACGCTTGTGGGGTTATCATTACGCCGTCGGATATTACGAATTACGTTCCTGTAACAACTGCAAAAGATTCGGATTTATATGTAACACAGTTCGATAACTCGGTTGCAGAAAGTGCCGGATTGCTGAAAATGGACTTCTTGGGTCTGAAGACCCTTACACTGATAAAAGATACCGTAAAACTCGTAAAATATAGAACAGGAATTGAACTCGATCCTGATACTTTCCCGATTGATGATGAAGAAACGTATGCGCTTTTCCAAAGAGGTGAAACCGTTGGAATCTTCCAATATGAGTCGCCTGGGATGCAGAAATACATGAAAGATCTGAAGCCAACGGTTTTTGGAGATTTAATTGCCATGAATGCATTATATCGTCCGGGACCTTTGGAGTATATTCCGTCTTTCGTTCGAAGAAAAAACGGTGACGAGGAAATCAAATACGATTTAGATGCCTGTGCCGAATATTTATCTGAAACCTACGGAATTACAGTTTACCAAGAGCAGGTAATGCTTTTGTCTCAGTCTTTGGCAGGATTTACAAAGGGTGAGGCCGACGTCTTGCGTAAAGCGATGGGTAAGAAACAAAAAGACGTACTAGATAAAATGAAGCCTAAGTTTGTGGAGCAAGCAGCAGCGAAAGGTCACGATGCTAAAGTGCTGGAGAAAATCTGGAAAGACTGGGAAGCCTTTGCGAGTTACGCCTTCAACAAATCGCACTCGACTTGTTATGCTTGGATTGCGTACCAAACAGCTTATTTGAAAGCGCATTATCCTGCTGAATATATGGCAGCGGTACTTTCGAATAACATGAACGATATCAAACAAGTTTCGTTCTTTATGGAAGAATGCAAACGTATGGGATTGCAAGTACTTGGGCCAGACGTAAACGAATCGTACTATAAATTTACTGTAAACGATGATTATGCAGTTCGTTTCGGAATGGGAGCAATCAAGGGAGTTGGGGCAGGAGCTGTTGAAACCATTGTAGAAAACAGAAAAGACGGAAGATATAAATCAATTTTTGATTTGGCTAAGCGAATTGATCTTCGTGCAGCTAATAAAAAAGCGATTGAGAATTTAGCATTGGCTGGAGGTTTTGATTCATTTGAAGGAACGACCAGAGCACAATATTTCCACGACGATGGAGACGGAATCACATTCTACGAAAAAGCGATGCGTTACGGATCGAAATTTCAGGAAAATGAAAACTCGTCGCAGGTAAGTTTGTTTGGAGAAACCAGTGAAGTGCAAATTGCTGAACCAGTTGTACCACCATGCGAAGATTGGAGTACAATGGAAAAACTGGCCAAAGAAAAAGAAGTTGTCGGAATCTATATTTCTGGGCATCCGCTAGATGATTTTAGATTTGAGATGAAATATTTCTGCAATTCACGACTGGAAGCTTTAAAAAACATGAATGAATATGTAGGCAAAAATCTAATGTTTGCTGGAATTATCAATAACGTGCAACATCGTGTGGCCAAAAACGGAAAAGGCTGGGCTGCATTCAATCTAGAAGGTTATGATGAAAGTTACGAGTTTAAGATTTTTGGCGAAGAATATTTGAAATTCCGCCATTTCTTGATTCAGAATAATTTTGCTTACATGAAAATTTTGATAAAAGATGGATGGGTAAATCATGATACAGGAAAGAAAACAGAGCCAAGAATGCAGTTTGTCGAGGTTAGACAACTACAGGATATTTTAGAAGCATTTGCTAAAAAACTTATTTTGCTATTAAATATTAAAGATCTCGAAGCTGAATTCATTCATAAATTAAGTCACTTGTTTAATGAAAATAAGGGTGATAATACTGTGAGTTTTGAGATTATGGAGATTGAAAATATAAAGCGTTTTGTAGAAGTCGAAACAACAAGTGAGTTTGATGGTGAGGATGCTGTCTTTGAAGACGAAAATGATGATAATGAAACGGTTTCAGGAGAAGCTAAAATGAAAGAAATGAAAGAGATCGAAGAGGTAAATGTTGTAACCAAATTAAGCATGCCAAGTCGACGCCTTAAAGTGAAGATTTCAGCGGAATTATTGCAACAATTAGAAAAAATGCAGATTAATTTTAAGCTGAATTAGATTTTAACAGTTAAAATTTAATAGAATGTAAAATTTTAATGTTAAAAATATGCACGCATAATACTTTTTTAGTAATATTGCCCGAAATTACAACGATTTCGTTCCAAGTCTAACAATACAGACTAAAAGATTATGTTAAAATACTCTAAGTTTGTATAAATTAATTAAATCAGAATTATGAAAAAGAACCTATTTTTATTAGGATTATTAGTTTGCTCTATGGCTACAATGGCGCAGACACAAAATGCAGACAAGCCAGAAAGCTGGTACTTTAAATTAGGAGGATCTTATTTTAACCAAACAGCTTCTACTGAGTTTCCAGAAGTTGGAGGCCAGGCACCTAACAGAGATGTTTATTCAGGGACTTTGACAAATAATAAATTAGTTTCAAGAGAGAGTATAACTGGGTCTTTTGGACAAGGTTTTAGAAGTGGAATTACTGCAGGTTACCGTTTTTCTACACGTTTAGGAGTGGAGATGTCAGCTAACTATTACATCAGTAATAGCAAAACTATGGCGCAAACTACAGATAGACTTTATTCATATAACCCAACGACAACTGTTGCAACTTACCTTAGTTTTGAAGCTGAAGGCCAAATTAAAGCTTTTGATATTGCGCCAGCAATCGTAATGTTTTTAGGTGAAGCTCATGGTTTTGAGCCTTACACTAAAGTTGGAGTTATTGTTCCAATTCACGGAACATTAGACATTAAGACGGATAGAGAATTTGTTTCTTATGTAGGGAATAATGTTGTAAGTACTTCTAATGTTTATTCTAAAGATGTTGTGAAACCAAACCCAACTATTGGATTTATGGCTGCTTTAGGTACATCTTATAAATTAGGTAAGCATATTTCTGCTTTTGCTGAATTAGAATACCGTAACTTTACAGTACATGGAAAATCTAAAGAAACTACTGAATATACAGTAAACGGACAAGATGCTTTATCAACAAGAAATACGTCACAAATTTATACTAATTACCATAAAACATTAGATTCAAACTCTAATAATGTTTTATTCAATCCTAATACAGCTACTGCTGATACAACCGATACAACAAGACCAAACGAAAAAATGGATGAATTAAGTTCTTACGTTGGTATTTCTGGTTTAGGATTAACTGTAGGATTGAAATATAGCCTATAATTATTTTATACCGTTTTATAGTTTTTTGAAGAAAGGATATTCGTTATGAATATCCTTTTTTTTGTGCTTTGTTGTCATTTCGACTGACAGGAGAAATACACTAGTAATTCCGCAACGATTATCGCCACTCTTTGTCGATCTCCTATTATGATTTCTCCTTTCAGTCGAAATTGACAAAAGAACAATTTTATTATTCATTCAAACTTCTAAACTCTTTTAAAACTTGATCAATAACCCAAGTTGTTCTTGAGCCAGAAACGCCTTTTGATGGAGAAGCTCCTTCATTCCCTAAAAGTTCAGCAATAACTGTTTCAATAAAAGGTTGCTGAATATGCAGCGGATTTTCAATTAAAATACTTTCTTTTTCGCTATTGGTGTATTGAATGTGAATTGGGTCATTCCCAAAAGTAGAGAACGAAATTTTTCCTTTATCGCCAACAATTTCGGTATTGTCGTAGCGCTCGAAACTTGCAAAATTCCAAATTCCTGAACCGTGAATTCCGTTTTCGAATAAAAACGACATTGAAACAGCATCTTCGGCAGGATAAGCCATTAATTGAGAACTTGCATGCCCGCGAACTGATTTTATTGGACCTAAAACAAAATCTAGGAAATCTAAAGTATGGCAAGCCAAATCGACAAAAATTCCACCTCCAGAAATATGCGGTAAAACCGTCCAAGGAAGATTGATTTCGTCATCATAACGTGCTTCAAAAGGATGATATAAAACGCAGTTTACATGTCTGATGTTTCCTAATTTCCCTTCATCTATTATTTCTTTGATTTTTAAAAAACGTGGTAATGCTCTTCTATAATAAGCAACAAATAACGGCACATTATGTTCTTTGCAAGCACTAATCATTTCGTTGCATTCTTCAAAAGTCAGAGCCATTGGTTTTTCGACATAAACTGGCTTTCCAGCTTTGGCACATAAAATAGTATATTCTTTATGAGAAGATGGTGGAGTGGCAATATAAACGGCATCAACTTCTGGATCATTTATTAAATCTTCAGCATTCGAATACCATTTCGGAACGTTATGGCGTTTGGCGTAATCTTCAGCTAGAGCTGCATCTCTTCTCATAACGGCCACCAAAGCAGAATTTGGAGCCTTTTGAAAAGCAGGTCCGCTTTTAACTTCGGTTACATTCCCACAGCCAATAATTCCCCATTTTATAATTTTCATTGTGTAAGTTTTAAGTTTTTCAAATTTAAAAGAAAATTAGCCACGAATTCACGAATTATTTTTTCCCGCAGATTTAGCAGATTCTACAGATTTTTACACATAGCATCAGCTTAATCTGCAAAATCTGCGAGAGGTACTAAAAAATAAAGCCACAAATTCACAAAATAAATTCGTGAATTCGTGGCTAAAAAAAATCAGTTTAAAGTCTTACTTCTTAGGCAAAGCTTTAAAACCCATATTATAAAGTGTAAAAGCTTGGATATCTACATTTTCCTGAATCGTAGCGGCAACAGATTTTCCTGCACCGTGACCTGCTTTAACATCAATTCTAATTAAAACTGGATTGTCTCCTGCTTGTTTTTCCTGTAATTCAGAAGCAAATTTGAAACTATGCGCCGGAACCACACGGTCATCATGATCTCCAGTTGTTACCATTGTTGCAGGATAATTTGTTCCTTTTTTGACATTATGAACAGGAGAATATCCTTTTAAATATTCAAACATTTCTTTATTGTCCTGAGCAGTTCCGTAGTCAAAAGCCCAACCTGCACCCGCGGTAAAAGCGTTGTAACGAAGCATGTCCATAACTCCAACAGCTGGTAATGCTACTTTCATCAAGTCAGGACGTTGCGTCATAGTTGCACCAACCAATAAACCTCCGTTAGATCCTCCGCGAATAGCTAAATAATCTGATGAGGTATATTTTTGTGCAATTAAATATTCTGCAGCTGCAATAAAATCATCAAATACATTTTGTTTTTGCTGTTTTGTTCCTGCATCGTGCCATTTTTTTCCGTATTCACCGCCACCTCTTAAGTTGGCAACAGCGTAAACTCCTCCGTTTTCCATCCAAACAGCATTGGCAATGCTAAAACTTGGTGTCAAACTAATATTGAATCCACCGTAACCGTAAAGAATTGTCGGGTTTTTGCCGTCTAATTTTGTTCCTTTTTTATACGTAATAATCATCGGAACTTTTGTGCCATCTTTTGAAGTATAGAAAACTTGTTTTGATTCGTAATCTTCACTTTTGAAATCTACTTTTGGTTTTTGGTAAATTTCAGACTTTCCAGATTTTGGTTCAAATGAGTAAATACTGGTTGGCGTTGTATAATTAGTAAAACTGTAATACAACATTTTTTCATTCTTTTTTCCACCAAATCCGCCAGCAGTTCCAATTGCAGGAAGTTTGATTTCACGAACTAATTTTCCGTTGTAATCATATTGCTGTACAAACGAAACAGCATCTTTTGTATAATTAGCAAAGAAGTATCCTGCTCCTGTTGAAGGCGATAAAATATCCTGAGTTTCTTTGATAAAGTCTTTCCAGTTTTCTGGTTTCGGATTTACGGCATCAACCGTTACAACACGTTTGTTGGGAGCATTAAAATCGGTTTCGATGAACAATTTGCTTCCTTCGTTTGCTATGATAACGCTGTCGCTATTAAAGTTGTCAACAATCGTAACAATTGGACTGTTTGGTTTAGTCAAATCTTTAATATACAATTCGTTTCCATAAGTCGAATTCGCGGCCGTAATTACCAAATAACAATTGTCTTCGGTCACATAACCTCCTACATATCTTCTTTTTTGATCGGCACCAAAAATCACTTTGTCGTCTTTTTGAGAAGTACCTAATTTGTGGAAATATAATTTGTGCTGATCAGTTTTTGCTGAAAGTTCGCTTCCTTTTGGTTTGTCATAACTTGAGTAGTAGAAACCTTCATTTCCGTGCCAAGAAATACCGCTGAACTTTACATCCACTAAAGTGTCTTCCAAAACTTTTTTAGAAACAGCATCAATGATAATTACTTTTCTCCAGTCGCTTCCGCCTTCAGAAATTGCATACGCTGCTTTGTTTCCGTCTTCAGAAAAATCAAGTCCGCCAAGAGAAGTTGTTCCGTCTTTAGAGAAAGTATTTGGGTCTAAGAAAACTTCTTCTTTTCCATTTTGATCTTTTCTATAAATAACAGATTGGTTTTGAAGTCCGTTGTTTTTAGAATAATAAGTAAATTTTCCTTCTTTAGATGGCGCTCCGATTTTTTCGTAGTTCCAAAGTTTTTCCATACGAGTTTTAAGCTCATTTCTAAACGGAATTTTATCTAAATATCCATAAGTAACTTCATTTTGAGCTTTAACCCAAGCCCCAGTCTCAGCCGATTTGTCGTCTTCAAGCCAACGGTAAGGATCGTTTACTTTAGTGTCAAAATATACATCGACAGTTTCGCCTTTTTTGGTTTGCGGATATTGGATTTTATTTTGTCCAAATGAAATTCCAGCTGTTGTAATCGCCATTAGTAGAAATGTTTTTTTCATATTTAAGTTTGTCGGTTTTAACAAAAATAGCATTTTTTGTGTCATTGCTGAATTTTTAACCGCAAAGTACGCAAGAGTTTATGCAAATCACTCAATATTAATCTCGCAAAGTCGCGAAGTCGCAAAGAAATTTTAAAACTTTGCGCCTCTGCGTCTTTGCGAGATTTTTTACCACTAAGCTAAAATAAAAACTTTGCTCCCGATAGCTATCGGGATTACGTAACACTTAGCGTCTTTGCGGTTAAATAAAAATTATAAATTGAAATTAACTCCTAAAACGATGTTTCTTCCAATGTTTGGAATACCGTCTGTTTTTAATCTTGAAAGGTGCGCAATGTATTTTTTATCAAATAAATTGTTTCCGTTCAGGTTAACGTCAAAAGCAGTTTTTCCAAGTTTTACCGTTCCTCCAAAACCTAAATTCACCAAAGTATAACCTTTAGAAGCCGTTTCAAATCCGCTGACATTATCTTGACTGAAAGTCGAAGAAACATTCAATGAAGCAAACCCTTCACTTAGCCAGTTTTTGATATTGAATTCTGTTCTAAGTGTGTTGTTCCAATTGTTGGCTGGAATCAAAGGCAAATAATCATCATTGTCTTTTTTGCCTGTTACGGTTTCAAAACTAGTTTCAAAATGCAACCAATCCAAAGGATGTGGGTGAATATGCAAGCCCGCTTCACCTCCAAATAATTTCGCATTGTCCTGAACATAAGCAAAAACATCATTGTTGTCTAAGGTCTCTCCCGTTGGCGAAGTGTAGATATAATTGTTCACATGATTGTAGAATCCATTGATGAAAAACTCGAAATGTGTGTTTTTGTACTCTAAATTAACATCCGTCTGAACGTTTTGTTCAGTTTTTAAATTTGCGTTTCCAATTTCATATCGGTTTGTTCCTTCATGAACGCCGTTTGAAGTCAACTCGGCTAAATTTGGTGCTCTAAATCCTGATGCAACATTTAAGCGAAGTGTCAATGGTTCAGCCAATTTCGTTTTGTATCCCAAAGATGCATTGAAGCTGTCAAAAGAGCGGTCTAAAGCTTGAAAATAGCCTTCTTCGCCTTCGGTTCCGTGAGCAATAGAAGTAATATTTCGGTTGTCAAAACGCAATCCGGCTTGTAAAACGCTGTTGTTCCATTCGTAATTTGCAGTTCCAAAAACCCCAAAATCGTTGGTTGTTGCATCCGGAATCAAATATTCTTCACCCGAATTTTTATTCGTTTGATGCATTCCTTGAACGCCTAAAATAGTTTCAATTTTTCCAAATTTTGGGAAATGGTATTTTGCGTTGTAATTGAAAGTATTCAATTTCATGTGAAGAGAAGCTTCGTTGCTGTCTTCAAATTCGCTTCGGTCATTTGCAATATAACCTAAATCAACATCCAGTTTTGAGTTTTCAAAAAAGACAACATTGTTTAAACTCAATAAATGATTGAAAATACCCTGTCTAGGAAATTCAGTGTCTTTGCTTGACGATTGTTCAGCAATTCCTTCTTCCGGAATTCCAATATCCAATTTATTGTAATTGTATCTTAAAACACTTGAAAAAGTTGAATTGCTGTACCCAATTCCGGTTTTAAAATCGGTTTCATTATAACGTGAATTAGTCACGCGATCACCACCAGAAATCTTATAATCTGAATGTGTATTGTAGCTTCCTCTTGCTAAAAATTTCCAGTTATCGGTAGAAGTTTTTAACCCAATTGATGAATTGCTTCCTTGCGTATTCGTGAAATATTTTTGACTGAAATTAGCTTTGAAATCGCCAGCATCAGCAAATTTTTCTGGATTAAAGTATAAAACACCACCAAGTGCATCAGAGCCATATAATAAGGAAGCTGGTCCTTTGATAACTTCAACGCTTTCAATTCCGGCATCATTTAAGCCTAATCCGTGTTCGTCTCCAAACTGTTGATTTTCGATACGAACGCCTTGTGAATAAACCAAAACACGATTACCGCTAAGTCCGCGAATAACTGGTTTTCCAATCGAAGTTCCTGTTGAAATTTGCGCAACTCCAGGAATCGTCGCCAAACCTTCAATCAAAGTAGATGTTCCTTTTTGTTGTAATGTTTTGATGCTTTCGTGTTCAATTTTCATTACGTTTTGCGATTGCAGTTTGTTGAACGGAGTCGAAACGACAACTTCGTCCATTTCCATAATAGATTCTACAAGTGTAATGTCTAAAGTGTTTTGCTTTAGTAATTTGGCAATAGTTTGATTTTGATTAGCGTAACCAACAAAATTGAAAGAAAGACGTAAACTTCCGCTCGGAAGATTATTCAATTCATATTTTCCGTTTACATCTGTTGTCGTTCCTTTATGTAGTTCGGGTGCATATACAGAAACGCCTGGCATTGGCTGATTTTGATTATCGGTAACAATTCCTGAAACCGAATTTTGAGCAGAAAGTATGCTCGAGAAACCCAAAATTAGGGCTAATATTAGTTTTTTCATTTGAAAATGATGCTATAGTTATTTGATTTTTTCCTTTTAAATAAAAAACCAAAAGCAACAGTAAAGCATTCTGATTCTGATTATTTAAACAGAATTAGAAAACTCAATGCAATTTGAATTTTAAATTAAAAGAATGAGGTTTT
Organism: Flavobacterium denitrificans DSM 15936; assembly: GCF_000425445.1. GTDB lineage: Bacteria > Bacteroidota > Bacteroidia > Flavobacteriales > Flavobacteriaceae > Flavobacterium > Flavobacterium denitrificans. Next base: position 230,197 of record NZ_AUDL01000004.1, on the reverse strand, counting down.
TTCGAACAATCGAAATCTAAGAAACTATAGCAACTGGAGGTCCCCGAAGTAAATAAGCGTTTTCTGAAATCGAACTGATATTTTCTGAAAACGAAAAGAAATACGGAATTTCTTTATGAAAAACTTGAATTTGAAAAGCAAAAGTTTCGGTAATCGTATAACTTCCAAAAGCAAAATTACAAACATAACATAAGTCGTAATTATGATGCTGGTGCGTTATTTCACCACTTGGATCATTGTAAGCGTGATGACATTGCTTTTCTGAAAGCTGCTTTACAATATGCTCAAAACTGTGTATGGACTGAAACAATATTGTGAACAATATTGTCAGCGTCATGGAAACACTTAATATGAGCTGCTTTCTTTTCATGCAAGGCAAAGGTATAAAAGCGGAATGAAAAAATGGGGCATTTTTTAGTTTCTGTCGCAGATTTATTGAAAAAAGTGCAACAAATGTGTTTATTCGTGCTGAAAAAGAGAATAATTGTTTTCAAATCTCATCTTCAAGTGGCATTATATTATATTTGTATGTGAAATAAATTTACAGCAAAAAACGTTTAAACTTGAAAACCTCCTTAAAACCAAAATTCGATATGCGATTATTTTTTACTTGTTTGTTTTTTGTTTCGTTCTTTAACGTTTTTGCGCAAGAAGAAGTGAAGCCAGAAATTAAGCCCGTAATCAAAATTGATTCGTTGTATCGCGAGGATCAGTTTTATTTTTCTGTGACGTATAATCTTTTGGTTAATACGCCTGAAAAATTGAAACAGGATAAGTTTTCTGCAGGACTTTCAGCAGGTTTTTTGCGCGATATGCCAATTAACAAAAAGAGAACGGTTGCCATTGCTGCTGGATTAGGACTGACGTATCAAAACTTTTACCAAAATTTCACCATTTCTGAAGATATAAAAGGAGCTCCAATTTACGGTGTAAATGATTATGATGAATTTGTTTCAAACCGATTCAGACAATATTCTGTTGATCTGCCGATAGAATTCAGATGGAGAAATTCGACTTATGAAAGCACTAAGTTTTGGAGGATTTACGGAGGTGTGAAAATGAGTTATATTTTTTCCAGCAAATCGATATTAAACGATGGAGAGAATACCTATAAAATAACCAATAATCCTGATGTCAATACTTTTCAATACGGGGTTTATCTTGCGACAGGATATAATACTTGGAATGTTTATGCTTATTATGGTTTAAATCCGCTTTTTGATTCGGTTTCTACACTTTCTGCTGAAAAAGTAAAAATGAGAGCTATGAATATCGGAATCATTTTCTATATTTTATAGCCATAAGAATACAAAAAGTATTTGTGGCAATACACCAATAAACAGTCCAATAAGTATTTCTTTAGGAGTATGCGCTTGCATTTCAAGTCGAGACGAAGCAACAATTCCAGTAAGTAAAATTAAAAGTGCCGGCCAATACGGATTTTGCATTTGCAAATGCATATTCAAACCAATTACAAAAATGGCAAAACCACTAATTGCAGCTACATGAAGACTTGCTTTAATCTTGAATAAAGAGCAGACCAAAGCTAATATTGTTGTGAATAATGCGCCGAGAAAAAAGAAATGCAGTTCAGGATAACGTGTCACTATTATACTTCGTTTTACCAATAATATGTACAAAAAGCATTGCAAGATCAGCGGAATTTTTCGTTGTGAAGTTTCATGAACCATGATGGAAGTAACATGCCCTGTTGATTTTAACAGTAAGAAAAACAAAATCGGAACCAAAACAGTAATAATCAGAATTTGAAATAAAACAAAATACTTTTCCTGATTGGTAAAGGCATCTTCTTTGCAAAAAAGATAAAATAAAGTAGCATACATCGAAATAAAAATCGGATGTAATATATAAGAGAATAAAGGCAATATTTTTTTCAAAACGCGGTTATTTTGTGGTGTAAAACAAATATAATCAAATAATGGTTTTTGCCACGAATTACACGAATTTTCCCGAATTGCATTTTGTTAATTAATATTTGAAGTTTTATTTCCTGTCTGAAAATTTTAAAACAGGCATTTGCTTTTAAACAAAAAATTAGCGCAAATTGGTGTGATTCGTGGCAAACCTTTTTTTAAATTTGACAAAAAGAATTTCTAAATGAGCATAAATCTTAAAAGCCTTATCCCGGTTCTTGATGCCGAATGGATTGGCTCAAATTCGGATATTTTTATCGATCATATTTCGATCGACAGCCGTTCACTTCAAAACGGATCCAAAACTTTGTTTATCGCTTTGTCTGGCGTTAACAACGATGCTCATTTATATATAGCAGAATTAATTGATAAAGGTGTTCAGAATTTTGCTGTTCAATATATTCCAGAAAATGTAAAAGGAAAAGCTAATTTTTTGGTCGTAAAAAATACCTTAAATGCATTACAGCAATTTGCAAGTTATTACAGAGATTTATTTGATTTTCCAGTTATCGGCTTGACCGGAAGCAATGGCAAAACGATTGTAAAAGAATGGCTTAACTTTTTGTTGAGTCCAGATTATAATATTATCCGAAGTCCTAAAAGTTACAACTCTCAGGTTGGTGTTCCGTTGTCTGTTATTGCCATAAATGAAAAACACAATCTGGGCATTTTTGAAGCCGGTATTTCAACGGTGAATGAAATGGAAAAACTTGAAAAAATCATCAAACCCACAATAGGAGTGCTTACTAATATTGGAACTGCACATGATGAAGGTTTTTTAAATTTAGTCCAAAAGATTGATGAAAAACTCCTTTTATTCAAAGATTGTCCGATAATTATATATCAAAAAACAGAAGTTGTAGCGTCATGTTTAACTCAGTTTGTTGCAGAATATATGATCCATCCCCGAAAACTTTTTTCGTGGAGTTTTACAGATAATTCTGCCGATGTTTTTATTCTGAAAAAAGAAATTAGAAACGAAATTACAACTATTCAATACCAATATAAAAACGAAATTTCAGATTTAGAGATTCCTTTTAATGATTCTGCTTCAATAGAAAATGCGATTTCATGTCTGTTGGTTTTGCTTTATTTTAAATATGATTCTAAAACCATTCAAAATCGCGTACAAATGTTGTATCCGGTTCAAATGCGTTTGGAAGTAAAAAACGGAATCAATAATTGCAGTATAATTGACGACAGTTACAGTTCCGATTTTCAATCGCTTAAAATAGCTTTGGATTTCCTGGAAAGCCAACAAAAAAAGAACGCTACAAAAACAGTAATTCTTTCAGATATTTTTCAGAGCGGATTTTCAAATGAAGAATTGTATTCTAAGGTTTCGCAATTAGTTTCAGCTAATAAAATTAATCGCGTAATTGGCATTGGCCCAATAATTTCTTCTTTTGCAGCTAAGTTTTCTAACTGTATTGCATTTCAAGATACAGCTTCGTTTATTGAAGCTTTTGAAAGTTTAAATTTTAATAATGAAACGATTTTGATTAAAGGCGCAAGATCTTTTCAGTTTGAAGAAATTGTTTCACTTCTTGAAGAAAAAACACATGAAACAGTTCTAGAAATAAACTTGGATTCCATTAGCCATAACTTAAATTATTACAAATCTAAACTTGCCGAAGATGTAAAAATCATGGTCATGGTAAAAGCTTTTGGTTATGGAAATGGCGGTTTGGAAATTGCAAAATTACTGGAACATCATAAAGTAGATTATTTAGGTGTGGCTTTCGCCGATGAAGGAATTTCGCTAAAAAATGGCGGAATCAAATTACCAATTATGGTTTTAAATCCAGAATCCACAAGTTTTCCATCGATTATTCAATACAAATTAGAACCAGAAATTTATAGTTTAAAAGGATTAAATGCCTTTTTGAAAATTGCTAAAGAAAAGAATCTAAAAGATTTTCCGATTCATATTAAAATGGATACCGGAATGCATCGTTTAGGTTTTGAAGAAAATACAATTGATGAGTTGATTCAAACTTTAAAAAATAATTCAACGGTTAGAGTTCAAAGTGTATTATCACATTTGGCAACAAGCGATGATCCAAAACATTTTGGTTTTGTTGAAAAACAAATAGGTTTGTTCGAAAAATTATCTTCCAAATTAATGTCAGAATTAAATATAAATCCGATTCGTCATATTCTGAATACTTCGGGAATCAGTAATTTCCCAAATGCACAATATAATATGGTGCGTTTAGGAATTGGTTTGTACGGAGTTTCCAACGATTCATCGGAACAAAAATATTTGGAAAATGTTGGAACATTAAAATCGATTATTTCACAAATCCGAACAATTCCAAGTGGCGACAGCGTAGGTTATGGACGTCGTTTTATGGCTGAAAAGGAAACAAAAATTGCGACAATTCCAATTGGTTATGCCGACGGAATTTCGAGATTATGGGGAAATGAAGTTGGTTTTGTAACCATAAAAAATCAAAAAGCCAAAATCGTAGGAAGTGTTTGTATGGATATGTTGATGGTCAATGTTTCTGATATTGATTGCAAAGAAGGCGATTCAGTGATTATTTTTGGCGAAAGCCCAACTGTTATAGAAATGGCTGAAGCATTAAAAACAATTCCCTATGAAATTATGACCAGTATCTCGCAGCGCGTAAAACGGATATTTTTCAGATAGAATTTTTAAACCATATAAGTTATATAAGTTCATTTTAGTTGAACTGCTTTTCTTTTTTTTACTTAATTATATCATTTCGACAGCATCAAGCTTATGTTTTATATGGTGCAAAAGAGAAAAGAATGTGGTTTTTTCAAGAAAATTGCGTATTTTCGGTATTCACTAATTATAAATGTAAATAGATACGGTATGGGATTTTTTTCAGAATTTAAACAATTTGCAATGAAAGGCAACGTAGTCGATTTGGCTGTCGGTGTTATCATTGGTGCTGCTTTTGGTAAAATTGTCAGTTCATTTATCGAGAATGTTATTACACCACTATTATTAAAACCAGCTTTAGATGCTGCTCATTTGTCGACGATCGAAGAATTGACTGCCTTTGGAGGTGTTAAGTATGGATTGTTTTTATCAGCTGTAATTAACTTTATAATCGTTGCTTTTGTTTTATTCTTGATTATTAAAGGAATAAACAAACTTAAAAAAGAAGAAGCTCCAGCTCCACCTGCAGGGCCAACTCAGGAGGAATTGCTTACACAAATTAGAGATTTATTGAAAAATAAATAAAAATATAATACCGCTACACTAAGTCTAACTTAACCACCTTCTAAAGAGGTGGTTTTTTTACAAAATGTTTATTTTATAACAATTTGTTATTTTTTGTGAATCACCTTGCCAAGACTTTTATTATACTTATTTTTGCCGTATAAATTTGATTATAGAATTATTTAAAGATATAAAAATGAGAATTGCAGTTGTAGGTGCTACCGGAATGGTTGGCGAAGTAATGCTTAAAGTTTTAGCAGAAAGAAATTTTCCTGTTACAGAATTAATTCCTGTTGCATCAGAAAGATCAGTAGGAAAAGAAATTGAATACAAAGGAACAAAATATAAAGTAGTAGGATTGCAAACAGCTGTTGACATGAAAGCTGACATCGCAGTATTTTCTGCTGGAGGAGATACTTCATTAGAATGGGCTCCAAAATTTGCAGCTGCCGGAACAACCGTTATTGACAACTCATCTGCTTGGAGAATGGATCCAACTAAAAAATTAGTAGTTCCAGAAATCAACGCTTCTGTTTTGACTAAAGAAGATAAAATTATTGCAAACCCAAACTGCTCTACTATTCAAATGGTATTGGCTTTGGCGCCTTTGCATAGAAAATATAATATTCAGAGAATTATTGTTTCTACTTACCAATCAATCACTGGAACTGGTGTAAAAGCGGTAAAACAATTAGAAAACGAGTACGCTGGAATCCAGGGTGATATGGCTTACAAATATCCAATTCACAGAAATGCTATTCCACATTGCGACAGTTTCGAAGAAAACGGATACACTAAAGAAGAAATGAAATTAGTTCGCGAAACTCAAAAAATTCTTGGTGATAATACTATTAGAGTAACTGCTACTGCAGTTCGTGTTCCAGTTGTTGGAGGACATAGTGAAGCAGTAAATGTTGAGTTTACAAATGATTTTGATGTAAATGAAGTTCGTGAAATTTTACACCATACAGATGGAGTAGTGGTTCAGGATAATTTAGATACGTTCACTTACCCAATGCCATTATACGCTGAAGGTAAAAATGATGTTTTTGTTGGAAGAATCCGTCGTGACGAAAGCCAGCCAAACACATTAAACATGTGGATTGTTGCTGATAACTTAAGAAAAGGTGCTGCAACAAACACAATCCAAATTGCTGAATATTTAATTCAAGCAGGTTTGGTTTAAGCCGAGAGATTAAATTAAATTGTTATAAAGAAAAAGCCGTAATTGCAGTGATGTTATTACGGCTTTTTTGATTTATCTGAGTACAGAAAACCCGACAGGTTTTTTAAACTTCATAGTTTTGTCATTTCTGACTGAAAGGAAAAGATGTAAAAACATTAAAAAAAAAAGGCGAGAATTTTTGGTTCTCGCCTTTTACTATTTTTTAATATTCCGGAGCCAATTCTAATTCCAGACCTTCTAATTCTTCAGTAATTGGAATTTGGCATCCTAAACGGCTGTTAGACTTAACGTAAAATGCTTCCGAAAGCATAGCTTCTTCTTCATCTCCCATTTCTGGTAATGCAACATCATTTAGAACATAACATTGACAAGATGCGCACATTGCCATTCCGCCACAAGTTCCTTCAACAGGAAGTTCGTATGCTTTGCATAACTCCATTATATTCATTGCCATGTCAGTTGGAGCCTGTAATTCATGAATAACTCCTTCTCGATCTTTAATCTTTATTAATACATCCATTTTAATTATGGGAATTTTATTGTAGGATTTTATAACTTGAAAAAATCCCTGTTTTCAATTTAACTTGTTGGTTTTAGGCTGAATGCATATTCTTTTCTTGTGCTATCTTTAAGATGCATTTTTACACCCAGCATGTTGCCGCTTTTTTCAAGCAACGTAATTATTGCAATTACAGAATAATAATCTTTACCGCCTTGAAAAACTAATGTTCCTTCGTATGTTGAATTTACAACTCCCTGTTTGTCTGTTGTTACAGAAACTTTTCTAGGATGCGAAAATTCAGCGGTACTGTAAGTTGCTTTATTTGCAAATTTTGCTTTTCCTTCAGCAAAATCATATAAAAAATCATAATTGCCAATTCTCAAACTGCCTTCGTCGCTACCAGGGGTAGTGTTAAAAACAATTTGTCCTGAATATTGAAAATCCGACCATTCTTCTGCTTCATTTACCCAAGCCTTGTCAACAATTAGAGTTTGTGCTTGCTGAGCATAATTTACAGATACAAAAAACAACAATAAAAATAAAGTGTAATAGTGTTTCATAAATTTAAGATTTAGGGTTATTTTACAAATTTAAGTTAAATAAGTAATAATAGCCCCACTAAGCTTCTTAAATCTTTGTGTTCTTTTTTGCTAAATTCACAATATTTGATATGATTTAGATTATTTTTGTTGTTAAATGCAAGAAAAACACTCAAAAGAGCTATTATTCTTGTTAATAATCTAAAATCATAAACGGTGGCAAATTTAGATTTTATTACATAATATTTACGACAGTTTCAATTTGCGGTGCATATTTTTTAATCGTCGTTTCAACTCCAGCTTTTAAAGTCATTTGGTTAACGCTACAGCTAATGCATGCGCCTTCTAGACGAACTTTTACATGTTTATCTTCATCGATAGAAATTAGCGTAATATCGCCTCCGTCAGATTTTAAAAACGGCCTTATTTCATCTAAAGCCAATAAAACGTTATTTGTTAATTCTTCTGTTGTCATGATATTTAATGTGTCAATTATGAAAATGTGTCAATTAGAAAATTTAATTCATTATCTAATTGGCACATTATCTCATTATCTAATTATTTTTTCACTGCCGAACATCCTGCCATAGTTGTAATTTTAATGGCTTCTGTTGCTGGCAAACTTTCGTTTCTGTTTACAGTTTCTTGTACCACATTTCTAGTGATTTCTTCAAAAACAGTTTCAATTAATGATGCTGTTTGCAAAGCAGCTGGGCGTCCATAATCTCCTGCTTCACGAATAGATTGTACAATTGGAACTTCACCTAAAAATGGTACATTTAAATCAGCTGCAAGGTTTTTTGCTCCTTCTTGTCCAAAGATATAATATTTGTTTTCTGGTAATTCTTCTGGTGTAAAGTAAGCCATGTTTTCAACAATTCCTAAAACCGGAACATTGATGTTGTCTTGCATGAACATTGACACTCCCTTTTTAGCATCGGCAAGTGCAACGGCTTGTGGTGTACTTACTACAACAGCACCTGTGATAGGAAGCGATTGCATGATCGAAAGGTGAATGTCTCCGGTTCCTGGAGGCAAATCTAAAAGCATGAAATCAAGTTCTCCCCAATCAGCATCAAAAAGCATTTGGTTTAAAGCTTTTGCTGCCATTGGACCTCTCCAAATCACAGCTTGGCTTGGCGCTGTGAAAAATCCAATAGAAAGTATTTTGATCTCATAACTTTCAATTGGTTTCATTTTTGATTTTCCGTCAACCGTAGTCGAAATTGGTTTTTCGTTTTCAACATCAAACATAATAGGCATTGAAGGTCCGTAGATATCAGCATCTAAAATTCCAACTTTGAATCCCATTTTTGCAAGAGTTACAGCAAGGTTTGCAGTAACAGTTGATTTTCCAACTCCTCCTTTTCCAGAAGCAACGGCAATAATATTTTTGATTCCTGGAATTGCACGACCTTTGATTTCGACTTTTTCAGGAACTTCAACTTTAATATTTACTTTGATTTTTGCATCAGCCGAGATTAAGTCATGGATTGTTTTTTTAACATCGTCTTCTGCTCTTTTTTTGATGTGCATTGCTGGAGTGTGAAGTACTAAATCTACTACAACTTCATCGCCAAATGTAATAACGTTGGCAACAGCACCGCTTTCAACCATATTTTTTCCTTCTCCAGCTATAGTGATTGTTTCTAGAGCTTTAAGAATTTCTTTTCTATCTAATTTCATTTTTAATGTAGGTGTTTTCTAATGATGAAACTTATTTAAGCACTATGTTTATTTAAACCTGTTTCAGACTGCAAAGATAACAGATTAAGTTCGGATTCTTACTTTTTTTGAATCGTATTTATTGATATCGAAATTATTCAAAATGATGGAGTTGTATTTTGTTTAAGCGATTTTAAAAAGAAGAAACAAAATTAAACTAAAGAAAAGTAAAATTTAAGCTTAAAATTGAAAAAAGAAACCCGCCAAGATTCTGATTTGGCGGGTTTCCTAAAAAAAATGGTCTACAAGTTATTCGTATTTTAAATATTTCAAAACATCAATTTTAGTTACTTGATAGGCTTTTGTCAAAACAATCACCAAAGTAAAAAACAGTAATGAAACTAATGCGATTGAAAAAGGCAAAGTCGAAATATTGATTCTAAATGCATAATCTTCAAGCCATTTTTGTAATAAAATATAAGCCGGTACGATTCCGATTCCAAATCCAAGCAGGCAGAAAAGAACATATTGTTTTGATAATTCTTTCAATAAAATATCTGTTTCTGCGCCGAGTGTTTTTCTAATTGCAATTTCTTTCAGTCTTCTCTCCATCGAAAATGATGCCAAAGCAAACAATCCGAACACAGCAATTATGATTACAACTAGATTTAGAATAAAAAACAAGTTTTTTTGCTTGATTTGTTCCTGATATGTTCTTGCAAATCCTTTGTTAACAAATTCATATTCAAAAGGGTAATCTGGATTTACATTTTTTGCCCAATAGGTTTTTAATTTTTCTAAAGTTTCTGTCAAATTGTTTGGAGACACTTTTACAAAAATATTGTTGAAATTATTCCATCCCAAAGTTTTTATGTTTACAAAAACCATTGGAGGCACTTTGTTTTGTAAACCCGTAATGTGGAAATCTTTTACGATTCCAACAATTTTAAATTTCAAATTCCCACTATCGTTTTTAGACCAGCCCGAAGTAATTATTGTGTTTATTGGGTTTTTTAAATTCAAAGTTTTAGCAAGTGTTTCATTGATCAACATGCTGCTCACGGTGTCTGAAGCAAATTTTGGAGATAAATCACGTCCTTCGACAATTTTAATTTTCATCATTTCCAGAAAACCAAAATCCATTTCTACATTTCGAGGCTGAACAAAAATACCATTATGTGTAAATCCAGAACTTGAGTTTGTGCTTCCGCCAAAACTTCCAGCAAAAGTAGAAACATCAACTACGCCTGGGATTTTTTTGATTTCTGGTTTATCAACACCATATTGTTGTGTTCTTTTTTGTCTGTCTGGTTTGTTGTACGGAATTGAAATTACTTGATCCCCACTAAAACCAAGATCTTTGTTCATCATATAATTTACCTGCGAATTGACAATCAAGGCACCGATGATAAAAAAGGCTGCAATTCCGAATTGAAAAATAAGCATTGAATTTCGAATCCAAATACCGCTTTTGCTTCTTGAAAAATTGCCTTTCAATACTTTTAAAGTCTCAAAATTCGAGATATAAATGGCAGGAAAGATACCTGCAAGTATGATTACTAATCCAAAAATCATAATTAGCTGCAGGTAAAATTCGCTCCCATTCATGGTTAAAGTCTTCTTCAAAAATGTATTATAATACGGCAACGAAAGTTCTACGATTGCAAGTGCAAACACAATAGCAAGTATAACAATTATTGCAGTTTCAAATATAAATTGAGAAATGATTTGGTTTTTGGTAGCACCCACAATTTTGCGGACACCAACTTCTTTTGCGCGTTTGATTGCTGATGCTGTTGCTAAATTAATGTAGTTTACCAATGATAAAACCAAAATCAAAATAGACAGCCCTCCCATAATATAAAGCAGTTTTAAATTACCAACTCCTTCTGGGTAATTTTGTCCTGCCGAACTTTTTGTTCCGTGCAAGCGGGATGTCTTTAATTGGTCAATAATAACCTCTACTTCACCGTTTTCTTTTACATATTGTTCTGGTGTTTGTCCATTTTCTTTGGCATCTTTTAAAGTTCGGTTTACATAATTTACATTTTGCATTTTTTTCAAAACAGCCACTGGATCAGCACCTTTTTTGATTTTTACTAATAAACCATAATTGAAATTTCCCCAACTGTTAATGTCATTTTCACGTTTTACACCGCTAAAAACATAATTTGGCTCCATTGAAGAAGGTTTGGTAATTCGATAAACTGATTTTACAGTGTAAGCATTTGTGCCATATGTGATCGATTTGTCAATAGGGTCTTCGTTCTTGAAAATCAATTTTGCCTGATCTTCGGAAATTGCAACGCTGTTTTTCTCTTTTAAAACATTGGTTTTAGCACCTTTTAAAATCTCAAAAGGGAAAAAATCAAAAAAACTTTCGTCGCTTACAGTAATCTTTTTAGCCATTAATTTTTGACCTTGATATTTGATGATATCTTCATCGTACCAAGTGTTAAAGAAGCAGATTTTTTCAATATCAGGAATTGTAGCTTTGCAGGTTTCTCCAAACGGAATCGAGTTGGATCCCCAAGTGTCGCCCGTTGCGCCAATTTTGTTCAGAACCATATAAGCGTTTTCTTTATTTGGATTCCATTGATCATAAGCATGTTCATTGTTCCAATACAAAATTGCGAAGATTACGCTGGCAACCCCGATGCTTAATCCCAAAACATTCAAAAACGAAAACAGTTTGCTTTGTTTTAAATGATAAATAAATATTTTAAACCAGTTAGAAATCATGGTATTAGTTTTTGTAGTTATTTAGGTTTTTCAACCCGATTAGTGTTTTAAATTAAAGCCCATATTTTGCAGACAAATTCTACCAGAATTACAATTGCTGCTACGATAAATTTTACCATTTTTCTCTTATTTAGCGTCCATAAAAACATCTACATTTCTCTGATTTAATTTTTCAGAGAATATCACACCGTCTTTCATATGAATGGTTCTTTGTGAGAACGAAGCATCATAATCTGAGTGGGTTACCATCAAAATTGTTGCGCCTTTTGCGTGCAAATCGGTTAAAAGTTCCATTACTTCGTTACCGTTTTTACTGTCTAAGTTTCCTGTTGGCTCATCGGCAAGAATGATTTTTGGATCATTAACCAAAGCTCTCGCAACGGCAACTCTTTGTTGCTGACCTCCTGAAAGCTGTTGCGGGAAATGTTTCAAACGATGTGAAATATTCAATTTCTCGGCAATAGCTTCAATTTTTTGTTTTCTTTCTGATGCTTTTACGTTGTTGTAAAGCAAAGGCAATTCGATATTGTCATAAACAGAAAGTTCGTCGATCAAATTGAAATTCTGAAAAATGAATCCGATATTTTCCTTGCGAACCTGCGCTCTTCCTTTTTCTTTAAGACCAATCATTTCTTGGTCTAATAATTTATAACTTCCATCAGTAGCGCTGTCTAAAAGCCCAATGATGTTTAATAAAGTCGATTTTCCACAACCTGAAGGCCCCATGATAGTTAAAAAGTCCCCTTTTTTAATTTCTAAAGAAATACCGCTCAATGCTGATGTTTCTACTTCTTCCGTTCTAAAAACTTTGGTTAAATTTTGAATCGTTATCATTTTTGTTAAGGTTTTAAATGTTGTTAATTACGTTTTTTGATTGATGATTGAAATGATGATTATTTTTATTTGTTTCAGGTTTCAGGTTTGAAGTTTCAGGTTGTTTCGTTGCGCAAAACTTGAAACGTGAAACTTCGAACTTGAAACATTTATTCATTACTAATTGAAAGCTCCTCAATATCCTTATAATCTGAATACGATGACGTAACTACAGATTCGCCTTCTTTTAATCCTTCAAGAACTTCATAATACGACGGATTTTCTCTTCCTAATTTTATATTTCTTCTTTCGGCTTTATTTCCTTTTACTACAAAAATCCATTTTCCTGCGGTTTCTTGGTTAAAACTTCCTTTTGGCAGCACCAGTATTTTGTTTCTTTCAGATAAAATCAGTTTTACGCCAAAACTAAGTCCGTCTTGTAGCACGATATTTTCTTTAGATGTAAAAGCCAATTCTACTGTAAAGTGCCCGCTTTTTACTTCTGGAATTACTTTGGTGACAATAACTTCAAGATTTTTTCCTTTAAATTCAACTTGGCCTTTTAAACCTTCACGAACTTTTTCTAAATAAAATTCATCTACATCGGCAGCAAGTTTGTATCCACGTTTTGAATCGATTTTTCCGATACTTTCACCAGCTTGAAATGATTTTCCTAAAACAGGTTCAAAAGAAGTTAACCGACCTGTTTCTGGAGCTGTAATCAGGAAATTCTTTTTGTTGTTTCTTAAAATTTCCAAACTTTTTTCCATAGTCTGAATCGAGCGATTGATTTGCGAAATCTGAACTTGATTGGATTGTTTTTCTTTCTGAATACTTTGCTGAATGGTTCTTTTTCGTTCTTCTTGAAAGCGAAGACTTTCTTTAAAAGTATTCCAGTCGTTTTTAGAAATCACATCTTTGTCATACAATTTCGAATTCATATCATATAATCTTTTGGCGTCGTTGTAATCATGCTCGATCAAAACCAAATCTTTGTTTAAATTCAATTCCTGATTTCTAATATTTAGTTTTCCGGTATTCAAATTGTTGATTTGCTCAATAATTGCAGTTTCCTGAGTCAAGTAATTCAACTCTGTATTTGGGTTGTATAAACGAGCAAGTGATTGTCCTTTTGTTACCATTGCGCCGTTTTCAACAAAAATCTCTTTTACTGATCCTCCTTCTGTAACGTTTACCAGCATGACATTCAAAGGTTCGACTTTTGCTTGAAAAACCACAAAATCTTCAAAAAAAGCTTTTTCAACTTTTTGGATTGAAAGTTCTTCGGCTTTTACATTCAAGCTTCTTTTGGTATTAAAAGAAAAAAAGATGATTGTGCCCAAGGCTAAAAAAACTCCAATTGCTATTGTGAGATATCTAATTTTTCTATTTTTACGAGGAATTACCTTGTCCATTTTTTTAATATTTTACTGATAATCAATAGGTAAATACTGTGCCATAAAATTTATTATTTGTAAAGTATTGATTTTAAAGAAGCTTTAAAAAACACTTAAAAAAAGTAGTGTTCGATAATGAACAGTTGACCGTTCAAAACCGGACAAAAAAAATCAACATGAGAAAAAAACAAGCTCAAATATTAATTGTTGACGATCAAGAAGAAATTCTCTTTTCGGCAAAAATGATTCTGAAAAAATATTTTGAAACCATTTTTACCACTAGTAGTCCGAAACAAATTATTTCAATTTTGAATGAAAATGAAATAAATGTGGTTTTGCTCGACATGAATTACCGAATTGGTTTTGAAGATGGGCGCGAAGGAATTCATTGGCTAAAAGAAATCAAAACACTTTCTCCCAATACCATTGTGATTTTAATGACGGCTTTTGGTAAAATTGATACCGCAGTCGAAGGAATTAAAATGGGCGCTTTTGATTATGTTTTAAAACCTTGGAACAACGAAAAGTTACTTGAAATAATTGATAAGGCTGTCGCCGAAAGCCGAAAAAATAGTAAAAAGCCAATTGTTGAAAAAGTCGAGAAAAGATATTTTGTTGGAACTTCTCAAAAAATAAAACAAGCGTATTCTATTGCCGAAAGAGTGGCAAAAACAGACGCCAATGTTTTGATTTTAGGCGAAAACGGAACTGGAAAATATGTTTTTGCAGAATTCATTCATCAACATTCAGAGCGAAAGAATGAACCTTTTGTGCATGTTGATTTAGGTTCTTTGAGCGATAATTTATTCGAAAGTGAACTTTTTGGATACGTAAAAGGTGCGTTCACCGATGCTAAAACCGATACTCCAGGGCGCTTTGAAAATGCGCAAAACGGTACTATTTTCTTGGACGAAATTGGTAATATTCCGCTTCATTTGCAGTCAAAATTATTGCACGTTTTGCAGACAAAAACAGTGACGCGTTTGGGAGAAAGCAAAGCAAGACCTTTGAATGTTCGAATTATTTCGGCAACCAATAATGATATTAAGGCCGAAGTAAAAAATAAGATTTTTAGAGAAGATTTGCTGTACCGAATCAATACTATGGAAATTAATTTACCGCCTTTGCGCGAACGAAAAGAAGACATTGTTCCGATGGCAAATTTTGTTTTGGAGCAAATTGCAGAAAAATACAATCAAGAAAACTGGCGATTTGAAGAAAATGCTGCGCCATATTTAGAAAAATATCCGTGGAAAGGAAATGTTCGTGAAATGGAAAATAAGATTGAGCGCGCGCTAATTTTGGCCGACAACAATACTATTTCGGTTCATGATTTGGATATTTTGGATTTTGAGGAAATTCAGGAAAATGACGAAAATCCGTTATCTGAATTGGAAAAAACAGCAATTGAAAAAGCACTTTTCAAACATCACGGAAATATCTCAAAAACTGCTGAAGAATTAGGATTATCAAGAGCGGCTTTGTACAGGAGAATTGAGAAATACGATTTGAAGAATTAAAGGAAAAGAAGAAAGAGCCAAGAATCAAGATTTTTTTGAGCCACAGATTTGCTTCGCCTGTTCGCTATCGCTCGGGTCACAGATTAAAGGGATTTTTGCTTTGTCTTAATTTTTAGTTTACCGCAGATTCTGCAGATCTAGCAGATAAAAGGGAATTTAATTTAATCCGCCAAATCTGCAGAATCTGCGAGAGAATTACATCAACAAAATTATCTTAATCATTTTATCCCGATAGTTATCGGGAGTGGCAAGAAAAAAAATAAAAAAAATGAAAAACTGGAAATTTTATAACGCTTTGTTTGTGAGAGTTTTATTTGTAATGATGCTCTTTTTTTTCTGCGTTTTTCTGATTTATAAAATGTTTTATTACAATGCGATTTTGGTTGGCGTTTTTGTTTTTATAATGTTGGCTGAAATGTATTTCTATGTCAAAAATCAATTGCAGTTTTATGACAGAACGTTGTTTTCAATCTTGAAAAATGATTTCACCACCAATTTTCCCGAAGAGAATAGAAGAGACAATTTTGAGAGTTTGTATCTTTTGTATGAAACATTGAAAGTGCAACAACAAGAACAAACATCAAAAGAATTGATTTATCGTTCGCTTTTGAACAATATTGATACTGCAGCTCTGATTTTGGAAAAAGAAAATGATGATTGGAATATTTTCTTGATGAACGATTGCTTCTCGGATATGTTTAAAGTGCCAAAAGTAAGCCATTGGAAATACCTTAAAAATTACCTTCCCGCGCTTTGTTTGGAAATTGAGAAAACAGAATTCAGTGAATTAAAATCGGCAATTTCGATAAAAATTGAAGAACAGGATTTGCAGACTTTTATGCTTCAAACTTCAAGAACGCAAAGTTATAACAAAGAATATTTTATCATTTTATTAGATAGTATTCAGCGCGTTATTGAGAAAAAAGAAAAAGAAGCTTGGATTAATTTGATGAAAATTATTTCGCATGAATTGATGAATTCCTTAACGCCAATTCGTGCGCTTTCGCAAAATTTACTCCATATTGTCGATCAGGAAAAACTAGAAGAAGATGATTTTGATGATATAAAAAGCAGTATTTCTACGATTATAAATCGAAGCGATCATTTGCAGGTTTTTGTCGAAAATTACCGCAAATTGGCCATGTTGCCAACGCCAACAAAAGTAATGACACCAATAAAAGAACTTTTTGACGATTGTCTTAAAGTGATGAGTCCGATTTTGAAATCTGAAAATATCGAGTTGATTAATGATATTCACAGTTCGCGTTCTATTTTGATCGATAAAAACCAAATGGAACAAGTAATTATTAATTTGATTACCAACAGTATTTATGCGTTAAAAGAAAAAACAGATAAGAAGATGTTTGTTTCAAGTTACACTGAAAATAACCGCTTTTTTATCTCCATTTCTGATAACGGAAAAGGGATTCCTTCTGAAATTCAAGATAAAGTCTTTCTTCCGTTTTTTACTACAAGAAAAGACGGCGCAGGAATCGGCTTAACACTTTCAAAAAATATCATCGAAGCGCACGGCGGTTACTTAAGCTATCAAACCGATGAAGATAAAACGAGTTTTGTGATTTGCCTGATTTAAAAAAATGAACCATATAAGTCATATAAGTTCATTTTATGTGTTGCGCAAAAATCTCTCGCAAAGTCGCGAAGTCGCAAAGAAAATTTAAAAATAAGCTTTGCGACTTCGCGACTTTGCGAGATTCAATGACAAAGTAAATCACATCAAACTTAATATGAACTTATATAACTTATATGGTTTAAAAATCAATTTCAGGTTGCCAAAAGTGTTTTTCGAAATCTACAATTTGGTTGTCTACAACTTTAACGCCTTCATTTTCTAAAAGTTGCTGCATTAAATTGGTTCCGTCAAAATGGAATTTACCGGTTAAAAGTCCTTTTTGGTTTACGACTCTGTGTGCTGGAATATCATCCATATTGTGAGAAGCATTCATTGCCCAGCCGACCATACGTGCAGAACGCGCAGTTCCTAAAGCTTTTGCGATTGCGCCATAAGAAGTCACTTTTCCATAGGGAATTTGTCTTGCAACAGCATAAACTCTTTCGAAAAAATTTTCCTCAGCCATAGTTTCGTTTTCTTAGCCACAAATTACGCTAATTTTCACAAATTATTAAATTGTCTTAATCTGTCCGATTTTTATTAATTATATGAATCTAAAAACTAATTCGTGGAAATTAGTGTAATTCGTGGCAAACTAATCTTTATCCGAAATAATAATTCAAAATATTAAAAAGCGTTGCAACAGCTACTAAACCAGTAATACTTCCGATAATAGTATTCATGTTGCGCATAAAGTAATCTGTTTTCTTTTCGATTCTTCCAAAGAAAGCAATGTAGCTGTATAAAATTCCGAAAGCGCCAAGAACAGAACCCAATACAAATGTTAGAATAACGGTGTTTTCAAATACAAAAAGATTGTATGAGGCCAGTGTTACGCTTACAACAACGTAATACGGAATTGGAAAAAAATTCAATCCAGAAAGCAACATTCCGAGAAAGAAACGGCTTTTTTTGCTGCTCTTTTTGATTTTCGTTTTTTTCTTTGCTACTGGATCTTTGGCAAAAAATAAAAAGTAAATGGTTAAGATCGAAAAAATGACAAAACCAACTTCACGTAAAAGCGTTACAACATCTGGACGATTATCTATTACACGAGCAAATAATACCGCAACAAAAGCTTGGAAAAAAATAACAAAAACAGCACCGACTACAAATGACAAAGCATTCTTTTTTCCCTCTTTCATTTTTATTTTGGCTGCTGTCATGTTGAGCAATCCTGGCGGAATTGTTCCAATCGCAGCGGCAATAAAACCTGAAAGTAATGGCGTAAGGTAAGTCATTTAGTAATTAAAATCGGTTAGGATAAAAGTTTCAAAATCAAGGTTAGTCCTTAATTTTGAAACGAATATACGTAATTGCCTTGTTAATTTCTAAATATTGTTTTTCGTAAAATGTCTGAATTGAAGTTACGACTTCTGGACTTCCTTCGTTTTTGTAAACATTATGGTTGGCATAAAGTACTTCATGTCCTTCGCCATGAAGCAATCCAAGCGTGTAGCCGTGCATAAATTCGCTGTCGGTTTTTAAGTTTACGACACCGTCTTTTTTCAGGATTTTTTTGTATAGTTTCAAGAACTCAGAATTTGTCATTCTGTGTTTTGTTCTTTTGTATTTGATTTGTGGATCTGGGAAAGTAATCCAGATTTCGTCTACTTCGCCTTCAGCAAAGATATGATTGATCAATTCGATTTGAGTTCGAACAAAAGCCACATTATGAAGTCCGTTTTCAACAGCGGTTTTAGCACCTCTCCAGAAGCGAGCGCCTTTAATATCAATTCCGATAAAATTTTTGTTTGGATATTTTTCTGCTAATCCAACAGAATATTCACCTTTTCCGCATCCTAATTCTAAAACTAATGGATTATCATTTTTAAAGAAATCAGAATTCCATTTTCCTCTTAAAGGCATTAAATCGCCTACAACTTCTTCTCTGGTTGGTTGAAAAACGTTTTGAAATGTTTCGTTTTCTCTGAATCTTTTTAGTTTATTTTTACTTCCCACTTTTACAAAAATTTTCCGCAAAATTAAGGAATATAAACGAATGAAAATAGTGTAATTCGGTTTAAAAAGTTTTCCGCCACGAATTCACGAATTTTCATTTTAAAATAATTCGTGAATTGCTTCGCCAATTCGCTGTCGCTCGGGGCGTGGCGAAAAAAAATATTTTTAACCGTAATGCGGTTCTGTGATTGGTTTTGATTTTGGATCTAAAGTTTCATCGTGTTGTGATAAATCCAGACCAATATGTTCTGATTCTTCAGAAACTCTCAGCGGAATAATAAAGTTGGTTACTTTAAACAAGAAATAAGCTCCGAAGAAAGTGAAAATTGAAACTAAAACCAGTGCCATCATGTGATGCCCGAAAACATTCCATCCGCCGTGGAGCAAACTTGCATCTTCGCCGTGAGCAAAAATGGCAGTTAAAATCATTCCCATAATTCCGCCGACACCGTGGCAAGCAAAAACGTCAAGCGTATCGTCGAATTTTTTAGAATATTTGCAGTTTACTGCAGTGTTAGAAACCAAAGCTGTGATAAAGCCAAAGAACATACTTTCTGGAACAGACACAAATCCTGCAGCAGGCGTAATAGCAACAAGGCCAACTACGGCTCCAATACAAGCGCCAAGTGCCGAAACTTTTCTTCCGTTCATTCGATCAAAGAAAATCCAAGTCAACATTGCGGCG
Organism: Flavobacterium denitrificans DSM 15936; assembly: GCF_000425445.1. Taxonomy (GTDB): domain Bacteria; phylum Bacteroidota; class Bacteroidia; order Flavobacteriales; family Flavobacteriaceae; genus Flavobacterium; species Flavobacterium denitrificans. The sequence goes on along the minus strand of NZ_AUDL01000004.1, from coordinate 210,420 downwards.
GCAGATGAAGTTGTGGTGGTCGCAAAAGCCATAGCGGCAGTTCCGTTGGCAGCAAGCGCAGATCCAGCGTTAAATCCAAACCATCCAAACCACAACATTCCAGTTCCTAATAATACAAATGGAATATTAGTTGGAATATGCTGGCTGTTTTTTCTTTTTCCTAAAACAATAACTCCGGCCAAAGCTGCAAAACCAGAACTCATGTGAACTACAGTTCCTCCAGCGAAATCTTTAACGCCAAAATAGCTTCCTAAAACTCCCGTTGGATACCAAACAGCGTGGCATAAAGGGGCGTATATGAAAACAGTAAATAAACTGATGAAGACCAAATAAGAGATAAAACGAACACGCTCTGCAAATGAGCCTGTGATAATTGCTGGTGCAATAATCGCAAATTTCATTTGGAACAAAGCAAAAAGCATAAACGGAATCGTGCTTGCCAATTGTTTATGAGGCAAAACGCCCACATAATCCATAAAAGCAAAAGTGGTTGGATTTCCGAAGAAACTATAAAAATGATCGCCAGAACCAAAACCGACAGGTTCTCCAAAAGCCAAACTAAAAGCAACCACAACCCACAAAAGTGTTACAACGCCAAGGCAAATAAAACTCTGAAGCATCGTTGAAATTACATTTTTCTTGCCTACCATTCCGCCGTAAAAGAAAGATAATCCAGGCGTCATGATTAAAACCAGACAAGAAGAAGTCAGCATCCAGGCAACATCGGCTGGAACGATGTGATCAGTTGTGCCAAATTCAGACAATACATAACTATTTTCAGTCATTGCTGGCCAAAATGCACCGGTGATACACACAATGCTTATCATAATAAAGGAGATGATCCAGCGTTTTTCTATTTTCATTTTTTAAAATACTTAATGGAACCCTATTTTTTTTGGGGTCAAAGTTAAAAAAAATTAAATATTCTGATTTCTAGGGCTGTTAAAATAGTGGTATAGTTTTTATTTTAGCTAATTTTGCAATTTATGAATAGGTTTTTTGAGAGTATTTGATTTTAGACTTCTAAATTTACGTCAATATTGTCAATTTTGCTATAATTCTTTCGATAATATGTTTTGTAAAGCCTTATAAAAGTTAGGATTATAAGAATAAAACCGAAAAATGTTTATTTTTTTTGAAGCTTCGCAATCAAAGCATCTTCAATAGGTGCTTTTATTTTAGTTACGGCATCGACTTTATCATTTGGAATTGTCATTGATAGTACATAATGTTGGATTTTCCATTCTTTTCCAACTTTAACCAAAACACCAGAACCACGACAAATTTTCATTTGTGTATTCAGCAATTCATCAAACCAAGCGATAGTTCCAGTTTTGTCAAAAAATATGTGACGTTCTAAAGCGGTAAAATTCCAAGTTTTTCCTTTATCGAAATGCGGTTTTGCCCAAATTTTGAAATCTTTTTTGGTCCAATTTTCGGTAGCGTCTGTCCCAATGAAAATTGCATCGTCAGTCATGAGAGCAAAATAAGGTTCAAATTTAACATCGGCGGCAGCTTTGTGCCAAGTATCTAAAGTTAGATTGATTTTGTCTTTGTCGGTTTGGGCATTTGCAAAAGATGCAACGAATAATAGAAGCAGGAATGTTTTTTTCATGATTAATTAATTATTTGACCTTAAAGATATTAATTTTTTTAACCATATAAGTGATATAAGATAATTTAAAGACTTGCTGGGAAAGGGTTGCATGCAGATTTATTTTAATCTCTTGTGGTTTGTAAAATCTTTGTGAAGAAATACGCATTAAAAAATAGAAATCATTTTTAAATCTGCTCAGATCTGCATAATCTGCGTGAAACCAAAAGGCACAGTAATAAAGGTAATTTATACCAAAAGTTAAACTTTAATTATCTTATATCACTTATATGGTGGAAACCCAAAAACGAGTATATTTGAGTGCTTTAAAATATCACAATCATGAATCCGAAAATCTTTATAAGTTCGCTGGCTTTTTCGTCATTGCTTTTTATTTCTTGCAAAAAGGAATTAGAGCCTCAGGAAAACACAGCAACATCAGAATTGGTTCGATTAGGACTTGCAAAAGATACTACAAAATCAGCCACAACGACACCAGTTGTGCAGACGCAAACTGCGAATCCAAACACCGTTTTAGGAGAAACAAAAGGACTAAATCCTGCTCATGGACAACCAGGGCACCGTTGTGATATAGCTGTTGGAGCGCCTTTAAATTCGGCTCCGCCACAGCAAGGACAAGTTGTAGCGCAACCGCAAGTGGTTCAAGTAAACCCGAATCAGAAAAATGTGGTGACTACAACTACAACAGCTCCAGTAAAAGTAGCAAAAGGAATGAATCCGCCACATGGCCAACCAGGTCATAGGTGTGATATTCCGGTAGGTTCTCCTTTGAATTCGCCAGTAGTAAAACCTGCTGCGTCAAATACTGCGCAAAGCGGAAGCGCTTCACAATCGTTTACTGTAACGCCACCAGCTGGAAATAATCCAACTCCGGCGCTATTAAGTACAGAAACGACACAAACAGTAGCAGAAGGCATGAATCCGCCACATGGACAAGCAGGACACAGATGTGATATTGCTGTTGGAGCGCCTTTGCCGAAATCTTAAAAAAAGATTCTAAGGCACTAAGTGGCTAAGTTACAAAGTAAAAAAACTTAGAATCTCAGATTCTTAGTAACTTAGCATCTTTCAAAATAGACAAAAAAAAAGACGTTTCAAATTGAAACGTCTTTTTTTTTGTCTATTTTGAAATTTAAAAAGCTTTTTGTTTTTCGAAGGTTGTCGTTAGTGATTTTTTGATTTTGCTTAATGCGCCATTAAAAGCTTTTTCTAATGTTTCGGCGTGTTCTGTAACGGTAATAGGCTGTAATTTTTGCGGACGTACTTCGATTAAGCATTTTTTGTCGTGCAGACCAAATTTTTCTCCATTTTCATCCCCAAAGTGAACTTCAATGCGGGTAATTTTGTCTTCAAAACGGGTTAAACCTTTTTCTAATTCTGCAGAAAAGTAGCTTTCTAATCTAGCGTGTCCCTCAATGTTTTTGTCGGTGTTGATTTGAATCTTCATAATGGTTTAAATTTTATGATTGTCTCTCAAAGCTATCTTTTTTAGGATAAAAAGCCAAGCGAGTTAATAAAACATTATGAAATTTTTTTGCTATTCCCAAGAAGGCGGAATTTTGGATAATTGTTTTGTCCTTAAATTAATAACATTCATAATTTCTACCATGCAAGAACCTAGATTTTTCTTTATATCAGTGCTCCAAAAACGCAAGACTTTCCAATTCTGAGATTCTAAATATGCGTTTACTTCGAGGTCGCGTTGCATGTTGCGCTCGATTTTTTTGATCCAATATTCAGAGTTGGTTTTTGGTTTTTTCTTGATCTCCCAATCTTTTCCATGAAAGAATTCGCCGTCAACAAAAATGGCAATTTTTAAAGAAGTAAAAGTCAAATCTGGACAGCCAAAAACCTTTTTATTGTTTTTCCGATAACGCAATCCAATATGCCATAACGCTTTTGCCAAACGAACTTCGTCTTTGGTATTCGTGCCACGAATCATACTCATGACTTTGGATCGTTGTTCTGGTGTAAAACAGTCCATGGAAATTTAATTATTAAAGGGTTGAAATTTAATAATTAGTGGTATTTAATTGGTTATAGGTTGTTGGGGTAAAGTTATGTTATTATGGCATTTGTTTGTCTAAAATTATGTTTGATTTTTATTGTTTATCTTAAAATAGCTTCTTAAAAATCAATGCTTAAAACGAGTTTCATTATGATATTTAAGAAATTCAGGATCTGGTAGAAATCTTGATGGTAAAATTATATTTTGATTTTCTAGCTTCAAGAAATAATCGTCAACAGATTGTGATTTCTTTTGCTTGAATAATGTTGGAGAAATTTTGATTTTAAATTCAGTCGTAATAGTTAATAAACCATTTTCAAAAGCTTTATCGTGAAGTGCGTTAATTGCAAGTCCATTTTGAGGATTTAATCTGTTTTTTTTATCAACACTCCAAGGTTTTATATGACTAGCAATTAAAAGTTCTGGCTGTTGAATCCCAGTGATACAACAAGTATTGTTATATGATGCTAATATTGAGCTTCTGAAAAAAGATTGATTAACTCTGGCTTTTATAAGCTGTTCTCTAGTTTTTCCTTCCTTTAATAATTCAAATTCTGGAATATGATTTAATTGTTCAATAGGTGTATTTTCAAAATTTGATAGTAAAGTCTCACTTTCAAAAGCTAAAATATTCAAATTATTAAAAAACTCGTTCCATATTTCGACATCTAATTTACTTGTATTTGATGCGCCTTTAATTCCTCTTTCTTTCAAGCTTGGATCAAGACTTGCAAAATTTACAAGTTTGTAGGCAACTGCGTCTGGTGTTCTTCCAATAAGATTAGCGAGATGGATTACTTCAGGATTTAAACGATGTAATCTACCAAATGGTAATTTGTAATACAAATTAATGGTAAGAATTAGTTCATTTCTAGTCCAAAGTTTTTGTCCTTCTTTCATGTATTATTATTGTTGTTGTCAAATTCTAAAATAAATTTAAAACTGCATTCTGTGTTAAGACATTTATGTTTTTGAGAGAATTCAAATTCTTCAAGTATTTCTGTTCTGTTTCCGCATGTAGGGCAGGTGGTTGGCTGTTCAGAACTTAAAAACATTTCTAATTCTGTCATTGTATTGCTTGCTTTAAGAAGTTAGGGATTAAAGTTAGAAAAAACTTTGTGAGAGACAAATCAAATTTGGTTGTCGACACGATAATGGTATTTGCTTTCTAACTTAGAGTTATAAAAAATGATATTTCTTTTGAAACCGAGTGCCCTAGCCCTAATGGGAACGGCATCCTTTTGTGCCGGGGTTCGGCACAAAAGATATAGTGGACAGCAGGAAACAGCTTCAAATAAAAAGACTACTTCTCCTTCTTCCCCCGTTTAATCTTCATCTTTCCATTATCATCATAAGCAACCAAACGAAGAATAATCCCTTTTTCACGTACAGCATCACGTTCTGCCTTGGTAGCGAGTTTGGCGTCGTCTTTAGAATTTCGAAGTGGGATTGTCAGGGCTAAATTAGTGCCTCGACCAAAGGAATAAACGCCTTTTGCATCAAGATTTAAAACACTCGAACTTATCGTCAATTTATTGACATCGACCATTTCGCCGCGTAGTTTGAAATCACCAGACAAATCACTGAAGGTAATATTCTTGACGTCGCGAAACGGAAAAGCATATTTTCCCACTTTCATAATGGGTTCAAAGTTGACCAAAGCGCCTTGAGTGACGGTGAAATTCAGACTGCCGTGAGTAGAATTGGTGATTAATTCGCCATTGCGGTTCATTAAACCCGTAACATTGGCATTGCTGGTTAATTTTCCATGAATGTTGTTTGGTGTAAATGATTTGATTCCGAAGTTGTTGAACGATCGTAAAAAACTTGCAATATCAACTCGGTTTACTTGTGCGGTTGAACCAAAAGCGAAATTTTTTCCGCTTGGCGAGATTTCTGCATTAAAAGCGATATTACCTCCTGAAGTCTGGAGAAAACCGTTTTTAATAACAAGTTTTGAATTCAGCATCTGAACTGTTGCCGTTGTATTGGTCGCAGTCAATTTATTGTAATTCATTTTGTCTGCTTTAATACCAATTACGACGGAACATTTCTCAATTACATCTCGCAAATGACTCGAAATAGTAGGTTTTCTGTTTTTCATATTCGATTTCCTTTTTTGGGAAGTGGCTATAGCGCCCAAAAATTGTTTAATGTCTAAATTTGGACAATAAATTTTCCAGTTTACAACCATGCTTTCAGGTGCATCATAATATAAGTTGAGGAAGTTGTCGATTTTTCCTTCCATGAAAATGGTGTTTTTTTTATGCTTGTAGGCAATTTTTTTGATCAAGAGCGCTTGTTGAGTAAACTCCAGCTGTACGCTGACTTTTTCGGCATGAACATTCTTCGGGATAAAATGAAATGATGTATTCGTGATGTTTACATTTCCCAAAAACTTAGGTTTATTAATGTACAAATCAACAATGTCAAACTGAAAATTCAAGTTGGCTGTTGCGTGTCCTTCTGTAAACTGAATCCATTTCTCGTTGCTGATTTCGTTGAGCTTATCGACGTCAAAATCAGAACTTACAGTTCCTGTTGCAATTGGTTTCTCGAGATTATTGATCGACAATTGCGGAATCTTCAACGGAATATTTTGATAAGTTGCTGAAAAGCGAGTCAAAATTACAGCCGAATTGGCATCGGTAAAACCTTCTTTTGGTTTGAAATTATTAGTGAAAATTCCTTTGAAGTTGCAATCATTAAGTTGTCCGTCTGGAATGCTTAATTCATTGTCTTTAATAATGGCTTGAACCACAATTCTAGGATCGCCTGCAGCGTTCAAGTCGCCTTTAATGTCGCAATTCACGTCGATTGGTTTTTTTATATTGAATCGGTTTAATTTCGAGCTGATATTTCCAGACAGTAAATTAGATGCATTTTGCCATAAAATTGTTGTTCCGATATTAATTCCGAACAGAGAATTGTTTTTGGCAATATTGAAAAAAGCAACAATATCAAAAGAGTCAGTTCCAATTTTCAAGCCATCGGTCTTAACATCAATTTTTTGCTTTTCAGAAGAATAAGCAACTTTCAATGTTCCTTTGAGTCTTTTTTGTTTGGCAAAACTTCCGTGAACGGTATTAAAAGCCAAACTGTTGATTTGGGTATCTAGAAAAAGATCCGTTTGCCAATTATCGTCGTCATAATCTACTTTTGATTTTAGGCTGGCAACCGCAAAATCAAATAATTTATGTCCAACTTGATTATTAATCGTAAATCGAACATTGTTAAGATCAATCTGGTCAATTGTGGTTTCGGGCTTCTCTTTGTTTTCAGGTGTTTTTTTCTTTTTTGGCTTAAAAATATTGGAGTTCGAATACCCATCAGCCGCTTTGTAGATATAGATTTGTGCATCGTTGATTAGAACTTTGTGGATATTGATTTCCTTTTGAAGCAAACTGATGATATTTAAGCGCACTTCTATTTCCTGCGCTTTCAATAAAGTATGTTTGTGTTTTTCCCATTGATTGTCTTTAATCTCTACATCTTTTAGGGCCAAAGTGAAATTGGGAAAGCCAGTTAAAAATTTATACTGAAAATCGCCAATATGAAATTTACCATTGATATTGTTATTGATTTTGGTGTTTACTTTGGCTATTATTTCGGCTTTATTTCGATTGAAATAGATCGACAAACCTCCGCAAGCAATCAGCAAGAGTGCTATTAACCCTAAAATTAAAAACCCAAAACGTTTGGCGTATTTTTTAAAACCAGCCGATTGGAAAAAGACTTTTATGCGATGTAAAGTTTCTTTCATTTGGAAAATTTTAATGTTTGATTAAAGATACTACAAAAAAGAATCATATTTAATAAATTGATTTTCAAATTGCTGCTATGATGAATTTGCGATATCAAACCTGAATTTATGATATAATTATTTACAATACTTTTATAATCAAAACTAATTTGCGAATGGTGTTTGATTAGTTTTTAATTTTTAACTTTGTACCTCAGTTTAGGAAATAACAAAAAACGAGTCTCTCGAGACTAAAGCTGAAATAACATTTAAAGATAAATTATTATGGCATTAGCAATAACAGATGCTACTTTTGACGAAGTAGTTTTAAAGTCAGATAAACCAGTAATGGTAGATTTTTGGGCAGCATGGTGTGGTCCTTGTAGAATGGTTGGTCCAATCATTGACCAATTAAGCGAAGAATATGCTGGTAAAGTAGTTGTTGGTAAAGTAGATGTAGATGCTAACCAAGAATTCGCTGCAAAATATGGTGTGCGTAACATACCAACCGTTTTGGTATTTCAAAATGGTGAAGTAGTAGGAAAACAAGTAGGAGTAGCTCCGAAACAAGCCTACGCAGATAGTTTAGACGCTTTGTTGTAATCGTAAGATTATGATTTATATAAAAGAGGTTTGACGAAAGTCAAGCCTTTTTTATTTGTTTCCAGCAGTAGTTCTTTTTTTGCCACAAATTGCACAAATTGCACAAATTAGGACTGTTATATTTTTACACTAGATGTCTTAATGAAATAATTTTGAGACTCTATTTTTTTATGAGTTTGTGCAAAGTAAAATTTGCGAAAATTTGTGCAATTTGCGGTTACCTTAATTATTTAAAATTTATGCAAAAGAATAATTCGTGAATTCGTGGCGGAATTTTTTATTTTTAACGAATCTTATATTCCTTAAAAAATGAAAATTCTTCACGGCTTTTTTGCCTTTTTTATAATGACGACGATTGGCTTTTCTCAATCAAAACAAAATGAAAATTTTATTGTAGAAAATGGCGTTTCTGAGCAATTGGCTCAATTTCGTAAAAAACAGATTTCTGATGTTCAATACGAATTGTCTTTTGAAATCCCGAATCAGAAAAACGAAGATATTAATTCGAGTTTAACGGTAAATCTGAATTTATCAGACTTAGACAAACCGCTTGTTTTGGATTTTAAAGAGAAAACTCAAAACGTAAAATCAGTTTCGGCAAATGGGAAAAACATATCAATTATTCATGAAAATGGACATATTGTTATTCCTGTTGAAAATTTAATTTCCGGAAAAAATGCTATTTCAATTTCCTTCATCGCTGGAAATTTATCGTTGAATAGAAACGACGATTTTCTTTATACCTTATTAGTTCCGGATCGCGCAAGTACTTTATTTCCGTGTTTTGATCAGCCCGATTTAAAAGCGACTTATAAACTGAGTCTTTCTGTTCCAAAAGATTGGTCGGTTTTGGCTGGAGCCGATGTAAAAGAGAAAGTCGAAAAAGGTGATTTTACTTCGTACGCTTTCGGAGAATCGGACAAAATGAGCACTTATTTGTTTTCTTTCGTTGCTGGAAAATTCAAAAGCGTGACACAAAAACCAGGTTTGGAAATGACATTTTTATACCGCGAAAATAATCCTGAAAAGATAAAAGTCAGTACCGATACAATTTTCAATCTGCATCAACAATCGCTAGACTTTTTAGAAAAATATACCAATTATAAATTTCCTTTTCAGAAGTTGGATTTTGCCTCAATTCCGGTTTTTCAATATGGCGGAATGGAGCATGTTGGCGCAATTCAGTATAGAGAATCAACTTTGTTTTTGGATAACAGCGCAACCGACAGCGAAAAATTAAACCGAGCAAAATTAATCGCGCATGAAACCTCACACATGTGGTTTGGCGATTTGGTTACGATGAAATGGTTTAATGATGTCTGGATGAAAGAGGTTTTTGCCAACTTTATGGCAGACAAAATCATGAATCCGATTTTCCCTAAAATCAATCACAATCTACAGTTTTTTAGCACGCATTATGCCAGCGCTTACGCGGAAGACCGATCATTGGGAACACATCCGATAAGACAGCATTTGGCAAATTTAAAAGATGCCGGATCCCTTTATGGAGCTATGATTTACAACAAAGCGCCAATTATGATGCGCCAATTAGAAGTTTCAATGGGAAAAGATGCTTTCCAAAAAGGAATCCAAAAATACATTCAGAAATACGCCAATGACAATGCCGATTGGAATAATCTTGTAGAAATTCTGGATGCCGAAACGCCTTTGGATATGAAAAAATGGAGCGAGGTTTGGGTAAACAAATCGGGTAGAGCTATTTTCTCCGATAAAATTGAATATGATACGCAAAACAAAATCAAAAAGTTTGAGATTTTTCAAAAAGCAGAAGATAAATCCAATAATGTTTGGCCTCAGAGAATACAAATAGGATTTGTTTATCCAAAATTTGTAGAGTTTTTTACGATTAATATCGAAGATAAAAAGACTTCAATATTACAGCCAATTGGTTTTAAAAAACCAATCGCAATTGTTTATAATTATGATGGTTTTGGATATGGTGTTTTTCCAATTAATGGGAATAATTTGGATTATATTTCTGAATTGAAATACGAAATGCCACGAGCTTCTTCTTATAGTAATCTTTACGAAAATACTTTAATTGGAAACGTTTCTCCGGAAAAAGCTTTTGATTGTTTTTTTAAAGGAATCCAAACGGAAGAAAATGAATTGGTTTTACGAATAGTTTCTAATAATTTGAATACTATTTATTGGAGATTTTTCACAGAAAAACAGCAAAGCAAAGTTCAAAAGCAACTTGAAGATGTTTTGTACAGTCGTTTGCAAGCTAATTTATCTGCTAATATCAAAAAAAAATTATTCGGATTATTTAGTTCGATTGCGTATTCAGATTCGACGAAAGCCAAATTATATCAAATTTGGAATAAGGAAATCGTGATTCCCAATTTGAAATTGAATGAAGACGATTTTACAAATATGGCAATGAGTCTGGCGATTTTCAAACATGAAAAAGCCGAAGAAATTTTAGAGAAAACAAGGACGACAATCGCAAATCCTGATAAAAAGAAACGATTTGAATTTTTGCTTCCGTCCTTGTCAAAAGACGAATCCGTTCGATCTGCCTTTATAGAATCGTTAAAAGACGATGCCAATCGTGAAAAAGAAGCATGGGTTTCTGTGGGATTGGCGAATGTAAATCACCCGCTTCGTCAGGAAAGTGCACAAAAATATATTAGATTTTCATTAGATTTGGTAGAAGAAATCCAGCGCACGGGAGATATTTTCTTTCCGAAAGACTGGCTCGATAATACAGTTGGAAGATATTCGTCGAAATATGCTTTTGATGAAGTAGAGCGATTCTTAAAAGAAAACCCTAATTTTAGTCCGATCTTGAAGCGTAAATTATTGATGTCGACAGATTTGCTTTATAAAGCACAAAATATTAAAAAAGAAACCGAATGAAAATTGAATCGGAAATAGAGAAAGTCTCCAGTTTTCAGCATCTCGAAATGCTGGCAAATCAGGTTGTGGAAGGTTTTATATCGGGAATGCACAAGAGTCCGTTTCATGGATTTTCGGCCGAATTTGCAGAGCATAAAGTGTATAACGCAGGCGAAAGCACCAAACATATCGACTGGAAATTATTCGCTAAAACCGATCGTTTGTACACAAAACGTTTTGAGGAAGAGACTAATTTGCGTTGTCATTTGATTGTCGATAATTCGTCGTCAATGCATTATCCGGAATTAAAATCGAATCAACCTTTTTATGAAAAGAAGATTGGATTTGCCGTTTTAGCTTCAGCAGTTTTGATGAATATCTTAAAGAAACAGCGCGATGCCGTTGGTTTGAGCGTTTTCTCAGATAAATACGAATATTACGCGCCCGAAAAAGGAAGCGATCGTCATCACCGAATGCTTTTGAACAAACTGGAAGAATTATTAGTCCAGCCAAAAGTCAAAAAAACGACCGATACGATTACTTATCTGCATCAGATTGCTGAAAAAATGCACCGTCGTTCGATGATTATTTTGTTTACCGATATGTTTCAAACACAAGATGATGAGAAATTATTCAACGCTTTGCAACATTTAAAACATAATAAACACAAAGTGGTTTTGTTTCATGTGGTTGATAATGAGACCGAATTGAAATTTGATTTTGACAATTCACCAAGAAAATTCATCGACTTAGAATCGGGAGAAGAGGTTTCTATTTTTGCTGATAATGTGAAAGATGCCTATGAAAAAAGGGTAGAAGCATACTTCAAAAACTTAGCTTTAACCTGTGCGAAGAACCAAATTAAGTACGTTCCGGTAAATGTGGGCGATAATTTTGAAAAAATATTGACTACATATTTGGTTGAAAAACAAAACTTTGGGTGATATTTTAAAAAATAATTTCATTTTTTTTATAAAAACACTTGCAGAAACAAAATTCTGTTATATCTTTGCAACCGCAATAACGCAGAGGTTTGGTAGTTCAGTTGGTTAGAATACATGCCTGTCACGCATGGGGTCGCGGGTTCGAGTCCCGTCCAGACCGCAATATTGGGAGAAGCCTTTCCTTCATGGAAAGGCTTTTTTGCCCAAAAACGGTATCTAAGATTAGTTGTGTTGTTTTGCTACGACTTTGTAACTCGTAGCTGGTTTAGTAGTTAGACCAATGAAAAGCTTTCCACTTTTGTGGATGGCTTTTTTGATTTAAGACTGTTTTGGTTTTTTGTTTTTAACCGCAAAGAGCACTAAGATTTACGCAAAGTTCACAAAGATTTTTTTTAAAGAATGCAAAGTTCGCAAAGCTTAGAATTGATTAAGTTTTGCGTTTTTTTTTGCTTAATTCTTATTTTAACCCATAGTTTGTCTTTCTGAGGAACGAAGCCACGAGCGAAAGCGAACTGGCGAAGCAATCTTTGCAAGTAGCTCTACAAAGATTTCCTATTTATAATATTAAAACGTAGCCCGTGGTTTCAACCACGGGAAACGGATTGTGATTATGATTGTGTACCCGTGGTTGAAACCACGGGCTATGTTTGCCAATATGATGGATTTTTTCTGTGTAAAGAACATTTAACAAGGTTTCCACACGACACACCAACTATCCCACGTTTAATTAAGCTTCGCGAACCTTTGTGCAAAATTTTAGCGTGCTTTGTGGTTAAAAAGAAAGAAACTTCTTCTTTTTTGATTTTGTTGACAATTTTTAAAATGTTGGAATTTAACCAATTAAAAATTTCTCAATTTTTATTCGCAAAAACGCTTGCAGAAACGAAAATCTGTTGTATTTTTGCACTCGCAATAACGCAGGGTTTGGTAGTTCAGTTGGTTAGAATACATGCCTGTCACGCATGGGGTCGCGGGTTCGAGTCCCGTCCAGACCGCCTAAGTTGTTAAAAATGCCTATCATTATGATAGGCATTTTTTTTACATTAAATTTTGATTTATGTTTTACGTTTATATAATTTATTCTAAAACTTTTGATCTTTATTACAAAGGATTTAGTGAAGATGTTGCTCAAAGATTATTATATCATAATGAGAATAGAAGCAGGTATACTTCAAATAAAGGACCATGGGAGTTGGTTTATTCGAAATCATTCGAAACTAAAAAAGAAGCTTTGATTGAAGAATTGAGATTGAAAAAGTTAAATAGAAAATCAATAGAGACTTTAATTAAAGAATATAAATAAGAAAGATAAAGTTGGTTAGAATACATGTCTGGCATCTCGTCTAGGGACGAGACGGGTTCGAGTCCTCTCGTTTTCAAGAACGAGACCAAGTTGTTAAAAGCCTTTCTTAACGGAAAGGCTTTTTTTGTTTTTATAATTTTAACGGCAATCCCGATAGCTATCGGGAGCTAAGATTTGCGCAAAGTTCGCAAAGGTTTATTCATATAGCTTTGCGAACTTTGCGTTTATATGTGTAATCGTAGAAAAAAGCCTTGCGTGCTTTGCGGTTAAATTTCTTCCTATCTTTATATTATGGAACAATCAACATTCAAAGTAGACAAATATTACATCAAGAAAGTAGATGCCGATAAAAAAAGCATTTACTGCCATCATGATATAATGGGCGAATTGTTTGTTCCGTGGCATAAACACGATAAAGCGCAAATGTTATATGCCGAAGGCGATGTGGTTTTTGTGACCACTGAGACAAAATCTTATTTTTTGCCTGCAAGACATTTTATCTGGATTCCGGCTGGATTGGAACACAGCATTGAACCAAAGTCGGAACATGTGATGATGCGAAATTTATATTTTCCGGTTGAAAAAGATGAAGATCAATTCTATAAAAGAGAAGGCATTTATCCGGTTAATAATTTGCTGCTCCAAATGATGATGTTTACGAATCAATGGAACGGTGATTTAAAAAAAGGCTCTCCGAGTTTTACAATTGCAAAAGCCATAAAAGCGATTCTGCCTCAAATTTGTACTAACAATCTCCCTTTAGAGTTGCCACAGCCAAAAGACAAACGACTTGGAAAAATTCTGCGTTATGTGGAGAATAATCTTGGCGAAACAATTCTGTTTGCCGATGTTGCACATGAATTTGGTTTCAGCGAACGCTCTTTGTATCGCTTGTTTCAAAAAGATCTTAAAATGTCTTTCATTCAATATTATACTATTCGAAGAATTCTCAAAGCGATCGAACTTTTGTTAGAAAGAAAGCTTTCGGTAAAAGAGGTAGCTTTAGAAGTTGGCTATAATAGTGTTCCGACTTTTAGCAACACATTTTTCAAGATTTTAGGACAAAGACCTTCCGATTACTTAAATGGTGAGGAGATCTTAGAAAGAAAATGATTTATTTTTCTCTCGCAGATTTAGCAGATCAAGCAGATAATTAATGTGTTAGAATAAAATCTGCACAATCTGCCAAATCTGCGAGAGGGGAAAAAATAATCTATGCTCATCTGCTTAAATCCTTTTTAAATCTACATGAAACAACCTTGGCTTGTAATTATTTGTTTTTCAATATTTTAATATAACGTTTTCGGAAAATGGAATTTTAACATTTGTCCGAAATGAATATGTTGTTGGCTTTTTAGAATCATCTGCCAAGAAAAAAATGAAGGAACTTTGCACCATAAAATATTTATGTATTCATGTTCCTTACAAATTTAAAAGAAGATTGTTTCCCCAGAAGCTTGTGGATGTTATTGTTTGTGTTGACATTCAGTAGTTTACAAGCGCAAGAGATTCGTTCGGTTTCTTTACAAGAAGCGATGAAACTGGCGAAGGAAAGCAACAAAAAAGTACTTAAATCTCAAATGGAGATTACACTCGCTGAGCAAAACATCAAAGAAAGAAAAGAACTTAGATTGCCAGATGTAGAATTAAATGGCATGTACTCAAGAATTACCAACATTACCGAATTTAAAGGAAATGGTTTCTTGAACGGAAAAGAAGTTACAAAAGCAATTCCTGAAATCTACGAAGTCAATTCGACTTTTAAAATGCCAATTTACGCTGGAAACAAGATTAACAACGCGATTAAAATCGCGAATCAGGAAAACGAAATTGCCAAAATTAAATCGGAAAAAACAGAAAATGATATTGAACTGGAAGTGGTAACAAATTATCTGGCGATTTATAAAATGATGGAACTTCAAAAAATATTTGAAGAAAACATCAAAGAAGAAAAAAACCGATTGAAAGAAGTGCAATCGCTTCAAAAACACGGAACTGTTACGAAAAATGAGGTTATCCGTGCCGAATTACAGCTTTCGGACCGTGAGCTGAATGCGCTTACAAATTCCAAAAACATTAAAATAGCGCTTCACGATCTGAAAACTTTAATTCAGATTCCAGAAAACGAGGAAATTGCAATTGATACAACGTCGAATTTGGATGAAAAGGAAAATTTGGATCCGTATGATTTTTATTTGAATAAAGCGTTGCAAAACGAAGAAATGCGAATTGCTAGTCAGGAATTAAACATCAGTAAAACCGAATTGCAATTGGTGAAAGGTAATTATCTACCAAGTGTAAATTTCTTTGGGAACTATGGTTTTTATTATCCAAACTACAAATTTTTTCCGCCAAATCCGTATTTGTACACTTTGGGTCAGGTAGGAATCGAGGCGCGTTTTGATATTTCGGCTTTGTATAAAAACAAAACGAAAGTTGCGAAAGCGAATACAAAAATTGATTTGCAGCAAATGCAGACTGAAATTATAAAAGATGAAATTCAGGATCAGCTTTACAAAGAACATACACAATATCAGGAAATCCTTGAAAAGTTTGTTGTTGTTGACAAAGCTTTGGATTTAGCTGAAGAAAACTACCGAATTGTAAAGCTGAAATACTTAAACCAATTGGTTTTAATTACCGAAATGGTTGATGCTGATAATGCTTTGCTTCAGGCGAAATACAACAAAATTTCTACCCGTTTGGATGCTGTTTTGAAACATTACGAAATGATGCACACGGCTGGGATAATGCCTAATGCTGGAAGTTAAAAGTTAGAAGAAAGAAGCAAGAGACAAGAAAATAGAATTTAGAGAATAGAAAGATATGGTTAAGATAAAAAATGAAACTAAAAGAAATAGAACGTTTCATATACTAATAACAGTTATTGCTTGCACGCTGGTTGTAAGTGGAGTTATTTTAGGAATTTGGTTTTATGTGTTTAACCGAAATCACGAAGAAACCAATGATGCTCAAGTTGAGCAATACGTTACGCCAATTATGTCGAGAATTACGGGTTATGTGCAAGAAGTTCGTTTTGATGAAAATCAATTTGTGCACAAAGGCGATACTTTGGTGGTAATTGACAATAGAGAATATAAATCGAAATTGAATGTGGCTTTGGCAGATGTTCAAAACGCAAAGCAAAATAGTGTTGTGGCGCAGAAAAATGTCATTAATACGGCAAGTGCAACTGCAATCAACGAATCGCAATTAGAAGCTGCAAAGTCGAATCTTTGGAAAACAAAATTAGAATACGAAAGATATAAAGCTTTGGTAAGCGAAGAAGCGGCAACTTCTCAACAATTAGAAAAAGTTAAAGCAGATTACGAATCGGCACAAGCACATTTTTCAGAAATGAAAAACAGAATTCATTCGGCTTCTTTGAGCACTTCTGTTGCCGAAGCAAATGTTCCGACAACGCAAACGAATATTGCTTCGAAACAAGCTGTTGCCGATAATGCAGCATTATTTCTTTCGTATGCAATCATTAC
Source organism: Flavobacterium denitrificans DSM 15936 (assembly GCF_000425445.1). Lineage (GTDB taxonomy): Bacteria > Bacteroidota > Bacteroidia > Flavobacteriales > Flavobacteriaceae > Flavobacterium > Flavobacterium denitrificans. The sequence continues at coordinate 193,849 of NZ_AUDL01000004.1, read as the reverse complement.
AGCGCCTTATGACGGATGGGTTGGAAAAAGAACTTTACAACCAGGACAAATGGTAAAAGAAGGCCAGTCATTGCTTTCAATCGTGAGCAAAGAAAAATGGATTACGGCCAATTTTAAAGAAACGCAATTGCAATATTTAACGGTAGGCCAAGAAGTTGAAATTAAAGCTGATGCTATAGATGATAAAGTTTTTGTGGGAGTAATTGCTTCGTTATCGCCTGCAAGTGGTGCGAGATTCTCGTTGCTTCCTCCAGACAATGCGACAGGAAACTTTGTGAAAATAGAACAAAGAATTCCAGTTAGAATTCAGTTAAAAGAACAAGACAAACAAACCGATTTTTTAAGAGCAGGAATGAACATTACGGTTGTTGCTGCACACAAATAAAATGGAAGATAAAAGTATATTTAAATCCTGGGTTCCAAAATGGGCGATCATTGTTATTTTGTTCGTTTGTTTGCTGCATTCCATGATTTTATTGGGCGTTTATTCCTCAAACGTAACGTATGCGGCAAGTTTTTTGGATATCGAGCCCGAAGATTTGCAGTTCGCAATGTGCGTTACGTATGGAACGCTGCTGGCAACGATTTTAATCGAAGGGCGATTCTCGAGTTTTTTTCCTGCAAAAAATTACTTGATGGTTGTTTATTCCTTAATCGGAATTACGATTGTTTCATCGGCTTACATTACCAATTTTTCAGTTTTTTTATTAATGAGAGTTGCCGAAGGAATCCTGATGGCGCTTCCGGTAATTACGATCAGACAATTGCTTATAGAGCAGTTTAATTCTAAAAATGCCATTATTATTGGGTTTTCATTTTACTACGGCGCGCTGTTGTTGTCTACGCCATTTATTATGAATATCGCCGTGTGGTTTCTCGACCATTACGACTGGAAATACATGTTGTATGTTTCGGGCGGACTGCAGGTTTTAAACGTCTTTTTAATCTTAGTTACTTTCAGAGGGCACCGAATCACAAAGAAAATCCCGTTATATCAAATTGATTGGATGAGTTATTTTTTGGTTTTAATTTCTATTCTTTGCGGTGCCTACTTTTTTGTTTATGCTGAGAAAAAATATTGGCTACAGTCTTCAGAAATGGTTTTAATATTGATGATTTCGCTCATTACAGGCGGATTGTTCATTTTTAAAGAACGTTTGGTGAAAAGACCAAGTTTTGATTTTGAAGTTATAAAATACGCCAATCTGCGAATAGGATTTTTATTGTTTTTCCTTTTCTATATCAGCAGGGCGACGTTGAGTCTTTGTCATTCGGCGATGTTTTCCATCTGGAATTGGGATCCATCGCGTGTGGCAGGCGTACAGTACATAAACGGATTAGGAAATGTAATCGGACTAATTTTAGCTGCCTTTTTCTTGATGAAATCCGTTTCGACTAAAATTATTTTTATGATTGGTTTTGCGCTCATTGCTATTTTCCACTTCTGGTTTACGTTTCTTTTTGTACCAGATGTTGCGCTGAGCGATATTATCATTCCCTATATTTTGCAAGGAATCGGTGTGGGGTTTTTATTTGTTCCGCTCATCTTATTTACCACATCATCGGTTCCGGCAAATATGGCGGTTTCTTCGGGAATTGTTGGAGTTTCGGGACGTTTTTGGGGAAGTACAATTGGTTTTTGCGTCATGCAGAATGCAATGGTTTTTCTAAATAAAAAACATTTCTTGAAACTAAGCCAATTCGTAACAGGCGAGAATCCCGAAGCGCAGCAAACCATAGCAAGTACAACACAAAGCTTTATTTCCAAAGGATATTCAGCAGATAATGCAAATGTTTTAGCCATGAAAAAGGTTTTCGGAAGTATTGCCAAACAATCTACTCTTTTGGCTGATATGGAAATTTACACGATTGTAGGTTACGGTTTGGTAGTTTTGATTATTCTGATTGCATGTAATCAGCATTTAAGGCAAACAATGACTTTGGTGAAAAGCAAAATTTGGATTGGATAAACAGTAAATTCCAATTTTTTAAATTCCAAAATAGAAGGAGAAGAAAATTTGTCTCTCGCAGATTTGGCAGATTGAGCAGATTGTTTTTTTTTATCATGATAATAATAATGCCCGTAATCTGCCAAATCTGCGAGAGGTAAAAAAAAATCTTAGCGTCTTCGCGCCTTTGCGAGATTCAAAAAAAATCTTAGCGATCCCGATAGCTATCGGGACTGCGGAATAACTTATCTTGCATACGTTAAAAACAACAAACAAAATTATGAGCCAGCAATGTGTAATTTTTGATATGGACGGCGTGATTTGCCACACCAATCCGCATCATGTAGTCGCTTTTGAAAAGTTTTTCGATAAATATAAAATTCCGTACAGCAATGAAGAATTTGAAGAACATATGTACGGAAAACACAATAGTTATATCATGACGCATTTCTTCAAACGCCCAATTACGGGAGAAGAATTGATAAAACTTGAAGATGAAAAAGAAGGAATGTTTCGTGAGATTTATAAAGATAAAGTCGAAACGATTCCGCATTATATGCAGTTTTTAGAAGAACTAAAATCTCGCGGATTCAAAACAGCCGTAGCAACATCGGCGCCAAGAGCCAATTTGGATTTGATTGCCAATTTCTTGAAATTAGATCAAAAAATGGATTCGATGATGTCAAGCGAAGACGTTACGTTTCATAAACCAAATCCAGAAGTATATTTAAAATCAGCAGAGCGTGTTGGAGTTTCTCCATCAGATTGTGTGGTTTTCGAAGATTCTTTTTCGGGCATTACCGCAGGACTAAATGCCGGAATGAAAGTGGTTGGCGTTTTGAGCACGCATACAAAAGAAGAATTGCCGCCTTGCGATTTTTATATCAATGATTATAGCGAGGTGAATGTGGATAAAATAATTGAGCTATTAAACAGCTAGAATTTTATACCATATAAGAAATATAAGTTCATTTAAATAAATGAACATAATTTAAATTGCCTCCAGTTTCAACTGGAGGTTTTTTTGTTTGAAAGTGAATGGCTTTAGATAGCTTCAAATTTAAACTAGAAGTTTTTATCTTTTCTTAAGAAACAATCCATTGTCGCCTATCGCAAATACAGCACCACCTTTAGTAATAATTTTAAAGATTCGTTCTGTATTTTCATTATAAACTATTTTCCAATTTAAGCCACCATCTCTTGTTGCGTAAATTTTCCCGTCATCTGTTGAGTAATATCCTGTTTTTTCATTAATAAAACAAACAGACGATGTAGAGCCAGACAAGTTTGATACTTTTGTCCAACTAGTTGATCCGTTAATAGTTTTATGTAATTCATGTCTGGAATTAATATAATAACCAATATTGTCTGAAATAAAAGAAATGGAATGAATGTTTGAATCCGAATTCAATGTGTTGGTCCAGGATTTTCCTCCGTCAATAGTTTTGATAATTGTTCCATTATCTATAGTGCCTCCTCCAGTAAAACCAATTGCAGTATAGCCACCGTAAGCATATGCAACTAAATCTGAGGTTATTTCTAAGTTATCGACACTAGGACCTTCATAGATTTTCGTCCAAGTATTTCCAGAATCATCTGATTTTAAAATTGAGCCGGATCTTGTTAGTAATCCCTTAGTTGGGCTAAAAAATTTGATATCAAAAATAGTTGGGCCGCCAGAAAGACTTTCGATTTTGCTAAATGTAGCACCAGAATTTGAAGTAACAAACAGGTCTATTCTTGCGGTATAGAATTTTTGTTCATTTACCATGCAGGCGCTCATAAAGGTTTGTTTGTCTCCTACATTTAAGGTAGTCCATGTTTTTCCGCCATTATTGGTTTTTGCTAAAAATCCGAAACTGCCAGAAATTATTCCTTGATTTTTATTTATAAAGGAAATGTCAGTCAAGCTTTGAGTAGTATTGGTATTCATTTTTTCAAATGCATTAGCACTACTGTCGATTTCAGAAGAACAGCCAAGAATTCCCAAAGTAAAAGTCAGGAAACAGATCAATTTTTTCATAAGTAATTTTTGAGTTGGTTAGTTGATTATCAAAAAGGTTGGTTGAATGGTAAGTCTTTTAAAGATGTTTTTTCAGTTTTCTTTCTGAAATATTTTCTAGTAATGTTCTACTAAAAACAGGCTAGTGCTTCCGTCGTTGTTTGTTGTTTTTACAATATCAAAAACAGTAGGATCTTTATAATCAGCACTTCTGCCTGTACCGCACCAGTTCCAAGGTAGTCCGTAAAAAGGTGTAGCCGTAAATTTTGTCTTGTTAGAGATAGCGCTTATTTCCCCAGATGAATTCCCGTCAGTTTGGAATTGTTTTACATCAAGGAAAGCCGTCGAACTTCCGTTTTTTAAAGAACCAATAAAAGTTTTGCCGATAACCAAGAAATCAATATCCTCGCCGGTTTTGTTGTAAAATTTCACATCAGTATTTTCTGTTGCTTGAGCACTTTCTTCCGGGGAACAAGCTACAATTCCTAAAGTCAGAATTAGGAAACAAATCATTTTTTTCATAACAATCTTTTCTAGGTAGATGATTGAATGTCAAAATGGTTGCGTAGAATTAGGAAGAAATTTTTTGTTTAAATTTTATTTCGAAATATTTTTTATTTGAATGTTTCTGAAATCAATTGGCGAACGCTCATAATTTAAGGAAATTTTCCCTTCAGTTGCCGAAGCTTCTGTGCACTCGTTTACCAGTTTTCCGTTCAAATATTGCGTGATTTTTCCGTTTAAAGATTTAATTACGACCAAATTCCATTCGCCATATGGTTTTTCATTTTCCAAAAATTTTGGAGAAACCACACTTGCGCCGGCTTCAATTGGTTTTCCATTTACTTTAGCCGTTACTTGATCCAAAAAGATTAAATCACCCGTAGTTTTTTCTTTGATTTGAAACTGAATTCCTTTTGGCCAGATTTTGTCCGACGCGTCTAATGGAATATTATACATTACACCGCTGTTTTTTGTGCCTTTCATTTTGTATTTCTCGTCAAGATTCCATCTGTATTCAAGCGCGAGCTCAAAGTTTTTATAGCTTTTTTTCGTCATCAAACAGCTTGGATCTTCACCGTGCATACGAATCATTCCATCTGCAAATTCATATACTTTTGATGGTTCTTGTTGTGCTGTATTTGTTTTGGTAAAAGCATACCAATCACTTATTTCTAAGCTTTTTTGCTGAACGAGACATGAGTTTAGAATAAAAAGTAGAGCAAAAGCAAAAGTTGATTTTTTGAACATGATTATGAGTTTGAAATGAAATAGATTCGTTTGGTTGACGATTTCTAAAAAGTAAAAATAATTATATCGGATAATATAAAAACATGAAGTTCCGGTTTTTTTGTTTTGAAAATTATAAAAAGTTCCAAAGGAACGGAACATTTTGTAGGGATGGATTTTAATCCATCTTCGCAATCATAATCGCCATTTTTGTCATTCCGAGGCACGAGGAATCTCCATGAGAAACTAGATAACAGTGGATTCTGAGTGCAAAATGATTTTTGATTCGAATAACAAATATTTGGATTAATCTGTGAATATTATTAAACATTAAACGTTGAATTTTATTCAATTTCATAATTACTTTCAATGTCTTCGAAAATAGATTTATATTTAAATATAATTTCCCCTATAGGTTTTAATCGTTTAAAATTTGTATCTTGTCCTTTTTCAACGAGTCCAAACTCTGTCATTTCATTTAGAATCGTTTGAGATATTGTTCCTCCACCTTCAATAAACGATGCAGCTTTTAAAAATTCATCCCATTTATTCGCTTTTTTCAATTCTCTAACCTTATCTATAATTACATTTGGAAATTTATACGGGGAATCCCAGAATGGTCTATTTTCTTCATAAAAAAATAGGCTTCTAAATTCAGATAAATCATTCATTGTAGTTGTTAAATTTGCTCTCTGTTTTTTTGCTTCAGATTCCAATTCCTCAACTGTGTTAGTTGACCTTTGTAGTTCATTTGTAGTATTTCGAAGTTTTTGCTCAGAAGAATTAAGGTCTCTTGATAGCTGTGAAATAGATTCTCTTGAATTGGCTAATTCTTCATCTTTATTTTTAATCTGTTCAGTTTGATCATCATAATTTTTAGACAACAGGCGGACATTTTTTCTTTGCTCCTCATACTTTTCAGCATATTCATCTCTTTCTAAAACTGTTTCATCATGAGTTGATTTTAGAACAACATTCTTATTGATGATTTTTCCAGTTATAAATGGCATGATTCTAAACTCAATTAGCATTGATAGAGTTCTAGTTCCTACAATAATGAAGTATCCGCATAATGATATAACTACGGCATATCCAATGTCAATAAAAATATTTTTTGTGGTTAATTCATGACTAGCAAGATTTTTTATTAGTGAAACTTTTGCATTCCTATTATAGCTTTCGTCAAAGTTGAATAAGGAGTACCAAAGTTCCCAATGATGGATGATTAGGATAAATATAAGTGTACCAAAAAAAGGATTGCTTAATTTGTCTTTAATATTCTGGAAAAATGAGTTTAAATAATCCATTAGTTAGTAATATGTTTTGCTAATTATTTGAGATTTTTAATCAAGTATTTGTGAAAAACTTTAATCGTTTCTCAAAAATAAAATATAGAAAACAAAGATTTGATATTGTAGTAAATTGCTTATCAACAACTTTAGTAACAAAAAAGTGAAATGCAGTAAAAACAAAAAAGCTCCTGAAAAAATCTTTCAGAAGCTTTGTTTAAGTGCACCACATAGTACAAAACTCGAACCATTTGCTCGAAGATTTGAGGCTTATGAGTGAAATATTGATTGTTTAGATGGTAATGTAATATACTACCTTATGTGTGAAATCAGCATGACGGATTCCAAAGTTTTACGTTCTACTTAAGATCATCTTATTCGTTTATGCTTAGTAACTTTGTGAAAAGCAACGTGGATTTGAATCAGTTTTTTTTCCAATCCAACCGGAACATGATAACCGTTCAAAGTTAGTGCAAAAAAAGGTCTTTTTTTAAAAGGCCTTTTTGCGGGGTGGCAGGGTTTGGCTTTGGAAGGCAGGGTTTGGCCTGAAACAAATCCATAGCGAAGGATTAATTTGTGTTTTTGTAGAATTAAGCCCTGCTTATAAGCTAAATAGGGATGCGTTATTTGTTCCTATTACCAATGCTCAAAAACAACGATAGTAATCAAAATGAAATACATAAATAAAAAACAAAATGTACGTTCAAATACAGTGTTTTTTTGAAAAAATTATTCGTGCTGCATTCGCATTAAGACTTGAGGACATTACATCTATCGTGACTTCTATTTTAGGTAAAAAATCTTTATGTTAATAAACTGTAATCCATATAATAACAATTATAAATCTAGTAAAGCGTAATTTTTCGTTGATAATAAAAAAGTACCAAGAAGCACTTAATTCCAGAGTATTTTAATTTCAAAATTAGGTTTACATATTATGAATGAAAATGGTCAAAACAGCAGTAAATTTTCCAGTAAATTTTTACCTTTATCCCCAAAATAAAAATGACCAAATGAAATTAGAAGAATTGCTAAGAAAAAGAAGTGGAAATGTATGTGAATTAAGTGATAGCGCCGACAATCTCATCGCTTATGAAGTTCCGCCTACTCAAAATAATGGTGCAGACAGTTGGATTTTAATCAATGAAAAATGCCTTAATCAGATTGAAAAAAAAGAAGAACTAGATGATGTTTTCTGGAAAAATTTTCTTTTGACATCTATGTGGAGTGAGGTACCGGCTGTGCAGGTGGTTTCATGGCGTATGCTTAACCGTTTTCGCAATGAGAGCTGGGCTGCTGATGCGCTGGAAATGATGTATTTAGATGATGAAAATCTGGAATGGGCAAAAGCAACGGGAGACCATACCGGTGACGGATCCATTAATTTTCACAAAGATAGTAATGGTAATATTCTTCAAAATGGTGATACGGTAACACTTACGAAAGATTTGGATATAAAAGGATCTTCCCTGAATGCGAAAGTTGGTACAGCAGTTCGAAATATCCGTTTAGCTCACGACAATCATGAGCAAATTGAGGGAAAAATAGATGGACAGACCATAGTAATACTAACTAAATATGTAAAGAAATAATAATACTATAGTTTCTTCTAACTATAAATAATAAAATCTTCTCTATTTAAACTGTTGTACATCAAGATTTTTTACAAGATAATATTAGAATTAATTAAATTTATAGAAATAAAAAAAGCTTAACCTTTGTTTAAAGAATTCATCCCTATATTAATTGGGAATATTTATTATATAGGGATGAATTTATTTAGGTTGTTTTTATTTTTTTTCGTCTGCGACAATTAGGGTTGAGGGAATATCAGACAACCAGGGAAATTTGTTATTAATTAAATATCTCCATCCTTCTACGCTTATTAGCATAAGACTATGCTGAAGCAAAAAATCTTTCTCAACTGTTTGTTTTTTCCTAAATGTAAGATTGGAGGTGCTCTGTTGAATCGCATGTATTTTTTCCATGGTTGGTGAATCGTCCATTATTTGCCCTTGCACATCCAGAACTACTATTTTTGCATTGCTGTTATAAATAAATTTCTGAATGTAAATTACAATTTGCTCCCAATCTTTTGTATCAAATATTGGAAAAAGAATAAGAGAGGTATCCGTAAAATTTTTATCGATAAAAACACCTACTGATATTTTTGATTTGGATACTATTTCTCTTGTGCCTTCATCAAAATGCAAGCTGTCTATCTTGTTTTCTTTCCCTGTTACGGTATTGATGAATTTTTCAGGATTGATTATTCGGGTTGTAAATCCGAGTATTTTACCCAATAGACTACCTTCATATATAGATTGTCCCTCACCAATCAGAAGTAAATCATGATTGCTTTTATTGGCTACATTTACAATTTCATTATCAATGTCTGAGGAGGCTTTAAACATAGTAGTGATATTCCTTCTGAGAATCCTTGACTGCTCAATAACATCTTTAAAACTTTCTGTTTCATAAACTTCGGTATCGTAATGATGCAGTTCATCGGTAGGCAGGAAATGCATGGCGGTAATCTCAGAGTTAGCTTGCCTTTTATGAGTAAGGCTATCTGCTAATATCAATAATGCTTTTGCGGATTCAGGTTTATTAAATGATAGTAAAATTCTATATTTATTAATTAGCTGCGTTTTGTTTTTGATCTCGAGCTGACCGGATTTAAAAAAACAATTTATCAGATCGAGGGCTGGTCCTGTCATAAATGTAGTTGCCAGAGCCATTATTACCATCATAGAAAATAATTCCGGACTCAATACTCCTAAATCATACCCAATATTTAAGGCAACCAGTTCGGTCAATCCTCTGGTATTCATCAAGGCTCCTATAGACAGGCTGTCTTTCCAGGTCTGTCCAACAAATTTTGCCGCCAAAGCACTGCTAAGAAATTTACCTAACACAGCAACAAGAAAAATCAATCCTGCAATTTTCCATAAATAAGGTTCATTTAATAAACCTATTTGTGTTCTGAGTCCTGTAATCACAAAAAATAAAGGAAGTAAAAGAACCAAGGCTACATCTTCTACTTTCTCGATAAAAAGATTTCTAAATCTGATGTTCTCAGGCATGATTACTCCGGCTATAAAAGCTCCAAATAAAGCATGAATCCCTATAATTTCTGTTAAGTAAGAGGAAAGGATAAGAGTTAGAAAAAATATGGCAACAATGGGCTTGCCCAATTTCTCTTTGGTAATATAAAGATCCCCTATTCGTTTTAAAAATGGACGAATTATATTTAGCATCAATACTACGTAAATTAATGCTAAAACAACGGTGTAAATGGCGCTTGCGAATGAACCGGCTTTTACGATAGCAATAACCACTGCCAATATACACCAGGCAGTAATATCATCAGCCGCTGCACAGGTAATCACGACGGTGCCTAATCTGGTCTTATGTATGCCCCTTTCCTGTACTATCCTCGCCAGAACCGGAAAAGCAGTTATACTCATGGCAATTCCTGTAAATAATCCAAAAGAAATAAATTGAACATTCAAAGGTGCAAACTCATTATATAAAAAGTAAGCAAGTCCCATCCCCAAAACAAACGGAATGATGATACTTGCATGACTGATAACTACAGCATCATGTGCTTTATTTCTTAGAATTTTCATGTCAATCTCCATTCCTACAATATACATGAAGAGGATTAATCCAATTTGGCTTAGAAATTGAAGATTTCCTAACGATTCTAAAGGAAATAAAATTTTAGAAAACTCCGGAAAATACATTCCTATCAAGGAAGGCCCCATTACAATTCCCGCAATCATTTCCCCTATTACTGCAGGCTGTCTTATTTTGATGCATACCCAGCCAAAAATACGAGCCACAAAGATAATGGTAACAATTTGTGCCAGTAAAAGCGCTAAAGGATGTTGTAGATTGTCCAGAAGTGAACTCGTAAATTCGCCCCATTGACTTTTCCCTGATTGCGGAGTATTGATATTTCTTCCTGATTCAAGTTTGATGCCCAATAAAATAATCCAATACATTAAAATGGAAAATACCCCAATAATTCCAATGTAAAAAATACCATTTCTAAATTTTTTCATTTAATTTTTTTTTCCAATACTCACTTCGCTAAATTTTCATTTTTAATCTCATTTAAAAAATCAAACTAGGTAATCTCATTACACTTTGAAAACGTATTGTATTTTTTTAAGTTAATCAACCCTCTTTGAGTGGGCATGCTTTAGCTAATAATTTTCAGAGCAGTTTTAATTGATTCTATATGATTTAGTGTTTTTTATTTTTTAAATATTATTGTTGCAATATGACCTCCAAATCCAAATGTATTATTGAGTCCATACTTGATTTTTTTACTGATCGATTTTCCTATAACAATATTTAAGTCATCAGAAATTAAAGGATCCAGATTTTGAACATTTATTGTTCCGGGAACAATATCATTTTTAACAGCTAAAATAGTGATGATACTTTCAATTGCTCCTGCGGCTCCCAGCAAATGGCCTGTCATTGATTTTGTGGCGCTTATTGATACAGGCAGATCACCAAAAATAGTGTGTATGGCCTTAAGTTCACTAAGATCTCCCTGAGCAGTAGAAGTAGCATGGGCATTAATATAGTCGATATCTGAGGTGTCAATATTGGCTTCAGTCAATGCATTGTTAATTCCTATTGATGCGCCGTAACCATCAGGGTGAGTTCCGGTAAGATGGTAGGCATCAGCCGCCATCCCGCCTGCAACCATTTCGCCATATATTTTTGCACCACGATTCACAGCATGATCGTAGTCCTCTAAAATTAAAGCTCCGGCACCTTCTCCTGCAACAAAACCATCCCTGTCCTTATCAAATGGTCTTGAAGCCTTTTCTGGGTTAGCATTATTTTTTGAAAGGGCATGAGATGCATTAAATCCGCCAATGGAAGATGCAGATATTGCTGCTTCGGAACCTCCAGTAATAATTATTTTTGCTTTTCCGAGGCGTATGGTATCAAAAGCACAAATTATAGCCGTGCTAGATGAGGCACATGCAGAAACTGTTGCATAATTTGGCCCATAAAGTTTATGTTTTATTGATATTACGCCAGCAGCAATGTTAACTATGATTTTAGGAATAAAATAAGGATTAAAATGTGGTGTTCCATCCCCGGAATTAAACTCCGTTAATTCTTTTTCAAAAGTAGTTATCCCACCATATCCCGATGCCCAAATAACACCAATCTCAGAACGGGTTTCTTCATCCATTGATGCAAAGTCTAAATTTGCATCCGATATAGCCTGTTCGCTGGCGGCAATGGCATATTGGGTAAAGAGATCAAACTTTTTTATTTCTTTTTTATCCATGTAAAGTTCAGGATTAAAATCTTTCACCTCACAGGCAAAATTTGTCTTAAATTTTGAGGTATCAAATTTAGTAATTGGCGCACTGCCGCTTTTTCCCTGAACTATATTTTCCCAGAATTCCGCGACTGTATTTCCCAGAGGAGTTATAACTCCCATGCCAGTTATGGCTACTCTTTTCATAATTGCAATTTTTATTAATAATTTATTTAAAGGTTATTTTCTGAAGAACCATCAGGCATTTAAATGAAGTAGGGAAATAGTGTTTTTTCGTAAATTAGGTTTTGTTCAACTAGTGCGGTTGCTTTTTGTAATAGCTAATTTCCCATGATATCACACGCTCAGAAGTGAATACTGTCAACTATAATTGCTTTGAATTATTTTTTACTAATTAGATTTTCTAAAACAATTACCCAAACTCCACCATCTGCGTTTTAAATTTTCAATGACAATTGCTGAGACCCCGCCATCTTCGTTGCAGACTGCGGCTACTCCATATTTACCATATTCCTGAGTTAAAACAGAGATTAATGCTGTAATGATTCCTGCTCCTGAATTACAAATAGAATGACCAACAGCGATACTTCCTCCATAAGCGTTAATTTTTTCAGGATTTAATCCTAATCTTTTTTGTTTGGCAAGTATTACATTGGCATAGGCTTCATTGATTTCAAAATAATCAACTTTTCTCATAGTCAAACCTGCCTGCTGCAGTACTTTAGGAATAACAATATCGGGGGTAGCGGTAAGCCGTTCTGAAGCTTTCGAGGTATCGGCATAGCTAAGTATCTTTGCAATTGGGATTAAATTATAGAGTTCTAAAGCTTTCTTTGATACTAAAATTAAAGCGGCAGCACCATCATTTAAATTACTCATATCAGCAGTCCTGACGATATTATTTTGTTCAAAAACAGATTGAAATCTGTTTGTTTTTTCAGGAATTATCTCATTAATATCTTCATCATCCGAAATGGTAATAAAGCCTGTCTTTTGTTTTATTTCAATTGGAATAATTTCCTTATTAAATTTACCGGCCTTAGAAGCTGCCTTTGCTTTTGCATAACAAGAATGTACAAATTTGTTCTGATCTTCCAGAGTTAAATTATATTTCCTGATATATAATTCAGCCAGCTCTCCCATATCCTGATCATTGTAGGTATTGATATGGTGGTCATTGAGCAGCCTGCTGGTGAGATTAGTGTGTTCTGACTTATTTTTATTTCTCTTCAAAGAGGAAGGAGGTACATTACTCATGCTTTCTGTACTGCCAGTAATCACGATATTTTCTATTCCTAATTGAATCTGCTCAATCCCCAGCATTACAGCTTTCATTCCTGAAGTACAGACTTTGTCAATTTTTATGGAATGTAATTTACTTGAAATCCCTGAGGATTTAGATGTTTGTTTTGCAGAGGACTCATCAAGGCTGACAGAAAATGAATTCCCCATATAGACAGAATCAATATCCTTTGATTTTAGGTTTGTTTCGTTCAGAGCACCGTTAATGGCAATTTGTCCTAGCTGCAAAGCTGAAAAATCAGACAGATTTCCAAGAAATCCTCCCACAGGAGTTCTTTTAGCAGCTACTATAAATACTTCTTTCATAAAATTAATCTGTAGCTTTGATATGTTTGTTTAAATAAAATCAGATATTGACCTAAAAGAAAAGGCACCATTACACATTGTTAATACATCGGTTTTTTAACTCAAAAAAAAAGAAACCACAGGTACAGATTTAGCCAATGGGAGAAACATTATGATTTAATAATGCCTTTTTCTTATTTTAAATCAGTGAGTTTAAGGTCCAGAAACTCCAATAAAGGATATCTGTTTTTTATGTAAATCCTTCGTTTGTCAATTTCAATAATTTCCTCTTCTTTAAGCTGCTTAAGGCTTCGTCCCAAACTTTCCTGCGATGTACCAATAATATTTGCCAGATCGTCCCGGGTCAGGTCAATTCCCTGAATCTTTTCGGAATTTTGACTGAATCTCTTCTCAAGAAGCAGTAAAAATATTGCTAATCGGGTTTTTTGATCTTTTTGTGCCAGAACAGCGATGGTATTGGCGAGTACCCCAAATTCATGGCTAATGTTTTTTATAAAAGTGTGCTGCAGAGAGGGGATTTCTTTTAGCAATCTTAAAAAATCATTCTTAGCAATAAAATTTACTTCTAAGTCTTCTAAGGCCTGACAGGAATCCTGATATCGCTCTTCACCCAGCAGGGCATGATACCCCAATACATCGCCATTGGTATAAATGTAAAAGATCTGCTCTTCACCGCTAAAGCCACGCTTGAATTTTTTGGCTTTACCATGTTTTATTTGGAAAATTCCGGTGGGAATTCCCTGTTCGTAAAAGAGCATATTTCCTTTTTTGATGGTAAGTGGCTCCATAACATTGAAAACCAGCTGATTTTCTTCAGGTGTTAATTCCTTAAAAAGCAGGTTACTCTGAAAATCAAATTGTGTAAAAAAGTCTTTCATGCAGCAAATATAACAAATTTAATAAATAAGTATAACTTATAATATTTTTATTTATAACAAATGTTATATATTTGTAGTAATTATTAACAGAACTGATTTTCTTAAAATCATAATGGAATTGTTTTTTATATAGAAGAAAGGCTGAAATAAATTAAAAAGTAACTATTAGTACATAAATTATGAAACAAAACAAGATCAGCATTCAAAATGGAAAATTATATGTTCCTTCACATCCTATCATCCCATTTATTGAGGGAGATGGTATAGGGCCAGATATTTGGAAAGCTTCAAAATTAGTTTTTGATGCAGCGGTAGAGAAGGCTTACGGCGGTGACAGAAAAATTCAATGGAAAGAAATATATGCAGGAGAGAAAGCTTTTGAAAAAACAGGAAGCTGGCTGCCTGATGAAACAATTGAAACTATAAAGGAGTATCTGGTAGCTATCAAAGGACCGCTGACAACACCAGTTGGAGGAGGGATGAGATCCCTTAATGTTGCATTAAGACAAAAGCTTGATCTATATGCCTGTGTTAGGCCTGTAAAATGGTATCAAGGGGTTCCTTCTCCGGTAAAAGCACCTGAAAAAGTAGATATGATTATCTTCAGGGAAAATACAGAAGACATTTATGCTGGTATAGAATGGATGGCAGGCACGCCGGAATTAGAGAAGGTTAAGGATTTTTTAATCAATGAGATGGGTGTTAAGGATATTCGATTTCCTAATTCGACTTCAATTGGAATAAAACCAGTCTCAAAAGAAGGAACAGAGCGCCTTGTCAGGGAAGCCCTTAAATATGCCATTGAGAACAGAAAAGACTCAGTCACTATTGTACATAAAGGAAATATCATGAAATTTACTGAAGGTAAATTTAAAGAGTGGGGATATCAATTGGCTAAAGATGAATTTGGAGCCAAAGACTATGAAGGCGGACCCTGGCAGGTTATTGAAAAATACGGGCATAAAGTTATTGTAAAAGATGTAATAGCCGATGCTTTTCTGCAGCAGATCATATTAAGACCTGAGCAGTATGACGTGATTGCTACTTTGAATCTTAATGGGGATTATATCTCAGATGCACTGGCCGCTATAGTGGGCGGAATAGGCATTGCACCTGGAGCAAACATTAATTATACAACAGGTGTTTCCATATTTGAGGCGACACACGGAACAGCTCCAAAATATAAAGACCAAGATAAAGTGAATCCCTCTTCAGAAATTCTTTCAGGAGTCATGATGCTCGAATATCTTGGCTGGCAAGACGCTGCGGATCTAATCGTAAAAGGAATGAACGGAGCTATTAATAAAAAAACGGTAACTTATGATTTTGAACGTTTGATGGATGGCGCTACTTTACTTAAATGCTCTGAATTCGGTCAGGCTATTATAAATAATATGTAATGGACTCAAGAATACCGTTAAAGTATATCCTAAAACTTAAATGCCCAAGATGCCATAAGGGAAATTTATTTACCAATCCCGGACTCGTTGTAATGAGCGGATTTCTTAAAATGCCTGAAAATTGTAAGCATTGCCATCAGGACTTTAGGATAGAACCCGGTTTTTATTCAGCAGCTTTATGGATCAGTTATCCCATAGTATTGATTGTTTTTATACCGCTGTTGTTTTTTGGTTTATATTTAAATGAAAACTATGAGATTCCTTTTAAGGTATTGATACCGGCTCTGGTGATTTTATGCTTTGTTTTACAAATCCCAATAATGCGAATATCAAGAGCCATTTTACTTCATTTAACTGTTAAATATTTTGGAGGGAATAAAAAGAAGTAATACTGCCCAGGAGTTTAAAAAAATCAAACTATTACAGCCAGTAGAAAATACGTTCTGAAAGATCAATTCAGAAGTAAAACCTCTTTCTAATTGTGATGGCCTGTTTAAAAGAGATGTGTAGGTTGAGTCCGTGTCACTCAAAAGTAATAGAACAGTTTATGTCAGGTAAGTACTCGTTAATTAAATTAAAACGGAGGATTTTATGGCTGTCCTTAAAGCTCCTCCGTCTTTTAAACAGATAAACCCAGAACTTTCAGTATATGTTAGAAAGTTTCAAAATTAAAACCATTGCTCATTGAATTGAGCTTAAAATAGATTATAAGCAGATGAAAAAGGGATCTAAATTAAATAGTATTATAACAGGAAGTTGTCCTAAATGTCAGAATGAAAGTATGTATTTGGATAAAAATCCACTGCATTTAGGTTCTGTTCTTAAAATGCACGAGAAATGCAGCCATTGCTCGCTAAGATATCAGATAGAGCCTTCTTTCTTTTTTGGCGCAATGTATGTAAGCTATGCATTAAATGTTGCTGTGGGAATTGCAGCTTTCATGATCTCATATCTTATCTTTAATTCCAGTCTAAAAACATCCTTTATTGCAATTATTGTAACGCTGATTATTTTATTTCCAGTTTTGCTGAGATTATCGAGAAATATTTACATCAATATGTTCATTTCCTATAGTCCAAAAACAAATATAAAATAGATTTAGTCATTCTAAAAAACACCTAACTTAGAAAGGGAGAGCCTTTAATTAATGCTCTCCCTTTTTTAAGTTAGTTATCAGAACATTGGGGATTGTTCTGTGTGCATTATTATAATTTTACCCATGATTGACAAGTTCTATAACTATAGCACTTGCGCCACCACCTCCATTGCAGATACTAGCTACTCCATATTTGCTGTTGTTCTGCTTAAGTACATTTATTAATGTAACTACTATACGCGCGCCGGAACAGCCCAGTGGATGTCCCAAGGAAACAGCACCACCATTTACATTTACTTTTTTAGGATCCAGTTTTAGTTTCTGAATATTAACAATTCCAACGGTGGAGAAAGCTTCGTTTAATTCAAAATAATCAATATCTTCAATTTTTAACCCTGCTTTGTGAAGGGCTTTGGTTATAGCCAGTGCAGGGGAAGTAGTGAACCATTCTGGTGCCTGTTCGGCATCGGCATAGCCCCTTATAATTGCAATGGGCTTGGCATTTAATTGTAAAGCTTTTTCTTTACTCATCAGTAAAAGCGCTGCCGCGCCATCGTTCATGGTAGAGGAGTTAGCGGCTGTCGCAGTACCTGTTTGGGAAAATACGGGTTTTAAGCCCGCTATCTTATCAAATTTGACATTCTTATATTCTTCATCTTCCTTAAAAATAATTGGTACGCCTTTATAGTGTGGCATCTCCACTGGTACAATTTCATTGTCGAACTTTCCATTTTCCCATGCTATTTGAGAACGCTTGTAAGATTCAATGGCAAAAGCATCCTGTTCTTCTCTTGAAATAGTATGTTCTTTGGCGCATAAATCAGAAGCATTGCCCATAGGATAGTTGTGATAAACATCGGTTAAACCATCTTTGGCAATACCATCTATCATAACCACATTTCCATATTTATTTCCCCAACGGGTGTTTTCGGAATAAAAAGGTACCTGGCTCATGTTTTCCATTCCACCTGCAACGACTACATCGGCATCACCACAGAGAATACTTTGTGCAGCTATTGAAATTGCTTTCATTCCAGAAGCACATACTTTGTTGATAGTCGTACATCGTACTGTGACGGGCAAACCTGCAAAAATTGCTGCCTGGCGTGCCGGGGCCTGCCCTAAATTGGCTTGCAAAACGCAGCCCATATACACCTCCTGAATTTCATCTACATCAATACCTGCCCTTGCAACAACTTCCTTTATTGTTATTGCCCCTAATGTAGTGGAATGCACATTTTTTAAAGCTCCACCAAAACTGCCTATTGGGGTACGAACTGACGCAACTATAAATATATCTTTCATTTTTACCTCTATTTTTAATTTGAAACTTCTCAAAAAGCGAATGTGTTTTCATCTTGCAGGGTATTCCAGTTCTGATAATTCTGTTCAGAACTATCTCCAGACTAGCCAGTAATTGCTTTACCAGTAAAGACCTTAAAGAATCAAATGCCTGCAGACACAACAACTGCAGTCCATGAGCTGTTCCTGGTATGTCATAATTTGAATCAAGCTAACCAAGCCAATAGGTTCCACAAGATATTTTAGTTCGATGCTGCTTCTGCGGCCCATTCTTGTGTCGGATTGCAGGAACAAATTAAATTCCTGTCACCATATGCATTATCTATCTTGCTTACAGATGGCCAGAATTTATTATCCTCAACCCATTTTAGAGGGAACGCCGCTTTTTGTCTGCTGTATACCTTGTTCCACTGATCATTTAGAAGTGTTTTTGACGTATGCGGCGCATTCTTAATTACATTGTCATCTTTATCATATTTTCCTATTGCAATCTCATTTATTTCTTCCCTAATGGCAATCATAGCTTCACAGAAACGATCCATCTCTGCTTTGCTTTCGCTTTCGGTAGGTTCCACCATTAGCGTATCGTGTACGGGGAATGCAATGGTTGGGGCATGAAATCCATAATCCATTAATCGCTTACCAATATCACCTACTTCTATATTTGTTTCTTTTTTAAAGGAAGCACAATCCAAAATCATTTCATGTGCACAAAATCCATTTTTGCCTGTGTATAAAATAGGATAGTGGCCTTCAAGTCTGGTTTTAATATAATTAGCATTTAAGATAGCGGTCTTAGTTGCCTCAGTGAGGCCTCTGGCGCCAAGCATTTTAATATAACCATACGAGACCAGCAGAATTAAAGCACTGCCATAGGGTGCTGCTGATATTGCTGATATTGCGTTTTTATCCTTGATTTCTGCGTGAGAATGAGAAGGCAGGTAGGGAGCAAGATGTTTGGCAACCCCTATTGGTCCAACTCCGGGTCCTCCACCTCCATGCGGTATAGCAAATGTTTTATGCAGGTTTAAGTGACATACATCCGCACCGATTTTTCCTGGACTGGTGAGACCTACCTGTGCATTCATGTTGGCACCATCCATATAGACCTGACCTCCATTATCATGAATAATTTTAGTGATATCTTTTATTCCTTCTTCATAAACGCCGTGAGTGGAAGGATAAGTGATCATCAGACAAGCTAAATTTTCTGTATATTCTTCCGCCTTTAGCTGCAGGTCTTCCGCGTCAATATTTCCTTTTTGATCACATTTAATAATTACTATTTTCATGCCGGCCATAGCTGCCGATGCAGGGTTTGTTCCATGGGCAGAAGAAGGTATCAGCACTACGTTTCTGTGTTTATTTCCCATTGCTGCATGATAAGCGCGTATGACCATTAGTCCTGCATATTCTCCCGAGGCACCTGAATTTGGCTGAAAGGAAAGAGCAAAAAAACCAGTTATTTCACAAAGGTCTTTTTCTAATTGATTAATTATTTCTGTGTATCCTAAAACCTGATCTAATGGAACAAAAGGATGGATATTTGCAAACTCTGGCCATGTAATGGGCAATAATTCTGATACTGCATTGAGTTTCATTGTACATGAACCCAGTGAAATCATACTGTGTACCAGTGAAAGGTCTTTATTTTCGAGACGTTTAATGTAACGCATCATTTCGGTTTCATTGTGGTACTCATTGAAAATTGGATGAGTCAAATATTTCGAGGTTCTATTACACGCAGTTGCAGAGATCAACTTGGAGTCAATTCGATGTATTTTGGTTGTCTGTTTGTCAAATACGAATGTGAAAACATTCAGTATATTTGAAATATCTTTTTCACTAGAGGTTTCATCCAAAGAAATAGCTATTTGTTTTTCACTTAGATATCTAAAATTCAGTTCATTTTTTTCTGCTATTTTTCGGATAAATTTTGCGTCTTGAACCTCTACCACAATCGTATCAAAAAATATACTAGTTTTAATTTTAAAACCTGCTTTTTTTAATTCTTCAGCAAGTGAAAATGTAAGATCATGTATTTTTTGCGCAATTGCCTTTATTCTTTCCGGACCATGATATACGGCATACATACTGGCCATGATAGCAAGCAAAGCTTGCGCGGTACAAATATTTGAGGTTGCTTTTTCTCTCTTGATATGCTGCTCACGGGTCTGCAATGCCATTCGTAATGCTTTGTTTCCTGTTGAATCAAGCGAAACACCAATAATACGCCCAGGAAGTACCCGCTTATATTCGTCCCTGCAGGCAAAGAATGCTGCATGTGGACCTCCGTAACCCATAGGAACTCCAAAGCGTTGTGAATTTCCAACAACGCAATCCGCACCCCATTCCCCCGGGGGAACTAAAAGTGCCAAAGCCATAAGATCGCTTGCTACACATACCTGTATTTTATACCCCTGTGTAGTAGTCATGAAAGAGGAATAATCATTTATTTCTCCATTGACATCAGGATATTGAATAAGGGCACCAAAATAACTGTCATCAAAACTTACTTTAGTATGACTGCCAATAATCAGTTCAATATTAAATGGTTCTGCACGAGTTTTTAAAACATCAATAGTTTGTGGAAAACAGTGTTCGGAAACAAAAAATTTCTTTGCCCCATTGGCTTGTTTTTCTTTACTTCTGCTGCCAAAGAACATTAACATAGCTTCAGCCGCGGCAGTTGCCTCATCCAAGAGGGAAGCATTGGCCAAGGGCATTGCAGTTAAGTCCATTACCATTGTTTGAAAATTAAGCAGGGCTTCCAGACGTCCTTGCGAGATTTCAGCCTGATAGGGCGTGTAGGCAGTGTACCATCCCGGGTTCTCCAGGATGTTACGCTGGATTACTGCAGGCAGAATTGTATTGTAATAGCCCGATCCGATATAAGACTGAAACAATTTATTTTTGCCCGCAGTGTTTCGCAAGTGTTTTTGATATTCATATTCTGAAAGTCCTGCCTCAATATTCAAGGGCCTTGCCAGACGGATGTCTGATGGCACTATTTTGTCAATTAATTCATCCAGCGAAGAAACACCTATGACATCCAGCATTTCTTTTAAGTCTTTTTTGTTTACGCCACTGTGGCGCGTTATAAATTGATCTGATTTCATGTTTTGAGATTTAAAATGTAGCTTCTGCTTCTTCCTGCTTTTTGTACTGTCCTGAATTTAGATTACCCCTGATTTGCTCAAATACAGCTATAGTTCTTTCAACATCCTCTAAGGTGTGCACTGCAGTGGGGATCAATCGCAGAATAATCATGCCTTTTGGCACAACAGGATATACTACTACGGAACAGAAAATCTGATGGTTTTCCCGCAGGTCCTTAACCAAAGCGGTTGCCTCACCAAGGGTCCCATTAAGGTAAACAGGAGTAACAGGAGAGTCGGTATTGCCGATATCAAAGCCTGCATCAGTTAGGCCATTTTGCAGGCTATGGGTAATTTCCCAAAGCTTTTCCCTGAGTTCAGGCCTGCTGCGCATTAATTCCAATCGTTTTAAGGCCCCAAAAACCATTGGCATTGGCAATGCTTTTGCAAATATCTGTGAGCGCATATTATATTTTAAGAATAATATTGCCTTTTTAGTACTGGCAACAAAAGCGCCAATACCGGCAAAAGATTTTGCAAATGTTCCAAAATAAAAATCAATACCTTCCTGAACACCTTGTTCCTCACCAGTTCCAGCGCCGGTTTTGCCCATAGTGCCAATCCCGTGGGCATCATCAACGAGGAGCGAAAAATTATATTTCTCCTTAAGGGCTACAATTTCTTTTAATTTGCCTTGATCACCACGCATACCAAACACACCCTCTGTTATGACCAGGATTGCACCATTTGTTTCTTTGACAATTTTTTTAGCGCGCTCGAGCTGTTTTTCACAATCTTCAATATTATTGTGCTTGAAAACAAAGCGTTTGCCTAAATGTAATCGCATTCCATCAAGGATACAGGCATGCGATTCTGCATCATAAACGATAACATCTTGTCGATCTACCAGGCTATCAATGATCGATACCATTCCCTGATAGCCATAGTTTAATAAGAAAGCATCTTCTTTTTGAACATAATCTGCAATTTTCTGCTCAAACTCTTCATGGAGTTTCGTGTTTCCGCTCATCATGCGGGCCCCCATCGGATAGGCAAGGCCATATAATATGGTTCCTTCATTATCGGCTTGTCTGACTTCGGGATGATTGGCTAGTCCCAAATAGTTGTTCAGACTCCATACTAATTTTTCCTTGCCGTTAAAAAGCATTGTATTGCTAATTTCGCCTTCTAATCTTGGATAGGCATAATATCCATGTGCATAATGAGCATGATCGCCCAGTGGACCCAGACGCGTGCTTATTTTATCCATTATATTCATATATTTTTTAGATTGAATTGTTATATTTTTATTTTTAAAAGATCTTGTTTATCTGTGATCTCCTTTTTTATAACCTAAAAAAGGATAATGGTATATTAAATAGAAATTTTTTTAAAGAGATTTAGACAGCAGTATTTCCCTGCTTTTGAAGATTGAAAGGTTTATTTCGTAATTCATTAAGATGTCTTCTGCCAAAAGAGCAATAAGCCTCCGCGGGCACCGTATTCTAATTCAAAACTATCGGGGATTTCCTGCCAATTACTCCAATAGGTAACCAATCGTGTACCGATTGGTGTTCTATCAAGCTGTTCTTTTACATAGTTGGAGTACAAATAAAATAACTCTCTTTCAGGAAGTATTGTTTTATCAATTGAACACGACAAATCAATATTTTCATAAAATGAATTATAAAAATAAAAGGCCTCATAGTCAGAAAAGTTAATTTTGTTGATGTTGGAATGGATAAATTCCACATTAGTTACATCGTATCGGTCTGCAATTTTTTTCGATAGCTTGACAAGCGATTCTCTTTGCTCCACACCGTAAAATTTTCCTTTGGTAGAGGCCGCTCCCACAAGGCAAAATTTGCCTACCCCGGAACCAATATCCAATACTTTTTTATGAGGCTTATCAACTAAATACTCAGCTGCGGCCTTGGCAACTGCAACAGGAGTCCAATGGCGGGCTGCCAGTCTTTTTATTCTGCTTGGATATAGCTCGTTAAAGGAGGTGTCCTCAACAGCTATATTTAATTTAAGGAATTTAAATATCATTGAATAAGTTCTGTATATTCTTCATTGGCTAATAATCCGTAAGTAGTTGTATTTGTCGAAACCCTTAACAGCCAATGATTGTATGGATCTCGATTGATACTTGAAGGGTTTTTATCGAAGGTGGTGTTTGTTGCCATAATTTTGCATTCAAAAGGGGCAACGAGAGAAAAAGTTTGATTAAGTCCATAGATATTGCCCCATACCCTTTCTTTTTCCATATACTCGTTGTTTAATTCCAGTTCAATTAAACTAATTTCACCGATTTCTTTTTGAATAAAGTCTGTTATACCTATAAAAAAATCGCACATTCCAATTTTTCTAAGCCACAGGTGATTTTTGGTATAATAAAGTCCTTTTGGAATAAACATATCTTTAGGAATTTGGATTTGAATAAAAAGGCGTTTTAACAATAATTGCCTTAACTGGTTTGTTTCTTATATTAATAAAAATCTCACTGCCAATAGTTGATTTTTCAAAAGTAACATATCCCATTCCAATAGCTTTTTTTAAAGTAGGGGACATGGTACCTGAGGTCACAATACCTATAAGCTGTTGGTTTTCATCCCAAATTTCGTAATCATGGCGGGGGATTCCTTTATCAGTTATTTCAAATCCGACTAATTTCCTTGTTACTCCATTCTCTTTTTGAATTTTGAGTAGATCACTCTGAACAAATTCTTTAGTAAATTTTGTAATCCAGCCCAAGCCGGCTTCTAACGGGGAGGTTGTATCATTGATGTCGTTTCCGTACAAGCAGTACCCCATTTCTAATCGCAGTGTGTCTCTGGCCGCCAGACCAACGGGTTCAATATTGTACTCTTTTCCTGCCTCGAAAATGGCATCCCATAACTGTTTGATATACTTGTTCTGCACATATATTTCAAATCCACCAGCCCCTGTGTATCCTGTAGCTGATATTATAGAATTTGGAATGCCGGCAAACTCTCCTATTTCAAAGGTATAATACTTCATATCGGCTAAATTGATGGTGGTCAATTTTTGCAGGGATTTTACAGCCAGTGGACCTTGAACAGCCAATTGGGAAATTATATCGGAAAGGTTTGTTATGGTAAGATCTAAATAATCAAGGGCTATACTATTTATCCAATCCCAGTCTTTTTGGATATTCGAAGCATTTACAACTAGTAAATAATCATTTTCACTCATCATATATATCAGCAGATCATCTACAATACCACCCGTATTGTTGGGCATACAGCTGTATTGCACTTTCCCTGGGGAAAGTGTTGAGGCATCGTTAGAACTTATTTTCTGAATTAATGGCAACGCATCTTTTCCTTGTATGAGAATCTCCCCCATATGGGAAACGTCAAAAACACCTACAGCATTTCGAACGACTTCATGTTCATGATTTACACCTGCATATTGGACAGGCATTTCATAACCGGCAAATGCTACCATTTTCCCGCCAAGGGTGTGATGCGTATCATTAAGGGCAGTTTTTTTGATATTTACTAATTCATTTTCCATATCATGAACCTATTAATAATGCATAAGCATCGGATTTTAGCAGTCCTTTAGTTTCTGCGTTATTTTCAATCTTTACTTTAATCATCCATCCGTCACCATAAGGGTCAGAGTTAACCAATTCAGGATTTGTTTCTAATTTTGGGTTTAACTCAAGAATCTCCCCATTAAGGGGCATAAAAAGATCAGATACCGTTTTTACAGCTTCCACTGTTCCAAATGTTTGGTTTTGATTTAGGTTTTCGCCAACTGTTTCTATTTCCACATATACAATATCTCCTAATTCATGCTGAGCAAAATCGGTAATTCCGATATAGGCTATAGCATTTTCAATTCTTATCCATTCGTGGTCATGGGTATACAAAAGATTTTCTGGGATTTTCATTTATTTGTTTATTTATTAAAATTTTCTTTTTGTTTTTCAGGGCACAATACGTTGCTATAAGTACAGTATATACAACACTCAGTGATGTCAGTTATTTCAAAAACCGCCTTGCAGAACACACATCTACTACTTAGGACTTTGCTTTTGAGAGCCATCCTTTCACTGTACTTGGAGGAACACTCCGGACATTGTAGTATGGCTTTAATAGTGATAATGCTATTCAATTTCTTTAGATTAATTATGGATTGTATTTAGCATAGGTGCACCATTTAGAATCTCTTGGTTGGCATAAGATTCAAAAGATTTAAAATTCTCTATAAATTGCTCCGCTAGATTTTGTGCTTTTTTATCATAATCCGATTTATCGTTCCAGGTATTTTTTGGATTTAAGATTTCAGAGGGAACACCGTCACATTTTGAAGGCATTTGCAATCCAAAAACAGGATGTTGTATATAGTCTGCGTGATCAAAACTGCCTTGAAGAACTGCTGTTATCATAGCCCGGGTATAGGAAAGTTTTATACGCTCCCCAACGCCATATGCACCACCTGACCAACCTGTGTTTATAAGCCAGACATTTACATTATTTTCTGTCAGTTTCCTTCCTAGTAATTCTGCATATTTTGTAGGATGAAGGGGTAAAAAAGGTTTGCCAAAGCAGGCAGAAAAAGTAGTTTGAGGTTCGGTTATCCCTGCTTCGGTGCCCGCCACCTTTGCCGTATATCCTGAGATAAAATGATACATTGCCTGGCCAACTGTTAGCTTGGAAATGGGAGGCAATACCCCAAAAGCATCACAAGTCAGAAAAAATATATTTTTAGGGATTTCACCAATAGATGGGTTAATTGCATTATCAATATAATGGATCGGATAAGCGGCTCTCGTATTTTCGGTTACTGAAATGTTATCGTAATCAACGATATTAGATCCTTCTAAGAATCGAACATTTTCAAGCAGGGTTCCAAATCGTACTGCGGAAAATATTTGAGGTTCTTTTTCCTCACTAAGGTTCACGCATTTAGCATAACAGCCACCTTCAAAATTAAATACATTTTCATTATCCCAACCATGCTCATCATCACCAATTAACCCGCGGGACGGATCTGCTGAAAGTGTAGTTTTCCCCGTTCCTGACAAGCCAAAAAATACGGCAGTGTCACCCTGCTTACCGATATTGGCAGAACAGTGCATGGAAAGTACATTTTTTTCATGGGGAAGTATATAATTAAGAACCGTAAAAATCCCCTTTTTTATTTCACCGGTATAAGCGCTGCCACCGATAAGGATTATTTTTTTAGTAAAGTTAATTATCGTAAAATTATGCTGGCGTGTTTTATCAATTAAAGGATCAGCTTTAAATTCGGGAGCAACAAGTATTAACCATTCATGTTCAAAAGTTTCCAGTTCTTTTTCAGATGGTCTTAAAAAAAGATTATGGGCAAATAAGCTCTGCCATGGGTTTTGAGTAATTACCCTTGCTTTTAATTGATATTCTTTTTTTGCACAGGCATATACATCCTTTACATATATTTCGTCATTTGAAAGAAAATCGGTGACACGATTGTATAGATTATCAAAATCCTGCGGAGCGAAAGGATGATTTATATCTCCCCACCAAATATAATCGGTTGTCTTTTCATCTTTTACAATATATTTATCTTTAGGTGAACGGCCTGTAAATTCGCCTGTGTCGCAGGCTAATGCTCCTGAACTTGTTAGAACTCCCTGTTCTCTATTTACGGTTTGTGTTACTAATATAAGTTCGGATAAATTCCAATGGATTTTTTTAGAGGTATTGATACCAATATTTTTCAGTTGTTCTATGTGTTTCATGATTCTCATTGAGATAAAATTTTATTTTCAATGGTACAAAAGTAGACAGATTTGAAATCGATTTAGTTGATTAAAATGGTGCATAAAACTTGATTTAAATCAAGTTTTAGAAAGACAAGGGAAAAATATCGTAACTTTGAAATTAGCTATGATTTCAAAATTCATCTTCAATAATCAGTATATTTTAAACGAGTTGCCTCAGTGTGATAAGGATTTGCTTGAAAAGGTGATGCAAAGTAAAAAATATGTTAAAAACCAGACAGTATTTACCGAAGGGACATTACCCACCGGTATTTTTTATATTGAAACTGGTAAAATAAAAAAATATAAAGTTGATAATGATGGGAGGGAACAAATCATCTATATCTACAATTCAGGAGAGTTTTTTGGTTATTCCGCTATACTGAGTGAGGAGGCATATGGGGATACTGCTGTGGTTATTGAAAATTCAGTTATTTCATTTATTTCTAAAGAGGACTTTTTCAATTTACTTAATAATTCTGTAGTATTTTCACGCTTACTTTTGAAAAGCTTAAGTCATGAGTTTAGTGTAATGGCAAATTTAATGGCTGTATTGTCGCAAAGAACTGTCAGAGAACGGGTTGCACTCAGCCTATTGATTTTACATGATAAGTATAGGGTTAGTGGTTCTGAAAAGAATGTTTCCATTATGCTTTCCCGAACAGATTTAGCGAACATGTCCGGAACTGTTACTGAAACATTAGCAAGAGTTCTTCATGATTTTAAGCACGAGGATCTTATTTGGACAGAAGGACGTAAAATCCAATTGCTGAATTTTCAGCGATTAACCCAGATTGCTAATTTTTATTAATGTAAGTATATATTTAAATCTGGATATAAATTTGTTTGTAAAAATATGGATATGCCTATTTCATAAAATTTCAAGGTATTTAAATTAAAATTATTTGGAAATAAGGGATTATGCACGTAAAAAAGGATTATCAAAAATGTTCAAACATCAAGGAAAAAAAAGAAACTTAAAACATAATTTAAAAATTGCTTCTCTTCTGTCTTTTGTTGCAGGAATGGTAAATGTGGCAGGATTTTTTTCCGTTCAAACCCTTACAACAAATGTCACGGGACATTTTGCATTTTTTGTGGATGAAATTTTCAAACTTGATTTCTTTACAGCAATTACGTATTTCTTATATATTTTTTCCTTTTTTATGGGGTCTTTTACTTCTAGTCTTCTAATGGAATTGGTAGTACGTAGAAGAGAAAATATTGTGCATGTTATTCCTGCTTCTATTGAGATTGCAATTTTATTTTTTATTGCCACCTTTGGAGATGACCTAATTGCTGGGTTTCCCCATTTAATTTCTTTTACATTGCTATTTGCAATGGGAATGCAAAATTCATTTGTTACAAGGATCTCAAATTCTATTGTCCGGACCACACATTTAACGGGACTTTTTACCGATTTGGGCATTGAGCTCTCACAACTTTTCTTTTACAGGGAACAAAAAGAGAAGGCTGAACTTTTTTCTTCAATTAAGTTACGCATTACAATCATTAGCTTTTTTTTTATTGGGGGTATTGCGGGAGGTATTTTTTATTCCAAAATAGGATTACAGGTCTTATTTCTTGGAGGTTTTGTATTACTAGGAGGACTAATTTATGATAATATAAAATTAAATTTGATCTTATTGAAACGTAAATTAAACAGTAGAAAGTAAAGGTTTCTCACCTTACTATTTTGGTAAATTTGAGCCGATTCCCTGTTTCCATTTACCAGATTATTCCGGACTAAGGTTTGCAATGCACTACTCAAGATCACATATGCTCTAAATCCAGCGAATACTTGTATAATTATTTATTCTGCAATTATTACTATTAATTATGTGATTGATTTTTGAGCGCATATAGCTTATTTCTAAGATTTACTCATATTAGAAGGATTGGAAGTTTAGCCATTTGTATTATTTAAAAAGATGACTTCTTTGACAGTCATCTTTTGATCAGTTCCTTGTTTATTAATGAGTTCTGATATTAACTTTGAAGTTTGCATGGGATGAATTAATTTTAACTTACTGAATAAAAAACTATTGTTGCCATGAAATAGGTAAAATAGGCACTTCTTTGTTGCTGGGAGTTTTCTCTACGACAGGATGCCATTCCCCAAGATTAGACAGAAGTAATATAACTAAAAAAGATTGATAATTTGGGTTTATCTCAAATTCTTTCTAGGTTTTTAATAGATTTATTTAAAACTATTAGCTATAAAATATAACTATTTTTTTTTGAAATTAAGTGCTTTATAAGCAAAATTATAGTAACACAGTATAAAAAGCCGGTTGTTCTCAACCAGCTTAATAATAAAAATTCTTTGCTTTCAAGACGTTAATACCTTAGCAGATATTCGCTGTTCAAGATTTCGCATGTCGTCGCTTAGTTTTTGCTCTACAACCTTAGCATAAATCTGTGTGGTACGGATACTGGTATGGCCGAGCATTTTTGAGACGCTTTCAATTGGTACTCCATTGCTCAATGTAACAGTAGTTGCAAAAGTATGACGTGCTATATGAAAAGTCAACCTCTTGGTTATCCCACAGATGTCAGCGACCTCTTTGAGGTAGCCATTCATTCGCTGATTTGAAATTACAGGGAAAACTGTACCGTTATTCAGAGCTCTCGGATCATCTCTATACTTCTCCATCAATTCTATTGCCTGTGGCAGCAGTGGTACACGTACTCCTGTATCTGTTTTTGCCCTGCTTGTAGATATCCACAATCCTCCGTCTATACCTGTGATAATATTGTTCGGAGTAAGTTCAGCGAGTTCGATATAGGAAAGACCTGTGTAGTAGCTATACAAAAACATATCCCGAACATGCCTTAGCCGCTCAATAGTAAACTCTTTATTTGCGAATGCTATTAGCTCTTTGCTGTTTAATGACTCCCGTTCCACTTTATCAAAATGCTTCTTGAAACTAGCGAAGGGATCTTTGAACAACCAATCCAACTTAACAGCCATATTTATCATTTTGCGCAGCCTTTCTATATGCTTCATGATTCCGTTATTGTTAAGCGGCTTTTGGTGGTCCTTAGGAACATAATTAAAAAGGTAGCGTTCAAAGTCCAGAATAAATTTATAAGTAAGTTGTGAAAGGATAATATCATTCCGGTAATATTTCTCCCTAAGAAATTTTTCTATATACCTCTGTGTTGTATAGTAGTTTTTCATGGTGGCAGGGCGACCTACCTATTCCTTAATTTGTTGATCTGATTGGTGTTTTAACGTGTTCACTCCAAAAGGGGTAGCCGAATAGGTCTCATATTTAATGAATTACCTTGTAGCGCTTTGTATACCTGATCAATTTAACGCAGTCAATCAATGTACTTTAATAAATTAAATGTATTAAAAATGATATTATAAATGCAATAATATATGTTTGATGTTCTTCCATCGGGGAATTATCATATTGATACCAACTTAAACGAAATTGTCATAGCAATTATGAGACGGACTTTAGTCCTTGTAAATTATTTCCAGGACTAATAGCAAATCCACATTGTGCATTTTGAGATAATTAGCGGTCTATATTACATAGATTTTGATATCTAAAGAATTAATGTGTCACGAAAATAATAGAATAATTATCCTGTGCCTCTTTGATAAATCTTCTTTCTAATTCTTGCAAACCATTTTCTTGAATGCCAAGAACAAGAATCTGCTCTATCGAAATAATATTGTGAACCCCATCAGAACAAATAATAAATATGTCACCTTCTAAGAATTGGATAGACTGATATCCTATACTTGATTCAGAAGGTTTTCCTGATATAGATCTAGTTACTATATGCTTATATCTCTCTAAAGATTTCTCTTCTTTTATACTTCTGGATTCTAACATACTATTCACTAATGTATGGCCTTTGCTTTGATACAATACTTTATCTTTTCTTGTTTTGTAAACCATTACGTCTCCAACCCAAAAAACATGGGAAATATCTTTATCTACAATAATTCCGCCTATAGTAGCACCAGATTTAATACTATTTTTTAAATTAAATTGTTTTATAGCCAAATTAGCTTTTTGAATAGCTTGTTGTATGCTTTGTTCATTTATACTTTCGACATAATTGAGAAATGTGAAAATATTTTCAGAAACAATCCTTGCCGCTTCATCTCCTTTTTCATAACCTCCCATACCATCGGCAATCAGAAAAAATGAAGCTCCAGATTTTAATCTGTCAATACAGACAAAATCCTGGTTTGTTTCCCTTTTTCCTTTTCCTGTTAACTGTTCTGTTTTCATTAGTTCCCTGTAGCTTTTTTGGTTGCGCCTCCGTGATTCGTAACCCTTGGTCTTGTAGTTATTTTTACTGGCTTTGTTGTTATGCTTTGTTCAGATGCTTTGGAAGCCCAGAGAAAGCCTTCACCAGGTTTTAAAACACTCATATCAGCAGCAGTTAAGCCATTCAACTGTGTTAAGGACTTTTGAATATGTTTTAGCCATTGAGGGGAGTTAAATTTATGAAGTAAAACAATACTGCTTAATTCTATAATTTCATTAGGTAAACTAGGTGGATCTTGACTGGCAATCATAATACTTACCCCTTTATGCCTCATTTCTCGTATTGCTGTAACTATATTATTTGTCAAATCTTTATTGTCCATGTATTTATGAGCTTCGTCGAAGACAATAAACTTGTTAAAGTGTTTATTATTAAATGTTTTTACTCCTGAAAAAATATTAAGCATAATAACGAACAATCCTAATGCTTCGTCTTTAACGATGAACTCATCTCGTAAAT
This sequence comes from Flavobacterium denitrificans DSM 15936, assembly GCF_000425445.1. Taxonomy (GTDB): domain Bacteria; phylum Bacteroidota; class Bacteroidia; order Flavobacteriales; family Flavobacteriaceae; genus Flavobacterium; species Flavobacterium denitrificans. Next base: position 162,140 of record NZ_AUDL01000004.1, on the reverse strand, counting down.
CTACAATGACTAGCCTCCCTGGTTTTAAAACTTCCTTAAGAAAGAAGCTATCGATAATGTACTCCTGGGCGAAACTAAGCTTCTGCCTAGCCAAAGATTTTTGACCGTTTGAAAGTAGCTCAGATGACTCAACACTTTCTCTTAGTCCTTCCAAAGTAATATTCCTACGCTGCTCTTTCATCATAAATTTCAACTGCTTAATATATGACGAGTCGTTTCCAACTGCCCCAAGTAGAAACATCCAGTCCTGAACATTCAGTTCTTTTGAGTTAAAGGCTATAGCTTCAACCTGTATAGATGGAAATTCTTCTCTACGTTCATCTAATTTATCTGCAGGAGTTAATATTATGACATCTTCAATAGTATCCGGTTCGGCGCCGTATAATTCTTTTAATTTCTTTAATTCTGTAATATTTGTATTAGCATCTGTCATTGATGTAAATTCCGGTTCATAGTCCATACTTTCACTATAGTGGAAAATTACTCCAGCCAAGGGAGAAGGAAGTTTATTAATATTTGAAAATTGTTTCAGGACCATTTCACTGATAGTACCAATGGTATAACTTTTTCCTCCACCCTGTACACCAAATAAACTTATAGTATTGGTTTCAGATAGGTCTATTGCAATCTTCTTATTGTGTATGGAAGTTCCAATAATTCCAAATTGGTCAGAAATACTGTTCTTTCCAACTATAATATCAAAATCAGGGACTTGATAATTTAAAGTATTACTTTCAGATTCAATCTCATAATTATTCTCATCATCCGATTCTATTTCATTATTAGTTTGTTCATTTACAATCTCATCGGAGAAATCTTTTATATCCTCTTCATATAAGTCGTGAACATCGCTCAGATTACTATCTTCTTTTTCTTCATCAGAAGATGTTTTAAGTTTTGATTTAAACTTGTGGATAAATGGTTTGAGTTTATTATTAGATTCAAAGGCTGAAATCAAGTCCTTGTCAAGCTCTGTATCTTCCAGTCGCTTGGTATTTAGATCGGACTGCTGATCTAGAATATCACCAATTAATTTATGTCCAAAGGTGAAAATGGTTGTGTTATGATCAAAATTTTGCTTTTGATGTTTTTGCTCAAAAGAAAAATCAAAAATAAATCCCAATCGGATAAACTTAATTTCAAATCCGTTATTTAGGGTTTGAATGAAATCAATATAACTATTGTAGGCATTTTCAGACATGTAGTTGTATCTGTATGCCCTCTCAATATAAAAACTGAATAATGATTTTAATTCCTTATTTTTTATTTCACGATCTAAACGATCATTGCTCTTGTAATCATTTGGATCAAAATGATGCTTAATTGCTGCAATTGTATTATCAATCTGCTCAATCATTTTTACTTTTAATTCTTCTCGTTCTGATGACCCTAAAGAACTTCTGCACTTTATTTCCAGTACAGCTATTTTTATTTCTCTTTTCTCCTTATTGATGGAAATAAACAAATTATCTGCCCGGCTTTTAGAATTTGTACTTAAACTCTCAAAAAGATTTTGGTGCAGGTCTATCGGGATGAGGAAAGCATTTTCCAACAATCCTTTTTTCTCTAAAACTCTTTTAGAAAAAGCTGTTCCTATAGCTTCAAATGCTTTATTTTTTGTAGAGTTTAGCTGTAATACCAGAGAACTGCTGATGGCTCTTAGATCTTCAAGAATAGTTTGAATTTTGTTTCTGCTCTCTGGACTATCGATATTCAATCCGAAAGATTCAAAATGAGGACTTAATAAACCTATGATTTCACTTGAAGGCTTAGTTGTCAGATATGAGGAAATACCGGAAACTTCTTCACCTGGGACATAGTCCAATAGAAATGGTATTTTTCCACTCCCAGAAGGCTGGTCAAATACTTGGGGACCCAAATTTTTATCAAAAGTAACTACCCAGTCAGAATATTCGTGTAAATAGGTTAGTAGTACCAGATCTCTGTCGGTCAAACTTAATTGTGCTGCAGGAACTGCATCTGTAGCATGAGCTGCCAAAGAACCTGAAGTGAATACCTGATAGGAAGTATATAGTTTGTTTATAAGATTTTCTTTTGGATTTTCTAGTTTAACATAATTAGTCCATGTTATTTTTTCAGACTCTTTATTGATCTCAACATCTGTTGCCGGATCAATAATTAAACTATTTAAATGAGTAGACTTGTATGTTCTGTAAGGTTTGTACAGGGTTATCTTTGATGCAAATGGATTTATTAAAAAACTAATGTGGGCATTAAAAACAATTGGATTTTTTACAAAATCTTTAATATTATTAATAGAAAATCTTAATTTTGGAAACAGTCTGTTTTTTGATGGCTGTGAAAATAATTCAGCCTCTTCACTTATATTTGTTTCTGGATTTAGTAATGCTTTTAAAGCTAATCCATGTTCAATCAATGACTCCTGACCAATAAAGATACGAACTTCAAATTTGGTGTCGTGATATTCTGATTGTTTACTTAAATCAACAAACGCATCTGCAAAAACCTCTGCATCCCCAACATTAAATAAATTTATAATTAAAGTATCAGTGTAAGGATGTTGTATTAAGAAGTTTTTTATATGTTTTACTACCAATGGTCTGCTAACGTCATTATTGATAACATTTCCTGTGTCAATATTTAGCAAATGCCTAAAATAGTACTTTAATTGGTGCGAAATAGGTACAAGCGAATCATTTGGAGTGGGTGTGGATGAATTTATATAAATTCCCCAACCAAAACTTAATTCCCCAAGATACTCATAGTTTATAAACTGATTAGGATCAACAAGTACCAGCGGGCTGCTACTTGGGTTCAATTCCGATAAAAATAAATTTTCCAGCTGCTGCCATTCGCGAATGTGGCTGTTGTATTGAAGTGTTTTATTAAACCATTCTTCAAATTGATCTAAAAGATTGATAAACCATACCAGCCTAAGCGGATGAAGCGGAGATAATAATAGAGCCGATACAGAACCTCCAGTGGGTAATTTTGTTTTGATCTTTACAGCATCAAGGAATTGAACTTCTGTGTAGAGAAGCTTAATGTTCTCTTTTTCTTCCTCTGAAACGTCGGATTTCTCAATCTTTTTGTTAAGGTTAACTAACCAGTTATTATAGTGTTCTAAATATGTTTTTAGATCCTCCTTTATTTTGTAGAGGTTAGTAGTTTCTAATACTCCATTCTGAGAATTGTTAGAGTTTTTTATCTTCTCAAAAACAGTTTTTCGTAATTCTAATAGCTTTTTTGGTGCTATATCGGTCAGGCTGCTCATTATGTATTCGATGTTTTGCAGTCCTAATGTTATATTGTTATCACTAATTAACACATTCACGAAACCAAAATGATTGCTATTGTTGAGAATTTCATTTTCAATCATCCTAAGTTTTGAGGACAAAATTATTTGGTAATTATGCTTATTAGAATAATTGATATGAAAAATAGATGATAATTTTATTTTATCATCGTTTAGCCATGTGTTTGACAAATCACTTGGTTCTGGACTGTCTAAAGCTATTTCTTGTCTTAGATTGTCAATATTATATTTAAAAAATGCCTGAAGAACATTGTTTAATTTATCTTTTCGTTTTGTTTCTTCCTTTTCAGAATTAATATCGATAAAATAATCAAAATCTTCAGAATCGCATTTTAATTTATATTTTAAATCCTTTTTACTTTCTGAAGAGCACTCATTTTGCTGCCATATCCTTTGAATATTATCTTCATCAAAATCGTCATTTATATTTAAGATGTTTCCGAGTTCATCTTCAGCTAAAACTTTAAAGAAATACGCACCCTCTTCGATATTGTTTGCATTCAATTCGATCCTAGCTTCTCTATAGGATTGTCTAGAGTTTGTGTTTTTCAACTTTCTGAGGGTTATTATTTCCTGTCCTGAAAATCCATCTACAGCCATCAGAACAACTCTAAAATATTTTAACTCTTCAATGTCCTTTGGCTCAGGTGTTGTTTTAAATCGTATTGTAACTTTTGCGTTTGATGCTCCATCTGATAAAAGTACTTTTTTACCTTCATCATTAGTAAAATCCGTTGATCGAATTTCAATAATTTCTAATTTGACTTCTTTAAAATTGAAACTTGGAATATCCCATTTGTCAAACCATAATTCAGAATATTTCTCTCCAACTATTTCTACAAGTTTATTTAGTGATGTAATACCGTCTTCATTCCTAAATAGCTGAATAAATTTTTTTTGCAGAGAATCTTTTTTTATTTGCAGTTCATCTACTCTATCGTAGATAGGTTTGTTAAATGAAGCAAGTATAGAACAACTTGTCATATTCAAGTTAAGTCGAGAACGAATCAATTTTTCATCATATACTAAGCTACAATCTGGCAACAAGCCTAAATAGGGCAGATTTCTACCAATACTTTCTTTTGTAAATGAGTCTTCTTCCAGCGCTATAAGATAACTTAATAAACTTGTTTGATTGAGGCTTTGTATATAGCTGATTATGGTGCGGACAAAAGGAGAAACCTCTGCCGGAATTTTTTCTTGTAAACTTTTGACTAAAATAGGTTCTATACGTTCTAAAGAAATTTCTTTGAAAGTAGCATTTCCGTATGAATCTTCTGCAGCAGTTCTACTATTAGAAGGTACAAGTATCAGTAAAGGTTTTTTCTGCTGATTTCGTAATTCAATAAGTTTAGTAGCTGATATATAATGTTTTCCTTGTTGAACTTCGTCAACAATAAATGTATTTAAATTTTTGAAATGTTCTGTTATAACTTCCCAAAGAGATAATAGCTGCTCGGTACCCAATCCTGTAATTTTCATACAATGACCAGGCTTTGAAGTTTCGAACTCTTCTTTATATGTCTCTACAATTAGTTCGATTATATATTGATAATAACGTGTTAAATTTTTTACGTTCATTATTTTTAAATTATGATAGTTCGTAACGAGGTCTAACTTTTTGCAGGATATAGGCATCACTTAAATCATTATAGAAACCGATCTGCCTTAATTTCATTTTAAAGGCCTCTACATTTTCTTTAAATGCAAGATGTGTGTGCAGGTCTATGCTCTGAAAACGTTCTTCATGCAGGCCATTTATAATTAATCCATATCGGTTTCGTAGATTATTCATTAGCTCTTCAACCGACAAGTTCTGAGTAATGAATTTATTTCCTTCCAGATGCAGCACCTGAATTTGAACTAGGGCTTCTAATAGTCTGGTTCCAAGGACATATCTTCTGGGATGTTTTTTACTTCTTCCTTGAGCTAAAAAACCTCTTTCGCTGTTCTTTTGTGACAAACTGTCCAGCAATTCTATATGAGATTTATGCTGGTACTTTCCTCTCACTTTTAGCAACAATTCAACATATCTATCAAAATAATTTGTTTCATATTTTACCATTTCACTTAATAGGTCTTTATATTCCTGATCCTGTTCTTGGTAAACGATATCCCAATAAGTTTCAAATTTTATTTCATATTTATTTATCTCGTTCTTGAGAATATCCATTGCTTTTTCAATACTGTCGGAATTTGATTCATCAAGTTTCAATTTCTGAATAACACTATTGATTTTAAAAGTAGCTTTAATATATTTATATAAAGAATTGTATGTCTTTTCCGCATCGGCTATTGCAATCGAAGAAATCTTACTTTCAAAATTATCTGTGGTATCTAACACAACGCTCCAATCATCAACAATTTCCTTAGTTCCAGCCTCGATCATTTTTGGCAGTAGATAAATCACTTTGTGTATGTATAAGGAAAGATGAAATGAGGTGATCGTTTTCAGGTAATCGATTAGAACATTTCGGGGAATTTTAGATTTGTACACCAGTAATCTTCGGACGTCATCACAAAATAATTCTGCTTGTTCGGTTAAAAGAGGTTTTATCTTATTAAGAGTCGTATTACTCTCTAAAAAGCCGGGACTGACATTTTTTATTAGATATAATATCCCCAAACTATCTACATCTAATTCCTTTGAATTCAGTAAATTGTTTGTTGTTTTATCCCATCCTTCAGCTAAAAAGTTTCGAAGGTCCTCTTTAACAACCGGATTCTGTCCCAACATTAGATAAATTTGGTCGGCAGTAAAATAATCTCTTGTATTTGGAACATTTCTTACTCTATAACTCTCAAGATGTATAGGTCTTAAAGATGATATTTTTTCTTTCTCAGAATTACCACGATTTACCATATTAACAAGGTTTGTGCGTAACCAAAGTTCTACCGCATCGGGGTTTTCATTAAAACCTTCCAATTCATTATTTTCTTCCAATTTCTGAAAGATACTTTTAAGCTTTTCTATTTCAATAAACACGTTATCTCCTCTACGTGTTCTTTGTTTGGGACGAATCCCCTCATGCTTTAACAGCATAAAAAGGTTAACCAGTGTATTATCAATCCTAATTGTCTTGGCATCAGCCGTAAAAAGGAGTTCATTTCTGAAAGTGCTTTCCTGTTTGTTTAGTTTGATTGCCATAGCTAATAAGTTAATTTTTTAATAGCGATTTTGTTGTTATTTTTTTTGATGGAATAAAAGAGGCGATTGTCTGGTGTCACCACAATCTCATTATAGTTGAGGTTCTCTAATAAATTTTTAAACACGATCAATTCAATAAATTTGCCTCTCAAGTCATTAAGTGACGGACTAAAACCTTTCTTTATAAAGTAAAGCATTTCATATAAATCCAATGAAATAGTTAACTCGATATGCTTAATTGTTTTATGTCTAAAAATTAAGCTGTCTGGCTCATATTCTAGATATTTGATTAAATGATCAGTCCGTTTTACTATCAACTCAAAATCTTCTAAAGGAAACATTTTAAAGGATTTACCACGCATATCCTTCACATCAGTCGATGCAAGAATTAGGTTCTCTTTGTCTAACGATTCATTATCACAACCTTCATTTAAAGAAACGGCACGTGAAATCACTTGTTTTGTTGTTTCATCGATGGTTGATTGCGATAAAATAGATACAAAATCAAAAATTGATTTATAGGGTAAACGTAATAAATAAGAGGGTTTTAGGTCCTTCTCTGATGGTTTATTTAAATTCTCTTCAATAGAATCGTTTTCATCGAACCATGCTGCCTTTCCCTCAAAATAATGATGTCGAACATATGCCTTATGTTTCTCTCGTGTATTTTGAATCAGCTCAGGAGTTTGCTCATGTGCCGGAATAAATGATTTATAATCATTAAAACTATCAAGTAAATTGTGTTCCCTTTCGGAAAATTGAAGATAATCTTTCGGATTATGTCTGCTGAAATATAATTCTCTGTCCCAATGCGGAATAGTAACTTCTCCTATATCTGTTTCTCTTAGCAGTTTTATCAACCGGTCTCTATTGCCACTGTCATCAAGATTAGGATTAGTTATATTGAAGTAATAATACTGCCAATATTTTTCAGGATTTGAATCTTTTAACAACTCTATTTGTGGTAATTCATCACAAGAAATATCACGTGTGAGCATGAAAGAAATTAACGAACGAATATCACGTATAGTAATATGCAATTCACGTTTTAAACTAACAGTTCTTATCAGCCATTCCAGCCGGTTAATTACAGATTCACCGGCTGCTGTATCATTTAAGGTATCAACATTGTACTTTATAAAGCAGTTTTTAGCCAACTCACAGCCTTCACATTTTGCCCAAAGAGATTTATGGGTCAAAGATTTTACCTGATTCTTAAACAAGCTGCCATCCCCTGAATCATCAACAGCCACTGAACGAAGATTCAAATTAACAACCATAATACCTTCAGGCAGCTCCGTATGTCCTTCCTTATAAAAATAATCTTCAATTAAGATGGCTAATTGATGGTGCTTGCTTGAAGTTGTTAAAAACTCAACTAACCGGCCTTCGTTTATAGCAATGATGCGGCCTTCTGGTACTTCTGCATAATTATCTGTATACTCAAAGGGTTGAAAAAAACTTTCTAATACATCGTTATTTATATTGTTTTCTTCATCCTGCGAACCATCATAATTACTCTCGTAAGAAATATTATTTATTTTAAATCTTGCTCCGTTATTATGCGTAAAATGTTCAACTTCCTTAACCGAGGAATGCTGTTCAATTTTCTTTATAAAAGCTGTTTTGCCATCTCCTGCATTTCCGGTAATAATTAGTAGTTTATACTGTCCGTCAACAATGGCAGGAAGAAGACTTTTGTCTAGTTTAGTAGGGGTATAAGTTAACGCATCTAGCTGATGAGCATTATTATTTACTCTTGTTCCAAAATTACCATATCTAGACTGGCTGTAAAGGGAATTGATATACTGAATAATATTAAAATCAGCAGTATTGTATTCTAATACAGGTGTTTTAATTTCAAACGATGACTTTTCTAAGATTTTATCTTCGAGGTTAACCAACGCCTCAAACATTTCCTTAGCATTTTGAAAACGTTGTGAAGTATCTGCAGCAATCGATTTTAATAAAAAAGAACTAAACTCTTCTGATATTCTAGGTTCTATTTTTTTAGGATTATTCGGCTGTCTGCTGCTCATCGGTCTTTTTGAAGGATGCCATGGATATTGTTTGCAAATTAACTCATACAAAGTTACTCCCATTGCAAAAGTGTCGGCCGATAAATTCCAATTAATTTTATAATTGTCTGCTATCAGATCCGGCGCTAAATATGGATTGGTACCAACAAAATCTTTGTTTGCTTCATTTGAAGATGCCACATTAAAATCGATTAACACGAAACGTTCACCTTTGTCCCAAATAATGTTTTGGGGTTTAATATCTCTATGTAAAACTGGTTTTTCTTTAGACTGCATCTCTACCAATGCAGAGAGGATCTCTTTGCCTACTTGAAATACTCTATGAACAGGAAGTTTAGCATCTGTCAGTGTATAAATGCTTAGATTCTCACCATCCAGGTATTCCATTACGGTAAAAAACTGGCCAGATGCAGCCTCATCATTCCATTTGAATTTTACTATGTTTGGATGATCTAATTTGATTAACGCATTGTATTCATCCTTTACAGAACTAAAGTTGACACTCTCATTGAATAGTTTTAAGGCGTAATAAATACCTTGAATGCGATGCTTTACTTTAAATACTTTGGAATAGCCTCCTTTACCTAGTATTTTATGAATGGAATATGTTCCAATAGAATCACCTTCTTTGATTTCTTCAAATGTATATGAGTGTAAAGCAGGAACAATAGCTGGAGATGCATCAGCAACGGATTTGCTTTCTATAGCATTTGAGATGAAATCTTGCAAAGTTTCTACGCTTTCTATACGTTTTTGATCATCAGTAATAATTGTTTGAATACATACATCGTCAATCCATTTAGGCAAATTAGAGTTGATGTATGTCGGTAATAAAGTGGATTTCAGTTTTCCACCCATTCTGTCTAAATCGTAAGGTGTATTAAAAGGTTCTTTATCAGTGAATAACCAGTAAACTAAAACTCCTAAAGAATATATATCAGAGGCAGCACTTGCATCGTTCACAGTCAGTTCCAAAGGATGATATGCTGTTGCATTATTTTGATTTATTGTTGGCATCACAGTGTATCCTTCTTCACTGTGGTCAATAAAATATGATTTACCAAAATTACCTAGATAAGCATACCCGCTGCTCAAATAGATGTTATCAGGATTGATATCACGATGGAAGATACTTTCTTTATGAGCCTCTTTTAAAGCCACTATTACATTATTGATAATATCAATTTTCTCCTTGAAAGTAAAAGTTTTAACCCGAGCCTCTGAACGTAACGAATTCTCTTCTAAGAAATCAGAAATTTCGTAGAAGAGGTGATTTACCTCATCTATTCGGAATTCCACGTTTAATATAAAAGGTTTCGCTTTTAACTTGTTAAGTGCGTGATATTGGTTTTTAATTTTGTCTTCACGTTTTTTAAGTTCTTCTATTGAAAGTCCGCTTACTTGTAAAGCATATTCTTTAATTCTGCGTCGTACTGACGTAACACCTTTTGGTTTTACCAAATATTCTGTAAAATTAGGCTCCTGTTGAATGATTTCTAAAACTTGATAACCCTCAATTTCCTTTTTCTGTTCAGGAGATTTTTGGGATTGCTGACCAATTAAAAACTGAACTATGGCCTGTTGGAAACTATTTATATCATTATCTAACTTACCAATGCTGTAAGGATCAATAATAAAATCTATTAGTTTTTTACTTAATCCGAAAGTAAGCTTTTGGGCTTCATGTGAAATAAGAGGCGGATAGGTATTATTAAAAGAAAGTGTAAGCATATTTTGAATCCAAGCTTTTCCCCAATCAAAATTAGCCTCCTTAAGCTTGGATGCAAGAATCGCTGTTTTTTGGCGCCCTGTTTTAAGCGGATTAGGCATTTGTCGATCATTCAGATACCAGTAATGATCATCGCCTTCAATTCGTCCTTTCCAATCCTTGTTTTCGATATTATAAATACCGTGCGGAGCTACCACAATTAAATCATACTCCCAGTATTGGGTGCGTTTGTTTTTAGGATTGGTAGATGCAATCTCTACATTAGGGATTAAATAATAATTTTCTGGAAGATGTATCTCCAGATAATCCAACAATCTTTTTTCACCGGCATTAACAACCGATTCAAAATAAGGCGGCTTTATGATACTTGCCATAGGTCAATTTCTTTTTCTATTAATTCAATGGCTTGGTTTTCTTTAATTATGGCTTGATCAAATAATATAGAAGATTTAATAACAAGATCAGTGATTAATTCTTTATTTTCATCATCAAGTTCTGGCAATAAAAGTGTTTTGACATAATCTTCATTAATAGTTAATATCGCTGAGCCAAAAATTCCAGCTCTTAAGTATTTTCTGCCAAATCTTGAAGATAGAAAAGCGTAAATATAAGGAGCTATATTTTCGTTAACTAATACTCTTAAAGCATGTTCGTTGACACCAATATTATTAAGTTGCTCGCCAATTAGATATGTTGACCCCAAAATTTCTTGGCCTGAGCGGGCAATCAAAACCCAATTTTTTTTAACCCTTAAAGTATCTACGCCCGCCATCTTTAGAGAAAGATACTTATCTATCCCTGTTGGATTAAAAGAGGATAAGTCAGAAGTAGACAAGTATTGAAGTCCTTCTTTAACATATACTCTTTTTCCTCTATTAGGAATAAAAATTTTGTTTATGTGTTCGCCTAAATTTTTGTAAGGAATACCACTTTCTCGGATTATTGCGTCAAGTTCTTGCTTATAAATGTTATATGATGCATCAAGCCGATGTTGAAACATCTTTAGATTTTTAGAATTTTGTTTAAAGCTGATTATATTACAGTGTTTTGCTTCAAATAAATCATTAAATTTCATTTGTGCAATGTTCATTAATTCATTTGCTTCTTGTCTGAACTTCGACCCCTCAACAATAAATTGATGAATCTGACTCTGCTTTTGTTGTGATAATAACGGAATTGGTAACTTTGATAATGTTTTGGGTTCAATTCGTGGAACAACTGAGCCGTAAATATATGATTGCATATAATTATAAGCCGTTTTCGAGGCTAAATAGGCGTACAGATATCCATAAGGTATCTTTGAGTTGTTTGGATTTACACGAATAATATCCTGAGAACCTATTATTCCTTCTAAGTCCTTACTTATTAGTCTTACATTACCTATTGTACCAGCACAACTAACCAGAATTTGATTTTCCTTCAGGCTCATTTCATCTTGTTTCGGCGTATATTTTTTTGATATTATTTTTGCAACATCAAGAGGATTTGTATTCATCATATGTTGTGCAGAGATATAAGGATCTCCAAATTTAGAGTCATCGACAAAAACTCTTTTAAATATACCTCCCGTAAAAACAGAAGTACAGACTTCTCCCAAAGTGCTGAAAGGAAATTTATTATAAATTGCAGTTTCTATTCTTTTCTTACCATAATTCATATGATAGCTCGGTTTAAGAATATGAGAACTACGTATAATTGTTTTAGATTTTACCTGAGTGATTTCCATTTTTACTATTTTAAAAATTCTAAGTATGCCTTTGAAATTTTTGGTAAATCATCATCTAACATACGTTGCTTTTCAATTCTTGTTCTTACAATTGGTCTGCCATCTTCCGGCCTGTAGGCTACATATTTATTCTCCACTGGAAAGAGAATTTCAGCGCCATCTTCATCTCGCAGATAGATAGGATTTCCCCTTCGGTCTTTACCTAATTTTTCAGCTATTGCCATAAATACATCATAATCTTCTTCTCCACCGTGCGCAATATTTCGCTGGTTTGGAGATTTCTTTTGAAGAAATAATAATGATGCTTGTACACCAACTTGTGGCAGGAAAGCTTCTACAGCTAAATCTACCGAAGCTAATATTTTAAATTTATCCAATATCCATTCTCTAACTGGCAACGTATTCGGATTACCTAATATTCCATCAGGTAGAACAATTGCCATTTTACCGTCTTCTTTTAAGAAATTGTAGCACGCCTCAATGAACAGTATTTCTGGAGCATTTGAGTACTTAGATAGCTCAAAATGTACCGCTATATCTTCATCAACTTTTACTTTTGCGCCAAAAGGAGGATTGGTAAATATTATATCAAATTTTCCTCTTGCGCTGTCACCGTAAGGGCCAGCATCATCAGCCATTGATTTCAAACTTCGATTGATTGCTTTTTCAATTTTTTCAATTTCAGAAGGATGTTCCCAGTTTGGATAAGCTAAAGAATTGACATGAAATATGTTGGCGTGTCCATCACCCGCCATTACCATATTCATTCGGGCAGCTTTCTTCAGGTCAGGATCGAAATCAAAGCCAAATATGCTATTTTCGGCATATTCACGAACACGTTCATTGACTTCATATGTATTGTATTTTGCACTAAGCAATACTTCATCTTTGATTTCCGGATATAGTTTTTCCGCTATTTGTTTACGAACATGATCCAATACCATTACCAAAAAACCGCCAGAACCGCAAGCAGGATCCAGTACTCGTGTACTTTCAGTTGGATTCATCATTTCCACCATCGCCTTGATAATATTTCGAGGTGTAAAAAACTGACCGGCTTCTTGTTTCAAGGTATTACTCACAATAGTTTCATAAGCAAGTCCTTTAACATCAACAGTCGCATCAAGAAAGGAATACTTTGCTAATTCTCCTGCAATAAAAGAGATTCCTTTATCTGTAAGCTCTATAGATTCATAACCATCAAAAACATCAGAAAAAGTACCTTCTTTTTTTAAATCCTCGAAGATATCTTTAATTCTTTTTGCTACGGCTTTTCTGCCATCCTCACTATTCTGTTCTTTTACTCCTACCCAGAACTTTCGTCGATAAGATATGCCATCCGGCATATCCATGAAACGTCTTTTCTCATCATACAATTTGCAAAAAATTAGATAGAGAAGCTGCCAGAATGCATCTTTTTTACGTCCTTCATTTCCATAGATATAATCGTGTGAACGCTTAAAAACTTTAATTAACGAATCATTTGCAGGCTTACGGCTGTGAGAACGATCTCCCCGGTTTAAATCATCTAAAGTCTCTCCAAAACCTGGAAAATCTGATAAATCTGCAAAGGTAAAATCAAAACCAATTTGGTCATCTTCTTTTTGCAAATACTTAATATCTGTCCCGTTTGTCCATAAGCCAAATTCACAATTGTCAGACGCAGCAAGTGCATTTTCTAGTGTAATGGTTACACCTTTTTTCTTGTCATTCTCTTTTATCTTTTCGTCCTGGACAATCGCAATTCGAACAATGTGATCTTGTTCGTGTGATTTACCTTTTTCAAAAATGACGAGTTCAATTTTTTGTTTTTTATTTTTCCCAGTGTCTGGATCAATATAAATAATATTAAAATCACGTTCCATATCGGTCAGATCAAAGACATACTCTTCGTTGAGCATACGGATAATAGACTGCAGGTTGTTTTCTTGCGATGTTGCTTTTCTAGGTTTCTCCGTAAGAATGCACATTACTTGATTATCTTCTAATATTTGCTCTTTTGTATTATTAGTTCCCATTAATTTATTTTTTGGTTGAGGATTTGAAAGCAATCCAGTATATCATCAAATTTGATGTAATTTGTTTCTAGTATTTGGTTGAATAAAATGCTGTTTTCTCTTTCATTTATTTCGTTTTCAATGATAGCTTTCAATTTTGTTTTGCTGACTGCATTATCAGATAATAATACATTTATGTCAATCCCTAAAAGAGCTGCGCCAGCCTTTGTAATAGTAAAATTTTCTATTTCGTATACATCTTCGTAATAATTCATTACTGCTCTTTCTTCGTGAATATTGAGGTAGTTTAAAAGAATAAACCCCATATCATCAGCATCTTTATTCCCTTTATGATGTCGGTCTTTCCATGCAGCTAATTTTAAAATGAAAATTCCTGCCAATGAAACGATATCAATTTCCAGTGTGTCATCTATCTTAACTTTAACCAAATCTTTTTCAGCTTCTATAAAACCTAGCACTGTCATTGCAAAAGATTGATCAGGTGGCCAAAAGATTTTATCTTCTGCATTTGTAATTCCCCCATAAGGAACTATATCTAATTGAAAGTCATTTAAATATAAAAACCTTTGTTGTTGCTTGGCGTCTTTCGTAAAATTAGGTAGTTGTGTGATCTCATTTTCAATAATTGAAAATTCGTCCCATTTGTCTATGGCTATTGCAATATCTATATCTTTAGTTCTTCTGCCAGACTTTTCGCCATGAAGTTCCATGATAATATCTCTGGCAGTTGCTCCAATCACAAAAAACTTCACATCTAATTTTTCAAATAGGGGAATCAGCTCGTCCAGCAGTTTTTTTAACAAGGGATGTTCCAGTTTTTCACTCGATATTTTATAATCCATTCTCTAAAATAATTTTAGCAGTTTCTATATTTCTATTGTTTCCAGTTCCTAGCAAATCTGCATATACAACCAGTGGAGGTGCAGTGTGTTCATTTTTTAGATAGAAATTGTTTGTCCAGAACTTAGTATATACTTCAATATTACCTGTCTCATCAGGTACAAGTTTTAGTTCTTTTGCAACTTTACTTATCTCTTCATCTGAGTATATGATGTAATCTTTTGATTTTAGATATCCAGTTAAAAGCTCGCCTCCGGGTTCTCCTCCTAAATATAGTTTTATATAACTATTATTTATAATATTTTTTATACTGAAATCATTTCCGATAGCTCGCATTTTCTTTCTGAAATTTCGCGGTTTTAATAGTTCGTTATAGGCAATTACCCAGCGTTCAATAATTTCAACCTGATTTTTCAGTACTCTTTTGTTCTTTGTCTTTAATAGATAGTGGCTTTCTTCTAGTTCTTTGAAGATATTACTTACAGATCCCAACGCAATTCCTGTTTTTTCTGCTAATTCGCGATATGAAAATTGCAATGTTTCAGGATTAGAAATAAGTAATAGTAGTAATTTTAGACCTGCTTCTTGAAAAGCACGAGTTTGATTCGTTTTTTTATTAATTTTTGCTTTTCTTCCTTCGACATATATATACAAATTTTTAGTTTTGATAAATGCATTTCCTGATGCATCTAGGTAATTGATGCCATTGTTTTTAAGCTCATCTGCTGTGTTTTTAGTCAGATAGTCCGCAATGACGATATTGTTTCTTGTATAATTGATGTCCTTTAAACCAGACATAATGATGCCGTAATTTGCATTTTTTGCATTTTTTTTTGCAACACAATAAAAAGTCTCGTTGTTAATTTGAATCACAACATCATATATTTTTCGGATGCTATCAATAACAATAGGAACTCCTATTGTTTCCTCTAAAGAAGCAATAGCTTCATAAACAAAATCATTGTCTCTATACATTTTTTGTTCAATAAAATTAAATGTTCAGCAGGAATGAACAGTCAAAAATAGTGAACAAAAATAGGATTTACAAATTTTTAAAAGAAAAATTATTGTTTTTATCTTTCTAATCCAGAAGGGCCTATCTATACTTAGCATTTTCAGCGAAATGGTTTTAAACACTTCGGCAACGTTTGGAAAATTAAAATTCATCATGGTAATTTGGGCTTGTTTTTGCGATTCCTGTTTCTGATGAAATTATGGTGCTATTCCTCTAAATAGGTTATTCCTTTTTTTCTAAGAAAGACAAATGATTTTACAGGCAATGGCAGGCTATTCTTTGATATGTATGAAAGAGGTATTTCGTCTGCAGTCAGTATTAAAGATTTAATATCATAGCTATCTATATCTGGCACAAACTTCACCAATGAAGATTTATTTTGCAGTAGCCATTTGTGGCGATCATTATGCTTTCTCATCTTGGCTTTTTTGTCATTGCCATCCCTTCCAAGATAATCGTCCATTTCAACTTTCATTTCATGAACATTTCTTCCTCCTGTTATATTCTTGCATTCTATAGGATATACGACTTTTTTTGTATGGTCAATTACCAGAAGATCTATATCTCCATAGGGTTTATCAGTTTTAAGATGAAGATCAGAAACATCTTTGTCCATTTTAATCTCATAGGAAACCACCTCAAATGTGGTCTCTTTTTCAAACCATTCCTTGACCTGCTTTCTGAAGGGACTTCCTTTTTCTCCTGAAATGCCAGCCAGCCATGATTTCATTAATGGAGTTTTCGGATTTGGAAGCTTGCTAGTATATAGCAAGTAAAGCAAATTATCTGCAAACTGTGCAAGATGGCGGTAGCCATAATAATAAAAGATTAAATTTTCTTCCCTTACTTTGACCAAGGGTCTTCGTAAATAAGAAATAGAACGGTTGTATCTCCATGGAAAAATATCCTGTCCGGTATATCCTACTGGAGGAGTACCTATATTGTCTCTTTCTAATAAAGAAAGAAGGACAAGAGCGGTGGTAATTTCGCCAGCGGTTATATTATCAATTTTTTCTAATATTTCAATGCATTGTCGTTCTTCCAGAATTATGCAAGGATCGCCTTTAGAAAAGCCTTCCTTTACCAATGCACCAATAATTTTTGATAGGCTGGTAAGCGAAATTCCAAATTCCATGCTAAACGCAAGATCTAGCGCCTTCGAATCTTCAGTTTCGATTGCAGGTCCAGACTTTCTTTCATTTACATAGTTTGTATCGAAATCTTCAATAAACCGGAATATCTCACTTTCATTCTTTGCAATTGCATAAGGAGTAAAGGCTTCTCGTTCCATTGTTTTTTCTGAACCGATGCGCCCAGAAGGTAATAAACCCATTTTCGGATTGTCGATCTTAGTGCGTATTGCTTCACTAAGCGATCCCCATTGCGTAATCTGATTTGCCAGCGCCAATAATTCATCAGTGTCGTCCAGGTTGGCCCATTTATTACCATGTGGAATTTTTAATGCCACAAATTCTATGAGTGTCCTGATTGAATGAGCTGTTGTTACTAGATTTTTTCCTTTGCTTCTCAACCTTTTTCCTTCATTTTCCTCATCGCTGAAGCAAGCAATTTTGGCAGGGAGCAAAATTTCCCGGAATTCTTTTATCTGGACACATCTTTCGTTAAAGGGTATGAGCCATCTGAGCAAGGCCTTTCCATCAAATACTGCCAGCTTTGAAGTTATTTGGGCAATCAGACCGGTAACTATATCGTCACAAAGCTTTATTTTTGACGCAATATCTGATATAGTTTCAGGAATCTCATATCCTTCAGGAAGATAACCCTTTAGGTTATCTAATATATGAGAAATATCTGCATCGTCTAGATAACGAAGTCTTGGAAGTCGTCTGTCATCCATTCTAACATTTTGCGACACATCACTGAACAGTAGCATTTTTGCCTGCGAAGGTCTCAGAGTTTCTTCAATGATTTGCTCAATTATTTCTGGGCTAAGGCGTGTACTTTTACCTGCAGCTTGTATATAAAGAACCATGCCATGTAAAACCGAGCGCATTAAAATTCTATCAGAGGTATTATCTGGCAATGTAAGGCTATACATGAATTCAAATGGTATTCCAATTTTTAAAACCGGATGTACGATCTCATGAGTAAGTTTTATGCTTTCACTGCTTACAAGTTTGATTTCGAAATCTTGACCGCTTGCTATTCTACTGTCTGCCACAATTTCAATTTCAAACTGCACAAGATTGAGATCGGATAAATACGGATCAAGCAGATTATGCATTTTATACAACCAAAAAGCCACAGCTTCGCAAGTATCAGTCGCCCAGCTTTCTTCATATGCCCTGGTTTGGGTATTGGTAATCCATATTGGCATTTTATAGCCTTCTATAACTATACGGAAATTTTTACTTATTTCCCTTTCTATGTAAATTGGCACATAGTCTCGGTATCTGGATACTTTTGCATAACCAAATTGACCGTTAACAAATATAGGAACTGCATGCACATTCTGCTGTTTCTCCACATCCATTGCAAAGTCGGCAGCCCCTCCGTTCACAATAGTCAGCATTCCTCTAAAAGGATTTATTTTATCAGAATCCAGTAAACTATTATTATTCGCTTTATATACTGCATAGATATCCAAAATTCCACCCAGCGTAAAGATTTCCAATTGCTGGCTGGTCCAATTGTAGCATTTGGCAAACTTCCACAATGATAATACATTGGTATCTTTATCAGTTAAGATGGTATTAAGTTCGCTATAGCGAGTTGCTAGCGATTGATAGTCAGATTGAGATTGACCTGATAAGAAACTGAATTCTTCTGAAGTTTCAGCCGTAACATAAAGGCAAAAGATATCAAAGTTCTGGTTAGTATTAAGTGATTTTAAATACGCAACTACCTCTTTAGATCTTTGGTCAATAGAACTTAAATTGTACGCCTCAGAACGTTCAATGTAACAGACATATGCCAGTTTTTGATTGTCAAATTGAAATACAGCCTCCCTAATAGCAAGATTTGTTTCTTGTAAAGTAATATCCGTTGCTAGCCAGCCCTTCACTGATAAAGCTCTGCAGGTGATGTTAAATTGACGTGCATATAACAAGTTTAATAGTTCTTCATAACAATCATGTTTTTTCGCAGTTGCAAATATGAATTGAACAAGTGTGTGCACAATCGCTGTTGGCATATACAAAAGAATAGAATCATCTACCTCAATCAGAGGTTTAATATTCACAACATTATTGTCAGGATTGTCATCATTAAGTTCGGAACTTCGCGGAACTAAAATAAAGGCGTCGATGGTTTTTATATCATATTGATGAAGCTCACAAATTTTAGATATATATTCTTTAGAAAAATACATGGCTTGAATTAGTTCAGAAGCTTTATCATGCTGAGGTAATTTGATGTTTTTTTGTGCACTTTTTTCGTATTGATAAGGAATATGCCCAGCATCATTAGCTACGTTTTGGCTCATTAGTAATAGTAGGCCCACCGCATCCCTGATTTCCTTGATAAATTCTTTATCTAGTTCGTTCCTCTGAAGAAAAATGCACTCTGTGAGCTCATTCAGAATTCTGGTGTAGCCATCATGTATTCCAGGATAGACAGTATAGTTTCCTTCTTCAAAGACTGCATTTTCAGTAAAAGCGCAATTTGGAGCATTTTCATTTGCTATTCCTTCTGTATAATTTGCTATTGCTACTTGCAAAGCACCCCAAGTGGCGATAGGTCTAGTGTCATTTTCTTTTACTTGAAGAAGGATTTCCCTTGCCATCTGCTCAAACCTGTAATTTTTACCATGATTTTCGGGCTCTAGTTGCAATACAGCGAGTAGTCCTAAAATTTGTAGTGGATTTTTTTTTTGCACAAGTTCAGCGAAATCCATTTGTTTTGTTTCCTTCGTTGGTTGACCGAGATCTGATTTTTTGTTTAAATGACAGTACTTATATTTTATTCCACTTCCGCAATGGCAAAAGTCATTTCGTCCTATTTTCCCCATTTGTTTTTCGAATTATAATAATTTTTCCTTTCCATTCTTTCTATGGCTTTCAACACCGACTTGATCTAAGTTCCTCGCCTTGACTTTTATGCCAACAACTTGAAATAGAAATGATTTTGATTTAATTCTTGAAATTGAACACGTTTAATTTCTTGATAAATAGGCAATCTTGAATATGTTTTTATGAAAAAAGAGGCAAAGCCTCCTTTCAACATTCATTGTGCCCTTATAGTACAAAACTCTAACCATTTGCTGCAAGATTAGAGCCTTTTGTGTGAAATTAATTAACGATTAAGCCCTCCTCATCAACTTCGGTGGCTAATTCAATAACTTTATGGATTAAGAAAGCCTCAACCAACGAAAGTGCGTAGTCCCGATCGATGGGTAACATATCTGGCTTTATAACTTCTTCAATATATTGTTCAGGGTTCCATAATTTACGAACTAGTTCAGGATGTTCATGCTCGATACTTTGCAGCGTATCCTCGAATTTCTTGTTTGCCACCTCAATGAATTCCTTAAGATCTTTTCCGGCCAATGGCAGGGTGGTAATTTTAACTGTAGATTTCTTTTCCATTTGTTTAATTTTTTGATTTTCAATTGATGGTTTCTCTCTTTTAGCCAGACGGTAGTCGTAGCCATCACTTTGGTGGCCATCTACATCAGCAAAAACTGCTTTGAAAATTTCGAGTTTGTCCTCGTCATCTAATGTTATACTGTTTTGGTTTTCAACATCCAGGATGTAATATCCCCAATCTTCAGTCCTGATTTTGTGCATATTGTCTAAAAGCAGTTTGGCTAATTCCAATGCCGGCGGAGAAGCCTTAAGCATTTCTGTCCATTTTTCAAATCCCACCAATTTCGCAATGATATGCTGGGCGTTCATTAGTGTGAAATGGTTTTCATCGATGTCGAAGTCAGTGACCAGCGCGTCAACATCGAAAAATTTTGGCGAATACTCAAAGAGGTTGTCGCCTAACGAAGAATCAAAATAAGGTTTTTGTGTTTTAAAATCTTTGTGCAGATTTTTTGCCTGGAGTTTGAAGTACTCAATAGTTTTCATAATACATTCCTTTAGTACCGACTTAATTATCCCGAATATTTGCGTTCGTAATCTTTATTTGGATAATAAGCAGGTAGGTTAGCATTATTAAACTATTGGCTGATGAAATCTTTGCACGAACGAGCAAGCTTGCCAACAAGCATATGCAATATTAAAAATAAAATTTTAATTAACCAAATTTATTGTGCTGATTTATAGCCACATGGATGCTAACTGTGTGTTTGTATTTTAAAATTATTCTTATTGAGAATGGAAAGTAAAACCGCATTATAGTATTCAATTTGAAAAAATATATTTGAACGCCTTTAACTCTCACCTTGCGATGGGAGTTCTTTTTGAGTAACACCAAAATCACAAATGGTCTTACCCGATCAGCTTCAAGACGTTTCCTAACTTTTTTTTGGAGTTAGAACCAAACCGCCAATTTCATCAAAAAAGATTTCATTTTTAAAAACTTCCGCATAGAGGCAGTTGTTCTGATCTTACATTCATTTCTTGTCTTTCATTACTTCCCCTTCATTTTTATATTCAATAACCAGTATGCTTTTGTCTCATTTCAGCAGCAAAGGTATTTCCGTGTCCTTAACGCAATAGCAAGCCCAGGCCCTTCAGGTTTTCCAAAAAATCTCCACCCATCCGGGTTGTATTTTTTGGCAAAGCCTTGCTATTGCTAAACACTAACCTTTTTATGCTCCCGAAACGAAACATAGCATACTCCGGCTCTTTAGACGAATAAAAAAAATGTCAGCAATGAAAAGTAAAATATTAAAAATGGATTTGATGAAACAAAACAGCACCTCCTCTCATTGCCGAATAAAATTTCAAAAAAAAATTAATCACTAAAAATCGCAGGAATTATGAACATCACAGGAAGAGTGACAGCGGATGCGCAGGTACGCAACGTGTCGAACAGCAAAACAGTAGTAAACTTTTCGGTAGCCATCAACGACAGCTACAAGAACAAGGCGGGCGAACGAATAGAGCAGACAACGTATTTCGACTGCGCCTATTGGCTTAGTCCAAAAGTAGCGCAGATACTCACTAAAGGTACGGTGGTAGAACTGACAGGGAAAGTGAGCGCAAGAGCGTGGACAGGCAGTGACGGACAGGCGCACGCAGGACTGAACTTCAACACCTCGCAAATCAAACTGCACGGGGGCGGTAAAAAAGCCGAAGCGCTACAGGCTCCCACAGGAAACAACAATGACGATACAAAGGACGACCTGCCATTTTAACAACGAGCACCTAAATAATTCAAACAATTTAAAATTTAAAAATCATGGCACATAATATCAATTTTAACAGCGAAACAGGACGTTATTCATTCTTTAGCGTAAAGGAAAAAGCGTGGCACGGACTAGGGCAAATTGTAGAGCAATACCCAACAAGCGAGGAAGCTATAAAATTTGCAGGGTTAGATTACGAAGTCGTTAAAAGTCCGCTATTTAGCAAAGGTACGGGTATCATTCAAACTGCCGACAGTATCGAGATTGGCAGTAACGAATTGGAAGTTCCTAACTACTTTGCTAATATCCGCACCGATAACAATGCAATATTGGGGGTGGTAGGCAAAGACTATCATATCGTGCAGAACCGTGAAGCATTTAACTTTTTTGATGCGATTGTAGGCGGTGGAGAGGGAATACTATATGAAACCGCGGGAGCGCTGGGGAATGGGGAACGCATATTTATCACAGCCAAACTACCTGACTATATCCGTGTAGGCAATGGTGATGATGTAACCGAAAAATACATTTTCCTGACCACTTCGCACGATGGTAGCGGAAGTATCACAGCCGCTTTTACGCCTATTCGTATCGTATGCCAAAACACCCTTAATGCTTCGTTGCGAAGTATGACAAATGTAGTGCGTATCAAACACACATCGGGAGCAAAACAGCGTATTGAGAACGCCCACAAAATTATGGGATTGGCGAACACCCTGAGCATCCAGTTAGAGAATATTTTCAATGAATGGGCGAAAGTAAAGGTAACAGACAAGGAAGTGAGAAAGGTAATCCAATTGGCACTTTGTCCAAATAAAGAAACTTTCGATTTACTAAAAAAAGGTGCAGAGGATGAAGTTTCCACGCTGTTCAGAAATATGGTAGACGATGCCTTTGCGTATGCTATGACAAGCGACACACAGCAGATGGATACGACTAAAGGCACATTATTCGGCGCATATAACGCTGTTACGGGCTACTATCAGAATGTCCGCAATTACAAAGACGATGAAGCCAAGTTGCAGAGCATTGTTTTAGGCGGTACTGCTCAACTCAAATCACAAAAAGCATTTGACTTGTGTACAGGCTTTGCCTTAGATGGTGCAGAAATCCTAAATTTTAATTAGATAAACAAAGGCTACCGCCTTAATCGGTGGTAGTCTACTATAAAATAACTGATATGAAAGCAAAATCAATAGACGAAGCTAAAAATATGGCTAAATCACAAAGCCTTGAAACGAAATACAAAGACGAAGCTATATATATCATTTACTGCAATAGAACCGAATATTTCTATATAGATACCAATAGCCTTTTAAGGAATTGGGAACAGCTTACAGGCTATTATGAGAACGGAGTTTATAACGCTGAAAACTGAACAGATAAAATGATGAAGATAACAGATTTGAATGGTTGCCCTATTGAGGTGAGCAACCTTAAAAAAGCCATTAAAATGGCAGGACACTATAAGGAATATCGCCACAAGGACAAAAGTTTCTCCGAGTTCGATAAAAGGCAGAAAACCTATTGGGCAGATATGCACGAGAAACTCAGAGCCACTAAAAAACAATTACACGACAATTAAAATTTTAGAACGATGAACGCAAATTTTTTCCATCAGGTAGCACAGTTGCAGATTACAGGTGATTTGCAACTCACCATAGCAAAAGGAGCAGAAAACAACCTAATCGTATCGGTTATGCTCCAAAACGAACAATGCGGAGATAACGCAAAGAACATCATACCGCCCCTTAATCTTCGGGGAACAGCCGAAGAACTTGACAACGGTTTTTTCGAAAAGATAACCACACCCATTCAAACCGCTTCGGGCTTAATGGTCGATATGGAAAGCTTTATGAAGCAGTTGGAAGAAACCAAAAAACAGTCGGCAATGGAAAAAGATAAAGCCGACAGGCAGAAGAAAGAACAGGAAGCCAAAGACAAAAAGTTCAAAGACGCAATGGCAAAAGCGGATGAACTTGAGAAAGAAGGAAAGCACCGTGAAGCGTGGGTAAAAGTACCCGAAATAACAGAGTTCCCTGAAAAGGCTGACGAGATACGAAAACGCAAAAGAGAACTATCCGACAAGTTTTCTGCGCCAAGTCTTTTTGGAGCTATCGAGGAAGAAAAACCTGAGCCCGCAAAATCGGAACAAGTAACTGCCGATTACCCAACAGAAACTGCACAGGAAAACTAAATGTAATAACTTAAAATTCATCATCATGTTATTAGCAACGCAATTGGAAAGGGTGTTTATACTTAAAGATAAAGGACACGATATTATATTGACCGATCCCGAACCACGCTGGAGCGTGGAAGCAGTACTAAATTTTTACGCCAACAGGTATCCCATTCTGACAACCGCCAAAGTATCTGCACCCGTCATCAAGGATGATGCAGTAGAATATCGATTTGAGAGCGTAATGGGCACTAAAGGTTAAATCTAAATTTAAAACAATGGACTATGCACAAACATATCATATCGGGAACAATCAAGCAACCCGAACAAAAAAGACAAAGGCAGTTGTACAAACAGCTCAGCGAGTTCGCCCAATGGATGCAAAAACCCAAAGATGCGAGCGAAGTTCAAAAAGACAAACGCAGGTCAGTACCTGTGGAAATGTTGCCAATGGTTTTCTAAAGACTTCGTTCCTGCCAAGACTGAAAGAAACTGAAACGCTACAGGCTTGTATGGAAACAGCAAAAATGCACAAGGATTTTTACAAGTCGCTGTCATTACTTGCAGAGCATTATAATATTGAACCTATGCAAACCAACCAATTTGACTATCCTTACAATATGGCGTTGGCTATAAGGGATATTGAAGAAAAGTTAAAGCAAAGTGTTCTGAATTGGCAGGAAATACGTTTGGTGCAGGACAGTAAGCAAACCTATTTCATCAGTGAGGAAAAATACAACACCGGTACAACCCTGTATTATATACCGATTGAACCGCTTTATCAGATGCTCCACGACCCCAAGCGCAAAAGAAACGCCCAACTGCTTATTTCTGTTTGCTCTTACCTATACCACATTGCTGATATTCCTTATTTCAGACAGAAAGAAAGCTACCTGTATTGGATGTATGAAATGCACAAAGAATGGGTGGAGCAGGACGATGAAACAGACGAAAATGAAGCGTCTAAGCTTGAGTTTGAAAAAGCGGAATTCATTGGAGATTGTATCGAGCAAAAGATTTTTAACCCTATGAGTTTACAGGTATTCGGTCAGCGTTTAAACACTTTTAAAAGTAGTGATGTATTCGACCACGAATGTTGGCAGATTGCGTGCAACGCCTTTGCCTTGTACACAGAATACCCCAAGGCAAGCATTTTCCGAAATGCGCCAATGCGGGAACAAGACCCTGATAATGACGACGACGACAATGAAACGATTGGTATGGAAAAGTATATCTCTTTTATATCGCACACAAAAGGATGGCTATACGAGAACCTGGCCCAGAGCATCAACAACGAGTTTAATGAATACGCAGAAATGCAGGAACCGACCATCTGCAAACGATTTGACACAAAAGCGGTAACGAAAAACACCCTTGATTTTGAGAACAGATTATTTGCCCTTTTGGACGATATATGCGATTTGTTTTATAATTATAAAACCACAAGAAAATGAAAAATACAATAGATATAACAGAAAGCTTTGGTACGTTGTACCATCCTAAATCTGCACTCGTTTTCTATGAAACCAAAGGAGCGGACAGCGATGTATATGTGGAGCATTTTGATATGGACAATAACGGCACTCCTATTAATGCCCACCCACTCACAGAGAGGGAAGCAAAAGTATTGGCAAGGGCATTGGTAACAGAAAAGGACAAGGAACAAGCTTTTTTAAAATCCAATGGGATTTTGGGGACGAACATACTGCATATCACTCCTAATAAAGAGAAAGGTGCAGTACTATGGCACTCAAAAGCACAAAAGCGACAACTGTATTTTGTGGAGAATTTGGATATACCCAACGGAGTTGCGTATGTACCACCAATGATTTGGTATGCCAACAAAAACAGCCTTGCGGTTTATGCACTTGTAAGCGATAGAAGACCAACTGAGAAAACACCTTTGTATTGCGCACCATTTTTTAACATCTATCAAGATGGGAAAGTATGTATGGGTTCGGTCAATATCAATATCAAAAACTCCGCTTCGATAGAAGAATTTACACTTGCTTGGGAAGATTACTTTTTCAACAGTTACTTCAGCCATTTACTGGGAAACAACAGTCCGATACAAGGCAATTGTGTAAACCTTTGGAAAGAGCTTATCCAAACGGGGAAACCTTTTCCTAAAGAAGTATTGAAAAAAAACAACAAAACACTTAAAAATCTATTGCCATGAATACCGAGAAAACAAAAATACATTTTACGGATAACTACCTCATAAATCCGACCAACCCTATCACCGTAAATGTAATCGGTGCAGGAGGCACGGGTTCAAAAGTACTGACCGCCTTAATGGAAATGAACCACAGCTTAATTGAACTTGGACACGCAGGGTTATCCGTTCGCCTTTGGGATGACGATGTTATCACGACTGCCAATTTGGGCAGACAGCGTTTTGCCGAGTGCGAGGTTGGCTTATTTAAATCCGTTGCCCTTATTAATCGGGCAAATCGTTTTATGGGAACTTATTGGAAATCGGAAACGGTGAAATTTGAGAAAGATAGTTTGGGAAGACTGCCTCAAAATGCAGAGGCAACTATCTATATTACTTGTGTGGACAATGTACAGGCGAGGTTTGGCGTTGCTGAAATACTTAAAGAATTATGCAACCGTAGAAATCATAGAGATACACCTAAATATTGGTTAGACTTTGGCAACAGCCAACATACAGGACAGGTCATATTATCCACTATTGGAGAAATTAAGCAACCCAACTCTGAAAAGTATGAAACGGTGGCAAGCCTGCCATTTGTTACCGAAGAATTTGGGGAATTGCTACTACAGTCCGAAGAACAGGACGACACACCAAGCTGTTCCTTAGCAGAAGCCTTGGAAAAACAAGAATTGTTTATCAATTCTGCCTTGGCACAAATGGGATGTTCGCTGTTGTGGAGTTTGTTCCGTTATGGCATGACCGAGTACAGGGGATTTTTCCTTAATCTTGGAAATTTTCAGTCACAGCCCCTAAAAGTCGCCTGATCCAAAATCGGGCGGCAAAAAGACATTCCCTCCCAAAAGGTCGGGACAGTCTTTTTGCGTTTAAGCGGTGCAGTCATTTTAATAAAAATGCACAATGCGCCATTTTATCAAACAGGCTGCGAAAATTTTATAAGGGATATGCAGTATCCCTTTTGTTATTTTAGAGGACTTCTTTTCTTTCCGTAAAAGCGGCCAAAGAAAAGCAAAAGAACGCCGCAATTCGAACAGCTTTTTATAATTGTTATCTTATTTAACTGGGACTGTTTTCCAAACAGAAAAACCCTTAAAAAGATGTTCAATGTGTTCAAACTCAATAAAAGCGATCAGTTCATTTTTACACTTCCCTTTAAATCCCCTGAAACACTGAAAATCCTTGAGGGGGATATTTGCAAGTTCTCCTATGGTAGTAATCCCTAAAGCCTCGATTATAGTGAACATTCTCTTGCTGAAAGGAAAATGGGTATCATATAGCAATTTATTCAGGTCAGTTTCAGCTTTACTTCTTCTTTTTTTAATCCGCCCTGTTTCGTATTCAAAGTCCTCTTTTAACTGCTCTAGTTTCTGTTTATAGTGGTCTATATCGTCAAGCATTTCAGTTACACACTTCACTTTTTCAAATGTCCTTTCATATAATCTACGGACACTCTCGCCGGTGACCCCGTAATTGTCACCCAACTCCTTGAGTGTCATTTTATCTATCAAAAGTTTCTGGAGTATATCATATTCCTTTTCAGAAAGTACCTTTCTGGACATTTCGATATAAAATCTATTGGTACGGTCTATCAGTGTATTAGTTAACATCATTCGTAAGATTGTAGTTAAGTGTCGTCACAAAGTATATATAGTGCCTCACATTAAATTTGTAGCGTGCACCTGAATTAAGCCAAATCGCTGTTTCCTGCTAAGTAGGTTAAGGCAGTTTTACTTATTGTCTCGCTGAAATAATACTCTCCCTGATCCAGCTTGATTACAGCTTTTTTTAGTTTTTCAGGAGCAGAACCTTTCAGTACGTAGCCCCGAACGCCAAGCCTAAGCATTTCGATTATACTTTTCTTATTGTCAAGACTGCTGAAAACCAATATCTTGATCTCTGGGTATCTTTCTGCCATCTGCTTGGCTGTCTGGTAACCATCCATAACAGGCATGCTGATATCAAGAATACAAATGTCTGGCAGTACTTCCTGCATCTGCAAACCCTCGATTGCTTCCTGACCGTTAGCAGCCTGAAGCACCACTTTAAAATTACTATATTCCAAAAAATTTTGAAGGGATATTCTAAGACCTTGATGGTCATCAATTAAGGCAATCGTAATCTGATTCTCTTTTTCCATTATTCCTTATTTAATGTTGAACAAATTATAGAAAATAAAGACCGATAATTTGTCGTCATAGGACTTTCGTCCTATATGCACTGATTAAAGATTTTATTAATACTTCAGAGTAAAAATAAAAGGTCTTTATAAATTACTTGTCGATAACTGAAAATATGTTCCTGCTTAGTTAAGTAGCCGTAATCGCCGTTCTATAAAAAATATGGCGCAGACCACTACACTTATCGGAACTGAGGCACTGGTATACCCGACCACGAATAAGCGAGCGCCCACGCCAATGGCATGAGCGTCCTTACTTATTTGTCTCGCGGTCTTTAAAAATTACCAGTTTTCAGTTACCGAGCCCTAAGCAAAAACACTAAATGAGTTTTCTATATTTTGTCCAAAGATAGTAACGTTTGTGAAGTTATCCAATGTTTCTTTAACAGAATCCGTTAATAACTGACAATAAAACAACCCGAAGATGATCTCCGGGTTGTGCTTAAAAAAATCGAAATTTTACTGTTTATATTAAACTAATATCGTACTGTTAATCGCTACTGTTAAATTCAAAACTCAATTGTTTTTCATTTCCAAAGTTATCTGAAATCCACACTTCAAAAGACTGGGAAACGGTGGAGTTTGAAGTGTAATATAGTCTGAACTGCTCCGTTGGTATCGAATATAAATCATTTGGCTGGTAGGGCGGTTCATTGTAATAACGTAATGTGCCCTGTCCGTCGAATTGAAAATAGCGAATAAAATAGTGCGTGCCCGTGTAATTACCTGTAGGCTCTATTGTTAACCTTATTTCTACGGTATCTCCATTAGCAACGTCCTTGGGTACGGGCATGACATTTACCTCAAATGGGAACTCATGCTGTATTTCCAGTTCTTCCTTATTGCAGGATAAGAGTGTGGCAGAACTTATCAGGACTGCCAGCAATACCGGCATTAATCCTATTCTCAACTTATTAAAAAATGCTGTCATCGTTTTCGTTTTAAAAATTAAATCTTAATCCCACACCTGCGGATGGGCGGAACTGCTTCAGGTCAGTACCCCACAAAACTTTTGTACGCCCTTGCAGGACTAATACAAAATGATCGGACAGGTATGTTTCAAAAGACAGCCGTCCGCCAGCACCGTAAATGAAATTGTCTTCACTTATTATTTTCGCCCCGTCAAATAAAAGCTCTTCGCCTCGATTGATACTTTCATACCCAACTACACCTGTTACGGCTGCATTGAATGTAATGTTCTTACGGGCATCACCCAGCAGGAAGAAACTGTAGCCGCCTTCTGCGGTATAGGTCTCCTGCGGAATTCGGAGGTCTTTATATTGATAATATTGGTGTGCATACTCTAAAGCCCAAAGCTGATAATTCCCGTTTTTACCATTTACGGTCATAGTCATATTAATGTAATAATCATTGCCGATTTTGTCATTGGATAATACACCTGCATTTACTTCCAGTCCCTTTTGTTTAGGCAGCATACGTTGTGCCTGTGCAATTGTGATACTCATCAAAACGAGCATTACTGTATAGATATACTTTTTCATTTTCTATTACTTAATGGATTACTAAAACTTCAGATGCATGTCGCTAATTAATCGGGCTTTTATCAAATCCGAATTTTCCACCTGAAGCGTCTGATGCCTTCCACCGTTCTTCTC
This sequence comes from Flavobacterium denitrificans DSM 15936, assembly GCF_000425445.1. GTDB lineage: Bacteria > Bacteroidota > Bacteroidia > Flavobacteriales > Flavobacteriaceae > Flavobacterium > Flavobacterium denitrificans. The sequence continues at coordinate 131,921 of NZ_AUDL01000004.1, read as the reverse complement.
AAAAATCTCAATCAGCAATACCTTATCATCGGCGATGGTAAACTGGTCCAAAAGGAATACGTTTTGTCCGACTTCTTTACCGCCAATCACACCCAGTGACTTATAACTGCGAAGCGGTACCATCGGTCTTTCCTGTATCACGGTGCGTTTGGCTATTTTCTTATCTACCACCTTGAAATTCATAAATTCAATCTGGAAAGGAACATTCGTGCGATTATCCAGTTCCGTATGGAAATAGTATTTACCGTTGTGGATGTAAATTCCTTTGAGAATAAACTGAATACCGAAACTTTTTGCCCCAATATGTTTTACAAAACGTTTGTCCTTTTTATAGATCGTTTCCAGTATCAAACCTGCCAGGGATGGCGAGTTGTTCCCCAGCTCTTCAAATAGCACATCTTGTCCGGCGGATCTATCCACCACCTTTTGCATTGCCAGAAGGTTGTAACTCAATATAGATGGGCAGGCACTATAATAGGCGTTGAAGCTGTAAAAAAGGCCGTCGTCGGTAATCACCGAAAAATTAGTTTCAGGCTCAAAGTCCTTTACCGAGGCTTTTACGCGAAGCACATTTTCTGCGTCTTCTGCTTTTCCTGCAATTATGTACTCACTTCCCAGATCCACGTAACGTATTGCGCTTGGGAAAATCAGGTGAGAAGTCTTGTCGTAGGTAACCTGCATTTCGTACGATTCTATCCTGCCCAAGGCAAGCGATGTTTTTGCAGTTTCCTGCCCAAAAGAGGTAGCGGCCAAGCCGATCATAAGGGCAGCTGCCCAAAAGGTTTTTAAATAATTTTTCATCGTTAATTTATTTTAGTTTTCTATTATTTTTTAGAGACAAGAAATACCTGATAGCCAGCTTTCAGGGTAACTTTTGGCGTTTTTACTTTTTTGGAGAAATAGCCTGAAATGCCCTGTACAACACCTCTGCTCAAATCTGCCGCAACCTGCTGTCCTGCTGATTGGGTCAGCATCAGGCTCGTTCCTGAAGTCTGGCTCATATTACCGGCCATCTCAGTAAGGGCATTCATTTCAGGAGAATACGGGACGTACAAACCCTGCTGGCCGTCAAGGTCATAAATGGTTATGTCTACAGGGATAATATTACCATCGAGTTCTATGGAAGTAACTTTCAACTGCAGGCGACCACCCTGGAATTTAGCGATTGCCGTTAAGAGCGTTCCCTGCGGGATGGTGCGGTTAGGTGTTTGGGCAGGTTCCAATAAACGCAGGCGCACGCCGCTTTCACCAATAATAGTCTGCGTTTCCTGTATGCAGGCTTTCACACTGTTTTTGGGTTGTGCAATCTGCTGTACAGATCCCGGAGTATAAAAATTCCTGTTTTTATTTGCGTTCCAATCCGCTAAAAAAGTACTATCTGAAGGCTCTCTGTACAAAGCCGAAACGGCTTTTTTTCCTGCAGGGGCGAATGCCACAAAATATTCCTTTTGCGTACTGGCAGAAGCTGTACTGCCTTTGTTGGGGGAAGCTTCACCATTATTTGTGCCTGTCGGAAGATATTTTGCAGCCATCTGATAGGACTTTTCCATGAGTGCCAGCTGGTCATCTACTGTCACGCTTTTGGGAACGTCTTTATCAGCCAGCTTTTCTTTCAGCTCATCAAGCTGTCTGCGGAGTTCTTGCGTTTCATTATTGTCATCCTTATAAAAGGAGCCTAGCGCACTTTGAGAATTGCGGTAACTGTTTAATGCCGGATTACCTGATTTTCTCGAATTATTACCGTAACCCATGCTTTGATCTTCCTGGTCAGTGAGTGTATCCTTATTGTCTTTAGATGAACTGTCCTCATTCCAGTAATCGGACAGCGTGGTCAGGGCATTACGTTTTTCCTGGTCTTTCTGTTCCAGCATTTCCTGCTCATATGCTTTTTGTTTGTCAGCCTGCATCCCGGCTTCGCTGGCCTGTGGGACGGCATCGTTAAGCCCGATATTGTCGATTTCCTTCTTGTCTGAAGACGGTTTAAATATCAGGTACATACATCCGAGAAAAACGATTCCCATAAGTATGAATATTACCGGTTTTTTAAGCTGTTCTTTGCTGCTCCTTTTATCATCGGGCAGATTGGATGCTCTGGATTGGTCAGCTTCTTCAACCAGAACGCTGACCCTTTTTTCATTTTCTTTCATAAGTCTTTTCTTTTAATTTGTTGATAATATATCCAATTGGGAGGCAGGACTTTCTTTTTTACGCACAGGGTTGTCAATATGCTCGATGACCATCCTGTTATCAGATTTTGCCGTGTCGTACCACACTTTTAAAATAACCACGGCGGTAAGCAGCAGGTACACTAAAAAAAGGCAGAGCGTATATCTTCGCTGTCTGTCTAAGGATAAGGCCCGCCAGCTTTTATCCTGCTTGTCAAACCACTTGTCAATATTTATTCTTATTGTTTTCATACTTTAAAGATTATGGGTTATCACATTCTAAACCCTCTTTTTCGCGGAGCAATCTCTTCTTTAGGTTTTTCTGACACCTGGGCAATAGCCTCCTTTATTGTCGGAACCGAACTTGCTGTAAGGTTTGTCAGTTTAGATTCCTTCATTAAATGCCCGTAACGGTCTGTTCTTTTTAAATACATTTCTGTATCCTCTAAATCGAATTTCCCGTTCTCGTATCTTACCCGCATATTGCACTCAACCTTTGGCCTGTCTTCGCCATTCCATTCGAGATAGGTAGATAAGCGGAGATAATTTGCTGATAATGGAGCATCAGTACCATTTTCCCAAGTCTCCAAAAACCCACTAAGACTATCCTTTAGTTTGCCTGGACAACTGCTCTCAGTGTGGAAATAACCGTCATATCCCTTATCTGTCAGGGTTCGTGCGAATGCATCTAAATCAAGTAAAAGTTTCATATCCCTTAATTTTTTAGCGTTCAATGACTTCTATGTCCTTATTTTCCACCACGGAAAATTTTTCGATATTGAAGCCCTGCGGGTTATTGTCCGAGCGGACGGAGTTAACCAGAAAACAGGAGGTCACAAGGTTACGTTTTGTCATATTGCTCGAACGGATGATAAACTGTTTGGCATAGGTGCGCACGGCATACGGATAATTCTCAAAATTGCAGGCTACGCTGTCAATTTCGATACGCTGCTGTACATTTCCCGATATGATACGGTTGTAATATCCTTTTTCCGAGAGGTCTTTGTAATAATCAAAAGCACTTTTATCGGCAAGATTAAATGCCCTTTTCATGTTGCTCTCAATAGCATTTTTATCCGGAGCGAGTGTAAAGAATAGTTCATGGAAGCGCCTTACGTGTTCCCTTGCTTCCACAGGACGGTTTATAGACGCGTCCTGAGCGAGTGCCAGCATGAGTGATTTGCCATTGTCCAGCACATATATTTTTTGTCTCTGCTGTTCAGCGAAACTGTAAGATCTCCATACGGCATATCCTGCAATGGCTGTGCAGAGCATGGCAAACACAATAGCATACAATCTTATCTGTCTGAAACTGTTTTCGATATTTCTTAGCGTTTTAAATTCCATTTTCTTAAATAATTAGTTGTTTTATTTGCTCATCAGCCTGCCGCCAATATTTCCTGCTGCTGAACCGGCTCCCGCTCCGGTAACATTTCCTGCTTTCATCGCTGTCTGGTTGACATTGCGTGTAAAGTTCCCAGCTCCGCCGGCCTGGATAATCCAGCCTGTTACTGTTGGAATAGTGAAGTAACCCACGATTCCGATAATCATAAATATGATATACACGGTATTTGAAGTGTCGGGAATGAATGTCGGATCAGACAGCATTTCGATGTCACGTTCCAGTATCAGTGATTGAATCCTAGCAAGCATCGAGCTAAAGAGGTCCGCTACAGGAAGCCAGAGGTAGACACTTATATATCGTGTGAACCACTGATTAAGCGTAGACTGAAAACCATCCCACACAGAAATAGCAAAGGCAATCGGGCCAAGTATGGAAAGGACGATAAGAAAAAATGTCCTGATGGTATCGATTACTAATGCCGCCGCCTGAAACAGTACTTCCAAAAGATTACGGAACCATTCTTTCATCGCTTTCTCAATCTTATACTCCTGACGATCCATGTACATACCTGCCATTGTCCCGATGTCTGAGGGCGACCAACCGAGTTCATCCAGCTTCTTGTCGAACTCTTCATCCGAAACCATATAGGCAGTTTCTGGATTTCGTACCATTGCTTCGTATTCCAATTGGTCTTTCTGCTGCTGTAGTTTGTTCAGGTCAAGCACCTGGTCTTCGAGTATAGCATACGTTCCTGTAACTATAGGACTTAGCACCGCATTAACGGTTCCAAGGACGATCGTGGGAAAAAACATGATACATAATCCCAAGGCAAAAGGCCGCAGGAGTGGAAACATATCTATAGGTTCGGCACGGCTTAAAGCCTGCCAGACCTTTAATGCTACATAGAACAGCGCGCCCAGTCCGGCCAGACCTTTAGCTACCGCTGCCATATCACCTGCAAGCGGCATCATGTCATCGTAGAGTGAACGCAGGACTTCGTGAAGATTATTCCATTCCATCCTTTACCAGTATTTTTGGTTGGAAGTCCCATAGAGCTCAAGTACACGCTTAGCGTCATTTTTCTTTTTTGCTCTCAGGTAGCTGACAGAAATATTCTTGCTGGTATAGTAGCGGACAAGACTGTGATACTCTTTGACTTCTTTATAAACGCGGTCGATAACATCCATGCGCTCTTTGTCATTTAGAGAAAGATTCGATGCGGTTACTATCTGCTTGAGTTCCTTCAGAAGTTCGGTACTCTCATTGAGCAGAGCTGAATAACCGTTTCCAATAGCCGCAAGTTCCTGCGGTGTAAAATTGGGATCGTTCATCATTTTACCGAAATTGGTAACATACATCTCCGATACGTCCCCAACGAAAAGCACGGTCTGCTGCACTTTACGGGCATCTTTCACAAGGTTGCTTACGGCTTTGAGTTTGTCGTAATACTCTTTTCCCTGATTATACACTTTCTCCACCTCCTTGAAATTTTTAACAACATTGGATACCGTAGATGAAGTCTGTACGATTTCATTAGCGCTGTTGAGGATACCTGAAGCCAGGTTCGTAGGATCTGTAACCACCCACTGGGCTTTTACTGAGGGCGCTGCGGCAAGCATAATTGCTGCATACACCATGAACATTTGTTTTTTCATTTTTCTTAAATTTAAATTGTTAATTATTATTACTGATTTGCTTTCTCGCGCCTCTGCATAGCAATATGCTTAATGGCGAGTTCCACATTGCCGTCCAATTCTGATGCGAGCTGCATCACTTCCATTTTTTCTGTTTCTTCAGTGGTATAGGCGAGGTACTCCTCAAGGCTCACTTCTGTAGCATATACTGCTGAATCCGTACCACCGAGGCCTATCCATACTTCCTTGTAAAGGCGGGAAGCATCATTATTCATATTGATAGAAAGTACCTGTGCCTTTTCCTTATCGGTTAGACCGAGCATCGCCTGAATGTCATCGAACTTGTTCATGTACTTGCGCTGGTCCAGCAGGATTTTGCAGTCGGAGTTGTTGATAATACTTTCTTTTACAATAGGAGATTGGATGATATCATCCACTTCCTGCGTAACGACTATTGCCTCGCCAAAGAATTTCCTAACCGTCTTAAAAAGATACTTTATGTATTCCGCCATTCCTTCCTTGGCAATGGCTTTCCAGGCCTCTTCAATGAGGATGAGCTTGCGGATACCTTTGAGCCTTCTCATCTTATTTATAAAGACCTCCATAATGATGATGGTCACGATGGGAAAAAGAATTTTGTGGTCTTTGATGGCATCAATCTCAAAAACGATGAATCGCTTGGAAAGCAGGTCTAACTGCTTATCGGAATTGAGCAGGTAATCATACTCTCCGCCTTTGTAATAAGGTTCCAGGACATTGAGGAAATTGGCAATATCAAAATCTTTTTCTCTAACCTGTTTTTCCTGAAGTACCTGGCGGTAATCACCCTGAACATATTCATAAAAACCATTGAAAGACGGATATACATCATCGCACTTGATACGTTCTATGTAACCGCTCACCGCATTGGACAATGCTACTTCTTCAGAACGGGTTGGCGGCTCGTCATCCCGTTTCCAAAGGGTAAGAATGAGCGTTTTGACACTTTCCCTTTTTTCAATGTCAAATACGCCATCATCTGTGTAGAAAGGGTTAAAGGCAATTGGATTGTCCTCTGTATAGGTAAAATATACCCCGTCTTCTCCTTTGGTTTTGCCTTTTATTAGCTCACATAATCCCTGATAGGAATTACCTGTATCGACCAGCAGTACGTGTGCGCCCTGCTCGTAATATTGCCTTACCATATGGTTAGTAAAAAAAGACTTGCCGCTTCCCGACGGACCCAAAATAAATTTGTTCCGGTTGGTGATAATCCCGCGCTTCATCGGCAAATCAGAAATATCCAGATGGATGGGTTTGCCAGTGAGCCTGTCTGCCATTTTGATACCGAACGGTGAAGGCGAATTGTGGTAATTCGTTTCTTCCGTGAAGAAGCACAAGGCAGGTTCAATGAAGGTATAAAAGCTTTCCTCGCTTGGAAAATCACCTGCATTTCCAGGCATTCCAGCCCAATACAGCGTAGCCACATCGGTGGTATTGTGTCGTGGCTTGCATTCCATTAGCGCCAGTGCACTCCCGCTATCATTTTTTAGCTGTTTCAGTTCTGCCGGATCATCCGACCATGCCATAATGTTGAAGTGTGCCCTAATAGAAGAAAGACCGAATGAATGTGCTTCGTTCAGGTATTTTTCTATCCACTCTTTGTTGATCTGGTTGGCACGGCTGTAACGAGCCAAAGAGTGCATATTTCTCGCTGATTTTTCAAACTTCTGAAGGCTCTCTTCGCTGTTATCCAAAAACAGGTATTGGTTGTAAATATGATTGCAGCTCAGAAGCAGTCCAATGGGTGCAGCAAATGACAGCCTGCAGTCGCTTCGGTCTGTAGAAAGTTTTTCATAACGGGTATCTGCCGAGACGGTTCCGGGCAGGTCATCAGTATCGGACAAAGTATGCAGGCACAGCCTTTTGTTTCCGATACGAACCTCTTCAGCGCCCAGTACGATATCCTGCATCGGTGTCGCGGCTTCCCTCGAAAGCGTCAGGTATTGCTCCAGCAGTCCCTGCTTTTCATCTGTACCCACAATGTCTTCTTCACTCAGGCGGTTCAGCTTGATAAGTCCGCTGTCGTTAATGATACGCTCAAACTGTGCGACGGCTTCCATAAAACGATGAATCGCTTCCTTGTCCCTGATTTCCTTTGGTATAAGCGAACCTTTGCATAGCGAAGAGAAATTGCTCTGCATGCGCATACGCTCCTTGCTCGTCTTGGTCAGGAACAGGTAGCAGTAATGGTTCAGGAATGGACGCTCATTAAAATGACGCTGGTAGGATTTAGCCAGAAAGCTCTGGTCATCCTTTGCCAAATCAGGGGAATAGTTTTCCTTGATATACCAATCCTGTTTGTGGATTACCGTAAAATCAGGCAAAGTCTTGATAGCCTTGTGCCAGGCGGAATGAATGGCTTCATATTCCGCAGATGCAACTGTAAAGAGTTCCGGCAAACGCACCTCAAAGCAGGCCGTAATATCCGCATCTTTTGACAGAATGCAGTTGTTCTCTACTGCCAAGAGTGGAAATTTATTTTCCAGCGTTGTTATCTTTGCTGTGTTTCTCATAAGGCATCGGGTTTTGTAGTGATTCTTAAGTAGCGATGTACAGGCTTGCGGCAGATGATGTACCGCGGATGTCTTTTATTCGCGCCCACTTTCATAAGTCCGTGCTCACCGTACTTTTTATTTAGGGAGAAAGTCTGCCAAACGATAAGAGAAGCACCGCCCGCTCCCAGAAACAGGCAGATGAAGGAGTTAACCCCAGCCATGTATAGTATCATGACCAGGATAAGGGTCCCGAGCAGTCCGCCTGCAAAAATGAAAAGGTATTGTGCTTTCAGCCCCTTAAACTCTACGGTTCTCCCAATGCCCTTGTTGATGTTATAATTACTCATAAGACTGTGGGATTAAAGGAAGAATGAGCGCAGGATGGTTGCAGCAACAATTAAGAAGATGCAGGCACCGAACCAGCTTGCTGCCGTCTTACTGGTGTCGGGATCTCCGCTGCTGAATTTGTTATACACCTTCACACCTCCTATAAGGCCTACCACTGCTCCGATGGCATAAATTAGCTGTGTGGCGGGATCGAAATATGAGGTTACCATCTGCGTGGCTTCATTGATACCCGCCGTACCATTGCCCTGTGCCAGCGCACCGAAACCTGTCAGCATTGCCACTGCTGCCAACAGGATTTTTTTTGTTTGTTTTTCCATGATTAAAAACTTTAATTGTTTCTGATTTCCCGCACTTTGCGGGCGTTCAGTACAAAGATGTTATGGAAATCAAGGCGCCATAACAATATGGCAGTCAGTGGAATTACTTGGCTAACTTTGGCATTATTGCAGATGTTTAAGCATAAAAAAACGCCAGACTTCTTTACTGTCTGGCGTTCTGTTCTCGGAGTTCCGACTTACATTTTTCGTCCTTTAGGTTTGCTTATATCCGGTTGTGCAAGCAGCTGTTTTTCGTTGGCTTTTTGGTGGTTCTTTTCGGTTTTGAGGTTGCTTTCAATCAAATCAGGAAGAAAGGTTTTTTTCCACGGAATAGGCTTCGCCGTAAACTTTAATTTCAAACCGTGCTTTGCAAGTCCTTGCGTAAGTTCAAATCCGTGTTGCCTGTTCCATCCAATTCTGTCAAGCAATCTTTCAGAGGGAAACTGCACAGCTATTAAATCTTTGGGAAGCTCCTTGATATTCTGATAGTCGGGCTCCTGGAATTCGTGGGTGTTAGGATTATAAGGTATGGTATAGGTTCTTTTGTCTTCATCGTAGTAGTTTTCGATATTCGAGAGCACAATACCTTTAGAAAGGAAATCATCTTTTGGTCGTAGCATATCCATTCGGATATCAACGTAGAATGTATGTCCTGCAATATCTACCGTTGGCAATATTCCTTTGTTTACACGCAGATCAAAAGTTTTTTGATCTACCATTAGCTCAAAATCAGATTTGCCCTTTACCTCTTCTGGTGCATAATTATATCGGGCAGCCATTCCTTGCGGATCAAGTGCCACAAATTCAGAAATCTTAACTGTTATATATTCACGGTCAAACATAGATGGAAGATTTTTATTTTTCAGGCTGTAGTCAAAAGTATAACCATCTCCTACATCACGCATATTTTCAAATGCAATGATATTTGTCGGGTCAGCCATTTCCCTGAGTTCAAGCTTGGATACATCTACAATAAAGTCGGTACCTTCAATATTTATAACTGGCAGCTCTCTTTCCATGATATTCTGTGTTTTTTATTAAAAAATAAAGGGGAGTATTGCCCTTTCAAACAAACTCCCCAATATCAAACTCCCCCAAATTATTTTTCCGCAAAGTGGAAGAACCGGAATCAGGTTCAGAGAGACTGCTGTCCAACAGCATGGCTATTTTTCTTGAAGCACCCTCTATAGAATTTTCCAGCAGGCTGAATAATTCAGTACCCTGTATTTTTTGAACTATTACAATTGCCGTTTCTTTTTGGGCCTGCTCCAATTTTTCTTTTTGGAGTAACACCCCTACGGAGCTCAGTTCATCATAGGTAACCCCTTGGGCAAGACTGTCATCACCTGCGGATATTCCATACCTGTTCCATTCTTCTTCTTCCTCTTCAAAATCAGGCATATTACTGAAAACTTCGTCCAGCTCTTCCTGCGGAATTTGAATACCTACGTTTTCATTTTTGTCGTATTCAATGTCTAAATTATAGGGATTTATCTCTGTTTCCTCAATTTGGCTCTCAGTGGCATTGTTTGGAATTGAAAGGCTTCTTACAGGCTTGGGCTGACCCATAATATCCGGCAGGTTTGGGTTAACTTTTTCCTGTTTCGGCTGCTGTTGCTCCGACCTTTTCTTAATGACAATCTTGTCCTGCAAAAGCAGGACAATGATTATCAGCAGGCATATCACAATTACATTTTCCATAGCTTATAAAATGGGTTTAAAACGTTCGTTGAAATAATCAGTAATATCATCCCCAAACTCCTTAAAGTGATGTTCAAGGATGTTGTCAATATATGAGTACAGTGTTGTCTTTTCTTCCCTCGTTAATTGCACAATGCGGATTAACCTTTCGTGATATTCGGGACGTATGTAAACAACCTTTCCATTACGACCTGAAGGAAACCGATTGACCATAAATATCTCCTCATAATCCACCTTCTTCGAAGAAGCAGTGCGGACTTTTTCTTTTGGTTTTGGTTCCTTTAGTATTTCTTTTTGCTGATTAGCTTCGGGTACAGTAGAAGACTTATTACCACTCATGATGTTCATGATTAACTCCTCATCAACAGCAGGTTTATCAAAGTCTTTTCTTCTTTTATCTATGGACATCCTTAAGTGTTTTAGAGATTAACAATTTTTAAAAACTCCTCGACAAACAAATCTATTCTAGTTGCTTTCATAAGCTGTGGTTCGGCAGGTAGCAAACTTGACCGAAATACACTGTTAAGTGTATCATCCGTTTCTTTCCTAAAACGTTTACTATCCATTATTTTTGAGGTCATTACAGATAAATCAAGCTCGTTAATAACACTTTGATAAGCCTCGTATATTCCTGTCTTTTCCCGACCGTCTACCTGGTTCCAAAACATCCACATTTTTTGATCCTTATTACTCTGATCTGTTTCGGGTAAACCAAGGAATGCTTTAGTAAAGCTCAATGTACTTTCCATAACTAGACGGTCAGCACTGATTGGAGAAAAAATAAAATCCATTGTTCTTAAAGTAGTAAGCACACCTTTTGTATTGGCTGTACCCGGAAGGTCAAAAAAAATTATATCAGGCTCTATTGCAGATTCATTTACATATTCCAAAGCCTTTGATAAGGCATCCTCCGCTTTACAACTGATAATAGGATATGCCTTTTTATTGATACTTTGATACAACTTCATTGCAGCTCTTTTATGGTAGTCATTCTGCATAATCGTTTTCAAATCTCTTTCTCTCATATTGGCTAAACTGTGTTGCGGAAAATCACAATCCATTACAAGTACATTAAATCCTAAACGATAATGCAATACACTTGAAAGTAGTGCAGTCATAGTAGATTTTCCAACACCGCCCTTAGGCGTTGAAAAACTGATTTTTAAGGTTTTCATTTTTGTTTCCATTTTTTGAATATTTATTGTTACACATTTTATTTGTTTGGTAGGTTTGAATATTGGTGTATTTGAATAGTACCTACTTTCCGGAAACCTGTATTCCCTTTTTGAAAATTTCCTTGATTGTTGTTTGCTTTCATTACAGTTTGGTGAGTTATAATTTTTAGCAAATGGTAAGCGTTGCAATCGGTAAACTGCTTTACCACTTTTATGCTTTTACATTTTTAAAGTTTTACGCTTTTAAAACCTTATGCTTTTATTCCAAAATATCTGTATCCAAATACTCCTTTCTTATTTACCTGTACGCATTTTTTATAACCTGCATTAAAACCATAAAGCAAATAAAGCAATTGAATTAACTCCTTATTGATGTGTGGTAGTGTTTGGCAATCAAAGGCAGAGTTTGTCTGGTGATTACATTACAATATTCTTGCAGACAGATCTTTACTTTGTAAAATGATATTTATTAACAGATTTATGCGAAGCATCTTGACAGAAAGGAAACTAAACAGAACGGCATCGAGCCGTTTTTCCCTGTTACACTTAATCCGTCCCGAAGGGCGGATTTTTGTGTTCAACGGAACACGGCAAGTTGTGTTTTGAGGCACTCGAAACCGAGTTCGTGCCTCAAAACAACTTGCCCTGCCGGGAGCTGAAAAACACCTTCCGAAGTCAGGGTTTTGTGTAAGTATTAAAATGGACAGGTTATGGACGAAAACAATAACAACAAACGCAATAAGGGTGGACGTTCGCCAAAAGACGACCCAAGCATCCACCGCCACGTATTTCGACTGACGGATGAAGAAAATTCCAAACTTTTATCGCTTTTTGAAACATCGGGAATGCCCAATAAAGCAAAATTTATCATTTCGCTGCTTTTCAGCAAGGAGATGAAATCGGTTAAAATTGACAAAGGGACAGTTGATTTTTATATGCGATTGACTTCATTTCACAGCCAGTTTCGATCGGTAGGTGTAAATTATAACCAGATTGTAAAGCTGTTGTACCGTCATTTTTCCGAGAAAAAGGCGGCAGCTTTTCTCTATAAATTGGAAAAACAGACTGCTGAGATGGCGCTATTATGCCAAAAAATCATTCAGATAACCGAAGAATTTGAAGCAAAATATGTGAAAAAAAATCCTTAGAAATGATAGCAAAAATCGGAAGAAGCGGAAATTTATACGGGGCATTGGCATACAATCAGCTAAAAGTAGAGAATGAAAACGGGCAGATTTTGTTTGGCAATAAGATGATTGAAACCACAAGCGGTCATTATTCCGTTGCGCAATTAGCTCAATCTTTTGCCCCTTATCTAATAGCCAATCGCAATACCGAGAAACATACTTTGCATATTTCGCTCAATCCTGACCCGAAAGATAAAGTAAGTGATGACAGGTACAGGGAAATGGCGGAAGAATATATGAGGGAAATGGGTTACGGCGAACAGCCTTTTGTGGTATTCAAGCATACCGATATTGACCGTAGCCATATTCATATTGTATCGGTTTGCGTGGACGAAGAGGGTAAAAAAATTTCGGACAAATTCGAGAAAATGCGGTCTATGAATGTGTGCCGTGAACTCGAAAGGAAACACGGGTTGATACCTGCAACGGATAAAGAGCACAAGCAGAACGGCAAAATTTTCCGTCCGGTAAATTACAAAGCTGGAGATGTAAAAAGCCAAATTGCTTCAGTAGTTCGTCACTTCCCGAATTATTACAAGTTTCAAACTTTGGGTGAATATAATGCCTTGCTTTCCCTGTTCAATATTACCACCGAAAAGGTAGAGGGCGAATTGCAGGGGCAGCTACGGCAGGGTTTATTATACATTCCTTTAAATGAGAAAGGCGAAAGAGCCGGGCATCCCTTTAAGGCTTCGTTGTTTGGTAAAGATGCAGGGCTTCCGGCTTTGGAGCTGCATTTTGCGAAATGCAAAACAGATTTGAAAGAACACCCAGCCCAAAAGACATTACAATCAGCCGTTACCATTGCCCTGAAATCAACAACTGATGAACTGGCTTTTAAAAAACAGTTAGTGGAACAGGGCATTAACGTAGTAGTGAGGAGGAACGATGCAGGGCGCATTTACGGAATGACGTTTATAGACCATAATTCTAAATCGGTTTGGAACGGTTCACGGTTAGCAAAGGAACTTTCTGCCAACACCTTTAATGACTATTGGAATAATAACATCAAACCGGAGATTAAAGAGCCAGTAGAATTGCAACCGAAAGTATCTACATCAAATGATGCAGATCTTCCTGCGGAAGAACCACATCATTTGTTCGACTTCCTGAATACGGAAAAACACGAAGACGGTTTGATTGAAGCATTGGGCGGCTTGCTTCCCGAAGCACAGGGCGAAGATTACGAGGAACAGGATTTTGCCAATAAAATGAAGAAGAAAAGAAAACGCCAAAGAGGTCAGCGATAACAATCAGCCAAATACTGCCACGCACCGCCAATGCCTGCCACATTTTTATAGCCAGTCTTCATAGCCCATAAATTCCCTCCCGAACATTAAAAATCAAAATAATGCAGGGAGAAGACGATTTAAGAGGTTTAGCCAAAATAATGGCTTTTATGAGGGCTGTGAGTATCCTTTTGGTACTGATGCACCTTTATTGGTTCTGCTACGGTTTCTTTAAGGAACGTGGCTGGACATTGGAAATAATCAACAAAATATTAGGCAACTTCGATAGAACAGCAGGTTTATTTTCACATACCTTATATACTAAAGCCTTTGCTTTGGTATTGCTTGCTTTAAGTTGTCTAGGAACGAAAGGCGTAAAGAATGAGAAGATAACCTGGTCTAAAATTTACGCGGCTTTGGGCGTTGGTTTTGTGCTGTTCTTTCTGAACGCACCGTTGTTAAAGCTATCTCCGGTAATAGGCACATTTCTGTATATCCTTACTATCTCGTTAGGTTATATCGCCTTGCTGATGGCAGGTGTATGGATGAGCCGTTTGCTTCGTACCAATTTAATGGAAGATGTTTTCAACAACGAGAACGAAAGTTTTCAGCAGGAAACTAAACTGATGGAAAACGAATATTCTGTCAATCTTCCTACCAAGTTTTATTATAAAAATAAATGGAATCACGGCTGGATAAATATTGTCAATCCTTTTCGTGCAACGATTGTTTTGGGGACTCCGGGTTCCGGAAAATCTTATGCGATTGTAAATAATTATATCAAACAGCAGATTGAAAAAGGCTTTTCAATGTACATCTACGATTTTAAATTTGATGACCTTTCTACCATTGCTTACAACCATTTGCTAAAACATACAGATAAGTACAAAGTTCTGCCAAAATTTTATGTTATAAATTTTGACGACCCAAGAAAGAGCCACCGTTGCAATCCATTAAATCCTGATTTTATGACGGATATTTCCGATGCCTACGAAGCTGCTTATACCATTATGCTGAACCTCAATCGAAGCTGGATACAGAAGCAAGGGGATTTTTTCGTGGAAAGCCCAATTATCCTATTGGCGGCAATTATTTGGTATCTGAAAATCTATGATGATGGTAAGTATTGTACGTTCCCGCACGCTATTGAATTGCTGAATAAAAAGTATTCAGACGTATTTACAATTCTGACATCATACCCCGATTTGGAAAATTATTTGTCGCCGTTTATGGATGCTTGGCAAGGTGGAGCGCAAGACCAATTGCAGGGACAGATAGCATCGGCAAAAATTCCTTTGTCAAGAATGATTAGCCCGCAATTGTATTGGGTAATGACCGGGGATGATTTTACGCTCGACATCAACAATCCCAAAGAACCTAAAATTTTGTGCGTAGGTAACAATCCCGACCGCCAAAATATCTACTCCGCAGCATTGGGTTTATACAATTCGAGAATTGTAAAGCTCATCAACAAAAAAGGGCAATTAAAGAGTTCGGTTATCATAGATGAGCTGCCCACAATTTATTTTAGGGGGCTGGACAATCTAATAGCAACTGCGAGAAGTAATAAGGTAGCGGTATGTTTGGGCTTTCAGGATTTTTCGCAATTAATCCGTGATTATGGTGACAAAGAAGCAAAGGTAATTCAGAATACTGTTGGTAATATATTCAGTGGACAGGTTGTGGGCGAAACGGCAAAAAGCCTTTCGGAACGTTTCGGTAAAGTATTGCAGAAACGCCAAAGTATGACCATCAACCGCAGCGATAAATCTACTTCCATATCCACGCAGTTAGACAGCCTTATCCCGGCTTCCAAAATTTCAACGCTTACACAGGGTATGTTCGTGGGTTCCGTGTCAGATAACTTTGACGAGCGTATTGAGCAAAAAATCTTTCATGCTGAAATCGTGGTGGATAATGACAAGGTAGCAGCCGAAACCAAAGCCTATCAAAACATACCGGATATTTTATCTTTTGTTGATGAACACGGAGAAGACAAAATGAAACAGCAAATTGAAAGCAACTATCGTCAGATAAAGTTGGATATTCTGAATATTGTTGAAAGCGAAATAGAGCGTATCAAAAATGACCCGAACTTACAGCATTTGGTGAAATAAGAATAGATACAGAATGTAAATAGCGTTTTTTAAAATAAATAGAGTGTTGTGTTCAGTAAGCTTTGTTTAATTTATTTTACTATACTTTTTAGGCTTCATTCCAATATGTTTTTCAAAAAGACGGCTAAAGTGGCTAAGGTTTGAAAAACCAAACTGATAGCCTACTTCCGAAACGGATAGTTTTTCTTCACGAAGTAAAAATGCCGCTTTCTGCATTCTCAATTTTTGATAATAATTGTAAATGCTATCCCCAAAAATTTGCTTGAAGATTTTTCCCAACTTACTTACACTCATGTTGGCCTTTGTCGCTAAAATATCTAATTTTGGAGGCTCATTTATATTGTCCAACATTTCTTCCCGCAATTTATAAACCGCTTTTATATCTTTTGGATGAATGGAGTATTTCGGTAATTCATCACGTTGTAGTAAGTTTTCAAAAAACAAATAAATTAATTCCTCTGCTTTTATTTTATAGTAAAAGTTTGCAAGAGGATGCGAAATCGCTATTTCGAAAATATCAGCAGCTACCGATTGTATTTTTGGTGAAACAAACTCTTCATACAAATAGGATTGCTCTTTTTGTATTACTAATTCCGTCAGTCGGGCATTATTATCTTTTTCCAACAACTGCCTTAAAAAATTGACTTCAATGCGTATAATAATATTACTTGTTTCAAATAAGTTCGGCACTTCAATGTCTAATGCCACATCAGCAGTAGATACCTGAACAGAAGGCATAAATTTAAAAGATGATTTTTTTTGCGCATTCTGTTTTCCCCCTATTACATTCCTAAAACTAAAAATCAACGTGCTTTTACTATCGTTATGCTTACTTCGTTTTATGAGAAGACTTTTTTTTAGCTCATAATGCTGAAGCATAATGCTGAGCTGAGGCAAAGGCGCTATCATTTTCAAATAGCCTGTTCCCAAACTTTCAGGAAAGTTCAAGTAACCGTTTTTATCAGTCAAACCACCCGACTTTTTGATGTATTCAGGTAGGTTGTTTATCTCAATTGCTTTTTCCATTTCAATATAAATACCATATTGGACTATTTTCATATCAAAAATAACTATTTTATTCGTATGTAACTCATGAAATTTGCAACGTAAATCATTTAAACAAAATAAAAATGGACAGTATAGAAAAGTTATACGATGTAATCGTAGCAGGTGCAGGACCTACAGGTTTGATGTTGGCTTGCGAATTAAAACTGATGGGAGTAAATGTTACAATAGTAGAACGCAGAGCTCAAGGTACTACGGGAGAATCCCGTGCTCCTGGCATTAATGCCAGATCAATGGAGAATTTTAGAATGAGAGGCATGGCAGAAGAGTTTGAAAAACATGGAAATCCTCTGAAGGCAGTTCTTTTTTCGGGCATGCTAATGATGCCCAAGGCATTAGATCCTGATTTTCCGGATGCATTAATACTACCCCAACATCAAACAGAACGAATTTTGACAAAGCGGGCAACCGAATTAGGAGTAGATATTCATTGGGCTACCGAATTAATTTATTTTACTCAAGATGAAAATCAAGCAAATGTTTTTGTTCAGCAAAATGGAGATATAAAACAGTTAAGCGCCAAATATCTTGCAGGTTGCGACGGCGGAAACAGTGTAGTTAGAAGATTATGTGGTGAAAGTTTTACAGGAGAAGACCCGATTTCTCATTGGATTGTAGCGGATGTTCTGTTGAACACTCCGCCTGCAGAAAATGAAAGATTTGGCCGTAACCTTAAAATAGGAACTTATCAGGTTTCAAATGTTGAAGAAGATTGGTTTAGAGTAAGTCTGATGAAAGTTACACCGCCGATAGACAGAAGCCAACCTGTTACTTTAGAAGAATTGCGGCAGGCTATGATAGAAGGAATTGGTACAGATTTCGGGTTGCGTTCCGCCCGTTGGATGTCAAGATTTGGCGATGGTTTTAGACAAGTAAAAAAATATCGTTACAGGCGTGTATTCCTCCTTGGCGATGCCGCACATACACATTCACCTATTGGTGGTCAGGGTTTAAATCTTGGTGTTCAGGATGCGGTGAATTTAGGCTGGAAATTGGGCATGGTTGCCACAGGCAAAGCTTCTGTTTCTTTACTCGATAGTTTTGAAGAAGAGCGACATCCGGTAGGTGCCAAAGTACTTCAAATGGCCAAAGCACAAACTGCACTTATCAAACCGGGTGCACAAATAGAAGCCCTGAGAGAGATTGTAAATACGATGGTGGAAGTACCCGAAGTAACACTTCATTTATCTAGAATATTAAGTGGTTTGGGTATTCGATATGATTGGGGAGAAGGATTTCACACAATGCTAGGACAAAGGATACCTAATATAAAATTATTAATAAATGGTGTAGAAAAAGATTTGTTTTCTCTCATGCACAAAGCAAGACCATTGTTGCTGAATTTTAATGAAGAAAACAATTTAGAAATTCCCTATGCATATCAGTCAAGCATTGATATTATTAAGGCAGTTCCAATAGTGAAAGGAAATAGTTCTGTATGGAACTTACCTGCAATCGGAGAAGTGCCTGCTATCAATAGTGTTTTCATAAGACCAGACGGATTTGTGGCCTGGGTTCAAACGGCAGAAGAACAGTTTAACAGCGAAAGACTAAATGAAGCTATAAATAAATGGTTGAAGTAAAAGATAAAACATAACAAACACCAGATGGCAGAAAGCCACTTGCCTGTACCCTGCATTTGTAACATTTCGTTTTTTACCAACAGCGAATTCGTAGACTCCAGCTCTTTAAGTGCTTAATTAAAACAGGCGAAGTTTAATGGAAAACTTCGCCTGTTTTATGTTTAACTAATTTAGAGGTCATTTCCTGAAAAATGCTCAGTAGAAAACTCAAAGAGCTTGAGTTGAATCAACTCATCACTGTAAAATATCAACTTAGCCAATACGGCGAAACGCTAAAAATATCTTACCCTCACTATTGGGGTTGAATCACCGAAAGCAGATAATTGGGTAGGTTTAGTTCTATTGTGGGTCGCAGAGTAGAATTGTCTGGATTCATACAGTTCAAGTTCTTTAATTAATCTACAACAACTACTTCATCGGACACAAGCGTTACCACGTCATTCAAATCAATGAAATTACTTTCATCAGGGTGGACTTTTTGTTTGTAGTTTTCACTTGCAAAGAAGCTGTTAAAGTCGTTCATTGAGGCAAAATAAATATCAGTTATACCGTCATACGCTGGTAGTGGAAAACCTTCAATTATTTTAGGATGAGAAACAACATACTTTTTCACATATTGCTTTGATTCGAGAATAGACATAAACAAAGGTGCGTGATGATTTCTATGATAATCAATAAAATCTTCTTTGCTCATTCCTGTGGTTTTTCGGATTAAAAACGTAAACTTTAGCATATTTGTAATTTTAATTTCTACAAAGGTAGAACGCTTCATTTTTTTAGACAATTACGCATAAATTTATGCGTATTCTATCTGGTTACAGAGACATAGAAAACTGTGTAACTTTGCAGAAGTAAAATAGTTTATATGTATCAAAAGAAAACACCTGTTCAACTTGACTGCGGTTTACATTTTTTCAAAGAACTTCTAAATGGCAAATGGAAACTGATGCTTGTTTATTATATTTCCAAAAACCTCAAACGTCCAAGTGAACTGCAGCGTAAAATTCCGAACGCTGACAGAAGAGTTATGGACCAACAATTGCAAGAATTAGTATTGCACGGATTTATCAATAAAAAGACTTTCAATACCAAAGTTCCTAAAGTTGAATATGAACTTACAGAACTTGGTGAAAAACTTTTACCATTGATTTTAACTATTGAACAATGGGGCGAAGAAAACCGATTTGTACTTAACAAAGCATTAGAAAAAGACCCTAAATTTGAAAACGTAGTCTGATTTTAATGGAAATTGCCATATATTATGCAAAGTTACTTTTCCTATACGTTACATACGATACAACAAGTATTGCCAAAATGAACAATGGATACAGAATATTGAATATAGGATCGCCAACAACCGAGTGTGCAATAAATGCAGATATGAAACTAATTGACAAACCAATATAAGCTGTTTCTTTCGCAAAACGGAAAGGCAGCCAAAGTGCAATGGCGGCAAGACCTTTTGCAATTGCTAATTCAATCCTGAAATAATCAGGAAAACCCAAATGCTGAAACGCTTCTTTTAAAGCAGGATTTGACAAATACGCAAATGTTGAAAATGCCATTGCTAACGACATCAACCCTGTCGTAATGTAATAAGTGATTTTTGTTGACTTCATTTTTCTCTTTTTAATTTTTAATGCTGTAAAATTACTTATATTTGATTACTAATAGTTAGTAGTAAACAAAAGGTTAGTGGTAACTATTAGGTTACTTGCAATAAATTATGAAACAAAAAGTAATGTATTCAGAAGTACAATGCACTAAGCACATCAACTCGGTAGAGGACGCATTGTACGTATTGGGTGGTAAATGGAAATTACGAATTATTATAGCTTTGTTTAGCGGACAGACCCGTTTCAACGAATTACAGCGGACAATTAAAGGCATTTCAGCAAGAGTACTTTCTAATGAATTAAAGCAATTAGAATTGAACGGATTGCTCACAAGAGTCGTACACGCTGAACAAACACCTATTGTTGTAGAATATATTTATACAGAATATGCAACAACACTTAAAGATGTTGTTACAGCATTAGCTGATTGGGGAGAAAAACACAAAAAAAAATTACAGCTAAGCTATAATGTTTAATTACGCAAAAACGAAACATACATTGTCAGCATCCATTTTTCCTGAGA
Source organism: Flavobacterium denitrificans DSM 15936 (assembly GCF_000425445.1). Taxonomy (GTDB): domain Bacteria; phylum Bacteroidota; class Bacteroidia; order Flavobacteriales; family Flavobacteriaceae; genus Flavobacterium; species Flavobacterium denitrificans. Next base: position 111,379 of record NZ_AUDL01000004.1, on the reverse strand, counting down.
GAAACGAGCCTCAGCTCCCATAAATAAAAAATATAAACAATGACTAGCAATTGGGATAAATTCGACCATCTTTTTAAACGACAGGAAGTTCCTGCCAAAACAATCCTTTTACAGGAAGGAGAAATTTCGAGAACAATGTTCTTTATCGAGAAAGGCTGTTTGCGGACCTGGGTAAATAATGACGGTAGAGAAATTACTACTCAATTTTTCTTTGAAGGCGACAAGGTTTCTTCTATTGAAAGTTTTAGAACAAATCAACTGAGTTTATACAGCATTGAAAGTTTAGAACCTTGTATTTTACAGACGATTTCGCAACAAGACTTTCAAAACGCATTAGAAAATTTGCCAGAAATCAAAGAAGAGATGCAGGAACATTTATTCAGACGACTTTTGCAATCTCAAAAAATTTTCTATTCCTATCTTAAAAATACGCCTCAACAACGCTACCAAGAGCTTATTGAAGAATATCCCCATATTATCCAGCGTATTCCGCAACATTATATCGCATCCTATTTAGGCATCACTTCTGTTTCATTAAGCCGAATACGAAACAGGCGATAAGTCCATTTTCCTTCAAATTTATTTGTGACGTGAAATACCATACAAATAAAATCCATTGGCTATCTCTTTGCCATTTCTTTACAATTGTTATCGTCAAAGCATTTGCTACTTCTCAACTTTGCAGAATAAAATCAAGTAAAGTAAAAAATGAGAGTAGCAATAGTACTTTGAAAATTATCACAGACACTCGACATTAAGGTTTACAGCCCAAAAAACTCATTTTGGTTACAACGTAACTCAATTTGGCAACAAATAACTTTTGGCTTCTTCTGACTTTTGCATTATCAAATTTTAAAGAATAAGAATATGCAAAAAACAATTTTCATTACAGGAGCTTCCGCAGGTTTGGGAAAAGCAACTGCCAAGCTGTTTCAGTCAAAAGGTTGGAATGTCATCGCTACTATGCGAAATCCTGAAAGAGAAACAGAGCTAACTACATTACACAATGTTTGGGTTACCCACCTCGATGTACTGGATTTGGAGTCCATCAAAAAAGCAGTAAACCTAGGTATCCAAAGTTTTGGGAAAATTGATGTGTTGCTTAACAATGCTGGTTATGGTGCTTACGGAACATTGGAATCTTTCACAAGGGAAAGAATCATTCGTCAATTTAACACTAATGTAATTGGGCTGTTGGATGTTACCAAAGCATTACTTCCGCACTTTCGCCAGAACAAAGATGGCGTTATCATTAATATTTCCTCTATCGGAGGTAAAATGGCATTTCCATTAGGCTCTTTATATCATGGAACTAAATTTGCTGTTGAAGGTATTTCGGAAGCTTTGAACTATGAGGTGGAACAATTTGGCGGAAAAGTAAAAATCATTGAACCTGGCGCCATTGCCACCGACTTTGCAAGCCGTTCATTAGATTTTTCAAATGACGAAACGATGGCAGAATATCAACCATTAGTTGGTAAAGTATTGGAAGGAATGCCCGCCTTATATAAAAATGCGTCATCAGGGACTTTGATTGCCAATGCAATTTATGAAGCAGCTACCGATAACAAAAATCAATTGAGATATATTGCGGGGGAAGACGCTAAAATGTTTATAGCAAACCGTCAACAAATAGATGATGAAATTTTTATTGGAGGAGTAAAATCACAATTCGGATTGTAAACAATTAAAAAAAATATACAGCCATTGGTAATACAATAATTCTATATTTATAACGACTTTAACCAATAATTTATGGGTGCATTTGTCCATTTAAAAACTGTTTCGGATTTATTCAAATTATTTTATTCGAATAAAAACATCCAGCACCCTTTGGTTGCTGTTGTAGATTTCAGCAAGGTAGATGAACATATACGTGATGACATAAGGATTTCAGCTGGTTTTTATTCGATGATGTTCAAAAACTATTCTAAAAACAATATCAAATATGGTCGCAAGGTTGTTGATTTTCAGGATGGAAATTTGATTTGTATGGCACCAAATCAAATCATTGAAATGGATAATGATGTTGAGGTGTCAGAGAATATGTTAGGGTGGGGTTTGTTCTTTCACCCTGACTTGATAAGAACTACTTCTTTGGGACATAAAATAAAAGGGTATAACTTCTTTTCTTATGAAATATCCGAAGGCCTTCATCTATCGGAAAAGGAAAAGCAGATTTTATACGATTGTGTGTTAAAAATCCAAACGGAATTAAAGGAAAACATAGATGAGCACAGTCAAAACATAATAGTATCAACCCTTGAATTGTTGTTAAACTATTGTTCGAGATTTTACGGACGACAATTCATTACAAGAAAAATCGTGAACCACGATTTGCTTACACGGATGGAACAGTTATTAAATACGTATTTTGAACAAGAAGAAGCCTTACAAAGGGGATTGCCAACAGTTGAGTATCTGGCAGGGGAGCTAAATCTTTCCCCTCGTTATTTAGGTGACCTACTTCGGTCACTCACAGGACATAATGCACAACAACACATTCACGAAAAATTAATTGAAAAAGCAAAAGATTATTTAACAGAAACCCATTTATCGGTATCGGAAATTGCTTATCAATTAGGATTTGAACATCCGCAATCCTTTAGCAAACTATTTAAAGCAAAAACACAGCTCTCACCTTTGGAATTTAAACAATCGTTTAATTGACGAACGACAAACAATGAAAGGCAATCTCTTTGCCATTTCTTTACAATTGTTATCGTCAGAGCATTTGCTACTTCTCAACTTTGCAGAATAAAATAAAGTAAAAAATGAGAGTAGCAATAGTATTTAATCATCCTTACGAGGGAAGTTATAACAATGCCATATTAGATGCCGTAACAAAAGGGCTAAAAAATGCAGATCACGAAGTTGACCTGATGCATCTTGACAATGACGGATTTAATCCTGTAATGTCAAAGGCCGATTTAAAAGCCTTTGTAGAACACAAACCCATTGACCCGCAGGTAATAGATTACAGCGAACGTCTAAAAAAGGCAGACCATCTGATTTTTATCTTTCCTATTTGGTGGGATTTGATGCCTGCAATGACAAAAGGATTTATTGACCGTGTTTTAAGTCCCGGAATTGTATATGACCACCATCCCAGAGGTTTTGGATTAGTACCTCTATTAAAAAACCTAAAAGGTGTAACTGTCATCACTACGATGAACAAACCCAAAATAATGTATTCCCTACTCATAGGCAACTTAATCAAGAAAGCAATGATAAAAAGTGTTTTCAAAACTATGGGTTACAAAAATCTTAAATGGATTAGCTATAATATGGTAAAGTCAGTCAGTCAGGAAAAAAGGGTAAAATGGTTAACTGATATTGAAAACAGGTTTTCAAAATTTAACTGAACAAAACTTGGTATTATGAAACTGAACAGAAATTATGTTACCCCCTTTATTTCCTTGGTTTTTCTTGTCGTTGGATTATCAGGCTTATTGATGTTTTTCCATTTATTTGATGGCTATACAGAAGTTGTACACGAGTTCCTTGGTGTTTTTTTTGTTGTTTGTGCCGTTTTCCATATCATACTTAATTGGAAAGCATTAAGGATTCATTTCAAAAAGGGTGTCTTCATTCCTACGGCATTAGCTGTTATAGTCGTATCTGTACTATTCATCGTTCAGCAACATTTCAATCCGAAAGTGGATACCATACTTTTGGATAGAATAATAAAAGCACCTATCAATGATGCTTTTAAGGCGTTGGGGGTTGATTATTCCGAAGCCGTAAAAAGATTAGATACAAAAGGAATATCAGTTGAAGGAGCTACAACAATAGAAGCTATTTGGATTAACAATAGTGCTGACCCTGAAGAAGTGATTGATTTAATTGTTGAATAATTACTTGTAATAAAAAAAATATGAACGATAAAACCTTATTATATATTCAGGATATTGTGCAGGAAACTGCGGATACCATAACGATACACTTTACCCAGCCAGAACAGCAATTGAGCTATCTATCAGGGCAATTTTTAACTCTTATTTCTGAAATTGAAGGAAAGGAAGAAAGACGTTCATACTCGCTCTGTTCTTCGCCATATATAGATAAAAACTTGTCTGTAACGGTAAAAAGAGTAAAAGGAGGGAAAATGTCAAATCATCTCAGCAATAATGTCAAGGCTGGAGATACGATAGCTGCATTGCCACCTATGGGTAATTTTAAATTTAAACCCGAAAATAACCAACGTCATATTGTGCTTGTTGGAGGTGGAAGTGGAATTACTCCTTTGTTTTCTATTATCAAGTCGGCTCTTATAAAAGAGCCTGAATCAATGGTATCTTTGATATATGTAAATTCAAACAGAGAAAATACTATCTTTTATCATCAGCTTGAACAATGGTCTTCCAAGTTTTCATCACGTTTCCGTATCGTCTATTATTGGAGCGATGTTATAAAGAATGAACAGCTGAAATCAGGTTTTTTGTCAAGACTTTTTAAAAGGGTAAATGGAAATGCCCATAGAATAAATGCTATGCGACTGAAAACAATTCTTACTGATTTACAACTTAAAAATGACACAAACACCGAGTTTTATATTTGTGGCCCGCAGGAACTGATGGAAATGGCAACAGGCACTATACAAAAAATAGGGTTTTCTAAAGAAGTTGTTCATAAAGAAAGTTTTTACACTGCCACAAAAACAACGCATAAACCAGCTGAAGCGCAACAAGAATATCAAATAAAAATACTTTTAAAAGGTAAAGAACACGAAGTAAATATACCTGCGGGTAAGTCTATTTTATTTGCAGGACTTGAATCAGGACTTGATATGCCTTATTCCTGTCAAAGTGGAAATTGCATAAGCTGTGCGGGCAAATGTCTGTCAGGAAAAGTAGAAATGTCAGTAACCGAAGGACTTACGAAAGAGCAAATTAAAGATGGATATGTGCTTACCTGTGTAGGATATCCCAATTCTGATGATGTGGTAATCGAATTTAATAGGATAATTTAAAATGAAATATTTAGTAATAGAAAATGAAGAGCAAGAAATAGGTGAATTTCTTTTCGATATTGCAGATTTCTTCTGGAATAATGGAAACGAAGTTTATATCAGCAACAATTATAATGATGAGATTGACTATCATGATTTTGTAAAAAAATGTGATTGTATAGTTTTGTTGATTAATAAGGATTGTTCGGCAGAATCATTTTTTGCAAATGAACAAGATAAGTTTCAAAAAGATTTTGACATAAAGAAAGGCAATACTAAAAAAATAATGCTGGTTTTCTCAATGAATGGTGTTTATTCTAATGCTATTCCATTTCCCCATAAAATTTTTCATTTTAATAAGTTAAATAAAAATGAATTGAAACGCTTTTTCAATTGGTCTAAGAAATTAAATCTGTTTGATAAACAAAAGTAGTCCAAGCAAAATTTAACCTAGTATAATTATGCTTTTGCAAGATAGCGAACGTTGACATTAACACAAATTCCTTTACTATAACGGATTAGGATTTAAAAGTAACAGAATGGATAAATTTTACAATGAAACGCTATATAAGCTGGAAGTAGAAATCAAGGAATTAGAGATTGAAACTGCTTGTCCAATACAACGGATTGAAAAGGTTATACCCATCATCATACTATGCCTTTCCGAAGTAAAAGAATATGTTTTAAAAAACGGATTTAAAAATATTGATAAGGAAATCCATTTTTTCAAAAACCAGAAACCGGTTATTGTTTCAAAACTCATTTACTATAATGCCATTTATAAAATTGAAACAAAGAAACCTAATGATGCAAAGGCTGTCAGGAAATACCTCAAGGAAGAATTAGGAAAACTCAAAAAGTATTTTGACAACAATCTCGAATTTTATAAATACCATCGGACAAACAATTCGTTTATTGACGAAAAGCTGTTTGTTCGAGGGAAACACGATATAAAATTGAGTTTGGATACTATTTATTTTGAAACGGACCATAGATTTTCTACCTCACACGATTATAAAGTGGCAAAGGTTATTGCCAATGACCTAATACAACTCTATCTCGAAGATCAGTTAAGCAATAATAGTAAGAAAAAAAATAACAGTTCCACTCTTAATTGGACAGGTAACAAAACAGCATTAACCGAATTAATTTACGCACTATATTCACAAGGTGTATTTGGTAATGCAGACATAAAAGTCATCGCCAAAACATTTGAAAGCACATTCAATATTAATTTAGGAGACTTCTATCATACGTTTATGGAAATTAAATCTCGGAAAATAAACCGAACTAAATTCCTTGACAGCTTGCGTGATGCCCTGATTAAGAAAATGGACGAGCAGGACGAGAAGTAACAGAACTTGTTTACAATACACCACGAGGTAAATGAATACCTTTTGTTTGTACAAAGGTTTCCGAAATACTTGGAGTTTCTTGCTGTTTTTCGGTCTGTTCAGCAGGTTCTTCTTTAGGCTCAGGCGTGATAGTGATAGATAACAGTATCTTCCGTTCTACGCCAGCCAGTTCCGTTTTGAGTTCGCTCAATCGACTTTCTTTAGACCACGTACTGTTTACCACTTCCTGAAGAATTGGCAGGTCTTTTTGTATCTCCGCAATTTTCTTTTGCTCCTGCTCGATATAGCCGGGCAATTTCTCCAGTGCATTAAGGAAGTTCATAGCCGCCAGCTTTTCATCTTTGGCGATTAGACCGTTGTTGTAGGTATATTTGATATTGCCCTCTCCTTGTACCAAAAAACGGTTTACCTTTATATCCACGCCCTCTTTTTCAGACATTTCGGTTTTGACCAATAAGGTAAAACCGTACAGGCTTCCTATTTCTTCGTACTGACCTCCGGTACGGGCTTTGTCCGCAAGCTGGTTGAGCTTTGCACCGATTTGTTTCATATCCCCATTGGGTGGTAAACCGTCCAACTGCACAGGATTTGCGATTGTACCGTCTGAATGCTTTTGTAAGCGCCCTTGAAGATTTTCCCAATCAAGGCTCATTCGGTTAAAACGGGACTGCGCACCTTCCAGCAATTCCGTAAAGTCTTGCAGTTTGTATTTGGCGCTGAATTTAGAACGGTTGAATGCCTGTTTTTCGCTTTCCAATCCGGCAACCTGTTTTTCTAATTTGGCTTTATCCAACAGGTCTGTATTCCCTGATAGGATCGCCACATATTCCGAAAAGTTCAATCCCGATTTTTCGTCCATATTGCCCTCATCAATTGTCCGTTTGCCAAGGTTGTTATTTTTTAGCTGGTCTATAAATAGCTGTTTATTGTACAACAGGTTGAACTTATAACTATCCAGTGATTTTTCTACGGCATAGATGATCACATCTACATTATTATTGGCAAAGAATTTTGCTATCTCATTACCTTTTCGCACAGCCCTGCCATCACGTTGAGCAAGGTCGCTCGGTCGCCACGGTGTATCTAGATGATGGACGGCAACGGCTCTTTTTTGTGCATTTACGCCTGTTCCGAGCATACTTGTAGAACCGAACAGCACACGGATCCTACCCTCGTTCATTCCTTTGATAAGCTCCTTACGTTGCTTATCATTCTTTGCCTCCTGTATAAAGCGGACTTCGTGTGCAGGTACGCCGTGGTCTTCTACGAGTTTGCGTTTGATTTCGGAGTACACATTCCATTCGCCCGGCTTGTATGTTCCCAAATCGGAGAAAACGAATTGCGTTCCTTTCTGTGCGTGGTATTGGCTGTAATACTTGGCAATGTTTGCGGCACAATGCGAAGCTTTGTTATCGGGATGGTCTTCATATCTGCTACTTACCATACGCATGTCCAGCGACATTTTGCGGGCGTAGTCAGTTGCGATAAGCATCTTTGCTTTTTCTTCGCTTTGTGATAAAGGTTCTCTTCCTAATAAGGTAGCATTTCCTGTTTTGGCAAACTCCATTAGCTTTTTGATAAATTCTTCCTGGTCTGGAGTAGGCGGTATGTTATACAATACCTCGTTCTTATTGGGGCGGTCAATGCCTATATCTTTTGCCGTTCGGTAATCCGTGATTTCCGAGTAGAATTGTGCCAGCTCCGGCACTTTGATAAAGTATCGGAAACGTTCTTTTGCTACAATGTTGTTAGCAACAGAAAATTCATAATCGGTCGTTTTCCTTGCATAAATAGCTGCCCACGCATCAAAAGAATGAATGCCTTGTTTTTCCAATGCTCTTGGTCGCAGGTATTTGAACAGCAGATATAGTTCCGTCAATGAGTTGCTTATGGTCGTTCCCGAAAGGAAAGTTGCTCCCATATCCGCATTGATGCGTTCCTGAATGGTGCGGATAGCAAAAAGCAGGTTCAATGCCTTTTGGCTGCCGTCCACATTGCCCAAGCCGGCAACCCTTGTATGCCTTGTGTTGAACATCAGGTTTTTGAATTGGTGGCTTTCGTCCACAAACAAATGGTCTATGCCCATCATCTTAAAATCCACCACATCATCTTTGCGGTTTTCAATATCGTGTTGCAGGGTTTTGAGTTTGCCTTCGAGGTTTTCTTTCCGCTTGATTACTCCGGCAAGCATACCTCTGGTAACTTCCTTGCCTTGCGATTGCAATGCATCGAGGTTTCGCTCTACGCTGTCCAATTCTAATTCGAGTATTTCCTTTTGTATTTCGGGCGATTGTGGTATCATTCCGAATTGGTCGTGTGTGAGGATTACACAATCCCAATCGTTATTTTTAATATCCCCGAAAATCCGTAGGCGTTTTTGAGGTGTAAAATCCTCTTTACCCGGAAATAGGATTTTAGCGTGTGGGTAAGCAGTGCGGTAGGCTTCGGCAATTTCGTGAACATTGCTTTTCAGCCCGATAATCATCGGTTTGTGTGCCAGTCCCAAACGCTTCATTTCCTGTGCAGCCGTACACATAACCAACGTTTTTCCTGCACCTACTTCGTGGTCGCAGATAGCACCGTTGTTCAGCTTTATCATCCAAACCGTGTCCTTTTGGCTGGAATACAAATCTTCAATGCCCAATGCCTTACGGTCTAAGCCCGGAAAGTCCTGATGGCTTCCGTCATAGTTCGGTCGGACGAAGCAGTTAAAAGTGTCGTTGTATTGGTCGGTCAGCCTGTTTTTAAACTCATCGTTTTGGGCGTGTAGCCACTCGGTAAAAGCGGTACGGATTTCGTCAATCTTGGTGTTCGCCATTTGTATGGCTTCCATATCCCGCACTTTGACCTCTTGGTCGTCAACCTTAATTTTCTTGGTAATATCAGGCGTGGTATTGACAAGGGCGTGTTTGAGCAGGGCAATCCCGTCAAACGTCCGGCTTTCTGCTTTGACAGCGTATTTTTCCCATATATGCAAATTCTTACGTTCGCACTTTACTGAAAAGTCATCAGAGCTTTCAGAGTAATGAACGAGTACATCCGTATCAAAAAGATGTGAAGCAAAACGGGCATAAATGCCAGTGGGTATCCAGCGTTCGCCGAGGTTAAAATCGAGTTCCTCAAATTCGATACGTCTTGGTCGGGCTTCTTCCAAAACCGTAAGGCTTGCTTTGGCTTCGATATCATCGGGATTGCGTTCGAGGTAGGTTCGTACCTCCTCGGCTTTCTCCACTACGTTGCCAGCAATCCAGCGTTCGGATATTTCATATTCCCGTTGTAGAGGATTGTAGAAAATACGACCGTGTAAAGCTGCTTTCAAAGCATCATCGGTCATACTGCTGATTTCGGACATATAGTCCAAATCCACGCTTCCGTATTTGTTCAGCGAAGCCGCTAATGCTTCATCGGGATTGTCAGTTGCAATGGTTGTGATTGAAAAACTTACAGGATGACTGAATATATCGGCTTTGTGTACAACGCCACCAACGACACGTTCCAAATAAGGGATTTCCTTGCCGGAGCTATCCGTTTTAATGAGCTTGATATTATCGGCACTATTAAGGCTGCCATACCTTTTGACAAAGGCATCGTATAATCGGTTAAGGTTTTCCCTCTCTTCTTTTTGTTCAGTCTGAAACGTTGCCTCTTTATTGTAGAGCTGTTGGTAAACATCACGTATATTGATGTACGCTTCCGCTCTGGCTTTCTGTAAGGTCGGCAACTGCAAAGGATGGAAAACTGCTGTACCGCCTGATGCATCTACATCTTGCAGGTGACCGACCCAGCCATTATCTACAGCAAGGCAGTCGTTGCGATGGAACGATTGCATTTCGCCACTATACCGAGCAGGTTTGGGAATAACTTGCGTAACAGCATGACTATTCCCAGTGGCAGTCGAAAACAGGTCGTCGATAGCTTCCTGTTTTTTATCTTCGGCTGAGGTATTTGCACTTTTAAGTGCCGGTGTATTGGGTTGCTGCATCGAAGTGAACAGGTCGGTTTGCCGACCTATCGCACGGCTATTCTTTTTAGTGGTTTGTCTTTTAGCTTTGGGCGTTCCTTTGGGCGGATCAGTTAAAATCGCAGGTTCGCCCATATTTTCAAACAGGTCAAAAATGCTTAACTGTTTTAATTCCTGCGGACTTTCCCGATTGGTTTCAGGAGTTGGAACAGAGAGCGGTTTTTGTTGAATGTTCACAGGTTCGACAATCGCAGGTGCAACGGTTATTTCGGTAGGTATTTTTCTTGTAGGTTCTTCGCTGCGTTCGCCTTTATACAACCCTAAATCCAGATGCTTTCTAAAATCTTCGGAAAGCATTTGTTTCAAGTCTTTGGCAATTCCCTCAAGGCCGTCTTTATGCGTATAGACTAATGCAGGCTGCCCATAGGCATCGGTATCTAATTTACGGTCGGTATGTACAATCCTTGTACTGTCCTGAAAGAGTGCATTTCCCGGTGTGTTGTACTCCGTTCGATTGCTTTGGCAAAACAGATCTTCTCTTTCGGTCAAACTTTGTTTTGCTTTGTTCTTTTGAAGGATAATTAAGTCACTGCCAACTGCTGTTCCGGCATAATCCGTAAACAGGTTGTTGGGCAAGCGAACAACTGACACCAGATTATTATCCTGCATGAGCGCCCTACGTATCGGCTCATTGTTCGGGCTGTTGAGAATGCCCTGCGAGGTAATGTAAGCCAGAAGACCACCCTCACGGAGCATATCAGCACCTTTCAGGAAAAAGTAGTTGTGAATGCTTCGGGCTGACTGTACTTTTGCACTGTCCTTACTTCGGGAATAGGAAAGGTCGAAAACGGAAGTATCGCCAAAAGGAATGTTGCTGGCAATTATATCATAGCTGCTGTTTTCCTTTTCGGGAATTTCCTCAAAGCCGGAAATACGAATATTACTGTGGGGATAGAGCTGTTTTAAAATCTTGCCCGTGAGCAGATCTTTTTCATAAGCAGTAACATCTGATTTTTGGTTTTCTGAAAAGGATTGTATAAATGAGCCAATGCCCGCGGAGGGTTCGAGGAATTTATCTATTTTCAGACCGCTTTCACGCAAGGTTTCGGAAATGGAATGTATAACTTGTGGAGGAGTATAAAAAGCCGTCAATACGGAGTTCTTCATACTATCCACATACCTGCGGTATTGCCTTTCGTCTTCTGAATTTTCTTTTAGTAGCTGGTGGAGTTCGCGAGTGAGTGTAAAAAGATCGTGTTCGGTTTTTCTCCAATTATTGATGTCAATTTCATTTGCTACGGGGTTCAATACGAATTTAAGACCGCCAAATCCGCTGTATTGCATCAGTAGCAGTCTTTCGCCTACGGTGGCTTGTCGTTTCTCCTTTTCCAGTTTAAAAGCAATTCGCAGGGCATCAATGTTCTGTTGGAGATGTTGCTTTTTACTGAAGCCCATTTTCCTGTATCCATATTTCTATGGCTCCTGTTATTTCTGTATAGAGCAGGTCAAACTCATAACTGTATGCGAAGTCGTCGGTTAGCTCGTAGCCGGAGAAAACTTGCAGGCAGATAGGAAATATTTTAAGGGCAAATGGTCTCAGTTCCTCGTCTGCCATAATGGTATCAAACTCATTGCAGACAACCTGAAAAACAGTGTCAAACCTGGAGAAATGCAGGTTTTCAAAGAGGATATAATTTGCTATTTCATTGCATTGCACAATAGTATTTCCCGAACTAAATGCGCCATGGTAAGCATTAACTGCCCATGACGAACGCTGTTCAATAAACTTTTGGTCGTTTGCTTTTTCGGGGAAGCTGGTATTTAATAATTCCTGTAGTCGTAATCTGAAATACGATAGATCTTTTTGCTGTGTGTCCATACTATAATTTTGTTTAGAATTGGCATGAAACCTAAAATTATAGCACTAGATAAGAGCCTTTTCTAAAGTTGAATGCTTTGGCTTTGTAAGGCAGGATTTGACGTGATGGACAATAAAAAAACCTCTGAATATTTAGAGGTTTTTAAGGACTATTTAAAATTATGGCTTTCTTTAACGTATGGTATAATCTGGTTCATGATTTCTATTGTGCTACTGGTAGGCTTACTTTCTATTACTTTTTATAGCTTTTATTTTTGGCAAACTCAAAGGAAGTTTCGACATTATTGTTCAGAACGATGTACGCATCAAACATCTTTCCTGCCTTGCTTTTCATCCCTTTGATGAGTGAAGTCTTCCCCTTCCTGACAAGGCTTTCAATATTGTCTATACCGATTTGCACGCCGCAGACATTGCGGAACTGTACCCAGCTGCAAGCTTCATCGGGACACTTCACAATTTTGTCACGTATAATGAGCCCGTGGCTTTTACATTTCGGGCAGATGAGTGTTGGCAGGTTATTTTGTGCAATGGAAGTTTGCAACAATTCACAGGTAATAGATGAAGCGTAATTTTCCATTTCCTTTTGAAATGTTCCGGCATCTGATTCGTTGTTTTCGATTTTCTGCAATGCGAGTTCCCACTGGGCGGTCATTGTCACATCTGCTATTTTTTTGTCTTTGACCAATTCGTATACCTGCAGTCCTTTTTCTGTTGGTATCAAGGATTTCTTATCCCTTTGGATATAATTACGGGTAAACAACGTTTCAATTATCGCAGCTCTTGTCGCCGGGGTACCGATACCAATATTCTGCAAGACTTTGCGTTCGTCTGCATTTTCAATTTCTTTGCCGGCATTTTCCATAGCCGACAAAAGGCCTGCTTCGGTGTAAAGCGCAGGCGGTTTGGTTTTCTTTTCCAAAACGGAAGCTTCTTTTATTTTGAGATCATCCCCCTTTATCACCAAGGGTAAATCCTGTACTGGTTCTGTATCATCATCGGAGAAACTGCCTTTAATGGAACGCCAGCCCGCTTCTACAATCTTACAGCCTTTTGCGGTAAAATCATAATGCAATACCTGTAGACCGACATCCGTTAACTCTTTGATACAAGCTTGTGAAATGGCTTCGAGTAATCGAAAGGCAATCATATCATAAACCGCATTTTCCTTTGCATTCAGGGCTGATGGGATTTTATCAGTAATCAATAATCCATGATGGTCCGTAACAAGCAAATCGTTCACGATACGTTTATTAAAACGACCCCATTTCACTTGAGATACTGCTTTTTTAATGTTTTCCCTGTTTTGCAAAGCTCTTACAAGGATGGGAATTTCTGCCCACATATCCTCAGGAATGTATTTGCTTCCGGTACGCGGGTATGTGATAAACTTTTGTTCGTAAAGGCTTTGAGAAATATTGAGTGTTTCTTCGGCAGAAAGATTCAATTTTTTGTTGGCTTCTTTCTGCAAGCCAGTAAGGTTGAACAATAAAGGAGGTTGCTCCGTAACGCTTTTGGTTTCTGCCGATGTAACTATTGCCGTTTCACTTCGCTGAATGGCTTTCAGCGCATCACCGGCAAGTTTACGGTCTTCCCATTTGATTTTTGAGATACTTTTAAAATCTATCAGCTCTTTGTTATGTGACAACTGTATCTGCCAATAATTCTTTATTGAGAAACTCCTGTTATCCAAATAGCGTTTGCATACTAAAGCCAGTGTAGGTGTCTGCACTCTTCCGAGTGAATAAACCCCATTGGCTGCTGCAATGGAGAGTGCTTGTGTAGCATTGATACCTACGAGCCAGTCGGCACGGCTTCTGCCTTGTGCAGCCTGATATAATCCTTCAAATTCTTTCCCGTCTTTGAGATTATCAAAACCTTGTTTAATGGCTTTTTCAGTAAGCGAGCTTATCCAGAGCCTTTCAAAGGGTCTGCTACATTTTAGGTATTCATAAATGTACCTGAAAATAAGTTCGCCCTCACGTCCTGCATCTGTGGCTACGATAATACTATTGCTGTTGTTAAAGAGCTGTTCAATGATTTTCAGTTGTTTTAATGCACTTGTATCGGCAGTATAGGCTTTATCTTTTTTGACTTTTCGGACGGTCAGTAAAAAAGGGTTTGGGAGTATGGGCAGTGATGCTTTATTAAATCCCGTGATCCCGTAATCTTCGGGCATTCCCAATCCTATTAGATGGCCCAGTGCCCAAGTAACAAAATAGCCGTTACCTGTCAGGTAGCCTTCCTTTTTCTCGGATGCTCCCAACAAGCCGGCTATTTCCCTGGCTACGCTTGGTTTTTCTGCAATTATTGTTTTCATACATTTTACATTTTACGTCCTTTCGATTTAGCAGGTGCGTCGGGTGCTTCCTGTTGTTCCTGTTGCTTTCTGCTGTTGGGATTTGTTTGACCAGATTCCAAGGGCTCTTTGATTTTCTTGGTTGCCTCATTGGTTTTGCCTTCTGAATTGACCGCCGTCTGCGTTTTATGTGCTTCAGTAGGTTTTGCCTGTTCCTTAATCTTGTCCGGATTTTGGAAAGAGAAATCCGTTTTATTGGTTTGCTTGTTGAAAGTGATATAACCATTATATTCCTTTCCCTTCTTATCAACCAAGCCACTTACATAAACCGTCTGCCCATCTTTGAACTTTTGGTATTGCTCTTTATCCAGCTCTTTGTCCCTGAAAGTTTTCGGAACTTCCTGCGATTGGTTTTGCTGATTGTCCTGTGTTTGTTTGTTGGTGTTGCTCCCGTCGAACTGGAACTCTACAAAACGCTTGTCGGCATTGAATTGTACGGTTGCATCGAACTGAGTTCCTTTCTTGGAAGTCATTCCTTCTAAATAAAGTGGCTTGCCCTCCATTAAGGTTTGCTTCTGCTCATCATTAAGTTTTACACCTTTGAGCTCATCAGGGATTTTTATAAACTCAGTACGTAATGCCACCAGTTCATTGGTAAGTCTGTCCACACTTATAATGGAAGGAATGGTCTCGTTTGGATTTTTTATATTGACAAGATTAACTACACGCCCCATATTTCCTGTTTCTAGCAGGTTGTTCTTGTCTGCCTGACTGAAGCTATGCCCAAAAAACTCAAAGTTCAGGTTGGGCTCTTTTCGAATTCCGTGAATGGCAACTACTACCTGTCCGTCGTCACTCGATTGCAGGGATAATCGGGCATCCATTCTTGTAACGGCGGTTCCCAGATTTAGGCTTACAGGTACAAGCTCATTTGTTTTGTAACCTTTAAGTAGCGGATCGAGCAGGTTCATTTTTTCAAGCTTCTCTTTACTTAATCCCAAGTTGTTCATGGTTTCCCAATCAATCTGTTCCGGTTTGTATTTATACTCACTTGTGTCCGGTGTGCTCTGCGTTGTTTCCATATTATTTTTATTTTCTTGTTTATGATTCTCTTGTGGTGTCTTCACTTCGTGCTGCTTCATCAACTTATCACCTTCAGGACTTGGTTGATCTACCTGTTTTTGCATTTCTTTTGCCAACTTAATACTCAGTGGTGCAGGAATTTTAAAGAAGGAAAAATTGGTGGGGTTCTTAAGCTGGCTGAAAAAATTGGAAAAGAAGTTGGAAAATAAATCCCCTTGCTTATCGACACGCATGAATTGGTTCTGGTTTTTCTTTGAAGGTTCAATGGTTTCCAGTTTTCCATTTTCATCAATGCCCTTTACAGCCATAATTTTCATTTTCTCTTTATCCAGCACCAATAATATCTCCGATATTTGTTCGGGAGACTCTGTTTTTTCTGAAATTTGTTCACTCATAGTTTAAAATTTTTAAATTTAATCCCGAAAGTAAAAGAGGTCTTTGCTATCTGGTGTTAACTGGCATCCGATGGCCTTATTTGTCACTTGCTGGCTTTCTTTTAGGCACCGGGGCCGTAAAGCTTTCCCTGACCAACTGATGTATATCTGAGAGCTTATAATAAATTTTTCCGCTGATTGTATAATATGGTAGCTTGCCTGACGAGCGGTATCTTTGCAATGATCGTGCACTTATCTTGAGCATCTGAAGGACATCCTGACTGTCCAGTAACTCTTCTCCATCAACAGCAGTACGCTGATTCTTACTTGTGTTTACCACATCCATAAGGATGTCGAATCTCTCCATGATTCGGTCCATCCACGCCGTGAATTCCATTCTATCGATATTCATAACCGCTACTTTTGGTTTAACACCACAAAATTGACACATGAAAAAATTATTTTCTGCCAAGTCTTGCCCATTGGCAAGGAAGATTTTTTTAGCAAATCGTTCTATAAAATGGTGGGATATCGAAGTCTGGGATTGAGCGTTCATTACGATAAGTAAGGGTTTTGCCTTTTGCCAATGGGCAGACATGGGCAATAAAAAAGCAGTGCTGTCGGCACTGCTTTAAGTAACAGGGGCTGATATAAAACCTACAGCTCCTTATCCATATACTGCTCAAGGGAAGATTTGAGCTGGTCCAGGAATAAGGTACGATTGGAGGCCCTATCTTTCATGCGATGAAATGAATGATGAATATCTCCAAGCGGTACACGAAAAAGTATTTGAAATACAAGAGTAATTTTGCGAATACCAATTTTTCCATGAGATATTACTCCCGAAGCGTAGAGCGCATAAATGAGTTCGATGAGTGCATTTTTAGAGTCGGTCCAAAAAATATCTTTAGTTGACTCATGATTATTCAGCACAGAACCTGAATGTTCCTCAGGATTTATCTTCGTTATCAGATAGGTATAAATTAATTCGTTGGCCATAATCCTGGCAACTTTAGAATCGTAGTATGTAGAAAACTGGTGGTCGATTTCAAAAACGTAACTGTTGAGTCCGTCCCTGTAATTAATTTTTCCTCTCAAAAAATATTCCTCATCTCGGTCTATTCTCCCTGATCTGTAATAGCGATAAAAGTGACAGCCGCAGACATCTTCTTTAAACTCCTGTTTAAGTGACTGAAGCTGGTTCATGAAAAATTTCTGGTACATCCTGCCGTTCTTTACCGGACAGATGGTTTCAATTCTGAATACTTTATTATAATACATCAGTTGTCCTAAAATATAGGGCTTAATGTCACGGAAAAATTGTATCTCGTCGGCTTCATTTGCGAAGCCCTCTTTTAAGATTTGTTCTCTGGTTGTATGCAGCATCTCATTCAAATACAGTGTCATTTGATAAGCCTCATCAATCAGATGGGAGGTTTCCCGCGAAATTTGATCTTCCTTACTATGGATTTCGGAAATAATTGTACTCAGTGGTTTCATAGCTCATATGGTTTTAATGTAATACCTTTCAAAAAAACTTATGGACTATATAAACATTACTGTGCTTACTGTACAAATCATGCTATACGATTAAGATGGGGCTATTCACAAGCAAAACCAATTATGAAAAGATATTACGGTTCAGTAGATTTACAGTTGGATTAAAAGAACGGATTAAAATTTTAGGTTTAAGCGGTATTGGGTCGGCGTTAATTTGGTATGTTTTTTAAAAAAATGGCTGAAAGATTGGGGATTTCTAAAATTTAAGTGCTCACCGATCTGGGTAATGGTAAGGTTAACATCTGCCAGTAGTGTGTACGCTTCAGATATAATTGCCATTTCAATATAATGTTTGGCAGACATTCCGATAGCATTCCGTACAGCCTTACCCAAGTGCCCCTTGCTGACAAATAAAGCGTCCGCATAAAAGCTTACATCATGGCGTAGTCTGCAATGCTGCTGCACAAGTGCCAGAAAGCGCGTACTAATTTTTTCAGTGCGGCAGTAAACATCAATTATATTTTCACCATGCTTGTAGCATATCCCGCTGAATTCATAAAGGATAAGATTGAAATAAAGCAGTACCATTTCTTCCTGAAAAATACTATCCCTGCTACTAATTTTTTTCTTAAGAAATCCAACAACCTCTATCAGATAAATTATTTCAGCCTGTGTAAGCGAAATTACAAAAGGTGAATAGCTGGTAAGAATCTCTATGTAACCGATACCGGATTTTGAGAACCTGTTGGTAATGGCAAAATCCTTTTTACAGGAGATAAAGCTGACCTTTAGCGACGGTGTCTGTCTAATGACTTCAGCCGTACTGGGAACTGCGTACATATCTCCTTGGGAAAGACGGACCGTTGATGGACCATCCATAAAATATATTGTGCCGGATACTATCACAAGGAGAGAAAACCAGTCTGGATTCATCAGGGTTTTGCGTGCCTTAAAAGATTTAAAATCTATAAGATGATAGACTTTTAATTCCTTTTGCCAGCGTCTATTTTTTAAGGTGTCCAAAATGTTAGTGTTTTATATTAATAAAATGCCGCTCAAAGCGTTTCATCGCTTAGTCAGCTTTTAGTACAACATGCGCACAGAGCAGTAAAAACAAATAGGATATTGCATAGTGCAGGAATTAGAAAAACATACACAAAGTCATGTGGATCGGAACTCTTAAGTCCCCCGTCAGCGAGATAACCCACCATTTCATCATAGCTCAGAAGATCTATGATGAAATAAAGGCTACCTACATTCAATGTTATGAGCAGAAATCCTGAAGCTATAGCAACAGTTCGCTCATAACGTTCCAGCAGAACAATAATCCAGTTCACAGAGTAGGGTCGTTGCTTTGATATATCTCGACGGTTAATGCCATTTTTAGCCCCAGAATCAGGTTTTGCTCTGCACCGCTAACCGTCGCAGCTATACTGGTAACGTTGGTCTCCCAGTCTTTGTCTTTTCTTTTCTTCTCATAGGCTGTATATCGGGCAACTGAAGTAGCAGTTAGGATTATACGTTTATCCTCATCAGAGAATCCAGTATTGGCAAGAACGCCTGCCTCATAGGAAACAATAACCGAATGGATATCATCATATGGATCATTAGCAACTAAAGGGAGGTTATTTACAAATGTTATAAAGTTTGCCTTGGCACTTACTCCCATTGTACATGCTGTCAGCACATCGGTAATAGCATTTTCGTTACTTACTATCCATGTGATTTCTGACAGTCTTCCGGACAAATTATAATCGCTGGATAATGGCATCAGCTCAGGGTGGGCATCTGAAACCGAATCAATTAAAATAGCTATCTCTTCAATAGACTGGGAGTTAAAGTCGGTATCGCCGATAATCTCTAGGATTTCATTATGCATACTTCCTGCGGTATCGAAGGGATTCGCTGGATTACCAGGTCCAATGCCTGATTTTTTTGCACTTTCATTTCGATACGCAATTTCCGTAGTCTTACCTGTAAAATCATCTGTATAATCATCTGTATAATCATCTGTATAATCATCTGAACAGGCAACAGTGAATAATGGCAGGATTGCCAACAATACTTTTAAATTTTTCATGTGTACTAGTGTTAAATGTGACTGATTACTTTTTTTTTCGTCAGTTCATTTTTCACCTCGAGGGAAAGCAGAACGGTGCTGGTTTTAAGCCAGACTTTGCTTTTGAATTCAGAGCAAAACTATTTGCTAAATGCAACATTGACAAATGGTTGTCTGGACATTTACAGTATTTTTACTATCGTTTTTCAGAAAATCGACACAGCTTTTTTGTGTCCGCTTTGTAGGTTTTTCCTGTTTTTATAGTATATTTGATATATTCATCACTATTTCGTTTGCCCCAACTCTCACTTTCATACTTATTGTATTAAATGGGGGTTCCTACCAATGAAAATAGCTTAAATCTAATCTATGATTGTAAGATATTTCCTTGCAATATCTTTATGCTTTAGTTATTGTATACACGCACAAAAGCATATGATTCAAATTCCTGATTCGTTAAAGAGTAAGGATTTCGACTATATATTTGATCGTATCGAAGATGGTAGTATAAGTGATGGTGCTAGATCAGTATACCTGATCTCATTTCTAATAAAGGCCAAGTCGGAGGAAAACTGGGAGGAACTTTCCAATGGCTATAAGAACTATATCTACTATGCCCCAGACCAGTCAAAACTTATCTACGCCGATAGTATGGTTTGGGCAGCTAAAAAATCAAACAACGATGAAATTATAGGATCAGCATACCTGTCAAAAGGCGTTGCTTACTATAGTCAAAAACGTCTCAAAGAGGCAATGGATATTTACTTAGTCGCCGACTACTACATAAAAAAAACAAATGATCCATACCTCATTCACAAAACCAAATATCAAATTGGGCAGATAAAACTTTATTTGGGATATTATAACGAAGCGATCGCACTTTTTAAAGAGTGCATCAGCTACTTTAAAGATTCCAATGTCAGGGCATACTTAAACTCTCTGCATGCATTGGGAGTCTGCTATAAAATGGTTGGCAATCATGGGCTTTGTACTGCTACAAATGAAATAGGTATAAGTGAAGGAATCAAAACCGGAAACCTCGACATGCAGTCCTACTTCATATTTTCAGAAGGAGTCAACCAATGCCTGATCCGCAATTATGCCATAGGCATTGAAAAGCTGCAAGATGCATTGCCAAACATTCTGGACAATAAGGACTTTTCCAATGAAATGGTGGGATACTTTTATATTGGAAAATGTTACTGGGGATTAAACAATAAGGAAAAGGCTCTGAGATACTTTAAAAAAGTTGACCAAATCTATATGAAACGGGATTTTATGCGTCCTGACCTGAGGGAAGCATATGAGTTTATGATTACTTATTACAAGGACAAAAATATGATCAAGTTGCAGTTACATTATGTTGAGAAATTACTTGAAATAGATAAGAAACTGCATCATACCTATACCTATCTTCAAGGAAAAATCCGTAAGGAATATGAAACTAAAGAGTTGCTGGCTGTTCAGCGTACGCTTAAGGGAAGGCTGGATCGGCAGAGCTATAAGAATCAGATATTGTTTTCTATCATTGGAGTAATGTTCATTGTCATAGTATACGGGATAGTTAATTATTTTAAAAATAAGAAGGAGGCTAGGATTAAGTATGAAGAATTGTTGCAAAAAATTGAAAACTCAGAAAAGAGTAAAGACAATAAGATAGATGAGCACGATTTTTCAATGAGCAAAGATGCCGAAGACGCAGTTTTAAACAGTTTGAAGAAATTTGAAAATAGTAAAAAGTTCCTTGAAAAGGATCTTAATCTTACTAAGCTGGCAAGCTACTTCAAGACCAACACTAAATATTTATCACTAATAATTGTTCGTCACAGAAATAAAAAATTCAATGAATATATTAATAGCCTTAAAATAGATAATATTGCCAAGAGGATTCGTAAGGAAAAAAATCTGCAGAATTATACCCATGAGGCACTCGCTGATGAAGCGGGATTCAGCAGTACCAGAAGGTTTGTAAAGGCCTTTGTAGCCGATACTGGAATAACGCCTAAATATTTTATTGAAGAATTAAAGAAGGAAGATTTTAGCGGATAATTTTTACCTTGTCGGCTTTGCAGGGATTATAATTTTTCCTTGTTAGAATTATACTCTTGATGTAATGTGTCTAACATCCGCAAAATTATTCCAAAGCACGCCTCATTATTTTCCGCGAACTGCAATTTTACTTTTTCTGTAAACTTTTTTAATGCCTGAGATCGTACATATTTTAATTTCTTGACCTCTTCAGCTGAGTTCCTTTCTATGTAACGTTCTGTTAACGTCGTATGATACAAAGTTTGCAGTCTATAAAGCTCTTTATTAGCGTAGGAATGTCTATGAACCACTGAATTTCTGTCGTTGTAATAATGGTTTAGAATTTGTTTAAGTTCCAAGTACAAAGTTTCAAGTGTTGAATCTTTTATTCTTGGATTACCAATGATTTTCTTATAATTGACTTTGCTCTCGTCAATTTTAAGATAGTATGCCATATTTATAAATTGAAGCAGCCTGTCAGTTACAGATACAACCCTGATCATATAATTTTCTACATTGTAAGTTAGATGATCGCCTCTGCTTATCGTATTTTTTTTATTATAGCCGAAATTATTTAAAAGTCCCACGGCATTATCCAGCTGGGATAGAAGTGATAAAAAGTGGACAAAATAAAATTGGGTATTATTTACGTAATATTCCAATTCGGTATAATTCTCTTTGTCGATATCCTTCAGGGTTAGGTCATCTCCAATTTCCAATGTAAAAGTATGGTTGTAAATCTTATCTAAACTGTTCATTTATCATTTATTTAGGATAGTTGCATGACGTTAGGCAAAAGTTTTGGTTTTAACTTTTGGTGAATGAAGATGAATTAATAATCTAAAATCCATCGTCAGGATATTTTATAAAGTCAACATGTTTCAGGCAGTTGCAAAGTGCATACATTATATTGGTCAGACGTTCATTGATTTTTAGAAAGACATAATCATTCTCTCCTTGCATTTCCAAAAATTCACCGTTCTTAAAAATAAAGGTAATGCGATCAAACTTGTAAACATAATCTTTCCCCTTATAATAGCCTGCTGAATGGGAAACGCAGTTTCTGAGCTTTGAACAGAACTCGATAAATTCTAAATCGCTCTTTGCATCTTCAGGATAGCAATCCTTATTAAGCTTGGATAGATATCTGAATTTTCTGGAAAGGGGAATAAAGGTGTTTTTCTTTAATTCAGATAATAGGTGCATTTTTTCTTCATCTGGCAAATTTTGACATAATCTGAGGATTTTAGAATTTAAGTCCTTTACCATACCTTCTAAATCTGCATCCGTAACAATATCTTCAAAACAAAATGAGAGTGTTGTTTCAAAATTGGTAAATGTATCTACAAACAGCTTTCTGTTTAACTCATTATGGTAAGCCCCTGAAAGCAGCTCATGATCAGCTATTTCATAAATTCTAGTTACGTGAGGCTGCAGTTCCAAAATGCTTGAATCAAATTTTATGGTTCTGTTTTTTATTTCCTGGCTGATCTTAAAGAATATTTTGCCATGATAAAACTCGTTGATAATGGAGTACAGGTTCTCAAAGTATGCCTTACGGACATCATTTTCCCTAAATTCAACGGTACGGATTATTGATTTAATTTTTAGGGTCAAATCATGAAGTTTGTTCAGATTTTCCATATTATTTTCTTGACCATGTATAAACTAAAATTTGTATATCTTGTTTTCATCTTATGAATGGAGCAATTCAGGGTACAGCTCACCTATATATTTTTTATCTGTTGCGGAAAGATCATAATTAAAAGGAAATGATTGTTTGTTTTTTGTAAATTCTGGCGGAAGATAATATCCCATTATGGAATCTCTATCCACTTCGGAATATCGGATTGTGGTTTTATCATATTCCTGAAAAACATTTTTATCAACATCTGCTTTTGACCAGCCATGTGTAAAAGCATAATAATTATACACTACATTTTTGTCCCAGTCCATTTTTATATCCGGGCTTTGGTGCTCGTGGATCAGTCCTAATGCATGTCCGAATTCATGTAGTACGACCTGCTTATATTCAGGCTCCGGCAGGCTGTCGCTGAGCCACCCAAAATTTATGGTTGCTTTATGTTTATCAACACCCAGTGCATCTGTGCCAATATAGGACCAGCTTCCCGTCGCATCGTAGCCAACCCTTATTTGAGCTTCATCTCTATTATCTGTTCTTTCAAATTTTATGCTGCAGTGCTCGCTCCAGATCGAGGCGTACTGGAGTACTCTCTGGTCTCTTGCCTTATCGCTGCCAAAAAAGAATACTTTTAATGTTTGGTTTGGACGCCAGAGTTTTCTGGTCTCAGCAGCCATTTCACTAAGATTTGTGAAATCACCAATTTGTGTTAAGAGATGCTGTTTGTGTTGGAATTTTTCCAGGACTATTTTTTTCTCATTGCTCAAAGATTCAACTTTCAGGTTGTCTGGTCTTTCTTTGAGCGCCAACTTCATTTCCGGGAAATTATTCTGGGTAAGTTTCTTTGTAAATTGTACTTTCATAATGTATTTATTGCCTGTTTTGAACTGGTTCTACTTTTTGTCTTCTAAGGATGTAGCGGCTGTAATTTCAACGATTTCTTCAAACTCTATAATTTCAGCTCCTCTGTTGACCATCCGCTTATAAAATCCAGGCACCATTTGAACTAAAAACAGCCTGTAATTATGTTTGGAGGCTATGATGAATATTTCCCTTATAATTTTTTTCCCAAAGCCCTTATGCTGCAGGCTGGGATCTATCAGGATGTTTGAGATTTCAATATTTTTTGATTCCCGATTTATTACAAGTCTGATCAACCTGCCACGGCTGTCCGTGGCTGACGTTTTCTCTTTTGTATAAAAATCGATCTCGTCTTGTGCGTTATAGTCACTGTAGGTGTAATTTTTCGACATCAGGGGGTTCAAATCAATGAATTTATAAATTGCATCTACAATATGATCATTTATAAAGTATTCATCCTTGCCGTCGATATGCTGGGTAATTTTTCCATCTTCAATGACATAAAAATTTCCATTGTCAAATTTCACGGTGGTAGAGCCGTCATCTTCTTTTCCCCTGTAGTGACCATTATATCTTAAAAGTCCATCGATTTCTTTTCCTCCGTGCAGATCCTGATCATATTTTTCTTCTATCGTCATAATTATATTTTTGTTTTTTAAGGTGGAAGTAAATAGTACTTATTTCAATTCTGCCAGGCGGTCCTTGTCCTTTTGGGAATAATTTCCCCATTCTCGGTCGTTGATTGAAAATAAGCCATCATCAATCTTATTTTGGTAATCATCTACCAGCACTTTTCTAATTGTATCAATAGTATCTATTTTAGAAAATGAATTGTCTGTTATATAGAGGTTTCCAAAATTTGTGTAAAGTTCAGCTGGCGATTCTTTATCGAAAATACCGATTACATACTCTCCTATATTCCCGCAGCTCTGGATTGAAATTTTTATCGGCAGGGATTCATCAATAATTTCAGATACAAATTCTTCCACAGACATTATCTCATCTTCCGGTGAAATTATTGACGTTGCTCCAAGCAGAAAAGGAATAGTCAGGCCATTGCTGAAATAGCCTTTGCCGTCAAAATGAGACAGCACTTTTAACCAGGGGGATTGATTTTCCATATATAGTTGTAGAGGTTTTATGACGTATGCCAGTTAGTGTATATATTATTTATTTATTATCTATAAGTTATTATCATTCAATATTGGAAAAACTGCCTTTAGTACATCAAAAATTTCTTTGGGCTCCGATAATGCGGCCACTAACATCCTTGATTCAGATAGCTGCTCACTCACTTAACATCAATTTTCTTTCTTATAAATATTTTCAATGGTAGTTTCATTCAAAAAAGGTGCGAAATTATTTATCCAGATATAATCTTCAATTACAATGTTAATATTCTTTAGTAATATCTCGCGAAGTTCCTGGCTGGTATAGATGGTTTTGAATTTTCTTGTATAATAATTCGTGAGCGCAATTTCATTGCTTTCAACGTCATTGGCAAAACTTTCGTAGTCAATTTTTTCGCTGTCGAAATTAGCAATTTCCTGAAGAGTTTGATAATTGAAGTTATTGATCTCGCTTAATTGATAATTTAGAATAAGTTCTTTTGTGATAGGCAGATTAAATTCCTGGGATAAATTGGAATCCAAATCTGGATACCCTTTAGACTTTTTATCACTAATCGTGTAAATTAGTTCTTTGTGTAGCTTAAATTTTGGGTTGAAGATCAGACCAGGCTCATAACTTATTTCGTTGTAAAGGCCATTTTCATGAGTAAAGCAATAGCCCAAATTAATTTGGTCTTTTAACTTCAAAAATAATTTTTGAGAAAAAGGATAGTACGTTGATATGAGTTTGTTAGCAAACTCAAAATTTTCAGACAGCACTTCTACATTTGGATCAATGTAATTTTTATCGGTAAAGAATTTAAAAATTCTCGTATAGAAGCCTGCAATGCGGGTATCTGTTTCAACAACGATATTTTCAAAATTTTGATTGGCCTTATTTGTATAATTGTAGGATCCTGTAATAAATGTCTCGTTGTCTATAATCGAAAACTTGTTGTGGTTAAATTTTGAAATGTGCTGACGCCTCACCTCAATCCCGCTTTCTTCAAGATTGTCCAGATGTAAATCAAAGAAGTACTTTTGGTTGACATCATTGTTATCAACCAAAATCTGAATATCCAGATTTTTGAATTTCTTTAAATCAATTAATTTTGATATTATTCTTTTATTGGTAAACCAAGCGACAACAATTGTTATTGAACTCTTTGCCTTATCAAAGTGTTCAAGAATAACCTGCTCAATGTTTTGCGTGAATACTTCCATATTTCTGTTAACGTTGCGCCTGTAAACGAAAACTGCTGGTGTAAGTATACTTTGTTTTCTCCTCCATAATAAATTTTGCAGTAAAACGGCCTTACTTTAAAACTTAAAGCTACTTTACTGGCGGATAGTTTATATTATAAATTTAAGAATAAGGATTTGAATCTGTTTCTTTCAATTTCTTTCTCTTCCTCTTCGGAATCTATATTTCCTTCAAGAAGAACCTCACTGTAAAATAACTCCATCTTTCTTAATAAATTTTCTAAAGCCATTTGCTCTGAAGGTGTAAAATACATTTTATTCTTTAAGATAAACCCACGTAATGTCTCTATTTTGCCATCTATCTCATATAGTTCAATGGGAGTGTTTTTACTCAGAACCGTTCTAATTGAATCAATAGAAACGTCCATCATGTTGTCTTTATCTACACAATCAGGATTTATATAGCTAGGGTTGACTTTTACTCTTAGTGATGTAGGCCCGACCCCATGTATTTCAGAATGTAAATCCGTATAGTTCCCGCAATGTGAGGTTTCAAATGTAATTTCATCGCCTTTGAATGCTCTGAAGAAATCCAGTGTTTTATCTAGTGTCAAATTATTAGCCATTATTTTGATGTATGTTTTTATTGGAATGAATAAAATTTAAATATGAATTCACGATTTTATATTCGCAGATACTTTCTAATTTTTGAAAGCACTAATTGTGAAAATTTCTCCCTGCTGGTCGAGTGATCCTATAGGAGAATAATTTTTTTGTGATAGGACAAAGTGCAGAAAGTTAGTTACAGTTACTCGTTCGTTATCGTCAGCAGTGCCTGCTTCTATATTACGAATTGAATTTGCTTCAGTCATGTTTTCAGGCAAAAGCTGAATCTTTACTACAAACCTTTTATTACCCAGGTTATTTTCATCAATTATTTGAAACTTCATAAGTTGTCGTTTAGTTGTTATTAGAGCATCCACTTAGCAAATGCAAGAGCTATTATTCCTAGAAAGATAAGAAGACCGCCTGCAAGGGTTAGCAGATTCTCCCAAAAAGGGGTCAGCAGGGAACTTCTATAATTTTTAAAACCTTCTCCTCCCAAAGAATTTCGACGATAGAATCTCCTTCTGCCAATAAAAAGTTTAAGGGCAATTCCTATAATTAGTGCTAAAACACCGAAAATAATGAGTACAGCATTATCTCTATTCATATAATCTCCTTTCTAAATAAACTACGTTTCAAAGCCTAGATTCTGGCAGTAATGAACACTGGGTTCTAATAACCAATAAACGAATTTACAAAAAAAATACATTGGGTTTTAATAAGTAAGAAGCGGTAAATCAGATGTTTCTATGAAAATGCTAAGTTTGTCATTTCGTTAATCATGGAGATTAATTCATCCACGGTCTGTGAATTTATTATATCAGACTTTTTTGAATTTTCCAGGATTTTAAGAACTTTGCTTTTCCCGTAGATTATAATTTGATCTCCCTGCCCTGGCGTATAATTAAAACCTCCATTGCTGAGACTTATATATTCAATTTTTGCAGGAAATTCAGTTTCTAAATCGAGTAAAACATATTCTTTCTTTCCTAACTGTAGTCGAATCTCACGGGCCATTTTCTCATCGCCCTTTAGTTCCGTTAGATACAATTTTGTGGTCTCCCTTTGAATTTTATTTTTTGATTTCCAATGCATGTCTTTTGCGTCTAGGTTTTAATTCCAGTGTTTAAGAACCAAAACTACAAAACAGCTTTTTTCTTTTTTTACGGTTTTCCGTAACCTTGATTAAAGATTGCAAAATACTTCATTTTCTGATGAAAATGTATGCGTATAAATACGTGTTTTTAGCACTATCTTTTGTGATAGAGAATGCTTATTGAGATTAAAAACGTAGCTGTTAAATATTATTCGTGCTTTTAGATTTGGATACAAAATCGTCATTGATTTTTGAACCGTGCTTTTCTTCAATAATTTTAAAGAAATCGGAAAGAGAAATCTTTTTATAAAAGCACATAATTGCTAGTGTTGACATAGGAATTCTATAGCCATCGACATCTCTTATCTTCGTGATAATATGCCTATGGACTCCTAAATCTTTACTTTGTTTATTTATTGATTTTTTCGGGTCAATCCAATTATTGGAAATAAAATTGCATACAAATTTATCAAGTAAAAATACTTTACCTGTATCGTCTAAATTTATTTTATTATTTCCGTTTTCCTTAGTCATAGTAGCAAAAAAAGAAATTATCTATAAATATTATTGTCACGATAGTGACAGGTTTGTAATATTTTAGTATGTTTGTAATTGATTATATATATTTGCGATACTTCTAATAAAAATATTTGAAGCATTCGCTTTGAACCCGCATCGGAAAACTGGTAATTTTTGTACGCGCGGGAAGATAAGTGCAAATGCTCACGCCTTAAAGGGCGTGGGCTCACTTATTCGCGCGTATGGGTATACCAGTACCTCCGATGCAGTAAGATGAGTACCCACGCTTCTTTTTTTGGTTATAACTCAACTTCTCAAAGCTACTTCACTATTGAAAGATCGCAGCGTCTTTGTTTAACCTATAATTGGTTTGCTTATGGTGTAGTCTTTACTTTTTATTTATAATGCCTGGCCCTGTACTGGTATCCTGCTGAATTAGTCGGGGGAAGGGTCGGGCTTATGCTATCAGCTTCGCCATTTACATTATCTGCAGGAGCGCAGACCTAAAATCCAATAACAGCTATTAACGTATTGAAATAATCAAAAAACCAAGTTATGCCTATGGTGAATTAATTAACAAGAAAAGCCTTCTAATACTCGTAGTGGAATATTCGTATAGAAGGCTAGAGAAAATCAAACTATTGTTCAATTTTAATCCTTTCTAAATTTATGAAAAATCTTTCATTTAACAAGGGCAGGCCTACCTGTCTTTGTATTTTTATTTTTGCCGTACTGCTTTCTAATCATAGTAATGCCACTGGACTAACGTTCAGAACCTACACGAAGCAGTTACAACATCAAATTACAGGTACAGTTACCGATGTCACTGGACCACTTCCAAGCGTGACGGTCATTGTCAAAGGAACTACAACTTCAGCCGTAACAGATGAAAAAGGCAATTTTTCAATTACGGCTAATTCAACAGACGTACTCATCTTTTCATTTTTAGGTTATGCCACACAGGAAATAATGGTTGGAAACCAAACTTCCATAATTGTGATATTAGCAGAAGACAGTACACAGCTTAAGGAGGTGACCATCAATGCAGGTTATTACAGTGTAAATGACAAAGAAAGAACCGGAAGTATTGCCCGCATTACATCCAAGGATATCGAAACTCAACCTGTAAACAATGTTTTGGCAACCATGCAGGGAAGAATGGCTGGTGTGGAGATAACACAGAACACAGGAATTGCAGGAGGTGGTTTTGAAATTCAAATCCGTGGACGTAACAGCATTAGGTCTGATGGCAATGCTCCTCTCTTTATCATAGATGGTGTGCCGTATTCATCAGAAGCCATCGGCTTTAGCGGGACTATGAGCGTGCTGAACACTTTTACAAGTCCCTTAAATAACCTGAATCCTGGCGATATACAAAGTATAGAAGTACTAAAAGATGCCGATGCCACTTCTATTTACGGATCGCGAGGCGCTAATGGTGTCGTACTGGTTACAACTAAAAAAGGTAAAGCAGGACAAACAACGGTTAACGTAAATTTTTCAAGCGGAGTGGCACAAGTAGCACATTTCATGGATCTTCTTAATACGAAGCAATACCTGACAGTTCGAGCTGAAGCATTTCAAAATGATGGCATTACTGAATATCCCGAGGGCGCTTATGATATCAACGGAACTTGGGATCCTAATCGTTATACAGACTGGCAGAAAAAATTATTAGGCAATAGTGCCCAAATTACAAACCTCAGTGCAGGTATACAAGGTGGCAGTGAATATACCCAGTTTTTACTATCTAGTAATTTTAATCATGAAACCACGGTCTTTCCGGGCGACTATGGATACAAAAAGGCTAATGTAAGAACAAGTATCTCACATCAGTCCAAGGATAAACACTTCCACTTGGATTTTTCAGGCGGTTATACAGTTCAACATAACAATCAGCCCCTTGCAGATCCAACACTCGAAGCAATAACCACTCCGCCAAATGCACCTGAAATGTATGATGCGCAGGGTAACATCAATTGGGAGAACAACACCTTTGAGAATAACCCTGCAAGAAACTTTCTGGGAAGCTCACAATCACAGACGTATGATTTGATTGCCAATATCCAGTTATCGTATAAAGTCTCGCAGGATATTACCCTTAAGACTAGTTTAGGCTATACGGACCTTAAACATCACGAGGCATCCGTTTATCCTTATACTATCTATCTGCCAAATTATGGGCTTGGCGCTGAATCTTCGGCCATTTATTATAATGATGTGGCACGTCGCTCCTGGATTATTGAACCTCAACTTAATTGGAAAAATTTATGGGGCAGGCTTCAGACTGACTTACTAGGAGGAGCCACTTTTCAAAGACAGGATAACGAGCAGATTGCCATGTCAGCATTAGGTTTCGCCCATAACAGCCTGATGAATAATCCCGCAGCAGCAACCTACCTTACAGTATCAGGCAACGATGAGTTCATATATAAATATCAGGCCCTTTTTGGACGTCTAAATTTGCAGTTGGATAATCGTTATATTGTAAATCTTACAGGAAGAAGAGACGGTTCTAGCCGCTTTGGTCCGTCAAATCGTTTTGCATGGTTTGGGGCAATAGGCGCGGCATGGATTTTCTCAAGCGAAGATTGGTTTGTTAAACAGGATGTCCTTAGTTTGGGAAAACTCAGGGCTAGCTATGGAATCACCGGCAATGACCAAATAGGTAATTACCAATATTTGGACAGTTATGGTACCTCGGGCAACAACTATCAGGGAATTCCGGGATTGCAGCCTAGCCGCCTGTACAATCCAGATTTTGGATGGGAAACCAATAAAAAATTGGAATTTGCCTTAGAAACTGGATTTTTACAGGACAAAATTCAATTCACTGCCGGCTGGTACCGTAATCATTCTTCGAATCAACTCGTAGGTGTGCCTATGCCTGGAACAACAGGCTTTCCTTCACTTCAGGCTAATCTTGATGCCACCGTAGAAAATAAAGGCATCGAATTGACACTACAGACGACTAATATACAGACCAAAGATTTTAGCTGGACCACGGATTTTAATTTCACATCAGTAAAAAATAAACTGCTATCCTTTCCGGGATTGGAAAATTCCACTTATTCTAATCAATATGTAATTGGACAACCCCTGAATATCATTAAGCTATTTCACTACACAGGGTTGGATTCACAATCAGGAATTTACACTTTTGAAGATATAAATGGCGATGGTTCTATAAATTCTCCAAGTGATAAGCATGTTTTGCTTAATCTCAATCCCAAATTTTATGGCGGCGTGCAAAATCAATTCCGGTATAAGAATTGGCAGCTTGACTTTTTGCTTCAGTTTGTAAAGCAGGACAATATTGATCCAAGAAAAATTATTGGTGTTCCGGGAGAAATGGGCAATAGATCGACACAAATTCTCGATCACTGGTCTGTTCCTGGAGATAGCGGTGCTGTGCAGCTTTATACAACAGGAGTAAATTCGGATGTAGAAAGTGCTTTCTTTAATTATGCAGCCAGTGATGCTGTAATTACAGATGCATCTTATATACGTTTGAAAAACCTTCAACTCTCCTATAACCTGCCTGCCAAATGGATAGGCAATACCAAATGCAGGCTTTATTTACAGGGACAGAACCTCTTGACCTTTACGTCTTTTAAGGGACCTGATCCTGAGTTCCGTGCTGTTGGAACATTACCTCCACTTCGAATCCTTACTATCGGCACACAAATAAGTTTTTAAAATATAGAAAAAATGAAAACAAAATTTTATAAAAACACGATGATAAAGGCTTCCTTAAGTCTTATCGCCATATTGCCCCTTATGGGAGGATGTGATAATTTTACCGAGACTGGCCTCACCCCAACGCAGCTTGACACGAATGCAGTATTTGAAAATTCAAGTACTGCTACAGCTGCCCTAACGGATGTTTATGCTCGCATAAGGGAAGCAAGCCTGCTTTCGGGAAAAAACAGCGGAACAGGATACCGCCTTGGTCTTTATGCTGACGAGCTCACCTGGTATGGCAGCACTGCTATTCAAACCGCATTTTATAATAATAGTGTACTTCCTTCTACAGCCGGTCTTGATGTTATGTGGAACAATACCTATTCACAGATTTATGCTACAAATGCTGTTATAGTAGGGGTAGCTGCTTCTCAAACACTGCAAGAATCCGACAAACAGCAATTAATAGGTGAAGCCCTTTTCATACGTGCTCTTGAACATTTTTATTTAAATCAGCTTTGGGGAGAAGTACCTTATATAACCACAACAGATTACCGTATCAATCGTATTGCAAGCCGGGTATCCCAAGCAGAATTCAACCAGAAATTAATAGATGATTTAGAGCAGGCTGCACAATTACTCCCCGATGCATATATCGACATTGATAGGGTAAGGCCCAATTCATTTGCCGCCCGTGCATTACTGGCAAGAGTATACTTGTATGCACAGCGCTGGGCAGAAGCGGCAAACGAGGCTTCAGCTGTCCTGAACCAGACTGAGCTTTATGTATGGGACACTGACCTGAGCCAAGTATTTTTAAAAGATAACGCTACCACGATCTTGCAGCTCAAACCAAGAAATGAAGGATTAAACACAGACGAAGCTTCCTCCTTTTACTTCAATTCAACACCCACTGTGGTAAGCCTGAGACTCGATTTAATTGCGGCCTTCGAAACAGGGGATCTTCGCCTAAGCAACTGGACACGTAAAGTCACCAATAATAACGGTACATGGTACCATGCCTACAAATACAAAGAGCGTACAAATACTGGGAGTTCTGTTGAATATTCAAAAATATTACGCCTCGCAGAGCAATATCTCATTAGGGCTGAAGCCAGGGCGCGTCAGGGCGAGCTTATTGGAGCACTTGAAGATTTGAATGTAATTAGAAATACAGCTGGTTTAGGAAATTGTCTGGCTGTATCTCAGGAAGAAGTTATTCAGGCTATCCTGAAGGAAAGAAGGGTCGAATTGTTTACCGAGTATGGCCATAGATTTATGGACTTAAAACGTTACAACCAGCTTGATGCTGCTTTGGAAACAGTAAAACCAGGATGGGATGCTACTAACAGGCTCTTGCCCATTGCGGAAAGTGAGTTAAGCCTGAATCCGAATCTCAAGCCCCAAAATCCGGGTTATTAATTATGAAATATTTTAATCAAAATAGCGTCATACTACTTTTTTTACTTTTCGTAATTTATGCAAGCTGTCCCGCACAGGGGCTGCCTCTTAAAAGACAGCTGACAGAACAGGATTACAACAAGTGGGGAATGATAAAACCCGGCCCAATTTCGCAGGATGGAAAATGGGTGAGTTGGTCCGTGCATTACGATGCAGGGCAAGATACTCTTTTTGTTGCGGCAAGCAGTGGCAGGAACTGTTACAAATTTGCTGCAGCCCTACAAGGCAATTTTCTTGAAAATGAAATTTTTTACTTTCAGAACAAAGGAAAAAACGGCTGTCTTATTGAGCTAACTTCCGGGAAGCATCACAATATTGGACAAACCGGCAAAACAGTTGTTTGGGAATCATATCTTGTGGCTGCTAATCCTGAATTTAATTGTATAGCAGTGTGGAATAACGAAGGCAGTAAATTAAAAGAGATCAAAGACATTAAGCAATTTTCAGTTTCCTCTTCAAGACAGGCTCTTCTTTATATAACGCACACGAATAAAAAGAGCTGGTTGCATCTATCATTATTAAACTCAAAGGAAAAAATTTCTGAAAGTGAAATCAGTTTAGGCGAATATCAAGATCTAACTATTTCGAAACCTATATGGTCTGAAGACAATAAATCTGTATCTTTTTATTGTAAAACCGAGCGCGACACGACAGTATTTTATTTTGACATTAACCGTAATGAGTTAAGGCAATTAAATAACAGCCATTTTTCAAACGGGATGAAAATCGATTTTGACGGAAATCTAAGCCTGACACCACGAGGCGAAGTACTTGCTACAATACGGGATGCTGCATTATCATCAATTGAAACCCCAATAGTGGAAGTATGGAATACTTTGGATAAGGTAATATACCCTAAAGCTATAGAAACCCATAATTGGAAATATGCCCCTAAAACTTTACTTTGGAATCCCAAGACAGGCAAAATTCAGCAACTCACTACTACGGATTATCCTCAAGCCGCACTTGTCCCCGGTGGGAAATATGCTTTGCTATGGAACACGGATCACTATGAACCTCAATTTGAATGGGTTTCTAATATTGACCTGTACTTATTGAAGGTAGAAACAGGAGAAAAAAAGATTCTTCTAAAGAATCAGCAAAACAGCTCCATGTCATGGCAGATATCTCCTGATGGTAAATACCTGACCTACTTTACACAAGGTCATTGGTACAATTATAATTTTTCGAAGGGCATTCATGCAAAGTTGTCACATAATTTTCTGGCTGGCTCAGATACACCAAGCTCTAAGGTAGCACCTAATGCACCTGTTCTCTGGACAAAGGATGGTAGATCGATACTTCTGTGTGATGATTTTGATATTTGGCTGGTATCGGCTGACGGTAGATATACCAAGCGGCTGACCAATGGAAGGGAGCATAATATTATTTTAAGGATACCCCAGCAACATGCCGTTAGTCCTTTAAAACCTATTATCAATGGCTGGGGTAGCTCCAGCGTGGATATGACAAAAGATATTGTCCTTGAGGCCAGTGCCCCGGACTATAGCAAAACAGGGTATTATCTCTTAAAGAAAAATGGTGTACTGGAAACTATAGTTTTTGACCAGTCACGTAACTACAATCTGGCGCAAGCCGGGAAGACCATTAGCTGGTATTCGGAGCGTTATGACAGTCCCACAGCAATTCGTTGCCGCAGAGGAAAAGGCCCAATTGTAGATGTAACGCAAAATCAAAAGTCAATCGCAGAATTTTACTGGGGAGAATCAAAGCGAATTTCTTATCAATGGAAAAATCATTCACTAGGAGGGATATTATATTATCCGGCAGATTTTAGAAAAGGAAAAAAATACCCGATGGTCGTTCACGTATATGAAAAACAATCCCAGCGCTTACATTATTTTATAAGGCCAAGCCTTTACGATGGTGAAGGTTTTAATGTTACAAATTTAACCAACAAAGGCTATTTCGTTTTTCTGCCAGATATTGTGTACCAACTCGGCAGCCCAGGCGATTCTGCACTGAATTGCACTCAGGCAGGTGTGATAGCTGCTATTACAGAAGAAGCTGGAATTGACGCTGCGCGGTTAGGTCTTATAGGCTATTCTTTTGGCGGATATGAAGCGAGCTTTATTGCTACCAAAAGCACTATGTTCAAAGCTATTGCCGCTGGAGCAGGGGTTACGGATTTTGCAAGCAGCTATTTTTCCTTGGCAGAAAACTACAATATTCCGGAATATTTCCGGTTTGAAACTTTCCAAATGAGAATGGGAAAACCTTTCCATGAAAACATTCAGGGGTATATCGAAAATTCTCCTGTTTATCAGGCAGCAGGTGTAAAAACGCCTATCTTAATTTATACTGGAGGAAAGGATAAACAGATTCGTCATAATCAAAGCCGTGAATTTTATTTTGCCCTTAGACGATTGGGAAAACCAAGTATTCTTCTTGTTTATCCAGAAGAAGACCATGCTTTTGAAGATCGAAAGGCAATTATGGATCTGACCCATAAAATTGAAATCTTCTTTGGACATTATCTTAAAGGACTTGAAAAGAAAGACTGGATGGAACCCAATTTTTAATAACAATGCAGCCCTGGGGCTGCATTGCTTTTTTGCTATTGTGGGCGGAAAAGCTGCACAATGCATTGGTTGTTCTGATTCTTTTTCCATAAGCGTGTAGCTCCTGGAACATCTCCCACCGTACACATTTGGCTTCCCGTAGGAGAGCACTCGTCGGATGGTTCACAATCGGTAAGATTGCTGTGGCGTATATACCCCACCTCATTAACAAGTGCATTTTTTACCGAATTCTGCGGTGCATTCATCGCCGCTGCTGCGGCAAATCCCATCACTACGACAGGCAAGATGAATTTCAATAATCTTGTTTTCATGATTTAAAAAATTATGGTTTGCAGCCTACTCTTTTTCAGGTTTTCGGCTAAATCCCTGATACCCCGGCCGGGTATATTTAAAACTAATTGCTTTTAGTTAAGTTTACGGACTTTGATTTATATTTATTGGTAAGATCTTTATTAAGAGGTACTTTCGATATCCAATTTCCGCTAAGAGCATATAACGTATTTCCCTGAACCATAAAACTGCGCATGGGTTTGTTTTCCACATGGTAGATGTAAAAACTGGAATCGTATGAATTATTGTTTATATTATAGACATCTATGATGCTGGCCTGCCTCCACATCTGTGCATCTTCATATCGCCCGATTAGCTGGGAGTTCACAAATAATATATTGTCATATGCCGCTGCGGTTCTGTTGACAATAAGAGGAGGTGCCGATAATTTTCTCTCGTGACGATCTTTTAAATAAGCAACCTTCAAATTAGCCTGATAAACGGTATCAATAGTATGTGCCCTTCCTCTCATTATTAGGCTGCTATCCAATCTGAAAAATTCATTACGATAAAAATAGATGTAGTGAAAATCGGAAGTGTATCCATTTCTAAATAATAGACCATCACTGTCAAAAATACCATCCTTTTGGGATATAATTAGGCCGGGCTTCCATATAGGATTTGTTGAGCTGTTAAAATCCAATAACGCAAGGGAGTTCTGCATTTGTGTGGGATGGATTGCGCGTATCACCATATGAAGGGAATCAATAGGCTCAGCATGAGTAAAAGGTACTTCCTGTTTATCAATTAGCTTTGCCTTCCAATCTTTCAGATTACCACGAAATACGCAAGGCACAGTACCATCGGTAAGATAAAAAAATGGAGGTGCAACCCGAATATGAACTGCCCTGAAAGGCAAATCCATATGATCAAGCTCAATTAGAATACGGTCTACTTTATTAAAGCTGGTATTAATGGCAAGCAACATTCGTGGTGCCAGTGTATTACCAAGATAGATGGTTGATCCGTCGGCACCGGCAAAATAAAAAGAGGAGGATTTAAGATCAAGCTTTTTACTCTCAGGTTCAGAAAATGCAGAATAACGCCGGACAAAATTATTGCGGTGGTGGATAATATCTTCCGACCATACGTAAAGCAGGGCCATTGTTATAATATTAAACACAAATAGTATGAGTATTCTAAATGCTGCTTGTAAAGGTCTTTTGAAAAACTTATCTTCTTTTGATGTCAAATCTAAAATTATCGCCAGAAATAATAGAAGAACGAAGAAAAGATTAAAAAGAAGATGTTCCTGCCAACTAAGCTTTTCCAATACACCGCCACAGGAACATGGAATATATGATCCGTAATTCAGTATTATATAGATATAAGCTGTGAACATTGCCATTAATGAAAAAGCCAGTACTAATCCCACGAATCGGGTACGGGGTATCGCTAACATTATTGCTATGATAAGTTCGCTCAGCGGAACCAATATAGCAACCCATCCAGCAAAAGCACTTAACATGGGTGACTGTCCAAGCTGTACACTAAAATTTTCAAAATCCACAATTTTACTGACAGATGCATAGACGAATAACAAAATACAAAGAAGACAAATAATCTCAATGATAATATTTCTTATGGATTTAGGTATTTTCATCTCATCAGTTTTAATATAGTAAAAAGCGGCTTTTCTGATACGGAAGTATTAATTTTCAATTTATGTTCGACTAAAGCTTTGATCTTCAGTTATAAAGCGAAATTAGAACAATAAAATAGAAGGATTGTTAACAAAAACAATCCAAAATTTGCAAAAAACGATCCATTTTGCATTGTATGAGAGAATTACAAACAAAAAAGCTGGCATAAGCCAGCTTCATAGTACAAGTATCCCATTTATCTCTTCCGTTCCAGTCTTCGAATGTCATTCTTTAATTCCATAAACATTTCTTCAATACTGCCGGGAGTAATGGTAGTCCTCTTTTTGTCTTTTTTGCCCAGATTACATTTGAATTCCCATATCTGTTCAATCTCTGATGCCCTGACTTTATAAGGATTATAAAACGATTCGTCAGATTCAAGTATCAATACATTTTTTTTATTTTTATTTAATCTTTTATAAACGATCCCATCATTTTTAGTCATAATGATATAAGTCCTCCCATCTACTACCTCACTTAGCCTCTCAATATATTTGGCGACAATAACATCACCATCTTCATGTGGAGGCATGGAATCCCCATCAACTGTAAACCCCCTATGAATACCCGGCCCTAAAAATGGCAGTGAAATACGCGGCAGGCTTTCGATATATTCCGGATCTGAATATCCATTCATATAGCCCGCCTTAGCTTTTTGCGTAACAATTTCTATAAAACTTTCACCATCATTATTCACTATCACTGGTAATAGAACCCTGTTATCCTCAAGTTTGACCAAATCATCAATTTTGACTTTCCTTACGTCAATGCATAGCAGGATGTCAATGCTGACCTGATAATATTTTGATATCCTTTTCAATATTTCATAGGGAGCTTCTGAAGTCCCGTCCTCATACTTTGCATACCTCCCACGTGTTATTAAAAGGCTTGTAGCGACCTTTTCCTGCGAAATTTTCTTTTTCAACCTTAAGCTTCTGATGTTGTCGGAAAATAAAGACATATCGTTTTTGTTACAATTTGTATCAGTAAATATAATTTATTTGTTACAATCTGTACTAATTTTGTTTGGTACAAAAATGAAGGTTATGGGAAGGGCAATTGTGCACATGGATCTGGATACATTTTTTGTGTCCTGTGAGAGGCTTACTGATTCAAGATTGAATGGTATTCCATTGATTATTGGCGGAGGTGAAAGGGGTGTCGTTGCGTCATGCTCTTATGAAGCTAGAACTTTCGGCGTACGCTCAGCGATGCCTATTAAAATGGCACTGCGTTTATGTCCGCAGGCAAAAGTGATGAAAGGTGACATGGAATTATACTCCCGGCTATCACATGAGGTTACTGAAGTTATAGAAGAAAAAGCTCCGGTCATGGAGAAAGCCAGTATCGATGAATTTTATCTCGATATCACAGGTATGGATAAATTCTACGGATCCTACTTATGGACTAACGAGCTGGCACAGTCCGTTACAAAAGAAACGGGCTTGCCGATTAGCTTTGCATTATCGGTCAATAAAACGGTATCCAAAATTGCAACAGGTGAAGGTAAACCTAAAGGTAATCTTGAAATACCTGAAGATATGGTAAAACCTTTTCTTAATCCATTGTCTATTAAAAAAATACCAATGGTAGGCGATGCTACTTTTCAATTGTTATCCCGTATCGGTGTCAGAAATATCCAGACACTTTCAGAGATGCCAGCGGAGGTATTACAGCAGATGATTGGTAAGAATGGTATCGAGTTATGGAAAAAAGCCAACGGTATCGATAACAATCCAGTTGAACCGTATACGGAGCGTAAATCAATTTCTACAGAGCATACTTTTTTACAGGATACCATAGATCTTGACAAACTCAAAAGAGTACTTCAAGGTATGGTGGAAAAACTTGCTTTTCAGCTTCGTTCGGAAGGCTGGCTTACTTCAACGGTGGTCATTAAAATACGCTATGCAAATTTCGATACCGAAACCAAACAATGCAGAGTTCAGTACACTTCTGCAGATCATATCCTGATGAAGAATGTAACAGACCTTTTCAATAAACTTTACCAGCGAAGGATGCGACTTCGACTAATTGGTATTCGCTTCAGCGGTTTGGTGAGAGGTACTTATCAGATCAACATGTTTGAAGACACCGAAGAAATGCTTTCGTTGTACCAGGCAATGGACAGAATGAAAACCCGATATGGTTTTGATGCTGTAATGCGTGGAGGTGGCGCAACATTCAAGCCCAACAATAAAAATGAAATATTAAAAAGAAAAAAATAAGCCATGTACCTGAATTGCCATTCATTTCATAGCCTTCGCTACGGAACTATACCGATTGACGAATTGGTGCAGCTGGGGATTCTATGCAAAGCAGAATCTATGGCACTTACTGACATCAATACGGTAACAGGCATTTACGATTTTATTAAATTATGTCAGGCTACAGCTATAAAGCCCCTTATCGGAATTGAATTTCGTTGCCAGCATACATTGCGATATATTGGTCTTGCCCTAAACCGTGAAGGTTTAGGAGAAATGAACCGATTTTTGACAAAGCATAATTTTGAAGATTCAGCGCTTCCGGTTCTTGCGCCGACTTTCGAGAATGTTATAGTTATTTATCCTATCAGCAATGCCCCGACAAACTTACAGGAAAACGAATACATCGGTATCAAGCCTGATGAGCTTCTTATATTATATAAAGAAAAATGGAAAAACAGGTTAGATAAAATGGTGATGCTGCATCCTGTTACAATTAGGAATAAAAAAGAATATAACCTTCATAAAATATTACGTGCTGTCGATCTAAACGTGCTAGGGTCAAAATTAACTATGGAGGATTATTGCAGTGATTCAGAAAGAATGTTGCCCCTTTCAGAATTATTGGAAAAATATACGCTCTATCCTACTATTATTCAGAATACCCAAAGCATAATTGAAAGGTGCAATTTTAAATATGAATTCGGTATACCGCGCAATAAAAAATATTTCACCAACAGCCGCGATGAGGATATGCAACGGTTGAGAGAACTCGCCCAGGAAGGAATGATCAAAAAATATGGCCCTGATAATATTATTGCAAAACAGCGTGTTGACAAAGAGCTAAAAGTCATTGAAGAATTGGAGTTCAGCGGTTATTTTCTCATAACATGGGATATTATTAGATATAGTATCAGTATGGGCTTTTTGCACATAGGAAGGGGCAGCGGAGCTAACAGCATTATCGCATATTGTCTCGGCATTACCGATATCTGCCCTATTGAACTGGATTTGTATTTTGAGCGCTTCCTGAATGTAAACCGAAAAAGCCCGCCAGATTTCGATATTGACTGGTCATGGAAAGAACGTGATATAATATTAGAATATATCTTTAACCGTTACGGAGTGGAGCATGTTGCTTTCTGCGGCACCAATGTTGAGTTTAAATATCGATCAATATTCAGGGAAGTTGGAAAAGTTTTTGGACTTCCAAA
The DNA here is from genome assembly GCF_000425445.1 of Flavobacterium denitrificans DSM 15936. Classification (GTDB taxonomy): domain Bacteria; phylum Bacteroidota; class Bacteroidia; order Flavobacteriales; family Flavobacteriaceae; genus Flavobacterium; species Flavobacterium denitrificans. Next base: position 69,775 of record NZ_AUDL01000004.1, on the reverse strand, counting down.
AGAGGAACTTGATGCCTTGGCTAAAAACCCGTTAGAACTTCACGATAATAATAAGGTGGTGAGGATGGTTCAGGAATACGGAATGATGCTTGAAAAATATCCCAATCAGAGAAGTATGCATTCATGTGGGATTTTGATTTCTGAAGAACCTATTACAAATTTTACAGTGCTGGAAATGCCACCAAAAGGATTTCCAATCGCACTGTTCGATATGCATGTGGCAGAAGATATTGGTTTTGAGAAATTTGATATTTTGAGCCAGCGCGGAATAGGCCATATTGATGATAGTGTCAAACTGATACGTAAGAACCGTGGTATAAATGTTGATATTAGGGATACATCGCTTTCTAAAGATGAGGCTTTGTGCAATCAATATTTGGGTCGTGGTCAAACTATTGGTTGTTTTTATATCGAAAGTCCCGCAATGCGCGGGCTTCTTAGAAGACTACAATGTAATAACTACAAGATACTTGTGGCCGCATCGTCCATTATTCGTCCTGGTGTTGCCCAAAGTGGAATGATGAAAGAATATATTTTCAGACACAACAACCCGACACAATTTGAATACTTCCATGAAGTATTTAAGGAGCAGCTCGGTGAGACGTATGGCATCATGGTATATCAGGAAGACGTAATAAAGATAGCCCTGCATTATGGAGGACTTCCCGCTGCAGATGGGGATATATTGCGCAGGGCTATGAGCGGAAAAGGAAGGTCGAAATCAGCCCTTCAGAAAGTAAAAGATAACTTTTTTGAATGCTGTGAGCGTCAAGATCATCCTTTTGAACTTAGCCAGGAAATTTATCGCCAGATCGAATCGTTTGCCGGATATTCTTTCTGCAAAGCGCACTCAGCTTCGTATGCAGTAGAAAGCTATCAGAGCCTATACCTTAAAGTACATTATCCAATTGAATTTATGGTTGCGGTTATTAATAACCAAGGAGGTTTTTACAGAACTGAAGTGTATGTGCATGAAGCCCGGATGTCAGGCGCCACTATACATAATCCATGTGTAAATAAAAGCGAATATGAAACTACACTTTATGGTACTGACGTTTACCTTGGGCTTATGCATCTTGAAGGATTGGAAACAAAAATAGCAGATCACATAGTTACCGAGCGTCAGTTAAATGGAGAATATAAATCACTGCAAGATTTTATAAATAGAATACCGATTGGCATCGAAGGAATCCAAATATTAATATTTATTGGAGCATTCCGTTTCACGGGAAAAACAAAGAACCAGTTATTAGTCATTGCAAGGCTAATACTGGTTAATTTTAAACCTGAAAATCGCAGTTTGATGCTTCTTCAGGAACCAGTAAAGGAATACAATCTCCCGGTTTTAGAACGATCAAGGTTTGAGGATGCTTTTGATGAAATTGAATTATTAAGCTTTCCTGTATCCTGCACGCCATTTGATCTGCTGCAGACAAAATTCCGAGGCGATGTAATGGCAAAAGACTTATTGCAACATCACAAAAAAACGGTAAAAATGCTGGCTTATTTGATCTCTCGAAAGCACGTTCCTACAAAGATGGGCGCAATGTTTTTCGGAACATGGATAGATGTAGAGGGAGAACTGTTTGATACGGCTCATTTTACTGGCAGTCTTAAAGAATATCCCTTTCAAGGAGGAGGCTGTTATCTGTTGCTAGGAAATGTTGAGGTCGATTATCACTTTCCTACCATAACAGTAACCAAGATGGCTAAAATGCCTTTTATACCAGATCCAAGGTATTCTGAAAGTAGCGAAAAACAATACGATGCGCATAGAAATATCCGCGAGGATATAAGCATGACCCAGAGAGCGCCATACCCGCAGGAGCATGAGATAGGTCTGCCACGACATAAAATGGGAAGTGCCTGAAGATGATCATTAAAGAAACCACATAAAAATACTTGTTTTTACTTTTTGAGGTTTTTCCGTAAGGATATAGAAAAAATATTTTGTATGTTCGCTTCGGAAAAGTCTTACCTACTAAAAGCTAATTAGCTGTTTCATGTCCACGCCAAGCGCGTCAGCAAGATGTGTGAGATAGATTAGGGACGGACTAATCCTGCCGTTTTCAATACGGCTGATATAGGAGATATCCAAATCGCTGTCAATAGCAAGCTGGGCTTGAGTAAAGCCTTTGTCTTCGCGAATTTTCTTAAGGTTGGCTCCAAAATTTTGTAAATATTCTTTGTCTTTATCCCTCACAGGACAAAATTCAGAGTTCTAATAATAAATACTATAGGACGTACGTCCAAGTTGGAGATAAAGTGAGAAATAATAATCTTTTCGAAATTTACAAGCTTATTAAGATAGCCTTTTGCGTTTTTCTTTATACAGCACAAGCTTCTGGTCAATCTGTACCCAAGACAGATTTGCCTGTAATTCAACCAACTCTTCCAACTCTTATTTCACCGAGTATGGATAATTTTATTATACCTACGTCAAATTATTCAACATCATCTGGTAATACGTATCAGCAACAGCAGAATAAGCGTATCATGAACGAAGTAGATCAGCATGAAAAGCTTCGTCAAGAGACTTTGTACAGTGTGAAATCTGACATAGATGAGCTACGATCTGAAATTCATTACGATTTACCATCTAAATCAAACATAGAGGGTACAGCCGCATATAAGATTCTTTTTGATAAGATGCTTACGTTGGATGTAAATAATTTTTCCGTAAAAGGCGTAAATTTTGATATTGAAAATGCCTATTTCAACAACAAAGCAGATAAGTCCCAATTTGACCAAATTATACATCATACTGGAGAATTTCTGACTGCTAAAATGAAAGAATTAAAATATGACCAAAATAGCAATTCAGCAAAAAACTATATACTGTTTCAGTTTTTTTCGGAAGAAATGAAATTAGGGAAACAAACGCATTTGCCTTTCAAATACGATTTTGAAGATTATATGGGTGTTAAAGATTTTTCAAAGATTTTTGTGTCCAAACTCATTTCCACAGGTTCTGGACAGTGTCATTCATTGCCTCTATTATATCTTATTCTTGCAGAAGAAATTGGTGCGGAAGCTTATTTGTCTCTATCACCGAATCATTCATATATCCGCTTTCCTGATGATCGTGGAAAATGGTATAACATTGAATTGACCAACGGAATGTTTTCAACAGAATCTTATATCTCTCAATCTGGTTATATCAAGTCGGAAGCCCTACAGAATAAGATTTATATGGAAAATTTATCAAAAAAGGAGCTACTATCAAAACACTTTTCAGATTTAGCTGAAGGCTATATTCATAAATTCGGGTATGATGAATTTGCTCAAAGTGTTATCGACAAGGCACTCGAATTGTATCCTAATAGCATATCAGCAAATATGATTAATGCAAATCTTGCTACTGTACGCGTGAAATATGTAGTGCAGCAATTAGGAATAAATATTTCTGATGCTAAGGAACGTGAAAGGATTCTCAATTATCCTAAAGCAGTGGAACTTCTTAAAGAAATGCAAAAGCAATATGCGGTTATTGATAATTTAGGATACGAAAACATGCCACCGGAAGAGTATCAGAAGTGGCTTCAATCCATGAAGGGTGAAAAACAAAGGGAAGAAAACAAGGCTATTGAAAAACAATTTAAGGGTGCAATAATTAAGTCAACAAAACAATTAAAGAATTAATGAAAATAAATTTACTAATAATATTTTATTTGATATTTTCTGTTTCTGTAAAAGCACAGAGTCAGGAGACGCTTTATATGGACAGTTTTATTACTCTTAATAGTATGCTGGTCGATGGTAGTAAATATAATTTTAAACAGGCAGTGCTATCAGTCGAAAATGCCTATTTGAATGGTACATTGGATATAGCTAAAGTTGACAAAGAAATCCGCACCCTTACTGTCTTGTGCAACTCTCTCGTAGAAAATAGGTTTTTAGCATACGGAGAAAATGATAAAAAAGACGTAAATAAATGGGCTGCTGCTTATCAGGTCATGTGTGATAGTATTCCAATTATTGTAAATAATAAGGAGTATAACTACATTCCATTCAAATACGATTTTAACGATGTATTTGGCAATGAAGATATATCTAACATGTTTGTTTCAAAGCTACTTAATAGCCGAAAAGGGAATTGCCATTCATTACCTTATTTATATAAGATTTTGTGCGAGGAACAAGGAACGACGGCGCAACTTGCTTTAGCTCCTAACCATGTGTATATAAAGCACCAAAATAAAAAAAATGGATGGTATAATACGGAACTGACAAGTGGGATTTTTCCAAATGATTCATGGCTCATGGCGTCGGGTTTCATACATCTAGATGCTATAAGAAATGGCGTGTATATGAAAGCGCTTAACAATAATGAGAGTATTGCTCTTCTCATTATTGATTTAGCTAACGCTTATCAAAAATCCTTTCCTGAAAATGACGGTGTGTTCCTGATGAAATGTGCCGATGCTGCCATAGCTGCTTATCCAAATTTTGCTACTGCTTTAATATTAAAGGCAGAGCTTCATAAAAAACGAGTAGAAAATGAGGTAGACGCCCAAAAGGCAAATGCAGATTTTAAGTTATTGGAAATAGAGTACGCTCACATCCATGAGATAGGCTACCGCTTTATGCCGGAAGAAATGTATTTGAACTGGCTCGGTTCATTAAAAACTGAAAGGGATAAGTACGAAAACAAAAAATTGAATACCTTTAACAAGCAATAAACCAACACAATGAGAAAACTCTATTATTTAATTTTTCTCCTTTTGGCAGTGGGAACAGTGTCTGCCCAAGAGAAGCTCTCAAAAGAAGAACAAGCCCGAAGACAAAAGAATATTGATGCAGCAAACCCATTTAAGCAATTCGGGTATAAAGCTAAAGTGGCTACATTGAGCAAAGGCAAATATCTAGAAGTCCATGACCTTGACAGTATCGTTACAATTGGTTCGATTCGTTTTCATGTAGATAAAAAAGAAATTGTAGGCAATGCTGCACCAGATACAATAAACGGGATATATGCAAGACCTACGGGCGATATGCCAAGCAGATGGCTTTCTCCTGACCCATTAAGTGAGGAGTTTACAAATTGGTCTCCATACTCCTTTGTTTTTAATAATCCACTAAGATTCAACGATCCAACAGGAATGGCTCCGGATGAAGTCATTATAACGGGTACACAAAGCCAGGCGGCCTTGCAAGAATTACAAAATTCAGTGCAAGGACAATTGACATTATCGATGAATTCCGCTGGCAAAGTTAGTTACACACAAACTGGTACCGGTCCGCTTACAGCAGGTGCAGCACAGTTAGTAAATGCTGTGGATAGTCAATCTATTACAGTAAATGTCGTAGCAGAAAACACTAAAACAACATCAACAGGAAACCTGTATATTGGCGGAGCTTTCATGGGCAATACGGTAACTGCTGGTGATCCTTTATTAGGAGGCGGAAATACAGTTAGTACGCAACAGGAAATCAATCCTGGCGTTCTATCTACCGCCGACAATTATTTTGGAACATCTGGATCACTTACACTCCACGAGGTCACTGAATCTTATCAGGGTGCATTGATTACACAAGCTTCTGGAACTTCTGTTGGCCCAGCGACGAATGCTGACGCAGCTAATCCAAGTAGTGTATATATGCGGGCACATAACGCCGCAACTCCACAAAATATGGCAGTTAATCAAAATGTTTATGATGCGCAAGGTAATCAACTTCAATCTCCATTTACAGGAGCTACTCGGGTTGATTATACTGTTCAACAAGGCACAAGAGCTCCACAAACTATAATGACTTATCCATAAACTATGAAAACATATTTTCGCTTTTTCTCACTATTAATCCTCGTGACTTTTTGTTATCTCGCATCATGCGCTCAAAAAATTAGTTCTAAGAAATCCGATCAATTCACAAGTACTGCCAAATCGGACTCCATTTTTACAGTTCGCAAGATTGATTCTATTAACAATTACTATCTTATTTATGCTAAAAGGGATAACAGATGGTTTAAGATTGTCTCAAAAAAGGAAAGTACTATGCGTAATAATAGAATTAAAATTAATACTGATTATAAATTTTCGCTTCACTCAATTTGGAACGAAAAAATTATGATAGGCGGTATAAACGTTTCACCATCGCAAACTCCTCATGTTACTTGTTTGGGCTTTGACGAGAAAACAACGATTTGTATTGAAAGAGACTCTATTAACGATTTGTTTAGCTCTAAAAATCTTAAAGGATTAAATTATATAAAAATATAATACCAATGCAAAATCTGGAAAATTTATCCTAATAAATTTATCGCTTAAACCGGACATCGACTGCCAAAGAATCACTCTGTCTACCGCTTTTATACAATTGAAATAAATGCTTCCGAGCTTCGCATCACTTAACAAGCTAAGCGAGGTGAATGATGAAGGATAATACAACAGATGAAATAAGCCCAGAAAAAGCAAAACTGGTTTTAGGTGAAGATGGGATAGATGTTACAATTGATGAAGCTAAAATTATATTAGATTTTCTTTACTTAATAAGTGAAATAGTTGTTGATCAATATTTAAATCTGAATGATTCTTTGTAATTTTGTAGCTATAATATTGTTAAACAGACGTTTAACTTACGAGTTTAGCAGACTTAAATTTTGGAATCATGAAAATAGCAGATTTATATATCAGGGTAAGTACCGATGAGCAGGCGGATAAAGGTTATTCACAACGAGACCAGGAAGAGCGTTTACGTAAATATTGTGAAATTAATAATTTACAAGTACGTAAAGTAATCTACGAAGATCATTCGGCTAAGACTTTTAAAAGGCCTTCGTGGAGTACATTGCTGTTAGAATTACGAAAACATAAGGGGAAATCTGACCTGATACTATTTACGAAATGGGACAGATTTAGCAGAAATGCGGGCGACGCTTACCAAATGATAAGTACGTTACGCAGGCTGGGTGTTGAACCACAAGCTGTCGAACAGCCTTTAGACCTTTCCATACCTGAAAACAAAATGATGCTCGCGTTTTACCTCGCTGCTCCGGAAGTGGAAAACGACCGTAGAGCATTAAATGTTTTCCATGGAATGCGCAGGGCTAAAAAGGAAGGCCGCTACATGGGATTGGCGCCATTAGGATATACTAATAAGGTTTCAGAAGATGGCAAAAAATACATTGCCATTAAAGAAGATGAAGCCAAAATTATGAAATGGGCATTTACAGAGCTTGGCCGTGGAAACTTAAATACGGAACAGATATGGAAAACTGTGAGAGAAAAAGGCTTAAAATCTAGCAAAAGTAATTTTTGGCATACGATTAGAAATCCAATGTATTGTGGTAAAATATTTATTCCAAAACATAAAGATGAAGAAAGCTATATGGCGCCTGGTCAGCATGAACCTTTAATATCTGAAGAACTATATTATGATGTTCAGGATATTTTAGACGGCCGAAAAAAAATAATGAGAACTAAAATATTTGTAGATAGCCACCTGCCTTTAAGAGGGTTCTTACTTTGTCCTGAATGTGGAAAATTATTAACAGGAAGTGCCTCAAAAGGCCGTAGCCAATATTATCGTTATTATCATTGTACATCATCGTGCGGAGTAAGGTTTAAAGCTGAATTAGTAAACGAAATTATTGTTGATGAAATTAAAAGGTATGTCAGACCCTTACCAGCATTGAGATTGTATAGAGATACAATTTCATCGGTTTTTAAAAGTAGAATGCAAGGACAAAACTCACGAGTTCTAGAATTAAAAGCACAGTTAGAAGATGCAAATAATCGATTATCCAAAGCACGTGATTTGCTTCTTTCCGGAGATATCGAAGCTGATGACTATCGGACAATAAAAGCTGATATAGATAAAAAAATACTTAGAAGTGAGGCTGAATTAACCGGTAAGTTAGTCCCAGCTGTCAATGTAGAGCCGCTTCTAGAACTTGCAAGTTCAAATATTTCTCACCTTGATAATTTATACGAAAATGGTACTGTTATACAGCAAAGAAAAATAATTGGTTCGATGTTCCCTGAAAAATTAATATATGACGGATTTAGCTTTCGAACCACGCGTGTTAATGAAGCTTTGGCTCTTATGATATTGATAAACAAGAAGTTATGTTCTAAAAAAAAAGGGACAAGTCAATCATTTGATGACTTGTCCCAAGAGGTGCGGATAATAGGACTCGAACCTACACGCCTTGCGGCACCAGATCCTAAGTCTGGCACGTCTACCAATTTCGCCATATCCGCGGTAATTGTGGGTGCAAAGATAAGCATACTTTCGAATATTCAAAGAAAAATTTCAAAAAAATTATTAATTCTCTTTTTCGTACTTTTGGGTTTCTATAAAAATAATTTAAATGGAAAATATTAAGTCCTACGTTCAACAACATAAAGATCGGTTTATCAATGAATTGATCGAATTATTAAAGATTCCGTCGGTTTCTGCCGACACTGCATATTCGCAAGATGTTATTGACACAGCAGAGGCTGTAAAAGAAAGTTTATCAAAAGCAGGATGTGATTTTGTCGAAACTTGCGACACTCCAGGTTACCCAATTATCTACGGAGAGAAAATAATAGATCCAAATCTTCCAACAGTTTTAGTTTACGGACACTACGATGTTCAACCGCCAGATCCATTAGAATTGTGGACTTCACCACCTTTTGAACCGGTTATCAAAACTACAGATATTCACCCTGACGGTGCAATTTTCGCTCGTGGAGCATGTGACGATAAAGGTCAGATGTACATGCACGTAAAAGCGCTTGAATTAATGGTACAAAGCAACACTTTGCCTTGCAACGTAAAATTCATGATCGAAGGTGAGGAAGAAGTAGGTTCCGCAAGTTTGGCTTGGTTCGTAGAACGCAATCAAGAAAAACTGAAAAACGACGTGATCTTGATTTCTGATACCGGAATGATTTCGAACCAACAACCATCTATCACTACTGGTTTAAGAGGTTTGAGTTATGTTGAGGTTGAAGTTACAGGTCCAAACCGTGATTTGCATTCAGGATTGTACGGTGGAGCAGTGGCGAACCCAATTAATATTTTGGCAAAAATGATTGCTTCGCTTCACGACGAAAACAATCATATTACGATTCCAGGATTCTACGATAAAGTTCAGGAATTATCTGCAGATGAAAGAGCCGAAATGGCAAAAGCACCTTTTAGTTTAGAAAAATATAAAAATGCTTTAAACATCGCTGATGTTTACGGTGAAAAAGGATATGTAACCAACGAAAGAAACTCCATCCGTCCAACATTAGACGTAAACGGAATCTGGGGCGGTTATACTGGAGAAGGCGCAAAAACAGTTATTGCGAGCAAGGCTTTCGCTAAAATCTCAATGCGTTTGGTTCCAAATCAGGATTGGGAAGAGATTACAGAACTTTTCACAAAGCATTTTACAAGCATTGCTCCAGCTGGAGTTACGGTAAAAGTTAATCCGCATCACGGAGGTCAAGGTTATGTAACGCCAATTGACAGCATAGGGTATCAAGCAGCAAACAAAGCGTATACAGAAACTTTTGGTGTTCCTGCCATTCCAGTTCGTTCTGGAGGAAGTATTCCAATTGTGGCTTTGTTTGAGAAGGAATTAAAAAGCAAAACGATTTTAATGGGATTTGGTTTAGACAGCGATGCAATTCACTCGCCAAACGAGCATTTCGGAATCTTTAATTACTTGAAAGGAATTGAAACTATTCCGTTGTTTTACAAGTATTTTGTGGAATTGAGTAAATAAGTTTTTTTGCCACGAAGGCACTAAGATACTAAGTTTTAAGGTTTAGATACTTTGTCAAAGTTTTGAACTTTGACAAAGTTAGCCTCAATATAAATCCGTTCAGCAATGAGCGGATTTTTTTTGTTTCTAACTATTTGGAATTTAATTATTTGAATTTCAATTTAATTGTTATTTTTATCAGGAAATATCTAAAAAATACCACGATGCTCCCAAAATCAGATTTAGTTTTTAAGACGAAAATAGTTTTGAGTTTTGCTCTTATTTTGCTTTTCACTGCTATAACTAACGCGCAGGAAGCAAAGTCAAAGCCTACTTCGGAGGAAGCACAAAAAATGCGAAATGACATCGAAGCCTATTATGCGAATACTACTTTTAAAATTAAAAATTACGAAGGAGCTTTTGTTGCAGAAAAGAAATTTACTGCTCTTAACGAAATAGAAAGAATAGCGGTTCTAAAAGTATTTTTTGAAAACAGGAAATTATCTAAAGAAGAAATTGCCGAAAAACTTAAAAAAATCGGACCAGAAACGGAAGAAATTACGCTGCCTAAGATTAATAAAAGTAATGAAATAAAGCCCCAAAACGGCTATTATCTGACATCAGATTTAACCGAAAAACCAACTTATCCCGGAGGAATGCAGGAGTTTTATAAATTTTGTGGTCATTTTTATAAAGTGCCTTCAACGCCTACGGGAATTGTGATAAAAGGAACTATACGCGTTACTTTTATAGTACAAAAAGATGGCTCACTAACCGATATGCAAGTTGTAAAAGATCTTGGCTACGGTACAGGTGAAGAGGCTTTGAGAGTACTACGATTGTCCCAAAAATGGATACCTGGAAAGCTAAACGGCCAAGTAGTAGCCGCTAAATTTCATCTTCCAATTTCTATTCAAGAGCCTGATAAAGAATAAATAATATCTTAATTGAATAAAAATTTTGCCATAAAAGTTGTATGTTTGATTTTTATTTCTACATTTGTAGAACAGCATCTATAAATGTAGAATTCAAAATATGAAAAATCTTTTTTTGTTATTTTTTTGCGGATTTATGCTTTTGAGCTGCAAGAGCAAACCAATAAATCAAAAAATTGATCATAAAAAAGAAGGTGTTTGGATTGATAATTATACACAAGACGGCACTGTTTACAAATCGTATGAATATTACAAACACGATGTTCCGGTTAAAAAATGGAAATCGTATATCAACGGGAAACTTTATAAAACGGAGAAATATAAAAACGGAATTTGCATTGTCAAAAGTTATTACGAAAACGGAAAACTAGAATCAAAAGGGAAAACAAAATTAGAAACAAATTCGGTTGAAACGCATTGGTTTTATTTTGGGGAATGGAAATTCTACTCGGATAATGGAAAATTAAAAAGCATCAAAAATTACGACAAAGGCAATTTAATCTCAGAACAAAAAATAAAATAGATTACAGTTTTTTATTTCATCTGTGAAAAAAACTTAGCATCTCAGAACCTTAGAACTTTAAAAAATATGCAATTATCAAACGCAGAAGAACAATTAATGGAGCATTTATGGAAGCTTGAAAAAGCATTCATGAAAGATTTGCTTGAAGCTTATCCAGAACCAAAACCGGCAACAACAACTGTTGCAACATTGCTAAAGCGAATGATCGACAAAAAATTTGTTGCTTACAATGAATTCGGAAATTCGAGAGAATATTATCCCTTGGTGAAGAAAACAGATTATTTTTCGAAACACGTAAAAGGATTGATCAGCAATTTCTTCAATAATTCGGCATCACAATTTGCTTCATTTTTTACAACTGAAACAAATCTATCAGCGTCAGAATTAGAAGATCTTAAGAAAATAATTGACTCGGAAATTCAAAAGAAGAAAAAATGACCGACTTTTTAATTAAATCGACAATTAGCTTAAGTGTTCTTTTGGCTGTTTATCATTTGTTCTTGCAAAAAGAAAAAATGTTTCGCTTCAATAGATACTTTTTATTAGTCAGTTTGTTGTTTTCAATAGCGGTTCCTTTTGCATCTTTTGAAATTCAACACGATATTCCTGTTGCGTTAAAGAATGCAATTCGGTTTCAGGCTATAACGCCGGGCACTTTTCCGATTGAAGAAAAAGTGACAAGTAAAAGTATAGCAGAACAAATTAATTATTGGATTGTTCTTTTATGGATCATTTATATTGCTATTGCTTTACTGTTAAGCTATCGATTTATTCAAAATATTTATACCATCACGTCTAAGATAAAAGTATCTAAAATCGTAATGTATCAAAACATACGAATGGTTTTGCTTTCAGAAAAAACGTTGCCATACTCTTTTTGGAATTCCATTTACATCAATCAAAATGATTTTGAAAATGGGCTAATTGAGCAAGAATTATTTACGCATGAGATTGCTCATGTAAAGCAAAAACATACTCGCGATGTAATTTTTATAGAAATTTTGAAAACATTATTTTGGTTCAATCCTGTTTTTGTTTTTTACAAAAAAGCCATTCAGCTTAATCATGAGTTTTTGGCAGATGAAAATGTGATAACAGCACATAATGATGTTTACTTATATCAAAACCTGTTGCTCAACAAATTAAGTAGCTCTCAGCCAATTTATTTGACTAGTAATTTAAATTTTTTATCAACTAAAAAACGACTTATCATGATGACAAAAATCACTTCAAAAACAAGAGCTTTAGTAATACAGTCTTTAGCTGTTTTAGGTCTTTTAACAATCTTTTTATTGTTTGCTTTCAAGCCATTGCCATTGAGCGGAAAAAAAACTATCGTAATTGATGCCGGACACGGAGGAGAAGATACTGGAGCGCAAATTGGTGCCGAGCAAGAAAAGAAAATTGTAGCAAATATTGCGAATAAAATTAATGCACTGAATGGCGAAGATAATGTTGAAATTATTTTGCTTAGAAAAGACGATAGCTTTATTCAATTAAGCGAAAGAGTATCGAAAATTAACCAAATAAACCCAAGTTTAGTAATTTCTTTACATGTAAATAGTTCACAAAATGTGAATGAAAATGGAGTAAATGCATATGTATCAAAACAAAATGCTTTTTATGAAAAATCGAAGGAAAGCGCTAAAAATTTAGTCGATAAAATCTCAGATCAAAAACTTGCTAAAGGAGAGGTTAAAGATGCAAACTATTATGTGCTTAAAAATTCAAAATGTCCCGCATTGTTAGTAGAAATTGGCTTTTTATCAAATGATAACGACAGAGCTTATTTGACCAGCGAAAATGGGCAAAATGAAATTGCAAATAAAATAGTTGAATTCATAAAAATATAAATGCCTGCTAAGGCAATTGATGAAGATAAATGCATTTTAATATTTCTTAATTCAGTTAAATAGTAGATTTTAAAACCTCAAAAAATAAAAAAAATGACCGACTTTCTATATAAATCAGCTTTGAGTTTGTTCGTGCTTTTGGTTATTTATCATTTGGTTTTAGAGAAACAGAAAATGCACAAGTTCAATAGGTTTTACTTGCTGTTTAGCCTTGTGTTTTCTTTTATTCTGCCTTTTGTAACGATTGAAATCGCATCGGAAGAAAACACTGTGCAGACGTACAAATATATGATGCAGAATGTTCCTATTCAGTCAACCGTTGTTGCTCAATCTTTTGATTATAGAATGTTGTCATTATGGGGTTTATATGGATTGATAACAATGATTTTGCTCTTTCGTTTTGTGCGAAATATTTTGAAGATTGTTTCAGAAATAAAATCCAATACGACTGTTCCGTTTAAAAATGCCAATTTGGTTTTGTTGGAAGAACAAACGTCTCCACACACTTTTCTGAATTACATTTTTTTAAACAATACGGATTATCAAAACCGAAAAATTGAAGAGGAATTGTATGTGCATGAGCTGATTCATGTAACACAAAAACATACTTTGGATATATTGTTGGTTGAGGTGCTAAAAACAATTTTCTGGTTCAATCCGCTTTTTATTTTCTATAAAAAAGCCATGCAGCTCAATCATGAATTTCTTGCCGATGAAAATGTGGTGACTTCTTTTAACGATGTACCGTTTTATCAAAATCTATTGCTTGAGCATGCGAACACAAATCCAATTTCTGGATTGACTAGTAATTTAAACTATTCAGTAACAAAAAAAAGATTTATTATGATGACAAAATCAGTTTCAAAAACAAAAATATTTTTTTCTAAGATTGCGCTTATCCCTTTATTCTTAGGACTTGTTTTCTTTATTTGCGGGGAAAGTATAGCGCAGAAAATTTCGGCAGCTAATGATATTTATGCGAATAATCAAATTGCAGAAAGTAGCTCAAATTCCGGTTGGAAAGTTGGCGTGGAAAAAAATGAAGATATAGTAGAAAAATTGCCAGAAATAATGACAAGCTTTGGTTATAATCTGGAAGGAATGAAGGTAAATCAGCCTGCATTGCAAAGTGCAATGTTGAAATTATCACATTATGTTCAAAATAATTATAAAAGCCCTAATGGAATTGATAAAAAGGATGAAGTTGCAAGTATTTCATTTCTGTTCAAAAAAGATGGAAGCCTTGAGGATGTAAAAGTGATTAATGGCAAAGAAACAGAAGCGACATCAGAATTGCTTCGTATTTTAAAATCAAGTCCAAAATTTCAGCCATCATCAAGTTATGGTAAAGCCGATTGGAAATCGGTTCCTATAAAAATGGATTTCTGGCCAATGAATCCCGAGGAAGTGAAAAACGAAGCAGTTCGAATTGAAACTCAAAAAACTCCAGAAAAAGAAAATCCTGCAGTTGTTGATGGAATTGAAAAACAGCCAGAGTATCCAGGCGGTATATTGGAGTTTTATAAGTTTGTAGGTAAAAATTTCAAAACGCCAGCCGAAGCTAAGATTGAAGGAAAAGTGCTTTTGGAATTTATGATTGAAAAAGATGGCTCGCTTTCAGAATTTAAAATAGTAAAAGATTTAGGATTTGGAATAGGAGATGAGGCAATTCGTGTACTAAAACTATCGCCAAAATGGAATCCTGGCCTTGCAAATGGAAAACCAGTGCGTGTGCAGTATAATTTGCCTATAACAATTCAAAATGAAGATGCAGCAAAAAAAGCGGAGGTAATTAAAGCATCATATCCTAAGGTTAATTTTGAACCAAGTATTTTTGGAAATTAAAAAAAATTTAGGATTAACAAAGATTGAAAATCTCTGAATCATTGTCAATTTGCACCTTAAAAAGAAAAAATCCGCTTCTTGCATCAGAGAAGCGGATAAAATAAACTAAAAAAAAAATTCTAAAAAATAAAAATCAAAAAACGGGACTAAAACAAGTCCGGGTTGTATCCAAAATAAGGCACAGTTTGTTCGTTAAAAATAACGCCGTACTCTTCTAATTCATTTAATATTGGTTCGTAAACTTCTTTTTTTATCGGAAGCTGAACGCCAGGAGTTGTGATTTTTCCGTTAAGAATCAGCAATGTTGCCATTGCAACCGGAAGTCCAACTGTTTTTGCCATTGCAGTATAAGTTTGATCGTCGCCAATGCAGACCATTTTCGAATCGATTTGCTTCTTTTCGCCATTGCACTCGTAACCAAATTTATGGTACATCACGATCATATCTTTGTCGTCTGGTTCTAGTGCCCAGCTATCTGTCAGGATTTTTTCTAAAATTTGGGCAGGAGTTGCATTTGGCAAATTCACTTTTTTGTTTGGATTGAATAAATCCAATTCCAAAAGTTTGTCCCACATGATATCGTCCTGATCAATTTTTAAAATAAATCTGGTTTTGATTTCCACAGAATCTGTTGGATGATAGGGCAAAAACGAATTTATAAATTGGCGATAGCTCATGTTTTCAGAATCTTCAATGACATAACTGTCATCCGTCATTCCGAGTTGTACAAACATGTTCCAAGCTTTTGAAAAACCAACTCTCCGTATAGTTCCTCGGTATAGAGTTAAAATATCATCAAGTCCGTAAACTGATCTGTATTTAAGGGAATCTCGGTTTGAATAGGCTTCAAATTTTCCGTAACCTTCCACTTCTAAGAATTCCGTTCTACGAAACAAAGCGCTGTATGGAATATATTTATAAGTTCCTTCCTGGATAAATTTTGCTGCGCCTCCTTGACCTGCTAAAACCACATTTCGAGGTGCCCAAGTGAATTTGTAATTCCACAGATTATTATCAGATTCGGGTGCTACAAGGCCGCCGCAGAAAGATTCAAACAAAAGCATTTTGCCCCCTTTTGATCTAATTTCATCAATCACTTTCATGGCGCTCATGTGGTCGATTCCGGGATCAAGACCAATTTCGTTCATGAAAATCAGATTGTTTTGCTTCGCTTCTTCATCAAGTGCCTGCATTGCATCACTAATATAAGATGCTGTAACAAGATGTTTTTTAAAGTGAAGACAATCTTTTGCAATTTCGATATGCAAATGTGCTGGAAGCATTGAAATGACAATAGAAGCTTTTTCAATTGCCGATTTTCGTGCTTCAGCATTAAAAATATCTAAAGCAATTGGAGTTGCATTTGGGTGTTTCTGTGTCTTTTTTTCGGCCAAAGCCAAAGACAAGTCCGCCACAATCAAATGTAGGTTCTCACTCTCTGATTTTGAAAGTAGATAACGAATCAATGACGACGCTGAGCGGCCCGCTCCAAAAATTAATATGCTTCTCATGTTTTATATTTATAACACAAATATATTAAAATGTTATAATTATAACAATATAGAATAAAAAAAAATGCAATTTATTTTTGAAATAAGTTAAAAGATGAATTTTTCAGTTTCTGCGCTTTTTTTGGGAAAAAGCAAACGGTTTTTTCTAATTGTATTGAGTATTTTTGTGGGGTAATTAGAAAAACAAAAACATGAAAAGAACAATAGTTTTGACGGGAGCTTTTATCGGAATGTTAGCTATTATTTTAGGCGCTTTTGGAGCTCATTTGCTAAAAAAATATTTATCTGTAGAAGAGCTGAATACTTTTGAAGTTGGAGTTCGTTATCAAATGTATCATGCTTTCTTTTTGTTTTTCGTTTCGACTCGAAAAGACATTTCCGAGAAAACCTTGAAAACCATTTATAATCTGGTTGTGGCGGGCGTAGTTCTTTTTAGTGGTTCGATTTATTTATTGTCTACAAAAAACTTCACTTTATTCGATTTTAAATTTATAGGATTCGCAACACCTTTAGGCGGAATGCTATTAATTATTGCTTGGTTGACCTTATTTGTTACTATTTTGAGGCAAAAATCATAAAATCCCGAATAAAAAATTCTATCTAAAAATTAATATTTAATTTTGTCTCATAAATAACATATAATCGTATTTGTGTGAATTTATTTTGTTTTTCACTTTAAAAAGAGAAAAATATAACAAATTGACGCAAAAGGTTATAAGATAACAAATTAGAAGCTCTTATTTTTTTATTTTATTGAATTTAAAGTTCAAATTTTGCTTTTTTGACATAAATTAAAGTGAAATTGAAATATTTTTAAAGGATTTACAATAAATCTGTAATTTTGCATTCTATCAAACATCACACACAACTTAAAATTTATGGACACTAACACACTTTTCTCGCAATCGATTTCGTTAAAAGAATTAGGAATTGAAAATGCTAAAGTTCGCTATCAATTATCCCCAGATGAATTGCATGCCATTACTTTACAATCAGGCCAGGGTGTCGAAAGCTCAACAGGAGCATTGGCTATTAATACAGGTGAATTTACAGGACGTTCTCCACAAGATCGTTTTATTGTAAAAGATGCGATTACAGAAGATAAAGTTTGGTGGGGAAATGTAAATATTCCTTTTGCACCAGAAGCTTTTGAAAAACTATATAATAAGGTAACAAATTTTTTATCAGACAAAGAAGTTTTTGTTCGTGATTCATACGTTTGTTCTGATGCAAACTATAGACTAAATGTTCGTGTTGTAACCGAAACGGCTTGGTCAAACTTGTTTTGCTACAATATGTTTTTAAGACCAGAAGAGTCTGAATTGGCAAACTTTACTCCAGAATGGACAGTAGTTTGCGCGCCAAGTTTCATGGCAGATCCTGCTGTTGACGGAACGCGTCAGTCTAACTTCGCAATTTTGGATTTTACTAAAAAAATCGCACTTATTGGCGGAACGGGTTACACAGGTGAAATGAAAAAAGGAATTTTCTCTGCGTTGAATTTCATCTTGCCAGTTTTCAAAAATACACTTCCAATGCACTGTAGTGCGAATGTTGGAAAAAATGGAGATACTGCGATTTTCTTCGGATTATCTGGAACAGGGAAAACAACTTTATCTGCAGATCCAGAGCGTAAATTAATTGGAGACGACGAACACGGATGGACAAGCGAAAATTCAGTTTTCAACTTTGAAGGCGGTTGTTATGCGAAAGTAATCAACCTTTCTGAAGAGAATGAACCAGACATTTACAGAGCAATCAAAAAAGGTGCGCTTTTAGAAAATGTGGTTTTCAAAGCAGGAACTAACGAAGTGGATTATGATGATGTTTCGATCACTCAAAACACGCGTGTAAGTTACCCAATAACACATATTGATAATATTCAGCCGGGATCAATTGGACACAATCCTAAAAATATCTTTTTCTTGACGGCAGATTCTTTCGGAATTTTGCCTCCAATTTCAAGATTAACTCCAGGTCAGGCGGCTTACCATTTTATTTCTGGATATACTGCAAAAGTTGCTGGAACTGAAGCTGGTGTAACAGAACCACAGCCAAATTTCTCTGCTTGTTTTGGAGCGCCTTTCATGCCTTTGCATCCAACAAAATATGCTGAAATGTTAAGCAAAAAAATGAAAGATGCAGGAGTAAAAGTTTGGTTGATCAATACAGGTTGGACAGGCGGTCCTTACGGAACTGGAAGCCGAATGAAACTAAAATATACTCGTGCTATGATTACTGCGGCATTAAACGGAGAACTGGATAATGTAGAGTACAAAGATCACGCTGTATTTGGAATTGCAAAACCACAATCTTGTCCAAATGTTCCAGAGGAAATTTTAAATCCAAGAAATACTTGGGCAGATAAAGATTTATACGATAAAAAAGCGTTAGAATTAGCTCAGAAATTCAAAGCTAATTTTGCCAAATTTGAAGAATTTGCAAATGCTGAAATTTTAGCAGGAGCACCGATTACAGAATAAAGGGGCAATTACTAATTCAAAATTAAAAAAGCTGTTCGTTATGAACAGCTTTTTTGTTTGTTTCCAATCGTAGCAAAAAAATAAAATAAACACTGAAAAGGGCGCTGCGACTGAAAACGGTGACTGAATGCCTATTTTTTAGCTTCGTCAATACGTTTTTGAATCAAATCCCAAGCGTAATAGTGGAAAGTCATTCCGTTGCTCATCGCTACAAAAAGTCCGTTTTTATATTTTCCACCTAAATTTACATTTGTAACATCGGCACCGTCGCATTCAATTGTAGAAGTTGGAATTTCTGCTAATAAAGAATAGCTATTTGGATTTCCTTTTGAGCCTTCTCTCGGATAAACCATAAAAGAATTTGCTTGCTGATTTGAAACTAAAATATATCCGGTCGAATCTGTTTTCTTGTAGATTGCAATTCCTTCATGATCTGCTTTGAAATCTTTTTGACCAAAAAGAGCCAATTCTTTATTGTCGTTTAAAGCTGGATCTGCTTTGTATTTTCTGATTCCGAATTGTTCATCACAGTAGTAAACCGATCCTAATTCATTGTCTACAGCAATTGCTTCAATTTCTTTTTTGCCGCTGTAAGCTCCGAATTTACGAACTACTTTTGCAGTGGCATTTTTTCCAGAACCAGAAAGTTCATATTGCCATAAATAACTTCCTGAAGGTCCCGTTTTTCTTCCAACAACAGCAAAAATCTTTCCATCACTTGGGCGTGTGTATAAAGCAATTCCCATTGGGTCACGTTGCGCTTCACCTTCAAAAACTGAAATTCCGCCATTATCAATTGGTTCTAAATCAGGTAAGCTGAAAATTCGGATTTTATTTTCTTCACGCTCTGTCGTTACAGCAACGTCTACTTTTTTTCCGTCGATAATTAATCCGTAAGCGATATCAACATTGTTTGGACGTTTTAACGGAATTGATTTTTTAAGGATTTTTCCATTCAAATCAAAAGCATATAATCCGCCGTCTGTGTCTTTATCAGTTCCAACGATTATACTTTTTGAAGCGTCAGTTGGGTGAATCCATATTGATGGGTCATCTGTATCGTGAGGCAAAGCTTGCGTAACAGTTGTTGGTTTAACTGCATTTGGCTGAATTGGCGCTAATTTGTCGTCTTTACAAGCAGTAAAGGACACCGCTAAAAGTAAAAGAGCAACTAGAGATTTATTTTTCATTGGTATGATATTTTAATGCAATTAGACAGAGTCGTTAAACTCTGTCTAATTTAAGAATTTTAAAAAACAGATTTTACAAGTCTAGTTTCAATCCGAAATTGTAACGCGCTTGGTAATACTCAGCTTGTTTTGTGTTTGTTTCAACGCCTTGGTAGTAACGCAAAGGCTGATTTGTTAAGTTATTTGCTTCTGCAAAAACACGAAGTTTTGGCGTGATTTTATAAGAAGCATTTGCATCTAAGAAAAATTGCTTGTCATAAAAACTGTCTTTATAAGATTCTGATCCTAATTCATCTAAATAATCAGATGTGAAGTTGGTTGAAACCCTCGCAGAAAAACGTTTGTTTTCCCAAGATAAAGATCCGTTGAACATGTGTGGCGCTGTACCAGGAAGACTGATATCATTTCTTTCATTTCCATCTTCATCAGAAATTCCTTTTGCTTTAGATTTTGTATAAGTATAGTTCAAATAAATACCGAAACCTTTTAAGAAAGCACCTGGCAAGAAATCTAATTGACGTTGAAAAGCAACCTCAAAACCATAAACGTCTACTGTATCTCCGTTTCTAGATTGTAAAAATGACCAGTTTTCTCCTTCTGGAATTGGATTAATTTGGTTAGGGAAATCTGCAGCAAATTTTTCAGTTGTATATTGATTGTCGCTATAATTATAGATGAAATCATGTAATTTTTTGTAGAAAACACCTCCAGAAATCAAACCAACAGATTTGAAATAATTCTCGGCCATGAAATCATAATTGTATGCATATGTTGCGTCAAGATCTGGATTTCCAGCTGTGATTTCCTTGTCAGCAGCAATGTTGTTTACGTATGGAGCTAATGCGTAATAGTTAGGACGCGCCAAGGCAGTTGTAGCAGCAGCTCTTAAAACTAAATCTTTAGTAGCGTTGTATTGAAATGAAATACTTGGCAATAAATTAGTATAAGTGTTTTTTGTATTGATTTGGCTTTCTAATTCTTCCTCATCCAAAACTCTATTTCCAGTATAATCAATATGAGTATTTTCAACACGGAAACCTAAAACCATAGAAAGTTTATCGTTAAAATCCTGATCCCATCTTACATAAGCTGCGTAGATGCTTTCTTTCGCATTGTAGTTTACAGCTAAATATTCTGCTGGATCAGCCTCCTTGTCAAATAAAGTAGAGTTGTTTAAATCCAAACCTCCTAAAAATGCTGCCGAAGCAAAAGTTCCCGGTACATATTTGCTTCCTGGATTGAAGTTTTTACCATCAAAATAAGAAGTTGGAACTTCAGATAATAATTCCATTCCGTCATTAATTGGTTCATAAGAATAGAACGAGTTGTTTCTTTCTTTCTCTTTCAAACGAAGTCTCAAACCTGTTCTCAATCTTCCTTTTTCTCCAGCAATTACAGAGAAAGGAAAACGGATATTTACTTTTGCTCCAAATTCACTTTCGCTTGTTTCATCTGTATTTTCAGTAACCGAATCAAATTTGAATTCGTCTGTAGATTCGCCAACTGTAGTCATCAAAGGAAATCTTGGATCAGATAAATCTTCCATCATTTCCAAACCTTTTTGACGGTATTCGATATAACGTTCTTGCGGACGATATTCTCTCGCCTTTGCATAATTAGCAGACCAATCCAAATCTAAAGTTGAATTGATTAAATGCTCTCCGCGAAGTGAATAATTTTGCACGCGCTGATCTTCTAATCTTCTGTTTTTGTTTCTGTTGTTGTCAACGCCACCTTTTGTCTGGCGTTTTACACGACCTTCAAAACCAGTGATTTCTTCGCCGTTGTAAATTGGCTCAATATCATCATAAGTAGTTCTGAAACGATTCTCACGATCATCTCTCCAGTTGTAGATTGCATTTGCAAAAATGGTATTGTTTTCGTCAAATTTATAATCTAAAGCAATAGAACCGCTTCGGCGAATACGTTGAACATCATATTTTCTGATTTCTGAAGCTTGCAGATATTCATTTCCGAAATCATCTTTTACCCATTCGTTTTCAATATTGTCAGATCCGTAATCTACATTATTATAAGAACCGCTGAAAACTGCTCCAAGTTTGTTGTCGAAAAAACGATTTCCGTAAACTAAGCCTGCAGTATAAGAAGCATGCTCACGAATTGGTAAATATCCTCCGGCAAGCGTTGCAGAAATTCTTTCGCCGTTTGGAGTTGCTCTCGTAATCAAGTTTACAGAACCTCCAATCGCATCAGCATCCATATCTGATGTAAGTGTTTTGTTTACTTCGATAGTCGAAATCATATCAGACGGAATCAAGTCCATTTGTACGTTTCTGTTATCTCCTTCCGCAGATGGAATTCGGTCGCCATTTAAAGTAACCGAGTTCAATGAAGGCGCAAGACCTCTAATAATGATGTTACGTGCTTCACCTTGATCATTTTGCATGGTGATACCCGGAACACGTTTTAAAGCGTCTCCAACATTGGCGTCAGGAAAACGCCCAACTTGGTCAGACGAAATTACGTTTCCAATGTTTTTGTTGTTTTTTTGCTGATTCAGCGCTTTGGCTTGACCTTTTAAAATGTCTCCAACCACAACTTCATTCAATTCAGTTCCTGAAGTTTTTAGGGCGAAATCAATT
This sequence comes from Flavobacterium denitrificans DSM 15936, assembly GCF_000425445.1. Lineage (GTDB taxonomy): Bacteria > Bacteroidota > Bacteroidia > Flavobacteriales > Flavobacteriaceae > Flavobacterium > Flavobacterium denitrificans. The sequence goes on along the minus strand of NZ_AUDL01000004.1, from coordinate 47,150 downwards.
ACATTGTTTTTTCCTTGTTCAACTGTTATTTCTTTTGTGATAGATGTGTATCCAATATATTTTACTTCAACTTTATAAGTTCCTGTATTTACATTTAATAATTCGAAACGGCCATTATAATCTGAAACCGTGTATTTGTTTTCACCTACGATTTGGATCATCGCTCCAGGCAAAGGAAGTTTGTCGTCAATATCTAATACTTTTCCAGAAATTATTCCTTTTTGGGCATAACCGGAAAAGGCTAAAAGCATAAAAGTTACTAATAAATAAATTTGTTTCATTGTGTTTTAGTTTAATTTCCTGCGAAACTAGAACCTTAATGTTATTTAAAAACTTGAAAAAAATTAACATAGTGTTATGATTAGTCCAATAAAAAGCAAACTTATTAATGTTAAAGTAACACTTGTTAATTTGAAATAATTTAAAGCGCAAATGAAAACAAATCAACTATTTAACTCATAATTAAATTTTTGGCGTTAAATTTGTTCTCTCAATCACAATCAAAAATCATCAATCATGTTAAAACAATTTTTTATCCTATGTTCAGGAGTCGACCGAGATCTCTTGAAAGATTGTTCAGAAGGCGAACAAACCAAATATGTTGGAATTGGCGCCACTGTATTTTTTACTGCTGTAATGGCATTTTTAGCGAGTGCTTATGCACTTTTTACTGTTTTCGATTCTATTTATCCCGCCTTGATTTTTGGATTTGTTTGGAGTTTGCTGATTTTTAATCTGGACCGATTTATCGTTTCTACGATTAAAAAGAGAGATCGTTTTATCGATGAATTCCTGCAAGCGACACCTCGAATTGCTTTGGCAATTATTATTGCGATTGTAATTTCAAAACCTTTGGAAATTAAAATCTTCGAAAAAGAAATCAATACCGTTTTATTGAAAGAGAAAAACGAAATGGAATTGGCCAATAAAAAACAAATTGGAACTTATTTCAAAACGGATTTAGATAAGAATAAAGCTGAGATTGCTGCTTTAAAAGCTGATATTGTAAAGAAAGAAAAAGAAGTGAACGCTTTATATTCTACTTATATTACAGAAGCCGAAGGAACTGCGGGAACTAAGAAATTAGGAAAAGGTCCAGTTTACAAAGAAAAGCGAGAAAAACACGACGCATCTTTAAAAGAATACGAAGCCTTAAAAACAACAAACGAAGCAAAAATTGCTGAGAAAGAGAAAATCGGGAAACAACTGCAAGCTGATTTAGACAAAAAAGTTTCGCAAACCCAGCCAATCATTGAAGGTTTCGACGGATTAATGGCGCGTATCAACGCATTGAACAAATTGCCGTGGTTGCCGTCATTTTTCATTATGCTATTGTTTTTAGCAATTGAAACCTCTCCAATTATCGCCAAATTATTAGCACCAAAAGGCGAATTCGATTTCAAACAAGAAGAAGCTGAAACTGCAATGAAAGCGACTTTGGCACAAAATAAATACCAACGCGATTTACTAGTAAAAACCAGCGCCGAAATGCACGACAGAGTGTATGCTGATATCGCTGAAGATAAAGGCCTTTTCGACTTGCAACGTAAAAATGCAAAAGAATTGCTGGAACTACAATCGCATAAATTTGTAGAAAAGCAAAAAGCTACGCTATAGTCGAAAGTTGGAAAGTCAAAAGTCATAAAGTCGAATTACAGACTTAAAAATCAAAAGCCAGAATAGAATTTCTATTTCTGGCTTTTGATTTTAGACAAAGCAAAAAGACTTTACGACTTTCGACTTTTGACTTTAAGACTAATTTTACATATAACTTAAAATCTCTTTTTTATAAGCATCATATTCTCCTTGCATAATCAATCCATTATCAAGAAGTTTTTTGTAATTCTGTAATTTGTCAAAAAGTTCTTCTTTAGACAAATCACTTAATTTGCGCTCTCCTGCTGGTTGTGTAGGTTGCGTTGGAAGCGGTTCGTAAGTTTCTGTAACGACTGGCGTTGCAGGCAAAATTTCTGCGAAGCTTGTCACTTCTTCTGTTTCTACTTCTTCAACTTCATCTTCGTCTTCAAAAACAGGTTCTTCTACTTGAACAGCTTCTTGAACAGGAGTTCCAGCTTGAACCGGATTTTTCAATAAATCCAATTGCTCTTTAGCGTAAGTATAAATTTTTCTAGCCTGAATTTTTGGGATATAATCGATAGAAACAGCTAAATCTGTTTTTGTTCCAAATGAAAACTCAGAACCTAAAATATTTTCTTTTACAAAAGTGCTTGCAATATCGTCCCAAGTATAATCGGTGAAATCCATAGAAAGACCTAAATTTTTAGGCTTGCAAATAATAATACGTTTATTCGTTAATACAATGCTGTCAGGAAAAACAGTAATCGCAGGCTTTTTTTGCACTGCAATGTATCCAACTTCTTCGCCTTTCATTAATAAATCTGTAAGTTTCGAAGTGATTTTTTCAATCGCTTTTGGATCTTGTTCTTCGTTCAGAAATTTTTTAAATTGTTCTTTCATTTTTTTAAAGGTTGTAAGTTGCTAAGCTACTAAGCAGCTGAGTTTTTTCTTTCGTTGCAAATGTAATGCCTAATTTTCTAATTGCTCCGCCTGTTCGGTAAAAATTTTACCTCGAGTCAGTTATTTCATTTTGAATTTTCTTTGTTAAGCTTTTGAAAACCAATTCGTACGAATGATCTATGAGTTCTTTCACAAATTTATCAGGCAAGTTTCCGTTTAAAGCAATCGTATTCCAATGTACTTTGCTCATATGAAAGCCTGGTTTTATTTCGTCGTATTCGGCGCGGAGTTCTTCGGCTCGGTCCGGATCACATTTTAAATTCACCGAAGCTTCATTTTTTTCCCATTGAGAAAGAGAAGACAAAGCAAACATTTTACCGCCTACTTTAAAAACCAAAGTATCTTCATCAAAAGGAAAATGTTCGCTCACTCCTTTTTTTGAAAGGCAATATTCGTAATAGGTTTCCAAATTCATATTATAAAAGTTATGATTTAACACGAATTGCACAAATTTCACTAATTGGATTGTTTCGTGCCAATTAGTGAAATTAGTGTTTGTTATATTATTTTTTCCATCATCTTTTGAGGATGATTCAGTTTTGTAAATCCGAATTTCTCATATAAAAAATGAGCATCAGTGGTTGCCAATCGCCAGATTTTGACTTCCTGCAATTGCGGTTCTTTCATCATCGCTTCAATTAGAATTGACGAATAACCTTTTCCGCGATGTTCTTCTGTAATAAAAACGTCCATTAAATAAGCGAAAACCACATAATCGGTGATTACGCGGGCGAAACCAATTTGTTTGTCATTCAAATAAATTCCAAAACAAACCGAAGCATCAATTGTACGCTGGACTTCCTCAATAGTTCTTCCCGCAGCCCAATAAATATCTTTCAGGAAGTTTTGTATAAACGGAACGTCTAATTTTGTTTTATCAGTTGAAACATTAATCATAGTTTGTTATTGTTTTGCCACGAATTACACGAATTGACACCAATTTATTTTTTGCCACAGATTAAAGTATTAAAAATGATTAAATCTGTGTAAATCTTTTTATCCCGATAGCTATCAGGAGTGGCAAAACAAAAAAAGAAATTTGCGAAAATTATTGTAATTCGTGGCGATCGAATTAAATTTTATATAAAATTGGCTTGCTCGGACTTGCATCATTTTCAAACGAAGCGATTTGAAGATTTAGTATATAATTTCCATCTTCAATTTCGTCTGGTACATAAATCATTTCGGTGATTGTTGCATTCAATCGGGCATCAGCATTCAGATTATGCGTGTCTTTTACATTCCAAAAAGCTTTGTGTGCTAATAATTTCCCTTCGTCATGTTCTTTATCAACGCTTGGTAAATCGATCAGTAAATGCTGAATTTCGCTTTCGCGGATGAAAATTGCAGCGTCTTCAGACAAATAAGGCGGATTGGTATTGGAATATTTTCGTGATTTTTTTTCCTTTTGATTGGGAAGCGTTCTGATGATTAAAGCTTCTTTAGGAATTCCTAATTTTAATGTGGCATTAAGCGCGGTCAAGATATTTTCTAAAGTAATTACCAAATCTTCACCAATTATTTCTGGTGTAACCGAAATCAATTCAGCAAAAAAGAAAAACTGTTTTAAAGACTGATTAATGCTATAAAAATCATTCGTAATATGTCCCAAACATTCCGTATGCGTTCCATGCCCGTGCGGATTGAAGAAAATATTATTGAAATTCGTAGATGATTTTCCTTCAGAAACTTTTCCAATCCAATCGCCAAAAACTACAGGTTCAATAGATGGTTTCTCGATATACCAAGCAATCGGGTTTTCATCTGTATTGGTTAATGGAATAGAGATATCGATAGGTTTTGATAAGTCGATTTCGAAGTTGTTGATTTTTGCTAACACAAATTTGGATTTTATGCCGCAAAGACGCTAAGTCACAAAGTTTAATAAATTTGCGCCTTTGTGCCTTCGTGGCTAATTTTTATTCATCCAAATTTAGATAAAATAAATCTGAAGCAATTCCATCCGTTAAAAATTTTCCTTTTGGAGTTGGTTTTAGAATGTTGTTTTCGATGGAAAGGAAATCGTCGCTTAAGAATTTTTGAGCTTGTTTTTTCAGATAATCCAAATATTCCGATCCGAATTCATTTTCAATTCTATCTAAAGAAACGCCCCAAATGGTTCGTAAACCCGTCATAATATATTCATTATAACGATCTGAAATAGTTAAAACTTCAGTTTCAATAGGAAGTTCATGGTTTTGAATTGCTTTTAAGTAAAGCGAATTATTCGCAATATTCCAACCTCGTTTTTTGCCGTCGTAACTATGTGCCGAAGGCCCAATTCCAATATATTTTTTACCCAGCCAGTAAGCCGAATTGTTTTTAGAGAAATAATTTTCTTTCCCAAAATTGGATAATTCGTAATGAATAAAACCATTTTTCTGAAGCATTTCAACCAAAATCATAAAGTGATTAGAAGCGACTTCATCTTGTGGTGCAGCAATTTTTCCGGTTTGGATTAATTTGCTCAAAGCCGTTTTAGGTTCAACCGTTAGAGCGTAACTTGAAATATGCGGAATGCCAAAATCTAAAGCCGTTTGAATATTTTGTCGCCACATTTCGTCGGTCATTCCTGGAATTCCATAAATCAAATCAAGCGAAATATTATCAAAATATTTTGTTGCTTCTTCCAAACATTTTTTGGCATCCGCCGAATTATGAGCACGATTCATCATCTTCAAATCCTCTTCATAGAAAGACTGAATTCCAATACTTAAACGGTTTATCGGACTTTTCGATAATTCTAAAATTCGTTCAGAAGACAAATCATCCGGATTGGCTTCAAGCGTAATTTCTGGATTTTCGACAACTTTATAGTTTTTATAAACCTCAGAAATTAAAAAATTGATTTCGTCATTTGGCAGAACAGAAGGAGTTCCTCCACCAAAATAGATGGTTTCAACAGTTTCAGTATCAAATTCACTTTTGCGCACAGCAATTTCTTTAGCTAATGCCAAAACCATTTCGTCTTTCTTTTTCATTGAAGTAGAAAAATGAAAATCGCAATAGTGACAAGCCTGTCTGCAAAAAGGAATATGGAGGTAGATACCGCTCATTTTTTTAATTAGATAATTAGTCAAATAGAAAATGTGTCAATTTGATAATTAGAAAATTCTATAGACAACGAAATAAATTCTCTAATTATCAAATTGGCACATTGCCTCATTTTTTCACTCGATCTTCATTTTGTTTTACAAAAGCGTCCCAACCCGAATAACTTTTTCCGGCAACAACTTTCCCCGAATTAAAATGATGGCAAACCGCAGCAGCTAAACCATCTGTTGAATCTAGGTTTTTGGGTAATTCTTTTAAGCCTAAAAGTTGTTGCAGCATTTTAGCAACTTGTTCTTTACTGGCATTTCCGTTTCCGGTAATTGCCATTTTAATCTTTTTAGGTTCGTATTCTGTAATCGGGATTCCTCTAGAAAGGCCTGCTGCCATAGCAACTCCTTGCGCACGGCCAAGTTTTAGCATTGATTGCACGTTTTTGCCAAAGAAAGGGGCTTCGATCGCAATTTCATCTGGACAATGCGTTTCAATTAACTCGATAGTTCTTTCAAAAATGATCTTTAGTTTTTGGTAATGATTATCGTATTTGGAAAGTTGCAATTCATTTAACTGCAGAAATTCCATTTTTTTATTGGTTACTTTAATCAGTCCAAAACCCATAATTGTGGTTCCAGGGTCAATGCCTAATATGATGCGTTCTTTTGTCAAGAGAGTTTTTGTTTCAAGTTTAAGGTTTGAAGTTTAGAAAAATTGCCACATTTTCTAATTTTCTAATTGCCACATTTGATTACTTTTGCGGCATGATTTCAATTCCTCACAAAGCTAAGCAATTCCTAGTTCTTCTGGCCAAACTTTTGATCGTTGGCGGCGCATTTTATTTTATTTACAATCAGCTGGCTAACAACGACAAATTAGACTGGCAGAAGTTTATTGTTTTGTTTAAGAAAAACCAATCGGTTTTAGGAATTTCGTTTATTTTGCTTTTGAGTGTTTTGAATCGCTATTTTGAGATTTTGAAATGGCAGAATTTGGCTCAGGTAATTCATAGAATCTCGGTTTATGAATCTACGAAACAAGTTTTGGCTGCATTGACGGCTGGAATTTTTACACCAAATGGAGTGGGAGAGTATGCGGGAAAAGCATTGTATTACCCAAAAGCAGATGCCAAAAAAGTAGTTTTCCTAAACTTAATCTGCAACGGAATCCAGATGATTTTGACCATTCTTTTTGGAATCTTTGGACTTCTTTATTTCAATGCGCAATTTAATGTGATTACAACCAAAACTGTTTTGATTCTTTTTGGCGGATTTGTTTTGATTTTGATTGTATTATTTTCCATAAAAAAGATAAAAATTAAAGGCTATTCGATTGAAAAACTGATTCACAAAATCAATGAAATTCCGAAAGAAGTTCATCAAAAAAACATCTTTTTAGGAATTTGCCGTTATTTGGTTTTTTCACACCAGTATTATTTTCTGTTTTTAGGTTTTGATGTCGATCTGCCGTATTTGACTTTAATGGCAGCCATAACGTCGGTTTATTTTTTGGCGTCTTCGTTGCCAACTTTTCAATTTTTAGATTTTGCTGTAAAAGGAAGTGTCGCAATTTATTTCTTTGGAATTCTGGGCGTAAACGAATGGATTGTCATTTTTATAAGCACTTTAATGTGGTTTTTAAATGTCGTTTTACCGGTAGTTTTAGGAAGTTATTTTGTACTGAATTTTAAAACCAAAACTGTAGAATGATTTTTACGTTATTTTCCATATTAGCAATTTATGTTTTTAGCATCAGTTTGCTTGTTTATGGATTTTATAATGTCAAAAAATATCAGAAAACAGGAATAAAACCGAAGACGAGTTTTACTATAATTGTGCCTTTCAGAAATGAAGAAGAAAATCTTCCGAATCTCTTAAATAGTTTTTCAAAACTAAATTATCCACAAAATTTATTCGAAGTAATTTTGGTCGATGATTCTTCAAGTGAAAAGTTTCAATCATCAATTGTTAATTATCAATTATCAATTATAGACAATATTCGTATTTCAAATTCTCCTAAAAAAGATGCGATTTCAACAGCAATGCAGCATGTAAAAACCGATTGGGTTACTACAACCGATGCTGATTGTATTGTTCCAGAAAACTGGCTTTTGACATTTGATAATTACATTCAGGAAAATAAAGTTTCAATGTTGGCGGGTGCTGTAACATATAACTGCGAAAACTCGTTTCTAGATCATTTTCAGCAATTGGATTTAACGAGTCTTCAAGGCGCCACAATTGGAAGTTTCGGTATCAATAAAGGTTTTATGTGTAACGGAGCCAATTTTGCCTACACAAAATCATTGTTTGAAAATTTAAATGGCTTTGAAGGAAATAATAAAATAGCCAGTGGAGATGATGTTTTTTTACTTCAAAAAACAATTGAAAAATTCCCAAATCAAGTTCACTATTTAAAAGCAAAGGATGCAATTGTAATTACAAAACCAACCGAAAACTGGAAAGCATTATTTCATCAAAGAGTACGCTGGGCGGCAAAAACTAGTTCGTATAAAAGTATTTTTGGTAAATTCTTAGGCTTGGTTGTTTTTTTGGGAAATCTGAGTTTTGCAATTGGATTTTTCCTGCTTCTTTTCGGAATTTGGTCGTATCCGATTTTTGTGATTTTTGCTTTTTATAAGTTTGCAATTGATTTCGTTTTGCTTTCAATTACCAATAAATTTTTGACACAAACAAAAATCAAAAGCCTTTTGCTGAGCAGTCTGCTATATCCTTTTTTTAGTTCGGCTGTGGCTTTGTATAGTTTGTTTGGTTCTTATGAATGGAAAGATCGACAATTCAAAAAGTAAATTCTTTTGAAAACGACTGCCCTAGCCCTGATGGAAGCGGCATCCTTTTGTGGTGGGGTTCACCACAAAAGATACAGTGGACAGCAGGAATAGCTCCTAAAATAAACTATTTTTCTTCTTTAGCTTTTAAAATTACTGGAAGAATAAATTGTGTTTTTACGGGAATTCCTCGCTTTATTGCTGGATTTACTTTTGGAAAATCAATCAGGCGTGCATGCAAAATACTGTCGACTTTGATGGTGTCATAAGCAACAGAATCTTTAGGAAATTGAGGCTCGAATTTCATTTTTGAATTCGGGAAAACAGTCACTTTTACCTGAATGGTGTCGAGTTCAGGATACAAAATCGACAGACTATCGATTTGAAGTTTTTCTTGGATAAGTTGGGCCATTACATCAAAGAAACATTTTTGGCGTTGTTTTTCATCCGCAATACTTTCACATTCTGTAACGGTAGGATATTCGTCAACTTCTTTCCAATTAATAGATTTTAGTTCTTTTTGAAGTAATTCTTTTTCAGACGGTACCTTCTTCTCAAAATATTGACAAGAGTTTAAAAGTAGGAAAGCTAAAAAAAAGAAAAACTGCTTCAAGATTTTGAGGTTGAGTTGAATAAAGTGCTTTTGTGGTATAAAAATACGATTATTTTTTTTGAGAACCTTTGTATTCTAAATAATCTTCATAGCTTTCTGAAAGCCATTGTTGTTTGTTCTGTGCCGCAACTTCCTTTTGGTCAGGATATAAAGACGCAAGCCGGTCTGAAAATGTTGCGATCTGAACGGTATAAGTGTAAAATTCTGTTTTTGTCAGAACAATATTTGGATCTTGTTTGCGGTTAAAAAATTCAAGAAAAAGCGTATCAAATTCTTTTAGAGAAAAATTTAATACTTTTTTCTTATTACTTTTATAAATGCTGTCCTGCAATAAAAGATCATCTAAAGAAAGTTTTTGAGTTTGAGCATGTAAATTCGAATTGATCGAAAGCATCAAAAAGAGGCACGCAAATGTTTTCAAAAATTTTGGCATAGCTTGTTTTTTCTAAGGATTTGCAAATACAATTTACAAAAAATATATGGATTTAGTATTGTTGTTGCTCGGTTTTATCTGTATGATTATCGGTATTTTTGGCAGTTTCTTGCCTGTTTTGCCTGGCTTATCAAGTTGCTGGGTTGGATTATTGCTTTTGTATCTTACAAAAGCTGTCGAAAATAATTATTGGGTTTTGGGCATAACGCTATTAATTACAATTGTTATCACGGTCCTGGATTACATAATTCCATCAAAAGGAACTAAAAAATTTGGAGGAAGTTCATATGGTGTTTGGGGTACGAATATTGGCTTGATAGTCGGAATTTTATCGCCAATTCCTTTCGGGGTTATTATTGGGCCATTTGTAGGAGCATTTATTGGGGAACTCATTTATGATTCAAAAAACCATCAACGAGCATTAAAAGCGGCCACCGGATCGTTATTAGGATTTCTTGCCTCAAGTTTTATCAACTTTCTGTTTTGTGTTATTTTTCTTGGAATTTTCTTGCATATAACATGGGAATATCGAAACAATTTATTTTAATTTTGTAAAAGTACTTAGGATTTTTCTTATTTTTTGTTTGTTTTTTTAAAATATTGAAAAAAAATTAAAATATTTTCAATTTCCATTTGATAACGAAAGCATTATGTTTACTGATATTGACAACAATTTATGTTAATAACCTGTTAATCGGGTATGTATATTCTTAACTTATTTTTTGGAAATGTTAAAATATTTTATATTTTTATCCTGATAAACGATAAAAAGCCTCACTTTATCGATTATTTTTAACAGTTATAAATAATTATTTTATAAGTTATGAGTATGACCCCAAACCTACAAATTGAACTTAGACGTTTTATTTCTTCTAATGTTGTTTCTAAGCTAAACAAGTTTTATTTCGAAAATGATGCTCTTTTAATTAAGGGAATTGATGTTTCGATAGGCACAATTTTGATGGGCCTTTATAACAAAGCCGAAGAATTAGGCTTTTATAAAGAAATCATCTCATTAATCGAAGACGATTCAACCTTTTATCAGGAAGTCGATTTTACCTCAGGCCGAATTTTATCTGTCGACGATTGTTACAGAATTGAAGGAAATGCCATTTTAAAAGAAATCTTCACCAATAAAAAAGGAAGAATTTCTGAAATGATTTCAAACGAAGTAGGAATCAAAAGTGAAACTGCCCGCGAAATACTTAACTTCTCAGCACTTCTTGTAGTTTCATATCTTAAAAATAATATCCAATTGTTAGATAGTTTAAAGCTTCTTCTTGAAGAGCAAAAAAGAGAAATCCTAAACAGCATTCAGCCCGGAATCAAAATCATATTAGGATTTTCAAATTACGAAACAGTTGAAGAAAAAAATCAAAATATCGGAAGATCGATCTTTACACTTTTTGGACATAACTTTTTCAGTTTCTAAATAAAAAAATCCCGTCTTACAAAAGCAAAACAGGATTGGTATTTAATCTAATTTGAAAAACTTAAGAGTTTTTCAAATTGATAATTTCTTGGTCTGTCAGAAAACGCCAGTTTCCTCTAGGCAGATTCTTTTTGGTTAAACCAGCAAACGAAACGCGGTCAATGCGCAAAACATTGTAATCAAAACTTTCAAAAATAGAACGAACAACCTTTACGTTTGATGTACGTAATTTAAGGCCAACTTCGCTTTTTGCCTCTTTTTCGATATAACTGATTTCCTCAACAAAAACACGGTGTCCTTCAAGAACTAAACCTTTGCTGATTTTTTCCAAATCCTCAAACTTCAAGTTTTTGTCTAAAGAAACCTGATAAATTTTTGATGATTTTTGATTCGGCAAAGAAAATTTACGAATCATATCAGTATCATTCGTAAACAACAGCAATCCCGTTGTATTCTTGTCCATTCGTCCTACAGGAGCAATTTTTGAATTTGTAGAACCACGAACAAGTTCTAATACATTGCGATATTCCTGACCTTCATCAAGCGCAGTAGTAAAGTTTTTTGGTTTGTTCAGTAAAATATATTCTTTCTTTTCTGGAGTCAAAACAACGCCATCAAAGTTTACAACATCATTGATTTTTACTAAATATCCCATTTCAGTAACTGGAACGCCATTAACTTTTACGTTTCCAGACTGAATATAAATATCGGCATCACGACGTGAACACACTCCAGAATTTGAAATGTATTTGTTCAAACGAATTTCGTCTGAAGCTTTTTGTCTCTTAGCTGGTGTGTTCTGTTTTCTGAATTTTTCAGCGGCAGCTTCCTGAGCAGCTTTAACTTCAGGTTTCACTTTTTTCGGCCCTTGAGCGCGTTTTGCCATAGGAGGTTTTGGCTTGCTAGAGTTTGGTCTTGAGCTATTTGGTCTCGATCCGCCTCTTCTATTATTGCCTTCCTTGTTGTTCATAAAGTCATTAATTTGTGCAAAGATAGTTTTTTCCTGCCAATAAATCTTAAGTTCAATGTTCTTAGATTAATAGCAAAAAAAATGAAAGGATTTTGAAGCATCACAATTGGCTTTTTTTCAGGGATTAATTCCCGCTTTCCGTTTCAATCTTTTATTTTTTTAAAGAAAAAAAATAAAAGGCTTTCCACTTCAAACGAAGTTCACTGAACTCCGATAAAAATAAAAGTTAAGTGAAGTAATCGGGGCTAGTTTCAAACAATTGGCTTTTTTTGAACATGGAGAGATCATATTGTTTCACAAAGACTCGCAAAGTTTTCACAAAGACTCGCTAAGAAAAAATTTGCTAAATCTGCCAAATCTGCGTGAGACAAAAAATAGGATTGCTATATAAAGTTAGTACAATGCCTGAAAAACTTTGTAAATCTTAGAGAAAGTCTTCGTGAATCTTTCCGGAACGAAACTAGTAATTAGAAATCAATTCTCGTCCGTGCCATAACACACTCGGATTAATTAGAACAATACAAAAAACGCCAGAAACAATCAAAAATTTCAAAACATTATGAAGCATTAAAAATTGCTCTTTTGAATTTGATTTCCAAAGAAAAATCAGAAAAAAAAGTAATATTCCAAAACAAACATAAAAGTAAATGTCCATATAGCCAACATCATAAATATTGACTAAAATATAAACCGGAATAATGGTCAAAAAAGTCAAAACGGTAATAATTTGCTTTGAAACCTTTTCGCTGTAAAGTATTGGAATAGTTCTGTAATCATTTGCCAAATCGCCTTTCAGATTTTCTAAATCTTTGATCATTTCCCGAATCAAAAGCAATAAAAACAAGAAAACGGCATGGGCAGAAATTACCATAAAATGACTCATATGATCCTCAATTTCTTCAAATGAAATCTTATTGTAGAAATAAAGCAAAATGGCAAAAAACGGAATTACAGCCATAAACGCCGCCATTAAATTGCCAATAATAGGATATTTTTTGATTTTATGTGAGTAAAACCAAATCAAGAAAATATAAGCCGAAAAGAATAAAAAAGCACGCCAAGAAACAATCGAAGCCATCAAAACTGCTAAAAAGTTCAAGCTGAAATAAACTGATAATTTAGTTTTCTGACTTACCAAACGATCCAACATCGATTTGTTTGGCCTATTGATCAAATCTTTTTGGCTATCGTAAAAATTGTTGATGATATAACCTGAAGCGATCGTAATTGCTGAGGCAAAAACAATTAGGAACAAATAAAAATCCAAGATAATATCAAGGGCTCTTTTCTCTGGAGCCAGAATAAATATTGCAGAGAGATATTGTGCAATAACAATAATCGGAATGTTATAACCGCGTACTACAGAAAACAAACTGACAATTTTCATTACTACAAGTTTGTGCTGTCTGCTTAACATAAATTATAAAGTGTGATGGATTAGATTTAGGGAAGTTAGAATATATTTTTTTATTCTATATTTTAAAGTTTGTTTTTTAACAATTCTTTAGAACCGTAACCTAATTTTCGAATACAGGCCAAAGCTTGTTTTTGGGTAATATCAATATCCTGAATGTCTTTTTTTTCTACAAAAACCACTGATCCGCTCCAAGGATTTGGTGCATCTGGAATAAAGACTGTAAATTTATCTTCGCTGATTTGCTCAATCAAAAAAGCAAATTGCAATCCGGCATCTGTAGGAACTAGAATTACTTTTAAGTCATCTTTAGATTCAATTCCCAGAATGTTTTCATTCATGTTTTTCATGAACGAATAACCAGGAACAAAACTCAAAATACCATCTTCTAATTTTTCTACCAACTTTTTTGCATTGGCAGTTTTGGCTATTAATCCTGCTACCAAACAAATAAGAATTATAAGCAGTATTCCAATAAATTCCTGAAGTGCAAGCCCTAGAACACTAATTCTTGGCAAGTTGTTTACCAGTGGAAGTGTCGTTTTTTGAATGATGCCGTATCCTTTTTCTAAAACAATTATCAGAACCACTAAAGGCACTAAAAATATAAGTCCTCCTAAAAAAGTTGCTTTGATAATCTTTAAAATACTTTTCATAGGCAATAATTTTTTAGGATTAAATGTTAGAAAATGGTATTCGATAAATTACAATATTTTAAGAGGTTAAAACTTAAAACTGATAAACAACTTCTAATTTGTAGTCTTTCAAAGATGCTTTGGCACGTTCTAGATCTTCGGTAAAACCAAGAATATAACCGCCGCCGCCAGAGCCGCAAAGTTTTAGGTAATAATCGTTTGTGTCTATTCCGTGTTGCCAAATTCCGTGAAATTGCTCAGGAATCATTGGTTTGAAATTATTCAACACAACTTTAGAAAGTTTTTTAGTATTTCCAATCAAAGACTTCATGTCGCCATGCAAGAAGTTGTCGATACAAATATCTGTGTATTTTACAAACTGGTTTTTAAGCATTGCGCGGAAACCTTTGTCTTTTAAGCTTTCCATAAAAATACTGATCATAGGAGCAGTTTCGCCAACAATTCCAGAATCTAATAAAAATACAGCGCCTTTTCCGTCAACAGTTTGAGTCGGGATGCCAGTTGTTTGAATATTGTCTTTAGAGTTGATCAAAATTGGAATGCTCAAATAACTGTTCAGCGGATCTAAACCAGAACTTTTTCCGTGGAAAAAGCTCTCCATTTGAGAAAATATATTTTTTAATTGCAAAAGTTTTTCGCGTGTCAAATTCTCTAAAACCGTGATTTTGTTTGCAGCATATTTGTCATAAATAGCCGCTACAAGCGCACCGCTGCTTCCAACACCGTATCCCTGTGGAATACTAGAGTCGAAATACATTCCGGTCTCAACATCGTTTTTAAGATTTTCTAAATCAAAAGTAACCAAATCAGGCTGTTGTGTTTGTAGAACTTCAAGATAAGAAGCGAAACTTCTTAAGCTTTTATTTGATGCGATAGCTTCTTCAGAAGGCTCTTCAGACTTTTTCAGAGCGCCATTGTAAAAGTTATAAGGAATAGCCAGCCCTTTTGAATCGCGGATAATTCCGTACTCTCCAAAAAGTAATATTTTTGAATAAAATAATGGTCCTTTCATGATTTATTTTATGTCTTTCTTAATTTTAATTGGGTTTTGTCTGCTATCAAAAAATGTAATTATCTCTACTCTTTTTGTATTGAATTTATAATAAATTGTCGTTTGTTTTGACAAGACACATTTTCGATAATTTTTATTTAATTCCGATTTAGGAAAAATTTCTGGTTCAATTTGTATTAGATAAATTACTTTGTCGAGATTTGATATAAAATTGTTTTTTATTCTTTCTGACCATCGACTTTCTAAGTATTCAAATAATTCGGATAAACCTTTTTCAGCATTTTTTGAAAAGACAATTGTTCTTTTCATTAACGAAATTTTTTCATCATTTCTTCATATTCAACAAATTCACCACGTTCAATTTGTCTTTCTCCTTCTCTAATTTCTTCTTTCTGTTCCTCACTCAAATCATCCCACCAATCTTTTTTGTTTTTGGTTAACAATTTTTTGACAGCTAAAATAATTGAAAGATCATTTGTACCTTCCAAAATATCTATTACTTCGCGTTTTTCTAATTGAATGTCCATAATCAAAAAATTTAATTAAAGATACGCAAAATTATAATGCAATTGCGCCTTCTCCAATTTTGTCGCAAATGTACTGACGATTCTGACAAAATACAACTAATTCGTCCTGAATAAATTGTAATACTTTTTCGCTAACGTTTTCGGGATAAAGCACATGAACATTTGCTCCGGCATCAAGCGTAAAACACACTGGAATATTAGTTTCATTTCTAAATTTCCATATCGCGTTTATGATTTGAAGTGTGTTAGGTTTCATCAAAATAAAATACGGCATTGAAGTCATCATCATAGCATGCAAAGTCAGTGCTTCACTTTCTACAACTTTGATGAATTCTTCTAAATCTCCGCTTTCAAAAATGGTGATTAATTTATCTAAATTTTCGTGCGCCTGAGCAAAACGTCTTTCCGCATAAGGATGATTGTGCATTAAATCGTGTCCAACAGTACTTGAAACTTGTTTCTCGCCTTTATCAACTAATAAAATGGTGTCTTGATAATTTTTGAAATTTTCGTGAATTACATAAGGGAATTCAACACCAAATAAATCGGTACTTCCTTCTATGTTTGCTTGATTTCCCCAAACGACCACATTTCCTTTTACGCTTCGGCAGGCACTTCCTGAACCTAAACGAGCCAAAAGTGAAGCTTTTTGATAAAAGTATTCGTCTGTCATTTCTGGATTTAGCAGTTTTTCCAAACTCATAAAATTCATTGCCAAAGCGGCCATTCCAGATGCCGAAGAAGCAATTCCTGAACTGTGCGGAAAAGTATTCTGAGTATCAATTGTAAAATGATAGTCTTTTAAAAACGGCAGATAAACTTCAACTCGTTCTAAAAACTTTTGAATTTTTGGTTTGAAATCTTCTTTTGGTTTTCCTTCAAAAAGCAAATCAAAAGAAAAAGAATTTTGGCTTGCTCTTTTTTCAAATCCTAATTTCGTAATCGTTTTGCAATTATTCAAAGTAAAACTAACCGAAGGATTCGCCGGAATCTGATTGTCTTTTTTCCCCCAATATTTCACTAATGCAATATTGCTGGGAGCACTCCATTCAAAATTTCCATTTTCGACCGTTGAAGTATAAGTATTTGGAATAAAATCAGCTGCTGTAAACATGAATTATAAAATTTTGGCAAAGATAGTTTTTAAATTTTTTCACCATATAAGTTATATAAGAAATTATAAGTAGGCTTTACTAAAATGAACTTCTATGACTTATATGGTTTAAACTTTTCTTTTGACTATTTTTGGACTACAAAATTTGATAAAATGAATAAGATTGTAAAAATCGCTATAGCTTTAGTAATTTGTTTAACAGTTGGGTATTCTGCCAGTACAGTAACTAGACCGAGTATTGAAACATGGTACGTGATGCTTGAAAAACCAGTTTTTAATCCGCCGAATTGGATTTTTATGCCAGTTTGGACTGTACTTTATATTTTTATGGCAATTGCAGCAGCTTTGGTTTGGGATAAAATAAAAGAAAACACCGAAGAAATAAAAAAAGCATTGCTATTCTTCATCATTCAATTGATTTTAAATTCAATTTGGTCTTATTTATTTTTCGGATTGAAAAATCCAATGTTGGCTTTAATTGAAATTATCCTTTTATGGTTGATGATTTACGAAACGTATTTGAAGTTTGTTAAAATCAATAAAATATCAGGTTATTTATTGATTCCTTATTTGGCTTGGGTTGCTTTTGCAATGGTTTTGAATGCTAGTATTTGGTGGTTAAATAAGTAGTTTCAGGTTTCGGGTTTTCTGCGTTTCAAGTTCTAAGGTTTTTTCAATTTCTTAAACTCTTCATTTTTTAAATAAAGAAAATCCATAACAGCTAAAACATTTGGATTTTCAAGAAGCGTTTTTGATTTTGGGTCAGCATCGCAGAATTTTATGAAAAGTTCCTTTTCTTCGGGTTTTAGTTTCAAATTATTGATGAAAAAATCGGGTGGGCAATAAGCAAGTGCTAATTTCTTAAAACGATCGTCGTCAAGTTCAATTTTTTTGTTTTGCTTGCCTTTTAAGGGGAATGAAACTCGAAGCGCTTCTCTAATTGTATTGTCACTAACTCCTGTATTCCAGAATAAATTTTTGCCATTTTTATCAATCAATACATCTGCAACAGCATCAGCATCAACCTTAACTTTATCAAATTCGACTTTAGTTATGACCACTTCTTTCAATTCTTCAGGTTTTAGAACAATATTCACGATTATATTATTCTGAATAATATTTTCCTGAGAAATTTTCAACCGTGAGAAAAAAGAATCTTTATAGAAAAAAATAAGGCTGTCCTGCGCTTTTGCCAAAATTGAAAATGCTCCCAACTCGTTTGTTTTAGTGCTGATTTTGGCGGTCTTATTAATTACATCCACTTGGTTTAGTGGTATATTCTGCGAAAGCACTTTTCCGTTTATTAATTTTTCTGTTTGAGAAAAGCTGAGTTGATAGGTGAAAAAAGAAATTGTGGTAAGTAATTTTACTCTCATTTAATGGATTTTTAGTTTTTAATTCCAGAATTTAATTTTTTAAACTCATCGTTTTTGGCATACAAAAATTCCATGGTTTCTAGAATATTTAAATTTACCAGAAGCGCTTTTGATTTTGGATCGGCTTCGCAGAATTGAAGAAATAGCTCTTTTTCTTCAGGATTTAATTTTAAGTCTTTAGTAAAAAAATCTTGTGAACAGGTTTTTGCAAGTAATTTTCTAAAATCCATTTCTGAAGTTTTCTTTTTGGGTTCTTCTTCGTCTTTTTTGAATAAGTTGTAAACTTGCTTGCCCAAATAAATGAAATCGATATCAAGCGGGCTGGCTTTTACTTCATAAAAACCTTGGATTTTTAATCCTTCTTTTGATTTATGTGAATTTAGTTTGATTTCTTTGATATCTTCTTTACTCAGTGAAATTGAGGTAGTTTTTTTGTCTAAAATTACCACTTCGTTCAATTCTTCTGCTTTAGGAATCATATTTACAATAAGATTGTCCGTTTCGATTTCCTTCGCTGTAATTTTTAATCTTGTGAAAAGATAATCTTTCGCGAAAAAAATCAAACTATCTTGCGCTTTTACTACAATAGAAAATTCGCCTAAAGCATTTGTTGTGGTACTAATTTTTGCAGTTTTATTAATGACTTCAACATCTTTGAGAACTAAATTATAAGAAGTAACTTTTCCGTGTACTAATTTTTCTGTTTGAGAAACGCTGAGTTGATACGTGAAAAAAGAAATTGTAGTAAGTAGTTTTACTTTCATTTAATCGGTTTTAGTTTTGCTTCCAGAATTTAATTTTTGAAACTCTTTGTATTTAGAGTGCAAAAAATCCATGGTGTAAAGTAGATTTTTTTGTTGTACAAGAATTTTAGCCTTGGGATCAGCGTCGCAAAATTGCAGAAACAAATCTTTGTCTTCAGGTTTTATTTTTAAATCATTTCTGAAGAAATCCAATGGAACTGTGGCTTCGGCTAGTTTTTTAAAATCTAATTCTTTGAATTTTTCTTTAGCTTTTTTATCTTTTTTTCGAAACAAACTGAAAATAGATAACAAATCAACCCCATTTACAATTCCTCCTGTATAAACGCCCGGATTAGATATTGGAGGTTTTGGTATTATAGTTGAATTTTCGTCTGCTGCACTAACCTGAGGAAATGTGATTTTGGTTATTACAATTTCATCCAGTTCTTCGGGCTTTAAGATCATATTTACTGTAATATTGTTTTGATCAATATTTTCTTGAGAAATTTTCAGTCTTTTAAAAAAATAATCTTTGGAGAAAAAAAGCAGACTGTCTTTCGGGCGAACCATAATGGAGAATTCTCCTAGCTCGTTTGTTCTGGTGCTGGTTTGCGCTGTTTTATTAATGACTTCTACTTTATTGAGAGGAATGTTTTGAGAAAGCACTTTCCCGTTCAATATTTTTTCGCTTTGAGAAAAGCTGAGCTGATATGTGAAAATAGAAATTGTGGTAAGTAATTTTACTCTCATACAGGATTAATTAGTTGAGAGTAAAATTATTAGAATAGTCTTAATGAAAACTTACAGAATCTGTAAATTCTTGTTAATAAACTATAACAAGCTTTTGAATCTCTCAAATTCGCCATTATTAAATAAAACGGGGCCATGACCAAAACACAAAATTTTTGGCTGTAAGGAAGCAAGTTTTAGAATCGATTTTCTATTCATTTCTTGATCGGAAGTAAACAAATGAGGAGGTTCATGCAAGCCAACTTTTGTAGTCAGTAGATTCATATTTGTCATAACATCACCCACAATCAGAACGCCATCTTTTTCTCTGAAAAAAGATAAATGACCTCTTGAATGACCGGGAGTTTCAACAACTGTAAATTCACCGATTTTATCTCCTTCTCTTAAAGATTGAGAAACTGGATGTCCTTTTCCTGCCCAAAAGTTTTTCTGAAATTTTGAAATAATATGATTTGGGTTTGGGTATTCTGTTATTACATTTCCGTTTTCAGCAAATTCTTTTTCAGGTTCACTGCATAAAAGCGGAATATTTAGTGTTTCGCAGATAATTTTACTGCTTCCCTGATGATCGGCGTGTGCGTGCGTCAATGCGTGTTTATTAACAGATTTGCCTGTGATTGATTTTAATATTTTACTGGCAGAAGTTCTTATTCCAGCATCAATTAAAACATCTTCAATTAAATAACAATTTATGGCGTTTCGAGGAAATAATGGAATTTGGTAAACGTCTTGGGCGATATTCTTCATCTTTTCAAATTTTATTTTGACAAAGATTTGAATTCCGTTTCTCAACTCACTTGATAAATGTTAAGAAATGTCCTGACGGATTCTGCTCAAAGATTCTGGAGTAATTCCGAGAAAAGATGCGATATAGATTAAAGGTGTTCGCTGAATTATTTTGGCTGGAGCCGAAGCTAAAAAAGTCTGGTATTTTTCTTTGGCGGGAATCATTTGCAGTTTTAAAACGCGATCTGCCATACAGAGATAATTTTGCTCTGCTAAGATTCTTCCAACGCGTTCCCAATTCGGAATTTCCTTATATAAAAACTGCATTTTTTCGAAAGTTATCGAAAGCACTTCGCAATCTTCAATACATTGAATGTTTTCAAAAGATTGCGTCTGATTGATGAAACTGGAATATGATGCAATAAAACCGTCATTACAGCTTAAATAAGTGGTAATTTCTTTTCCGTCTTTTAAGTAATAAACACGAGCCAAACCTTCAACAATAAAAAAGATTTTATTGTTGGTTTTTCCCATTTCAGAAAGGAATTCTTTAGCTTTAAAACTTTCATATTCAAAACAAGAATCAATCATTTCGATTTCATTTTCAGAAAACGAAGCGATTGATGTAATTTGTTTTTGTAAAGAAGGATTCACGATTTTATAAAATATCAATCAGTTCCGAAGCTTTATTAATAACTGTTTTTGCACCGCTGTTTTTCAATTCTTGTTCTGTTCTGTAACCCCAAGTTACGCCAACAGGAAACATATTAGCATTTAAAGCAGTTTTCATATCAATATCAGAATCGCCGACAAAAAGGATTTCTTCTGGTTTTAGATTCCATTTTTTGCTTATTTCAATTGCTTCAACCGGATTTGGTTTTTTAAGTTCTTCTGTGCTCAAACCAACTGCTGTGTCAAATTGCTTTGGAAATAATTCCGTTGCAATTTTCTTGGTCAATTCATCGGCTTTGTTAGAGAAAACCGCCATTTTGATATTTTGTGAAGTCAGGTTTTCTAATAATTCTACAATTCCGTCATAAGGTTTTGTTTTGAGCGTACAGATTTTAGTATATTCATCGACCATACATTCAAAACAACTTTCGATTTCATCATCAGAATTGTTTGTGGCTGGCAATGCTTTGCTTACCAAATTTCGTAAACCACTTCCGATAAAATATTGGTAAGTATCGTAATCATGTGTTGGGTAACTTAGAGCGGTAAGTACTTTGTTCATCGCATCTGAAATATCGTGTAATGAATCTACTAGCGTTCCGTCTAAATCAAAAATAATTCCTTTAAATTTCATTTTATATTAAATATTTTGAGCCAAAATAAACCCGCTTGTCCAGGCATTCTGAAAATTAAATCCGCCTGTAATGGCGTCGATGTTTACAATTTCACCAGCAAAATAAAGATTCTCGTGAATTTTGCTTTCCATGGTTTTAAAGTTGATTTCTTTTAAATCGATTCCGCCAGCGGTTACAAATTCTTCTTTAAAAGTACTTTTTCCGTTGACTTTAAATTCAGCTTTTGTTAATTGTGAAGTTAGATTCTGCAATTGATTTTTAGATAAATCTGCCCATTTGGTTTCCGAATCAATTCCTGAAGCCAAAACCAAACTTTCCCATAAACGATTCGGGAAATCAAAAGGAGATTTTTTAGAAACGGCTTTTTTCGCGTGTTCTTGTTTTAAATCTTTTAGGATTTTCTCAGCATCTTCAAAATCAACATCATTTAACCAATTCACATAAATCGTAAACTGATAATTTTTATCATGCAAAATGCGTGCTCCCCAAGCTGATATTTTTAGGATTGCAGGCCCGCTCATTCCCCAATGCGTGATTAGCAAAGGTCCTGTAGATTCTAATTTGGTATCTTTTACGTTTACGGTAACTTGTGTCGCAACACCTGGTAATTCTTTAATTCGGGAATCTTTAATATTAAATGTAAATAGGGAAGGAACAGGGCTCACAACTGCGTGTCCGTGTTCCTGAAGCATTTCCCAGATTTTAGGATTACTTCCTGTTGCCATGACTAATTTTTCCGTAGCATAATTATCAGTCTGAGTATCAATTTTCCAATGATTTTCTTTTTTGAAAATCGATTGTACGCTTTGACCTGTCAAAACTTTTATGCCTAATTTTTCGGTTGCTTTTAAGAAACAGTCAATAATGGTTTGTGAAGAATTAGAAATAGGAAACATTCTGCCGTCTTCTTCAATTTTTAATTCTACGCCATGTTTTTCGAACCATTCTATTGTATCGCCAGAACAAAATTGATGAAATGGACCACGAAGTTCTTTTTCGCCTCGCGGATAAAATTTTACTAACTCGTTAGGTTCAAAACAAGCGTGCGTCACATTGCATCGTCCGCCTCCGGAAACGCGGACTTTCGAAAGCACTTCTTTTCCTCTTTCTAAAATGGCAATTTTCAGTTTCGGATTTTTCTCTGCAATATTAATTGCGGTAAAAAAACCAGCTGCGCCTCCGCCAACGATTATTATGTCGAAATTTTTAATCATATTTTTTTTAGGTTGCCACGAATTCACGAATTGGCACTAATTTTTTTATTTAACCACAAATTACGCAAATTTTCACAAATTGATTTTTGCATTTAATTTGTGAAAATTTGTGGAATTTGTGGCAAAAAAAAACTTTTAATCTGTTGCTATTTTAAACTTTATATTTTTTCTGGATTATCAGAGATGATTCCGTTTACTTGATAACTTTTTACTTTTTGAATGTCTTCTTCTGAGTTTACTGTCCAAGTTAAAACTAGAAAATCTTTTTTCTGCATTTCGTTTACATTATTTACACTTAGTAATTGAAAATCAGGATGAATGGATTTTGCTTTTATTTTTTCGGCGAAAGCCAAAGCGGTATCTATATTTTCTTCTGTTAAAACGCCAATCGGAATTTTTGGATTTAGATTTGATGTTTCTTCCAGCATATTCCAATCGAAACTTGAAATTATAAAATGGTCATAATTCCAGTTTTTTTCTGAAATATATTCCTCAATTAACGAGACAACTTTAGGAGCAGTTCCTAAACCTTTTAATTCGATATTGATGAGACATTTTTTGTCAACCAAATCAAAAACCTCGTTTAAAGTTGGGATTTGGTATTTTCCATCAATTAAAAATGATTTTAATTCTGCTAAAGTGAAAGTGTTTACAAGACCTTTTCCATTAGTTGTTCTATCGATGGTTTCGTCGTGAATTACGATTATATGTCCGTCATCGCTTAAATGAACGTCGAGTTCTATTCCGTCTGAATTTAAGTCTAAGGCTTTTTGAAAGGCTTGTAAAGTATTTTCAGGTTCGTAGGCTTTGGCACCTCTGTGAGCAATCTTTAGAATATTCATTTTTCTAGGTTCAGAGTTGCAAAGGTACAAAGGAGCAAAGGAAAAATAATAGCCACAGATTAAAAGGATTAAAGTGATTTTTAAATCCGTGTTAAATTATGTCTCTCGCAGATTTAGCAGATTCGGCAGATTGCTTTTAAATTATCTGCTAAATCTGCGAGAGAAAAATATTTTTAAATCTCTTCTAATAAAACTATATCAAAATCATTGTCAATAATTACTTTTCCATCGATAACCTCAACTTCTTGATTCGAGTAAGTATCTTTTAGTTTTGTTCCGTTTGAGAAAACGTCACCAATTGGAAGTTCTTTTCTGCCTTTTGGTAAATCCAAGCCAATTAAAACTTTATCTGTAAAAGAACCTTGAGTAAACGTTCTGGAAAAAGTATAAGGATACGGATTAATAAGTTTATGAACGCCAGCACCAACAGCAGGATGATTTCGTCTAAACTGACCTAATTTCTGCCAGTGTAAAAGAGTTTTTTGTATTTCAGGATTGTTCTGAATAGCATCCCAATTCATGTTGGAACGTAAGGTTGCATCGCCTTGAGTTCCTTCAACGACTAAAGATCTTGCCGATTCATCTCCATAATAAACTTGAGACATTCCTGGAGAAAGCAATAATTTATTTGCAGTTTCAATGCTTTTTGTTCTGTTGGCGTCAAAAGGTTGTCCGTCGTCGTGAGAAGACATATAATTAAGGACTGAATATCCTTTTAAATCATTGTTTAACGCATTCGAATATTTAGAAAATAAACCTTCATAATCGTTTTGAGC
This sequence comes from Flavobacterium denitrificans DSM 15936, assembly GCF_000425445.1. GTDB lineage: Bacteria > Bacteroidota > Bacteroidia > Flavobacteriales > Flavobacteriaceae > Flavobacterium > Flavobacterium denitrificans. Next base: position 22,874 of record NZ_AUDL01000004.1, on the reverse strand, counting down.
GGCATTCCATTTAAACTCAAAATTGATCATGCTGTTGAAACCATTTTGGAAATAATTTACTTTTCGGTCTCCAAAATCATAATCCTGCCCACCGCTGATTCCGTAGCCGTAAACTTCGGCAATTGTATAAAATGAATTTTGATCTAAAACTTGCAAAGGATGATGTTTTTTCCAGGTTTCAAAAGCATATTCGCATTCTTTTTTAAAATCGGCCCAAACATTTTCATCGGTATGTTTTACTGTGTCGCCTCTGTAACCGTCAATTCCGAATTCCAGAATATAATCTGTCAGCCATTTTATGATATAATATTTAGGCGTTCTTGGATAATTTGTTCTTTTGAAGAATTCGTCAAGTGATGCGATTTCTTTTTCGTAACGACCTTCTTTTTTCCATTTTTCGATTAAAAAAGGAGGTAATTGTACTTCCTGATTACTTTCAGTTCTAACATCGGGAAGATTGTCCACCAAAGTACACATTGTTGTATTCTCAAAAGATTTGTAATCGCAGACAACACCAGTTCTCACCCAATCCGAAGGCCAAACGGGATCTTCTGGAGTTACTGGTCCTGTATGATTGATTACGCCGTCAAGAATAATTCTGATGCCTTTTTCGTGTGCTTTTTTAACTAGTTTAGCTAAATCTTCTTTGGTTCCGAAATTTGGATCTAAAGCCGTCCAATCTTTTGCCCAATAGCCATGAAAACCATAGCTAAGTCCAGTTCCTTCGTCAACGCCATCGTGAATCTGTTCTACAATCGGCGTAAGCCAAATGGCATTTATTCCTAGTTTTTCAAAATATCCTGATTCGATTTTTTTAGTGATTCCGATAATGTCACCGCCTTCAAATCCGCGGAGTTTTCCGGGAGTTTTGGTTCGGTTGAAATTGACGTCGTTGGAAGTATCTCCGTTGTAAAAACGATCTGTAAGTAAAAAATAAACATTTGCTCCTTCCCAAACGAAAGGTGTTTTCGAAGTAGTATTCATTGTAACTGATTTTGAGCCAGAACAACTCATTGTTAAGTATACTAAAGATAAAAAAAGGAAAGTGTATTTTTTCATTATTTTAGAATATTTTAGGATGGATTGTATTGAAAAAAATAGCCACGACCCGAGCGATAGCGAACAGGCGAAGCAATTCACGAATTTTTTATTCTCAAAGATTGTCAAAAATAATTCGTGAATTCGTGGCAGAAAAAAAAGTTTCTCGCAGATCTCGCAGATTTGGCAGATTTTTTTAAAATTATCTGCTTAATCTCCTAAATCTGCGAGAGAGAAAATTTTGTTATTCCAATTCTAAAACCAAAGCCGATTTTGGTTCTAAAGTAATTTCAGTAGCTAAATCAAATGTTTTTCCAGTAATAACATCTTTTCCTGATTTAAAGTTTTTGATGTTTTCTTTGAAACGAGCTGTTTTTACAACCTGCTCTTTTGCATTGTTGTTGAAAATCACCATTACGGTTTTAGCATCGGTATATCTGAAATAAACATATGTATTGTTTTCCGGAATATAATGCGTCATTTTTCCGAAATGAACTGCTTCATTCGTTTTTCTCCAGTTGAATAATTTTGAAGTAAAATCAAAATATTGAGCTTGTTGAGCTGTTCTTCCTGCTGCTGTGAAAGCATTGTTTTTGTCGCCAGCCCATCCGCCAGGAAAATCTTGACGTATATCGGCATCACCTTTGCTTTTGTCACCGCCCATTCCAATTTCTGTACCGTAATACACTTGTGGAATTCCGCGAATGGTTGCCAATAAAGTCATGGCTAGCTTGTATTTTGGCAAATCATATTTGAACTTTTCGTTCATACGATCGGTATCATGATTTTCTGCAAAAACTAAAATATTATTAATGTTTGGATATAAATAATCCATCGCAAAATTGTTGTAGAATTTAATCAATCCACTATCCCAGTTTGGTGTATCTTCGTTGAAAGCAGAAGTAATTTGACTTTGAAGCGTAAAATCCATTACACTTGGCAAATTCGAATTGTAGTTTTTGATTGCTCCAATTTTGCTGTCTTTTTGCCAATACGCCAAACTTGCCTGATTGTGCATCCAGATTTCGCCAACAATGTTGAAATTCGGATATTCATCTGTAATTGATTTTGCCCAATTTGCCATAGCCGTTGGATCAGAATAATTATAAGTATCCACTCTGAAACCATCAAGATTGGCAAATTCAATCCACCAAATCGCGTTTTGCGTTAAATATTTTGCAACTAGCGGATTTCTTAAATTCAAATCCGGCATAGAAGGGACAAACCAGCCATCAATACAAACTTCCTGATCTGCTTTTGAAGCATGTGTATCCGGAATTACCTCACGTCTGTGATTTGTTTGCGTAAAGTTTTCAAATTGATTGAACCAGGTTTTTGTTGGCGTATCTTTGATCATCCAGTGCGTAATTCCCCAGTGATTCGTCACATAATCCATAACCAGTTTCATGTTTTTTTTGTGCATTTCTGCAGAAAGACGAGCGTAATCGTCGTTCGTTCCATAACGCGGATCAATTTTGTAAACATCCGATTGTCCGTAAGTGTGGTATGAATGCTGTTTGTCGTTGTCTTCGCATAAAGGCGTGCTCCAAATTGTAGTGGCACCAAGAGACGAAATATAATCTAAGTTTTTAATAATTCCTTCGATATCTCCACCGTGACGCCCGCCTGGTTCTGCGCGGTTTCCTTTTTCAGTCAAAACAGGATCGCTGTCGTTTTTCGGATTTCCGTTAGCAAAACGATCTGGCATGATTAAGTAAATCAAATCTGATGCATCGTAGCTTTTTCTATCTGCGGAATTTGCTCTTCTTTCTTTAAGCGAATATTTCTGCGTGAAAGCTACTTTATTATTGTTTTTGAAAGAGAAAACCAATTCAGAAGCTTTGATATTTTGCGTATCAATTGTTACGAAAAGGTAATTTGGGTTTTCTGTTTTTTCTACATTTTTAATTACCACATTATTCGAAACTGAAGCTTCATATTGTGCAATATTTTTTCCGTAGAACATAATTTGTAGCTCCGGGTTTTTCATTCCGGCGTACCAAAATGGCGGTTCTACTTTTTGGATTTGCGCTTTCGCGGAAGCGGAAAACAGCAAGACGACTAGGATTAATTTGTAGAAATTGTGGTTTGTTCGAATTCTCATAATTTATAGTTTTATTTTTCCTGCAAGGTTTACAAAACCTTGTAGGTATGTTTTGAGAAAAGTTTAAACCTACAAGGTTTGCAAAACCTTGCAGGATGATAGAATTTAAACCATATAAGAAATGTAAGAACAATTAAGAAAAAACTGGGGAGATTTTAATTTTAAATGGACTTACATTTCTTATATGGTTAATTAAATTATTTTGTTTCAATAACGCTTATCGCATAACCTCCGCCTGGAGCAGAAAGCTGTGATAATTTTGATTTGCTAGTTACAGCAATTTTCTTGATCGTATAAGCTTGCGGATTCGTTTTGTAATGCGCATCTTTTGCATCAGCATAAATTGTAGCTGTGTATTTTTTGCCTTTTTCAAGGAAACTGAAATCGATGTTTGATGTACGAGGCGTTTCTCCGTTTACGTTTCCAATAAACCAGTTGTTTGTTCCTTTTGCTTTACGGGCAACAGTGATAAAATCTCCTGGCTCAGCTTCAATATATTTACTTTCTGACCAGTCTACAGCTACATCTTTAATGAATTGGAATGCATCTGGAAAACGGTTGTAGTTTTCTGGAGTATCAGCTGCCATTTGCAACGGGCTGTACATGGTAACATATAAAGCTAATTGATTACAGATTGTACTGTTTACATGCGATTTGTTATCAGGATTCATCTTGCTGATATCCATTTCGAAAATTCCCGGAGTATAATCCATTGGACCACCAATTAAACGTGTAAATGGTAATACCGTTACGTGATTTGGTTTAGAACCTCCAAAAGCTTGGTATTCTGTTCCTCTTGCGGCTTCGTTTCCAATTAAGTTTGGATACGTTCTTGCAATTCCCGTTGGGCGAACCGCTTCGTGAGCGTTCACCATAATTTTGTAATCAGCCGCTTTTTCGATAGCGTATTGATAGTGATTTACAATCCATTGACTGTAATGATTTTCACCTCTTGGTAAAATATCACCTACGTAACCGCTTTTTACAGCATCGTATCCGTTATCGTTCATAAATTTGTAAGCAGCATCCATGTGGCGCTCGTAGTTACGAACAGATCCTGAAGTTTCGTGGTGCATAATGATTTTTACACCTTTAGATTTAGCATATTCGTGAAGACCTTTTACATCAAAATCTGGGTAAGGCGTTAAGAAATCAAAAACATAATCTTTAGAGTGTCCAAACCAATCTTCCCAGCCTTCGTTCCATCCTTCAACCAAAACAGCATCGAAACCATTTGCAGCAGCAAAATCAATGTATTTTTTTACGTTAGCATTGTTTGCACCGTGCGTTCCACTTGGTTTTGCTTTTGAGAAATCAGAAACTCCTAACTGAACTGTTGGAAAATCGTTTGTGTATGACCAAGAGCTTTTTCCTGTAATCATTTCCCACCAAACACCAACGTATTTTACTGGCTTAATCCAAGAAGTGTTTTCAATTTTTGAAGGATCGTTTAAGTTGTAAGTCATTTTTGAAGCTAAGATTTCTCTCGCATCATCGCTTACCATAATTGTTCGCCATGGCGAATGGCTTGGCGCTTGCATATAACCTTTATCACCTTTTGCATCTGGCGTTAACCAAGATTCGAAAACCAAGTTTTTATCATCTAAATTCAAGTGCATACAAGAATAGTTGATCAAAGCCGCTTCGTGTAAGTTGATGTAGATTCCGTCAGCCGTTTTTAACATCAAAGAAGTCTGAACCCCTGTTGGCGAAAAAGACTTTTGAGAAACGTTTGCCGTGTATGCTTTTTGAGATAAACCTCTGATTTCAGATAATTTCGATTTTGTATAATCGTACTCCTGCGTGTCATAATCTCCCGGAATCCAGAAAGCAGTGTGATCTCCAGTCATTGCAAATTGAGATCTTTCTTCTTTAATGACGAAATAAGTAAGATTCTTTTGCGCTGGGAATTCATATCTAAATCCAAGTCCGTCTTCGAATAAACGGAAACGGATAATGATTTGTCTGTCGGTTCCTTTTTGATTTAAAGTTACAGCCAACTCATTATAATGATTTCTGATGTGATCTACTTCTCCCCAAACTGGTTTCCAAGTTTCATCAAAAGTTGAAGTTTTTGTGTCAACAACTGTAAAGTCATTCAGCAAAGATTTTTTATCATCTTTAAGTTCAAGACCTAATTTACTGGTTTTTACAACTTCTTTGTTTTTATATTTTAAATTGTAAGTTGGAGTTCCGTCGTTTTGAAGCGAAAATTCCATTACGAACTTTCCTTCGGGAGATTTTAATTGTTGTGCTTCTGCAATCGAGCTAAAAGCAAACAAGATTAAACTTGCGAAAAATAAGTTTTTCATGTTTTTTTAGATTTTTAGGTGTATTGTAATTTAATTTATTTGTAAAAATTTACTTGCAATTACAGGTTTTCCGTTAACGATAATTGTTAAATCTTGATCGCCATCTACAGTAAAAGTTGTTTCGTTATGATTTACTGCTACTTTTAAAATTTGGTTTCTGAAATTGATTTTAAACGAATAGCCTTTCCATTCTTTTGGAATTTTTGGAGAGAAATGAAGCTGGTTGTTTTTAACACGCATTCCCCCAAAACCTTCTACGATACTCATCCATGTACCGGCCATTGACGTGATATGACAACCTTCTTCCACTTCTTTATTATAATCGTCCAAATCCAAACGGGAAGTTCTTAAATAAAAAGTATAAGCCATATCCATTTTGTCTAAAACTGCAGCCTGAATCGAGTGTACGCAAGGCGAAAGTGAACTTTCATGAACTGTAAATGATTCGTAGAATTCGAAATTGCGTTTTAATTCTTCTTTAGAAAAATGATCTTCAAAAAAATAGAAACCTTGTAAAACGTCGGCTTGTTTGATATATGGAGAACGTAGCACGCGATCCCAAGACCATTTTTGGTTGATTGGACGTTGTGATTTGTCTAAATCTTTAACAGGAACTAATTCCTTGTCTAAGAAACCGTCTTGTTGCAAGTAAATTCCAAGTTCTTCAGAAACTGGGAAGTACATATCATCAGCTACTTTTTTCCATTCTTGAATTTCTGCTGGTGAAAGAGTAACTTTTTCCATCACTCTTTTGTGATCTGCAGGATATTCTGAAGCTACTTTTTCAATTTGTTCAGCAGCAAAATCAATACACCATTTTGCAATATAATTGGTATAGAAATTATTGTTAATGTTGTTTTCGTATTCGTTTGGTCCTGTAACACCAAGAATTACATACTGATTTTTATCTTTTGAAAAAGAAGCTCTCTGGTGCCAGAAACGCGCAATTCCGATTAAAACTTCTAAACCTTTTTCTGGAATATAAGAGTAATCTCCCGTATAGCGGTTATAGTTGTAAATTGCAAAAGCAATCGCTCCGTTTCTATGAATTTCTTCGTGTGTGATTTCCCATTCGTTGTGACATTCTTCACCATTCATGGTAACCATTGGATACAAAGCTGCACCGTTTTTGAAACCTAAATTATCTTTAGCATTTTCAATCGCTTTGTCCAATTGATTGTAACGGTACGTCAATAAATTACGCGCAACTTGCTGGTCTTTTGTCGCCATGTAAAACGGAATACAATATGCCTCAGTGTCCCAATAAGTAGATCCGCCGTATTTTTCTCCAGTGAAACCTTTTGGACCAATATTTAATCGGCTGTCTTTTCCTGAATACGTTTGGTTTAATTGGAAAATATTAAAACGAATTCCCTGTTGCGCTTTTACATCACCTTCGATTGTAATATCTGACATTTCCCAGATTTTTGCCCAAGCTTCAATTTGATTTTGAAGAAGTGCATCATATCCTAAAGTAACTGCCGATTTGATTACTTTTTCGGCTCCAGCCAAAGTATTTTCGTGGTTTAGAGAAACCGTATATCCACCAATTTTTTGAATTGATGAGGTTTGTCCTTTTGCAATAATAGTTCCGTACGTGTACTGAACTTTATCTGTTGTTGAATCGATTGTTGACGGAGAAACGTTGATGTTTTCGCCATTTGCCAAAATCGTATTGTGCATGAAAGTGGTAACCTTGAAATGCGTTTTGAAAGTCTGAGCTGTTACAAAAGCCTCGTTTGTACCTTTTTTAACTTCAAGCGGTTCCCAGAATTTTTCTTCCCAGTTGGCATCTTCATTGGTTACACCAGCGTCGATATACGGTTTGTAAACGATTTTTGCGTCTTTATTCAAAGGCGTAATATCGTATTTGATCACTCCGGCTTCATCTAAATCTAACGAAAGAAAGCGACGAATGTTTACTGCAATTTCAGTTCCGTTTTTTAGAACTGCTTCAAAAGAACGGTTGTACCAACCTTCTTTCATATTCAATTCTCTGCGGAAATTTCTAACTTCGGTACAATTATGTAAATCAAGATTTTCCTCGTTGATTTCAATATCAATTCCAATCCAGTTTGGAGCGTTTAAAACTTTGGCAAAATATTTCGGATAACCGTTTTTCCACCAGCCCACTTTTGTTTTATCTGGATAATAAATACCTGCAATATAACTTCCTTGGAAAGTTTCGCCAGAATATGTTTCTTCAAAATTCGCACGTTGTCCCATAGCACCGTTCCCGATACTAAAGAGACTTTCAGACGATTTTACTCTTTCGACATCAAATCCTTCTTCTATTATGGACCAATTGTCTGGTTTTATATAATCTTGATTCATCTTTTAAATTAGATAATGTGGCAATTAGGTAATTAGATAATTTGTCGATTAGATAATTAGATAATTATCAGTTGGACGCTATTTTTTACCTTTGAATTGCTTGGTGTTTTACATTTTTTTTTAAGTGACACAATTTGTTGAGTGATAATTAAATTTTTCTCATTTTTTGAAAATTATCTAATTATCAAATTTTCTCATTGACTAATTAAGTCGTTAATAAAGCCTGGTGTGATTTGGGTGAAATCTTTAAAAATATGATCAGCTTCATGTAAAATTGTTTCCTCACCAATTCCAACACTTACCATTTCTGCAATATTTGCTGCCTGAATTCCGGCAACAGAATCTTCAAATACAATTGAATTTTTTGGATCAATATGTAATAATTGAGCCGCTTTTAAGAAAACTTCAGGATCTGGTTTTGCATTGGTAACGTCATTTCCGTCAACAATAACATCGAAGTAAGATAGAATCCCTGTTTTTTCTAGAATTGGTCTTGCATTTTTGCTGGCAGAGCCTAATGCAATTCCTTGATTTAAATCTTTTAATAGTTGTAGAATTTTCAAAACTCCTGGAAGAACCTCACTTTCATCCATATCAACTAAATAAGATAAATAATCTTCGTTTTTTTGAATCAGCCATTTGTCTTTGTCTTCCTGCGAAGCTTGAACATTGCCTAACCCAAGTATTATATCTAACGAACGAACTCGGCTCACACCTTTTAAAAGTTCATTGTCTTCATGTGTAAAATTTATATTTAATGACTGAGCTATTTTTTGCCAGGCCAAAAAGTGGTATTTAGCGGTATCAACAATTACGCCGTCCAAGTCGAATATAAATGCTTTCTTGTTCATTATAAAGGGAATTCTAATTTATGATTTTTGAATAGTGTCGTCTACATCTTTTACTTTATACACTAATGCAGCCGCGATTAAAAAGCTTACACCACTTGTAATCAGAGCGTAAATTGCATCTCCGTTATAAAGGTATTTTACAATTGGGCCACCAATTAATGCGTTTACAATTTGTGGAATAACAACAAAGAAGTTGAAGATTCCCATGTAAACTCCCATCTTTTTTGGAGCTATAGATCCTGCAAGAATTGCGTAAGGCATTGCCAGAATACTTGCCCAGGCAACTCCAATTAAAATCATTGGTAAAACAACCCAGTCTTCATTTGGCATGAAATAAATAGATATTAAACCTATTCCTCCAATGATTAATGAAACGGCGTGAGTTGATTTTCGTCCGATTTTTTTAGCGATATACGGTAAGAAAAACAATGCGACGATAGCAGAAACTAAGTTGTAAACACCAAACAGAATTCCGACCCAGTCACCAGCGTCTTGATATTGCTGACTTGAAGTATCATTTAATGGTAATCCGTAAATGTGATGCGCGATTGCCGGTGTTGTAAAAACCCACATTCCGAATAATCCGAACCAAGAAAAAAATTGCACCCAGCTAAGCTGACGCATTGTAGTTGGCATTTTTGCAAAATCAGTAAAAATGTCTGTGATTTTTGATTTTTCCTCAGAATCAGAAATCGCATCATTTTGCGGATCTTCAAATTTTGCCAATTCTTCTGGTGAATATTCTTTTGTGGTGAATAATGTAACTAAAATAGAACCAATTAAAACTGCTGCACCAATAATAAATGACAAAGTCAGATTTAATGGTACACTTCCCGGAACGGTGCTGTTTGGAACATGAAACCATTTAGTTAAAACGTAAGGCAAAGCAGAACCAATTACAGCTCCAAAACCAATCAATGAAGTTTGAATACTAAATCCAGCAGTACGCTGATCTGTTCTTAAATTGTCACCAACAAGTGCGCGAAACGGCTCCATTGCAATGTTGAAAGAAGCGTCCATGATCATTAACATTCCGGCACCAACCCATAAAGCAGGTAAAACAGAAATGAAAATATTAGCTTGCGGCATTAAAATTAATCCAACTGATGCTAAAATTGCGCCAACTAAAAAGAAAGGTTTTCGTCTGCCAAACCTTCCCCAGGTTTTATCACTATAATGACCAATGATAGGCTGAACTATTAATCCCATAAGGGGAGCAATAATCCAGAACCACGAAAGTTCATGTACGTCGGCACCAAAAATTTGAAGAATTCTGCTGGCATTTGCATTTTGTAATGCAAACCCCATTTGTATTCCTAAGAAACCGAAACTCATGTTCCAAATTTCCCAGAAACTTAATTTACGCTTTTCCATTATCGTAATTAAAGAATTAATTAGACGATAAGCGCTTTGCTTATCAAAACTTACTGTTTTTTTCGAAGTAAAAGTAAAAGCCTTGACGGGCGTAAAAGTATTAATTATTTTTTTATTTATGCTAATAAAAAAGCCATAAATATTTTTTATGGCTTTAGAATAGGTTGATTTTAAGAAATTTAGTCAGTAGATTCTCTTTTTATTAAATGAGTTTCAATAACCTCAGTAGTGTAATTCTCGTTTTCGTCTTCATCTTCGTCATGTTCAGCTTCTAGTCTTTCGATAAGCATTTTGGCTGCTTTATTACCCATTTTTTCACCACTTTGACTTACTGTTGTAATACTTGGAGTTGAATATTTTGAGATAATTCCATCCGTAAAAGCAATTACAGCCAAATCTTCAGGAATTTTTAATCCCATTTTCGAAGCCGTTTTGATAATTGTAACAGCAAAAAGCTCATTTACAGCAAAAACAGCATCAAAAGCACGGTCATGTAAAAGCTCAGAAATGGTGATTTCACAAGTATCAACATCTTCAATTTTAATAATTAAATCTTCATTGAATGGGATTCCGTTGTCTAAAAGCGCTTTTTCGTAACCGTCAGTTCGTAATTTTCCAACGCTTACATAATCAACCGTAGTTACTAATGCAATCTTTTTTCGGCCGTTATCAATCAGACTCTGAACGGCTTCGTATGCAGCAGCTTTATCATCAATAATAACTTTATCACATAAAATATCATTGGTAACACGGTCAAACATTACAACAGGCATTCCTTGATTGATAACTTCAGTAATATGATGAAAGTCGCCTTTAAATTGTGTTTCTTTAGAAAGGGACATGATAAAACCATCAATACTTCCATTGGCTAACATTTCCATATTCAGAACTTCTTTGTCGAAAGAATCATCTGACAAACAAATCACAACGCTATAGCCGTGTTCGTTCGCTACTTGCTCGATTCCGTTGATTACGGTGGAGAAAAAATGATGTACAATTTCAGGAATAATAATACCAATACTTTTGGTTTTTCGGTTCTTTAGACTAAGAGCAATATTGTTAGGCTTATAGTTGTAAAACTTAGCAAAAGCCTGAACTTTTAGACGTGTTTCTTCGCCTATTTCAAGACTGTTTCTAAGTGATTTTGAGACAGTTGAAATAGATACATCAAGTTCCTTTGCGATCTGTTTTAAGGTTATTTTACGTTTCATGGTGTTTTTTGGAAAAAATCTAATTGATAATAAAGATGGTTAATATTTTTGGTATTGGCAATTTTTGACTTAAAAGATTACAAAAAACAGAAAGTTTTCAACACTACCACGTTTTCGTAAACCAATAAAAATTGCCTCTTGTTGAGCGTGTTAATAAATTCATAATTTTGAAATTCGAAGTAAAATTAAAAACTTAACTAACAATCAAAAACTCAAACTAATTTAAACAAAAAGTATGAAAACAATTTACAAAAAGTTGTTATTTTTATTCCTATTGTTGCCATTTACTGTGTTAGCTCAAAGCACATTAAGTGGGACTGTTGTTGATAAAGCAACAGGACAGCCAATACCGGGAGTAAACGTAAATGTTCAAGGTGCTCCGGGTGGAACATCAACAGGATTTGATGGTAATTATCAATTATCTAATGTAAAAAACGGTAACAAGATTTCTGTTTCTTTTATTGGATACGTAACTCAAATTCTTGATTACAATGGACAAAAAACAATAAACGTTTCTTTAGAAGAAGATACAAATCAGCTTAAAGAAGTTGTAGTACAAGTAGGTTACGGTACTGTTAAGAAGAAAGACGCAACAGGATCTGTTTCTCAAATTTCTGCTAAAGAATTTAATAAAGGAATTAACGTAACTCCAGAGACGTTAATCAGCGGACGTATTGCCGGTGTTAATGTTGTTGGAGGAGGAGCTCCTGGAGCAAAAGCCGATATTAGAATTCGTGGAGGATCTTCATTAAGTGCTTCAAATGAGCCATTAATCGTTATTGATGGACTTCCTATGAGTAATGCGGTTCCAAATGGTTCTACAAGTATTTTATCCACTATAGACCCTAATGACATTGAGTCATTTACTGTTTTGAAAGATGCATCAGCAGCTGCAATTTACGGTTCTCGTGCGGCAAATGGTGTAATTGTAATTACAACTAAAAAAGGAACAAAAGGTGGCGTGAAAGTTAACTTTAGTTCTCAGGTTGGTATCAATACAGTTGCTAATACCGTTGACGTTTTAAGTGCAGATCAATTTCGCGCTTTAGTAAACGAGAAAGGGACTGCAGCTCAAAAAGCTTTATTAGGCACAGCAAACACAAATTGGCAAGATGAAATTTTTCATACTGCTTTAACAACCAACAATAACATATCTGCAAGCGGTGCTTTATTCAAAAAATTACCAGTACGTTTATCTGTTGGAAATGTAGATAATCCGGGGATCTTAAGAAATACTTCTTTTGAAAGAACTACGACATCATTATCATTAAACCCAGTTTTGTTTGATAACCACTTGAAAATTGATATTACAGGAAATTTATCTTTTGGAAAAAACCAATTTCAAAATGAAGGTGCTGTAGTAAGTTCTGCTATTACATTTGATCCTACACAATCAGTTTATGAGGCAGGTTCTCGATATGGTGGTTACTTCGAATGGTTGGAAGGAAATGGTAATGTACCATTATTACCAGCAAGAAACCCTGTTGCAAGATTAAATCAGGAAGACAGAAGAGCAACTTCTACAAGAAAATGGGGTAACATTAGATTAGATTATAAATTTCACTTTTTTGAAGATTTAAGAATCGTTGCTGAGGCAGGTATCGATAAATTTGATAGTGATGGTTATAATGCAATTAGTACTGAAAGTATTTTAGGATACCAGCCTAATCCATTTGATAATGGTAACTGGGTAAACTACGGAGGTTATACTCATTATACAGACAATCGTCAGAACAAAAACTTAAATACATACTTTAATTATACTAAAGATATTGGTAAGTTTAAAATCGATGCTACTGCAGGTTACAACTATCAGTTGTTTCAACGTGAAGGGTTTAATTCGGGAGATGTTAGACAACCAAATCCACCTGCTGACGTTACTACTGATCCGGACATTAACTTACAATCTTATTTCGGACGTGTTAATTTAGGATATGACAGTAGATATTTGTTAACTGTTAATTACAGAAGAGACGGAACTTCACGTTTCTCTAAAGAAAACAGATGGGGTAATTTTGCCGGAGGTGCATTCGCATGGAATTTAGCAGAAGAAGCATTCTTAAAAGATAATTCTACATTATCTAGTTTGAAATTAAGAGTTGGTTACGGAACTACAGGACAACAAGATATTCCACCTGCATATGATTTCTTAAGAAGAGTTACATTTGGTACACTTAATACACAATATGTATTTAATGGTGTAGTATACAGAGCTGCAAAACCAGAAGGTTATAATGAGGATATTAAATGGGAAGATTTAGCTGAGATGAACTTAGGAGTTGATTTTGGATTCTTTAATGAGAGATTAACTGGTACTATTAACTATTTTGATAAAAAATCTAGTGATCTTTTGGCAGATATTCCTGTTCCTGATGGAGCAAATATTCGTAACCAAGGATATAGTAATATTGGAAGTGTTAGAACTAAAGGGGTTGAGTTTAGTCTTCAATCAGATATCATTAAAACTGATAAATTAACATGGAATCTTGCTGGTAACGTAACGTATATTGATCAAAAAATATCTGATTTAGGAGTTACAGTTCCTGGATTCCAAGGATATATTACAGGAGATGTAATTGCGGGAGGTACAGGTAACCAGGTTCTTATTCACTCTGAAGGTTTTGCACCAAATTCATTTTTTGTTTTTGAACAATTGTATGATGCTAACAAAAGACCAATTCAAGGAGCTTATGCAGACAGAAATGGTGACGGAGCAATTACAGACGCGGATCGTTACAAATTCCATAAGCCAACAGCTGATTATCTTTTCGGATTGTATTCTACTTTGAATTATAAAAAATTCGATTTTACAATGAACTGGAGAGCTAGTTTAGGAAATTATATTTTCGACAACGTAAGTTCAGATAAAGGTTATGTACAATCTGGTTTAAGAAGAGATAGCGATATTTCTAATATTACTACAGATTACTACAATACAGGATTTACAACTGAAAGTAACTCAAATGGTACACAACGTAATTATTCTAACTATTTTGTTAAAGACGCTTCATTTATTAAGTTAGATAATATTGTACTTGGATACACTTTTGATAAAACATTATTAAAAGCAGCTTCATTGAGATTTACTGCAGGAGTTCAAAACGTATTGGTATTCACGAAATACGACGGTTTAGATCCAGAGAAGTTCAACGGTATTGATAATAACGTTTATCCTAGAGCCAGAACATTCTTGTTTGGAGTAAATGCGAATTTCTAGTAGTACATTGAAAAACAAAATTTTAAAAATAAACAAAATGAAAATATCATTTAAATATATATCTTATTTTCTCCTATTCATTTTAGGATTAAATATGACACTTACGTCTTGTACAGGTGACTTAGACGTGACACCAACGGATGATGATGAGTTCCTTTCTAATGAATTTTTTCAAGATCCGGCATCGTACAAACAAGTAATGGCAAAATTATATGCAGGTTTGTATGTTGGAGGAAATGATGGAGATGGACAAGCTGATATCGCAGGTCTTGGAGGAGACTTTAGTAGTTATTTACGACTAATGTTTGTTACTCAGGAATTCCCGACAGATGAGGCAATTGTGGCTTGGTCTGATGATGGTTTGCCAGCAATAAATGGGCAAAAATGGAGTCCGAGTAACCAGTTTTTGTACGGAATTTTTTCTAGAGCTTTTTATGAAATTAGTGTTGCGAATGAATTTTTAAGACAAACTACAGATGAGAAACTGGCATCAAGAGGCGTTGACGCTAATTTGAAAGCTGAGGTTACGACTTTAAGAGCTGAAGCACGTTTTTTAAGAGCTTTCTCTTATGTTAACTTGATGGATTTATTTGGAAATGTGCCTATCACAACTGAAAATGATCCGGTAGGGTTCTTTTATCCAGAACAAAAAACAAGAGCAGAAGTTTTTGCATTTGTAGAGTCTGAATTGAAAGATATGGATAATACTTTGGCGGCTTCAAAAACTAATGAATATGGAAGAGTTGATAAAACTGCTGCTAAATTTTTGCTTGCTCAGATTTATTTAAATTCTAAAGTATATACAGGAACAGAAAGATTTAACGATGCAGCTGTTTTATGTAATGACATTATTACTTCTTCAGGATATACATTTGCAGAGGTTCCATACCGTTATTTGTTTTCTGCAGATAACAACAGAAACGGAGCGCAAAGTGAAGTTATTTTCCCAATTGTTGGTGATGGAAATGCAATTAGAGCAATCGGTGGAGGTATGAGTTTTATTTTGCACGCATCTATCGGAGGAAAAATGGCAGGAGCTGATCAAGGAATGGACGGTGGTTGGTCAGGTATCAGAGTAAGACCAGAATTTGTTCAGTTATTTCCTGATGTAAATGCAGTTTCTGATAAAAGAGGTACTTTCTTTACAGATGGACAAACTTTAGATATCGCTGATTATGGAGTGTTTACTAATGGTTATGCAGTTAAAAAGTTTACAAACATAAATTCTGATGGCTCTGCGGCACAAAGAAATGATATGCCAGACACAGATTTTCCTATGTACAGATTGTCAGATGTCTATTTAATGTATGCTGAAGCAACTCTTAGAGGAGCTGCGTCTGGTGATGCAGCAAAAGCTCTAGGTTATGTAAATAAAATTAGAGCTAGAGCTGGAGCAGGTATTATTACAAGTTCTGAATTAACATTAGATTTTCTTTTAGATGAAAGAGCAAGAGAATTGTTTTGGGAGTGTCACAGAAGAACAGATTTGATTCGTTTTGGAAAATTCTCAGGATCATCTAAAATTTGGCAATGGAAAGGTGGCGTTAAAAATGGTAGCGGTACAGAATCTTTCAGAGATTTGATGCCTATCCCGTCACGTGCTATTCAAGCAAACCCAACTTTAAAACAAAACCCAGGATACTAACTAACCCTATAAAAAATAAATAAAATGAAAAACATATATAAAATTTTAATCGCATTCATTGGTGTTTTAGCAGTGTCATGTAATGCTGATGATGTAGAAGATAGACCAGTAATCGAGCCTGTTACAGCTCCTGTATTACTTAGCCCTCAAAGTGACTTTAACATTGTTCTTACAAAAGAAAATGAAAAAGAGGTTGCAACAACTGTAATTTGGGATGATGCAAAATATGATGGAACGCAAACAGTTGTAAATTATACAATTGAAATTGCAAAAGCAGGTACTGAATTTGCTACTCCTTTTGCTGTAACTACAACTACATCTCGTTACAGAGCTTTGACAGTTGCTGAGTTAAATGCAGCTTTAATTAATGCTGGTTTTCCTTCAAAAGAAGAAAGCAGTGTTGATATCCGTATCAAATCTACGGTTGGAACTGGAGCTGAATCACAGTTTTCTAATTTCTATACTATTAAAGCAACTCCTTATCATACTCCATTAGCAACTTCACACTGGTTAGTGGGTGCTGCTACTCCAGGTGGATGGACTTGGGATGGTGATGCAGAAACTGAATTCCCATTGGTTGTTGGAAAAACAGATGTTTACCAAGTAACTATTGTTCTTAAAAGCGGAGAAGCATTTAGAGAATTCTTAGGAAACAACTTTACAAGTAATGGTAACTGGGATGCAAGTCATAATTATACTTTCTATTCATCAAATGGTTATACTATTGATGATGAATTAGTAAATGCTGGTGATGGTGATAGTAACTTTAAATATACTGGACCAACTGGAGAAAGAGTTTTAACTATTGACAATGGTGCGAAAAAAATCACATTAGACTAGTTTCAATGTAATTTACAAAAAAAAGGGCTATCTCCAGATAGCCCTTTTTTAATCAAACTAACTAACCACACAAACCACGAGATTATGAAAAAAACATTACTTTTTATTTTCTTTTTATTGTCTATTATTGCCGATGCTCAGCAGATAACAGTGTCGCCAGCTATATTTCAAGTCAATGAGCCCATCAAAATAACAGCATCATTTGTATCTACTACATGTAATACTATGGGAACCAATCCGACTAAGGTTTATATGCATGCAGGTATTGGTGATGAAGGAAATCCTTGGCAGGTTGTAAAAGGAAATTGGGGGGCTGATGATGGAGTTGGACTAATGACAAAAGAAGCAAACGGAACGTGGAGCATTACCATTACCCCAAGTGTTTATTTTGGACTAACTTCAGGACAGCAAACTGCGGCGACAAAAATGGGAATTGTATTTAGAAGCGCGAATGGAAGTCAGACGCTGAAATTGGCGCCATCATGTTCCGATTTTTTTCTTAATGTAGGATCTTTTCAAGTTACTTTGACTTCTCCAGTCGAAAATAGTACAACCATTATTAATTCTGGTTCAAGTTTTAATATTACGGCAACAAATACTGGAGGTGCGGGGAGTTATACATTAAAAGCTAATGAAACAACAATCAATACAAACGCCAGTACTTCAAGTTATTCTTATACTCATACTAATATTATAGGAAACCAAAATTATGAATTGATTGCTACTCAAGGGGCTACTACAGTTTCAAAGAAATTTGCAGTAGTTGTAAATCCAAATACTGTTTCTGAAGCTATGCCTGCAGGTTTAGTTGATGGAATAAATTATAATACTGCAGATGCAACAAAAGCAACTCTAGTTTTAGATGCGCCTTTAAAAGATTTTGTTTACGTAGCAGGAAGTTTCAATAATTGGCAACCGACAACGGCTTATGCTATGAAAAAAGATCCTTCTTCTGGAAAATTTTGGTTGGAATTGACAGGGTTAGTTTCGGGTGCAAATAATACGTATCAATATTGGGTGGGAGAAAGTACTCCATTAGCAAATTCTCCGGCTTTGGTAAAAACAGCAGATCCATATTCAACTTTGGTTTTGTCTCCTTATGATGATTCAGGAATTCCTGCAACTTCTTATCCAAATATGCCGGCTTATCCAGCGGGGCAGAATTTCGAAGTTACGGTTTTAAAAACGGGACAAACGCCTTACAATTGGCAAGTAACGAATTTTACAAAACCGGAAAAAGACAAATTAGTGGTTTATGAACTTTTAGTTCGTGATTTTGACGCTAAAAGAAATTATCAGACTTTGATTGATAGAATAGATTATTTTAAAACACTTAAAATAAATGCAATCGAATTAATGCCGGTAATGGAGTATGAAGGCAATGAAAGCTGGGGTTATAACACTTCGTTTCATATGGCTTTGGATAAATATTATGGTACATCAGATAAATTAAAGGAGTTTATCGATTTATGCCACCAAAACGGAATAGCTGTCATCCTTGACGTTGCTTTGAATCATGCTTTCGGAAGAAATCCGATGGTGAGAATGTGGATGAATGATCCTGATGGAGACGGTTTTGGATCACCAACTTCAGAAAATCCATATTTTAATACTGTTGCAAAACATACTTATAGTGTTGGTGAAGACTTTAATCATCAGTCTGCAAAAACGCAATATTATGTTGAGCGCGTTGTGAAGCAATGGATTGAAGAATATAAAATCGATGGTTTCCGTTGGGATTTAACAAAAGGATTTACACAAGCTTGTACCGCTTCAGATGAATCTTGTACAAATGCTTATCAGCAAGATAGAGTTGATATCTTGAAAAAATATGCCGATTATTCTTGGAGCCTTGATCCAACGCATTATACTATTTTCGAACATTTAGGTTCGGATAATGAAGAACAGCAATGGGCAAACTATAGAACAAATGAATCACCAAGTAAAGGTGTTATGATGTGGGGAAAGATGACAGATCAGTATAATGAGTTGTCAATGGGGTATACAAGTAATATTTCTAGAATGATGAGTTCTAGCAGAGGATTTAATGCGAATCGTTTAATGGGATACGCCGAAAGCCACGATGAAGAACGTTTAATGTATAAAAATGTAAAATTTGGAAATTCATCAGGAACTTATAATGTAAAAACATTAAATACTGCTTTGTCAAGAATGTCTGCAATTGGAGCGGTTTCACTATTGATTCCTGGTCCAAAAATGATTTGGCATTTTGGCGAACTTGGTTGGGATGATTCTATTTATACTTGTAACGACGGAACTGTAAATGACAATTCAGCAACGATTTCTGGAGATTGTAAATTAGATACTAAACCACAGCCACAATGGGCTGAAAACTGGTTAGGAGACACAAATCGTAATAAAATTTATTATGATTGGGCAAAAATGATCAATTTAAAAGTGACTGAACCTGTGTTTTTGGGTACACCAACAATGGCAAGTGCTAATACATTGACTGTAAACATTAAAATTACAAACAGCAATCTAGCTGCAACACAATTAAAAGATGTCTTGATTCTAGCTAATTTTGATGTGACTCCGCAAAACGTTGCTACAGGTTTTCAATATACTGGAACATGGTACAATTTAATGGATAATTCTTCAATCAATGTTACAGATGTTAATGCAACGGTAAACTTAGGTCCAGGCGAATACAGAATTTACGGCAATAAAACAGCCAATTTAGCGATTCCAGATTTTGAGAAAACAAGCGCAGTTAATTTATATCCAAATCCGGTTGCAAATTATTTTACCTTGAATATTGCAACAACAAAAGTTCAGGTTTATTCGATAACAGGTCAACTAGTGAAAAGTTTTGCTTCAAACGGAAATCCTGATTTTCAATATAACGTAAGCGATTTGAAAACAGGATTATATGTTGTAAAAGCTACAGATGAAAATAATAAAGTTCAAGTAATGAAATTTATTAAGAAATAATAAAAGAAAGTAATTTAAAATTTGGTTTTTTAGTAATGTAAAAGGGCTGTCTGTTTGGTTAAGACAGCCCTTTTTTTGTTAAAGTTTGTTTTGGTTATTTTTTCTCGTTGTATTCTCCAATCAAAGAAAAATAGCCAAAAGTTCCTAATCCTAGGACGATTAATGGGGTGAGAATGAAAAGGATAATGATTCCAAAGACAGTATCGTCCTGCTGGTCTGATAAAAATTTTGGCAAGCCAAATTCAAACACACAGAAATAAGCGGCTGCAATGGAAAATATAATCCACAAAACACCTAAAATTTGTTTAACGGTATTCATAATTATAAGTAGGTATTAAAGGTGATTCGTTTTATTTTTATTATCAATGTAAACCATTCCAATTACAAAGCAGATTGAGGCAATAATAATTGGATACCAAAGTCCTTCAAGATAAAATTCTGGTTTTCCATTGGCTTTGGCGTGCGTTACAAAGTAGGTAGAAATTGCAGGAAGCAAACCTCCAAAAATCCCGTTCCCCACGTGATAAGGAAGCGACATTGAAGTGTATCGTATTTTAGTTGGAAACATCTCAACTAAAAAAGCTGCAATTGGCCCGTAAACCATTGTGACAAATATAACTTGAATGAAAACCAAGAAAATCAATGTCCATTCATCTTCAGAATTTATTTTGATGGTAATATTGCTTTGAGATTCTTTTTTGTCAGCAAAGACAGTTTTCTTTTCTATATACGAAGTTCCATCAGTAAAAGTTTTGGAAGTTATAGTTACAACGTCATTTTTTGCGTTAGTTTCTGTATTTGTTTTTGTTGTTTCACTGATTTCTGTTTTATAAGTGATATCAGTGGTGTTGTACATCATTTTATAAATTGGCCTGTAAAAAAAGATTGCCAACAGCATGCCCGACATCATGATATATTTTCTGCCAACTTTATCACTAAGCCATCCAAAAACAATAAAAAAAGGTGTTCCAATTAATAAAGCAATTCCCAAAAGTTCATCAACTTGTGAAGAGTCAATATTCATGACCGTCTTCATGAAACTCATAGCGTAGAATTGCCCCGTGTACCAAACTACACCTTGTCCCATCGTCGCTCCAAAAAGAGCCAATAAAACGAACTTCAAATTGTATCGATTTCCAAAACTTTCCTTTAACGGATTGGAACTTGTGGTTCCTTCTTTTTTTGCTTTTGCAAATACTGGCGATTCATCCATGTTTTTTCGAATTAAATACGAAACGCCAACCATTACAATTGAAACCCAAAACGGAACGCGCCATCCCCATGTGTCAAAAGCCTCTGCAGAAAGCACATTTTTTGTGGCCAAAATAACCATCAACGATATGAATAGTCCCACTGTAGCCGTAGTTTGAATCCATGATGTCCAATATCCTTTTTGTCCTGCTGGCGAATGCTCGGCTACATAAGTTGCGGCGCCGCCATATTCTCCTCCTAGCGCCAGTCCTTGAAGCAAACGAAGAATCAATACTAATAAAGGTGCCATAAAACCAATAGTTTCATAACTCGGGATACAACCTATCAAAAAAGTAGAACCTCCCATTAATAATAAAGTAGCCATGAACGTATATTTACGCCCAATAATATCGCCAAGTCTTCCAAAAAATAAAGCCCCAAAAGGGCGTACAACAAATCCAGCCGCAAAAGTGGCCAAAGTCGATAAAAATGCCGCAGCGGGATTATCGCTAGGAAAGAATTTTGTTGAAATGACAACAGCTAAACTTCCAAAAATATAAAAATCGTACCATTCAATCATGGTTCCCATCGAGGATGCCGAAATAACTTTCCAAATACCTTTAGTAGAAGTTTTGCTCATAAAACCGTTTTGTGTACTTAATAATTATTAAATATTAAAAATATAGTTTTACGAATATATAAGATATTTTGTTATTCACTTAATACTTTTTTAACAAAAACTATTAATTTGTTGGCATTCTAAATTATAGTGATTTAATTTAATCAGAAGAATTTTATATTTGAAAAAGATCTAGATTTTTATTGAAAATGAAACAAAGTATCGTCGTAATTTTATGTGTAATTTTTATTTCTTGTGGAAATAAAAAAAATGTTGTTACAGAAGTAAACACATATAATTGTAAAGTTATCCCAGCGATCTCAGAAGAATTGCAACATCAATATTTGAGTTTTATAAAAGATTCTGATTTTTCTAAAGAGGAATTTGAAAATTTTAATAAAATAAAAAAAGGGGCTTTGCTTTATAATTGGCAAGAAGGGAGCGGAAGTAATCAGTTTTTAATAGTTGATTTTGATAAAGACTTTAGTTTTTTTATTAAATCGGAACGCTTTACAAAAAAGAAAGATTTTGTTTTAGAAGATAAAAAGAAGCTAAGTTTTATTTTGGAAGTTTTGGAAAAAGGAAATTATTATCAAAGTTGTAACAGATTTGATGGCCATTCCAATTTATATGTCTTGCTTGTAAAGTGTAATGATGAAATAAAAATTCAGTATTTCTCACCTTCTACAAGTCTTTATGAAACAAAAACATCAGATGTAAATGTTAACTTGATTAAGAACGTTTTTGAAATAATGCAAAGAAACTATTATAAGAGCATAGTACTAAAGAAAAAATAAAAGCTTAAAATAAAACTTTGCTCCCGATAGTTATTGGGATTGCGTAAATCTTAGCCGTTAAATCATAAAAACAAAAAACCCGAATCCCGAAGCCTCGGGACTATTCGGGTTTCGTGGTACCTCCAGTCCCGAGGCTTCGGGAGAACCAGGGAGGCATTATGATTTTCTTTTGGATAAGATTTCTTTGAGAATTGATGGTTCTGCAATTATTTTATTGTTGAAAACCTTGCTTTTCATTCTTTTGATGAAATTTTCGAGATACAGGGCTTCCTCTTTATTACTGCAGATAAAAGTTAAAGCTATTTCCCAATCGTTGGCAATTTTGGTAAAAGAATTTGAATAAGAATGATTTTGATGTTTTAAAATGCGTTCGTCTATATTATGAG
>NZ_KE384377.1:552069-1091419 GCF_000425445.1 Flavobacterium denitrificans DSM 15936 | reverse complement strand
TATACTTTTATGAATTTTATAGTTTATATTTTATTTAGCGAAAGCAAGAATAAATTCTACATTGGATTTACTTCTAATTTAGAAGAAAGACTTATCAGGCATAATCAAAAAAGCAAAGGTTTTACAGGAAACGTAAATGATTGGAAGATCACTTATACTGAAAAATATGAAACTAAGGAATTAGCCCATAAAAGAGAATTACAGATCAAATCTTGGAAAAGTAAAATTAAACTCCAGGAGTTAATTAAAAGCAAAGATTAGCTCAGCTGGATCAGAGCATTCCGATTTTTCATCGGAAGTGGTCGGGGGTTCGAACCCCTCATCGCCCACAAAGAAACTCCTTAAGAAATTTAGGAGTTTTTTTTATGTTTATTTCGCAATCAAATTATTAGTCGGAAGTGAAATACTTTTTACAAAGATTAATCCATCAAACATTTCTGAAAGCTTTTTTTGATACAAATGATTTTTTTTAGGATCGAAACCTCCACCACCTGCAAATACTTGTTTAGATTTCTTTTGGAAGAAATCTGAGGAACTGCTATTTAGTGCTGTAGACATATCAATAAAGTAAATTTCGTCCTTAGCTTCAAAAAATGTTTCAGCATAAGTTTTAGCAAATGGCTTATTGAATTCAACTTTTCTCCATCTTGGTTTTTCATCTTTATCAGAAAAATAACCCGCTTGCGTACCTATACCAAAATCAAATCCAACACTATAATAATCGTTTTTATAATATTCTTTCAAATGTTTTCCTAAATTATCAACGCTGTTTTTTCTACCAGGATTATCAAATCCTTTATAGTCAATATGCGCATTGTGAGCCCAAATAAACGCTTTCCCATTTTTTGATTTATTTTCTACTATCCATTTTACATTTTCAAACATTTTTAAATCTCTAACTTTACTTAAGGGATTTTGAACGTAGTAAGTATATTGGGATAAATAATTTAAAGCTCTTATTGCTGAATTGAATTCATCGACATTCTCGGGTTCAATTTTTTTTCTAAAATCGAGTAAAATACTTTCAATTTCATTTAGCTTTGGAGTTTGGATATCAGCCCAATCAGTTTTACCAGTGTAATCAACTTTTTTTTCTGCACAACTATCAGCTACTAAAAGAAGTTCTTCACTCACAGGAATATTATATTTTGTTACTAAATTTCGTATTTCCTGATTTATTTTTTTAACGTTTTGAATGTCCATACTATAAAAGCGAATTTGGTCGTCCTTGCTTTTGCCAAGGTTGTAATTTCTCATCCATTCCAAAAGATTGACCACTTCTTTGCAATTCCAAAATCCGATGCTAAAATTGTAGGCAATAGTTGCTGCGTTTCCCTTTCCACCACTAATCCATTCATTTATTGCAGCTTCAGAGGTATATGAATCCTCCATAATAAACACTTTGATATTTTGGGTTTCTACCAAATATTTAAAGAATTTAGCTTTTATATTGAAAAATTCTTTTCCTTGGTGAGTAGTTTCTCCAAATCCGAAAACTTTTGCATCGGCAAACTTTTGAGGTACATTATTACTAAATATCGTAAGATTCGTATTTGGATTTGCATCTTCAATTTTGATTGCATTTTCGTTAATCCAACTTACAGCTTTGTCATCTTGGGCATAGGTTTGAAATAATGTAAAAAAAGTAATTGCTGAAATAAATTTTCGCATATTTGATTGTTTTTAATGTTTTAGAATTGGTTTATGAGAGCTATAAAATGATATGATTACACCATATTTAAGTAGGATACATGCAATAATTTGTTTTTTCTTCGGACTAATATAGAAAATGTTATTGCTAATAAATTGTTAACTATTTAAAATAAAAATGATTTTCATCATCCATTTCCACCTATCGAATTTTCTTTAGATTCTTCAAAATGGTTCGTATACTAATTTAGTCAAAATCAAAAAAGCAAAGGATTCACTGGAAAAGTAAAAGATTGGAAAGTAGTATATACTGAAAGTCACAAAAACTCATTTTTTTCAATTAAAAACTTTTACTGACGTTAAGTTTTGTAAATATTTAACTTACTTTTGGTTTAACCAAAATGTTAGTTATAAAAGTAAAATATGAAAAAAATTATTCTAAGTATCTTTGTTCTTAGCCAATGTTTTAATGTACAAGGACAATCGATTGATAAAATCATTACGAAAAAGGAAGTAACTCGTATCGAGAAAATACTTTCAGCTGATGACATGCAAGGCAGGAGAACTTTTACTCCTGGTATTGATAAAGCATCGAACTTTATAGAATCAGAGTTTAAACAAATCGGTTTGCAAACTTTTAATGGAGCAACAAATTACAGACAAGAATTCTCGATGACTGCCTCTAAAGCAGTTTCTTCAAAAATTACTATTGACGGTAGAGAAATAAATAATAACCAAGTTGTAACATTTTCATACCTTCCTCAGGTTTCTTTAACTGAAAAAAGCGATATTTCTGTAGTAAAAATCAACAAAGGGGATAACATTGGCCAGAAATTTAATGAATATTATAAAAGTCCGAAAAATCTTTTGGTCCTAGTTGACCCTTCATTCGAAAAAGTTTTACCAAACATTCAACATATTGATAGAATAACGGCTAATCCTGGAAACAATACAGTTATGTTTGTTTTTGGCACTACAGAAGCGACTACTTTTTCTGTAGAATTAACAAATACAATCTCCAAAAAAACATTGAATAATGTTGTTGGAATATTGACAGGAAAAACGAAACCAAATGAGTATGTGATTTTTTCTGGACATTATGATCATTTAGGGGTAGGTTCTCCAGAAGAAGGTGCTCCGCATACTGCAACAGACTCTATTTACAATGGTGCAAATGATGATGCAGCAGGAACAACAGCAGTAATTATGCTTGCGAAATATTTTAAAAAACAAAACAACAACGAGCGCACTATTATTTTTACCACATTTGTGGGAGAAGAATTAGGTGGTTACGGAGCCAAATATTTTTCGAAACAGCTCGTGCCAGAACAAGTAATTGCGATGTTCAATATCGAAATGATTGGAACAGAATCTAAATGGGGGAAAAACTCGGCTTATATCACAGGCTTTGAAAAGTCGAATATGGGACAGATTTTGCAAACTAATTTAACCGGAACAAATTTTACATTTTATCCAGATCCTTATCCAGACCAACAATTATTCTACCGTTCAGACAATGCAACATTAGCCAGACTTGGAGTTCCTGCTCATACCATTTCTACTTCAAAAATGGATAATGAGCCATATTACCACACAGCTGACGACGAATTTGAAACGTTAGATATTGACAACATGACACAAATAATAAAATCAATTGCATTAAGTTCTTCTTCTATTATTAGTGGGAAAGATACGCCGACAAGAGTAGATAGTACTCAATTGAAATAATGTAAGCCCATAAAAAAACTCCTTAAGAATTTAAGGAGTTTTTTGTACGATTTTAGAGCTAGAGAAATTCTTAATCATTAACAAAAAACGCATTGTAGCTTTCTTTTTTGTCTTTTTGATACTTTTCGATATAAGCATCTAAAAATCCGCTTTGTTTCAAAAATTGCAATGGATCTGTTATATTTAATATTTCTTCAATTGCTTTTTGCTTGTCTTTTTGTTTGTTAAAATACGATTCTATTATTTTATAACCCATCCAATATCCTAAATCATTTGGTCTGTCGTCTTTTTTAGAAGTTCCATAAAGCCAATCTTGAATGTCTGTATTTTTTAATCTTGAAACAAATTCTTCGCCTAATTTATCTTTGTTTTGCTCTCCATATTTATATGAAATTTGATTTATTGATTCTCCAGAAATAAGTTCACCAATAAAATCGGCACCGCCTTCAAGCAAACACCATTTCAGCAACATATCTTTACCAGTAATATTTTGCTGATAATGAATAAGTTCATGCGCGATTAAGCCCGAAACGCCGTCTAGATTTTGAAGTTTTTCTATTCCAATTATTATTCCTTCTGGAGCAGAAGTTCCCCCTGAATTAAATCTTCCGTAAACAAAATAAATAGGAGGAAATTTGGCATTAGGATACCAATATTTTAATGCGCTATAAATCGCTCTAACTCGCTTTTCTTTACTAGAAAGATTGTCCAAAACATTTCTTGAACGCTCGTAATCAGCTTTTCTTTTCTTGGCAACTGAAAAAAGAGAATCAGCATTAATTATTCTGTTTTCAGTAAAAGCTTTAATTCCTGGCGAACCTTTTTCAATATATTCCTTAAACGGATTTTCCTTTGATTTATCCATTTTATCAAAAGCTATCCAGAAATTTTTTGAATCTTTTGTCTCAAAAACAGCATCCATCGGGTTATTTGAGAAATTGGTTTGTCCGAAATGAGAATTAGAAAAAGTAAAAAGAACTATGGCAAGAATTAATTTTAACTTCATATAATATTTTTTTATTTAAAGCTTGTTTGAACGAATATAAGAATATTTTCACTCTTTGATTTCAGCATTATGTAACAAAATCTCTAAAAAGCTACATATACTAAATCAATATAGATTTTGTACCAAGAAAACAACCAATAAAAACTTTAAGAATATGAATTTATCGCAATGGCTCATCTTTATTTTTGTTCTGCAAATCATCCATGGATTATCTACTTGGAAACTTTATATTAAAGCGGGAAGAAAACCGGTAGAGTCATTTATACCAATTTATAATTTAATAATAATGATGAAAATTATAAAGCGCCCGCGTTGGTGGGTTATTTTGCTTTTTGTCCCTATTATTAATCTTTTAATGATTCCTGTATTTTGGATTGAAATTATTAGAACTTTTGGAAAAAATTCAACAAAAGATACCGTACTCGTTTTAGTGACATTTGGCTTATATATTGCTTTTTTAAACTATTCTGCAAAGCTCACTTATATTGAAAATAGAGATTTAGCACCTCGATCTAAAACAGAAGACACTTTAGGTTCACTTGTATTTGCAATCATTGTGGCAACGTTGGTACATACTTATATCATACAGCCCTTTACAATTCCGTCTTCATCCTTAGAAAAAACATTATATACAGGAGATTTTTTATTTGTAACCAAATTTAATTACGGCGCAAGAACTCCTATGACGACAGTTGCATTGCCGATGGTTCATGACTCAATTCCGTTTTTGGGCAAAAAATCTTATTTATTTAATGATGATGTCACAAAAAAAGAAACATCATTTTTAAACAAATTGCAGTTGCCTTATTTTAGATTTCCTGCGATTGAAAACATTGAACGAAATGAAATTGTAGTTTTTAATCAACCTGCAGATACGCTGCGAGATATGGATAATTTTCATCCAGATCGAAATTACTACAAACCAATAGATAAGAAAACAAACCTAGTTAAAAGATGCGTTGGAATACCTGGAGATTCTTTAGAAATTCGTGAAGGAAATATTTATATCAATGGCAAATTATCAATATTGCCAAAAAGTGCAAAACCACAATATAACTTTTTGATCGATACCAAAGGTACTGCTATCAGCCAAGAGGATCTTGTACATATTTATGGTGCAAGGGAAGGTTTGAGGTACGAAAATGGGGCATTTGCACTTACAGATACCGGCGAGTATTATTTAACCTTGACAGATGACGAAGCTAAGTTAATAGCAAGCAACCCAGTTGTAAAAGCGGTTAAAAAACAATTGTCGCCAAAAGGCGAGGATGGAAATGTATTTCCTCATGTGCCGTCTTTAGGCTGGAATATAGACAATTATGGCCCTATTTATATTCCTAAACAAGGAAAAACTATAAATCTGAACTTAGAAAATTTGCCTTTTTATAAACGAATCATCGAAGAGTATGAGCATAATAGCTTAAAAATTGACGGCAAGACAATTATAATAAACGGAAAACCAAGCAATACTTATACTTTCAAGCAGAACTATTATTGGATGATGGGAGATAACCGTCAAAATTCTTTAGATGCTAGATTTTGGGGCTATGTTCCTTTTGATCATGTTATCGGAAAGCCCGTATTTATTTGGTTTAGTTGGGAAACGAATGGAGCCGGAATTAACAAAGTAAGATGGAATCGTGTTTTTTCTTTAGTTAATGAAAATGAACCAAAGTCTTATTTAATACATTTTGCGCTATTTGTAGTGCTTTGCAGCGTGGTAAACAAGTTTATGAAGAACCGAAAAAAAAGCCCTAAGCTATAAGATTAAATAAGTCCTTTAAACTTTTATTTCTTATTAATTTATAAATCAAAGCGTATAAAACGAATAAATAGCAGTAATAGTTTTTTATTATATTTGGCATAGATATTGGTCGTTTTATTGCGTCCAATTTTATTGAATGCTTTTTAAAGCAATTAATTCTGAAACAATAGTTTTTGATTTAAATAGCTGCATTATTCATCTCAAATGATTTCCCCAAATCAAACTATAAAAACAAAATTTTAAAAATGAAACAAAAAACAATAACGCTTTTATTCCTTTTTATTGCAATAAGTACGTTTGGACAAGCACCTACAGTTTCAAAACCAACTACTGATGCCATTAATAACGTTTCAACGTTTACTGATGTAGTCACTAATAAAGCCATAAGTTCGCTTAAAAAAGTTCCTTTAGATGAAGCTTCAATCTTGCTTTATGACTATGATGGCACTCTTTTTTCATTTGATTTAGAATCTGAAACCATTGTTTGGACTGTGAAAGCTTCCGATGCACATACAGAAATGTGTGCAAATGCAGTAACATTAGTTGATGGTGTTGTATATGTACCTTTTATAAATGGCGAAATTTTCGCAATTGATAATCAGACAGGTTCTATTTTTTGGAAATCAAGAATTGGCAATTATAAAGACCAGATTGTTTTAAAGGATCAAGCGCCAACCGTAAATAATGGAAAATTGTTTATCACCACTCAAAATCAAAACAGCAGCATTTATGCGCTTGATATTAAAAATGGAAGTTTATCATGGAGTTACAAATTAGATGCTGAAGTGAATCATGCTCCAGTTTTATTTTTTGACAATAAAGTTTTCACGCAAAGCGCATCCAATTTTTATTCTCTTGATGCCAATTCAGGAAAAGTAATCTATCAAAAAAGCTTTGAATTAACGATAACCGGAAAACCAGTTACTGATGGCCAAAATGTATTTGTAACAAATGAAAAAAACACTCTTTACGCTTTAAGTCCTAATAAATCGGATATTTTATGGGAATTTAAATTTGATGAAAATCAGAATAATGTCAAGAATCGCATATTCTGCAAAGACAATAAAGTATATTTTGCAGCGCAGGGAACAAATACAACTTCTGTTTATTGTGTTGATTCAAAAACAGGAACACAGCTTTGGAAAACCGATTTTAAAGATGACAACATCGAGTATATTACTCAAGAAAATGACAATTTATGGGGATATACGCGAGGAAAAAAGCTATTTCAAATACTTTTAGACAATGGCGAAGTAGTATTAGATAAAAAGCTGACAACCATGCCAATTTCAAATATTGAATTTCCAGCAGATGACAATCTGTTGCTTTATTATTGCGACGCTGGCTTAATTCAATATGATTTAAAAGAACAAGATGAAAATATGTTCTATATGCGAACGTCAATAAAAGATGATGTTTATAGCGCATTTATAAAAATTATTAGATAATAAAAAAACTCCTTTAAAAAAGGAGTTTTTTTATTGAATATGAAGTAGGTATTATTTTTCTGTATAATCTGTAACGCAGCATTATTAGCTATTATAACACTTTAAAAAACATTCCTTATTAATTTTTTAAATCCTTAAAATCAAAAGGTTTTATTAGATTTGAATATTCATAATTCTTAATATTTATCAAATGAAATGGATCACCAGAGAACGTCCAAAAATAGACCGAATTGCTTGTCCTTGGCTCATTCGAAAATTTGTTGACGCTGATGCCGAATTCATTTATGTCCCGTTTAATCTTGTATTAGAGAAAGCAAAAGAATTAGAAGCTATTCCATTTGACATTCCAGATGTTGAGTTTACACATTATGACGATCAAAGTACATTTGACTATATTGTCAAAAAATACGAAATCGGCGATCCCGCAATTTTAATTATCGCTGGAATTGTTCGTGGGGCAGACACAGATAGGCATGATATTGCAAAAGAATCGGCTGGACTTTGGGCCATTTCAGCTGGACTTTCATATAATATTACCGATGATTATAAACTGCTAGAAACTGGAATGATTATGTATGATGCTTTATACAGTTGGGCAACACATTTGTATAAGCAAAATCATTTGCAGAACAGTCCGTTTGAGAATTTACTTCATGAGGTTTTTAATAAATTTCTGAAAGACAAGAAAACTTCAGCCAAAACACCGGCTTGGGTCAAAGATTTAAAAGAAATAATTCAGGATCAAATAGATGCCCAATTTGCATTTGATTTAAAGAAAATTTCAACTGAACTAGATTTAAATCCGTCGTATTTATCGAGGGAATTTTCAAAACATTTCGAAGATTTGAATTTTGGAGAATATGTTAGAAAACTCCGCATCGAAAAAGCAATTTCTCTAATTTCAAATTCATCGCACACATTAACCGAAATTGCTTACATGACAGGCTTTTCAGACCAAAGTCATTTTACAAGAATCTTCAAACAGCACACAGGGAAAAATCCGTCAGCTTATCGAAAAAAAGCAAAAAAGTAAACCAGATACAAAAAGTAAATTTGATTCTATTTAAAAAAAATACAAGCCATTAGTTTTGCTTTATCACCAAAACTAAAAAAATGTATTTCAAATTAACTTTATTTTTCGCAGTATTATTTTCAAGTTTTAATGCTTATTCCCAAACTGTTTATCCAAAAATAACGGGCTATTTTGGGATTATGCATCCAATAGCCACATTCAGCAAAGATGAAACCAATGTAAATTTCAGAGATTATTATGCCGTTGGTTTTCCAACAGGAATCAATATTTGGAAAAGCGATAAAATCGGTTTTTCAGTTGAATTTGTACCTAATATCAAAGACGATAATGGAACAGATAAAGTAACAAATTTGTTATTTCATCCGGGCGTTTTAGTGGCTTTAGGAAAAGGCTACACTTTTGCCGGGAGAGCGGCTTTTGAAACAAGTGGAAGATATGGTTTTACTCCTGTTTTCAATAAAACGATAATTAAAAACAAAACTTGTAGTTATTATGCGGCTGTTCCTTTGCCAGTTCGTTTTGGTAATGATCATCCAGTCTCGTTTACGGTAGGTTTTCAATTCGGAATTGCTTTTTAATATGGAAAAAACATCAAAATACAGTTTATCACAATTAGCTCTTTACTTCCTAAAATTAGGAACTGTAGGATTTGGTGGCCCAGTTGCGTTAGTGGGCTACATGCATAAAGATTTGGTCGAAGACCGAAAATGGATTACCGAAGAAGAATACAAGCAAGGATTGGCATTGGCACAGCTTGCACCGGGACCGCTCGCCGCACAATTAGGGATTTATCTGGGGTTTGTACATTATAGTTTTTTAGGCGCTACATTAGCAGGTTTTGCCTTCATATTACCGTCCTTTATAATGGTAGTTGCGTTGGGGGTTATTTACCAATTATATGGTGGATTGTCTTGGATTCAGGCTGTTTTTTATGGTGTTGGCGCTTCGGTGGTCGGAATTATAGCACTGAGTTCGTATAAGCTTACAGTAAAATCTATTGGAAAAATAAATCTTGAGTCTTTTAAATCAAAATGGTTGCTTTGGATTTTCTTCATCACTGCCGGAATTATAACATTTATAACAGAAAAAGAGCAAGTCTTGCTCTTTATTCTGGCAGGATTATTTTATATGATTATGACCGCCCCTCCTAAATGGTGGAACTTTAAAACCACAAATTCATTGATTTTACTTCAATTTGTTTTCTGGAATTCTGAAGAATCGACACTCATGAAATTAGGAATCTTTTTTGCAAAAGCTGGTGCTTTTGTCTTTGGAAGCGGATTAGCCATTGTTCCTTTCTTGCATTCAGGTGTAGTAGCTGAGAATCATTGGTTGACAGAACAGCAATTTTTGGATTCCGTTGCTGTTGCAATGATAACGCCTGGTCCCGTTGTGATAACTGTTGGATTTATTGGTTATTTAGTAAATGGATTTTTAGGAGCTTTAGTCGCTGCTTTGGCGACCTTTCTACCCTGTTATTTGTTCACGATCTTATTAGCGCCATACTTCAAGAAAATTGCTGATAACAAATCGGTTAAAGCTTTTGTTGAGGGAATTACAGCTGTTGTGATTGGCGCTTTGGTAGGATCTGTAGTTGTTATTGCTTCAAGAAGCATTATCGATATTTCTACAGCTTTAATTGCTGTTTTGACTGTCGCAGCTTTGCTTTATTTTAAAAAACTCCAAGAGCCTTATGTCATTTTAATTGCTGGAATAATTGGAGTGGTTATAAAACTGATTTAATGCTGAATGTCAACACATCATTTTTTCCGAACCAAAACAACCCAATCTCTTTCCGTATTTTCTTCCACAAAATTTTCAATTTCGTAAATCAATTCAAAACCTAAATTCTTCATTAGATCTAAAACGTCATTTCGTGAAAGGCAACTGTAATAAAACGGTTCATCATACATTTTGTCTGTATGTTCATCTTCTTGTTTTCCGTGTGTGAAAAGAAAATAACCGCCAGACAACAGCAAATCATAAATCTTGGGATAAATCTCTTTTTGACGCTCTTTTGGAAAATGAAAAAGAGAATCCCATGCAATTATTCCGTTGAACTTTTCCTTGGTCTTAAAATCAATGAAATCACTTAGAAAGAATGCTGCATTTTTAATTGATTCGGATTTCGCAGCTTCAATCATTTTTTCAGAAATATCAATTCCAATAACCGAGTGATGTTGATCTGAAAAATGTTTCGCAATAGGAAATCCTGTTCCGCATCCAATATCCAGAATATTACCGTTTGGTTTTAGCTTTTCTAGAAAATCAAGAATCGGTTTATTTAAAACGGAATTGTTTCTGATCTTTATCCACTGAGCCACAATTTTATTATAAGAATCTCTATTTAGTAATAAATTTTCCATTCTAATATTTATTAATCCAAAGGGAATGTTATGCAGTTTTCAAGTACTTCTTTTGGAGTAATTTGTTTCTTTATTATTTCTAATAAACTTGAATAAAGATAGTAAAACAGATTATTTCAAAAAAGATATCTTTTTTGCCAAATGACAAATTTTCAGCCAAAAGTTATGCTTAACTTTCGCATATGAAAGAACTAGTAAATTACATATTGCAGTTTGGCAATTTAAATCAGCAGCAAATTGATTTAATTTTATCAAAAGGGGAAGAAAGGGAAATCCGCAAAGAGAACTATTTTGCAGAAGCAGGAAAAGTCGCGGCAGAAGTCGGTTTTATTATTGACGGAATAATGCGCGTTTGTTACTACGACAATAAAGGCGAGGAAATCACCAAATACTTTATTGAAGAAAATAATCTCGTTGTAGATTTAGAAAGTTTCGATAATGGTATTTGCTCGTCTTGTTATGTTCAAGCTGTTACAGATTGTAAACTCATTGTGTTTTCAAAAAAGGATTGGCAAGAATTATTAGATACAATTATTGGCTGGGACACTATTGTTCACAAAATAATTTCAAAAGCTTTAATTCAAAAAGTTGCTCGAAGAAGCCCACTAGTTTCAGAAGATGCAACAACGCGTTATTTGTCTTTTATGAAATTGTTCCCGAATGTTATCAATAGAATTCCTCTTTCGTATTTGGCTTCTTATCTCGGAATTACGCAGTCATCCTTAAGCCGAATCAGAAAAAATATTCGTTAAAATCTCTTTTTTGTCATTTGGCAAATGTTTCTATTTTTTTGGATTGCAACTTTGTATTCATAATTTTAAAACGTAAAAAATGAAATCAGTATTAATTACAGGTGCAAACAGAAGCATAGGTTTAGAGACAGCAAAACAGCTTTCAAAAAAAGGTTTATTGGTTTATTTAGGAAGTCGGGATCTTGAAAAAGGAGAAAAAGTAGTTACCGAATTAACTCAAAACGGATTTGAAAATATCAAAGCAATCCAAATTGACGCTACAAATCAGGAAAGTGTTTTGGCAGCGAAAAACAGAATTGAAAAAGAGCAAGGCAAACTTGACATTTTAATCAATAATGCGGGAATTTTAGGCAATATGCCACAAAATTCATCAACCACTTCAATTGAAAATATACAAGAAACCTTTGATACAAATTTCTTTGGAGTGATCAGAGTTACGCAAGCATTTCTTGATTTGCTTAAAAAATCAGAAAGTCCACGAATTAGTAATATTACATCTGGCCTTGGTTCGCTTACTTTGCATAGCGATCCAACTTGGAAATATTATCCGTTTAAAGCAGTTTCGTATGTTTCTTCAAAAGCGGCCTTAAACGCTTTTACCGTAACTTTGGCTTTTGAATTGAAAGATTTGCCATTCAAAGTAAATTCAATTGATCCTGGCTATACCGCGACTGATTTCAATAATTTCAATGGGCCAGGAAGTATAGAAAGTGCGGCAAGCTTTATCATCAAACATACTTTGACAGATGAAAACGGGCCGACAGGGAAGTTTTTCAGCAATGATATTGAAGACGAAACTGAAGAAAGTCCGTGGTAAATAAAAAAAAAGCTCCAAAATCACTTGATTATGGAGCTTTTTTATTGCATTTTTTCTCTTAAACCGGTTCCCAAAGTTCTATTTTATTACCATCAGCATCCATAATATGGACAAATTTTCCATAATCATAAGTCGCAATATCATCTAAAACTGTTACGCCGTTTTCTTTTAATTTATTTATAAGGCCTTCAATATTTTGAACGCGATAATTGATCATAAACTCTTTTTTTGAAGGCGAAAAATAATCATCATTCTTTTTGAAAGGACTCCATTGAAGCACTTCCTTTATTTCCGGATTATCAAAATTTCTGGATTCAAAAGTTGAGCCCCAGTCGTTGACTTCGAGCCCTAAATTTTCAGCATACCATTCTCTAGTTTCTTTCGGATTTTCTGTAAAAAAGAAAATTCCTCCAACGCCTGTTACTTTTGGGATTACATTATCATTTTGTTTATTTGAATCTTGCATAGCTTTTGATTTTAGAATCTTAAATGTACTAAAAAAAAGCGTTCCGTAAATCATTAAAGCTTTCTTAAATTGATTTGAACCAACCGTTAGTTATTGTAAATTAGCTAGATACAAATTTTTAAAACTATAAAAATCATGAAAACATATTATATCATTGCCATATTGCTATTTAATTTTACAATATCGGCCAACGCACAGAAAAAAATTGAAACTACTGAATTACCAAAGCCAGCTCAGGAATTTCTGCAAAAACACTTTAGTTATACTACTGTAGTCAAAGCTCAAAAAGATGCCGAACATGGCGAGAAAGGCTACGAAGTCAAATTAAAAGATGGAACGGAAGTAGAATTCTGGAAAGATGGCTCTTATAGAGAAGTGGATGGAGGTGACAACCCAATTCCGACTGAGTTTATTCCAGCAAATATTCGAGATTATGTTTCAAAAAATTATCCAAATGAGAAAATCACGCACATCGATTATGGCCACAAAGATCTGGATGTTGATTTGACAAATTCTATTGATTTGGAATTTTCAAAAGACGGAAAAATTCTGAAAGACAAAAACAATAACATCAAATAATTTACGTTTTAAAACCTCTAGGAAGCCTTATTCCTGGAGGTTTTTTCAAAAAACTGTAGTATAAACTTTTTACAACTGTGTAAAGTTTACACATTTCTTTTTTAGCTGAAAACTGCTAAATCCCTCATTTTCAATTTTTATTATTTATGGCACAACGCTTGTAAAATCGGTTAGAGTCCATTCTTGTTTACTTCTCATTTATCTGTTTACATAGGGAAAGAACAAGAAAAATCAATTTAAAAGCCATTTTACGAATAAAGCAATAGCCCAAATAATGAAAAGTGAAACAATTACTTCAGAACAATTCTATGCTTCTGATAAAGCCCTCAGTACAAAAGAACAAACATTAAAAAAAACAATTTTTAGTTCGAATACCAAATCTCAACAAGAATCAACCGAAAAAAAAGCACGCCCTTTAGACTTTATAATACTTACAGCTACTTTTTTACTGATGCTTAGCGGTGCTTTTGTCGTTTATAAACTTCAATCGGATTTTGATCAGTTTCAATTAGATAGAATAAATTCTAGTTGGGGATTTCCATTTTTAATTCTAACAGCAGCTTTATTCTTTTTCCAAACTGGTTCGTTTTTATATAATCTGTATTTATATTTCAGATACAAGCCAATTGAATCTGTTTCAGATGATTTATTGCCAACTTGTACGGTAATTGTTCCAGCGTATAACGAAGGAAAATTAGTGTGGCATACGTTGATGAGCCTTGCAGAAAGCGATTTTCCATCACAAAAACTGCAATTATTAGCTATTGATGATGGAAGCAAAGATGATACTTGGTACTGGATGCAACAGGCAAAAATAAAACTTGGAGATCGTCTTGAAATCTATCAACAACCTGAAAACAAAGGAAAACGTCACGCCTTATATCGCGGATTTGAACTTGGAACAGGAGAAGTTTTTGTAACTGTTGATAGTGATTCGATTGTCAAAAAAGATACTTTAAGAAATCTTGTAAGTCCGTTTGTAGTTGATGAAAAATGTGGTGCAGTAGCAGGAAATGTTCATGTTTTGAACAATAAAAAAGCTTTATTGCCAAAAATGCTGAACGTTAGTTTTGTAATGAGTTTTGAATTTATGCGTTCTGCGGAAAGTATGTTAGGATCTGTTTTATGTACTCCTGGCGCTGCAGCGGCGTACAGAAGAGATGCTGTATTTGAATGTCTTCCAGAATGGATAAATCAGACATTTATGGGACAACCATCAGACATTGGTGAAGATCGAGCAATGACAAATATGATTTTAAAACAAGGTCTGCATGTTTTGTTCCAAAGAAATGCACTCGTATTGACAAACGTTCCAGAAGAATATAAAGGTTTGTACAAAATGTTTATTAGATGGGGAAGAAGCAATGTTCGCGAAAACATTATGATGGCAAAGTACGTTTTTAAAGATTTTAGAAAAGAATCTAAATTCGGTGCCAGACTTTTGTTTACAAATCAGTCCTTAAAAATAATTATGGCATATCCTTTTTTATTATTTATGCTCTTTTTTATTGCGGTTCATCCGGTATTGTTTTTTAGTTCAACACTTTTAAGCATTTTGATTGTATCAACATTCTCAGTATTGTTTTATGCAAAAAGATATAGTTTTGCTGATGCATTCTGGGCTTATTCATACAGCATATTTTATACTTTCAGTTTGTTTTGGATTACACCTTATGCAATTGCAACTGCAAATAAAAAAGGCTGGCTGACACGTGGTTTATCTTAAAAAAGATAAGATTTTCAAAATAAAAAAATCCTCAGAGTTTAAATTTTCAAATTCTGAGGATTTTTAATTTTAATCTAAACCAGCAAACTTAAATGGCGCCATAGCTTGAAAATTCATTGAAGATTCTCCAGAATAATTTTCATTTATTAGCCAAACTCAGTTTTCTAACTTTAGCTTTTTCGCTAAAATCTAACTTGCTGAATTCAACCCAAACCACGTTCGGATTTAAAACATTATCAAAATAATAAACCAGATTTTTTTGATCTGCAACAGTTCTCCATCGTGTCGATGATATATTGGGCTCAGTTGGTGAAGAAATTCCAAGTGGAACCGAACAATTTCTAATTACGCCAAAAACACTAGCCAATGCCGTTCTTATATTATCCGTTTTCGGAATCGCATCAATATAATAATGCGCTCTTACAAATCGGTCTGCGGCCCTGTTGGTTCCCGGCAGCATAACCGTTCCTGGAATGCTTTTCCAATAGGTATTTATTGCTAATTGTTCATCAAAAATAGGGGAGTTTGTCATGGCAACATAAGCTCTGTCATGATGAATCATCAGTTTTCCGTTTATGTATTCAAAAATGGCATTATCTCCAGACGCATCAGAAATCGATAAATGTACAGTCGCAAAAATATCCGTTTCCGGAATATGTGATGATGTTACCACAAAATCATTTTTTCCTAGAGCAGTTACAGCTTCTGATACTGTCGAAAAATTATCAAGTACATATTGAAGCCAGAGTGAAACAGCCAATCCTTTTGTTTTGCTGTTCTTTTCGAATTGTGGATAAGTAGATTCAGCCAACCAAAGCAAATTTCCAACCAAACCCTTTTCATTCATTCCATCAGAAGAAGCAATATCCCATGAACTTGTTACAACGCTTCCGTACTTGGATTTCCATTTAACCGAATTATTTCCCGCTTCGCCAAATCTATCTATTCCTCTCGGAAAAACCCATAAATTAGCAGGAATTTCACCTCTCCAGTCCATAGAGCGTGCAGTAAGGATAGTGCCATTCGGGCCTTGATAAACAATTCTTGTACAAGCTAAAGTTTTGTCATTAGAAATTATTGTGCTTAAAAAAGCAAAAACGATTAGGATTTTATTTTTTATACTCATACAGCTAACTTTATAGGGTTTAAAACTAAGTGCCGATAAATAAAAAACTCCTAAAGTTTGAGATCATTTAGGAGTTTTGATTTTTTATATGGTTTATTGTTTATTATGAGCAAAGAAGCTTAAATCTTTTTAAGCGTAAATTTATAATCTTCTCCCTCTATTATAAGTTGATCCTTTGTTATGGTGCTTGTACAAGGATATGGAGTGCCTGTTTCATCTTTAATCACTAAACTTGTTCCTTTTTTTGTTAAAGCATAGGTACCATCAGTAATAGGTTGTTGCAAATATCCTGTTACATGTCCGTCTTCAGTGAATGTTAAATTGCCTTCTGTTAAAATTACATGTTTAATTGAATCAGAAATAGGTCCTTTTTTAGATTCAATTGATGTAATTTTCCAAGAATTCACTAATTCATTTCTTTTTGCTTTGTTGCACGAAATAATTAATACTGCTGATAATAAAATTCCGAAGATAAATAATTTAGATTTTTTCATAATTCTGCGATTAAAAATTAGACAGGAAAAGTTACAAAAAAAAATAATATTTAAAGCTTTTGTAATCAAATATTTAGATTCGAATGAAAAGCCTTGAATTTATTAGGAATTCACATTTTAACAAGTAGCGTTTTATTAATTTTTCATTTAACCAAAGGTCTAAAAAACGCTAAGTTTAATTCAATGTAAGTTCGCCAAGAATCTCTTCATATAAAAAAGGCCCGCCAGGATATGTCGCGGTATAATCTAAATTCATCCACACTTGTCCACGTTCATCAATGTGGTAATGTATTTTTTTGCCATAACTTTCTTTGGAAAAAAGTACATTTTTTATCAAAAAATTGACTTTTTCTAGATCAATCAAAGAGCCAATTAAAATTTCAGGGTAGATGTGCCCTTTGGTATGAATAAGCCTTGGAGTTCCTCCAATGGATCTGATCGCCGCCGCCATTAAAATAGAGTGATCATCGCAATCACCTGAGAAATATTCTAAAGATTCGCTCGCCGTTGCAATATAATCGCCTTCTTTTGGATCGTTTACATAGTTCCATCGGCTGTTGATTTCTTTAAAAACAGCAAAACATTGAATTGTCGTACGATAATCTGAATATCCTTTGATTCCTTTAAAATGCTTCGTCGTTGCCATGATAGCAAAATTTCGAACTTTTGGGTTTTGATATTCTATCGCATTAATAATTTTAGATTTATTTGGAAAAGGAAGCAATTTTGCTACAATAATATCTTGCGGAAAAGGATTATCTGACATGGTATAGATCATTGAGTTATAGTCCTCTGAAATTTCACTGAAACCATAATTCCCAATGACTGAACCATAAAACAAAACCAGCAGATAAACTGCAACACATAAAATAATTATGGTTCGCAGCAACATCAACAAAAAGAATATTGCTGCAAAAACAAATAAAAAAATAAAGACGCGATCTAAATTGAAAGCCCAATTTAAATCGCGAAGATTTTGATGCAGAATGATGAAAATCGGAATTGTGATTAAAAGACTCAACAACGAAATAATAATCCTATCATAAGGTGATTTCACCTGTAATTTAGATTTCAATTGCGGAAAGTCGATTTTAGGGAATTTCATCATAAAAATTCAAAGCAGTTTTTACAGCGCTTTTACCGTTTCAACAAAAGTACTTTTTTTATCAATAATTCCCAGATCAAATAATTGATTTTGAATTTTGGTAAAAGCTTTTTCGCTCAAATGCTTTTGAGACCATTGTGTAAGTTTAAGCCACTCTCGAATGTCTTCTTTTTTTTGATTAAAAAGCTGAGCTAATGTTTTGTCTATATTAGGAATTTGCGCAAAATCTTGCGTGGTTTTATTAATGATTTCAAGAATTTTTTCCATTGCTTTTGGATTTTTTTTCAAAAATTCATCTCGCGCGGCAATTACAAAAGAAGGCCAAGGAGTAGGGCAGTCACCAATTCTCCTGAAAATTCCTTTATCAACAAGAGGTTTTGTCATAAAACGCTCCCACATAAAATAATCTGCAGTTCCATTTGTCAATGCTTCGACAGCGCCATCAATTGTATTTATGATTTCAAATTTCAATTCGTCTTGTTCCCAACCTTGTTCAGCAGCATTGACATATGCCATTAACTGTGAACCAGAGCCAATTCTCGAAATGGCTACTTTTTTGTTTTCCAAATCTTTTACAGTCTGAAAATCGGATTTAGCTGCAACGTGAATTCCCCAAATCAAAGGAGATTGCACATAAATCTGAACAATTTTGCTTGGATTTCCTGCCAAAATATCTTTGACTATTCCTTCCGTCAAAATAACGGCAATATCAGCTTCTCCATCACGTAGCATCTGACACATTTTGCCCGTTCCTTCAGGAATATCTTTCCATTGCAAATCAATACTTTCAGCTTCAAATTCGCCATTTTCAATGCATAAATGCCATGGCAAATTGAAGTGTTCGGGAACACCCACAATGTTTACGGTTTTCATTACAGTTTTAAGTTTAAGTTAAGTTTGGTATGCGTATTCTTAAGTTTGTTTGTTTGTTTGTTTGTTTAGTTTTTTAATAAATCTGCTCGGTGTTTGTCTGAAAGACAAGGTTCAGCATATTCAATGATTTCTTCGGCTTCATATTCATTCAAAATGCTTCGCACTAATGAGTAATCAACATCTCTTACGATTTCAACAGCAAATAAGGTTTCATTTAAACCTTCTGATTGGCAATTAATTGCTTTAAGTTTTTCTCTTATAATTTCTTTATCAAATCCTTTTTCCAAAATCAAGACCTGCACAATCGAATTTCCTGAGTTTTCAATCGTTTCTTTATAAACAAAACGATTTTCCTTTTCATCAAATTCAGCGTAAAACAAATCGTCAGTTGCGATAAGCGGCCCAAAAAACGGAATGTTATCCAATTTAAAAAGACCTTTTTCTAAATCAATAATTTCAGCCCACATAGTTTCTAAAACATTGTCTTGTAAATAATCGCTATAGTATTTAAAAAGTATTTTTTTGTGTGTTTCTGTCATTCTTTAATCTAAAATTTCTAAAAAATATAGAATCTCGGTTGAGCCTATAAATTATCTAATTTTCTATTCAATTTCGCTTATTTCAGCTTTTAATGGTGATATAACAATTCTATAGCCATCTGGATCTTGGATCATTTTTCCGTTTACATTCCAAAATGGATTAGCTGCAGTTATAGTTGAGACATTTAAACTTTCGAACTTGTGAATTAATTCGTTATAGTCTACAATTGATTTTGGATAAAGGACAATTACATCATCATCGTCAAAAATATGTTTCGCCTTTGTTGTTGACTGCGTAAATTCAAAATGCCAGTCTAAACCTGATTTTCCAATGAAAATTCCATTGTAGTTATTATGATTTTGAAATTCTCCTAGAAGTTCAAAACCAAGAACATTTACATAAAAATCTTCAATTTTTTTTAAATCATCGGTGTGTCGAGCAACTCTTAAAAACATAAACTTTTAGGATTTTATCTGATTGATATGATGTTCTAGATGTTCTACATAATCTGTCATAAGAAACCTTAAATCGATAACAGACTCATCACTTAAAACAATTTTATAATTCAAAGCTTCCTCAGTAACAAATTTCATAATCCTGGCAATTTGATTGTTCAGTACAAACCACAATTGCGTCAACTCGTCAATATCCATTTCTTGATACTGATTTAAATTTACTAAATCTATTTGATTATAAGGCCTATGCTTATATGGCTTCTCTGTATAATTGATTTCTGTAAACCGCACCAAATTATGAACTGCCGAATCTGCTAAATGTCCTAAAATCTCTTTTTTTGACCATTTTCCAGGTTTTCTTTCTTCTAAAATATTTGGACTAATTTCGGGAAAATAGTTTACATTTTCCTTTAATAGTTTTTCAAATTTAAGAATAACGTCTTCCATGAATTATTTACTTTTTGAATTGATTAAAACAATTATTCTTCAATTTTTTATAATAATAATTATCAAATTATCTCATTGACAAATTATCTAATTATTTTTCGGCAAGTTTGTTAAGGGTGTAAGCAATAAGTTCATCGACAGCTTTATAAGGGTCTTCACTGAAAGTTCCAGATGCACGATTCGCAATAATTGCATTTAATGATAACGCATTATGTCCTAAAAGTGCAGAAAGGCCATAAATAGCAGCAGTTTCCATTTCTAAATTAGTGATTTTTGTTCCGTCAAAATCGAAATTTTCCATTTTGTTGTTTAATTCTTCATCTTGGATATTCAAACGCAAAACACGTCCTTGAGGCCCGTAAAAACCGCCGGCAGTTGCAGTAATTCCTTTAAAAATTCGATCCGATTCAATGAATTTCTCTAATTTTTCAGAACATGAAATTGCATAAGGTTTTCCTTTTCGGATGTCCCAATTGGTATGTGTGATAAATGCGTCTTCAATGGCAGCATTTGAAACATCATCAATTAAATAAGAGCGAAGCATATTATCTAATCCAAGTCCGAATTTTGACATTACGAAGCTGTCAACAGGAATATCTTCCTGCAGAGAGCCTGAAGTTCCAATTCTGATTATATTTAAAGAAGTTAGTTTTTCTTTTGGTGTTCGTGTTTTTAAATCGATGTTTACTAAAGCATCTAATTCATTCAATACAATATCGATGTTGTCCGGGCCAATTCCAGTTGAAATAACGGAAATGCGCTTTCCGTTGTAAATTCCGGTTTGGGTCTTAAACTCTCTTTTTTGCGTTGAAAATTCGATTTTTTCAAAAAACTGAGTAATTTTTTCTACTCGGTTTTGATCTCCAACAAAAATTATATCGTGTGCGATATGCTCAGGACGAAGGTTTAGGTGATAAACACTTCCGTCTGGGTTAAGTATTAATTCTGATGATTGGATCATTTTTTTATAAGGTACTAAGGTTCTGAGATGCTAAGGTGTTAAGGTTTTGTTTCAGATTCATATAACT
Source organism: Flavobacterium denitrificans DSM 15936 (assembly GCF_000425445.1). Classification (GTDB taxonomy): domain Bacteria; phylum Bacteroidota; class Bacteroidia; order Flavobacteriales; family Flavobacteriaceae; genus Flavobacterium; species Flavobacterium denitrificans. The sequence continues at coordinate 1,070,015 of NZ_KE384377.1, read as the reverse complement.
TGAAACCTGAAACGTTAAATGTGAAGCTTTTAGCCTCCTACACGTTTTGTTTTAAATCCTTTTTCTTTTAAAATAGCCATGATTTTGTCGCGATAATCACCTTGAATAATGATTGAATCGTCTTTAAAAGTTCCGCCAACGCTTAATTTTGTTTTGATTTCTTTGGCTAAGATTTTAAAATCTTCATCCGAACCTTCGTAACCTTCAATAATTGTGGTTGCTTTTCCTTTTCGTTTTTCAAATTTACAAATCATAGGTTCTTTTTGAACATATAACACATGCTCTTCGGCCTGAATTTCTTCAGGTTCATTTGATTCAACGTGATCAGGAAATAAGTTTTTTAATTGATCTTTAAAGTCCATAATTTTTTATTCTAAAAAATAAATTCCAACTATAAAAGTATTTAAAAATTAAATTCCAAACTCCAATAAAGCTTGGAATTTGGAATTTTAATATTGAAATCTATTTAAGTTTTTACTTTTTGATTAAACCTAAATCTACTAAACGTTCGTATAAGTAATCTCCAGCTGTAATATCTTCAAATTTCTTAGGATTTTCAGCATCAATACAGTTTTCTAAACAATCCAGTCGCATATCGCTTACTGGGTGCATAAAAAATGGAACAGAATAACGAGAAGTTCCCCATAATTCTCTCGGAGGATTTACTACTTGGTGAATCGTCGATTTTAATTTATTGTTAGTATGTCTAGACAACATGTCTCCAACATTGATCACTAATTCATCATCAGCTGCAATAGCATCAATCCATTCGCCGTCATGATTTTGAACTTGTAATCCTTTTCCTTGCGCTCCCATCAAAAGTGTAATCAAATTGATATCACCATGAGCTGCTGCACGAATTGCATTTTCTGGCTCAGAAGTAATTGGAGGGTAGTGGATAGGTCTTAAAATAGAGTTTCCTTCTTTTGCATATTGATCAAAATAAAACTCATCTAAACCAAGGTGCAAAGCCAAAGCTCTAAGTACATAAACACCAGTTTTTTCAAGCATTTGGTAGGCTTCTTTACCAACTTCGTTAAAACGCGGTAATTCTTTTACTTCGACATTGTCTGGGTATTCTGATGCCCATCTTGAATCTTTGTCAACGTATTGTCCAAAATGCCAAAATTCTTTTAAATCTCCTTCTTTGCGTCCTTTAGCATGCTCTTTTCCAAAAGATACATAACCTCTTTGTCCGCCAATACCAGGAATTTCATAATTATGCTTAGTTTCTATTGGCAAAGCGAAAAATTTTCTAATTTCGCTATAAAGCTCGTCTACCAATTGGTCATCTAAGAAATGACCTTTTAAGGCTACGAAGCCAATGTTTTCAAATGCACTGCCGATTTCATTTACAAATTTTTGTTTACGTTTCGGGTCGTCCGAAAGGAAATCACGTAAGTCTACACTAGGAATGTTTTGCATACTTTACATTTTTTATTTAAAGATGAAAGGTCTCGAAAAACCTTTCAGAAACAAAGGTAGAGAATATTTTAGAATTGAATTTTAAAAGTTATACAAAAATTAAAATTTTATAACAAAAACAAATAGAATTGTTATATTTTTTTATATTTGAAACACTAAAAAAACACAAACCAAATGATCTTTAACAGACAAGACCTAACTGACGCTCAATTATTAGATTTATATAAAAAAATCCTCAAACCTCGATTAATCGAAGAGAAAATGCTGATCCTTATACGCCAGGGCAAAGTGTCAAAATGGTTTTCTGGAATTGGCCAAGAAGCTATTGCTGTTGGAGTTACATCAGTTTTGGATGATTCCGAGTATGTATTGCCAATGCATAGAAACCTTGGTGTTTTTACAACGCGAAATATTCCACTTCACCGCTTGTTCTCACAATGGCAAGGAAAAGCAAATGGTTTTACAAAAGGTAGAGATCGCAGTTTTCACTTTGGAACACAGGAATATAAAATAATAGGGATGATATCGCATCTCGGGCCACAATTAGGTATAGCTGACGGAATTGCATTAGCCGACAAACTTCAGAAAAACAACAAAGTAACGGCTGTTTTTACAGGAGAAGGGGCAACAAGCGAGGGCGATTTTCATGAAGCTTTAAATATTGCCGCAGTTTGGGAATTACCTGTAATGTTTGTCATTGAAAACAACGGCTATGGACTTTCAACACCTACAAATGAACAATATTTATGCGAAAATCTTGCTGACAAAGGCATTGGTTATGGTATTGAAAGCCATATTATTGATGGAAATAATATATTAGAAGTTTACAACAAACTTTCGCAATTAAAGAAAGAAATGCAGGAGGATCCGCATCCTGTATTATTGGAATTCAAAACCTTCAGAATGCGAGGGCATGAAGAGGCGAGTGGTACCAAATACGTTCCGCAAGAATTAATGGATGAATGGGCCGCTAAAGATCCTGTAACAAATTATAGAAAATATTTGACCGAAACGGGAGTTTTGACAGCTGAATTTGATGAACAGCTTCACAATGAAATCAAGCAAGAAATCGATGAAAATTTAGCTATTGCAAATGCTGAACCAGAGATTATCCCTACTTATAGTGGAGAATTAAATGATGTTTACAAACCATTTGAATACGAAGAATATAGTCATAATTCAGAATCAAAAAATATTCGTTTTATTGATGCTATTCGAAATAGCTTGGAACAATCTATGTGGCGCAATAAAAACTTGGTTATTATGGGGCAAGATATTGCTGAATATGGAGGAGCTTTTAAAATTACTGATGGCTTTGTTGATGCTTTTGGAAAAGATAGAATCCGAAATACGCCTATTTGTGAAAGTGCTGTAGTTTCAACGGGAATGGGATTGTCAATCAACGGATATAAAGCGATTGTAGAAATGCAATTTGCTGATTTCGTTTCAACTGGCTTCAATCCGATTGTGAATTTATTAGCTAAATCTCATTATCGTTGGGGAGAAAATGCCGATGTTGTGGTTCGTATGCCTTGTGGCGGAGGTACTCAGGCAGGACCTTTTCATTCGCAAACAAACGAAGCCTGGTTTACAAAAACTCCGGGCCTAAAAGTTGTTTATCCGGCATTCCCTTATGATGCCAAAGGGTTGCTTAACACTTCTATAAATGATCCAAATCCGGTTTTGTTTTTTGAGCACAAACAGTTGTACAGAAGTATTTATCAAGACGTTCCAACCGATTATTACACGCTTCCTTTAGGAAAAGCCTCTTTGATAAAAGAAGGAAATTCAGTAACTATTATTGCTTTTGGAGCAACAGTTCATTGGGCTTTAGATACTTTAGAAAAAAATCCACAAATCGACGCTGATTTAATTGATTTAAGAACTTTACAACCTTTAGACACTGAAACGATTTTTGCATCAGTAAAAAAAACAGGTAAAGCCATTATTTATCAGGAAGACACCATGTTTGGTGGAATCGCAAGCGACATTTCGTCTTTAATTATGGAAAACTGTTTTGAATTTTTGGATGGGCCAGTAAAGAGAGTTGCTAGTTTAGATTCTCCTATTCCGTTTACAAAAGCGCTAGAAGATCAATTTTTAGCAAAAGATCGTTTCGAGGAAACATTACTGGGTTTATTGAAATATTAATCAAAAAAGGCATACTGTTTTGAAGAAAGAACATTTTTTCTATCTTTAAAACCAACTTAAACCCAAACTATGAAAAAACTGTTTATTCCTGTTATCGCTATTTCATTGCTTGTTTCATGCAATAAAAGCAGCAAAACAACTGTCGACAAAGCTTTAAATCAAAAATTTGAGAAGTATAAAGACCATTTTGTTAATGATTTATGGAAAACATATCCAAACTGGGCTTCTGGAGTAGGATATCACAAATTAGACAGCGTTTTAGTTGTTCCAAACGAGGACGCGAAAAAAGCTGAACTTGATTTTGCCAATGCTCAATTAGATTCTTTAAAGCATTACGACATTGAAAGTCTTTCAGATAATAATAAAACCGACTTTCAAATGATTAAAAACCAATTGGAAGCAACAATTTTCAGTGTCAACGAATTAAAATCATCAGAATGGAATCCTGCTGAATATAATGTTTGTGGCGTTTTTGCAGAAATTTTGAACGGAAATTATGACTCTTTGGAAATTCGTCTTCGTGCTTTTAAAAGCAAAATGAAAAATATTCCTGCTTATTATGAAGCAGCGAAAAGGAATATTAAAAATCCGACTATTGAACATACTGATCTTGCAATTTCTCAAAACATTGGCGGGGTGACTGTTTTTGAAGACGATTTAAATACTGCATTAAACAAAAGTAAACTTAGCGAAACGGAAAAGAAAGAAATTCAGGAAAAAGCAAAAGTTGCTGTAAAAGCAATTAAAGATTATGCAGAATGGCTGAAGAACCTGCCAAATAAAACACCGCGCTCTTTTAGATTGGGACCTGATTTATATGCTAAAAAATTCAATGTTGATATCCAATCCAGCTATTCAGCTGATGAAATCTACAAAATTGCTGTAGACCACAAGAATGATCTTCATGATAAAATGTTTCTTTTAGCAGATAAACTTTGGAAAAAATACAATGGAAATGCTCCAAAACCTGAAGATAAATTAGATTTAATAAAACAGGTTATTGACAGAATCTCACTACATCACACGACGCCAGAAAAATTCCAATCGGAGATTGAAAAGCAAATTCCGGAGCTTACTGCGTATGTAAAAGCGAAAGATTTATTGTATATAGATCCGTCCAAACCATTAGTTGTACGCAAAGAGCCAGCATATATGGCTGGTGTTGCAGGTGCTTCTATTTCTGCTCCTGGACCTTATGATAAAAATGCAAATACGTATTACAATGTAGGAAGCATGTCTGGCTGGACTGCTGAAAATGCTGAAAGCTATTTGCGTGAATACAACGATTATATTCTTCAAATTTTAAACATTCACGAAGCAATTCCGGGGCATTATACACAATTGGTTTACAGCAATCAATCGCCAAGCATTATTAAATCTATTTTAGGAAATGGCGCAATGGTTGAAGGCTGGGCAGTTTATGCCGAAAAAATGATGCTGGAAAGTGGTTATAAAAACTCGGATGAAATGTGGTTGATGTATTACAAGTGGAATTTAAGAACGACTTGCAATACCATTTTAGACAATAGTGTTCATACTAAAGATATGTCTAAAGAAGAGGCAATGCGCTTATTGACAAGAGAGGCTTTTCAGCAACAAGCAGAAGCGGAAGGGAAGTGGAAACGTGTAACTTTATCTCAAGTACAATTATGTTCTTATTTTACGGGTTATACTGAAATCTACAATTTAAGAGAAGAGCTTAAAAAACAAGAAGGGGATAAATTCAATTTGAAAAAATTTCATGAGAAATTCTTGAGTTTTGGAAGCGCTCCTGTAAAGTATATTAAGGAATTAATGCTTTCAGAAAATTAAAATTCTGAAGCTTTGAATTGAAAAAGGTTTGGCAATCATTTTTACCAAACCTTTTTTATGTTTAAAACCAATCTTGTCATTTCGAGGAACGAGAAATCTTCGCAAGTAACCCTCCAAAGATTGGCGAAATTCTGTATGGAGCTACTCGTGGAGATTTCTCGTTCCTCGAAATGACAAACTTTGTGATAATTGATTATTTATCAAAACATCGTTCATCCGAAGAATTAATGCTTTCTGAAAATTAAAACATGTTTAATACAATTTTAAATAATAACTACTAATCTTTTACCATCAGTAACTTCAGCATTCCACATTCCTTCAATATCAGCGAGATTTCCTGTTTCAATATTTACTTTCAATTTATTTTGAGCTGTCAAAAGAAACATTTCCGGAAGTATTTCTGAAAACAACAATTTCACTTCATCTTTTGACCAGCTTCCTAAACCAGAACCTGATAATTGAAGATCTACGCTTCTCAAAATTCCTGACGACAATTGAATGCTATCGCCAGCCATTCCGCCAATGGTTACATATCGTATTTTATTGGTAAATGATCCGTTTCCTTTTAAGACTGAAAGAATCAACTCAGCAGGATGCCCCCACAAATAATCTAAAACAATATCAATTGGTGAATTTTCATGAATTTCTGTTAATTGAGAAATAAAAGCATCGTCGTTTTGTTTTAATGAAATTATTTTATCAGCACCTAATTCTTTTAGATTTTGAAGCATTTTTTCGTTTCTCCCGGTAACGATTATCTTTTTTGCTCCATAATGCTTAGCAATCTGAATTGCCATTTGGCCAGTAAATCCAGTTGCTCCGTTGATCAAAACAGTATCTCCAGCTTTGACATTAGCACGAAATCGCAAAGCCATTGCTGAGCCTGCAACTGCATTTGGCAACGACGCCGCAACTGCATCGCTAATTCCATCAGGAAGCGGTACAAATATGTTTTTATCAATAATCGCTTTTTCTGCAATTGTTCCAGATATGCCACGGGCATAAACTCTAGTTCCGTTTTCGAGTAAACCAACGCAATCACTTCCAATTACAAAGCCGTTTTCGATATTTTCTGAAGAATAATGCTTGCCGGACGCTTTTCCTTTATCCAGATTTGTAATCCCAACGGCTTTTACTGAAATTAAAATCTGATTTTCGTTTTGAACAATTGGTTCTGCAAATTCTGCATATTTAGGCATTTCGCCTTTTGTATAAATCACTGCTGCTTTCATAATATTAAATTTTATGAGGCAAAGTTCTGAACTTGATTTTCGGTAGACGATAACATTTGTTATCAAATAAGATTTTAGTCTTTTTTATTCACTAATTTGCTTTTAATTCGGCTTAAATGAACCGTGCTTACGCCAAGATAAGATGCTATATAATGCTGCGGAACACGTTGCACAATTTGAGGTTTTTCTTTAATTAAATCAAGATAACGCTGAGTAGGGGAGTCTTTTATAAAAGAAAAAAAGTGTTTCATATAATCAAATGTTCTTTGAAAAAGCATATTGATTAAGCGATCTCTTAATTCGGGAATTTCTTTAATTTCTTCTAAAATTTTATCGACATCTTTTTTGCTGATCCACCATAAAACAGAAGGTTCAATAGTTTCAACCACAACCGGACTCGGAAATTGTTTCATGAAACTTTCAATAGAAGCCACACTTTGATTTTCGAAAAAAAACTGTGAAGTCAAATCTTTTCCGTTATTGTTAAACCAAACTCTAATACAGCCTTTTTCAATTATAAAAAGCTTTTTCGAAATTTCGCCTTCTTCTAAAAGAACAGTTTTGGCTGGAACTTCAATTCGATTGAAACAATTAATATATTCGTTCCACTTTTCATCTGTAAAAGGAAACTTATTTCGGAATTGGTTAAACATGGATTTTCTTTATAAGTAAAATTATCATACTGAATTAGAATTATATCCGGTTCTAGTTGATAAAACGTGAAATATTATCGAGTTCAAAAACTCTTCATATTCAGGTTTTAGATTTAAAGACATTTTTTGAGTAGTAGTCCAAAATTTTAATTTTATATCTGCTAATTTAATTTTATTACTAAAATAAGAGCTTTTTAAGTTAAATGAGAAATGATTCTCTCCAATTCTTCTGATCGTTTGGTTCTGATCAAATGTTAGATAAACTTTAGTAATTTCATTTATATCTTTTGTTTTGTCTCTATTCTGAAACAAAATTTCAAACTTAGCCGAACTAAATGGTGTTTCATAACTTTTAAGTTCTAAAACCAGTTCGTCATTTGAATCAAAGATTTTGATTATGTCCTTTCTGAGAAAATTAAATTTTATAATAGAATAAAATAACAATTCTCCATTTTTATAAACAAATAAGCTTTGTTTATTATCCTCTATAATTTCTATTTCCATTTAAAATCTTACTTAGAATCAGCTTCCATTTCAAACAACTGCACTTGATTTTTTAATCGGTCAATCAATAAATTCATCATGCGTTTATTTAAACTTGACGAATTTTGAATATAAGTTTCATATTCCTCAAGCGTAAAAAGCGCAATGACAATTCCTTTTAAAGAATTTCGGAACTTGATATCCTTTTGAATGGAGTTTTCGATAGTCTGAAGTTTCTTTTCAACCGAGTAGGAGTAGAAGTCGGCTTTGTTCTTGTTAACGTAATTTATGAAAACGGCAATAAACAAATCATTCTGCAGTTTTAAAATCGGTCTGATGGTTTGATTTTGGAACAACTCATCTGCTGAAGACTGAGCGCTAACGGTTCCTAAAGTTTCACCTCTGAATTCTCTCAAAAAATTATCTCTGTCTTCCATGTTTTTTCTTTAAATTTAGGAAAAAATCAAATACAAAAAATTCTATTTTTGTTTTATAACGAACAAAAAAACTAACAATTTTATTATGCCCAAAACATCTCTCATTTTTCTTTTATTGGTTTTGACTTTGATTATTTCTTGCAATTCTAAAGAAAACAAAGAAGAGTATCAAGAATTTACGTATCGTGCCATTCATCAAAAGGATACTGCTGTATTGAAGCTTAACATCAATGACAAACGCTTTTTTGGACGTTATGAAATCCTATACCATCAAATTGGAAAAGACTCCGGCGATGTAAGAGGAGATATTAAAGGAGACACCTTGAGAGGTGATTATCATTTTATTTCAAATGGAGGAAGCTGGAAAAGAATTCCTTTAGCATTACTCAAAAAAGATAAAAAGCTAATTTTAGGAAATGGAGTAATCGGAACATATATGAATCTTCCGTGCTTTATTCAAGGAACTTTAAATTATAATGATCCAACATTTGTTTTTGAGGAGATTAAGAAATAGTTTTTTGTTTCAAGTTTCAAGTTTCAGGTTTCAGGTTTCAAGTTTCAGGTTTCAAGTTTCAGGTTTCAAGTTTCAAGTTTCAAGTTGCTGGCTTAACCGCAAAGAACGCAAGGTTTTTTCCTATAATTAACTAAATAAAAACGCAAAGTTCGCAAAGCTCTATGTAAAAAACTTTGCGAACCTTGCGTAAACCTTACTGTACTTTGCGATAAAACCACCACAAACCTAAAACTTGAAACTTGAAACTTGAAACAAAAAAACTTATTCTAAACTTCCAATCTTTGAAGGAAGTTCAAATATTTCAAGATCAAAATATTCTACAGAAGCCATAACATGATCAAAAATATCGGCCATTATGTATTCGTAATTTGCCCAACGTTTATCGCTCGAAAATGCATAAATTTCTAACGGAACTCCATGCGCCGTTGATTGCAGTTGACGGCACATAATATGCATATCTTTGTTCAATCCAGGATGCGTTACAAGATACTGCATAATATATTTTCTGAACAAGCCTAAATTGGTCATATTGCGGCCGTTAAGAGCTAGTGTTTTATCAACTCCTCTAAGATCGTTGTATTTTTCAATTTCAGCTTGTCTTGAATCTATATAAGATGAAATCAGCTGTACTTTTCGCATTTGATCCAAATCTTCATCATTTAAAAATCGGATGGTACTGCTTTTGATCAAAACGTGCCTTTTAATTCGGCGTCCGGCAGATTTCTGCATGCCGCGCCAATTCTGGAAAGAATCAGAACTTAAGGCATAAGTTGGAATCGTGGTAATCGTATTATCAAAATTCCGAACTTTTACAGTCGTTAAATTGATTTCGATTACGTCACCATCGGCACCAAATTTATCCATTGTAATCCAGTCACCAATGCGAACCATATCGTTAATAGCAACCTGAACACTTGAAACAAATCCAAGAATAGTATCTCTGAAAATTAAAATAATAATTGCCGAGAGCGTTCCTAGAATTGTTAGCAATTCGCCCTTTTTTATTCCGAATAAAGTCGAAATAATCATGGCAACTCCAAAAATCCAAAGCACAATCATGATAACTTGAACGAAACTGTCGATAGGTTTATCGCTATATTCTGGTTTTTGTTTTAGATAGTCGCGTAGCGAATTAAAAACGGTTCTTACAATCCACAATCCTAGCAATACAATATAAATCCCTACAATTTTCCCGAACATGGATTCCCAATATTCGTATTTGTCCAAAATTACAGGAACAGCTTTGTAAATAAAGAAAAACGGAATCAAATAGGCCGTATATCTTGTTGTTTTATTCTGAATTAAATAATCATCAAATTTAGTTTTTGTGCGCTGCGCGAAAATGGCAGTAAGCGTAACCAAAACAAATTTTGCAGCGTAATAGATAATGTACGCCAATGCCACCAAAATGGCAATATTAAAAATAAGACTGGTATATGACGCCACATTACGGCTCATTCCCCAATCTCTGAAAATCGGATATAAAAAATTGAATATTTTATCCAAAAGCTTATGCATTATTCTCTAGATATTTTTTTTCTATATAAAATGTCCCAAATGGAATCAAGGAAGCAACCAAAATGATCCCGAATGTTTTTAAATCCCAGTTCATTGATTTTTTCAATAAAAAAGCAAGAACAATATAGCCAATGAATAAAACGCCATGTGTCATTCCTAACGGACGCAATAAAGTATGATAAAGTTCGGGATTACTGGTTTTTATAAAAAGCATATTGGCAAATAATACCAGATAAGAAATTCCTTCTAAAATAGCAGTAACTTTAAAAATCTTGAGCATATAAATGTATTTTTTGAATTTATGATGACAAAATTAAGTATTAGGATTGGTTTTTAAGTTATGTGTCAGAAAAGTAATTTATTTTTACACTCTTAAACTTTGATAATGAGCAAACGCGATTTAAAAAAATATTTAGCCGAATTGACCAAAGAACAACTCGAAGAACAATTGATTGAGCTGTACGAAAAATTCAGTCCCGTAAAAGTTTATTATGATTTTGTTTTTAATCCGAAAGAAGACAAGCTTTTGCAGGAATCGAAAGTTAAAATCTCACACGAATATTTTCCAATAAAAAAACCTGGAGCGAGATGGCGACCGAAGGCAAAAATGCGCCGTTCTGTCGCTCAAAAAATCATCAAACATTTTATTTCTCTTGGCGTTGATTCATTTATTATTGCCGATTTGATGTTGTACAACATTGAAATTGCACAAACGTATTCGTCTCAAAATCTCATCAAGCAAGAATTGTTTTACAAAAGTATGTTTAATTCATTTGAACAAGCAATCAATTTTTTAATTTCAAACAGTATTTTGTCTGACTATAAAGCAAGAATTAATGCAATTTATGATGAAACTGTTCAACAAAAATGGAAAAACAGATACGATTTTGAAGCAATTTTGGACAAAATTGACCTTTAAATACACTTCTCATAAAAAATCTTTATTTAAAAAAAACATTTATTTTAGGTTAAATAACGATGAATAACTGTTTTTTCGATGTATTTTTGCAAAAATCCAAAAATAAACAATGTCTCAAAACACTTTAGAAATAGAAAGAGAAGAGAAAAAAGAACTTTATGCGTACCAAAAAGGTGATATTGATGCCATTTTTGACCGTTTAGACAATGCTCCTCCAAAACACCATTTATTATATCAATTGCCTACTGGTGGGGGAAAAACAGTAATATTCTCAGAAATTGTACGTCGTTATTTATCTAATAATGACAAAAAAGTGGTTGTTTTAACACACCGTATCGAGCTTTGCAAACAGACATCAAAAATGTTGAAAGGTTTTGGCGTAAGCAATAAAATAATCAACAGCAAAGTAAAAGAACTTCCTGATCAAAATGATTATTCTTGCTTTGTGGCAATGGTTGAGACTTTGAAAAACCGTATTAATGATGAAAAATTGCATCTGGACAATATCGGTTTGGTTATTATTGATGAGGCACATTACAATTCATTCCGAAAATTATTAAACTCATTCAAAAATGCTTTTATTTTAGGAGTAACAGCAACACCTTTGAGTTCAAACATAAAATTGCCAATGCACCAGAGTTACGACGAACTTATCGTTGGAGACACAATTGGTTCATTGATTGACAAAGGATTTTTGGCAAGAGCAACAACTTATAGTTATGACGTTGGTTTGACATCTTTAAAAGTAGGTATCAACGGTGATTATACCGTAAAATCTTCTGACGATTTGTATACTAATACAATGATGCAGGAAAAATTGCTTCATGCTTATACAGAACGTTCTTTGGGCAAAAAGACCTTGATTTTCAATAACGGTATCCATACATCATTATATGTATATGATACTTTTAGAGAAGCTGGTTATGATATTAGACACCTTGACAATACAAGCAGCTCTGAAGAACGTAAAGATATTTTGGCTTGGTTTAAGAAAACTCCAGATGCGATTTTGACTTCTGTCGGAATCTTGACAACTGGGTTTGATGAGCCAACTGTTGAAACTATTATTTTGAACAGAGCAACAAAATCACTGACATTATATTTCCAAATGATTGGCCGAGGATCTCGTAAATTACCTGGAAAAGATGAATTTACGGTAATTGATTTAGGTAACAACGCCGCTCGTTTTGGATTATGGAGCGAGCCTGTAAACTGGCAACACATTTTCAAATCTCCTGAGTTTTATCTTGAAAATCTTAGAGATGATACTGAAATTGAAATGTTTTTCAAATACAGCATGCCGCCTGAATTAAGAGCAAAATTCAGCAAAACTGCCGATGTTACTTTTGATGTTGATGAAGAACATAAATTAGCAATCAAGCAAAATTTGCGTTCGAAAATTGTATTGGACAAATCATTAGAACAACACGCTTCAATGTGTGTTGATAATACAGAAACGCTGCAGGAAGCAAAATTATTGGCAAAAGAACTGGACGATGATATTGAATGCAGAATTAAACGCTATGCAAAATGTTTGAGCCAGTGCAGTAAAAACTACCGTGAATGGCTAGTTGACGATTACAAAAAGAACATGACTTTATTAATCGGTAAAAAATACCGTGAAAAAATCATGAACGAACCGGATTGATAAATTTTAGTCGGAAAGTCTAAAGTTTAAAAGTCATAAAGTTCCTTTATAGAACTTAAATAAAATAAACCATTAAGATGTTTAGAAATAAATCTAAATGTCTTAATGGTTCAATAATTTAAAAGAGAAACAAAATCTTTGGTACGATTTGAGAGAATCTAAAATCTAAAGTGAAAAATCTAAAATAAAAAAACATGTCTAAACAATTCTCAGCATTAGGAGTTTCAGCGCCAATTTTAAAAGCTTTAGGCGAATTAAGCATTGTTGAACCAACAGAAATTCAGCAAAGAACAATTCCGTTGCTTTTATCCGAAAAACACGATGTTGTTGGTTTAGCAAAAACCGGAACAGGAAAAACGGCCGCTTTTGGCTTGCCTTTATTGCAATTGATGGATACTGAATTGCCAGTAGTTCAAGCAGTAATTTTAGTTCCGACAAGAGAACTTGGACATCAGATTTTTAAAAATCTAGAAGATTTTTCTAAGCATATCCCAAATATTTCAATTGCAGCAACTTGTGGTGGAATTCCAATTAAGCCACAAATTGAACGCCTTACACAACCTACTCAAATTATTGTAGCAACTCCGGGCCGTTTGATTGATTTGATTCAAAGAAAAGCCGTTGATTTAACTCAGACGCAATATTTGATTTTAGATGAAGCCGATGAAATGGTTTCTATTCTAAAAGAAAGCTTGGACGAAATTATAGCAGAACTTCCAAAAAAACATCGTACACTTTTATTCTCGGCAACTTTGCCAGGAACAATAAAGCAGCTGATTCAGAATTATTTAAATAAAAATGTTGTTCAAATTAGCGCCAGCATGGAGACATCTGGAAATCAAGGCATAGATCATCAATATATTGTGGTTGATCCAATTGAAAAATTGGATGTTTTAATGCATTTCTTAAATTCAAGAGAAGGCGAACGCGGTATCATTTTTTGCAAAACAAAAGCTGCTGTCAATAAATTAGCTAAAAATTTGGCTATAAATCGTTTTTCTTCAGGAGCACTTCATGGAAGTTTGACTCAAGGAATACGTGACCGAATTATGGATCAATTCCGTGAAGGACATATCAATATTTTAGTAACGACTGATTTAGCGGCAAGAGGAATTGACGTAAAAGAGATCGCTTATGTTGTAAATTATCATTTGCCTGATACTTACGAAAATTATGTTCATCGAAGCGGAAGAACCGCTAGAGCGGGAGCAAAAGGACTTTCGTTGACTGTTTTACAGGAAGAAGAAGTTGTAGAAATTCCAGAATTTGAAGAAGAATTAGGAATTAAATTCACAAAATTCGAAAAACCATCTGCTTTGAGTTTAGAAGAAAACAATACGCTTTTGTGGGCAAAACAAATCTTCAAAACAAAACCAAATCACGATATTTCTTCAGATTTAAAAGCAAAAGTAAAAACCGTTTTTCATCATCTTACAAAAGACGAATTGATTGAAAAATTGCTGGCCAATTATGTCCTGCAAAACAAAATCGATGTAGTTGAAAAACCTGTTAAAAAATTCAAAAAGTAATAAATTCAACAATTGTCATTGCATATTAAAGTTGTATATTTATGAGGAATTATTTTTATAATCCTCGTAACAACAACATATAATATGAACATAGTCATAATAGGAGGAGGCTTTGCGGGAATCAATCTCGCAAAGGAACTTGTAAACCATCCTCAGATTCAAGTAACCCTTGTAGACAAAAATAATTACAACTTTTTTCCACCGCTTATATATCAGGTTGCAACGGCTTTTTTAGAACCTTCGAGCATTAGTTATCCTTTCAGAAAATTTTTTGCTGGGAAAAAGAACTTGAACTTTCGTTTAGGCGAATTAATTTCTGTCGTTCCGGAAGAGAATAAAATAATCCTTAATAATGGTGAATTGACATACGATTATCTTGTTTTTGCCACTGGTGCAGAGACAAGTTATTTTGGTATGGAAAACGTAATGAAAAACGCTATTCCGATGAAAACCTTAAATGATGCTATCGAAATGCGAAACACATTGCTTAAAAACCTTGAAAAAGCTGCTATTTGCAAAGAAATGCGCAAACGCCGCAAATTATTGACCATTGTAGTCGCGGGGGGAGGACCAACTGGAGTAGAAGTTTCTGGAATGTTTGCCGAAATGAGAAAAAGTATTCTTCTTAAAGAATATCCAGAACTAGATACTTCTGCCAGCAATGTTTATTTGGTTGATGGAGGAGACGCATTGCTTTCGCCAATGAGTGAAGCGTCTCAAAAAGACACTTTGAAAGCATTGACAGATCTTGGCGTTGTCGTAAAATTAAACAGCCGAGTAACCGATTATGTTGATGACACAGTGTTTTTTGAAAACGGAGAAACCATCAAGACCAAAAATTTAATTTGGGCAGCGGGAGTTTCTGCAAAACTTTTTGATGGAATTCCGAAAGAAAGTTACGGCCGTGGCCGACGTATGGCAACTGACCAATACAATAAAGTAAACGGTTTAGAAAATATCTATGCGATTGGTGACACGGCAATTTTAGCCGGAGATAAAAATTTCCCTGACGGACATCCACAAGTGGCGCAAGTAGCAATTCAACAAGGAATAAACTTGGCTAAAAATTTCATGAATATGGCTGCCGGGAAACCGCTGAAACCTTTTGCTTACCATGACAAAGGTTCTATGGCAATTATTGGACGAGCCAAAGCCGTTGTCGATTTGCCAAGTCCGAAATGGCATTTCAATGGATTTTTTGCTTGGGTTATTTGGTTGTTCATTCACTTGATTTCTTTGATAACTTACAGAAATAGACTAAATACCTTTTGGAATTGGATGGTTGCGTATTTTGCAAGAGATCAATCGCTTAGAATGATCATCAGACCAGACAAAAGACAATCTGCGGAATAAACGAATGAAATTCCAAATTTCAAATTTGTTGAGAATCAAAAAGCCAAAATCATCTGATTTTGGCTTTCGTTTTTAATCTTTGGATTTTAATAATTTATTCGGCTGTAGTTGGGTCGATTATTCCCACAACTTCATTTACTGAATTAGCTGGAAACCCGCCTAATTTAGCATGTTCATAAACCATTTCCTTATTTGCCGCTATATAAACACAATAAAGCTTATCACTTGTAATATAGCTGTTTAACCATTGAATTTGTGTTCCTAATTGATTAAGTACACCACAAGAAGCCTGTGAAATACTTTTTAATTGATCAGATGTAAGTTTACCAGCATTTGGGATTTCCCTTTCAATAACATACTTCGGCATAATAATTCGAAATTTATCCCTACTCATGTGGCTTTTCGGTTTCGCCCCGTTTTTCAAAATGGTATCTGGATTCCATTAATTTTAAGTACTATAAAATTAATGAATTAAAAGAATCGAAGACAGTAAATACTGATTTTTTAATTAATGAACAACTACAGTATCATTTTCTATGCCTAATTCTACTTTATGTTTGATGAAACGCTTTCCAATATTCAAAACCACAAAAGCTGTAATTGTCGTTACAGTCATAATTGCAACCATTGGAGCAACAGAATCTTTCACAAAAACACCAATTGCAAAAGATGCCAAAGCTCCTAGTCCAAGTTGTATTGCGCCCATTAAGGCCGAAGCGCTTCCGGTATTTTTTGCAAAAGGAGCTAAAGTTAATCCAGCAGTGTTTGGATTTGAAATTCCTAAACAAGCCAAAAACAAAAATAGCATCCCGATAGTTTCATACAAGCCCAAAAGATCATTTAGAGCCAAAACCAAGAAGATTATACTAATAACCGACTGAGAAATCAAAGCTCCAAAAATCATTTGTTCACTCGAAAATTTTTTCAATAATAAAGAATTCAATTGGCTTGACCCAATAAAACTAACCGACATGAAAGCAAAAATCCATCCATAGATTTTTCCATCAACATGATAAATATCCATAAAAATAATAGGAGAGGCCGCAACGTATGAAAATAATCCAGAAAACGCAATTGCACCCGTAAATGCGTAAGTATAAAATTGAGGCTCTTTTAAAACTTTTACAAAGTTATTTAGAATTGGTTTCGGCTTTAAAGAAACTGTTAGATCTGGCATATAAGTATTTGGCAATCCAATTTGTGATGCCAACAAAATAAAAATCCCCATGCACATCAAAATAAAAAATACGATATGCCAACCGTAATCTTCGGTTACGTAACCACCAATTGTAGGCGCCAACATCGGCGAAAGCCCAACCACAAGCATTAATAACGAAAAAACTTTAGGGATATCTTTCACAGGAAATAAATCACGAACCATTGCAACAGAAGCAACAGTTGCAGCACAACTTCCGATAGCTTGAACAAAACGCAAGAATATAAAAGAATCAATATCAGTAACATATATGCAACCTAAAGAAGCCAAAATATAGACCAAAAGCCCAATGAATAAAGGTTTTTTTCTTCCAAAACGATCTAAAAGTGGTCCATACAACAACTGTCCAGCAGAAATTCCGATAAAATAACTCGACAAACTCATTGAAACTTTTGCAACTGAAGTATTCAAATCTTTTGCAATATCAGAGAAACCAGGCAAATACATATCGATTGAAAAAGGACCAAGTGCTGTTAAAGAACCTAAAATAAGAATAAGCTTGATGTATTTTTTTGTTGTCATTTTCTTAAAAAACTGGAATAAATTTTCTGCAAAGGTAGAGTTTTCATAACTTGTAGTGTCTTTAAGAAAAATTTATAACGAATTATATTCTTTAAGGCTAATAAAATTTGCATATCAGATTTATTAATCCAAAATTTTTAAAAATTATGAAAAAGTACATCTTATTGTTAGCGATTCTGTTTTCGTCAGTTTCATTTGCTCAAACCATCACATCAAAAATTGAAGATGCAAATGCGGCGCAATACGAACTTCTTAAAAAAGTAAATGAATATTATCCAGATATCACACTCAGCAAAACTGTTACTAATTTTTATGCCGATGGAAATATCATCGACACAAAACAGGAATTTAACTTAAATGGGTCAAAATTTTCAAGTTATAAATTAGGAATCGATCCAGAAAACAAAAAACTATTATTTGAATATGTTTCAGATGAAACTGGAAAAGTTTTTGGCGATGTGCAACTTTTTAAAGGAAATGTTTTGAGAACAACATTTTCAGACAAACTAAATCAGATTGAAATTTCACTTAACGGAAAATCTGTTTATTTGAAAAAATTAAATTAAATTTTCAAATACGCGAAATTTGAAGCATCACGTATATGTGATGCTTTTTTATTTAAAATTCGCAAATGCTCATAAATCGTTTATTTGATAAAAAATAATTTATTTTTTCAAATATGAGAATTTTGAATTGAGTATAATGTTGAATGAAAATTCAATAAAATGTAAAAGAAAAAAATAATTTTCAAATAAGAGAGATATAAGGCATTGCGTTGTGATTTCGATATTTTTATTTTTTTTAGTAAAATTCTCATTTACAATAAGTTCAAATGGAAGGTGATAGTTACTATACTAGTTTCTAAATCAAAAAAATAATCAAAGCATAGATAATATGAAGTGGTTTTAAAATATTCTATTTTACATAATATAAATTATAGTTCAAAAGTAATGTATTTAGAAATACCTTAAATCAATCTCCTTATGAAATATTTTCTCATCCTGAAATGCCCATTACAACGGTAAATTAAATTTTAAACGTAAAAAAAAACATTTTAAAGCCTTGAAATCATTAAATCTTAACATTTCTTTAAAATAATCAGATTCTGCTAAATATGCTGTCATTGTAAGACTTTATTTTCTTATTTTTACATTCGATACTTTAAAAAAAATTATCAAACGTATGAATACAATTGCTGAGCATATTGCAGATTTTTTAAAAGAATACCCGCCGTTTAATAATTTGACTTTTCAGGAATTATCTGATATTGCTACTAATATCCGTGTATTAAATTTAGAAAAACACACTGTATTATTTCAAAACAACGATACGCTTCATGATAGCTTTTATGTTGTAGCTTCCGGCGTCATTAATTTGACTACAATCGCTGATGCTGAGGAAACGATTATCAACAAATGCCACGAAGGCGATATTTTTGGCCTAAGACCATTCTTTGCCAAAAACAATTACATGATGACTGCAAAAGCACGTGAAGAAAGCATTATTTATGCTATTCCGATTGCTGTTTTCAGACCTTTTGTAGCTAATAACTCTGATGTTTTGAACTTTTTACTGGAGAGTTTCGCAACAAATTCAAGACATACAAAAGACAGCGTAAATTCAAATGGAAAAATGATTTCTGATACTTCTTTTTATGTAGATCAGCAATCAGAAATGCAATATATTCAATCACTTAACTATAATAATTCGCCATTAACTACTGAAGCAAATCATGTTGTAAAAGATGTTGCTATTTTAATGACTGAGGCAATGGTTGACAATATTATCGTATGTGGAGAAAAAAGTCGTCCAATTGGAATTGTAACCGCTACCGATTTAGCTTCAAAAATTGCAACAGGACGTTACCCTATCACCGAAACGATTGATAAAATTATGTCCTCGCCTGTAGTAACTGTAATTGAAAATGTTTCGCTTGCTGAAGCACAACTATTAATGCTAAAACATAATGTAACGCATTTATGTGTAACTAAAGATGGTACAAGCAAATCTGCTGTAAAAGGAATTATTTCTGAGCACGATTTAATTGTGGCTCAAGCCAGTAACCCTGGTGTCTTAATTAAAGAAATCAAGCGCTCACAGTTGCCAAAAGACTTAAAACAAATTCGTGATCGTCTATCTGATTTGATTCAGAATTCGATTCAAAAAAACATTCCAATTTCGCACGTGAGCAATATTGCTAGCGAGATAAACTTGGCTATTATAAAGCGTTCTGTTGAATTATCTATTTTAGATTTAGGTTCACCTCCTGCTCGTTTTGCTTGGTTAAGCATTGGAAGTCAAGGACGTAAAGAACAATTATTACTTACAGATCAAGATAGTATTTTGATTTTTGAAGATGTCGCGCCGGAAAAATACCGAGAAGTAAAAGATTATTTTTTAAGGCTGGCAAAAAGAGCTACTGCTATATTAGAAAAAGTTGGTTATGAATTCTGTCCAAACGGGCATATGGGAAGCAATATGCTCTGGTGTAAATCGTTGACTGACTGGACAAAACAATACAACAGTTGGATGAATACTCCAGGTGAAAACAGTAATGATTTGAGCAGTATTTTCTTTGATTATGAAATTGTTTTTGGAGAGCCGAAAATTGAAGAAGTAATTGAAAATGTAATTTTCAAAAATGCTGTAAACAATACATTATTCTTTGACTTTTTAGGGAATGATGCTTTGAAAAAGAATTCACCTCTGAGTTTCTTCAAAAAATTCATTATTGAAGAAGAAGGCCCACATAAAGGAAAATTTGACATCAAAACACGTGCATTAATGCCGTTAATTGATGCAGCACGTTTACTAATTTTAAATGCAAACATTAAAGGAATTAAAAATACTTATTTGAGATTCAAACAGCTGGCAATAACAGATTCTAAAAATGCTGAAATATATTTGAGTTGCGCCGAAGCTTTTTTAACGCTTTCAAAATTTAGAACTGTTGAAGGGTTAAAAAATGATGACTCTGGTCAATATATTAATGTAAGAGATATGTCTAAAACAGACAAAGAAAAGTTAAAAAATGCCTTGACCCCAATGAAAGATCTTGAGGAATTAATTAAGAGTAAATTTCAACTTACACAATTCTCGTAAAATATGCTAGACTGGCTAAAAAATATTAATAAAGAATATCCAGAATTTTGGAAAGAATACCTGAATAAATTTGAAACAAAACCCAGCCGATTCGTTGTGCTATCAACTGAAACTTCGGGCCTAAATCCCAGTAAGGATGTTATTTTGTCTTTAGGTGCTTTTTCGGTAATTGATGATAGTATTGTAATCAAGGATAACTTTGAATCTGTCTTGCTGCAATATAAATTTTTGCAGGATAACGGACTTTCAAACGAGTTTATTATTGAAAGCAAAATGAGCAAAATGCAGGAACCAGAAGCACTGGAAGCATTTGTTAATTTTCTTGGCAACGCTGTTTTGGTAGGTCATCATATTAATTTTGATATCGAAATGCTGAATTCTTCTTTAGAACGCCTTGACTGCGGAAGACTAAAAAATGAAGCCCTAGATGTTGATGTGATGTACAGGAAATTAATGGATATTAATGACAAACAATTTTCGCTTGATGATTTATGCGAAATTTACAAAATTCCAAAAAGCGACAGAAATTCTTCTGCCGAAGATGCCTATAGAATTGCATTGTTGTTCTTAAAATTAAAATCAAGACTTGGAATTAAGTAAAAAAGCCAAATACTAAAATTCAAATTCCAAATTTCAATCGTAAAAAAGCCTCTTATTTCTAAGAGGCTTTTTACTTTATCTATAAATTTAAATTTTTAGATTTTTCCTTTTGTAATTTCTTCTACGACTTCAGGATTCAATAAAGTTGAAGTATCTCCAAAATTAGAGAAATCACCTTCAGCTATTTTGCGCAAAATTCTACGCATAATTTTTCCTGAACGCGTTTTTGGCAAACCAGAAACAAACTGAATTTTATCCAATTTTGCAATTGGGCCAATATGATCAGCGATATATTGGTTAATCTCTTTTGTCAAGTTTTCCTTATTTCTATCTTCTCCAGTTTCTTTCAAGATTACATAACCGTACAAAGCATTTCCTTTAATATCATGTGGGAATCCAACAATCGCAGATTCTGCAACAGCTGGGTGCTCATTGATAGCATCCTCGATTGGAGCAGTCCCTAAATTATGGCCAGAAACAATTACAACATCATCTACTCTACCCGTAATTCTATAATATCCAACTTCATCTCTTAATGCTCCATCACCAGTAAAGTATTTCCCAGGGAACGCTGAGAAATAAGTTTCTTTATATCGATCGTGATTCCCCCAAATTGTCCTCGCAATTCCAGGCCAAGGGAATTTAATACACAAACTTCCAACAACTTGATTTCCTTCAATTTCATTTCGTTTCTCATCCATTAAAACTGGCTGAATTCCTGGTAATGGCAAAGTTGCATATGTTGGTTTTGTTGGCGTAACGAAAGCAATTGGCTAAATCATAATTCCACCTGTTTCTGTTTGCCACCAAGTATCGACAACCGGGCATCTTTTATCTCCAACGTGGTCATTAAACCAGTGCCAAGCCTCTTCGTTGATTGGCTCTCCAACAGATCCAATAACTTTAAGCGATTTTAGAGGATATTTTTGAATATAATCTAAACTTTCTTTTGCCAATGAACGGATTGCAGTTGGTGCAGTATAAAATTGTGTGATTTTATGTTTTTCAATAATATCCCAGAAACGACTAAAATCAGGGTACGAAGGAACTCCTTCAAAAATTACTGTTGTTCCACCGTTCAATAATGGTCCGTATAATATATAAGAATGACCTGTAATCCAACCAATATCTGCAGTACACCAGAAAATATCATTTTCTTCGTGGCTAAAAACATTTTTAAATGTATAAGCCGTGTAAACCATGTACCCAGCTGTAGTATGAACCATACCTTTTGGTTTTCCTGTTGATCCTGAAGTATATAAGATAAACAAAGGATCTTCAGCGTCCATAATTTCGGCAACACTATTGTCCAGAGCAGCATCTAACAATGGTTGTAACCAAATGTCACGGCCGTCTTTCATTTTTACTTCAGTATTCGTTCTTTTTGCAACCAATACTTTTTCTACTGAAGGACAAGTTTCAAGAGCTTCATCAACAATTCCTTTCAAGTCGATTGTTTTGTTCCCTCTGTAACCTCCGTCAGAAGTGATTACCATTTTACACTCGCAGTCATTAATTCTGGCAGAAACTGCCGAAGCAGAAAACCCAGCAAAAACAACAGAATGAATTGCTCCAATTCTAGCACAGGCCAAAACTGAAACTGCCAATTCCGGAATCATAGGCAAATAAATACAAACTCGGTCTCCTTTGCGTACGCCTTGCTCGCGCAAAACATTTGCCATTTTCGAAACTCTTTCGTATAATTCATTATATGTTATATGCAAAGCTTCCTCCGACGGATTATTTGGTTCGAAAATAATTGCCGTTTTCTCACCTCTTTTGCTTAAGTGTCTATCGATACAGTTTTTTGTAATATTAACTTTTGCGTCAGTAAACCATTTTACTTCGGCGTCGGCCATATTAAAATCAACTACTTTCTCCCATTGCTGGTACCAAGTAAAATTTTCTTCTGCGATTTTACCCCAGAATTTCCTTGGTTCCCTTATTGACTTATTGTAATGTTTAAAATATTGTTCTAAATTTTCAATTTTATAATAACTCATATGTTTCTTGGAATTTTTTTTATAAATGTATTAAATCTCGGTGTATTCTTAAAATTATTTAATTCATAAATTTTGGCAAATAAAAACACATATTTAAAAAAATATCTTTTTTTAATGTATTTAATGCAAAAAAATACTTTTTTACTTCAAAAAGCATATTACAAAAAAGGCGCAGTAGATAAATACTGCGCCTTTTTATTTTTAACAATTTCAATAACAATTAATTTCGTAATTATAGAATTACAATACTTTTCTCTATTTTGAAAATAGCAGCATCTTTATCAATCAAAATGAAATTTCAACAAGTATATTTCTACCAAAAATATACCCCATTTATAAGGGATTAGCTTCACTTAACTTACTATCACAGAAGTTAAGTGAATGCAACATGCATCTATATCTAGTTTCTTAATAAGTGCTTACTAATTCAAAATATTACAAATCATGATACAGTGCAAATCTCGCAAAATCGAATTTCGCTAGATTTCCCCAAACTTTTTTAATTATCCAATTTTTTTCATTGCCGTCATAGATTCTCTCAACCAAGCTCCTACTTCTTCGATAGGATGTTGACGAATTTCTCTGTTTACAGCAATTAATACTGCATTATCTACTCCGTTTGAAGTTGAAAATGGTTTTCCGATAATGTTAGTTTCTACTTTTTTCATGAATTCAGTCAATAATGGCTTACATGCATGATCAAATAAATAACATCCGTACTCAGCAGTATCAGAAATTACACGGTTCATTTCGAACAATTTCTTTCTTGCGATTGTGTTTGCGATTAATGGCAATTCGTGTAACGACTCGTAATAAGCTGATTCTTCAATAATTCCAGCTTCAGTCATTGTTTCGAAAGCTAATTCAACACCAGCTTTTACCATTGCAATCATTAATACTCCATTGTCAAAATATTCTTGCTCAGAAATTGGTGCTTCTTGTGGCGCTGTTTTTTCGAAGTTAGTTTCTCCTGTTGCAGCTCTCCATTTCAATAAGTTAACGTCGTCGTTAGCCCAGTCAATCATCATAGTTCTAGAGAATTCTCCAGAAATAATATCGTCTTGGTGTTTTTGGAATAACGGACGCATAATGTCTTTTAATTCCTCAGCCAATTCGTAAGCTTCGATTTTAGAAGGATTATTCAAACGATCCATCATATTTGTAATACCACCATGTTTCAAAGCTTCAGTGATAGTTTCCCATCCGTACTGAATTAATTTTGAAGCGTAAGCAGCATCGATTCCTTTTTCAACCATTTTATCAAAACATAAAATAGACCCAGTTTGCAATAATCCACAAAGAATTGTTTGCTCACCCATTAAATCTGATTTTACTTCAGCTACGAAAGATGATCTTAAAACTCCTGCTCTATGTCCTCCAGTTGCCACAGCGTAAGCTTTTGCTTGATCTAAACCAAATCCGTTTGGATCATTTTCTGGGTGAACTGCAATAAGAGTCGGAACTCCAAATCCTCTTTTGTATTCTTCACGAACCTCAGAACCTGGACATTTAGGAGCACACATAATTACAGTGATATCTTTACGAATCTGCATTCCTTCTTCAACGATGTTGAAACCGTGAGAATATGCTAGAGTTGATCCTTGTTTCATCAATGGCATGATTGCAGTAACTACAGCAGTATGTTGTTTGTCTGGAGTTAAGTTACAAACTAAATCAGCAGTTGGAATCAATTCTTCATAAGTTCCTACTTTAAAACCATTTTCAGTTGCATTTTTATATGAAGCTCTCTTTTCAGCAATTGCATCTGCACGCAATGCGTAAGAAATATCTAAACCTGAATCTCTCATGTTTAAACCTTGATTCAAACCTTGTGCACCACAACCTACGATAACAACTTTTTTTCCTGCTAATGCTGCAATTCCATCTGCAAATTCTGACTGCTCCATGAATTCACAAACTCCAAGTTGCTCTAATTGTAATCTAAGTGGTAATGTGTTGAAATAATTTGCCATTTTTTTTTATTTAATGAATGTGTAATTTAATAATTGATTAATATGTAAGTATGAATGATATTATTTGAATGTTTCTAACAATGTCGAAATCTCCATTTTTTCTTTAGAAACCGAAATTCTTCCTGAACGAACAAATTGCATAATTCCGTATGGTTTGAATTTTTCGTACAATTCTTCAATTTCAGAACGTCTTCCCGATTTTGAAATCACGAAGAAGTCACGGGAAACTGTCACAATTGTTGATTGGCTCTCTTTGATTATATTCTGAATTTGTTTTTCATCAAACAACAAATTAGAAGCAATTTTGAATAAAGCATTTTCTAGATAAATTGTCTCTTCGTCTGTATGATAAAATGCTTTTATTACTTCGATTTGCTTTTCAATTTGCCCTACAATATTCTGAACCCATTTTTCAGTTGTATTTACTACAATGATAAATCTTGAAACATTCTCTATTTCTGATTCAGAAACATTTAGACTTAATATATTGATGTGACGCTTTAAGAATATTCCAGATATTCTATTTAACAATCCCACGTTATTTTCTGAGTATACCGATATGGTAAATGTTTTATCTTCCATTTTTTTTTAGTTTTTTTTTGTTTCAGGTTTCAAGTTTCAAGTTCTGTTTAGAACCTGAAACCTGAAACTTAAAACTTGAAACCTTTTTCTAGCTTAATCTAATTTCTGAAACACATGCTCCTGTCGGAATCATAGGGAAAACATTATTTTCCTTTTCCACCATAACTTCTAAGAAATAAGAATCTTTCGAAGCCAGCATTTCTGCAATCGCTTCGTCTAAATCTTCGCGTTGTGTGACTTTTTTAGATTGAATATGGTAACCTTCAGCAATTGCAACAAAATTTGGATTAATCATTTTTGTTGATGCATATCGATTGTCAAAGAATAATTCTTGCCATTGACGCACCATCCCTAAAAACTCATTGTTCAAAACAACAATCTTTACCGGTACCTGAGTCTGGAAAATCGTTCCAAGTTCCTGAATCGTCATTTGGAAACCACCATCACCAATTATCGCTACTACTTCACGTTCTGGTTTTCCCATTTTTGCCCCAATTGCTGCTGGCAATGCAAATCCCATTGTTCCTAAACCTCCTGAAGTAATATTACTCTTTGTTGAATTGAATTTAGCGTAACGACAAGCAAACATTTGATGTTGACCAACATCTGAAACGATAATTGCATCGCCTTTTGAGTGTTTGTTAATCATTTCAATAGTTTCACCCATTGAAATTCCTTTACCATTCGTTGGGTTTAGTTCTTCTTTTATTACCGAATTAAACTCAACTTCTGCTAATGCTTTAAATTCATTATGCCATAAATCGTGCGATTTTGCATCAAGCAAAGGCAATAAAGCTGCAAGAGATTCTTTGACATCACCTAAAACCGCAATTTCAGTTTTAACGTTTTTATCAATTTCAGCTGGGTCAATTTCAAAATGAATTACTTTTGCTTGTTTTGCATAAGTGCTTAATTTACCTGTAACACGGTCATCAAAACGCATTCCGAAAGCAATCAAAACATCACATTCGTTTGTCAATAAATTTGGCGCATAATTTCCGTGCATTCCAAGCATACCAACATTTAAAGGATGATCTGTCGGCAAAGCTGAAAGACCTAAAATTGTCCATGCAGCTGGAATTCCAGATTTTTCGATTACCGCTTTAAATTCTGCTTCTGCTTGACCAAGAATAATTCCTTGTCCAAAAACGATTAATGGTTTTTTTGCACTATTTATCAATGCAGCTGCTTCAGCAACTTTATCTAGATTCAATTTTGGAACTGGAACATAACTTCTGATTCCTGTACATTTTTCATAACTAAAATCAAGCTCATCAAACTGAGCATTTTTAGTAATATCAATCAAAACTGGCCCTGGACGTCCAGAACGAGCAATGTAAAATGCTTTTGCAATAATTTCAGGAATTTGAGAAGCTTCAGTTACCTGAAAATTCCATTTTGTAACCGGAGTTGAAATTCCGATAATATCTGTTTCCTGAAATGCATCAGAACCTAACAAATGTCTTCCAACTTGTCCTGTAATACAAACCATTGGTGTCGAATCGATCTGAGCATCTGCAATTCCTGTAACCAAATTCGTCGCTCCTGGTCCAGAAGTCGCAATTGCCACCCCTACTTTTCCTGTAGCTCTTGCATAACCTTGAGCTGCATGCGTTGCACCTTGTTCGTGACGTACTAAAACGTGGTGCAACTGATCTTGAAATTTATATAATTCGTCGTAAACTGGCATGATTGCTCCACCTGGATAACCATAAATCAAGTCTACACCTTCTGCTAACAAACATCTTATAACGGCTTCTGCCCCTGATATTCTCATAGTATATTTTTTTTATCAATTTCAATAACAGTTATTATTGACTTTGCCAATGAAATTGATTCTTATTTTTTTATTAATTATCGGTTACACATCCTGTTGATGCACTTGAAACCGATCTTGCGTATTTAAGTAAAACCCCTCTGTCAACTTTTAAAGCTGGCTGAACCCATGCCGCCTTTCTAGCTGCAAATTCTTCATCAGATATCTTCAGGTCGATTGTATTTTTCACAGCATCGATAGCGATAATATCTCCATCTTTTACTAGCGCAATACCACCACCGTCATATGCTTCTGGTGTAACGTGACCTACCACGAAACCGTGCGAACCTCCGGAGAATCTACCGTCTGTGATTAGTGCACAGCTGCTTCCTAATCCGGCTCCAATAATCGCAGATGTAGGCTTAAGCATTTCAGGCATTCCCGGACCACCTTTTGGCCCACAACCTCTAATGACGACTACATTTCCTGGTTTAATTTTTCCGGCCTGAAGACCTGGAATTACTTCAAATTCACCTTCAAATACCACAGCTGGCCCTTCGAAATATTCTCCTTCTTTTCCGCTGATTTTTGCTACAGCACCTTCAGAAGCAAGGTTTCCGTATAAAACCTGAATATTTCCTGTTGGTTTTAATGCTTTTTGAATTTCATGAATTACTTCTTGTCCATCTTGTAAATCTGGAGTTGAAGCTAAGTTCTCAGCAACAGTTTTTCCTGTTACAGTCAAACAATCACCATGAATAAGTCCAACTTTCAATAAATATTTCATTACTGATGGAATACCTCCAACTTCGTGAATATCTTCCATCATATATTTACCACTTGGCTTCATGTCAGCAAGAACAGGAGTTCTGTCATTAATTGCTTGAAAATCATCCAAAGTAATTGTTATTCCAACAGAGTGCGCCATTGCGATTAAGTGCATAACTGCATTTGTAGAACCTCCTAAAACTGCTACAATTGTAATAGCATTTTCGAAAGCCTTGCGAGTCATAATATCTCTTGGCTTAATATCTTTTTCTAATAAAACTTTAATAGCAGCTCCTGCAGCAAGACATTCGTCTCTCTTTTCCTGGCTTAAAGCAGGATTTGAAGAGCTGTATGGCAAACTCATTCCTAATGCTTCAATTGCAGAAGACATCGTATTTGCAGTGTACATTCCACCACAAGCACCAGCTCCTGGACAAGCATTCTGAATTACACCTTTAAAATCTTCTGGAGTAATTTCTCCTTTTACTTTTTTTCCTAAAGCTTCAAAAGCTGAAACAATATTCAAAGATTCACCTTTCCATTTTCCTGAATGGATTGATCCTCCATAAACCATCATTGACGGGCGATTTAATCTTCCCATCGCAATAAGAGCTCCAGGCATATTTTTATCACAACCAGGAATTGCAATAATACCATCGTACCATTGTGCTCCTGCAACTGTTTCGATAGAATCTGCAATAACATCACGAGAAACTAATGAATAACGCATTCCCTCAGTTCCATTTGAAATTCCGTCACTAACACCAATAGTATTAAAAATAAGTCCGACCAGATCAGCATCCCAAACACCTTTTTTGACGTCCTTAGCTAAATCATTCAAGTGCATGTTGCAAGTGTTACCATCATAACCCATGCTCACAATTCCAACTTGTGCTTTTTTCAAGTCTTCTTCAGTTAAACCAATCCCGTATAACATCGCTTGCGCCGCAGGCTGTGTTTGATCTTGAGTGATGGTCTTGCTGTACTTATTTAATTCCATTATGTATTATTTTATTTTAATTTTTGTTCAAAAAAAAACCTTCCAGTATTTGGAAGGTTTATAATATAGTCTTTCAATTATATTTATACCATTCCCTGTGCAGATGTGATCACCACATTGACAACAATGACAGAAGTAATAATAATTGAGATTTTCATCTTTCTATTTTTTTAGTGTCACAAAAGTAAACAAACTTTAATAACTAAAAAAATAAAATCTCAACATTTTAAAGACTTCTTGTTATTTCTTCTATGTTTTAACAAAAAATATTAAACAATTGTCGATTGTCCAATAGTTACATTGTCATTTCTGAAATAAAGCAGATCATCTTTGCTGAAAATAAAATTAGAAACAAACTCCCCTACTTCATTTGTGCCGAATTTTGAATCTGGTTTTAAATCAACTGTCACTACTTTAAATTCTATTGCTTTTTCTATAGCTTTATAAATCACATTAGCTTCTTTAATTAGTCCAAAATGCTCTAATAAAAGTGCCGCGGCCAAAATAGATGCAATCGGATTAGCAATATTTTTTCCTTTTGCCTGAGGATAAGAACCATGAATCGGCTCAAACAAAGCATTTTTTTCTCCTAAAGAAATTGAAGGCAACAAACCAATAGACCCTGTAATTACACTAGCTTCATCAGACAAAATATCTCCGAATAGGTTTTCTGTCAAAATCACATCAAACTGCTTTGGATTTAAAATTAGTTGCATTGCCGCATTATCCACAAACAAAAAGTCTAATGCTACATCTGGATAACTTTCACTCACTTTCTGAACAACTTTTCTCCACAATCTTGAAGTTTCCAAAACATTAGCTTTATCTACCAATGTTAGTTTTTTGCGTCGTTTTTGTGCCGATTTAAAAGCCAAGTGCGCTATTCTAGTAATTTCATCTTCTGAATACTCACACAAATCTGAAGCGTGTGTCCCTTCATCATTTAATGTTTTTGTTCCAAAATAAGCTCCACCTGTTAATTCTCTGAAAATAGTAAAATCAGCGCCTTCAATAATTTCCCTTTTTAATGGAGAAGATTCTATTAATGCTTTATAAGGTTTTATCGGACGAATGTTAGCAAACAAGCCAAGTTCCTTACGTAATTTTAACAATCCTTGCTCTGGACGAATTTTTGCATTTGGGTTGTTGTCATATTTTGGATCTCCAATCGCGCCAAGTAAAACTGCATCTGTGTTAAGACAAAGATTTAGCGTTTGTTCCGGGAGTGGATTTCCTGTTTTGTCAATTGCAACTGCACCCATAAGTGCTTCTTCAAAAACAAACTCATGATTGTAAACCTCGCCAATTGCATACAATGCTTTTTTGGCTTGTAAAATTACTTCTGGTCCAATTCCGTCTCCTGGTAAAACTGCTATTTTCAAATTCATAATGCCTCGTTCTTTATGATTTAAATCTTTGTTATTTTTCTTTATTCTATTTTCTTTATTCTATTTTCTTTATTCTATTTTCTTTTCAACTAGTTTCTGATCAATTCTCCCTGAATTTTTGAAGCTTCGATAATCTGATGTATATCAGCATCTACGACTTCTTTTTTGATATCAGCGAATTTCAAAAACTCAACATACACAATATCCAATTGTGTTTTTGTAAGCTCATAGCCTACTTTTTTTGCACGGTAAGCCAAAGCAGCTCTTCCGCTTCTTGCCGTCAAAATAATTGACGATTCATTCACACCCACATCAAGCGGATCCATAATTTCATAAGTCGCTCTGTTTTTGATTACACCGTCTTGGTGAATTCCAGAACTGTGTGCAAAAGCATTTGCGCCTACGATAGCTTTATTTGGCTGTACAATCATTCCCATACTTTCAGAAACTAAACGGCTCATTTCGTTTAATTCTCTTGTATTGATGTTTGTATCTAAATTTAAGTATGGATGTTGTTTGAAAATCATCACCACTTCTTCAAGTGCTGTATTTCCAGCTCTTTCTCCAATACCGTTAATTGTACATTCAATTTGTCTTGCACCATTAATAGCTCCAGCAATAGAGTTTGCAGTAGCCATTCCTAAATCGTTATGACAGTGGCATGAAAGAATTACGTTTTCGATTCCTTTTACGTTTTCTTTTAAATATTTAATTTTTGCTCCGTACTCTTCTGGAAGGCAATATCCTGTTGTATCAGGAATATTTAATACTGTAGCTCCAGATTTGATAACTTCTTCGCAAACTTTTGCCAAGAATGCATTATCAGTTCTTCCTGCATCTTCTGCGTAGAATTCAACATCTTCTACATATGATTTTGCGTGAGCTACTGCATATTTTGCTCTTGCAATGATATCTTCAGGCGTAGTTTGTAATTTGTGGAGGATATGAGATTCTGAAGTTCCGATTCCGGTGTGGATTCTAGGTCTTTTAGCATGCTTTAAAGCTGCTGCAGCAACATCAATGTCATTTTTTACGGCTCTTGTCAATCCGCAGACGGTTGCATTTTCTACAATTTTACAAATCTCAGAGACCGATAAAAAATCGCCCGGACTTGACACAGGAAAACCTGCTTCGATAATATCAACTCCCATTTTGTCTAGTCGTTCTGCGATAACTAATTTTTGCTTAGTATCTAACTTACATCCTGGAACTTGTTCACCATCGCGCAAAGTGGTGTCAAAAATTTGAACTTTCTCTCTATTCATATTCATTAATTTAATGTAATTTCACATTGTGATAACAAATATATATTGTACTTATGCAGTACGAAATTCATTTTAATGAAATTATACTGTTCATAACGCAATTTATACTCGATTAACAACTTAACAATCAATAAGTTACATTATTATTTTTTACAATGGCTAACCATCAAAAAGATTTCTTATTTGTTCTGATTAAATCGCTTTCCAAATCTGAAAAAAGACAATTTAAAATTTTTGCGAGTCGCTTAGAAACCAGTTCGAATACAAAATTTATCGAACTGTTTAATATTTTAGATAAGTCTGAAACGTATGATGAAAAGCTCATTCTCAAAAGCGGAAGTATCAAAAAAGTTCAGTTATCTAACTTAAAATCATACTTATACAAGCAAATCTTAGTTAGTATCCGTTTAAATATTCCAAGCCAGAATATCCGTTATCAATTACGCGAACAAATAGATTTTGCTGCTATTTTATACAATAAAGGATTGTATAGACAGAGTTTGAAAATTCTGGATAAAACAAAACAGCAGGCATTAGAAAATGATGAAAAATATATGGCGTATGAGATTGTAGAATTCGAAAAACTGATCGAATCGCAATATATTACTCGAAGTATTCAGGGCCGCGCTGACGAACTTGTTATTCAAGCAAAAGAATTGAATTACAGAAATACGATTTCAAGCAAATTATCAAATTTATCACTGCAATTGTACGGAATCATGTTGAAAACGGGTTACGTGAAAAGTGATGAAGAATATAAATATATCGACGATTATTTCAACAGACATATTGCAAAACTAGACGAAAGCAAGTTTGGTTTTCGTGAAAAATACTGGTTTTATAATGCCAATTTATGGCGTAGTTTTTTAGTTCAAGACTTTTTAGCGAGTTATAAATTTGCGTATAAATGGGTACAGCTCTTTTATGATAATCCGAATATGATTTACCTGAACCCGGTGTTTTTCTTGAAAGGAAACCACTATTTTCTTGAATCGCTTTATATGTTAAAATACACTTCTAACTTCAAGAAATACTTGACACTTTTAGAAGAAACGATTCAGGATCCAAGATTCCCGGTAAACGATAACATTGCATCACTATCATTTTTATATGTTTACAACAATAAACTGAATCTTCATATTCTGGAAGGTACTTTTGACGAAAGCGAATATTTGATTCCTGAGATTTTAGAGAAACTAAAACTACACAGTGAACATCTTGATGAGCATCACGAAATGTTGTTTTTCTACAAAATAGCTTCGATTTATTTTGGAAATGAAAAATATAACGAATGCATTAATTATTTAGACAAAATAATAAACAATAAAAACTTAAGCATGCGCGAAGATTTAATGTGCTTCGCCCGACTTTTGTCTTTAATAGC
Source organism: Flavobacterium denitrificans DSM 15936 (assembly GCF_000425445.1). GTDB lineage: Bacteria > Bacteroidota > Bacteroidia > Flavobacteriales > Flavobacteriaceae > Flavobacterium > Flavobacterium denitrificans. The sequence continues at coordinate 1,036,782 of NZ_KE384377.1, read as the reverse complement.
GCATTATGAACTTGGAAAAGATTATTACTTAGAAAATCATCTTAAAAACACCTATAAGTTCTTATTAAAAATGAATGATTTACATGAAGTTCAAAAAGAAATCATCAAGTTCCTAAGAAACTTAAATAATTTTTATCCTGCGGACATTAAGAAGGAATTTAAGAAAATGCACGCGCGTTTCGTAGAACTTGAAAAGAATACGTATGAGAAAAGGGCTTTCTTATATTTAGATATTATTTCGTGGCTGGAAAGCAAAATTGAGAATCGAAAGATTGCTGATATAATTAAGGAAAAGGCGAAGTTGAATAGTAGATAAAACTCCAATTTTTAAATTATAAATTACAATAAAAAAAGCGCTAAAAAAAATATTTTTCAGCGCTTTTTTCATTTCGACCGAAGGGAGAAATCACACTAGAAACTCTACAAAGATTGGCGATTCTCTTTGCGGAAATGCTAGTGTGATTTCTCCCTTCGGTCGAAATGACATACTTTATCCATAAAACATAAAAAAATCCGAAATTCCAATTGTTGGAATTTCGGATTTCTATATTGAAATTTTAAAAAGCTTATTCGATAATATTCGACGTCGTTACATAAAAATCCTTATCAACTTCTACCTTCCTATCTTCATTTGTAGTTTTTACGGATTGCCATTCTGTTGTTGGTTTTAGCCAAGTTTCAACTCCATTTAATTTCACTCGAACCGGCATATCAAATTTTGCAACGCAGTTTGTCCAATGATATCCGAAAGTTCCATTTTTAAACATATATTCAAAAACCGGAATTTGAGTTGTAGTCAAATATTGTGCATAAACTCTATTGAAATTTACCCCCGATTGTTCGTTGATATAATCTTCAATTTGTTTAGAAGTTACAGTTTGATGGTAAAAAGTCTTATTCAAACCTCTCAAAATAGATTTCCATTTTGCATCATCATTAATTACTTGACGAATCATATGAAGCATTGTGGCTCCTTTTGGATACATGTCTCCAGATCCTTCATTGTTTACGTCATAATGACCTATGATTGGTATATCATTTTGAATGTTGTTTCTACATCCAATAATATATTCAGATGCGGCATCTTTTCCGTAATAATATTCAAGAAACAAACTTTCAGAATAGTTTGTAAAACTCTCATGAATCCACATATCTGCAATATCTTTATAAGTGATATTGTTCGCAAACCATTCGTGGCCAGACTCGTGAATAATGATAAAATCAAATTTTAGTCCCCAGCCTGTTCCGCTTAAATCACGTCCTAAATAACCATTTTTATAGCCATTTCCATAAGTTACGGAACTTTGGTGCTCCATTCCTAAATATGGTGCTTCAACTAATTTGTAGCTATCCTCGTAAAAAGGATAAGGCCCAAACCAATTTTCAAATGCTTTCAGCATTTTTGGAGCATCTTTAAATTGTTCTTTAGCGAGAGCCAAGTTGTCTCTTAAAACATAATAGTTACAATCTAAATCGCCTTTTTCACCTTTATATTTTTCAGAAAAATTCACATAATCACCAATATTGATATTTACACCATAATTGTTGATTGGGTTTGAAACATACCAATTGAAAGTTTTGGTTCCATCTTTTTCTTTTTTAACGCTTTGTAATCTTCCGTTTGAAACATCAGTCAAATGCCCTGGAACATTTACGCTAATTAGCATATTTTCAACTTCATCGTACATATGATCCTTACATGGCCACCAAACACTTGCCCCCAGCCCTTGACATGACGAAGCGATAAAATCTTTACCATTTTTATCTTTTTTCCATGTAATTCCTCCGTCCCATGGCGGTCTTACGGCTTCTTTTGGTTTTCCTCCAAATGAGATTATAATCTCTTTTGAATCTCCAACTTTCTGTTTTTCTGCCAAAGTAATAAAGAAAGCATTTCCATCTCTCTCAAACTTCAATGGCATACCATTTTGAGTCACCTTTTGAATGTTCATTGGTTCCTGCAAATCAATTTGCATCTTGTTATTTTCTGTCAAAACGGTATAACGTACTGTATTTGTACCGGAAATTGTTTTGTCAGATGGATTTACTTTGATATCCAAATGATAATATTTCAAATCCCACCAAGCTCTTTCTTTTGTAATGCTTCCGCGTAAAGTATCCTGATGTGTAAAAACAGTTTCCGACTTATTCAAAAGTCCTTGCGCATTTGCTCCGAAACCAACTAAAAAGGCGATAAATACGCCACCAAAGTATTTTTTCATTATTTATAAATTTGTAACAAATAAGATCATTAAACGAACTTAATCTTTAACAAATGTACACATTCAGATCAATAATTTTACATTTTTACCATTTTGAAAATAAAAAAATACGCCCCGAATTCAATATACTTAAAAATTAAAAGCAAATGCATATATACTTTTGGATCGCTTTTAAAAAATTACTTCTGGCGTTTCTTTAAAACTTCGATAACGTCATTTAATTGATAGCCTTTTGCTTGTAGTAAAATCAAGTAATGAAACAGTAAATCAGCGCTTTCGCTAAGAAATAAATCGTCATTTTCATCTTTTGCCTCAATAACAACTTCTACCGCTTCTTCACCTACTTTTTGAGCAATTTTGTTTATTCCCTTTTCAAATAAAGAAGCAACATAACTTTTCTCAGAATCAGCATTTTCTCTTCGTCTTTTAATAGTGTTTTCCAATTGCGAAATAAAACCATAATTAGCGTCATTTGATTCTTGCCAGCACGTATCCGCACCTGTATGGCATGTTGGCCCAACAGGTTTCGCCTGAATCAAAAGCGTATCACCATCGCAGTCATTTTTGATGCTAACCAAATTCAAAAAGTTGCCACTCTCCTCGCCTTTTGTCCAAAGCCTTTGTTTTGAACGGCTAAAAAATGTTACTTTTTGCGTTTCTATTGTTTTTTGAAGCGATTCTTCGTTCATATAACCCAGCATCAAAACATTTTTTGTTTCTGAATCCTGAATAATCGCAGGAATTAACCCGTGTGCGCTTTTGATATCTACGTTCATTTTATTTATTTTTTTAGTGTAAAGAATATAGAATATAGAACAAAGAGTGAAATTTAAGACTATAAATGTTTTTCAATCTTGCATCTATCTTCTTTGCTCTATTTTCTATTTTCTATGTTCTAAAGTCTAACTTCTATATTGTTATTTCTTAATTCTTGTTTTAGAGCTTTAATCTCGATTTCTTTAAAGTGGAAAACACTTGCCGCTAAAGCTGCGTCTGCTTTGCCTTTTTGAAACGAATCTACAAAATGTTGCATATTTCCAGCTCCTCCTGATGCAATAATTGGAATATTAACCAATTCTGAAAGTTTCGCCAAAGCTTCATTAGCAAAACCGTTTTTAGTGCCATCATTGTCCATTGAAGTGAATAAAATTTCTCCTGCACCACGATCTGCGACTTCTACAGCCCAATCGAATAAATTTAATTCTGTTGGAACTTTTCCTCCAACTAAATGCACAATCCATTGTCCGTCGATTTGTTTGGCATCGATAGCAACGACCACACATTGGCTTCCAAATTTCTGAGCCAAATCATTAATCAACTGCGGATTTTTAACTGCCGATGAATTGATGGAAACCTTATCGGCTCCATTATTCAGCAGAATATCAACATCTTCTACAGATGAAATCCCCCCGCCAACGGTAAACGGAATATTGATTTTCTCTGCAACCCTTCGTACCATATTTACAAGGGTTTTGCGCCTTTCTTCAGTTGCTGAAATATCCAGAAAAACCAATTCGTCTGCACCTTCAGCCGAATAAATTTCAGCCAATTCCACAGGATCGCCGGCATCACGCAAGTCAACGAAATTAACGCCTTTTACGGTTCTTCCGTTTTTTATATCTAAGCAAGGTATAACTCTTTTTGCTAACATTTATCTAATGTGTTAATTAGAAAATTAGTCAATTAGATAATTACTTCACATAATGTGCAAATTATCTAATTATCAAATTTTCTCATTTTCTAATTATAAAATCCTCTAATTGTTTTAAGCTGATTCTTCCTTCGTAAATCGCTTTTCCGATGATTGTTCCTTCACAACCTAATTCAGCTAATTTAGGCAATTCATCAAAAGTTGAAATTCCTCCTGAAGCAATTAGTTTTACTCCTTTAGCTTCAGCTAGGATTTTACTGTACAAATCAAAACTTGGGCCTTGAAGCATTCCGTCTTTGGCAATATCAGTGCAAATTACGTACTGAATTCCTTTTGATTGATAATCCTGAATAAACGGAACTAAATCTTCATTTGATTCTTCTAACCAACCTGAAACTGCTATTTTTTCATCTTTTGCATCGGCTCCTAAAATGATTTTTTCTGAACCATATTCCGAAATCCATTTTTCGAAAATGGCTCTGTTTTTCACTGCAATACTTCCGCCAGTGATTTGATTTGCACCGCTTTCAAAAGCAATTCTCAAATCATCATCCGATTTTAATCCGCCTCCAAAATCAATTTTTAGGCTCGTTTGCGTCGCAATTTGTTCCAATATTTTATAATTGACAATTTTGCTTGATTTTGCACCGTCAAGATCTACTAAATGCAGATATTCGATTCCGTGCGCTTCAAATGATTTCGCCACTTCTAGCGGATTTTCATTGTAAATTATCTTCGTATCATAATCACCTTTGGACAAACGAACGCATTTTCCTTCAATGATATCTATGGCTGGTATTATTCTCATTTTATATTAGTCTTAAAGTTTGAAAGCCTAAAGTCATAAAGTCTTTTGATTCTCAAAGTTTGTTATTTTGATTGATATTGTTATTGAATTTGAAAATTTTACATCTTCAAAAAGTTCCCAAGAATTTTCTCTCCAACATCCCCACTTTTTTCTGGGTGGAACTGAGTTCCGTAAAAATTACCTTTCTGCAAAGCCGATGCATATTCAACATCATAATTGGTCGTTGCGATTGATTCAGCACAATTTGGAGCATAAAAACTGTGAACCAAATACATAAATTCATTTTCAGAAATTCCTTTAAATAAATCGGTTTTTAAATCATAAATCTGATTCCAGCCCATTTGTGGCACTTTTACGTTGCTTGAAAACTTCAAAACATCAACATCAAAAATTCCTAAACCTTCCGTATTTCCTTCTTCTGTTTTGTTGCACATCAACTGCATTCCAAGACAAATTCCTAAAACCGGTTGCTTCAATTGCGGAATCAAGCTATCTAATCCGCTTTCGCGAAGTTTTGCCATCGCAGAACTCGCCTCGCCCACACCAGGAAAAATCACTTTATCCGCCGATTTAATTTCGTCTGGATTATTAGTCAAAACTGCCTTAAAACCCAATCTTTCAATAGCAAACATAATGCTCTGAATATTTCCTGCTCCGTAATTTATAATTACTATTTTCATTTAATTTTAGTCTTAAAGCCTAAAGTCTAAAGTCTTAAAGTCGCTCTTTGATATCCATAATTTGAAATCTTTCGACTTCATGACTTTCAACTTTCGACTTAATTAAAGCATTCCTTTCGTCGAAGGCAAAATCATTTTTTCGGTATCTCTTTTTACGGCTACTTTTATTGCTTTCGCAAAAGCTTTAAAAATGGCTTCGATTTTATGATGTTCGTTGATTCCTTCTGCTTTGATATTTAAATTGGCTTTTGCGCCGTCTGTGAATGATTTGAAGAAATGATAAAACATTTCTGTTGGCATTTTTCCAACCATTTCGCGTTTGAATTCTGTTTCCCAAATCAGCCAGTTTCTTCCTCCAAAGTCAATTGCTGCTTGTGCTAAACAATCATCCATTGGAAGACAAAATCCGTAGCGCTCAATTCCTAGTTTGTTTCCTAAAGCTTTCGCGAAAACTTCTCCTAAAGCAATAGCTGTATCTTCGATTGTGTGGTGCTCATCAACCTCTAAATCCCCTTTTACAAGGATTTCTAAGTCCATTTGACCGTGACGAGAGATTTGATCTAACATATGGTCAAAAAAGGCAATTCCGGTGTCGATTTTGCTTTTTCCTGTTCCGTCAAGATTTAAATTGATATAAATATCTGTTTCATTTGTTTTTCTGGTAATGGATGCTGAACGCGCTTCTAACTTAAGAAATTCATAAATTGTTTTCCAATCCATTGATTGCAAAACGATTGTGTCATTTAATTCTTCACGTTTTGATGAAATCTCATTGCTTCCAATTCCATCTGTATCGTTCATGAAAATTGCTTTTGCTCCAAGGTTTTTAGCCAATTCAACATCAGTCAAACGATCTCCTAAAACAAAAGAATTTTCTAAATCATATTCTGGATTATTCACATATTTTGTCAACATACCTGTTCTTGGCTTGCGAGTTGGCGCGTTCTCTTCTGGAAATGTTCTGTCTACAAAGATTTCATCAAAAATAACACCTTCGTTTTCAAATGCTTTTAGAATAAAATTTTGCGTTGGCCAAAATGTGTTTTCAGGAAAACTATCAGTTCCTAATCCATCCTGATTGGTTACCATTGCCAATTCATAATCTAGTTCATTCGCTATTTTAGCCAAATATTGAAAAGCTTTTGGATAAAATTCTAATTTATCCAAGCTGTCTAATTGATAATTTTCAGGTTCTAAAACAATCGTTCCGTCACGATCAATAAAAAGTACTTTTTTCATATTTTTTTGTTTTGCCACAGATTTCACAGATTAAAATGATTTTTGTTTTGCCACGAATTTCACAAATTAGCACGAATTGAATTAGTGCAAATTCGTAAAATTCGTGGCGAAAAAATCAACTCAAACAGAATAAAGAATCTTTTTAATCTTTTTAATCTGTGACTAATAATTTTTACTTCAATAATTTTAATTCTCTTATTACAACCTTGTTTTCTTCTTTTGTGCCAATTGTAAAACGAAGGCAATTTTCGCATAGAGGTTGTGTGGTTCTATTACGAATTACAATTCCTTTTTCTATTAATTGATCGTATCTTTTGTTGGCGTCATCCACTTTTGCTAGAATAAAATTAGCTTCTGTTGGATATACTTTTTCTACAAAACTCACTTCAAGTAAAACTTTAAGTAACTCCTCTCTTTGCTCAATAATTGAAGTTATTTCTTGTTTTATTTTGTCAATATCCTTTAAACGTTCGATTGCTCTTTGTTGCGTCAATTCATTTACGTTATATGGTGGTTTGATTTTATTCAAAATTGAAATCACAGCTTCTGAAGCATAACAAATTCCTAGACGAATTCCTGCCAAACCATACGCTTTCGAAAGTGTTTGAGTTATCACTAAATTCGGATAAGCATCAATTTCCGCCAACCAGCTTTCTTTATCTGAAAAGTCTATATACGCTTCATCAATCACTACTAAACCTTTGAAATTTTGAAGCAATTTCACCACGCTTTCATCTGAAAATGAGTTCCCAGTTGGGTTGTTTGGCGAACATAAAAAGATGATTTTTGTATTCTGATCAACTGCTTCTAAAATCTTTTCCACTTGTGGCTGAAAATCTGTTGTAAGCAGAATTTCTCTATTTTCAACTGCATTAATATTAGCCAGAACACCGTACATGCCGTATGTTGGCGGAAGCGAAATAATATTGTCTTTATTTGGCTCACAGAAAGCTCTGAAAAGCAAGTCTAAAACTTCATCGCTTCCGTTTCCTAACAAAATCTGACTCTGTTTTGTTAAATTATTCTTTGCTAAAATCGCTTTAACTGAATTCTGTTGTGGATCCGGATAACGATTTACGCCATTTTGGAACGGATTTTCATTGGCGTCCAAAAAAATCATTTCGGCTGTGTCAAAATCTTCAAACTCATCTCTTGCAGACGAATACGGTTTTAAGGATTTTACGTTTTCACGTGTTATTGTATTTATATCGAATTTCATTATCTTAATTTTTAGAATATAGAAAATAGAAAAAAGAGAATAGACTTCTCAACTGATTTCAAAAATTATCTATATTCTTTGTTCTATATTCTTTGCTCTATATTCTTTGTTCTATATTCTTTGTTCTATATTCTTTGCTCTATATTCTTTGTTCTTTTTTTATTTATTCCAAACTCTTTAATCTTAATGTCACAGCATTCTTATGAGCCTGTAAACCTTCAGCTTCTGCCATTTTTTCAATTGCTTTTCCGATGTTTAAAATTCCCGTTTTAGTAATTTTTTGAAATGTCATTGATTTCATAAAACTATCCAGATTTACACCGCTGTAATTTTTAGCATAACCGTTTGTTGGCAATGTATGATTCGTTCCTGAAGCATAATCTCCAGCACTTTCAGGAGTATAATTTCCAATAAAAACCGAACCAGCATTTACGATTCCGTTGCAGTAGAAATCATCATATTCTGAACAGATTATAAAGTGCTCTGGTCCATATTCATTGATTAAATCTAAAGCGATTTGATCATTTTCAACATAAATTAATTTCGAATTTTCAATTGCTTTTTCTGCAATAGCCTTTCTTGGAAGAACTTCCAACTGCGACTGAATTTCATCTTCAACTTCATTGATTAATTTTCTTGAAGTCGAAACCAAAATTACCTGACTATCAGTTCCATGCTCTGCCTGAGACAATAAATCAGAAGCAACAAAAGCTGGATCTGCTGTATCATCAGCTACAATCAATAACTCTGAAGGCCCTGCAGGCATATCAATTGCAACTCCAAATTGCGTTGCCAATTGTTTAGCCACAGTCACAAACTGATTCCCTGGTCCAAAAATTTTATACACTTTTGGGATCGATTGCGTTCCAAAAGTCATTCCCGCAATAGCTTGAATTCCTCCAACTTTTAAAATCTTAGTTACGCCACATAAATTAGCCGCATATAAAATAGCAGGATTGATTTTCCCCTTTTTATCTGGTGGAGAGCACAATACAACTTCCTTGCAACCTGCAATTTCGGCAGGAACAGCCAGCATCAAAACCGTTGAAAACAGGGGCGCTGTTCCTCCTGGAATATACAAACCAATTTTCTGGATCGGTCTTTTTTCTTGCCAGCAGTTTACGCCTTCGATCGTTTCAACTTCAACGCGATCGGTTTTTTGTGCTCGGTGAAATTTGTAAATATTGTCCTTTGCTAACTCAATAGCTTCTTTTAATTCACTTGGAATCAAACTAATTGCTTCTTCGATTTCGTCTTGAGAAACTTCGTAATTATCTAACGAAATCCCGTCAAAAATCGAAGTATATTTTGCAACCGCTTCGTCACCTTTTTTCTGAACTTCTTTGAAAATTTCTTTTACCGTAACCTCAATATCATCAATAGTTTGAGTTGGTCTTTTTAATATTTCTGACCAGATTTCTGGTTTTGGATTGTCTATTTTATTCATATTTTTTTATGCTTTATGCTATAAGCTTTAGGCTTTAAGCTTTCTTAACTTTGTGTGTTTTTTTTTTTTGGCATAAAGCTTAAAGCTTATTGCCTAAAGCGCGCAAAGCGCATTAAAGAACCATTTTCTCAATTGGGCAAACTAAAATTCCTTCAGCTCCAACTTCTTTTAACTGATCAATTACGTCCCAAAAAGTATCTTTGTCAATCACTGAATGGACACTGCTCCACCCTTCTTGTGCCAAAGGAAGAACAGTCAAACTTCTCAAAACTGGAAGAATTTTTCCAACGGCATCAATTTTGTCGTTTGGAACGTTCATTAAGATATATTTTGAATTTCTAGCTCGTAAAACAGCCTGTATCCTGAACTTTAAAGTATCAATGTGTTTTTGGATTTCTGGAGAAACTTTTGGAGAAACCGCTAAAACCGCTTCGCTTTTTAAGATTACTTCAACTTCTTTTAAATTGTTCTTGAAAAGTGTGCTTCCGCTTGAAACAATATCTACAATAGCATCTGCAAGTCCGATATTTGGAGCGATTTCTACAGAACCTGAGATTTGGTGAATATCTACCGTTAAACCAAATTTACTGAAATATTCGTTTACTGTGTTTGGATAAGAAGTTGCAATACGAAGATTTGCTAAATCTTGAACCGAATTGTATTCGAAAGTTTTAGGTACTGCTACAGAAACTTTGCATTTTGAAAACCCTAATTTCTGAACAACTTCGATTCCTTTTCCTTTTTCTACCAAAAGATTATCACCAACAATGGCCAAATCTACTACTCCGTCGATTAAATACTGAGGAATGTCTGAATTTCTAAGATATAAAACTTCAAGAGGAAAGTTTGAAGCCTCAGCTTTTAACTGGTCGATTCCGTTGTTGATTGAAATACCGCAATCTTTAAGAATTTGAATGCTGTCTTCATTTAAACGACCTGATTTTTGAATTGCAATTTTTAAAGTACTCATTTTTTTAGTTGTTTGTTTGATTAATAGTTTGAGTACAAAGAATTGGTATAAAAAAACCCGTTTGATGTACTCAAACGGGTTTTAAAATATGATGATTTACACGCATACCATTAACACATCGCTTGAGAGCAATAATGAAAATGATGATGATGTAATTGATTTGAAATCATTGTTTGGTTTGTTTTATAATTCTTTGATTCGGTTGCAAATATACTAGTTAATTTCATAAAAAAGCAATTTTTAATATAACTTAACGATAGTTTATTGTTAAAAAAAAGCCGAAGCCCCATTTTTACTACATATTTTCAATTCACGATAACGTTTTCTTATTTGTCATTAAAAGTCAAATATACAGTTGTGCCAATTTCAATCTCACTTTCTATTTTAAACTTTATATTTAGTAATTCGGTAGTTCTTTTAACAATCGACAAACCTAACCCAGTTCCTTTAATTTCAGGATGATCGGTTGAATTTGATCTGAAAAATGGATTTAAAATTGCTTCTAAATCGCCTTTTGCAATCCCAATTCCATCATCTTTGATTTTACAGATTGTTTTTCCGTTTTGTCTCAAAAGCATAATCAAAATAGAACCGCCGTTATTTGTATACTTTATTGCATTCGAAATAATATTTCTTAAAATAGTAATCACCAAAAAATTATCCGACTGGATATGGAAATCTGTCTCAGCATCAAATTTCACCTCTATATTTTTAGCTTTTATTTTTTCTGAATTCAAAGTCAAAACATCCAAAATAACAGAATTTAAATAAACAGATTCGGTATTAATATTTTGTTTTTGATTCTCAAAACGTGCCATCAAAAGCAACTGATCTACCAATGCATTTAAGTGGTCAACTTCATTTATGCAATAGTTTATTTTTTCTTCATACTCCTTGTTATCTCTTGGTTTGCGAATCAATACTTCAAGTGTTCCTTTAATAACGGTTAGCGGTGTACGAAGCTCGTGTGACGCATCTGACGTGAATTGCTTTTCACGTTCAATTGCATCTTCAATTCGGTTTAACAAATTGTTTATTGTTTTTGAAAGCGTAAATAATTCGTCGCGCGTTTTTGGCAACGGAATTCGGGTTTTCAGATTATCTTTAGTGATTACTTTAGAGGTATTTATAATAGCATTTATTGGCTTTATACTTCGTCCCGCAAAAAAACGTGCAATCAAAAAAAGTAATACTAAAATGATTGGAAATGCAATCAACAAGGTGTCTAATAGATTTTTAAGCACTTTAGCTGAATCTGCTAATGACATTGCAATAATCAAATATCCTATTTTTTTTGATTTTACTTGAAGCGGAATCTGAATTTGCCTAATCTTGCTACCTAATAAATGTGTGTCAAATAACTCATAATGCTCCTTGCTTTCATGAAAAACAAGTACTTCATTCTTTAGATTAGGCGATTTTTCAATTACTTTTTTATTTAAATCAAAAAACTGAACAAAAACAGGATTCACATCAACAGAATTGTGTTCACGTTCCTCCCATTCTTCTGCATCCATAAAAATCACTTTTTTGTTCTCGATTTTGATTTCCTTTAAATGATCTTCAATTTCAATCATCAAATTTTCGTCAATATGTTTGTAAACAGTGAATTTTACAGTAAAATAAGTTGCCGAAAAAACAACCAAAATCAACAAACCAGTCGTAATGATATAATTTAAAGCAATTCTGTTTTTAAAAGATAATTGTGCCATTTATAAGTCGTTAGCAATATAACCGATGCCGCGAATTGTTTTTATATAATCTTCCTCAATTTTCAAATTAAGCTTTTTTCGAATTGCATTCATAAAAACATCAATTACGCCCGTGTCGTACTCAAAATTAATATCCCAAACATCTTTTAAAATTTGGTTTCTCGTGCAAACTTTACCCTTATTCTCAATCAAATAAGTCAATAATTCAAATTCTCTCTGCGTTAGCGTAATTTCTTCATCATTTTTGAGCACAACATGCTTTGACAAATCAATTTTTATGGTTCCGAGAGTCAATTCTTGATTGCCTTTTCTGTGTCTAAAATGAACCTTGATGCGTTCAACCAATTCCTCAAAACTAAAAGGCTTTTTAATGTAATCATTTGCACCAGCTTTCAAGCCCGCAATGGTTTCCTGCACCGTGTCTTTTGCGGTCAGAAAAATTATTGGCGTTAACTGATCTTTTATTCTAATAGCTTTACACAAATCCAAGCCATTGATTTTCGGCAACATCCAATCTAGCAAAATCAAGTCGTATTGATGATTTTGACTTAATTCAAAACCTTTTGAGCCATCATTGGCAGTTGTCACGAGATAGCCTTCTTCCTGAAGCCCTTGCTGCAGAAATTGCACGATTCCTATTTCATCTTCAACGATTAAAATATGCATGTTTTTATGATTTATGTTTAAGATTATCCTCTTTGATACGTTTGTCAAAGATAAATATTTTCGAATTCAGAATTTGCCATAATCCTTTAGAATTAACCAATTTAATCATCTTAAGTCAACATTAAGTTAACACTAAGCAAGGTTAAAGCATAACTTCATCTAACACTCATAAATGCAATTTAATTTTGCAGAAAATACAATATCATGATTTTCTCTAAAAAGATTTCGCCATTTTACAATATCGCATTTTTCTATTTTCTCGTTAGTTTTTTATTGCGAATTGTTCTTTTCTTCCACCCGATAACACAAAGTTCATTTACAATTCTTGAAAGCCTAAAAATTTTCAGTTTGGGCTTGATCTCTGATTTTTTTGTTTTTGTAATTACTAGCATATTTTTATGGCTTTATTTGATTTTCATTTCTAATGAAAAATACAACAAACCATACGGTTATATTATTCTGGGTGGATTTATTGCTCTGTTTTTATACATCGCATCAGGAAAAAGTATTTTAGACGAATACGGTGGCGCTTTGCCGAGAATTGTTTTAATTTTCGTGGGAATCAAAACAGCCCTTTTTTCATTATTGCTTTTTCTTCCAAAATGGAGAGACAAAATCAGATACTGGTTATTTGCTTTTGTTATTTTCCTTTACGTTTTATTAATACTTCAAAATGGATTGAGCGAATATTTCTTTTGGAATGAATTTGGCGTAAAATACAATTTCATTGCCGTGAATTATTTAATTTACACGAATGAAGTAATTGGAAACATTATGCAGTCTTATCCTGTAATTCCTATATTCTCAGTACTTTTTACAGTAACGGCGGTAATCACTTATTTTATTTTAAGGAAATCCAAAAACTATATTGAAGAAATTCCTAATCTAAATGAAAAATTAAAAATTTCTGGAATTTATATTTGCCTATTTTTGATTTCTCTATTTGCAGTTCCCACTTTGTCAAAAACCGAGAACTCTAAAAATGTTTTTGTTAACGAATTACAATCCAATGGGATATACAAATTTTATTTAGCGTTTCAGAACAACAAATTAGATTATTTCAAGTTTTACAAAACTTTGCCAAAAGAAAAAGCATTTGCAAATTTAAAAGAGCAATTTCCAGCAATTTCTGGCGAAAATACGCTTCGAAATATCAATGAAGATGCTACTGAGAATCACAAAAATGTTGTTTTAATTACAATTGAAAGTTATAGTGCTGATTTTATGAAGGAATATGGAAACAAAGAAAACATCACTCCTTTTCTAGATAGTTTAGCACAAAAGAGCCTTCAGTTCACTAATTTGTATGCCGCAGGAAACAGAACTGTTCGCGGTCTTGAAGCTGTAACTTTATGCCTGCCTCCAACCGCTGGAGAAAGTGTAGTAAAACGTGAAGACAATAAAAACAAATTTTCTACTGGAGCAGTTTTCAAACAAAAGGGTTACAATGTAAAATTCATGTATGGAGGCGATGCTTTTTTTGACAATATGCAAGATTTTTATTCAGGAAATCAATATCAGATTATTGATAAATCGAGTTTTTCTCCTGATGAAATAACATTCTCAAATGTCTGGGGTGTTTGCGATGAAGACATGTACAATAAGGCTATAAAGGTCATGAACAACGAAGCTAAGGAAAATAAACCGTTTTTTAATCATATCATGACGGTGAGCAATCACAGGCCTTTTACTTATCCAAACAACAAAATTGATATTCCTGGCGATATAAAATCTCGTGAAGGCGGGGTAAAATATACCGATTTTGCCCTTCAAAAATTCTTTGAAATGGCAAAAAAACAACCTTGGTTTACAAATACCGTTTTTGTTATAGTAGCCGATCATTGTGCCTCGAGTGCTGGAAAAACACAACTTCCATTAGATAAATATAGAATTCCGGCTTTTATTTATAGTCCAAATGAAAAACCTGCAAAATTCAACAAACTAATGTCGCAAATTGATTTGATGCCAACGCTTTTCGGAATGTTGCATTTTGATTACGAAAGTAAATTTTTCGGCCAAGATGTTTTTAAAACAGATTACAAACCGAGAGCTTTTATTGCAACTTATCAAGATTTAGGATTGATAAAAGATAATATCTTAACCATTTTATCACCAAAACAAGTTGTAAAACAATATGCTTTAAAAGTAAAACCAATAGCGGGAGTTGCATCCGAATTTCAAATTATATACGAAGAAACTCCATTAAAAACCGAAAGAACTGATTTGGTAAATGATGCGATTTCTTTTTACCAATCTGCTTCCTATTTATTAAAAGAAAAAGAATATCAGTTCAACGATACAAAAACAAAAAATGCTAATCTGTATGCTGAAGCCAAGTAAATAAATCATTAAAAAAAAGAAAAAAAAACCTCAAATTCACAAGAACTTGAGGCTTTCTTTTTATTTATATCCAAGCGACATGAAACGTAGCACATGAAACTTGAAGCAAAAGTCTTAATCATTTTGATTTTTCATTCCGAATAAATCTCCTTTTTGATACAATTTCAAATCTTCTTGTAAAGCTGGATAATTTCTTTGTGTAACAGCTGGTGCATCTAAAGTGCTTAAATCAGGTTTTCCTGCATTTACCCACGCTGTGTACCAAAAACTTGCTGTTGCCGCGATAGCTTTTCTCATTTGGCTCTCTACCATTCCATTCAAATCTTTGTGCAATTTTTCAGCATATTCTTCAGAGAAAACGGCGGTATTATATTTGGTTTTCAAAATTTTGCCTTCAGCATCTTTTTTAAACACTCCATCTTCTGGAGTTGAAGTTCTCAATTTTTTATCAATATCCAATAAAGGCTTAACCAAACTATGTGTATCATTAATCATAGCCCAAACTGCTTTATGAACATCTTCATAATATTGCGCTTCAGGAACATTAAGTTTGTAGTTCTTTGCATATAACTCAGGTAATCTACTTTCCCAAAGCGAATGAATTCCTTTCTGATCACTCAATTGTCCGTCATGATTTGCAGAAGTGTGCAGAGGCATGTGCGCATCTCCAATATAATGTCCTAAATCTGCCGCAAGAAACAAGATTTCTGCTCTATTTTTATCCTTAAAAGCTTTTGTCAACTTTGCCATCATATCCTCAATATACCAAGGCAAAATTCCGTTATCGTTCAAAAATTTAGCATCATATTTTTGTTTTGCTTCTTCTAATGTCTGAGGAAAGGCATCAGCAGGTCCAAAATTTTCCATATCAAAATAATGCCTTGCATTTTCATCTTTATAATTTAAAGCATATTTGCGAATATCTGGAACAGAAGCTTCCTGAGTAATAAAATCAATGTGATTGTAAAAGAATACTTGAACTTGTTTTGGCAAAGCCATTACAGCTGCTTTGTTGATTCTTTCATGGCCTACAATACCCCATGATAAAGTAAAAAAACCAATAATTAAAGCTAATAAGGCAATTAACCTTGGTCTCATTCTGAAATTTTTCATTTTGTTTTTGTTTTTTGAGGGGGCAAATCTACAGATAATTTAAAGATAATTCAAAGAATACCTTATAAGATTGTCCTAATTTTACTTTTTATCTATTTTAAGCCTTATAAGTACCATAATTTCATTTTAAGATCATTTTTTTCTTTGTAAGTTTGATTGGACTAAATCATTTTACTATGCGCCTTATTAGTTTATATTTTTTTCTTTTCGTTTCGACTATTTCTTTTGCACAAGAAGTTGATATACAACTCAAAGACATCAACGATACTATATTAAATACTAAACAAACATTAAAAATTAATGATCCTCTAAATGCTGAAACAGCCATGCTTAAATTGTTTTCAGGAAAATTATACAAAATGACAGGAAAGCCAATTGCCAAAATTTCGAATGCAAAATAATTTAGTTTAAAAATACAATCGCTATTAATGCCAAAACTGCAATAAACAACCAAAGGAAAATTCCCTGCAATAAAGGCTTTATCCCTACCGCTTTTAAAGTATTGAAATTTAAAGTAGCACCAATTAAAAATAAGGTTATAGTTAATCCAGTTTTAGCAACATTTACAATATGTGGCGCAAAAACAGAAACAGTTGAAACATACGAATTCAGCAACATCGCCAAAATAAAGAATCCAATAAAATAAGGGATTTTAATTTTTGAGTTTTTGTTTTTGAAGACAAATGCAGTAATTAACGAGATTGGAATAATCCATAATGCTCTGGCTAATTTTACAGTCGTTGCCACCTGCAAAGCTTCAGTGCCATATTTATTAGCAGCGCCAACTACAGAACTAGTATCATGAATGGCTATTGCACACCATAAACCAAAATCTTGTTGTGATAAATCTAATTGGTGTCCAATAAAAGGAAAAACAAACAGTGCAACCGAATTCAATATAAAAATGACACCCAAAGCAATTGAAGTCTGATTTTCGTTTGATTTGATTACTGGCGAAATTGCCGCAATTGCGCTTCCACCACAAATTGCCGTTCCGCATGAAATTAAATGTGAAGTTTTTTTCTCGTTTTTAAGCCATTTTCCCAAAAGAAAACCAAAAATTAAAGTGCTGAAAATTGAAAACACCGTCAACAAAAACCCCTCTTTCCCAGCTGAAACTGCGCTAGAAGCATTCATTCCAAAACCTAAACCCACGACAGAAAATTGCAATAAAAATGTTATTGCTTTGTTATTGAATTCCATGAAAGGGTTTCCAAAAACATTTACCATGATAACCCCAAGTAATAATGCAATGGGTGGTGAAATTATTGATAACAAGCATAACAAAATTATTAATCCAAAAATTAATTGCTGTACCGGTTGATTAATTTCAAGTAATTGCGAAGCGGGATGTTGTTGCGTTTTCAAAATAATATAATTGATATTTACTTTGCAAAGTTCCATGGATTAAACGGAAATTGCCAATCGCAAATAACAATCCGTTATAACTTCAAGTTATAGTAATTTGAAATATTCTGAATAAACAATTCAGACAAAGGATCTGATTTTCCTAATAAAGTGATGATGTAAAAATAGCGTTCAATGGTCAAGTTTTCGACATCCAACACAATTAATTCTTTGTTTTTCAACTCATTGCTTACCGCATGAATCGACATAAAAGCAAAACAATCCGAATTTAAAAGATACGACTTTATGCTTTCTGTGCTTCCTAATTGCATTTCGATCTTTAAATCAGAAAGTTTTAAATTGATTTTTTTCAATGCAAATTCAATAACCTCTAGTGTTCCAGAACCACGTTCTCTGGTTATGAACTTCATTGACTTTAAATCGGTTACTGAAATCTCATTTTGTTTTGCCAATAGATTTTTGCTGCTGCAAACCAAAACTAATTCATCTTTCAAAAATGGAATGTATTTAATCGACTGATTTTTGGATTGTCCTTCAACAATTCCGATTTCGATTTCTTTATTGATTAAAGCATTTTCTATTTGTTCTGTATTTCCATTCAGCAAATTGACTTTTATATCTTTTTGCTTCTGATGAAAACGGGCCAAAACAGGCGAAATAACATATTGTGAAATAGTTGTGCTCGCTCCTAATCGTAATAAACCTTGGCGCTCGCTGATAAACGAACTCATTTCAAAATCTATCTCTCGGTAAATTTCAAAAATATCTTTTGTATGTTTTAAGAGAATTTGCCCAGCTGGAGTCAAGGCAATTTTTGACCCGTTTCGTTCAAAAAGTTTTGTTTTATAAGTTTCCTCGAGTTCTTGAATGTGTTTTGAAACTGCTGGCTGTGTAATATACAATTCGGTTGCCGCTTTAGTAAAATTAAGGCGGAGGGCAACGGTGTAAAATACTTTTAGTCTGAAATCCATATTGTCTCAAATTACTCGTTTCAATCAAAGTAAACCTTAGTAGACTTTGTTTGGTAATCATTTCCGATATAAATATTCTTTTGCTTGTAATTCCTAATGTAATGATAATAAAAACGCTCTTCAATCATCTTTGATTTACATATACAAAAAGTTTGATTTTTATCAACACCAAATTGTATTAAATCCTTTTTGCCACCACTTGCAATAGCATACTGCACATCTAAAAAGATTTTTATTTTATCACACTCAATGAGATTCTCTATTTTCGGAATTTCAATATTAACAAGACTTGCATCTGTCTTATTAAACTTCAAAACATAAAAATTCCCTAGGTTAACAGCTTGCCCCAGCTCAGGTGTAACAAATATATAATTCTGTGAAGCGAAAAAATTACTATTATTTCTAAATTTATTATACTGCGTAAAATCATTTTCATAATTAGGCAACTCCTTAAAAGTGTAAACCTTCTTTAAATTAGTCTCTAAATTAACTTTGTTAAAAGAAACATTCTTTGTTTGATAAGATGGCTCAAAAAAATAAAGGCTTTTATCCTCTAAAGACAAATAAGCAAAACCTTTTTCTTTTTTTATAGGTTTTCCGTCTAAATATATAAGTTCATTTTTAAAATCATTAAAAAATAGAATTTTATTCGACTTTGCATATTCAGCAATATTTGAATCTTGTAAATATTTCTGGGTATTCAAATCGAAATCAAAAATGAAATATCCAGCAAATTCATCAAAAGTACTTCTGTTAAAAATACATAGCGAATCATTAAATTCTTTAAAATACGGCTCTTTATAAATTTTGCCTTGATTGATTTTTATTTTATTTAAAACCTTTTTGCTTTCCAAATCAATTTTATAAAGAAAATAAAATCTATTGTCACTGTCTAAATACTCAAAATTCAACACATACAAATTTGAGCCTTTTAAATATGTCCCTATAATTTCAGGCTCAACTTTTTCATCAGACTTTAATTCAATTACATTTTGAGAAAAAGATTGAAAGCCAAAAACAAAACATAAGAATAAAAAAAAGTCCCTCATAAATAGACAATATTAAAGCATAAAAACAAAAAAACGATTAAAGCAACCCATTATACTTTCTAACAAACCATTCTGTTGTCAATAAAGCAGCAATTAAAATCAATAACCAAACCCAATCAATTATTGGAGTTTTAGTTGAAATATTTTTCTCGATTGATTTGTATTCTTTGTTTTCCAAAAGCGTATTGATCAAATCATCCGCTTGATTTTCAAAGAAAGCTTTTCCGTTTGTTTGCAACGCCAATTGCTTTAGTTTTAAAACGTCAGGATTTACGAATTGTTTTTCGATATCAAAATCTAAGATTTCGAAATGACTTGAATACGAAGTATTTGAATTTACTTCTTTTACTGTAAAATTGTATTTTCCGGCAGTTAATCCGTCAAGATTTACAGAATAGGAATTATTTCCTTTTAATAAATCATAGTTTTTGCTTTGCTTCGTTTCGGCATTGGTAACCGAAATTGTCAATCTTGCTTTTTCGTCAAACTCGTAGTTTTTATTGAAATACTGAGCATTGATAATAAGTTCATCTCCTGAATTATAAAAACTTTCATGTGTTACAACCAAAGATTTTTTTGAAGCCGAAGTTGCCAAAAACTGAATGATCTTATCTATAAAAACATCGTATTTTTCAAATGACTGATTGTCAATATGACTTTGCAAGCGCCATTTCCAGCTGTTTTCTCCTAAAAGGAAAGCGGTTCTTTTTCCTTGATTTTCGGCGAAAGCCAATAAAGGAGCATTTGTCGAAACATTTCTGATTCTTGAAGATAGCAAAACAGAAACATTTCCGTTAGTTGAAATTGTCCCGAAAGCGTTTTGCAAGGGCGGAAAATTTTCAAAACCGATATCATCAATGGCAAACAAATTAAACTGAGATTGAAATTCAGATAAATAATCTTCTACCTGTCCGCTCATTTTAAAAACAAGATTATTTTGTTGCTGATTTAAAAAATTGAAATCGGTGTTGTTTCCTGTAATAATAAACGTGTTTCTTCCTGCATTTTTATTGTTATCAAAAACGGCTTTAAACGATGCGTTTGGCTGATACAAAACCAAAACCGAAGCTTCTTGCAACTGATTAATATCGTTTGGCTTAACCAAAATTACTTTACGTTGCGCATTAACTTCAATTGAACGTTTCAAAGCTGCGATATCAGGATGATTTATAGCCGAAACAATTGCAATTGTCGATTTTTGATCAATAATTTCGACTGCAAAATTCTTAATATTATTGTAACTGTTTTTCTCTTTTGTACTAGAAGAAATTGATGCTCTGAAAATCTGCAACCCAACTTTATCTGCTGGCAAAAGCAAATTCAAAGACGCTGTTTTTTTAGATGGCGAAAAGGAAAATTTCTCTTTTGCTACAACCGAATTTCCTTGCGAAATAGTGAAATCAGCAGTTGCTGGTTTATCTCCAGAATATTGAAGAAAAACTTCGACCGGAAATTTATTTTTATGAAAAGCGTATTTATTTACATTTAGCTGATTGATTTTTAAATCAAAAAAAGTAGTTGTATCTCCCACAACCAAAGGATAAACTTTATTGACAGGATCAAATCGATATACATAATCGTTTCCTGTAGTTTGATTTCCGTCAGTAATAATAACCGTTGGGAAAGTCAGGTTTTTGTTGATGCTTTTTAGATTTTTGGCAACTTCATCAAGATTGGTTTGTTTTCCTTTAAAATCAAATTTATCTGAAGACTTAAAATCAGCATCAAATTGATACGACTGAATTTCAAATTTCTCTTTAAGAGCTGGATTTGAAATTAATTTTTGATATAATTCAACTGCTTTTTTATCTGATTTCAAAGCTTCAATCGAGCTTGAATTATCAACGGCAATTGCCAAAGGCGTTTTTATAACTTCAAGCGAACTTTTGGAAATTATTGGATTTATCAGTAAAACTAATAATCCAAAAATGGCTAAAAAACGCAAAAAAGCCAAAAACCAAATCAGATTTGATTTGGTTTTGGCTTTAAAAAAATATTGAAAATACGACAAACCACCAGCTATTACTAAAGAAAGCAATAATAATAAAATCGAGTTTGTAGTCATATAGTTTTAGTATTCAGTATCAGTTTGCAGTGATCAGATTAAAAATTGTGTTCTGTTCCAGAGTCAGATTAAAAAACTTAGCCCCTCAGTCCCGAAGCTTCGGGATAACAACTTAGAATCTTAGGTAAGCATTCCTCCACAAACGTTAAGAACTTGTCCTGTAACGTAAGCACTCATATCTGAAGCTAAGAAAAGACAAGCATTTGCAACATCTTCTGTAGTTCCTCCACGTTTCAACGGAATTCCGTCTCTCCATCCTTTTACTACGTCTTCAGGTAATTTTGCAGTCATTTCAGTTTCGATGAAACCAGGAGCGATTGCGTTGCAACGGATATTACGAGAACCTAATTCAAGTGCTACAGATTTTGTGAAACCAATTGCACCCGCCTTAGAAGCTGCATAGTTAGTTTGACCAGCATTTCCAGAAACACCTACAACAGAACTAATATTGATAATAGAACCAGCACGTTGTTTCAAGAATGTTTTTTGAATTGCTTTTGTCATATTAAAAACCGACTTTAAGTTAACATCAATAACTTGGTCGAAATCAGCTTCAGACATACGCATTAATAAGTTGTCTTTCGTAATTCCGGCGTTGTTGATCAAAATATCAACTGTTCCAAAATCTGCCAAAACAGCGTCAACAAAAGCTTGCGCTTCGTTAAAATCAGCAGCGTTAGATTGATAACCTTTAGCTTTAACTCCTAAACTATTCAATTCAGCCTCAAGAGCTTCTGCAGATGCAGCAGATGAACTATATGTAAATGCTACGTTTGCGCCGTGTTTAGCAAAAACTTCTGCAATTCCTTTCCCGATTCCGCGGCTAGCGCCCGTAATGATTGCTACTTTTCCTTCTAGTAATTTCATATTAAGGTATTCGTTTTTATTTTTTGAATTACAAATATAGATTATTTGGGCGTTTAATAAAATTTGGAGTGCAAAAAATGGCATATAATCTTCCTAAACAAGAAAAAAAGCAACTCATAAAATGAGTTGCTTTTCCTCCAAAATTAAAAACAAAACTAAAAACTAATTAAGTTGCCAAGTCGTCATTCTAAAAGGGCTTGACGAACTTGTAAAGGTGTAAACTGTATTGTTGTAAAATAATTTAAAACTTTCCTTTTTTACATAAAGTCCATTTGGATCCATTAAGTTTTTATCAAAACCTGCTAAAAATGCTGGCGTTGCAACAGTTGTGTTTCCATTCCAAGATTTATGTTTCAAAATGATTTTTTTGCCAACCGGATCTTCCACAACATCAACATAATGTTGTAAAGCACCTCTACCTACAAACGTATAGTAGATAAATGTACCTAGAGAATGATTAAAATATAGTTGAACAGAAGCAACATATTGACCTGCAGGCAATGCTGCATTAATCTTTTCAATTTCAGCAAGGAATAATTTTGAATTTGTTGGCGCATCGGCGGTATAATCATCCGGATAATAGCCAAATGCTGCAAAAGGTTTTCCTTTAAGAAGTATTTTATAATCATCTGTCAACACTAAAGGCTTTTCTGTGTATTTAATAACAGCACTTACTCCATTTGTACCCGTGGCAGTAAAACTTCCAGTAGCATCATCATAAATAAAAGATGTTAATTTTTGATCTTTTACAACAACTGCAGGACTTACGATAATACCTGTTGGTGTATATGCAATTCCCATATCATAACTTTGTGAATAACCCGCTTCAATAGAATTTGCTTCTGCAAAACGAGTAACTTCAGCAAAACTAAAATCAAATTGATGTTTTGTTGTTCCATCATTCGTTTCCAACAATCTAAATAACGGACGAGCATCAGAACCAATAACATTTTGTTCCATATCCATATGCTTTGGAAGATTTTCCCAATCCGCTGCAGTTGCTTTTACAAAACGAAGTTCTTGAACCGTTCTATTTGTTTTAAAAATGATTTCGCCATTTTCTTGACCATAATACAGAAATTGGAAATCGCCTAAATATCCTTTTCCACGTAATACATCGATAGGATAGCTATCTGAATCTGATAAAAGATGAATTCTATTTCTCGTTGTAAAAGTTAAGCTTACAGTACTTCCTAATTGTATAGCATATTCGCTTTTATACGTTTTAGTATCATTGTCAAAATCCGAAGCCATTTGTACTGTTCCGTCAGCGGCAAATTTGAATAAGTGCGTATAACCGCCCAAAATGGTGTTATCTGTAAAATAAACCGCTTTCCATCCGTACTCAGAAGTTAGCAAGACATCGCTTAATTCTTTTTTTTGTGCGTTTAATCTTTCTGTTGGCGTCTGTTCAAATTTTTGTTCAGCATCAGTACTGCTACAACCTGTAAAATGCAATGAAATTATTATCAGGGCTAGATATTTCAATATATTTTTTGCTTTCATAATCTTCATTTGTTAGTTGTTAATTACAGCGTTAGTATTTTTTTCAGCTTCGTCGCGCAACTTATAGAAATCCATATTGTAAGCATCTTTATAATACTTAACTACAAGAGCTTCTTTTTCTTTGATTTGCGCAACGGCAGTAGGGTTTGAAATTGACGCTAAAATTGCATCATATTCGGCTTTAGAATTAATCAGCATCATTGAAGCCATTTCTGCAAAATCTTCGTTGATGTTGCTTCTGGCATAATTTGTAATAAAACCAATTTCTCTCGACTCTTCATCAGAATACAAATGCCAGCTCGCCGTATAACCAGATGGTGTAATTTTTGCCCAACTTTTTTCGTCAAAAGGTTTATTTTGATTCAAAATATGAACATATTCGTGCTGGATCGTATGAAGAAACTGTTTGATATTTTCTCTATTTTTCTTATCTACATAATCGGTTTCAAAAAGGGTAACACGCTGCCCTCCTTCTGCTAAACCTAAGGTTTTAGTTCCGACAGTATTTAAGTTCACGCCACCAATCAAAACAAATTCTCTCGGTGCAATTTTCTTTACAAAATCAGGTCCGCCAATAGCTTTATAACTTTCCAACCAAATTTTCTGAACGATTTCAAGCGCTGGTTGTACTTTTTCTACCTGCGGAGGAAATAAATATCGATTATTGTCAACCGTGTTTTGATTCCACTTGTATTGCACATTAATGTTGTACGGAACAAGATAATTTGCTGTGATCCAATTGTCCAAAGCCGTTTTTTGTGGCTGTGTAAAATCTAACTGGCTTTCTCCCGGTTGTTCTTCGCTGGCGCAGGAAATCAGTGTTATTATTAATAAAAACACCCCAGCAATTTTAGTATATTTTGATAATTTCATGTCTTTTCAATTAAAGTTTTTATCTCGGATTTGACTCAATACCATTGCTTGACGCGTGAAGCGGAATCTGAATTGCTCTTCGTTTATCGTCTTTTACTAGCGTATTTGTTGGCTTATTGATTGTTTCATGTTTTACTACGATATTAAATCGCTTAACATCTAAATATCTCATCCCTTCGTGAATAAAATCTCTTCTTCTTGTTTCTGCAATTGCTTTGATATACGAAGTCTGCACCGGCGTCATGGTGTAAAATGGCGTGTACTCATTGTCAACTACGGGATATTTTGCTACAATTTTGGCCTCAGTTAATTTATCTGTTGCCGCGTTGTAATTCGTCGTTCTAGTTGCAAGGAAATATTCCAATTCTCCGTTGGCTTCTGCAATCTGCCCTTTCATAACGTGCGCTTCGATTCTGTTCAGGAAAAACTCATCATTGCTCAGCAAAACCTCTGCTAAATATCCGTTTCCAATGTTTGCCGTTACGTTAGTATACTTGAAATATTCATAAAACTTTGGCACAAAAGCCGTTATAAAACTGTTTCGTGAGTAAATAGAATACAACCAAGATTTTCCGAAAATATTTGTTGGAGTACCTAATATCTCATTATATCGAGTTCCAGAAAGGAAAAATCGGCTTGCAGAAGACCCACCATAAGAAGCTCTTGCATAATACGATTCTGGAGAAGCAACCAGCAAATTTGTTGGCTCATCGCTATCTGCATAGCGCATATTTTGTGTTTGGAAATCATCTAATTTATAAGAAGCATAATCCCTTAGTTTTCCGACAGGTTTAGAACCTAAGTCGTTAGACAATTCAATTACGCGATCCCAATTTCCTTTTATTAAATAGAAACGGCTTGCAAAAGCTTTTCCAGCTTCTTTATTGAAATGAAATTTCGGCTCTGAATAATCATTTGTTAATAATGGCAAACCTTCCTCAATATCTTTTTGAAGCAAGTCAAAAACTTCAGCTATTGTATTTCTTGTGTATTTTGTAATCAAAGCCGTTTCTGGTTTTGTTACATACGGAATTCCTAAATCTTTATCTGCTGTAGCGGGATTATAACGTTGCGACCAGAAAGAAACCAACATAAAATGTGAATATGCTCTTGCAAGCAAAGCCTCCCCTTTTTGCGGATTTAAACTTTTTGGGCTTCCTAATTCTTCGATGGCTTCAAGTGCTTTGTTTGCGTGTGCAATCGCACTGTAACATGCGTCCCAATAAGCCGCTTGAGTGTCAGTGTCAGTTTCACTTTGAATTTCCCAATTGTAGTTTTGCTCATTTTTTCGTAGCGTATTAGCCAAACCACTATCAAAAACATTATCCGTCATGGTTTCTGCAAAGTCGAAATAACTTTCCTGAGGATATGCATTTACCAATAATTCAGAGATTTTTTCTGGAGTATCAATTTCGGTTCTATTATCTGGTTTTTCAGAAAGAAAATCATCACAACTAGTAATACTTAGAAGTACTAATAGAAATAAAGTTATTTTTATCTTTTTCATAATTTTAAATATTATAATGAAATGTTTAGAGTAAAAGTATATTGAGACGTAACCGGCAATGCTACACCTCCAGAATTTCTAAATTCAGGATCTTGTCCGTTTAGTTTTTTATCTGAATAAACCAACCAAGGATTTACTGCCGAACCCTTTAATGTAAAAGTGCTCACGCCAATTTTCTTTTTGAAATCTTTTGGAAATTCCCAGCTCAAAGAAATGTTTTTTAATCTCACAAAATCACCGCTCGCGATTCTAACATCAGAATAATTGTAAGTATTGTATGCTCTCGCAAGTGTACGCTCTCCTCCATAATTTGCATTTAATCTTTGGTCAGCAATAACCGGAACATTTGTGAAATTTTCATCTCCTGGATTAATCCAACGGTTGGTGAAATCTTTTGTAAATACAGTCAAATCATCATAAGTACTATCATAAGCAGGATTCAAACGAACTTTGTTTCCGCCTGATCCAACAAAAAAGATATATAACGACCAATCTTTATATGTAAAAGTATTTGCAAGACCAATTGACTTATTTGGCTCAATTGAACCTTCATATTTCAAATATTTTGTAACATCTTTATTATCTTGAAAATCTGCCCCAGTAATATTATCAGTTTCACCATCTGCCATAATAAAAGTTGGCAAACCTTGCTGGTTCAAACCTGTAAATTGGTATGAATACAATGAATTTCTGGGATGCCCAATTGTGTTTCCGCCATTTCCATCAATCAAATCAAAAGCAGTCGGCTTGTTTTCTAATTTGGTTATTTTCTGGCTATAAACAGAGAAATTAAGCGTTGTTGACCATTTGAATTTATCGGCAACAATATTTCTTGTAGTAAAACCTACTTCAAGACCTTGTGTTTCCATATTGGCATTGTTTCCCTGTTTAATACGTTGTCCTCCAATACCTGAAGTCACTACATAATCAACCAAGTCAAAAGCTTTTCGACGGTAGATATCAGTTGTTAATGCAATTCGGTTACGGAACATTCCAAGATCAACACCTAAATTGGTTTCGTATTGTTTTTCCCAAGTCAAATCGCCATTTTGCAATTCGTCGATTCTGATTCCCGTTTCTCTGTCATCAAGATTCAAACGATCTGTGATGAAACTTTTGTAAATAGCCAAAGAATTTGTTGCGGGACCAGCCGTTGCTGTCAAACCATAAGAACCTCTTAAACTTAAACTGTTTACAGATTCAACATTTTTCATGAAATTTTCTTCCGAAAGATTCCATTTTCCACTGAAAGTATAGGTTGGAAGCCATCTTGATGACCCGCTGTCTCCTTGTCTGTTTGATCCGTCGTAGCGCCCTGTAACGGAAGCTGTATAACGACGATCGTAAGTATATCCTACTTTTCCGAAGAAACCAACTGTTCTTTCTTTTTCTTCACTAAAACCATAATAAGAATCTCCGGCATTGATGATTTTTTCCAATAATCTTGGATCTGTAAAAGCTGTCATTCCTCTGTCGTACTGAATTCCGGCGGCAACAAAATTATCGCTTGTTCTATCCACCACTCTCATCTCTGTCCCAAAGAAGCCTTCTAGTTCATGTTTCTCTTTAAATGTATTTCTATAACTAACACTATTTCTGATGTTATATGAAGTCATATCATTTGTAAACTTTCTTAAAAATCCACCGTTTGGCAACACCGAAACTTTTGGCGCTGTCAAATCATTTGGATCTTGGTACAAAAAGATATTTTCATCTCTCACAATCGTATTTTCCATTGCGTTGTATGCGCCAACAACATTCGAATCTTCTAGTATTTTATGCTCACGAGTTGTGTTTGCATAACGTGCAGAAGCAGTCAAATTATACGTCCATTGTGGGCTTATCTTGTAATCTAAATCCATTTGAAAACGAATATCTTTTACATTGATTTCCATGAAGTTGTTTGCCAACTCGTTGATAATATTCATTGGAGCCCAATTGTTTCTATAATATTCTAAGTTCCCATTATCATCATAAGGCCTAAGCGTTCTGCTTGTATTTAATACATAATTAAACGGGTTAATGTCGAAGTCACGAGTTACTTTTCCGAAAACAACATCTTTTTCACTTTCATAACTCCCTGGCGCCCCTTGATCACGAATAGAAGCCAGTGTAGACAATGTAATATTCAACTTATCATTGATAAAAAATGTTCCTTTAATGTTTGATGAAAGCTGTTTTACATCATCAGCAATAGTCCATCCTGGATCTGTGTAATAACCTAAAGAAGCATAAAATGTATTGTTTTTGCCTCCTCCAGAAAAACTCAAAGAGTGATTTTGAGTCAATGAAGGTCTAAACAAAGTACCAAACCAATCTGTATTTGCCAATTCGTATTTTTTCAAGAAATTATTTCGGCTAACTGGATCGTTATTAACCAAATAAGTACCTGTTTCTGGATTGTATGTATTGATTGCTCTTCCTAAAAGGTTGTATGCTCCACCATATCTTCCATTTACTGTAGATGGCAAATCAAGGTATCCTTTTGCTTCCATTTCTTTAAAAATACTCATTGATTCCTGCGAATTCAAGATATCGTACTGACTGTAATTGGGTACTGTTCTAGCGGTTTGCTCTATCGCATAACTTATTTTTAGAGGAGAATCTCTTCGTCCTTGCTTTGTGTTCACTACCACCACTCCATTTAGCGATCTTGAACCATAAATTGACGTAGCCGATGCATCTTTAAGAATTTCAATGCTTTGAATGTCGTTTGCATTCAAACCGGCAACAGATGAGCTTAATAAAGTTTCAGAATTTCCAGATGCCAAGTCGGCAAATGTTAAATTAATAATGTCCTCTTGTACTACACCGTCAATTACCCACAATGGTTTTGTGTCTCCAAAAATTGAAGACGAACCACGAACTGTAATTTTTGGTGCTGTACCAAAAGTCCCCGTGACATTTTGAACTGTAACTCCGGCAGCTTTTCCTTCGATCATTCGGCTTACGTCAACTACACCATCTATTTTTAATTCACTTCCAGAAATTTTACTAATTGCTCCAGTAAAAGTTCTTTTAGATGTTTTTTCATAACCTGTTGTTACTACGACTTCTTTTAAATTTTGACCTAATTCTGTCAAAACAATAATTGGTGAAGTATTTGATGTTCCAATTTCTTTTGTTTCCATCCCCACATAAGAAATCACTAAAACTGAACTGTTTGCAGGCATTTCAATAGAAAAGTTTCCATCAAAATCGGTCAAAACTGCAATTTTAGTTCCTTTTGCCAATACCGTTGCACCAGGAAGAGGGCTTCCTGTAACATCTGTAACTTTCCCTTTAATAATAGGACCCGCTGTAAATATATTTGATATAGCATCATGATTTGTCGTGCTCGAAAATGAATCTGATGACGCATTTTTCTGCAAAACAATCTGATTACTGACTTCTGAAAAAGTTATATTAAATGGAACCAGAATCCTACTAAGGATACTAGCTAATGTTTCTTGATTTGCTTCAATGCTAACTTTTTGGTTTAGTTGTGGCAATCTTGAATTATAAGAAAATTTTACCTGCGCAGACTTTTCAATTTTAGATAATGCGTTGTCTAAAGTCAAATTTTCAACTGTAATTGTAACTTTAGTATCTAACTTTTTTTGCCCATTTACACTGTTTGCCATTGTAACACTTGAAAATACAAGTGCTAAGACAAACTGAAATAGTGTTATTTTCATGATTCGATGGAGTAATCGTTGTTTACCAACTGGTTTTTTCATAATTTTGGTTTGTTTTGATTAATACTGATTCGCGTGTATTTTAAGAAACGAACTGAATTGCTCTTTACAGAGAGAAATTCAATCTCATAAGTGTCGATAATGTTACAGCATTTCGGCACTTTTTTTTATGCTATTGTTTTTTACATAGGCTTATAAAATTGGTTTTGTTTTTGGTTAATTTTTAGTTTAGTTCAATGAAGCCAGGAATTAAAGTGCTTTATAATTACAGTTATAAAGCAAAGATTAATTGCAACCTTCAGAAGTTATAATGATCTGATTTCCATTCATCTCAAAATTGGTTTCAGCACTAATACTTTTACAGACAATTTTTAGTTTTTCAGGCAAAGGCTGGTCACTAAGTGATGTAGTCAAATGGCAATCTTTCAATTTATTTATTGGATAATCAATCTTGACTTGATAGGCCTGCTCAATTGTTTCGAATATTTGCGAAACTGGAATATCGCTAAACTCAAAACTTAACTGTTCAATATTGCCTGCACTCTGCACTAAGGTTTTATCTTGAGTGATGTTTGTGATTTTATTGAATTTCAAATCACTTCTAAAAAAACGGAGAGCCTGATTTGGAAGAAGAACTACTTCCTCTTGATTCGGTTTGGCAACTAAATCATTGGATTTCACCTTAACTTTACCGGTGCGAACAAGAACTTCAACATCAGGCTGGTCAGAATAAGCCCTAACTCTAAAGCTAGTCCCAACAACTTTTGTGACAATCTCATTAGCGTAAACGAAAAAAGGCTTTTTAGGATTTTTACTAATTTCAAAGAAACCTTCGCCGGATAAATACACCTTTCTTTCGTTCCCGGTAAAGATTTTAGGGTAACTTAACTTACTATTTGGCTGTAATAAAACTGAACTTCCGTCTGACAATGTGATAATTTGCGGATTGTTCGAATTGTTTGTCTGTTCTACTAATCCTTCACTATTTTCGGCTATCAGTTCTTTATAAGTGACAATATTGTCAGCTGGCAGATAATTTTTATAATACCAAACAGCGATCAAACAGAAGAATAAACTGGCTGCAATTCCAGTAAAAAAATAGTTTTTGAAAAACTTAGTACTGGCGTTTTTGCTGAAAAGAATTTCATTTTCTTTTTCTTCGATTTTAAGCCAAGTTTTTTGCAGTGCTTTTTGAACATCAGATCTGGATAAATCCGAATCTGAAACTTTCATTGCCAGCAATAAATGCCTAGCATCTTCTACCAGTGTGGCGCGTTCCAAGCTTTCTAAAGTCCATTCTTCCCAACCATCCTGATCCATTTTAAGCAAGATCCATGATTGGAACGATTCGTCAGACAAGAAGTCCTCAATTTGAGTATATGTGTTACGTTTTTGCATCTAAAAATAAGGTTACAAAAACATAGAGGACAGCACTCTTATTATATACTCACCAAATTGTGATTTTTTTTATTTTTTTTGAAATAAATTTAAAAACCGATTGCGGATAGCAGAAGAAATAAGGAAAAACTACCCTTCCAATCCTTGCGAAGAGCCATCAAGCCACGGTGCAACAAATTACTAGCCGACTGATAGTTAACATCCAACATTTCGGCAATTTGTTCTACACTAAGGCCTTGATGATAACGAAGATATAAAGCTTCTTTTTGACGCGCTGGCAAATCATTCAACAATTTATTCAAGTGGATAATTTTTTCTTTCGCATCATCATCAGCTTCGTCTAAAAGTTCATGATCGACTGAAAATTCAAGAAGAAAAGCTATTGAATCTGTACTGGCAGTTTTTCGAAAGATATGATCGCGTTCATGCAAACGCGCAATTCGCTTACGCACACTGGACAATAAATAAGCTTTTACAACAACTGAAGATTGCAATGAATTCCGATAAATCCAAATATCAGTAAAAACATCCTGAATGCAATCTTGGACTTTTTCTTCAAATGGGGAAAGTGAATTTCCATATCGAACTAAATCAGCATAATACCTTTCGAATAATATTGAAAATGATTTTTCATCACCATCTTTCAATTTATTCCAAAGCGTGTTATCGTCAAATAAATTCGATGTTAAAGTTGAAGTTTTCATTATTTATTGGGGCAATATTCTATTTTATTTTTTTCTTACCAATGAAGAGATTGTATTTTTTTAACAATATCATTCGCTTTTGTGCGATAAATATATAAAAGCTAATAATTAAAACCAATTTATTTACATAAAAGAGACAGTGTCCTAACTTAAAGTCCTTTTTAATTACATATTCCTTCCAGATTTCCTATATAATTGAGACTACCTCCGGGAGAAACATCCAAATAAATCAAATTCTAAGCTTCACTAACTTCAATTTCATTATTACCGTTAAATCTACTGCTGTATAATCTCCAAACTTATTTTTCGCTTTATTGCTGAAACGATCGATACTTAATAGTTTCGCTTTAAAATTAGCATCTGGAATATTAGTAATTTGATAATTTACTGAAGAAAAAACACACAAAGCCAGTAACAGCAAGTGGTTCTTGATCAAAGACTTAGATTATTTTTGGCTTTCAAATACATAAAATGAGAAAATCAAAAACAAAAATTTCATAAAAAAAGCCTTACTAATTAAAGTAAGGCTTTTTGATTGTTTATTTTGAAAAAACAGCTTTAGAAAGCTACGTTCCAGCGTGGCAATTTACCGTTTGCATCTAAGAAGTTTTGCAAAACTTGTCCTTCAACAGCAGTTGGGATCGCTTTCACATCAGCATTAAAAGTTTCATACCAAACTACTTCAAGCTCAGAAATGTTCTCCAATTTCATTTGTGCTGGCCAAGAATATTTTCTTCCTGTTTTAGCAAATTGATGTCCGTTTACAATTTTATCGTATAGACCTCCATTTTTTGTTTTTAACGTTCCATCATTTTGAACAGTTCCTGTAGAACCAACCATAATTAATTCTTTCTCTCCTCCTTCAACAGCATAAACTATAAAAATTCCAGCACTCCCTTCTGGAGCGTTGCAAACTTCTTCTAAACTGTCCTCAATAGTAAAAGCAAAACTGCTTGTTGCTTTAAACTTTTCTAATTCTTTACTCATATTTCTTTTTTAAGCTTCTAAGTTACTGAGGTACTAAGATGCTAAGTTTTTGTTTTTATACCTCAGTATTCTGAAATGTAAAAAAGTCTCAACGAAATATTGAGACTTTTTTTTTTGGAATTTATTATTTCAAATCTTGAAGATTATCCAAGTACCTCTTTTACTTTTTTACCAATTTCAGCTGGTGAATCAACAACGTGAATTCCGTTGTCTCTCATGATTTGCTTTTTAGCGGCAGCTGTATCATCAGAACCACCAACAATAGCACCTGCGTGCCCCATTGTTCTACCAGCAGGAGCAGTTTCTCCAGCGATAAAACCAATAACTGGCTTACGGTTACCATCAGCTTTAACCCATTTAGCAGCATCAGCTTCTAATTGACCTCCAATCTCACCAATCATGATGATAGCTTCAGTTTCAGGATCGTTCATTAATAATTCAACAGCTTCTTTAGTTGTAGTTCCAATGATTGGATCTCCACCAATACCAATAGCTGTAGTAATTCCTAAACCTTGTTTTACAACTTGGTCAGCAGCTTCATAAGTTAAAGTTCCTGATTTAGAAACGATACCAACTGTTCCTTTTTTGAAAACAAAACCTGGCATAATACCAACTTTAGCTTCACCTGGAGTGATAACTCCTGGGCAGTTTGGTCCAATTAATCTTGAACTTCTTTCTTTAACATAATTATTTGCTTTAATCATGTCTGCTACAGGAATTCCTTCTGTAATAGCGATAATTACTTTAATTCCAGCATCAGCAGCTTCCATAATTGCATCAGCAGCAAAAGCTGGCGGAACAAAAATGATAGATGTATCAGCTCCAGCTTGATCAACAGCATCTTTTACTGTATTAAAAACCGGACGATCTAAATGGCTAGTCCCTCCTTTTCCTGGAGTAACACCACCAACAACATTAGTACCGTACTCAATCATTTGAGAAGCGTGGAAAGTTCCTTCACTTCCTGTAAATCCCTGAACAATTATCTTGGAATCTTTATTAACTAAAACACTCATGATATATATTTTATGTAGTTTTTAAATTTGTGTTGCAAAAATAAGGTTTTGTAATGTATTTTGCCTCTTTTATTGTCAAAAAAATATTAAGAAAATTGACTCATCTGATAACCTCTAAAAAGTTTATCATCTTTTATTTGCCAAATGGTTGAAAAATGTGCCAACAACATCTCTTCTCTTGGGTTTTCAATCGTTTTTACATAATGCGAGTAACGTATTGAAACTAAGTCGTTTTCCTCAATAATATGACTAATTCTGACCTTAGAACGCACATACGCGCGACTTAAATCATTTGCCATATCCAACATCGAATTATAATCCATTTCAATCAATCCTTTTGTACTGTGCCACTCCAACTTTATTTCTGGATGCAAGTATGTTCTCATGATTTCACTATCAATCAAGGCATCCGACTTATAAAATTTTTGAACAAATTCTTTTATAGACATATTACTTCAATTTATTTAGAATTTCAGGAATCTTTTTGATATTGGCTAATTGCTTTAATTTTTCTCTTGATTCTTCAATTGGAGTTCCAAAATAAGATTTTCCGCCTTCAACTGATTTGGTCACACCTGTTTGTCCCATAATAACAGCCTTCGCTCCTATTGTAATACCACTTGTTGTTCCTACTTGTCCCCAAAGCGTAACTTCATCTTCAATAATTACACATCCAGCAATACCAGTTTGCGATGCAATTAAGCATTTTTTTCCGATAATAGTGTCATGCCCAACATGAACTTGATTGTCGATTTTTGTTCCTGCTCCAATTGTTGTATCGCCCGTAACTCCCTTGTCAATTGTACAAAGAGCCCCTATTCCAACATTGTCTTCAATCACTACACGTCCTCCAGAAATCAATTGATCAAAACCTTCTGGACGTTTTTTATAATAGAAGGCATCTGCTCCTAAAATAGTTCCTGCATGAATAATAACGTTGTCGCCAATAACTGTATGATCATAAATTGAAACATTCGAATGAATCAAACAGTTTTTACCAATTTTTACGTTATTTCCAATAAAACTATTCGGCTGAATTACGGTACCTTCTCCA
Source organism: Flavobacterium denitrificans DSM 15936 (assembly GCF_000425445.1). Lineage (GTDB taxonomy): Bacteria > Bacteroidota > Bacteroidia > Flavobacteriales > Flavobacteriaceae > Flavobacterium > Flavobacterium denitrificans. Next base: position 1,001,673 of record NZ_KE384377.1, on the reverse strand, counting down.
ATTTCCGCAGTTTGTGCAATCGCAACATTTGCAAATTGAAAAGGTTTAAAATGTTTGGTCAAAGTATTGAAATCTCTGAAAGGATCATCAGAAATCAAAAGCGCTTTTCCTTCTGGGCAATCTACTTTTTTATTAATCAAAACAATCGTTGCAGCAGATTGCAAAGCTTTGTCATAATATTTTGGATGATCCACAAAAACAATATCACCGGGTTCTACAACATGAATCTCGTTCATGCCTAAAACCTGAAAGTCTTTGTCACCAATAAATTCGCAATTCAGCAAATTTGCAATTTCTTGTAAAGAATGACTCTTTGGAAATTTCATATAGTATAATTAGAAAATTTGTCAATTAGAAAATGAGTCAATTAGAAAATCAATATACAAAAAATGTTTTGATCCAAAATTATCTAATTGACTCATTGTCAAATTATCTTAATTAAAAAAATTTGTCAATTAGAAAATATGTCAATTAGAAAATGTGTCAATTAGAAAATAAAATTATTCAATTTCTGCGTTTGCATAATTTTCTAATTGACACATTGACAAATTATCTAATTAAAAACTACTCTTTTACACGCTCCATGTAAGAACCTGAAGCTGTATCAATTTTTATTTTATCACCTTCGTTGATAAACAAAGGAACGTTTACATTTGCACCAGTTTCTACAGTAGCGTTTTTAGTTGCGTTTGTAGCCGTATTTCCTTTTACTCCTGGTTCAGCATAAGTAACTTCAAGAATTACAGATGCTGGCATATCTACTGATAAAGGTAAATCTGTCTCTGTATTGATTTGAACCATTACATTTGTCCCTTCTTTCAACAAATCTGGAGCATCTAAGATGTTTTTGTTTAAAGAAATTTGCTCAAACGTTTCAGCATTCATGAAATGAAATTCATCACCTTCTGGATATAAGAATTGGAATGTATGTGTTTCAACTCGTATAACATCAATTTTATGACCTGCAGAAAATGTATTATCCAATACTTTACCCGAAGTTAAACTTTTAAGTTTTGTTCTTACGAAAGCTGGACCTTTTCCAGGTTTAACGTGAAGAAATTCAATAATTTTATAGATGTCGTGATTAAATTTAATACACAATCCGTTTCTAATATCTGATGTAGATGCCATTTTGTTTTTTTATTTTATTTTATTGTTGAATCGTTGAATCGTTTAACTGTTTATTCGGTTGGACGATTAAACAAATAAACAATTAAACTTTATTTTTAATAATTTCCTGAATAACCTTTCATAATTCCTCGTGATGAATTTCTGATAAAATCAAGAATTTCATCCCTCTCAGGAGTCGCTTCCATTTCAGCTTCAATAATACTTAAAGCTTGAGTTGTGTTGTAGTTTTTTTGGTACAAAATTCTGTAGATCTCCTGAATTTCTCTGATTTTTTCAGTACTGAAACCTCTTCTTCTTAAACCAACTGAATTAATCCCAACGTATGACAATGGCTCTTTCGCCGCTTTTGTATATGGAGGAACGTCTTTTCTAACCAATGATCCACCAGAAATCATGGCATGATCTCCAATATGAATAAATTGGTGAATGGCCGCCAAACCGCCAATTACAGCGTGATTCCCAACAACTACGTGACCCGCCAAAGCAACACCATTTACAATAATTGCATTGTTACCAATTTCGCAATCGTGTGCAATATGTGCATAAGCCATTACTAAGCAATTGTTCCCTAGAACAGTTTGTCCAGATGCAACAGTACCTCTATTAATCGTTACACACTCTCTAATAGTACAATTGTCTCCTATAATAGCAAGAGAATCTTCTCCTCCGAATTTTAAATCTTGTGGCACCGCAGAAATTACAGCTCCCGGAAAAATATTGCAATTTTTACCGATACGTGCACCTTCCATGATGGTCACATTTGAACCAATCCAAGTACCATCACCAATAACAACATTATTGTGAATTGTTGTAAAAGGCTCAATTACAACGTTTTTAGCGATTTTAGCGCCAGGATGAACATATGCTAATGGTTGATTCATCTGTATGTTTTATATTTTAAATTAAAATAGTCTAATTTGAGGGCAACAAACCTAAACAATAAATTTGACTATTTATTGTTTTCTTGCAATTTGTGCCATTAATTCTGCCTCGGTCACTAATTTTCCGTTTGCATATGCATTTGCTTGCATATGGCAAATCCCTCTTCTGATTGGAGAAATCAATTCACATTTGAAAATTAATGTATCGCCAGGCAATACTTTATGCTTGAATTTAACATTATCAATTTTCATGAAATAGGTTAAATAATTTTCAGGATCTGGAACCGTGCTTAAAACTAAAATCCCTCCTGTTTGTGCCATAGCTTCAACGATTAAAACTCCTGGCATAACTGGTGCTTCTGGAAAATGCCCTACGAAGAAATTTTCATTCATAGTAACATTTTTCAAACCAACAACATGACGATCAGACATCTCAATGATTCTGTCAATCAATAAAAATGGAGGTCTGTGAGGGAGCATTGCCATGATTTTGTGAATATCCATCAATGGCTCTTGGTTCAAATCATAAACTGGAACATGGTTTCTTTGTTCAATTTTGATGATTTTTGCCAATTTTTTAGCAAACTGAGTATTTACAAAGTGACCTGGTTTGTTTGCAATGATTTTTCCTTGAATACGAACTCCAATTAAAGACAAATCACCAATAACATCAAGCAATTTGTGTCTTGCGGCTTCGTTTGGATAATGCAGCGTAAGATTGTCTAAAACTCCGTTTGGTTTAACAGAGATCTCATCTTTTCCAAAAGCTTTCTTTAAATTCTCCATTGTAGACTCTGAAATTTCTTTATCTACATACACAATTGCATTATTCAAATCTCCTCCTTTAATAAGGCCGTTTTCTAATAATGATTCTAATTCATGCAAGAAACTAAACGTTCTTGAGCTTGCGATTTCAGTTTTAAAATCAGCAATACTTTTAAGTGTAGCATTTTGAGTACCCAATACTTTTGTACCGAAATCTACCATTGTTGTAACCTGATATTCATCGCTTGGCATTACAAGGATTTCGCTTCCTGTCGCTTCATCAGTAAAAGAAATGACTTCTTTAACCACGTAAACATTACGTTGCGCATCTTGTTCTTCAATTCCAGCTTTTTCAATCGCTTCAACAAAATATTTTGATGAACCATCCATTATAGGAAGTTCAGAGGCATCTAATTCAATGATAATATTATCCAAATCGCAACCAACTACTGCCGCTAAAACGTGTTCTGGAGTTTGTATTTTTACACCTAATTTCTCTAAATTAGTACCTCTTTGCGTATTAACAACATAATTAGCATCAGCCTCAATAATTGGCTGACCTTGCAAATCTACTCTAACAAAAGTGAAACCATTATTAATAGGAGCTGGTTTGAAAGTCATTGTAACTTCTTTTCCAGTGTGTAATCCAACTCCTGTTAGTGAAATTTCATTTTTGATGGTTTTCTGTTTAACCATTATTTCCATTTTTTGGGTTTATTATTTGTTTTTTTAATTCTTCAACTTCAGCAACAATTTTAGGAAGATTCTTAAAATGAACATACGATTTATTAAAATCTGTATATCCAAGCGATGGAGTCCCTTGTAAAGTTTCATCGTCTTTAATATTCCTTGCTACCCCAGACTGCGCCTGAAGTCTAACATTGTTACCTATTACTAAGTGGCCCGCGATACCAACCTGCCCGCCAATCATGCAGTTTTCTCCTATTTTAGTTGAACCGGCAACACCGCTTTGTGCAGCAATTACTGTGTTTTTTCCAATTTCAACATTGTGAGCAATCTGAATTTGATTGTCTAATTTCACTCCTTTTCTAATTATTGTAGAACCAAGTGTTGCTCTGTCAATTGTAGTATTTGCACCAACATCAACATTATCTTCAAGGATAACGTTTCCAATTTGAGGTACTTTGCTATATTCTCCATTTTCATTTGGAGCAAAACCAAAACCATCTGCACCTATAATTACTCCTGAATGAATTGTACAATTATTTCCTATTACGGTTTCAGAATAAATTTTTGCTCCTGCAAAAACATATACATTATCACCAATGACAACATTGTCGCCAATAAAGCTGTTTGGATAAATTTTCACATTATTCCCTAAAACTACATTTTGCCCTATATAACTGAAGCTTCCTAAATATAAATTTTCTCCATATTTTGTTCCCTCAGACATAAAAGACTGCGCTTCGATTCCTGTCTTGTTCAATTTTACTTGATTGTAAAAATGTAAAAGCTTAGAAAAAGCGGCATAAGCATCTTCTACTTTTATTAAAGTTGTAGTAATCTCTTGTTCTGGAACAAAGCTGTCGTTGACAATTGTAACTGTCGCTTTTGTAGTATATATATAGTTGACATACTTTGGATTAGCCAAAAAAGTAAGCGATCCATCCTCACCTTCTTCTATTTTAGATAGCCGAGAAACTTCTGCATTGGGATTCCCAACAACTTCTCCTTCTAAAATTCCTGCTATTTGTTCTGCTGTAAATTTCATCGCGACAAAAATATAAAAAATAGATTTTAAATGTTAATTTTAGATAAGTTGTTTTGGAAAACAGATATAATATTTTGTTACCAATTTAGATAACGATTTCAAATTCAACTGGTCAGAGGCTTCAACAACATCTTCAATTGTTTTATCTTTTTTCAAAATTCGTATTGGTTCAGCTGCCTTGCTATAAGCTTGGTTTTTAATTTTTCCTCTAAAAATAAAATAACCGGCTTCTAATTGTGAAATATTATGATCCTCCGCAAACTCTTCTTTCATCGACTGAGATTCTTCCATCGGAATTTTCTCTGCACTCATTTTTATCTTAAGCAAATCTCTGTTAATGATCATTTTACTCAAAGTTGAAAGTATAAAATCATCTTGTTTTTGCCAAGCTTTAAGAGCGCTAATAATATCAAAATCGTCTAATTGCGAAAATAAATCTAGCTTTTCAGCATCAAAATCCTCAAGTGCGATTTTATTTTGCATAAAATACAAAAGCGGTTCACTGCACGGCAATTTAACTCCTTTGAGCGTCAATTCTTTAGCTCTTTTCAACACTTTCATTAGTATTAATTCAGCAACCAAACTTGTTTTGTGCAAATAAGCCTGCCAATACATTAATCTTCTTGAAAGAAGGAATTTTTCAACAGAATAAATTCCTTTTTCTTCTATCACTAAAACATCATCTTCAACATTCATCATCTGAATCAATCGTTCAGAATTGACATTTCCTTCAGCAACCCCCGTGTAAAAACTGTCACGTTTTAAATAATCCATTCTATCCATATCCAATTGACTTGAAATCAATTGCAACATAAATTTCCTGTGATATTCCCCTTTAAAAACCTGAATAGCTAAGCTTAATTTTCCGTCAAAATCTTCATTCAGCTGATTCATAAACAAAAGCGAAATAGCTTCATGGTGCACGTCTTCAACAATACTTTTTTCCATAGCGTGAGAAAATGGTCCATGCCCAATGTCATGTAGCAAAATCGCTATTAACAAAGCATTTTCTTCTTCTTCAGAAATGGCTACATCTTTAAAACGAAGCGTATCAATTGCTTTCTTCATCAAATGCATACATCCCAAGGCATGGTGAAAACGTGTATGGTTGGCTCCTGGATAAACCAAATACGAAAGTCCCATTTGTGAAATACGGCGCAAACGCTGAAAATATGGGTGTTGAATTAAGTCGTAAATAAGCTCATTCGGGATTGTGATAAACCCGTAAATGGGATCATTGAATATTTTTAACTTATTAATATGAGTCACTATTTGGTTATTTTTAGGTCAACAAATATAAGTAAATAACTATAGTTTTTCATTTAAAAGTTAACATTAAATTTAGCTGATAGTGAGACAAATACTTAAATATCAAAAAGATTTTATCTCAAAATTAGGTTTCATTTATCTGAAATTTATACTATTTTTAATAGTTTTTAAGTTCTATACTTCTAAATTGCATTAAAAATAAATTTGTTTATGGATAAGATAAAAATACTTTGGGTCGATGATGAAATTGACCTTTTAAAGCCTCATATATTATTTCTGGAGAAAAAAAATTACTCGGTAACGACTTGCAACAACGGACTTGATGCTGTTGCGCTATTTGAAGAAGACAATTTCGATATTGTTTTTTTGGATGAAAACATGCCAGGAATGAGCGGTTTAGAAACGCTTTCTGAAATGAAAGAAAAAAAATCGGCTATACCAATGATTATGATTACCAAAAGCGAGGAGGAATACATTATGGAAGAAGCGATTGGCTCTAAAATTGCCGATTACTTGATCAAGCCTGTAAATCCGAATCAGATTTTGTTGAGTTTAAAGAAAAACTTGGACGATTCAAGGTTAATTACTGAAAAAACGACTCTTGACTATCAGAAGGAATTCAGAAAAATCGCGATGGAATTGGCGATGGTAAATTCTTATGAAGACTGGGTCGAACTATACAAAAAACTGCTTTTTTGGGAACTAAAACTTGAAGACATCAACGATACGGCGATGATTGAAATTCTGGAATCTCAAAAAGTTGAAGCTAATTCTCAATTCGGGAAATTTATAGAACGAAATTATGAAGATTGGTTTGCCCCAAAAGCAGACAAACCTATACAGTCCAATACTTTATTCAAAGAACTGGTCGTTCCTGAAATCAAAAAGAAAGACAAACCTATTCTCTTTGTAGTAATTGACAATCTTCGTTATGACCAATGGAAGGCTTTTGAAGGCGTAATTGCCAATTATTACAAGTTAGAAAAAGAAGTTCCGTACTACTCTATTCTTCCAACGGCAACACAATATGCTCGAAATGCCATTTTTTCTGGTTTAATGCCAGTCGAAATGGAAAAACAATTTCCTGAATATTGGAAAAATGATGTCGAAGATGGCGGAAAAAATCTTTATGAAGCTGAATTCCTTTCTGCTCAATTAAAACGTTTAGGTTTGAATATTAAGGAAGATTATTTCAAAATCACCAATTATGCCGGTGGAAAAAAACTAGCAGAAAATTTCAAAGCCTTAAAAGGAAATGACTTAGTTACTGTAGTCTATAATTTTGTTGACATGCTTTCGCATGCTAAAACCGAAATGGAGGTCGTAAAAGAATTAGCTTCTGATGATAAAGCGTATCGTTCTTTGACTTTAAGCTGGTTTAAAAATTCGCCTTTATTAGAAATTATTCAACAGGCACAACTTTTGGGCTTCAAACTTATTTTAACAACAGACCACGGAACAATAAATGTAAAAAATCCGTCGAAAGTTGTGGGAGATAAAAATACAAGCCTAAATTTGCGTTACAAAACTGGTCGCAGTTTGACATACGAACAAAAAGATGTTTATGTAGTAAAAGAGCCTAAAACAATTGGTTTGCCAGCGATAAACATGAGCAGTTCGTTTATTTTTGCCAAAAATGATTTCTTTTTGGCGTATGTAAACAACTACAATCATTATGTGAGTTATTACAAAAATACGTATCAGCACGGCGGAATTTCATTGGAAGAAATGATTATTCCGTTTTTAGTTTTTAACCCAAAATAAAAAGTTTTCAGTCGCAGTTTAAAGTCTCAGTTAAAAACTGAAAACTGAGACTGGGACTGAGACTATTAAAAATAAACAAAGATGAACATTGTTTTTTCATTAGATCAAATTCAAGAAGTTGCAGAGCAGATTATTGCTTCAAATCCTAAAAAAATCATTCTTTTTAACGGAGAAATGGGAGTTGGAAAAACAACCTTGATCAAACAATTATGCAAAACTTTAGGTGTTCAAGACGCAACTAGCAGCCCTACTTTTTCTTTGGTAAACGAATACCAAACACCTAATAATCAAACGGTTTATCACTTTGATTTTTACCGATTAAATAAAGAGACCGAAGCACTTGATATGGGCGTTGATGATTATTTGTATTCTGGAAATTGGTGTTTTATTGAATGGTCTGAAAAAATTGCGAATTTACTACCTGATGAGTATTCTACCATTAATATTGAGTTATTGGCAGATGGGAAAAGAAATTTAGAATTAGCATAAAACTTTGCGAGAGACTCACAAAGAAAAAACAACAAAAATGAACACCTCACAGAACGTAGAAATAATCCCTTTTTCCTCAGATTTAAAAGACCACATCAAAACGCTGAATATAGCTTGGCTGGAAAAATATTTCAGAGTCGAAGAAAAAGACAAAATCACGCTTTCAAATCCGCAAGAAGAAATTATTGATAAAGGCGGTATGATTTTTTACGCTCGATATAATAACGAAATTATCGGAACGGCTTCATTATTAAAACTAAATGATTCTACATTTGAATTAAGCAAAATGGCAGTTTCAGATAGTGCGCAAGGCCTTGGAGTTGGGAATAAACTTCTAGAACATTGTATAAATGTTGCTAAAGAAAATAATATTGAGACGCTATTTTTATACTCAAATACAATTTTACTTCCTGCAATTCATTTGTATAAAAAATTTGGCTTCGTTGAAATCCCTTTAGAATCGGGCATTTACGAAAGGGCCGACATTAAAATGGAGAAAAAAATATCTTAACATTTACATCACAGTATTAGCAGAATTTTTGCACTAATTTTAAATCTTTTTGCGTAATTTGTACCTTTAATTTTTTGCACACCCATGTCAATCACGTTAACTCCATTTACAAAACAACAATTACTGCCACAAGAAGAAAAACTTGAGGTAGGTCGTTTTAAAAGAGAACTTTTTATAGGAATTCCTAAGGAAACAAGTTATCAGGAACGTCGTATATGCCTGACGCCTGACGCTGTAAATTCACTTACTTATGAAGGACATCGCGTTATGATTGAATCTGGTGCTGGCGAAAGTTCAAGCTATACCGACAAAGAATATGCAGATGCTGGCGCCGAAATCACAAAAGACACCAAAAGAGTTTTCGGTTGTCCGTTTTTACTAAAAGTAGAACCGCCTACTCTAGCCGAAATCGAAATGATCAATCCTGAAACAGTTATTATTTCGGCCATTCAGCTTAAAACAAAAAAGAAAGCGTACTTCGAAGCTTTGGCACAAAAAAAAATTACTGCATTAGCTTTTGAATATATTAAAGACGAAGATGGATCGTATCCCGCAGTAAAATCTTTAAGTGAAATTGCTGGAACTGCTTCAATCCTAATTGCTGCAGAATTGATGATTACTGACGAATTTGGAAAAGGACTTTTATTTGGGAATATAACAGGTGTTCCCCCTACTGAAGTCGTGATTCTTGGAGCTGGAACTGTAGGTGAATTTGCTGCAAAAACAGCTATCGGATTAGGCGCAAACGTAAAAGTTTTTGATAATTCAATTACTAAATTGCGACGTTTGCAAAACAATTTAAATCAAAGAATTTTCACTTCAACAATTCAACAAAAAGGTTTATTAAAGGCTTTACGTCGTTGTGATGTGGCGATCGGAGCGATGCGAGGAAAAGAACGTTGCCCGATTGTAGTAACCGAAACTATGGTCGAGCACATGAAAAAAGGTGCCGTAATTGTGGATGTCAGCATTGATACTGGCGGATGCTTTGAAAGTTCTGAAGTTACGACACACGAAAAACCAACCTTTATCAAAAACAATGTTTTACACTATTGTGTGCCAAACATTCCTTCTCGATACTCTAAAACCGCCTCATTATCAATAAGTAACATATTAACTCCTTACCTTCATCAGATAGCCGAAGATGGTGGTTTAGAAAGTGCAATTCGATGCAATAAAGGGCTTAAAAACGGAATTTATTTGTATCACGGAATCCTTACAAATAAGGCAATCGGCGACTGGTTTGATTTGCCAGACAACGATATTAATTTACTTGTATTTTAAGGGAACTTTAGTGTACCTTTGCAAAAAATTTATTTCATGAAGTTCGTACACCGTTTTGCATATTATCTTATTGGCCTTGTATTAGGATGTTTTATCGTATCAGGATTTTTTATTGGAAAAGATACGCGTTGCAATTATTTCCCAAATGCCAGAGTTTTAAATAATCTGAGAACAAAACCTTTTCAATATTCAGACAAAGCTGTTCAAACCTTAAACGAAAAATGGGTTGACACTGCAGATGTTAAAAACACGTTGACTTACGGAGATGTTGATTTTGACCAAAGTAATATCCCATATAAAAAAGGAAAGCTTTATATCATTGAAGGAAAAACAGTAAAAAATCAGGAAATCATTCTAAAAGTGGTTAATTATGAAAATAAAGCTGTTTTAGAAGACATTATCAAAAAAGAAACTGAAAAATAGTTTCGCTGAAATCTTAAAACCACTCTATTTCTTTAATTTTCTTTGATTCTAGAAAAGCATTCGTTTGGCTGAAATGTTTGTTTCCAAACCATTTTCCTTGATTAGCACTCATTGGTGAAGGATGTCCAGATTCTAAAACATGATGTTTTGAACGATCAATCTTTAGGCCTTTTTTCTGAGCAAAACTTCCCCACAAAAGAAAAACAACATTTTCTTTTATGTCGGAAATTGACTGGATTACTGCATCTGTGAAAAGATTCCATTTCAAATGTTTATGGCTATTTGGACTATCTTTTCGCACGGTTAAAGAAGCATTCAAAAGCAAAACGCCTTGCCGTGCCCATTTTTCAAGATTGCCCGAAGTTGGCATAAAAATCGAATCAAAATCGGTATTTATTTCTCTAAAAATATTGCGAAGCGAGGGCGGGATTTTGACATTATCATTTACAGAAAAACTCAAACCATTGGCTTCTCCTTCTCCATGGTAAGGATCTTGACCAATAATTACAACTTTCAAGTCTGAAAAACTGCAATTATTAAAGGCAGAGAAAATCAATTCAGCTGGTGGATAGCAGGTATGTGTTTTGTACTCAATATCCAGCGCATCCATCAATTCCTTAAAATAAGGTTTCTGAATTTCGTCTTTCAAAACAGTCTGCCAATCTTGAGATAAATTAATCTTCATTTTAAAATTTTATTACAAATTACGCAAAGTTTTTTTCAAACTACTAATGAATAGTACAATTTAGTTTTCAAAACTTTGTAACTTTGAAATCTTACAACTTACGATATATAATGGTATCTATTACAGAAAAAACATTACAAGATTTACAATTTCCAACCGTGCTTGAAACCATTTCTGATGGTTGCAGTACTGATATTGGAAAAGAAAAAGCTTTACTTATAAAACCTTTTAGAGATAAAGAAGAATTGATGCAGTCTTTGATGCAGACATCGGAATATGTGTCTTCTTTTCAAAATAATAACGCCATTCCGAATCACGGATTTGACGCAATCACGCATGAAATCAAATTCTTAGCAATCGAAGACAGCTTCCTTGAAGTAGGAAGTTTTAGAAAAATTGCGAATCTTTCCGCAACAACAAATGTCTTGCTGAATTTCTTAAAAAAATTCGACGACTATTATCCAAATCTAAACGCACGAGCTTCAAGAGTAGAATTAACAAAAGATATAATTACTTCAATTGACGCTATTGTAGATAAATACGGAGAAATAAAAGACAATGCTTCACCAGCATTGGCTGGCATTCGCCAAAATATGAATTTGGTTCGCGGAAAAGTAAACCAAAGTTTTGGAGTCGCCTTAACACAATATAATGGCTTAGGATATTTGGACGATATTAAAGAAAGCTTTGTACAAAATCGACGAGTTCTAGCCGTACTCGCTATGTATCGCCGAAAAGTTAAAGGCTCTATCTTAGGAAGCTCAAAAACTGGAAGTATTGCTTACATTGAACCAGAAGCTACTTTAAAATATTCTCGAGAACTTGCAAATCTTGAATATGAAGAAAAAGAGGAAATTACGAGAATTCTCAAGAATTTATCAAATGTAATTCGTCCTTATCTTCCTTTATTAATTGAATATCAAGATTTTTTAAGTGATATTGATGTTGTTGCCGGGAAAGCAAAATATGCTAATAGAATCAATGCAATCTTGCCGACAATTACAGAAGAAAGAAGATTGTTTTTTAGAGAAGCTTATCATCCAATTTTGTATTTGAACAACAAACAAAAAAAAGAAGTTACGCATCCACAAACGATCGAATTAAAACAAGAAAACCGAATTATTGTCATTTCTGGACCAAATGCGGGAGGAAAAACTATTTCCTTAAAAACGGTTGGTTTATTGCAATTAATGTTGCAATCAGGAATTTTGATTCCGGTTCACGAAAGAAGTGAAACTTTCTTGTTTGACAGAATCTTAACCGACATTGGAGATAATCAATCCATTGAAAATCACCTAAGTACATACAGTTACAGATTAAAAAACATGAATTATTTCTTGAAGAAATGCAACAGAAAAACAATGTTTTTAATTGACGAATTTGGTACAGGTTCTGATCCTGAACTGGGTGGAGCATTGGCTGAAATCTTCTTAGAAGAATTTTACCATCGTGAAGCTTTTGGAATTATCACGACGCATTATTCCAATTTAAAAATTCTTGCCAACGAATTGCCATACGCAACAAATGCCAATATGATGTTCGACGAAAAATCTCTCGAACCAATGTATAAATTGGCTTTGGGTCAGGCAGGAAGTTCGTTTACTTTTGAGGTTGCTCAAAAAAATGGAATTCCGTTTGGACTGATTAATCGTGCGAAAAAGAAAATCGAAGTTGGAAAAGTTCGTTTTGATAAAACCATCGCAACGCTTCAAAAAGAGCGATCGAAACTGGAAAAAACTTCTTTGAATTTAAAAGAAGAAGAAACCCGTGCGCGCGAGGAAAGCAAAAAGATGGAAAACATCAATACTAAAATTCAGCAAAAATTAGAAAGCTATCAAGAATTGTACGACAGTAATCAAAAAATAATTTACATCGGACAAAAAATTGATGATATTGCCGAAAAGTACTTCAACAACAAAAACAAGAAAGAACTAATTGGCGAATTTCTGAAAATTGTTGAGATAGAAAATTCAAAACGCAAAAAAGGAACTCCGAAAGAAGTCAAGGCCAAAGTCGAAAAACAAAAAGAAATTATTGCTGAAGTTCAGGTAAAAGTTGAAGAAATTCGAAAAGAGAAAAAAGAGAAAAAACTAAAACCTGTCGTAGAAAAACCAAAACCAATTTTAAAAGTTGGCGACCGAGTAAGAATGCTTGACGGAAGATCTGTAGGAAGTATTGATTCGATCGAAAAAAATAAAGCAACGGTTAATTATGGAATTTTTACTTCGAAAGTAAGTTTGGATGAACTGGAATTGGTTGAAGCTGTAAAAAAATAGATTTTCAGTCGCAGTCACAGTTTTTAGACTTAAAAATTAATATAAAAAACACTTAAATTAAAATAAAGCGATTTAATAGACGTTTTTATTTTAAAAGCAAAATAAGATTACCTTTTTCTAAAAATCGATTAAAATCAATTTATGAAAGTCATTTTTAATTTATTAATTTTATAAAAATTAACAAATCAATAGACAAAACTAATTCTTTAAATTTATAGGGCTTTGATAATTTTTTTTACTTTAAAACAATAAAATGGAAAGTCTTCCAAAAAACAAAAAAATAGTTCTTTTTGACGGAGTTTGCAACCTCTGCAGTTCTGCGGTACAATTTATTATCAAACATGACAAAAAAGATATTTTCAGATTTGTTGCACTGCAATCTGATTTAGGAATTTCAATCTGCAAACATTTGGGAATTAGTTTTTCAAAAATGGATAGCATTATCTTATATGATCCAGAAACTGCTTATTTTTATAAATCTTCTGCAATACTTGAAATCGCTAAAAATTTTGGTGGCCTTTGGAAATTGATCCCAATTTTTAGAATCGTACCAATTTTTATAAGCGACAGAATTTATGATTATGTTGCGAAGAATCGATACAATTGGTATGGCAAAAAAGAAAGTTGTATGATTCCTACTCCAGAATTGAAATCTAAGTTTTTGTAAAATTTTAAACTCCAATTTAGCTCAATCTTTTCATTTCGACGAAGGAGAAATCTTCGCAAGTAGCTCGACAAAGCCTGCTCAACAGTGAAAAGTTTCTCATGAAGATTTCTCCTTCGTCGAAATTGACAAACAAAACGGAAAAACTTAATAAAACAAAAATCCCAAATTCACTAATAAATTGGAATTTGGGATTTTATATTTGAAATTGATTAGAAAAATTATCTAATCAATTTTCTGTATTTAATACGTTTTGGAGTCAAATCATTACCAAGACGTTTCTTTTTGTTTTCTTCATATTCAGTAAAACTTCCTTCGAAGAAATAAACTTCAGAATCCCCTTCAAAAGCTAGAATGTGCGTACAAATTCTATCTAAGAACCATCTGTCGTGAGAAATAATTACGGCACAACCAGCAAAATTCTCCAAACCTTCCTCAAGTGCACGAAGCGTATTTACGTCAAGATCATTCGTAGGCTCATCCAGTAAAAGTACGTTTCCTTCTTCTTTCAAAGTCATTGCCAAGTGTAAACGGTTACGTTCTCCACCAGAAAGCATTGATACTTTTTTGTTTTGCTCGCCACCACCAAAATTGAAACGTGATAAATAAGCTCTCGAGTTTACTTGCTTACCGCCCATCATAATTAGTTCCTGACCATCTGCAAAGTTTTCCCAAATAGATTTATTCGGATCAATATTAGCGTGCGACTGGTCTACGTAAGCGATTTTTACAGTTTCTCCAACTGAAAATTCTCCGCTGTCTGTAGCTTGCTCACCCATAATCATTTTGAAAATAGTCGATTTACCAGCACCGTTAGGCCCAATAATTCCTACGATACCAGCTTGTGGCAAAGTAAAGTTCAAATTATCGTATAACAATTTATCTCCAAATGCTTTTGCAACATTTTTAGCTTCAATAACATTTGTTCCTAAACGAGGACCATTCGGGATATAAATCTCTAGTTTCTCGTCTAATTGCTTTTGATCTTCATTCAATAATTTGTCATAGTTCTGTAAACGTGCTTTTTGTTTTGTCTGACGACCTTTTGCACCTTGACGAACCCACTCCAACTCACGCTCTAAAGTTTTTCTACGTTTAGAAGCTACTTTTTCTTCTTGAGCCAAACGGTTTGATTTTTGATCCAACCAAGAAGAATAATTTCCTTTCCATGGAATACCTTCTCCTCTATCTAACTCTAAAATCCATCCAGCAACATTATCCAAGAAATAACGGTCGTGTGTTACAGCAATTACAGTTCCAGAATATTGTGCCAAGTGTTGCTCTAACCAAAGAACCGACTCAGCATCAAGATGGTTGGTAGGCTCATCCAAAAGCAATACATCTGGTTGTTGCAATAACAAACGACATAAAGCTACACGACGACGCTCACCTCCAGAAAGGTTTTTAATCGGCGTATCACCTTCTGGCGTACGCAATGCATCCATTGCAATTTCTAATTTTGTATCGATTTCCCAAGCACC
Source organism: Flavobacterium denitrificans DSM 15936 (assembly GCF_000425445.1). GTDB lineage: Bacteria > Bacteroidota > Bacteroidia > Flavobacteriales > Flavobacteriaceae > Flavobacterium > Flavobacterium denitrificans. The sequence goes on along the minus strand of NZ_KE384377.1, from coordinate 986,318 downwards.
AAGAGCATCAATTTTATCTTGCAAAGCTGCCTGACGGTCCATCAATTTATCCATTTTATCTTGATCCTCATAATATTCTGGAAGACCAAATAAATCATTGATTTGATTGTACTCTTCTAAAACTGCCATTGTTTCTGCTGCTCCTTCACGAACAATTTCAATAACTGTTTTAGAATCATCAAGAATTGGCTCTTGCTCTAAGTAACCTACAGTATAACCAGGTTGAAAAACTACATCACCTTGATAGTTTTTATCAACACCTGCAATAATTTTTAAAAGAGAAGATTTTCCAGAACCGTTAAGACCTAAAATACCAATTTTAGCTCCATAAAAGAAACTTAAATAAATATTTTTAAGTACCGGTTTGTCTGCTCCTTGATAGGTTTTACTCAATTTCTGCATTGAGAAAATTACTTTCTTATCGTCTGACATTTGTTTTTATTTTTTATTTATATTGTTTATTATGATCAAAAACAGATTAAACTCTTCCTTTCAAAGCATTGAATACCCAAGCATTAGCAAAGAAACCAACTCCAACAGCACCAAATCCCCAACCCGAAACATCACTGTATCTAAAAACCCCTAGACCAATTAGTAACAATCCCATAAGCACCATTATTAAAGTGGCCCATCCTAAAATGGTATTTTTATTCATTCCCATAATTGTGTAATTATTTTTTAATCTGATTATTTTTTTAGAAAGGCAAATATCGTGAATTATTACGGCTTAATTAAATATTTTATAAAGCATTTCTTTTAGCAAATCAGATTGTGGCAATGCATTTGCTCCTACTCCTTTGCTTTTTACGTCAATATCGCGCAAAGCTCCAACTATTTGACTTACTTTTCGCATGGGATAATTTTTCACAGCCAAATCATATTCTTTTAAAAAATAAGGATTTACGCCCAGTGCCGACGCAACATTTTTTGGGTTTTTATCTTTAAGTCCGTGGTATTTCAAAAGTTGAACAAAGAATCCAAATACCAATCCTGTTGTCATTACTAATGGATATTCTTTTGGATTGTGGGCAAAATTTTCAGCAATTTTATATGCCTTTAATTGGTTGCGTTCTCCAATGGCTTTTCGAAGTTCAAAAACATTATAGTCTTTACTGAAACCAATATTTTCTTCAATATGTTCAGCCGTAATCATCGTGCCTTGTGGCAAAATAATCTGTAGTTTTTCAAGTTCATTATTGATTTTACTCAAATCTGTCCCTAAAAACTCAACCAACATAGCATTTGCTTTTGGATCGATGGTATATTTTTTTCCAGCCAAAACACGTTTTATCCAATCGCCGACTTGATTTTCGTAAAGTTTCTTGCTTTCATAAACCAATCCATTCTGAGCTAATACTTTAGTTACTTTTTTACGTTTGTCTAATGTTTTATATTTGTAACAAAAAACCAACACCGTAGTCTCCATTGGATTATTGGCATATGCTTCTAATTTATCGATATTCCTGGACAAATCCTGCGCTTCTTTCACAATAACAACCTGACGATCAGCCATCATAGGATAGCGCTTGGCCGTTGAAACAATATCTTCAACAGAAACATCTCTTCCGTACAAAACTGTCTGATTGAAACCCTTTTCCTCTTCTGCAAGAACATTGTCTTCAATATATTGAGATAATTTATCTATATAATAAGGTTCTTCACCCATCAAAAAATAAATCGGCTTAATATTTCCTGCCTTGATATCATTTACAATCTTTACAACTTCGTCCATTAAATTAAGTTTTCAGTATTCAGTGTCAGTTTTCAGTATTATTCAAAAATAAATAATTGACTAATTTTCAAATTGACCAATTTTCAAATTATATTTGCTTTATGCAGCAATTAAATTTTCCAACCTATAGTTTTCGATTCAAAAATAGCGAAAATAAAGTGTCAATTTTTGATGAAATCAGAAAAAAATTTATCATTCTTACCCCAGAAGAATGGGTTCGCCAACATGTTGTTCATTATTTATTGAATGAAAAAAAGTATCCAAAATCACTAATCAACGTTGAGAAAGTTTTAAAAGTCAACGGATTAAGAAAAAGATACGATGTTGTAGTTTTTAATTCTGACGGTTCTATACATATATTAGTAGAATGCAAAGCGCCAGAGGTGAAAATATCTCAAGCAACTTTTGACCAAATTGCCCGTTACAATATGACAATGCAGGCACGGTTTTTGAATGTCACAAACGGACTAAACCATTTTTATTGTCAAATGGATTTTGAAAACGAAAAATATGAGTTTTTGAGAAACCTGCCAGACTATAAAGAAAACCATTAAAATAATAATTTAAGAACTTTTGGATAAAATAGCAGTTGTCATTTTAAATTGGAACGGAGTAAAATTGCTGGAGCAGTTTTTACCATCTGTTATTCAATTTTCAGATGGAGCAACAATATATGTTGCCGACAATTATTCTACAGATAATTCAGTTGAATTTGTTCAACAAAATTTCCCTACAATTAAAATTGTAAAAAACTCCGGAAATTACGGCTTTGCAAAAGGTTATAATGATGCTTTGAAACATATTGACGCTGAAATTTATGCTTTAGTAAATTCGGATATTGAAGTGACCGAAAATTGGCTAAATCCGATACTAGAAACTTTTGAATCTGAGAAACAAACTGCAATTATTCAGCCAAAAATTCTTGACTTTAAAAACAAAGAATATTTTGAATATGCTGGAGGTGCAGGCGGGTTTATTGATAAATATGGTTTTCCTTTCTGTCGTGGACGAATTTTCGATACAGTAGAAAAAGACAGCGGGCAATACAATGATAATTGCGAATTGTTCTGGGCATCAGGCGCTTGTTTTTTTATCAGAAAAGAAATTTATCACGAATTAGGAGGCTTCGATGAAAGTTTCTTTGCTCATCAAGAAGAAATCGATTTATGCTGGCGTGCCACAAACGAAGGACATATCATCAAATACAACTCACAATCTGTTGTTTATCATGTTGGAGGAGCGACTTTACAGCAAGGAAATCCAAGAAAAACATTTTTGAATTTCAGAAACTCATTGTTGATGCTTGTCAAAAATTTGCCTAAAAAAGGACTGTTTTTCACCATTTTCTTCAGAATGGTTTTAGATGGAATTGCAGGTATCCGTTTTCTTACACAGGGAAAATTCAGACACACTTTTGCCATTTTAAAAGCGCACTTCTCTTTTTATTGCCTATCTTTAATGTATTTGAAAAAGAGAAAAGATTTTCAAATACAGCAATACTATACCGTAAAAAGTATCGTTTACCTTTATTACATAAAGAAATTACTGGTTTTTAAAGAAATCTTTAACAGTAATCAAAATATTAAAAACTAAATTTGTAATCAACGTTTAATTAAATATAATACCTATGAGAAAAATAGTTATCGCACTATCAGTATTAATGGCCTTAACTTCATGTGTTTCTAAAAAGCAATACGCTGCACTTGAAGCTAAGAACAAAGAGACACAAGACTTATTAAACTCTTGTACTGTGAAATTAAATTCTTGTCTAGAAGAAAAAGCTGGATTAGCTGCTACAGTTGAAGGTTTGAAATCACATAATCAAGATTTAATCAATAGCTCTAAAGATTTGACTGTTTTAACTACTAAAGGAGCAGAAAACCTTGAAAAATCTCTAGAAAGCTTAAAAGAGAAAGATTTGAAAATCTCAAGACTTCAAGATGCTCTTACGAAAAAAGACAGTGTAACTTTAGCATTAGTTACAAGTTTAAAAGGAGCTGTTGGAATCAACGATCCAGATATCGAAATCAATGTTGAAAAAGGAGTTGTATTTATTTCTATCGCTGATAAATTATTATTCAAAAGCGGAAGTTATGACGTAAGCGACAAAGCAAAATCTGTTTTGGCTAAAGTTGCTAAAGTTGTAAACGACAAACCTGATTTTGAATGTATGGTTGAAGGACACACTGATGATGTTCCATACAAAAGCAACGGAATTATCTTAGACAACTGGGATTTAAGTGTTAAGCGTTCTACTTCTATCGTTCGTGTATTAACAAATGATCTTGGAGTGAATCCTGCAAAATTAATTGCTGCTGGTAGAAGTTCTTACGTGCCATTAGTTGCTAATGACAGCGCTGAGAATAAAGCTCGTAACAGGAGAACTCGTATTGTGGTTATGCCAAAAATCGATCAATTCTACGATATGATTGAAAAAGAAATGAAAAAACAAGCAAAATAATCCTTGTTTGACATATCATAAAACAGAAAAAGCAGGTCAAATGACCTGCTTTTATGTATCCTTAATTTTTTTAATAACCAATTAAATATAAATCAAGAATAGCATTATTTTTAATCAACTAACTAAATTTTAACTATACTAAAGTTAATGATTATTTTTTAACATTTATACGATTTAAGTTTTTTTTTACAAATACCCCATGTTCCTCATTTTTTATTAAGATTAAATTTTATTCGATCCCATAATTTAAAGGCAGCATGTCTCCAACTCTCTTTTCTGAAATTTTCCCTGAGAAAAGTATATCTTCAATGTTTGAATTATTTCCATACTTATAAATATAAAAACTATTTGTTTCAAAAGTGATTTTTGATGCTTCTTTTTTATCAAATACAAGATTATAAACAGCTACAACATTTTTTGTGTTCAGATTTGTAGTTTCACTTTTATTCTCCGGAATCAATTCTACTTTTGCAAAATCTACTCCTTTAATTATTTTGAAGCATTTAGTAGGATCCTGATGATACTTACCTTTAAACAATAAAAACTTCTTTGCGTCCCAGTCATTATCTGCTAAATTTCTGAAAAACTGAATTTGAGATCCTTGAAATGTTTTTTCTCGTTTTTTCAAAACTTTTGGGCTATTATCAATTTCTTCAAATCGGCTTACACCACCATAAAAATTCTTAAAAGCATCTATTGAATTAATACTAAATCTATTAAAAGAAACTTCAAAAATTACCAGTTCAAAATCAATTTTGTATCCTAAGGCTGGATTTATAATTATCAAAGGTTTATCTGAAGAAGCTGTAAAAAGCAAATTCTTTTTATCATAATTAAATTTAATATCATCTTCGTTTTTAATGATAGCTGATTTTGCATTACTAGTTGTTCCTAAAAAATATTCTCTAAACAACTTTAATTTCTGAGCTCTTGTAAACTCATTATTATTGCTAACAACAACTTCTTTAAGCTCATTTTCCGAAATCTTCATTACAATATTTAATGGCTTAGAAACATCTAAACCTGACAGATATTCTGTCTGATACCCCATCGAACTAATCACTAAAATATTATTAGCATTAGGTTCATACTTGATAGAAAATTTTCCATCAGCATCTGAAACCGTTGAAATTGTCGTACCATCATAGTAAATATTTACCCCTTCTAATGGAATATTACCTTTACCTGTAATTTTACCGTTAAGATTATGTTGCGAAAATATAGTGACTGCAGAAAACAAAAACAAAAGAGTAAATAATTTTTTCATTAAAGTCAAAAGGTTTGATTAATTATTAGCTAATTAACCAAACCTTTTTGTATTTTCCTAGACATTCTGTTTCTTTTCTTACAAAATATCAATATCGCCTTTTCCTTCTCTCACGATAACTGGCTCATGTTCTGAAAGGTCAATTATCGTTGAACCAACATTATCGCCATAACCTCCATCAATTACCATGTCTACAAGATTTTGCCATTTCTCGAAAATCAATTCAGGATCTGTTGTATATTCAATTACATCATCGTCATCACGAATAGAAGTTGAAACCACCGGATTTCCAAGCTGACGAACAATCTCTAAAATGATATTATTATCTGGAACACGAATACCAACAGTAGTTTTCTTTTTAAACTCTTTTGGCAAATTGTTATTTCCTGGCAAAATAAATGTGTATGGCCCCGGCAATGCTCTTTTCAGAATTTTGAAAGTTGATGTATCAATCTGACGAACATAATCTGATAAATTGCTCAAATCATGACAAATAAACGAGAAATTTGCTTTTTCTAATTTTACACCTTTGATTTTAGCAATTTTCTCCAGCGCACGCGAATTGGTAATATCACAACCCAAACCATAGACAGTATCTGTTGGGTAAATTACCAAACCTCCATTCTGAAGCACTTTCACCACTTTTGCAATCGCAGCTTCACTAGGTTTATCGGAATATATTTTTATGAATTCAGCCATTTTGTTTTTGTTTTAAGTTTAATTTGTTTCAGGTTTCAAGTTTCAAGTTACTCGATAGCAACTTGAAACCTGAAACTTAAAACTTGAAACATTTTTTATCCTACAACATCTAATTTAGCGAATCTTAACAACAATTTCTTAATTCCGCCAACTTCAAATTTAATTTCAGCTTTTTTATCTGCGCCAACACCTTCTAAATTAATTACTTCGCCTTTTCCAAAACGTTCGTGCATTACAACATTTCCAACCGTTAATTTGCTGTCAAATAAATTCGTTGCACTTGCATTCGGATTCGTTCCAGTAACCGGTTTCAATTTACGAATATTCAAATCCGGTTTCGGATTATTATCTGTAATATGTTTGGGAGGCGTTCCTCCAACTGGCTTAGATAATCGTAGTTTTGATTTATCAACATCTCCAAAAATATCACCGTCAATTGGTGATTTGTAACGATAATTAGTTTCAGAAGGAGTCAAATATTCCAAATACTGACCATCAATTTCCTCAATAAAACGAGAAGGTTCGCTATCTGTAAGTTTTCCCCAACGGTAACGCGACTGTGCATAAGTCAAATACGCTTGGTGTTCTGCACGCGTTAACGCCACATAAAACAAACGACGCTCTTCTTCCAATTCACTTCTGGTACTCATACTCATCGCACTCGGAAACAAATCTTCCTCCATCCCCACCACAAAAACGTGCGGAAACTCCAATCCTTTCGCTAAGTGTATTGTCATCAAAGCTACACGATCTTCATCGTTGGTATCTTTATCTAAATCGGTTGCCAAAGCTACATCTTCCATAAATTCAGAAAGTGCACCTCTTGCTCCGTCAATTTCTCTCTGTCCTTCAGTAAAATCTTTGATACCATTTAAAAGTTCTTCGATATTCTGAATTTTAGCCATTCCTTCCGGAGTCGCATCTTTCTTTAATTCCTGAACCAAACCGGTTTTCTTCGCAACGTGATCTGTTATATAAAAAGCATCCTGATTTTGATCAATCACCTGAAAACTCTGAATCATCGTAACAAAATCTTTCAATTTGTTCTTTGTTCCCGCATTCAGTTTCAAATCGATTTTATCAATATTCACCATTACTTCCCAAATCGAGCGTTTGTAATGATTTGCTGCAATGGTTAATTTTTCAACAGTTGTATCTCCAATTCCACGGGCCGGATAATTGATCACACGAATCAAAGCTTCTTCGTCTTTTGGGTTCAAAACTAAACGCAAATAACATAAAACGTCTTTGATTTCTTTACGTTGGTAGAAAGACAAGCCGCCATAAATTCGATACGGAATATCACGTTTTCTTAGCGCATCCTCCATTGCACGTGATTGCGCATTCGTTCTATACAAAATCGCAAAAGCGCCATTGTGCAATTGATTCTGCATTTTCTGCTCAAAAATCGTACTTGCAACAAAACGGCCTTCTTCAGCATCTGTCAAACTTCTGTGGACTTTAATTTTGGGTCCAAATTCATTCGCCGTCCAAACTACTTTATCAAGCTTTGTTTTATTATGATCCATTACAGTATTTGCCGCTTCAACAATATTTCTTGTCGAACGGTAATTCTGCTCCAAACGAAACATTACCACGCCTTCATAATCTTTCTGGAAGTTCAAAATATTATTGATATTCGCACCACGGAAAGCATAAATACTCTGCGCATCATCTCCAACCACGCAAATATTCTGAAATTTATCAGATAAAGCCCTAACGATCAAATACTGAGAATGATTCGTATCTTGGTACTCATCAACCAAAATGTATCGGAAACGATTTTGGTATTTCGCTAAAACTTCAGGAAAACGTGTCAGCAATTCATTTGTTTTCAACAATAAATCATCAAAATCCATTGCGCCGGCTTTAAAACAGCGCTCTACATATTGCTGATAAATTTCACCCAATCTTGGTCTTTTTGCCATTGCATCAGCTTCAACCAATTCTGGATTATTAAAATAAGCTTTTACTGTAATCAAGCTGTTTTTATAACTTGATATACGTCCTAAAATTTGTTTAGGTTTATAAATATCACGATCCAATTGCATTTCTTTAATAATTGAAGAAATCAATCTCGCCGAATCCTGAGAATCATAAATAGTAAAATTGGAAGGATAACCCAAATGATCTGATTCTGCTCTAAGAATACGAGCAAAAATAGAGTGAAACGTTCCCATCCAAAGGTTTTTCGCTTCAGATGCTCCCACAATATCCGAAATCCTGTGTTTCATTTCCCTCGCCGCTTTATTGGTAAAAGTCAGCGACAAAATATTAAATGCATCAATTCCCTGATGCATCAAATAAGCAATTCTAATCGTTAAAACTCGGGTTTTTCCCGAACCTGCACCAGCAATAATAATCATTGGCCCGTCTTTCTTCAAAACAGGCGCTCTCTGTGCTTCGTTGAGCTGGTCAATATATTTCTGCATGTAATTTATCTCCTTTATATGCAAAAATAAGAATTAAAACTCTAAATAGCTACTAAAATGCTATCTCGAAGCTTCGGGACTAAGATGCTAAGTTTTTTCTTTTTATGAAGCCAATCAAAAGGCATTTTTTCACGCATGGGGTCCCGCTTTCGGCTATATCTCTTCGCTCCGCTGCGAGGATACCGCCTCAATCGGGGCTAGAAAACAAACAATTGGTATTTCTAACATATTTTGAAAGAAAATTCTTTAAAAAATCTATATTTACAAAAATTAATAGTGATATATGGTTGTAAAATTAACGGAAAACGCAGAAAAAACATTTTCTCAAATTACAAGTAAATATAGCGATCTCAGAGCGGCTAAATTTTCAAATCAAACTATAAGTACGATAGAAATGATTTTACAAAATAATAAGATTGGCTCAAAATATAAAAAAACTTCTTTCAGAAAGTTTCTAATAACTAATCAGGTATATTTGTTTTATACAATTGAAAAACAAATTATATATATTGTTCTATTCTGGGATAATAAGAGAAATCCTTTAGAATTAGACGTTATACTTAGCTCTTAATTTTTGTTTGAAATCTTCAAAATCAATTGTTCTACCTGCTTTTATATCTTCTTCGCTTTTTTGAAGTTCCTGCATTAGAATTTCTTCAGGAAACAATAACGAAGTAATCAACTTTACTTCTTGATGTGTAAAACTATTTGATTTTAATTTTCTATAATAGGTCGCATGTTTTAACCCTAATTTTTGAATAAAAAATTCAGCTTTATAGTAAGATTTACCAATTAATTCTGGTAATGAATTAATGTAATTCTCATAATTTTCAACTATTTCTATCATTTTAAATAATTTTAATTCTCAAATAATAATACAAAAATAATCATTTCACAATAATAAAAATATTTTTTCAGAATATAATTACAAAAACAAAACTTAGAACCTTAGCCTCTTAGCAACTTAGAATCTTATTTAAAAAACACATCGTAAGCAAATCGAATCAGCGTTCCCACAACAACTATCAAAAAGAAAATTCTAATAAAACTATTTCCTTTATTGATAGCCAGTTTTGCTCCTAACCATCCTCCAAGTCCGTTGCTAATTGCCATTGGGATTGCAATTGCCCAGATTATTTTTCCCTTGATCATAAAAAGACAAATCGAACCAAAATTCGTAGCCAAATTTACCATTTTGGCATTCGCGGAAGCGTGCAAAAAATCAAAACCTAAAAGCGCAATGAAAGCTACAACAAAAAAACTTCCTGTTCCGGGACCAATAAATCCGTCATAAAACCCAACAATCATACTGATTACAACGGCATACATAATTTGCGTTGTTTCAGAATGTTCTTTGGCTTCATGTTGTCCAAAATTCTTTTTTGCATAAGTATAAATAAACAATAAAGACAAAACCACCAGTAAAAGTGGTTTCATAAAATCGTTGCTCACAAGTGTCAAAACAGTAGATCCCAAAAATGCCGAAGGAACTGCCAAACACATCATAATCAAAAGCAACTTCCATTCAATAACTACTTTTTTCAGATATTGAAAAGCAGCAAAAGCGGTTCCTGTAAATGCCGGAATTTTCAATGAACCAATTACGGTAGAAACTGGAAGATTTGGCAATAAAACCAATCCCATCGGAGTTTGAATTAATCCGCCACCGCCCACAATGGCATCAATAAAACCTGCCGCAAAAGCGGCTAAACAAAGCAAAATAATTATATATGAATCCATTAAAAGTATGTTTCGGTAGATTTTGAAAAACTAATTGCAAAAGTAAGGCTTTCCGTTTTGTCTATTACCAAAAAATTAAAACGGATTTCTCCTCAAAAAGTATATTTTTGCTAAAAAATTAACCCAAATGAATTTTACAAGAATTATAGAATTAGCCAGTTATACTTTACCTGCAATTGTAACCGGATTTGTAGCTTACAGTTTTTTTGAACTGCATATCAAAAACAACGACAAAAAACGCGCTTTTTTATTAAACAGAGATTATCAAAAACAATCTTTGCCAATACGTTTACAAGCTTACGAACGTATGACTTTGTTTTTGGAACGTATCAATTTGACAAAATTATTGATCAGAATTTCACCAATTTCTCAAAATAAAAACGATTACGAAAACTATGTAATCGATCAAATCGAACAAGAATTCGAACATAATTTAACGCAACAAATTTATATGTCTGATGAATGTTGGACGATTATCACAACGGCAAAAAACGCTACAATTCAAATGATACGCAAAGCGGCAATGAGTGATAAAGTTGAAAATGCTGATAAATTGCGTGAGGTTATTTTGAACGATTTACTAGAGAAACAATCTCCAAGTAATGCCGCTTTAGGTTTCATCAAAAATGAAGTTGCTGAACTTTGGTAGAAATAAATTTTAGATTTTAGAATTCAGATTTTAGATACAAGTAATAAATCTAAAATCTGAATTCTAAAATCTAAAATCATCTATTATCACTCATAACTTCCGATTTATTCTGAGCATATTCATAACCTTGTTCCCACCATTCCTTCATTATTTCTTTATTAAAAATTAAAGCGTTATCAGTAAGCTTTGTGGGCGTGTAGTATAAATTAAGTTTTACATCTTTATTGTTTGCCATAAGTTTTCCTATAGCAATATCATGCTTTTCAACCTGATCTAAAGCAATTCGGAACAAATCGATCATTAATGAAAATGGATTCTTCCCAATTACTGTTTTAGTAGTATTTACTTCAGTTTCTAAAATAATGACATCAATTTCAGTAGCGCCGCGATTAATGGCTTCACGAATCGGAACTAAACTCGAGAATCCACCATCACCATATTCGTAATTATTTTTCTCAACTATACTCATAAACGGAACATAATTACTTGAAATCCAAGACCACTCTATAAACTCTTCGTAACTGCATTCTTTAACAGATTTATATTCCGATTCATTTTTGGTGAAATTGGTTACCGTAACGACAACATCGGTTTTTAGTTTTTTAAGCTTATTAAAATCTGACAAGGAGAAATTATTCTTAATATATTTCTTCAATCCTTTGCTTTCGCCAAAAGTCCTTTTTCCTCTAAAAAACTGACGTATAACGTTGAAGTGATTAATCGTAACGATATCAACACCTTCTTTGTTTTTAACCACAAACGGACAAATATTAAAAATACTCGCCATAGTGACATTAGTATAAACCGAATGAATTTTTTTGATATGCCCTAAAGCCAAATGCGGAATAAGCAAACTCCCTGTAGAAGTGCCTAAAAACAAATCGTATTCATAATTTTTCTCTTCGATCAAATACTGCGCAACTCCGCCGGCGAATGCGCCTTTACTTCCGCCGCCAGAAATAACTAATGCTCTCATATATGGTATTGTAGGTTCTTTTTTAGAGAATAGAAGAAAGAAGCAAGAACAAAGACTTTCTTTAAAAGTGAAATCTTGCTTCTTTACTCTATTCTCTATGCTCTATCTTCTATTTTCTATCCTCTATCTTCTATTTTCTATATTCTATGTTCTATTTTCTATATTCTATTCTCATTTTCATTCTTTCAGCAAACGATTCAATTGGAACTGTTCATCGGGGGTCAAATTAGGCAAAATTCTTTCAAACGAAGCACGCATTTCGGAATTTTTTAATAACATTCTGATCGTATCTCTTCCAAATTTTGAAAATTGCCACATATGATGTGTTGTGGAAGCAACTAAGTTACTCAAAACCTGATCGTTGATAATTTTAAACGCAATAAGTTTTTCAAGCGCATTTTGTCTGGTTGTCGCTTCGTATTTAGTGGTAGAAAAATTAATTAATTCTGCGGCAAGTTCGTCTGGATTTCCTGCGTAATCTGGCGTAGATAGTGCCAGCGAAAGCCACATTGTACGAAGATTATAATCGTTAAAACCAATCCAACTTTTTGATTTGTCCAAATATGCTGTTCGGTGTTCTGGAAAATTTCTCCACAACCAATACAATGCGATTTCTTGTGTTTGATATGATTTATCGTCTAGCAAAGTTTCATATTCACTTCTGAAATCTTCTGGAATTTTATTTAAACTTTCAGCAACAGTTTGACGAATTTGAATATCATTTGTTTTCATTGCAATAATTAACAATTCTTTTTTTGCTTCATATTTCTCATTTTCCAATTGATCAATAATCGCTTCTTTCACAGAATGATAAACATCTGAATTCAAAGTTTTAATAAAGAAATCTTTCTTTTCGGCAAGGGGTGTTTTTTTAAATTTATCGACTTCTAACCTGATTTGAATCGCTTTGTTTTTACTCAACAAAGCATTTGCTGTTGGTGTATCAAAAACGGTTGATTCCAGCCAAGTTTTTTGAAATTTTTCCAAATCGAAATTGGAGACTTTTCTAATTTCATCGAAGAAATTTTCTGTATTTACAGTTTGATAGGCATATTTTTTCAAATAACTTTTTATTGCTTTTTTAAATGCTCTGTCTCCGATTGATTCATGCAAAACAAAAAGCGCCCAAGCTCCTTTTTCATAAAAAGTAAGCGAACTAGCTTTTGGATTCAAAACCGGAATTGTATCGGTTCTTGAAGCAAATTTTATTTGTTGTGCTGTGTCGTAAAGTTTCGAATAAAAATAATCTTCGCCAAAAATATCGCGTTCAGCCAAAGCGGCATAATAAGTCGCAAAACCTTCTTGAAGCCAATGATGCTTACTGCTTTCGGCCGTAATCAAATCTCCAAACCAATGGTGAGCCAATTCATGCGCATCAACATTTGTATAATTTCGATCTATAAAACCTATAGAATCAACCACATAACGAGTAGCAAAAAGTGTAGAAGTTGTATTTTCCATTCCCGCATACAAAAAATCCCTAACTGGAATTTGTCTGTAAATTTTCCAAGGATATTTCACTCCGATTTCTTTCTCCAAAAAATCAAAAATACGTTTTGAATATCGGTAAGTTGATTCAAAACGCGACACATCTTTATTTTCTAAATAATATTCAAGCGGAATATTAGTTTTAGATTCCGATATTTTTTTGTCGTATTTCCCGATAGCAAGCATTAAAACATAGGAACTCATTGGCTTTTCCATTTCATATTGCCAATGAAATGAATTTCCTTTTTGTGTTTTTTCCTTTAAAATTCCGTTTGAGACAACTTGATAAGCGGCATCATAAGTTATTCCTAGGTTAAAAACCAATTTTTCATTTACATCGTCAAAACTCGGAAACCAATTGCTCGTGTATCTTCCCTGCCCTTGCGTCCAGATTTGAACTTCTTTATTCTCAATATCAACAAAATAAAGTGCCTGTTTTGGTTTTGCGTTGTAAGTAAAAGTCAAATGATTTTTTCCCTTCTGAAAACTATTGATAATTTGTAATTCTTTGCCTGTATTATTGAAAGCAACATTTTTTCCATCAATTTGAACATTAGAAAATTCCATGTTCTTTGCATCGATTTTTATAGTATCAATCGGTTGAAGAACATCAAAATCAAAATCGACATTTCCAGAAATTGTTTTTTGAGAGCTGTTTATCGATAATTGCCCTGAAACAGATTTAAAATCAACATATTTTATTTGTTGGCCAAAAGCGAAAGTCGTTATAAAAAGAAAAAGGTATTTCATTGAAATTTTGAATTAATTGAATCCGTCTCCCAAGATCGTGGATTATTTTTAATATAACTATAAATGGTTTCAAATCTTTTATAATTCTTAACAAGATGATCGTGGTAGTTTGCCTGCCAAATAGATTCAGAACCATTTATTTGTTTTGTTGTAATGGACTTGAAAATTGCGACAAATAATGAAATGGAATTTGGTCGACGTCCTAAATTCGATTCAGATTTTTTTTCATCTCTATTGTCACGTAGAGACGCACTGCCGTACGCCTCTACAATATGTGTCGTGGATTCTAAATCATTGTTTGAAATATTTCCATTTTGAATTTCTATCAATAAATGAATATGATTTGGCATAATAACCCCATTATGGAAAAACCAATTTTCACGAATTTTAATTGATTTTAAAAGTTCTGTCTCAATAATTCTACCCTTTTCATTTAAAATCATTTTATCATCTTCAATCGACCCAAAAAGGCACTCTCTATTTTTTGTAACTATTGTGATAAAATATACTGTTTCACTTGAATAATCCAATTCTTCAACCTAATTGAATCGGTTTTGAATTTATCTTTATATAATGACATATTTTGGCGTGTAAAATCCCAAAGTTACAAACCTTTAATCAACAAATAGAATGAAATTTGTAAGTTTACCATTTAAAATTCTAAATCGTGTCTACACCTAAAAAAGCCCTATTCAACTGGAGCAGCGGAAAAGATTCTGCTCTTTCTTTATTTAAAATTCTACAAAATCCTGTATATCAAATCGAATATTTGCTTACAAGCGTAAATCAGCAATTTCAGCGAATTTCAATGCATGGTGTTCGCATTGAGTTGTTGGAAGCGCAAGCAAAAAGCATCGGAATTCCATTAAAAATCTTGCAAATTCCAGAAATGCCAACCATGGAAGTTTATGAAGATGTAATGTGCAAAGCCTTAACCGAATTAAAAGAGGAAGGCATTTCTCATTCTGTTTTTGGTGATATTTTTTTAGAAGATTTGAGAAAGTATCGCGAAGATCAATTGGCAAAATTGGGATTTGAAGGCGTTTTCCCAATTTGGAAAATTCCTTCTCAAGATTTGATTCAGGAATTTATTTCGTTGGGTTTTAAAACTATTGTAGTTTGCGTAAACGAAAAATATTTAGATCAAAGTTTTGTAGGCCGAATTATCGATCAGGATTTCATAAATGATTTACCTGAAAATGTAGATGTCTGCGGAGAAAACGGCGAATTTCATACTTTCGCTTTTGACGGGCCAATTTTCTCGAAACCAGTTGATTTTGAAATTGGAGAAATTGTATACAGAAAATATGAAAAACCAAAAACTGACAATTCTTCAAACACCGCTTGCGATACAAATGATAAAACTGCTTTTGATTACGGATTTTGGTACTGTGATTTGATTCCGAAATAATTTGCTACTAATCGCAGATCCCTTCTTTAAAATAATCATCGGCTTCAGATTCTCCTAAATCTGAAGCTATTTTTAAATCGGCACATCCACCAGCATAATCTTTTAATTTAGTATATCTCACAAGCGCGCGATTTAGATAAGCGTAACCAAATTTTTCATCTAATTTTATTGCATTATTAAAGTCTAAAATTGATTTATTAATTTCATTGATTTCATAATAACCTCGACCACGATACGCATAAGGTTCTGGGTTTGTAGGATTTATTTGAATTGCGGTTGTGTAATCTAAAATTGCTTGCTTATATTTTTTCAAATCCATCTACGCACTTCCTCTTGAAATGTAAGCAGTTTGATAATTTTTATTCAGCTGTATTGCTTTATCATAATCTTCTATTGCATCCGTTAATTTTTTTCCTCTCTGTTTAAAATATCCTGAATAATAGTAATATTTCTCAACTAATAGATTTGGCCTTTTCCATATTGAAAAACCTATTAGCATTGCTACAATTAAAACAAAAATGAATAGCGGTTTTATTATTTTGTTTTGCATATTTTTTTGGCTATTCATTATACATTGCAAGCAGGTTCGTAACCGTATTCCAGTTTCGAATTGTAACAATAACGTTAAGTTTTTTCTCAATGTATTTGCCTTCAAGCCTAGTTTTTCCTGCACCTACAGCATATTTTATAAAAATCCTGTTGCCATCAATACTTGCTTCATCTGGCTTAAACTGACTGATTTTTAGATCGTTTATATTTTCACTTTTCAAAATAGTAGAAACAAAGGCAACATAAAGCTTTTTGGTATCCAAATCTTTTTCTTTTAGAAACGGACTATTCTTAAAACATAATTCTAAATCTTCCTTCGTAATTACAATTACAGGAACTTCATGCCCAAAAACTTTGAAAATTTCCTGTTTTATCATGAAACCAACTTTTGCGGCATCTTCTTCACTGTCTACAAAAACATTTCCAGATTGCAGATAAGTTCGAATATTTTGAAAACCAATATTTTCCAACATAGTTTTCAAAGCATCCATTTTCATCATATTATGACCCGACACGTTGATGCCGCGTAAAAGAGCTAAGTGTGTTTTCATTTTTGCAAGTGTTTAAAAAAAGCACTCAATCCTAAAATTGAATGCTTTTAATTGTAAAACAAACTTACGTTTTTTATTTTTCTTTTGTAAATATTCCGTAACGATCACACATTCCCGCCTGATCTACTAAATTCCCGGAATCATTCAACGTAAAAGCTTCTTCTAAAGTGCCACCTATGCAGGTTGATATCCAGTCATTTTTGCTTGGATAAGTTAAATGAAAATGAGTTCCTGAATCATTTTTTATGATTTGAAACGTACCTGAAAAAGACACATTTTTTTCATAAGGTATCATTTTAACAAAAGTCATGTCTTCCTTAAAAACATAATAAGGTTCCAAAGTGCCAATACTATTTGCTGCGGGATTAGACACGCGAACCCATTTTCCGTAATAATCTGAATTGGCCACAGCCTTGTTGTCCTTATCATCATTAGAACAAGAAACAAGTGAAATAAAAAACACTAATAAAAGTCCTATTTTCTTCATTTTTATAGTTTTTGATGGTTTAGTATTAACAAGACTTTACTTTCTTGAAATGGTTGCGCCTTGAATTAGCAACTTAACGATAAGTTAATATTCAAATATTTGAAAACCATAATTCATTTTCGAAATTCCCAATTAAAATCTATCTTCGCTTTTTCAAAAAAAGACAAAAAAAATAGAAGCAAGAAAATGGATTTTGTTTTTGCTCTATATTCTTTGTTCTATTTTCTAAAATCTAAGCCAGTTTAAAATCTCAGAAGTCTAAAAAATGTCTAACAATCTTCTTGAAACCCCAATCGAATACCTAAAAGGCGTTGGCCCAAGTCGTGGCCAGTTGCTTCGCAAGGAATTGGGAATTCATAAATATGGGGATTTAGTTAATTTTTTTCCGAATAGATACATTGACAGAACACGTTATTACAAGATTAACGAACTGCAGAATACAGGGACAGAAGTTCAAATTATTGGAAAAATCATCAATATTAAAACAGTTGAGTTTGCTAAAAACAAAAAGCGTTTAGTAGCCACTTTCGTCGATGATACTGGACAGATTGACCTGAATTGGTTTCAAGGACATAAATGGATTCGTGAGAGTCTAAAACTGAATGAGACTTTAGTAATTTTTGGAAAATGCTCGCTTTATGGAAGCCAATTTAGTATGGCGCATCCAGAAATTGAGCTTTTAAGTGAACACGAAAAAAGTCTTCGTTCAGCGATGCAACCGGTTTATCCTTCTACAGAAACTCTTGCAAACCGAGGAATTTCGAATAGAACTATCAATAAACTAATGGAACAATTGTTTATTGAGACCCAGGCATTGTTTACGGAAACTTTTCCTCCGTATTTGATCGAAGAATTGAAATTAATTCCAAAAAGAGCGGCTTTATTCAATATTCATTTCCCAAAAAGCACTGAAATTTTGGCGAAAGCCCAATTCCGATTAAAATTTGAGGAATTGTTTTTTATTCAGCTTCAATTAATTACTAAAAATTTAATTAGAAAGCATAAAATAAAAGGCCATCCGTTTACTAAAGTAGGTGAACTTTTCAATGCATTTTATCAAAATCATTTGCCTTTTGATTTGACCGGCGCCCAAAAAAGAGTACTAAAAGAAATCCGTACCGACATGGGTAGCAATGCCCAAATGAATCGTTTGCTTCAAGGTGATGTGGGTTCAGGAAAAACGATTGTAGCATTTATGAGTATGCTTTTGGCAATTGATAACGGTTTTCAAGCTTGTTTGATGGCTCCAACCGAAATTTTGGCCAATCAGCATTTTATTGGATTATCAGCATTTGCTAATACTTTAAATATTAATATCCGAATATTGACCGGTTCTACTAAAACTTCTGAACGAAAAATTATTCATGAAGAACTGGAAAACGGAAGTCTACAAATTATAATTGGAACTCATGCTTTATTAGAAGACAAAGTGAAATTCCAAAATTTAGGCTTATCTATTATTGATGAACAGCATCGTTTTGGTGTAGAACAACGCTCAAAATTGTGGAAGAAAAATGAAATCCCGCCACATGTTTTAGTGATGACAGCAACACCAATTCCGAGAACTTTAGCGATGAGTTTGTATGGCGATTTGGACATTTCTGTAATTGACGAATTACCGCCAGGAAGAAAACCAATTCAAACCGTTCACCGCTATGACACTAACCGACTGAAAGTCTGGAAATTCCTTCGCGATGAAATTGCAAAAGGCAGACAAATTTATATTGTTTATCCGTTGATTCAAGAATCTGAAAAAATGGACTACAAAGATTTAATGGATGGCTACGAAAGCATTTCAAGAGATTTTCCATTGCCACAATATTCGATTTCTATTCTGCACGGAAAAATGAAACCTGCAGATAAAGATGCTGAAATGAAACGATTTTCAGAAGGAAAAACCAATATCATGGTCGCAACAACTGTAATTGAAGTTGGCGTAAATGTGCCAAATGCGAGCGTTATGATTATTGAAAGCGCTGAACGTTTTGGCCTCTCACAATTGCATCAATTGCGCGGGCGCGTGGGTCGTGGCGCCGAGCAGAGTTATTGCATTTTAATGACCAGCCATAAATTGAGCTCCGACAGCAAAATAAGAATGGAAACAATGGTTGGCACAAATGATGGTTTTGAAATTGCCGAAGTCGATCTTAAGCTTCGCGGTCCCGGCGATATGATGGGAACACAGCAAAGTGGCGTTTTAAACCTACAAATTGCTGATATTGTAAAGGATCGAGAAATCTTGTCAGTAGCGAGAAACTATGCTATGAAAATTCTTAGAGAAGACAGTGCACTTCAAAAGCCAGAGCACTCGGTTTTAAAAGCTGTTTTTATTGAATTAACCAAAAAGAAAAATATTTGGAATTATATTAGTTAGCTTTTTTTAGGAACAAAGGCTCAAAGTTACAAAGTTCCAAAGGTTTTGATCCACTTGAAACTTGTAACCTGAAACTTGTAACTTTAAAAAAAAATCCCCGTTATAGCAGGGAATTCTATTATCTATAAATTCTGCATTAATTCTATTTTCTTTTATGCCTTTACTTTTAAATTCAACTAAAAAAATATTTTAATTTTTGTCAAGTTAATTATTGATTCGGGTTTGTTTTGCCAGTGATCGCTTTGAAATGAATATCGTTTACAAGATTATCAATTTTTTTAGCACTTTCCTTCATCATTTCAAGGTAATTCAAGAGCTGGTCATTGTCTGTATGCCCTTTTGAAACATCGATCAGCTTTAAAACAGAGCTTACCGGCATTTTTAAATCTAAAGTTGTTTTATGGATAAAATCGTTATATTCTTTGGTTGCAATTATTGAGTTGAATTTTGCAGAAGCCAATTTGATGTTTTCCAATTCATATTCATCAGAAATTTTAGTAATATGATCGTGACTGTGCGTTTTAAAATAATATGCCCAATAACCATTCATAAAAAATACTGCGTTTGCCAGTACGATGTGCACTAAAAAAGTTTCAAGATCAAAACTTACCTGCGAAAAATAAATCTGAAATCCATTTGCATCATTGTAAACATAATTTTGAAGATAAGCCAAAGTTCCATGATGCAAAATCACTAAAAGAGCAAGTGGAATTTGAAGTTTCCAATTTTGATAAATAATCAAAATTGTACTGGCGACAAACACTGTAAAGTGCATTTCAAACAAGCCATGCATTTGATATATATATTGAGCCATAAAAATTGCCAGCACAACCGAAAGAACGTATTGATAAAATTTAGAATTTTTGACACACAATTTGGCCGAATAATAAGCCAGCAAATTTAGAGTTCCTACTCCTGCCCCGATTTCCCAAGTGTCATATTTAAAAGACAATGCAATTCCGAGAAGAAAATAAACAGCAAGAACATAATTGATAATTACGTCCGATTTTTCTGTCATCGTTGACATAAAACTGCGCAGGTAGTCCCGCTCATGCAAACTAGCTTTTGTTTTCATAAATAGGTAATTAAGGGGTTAGATTTATTTAGTGCATTTTGGTAATGAACATCCGTAAGCTCGCATTGCCAAAGCATCAAATGATGGGGCATTTGTTTTTTTTAGTAACATTTCTATTGCCTGCTCGGCATAATTAGTTTCCGCATCCGTACAATATCTAGTTTTGTTATAATTTCCTCTAAAATAGAGTTTCTGCGAACTATCAATGAGCGCAGCCTGCGGTGTGGAGAATACACCACAATTTTTAGCAATTGTCTCGTCAAAATAAACCGGAATTTCAGCATTAAATTTTCGCTGGATTTCTCCTATTGTGACACTTTTTTCGTTGTTTATGACAACAATTTTAAAATTAACGCGATTACCATATTTTTTTATCAGTTCGCTGACGTGAGGAATATTAAAACGCGAACAAGGGCACTCTGGGTTAAAAAAATGAATAAAAACAGGTTTCTGATCTATTGTGCAACACTTTAAATCAATCTTGCTTCCCATTGCTACGGGATGATAATCTTCAGGAATTGGCGTTGGCAGACTATATTGAAATTCATTTTTCCAAAACAAAACAGAAATAGCTGCAAGAAGTAAAGAAAACCATAAGCCAAGGAGTAATTTTTTCATCATAACAAATAGATTTTGATTTAAAAAAAATAAACACTTGTTAATTTTAAAATTTCACACAACAAAAAATAAAACCACAAAACAAATTAAAAAACTTACATTTATCTGTGACATCACAGAAAAAATGACATAATAGAAACTAGAATACAATCGTTTTGTTTAACCTTATCAAGTTTACAAATAAAATAAATAAAGCGCAAAATAATTGAGTTAAAATGCGCTCTAAAAAAAACAACGTAATCTTTTTCTTAGTTTTTAAACACGTATTTTTACGCTTTTTATAAACAAAAACCTACGTTAAATTTTTAATTTTTAAAGATTAATTTTAAATGATATCGATTTGATATAAATAAAAATTATTTGATTTTTTTTCTTTCCTATTAAACCATTGTAAAGAGAAACAGTCTAACCTTATTAGCAATGCAAAAACTTGTACATACAAATGTTAAATAAAGACTAAGCTCTTTCGTTTTCGTATCAAAAAGTTAAATTTGTTAGCTACAAAAACAAAAACCCAAAAAAACATATCACTTTAATTTTATGAAAGTAAAAAACCTAATTTACGCCTTGATAATTATTGTTTTAGGAGGATTTATTGCCTACAGAATAATGTCCAACAAAAGCAAAAATGATGAATCAAAAAAGTCTGGTGACAAAGACAAACCAACAACTGTAACAGGAATTGTTGTAAAAACAGCCACTTTTGATAATAATTTATCTTTATCAGGATCGATCGAAGCTAATGAGCAAATAGAAATCAGAAGTGAGGTTTCTGGAATTGTTGAAGGTATTTACTTTAACGAGGGAAGCTATGTAAATAAAGGTCAAGTACTTTTTAAAGTGAATGATATTGAGTTGAGAGCACAACTGCGTCAAGCACAAACAAGAGAAGGTTTGGCTGCTGAAAATGAAAGAAGAGCAAAACTATTGCTTCAAAAAGAAGCGATCAGCCAAGAAGAATTTGATGTAGCAAACGCCGATTATGCTTCTGCAAAAGCACAAACACAATTAATCAAAGCCCAAATTTCAAAAACCTCTGTAAAAGCTCCTTTTTCAGGAAAAATTGGTTTGCGTTCTATTTCACCAGGAACTTACATCACTCCTACTATTTTGGTCGCAAAATTAGTGAACATGGGCAAAGTAAAAATCACCTTCTCTATTCCTGAAAAATATGCTACACAAGTAAACAACGGATCAAATATTGATTTCACTGTTTCGGGTTCAGACAAAGTGTACAATGCTAAAATTTATGCAATTGAACCTGAAGTTGCCATTGCAACACGAACTTTACAAATCAGAGCAATTGCTGATAATACTGATGGAAAACTGTTTCCTGGAACTTTTGCAGATGTAAAACTGCCGTTAAACATCATTAAAGATGCAATCGTAGTTCCATCAGAAGCCATTGTGCCAGTACAAAGCGGAAAAAAAGTATACATCTCTGATATGGGCAAAGCCAAAGAAGTTATGGTTGAAGCAACAACTCGTACTGATGCTTCTATTTTAATTTTATCTGGATTAAAAGCTGGTGACACACTTGTTACAAGCGGTGTAATGTCGCTTAAAAATGAGGCTCCAATAAAAGTTAAAATAAAATAGTCGTAAAGTCAAAAGTCATAAAGTCAAAAGTCGTAAGACTTAAATATAGATTTAAAGATATGAGTAAGATTTAGCAATAAATCTGAAATCTAAAATCTAAAATCATAAATCAGATATGAGTTTATCAACCACAAGTATAAGAAGACCCGTTTTAACGATTGTACTGAATCTTTTGATTATTTTATTCGGTTTCATTGGTTATACTTTTTTGGGTGTTCGAGAATTCCCTTCAATTGATCCGGCGCAGGTTTCGATCAGAACCAATTATACTGGAGCCAATTCAGACATTATTGAATCGCAAATTACAGAACCACTTGAAAAAGCTGTAAATGCTATTGACGGAATCAGAAATATTACTTCATCTAGTAATCAAGGAAGCAGTAATATTACCATCGAGTTTAATCTTGACAAAGATTTAGAAGAAGCGGCAAATGATGTTCGTGACAAAGTTTCACAAGCCATCAGAAGTTTGCCACAAGATATTGATGCACCACCAGTTGTCTCAAAAGCCGATGCCGATAGTGATGCCATCATTTCGATGACGGTACAAAGTGATACTAGAAACTCGCTTGAATTGAGTGATTATGCCGAAAACGTCATTTCACAACGGTTAGAAACTATTCCAGGCGTGAGTGGTGTACAGATTTGGGGACAAAAACGTTACGCAATGCGTTTATGGATCGATCCTGCAAAACTTGCCGCTTATGGTTGTACCGTTGCGGAGGTTCGTAGTGCCTTAAATTCACAAAACGTAGAGCTCCCATCAGGGAAATTGACAGGAAACAATACCGAACTTACCGTAAAAACGATTGGTAATTTATCTAAGCCGGAAGAATTCAACAATATCATTATTCGTACAGACGGAGACAAAATTGTGCGTTTCAGTGATATTGGAGGTGCTGAACTTGGCCCTGAAAATATCGAAACAAAACTAAGCCAGTCTGGCTTGCCAATGATTGGTTTAGCCATTGTACCAATGCCAGGAGCGAATTATTTAGATATTTCGGCTGAATTTTATAAAAAATACGAAGCTTTAAAAAAGGATCTTCCCAAAGATATTAAACTTAATATTGCCCTTGACAATACTATTTTCGTAAAAAAATCAGTTATGGAAGTTGCTGAAACTTTAGGGATTTCTATTGTTTTGGTAATCATCATTATTTATTTATTCTTTAGAGACTGGGCAATTGCTTTCAGGCCTTTAATTGATATTCCGGTTTCTTTGATTGCTACTTTTTTCATCATGTGGCTTTTTGGATTCTCGATCAACGTTTTGACTTTATTAGCGATCGTACTTGCTACAGGTTTAGTTGTGGATGACGGTATTGTGGTCACCGAGAATATCTTCAAAAAAGTCGAAGAAGGAATGTCGCCAATTGAAGCCGCTATTAAAGGTTCAAATGAGATATTTTATGCTGTAATTTCGATTTCTGTTACCCTTGCAGCGGTTTTTTTACCTGTAATTTTCTTGGAAGGTTTCGTAGGCCGACTCTTTAGGGAATTTGGGGTCGTAATTGGCGCAGCTGTATTAATTTCTGCCTTTGTATCCTTAACGCTTACACCAATGTTGAACGCTTATTTAATGAAGGGCGGCGAACAGAAAAAATCAAAATTCTATATTAAAACCGAACCATTTTTTGAAAAAATGAACAGTAGTTATGCTGAATCTCTTTCAAAATTTATGGACAGAAAATGGATTAGCTTTCCTATTCTAATTGCTTGTTTTGGATTGATTTATTTATTTTTTACAATTCTTCCAAAAGAAACTGCGCCACTTGATGACAGAAGTTCTGTAACAATGCGTATGACAACTCCTGAAGGATCTTCATATGAATATACAGACCGTTTCATGCAAGAAATCTCAAGATTGGTTGACGATTCTATTCCGGAGAAAAAAGTGAGTTTGGTGATTACGGCACCAGGTTTTGGAGCTTCGGCAACAAATACTGGTTTTATCCGACTTTCTTTGAAAGAACCACACGAAAGAAAAACATCACAAAAAGAGATTGCTGATAAATTGACAAAATGGACTAAAAAATATCCTGAAGCAAAAACTGCTGTTATCCAACAACCAACAATTGCTGTAAACAGACGTGGAGGTTTGCCAATTCAGTACATTATTCAAGCACCAAATTTTGAAAAATTAAGAGAAAAAATTCCATTGTTTATGGAAGAAGTCGGCAAAAGCGATGTTTTCTCGACAACAGATGTAAACTTGAAATTCAACAAACCAGAAATCAACGTAAGCATCAACCGTGAAAAGGCTGAAAGTTTAGGAATTTCAATTCTCGATATTGCTCAAACACTGCAACTTTCTTTGAGTGGGCAACGTTTTGGGTATTTCATTAAAAACGGAAAACAATACCAAGTAATTGGTCAATTTGATCAAAAAGATCGTTCAAAACCATTGGATTTAACCTCGATGTTTGTTAAAAACAACAAAGGTGAACTAATCCAGATGGATAACGTTGTAAATGTTGAAGAACAAAGTAATCCTCCACAATTGTATCACAATAACAGATACATGTCGGCTACAGTTTCTGCAGGTTTAGCTCCAGGAAAAAGTATGGGCGATGGAATTGACGAAATGAACCGAATCAAAGCTAAAGTTCTAGACGAAACTTTCACAACCGATTTGGCCGGAGAATCACGAGATTTTGTTGAAAGTAGCTCAAATACATCTTTCGCATTTGGCTTGGCTTTGCTTTTAATCTTCTTGATTTTGGCAGCTCAATTTGAAAGCTTTATTGATCCTTTCATTATTATTTTAACAGTGCCAATGGCGGTTGCTGGAGCGTTATTCTCACTTTGGTTATTCAATCAAACATGGAATATTTTCAGCCAGATTGGAACCGTAATGCTTATCGGTCTAGTAACTAAAAACGGTATTTTGATCGTCGAATTCGCCAACCAGCTTCGAGAGCAAGGCAAACCAAAATTGGAGGCTATTTTAGAAGCTTCAGAAGCGCGCCTTCGTCCAATTTTAATGACCAGTTTAGCGATTGCATTAGGAGCATTGCCAATTGCAATGTCACTTGGCGCAGCTTCAACGAGTAGAATTGGGATGGGAGTTGTAATTGTTGGAGGAACTATTTTCTCTCTTGCTTTGACGCTTTTTGTAATTCCAGCGATTTATTTAATGTGGTCTAAACAAAGAAAACATTATCCAGAATTTGATCATATCGACGAATACGAAAAAGAAAGTATAAAATAGAAGCTAAAAAATCATGAATTTTGCGATTTGTAAAATTCATGATTTTCTGGTAAAAGAATATAAATATGAATATTAAGAACATATACTGCACTTTATTAATCCTCTTCTTCTGCATTTCAAAAACAAATGCACAGGCAGTTTTGACTATTGAAGATGCTACTAAAATCGCTTTAGAAAACAATTTTGAAATTAGAATTGCCAAGAATAATCTAAAAATTAGCGAAACGAATGTAACTATTGGAAATGCTGGAATGTTGCCAACCGCAACGGCATCTGTAACAGACAACAACAGTGTTACCAATTCATCACAGACGCGTCAGGACGGAACCACTACTTCTTTGAACAATGCAAAAAATAATAGTTTGAGTTATGGCGTTGGACTTAACTGGACTGTTTTTGACGGAATGAAAATGTTTGCGCGATTAGATCAATTAAAAGAACTTCAAAATTTAGGAGATTCTGAACTACGAAGAACCGTTTTAATCAAAATTGTACAAGTTAATTCTGCCTATTACGATCTTGTGCAACAACAGCATCAGTTGGCGGCTTTAGACACTACCATCGTAATTTCTAAACAACGATTGACATTGGCTCAAAATCGCTTCAGTATTGGAAAAGCTTCAAAACTAGAAGTTTTAAACGCTCAAGTAGATTTAAATTCAGACCAAGTGGCTTTGTTAAGACAAAAAGAAACATATGCAAATGCTAAAATTTTATTGAATCAATATTTGGCGCGCGATCCAAAAATTGATTTTACTGTTACCGATTTAGTTACAGTCGACAACAATTTAGTTTTAGCTGAATTAGCTGAATTAGCACACAAGCAAAACCCTGCTGTAGAAGCGCAAATCATTAATAAACGCATTGCCGAATTGCAATTGAAACAAGTAAAAGCAGATCGTTATCCTGTTGTGAACTTAACTTCTGGATATAATTTTTCTGAAAATCAGTCCAGTTTAGGTTTTACTAGTGCATCTTCTTCAAAAGGTTTGAATTATGGTTTTAATGCCAGGTTAAATCTATTTGATGGTTTAAATCAGCATCGAAATGAAAAAGTGGCAAAAATGGAAATCGAAAATACTCAGATTGCTATAGAACAACAAAATATGATTTTGGATACTCAGTTGAACACTGCTTTTCAAACCTATTTAACCAATTTAGAATTAATTGATCTTGAAGAAGATAACGTAACTATTGCGAAACAAAACTTAGATATTACATTAGATAAGTTTCGCATCGGAACGATTACAACTCTTGATTTCAGAACGGCGCAATTAAATTATGTGAATGCTAAAGTACGTTACAGCAACGCTCAATATCAGGCAAAATTATCTGAAATTGCCTTGAGAGAATTAGCAGGAAATATTAATTTTTAATTTAAATTTGTTTTAAAAAAACGAATATAAATGATCGCATACAATACGAAAGAGTGGTTTAGCTTTATCTTTCATTTTCATAAATCAGACACAATTAGGCAATTATTTCCTGTAATGATAGGCATTGGCATTTATGCTGCAATTGTAGGCTATGTTGAAGTGATTTATTTTGGAATTGACGAAAACCATTATCTTAAAAATATTCCTGTAATGCACGGAATATTAGGCTTTGTGATTTCACTTTTATTGGTTTTTAGAACAAATACTGCATACGACCGCTGGTGGGAAGCCCGAAAGCTTTGGGGCGGATTAGTCAACAACAGCCGTAACTTTGCGATAAAACTTTCGGCTATTTTAAAAGACGAAAATGACCGAAAGTTTTTCAGAAAGTTCATTCCTGGCTATGCTTCTATTCTATACAAACATTTGAACAACTCCGAAACTGCAAAACAGCTTTTTGAAGATGTTGATTTAGAATTGGATCATCATAAACACAAACCAAATCAGGTAAAGCAAATGATGTACAATAAAATCAATGCTTTGTATGAATCAAAAAAAATTACTGGAGACCAGCTTATCATTTTAAATGCTGAATTAGTTGCTTTTACAGACATTTGCGGTGCCTGTGAACGTATAAAAAACACTCCTATTCCCTACTCTTACAGTGCATTTATAAAGAAATTTATTTTCTTTTATATTATGACATTGCCTTTTGGATATACCTTAAGCTTAGGGTATTATGTGGTTCCCGTTGTTGTTTTTATCTTTTATGTTTTAGCTAGTTTAGAATTAATCGCCGAAGAAATTGAAGATCCTTTTGGCGATGATGAAAACGATTTGCCAATCAAAAAAATATCGGAAAACATCAAAAAACATGTTGAAGAGCTGATTTAGTCAAAATTGCATTATTCGCAATTAAATCCCTACAAAACTTCAGTTTAACCATTAAAACATTTCATTGAACGACTATTCTTTGAAATGTTAAAATTTCGCCATAAACTTTGTATTAGCAATTTAAACAGCCTCTTTTTGGGTTGCATCTAATTTTTTCTCATTACTAATTTAAATTTTGTTATTATGAAAAAAATTATTCTACTCATGGTTTTTGCTTTTTTAATTGTCAATTGCACTACTGAGCCAGTAAGCGACGACATGCAAACCGAAGCTAAACAAGAAGAAAGTTCTTCACTAACCGCAAAAGGAACTTATTCTGAATGTGATCCTGTTTCAATTAACATTATGGCCGGGCAATTTACAAATTCGGGAAAAATCTTAGTTGAAAATGATGCCACAAATCTTTATGTGACATACTCTGCACTGCCAAACTGGTATTTTAGCGAAATGCATTTATATGTTGGGCCTTATGCCAATGTACCAATGACAAATGGAAATCCCATTCCGGGAAAATTTCCATACAAAAAAAGCTTTAATCCTTTAGTTCAAACGTACACTTTTACAATTCCTCTTTCATCAATAGTTTTAGACTCGAACAAATGCCTATATATTGCCGCTCACTCAAGCATGAAAAATATAGTAAATGGAGCTGTTATAAGAACTGAAACTGGATGGGCAGGAGACATTAAATTCCCTGGTAAAAACTGGGCGACTTACGTTAATTATTGCTTAAGAGACTGCAATACGCCACCACCTGTTACTACTTGTGACACGGCTTATCTGTTTGGAAATAATACCTTCATAGATTTAGGAATTTCTGATAAATGGGGTTGGGCCCAAGAATATTTCCCAGTTCAAAATGGTACCTTCACAGCCAATTTATATGCTGGCGCCGGACAAAATGATATTACAAAAGGATATTTGGCTGGAACTGTTACAATTGTCGTATTAGACGGAAGCGTTACTGTAACAATCAATGCAACACATCCAGGAACTGTTTTAACAGAAACGCATGTATATATCTCAAATTTCCCGCCAACTACCGCGGCTCCGGGGCAATATGGCAATGGACATCAATTAAACAACGTCACTACCGATACTTACAACTTATCGCATAACGGAGACGGAAGTATGTGGATAATTGTACATGCGGGTGTATGTACAACTGAATAAATCAAATTTATAAAAAAGAGAGAATCAATTCTCTCTTTTTTTATGTATTATTTAAAATTAAACCTGTTTTATTTTTGAAAACGTTCCTCTATCAAAAAACAAAAAAAATGTTTCCAACTCCGCTCATCAATCCTTATATTTACACCTTGATTCAAGAATAAAAAAGCAAACATGAAAATATCTTACAACTGGTTAAAACAATTTATTAAAACTGACTGGACTTCAGAACAAACTTCAGAATTACTTACGGATTTAGGTTTGGAAGTTGAAGTGGTTGAAAAATACCAATCTATAAAAGGTGGTTTAGAAGGAGTTGTTGTAGGACACGTACTTACTTGCGAAAAGCATCCAGATGCTGACAGACTAAAGGTCACCACTGTAAATATTGGACAAGAAGCGCCAGTACAAATAGTTTGTGGTGCTGCAAATGTTGCTGCAGGACAAAAAGTTCCAGTTGCGACTATTGGAACAGTTTTATACGATAAAGATGGTGTTGAATTTACTATAAAGAAAGGAAAAATCCGCGGACAAGAAAGCCATGGAATGATTTGTGCCGAAGACGAATTAGGACTTGGAACAAGCCATGACGGAATTATGGTTCTTGATGAAGCATTAATTCCTGGAACTCCAGCTGCAGAAGTTTTTAAAATTGCAAATGATGAAGTATTCGAAATTGGTTTAACACCAAATCGTGCTGATGCGATGAGCCATTTTGGAACTGCTCGCGATTTAAGAGCTGGAATGCTACAGCGCGGTGTAAACGTAGAATTGATTACGCCATCTGTAAGCAACTTTAGAGTTGATATGCGAACATTAAAAATTGATGTTAACGTTGAAGATTCACATTTAGCGCCAAGATACTGCGGTGTAACAATTTCTGGAATTACAGTTCACGAATCTCCAAGCTGGCTTCAAGACAGATTAAAAGCAATTGGGCTAACTCCAAAAAACAATATTGTCGATGTTACTAATTATGTTTTACATGAATTAGGACAGCCTTTGCATGCTTTTGATGCTGCAAAAATCAACGGAAAAGTAATTGTAAAAACACTTCCAGAAGGAACTAAATTTGTTACTCTTGATGATGTTGAAAGAACATTGCACAAAGAAGATTTAATGATTTGTGACGAAAAAGGACCATTGTGTATCGCCGGTGTTTTTGGAGGAAAAAAATCTGGTGTTACAGAGGGAACTACTACAATCTTCTTGGAAAGTGCTTACTTTGACGCTGTAAGCATTCGTAAAACAGCAAAAAGACATCAATTAAACACTGATGCTTCTTTTAGGTTTGAAAGAGGAATCGACCCAACAATTACAGAATATGCTTTGAAACGTGCCGCGCTTTTGATTCAGGAAGTTGCAGGCGGTAAAATCACTTCAGATGTTGTTGAAGTGTACCCTAAAAAAGTTGAAGACTTTTCTGTTTTATTAAATTTCAGTCATGTTTACAAAATCATTGGGCAAGAAATTTCGAAAGATACTATCAAAAAAATATTAGTTTCTTTAGATATAAAAGTTAACAGCGTATCAGATTCTGGTTTAGGCTTGACTATTCCTGCCTACAGAGTTGATGTACAACGTGAAATTGATGTTATTGAAGAAATTTTGCGTGTTTACGGTTATAACAACATTAATTTTTCTAAAAAATTCAATGCAACTGTAGCAAATTCGCCAAGAACAGAAGATTATAAGGTTCAAAATGTAATTGCCTCTCAGTTGAATTCTCAAGGTTTCCATGAGATGATGGCAAACTCCCTGACAACAGCTGCGTATGCAAAACTTTCAGCTTCTTTAAAGGAAGAACATAATGTGACTATGTTGAATCCTTTAAGCAGTGATTTGTCGACAATGCGCCAATCGTTATTATTTTCTGGATTAGAGGCTATTTCATATAACATCAACAGAAAAAATTCGGATTTAAAATTATTTGAATTCGGAAAAACATATCATAAATATTTAAGTGGATATGAAGAGCACAAACATCTAACTTTGTCGATTTCTGGAAACAGAAACAAAGAAAGCTGGACAAACCCTCAAAAAACGACAGATTTTTTCTTGTTAAAGGGTTATGTTAAAGCTGTTTTGGCTCGTTTAGGAATAGATAAGGTTTCAAATGCTCCTGTTAAATCTGATGTTTTTTCAGAAGGAACAGCAATTTACTACAACAACGATACTTTAGTTGAAATGGGCGTAGTTAAAAAATCAATTTTAAAGCATTTCGGAATCAAACAAGATGTTTATTTTGCTGATTTCAATTGGGATTTAGTATTGAAAATCATCACAGGAAAAATCAAATATACTGAAATTCCGAAATATCCAGAAGTTCGCAGAGATTTAGCATTATTGATTGATCAAAATACTACTTATGAAAGTATTTTCAATTTAGCAAAACAGACAGAAAAATCACTTTTAAAAGATGTGAACTTATTTGATGTTTATGAAGGAGACAAACTCCCTGCAGGAAAAAAATCGTATGCACTGAGTTTTACTATTCAAGACAATACAAAAACGCTTACAGATGCTCAAATCGACAAAATCATGACGAAATTACAACAGACTTTCGAAAATGAACTTGGAGCAAGCTTAAGATAAAAGTTGTTTATAAAAAAATCCCGATTCTTTCTTCAGAATCGGGATTTTGTTTTTTTGTAAGCTTATCAGATTAGTAAGTAATAGCCGAAAAAATTGGGTGATCTTTAATTTTTTCTCTTCCATTCAAAAAAGACAATTCCATCAGGAAATTGCATTGAACAATTTCGCCTCCTAATTTTTCTACCAATTCACAAACTGCTTTTGCTGTTCCTCCTGTTGCCAAAACATCATCATGAACTAATACACGATCTCCATTTTTAATAGCGTCTGTATGCATCTCTAAACTATCGAAACCATATTCGAGCTCGTAAGATGCCGAAATCGTTTCAAATGGAAGTTTTTTTGGCTTTCTCACCGGAATAAAACCTGCATTTAATTCTTGTGCCAATAACATTCCGAAGAAAAAGCCTCTACTTTCTGCCCCTACTACTTTGTCAATTTTCTGACCTTTTAGGGAATCAACTAAAATTTTAAGGCAATTTGTTCGCGCTTCAGGGTTATTTAGCAAAGGTGTGATATCTTTAAACAAAATTCCTTCCTTAGGAAAGTCCTGAATATCACGTATATAATTTTTTATGTTCATTTTTTTTTATTTTTATCTAAATTTTCTCTTGTATATCTCACATTTATGTCTATCTTTGCACCCGCAATAAGCAATCAACAAAGCTACAAAAAAATAGCTAATTGATAACAAAAAAGGCCTCGTGGCGCAACTGAATAGCGCATCTGATTACGGCTCAGAAGGTTACTGGTTTGAATCCAGTCGAGGTCACTACTCGGGACAAAAGAAAAATATCATCTTTTGTTCCGTTTTTTTTTTGCCCGTAATCTATTGTTTACCAAATAGATACAGTTAACCGATTGAAACGGATAGAGGGAAAAAGCTCCTAAAAAAAATTATATACAATTGAGACGGGACTGAGCACAAAGTCTGCTTTGTCATTATACTGCCACTCAGATGCAACGCATATCGGGAAGAACTCCCAAAAAATAATATTAAACCTCAAAGAAAATTCCCAGAGATCAAAATCTGCTGATGCATGAATCCGGACCGCACAGAATTCTTCCTGCCTGCATCTCAAAAAAAAAAAAGGATTATTGCTCAAAATCAAAGCCTTAAAAATCACAAAAGCCAGGTAAGGCTTGAATAGACCCATTTTGGTTTTTACCCCTTGCCTGCCATTTCCAGTCGCTTTCCAATATCTCCAAAAGCACCTCCTTGAGCCCCGAAAAGGAGCTGGGCTTCACGGCATACAGGTCGGCCCCCAGCTCAAAGGCCCGGCGATATTCTCCGGCGAGCCGCTGGTGGATAGCACCACCACCTTCACAGCCCTTAAGGGCCCCTCTGTTCTTCTGATCTGCTCCAGGCATTCAAAGCCGCCTATTGCGGGCATATTGATATCCAGGAATATGATTTCAGGGAGCTGTACAGGCTTATGGAAAAGCAGATCCAGAAGCTTCTGCTCGTCTTCTGCCTGCTGCACACTGACTGGCAGATCAAGTTCATCCACGGCATCGGTAAAGAGCAGGCGGTCGTCCTCATCGTCATCTGCGTGGTAAATAGTCTTAATGGGGCTGCAGCGTTCTGTCATCGTTTTCAGATTTAGGGCAGTCCAAGGCAAGAGCCTAAGGATCTGCAGAGTGTTATACTAAAAAAAAATACAAGACTTTGTAAACAAGCAAACGATCGATTTATGTTTTGTGCAGGTGCGGCTGGTGAAAAGCAAAGATACGGCTAATTTTTAAGAAAAGTACTAAAAATCATGCAAATCATCCAGGACCGCCCAAAAAAAAGCAAAGCCATGACACCAAGCGATCCTTTTCTTGGCATAAAGCGTCCGCTGCAAAGCCGATCGCAGGAATGCAATTCCTGCAAAACCGCTTTTGCGTAAATTCTGAATAAAGCGTTTTAGACAATCAAAAACTGTTTTTCGAATGCCCTGAAAAATAAGGTTTTTTAAATTTTGTTATTATTTAAAACATTCAATTTTTAAAAATTGTTACTGACTGTACTAATTTTGACAAGCATAAAATGATCAAGATTATGAACCGGGCAATTGTACACATTGACATGAACACCTTTTTTGTCTCCTGCGAAAGGCTTGCCAATTCAGAGCTTAACGGCATTCCGCTGATCATCGGCGGCGGCGAAAGGGGCGTCGTGGCCTCCTGCTCCTATGAGGCGCGACGTTTCGGGGTGCGCTCGGCCATGCCCATCGGGGATATTAAGTCAGACGGTTGACACAAGGCAAACGGACGATGGCGTATGAAGTATAATGATTAGGCCATCATTGATCAAGTCCGATGATGTTCTTAGACGGCGAATATGAACTCAATTGAATGAATTCCTGAACTCAAGCGGTGAAAAATTGGTTTTTGCTTTAAACAGTTTATTGAATGACTGCGGGTGCTCAAAACCCAATTCATAGGCGATCTCACTTATGGTAAGTTCAGTTGTGGAAAGTCTCTCTTTGGCTTTTTCGATTAATTTTTCATGGATGATCTGCTGCGTTGTTTGGCCTGTAAGCGATTTGAGCAGTCCCCGCATGTATTGTGGAGACATATTCAGCGTTTCGGAAAGCAGTTGTACCGTAGGCAGGCCATGCTCGATAATGTTTTTTCCTTCAAAATAATCCGAAAGGAAATTTTCGAGCTTCTCCAAAAACTGATGACTGCCTTTCTTACGTGTTATAAACTGGCGCTGGTAAAAACGCTCAGAATAATTAAACAGGGTCTCCAATTGGGAAATGATAATGTTTTGGCTGAACTGGTCTATATTGCTCTGATATTCCTGCTGGATGTTTTCGATGACCTGCTGCATTTTTTGTTCCTCTTCTTCTGATAGGAACAGCGCTTCATTAACCGAATAATCAAAAAACTCATATCTTTTGATCGAAGCGGAAAGCGCCGTATTCCAAAGAAAGTCCGGATGGATCATCAGCATCCATCCGGAAGGATTCTTTCCCTGTTCTTGACGTATTACACTTAAAACCTGATACGGGGCCATGCAGAACATCACGCCTTGATCAAAATCATAGTCATTCTGTCCATACCTGTACTTGTGGTCCATGTCACGTTTTACCGAAATCATATAAAAATCAAACAGCAGGCTCTGTTTTCCGGCCTTTGCATGCTCGCCCATATCATCAAAATTGATCACACTGATCAGCGGATGCTTAGGCCCGGGCAAACCGCGCAGTTTGTGAAAATCGGAAATGGTCTTAATACGAACGGGCTTATTATCGGACATGGAATTATCTGCTTTTACAATTAAATAGATGAGAACAAAAATACAGATTATCGGATTTCCGAAAAATAATACGAACCTTTTAAATCTTCCAGTAAAGTTGGATGTACCGGGTTCCAGCCCAGCGTATTTCTTGTCCATTTGCTTGAACTCACGTTATCAAGCTTTGCAAAATGAGTAAACCACGAAAAATGCTGTTCAGCTTCCTGAGAATTCAGTGAGATCAATGGAATATTTAAACGCTCCGCAATTTCAGAGGCCACAGTCTTAAGCTCAATTCCCTCTTCCGATACTGCATGATATCTGGTTCCACTATCAAATGGTTTTTCCAGCGCCAAACGATAAAGCCTTGCCGCATCCAGGTGGTGCACAGCTGGCCAACGGTTAAATCCATCGGCAATGATTGCTGAAACGCCTTTTTCCCTTGCAATTTTAATAAATAGCGGAACAAAACCGATTTTATCTCCTTGGCCATGCACAGATGGCGGTAACCTAATAACGGCGGCATGCACGCCTTTCGCGGCCTGATCGTCTGCTGCATTTTCAGTTGCAATCCTCGGATGCGTGTTATTGACACTGCGATCCTGCTCTGTTGTAATGCCATCTTTTGAAAAAAGCGCGGTGCCTGAAGTGATCAGAAAGGGCTTGTCCGTACCGGTCAGAGCATCTCCTATGGCGCCGATTACTTGCTTATCCAATTCACACATTTCCTGAAAGCGGCCAAAATCATGAACAAATCCTAAGTGTATAACAGCATCAGCGACATTAGCTCCCGATTTTAGACCTTCAAAATCAGTAAGCTCACCATGGTGAACCTCTGCTCCTGCTTTAATTAACTTCTTTGCAGATTCTTCCGATCTTGCAAGTCCGAGAACCTCGTGACCAGCTTCTAATAATTCCTACACTACAGCTGTTCCAACGAATCCTGTAGCGCCTGTAACAAATACTTTCATCTCTAATATTATTTATGAAGCAAAGTTCAGGATTCTTATACCGCTAAATGTATCCAAAAATAGTTTTATTGTAGCCAAAACTACCAATGTAGTTAAAAGTGATAAGGTCTAATATATGCATTTGTCTTTTGAGATAATTCGCATTTAATCAGTTAAAGCAATCGTCTGTTTTGCTACAAGATCCAAAATGAATTGTGTATTGCAGCATTTTGCATATCAGTTATTTAGAAATAACAATATCAATCCTTTCGATGCGAAAAACCTGATTTGAAGCAATAGAAACATCACTCCGTCATGAAGCCGTAATGGCTTTGACCATATTTGAATGCAGCATCAATGCTGCAGTTTATAGAAATATAATATAGGGCAAAGACAAAAATTTTTGTTGTTTATTTCTTTGGGACATGCAGCTTTACATGTTTATTGAAAAAAAAATATTTTCAAATTGCGCACTGTATAATTATACTCTAAATGTGCAAAGATTCTCTATGAATTCGGCTTATATAAAATATTCTCGAACATCCTCTTGATATAAGTAAGCTGGTTTTAACTTGTCATTTATTTTAAAGTTAATGTTTTTGTTTTAAAATAAAAACTGGAATGAGCCAGAAAACAGTTTTCTTCTGTAAATGGCATAATTGATTCTGGATTGCTGTCTGCAACACAAATCATGCTGTTTAAATAATTGCCTTTTTGATTGCTAAAAAGCATAATATCTTCGCCGACTATTCTAACTTTAAAAAAAATATTATGAAGAATACCTCTTTTATTTTAATGTTGCTATGCTGCTTTTCTTTAGCAATTAATGCTAAAAATACAGAAGTTTATCCAACAAATTGGTGGGTAGGAATGAAGACCAATTCCATTCAATTATTAATTCGAAGTACTGATGACTCTTTTACTACAGATAAAATCAACATCAATTATCCGGGAATAGCGATAAACAAAACTTATTCCTTTCCAAATTCAAAATACATTGCGGTAGATATTACTATTTCACCCGAAACTGCTGCTGGTGATGTAATTATTGAATTGAATCAAAAATCTGGGAAACAGAAAATAAAATGGCCTATATACAACCGAAGAGCTGGTAACGGAATACAATATGCTCAGGGAGTGACTTCCAGCGACTTTATCGAATTGATTATGGTTGATCGCTTTAGTAATGGAGATACTGCCAATGATAAAATCAAAGGAATGCGTGACCAGTCCCTTAATCGAAAAGAAATGTATGATCGTCATGGAGGAGATTTGCAAGGTGTGATTAATAATCTGGACTATATTCAGGGGCTTGGAGTTACAGCATTGTGGTTTACTCCGGTTATGGAAAATGATATGGAGAAAAGAACTGAGCATGGTTACGCAATTACAAATCATTACAAAATTGATCGAAGATATGGAGGAGATGCGATGTATGAAAAATTGAGCAATCAGCTTCACTCAAGAGGAATGAAGCTTATTTTTGATGCAGTTTATAATCACATCGGATCGTTTCATTTTCTAGAATTAGATCCTCCTGCAAATGACTGGGTTCACCGCTGGCCAGAATATACTCAAACCAATTATAGAGAAATCCCGCTTTTTGATCCTTACGGAACAAAATCTGACAAAAAGAAAATGAGCGATGGCTGGTTTGATAAAATAATGCCAGACATTAATCAAGATAATCCGTTTATGGCCAATTTCATTATCCAAAATTGCATTTGGCATATTGAAAAGTTTGGTATTGATGGAGTTCGCCTTGATACTTATACCTATAATGACCTGAATTTTGCCAACCGCTGCAACAAAGCTATAATGGATGAGTTTCCTAAGATTTCCATTTTTGGCGAAATCATGGTGCACGGGGTAGCAAATCAGGCTTATTTTGAGCAGAATAATATAGATACACCGTTCAAAAGCAATTTGCCTTCAGTTGTAGATTTTCAGAGTCTGTATTACGGAATCATTCCAGCTTTGACAGAACCTTTTGGGTGGAAAGGCGGAGTCAATCAATTGTATTATACTTTGAGCAGTGATTTTTTGAGTAAAAATCCAATGCAGAAAGTATTGCTTTTGGACAATCATGACGAGGCTCGATTTTTTTCATTAATGGGAGAAAATGCAGAAAAGCAAAAAATTGGGTTTCAGTGGCTGCTGACCTGCAGAGGAATTCCACAGCTATATTATGGTTCTGAAGTTTTGATGAAGGGATTTAAAAATCCAGATGGCTTACTAAGAGCTGATTTTCCAGGAGGATGGAAAGAAGATGAGAAAAATGCTTTTACAGGAAAAGGAATGACTGATGACGAAAAATCGACACAGGAATTGGTTCGCAAGCTGGCTAATTTTAGAAAAAATGCATCAGCAATCAAAACGGGAAAAATGATGCACTATACGCCTGTAGATGGCTTATATGTTTATTTTAGATATGATGACAGCCAAACAATAATGTGTGTGATGAATACAAGCAATTCTGAAAAAGAAATTGATTTTCAAAAATACAATGAAAGGACAGCCGGTTTTGCTTCTGCTAAAAATGTTATTACAGAAGAAAAAATTTCGACTTCTCAAAAAACAGTTATTCCAGCAACAAAAATGTGGGTTCTGGAATTAAGTAAATAAAAAAATCGGCAAAAATAACCAATATGGCTTTACAACGAATAAAGATTTTGCTGACAGTCTTCTTTTCAATTCAATATTGTTTAGCACAGGAACAGTCTAAAATTGAAAAAAGAAGTTATACCACAAAATCATTAGAAAATAATAAAGCTCCAATAATTGATGGAATTTTAACCGATTCAAGCTGGGATATCGTAGATTGGCAAACCGATTTTATAGAGAATCTTCCCGATGAAAATACAGCTCCAACAGAGCAGACTAAGTTTAAAATTCTTTACGATGCTAAATTTTTATATGTTGCTTTCAAGTGTTATGATAAAGAGCCCGAAAAAATTGTAAAACGTTTGTCAAGACGAGATGGTTTTGACGGCGATTTTGTCGAAGTGAATATTGATAGTTATCACGACAAGCGTACTGGATTTTCGTTTACTATTTCGGCATCGGGAGTTAAAAGCGATGAATTTATTGCAGATAATGGGAATAACTGGGATGCAAGCTGGAATCCGATTTGGTATGTAAAAACAAATATTGACTCAGAAGGCTGGACTGCTGAAATGAAAATTCCGCTCAGTCAGTTAAAATTCAGTGCGGGCAAAGATCAAATTTGGGGTTTTCAAGCTACGCGCAGGTATTTTCGAAAACAGGAGCGATCGGTTTGGCAACGTATCCCGGCTGATGCGCCGGGCTGGGTAAGTGAATTTGGAAATTTAGAGGGTTTAGCCAATCTTAAACCCCAAAAACAATTGGAAATTCAGCCTTACTTTTTAACGCAGCTTGATACATATGAACAAGAAAACGGAAATCCATTTAGAGACGGGGAAGATCTCACATTAAATGCGGGACTTGATGCTAAAATTGGAGTTACAAATGATTTGACGCTGGATTTGACTATAAACCCTGATTTTGGTCAGGTTGAGGCCGATCCTGCTGTAATTGCTTTGGATGGATTTCAGATATTTCTTCAAGAGAGACGTCCTTTTTTTATCGAAAACAAAAACATTTTCGATTGCAATTTTGGAAACAATGAAGACAATCTTTTTTATTCCAGACGTATCGGTCGAAGTCCGCAAGGGATAATTACAACTCAAAAAGAAGATTTTATCAAACGTCCTCAAAATACAACCATTTTGGGTGCCGCAAAATTTAGCGGGAAAACAAAAAATGGTTGGTCATTAGGAATTATGGAAAGCGTTACGGCAGACGAATATGTCAAAATCGATAACGGTCAAGAACGACAAGAAGTTCATGTAGAACCGCTTACCAATTATTTTGTAGGCCGTGTTCAAAAAGATTTTAATGACCGAAATAGTTTTCTGGGAGCAATCTTAACGGCAACCAACAGAAATACAGATGAACCGCAATTTCTACTTTTGCGAAAAGCAGCATATACCGGCGGATTGGATTTCAAGCACAATTGGAAAAATCGGAAATATTTTATAGGTGGAAATGTAATTTTAAGTCATGTCTTAGGTTCAAGAGAATCGATTACGAACACGCAGAAAGAAATTTCACATTTGTTTCAAAGAGCAGATGCTGATTATGTTTCTGTTGATGAAAGCAGAACGTCACTTACGGGGACGGGAGGAAAGATTGAAGCAGGAAAAGCAGCTGAGGGACACTGGCGATATAATGCGACACTAACCTGGCGTTCGCCGGAATTGGAGCTCAATGACATTGGCTTTCTGCGTCAGGCGGATGAAATCAAGCAGACTTTCTATGTAAGCTATCAATCTTTAAAACCTTTTGGGATTTTCAGAAGCGGAATGGTGCGTTTAGAACCTTTTGTAACCTACGATTTTGGAGGTTTTCACAATCGGACTTATTATGATCTTTTGGGGAAATCAGAATTTAAGAACTATTGGTGGGCGAATATCGGTTTTTCTTATAAACCTAGAATCTATAATAATGCCTATTTGCAGGGCGGGCCAAAATTTAGATTTTCAGAAGAATTTGTAAGCTATAATACTTTTGGTTCGGATCCGCGAAAAAAGCTTCGTTTTCAAGCTGGAGTGTTTTTCGCCCAAGGAAAAAACAATTCTTTCTCGTATAAGGCAATAGATCCTAGTGTGACGTATCAGCCAACAAATGCGTTGTCGATTACTTTGAATCCAAATTTCAATGTTAATCAGAGTAAAACACAATATGTAACGCAATCAAATTATGAAAACGGAATTCGATATATAACTTCGCATTTGGAACAGCAGACATTAAGCGCTTCATTGCGGCTCAATTATAGCATAAATCCCAATTTTACTATTCAGTATTATGGACAGCCATTTGTGTCAACTGGAAAATATTCAGATTTTAATTACGTTACCAACC
Organism: Flavobacterium denitrificans DSM 15936; assembly: GCF_000425445.1. Lineage (GTDB taxonomy): Bacteria > Bacteroidota > Bacteroidia > Flavobacteriales > Flavobacteriaceae > Flavobacterium > Flavobacterium denitrificans. The sequence continues at coordinate 945,088 of NZ_KE384377.1, read as the reverse complement.
CCCGTGCAGCCTATTTTGCAGATAGAGTTGTAACATACAATCAAAAGCAGATTTCATTTGATAGTGCAACAAATATTTATAATGTTGACGAAAATCAAAATGGGACCAAAGACTATTCCTTTCGTAATCCTGACTTTTCATTTGTTCAGTTCCGCTCCAATTTGGTTTTAAGATGGGAATATATACCAGGCTCAGAAATTTATTTGGTTTGGTCGCAAGGAACAAATGGTTCGGGAAATCCTATGGACGATTTATTTGTTAATCTGGACACACAAATTTTAGGCAAACAACCGCAGAATACATTTATTTTCAAAATGACCTATCGCTTTTTGCTATGAAGAAAAAACTAATCTCTAAAAAATAAAAAATGTTTAAAAAAAATATACTCTTACTTCTGATTCTTTTTCCTCTTTGTATCTTTTCGCAATCGGATGAGATTGAAAAATCAGTCCAATATTTATCCAATAACAAAAATACGCCAGAGGAATATATTGCTTCAAAATTTGCTCAAAAGGATATAATCCTTCTGTCAGAAGAGCATCGGGTTAAGGAAAACCTTCAATTTGTAAAGAGTTTGATTCCTGTTTTATATCAAAATAAAGTATATAATTTAGGAATGGAATTTGGCGCAAGTGAAAATCAAGCGCAATTAGATTCTTTAATTTCTGCTCCTGAATATAACAAGGATTTAGCTCGAAAATTAATGTTTAACTACAATTCAGGGTGGGCTTTTAAGGGGTATACCGATTTGTATGAGGCTGCATGGTCATTTAATAGATCCCTTCCTAAATCTTCGAAAAAATTTCGTATTTTAAATTTAAGCTATCGTTACGATTGGTCTTCCTTTTCTGGACAACGAACTTCTGAAAAAATGAAGAAAGTTTTTTACAAAGGAAACACTGAAACATATCGATTCTCTATTGTAGAGAAAGAAATTGTTACTAAGAGAGAGAAAATTTTGATTCTCACCGGAGATGTCCATGCATTTACAAAGTATAAATTTCCAGTTTATGATTTTTTGGGTACTGATTTTATAAGATTTGAAGATGGCTATTTTGGGAATCAGCTTTATGCTAAATATCCACGATTAGTTTATTCTGTTTTATTGCATAAACCTTTCAGTAATCGTCCTGATACAAAACCGAATTTGATTTCTCCGGCAGATGGAAAAATCGAAATTATAATGGAGAAAATCAATAATACACCAGTTGGTTTCGATTTGGCTGATACTCCACTTGGAAAGCTTAAGGATAATAGTTATTATTCAATGGGATATCAGGACTTTACTTTGGAAAATTTTTATGATGGCTATATATTTCTGGCACCAATAAATAAACTTTCTGGTTGCGATATTGATCCGAAATTTTTAACTGCGAGCAATTGGAATGAAGCCCAGGAAAATGTAGCAGATCCTGATTGGAGGCCAAGGCCAAAAAACATGGAGGAATATTGGAAACAGATTCGGGAATATGGAGATATTGCAAAGAAATATGGTGAGGTAGACAAGTATTGAGGTTAAACGCATTCAAATTAAAAATCCCTATTTCATAGCAGGCCACCGCTTTGCAAGAAACCATACATTATCTAACCGAAGTCATACTGCATAAATGCGGCCTTTACAAATAGCGGTACATGAGAATGCACCGCTAATTGACGCAAAACCATCTATGCCACCAGCTATTCCTCGATTGCTTCGCCAGTTCGTTTTGCTAATGTGCAGTGGAAATCCCTTTGTGAACGCACAGTTGGAAAAGCTCATGAAAAACAATATTAAACCTAAAAAAACATTAAATACAATGACGATACTGATCACCCAAATTAGATTCCGCTGACCATTGCTGATACTAATTAATTTACCGGCCAGATTATCTGATAGCTATTTTAAGCGTTACCCGCATAACTGGTCCAAACCTTCCTCCAAAAAACAATAGTAGAAATAATTAAAAAAATAAAATGACAACACAGATCTACCGGAAAATGTCGGCCATGATGGCAAGAATTTTAAAAATAAAAACAAGAGGTTCTTACAAATCCATCTTGATTTTTTTGTATATATAATAAATCGAGTTATTGACCATCCATGCATAAGCACATAAACCTTGCCATAGTTTTTGAAAGCCCACCCTTGGGTACGGAAAACCAATAGTCCAAATACGTCAGTAGCTCATCCATATAACTATTGCAGCTCACGGGTATAGCACCTCAGAAGATTACAAGTACATTTAACCCTGCAGATAATCATTCTGTTTTCAATAAATTTAGTAAAAATCAACATCAGTTATATAATATAACCTTTTCGGTCAAGTAAAGATGCAGCCATGCCAGAAAAAACACAAACCAATACCGACAGATGGTGTATTCTAATACCGATTTTTGCTCCAATAGAGATTCCTGCCAGAACCATACTGCTGGAAGAAGGCAGTGTTTCAAAAACAATGTTTTTCATTGAAAAAGGATGTCTTAGGACCTGTACCTAAATCATACAAGTCATCCCACAACATTACATTGCTTCCTATTTTAGGCATCACATCTATATCGCTCATCAGGGTTCTCAACAGGCGATAAAAACTTTTTTTTAAAACAATTGTTATCGATAGTCTGTCTAGTGATTTGCTAATTTTGCGGTTTATCCTTACAGAAGAAAATTACAGAACCATGATACACGCTTTTAGAACATTAGTCAAAAAAAGACACCGATCAATAAAATAAAATCTGTTCTTAATTCAAACTTACAGGACATACAGTCAAATTTTGACCTCGAAGATTTCGATAAAATTCTGCGGATTGAAAGCAGAAAAAAAATAACTTATAATAGATGACTATTTAGCGGAAACATATTACTATTTAGCATTAGCATACAAAAAAGAGAGCAATATAAGTTTGTTCAAAGATTTTTTTAAAAGGCAAAGATTTTTATAAGAAAGGATATGCAATTAAAGAATAATTACACTTATCCCTTGATAAAATTTACTATCAAGAAATAGAAAAATTGTTAAAATAATTTCTTGCCTGATTCTGAAAATAACATGACAAAAAGAATCAGCGAAGCCGATCGAGAAGTGAGCATTATGATTCAAAATATTGTAGCTACAGCAGTGAGGACTATCAAAAAAAAAAAAAAGAATATAACCTAACTACGAACAAACTATTGATTGGCAGTAATTTCGATTTGTCCCGATAGCATTATTAAAAAAAGGCCATCCTAAGATGGCCTTTTATCACAATGGAAAATTAATAATTTTTTGTAACAGTGTAAGTTTTTGCAGTGAAGTCAACTACAATAGTATAGTTTCCTGTTGTTACAATTGGAATATTCGTGCCGCCTGCATCTAAAGTTCCATCACTTCCATTATCGCCGTAATTTGTTGCCCAGTCATCATCTAATCTAAATTTGATTTCCCCCGCGGCTAAATCCATCGTGATGGAATATTTTTTAGAAGCTGAATTATAATTTAAGTCAGCATCGGCTGTCCAACCGTCACCACCTGTTGTTGCTGCCGTCGCGCTACCAATTATGCCCCAGTTTGGCCATGCAGGGTATGGCGTTACGGTGATAGTGTAAAAATTAGATGTTTGCGGCAGTGCGTTAACTGCACCGACTGTAGATCTAATTCGTACATCCAGCTTTCCTTCGACAAAAGATGTAAGCCCAGCATTTAAAGCGACGGCATTTAATTCTTCAACTGTAAAGCTTTTAAATGTAGCGGTGGTTACACTCGCTATAGTAGGATTTTTAAAATCGGTACCAGCTTTTGCCACTTCAATTGTATAATTAATAACTGTTTCAGTTCCCTCATAATGTGCTTCATTCCAAACAAAAGTAGTCGCTAAGCTTGTAGCATTGGCATTTTCGAGCACAATATTAAAATTAGATTGCGGAGTGAGCAGTACTGGCGCAATCCCCTCAGTGATTACCGGTCTGTTTTCAACATCATCAGCATTACATGACACTATTAATATGGCAATTAATGCAGCCAGAATTTTATATATATTTTTCATTTTATTATCTTTTATATGTTAGTTATATCCAGGGTTTTGTTTTAAAGTCGGGTTAGCTTGAATGGTTGTGCTGGGAATTGGCATAATATCTCTGTAGGATTGTGTAGAAGTCCCATTTTGAATGCCTCCCTTCCATTGCCATAGTTTACTTGAACCGGTAAATTTGTCAAATCGAATTAAATCAGTTCGCCTGTGGCATTCCCAAAACAATTCTCTTGCCCTTTCCGCAAGAATAAAATCTAATGTTAAATCGGAAGTTGAAATACTAGTTGCATTAGCTCTTTTTCTGATTTTATTCACGTAACCTAAAGCTGTTTCGATATTGCCGTTTGATGCACCTCTTAAAGTTGCTTCAGCATACATTAAATATGCATCTGATAATCTAAACATCGGAAAATCTGTATCTGGAATATCATTTCTTTGCGCTGCGCTTCCATCAGAATTTACATTAGTGTACTTGGTAACTGCGTAACCGTTTGAAAAAGCACCTACGTTAGCAATATCTAAGGTTTGTCCATTGGTATAGAAAGTGCCTCTGACATCTCCAGTAGCATTTTCATCGGGAAACAATTGAACAAATTCTTTTCTTGTTCTGATGCCTGACCAGCCCCCATCCATCCCTTGGGTCGCGGCATCCATTGTTCCTCCTATAGAAGCGTGCAAAATGAAGCTCATACCTCCGCCTGTAGCTCTAATAGCATTACCGTCATTGATCACCGGGAAAATAAATTCATTTTGCGCTCCATTGACATTATTGTCAGCTGCAAATAAATATCGGTATGGCACATCTGCAAAACTGTAAGCTGAATTAATAACATCATTGCAGGCCGCTATTGCCTCATCATTCTTTGCCGTTCCGCTATATACTTTTGCATTAAGATAAATTTGCGCCAATAAAAATTTAGCAGCTGTTTTATCTATTCTTCCGTATTCATTTGCTCTTGAAGCGGCAAGGCTTTTGTCTAAATCTTTCAATTCGGATTCAATGAATGCAAAAACTTCTGCTCTTGCTTTTTGTTCGGGATAGAAAAAACCAACTGGGTCCTTCTCCGTGATAATAGGCACATTACCAAAGAGATCCATCAAATTATAGTATGAAAATGCTCTTAAGAAGCGGGCCTCTGCCCTAAAGGTGGTAATTTCACTTTTCAGGCTGGCATCAACACCTCTTTCTGCTAATTTTTCATCTGTGGTTTGCCTTAAAAATTCATTAGCAATACTAATATGGTAAAAAGCTCTGGAATACAATCCATATAAGAATTGATTATTGGTGCTCCACGTCTGAAAATTTAATGCTGGCAGACCATCATCTCCCCACGATACAATAGCTTCGTCCGTTGTAAACTCTTGCATTGCAAACAATAACCTCAAATAGCTGCTAAAATCTCCTCCAATTCCAGCAATATCAGCAATTCCATCACCATCATTTCCTCCGACATATAAACCTGCATACAGCTTAGCCAATCCTTGTTTATAGGATGAGGGGTCTTTAAAAAAGGAATCTGATAAAAATTCATCATCGTCTTTTGGGGTCACTTCTAGGTCGCTTGTACACGAAGTAAGCACCATATTTAATCCAAAAATGAATAGAAGAAAATAAGCTATATATTTAAATGATATTTTCATTTTTATTTTTTTAAAATTTGTTCATGAATGTACTATTACAAATTGGCATTAACTCCAAAGAAGTAAGTTCTGGCTCTTGGATAAACATTACCATCAATGCCATTAAACTGTTCAGGATCCAAACCGTCGTATTTTGTGAAAGTCAAAACATTTTGAACTCCTGCAGAAAATCTCAATGCGGCAGACTTTAATATCTTTTTCCCTAATGCATAGCCTATTGTCAGGTTATCTAATTTTATGAAAGATGCATCTTTTATGAAATAATCAGAATAGTTGCGTTGGGTTCCATTTGAATTAGTTTCAGCATCAAAACCCGTGTTATAATAATCTATAGTAACATTGGCCAAATCAGTTTCTCTTCTTAAGCCTGCCTGCAGGTATCCTTTATCAGAGCTTATATTGTCAAAAACATAATTTCCTAAACTAGCTCTCCAATTCATTGTAAAATCAAAATTTTTGTAATTCAATGTGCTGACAAAGCCAAACGTATAATCCGGTGCCGCTTTGTGAAGCCTGTAACGGTCCTCGGTGTTAATTTGCCCGTCTTTATTTCTATCTGCGTAAGCTCCTTGGATCGGTCTTTTATTTGCATCATATAGCTGCTCATAAACATAAAAGGTATTGGGAGCAAATCCTACAGAGTTAATTTGTATCTGATTACCATTACCACCTGCAATACCTCCAGTGGTATATCCTTGAAAACCCGGAACAGTAAAGCCTAAATTGGTTATTTCCTGTTTAATATAAGTTGCATTAAAAGCTAAATTCCAGTTTAAATTATCATTTTTTATAATGTCTGATTCGATGCTAAATTCAACACCATCTGTCTTTACGCTGCCTACGTTAGAAAAACCCTGATTTCTCATATTCGCGCCATCAGGATAAGCAATAAAAGCTAAAAGATCATTTGACTTTTTATTAAAATAGTTGATGGATCCTGTTATTCTATTATTGAATAATCCATAATCTAAACCTATATTGGCTTCAGCTAATTCTTCCCATTTAATGTCTGGATTATAACCTTCAGTTCTTGCTACCCTGTAGATAGTGTTTCCAAAAATATACTGAGAGTTCACCGTGCCCAAAGTCACTCTTTTTAGATAATCGTACGAAGCACTAATATCCTGCTGTCCAGTCTCACCGTACCCTAATCGTAATTTAAGATTTGATAAAGCACTATTATCTTTCAAAAACGACTCACTTGAAATGTTCCATGCGAAAGCAGCGCCTGAAAAATTACCCCATCTGTTTTTTTCAGAAAAACGCGAAGTACCGTCTCTTCTATAATTCAATGTTAATAAATACCTGCCATCATATCCTAGATTTACACGACCAAAGTAAGACTGCAAATTAATATCTGGATCCGTTTGAACATCAGGCTCAGTACCGGGAACTCTTATATTATTAGTTGTAAATCCTTCTCTTTGAAACATTTGATAGTTATAGCCTGCCGTAACATCAGTTTTAAACTTTCCTAAATCTTTGCTATAATTAAAATAGGCATTTAAGTTTTTATTTTGGCGCGAGTCCGTATAATGCGTATTTCCTCCTTTATTCACCCAATTTCCTGAGCTAAAAACATTAGGCTGATATCCAGTGGCACTTTCAGTGCTTATATCTATAAATCCGTTGCTATCAAATTTATCAATGCCCAATTCAAGCACAGCCCTTAAATCTTCAAAGAAATGCAAATTATAATCTAACCTTACATTTCCCCATTTTCTAGTAGAGGTTGAACTGTTGTTCGTCTGATCTAATAAAGCCACAGGGTTCCTTCCTGGCAATAAGGGTAAATTGCCATTTGCTTCTAACCATTCGAAATATCCGCCATAACGAGATCCCGTCTGGTATACTGGCTGCGTAGGATCAAATCCTATTGCATTGCCAATCACAGCGCCTTGATTTTGAAATCTATTTTTACCAAAAGACAAATTACCGTTAATATCAACTTTTAAATGGTTATCAAATAAAACAGGATTCATAGTCAATGAAGCAGTAGTCCTCTCAAAGCTTGTATTTTTTAATATTCCAGGGTTGTTTGTGTTGCCTAAAGAAAGCCTAACAGGAAGCTTGCCAAATAGTGCACCGCTTGCGGATACATTATTGTTGGTTGTCAGTACAGTATGAAAAATTTCATCTTGCCAATTTGTATTGGCAGTGCCTAACAATGCCTTCTGAGCTGCTGAACCTTTTTCATTTACTAAATTCCGAAATTGATCAGCACTCAATACATCGACTGTATCAGCAACAGTATCCACGCCGGTTTGAGAATTGAATGAAACCTTCATTCCAGCCTTAGAGCCTTTCTTTGTTGTAATTACAATTACACCATTTGCAGCCCTAGATCCATAAATTGCAGCCGCAGATGCATCTTTTAAAACTGTAAACGACTCAATATCATTAGGATCTATTGTAGCCAAAATACTTGTAGCTCCGTTAGGTACCGCATTACTAGTGGGAAGTCCGTCTATTACAATTAAAGGTTCGTTTGAAGCATTTAACGATGAGCCTCCTCTAATTCTAATGTCCGCTTTTGCTCCAGGCGCTCCTCCGCCTGTTATATTCACGCCTGAAATACGGCCCTTAATTAAACTCTCAGAAGTAACGTTAATCCCTTTATTAAAGTCTTTTGCTGCAATTTGTGAAACAGAACCTGTTGCATCTTTTTTCTTAACAGTTCCGTAACCTACCTGAACTAGAACTTCTTTGAGCTGGTTTGCATCTTCTTCTAAAAAAACATTTAATGTTTTTTGTCCTGTGTAATCAATGGTCTGGGTTTTGTATCCAATGAAAGAAACAACAATTTTGTTTCCGCTTCTAACATTTGACAGTTGGAAATTACCGTCAAATCCCGTAGATGCACCGTTTGGAGCACCTTGTACATTTAAATTTACTCCCGGTATTGGCTGACCCGTCCTTTTGTCAGCAACAGTACCGCTTAACGTGTTCTGGGCTAATACTGTAAAAGGCACCAATAGGAATAAAAATAACAACTTTCTGTAAATTGTTTTCATAAGTTTGGTTTAAATAAGTTTGGTTGTTAGTAATACTGTTTTTGCAAAATCGCTATGATCTAAGGAGAGATTATTTCGATTTCGCTGACACAAAATTATGAAGCGTTTAAAGTCTTAATTTTGACAATAAAAAAAATGTAGCTAAACGAGTTGTTACATACACGCAAACACCTTAAAAACAAACAATTAACACCATTTAACACCTGTAAAAAGTAGTACCTATGTAGTAAAAAATCAGATTTGAGCTAGGCAAATCGCATTTGCAAAAAAGTTAGTTTAACATTAGATTTATTACGCTAGTAAAAATTGTTAATTCTTTAATGCTCTGCGCTTCAATCGAAATATTTTAAATTAAAATGCCTTAAAAAAACTAATTGGTTTGATCTCTCTCAATAATCCTGAAGGCACAAAATCTAATATATTTTGTAGAAGATTTTCTGATTTGATCCTTAAGTGTTGATAATGCAGAATATGCAGGAAGATTTTTAATTCTGCCCACCGCCAAAGGTTTGTTTCAATAGTTTTTTCTTGCTAGGAATCTCCAAAAAAAAAAGTCACAAAACAGGAAGGAGAAACTTTAAGTTATCAGCCTAAATACGCAATTACAGATCAGAAATTGAATTTTCAGAGTAGCATCCTTGCCGAAATGGCGGGATCTTTTGAGGCTGATATACCGAATATATCTTTTAATTGTGAATATGATCCGCTTTTGAATGCTGATGGCTAAAAAGCCATCTATCATTAAAAACTTGAAGGAGACTAAACTTATAGGAATATTCAGCACCATAATCGTTGGAGGCTCAACTGAAAGAAAGCATTCTAGGAAGCACTTATGGGGATGCATCTTGGAATTGAAATTTTCCGAGTTGAAGTAAAAAGAATATGAATAGGACTGTTTGCACAATGAAGATAAAAACCCCTCAAATTGCTTTGAGGGGTTTAGGGATAATAAAACAGCTTTGATTTTATTTAAACAATTAAATAGGTAAAATTAATTTCCAAAGTCATTAGTCTCTATTTCAATTCAATAATACTTATAGCATAACCGCCTCCCGGAGCAGTATATTGCGCTAATTTAGATTTACTATCAACTTTTATCTTTCGAATAATATAAGCCTGCGGATTGGTTTTGTAATGCGCTTCTTTTGCATCTGCATAAATGGTTGCTTGGTAATTTTTACCTTTTTTTAGGAAATCCAAAGTAATAGATGAAGTTCTTGATTTTTCACCATTTACGTTACCTATAAACCAATCCTCCGTTCCTTTCGCTTTTCTTGCAACTGTGATGAATTCTCCAGGGTCAGCTTCTAAATATTTACTCTCACTCCAGTCTACAGCAACATCTTTAATAAATTGGAAAGCATCTGGAAAACGCTCGTAATTTTCCGGCAAGTCAGCAGCCATTTGCAATGGGCTGTACATTGTTACGTACAATCCTAATTGATTTGCCAAGGTGCTGTTTAAATGCGAATTGTTTTCTGGATTAATTTTGCTGATATTCATTTCAAAAATTCCAGGAGTATAATCCATTGGGCCGCCAATTAATCTGGTAAATGGCAAAATTGTAACGTGATTAGGCTTGGATCCCCCAAAAGCCTGGTATTCTGTTCCTCTAGCCGATTCATTTCCAATTAAATTTGGATAAGTTCTGCAAATCCCTGTTGGACGAATCGCTTCATGTGCGTTGACCATGATTTTATAGTCTGCCGCTTTTTCAATTGCAAACTGATAATGATTGACAAGCCATTGATTATAATGATTTTCACCGCGCGGAAGGATTGGCCCCACATAGCCGCTCTTTACAGCATCATAACCATTGTCTTTCATAAAACGATAAGCTTTGTCCATGTGACGTTCATAATTGCGTGTAGAGCCGGAAGTTTCGTGATGCATGATTATTTTAATCCCTTTCGATTTGGCATACTCCTGAATTCCTTTTACATCAAAATCAGGATAAGGGGTTACAAAATCAAAAACATAATCTTTAGACTGGCCAAACCAATCTTCCCAGCCTTCGTTCCAACCCTCTACCAATACCGCACTAAACCCATTTGCAGCTGCGAAATCAATGTATTTTTTTACATTAGCCGTATTGGCGCCATGTTTTCCGTTGGGTTTAGCTTTTGCATAATCGGTAAGCCCTAATTGCACTGTTGGATATTCATCGGTATAGGCCCAAGTGCTTTTCCCTGTAATCATTTCCCACCAAACCCCAACGTATTTCATTGGTTTAATCCAAGAAGTATCCTCGATTTTACAAGGATCATTTAAGTTCAAAATCATTTTTGAAGCCAAAATTTCCGTGGCATCATCACTTGCCATAATAGTTCTCCAAGGCGATTGGCAAGGTGCCTGCATATAGCCTTTATCACCTTTGGCGTCTGGCGTTAACCACGATTCAAAAACCATATTCTTGTCATCCAAATTCAAATGCATACATGAATAATTAATTAAGGCGGCTTCATGCAGATTGATAAAAAGCCCATCTGCTGTTTTCATCATCAGGGCCGTCTGGACTCCTGTCGGCGAAAAAGATTGCTGCGAAACATTTTCGGTAGTGGCTTTTTTAGTCAAACCTCTTATTTCAGACAATTTAGAAGTCGTATAATCGTATTCCTGAGTATCATAATCTCCTGGAATCCAGAAAGCGGTATGGTCTCCATTCATTGCAAACTGGCTTTTTTCTTCTTTAATAATAAAATAAGTTAGATTTTTTTGCAAAGGAAATTCATAGCGAAAGCCTAAACCTTCGTCAAACAATCGGAAACGGATAACCAGCTGTCTATCGGTTCCTTTTTGGTTTAGGGTTACCGCCAATTCATTATAATGGTTACGAATGCTGGCTACTTCTCCCCAAACTGGCTTCCAGTTTTCGTCAAAAGTACTCTTGGCAGAATCAATAACTGTGAAATCATTCAGTAATGATTTTGAATCATTTTTCAGCTCCAATCCCAGTTTGCTCGGCTTAATAACTACCTTGTCCTTATAATTCAAGCTATAAATGGGTGTGCCATCACTTTGTAAAGAAAACTTCATTTGAAATTTTTGATTGGGAGATTTTAATTGCTGCGCCAACAAGCTATTAGATGCCAGGCATAGCAAGGTCAATAGTAAGAAATGTTTCATTTGAATTGAGTTAATAAAATTAATGGTTTGTTTTAGCTTTTTTAGTTCCATCAAATTTAAAGCGTTTTTTCGGCCACAATTCTTGCTATGATGGTTTGGTAGCAAAAAGTCAGCCCTAAAAAGCATAATGAATTTATTTTAAATAACTTAACGATACTTAATCCTACGAAAAAGTAGTAATTTGGTAGAATAATAAAAGCCTTTTTACTATAAGAAGAGTAAAAAGGCGGCAAATTTTAAAAAAAACTATATATTAGTCTCTATTCGCATCACATTTGCTTCAAATTTATCCCGAGGACCTAAAGCTTTATTTCTTAGTTTGGTTCTGTAATTATAAATCGTAGATAAAGAATAGCGCAAAAAATCCGCAATTTTTACACTATCTGAAATTCCTAGTCGGATTAAGGCATATATTCGCAATTCAGTATTCATCAACTCTCCGGGTTTTATTTTAATACACTCATTATCAATAAGCAATTCATTAAATTCTTCAATGAAATTTGGAAAAAGAGACAAAAAAGTCTTGTCAAAATTTTTGTAAAATTCTTTTAATTCCACTTCAATGAATTCTTTAGATTTCACGGCTTTGACTAATTCGGCTGTTTTTCCACTGGAAAGAATAACATTCAATCTACGCTGATATTCCTCTAACTTGCTAATATATAGCGAGCACTGATCCATATAACGCCCAATGTAAATTTCCTTAACCAAATTAGCCTCTATAAGCGTTGAGTTGGCATAATTTAATCTTTCATTAAAACTGTTCAACTCTTTATTTAATTCAACGAGCTTACTGTTGGCCAAACTAATTTCCCTTTTGGCTACGGATTTTTTTTTCATCTCTTTAAATAGCAAAACCAAAGCAACCATTAACAATAGAGATAAAATACTCACACTTATTAAAAACATTATCAATTGCCAACGGTTGGTTTCATTCTGTTTTTGATAAGCTAGATCGATGATAGACAGCATTCTAGAAATTTCGTAGGTCCTCAAACGGGCATTGCAAAAAAGCGCATCTTCCAAAGAGCGTTGGATATATTTATAGGCCCGGTCTACATCATCTTCTTTATACATGATAAAAGCCAAAGATCGAAGTGAAATGTATTCCCTTTTATCTAATTTCAAATCTGAAATTGCCGATTTGATTAACCACTTTTTCTCCTGATGGAAATTTTTCTTCTTTTGGTAGGTTCTAGATATAATATAGGCTACGATTGCTCTATCAGGATCATTTTTATCCATTTTATAAAAATAATCGTGTAACATTTGAAGGGTCTTGTCATATTGCCTTTTTTCAAACAAAATATTCGCTTGAGTAATAACATTCGATTTTGACTCGTACTTAAAAACGGAATCCCGAAACTGTTCGCTCAATTGTTCGTAGCTTTTTTTTTCCTGTTTGGAGGCGGCATATATGGACATATACAGATACAGCGAACTATGTACGCCGTAGTAGAAGCTTTTAATTTCAGGCGTAGAATGTATATCGATCCCTTGCAAAATATCGGTTTCTTCTTTATACATCCCCAAAGTTCCCATAATAGATGCTAAATTCAATTTTGCAGTATTAATTTTGGTTAAATCCTTTAAGATGTTAGCTGCTATTAAACTTCTACGGGCATAATTTAAAGCTGAATCTGACTGATAAGCCCTGTATTCATTATATAACTTTTCAAATATCTCATATTTCTGAACGTTCGTAGAAGTTAATTTCTTCAAACTGACAAGTTTACTTATTTCAGTTTCCTTTTTATTATGATAGATTTCTCTTTTATCAATAGCAGCATCTAATTCATCTAACAATGAATTAATTTCATCTTGAGAATATAGTTGTGCAGGAAGGCAGATAATAAGGAATAAAGTCCAAAATTTATTCATTCTGTGTTTATTTTGTTTAGATTAAGTTTATAGTTTAATATTATTATCTTGCATTATGAAATCCAACAAAATCAAAAGTTGTGGCTCAAAACGCATCATCATGAAAAGATTTTAAGGATTGATCACTACATAAAAAATCTGCTTGATTTCATCCCCCTGACACAGAAGCCAATATCGTTGAGCTCCAATTCCGGCGAAGGCCAGGTTAGTGTCGCATTATATCGCCAGTGTCCTTCAGCGGCCTTTCCTGCTTCAATCTTTCCTCCCGTCCCCGTAAGTGACGTTCTGCTTTTATCAACAGAAATATAATCAGCATCTACTCTTTGAAACAAATGTGAAATTTCTCTCTGCGTGTTCGTAATCGATTCTCTTGAACCTAAGACATGGCTGGAGATTGCATTTCCACCAATAAAATATTTCCTGTTTTTCCAATTGTGCTTGAAATCCAATCCGCCGGAATACGCTGCTTTTCGCAAAAGCAGAAATTGCGGTTCATCCGTATTTCTGCTGGTTGCCGTTACAATTGCTCCCAAAAAACTATTTCGGCCGTTAAAATCCTTTTAACATAACCAACAAGATTATTGGTAAGCGGTTCTATATGCACTTCTTGTCGTTCTTGACCACTATCGATTTTGACATACTAGTCTGTCATTACACTTTCCAGAATACCGAGAGACCAACCGTTCTTTAAATTAATCACTCTTTACTCTCGATATTTATGGCAAATGAGAACCCCGGTCTTTTATCATGGTAGCTGTCAGTATTAACGTCAACCGACCGCCATCAAAGCCATCACTTCTCGACAAACGTTTTATGATTATCCGGTTCATTACCATATTATCTAAAAGCAAAGTACAGGAATTTGGAATCACAGAGTATTTTAGATTTCGTCTGCTCTGTTGGCGGTGTATTCTCATCAGAAAGATTTCCTATAAAATCTGTTTGCCCCCTCAATATCCAAACAGGCATCGTGTTCCTAATGATTTTATGGCATTAACTTTCTTTTCGATTTTGGAAATATCCTATCCTAAACAAATAAAAAGAGAATAGGAATGCCAGAAAAAAAACCGCATTTCATTGTATAGCCGTACAATTTTATTTGGGTTTAAATTATTTGAATTTTGGGTATGAATTATTTCTTGATTTTAGCCCAATTGCGTAACAATTCCCGTCAGCGCTTCCAAAATAAACAGTGTTATTGGAAATAAAAGGAGAAGAAACAATGGAGCCCAATTTATAAAATTGATCCATCACGGTTTTATTGACATCGTAAAAAGAAAAATCAGCCCCTTTGGCAGCATAAGAAAAGTCAAGGAAGCCATTATTTAATATTTCAGAGGCATATAACATTCTGCTATCTGTGCTGAAACAGTTCCATTGCTTGCCCGAAGATTGAACGTTTACTGCAAAGAAATTACCGGTAAAATCTCCAAAGTAAGCCGTATCACCAGCAATCGCCGGAGAAGAATATACATAACCGTTTGCTTTAAACTTATATAATTCTTTTCCACTTTTTGCATCCAGGGCCAACAGTGCAAAAGTGTCGGATGTGCCGACATACAGAACGTCATTCGCTACAACTGGCGAACTGATAATCCAGGAATAAGCCGCGTCATACTTCCAAACCAATTTTCCGGTTTTGGCATTGAGCGCAAATAAAAAAGGATCACGAGCGCCAAAATAAACCATATCATTAGCAACTGCTACGCTAGATTCAATTCCTTTAAAGCCCAATTGCATTCCTGTTGCAAATTTCCATTGCATTTTTCCAGTCTCTGTATCTACGGCATACAGATTAGCATCCCAACTACCAATATAGAGTGTGTTCTTATACAGGACAGGACTGCAGTGAATCGATCCTTTTGCCGCAAATTTCCATTCCAACTCTCCTGTATTTGCATTGAGTGCATATACATTCCCATCACTGCTGCCAAAGAAAATTCTTGGATTTTTATCGTCGGGTTTTATAACAGGAGAGGACAAAAAGAAATCCCACAAATCATCCATGCATTTGTCCACAGGCTTAAAACTCAGAAAACCTATTTCGTCAAACCACTTTTCTCCACCTGTTTTGAATTTCCATTTCATATGACCTGTGTGGATATCAAGAGCATAATAGTAGCCATCAAAACTTCCAATATAGACAGTGTTTTTGAAAACTGCCGGAGAGCTGTGTACCGCACCTCCCGTTTTAAATTTCCAATGTGTTTTGCCCGTTTTCTGATTGATAGCATAAAGATTGCCATCCTCACTACCTATATAAACAATACCATTATAAACAATAGGTGAAGAAAATATTTTTCCACTTGTTTTAAAAGCCCATTTTAAATCGCCTAATAGCATGTGTTTATCTCCGTTAAAAACGCGATTTTGAAATACACTTACAGTTGTGTTTTTTTTCTGCTGTCCAAAAACTGGTAAACTGCTTATTCCAAAAAGAATTCCTATTACTGCAATTAAATACATTGGCTTCATGCTCGGTTTGGTTAGTTTTTTTTTATGACTTGTAGAATTTCTAGCATTTGCAATAAATGCTAAAGACATTAAAATCAAGAAAAAAAAGATTTTTTTTTTCATCTTTGGTTATTTTTTAAGTTAGTTTTTGAACGAAAGTTATTTTTCTTTTTCATTCCAAAAAAAGAATTTATTTAAACAACATGATTTGCATTGCAGACAACAATTTTGATTTGAAATAAAGCCTTATTTTTGCATTAATATAAAACTTGACCAATTGGGGCAAATCAGCTACAATCCCGAAAACAAATCTCAAAAGATAAAACTCTATACCTTGTACTGGTTGGGTTATATTTTACTCTTTAGTATGATCCAGGGACTTCCGGAAGACGATTTCATTATGGCTTGGCGAAACGAATGGTACAGCGTTTTGCCTAAGATACTGTTCGTGACTATTATTGTTGAGTTTTTAATGCCTAATTTGTTATTTAAGAAAAAAACTGCCATTTTTATCGGTTGCTATGTTCTTCTGATTCTAGTTTTTGCATTCTTGCAGCGGCTAATTGACAATTATATAATATTACGTTATTATATGACTTTCTGGAAGAGAGAACCTCTTTTGTCGGCACCAGTCTTTTTGTACAATGTGAGTAAATTACAATTTGTAGTTACAACGCCAATTGCATTTAAACTTTTATATTATTTAGCAGAAGAAAAAAATAAGGTCCAGACGATTTTATCCGAAAAGCTTCAAGCAGAATTATCCTCGCTCCGAAACCAGTTCCATCCACATTTTCTATTCAATGTCCTGAATAGCTTATACTCTAAAATTTTGAACAAATCAGATGATTCTGCTGAAATTGTGATTAAAATATCGGATCTGCTTCGGTTTTCGATTTACGATTTGAACAATAAAAGTATCTCTCTGCAAAACGAAATAGATTATCTCAAAAATTATATTTCGTTACAACAGCTGCGTTTTGAAAATCAGGTTCAATTGAGTTTTAGTCTTTATGGAAATGTTGAGAATCATTTTATTGAGCCTTTTTTGATACTTCCATTTATCGAAAACAGCTATAAATATTGTTTAGATGAGAACAATCAGGGCTGGATTACAATTGCTATTAATGCAAGTGATGACTGGCTTGTAGTTAAAATTGAAAATAGCCTGCCTGAGCATTATAATACTATAGGAGATAATGTGCGCAGCGGAATTGGAATTGCAAATGTAAAAAGGAGATTAGAGCTGCTATATCCTGCAAAACATACTTTGACCATAAAAAATGAGATGTTAAGTTTTTTTGTTTCCTTAAAAATAAAGATAAAAGATGTCAGCAATTAATTGTATTATAATTGAAGATGAATTACCGGCCTCTATTTTACTGGAACTTCATATTGCGAAGTTTGATTTTCTGGATTTGAAAGGAAAATTTACCAGTGTTTCCAATGCGCAGAATATTTTAAAATCGCACAAAATTGATCTTATTTTTTTAGATATAAATTTACCGGGAAAATCAGGAATAGAATTTGCCAAAAGTCTGCATGCAGAAACCGCTGTAATTTTCACAACTGCTTATACAGAATATGCTGTCCAAGGATTTGAGATTGATGCTCTCGATTATATTTTAAAACCAATTTCGCTAGAACGTTTTACGAAAGCTATAAATAAATACAGTAAAGCCAGAGAGTTCAATGAAACGATATTACATTCTAAAAAACAAGAGAAAGAAAATCCGTTTATTTTTGTGAAATGTGAAAGAAAGATGGTGAAACTTTTTCTGGAAGAAATAAGCTATTTTGAATCTCAAGGCAATTATTTGTTGATTTTTACCACTACAGAATGTTATAAGACCTACCAATCCATTACTGAAATGCAAGAGAAACTGCCTGAAGGATTGTTCTGTAGAATTCATCGTTCATTTTTAGTGGCAACAAATAAAATAACAGGTTTCAGCACTAGTATTGTCAATATCCAAAATAAGCAATTGCCTATCGGAAGATTTTATCATGCATACGTATCTCGTATCTTAAATTCTTTACATAATTACCACTGATTTCTGTCGATTCCACTCCACTTCTTATGGATGTAATATCCATTACTATTACAGGGGTATGTTATAAAAGTGCGATATTGGTTATTTTAATTTGCCAGATTGGTAAAGCGCAGAGTTTAAATCAGAAAGTTATTGTTTTACCTGAAAACACTTCGGTAGAAGATTTCTCTTTTTTAAAGGAAGAAATAAAAGAAGCTCAAGTGGTAATGCTTGGCGAAAAAACACATTTTGACGGAAATGTTTTTGAAATGAAAACCAAGATTGTTGAGTCCTTGCATCAAGAAATGGGTTTTAATACCATCTCATTTGAGTCTGGTATTTATGATGTTTGGAAAGCGCAAAAAAACATTAATAAAGGAGTTATTACTAAAGAAGCCCTAAAAAAGTCATTGTTTACAATTTGGGCTAAACGAAAAGAATTTCAAAATTTCATCAATTATTTTGATCGCAACAAAAAAGATTTAAGCTTTATAACCTCATTTACCGCCCACCTATTTCCACACATTTATTGCAGCCCAGCTGCAGTCAAAAATTGTTTTGTCCATCCTTCTCAATCATGATAATCGGGAGATATCAAATAAAATTTTCTAATAAATAAAGTCAAACCATTGCTTTTATGGCATCGTTTGTTTAAATTTGTGACTCTTATGAAAAATTGGTGCACAAAATTTTTACTTTCAATAGTCATTCTCTTAAATGGATATGGGAATGTTTATGCACACAATAACATTGTTTTATATAAAAAGTTTTCGTTCTGTACTCTTGCAGATCATACTCAAAGTGAATCCAAATTAAATCGAGGACGTTCATTTGAATCTTTTAAAAGAAAAATATGCCTTTTCGATAATGAAGAAAACGAGGATAATTTTTCGGCTACCCAAAAACAGCTTGTAAAAAACAACTACTTTTTAATTTTTCATACAAGTAATCATTTTGTCGTTTCTGCGACTGCTTTTACCCAAAAAGTAAATAACTGCAAAATTTTCAGTTTACTTGACAATAAAGTATATCTGTTATTTCAGGTTTTTAGAATTTGATTTTTAACGCTATTGCTTGCCAATAGCCAATCACTTTATAGTTTTATCCTCTGTGTTCTTTAGTTAGATAATAGACGGATATGAACTTCTATAGTCTATTCCCAAAGACCTTTTTATCTAAAATCAAAAATAAATTACGTTTTAATGCTGAAATAATTATGAAGAGAATTTTCATGATCATGACTTTATGCGCCTTAGTTTTTGCGGGCTGCAATTCTAAAAAAGAAGAAGAAAAAGAAGAAAAAACCAAATTTCTGGTTACAAATCCAATCGAAAAAGATACTACCATTACAAAAGATTACGTATCACAAATACATTCTATTCAACATATTGAGATAAGAGCTCAAGAGCGCGGTTATCTTGAAAAAATATATGTAGACGAAGGACAAATGGTAAAAAAAGGTCAGCTCCTATTTAAAATCATGCCTGCTCTTTATGAAGCCGAATTAAAAAAATCAAAAGCTGAAGTAAGTTTCAGTTCAATTGAATATCAAAACGCTAAAAAGTTAGCTGATGAAAAGGTGGTTTCTCTAAATGAACTGGCAATGGCAAAAGCTAAATTAGAAAAAGCAAATGCTGAAATGGCTTTAAGCAAAGTTCATCTTCAGTTTACAGAAATCAGAGCGCCTTTTGATGGAATCATTGACAAGTTTCACGTACGTCAGGGAAGTTTAGTTGATGAAGGAGAATTGCTTACAGAATTGGCAGATAACAGCTCAATGTGGGTATATTATAACGTTCCAGAATCTGAATATTTAGATTATCAGGAAAAGACCGGAAAAAGCGGTAAAATGAAAGTTAATCTTTTGATGGCTAACAACAAAAAATTCCAATATCCTGGAGTTGTAGAAACCATTGAAGCCGACTTTGATAATGAAACCGGAAATATTCCTTTTAGAGCCACTTTTCCTAATCCAAAAAGATTATTAAGACACGGAGAAACAGGAAGCATTCAAATGCCTATCGAACTTAAAAATGCTATGCTAATACCTCAAAAAGCGACATTTGAAGTTTTAGACAAAAAATATGTGTATGTAATTGATAAAAATAATGCTGTAAAATCTAGAGAGGTTGTTATTGCTGCCGAAATGCCTCACCTATTTGTAATAAAGGAAGGTTTGTCTCTTCATGATAAAATACTTTTAGAAGGGCTTCGTCTTGTAAAAGAAAATCAAAAAATAGACTACGAAGTGGTAAAACCGCAATCGGTTATGTCCAATTTAGAATTGTATGCAGAATAACCGAATCTAAAAAAAGAACACATGTTTAATAAATTTATACATAGACCCGTTTTTGCAATTATAATTTCGATTATAATTGTCTTTATAGGTACGCTGTCCATCAAACAGCTTCCTATATCGCAATTTCCACAAATTGCGCCCACAACCGTAAATATCTTTATCGCTTATCCAGGTGCAAGTGCCGATGTACTGGTAAAATCTACCTTAATTACCTTAGAGAATTCGCTTAATGGTACACAAGGTGTTCGTTACATGGCTACAGATGCAACGAGTGCCGGAGAAGCAACACTTAGAATAATTTTTGAACCAGGAACCGATCCTAATGAAGCTGTAATTAGAGTTAAAACAAGGGTAGATCAGGTAATGCCATTATTACCTGAACTGGTTCAGCGTGAAGGAGTCGTTATTACTCCTATTCAACCGAGTATGTTAATGTATATCAACCTTTACTCGAAGAGCAGAAGCATGGATGAGAAGTTTCTCTACAACTATGCCGATGTAAAAATGATTCCAGAAATTAGCCGTGTTAAAGGTGTTGCGAGAACTCAGATTCTTGGAAGCCGTAAATACGCCATGCGCGTTTGGTTGAATCCTGATAGAATGAGAGCTTATAAAATTTCTGTTGAAGAAGTTATGCAAGCACTTCAAGAACAAAGCATTATTGGTCGTCCTGGGCGATTAGGACAAAGTTCTGGTATTGCTGCACAATCTTTAGAATATGTGCTGACGTATAAAGGAAGATATGATGAACCTAAACAATATGAAAATGTAATTGTACGTGCCAATTCTGAAGGTGAAAGCATTCGATTAAAAGACATTGCAAAAGTTGAATTAGGAAGCGAATTCTTTGATATTTATTCGAATCTAGACGGTCATCCTTCTGCAGCAATTGTATTAAAACAAAACTACGGAAGTAACGCGAGTGACGTAATTAATGATGTTAAAGCAAAGCTCGAAGAAATGAAAGCGAGTTTTCCTCCAGGAATGGATTATAAAATTAGTTATGACGTTTCTCAATTCTTAGATGCTTCTATCGACCAAGTTGTTCATACTTTGAGAGATGCTTTCATTTTGGTTGCTTTGGTTGTATTTATATTTTTAGGAGATTGGCGTTCTACTTTAATTCCAATTATTGCCGTTCCAGTATCTTTAATTGGCGCTTTCTTTGTGATTCAGCTGTTTGGAATGTCAATCAACTTGGTTACTCTCTTTTCATTGGTATTAGCAATCGGAATTGTAGTCGATAACGCTATTGTCGTCGTCGAGGCCGTCCATGCCAAATTTGAAGAATTTCCGCATATTACACCTTATCATGCCGTTAAATTAGTATTGGGCGAAATTGGAGGTGCCATTATTGCTATTACAGCCGTTATGGTTTCTGTATTTATTCCTGTTTCGTTTATGTCTGGTCCCGTGGGAACTTTCTACAGACAATTTTCGGTTACGATGTCGAGCTCAATTATTATTTCTGCCATTGTAGCTTTGACCCTTACTCCTGTTCTCTGTGCCATTCTTTTGAAAAACAATCATGGAAAACAGAAAAAAGGAAATATCCTGACAAAATCTCTAGATGCTTTTAACAGATGGTTTGAAAGACTTACAGGCCGCTATGTTGTGGTTTTAAAAACAATTGTAAGCAGAAGAGTTTTAACTTTCGGAATTCTAATTGCCTTCTGTGCTTTTATTTTTATAGAAAATAAAGTACTTCCTTCTGGATTTATTCCGAGTGAAGATCAGGGAACCATTTACGGAATCATTCAAACGCCTCCTGGCGCTACTTTAGAAAGAACCAATCAGGTTGCTCAAAAATTGCAGAAAATCTGTGAAAAAGTCGAAGGCGTTGAATCTGTTTCTTCTTTGGCAGGTTATGAAATCATGACAGAAGGTCGTGGTTCTAATGCTGGAACCTGTTTGATTAACTTAAAATCATGGTCTGACAGAAAACATTCTGTAACAGAAATCATGGAAGAATTAGAAAAGAAATCTAAAGATCTAGGTGCTGTCGTAGAGTTTTTTGAACCGCCTGCAATTCCAGGATTTGGTTCTTCTGGCGGTTTTTCTATGCGTTTACTAGACAAAACTACCAGCACCAATTATCAGGAATTTGATAAAATCAACAAGCAGTTTATGGCAGAACTAGGCAAACGTAAAGAGCTTTCTGGTTTGTTTACTTTCTTTGCCGCCAATTATCCGCAGTATGAATTGGAGATCAATAATGATTTAGCAATGCAAAAAGGCGTTTCTATTGGTAAGGCAATGGAAAACTTAAATATTTTAATTGGAAGTACCTACGAACAAGGTTTTATCAAATTTGGACGTTTCTTTAAATTATATGTGCAATCTGACCCGAAATTTAGAAGACTCCCATCAGATGTATTGAATCTCTTTGTAAAAAATGATCATGGAGAAATGGTGCCTTATTCTGCTTTTATGACTCTTAAAAAAACACAGGGACCTAATGAGATCACGCGTTACAACATGTATAATTCTGCTGCTATTCAGGGTCAGCCTGCAAAAGGATACACTACTGCAGATGCCATTAAAGCGGTACAGGAAACCGCTCTTAAAACACTTCCTAAAGGGTATGATATTGCATGGGAAGGTCTTTCTTATGATGAAGCTGGAAGAGGCAACGAATCGCTTTATATCTTTTTAGTGGTATTGGCTTTCGTTTACTTCGTATTGGCTGCACAATATGAGAGTTTTATTATTCCGTTGTCTGTAATTTTATCTATTCCTGTTGGAATTTTAGGTTCGTTTGTCATTCTACAAATAATGGGCTTGCAAAACGATATTTACGCTCAAATCGGATTGATTATGCTGGTCGGATTGCTTGGTAAAAATGCCGTACTGATCGTCGAATTTGCTGTATTAAAACATTCGCAAGGCGCGACAATTCTCGAAGCTGCAATTGAAGGCGCCAAAGTTCGTTTTAGACCCATCTTAATGACATCATTTGCCTTTATTGCTGGTTTGATACCGTTAATTTTTGCTTCTGGAGCGGGCGCAATTGGAAACAGAACTATTGGAGGATCTGCGCTTGGCGGAATGCTTTTCGGAACCATTTTCGGAGTAATCATAGTTCCTGGACTATATTACATTTTTGGTTCATTGGCACAAGGCCGAAAACTAATTAAAGGAGAAGAAGAAAGCTCTTTATCTGATGATTTCATACATCATGTAGATGATTTTTCAAAAAACAATCAAACGGAGGAAAATGAAGAATAACAGAAATATAAAATACGCAGGTCTTATCTGCGTATTACTCTCTATAGCGGGTTGTAAAACAACTTCTATTGTAGAAAAAACAGAAAATAAAACGGTACCCGAAAACTATGCTGATAATGGTTTAGACACTCTAAATACCGGAAAAGTTAAATGGAGAAGCTATTTTACAGATGAAAATTTGGAGAATCTGATTGATATTGCATTGAAAAACAATCAGGAATTGAATATTACGCTTCAAGAAATTGAAATTGCTAAAAGCGAAGTAAAAGCACGAAAAGGAGAATATTTGCCTTTTGTTGGTTTTAGCGCTGGTGCCGATTTAACCAAATCTGGAAGATACACCAGCACAGGTTCTGGCGAAGCAACAACAGATATTATGCCTGGCAAAGAAACACCTGATCCGCTTCCTAATTATCGTTTTGCACTGACTTCAAGTTGGGAAATAGATATTTGGAACAAACTTCATAATGCAAAAAAAGCCGCTTTAAACCGTTATTTAGGTTCTATTGAAGGAAAGAATTTTGTGATTACCAATTTGATCGCAGAAATAGCCGATTCGTATTATGAACTTTTAGCATTAGATAATCAACTAGAAATCACCAAACAAAACATTGACATTCAAACCAATGCTTTAAAAGTGGTTAAAATACAGAAAGAAGCTGCAAGAGTGAACGAACTGGCTGTACGTAGATTTGAAGCGCAGATTTTGAGTACGCAAAGTCTTCAGTTTGATATTCAGCAGCAAATTACCGAAACGGAGAATAAAATCAATTTCTTATTAGGGCGTTTTCCTCAAAAAATTGCTAGAAGCAGCAATACTTTCAGCACTATTACTCCGGCAGATATTCACGCAGGAGTACCTTCCCAGCTTTTAGAAAATCGTCCAGATATTAAAAAAGCAGAAATGGAACTAATTGCCGCAAAACTGGATATTAAAGCTGCTAAAGCGAAATTTTACCCTTCGCTAGGCATTTCAGCAGGGATTGGATATGAAGCTTTTAATACCAAATATTTACTGACTTCTCCAGAATCTTTGTTGTATTCTATAGCAGGCGATTTGGTTGCTCCTCTAATTAATAGAAATGCAATAAAAGCAGAATATCTTACCGCTGGAGCTAAGCAAATTCAGGCTGTATACAATTATGAAAGAACATTGGTAAATGCTTATGTTGAAGTTGCCAACCAATTGTCTAAAATTCAAAATACGGCAAAAAGCTATGACTTGAAGTCACAGCAAGTTGATGCTTTAAACGAATCTGTTCAGATATCTAACAATTTGTTTAGTTCTGCCAGAGCAGATTATATGGAAGTTTTATTGACTCAAAAAGATGCTTTAGAATCTAAATTTGAACTTATCGAAACCAAAAAACAGCAGATGAACGCCTTTGTTAATGTTTACAGAGCATTAGGAGGTGGCTGGAATTAGTAGTTTTCATAAATATTTCCATCAGAAAATAGGCCTTCTTTTGTGAAGGTCTATTTTAATTCGGAATGGAAATTGCTGCATTATATTAGAGATATTAAACCCTTTAATTAAATTGATAAAAAAATGAGTTTTAAAGAAGTTATAATTAATGCAGGTGCCCCAAGAGATTTACGGCATCTGCTTAGTTCTTTGCATATAGACCACCAGCAGTCGTTAGAATTATGCTGGGCAATCCGTGGCAGAAAATTGCCCCTTAAAGAATTAAAAATTACGCCGACTGGCATTACAGCAATGAATTGGCCCAGCATTTTGAGATAGAGAAAGAATTTATTTTTCCTATATTAGGAATGGAAAATGAACTCATAAAAAAAGCATTATCTCTGCCAGAAGAATAAAAAAACATTTTAAAAAAAATCTTGAAATTGAAAAATCATTAAGCCGCATTGAGGAAGATCTTGAAATATTGATACGTTTCGAAGAGAAAAATATATTTGTTTTAATCAGAAACAATATGGCATCTAATCAAATTACAGTAAACACGAAAGTTTTTTTTACAAATAAAATAATAAAGAATGTGAAGACCTCTTTTGGCTTTAAAAAAATCTTTTAACAATCTACTACTAAATTTCTACGTAAAAAATAGAAATTATAAATAACATATTTTAATACATAACCTTGTTTTTTTTAAACAAAAAATATTTACCCGCTCAATGGAAAGACACAAGATAATTCATCGAAATTACTTTAAACTTATGCTTATATCTATTTTTGTTGGGCTCTGTGGGGCATTGCTCGCATTTTCACTAAAAAAGCTGACAGAATTTTTTGAACGCTTCCTGTTTAATATTGCCAGCAATTATTCAATAGGAATAATTTTATTTCCTACCATTGGAATTACCGCGATTTATTTTTTGAGAAAATATGCATTCAAGAATAGGAAAAACAAAGGAATAACCGAAATATATAAAACACTTGATCAGCGCAAAGACCATTTGCCGCTATTTAAAATCCCCTCGCATTACATCAATGGATTTCTAACAGTAATATTTGGAGGGTCAACAGGTATAGAAGTATCCACTGTAGTGGCTGCGGCCACTATTGGGAACTTTGCCTACAAAAAGGATCTGTCTGCAAAAATATATAAAACGGAATTAATCTGCGCGGGAGTGACCGCGGGAGTTGCTGTTTTATTTTGCAGCCCTCTAGCCGGCTGGCTATTCGCAATGGAGGTTATTGCAAGGAAAATAAACAGAACACTGGTTATCGCCTGTACCTGTTCAGCATTGGCAAGTTGGCTGTTTATTTCTTTGTTTGATAATAAGCCTTTGCTCTTATATACCATTGCAGATTGGAATTGGACGGCTTTTCCGTTTTTTATTATTTTAAGCCTTCTTTCAGGGTTATTGGCAGTTTATTTCACACTTTTAGTTACCCGGATTAAAGGCCTTTTCGGGACTATTTCGAACAATTTCATACGCGTTAATTTAGGGGCTTTAACTGTTGGTGCATTAATTTACTTGTACCCAGGCTTATACGGCGATAGTTATGATGCCCTTCATGAGGTGCTGCATGAATCCATAAAGGCACCAGGCGTTTCATTTTTTTTCTTATTAATCATTACAATGCTAAAACCCCTGGCGGCATCCCTTACACTTGGAGCAGGCGGAGACGGAGGCGTATTTGCGCCCAGCATTGTTTCAGGAGCATTTCTAGGGCTGCTTGTCGCCTCTATTGGCAATGCTTATTTTTCAGCAGATTTAATCCCTTTAAACTTTGCCTTGGTAGGGGCGGCGGCTGCTTTATCGGCTTCTCTTTCCGCTCCCTTAACTTCTTTGGTTCTGATCTGTAATCTGCTTCCAAACGGATATTTATTGTTTGTCCCTATTGCGCTTGGAACTGTAATTTCGTATTTTTTTTCAAAAAAACTGCTTCCTTATAATGTATATTCATATGACTTTTATCTAACAGCAAAGCAATAGCCGATTAAGTACAGGGAATGAAATTTAGCCTGAACCGCTTTATTTAAAATTAGTTTTTTTATGCCAGCTCAAAAAAACATCAGTTTTTTGCCGCGAAGCAATCAGAATCGGAGGGATTTTTATGGCTGGCACATTAGGTATTAATCCCTCCTTCTAATTATGGTTTGTCGCTTCGCTTTAATAATATTCGAATACATTGGCAAAACTTGTAGCTATACTGTAAATAGTGCTGTCCGGGAACATCATATTATACATGATGGGTAATTGAAAGTTCAAATCTATCGGAAAAAACAATAAATTTAAAAAACATTGCACTTTAAGCTCCAAATAAATAAAAACTAAATACTGTTTTGCCATGCATTCTTTTTGTTGGCACACTTAAGAAGGAGAAATAATCTGTCTGCATTATTTTACACCTGTTGGCTATCAAATAAAAATAGAATTGAGGAACTACTAAAATAACCTTCGAAGTATTTTATTGAAAACATGCTGTTTCATTTTTCGATTCAATTACAGCTCTCAGTAAAAAATTTGGATTGGCTATATAAAAAAGCCTTTAATCGAATTAAAGGCTTTTAATCAACCAAAGTTAGGTTTTAGTATTTACTAGAAGTATTTCAACTATGCTCTATTTTTTTTACACGTACATAGGTTTATAAAACCACGAATTTTAAGAGTATCATTGGTGCCAAACTTTTTTTGGACTTGATACTATGAAAGGGATTACTTTTGTACCACAAAACTTAAATCGCATAAAGTAATTCATAAAGCTAAAGAAAGACAATCCTACCTTAACGATAACAATATTTTCAAATCCTCCATAAATATTTGTAGAATTGTATGCCATAAACCAATTGAGTTTTTATATTTTTTTACATCAATCCCCAACAGGACATCTAAACCAAATTTACAAAGCCAATGAAAGACAGACACTAAATATAGTAAGCCAATTTCTTCAAATCATCCAAAAATGATGTTGTAATTTGTCCCGTCCCCGTCACTCAGCCAGATGGCGCCAATTGAAGACAATTGGCGCCATTTTTTCATTTACACTAATAAATACGGTGGCTTTGAGTCATTTTTGCTTTTATTTTCTTTCTCTAAAATAATAGAAAAATTGCTTCAGCGTGTATATTTAGATCAAAAATAATACAAATAGTTAATTTATCATTCGATAACTTAACAGGATTCGAACCCCCAGAATATTATAGAAATTGACTCTATATAATCTCCAAATTGCTTTCAATTACTATTTAATGACAAATAATGAAATCTGATTTCAAAACGTATTTAAGTATATTATTGCTATATTTGCTTAAGAGCCTGCCAGCGATGCCATTCCGATTAAAAAAGCTGGCCGAACAGTCAAAACCAATATGTCATTTACTCCAGATGTCCAATATACTCAAAAACCATATAGCCAAATTTGCACAGGTATCAGACAATGACTTTGAGCAAATCAAAAAATTCTTCGACATAAAACAAACGTGTAAAAAAGAGAACCTGCTAAAGGAGGGACAGATCTGCCGTCATCATTATTTTGTTTTGGACGGCCTGCTTAGAAAGTTTTATATTAACGAGAAAGGTACCGAACAAACCACGGAATTTGCCATAGAAACATGGTGGCTTACCGATAACTTTGCCTACGAGAACCAGCTCGCGACAGAATTTTATATTCAGGCAGTAGAGAAATCAACATTGCTTTACATCACTTTGGAGAAGCAGCAGAAGCTACTGGAAGAGTTTCCGGTAATGGAGCGCTATTTCCGTTTTGTCTACCAGAGGGCTTATGCAGCCGCACAGAAACGCATCAAATTTCTTTTCTCGTTCTCTAAGGAAGAGTTTTATTTCCAGGCAGTCAGAAACCACCCCGAATTCATCCAGCGTGTTCCCCAATACCTCATCGCTTCCTATCTAGGATTCACGCCCGAATACTTGAGCGAAATACGCAAAAGGCTTCTTTCTTAAACCAGTTTAAGTTTTTTCCTTTCCCTATTATTGAATTTTGCATTGAACAATTTTAAAAGAATAATACAATGCAAAAACGACTTAACATTAAGCAGGCCGCTCCGGATGCACTAAAAGCGATGATAGGACTTGAAAGCTACCTTTCAAAAATTTCCATATCCAAGACAGCCAAAGAACTCATAAAGATACGTGCCTCGCAGATCAACGGCTGTGCCTACTGCATCAACATCCACACTCAGGACGCCGTTAAAAACGGCGAGTCAAACCAGCGCATTTTTCTCTTGAGTGCTTGGAGAGAAGCTGGGGACATTTTTACAGAAGAGGAAAAAGTGGTGCTCGCGGTAACTGAAGAGATAACATTAATTCATGAGAACGGATTAACGGATGAAACCTATACAAAGGCCTTACACTATTTCAGTGAAAGCCAGATAGCAGATATAATAACGGCCGTCATAACAATCAATCTTTGGAACAGGGTTGTTCTCAGTACCCACCTCCGAATAGGAGAAAGTCTTGCATAACTTGCAAAAAACTAGTTTAATTACGATGCATCCAAAAGTTTAGAATTATAATTAAATTTGAAGACAATAAGCCCGATTTGTTTCGGGCTTATTGCTTTTACGAAAAACTCATTTAAAAGCACCAATTAGGATAGAAATGCTCCAGTGGAACAACAATCAAATAATTCATACAGCCAAAGAAAGACAATCCTGCCTTAACTTAAACAATCTTTTAAAATCCTGCATAAATTTTGTAAATTTATATATCAGTTTAATGCGATGGATCAATTGAGTTTTTACAATTTTTGCATCAATCCCCAACAGGACATCTAAACCAAATTTACAACGCCAATGAAAGACAGACACTATAGTAAGCCAATTTCTTCAAATCATCCAAAAAAGATGTTGTAATTTGTCCTGTTCCCGTCACTACTAAAAAAACGCTAAAACTTAGGTTTTAGCGTTTTTTTTTAGAGCTTTTCAATATTATTCAACAAGCTTTTACTTCAAAAAATTACTGATCTGCCAATCCTACTAAGTTAATAATTAAGAATTTTAACCTCTGATAAACCGTACAAATACAGAGAAATTACGCTAAAAACAATTTAACAGTTAAAAATTTAAATAAAAAAACTATTCTTATTAAATTTTATATCGTAATATTGCAATATAAATATAATACAATGGGAGCAACAAAAACAGATCATTTTACAGAAAGCCAGAATGAGCTGGCTATTTTAGCGAAAGCGTTAGGACATCCTGCGCGTATTGCCATTATGGAGTATTTATTAAAAGTGGATGCCTGCATCTGCGGAGATATTGTAAACGAGCTTCCTCTTTCACAGCCGACAGTTTCCCAGCATTTAAAAGAATTAAAAAATGCCGGCCTCATTAAAGGAAGCATCGAAGGAAATTCAATTTGCTATTGTATCAATGAACCAGGGCTCGAAAAGATAAAAGGATTCTTCGAGTATATATCAGAACATTTAGCAAAAAAGAAAAATGAATGCTGTTAATTTTAAACATATGGAAATCAGAAAACTTTTAGCCGAAGACTGGAATCAAGTAAAATTAATCTATCAAAAAGGAATTGATACTGGCAACGCCACGTTCCAGACCAGCGCCCCTTCGTGGGAAGACTGGGATCAGTCGCATCTTACATCCTGCAGAATTGTGATGGAAGAAGACTCCATAGTAATAGGATGGGCTGCCCTTACGCCTGTTTCATCCCGTTGCGTATATGCTGGAGTTGCGGAAGTAAGCGTATATGTGGATCCTGCGCATTCAGGAAAAGGAATTGGTCTTGCTCTCTTAAATGAACTTGTAAATCAAAGTGAAGCAGAAGGCATCTGGACGCTTCAGGCAGGAATATTTCCTGAGAATATAGGAAGCCTACGCATCCATGAAAAAGCAGGTTTCAGGATACTTGGAATAAGAGAGAAAATTGGAAAACAGAATGGTATCTGGAGAGATACTGCGCTTCTTGAAAGAAGAAGCCCTGCCATTATTTAATAAAAAATATAGTTTAACTAAATAGAAAAAATCATGAAACTTTCAGAAATTAAAGAAGTGCTTAAGACGGTTGAAGCTGTAAATTTTGAACTGCCTAACGGCACATTTGTACCAGAATATTTTCACGTAACTGAAGTAGGTTTAGTTACCAAAAATTTCATTGACTGCGGAGGAACAGTTAGAAAAGAAACAGTTGTAAACTTCCAGCTTTGGGATGCCAACGACTACGAACACAGGCTTAAACCGCAGAAACTGATCCATATAATCGAACTTTCAGAAAAAGTGCTTGGAATTGAGGATCATGAAATTGAAGTGGAATACCAAAACACAACTATCGGTAAATACGATTTAGATTTTGATGGACAAAACTTCACTTTACTTAACAAGCAGACAGCCTGTCTTGCTCAGGAACACTGCGGTATTCCATCTGATAAGCCTAAGGTAAAATTATCTCAGCTAAATTCTGATAACGGCTCTTCGTGCACTCCAGGTGGAGGATGCTGCTAATACATACATTTATGGATAGAAAAGAACATTGGGAAAACGTTTTTTCAACTAAAAAAGAAAATGAAGTAAGCTGGTATCAAACAAATCCTGAAACGTCGATAAAAGCTATTCTAAATGCTAATTTGCCAAAAAATGCAAAAATTATTGATATTGGGGGCGGTGACAGCTACCTAATTGATAAATTGCTTGATTTAGGATATACGAATCTTTATCTTTTGGATATTTCTGAAAAGGCCATCAATCGAATCAAAAATCGTCTGAACGAGAAATCTCAATATGTATCATTTATTGTTTCGGACATTTTAGAGTTTGATACTGATGAAACATTTGATTTTTGGCACGACCGGGCTTCATTTCATTTCTTAACTTCTAAAGAGGAAATAGAAAAATACAAGTCAATTGCTGAAAAATACACAATTGCAAATGCCAATCTTTTTATGGGAACTTTTTCAGAATCTGGCCCCACAAAATGCAGTGGACTGGAAATAACACAATATTCTGAATCAAAACTAGATAAGATTTTTTCTGATACTTTTCTCAAAATGGAATGCTTTACCGAAAATCATCAGACTCCCTTTGAAACAGTACAGAATTTTATTTTTTGCCATTTTAAAAAGAAACCATAATGTATGCAGATTTAACAAAAACAATTGAATCTTTGCCTTTTGCATTCTTGTCTGAAGACAGAAAACAAATATTGCAGCCATTAATTGAATTTATTCAAGTCAAAACAACCAATCAGCAGAAAGTACGACTTAATTTGATTTGTACCCATAATTCGAGAAGAAGCCATTTGTCGCAGGTTTGGGCACAGACTGCAGCCGCATATTACAATATAAAGAATGTTTCATGCTATTCTGGAGGAACTGAAGCTACTGCTCTATTCCCAATGGTAGCTGAGACCTTAAAAAGTTCTGGCTTTAAAATTAAACCAATTTCAGAGGGACCAAATCCTGTATACTCGATAAAATATTCAGCTGATGAACCACCTGTTATCGGTTTTTCTAAAACCTATGATGATGATTTCAATCCTGAAAGCGGATTTGCGGCAATAATGACCTGCTCGCAGGCTGACGGCGGATGCCCATTTATAGCAGGTGCCGAGAAAAGGATCCCGATTACTTTTGAAGATCCTAAGATTTCTGACGGAACTCCTCAACAGAAAGAAATTTATCTGGAACGAAGCCTCCAAATAGCAGCCGAAATGTTTTATGTGTTTTCACAAATAAAAAAATAAAATGTCAGCAAATAAGTGCGCACCAGCTGTCGGACGCAAAAAATTAAGTTTCCTTGACAGCTTCTTAACCCTGTGGATTTTCCTTGCTATGGCTATAGGCGTGGCAATAGGATACTTAATTCCTTCCAGCGGAGATTTCATCAATTCTTTCTCCAGCGGAACTACAAACATTCCATTGGCAATAGGTCTGATCCTGATGATGTATCCACCTCTGGCAAAAGTAAAATACGAACAGATGGGACAGGTTTTTAGAAATACTAAAGTCTTGGGTGCTTCTTTATTCCTGAACTGGATTGTAGGCCCTGTTTTAATGTTTTTACTGGCGCTCCTGTTTTTAAACGGATACCCTGAATATATGATTGGGGTGATCCTTATTGGTCTGGCGCGCTGTATCGCAATGGTTGTGGTATGGAATGATCTGGCAGACGGAAACCGCGAATATGCTGCAGGACTTATTGCCCTTAACAGTATTTTTCAGGTGCTGCTTTACAGTGTATATGCATATATCTTTATAACCATTCTCCCTCCCTATTTTGGACATGATGGTTTCGAAGTGAACATCAGCATAGCTCAGATTGCAGAGAGTGTAGGTATTTACTTAGGAATTCCTTTTGCTCTTGGAATTATCAGCCGTTATGCTTTGATAGCTTTAAAAGGTTCTGAATGGCTTGAGAATAAATACGTACCATTTATCTCGCCAATTACACTTATTTCGTTGCTCTTTACAATCATTTTAATGTTCAGCCTGAAAGGAGAACTGATTGTTCAGATTCCAATGGATGTTGTGCGAATTGCTGTTCCTCTTATAATTTACTTTACTGTGATGTTTGTCATCAGTTTCTTTATCGGCAAATATTTTGGAGCTGACTATTCAAGGGCGACATCTATAGCCTTTACGGCCACAGGCAATAATTTTGAACTTGCCATTGCGGTGGCAATCGGCGTGTTTGGAATAAACAGCGGCCAGGCTTTTGCAGGTGTTATTGGTCCTTTGGTAGAAGTTCCTGCTCTTATAGCGTTGGTAAATCTTGCATTTTGGTTCAGAAAAAGATTTTATTCAAACTGAGCTTTGAGTCTCTTAATCTATTTTAAAAAACGAGAATGGAAAAAAAATCAAACAATTTTTAAAAAGCATTGAGCCTGTAAACAATAAAAAATTTGGAAATAAATACTATTCACAATCAGTTTTATATCATTTTAGGCAAATACATAAAGGCCCGTATAAATGATACCGACGACGCATCTGATGTTTTGCAGGAAGTTTTTATAAAGATAAACGAGAATTTAGGATCGCTGACGGATGATAGCAAATTAAAAAGCTGGATTTTCACAATCACAAGAAATTCTATTATTGATTATTATCGAAAAAGTTCCCATCAAAAAAAATCAGAACTCACGGAATGCATGATGCAAAAAACAATGCAGGAAACAGATTTTGATAATTCGCAAAGCCTAGACTGCTGCATTATAAATTTCATTGAGCGCCTTCCGGAGGAATATCAAGGAATTATCATGGATAGCGAAATACATGGAATCAAGCAGAAAGACTTAACCGAAAAATACAGCCTTGCCTACCCTTCCATTCGCTCTAGGGTGCAGAGAGGCAGATCCAAATTAAAGGAAATGCTGCTGGATTGCTGCAGTATTGAATTAGACCGCCGTGGGAATGTTATGAATGTTACGTCTAAAAAATCATGCAGCGGAGGAAAATGCTGATATCACCGGATCATTTACGGAAGATTCACATGTAAAAATTCAGGCTATTAGAAAAAAAATCAGCAAAGTCTGCATCATTTTTAGATTAGTACGTCTTAAATGGTATTAATCATTAAAAATTAAAATTATGAAAAACAAAATGTTCCTTACTCTCGCAGCAGTATTATTAACCGCTGGAAGCATCTTCGCTTATGCGAACTTATCAAAATCTGATGCTAAGAAAATCTGCACTGAAAAATGTTCAACGCATTGCTGCAATGACGATCCAGGAACTTGTGCACCGAAAGATTGCAAAAAGTAACTTTTTTTCATTTTACTACTTAAAAGACAACTCAAAAAGTTGTCTTTTTTTATCTGATAATCTATGAAATTTCCCAAAAAAATTAAGTTTACTTCTACAAATTTGATTTTGACTCATTTTTCATCTAGTATTTTACTAGCTTTTTCAAACAAAAGTTTGAAAGTACTTCAGAATAATAATTTAGGGAAACAAAAAAATCTATCTTTTTACCTATGATTTTTCTACGGCAGTAATTTTTATATCATCTTCTTGCAACGAATTTAAAAAATCGCTCGCATCAAATGCTTCTCCCAGTGTCTTTACTCCTTTTGAAGCCGTTTTTCCAGATAAAATTCTGTTCACCGCCTCTACAACTAAAGGAGCAGTCACAGCATAAATATCTTGCCCTTGTGCCGAAATTCTTTTTTCTTCATTATCTTTTAACGCAACGACCTCAAGACTAAATTGCTGTGAAGACCTGTTTTTTTCATCTATCGGTTTTGGCTCTGGCGTACTGTTGTTTCTAAGATCTTCTAAAGAGTTCTGGCTCAAGTACGTATTAACCGTATTCACTTTTAAATGGCTTGAAATCGTAATGATTTCTGAAAGAGGCAGACTTACCACTTCTTTGCTGCCTATTGGTTTTTTAAAATTCCATTCTTTTGAAGGAGTTGGCTCAAGTTCTGTTAAGCGATTGTCTTTGAATGTTAATCTTTTGTAGTGATTTCGATCTCCTGTCAATCTCGTCCCTTTTGTAGGATGCCAGGAATCCAGACCAATATACACGTTGATTTCATCTGTATGCTCCCACTCCTTTGTTAAGTGCGTCGCTAATATATCCGCCAATCCACCATAAAAGGCTACTGCTGGAATTACTAAAATTTCTTTATTTTTAGCTTCTTCTGAAAATTCATCAATAACATCCAACACTGGTTTTTGTTCTGCCGATAAATCAATATAGTGACTGCCAGATCTTAAAGCTGATTTAATTATAGGTGCTGCAGTATCTAAATTTGGGCCAGCTGCGTTTATAATAATTTTGGCATCTTTAAAAGCTTCGTCTAATGATTTTCGATTATTGATATCTGCCACTTTTATTTCTGAATCCGGAAAAAACGGAAGCAAAGCAGTCAATTTTTCCAAATCTCTTCCAGAGAGAATCAAATTTCTATAACCTTGTCTGTAAAGTTCTGCTACAATAAACTTTCCTGTGTGTCCATATGCTCCGTAAACTGCAATACTATTTTCCATAAATCGTGTTTTTTAGATATTACTCCATCAGATGATTATTAAATATTTGAAAGGTTGTTTTTTTTATTGCACAAGCATTAAGGTATTTTGTGTTGTGATTAATTGCTGCATTGATTGTTTCAGCTGGTCGCTCATTTCATTGATCAATTTTTGTTTTAATTGATACTCTTTTTTATTTTCAAAAGATGTGATTGAAACCAAAAGATTTTTGTCCTGAAAAGCCGGAAGTCTGGGAAAATCATTTTCTTGCATTTCACTAACCCAAAGTGTAGTATTATTGACCTCAATACTTTCTAAATAAGGTATATATTCAGTATTAAAAAGAGCAATTACTTTGTCTAATGTACTGTTGCAACTATAAAAATTTACCACAACAATTTTATGACTAACCTCCATAAAATTGACAGAAATACTTGTAGCAAGCGGACGTAGCAAATAAACGTTATCTGAATTGATCATCATGTCATTGGCTCCTTTTCCATAGTCTTTCCAAGTTTTACTGTCAACATAAAAATCATTTAGGAATTTTACTCTTGCTTCCATATCCTTAAAACCTCTAAACCAAACAAATCTATCATTTGCTCTATCAATTTTAAATTGTCCCAAAGTAAAGCCACCAAGATTATGCATTGGAGCGACAAAATACGTATTGAAGTACTTTTTAAACTCGTCAGTCATATTAGGCATTAATAAATAATTGCGAAGCTCTAATACTCTAATGTGTTGATTATTTGATTGTTGGATATTTGTCATAATTCTAAATTCTTAAAATGATTAAAAATGGAGCAAAAACAATCTATCACGAATAAAAATCAGAATCTGTTTGATAAATTATGTTAATAATTCCTCTAACAAAGAAAAGAATATAATATCTTTACCACAAGTACGTACAAAAAAGTACCCTACATACCAAAACCATACTAATACTGAAAATCAGCATTTTAAAAATAAAAAAAATGGAAAAAAAAATAAACATAAAAGCATATTGCCCTGTTGATTACGCTTTTCAGCGAATTGGAGGAAAATATAAAGGGCGGATTTTGTGGTCGTTAAAAGATGACATCTTGCGCTATGGCGAACTAAAAAAAGCCATTGAAGGAATCACGCCAAAAATGCTCACACAGACTTTAAAAGAATTAGAAGCTGACGGATTGATTTTCAGAAAAGTATATCTCGAAGTACCGCCTCGAGTTGAATATTCGTTGTCTGAAACAGGTATTGAGTTAATTCCTTTCATCAATCAAATGAGTGCTTGGGCTGAAAAGCAAATGGCTTTGATTGAGATTTAAAATGCAATAAAATAGCATCGAGAATTTGAAAGTTGCCGTGGAAAAAAGTCATTATTATACGAGATACTAAAAGTTGTAATTAGGCAGAAATTTTACTATTCAAAATCAAAGATGCTTTTAAAAATTTAACTCTTACAATACATGCAAACCGCTCTGAAATCAAAAATAAAAGTAATTATCTTCCAAAGTCTGCTTCCTTAAATCATTCATAAAATGGTTTCTAACAATAACAAGATTCTAAAAACACTAAAACCCGCTAATAGCGGGTTTTTACTGAACATTATTTTAAGAACCCGAAACTTTAGCTAGCAGATTTGTTTTTGTTCTAATAGAAGTATTAATTTTTACACAAACTTCAAATTTGCAGATTTCTTTGACTTATATCCCATATAAATGATCACACAAAAAGAAAAGACTAAATAAAAGAGGTTTTCTTTTTTATCATCTATCTTTATTCCTTCACTTTAAAAACTTTATAAAATACAAAGAGAATCCCTAGCCAAATCGGAATCAACTCTACAGATATCTCCATATTCGTCATCCACATAATGGCTAAAATACCTAATAAAAAGGCGAAACAAATGTAATTGCTTACCGGATAAAATATAGAAGCAAACTTCGTTTTGGTGTTTTCCTTGTCTTTCGTTTGTCTAAATTTTAAATGCGTGTACGAAATCATAACCCAGTTAATAACCAAGCAAGAGACTACTAAAGACATTAAAATGCTAAAAGCTTCTTCTGGAATTACTTTATTTATTAAAATACAAATCGCGGCAAAACAAGAAGAAATTAAAATAGCATTAACAGGCACTGAATGTTTGTTTAACTTCTTTAAAAACCTTGGCGCGCTTCCTTGATCAGCTAAGCCAAATAACATTCGGGAGTTACTGTAAACACTGCTGTTATAAACTGATAAAGCGGCGGTTAATACAATTAAATTAAGCACATTGGCAATCAGGCTAGTAAAAAATATTTTGTAACCAAACAACTCAAATTCCATTCCGTTTAAGTTTTGAAAAACCATCACAAACGGACTACTGTCTGTCGTAATTTGTCTCCACGGTGACAAAGCAAATAAAATCACTAATGCCCCAACATAAAATATCAGAATTCTGTAAATAACCTGATTGGTCGCTGTTGGAATGTTTTTTTCTGGATTTTCAGCCTCAGCTGCGGTAATTCCAATTAGTTCTAATCCGCCAAAAGAAAACATAATCAGTGCCATTGCAGACAATAATCCTTGAAAATCTCCTTTTCCTGTTCTTTCAAAAAAACCTTTTGGAAAGAAACCTCCATCGTTATACAAATTATGAATTGTAGCATGCTCTCCTCCCGTTCCGCTTATTAGCAAATAAGTTCCAAAAAGAATCATCGCAATAATCGCAACTACTTTTATGATGGAAAACCAAAATTCGGTTTCTCCGTATACTTTTACAGAAGCAAAATTCAAAGCATTAATCACCAAAAAGAAAAACAAACTGGATGCCCAAAGCGGAATTTCAGGCCACCAAAACTGTACATAAACGCCAATGGCTGTAAGTTCGGCCATACTCACTAGAATATACAAAATCCAATAATTCCAACCTGAGGCAAAACCGGCAAATGAACCGCAATATTTATAAGCAAAATAGCTAAAACTTCCTGAAACAGGCTCTTCAACAACCATTTCTCCAAGTTGTCTCATTATGAAAAAAGCGATAATTCCGGCAATAGCATATCCTAAAATAACCGATGGCCCTGCTAATACGGCCGCTGGACCAATGCCAAGGAAAAGACCTGTTCCTATAGAACCTCCTAAGGCAATTAACTGAATATGTCGGTTTGTTAGTCCACGTTTAAGCTGAGTCTCTTCTGCAGCATCATGATTATTTTTCACAGATTAGGTTTTTAGGAATTAAATGTTTTCAGAAATGT
This sequence comes from Flavobacterium denitrificans DSM 15936, assembly GCF_000425445.1. Lineage (GTDB taxonomy): Bacteria > Bacteroidota > Bacteroidia > Flavobacteriales > Flavobacteriaceae > Flavobacterium > Flavobacterium denitrificans. The sequence goes on along the minus strand of NZ_KE384377.1, from coordinate 905,849 downwards.
ATAAAAAGCGAAGATAAGTTAAAAATGGAATTAGGCAAAGCTTCCTCTACTCCTAATCTTTAGAAAAAGTAAACCCTTTAAAAGTCTTTTAAAGGGTTTTACATATTTAAAATGTTAAAGTCATATCATGCCAGACTTCTCCGCCATGTACCGAGGCCGAAACTCCCCTATCAACAAAACCAAAACGCTGATAATACGGAATTAAAGCCGTTTTGCAAGTTAAGATTACGCCCTTACGATTTTCTTTTTTTGACTCTGCAATTAAATGATTCATCAGTTGCGTAGCAAAACCTTGATTTCTGTGGTGTGGCGCAACAGCAATTCCGAAAATGCTTTGCCATTTTCCGTTTTTATCATGAAGCTCCGCGTCTCCAAATAAGTCGTCGCTTATCGTTTCTTGATTCGTTACCATTCCGTTTACAAAACCCATCAATTCACCGTTTGATTCTAACAGCCAAAAATGCTCGGGATAAACTTGTATTCTTTTGGTAAATGACTCCGCTGTAGCTGCTTCATTTGGTGGAAAACAAACATTTTCTACAACAGTTACCGCTTCAAGATCATTTAATGTTGCATTTCTAAAGGTAATCATGGCTCTTTTTTTATGCAAAAATAAACAAGAGTAAGTGATATAACTGTTAAATTATATAAACCTCCGGCTGAATTCTATAATTAAAAAGGCTGCAGTATATTATAATTTTGAATAAAGATTATAAACAAACCTAATAACATATTATGAAATCATTAATAGATCTGCACCACACTTTCAACTCAAATAAATCTTCTGCTATTTTCTCTAATAATAATTATATAGATGCAGAATTTCATACTGAAAAACAGTATGCATCTCAATTCATTAATTTATATCAGAAACATGAAGATGAGCCAGATTTTGACTGCGAATTTTTACCAGGTATTAGTTGTAATCTAGAATCAATTTATTAGTACTCCAAAATTCTCGTCATCTTATCGACAAAAAAAGCCAACGTCTTAGAGTTTAAGCGGACTGGATGAAAAATCCGAAAATTTAGAAATTAATTCCGAAGGCTCTACATATTGCGAATTCTTGCTGATCTTTCCGTCTCTGATGACGTAAGGATGCGTGAGCAATATATCGGCAAGTGTATTTGAACTGAAGCTATTTATATCGTACATGCATATGAGTGATACGGCGTGTTTTGGAGTAAGCACATTCAAGCTCGCCTCGTATTCTAAAAGTTCATCAGTTCCTGGCAAATTTTTGAGAGCCCAGACCATATCGCCGCAAGCCCTTACACTTTCATAACCCGATCTCGATGCCGATAATAAGGTCTGTTCGAGCATTGTATACATTTTTTCAGCAGCAAACTCGCCATCCTTTATGTAAGTATTTTCAGAAGCCAATACTTCGAGTTGACCACTCGCTAGTTTTTCGGCAATTGATATTCCACTATCAGCCAAACATCTGCAATGCTCACCATGGCGATTTCCTTCAAGAATGTTAATCACTTTGTCATTTGCTTTCAAACCCTCCATAATATAAGGAACTATTACCTCATATTGTTGCTCTTTTGAATCAAAAAATCCACAAATGTGCATTGGAGCCGACAAGGATTCCCCACATACCGAAAAAGATGTTTGTTTGTTCATACATCAAATATAAGCAATTAATTTCCTACAGCACAAATAATTTCTTCTTAACAAATCAACAGCAGCCTATATTCGCCTTCATTTTCTATTGGAGCTCGATGAATACAAGGAAGTACCTTTTGTTTTGGATGATCCACAGCCAGTCGCCAAAGATGCATCTGTCCTAAATTGATAGGTTCAGCATCTTCATCCAACTGATAATGCAAATCAAAGTAATTCTCTTTTAAAAACTCTTCAAATTCTTCCTCTGTTCCATCATGAAGCTCTCTTAGTTTTTCGCGAACTTCTGGAATCACTATTTTTTGTTTTGCTTGCGAATTATAAACAATATCACTTGATGCTCCGTGATAAGTACACAAAAAAGTATCTGTTGCAATGGGAGAGCGATCTACATGAAAGGAATACACATCGGTAGATATGAAATCAAATTCGTCATCGCGCTCATAACATTTCAACAAATTAAGGGATGGCGATGCTCCAAAATCAGTTAATAATTGAAGATCATTTAAAATTATTTCCCTAGCTAGATTTCCTTTTTCTGATAATTGGAGTGCTTGTAAAGCTTTAGGTGAAATTTCAGTTATATTTTCTTTTAAAGATAGCTTGGCAACAATTTCGTTAAAATCGCCATCCAAACTTCTGTACCAGCAGAGTGCATTCATTTCTCCTTTAAAATCGGTATTTACAAGTTCGGAAAAAGTGGAAACAACACCTATTTGATTTTTGACAGAAAATATATTGCTCATTAGTATAAAATAAGAAGCTAGTTACTTCACGGAGTACAAAATTATGCAATAGTTAGTTAGTTGTAGCATTTTTATAGCAGTTTTGGAATTGGCTTTTTATAATTCTTTTTGACATCAACAAATCAAATTTTCAGCTGTTTTACCAACCCTAGCAAGCTACTGATTTACAGGATTCAAAAAACTTAAATGCTCTTTTTTCAGCATATGAATAGGTAGAATTACGGAGCGGAAAAGCACAATGCCCTCCATATTTTGGAGTTTCAAGATAAACATATGCGCTCTCCTGAGCGATAGCTCTTGGATAACATCTTTCACTTAAAAAAGGATCGTCAAGCGAATTGATAATCAAAACCGGTGTCGTTATGTTTACAAGCGAAAATTCAGGAGAAACGCGTTGATAGTAATCATCTCGACTAGCAAAACCATGCAAAGGCGCAGTGAAATACTGGTCAACTTCATCAAAAGAAGAAATTTTGTCAATCTGATCACTATTTATAAAATCCGGAAATTGTGCTGCTTTATACTTTAGCTTTTTCTTGATGTCTATTGTAAAGTTTTTCAAGTAAACTCTATTAAAACCCTGTTTAAGTACTTCTGCACTTGTTGCAATATGAGTTGGCACTGAAATCGAAACAGCCGCTTTTATGCGTTCATCCACCTTTGTCCATCCCAAATAATTCAGCAACTGAACACCCCCCATCGAATATCCAATCAAATAAACATCTTTGAATCCTTTTTTCAAAACAAACTGAACCACTTCATCAAGATCGTCAACAGCACCGTGATGATAAAGTCTTGGCAAACGGTTCATTTCTCCTCCACAAGTCCTATTATTCCAAGCAAAAACCGAAAACTCTTTTTGCAGAAAATACGCCGCACAGCTATTATTATACGTTCTTCGAGAATCACCCTCAAGTCCATGACACAAAATAACTGCTTTTGAGGAATCATTTAAAACATAGTCGATATTGATAAAATCGCCATCATTCAATTCCAGCTTTTCTCTCGTGTATTCAGGCACATCAAACTTTTTAAACAAAGCGGCATAAATAGTTGAAACATGCCTATTGCGATGCATAATAGAAGGAAAATTATAATCTGATTGTTCAATTATCGGCATGACAAAAAGTTTTGTGGTACTTATTACAAATCTAAGAAATGAATCAATATGTAGTTTAATTCTTCGTTTTTTTCTTTCAAATCTTTATGTTTTTAACACTACAGCAACTTAGAAAAGAAAGCAATATGAAAATTTAAAAAGTCCTTTTGAAAATTGTATAAAATTACGAGATAGGAAACGAATTATCTTTAAATATAGTCTTACTAAATATAACTTCAACTAAAAACATTTATTATGAACTCCCAAAAAAACAACTACATACTGCCAGAAATAGAATCTCAAACATTTTCAAATAAAGAAAAGCTTTTATTGAATTACGATGCCTATTTGCAGGGCTCACTCGCCAATGCTCTCACATTACAAAATTATTATAGTATGGAGCTCGAAGAAGATCTTGAAGATGACTTTGAAGCTGAATATGACGAAAATGATTGGGAAGAAGAAGAAGAAGAAGAAGAAGAAGAAGAAGAAGAAGAAGAAGAAAATGATGATGAAGAACAAGAAAATGATGAAAATGTTCCTGAACCCGAAACTTTTTCCGATGATGGCCTAAAAGTCGATTAAGCAAATGCTTGAACTTATTGAACAAAAAAGATAAATAGAAACTCAAGTAATATCAGTTAAAAAGCTGTAAAACAAATAGTTCAACAGTCAAAAAAAATCACTATTTTTAACTAACATTCATTTCTTTACTATGACTGATACATCTCAACTTCGAAGCTCCATTTTCAGACATCTCGACGGTTTAGCTGTTGCTCCAGTAGCAATCGCATTAAAAAACAAAGCAGTTTTAGATTATCTCCTAAGAAAAGAGCAAACAAAATTGGCGGAGCTCACATCAGCTTTTAAGGCAAATGAAGGCTATTTGAATGTTGGTTTGCGGATTTTAGCTTCGCAAGGATTTTTGGATTATCACGTTGATAACGCTACTCAGGAAATTATAATTTCTGTAAATCAGAAAACAAAAATTGCTTTTTCTCTGTTTTATCTTTATGAAGATGTTGTTGATTTGCTTCAGTTTTCATCTCATTTTCATCCACGGCTTTTTGAAGATGCACCGTTTGAAAAACTTAACGTCATTTTCGAGAAATATAAAAAGAATTACGAAATACAATCTTCAAATGACAACCTGAGCAATGCGATCCAAAATCAAATTTTAAAACACATTGAAGGTTATTTAATTGGTCCAACGATAGTTCGTCTGGCAATGAAAGGAATGTTTCATAAATACTTTATGGAAACGTCTTTCAAACCGGAGGAATTTCATAAATCTCCTGATAATTTTAAAAAAATACTAGACTTCTTTACACATCTGGGATGGTTTTTAGAAAAAAAAGGCAACTATCAATTCACCGAAGTGGGCTTGTTTTTTGCAAAAAGAGCCAGTGCCTATGGAGTAACTGTTTCGTATTTGCCAACATTTGCCAAAATTGAAGAATTGATGTTTGGCGATCCAACGGTTTTAAGAATGATAGCCGATGGTGAAAATGAAATTCATGTCGATCGTGAAATGAACGTTTGGGGGAGCGGAGGCGCGCATGATACTTATTTTAAGGTTGTAGATGAAATTATTGTCAAACTATTTAATTTGCCAATTGAAGAACAGCCAAAGGGAATTTTAGACATGGGATGCGGAAATGGTGCTTTTTTGCAACACATCTTCGAGGTAATTGACCGACAGACTTTAAGAGGGAAAATACTTGATGAATATCCTTTATTTTTAGTTGGAGCCGATTATAATCAAGCTGCGCTGAAAGTAACAAGAGCCAATCTTATTAAAGCAGACATTTGGGCAAAAGTTATTTGGGGCGATATTGGCCGTCCAGATTTGCTCTCAGATGATTTGAGAGAAAATTATAATATTGACCTAAAAGACTTGCTCAACGTGAGAACCTTTCTGGATCACAACAGAATTTGGGAAAATCCAAAAAAAATAAATACAGAAAGAATCAGCAGTTCTACTGGTGCATTTGCTTTTAGAGGAAAAAGAATCAGCAACAATCTTGTTGAAGATAATTTGTTAGAGCATTTACAAAAATGGTCGCCTTATGTACGAAAATTTGGACTGCTTTTAATCGAACTGCATACTATAAATCCAAAACTTACCGCAGAAAATATAGGCAAAACGCCAGCGACTGCATATGACGCCACACATGGTTTTTCTGACCAATATATTGTTGAAATTGATGTTTTTAATAAAATTGCTGCTGAAGCAGGTTTATTTCCTGACCCCTCTTTTTTCAGAAGATTTCCTGATGCTGAAACCGCAACTGTTAGCATTAATTTATTGAAGGGGAATTAAAATTAATTTTGCTCTAAAGATTATTTTGTATATTAAAATGCTTTATATAAACTTTTTATTAAACAAAAAATTTAGCATGCAGATCACTTGGACATAATGCAACAAAATCATTATTTAGTCTAGGGTTTTCTCTAAACATAATTCTTCGTGCTTCATTATATTTATCTTTTGGGACAATTATATAATATTTTCTATAGATTGGAACAGAAGTTCCCAATGCCCTAGTTGATCCAATTGCTTTCCCTCGTAGACTTAACTTATCCAATCTCATAAAAGAAGTACTATTTAATTTTAATTCAGCAAAAACTAAAAACTTTTCATTATTATTTTCGTTAATTGCAAAAATTACATCTACAGATTTATTTTTATTCCCAAGACTTCTTCCATCTAATACACAAAAATGATTCTCCAAATAATCCCCATTAATTATCTCATTTTCTTCGTTATGAAATGGAGAAGACGCCTCTAGTTTACATCCATCTCTTAAAAATAAATCATAAGCATTTTCAATAATAGCAGGAAAACAAACTGATTTTTCGTGACCGATTGTTGTGTTTTTACAATATTTCATCACTATTACCGTATAAATCCATTCTATCTAAAGCGATATTAAAAGATGCAAAAATTGGGTCTATATCCTGTGCCAAGGGTATAAAATTATAGGAAGAAGGCTTTATTTTTTCAGCTAAATAATAATTTAAGTTTTGGCTAATTTCTTCCTTTTCCGAAATGTATTTAATTGCACTTACCATATCAGGATTATGACTAGCAATAAGAAATTTAGTACCTATAAATTTATTCATCAAAACAATTAATCGAGCATATTCTATAATCCATTGTGGGTGCAAATGTGATTCAGGCTCATCAATTATTAAAAGTGTTTTATTACTAATGACTCCATTTTTCAGCAACAATTGAATAATACTAAAAGATTTTACTCCTGTTGCACAATCTAACAAGTCATAAACTGTACCTTCTTTTGTTTTGAAAGTGTAACTATTATTAGCCAAAAAATTACTGTCGTAGTTAGCTTCACCATCTAATATTTCATCTCTGATGATGTCTGAAAAAAAATTCTTATTATGACTACTTCCATCAAAATCTCTAATTATATTATTCAAATCTTCCCAGTGATTATTCTCTAATGTTTCAACACCTAATAGCATCGGAGTATCAATATATATAACATCTTGAATAATATACGGTATAGCCAGATTATTTTTTGTAAAACTCACAATTTCTTGACCAAATTCTGAAACACTAAATTTCTTAGGAAGATTGTCATCATGAAAAATATTAATTAACTCATTTTTAAAAATTGTAGTTGACCTTGATTTTTTAAATCCTGTAGCCTCTTTAAATAATTCATCAACATGTTCTTTTACAATTTCGAAAAGTTCTGATGTTCTATTAACATTTGCAAAAGACTTTTTTGTAATATCGTTTACAATATATTTCAATCTATTAATAACTTGTATATCTACATTTTCTTCAAAATCAAAATTTGAAGAAATCTGTATTTTTGTAATAATATCAATTAACCTATCAATATTATTACTACTCAATCTACCATATTCAAATTCACGCTTAATTATACTAAGCTCATTTTGCAATTCATTCCTTAAAAGCCGATCATTTTTTTTATTTAATAAATCATTTATTGAAATACGCAAAAAAGTATAAATATTTTCTAATTCATGGTTTAAGCCTTCACTAATTATACCGTCGATATTTGTGATTGTCTTATATAAATAATAAACTAATTTTGAGATTGTGCTTTTTCCAGAGCCATTTTCTCCAGCTATGACTGTAATGCCATCAATAGAAATTTCCGCTTTATTAACAGCTCTAAAATTTTCTATATTGATATTGAGATTTGAAGTGTTTTGCATACTAGGGAGTCTACTTACATTTTTGAAGTAAACAAAAATATAAAAATAATCCTTATTAAAAGCTACAATTATTTTTTATATACTATTATTTTATCGAAAAAAGATATCTAAAACATTTTTTTTATTATATTTTGTTCTTATCATCTTCAAAATCATATGATATCAAAAACACAAAGGAATTATCTTTTTCTCTTTTAAATGAGATTTAATGTTTTAGTAATTATAAAACAGTAATTTTACCTACAGAAATATAGCAATAATTTCATGCAAAACAAAAAAAACTCCAAAATCAAATGACTTTGGAGTTTTTTATATCAATATTTTTAAAATATTACATTTCGTTCAAGTCGTTGAACTCGTGTAAAGATTTTAATGTGCTTTCGTAAAATAAGATAGCTGCGATAAGGTTTCCTTTATCAGAGTAAGGCATCATTTTTCTTTGAAAATCCACTGTTGTGTCTAAGAAAGTAGCTGTACCAACTGCTTGAGTATCTAATACTTTTTTGTGCTCATTATCGTCTGGAATACCTAAGTCTGCCATTGTAACTCCCGGTTTTGTAACCAAAGCAATGTAAGGAAGTGTTTTCACTAAAACTTTAATACGCTCAATGTACAATTCTAAAAGTTCTCCTTTTTGCATACCGCTCAATTCTTTTTGATCATGGTATTTACGGATTAGGGCTGTTGTACTGATAATACTTCTTGGAGCATTTTTTGCCTGAGCTGATACTGCTACAGTAGCCAAGAAGCAAAGGAAACTTAGTAAAAAGATCTTGCTTTTCATTTGTTAGTAGATTTGGTTAATGGTGTTTCGAAACAAAAATATATAAATTAACTTAAATTGCAACGGTATTGATTTCTTTTTTGCAATTAAATTTTCGGTTATATATATTTATAGGTTAAATATTACAAATTATTAAAAAATCAATCTTAAATTCTTATGACTTTATGATTCTGAAACGCCCCGGGTATTTGATCCAGATACTTTTCTTGTTGCCATAATAGTCCATATATTCTTCACAAACAAATACTGCATGAGCCGTTGACCATGCTACAACACCACAGAATTCACTTCCTGCTTCTCGTTTTAATTTCTCGATTTGTTTGCCTTTTTGAAATCCTAAATATTTATAAATCGTGGGTGTATATACTTCGCCGCTTTCTAAATCTTCTAAAGCTTTGTCAAAAGTTTCTTCTTTGTCAATAATCTGTTTGTATTTTGCCATTACAGCATAAGTCAAAATCGCATATTCGATTATTTTTTCGTTTTCACAATTATCTTTAATACAAACAAAATCAGCAGAAATTTTCGCTTTGCTTATTTCGTCATTATTTAAAGTAAAAGACTCATTATTTTTTAAGGTAATTTTTTGTTCAGTCTCGCTTAATTTTTCTGTGACAAAAAGATTGTCTAATCCATAAATATTTAAAGAAGCTTTGATAAAAGCAATCGATGAACAGTTTGTACGTTCTCCCTGTTTAAAGCTTTCGAATATTTTATCTGAACTTAATTGACCGTAAGAATTGGAACAGACAAACACTATAAATAAAAATATTGAAGTAACAGATTTCATTGTTTTTAGAATTTAATTGTTTCTCAGCATCGATTTGGAAAATGCATTGACTTTACAAATCTATAAAAATACGCTTATAGTTGAGCGAAAATCTTCCATTAGAAATAAAATCACAGGACACTGCAGGATAATCTGCTGATTATCTAGTGTTATTTTTGAGAATACTCCAAAAACAAATGGATATAAAACCTTTAATTTGGATAAAAACAAAACTTCATTGTAATGTTTTCATTTTAAAATGATTCAAATATGATTCAGCATAAATTTTATTTATTCGTTTTGATAGCTCTAGTTTCAATTCCGCTTTATGCACAGCAAAATCTAAAATTAACCTACGACAAGCCAGCAACTAACTGGAACGAAGCACTCCCAATTGGCAATGGAAAACTAGGCGCAATGGTCTTTGGAGATGCTTCACAAGAACATCTGCAACTTAATGAAGAAACGATTTGGGCGGGCGAACCCGGAAATAATATTCCTAAAAATACTTTTGACAGCATTCAGAAAATCAGAAGACTTTTAAATGAAAGCAAGTTTGAAGAAGCCCAAAATCTTTCGAACAAAACTTATCCGAGAGCTGTTCCCAAAGATCTAAATTACGGAATGCCTTATCAAACGATGGGCGATTTATATATTGATTTCAAAGGTCATGAAAATTTCAAGAATTACAGCAGAACTTTAGATATTAAAAAAGCAATTAGTACGGTTTCTTATGAAGTGGATGGAGTAATTTTCAAACGGGAAATCTTCTCTTCTTTTGCCGATAATGTCATTATGATTAAATTATCTTCTAGCAAAAAAGGAAAACTAAATTTTAACATCAGTGCCGCTTCTCCTCATTTAAAGAAATCAATCTTTACGTCAGACAATCAGTTAATTGTTACTGGAACCAGCAGTTCGTGGGAAAGTAAAACTGGAAAAATAAATTTTAAGACCGTAATTTTGCCCATTTTAAAAGGCGGAAAACTAACTTCATCTTCAGATCAATTGATAATTTCTGATGCTGATGAAGTACTTATATATGTTGCCATTGCTACTAATTTCAAAAAATACAATGATATCTCAGGAAGTCCTGATGCAAAAGTTTCAGAATATTTAAAAAGTGCCACTAGCAAAAAATATGATGATGAATTAAAAACGCATATTCAAAACTACGAGAAATATTTCAATCGCGTTAGCTTGAATTTAGGAACATCTGAACAAGCAAAAAAAACAACGGATGTCCGAATCAAAGAATTTGCAAATTCTAGTGATCCAGAGCTTGTCGCGCTTTATTTTCAGTTTGGACGCTATCTTTTGATTTCATCATCGCAACCTGGAACACAACCTGCAACGCTTCAAGGAATTTGGAATTATCAGCTTAATCCGTCTTGGGATAGCAAATACACTGTCAATATTAATACTGAAATGAATTATTGGCCAGCCGAAAATACGAATTTAAGCGAAATGCACGAACCCTTATTTGACATGATTGATGATTTAGCCATAACCGGACAAGAATCTGCGAAAGAAATGTACCATGCTCGTGGTTGGAATATGCATCATAACACAGATATCTGGCGAATTACCGGCGTTGTCGATGGCGGTTTTTACGGAATGTGGCCAATGGGCGGCGCGTGGCTGACACAGCATCTTTGGAATCATTATTTATACACTGGCGATAAGGAATTTCTTCGAAAACACTTTGAAGCATTAAAAGGTCTTACTTTATTTTATTTAGATGTTCTACAACAAGATCCTTCGAAAAAATTTTTGGTGGTCTCCCCTTCTATGTCGCCAGAAAATAAATATTTTAAAGATGTCAGCATAACTGCTGGAACAACAATGGACAATCAGTTGGTTTTTGATGTTTTTAATAATTTCATTAATGCTTCAAAAATCTTAAATAAAGATAAAAACCTATCCAATGAAGTTAAAACTGCTTTAGGCAAATTACCTCCAATGCAGATTGGCCAATATGCTCAACTACAAGAATGGTTGAACGATATGGACAAAACCGATGATAAACACCGACATATTTCGCATCTGTATGGATTATTCCCTTCCGGACAAATATCTCCTTTTAGAAATCCTGAATTAATGGAAGCAGCAAAAAATTCCATGACATATCGTGGCGACAAATCTACGGGCTGGTCAATGGGTTGGAAAGTAAACTGGTGGGCAAGATTGTTGGATGGAAATAAAGCTTTTAAATTGATTTCCGACCAATTAACGCCAGCACCATTAGAATCAAAAGGACAATCTGGAGGCACTTATCCCAATCTTTTAGATGCGCATCCGCCCTTTCAAATTGATGGAAATTTCGGCTGTACTTCGGGAATCGCTGAAATGTTGGTTCAAAGTTATGACGGGTTTATTTATATTTTGCCGGCACTTCCAGACGCTTTGCCAAATGGTTCTGTAAAAGGTTTAAAAGCAAGAGGCGGTTTTGAGATTAATATCGAATGGGAAAAATCGAAATTGACAAAACTCACTATTATATCTAAATTAGGAGGAAATGCTAGAATCAGAATTTCTAAAAATGTGGAATTTAAAACTAAACTAAAAACTGCTACAGGTGACAATCCAAATGAATATTATCAAATAGATTCTATTAAAAAACCAATACTATCAGAAAAAGCAAAATTAAACGGATTTGTTATTCCAGAAACACAACTATTTGATTTTGAAACAAAAAAAGGTGGAGTTTATACTTTCGAAGCAAAATAAAAACAATATCTTTATATTGATTTAAGAATAAAAATGTTCCAAAAACATAATGTTGAAAATCAATTATATGAAGACAAACGCACTAATTGAGACCGAAGCATGGGAAATTGCTCTTTTGCTTTTTGTGTTAATGATTATTTCAAGTTTTATCGGAAAAAAAATTGGGAATTATATTCAGAAAAGAAAATCTCCCAAAGAAAAATCTACTGAAACCTCGACGCTTGTCGCCTTGCTTTTTTTCTTATTGGCATTTACATTCGGAATGAGCAGTGATCGCTATAATTCACGAAGACAAATTGTTGTTGAGGAAGCAAATGACATTGGCACGGCAATTCTTAGAAGTGATTTGTACCCCGATTCGACAAGAGCATTATTCCGAAAAGATTTCAAAGACTACGTTGAAGCCAGAATATCATATTATGAAGTAGGTCCTAATTTAAAAGGTATTTTGAAGGCCGACAGTCTATCTCAGGTTATTTCGGGAAAATTATGGAAAAGAGCTACAGACCTTTCTAAAGATCCCAACAATCTTGCGGCAACACAACAAATGATTCCTGCATTAAATACGATGATTGATGTCACTACGTCGCGCCTTTCTGGAGAAAAGGCAAAAGTTCCAAAAAGTATTATGATCATGTTGTTTTGTCTGTCTTTTATAACCGCATTTTACGGAGGCTATTCCGATGGCAGAAATGGCAGAATCGACTGGCTAGTTCAAATAGGTTTTTGCCTGCTAGTTTCTTTAGTTGTCTTATTCACATTAGACTTAGACAGACCACGCAGAGGTTTTGTAAATCTGGATGTTCCAAACCAAACGATAATTGATTTGAGAAAAAACTTTGAATGATTAAATAAATTGGAAAAGGCAATCAGTTAAAAATGACCTTTTCCAATGTTACAAATTTTTTAAGTTTTAATTCCGTAAAGAAAAATTCTCTTAAAAGCATAGATTGCTGGAAGTTTAGGGAAATTTTCAGCTATTCTTTCTTTATACTTTTGCGTAAAAAGATTTCTCTGATCTTCTTGCAAACGTTCCATATAAGGAATCAACGCTGAACCTGAAATAAAATCATAAAGCTCATCATGATTTTTAGCGATAATGGGATAAACTCTTTGCATAATCTGAATATCTTCGAGCCCGCTGTCAAACATAATTTGCGCATATTTATCCATACTTAAAACAGGAGAATTTCTTTTCCATTTTTTTAAATACTTAACAAATGGTTCTTCTTCTACTAGCTGATGCAATATTTTGTTGAGTGCATTTTCATTTTGAACTGGCATCTGCACAGCAAATTGACCGCCTAAATTGAGTTTTTGTATTAGTTTAGGGAACAATTCCTCATGATTATCTGACCACTGCAAAGCCGCATTACTAAAAATCAAATCCCACTTTTTATCTGAAACAGCAAATTTTTCAATTTTAAACTGTTCAAAATGCAGATTTTCTTTTTCATAAGGCTTTGATTTAGCAAGCATTTCAGCTGAAGAATCTACACCAATAAAATCAAGCTGTTTAAATTTTTCTGCTAAAAAAATGGTCTGTTCTCCTGTTCCACAGCCTAAATCAATGGCATATCCAGATTCCATTGGCTTTATATGATCCATCAAATCGACAAAAGGCTTAAATCGGATGTCTTTAAACTTATTATATATTTCTGGATTCCAAGGCATATTATTTCTTTTAAATTGATATTCCGACGGTTTAATTCTTACGGCTTTCCAAAAGACCTTTTACCAAAGTTAATCAATCCGTTTATGATTTCCTCTTTAAACATATAAGTTAAAGCAATTTTAACCAGAATTCATTTTCTCAAAAGCCTTTTTTTTTTGTACTTCCATCAACCTTTTTAAGCATAGTGAGCACTAACCCGAAAAAAAGCTAACATCAAAAACTAATAAAAAATTTTTCTCATTGAAATGTTTTATGTTATTTATGATTTTCAAGGCTTCATTCCATTAGTTTATTTTAAAGTTTCAAATAACAATTTTGCTTTATTCTTGACCCAAAACTACCTGATAATAAACTAAATAGAAATGTATTATTCTCAGAATCAATCAAAAACATGATAATTATATAACATTTAAAGAAAATCATGTAAAAAAAAGAGAAGTCTTATTTATAATTTCATTGGTTAAATAATAAACTCAAAATTATGGAGCCCATGAAAAGCCTCTACTCTCGCCTACTTTCAAACAATATTTTAAATTGTAGTTGTAAATTAACGTTGCGCCCCAAATCACGATGATCAAGATAAAAAAAACTTCTGATTATCAGATAGACACTTTAAGCGCTAAAATATTGATTAATACCTCCCATTTTTCAATAAAAAATTCAAATCGACCTGAGCAAGAATTATCATCTTTAATTAAAACCAAAATATATTATGATCTATAAAAATATATTACAAATAGACGATGATATTGACGATTGCGAATTTTTCATGGAAGCTTTGCAGGCTGTTTCAAATGCTGATTATACTGCTATGCACAATGCTGTAGAAGCATTAAACAAGTTAATTCGCCAAGAACTTAACCCTGATATTATTTTTCTGGATTTAAATATGCCAATCATGTCAGGTTTTGAATTTTTAGCAGCAATCAAAGATCAAAAAATCATCAAAGATATTCCTGTTATTATTTTTTCTACTTCTCAATATGAAGAAACAAAAATAAAAGCCCGAAATTATGGTGCAAAAGAATTCATTTCGAAACCCAGTGATTTTAATGAATTAAAAAAAATCATTAGCCATTTTATCGCATAATGGGATTTAAAAGCTAAACCAATCTCATTTTCAGAATATTATATTTAACGGGGTTTATCAGAAAGACAATGAAATTATCAACTCAAATAATTTTAGCCTTCACGCTAATTATTTTGCTTTCTGCAGCAGATTCGTATAGTAACTACATGCTGTCTCTTAAAGTGAATCAAAACTCGCAGTTTCTTTCAAAATCAGAAGCTGTGATTCGAAATTCAAATAAAACGCATAGAGCTATTTTGCAGATGCAAAGCGCAGTACGAGGCTATTTGCTGACAAACGACACAACTTATCTCGCACCCTATTACAGCGGAATCCAAAAAGTGCCCGATTTTTTTGTTGAACAGCATACGCTCATTGACAGCAATACGATTCAGGCATCTATTTTAGATTCGATCAGCATCCTTCATGCCGAATGGCTTTCTTATACTTCTAAACTGATTCGCGCCAGAAGAGAAAATTCGAAAACCTATCAGTATCTTTTAGACAATAAACTGAAAATGCATATTGGAAAAAATATCAATGATTCCATTACAAAAAAGTTCAAAAGTTTTGAAAGAATCGAATATAAAACCCGAGCGCACCATAGTGAAATGCTCCTGCATTCTTTAAGCAAAACCAGAACGTACTCTTTGGTTTTTCTATCACTCACCATTTTTGTGGGAATATGCAGTACCAGCTATATCGTAATCATGATTACTAAACGAATCAACTCGATGGTTCGTGTCGCCGATACAATTTCAAAAGGCCGATTTACTATTGTTCAAGATTTTAAAAATGATGAATTAAGCGCACTTGCCTCCTCCCTAAATATCATGTCGCGGCGACTTGAGAAAAATATTCAAGAACTAGAAAACAAAAATGAAGAACTAAACAAATTTGCCTACGTTGTTTCTCATGATTTAAAAGCGCCACTACGTGGAATTTACAATGTAATCAGCTGGATTGAGGAAGATTTGTCAAACGAACTCTCTCCTGCTCTTAAAGATTATCTGGATATTATTCCGCAACGAACACAACGTATGGAAGCGCTGATTAATGGACTTTTGGATTATGCGAGAATTAACAGAAAAACAAATCCTGAATTAGTAGATACAAATGCTTTAGTTCGTGAAATCACACAATCAATCGTTCCGAGAGAATTCAAACTGGATGTAAACAATCTCCCTGAAATTTTTACAGAAAGATTAAAACTCGAACAGGTTTTCTCTAACCTAATCAGCAATGCAGTAAAATATTCGAAGCCTGAAAAACCGCATATTGAGATTAAATGTGAAAAAATAGGAAACGTTTACGAGTTTTCAGTAAAAGACAACGGAATTGGGATTGACCCTGAATATCATCAAAGAATATTTGAAATATTTCAGACACTGAGAGAAAAAAACGAAATGGAAAGCACCGGAATCGGCCTGGCAATCGTAAAAAAAATTATTGACGAACAAGGCGAAACCATACATGTACAATCAAAAATAGGTCAAGGAACTGAATTTACTTTTACTTGGCGAAACACTAAAGCAGTATGAGAAAACCAACCATTTTACTAGTTGAGGATGATGAACTGGATACTATTTCAGTCGAACGTTCATTGAAAAAATTAGAAATACAGTATGTCCTTCATACCGCATATAACGGACTTGAAGCATTAAAATTATTAAGAGATAATGAGAACCCATTAATTCCAGATGTCATTCTTTTGGATATTAATATGCCCAAAATGAACGGAATTGAGTTTCTGAAAATCTTAAGAACCGATGAAAATTTAAAAGATTTGAAAGTATTTATCATGACTACATCCTCTGAAAATAATGATCGAAATATTTCAGAAGAATTAGGTATTTCTGGCTACATCATAAAGCCTTTAAACTACAACGACAATACCAAAAGACCCGATTCAATGGATGCTTTTGTTCAATTCCATCTGAGAAAAATTTTATTAAACGAAAACGGATAAAGAATTTCAGAATACAAAACCTCCTCCTCAAACCAAAAACTAGACCTTCAGCAAAAGAAAGCCAATTATGAAAAGAAATAAACCAATCGATAAAATACCCAAAAATGAAGTGCTGATAGCCATGCCCATTATTGCAGAAGAAAAAACAGTGAACCGCAAAACCAAGAAAACCAATACTGAGGAATCTATCCTTAGCGATGCTGAATTTCTGAAAATCTTACTGAAAGTAAAAAACGGTAATTTCTCTCAGCGCTTCCCAACGAATCAGGATGGCACAAAACGTGCGATCTGCGACACGCTTAATGAAATTATTGACCTTAACGAAAGGATGGTTTTTGAATTTCAAAAGGTGGGAAAAAGCATTGGTAAACAAGGAAAATTGACCAATCGAGTGGCGCTTGACGGTGCTCGCGGTTCGTGGAGTTCCTGTGTTGATTCGGTAAATACGCTGATTTCAGATCTGGTTCACCCTACAATTGAAATTGCGCACGTAATCACATCGGTTGCTAAAGGAAATTTATCTCAGGAAATGCCTTTGTCTATTGAGGGAAATCCATTGCAGGGAGAATTTCTTAGAATTGCAAAAGAGGTAAACGGAATGGTAAAACAGCTGAATCTTTTCTCGATGGAGGTTACGCGTGTGGCACGTGAAGTTGGTACCGAAGGAAAATTGGGTGGTCAGGCAAAAGTACGAGGTGTTGGCGGGGTTTGGAAAGATTTGACCGATTCTGTAAATAAAATGGCGTCCAACCTTACCGGACAAGTACGTAACATTGCCGATGTAACAACAGCAGTAGCAAAAGGCGATTTATCGAAAAAAATTACGGTTGATGTAAAAGGAGAAATTCAGGAATTGAAAAACACCATCAATACCATGGTGGATCAGCTGAATTCCTTTTCTTCTGAAGTAACCCGTGTGGCGCGTGAAGTAGGTACCGAAGGAAAACTGGGTGGACAAGCGCAGGTAAAAGGTGTTGGTGGAACGTGGAAAGATTTAACCGATTCGGTAAATCAAATGGCTTCCAACCTTACCGGACAAGTTCGAAACATCGCCGATGTAACAACCGCGGTGGCAAAAGGAGATCTTTCGAAAAAAATTACCGTTGACGTAAAAGGAGAAATTCTTGAACTAAAAGACACCATTAATACGATGGTGGATCAGCTGAACTCGTTTTCTTCTGAAGTAACTCGTGTGGCACGTGAGGTTGGTTCTGAAGGAAAACTCGGCGGTCAGGCACGCGTTCGTGGTGTTGGTGGGGTTTGGAAAGATTTAACGGATTCGGTGAACCAAATGGCATCGAATTTAACTGGACAAGTTAGAAATATTGCCGAAGTAACTACTGCCGTAGCAAAAGGAGATTTATCCAAAAAAATTACCGTAAATGTCGAGGGCGAAATCCTCGAATTAAAAAACACCATCAATACCATGGTGGATCAGTTGAACTCTTTTGGTGCCGAGGTAACTCGTGTGGCGCGTGAAGTGGGTTCTGAAGGGAAACTCGGTGGCCAGGCCAAAGTAAAAGGAGTTGGTGGAACTTGGAAAGATTTAACCGATTCAGTAAACCAAATGGCGTCGAATCTTACCGGACAAGTACGTAATATCGCTGAGGTAACAACTGCCGTAGCAAATGGCGACCTTTCGAAAAAAATTACCGCCGTCGCCGAAGGAGAAATTTTGGAACTAAAGAAAACCATCAATACCATGGTAGATCAGCTGAACTCTTTCTCTTCTGAGGTAACGCGTGTGGCGCTGGAAGTTGGTACTGAAGGAAAACTTGGTGGTCAGGCGAAAGTAAAAGGTGTCGGAGGAACTTGGAAAGATTTAACGGATTCCGTGAATCAAATGGCATCGAACTTAACGGGACAAGTGCGTAACATTGCTGAAGTAACAACCGCCGTAGCAAAAGGGGATTTATCCCGTCAGATTACGGTTGATACCAAAGGAGAAATTTTGGAATTAAAAAATACCATCAACACCATGGTGGGCCAGTTGAATTCCTTTGCATCAGAGGTAACTCGTGTGGCGCGTGAGGTTGGTACCGAAGGAAAACTGGGCGGACAAGCACAAGTTGAAGGTGTCGGCGGAACATGGAAAGATTTGACCGATTCAGTAAACCAAATGGCTTCCAACTTAACCGGACAAGTACGTAATATTGCCGAAGTAACAACAGCCGTAGCAAAAGGAGATTTATCGCTCCAAATTACGGTTGACGTAAAAGGAGAAATTTTAGAGTTAAAAAATACAATTAACACCATGGTGGATCAGCTTCGAGGCTTTGCTTCAGAAGTAACAAGGGTTTCACGAGAAGTAGGAACTGAAGGTAAATTGGGAGGACAAGCCAACGTGCCAGGAGTTGCTGGAACTTGGAAAGATTTAACCGATTCGGTGAATCAAATGGCAGGAAATCTTACGGCGCAGGTTCGTAATATTGCCGATGTAGCGATTGCGGTTGCCAATGGCGATATGTCGCGAAAAATTACTGTTGACGTTCGTGGGGAAATCCTTCAATTAAAAGAAACTTTGAATACCATGGTGGATCAACTTCGTGAATTTGCTTCTGAGGTAACCCGTGTGGCGCGTGAAGTGGGTACCGAAGGAAAACTGGGAGGACAAGCAAACGTTCCCGGAGTTGCCGGAACATGGAAAGATTTGACCGATTCGGTGAACCAAATGGCGGGTAACTTAACGACTCAGGTTCGTAATATTGCCGAAGTAACCATTGCCGTTGCTAATGGAGATATGTCGAAAAAAATTACGGCAGACGTTCGTGGAGAAATTCTTCAATTAAAGGAAACTGTAAATACAATGGTGGATCAGCTTCGTGCTTTTGCCTCTGAGGTAACTCGTGTGGCGCGTGAAGTGGGTACCGATGGAAAACTGGGCGGACAAGCTTTCGTACCCGGTGTTGCGGGAACATGGAAAGATTTGACCGATTCGGTGAACCAAATGGCATCAAACTTAACTGGACAAGTACGTAACATTGCTGATGTAACAAAAGCCGTAGCAAATGGCGACCTTTCGAAACAAATTACCGTTGACGTAAAAGGTGAAATTCTGGACTTGAAAAACACTTTCAATACGATGGTGGAACAGTTAAATTCATTTTCTTCTGAGGTAACTCGTGTGGCGCGCGAGGTTGGTACCGAAGGAAAACTCGGAGGGCAATCAGAAGTAAAAGGTGTTGCTGGAACTTGGAAAGATTTAACCGATTCGGTTAACGTTATGGCTTCGAATTTAACAGGCCAAGTTCGTGGAATTGCAAAAGTGGTAACATCTGTTGCAAAAGGAAATCTGAAACAAAAACTATCAATTGATGCAAAAGGTGAAGTAGCACAGCTTACGGATACTATTAATGAAATGATTGATACACTTGCAACTTTCTCTGATCAAGTAACAACTGTGGCACGTGAAGTGGGTGCCGAAGGAAAACTAGGTGGACAAGCTAACGTTCCTGGAGCATCGGGGACTTGGAAAAATTTGACGGAAAACGTAAATCAGTTGGCGGCGAATCTTACTACTCAAGTACGTGCCATTTCTGAAGTAGCTTCTGCGGTAACACAGGGAGATTTAACCCGAACAATTGGTGTTGAAGCAAAAGGTGAAGTTGAGGCGCTTAAAGATACTATCAATCAAATGATTTCGAATCTTAAAGCAACTACTTTACGTAATCAGGAACAAGATTGGTTGAAATCAAATTTAGCCAAATTTACTCAGATGCTTCAAGGACAAAAAGAGCTGAATGCGGTTACCAAAAAAATTCTTTCTGAACTTGCGGCGGTTGTTACAGCACAGCATGGACTTTTCTATATTTTGGAAGAAAACGAAGATTTTATGGATTCAAAACTGAATTTAATTGCTTCTTATGCTTACATCAAAAGAAAAGATTCTATTACACAATATGCAATGGGTGAAGGTCTTATTGGTCAGGTTGCCATTGAAAAAGAAAGAATCATTTTGAGCAATGTTCCAAAAGATTATATCCGAATCAATTCTGGACTCGGAGATGCGAAGCCAAAAGACGTGATTATTCTTCCTGTTCTTTTTGAAGGCCGACTTAAAGCTGTTATTGAATTAGCATCACTTGACACATTTAGCCAGACACATTTAGATTTCCTTGAAGGATTAACAGAAAGTATCGGAATTGTATTGAATACTATTGAATCGAACTCAAGAACAGAGGAATTATTAGTTCAGTCTCAATCTTTGGCAAACGAGCTAAAAAGTCAGCAGGAAGTATTGAAAAATACCAATGAAGAACTTGAAGAAAAAGCAATTTTACTAGCCAATCAAAAAGAGGAAGTCGAACTCAAAAACCAAGAAGTTGAGGTTGCAAGAAAAGCTTTGGAAGAAAAAGCCGATCAGCTTACTTTAACATCCAAATACAAATCGGAATTCTTGGCGAATATGTCGCACGAATTAAGAACGCCGTTAAATAGTTTGCAGATTTTGGCCAATGAATTAATCGCCAATCGTGACGGGAATTTATCTGAAAAACAAATTCAGTTTGCCAAAACTATCAATTCATGTGGTGATGACTTAATTCAGTTGATTAACGATATTCTGGATCTTTCTAAAATTGAATCTGGTTATATTTCTGTCGATTACAATCCGATTACTTTTGCAGAAATTAGTCGTTTTGTGGAGTCTACCTTCAACCCTATTTCGCAAGCAAAACATCTCGATTTTGAAATTTTGATGGATGACAATCTTCCGGAAATGATGGAAACAGATTCACAGCGATTAAATCAAATCTTGAAAAATCTATTATCCAATTCATTCAAATTCACTGAAAAAGGTCAAGTTCGCTTGAACATTTATAAAGCGGATAATAATTGGAAAACAAAAAACAATAATCTGGAAAACGCCGAAGCTGTTGTGGCTTTCGAAATTTCGGATACGGGAATTGGTATTTCAAAAGAAAAACAAAACATCATTTTTGAAGCTTTCCAACAAGCCGAAGGTTCGACAAGCCGTAAATATGGCGGAACTGGTTTAGGCTTGTCTATCAGCCGTGGACTTTCTGACTTATTAGGCGGAAGTATTGAATTAGAAAGTGACACAAACATTGGTAGTAAATTTACTTTGTTCCTACCATTAAAATTTGTTCATCTTCCTGAATTAGAAGACATCAATGTGAACGAAGAAACCAATGTCATTCATGCTGGAAAAAGCCGTTTAAAATCGCTTCCATCTGCAAGTTTCAACAAATCAGATGTCGATTTGTACTTTGTGGATGAAGTTGGGGATGATCGCGCCAATATTAGGCCAGATGACAAAGTTCTCTTAATTGCGGAAGACAATATAACTTTTGCCAAAATTCTATTGGAAAGAGCGCATCAGCACGATATTAAAGCCGTTGTGACGACAAAAGGAAATGATGTAGTAGATTATATCAATCAGTTTCAGCCTCACGCGATTACCATGGATTTGAATATGCCTGATACGAGCGGATGGAAAATTCTGGATCGCTTGAAAACCGATTTTACACTTCGACACATTCCGGTTTATGTCATTTCGGGTGAAGATGAAAGAAATAAAGGCTTAAAACGAGGCGCGAGAAACTTCCTTGTAAAACCAGTCAAAAATGATTTATTGACTGCGTTGTTTAATGATATTCATGACTTTAAAAACAAAAAAGAAAAAAATCTTCTAGTTGTTGATGATAATCCAATAGATTTAAGACGAATTGTTGAAGCGGTCAAAGGTGAAGACATTTCAATATCTACCGCTTTAACAGCAAAAGATGCCGTTGAACTCATTAAAGAAAAATCCTTTGACTGTATTATATTGGATTTATTTTTGCCAGATGCTGACGGATTAGATTTGATAAGTGATTTAGAAAACAACATCAACGGACAAGAAACGGCTATAATTATTCATTCTGCCGGCGATGTCAATAAAAAACAAAGAAGCAAACTTAGTCGTTTTGCACACAGTATTATTACGAAAAGCGCCGTTTCGATCGATGAATTAGTTGATCAAACTGCCTTATTCTTGCACCGTGTGCATAAAGATCTGCCGGAAAGTATGAAAGAGCAAATTGAAGCCTTTTATCTAAAAGAAGATGTGCTGATTAACAAAAAAGTACTTCTGGTCGATGATGATGTGCGAAATTTATTTGCATTAACAACAGCTCTGGAACGCTTTGGCCTTGATGTTATCAGTGCAGAAAGCGGACATGAAGCGATCGAAATTTTGAATCAAAATACCAAAATGGATATTGTTTTGATGGATATTATGATGCCGGAAATGGATGGTTACGAAACCATGAAAATCATCAGACAAAATGCAAAACATAAAGATTTGACGATTATTGCCGTTACCGCAAAAGCCATGAAAGGAGACCGACAAAGATGTATCGAGTCGGGAGCGTCTGATTATATTACCAAACCAGTCAATGTTGAGCAATTGTCTTCATTGATGCGCGTTTGGCTCAAATAATATTTTAAATAAAAAACACTATGGAACAAGCTCCAGTTAAAATATTATTAGTTGATGATAAAAAGGAAAATTTACTTTCCCTACAAGTCATATTAGCCAATTTGGGTTATCAGTTTGTCGAAGCGACTTCGGGTAAGGATGCTTTGCGTATTCTACTCAAAAGTCAGGATTTTGCTATTATTCTTATGGATGTTCAAATGCCTCTTATGGACGGATTTGAAACGGCTGAACTCATTCGCCAAAGCGAAAAACTCAAACATGTGCCTATTATTTTCCTGACCGCAAACATGAATACTTCCGACTATATTTTTAAAGGATATCAGTCGGGTGCGGTTGATTATATGATCAAGCCTTTGTCTGCTGAAATACTAAAAGCAAAAGTAATGGTCTTTACAGATCTTTATAAAAAAACTCGCGAATTACAGCTAAAAGAAGAAGAAACTAATGCGCTGAACGCTAAAATTACAAAAGCCAATGAAGATTTAGCGGCTCAATATCAGGCAATCGAAAAATATGCAAATGAATTAAAACGAAAAAATACCGAATTAGATGCTTTTACACACATCTCAAGTCATGATCTTCAGGAACCTTTGCGAAAAATCCAGACTTTTTCTAACATTATTCTAGCTAAAGAATATGATAATTTAAGTCCAGACGGGAGATTAAAATTTGACCGCATTTTGTATTCAACCAATAGAATGCGTGAATTAATCAATGATCTTTTGGCTTTTTCGAGAACCAATATTATAGATCGTATTTATGAAAACACCGATCTTGACGATATTGTCGAAAATGTAAAGGAAGCGCTTAAAGAAAACATTAAAGAAAAAAATGCGTTAATTACCACTGATTTGCAGGGAAAAGTAAATATTATCCCGTTTTTGTTTATTCAGCTTATTGAAAATCTGATTAACAATTCGCTTAAATTTTCACAAAAGGAAATTCCGCTTCAAATTCAAATTAAGAGCCGTATGGCAACTGGAAAAGATTTGCATAACGACAAACTTATTCCGCTTGAGAATTATTGCCATATTAGTTTTCAAGACAACGGAATAGGATTTGAAGCAGAACACAGCGAAAAAATATTTGGTGTTTTTCAAAGATTACACAGCAGAGATGTTTATGACGGAACCGGAATTGGTCTTGCAATTGTCAAAAAAATTGTTGAAAATCATAACGGAATTATAATGGCAACGGCACAGCCCATGAAAGGCGCTACTTTTGATATTTATATTCCGCAGTAAATAGTTTTGCTAAAGCGTATTTTCAAAAGAATTCAATTTCTTTTTTTCTTCACGCTTAAAATTCAACACGATACTTCTGGCAATAAATGTACATACCGCAAATCCTATTACAATAACTAACAGTAGCATATATTCAATTAATTGGCTGTTTTCTGGCACATTTTTAATCATAAACTTTATTTTAAATTAAAGAGAAAACAATTGCACTACAAACGTAATAAAATAAAAGTCAATTACTTATGCATTTTTTTATCTAATGCAAATTTATATCAGCTTAGTCCCATAAAAAATACTCCTAAAGGAGTATTTTTTATTTTTTAGTCCAAAAAATCAAATACTGGGATAAAATTATGCATTCAAAATAAAATAGTGTTATTTTTACACTTATAATATTTTTTATAAGCACAATTCTTTACTAACCAACCAACATTCACATGCACATAAAATATTTTCTAATTAGTTTTTTATTTTTTTCTATTTTCACTTATTCGCTTCACGCACAAACCATTTCGGTAGAAAGTCCCGATAAAAACATAAAAGTTGAAATTTCTGTAGTAAAAGGAAACGCCTACTATCAAGTATATCAACAAAAAGAAGAGTTTATTGGTCAATCGCCTTTAGGCGTATTGAGTTCTGCCGGAGATTTTACTAAAGGACTTAAAATAGTTGGAAGCAAAAAGAATAAAATTCAAGAATCCTACCAACTGAATCGTTCTAAAGTAGGGAAAGTAAATTATAAAGCAAATGAAGTAAATTGTATTTTAACCAATACTGGAAACGATACAATAAACGTTATTTTCAGAGTTACAAATACAGATGTCACTTTTAGCTACTTAATTCCGAAAAGCAAAAAAAACAACGAAAATTGTACTATTGAAAAAGAAATCACAGGCTTCAAGCTTCCTTCAAAATCAACTACTTTTATTACGCCACAAGCACCACCATTAAGTGGTTGGGAGAAAACAAAACCATCATATGAGGAAGAATATACGAGAGAAGAACCAATTGGAACAAAATCACAATACGGATTAGGTTTTACTTTTCCAGCACTTTTTCATTTGGAAAATAAAGGCTGGATGTTGATTTCTGAAACCGGAATCAACGGAAATTATGTCGGAACTCGATTAAGCGATGCAAGCACAGACGGAATTTACACCGTTACTTTTCCGCAAGAAGGCGAAAACAACCATGACGGACCAATAACAGCTACTTCATCATTACCTATGCAAACGTCGTGGAAAACCATAACGTTAGGAAAAACGTTGAAACCAATTGTTGAATCGACTGCTTCTACAGATGTTGTAAAGCCTCTTATCAAAACTTCAAAAATATTCGATGCTGGCCGTGCAAGCTGGAGCTGGATTGTTTGGCAAGATGAAAGCTGTAATTACAACGACCAAAAAACTTTTATTGATCTTGCCTCAGACATGAAATGCGAATTCATTTTGATCGATGCACTTTGGGATGTCAATATCGGAAAAGAAAAAATGGCCGAATTGGTGAATTATGCCAAATCAAAAAATGTTGGCGTTTTGCTTTGGTACAATTCTAATGGAAACTGGAATACAGCACCACAAACGCCAAAAAACAGAATGAACACATCAGAAGCGCGTCGTTCAGAAATGAAATGGCTACAGGAAATTGGCGTAAAAGGATTAAAGATTGATTTTTTTGGCGGAGACAAGCAAGCAACAATGAAATTGTATCACAACATTTTGGTTGATGCCGCAGAATTTGGTCTAAACATCAATTTTCATGGTGCTACCCTTCCACGCGGTTGGGAAAGAATGTATCCAAATTACATGACGAGCGAAGCTGTTCTGGCTTCTGAAAATTTAGTTTTCCAACAAGCGTTCAGCGACAAATATCCATCAACGGCAACGATTTATCCTTTTACAAGAAATGCTGTAGCTTCAATGGATTTTGGTCCCGTTTTTCTAAATAAACGTTTGCATCGTGAGTCCAACAAAGGCACAATCCGTAAAACTACTGATGCTTTTGAAATGGCAACGGCAGTTGTTTTCTTTTCTGCCGTTCAACATTGGGGATTAACGCCAGAAAATTTAAAAGAAAAACCTTCTTACTTATTCGATTATTTAAAAGCTGTTCCAACAGTTTGGGACGAAACCGTTTT
Source organism: Flavobacterium denitrificans DSM 15936 (assembly GCF_000425445.1). Taxonomy (GTDB): domain Bacteria; phylum Bacteroidota; class Bacteroidia; order Flavobacteriales; family Flavobacteriaceae; genus Flavobacterium; species Flavobacterium denitrificans. The sequence goes on along the minus strand of NZ_KE384377.1, from coordinate 879,344 downwards.
TATAGACGGTTATCCAGGAAAATATTGTGTAATTGCCCGCAGGAAGAATACAAAATGGTATGTTGCCGCAATTAATGGCGAAGACAAACCAAAGAATATTTCCGTAAATCTTCCGATGTTAAAAGGCAAAAATGTTTCTGTTATAAATGATGGCGAAGGTCAGGAATCTAAATTCAGTACAAAGAAATTAGATAATGCTTCATTTAATCTAGAACTTTCTGCAAATGGCGGAACTGTTTTGTTTATGCCTTAATTTTCTTAAGCTTCAGAGAAGCGAAATATTTATAGCAAAAAAATAATTCTTTACAATATAAAGCTCCAGCGGAGCGACATATTTTTTATTCAAATATATGTCGCTCCGCTGGAGCTTTTTTCATTTGTATTATTGAAATCCTATAAATATTTTACCCCGATGGGGCTTTACAAAAATAACTTTTAATCGTTTTGAAAATCCTTTTAAGTTTATTGCTTTTTGGTAAAACCTTTTCGGGTCATTTCGCCCCAGCCATGTGTTCCTTTGATTTTCTCTTTGTAGCCTACTAAAGCTGCGTAAACTGCCATTGGATGAAAATATAATGGTTCAATAAACGCCGCCAAAAGCAATTTGAAAAAATCGGCTTGTTTTGGATATTTATGAAAAGTTCTTTCTTCGCTGAACAATGCCAAAACCGAAAAGAAGACGGCAAAAGTGTAAACAAACAATAACAGCAAAAAGAAAAAATGCCAGTTCAGCAACCCTAAAATTATAAAAACTACAGTAATCAGAAGGCCAATAAATTCAATTCCTGGCGCCAGAAACTCAAATAATGTCCAATATGGCACGCTCAGCATTCCCAACAATTTATATTTTGGATTCATGAACATATTTTTATGAAAACTAAGTGTTTCGATTGTACCTCGCATCCATCGACTGCGTTGTTTTTTGAATATTTTGAATTCTTCAGGAGCTTCCGTCCAACAAAGCGGATCTGGAATATAACTTACCGAATATGGCAACTTGTTTTCAAGCATATAGCGACGCATTCGCACTACAAGTTCCATATCTTCTCCTACTGTTTTTGTGCTGTAACCCCCTGCTAATAATGCAATTTCTTTGTCGAATGCACCAAAAGCACCAGAAATTAATAACAATCCGTCAAGTCTTCCCCATGCCATTCTTCCTAAAAGAAATGCGCGCAAATATTCTAAAACCTGAATCCTCGGAATCATGCCATCGGGAATATTTACTTCAACCAAGCGGCCGTTTTTAATTATACATTGATTAGCAATTCTTACCACACCACCAGTTGCAATAATGCGTTTTCCATGAGATTCCAAAAAAGGTTTAGCCAGTTTTAAAAGCGAATCTTTATCCAGAATACAATCGACATCAATACAAACCACATACGGATTTTGAGCAATATTCAACCCTACATTCAAGGCATCTGCTTTGCCTCCATTTTCTTTATCGGCAACAATTAATTTTTTGAAAGCGGCGTTTCTAGAAGTATAGATTCCTTTTAGCTTTTTGGTTTCAATTTGTGGATGGAAATCAAGTTCGGTCAAAACTAAATCATACGTTTTGATTAGAATTTCCATCGAATTGTCTTTACTTCCATCATTTACCACAATAACCTGGTAATTGTTATAATTCAATGAAAGCAAAGATTTTACGTTTTCCTCAATTGTAAAACCTTCATTATAAGCTGGTGCAATCAATGAAAGTTTTGGCGCAAACTCGCTTGTAAGCAAAACGTCATAGTCAACAAAACTGTTTTTTTTAAGATAGCTCCTAAGCTCCTTTGTAGAAAGATACGCTAATATAAGATACGAAGACATGATCAATATCGCATAGCCCAAAATAAGCACTATGTACATATCTACAAACCACATCAATTCGTTATTTAAAAAATCCATTCGATATAATTATACAGTTGTTAAAGTCTGCAATACATTTTGCGCTTCATATTTAATTAAAGAATTCGGCGCTCGATCTACTAATTCTGCCACATAAGGAACTTTTTGCGTAAGCTTTAGCTCTTTGATGAGTTTTAATCCTAGTGTAATTACTGTAGTATTTTTTGATCCCAATAAAAGTTCTACTCCTTTTGTATCACCAATATCATGTTTTTTAAAAGCTCCAATTATATTCAACTGTGTCCAATCATCAATAGGATCAGGATGTTCCGTCAAATGAACAATGCCTTTTGTTCCCGCTAATTTAATACAAGCATTAATTGCGACGATTTTTAAAGTCTTTTTTCGAGCTTTCGAAAATATTATAATATTTTCAAATGCATCGTTAATATTAAACTCCGCAAGTTCTGTAATTCCTTTGCATTTTACTTCCCATCTAAAGTTTCGAAGTTTCTTAAATGAATCATTTATCAATCCCGAATCTTTATAAAGCTGTTCAAGTTTTTGAGCGTAAACACCATCATAATTTTTGTGCAGGTTTAGGATCGTTTCCATTACAACTTCTCTAAAAAATGCATTATTCAAAAACAAATCCAAGCTTCGTTCCTTCTGAATTGTAGCAAAAGTCATGTCTTCAAAAACCACTGCAACCATCAGTTCTTCAATTGCTGCACTGTATTCAATTCTGCGTTTTTCTCTACTAATATTTTTATTTCGGCTCCAAATAATAACTACATACAACAAAAAAGAAGCTCCAATAAACAAGTATATTGAAAAAATCAGAAAAGGCACAACCCAATCTCCTTTTTCATATAGTTCCCAAACTTTTTCCATTTTAAAAACGTTTAGTTACAATTAACTGGACATTAAACCTGTTTCTGTATTCTCCTGGAGTGTACTCCTCGCGCTCATACAGAAAAATTGGACGAACAAAAAAAGAATCACCAAAACGATGCTGATATTGCAATCCAACTCTAAAAGCTTCAAGTGGCTGTGTGAAACCGTTATAAAGATACAAGTAAGGAACCGTTCCATACTGAAGTTCCAATCTTATGATTCGTTCTTTTTCCTCATTTGTTCTCTGTAAACTCAAAACATGTGAAAACAATGAATTTCCTGTATCATAATAGGGTCTGTAAGCCAATGTATAATTACCTGTATTATAAGCAACTTGTCCTGTAAGCAACGTAATATCATCTGATTCAAAATGCATAAATCGGGCTCCCAATGCAAAATCAAATTTTTTAAGAGGAGCAAAATAATATTCTAAACCAGCCTTTCCAACGGGAAATAGCGTCTCTCCTGTTGAAATTCCAGCGTTGGCATATAAATAACTTTTGTTCGAAAATGTTTGGTAGAAATCAGTTTCAAATAGCATTTGTGTATCATCGCCTGTATTTCCAATGTTTGCGCGCCCCACAATTGCTGATTTGCTGAATTTATGTGAATATTCAACATACCCATAATGCAAAGGCGATTGCCCTGGTTCTGATGTGGAAATGTTAAGATAAGACGCTGCAATTGCATTTTTAGCTTTTTTTCCAATAAGTGTTCGAATACTTCTAAACGGTTGAGTACTATTATCTGCAATTGATGCTTTTTCAATAAGTTCCAACGCTTCCTGATCGCGGTTTAGCTTTTCAAGACATGTTGCTTTTGTTTTTATAACATCTACCGATTTTGGATCAATTGCCAAATATTTATCGCAATATGAAATACATTTTTCATATTGTTCCGACCAAAAATAAGTATTGATAATCGCCAACAAAGCATCCGGATTTGGATTCGCTTTATCTGTTAATGGCGACAATATTTTTATGGATGACGGATAATCTTTTTTCCAGCTGTAGATTCGGCCTTCATAAACCTGAATATCTTCATTTTCAGGGAATTTTGCACGCAAAGGCTCAATTAATGATAAAGCCTTATCAAAATTCTTCTTTTCAGTTTCTTGTTTTACCTGAGCCAAAACGGCATCTATATTTGCTTCTTGTCCAAAACAAATGGAAGAAACAAAAAGCAAAACTATTGAATAGTATAGAAATTTCATTAAGCTTTGATTTTTAACAACTTATTAATTCGGACTAAAAGAACAGCAGGACTTATTGGTTTGGCAATAAATTCATTTGCACCAATGTCAAAAGAATCTAATTCTGTCTGTTCAACACCTGAGGATGTCAATATTATGATAGGAACATCAGAATTAATGGTTTCCCTGACGTATTGCGTAATTTCCATTCCGCTGATGCCGGGCATATTTATATCGGTTAAAATCAAGTCGTAATTATTTTTTTCGATGGCTTCAAGCGCATCTTTTCCATCAGAAAAATGATCAACTTCAAATCCTTTGGATTCTAAGAAAAATGATAATGATTTGCGTAGGATATCATTATCTTCGGCTAAAATGATTCTCATTGCTATGCTATTTTTGAGACAAAAATGCCATTTATGTTAGGCGTATATGTAAAGCTAAGGCTTATTTCTTTTTTATCAAAGCTCCTTGAGGATTTTAACGGTCTCTTCGATTCCGCAATGCAAAATCTTTATTTTATCTTCACTTTCAGATGTAAATTCTCCAAATGAAGCTTCTTCTTCAATAATCGATAGGCAGTTTGTCAAATCAGATAGCATGAAAATGTCTAAACTGGATTTCATATTATGAGCCAGTTTTTTTACTGTATCGTGTTCTTCATTCTTAAACGCTTCTTCAAGCTGTGCGGTTTGACTCGGGATTTTTTCAATAAAAAGATCAATCATTTCTTTCCTAAAATCAGGGCTTCCACATGCCATTTCATCCAAAATAGAAAAATCAATAATTCTTCTTCTTCCATGATCACTATCTTCGCTCATAACCGTTTTTATTGCTTTTAAAAGCACGGCCTGTTTAAAAGGTTTTGGCACATATGCATTCATCCCAACTTTGTAACAACGTTCCTGTTCTCCAACAAGAGAATGTGCGGTCATGGCAATAATTGGAATATCTAATTTCATTTCATTTCTGATGTATTCCGTTGTCTGATAGCCATCTTTAATTGGCATTTGAAGATCCATCAAAACTAAATCGTACTTGTTCGTCGTTAAAAGCTCAATGCCTTCTTCCCCATTTTCAGCGATATCCAATTCAAAACCAAAGTTCTGCACCACGCTTTTTGCTAATTTCTGATTCAGCACGTTATCTTCGCAAAGCAAAATTTTCAGATTTCCAAGATCATTTTTTGATATGGTTTTAACTGAATCTACTTTTGCATCTCCTTTTTTATAAGAAAGAACAAAAGAAAATTCTGAACCTCGTCCTTCTTTGCTTTTTACTTGAATTTCAGATTTTTGAAGTTCAACCAATTGTTTTACAATGTTTAATCCGAGTCCAGTTCCACCGAATTTTCGCGTTGTACTTTCCTCTGCTTGTGTAAAACGTTCAAAAATAGTTTTGAGTTTGTCTTCTGGAATTCCGATTCCGGTGTCTTTTACAGAAAATCGAAGCGAATAATGATCTTCTGTTTCATCAACCTTTTTTACAGAAACAGTGACATCACCTTCAACAGTAAATTTCAGTGCATTTCCGATAAGATTTACTAAAATCTGATTTAATCTTCCTTGATCTCCAATAACCATATCAGGCATATCGGCATCTAAAAAGAGATTGAATTCTACTTCTTTATGCGCTTTTACTTTTAATAAATTATAAACATGTTTAAGTGTTTTTTTTAGATTGAAAGGCTCCGAATCAATAGTTAAATTTCCTGATTCAATTTTAGAAAGGTCCAAAATATCGTTAACAATCAAAAGCAGATTTTCGCCTGCAATCTGAACACTGTCAATATAGTCGCGCTGTGTTTCATCAAGTTCTGTTTGCGCCAAAAGATCTGTAAAACCAATTATTGCATTTAATGGCGTACGGATTTCGTGGCTCATATTGGCCAAAAAGCTGTCTTTTGCCAAAACCGCTCGTTCTGCAATTTTTTTCTGCGCGGCCAACTCAATATTTTTAGTCTGAACTTCAAGCTGACTGATTACGTGTTTTGCAACAATCGAAAGTGCATTTCGCTGATTTTCATCCAATGTTTTTGTAACGTGGTCTATGGCGCAAATAGTTCCGATATTAAAGCCGTCTGGCGTTGTCAAAGGAACTCCCGCATAAAATCGTACTTTAAAACCTCCGGTAACATTAGGATCATCTTTAAAACGTTCGTTCAAAAATGTGTCATTAATTTCGACCATTTTTGACTCCATAATCGTGTATTTGCAAAAACTGATTTCGCGAGGAACTTCAGAAACCCCTATTCCGATTTCAGATTTAAACCATTGCCTGCTTTCATCAATAAAAGAAATATGGGCAATAGGCACACCACAGATATAGGAAACAAGCTTTGTAGCATCGTCAAAAGCATGATCTGGAAGTGTGTCTAATATATTATAACGTTTTAGGGCTGCTAAACGCTGTAGTTCGTTATCTGGAATTGGGAATTTTGGAGTCATTTTCTTAGTGCGTATATCTCACAAAGATAAACTAAATAAAACAAAAAATACTCCAAGCAAAATAGGCATAACTACGATCAAAAAAATATTTTAATCTTTGATTTAAAAATGCTTTTTATGATTTTTATATGCTTTCGTAGTTCAGTGATTTTGAAAGTAAATATACAGATCTTTTACACCAAAATTTTTTCAATTTCTGAATTTTCGATTGCAATAACCCAACAAACTCAAACCATAAACATATTAAAACAACGCATTACACAACTTTAAAACAACTTTTAATGCATTTTGTTTTTTATTTCGAAACCTAACATTTATCATGTTTTTTTTGACTTGTAATTCTTTTCTTTGATAGAAATTTTAAAATTAAGACATTCTTAACATTAAAAGAATATCGCATTTTAAACCAAAAACAAATCTTTTAAATGTATTATATTGTTTACCAAAATGCATATTGATACCGATCTACTTTATACCTGGGGCGCGGTTGCAAAAAAAGTCCCAAAAAACACTATCATCTTTTATGAGAATGATCCACCGCTCTATTTTTATCAAATTTTAGAAGGCACGGTAAAAATGAATTATACAAATGAAGACGGAAAAGATTTGACTATTGGCGTATTTCAGGAAGGAAACAGCTTTGGAGAACCGCCTCTTTTTATCAGTCAACCCTACCCGGCCGCTGCTATTACTCAAACTGATTGTGTGATTCTAAAACTTTCTAAGGCGAATTTCTTCTCCTGTCTAGAAGAAAATCCTGAAATACAGGCCAACGTAATTAAACTGCTCGCCTGGAAAATTTACAATAAAATTGTTTTTTCAAAAAATATAATCAATCACAAACCGGAATACCGTATTCAGTATTTTTTGGACAATCTGAAGAAACAACACAATTTTACTTCATCAAAAAGAATGAAAATCCCATACACCAGACAGGAAATTGCCGATTTTACAGGTTTGCGTGTAGAGACTGTAATTCGCACACTTTCGCTTATGTGCAAGGATAAAAAACTCGAAATTATAGACCACAAATTATTTTACTAGTTCATCCTTGTATGATTCCAGTCATAATTTAAAAGGAATCATTTTAGTTCCTTTGTAATGATAAAAGGATAATTATTAATTCAAATTCTAACTATCTCAAAATTAAAACGGGAACTCAATTGAGTTCCCGTTTTTTTATTAACCAATTACTTTGTTCATCATGGCTTTTGAAATGTTATTTGCCCTGATTTTTACTTCATTTGCTTTTTCTCCTTCAAACAAATCGTCTACGGTTTTTTTCCACAGTTTTGTCCAATGTTTAAAGTGCGCTTCCACTAATTTACTTTTTTGGTTCAGCATTCGGTGTTTCATCATCGGATTTCCATCGAAATTTCCGGTGTGAAAAAGAATATTATCCCAAAAATCATACATTATAGGAAGATGCTTTTCCCAATTTACACAAGCGATCTCGGTAAATAAATAGCCAATTACCGGATCTGTTTTAACTTTAAAATAAAAAGCATCAACCAATATTTTTATATCGCCCTTATTTTTAATATCTGTTTTCATAGTGCTTTTTTTATTTAAAATTTAATTAAAGGTCTTTCGTTTCAAATTTTCTGACTGAAACTAAAAAAGGTATAGCGATCCATAAAACCAGCAGTAAAAAGGAAATCAATAATCCGACTGCAGTTCCAAAAAAATCTTTAAAAATTGCACCTGTATAGCCCATCATTGCAGATTGATCCAAGTGTAGTAAAATTTGAATACGCGCGAGATCAATCGGACTTAATGCTGTTATTCCGACCATTGCTTCTTCAATAGGATACTCTGAAAACTGAAACAATAAAAATAGCACCAGCGCATCAAAAAGAATGGCAAAATACAGCCAAAACAATATCGCCAATCCAATTCCTTTTGCTTTATCTCGGGTTAAAATGCAACTTAAAAAAGCCAGTCCGACAAACACGACTGTAATTAAACTTCCTGCTAAGAGCATCATTAATCCGGCCATTCCCGGAGAATTGATTAATAACGGAATTCCAGCACCAAGAAAAAAAGCCAAAACCATTGCTACCGAAAGTCCAGTAAACAAACTAATCCAGATTTTTTTTCGTTTAATGGGCTGACTCAGCAAAAGCTCTATAAACTCTGAACTATTGTAAATATAAATTGTAGAAAAGAGTACCGATACCAGTGGAACTGTAAACAAAATGACATTTAAAATAGTCAATAATCCTTTGGCTGTATTGTTCTCCAACATAAAAGATCCCCAGGAAAGCAACGCCAGAATTAAGGCGTAACTTACCACAATCTTGTTTTTGAGTATGTCCAAAAGGACAATTTTAATTATCCTGTTCATGTTGCTTTTCTTTTAGTATTGTGGCTATCGATTTTGATATTTTATTTTCTCCCGTTGATTCCAAAAGCTCTTTGATTGTTTTATGAAAATGTACTTTGCCATCCTGCATAAAAATAATCTGAGTAATCATATCATCGAGTTCGCTCAAAAGATGTGAAGTAATCAATATTAATTTTCCTTTGTTCTTCTCTTTGATTATTTTTTCTTTTAGAATTTCGGATGCCAAAGGATCAAGTCCTGCCGTAGGTTCATCAAGAATTAAAACATCAGGATTAAAAAGGAAAGCTAATGTTGCGCTTACTTTTTGTGTTGTTCCGCCTGAGAGCGTTCTCATTTGTTTGTCACTCATTTTATCGAGCTTAAAGGCTTTTATCAAATCTTCATCTAATGTTGCTTTTGAGTTTCGGATTTGTTTAATCATCTGGATAATCTGTTCGATCGTCATATTATCTGGATAGCGACCTATTTGTGGCATATAACCAATATGATTTCGATAATCAAACTTCTTTAAAATAGATTCATTGTTTAGCAAGATATCGCCATTGTCCGGAAGTACCATTCCCAAAATAGATTTTATCAAAGTAGTTTTTCCACAACCATTGGGGCCAATAAGCGCTATACATTCTCCAGCTTTAAATTCCAGATTGACATCTTGTAATACTTTAAGCTTGCCAAAATTTTTATTTATATTTTTTAAAGTAATCATAATTGAAGGGATTTCATTTCGGGGGTTTCGTCAACAAAATTATCAGGCGTTATACTCGGCAGTATTTTTTCGGATTTATCCAAAAGCGTAATCATGAAACTTCGAAACAACAACATTGCAGACGGATTATTTTCTGTAATTACGGCAAATAGGCTTAACGGATGAAAAGGAACATCTCCAATTCCGTCCCGATTTAGATCGTAACCTTCATATTTATCCCAGTAATTATTATTGAAATGATTGAGAACTAGACTTCCATTGGTACTAATATCAAATGTATTGGCAAGAAAATTATTAAACGCAATTTGATTGTCCATACAACTTGCCTGAATCTTCATTCCCCAGCCGTTATCTTTAAAAATATTCTTTTCAAGCTGTACTCTGCTGGTACCTTCCATATAAATTCCTGATGTATTACGAATAAATTTATTTCCGATAATATAACTATCCGAAATCTCTTTCAACAGTAATCCGTATGCGGCATCACCCCAGTTTTCTTCAAAGTAATTGTTGAACATTTTCACATTCTTCGTAAACATGACCGCTACACCTGCACCGTTGTTTTTAAAAACATTCGAGATATACGCATCATCATTAGAAAACATAAAATGAAGTCCGTAACGGATATTTGCCGTAGAAATATTTCGCCAGATTACCGAATTGGAAACAAACTCAAAATAGATTCCGTCACGGTGTCCTGAAATTTTGTTCGCCGTAATCTGTAAATTTTCGCTTTTCCAGCAATGAATGCCATTTCCTATGCGCTGTTCTTCTTTTTGATGCGCACTGATGGTGTTATTTTTTATAATGCAATTTGTTCCTTTTTGGACATAGATTCCAAAAAAGTTATTCTCCAGAACATTGTCTTTTATAACAACTCCCGTTTTATTATAAATTTTAATTCCACAGGGATCATTCAGGGAGGCGTACCCTGAATTAATAACCTTAAACCCAGATACCACAACACTATCTGCTTTTATAGAAAGCACTTCAACTTTGCTTTGTCCATCCAGAATTGGAAAGTTTTTTCCCTGCAGAATTATTTTTTTATCTACTATAATATTGCCTTCCTGATAAACACCTTTATAAACAGTAATGGTATCGCCGGATTTCGCCAGAGCAATCGCCTCTTTTATCGTTTTAATGGGTTTGTTTGCGCCTACTTCTATAGTTTGCGCCCAAAAACAATTAAAAAACAATAAAAATGGAAGACAAAAATGCAGTTTCATAAGTTTTAATTTTAGTTAGAATTCGGACTTTTACTTTTTACTAATTGCCGTCCATTCTATTTCTTTTGCTTTTGAAGAAGCTTCAAAAGCTTTTGCCTGACTTTTATCTGAAAAAGCTGCAATATTGCCGTTCATCGGACTTTTTATAGCACCTCCCGAAACCAAAAAGGCTTTTTCTATAGGGATCAATACGTTGTCTTGATTATAATCGTGAACGTAATAAGCTTTAATTTTTACGTCGTGATTTTCTTCACAATAATGAATCATACAGCCAATATCATCAAATTTGTAAGCTCTTCCTTTTTGGGTTATAATTTCGGCTCCGTGTTTGCCATCGCTGATTCCCATTTTGCAATAATCGCAATTGTCAACGTTAAGTTTAATAGGAACTGGTTTATCACCCGAGCATGAAAACAGAAAACCGGAAATAAACAAAAGACTCAAAAACCGACTTGATTTTTTAGTTCCGTATTTTTCCTTTGCAATTGCGAGAGCAAGAAGAACTCCAGCTCCAATAAGCATCCAGCCTCCAGTATCAGGAATAGAAAAAGCACCAAAATTCAATAGTTGTTTATAGCCAAGCATTGGTGGTTGATACGCCATTCCAGGAACTCTAATAGCTGCATTTGGGTCTAAGTTGTGGCCGTACTCATAATTCCATCGGTAAAAATCACATGCGGATAGTATTCCAAAAACCAAAAAAGAAAAAAAGACTGTATAGAGTGCTTTTTTCTTTGCCATTACAAAAGAAACTATCGCAGCAATACCGAAAACGCCCAGAATATAGGGCAACACCTTAAATTCGATAAAGTCTTCTGTATGCAGTGTTTTCATTCCGATATAATGATTAAGACCGTTAATAATATCGACATCACCAGCAATTTTATTAGCATGAAGTTTTAAAACCAAACCTTCAGGATATTGAGGTGCCGTAAGTTCAATTCTCCAAATTGGAAAAAAAATGGCTCCAATCAACAAAAAACCGGATACTAAAAGAGCCAATTTAGAAAATGTAGAAAGTGTTTTATTTCTCATAATAAATCAAAATAAAAGGGAACAAAGAATACTTTGCTCCCTTATGGTTACTGGCTATTCTTTTGGTAAATTCGTACCTACACTATAACTGATCGGAACATTACTTCCTGCAGGTGAAACCCTCACATATCCCTGCATTTCCTGGTGCAGCGCACTACAGAAATCGGTACAATAGAATGGGTAAATACCTTTTTTCTGTGGTACCCATTTCAAGGTTAATGTTTCTCCCGGCATAATCAGCAATTCTGCCGTATTTGCTCCTTTGATGGCAAATCCGTGAGGCACATCCCAATCTTGTTCAAGATTTGTAACATGGAAATAAACTTCATCTCCAACTCTAATTCCTTCAATGTTATCCGGTGCAAAGTGAGATCGAATACTTGTCATATAAATATGAACTTTATTACCTTCTCTTACTACTTTAGATTCTTTTTCTCCTTTAGTAACAAACGCATGGTTGTTTTCAGCAATTTTGTAGAATTTCAACTGTCCGTTATTTCTAACTTTATCAGCCGGAATACCTTGTGCATAATGCGGTTCACCGATTGTTGGATAATCCAGAAGCAGTTTCATTTTATCGCCACTGATATCAAACAATTGTGCACTTTGTGCTAATTCTGGCCCAGTTTCTAAGAAACGATCTTTTGTAATTTTGTTGTAAACTACCATATATTTTCCATACGGTTTCTCTGTATTTCCACCCGGAATCATCAAGTGACCAGGAGAATAATACGTCGCTTTTCTATCTAAAACTTTCAAATCTTTAATATTCCATTTTACAACTTCAGAAGAAACGAACATTGTTGTATAAGCATTTCCTTTTCCGTCAAACTCCGTATGCAATGGACCTAAACCTGGTTTTTGAACCTCACCGTGCAATGCAGCCTCATATTTAACAACCGGAATTCCGGCATAAGATCCATCAAATTGTTTTTTCGCAATCGCATCTTTAAGTTTTGTAAAGCTAAATACAGGAATTAAAGCAGCTAATTTTCCACTTCCAACGATATATTCTCCAGTAGGATCAATATCACAACCGTGAGGTGATTTCGGACAAGGAATCAAATAACAAATGTCTTTAAGTTCTGCAGCATCAAGAATTAACACGTCTTTTTTCATCTCCGATTTAGCAGTCTGTGTTTTCTCGTCCCAAGTATTATGAGCGTAGTTTGCAGGAACACGTTTTCCTTTTCCGGCTTTGATGTATTCTTCTGCTTTTTTCCAGTTTACCGCCATGATGAAGTCTTTATCATTTTTAGAGGCATTCACTTCTAATAAAGTGTTGGCTTGTTCTGTATTATAGCAAGAGAAAAAGAACCAACCGTGAGACTCTTTTTTCCCCGGATGACTAAGGTCAAAATTAACCCCTGGTGTTACAATTTGAAAAGCAAGATCTAACTGTCCTTCTTTCCCAACTTTCACAAAACTAAGATGCCCTTTAAAGTTTTTCTTATACGTATTAATTGGTACATCGCCATCGTCATTATCCGCAGGAACGCTAAAACGGCTTGCTCCAACAACATACTCCGTATTTTGAGTTATAAAGGGCGAAGAGTGATTTCCACCGCAATTAGGAAGCTCAATAATTTCGGCAGTCTTGAACGTTTTCAGATCGATACGTGCAATTCTTGGTGTGTTATTAGCATTCGCAAAAAGCCAACGACCATCTGTTTCGCCATTTGTCTGAGATAAATCAAGGTGATGCTGATCGTCCCAAGGCACATAACCGTGCGAAGTGTTTAGCATTGCTTTGGTTTCTTCGCTATAACCATAACCACTTTGCGGATCTTCAGAAAATACAGGCATTACACGCAAGAGTCTTCCACTCGGAAGTCCGTAAACACTCACCTGACCGCTAAAACCACCTGATACAAAATTGTAATATTCATCATATTTACCCGGCGCTACATACACTTTTGCAGCTGCATCGCCTTCAACAGCATCTGTTGAATCTTTTGGCTTGCAGGAAACAAAAAGAGCACATCCTAACGTAACTACGAAAATCGATTTTAAAAATTTATTTTTCATAAGGTTATTATTTAAAATTCTGTTTTGATTTGAAGTTATTTTACCCCATCATTTTGGCGCATGTATTCTAAAATAGATCTTGCTTCCTCATCTGTTAATCCTTGGTTAGGCATACGAATCATGCAAAGTTCCAGTTGAGCCTGTAATTCAGGATCTTTATCGATCATAGGATCAGGATTGGTGATAAAATTCATAATCCATTCCGGTGCTCTTCTTTCTGTTACACCTTTCCATCCCGGACCAACTAATTTCTCGTCGGTAGGTTTATGACAGGAAGTACATTTTACCTCTGCGATTTTAAGTCCTTTTTCAGCCATTGCTTTATCTAAAGTGGCTCCCAATTCAACAGTTGAATATTTTCCAAGACCTCTTTTAGGATCATATGATTCTGCATCTGCTGTTTTTTCAGCTGGTGCAGGTGTAGAAAAATCCTGGTCTGTATTTGATTTTTCTTTTCCGCAAGACACGAACAAGAAGAATCCAAACATTGTTAATACGAGTAGTTTGTTCATTAGTATGTAATTTATGTGTTAAACTTTTGACCAAAATTCTAAAACAAATACTTCTTAAAGTATGACTGAAATCATAAGAATAAAAAAATGTTCATGATACCTTCGTAATCTCAAAATACAGGTAATGAAAGTTTGCGTTTACATATTTCTTTTTGCTGTGGTATTCAGACCGGCTTTTCCATTTTTGGATTATCTGATAAATTATCATTACATCACAACAGAATTATGTGAAAACAAAAACGCGCCTGAAAAACATTGTAATGGTAAATGCCATTTGAAAAAAGAACTGGCAAAAACTTATAAAAATGATACTCCCTCTTCTAATGAGAAAAAAAGTGAAACAGCAGAAATTGTTGTTTTGTTTCTTGTAAAAATTCCGGTTTTTACTTTTGAAAAAAACACTGAAGCTATACTTAAAGTAAATTCAGATTACAAGAATTTTTATTCTCATATTGAGCCACATACTGTATTAAAACCGCCCATTTTCAGCTGTTAATTTTAATTGATTTCTGCTTTCCGAAACACTTCGGCAGCACTACTATTACCCATATTTTAAAATTAATATCTCATGAAAACCTTAAAATACTTAGCCCTATTTTTAATGGCAATTACCCTATTCTCTTGCTCTTCAGATGATGATGCTACATCCGAAATTCTACAAGATGAAACCATCGGACTTCAAAAAATTCAGGAAATATCAAATGACAATTATACCGTTGAACTGTTTTCAGCAACGGGCGCTTTAGTACAAGGATATAATCGTATTTCACTTCGAGTAAAAGACAAAAAAACTGGCACATACAGCACCGATGCAAAACTAGAATGGACACCACTTATGCACATGGCTATGATGCAGCATTCCTGCCCAAAAACAACTATTACAAAAGCAGATGGCAAGAAAACTTTATATGAAGGAGATATCATTTTTCAGATGGCTCAAAACGAAACTGAATATTGGGAACTTTCTATAACCTACAGCATCAATAATGTGTCGTACACAGTGGCGGACAAAATATCCGTTCCTGCTTCACCGAAACGTACTGTAAGTTCATTCACAGGCAGTGATGGCAGTAAATATGTTATTGCTTACATCGCACCATCTTCACCAAAAGTGGCAATTAATGATATGAAAGTAGGCATTTATAAAATGCAGGATATGATGAATTTTCCTGTGGTAAACAATTTCAAAGTTAAAATTGATCCGAGAATGCCAAGTATGGGAAATCATGGTTCGCCAAATAATACTGATTTATTACAATCTGAAATTGGAGGTTTTTATAACGGAAAACTTTCTTTAACCATGACCGGTTACTGGAAAATCAATCTACAGGTTCTTAATTCGGCAAACGAAGTTCTTAAAGGAGAACCTATTACCACAGAAAACACAGCCAGCAGTCTCTATTTCGAGATTGAATTTTAAGCTCAAAATCCTAAATAAGAAAGAGACAAAGATTTAAATTGCTGATTTTTGATTTAAGATTTTTGATTTAAGATTTGATTTAACCAGATAATAAGACTGGTGATTTTGCCCGGCTTTTCATATCTGAAATCAAAAATCGTTAATCAGAAATCTAAAATCTCTTAGCTTCATGACATCGACAAATGTCTTTGTCTCTTTCTTTAAAATTATCAGATGATGAAAAATATAGTAAGCGTCTTTTTAGCTGTGTTTTCAACAATATGCTGGGCACAGGAAAAAGTAAACGATAGTCTTGGAACCGTAAATTTGAATGAAATAATAGTCATCGGAAAAAAAACTTCCTTACATCTCAAACAAGCCAAATCATTGACTTCTGTCGAGGATTATCTATCCGGTTCTACCAAAGTAAATATGATAAAAAGAGGTGCCTATGCTTGGGAACCTGTCATTAATAATATGGCAACAGAACGAACTGTCATTACAATAGACGGTATGCGCATTTTTGGTGCCTGTACCGACAAAATGGATCCAATAACTTCTTATGTTGAAGTTTCTAATTTAGCGGAAGCCACTGTTGCCTCAGGTCAGCAAGGAAGTTGTCACGGATCGACTATTGGTGGTTCTGTAGATTTAAAACGCAATCAGTTCAGTCAGAAAAAAACAGGTTGGAATGGCGGATTCAATTCGGGATTCGAAAGCAATAATTTGCAGAAAATCATTGGCGGTTCATTAGGATATAATGAAGACCGTTATTATGCGCACGTCGATTTTATGTATCGCGATGCCGATAATTATAAAGCCGGAAATGATCAGGAAATAGCTTTTTCGCAATTCACTAAATACAATGTATCTGCAAATGCTGGTTATTTTTTGGATAAAAAAAACATTCTTGAAGCTTCGGCAATTTATGACAGAGCGACAAATGTTGGATATCCGGCACTTCCTATGGATGTTTCTTTGGCGGAAGCCCAAATTATGTCTTTGAGTCATAAATATATTCCAACTTCAGGATTCATCTCAAAATGGGAAACGAAAGCTTATTTTAACAGCATTACTCATAAAATGGATGATACCAAAAGACCGAATGTTCCTATTCATATGGACATGCCGGGCTGGTCAGACACGTATGGTTTTTATTCTAAAATTAATGGCAAAATTAAAAAACACAGCTTTCTTGTCGATCTAAATTCTTTCTACAACAAGTCGATTGCCGAAATGACCATGTATCCTGATAATCCGGGCGAAAATCTAATGTTTATGTACACTTGGCCGGATGTTCGAACTTTTTACAACGGATTGGCATTAGAAGACAACATCGCCCTTTCTTCTTCTGAACAGTTGCGAGTGAGTACGAATATAGGTTTTCATTCTAATACCGTTGCCAATGATTTTGGCTTGCAGAGTTTACAAATTTTTTATCCCGAAATGGATGCTACAAAAAACCGATTTTTGAAAAGTTTTTCAGGAAACTACACAAAGAATATCCAAAATTTTGAGTTGGGATTTGGTCTGGCTTACGCCGAAAGAGCGCCATCTGTTTCAGAAGGTTACGGGTTTTATCTGTACAACAGTAATGATTTCTACGATTATATCGGAAATCCGAATTTGAAAAATGAAAAAGCAATGGAAGGAAATTTTTCAGCAGCTTATAAAACAAATCCTTTTACAACAAAAATTACCGGATCCTACTTCTACTTTTCAGATTATATTATTGGAAAAATTGATCCAAAAATAAATCCAATGACCATTGGCGCAGCTGGCGTAAAAATCTACGAAGCCATTGATAATGCCGTAATCTTCAATACCGATTTGAATATGGAATATGCTTTTTTGGAAAATTGGCAGCTTAAATCGCAACTTACTTACAGTGTTGGAAAAGATAATGAAGGAAACAATCTTCCGTTCATCAGTCCAATAAAATATAGTGCCGGTTTATCCTTCAAAAAGGAAAATTTTAATGCTTCAGTTACAGCTTTAGGAAATTTGGCACAAAAAGAATTTGCATCGACGTACGGACAAACCAAAACACCGGATTATCTCATTTTAAATCTAAATGCGGGATATACTTTCAAATGGAATCAGAATGTTGTGAAAATTCAGTCCGGTATCGAAAATATTTTTGATAAATACTATACAACGTACTCCGATTGGAATAAAATTCCGCGTATGGGAAGAAACTTCTTTGTTAATCTTGCTTTTAGTTTTAACTAATATTCAACCACTTACAAGTAACATATAAAAATAAATATAATGCAGTATGACTATAATCATAATTTGAAAAATTTGATGCTGATATATTTACCCTATTAAAATTATATACTTCAGGGTAATCAAAAACAACCTTTTTCTGTAGTGCATTTTAATCAATCCTATAAAACAGAAAAATTAAGATTTAAGACATGGATAAAAACTTTTTAGTACAGGAAATACTCCGATTAAAACAAGAAAAAAATGCTGTTATTCTGGCTCATTATTATCAAAATGAAGACATTCAGGATATTGCAGATTTTATTGGAGACAGTCTAGAATTATCCAAAAAAGCACAAACTACAACAGCCGATATTATTGTATTTGCAGGTGTTCATTTTATGGCCGAAACTGCAAAAATTTTAAACCCAAACAAAAAAGTAATACTTCCTGATTGGGAAGCCGGTTGCTCGCTTGCTGACGGCTGTGAACCCGAAGATTTTAAAGCATTTAAAAATCAATATCCAGATCATGTTGTGGTAACCTACATTAATTGTTCTGCAGAAATAAAAGCAATGAGTGATTTTGTTTGTACTTCTTCAAATGCAAAAAAAATAATTGCTTCGATACCCGCTGACCAAAAAATCATTTTTGCGCCCGATCAGAATTTAGGTAATTATCTCCAGAAAGAAACCAAGCGCGAACTCGTTCTATGGAAAGGTTCTTGCGTAGTTCATGAAGCATTTTCTCTGGATAAATTACTTGAAATTTATTTAAAGAATCCAACGGCCAAAATAGCTGCACATCCGGAATCTGAAAGTCACATATTAAAAATTGCTCATTATATTGGCTCGACTTCCGGAATTATAAACTTTATCAAAACGGATCCTACTGCCGTTTTTATCGTGGCTACGGAAGCCGGTATCTTGCACGAGCTTTCTAAAGCTGTACCTGAAAAAACGCTGATTCCGGCTCCTTCCACAGAAGACAATACTTGCGCATGTAGCGAATGTGCTTTTATGAAAGTCAATACGCTGCAAAAACTCTACTGGTGTCTCAAAAATGAAAGTCCAGAAATTCGAATAAAGGAGGATCTTAGAATCAATGCCCTGAAACCCATAGAAAAAATGCTTGCACTATCGTAAAACCATTATAACTAAAATTTAAAAATAGCCATGCTCAAAACAGATATACTTATTATTGGTTCAGGTATTTCAGGATTATTCTTCGCAATGAAAACGGCAATAAAACGTCCCGATTTATCCATTGTTATAATGACGAAAGAAACGGTCAAAAACACCAATACACGATTGGCGCAAGGCGGAATTGCAGTTGTTACCAATAATCTTAAGGATAGTTTTGAGCAGCATATTAAAGATACGCTTCAGGCAGGCGATGGACATTGTGATGAGGCCATTGTAAAAATGGTAATCGAACAAGCACCCGAAAGACTAAAAGAATTAGTAGAAATAGGAACTTCATTTGATAAAGATGAAGACGGACAATGGAATTTAGGTTTGGAAGGCGGACATTCGCAAAATCGCATCTTGCATCATAAAGACAGTTCGGGATTGGAAATTGAAGAAAAACTGCTTAAAATAATCAAAAAATTACCCAATATTGAAATTTGGGAAAATCATCAGGTTATTGATTTAAATACCGAAACAAAAAAAGGTAAAACAACTTGTACCGGAGCTTTTTATTATGATAAAAAGCACAACAAAATAAAATACATTCGAACAAGAACAACGCTACTGTGCACTGGCGGATGCGGACAGCTTTTTGAAAACACCACAAATCCTAAAATTGCAACTGGAGACGGTATTGCAATGGCGGCGCGTGCAGGTGTCGAAATCGAAGACATGCAATACATTCAGTTTCACCCGACTGCACTGAGTGCTGGAAAAGATAATCCCTTGTTTCTTATATCAGAAGCCGTTCGCGGATTTGGTGCTTATATTGTAAACGAAGAACAAAAAAGATTTCTTTTTAAATATGATTTAAGAGGTGAACTTGCAACACGCGATATTATTTCTGAAGCGATCAGCAATGAGATAAAATGTCAGTCAAAAAAGCATGTTTATCTGGATTGCAGACATCTCGATCAGAAAGCTTTCTATGCACATTTTCCCGTAATAACGGCACATTGCAATTCGCTTGGAATAAAGCCCGAAAGAGATTTAATTCCTATTGTTCCGGCAGCTCATTATCAATGTGGCGGTATAAAAGTGGATCAGAATGGGCGAACAATAATTGAAAATCTATATGCCATTGGTGAATGCGCCAGAACAGGTTTACACGGTAAAAACCGATTGGCTTCTAATTCACTTCTTGAAGCTTTGGTCTTTGCACATCAGGCTTCGGAAAACGTAGACAAAACGATTGCAAAATTTACTTTTTCGACAAAAATACTTATTCCGAAATTTCCAAAAGTACAGCAAGAAAATGATTATTACGCATTTGCAATTCTAAAAAAAGAACTTCAGACATTGTTGACCTCTTTTTATACCAGCAGCGAACGCGATGCCGAATTGGCTTTCGCAAAAATAAAAATGCTTAATAATTCGGCTATCTCTTTAATTGAGACGCATGAAATTACAATTCCTTTTATTGAATTTTCGAATATGCTTGCAACCGCTTTACTCATTATAAAACAGTGCAAATCGATGGAAAAACAAGTATGCTGAAAGGAATCAAAGATTAACTGAATATAACTTACCAAAATGAAAATAACTAGTAAAACTACCATTGGAGAAATTGTAGCAGATGATTTCAGAACTGCAGTAATATTTACAAAATACCATATTGATTTTTGTTGCAAAGGGTATCGTACGATCGAAGAAGTCTGCAAAAAACGTGATATCGAGGAAAATCTTCTTATTCATCATATTGAAATTGCAAAAAACAATGCACAAAACCAGTCTTTCGATTACAAATCCTGGCCGATAGATTTGTTGACCGATTATATAATAAAAATACATCATAAATACATCAAAGAGAAAGCTCCGGTCTTGGAGGAATATTTAAATAAATTATGCGCCGTTCATGGTCATCTTCATCCAGAATTATTTGAAATAAAAACACTGTTTATCGATTCTGTTTCGGATTTGGATTTTCATATGGAAAAAGAAGAACGAACCTTGTTTCCTTTCATGATACAAATGAAAAGGGCTTACAGTAAAGGGTTAAATCTTGAAACACCGCCTTTTGGATCTGTTGAAAATCAAATTATTCTACTGAAAGAAGAACATAATACTGAAGGTAATCGCTTTAAAAAAATAGCGGCTTTATCTAATAAATATACGCCACCAGCTGATGCCTGCACCACTTATAAAGTAACCTATGGAATGCTTGATGAATTTGAAAAAAATCTTTACAAACACATCCATATGGAAAACAATATTTTATTTCCAAAAGCCATCAGCCTCGAAAAAAACTTTGAAAAAGTCTTATAACAAATGAAATCATGGAAAAATATGTCATCAAACGCAATGGAGATTACAAACCTTTTGAAGCTTACAAAATTCAGGATGCCATTCAAAAGGCTTTTCAAAGTGTAAATCTTCCTTATGATAAAAGAATTTATAAAACTGTCCTTTCTAGTCTTGATGTGAAGTATTCATGGCCTGTAGAAGAAATTCAGGATTTGATTGAAAGAGTGCTCTTTGAGAACGGTTATTTCAAAACCATGCGTTCTTTTATCATTTACCGCCATACCCGAAAATTACAACGCGAACATGTTGATGGTTTAAACGATGACACCACTTATGTAGACAGTACTCAAACTGTTGAAGAATATATCAACCAATCAGACTGGCGAATCAATGCCAACGCAAATATCTCTTATTCTAATGCAGGATTGGTAAGCAATACTGCAGGCAAGATAATTGCCAATTACTGGTTGGATAAAATTTATACTAAAGAAGAAGGTGCTGCGCATCGTAATGGTGACATACACATTCACGATCTCGACTGTTTGACAGGCTACTGCGCCGGTTGGAGCCTTCGCGTTCTATTAAATGAAGGGTTTAATGGCGTACGCGGACGTGTCGAGAGCAGACCTCCTTCTCATTTTAGAGAAGCACTTGGGCAAATGGCTAACTTTCTGGGTATTCTTCAAAGCGAATGGGCGGGCGCTCAGGCCTTCAGCTCTTTTGATACTTATCTTGCCCCTTATGTTTTTAAAGATCAGATTAGTTATGATGAAATTCTGAAAGCAATCAGAAGTTTTGTCTATAATTTGAATGTGCCTGCGCGCTGGGGACAATCTCCGTTTACCAATATTACACTAGATTGGAATGTTCCTGAAGATTTGAAAGAGCAAATTCCGACTAGAAATAATGAGCATTTGTTTTTAAATACCGAAAATGAAGCCTTACAAATTGAAGCTAAAAAAAGAGGCGTTGAAAAACTGACCAACTTAAAATACGCCGACTTTCAGCAAGAAATGAATCTCATCAATAAGGCTTATTATACCATTATGACGGAAGGCGATGCAAACGGCCAACCTTTTACGTTCCCGATTCCGACAGTAAACATTACAGAAGAGTTTGACTGGGAAGCCGAAAATGTTGATCTATTATTCGAAAATACTGCAAAAATAGGTTCGTCGTATTTTCAGAATTTTATCGGAAGTCAGTATACTTTGGATGAAAATGGAAATAAAGTTGAAAATCCCGATGCTTACAAACCAAATGCCGTACGAAGTATGTGCTGCAGATTGCAACTGGATTTAAGAGAATTACTGAAACGAGGAAATGGTCTTTTTGGAAGTGCCGAAATGACCGGAAGTATCGGCGTTGTTACCATAAATATGGCTCGTTTAGGCTATTTGCACCACGGAAACATCATCAACTTATTCATGCATTTGGATGAACTTCTTAAAATTGCAAAATCAACATTGGAGAAAAAAAGAGTTTTTATTCAGAGAATGTACGATCAGGGACTTTATCCTTATACGAAGCGCTATTTGGAACATTTTAGAAACCACTTCTCTACCATTGGTGTAAACGGAATGAACGAAATGGTGATTAATTTTACCCAAGGAAAACAAAATATTACCGACGCTTCGGGAATTAGTTTTGCTACAGAAATTCTAGATCACATCCGATTAAGAATGAAGGAATTTCAGGAAGAAACTGGAAATTTATACAATTTGGAAGCCACTCCCGCTGAAGGCACAACTTACCGATTTGCAAAAGAAGATAAAAAACGCTTCCCCGAAATTTTGCAAGCCGGACAAAACGAAAACATTTATTATACCAACAGTTCTCAGATTCCTGTTGATCATACTGATGATCCCTTTGAAGCTTTATTACTTCAGGATGAACTCCAATGCAAATATACCGGCGGAACGGTGCTGCATCTTTATATGAGAGAAAAAATAAGCAGTCCGGAAGCCTGCAAGAACTTTGTAAAAAAAGTACTGACGAACTTTAAACTGCCTTACATAACGGTAACACCTATTTTTAGTATTTGCCCTGTTCACGGTTATCTAAACGGAGAACACGAATATTGTCCTAAATGTGATGAAATTTTACTTAATGAAAACAATCAAAAAAACCTCGCTTATGAAAACAAAAACGCATAAAATTTTAGAAGAAAACCAAACTAAAAGAAGCAAATGTTTGGTTTATACACGAGTAATGGGCTACCACAGACCTGTAGAAAGTTTTAATATCGGAAAAAAAGGTGAACACCAGCAACGTACCCATTTTGAGGAAGCTGTTATCTACTAAAGCAGTTTACAGCATTACTCCATTTACTTTATTAGATTATCCTGATAAAACAGCCTGCATCATTTGGTTTGCGGGCTGTAATATGAGATGCCTTTACTGCTATAATCCTGACATTGTCCTCGGAAAAGGAAAAATAGATTTTGATACTGTTCTAACTTTTCTTCGCTCCAGAAAAGGATTATTGGACGGTGTTGTTCTCAGCGGTGGCGAATGCACTATGCACAAAAATATTATTCCGTTTATAAAGGAAATTAAAGCTTTGGGATTCATTGTAAAAATAGATACCAATGGTTCACATCCTTTGGTTCTGCAAAAATTACTTCAGGAAAAACTAATTGATTATGTGGCATTGGATTTTAAAAGTCTTCCCGAAACATTTGAGAGTTTAACGAAATCTCAATTATTTTCGGAGTTTGAGGAAAGTTTTTCGTTATTAAAAAATGCTGTTGTACCGTTTGAAATCAGGACTACTTTTCACTCTGGATTAATTAGTGAAGCTGCTTTTGCAAAAATGATTGCCTATCTCGAAACTCAAAATTTTGAAGGTAATTATTTTGTCCAACACTTTGTAAATAATGTTTCAACACTTTATAAATTAGACGATTCGGACAGAGAAATCCGGCATAAAAACTTTTCGACCTCAAAAATAAAAGTTATTTTTAGAGAATAATTAATACAATTTATCATCTTTCATTCAATTGATAAACTTAACCCCTTGTATTATGACACTACATCACATCGTATTAATTCTTCATCTTTTAGCTGCTGCTGTTTGGGTTGGAGGCCATTTGCTTTTGGCTATTTGTTATCTTCCGACAGCTTTAAAGAAAAAAGATCCGCAGATTATTTTAAATTTTGAAAAGAAGTATGAAACGCTCGGAATGTCATCGCTTGTTTTACTCATTATTACCGGTATTTGCATGGCGTATGATTTTGGAGCAACCTTTGAAACCTGGTT
Source organism: Flavobacterium denitrificans DSM 15936 (assembly GCF_000425445.1). Lineage (GTDB taxonomy): Bacteria > Bacteroidota > Bacteroidia > Flavobacteriales > Flavobacteriaceae > Flavobacterium > Flavobacterium denitrificans. The sequence goes on along the minus strand of NZ_KE384377.1, from coordinate 854,812 downwards.
TAGTTTTAAGAGCGGAATTGAAAAAGTGGTTTCCTTCAAATTGATATTACTGTTCCTAACTTTTATTTGTGCCATTTGTGCACAATTTTTCGTGCTTCCTAATCTCAATGAAACCAATATTCGAAAAATGGCTGTGATTATTATTTCTGTAACCACAATTGCAGTAACAATGCTCATTTTAGGCTCGACAATACGATATGGAGGTATTTAATTACTTAAGTTTAAACTTCTATAAATCAAAACAGCAGCAAAATATTTTGCTGCTGTTTCTTTTTAAATAACTAAAATTAAAGTGATCGCTTAATCAGGATTTGCAAGGATTTTATACAATTCGGCGTTTGAAATGTAAAATTGATTCTCAATACTAATTTGAGATAGTTTTGCACTCACCAAATTATTTTCTCTCGAATTAATAAGAAAAATGGAGCTTTCACCAAATGAAAACAGTTTTTCCTCAGAATTCAGCATCGTAATATAATCTTTTACTAAATTATCAATTACCTTTTTTTGTCTTTTTAAGGATGCAATTTCAGTTTGCTGCGCTTTGATTTTATTTTTAAGTTCCAGTCTTTGTTGTTCAATATCAAACTGAATGTCTTGGATTTTAAATTTTGCCAGTTTAAGGCTTCCTCTTTCCTTTCTCAAAAAAATCGGAATGCTGAAATCGACATTAAACTTGTAATCATCAGCATTGAAAGAATTCCAATAAGAAGGTTCAGAAATATAATTATAACCAACATTCAACTTAGGAAGCAGTGAATTTGCTTTTAACTTTCTGTTGATTTCCAACATACCCATCTTGGTTTCCAAAGCCTGAAGTTTTGGATGCAATTCCAAACTTTCAACACTCACCATCATTTCATCAGTTTTCAATGTTGTTTCCAATGTTTGAATCAAATTTTCTTCTGGTTTTACGTTATCTTCCAATTCAACCGGAACGTTTTCAATCCACAAATAATTAGATAAATATAATTTGGCTTTAGCTAATTTTAAATTTCCGTTTTCGACATTTAATTGTCTGTTTCGTACTGTAATTCCGGCTTCAACACTATCAATTGACGGCGCATCGCCTAATTCGATCAACTTTTTTACACCTTCAAAACGTTTGCTTGCAAAACCTAAATATCGATTGTATAGCGCAGCTTCGTTATAGCTTTTTCTCCATTCAAAATAAGCTTCGCTCGCTTTGTACAGCACTTCGATTGCTTTTAATTTTCGTTGTGCATCGCTTAATTTTAATTGCAATTTTCCTTCTCTAACATCAGCCATTCTTTGATTAATGAACATTCCTTGCCCTAAAGCCACATTTACACCCAGAGAAGTCAAACCTGCCTCCGGAGTTTTATTCTGCGGATTATAATATTGCCCGTCAGTATCATCAAAACCTGCTTTTATTTCAATTCCGTACCAAGTCGGAATTTTGAAACTGCTGTTTAACAAAGAGTAATATTCGGTTCCTTTAAACTCTTTTTTGCTGTAATCTACCTCAATTTTTGGATCAAATCCTCCACGCGCCATCATCAGCGTCGCTTGTGCATTGCTGATTTCAAGATTGGCTTGTTTTACCAACGGATGATACTTTTTAACATATCCTAAAAACTCGCTGTAACTTAATTCCTCTTTATTAAAATCCTGACCGTACGAAACCGAAAAACCGAATAAAAACAAAAGAGCAAGCAGTTTTACAACGTGCTTCAATTTATTTTTTCTCCTTTTCATATTTTGTCTCTTTTACATCTGACTTATAATAATTTGGCGGAAAACCATTAAGATTTCGCCATATTTCATACCATACGGAAACCGTTTCAAGCAAAGCTATGCTCTGCGCTCCTGCTCCAATACTTAACTCCTTAGGCCATTTGTTGTCTGGACCATCTGGAGAAATAAGCACTCTGTATTTTCCATTGGCACTAATAAAATTTTCAATTGCTACAATTCTTCCACCGTAAGTTCCGTATGATAAACCTGGCCATCCAGAAAATACTATTCTTGGCCATCCGTCAAACCAAACTCTAACTTTTGCACCACGATGTACTAATGGAAGGTCTATTGGCTCAACATAGGTTTCGACAGCAATATCATAACTTGACGGCATAATGCTTACAATTGGAGTTCCTTCTTTAATGGTTTCTCCAAGACCTGCCAGTAAAGCGCGGTTTACATAGCCACTTTGTGGTGCTGTAATATAATATAGTCCGTTTCTAAGTCGGTAATTTGTATATTGATTTTCCAGCTTATTTACTTGAGCTTCTGTGTCATATTGCGTGCTTAAAGCAGTGAATTTGTCGCTTCTTGATTTCGAAATTTTCTCAGCATATTCTGCAGTAATTCGGTTAATTTCAACTCTTGCGTTTATTAATTCGTTTTTGCTGCTTAAAAGTTTGTTTTGTTGTGTAATGATATAAGCCTCAGACTCCTGAAGTTTTAGCCTTTTTTGCTCTACATCTGTAAGTGGTTTTAAGCCTTCTTTATTTAAAGCAGTGGAACGGTCAAATTGTGTTTTAGCAATTCTCAACTGTGTTTTTACCGCTTCAAGATCCATACTGTCGCTTTTGATTTTCAATTGCGATTGTCGTATTTTGTTTTGCGCTTGTTGCAATTTCAATTCTCTTTCTGTATTAAGCGATTTTGCTTGAACTTCAAGAGAATTTACTTTGTCGCCATACGATTCTACTGCCATTTTTTTAGCATCAACCTGCTGTTTTGTATTACCAACAAGATTTGGATCCAAGTAATCTTCTTTTACCTCAGAAATAAAAACAATTGTATCGCCTTTTTTCACATAATCACCTTCTTGCACGTACCATTTTTCGATTCGACCTGCAATAGCATTGTGAACTGTTTGTGGTCTTTGGTCAGGTTTTAAGGTAGTAACCGAACCGCTTCCTGAGATATTTTGTGTCCAAGGAAGAAAAAGACAGCAAACACCAAACAATAAAAATCCGATAATGACTCTGTTTAAAATTTTGTAATGTGGTCTTCGGGCAACGCTTGTTATTGACGTGTATTTTCCCGGAGTTATAAGTATATTATTATCTTTTGATATATTGAGCATGATTATAGCTTTATGTCGTTAATAATTTTTCCGTCGTCAATGGTTATCATACGATCGCATTTATTCTTCCAAATATCATTTTTAGAAGTTACGATTACCGTCCAGTCATTTTCTTCAGAAAGTAAAAAATCAACAATTTTCCCTGATGTCAATTCGTCCATTTTATCAACAGGATCTTCAAGGAATAAAATATTAGGTTTGTGAACGATGCTTCGCGCAAGCAATATTTTCTGGATATCTGAAGCCGAAAGTTCATGACCACCCGGATGCACTTGATGCTCCAAACCGTTAGGAAATGTTTTAATATCTGGGGTCAAACCAACACTGTCTAAAGCCCATTTTAAATCATCACTATTTAATTCTTCATTTCCAAAAAGAATATTTTCTCTAATTGTGCCTGCAAAAAGTGTATCTCCTTGCAAATATGTTCCTGCTTGCGCTCTGTAACTATCTTCGTCAAGACGGTTCATAAAAGTGTCCGTAACATAAACAGCTCCACTTTCAGGTTCAAGCAAACCGGCAAGCAATCGCAACAATGTACTTTTTCCTGCACCGTTTGTTCCTCTCAAAATGATTTTTTCACTTTGATTGATTTTCAGATTAATGTTTTTAAGTGATTTTTTGTTATGATCGGGATAATTATAAGCAACACTTTCGGTCTCGATTGTAATTCCTCCTTTATTAATTGCAGATTTTTCTGGAATACAAGAAGTTTCCATATCAGTTACTTGACCAATTTTTTCTACAGATGTCAATACATCATAAAAAGATTCTAGTCCGAAAATAATTTTCTCTACCGAGTTGATCAGCAATACGATAACAATTTCAGCTGCCACAAACTGCCCAATGTTCATTTGATGGTGAATTACCAGAAAACCACCAATAGACAATAAGGCAGCTGTAACAATAATCTTAAAAATAGTAAGCTGAATATATTGTTTTTTCATTACCTGAAAGTGCTTTTCACGGTAATTTACATATTGTGTTACATAGCCGTCGTTTCGTTTCAATGCATATTCAAAACCTCCTTTTTTTCGGAAACTATCGCGATTACGTGCAATTTCTTGAATCCAAGCCGCAACTTTATATTTGAATTTTGATTCGTTAAGACTTGTTTCAAGTCCGTCATGATAAGAAAACTTAAAAATAATATATAAAATAGCAATGAACAAAAGTCCAATTACCATAAAAAAGGAATGATACAAGACTAATAATATAATCCCAAGTCCAACTTGCAAAAAGGCTGTGCAAAAATCCAGTAGTAATTTTGCAGTTCCTTTTTGAACCATCAAAGTGTCGAAAAATCGGTTTGCTTTTTCAGGCGCATACTCTGAATACATTTCTTTGAACTTAATCAAAGGCATTCTGTATGCAAATTCAAATGAAGATCGGACAAAAATTCGCTGTTGCAGATTCTCTACAATTCGCAGTTGCAAGATGGTCAAAACACCACCAAAACCAACTCCAATAGTAACAAGAATTACAAGCACGATCCAAGAAACGCTGATCTGTCCGCTTTGAATAAAATTAATAATCGCCTGAATTCCCAAAGGAAGCGAAAGGTTTACTAAACCGGCAAATGCCGCATAAAATATAATTTGGTATACATCGCGCTTATCGAGCGTGAGTAAATTGTAAAAACGTTTAAAAGGTGTCATGAATTTATATATAAATATTGCATTAACAGATAATTACAAATATACGGTAAAAATTGCGCTATGGATTTAACACATACTTTTACATTTGAAAAATTAATAATTAAGCAATATTTTGAGGGGGGCGCAAATGAATTTTGCCATAAAATCCAAAAGAAAAAATTGGATTATTGATATAGTTTTTTCTTTTGGCCTTAATCTGAAAATACAGATTAGCCATTGATGAATCTAAAGGAATAATATATTCGAATAGAGGAATTCCCTTTGCCAATTTTGTTGTTTTGGTTTCCTTGTTCTCATAATCATCCAACTCTTCAGGGATTCCGTCACATTTAAAGATTTTTTTCAAGAAATTGCATGTCATTCCTTTTACAGAATCCTGCTCTATATTTGTATTGACAATTCGTGCAAAAGTTCCAGACATATTAATACTGTTCATTAAAAAATACCCAATTAGTAACGCGTGAACGCATTTACAAAAGATACTATTTTTAATTCTGCTTAACATTTCCCTGCTCTTAAAAGGGCGCAATTTAGGACGAAATTTTCAGCGCTACATTAAAATAACATTAGAATTGAATCTGGTTCTGTTATTTTTTTCTTAAAGAAAATAAGGCATTCACGAACGGTTCGCTCTATTGATCCCTTCGTTTTAACAGTCGTTATAACCCGATAATCTTAATGTTGCAATATCTAATTTATCGTTTCATTTTATAATTTGAAACACTAAAAAAGACTTTATAGAATTTTACTTTTCTTAACTTTGGATTCCTCGCCCCCTAGAGTCGATCACAAAACCTGCAAATTATACACAACGTAATTATTAATTTAAGGTAGTTGTTTAGTATTTCATTCTGCCTTCCAGATCTAGATTGCTTATGGCACAATTTTACTTTTTTTCTGCGTTTACCAATTTTTCAAGAAAACTATATCTAGCAATAATTTTGCTAGTTCTAACTACTGTAAATTTAAATGCTCAGAACTGTACCGTAAATGCAGGAGTGCTGAACGTAACTATTTGCGAAACTGACGCTCTAGTCTTAACCGGAAACAATCCAGCACCAATTATTGGCACAGTAAAATGGACACAAATATCTGGTCCTGCAGTTGTTATCAACTCTCCTACTAGTTCTACAACAACAATCTCTGGGTATACCGGAGGAAACACTTATACTTTTAGATATAGTGCCACGTGTGGTGACGGAATTTTGTCTTATCAAGATAAAGTTGTCAATGTTAAGCCAATAACAAAAGCTAATGCAGGAGGCAATATCGCAAGTTGTCCTAGTAGTGATGGTACATTAGCAATTATTGGAAATTCTCCTCAAAACACAGGAGAAACAGGTTATTGGGAAATAGTGGGCGCAAATAATGCTGGGGTTGTAATTAATTTTCCAAATTTAGCTACCTCAACCATAACTTTACCTGCAACTAGTTGTGGCGTTTCAACACTGCAATGGGTTATTGAAGGACCAGAATTTGCCCCAGGACAACGCTGCAGAACTACGTCTCAAATTACAGTAACAAATTATGGAGGATTTAAACCGGTAACAGCAGGACCAGATCAAACTCTAAGCAATTGTTATACTACTACACAGTCAACAAATCTTGTTGGATCTTATGGCGGTTGCGGACTTAATGGCCAAAATGGTCAGTGGACATTTGTTTCAGGCCCAAACACTCCAACAATAGGGAGTCCAAATTCAAATAATACAAGCATTTCAAATTTAACAGAAGGAACTTATACCTTTAGATGGACCGTTACCGGATCGTGTGCATCTGGGAATGATTTAGTAGTAATAACTGTACCGCCAGCAACACAAGATGTAACACAATTGCCTGGTGGTGATGAAAATATTTTCTTTTGTGACAATACAATAAATCAAGTAACCCTTGTTGCACAAACACCTTTGTATGCAGGTGAAACTGTTGCTTGGTCACAAATTGAAGGAGATCCTGGAGCTATAATTGTTTCGCCTACTAATCCAACTACATTAGTAACTAATATTTCGTCAGCAGGAAGCCCATACCGATTCCGTTATACACTTACAAATAATAACACTGGCTGTATTTTTACCAAAGATTATATAGTACAATACAATGGCCCAACCAGAACTATTGTGGCAAACAATGGAAATGACATTGTAGGAAGCTGTAATGCAACTGTTTTTACGATTCCGCTTACTGTTACAGGAACAGGATCAAATCAATACCGAATTGTTAGCGGGCCAGCGCTATCACCTTTAGGTCCTTTTCCTACTGCTTTACAAGATGTTGGGAATTCACTGACTTTAACACTAACTGCTGCGGGAGATTATACAGTTGAATTTATCAGAAAACAAACGGGAGCATTAACCGTTGAATGCGATTATGGTTTTGACACATTAAATATTTTAGTTTCTGGAGATCCTACGCCTTCAAATGCCGGAACCGATGTCAGTTTGCCCTGCGGCGACACCACAACTATTCTTTCGGGCGTAACTACTGATGATGGATTGCATTTTTGGAGCCAACTCAGTGGCCCGAATACAGCTGTAATTGCAGATAATTTTGCTGTTGACACGCAAGTAAGCGGACTAATTTCAGGTACCTATGTCTTTCAATATATTACAAAAGGTGGCGGTGCTACGTGCGGTTTTTCTGTGGCGACGGTTACTGTTTATGTTTCTGATAGTTCTATAACCAACGTTGATGCAGGACAAGATCAAGTAGTCTGTACAAATTCACAGGTTCCACTAACTGCTGTACAACCAGATTCAGGTGAAATTGGGACGTGGAGTCAGGTTTCGGGTCCCGACACAATTACATTTTCTAATGTTAATGATCCTAATGCTATTGCTACAGGTTTCCAAACTACAAATTCATCTTATGAATTACAATGGACGGTTTCTTATACACATCCTGGTCCTTCTTGTGGTTCAGCTGTTTCTGATAATGTTACCATATTTACCAACAACCTACTAGCTCCAACACAATCAGACGCAGGACCAGATACCTGTTATTCTTCAGGAACAACAACTTTTAATCTTAGTGCAAATACTACAACACCTGTTGAATTTGGAACCTGGACAGTGCAACCATCTACTGGTGTTATCATTGTCAATGAAAATGACCCTAATACAGCCGTAACAGTTCCCGGAAATGGCACCTACGTATTTACATGGACAATTGTAAGCAGACTTAGAAACTGCATTCCTAGCGTAAGTAGCGTCTCAGTAACTGTAGCAGAAACTCCACCTTCTGCAGATGCCGGTCCAGATCAGGAAATTTGCGGTACCACCATCACAATGGCAGCAACGCAAAGTGCGGGATCAACAGGAACCTGGACTCGAATTTCGGGTGTTGGAAATTATACAATTAGTGACATTCATGACCCTAATGCTGTTTTTACCTTTAATTACAGTGGTTATTACATATTTAGATGGACAGTTGATGCAAATATTTGTGGTCAGGCTTTTGATGACATTAATTTGACAATTGGAATTCCTCCTCATTCCGCATCAGCAGGTCCAGATCAAAACATCTGCAACAATAGCAGTGTTACAATGGCAGGAAATTCTTATGATAGCTTCTTTGAATTAGGCCAATGGTCAGTCTTGACAGGATCTCCAAATCAGCCAACAATTGTTGATCCATCCAATCCAAATACCGTTATAAATGGGCTTATTGCAGGTACCTATACTTTTAGATGGACTATAACTGCGAAAAGTATCTTTTTGTGTTCAGGCAGTTTCGACGATATGGTCGTAGTAGTTGATCCCGCTGCTAATGCCGGCCCAGATCAAACATTTTGTGATGTGACCAGCGTGCAACTTATCGCAAGTGAAAATTCAAAAGGAACATGGACACTTACGAGTACAACAGGAAATGCAGGAGATGTTGTTATTACACAATCACCTCCAAACAGTTATATTGCGAATGCAACTGTCGTACCCGGAAATGATTATGTTTTTACGTTTACAACAATTGCTACAACATTTCCAGATGGTAGTTCTTGTGTTGGAACATCTGATTCTGTAAATGTTACAATCTACAACGGAGCAAGTATTGATCCAAATGCTGGGCCAGATCAAACTTTATGTATTAGTGATGTTGGGGGTGTCACAACAATGAGCGGAAATGTCCCTCCTCCTGATGTTTCTAGCGCTACATGGCGTTTTGTATATCAACCTACAGGAAGTGTTGCTAATATTGATACGCCGTCAGCACCTTTGACGACGGTTTCGAATCTGACTGTTCCGGGGCTTTATATTTTAGAATGGGTTTTTGAAAGCAACAATTGCCGAACACTTTCTGACATAGTCCGAATAGAAATGAATGCTCCGCCAAGCCCAGCAAATGCGGGGCCAGATGATACGGTAGCTTGTCAGACAACTTACAAAACAGCTGCAGTACCACCCGCAGTTGGTATTGGAACTTGGACATTTGCATCTCAACCTCCTGGAGGAAATGCCGTAATTGATAATCCAAATAGTCCAGTTACAACTTTATCCAATATTAGTGCTTTAGGAACATACACTTTGACATGGACAGTTACTAATGGTCCCTTTACTAGTCCATCATCATGCGCTCCTACTTCAGATGATGTTGAAATAACATTTAATGACGTGCCACCATCCATTGCCGATGCCGGGCCTGATCAAGAGCTCTGTAACGCAACTAGTGCAACAATGGATGCTGTAGCAGTGACATCGGGCGTAGGAACATGGACACAAGTTTCTGGTCCAAATACAGCAGGTATTGCATCTCTAAATAATGAAAATTCCTTAATGCTCGGATTAATTCCTGGTACTTACGAATTTAAATGGACCGTTACTACAACTGCTTCAACTAGCTGTATTTCTGAAGACACCGTTTTGGTGACAATTTATCAAAATCCATCACTTGCAGATGCGGGACCAAATCAAATTGTTCCTCAATTCTCTCCTATTAACCTGAATGCAGTTGCGCCGACTATTGGAACAGCCACTTGGACGCAAACAGGAGGTCCAAGTACAATTGCCTTTACCAACCCGACAAGTCCTACAACTGCTGTTACCGGAACGATTCCTGGTATTTATACACTTCAATGGAATGTAACCAATGGAAATTGTGCCGTTTCAACAGACACTATGACCCTTACGATATTAGCTGTTGCTGATCTCGAATTGACAAAAACGGTAACGCCTACTACAGGAAGTGTTGGTGATGAAGTTACTTTTAACATAAATGTTTTCAACAATAATGCATTAGGAGGTTCAGTTACCGCTACCAATGTAGCAATACGAGATCATATTCCAGCTGGATTTGAGCTCGTGCCAGGCTCTGTAAACTCGGGCGGAATATATAATGTTGGCGACAATACGATAACTTGGAGCGGCATTACGATTCCAAGTGGAAGTATTTTACATTTGTCATTTAAAGCTACTATTTTAACTGGTGGTTCTTACACGAATATAGCAGAAGTTATTGCCTCAGATCAATACGATCCAGACAGTACACCAAATAATCAAAATCCTGCCGAAGATGATCAAGATGATGCAACAGTAGTACTTGATGTTGCCGATTTATCACTGCGCAAAACCGTATCACCTACTAGCGTTAGTATAAATGACAACGTAACATTTACAATTTCGGTTACCAACAGTGGGCCAAATAACGCTACTGGCATTACAGTTTCAGATCATTTGCCTTCTGGATACACTTATGTAAGTGATAATGGAGGAGGAAAGTACAACAACACTACTGGAATATGGAACGTCGGAAATTTGAATAATGGAAATACCATCTCCCTTCAAGTTACTGCGAAAGTAAATGTAGCTTCTGCAGCAAATTATGTGAATGTTGCCGAAATACAAACTTCACATCAGTTTGATCCTGATAGTACACCCGGAAATGGACTTCCCGAAGATGATATGAGCAGTGCAACTGTCAATTTAAAATTAGCCGATTTAGAACTTACTAAAGCCGTTTCGCCAACTTCTGCCGCTGCCGGAGATCAAGTTTCATTTACATTACATCTTTTAAATAATGGCCCAGGAAATGCAACAGGTGTAGCTGTAAGAGACATCATTCCGGAAGGATTTGCCATAATTCCAGGTTCAGTATCGCATAGTGGTTTTTATAATGTTGCTGATGGCAGTCTTACATGGCAGAACTTAGCTGTCGCAAATGGCGCATCAATAGATTTAACCTTTAGAGCTACCGTTAACCCTTCAGGAACCTACATAAACATTGCTCAAGTTACAGCTAGTGATCTTCCAGATCCCGATAGTACGCCAAATAATGATGATGGAGATCAAAGCGAAGATGACGAAGCCAATGCTCCCCTAACCTTTATAGGACCAACAGCAGATCTTGAACTAACGAAAGAAATAGTTGCTGGCAACACAAGTCCCGTAATTGGCTCTCAAGTCTCTTTTAGACTTATTATTACAAACAAAGGACCAAATAGTACAACTGGAGTATTGGTGCGAGATATTTTGCCTTCTGGCTACGAGTTTGTAAATTATAGTTCTACAGATGGGCTCTATGATTTTACTACTGGAATTTGGAATGTTGCTACAATTGATAGTAGTGCTTCAGAATCTCTTATTATAGATGCAAAAGTACTCCCAACTGGTGATTATAAAAATACTACTGAAGTCATTGCCAGCAGTCTTCCTGATCCGGACAGTACACCAAATAATGATGACGGAGACCAGAGTGAAGATGATGAAGACAGTGTCATTCTTACTCCTGTTCAACCTGCTGCTGATTTATCATTAACAAAAACGGTTAGTAATTCGACGCCATTAGTTGGTTCGCTAGTTACTTTTCAAATTATAACTACAAACAGTGGACCGCAGGATGCTGCACAAGTTCGAGTAAGAGATCTTCTGCCTTCTGGATATACTTTTTTAAATTTCAATTCGACAAGTGGAACTTATGATCCTGTTACTGGTATATGGTCATTAGACATCTTAGAAAATACTGAATCTGAAACCCTGCAAATCAATGCAACCGTAAATCCTTCTGGCGATTACACGAATATTGCCGAAATTACAAATAGCAGTGTCTTTGATCCAGATTCTACACCAAATAATGGCGTTCCAACAGAAGACGATTACGGAACTGCAACCACAACTCCTATCCCTCGATCATCAGATTTATCAATAACCAAAACGGTAAGCAATCCTGCACCTGTGATTGGCTCTGTGGTAACTTTTCAAATCATTGTTACCAATAATGGCCCACAAGACAATACCGGAATTCAAGTTACCGATTTATTGCCTTCTGGCTATTCGCACGTTGGTTTTACCGTTACTACCGGAACCTACGATCCAACTACTGGAGTATGGATTATAGGAAGTTTATTAAATGGTAATTCCGAGACTTTGCAAATCGTGGCTACAGTAAATAATACTGGAGATTATCTTAATATAGCCGAGGTGACAGCTGCTGATCTTCCGGATCCGAATTCAACTCCTAATAACGGAAATACCACAGAGAATGATTATGCATCGGTAATTATCACTCCAATTGTACAATCATCCGATTTATCTTTAACTAAAACTGTAAATAACCCTACACCAGTTATAGGTTCTCAAGTCACTTTTGAGATTATATTGTCTAATAATGGTCCTAACGATAATACAGGTATTGAAGTAACTGATTTGCTTCCATCTGGATATACTTTCGTAGGATTTAATAATTCAAAAGGAACATATAACCCTTTAACAGGTTTATGGACTATTGGAAATTTGATAAGTGGCAACTTAGAAACTCTCGAAATCCTTGCGACAGTAAATGCAACAGGAAATTATTTGAACGTGGCAGAAGTTACCGCTGCCGATCTTCCTGATCCCAACTCAACACCAAATAACGGTGTTACTACGGAAGACGATTATGCGTCGGTTTCAACAAGTCCCGTCCCGCAATCATCCGATCTTTCTATCACCAAAACGGTTAATAATGCAACACCTTTAGTCGGAGCAACAGTGGCTTTTCAAATTGTAGTGACTAACAATGGGCCAAATGACAATACTGGTATTCAAATAACAGACCTATTGCCTTCTGGGTATACATTCTTATCATTTACTACTTCAAAAGGAACCTATAATCCAATAACAGGATTATGGACTGTAGGCAATTTGATAACCGCAAACTCGGAAACTTTACAAGTTTATGCAACTGTAAACCCTTCTGGGGATTATACTAACATAGCAGAAGTTACCGCGGCCGATCTTCTGGATCCTAATTCAACTCCAAACAACGGTGTTCCTGCAGAAAACGATTATGCAACTGCAACCGTAACGCCTATTGTACAGTCTGCCGATTTATCTTTGACTAAATCCGTAAACAACGCAACTCCATTAGTTGGTGCACCTGTTACTTTTGAGGTAGTGATAACCAATAACGGCCCGCAAAATACGACGGGAGTTACAGTTACGGATCTTCTTCCTTCTGGATATACGTTCAGCAGCTTCACAGTTTCTACCGGAACTTACAACGCAACAACCGGGTTGTGGACAATTGGAAATTTACCTAATGGTGCTTCAGAAACTTTGCAAATTACTGCAAACGCAAATCTTACTGGAGATTATTTAAATATTGCAGAAGTCAGCGCAAGCGACCTTCCCGATCCGGATTCGACGCCAAATAATGCAGTTACAACTGAAGATGATTATGCAACTGCAACCGTAACGCCTATTGTACAGTCTGCCGATTTATCTTTAACCAAGTCGGTTAGCAATACAACACCATTAGTTGGTGCGGAGGTAACTTTTGAAGTCGTAGTAACCAATAACGGCCCGCAAAATACGACGGGCGTTACAGTTACAGATCTGCTTCCTTCTGGATACACTTTTGTCGCTTATAGAATTTCAACTGGAACGTACACTCCTGCAAATGGATTGTGGACAGTTGGCAATTTAATCAATGGACAATCGGAAACCATGCAGCTTACGGCGATTGTAAATGCAACAGGCAACTACACTAATATAGCTGAAATCACTGCAAGCGATCTGCCAGATCCTGATTCAACTCCAAACAACGCTGCTGCTTCTGAAGATGATTACGCAACAGCGACAACAGCTCCAAATCCTCAATCAGCTGATTTATCTTTAACGAAAACAGTAAACAATGCGACACCATTAGCTGCTTCTACAATAATCTTCGAAATTACTATTACCAATAATGGTCCGCAAAATACGACGGGTGTTGAAGTTACTGATTTACTTCCTTCAGGATATACTTTTAGCAGTTACAGTACAACAAAAGGTTCCTATAATAGTACAACAGGAAAATGGAATGTTGGTTCTCTACTAAATGGCGATACGCAAGTTTTACAATTATCAGCAATTGTAAACGGAACTGGAGATTATCAAAATATAGCTGAAGTAACCGCAAGTGCACTTCCTGACCCTAACTCTACACCAGGAAACGGAGTCGCCACAGAAAATGATTACGCTACAGCTACGATCACGCCACGTGCATTGTCAGCCGATTTATCTATAACCAAAAGAGTAAACAATGCGACACCGCTAATCGGAAGCACTGTAACTTTTGAAATCGTTCTCACAAATAACGGTCCGCAAAATGCAAACGGTGTCGAGGTTACTGACCTCCTGCCTTCTGGATATACCTACACTGGTTTTACTGCCACAAAAGGAACATATACCCCTCTTACTGGTAAATGGAACATTGGTTCATTGCTTAGTGGCGATGCACAGACCTTACAATTAATTGCGACTGTAAACGCGACAGGAAATTACCTAAATAGCGTTGAGGTGACTGCCAGCGATCTTCCAGATCCAAATTCGACACCAAATAACGGAATTACAACAGAGAATGACTATGCCGAAGTAGCTACAGCACCACATGAAGCATTGGCCGATCTTTCTGTTCTTAAAACAATCGTTGGAGGCAATTTTAGTCCTATATTTGGTTCAACTGTTACTTTTGAAATTACGGCAACCAACAGCGGTCCTCAAGATGCTACTGGAGTGCAAATTCGCGACTTGCTTCCTAGTGGATACGAATACATCGTTTACAGTGCAACAAAAGGACAATATGTAAGCAATTCTGGAATTTGGAATATTGATTCTATTCCGAATGGCACTACTGAATCGTTACTCGTTACTGTACGAATCAACAGAACAGGTAATTATGAAAACACTGCCGAAGTTTACAGCTCCGATCAAAAAGATCCAGATTCAACGCCAAATAATGGTATTCCTGGAGAAGATGATATGAGTACAGCCATATTGACACCAATTAACGCTGTTGCTGATCTTTCTATAGAAAAAAGTGTAATCAATAATATTCTTACTCCAGCGGTGGGATCACAGATTTCTTTCTCAATTACAGTAAGCAACTCTGGCCCTAGCATTGCAACAGGGATTACAATAAAAGATGTCTTGCCTGCAGGATATGATTATATCTTTCATAATTCGACATCTGGAAACTATAATCATTTAACTGGCGAATGGAATCCGGGTATTATTTTGCCTGGCAACAGCCATACGTTGATCATCAACGTTTTTGTAAAAACTCCTACTGGCGCAACAGATGAATATCTAAATACTGCTGAAATAATGACTTCTGATCAGCGTGATCCTGATAGCACTCCCGGCAACGGTGTCGCAACAGAAGATGATTATGATAGTATTTCTGTAACACCAGTAATTGTAATGGCCGATTTATCAATCAGCAAAACAACTTTATCGGGCAATACTAATTACGATGTTGGCGATTCAGTAGTATTTAATATAACTGTAACGAATGACGGCCCTGGCGACGCATCTGGAGTTGAAATCAAAGATTTACTGCCAAAAGGATTCAAATATGTAACCAATTCAGCAACTGGCGGTGTTTACAATTTTGCTACGGGAATATGGAAAACGGGAATTGTAAGAAGTGGTAATAATGAGAGTTTAGATATTTATGCTACTATAAATCCGCCATCTGGTCAGGCAAATGAATACTTAAACATCGCTGAAGTTACTGCGAGCAACCTACCTGATCCTGATTCAACGCCAAATAATGGAGTAACTACAGAAGATGATTACGACAGTGTTCAAGTCAATGTCAACATCGCCGATTTGAGCCTTGAAAAAACCGTCAATAACAAAAATGCAAATGTAGATGAAGTCGTAACATTCACTCTTCAATTAGGCAATGATGGTCCTGCACAAGCAACAGGTGTTGCAGTGGAAGATTTAATTCCGCTTGGATTTAAAAACATTTCGAATATCAATCAAGGTGGAGTTTTTAGCAGCAATACGATACGATGGGTTGATTTGACTGTCCCTGTTGGAGGCATTACTTTAACGTACCAAGCTACAGTTGTAAATCCGCATGGGCTTGACAGTTATGATTATTTAAATATTGCTCAAGTCACTGCCAGCAACCAATTTGATCCTGATAGTAAACCAAATAATGATAACGGAGATCAAAGTGAAGATGATGAAGATTCTGAGTTTATAAACATTCCGTCAACAGATATTGCTATTACAAAAGAGGTTGACAAAACGGATGTTCCAATGTATTCGAGTGTAGTTTTCACCATTACAGCAGACAATCTTGGAAATTTAGCCGGAACAAATGTAGAAATTCAAGACTTGCTTCCAAAGGGATATGAACTTACTAGCTATACCGTTTCATCAGGAACCTATGACGGTAAAACTGGAACTTGGTTAATTCCAATTATTAATGCAAGGAGTTTACAAACTTTGACCATTACTGCTAAGGTAGTTGATGTGAATAGTTATCTAAATACAGCTCATCTTGTTAAACTGGATCAAATAGACACTAATGCATCTAACAATCAGGATAGCGCAACTGTAAAACCAAATTGTTTGAAAATTTACAATGAATTCTCGCCAAATGATGATGGGCAAAATGATACTTTCTATATTGATTGTATTACGCAATTCCCAGACAATCAGCTGGAAGTTTTCAACCGCTGGGGAAATATCGTATACTTCAAAAAAGGCTACGATAATACTTGGGATGGAAAGGCTGATGGATCTGCAAAAACACTTCCAGAAGGAACCTACTTCTACGTCCTTGATCTTGGTGATGGTTCCCCAAAAATCTCAGGCTGGGTTTACATTAAATAATTAAGAATAACCAAAACAAAATTGGCTATGATTCAAAATATAAAAAAGATTTTCACAATCGTCACGATGCTTTCTGTCACTGCAGTATTTGCACAACAAGATCCGCAGTACACTCAGTATATGTATAATACACTCACGGTAAATTCTGCTTATGCAGGTTCTCTTGGGCATTTAACTATAAACGGACTTTATAGAACACAATGGGTTGGTCTTGACGGAGCCCCAACAACGCAATCTTTTACACTGGACACTCCAGTTGCAAAAAACGTTGGACTTGGTTTATCTATAGTTAACGAAGAAATTGGCCCTTCAGAAGAACAATATATTGATGCCAACTTCTCTTATACCATTAAATCTGGTAACACGCATAAATTGTCCTTTGGGATCAAAGGAGGCGGACGAGTAGTTAATATTGATTGGACAAAAGGAAGCCATAGAGATCCTGATGTCGAATTTAGAGAAAATGTTACGAACAAATTTCTTCCCGTTGTTGGCGCCGGGATGTACTGGCATGGCGAAAGAGATTACATTGGTATCGCTGTTCCAAATTTCTTGACTAAAGAACGATACAATTACGACGATATCGCCGATGATCTTGTAAATGAAAGAATGCATCTTTACCTCATTGGCGGAATTGTTTTTGATCTTTCGGCTCATACCAAATTCAAACCAGCAGTTTTGGTTAAATATGTCGCAGGAGCCCCAATAATTGCAGATTTCTCAGCCAATTTCATGTTCAATAATGTCTTTACTCTTGGCGCTTCATACCGTACATCAGATTCTGTAAGTGCTTTGGCTTCTTTACAAATTGCTCCTCAATTTATGGTGGGTTATGCATATGATTATACTACAACTGAGTTGCAGAATTACAATAGCGGAACGCATGAAATTGTGCTTCGCTTTGAATTGATATCACGCAAAAATGGCTTAAAATCACCTAGATTCTTTTAATACTTGATTTATGAAAAAAAGAATTACTATACTGATACTACTGACGATACAACTGCTCAGCGCGCAAACAAAAAACAAAGTTGCTGATGCGCTGTTTGATAAAATGCATTACATCGATGCTGCAAAATCTTATGAAATGTCGATAAAAAATGGAGATGTTTCTAAAGAAATGTTGCAGCGCATGGGAGATGCGCATTATTTCAATACCCAAATGCAAAGGGCAAGCGAATGGTATGGCAAACTTTTGTCTGAATATCCAAATGATGTTTCACCAGAATATTATTTCAGATATGCGCAGTCTTTGCAAGGAATCCAAAATTATGATTTAGCAAAAAAATGGATGAAAAACTTTTCTGAAAAACAAAAATCAACAGATTCCAGAGGTCAGAATTTCTCCCTAAAAACCGTGACGCTTGAAGACATCAAAAAAATAAAACCACAGTTTATCCTTGAAAATTTGGAAATCAATTCGGCTTATTCTGATTTTGCTCCAATGTTTTACAAAGGAGATTTGGTTTACTCAACAACTTCTGATTCTTCGTATATCAAAACTGCAAAATACGGATGGAATGATCAACCCTATTTAAATATGCAACTCGGAAAAATTAGTGAATCGCAAACAAATGTGACATTCAAAGAGCGTTTCGGAAAAGAAATCACCACACAATATCACGAAGCTTGCGTTGCTTTTTCACCAGATGAAAAAACAATTTATTTTACACGAAATAATTATAACGGAAAATTAAAAAGAGACAGCAAAGGTGTCAATAATTTGAAAATTTATTCGGCGAAAGCGGTAGAAAACGGCAACGGAACTGTAAAATGGGAAAATGTAAAAGAATTGCCTTTTAACAGTGATAATTACTCAGTCGGACAGCCTTCTGTCAGCAAAGACGGAAAAAAACTTTATTTTGTTTCTGATATGCCAGGAACAATAGGTTCTAGCGATATTTTTGCTGTTGATATTTTAGGCGAAGATCAATATTCTAATCCGAAAAATTTAGGCGAAAAAGTAAACACCAGCGGACGCGAAATGTTTCCTTATATAACTGACAAAGCTTTGTATTTCGCTTCCGATGGATTTCTCGGATTGGGAGGTCTCGACGTTTTTGAAAGCAGATTAGATAACGGAATTTTTAGCACTACTACTAATCTAGGTGCCCCTTTAAACAGCAACCGAGACGATTTTGCTTATATTGTAAATGAAGATACCAACAAGGGTTTTGTTTGTTCCAACAGAAAAACCGGAAAAGGCGACGATGATATTTATTCTTTCGAAAGAAGTTGCACACAAGCTATTGAAGGTTATGTTTTTGATGCCATTTCAAACAACAAAATTGCTGGCGCAATTGTAACGCTCAAAAATAATTCGGGCACAAAAATAGACGAAACGGTTTCTAAAATTGATGGAAAGTTTGAATTCAGCGAAAATATAAATTGCGCTACATCTTATACAATCGAGGTTTCTAAAGACAATTTCAACAGTAATTCAGTTATTGTTACAACACCCGAAAACTCTGGAATTACAGAAGTTCCTATTGGACTTAATGCAGGACTTGTTTTGCGCGAAAATGGAGTTTTGAAAATCAAAATCGGAATCATATATTTTGATCTTGATAAATCCGAAATTCGCTATGATTCGGCAATTGAATTGAACAAAGTAGTTTTATTAATGAACCAATACAACTCTGTAGTCATAAAAATAGAATCTCACACCGATTCCAGAGCCGATGACCAATACAATCTTGAGCTTTCTGACCGAAGGGCCAAAGCAACCAGAGATTATATTATTTCACAGGGAATCGCGCCAGAACGCATAGAAAGCGCTATTGGTTTCGGTGAAACACAGCTTCTTAATAATTGTTCAAATGGAGTTCCTTGTACAGAAGCTCAGCATCAAATAAACAGACGAAGTGAATTTATAATCACTAAAATGTAAGTTTTAAAATGCTAAGGCGCTAAGATTATGAGCTTCTAAGTTTTCTTAAGAAGCTCATAATAATCACTGTTGGGTCTTTCTTTAGTTTCAATTCTCTGCAAAGGCAATAAATACTCAAATTAAATGTTTTATAATTAAAAGACAAACATTTTAATTTTAAGACTATATGTATTTAATAAGACTGAAAAATAGAAACCCTTTTTTATTGTTGATTTTTATCCTTTGCATTTCGATGCAAGGATATGCGCAAAAAGAATTGGAAAATAAATTCAAACCGATTCCGTCAAAAACGCCGAAAACGAAAGAGGTTATTCCTCCAACAGAAGAAGCTCCAAAAGTGAATCCGCCAGCGCCTGTCGAGAAACCGGATCCTTCAAAAATTGATCCGAATGAACTCTTCAAGAATACCAATTTATATAAGCAAGAGGCAAATGTTCCGGGGATTTTTTACAGACAAAATCAGTTTTTAGGAAGTTTTAAAACGTCGACTTTTACTTCGACAATTCGTTATCGCGATGCGGCCTTTGTTGATGGCGATAAAATCAAAGTGTATTTGAATGATAAAGTAATTGAGCCGGAAGTAAGCATGAAAGGAGAATATCAAGGTTTTAAAATAACGCTTGTTCCAGGGATCAACAAAATTGATTTTGAAGCACTAAACGAAGGTTCTGCTTCCCCAAACACTGCCGAATTCCAAGTTTATGACGACAAAGGCGCTGTTATTGAATCCAGCCAATGGAATGTTGGAACGGGTTATAAGGCCACTATTGTTTTGTATAAAGAATAAGTAAAAATTGTAATTGAAAACAAATAATCCCATTTCATAAGGAATGGGATTATTTGTTTTATGCCGTTTTTAAAACAAAACTTAAATTGTAGGCTCTACAATATCCTCGGATTCAATTTCTTCAACAGGTGCCGAATTATCATCCAGCCAAGCAATAAAAAGTTTATATCCAATCGAAAAGACAATTGGCCCTACAAACAATCCAATAAATCCTGACATTATAAATCCGCCAATAACACCAAGAAAAATAATAAGCATTGGCACCAAAGCTCCTTTTCCTAACAAAAGTGGTTTTAAAACGTTATCAGACAATCCGCTGATGATGAAAAATATAGTCCAGAAAATGGCATGACCAGAGTCTCCAGTTGAAAACAAATAAACGATCACCCCAATATTTATAATAATTGGCCCAATTTGCAGAATTGAAAACACAAGGCAAATCAAAGTCAAGATTCCCGCATAAGGGATATCTGCCATAAATAATCCAAACGCTTGAATAATAGTTTGAATAACTGCTACGCCCAAAATACCTTTGACTACTTGAAAAATTGTTGATACTGAAATTGTCATAATTTCATCCGCTTTATTTCCTGCAATTTTTCTAAGAAATTTCATAGCAAAAGCCTTTCCTCCAGAGGTAACTAATAAAACCCCAGCTATAATTACTGATAAAATGAATTGTAAAAATGCGGCGCCAGAACTCAAAATACTTCCCATAATTTTTGACGAAAACTCTTTAATCTGATCCTGATATTTTACTACGCCTTGCTCAATATCTGTTGACATCATAAGTAAAAATTCATAAAGAGGCTTACCAATTATTGGCCATTCTTTTATGTTTTGCCCAGGAGGCGCTATTTTTAATGTTCCAGCTTCAAAACTAGTTTTCAATTCTAAAAAATTGGCTATAGCCGCTTTTAAAGAATAAATAACAGGCACGAGCATTACAGCAATAATCACAAGTGTTATTATAATCGAAGCCAGTGTTTTTCTTCCTTTTAAGATTCTTTGCAAAAAATCAAACATTGGGTAAAATGCCACGGCAAGTATAACCGCCCAAAGAATTGGCATAAAAAATGGCAATAATAATTTTAAACAAAATCCGACAATCAGAAATATAAAAAATAACTGTAAAATAGTATCAAACAGTTCTTTGCGTTTATTAGAATAAGATGTTTTCATGTTTATTTTGATTTAGATGTGATTGGTTAAATTTATTTTTGTTTATCTCGAGAAAAATTAGCGTCTGAAACCAATCTTCCTATTAAAATTACAGGATACAAAACTCCTGTAAGTACTTCAATCTGAACTAAAGAACGCGCTACAGGATGAAGTGGCACAATTTCACCATAGCCTGTAGAAGTCATGGTGATGTAACTGAAATACATAAAACTCGCCTGATCGCTGTTGGTTTCAAACTGTGAATCTGCAATATTGAAAGATCCCTCAATATGTCTAAAAAGAAACAAATAGAGCGTACACCAAAAATGAACCATTAGCATATACACCACAATTGAACCTATTATTCTATAGGTGTTGACAGGCCCAGGCTCTAAAACCTTTTTTAAAACTAATATGATCAAAAGTGCCATAACAGCTACCGACAAAACAAGATCAGCAAACAAAATGATAATGTTTCTATTAAAATAATCAATCCATTGTATCAGAACAAATAGAATTGGAATTACTGAAATAAGGAAAGCTTGTTTTGTATGCTTGGAAAGCGAAAAGATACCCGCAAACAAAAACAGCATCCAAAAAATGTTTAGGACAATCATAAAATGCGGATAACTGCCAAAAAATGGTATGGCAATAAAATGCATAATGAAAAGCAAAATGAGCATACCGCTGAGTCCACTTTCTTTATTCCATAAACCAAATAAAAACCGATTTTTTTTTACAGTCATAATCGTATTCAATGTTTAAAATTAAATTGGTATTGGCTCTACTTCTACTCTTCCTAGTGGTCTTCGCCAAAGTTTGAAAAGCAGAATTAGTAATATGGGAAAAAAACATATCGCCGACATTACGAGATAAATATCTTTATAAGCCAACAATATTGATGCCTGCGAAGTTTGATTCGAAAGACTTTTTTCTGCTTTTTTCTGTGCCTCGGCATCAGATAATCCCATATACATAAAATTTCTTTTGGAACTTTCTAATTGATTTTCTGCTGATTTATTAAGCGCTGACAATTGCTGGCTTAAACCTGTTTTATGCTGAACATTCATATTCGAAATAAAAGTTCCAAGAATTGCGCTTCCAAGTAGAGATGCAAAAACAGCTTGTGAAATAATTCCTGTCATCATACGTGATGTACTCAATGGTGGCGGAACACCTTCTGAAATATAAAGCAAGGAAACAGGAAAGAGAAAACCAATTCCCATACCTTTAAAAACAAGAGGCACAAAAAAATCAGTAGAATCAATTCCTGGATAAAATCTGAAAAACAAAATGATATGGTAAAATCCATAACACGCGAAACCGATTACCCAAATCGTTGCCAAATAAATCTTTTTATACAAAAGATAAGTCGAAAGCGGAATCGAAATACATAAACCAAATAATATTGCCAAATGCGTTAAAGCGTTAAGCACTGGATCAAAACCTAAAACATTGGTCATATAACCGGTTACAACACTTCCGGTTCCATTCATTACCCCAATGTAAAACATCAAAAAAGCACCAATAACTACGTTTTTATGCCTATAAACATCTGGATTTATAATAGGATCGGTTGTAAAACGAACGTGCAACAGATAAATCCCAGCCATTATAAATAAGAATCCTATAGCTAAAACAATCTTTGGATCACTCAGCCAATTTCTAGTCTGTCCTTCGGCACATAAAAACAGAATAATCAGAAAAAATAAAAGCATGATGATCCAGCCACGCCAATCGAATTGAAAAGGTGTTTTCATTGGAGCAACGTCGGCTTTATAAAAAAACCACGCCAGCAGAATTCCAACTAAGAAATTGGCATTCAAAAAATAAATTCCAAAAGTCCAATTGTGAAGATTCGTAAAATTTGTTCCTAAATATTGATACAAATGCTGACTTCCTTTTTGAATAAATTGTAGAATCCCATACAACAAAGCCATATTAAAAGCCGGATTGTACTTCATTAAAATCGGAACCATTGATGCAAATATTCCAATTACAGAAACAATAGCCAAAAGTGATCTAAAAAATACAAACCATTCAATACTAGAAACAAACAACAAGGCAGTATTGAAAATCAAAGACAAAAAACACGCCGACAAAATCATGGTTCGCACCTTGATTTGCTTTCCTAATTTTAATCCCAAAGGCATAAACCCAAGCATAGCAAAAATGGGAATGTAAATCGAGTACGTAAAAACCGTTGTCGATTCTCCAAAATGCCCCATAATTTGCGAATTGTCATAAGTAGTGACGTTAAGACCATTAAAAAAAGGAATTGTAAGGATATATAATCCTATTAGGGTAAAAACGCTTCCTTTTTTTCCTGCAAACATTTCTTATTTTTTTACTTCAACTGTTACATTCATTCCTGGTCTTACATCCTGTAAATCTTTTGCAGACGCTTCAAATTCAATTTTCACAGGAATTCTTTGTGTGATTTTGACAAAATTTCCTGTTGAATTATCAGGCTCAACCATTGAAAATTTGGCTCCTGTTGCAGGTGAAAATCCTGTTACTTTTCCTTTAAATTCTTCCCCGTCTAATGCATCAATCGTGATGGTAACTTCTTGTCCTCTTTTTATTTTCTCAATCTGAGTTTCTTTAAAATTGGCAGAAATCCATAATTTTTGATTCAATACAATGGTCGCAACGGTCTGATTTGTATTTATCAATTCGCCAATAGATAAATTGCGTTCACCCACAAATCCATCGCCTGGCGCTATCACGCTTGTATAGGATAATTGCAATTTTGCGGCTGCGAGATCGGCTTTTTTGCGTGCAACCGTTGCTCTTGCCGCTTCCAAATTAATATTGCTTTGCGCAGTGATTGAACTGCTAGCCTCTAAACTTTTTTGGCTCGCTTTTACATAAGCTTCTTCCGATTTCAGTTTGGAAATTACCTGATCATATTGATTTCGGGTAACAGCCGAGTCTGCATACATATTTTTAAATCGCTGATAATCTTTTTGTGCTTTTTCGAGACTAGCCATATCACCAGCCAATTTTTCTTTTCCTGAAGCTTGATTGGATGCTGATGTAGTAATATTTTGTTCCAACGAATGAAGATTTCCTTCGGCTATAGCTAAATCTGCTTCGGCCTGCATTACTTTTATGACATATTCAGAATCGTCAAGAACCACTAGCGTATCTCCTTTACGAACAGACTGATTAGCCTCAAATCTGATTTCTTTTATATGCCCTGTCGCTCTTGCTGCAACAGCATTGATATAAGCCTCAACTTGCGCATTATTAGTCGTTTCATAAGTGCTAAAATCAAAAAACAGACTCAAAATCCACAAACCGCCGGCAATCAAAAAACCAAAAGACAGCACGGTAAGAATGGTATTTCTCTTTTTATCTTTCTGAATTATTTCGTTTTGGGCATTCGGTTCGCTCATGATATTTTCTATTAAAGTTTTCCCATCGCATATTGGAGAGAATAATATTGAATGATAAAATCTAAATTGGCATTTACCAATAAAATTCGGGAATTGTTAAGCTGTAATTCGGCATCAACAATTTCAGTGATTAAGGCAAAATCATTGTCATAACGACTTTTCACAATTTTATAATTACTCAACGAAAGCTCCACATCTTTTTTATAGGTTTTGATATTTTCTTTGCTTTCAACATAGCGCACATAAGCATTTTTTACTTCGGTACTAATTTGATCTTTTGTTACTTGCAGTGCAATATTACTTTTGTCAATTTCCAGTCTATCGCCTGAAATTCTGTGTTTTAAATTATAAAAACTTGAAACATCCCAATTTAAGGAAACCCCTGCTGCCCAATAATTCAATATATTCACGTAGTTTGGCCATTGTGCCGGATATTCGGTATTTAAAATAAGGTTTGCATTTATATTTGGCATAAAACCGCTTTTTGTCAAACTCAAAGATGATTCAGATAATTTAATTTTCACTTCGGCGCGTTTTATTTCTTCTCTATTTTGAAACGCTTCTGCCAAACTTTCCTGCAGCTCTATATTTTCTGTCGGAATCATGCTTTCTGTTACTTCAGGCTTTAAAATAGTATTGGTTGGAAAACCAATCAAAATATCGAGATAATTACTGATTAATTCTATTGTATTTTTGCTTCTAAAAACAGATACCTTAAAATTCGATTGTTGCAATTCTGTTCTCAATAAATCACTTTTTATATTTTGTCCGTTGTTCACACGTGACTGCAACTGTCTGATTCGAAGATCAGTATTGATGATATTTTGTTTTGTAACTTCAATTTGTCTGTATAGTTTCTCGAGCGTAAAATATTGTTCTGTGATAGCATTTTTGACATCAGCTTCGGTCATTTTAACAGCGGACTGTTGCATTTGACTGATGAGTTCCTGCTGATCAATTCGTGTATTAATTGCACTTCCGTTATAAATTGGCAACGATGAAATAATGTTAGCGAAAGCCTGATGATTATAATAATCTACAGTGATATTGCTCTCATAAAACCCTTCATAGATTTTAGGATTGCCTATATAATTGTAACCGCCATTTACACCGATACGGGGCATTTTGGCAATTTTTGCTTGATCAACATTTTCTTTCGCGATAGCTAAATCTGTATTTGCTATTTTAAGCTGTCGATTGTTTTGAATTCCTAATAATATGGCCTCATCCAGCCTAATTTTTTTTGCAGTTCCAATACTATCCTCCTGCGCAAAACCAATATTGACGCAACAACATACTAAAGCCAAAAACTTTAATTTTAAATATTTAAACTGCCAATATCTCATTGAATTTTGTTCATTTAAATTTCATTTTTCTTGGAGTTGATTTCAGCTTTCGCAACCAATTTAGCTCCTTAGGATTTTAACCTTTTTAGGAATATTTTAAGAAATAAATTTAGAGAATTCTTAAGAAGGAAAATTTACTAACTTGTTTCATTTTATAAAATGAAACGTCTTAAATCATCCTTAAGTTTCATGAAAAATAAATTGGCTTTAATTTTGTATGAACCATAACAATATTATTTTAAGCCTCATGCAGAAACATTTATTGATTGTGCTTTTTTTTCTTTGTTTCACGAGCACTTTCGCTCAAGAAAAAACCTCAGATACCACAAAAAATGTACAGCCCCAAAAAAAGAATATCGATTTTAATGTTATGCCCTATATCAGCTACAACAGAACGTTGGATTTTATGTTTGGTGCAATCCCAATGATGATGTACAAAACAAATAAAGCTGATACAATTTCACCAAAATCATTATCAGGGATTACAGCAATTTATACTACGAACAAATCCTATTTTGTATGTTCATTCAATAAATGGCATTTTAATGAAGACAAATGGCGCGCCCAGCTTTTTGCGATGGCAGGCAATCAAAATGCACAATTTTTTATGGATGATTTTGATTCTTCTGGATTTTATGATTACGGAACTCAAACCTTTTTGGTAAGCGTGAGTGCTTTAAGGAAAATTGTAAAATCATTTTATGGAGGAATAGGCTATTCTTATGCGCATTATGACACGACCTATCAAGAAGATATACAGCCAGCCTCGGTATCACATACAAATGGCTTACAGATGATTTTACTGTATGATACTCGCGATGCTGTTTATTACCCAACAAAAGGAAGCAAAATAAGAGCCAGATGGATCACTTATCCAGAATGGTTTGATGATGTAAATGCAAATAAAATCATTTCAGAGTACAATACTTATATTTCTGTTCGAGATAAAAAAGATGTTGTTGCTGCGCGTTTTGCAGGTAAATTTGGTTTAGGAAATATTTCTTTTGAACAGCAAGTTACCATTGGAAACGATGATATCAGAGGGTATTCTGAAGGAAAATATCGCGGAGATGGACTTATGGCTATTCAAGGCGAATATCGCTATAATTTTCATAAAAGAATGGGCGTTGTAGGCTTTGCCGGAGTAGCTACTATTTACGGTTCTGATACACCAAGTTTTGACTGGAAACTATATCCAGGCGCAGGCGTTGGTTATCGCTACAGAGCTTTCAAAAACGAAAAATTCAATGTGGGATTAGATGGTGCTGTCGGGAAAGGAGATTGGGGACTTTATTTTAGGATTGGTGAAGCTTTTTAGTTTCTTTTATTTATTTGATGATAAAAGAAAAGGAAAACCAGAAGAATTAGTGTCCCATATTTTCATAAACTACAACACAAACCGATACAAAAAATCCAACTACTGTATATACTCCCGCAGATTTATGTCCGTGTTCATATGCTTCTGGAATCATTGAGTTTGCCAGCATCATTAAAATAGCACCTCCTGCGAAAGCTAGAATAAAAGAAAGCCATTCATTTGAAACACTGCCAAATAAAGAATATCCTGCCAAGGAAGCAAAAGCACATAAAAATGAGATAAATATCCAAAGCAACATTATTTTTTTATTGCTCCAATTTCCTTTTTTCATACCTGACGAACCAGCAATAGCTTCGGGAAGATTTGATATGAAAACGGCTACCAGCATTGCCAGACTTCCTGTTTGATGTTTGAAAAAACCTAACCCAACAATAATTGATTCTGGAACTCCGTCAAGAATTATAGCCAAAACCATTGGAACAATTAGATTTGATTCTTTTGCAGTACCAATTTTTAACCGATTTTTAGCCCCAAAATGACCAATAAGCCGGTCTGCTCCGTAAAACATTAATGCGCCTCCAAAAAAACCAAAAGTTGGGTAGATACTCCCTTTTCCTAATTTTACAGCTTCGAAAACCAATTCATAAGAAATGGCAGAAATCAAAGTTCCTGCGCCAAAACCCATAATTTTGCCAATTAAACGACCGCTCAAATCAAAACGAATAGCAATAATTCCTCCCAAAATCAAGGAAGATGTAGCCAATAACCCAAGTAAAAAAGCCTGAAGCATAGCTGTTACTTTAAATGTAGAGACACAATATTTTTAAGACAGCTTCATAGGTTTTATTAACCCCAAATAATAAAACCTATTAGGCTATCCTAAACTAAACCAATTTAAAAAAAACAAAAAAAACAATTTTTAAACTATAATAATCAATTACTTAATCTTACATTAGGAATACTTAAATTCTCATTGTTTTAAGTATAGAAACGAATACTCAAAATAAAGGTTAATACCCCCTATTTATTGTAAATTAGCTTAAAACTGTCTTGATTAATAAACAAAATTGAGCAGATTTGATTTCTAATCAAGAAATCAAACCCAACTCAATTGTATTTTTTTGACTTATCTTAATATTCCATAAATATTTTTTGGAGCTCATCTAGTTTTCTTGGCTTAAGCAATGCAACAGACAACAAGATTCTAGATTTTTGTGGATTTAATCCATAAGAAGCAATAAGTCCTAACTCGTCGTCATTACATTCTACATTTCGGCCCACTAAACCAGTTGCAACACGAGTGCTTCGTACTACAATTATTCCTTTTTTGCTAGCTCTGGCGCACGCATCAAGCGATTCCTTGTTCATGTTGCCATTTCC
Organism: Flavobacterium denitrificans DSM 15936; assembly: GCF_000425445.1. Taxonomy (GTDB): domain Bacteria; phylum Bacteroidota; class Bacteroidia; order Flavobacteriales; family Flavobacteriaceae; genus Flavobacterium; species Flavobacterium denitrificans. The sequence goes on along the minus strand of NZ_KE384377.1, from coordinate 825,736 downwards.
AACTCCAGCAATTACAATTCCTTTTGCTCCTTTTTCGATAGATGCATCAATCAAGTCAGCTTTCATGTCAGCGTCAGCATAAATAATATCTACACGAGGAAAAGAGGTTACGCCTTTTACGTCAAACTCAGAAGTTTTTCCAAATTTTTGATCAGGATAATGGTAAAAATCATTTACTCCATAAGCGGTAGTACCAATTAATCCACGTATTGGAGACATAAAAGTTTGAACTGCCGTAGTACTTACTTTTGTCAATGATTGAGCCGAGTGAATCCAGTCGTTCATTACTAAAAGTACACCGTGTCCTTTGGCATTTGGATCTGCCGCTACCGCAATTGCATTGTATAAATTCAAAGGCCCATCGGCACTAATAGCTGTCGATGGACGCATAGAGCCCACTAGAACTACGGGTTTATCTGTTTTTACTACTAAATTGAGAAAATAGGCCGTCTCTTCCATAGTATCTGTTCCGTGAGTAATTACAAAACCGTCAAAATCTTTGCTGGAAGCTAGTTCATTGATTCTATTTGCTACTTTCAGCATAATTTCAAACGACATATCTTGAGATCCCACATTCGAAATTTGCTCTCCTTTAATATCGGCTAATTTTAATGCATCTGGAACTGCATTTACCATTGCATCAATAGTAACTTGTCCAGAAGTATATCCTGACTGAACGCCACTTTTTGCCGCTCCGGCAATAGTACCGCCTGTTGCCAGTATTAAAACTTTAGGTTTAGCTTGTCCGAACATACTAATACTTAGTGATAACATCACCAGCAAAAACACTTTTTTACAAAAATTCATACTTAATTTCATGGTTTTATTTTTTTAGTTGATGGTTATTTTTGACCTGTTAAACTTGCGGGGTCTAAAAGTTTTTTGATTTGATCTTCTGTCAGCAATTTCTTTTCACGAATAAGCTCCAGAATTCCTTTATTAGATGCAAGTGCTTCTTTAGCCAATTCGGTGGTTTTTTCGTATCCTAGTACTGGGTTCAGAGCGGTAACAATACCAACACTTCTTTCCATGTAATGATTCAGAACATCTTTGTTTACCGTAATGCCTTCGATACAATTTTTTCTAAACAATGGAAAAGATTTAAAAAACAACCCTTGTGATTCCATCATTGCAATTGCTTCAATAGGCTCGTAAGCATTTAATTGCAACAAACCTGAATGTGCTGCAAGCGTAACGGTAAGGTCATTCCCCATTACTTTAAAGCAAAGCTGGTTCATAAGTTCTGGCATTACAGGATTGACTTTACCCGGCATAATTGAAGATCCCGGCTGAAGTGCAGGCAAATTGATTTCAAAAATCCCCGTACGAGGTCCAGAAGTCAAGATAATAAGGTCACTGCTAATTTTAGATAACGCAACCGCCATGCTTTTAAGAGCAGATGAGTACAATACAAATCCTTGTTGGCTGGTTGTAGCGGCAATAAGATCTTTGCTCATTACAATCGGTTTTCCTGTGATTTTTGCTAAATGCGTTGCCACTTTTTCGGCATATCCTGGAGAAGCAGTAATTCCTGTTCCAATAGCAGTTGCTCCCATATTTTGCTCGCATAAAAACACTTCAACTTTACGAAGTGTATTTACTTCTGCATCAAGCTGATTTCCAAAAGCATGAAATTCCTGTCCAACAGTCATTGGTACAGCATCTTGCCCTTCGGTACGACCCATTTTTAGGACATCTTTAAATTCGTCTCCTTTTTTATGGAAAGCTTTAGCAAGCAAATCGGCTTCTTTTACAAGCTTATCGTTATGCAACAACAGTGCTACTTTTATTGCAGTTGGATAAACATCATTTGTAGATTGTCCCATGTTTAAATCATCATGAGGCTCTATAAATTGATATTCTCCTTTTTTATGACCACTCATTTCTAAAGCGATATTGGCAAGAACTTCGTTGACATTCATATTTGCCGAAGTACCTGCCCCACCTTGATATAAATCAACTAAGAATTGATCATGGTATTTTCCATCTATCACAGCCTGACAAGCTTTTTCTATCGCTGCAAGGCGATCTTTTTTAAGTCGCCCTACATCAGCGTTTGCTCTAGCTGCCGCTAATTTGACCATTGCAAAAGCTCTAACGTAGTCTGGATAAAATTGCGTTGTCATCCCGCTGATTTGGAAATTTTCTAACGCACGCGCTGTTTGAACTCCGTAATAAGCATTAGCAGGAATTTGTTTGTCGCCCAAAAGATCTTTTTCAGTTCGAGTTTGAGCTTGTACAGTTGTAATACACAAGCCACACAGTATTATGTATTGTATCTTTTTATACATGTTTTTCTATTTTTTTTGTTATGGTAACTTTCAACAGCTATCAACTATTGAATTTTTCTGTAGAGTGTTTCTGAAAAAATTACAGTGTTTAAACATCTTGGTTCCAAATCGCCTATGAGATACAATGCAGCTTTGATTTTCAACTGCATTACATAAAACATAAATTTCTGGACTTTTTAGCTCCACCTTCTTAAATCAAAAATGAGATTTACATTTTGAAGACTCATTTCATTAGGGGAAAATATCTAATCTTAACCTTTTGTAATAACTTTTTTTTCATAATGATTATAGTTTAAATTGTTTGATTATTCTTAATTAATTAAACATAGATCTCTTATGGGGTGAAAGTTTGGCGTATATTTTTTTCAGATTTAAATTTTATGGAATTCCGAAAATTTCAAGATGCTTTTATCAATTCTTAAAAATGAAGCTCAATATGTAATATTAATCATCATAAACATTTTGCTTTATTAAAAACAAAAAATATTTGCTTGATAAAATTACAAAGTAAACAGATTGATAATCAGATATTTTTGTTTCATTTTATAATTTGAAACATCAAATAAAAATTCATTTTTAGCAAAAAAACAAGCGGTGAAGTACTGTAAATGTTAAGATTTTAAGATTAAGTCAAATGATTCATTAAAAAATGCACAATGAAAAGACCTAAACAAGAGCTAAAATGAGTCTATTGTTTAGTTTGACATACAAAAAACATTATGACATACACTAAATGATTTCAGGGCATAAAATAGATATGTTTTTAAGCCTAAAAATTCGCGAAAAAAAAATCCCACTTCATATCAAAACGGGATTTTAAAACTTATATCATAAGAAATCAATAAAAAACTATTTTTTATCCCATCCATTTCTTATCAAATAAATCAAAATTTCTTCTTCTAACTCTTTAGCCAAATTTTCAGCTTCGAGTTTATGTTGAAAATATTTTTCAAATTTCTTTTTGTATTTCTCTGTTTTGATCATGCTAGAACAATATTCATCACAGATTGTTTTAAAATTATCATCTACCAAATACAAAATCTTTAACGATTCTAAATATTCTGAGAATTTTAAATTATATAACTCTTTCGGAACAGACATACTACACAATTTTTAGTGAATTCTGATTTGTTAAAAACAATTGAATTATTTTTTTACTAAAATTAAAAGGCTATTTCTCAATCATACACGCTACCTAATGATAAAGTTAAGCAGCATTAAATCTTAAAGTATCTTTTTTTTGCCTTAAGTCTGTTCCAAGTTATAAAATGAAACCTTTTCATTTTGAGCGACTTAAAATGCATCATTTTTATTAAAAGAGGTTCTACTATGTCAAAATTTAATATTTACAAGCAATTAAGCTGTTTTTTGATTGCCAAAAAATGAAAATAACCGTTAAAAATTCTTTTAAAATTTGTTTTTCTAACTTGTACGAATTATCTTTCTAAATAAAATTTCAAAAACTTCTCTTTAAATAAAATCAGTTTGTTTTTTCATAAAGACATCATTTTTATAAAGTTAATTCTCGACAAAATAAAAAGACAGATACAATCCTTTTAGATCATATCTGTCTTTATATCTTAAAAGTGCTTTTTCTTTAAATTACCAACCCTTTACCGCTCCACCTTTAAACTCTTGTTCTGCAGCTTTTTCTACTTCAGGAGATTGAAAAGCTTGCAAAAACTGTTTTACTTTCTCTTCGTTTTTATTGTCCTCACGGCTTACCACCAAATTCACATAAGGCGATTCTTTATCTTCGACAAATAAAGCATCTCGTGAAGGAACTAATCCGGCAGCAGAAGCAAATGTATTATTGATAATCGCTATTGAAACATTTGCATCATCCAAAGCTCTTGGCAATTGTGGCGCTTCTAACTCTAATATTTTCAAGTTTTTAGGATTATTGATAATGTCTGTGACTTTTGGCAATAAACCTACGCCCTCTTTCAATTTCAACAAACCATTTTTCTGTAAAAGCAATAATGAGCGCCCTCCGTTTGTTGGATCATTCGGAATAATGATTGTGCTTTCGTTCTTCAATTCCGAAAGGCTTTTTATTTTTTTAGAATAAGCAGCAATTGGATAAACAAATGTTTTTCCGATGATTGCCAATTTATAACCACGTTGTTTCGATTGTTCGTCTAAATATGGTTTATGCTGAAAAGCATTGGCATCAATATCGCCTTGACTTAAAGCTTCATTTGGAATCACATAATCGTTGAACGAAACCAATTCAACTTCAAGCCCAAATTTTTCTTTCGCCACTTTTTTTGCCGCTTCAGCCACTTTTAATTCCGGTCCAGAAGCAACACCAACTTTTATAAAATGCGGATCATTATTTTTTTCTTTTCCGCAATTTGATAAAACAAGTGCCAAAGCCAAAACTCCAGCAGTTTTTAAAATATTTAGTTTGTTTTTCATTTTATATATTTAATTTTTAATTCACTTTCAATCTCAGCTTTCTCTCTCTTCTTGTTTCTTTCCTCTTTTGACTTTCGACTTTTGACTTTCGACTTTTGACTTTCGACTTTTGACTTTCGACTAACCCTATCGATGATCGAAACGCTTTGATAATCGGTCTCCAGCAAACTGAATCAAGAATACCAGAATTACCAGTAAACCCAAAACTGAATTCATCGTCACGGCATCATAACCAATATATCCATACTGATACCCTACTTGTCCTAATCCGCCTGCACCAACTGCGCCACCCATCGCCGAATAACCAACAAGTGTAATTAAGGTAATTGAAGCTGCATTGATTAAAGAAGGCAAAGCTTCTGGAAGCAAAACTTTATATACAATCTGGAAAGGTGTTGCGCCTAAAGCTCTTGCCGCTTCAATTAATCCAGAAGGAAGACTCAACAAACTGTTTTCAACTAAACGCGCAATAAACGGCGCTGCGCCAATGCTCAACGGAACCAATGCCGCGCTAACGCCAATAGAAGTTCCAACAATAGCACGTGTAAACGGAATCATCCAAACAATCAAAATAATAAATGGAATGGAACGAAAAATATTCACCAAAACCGATAAAGTTCTGTTTAAAACCGATTGTTCTAGAATTTGATTTTTACGCGTAAGAAAAAGCAAAATTCCTGTTGGAAGTCCTAATAAAAAGCCAAAAAAGCCAGACACAAAAGTCATAACTATGGTTTCCCATGTTCCTTTTACTAATAAATCTATAATTGAATCAGACATAACCTATAATTTCTGTTTTAATGTGTTTTGAGTTAAAATACTGAATCGCAGCATTGTAATTTTCGCGTTTTCCTGAAAGTTCAATCAGCATAACACCAAAATTTACTTCTCCAGCCTGATCCATTTGTGCGCTCACAATTTTGAAATCGGTATCAAAAAGTCTTGAAACTTCAGAAATAACAGGCTCGTTAACTGATTTTCCTGTCATTTCTAATTTCAATAACGGATTCAGATTTCCATTATCTTCTTTTTGCAATTTTTCTTGATAAACCGACGGAACTTCAATATGTAAAGAAGACGAAATAAATTCTCTGGTCAATTCATGTTTCGGATCAGCAAAAATTTCTCCAACACTTCCCTGCTCTATTAGCTTTCCATAGCTGATAACCGCAACTTCATCACAAATTGATTTTACGACTTCCATTTGATGCGTAATAAGTAAAATGGTGATATTTAGTCTTTTATTAATGTCTTTCAATAAATTTAAAATTGACCTAGTTGTTGCGGGATCAAGCGCGCTTGTCGCTTCATCACATAGCAATACTTTTGGATTATTAGCCAAAGTCCTTGCAATCGCCACTCTCTGTTTTTGTCCCCCAGAGAGATTTGCTGGATAATCGTTTGCTTTTTCGGCCAAACCAACTAACTCTAATAATTCTAAAACGCGAGTTTTAATTTCGCTTTTTGAAGTTCCTGCCAATTCCAGCGGAAATGCAACATTTTCAAAAACAGTTCGTGAAGACAATAAATTGAAATGCTGAAAAATCATTCCGATTTCTCTTCTTTCTAGTGCTAATGCAGCATTTGACAACTGCATCAATGCTTTTCCATCTACAATAATTTCTCCAGAAGTTGGTCTTTCCAACAAATTCACACAACGGATCAAAGTACTTTTTCCGGCACCAGAAGTTCCGATTACACCAAAAATTTTCCCCGGCGGAACTCTCAACGAGACATCAGACAAAGCAGTTACAACTCTGTCTTTCTGATGGAAAGTTTTGGTTACATTTTTTAATTCAATCATTTCGTAATTAGGGTTAAAAACAAAAAAGCCTTTCAATTGTTCATGAAAGGCTTTTTTGAAATAAATAATATTATTTTATATAGAAGCCAGCTCAATGAATTGCATTACAACATTACAGCACATCATATTGCTGTTGTAATAATTCTTCATATTCTGGTCGTTTTTTCTCATTGCGGTTGCAAATTTAAAAAGTTATTTTCAATTTTAATACAAAAACTACAAAAACTTTCATTACCCTATCAAAATAATAGATTACTTTATTGATGCATTTAAAAATGTCTATTCCAAATCAAACCATTCCTTGACTTCTCTCGCAATTGTATCTTGGATTCTAGAATTTTCAAACTCATTTGTTGCAGCATTATATTCGTAATCTTTTTGCCATTTTTTATAATTTGAAGCCACTTGGCGAATTGCATTACAAATAAATAAAAGCTCTTCATTTGTCATTATTGGATGAAGCGACAAGCGAACCCAGCCAGGTTTATTGGTCTGGTTTTTCTGAAGCAACTCATTTGTAATGGCCTTTGATCGCTTTTCGTCGATATTAAAAAGATAATGCGCATAGGTACTAGCACACGACCAGCCACCGCGAACCTGAATTCCGAAACGATCATTTAAAAGTCTAACAATCAAATTGTAGTGAATATCATCAATTACAAATGAAACACAGCCAATTCGTTTGTTTTTTAAATCGCCCAAAATAGACAAACCTTGTATTTTTTGAAGTTTAGAAAAACAAATCTCTAATAGCTCTTTCTCTCTTTTTGCAATTTGCTCCACTCCCATTTTTTCTTTTAATTCCAAAGCCAAAGCAGTTCGAATCACTTGCAAAAATCCCGGAGTTCCACCATCTTCTCTTACTTCAATTATGTCACTGTATGAATATTTCCCTCGCGGATTTGTCCACTTTACATTTCCGCCACCTGGATTATCGGGAAAATCAGATTGGTACAATTTTTCATTAAAAACCAAAACACCGCAAGTTCCTGGCCCACCCAAAAATTTATGAGGCGAAAAGAAAATAGCATCTAATTGTTGTTCTGGATCTTTTGGATGCATATCGATTTTGACATAAGGTGCCGAAGCTGCAAAATCTACAAAACACAATCCGCCGTTTTGATGCATGATTTTGGCCAATTCATGATAAGGCGTAATAATTCCTGTAACATTCGAACATGCCGTAAACGAACCGATTTTTATACTTCGATCAGCGTATTTTTTTATTTCTGAAGAAAGAATAGCTGGATCGACTAAGTTGTTTTCGTTTGGTGGCAGAATTACAACATCAGCACTAGTTTCATACCAAGAAACTTGATTCGAATGATGTTCCATATGCGTAATAAAAACGACTGGTTTGTCATTATTCCCTTTTTGATGATTCTTTCTCAAACCGATAATGCGCTGCAATTTCGACAAAGCTGCCGTCATTCCGGTTCCGGTTGTCACTAAAACATCAGCTTCATTTGCATTAACCGATTTTTTAATAATGTCTCTGGCTTGCTGGTATGCATACGTCGAGGCTTTGCCAGTTTGACTAGAAAACGAATGCGTATTGGCAATCATTGGGCCAACCTTATTGAGCATAATATCTTCAATCGGTAAGTACAATCTTCCGCTGGCAACCCAATCTGCATAAATTAGATTTTGTTCTCCATAAACCGATTGAAAACTATGATTTACTCCTATGGTGTTTTCTCTAAATTTAGAGAAGTAACACTCCAACTCTATTGGCTTGTCTGTTTCAATTGCATTCATTTCCCGATCATTTTTAAATTAACAAATTGTATTATTGACTGATTAATTGGCGCTTACTTTTTTATCTAAAAGAGATTTTAACGTAGATTGCAACTCTTCTCCATGAAGATTCTTCGCCACAATTACTCCTTTAGAATCTACTAGATAATTCGCTGGAATGGCTCTTACTCCATATAATTTTGCAACCGCACTATTCCAAAAAAGCAAATCCGAAAGGTGTGTCCAAGTCAGCTTATCATCCTGAATTCCTTTGATCCAGTTTTCTTTCTTTTTGTCCAAAGAAATGGCGATGACATTAAATCCTTTATCGTGGAATTCTTTATACGCTGCCACAATATTTGGATTTTCTCTTCGGCAAGGACCGCACCAAGAAGCCCAAAAATCAACTAGCGTATAGCCTTTTAAATTTTCGTAAAGACGAACTGATTTTCCTTCCGTATCTTTCTCTGTAAAATCTGGGGCTTTTTTCCCAACTGCTAATCCATCTAATACGACAGCTAAATCTTTTAGCTCTTTCACATAAGTCGTACTTTGAAGGCTTTTATCCAACAAAGCAATATTTTGTGTGATTTGTTCTGGAGTCAATCGATATGACCAATTTCTATACAAGACATAAGCTGAAACAATCGATTTTGGATTTTCAGTAATGAATTTACTGATTTCTATATCTTTTGATTTTTTATATGTTTCAAACAAATCTTGTGCTGCAGAACCTTCTACGACAGAATTTCTATAATACTTTTTCGGATTTAATTTAACTGTAATTGTTCCTTTTTCAAGAAAAACATACAATGGCAAATCTGCAGTATTTACACTTAAACCGTATAATTCCGGTGTTTTTACTTTTGTTTTGAAACTGAAATTTCCATCCTTCACTTTTACAGAATCAATTGTGGTAAACATTTTATTATGAAACTTTTGCAGATAAACATATTGTGCAACCGTATCGACAACAGTTCCTTTTAACTGCAAATTATTTTCTTGTGCCTGAGTTTGGATTGTTCCAAAAATTATGGCAAAACCTAATAGTATTTTTTTCATTTGTTTTTGATTTTTAGTGATTTATAGTTTTTATATATTTTAAAATTTGATTTTAAGCTGAGAAAAAGAATTCCTGTGCCTATCTTAAAAGATATGGCAAACCTTATTTTGATGGAGAAAAAGAGGAAAACTTACTGTCTTCACATTCGGAAAACCGCAATATTCTTTTCTTGAAAGAATAAATTCAAACGATCAGAATTGGCATGTAAAATGGCTGAATGGGCTTTCATTTTTGAAATTATAAATTTTAATATTGATGACCTTATTCAGATTCACTTCGGAAATCTTTCTTATCTGTCCCACAATGCGGGAAGGAATTAGCACCTTATTTAGCAACAGGTTGCTAAGACTTCATTGGGCCTCTCCCTCAGTCTTTCTGGATAAGTATCATTGCAGAAATATTCTGCGTTACAAATATATATTAATTCTACAGAATTAGTCAAGTTTAAAATCGTTTTTTTTTATTTTATTTTGAATCAAGCGAAATTTACCAAATAACAAGTTAAAATACAATGATTTACAAAACACAGAAATTGATTTATTACGAATGAAATTAAGCCATTTTAGTTTTTCTATTTCAAAAAAAGATATAAAAAAAACTCATTCCGCTTCTAAAATGAGTTCTAATTCCTTCTCTATTCGTTGCCATATACCACCCCTATGGGGCTAAAACTGTAACTTCATAATTCTTTCTAAAAATATAACACTCCTATGGAGTTGACTATACAGCCTTGTAAAGACATAATATCTATAGCTAAATCAAACAACCTAAAATCTAAAGCTTCAGCGAAGCGAAATATCAATTCTTTACTAAATTAAAATTTCAATTCATCAAAATAAGCTGTTGTTTCTTCAATCAAAGAATGCATCAACTCTCCTGCTCTTCTGTGTTTCAGAATTGGGGAAATTTGTCCGCCCCAAAATAGTATCATATCCCATTTTTCCTGATCCAATGCCGCTTTTCTTAAATGCGACATAAATGTAGTCTGCAACGGGAATGGAAGAACATCTGCTTCTTTTCCTATAATTTCTTTTGCAATTCGGCTCGAAATGCCACGCCCTAGCCTTCCTGTATAAGCACGCGATAAAGTGGTATATTTTGCTGCATCAGAAAACAACATTTCTCTGTGAATTGGCAATGCGTTTGATTCTTCAGTAGCTAAAAATGCGGTTCCCAATTGAGCGGCGCTTGCTCCTAAAGCTAATGCTGCGGCAATTCCTTTTCCATTTGCAATTCCACCTGCTGCAATAACAGGCACTTTTACTTTTTCTCTAATTAATTGCAACAAAACGAAAGTTCCGGTGACTGAAGATTCGGCGGAAGCCAAAAAAGAAGGTCTATGTCCGCCAGCTTCAAATCCTGATGCGATAATCATATCGACTCCTGCATTTTCTAAAAATATTGCTTCGTCTAAAGTAGTTGCGGCGCCAACGGTTACAATTCCAAGTGTTCTACAATGTTCCAAAATATCCTGAGAAAGCGTTCCAAACATAAAACTGAAAACCTTCGGGCGAATATCTAAAACCACTTGTAGCTGATTTTCAAATCGGGATTGAAATGGTGCCGGTTTTTCTGGCAACGGAATTCCGGCTTCGTCAAAATACGGTTTAAAAAGCTCTTTTGCTTTATTGTATTGCTCATCTGAGATTCCATTTGGATCCATATCGGAATCAGAAACCCAAAGATTTAAGTTATACGGCTTATTGGTTAAGGCTTTTATTTGCTTATCGGCTTCATAAATCTCCTGCGGACTCATAGTATACGCGCCATATCCTCCCAAACCGCCAGCATTTGAAACGGCCGCAGTAAGTTCAGGCGTGGACAAACTTCCGCCAAAAGGTCCCTGCAAGATTGGATATTGAATTCCTAATAATTCTGAAGCTTTTGTATTGTACCACATCACTTTAAAATTTAAAATTATTCGCTTAAATCAGTCAGCATTTTGTTGACAATAAGCCATTTTCCATTAATCTTATGGAAAGATAAAAAATCACGATAATCAAAATCGTACATTTTCAAACTAACTTCTGCAATTGCGATTGAATTTACGACTTTTATGTTAATGATTTCACCTTTAAATGGTTTTCCTGAATCTTTTGGACTTTGTCTGTTTTGCACGCCATCCAAATAAAGATCAGCCGTTTTAAAATAAGGTTGCCCTTTTACATCGCCAAGAACAAAACTTCCCGGATAAAAAATACTTCCTAAAAGCAGTACATCGCCTTCGTAAATTCCTTTAAAATAATAGTTTTCAACTGCATCTTTTATCGCTGCAATTTCGGCTTGATTTTCCATTTTGATCGTATTTTGAGCTTCTATGCCCTGAAAACTCCAGAGCATAAAAGCAGTTAATAAAATAGTTTTCATAATTAATTTAAGTTGTGCCCTGCTCCTTTTCCTCCGTCAACATTGATAATTGAACCGGTAATGAAATTACTTTTGGCAACTGTGTAGACCATTTCGGCAACATCGTCAATTTCTCCAACTCGGTTTAGCAAATGCAGGCCAGCAGTGGCATCAGCATTATCACCGTGCATTGGCGTTCTGATTACTCCTGGAGCTACTGTATTGAAACGAATATTTTGTTTACCAAATTCGGCTGCTAATTGAACTGTAATAGCATGAATTGCTCCTTTGCTTGCGATTGGTGCCGAAGCCGGCCATCCGCCTAATCCGTGATTTACTAATGGTGTTCCAATATTAATTACAACACCATCTTTTTGCTCCAACATTTGAGGAACTGCAGCTTGTGTTGTGAAATATGTTCCTTTTAGGTTGGTTGTCAAAAACTTATCTAAATAGGCTTCATCAACTTCTAAGAAAGGCTTGCTGTCAAAGATTCCAGCATTGTTAACCAAAATATCTACCGAACCGAATTTTTCAATTGCCAATTTTACTAATTGTTTTCCTGTTTCTTTATTGCTTACATCGCCAGCAAACATTGCCAGATTATTCCCTGCGCCAAATTCATTATATGTATTTTCTAGCGCGCTTGGAGTCAATGAATTAATAACAACATTATCTCCTCTGTCCAAAAAATATTTTGCGATTCCTCTTCCAATTCCGGAAGCTGCGCCTGTAACGATTATAGTTTGTTTTTTCATGATATTTATTTTTTATCGGCTGTAATGCCTTTTTCTCTTAATACAGATACTTGTTCTCCTGCGTAACCCCAATCGTCTAATTCAACTTCCTGAATTACAACGTGAGTCAAATGCGGATCTTTGTTTAAAACCTCAGTTATCAAATTGGTAATGCCGCTTATTAATTGCTGTTTTTGCTCGCGTGTTACGCCTTCGCGAGTCAATTCTAATTTTACGTAAGGCATGGCTTTAATTTTTTAATTGCTCTGAAAATATGGCTTCGGCATTGATGTTAAAATCCAATTCAAAGTCATTATAAATTAAAGTGTCACCCAAATCTTTGAAGAAATTTCCTGAGCGGAATTTGATATCGTATTTGGTACGATCAATAATCATTTTTCCTTTAAGGGCAATTGCATTTCGATTGTTTTCTAACGTTGCTTCAAAACCTGCAACGTGTGTAATATCTTTTATGGTAAGATTGCCTTCAAGATAAAAAGTGGTGTCTGATACTTCTTTTACAGAAAGAACATCAAAATCTGCTGTTGGAAATTTTTCGATTGAGAAAAAATCATCTGAGGCAAGATGACCACCGAATTGTGTGTTTGTTGCCGGATCTGTTACATCCAGAATTTTAATAGAAGTCGTATCAATTACAACTTTCCCTCCTTTTACTTTTCCATTCTCTATGATGAAATCACCTTCTTTGATACCAATTGTACCATTATGTGCACCGGTTACTTTTCTTCCAGTCCATTTTACGTTGCTGTTTGAGCTTACGATTTTATAATTTGTTGTTTCCATTGTGATTGTATTTAAGTGTATTTAAAATTACAGTACAAAGGAACGGCGGTTATGAAGATTGGTTACGTGACCTACATCACATTCTTTTTTTGAGGTTCTAAGATGCTAAGATTCTAAGGTGCTAAGGTTTTTTTTACAGAATGCTTATTTTGGTCTCTCGCAGATTTGGCAGATTACACAGATAAAAAAGATTGAAAAAATTATCAGCTCAATCTGCCAAATCTGCGAGAGCTATTATATATCGCTATTTTGAGAGATTAATAAATATCTGCTTAATCAGCTCAAATCTGCAAAATCTGCGTGAAACAAACTATTTTAATCTGTTTAATCCGCAAAATCAGTGGGCCATAAAACTTGCGAATTACAAAGCCTAAGAATTATAAAGCCTGCTCAACGTTTCTCTGGAAACTCCTAAATAAGCAGCGATTAAATGCTTTGGAACAAGATTATACAATTGCGGATATAATGCCAAAAGTTCTTCATAACGCACTTTTACATTATTGTTCATAAAAGACAAAAGCCTTTTTTGAGAAGCGATGTAGCCTTTATTGGTTCGCCAGCGGAAGAAATGCTCCACTTGATGAAACTCTTTGCAGAGTTTTTCTCGGTCTTCATTGGAAAGGCAAAGCACTTCAGCATCACTAATACAGTCAACGTTTATGGTAGCTTCTGTTTGATTGTATAAAGCAGTATAATCAGATGCCCACCAAGTTGGCATTGCGAACTGCAATATGTACATTTTGATTTCATCATTTATAAAAAATGCTTTCAGACAACCCGAAATCACAAAATATTCGCAGTTTACTTTATCTCCTGCACTGATAATCGTTTGCCCTTTTTTGAAGGACAAAGGTTTAAAATGAGAATAGAAATAATCAAATTCCTCTTCTGTCAATACAGCCGTTTTGGCGATATGTTGTTGCAAAATGGCTTTGGCTTCCATTATAAATTTCGGTTTTAAAAGTGTTCTGTAAAGTTATAAAATCAGATGAACTTTCGGATTGTCTATTTCAGAAATCAAATTGTCCGTTTCACCAAAAAACTCATATGTTTTCTGTTGGTTCTGACGCAATTTTGTCCTGTTTAACAACTTAAAAATTAAAATCATGAACACAAAAACGACAAAAATTATTTACTGGACAGGAATCATTTTAACTTCTTTATGGTTTGGTGCCAGCGGGTTTTTCGAATTAACTTCAAATCCAATTGTTTGGGGAATAACACAACAATTGGGCTATCCAGCACATTTTATTTATATCCTTGGTGTGTTTAAAGTTGCTGGAGTAATCACATTATTGATTCCGAATAAATTATTACGATTGAAAGAATGGGTATTTGCCGGAGTTTTCTTCGACATTATTTTTGCTTTCTTTTCAAAATTGGCGGTTTTAGGTTTTCCAGCAACTATCGATGCTATAATCGCTTTTACAATGGTGAGCGTAACTTATGCCATGTTTAGAGAATTATATTCCGTAAACTATTCTAAAAACGCAATTGTAGGCTAATTTTAAGCTTTGCAAAAGCAGATTTGAAGAAGCTGTCTCGAAAGGTAGTTTCTTTTTTTTTTGAAAGCTTCGGGAGAAGCGATATATTTATAGAAAAAAAATAAATCGTTACAGCATAAAGCTCCAGAGGAGCGACATATTTTTTGATATTAGAGATATATCGCTCCTCTGGAGCTTTTTTCATTTGTCTTATTAAAACTATAAATATTTCACCCCGCTGGGGTTTTGTTTACAAGATAATTTTGCAAATATTTCGTCTCGTTAAAGGAACTGCTTTTTTGAGACAGCCTTTTTGATTTTTAAAACATTTCTTATCTTTGCGTTTTCAAACGAACACTTCAAGTAAATGTGAATAAATAATTTCTTTCAGATATAGAGACAGCAAGCCAGACTTGGTTTTTGCTGATTTATTAATGCTTAAGAAAGAGATTATGATCATTCTTCAAAACATATCCTATACACATTCTAATACAGAATTGCTGTTTAGCGCTGTCAGCTTAACAGTAAATACAGGCAATAAAATAGCCTTAACAGGACATAATGGTTCTGGAAAATCAACTTTGCTTAAAATTATAGCAAAAGAATTATTTCCGTCAAGCGGAACCATCGAAATCGAAACTGAACCGTATTATATTCCACAAATCTTCGGGCAATACAATCATTTAACGATTGCCGAGGCTTTACAAATCGGGCCAAAACTTACCGCTTTCCGCGAAATTCTTGAGGGAAATGTAAGCGAAACCAATTTAAATCTGCTCAACGACGACTGGACGATTGAAGATCGTTGCAACGAAGCCTTAAAATATTGGGATTTATCGGATTTAGATCTTACTCAGAAAATGCAGTTTTTAAGCGGAGGCCAGAAAACAAAGGTATTTCTTGCCGGAATTATAATCCATCAACCCAAGCTTATTTTATTGGATGAACCCAGCAATCATCTTGATGTTGAAGGCAGAAATCTGCTGTATCAATTCATCAAAGATTCGTCCTTAACCATGCTGATTGTAAGCCACGACCGAAAATTATTGAATCTACTCGACACAACCTGTGAGTTAAAATCAAACGGAATCAAAACCTACGGCGGCAATTATGATTTTTATTTAGAACAAAAAAATATCGAAAAAAATGCTTTGGCAGTGGATATTCATTCAAAGGAAAAAGCGCTTCAAAAAGCCAAGGAAAAACAACGAGAAACCATTGAAAGGCAACAAAAATCGGATGCAAAAGGCAAAAAGAAACAGGAAAAAGCTGGTGTTGCCCGCATTATGATGAACACTTTAAAAAATAAAGCCGAAAACAGTACTTCGAAAACCAAAAGCGTTCATGAAGAGAAAATTGGTGGCATTTCGCAGGAATTGCGTGAACTGCGTGAAAACGTTTCGAGTTTAGACAAAATGAAATTCGGGCTTGACAATTCACGACTGCACAAAGGAAAAACAATAGCAACCGCAGAATCAATAAATTACAGTTACAACGACGAAAAGATTTGGAAAACCGATTTGAATTTTCAGATTCTTTCAGGCGAAAGAATGGCGCTAAAAGGAAATAACGGTTCCGGAAAAACAACGCTGATTAAATTAATTTTAAAAGAATTACAGCCAAAATCAGGAAATCTTAAAATTGCAGACTGCAAAAGTTTTTACATTGACCAGGATTATTCTTTAATCAACAACAAGTTAAGTGTTTATGAACAGGCGCAACAAAGCAATACTTCGGGGTTAGAAGAACACGATATTAAAATGAGACTGAATCGTTTTCTTTTCGGAAAATCAGATTGGGACAAACCTTGCCAATTTTTAAGCGGAGGAGAAAGAATGCGTTTAATGCTTTGCGGTTTGACAATCACAAATCAAGCACCCGATTTAATCATTTTAGACGAGCCCACAAACAATTTGGATTTACAAAATATCGAAATTCTGACTGCTGCTTTGAATGAATACCAAGGTACTTTGATTGTTGTTTCACATGATGAAGTATTCTTAAATGAAATAAACATAAACAACAGTATTAGTTTATTTTAGAATATTTTATATAAACAAAAACTTGAGATTCATCCAAAACCAAATCTCAAGTTTTTGTTTATATAAAATTCTAAGATGATAATTTATAATTAACCATTAATAATTAACAATTAACAATTATCAACGATTTTCCAGCCAGCTCAAAAAAGCCGTCGCCTTCTCTTTTCCAACCAATAATTTCTCTTCAGTCGGAATAGTAAGTTTAATAATCAGCTTACGCGAAAAATAATGCTCCGCTTCTCTAATTGCTGAAAAATTCACTAAATATTGCCTGTTCATTCTGAAAAACTGAATTGGCGACAATAACTTGTGCACCTCATCCAACGACTGTGTAATTTGATATTCATTTTTATCAAAAGTCATAATCGTAGGCGTTTCATTTTTGATGAAGAAAAACGCAATATTCTCGGTTTGAATCGTTTGGTATTTATTGTTTTTAAAAACCAAAAAACTGCTTTTACCTGTATTTTCGCCTGTTCTCGTTAGAAGATAATCGAAATCCGGCATCATTTTTTTATTTCTTTGGAAGAAATTCTTCAATTCGCCTGCTTTTTTAATCGCTTGCGAGATACTGTCTCTCGAAAAAGGCTTCAAAACATAATCGATTCCGTTTGATTTAAAAGCTTCGATTGCATAATCATCAAAAGCCGTACAGAATATCACCGGAGACAAAACCTCAACGTTTTTAAAAATCTCAAAACAAAGTCCGTCAGCCAGCTGAATATCCATAAAAATAAGATCGGGCTGATCGTTTTCCATAAGATAACTCACCGCGCCATCAATACTCTGAATGTACGATAAAATCTGAGCATCAGGCCTGATACTCAAAATAAGCTGACCAAGTGCTTTGGCCGTTTTTACTTCATCTTCAATTATTACGATATTCATAAATAAGCGGTATTTTTACTTTAAAAGTCGTGTCGTTTTTATCAATTTCAATTTCTTTGTGAGCCAAATGCATAAAACGCTGATTAATATTATCCAGCCCAACACCTGTTGACAAAACGCCTCTCTTCAATTGGATTGGGTTTTCAATTACCAGAAAATCATTTTCGGTATATAATTTAATTCGCAAGGGTTTGTCCAAAGAAACTACGTTATGCTTGATGCAATTTTCAATTAGCAACTGCAATGAAAAAGGCGGAATAGCACAATCGTATTGTTTTTGATCAATCACATTTATCACTTCAAATCCGTCTTCAAAACGTGCTTTCAGCAAATAAACATACGAATCCAATATCTGAATTTCTTCTTTCAGCGATATCAAGTCAAGCTTTCGGCTCTCTAGTGTAAAACGATAAAAATCAGATAGTTTCAAAATAAAATCAGAGCTCTGCGGATCTTGGATATCTACCATTGATTTTAGCGTGTTTAAACTATTAAAAAGAAAGTGCGGATTGACTTGTTGCTTCAAAAGTTCGTATTGAGCGCCAAGATTTAAAGCTTTGCTTCGTTCCAATTCTACTCCGATTTGTTGCGTCTGATAATTCTGAAAAAGCAAGTGTAAAAACATATACACAATCAAGTTGATCAAAACCCCTCGAAGTTCAAACATTATAGGCGCATCCATTTTTGAAACTTGAAAAAGCTCCTGATGCGCAATTACCAGCACAACCATAAGCAAAATCCCTAATACGACGCTTAACAACAACTTCCAGTTAAACAAGCTCTTATTAGTGCGTTGTGCCGAAAATTTTGGCAAACTGTAAATATTGTAATACCAGATAAAAAGCGAAAACAGAAGTGTAATTGAAGAATTGATCACCAAATCGCCAGGCGTTGTCGCGGCATCAAATAATTTGGGAATAGAAGCAAGAATTGCCAGTGCTATAGAACTTCCCCAAATGACTCTCGGAGAAACCTGAAAGCGTTTTACTTTTTCCATATTTTTTGTTTGTTTCTCCCGAAGCTTCGGGATTAAAGTTTGAGGTTTCAAGTTGGCTTCACTTTGCCAAAGATAGCAATAAATTAACGGGGTTTTAACTATAAAAAAGCAAAATTGCAGTCCAGAACCGACTTTGTTTTTTCGATATTTAAAACTTAATTTTTTAATTCAAATAATTAATTAAAAAATACTGGTTTTCAATAATTTAAAACAAACAAAAAACACTACACTGTCAATGTGGCAGTGCCAAAAACCATGCTTTTTTCACTCTAAATCTTTCTTTAAAAGACAGTGCAATACATTCCAATTTCAGTTTAAAAAATATTGAAAATCGGATTCCTTTATTACAGTGAATTTTGTGTAAAAACTGCTCGGTTTGCACCTAAAATAATTCCGGAATTCATGTCTTGAACAAAACCGATAATTTCAAAATCTTTCGTATTAAAACCTTTTGGCAAAGAAACCGAAATATTCCCTTTTTGATTTCCGGTCAAAGCAAAACCATTCAAGCTTCGAACAATTTGAAAATGCGACAAAACACGATTGGCATTCTCTCCTCTTCTCACATTACTTTTAGCCGATTTTTGAACTACAGCAACATACAAACGATTGTTTTTTGAAATTTTATTGATATTGTAATTCAAAATCAATTTATCACCTTGCTGATTAGCCTCTAAGGCAATTTCTGTAAATGCGGGTTTTGAAAGCGCCGAACGTATTCCGTTTTGAACGGCAGTTTCCTGAGAACCAATATAATCTAATTTGCCGTTTATAATGAGCTGAGGCGTGTAAATTGGCTCTTTTTCCATGAATTTAGCATAATCATATTGTCGTTTCGTATTTGCTGCATTGCTGAAAATATCTTTCCAGCCTTGTTTATCCCAATAATCAACATGATACGACAAAACATAAACATTGCTGTCTTTGTACTGATTCTGAATCTTTCCCATCAATTCATCTGCCGGAGGACAACTTGAACAGCCTTCTGAAGTATATAATTCTAAAAAGGCAAAACCTTTTTTGTCTTTATTGTTTTGGCCAAAAACAGTGTTTCCTGCTAAAAGCAACAATATTGCAAAAGCACTAATTATTCTTATCTCTTTCATGATTTCTATTTATTTCCTGCAAGGTTTTTAAAAGCTTGTAGGCATATTTTTTCTATTTTAAAAGTTTATATTTTAAACCTACAAGGTTTTGAAAACCTTGCAGGTTAGGTATCCCTAAAATTACAAAATATTAAGCTGGACATTTATATTTCCTCTCGTCGCTTTAGAATAAGGACAAGTTTGATGCGCTTGAGCTGCTAATGATTTAGAAGTTTCTAGATCCAAACCTGGCAAACTGATGTTTAATCTTGCCTGTAAAGAATATTCGCCTTCTGTGACACATAAATCAACCTCAGCATCTACCGCAGTATCTGCCGGAAGCTTAATTCCTTGTTTTGAAGCTGCGATTCCCAAAGCGCCAATAAAACAAGCCGACCAGCCCGCAGCAAATAACTGCTCTGGATTTGTTCCCGGACGTGATGATCCCGGCGCACTTAATTTGATATTCAATTGTTCATCTGAACTTTGAGAAGCTCCTTCTCTACCACCTGTTGTGTGTGTTTTTCCTGTGTATAAAACTTTTGTTTCCATGACTTTTTTAATTGTTAATTGTGAATTATTAATTGTAAATTTTTATATGCTTTGTGTGTGTGTGTTTTGTGAAATGTAAAAAGTGAGGTGTGAAAAATTAATTAACCATTCACCATTTACAATTCACCATTATTTAGCAACGTCAATTATTGCTTGCGCAAACGCTTTTGGATCTTCTTGTGGCACATTATGACCGATTCCTTTTAATATTCTGTGTTCGTATTTTCCTGTGAATTTATTGGCGTATGCTTTTCCATCTGC
This sequence comes from Flavobacterium denitrificans DSM 15936, assembly GCF_000425445.1. Classification (GTDB taxonomy): domain Bacteria; phylum Bacteroidota; class Bacteroidia; order Flavobacteriales; family Flavobacteriaceae; genus Flavobacterium; species Flavobacterium denitrificans. The sequence continues at coordinate 805,224 of NZ_KE384377.1, read as the reverse complement.
GAAAGCGCCATCAAAATCGCTTCCTATTGTAATTGTTGGAACTTTGATCTCAGGTTTTGAAGCCAGACGTTTTTCTAGATTGTTATATTTTGACTCTCCAGCTTCAAGAGATTGTCTCCATCTGTAATTGTGAATTACGATTGCTACGTGATCTGGATTGTCAAAAGATTGCGCTGTTTGATCGTAAGTTGCTTTGTCGAAATTCCATAACGGAGAAGCGATTTTCCAGATTAATTTATTGAAATCGTATGTGTTTTGTGTGTAACCTTGTTTTCCTCTTTCGGTTGCGAAATAATATTGGTACCACCAACCTAATTCTGCTGTTGGAGGAAGCGGTTTTAAATTTGCTTCTAAATTCACCACCAAATAACCGCTTACAGAAACCAAACCTTTCACGCGTTCTGGCCAAAGTGCTGAAACCACAACTGCTGTTCTCGCTCCCCAATCAAAACCGCCAATTACGGCTTTATCAATTTTCAAGGCATCCATAAAAGCGATAATGTCACTCGCTAAAGCCGCTTGCTGGCCATTTCTGAAGGTTTCTTTTGAAAGAAAGGTTGTGGTGCCAAAACCTCTTAAATAAGGCGTAAAAACGTGATATCCTTTTGCAACCAAAATCGGAACGACTTCGTTGTAGCTGTGAATGTCATAAGGCCATCCGTGAAGTAAAATCACTGGAGTTCCGTTTGACGGACCTGCTTCAGCATAACCAACGTTTAATAAACCAGCCTTGATTTGTTTTAAAGTTCCGAGTGAAGGATTTGTTTCGATAGCTTTTGGAGCTTGTGCATTCGTTACATTCACATTCATAAAAAGAATGACAATTAAGATTGATTTTGCAAAAATGTTGTTTGTAATTTCTAATAGCGTTTTCATAATTTTTATTTTTTGATTAGTTGATTATCAGTTAATTTCTTCGTCAAAGGTATTTTGACAATCTCCGTTTTAAAAGGAGAAGAAAGGTGAAGTGGACAAAGTTTAGGGTGAAATGGACAGGCTGTTAATTGTGAATTGTGAATTGTGAATGATCTTGTCGCAGAATATTGCGATTAAATGGATTTTCTCTCGCAGATTTAGCAGATTTAGCAGATTATTTTTTTTCAACCATTGCAAATAATTTATCTGATCTGCCGAATCTGCTAAATCTGCGAGAGGAAAAAACTTCACGGCTAAACTATTCGCATTTCAACCTGAAACCTGAAACTATTTCTTCAAAGTCAAGACAGGTTTTCCTTTTTCGACTATATATGTTGCCAATTCTGAAGCTTTTGTATCTGTATTATTTTTTGCCGAGTGAACCACTCCAGCGGGAATAAAAAGAACTTCTCCAGCTTTTAAGGTAACCGGCGCTTGGCCTTCAACTTCATATTCTAATGAACCTTCGAGTACATAAATAATCTCTTCGCCGGGATGATAGTGTTTCCCGAAAGCCGAATGACCATCAAAATCGATTTTTGCCTGAACGGTTTCTCTTCCGGGAATACTTAAATCGTGTTTTTGTAAATCGGTGCGTTTTATTCCAGTTTGTGCTGCGATTTGGTTGGGAACCAAAAAGGCGATGATGCCTAAAATGATAATTGCGATAATAACCCAGGTTTTTTGTTTTTTAGTTTCCATAATTTTATAAGTTTTAAAGTCGAATGTCGAAAGTCTTAAAGTCTTCTACTTCTGTTTATATTTTGAAATTGACTTTATAACTTTAGACTTTAAGACTTTACGACTATTTTTTTTGTTATCAGTTAATTTCTGAGTCAAAAGTATGCCGACAATGCTTCCTGAGAAATGGAAAAATAGCCGAAACGGACAAAGTAGTAGTTTAAGTGGACAGAAGAAAATACGAATGATTTAACCGCAATCCCGATAGCTATCGGGAGCAAAGATATTTTTAAGCGGTACGTATTATAAACGCAAAGATCGCAAAGTTATCTGTATATAACTTTGCGATCTTTATAGATATTTTTTTCACGCAGATCCTGCAGATTTAGGCAGATTTGAGCAGATTTCTTATTCAAAAATTAAAATAAATCTGCTCAAATCTGCCAAATCTGCGTGAAACAAAAAACTTTGCTCCCGATAGCTATCGGGATTGCGTAAAACCTTAGCGTGCTTTGTGGTTAAACTTTAATTTATAATTTATAATTAATAATTCACAATTAATAATTAAGCTAACACCATTCCCCCGTCCATAATAAAATCGGCACCGGTGATGAATTTTGCGTTTTCACTACTTAAATACGAAACCATTTTGGCCACATCTTCCGATTTTCCCATTTGTTTCAATGGCACTTTTTCGACTACAACATCCATAATACCTTTTACGGTAGTTTCATCTAAACCGACTTTTTTCATTACTTCTGTTTCTGTTGGTCCCGGACTAACGGAATTCACTCTGATTTTTCGTGGCGCTAATTCCAACGCCGCCGATTTCATAACCGAATTCAAAGCCGTTTTGCTCGCCGAATAAACCGAAGATCCCGGCCCCGGCATACTCGCAGTATTCGAAGAAAGAAACACGACCGAAGCACCGTCTTTTAAAATTGGGATAAATTTGCTCAACGTAAAATAAGCGCCTCGCAGATTAACATTCATAATACTGTCAAACAATTCCTCCGAAGTTTGTTCAATTGTTCCCAGACCTGCAATTCCGGCATTGATAAAAAGAATATCAACCGTACCGAAATCTTCTTTTACTTTAGCAACCAGATTCTCAATATCCGAAACACTTGCTTGATCTGCCGTAATTGCTGTCACGCCTAATTCCTGCGCCGCTTTTTCAATGGCTTCTTTTCGTCTTCCAGTAATAATAACCTGAGCGCCTTGCTCTTTTAATTGTTTTGCTGTTGCGTAACCTATACCGCTGTTTCCGCCTGTGATTACAGCTACTTTATCTTTTAAATTTTCCATTGTTTTATGTTTTAAATTAACGGGACAAAGTTAAATTGGAAAAGTAGTTGGTTTTTTGGTGGTATCATGGAGTATACTGGGATTGGTATTTTGCTTTATGAAATACCGTATAAATACTCTATTCTTAATTTTTAATTATTGCTACACTTGCTTAGAATATTTTTTTATTGAATTATGGATTTCCGTAAAATAGTTGGTTTTTACAGAGAAATCTTTGTAGAAACATAAAATAAAATTTAAAAAACAAATATTAAAAAATCCAAAACGAAGAGTCAATTAACAATTTTAAAATTATCAAATGGACATTACAACAGCGGAAATTAATGGATTTATTAACGATTATGTAAAAGATTTAAGAAGTGGGAATGCATCTGTTTTTGTGGGAGCAGGAATATCAAGAGGAGCAGGATATGTAGATTGGAAAGGATTACTTTCAGAAATTGCTGAGTCTTTAAATCTGGATATTAATAAAGAATATGATCTCTTATCTATTGCTCAATATCATGTTAATAAACACGGAAGAACACGAATTAATAAAAAAATTTTAGAGGAATTCACTGAAGAAAATGAAGAAACAGAAAATCATAGAATTTTAGCGCGTCTTCCCTTTAGAACTATTTGGACGACAAATTATGACAATTTAATAGAAGATACTTGTAACAAGTATAACAAAATAGTTGATGATAAATATTCTGTTGATAAACTGTTTTTGAATAGACCAAAAGCCGATTTAATCCTTTATAAAATGCATGGAGATATTGAATCTCCAGGTGAGGCTATCCTAACAAAAGAAGATTATGAGGGCTATTTTAATACTCATGAACCATTTATAACAACATTAAGTGGCGAACTAATTTCAAAAACATTTTTATTTATAGGATTTAGTTTTACCGATCCTAATATTGACCATGTACTAAGCAGACTAAATTTTAAGTATAAAGCCAAAAATAGAGAACATTACTGTTTACTTAAAAAATATAATATAGCTGATTTTAATAATGATCAAGCAGAATTAGATTATAATCTAAGAAAGCAACAACTTTTTATTTCTGAACTAAAAAGGTTCGGTATCACAACAATATTAATTGAAGATTATTCTGATATAACCGCCATACTATCTGAAATTGAAAAAAGATACAATTCTCATTCTGTATTTATTTCAGGGAGTGCAATTGAATATGGTGAATTTACTCCTTTAGAAGCACAAAGTTTTATTCATCTTTTGTCTAAAGAAATTATCAAAAAAAAACTAAATGTGATAAATGGTTTTGGTTTAGGAGTTGGAAGTGCCGTTATTAACGGGGCGTTAGATGCTGTGTATTCTGAGAATAAAAAATATTCCGAAAATCAATTAGTTTTAAAACCATTTCCTCAGTTCCCATCAGGAGTGAAAGATTTAAAACAATTATGGGAAGAGTATAGACACAATATGATTTCCAGAGCTGGGATTATTGTAATTCTATTTGGTAATATAGAAACCGAAGATGGAATAATTAATGCGGACGGAGTAAAAATCGAATTTCAAATAGCAATTGAAAAAGGTTTAATTCCAATCCCAATTTTTTATACTGGATATATGGCTCAAGAGATATTTGAAGATATAGTTAAAGACTATAGCGATTATAATCTAACCAAAGAATTATTTAATGCTATCTCAAATTTAAAATTTGATAAAGACGATTTAAACAAATCAATTAGAGAAATAATTTCAATCATTCAAAAAATTGCTAAATAATGGGAAGAAAAATTTTTGTCTCATATAAATATGGAGATACACAAGTACAAGATTTAAACATCTCTGATAATACTTTTTTTGGTATACATAAAGTTCAAACAAAAGCTAGACACTATGTTGATGAATTATGCAAAATATTGGAAAATGACGACCATATTTTTAAAGGTGAAGATGACGGAACAAGTTTGGCAGATTTCTCTGATGAGTATATAGCATCATCTCTCAGAGACAAAATCTATGATAGCAGTATTACAATAGTATTAGTTTCTAAAGGAATGAAAAATTTGAGTGCAGAAAAAGATCAATGGATTCCTTGGGAAATTTCATACTCTCTAAAAGAATATACAAGAAATGGAAGAACAAGTTTATCAAATGGTATAATAGCAGTGGTCTTACCAGATATCTACGGAAGCTATGATTATTACATTACTAATGATAACATCTGTAATTGTAGAAGTCTGAATACTAATTTTCTTTTCCAAATATTAAGGAAAAACATGTTCAACATTAAAAATCCTAATACTGAAAAGTGTTCAAACGGAAGTACTATTTATTATGGAGATTGTTGCTACATACAATCCGTAAAATGGTCAGATTTTAAGACCAATTTAAACTATTATTTAAATAAAGCTATTGCTTTAAGAGATAACAAAGATAATTACAACATAACCAAAACTATAAAATAATATGGGCTTAATAAATATTTCTCAATTACGAGGATATAGAAAATCAACAAAAAGTTATGGTCTTAGCCTAAATGAAAGTTTAAGAAATTTTAGGAGTGAATCAAAATTTTTAAAAACCAAAATTTTCTTATCTCATAAACATGATGAATTAGAAAATTTGGAAGGTGCAATTTCTTTTTTGAATAGTCATAGTATCCAAGTATATGTTGATTGGCTTGATGAAGGAATGCCAAAAACAACATGTGGTAATACAGCTGTTCGTATCAAAGAAAAAATAAAAGAGAACGATAAATTTATTTTATTAGCCACTGAAGGAGCTATTAATTCGAAATGGTGTAATTGGGAATTAGGCTTGGGCGATGCTGCAAAATATATAAGCAATATTGCAATACTCCCAGTTAAAAATGACTATTCATCTTTTTCAGGTTCAGAATATCTAGAAATTTATCCTCATATTTATGAAATAGACACTTACCAATATTTCAATGGAGCTTATAGAAATAAAGGTTTTTATGTTGTTTTTCCTTCAGTAAACGGAAATAATAAGGTTGTGACTTTAAAGGATTGGTTACAATCTAAATAATTTAATACAGTTAAAGTAAAATGATAATTTCAAATCTAAAATCAAGTTTTGAACAATTGTTGGCAAGTACAGAAGAAATATGGTTTTCAATTGCTTTAGTTAAAGAAAGTACATACAATTATATTCAAGAAACAATTAATAAAAATTGTAAGCAAAATTATTTAGTTGGAATCGATCTTCCAACTCATCCAAACGTATTACGTCAAATGCAAAATAAGGTTGATAAAAAATTATTTCAATCAGCTATTTATAAAACCGAATACAATTTTCATCCAAAAGTTTATTTATTCAAAGAAAATGATAATTATATTGCATTTATAGGTTCTTCGAATTTAACTGATGGAGGCCTTGAAGATAATGTTGAATTAAATTATAAGATAACTAATCAAGAGAACTGTCTTGCTATTTTAGACTGGTTTAATATATTATATAAAGAATCTTTTCCATTAACAGAAGAAAACATTTTAGCATATGAAGAACAGTTTTATTCTGTTGCAGAAATCGAAAAAGAGCTAAAGAAAAAAAGAAAAAATATTAAGCTAAAAAAAACTGTATATGCAACTAATCTATTAGACAATATAGATTTTTCAGATAGATTTTTCAAAAAAGAACATCATTTAGCTTTCAGAAGAGAGCTATGGTATAACGATACAAAAGAAGCTATTAGTGAAAGAGAATTAGCTAAAATAAAATGTCAAGAATTACATGAATCTATTTTTCATCATTTTAATGATTACGAAATTCAAGAATTACAGCCACATCCAATGTCGGATCATTTAATTTCAATGATAAGACAAAAGAATCCTTCTAAACCAAGATCTATTAATGCAATGTGGTTAAGTTATGGAAAGAATGAAGATGAAATTAAAAATTACCAAGAAATTGTTGGCTCAGATCAAAAGTCCAAACAGACTTTTATTCATCATGCTAGATTACAATTAAAAATTGATTTTAAAAATATTGGTATCTACCTTTTGTTTGCTAAAGAAAATGAAGGAGGCATATTTGATCGTGATTTTTTTAAAACCAATATGCGCAATAAAACTTATAGAGATAAATTTTATCAAATAATAAATTCTTTATCTAATGATTTTTTTATTGCAGTTGGTGGAAATACTGAGTATTGTAATAATTTTAATTCATCTGAAGATCTTCATGAATTTTGTAAAAAAGATGATATTCAAAAATATTTTATAATTGGTAAAGACTATCAAATCACTGATAGTGAAATGTCAGAAAACAATCTACCAATTGAAACACTTAAAATTTTCAAATTACTTTTTCCTTTATATGAAATGATGCGTCATAAATTTTAATAAAATACATAGTATCACTAACTAACACGCATTACACTAGTGAATATTACAATAGTAATACTAAAAAAAATCAGGTCTGGCAAACATTCACCGCCAAACCTGATTTTTTTTTTGAATTAAAACTAACCTAATAAACAAACCTATCTCCTACCTCTAAAACCACCACCGCCTCTAAATCCACCACCTCCAAAACCGCCACCATTAAAACCACCTTGACGTTGGAAATTTTGAAAATTACGAGTTTGCGATTCACCACGATCTCTTGAAAAAGCTGAGCGATCAAGATCATTGGTAACATCAGCACGGCCAGGTTCTCCAAACGGTTTATTGGGTTGTCCGAGCGTTTGTTCCGGTCTGTTGAGATTATTTCCTTCAGTTCTGTCGCCTAATCGGGTTTCGCCACCTAAGTTTTGGTTAGCATTTGGCAAGTTATCACGTTGGATTCGTTCTCCAGCGCCATTGGCTCCAAGTCCTTCATTGGGTTTGTCACGCTGGATGCGCTCCCCTGCTCCATTGGCACCAAGTCCTTGATTCGCTCTATTCTGAATGCCTTCACCTGCTTTTTTTGACGAACCCAAGGTTCCTGCTTGTGTCCAGCCACCGTTTCCATTATTGTAATGACTCCAGTTTCCGTTTGCATCTCTTTTATAGACATGTCCGTCGTGGCCAGCGTAGAGATTATTGTTGGTGTGAATAGTAGTTCCTCCGCCACGGTGATGCGTAATTACACCTTCTTTTCCGCCCGAAGTTTGATACGCCACTGCTGTACCACGTCTTGTAGTAATATGTCCAGTTCGCGCCCATTGATTGCCATTTGTCGTAGCAGAATGTCCCCATTGCGCATACGCATTATGCCCTTGATTGGTTCTGGCGTAATTTCCTGTCCACGGATTATAGGTACTTGCAGCAGTGCGACCACCATACCAACCTTGAACACTTGCAGAACGCCCGTATCTTCCCGTTGCTGGATTGTACCAAGCAGAAGTTCCTGCTGCGCCATAAGGTCCATACACGCGTCTTCCGGCCGCGTAGCCACCTGTCCACGGATTGTAAACTGCTCCGCCTCCGTACGCATACGGCCACGGACGATAAATTGGATATAATCCGCCATAATATACATACGGTGGATAATACCATCCTGTACCATACGTCAATATGGCGCCAAAAGTAGCTCCAACAATAAAAGCGCCCAAATAACCCGCAGTTGAACTGCTTTCTACAGTAGTATCGGTTGTGGTTTGCGTTACATAGGTCACATTATAAACAGGAGAACTTGCTGGAATTGTATAAATTTCTTTCGGAACCGAATCGCAGGTTTTCCAAGGTCCGTTTGGACTTGTCGACATGAACCAAACGGCCTGAAAACACAAATAATACAAATCGCCTACTTTGATGATCTTCTCTTGCGTGTTGCTTGCATATTGCATTTTTGTGCCGTCAATTGGTTTAAACTGAGGCGTTCCGCCATCATAGGTCACTTTTACCTTTGCTTCAGCTTCTGATTTTTTCAAAATGGCCGTTGTTGGAACTTGCGACAGCATTACCGCATCATTGGCTTCCTGCGTTCCAGGCACAGAAGCCAAAACATTGGCACGTGGCGAATCTTTAGGGATTTTAGCAAAATCCGCTGGGAGATTGTTTCCCGCATACGACCACGGTCCCGTCAATTCTTTCGATTTAAACCATCTTCCTGATAATAACACATAATATTGTCCATCGGCTTCATTGGCAAAAACATCATTTTCGGTATTGTCAATGTACATTAATTTGGTTCCGGCAATCTTAATGAATTTTGGATTTCCGGTTACTGCAATCAATTCGGCTGGTTTATTGCTGTAGAAAACTTCTGGAGCATTCCCCGAAGTTGGAGGCGGAATCATTTTTTTGACATCATCATAATTCTCTCCCGATGGCAAATTGCTTAAACCTGAAGGCAGTTTTGTTGTTTTCGTCCATTTGCCATCCACTTTTTTTGAAGTCAGCCAAATATTTTCGGCCAACAAATAATAATCTTTCGTCGTTTTATCAAAAAACAAATCCCAATTGGTATTCACGACATATTCCATATCCGATTTATCAATCGGAACTAAAACCGGTTCGCCTTGAACAATAAGCAAGAGCGACGGCTTTGTACTATAAAAAATAGTTGGCGGATCGTTTTTAGCGGCAATTCCTTTTGGCGGACTTTTAGTATGGCTTAAATCGGCCAAAATACGATTTACAGAAATAGGATCTCCACCTTGGGGCAAGGTTTCTTTGAAGAGTTTTGTCATTTCGGGAACTTTCTTTTCGTCCAAAGCTGGAAATCGCACATCGGTTACTTGAAGGTTTTTGATATAAGCGCTTCGGTTGTCTTTATCGACCAATGTTTCGGCTTTTAAAGAAGCAACACCCAAAACCTGTTTTCCATCTTTTGGAGTCAACGAAAAAGCTACTCGAGCGGTAAGTTCTTTAAAATCTTTCCAGTCATCCACCTGAGGCTGATAATAAATGAGTTTTGTACCGTTATTTTCAGCTTCGCGTGGCCAACCATTATCAGCAAAAGTAGAATCAGCTGGTTCAGACTTTTCAGCTTCTGTAGCTACTTGATCTTTATCTTTCTTGCAAGAGAACAAAATGGCGCTCAAGCAAACTGTAATTATTAGAAAAGCATTTTTCATACATCTAAAAGTTAGGTTATTCACTCAAAAAATTATTCTTATGATATTCTTATGGAAATTGTTACGGATAAAAATAATTTCAATGCCTTTAGAAAACTAAAAATCACGCATTTAGTTTGTTTCAAATTCTAACTTGAAACCAAATAGCAAGCAAATCTTCCTCTTTTCTTTCTCTTATTTAAAATTTGGAAATAAAAAAGTTATAACTCCAAGCTGTAATCTGCACCAATAAAATCAATTATTATAATTTTTTTTTATAAGTGTAAAAAATTATTAATTTGATTAATAATAACCATCACTATAACTTTGTCCCATCAAAATCAAAGAAATGATTTGACCATCTTAAAAAATAACTTTAAAAAATTAGAAATCATGAAATTTACAAGAAGAGCAAACGCAAACTGGAAAGGTACAGGAATGGAAGGAAAAGGAACCATTAGTACACAAAGCACAACTTTAGATAATGCACAATTATCTTTTAAAACTCGTTTCGAACAAGGTGTTGGAACTAATCCTGAAGAATTAATCGCAGCGGCACATTCTGGCTGTTTTACCATGCAATTGAGCTTTTTATTATCTGAAGCTGGATTTGTACCCGAAGATTTAGACACAGTAGCTAAAGTAACTTTTGAAGACGGAACGATCACTTTAATCGCTTTAGAACTTACCGGAAAAGTTCCTGGAATTTCTGAAGAAGATTTTCAGAAAACAGCTCAAAAAGCAAAAGAAATTTGTCCTATTTCTAAACTTTTGAATACTGAAATTACTTTGGCTGTAACGTTGAACTAATCTTCAATATCAAAAATCAATATCAATTAAAATCTAAAATCAACAATTTAAAATCTAAAATAAAATGAAAACAATATTTAAAAGCTTTTTAGCATTCGCAGTAATAATTCTTAGTTTAGTATTTACATCAGCAAACGTAAACGCTCAAACTGCTCCTAAAATTAAAAACGTAGTATTGGTTCATGGCGCTTTCGCGGATGGATCAGGATGGAAAGGTTTGTACCAAATTTTGACTAAAAAAGGATACAATGTAACAATCGTTCAGAATCCATTAAGCTCTTTAGAAGATGATGTGAGAGCAACAAATTTAGCTTTAGACAAACAAGACGGACCAACAATTTTGGTTGGACATTCTTGGGGAGGCACTGTAATTACGGAAGCTGGAAATCACCCAAAAGTTGCCGCTTTGGTTTATGTAGCCGCTTTACAACCAGATAATGGTGAAACTTCTGTCCAATGGCTTCAAACTGCGCCTCCAGCTCCTGAAAATGGTGTTTTGGCTCCAGATGACAAAGGTATTGCTTACTATGACAAAGCGAAATTCCACGCTGGTTTTGCAGGCGATTTAAGCAAAGAAGATGCTGATTTTATGTTTGCTTCACAAGGTGCTTTCTACGCTAAAGGTTTTGTAACACCAATCACAAAAGCGGCTTGGAGAACTAAACCTTCATATGGAATCGTTGCTACTGAAGACAAAAGCATCAATCCTGATATCGAACGTGCCATGTACAAACGTTCTAACACAAAAATTACTGAAATTAAAGGAAGCCACGTGGTTTTTATTTCCCAGCCTGAGAAAGTGGCGAATGTGATTATTGAAGCGTCAAAATAATTGTTAATTATTAATTATTAATTATCAATTCAATATAAGCTTGTCATTCTTCATTCCTCAGAGTGATAAAAACATAAAATTCCAAATTCCAAGTCTTAAAAAATTGGAATTTGGAATTTTTAATTTGGAATTTAAGTATTACATAAACTTACTAACCTCCTTTATAAAATAAGGCGAATCGTTCCAGCGTATTTTTTTATAACTGAAATCTTTTTTGAGCGATTCAGGAAGGCAATTCCAGATGGCTTCGTTCATTTTTTCGAGCAAAAGTTTCTTCGAAAACGAATCTGAAACTACTAAACTGATTTCCCTTACCGGAATGGGTTCTTTAAAAGGCTTGAAAAGTCCGCCCGATTCATTCAAAGTAGAAAGCTTCGGAATAATCGCAAATCCTAAATGCGCACGAACCAGATTTTTTAAGGTTTCTATCGAATTGATGTCGTATGTAAATTGTTCTTTTATTTTATCCGAAGATTTTAATCCGCAGATATCTAAAAGCTGTGCGTTGTAGCAATACTCATGATGCAACAGTAATAATTCGGTTTTATCGCCGGGCTGCATTTCATAAAATTCATCATTCGCCATCGGATGGGTTTGATTTAGATACGCTACAAAAGGTTCTTTAAAAATAACGTGTTCTATTAAATTTGGATTTCCTGTTGGCGTAGCCATAATCGCAACGTCAATAGCGCCGGTTTCCAACTCTTTCATCAACACTCCGGTGTAAGCTTCTTTGATAATGAAATGCACATTTGGCGCTGCTTCTTTCATCGCCTGAATAAAAAGCGGAATCAAATAAGGCGATAAAGTCGAAATTATTCCGAGTTTTAATTCGCCTTCCAACAGATTTTTCTCGTTTACTACAAAATTCCTTATTTCATCTACTTCACGAAGAATCTTTTTGGCTTTGTTGATGATTTCAATTCCTAAAACGGTTGGCGTAAGTGGCACTTTGTTTCGGTCAAAAATCTTGATTCCAATTTCTTCTTCGAGATTTTTTAGCTGAATCGTAAGTCCAGGTTGTGTTACCATGCAAACTTCGGCGGCTCTGGCAAAATGACGTTCTTCGTCTAAAGCGACAATATATTTTAATTGCTGAATGGTCATCTTTATAATTTTATTTTATAAAGATACGCAAATATCAATTTACCTTATAAACCGTAAATTTCTAATAACCAACTTTGTCAAAGTTTAAAACTTTGACAAAGTTACTTAGCAGGTGTTTTTAAAAATTTTAACATTTTTAGAAAATCCAAAACATACACTTTATCGTACATAATAGAAATGATTTTTAGGAATAGTGGCAAATAAGAATGGAGTAGTTTTTGGAGCATATCGGACTTTATCACATATTCTAGTTATCATTTTCTAACCAATTATATAAAAAAAGCGATCTTATTAAGATCGCTTTTGTCATTTATTCCTCTTCACTCTTCAATTGCAAAGCCCGCTGTAAAAAACTTTGATGAAAAATTTTATTCTCAGCTTCTTCAATTGCTCGAAGCAGATTATTTTGATTGTTGGCAATTTCAGTCAAGGCATTTTTCATGACCTCCCAAACAGGTTTCATTTGTTCGATCAGCTCCTGCCCTTTTGCAGTTAGCTGAATCAACCTTTTTCTTTCGTCTATTTTGTCTTTTTTAGAGCGAATCAGTTTTTGTTTTTCCAGTTCTTTCAACAAACTTATCGTTGACGGATGTGTGTAACCTATTTCATTTGCAATCTCCACAACGCTTAAAGTATCTTTATGATATAAGGTGTAAATTACTGGAAACCATTTTGGTTCAAAATCAATTCCGTATGATTTATAAACCAATGCGCCATCTTTTCGCAATTGCTCGCTCAAGCGCTGTAATCGCGTCGAAATGGCTAAAATTCCTGATTCGTCTATTATATTCATTTCTATTTCTTTAAGTTTAAATGACAAAAAACATTATCGGGTTTCATTAACGGAAATTTTTCTGGAAGTGCTTCCTTTTCAATGCGCACAAAATCGTTCTTTTCATAAAAACGCAATGCGGCTTCTAAAATGGCAACAGTTCCCAAATATAAATCATCGATTGCGTTTTCTTTGCAATATTCTATTAAAGTCTCTAACAATTTCTGAGCAATCGAAAACTCTTTTCCACGGAATTCCTTTTTTACAAACATCTTTCGAATTGCAGCCGAATACTCATCAAACTTAACCAAAGCTATCGTTCCAACTAATTCATCATTAATAAAAGCGCCCCAAAATCCTCCGCCCCCAGCATAATAAAAGTTCTGAATATTGAATAAATCCGGCTGATCTTCTTTCGTAATTGGAACATTGAATTCATTAATCTGAATGTTTAATATTAAGTCGGCAATGGCATTTTCGAACTTGTTTTCTATTGGAATTATTACAGGTTTCATTTGTTTTAAAATTTTATCACACAAAACTACGTAGTTAAATACATAAATACAATTATTTATGATTTATTTATACTTTTGTTTATGTCACGAAGGCACAAAGTTTTGTTTGGTCTTCGGCAGATTTAGCAGATTATACAGATTTCTCAAGCTGAAAAAATTATCAGCGCAATCTGCCAAATCTGCGGGAGACAAAAAAAGCATAGAAATTCTCGGTACTTAAAAACAAAAATTATCTTATATAACTTATATGGTTTAAAAAATTATGGCAAGAAATCAAAAAGAAGAATTTCAGGCGCTTCAAGATACTTTGTATGTTTTGGGCGGAAAATGGAAACTGCCTATCATCAATTCGATTTGTAACGGAAATAACCGATTCAAAGACATCAAAGAAAGTATTCCCGGAATCACGTCCCGAATGTTGTCAAAAGAATTAAAAGATATGGAACTGAATAATTTGGTCAAAAGAACCGAAGATCCTGATGCATTAATCCCGATTCTTTATGAATCTACGCCATACTGCAAATCCTTTGGACCAATAATTTCCGAAATGATCAAATGGGGAATTTCACATCGAAACCATATTAAGAATAGAGAAGCTACGAAAAGCTAAAACGGGCTTTTTTTCGGTCATTCAAAAAAATCATTCAAAAATTTGTTTTTATGACCAATCGGTCATATATTTGCATCGTAAATAATCGCTATCATGGCAAAGGGAGAAGAAACCAGACAATTTATCATAGAAAAAGCAGCACCAATCTTTAATACAAAAGGGATTGCAGCAACGGCTATGAGCGATATTATGGAAGCAACCAAATTGTCAAAAGGAAGCATGTATGTTCATTTTGAAAACAAGGAAGTTCTTGCCTGTGCAGCGGTTGATCATAATATGAAAATTCTGGGCACTAAGCTTCAAAGTGTTATCGGCAAAAGCAAGACCGCAAAAGAAGGTTTGATGGCTTATATCGAGTTTTTTAATAATCCACTAAATCCACCTGTAGTTGGAGGTTGCCCTTTATTGAATTTTGGGACTGAAGCGGATGATACCAACCCGATCGTGAAAGAAAAAGTAAACAAAGGGATTAAATTTAGCCAGCAATTAGTGAGCGACCTTATTACCAAAGGAATTTCAAATGGCGAGTTTAAACCTGAATGGAATGCTGACGAATTTGGAACTGTATTGTTTGCTATGATGGAAGGCGGTCATTTAATGTCGAGAATGTCAGGAAATAATAGTCAGATGAAGGTTATCATCAAAGCTTTGCATGCCACAATAGAGCAAAACAGTCTCTAATTTTTTTTACCAAAAATATGACCGATAGGTCACTTTTAAATATGAATATTAAATAATAACAATAAAAAAAACACCATGTCAAAAACAATTTTAATTACAGGAGCTTCAAAAGGATTTGGAAAAGCTTGGACAGAAATCCTTCTTAAAAACGGTTACAATGTAGCCGCAACAGCTAGAGACATCAATTCTTTAACCGATTTGAAAGCACAATACGGCAATGCCATTTTACCTTTAAAATTAGACGTAACGAAACGAGAAGAATCGCTTGCTGTTGTTCAAAAAGTTCAAGAACATTTTGGAACCATTGATATCTTAATCAATAATGCGGGTTATGCTTTACACGGTGCGATCGAAGAAGCTTCAGAGAATGATGCAAGAGCACAATTTGAAACCAATTTTTTTGGTACTTTATGGCTTACACAAGCCGTTTTGCCTATTATGAGAAACCAGAAAAGTGGTCATATTATTCAGGTTTCTTCGATTTTAGGATTGGCAACACTTCCACTAGTAGGACTTTACAATGCTTCAAAATTTGCTTTGGAAGGTTTAAGCGAGACTTTGGCGACAGAAGTAAAACAATTTGGCATCAACGTGACTTTGGTAGAACCAAACGGGTTCGCGTCTAATATTTGGCATAACGAAATTAAAAGTGAAAGCAATCCTGCTTACGATGGACTTAAAAAAGCGGTATCTGAAGCTGAAAATGATTTTGGGAAAGTCGAAGCGACTGCTCCAGCAATTCTTAAATTAATTCAAACCGAAAATCCGCCCTTGCGTTTGCTTTTAGGACGAGTAGCTTTGCCATTTGTTAAACAAACTTACGAGCAAAAATTAAAAACGTGGGAAGAATGGAAAGACGTTTCTGTTGAAGCTCACGGATAATTTAAATTTCTGATTTTAATTGAAAAAGCGAGATAATTCTTTTAAGAAAACGTCTCGCTTTTTTATGATTTAAATCTTATCCTTATTCTTCTTCGGATCAAACAACATTGCTGTGCATAAACAATTTTTTCTTTCCTTACTTAATAAAATCGGACAGTTGATACAACTTTTACAGTTTTCCCAAAAATGCTCGTCTTTTGTTAATTCAGCGTACGTCACGGGTTCAAAACCGAGCTCATGATTCATTTTCATAACAGCGAGACCTGTCGTTAGGCTAAATATAAGAGCTTTAGGATATTTTTTGCGAGTAAGGTCAAAAATCTTTTTCTTGATTTTTTTTGCCAGTCCAGTATTTCTAAACTCAGGAGCGACAATTAATCCAGAATTCGAAACATAACGGCCGTTTTCCCAAGAAGATATAAAAGCAAAACCTGCCCATTTCCCATCTTTTCCAAATGCAATAACCGCTTCGCCTTCTTTCATTTTTTTTGAAAGCAATTCAGGAGATCGCCCTGAGATTCCGGTTCCGCGAGCTTTTGCAGATAATAGTGTTTCATGGCAGATTTCATTTATATAAAGAATATGTTCGGCTCTTGCTTCTTCGATAAGAAAATAATTAGCTTCAATATTTTCGCCAGTCGAAGAAAAAATAGGCTTCTCTCTCCTATTCTGAATGATTTCCATCGTAAGATTAAGCTATTTTTGTAATTAGCATAACAGTAATAAAAAGAACTACGGTAAACACCATTAAGTTAACCAATCTGTCTTTGTTTCGTCTAGATTTATTTGAAAAATAGGCTTTTGTGATTTCTTTACTTCTACTTTTATTTGTTTTCATCATTATATGTTTTTTTGAGATTGAAAGCAGGTTTTAGCAAAAATAACCCTGCAATTAATTGATAGAAAAACAAAAGGTGTGCCACAGCAACTCAAAACGCGATAAACATTTAATTATAAAACAGATAACAAAAAAACGGCTCTAATACCATTTTTAAAAGTTTATCAAAATGATAAATACATACTCAAAATGAAAGGAACAAAAACAAAAAAGCTCTAAATCAAAAATTTAGAGCTTTTCCGTTTATTCTATGTTTTGCAGATATTAATCCCATTGATTTGTTTTTGAAACTGCAAACTTTCCAGCGCCTGTAAAAAACAAAGCCACAGATCCCAAAAGATAAAGCATAAGCAATTCGTTTGCATAACCTCCATGCTCACTGATAGAGAAAATATCTTGAGCATGAGCTGTTGCAATTGCCACAACGCAAGTCACAGCCAGCAGTACAGTCGCAATTCTCGTTCTGAATCCTAATAAGATTGCAATTGGCGCTAAAACTTCACCAATGTATACCGCATAGCCAAAAGCTCCCATACTTTCAACAAGAAATGAAATTCCGTGAATCAATTTGGCTATACCATGAAAAAGCATTAAACCTCCAACGCTGAAGCGCAATACTAATAATCCTAAATCTGAGTTTTTTGAAATCATACAATTTTGTTTTGGGTTTATAATTACAATTGATTTGTAAAAAAAACGAAAATACAAAATTTTGTTTTGGTTAAACTCAATTATTTAAATTGATTCTAAACAATTTTTAATTCATTAAAACTTAATGGCAATTTTTCCAATTGTTTTTCCTGACTCCAAAAGTTGGTGCGCTTGTTTTAAATTCCCAGCTGTTAATCCATTTAAAGTTTTATTCAAAGTGGTTTTTAAAATTCCTTCATCCAACAAATCGGCAACTTTGTTTAAAATATGATGCTGCTCGATCATATCATCCGTTTGGAACATCGAGCGTGTGTACATCAATTCCCAAGAAAAAGAAACACTTTTGCTTTTCAAACTGTTTAATGTAACAGGATTGCTGCTTCCGGTAATTGAAGCAATATGTCCTTGAGGTTTTATTAATTCAGTCATGATGTCCCAATAAGCATTGGTATCTACAAAATCCAAAATAAAATCAACATGCTCAAAACCAGCTTCTCTAACTGCTTCAATCAAGTTTTTATGATCCACTACAAAATCAGCTCCTTGCTTTTTGCACCACTCAATAGTTTCTGGACGAGACGCTGTTGCAATTACAGTCAAACCTGCAATTTTCTTAGCCAATTGAATGGCGATTGAACCGACGCCACCAGCACCTCCGATAATTAAAATTGATTTTCCTTTGTCTTTTTCAGGACTAATTCGGATTCGGTCAAACAAAATTTCCCAAGCCGTCAAAGCCGTTAATGGGATTACGGCAGCTTCTTCAATGCTTAGTGATGTTGGTTTTCTGCCTGCAATTCTTTCGTCAATAATCTGAAATTCAGCATTGCTTCCTTGTTTTGTAATATCTCCAGCATAATAAACCGGGTCGCCAACTTCAAAAAGAGTTACTTTTTCTCCAACCGCCTGCACAATGCCAACAGCGTCCCAGCCAATAATTTTCGGTGTTTCTAGAACCGTATCTTTTGCGCTGTTTTGTCGGATTTTGAAATCGACAGGGTTTACCGAAATCGCATCAATTTTCACTAATAAATCATGTGCGCCTGGCGCTGGTTTTACAGCTTCAAATTCTATAAAACTTTCATTGTCTTCTATGGGTAGTGATGTTTTAAATCCTATTGCTTTCATTTTTTAAATTTTTATATTAAAATATACTAACAAAGATAGTAGTGGTTTAAATTATTGAAGTTGTATATTTTCATCCAATATCGGTAGAAATTTAGCAATTGTTAATTGGTTTCTCACAGCGTACAGATCCAAACCCTTTTAAACCTAAACAACTGAATTCTAAATACTTTTATCCAAACTATTTTTAAAATTAAAAATATTTCGAACTTTTTCAAATAATTCAAAATCCAAGTCTCAAATTTTATCGTAGTTAAGGATGAAATAGCTGAGAATTGATGGTTTTTTGAAACAAAATCTACCATTTCCCTGCCTATCGTTTGTTTTATTAAATTTTAAGAAGTTACAATTTGGACAAATTAGAGATTGAAAGATTAAAAAAATCTTTGCATTATTTAAAGAGTAAACAAAGAGAATTGAAAAGGCATGATGAAAATGAAATCCGAAGTTTTGAATCGATTATTAAATATCAAAAAAACTTTATGGTGGAACAATATAAATTGTTGCATTACGAACCATTAATCAAACAAGAAATCAAAAACACCGAAATTTTCATCGGCAACGTACAGAAAATTATAGACCAATACTCCTAGACTGTTTTCAAGAATTTAATTTGGTTATTATTCATTAACACTTCTGTTTTTTTTCAATTTTGAATCCCAGAAGTTGTTGAAATATTTTCGCGGAACTTTGTCAAAGTTTGAAACTTTGACAAAGTTTTCAGCAATTGCAATGTTTCTGCATGTTTAAATAAAAACTTTAACTTTGCTAAAGTTAAGCATTCGAAAAAATGAATATCCGAAAAGCCCAAATATCAGATTCAGCGCAAATTGCTCCGATTTTATTATTGGCAATGGAAGATATCATTTATAAATTTCTTAAAAAGCAAGATTACGCTTCCGCGAAAGATTTTCTGCTATATTTCATTGGGAAAGAAAACAATCAATACTCCTATCAAAATTGCTTTGTTGCCGAAGAAAACAACGAAATCATTGGCGCAGTAAATATTTATAATGGCTCTGATTTGGAGATTTTAAGAAATCCAATAATTGAATACGTCAGAAGCAATTTTAATCCAGAGTTTGATCCTGAATGGGAAACCAGAGCTGGTGAATTTTACATTGACTCCTTGGGCGTAAATTCAAAATTTCAAGGAAAAGGAATCGGTTCTACAATACTTCGTTTTTTGATTGATGAATATGTAATTAAAAACAATCAAACTTTAGGATTATTAGTTGAAGAAGATAATCCGTTGGCAAAAAATCTGTATTTAAAACTCGGATTTCAAGTTGTTGGCGAAAAAACTTTGGTTGGAAAAAGACTGGAACACCTTCAAATTAGCCCGAAAACATTGAGTTTATAATTTTTTTTTGCATTTTTTTTAAATTTTTTGTCCAATTCTGAAAACTCAGTTGTCATTAGAGTATAACATTTAAAATTATACATCATGGAAACTAGAATTAACGTATTCGAAAAAGGGCAAAAAGCAATCTCAACATTATTTGGCATCAACGGTTATTTGAAAAAATCAGAACTTGAAAAATCACTTTTTGAATTAATCGAAATTAGAATTTCTCAAATCAACAATTGCGCTTATTGTCTTGATATGCATACTAAAGAAGCGATGGCGCACGGCGAAACAACACAACGTTTATTTGGTTTAAGTGCTTGGAAAGAAACTCCTTATTTTACAAAACGCGAAAGAGTTGCACTTGCTTACGCCGAAGCTGTAAATGCCTGTGATGTGCCAGATGAAATCTACGAAATCGCAAGAGCTGAATTCTCTGAAGAAGAATTAATCGATCTTACGCTTGCCATTGGAACAATCAACATGTGGAATCGTCTTAACATCGCTTTTGCGAATACTCCAGGGACTTACAGAGTGGGACAATTTGGATAAATAATCTATGCTGTTTTTATTTTGGCAAAAACACTAAATTTATATCATTATAAAAACAGCTTCTTTTTTATAAAGCATTAAAACGAATCAAAATGAACGAATTTATATTAATTTTCAGAAGAGATTTTTCAACAAAAGAACTTCAACCATCACCAGAAGAATATCAGCAACATTTACAACAATGGCAAAACTGGTTTGGAAGCTTGGCAGCGCAAGATAAACTCGCAAGACCTTTACAACGTTGGGACGGAAAAGGTAAACTGGTTACTTCAAACAAAGGGATCACAGATGGTCCTTTTGTAGAAATCAAAGAATCTATTGGCGGATTAATTGTTATTAAAGCTAAAGATTATGATGAAGCGGCGGCAATTGCGCAAGATTGTCCTATTCTGAATTTTGGCGGAAATGTTGAAATTAGAATGGCGGTTTAAATAGTTTAGAAGAAAGAAGAAAGAAGAAAGAAGAAAGAAGAAAGAAGAAAGAAGAAAGAAGAAAGAAGAAAGAAGAAAGAAGAAAGAAAAAAGAAGAAAGAAAAAAGAAAAAAGAAGAAAGAACAAAGAACAAAGAACAAAGAAGAAAGAAAAAAGAAAAAAGAAAAAAGAAGAAAGAACAAAGAACAAAGAAAAAAGATGAAAGATGAGAGATGAAAGATCTAAAATGAAGTTTTTTTAGTCCTTAATTTTTTCTTGCTTCTTGCTTCTTGCTTCTTTTTACAATTACAATTAACAATTTTGGAAAAAGAGCTTATACCCAATTTATTCAGAACGGAATACCAGAAAATTGTTTCGGTACTTTGTAATTTGTTTGGCATTCATCATATTGAAATTGCCGAAGATATTGTGAGCGATACTTTTTTGGCCGCTTCAGAAACTTGGGCTATAAAAGGAATTCCAGATAATCCGACGGCTTGGCTTTATACCGTTGCTAAAAATAAAACCAAAAATCATTTTAAGCGAAATGACATTTTTGAAAAAAAAATCGTTTCTGAAATAAAACATACTTCCCCGTTAAATGGTGAAGAAATTGAAATTGATTTATCAGAACAAAATATTGTTGATAGTCAGCTGGCGATGATTTTTATGGTCTGCAATCCTTGTAATTCAGATGAAGCACAGATTGCATTGGCACTGAATTTATTGTGCGGTTTTGGAATAAACGAAATCGCAGATGCTTTTCTATCCAATAAAGAAGTGATTTACAAACGTATAAATCGTGCGAAAGAAAAACTTAAGGAAGAAAACATCAAAATTCAAAGTCCGAATTCAACTGAAATCAAAGACCGAATCGACACGGTTTTAAAAACGATTTATTTGCTTTTTTCTGAAGGCTACTACTCGACTTCTCAAAATACGACTTTGCGGAAAGATCTTTGCGCCGAAGCCATGCGCCTTGCCTATTTGTTGATTCAGAATACAGCAACAAATTTGCCTTCTACAAATGCTTTAATGGCGTTGATGTGCTTTCATTCTTCCCGATTTGAAGCCAGAACTTCAGAAAACGGTGAAATTATTTTATACGAACATCAAAATGAGACACTTTGGAATCAGGAATTGATTGATCGTGGCACTTATTTCTTAGGAAAATCTTCTATTGGAGATACTCTTTCAAAATATCATCTTGAAGCCGGAATTGCCTATTGGCATACCCTTAAAAGTGATACTTCGGAGAAATGGAAAAACATTCTGGAACTCTACAATCATTTGATTATTCTAGAATATTCGCCCATTGTAGCATTGAACCGAACTTTTGCCTTATCAAAAGTCAGAGGAAAACAAGAGGCCATCATCGAAGCTGAAAAACTGAATTTGACTGACAATCATTTCTATTATTCTTTACTCGGGAATTTATACACTGATATTGACAATCTGAAAGCAAAAAAGAATTTTGAAACGGCTCTTGGTTTAGCCAAAACGCAATCGGACAAAAATATTATCACTAAAAATATTTTGAAACTCACTACTAAAATATAAACAACGGAAATTAAAAAATGGGCAGAAACTAATCTGCCCATTTTTATTGCTCAAAAAAATAAAATAGGCTTATAAAAAATCTCTTTTATTTCGGCCCATTTTGTTCTTAGGCTTACTATTAAAATAAAAAAACAAAAAAAATATCCTGAGGCGAAAGTAGTAAGTCTATAAACAAAAAAAATCACTATAAATAGTGATTTTTAGCTTTGAATTTAAATAATTTTAAAAATTTGAAGCAAACTCTTTTGCAAAATCTTCCAATTTAATTTTTCCATCAATTGATGTTTTGTTTTTAAGAAAATCTTCGGCAATTGCACCGCTTCTTAGACCTGTTCCCATTTCGGTATATAAGCCTGCAATCTCTTCTGGCAATCCAGCTTGAGCCATTCCGTTTAAGGCTTGTTCATCAGTGAACTCGATCCACGGCAATTCTGGTTTTCCGATTGCATCGCCTAGTACTTTTGCAACATCAGAAGGTTTACGAACGTCACTTACAATATAACGAACGTTTTTCCCAGAACTTGTTTTTTCTAATTCCTCGGCAACAGCAATCGCAATATCATTTGGATGTACATAAGGAATTACAGTCGAAGCGGGAAAATTGGATCCAATTATTCCTGCTCCTTTTATCATTGGAACATCGTGATAAAAATTAGTATAAAAAAATCCGGCACGAACAAAAGTTATCGCTACGTTTTCTAACTCTTGATATATTTTTTCAATATTGTAAAGTCCTGCAATTGGACCTGTTCCAGTTGGCAAATCAGCGCCGATACTGCTTAACATCACAACTCGCTTAACACCTGATTTTTGGATTGCTTCGGCAAAAGCTTGACCCGCTGTTCTCATATTTGTCAAAATGCTCGCACCACCCATATTTGGTGGCGTCATTACATAAACGGCATCAGCTCCAGTAAATGCTTTTTCTAAAAATGAAGCGTCGGTCATAGAGCCAATTGCAGATTTTGCACCTAAAGCTTCAATTGTTTGACTCTTATCAGAATTACTGCTAATAACCGTCACCTCATGTCCAGATGCTACAAGTTTTTGTACTAATGGTTTGCTTACGTTCCCTAAAGAACCTGATATTGTTATTTTCATAATGATACATTTTTTTATTATCTAGAACAAAGGTATATTTGTACTTACTTTTAGACAAGTACTTACCCTAAAGTATGCACAAATGACAGCAATAAAAGAATCTTCGACTATTCAGGAAAACAAGCAATATGCCTTGGAAAAATGCCCCGTAACATATGTTATGGAAAAAATTGGCGGTTATTGGAAACCAATTATTTTATATCATCTTTCTGGTGGAAGTCAGCGTTATAGTGAATTAAAAAGAGCAATTCCAGCTGTAAGTGAAAAAATGTTGATCCAGCATTTAAAACAACTTGAGGCCGATAATCTTATTATTAGAGAAGCAAAACCTGTTGTTCCTCCTTTTGTTACCTATCGTTTGAGTCCTGCTGGAAATGGTTTGATGCCTGTGATTCAAGCCATGGCAGAATGGGCTTTTATTGATAAAGAAAACGGGTTTGTTTAGAGAGACAAAAGGCATAGCAACAAATGGACAAAGGTTTTACTTTGAGCATAGTAAACGGACTTCAGTCCAGTTTTATTATAAAGCAAACCCGACAGGTTTTAAAAACCTGTCGGGTTTGCTTTGAAAAAACCTATGCAACTTTGTCCCTTAGTTTCTTTGTCTCTTAAAATTTATTCGTACGAATACAATTTTATCTTTTGAATTTCGTAGTCATCAACTGCAATTCTGAGATGTCGTCCTTGATGGGTTTGATCTCCGTTGAAATGACGGATAGTGTTCCATTTGCCATTTTCGAATTTTCCTTGATCGGTTTTTAAAATTCCGGCATTACAATTTATATCTTTTAAACATTTAAAAGTGACAACAATTCCAGAACCAGCAATATAAAATTCATCTGTAGCAATTTCTATTATGATAGCGCTGGTCATTGGCCAAACTGCTTCTTTGGCTCCATCCGACCAATTTAAAGTATAATCATGTTTGAATGTAAATTCGTAATTTCCAAGCTGAATAATCTGTGATGCTTTTTCTTTATCCAACAAAACACCATCGATCTTTCCTTTGCCTTTATTTTGTTCGATTACTGGTCTTAATTGCTCAATTAATTCATAAATTTTGCCTAGCGGTTCTTTCTTTGCATCACCTACAGATTCAATAGAAAAAGGTGAAAAACCAATAGCTTCGTAATGGCCAATAGCATATAAACCTTTGAAAGGTGCAGTGGCATCAAAACGATGTTCTGGAATAAACAACGGATCGCCTTGACGAATAAACAAATCATTCCAATGCTTAAAATTAGGGTTATAGAAATCTGGAGACAAAAAATCAATTGCATTTCCTCCAGCTTTCCAAACATCCATTACATGTGGCAACGGGCCTGCGCTTGGATATTCTCCAGGTTTCTTTTCTGGTGCATTTAAGGCGGCGTTTACAAACATCGGAATTGAATAAGCTTCTTTTCCAACTTTGGCCACTTTATTGGTAAACAGAGAAAAATACCAAGCCATGAAAATTTCATCGGTTTGAAGTCCTTTTCCAAAAACTTCTTCCCAATTTCCTTTTGTTTTAAAACCATTTTTTTTCCAGATTTCTAAAAATTCGGGAGCCAGCTTTTCTTTGTTTTGTTGCATGTATTTTAATAATTCAGCTGGCACTTGCTTTTGAAAAGCTTCATTCGCAAGTGGATAATAATCTCTTGCTGTT
Source organism: Flavobacterium denitrificans DSM 15936 (assembly GCF_000425445.1). GTDB lineage: Bacteria > Bacteroidota > Bacteroidia > Flavobacteriales > Flavobacteriaceae > Flavobacterium > Flavobacterium denitrificans. The sequence goes on along the minus strand of NZ_KE384377.1, from coordinate 779,919 downwards.
GGCAACATGCCAATTTCATTTTCAACTTGAATCATGATAACCGTTTGCTCTTTCTGATCAAAATCTTTGATATGCTTCATCAGTTTCTGAAATGCATTAAAATCGGCAGCTAGGTTATTTTCGCTGAAAGGAGTCAAGATTTCATGACTTTTGTTTTTGTCGTCTTTGATTCTTGGATATTTTTTCTGATTCAGTTTCACCCATTCTGGCGCATGGCTCGACATGCTGTTTTTCCACGATCCAAACCAAAGAAAAACAAGTTTTAAATTCTCTTTTCTTGCTCTTAGAATCAAATCATCTACCAATGAAAAGTCAAACTTGCCTTCTTCTTTTTCAATTAATTCCCAATAAATAGGAGTCAAAACCGTATTTAAATTCATATCCGTCAGTTTGTCCCAAATTGATTCCATACTTTCCATCGTTGTTGCTGAGGAATTTCCTAGCTCTCCTCCTCGAATTATAAAAGGATTTCCGTTAACAATCAATTGTGTTTTATTTCCTTTTTTTTGAAGATGAGGAAAGTTTTGTCCAAAGCCAATTTGCATTGTCAATAAAACACTTAAAAGGAAACTGTTCTTTAAAATATTAAACATACTTTTAATTTTAATAGTAAGACTAAACAAAGCAGCTTTGCCAAAGTTTGAAACTTTGACAAAGCTTTTTTGGTTTTGATTGAGACAATCACATCTCAATCGTTTTTAAAATATTACTTCTTTACTAACTCACCAGAGAATCCAGCGCTTACATCTTTTCCTGCAAGCCCATCTGCAGTTCCTTTGTATGCATGTTTGCGAACATAATTTGCATCCCAAAGGTTTGGAGATTCGTTTGGAAGCCAGAATTCATGTTCTTTAGCATTATCTGAAACTCCCCAAATTGTAATTCCGTATTGTTGTGCTTTCGGAATGTATTTTTTGTACATATCAATAACATACTGGTACATTGCTGCTTGAGAAGCTTGTTGCTCAACTGTTGGTGTAGCAGTACCTAATCTGATATCTAATTCAGAAATCTTAATCAATTTTCCAGAAGCAGCCAATTTTTGGAACATCTGAACAATTTTATCTTTATCAGTTGTCAGCGAAATGTGCATTTGTGTTCCAATTCCATCCACAGTTGCTCCCTTGCTTTCGATATATTTTACATATTCAATCAAACCATCACATTTGTCTAATCTTGATTCTAAATTATAATCGTTTATGAATAATTTATCTGTCGCATTACCATTTGCACGTGCTAATTTAAACGCCGTTACAGCGTAATCTTTTCCTAAATATTTGATCCAAGAAAAATAATCTGTTGCGGTGTCGCCTTCCGTTCCATTTCTCAATGTTCCGTCTTCTTTCATTGGCTCATTTACAACATCCCATGCAAAAACACTTGTTTTGTAGTGCGCCATCATTTTAGTAATCCAATCTGCCATTGCATCACCAATGATTTTTGTTTTTTCAGCATCCGTTTTATCGATGTTTACTGGTGGTGTTGCACCTCCCGATGTAGCTCCATCAGTTACTACAACATTATCAATATAATAGGTTCCGGCAGCACCTCCTAAATCGAAGTTTAATCCTGTTTCAGTTCCGTTGCCCTTAAATTTCCATTCTACAAGCTTCCATGTTGTTGAAGTCGCTTGATCACCTTGATAACGAGCAGTTGTACCGGTTGTTGAACAACGCATAGAACCAGGCGCCTCTGAACGAATCATAAACGAGATTGTATAATCTTTGTCTAAAGTCATCTTAGTTGTAAAATCAGAATGAATTTGTGTTTTCCATTGATTTGCTGCATCGCTTGTTGCATTTACAACTTTCATAGCACCATTTCCTTGATACGCATTTGCTGAAGTTGCCAAACTTAAAGCATCAGTTGCTCCATTGTATTTTGACCAACCAGTTAAATCAGTATCAAACTTTCCGTTTGCAATTAAATTAGTTACCGTTGCAGCAGCATCTAAATCGACAACTGCTAAGGTATTCACATCAATCAAATAGGTTACGTTTGGCAAATAGCCCAAATCAATATTGAACTGAAAACTTGTGCTTCCTGATTTGAAATCGCCGGGAGCTAATTTAATTTTAACTTGTTGCCAAGACGATGTTGTAGCAAAAGCTTCTGTCCAAGATCCTCCTGTATTATACCAGTCTTTATATGGATATTGATTTGATAAAGACGCATTAAAAGAAAGACGTCCTTTTCCCGCAACATCAGATTTAATGTAAAATGAGATCTCATAATTATGTCCTGCAACAATCGGCACATTTGGCGATGTCAACTGCAAATTGTAAGCAGCCGAAGAAGTTGCGCTAGACTGCAATTGAACAGCCTGAGAAGTACTTGTAAGCCCTGAATTTGCTACAACTGTTATTCCCTTTCCAGGATTGTTTCTTGCCCAATTTGTAAAAGCGCCGCTTTTTAAGCCGGCAATATCTAGAATGTTAGTACCACTTGAGCCCGGAATTACTGTTGGCGCTATAATACTATTCAAGTAACTTGCATTTTGGTTGGAATGCCAAACCAAAGTGTGTCCAAAGACTTTTAAACCTGCCTTTTTAGTTTCGGCAATAAATGCATCAATCGTTGCAAAATTTATTTCTCCTTTTGAGTTTACCATTGCGCCATGTTTCATAGCATAACCTGGCGTTACTTCGTCAAAATTTTCATTTACAATTTTGCGGTACGCAGCATCGCTCATGTACAGATCTGCTCCAATTCCGTTTCCAAGGATGAAATCACTATAATTTTTTAAAGGTTCGTAACGACTAATTTTTTCTACTAATTCAAGTGGAAGCTCTGCCCCTGTTACAGCGCCATGTTCAGGATCTTTTTCCCAGTCCATCAAATTATCATCACAAGATGATAAAACCATCAATGACAAGGCAACTATTGGAAGTATATTTTTATATTTCATTTGGATGCTTTTTTAATTAAAATCGTTATAAACTGGCATATTTAGCGATACAATTCTCCAGTTGTCTGTGTACACTTTTACCGAAGTTGCTTTTGCAGCAAACTCAACTTCACTTGCTACTCCCGTAACATCTTTCAGCTTTACATTAGAGTTTTCAAAATACATTCCGAAGTTTTGATAAGTAGCCGCTTCGCGATATGCTAGAACTGTTTCGAAAGTAAAAGCTTCCTTAGACCAAGCGTAGAATTTATTCAACGGGATTGTTACTGTTCTCCAGCCTGTTGTTTTGAATTCTGATGCTTTTCCTTCAATAATCCAAGGAACGAAATTGTAGCAAGCGCCTGACCATTCGCCTCCGTTGAAATTATTAATCATACAAATTTTCAAGAATCCAGTATCTTTCCAAGTATCTGGAACATAAATTTCAAATTGAAGTGCTACTTTGTCAAGTGGCGTATTTGCAGGGATATATGGCGTTAATTGCGCTCTCCAATTATCTACTCCATTTCCTGCTGTCCAAACTTCTGAATTACGGTTTTTACCCGCATCGAAAGAAGCTATACGAGCCGGACGATGTGGTACATATTTACCTTGAGAAATATTGTCAGTTCCAATAGCAACAGATTCTAAATCAGCTGGCTGAATCATGCTTGTGCTTGTTCCCCAATATCCGTGTTGCCCTTGTCCATCAAAATTAAGCAACAATCCTTTTTTGAAGTTGAAGCATGCTGGAGAATAAACTCCTCCATTTGAACCTTCAACAAATAAAGAACCTCCAATATCTGAAACGCCATTTGGCATTGGAACTGTAAAAAATTCTCCGTCAGGATCAGAAACAATTCCTGCCGTTACCGTAACATTTCCTGGAAAAACTACTTTCTTAATTTCAGTCAAACCTGTACCTTGTACGTAAACTATTTCACCTGGATTGGGCATCATATTCGAAATCCCAGTAATAGTTGGTTTTCCTGAACGAATGTCAAAGCTGAATGTCGTTTCTGTATTATCATTTACAAAACGAATCGTATTTCTAACTGCTGGATCTGCTTCAATTGTTGGCGTATCAGCAGAAACACTGATGATCATTGAATTATCAGACACAAAAACCACATTAAAGTAAGTCGAATATCCATTGATAAATACCTTTCTCAATCCCGTAAATCCAGAACCTTCGATACGCAATGTCTGACCTAAACGAGCGAAAGACACTTCTCTGTCTGGAACAGTTGAGTTTACATCTTCTAGAAATACTTTGCTGATTACTATTTGTTTGCTTGCATCATCATTACTATCGCAGGAAGTAAACAGTATACTAAAAACCATTATTCCAAGAAATGCAATGGGTGCCCAAAACTTTTTATTTAAAATATATTTCATATTAATCTTTCTTTTAGATTTGTTATTTTCAGATTATTAGAATAAGTCTTTGATTTTTTCTTCTGTAAATTGATACGGAACCGGATTTTCTCTCAACAACGGATTCTGAACCAACTCAGATTCTGGATAAGGCAAAAGGAAAATAGTGGCATCAATTACACCAATAGAACGTGGACTACTGCTTCTTGAAGCATCAATAGAAACTGAATTTGTTGCTGTATCATACAAAATCGGAACAATCGTTCCTCTGTTTTGAGCCGTGATATAATTGATCACTTCTTGCTGTTTGTAATATGATCTACGAACTAAATCATACCAATATTGCCCTTCCATACACAATTCAACTCTTCTTTCATGAATAATATCGGCATAAGTAAGTGTTGTTTTCAAATCAAGACCTGCACGATAACGAAGCAAGTTTATAGCGTTAACCGCATTTGCATCTGCTGTTGAAGTGCTGTTTCCTAATGTCGCTTCAGCATAATTCAAATAAACCTCTCCTAAACGCAGCATATAAGTATTTAAACCTGAATTCATACGAGTTGTTTTAGCATTGTCTTTTGTAGAACCTACAACTCCTTTTTTCACTGTAAGGAAATCTTTTCCATGATCTACCGTATAACCTCCGTTTGCTTTGTTTATTTCTGGATAAAAATCATCATCGCCCATCCAAGTTGCTTTACGGCGTGCATCTTTAGATTCATATTCTTTCAGAACATCATAAGAAGCTCTTGTCCAATATCCCCAAGCTGCATCATCACCTGTAATATCAGAACCTAATGCAAAATACGCTTGTTGTGTATTGTTTACACCATAATCCCCATTTGGAACCCATTGAAGTGCAAACATCGATTCTGGATTGTTGTTATTGTCAATTTTAAACAAATCAGCATAATTCGCTAATAGTTTATACGGACCAGAATTGATTACTTTTTCAGCCGCTTTTTTAGCCAAATCAAGATATTCTTGCTTGCGAGTGCCGCTGTTTGGATTATCACTTACACCTGAAAAAGATAAATAAACACGAGAAAGCATTCCGAAAGCACTGTATTTTGTCAAACGTCCAGCTTGGCCAGCTTGTTCTGGAAGATATTTTGCTGCAAACTCTAAATCGCGAATTGCAAATTCATAAACATCTTTCATTGGGTTTTTATTTACTACAGGATTTTTCACCAATTCTCTAGGATCTGTAGAAATAATAGCGTCACCCCAAAGCGACGCCAAATACCAGTAAGCAGTTCCTCTCATAAAACGAGCTTCGGCAATATATTTGTTTTTAATAGTTGCATTTACATTACTGTCTGTAATACCATTAATAACATTATTTGATTGCTGTACCACATTGTACAAAGATCCCCAAGCAGATACTAATGGTCCTGTCAATCCTGTTTCAGACAAATCTGTAAACGGGTAAACGTAATCTGAATATGGTGCATATAAATTGTTCGAACGGCCATCGCCTAAACCATAATAGAATTTATCATTAAAATCAAACCATACTTTATTGTAAAGTGGTCCAGTCGCTGCTTGAAAATCGGCTTCAGACTGATAAAAATTTTCTTTTGTAATTTGATCTTCAGGTTCAACCTCTAAAAGATCACTGCAACTAGTCCAAACAAATGGTAATGCGATCAAAAGAACCGAGTATAATATTTTTTTTGTTTTCATTGTCAGCAATATTTTAGAAATTAACATTTATTCCAAGTGTTGTAATCGTTGGCGAAGGATAACGTCCGTTATCGATACCAGTTAAAAGCGCATCTTGATTTAGCGATCCAACTTCAGGGTCATATCCTTTGTATTTTGTAAAAGTCAAGACATTTTGAGCATTTGAATAAACTCTGATGTTTGAAATTCCATATTTAGAATATAATTTCTGAGGAAGATTGTATCCAATTGAAATGTTTTTAATTCTCACATAAGAACCATCTTCTATAAATCGGTTGCTGAAACGATAGTTTGATGATGATGAAGCCGATGATGCTCCAATTCTTGGCATATAAGGGTCACCCCCAACAATATGCACGTTACGATAATCATTTGGTCCTGTCGGATCAATTAATTCCAATTGAGCATATCCTAGAGCTGAAGTCAATAAATTTGTATTTTCACGAGGGTTTTCTAACCAACGTCTTTGGTAATTGGCAACCTCATTACCATATGAGCCTGTAACCAAAACGCTTACATCAAAACCTAAGAAAGAAAAAGAGTTATTCACACCAAAGGTAAAATCAGGATTTGCATTACCAATATAATCACGGTCTTTTTCGTTGATTACGCCATCTTTATTGATATCTTCAAAAATATAATCTCCAATCCAAACTCCATTTTCACCAATTTTCATTCCTTCTGGCAAAGCAGTCGGCTGTACAACACCATTTTTGTCTTTATAATAAAAGTCAGTAGCATTTTCAAAACGTCCTATAACTTTGTAACCGTAAAATTGCCCAATTGGTTCTCCAACTGCAGTACGCGTCACGATTGTTACATCAGAACCTTGTTGAATGCTTTTGTTCAAAATTCCAGTTTCAGTGTTTAACGCAAGAACTTTGCTTCTGTTCATTGAAAATGTAGCATTAGTTCTCCAAGTGAAATCTTTTCTGTCCATATTCAATGTATTCAATGTAAACTCAATACCTTTATTTTCAAGCGAACCAACGTTTACCCAAGGTGAAGATGTTGCTCCTTGCCCAGTTGTACCAACGTACGCAGGAAGTGGCAATTGCAAAAGCAAATTATCTGTCTTTTTATAATAAACATCTGTTGTAAGTTCGATTCTGTTATTTAAGAAACCTAAGTCAAGACCAATGTTGGTTTGAGCAGTAGTTTCCCACTTCAAATCCTTGTTCGCTGTATTTGCTGCAAGAAGCCCGGTTCCCCAATTTGTAGCTGAAGCATTGTAAGTTGATGTGTAAGCAAAATTTGGCACATTTTGACCACCTACTTCTCCCCAACCAACACGCAATTTCATATTGTTAACCACTTTGTTGTCTTTTAAAAATTCCTCATTTGAAACTTTCCAAGCTACAGCGGCAGATGGAAACCAGCCCCAACGGTTTTCTTCAGCAAATTTTGAAGAACCGTCACGACGAATAGTTGCCGTCAACAAATACTTATCATTGAAAGAATAGATCAATCTAGCAAAATAAGATTTCAAGGCACTTGTATTACTTGCATTTGAGTTTTTCGCCGTTGTCGCGTCACCCGCATTTAAGTCTGTTGCGCCATTTGTTAAATATCCTGAACGATAACCGTAAAGATTTTCCCAATGCGACTCTTGCATCTCTTGAGAAACCATTGCATTGATGTTGTGCGAACCGAAAGTTTTATTGTAGTTCAATGAATTTGTCCAAAGCCAAAAATCACTATTTGATTTTGTTCTAGTTCCTTCACGTACATCGTTTACAAGAGCTCCAAAAGTGTAAGACGGACTGAAAGTATAATTATTGACAAAACTATAATCTACTGAGTATTGTGTTTTGAACTTCAAGTCTTTTGTAAAACTGATTTCAGCATAAGTGCTAGCTCTCATATTATAGTTAATATTATGATTGTCTTTGATTGAAGCCAGACCAATTGGATTGTTTTGAACAAACTCAGTTGTATCTGGACCATCAAAAGTTCCGTCAGCATTGCGAACAGCAACGTTTGGAGTTTGTTTAAGAGCTGTCAGAATCAAAGAATCATCAGTAACAGTAGTGGTTTGGTTTGTTTTGCTCATTGCAAAATTTACCCCAACTTTAAAATAACTTTTTAGTTGAGAATCGATAACTCCTCTTAAATTGAAACGATCAAAACTAGATCCAATTGCGATACCTTCCTGGTCTAAATAGCCTATTCCCATTGCATAAGTAGTAGCATCTGTCCCTCCTGAAGCCGATAAGTTGTAACTCTGCATCAATGCTGTATCAAAAAGCTCTTTTTGCCAATCTGTTCCTTCTCCTAATAAATCAGTTCTTATGAAAGTATTGTCACGTTGGACAATTCCTAAATCGGCGCGTGTATTTTTAAGCTCACCATATTGTTTTAAATTAAGCAAATCCAAGTGTTTCGGAATTTCCTGCCAGCCCACATAACTGTCAAAGTTAAGTGCCATCTCTCCTTTTTTCCCTCGTTTAGTTGTAACAATAATAACTCCATTTGCTGCACGTGATCCATAAATTGCAGTGGCTGAAGCATCTTTTAAAACATCCATCGACACAATATCTGACGGATTGATAAAAGACAATGGGTTCGAAGTTGTAGAACTTGCCGTACCATCGATAATGACACCATCAATTACATAAATAGGTTCATTAGAACCGTTCAATGAACTGATTCCACGAATACGAACCGAAGAACTTGCTCCCGGTGCTCCACTGTTAGCCTGCATTTGAACTCCAGCTACACGACCTTGCAAAAGCTGATCAACAGTAGTAACAACAGATTCAGTTACTGCTTTGCTAGAAATTGAAGAAATGGCTCCAGTCAAATCCCCTCTTTTCATGGTACCATAACCTACTACCACTACTTCTTTCAAATCATTTAAATCTTCTTCAAGCGTTATATTTATTTTAGTTTGATTGCCAACAGCCACTTCTTTGCTTTTATATCCAATGAAACTGAAAACCAAAACTCCGTTTGCAGGCAAAGTATTGATGGTATAAGCTCCATCGAAATTTGAAACTGTCGTAATGTTTGTTCCTTTTACAATAATATTAACTCCAGGTATTGGTCCATTTGCATCTGAAACTATTCCAGAAACAGTGGTTTGGGCATTTACTGCAGCAGAAAATACAAACAGCAGGAACAGCATTCCCAGATTTTCAAAGTATTTCCATTTGCTTTTAGTAATTAAAAAGTTAGTCATAAATGGTTAATTTAATTAGTTAATAGTTTGGTTAGTTAGTTGGTCATTTTAAACAGGACTTTTTTATAGCATACATTTGAATCATAATGAAAGCTAAAAGAAATCTTTGTTTGAACAAATATATATAAAATACAACAACACACAACCGGTTGTGCAATTTTTTTATTTGAATAATTAAAAAAAAACAACTTTAAAAAATGCATAATTTAATAATTTTACTAAATTTTTAAAAATTCATCAAAACAGCAATAACTAATCACGAAAACGTTGTAGATAAATTAATCATTTGTTAAAAAAACCAAAAAAAAAGTAAAAATTAAAATTCCGACTTTTTCTTTCTCTTCCTTACAAGTTTCTCGAAATAGCACTTGTAAGTAGTTAAAGGCAATACAAAATGAATTATAGGAAATTAGCAATGAGTAACATTTTATTCAGAAAAATAGACCTAAAAGGCAATCGGTTGCTCATAAAACAAAAAAAATCCCGTCAATTCAGTTGACGGGAGCTTTTTAAATGACTAAAGTATTATAAAAAAACTTTATATCTTATTTTCATTTGTCTTTATCTTTATTTCTCTTCGACGATTCTCTCACAAGAACTTCTGTATTTAAGAATGTAATTTCTTGTACTTCACTTTCTTTAAGTGATTTTAAATTTTTTATAATGATTTCGGCAGCTGCCTTTCCCATTTTTTCTGCGGGATGTGTGATCGTCGATAAGTTTGGATCTATGATTTCAGAAATAGGGTCGTTATTAAAACCAATAACTGCCAAATCTTCCGGAACTTTTATTCCTCTTTTTTTGGCTGTCTGCACAGCACTTACTGCTATAATATCTCCAGAAGCAAATAGTCCATCTGGAAGCGGTTTTAAATCAAACAATTTATTGCTGGCTTTTACCCCATCTTCATACGTAACCGATTTCAAATCAACAATCAATTCGTCAATTATAGGCAAATTGTGATCACGAAGGGCTTCCATGTAGCCTCGTTTTCTTTCGTTATATAGATTCCCAAATTCGGCGCCAGCGGTCAAATGAGCAATTCTCAAACAGCCCTGCTCAATTAAATGCTTGGTTGCTTTATAACCAGCCGAATAGTTATCAATAACCACTCTAAAAGTATTATACTCTTTCGGAACCCTGTCTACAAACACAAGCGGAATATTATTATTTGAAAATTGCTCAAAATGCGCTGTATCTCTAGTTTCCATCGCAAGCGAACAAATAACGCCACTTACACGATTGCTATACAATGATTTAGCCATATTCACTTCATCATGATAGGAGTCATGCGACTGCATAATAATAACCGAATAATCCGATTTTTGTGCCGTAATTTCAATACCACTAATAAGTGATGACAAAAAGGGCTGTGTAACCGTTGGAATTAAAACCCCAATTGTTTTTGTTTTATTGCCACGCAGTCCTGCCGCCAGAGTATTTGGAACAAATCCCATTTCTTTGGCTGCTTTTTTGACTTTTTTTATCGTTTTATCACTTATTGAATGATGATCTTTTAAAGCTCTTGAAATTGTGGAAGTCGCTAGATTCAACTTCTCCGCAATATCATAGATCGTGACATGTTTATTCTCTTCCATAAAATAAATAATATGAGATGTAAATATAAGTTATTTTACAACACTATATGGATTTCTAAAATTGAGTCAAAATCAATTTTCTAATTTTCTAATTTTCTAATTTTCTAATTATCTAATTTTCTAATTTTCTAATTATCTAATTTTCTAATTTTCTAATTATCTAATTTTCTAATTATCTAATTAGTTTTATTCCTCATACATTTCCATCCAAAGACGTGTTTCCTCAAGGTCAAGCTCTTTTTCTATTTTCCTGAAAATCTCTTCATTGACAGCGCCTTGCTTGTGCATTACTTCTAATTTTACTCGTTCAACATTGAGCAAATCGATTTGCAGTTTGGTGAAATCATTAAAAATCTCCCCTCCCATTACATTGCCTTTTCCGAAGAAATTGGCAGGAAGTTCAGTTTTCTGCAAACGATTAAATTTGACTTCATATTTGCTTTTAATATTATGAAGCAAATCATCATTTAAAAGCGAAAAATTATCTTCAATATGAGCTATAGTTTCGGAAACAATGATATTCCGAATCTGATATTCTTCGGCCAAAATTGAATACGGCTGTACTTTCAGCTTTTTAATAAGCCATGGAAGCGTAAGTCCTTGAACGACTAAAGTTGAAAGTATGACACAGAAAACCAAATATATAATCAAATTTCGAAGCGGAAATCCTTCTTTTTCATTTATCATTAAAGGCAAAGCCAATGCTGCAGCCATAGAAACAACACCTCGCATTCCAGACCAGCCAAAAATAATCATGTTTCGATAATCAAACTCTTCATTTTGGCGGATTCTTTTACTGAGAAATCTCGGAAGCAATGTCGCAGGTACAATCCATAAAAAACGCACCAAAATAACAACGGCGCTAATACTCGCACCCCAAATAAACAAAGCAGTTCCTGAGTAATTGCTTATTCCCGAAATAATATGACGCAATTGCAAACCAATTAAAATAAAAATAAGACCATTTAATATATTGGTCAAAATATTCCAAATCGTGCCCGCCATCATTCTACTTTCATGCGTAAAAATCTTTCCTGATCTCGCCGAAAGAAAAAGTCCTGTAGTCACAACGGCAAGAACTCCTGAACATTCAAAATGCTCCGCAAGCAAATAAGAGGCAAAAGGCGTTAAAAGTGTCAATGTTGCCTCAATAATATCGTCGCAAACAAATTTTGTATGAATAATGCTCATTACATATCCTACCCCTAAACCTATCGCCACTCCTAATGTTGACATGATGAAAAAGTTCAATCCGGCTTCCCACAGCACAAAATTTCCCGCCACTATTGCAGTAAGCGCATATTTGTAAGCTACAAGACCGCTGGCATCATTCAATAAACTTTCGCCTTCAAGAATGGCAATCAATCTTGGATGCAATCCGAGTCCTTTTGTAATTGAAGTTGCAGAAACCGCATCTGGAGGCGAAACAATTGCCCCAAGTAAAAACGCTAACGGCCAAGAGATATCATCTATTAACATATGAGCAGCAATAGCCACTGCAAGGGTCGTAAATAAAACCAATCCTACTGCAGCAAGCGTAATTGGACGAATTGTTTTTTTAAACTCAAACCAGCTGGTATACCAAGCCGCATGATATAAAAGTGGAGGCAAAAAGATGATAAAAACCACTTCAGGATTCAAGGCAACTACTGGAAGACCCGGAACTACACTGATTGCAACACCACAAAGCACTAAGACAATAGGGATAGGAAAATTATATCTTTTGCTTATCAAGCTCAAAAAAGCAACGCCAAACAGCAACATTATAATTACAGTAATATTTTCCATTTACAAATGTTTTCGATTTTAGGATTTTATTTTGGGAAACGGCTACTAAATTAATATTTAATCAGAATTATACCTTTTTGTTTTGTAAAAAAACATTCGACGAAATAATTTTACCGATTTTTTGTAGAGACGCACGGCAGTGCGTCTAACGTATTTGGAGTTTCGTTGCGTTACAATTAAATTTTAATCCGAATTAAACTTTTGTTTCTCTCATAAGTCTTATAAAAAGTAAACCAAGGAGAAAAGTCTTAAAATATGCTTAAGAGGAAAGTTTCTGCATCAAATAAATTGATTTACTGAGATTAATTTTTACATTTGCGTTATTTTTATTTATTCTAAATAGAATAGCTTTCCCGAATGATTTTCATTTCAAAAGAGCTAATGATTTAACTAACTGAAAAACAACAAATACCAAAATATGAAAAAGAATTTCTTTCTTTCTTTGGCATTAACTACTGCTTTATTTGTTAATGCACAACAAAAAAACACTTTATTAGACGCTTCATTTTGGAAAACAGCGCCAGATGTAAATACAGTTAAAGCCGAAATTGCAAAAGGAAACAATCCGGCAGAGGCAAATGCGAATGCTTTTGACGTTACTACACTTGCAATTAATAATGATGCTCCTTTGGCAAGCATCAAATTTTTACTAGACCAGCCTGGAAATCCTGTAAGCAAATCTACTCATGATAATCGTATTTATTTGCACTGGGCGGCTTACAGAGGAAATACTGAACTTGTACAATATTTAATCAGCAAAGGCTCAGACATCAATCTTGAGGACAGCCACGGTACTACTCCACTTGTTTTTGCAGCTACAAACGGGCAATTTGATCCGGCGCTTTACGAAGCTTTTTTTAAGGCAGGAATCAATCCGAAGAAAAAATATAAGGACGGAGAAAACTTGCTTTTATTAGCTATTCCGTCTGATAAAGATTTGAAACTGACTGACTATTTAATTACAAAAGGATTATCACTAAAAGACGTTGACAATAATGGAAGTACAGCTTTTGATTATGCTGCAAAAATTGGAAATATTACTCTTTTGAAAAAATTATTGGACAGAAAAGTAAAATATACTGACAACGCGCTTCTTATAGCAACTCAAGGAAACCGTAGAGAAACTACTTCATTAGACGCTTATAAGTTTTTAGTTGAAGAATTAAAATTAAAACCAACTGTAACTGGAAAATCTGGCGAGAATGTATTGCATTTATTGGCTGGGAAACCAAATCAGAAAGAAATTATTTCGTATTTCCTTTCTAAAGGTGTTGATGCAAACAAAGTAAACAACGACGGAAATACGCCGTTTATGATTGCTGCGGGTGCTAGAGAAAATGGTTCTTTAGAAGTTTTATTGCCTGTTGCCAAAAACATTAATTTACAAAATGCCAAAGGCGAATCGGCATTGACAATGGCTGTTAAATCTGGAACTCCAGATGCTGTAGCGCTTCTTTTAGGAAAAGGCGCAGATGTCAATGTAAAAGATAAAGACGGTAATAATCTAGGTTTTTACTTAGTGCAATCCTACAGACCAGATCCAAAACAAGATACTTTTGATACTAAAGCAAAATTGCTTCAAGAAAAAGGCTTAAATCTTGCTGCCCCGCAAAAAGATGGAAGCACTTTATATCATTTCGCAGCAGCGAAAAACGATTTATCTTTGCTTAAAAAATTAGCGCCTTTAAACATCGATGTAAATGCAAAAAATAAAGACGGAATCACGGCTTTGCATAAAGCGGCAATGGTTGCAAAAGATGATATTGTTTTGAAATATTTGTTATCTATTGGTGCTAAAAAAGACGTTAAGACAGAATTTGATGAAAGCGCTTATGCTTTAGCAAAAGAAAATGAGTCATTGACAAAACAAAATATCTCAATAGAGTTTTTAAAATAATTTTTAGTCAAAAGTGGAAAGTCAAAAGTCAAAAGCTCAAACCGTTGACAACACATATAAACTCTTCACAATTAACAATTTACAATTAACAAAAAATGAAATCAATTTTAAAAATCGCACTTACAAGTGCTCTTATCTGCCTTATTTCTTTTCAATCTAATGCACAAGCAAGCAAATACAAATGCATGCTTCAAATGGCAAATTATATGGGCGAAGGCGCATACATCGTGGTTTCTTTAATCAATCCAAAAGGCGAATATGAGAAAACACTTTATGTAATGGGAGATGATAAAAAATGGTACAAATCATTAAAAGAATGGAACAAATTTCATACTGCAAAAAATGATAACATTAGTGCTATTTCAGGAGCGTCAGTTACTGGAGGAGACCGAAGTGTTACTACTTTCGAAATCGATGAATCTAAAATCAACAAAGGATATAAATTAAGATTTGAATCGGCTGTTGAGGATCAAAAATATTATGTAAGCGATCTTGAAATTCCGTTGACAACAGCTGGTTTAGCTGATAAAACGGAAGGAAAAGGCTACATCAGATATGTAAGATTAAACAAAATTTAATTCTCGCTTAAACTAAAAAATATAGCTTTGTCAAAGTTTTAAATTTTGACAAAGCTTATTACATTTCACTATATTACAACAGCTTACATTCAATGACTCTTTCTTTTTGGCGTTACACACACTTAGCCCTGGCTTTGTTCTCTTCTTTGTTTTTACTGCTTGCCTCTGTAACAGGAATTATTCTTGCTGTTGATGCTGTTCAGGAAAAAACAGTGCCGTACAAAACAGAAAATTTCAATGCCTTAACTTTAGGAGAAACACTCCCAGTTTTAAAAAAGAAATATGCCGAAATCACTGAATTAAGCGTTGATTACAATCAGTTTGTAACACTTCAGGCTATTGATGAAGATGGAAATGACATTAAATCTTTTATTGATGCCAGAACAGGAAAAGTACTAGGAACTCCTGCAAAAAAAAGCGAGTTTATTCAGTGGATCACCAGTCTTCACCGCTCCCTATTTCTTCATGAAACGGGGCGTTTTTTTGTTGGCGTTATCTCGTTTTTATTATTTCTAATTTCGATTTCGGGTTTTATGCTTGTGCTGAGCAGACAAAGAGGAATTCGAAATTTCTTTTCAAAAGTAATCAAAGAATATTTTGCTCAATATTATCATGTAATTTTTGGAAGGCTTGCCTTGATTCCGATTTTGATTATTGCGCTTACAGGAACTTATTTATCTCTTGAAAGGTTTAATTTTTTTATAGGAGATGAAAAAGCAAAACCCATAAAAACAGAGCTTTCGGCAGACGCCAAAAAAAATTCCATTTTCAAAACAACTTTATTATCTGATGTCAAGAAAATTGAATTTCCTTTTACTGATGATCCAGAGGAATATTACATCATCGAATTAAAAGATCGCGAAATCGAAGTCAATCAGGTTACTGGTGCTGTGGTAAGTGAAAAGCTTTCGCCAATGACGATTCAATTAGCAGCTTTGAGTCTTGATATTCATACCGGAAGAATAAATGCAGTTTGGGCTGTTATTTTAGCAATTGCATGTTTAAACATTCTGTTTTTTATCTATTCTGGTTTTGCAATTACCTTAAAACGAAGAGCGAGCCGAATTAAAAACAAATTCAAAGCGTCTGAAAGTTCAATCATTCTTTTAGCCGGTTCTGAAAACGGAAGCACTCTGCGTTTTGCAAATGCTATTCTGAAGCAATTAATTGATCAAGGACATAAAGCGCATATTTCTGATCTCAACAATTTTAATGCTTTTCCAAAAGCAGAACATATTGTTGTTTTTTCTTCTACCCACGGTTTGGGCGATGCGCCTTCAAACGGAACAAAATTTATTTCGCTTTTAAAGAAACACAATCAGCAACAAAAAATCAATTTTTCAGTAGTTGGTTTTGGATCAAAATCGTATCCAGATTTTTGCGGTTTTGCTATTGAAATCGATAAACTTTTAGAACAGCAAAATTGGTCTGAACGCTTTTTGAAATTACAAACGGTAAACGATAAATCGGCTGCAGAGTTTCTGGAATGGATTAAGTTATGGAGTGCCAAAACTGGAATTTCATTATCGACAACACCTTCTGTTTACAATCATGTTCCGAAAGGATTGCAGAAATTAATGGTTTTGGATAAAACTTTAGTTTCAGAATCAGAGCAGACTTTCATGGTGACTCTTAGAGCGAATATGAGAGCCAAATTTACTTCGGGAGATTTATTGGCAATTTATCCTGCAAATGATACTAGAGAGCGCCTTTATTCTATCGGAAACCATTCTGGAAACATCCAATTGGTTGTTAAATTGCATTCGCAAGGATTGGGTTCTAGTTTCTTAAATAATTTAACTCCAGGTAAAATCATCAATGCTAGGATTATCAATAATCAAGCTTTTCATTTTCCGAAAAAATCTTCAAAAGTTGCCTTGATTTCGAACGGAACTGGAATTGCGCCTTTTCTTGGAATGATTGAACAAAACAAGAAAAAAATAGAGACGCATTTGTATTCTGGATTTAGAATGGAAACAGAAATGGTTTTGGGTTATAAAAAGTTTGCTTCAGAAATGATTCAGAAAAACCAGCTTAAGGATTTCCACTTGGCTTTATCGCGCGAAAACAATCATTTTTATGTAATGGATTTGATCAAACGCGATGCCGATTTTTTTGTCGATTTATTGAAAAATGGCGGCGTTATCATGATTTGCGGTTCGCTTGCGATGCAAAAAGATGTTGAAGCAATTCTGGATATTTTATGTTTAGAAAGAAACATCAAAAATCTTTCTGAATTAAAAAACAATGGTCAGATTTTAACGGATTGTTATTAAATACTTTAAAACCAATTTTATGTCAATTCAGAAATCAATTTTAAAAAGAATTTTATTTCTTTTAGTACTGATTTTCAGCTTCTCAGCCCATGCACAAGTCTTGCGAAAAAGAACGACTTTGCTGATGGGTGGGCGTTTTGACATTACCATTGTTGGGAAAGATTCGCTTGACGCGGAAAAAAATATAGATGAAGTTATTGCAGAAATTACCCGAATTGAAAAACTGATATCGGACTGGAAACCAGATTCTCAAGTTTCAGAAGTCAATCAGAATGCGGGAATAAAACCCATTAAAGTCGATCGCGAAGTTTTTGAATTAACACAACGAGCTTTGAAATTATCTCAAATCACCAATGGTGGATTTGATGTAAGTTTTGCTGCAATGGACCGAATCTGGAAATTTGACGGTTCAATGACCGAAATGCCTTCGGCGGAAGCCATAAAAAAATCGGTCGAAAAAGTCGGTTACAAAAACATTCTTCTAGATAGTGTACAATCAACAATTTTCTTGAAATTAAAAGGAATGAAAATTGGATTTGGTGCTCTTGGCGAAGGTTACGCGACCGATAAATGTCGTACCATGATGCTAGCAAAAGGGATAAAAGCGGGAATTATAAATGGTTCTGGCGACATGAGCACTTGGGGAAAACAACCAAATGGAACACCATGGAAAATTGGCATCACCAATCCGTTTGACCCTGAAAAACTTTTAGCTGTTGTTCCCCTTGAACAACAAGCTGTCACCACTTCAGGCAATTATGAAAAATTTGTTGTTTTTAATGGCAAACGCTATTCACACATTATAAACCCTTCAACGGGTTATCCTGCAACTGGATTATGCAGTGTAACCGTTTTTGGCCCAAATGCAGAAAATGCAAACGGACTGAGTACTTCAATAATGGTTTTAGGCCAAAAAGAAGGTTTGCTGTTGATTGAAAAATTCCCTGAATATTCTTGTTTGATGATTACTGATAAAGGAAAGGCCATCAAATCTAAAAACTTCAATATTAAACACTTTAAGGCAAAATTTTAGTTTTTAGGTACTAAGATTCTAAGAAACTAAGCTGCTAAGTTTTTATTTTGCAGATAATTATTTGCCACTTTTGCTTCTTTTATTAGAAATAAAAATTAAAATAAATGACAAAATCACAAACGCCAGTAGAACAAAAAAACCATTAATAATTGCTTTTTCAAAACCTATTTTTGCAACATCTACAAAAGGATAAGGATAAAAATTAGTCAAAATTCCGTGCCCTAATGTATAAATCATATAACTAATTGGATAAATCAGCCAAAACAAAATAACCTTGAAAGCGATTTTTTCTGGATTGACAAATAACAGCCAATAAATAAAAAACAAAACCGGAACAACAGAATGAAAAATTTCGCTTACAATTCGATGTTGGCCTTCTAAATGTGCAACAGAACGAAGGAGCACGTTAAAAACTATCCCTACAATCAGGATATATACCGTAATGGCTGTAATTGTCGTACATTTTGAAAAAAATGAAATCGCTTTTGATTTTGCTCCAAATAAAAGCATTGTAACGCAAAGGAAAACTAGCGAATTTGTAAGAGTGGTGAAAAAACTAAAAAAGCGTACGGTTGCGCTTAAAAAGGTGAATTCAGATCCGTTTAACAACAAATAAAACTGCACAGGAAGAGCATACAATTCCAAGATAAAAATAATATTTAACAAAATCGATCCTTTGATTTTTGTGGTATTTTCTTTTTCCATATTTGCTTAAAGTCAGATTACTAAAATAAAAATTTATTTCATTTTTTTTGTAGCATTCTACGATTTTGGTTCGACTTCACTCAGCAAGGCATACATGTATAATTAGCAACTAACAACTCCCATTTCAACATTAAAATCTCTAATGTAAATCTAATAATCTTCTAATACGTTTATTTAGATTAAATTTAAATAATACTATAAGTTTGCGTCTCAAATTAGAGACAACCCAATGAGATTTATTGCAATACTACTTTTTTTAATCACCACACCTATCTGGTCACAAACCGGAAATGCTAAAGGAAAAATAAGATATGAAAACGGCTCTACAGCTTTTGGAGTTTCGGTTTTGGTTTCAGGAACCCAAAAGTTTGCCGTTTCAAACAACAACGGAGAATTCGAGCTAAAAGGTTTAGCATATGGAAACTATATACTTCAAATTTCTTCAATGGAAGCCAAGCCAAAAAATATAAATCTAGCTATAAATAAACCAATGGTTCAAGTAGATATAGCATTAGAAAAAGATACTGATCCTAAATCACTTAAAGAAGTTGTAGTTCAAAAAAAAACATTCAAAAAAGAAATAGTCGAAAAAGGGTTTGCTGTTAACATAATCGAAACAGAGGAAGCAGCAAAACGAAATCTTCAAACCAATGATTTACTAGACCGTTCAGGCGGTGTAAGAGTTAGGCAAAATGGAGGTTTAGGTTCTGCTGTGAGTTATAATATTAACGGAATGTCTGGCAATGCCATCAGAATTTTTATTGATGGGGTTCCGCTTCAAACTTATGGAGCCTCTTTCAGTTTAAATAGCATCCCTCCCGCTTTAATAGAAAGAATTGAGGTTTTTAAAGGAGTCGTTCCGGCTTATTTAGCCGATGATTCACTTGGAGGTGCAATCAATGTTGTTTTGAAAAAAGGAGCTAAAAATAGTTTGAACGCTTCTGTTTCTTATGGTTCATTTAATACCGTACAATCTAATTTAAATGCAACTTTTAGAGATAAAAATGGATTTACAGTAAAAGCAAATGCTTTCCAAAATTATTCTGACAACGATTATGAAGTTTGGGGAAGATGGGTTTATAATATCTTACCAAATGGCCGCTACGAATACATCAGAGCCAAAAGATTTGAGAGCATGTACAAATCATTTGGAGGTCGTATTGAAGCCGGTTTTACAAATGTAGATTGGGCTGATACTTTCAGTATAAGTTATAACGGATCACAGGATTACAACCAAATTCAGCATGGTCAATACATGACAAAACCTTACAAGGGAAGGCATGGTGAAAACAAAGCAAATGTTGTCAGCATTACATATGCTAAAAAAGATTTCCTGATTAAGAACCTAGATTTTTCTGCACTGGCTGTTTACAGTCATAAAAATGAGTTTATAAGTGATACTGTAAAGTGGAATTACAACTGGAATGGAGAAAAAGCGATTGGTTTATATGGTGAACCAATTTTAACTACTACTGGGGCGCAACAAGGAGCAGCAACATTAAATTATAGAACTGCAAATGTTTTCAATACAAGGGCAGGACTAACCTATTCTATCAATGAAAACCATAAAGTTCTCGCAAATGTAATGACTTATATTTTTGATCAAAATGAACTTGACAGAATGAAACCAGAATTAATTAGAAATTTTGATGTAACGCGTGATTTAACCAAAATTGTTTCGTCGTTTGGCTACGAAATGTCAGCATTTGAATCACGTATGCGAGCGAGTCTGTTTGTTAAAAATTACGATTTAGTAAACAACGAAATTAAGCCCATAATTATAAGTCAAAATGGGCAAAATGCAATTAGCGCTGAAGTTTCATCAAAAAACACCAATTTTACAGGATATGGAATAGCGGGCTCTTATACCATTACGCCTAAAATTATGGCAATGCTTTCTGCAGAAAAAGCAATACGTCTTCCTACAGAAGATGAAGTATTTGGACGTCCAGGCGAGAATATTTTGGGCAATACTAATTTAGGTCCTGAGCAAAGCAATAATTTCAATGCAGGTTTTCGTTTTGGTCCTTATGCTGTCAATAATCATAAAATCACCTTTTCTGGAAATGCTTTTTGGAGAAATACAGAAGATAAAATTGTTCGTCAAATAAGTATTCGTTTAAATGACGCGGTGCAGGCAACACCGTTTGTAAATTTAGGAAAAGCACAGTCAGTAGGTTTTGAAACTTCACTTCAATACTCATACAACGACCGCTTTTTTGCTGGAATGAATCTTTCAAAATTCAATTCGCTTTACAAAGACAAATACGATTCAAACGGTAATGTTTTACCATACTACAACCAACAATTACCAAACGAACCTTACTTCACTGTAAATGGAAATTTGCAATATAATTTCAGAAATGTCATCCAGAGCAAGTCAGAGCTTAATTTGTATTACTACTGTGGTTATGTTGCGCCATTTTATACTTCGTGGCTAGAAATCGATCGAACTTCTGCTCAATTTCCACAGGATTTGGGTTTGAGTTATGTTTTTCCAAACAAACAAATCACTGTAAGTTTTGATGCGCGAAATATTTTGGATGAACAAGTATACGACAACTTTGCCGCACAAAAACCAGGAAGAGCCTTTTACCTAAAAGTTAACTATAACCTAAATAAATTTTAATTACTTAATTTTTAAATGCAATAAAAATGAAAAAGAACACATTTAAATTATTAACCTCTAGCTTATTAATTGGAGCGCTTGCTCTAGCAACAGCTTGTAGCAGTGATGACAACAATAGCTCAGAACCCGTAAATCCAGTTACAGATGGACGTTGGATTACCGTAGCTGGCGCTTTAATGCAAACGAATCCTGGTGACGGAAATGGAGGGACAAGAGTATATGCAATCAGCAAAGAAAATGCTGCTGACCCTAATTTTTCTGTAAACGTTTACGATCAAGGGGTTCCTGTACAATCAAGCAGAACGGCACGTTTACAGTCTTCTGTAGATGGAACTACTCTTTTCAATATCACTTATACAGGTGCTAATGGCGGTGAATTCATGACTTATAAAGTTAATGGAGGAAAAGAGTTTGCTGAATCTCAAACAAAAGTTAATATCTCTCAATACGCTGGAACATCTCCAAGATGGGTAAAACTTTTTGATGGTGACAAAACGGGTGTCGCGGTAAACGTAACAGCTCCAATAGTGAACACAAATGCAGACAAAACATTCAAATATACTAGAGGAACTGCTACAGTATTATCTTTAGATATGCAACAAACTCTAATTTCAGCATTCAAACAATATGAAATTCCTTTGAGCGCTGAAGAAGAAGCACAAGGACACCATATTTTCCGTTTAGATGCACCAACATTGAACAAAGCTGGAAACAAATTAATCATTGGAACTTGGATGCGTAAAACTGATCCTGCAACAGGTCAAAATGCAGAGACTTTTACTCGTCTAGGATCTAAATCTGTTGTTGTTGATTACCCAGCTTTGACAAACCCTAAAGTGATTACTTCTACAGTTGGATTTGGCGATACAAGCGGCTACAGAAGCTTCAACAGCTTTGTGGCTTCGGATGGAAACATCTACCAAGCAACACAAAGAGATACTCAAAAAGGTTCTTATATCCTAAAAATCAATCAAAGCAACGAATATGACAATTCATATGTATTCAGTTTAGATACTGCTTTAGGAATTAAAGGAAGTTATATTGATGCCTGGAGATATGTTGGAAACGGCATTGCTTATGCAGTTTATACTTTTGAAGGCACAGAACAAGGTTATTTAGCAAGATTGGATTTGAATGCGAGAACTGCTCAAAAAGTAGAAGGTATTGATTACGACGCTGACTTAGATTTTGGACAATACCAAGGTTTTGTGGTAGATGGAAACAACTTCTACATCGCCGTAACACCAGTTGGGAAAGATGGTAACATTTATATAATTGATATTCCTTCTGGAAAAGTTACTAAAGGTGCAAAATTGCTTAACAAACCTGGAAACCATTATATTGGGGTATTCTAAAAAATAATAACGAGTAGTTATTCACTTGAGTTTTTTTTTAATTGGAACAGTCCGCTTCAGTACTTCTGGAGCGGATTGTTTTTTAATAAAATCAAAAAGCGTCCCGAAATTCGGGACGCTTTTCTTCGTCATGTTCAAATTTGATTAATAGTGATCACCATGTGATCGATCGTGGTCTTTGTTTGAATACCCTTTAGAATATTGTTTATTAGAATATTCTTTGTTTGTGTACTATTTGTTTTCGTGTTTCTGTTTCCCTTTAGAAATGTTGTTTTTTGCTGGTTTTTCACCTCTGTTTTTCTGAGGTTTTCCATGATATCCTTTTGGATATTCTGCTCTATGTTTAGTATGATAAGTATAAGGAGCATCTCCTCTATAGTCATTCAAAACTACTTTATAACCTGAATACAAATCATATTGTCTGTATCTTTCTGGAAGTCTTTTTGCGCGTACCCATTTTCCGTTATTATCAGAAATAAATACACTTTGGTTTATATCATAATAAACATCAATGTCTGGCAAATAATAATATCTGCTGACGTCATTCCCTTGCGGACCCCAATTTGGAGGTGTTCCAATATTTACATTGATCGAAACTTGTGCATGAGCAAAAAATACACTCATAAAAAGCACTGTGGCGAATACTAACTTTTTCATCTTTTTTGTTTTTAAATATTAATTTCAGTAGATAATAATCGAAAGTAATGCCAATATTTAGTGCATCTCGCATGCATTATACGGAAATGGAAAATCAATCGACGAAGGACACTTTTTAGCCTATATACATTTCAAAAAACGTCCCGAAATTCGGGACGTTTTTATCATTATAAACTAATTACTATTTCCAGCCTCCGCCTAAGGCGCGGTACAAATTAACAACCGCCTGAAGTTTCTGTAAATTATCGTTGACACCGCTCAATTGAGCAGCTAAAAGGTTTTGTTCTGATGTCAAAACATCGGTATAATTGGTAGCCGAGCTATATTCTAAAAGTTGTTGTGTATAATCAACCGCTTTTATTAAAGCTTCAATTTGTTTTGCTCTTGAATCTTCTTTTTCTACTGCCATTTGATACGTGTACAAAGCATTTGAAACTTCCTGACCTGCCGTTAAAAGACTTTGTTGAAAATTATTGTACGCTTGCACTTGTTGCGACTGCGCTTGCGTCAATCTCATTTTATTAATTCCTTGATTGAAAATCGGTTGTGTTAATCCGCCAATTAGGGAATAAAACACAGAATTGGCAAAGAAATCTTTTAACTCTAAATTCGAAAAACCACCGCTTGCAGTAAGCGTCAAACTCGGATAAAAATAGGTTTTTGCCATATTTGTCATTTCAAAAGCAGTCCTGAAATTAAACTCAGCTTGACGCACATCAGGGCGATTTTCTAATAATTGAGATGGCACGCCTAAAGCAAGATTTTCAGGAACAATTTGCGAATCCAAATTTCCTCTATCAATTGGTCCCGGCGCTTGTCCCAGCAAAATATTCAAAGCATTTTCTGTCTCACGAATACTCTGTTTTAAATCCGGAATCAAAACTTCCGCAGCATGCTGATTGGCTTCGCTTTGCACAACTGCCGCGCCAGTAACAATCGCACCTTCTTTAAGTTCTTTTATTGTTGCAACATTTTTAATACGACTTTCTAATGTTTCCTGCGTAATTTTCAAGGATTTATCATAAGCAAGAAGTCTAAAATAATTGTTGGCAATATCTGAAATCAATTGTGTCTGAACGGCTTGTTTTGCCGCATCAGAAGCCAAATACGTTGCCAATGCCGCTCTTTTAGAACTGCTTAATTTCCCCCAAATATCAGCTTCCCAACTTGTACTTAAACCTAATTTATAAGTTGTCGTCAATGTGTTAATATTGATTCCAGCTGGAAAGTTTAATCCTGCTTCCGATTGTTTGGTGTGCGTTGCATTGGCATCCAATTGCAAAGTTGGATAATACGCCAATTTGCTCTGACGCAAAGAAGCTCTCGCTTGCACGATATTCTCAATTGCATTTTTCAGATTCAGATTTTGATCCAAACCTTTCTGAATTAAAGCGTTTAGTTTTTCATCTTTAAAAACAGTTTGCCAAGGCATATCAGCAATCGTAGTCGTATCGGCAGAAGTCTGATCACGATACAATTTATCTGTCGAAATTGTGGTAGGACGTTCGTACTTTTTGGTAACCGAACACGCACTCAAAAACGCGGCCGTCATTACCAACAAAATATATTTATTTGAACTATTAGTCATCTTTTTTTTAATTAAATTTTACTCTTTGTGAGTTTCCAATAAATGAATTTCTTCATCATCGTCTTCATCATCATAACTTTCTTTGGCCGGACCGCTGACTTTTTCTTGCAAACTCTGGAAAATGATAAACAAAACAGGAATTACAAAAACGCCTAAAATAGTTCCAATCAACATTCCCCCTACTGCTCCAGTTCCAATAGATTTGTTTCCAACGGCTCCTGCTCCAGTAGCAAACATCAACGGTACAAGTCCAAGGATAAAGGCAAACGAAGTCATTAAAATTGGTCGCAAACGCGCTACAGCTCCTTCAATTGCCGCTTGAACAATTGGTAAACCTTTACGTCTTCTGTCCAAAGCAAATTCAACAATCAAAATTCCGTTTTTTGCCAAAAGTCCGATCAGCATAATCAAGGAAATTTGGAGATAAATGTTACTGTTCAATTTGAAAATGATCGAGAATAAATACGCTCCCGCCAATCCAAACGGAATTGAAAACAATACCGCAAAAGGCAAAATATAACTCTCATATTGCGCACTCAGCAAGAAATAAACAAAAACCAAACACAATAAGAATATGAAAATAGTCTCGCTTCCTGAAGCTAATTCTTCACGCGTTAATCCTGAAAATTCATAACCATAACCAGCTGGTAAACTTTCTGCCGCAACTTCCTGAATGGCCTTAATAGCATCTCCAGAACTATAACCTGGTTTTGGTGCTCCAGTGATAGAAATAGACGTAAACAAGTTAAATCTCGAAATTGATTCTGGTCCAAAAACTCTCGTCATGTTTACAAATTCGGTAATTGGAGCCATTGTACCTGCACTGTTACGAACAAATATCTTATTCAAACCTTCCTTATTTGTTCTGAACTCTGGTGAAGCTTGAATCATTACACGATATTGTTTTCCGAATTTATTGAAATTCGAAGCATACAATCCTCCGTAGTAACCTTGCATTGTCGATAAAATCGTGTTCACCGAAACTCCAGCATCTTTGGCTTTCGCCAAATTAATTTCCATCATATATTGCGGGAAACCTGGATTAAAAGGCGTTGTCGCATATTGAATCTCTGGACGTTCTGATAATTTTGCCAAAAATTCGTTGTTGACTTTATAAAATTCTGCAGTAGTATGCCCACCTTTATCTTGCAATTGGAATTCAAATCCGCCACTTTGTCCAAAACCTTGAATCGTTGGTGGAGAAATAAAGAAAATATTAGCCTCGCGAATACCGCTTGTTTTGGCAAATAATTGACCAATTACATCATCAACGCTCAAATCACGTTCGTCCCAAGGTTTCAATTTCACAATAACCATACTGTAGGCACTACCCGCTCCTGCCGTAAAGTTTTGTCCCACAATGCGAAGTGTGTTTTTAACTCCTGGAATAGTTTGTGCGATACTATCAACTTTTTTAGCAATTACATCAGAACGTTCCATTGAGGCCGATGGCGGTAAACTAATATTTGCAAAAACAGTTCCCTGATCTTCTGAAGGTACAAAAGCCGATGGCGTAGTTTTCATCATATAAACCAGTGCAACACCTGCGATGACAATTGATACCAAAGCAATCCATTTTTTTACAGAAAGAAAACTTACAGAACGCTTGTATCTTTCGGTTACATTATCAAACGCAACGTTGAATGAAGTATAAAAACGCTGTAAAAAGCTTTTATGTTTATGATCGTCAGCATGTGGCTTTAGCAAAAGCGCACACAAAGCCGGACTCAAAGTCAAGGCGTTTACAGCTGAAAGAATAATCGCAACGGCAAGCGTTATACCAAATTGTTTATAGAAAACTCCCGTTGATCCGTTGATAAAAGTCACCGGAATAAATACCGCCGCCATAACCAAAGTAATCGAAATGATTGCTCCGGAAATTTCGTTCATGGCATGAATTGTCGCTTTTTTAGCCGATTTATAACCGTGATCGAGTTTGGCGTGCACCGCCTCAACAACCACAATGGCATCATCGACAACAATACCAATAGCGAGAACCATCGCAAAAAGCGTCAATAAGTTAATCGTAAATCCGAATAAATTAAGGAAGAAAAAGGTTCCTACAATCGCAACCGGAACTGCAATTGCCGGAATTAAAGTCGATCTGAAATCTTGAAGGAAAATAAAAACTACGATGAAAACCAAAATAAAAGCTTCGATCAAAGTGTGAATTACCTTTTCAATCGAAGCGTCCAAGTTCTCATTAACGTCAACTAAAACCGTATATTTTACACCTTTTGGGAAGCTTTTCGCTGCTTCTTCAATCAATTTTTTAGAATTGATGATTACGTCACGTGCATTCGAGCCTGGCGTTTGGCTAATTGCCATTGCTGCAGATTCTACACCATTTGTTTTAATTGTTGACGCATAACTCAAAGATCCTAATTCTACTTTGGCAATATCTTTCAAACGCAACATTTGGCCATTTCCAACCGATTTGATGACAATATCTTCAAATTCTTTTGCACTTGTTAAACGCCCTTTGTACTTGATTACATATTGAAAAGCCTGATCTCCATTTTCACCAAATTTCCCCGGCGCTGCTTCAATGTTTTGTTCCGCCAATGCAGCAGAAATATCACTCGGAATCAGTTTATATTGCTGCATTACGTCTGGTTTTAACCAGATTCTCATGGAGTAATCTTTTGCTCCAAAAACCGTTACATCACCTACTCCAACCACACGCTGAATTTGCGGTACCAAGTTGATCTTAGCATAATTTTGAAGGAAAGTCTGATCATATGTTTTATCATCGCTGTATAACGAGAAAATCAATAAGTTACTACTCTGGCTCTTGGTTACTGTAACCCCCGCCTGAGTTACCTCAACAGGCAGTAAACTTGTTGCTCTCGAAACTCTGTTTTGCACGTTTACCGCTGCCAAATCAGGATTTGTACCTACTTTAAAAAAGATTTTGATTGAAGCATTTCCGTCGTTAGTAGCTGTAGAAGTCATGTATGTCATGTTTTCTACCCCATTGATTTGCTCTTCAAGTGGAATTACGATACTTTTCAATACCACATCGGCATTGGCTCCTGTATAACTTGCCGAAACATTTACAGTTGGCGGCGCAATATCTGGATATTGAGAAATAGGCAATTCAATAAGTCCCAAAACACCTAGAATAACAATAATAACCGATATTACTGTTGAAAGTACAGGTCGTTGTATAAATTTCTTAAACATTTGTTTTTATTTTAAATCGGCGTAAACTTTCTCAGCACTTTCATTTTGGGATTTAATTTCTGTTCCATCTTTTAGTGTTGCAACACCTTCCAAAACAATTTGATCACCCAAATGTAAACCACTTGTAACCACATAATAATTTCCTGCACCATTTTCCATAACTGTGATATTGGTGCTTTTTGTTTTTCCATCTTTCCCAACAACAACCGCAAAAAGTTTATCTTGAAGTTCATAGGTTGCGCTCTGCGGAATAATCATTGCGTCTTTTACATCGGTCGGAATTCTAACTGTCGTGCTGCTTCCGCTTCTGATAATGCTTTTCGGATTGGCAAAACGAGCTCTAAAAGTAACCGAACCAGTTTCTGTATTAATTAATCCGTTTACGGTTTCTACACGTCCTTTTTCTGGGTAAGGAGAACCATCAGAAAGCAACAACGAAACGGCTGGCATATTTTGGATTTTTTGTGCCAATGTGGATCCCGGCGATGCGCTCTGTGTGAAATCTAAAAGTTTCTTTTCATTTATAGCGAAGTAAGCATACACATTTCCGATGCTTGAAACTGTAGTTAAAGCCTCGGCAGTATTTGAACTTACCAAACTTCCTAATCGAAACGGAATTGAACCCACAACACCATTTACTGGACTTGTTACTGTTGTATAGCCTAAATTAGTTTTAGCATTAACCAAACTTGCATTGGCCTGAGCCAAAGAAGCCAGAGCCGATTCATACGTATATTGCGCTGATTCTAAATCATATTTACTGATAATTCCTTTTTCAACTAGTGGTTTTACTTTGTTTACCGCCAATTTTGCAGCACTAACATCTGCCTGAGCGCTTTTTATACTTGCAGATGCTGTACGAACTTGTTGCTCATATTCTGGTGCGCTAATTTTGAACAAAGGCTGTCCAACTTTTACTACTGCACCTTCATCTACAAAGATTTTATCTATATAGCCTTCAACTCTTGGGCGAATTTCAATGTTTTGTTGTCCCTGAATGCTTGCAGGATAATCACTATACATGGTTGCAGATTCAGGTTGCAAGGTTAGCGTTTTATACTCTTTTACCTGTGGAGCACCTCCTTGAGCCGACTTATCATTTTTATTTCCGCATGAAGAAAGAATCACTGCGGCGGTTAGAATACTAAAAAAAGATTGCTTATTCATTTTGATAAAATATGAGATTTTCTATTTATTAATAGACAAAAGAACTAAAATAGTACACGCAAAATTTTTCGAATAGACGTACGGCAAGAGACAATCGATAGAGATAGTTTTACACCCGATGAAATTATTTCAAAAATTAAACGATCGTTTAATTTCTGACTTATCGGCTGTAAAATGGTTTTTAAAGACTATAAATGTATTTTGGGCGATTGGTTCTTCATTGTATTTAAATAAAATGTAATATTGTCTTTAAAAAATCAAAAATTATAATGGCATCAAACATTTACAGACCGTATTTATTCACCGGATTACACATTCTCGGCTGGTTTTTATTGGGATTTATCATGCTGTTTTACATCCCTTTAACTTGGAATGTAGTACTTCCATCTGTATTTTGGCTTTGGCAGATGATAGTACTGACCCTTTTGATACTCATATTTTATTCTAATGCCAAAATCATTGTTCCAAAAACCATTATCAAAGACAATACATCGCCATTTTTGCTTTGGGCATTTCTCACCATTTTTGCCATGCAATTTATCGCATATTTATATACTTCGCAGACCGATCTTCACGCCAAAATCAGTGCGATTATAGGATTCAAAAAATATAAAAACCCTTATTTTGACAACTATGTCTTAATGCTTACGCTCTTGGTTTTAGGAATAAGTACCAGCTGGGCCATGTTGCAATATTGGCAAAAAGCCGCGCAACACAAACAAAAATTGGAACAGGACAAAACTATGGCCGAGTTAGCAATGTTGAAGGCGCAGATTAATCCGCACTTTTTCTTTAATTCGCTTAATAGTATTTATTCGCTCACCTACTCAAACATTGAAGATTCTAGAAATGCACTTCATACTTTAAGCCGAATGATGCGTTACCTTTTGTACAGCACCGAAGAACGAACAACCTTGCTCAAAGAAGCCGAATTTATGCGTGATTTTATTGCCCTAATGAAACTTCGTGCCAACAGCAAACTGACCATTACGACTAATATTCCTGAAAATATTCATGATTATCCAATTGTTCCGATGTTACTTTTGCCTTTGGTAGAAAATGCTTTCAAACATGGAATCCATGCCACAGATAAAAGTGAAATTCACATTACGCTTACGCAAAATGGAAACAACTTAGAATTTGAAGTTGAAAACACCTATTTCGAAAAATCTTCGACCACAAATGAAGGCGGTATTGGCTTAACAAATACAAAACGCCGACTTCAATTAATTTATCCAAACAAACATTCGCTAAAAGCCGGAATCGCGCCAAACGGAATGTATAATGTAAAACTGCAAATAACTTTAGAACAATGACAGTATTAAAATGTATAGCAGTTGATGATGAGCCACTTGCATTAAAACTTGTGGAAACTTTTATTGAACAAACACCATTTCTAGAATTAACGGCAAGCTGTGATAACGCCGTTGAAGCAATGAGTTTGATAAGAGAAAAACAGCCTGATTTGGTTTTCTTAGATATTAATATGCCGAATTTGACTGGAATGGAATTGGCTAGACTTTTACAAGAGCAAACTGGTTCGTTGCCAAAAATAGTTTTCACAACGGCTTATAACCATTATGCCATTGAGGGGTATCGCGTAAATGCTGTTGATTATCTTTTAAAACCTTTCAGTTATGAGGAATTTTTGCGCGCCGCCAATAAAGTACTTCAAATCACAGAAGAAGCTTCAAATCAATATCAGCCAATTACTGCAGATGACGAATTTATCTTTTTGAAAGTTGAATATCAGTGGGTCAGAATTTCTTTAAAAGACATTTCGTACATCGAAAGTTTGAAAGATTATGTAAAAGTACATTTGGATGATTCGCAAAAAACAGTGCTTTCATTAATTTCTTTAAAAGCGTTGGAAGAGAAACTGCCATCGACAAAATTTATGAGAATTCATCGTTCGTTTATTGTTTCTCTTGATAAGATTAGCGCAATCACCAAAAACTCAATTTTAATTGGCAAAACCGAAATTACAGTTGGCGAGCAATACAAAGAAGCTTTTAAAACCATTGTAGACAAATGGTTGAAATAAAATAGAATACAAATTACCATGGAAAAAAAATCAAACAAATATTATTTGACATTAAGTCTAAAAGAATACGCTAACGGAGACACCAAGCCAGCAAAAGAACTCGGAATTGAATTTTCTAATCACGATGAGATTTTTGGCATCATTCAAAAAATGAAAGACAAAAACTTATTTGACGATCCATCTGAAGCAACACAATTTGCTATTGGTTTAAAATTATTCAGTGAAATAAAATTGAAACACCGCAAAAATCCTTTGTTTGATGAATTGAATGAGGTTTTTCCTGTTTTTATGAAGAAATTGAAAAGCTTATAAAACAAAAAACGTCTCGAAATTCGGGACGTTTTTTAACAAATTAAGATTCTAAATTAAGCTTTCGCTTTTCTTTTTACCGTACAGCCAATTTCTTTAGTCTGTGTAACTGCAGGTTTTTTATTGCTTTGCAATGCAGCAATTGCATCTTCAGCGTATTTTGTTTTTTCAGCTTTTGTTCCCTCTGGATCATTATCAATTGCACCAACGTACTCAATCACATTTCCTTTGGCAGTTTTTGATACGATAAAAATATGTGGCGTACGCTTTGCACCATATTGATCTGTTATTTTTTGTCCTGCATCAAATAAATATGGGAAAGGATATTTTTTCTCTTTTGCCAAATCCTGCATTTTATTGAAAGTATCCGCAGTAGAAGCTTCAGGATCATTCGGATTTATAGCGATTACTGGATATCCTTGTGGGCGGAATTTTTTGTCCAAATCAATAATTCTTTGTTCGTAAGCAATTGCATACGGACAAGTATTGCACGTAAAAACTACAATAAATCCTTTTGCTTTAGGAAAACTTGCAAAAGAAACTTCTTTATTATCCACATTTTTCAGTTTAAAATCTGGCGCTGGATCTCCTGGTTTAAGCGTTGCGGTTTGTGCCTGAGAAAGCCAAGCCGAAAAAGTCAATACTAATAAAATGATAATCTTTTTCATAATTTAAAGTTTTTTATATTCAGTTAATAGTTGTTCGTATGTCAATTCGGTTTCGACAAATTTTCGTTTATCGTCTTTAATGAATAAAGTTGCCGGAATACTTCCAGACCAAGAAGGATCGATTCGGTCGATGTATTCCTGAGGACTGCTTTCATTCAAGAGAAATACTTCGTTTTTCATATTTTTTCGCTTCACGAAAGGAATTACAGCCGAACTCAGTTTAGATTTAAAATCAACGCTTACTAACAAAACGGCTAATTTTTCTGATTTAAAATCGGCTTGAAGTTTTTCAAAATGAGGAAGTTCCTTGACACATGGCGCGCACCAAGTTGCCCAAAAATTAACGACATAAGTAGTGTCTTTACCTTTTTTCATTCGTTCCTGAAGCTGATCTACAGTGATTAACTTCACATTTTGGCCAAACGAAACTGTCGATAAAGCAACCAATAAAAAAAGGCATAAAAAAGACTTCACTTTCATAAGAAACATTTTAGGATTGATTTGTCTCTTACAAATATAAATGAATGGAAACTTTCTTTTTGTTAATGAAAGTTTAATATAAAAAAGCTTTCAAAAATAAGCTTGTTTTCTTCTTTTATCTTCAATCAAAAGGTGACACAACAATCTTTGAGTTATTTACGAATTTTAACGATTTCATATTGTCCATTTTGGTAAGAGATAAAACACCGTTTTTATTCTTATTTATCCCGTTTATTCTAAAACAATATTGATCTCCGTCTTTGTCCATTAGGGTTAAATATTCGATCGTATCATCCGAATAATTTTGGCAACTATTTGAAATGGTATAGCGATACATTACTTTGAAAGTATCCTTGTCATAATTATAGACTTTTCCATCCTGACTGAATACCCACCTTGTATTTCTGTTTAAATCAGCATACCAAGTTCCAATAATTTTTTTTGATGAAGGCTCTTCCTGAAAATTTCCAGAGATTGCTGGTATTTGCAACAGCAGCAATAAAACTAAAAATAGCTTTTTCATACTATTCATATTTTTTATGTCTTAATTTAGGTCTTCAAAAAATATCCAAAATTATATCTGTCTTTAATTTTATAATTCGGAGAAAAATTCCAATTGTCTAAAAATCGGAATAAGAGATTTTCCTTTTTCTGATAAATTATACTCCACATGAAGCGGTTTTAGTTTAATGACACTTCTGTCTAAAAGTCCATGTTCTTCCAATTCGCGCAAAGCAACAGTAATAGACTGTTTATTTGAATCTTTGATGTCTCTTAAAAGTCCGTTGAAGCGTAGTGGGCCATCAACAGCTAATAAAAAAATTTGGGGTTTAAATTTTCCTGAAAGCAATTTTAAAAGTCCCGCTGCAGGACATTCCGTTTCCTTTGGAGTCTTATTTTCTGTAGTCATATTTTTTTGACTAATTGATTTCTGATTAAACACTAGCGAACTTTGTTATAAAAGTATAAAATTTTAAAAAACTGAGCACACGTTTTCCAACCAGTTTTATGAAAAAATGGCCGCTACTATTAATCCTGATCTACAGTATATGCTGTAAATCACAAACAAATTTAAAAATGAGCGAAAACAATTCGAATCCGTTATTGTGTGATCCTGTAACTGGAACATGCGAAATGCCTTCTAACACGCAATCTAATGAAACTGCCGACATTAAAACTGAAACCAAACCCATCAAAATAGTTTATTATACAGATCCTATTTGTTCTTCTTGCTGGGGAATCGAGCCACAACTCCGAAAACTAAAATTGGAGTATGGTGATTATTTTGAGATTGACTATCGAATGGGCGGTCTGCTTCCAGATTGGAGTTACAACAGTGGAGGCATAAGTAAACCATCAGATGTGGCGGATCATTGGGATGAAGCGAGTTTGCACTACGAAATGCCTATCGATGGAAATGTTTGGATTGAAGACCCACTGGATTCCTCATATCCTTCTTGTATTGCGATGAAAGGTGCTCAAATGCAAAGCAAGGAAAAAGCAGTTCACTTCATGCGCATACTTCGCGAAAAATTATATCTTGAAAAGAAAAACATTGCTAAATGGCAAAACATTGAGGAAGCAGCAAAATTAGCAAAACTTGACATTGGGAAACTAAAAACAGATTATGATGATGCCGAGGAGCTTTTTCAGGAAGATTTAGATTATGCCAAAAAACTTGGCGTAAGAGGTTTTCCAACATTATTTTTTGCCGACAAAAATGATACTCGGTTTGTCGTTTACGGCTCAAAACCTTATTCTGATTATGAAAATGCTTTGCTCGCTGTATTTCCAAACGCAAAAAAGAAAATCATTTCAAATCAAGATCCCTTATCACTTTTTGACATTTTCCCCACTTTGACACCAAAAGAATATGCAGTGATTTTAAATAAATCTTATTTTGACGCCCGAATGATTCTTGGAAAATTACATGAAAAAGGAATTTTGGACAAAAAATCGATAAAAAATGGTTCGCTTTACAGCAAAAAGTAAACTTATCAAGGATTTAGAGCTTTAATTTTTTCTCTGTATTTACTCAATGCAATTTTATCGATTGGCAGTACAAAAGGATTTTCATTTACATCAATCCATTCCAATCTACTAATATCGGAAGTATTCATTTTCATATCTTCTAAATTTACGATTTTCACGATATAATAAATCAAAAGAATCTGTCTACCATCGTCAATAATAGATTCGACAAAATGTTCTTGAGTGTACAAATGTTCAATAATTTCGATTTTTACATTGAGTTCTTCTAAAAATTCTCTGTGAAGACAATCTAAAATGCCTTCTCCAAATTCGACTCCTCCTCCTGGAAGTTTGCAGTATATTTGGTTTTTACGATATTCGTAAAGTGCTAAAATCTTATTGCCGTTTTCGCAGATAGCATACGCTCTTACATTAAAACTAGAGAGAGGTTTCATGATGTTGAGATCAGAATTAGGTGTAATGCAAATTTACAAATTTCTTGATCGGATATTTTATAATAAAAGCCATGAAGAAAACTAATTCTTTACGGCTTTTTATGATTTTATAAAATAATGATGACGTGGTTTACTTTCTTGAAAAGCATTTTTACAAAAACGTTTTCGGATTTTTAAGGATTTTTTAAGCCCCTAAAAATTCTTCTGCCAAATATCAATTCGTAAATTAGCCAAAACAAAATTTATTCGAATGACAGTACTTACGTTTACTCTGATTATGATTCTTGGCGCTTTTTTAGCAGGTTTTATTGGTTCATTATCAGGTTTAGGAGGTGGTATCATTATTATTCCACTTTTGACCGTCATTTTAGGGGTTGACATTCATTACGCAATTGGAGCCGCATTAGTATCTGTAATTGCTACTTCATCAGGTTCTGCAGCCGCTTATGTAAAAGAAGGAATCACCAATATGCGATTGGGAATTTTCCTTGAAATCGCGACAACAATTGGTGCTGTTGGCGGTGCTTTGCTTTCTACTATTGCTCCTACTTCATTTATAGCAGTTTTATTCGGACTTACTTTGATTTTCTCTGCAATTAATTCCCTTCGAAAAAAAGAAGAACATATTGTATTAGAATCAAGTCCTTTGGCTAAAAAACTAAAATTGAATGGAACTTACCCAACACACGACGGAGAAGTTGTAAGCTATGGCACTAAAAATGTTTTAGGAGGATTTGGAATGATGGGGTTAGCTGGAATGATGTCGGGTTTGCTCGGAATTGGTTCTGGCGCTTTTAAAGTGATCGCGATGGATAATATTATGCGAATTCCGTTTAAAGTTTCGACTACAACCAGCAATTTTATGATGGGTGTGACTGCAATGGCAAGTTCTGTAATTTATATTCAAAAAGGATATATTGAGCCTGGAATTTGTATGCCGGTCGTAATTGGAGTTCTTTTTGGAGCTATGGCTGGAGCCAAAGTACTGGTGCGAACAAATCCTAAAAAATTGAGAATCTTTTTTGCCTGTTTAATTTTTGTACTTGCAATTAATATGATCTATAACGGACTAAATGGAAAAATCTAAAGCTATGCAACACGAAAAATTTGGAGAAAAAGATTTTCAAGCTATTGTTGGAAACTTATTGCGCTATGGTGTATGGATTTCGCTATCAGTAGCTTTTATTGGCGGCATTGTTTATTTGCTGCATCATGGAAATGACATTGAAGATTATTCTGTTTTTAAAGAAAACGACCGAAATATATTTGAAGTAATTGCCGATGTTTATCGTGGCGTAATTCAGGGAAATGGTGAATTTTTAATCTTCTTCGGAATCATTTTATTGTTTCTGACACCCGTTTTTAGAGTTTTGCTGTCGTTATTTTCTTTTCTTCTCGAAAAAGATTATCTCTACGTAGTAATTACATTGATTGTGATTTTGATTATTATAACAAGTATTTCGTTCGGGTTTTCCCACTAGAAAATTTGGAATTTGGAATTTGCCTTTTGGAATTTCATTTAAATTAAAATTTTATGGAAATAGGAATTGACAGTTTTGCTTCGGCAATGTACGGCGACAACAACACTTTGAGCAGTGTTGATGCAATGGAACAATTACTTCAGAGAATTGAACTTGCAGATCAAGTTGGTCTTGATGTTTTCGGAATTGGAGAGCATCACAAAAAAGAGTTTCTAGATTCGGCTACTGCCGTGATTTTAAGTGCGGCAGCGGCGCGAACAAAAAATATACGTTTATCAAGTGCAGTTTCAGTTTTAAGCGCTGCAGATCCTGTAAGAGTGTATCAAAGTTTCGCGACTTTGGATTTAATTTCGAAAGGAAGAGCCGAAATTGTTGCTGGTCGAGGATCTGCAATTGAAGCTTATCCTCTTTTCGGATTTGATCTAAATGATTATGATGCGCTTTTTAAAGAGAAATTAAATCTATTATTACAAATTCGAGATAATGAATTTGTGACTTGGTCAGGAAAATTTCGTCCTGCCTTGAATAATCTTCCCGTTTATCCGAGAGCATTTCAAGAAAAAATGCCAATATGGCTTGGCGTTGGTGGGACTCCAGAATCTTTTATAAGAGCTGGAAGTTTAGGATTGCCTTTGATGGTCGCAGTAATTGGCGGACAAACACATCGTTTTCGTCCGTTGATTGATTTATATCGTGAAGCCGGAAAAGCGGCAGGCTACAAACCCGAAGAATTAAAAGTAGGATTGCATTCGCCTGGTTACATTGGAAATACAACTGAAAAAGCGATTGAAGAGTATTATCCTGGCTATGCCGAACTTTGGACAAAATTAGGATACGAGCGTGGCTGGCCTCCTGTAACCAAAGGAAAATTTGATGGTTTGGTTGACGATTTAGGAGTTTTGATTGTTGGAAGTCCAGAACGTGCAACTGAAAAACTCTTGCGCCACAGCGAAGCATTAGGAGGTATTGACCGCTTTACTTTCCAAATGGATAATGCAGGATTAACGCATTCTCAATTAATGAATTCAATCGAATTAATTGGAACAAAACTGATTCCGTTGATTAAGAAAGGATAGTTTTTAGCCACAGATTACACAGATTAAAAGGATTATTAAAAACTTTTGAACCTCTGTAAATTTGAACCTTAAAAAAGAAAAGCATCTGTCAATTAAGTCAGATGCTTTTTTTACGATTTGTAATTTTTCAACTAGAACAAATCTTAGAATTTATATGTTACACCAACTCTAAAATTTGTAGGTGCTTCTGTTTGCCAATAATAAGCGTTTAACCAAGTATAGAAAGAACCACTGTATAAATATTTATTCAAGATATTAAATACGTTAGCCGTTACTTTCACTTTACCCGTTTCATAAGACAAACCTCCGTCTAATTTAAAATATGATGGCAATTTTTGAAGACCTTCGCTCCAAGTATCTGTTTGTCTTCCGTCAAGGAAAGTTCCTCCAATAGAAGCTCCAAATCCTTTTAATTTACCATGCTGTAGCGTATAATTCAACCATGCATTTGCAGTATGTTTAGCATAACCTGGAACAATATCCCCTTCTTTAATTCCTGTTGCATCAGAAACTGCTGGATCAATTTCATTTACAATAGATTCTGTAAAAGCATAATTTGCAATAAGATTAAGACCATCTGCAATTTTTCCTCTTAAATCAAATTCAACACCTTGTGCTCTTTTTTCTCCTAAAACAACACTAAATTGCTGTCCCGGTGTATTTGCAGGATCTGATGTAAGTTCGTTTTTCTTTAAAATATTGTAAACCGCTAAAGTTGTACTCCAAGATCCGTCAAACCAATCTTTTTTGATACCAATTTCCATATTGTTACCAGTAAGTGGTTTAACTTTATCACCGTTTTTAATAACTCCTGATTGCGGAATAAAAGCTTGATCGTACAAACCATAAACTGCAAAATCATTAGTAATCGAGTAACTTACACCAACACGAGGCGTGATATGGCTGTCAGCAATTGGAGCACCGCCCCAGCTCGCTTGGCTAATCCAAGTATAACGTGCTGCAAGAGTCAATCTAAGTTTGTTTTGGAAAAAACCTAATTCATCCTGCACATAACCAGCTGCATAATCAGTGCTCATTAATCCTCCAGCATTTTTAGCTCTTACAGAAAGTGGCGTTTTGTGGTCAAACATTGGTAATCCGTTAGATGGCGTACCATAATTTGGTGCATAAACATTGAATGGATCATCAACTGTATCAAGATCATGCGATTGTCCCCAATCAGCCATATAATCTTTGCTTCCTAAATCTACTCCTCCTAATATTTTGTGGCTTACTGATCCTGTATTGAATTTTCCGTTTACAAATACCTGTCCTAAATACATATTGCTTTCTGCATCCCAAATACCAACGTTTCTAATGATTTCACCTTTTGCTAAAGTTCCTTCAGAAACTCCATCAAAATCTCTATCAACATCACCGGGACCAACTACACCAGGCCAAGAACTATATCCTTGCTGAATGTATTTAAAGTAAGAAGTTTGAGCCGTAAGTTTCCAATTGTCGTCAAATTTATGTTCGAACATTAAATAACCACTATGATCCTGAATATTTGTATCTGGCATTCCTGGCTGTGTCATTGTAAACCCAACAGGCAAAGTTGCATATCCGTCAGATGCTGGTCCAAAAACATAATATGAACCTACCTCAGTCATATTTGCATATTGAAAATTATATTCTGCAGTAATTTTTGTTTTATCGTCAAATTGGTATGAAATCACTGGTGCAATTACATAACGGTCATTGTGCTCAAATGGACGATGAGAACGTTTCTTTTGCGCTGCACCATTAAATCTGTAAAGCAATTTTCCTTTTTTATCTAATTTTCCGTCTAAGTCAAGACTAACTCTGTAAAAATCATAGCTTCCTCCAAGTACAGAAACCTCACCTTTTGTAATTCCGGTTGGCTTTTTAGTAACCACATTGTAAAGTCCGCTTGGATCACCGCTTGAAAGCATGAATCCTGCAGGTCCTTTTACAAATTCGATATGATCCACAAAACTCATATCTTCTGTCAATGGTCCCCAGAAAGAAGAAACCACGTTAAATCCGTTACGGAAAGCCTGAATTTGAGAACCACGCATTGTAATGTTTGTGTACAAATCACCCCAGTGCTCTAAACGCACAGCACCACTTACGTTACGAATAACTCCGTCACTCATGCTAGTAATTTGCTGATCTTTTAAAGTCTGGCCACTTACAATCTGAACGTTTTGGGGAATTTCCAATACAGGAGTTTGAAGACGCAAAGACAACGAAGGCTTGTCTTGTTTGTATTTGTTTTTTGTGATTACAACTTCGTCAAGATCTTCCTGGCTTTCAGAAAGTGCAAAGTTTTTTGTTGTAGTTTGTTTTGCCGTTACAACAATAGCATCTTCTTTGCCTTGAATACCAACGGAATGAATACTGATTGTGTAAGATCCCGGTTTAACATTTCTAATTTCGTACTGACCATTTTCATTGGTTACCGCACTGTATTTTGTTCCTTTAAGAGCAACAGATACTCCTTCTGCCGGGACATTTCCGCTTAGAGATATTTTTCCTGTTACCTTGCCTGCATTTTGGTTTTGCGCTAACATCGTAAAAGACGTTAATAAAAATACAAAAAGACAGATTTTTTTAATGGTTAAACTATTCATTTTGTCTGGTTTTAAATTTCGTTGGCAAAAGTACTTTCTAAAACTTGTTTTTCCAAATTATTTTTAACGATTCTAAATAAAAATAAATTTTACTTCCATTTAGTTATAAAAAAAACTCCCCTCACATTGGAGAAGAGTTTAATTGTTTTTACTGTTTATCAAGTTATTTCGTTCCTAAAAATGAAAAACTTTCTGGTTTCGCTATGATTTTATTTCCTGAAAATTCAATAGAAATAATTCCTGCTTTTCTTGGAGAAACGGCACTTTCATTAAAATGTGTGTGCAATACATAATGCATTTTGTTGTCTTTATCCCAAAATACATCGCCGTGGCCTATCCCATTTTGTTTGGTATTTTTTCTGCTGATAATCGGGCTGTCAGTTGCTTTTTCCCAAGGTCCTAGTGGGCTTTTGCTTGTAGCATACCCTACCGCATAATCAATATTTCTGAAATCATTCGCCGAATAAATCATATAATACAAACCATTGTGTTTAATAACAGTTGGGCCTTCTGTAACTGGCCAGCTCACATTTTGTGTATTCTCCCAAGGCAAAACTCCAGAAATACATTCGGTTAAAGTTTCTGGTTTTATGCTTTGAAAATCGTCGTTTATTTCAGCGACAAAAATTCGGTTTCCATTTGTCAAACGAACGTGATACAGGTATTTTTTTCCATCTTCATCAATAAAAATAAAAGGATCAATTTGGTTTCCAGTTTTAATAATCGGTTCTTTTGATTCACTTTTAAATGGCCCAAGTGGACTGTCGCTTGTCGCAAAAGCAATATTTTCATTAGCCGTATAAATCATGTAAAATTTGTTTTTATACGACAGAATTTGCGGTGCCCAAAAACCTTTGTCACCAAAAGAATCGCCTTTTTTCAAGGCCAAACCATTCTGCGCTCCAACCGGACCTTTCCAATCTTTTAAATCAGAAGATGTGTAAACCTGGAAACCTTCGCCATTTGGAATATCACCTGTTGTGGTTCCGTATAAATAGTACGTTCCTTTATCGTAGAATATAGTTGGGTCAGCGAGCAAAATGGCATTTGATTTTGCTTCCTTTGGTTTGTCTGTGCTTTTTTCCTGCGAACAGGCTGTAAAAACACTGAATAATGTTATTATGGATAGTATTTTTTTCATGTGTTATTGGGTTTAGGTTTAGATTTAGTTGTCATTTCGAGGAACGAGAAATCACACTCATGATTCGACAAAGATTGGCGATTCTCTGTGTAGAGCCTCTTGTATGATTTCTCGTTCCTCGAAATGACAAACCTTTGAACTCATCATTTATAACTTATTTCACAGAAAACTGATAATAGGAAACCGTATGATATTTCCCTCCCGGCTTCAAAACAATCGGAGCAAATTTTGGCTGGTTTGGTGCGTCAGGAAAATGTTGTGTTTCTAAAGCAAAAGCAGTTCTGAAATCATCTTTGGAACCACTTTTAAAAGTGTTTTTAGATTGCATGAAATTCCCGCTGTAAAATTGTAATCCAGGTTCTTCTGTAAAAATATCCAATACAATTCCTGATTTATCTCCTGAAATTGTTGCAGCATGATTCAGACCGTTTTTCTTCGTTCCGTTTAAAACGTAGTTATGATCATAACCTTTTCCAAATTTCAATTGCTCGTCTTTAGTTTCAATTCTTTCTCCAATTGTGTGTTTTGAAGTAAAATCAAAAACTGTATTTTTTACCGATTTCAATTCTCCACTCGGAATCAAACCTTCATCAACTGGTGTAAATTCATTCGCATAAATCTGCAATTCGTGATTTAAGATAGTCCCACTTCCCTCTCCATTCAAATTGAAAAAAGCGTGATTTGTTAAGTTTACAAGCGTCGTTTTATCTGTCGTAGCTTCATATTCCATTTTAACCGAATTATCATCTGTAATTGTATAAGTTACTTTTACAGATAAATTCCCAGGAAAACCTTGTTCTCCATCTGGCGAAACATACGTAAAGACTAATGTTTTCCCATCTGTTTTTTCAGCATTCCAAACTACATCCTGAAAACCTTTTACACCACCATGCAAAGCATTTTTGCCATTGTTTAACGGAACTTGGTATTGTTTTCCTTCCAAAGTAAATTTTCCTTTTCCAATTCTATTTCCAACTCGTCCGATTGTTGCTCCAAAATAAGGTTCTGTCGAAGTTTTAAATCCTTTTGCACTGTTCATTCCCACTACAAC
This sequence comes from Flavobacterium denitrificans DSM 15936, assembly GCF_000425445.1. GTDB lineage: Bacteria > Bacteroidota > Bacteroidia > Flavobacteriales > Flavobacteriaceae > Flavobacterium > Flavobacterium denitrificans. Next base: position 737,055 of record NZ_KE384377.1, on the reverse strand, counting down.
ATCGGTTGGCTTTCCGTTTTTATCGTTTACCCAAAGACCAATTAATCTGCCTCCATAATTCGTAAAAGCGGCTTTAATTCCTTTGTTTTCTATCCAATACAGTCCGACTTTTTTACCGTCAATTATGGTATCGAAATTTTTAGTTTCTAAAACTGTCTTAACCGAATCTGCTTTGATTTCAGTACTTTCCTTTGAAACCGTAGCTTCCTTTTTATTGTCTTTACAATTAAATTGAAAAAGTGCCAGCAAAACAACTGCAGCAATTTGAATGTTTTTCATTTTTATATTTTTAAGATGAATTTTATTTTGATGGAATTGCTAAAATGGTTTCTTCACTTACTGGTTCTCCCAAAACTGGAAATCCGTTGGCATCCCAATCGATTTTCTGCATTCTTGGCGATCTTTTGTTTCCGCAACCTTCTCCCGGATTTGAATTGGCATGATATAAAATCCAATCTTCTTTTCCGTCTGGAGATTTAAAGAAGGAATTATGTCCCGGTGCGTAAACTTTGTTTTTGTCTGATTGTTTGAAAATGGGTTCAGGAGATTTTTTCCAAGCCGAAGCATCTAATAAATTATCACTTCCATTAAAAGCTAACAATCCTAAAGAATAAAAATCTGTCCAACATCCACTTGCAGAAAACACGATGAAAATTTTTCCGTTTCTTTCCAAAAACTGAGGTCCTTCATTCACATTTACTTGTGGCGGATTTACATCATCATGCAATGCACCGTGTGTTTCCCAACCATGCGTTGGTGAAGAAATCATTACGCGATCACCATCAATTTCAAGTGGATTTTTCATTTTGGCGATGTAGATATTCTGTTGTCCATTTTTGTCGCCTTCCCAGCCAGCCCAAATCATGTACAATTGTTTTTTGTATTCAAATACATTTCCATCAATTGCCCATTTGTCGGTTTTGGCAGCGATTTTTCCTTTGAATTCAAAATTGCCTTTAAACGGATCTGATGATTTATTTTCTAAAACATACATTCTATGATTGTTGTTGTCACCGTTATCTGCAGCAAAATAACAATACCATTTTCCATTGATAATATGAAATTCCGGTGCCCAGATTTCTGCTGAATAGCTTGTGTTTTTTGGCGGCGTCCAAATCACTTTGCTTTTCGCATTTTTGATATCAGATAAGTCTTTTGTTTTCCACAAAACCAGTTTATTTCCCAGTGTATTAGTGTAATAATAGTAACCTTTATGATAGGTACTATAAGGGTCTGCGCCCGAGGGCAAAATGGGATTTGTGAATGTTTTTTGCTGCGCAAAACTTATTGCTGTTAGCAGAAAAAGAATTAGGTATTTTTTCATTTTATTTTTATTTGAATTTTTCCCGCAGATTTGGCAGATTGTGCAGATTATTTTATCAGCTAAATCTGCCAGATCTGCGAGAGAAAAAGAAATGACTATTTATTCAAAGCATTTATAACTTCAGTATTAATCTTATTTATCGCTTTGAAATCCATTTTATCTACTTTTCTGTCATACGTCATGAAACCGTTTACTTCGCCTTCAACATCTGTCGTTTGGGTGTAAACTGCTGCTGAAAAACCTGTTTTTACGTAATTCTTTAGGACTTTAGCATACTTGATATATTCAGCTGTAACTTCTGCTTCGTTTTTAAATTTAATGTAGCCCCAATTGTCATTTGCTCTCCATAAATGTCCTTCTAACGGAAGACCAATTCCGCCATATTCTCCTAAAACCGTAACTCTTCTGGCATCGTATAAATACATTTCTGGTCCCGGATAATTGTGTAAATCCAAAATATCACCTGTTTGGAAGTGATTTCCACCACTTGATGAATTTGTTAATCGGCTTGGGTCGTGATTTTTTGTCCATTCGGTAATTTCAACCGTTTTAAATTGTCCCCAAGCTTCGTTAAACGGAACCCAAACGACAATACTTGGATACGAATACAAATGATCCATAATTTCTTTCCATTCGTTTCTGTAGATTTCTTCTGATTTTGCTGAACGCTGTAATTCAGTTCCGTCGAAGTATTTTTTGTTTTGCCAAATCGGCTGATCGTCACCGCTTGGCATATCCTGCCAAACTAAAATTCCTAACTGATCGCAATGTGTATACCAACGCTCCGGCTCGACTTTTACGTGTTTGCGAATCATATTAAAACCTAATTCTTTTGTTTTAATAATATCGTATTTCAACGCTTCGTCAGTTGGCGCGGTGTACAATCCGTCTGGCCACCAACCTTGATCTAAAGGTCCATATTGAAAATAATCTTTGTTATTCAACTGCATTCTCATGATTCCGTTTTCATCTCTTTTTGATGAAATTTTTCGCATCGCAAAATAACTTTTCACTTCGTCAACCACCTTATTTTTGCTGATTAAACGAATTTTGGTCTGATACAAAAACGGACTTTCAGGCGACCATAGTTTTGGAGCATTCAACACAATATCATTGCTTTCACCTACAACCGCTTTTTCTTTCGCAATCTCTTTTCCCCCGTCAAAAATAGAAATTTCAACTACATCTCCTTTTTCTGCTCCATTTACATCGGCTTTAATGCTGATTGTATTTTGATCAATATTTGGCGTTGTTTTTAATTCTGAAATGTTTTTAGGATTTACAGGCTCAATCCAAACTGTTTGCCAAATTCCAGTTACAGGTGTGTACCAAATTCCTTCTGGATTTTTGACTTGTTTTCCTCTCGGCTGTGGTCCGTCGTTTGAAGGATCCCAAACTTTCACAACCAGTTTTTGATTTTTTCCTTTTTGTATAAAAGGCGTAATATCAAATGAAAATGGCGTGTAGCCTCCTGTATGCGAGCCTACTTTTACATCATTTATAAAAACTTCCGTTTTCCAATCTACAGCGCCAAAATGCAACAGAATATTTTTTCCGTTCCAATTTGATTCAATCGAAAAATTTGTTTCGTACCAAAGTTCCTTTTTGGCTCCCACTTCTTTCATAACGCCAGACAGACTCGATTCAGCCGCAAACGGAACCAGAATTTGCCCATCATATTTTGAAGGTGCTGTTTTGCCAAATTCTTGAATAGCATAATTCCATAGACCATTCAGATTTTTCCATTGGCCCCGCTCCATAATCGGACGGGGATATTCAGGTAACGGTTTTTTAGGGTCAACTAGTTCTGCCCATTTTGTCTTGATTTTATCTCCTTGAGGTTTCCATTGCGCATTTACTGTCAACATTGAAAACAATGCCAAAAAAAGGATGCTTTTTCTTTTCATACTTATATTTATTAGGCATTTAATCAATTAATGCCGTGATGTTTCATCTTAATCAAAATGAATTACCAGACTTATATCCACATAAGCCTGGTAAATTCCCAAACTAACTTAACTAACCAAATCTTCTTAATTATGAGTTTTGAGTTATGAATTATGAGTTTAACTTAAACACCGCTAAACTTCTAACTCTACCTCATAATTCATAACTTATAACTTTTTCGTAATACCGAATTTCTTTACTAAACTGTCGTATTCTTTTTTAGATATTGTAACCATACAGCCGTGGCGCACTTTTTCTGGAAGACTATATTTGTCCCAATCAGAGAAAAAAGTGTAGCCTGAGGCTTGGTACCAAGGTCCGTTTAGGTTATCTGCGATTGATAATCCGTACGAAACTCCTGGATATTGTTCGTAATACATGTACCATATTTTGTCATCAGGAGAAGGAATCAGCATTGGAGCTTCTCTGAAGTTTGGACTGATAGATTGCTGGGGCAAAGAATAAGGTCCTAAAAGGGATTTTGATTTGGCAATTCGGATGGTTTTTCCGGTTGTCCAATACAAAGTCGGATACGTTTCGTCTTTAATCACGGCGTAGTAGGAATCGCCCACTTTACGAATAAAAACGTCAATGGTTCCCATATCCCAATCAAATAAACGTTTTGGCGTTCCTTCGAAAGTTTTTAAATCTTTAGACAAAACATACAATGTGCGTTGGCTTGCCCAATAACGTTCTCCATCTTCTTTTGTTCCTTCCAAATGAGGTGTGTGCCACGTCATGATAAATTTTTGGGAGTCTTTGTCGTAATATAATTTTGGCGCGCCAATTCGCTGTAAGGCATTTGAATAATCGGGCGTGCTTTTTAAATCCGGCGTATAATCAGCATGTTTTTTCCAAGTAATCAAATCATCCGAAACCCAGATATTGATCGCCTTTGCGTCATCTCCCGTATTTCCTGCGATGTAATATTTTCCATCTGGACCTTTACAAATGTCAGGATGTCCTTTGTATTCTTCAAAAACGCGTTTTCCGTTGTTCAGATTTTCCCAATGAAGTCCATCTAAACTAACTGAATAATACAATCGGCCGTAATCATTATGCGTCATATGCGCAAAAAGATAGGCTTCGTTTTTTGGTTTCTCATTTCCCTTGACTTGTCCCGGGGGATCTGGTTGTTGCGCTTTCGCAGAAAATCCAATAAGAATTGCTATTAAGAAAAGAAATTGTTTTGCTGTTTTCATAAGCTCTTTTTTTAATGTGGCAATTAGTCAATTTGATAATTAGATAATTTCTTAGAATTTACTAATTGACTAATTTTCTAATTGTCACATTTTCTCATTATCTAATTATCAAATTGACACATTTTCTAATTCTTCTTATTCGCCTCAGAAGTCATCTTTTTAATCAAATCTGTTTCAGCTTGAATGTATGGTGTTCCGTCTGTATGTAATACTTCGTGAAACCAAACTTTTGGTTCTGCAGTGTACGTTTTTGTCCAGCTGTCCCAAGCGTATTTCGTTTGTGTTTTTCCGTCCACAAATCCCCAGTTGATCATACCAATATTGTATTTTCTGGCAATTGGAAGAAATCCTTCGAAAGTACTTCCGTTTGGTCTTGCCATGTATTCTGTACACAATAAAGGTTTTCCATAACGTTGTAATTGTTTGATCACTTTTTCGAAATCTTGTGGCGTATTGTAATTGTGGAAAGAAACAATATCAGACTGTTCTAACTGCAATTTGTGCATTGGTTGCATTTTAGCTTCATCGCTCCAATCTCCAACCCAAACTCCAGAAGTCAACGGCTGTGACGGGTTGCTTTCTCTTGCCCACGCAAAAACATCTTTTAAAAGAGGCAAAATCAAATCAACTTTGTTTTTAATCTCCACTTTCTCGTAAGATGGTCCCGTCATATTATCCGGTTCGTTCCAAACATCCCAACCTAAAATACGTTTGTCATCTTTAAAATGACCAACCGTTTCTTTTACATATTTCTCTAAACGAGGATATTGTGTTTTATCCTGAAGTGCTTTTTGTCCCGGAGCCTGAACCCATCCTGAATTGTGCGTGTGCGGTTTTGGAGCGCGTTGTTTTCCTAAAGCAGGAAACGGATCCCAGCAAGAATCAAACAAAACAAAAAGTGTTTTGATATGGTGTTTATCTGCGATTTCTAAAAACTGATCCATACGTTTGTAAAGTCCTTCTGGATCTTGCTGATGCAATAAATCGTGCAGATACACACGCATTACATTCATTCCAAGACCTTCAGCCCAGCCCAATTCCTGATCAATTCTTTTTGGATCAAAAGTAGCTGACTGCCACATCTCTAACTGATTTATAGCTGTGCTAGGAGAATAATTTGCTCCAACCAACCAAGGCTGTTCTGCGTACCATTTATTGGCCTGATCTTTTGTCCAGATTTCTCTTTTTTCGACTGAAGCGGTTTCACTTTTACTTTCTTCAGGGTTGCTTTTTTTGTTATTGCAACTAAGCAATACAAGTCCTGCCAACATTAATGTCAGACACAATTTTACTTTCTTCATTTTCAATATTGTTATTATGAACAATTGTTCTTTATGATAAGGGAATCAGATTTGAAGCATCTGATTCCCTCAAAAAAATTAATTTTTAATATCCTGAGTTTTGGTCAAGATTTGGATTATTATCAACATCTGTTTGTGGAATTGGCATTCTATGATTTTTACCTACTTTGAAGTTTTTAAAATCAGGGTCGCGAACCGCGATTTTATCAACAGAAGCTTGCGTATTCAAATCTCCCCAACGTTTTAAATCTTCCCAGCGAACACTTTCTCCAGCTAATTCTAAAACTCTTTCCATTTTTAATCTTTCCAAGAACAGATCATGATTATTCCCAATTTCAGGATGTGCAACCGCTAACGTGTTCATGTTTGCACGTGCTCTTACCATATCAACATATTGATACGCCTGAGCAGTATTTCCTAATTCGTTCAAAACTTCTGCGTAGCGCAACAAAATATCACCATAACGAACTAATCTGTAATTTACTTGAGAATAGTAATCCTCATTATTTCTGTAATAATCACGGCTTCCTTTTCTGAACCAAGCTTCGTTGTTGTTCCACTCCCAGTTTCTGTCGTATGTTTTGTCTCCAAAATCAGCAAACAAATCAGGATAATATAATGTCCATCTTAAACGAATATCAAGATTCCCATCTTTACTTTTTTCTTCTTTGAAAGCATTTACTAGCCAAAAACGTGCTTGTCCGTCAGACCATCCAATACCTCTTGGTGCAAAAAACTGACAACGGTTGCTAGAAACTGCAGCGTTTTGATCTTCACCAGTTCCGCCTTTTCTTTGATCACCAAATTGGATTTCAAAAACAGATTCGCTGTTATTTTCACGTAAATCTGTAAAGTTGTCTCTGTAGTTGGCTTGTAAGCTGTATTTTGCTCCAGCGCCAGAAATCAAATAATCTAAAGCTGTTTTTGCTTCAGCCCATTTATGTTGCTGCATATATACTTTTGCAAGAAAAGCTTTTGCTGCACCTTTGTCTGGTCTTCCAAGATCTGCACCTGCCCAATCTCTTGGTAAATCTGCGTAAGCTTCATTTAAATCTTTTTCAACTTGAGCCCAAACTTCAGCTACCTTTACTTGCTTTGGCAAATCTGCTGGTGTAGATGGATCTAAAACCAATGGAATATCTTCCCAGATTACTGCCGCATAATAGTAGTGCAAGGCTCTTAAAAATTTAGCCTGTGCTATAATTCTCTTTTTAGTGTCTTCATTTTGGAATGTAATATTTGGAACATTTGCCAAAACTTGATTACATCTAAAAATCGCTTTGTACGTATCTCTCCACGTTACGGCATTTCCTTCCCAGAAATTATAATTGATGTAATTGAACCTTGTCCAATCTGCCAATTCTGTCCACGGACTCACACTATATCCTTCATCAGAAGTTAAATCTAAACGGAAATAAATCCATCTTGCCCACAAACCATCTTTATAAAACATGGCGTAAATTGAATTTACTCCAGCTTGTGCATCACTTTCAGTTTTCCAATATTGATCTACTGTGATATCATTTTGGCTATTTAAGTCAAGATCTTTTTCGCATGAAGCAAAAATGAGACCTAGAATAGCTACGGTTATTATGATTGATTTTTTCATTATGCTATTTTTTTTAAATTAAAAGCTAAACTCTACACCAAAAGAATATGTCTTAAGATTCGGGAAAGCACCGTTATCAACACCTCTTTCAAAAATATTACCGTTTGTAAACTCAGGATCCAATCCTTGGTATTTCGTAATTGTGATAATGTTTTGTGCAGAAAGTGTTAATCTCGCTCTTGTAATTCCAGATTTTGCTAAAACACTTTGCGGAATAGTATATCCAAATCCGATGTATTTCAATCTGATAAAATCGCCACTTTCTAAGAAACGGTCACTATCTCCTCTTGAGTTTAAAGTCGAACCTTTTGTAATTCTAGGAAAATCAGTATTTGGATTTTCTGGTGTCCAAGGCTGAATTCCTTTTCTGTAGTTACTATTGTCGTCAAAACGATCTACAACGCTTCTAAATCCGTCATAAACAGTTGCTCCGTGTGAAGCAATCCAGTTCATAGAAAAATCAAAACCTTTATAGTCTGCACCTGCATTTAATCCCATTTCAAATTCTGGCCACGGACTTCCAACAACTGCTTTATCTTCGTTTGTAATTTGTCCGTCTCCATTATTGTCTTTAAAACGAATGTCTCCAGGAACTGCACCCGGCATAATTACTTTTCCGTCAGCCGTTTTGTAATTGTCTATTTCTTGTTGATTCTGGAACAAACCATCCGTTTCCAAAACATACCACATTCCTACTGGCATACCCGCTCTTGTAACCGTATTTCCAGAGAAGTTTTCGTTTTGTCCGTTACCTAATGTAACCAGTTTGTTGTTTACTTTTGTGAAATTCACAGAAGCGTTAAATGAGAATTCATTGATTTTTTTGCTATAAGCCAATTCTAATTCAAAACCTTTATTTTCAACAGTTGCAGCATTAGAAATCGGATTTCCGCCATCATTTCCTGTAGTCATTAAAATTGGGAAACCAAACAATACATCTTCTGTACGCGCAATAAAATAATCGGCTGTAAGACGCAAATCATTATTTAAAACGCCAAGATCTACTCCAAAATTCGTTTGTTTTAATTTTTCCCAACGCAATTCAGAGTTTGATAATTTTACTTGAGTTGCAGATGGATATAACTTTTGCTCGTTACCCATTACGATTTGTCCAAAATTGTTTACGAAGCTTTTGTATTCATAATTTCCAATATTTCCAGAACCTAACTCTCCGTAACTTGCTCTTAATTTTAAATCTTTAATGAATTCTGATTTGAAGAACGATTCGTTGCTAACTCTCCATCCTGCAGAAAGTGAAGGGAAATTACCCCACTTGTTTGCATCGCTGAATCTTGAAGATCCGTCACGTCTTAAAACCGCATTAAACAAATAGCGATTATCATAATTGTATTCTAATCTTCCTAAGTAAGAAGCCAAAGCTGCTTCGTTAATGAAACCACCAACAACTGGCGAATCTCCTTGATTTAAAACTTCATAATATTCGCCTGTTCCAGAATTCATTGGAAGATTTCTCTTTGTTCCATAAATCTGGTTGTAGTTGTCTTTTTGATACGTTTGACCAACTAAGAATGTAATATCATGTTTTCCGAATGCTTTTTTGAAAGTCAACGTATTCTCAAACAACAACGTTTCTGATCTTCCTTTGTTCTGATCGGTATACGATTGATCTATTGGCTGATTTAAAGACCAGTTTCCAACTTTTCTCATGAATTTATAAGAGTCAAAACTAGTTTCATATCCAAAATTGAAACGGTATTTCAACCAAGGCGCAAATTTTAATTCAGACCAGATATTTCCTCTAATTCTGAAATTCTCATTCATTGTATTTGCAAAATCAGCAATTGCTAAAGGATTTGTTCCAAAAGTATCTGCAACACCTTGTTTTCCGTAACCGTAGCCACCTGGATTTGCAGGATCATACAACGGAATTGTTGGCGTCATTCTGTACACATCAATAATTGGATTTCCAGACATTTCATCTGTTTTTGAATTACTGATCGCCAAGTTTTCTCCAATACTGAAAATTCCTTTTGTACCGCTTGAATTTACACGGAAAGAGATTCTGTCGAAATCAGTTCCAACAACAGTTCCTTCGTTTCCGAAATAATTTCCAGACATAAAGAATGTTGAGTTTTCATTTCCTCCAGAAAAACTTGCATTATAATCTTGCATCATTCCCGTTTTGAAAACAGCATCTTGCCAATCTGTATTTACGGCCATGTTTAGATTTTGTCTTTGGAAACCAGCATTATCATATGCCATGTTATTGTATTTTGCAAACTCTTCAGTTCCCATTAAATCATAACGAGGCATAACTTGGAAACTCGTTTTTGCAGAAACTTCAACTTGAAGTGGTCCTTTTTTTCCTTTTTTCGTAGTAATAATGATTACACCATTTGCAGCTCTTGAGCCGTAGATTGCCGCCGCCGATGCATCTTTTAAAACCTGAATGCTTTCGATGTCATTTGGATTAAAATCTCTATTTGCAGATGTTACTAAACCGTCGATAACATAAAGCGGATTTGTATTTTGAAGATTTTTTAAACCACGAATCTCAACGCTAGCTTCTTGTCCTGGACGTCCGCCACCACGAACTTTTACCCCAGTTACCAAACCTTGTAATCCGTCTGCAACTGTTGTGATTTGTCTTTTTTGAATTTCGTCTGGTTTAACTAATGCAACTGCTCCAGTAAGGTCTTTTTTCTGTTGTGATCCATACCCTACCACGACAATTTCGTCTAATTTCATTGCATCTTCTTCTAAAGTGACATTTATAGAAGTTCGGTTGTTAATAGCAATTTCTGTTGTTTTGTAGCCTTGTGAGCTAAAAATTAAGGTTTGGTTACCACTTGCGCTAATTTTGTAGCTTCCATCAAAATCAGTAACTGCTCCATTTGTTGTGCCTTTGATTACAACATTTGCAAACGGAATTGATTCACCTGATGCAGCCACAACTTTTCCTGAAATCGAAATTTGTTGCGCATAGGTCTGCTGTAATAATAAACTAAAGAAAAACAAGAGGTAATATCTCTGCTTTAAAATTTGAGTGAACTTTGTTTTCATTGATTTTTCATTTTAGATAGTTTTCATTTCTTGGTTGGTTTTACAATTAAATAATTCGAATTTTAATCATCTCTGATTCGAGCAAAAAGGCAATCGATCTTGCTCTTTAGTAATAATGTGTTCATTTGGTTTCAAAATTGTATTTGGTTCTCTTTTTTAAATAAATAATTATTGATAGTATATTTTTTCCTCCTAAAAATTATCAATATGATTTATTTGAAAATTCAAAGTAGATGATTTTAATTCAAAATAAAATGCTTCATTTGTGTCAATATCTCTCTCAAATGATTCAAATTGTAGAAAAAAGGTCAAAAAATACGAGGCTTGCAACATTTGGTAGAATATTGACACGATTTGAAGAAGATTATTTTTTTTATAAAAAAACACAACAATGCGTAAATTCTTTCTTTTTAAGTTTTTATTCCTTTTTTCAATAAATTTTATTCAGGCTCAAGAATATTATTTTAAGCATTTTAGGGTTGAAGAAGGACTTTCAAATAATACGGTTATTGCTTCGACACAAGACGAAGATGGTTTTATGTGGTTTGGCACAAAAGATGGCTTGAACAGATTTGACGGATATCGTTTTAAGACATATCGAAGCCAATCTGACCCAATTCGTAGTCTTGGGAGTAATTATATCCAGTCCATTCACGCTTTTAACGGCATTATTTGGGTAGGAACTGATAAAGGTTTGTACCAATACAGTAAGAAAACAGATCAGTTTACGGTTTTGAACGAAGCCATAAACGACAGAATTAACGACATCAATCACGATAAAAAGGGAAATATCTGGTTTGTTTCGGGAAATATTCTCTACAAATACTCACCTTCTAATAAAGAAACCAAAACCTTCAATCCTAATAAGTTTTTCATAACTACCTCAATTTCAAAAGATGAAAACGGCGAAATCTGGGCTTCTTCTTTAAATAAATTATACCATTATTCTGAGGAAAGTCTTTCGTTCGAAAATATCGCTTTAAATCCGCCAGGGAATAAAGCAAATTTTAGAATTACAGCAATTTATGCTTTTGATAAAAATACCATTCTGATTGGCACACAAGATCACGGCGTTTTGGTTTATGACCGAAAAAACAAAACGACAACAACTTTGGAATTTTCTTCGAAAGAACCTGTTTTTGTTCGTCAATTCAGAAAACGAGGAAATAATGAATTGTGGATTGCCAGCGAATCTGGCGTTTATATTTATGATTTTAGAACGAAAAAGAATGTCAATCTTCGTAAAAACTACAACGACCCGTATGCGATTTCAGATAATGCAGCCTACTCAATTACGATTGACAAAGAAAACGGAATCTGGATTGGAACTTATTTTGGCGGTATTAATTACCATCAAAAACAATATACACAGTTCAAAAAATATTTTCCGCAAAAAGGCCAAAATTCCATCAGCGGAAGCGCAGTTAGAGAGATTCACAAAGATGATTATGGCGATTTATGGATTGGAACTGAAGATGCTGGTTTGAATCGTTTTAATCCAAAAACACAGCTATTCACAGCGTATTTACCAAATGGAAGCAGAAATAGTGTTTCCTATTACAATATTCACGCTTTGATGCCTCGAAAAAACAAAATCTGGGTGGGAACTTTTGAGCATGGTTTGGATGTTCTCGATCGAAATTCTGGAGCGGTTATCAAACATTATAGTTCAAATGATCCTTCTACGGGCTTGCACAGTAATTTCATTTTTTCTTTTGCCGAAACAAAAAAAAATGAATTGATTGTCATTACCACAATGGGACTTTATTCTTATAATGAACAGCATGACAATTTTGAAATTTTAAAAACATTTCCCGAAACAACACATTATACGAATTTCAAAGAAGACAGTGACGGAAATTTTTGGGCGGGAAGTTATCGAGATGGACTTTTCTTTTACAATTCAAAAACACATAAAAAAGAAGTCTTTATATATGATTATAAAAATGCTCGAGGCATCAGCAACAATACTATCAATTCTATTTTCGAAGACAGTCATAAAAATCTGTGGTTTGCAACTGAAAATGGACTGAATTTATTTGACAAAAAAACACGAACATTTACCAAATTCACCACAAAAAACGGACTTCCAAGCAATGTTGTGTATTCAATTTTAGAAGATGATGCACACAATTTATGGATGACCACTTCTAAAGGTTTGATGAAATTTGGCCAAGATCACAAAAGCATTAAAATTTATACGACTGCAAATGGATTATTGAGTGATCAATTTAATTATAGTTCGGCTTTTAAAGATGCCAATGGCGATATGTATTTTGGAAATTTAAACGGATTGATCAGTTTCAACCCGAAAAATTTCATCAAAAACAAATACACGCCTTCCATTTTTATCACCAATCTACAAATCAACAATAAGGATATTGACGCAAACGAATCTGATTCGCCTATAAAACAATCTATTTCGCATTTGGATGAATTAGAATTAAACAACGACCAATCGTCATTCAATCTTGAATTTGCTTCTTTAAACTACACTGCGCCAGAACTTACCGAATATTGGTACAAATTGGAAAACGTCAATAATGATTGGGTTTATTTAGGCAGAAATAATAAAGTTTTCTTTACAGAACTGGCGCCTGGCGATTATGTTTTCAAAGTCAAATCACTGAATAGCTTTGGAGTTTGGAGCAAAGAAGTAGAGTTGAAAATTGTGATTCTTCCTCCTTTTTGGGCGAGTTCTTATGCGTATTTTTTCTATTTTCTGTTGATTTGCGGTTCATTTTACTACATCATTCGCTATTCTCAAAATCTGACACAAATTAAGAATAACCGTAAAATAAAACATCTGAACGATGAAAAAGAAAAAGAAATCTATCAGGCTAAAATTGATTTTTTTACCAATGTTGCACACGAAATCAGAACGCCTTTAACGTTGATTAAAGGACCGTTAGAAAAGCTTTTAGCAATGGAATACCAATCTACAGAAGTTCCTCAGAATCTGTCGATAATGAAGAAAAACACTTCAAGATTATTAAAATTAGTGAATGAATTATTGGATTTCAGAAAATCAGAAATTGGAGGATTGAAGTTGACTTTTGTAGAAGCCAATATTTCATCCATTGTCAGAAATTTGCATTTGCGATTTACACCTTTAATTGAAGAACGAGGAATTGATTTTGAATTAGAATTAGGCGAAAAAGACATTTTTGCCTTTGTTGACAAAGAAGCTTTTAAAAAAATATTGAGCAATTTGATCAGCAATGCGATTAAATATTCAAAAGAAAAAGTTTCGCTGACACTTTATAGAGACGACAAAAAATTGACTTTAGTAGTGAAAAATGACGGCAATTTGATTCCGTTTCAGCTAAAAGACAAGATTTTTGAGCCATTTTTCAGAGTGGACAATATGGATAATACTTCGGGAACCGGAATTGGGCTTTCACTGGCGCATTCGCTCTCGCAACTTCATAATGGAAATCTGCAGTTGATTGCTGATCAAAAATTAAACATTTTTGAATTGACCGTTCCTTTGCATCAGGAAGAAGAATTCATGCTTTATACCGATAGCGAAAAGGAATTAAATCAATCTGAAACTGAAAAAACAGAATTGGAAACAAAACTAGAAAAACCACAGATTTTAGTTGTTGAAGACAATCTGGATCTTTTAAGTTTTGTAACTTCTGAATTGGCTTCTACCTATAGTATTCTAAAGGCAGAAAATGGAGAAGATGCCTTAAAAGTAATTCATAACCAAAACATTCAGCTTGTAATCAGCGATGTTTCTATGCCTGTTATGGACGGAATAACGATGTGTAAAGAGATTAAAACCAATCTCGAAACGAGTCATATTCCTGTTATTTTATTGACGGCAAAAAACTCACTGAAATCGCAAATTGACGGCCTGGAAGTTGGTGCAGATGCTTATATAGCAAAACCTTTTTCAATGGACTATTTGAAAGTTCAAGCCAATAATTTGATTGAAAATCGAAAGCAGATTATGAATTATTATGCAAGTTCTCCTCTATCGCACATTAAAAGTATTGCACATAACAAAACAGATGAAAAATTCCTGAAAAAGCTAGACGACGAAATTTTAAGAAACATCACCGATCCTGATTTAAGCGTAGAATCATTAGCCGAAATAATGAATATGAGCCGCTCTACTTTGTACCGAAAAATCAAAGATTTATCTAATTTGAGTCCGAATGAGCTGATCAATATTGTACGCTTAAAACGTGCTGCCGAATTGCTTTTAAACGAAAATTACAAAATGTACGAAATCGCCGAAATGGTAGGTTATAAATCGCAAACAAGCTTTGGAAGAAATTTTCAAAAACATTTCTCCATGTCGCCGTCTGATTATATTGCGATGAATAAGTAAAATTAGATAATGTGGCAATTTGTCAATTAGATAATTATTGGTTTGTGTAAATCCTTTTTCAAAATGCGCTCGTGTTATACGTTTCGTAGACGCACAGCAGTGCGTCTCTACGATATACTTTGTTTTGATATGTAATTATCCTCATTTTATACTTTAGAGACGCACTGCTGTGCGTCTACGCAACGAATATCTTTTCTGTATGAAACTTTTTAATGATTTAAACGGTTTAAAATCAATTAAAAATCTATGTCCTATATGTTTAAAAAATCATTTTAATCTGTTTAATCTGTGGCAATAAAAAATCTTCTTATCTTTAATAAAACAAAATCCAGACATGAACAATCCCTCAACAATTAGAAAAGTTGCCATTTTAGGCTATAACCGAATTCCGTTTGCACGAGCAAATACGGCTTATTCGAATGTTGGAAATCAAGATATGATGACCGCAGCCTTAAACGGACTTATCGATAAATATCATTTGAAAGGAAAATTATTGGGAGAAGTAGCTGGCGGTGCGGTGGTTAAACATTCCTATGACAACAATCTAATTCGAGAATGCGTAATGAAAACGTCGCTCAATCCGGCAACTCCTGCTTGCGATTTACAACAAGCTTGCGATACCGGAATTGAAAGCGCTGTTTATATTGCCAACAAAATTGCGCTTGGCCAAATTGATTGTGGAATTGCAGGCGGTGTTGATTCCATCAGTGATATTCCAATGTCGGTAAGTGAAAATTTGAGAAAAATTTTATTAGAAGCACGACAAGCCAAATCATTGGGCGGAAGAATCAAAAGTTTTCTAAAAATTCGTCCAAAAGATTTAGCGCCGTTGGTTCCTCAAAACGAAGAATCACAAACCGGACTTTCCATGGGCGGGCATACTGAAATTACGGCAAAATATTATAAAATATCGAGAGAAGATCAAGATCAATTTGCATTAAATAGTCATTTAAAAATGGCAAAAGCATATGATGAAGGCTTTTTTGATGATATGATTACGCCTTTCAACGGACTTGAAAAGGACAATAATTTAAGAAGAGACAGCACAATTGAAAAACTAGCCAAATTAAAACCTGCATTTGACAAAACAAACGGAACATTGACAGCAGGAAACTCAACACCTTTGACAGACGGCGCTTCTTGCATTCTTTTAGCCAGTGAAGAATGGGCAAAAGAGCAAGGACTCCCAATTTTGGCTTATATCACTTTCGCAGAAATCGCTGCAATTGAATATGTTAAAAAACAACAAAATCTACTTTTAGCGCCTTTATTTGCTGCTTCAAGAATGCTGGAAAAAGCAGGTTTAAATCTTCAGGATTTTGATTATTATGAAATTCACGAAGCTTTTGCCGCACAGACTTTAGCAACTTTAAAAATTTGGGAAAGCCCAGAATTAAGCGCTGAAATTGGCTTAAATAAAACGCTTGGAGCAATTGACAGAGAAAAATTAAATGTAAAAGGAAGCAGTTTGGCAGCCGCACATCCTTTTGCTGCAACTGGAGGCCGAATTATTGGCGTTATGGCTAAATTATTGAACGAAAAAGGTTCAGGAAAAGGTTTTATATCAATTTGCGCCGCTGGCGGGCAAGGCGTCACTATGATAGTTGAGAAATAACACTTATTTTCAAACCCAACAGGTATTAAAAAACCGGTTTGCACTTCAAATTAGATTCAACATTAGTTACAACTTCATTTTCAGTAATTTGATATAAATCTGCACTATCTGCGAAATCTGCGTGAAAAATTACTCCCGCAGATTTCGCAGATAGTGCAGATTTTTTTTAAAATCACTCAAAACACGACAGGTTTTAAAAACCTATCGCATTTCTGTTTATGAATAAGTCACAACATTCGTTAAAAAATCTTTTTTTTTGCAGAAATACAACCTTACAAAACAACTAAATATAAATATTTTATAGTAAATTTAGCTTTCTTAAATCTTTTGCATGAACTCATTTTAAACGACTAAAAAATGATGAAATCAAAAATACCCGAAGGACCTCTTGCCGATAAATGGAACAACTACAAAGCAAAAGCTAAACTTGTCAATCCAGCCAACAGAAAAAAATTAAACATTATAGTAGTAGGAACAGGACTTGCGGGTGCTTCCTGCGCTGCCTCTTTGGCCGAACAAGGCTACAACATCAAGTCATTTTGTTTTCAGGATTCTGCCAGAAGAGCGCATTCGGTAGCCGCTCAAGGTGGTGTTAACGCAGCCAAAAACTACAAAAATGACGGCGATAGCACTTTCAGAATGTTTTATGATACCATAAAAGGCGGGGATTTTAGATCTCGTGAGGCAAATGTTTATCGCCTTGCTGAATGTTCTGCTGCTTTAATCGATCACGCTGTGGCACAAGGCGTTCCTTTTGCCAGAGAATATGCGGGATATCTCAATAATAGATCTTTTGGTGGCGTTCAGGTTTCGCGAACCTTTTACGCACGCGGACAAACCGGACAACAGCTATTATTAGGCGCTTATCAAGCGTTAGAACGCCAAACCGCATTAGGAAAAATTAAACTATATACCCGTCACGAAATGCTTGAATTAGTAGTGATAGACGGAAAAGCAAAAGGAATTATTGCACGAAATCTAGAAACCGGAGTTCTTGAACGTCACGCCGCCGATGCAGTTGTATTGGCTTCCGGAGGTTACGGAAAAGTATATTATCTTTCAACCTTGGCAATGGGCTGTAACAGTTCGGCTATTTGGCGCGCTCACAAAAAAGGTGCTTTTATGGCCGGTGTAAGCTGGATTCAGTTTCATCCTACTTCCTTACCACAGCATGGTGAAAACCAATCAAAACTCACGCTAATGTCGGAATCACTTCGAAATGATGGCCGAATTTGGGTTCCAAAAACAGCCAAAGACGATCGAAATCCCAATATTATTCCCGAAGAAGAACGAGATTATTATTTGGAACGAAAATATCCTTCTTTTGGAAATTTAGCACCGAGAGATATTTCATCTAGAGCAGCAAAAGAAAGAATTGATGCCGGTCATGGTGTTGGGCCAATGAAAAATGCTATTTATCTTGATTTTGGCGATGCCATAAAAGCGCAAGGAAAAGACGCAATTGAAGCCAAATACAGCAATCTTTTTGCGATGTATGAAAAAATCACAGGCATTAATGCTTATAAAGAACCTATGTTGATTTCTCCTTCGGCGCATTTTACGATGGGCGGCCTTTGGGTTGATTATGAATTAATGACTACAATTCCTGGCTTATTTGCGTTAGGCGAAGCCAATTTTGCCGATCATGGTGCAAATCGTCTTGGTGCAAATTCATTGCTTCAGGCCTGCGTAGACGGCTATTTTATAGCGCCTTATACGATTCCGAATTATTTAGTTGGTGAATTAAATACACCAAAATTCGACACTTCTCATCCCAATTTTGAAGAAGCTGAAAATGCTGTAAGAAGACAGTTAGATCGTTTTTTGCATACTAACGGAACACTTTCTGCCGATTATTTTCATAAAAAAATTGGACGTCTTCTTTACGAAAAATGCGGGCTTTCCAGAAGCAGAAAAAATTTGGAGGAAGCCATTATCGAAATAAGAGAATTAAAAGCTTCATTTGAAAAAGACTTGAGAATTACGGGCGACAATACTTTGAATAGCGAACTAGAAAAAGCGGGCAGAATTGCTGATTATATAGAATTAGCCGAATTAATGTGTTATGATGCTTTGCAGCGCGAAGAATCCTGTGGCGCGCATTTTAGAGAAGAATATCAAACTGCCGATGGAGAAGCTGTCCGCAATGATGCCGAATTCTGCTACGTTTCGGCCTGGGAATGGAAAGGCCTACACAAAGAACCTGAACTGCACAAAGAGCCTCTTGTTTTTGAATCTGTAGAACTTGCAGTGAGAAGCTATAAATAATGGTTAAATGATGAATTGTCAATTGTTAATTATCAATTTATAATTCACCCCAGAAAATTCATAATTAACAATACATAATTAACAATTACATATGAAACTTTATCTAAAAATTTGGCGGCAGTTTGATACTTCATCAAAAGGAGAAATGACAGATTATGAAATTGATGGAGTTTCAGAGCACATGTCTTTCCTTGAGATGCTGGATCTTTTGAACGAAAATCTAATTCAGCAAGGCGAACGCGTAATTGAATTCGATCACGATTGCCGAGAAGGAATCTGCGGGCAATGTGGTGTTATGATCAACGGAAGAGCTCATGGGCCTTTAAGAAATACAACAACCTGTCAGCTTCATATGCGAAGTTTTAAAGACGGTGACACCATTTATATTGAACCCTTTCGAGCCAAAGCTTTTCCAGTTTTGCGAGATTTAAAAATAGACAGAAAAGCTTTTGATGCTACTATTGCTTCTGGAGGATTTATTGGCGCTTCAACTGGACAAGCGCCTGAAGCCAACAGCATCCCAATTTCTTATGAGACTGCCGAAGCTGCTTTTGACGCGGCAGCCTGTATTGGCTGCGGAGCCTGCGTTGCTTCATGCAAAAATGCCAGTGCAGCTTTATTTGTAGGAGCAAAAATTACCCATCTAGCCCTATTGCCACAAGGCAAAGTTGAAGCTCAAAATCGTGCTCTAAATATGGTCAAACAAATGGATGAAGAAGGTTTTGGCGCCTGCTCTGACACCCGCGCCTGCGAAATTGAATGTCCGCAGGGAATTTCAGTCCTTTCAATTGCCAAAATGAATTTAGAATACATGAAAGCTTTGACTTTTAGAAAATAAAAATACTAAAGAGAATTTCTCGCAAAGACGCAGAGTCGCTAAGTTTTAAAAGTTTATCACAACTTATAAAAAAACTTCACGACTCTGCGTCTTTGCGAGATTAAACTTTGATACTTAGGCTTCACTTAGATGAACAATCAATTGCATTCTTTCACAGAAAAAAACTTTGTGCCTTAGCGTCTTAGTGGCAAACCAAAAAACTAAACAGTAAAATAAGGCGTCAAAATATCCTCAAAATTATAGAAGCCTTTTTCTTTTTCCTTTAAATTCTCGGCAACAAAAATAACTCCGTTTCCAAATGCTTCTCTCGAAATCGATTCGTGAATCAATCGGACTGTTTGATATGGAAAACCAAAAATAACTTCATGCTTCCCGACGATTCCTCCTGCTCTGACCGAATTTATATTTTCTTTTTCAACATCTAAGGCCTCAGCAATTTTTACCGCTGTTCCCGAAGTTCCTTGTTTTGTTTTGAAGTGTTCTTCATTGACTTCAATATCCACCCATGGTGCAATTTTCTTTAGAAACTTGGCGGCAAATAATAAATAATTCACGCCAAGCGTAATATTAGGCGACCAAAAAACAGTTGTTTTCTGAGAAAGTTTTTTAAGAAACTGCAATTCTGTTTCCTTATAATGTGAAATTGCCGAAATAATTTTGACTTTCTTTTTCGCCGCTGTTTCACCGTACGTATAAATTCCTTGATGCGATGAAAAATCAATAATGGCATCTACTGGATGACTTTCAAGCAACTTTTCAATTGATGTTTTGGAGCTGGAATAAATTAATCCGGGTTCGTTTGATTCAACTCCAAAAAATTCTGGAACTGATCTGTGTTCTAAAACATTACTCTGTCTTAAAACCCATTCCAGACTGAATTTTTTATTTTCTAAAAGTATTGAAGCTACTGATTTTCCAGTTTTACCGAATCCGATTAATCCTATTTTCATATTTTATTTTTTATGGAGCGAAGTGCACCGTTAACAGAAATTGGCATTTAAATGTATGCC
The DNA here is from genome assembly GCF_000425445.1 of Flavobacterium denitrificans DSM 15936. Classification (GTDB taxonomy): domain Bacteria; phylum Bacteroidota; class Bacteroidia; order Flavobacteriales; family Flavobacteriaceae; genus Flavobacterium; species Flavobacterium denitrificans. Next base: position 716,575 of record NZ_KE384377.1, on the reverse strand, counting down.
GAAGAAATTGATAATTCAAAAAATGTTAATTATCGTCTTTTGCTAAAATAGAAAAAATATCACAAGAACACGAGTAAATTTCAACATATATAACAATTAAACAACCTCTTAACAAGATAAATAGCACATAACATCAACTTAGTTTACATTAAATTAAAATCAGAAAAAATAGCCTAAAAAATGCTTTTGTATTGTACAACTAAACAATTTTTCAGTAGTTTTATGACCTGATTATCCCCAAATAAATCAGCATAAAATGGCCTACAATAAAAATGAATTAATGCGTTTTTTAGACGCACAGAACAAACTTTACCTATCTGCACTTGCAGAAATCAAAAGAGGTAAAAAAGAATCTCCTTGGATGTGGTTTGTCTTTCCGCAGATAAAAGGATCCGGTTCTTGTGATACTTCAAAATTCTACGAAATCAAAAATGCTGATGAAGCGATTGCTTTTTTGGAACATCCGATTTTAGGAAAGCATCTTATTGAAATCACATCTGAATTAATCAAAACCGAAGAAAAAACAGCAGAAGAAATATTTGGAAATCCTGATGACGAAAGGCTTCAATCTTGTCTGACATTATTTGCCAGTATTCAAAATACTGAGCCAGTATTTCAAGAAGCACTTCATAAATATTTTGACGGCTCCTCTGATTTTCATACACTGCAATTGCTGTACAGTAATCTTTAGCTTTTTGAGTTTTTCAATAAAAACAGCCCAATTTTAAGGCTTTTCAAAATAAGATAAGTATATTTGCAACACTGTTGCGTTTATTCTTTTCATTTTTAATGACTTAAGAATTGCTCCGAAACACCACTGAATGAAAAAGAAAATTGTAATTGTAAATTTCTTGATGTCTTTTGCAGTATTGTTCGCGATGCTGTTCCAGACCATTCACTCCTATGAGCACGTTGTCAAACAGTTTTCTGAAAAACAACACTGCGTACACAAACACAAACCTGGACAAAAAGAAATAACGCACAGTCATACTGTCGAAAACCACTGTCCTATTTGTCATTTTGCATTCAGCAGCTTCATTCCAAATAATTTTGAAGCGCTTTCATTTCATAAAATAACGGTTGAAACTTCTTGCCATTTCTTTTATTCAAAGACAGCTTCAACATTTTTCAAAGGAAGTCTTTTTGCACTTCGTGCACCTCCAACACTTCTTTAATTTACTGTGTTTATAGACTAAAACTGCATTTTATTTTCTTGAAGATTAATAAAAGGCAAGCGTATTTCTTTATGTTAAATTGATTTGTTTTCAAAAACAGATTCAATTAGCTTTTCTATTTACTGCAGTAAATCCACTTCATTTCTAATTACAAAATTAGCTTTTGCACGCTCTCAAAAGCCTGATTTTGCTATATCTATTTTAAAAAATCAAATCTTTCAAATAAATAAAACTATGCTTACAGCAAAAAATTTGACTAAAAAATACGGCGATCACACCGCCTTAAATTCCTTAAACTTAACTATAAACGAGGGAGAAATCTTTGCTCTTTTAGGTCAAAACGGAGCCGGAAAAACCACAACAATCAATTTGTTTTTAGGCTTTATTGAACCAACATCGGGAGAATTGGAAATCAACAACATTTCAGTAATTGAAAACAGTCAGGAAACCAAAAAGCATGTCGCTTATATTCCTGAAACAGTAATGCTTTATCCAAATTTGACAGGTCTAGAAAACCTAAAATTCTTTTCATCTCTAGCTGGCTTCAAATATTCACAAGGTGAACTGACATATTTCTTAAACAAAGCCGGATTGCAGACCACTGCACACAATCAAAATTTAGGTGGATATTCTAAAGGAATGCGTCAAAAAGTAGGAATTGCGATTGCGATTGCAAAAAAGGCCAAAGTACTGTTGCTCGATGAGCCTACGAGCGGTTTAGATCCAAAAGCATCGAATGAATTTTCGCAGATTCTAAAAGAGCTTTCTGCCGATGGAACTGCCATTTTAATGGCAACGCACGACATTTTCAGAGCCAGAGAAGTCGCATCGCACATTGGAATCATGAAACAAGGAAATTTAGTGACGGTAATTGAAGCAGATAAAATTTCAGCTAACGAACTTGAAAATCTTTATTTACAAACTGTTTAAAGGAAATTGCTTTCCATCTTTTATAAAATGAAAAAAATATTTTCTTTTCTATTTCTAATAACTGTCTTACATGCTTCACAATCTCAGAATGTCAACAAAAAAAGTACAGACAGTATTGCTCAAGATTCTACAAAAATGAGAAAAAATGAACTGCAAACCGTAGAGATTGTTGGCCGTTCGACCAAAAAATACAATAGTGATTATTCTTTTGCAGCAACAAAAACGGCTGCGCTCAACAAAGATATTCCACAATCCATCTCAACAATAACAAAAGAATTAGTTGCAGATAAAGCTGCTTTCTATCTTGCTGATGCTGTAAAAATGGCTAGTGGCGTAATTCCGGCGAGTTATTATAATCAATATACAATTCGTGGCATCAGTCAAAATGAAGAAGGACAAATCATCAACGGCATGCGAACGCGTCAATATTATTTTTTGCAACCTTTAACAAGCAATATTGAGCGCGTCGAAGTTATCAAAGGTCCGTCAAGTGCCACATTTTCATCTGTTGATCCAGGTGGAAGCATCAATTTGGTAACCAAAAAGCCTCTCGCAATTGATCGAAAAGAAATCAGTATGAGTGTTGGAAGCTTTAGCACATTGCGCGGTACTTTAGATTTTACCGGACCTTTGAATGATTCAAAAACACTTTTATATCGTGTTAACGGAGCGTATCAGCAGGCAAAATCGTTTCGTGATTTGGTAAACAACAAATCATTCCTGTTTTCTCCTTCTTTCAGTTATATTCCTAATGAAAAAACGGCTATCAATACAGAGCTGATTTTAAGCAACATGACGGGAATACTTGACCGAGGCCAACCTATTTTTGGTGCTGTTGCTGGACAAACGAGTTTGACAAAAACACCAATCAGCTTAAATCTAGGCGCGCCGAGTGATTTCTTCAAATCAAAAGAAATGATTTTGACAACCAATTTTGCGCATAAATTCAACTCAAAAATTGGATTTAATGCGACATACATGAAACAAACTTGGACAGAAGATCTTCAGGAACATCGAACTACGAATGCTTTTGCAGTTGATATGAACAACCAGCCTGTAACCAGTTTGGCGATGATGCAATTTGTACAACGCCAACAGAATTGGGACATTGACAATTTAAGTGCTTATTTTAATTTCGATTTAAAGACTGGAAAATTAAAACATAAACTATTAGCTGGATATGATTTAAGCAGTTGGAACAAAAACAAAGGCGGTGGACAAAACGCAGCAAGAGGTTATTTACTGAAAGACGGAACTGTGGCTGGTTCTTTTGTTCCTGCAAACGCTTCAAATTATCAAACCGTGACAATTGACGGCGTTATTTTGCCTAAACCAAATGTGAATTATTTTAATTTAAATAACCCTAAATACTTGCTTACCAGTCCAGAAGATTACACCTTGAATGTTAGAACGGCACTTCCATCAGCTTTAACAACTACAAATGCGATTTATATTCAGGATCAGATTCTATGGGGAAAATTTACTTTTTTATTGGGATTGAGAAACGAATGGTTTGAAGATATTACCAATTATGAAACTAGTAACGAATTGACCGTCAAAAAGTCGGCTTTGTTGCCAAGAATTGGAATTACATATGCTGTTAACAGCGCCATAAACGTTTATACAACTTATTTGGAAGGTTATCAACCTCAACCGAATACAGTTACTTTAATGCCACAGACCGGTTCACTACCTGGCGGAAGTTTGTTTGATCCTTTGGAAAGTGATTTGAAAGAAGTGGGTATCAAAACTACTTTTTTAAACAATTCAATGACTTTTAATGCGGCGATTTACGAAATTAATCAGCGTAATATTTTAATGAATGCCAATGATCCCGCAAATCCAGATCTATTAGTCACTCGTGGGGCAGAAAGAAGCCGTGGTTTTGAATGCGATTTAGCTGGATATATTACTTCAGATTGGCAAATTAATGCTTCATACAGCTACATAGATGCAAAAATTATGGAAGACAGCAATCCTACTTTAAGTGGCGCGAGAAAACAAAATACACCAAAAAACAGCGCCAATTTATGGACCCGTTACAACTTTGCTTCAGATTCCTCTTTAAAAGATCTCGGAATTGGTTTTGGAGTTCAATATCAAAGCAGCAAAATTCCTTGGTTTACAAGAGATTTTACACTTCCTGATTTTACCATTTTTGATGCTGCGTTGTTTTATAAACCAAGTAAAAGCAACGTTCAAATTGCAGTAAATGCAAATAATTTATTGAATAAAACGTATTGGTTAGGCGCGCAGAATTATTTGCGATTATTTCCGGGAAGCCCTAGAAATGCAAGCCTTACCGTAACTTATAAATTTTAATTCGTTGAGCTGAAAAATATTTAAACACATAGAAACATAGTTTTTGATTGATTTTAAAAAAAGGCGTTTCACTCGCATAAATTCACATAGCTATGTGTTAGGAACTAGTTCCTTTCAATTACCTTCTTTAGAAAAAATTCTATGTTTCTATGTGTTTAAACAAATTACACTCAATAGATAAATTTTAATTAATATGAAATTATTACACACTGAACTCCTTATAGCCAGACATTTTAAAAATTCTGTTTTTAAAAATCCGGCAATTTATATTATTACACTTTTTATTGGTGCACTGCTTTTATTTGCAACATTTTTGGGCTGGGATAATTACAAAAGCCAAAATGAAGCCAGCGAAAAATACCAGCACGAATCACGCGAAGACTGGTTGAAAAATCCAGATAAAAATCCGCATCGAATGGCACATTACGGAAATTTTGCGTTTAGAAAAAGTACGTCATTAAGTGTTTTCGAATTTGGAATGGAACCGTTTTTCGGAAATGCTATTTTCCTTGAGGCTCATAAACAAAACACAGCAAATTTCTCTGAAGCCGGATTTTCAAACAGCATGCTTCGTTTTGGAGAAATCAGCATTGGAATGGTTTTACAGATTTTATTACCGCTTTTAATCTTTTTCATAGGATTTAACGCCATAGCTTTCGAAAGAGAAAATGGAACTTTAAAATTACTTTTAAGCCAAGGAATCAGTTGGAAACAGCTTTTATTTGGGAAAATCTTCGGAATCGCTAGTGTCATTATGCTGCTTTTTATTCCAACAATTCTTGTTTTGGTTTTCGTTTGGCTTTTGCTTCAAAACTTTACGATTTCAGCAGATGAAACTTTCAAAATGATTTTGTTTATTCTGTTTCATTTTATTTATCTAATGTTCTTTTGTGTAATTGCAGTTTTGGTTTCAGCGTCAAGCAAAACCTCAAAAAAAGCATTGGTTTCCTTAATTGGAATTTGGCTGATTCTGACCATTATTTTACCAAGAACTTCGCAAGCAATTGGCGCTTATTTGTATGAGGCTCCGTCAAAAGTTCAGTTTAATAGCGAAATCGAACAGGATATTTTGAAACAAGGTGACAGCCACAATCCGAATGATGTTCATTACAAAGCGATAAAAGATTCGTTGTTACGAACTTACAAAGTCGATTCGGTACAAAAACTGCCTTTCAATTATTCAGGATTTATTATGACCGAAGGCGAACGCATAAGCTCTAAAATTTACAACGATCATTTAGAAAAGCTTTTAAAAATTTATGACAAACAAAACAGTTTTTCAAAAGCAGTTTCATTTCTGAATCCGTATATCGCAATGAAAAATTTGTCCATGGGATTGTCAAACACGGATTATGATTCGTATATCGATTTCCAAAAACAAGCTGAAATTTACCGCTACGATATGGCACAGAAAATGAATGCTTTACAAATTAAATATATCAGTAATAAAAAACCGGGGGCGAAGGAAAAACCACTTACAATTGGCAAAGAGCATTGGGCCGATGTCGAGGAATTTCACTATGAACCAAAAGGAATTTCAGACGTTCTAAAAACCGAAATCCTTTCTATAATTTCCGTTTCGTTTTGGATAATTATACTCTTTATGCTCATTCGTTTTGCTGCTAAAAACCTTAATGCAATCTAATTATGTTACAACTTTTATTCAAAAATTTTATACGCTCAAAAGGAACCAAATTTGGATTGCTTTTTTTGCTGATTATTGGTTTTATAAGCCTTTTAATTGGACTTCAATTTCAAGAAAAACAGCAAAATAATATTGCTGAAACGACTATTTATCAAAAAGAACACATCGCTCGAAATGCCTCTTTTCACAAAGACGAAATTGGACTACTGTTGTATTATGTCAAATTTTCACTGGTCAACAAAACCCTGCCAATAAACAGTTTAGTTATCGGACAACGCGACGTAAATCCATCAATTCAAAGTGTTACCATTCGTGGATTAGAAGCGCAGAAATACGATTCGGAACTCAATAATCCGAGCAACCTTCTGGCGGGAAATATCGATTTTAGTTTTGTGTTGTTGTACCTCTTCCCTCTTCTGATTATTGCTTTTTCATACAATCTAATTTCCGAAGAAAAAGAGTCAGGAACCTGGAAAATTGTCGCTACGCAAAGCTCAAACACGTTTTTTTATATTCTAAAATTGTTTTATGTCCGAATTCTGAGTTTAATTGGTCTTTTGACTTTACTGCTTATAATTGCGATTATTTTTCTGCAAATCCCTGTCGATAAATCATTTGCTGTATTTTACGGAATTGCCGTTTTGTATGTCTTATTATGGTTTTCAGTTTGCTTTTTTATTGTTTCTCTCCAAAAAAATTCAAATTTCAATGCAGTCATTTTGCTGACAATCTGGTTGTTTTTGATTATCATTCTTCCGGCTGCAATAAACACCTATATCATCAATAAGTACAAGGTTCCAGAGGCTTTAGAATTGACATTGAAACAACGAAATGCATATCATGAAAAGTGGGATATGGATAAACAAACAACATTAAACAAATTCTACGAACATTATCCGCAATTCAAAAACTATGTTTTGCCTGACGCAGAATTCAGCTGGCTTTGGTATTATGCGATGCAACAAATGGGCGACGACGAATCGGCAGTGCAATCAAAAGAATTAGAAGCAAAATTGGAGCAAAGAAATCATGCGAGTGAAGCCATTGCGCAATTTATTCCAACGCTTCATACACAGATTCAGCTAAACGAAATCGCAAAATCTGATTTAAAAAACCAGCTTTCATTCTTAAAAGAGACAACAAAATTTCATGAAAAGCTGCGTTTGCATTTTTATCCAAAAATCTTTGATAATGCTCCTGTTGAGCAGCAAGACTGGGACGACTATAAAGTAGAAACGTTTACTGATGCAACTGAAATTAGTTTTACAAAGGCGTTTTTGCCATTGCTTGCTTTTAATGTTTTGTTGATTGGTATGGGGTGGTTTAATTTTAAACGTATGATTTAACCGCAATTCCTACAGCAATTAGATCTTAGATTTATACAATGTTTCGCAAAGTTTTTATACAAAGCTTTGCGAAACTTTGCGTTTATACAACACAAGCATAAACAAAAATCTTTATTGTTTTGCGATTAAAACTAAACCAATTCTGAATAAAATTTCCTTCAAGGTTCTTTATTTGAATTTTATTTAGAATTAATATAAATAAACTTTTATATTTGCCGCTTTCTTAGCAAATCCAGTTAATATTGCTTTCCAAAATAAATTTCGTTTGATGAACAATAATGCCAGTTTAGAATTAAATTCTTTCCAATCCTTCAAGGAAGGCGATGAAACTGCATTCAAGTTTTTTTATGATAAATATTTCAGGAGAATACAATCTTTCAATTTTCAGTTTATTAATGATCAAAACGAAGCTGAAAATCTTGCTCAAGAAGCTTTATTGCATTTATGGCAAAATCGAGAAAACGTTGAATCTATAAACGGAATTCAAGCGTTCTTGTTCACTTATGCCAAATCAAAATGCTTGAATTTAATTCGCCACAACAAAGTGAAAGATAAATTCAAAAATGACCTCTTAAATCAAAAAGAAAAAGAATTGAATATTGAAGTTTTGAATTCAATTCAATTCGACGCTTTAGAATTAACCGAATTAGAACGCATAATTCAGGAATCTATTAACGATTTACCGCCAAAAACTAGAGAAGTTTTTATAAAAAAACGCTTCGAGAACAAAAAAAATTCAGAAATCGCGGAAGAAATGGGAGTAACATTAAAAGCTGTTGAAGCCCATATGACAAAGGCTTTGAAGATTTTAAAAACCAAATTATCCGATTATTTATTCTTGATTTTTATTCTTATTTATAATAATTAAAAACTAAAGGTAGGGTATTTTAATTCTGAAGTGTACTAACTATAGCGAGAAGTTCTAAAACGCAAATATGACATCGGAAATTGTAAATAAATACCTTACTAATGAAGCTTCGGAACAAGAAGTTCAGGCACTTTTTGATTGGATTGAAGCATCAGAAGAGAACAAAAATCAATTTATTACTGCAAAAAAAGCTTGGGTTTTAACCACTCTTTCAGCAGATTTATCAATTGAAGCAGTTCCGGTAATCCAAATGAAGCCAAAAAACAGCATCAGAAAATATTTGCACTATGCGGCAGTATTTTTACTGTTTTTGAGCATTGGAACAACTTTATTTATATTTAAAAACAAATCTGAAACTTCAAAAGAAATTGTTCTTACTCTCGGCGACGGCCGTTTAGAATATTTTAGAGGAAAAAATCAGACGGAACTTTTAAATGATCAAGGTGTTTTAGTTGCCAAAAAATTTCCAAACCAAATAATTTACTTTGGAAAAGCTCAAGATCAAGAAGTTAATTACAACACATTAAAAGTTCCATACGGAAAACGTTTCAAGCTTCAACTTTCAGACGGAACTGTTGTCAGCTTGAATTCAGGCACAACACTTCGTTATCCAGAACAATTTGGCATTAACGGAAATCGAAATGTGTATTTGACCGGTGAAGCATTTTTTGAAGTTGCAAAAGATAAGATGCATCCGTTCATCGTACACGCTAATCAAGTAAATGTTGAAGTTTTGGGAACTAAGTTTAATGTGAGCGCTTATCCTGAAAACCCAACAGTCAACGGTACATTAATTGAAGGAAGTATTGAAATGTCTGAAGCCGTAAATTCTTCAAATGTAGTTTTGCTTGCGCCAAATCAAATGGCAACTTGGCATAATAATTCCAAAAAAATTGTCGTAAAAGAAGTCGAACCAGCCTTTTATGTTGCCTGGACAAAAGGCGAACTTGCTTTTAAAGACACTCCTTTTTCTACCATCGCAAAAATCATTCAGCGTACTTATGATGTTGAAATTATCAACGAAAATTCTGATTTGGCCAGACAGAATTTTACGGGTACAATAAACATCAGCGAGTCGAGTGTCGAGAACATTTTAGATCTTCTAAAACGCGACACGCCTTTTAATTATTCGATTGAACAAAAAACCATTACCATTACCAATCCTCGATAAATAAACAAACATGACATTTACGATACAACCCGTTTTAAGAAAAATTTTGTTTTTCTTGGCTCTACTCATATCTGGTTTTAAAGGATTTTCTCAAAACAAATTAATTACCATACATGCCAAAAACAAACCTATAAGCCTAATTATCAAAACAATTGAAGAACAAACGGATTTTAGAATAATTTATAATGCCAGAAAAATTGATATTGAACAATTAGCAGATTTAGACGTTAACAATGCTACTTTAGAAACCACTTTAAAACAGTTGTTGAAAGACAAAAACATTTCATTTTATATCCAGAAAAAGCAAGTTTTGCTTACGAGCTCTGCTCCTGCTCTTCAAAATGCTTCACCAGAAACAGAAAGGTTTATAACTGGAATTGTTTATAATGCTAAAGACAATTTGCCTCTTCCTGGCGCGACAATACGCATAAAGGGAACTGGAATGGGTGCTATAACAGATTCAAATGGAAAATTTGCATATCAATTAAAAGGAAACGACATTCCGAATATTGTGCTTGAAGTTGGCTTTTTAGGAATGGAAACGCAATCGCAAAAAGCTGATAATAAAAAGAATTTCATTTTTAACCTTAAAGAAACTACTGATGAACTAAATCCGATTGTGATTACTTCATCGTATGGGACTACCAAATTAAAAGAAGAAATTGTTGGAAGTATTTCGACTTTAAACGCAAAAGACATTGCGGTAGAACAAGCTTCTGAAAGTTTTGATAAAATGATTACAGGACAAATTGCCGGAGTTTTAGTAGAAAATACTACTGGTGTTGGTGGTCCTGTAAAAATCAATATTCGCGGTCAAGGTACATTATCGTCTTTAACTGGTGCCATCACAGGGACTTCTTCACAGCCATTAATCATTATTGACGGTGTTGTGATGAGCGAGGAATATGCAATCGACAGCAGTGTATTTGATGGTTCTGGTGATTCGGCTGAAAATCTGGCCAATCCTTTGATGAAAATTGCGCCCGAAAATATTGAAACGATTTCGGTTTTAAAAGATGCCGCAGCTGTTGGTATTTATGGGGCCGACGGTGCAAATGGAGTAATTTTGATTACTACAAAAAAAGGTAAAAAAGGAAAAGCACAATTTGGTTTTTCAAACCAGCTCGGAATTTCTTCAGCTGTAAACCGAATCAAATATTTAAATGGAGAACAATATACTGAGCTTAGAAATGAGTTCCTGAAAAACACTACGTCTGGTTATATTCCTGTGGCCTATAATGGTGTAAATACTGATTGGTTTGAAATATTAAACAGAGCCGGCGTTTACAACAAATACAATTTCAACGTATCAGGTGCAACTTCAAAATTTTCGTATCGCACCAATATTAGTTATTTAAAAATTGATGAGCCACAAATTGGAAATAGCACCAAACAATTAAATGCAGGCATTAATTTAGGCTTTAATTCTGGAAAATGGTCGGCAAACTTGATGCTTAATCCTAGTTATGTAGAAAAAGACGCACCAAATATCTTTTATGGCTTCGCTTATTTGCCTACCAATGCACCTTATAATGCAGATGGTTCTTATGCTGATTTGGGTGTTAGCGGTCAAACACGTGGAAATCCTCTGGCAGCAATTGCACAAAATAAAAATGAAACGCAGACGTATGGAATTTTAGGAAGTTTGAATTTGTCTTATGAGTTAAACAAATTCATCAAATTTTCGACGCTCTTTGGTCTTGATTATACTGATAAAGATCAGGATCGTTACTTTTCTGCCGAAAATGAAAGCGGTCAGTTTAACGGTTCTTTTACTCTTAACAATACTCTTTATCCAGGTTGGGGACGTCGTTTGATCAACCAAAGAAATTCCACAAAATGGAATTGGCAGGGACAAGCTTTGTTCAACAAACAATTAAACGAAAGTCATACTGTAGATGGTATCGTAGGTTTTGAACTGAGTGAAGACAAAACCGATTTTAATTATAAATCAGGAGTCGGATTTGTTAATCCAAATCGAATTAATAATGTTACTGATGCTATACGCGATGATAATCCGGCAACACCAAATGTAGATGAATCCAAGGCCGGCCAGACGTATAGAAGCGAAATCAGTTACAACTCCAGAGTTTCGCTTTTATCGCAGGTGAATTATAACTATAAAAAACGTTATTATCTATTAGCAAATTTTCGTCGTGATGAAAGTTCTGTTTTTGGAGATGATACAAATGTGGCTTACAATGGCGGTGCGGGTATTAGCTGGATTGCAAGCAACGAAGATTTTCTTGCGTCAAATACATGGATTGATTTCTTGAAGTTTAAAACCAGTTTTGGTACAACAGGAAACTCCAGAATTGGTTCGTACCGATCAAAAGGCCTTTACATTGTAAGCAATAACAATTATAATGGCAGTATTGGTGCTACTACAGGAGAAGCTCCAAACGGCAACTTAAGTTGGGAAAAAAATACAAAATTCAATGTCGGATTTGACTTTAATATTTTTAATAGAATTGAATTGACATTAGAATATTATTACGACAACAAAACCGATTTGATCACAACAAGAGACATTCCGACTGAAACAGGTTATAATACGGTTCAATTAAACGCTTCGGACATGTATAACAAAGGGTTGGAACTTACTACCAGAATAAAATGGGTAAAAAGCAATGCCTTTAAGTGGACAACTGCATTCAATATTTCTACCATAGACAGCAAAGTAACTGATTTAAAAGGTTTAGGAAGTGACTATTCTCAGGCAAATTTGGCTTTGGCACAAAAAATTGGCTATAGCACTACTACAATTTGGGGTGTAAAATGGGTTGGAGTTGATCCAGCTACGGGTAGAGATTTAGTAGAAAAAAATGGCAAAATTTACGATGCCAAAACCTATAACGGACTTTATACAATTGCTGACTGGGAACCAATTGGAGACAAACAAGCTGATGCTTACGGAGGTTTTTATAACACTTTTACCTTTTATAATAATCTTACTTTATCTGTAAGAGGAGATTTTCAGATTGGAGGAGATTTTTTAGCTTCAAATCTTCTGATCGATCAATATAACAACACATCTAACAGAAATCTTTCTGTAAATGCATACGATTATTGGAGAAATCCAGGTGATAATGTTTCGCAATCTGCCGCAACACTTTCGCCTATTATTCCCAACCTGACCAAATATTTGTATGATGCTACTTATGTACGAATCAGCAATATCAATTTGAGTTACAATGTTCCTTTAAAAAACAAATTCTTGAGTGCGCTCCATGTATTTGCAGATGTATCGAATGTGGCATATTGGTACAAAGAAAAGAGTCCGAAAGGGATGAACGGAATACGTGAATATAGTTACACTTATCCACAAGCCAGAACAATCTCACTGGGGGTTAATGCTAAATTTTAAAAAAATGAAATACTCAAAATACATTACAATACTTTTGCTGTTTTTATCATTACAAAGCTGTAGTGATTTTTTGGAACAGGAGCCTGGAACACAAACTTCTATAGATGAACTTTTGCAAAATAAACAAGGAGTTTTAACAGCACTAAGCGGTCTTTATACTGAAGTGGAAGCCAATTTAAGAGGCGAGCGTTTTGCTGTTTATGCTGATTTGCAAGGGGGTAATTTAAAATTCACACCTATTTCTTCGGGTTCAAATCGCGGTCGAATTGATCCTTCTACAAATACGCAAAAAGTATATTCTTTTGAAGACATTGCATTAACAAGCGATTTTAAAATGTTTTATGATGATGCTTATTCTATTATCAATCAAGCTAATCTGATTTTAGAATATACTCCTGCCTTAAAAGATGCTACAGAAGCAGAAAAAAATCAGATTATTGCTGAGGCTACAACGATCAGGGCTTATACACATTTTCTTGTATCATTGCTCTACAGCCAAAATTACAATTACACAACCGATGCATCGCATTTAGGAATCATTTACAATACAAATTCAATAAAATCTGGAATACAATATCCAGCCCGAGAAACTGCAAAACGTACCTACGAATTAATCATAGCTGATTTGAAAAAGGCAATCGAAAAGTATTCTGACAGTTCGCTTCTTTCTGGTCCATCGTATTCGTTTTTTAGTAGAAACAGTGCAAAAGCATTGCTTGCGAGAGTATATTTTCAAAAAAATGATTGGGCAAATGCTTATCAAACGGCAAATGATGTTATTACTACCTCTGGAGTAACTCTGATGCCAAAAGAAAATTTGGTTGCAGAATGGGAAAAAACAGATCTTCCTGTATCAGAAATCTTATTGGAATTTTCAGTTCATAAAGATTCCGAAGGGTTAGTTGGAGGATCAATGTCACAAAGTTTTGGTTATACATCGGCGACAAGTTTTCAGAAATATGTGGCTTCAAACGATCTTCTGAATTTATACGAAAGCACTGATTTAAGAAAACAACTGTTTCTTGAAAGACCTCTTTCTACTTTGGTAAATGGCGTATTGACGAATGTAAATTATAGCTTTACGAAGAAATTTCAAGATAATCCTGGCTACGTAGCTTTTCGATTAAGCGAAATGTATTTAATACGTGCCGAAGCGGCTTTAGGAAATAACCGATCTGATCTTGCTTTGGCTGATTTAAACACCATTCGTGCTCGTGCCAATGCAACTTTAGCAACAAATACTTCCAATCTTAAAGAAGAAATTCTTTTAGAACGCAGAAAAGAACTTTGTTTTGAAGGACATCTTTTCTTTGATTTGGTTCGAAATCATAAAGATATTTCACGTAATGATGGCTGTATTTCGACCAACTGCAGCATAAAATATCCTTCTTTAAAATTTGTATTACCAATACCAACCTACAATACTAATCTTAACCCTAACTTAAAACAAAATGAATCTTATTAAGACATTTGCTATTTTAATTATAGCTTCGCTGACAGCTTCTTGTTCAAAAGACGATTATAAATTGGGTTCTGATATTGATCCATATGTACGATTTAATTTTTTGGTAAAAAGCGATAATACGCCTTTAGAATATCCCGCTATAAATGGTAATCTTATACCTCAATCCATCTATACCAACAGTGCGATCCGAACTTTAAAAGTACCTGTCGCCTTAACAGCACGTTCCTTAAAAGATGCTGTATCTGTTCATTTTTCTGCTGTTTCATCAACAGGAAACACTAGCTATTTTATCATAAATCCGGTAAATGAATTAAAATTTCAAGGAGCAAAATTAACTGATACTATTTCCATTTCTTTTAATAAAAGATGGACCGAAAATCAAGATATTACCTTGAAACTAGAAACAGTTTCTGATCCCTCTATCCACATAGGAAATTTAAATACAGAACATGTAGACGATACTTTCAAAATTGAATTGGCCGCAATTTCGACTAATTATACGTTTCCTGTAAATACATTTTCGATTAAAGGTGAAGTTGGAGAAAAATTTGACTTTGTTGTCAATTTTCCGAATGGCTATTTCCTTTCTGAATTAGAGAATCTTGAAATCTTTGAGTTTCAAAACGGTTTTGAATATTCTTTGACGCATGATGCTTTTGAGATCAACAAAAATTCAGTGACCTATCATTTTACCCTTTTAGAAGATTTACAGAATGATGACGTTCTTTTTCAGAGCAAAATCGACTTGGTAAGCACTAGCAATTACCGAGCAACAGGAAATACCAGCTTGACAATTGAAAAACCTATTAAAACACCGAGAGACAATCAGACGAATCCGGCTTCAAAATTTACTGATCCAACAAATGCTTTTTATTTGACCTATGGCGAGCACTGGTTTGACAGAAGCGGTACTTGTGCATGGCAGACTTTCAACGCTTTGACTTTTCCTGTCGTTGTAACAAAAGACCATCCAAATGCAATCCTTTACAGTGATAAAGGAACTACAAATCCGAATGATGATGTTTACCATGATGCGTTCAAAATTGGATTTAATGTGGCAAGCGGAACTAATACTGTCAATTCTTTTGGTTTGAAAAGAT
Organism: Flavobacterium denitrificans DSM 15936; assembly: GCF_000425445.1. Taxonomy (GTDB): domain Bacteria; phylum Bacteroidota; class Bacteroidia; order Flavobacteriales; family Flavobacteriaceae; genus Flavobacterium; species Flavobacterium denitrificans. Next base: position 701,186 of record NZ_KE384377.1, on the reverse strand, counting down.
GGTTTTCTAACGAAAGTGGTTCTGCGTCAGTTTCTCCTGGATTCAATATTACCTCAGCTTTAGAATTTTTCCCTGAAAACGGAAACAGCAAAACGCAAGGAACTGTTTTGGTAATTCCACAGAATCTAACTATCGGAAAAGATAAAGACAATACCTATCAAATTGCTATTTCAGGCGAAGGAACCTATAAAGAAATCAGTGCTGGTTTGTTTGAAATTTCTTTTGAATTAAAGCTAACCAACAACAAACTTTTCGGCGGAACGGTTTCTACACAATACAGAATGTACAACAACAGAACGTATCCAAAACCGGCGGCGCTGAGTATTGCTTGTCCTAAGGAAGTTGATTTGTAGAGGTCAATTTAGTCGCAGTCGCAGTCACAGTTTACAGTCGCAGTTTACAGTCAAAGCTAACATTCGTGACGACAAGCTTTGTAAAAGTTTTAAATTTTGACAAAGCTTTTGAACATAAAGTACATTAAGTTAAATACTGAGACTGAGACTGAGACTGAGACTAAGACTGAGACTGAAAAAAGCTAAAAAACAAGAAAAACAAGAAAAACAAAAATAAAATTGAAAAAACTAATAATACCTCTCCTATTCCTCCTGAGCTTGACAGCTTATAAAAGTGTGGAAAATCCTGATTATATCGATATTCAAGAATTACGAAAATTGTATTCTAGTGGAGATGCTTCAAAATGGCCTAAGGCAGAATTACATGAAAATATCGACAAAACTAAATTTCAAGATATTGGCGTGTTGCCAGCGGTTCCATATCCTGCTTATAATCCATATTCGAAGGAAAAAGAGAGTTTGGGAAAAATTTTGTTTTTTGATCCGAGATTGTCTCGCAGTGGCCAAATTGCCTGCGCTTCCTGCCACAATCCAGAATTAGGATGGACAGATAATTTAACGCGTTCCTTTGGTCATGATCGTCAGACGGGAAAACGCAATTCGATGGCGATTTTAAACTCGGCTTATGCCACATCTTTGTTTTGGGATGGACGGGCGAAGAGTCTAGAAGATCAGGCGCAGTTTCCTGTTTCAGATCCTTTAGAAATGAATGAAAAACTGACGATTGCTGTTGATAAGATTGCGAAGATAAAAGGTTATAATTCCCTATTTATTTCAGCTTTTGGAGATAAAAAAGTGACTTTAGAACGTATTCAATATGCGATTGCAACTTTCGAAAGGTCAATTAACAGTCCAAAAAGTAAGTTTGACCAATTTGTAAGCGGCAAATCAGATATTTATACCGATCAGCAAGTCAAAGGAATGCATTTGTTTAGAACCAAAGCGCAATGCATTAATTGTCATAATACACCCTATTTCAGTGACAATCAGTTTCATAATGATGGTCAAACTTTATTCGGAACCAAAAATGAAGATTTTGGTCGTTATAATGTGACAAAAGAGGTAAAAGACATTGGCAAATTCAGAACGCCGACGCTTCGTGAAGTTGCAAATACAAAACCTTGGATGCATCACGGGCATTTTCCATCACTTTTAGATGTTGTGGAATTGTACAATTTAGGAAATCCTTCTCCGGTTCAAAAAAAATATTTAGGAACTGCAAGAGACTCTCTTATTCAGAAAGCAGATCCTATGCTTCGAAAATTAGATTTAAGCAAAGAAGAAATAAGTGATTTATTAGCTTTTATTGAAACTTTAAGCACGCCAACAAGAAGAATTATGACTCCAGAAATGCCAAAATAATGAAATGGAAAAATTTGTGAATGTGCCCTAAAGTTCACAAATTTTATAGCCTGTTTCAACAAAACGAAACAGGCTTTTTATTTAACGACATAAATATGGAAGGCTATTATTAATTCGCTAGAACAGCCTTAGAACTTCATCTTCTGAATTCGGACTGCATTCAAAATCGCTAATAAAGCTACGCCAACATCAGCAAAAACGGCTTCCCACATTGTCGCAAGTCCACCCGCACCAAGTATTAGCACAAAAGCTTTTACTACAAAAGCTAACGTAATATTCTGCCAAACAATTTTTTTGGTTTGTTTCCCAATGTTGATTGCCATAGCAATTTTGCTTGGTTTATCATCCTGAATCACGACATCGGCAGTTTCAATTGCAGCATCGCTTCCTAAACCTCCCATTGCAATTCCTACGGTACTTAAAGCAATTACAGGAGCATCGTTTACCCCATCGCCTACAAAGGCAATCGTTTCGTTTTCGGCTTTAATTTCGTTGACTTTATTGACTTTATCTTCTGGAAGCAAATCTCCAAAAGCTTTTGTGATTCCGAGTTTATTGGCTACAAACTGAACCACATTCGATTTATCACCACTCAGCATTGTCAATTTTACGCCTAAAGATTTTAGTTTAGAAACCGTTTCTTGAGCATCTTCTTTTATTTCATCGGCAATAGTGAAATAGCCAGCAAATTTACCTTCGTAAGCAATTGCAATTGTCGTATAAACTATAGAAGACGGATCAATATCATACGAAATGCCGAATTTATCCAGCAATTTAAAATTCCCCACATACAATTCTTTTTCGTTATAAGAAGCCTTTAAACCATGCCCTGAAATTTCCTCAATATTTTTCAATTCTACCGAAGAATCAACGGATCCAACATGATTGTGAATAGCAGTTGCAACAGGATGCGTACTTCGGTTTTCTAAAGCATTTACCAGTTTTAAAATTTCATCTTTATCATACTCAGGTTTAATGATTACTTCCTGAACTTTAAAAACACCTTCGGTCATGGTTCCCGTTTTGTCTACCACGACATTTTGAATCGTTGAAATACTATCCAAGAAATTACTTCCTTTAAACAAGATTCCGTTTCTACTTGCTGCTCCGATTCCACCAAAATACCCAAGCGGAATACTGATAACCAACGCACAAGGACAAGAAATAACCAAAAAAACTAAAGCTCTATACAGCCAGTCACTAAATATGTAATTGTTTACAAAAACTATTGGAACCAAACAAATTGCAATGGCTAAATACACCACAATTGGCGTATAAATTTTAGCAAACTTTCTAATAAATAATTCAGCAGGCGCTTTTTTGGTAGTAGCATTTTGTACTAATTCCAGAATTTTAGACAATTTACTATCACTGTAAGCTGTTGTTACTTTCACTTCTATAAGTGTATTTCCGTTTATCATTCCTGCCAAAACAGTTTCTCCTTTCTTTTTTGTGGCTGGTTTGCTTTCACCTGTTAAAGCTGCAGTATTTACAAAAGCTGAGTCTGATAATAATTCGCCATCCAAGCCTAGTTTTTCGCCAGCCTTAAGCTGAATAATAGCACCAATCTTAACATCTTTTGCTTTGACTCTTACACCAACATTATTTTCTAAAACAGTAACCTCATCTGGACGTTGATCCAACAGGCTTTTAATGCTTGTTTTTGCTCTATTCACTGCCATTCCTTGAAAAGTTTCACCAATCGTATAAAACAGCATTACGGCAACACCTTCGGGATATTCGCCAATAGCAAACGCACCAATCGTTGCAATGCACATGAGAAAAAATTCAGAGAAAATATCCCCTTTGGCAATGCTTTCATAAGCTTCTCGCAAAACCGGAAGCCCAACCGGAAGATAGGCAATTACATACCAAGCAATTCTAACATATCCTGTGAACCAATTTTGCTGAAAATAATTATCAAATCCAATTCCGATAATCAATAAAATAAAAGAAATTATTGATGGCAGAAACAGTTTAAAAAGACCAACTTCTGCACTTTGTTCGTGATCGTGATCTCCATGATCGTGACCATTATTGTGGGAATTCGCAGGTTCGTCATGTGAACAGCAACAGGAAGGCTTGGGTTTGCTTTTTGTATTTTTTATTTCTTTATCTTGATGTATCATTATAGAGTTTCAAATTTCAAGTTTCAAGTTTTGGACTCTCAAAACTTTATTTTAATAATGTCCTAAATTTAAGCAATTTGCGGTAAAGTTTATTGCCACAAAAACACTAAGTCTCTAAGTTTTTTTTAAAAGTCTGATTGAGTTAATCTCGCAAATACGCCAAGTCGCAGATTTTATTTCTCCATTGCCTCCAGCTGAAGCTGGAGGCAATTCAAATTAAATCTGCGAAATCTGCATGAAACAAAAAAACTTTGCGTCTTTGCGTCTTTGCGAGCAAATTTCAATCCAGCATAAAATAATTTTGCGCCTTAGTGCCTTTGTGGCAAAACCTACTAATGAGTATGCTCTCCTCCGCCTTTCATTGCTGAAAGCAGATAAAATGCACCTTTTGTCACAATTTTAGCATTGGCTGAAATGTCATTTACAAACTTAACTTCAGTAAAACCTAAATCGGTTGTTCCTGGAATTACTTCAATGGCTTTAAAATGCAATTCCTCTTCATGGGCATCTTCTTTTTTTCCTTCTGCATGCTCGTGTTTTTCTGCTGCTTGACCATCTTCCTGTACAAACACAAAATATTTATCCGCATTTTTAACTACAGCATCTTTTGGCAAAGCCGGAACTGTAGCACTCGTAATATTAATATTTGCCGAAACGTACATTCCCGGAATCAAGCCTTTTGCATCAGCTGGGTCGATTTTAGCATGAACGGCAACAGTTTTGCTTTCGTTGGAAAATGATTTGTTGATTCCGAAAATCTTTCCTTTAATTGATTTATTCGATTGATTTGTCAATACAAAATCGATAACCTGTCCAACTGAAATTGAACCTAAATCTTTCTCATAAACATTCAAATCCAAATGCATCTGGCTATTATCAACCACTTCAAAAAGCGAAATCCCTGTATTGGCAAAAGCACCTTTCGCAATATTAATTTTTCCAACATAACCATTTATTGGCGAAACAATTGGCACTATCGTTGTCGTTCCTTTTGTATTGACATGCAAAGCATCGAGTTTGTTTTTTGCTCCCTGCGCACGTGCTCTTTCAGCCGCTAATTTTGCTTTTACTTCTTGAAAAGTTTTCCTCGGATTCACATTTTCATCGCTCAAAGTTTTCTGGCGATTATATTCCAACTGCAAATATTCTACATTAGCTGTAGCAGAATGATAATCTTCTTGCATTTCAATTACTTCAAGATTCTGAATTGTCGCTAACACTTTTCCTTTGTTTACAAATGTCCCTTCTAAAACAAAAATGTCTTTTACCGTTCCGCCAATTAAAGTCGAAACCTCAGCAGAATTTTGTGGTGGCACTGTTGTATAGCCATTTGCCTTGATGATTTTATTCAGATTTCGGTCTTCAATAATTCCGGTTTCAATTCCGACTGTTTTGTATTGAGAAGCAGTTAGAGCTACTTCTGTCGTCGATTTTTCTTCTTCCTGAGGTTCTTCGGTTTTCTTTTCATTGCAAGAGCTTAACATTCCGCCACAGATCATTAGCAGTAAGCTATAAGCAATCCATCTTTGCGAACTTTGCGTGAATACTTTGCTCCCGATAGCTATCGGGATTGCGGTTAAACTTTTAAATATACTTTTCATTTTTAATTGTTTTTGATGGTTGGAAATTGAAGTTCGATGACACTTTGATTATAGCTGTGCGTAGCCTCTGCAAATTGTTTTTTAATATCAATTGCCTGATTTAAAAAACTGATATACGACCAATAGCTCATATCGCCATTGGCGTAACTTTTTTGTGCAGTTTCAATAATCTGATTGGCATATAGCGAGCCTTCGTTTTGAAAATAAGCCAAGTTTTTTTGCTGTTTTTCGAAATTGTTTTTTAATTCTTCTCGTTGTAAATTGAGCATCATTTTATTTTTATCCAAAGCCAATTGCGACTGCGAAATGCTGATTTCTGCAGCTTTGGCTTTCGTCGTATTTACACCACCAAACAACGGAATTTGCAATCCTGCGGTAAAACCTTGAAATAAAGATTCAGTATTGATGGTTTGCGCAAAATATCCTAAACCAACTTTTGGAGTTCTCAAAGCTTTGAATGTCCCTGCTTCTTTTTGATAAACCGAAATTTGCTGTTGATAGAAATCAGTCATCAAAATCTCCGCTTTTGTGTTTTCTTGATTTTCTACGAATGCATATTGCAATGCCGTATTTTGGTCAGGAACAACATTTTCATCTGTTTGAATGAAAAATTGTAATTGTTTCTGATAAATTGCCAAATCATATTCTAATTGCGCTTTCTGCGTTTCAATTTCTTTAACTTTTGCCTTAGCGCTGATTACTTCTATATTGCCACTTTCTCCTGTTTTAAACCGCAACTCGGCATTCTTTAGGAATTTCGTATAAATCTCATTCAATTCTGAATTTAGTTTTTGAATCGAAACGCCATACAAATATTGATAATAAGCTAAGGTAACAGCTTTTTCAATTTCATAAAAAGATAATGCTTTTCGCTTTTCTGCCAATTTTGCCAATTCTTCCTGCAATTGTCGGTTAGCTTTTGTGATATTTCCTAATGGAAAAAATTGCTGCACCGAAACATTATGATCATAATCGGCACTATTGAACTGACCGCCTTGATATTGAAACTGAAGCGGATCTGGCTGAAAAGCGGCTTTTTTGAGAACGGTTTGTTTTTCGATTTCTTTATCGGCAATTTTTAAGTCGATGTTGTTTGATTTTGCCAATTCTATTGCTTTTTCTAAGCTGATAGTTTGCTGTGCAAATGTTGCCGTACTTGCCAATAGGAAGATGCTTAACCGCAATCCCGATAGCCATCGGGAGCAAAGCTCTTTTAATTGATTTTTATATTTTGAATTTTTCATTTTTATAATTTTTGTTTCACGTTCGCGATAGCTATCGGGATTAAACAGATTTAAGCTGATAGACACAGATTAATATCAATCAAAATTAAATCTGCTTTAATCTGCAGAATCTGCGTGAAAAATCTTTTTTACATTCAGCAGTAAATTATCTAATTAACCAATTTTCTCATTTACTAATTATCCTTGCGGTTAAATCCACGCTCCAGCAGTAAGTACAAAATAGGCAGAACGATTAAGGTTAATAGCGTTGCTGAGATTAATCCGCCGATTACTACCGTTGCTAAAGGCTTCTGTACCTCTGCTCCGCCGCTTGTGGATAATGCCATTGGAAGAAATCCTAATGAAGCCACCGCTGCGGTCATTAAAACAGGACGCAAACGTGTTTTGGTTCCGATCAAGATTCGTTGAAACGGATCTGAAATCCCTTCTGTTTTTAATTGGTTGAAATACGAAATAAGTACAATTCCGTTTAAAACAGCAATTCCGAACAAGGCAATAAAACCTATTCCGGCAGAAATACTAAATGGCATTCCCCTTAATGATAAAGCAAAAACACCACCTATTGCCGATAGCGGAATCGCACTAAAAATCAGCACGGCTTGTTTGACACTTTTGAAAGTGAAGTACAGCAAGACTAAAATCAATCCCAATGCTATTGGCAAGGCAACTGAAAGCCTTTTTGACGCTTCAATCAAATTTTCAAATTGTCCTCCATAGGTGACGTAATAACCTACAGGAAGCTTAAAACTCTTATCTAGCTTTTCCTGAATTTCCTCGACAACACTTTTAATGTCTCTACCTCTCACATTTAATCCTACAGTTATTCTTCGTTTTCCGTCTTCGCGAATGACCTGCACAGGACCTTGCTCATATTCAACCGAAGCGACTTGAGAAAGAGGTACTTGTTGGCCATTTGGAAGTGGAATAAACAAATTGCTTACATCAGTTATATCACCTCTATTATCTTCATTCATTCGGACAACAACATCGAATCTTTTGCTTTCTTCGTAAATTTTTCCAGCACTTTCGCCAGCAAACGACGAGCGAATAATTTGATTGATATCAGAAATGTTTAATCCATAAAGTGCAATTTTATTATAATCGTATTTAATCGTAATTTGTGGCAAACCTGTGACTTTATCCGCTTTAAGATCACCAATTCCTTCAATACTTTTTATTTTAGAGATTAGTTCTGTTGCTTTTGCATCTAGAATTTCTAAATCATCGCCAAAAATTTTAATAGCAATATCAGATCGGCTTCCGGTCATTAATTCATTAAAACGCATTTGGATGGGTTGCGAAATTTCAATATTGGCTCCTGGAATCACTTCCATTTCTTCTTTCATCGCATTAGCCAAGTCTTCCCAATTACGGTATTTGCCTTTCCATTCTTTTTTGTCTTTCAAAACAATAATCAAATCTCCACTTTCAAGTGGCATTGGATCTGTCGGAATTTCACCACTTCCTATTTTGGTTACGATAGTTTTGATCTCTGGGAATTTGGCTTTTAAAATCTGTTCATATTTGGTGGCAGTTTCAACCATCTGCGTAAGCGAGCTTCCGGTCATGATTGTGGCGTTTATTGCCAAATCGCCTTCCTCGATTGTTGGGATAAATTCGCCACCCATGTTTTGAAAAATGATAAATGCAAAAGCAAACAATCCAATAGCTACAGAAAGCACTACTTTTTTGAACGCCAAAGCCTTATTTAATAAAGGCGTATAACGAGCTTCTAACCATGCAATCATTCTATCACTAAAGTTATCTTTGTGTTCTGTTTTTTTTGAAAGAAACAAAGCGCTCATCATCGGGATATACGTCAGGGAAAGTAAAAAAGCTCCAATAATTGCAAAACCAACTGTCATTGCCATTGGTTTGAACATTTTTCCTTCGGTTCCAATTAAAGCCAAAATCGGCAGGTAAACAATCAAAATAATAATTTCGCCAAAAGCCGCACTATTTCTGATTTTTGATGCTGAATTATAAACTTCGTCATCCATTTCTTGCTGAGAAAGTTCTTTTTTGAATTTGAGTTTTTGCAAATGATGCATAGTTGCTTCAACAATAATTACGGCTCCGTCGACTATAATTCCGAAATCTATGGCACCAAGACTCATTAGGTTCCCGCTTACGCCAAAAGCATTCATCAAAATAACTGCAAACAACATCGCAAGCGGAATAACCGAAGCAACAATTAAACCCGCACGAAGATTTCCTAAGAACAGAATCAATACAAAAATCACGATTAGAGCTCCTTCCAATAAATTCTTGGTAACCGTTTTTATAGAATTATCGACTAATTTTCCTCTGTCGATAAAAGCCTCGGCAACAACTCCCTCAGGAAGACTTTTATTAATTTGAATCATTTTTTCATGGATTCGGTTAACAACCGCACTGGAGTTTTCACCTTTCAGCATTAAAACCAAACCAGAAACGATTTCGCCTTTTCCATCTTTGGTTGAAGCACCATATCGCAATGCAACGCCTTCGCGAACTTGGGCAATGTCTCGTACTAAAACAGGCGAACCATTTCGATTCTTGACAACTACATTCCCTAAATCCTTTATGCCTTTTGCCATTCCGACACCTCGAATAAAATAGGCATATTGATCTTTTTCAATATAAGCACCGCCTGTATTTTGATTGTTTTTTTGTAATGCCTCAAAAATCTCAGTAATTGTGACACCTAAACTGTTTAGAGTATTTGGGTTTACTGCGATTTCATATTGCTTTAATTTTCCGCCCCATGTACTAACTTCGGCCACACCTTTAATACTTTGCAGTTGCGGAATGATGATCCAATCCTGAATAGTTCTTAATTCGATTGCACTGTACTTGTTTTCATAACCTTTTTTGGCGTAAACATCATATTGATAAATCTCGCCTAAACCGGTTGAAATCGGCGCCAATTCAGGTGAACCTACATAATCTGGTATATTTTCTTCGGCCTGTTTTAAACGTTGAAAAATCTGTTCTCTAGCCCAATAAATATCAACGCCTTCTTCAAAAACAACCGTAACAACAGACAAGCCAAAACGTGAAATACTCCGTAGCTCAATTACATTCGGGACTGTTTTTACAGCGCGTTCTAACGGATATGTGATTAATTGCTCCACTTCTTGACTGGCTAAAGTGGGCGCAGTAGTGATAATTTGTACCTGATTATTGGTAACATCAGGCAAGGCGTCAAGTGGCAATTCTTTAAGTGAATAGCTTCCCCAAGCAATTAAAACAAGGGTAAATAACAGTATAAAGAATTTGTTCTTTATACTGAACTGTATAATTTTATCTAACATTTGAATATATAATGATGTGAGAAATGAGGCAAATTACTGCCTTATCAATCTGTGGAATGCCCACAAAACTCTAACCCAAATTCCGAAACATCGGAATGGGCACAATCATTATGCTATTTGAGGGGGTTGCCAAATACTTCCGTAGAAATCAGAAGCAAAAACAGAATTATAACTTGGCAAGGGAATCGAAATTAAATTATGAACTGTCACAAATTCAAAAACAGCAACCGTTTGATAGCTCAAAACCTGTGCCCCGCAGCAGTTGCAAGCACAAAATGGAGAACATAAATCATTGTCTTTGTCATGAGAATGATTTGTTTCAGAAGAAAATTGAGCTGTTTTATGCATAGCACTATTTACTTCCATATCTGCACAAGGCATATTTGAAAGTGCCATCAAGTAAATTGACAATAGTACTGTAATCCATTTCATACTGTAAAAATACTATTTATTTTTCAAAAGAATAAATAACTGATAATGACAAATGTAAAAAAAAACAATTCGATGTAAGCGTCACTAAAATTATTTTTAGCTTAATTAACACTTTCTAGAAAAATATTGCTTGCAGTAAGAAAATTTCGTTAACTTTAACATAAATTAACATCTATAAAAGCCTAATTTATATCCCAAAAAAGACTTTATATAAGCAGATTCAATAAAAAGATTACCGTACATACATTAGTTTATATTTATTTTTTCGCAGTTCAATTAATTAATTTTAAAAACACTCTTATCAATGAAATGTAATACACTAATATCAGCCTTTTTATTATTATTTAGCATGCAAATTTTCGGGCAAGTTTATACCGATAAAATTGTAGGAAAAAAAAATGAAGACTTAAAAGACAGCCTTAAAGTCGAAAAATATCCCTACGCTTTGCCAATTTGGGGAGAAAAAGTTGCCCAAAAAGGATATAAGCTTCCTTATTCTGCAGGAGTCTCTGTAAACTGGTTTTGGCAAGAATCTGAAATTGTTATAAATGATTTGAATATTGGTTTTAATCATGGCCCACAATATAATTTAGATGAAATTGTACGATTCGACAAATCTACTGTCGAGGCAAGTGCGTTGACAATTCGTCCTGATATCTGGTTGCTTCCTTTTTTAAATATTTATGGAATTTTTGGAAAAGCCAATACTTCTACTAAAATTAATGCTGGGATTTGGGTTCCAGATGCCGATAACAACTGGTCTGAAGTTGCTAATTTCAGTACACAAGCAAATTTTAACGCTACCACTTTTGGTATTGGTATGACCCCAACAATTGGTATTGGCGGTGGCTGGCTGGCTCTTGATATGAATATGGCTTGGACTGATATTAGCTCGCTTGATAAGCCTGCATTTTCTTATGTTTTCGGTCCGAGATTAGGAAAAACCTTTAAATTCAATAAACCAGAGCAAAATATAGCGGTTTGGGTTGGAGGTTTCAGGGTTCATATTTCTGGAGACACTAATGGAGATTTGCCTTTGTCTGATTTTATTGATCTAAGCACTGCTCAAGCTAAAGTGGACAGTGGCCTTCAAAAAGTATCAGATAACCAAACAAAAGTAGATAACTGGTGGGACAGCTTAAGCCCCGCAGAACAAAAAAATCCGGTTAATATAGCCAAACACAATACGGCTGACAGAGCCTTAGATAGAGCAGGAACTTTTCTGGCAACTCTAGACGGAGCATTAAGCACAGCTGAAAATTCTTCTGTGCAATATTCACTGCAAAAGAGACCAAAAGACATGTGGAATTTTATTATTGGATCTCAATACCAATTTAATAAACATTTTATGTTTCGTGCAGAATGTGGTTTTCTAGGAACCCGTACACAAGTTCTAGGAAGTCTTCAATATCGTTTTGGACTGTAATTGATTCCTTATATGAAAAAAAACATATTCATTGTCATCACTTTCTTTTGCATTTCATCGGCGCGATCACAAGTTTTGATTTCCTTGATTTTTGGAGACAAGCTTAACTCTGAGTTTCTTGAATTTGGTCTAGAAGGCGGTGTCAATTTCTCTACGATTTCAAATATGGAGTCCTCTGCAACCAATCCTGGTTTTAATCTTGGTTTTTATTTTGATCTTCGCTCAAAAAAAAATCCAGCCTGGATGATCAATACGGGAGTTATTGTAAAATCACCAATGGGAGCGCAAAGTATTCCTGTTTATTCTTTAAATGATGAAAATCTAGACAATACTTTTGCCAACGGAACTGTAAACCGTGAAATACGCTATTTTAATGTTCCTATTTTGATTAAATATCAATTTAAAAACAATATTTATGTAAAAGCAGGGCCTCAGTTTGGTTTATTGGCAAAAGCTTTTGATGAATTTAAAAATGAAATTGACAAAGACGACATCGTTTACAAAAAGAATATCCGCGATCAAATTCATGTCATTGATGCTGGACTTGCCGCAGGTCTTGGTTATCATTTGAATGTTGGAAACGGCCTTAACTTCACTGTTCAATATTATTATGGTTTAGTGACGGTGATGAAAGGCGATGGTCCAAATAATCAATTCAATAGATCGTGGTACATTACTGCTGGAATACCTATTGGAAAGGGAAAAGCAGCACAAAGAAGAGCAAAAGAAGAAGCTGATTTAAACAAAATTATTCTTCCTGAAGACGAAAAACCAAAAAACTAAATTATTCCATATTTATAGACGCAATAAAGTGGAGAATTTCCTGAATATTTAAAATGTAATCAGGATTTGAATACAAGATAGCGTTGTTAGGCATAAAAGGCATTTCTGCAGAAAGCGGATTTTGTGCCACAGTAATGCCACCCGCTTCTTTAATGGCACGGAGACCGACGGTTCCGTCCGAATTTGAACCTGACAATAATATTCCGATTAAGGAAGAACCATAAACTTCTGCCGCTGATTCAAAAGAAACATCAATACTGGGACGGCTGTAGTTTATTTTTTCTGAAGTATCTAAAGCTAGAATGCCATCTTTCTCAAACAATAAATGATAATTTGATGGCGCGATGTAAATAAAGCCTGGCAACAACGGCACTTTGTCCTCAACTGATTTTACTTTTATATTTGATTTCAGCGTAATTAAATCCTCTAAAGTCTGGTCATCAGTACTTTTTCTATGAAGGACAATCACAAGCGCAAAATCATTAATTTTTATTAATTCAGGCAAAATCTGCATCAAAGCATTCAAGCTTCCTGCTGACCCTCCTATAATTACTACTTTACAATTTGATGTTATTTTAATTTCCTCCATATTTTATCTTTATCCAATTGTTTATATTTTCCTGGAGCAATAGAATATTTTATGGTTTCTTTTGTGCCGAGTGCCAGAAAACCTAGTACAGCTAGGCTTTCGTCAAATAAATTGATTACGCGTTTTTGCAGATCAGCGTCAAAATAGATTAAAACATTTCGGCACAAAATCAAGTCAAATTCATTAAAAGAAGTATCTGAAACAAGATTGTGTTGAGAAAAAACCATCTTTTCGGCTAATTCTCCATTGAATTTTGCTATACCATAGTTGGCAGTATAATAGCTCGAAAAATCTTCCTGACCACCAGCATCTCGATAATTTTGAGAATACTCTTTCATCATTCGGAGCGGGAAAATTCCTTTTTTGGCCGTTTCCAAAACTGTTGCATTTATATCTGTTGCATAAATCAACGATTTATGAAGCAAACCAGCTTCTTTTAGCATAATTGCCATAGAATAGACTTCTTCGCCAGTAGAACAGCCGGCGTGCCATAATCTTATAAAAGGTTTTGTTCCGAGTAAAGGCAAAATCTGATTTCGCAGAACGTTATAAAATGCCGGGTCACGAAACATTTCGGTGACATTGACCGTAATTTCATCGACCATTCTTTTATAATATTCTGGATCAGAACGAACTTTTGAAAGAAATTCGGGAAAATTGGTAAAGCCATCCAATTGAAAAACCCTGTTCACACGCCTTTTTAAAGAAGCTCTAGAATAACTCCCAAAATCAAAACCATAATATTCGTAGACTTCATTGATAAGTATTTCTAATTCAATATCCTCAATCATATTCCATTCAAATTTTGCTTAAAACAAGCAGTAACTTATCAACATCAACTGGTTTTGAGATATAATCATCAGCTCCAGCCTCTAAACATTTTTCCTTATCGCCTTTCATAGCCTGCGCTGTTACAGCAACAACAAAAGTTGATTCACGTGACGGAATCGCTTTTATCAATGGAATAGCCTCATAACCATCCATTTCAGGCATCATCATATCGATTAAAACAGCATCAATCTGTTCATCTGAATCTAGTAATTTCAACGCTTCTTCAGCACTTAAACAAGACAAACAATCAAATGATTTAGCGCGTAAAGTGTTTTCTAATGCAAATATATTTCTAGAATCATCATCTATAATCAAAAGTCTTTTTTTACTCATTTGATATACTTTATTAAACCTAACAAATTTTAATAGGTCAGGTTTTTATTGAAATCATTATTTTTTAAACCTTATCATAAAGCCACACGCGCAATAATGATAATAGTTGATCAACATCTACTGGTTTTGTAATATAATCAGACGCTCCGGCCTTGATGCATTTTTCTCTATCTCCAGTCATTGCTTTAGCAGTTACGGCAATTAGAGGCAGATTCAAGAATTTAGGATTTGTTCTAATTTTCTCGGCTGTTTCATATCCGTCCATGTTTGGCATCATCATATCTAATAAAACAATATCAGTATCAGGGTTTTCATTCAAAATCTTGATTGCTTCATTTCCATCAAAAGCCGTAATAATATTCATCTTGAAAACTTCTAATGCTTTTGTCAGCGAATAAATATTTCTCACATCGTCATCAACGATCAATACTTTTTTCTCGTGCAGAATGTTGTTTAGTAAATTTAGCTTTTTATGTCCTTCATTTTTATTTTTTCCTTCTTTTTTATCTTCTACCAAATGCAAGAAAAGTGAAACCTCATCTAACATTCTTTGGTAAGAATGTGCTGTTTTTACAATAATAGAATCGGCATATTTCTTAATCTTGACTTCTTCTTTAAGCGACAAGCTTTTTCCTGTGAAAACAATCACTGGAAGTTTTTCTAATCCCGGATTTTTTTTCACGCCATCCAGAATTTCATAGGCTTGCTTGTCTGGAATTCCCATATCTAGGATTACGCAGTCAACTTCTTTTTTATTCAATGCCTGGATACCCGCAGAAACTTCACTTTTTATCTCAGAATTGATATTATAGGTTTCCAAGAAAAACGCTAATGCTTTTGCGTGTTTCGGATTGTCTTCAATAATCAAAACTTTTTGCGCTTCTTTATTAATAATATGTTCAATGCGCAAAAACACATCTGGAATTTTGTCAAAAGCTACCGGTTTATCTAGAAAATCTACGGCTCCTTTTAACAAACTCTCTTGTTTCAATTTGTGCGAAGACATAATATGAACTGGAATATGTTTGGTTTCCAGATTGTTTTTCAATTCTTCCAAAACTTCCCAACCACTTTTTACAGGAAGTTCAATATCAAGCAAAATTCCGACTGGTTTATACAGCAATGCAAAGTTTAATGCATAGTCGCCTCGCACAGAGACAACTCCTTTATATCCTTTTTTATGCGTAAAAGTCAAAAGTGATTTGGCAAAATTGACATCATCTTCTATAATTAAAATTACTTTATCACCTTCCTTGATCAAGGATCTGTCGTCGTCAATTTCATCAGGAATTATCGGACTTATATATTTTTTTGAAGCAACTGGCTCTGGTTGAGGCTCTATTTCTTCAAAATCTGTTGGCGGTATTTTTTCTGCATTTACTTTGTTGTAAGCAGCGCCAAATACCGGAAGGCATAACGTAAACGAACTTCCTTCATTGACTTTACTGTGAAGCACGATTTCTCCTTTTAACAATTTTGCCAATTCCCTGCTTATTGACAATCCCAAACCTGTTCCTCCATATTTTCTTTTTGTTGAACCGTCTGCTTGTTGGAAAGCTTCAAAAACAAGAGGTTGTTTCTCCAAAGGAATTCCGATTCCGGTATCTTTTACAATGAAACAAATGATTTTGTCATCATCTGTATCGACTTTGATTTCGACACTTACTTTTCCTTTTTCAGTAAATTTGATGGCGTTTGAAATAAGGTTTTTCAGAATTTGCTCCAAACGCATTTTGTCTGTTTTGATTACAATCGGCGCTTCTTTCGAAATAATTTCAAATTCGATTCCTTTTTCTTTCGCAACTAGATTAAATAAATTCCAAAGCGTGTCGGTAATTTCTTTTGTCGAAACATCAAGAAATTCCAATTCCATTTTTCCAGCTTCGATTTTTGATAAATCCAGAATTTCATCAATCAATCCTAACAAGCTATTTCCAGAACTCTGAATTACTTTTGCAAATTCAACTTCTTCATTATTCATGCTTTTATTATTATTCTCAGATAATAATCGGCTTAAAAGCAAAATAGAATTTAAAGGTGTTCTTAATTCATGCGACATATTCGCTAAAAACTCTGATTTATATCGAGTTGTAAGTTCTAAAGCCTCTGATTTTTTCTGAATTTCATTGTTTTTTTCTTCCAATAAAACACTTCTTTCAGACAATTCTTCATTGGTTTGTTCCAATTCTTCTTGCTGTACTCTTAATTCTTCTTCAGAAGCTTGCAGTTTTTCTGTCTGCGCTTCCAATTCAGCATTTATCGCTTCAAGCTCAGTATGTTGTTGCTGTAATTCTTCAGATTGTGCTTTCGTTTCTTCCAGCAATTCCATTACTCTTCTTCTGTTTTGAGTTGATCGGATTGCAATTCCAATATTATTTGCAATTATTTTCAAAAACTCCAAATGCAAGTCTGAAAATCCATAAATGCTTGCCAATTCAATAGCTCCTTCAATTTTATTATCTAATAATGGCAATGCAATAATATGTGTTGGCTTGATTTGGCCTAAAGCATAATTAATCTGAATATCATCTGGAGTCAAAGTTTTCAATTCTAACAGTTTTTTAGAATTGATTGCTTGCCCAATTAAACCTTCGCCTTTTTTGATTCGCTCCCTGTTTTTGCTTGGAATATAACTATATCCGCCAACGGCCAAAAGTTCTTCACCATCAACAACATATAGCACTCCTGCATTACTATTGGTATAGTTGCATAAAAACTCTATTATATCTTTTGCCAATTTCTCCAATGCTTTATCTCCCAGCATGGCATTATTTAATTCGGCAACACCTGTTTGTAGCCATTCTTTTTGTGATAACAAATCGAAAGAATTTTTCAGATTGAAACCCATTGTATTCAATGATTCGCCTACGCTTCCAAGCGCATCTGCTTTTTTATCGTCTACACGAATATCATAATTTCCGTTTGAGATATTAGTAGCAATCGTACTG
Source organism: Flavobacterium denitrificans DSM 15936 (assembly GCF_000425445.1). Classification (GTDB taxonomy): domain Bacteria; phylum Bacteroidota; class Bacteroidia; order Flavobacteriales; family Flavobacteriaceae; genus Flavobacterium; species Flavobacterium denitrificans. The sequence continues at coordinate 683,859 of NZ_KE384377.1, read as the reverse complement.
ATTGCTTCGATTCTTTGAGCCGTTTCAATGTCTTTTTTCTCCAATTCATTTTGCAATAGGGTACGCTCATTGTAATCCTTTAAAATTCGGATCAAGAAAACAATTGAAATTATAAAAGCAATAAAAAAGGCCACGACAATCAATATTAAACTATAAGTGCCATAGCGTTCTGAATTAGCCGAACGTTCTGCTAGTAGTTTTTGTTCTGTGTTCTCAATTCTTTTAGTAAGCGCACGCATTTCATTCATCATATGCCTGCCTACGTTTAGATCAAATACAAGTGTTTCTTTATCCAAACGTTTCTTAACTATCTGATTATTTAAGTATTTAAAAAAATTAACTCGCATTTTTCTGAGCTCGCCTAATTGTTTTTGTTGAAAAGAATTATCAATTGTAAGCTCGTCGAGTTTTTCAAAATAAATATTTGATTTTGCTTCAGCATCATTATATCGCTCTGTAAACTGCTCATCACCAGTAATAAGATAACCACGCATACTAGTTTGCGCTTCTATAATAATTGAAGAACCCTCATTCAAATTATAAATAACTTCTTGTGTATGGTTTACCCAAAAATTACTATTCAGCAAACTTTTAATGCTGATAAATGATGCTACAGAACTAATAGTTAGTACTAACAATGATACTAAAGAACTGATTAACAGATTTTTCTTAAAGTTATTCTTCATAGATATAAATTGTATTTTACTCGTATTTTAAAGGCAGTACAATAATAAAACTTGCCCCCTTTCCTACCTGACTTTTTGCTGTGATTAACCCGTTGTGTTTTTCGATGATTTTTTTAGCAATCGCCAATCCGATTCCTGTTCCTTCGTAAGTCTGACGGTCATTCAAACTTTGGAAAATAATGAATATTCGATCCAAATAAATTTCGTCAAAACCAATTCCGTTATCTTTTACAATAATGCGGCAATACTTTCCATCCGGAGAAGTTGGACTATCAAATGATTTATCAGCAATCAATTCGGAAGTAATTTCGATTAAAGGCGGTTCGTTTGCACCCGAGAATTTAATTGCATTTCCAATCAAATTTTGAAAAACCTGTCGCAACTGGCTTGGAATACTGTCTATTGTAGGAAGTTCAGAAGTTTTTACTGTTGCATTTTTTCGGTCAATCAAATAATCAAAATCCGAAAGTACTTCTTGCAAAACCACATTAAGATCTGTAGTTTCAGGTTTTACCTGCGCTGATAATCTAGAATAAGCCAAGAGATCTGTAATCAAAGTCTGCATCCTTTCAGCTGATTTAATTGTTCGATCAACATAATCAATTGCTTTTGCGTCTGTAGTCAAATAAAGATCTTTAATGATTTTTATAAAGATTTGAATTTTTCGTATTGGTTCGTTCAAATCATGCGAAACCACCCATGCAAATTGTTGCAGTTCGTGGTTTTTCATTTCTAATTCTTCATTTTTCAAAACCAATTCCTTGGTTCTTTCGGCAATTTTGATTTCAAGATTATCTTGCGCTTCTTTTCTTATTTTTATTTCTTTTGAAAGAAGGTCTTTAATTCCTTTTAATTCATTTTGCTGTTCGTAAATTTTGATGAATGTTTTAACCTTCAGCATCAGCAAATCTGTGTCTACTGGTTTTGTAATATATTCCACAGCGCCAGTTTCATAACCTTTAAAAATATATTTTTTTTCAATATTAAGGGCTGAAAGAAATATAACAGGGATATCTTTTGTACGCTTATTTCCTGAAAGGATTTTTACTACTTCAAAGCCATCAAGTCCTGGCATTTGAACATCCATAATAATGAGGCAGTAATTTGTTTTTAAAATTTTCCTCAGCGCTTCTTCCCCAGATTCAGCAGTATCGACATCAATATTATGCAGCTCTAATGTTTTTTTTAAGGCAATAATATTTGCCTTTATATCGTCTACAATTAATACCATGCTATTTGGGAGTAAAAGCGTTAAATTAATTAATATGGTTTGGGTCTTAAAAAAAGTCTTTGTACAAAAGCATTTAAAACATCTGATCCTATTTTAAACAGTAACTGCACAAACGTTCAAATTTATAAAGAAAAGTTAAAAAACCATTTCATCACAAATCAAATTCGTTACATAATTCCCATGTTTCAACATAAAAAGTCCAGAATTTTTTTTTGAGATAATCTTAAAATTATTTCAGTTAAAGCAGTTATTAAAAACGAATTAAATTAGAAACAAATTGCTTTAAATGAAATAATTATGGAAAAGAGAAAAACATTTCCTGAACAAAAACAAGAACTTCCTGGAAACGAATATTTAATGCGTCCGGAACCTGAAATTATTCGCGAGAACTATGCTGGAAGCGGTAAACTTATAGGCAAAGTTGCTTTTATAACGGGAGGCGACAGCGGTATAGGCCGCAGTGTGGCAGTTCATTTTGCCAGAGAAGGCGCTAATATTGCCATTGTATATTTGAAAGAAGATAAAGACGCACTAGCGACAAAAGAATTAATTGAAAAAGAAGGACAGCAATGCCTCTTAATAAGCGGAGATCTGAAAGATGAAAAATTTTGCAAAAGCGCAGTAAAAAAATGTATCGCCACATTCAAAAAAATAAATGTTTTGGTCAATAATGCAGCAGTTCAATTCCCAAAAAATGAATTAGAGAAAATTACTGCCGCACAACTTCGCACGACTTTTGAAACGAATATTTATCCGTATTTCTATATAACAAAAGCGGTTTTGCCACAGCTGAACGAAAACGACACTATTATCAACACCAGCTCTGTAACGGCATATCGAGGCAGTGAGCATTTGGCCGATTATGCGAGTACAAAAGGTGCGATTGTCAGTTTTACAAAATCATTATCGACGATGCTTGCCAAGCGAAAGATTAGAGTTAACGGCGTTGCGCCTGGCCCCATTTGGACGCCTTTGATTGTAGCAAGTTTTGACAAGCTTTCAGATTTCGGAAAGGACAATCCGATGGGGAGAGCTGGACAGCCATCTGAAGTTGCTCCTGCTTATGTATTTCTTGCCTGTGAAGACAGCAGTTACATTACTGGCCAGTTTATTCATATTAATGGTGGTGAAATGGTGGGATGACACACCGTAAAACCTTTTTTATGCCCTCTCGAGCGAAATTGAAGGATCGGAGTATTTAATATAAATTATCTTGATTGGCGTGCGCTATCCTTCAACTTCGCTCAGCAAGAGGTTAATCAAATCAAAAAAACAGGGAACTATGAATTTCATAGACATCATCGGACTTTTTGCGGGGGCTTGTATCACTTTTTCGACAATTCCGCAGATTTTAAAAGTTTGGAAAACTAAAAAAGTAAAAGATATTTCACTTAAAACTTTCGGCATTCTCACTTTTGGAATCTTGATTTGGATTATTTACGGAATTTTAAAAAATGATCTTCCCATAATAATCACCAACAGTATTTCTCTTTGCCTTAATTTACTAATGGTATATTTTATAATTTACTATGAAAAAGAGTGATCCAAGTTTCTGAGATGCTAAGATTCTAAGCTAAAAAAACTTAGCGTCTTCGAATCTCAAAATCTTATCATCTTAAAAAAAAACTCTGAGATACTAGGTTTAAAAAACTCAGAATCTCAGAATCTCAGTGCCTTAGAATCTTAAGACAAAATATATGTTGCTTATCAGCTAGCTAATTTTTGGTTGTAAAGTTTAAATGACCAATGATGTTTGGCTCTGAAAAGTTTGACAGACGCAAGTGCATCTGAAAAAATCACAGTCGAAATCCTTTTGATTTCATTAATCTGTTTTACTGCGATATCAACAATAGGGTCAAATGTTTTTAAGTAATTAAAATCATGCTGTTCTACTTCAATTTCCACAATATGGTTCAAAATGCTTTTTTTAAGAATCGTTCCAACAATACCTTTTTCTGGCATTGTTTTGAATTGCTGGATTTTTTGCGAAATTTTTGTATTCTCTTTTCCGATGTAAATATAGTTTCCAGAATCATTTGTAAAATTTTGCTTCACTCGTGAAACTAATGTTGCATTTTTGTTTTCAACCGTTGGCATTCCTAATAAAGTAAACTGAATACGTTTGTGGCTTTCGAAATACAAAACACTATTAATTACAGACGAATTATTTAAAACAGCTGACTGATTTTTTCTCAAAATTTTCTTTTCTCCATTTACTCCAAAACTGTGGCTCACATTTCCGTTTTCACAATAAACAAAAAACACCGGCGCCGACTGAAATGCTTCAATGCTCAAACTTACATCTTGATGAAATACTAAATCAAAATGCATAAACAAAATCTTATCATCAAAACGAGTTCCTTTGATAGAGCCTTTTGTCCATTTTGATTGAATATCTAAATTATATTCATTGTTTTTGGCGCTCAACTTGCCATCAAAACTATCTTTAAGATCATTAAAAACAGTATCAAATTCGCCATTATTTAAGTAAAGTTTTTTCATTTTAGTTTGATTTTTTTATAGAAGCAATTACTATCTGTTAGTCTTAAAAAAATGAGTCATTTGTTTTCTCATTTTGTATAAGCCAAATTTCGTACTAATTGCAAATCAAACCCTTATACAATTTCAGTCAGATATTTCATAATTTTTATTTGAAAGTGACAAAGCAACAAAGCGACATAGTGACAATGTTCTCTTCTAAAATAATTAATTTAGAAAATGGAATAATAGGCTAGTAAAAAAAACTTTGCAACTCTGTCACTTTGTAACTTTGCAACTCTAAAAAGAAAAAACAGCTGCCCCGGATTTAATCCGGAACAACTGCTCCTCAGCAAAATAAAAATACCTATTTATTTTCTCTTATGTAAGTTCGCTGATATCGGCGTTTTTAGAGTAATTCTTTTTCGGAATTTCTTTAAAAAACTCGGCTTCATCCAAATCAGCCATCGGACCGTATCCTAATAAATGTGTTCCTTTTATGTGGTCTTTTGTTTCAATAACATACAATATAGACATATCGTCTGGATTGCTCATGCCCTCATATCTGTGATGCGCTACAATATAAATTTCATCTGGTTGGTACGCATATTTTGAATCAGTATCAATCAAACAGCCATTGTCAAATAAAAAATTTGCGATGTAGCCTTCATCCTGATATTTCTGTATATAGTCGGTTTCGTGTTTTTGTTCTTTTTTCATGATTTAAAATTTGAATACAATTTCAACAATCTGTGTAAGTCAAATTTCATCATACCTAGCAAATAAAATTAACTCTATAGATTTAAAAATTAGCTCATTCAAAAAACCCGAATTCTATTCCTGAAATTTTTTATTAATTTTATTTTTTTATCAAAGATCGAATACAATATATAACTATATTTATTACATAAAATTTATTTTTCAACTCAGCAAAAGGAATTTTAAATGAAAAATACGAATTACGATTTTCTTTCAAATGGAGGTGAAATGGGGGCTCTGACCCGCGCCAAAGATTGGAGCAAAACCTCTCTTGGGGCGGTCGAAACTTGGCCTCAAAGCCTTCGTACCACTTTAGGCATCCTTTTGCACTCAAAATTTCCCATGTTTTTGTTTTGGGGACCAGAACATATTTGTTTTTATAATGATGCCTATCGCCCAAGTTTAGGAAAAGAAGGAAAACATCCGGATATTTTAGGGCAAAAAGGTGCAGAATATTGGCCAGAAATTTGGGATTTCATTGGTCCGTTAATTGACCAAGTTTTGAATGATGGAGAGCCTACTTGGCACGAAGATCAATTAGTCCCAATTTATAGAAACGGAAGCCTAGAAGATGTTTATTGGACTTTCAGCTATAGCCCAGTTATGAACGATGACGGAAAAATTTCAGGCGTTCTGGTAGTTTGTACCGAAACTACTGAAAAGGTGAAGATTTGCAAAGAACTAGAAGAAAGCAATGAACGCTACCGCAATAATATACTTCAGACTCCAAATGCAATGTGCATTTTTAGAGGAAAAAATTTTGTTGTCGAAATCGCCAACAAACTGATGCTTGAAATCTGGGAACGCAAAGAACATGAAGTTTTAAACAAACCCATTTTTGAAGCTATTCCAGAAGCTTCTGGCGCAGGCTTAGAAGAACTTTTAATGAAAGTATACCTGACTGGCGAACGTTTTACGGCAAATGAACTTCCAGTAAAACTAACCCGAAATGGCAAAGTAGTCAATACATTTATCAATGTGGTTTATGAAGCTTTGAAAGAACCCGATGGAACAATTTCCGGAATTGTAGCTATTGCAAACGATGTGACACTTCAAGTTAATGCTCGAACTGCCATTGAAGAAAGTGAAAAACGGTTCAAAAATATTGTAAAACAAGTCCCGCTTGGAATCGCAATACTTAAAGGAAAGGACTTAATTGTTGAATTAGCAAACGACACCTATTACCAAATTGTAGACAAAACCGAAGAAGAAACGCTCAACAGACCCGTATTTGAATCGGTACCTGAAACTAGAGATGCTGTGTATCCGCTGATTTCGAAAGTTTATGAAGAGGGAGTTCCGTTTTTTACTGATGAATTGCCAGTCATCATTAATCGATATGGGCGACAAGAAGAATGTTATTTTAATATAGTTTTTCATCCATTAAGAGAAGAAAGTAACAAAGTATCCGGTGTTATTGTTGTTGGGTATGAAGTTACAGAATCTGTAAGGACTAAACATCTTTTGGCAGAGCAAGAAAAAGCTTTTAGAAATTTAGTGATGCAGTCACCAATGGCCATGACCATTTATAAAGGAAAAGATTATATTATAGAATTAGCCAACACGGCAATGCTAAATGATATTTGGCAAAAAAAAGAAAGCGAAACGATTGGCAAACCCGCTTTTGAAGTTTTTCCCGAATTATTAGATCAAAAATATCCACAACTGCTTGATGATGTATTAACCAAAGGAAAAATTGTTAGTGAAAATGAAGCAATTGCTTATATTGACATCAAAGGCAAACTTCAAAAATTTTATCTGGATTATCAATATACCCCCTTGTACGAAACTACCGGAGAAATTTCGGCCGTGATGATTAATGTCATCGATGTAACAGATAAAGTAGAAGCTCGAAAAAAAGTGGAAGATGCAGAAGAAAGAGTACGACTTGCTTCTGAAATTGCAGAAATCGTAACCTGGGATTTAAATGTCGTCACACAGGAATTAATTTACTCTGATAATATGTTGATGCTTTTTGGTCTTGAAAAAAACAAGAACGTAACTCGTGCACAGATTTTAAGTCAAATTATTCCTGAGGATACTCCTGTAATCCAAAAAGCTTATGCTAAAGCATTAAAAACTACTATTTACAGATACGAAGCCCGAATTTTAAAGCCCGACAATTCTATTTCGTGGATTAGAGTTCATGGCAAATTGTTTTTTGATGATTTAAAAAATCCTACCAAAATGCTCGGAATCGTAATGGATATTACAGATGAGAAAAACAATCAGGAAATTTTAATGAAAAGTGAGCAAAGGTTCAGACTCCTTGCCGACTCTATTCAGCAGTTTGTTTGGACCAGTGATGCAATGGGAAATATGAATTACTTTAATCAATCTGTTTATAATTTCTCTGGTCTTTCAAAAATCAATATTAATCAGAATGGATGGCTTCAAATTGTTCATCCTGATGATCGCGAGGAGAACATTAATCGCTGGATGGAAGCAATAAAAACTGGTAATGACTTTTTATTTGAACATCGATTTCTTCGTCATGATGGAAAATACAGATGGTATTCTAGTCACGCGATTGCACAAAAAGATGCTGATGGAAAAATTCAGATGTGGGTAGGCACAAGTACCGATATTCAAGAGCAAAAAGATTCGACCACTTTACTTGAAAAACAAGTTTTACAACGTACTGAAGAATTGGAAAGCAAAAACAAAGATTTGATCAACATGAATATTGAACTTCAGTCTTTTGCATACATTTCAAGTCACGATTTGCAGGAACCACTCAGAAAAATTCAAACTTTTGCAAGTCGTTTGACTGATCTCGATGAACAGAATATTTCGGCTAAAGCCAAAACGTATCTAGAACGTATTGAATTTTCGGCCAAAAGAATGCAGGCACTGATACAAGATCTACTTACTTATTCCAGGACTAATTCGGCCGACAGAACTTTTGTAAAAACCAATTTAGATGAAATTGCTGAAGAAGTCATTATGGATTTTTCTGACCGCATTGAAGAAAAAAATGCTGTTATCGAACTCCATCCTCTTGGCGAAGGCACTGTAATGCCTTTTCAATTCAGACAATTGCTTCATAATTTAATTGGAAATGCTTTGAAGTTTTCGCGTAAAGATGTTCCGCCGCACATTCAGGTAAAAGCGAGAAGAGTTTTGGGAAGCAAATTGAATTTTAAGGTCGATTATCCCGATAAAATTTATTTCTGCTTACGAATTTCGGACAACGGAATTGGTTTTGAAGATGAATACAAAGAGCGCATTTTTGAAGTTTTTCAAAGACTGAACACAGAAACCGAATTTTTAGGTACTGGAATTGGGCTCGCAATTGTGAAAAAAATCGTAGAAAATCATAAAGGAGTCATCAAAGCTCAAAGCAAAAAAGGAAACGGCGCTACATTCAAGATTTTTCTCCCTGAATTATAAAAAAAATACCAGATTCATTTAAAAATAAATCTGGTATTTCTTTTTGTCAAAAATGCTGAGATTATAATTTATAGACAAATGTCTTTCGGTCTGGAATAAATTCTTTCCAATTTATGGATAAGGAATATTCGATAGCTTGTACGATATCTTTCATCAAAACCGGTTTTGTAATAAAAAAATTCGCGCCTAATGCAATGCATTTCTCGATAATGCTTGGCTCATTTGAAGTTGAAAAAATGATAATCGGAATATCATTATTTTCTTTAGACCCTTTGAGTTCTGTTAAGACATCAAATCCATTTTTTCCCGGCATATTTAGATCTAAGAAAATCAAATAAGGCTTAGGAGGCGAATGCGCAATTGCATTTAGTAGCTTTTCTCCGCCAGAATAAGTCTGAAGCGTTACCTCTTTGGATAATAATTCGACGGCGTCTGCAAAAATGCTCAAATCGTCTTCGTCATCATCAGTATAAAAAATTAATAATTCGTTCATGCAGAATGGGTTAATCTATTTTTTGTAAAGATAAAAAAAATAAATTATGATTGTTAAAATCAATATAAATTCTCACAAAACAGCAAATTGAAATCTGACAATTAAAAAATATAATTCTATAATTCTTTCCATTTCAAAAATCACAACTTTGTATATGCTTACTCAAGTTAAAGTAAGTCAACAATATAAGATCAATTTATCAAAATTAATAAGTCATGGGAGATCATAAAAATCTTATCGAAGAATTAGCGATAAACAAAATACAAGAACTCGCAGGAAACATAAAAACCTGCATGTTTTGCACGTACAAAAATGAGCGTTTGCAATCACGACCAATGTCTGTTCAAAAAATTGATGATTTGGGCAATCTTTGGTTTTTATCTGACCGTAACAGCAGTCAAAACGCTGAAATTACAATGAACCCAATTGTCGAAATATTTTTTGCAGAACCGCACGATAAATTTCTTACCCTGCACGGATCTGCAACGATATTGTATGATAGAAAAACGATCGAAGCTTTGTACGATCCTATTGTAAAAGTTTGGATGCCGGGCGGTATAGACGATCCTAATTTAAGCGTCATAAAAGTAGTTCCAGAAGATGGTTACTACTGGAATAACAAACACGGCAAAATAGCTGCGATTGCAAAAATGACCGCCGCCCTTGTAACCGGAAAAACTATGGATGACGGAATTGAAGGGAATCTGCAATTACAGTGATTTAAATTTAGCCTCAAAATTCACAAGGATTTCGTTAAGTTCATCAAGGTTTATTAGCTTTGAGTGCTATGCGCAAATCTCTGTGAAATTTGCAGTTATGCAAAAATCCGCTTCATCTCTAAAGCGTCTAAAATTCCGGCATCGCTGGCCGTATTATTAAAATAAACAAATCCCGTTTCTAAGGCGATTTCTCTTTTTATCTGAAATAATTCATCAAAAGAATAACTTGAATAAAACATTTTTGGAACACCATGAAACCGAATGTAAAGTAGAGGAAATTCTGTAAAAATAGTTCGAGGAAGTTTTGGATGGCTTACACTGCAAAACGTTATATTGTTTTCTAAAAAAGAATTCCATACCTCATGATTCCACCAACTTCCATGCCGAAACTCAATGACATTTTTAAAACTCAAATCAAGATTTTTGACAATATGAATCAGTCTTTCAGAAGTAAAAGAATAACTTGGCGGAAACTGAAATAAAACGCATGCTAATTTCTCCTTAAAACCTTCGTTACAGCATTTATAGAAATCAGACAATAAAACTTCGCAATCTATAAAAGTTTTAATATGCGTAATTTCTTTGGGGGCTTTTACAGAAAACAAAAAATTATCTGGAGCTTTATTGTACCAATTTTCAAAAACTCTAATCGTTGGAAATTTATAAAAACTTCCATTAAACTCATACGTGCTGAAATGTTGGCAATAAAAATCGAACCATTTTGAAGTAGGCAGGTTTTCAGGATAAAAAACACCTTTCCAAAATCGATTGTTAAAACTCGAGCATCCTATTAAAATATCGCTTTTCATACATGAAGTTGTTGCATTAGTACAGAAAAAACTTCGACGGTTCTTTTTTCCCGTCGGTTTTTTTAATAAAGGCAGATTACAGCGCAGGCAAGTCTTTTTTGTATAAGCAAGCCAATGTTTCTTTAATTCGAATTTCTTTTTCCAATACAAAAATTCAAAACTGTAAATAGAACATTCTGAGATAATTTCGGTAATTTTTTCAGACGGAATTTTTCCAACCAATGATTCCGGGTGAATAAAACAGCGATACAGAACCTCATTTTTGATGATATTTCCAACTCCCGAAAATATATTTTGATCCAGAATTGCATCACAGATCATTTCATTCGGAATTTTATCCAAGCTTTCTTTGGCTTTTTTGGGATTCCAATTTTCGTTTAGAACGTCTTCGCCCCAATCATAATATTGACTTACGGCACCTTCTAAAATTTTGATGGAACAAGTATAGAAATTGATTTCACCGTTTGAAAATTGCAAATGCAATCTGGGCGTCGTTTCTTTTTGTTCATTAATGCGATAAGTTCCAAACATCAGCATATGAATTTTGACAGTAAAATCTTCAAAACAAATTAAAAAATGTTTCCCCCAGGTTTTGAATGACAAGATTTTTTTGTCTTTTAAACGTTGTAAATCAATACTGCTGTTTCCCGAAATTTCAATCACTTTTTGGCCGGCAAAATGCTGTACTTCTTCCTTTAAGATTAATATCGATGGCCCTTCGGGCATAATTTCATTTTTTAGTTCTTAAAAAAAAGTGCAGTCGTAAAACTGCACTTTATGTCTTAATCTTTTAATCTTATTCTGCTTCGGCAGCTTCAAGATTTACAGCGTTTACAGCAACTTCAGTCAATATTTTATCAGCTCCTTTTTCTTCGTCGAGTGTTTGTTCTAAGAGTGTTGCAGCTTCTTCCAAACCAAGAGTTTCTGCAAATTGTCTCAACGTTCCATAAGTAGCGATTTCATAATGTTCGATTTTCTGGCTTGCAGCAATAATTCCAGCATCACGAACTACGCCAATTTCAGTTTCTTCCAAAATCCCTTTCCCTTCTTCAATCAAACCTTCCATTGCATCACATTTTTTTGCTGTTGGTTTTTTGCCAATAAGCTCAAAAACTTTTTCTAAACGCGAAACATGTTCTTCAGTTTCAACTAAATGATTATTGATTGCTGCAATCAATTCCTCAGAAGTTGCATTTTTTGCCATTACTGGCAATGCTTTAGTCAAAGCTTTTTCTGCCCAATACAAATCTTTTAGGCTTTCTTCAAATAATTCAGTCAAACCTGCTGCTGCGTTTGATTTTGGCTTTGTAACTCCTCGTTTCACCGAAGTAGTATTTTTTTTATCCGTCGTTTTCATGGTAATTTTTTTTATGATTAATAGATTATAAAATTAGCACCGGAGGTTCGAGAAAAGTTATAGCATTTTTAAATTAAATTTCATTCTAAACATCTGTTAATTATACAATTGACACAAAAAATCCTATAAAGAATACTCCCGATTTCGGGGTTAGATTTGTATTTATAAACTTAAAAACTCGATATCATGAATACTTTAGATAATAGAAACAGCACTTTTAATAAAGATCCTAGAAATCAAAATGCTTTTGACAGAAATACTGTAATGAACGAAGAGCTTTATGAATTAAATGATCAAAAAGAAACCGACAACAGCATCGAAGAAACTGCCGATCGTGGCTATACGGTGAGAAATGGTTTCAATCCAAACAAACCAAATCCAGAACAAGATGCAATAGGTTATGATGATGATTTAGATGATTTGAATGATGATTTTCATAACGACAGAGATTTAGAAGACAACAATGACGATGTTTATGAAGTGGAATTGGAAAACGAGGATGATTATTTGGATGAAGATGACGACGAAGAAAACGACGAATTCGACAATCCTGCAGATACTTTTGAAAACGACTTCAACGAAACGGAAGATGATTTAGAAGACATTGACGAAGATGACGAAGATGACGAAGATGATGAAGATGATGAAGATGATGATGACGAAGATGACGATGAAGACTCAACTTACATTGAGGATGATGTTCAAGAAGAAGATGACAATGAAAATTATACAGACACAGATCCAAGAAGATTTTAACTTTTTTGAGAACCAAAAAGAAACCGTTAAGAGCAAAATGTTCTTAACGGTATTTATATTTTAGGTGGTAAATTAGAGCTATAAATTTAATTCAATCTCCGATTTTTTCTAAAGTTGGAATATCATCCATTTTCTGTAAACGTTCTATTAATCCGTTTTTGGCTTCAGTCAATTCCATTTCGGCTTTGCCTAATTCTTTATACCATTCTTCATTTCCAGTTTCTGAACTTTCGATTTTTCTCATAATTTCATAAATTTCGCCTTCAGCTTCCATGACTTTCAATCGCTTGTAATAAGTCAAACTTTCTGTCATGTGCGCCAAGGCAATCATTGCTGTCAAAAAAGGATGATTGTTGGTAACGTTTACATCTCTCACTCTTCCGTGCTCAAGTTCTACTTTTAAGGCAAAAGCAAATTCTTCTGTATTAAACTTTTCGTATTTGCTGTTTGGATTCAAATAGGCTTTAATGGCTTCAACATTATTCATTGTCGACAAATCGACTTCGGTCTGATTACTGTCCATCAGATCATGATAAACCACATTTGCAATGGCTCTCGCTTCCGCTATTGTTGGGTCGTTCTCAGGATTCTCGAAATCGCGAATAGACCAATCCCAATTTTCAGGATGCACAGGCTTGATGTACTTTTCACAAAAATCTGTAACATCTTTTTTTAAGCTTACCATTTCATTTTCTCTTTTAATATAAACATCTTGATAAGCACCGCTTTTTGTTCCCATAATTTATTGTTTTAAAAGGTAAAACGACACATTTACCGAAGTAGATGTGTCGTTTTTGATTTGTTCTTTTTTACTGAGATGCTCAGTTTAAACACTTCTTCTTCCGCTGATTAACGAAATGATAAATAATACCAAGAATATAAAAAATAAAACTTTTGCTATACTAGCGGCTCCAGCGGCAATTCCGCCAAAACCAAATATTCCCGCAACTATTGCCAGAATAATAAATATGACTGTCCAACGTAACATAATAATTGATTTTTAGTTAATAACGATTTGTTTGTTTCTCAAATTTCATGCTTTTATAAGAGATGCATTAACTCTAAATATTTTATTTATAACTTAATAAATCATTGATTACAATAAATTTACCTGAAATTTTTCGATCAATTCTGCAAAAGCACTTTCTGATCTTGAAAAGTACTTTCTGGTGCTTCGGCTTTTTTTCACTTTGTCGAAATACTGTTGAATCGAACCATCTTCATAAGTCGAAACCAACAGCGGATGAACATAATAGTTTTTGCACACATTACGCGTATTTCCGAGTGCCTCTGCTGTGGCGTCATACGCTTTCACAATGTTTTTTTTGATTTCTTTTTCGTCAGTCGAAATTCCAATTTCCATCAAATTTTCAAAAAAAACTATCGATGCTCCCCAGGTTCTAAAATCTTTAGCGCTGAAATATTCGCCCGAAATCTGATGCAGATACTCATTGACCATATGGCTATCCAAAACTTTTCGTTCACCATTATTGTCGTAATATTTAAAAACTTCCCAACCCGGAATTTCCTCGCAACGACTAACTAACTTTATCAATTGTTTATTTCGAGTTGTAATCGTATGTTGCTTTCCTTTTTTTCCGACGAATTCAAATCGGAGTGAATTTTTATTGATGTTGATGTGTCGCTTTCGCAAAGTCGAAAGTCCGTAAGATTTATTGTCTTTTGCATACTTTTCGTTTCCAATCCGAATGTGCGTTTCCTCCATTAATCTAATTACAAGTGCTATAACCTTATTTTTAGACCACTCCTTCTCTTCTAAATCTTCGTCAACCCTTTTTCGTATTGAAGGCAGTTTTTGTCCAAATTCGGCAATCTTGTAAAACTTTGTTTGATTCCTGATCTGATTCCATTTTGGATGATAACGGTATTGCTTTCTATTTTTGACATCTAATCCAACAGCCTGCAAATGCCCGTTTGCTAAATCAGAGATTCTGACATTTACCCATGCAGGGGGCAAAACCAAACTGTTGAAACGTTTTAATTCGCTTTTTTGCTTAATACAGCGTCCGTTCTTTTTATAAATAAATCCATCTTCGCCTGCACATCTCTCGATTGACAATTTTTGATTGCTCACATAAACCAAATCCAATTTTTCAAGAACCGTTTGTGGCGACTTGATCAATTGATTCATAAGTTTTTGTTGTGCGATTTTTACAGGCATGGATTTCTAATTTTAATTGTTTCTTAAAGAATTTATCAAAGCTTTTTTATTCATATACGAACGTCCTTTTATTCCAACTTTGACGGCTTGTTTTAGCAATTCATCTTTAGTCCATTCTTCATAAGGCTTTGCTTTTCCTCCTTTTTCTCCTGCATCTGGCGTATTAGCAATTCTAGCTGATTTCTCTTTGCTGTAGCCTTTTTTTACCAATGCCTCATATTGCTTTTCATTCTTTATTCTAGGATCTGGCATGACTTTAAACTTTAAGGTTAATGATTTAAGATGTATGGTATTCCAAAGTTCCTCGAAAAGCAGGATTTTTCTGTTATATAATTTTTGGATTAACTTTCATAATTTGAGTCGAAAGTCATAAAGTCATAAAGTCGAAAGTCATAAAGTCGAAAGTCAAAAGTCAAAAGTCAAAAGTCAAAAGTCGAAAGTCAAAAGTCGAAAGTCAAAAGTCAAAAGTCGTAAAGTCGTAAAGTCTAAAAAATTGCGAGCAAAAAAAATCCCAACTCTTTTAGAATTGGGATTTAAAAATAGATTTTGAAATTTAATTCATTACCATTCTGGTGTCAAACAGGAAATCAATTTTCCATCTTTTGTTGCGCCTATGTAACCTTGCCCTTTTAAATAATAAAAATTAAAATGACCATAATTAACTATTGCTTCTATTACTAATAAATTAGTATAATGACAATAAGGTGTTTTTAGTTCGCCATTATAAGTTATGATTTTGTACTTCGTATTCTGATCAACTGACCATATCTGGTTTACTTTGAACTTTTTATCAAATCGAATATATTCCTTTTTGATTAATTGATCATATTGATAAATCACACCATTTTTTTCTCGCAGGTATAATATAGCTACATCATTGCTTTTCCATTCTTGTTTGATTGCTGTATATAACATTCCATTTATATTCTTAGTACCTAATTTAGTTTCCCAATAAAATGTATCGGCCCAAAGTATTTTTTTCTTAAACTCATAAGAAAGCGGAAAATAGCTTCCATCTTCTGTTCCTGAGCAAAACTTTTGGCCTTCACCAATTTGTGCGTAAGTAATACCAGTTAACAGCAGCAAAAAGAAAGTTATTTTTTTCATTTAGTAGAATTATTTTTTTGAGGTTTATAAACATAAAAGCAAATGCACTTCATATTGTGGGGAGGTGCAAAACAAATATTATAATTAATCTCAAATTAATTTTACGGAAAACCTCATTCTATTCTTATTGATTCAAATCATATAACAATCTCTCATAATCCTGTAAGACATTCCTGTAACTTCCTGAATAATTTTACATCATAACCTTTAAACTATAAAATCATGAAAAAGATACTATTAGCCGGAAAAGCAATTTTAGGAGCAGGACTTATTATTTTATTCCTTCAATCTTGCAAAAATGAAACGAAGCAAGAAGATCCAAAAGAAGTTGCGGAAGATGCTAATGAAGCCAAATTTGATTCTATTGACAGCAAAGAAGATGATTCTGAATTTTTGGTAGATCAGGCGGAAATTAATCTGGCAGAAATTGAAATTGGAAAATTGGCGCAGCAAAAAAGCACAAATCCTGAAGTGAAAAAATTCGGAAAAATGCTGGTTGATGAACATACAAAATCGGCTTCTGAAGTTAGTGCTTTGGCGAAAGCCAAAAACTTTACGCTACCAACTTCTTTAACTGAAGAAGGTCAAGACGAATACAATAAATTAAATGAAAAATCAGGTGTTGATTTTGATAAAAAATTTGCTGATATGATGATCGACGGTCACGAAAAAGCAATTGACAAACTTGAAAAAGCCTCTAAAGACGCCACTGACGAAGATGTGAAACAATGGGCATCAAACAATATTGCAGGTCTAACAGCACATTTAGAACATGCTAAAATGCTGAAACAAAATTTAGATAAAAAGTAATCTTTTAAGGTGCTAAGATTAAAAAAGTAAAATAAATTTAATTGGTTATTATTTATTTTAAACGCTAAGATTCTGAGATTCTGAGATACTAAGTTAAGTGAGCATCTAAGAACCCCAAATCTTTGCTAAAAACCCCTCAAGAGTTGAATTGCTTGAGGGGTTTGTTTTTTTTTAAGGGGCAAAGATTCAGAGAGACAAAGGGACAAAGTTTTTTCCTTTGTTGCTTTGAACCTTTGTAACTTTGTAACTTTGTAACTTTGTAACTTTGTAACTTTGTAACTTTGTAACTTTGTAACTTTGTAACTTTGTAACTTTGATATTTACTTCAAAGAAGCCATATCAATTACAAAACGATATTTGATGTCTCCTTTAAGCAATCTTTCGTAAGCGTCGTTTACTTCGTTTACACCAATTAACTCGATGTCTGCAGTAATGTTATGTTCAGCACAGAAATCAAGCATTTCTTGAGTTTCAGCAATTCCGCCGATAGCTGAACCTGCAAAACTTCTTCTTCCTAACAAAAGGCTGAATGATGTTACTGGCAGCGGTTCCATTGGTGCGCCAACAAGCGTTAGCGTTCCGTCAACTTTTAATAAATTCAAGTAAGAATCGATATTATGTTCCGCCGAAACGCAGTCTAAAATAAAGTTGAGGCTTTTTGAATGTTTTGCCATTTGCTCCGGATCTGTAGATAAAACCACTTCATCAGCGCCAAGCTCTTTTGCTGCTTCAAATTTTGACAAAGAAGTTGTAAATACCACCACATGAGCACCCATAGCTTTTGCCAATTTGATTCCCATATGCCCTAAACCGCCAATTCCAACGATTCCAACTTTTTGGCCAGGACCAACTTTCCAATGTTTTAATGGAGAATATGTTGTAATTCCAGCGCAAAGTAATGGAGCAACTCCAGCTAAATCAAGTTTATCAGAAATATGCAATACATAATTTTCATCCACTACAATGCTTTGAGAATAACCTCCAAAAGTATGTCCTCCTAAATGTTTGTCTGGCGAATTGAATGTCAATATGCTTCCTTCGTCACAATATTGCTCCAAATCGTTTTTGCAATGATCACATTCTCTGCATGAATCAACCATACAGCCAACTCCCGCTAATTGCCCTACTTTGAAGTTTTTAACGTGGTCTCCAACTTTAGTCACGCGCCCTACAATTTCATGTCCGGGCACAATTGGGTACATTGTTCCGTGCCATTCATTTCTAGCAGAATGCAAATCAGAATGGCAAATACCACAATATAAAATTTCAATTTCTACATCATGAGCTTGTACCGCTCTTCTTTTAATATCTAATGTTTTTAATGGTGCTTCGGCAGCTTCTGTACCAAAAGCTTTAATGTCTTTTGTTTCCATAATTTGTTTTTTGTTGTTTTTGTTTGAAGTTTCAGGTTTCAGGTTTTGGAACTATGGAAAAGTTTCTCGCAGATTTGGCAGATTTAAACCGATTTATTTCATATCAAATTGATAATATGAAAGTTACAAAAATATTTTCTCTTTCATATCAAAATAAATCATTCCAAAATCTGTATAAAAAAATGCTAAGAAGCTTAGAACCTTAGTAACTAAAAAAATCAAGCCCTTTGAAAAGAAAAATATTCTTCATCCGTAACTTTTTCAAGCCAAGTTCCAAAGCCTTTATCAATTTCTGTGATAATTGCGATGTAAGAAAATTTATTAAACGGAGTTGCGCCGTACCAGTGTTCGATGCCTGGCAAGATCGTAACTACTTCATCTTTTTGAAGCATTCTAATTTCGCTTCCTCTTTCTTGATAATAACCAGTTCCGCCTGTAGCAATCAGCATTTGAAGACTAACATTGCTGTGCCAGTTGCTTCTTGCGCTTGGCTCAAATGAAACTTCTTTAATAGTCGTATTTTCAGGATGAATTTCGCTGGTTTGTTTTTTATATGACACTTCACCTGTCATATAAGTATTTGGAACTTTTCCTTCTTCGGTCACTGTGGTGTATTGTGTCGACATAATTTAGTTGTTTTTAGGTTAATAATTTATTTTAAAAGTTATCGTAAACTATCTTTCGATAGCAAAATCAGAACGGCCAATCTCTAAAAGAGATTTTGAGTTAATTCATTCTTTAAAATTTTATATTATTTTATATCAAGCATTTAAAACTAAACCGTAAAGCTGGGACCTCGCTTTTATGAAGTGTTTTTTAGTCTTTAAAAACCGATAAATGATTTGTTTATTAATCTGGGACAAATGTAGTACAATACTAAAGTCCAGAAATAACAATATTCAAACAAAAAATTATGAAAATGAAACAATTTACATTCTCAACGATTTTGGAACCGTTCCTGTAAGTCTTTTAAAATAATTATTAAAGTAGCTCGGATATTCAAATCCTAAAGAATAACCAATGTCAGAAATACTCCAATCTGTATGCTGTAATAATGCTTTTGCTTCGTTGATAATTCTTTCTGTGATATGCGAAGTCGTAGGCTTTCCTGTAACTTCTTTAACCGAGCGATTTAAGTGATTTACGTGTACAGCAAGGCTTTGTGCATAATCCTGAGGCGTTTTTAATAAAAGTGGCTGATCTTTTGTTTCAATCGGAAATTGTCTTTCTAGTAATTCCAAGAACAAAGATGTAATTCTAGAAGATGCATTTTTTGGTTTAAAGAAATTCTCCGAAGGCTGCATCTTCATTGATTCGTGCAAAATCAAATTGATATAATTGCGCATTAAATCGTCTTTAAAAGCATAATCTGTTTCATATTCCTGAATCATTTTTTGAAACAATGAATCTATAAAAACCTTTTGTTCTGCGGTTAAAGAAAAGATTGGCGTACCTCCTATTTTAAACAAAGGTGATTCTTGAAGAGCTTCTGAACGCTCCTTTGATTTCAAGAATTCTTCTGTAAAAACACAAGCATATCCCTCATACTCTCCTGAAATGGTTTCCCATGAATATGGAATAATTGGATTGCCGAAAAACAAAATCGTACCGTCTGTTTCTATTCCACGGTCAGCGTATTGTATGATACTTCTACTCGTATTGATGCAGATTTTATAAAAATCCCTACGGCTGTAAACAGGAATCTTGCTTTGATCTCCATTTATTTGATAAACTTTAAACCCCTTCAGCTGTAAATCTGAAGTAAAATCGCAATTATTAATATTTTGTGCCTGATTATTCATTTTGCAAAGTTATGAAAATCAAACAATATTATTTTAGTTTATTTTGTTTCAGGTTTCAGGTTTCTCCCGAGGCTTTGGGATCAGGTTTAACCGCAAAGAGCGCAATCCCGATAGCTATCGGGAGCTATTTTTTTTTTTAGTTGAGTGAAAGAATCTCGCAAAGTCGCGAAGACGCAAAGTTTTTTT
The DNA here is from genome assembly GCF_000425445.1 of Flavobacterium denitrificans DSM 15936. Classification (GTDB taxonomy): domain Bacteria; phylum Bacteroidota; class Bacteroidia; order Flavobacteriales; family Flavobacteriaceae; genus Flavobacterium; species Flavobacterium denitrificans. The sequence continues at coordinate 663,718 of NZ_KE384377.1, read as the reverse complement.
TGCACGCAGATTTTGCAGATTTAAGCAGATTTTTATTTTTTATATTGTGAAAATAAAATCTTTACCAATCTGCTTAAATCTGCAAAATCTGAATGAAATTATTTTAATTTTAAACTTGCTGCTTTTACTTCTTTTGCGGAAGCGGATAAAATAACTTCTTTGGCATTATCTTCTTTTTGGATTATAATTTGGGCGTAGCCATTAAAAAGCTTTCTTTTCCAAGATTCTGCTGGTGTTATGACCTGAATAATTCCGGGATCTGTATTCATTACATCCCAATCTTTAATTTTTTGCAATGGCGTTGCAGCAATATGAATTGTATTTTTTCCTTCTTTTAAGAGAGAAGTATTCAGAATGTATTTTTGAGGATCTTCAGAGCTTGCATTTACCTTGTTTCCGTTTACAAAAACGACCGATTCAATTCCAATTTTCTTGTAAAAGAAGCTCACAATATTTGAGACCGAAATATTTTTCAGTTCAAATTCACCGCGATAAATATAAGATGATGCCTGATTTTTATAATCACGGTCTTTAAAAGCTATTTTCCAATCGTTTTCAGGGTAATTTGACAATTGCTGTGGCAAAACAGCAGTTTTTCCTTTTTGTTCCTGAAAATTTGTAATTGACACCAATTCCATCTCATCTATAAACTGATCCTTTTCTAAAGAAGTTGGATCACCGTTTCCTACACCTAAAATTTTTCCGCCTTTTATTGAAAATGCTATTTCATCATTAGAAGTCGGAACATGCAAGCCATTTTTATCCGTAGTTTCAACCGTTATAACCGAAACATTCCCTTTCACAACATTTTCTTTATCCAAAGACAATTTGACGTTTTCTGCTTTTCCAGTTGTTTTTTGAATATCCGTCAACACTTTTTTGCCGTTTTTATATCCAATTGCTTCCAAAGTTCCTGTCGCATAATTTACTTTCCATTCTAAATGGCTGTTTTTATGCATTTTCTTTTTCCCTAAACTCTTTTTGTTCAAAAAAAGTTCAACTTCATCGCAGTTAGAATACGCCCAAACATCAATTTCTTTTCCTTCTAATCCAGCCCAGTTCCAATGTGGCAATAAATGCAAAACTGGCTCTGTTCCCCACCAAGATTTTAAATAAAAAACATTGTCTTTCGGGAAGCCACAAACATCCATCATACCAAAATACGAAGTCACTGACGGCCAACCATAAGGTGTTGGTTCTCCGCGGTAATCAAAACCAGTCCATATAAACATTCCGGCCAAATAAGATCTTTCAGCATAAAACTTCCAACCTTCTTCGATGCTATAAAAAGTCGGTCTAGGCTTTTGATCATAAGCACTTTTATAATGTTTAGCATCATCTGTAAAATACACCCCTCGCGTGGTGAAAGTTGAACCTTCCTCTGTTCCCATTCCCGGCTGTTGCTTGAATTCATTTCGGTGCGCGTCAATATCTCCATTTCCAAGATAATTGTAGCCCATCATCTCCACTACAGATGAAATACCACTTCTAAATCCACTGCTGATCCCAACTGTCACAGGTCTTGTATCATCAATGCTTTTTGCAAAATCCTGCATCACATTAGTAATGCGTTCGCCGACAATATTACCTTCGATATTCCATTCTTCATTTCCAACCGACCAACAAATAATACTTGGGTGATTTCGATCACGCTTCATCATCCGTTCCAAATCATTCAAATGATAATCGTTAATTCCCATTAATCGAGTTTCATCAATTACAAGCATTCCCAATTCATCACAAGCTTTCAGTAATTCGGGAGTTGGAGGGTGATGCGAACAACGATAAGCGTTTGAACCCATTTCTTTCAACTTTTTAATTCTGTAATACTGAATTTCATCTGGCAAAGCAGTTCCAATTCCAGCATGATCTTGATGATTATTGGTTCCTTTTAATTTTAACGCTTTTCCATTCAGAAAAAAGCCTTTTTCGGCATCAAATTTTATTGTTCTAATTCCGAAAGGCGTTTCGTAACGGTCAATTGTTTTTCCGTTCTGCTTTAATTCAGTAACCAAACGGTATAAGTTTGGTGCATCAATATCCCATAGAATCGGGTTTTTGACATTTAATTTTGAAGTAAAATTTGTTGTTTTATAAAATTCAGGAGCCAAAATATTTTCTGAAACTGATGTAATTTGTTTATTCGAAGCATCAAAAATCGTCTGAACTACTTCAATAGTGCCTTTGTAATTTCCTTTATTTTCTATTGAAACTTCGGTTGAAATTACTGCATCACTATTTTTCAATTCAGACTTTACATAAGTGCCATTCAAAGCAACATGAATTGGATTTGTTTTCAGCAGATAAACATGCCTGTAAATCCCTGCGCCTTCATAAAACCAGCCTTCTTCCATTGAAGTATCGGCACGAACAACGATCATATTTTCTCCACCGTAATTTACATAAGCTGTTACATCATATTCAAATCCATTGTAACCGCTTTCCTCTGTTCCGAGATAATAACCGTTGAAAAACACTTTTGAATTTCTGAAAACACCATCAAATTTTAAAGAGATTATCTTTCCCTTGTCAGCGTCTGGAATATTGATTTTCTTTCTATACCAACCAATGTTTTTTTCTGGAAAACCTTTTCCGGCTGTCTTAAATCCGTGACTGAAACTGGCGTTTTCGCTAAAAGATTGTTCGACCGCCCAATCATGAGGCAAATCAAGTTTTCTCCAGGCGCGGTCATCAAAATCTTTGGCCGCCGGACCATCTCCGAAACCTGTTTTTGTTAAATAAGAGAAATATCCTGTAGCATGACCAAAGTCTTTATCAGTGTCATATAAATGTCCAAAGGAAAATCGCCAATCTTTATCTATCAAAATCAATTCTCTATCCGATTTGCTTTGGGCAAAAGCCAAAACTGAAATCAAAAAAAAATAAATTGAAAAGACTTTTTTAAGACAAGAATTTCTCATAAAACTGTTTTGGTAAAAATTAGAAAATATAAAATTAGCTTTTTGAAGGTATATTTTTTAATAGTATTTTATCAAAAACATAAACTATTATCCTTGTATACCCCATCAAAAATGAGTAACAAAATTTAGAATCATTCTATTGGCTTTACTTTATAAAATAATTTTCTTTTGGTGTAATTTTATATAAAAATTTAAAAAACAAAGATTTTATGAGTGTTATTAAAGATGAAAAAAAGCTTCTGAGCACCATTAAGCGTATCGATGAAAAGATCGATAAGATTAATGATCAAAAGATAGTTGCCTTTTTTGATTCTCTTGGATTAACTGAAAGAGAGGACGTTCCAAAAAATTTTCTGGATTGGGATACGATTCTTATTGTCGTTCCCGATCGCCACATTTCGCATGAATTAAAATATTATAAATTCTCTATATCAAGACTTTTCTTTGTAACAAATCCGTATGCCGATAAAATCCATATTTATAATTTTGACGAATGGAAAAATGTTACACGAAACAAATCGCAGTTTCAAATTAGGGAAATGATGAAAACAAGCTTTGGAGGCGTCAAAAAGGCAAATACAGAAAACGAATAATTTAAAAAAGTCCATTAAAATGGACTTTTTTTTTGTTTCAGGTTTTTCTTTGTTTCAGGTTTCAGGTTGATTTGCTTTGTGAATTTAACCGCAAAGAGCGCATAGATTTACGCAAAGGTTCGATAAGTTTTTTTTTTAAGCTGACGAAATAATCTCGCAAAGTCGCAGAGTCGCAAAGTTTAATTTTCCTTGCGTGCTTTGCGTAAATCTATGCGCTCTTTGCGGTTAAACTTGAAACTTGAAACAAAAAACTACTTAGTCAACAAGCTGTTAACCATATCTTCTAGAGCTTTTCCGTGAATATTTTTAGCTAAAATAATTCCATTTTTATCAATTAAAAAGTTTAATGGAACAGATTGTAGCATGTACGCGCTTACAACTGGCGAACTCCAATATTTTAAGTCGCTTACGTTTGTCCAAGGCAATTTTCCTTTTGCAATTGCGCCTGTCCACAAAGGCTTTTTTGTGTCCATAGAAACGCCATAAATAAATAGTTTTTCTGGATAAGCATTATGCAGTTTCAATAAAGCCGGTTGTTCTTTGATGCATGGTCCGCACCATGAAGCCCAAAAGTCAACTAACACTAAAGCGCCTCTAAATGACGAAAGCGAAACGACATTTCCTTTTGTATCTGGAAGTTCAATTTCTGGAGCAATATCGCCGACATCGACACCTACAACTTGTGCTTTTGAACTGGTGATTGCACAACATAAGAAGCCTAAAATGAGTAATGTTTTTTTCATAATGGATTAAGTTTATTTGTTTTGGGGAATTTTTTAATCTCGCAAAGACGCGGAGTCGCAAAGTTATTTTTGACTTGCTTCCGGCTTTTACTGAGGCAAGCAACTCATAAAGCTTAAAAAGACTTTGCGACTCCGCATCTTTGCGAGATTAATACATAAGCAAATATAATTTTTCTTTAGTAAATTCTTCGTCATTTCCTCTTCTCCATCATAAAAAAATCCTAAATATTTTTCTTTAAATTGGTATATCGGGAAAAGTCGATATATTTGCGTCATGGAAAATATAGAAATCTTTAAAGCACTGTCAAACAAGTCCAGACTGCAAATGCTGGAATGGCTGAAAGAACCTGAAATCAACTTTCCAGGTCAACTGGAACATGGCGGATTTGAACACGGAGTTTGCGTGGGACAAATTCAGGCTAAAGCTGGTTTGACACAATCTACAGTATCTGAATACTTGTCTATTTTGCAACGTGCTGGTTTTATCGAAGCCAAACGTGTTGGACAATGGACTTATTATAAACGCAACGAAGGTGCCTTTGAAGCACTTAGTAAATTAATTCAATCTAATTTGTAAAATTACTATGAGTACAAACAACCTGTTTTCGGAATTTAACTTAAAATCGTTGAATCTGAAAAACCGAATCGTAATGGCGCCAATGACGCGCTCTTTTTCTCCAAATGGAGTTCCAACTGATGATGTCGCAGCTTACTACCAAAAAAGAGCTGAAGGCGAAGTTGGTTTAATTTTATCTGAAGGAACTGTAATTGACAGACCTTCATCATCAAACGATGCAAATGTTCCTCATTTTTATGGAGAATCTTCTTTAAATGGCTGGAAAAAAGTGATTGACGAAGTTCATGCTGCTGGCGGGAAAATGGGGCCACAAATCTGGCATATGGGAATTATGGATAATCACCATTCTGGTTGGGTTCCTCCTGTTCCATTTGAAGGTCCGTCTGGATTAAATCGTCCTGATTTCAGAAATGGAATTACAATGACTGAGAAAGATATTGAGAATACAATTTTGGCTTTTGGAAAAGCGGCAGCTGATGCAAAAAGACTTGGTTTTGATACGATCGAAATTCACGGCGCTCATGGTTATTTAATTGACCAATTCTTTAGAGCGGAAACAAATTTACGTGAAGATATTTACGGCGGAAAAACATTGCCAGAACGTAATTGTTTTGCCATTGAAGTTGTTAAAGAAGTAAGAAAACAAGTTGGGAATGATTTCGCAGTTATCATGCGTTTTTCTCAATTCAAACCTTCTGATTACAATTATAAATTGGCTAAAAATCCACAAGAATTAGAAGCTTGGCTTACACCGCTTGTTGATGCTGGAGTTGATATTATACATGCTTCACAACGCAGATTCTGGGAACCTGAATTTGAAGGTTCTGATTTGAATTTTGCTGGATGGGCTAAAAAAGTGACTGGAGCTCCAACTATTACTGTAGGTTCTGTTGGACTTTCAAGTGATTTCTTTGGCGCTTTTGCGGGTGAAAGTTCTGAGCCGACTTCTTTAGAAGAATTAAACAGACGTTTCGATAGAGGTGATTTTGATTTGGTTGCTGTTGGAAGACCTCTTTTATCTGATCCAAATTGGGTCGCAAAAATCAAAGAAGGAAAATTAGATCAATTGAAAGGTTTCAGCAAAGAAGCTTTAGGACAATTGGTTTTGGAATAATTTTTTTAGCTACAAAGAGACAAAGTTACAAAGGGACAAAGGTTTTACTCTGAACTTTGTTTAAAAATAGAAAAGGGATGAAATTTTAAATATTTCATCCCTTTTTTCAATTCTAAAACTAACAAAATTTAGAAATTCAATGTTTTTAAAAGGTGCAAAGTTGCGAAGATTCAAAGTGACAAAGTTTTTTCCTTAGCACCTTAGCTTCTTACAACCTCAGAACCTTTTCTCTGAAATTTATTTACAAGCCACTTTCTAACCGGCTCATCGTATAATTTTAAACATACGAATGCTAAAACAATACTTGCTAACAAAAGTGCAATTCCAGGAAGGAAACCGTCTTCTAAAGAAATTTTATTGTTAACGACCCAAGCCGTGTACCAATAAATCAATGGATAATGAGTAATATAAATTGGATATGAGATATCACCCAATAGTTTACAAATCTTAGCTGAAAAAGCACTTTTGATCTGTCCGCCGGCTCCAATTGCAACGATTAATGGGAAAACTAAAATGATACAGAATGATTCATATAATCCGTTCATCCATAAACTGTTTTCGTCTCCAAATCTTGGAAGAGCCAAAACAACAGTAATCAAAATACTGCAAATCCAGAAAGCGCCTTTTAAATGAATCAATTTTCCTAAACGACAAAGCAACATACCGGCAAAAAACGGGTATAATAATCGGGTAAAACCAATGTTCATTTGCTCCAAGTTTAAAGACCACCCGCCTATCACATCACCTTTTGGCCCAAAAACAAGATAATTAATTAGCAGTCCGGCAAATAGCAGTACAAAAACTGACAATACTTTTTTCGAAAATTTGCGAAAGATTAGGGCGTACAAGATATTTGCAATATATTCAAAAAAAAGCGACCATGCCGGACCGTCTAAAGGATGCATTTCTCCCCAGCCTCTAATTTCCAAAGAAGGCGGAATTGGCAATAATGTAAATCCGATTATCATGGTCAGAATTACTTTCCATACTTCCATATCTGCAATCATTGGAAATAATATGTCTGAAGCTTGAAAATAATAAAATAAGGCGCCTATAATCATCCCCATAATCACCATGGGCTGCAAACGAATTAATCGGCGTTTGTAAAATTCCCATTGTGTCATTTTTCCCCAACGATCATCATAGGCATAAGCAACTACAAATCCAGATAAAAGAAAAAAGAAATCAACGGCTAAATAACCGTGATTGATAATTTGCTTAAAACGGTTTCCGCCTGCGAAAGTTTCAAAAATATGAAAAGCTACAACTAATATTGCAGCAACTCCACGTAATCCGTCAAGGATTTCGTAATGTTTTTTTGGTTGAATATCATTCATATAATGGTTAATTATAAACTGTTAATGGTGAATTTAATTAATAATTGATAATTTACAATTCACAATTATTATTAGTGATTTTTCAACCATTCTAATCTTCTTTGGTCTGGAAGATGTTTAACTGTGAAATTTTCAAATTTAGCTTCAAAACCATTTCCGTCTGGCGAAGCGGCCATTAATCCAACCATAACCGGCGTGTTGTCTTGCAGTGGCGCATTTCTGGTCATGATGTAGTTTTTATCATCAAAAGAATAAAAAACTTCAACAGCATCTAACCTTCTAACGGCTTTTATCCAGATAAATGGTGGCGCTTTTTCAAGTGTGGTTACACTCCAATCGCTTTTTTCATGCGTCACTACAGTGCTGATGTTGAATTTTCCGTCAACAAATTCGACTCCGGTTTTAATGTAGTTTTTTTCGTCTACACGAATCATCAATCCCATTTGGTCAAAACGAGCGATGTAATTTCCTGTAATTTTTACTTTGGCCTCAAACTCACCACCGTAAGTTGCATAGTAAAAAGGCGCATCATCAACCGTAAAACCGTAATGCGAAATTCGCCAGTAATCACTGTTTGGCGTTACATTCATAATTAACGCATTGCTTTTAATTTCCCATTTTTCAGGTTCATTAAACCATTGCATTTTATTTAAACTTTGTGCCGATAGATTTTGAATTAAAATTAAAGCGAATACTAGAAGTATAATTTTTTTCATGTCATTTATTTTTTTTCAACCATAAAGATATTAAGAAAGTTAAGTTTGACTTAATGAATGTTAGCATCTAAAACAATAAGAAAATAAAGCATTCTTAATGAATCTTAATGTCTTAATGGTAAAATTACTAAAAGCAAAGCTGCAAATTTTTACACTTGCAGCTTTACAAACCAACCAATTTAGAAATAATGAAATTATTGAAGTGAAAAGCCCACTTTAGATTTAATATCTGTTGAAGATGCACCAATTAAAGCTTCAAAAGCTCCTGGTTCAGCAACCCAGTCGTGTTTTTTATCATCAAAGAAACTCAAAGCAGTTTTGTCAACAGTAAAAGTTACTGTTTTCTCTTCTCCTGCTTTTAGCGAAACTTTTTCAAAACCTTTTAATTCTTTTATCGGACGTGGAAGAGAAGATTTTAAATCGCTGATATAAAGCTGTACAGTTTCTGATCCTTCACGGCTTCCAGTATTTTTTACAGAAACTGAGAATGTAATTTTGTCTCCTGCTCCCATTTGTTTTTTGTCAGCAGTAACTTTTCCATAAGCAAAAGTGGTGTAGCTTAATCCATGTCCGAAAGGGAATAAAGATTTGATTTTTTGTTTGTCAGCCCAACGGTATCCAACATAAATTCCTTCGTTGTAAACAACCTCATCTCCACCTGGAAATTGTCCTAAAGCGTGCGCTCCATTATCTGTTAATTTTACTGGGAAAGTGAAAGTCAATTTTCCTGACGGATTCACATCTCCAACTAAAACATTTGCCAAAGCATTTCCTGCCTCAGTTCCTAGAAACCATCCTTGAACAACTCCTGGAACTTCTTTAATCCAAGGCATTGACACAGCATTTCCAGAAATATTAATGAAAACAATGTTTTTATTTACTTTCGCCAATTGGCTGATTAATTCATTTTGTCCATAAGAAAGTTCCAATCCTTTACGATCGTGTCCTTCATCATCTTGATTAGGGCTTTTGTTCAAACCTCCAATAAAAAGAACAATATCAGCATCTTTAGCTACTTTTAAAGCTTCAGCGGTCAATTCAGCAGGTGAACGTTTTTCTTCTAAACTTACTTTGGCTACAACTCCATTATAATTGCTTGTTGGATCTCCAACGTAACCACGAGCGTAAACAATTTCAGCTTGATTTCCGATTTTTTTCTTTAATCCTTCAAGAGGGGTAATTTCGTATCTCGCTTTTAAAGAAGAACTTCCTCCACCAACGGTCATCATTTTGATTGCATTTTCTCCAATAACCGCAATTTTCTTAGTTTTAGAAAGGTTGATTGGCAAAATATTATTGTTGTTTTGCAATAATACAATTCCTTCTTCAGCAATTTTACGACCTGCATCAGCGTGTTCTTGTGTTCCAAAAGAACCGAAAGGACGATTTTTATCCATTGTCGTCAAGAAAGCCAAACGCAAAATACGACGTACTTTTTCGTCTAATTCTTTAGTTCCAACTTCCCCTTTTTTAATCATTTCTGAATAAGGTTTTGCTAAATAATAATTATCATAAGCATTGCTCGTACCCCAAGAAAGTCCGTTTGTCCAAGAACCGAATTCCATATCTAGACCATTATAAATAGCTTGTTTTGTATCATGAACACCGCCCCAGTCTGAAACGACAACGCCTTTGAAACCCCATTCTTTACGAAGAATATCGTTTAACAAATATTCATTGTGGCAGCATTGCTGTCCTTTGTATTTGTTGTAAGCTCCCATAATCGCCCACGCATCACCTTCTTGCACAGCCGCTTTAAAAGCCGGAAGATAGATTTCGTATAAAGCACGATCATCAACTACAACATTTACAGTATTCCTGTTTGTTTCTTGATTGTTTAATGCGAAGTGCTTTACGCAAGCCGCAACGCCATTTGATTGAACTCCTTTGATATAAGGAACAACCATTTTTGAAGTCAAAAACGGATCTTCTCCCATATATTCGAAGTTTCTTCCGTTTAATGGGCTTCTATAAATATTGACTCCAGGTCCTAATAGTACATTTTTATTACGGTAACGTGCTTCTTCTCCAATAGATTTACCGTATAAAGAAGCCAATTCTTTGTTCCAAGTTGCAGAAAGTGCCGTAAGCGCTGGAAAAGCAATACAAGAGTCGTTTGTCCAACCGGCTTGATCCCATTCGTCCCATTTTACTTCGGTACGGATTCCGTGTGGTCCATCGGTCATCCAGTTTTCTGGAATTCCAAGACGTTTTACACCTGGCGAACTAAATTTTGACTGCGCATGAATCATGGCAATTTTTTCGTCGGTTGTCATTCTTTTAAGCGCATCTTCTACACGCTCATCAATTGGCTTTTTATCATCAAGATAAACCGGAACTTTATTTTGTGCATTCAATCCGAATGAACTCAATAAAACTAAAACAACGATTGTTTTAACGTTTTTAAACATAACTATTATTATTTATTTAAGCATTCAATTTACATACAAAGTACTAGTGGTCAGTTGTACCTTTTATTAATATTGTAAAACTAAAACGTTATCGTACAAGTTACATTTTTAAGCGAAAAAAAGTAGTGAATTAAAAAATCAAAACATTGATTATCAATTTAATAAACAAAAAAAAGCACTAAAAAAAGTAGTGCTTTTAAAATTTTTCTTTATGATTTCAAAGTAATTAAACCTATTTTCATGACCATTTCTTCGAAATCATTTCGGGAAACTGCCGCTTTATTTCTAGCTCTGGTTCTGTAATTGTAAATTGTACTTAAAGAATAACGAAGAAATGCCGCTATCTTAATACTGTCTGTAATTCCAAGTCGGATTAAAGCAAAAATTCTTAACTCAGTATTCAGCAATTCATTCTGTTTTAAAACAATTTGCTCTTCCGGAATTAGCAACGCATTAAAATCCTTTACAAAGGTTGGATACAAATTCAAAAAGATAATATCGAAGTTTTTATACAACTCTTCCAATTCATTATCCACTAAAGTCGTAGATTTGAGCATTTTATAAATCTCGTCAAACTGTTTGGCAGTTGCTTTTTTGTTTAAAATAATCCTATAATTCTCTAGCTTGTTGATATAAGTCGAACAAAGACTGAAAAAATGAGCTATATATTCCTCCTTAACGTGATTAGATTCAGATAATTGCGAATTTCTTTCTTGAAGTTGTTCGTTGGTTTCTGTTATGTCTTTGTTTAATTCGGCTAATTTCTGACTGGTTTCATACAATTCTCCTCGAATTCTGGAAACCTTTTTCATTTGTTTGTAAACATAAATTATCGCAACAACCAAAAAAAGCGACAACAAACTAATACACAGTAAATAAACCTGCAATTCAGTTTTTCGCTTGGCTTCTTTTTCCAAATAAACAGTGTTAATGATCGAATATACCTCAGACATTAAAAGCGTCCTAAACTGTACATTGCAGTAAAGTGCATCTTCAATTGCAGATTGCGTGAGCTTATATGCCATATCAACATCACCAATTTCATAAAAAACAGATGCTAATTCCTGCAACGAAGCATTGTCTTTATTCGCATTTTTTAAATCTGATGTGGCAGAAAGTGCATAATATATTTTTCTAAGTTCAAGATTGTCTGTTGCTTCGTATATTTTTGCCAAAAGATAAGTAATCATCGCATATTGCGGATTTTCTTCTTTAGTAACTTTCAATAAAGCTTTTAACTGTTTTTCGGTGTTGACATATTTTTTTAAAAAGATGTCTTGCGTAATCCTATTGATTTGATAGTCTAAAGTATTTGGTTTTAAAACCATTAAAAGCGAATCGCGATATTTTGCAATTTGCTGACGGTATTCTTCGTTATAACTGTTGGCGGCATAATGCTCAAAAAATTCTCGATATGAGATGTAATAATTTGGCAACAAATTAGAAGGCAGGGCTTTCTTATTGATACTTTTTAAGATCGCTTCAGACTCGCGATATTTCCCCGAAGAAGAATAAAGCGTAACTAATTCCAATTGAGCCAAATTTAGAAGTTCTTTATTTTGAAGCGTCCCTGCTATATGAACATTCTTTTTCACATAACGAATCGCCGAATCTGAATTGAATTTCTGATACTCGAGATATAATGTTTTATTGTAATTGTATTCTTGTTCTGGCGTTAAACTTTCCGATTTTATTTTCTTGAAGTTTAAAATTCGCTCTTCTTTGAGCTTAACGTAATGCTGTTTGTTTTTTAACGCATCATTTAATTTATCCAAAATAATATCTTCGCTATCCAAAGCAAATGTTGGAAAGCTGAGCAAAAAAGCACAAAACAGTAAAAGGTTTTTCAAGGTGGTGGTCGATAGTTTTTAGAAAAGCAAATATAATGAAATTAGTTTCTGAGATACTAAGATGCTAAGGTGCTAAGTTTTTTTATTTGCCACGAATTACACGAATTTTCACTAATTTCTACGCTATCTTAAATAATTATAATTCGTGGAAATTCGTGAATTGCTTCGCCTGTTCGCTATCGCTCGGGTCGTGGCAAAAAAAATTATAATGTTGCAATTGGTGCAGCTAAACAACTTTCTGGAATATCAAAAGCATTCACAAGCGCAACGGCGTCTGGGCGAATATCCCAGCATAATTGATTGACTATTTTTCGGATGGCTTTGGTTTTCACTGCTTCCATATAACCGTCTTCAAGATACCAAGCTTTGTTTTTTTCTAGCTGTGAAAGCGCAAATAACTGGTACAATTTGGTTAATATCACTTTTGAATTTTCATCTTTAATTGTTTTTAAAGCTTCTTGGAATTGCTCCAAAACAATTCGTTCCAAATAAGCTTGCGCCACATCAATCATTTGATGCTGTACAACATTAAAAGCATCATAAGCTTCTAATCCGCCGTCAACTAATTTTTTGATACGTCGCGCCGCCGAAGCCAAAATTGTTTTTTCTCTATGAATAAAAGCTTGATGATGGAATTCTGAATCCAATAAATGTTCATCTTCAGTTCTTCTTGTTGCAATTGGGTTTTTCTCTGATAAAGCCGTTTTGGCATTTTCATAAACATAATTGATGATGCCAAGCGATCCCATTTCTCCAAAAGATTTTCTGAATTCAGATAATCTATTTTTGGCAACCAACTGCATTAAAACCGTATTATCACCTTCAAAAGTGGTGTAAATTTCAGTATCATTTTTTAAAGCGTCGATTCGATTTTCAGATAAATATCCTTTTCCGCCACAAGCTTCACGGCATTCTTGCAAAATGTCTCCTGTACTCCAAGTTGAATAGGATTTTAATCCTGCTGCCAAAGCTTCTATTTCCTGCATTTCGGCTTCAGTTCTATTCAAAAATCTATTCGTAAGATATTGAAGCGCAAAATGAACGGCATAAGTCTTCGCTAAATTTGGCAATAATCTTCGTTGATGCATTCTGTAATTTAAAATCGGAACTTCAGATCCACCTTCTGGCCCGAATTGTCTTCTTTGATCGCTGTAGCGAATGGCAATTGTCAATCCAGATTTCGCCGCCGCCAAAGCTGATCTCGGAATTCCGATTCTTCCTCCTACCAGAGTTCCTAACATGGTAAAAAAGCGACGGTTGTCACTCGGAATCGGGCTTTCAAATTCGCCTTTTTCATTTACAGAAGCAAAACGATCCAACATATTATCCTTCGGAATCACAACATTATCAAAACTAATAGTTCCGTTATCAACGCCGTTCAAACCCATTTTATGACCACAATCACCAATTGTAACGCCTTTTACCGTATTTCCGTTTGTATCACGCAACGGCACCACAAATGCATTTACGCCGTAATCATGATCATCAATAATTAATTTAGCAAAAACAGTTGCCATTTGGCCATGAACGGCCGCGTTGCCAATGTACTCTTTTTGCGCGTTTTTATTTGGAGTATGAATCGTAAAAGTCTGATCGCTGTGATTATAAGTTGCCGTCGTTTCTAAACCTTTTACATTTGATCCATGATGCGTTTCGGTCATTGCAAAACAGCCTGGAAGTTTTAAAGAACCTATATCTTTTAAATATTTAGCATAATGTTTTTCGGTTCCAAGAGACTGAACGCTCATTCCCCAAAGCCCGAATTGAACGCCAAATTTGATTACCAAACTTAAATCATGATAACTCAACGTTTCCATAATCGCAAAATAATCCTCGACATTTCCTCCTCCCCCATATTCTTTTGGATAGGCCATATTTCCAAGATTTTCCTCGGCTAGAATTTTACACCAATTGTAAACTGTTTGGCGGAAAACATTAATATCTGTAGAAGTTTCATAAGCAAATTCAGGTCTTGAAATAATTGATTTTACTCTTTTTATGATTGGCGCTTCTTTTCCATCCAACAATTCAGTTATTTTTTGAATATCAAAATTGTTTGTTGTCTGCGAATTTGCTGTAAACGAATCGGCTTTTGTTTTGAAATTCTGAAGCGCTTCTTCGCCTAAAATTCCAAGATCATTCTCCAATTTTGTAAAATCTGATTCTATTGGGGTTAAATCCAAATCACTGCCAGAAAGTGCTTTTGCAATATCAAAAATTGACTTGATAGATGATTTATCTTGAATACTTTTTTCAATATCCAATTTCCATTGTGTAAGTTCATTTCGCGAAGGCGGATTTGAAATATCAACTTTTGAAAGCAAATATTGTTTTTCTTCTAAAGATAAAACGTTTAAGGAATTTATGAATTCTTTTAGTGTCGAAAATTCTTTCTGAGTCAAAAGATCATCAGACCACACTAAATAAAATAACGGAGTAAAGGCTTGAAGTTTGGCAGCTTTCATAAAATTATAGGATTCGGTTTGTTTAGTTTTTTGCCACAGATTACACTGATTAAAAGGATTTTTTTTAGCAACGAATTACACACAAATTTTCACGAATTAGATTTATTTAAGGCAAGTGCTTAATAAAAAAAGAAATTTGTGAAAATTTGTTTAATTCGTGGCTGTTTTTTTGCACAAAACAATTTAATCCTTTTAATCAGTGTAATCTGTGGCTAATATTAAATTTACTGCATAAAAAAACAGGAATGAAAAATAATCATTCCTGTTTTAAAACCCTGTTAAGATTCTCGTAATTTTACTTTCTAAACCAATAAAAAATGCAAAACCAACTATTGAGAATCTTTAGACGACAGGATATATTTTTGTCTTATCGCAAAAATATGATGTGAATTAAAAACTAACACCGCTATAAAAATGATGCTATAAGCTGCAATCTGCAAAGTGCTTATTTTCTCTTTGAAAACAAATGCCGCTAACATAAAAGCAATCATTGGATTAATATTCAATAACATTCCGACAGTAGAAGATGGAAGCCCTGAAAGCGCATATAAATTCAGAAATAACGGAATTATGGTAAAAGCTATCGCAATCGTTTCAATGCAGAAATAAAACTTAAACTCTGTTGGTACTGGACCACTATAAGCTGGATAAAAAGGCAACAAAACTAGTGCTGCCAATGTAATATGAAATGTCAGTACAATGAATTTATCGAAACCTTTATTAATTCTCTGGCTTACCAAATATGAGGCATATGTCAAGCCGATAATGATGCTGAAAAACATATCCATAATATCTGCATAAGAGAGCATCAAACAGCCTAAAATACTTAATCCTACCGCAAGCCATTGTGTTTTGGCAAGCTTTTCACTTAGCAGAAAATAAGCCAATAAAGTGGTCAAAATCGGGCAAACTAAATATGCAAGAGAAGTCGCCTTAACGCTCACGTGATTCATAACATATATGTAAGTAAACCAATTGGCCATTAAAAAGAAGCTTCCGCTAATATTAAGCAAAACTGCTTTCTTCTTTTCTGAAGAAGAAAGCGCAGCGAAACTCCCCACGGTTTCTTTTATTTTGCTTCTTTTGAAAAGAAAAGCAATCAACAGCATCAAAATACTGCAGCTGAAAACTCTAAAAAATAAAATATCTAAGGACTGATAATTATGAATTGGCCTCAAGACCAAACTGAAAAATCCCCAGACCGTATAAGCGGTAATCGCAGCTGTATAATATTTTGTTGTTTTCACGATTTCTATTTCTTCTTTTTTCTGAGACAAATTTCTTAAAAATAAAATAGCAATACAGATACAGTTTTTGTAAATTGCAACATAACAGTTTATTTTATGAAATGAGCATAACCGTAAAATAGTCGCAAACACTAATGAAAATATGCGAATTACATATTACCTATAAAAAACAATAAATATCACAATATGAAAAGTTCCAATTACTTGTATTTACAGTTTGCAGATGTTATTGAAAAACAAATAAAATCTGGCCTTTTGAATGTTGGAGACAAATTACCCTCAATTAGGGAAGTTTGTGCCGAAACAGGCTACAGCATGAGCACCGTAAGCAAGGCATATTATGAAGTTGAAAGCAGATCGTTGATTGAATCGCGTCCACAATCGGGATACTATGTGAGTAATATTTCGGCTAGAAATATTGCAGAACCTTCTGCCAGCAAACCAATTTTAAAAGTTGAAAATATAGACCGCGAAGATTTGCTTGATTTGGTTTATGGCGATATGAGAGTAAAAGATGTTACGATGCTTTCGCTCGGTTTTCCTTCAAATGAATTATTGCCGATTGCAAAATTGAACAAAGGAATGGTTCAAGCCATGCGCCAATTGCCAAACAGCGGAACAAGTTATGAGGAAATTCAAGGGAACAGTAATCTGCGAAAAGAAATTGCACGCTGGTCCTTTACATGGGGCGGTTCATTGACTGAAGATGATATTATTACCACTCCGGGTTGTATTTCTGCTATTTCGGATTGTTTGCTGACATTGACAAAACCAGGAGATACAATAATTACCGAAAGTCCTGTTTATTTCGGAATTCTACAACTGGCTCGATCGTTAGGTTTGTATGTAATGGAACTTCCGACCAATATGACAACGGGAATCGAATTGGAAGCCGTAAAAAAAACACTTAAAACTAACAAAGTAAAAGCTTGTGTTTTGATGAGCAATTTCAGCAATCCTTCTGGAAGCATGATGCCAAGCGAGCACAAAAAAGAAATTGTCCGATTAATGGATTTTTACAATGTTCCGTTGATTGAAGATGATATTCACGGGGATTTGTACTTTGGCACAAGCCGACCAACAAACTGCAAAACATATGATGAAAGTGGCATTGTATTGTGTTGCAGTTCAGTTTCTAAAACATTGGCTCCTGGATACCGCGTTGGTTGGGTTTCACCAGGAAAATTCAAAAAAGAAATGCTCCGAACCAAATTGTATCATACCATCTCCTCGCCTACTATTACACATGAAGTTGTGGGCGATTTCTTGAAAAACGGCCGTTATGAAAATCATCTCCGAAAAATTCGTCAAATCTTAAACCGAAATTGCAATAATTATATCAATACTGTTTTAGAATCTTTTCCAGCAGGGACTAAAGTGAGCCAGCCTCAAGGCGGATTTTTTCTTTGGGTAGAATTGGATAAAAAAATTGATACTGCTGCGTTTTATCATTTGGCTATGAAACACAATATCAGCATTGCGCCGGGAAGAATTTTCTCTTTTCAAGATCAGTTTTCAAATTGTATGCGTTTGAGTTTTGGTCTTCCTTGGACAAATGAATTGCGTCAATCCATTCAAACTTTAGGAAATTTGCTGAAAAAATATTCGCTTTAAAACATAAAAACCAGACAGCGCCACTAATTAAAACGCTGCCTGGAAAAATTGAGAAACTAAGTCAATTTACTTTATAAAACGTAGTAGGCATTTTGCTCTACCTTTTTTGAAGTTTCTTGTAAATCAAATTCTTTCAGAATATCAAATTCGCTTTGGTATTCGTTAAGCATTTGTTTTATATTCTTTTCAATTGTATTTGCAATTGCTGTAACCGGAGTATCTGTAGGCCTGTTTTCAAATGGATCTTGCAAATGGATTGCCATTCTTTCAATCAAAAAGAAAGCAGCGCCAATTGCTGTAATCAACGGAATTGCAAACCAGCTTAACACACTCGTCAGGCCAAATGGCAATAATAAAATGAACAAGCACAATGTCAATCTGATATACATACTATATGTTGTTGGGAAAATTGTGTTTTTGATTCTTTCACATTTACCCATTTCATCGCATAATCTAGACAAAGTATTATCAATTTCAACTTGCTGATACCTATTAAATCTCTTTTCGTTTTTCGCATTTCGCAAATCTCTAGCATGCAACATTAAAATTGCATTCGGAATGTTTTGATGATTTTGAATGTATCTTATCTCATCTTCACTCATCAAACCTTCAAGTGGCGTTATAGCATCTTTATTTCGAAGTGCCTGCCCTAGACTATAACACCAAGCAATCTGTCTCTTGGCAAAATTTTCTTTGAATTCGCTTGCTTCAACAGAAAAATCTGGATCCTTATAAAATGTCAAAACCTGACGAATTAATGTTCTTGAATCGTTTACAATTGCGCCCCAAACAATTCGAGCTTCCCACCAGCGATCATATGCCTGATTAGACTTAAATGCTAATAACAAGGAAATAATGGTTCCAATCATTGTTGGAATTGCTATTGGAATATCAACAGGCAAATTGATAAAATAATGATGAAATATCTCAAACAAAACGGTGTACGCTAATACAAGTACTATTTCTACTTTAATCTTGCCGAGAACGTACTTCATTGGTATTCTTTTCTTTAATAACATATTTTCGGTCTTAAATTAATGTTTTCTAGTTATTGGTTGAATGTTGTTGGTTGGTCTGCATTAATTTTTCTAAACACGATTGTATAAATGTAAGATCATATAAAATACAGTCTTATAATTATTTATTAAGCATAATGCCTAACAACCAGCAACTTTCAACCAACAACATTCAACTAATCACGCCATCTCTTCATACAATGAAAGTACAGGAAGTCCTAATTTTTCATTGATGCTTACTTTTTTATTCTTTTTGAATTTGATTTTTTCTCCTTTTCGGGTTTCTACCAGCAAATCGATTTCATATTTCGAAATTGCTTCAGATAAATACGGAGCCATATTTTCAAAATCATCATCAAACTTAGAAGCTTGACTTACAATCTCATAAGAGAAATTTTCATTCAAAAATTGCTGTACATCTTTCACATGCATATTGGCAGTGCTACTTTCAATATAAAGTGCTTTTGTGAAATCTTCTTTTAAGCGCTCATTGCCAAGATGCAGAATTGGGCATTTTTGATTTCCAGCCAATTGAATTAAATATTGATGAATACGCTTTGTTTCTTGTTTGTACGAATGAGTCAAAATCACCAACTTCACTGAGAAATGTTCGATAACGCGCTTAAAAATTGGAGATGAAAGTCCGTATTGATTGTGAACTTTAATTTTGCAGTTTGGAGTATGTTCTACAATATATCTGCAAGTTTCTAAAACCTCTTCTTGGCTTATAGTTAGTCCAGTTTTCATTTCACGCAAATAAAATGAAGAAGAAAAAGAATCTGGAGTTTCAGCAACCATCAATAAAATGATTTCACAAGCCGAATCTTTAGTTTGGTTCACTGCCGATTTAACTGCAGAAATTGTATCGTCTTTTAAAGTAGTGGGAATAAGGATATTTTTCATAAGTATAATCGTTTAGTTTATACATACAAAATAACTCCTTGAAAATTAGACGGGTATTAACCTAAAATTAGAATTTTCTAAGATTCAACATTAGAATTTTTAATGTTGTTTTTCTTGATTTTTGATTTATTAAAAATAATGGTAACAATTGTTCCTTTATTTTGTTCCGACTGTACTTGAATCTCTCCATCGTGCATGCGAATGATTTTTGATGCCAAAGGAAGCCCCAAACCATAACCTATATATTTGGTAGCAATTTTCCCTCTAAAGAAAGGTTCATATAAATGTGGAATATCTTCTGGTGGAATTCCGATTCCAATGTCATTAATTGCAATTTTTATTAATTCCTTATTCGCAGAAAGAGTTACAAATACCTCATTGTTATCAGAATATTTAACTCCATTTGTTATAATATTATTTATTGCCAATTCCAAAAGTGGTTTGTTGCACGGAATCAAAAGCAAATTAGAATCTTTTGGCGCAAAATTAAGCTTGATGCTAACACGGTTATCTGGGAAAATTTTATCCAAATCTGATTTTACATCCAGTAATAATTCGTCTATTCTGGCAATATCCAATACTTGTTTTTTTCCATCATAACCTGTCTGTGTCAACTTGAGCAAGCTTTCAGTAAGGTTTCCTAATCTTGAAGCTTGGCTGTATATATTTTCCAATGATTCAACATATTCTTCAATTTTTCTTTTTTTCAAAAGCATAATTTCCGACTCAGCAATAATAGTCGTAATTGGTGTTTTCAATTCATGCGAAGCATTGTTGATAAAGTTGGCTTGAATTTCAAATGAAGTTTCCAACCGGTCGAGCATATCATTAAAAGTGGCTGTCAGATCTGAAATTTCATCTGAATTTTTGACTTCTGGCAATCTGTTATGAAGATTTGAAGCACTTATTCGATTTACCTCCTTTGTAATTCTCGCCACCGGATTAATAACACGTTTAGCTAAAAATCGGCCTAAGAAGAAAGCTAGAAAAATAAATGCAATACCACCAAAAACTAATATTTTAATAATATACATAGTAGTCGTTTTTCCGCGTCTGTCGCGCGCACCTACAATAACAATATATTTTTGATTGTTTTCAGTAAAAACTTGTCCTAAATAATATTTGCTGTTGATTTCAAAATAATCTTTTCCTGTACTTAAAATTGTTGAATAAAACGTGTTTGGCAAATTCAGTTTTGTATTGTATTCAAAACTATTGGCACTGTTTATTTTAAGAACATATTCCTCTTCTTCAATAAGTTCTTCTAGTCCGTTCTTTTTAAGATTGCTGTAATATTTTATTTTCTCAGGATCATTTTGAAAATGTATTGATGCCACAATTTTTGCTCGATCTTCTAATCTTTTCAAGAAATGATAGCGGTTATTTTCCCTAAAAAGGACAAATACAACAATACACAATAGCAATGTACTAAAGGTAGAAAGTGCTACATATGTAAAAGTAATTCGTTTTCTAATATCCATCTAGGGCTGTATTACATAACCTAAACCTTTCATCGTATGAATAAGTTTGGTTTTATAAGGTTTGTCAATCTTTTTTCTTAAATAATTGATATAAACATCCACAACATTGGTGTTCATATCAAAATTAATATCCCAAACATTATCTAAAATCTGGTCACGGGAAACAATTCTGCCTGCATTTCTTGCCAAATAATACAGTAATTTAAATTCTTTGGCTGTCAAAACTATAGCTTCGCCATCTCTTTTAACCGTTTTCGCTTTTCCATTTATTTCTAAATCGCCAATTGTTATGGCATCGATTTTTTCATTGTCCTGATTTGCTCTTCGGTTCAAAGCATTTACTCGGGCATCAAGTTCTCCAAATTTAAAAGGCTTTACTAAATAATCATCCGCGCCTGCATTTAATCCTGTCACGATATTTTCAGAAGTGCCTAAAGCGGTTAAAAGCAATATTGGCACAAAGTTTTTACTAGCACGAAGTCTTCTACAAATTTCGATTCCGTTAATATCCGGGAGCATTACGTCTAAAACAACAACATCAAAATGATAATTGTCAATCATCTCGAGGGCAGTTTTGCCATCGAGAGCCACACTCACTTCGTTATTGTTTTCGGCAAATCCTTTTCGTAAAATCGACAAAAGATTTGGCTCATCTTCGACTATTAGTAACTTCATCTAAACTTGTATATACAACAAAAATAAGGATTGCCTTTAAAAATATAAATCACAATAGTTAAAAATTATGATTTAATTATGAACAAAAGTATTCTGTAGTCATTAGGAAAGAAGCAAATTATTAGAAAGTTTCTCCTGCATTGAGGTAAAAACCTTTAGAATTATTCCCCCAAGCATAATCCATAATCAAATTGGTTCTTGTCGCTTTATCTATTAAAACGCGCAAGCCAAAACCGAATGCAGGCTGGATATATTGAAAAAGTTTGGTATCTGTATCTGGATTGCTTGTCGTTACAAAATTTGTGAAGACAGTACCACTCAACATTTGGTTGCATGTAATTGGGAATCTAAATTCAGTAGCGGCATAAACCAAATTTGTCCCTCTAAATAATCCTTGAGTATATCCTTCCCCGCTTCGACTGCGCTGATCCCAGCCAATTGCAGGCAAATTTAAATACGGAACTTTCCCTTTGGTAACAAATTGCCCATAGGTCCAAAGTGCCAGAATATATCTTTTGTCTTTTTGTGAAACTGGAATAAAATTTCGGTATTCAGCATACAAAACATTGCTTACATCCTGATTATCAAACAATACAGGATTAAAGCGATAATTAATATTGGCAAACCAACCGTGACTTGCATTTACTTGATTATCTCTTGAATCATATACCAAATTAAGGCTCATTCCGTTCAAAAAATATTCTTTATCATTAAAACCATATTTCTGGCTATAATCATAATGATATGTCAGATTTCCGTTGGGAACATCAAGATTTTCATCAACAATACTTGAATACCAATCAATATTGATACCGCCACCTACATAAAAGTTTGGACGAACCTGAAAAGAAACCGATTGATGAAATTTGAGGTAATTATAATCCATTGGTTGTGCAATAGAATCAATACTAAAGCCGTCCTGCTGTTCACGACGAGGCGGAATAATATTTGTTCCTAAACCATAATTGGGTTGTGAGAAAATATACAAACGATAATCTCCACTCAAAAATATATTATTATTTTTCAGCAAAATATTATTCTTGACATTGATAAGCCATTGTTTTTTTGTTGTATACGTTATCCCAACATTTGCGATAGAATATTTATCTGTTTTCTCTTTTCCTTTAAAAGTATATTGGGCTACTGCACCATAAAAGAAACCTGTTGCAGGCTGTGAACCTATCGCTGGAATAATCAAGAAAAAACTATTTTTTATGGGTTTGACAACATATACAGAATCCTTTTTTTTAAAGATTTCCAATATTGTTTTAGGAGGACAAATCTTAGAACTGTCAATCTCATTTTGAGCATTCAGACTAAATTGAATAAGGAAGAACAATCCGAAGATTTTAAATTTATTCTGAAAATAATTATTTTTTAAAAATTTTACCATACGGAAGTTTTAATTTTTTGAAGCAATAATCAATTCATATGTAAATATATAGCTTATTTTCAAGATTTTACATTACTAAATCAACAAATGTAAAATAAAAAAAAGCCGTCGATAAAATGACGGCTTGTTAATGTTTTTTATAATACCAAATGTTATTTTGTAATAAATTTTGGATGGATCAAATTTTCTAACGAATAGATTTCATCCCATTTTTCTTGCGTTATTAGTTTACGTTCTAAAACTGCTATCTGATGTACGCTTTTATTTGTCTTTAAAGCTTCTCCAGCAATACTTGCGCTCTCTTCATAACCAATAATAGGGTTTAATTGTGTCACAATTCCAATGCTGTTCATTACCATATTATAGCAGTGATCTACATTTGCAGTAATTCCGTTTATGCATTTATCGATTAAAGTCTGGATTGCATTTGAAAGATAATCCAATGAAGTAAACATCGCAAAAGCAATAACTGGTTCCATTACATTCAATTGCAATTGCCCTGCTTCTGCTGCCATTGTTACTGTTAAATCTTGTCCAATTACATAAAAACAAGTCTGATTCACAACTTCAGGAATTACAGGATTCACTTTTCCTGGCATAATAGACGAACCTGGTTGGCGCGCTGGAAGATTAATTTCATTAAAACCTGTTCTTGGTCCAGAACTTAACAATCTCAAATCGTTACAAATTTTAGAAATCTTAACCGCAGAACGTTTTAAAGTTCCCATAATCTGAACGTAAGCTCCTGTATCAACTGTTGCCTCAATCAAATCTGGCGAAAGCGTCAACGGAATTCCTACCTCGTTTGCCAAATATTTTACACAGATTTCTGGATAGCCTTCTGGCGCATTTACTTTTGTTCCAATTGCTGTTGCGCCCATATTAATTTCTAATAATAATTCCTGAGCATTTTTCAAACGTTGAATATCCTCACCGATTGTTGTGGCATAAGCTTTAAATTCTTGTCCTAAAGTCATTGGCACCGCATCTTGCAACTGTGTTCTTCCCATTTTTAGAACATCTTTAAACTCTTCACCTTTTTTAGCGAAAGCAACTTCTAAACCGGCAAAAGTTTTAATGAAACTTTCCATTTTCAAATACAAAGCAATTCTAAATGCCGATGGATAAGCGTCGTTTGTTGATTGTGAACAGTTTACGTGATTATTTGGATGAAGAAAATTGTATTCTCCTTTTTTATGGCCTAAATATTCCAATCCGATATTAGCTATTACTTCATTGGCGTTCATGTTTACTGAAGTTCCGGCTCCGCCTTGAATTAAATCGCTTACAAATTCTTTATCAAATTTGCCCGAAATTACTTGGTCACTTCCATAACAAATTGCTTCCGCAATTTTAGGATCAATTGCATTACAATCTTTATTAGCTAAAGCTGCCGCTTTTTTTACATAACCTAAAGCTTTAATAAATAACGGTTCTTTTGAGATTGGAATTCCGGTAATATTGAAGTTTTCTACCGCTCTAAAAGTCTGAATTCCGTAATATAAATGATTGGGAATTTCTAATTCTCCCAAAAAATCATGCTCTTTTCTTGTTGATTCCATATAATAAATTGATATGTTTTAGTCAAAATAATAAGTGTAAAGCTACATTATTTTTATACGAAATCAGATGTGTTTTTAAAATGTTTTATGATTTTAGATCGAATATTTTGCCACAAATTATTACCTTTTCAGCCTCAAACAATTATCAAAAAAACTTGAAAAAAGAAAGCGAATATTTTCTTGATAAAGAATACAATACGATTATTTATGCCAAAGACGATCTCAATTTTAAGGATTTTGAATGTTGCGTTTTTAATAATTGTAATTTTTCGGCCTGTACTTTTTTGGCCGTTACTTTTATTGATTGCATTTTTAATGACTGTATTTTTAACGAAGCAAAAATCAACTACGTTGCCTTTAGAACAGCTACTTTTAACCGATGCGAAATTAAAGAGGTGAATTTCGCTATGTGCGATAAACTTATTTTTGAAATTGTTTTCAACGATTGCATTTTAGACTTTTCAAAGTTTTACACTTTAAAATTAAAAGGAACTCCATTTACAAATTGCAGTTTAATTGCCGTAGATTTTATGTCGGCAGATTTAACTAATGTTATTTTTGACAACTGCGATTTATACCGATCTGAGTTCGACAAAGCCATCGCAAATAAAGCTGATTTCAAAACGAGTTACAATTATACTATTGATCCTTCTAAAACTAAATTAAAGAAAGCTGTTTTTTCTTTGAAGGAAGTAAAAGGATTATTGTTTAAACATGATGTGATTGTGAGTTGAATAAAATAAAAAAGCCAGTCAAAATGAACATGCCCCAAAAAGTTAGACACTATTTGGGGCATTTTTTATGAAAAGAAAAACAAAGTATGACTACACATTTAAATTAGAATGTGTAGAGTTGGTTTTAAAGAAGCATTATTCAGCTGAACATGTTTCAAAATTGAAGCAGACTGCAAGATGGAATATTCGTAAGTGGGTCAGTTTTTATAAGGCATATGGTGAAATTGGCTTATTGCCGCGAATTAATCAAAGCCATTCATCGGAATTCAAGTTAAAAGTGTTAAGAAGCATAGAAAAGGAATCTCTTTCCTTGATGCAGGCTGGTATACGATTTAATATTCCCAATATGTCCATAATTTTAAAATGGAAAAAAGATTTTGCTAACTTTGGACTAGCAGGATTAAAACCCAAACAAAAAGGCAGACCCGTATCGATGAGTGACCATAAAGACAAAAAGCGTAAATCAGACAAACCCCTTACAAGAGAGCAGGAACTGCTGAAAGAAAACGAAAGGCTTCGCTGTGAGAATGAACTGCTAAAAAAGCTTCAAGCCTTAATTCAAGCCAGGAAAAATCCAAAGCCATAAACGAGTTAAGGCATAAATATGGTTTGGAATTACTTCTGAACCTAGCAGATATGGCACGCAGCAGTTTTTATTATCATCAAAAACAAAGCAAATCACCTGATAAATACAAAGAAACCAAAGAGCTGATTAAATCCATTTATCAAAAGCATAAAGGGCGTTATGGCTACAGACGGATAACCGATGAGTTGCAAAACAGAGGACTGATTATCAATCATAAGACAGTTCTCAGATTAATGAATCTATTAGGCCTAAAAAGTGTTATTAGAGTAAAAAAGTATAAATCTTATAAAGGTGAAAATGGCAAAATAGCTCCAAATATACTGGAGCGAAATTTTAAAGCACAAGCTCCAAACCAAAAATGGGCAACCGACATAACAGAGTTTAGCGTGGCAGGAAGCAAATTATATCTCTCACCAATAATTGACCTGTTTAATCAGGAAATAATCAGCTATGAACTCACAGAGAGACCAGTGTTTAATCAAGTAGTTACGATGCTGAAAAAAGCTTTTAGAAAAATACCAAATAACACAAATTTAATACTTCATTCAGACCAAGGCTGGCAATATCAAATGAGGCATTACCAGGATTTATTGAAACAAAAAGGAATCAAACAGAGCATGTCAAGAAAAGGAAACTGCTTAGATAATGCAATTATTGAAAACTTTTTTGGAACACTAAAATCTGAAATGTTTTATACACAAAAATTCAACTCAACAGAACAATTAAAAAAGGAAATTGATAAGTATATAATATATTACAATAACGAAAGAATTAAATCAAATTTAAACAAAATGAGCCCGATAAAATATCGAGCTCATTATTATAAAACTTAATTATAAATTTGTCTAAACTTTTGGGTGCAGTCTAAAACTGGCTCTTATTATATTCTTGCTTTGGAAACTATCCAACTATTACATCTCTTTTCATAATAAATAATTTAAAAATTAATTATATAGCAATATTACAGAATATTAATACAGTTTGCAACTTATTATAGTTAAAAATTATACAACTCCTAAATCGTCTCCCGATTTGAATTTCTTGGTTGTAATAACATCTTTAGAATAAAAATCTTTTACAAAAATATCCGTAAAACCAGATAATGAATGCTTTGCAATAACTGTAAGTCTTATATAAGATGAGGCATCGCTCCAATTCATTTCAATATCTTCCACCGTTCTAACCCGCATTGCGTGCAAACTGTTAGTATCACTCTTTTGCTTACATGGGATATAGGAAATAAAATTATCTTTTAAAAGAATATCTTTCCCTTGAATATTCATTCCACCAACACCTCCAACTTGTTTATAAAAAGTAGGCTCAATTCGAACATCAAATATTTCAGAATTTGTTTTATTAACGAATTTAAAAAAGTAATTCGTCTGCTCTTCGAAAGTAACTTTACTTATATATGAAGAAATTTCTATTTTGACTCTTTTCCTATTTAAGAAATACATTAAAAATAGATATGATGAAATCACACCTGTAATGATACTAATTATTATACCCAAAAATACCTCTGCCATTCTTTAGCTAAATTAAAAATGCAAAATCAAAACATTTTTAACAAGATAAAAACTACTTTTTAAATATTTTTCCCCATCACATAATCTTCCATCAAATATCCTTTTCCAATTTCAATATCAACCGTTTCCTTAATTTCGAAACCTAGTTTTTCATAGAAATTCAAAGCCGAATTAAAACGATTTACATTTAATAAAAGTTGGTTTGAATTATTCTCTAAAGCCAGTTTTTCAATCGATTCAAAAACTATTTTACCATAACCTTTTCCTTGCGTTTCTGGCAGAAGATAGATTTTATGAATTTTAGTTATGGCTTCATTTTTATAATTATGTTCAATTCCAATAAAACCAATTACAGATTCTGAATCTGAAATTAAATAAAACAGCTGCTCTTTGTTCTGAATTTGTTTTGATAACGCTTCATCAGAATAAATAAGATCCAGCATATAATCTAATTGTTCTGAAGTCAAAATTTCGCCATAAGTTATTGGCCAAGTTATATGTGCGATTTCTTGAATTTTAGCAATATCTTCAACAAATGCTTCGGTAATCTTAATCATATTATTTTTTAAAAACTTGATTTTCCTGTTCGCTTACGCGTATAAAAGTCGTTCGTTTAGTCAATTCTTTTAATCTTGAAGCTCCTACATAAGTACAGGTACTTCTAATTCCGCCTAAAATATCTAAAACCGTATAAATAACTTCACCTTTAAACGGAACCTGAACTGTTTTTCCTTCACTAGCTCTGTATTCTGCAACACCGCCAGCATGTTTATCCATAGCGGTTTTAGAACTCATTCCGTAAAATTGTTTGAATTTTTCGCCTTTCACTTCGATTAGTTCACCGCCACTTTCGGTATGTCCGGCTAACATTCCGCCTAACATTACAAAATCGGCACCAGCTCCAAAAGCTTTTGCAACATCGCCCGGAGTTGTGCAACCGCCGTCGCTTATAATATGCCCACCTAAACCGTGAGCGGCATCAGCGCATTCTATAATGGCAGATAATTGTGGATAACCAACGCCTGTTTTAACTCGCGTTGTACAAACTGAACCAGGACCAATTCCTACTTTTACAATATCAGCTCCTGCTAATAAAAGTTCTTCGGTCATTTCGCCAGTAACTACATTTCCAGCAATAATTATTTTGTCGGGATATTGCTTTCTTGTTTTCTTTAAAAACTGAACAAAGTGTTCTGAATAACCATTTGCAACATCAATACAAATGAATTTCAGCAATGGATTTGCAGTTATAATTTTTCCGATTTTATCAAAATCTTCTTTTCCTGTTCCTGTGCTTACAGCAATATAATCGTAAATATCTGGAGTGACGTTTTGTAAAAATTTGTTCCATTCTTCTAGAGAATAATGTTTATGAATAGCTGTAAAAAGCTTTTCTTTTGCCAAAACCCGAGCCATTTCAAAAGTTCCAACGGTATCCATATTCGCGCCCATAATTGGAATTCCTGTCCAATTTGAAGTGCTATGCAAAAATTTAAAATTCTGCTCTAATGAAACTTCAGATCTGCTTTTGAGCGTTGATCGTTTTGGTCTAAACATTACATCTTTAAACCCTAATTTTAAGTCCATTTCTATTCTCATCGTTCGAGATTTTGGTTACTCTCAAATGTAAGAATTTCTGATTCTAGATTTCAGATATTAGATTAACAAAAACTTGAACTTTTGAACAATTGTGATACTGATTCGCTTTCGCGAAAACGGTGATCAAAAATAATTTTTGAACATTTGATATACTTTGCGCGGGCTTCTCCCAAAGTCTCGGGACGCTCAGCCTGACAAATGTAAAAACTGAAAACTGAGACTGCGACTGAAAACTAAAAATTATCCATGAATCGTCTCGCCTTTTCCGTAATTGGTAATAATTGATTCTTCGAATGCCAACCATTCTCTCCAGCGTTTTTCAACATCGATTCCTACTCCGTATTTACGTGCGTAAGTGATGAAAGTTGTGTAATGTCCTGCTTCGCTTTCCATTAATTCTCTATAGAAAACTGCTAATTCTTCATCTTGAATATTTTCTGAAAGTACTTTAAACCGTTCGCAACTTCTCGCTTCGATCATTGCAGAAAAAAGAAGCCTTTCTACAAGTCCAGAAACGCGGCTTCCGTCACCACTTCTTTTCATGTATTGATACAATTCGTTTACGTAATCGTCTTTACGCTCACGTCCCAGTTTCAGTCCTCTTTTGATGATGATATTATGCACTTGTTCAAAATGATCCACCTCTTCTTTTACCAAAGCCAATAAATCCTGAACCAAATCCTGATGTTCTGGATTATTTGTAATAATCGTAATCGCATTTGTTGCCGCTTTCTGCTCGCACCAAGCGTGATCTGTTAGAATTTCTTCAATATTTTTCTCAACAATATTTACCCATCTTGGGTCGGTTGGCAATTGTAATCTTAATACTCCCATTTTTTTAAGTCTTAAAGTTTGAAAGTCGAAAGTCATAAAGTAACTAGAAAACTCTAAAAGAAAAATCGAAGATCAAAAACTAAAAATAGAAATTCGCATTCCATTTTAGACTTTCGACCTTCGACTTTATGACTTTTGACTAATTTTTAATATGCAAAAATTGGTCTTTCGCTCATTAATTCGTTTACTTCTTCAGCAACTTCTTCAATAACGTCTTCGTTTGTATGATCAGTAAGAACTTTATCGATTAAAGCTACGATAGTTTCCATATCTTTTTCAACTAAACCACGAGTTGTGATTGCCGCTGTTCCAACACGAATTCCAGACGTGATAAATGGAGATTTATCGTCAAAAGGAACCATGTTTTTGTTTACTGTAATTTCAGCTTTTACTAATGCATTTTCAGCCTCTTTACCAGAAATGTTTTTATTTCTTAAATCAATAAGCATCATGTGGTTGTCAGTTCCGCCAGAGATAATGTTGTAACCTCTTTTTACGAAAGCATCAGCCATTGCATTTGCATTTTTTTGCAATTGCATTGCATAAGTAAAGAACTCATCTTTTAATGCTTCACCAAAAGCAACTGCTTTAGCAGCGATGATGTGCATTAAAGGTCCACCTTGATTTCCAGGGAAAACAGCTAAGTCTAATAATGAAGACATCATTCTGATTTCTCCTTTTGGAGTTGTTAATCCTTGTGGATTTGGGAAATCTTTCCCCATTAAAATAAGACCTCCACGTGGTCCTCTTAATGTTTTATGTGTTGTTGTAGAAACAATATGACAATGTGGAATTGGATCACTTAATAATCCTTTTGCAATAAGACCTGCTGGGTGCGAAATATCAGCAAATAAGATTGCTCCTACACTATCAGCAATTTCTCTGAAACGAGCAAAATCCATATCACGAGAATAAGCCGAAGCTCCAGCGATGATTAATTTTGGTTGTTCTTTAGTTGCAATTTCTTGAATTTTATCATAGTCTAAACGGCCTGTTTCAGCATCTACACCGTAAAAAACCGGACGATATAAACGTCCAGAGAAGTTTACTGGAGAACCGTGAGTCAAGTGACCACCGTGAGATAAATCGAAACCTAAAATAGTATCACCAGGATTCAAACAAGCGTGATAAACGGCTGTATTTGCTTGAGAACCTGAGTGAGGCTGTACGTTTGCATATTCAGCACCAAATAATTCTTTAGCTCTGTCAATTGCAATCTGCTCAATAACGTCAACTACTTCGCAGCCTCCGTAATATCTTTTGCCCGGATAACCTTCAGCATATTTATTGGTTAAAACTGATCCAGCTGCTGCCATTACTTCATCACTTACAAAGTTTTCAGAAGCGATAAGCTCTAGTCCGTGAATTTGTCTTTCTTTTTCCTCTTGGATAAGATCAAAAATTTGTTCGTCGCGTTGCATTTTTTCGTTTTTCGTTAATTTGATGCAAAAATACAAAAAAACGTTTGTCATACAGTTAGATTATGATATATTTGACATGTAATTTTTCAACAAATAATTAACATCTAACATGCCAATAACCGCCAACGATACCAAAAGAAAATCATGGTTAGAAGTGCCAGAAAATAGCGACTTCCCTATTCAAAATATTCCTTTCGGTGTATTTCTTACTAAAGAAAATGTCGTTACTGTAGGAACAAGAATTGGCGATTACGCTATAGATTTAGGGGCTTTACAACAGTTAAACTATTTTGAGGGAATAGATTTGACTGATGATATGTTTATGCAGGACACGCTGAATGATTTTATTTCTGACGGAAAAAAAACATGGCGTTTAGTTCGAAATCGCATCGCCGATATTTTCGACGAAACCAATCCGCAACTTAGAGATTCAACAAAAGATCGCGATATTGTTATTTTTAAAATTGACGATGTTGAGATGCAATTGCCTGTTTTAATTGGTGATTATACTGACTTTTATTCAAGCAGAGAACATGCAACAAACGTTGGGAAAATGTTTCGTGATCCAGAAAATGCCTTATTGCCAAACTGGCTTCATATTCCGGTAGGTTATCACGGCAGAAGCTCTACAATTGTACCATCTGGAATTCCGGTTCACAGACCAATGGGGCAGACATTACCTGCTGATAGCGACTATCCAGTTTTTGGCCCGTCTCGTTTAGTAGATTTCGAATTAGAAACTGCTTTTATTACTACTGATGTAAATGTAATGGGCGAAAACATCTCCACTTTTGAAGCTGAAGATTATATTTTCGGAATGGTTCTATTGAATGATTGGAGCGCACGAGATATCCAGAAATGGGAATATGTGCCACTTGGACCTTTTTTAGCAAAAAACTTCGCTACATCAATTTCTCCATGGATTGTAACTATGGATGCATTGGAGCCTTTTAGAACTAAAGGTCCAAAACAAGATCCAACGCCACTTCCTTATTTACAAACAAAAGGAAAAAAAGCTTTTGATATTCATTTGGAAGTTTCCTTAAAACCTGAAGACAGCGAAGAAACTATTATTTCAAAATCGAATTTCAAATATTTATACTGGTCAATGACCCAGCAATTGGCACATCACACCTCAAATGGTTGTCGTGTAAATTCTGGCGACATGATGGGTTCGGGAACGATTTCAGGACCAACTCCAGACAGTTTTGGTTCAATGCTAGAATTAACTTGGGGCGGAAAAAATCCTTTAAAGTTAAAAGACGGAAGCGAGCGTAAATTTATTGAAGATAATGACACTGTAATCATTCGTGGTTTCTGTGAAAATGCCGAAGTAAGAATTGGTTTTGGAGAAGTTGCAAGTCAGCT
Organism: Flavobacterium denitrificans DSM 15936; assembly: GCF_000425445.1. Lineage (GTDB taxonomy): Bacteria > Bacteroidota > Bacteroidia > Flavobacteriales > Flavobacteriaceae > Flavobacterium > Flavobacterium denitrificans. The sequence continues at coordinate 631,032 of NZ_KE384377.1, read as the reverse complement.
TTTGCCTCCATTTATTAGACAATGAAGAGCAGATGCAACATCTGAAGAGATATAGAAATAGAAAAACCTTGGCTCTCGCCAAGGTTTTTTTATGTTTTTTTTGCCACTCCCGATAGCTATCGGGATAAAAGGATTAAAATGAATTTTTACCTGAATGTTTTGAATCTCGCAAAGTCGCCAAGACGCAAAATTTATTTTAGTTGCCTCCAGTTTTAACTGGAGGTGTTTTTAATGCAATAAAAAAGGCTTTAGCCAAAAAAATGAGTTTGGCTAAAGCCTTTTATGCTGACTTTATTTTTCCTCCAGTTAAAACTGGAGACTATTTAATAAATTTAAAAACTTTGCGACTTTGCGACTTTGCGAGATTAAATCTTCGCAAATTCCTTTGACAAAAACTATGCGGGGCTTCGACTTCACTCAGCCTGACAAATACATAAAAAACTTAGCGCCTTCGCGCCTTAGTGGCAAAAAAACTAAGCAGGAATCTGTTGGCTTAAGCAATGCAAAGTTCCGAATCCCCAAATGAAATCAATACAGCTTATCCCGATTACTTCTCTGTCTGTAAAACATTCTGCTAAAATATTTAAAGCTATACGATCATTGCTGTCATTAAATGTTGGAACTAAAACACAATTATTCAAAATCAAGAAATTCGCATAACTTGCCGGCAATCTTAAATCTTCAAAATCAACACGTTTTGGCATTGGCAACGCTACAATTACTGGAGATTTTCCGTTTTCAAGTTTTGCATTTTGAAGACGCTTCAAATTGTCCTGTAAAGGCTTATAATTTGAATCGTTTTTATCAGTTTCTACAATCGTTACAATCGTATCTTCATTTACAAATCGGCATAAATCGTCGATATGGCCGTGTGTGTCATCGCCTTCTATTCCATCTCCTAACCAAATTACATTGGTAACGCCAAGATATTCTTTAAAAACGGCTTCGTAATCTTCTTTTGTAAAACCAGCGTTACGAACCTGAATTGTTGGATGCATTAAACATTCTTCAGAAGTCAATAAAGTTCCTTTTCCGTTTACGTCAATCGCACCTCCTTCAACAATTACAGGTTTTCCTTTGTACATTACCTGCGTTAGCGGAACATCAATAAAATCGGCTACTTTGCCCGGAACAAATTTATCCAACTGATAGTTTTTATACTTTGCCCAACCGTTGAAATTAAAGTTTAAAGCCTCTCTTTTTGATCCATTTTTTACAATAATCGGGCCTGAATCACGCATCCAGCTTCTGTTGGTTTTATGAATGATATAGGAAACATTTTTAATATTAACACGAGCTCTTTCAAGCATATCAGCAACTTTTTCTTTCAGTTTTTCATCGGCTACGACCAAAAAAACAGTTTCAAAAGTGGCTACTTTTTTAATGAATTCTACAAAAGCCCATTGAACAGCTTCGTATTTTCCTGGCCAATCGTTGCCGTTGTGCGGAAAACACAATACAATTCCTTGTTGTTTTTCCCATTCTGCTGGAAATCTTCTATTATTTGTCGACATAAATACGTTCTAATTTAGAAAGCGCAAAGATAAGCATTCGTTAGGACTATAAAACATTTGAATGAAATTCATCTGTTATTTCACAAAAAATATCCTGCAAAATTTAAGTTAAAGATTAAATAATGAAGGCTTAATATTTGACAAAAATCCACGAATTACATTTGCCCAACTAAAAAACTAATAAAAATGAAAAAATTAACTATCTCATTATTAGCCGCTCTTGTATTTATGACAAGCTGTAATAACGATGAAAATTCTAACAACGAACCTGAAGCTGTTGTAAACGAAAACCCTGGAACTTTTAAAGAAATTGGTTCTATCACAATTGGCGGTGAAGCTGCTGCCGAAATTTCAGCTTATTGTGAAAAAACTAAAAGACTTTTTACAGTAAACAATAGTGGAACAAATCAAATTGATGTTATCGATATCTCTGATCCGACAAAACCAATGAAAATCGGCAAAATTGACCTAACACCTTATGAAGGTGCATCGAACAGCGTTTCTGTTTTTGACGGAAAATTGGCTGTTGCTTTAGAATCTACTACCAATAAACAAGGAAACGGAAAAGTTGTTGTTTTCAACACCTCTGATTATAGCTTAATCAAACAAGTTACCGTTGGCGCTTTGCCAGATATGATTACTTTTTCTCCAGACGGAAAATACATCATGACCGCTAATGAAGGCGAACCAAACACAGATTATTCACAAGATCCAAACGGAACTATTTCTATCATAGAAACAAGCACTTATAATGTTACAACTTTAGATTTCAGTTCATTTGCAAGTCAAGCAGAAACGTTGAAAAAAGAGGGATTCAGAATTTCTAAATTTGCTAAAACTAGTTTTGCTCAGGATATTGAACCAGAATACATTACAATTTCTGATGATTCAAAAACGGCTTGGGTAACTTTGCAAGAAAACAATGGTGTTGCAAAAGTAGATTTGACTTCAAAAAAGATCACCGCAATTTATCCCTTAGGATTGAAAGATTACAATACTGCTGAAAATGCAATTGATGTAAGTGATAGTGACAGTAAAATTGCTTTTAATCCTTGGAAAGTAAAAGGACTTTATATGCCAGATGCTATTAGCCATTTTACGGTAAACAATACTCCTTATTTTGTTACGGCAAACGAAGGTGATGCAAGAGAATACACAGCTTATACTGACATTAAGCGAATGAAAAGCATGACATTAGACGCAACGGTTTTTCCAGATGCAGGTACTTTAAAATTAGATGCTAATTTAGGAAGACTAAATCTTGTTGCCGACATGGGAGATACTGACGGAGATGGAGATTTAGACGAAATGGTAAGCTTTGGAGCTCGATCTTTCTCTATTTGGAATGGAAACACTGGAAAAATTGTTTTTGACAGCAAAAATGATGTAGACAAAAAAACAAATCAATTAGGAACTTATGATGATAAAAGAAGTGACGACAAAGGTTCTGAGCCAGAAGCTGTAGTTGCGGCGAAAATGGGAAGCCAAAACATTCTATTTGTTGGCCTAGAAAGATCGGATGCCTTTATGGTTTATGATGCTACAAATCCAGCCTCACCACAATATTTACAAACAGTAAAAACAGGCGATGCACCAGAAGGACTTCTTTTTATTCCTGCTTCTAAAAGCCCAACTAAAAGAAGCTTATTAGTTGTAAGCAGCGAAGGAGATGGAAGTGTAAAAATATATCAGCCAGACTTGAAATAAATCTTATTTTAAAAAGGAAGAAAAGGACAAAATGTAATTTTTGTCCTTTTTTTATGCACATATTTCTGATTTCATTAACGATTTTACATAATAAAAAGCCAAAACATGGGAATTATGTAAGACCAAATAGAACACATTCTAAAACCCACCCTATAATTTTGTCATGAGTTTAATAATAACAACCAATCTAAAATTGAATATCATGAAAAAGAAATTAACTTCTCTGTCCTTTCTAATATTTGCGTTTGCTGCAAGCGCTCAAGATATGTCGACCACTACTACTCCAACTTCTGATCAGCAATTATACAACAAATGGTCTTTAGAACTAAATGGCGGAGTCAACAAACCAACAAGAGCAATGACTCCTGGCTATTCTACTTCAACTTTAAATCCGTTTCACGCCGATTTAGGAGTGAGATATATGTTTAGCCCAAAATTTGGGGTGAAATTAGATGTAGGTTATGACCAATTCACAGAACGTGATGACACACCTGATTTTGAAAGCAGATATGTTAGAGCAAGTATCCAAGGTGTGGTAAACATCGGGCGTGCTTTAAATTTTGAAACTTGGACAAATACTATTGGTGTTTTGGCACATGGAGGTATTGGAGTTTCGCAAATTAGTACTGAAACTGGCCCAGGAGGTCAAGATTATATGGGACACGGAATTCTGGGCTTAACGGGTCAAATAAAATTAAGCAATAGAGTCGCTTTGACTGGTGACCTTACAGGAATTGTTAACGGAAAACAAAACTGGAACTTTGATGGAATGGGAACCACTAGAACGGGCGCCTTTGATGGAGTTTTATTGAATGCTTCTGTTGGTTTGACATTCTATTTAGGTAAAAATGAAAAACATGCCGACTGGGTTGGTGAAGAGGACAGAATCAGTGAATTAGAAAAAAGAGTGGATTTAGTTGAAACTGGCCTTTTAGATACTGATAAAGATGGCGTTGCAGATTTATATGATTTAGAACCAAATTCTATTGCTGGTGTTGCTGTTAACACAAAAGGACAATCTATTGATACCAATCAAAATGGTGTGCCAGATGAGTTAGAAAGCTATTTGGACAAAACTTACGAAAAGAAAGGCGCTGGAAGTGGAAGTCTTACAAACAGTACTGTTGAAGAATTAATCAATGGAGGTTATGTAAATGTTTATTTCGATTTCAATTCGGCTAAACCAACAAACGCTTCATTGTCTGGAGTTGATTTCTTAGTGAAATACTTGAAAAACAATCCAGGGAAATCAGCAGATATTATTGGTTATGCTGACGAAATTGGAAGCTCTAGCTATAATACTGAATTATCAAGAAAAAGAGCTGAAGCTGTGAAAAAAGTAGCAACAAATGCTGGAATCGATGCTTCAAGATTAAATGTAATTGCTAACGGAGAAGATACTTCGGTTAACAAAAACTCTAAAGAAGCACGTCAAATCGTGAGAAGAGTTACTTTCCAAGTGAAGTAATCTACATATAAAGCTAAAACAAGAAAAGAGCTATTCAAAATTGAATAGCTCTTTTTTGCTATAAAAATGCACGGCAAGCTCCAGCGGAGCAAAATATTTATAGAATTTAATTAACGTAAATTGACGAAGCTCTAGAGGAGCGACATTTATTAGACTGCAAAAAAATATCGCTTCGCTGAAGCTTTTTATTCTATGTGTGCTTTCTTTTCTATAAATATTTCGCTTCTCCGAACGAAGCTTACAAAAAAAGAGCTATCTTTTTTTAGACAGCTCTTTTTTATATAATTTAAATCGGATTATTTATCAATCGCTCTTTTTGTAATATCTCCAAAAGCATCAATTCTTCTATCTCTGAAGAATGGCCAGTTTTGGCGAACATTTTCTTGTAAATCTAAATCTACTTCAGCAATCAAAATTTCTTCCTTATCGTGCGAAGCTTGAGCTAAAATTTCTCCTTGTGGTCCTGCAATGAAAGAAGCTCCCCAGAATTGAATTCCTTCTGTTCCCTCAATATATTTCTCAAGACCGATTCTGTTTGCGGCTGCAACGAAAACACCATTTGCTACAGCGTGGCCTTTCATTACATTCATCCAAGCTCCGTATTGATTTTCTCCGTATTGTTCTTTTTCTTTTGGATGCCATCCAATAGCTGTTGGATAAAATAAAACTTCGGCTCCTTTTAAAGCTGTAATACGAGCCGCTTCTGGGTACCATTGATCCCAACAGATTAATGTTCCAACCGTTCCTTTTTTAGTTTCGATTGCCTGAAAACCTAAATCGCCAGGAGTGAAATAGAATTTTTCGTAGAAATGCGGATCGTCTGGAATATGCATTTTACGGTACAAACCAGCTTCAGTTCCATCAGTATCAATAATATAAGCGCTGTTATGGTAAATACCAGCCATTCTTTTTTCAAAGAAAGGAACAATGATCACAACTCCTAATTCTTTCGCCAATTCACTGAAAGCAATAAATGAAGTACTGTACAATGGTTCTGCTAATGCAAAATTATCTACATCTTCGCTTTGACAGAAATAATGACTGCTATATAATTCAGGAAGTAAGATAACTTCAGCACCTTGACTTGCAGCATCTCTTACCCAACTGATACATTTTTTAAGATTATTTTCAGCAACATCATTCAGGTTTAACTGAATTACTGATATTTTATATTTTCTTTTCGGCATGACATAAAATTTAGAGTGCAAAAATAGTAAATTTTGAAGGAATGACAAAGTGAGTTTACTTCACTCAACTAGATGATACAAAAAAAGAGCCTAAAGCTCTTTTTATAATTGTTTAGAAGAATTCCGCTTTGTAGAAAATATTTTAGAAATATAAATTACCTCGTTTTCTACCAATTATAATATCTTGTAATCCTTTACTATTATTCTCCTATATTCTGGCTCAATTTCGTCTTTTTGAAATTGTTCACTAAAACGTATAGCCTTAGTAATATTTAATATTTCACTTTTAATATTATTAGCGCCTTGGACTGATTTCTCTTTATAATAATTAAAAATTGTTCTTAACTGATCTTTAGCAGTATGAGTCCATACTACTTTTAAAAACTTTTCCATTACCAACTCTCAGATTCTTTTTCTAAATCTTCCTGTGAGGTATATTCTCCCTTTTCAATTTCTAATTTAGCATCAGCCAGTTGAGTTTTATACTCATTCCTTGTAATTGGTTTTCCTTCTACTGAAAATGCAACTATATCTTCTTCTTGATAACTCTCAATAACTGCTTTTACAACTTTTAAAAGACGCTCATCAGCCGTGTTTAAATATTCTAACACACTTTCTCTCAACTCTAAGGCTCCCATAACTTTATTCTTTATAAACCAAAGATAATCATTTTGATTCAGTTTCTTTGATCAAAAAAACCATTTTACATCGATTTAAAAAATTAAACTTCTGCAAAATGGCTTATCAACCTAAAAAAATTTCAACTAAGAAAGCGGTTTATTCAATCACAACTTTCTGAGTCAAGAATTCAGTTTCTGATTTTCTGAATTTGATTTCGATTGTTCCTTTTGCAGTTGCTTTGAATTTGTAAACTGTCTTTTTTGGGTCTGGCACTTGTTGTGTACAAACTCCATCTACTGGATATTTTGCTACAACTTGCAATCCTTTAGCTTCGCCGATTGTAGTTTCAGTAATTTTATCAAATTCACCACAAGCATTATCTACTAAATAAGTAACATCATAACTCAATTCGTCGTTTACTTTTCCTGTAGCCGGCCCTTCTATTTTAGTAACAAATGCTGCTTTTGTTTTAACTGCCGATTCTACGTTGTCATCATCGTTATTGCATGAAATTAATGCAGTTGATAAAAATAATACTACTAAAACTGATTTTAATCTAAACCTTTTCATATAAAATAATAATTAATTGTTAATTACTATGAAGATGTGGCATAGTTGCAAAGGTTGCTTATAAAAAATGTTAAATAGTTTCAACTTAATATTAAGCAAGTACAAATCAATCATTTATAGTATGAAAAAATATTTAAAAAATAACGTTATTTCTTACGAAAATAATAACTTCTCGTCTAGCCCCGATCGAAGCGGCATCCTTTTTATCCGCTTTTTTGCGGATGAAAAGATACAGCGGAGAGCGGGACTAAACTTGAACTGAAAATGACATTTCTGCTCAAAAAAAAAAAAACACCAGCCTTTCGACTAGTGTTTTCGCTTATTTTAGAGTCAATTATTTAAACTGATTTCTTTTTGAAAATCTTTTTAAAGATATTTACAACTATCAAAACAGCAGCTCCTAATACCAAACCAACAACAAATTCCTTGATAATATCTGGAAGTTTTATTTGAGGTACATAATGATGGAAAAATGGTATATAATGCACAAAAATACCTCCTGCCACTAAAAGCAGAGCGATAGTCCCAACCACAGTCAAACCTTTGATAACTAAGGGAAGCGCTTTTACCAATAAATTCCCAATAAATCTTGACGGACTTTTTTCACTTTTGCTATATTTTATAAGCTTATAACCTGCTTCATCCATTCTGACTATCAGGGCCACAATTCCATAAACCCCTATTGTTGCAATCAATGCAATAACTGAAGTAACAATAATTTGCTGTGTTAATGGCTCATCAATGACAGTTCCCAATGCAATAATTACAATTTCTATAGATAAAATAAAATCGGTTACGATAGCTGATTTTATTTTTCCTTTTTCCATTTCCAGAATCTGTTCCTCGGTAAATGTCTCATCTGTAATCCCTTCTGATTCTTCGTGTTTATGAGGAAATATAAATTCGTAAATTTTTTCAGCACCTTCATAAGCAAGAAAAAGTCCTCCTAAAACCAAAATTACGATAATAGCAACCGGAAAAAAAGCACTTAACAAAAATGCAATTGGTAGAATAATAATTTTATTCAATAATGAACCTTTACTAATTGCCCACAATACCGGAAGCTCACGAGAGGATGCAAATCCAGAAGCTTTTTCGGCGTTGACCGCTAAGTCGTCACCCAAAATTCCAGCTGTTTTTTTTGCTGCTACTTTGCTCATTACTGCAACATCATCCATAATTGCTGCGATATCATCTAATAAAGCGAAAAAACCTGAACCCATTTTATTTTTATTTTAGTGATGCGAATCTAGACATTTTGCCTTAATCTTCCCAATAATATAGCATCAAAATTTGTGTTTTTATTCGTAATTTTTGTAAACAAGTCCTGTAAAAAAAATCAACTGCATTGACCTAAAAGCACCCATAAAATAATAAAAACTATGATCGTTCCAAAACAACCTCCTCCTAATTTTTTAGCACCATAACCGGCTAACAATCCTCTAAAAATATTGTTCATGATTTTTTAATTTTAATTAATAATTTGCTGATTTTTATTTATTTAAAATTGGATCTTTTTTGAAAATATTATGTTATATGAATTAGATTAAAAGTTTCAGAATTCACGGTAAAAAAAACACCAGCCTTGTGACCGGTGTTTTTCAATGCATCTAAAAAATATTTTCTGCAAATCAATCTGTTGTTAGAATATCTCCCCTGTTTATTAAAAATGCTTTATCTGTAATTCCTTGGCCTGTAGGAGGAGCTGCCGGAGTTTGCCTGTCTAATTGGATATAATTTCCTTTAGAAGTTAAATTTTTTAATCTGCTTAAAATTAAATTAATCTGAGCACTGGAAAGAGCATTATTTCTAAAAGTAACTCCCTCATTATTATTAACAAAAGTCAATAAAGGTACATCTATAGAAGTAAGAACAGGATTGTTTGTAAAATAAAGTTCTATTGATTTTGTTAGCAAAGGAAAAGAAATAGATGTTAAAGAAGAATTTCTTGAAATATTTGTATCACCTGAATAGCTTATTTTCAAAACAGGAAACAAAACTGAACCTAATTTTTCATTTCCCATTATTTTTAAATCCTTATAAATTTCGCTGAGATTACTAAAATTTATAGTTGTCAATTTTAAATTATCACTTACACTGAGGTCTATAATTTTTTTTACCATGCTCAAATCAATAGTAGTCAGATTTGTTGTACCCATAATATAAATATTTTCTGTGTAAGGTCCAAACTCAGATTGTATTTGTGCAGCAGCCTCAGCATCCGTTATATCACCGGTAATGGTTATAGTTGTTTTTCCTTTAGTTGCACTGCTTCCCGCATACAAAGCATAAGGGACACTTAAGAGCTGGCGTGTACCACTAATCGTATAATTAGTTCCTCCGGCTGGATCAATTTCTGTTTTTACAAAATGTGATCCTGCTCCCCAGTTAATTCCCGAAAATGTACCTGTAACTGGAGTTCCTCCTCCAATTTCCATTGTTGCCAATCCGTTGGCGTTTGTTGTTGTAGTTTGAGTTTCTATGTAAGAAGCTGTTCCTGTTGCTGAACCTAATAAAATACTAGTTTTAATGCCAACTAAAGTATTTGTTAGCAATGTTCCATCTGTTTTACGAATCACAGACTGATAACTCATTTTTTGTGGAGCTTGTGCAAGTAAAATTGTAAAAGAACTTAATAATAGTAATACGAGAGTAATTTTTTTCATATATATTTCTACTGTTTTTAATTTTATTTTTTAATAATTTTAAATGTTTTTATCTTTTTCGAATTGTTATTTATTGAGAGAAAATAAACTCCTTTTACTAATCCCTGCATTGAAACTTTTGTTTCGGAAGCGCTTATATTATTGGTTTTTGATACTACTCTTCCGTTTATATCAAATAAATCATAAGACAAGTCTTCAAATTTATTATTGAGTACGATAAAATTTAGTTCATCAACAACCGGATTAGGAAAAGCAGTCATAACTAAACTAATTTCATCGAATTCATCATTTCCTAAAGTCGCAATTTCATAGGCTTGCTGAATACCTTCTTGAGCAGACCCACCGCTACCTTTTAATTGTATAGCAGCAATCTGTCCCACCGAATAACTTGATGACCCACCGGTTCCTGTACCTTTCCCGCCAGTAGCAACAATACTTTCTTGTGAGTATGAATTAGCGGTAAATAAAATGGTTCCAATAATCAATTTTAAAAATTTTCTTTGGCTTCTTTTCATATAAATGATTTAATAGTTTACTCCAAATATAAAATTTTTACTACAGTAAAATAGTATTAAAAAAACAAAAATCTAAAAAAAAACACCAGCCTTTCGACTGATGCCTTTTTAAGAGTAACATAAAAAATTTAGATAATGATATATCCAGTATACCACATTAGATTTACGTTATAATGTACTTTACGATATTAAAAAGCCCACTTCAATGAGGTGGGCTTTTTAATATCTATATAGATTAAAACTTGTCATTTAATCTTTTAATAACTTTTTCAACATTTTCTATATTATTTGCATTTGGTAATTCGATATATGAATTTACAGCATGCATAATATTTCCAATTTCTCCAGATGTTTCTGGACGGGCTAGAAATACAGTTTTTTGCATTATTGAAGCTTTTAAATTTACTAAATCTGTTTTATCTGTCGTAATTATAAGTTCTTGCAATAAAGATATTAGTTTGTTTTTCATAAATATTTATCCCAGATAAGCAGTTAAATCATCATTCCAGCCAACAATTCTTTCAGTAATAACCTCTTTGACACTATCGTTATCAAAATTGTCATTTTTGTGCCAGCGATTTGTCTCAGCATCATAATATGCTATATAGCTAAATGTAAGGTCAGCACCCATGTATGGTCTCCGTATAGAAACAATATAAGTTTTAGAAATAGTTGGTCTATTTTCTGGGTATGATATCCAATTCATAGTTAGTTTTTTAATTATATAAAGATACATATTATGTTTTGAAAGACAATCATATTAAAAAATCCAACTCGAATGAGTTGGATTTTTTTTGTAGCATCATTTTCAACTTTTCAAAAGTTAAATTAAAATTTTGAACAGGTTGTTTAATTCGGAGAATTTAATTTTTCTATTATGTTAGACACATTAAAACAAACATTGGAGTTCTTACACGAACAAATTTCAAAATTTTTAGAACTTTTAAAAAAGTTACTACGAACAATGATATTGCTTTACAGAATTTATAAAGCAATAGACTATTTTAAAAATCTATTGTTCTAAATAATGTTTTCAAAACCATCTGTTACCAGCAGGTGGTTTTTATTTATAAAATTAAACAACATCAAAAGCTTACATCGTGTTCTTTCAAACTTTTAAAATCAAACTCATTTCATTTTTTAATGTTGTTGTATTCGTCATAATTCTAACTCGAAAATTATGATTCCAATTAAATACGACTTTAAATCTTGTTACGACGTATACAATTTCTCACAATTTGACTGCGACGAGGTAGATTCTGAAGATGAACAAGACGATTCAGATTCATTACTCAAATTAATACAATGTAATGATTATAATTATGATTATGATGAACTGGATACATTTGCCAAAACTGTAGAAGATATTATAAACGTCCTACTTATCCAGTACGGCATAGAACCTCCTCAGCCTAAATTTGTTAGATTTCCTGACCCAGTAAAACTGTTAACAACTTGTAAAAGAAAAGTACGAAAAACCTTACCTATTACGCCAGAATTTATTAATTTTAATAAAACAAAAATGGCAAAACATCCTAATACAGAGTTAGATACAGCTCAGATTTTTACTTCAAATATTGACATGTTGATGAAGTTAAATTCCGAAAAAGCATGTCGTAAACATCTAGAAAAATTACGTTGGAATGGAGAACCAATTTGCCCACATTGTGGGAGTCAGCGTGAAGATCATTATCGAATTCTAACAAGAGGCGAGGACAAAGGTCGATATAAGTGTAAAGATTGCAGATTACCATTTAGTGTGACTATTGGAACAATATTTGAAAAATCAACAATCCCATTGCAAAAATGGTTTATGGCTGTCTTCCTATTCGTAACAAATAAGAAAGGTATAAGTTCTCGTCAACTACAAAGCACTATTGGAGTTAGTCAAAAGAGTGCTTGGTTTATGTTAAGTAGACTCAGAAATGCAGTTCATAATAGAGTCGAATTTGAATTTGATGGAATAACACAAGTCGATGAAACTTATGTTGGAGGTAAGAATAAAAATCGAGGTAAAGAAAAAAAGATTGAAAATACTCAAGGACGAAGTCTTAAGACAAAAACTCCAGTATTTGGAATGTTAAATAACGGTCTTGTATATACACAAGTAGTCAAGAATACGAAAGGAAAAACTCTTCAAGCCATAATTGATTCAAAAGTAAAGAAAGGTTCTACAATAGTAAGTGATGGTTGGAGAGGTTATCGTGGATTAGAAAACCGTTATAGTCATGAAGTTATTAAACATAACTTAGGGTTGTTCAAGAAAGGATCATATCACACAAATGGAATTGAAGGATTTTGGGGGCTGTTAAAAAGAGGTATTGTTGGAATGTATCATTATACGAGTGACAAACATTTGCATCGATACTGTGATGAGTTTGCTTATCGATATAATATTCGAACAATGAGTCCGGGCGAACGATTTAATCTTACATTGATTAATTCCGATGAAAGGTTAAGTTATAAAGAGTTGACAGCTTAATAATCAAATATTATGTAATACATATATTACATAATATTTAGCATATGAAAACTTTTAGCGTTAAATCAATTAACAATCAACTAGCAAATGAAACTGGAAATGTCAATTTACCTGTTGAAAATCCTATTAACAAAACAGACGAATATGCAGAAAATCTAGCATCTTCTATTAAATTTCTATCTGTAAAAGGGAATGAGAATTTTTGGGAATACATCAAATCAAATGACCAAAATATCACTGGTGATTGGAATTTTACAAAAGGTATAAAAGTTCAAAAATCATTGGGAGATTATACCTATACGGCTCAATTATTAGAAGGTTTACTTTCATTGCAAGTAAATAGTATTTATGGTCTTATTAGAACACAGTATGAAATGGGTTTGATAAGATTCATTTCTAATGGATTTTCAACTACACTTCAGCCAATATCTCCGACAAAATATAACTATATATTATTACCTGATAAATCTGGAGTAGTTGCATTGACAAATGACTTTATTATTACACCTGTCGGTACTGCTGATAATCCACCAATAATAATACCAAATGGTATATTGACAACCATACTACAAAATGGCGCAATTGAAAGAGATGAAAGTGGCCAACTTTGGGAAACACACAATAATGTACGGTCGAGATTACTTAGTACAGCAAATATTGGAGTCGTAAACAATTCTACAACTACCACTTTATCTAGTGCTACGCTAAATTCTACTTATCCAGAGGCTTTAATTGGTTTTAGAGTGCATTGCTTATTGATTTCTACGGGTAGTTTGATTTATGAAAAAACGAATACAGGTTGGGTTCAATACGCATCGACAGTAGTTGAATAAATATACTATTAAGTATTAATTGCACATAATAAATGCTCAAAAGTTAACTGAATTTTTGAGCATTTATTTCTATCTTTTTGGTCTGTCACCAGCTCCCAGACCTTTTTTGTCAATCTTACTCCATTGTTCTTTTGTAGTATGTGAGCGCTCCTGTAGAGAGCCATTTGCATTTTTCCCGCTTTGATTGCTTTCTTTGCCTTTATTTCCCGATTGATTTTTGTCCTTATCACTCATGTTTTTCAATATTTAATCTCTCTTAGGCCTAGTTCCTGAGCCTTGACCTTTTTCTATTTTTTGTCCTTGCTCCGTGCCAGTTTTTGTACGTTCTTGAGAACTACCATTGCCACTGCCACCATTGCCACTGCCACCGTTTCCATTTCCAGATCGGCTTCTGTCTTCACTCATAAAATTATTGTTTTAAATTAATAAAGAGAATTATCAGTATTATTGCTGTTGTTAAACTTAAAAATGATAAACCATTGAAAGCCCTAGTTAGAAAATTAAAAACTGCTTTTTGGCAATCAATAGATTTATGCGTACCCTCTTCTTCCTTACCTTTTACTTCTTCAATAAGTATCCTTGTACATTTAATATCAAGTTTATTAGCATAATATCCTGTAATTTGAGATAATAAATTTACGATTAAAGCTGAAGAGAAAAAAATCCAAGCAATGTCTACTAGGGTTTTATCAGCATTTTTAAAATTTTCGTATAAAGTTCCACTTAAGGCTAAACCGCCACTAGATAATGAAATAATTAGTATATCAAACCGTTCTAGAGAATATTTTACACGCCCTTCCGCAGTAGTAATATATTCTTTTAAATCGGTAATGTATTTTTTGTCTTTTTTATTCATATAAAAATTGAAAATTTTTCAAATATAATAAAATAGGCACAAAAATTTATGCGGATTTTTTTGACAAGTTATAATTATAGACAAAAGGTGTTTTTACTCGGTAAAATGCACAAAAAACAAGAAAAATTAAGTCTTATAAATATTATAAAAAATATAAACCATGAAACGACTATCAAAACATATGAAAGAATCACTAGATAATGAGGCGATAAAGAATGTTTTCCCTCAAAAAACTATAGGTGAAGAATTGGATACTTTGACTAGGATGGCTCCAATAAATAAAACTGAAAAGAAACAGACAAAATCTCTAATTGATTCGGTTATTAGTGGGGGTTAATTACCATTGATTTTTGCAACATTTTCCATAAGCTTTATTTACGATTGAGTCTTCGAATTTTTGAATGTAATTTATTATTCTTTCTCTTTCATCATCAAATAATTCATTACCATGCTTATCAATAATCCGTCCACAAAAACCACATCTATATGCCTCTTCACCATCAGATAAATCAAAATTCTCTTCATAATACACAGGATGTTCAAAATCATCATCATTGATAATCCCAATCCTGTTAAGAGGAACTTTATTAGAGTTGTCTTCCGAGATTAAAACACCAAGTAGATAATATGGTATTTCAATACTTTCATTATAAAAATCCAAATACTCCAATACTATGTCATCAAAATTTTGACTATTTAAAAGAATGATTCTGTCTTCACTTAATTTTAAATCAAGAATACAATCTCTTATTGTTTTTAAAGTAATTTTTTGACCAATATATTTAACTTCTGGTTTCATAAATATAAAATTGATTTAGCGCAATTTACTAAAATTAAATGTATGTGATTTTTAAAGTTATAAACTTCGAATGTTAGATTCTCTATAATAAAACGAATAGAAATGTTTATAACTCACTTTTTTAAACGAGCAGAAAAAGATTACTTTTATCAAAACTAAAATAACTATATCTTTTTATGAAGACAACTCAATTTTTTATTGATAAAGCTGAATCATTTTTAGTAGAATTACGTTCATTTGAATTAGTTCCCTACAACCTAGATTCAATTACAGATGATATTTATAAAGATCCTCTTGAAACAGACAATAGGAATTATACAATACAGTCACAAGATTTAAAAGAGATTAAATTTCAAATGAATTTGATGTTTACAGAATTTGATAATGGAAAATTATTTGAAGAAAGATTGAATAATTTTACATCAGCAGACTGGTTTAGTAATAAACCATTACTAAACCATTTAATATTACTAAATGAGTTATTTATTGATTTTCTAGAGGAATATAGAAAAGAATAAAAAGATTAAGATTATGAATATTCATTGTTCCACGTCCTCCTTTTTATTTATTTTTGTATTATAAAAATATTCGTACTTAATTACGTTATTGCTAAATCCGAATTACCACTCTGAAGCTCAACCGCTTCTCGATTTAACAAGCAAATAATGTATGTGAGGTGCGCCGTCATGGCGTGGCTTTGCATCATTGCTTGTTTAAGGGTGTGGTAATCCTGGATTTAGTGTGGTGTAAATGTCCACGCTTATTTTTTGTATTAAACATTTATAAATCCTAATTACCACACAATGAAAAAGCACTACCAAAAGTACTGTATGCATTTCGCGTACGTCATTATTTCCATCTCTACATTTTTATTCACTACACAGGTTTTTAGTCAAGGAAAACTCAAAATCAATCCAGAATTTTCCAAACAAATCATCGAAAAGTACAAAGTAGAACCTTTCGAAATTTTCCCCGTTAAGATTAAAGAAACTGAAAATAAACCAATTATATATGTGATGGAAGATAATCACATTGATATAGATTTATTATCAGGAGATTTTATCAAATTACCTGATAATTATATGCTTACAACTAAAGAAATTCCCAATAGATTCGTAAAAAATCAGTTATTTACGGAGAAAGATGAGGGCTATGAAAATTTAGGTGGCTCTTTTGAAAGATTTCCAATTCTTAAAAAAGTAAGCACAAATGAATTGTTTTATTTTATGTCTAATCGATTTGTTGGTCAATTAGAAATTGAGTTTGAGCGTGCTAATTTTAAAAATCTCGGAAATACTGCTGAATATAAAACATGGAAAACTAATTACTTAACTTTACTACAATCAGCACAAACAAATGTAAACGCTTGCAATGCTATAATTAAGAAACATACTTATTTGAATAGATTGGGTCAAAAAAGGTATGATTCTACAACATTTACGAAACAAGAAAAAGTCAGCTTTAATCAAAATCTTGATTCATTAAATGAGAAATTAAAAAAGATTGGAGATTTGGAAGATGAACGTGATTTTCTAAATTTTTATAACAACAGAGTATCGAATGTCGAAGCAACAAAATCTTATGCATTATCGACATTTTATAATAGTACGAGTATAAAAGTTATTAAATAGATTCAATAAGTTTATTTTAAATACAACAAAACCTGTCAAATGTGACAGGTTTTGTTTGTATAGCAGATTGATTTAATTTTTAAATAATTATCAAGACTTAACATTTGAATGGTACAAATAATAATCATGGATCTTCAAATGATGCATTATTGATTTTGATTTTTATATCCTACGGATGTGACGCTTGAGTATATTCTGGAAAATATTTAGAAATATCAACACCATTGTAAAATGCAACACATGTTATTGAACCATCCTCATTAAGATTTACAACTCTACCAAGTTCAATTTCTTTTTGATCAATTAGAGAAATCAAGCGATTTTTTGCCAAACTTTCATTTACTGTAGCAAAAGTATCTTCTCCTTGCGTAGGATTATACCCAGCAATTACTACATCAGTACCAGTTGATTCTTTCCAGTTCCAACCTTCCAGTCTTACTTTATTTCCTGATAATATTTCTTTAACCCTAAATAGAGCCATAATTTTTTATTTATTGTTAAACGGTTTTGTCACAGCATCATCTACATCTACAATTTCATACTTTTTAGAGGTACTTGGAAAATGAGAAGGACGTAAGTCGTGTCCATGTTCTTCTAACATCGGTTTTGCTTCTATTACAGTACAAACTATTCCCCATAACCGCCTTATAGTTGAAAAAAACAATAACAAACTAATACATAAAAAATATGCTTCAATATGTATTTTCACATACTTATCTTCAACATTAAACCAGTTATTGGATATGCAAAAATAAACTAATAGTGATACTATTGCTAAAGGTACTAAAAACGATAACCATTTTTTCATATTATTAATTACCCATTCAGTTAAACCTTCTTTAAATTTAGGGATTTTTATTTTAATAAATATGATTATTACAATTATAATTAGTGCAATTGTATGCAGAAGTATAAAGACTGATCCAATATTTTTCACAACCTCAATCTTGCACATATTAAAAATATCTTCTTTTATAACCGCATAAATCATCACATAAACTAACGATAGAAAAAGAGGGATAAAAATCCATTTGATTTGTTGCTTCAATTCAAAATAGTACAAACTTCTACTTAGCTCATTTGTGGCATGATGTTGTTTTCGTAGACGTTCTTTTTTGAATTTTTCTTTTAATTTTGTAGAATCCACTCCTAATTTTTCGACCGCTTCAAATGACTTATCAATATTTGCTAATTCATTTTTCATTAATAATTCGAATTGTACTTCTTGAGTTCTTAGTTTTTCCTTAAGTATAGCAATACCTTTGAAAAATACAGGAAATAATAATGTAACAGTCGGAGCTACGAACCCTAGTACAGCAATTATTAGTTTTAAGTAAATATCTACAACAGTTGTCAATTCCTATTAATTTTATACTGTAAATATAGAAATTTTATGAAATGATTTTTATTTATACATACTTTTTTGATTAATTAAACAATTATTTCTTATGTTAAGTGCTGAATTAATGTTTTAAATTATTTAATTACAAGTATATAGGCTTATAAATAGATATTGCAAATATTTGTACAGTATTCATAACTATATGAACAAATTTAGTGTTTCTTAGTCATGAGCATTCACAAAATTTTAATAAAAATTTATATAATTACAATCAGAGTTAGTTTTAGAAGCAAAATAAAACCGTCCTTACTCAGACGGTTTTTCTTTTTCTACAGATTCGTCTTCATTAACAACTTCTTTCTTGTCAATTTGATTTTCTATAACTGTTTGTTGTTCTTCTTTTGTTTCGCTAAAACTTTCTTGAATATGGTTTGAAAGTGTTTTCATAGTATATTTGTTTAAATATTTATATAGTATATATAATTAAACAATATTCAGATTGTCATTTTTAGCTTAAACTAAAATGGTATACTGGGTATATCATTATCAAAATTTATTTAGCTGTCTGGTTTCTAAAGACCAACTTGCCATCGAAAGCATCTAATAAAATGATGCTGTCTGTTGTTATGTTTCCTGCCAAAATTTCTTTTGACAATTGATTCAATACTTCTCGTTGAACCACACGTTTCACTGGTCTAGCTCCAAAATGCGGGTCATATCCTTTGTCGGCCAAGTAAGCAATCGCTTCTGGAGTTGCGTCCATTGTAATGCCTTGCAACGCCAGCATTTTGGTAACGCTTTTTAATTGCAGACTTACAATTCTTGAGATATTCTCTACTGTAAGTGGCGTAAACATTACAATTTCGTCGATACGGTTGATAAACTCAGGTCGAACTGTTTGTTTTAACAATCCTAGAACTTCGTTTTTGGCGGCTTCTGTTGCTGCTTCAACTCCGCCTTTTAGATTTTCAAATTTCTCCTGAATAATGTTACTTCCCATATTGGAAGTCATAATGATAATCGTATTTCTGAAATCAGCCAGACGACCTTTGTTATCTGTTAAACGTCCTTCATCTAAAACCTGCAATAAAATATTGAACGTATCTGGATGCGCTTTTTCGATCTCATCTAAAAGCACAACAGAATAAGGTTTTCTACGAACAGCTTCCGTCAACTGACCACCTTCATCATAACCTACATATCCTGGAGGCGCACCAACTAAACGGCTCACACTGTGGCGTTCTTGGTACTCACTCATATCGATGCGAGTCATGGCGTTTTCATCATCAAAAAGATATTCTGCCAAAGCTTTTGCCAGCTCCGTTTTACCTACTCCCGTTGTTCCTAAGAATAAGAATGATCCAACAGGTTTTTTCATATCCTGTAAACCGGCACGGCTTCTGCGAACAGCATCGCTCACGGCTTCTATAGCTTCTTCCTGACCCACTACGCGTTTGTGCAATTCGTCTTCTAAATGCAATAGCTTTTCTCTTTCTGTCTGAAGCATTTTGGTAACCGGAATTCCTGTCCATTTTGCTACAACTTCTGCAATGTCTTCTCTGGTTACTTCTTCTTTGATTAAAGAATTTCCAGATTGGAATTCTAACAATTGCTTCTGCAAAGTTTCCTGACGTTCCTGTGCTTCTTTTATTTTACCGTAACGAATTTCGGCTACTTTTCCGTAATCGCCGTCACGTTCTGCACGTTCTGCTTCGTATTTAAAGTCTTCTATTTCGTGTTTCACAGCCTGAATTCCGTCAACGATATCTTTTTCCTGTTTCCATTTTGCATAGATTTCGTTTCGTTCTTCTTTTAGGTTGGCCAATTCCATACCTAAAATTTTCAGTTTGCTTTCTTCTTTTTCACGTTTTATGGCTTCGATTTCGATTTCCAACTGCATGATTTTGCGATCCAAAACGTCTAACTCTTCTGGTTTTGAATTGATTTCCATACGAAGTTTAGAAGCTGCTTCGTCCATCAAGTCGATTGCTTTATCAGGCAGGAAACGATTTGTAATATAACGTTGCGAAAGCTCAACTGCTGCAATAATTGCTTCGTCTTTAATCTGAACTTTATGATGCGTTTCGTATTTCTCTTTGATTCCACGTAAAATCGAAATCGCACTTTCGGTATCTGGTTCATCGATTAATACTTTTTGAAAACGTCTTTCAAGCGCTTTATCTTTTTCAAAATATTTTTGATATTCATCTAAAGTTGTAGCTCCAATTGCTCTCAACTCTCCACGAGCCAAAGCTGGTTTCAAGATATTTGCCGCATCCATTGCGCCTTCTCCTCCACCCGCTCCTACAAGCGTGTGAATCTCATCAATAAACAAAACGATATCTCCATCTGCCGCTGTAACTTCTTTTACAACCGATTTCAAACGTTCTTCAAATTCTCCTTTGTATTTCGCTCCGGCAATCAAAGCTCCCATATCTAGAGAGAAAACGATTTTATCTTTTAAGTTTTCTGGAACGTCTCCGTCTACAATTCTGTGCGCTAAACCTTCTGCAATAGCAGTTTTACCAACTCCGGGTTCTCCAATTAACATTGGATTATTTTTTGTTCTACGAGTCAGAATCTGCAATACACGACGAATTTCTTCATCACGACCGATAACTGGATCTAGCTTTCCAGTACGTGCTAATTCATTTAGGTTTTTAGCATATTTGTTTAAAGAATTATACGTTTCTTCAGCTGAAGCTGATGTTACTCTTTCGCCTTTACGTAATTCTTCGATTGCTGCTTTAAGACCTTTTCCCGTAACGCCCTGATCTTTTAAGATTTGAGAAACTTTACTTTTTGAGTCAAAAATAGCCAAGATTAAATGCTCGATCGAAACGTATTCGTCGTTCATTTTCTGAGCGATGATTTCTGCTTCATTCAAAGCTTTATTTGCATCTCTAGAAAGCATTACATCTCCACCAGAGACTTTTGGAAAACTCTGAATTGTACTGTCCAAAATTTGAAGAAACAACGGAACGTTTACATTTAATTTTTTCAAAATAAATGGCGCGACGTTTTCATCTACTTCAAAAATGGCTTTGAAAATGTGCTCATTTTCAATTTGCTGTTGACCATTTCGTTGCGCTAATTGCTGCGACAACTGAATGGCTTCCTGCGATTTAATAGTAAATTTGTTAATATTCATATTTTTTTGATTTGATTGATTTTTTACTTAAAATATTCGATTACACTAAAGTTACAATTTATTGAGATACATTTTTAACTCAAATAATCTAACTTTGCATTCAAATAGACAAATTATATTCCATAGTAAAAATAACGACAAAATGACCTAGAAATCATGATTTTTATCAGATTTAGCTGTCAAAAAGTCATAAAACAAGCCAAACATGAGTTTTTTTAATTCAATCTTCGGAAGTTCAGAGAACTCAGAAGCCCCTAAAAGTAAAGTAAACTGGAACGAATTAACAGACACACTTCAATTAATGGAAATTGAGGCCATTTCAAATGAAAAGCCAGTAGTAATTTTCAAACATAGTACAAGATGCAGCATCAGCCGTATGGCTTTAAAACAATTTGAAAGAGAATATGATCTTGAAGGTGAAGTTGATGCATATTTCTTGGATTTAATTGCGCATAGAGATGTTTCGAACGAAATTGCTAGCAAATTTGGAGTTTACCACGAATCGCCTCAATTGATTTTAATTAAAAACGGAAAAGCAGTTTACGATGTTTCACACAGCGATATTGATGCTGAGGCTTTGAAAAGCAAAGTATAGTTTTTTTTGTCGCCACGAATTCACGAATTTTAAATATAGCCCGTGGTTTCAACCACGGGAAACGCATTTTGTTGCTATAATATGTCCCTGCAGTTGAAACCGCAGGCTATGTTTTTATTATAATTTCTTAATAACAATTTAGTTTATTTATCAAAGCCGCAAATGTATTTCCTTTAATTTGTGGCAAAATAATTTAAAAACTTCCTCCAGATCCACCTCCACTAAAACCTCCACCTCCGAATTCCATTGGAGAATCTTGTGGTTTTACTTCCGGCTTCATTCCAAAAGTTGATGCAACCACTAAAGCTTCTGCATTTAAAATAGCATCTGAATGATTGATTCTATCCGGTTTGAATGTTAAACCGCTTTCTTGTTCTTTTAATTTTCGAATTGAAAAATACGCTATTGCGAATAAAACAAGTCCGCCTAAAGTCAATGCAACTTCTATTGGCAAAACCGCGTAATAAAATCGAATAGTGTAGATTGAAAATCCAATTGCTAAAAAACTGATCCAAAGCATAATTCTGTCTTTTGTTCTTAAAGCTTGAACCAAATACATAATTGGAACCATAAAAGTAAAAGCATAAAAGAAAAATGCAAACGGAATATCTGTTCCTGGTTTTACCTCCGTCCCTAGAAGTTCGGCTGAAAGTTCTCTTACTACCAAATAATTACATGAAAGATAAAACAGCACCAAACAAAAGCTATTCGCTAATAAAAGACCATTATAATAATAGCTTTCAGTTAATTTATCAATTAATTTCCTTGTCAAAAAATAGAAAAATCCAGCAAAAATCATAGCTACGAATGGTAGAATTGCTTTTGCAATTTCACCAAACTCAAACATTTGGAAAAATAAAAATGCGGTAATCGTTACACAAAAAACCAACATCGAAATCAAATGCAAGTATCTAACAAACATGAAAATTGCTGTTGTTGCTATAAAAAAAGCTATCACAGATCTATTTGCTTCTGTAGAAATTCCGATAGCAAATCCAACGTTTAAAATGGTTCCTAAAATAAATGCATCATCTAATCCGTGGTTCCGAAAATTTTGTTTTGCCAATAATTCGGATCCTACAAAACCAACTGCAGCAAAAATATAACAGCAGATATCAAAATAGGCATTCTCGGCATTCATGCCAACAACAGAAATGGCACCACAAATTGAACTATATAAAAAACTACCAAGTAAAAAGAAACCACTTCGAACCAGAGCATTATCCTGACTTTTAAAAACAGGCAATTCTTTTTTAATAAATTTCTTTTGTTCTTTGCTTATAAAACCGCCATTGCATAAAGAAGCCGCTTCATCAACTAAAATTTCATTATCTAATATTTCTTTATCGTATACTATCATTCTGCAATCTCTTTATGAAAGTTTTTAATCAGTTTTACAAACATTACAATTGAGCCTATAAAATAAGCCGGCAGTAGGAAAATGAATAATTCCCAAATATCAGAGAAATCAATATCTTCAAAAATTCTAAATAAAAATATATTCCCGCCGATGTAGGCATAGACAATCATAAAAACATACAAAGACATCGCTTTCATTTCATGACTAATCTTATAAAAATAAAAAGTCGAGCCTGCTAATATACCTGCGAAAATCAGCCAAATTAAACTATCATGATGCAGTAAATTACTAATTGCTGCAATACTGATAATATGCAAAGCAAAAGTTAGAAAAACTAAACTAAAATGCATTTTTAATGAAATTCGGTTACTGTAAATTGTCCATAAAATCAATAAAACTCCCAATATTACTGCAGAATAACTCAGACTTTCACTTGCATAAAAATCATTGTTATTTAATAAATCCTGAGGTGTAACCGAGAGCCCAACGTAAGCTGCCAAACCCGTAATGGCAATAGTCAGAACGCTTCTATTATCAAAATAATAAGCGCAAAAGAAACTTACTATTGTTGGAACCAAAGTTGCCAATCCGTAGTGTTCTCCAAAAGGTTTGTATTGAAACTGCAGATAACCAATAAAAATACAAGTCAAAATATTGGCCAATAAAACCAAATATTCTAAAACCGGGTGTTCAAATTGTGTTTCTGTTTTTTGAAAACCCTTCGAATTCTTGAAACAATAAAAAAAACAAACTACAATTACGGCTAAAAGAAGCGAAAGAATCGCAATGTGTCCAATTGAATCAATATTTTCATAAATCAAAATTCCGATTCCAGAGGTAAATAATAAAACAGATAAATAAAGAAAAAGTCTTAATTCTGTATTTAAAGAAAAAATATTCAAGCTGCGATAGGCAACTATTTCCTCATATTGCTTTTCACTAATCAAATTCTTTTCCAGAAGCTGTTTCGTATTCTGGCTGTCAAACTTATTCATATGCTGTTGTATTGAAAGTCATTCCAAAAATAATGCTTTTTTGATTCAACAAATTATAATTGTAAAAATAATCTCGCTAAAAAATATAGCTATGTTTTTAAAATTTTAATTGAATTAAAATTTTCCTGTAAAAAGAATCAATTAAATTTTAACTAATTACAAGTATGTAATCGATTACATTTTTATTATATATTTGCAGTACAAAACCACTTAATAAACCATAAAAAATGAAATCAAAATTAATTTTACTATTTCTGATAGTAGGCATGAATCTTATTTCGGCACAAAATTATTATATGTCAGTGCCTGAAGGATTTGGTGCCAATGCAACAGGCGGTGGCAATGCAACGCCAGTAACCGTATCAACTTATGCAGATTTAACTGCAAAACTTAAAATGACGACACCACAAGTTATTTTGATTTCTGGCACCATAAATTGCACATACACCAGTTTATTAATTAATGACAAAACCATTATTGGTCTTCCGGGTGCAAGATTAGTAAATACGGATCAAACTGCTGGGGGCTCCGGAATTTTAAATATAAAACCAGGATCAAACAACATCATCATCCGAAATTTAATTTTTGAAGGTCCGGGCGCTTATGATGTTGATGGTCACGACAACCTCACTTCGGAAGCTACAAATTTATGGGTAGATCATTGTGAATTTCAAGACGGAATGGATGGCAATTTTGATAATAAAGGAACAGCCGATAATGTAACTGTTTCGTGGACAAAATTTACTTATTTAAAAGCGCCAAAATCTGGAGGATCTGGCGGTGCAGATGATCACAGATTTTCAGATTTAGTAGGTTCTTCAAAAAGTGATGCTCCAGCTGACGGACATTATAGCATAACTTTTAAGAACTGTTATTGGGCTGAAGGTTGTAAAGAAAGAATGCCGAGAGCACGAAATGCTGAACTTCATATTCTAAA
This sequence comes from Flavobacterium denitrificans DSM 15936, assembly GCF_000425445.1. GTDB lineage: Bacteria > Bacteroidota > Bacteroidia > Flavobacteriales > Flavobacteriaceae > Flavobacterium > Flavobacterium denitrificans. The sequence goes on along the minus strand of NZ_KE384377.1, from coordinate 605,803 downwards.
CTGTTATTATAACACATCGGTTTCAGGTTCACTGGCAATTGGTTTAGGAGGCGGTAATAATAATACAACTTGTTATGTTGAAGGAACTGATTTTGCTAAAATCGGAACTGCTTTTAAAAACTACATCAGTACAGATGGCGGAACAGTTGGAATCACTTTTGTTAATTCGCTAAAGGCCTCGGCAGATTTTGGTGATGCTGTTTCAAAACCTTCTTACACATACACCACAATTCCTGTTGCAGATATTGCTGGTTATACAACAAATACCTCTTGCGGAGCCGGCGCGACTTTACAGGTTTCCGCAGATGGAAAAATCGCTTCGAACTGTTCTAATTTAGGGATTGGCGAAAAAAAAAAGTCAGATCTAAACCTTGAATATTATCCTACTATAATTGACAACCTTTTGAATATAAGATTTTCGGGTACAGAAAACGGAACAGCTTCTATTAATTTATTTTCTTCTAATGGTTCAAAAGTTTATAGCACTGAAAAAAGTGTTATTTCAGATGAAAAAATCGAATTAAACCTCGGAAATCTAGCAAAAGGAACTTACGTCTGTAAAATTCAAATAGAAAACCGAAACAAAACTTTTAAATTGGTTAAAAACTAAATTCTAAACAAATAAAAAAGGTCATTGAAAAAATCAATGACCTTTTTGCATTTTAAATCTCACTTTTCACATCTTACCAGACGTTAAAAAGCTGCTTTCATTTTATCTTTAATAGCATCAAGGCATAAGTTGTTGATACTTCCCTCATGCGTGTGTTTCGTTTCTTTTGGAGATTTATACGTTCCTGCCTCTAATTGTTCTGCAACAGCTTTGTATGCATCTCTAAACGGCATTCCTTCTACAACCATTTCGTTTAAAGTATCTACGGTAAACAAATAATCGTATTTTTTATCTTCTAAAATATGATCTTTTACTGTAATATCTTTTATTGAAAATATAGCAATATCCAAACAAGATTTTAAAGTTTGAATTGCTGGAAACAAACCTTCTTTTAAAAGCTGTAAATCTCTGTGATAACCGCTTGGAAGATTATTGGTAATTAAAGTGATTTCGTAGGGAAGCGCCTGAATCTTATTACATTTTCCTCTGATTAATTCGAAAACATCTGGATTTTTCTTGTGAGGCATAATACTTGAACCTGTTGTAAGATGTGCTGGAAGACCAATAAAATCGAAATTCTGGCTCATGTATAAACACACATCCATTGAAAATTTAGCCAACGTAGCTGCAACACTAGTCATTGCAAAAGCAACTGTTTTCTCTGATTTTCCGCGACTCATTTGAGCAGCAACCGAATTGTATTTTAAAGTTTCAAAACCTAATTCTTGTGTTGTAAATGTTCTGTTGATTGGGAACGAACTTCCGTAACCTGCAGCAGAACCTAACGGATTTTGATCTACAATTTTCAAGGCTGCATTCAGCATTGTAATGTCATCAATCAAAGTTTCGGCGTAAGCTGAAAACCACATTCCGAAAGAAGATGGCATCGCGATTTGTAAATGTGTATAACCGGGCAATAAAACGTTTTGGTGTTTTTCTGCCGATTCCATCATTAAGTCAAAAAGTGTTTTTACTTGTTCTTTTAACTCTTTTACAACGTCTTTAAGATATAAATTTACATCTACTAAAACTTGATCGTTACGAGAACGTGCGGTGTGGATTTTTTTTCCTGCATCACCTAATTTTACGGTTAGAAGATATTCGATTTTAGAATGCACGTCTTCGAAACTGTCTTCGATTTCGAAATTTCCAACTACGATGTCAGCAATAATTTCGTTTAAAGCGTCAACTAAAGAAGTTGTTTCTTCTTGTGTCAATAAACCAATCTGACCCAACATTTTTGCATGAGCAATTGAACCTAAAGCATCATATTTTGCCAAAACTAAATCCAATTCTCTATCGTTTCCGACGGTGAATTGTTCGATTTGTTTATCTGTTGGTATTCCTTTTTCCCAAAGTTTCATAAGATGTATGTTTTTTGTTTCACAGAGATACTCAAAGGTTCTCAAAGATTCACAAAGTTTCTTTTTTACTTAATGCTTCTTTTTTTCCTGAGTGCCCTAGCCCCGATAGTAGTGGAAATCCTTTTATTTTTTTCTTTAAAAAATAAAAGATTGGAACGGATAGCGGGATTAGCTCCTAAAAAATATTATAATTTAAAGAAATCGGTTAGTATTTTGATGTACAAGTCGACTCCTTCTACAATTTCATTTACAAAAATAAATTCGTCTGCTGAATGCGAACGCAACGTTTCTCCAGGTCCTAATTTTAAAGACTGACAGCTTAAAACCGATTGATCTGAAAGTGTCGGCGAACCATATGTTGTTCTTCCTAAAGCAATTCCTGCCTGAACTAAGCCGTGCGCAACTGGAATAGACGAAGCATTTAAGTGCATTGATCTTGGCGTTACTTCAGCGTTTACATTTGCTTTAACTACTTCTAGAATTTCGGCATTGGTATAACGGTCTGTTACGCGAATATCCACAACCAAATCACATTCTGAAGGCACAACATTATGTTGTTTTCCTGCATTAATCTGCGTCACGGTCATTTTCACAGGACCTAAAACATCTGATATTTTGTCGAATTTATAGTTTTTAAACCATTCCATTACCGGAATCGATTTGTATAATGCATTATCATCGTTTTGGTGTGCGGCGTGGCTTGCGGTTCCTTTTACTTTTACGTCAAGAACTAATAAACCTTTTTCGGCAACTGCTAATTGCATTAAAGTTGGTTCTCCAACAATGGCGCAATCTAATTCTGGCAAATGTTTTAAAACACTATTTAAACCATTTTTCCCACTGCTTTCTTCCTCGGCAGAAGCTACAATTACAATATTATGTGAAAGGTTTTGATTTTCGTAGAAATGTACAAAAGTTGCTAATAATGAAACCAAACATCCTCCAGCATCATTACTTCCTAAACCAAATAATTTTCCGTCTTTTTCGATTGCTTTAAACGGATCGTTTGTATATGCCTGATTTGGTCGTACAGTATCGTGATGTGAGTTTAATAAAAGTGTTGGTTTGTTTTCGTCGAAATATTTGTTGAAAGCCCACACATTATTGTTTTCTCTCTTGAAAGGAATTGCATTCTGATTAAACCAATTTTCGATTAAAAGAGCTGTTTGGTCTTCTTCACTTGAAAATGAAGGGGTTTCGATTAAGCTTTTTAATAAACTAATTGCTTCCTGGGTAAGCGTATCTATATTTTTCATTTTGTTGTGCTCTTGCCACAAAGGCGCTAAGTCGCTAAGTTTTTTTTAAGCTTTTACTTTCTTAACTAAATAATATGCGACATTTTTAATTTGCGCAAATTTCCAAAATTAAATTTTAAAAGTACTGCGCAACTCTGTTTTTTTGCCACTAATTACACGAATTTTCGCAAATTATTTTTTTGTTTTAGATTTAAAATCAAAATGAACTTTTTCATGTCTGTTTAAAATTATTTTCTCTTTTTTAAGCAGAAAAAAATTAGTGTCAATTCGTGTAATTCGTGGCTATATCTTTATAACGTAATCGTTGTGTGCGGAATGTCTGAATTTTGGAGCATTTTGTGATGCCCAATTTTGATTTTCTGTACACCTCGAGATAAACTATTGAAGCAGTTATCCAATTTTGGAATCATTCCGGAATGGATTACTTTTTCTTCTTTTAGTTTATTGTATAATGGTTCGTTGATTTCTGTTATTACAGATGAATCGTCTTCTGAATCTTGTAAAACACCTTGTTTTTCAAAACAGTATGTTAGTGTAACATCAAAAACTTCTGATAATGCAATTGACAATTCGCTTGCAATGGTATCTGCATTGGTGTTTAATAATTGTCCGTTTTTATCGTGCGTAATCGCACAGAAAACAGGAACAACTCCAGCTTCTAATAAAGTTGCCAGTAATTTGGTGTTGACTTGTTTTACATCGCCTACAAATCCGTAATCGATTGTTGGGTGATTTCTTTTTGTGGACTGAATTAAATTTCCGTCTGCACCAGAAAAACCAATGGCATTATTGTCTTTTGCCTGCAATTGCGCCACAATGTGTTTATTAATTTGTCCTGCGTAAATCATGACCACAACATCAAGCATTGGAGCATCTGTAATTCGGCGTCCGTCAATCATTTGCGGAACCAAACCAATACTCTGCGCCATTTTTGTAGCCGATTTTCCACCGCCGTGAACTAAAACTTTATAGCCTTCAATTTTAGAGAAATCGGTTAAGAACTGTTCTAATTCTGCTGGATTATCGATGATGTTTCCACCTATTTTTATTACTGATACTTGCATAAGATTCTAAGGTACTGAGATTCTAAGATACTAAGTTTTTTTTTTTGCGCAAAGTTTCTTAGCATCTTAGTAGCTTAGAATCTTAGCAACTTTAAAAAAATTATATTTTCTTAAGAATCTTTTGTAAAACTAATTGTGCTGAATACGTTCTATTATTCGCCTGTTCGATTACGATTGAATTTTCTCCGTCTAAAACTTCGTCGCTTACAATAACGTTACGACGAACTGGAAGACAGTGCATGAATTTTCCGTTGTTGGTTAAAGCCATTTTTTCAGCGGTAACCGTCCAATTTGGATCGCTGTTGGTTACTTTTCCGTAATCGTTGAAATTACTCCAGTTTTTTACGTAAACGAAATCGGCATTTTCAAACGCTTTGTCTTGATCGTATTCGATTTTGCAGTCTTTTGTTATTTCCGGGCTCAATTCATAACCTTCCGGATGTGTGATTACAAAATCCATTTCTTTTTGCAACTGCATCATTTCTACGAAAGAATTGGCTACAGCCTGAGGCAAAGCTTTTGGGTGCGGTGCCCAAGAAAGGACCACTTTTGGTTTGTTTTTATGTCTTGGTTTGAATTCTTCCATTGTAATCGCATCTGCCAACGACTGTAATGGATGACGGATAGCGCTTTCCATATTTACGATTGGCACTGTCGCGTATTTTAAAAATCCTGAAATTACAGTTTCTTGATAATCTTTTTCTTTATCAACCAAACCTGCAAAAGCACGAATTGCTATAATATCACAATATTGAGAAACCACTTCTGCCGCTTCTTTGATATGCTCTGATGCACCAGAATTCATTACGGCTCCGTCTTCGAATTCTAATGTCCATCCTTCGTTGGTAAAGTTCATTACCATAACGTTCATTCCTAAGTTCATTGCCGCTTTTTGAGTACTCAAACGCGTTCTTAAACTTGGATTGAAGAATAACATTCCAAGAGTTTTATTTTTCCCTAAACTTTGATTTTTAAGCGGATTCTTTTTGATTTTTATCGCTTGTTTTACCCATTTTGATAATGAGTTGATTTCTTTTATTGAGATATAGTTCATTTGTTTTCTTTATTAATTTAGATAATGTGATAATTAGAAAATTGGATAATTCTGTCATTTTCTAATTGACTAATTTTCTAATTGACTCATTAGATTATTTTCGTAAACGGAATTTCATTCTTTAATGCTTTTAAAATAAAATTATCATTCAGTCCATTTACAATCCAAGTTTCGATGTTTGCCGCTTTTGCGATTCCTGCCGCTTCTATTTTGGACTGCATTCCTCCTGTTCCGTGTGATGATTTTGATTCGCCGATTTCTTTTTCAAGTGACTTCAAATCATTTACCAATTTTATCGTTTCCGGAATTTCATCCTGAATTGAATTCTTTGTATAAATTCCATTAGTATTGGTTGCAATTATCAGAATATCAACATTTAGCAAAACTGCCGTTAAAGCCGCTAATTTATCATTATCTCCAAACCGAATTTCATCTGTGGCAACAGTATCATTTTCATTGATAATCGGGATGTAATTGTTTTTAACCAATACATTAATGGTATTCACAATGTTCTTTTTGGTCTGCTCTTTTTCGAAATCAGAATAAGAAAGTAAACACTGTGATGTATTTAAGCCTAAATCCTTAAAGTTTTCATTGTAAATCCGCATCAAATGAGGCTGTCCGATTGAAGCTAAAGCTTGTTTAACAAAAACATCCTTATCTTGATTGTCCAGCTTTACAAATTGTTTTGCTGCCGCAATTGCTCCTGAACTTACTATGATAAATTCATATTCATCGTTTAAAACTGCAATCTGTATTCCAAGGTCTTCAATCTTTCCCCGCGAAATATGATTGGTTTCTTTGGTTAAAGTATTACTTCCTATTTTTAATAAAATCCGTTTTTTCATCTTGTTATTTGCCACAAAGGCGCTAAGGCACAAAGTTTTTTTTTAATCTATTAAGGTGCAATTGTTTAATTATCTAATTGACTAATTATCAAATTATCTCAATTACCTAATCTGTCCTTCTCCATACACATACCATTTATTGGTTACCAAGTGCTGTAAACCAATTGGACCACGTTGATGCAATTTATCAGTACTTATGGCCAATTCTCCGCCTAAACCAAATTGTCCGCCGTCTGTAAAACGGGTTGATGCATTTTGGTAAACTGCTGCTGCATCAATCGCTTCCATAAACTGTTGCGCTGCTTTGTTATCTCTTGAAATAATTGCTGCTGAATGTCCACCGCAATATTTGTTGATTTTTTCGATAGCATTTTGCTGCGAATCAATTGTTCCGATTACAATTTTATAATCTAGAAATTCTTCATACCAAATATCTTCGTTTTCGATTGTCTTGGTATTTTCAAAATTCTCTAGCGATTTATCAACAATAACTTCAACTTTGGCTTCAATTAAAGCTTCGATTAACATTGCTGTGAAACCTTCAAAATTAGGTAGTTTAGAATCAATTAAAACTTTATCTAAAGCATTACAAGCTGATATTTTAGCTGTTTTAGCATTCAAAATTACCTTTAAAGCTAAATCTGTATCTGCTTTTTCATGAACGTAAACGAAATTGTTTCCGCGTCCGCTTACAATTACAGGACAAGTTGCATGCGCTTTTACGAACTCAATTAATTTTTCACCTCCTCTTGGAACAATTAAATCAACTTTTTGAGTTGGTTTTTCTAAAAAAGCCTGGGTTTCTGTTCTGTTATAATTCAGATATTCCACCCAGTCTTTTGAAACTCCATTTTCTTCTAAAGCTTTGTGCCAAAGACTTACGATTTTTAAGTTTGATTTTAAAGACTCTTTTCCTCCTTTTAATAAAATCTTATTTCCGGATTTAAAAGCAATTCCGCCCGCTTCGATTGTAACATCGGGACGAGATTCGTATATGATTAAAATCGTTCCGAAAGCAGCCGTTTTATTCACCACTTTTATTCCATTATCATGCGTAAAATGAAAACGTTCAACGCCAACGGGATCTTCCTGAGAAGCTAATTGGTTTAGTGATAAAATCATTTCGTCGACTTTTCTATCATCTACTTTTAAGCGTTCTTCCATCGCTAAATCTGAGCCGTCGTAATCAGCAAGATCTTCCTGATTGGTAAGGATTATCTCGTTCCGCTCCAGCTCGACCAGCTTTGCCATGGTCCGCAAAACCGCATTGCGTTTTTCAATTGATAATGGATTCATTTTTTTGGTTTAATTGGTTAATCGTTAATTCGTTTAATCGATTAACCAGTTAAACGATTAAACGAATCAACAGTTATAAGCAAACTTAGTTTTTGAGTTCTTCTAAACTTTCTTTTAAAGCTTTTACAAACGTATCGATATCCGCTTTTTTCACAGTTAATGGCGGTAAAATTCTTAATAGATTTTTATTGTTGGCGCTTCCTGTAAAAATGTGTTTTTCGATAATTAATTTCTTTCTTAGAGCTGCTACATCAAAATCAAACTCTACTCCAAGCATCAAGCCTTTTCCTTTTACTTGTTTGATGCCTTCAACTTCTTTGATTTTTTCCAAGAAATATTCATAAACTTCGTTTACATTTTTCTGTAAATCCAGTTTTTCGATTACATCTAAAACGGCAATTCCTGCTGCACAAGACAAATGGCTTCCGCCGAAAGTAGTTCCTAATAATCCGAAACTTGCTTCGAATTTTGGAGAAATTAAAATAGCTCCAACTGGGAAACCGTTCCCCATTCCTTTAGCAACTGAAATAATATCAGCATTGATTCCGTGGTGTTGAAAAGCGAAGAACTTCCCGCTTCTTCCGTATCCTGATTGTACTTCGTCTAAAATTAAAACCACATCGTATTTTTTACATACTTTTTCTAAAGCTTGAAAAAACTCAGTTGTTCCTTGGTCTAAACCTCCAACTCCTTGAATTCCTTCGATAATTACAGCTGTAACATCACCTTTAGCCAATTCAGCTTCAACTAATTCGATTTGGTTCAACGGTAGAAAAGTAACTACTTGTTGTGCATTAATTGGCGCAACGATTTTTTTATTGTCTGTAACAGCAACGGCTGCAGAAGTTCTTCCGTGGAAAGAATTATCAAAAGCTACAACTCTTGATTTTCCGTTGTGAAAAGAAGCTAATTTTAAAGCATTTTCGTTTGCTTCAGCTCCAGAACTGCATAAAAATAATTCGTAATCTTCAAGACCTGAAAGTTTTCCTAATTTCTGTGCCAATTCAACCTGCAAAGGATTCTGAATAGCATTTGAATAAAATCCTAAATGATCTAATTGATTTTTAAGTTTCGCTACATAATCCGGCTGTGTGTGTCCGATAGAAATCACACCATGTCCGCTGTATAAATCTAAATATTCTACTCCTTTGTCGTCAATGATTGTACAATCTACTGCTTTTACTGGAGTTATGTCGTATAATGGGTAAACGTTGAATAAGTTCATCTTTTTTTAGTTTTTGGTTGATTGTTGATGGTTGTTGGTTTAAGGTCGAATTCTATCAACTACAAACCAACAACTATCAACTAAAATTAAAATCCGCTTGGTTTCAAATGTAAACCTGTGGTTTCTTCTAAACCGAACATTAAATTCATGTTTTGAATCGCTTGTCCTGAAGCACCTTTGGTTAAATTATCTATAATTGATGTTATAAGAACCCGGTTTCCTTTTTTCAATAAACTAATAATACATTTATTCGTCTGTACCACTTGTTTCATGTTGATGTTTGTTGTGGTAACGGTTACGAAAGGCTCATTTTTATAAAACTCTTCATATTTGGCAACCAATTGCTCCAAACTATCATCACAAACTGTATATAAAGTTGCAAAAATTCCTCTTGGAAAATCTCCTCTATTAGGAATAAAAAGCAACTCGCTGTCAAAATCGTCTTGCAACTGAACTAAACTTTCTGAAATTTCACCTAAATGCTGGTGTTCAAAAACTTTGTAATGCGACATATTATTGTTTCTCCAACTGAAATGAGAAGTTTCTGAAAGACTTACTCCCGCTCCCGTACTTCCAGTTGTGGCATTAATATGTACATCATTATTCAGCAAATTATGTTCTGCTAAAGGCAATAAAGCCAATTGAATAGCTGTTGCAAAACAACCTGGATTTGCAATATAATTTGCTTTTTTGATTTCGGCTTTATTTATTTCAGGCAATCCGTAAATAAAATCTTTTCCTTCGAAATGAGCGTCTTTATTTAACCTGAAATCATTTCCTAAATCAATGATTTTAGTATGACTTGCAAACTGATTTTCTTTCAAAAATGAAATTGATTTTCCGTGTCCTAAACACAAGAAAACAACATTCACATTTGGATTGATTTCGGCTGTGAAATTCATTTCGATATCGCCCATCAAATCGTGGTGCGCTACAGAAAGAGGTTTTCCGGCATTTGTTGTACTGTAAACAAAATCGATGTTTACTTTTGGATGATACATTAAAATTCTGATGAGTTCTCCAGCCGTGTAGCCCGAACCACCAATAATTCCGACATTAATCATGATCTAATTTGTTTACAGATGAGAATATGTTTTGTGCATTTCCTAAAATCTTGATAAATCCTTTTGCATCGTCAGATGTCCAAGCATTGTTCATTTCTCCGTATTGACCGAAACCTGTGTTCATTAAATCGTTTTCAGATTCGATTCCGTCAAGTGAGAAATGGTATGGTTTTAATGAAACTGTTACCGTTCCATTTACTGTTTTTTGTGTGTCTTGCAGGAACGTTTCGATATTTCTCATTACAGGATCCAAAAACTGACCTTCGTGGAATAACATTCCGTACCAGTTTCCTAATTGCTCTTTCCAGTATTGCTGCCATTTTCCAAGAGTGTGTTTCTCTAATAAATGGTGCGCTTTGATGATAATTAAAGGTGCCGCAGCTTCAAATCCAACTCTACCTTTAATTCCGATAATAGTATCACCTACGTGAATATCTCTACCAATTGCATAAGCACTTGCAAGTTTTTCCAGCGCTACAATATTGTTAGATGGTTTATCTGTTTTTCCGTTTAAACCAACTAATTCTCCTTGCTCAAAATGAAGTGTTACCTTTTCTTCACCTTCTTTTTGTAACTGAGAAGGATAAGCTTCACTTGGCAATGGCTGATTAGAAGTTAAAGTTTCTTTTCCTCCAACACTTGTTCCCCAAAGACCTTTATTGATTGAATATTGTGCTTTTTCCCAAGAATAGTGAACTCCGTTTTGAGCTAAATAATCAACTTCTTCTTGTCTTGATAATTTTAAATCTCTAATTGGCGTAATGATTTCGATTTCCGGAGCGATTGTTTGGAAAATCAAATCAAAACGAATTTGGTCGTTTCCTGCACCAGTACTTCCGTGAGCGATTGCAGTTGCTCCTACTTTTTTAGCATATTTTATAGCTTCAATTGCTTGAAAAACACGTTCAGCACTTACTGATAATGGATATGTATTGTTTTTTAATACATTTCCGAAAATCAAGTATTTTATAGCTTTATCGTAATATTTATCTAAAATAGTTAAGTTGGCGTGTTGTGCGCTTCCTAACTCATAAGCTCTTTTTTCAATAGCTGTTAATTCTTCAGCAGAAAATCCTCCTGTATCTACAAGAACAGTGTGAACTTCGTATCCTTTTTCATTTTTTAAATATTTCAAACAATACGAGGTATCTAATCCTCCGCTATAAGCTAATACTACTTTTTTCATTTTTTATAATTTAGGCTAATACTTTCGTATGTAGCAGTTTGAGATTTCTTTTTGATTAAATTTTGAATAAAAAAATAAATGACAATATTTTATTTAAGAATAAAGCCTGTTTGATTTTTTTAAGTCTGCTTAAAACAGCCTCATTGAAAGGATGTCTTGGCGGTGTTTTTTGTTTTTCTTTTGGGTCGTATAACATTCCGGTGCAAAGACACATTTTGTTTTCTTTGCTTTGCAAAATTGGGAAGTTAGTACAGGTTTTACAGCCAGCCCAAAAACTTGGATCTGTTGTTAATTCTGAGAAAGGAACTGGTTTATAGCCTAATTCAGAATTGATTTTCATTACAGCCAAACCAGTTGTAATACCAAATATTTTAGCATCTGGATATCTCTTCAAAGAATAGTCAAAAACTTTTGATTTTATCTTTTTTGCCAATCCTAAACTTCTATAGTCAGGATGTACAATTAATCCCGAATGTGCCACGAATTTTCCGTGTTGCCAGCTTTCGATATAACAAAAACCTGCAAATTTCCCGTCTGCCAGAGCAATCATCGCATCACCATTCGACATTTTTTTCTGAATGTACTCAGGAGTTCTTTTAGCAATCCCCGTACCTCTTAGCAAGGCAGATGATTCTATCGTATCGCAAATTTCTTGTGCGAATTTGAAGTGTTCTTCCTGGGTAACAACAATAGAGATCTTCATTTTCAATAATTGAAGTTAGAGTTAAAAATTAAAGCATATTGATTCGTTTGAAATCCAGAATTGAATCCAATAAAATTAAGCAAAATAGAAGTAACATTCTCAAAATCAAAAACTTGATCAAGAAAATTTACAAAATAATAAATACTTTTAGGATATGTTTGTCCAATGGACAAATTATGTGATTTCAAAATGAAAAATGGATATGAATAAATATACGGCTATAAAACTCAGTGAACACTATAGAGATAGCGTCCGTACTTCGGGAGAAGTAATCGGTGAGTTTGTCCGTGACAAAGAAGTTATATGTAAACTTATTTTATTCATCGGTGCAAAAGTACATATTTTTTTTAGTTACAAAACAAAAAATTAAAATTCTAACATTTTTTTTACGTTTTGTGAATATACAGAAAAACAAAACCCGATAGTCACTAATAACTATCGGGTTTTTAACGATTTAAAAATATCTTATTTTTTTAATTCTTAGTAAACGGAATTGATTTACCATCATTCAAAATCATATCTACTGCAGTTTTAGCTTCGTTGAATTTGAATTTAACTCCTGCTCCCTTTGATTCAAATGTATCTTTTTCTCCAGCAACTGCTTTTACAGAAAACTTCGGATAATTAGTCAGCTCTGCATATAAGGCACTATTTTTCTCCGTAAATTCAATTTTAATAGGCGCTTTAGTAGTAGAATAAATTCCCAAATAAGCATCTAAAATTACATCTTTTTCAACTTTACTTTTTCCTGCAGTCCAAACATTATTTGATTCATTGAAATCAGGAAATGCGTGATCTGGATCTAACGTAATACTTTCGATTTCTTCGGTCGAATTATGCTTGAAAGACCAATCATTATTACGTTGCCAAATTTCTACAGGCAAATTAACTCTTGTCACTTTTCCGCTTTTTGTTTTAACATCTAAAACAATAGGCATTGGCATTTTATCGAAATTTTCTACTGTAATAATAACACCTTTCGAAGGATCATTTTTTACATATTTAATCGAATTAATACCTTGATCAAAACGCCAGTTGTTTACATACCAGCTTCTCCAAAACCAGCTTAAGTCTTCACCTGCAACATTTTCCATTGATCTAAAGAAATCATCTGGTTGCGGGTGTTTGTATGCCCAACGCTGAATATAAGTTCTAAAAGCAGTATCAAAACGTTCTTTTCCTAAAACTTGCTCTCTTAAAAGAACCAAACCTGCACTTGGCTTGAAATAGCACAACATTCCGATATTTGATTCCTTCATATTATCAGGAGAGCTCATGATAGTTTCTAAATCAGGACGCGTAAATGATTCTGCTTCTTCATGCAAATCCGTTGGCTGTTCTTTGTATTCTCCATTATTAAATGCTGCAGTACTCAATGAATTGATAAAAGTATTGAATCCTTCATCCATCCAAGCAAATAATCTTTCGTTTGAACCCACAATCATTGGGAACCAAATATGACCAAATTCGTGATCTGTAACACCCCATAAATCTTGTCCTTTCGATTTCCATCCACAAAAAACAATTCCAGGATATTCCATTCCCCCCTCGTTTCCTGCAACATTTGTCGCTGCTGGATAAGGATATTCGAACCATTGTTTTGAATAATGTTCAATTGCCGCTTTTACATATTCTGTCGAGCGTCCGTAAGCACCTTGACCATCACTTTCAACAGGATATGCTGATAATGCTAATGATTTCTTACCACTTGGAAGATTAATTTTAGCCCCATCTAAAATAAAAGCTGGAGATGACGCCCAAGAAAAATCACGTGCATTTTTAATTTTATAATGCCATGTTTTTTCGGTTCCTGAATTGTTTTTTGCAGTTGCTTCAACTTCAGAAGCAGTACGAATCATAACAGTTTTATCGCTGTTAGAAGCATCTTTGTATCTTTTTAGTTGCTCAGCAGAAAACACTTCTTGACCATTTAACAATTCTCCCGAAGCCACAACATAATGATTTCCAGGAACAGTAAGTTTTACATCAAAATCTCCATATTCTAAATAAAATTCAGAAGCACCTAAGTAAGGCGCCGTATTCCATCCGCGAACATCATCATACACACACATACGTGGATACCATTGCGCAATCGTAAAGATTTTTCCGTTTTTAGTCTCCAAAACCCCCATTCTGTCCGATCCTTCGAAAGGCGCAATAAAAGAGAATTCAATTTTGATTTTTACAGAACCTCCTTTTGCTGCCAATTCCTGCGGAAGGAAAATCTGCATTCTCGTGTCTGTAATAATATATTTTGCATCAACTTCTGTAGCGTTTTTTCCTGACGAAACTACTTTTACAGATTTAATTTTATTTCCCCCATCAAAAATCTGGCCTTGAGCACCGTTACGACTTCCAGCTAACGGCACAACAGCATTTCCTCTAGAATCATTTTTAAATAAATTTTGATCCAAGTTCAACCAAAGAAATCCTAATTTTTCAGGGCTATTATTTGTATATGTAATTTGATCTGTACCTACAATTTCATTTGTTGTAGCATTTAATTTTGCCGTAATTTGATAATCGGCTCTGTTTTGCCAATATTCAGTGCCTGGCTGACCGCTTGCTGTACGCGTCGAAGTTCCATTTTTAGTATAAAAATGCGGAGCAAAGGCATCGTGATAGTTATAATTGTTTACCGGATTTGCTGTTGAAGCAGGCGCGGTTTGCTGTGCCCATACAGACGAAATCCCAAAAAATAAAGCCGCGGTTAAAATGGCTTTTGCAGATTGCTTTTTCATATTTTTTAGCTGTTTATCTAGCAAATAAATGAAAAAAAATACTATTTACAGAGAAAAATCTAAGGTTAAATTTAATTTTAGCAAAATTTTATCAATTAAATAAATTAAGCGGTTTTCTTAAAAAAATAAAATTTATTCAAATACCTTTACAACAGCATTAAAATCAACTATTAGAATTCTATTATTTTGAATACAACTATATCAAATTCAGTATTAACCGCTTCAATAAAACATGCTGGAGCCGAATTATTTTCATTAAAAAACAATCAAGACAAAGAATTTATTTGGGACGGAAACCCAGATTTCTGGAGCAAGCATTCCCCTATTCTTTTCCCGATTGTTGGTACATTGAAAAACAATACTTATACAATTAATGAAAAAGAATATCAATTGCCAAGACATGGTTTTGCAAGAGATATGGAATTTCAACTGATTGAAAAAACAGGAAACAGCGCGGTTTTTTCATTAGAGTCAAATGCAGAAACTTTGAAAAAGTATCCCTTTGAATTTGAGTTGCAACTTATTTACACCCTAGAAAACACTTCTTTAAAAATAGAATATATCGTTATTAATAAAGGAGAAAGTAAAATGCCTTTTTCTATAGGTGCACATCCTGCGATTGCGCTTCGTGAAAATTTCGAAAATTATGCTTTTAAATTTGAAAAAGAAGAGCCATTGAAATTCAACCTTTTGGAAAATGATTTGATTTCTAATAAAACCGAAACTTTAAAAACCATTAACAATGTTGTTCCTTTAAATTATAAACTTTTTGAAAACGACGCTATTGTTTTCAAAACATTGGAATCAAATTCATTGATAATACTTGAAAACTCAAAACCATATATTCAAGTTGATTTTGAAGATTTCCCAAGTTTAGGAATCTGGACCAAAAACCAAGCTCCATTTGTTTGTATTGAACCATGGTTTGGCTATTCAGACACAGCCGGCAATTCCGGAAATTTATTCGAAAAAGAAGGTGTTATTATTCTAGAAATAGATCAAAATTTTCATTCCCAATTTAGTATAAAAATTTTATAAAATGTTAGATTTCAACTTTCATCCATTTCCAACAATCGAAACAGATCGTTTGCTTTTAAGAAGAATTACAAACGAGGATGTCAATGAAGTTTTTGAATTGCGTTCGAATCCAGAAACTATGAAATATATCCCGCGTCCATTAGTAAAAAATAATGAAGATGCTCTGGCTCATATTGCTATGATTGATGAAAAAATCGAAACAAATACTGGCATAAACTGAACTGGGGAATCACTTTAAAAGGCAATCCAAAACTTCTTGGGATTATTGGCTACTATCGTCTGCAACCAGAAAATTACCGCGCCGAAATAGGCTATATGCTTTTACCACAATTTCATGGGAAAGGAATAATACCAGAGGCTGTAAGAAGATTAATCACTTATGGATTTGATGATCTAAAGTTACATTCAATTGAAGCTGTTATTGATCCTGAAAATCTTGCATCAGAAAAAGTACTTCAAAAGTGTGGATTTGTTAAAGAAGCTCATTTTAAAGAATCTGATTTTTATGAAGGGCGTTTTCTAGACAAGGTAATATATTCATTACTAGATAAATATAATCCTGTGAATTTCTGACTAAAAAATAATATTTGTTAAAACAAATATTATTAATCTAAAAAATGCGTTTATAAGCTATATTTGCACGCGAAATAAAAGCCGTTTTAAACATTATTTCGTTCAAAAACATTTCTATGAAAAAAATATTCTTATTAGCCCTTATCTTCTTTTCAATTCAATCTCAAAGCCAAACTTTTATTAAATTCAATGGAGCTACAGCGCTCTTTGCTATTCCAAACGTTGGTGTTGAAACCAGTATAGGAGAAAAAACAACTTTTAGCGTTGATGTCATGGCGTCTTTTTGGAAGTCATTCAACGGCCATAGTCCTATGGAATTTTATACTTTGACTCCTGAAATCCGTTATCATTTTAAAGAAAAATATAATGGGTTTTACATTGGCGGACATGTTGGACCAGACATTTATAGAATTCAAAAATGGACTTATTGGGAAAGTAATTATTATGAACATGGATTTGGCTATCGTCTTGGAGCGACTGTTGGCTACAACATCAAACTCAGTGATAAATTTTTATTGGATGTTTTCGTTGGTGGCGGATGGCACCAAGGTTTTTATCATGGTTATTATAATGACACCCCTGGAAGATATGACAAAGCCAAAGACTGGAACAAAAGCGGCGAATGGCTTCCATACAGAGGAGGCGTAATGATTTCTTACAAATTATAAGCATCAACTAAATTTAGGAATTGACTTGATATAGAGTTCTTCCACTTTTTTACGAGCCCAATCTGTTTTTCTTAAAAAAGTAAGTGAAGATTTTACACTCGGATTTGAATTAAAACATTTGATAGGTATTAATTCCCCGAGAGTATCAAAACCATAGTAATCGACCAAAGTCTCTACAATTTTTTGAAGTGTAATTCCGTGTAAAGGATCTTTTGATTTATTTTCCATTTTATGCTTTTTTTAAAATTATATCAAAAAGACCGTACTCTAAGAAAGTACGGTCTTTTTTTTGTAAAATTACTAAAAGAATTTCACGATATTCAAACAAAGAATAAATTAGAATATAAATTTGAATCCTACAGAAATTGGGGTTGTTAAGTTTGGAGCACTTCCGCCTAATGCTGTATTGTAATAAGAATCAACATTAGCTACATGAGCTAATCCAAAATTTGTAACTGTTGTTTTTTCTCCATTCTCTGGCTTTAGAGTTGTAGAAGTAAAGTTTGCTAAATCATAAGAGAACTCTACAGAAAAATTCTTTGTTACAAAATAATCAAAGCCACCAGAGACAGACAAGCCAACTTGATTTACTTTTAAGTTGCTTTCTTTTTCCTTTCCCGTAATAACTGGTATTGCCGCTTGTCCAAAGAAATATAAAGAACCAGCTACATTCCAATATTTTCTTGCTAATGGCTGAATAACAATTAAATTTGTATTTCCTAATGTTCTAAGATCTGGGCTAACTTGGTCGTAACCTTCAGATTTAATATTTATATAACCTATTCCCGCGCCTACTGCCACAGAAGGTGTAACAAATGTTCCTACAATTGGAAGCACCGAAAGATTAGTAGCTTTTACTTCTCCAGTCTTAGACTGCTGATAACCAAATTGAGAAGTAGCAAACCAAGCCCCTTTTAGTCCTTGTGACGAATCCTGCGCGTGAGCAGCAAATCCAATAAATGCAATACTAACTAATGTAATAATCTTTTTCATTTTGAGTTTGTTTTAAATTATGGAACAAACTTAACTGTAAGCTTTTTCTTTAAAAATGATTAAAATCATAGATTAAAAAAAATCTTTAATTTTCTTATACAGCATTAAAGTTTTTTAATTTTGTTTTACATTTGCAGTTATGATAAAATCAGTCAATATTTTAAATAAAAGAGCTCGTTTTGATTACGAAATAATAGATACTTATACTGCAGGAATCGTTTTGGCAGGTACCGAAATCAAATCAATACGTTTAGGCAAAGCAAATATCACAGAGAGTTTTTGCGAATTCAGCGGTATGGAGCTTTTTGCCATCAATACCTATATTGAAGAATATTCTTTTGGAAATCAGTTCAATCACAAATCAAGAAGTGAGCGAAAATTGCTTCTCAATAAAAAGGAATTAAAAACGCTTCATAAAAGTGTTCAGGCAAAAGGACTAACTATTGTACCGCTAAAACTGTTTACCAACGAAAAAGGATTGGCAAAACTGCAAATAGGCCTTTGTAAAGGAAAGAAAAACTACGACAAACGCGAATCTCTAAAAGAACAAGATACAAAACGCGATTTGGACAGAATCAAAAAAGCATACAACTAACGCTTTTTTAATTTTCTCAAAGTGATGCATTTATAAATATTTTATCGTTATTTTTACTACAAACAATATAACCGTAAAATATGAAAAAGTACCTACTTATGTTAACCGCCGTGCTGTCTCTCTCAGGTTGTGGCAGCAATACTTCTATCGTAAATAGCTGGAGAGATCCAGACGTAACCGTTACACAGGAACAATTTAAAAAAGTTTTGGTCGTTGCTTTAGTTAAAGACGAGGCTTCGAGAAGAATCACTGAAAACAGAATTGCATCAAGCAATCCGATTTTCAAAACCTCGTACCAATATTTAAATGCTACTTCGCAATTAACGCAAGAACAAAAGTTAAAGATTTTGCAAGATGAAAACTTTGATGGCGTGGTTACAATGCGTTTAGTCAGCAAAGAGAAAGAAGTTAATTACGTTCCAGGTAGCTATACAGGAATGTATTATGGAGGATTTGACGGAATGTATAGTGGTGTGTATGGATATGGCTTTGGTAATTGGTACGGCATGTATTCTCCTTATTTTTATGATCCAGGATACTATCAGGAAACAACATCATATATGGTTGAGACAAATATTTTTTCATTGAAACAGAATAAATTAATCTGGACAGGAACTACAGAGTCACAATATGTTACAGATTTAGGACAGACGGTAGATGCAATCATGCAAGCTGTCGTTAAAGAAATGAGAAAAGATGGTTCACTTCCTCCGAAATAAAATATCACAAGCAGTATTCAAAAATACTGCTTTTCTTTTCTTTAAAAATTTGACTAATTTTGTCAAGACTATTTTTTTCATATTATGAAATCGCTTTTAAAAAATGCCAGAGAACAAAAAGGTTTAAAAACCCGTGAACTAGCACAACTTGCCGGCATCGATCAGGCTTTAATAAGCAAATTTGAATCTGGAACTAGAAAACCAACCAAAGATCAAATCATTAAATTATCACACCTTTTAGAAATTGATTATGAAACTTTAATGGTGGCCTGGCTTAAAGAAAAAATTCTTTATGAAATTGGCGATGATGAATTTGCTTTAAAGGCTTTGCTTCTTGCTGAACAAGAAATCCAAAGGAATAAAAAAGAAATTGACTCTTTCATAATATCTTCTAATCAAATTATTTTAGATGAGATAGAAATATTAAAAAATCAACTTCAATCCTTTAATCATTTTGAATTACGCCAAATTTCTAAAACATTAGAATTGGAGTTTATCTTTAAAAGCATTCATACAAATGGAAATTCCCTAACATTAGATGAAACAAAATCAGTTATTAATGACGGAATTACCATTTCAGGAAAAAGTATGCAAGAGCATCTCGAAGCAATCAATTTTCAAGAGATTTCTGCTTATATAAAAGATTTAAGCCAAAAGAAAACAAATTTAAGTGAAAAAGAATTTTTCACAATCCATAATTTAATTTTCAAAGGAATTCAATCTGAAAACGCTGGAAAATACAAAAACGACCCAATGATTGTACGCGAAATGAATTTACTTTTTAATTGGTATGAAACGCATAAAAACAATCTCAACCCAATAATTCTGGCATCTGAAGTATATCTAAAAATCTTAGACATTAATCCTTTTGAAAAAGGCAATCTACAAATAGCAAACATAATAATGAATTGGATCTTCCTTCAAAACAATTATGTGTACGCATTAGCTCAGACTGGTAAAAATAATAATCTTGAATACTTTTCAGTTTTAGATGAATATAAAACAAAAAACGACAAGTCAGTTTTTATTAATTATATCCTTAAAATCGAAAAAGAAAATCTTACGCATGCAATAGAATTGAACACAAAATAAATGCCCGTATAGACGGGCTTTCTTATTTAATTTTTATCTTCTAACAAAGGAACAAATCGAAACTCTCCAAACTCATGTTTTTCAAATTGCGTTTCATTCTTTCTAATTAGTAAAGTCATAATCTGAACATCTTCCCCCAACGGAATAACCAATCTTCCACCTATTTTTAATTGTGCCATCAATGGCTGTGGAATAAAAGGTGCACCTGCCGTAACTATAATACTGTCAAAGGGAGCGAAATTTGGCAATCCTTTATAACCATCTCCAAAAGTAACATGCTTTGGGCGAATGTTTAATTTCGGGAATAAATTTGATGTCGTTTTAAATAATTCACTTTGCCTTTCAACTGTATATACTTTAGCTCCAAGCATAAACAAAACAGCTGTCTGATAACCAGAACCTGTACCTATTTCCAGAACTTTATGATCTTTCTTCACTTCAAGCAATTGCGACTGAAAAGCTACTGTATAAGGTTGTGAAATAGTCTGCCCAGCCCCAATAGGAAATGCTTTGTCCTGATAGGCAAAATCTTCAAAACTTGAATTTAAAAAAAGGTGTCTCGGGATTTTTTTTATCGCTTCTAAAACCGCTCTATCAGTAATTCCTTTTTGCTCTAAAGTAGTTACTAATTGATTACGAAGTCCTTGATGTTTGGCAGTGTCTTTCAAAATGGATTGGTTTTATTTTCGCAAAAATAAGAAAGAAAACAGGATTTCAAATATTGATTTTTAAATATTAAATTAATAAAGCTGAAAGTCAAAAATCGAAAGGCAAAAATGACAGGGCATAATTTATAATTCATAATTCACAACTCACAATTACCTAAATTCATTTTTACTTTCAACAAATAAATTCTATTTTTGTTTAAAATACATTCTCATGTTAAAAGTAGGAGTTTTAGGTGCTGGTCATCTTGGTAAAATACATTTACGCTTATTACAACAATCTGACAAATACGAATTAGTTGGATTTTACGATGAAAATCAAGAAAATGCCGAAAGAATCTCAAAAGAGTTTGGCTATAAAAACTTCAGCACAATTGCAAAACTCATTCACGCTGTCGACGTGATTGACATTGTAACTCCAACACTTTCACACTATAAATGTGCAAAGGTTGCAATCAAATCTGGAAAACATATTTTTATTGAAAAACCAATCTCCAATACTGTAGAAGAGGCTGAAGAAATCATTGCTTTGGCCAAAGAATACAATGTAAAAGGACAAGTGGGTCACGTAGAGCGCTTTAATCCCGCTTTTATTGCTACTAAAAACATGATCGAAAATCCGATGTTTATAGAAACACATCGTTTAGCCGAATTTAATCCGCGTGGTACTGATGTTCCTGTGGTTTTAGATTTAATGATTCATGATATTGATGCTATTTTGAGTGTTGTAAAATCAAAAGTAAAAGATATTCATGCCAGCGGTGTATCTGTAATTAGTGATACTCCGGATATTGCCAATGCAAGAATTGAATTCGAAAACGGCTGTGTTGCCAATTTAACGGCAAGTAGAATTTCGTTGAAAAACATGCGTAAATCACGTTTCTTTCAAAAAGACGCTTATATCTCAGTTGACTTTTTAGAAAAGAAATGCGAAGTAGTTCGTATGAAAGACGCGCCAGAAGTTCCTGGAGATTTTGATATGATTCTTCAAAATGCCGAAGGTGTAAAGAAACAAATCTATTTCACCAATCCGGATGTTGAACAAAACAACGCTATCTTGGACGAATTAGAATCTTTTGCACATGCAATCAATACAGATACAACTCCGGTTGTAACACTTGAGCAGGCGACAGATGCATTGCGTGTAGCTTATCAAATTATTGATTGTTTCAATAAATAATTTAAAACGAAATTAAAACATAATTAGCCACGCAATTCACATCAAACTTGTGAATTCGTGGCTAAAATCATAAATATAACATCACATTAAAATGAAAACAATAGCAGTAATTGGTGCAGGAACAATGGGTAACGGGATTGCACATACTTTTGCGCAAAGCGGATTTACGGTAAAATTAATTGACGTTTCTGAAAAATCATTAGATAAAGGAATGGCAACTATTGCAGCCAATCTTGATCGAATGTTATCTAAAGGAACTATTACTCAAGAAGATGTTGCTAAAACAATTACCAATATCATTACTTATACTGATATTAAAGACGGTGTTGTTGGTGTTGATTTGGTTGTAGAAGCAGCAACTGAAAATGTAGAATTAAAACTGAACATTTTCAAACAATTGAATGAATATTGCTCTCATAATACCATTCTAGCAACCAATACTTCTTCTATTTCAATTACACAAATCGGAGCTGTTGTAGCACATCCTGAACGCGTTATCGGAATGCATTTTATGAATCCGGTGCCAATTATGAAATTGGTAGAAATCATCCGCGGATACAATACAAGTGACGAAGTAACAAAAATCATCATGGATTTATCTGAAAAATTAGGTAAAGTTCCTGTTGAAGTAAACGATTATCCAGGTTTCGTGGCAAACAGAATTTTAATGCCAATGCTAAACGAGGCAATCGAAACGTTATACAATGGTGTTGCTGGAGTTTACGAAATTGACACGGTAATGAAATTAGGAATGGGACATCCAATGGGACCGCTTCAATTAGCTGATTTTATTGGTCTTGATGTTTGCCTTGCTATTTTAAATGTAATGTACGAAGGTTTCAAAAATCCAAAATACGCTCCTTGCCCTTTATTAGTAAATATGGTTAGAGCTGGAAAATTGGGAGTAAAATCTGGTGAAGGTTTTTATGATTACAGCGAAAGCAAAAAAGCAGAGAAAATCTCAAAGCAGTTTGTTTAAGAATTTTTAAATATGATAACATTTGAGAGTGAATATATAAATTTCAATCAGCGTCTTTTTACTTTAAGAAATTTATCATTCTTTATTGAATTTATTATTTATTCATCTCTAATTATATTTTTTAATCTTTCAAAATTTTACACAATAATAATTGAGTTATTTCTTTTGGCAATCTGTTGCTTTATCATCATTAGCAGGAGTAAAATTAATATTGATTTAATAACCTTTCAGGAAAATAGAATTATTTTAAATGGTGAAACATTTAATACAAAATGGATAAAATCAATAGATATAAAAGAAACTTATATTCAGATAAAGAGTATTGGCTCGCGAGAAGGATTACGTGGTGCGGTTTTTTATCTAGAAATAAAAAACAAAAACGATAATTACATCATAAATGCATTCGAAACCTATTCTGACGAAGGAATAATAGAGATTTTTAGTGAGTTTAAGAAGTTCAAAGACGAAAAAATTATCATTGACGAAAAATTGATAATATTGAGAATTCAAGAAAAAATAGAAAAATGTCAATAGCATCAAACTTAAATACAATTAAAGAAACTTTACCTGAACACGTAACTCTAGTTGCCGTTTCAAAAACAAAACCTGTTTCAGACTTGATGCAGGCTTATGAAGCGGGTCAACGCATTTTTGGAGAAAACAAAATTCAGGAAATGACAGAGAAATGGGAACAAATGCCAAAAGATATACAATGGCATATGATTGGTCATGTTCAGTCGAATAAAGTCAAATTTATGGCGCCGTATGTCACTTTGATTCACGGAGTTGACAGTTTGAAATTATTACAGGAAATCAATAAACAAGCTTTAAAAAACAATAGAACAATAGATTGTCTTCTTCAAATTTATATTGCAGAAGAAGAATCTAAGTTTGGTTTAGACGAAAAAGAATTAAACGAACTTTTAACTTCTGTCGAGTTCAATGAATTGAAAAATATTCGTATCTTGGGTTTAATGGGAATGGCGACTTTCACAGAAAACCAAAACCAGATTAAAAAAGAATTTACACATTTAAAATCTATTTTTGATTCCATCCAAAAACTGCAAATTGTTGACTTGAAAACAATTTCAATGGGAATGTCTGGAGATTATCAATTAGCTATAGAATGCGGAAGCACAATGGTAAGAATTGGAAGCAGCATTTTTGGAGGACGCTAATAATTGTAGATTAAAGATTGTAGATTTACTGAAATACTATAAAAACTGAACACTGATTACTGAATTTGTACGCGATATTAGACATAGAAACCACTGGAGGACAATTTAATGAAGAGGGAATTACTGAAATCGCCATCTACAAATTTGATGGGCATGAAGTAGTTGATCAATTCATTAGTCTTGTTAATCCCGAAATTCCGATTCAGCCGTTTGTAGTAAAACTGACGGGAATCAACAATGCTATGCTACAATCGGCACCAAAATTCTATGAAGTTGCCAAACGTATTATCGAAATTACTTCAGATTGCGTAATTGTTGCACACAATGCTTCTTTTGATTACAGAATCCTTCGCACAGAATTTCGCCGTTTAGGATATGATTTCGAAGCCAAAACACTATGTACGGTTGAATTGGCAAAAAAACTAATTCCAGAACAACCTTCTTATAGTTTAGGAAAACTAGTTCGCTCACTTGGAATCCCAATGGCAGACAGACATCGAGCAAGCGGAGACGCTATGGCAACGATAAAGTTGTTCAAAATGCTTTTGGAAAAAGACGTTGAAAAAACAATCGTCAAAGATTTCATAAAATTAGAAATCGAAAAAGGAATTGCACCAAAATTCTTGGATCTTTTAAGTCAAATGCCAACCAAAACTGGTGTCTATTATATTTATAATGAAGCCGGTACTTTGATTTATATTGGCAAAAGCCAAAATATCAAAAAAAGAGTCAATCAGCATTTTACGGGAGTTACAACCAAAAGCAAAAGAATTCAAGCTGAAGTTTTTACCATTACTTACGACGAAACAGGAAGCGAACTAATTGCACTCTTAAAAGAAAGTCAGGAAGTTAAAATCAATCGCCCAAGATACAATCGCTCGCAAAAGAAAACCTTTTTTCCATTTGCTCTTTATTCAGAAAAAGATTCGAACGGCTATATAACTTTAAAACTTGAAAAAGCAGATGGGCGCAAAAAAGAAATAACGTCTTTTGTTTCTTTACAAGAAGGGAAAAATGCGCTTTTCAAATTCACGGCAAAATATCATTTATGCCAAAAACTAACTGGTTTATATATCACCAAAAAAGACTGTTTTCAATATAAAATAAAAGAATGCGATGGCGCTTGCATTGGTGAAGTTTCTCCAGAAACTTACAACTTAAGAGTACAACAGTTTATTTCTGAAAACAGTTTCGAAAATAAAAGCATGATCATAATCGATAGAGGCCGAAATGTAAACGAAAGAAGCGCTATCTTAATTGAAGAAGGAACCTACAAAGGCTATGCATATTATGATTTAAATTACCAAATCACTAATATTGACATCCTCAAAAACATTTTGATCCCAATGCAACACAACCGCGATGTAAAAAACATTATTCAAAGTTACATCCGCAAAAGCAAGTCATTAAAAATAATGCATTTTTAACAAAGCAAAACTTTGATTATCTTTAAGATATGAAAAAGCAAAAATCACGATACGAAATCTTTAGAGAAAAAGTCAAAATCATCCTGTATGGCACAGATACCATTTTAGGAAGAATGTTCGATTTAATTCTTTTAGGTTTGATCTTGCTGAGTGTACTTTTAATAATGCTCGATACCGTTCAAGGAATCAGCTCAAAATACCATGACCAACTATTAATATGCGAATGGGTAATCACAATATTCTTCAGCATTGAATATATTCTGAGAATTATTTCTATTCAAAAACCCATAAAATATATTTTCAGCTTCTACGGAATCATCGATTTACTTGCTGTATTGCCTATGTACTTGTCGATATTTTTACCTGCGGCAAGTATTTTATCAATCGTAAGAGCGTTGCGTTTCCTTAGATTGTTCAAAATTTTGCACATTCCGCAAATCAACCATCAATCTGTACAATTAAAAGAAGCTATTGATGCAAGTAAAGAAAAAATTCTTGTTTTTATTTACTTTGTTTTAATCAGCACCATAATTATTGGCTCGATAATGTATTTAGTTGAAGCAAAAGAATCTGGTTTTACAAGTATTCCAATGGGAATTTATTGGACAATTGTAACATTAACAACCGTAGGTTACGGAGATATTTCGCCACAAACGCCGCTTGGACAATTTATAGCCGCTTTTGTTATGATTTTAGGTTACGGAATAATCGCTGTTCCAACAGGAATTGTAACTGCCGAATTTGCAAAAAGCAGTTTAAGAAACAATTCGGTAAGCGGGAAAAAAACTTGTAAGAATTGCCAATCTCAAGTCCATTTTGATAATGCCAAATATTGTTATCAATGCGGAACAGAATTGCAAAATAATTAATTTAAGAAGCTAATCCAGCTGTACATTGCAACTCCTCCTTATCTTTGTTGTTTTTTTAAGCCACAAAAGGAGCTTCTGCTAGTGGCTCTTTTATGTCAAAAAAACTAACAAACATAAGTCCGGGGTTTCCATTTCCATCTGGGCTAAAAAATATGAAGTACTTAATTACCATTGTCGGACCAACAGCTATAGGCAAAACTGCCTTAAGTATTGCTTTGGCACAATACTTTAAATGTGAAATCGTTTCTTGCGACAGCCGTCAGTTTTTTAAAGAAATGACGCTTGGAACTGCCGTTCCAAATCAAGAAGAATTAAACTCGGCCAAGCACCATTTCATTCAAAATAAATCCATTTTCGAAAATTATACTGTTGGTGATTACGAAAAAGAAGCCTTAGCCAAAATCGAAGAACTATTTCAGACCAACAATTTTGTAATTCTAATAGGCGGATCAGGATTGTATGTTGACGCCATTTTAAAAGGTTTCGACGAATTTCCGGAAATCGCTCCAGAAGTTCGTGCTGAAGTAAATTCAAACTACGAAAAACTCGGAATAGAATATCTTCAAGAACAACTCAAAAATCTCGATCCAGAATATTATCAAAAAATAACTTTAGAAAATCCGCAGACTTTACAAAATCCACAGCGAATGATGCGTTTTGTAGAAGTTTGCATTGGAGCTCAAAAACCGTATTCTTCCTTTCTAAATCAAAAGAAAAACAATAGAGACTTCACTCCAATTTTAATAGGTTTAGACGCCGACAGAGATATCATTTACAGCAGAATAAATCAGCGTGTAGACATTATGATGGATATGGGATTGTTGGAAGAAGCGAAAGCGCTTTATCCTAACAAAGCGTTAAATGCACTTCAAACGGTCGGTTATAGAGAATTATTTAGTTATTTTGACGGAGAATTCACGCTACCTTTTGCCATCGAAGAAATCAAAAAGAACACACGAAGATTCTCCAAAAGACAATTAACGTGGTTCAAAAGAAACGAAAACACCAAATGGTTTGATTACGCAACAGATAGAAAAGAAATTATAACTTACATAGAAAATCTTCTAAAGTAAAATCAAATCTTTTTTCTATAATCTTTACTCTTTTCTCTAAAAAAAAAATAAAAAAAATGCCAATATCTCCCAATTTCACATCAGTTTTAAGCAAAGACTGGGAAATTAATTTCACGCAATGCACACCAACAGGTTTTTTAAAATATACTGATTTGTGCAACATTTTACAATTAACCGCTGCGGCACATTCAGAAATTGGAGGAATTAGTTTTTATGACATGCAGGAATTTCATCAAGCATGGGTTTTAAGCCGAATGCGTGTTGAAGTCCATGCTTTGCCAAAATGGCAAGATGTTGTAACCGTAAAAACATGGATTAACAGCTTAGAAAATTCGCGTTCAGTTCGTGCGTTGGAAATGTATGTAAACGGCAAAAAAATAGTGGGTTGCGAAACATATTGGGCTGTTTTCAACACGCAAGCACGCCGCCCAGAAGCTTTGGCACTTCCTTATGAACACTTCGAATTATTCCCAGAAAATAGAGCCACAGAAGAAGGTTTTTCTAAAATAAACATCAACCACGAAAAAGAAGCTGTATTCGAAAAAACAGTTTATTTATCTGATTTGGATATTGTAAATCACGTAAACAACGTAAAATATCTAGAATGGTGCTTAGATCACGTTGATCCAAAACGAATCATGAAACAAGAAGTTAAAAGTTTCGAAATGAACTTTATGAAAGAGCTTTCTTTAAAAGATAATGTTGTCATTCACGAAAGCGAAGATGATGATCATACCACAGCAACATTCAGCATTACAAAAGGCGAAAAAACTTGTTTTGCTTTGGAGTTGCATTGGAAGTAAATCGCAATTTCTTTCCTGCAAGGTTTTCAAAACCTTGTAGGTATAATTGTTAGAATTTAAATAAAAAACCTACAAGGTTTTGAAAACCTTGCAGGAAAGTGGAATCAATAAAAAAACGATGCAAATTGCATCGTTTTTTTAATATACATCATTTCGATTTCTTTTTAGAACCTTTCTTAGATTTCTTCTCTTTCTTCTTTTTCAGCAAATCAATTTTATTTTCAATCCTCTTCTCAACATCTGAAATATCAGATTCATAATTAAATTGCAACGAATGAAGTTTAGCATTTTTAATTTCTTTTAAAGCCTTTTTAAATTCATTTTGCGCTTCTAAAAGAATAGCTTTCTTGATATAAATTTCAGATTTATTAATTCCTTTAACCGTCAAGGCAAAATCAATCAACTTTTGTGCTTCTTCGTAATCTTCATTTAAAATCAACGTTTTCAAATAATACGGATAAACTTCAAGAGCATGAATATTTATCGATAAAGCTTGCTGAAAATAAGATTTTGCTTCTTCATAATTCATTAATTGCTCTGCCTGAATTCTTCCGTACAAACACAAAACCATTGTGTTTTTATCATCATAAGAAAAAGCATAATCTAAAGATTCTATTGTTCCTTCCAACCAAAACGGATAATTATCCAAGGCTTGAAAAAGGTATTTATCAGTTGTTTTCATTTCGTAAATCGTTTTTTAATTTCTGACGAGTTCCTTTGTAGCTTTTCTCTACTTTGTTCTTTTTAAAATCGCTTCCCGTAAAAACTCTCACTGGATTTCCACGCTCTACATTGAGTTGGTTTTCCCATTGTTTTCCAACATGATTTTTAAGCTGAACTAGTTTTTCGTCTTCTAGTTTTTTTAATAATCTTTCTGTTGCCAGTTTTTTGTTTTGGTGTTGTGAACGGCTGTCCATTGCCACAACCGCAATTCCTGTTGGAATATGCGTCGCACGAATTGCCGAACTCACTTTATTCACATGCTGACCTCCTGCACCAGAACTACGCATTGCTTGATACTGAATATCATTTTCTGAAACAAATGCATTCTTTTGCGGTTCAATTTCAAAAATCCCAATAAACCAATTCTTACGCTTATGCATTTTCCTAAACTGACTCTGACCAATCCATTGAATAGTTCCAACCCAAGATTTTACAAATTGATCGGAATTTTTTCCTTTGACAGAAATCGATGCCGTTTCAATTGTTCCGTTTTCTTGGCCAGCTTCTCTTTGAAGCAAAATAGTTTCTAAATTTTGATCTTGCGCTTCTTCCAAAACTTTTTTAAGCACTTGGGCGACAACCCAAGTGCATTCTGCAGGTCCGCGACCTGCTGTTATCTGAATTATTCTTTCCATTTTTAAATCTCTTTTTAGCGATCCATTCTAACAATCTTTGGCGTAAAAGTTCCCAAAACTTCAACTAGATCAGTTTGATTTGCCATTACTTTCGTGATGTCTTTGTAAGCCATTGGCGCTTCATCAATATTTCCTCCAATCAAAGTCACGTCATGTTTCTTCAATTCTTTGTTAATCTGACTTTGTGTAAAGCTGGTTTTACATTTCGCTCTCGAAAATAAACGCCCTGCGCCATGAGAAGCCGAATTTAAACTATCCGCATTTCCTTTTCCTTTCACGATAAATCCTGGTGCAGTCATCGAGCCCGGAATAATTCCAAGCTGCCCCTCTCCTGCGGGTGTTACTCCTTTTCTGTGCACAATGCATTCCTGTCCATTTATTATTTCTTTCCATGCAAAATTGTGATGATTTTCAATCGTAACAACTACTCGCTTTCCGATTGCTTTGGCAATTCTTCTATGAATGTCATCGTGACAAGCTTTTGCATATTCTCCAGCTAAATTCATTGCCAGCCAATATTCCTGTCCATCATGCGTATTCAAGTCTAACCAAGCTAAATGCTGTACATTTTTTGGTAACGGACATTGTTTTGTTGCCAAATAAGTATAATGCTTTGCAATATTTGCTCCTAAACCACGAGAGCCACTATGCGAAAGAACTGCAAAATATTCGCCTTTTTCAAGTTTCCATTCGTTCTCAGGATTATCAATTCTAGCAATTCCGAATTCTACAAAATGATTTCCTCCGCCTGAACTTCCTAATTGTTTGTAAGCTTTTGGTAAAAGATTCTTCAGCAATGGAATATCCTGAAATTCGCTTTTATAAAACACTTCATGATCTACTCGTGAAGCGTGCGTTTCATACATTCCAAACTTCGTATTGTCTTTTAAAATAGCTTCTAGCTGATCTTCTTTTCCTTTAAAATGAGAAGCTGGCAAATCAAAAATCGACAGACTCATTCGGCATCCAATGTCAACACCAACTCCATACGGAATGACTGCATTATCAGTCGCCAAGACTCCACCAATTGGCAATCCGTAACCCGAATGCGCATCTGGCATTAAAGCTCCTGCAACTGAAATCGGCAATTTCAACGAATCATACAATTGAAATTTTGCTTGCTGATCGATTTCATCTTCACCAAAAATGGTAAAAGGTGCTCTTGTTGATTTAAGCTGATGCATTCTTACCTGAACAGGTTTAATCAACCCTTCAGCAACTTTTCCCCATGTTCCGTTTCCTTCGTATTTCTCAGGATGCAACAATACATCTTTTGCTTCTGTTAGAATAGATTCCTTTTTTTCTCTTTTTCTATATCTGTTTATCTGCCCTAAGGCGATGTTTATTGAATTGTTCTTTGGAAAACCTAACTTAATCAGGTCTTTTCCAGATAATTTATTTCCCATAAATTTTAAATTATTTTATTCTGAGCGCATCAAAAAACATCAAACTAAAGTTCAAAATGAAATAATGATACGCGGTAAATCTCATCCTATTCGGATAAATTTTAAATCTTTTTTTTTCGGGAAAATTTTGAAGTGTCTAGAATAAAAAAAGCCCGAAACTTACTGTCTTCGGGCTTTTTTTTTATATCTAAAAATGTATTTCTAAGATTGAAATAAGCCACGAAGAACTGCCTCACCAAATCCATTTGGTGTGAAGCTTTTTGATGTAGATGTAAATACAAACATTTCTCTTCGTTTTTAAAAGGTTATTATTTTTTTTCGTGAACAAAGATTCAGAATAGTTTTTTAATTTTCCAAATCTTTTTAAAGAAAATTCATCAAAATAAATTTAATCGCATCTTTTAATTTTTACAAAACAAAATACAAGGCATTCAAAATCAAAATATTAAAACTAAATATAGTTAAAAAAACAGAATTAACTTTTTTATCTTTTTTACACAAAAAAAGCTCCGATTTCTCAGAGCTTCTATTATTTTGATGTGAATTTATTATTCAGTTACCTTGCTTTTTACAACTAATCTGAATCCTTCTCCGTGAATGTTTAAAATTTCAACATCCTCATCAGCTTTTAGATATTTTCTAAGCTTAGCGATGTAAACATCCATACTTCTTGAAGTAAAATAGTTGTCATCTCTCCAGATTTTAGTTAATGCTAATTCTCTTGGCATTAAATCATTTTCATGAAGAATTAACATTTTAAGCAATTCATTCTCTTTTGGAGATAATTTGATTGGCTCCTCATCTTGGAAAGTTAAGAATCTTAATTTTGAATTTAAATGGAATTTACCAATATTAAATTCAAACTGTACTTGTTCCGCTTTATTATCAGCAGATTTTCTCTGGATAATAGCTTTTATTTTCATTAATAAAACCTCTGAATCAAAAGGTTTATTTAAATAATCGTCTGCACCAGCTTTATATCCTTTCAACACATCCTCTTTCATAGATTTTGCTGTCAAGAAAATAATTGGCACTTCACTGTTTTTCTCTCTAATTTCTTTGGCTAAAGTATAACCATCTTTATAAGGCATCATTACATCAAGAATGCATAGATCATAAACATCTTTCTTGAATTTCTCGAAACCTTCCATACCGTTTTTAGCTAAAGTAACTTCAAAGTCATTTAACATTAGATAATCTTTAAGAACTGCCCCAAAATTTAGGTCATCTTCTACTAAAAGTATTCTTTTGTTATTATTTTCCATATTTTAATTTATTAATGGTATTTTTATTATAAAGGTGCTACCTTTTCCTTTTTCGCTTTCAACATATACTTGACCATTGTGGTCTTCAACGATTCTTTTTACATACGCAAGTCCAAGACCGTGTCCTTTTACGTTATGTAAGTCTCCTGTATGTTCTCTGTAAAATTTCTCAAAAACTCGTTTTTGGGCTACCTTACTCATACCAAGACCATTATCTTTTACTTTTATCAGAATCATGTCTTTGACATTTTCTGTAAAAATTTCAATTTCTGGAGTATCTGGCGAATATTTTATTGCATTTTCCAAAATGTTTACCAAAACATTTGTGAAATGCACTTCATTTACTAAACATGTTGTTCTAGAAGCATTTAAATGTTTCACTACTGTTCCATTTCTGTCTTCTAAAATCAGATTTACGTGTTCAATCGCATCATCAATAATATCATGAATCGCCGTTGGCTCTTTTGAAATATCTAATTCTCTTTTTTCTAATTTAGAAATTCGAAGAACGTTTTCAACCTGAGCATGCATTCTTTTATTTTCATCCCTAATCATTTGAAGATATCGGTAAACCTTTTCCTTATCTTCAATAACTTTTGGACTTCTAATTGCATCAAGTGCTAAATTTATCGTTGCAATTGGAGTCTTAAACTCATGCGTCATATTATTGATGAAATCAGTTTTGATTTCAGATATATGCTTTTGACGCAACAATTGATTTAATGCACTTGTATATGCTATAATTATAATAAGCGTAAAAACAATTGACAATATTGTAATGCTTAATAATTCTGACAGCAAAAATTTCTTTTTATTCGGGAAAGTCAAAAACAATTCATATTTGCTATTTCCTTCATTATCTGTATAAATCGGCACATGATAACTTAAATCTTTATCATAATGAAAGCCGTCAGATTTTACTTTTGTCGGCAAACCACTGTTAAGAACACCAAATTCAAATTTGGTTTTTACACCATATTCTTCTAATTCTTTCTTTAAAAGCTTATAAAGTTTGTCTTTTGTAATTCTGCCTTCAATAGGAGTCAATGAGGCGATATCTTTGTATTGAATTTGTTGCTGTACTTTGTTTAAGATATCCAAACTACCTGATTTTTCTATTTTTAAATCAGGAATAATAGTTTGTCCTAAAGAATTATTATCAATATTATTGTTGTTATTATAAACTTCAGTTACACGTTTTGAACTAAAATTCTTAAATCGCTCACTACTGAATTTCTTATTGAAAAGCGACCCACTTATATCATAATCTTCAGAAGTCAGTGTATTTGAATAAACAATTGTTTTATTTGTTTTTGTATTTCTCTGAACGTATAAAACTTCAAGTAAATCTTCTTTTTTAGGAATTTTGCCAGTACTATCTTTTATTCGATTGTATTTGTCATAAAAACTATACTCTTCTTGCTGTTCAAGTTTA
The DNA here is from genome assembly GCF_000425445.1 of Flavobacterium denitrificans DSM 15936. Lineage (GTDB taxonomy): Bacteria > Bacteroidota > Bacteroidia > Flavobacteriales > Flavobacteriaceae > Flavobacterium > Flavobacterium denitrificans. Next base: position 572,076 of record NZ_KE384377.1, on the reverse strand, counting down.
TCAGCAACATTCCCAATTACTTGAGTAACGTGGTATTTAAATTGTTCGTCATTGTTTTTGAACGAAGAATTGAACCAAAATACTTGAACCAGAATTATCCCTATTAAGGACAAACTCATAAGCAAAACAAGTATTCTAAAAAATAATTTATTCATCGAAACAAAATTAATATTTTAACAATATACTAAATAATACATTAACCAAATATTAACATTTAAGACTGATTTTGTTTTATATTTAAAATTTTAAGAATTTTAACAACTTCTTCTCTAGCAATTTTAAGATTTACGTTATTAATAACAAAATTACTCTTGGAAATCCGATCTTCATCTTTCCATTGCATTTTCATTCTGCTTAAAACTTGCTCTCGTGTGGTATTATCTCGTTTTAAGACTCTTTCAATTCTTACTTCTTCGGGGGCGGTAACTGTGATTATACTATCACATTCCTTATATCGGCCACTTTCAAATAATATTGCGGCTTCATAAATCACGTATTCTTCATTCTTATGCAGCAAAAGCCATGATTCAAAATCTTTTTTTACTGCCGGATGCACTATTGCGTTAAGCTGTGCGAGTTTTTCTGAGTTATTGAAAACAATATCTGCCAGTTTAGCTCTATCTAAAACATTTTTTTCAAAAAGAGATTCCCCAAATATGCTTTTAATTTTCTCTATAACATTTTCATTCTGCATTACTGCCCTTGCACCATCATCGGCAATATAAACAGGTACTCCCATTTCTTTGAAAAAGTTTGCAATAGTTGTTTTGCCACTTCCTATTCCGCCTGTCAAGCCAATAACTTTTGTCATCTTATAATTTAAAAAACATTTTCGGAAAGGCTTCTTTTGGCTTCTTTTTCAAAAGAATTACTTTTACAAATGATTTTAAAAATCCCGTTCCGTAACCATAAAATTGTTTCCAAACTGCTATCACAGAGAGATATCCAATCTTAATGCTTTTATTCTGAATACTTGATGTAAGAAAAATAATAACGAAATATACAAAATATAATTGTAATAAAACATCAATGTTAAAAATTAACAATAAAAAAGCTAATAATAATCCGAACAAGAAGAATGTCGGAAAGAAAAATGTCAACTTATTATGTTCTGGATACCAACTATTTAGTATTGGCCTAGCGATTCCAAATTTATGAACCTGAATTGAAAATTTCTCCCAATCGATTCTACGTTTATGATACACATAGGCTTCGGAAAACAAACGTGTTTCAAAACCTAAATTCCATAAACGAATCGACAAGTCGGGATCTTCTCCTGGATGAATATTGCCAAAACCTTTTGATACTAGAAAAGCTTTTTTAGAGATCCCCATATTGAAACTTCTTGGTTGAAATTTGCTGATTTTTTCAGACCCTCCGCGAATACCGCCAGTTGTCAAGAATGAAGTCATTGCAAAATTAATTGCTTTCTGAATATTTGAAAAACTATCCAATGCTTTATCTGGACCTCCAAAACAATCTACATATTTTTCGTTTAATGCTTTTTTGACCTCAGTCAAATAATTTGGCGGAATGATGCAATCTGAATCAAAAATGATAAAATAATCACCGCGCGCCTTCTGCATTCCGAAATTTCTTGAATCACCCGGACCTGAATTTTCTTTAAAATAGTACGAAATATTCAATTTTCCTTGATACTTCATCACTACATCTTTGCACGGAATCGAAGAGCCGTCTTCAACAAGCACAATTTCAAAAGGTTCATTATAATCAGATTTTGCAAGACTTTCTAAAAGTTCATCAACTTCATCTGGACGATTATACACGGGTATAATTAAAGAAAAAATCATAACAGGATATGCGGTATTAGAATGGCAATTTTTTATATTTCAAAATTTTAACAAAGATAGACTATATTCATAAAAAAACCACCAACTTTTGGTTGATGGTTTTTCATTTTATATTTTCAATATTCTTATTTGATACTTTCGATATCAACTATTTCATTTGCCTCAGCTTGATAATCAACTCCAACAAATTCAAATCCGAACAAATTCAAGAAATCGTTTCTATATCCAGCTAAATCTCCAATTTCTGGCAAGCTCTCTGTTGTTGCTTCCAGCCATAATTTAGCTACTTTTTCCTGAACATCATCTCTCATTTCCCAATCATCAATTCTGATTCTTCCTTTTTCATCAACAGGAACTTCAGAACCATTGTATAATCTATCTTGGAATAAACGTTGAATTTGCTCGATACAACCTTCGTGAATACCTTCTTCTTTCATGATTTTGTAAAGAAGAGAAATATACAACGGGATTACCGGAATTGCAGAACTCGCTTGAGTCACTAATGCTTTGTTTACAGAAACATACGCTTTTCCTCCAATCGATTTCAAGCTATCAGTAATTGTAAATGCGGTAGCTTCTAGATGATCTTTTGCACGACCAATTGTTCCTTTACGGTAAACAGCTTCTGTCAATGATGGCCCAATATAAGAGTAAGCAACTGTAGTCGCTCCCTCTGAAAGTAAATTTTCTGCTTTTAGAGCATCAATCCACATTGCCCAGTCTTCTCCACCCATTACAGCAACTGTATTTTCAATATCTTCTTCGTTTGCAGGAGCGATTGAAACTTCAGAAACTTTTCCTGTATGAAAATCAACTGTTTTGTTAGTGAAAGTTTGTCCAATTGGTTTTAAAACTGAACGATGCGTAACTCCTGTGTTAGGATTTGTACGTACTGGAGAAGCTAAACTGTAGATTACAAGATCAACTTGTCCTAAATCAGCTTTAATCAAATCAAGGGTTTCTCTTTTAATTTCATTAGAAAAAGCATCTCCATTGATACTTTTTGCATATAGACCCGCTTTATGAGCTTCTTTTTCAAATGCTGCCGAATTGTACCAACCTGGTGAAGCAGTTTTTCCTTCAACTGGTGGTTTTTCAAAAAATACTCCAATCGTTGATGCATCAGATCCAAAAGCACTTGTGATTCTTGAAGCCAATCCGAAACCTGTTGAAGCTCCAATAACCAATACTTTTTTAGCACCAGCAATTGCTCCTTTTGATTTTACATATTCTATCTGATTTTTAACATTTTGCTCAGCTCCCTTTGGGTGGGCAGTCAAGCAAATAAAGCCTCTCATTCTAGGTTCTATAATCATATTTTCTTGTTTATTCGTTAATATAGCAATCCTCAATTCAGACGATTAATTAACTTATTTAGCTTTGTTTAATTCGTTTTTAGATGACAAATATAAAGTATTTCTTTAGTTCAACAAGGCTTTAGCATGATTTAAAGCTGAATCAGAGACGACTGCTCCAGATAACATTTGAGCAATTTCGATAACTCTTTCGTCCTGAGACAAAAGCTTTAATTCTGATTGTGTGTCGTCATCAACCGTTGATTTGAAAACTTTAAAATGTGAATCGCCCTTTGCCGCTATTTGTGGTAAATGGGTGATAGCAAAAATCTGCATCGACACACTCATCTCTTTCATGATTTCTCCCATTCTTATGGCGATTTCACCTGAAACACCAGTATCGATTTCATCAAAAATTAAAGTAGGAAGTTTTGAATATTGTGCCAAAATTGCTTTCACAGCTAGCATAATACGTGACATTTCCCCTCCTGACGCTACTTTCTTAAGTAACCCGAAGTCGGTTCCTTTATTTGCCGAAAACAAAAATTGCAGTTCATCTTTCCCATTTGAAAAATAGGTTTCAGACGGTAAAAGTTGAATATCGAAACGAACATTTGGCATTCCTAAAGTTTCTAAAATAGAAATCAATTTATTGGATAAAACCGGAATTGCATTCAAACGGTTTTGATGAATTGTTGCCGAAAACGCATCTAAATCCACTATTTTTTGGTCAATCACTTTTGTCAACGAAGCAATTTCTTCTTCAATATTTCCTAATTCCAAAACTGTATTGCTTAATTCAGCTTCAATTTGGATCAATTCGTCAACTGTTGATACTTGATGCTTCTTTTGAAGATTATAAATCAGTTGTAATTTTTGGCTGATTAATTCTAACTGTGCCGGATCATTCAGCAGTTTTTCTGAACAATTTTGAAGTTCTTTCGAAACATCATCAAATTCAATCGTCAAACTTATGATTCGTTCAGATAAAGCTTGATATTCTGCTGAAAATGGAGCTATTTTTTGAAGCGATGTTTTTACTTCATTTAAATTATGCAAAACCCCAAATTGCTCTTCATTAGCAATGGTTAAAGATTTATCTAGCGATTCTTTTATCGCTTCGATATTATTGAGTTTTTCAAAATCAGCCTCAAGTTCTTCTTGTTCACCCGATTTTAGTTTCGCCGAAACCAATTCATTCAATAAAAATGTATTGTATTCTTGTTCTTTTCCTGAATCACTCTGTTTTTTCAGTAAAGCATTAAGTTTCGACTTATCTGATTTATATGTTTTTAGCAATTTCTGATAGTCCAAAATAACTTCTCCATTATTTGCAATGGCATCAATTATTTTAAACTGAACACTTTCATCAGACAATTCTTGAGTTTGTTGTTGCGAATGAATATCAATCAAAAAAAGACTTAAATCTTGTAATTCCTGAAGATTTACTGGGCTATCATTGATAAAAGCACGCGATTTTCCTGAAGGCAAAATTTCTCTTCGGATGATGGTTTCATCCTCATAATCCAAATCATTTGCTTCAAAAAATTCCTTTAAGTTGTATTTTGAGATTTCAAATTGCGCTTCGATCACGCATTTTTCCTCTTTATTTTTTAAAGAAGTCAAATCAGCTCTTTTTCCCAAAACCAATCCTAAAGCCCCTAAAATAATTGATTTTCCTGCTCCTGTTTCACCTGTAATTATTGAAAATCCTTTTGAAAAATCGATAGACAGTTTTTCAATCAAAGCATAATTTTTAATCGACAGAGAAGTAATCATAAAATAAATTTGAGGATATAAAAGTTAATGGAAAAGTAAAATTAAGATTAAAAATTAAACTAAAACTTAATTTGAGTCCATTTTGTACTATTTAATGGCGAAACTTTATTTAAAACATCGGTTAAGTCTGCAACTGAAATACTTGGCCCTCCAGAAAAAATTGAAGTAATCTCATCTGATTTCGCATCAAAAAACACTCTCGTCAAAAAAGCATTGGGCTTAACACTATTGAATCTGCCAATCAACATTAAAGAGGATTTGATTCTTTCCTTCGCCCCTTTCAAATCATCACTCATTTTATCCAAACCCGAATGATACATGTAAGTAACTTGGCGCAAATCGCTATACATTGGCGAAATCATATCTGTAATTAAGTAGTAGCGGTTTTGAATACCATCTGCTTGGCTCCATCCTTTAGAACCGCCTTGTTGCGCAACATTTGCAATATTTTGCGCCATTTCAAGATAATGATTTCCGGCACCCATTTGAAAAGTATCTGCATCCATTCCTAAAATCATATAACAATAAAAGGAAATAACAGAAACCAAATTTGATTCAAAAGTAGTCGGATTAAACAGCAAAGGCTCGTATTCCGTATATCTGAAATTAAAATCTTTGTCATTATAATTAAATACAGGAGACGAATAAGTAGAATTGAAAATTAATCTCGAAGATTGTACCTGAATTGTTCCGGTAAACTGATCTGAGCTGTTTGAAGACAATGTAATATACATTGAACAGTTTATTCGTTCGTTTTGCTTTAACAGTGCACCCGTCCAATCTGTTTTGTTTACAAATTCTGATAATGAAGTTTGAAGCGTTTTAAAAACCTGCTGATTAGGATTTGGCAGTCTTTCAGTATTAATCGTTACGATACAATTTAACTGTTGCGCCTGAGTAAAGCCAAAAATTAAAAACATTAAAAATGTAACCGCTTTATTCATAAAAAAAGATTTGTGTTGATATAAAATTGACGTTGATACTCTATTATTAAACTTTAAAAAAGTTATTATTTCGTAAAATGCAAAATCACTTTGTTTAAAATATCAACAGCAACAGACTCTTTTGATTTTAATTCCATTGGCTCAATTTTAAAATCTTTATCAATAAATGTAACTTTATTGGTTTCTTTTTTAAAACCTGCACCTTCATCCTGTAAAGAATTAAGAACAATCAAATCTAAGTTTTTTTTCTGAATTTTCAGCTTAGCATTTTCAATTTCATTTTGCGTTTCTAAAGCAAATCCAATTAAAAACTGGTTTTTCTTTATCCCTCCTAATGATGCTAAAATATCTTTTGTTTTTTCCAGTTCTATTGAAAACTCTTCGGCAGTTTTTTTAATTTTCTGCGTAGCCACAACTTTTGGCCTGTAATCTGCCACAGCTGCCGCTGCGATTGCCACATCGACATCATTATAATGCAAATGACATGCATCATACATATCTTGCGCAGAAACTACATTTACGACTTCAATAGAATTGTTTTTTGTTTTAAAATGAGTTGGACCGGCAATTAAAATTACCTGTGCACCTAATTTTGCTGCTTCATTTGCGATATCAAAACCCATCTTTCCAGATGAATGATTTCCTATAAAACGCACAGGATCTATTGCTTCGTATGTTGGACCAGCAGTTATTAGTATTTTTTTTCCTACTAATGGAAGTTTGCTTTCTAAATCAGCTTCTAAAAAAGCTACAATATTCTCAGGCTCAGCCATTCGGCCTTCGCCAGACAATCCGCTTGCTAGCTCCCCGCTTTCAGCAGGAATCATAATATTTCCAAATTGCTTTAAAGCTGTAAAACTTGATAAAGTTGAAGGATGCTTATACATATCCAAATCCATTGCCGGAGCAAAATAAACTGGACATTTAGCTGATAAATAAGTTGCGATTAAAAGATTATCACAGTTACCTGTAGCCATTTTTGACAACGTATTGGCTGTTGCCGGCGCTACTAACATGAAATCAGCCCAAAGTGCTAAATCGACATGGTTGTTCCAGACCGCATCTTGATCATCTTCATTAAAGAAACTTGAGTGTACAGGATTTTTTGATAACGTAGATAGCGTTAATGGAGTTACAAAATCCTTAGAAGCAGGTGTCATTATCACTTGGACATGTGCACCTGCTTTAATAAAAAGTCGTACTAATGAGGCTGTTTTATAGGCTGCAATTCCACCAGAAACTCCTAGCAGAATTTTTTTCCCGTTTAAAACTGACATTATACTTATATTATTTGTTTGAACCTCTGTGGTAAGTTTTTCCGTCTAACCATTCTTGAACAGCTAAAGCGTGTGGTTTTGGTAATTTTTCGTAAAATTTAGAAACTTCAATTTGTTCTTTATTTTCAAAAACTTCCTCAAGACTGTCATTGTAAGTAGCAAACTCTTCTAATTTCTCAGTCAATTCTTTTTTGATTTCAGAGTTAATCTGGTTTGCTCTTTTAGCCATAATGGTAATTGCTTCATACACATTTCCTGTTGGCTCTTCAATAACTGTCTTATTGTAAGTTATTGTATTTACAGGAGCATTCGTCTTTTTTAAATCCATGACTTTGTTTTATTTAGTATATTTTTGTAAATCTGTTTCAACTCGGGCATACATTTCGTCTGCCTGTTTTCTATATTTTGTATCGCTTTTAAACTTAATCAAGTTATTGTAAGCCACTTTTGCAACATTCAAACGTTCTTCCATTTTTTGAGGAATACTGTTTATTGCCAATTGATATGCCGAATCATATTTGTAAAACAGCGCATCTTCTTTAAGCGAAGTTCCAGGAAAATCAGCAATAAAATTATCAAATGCAACTAAAGCCGATTTGTAATCTGATATTGTATTATACCCTTTAGCATTTTCGTATGCTTTTTTCTCCAACTTCCCGTTCAACACTTTTACAGCTTCATTAGCTTGCGGAATGTATTCAGAATTAGGGTAATTATCAATAAATGCTTGCAATTTCTCTAAAGCTTTTACCGTATCAGCCTGATCTAAACTGTACACAGGAGCTAGTTTTGAATAACTATATGCCCCTAAAAACGCCGCTTCTTGTACTTTCTCACTACGCGGATAACCTGAAACAAAACTTTCAAACTGATAACCTGCTAAATAATACTGATGTGTTTTATAGTAAGCTTGTGAAAACATATAAAAAAGCTTTTCAGCTTGAGGTTTACCTCTATATGATGGTGCTAATTGCTCAAAAAGACGAATCGCTTTTGAATATTTTCCTGCATCATACATTTTTGTTGCCATATCAAATTTTGCTGCAACATCTTCATTTTTTAATACCTTTTGGTAATCACTACAAGAACAAAAAAGGACAACAACAACTAATAGAGATACTATTTTTTTCATTTTCTTACTTTTATTATGATTTCTTAGACATTATGCCAAAGCAAAATCACACCGAAGTTCCGGTGGCAAATTTAGTTATTAATTTAGCTACTGCAAAATATTTTTTTTGTATAATAAAATACCGCCAGACTTACTCTGCTTTAATACTGTTTTTTACAAAATTATTCAATCTTGTTGCCAGTGATTCATCAACAGCAACTAAAGGCAAACGAACGGTATTATCAGCAATTCCAAGAGCTTGGAATATTTGTTTGATTCCTGCAGGATTTCCTTGCTCGAAAATCATATCAATACTATCTGACAAGAAATAATGTGTTTTAAACGCATCAACTGCTTTTTTATTTAACCCTAAGCGAATCATTTCTGAAAATTCTTTAGGAAATCCTTGTCCAATTACCGAAATTACCCCAGCACCCCCAGCTAAAACGATTGGAAGCGCCAGCATATCGTCTCCTGAAATAACAAGAAAGTCTTTTGGTGCATTTTTAATAATCTGCATCGCCTGTGCCATATCTCCAGCTGCTTCTTTTATGGCTACAACATTCTCAAAATCGTTTGCCAAACGCACCACAGTTGAAGGCAGCATATTGCTTGCAGTTCTTCCTGGAACATTATATAAGATTACCGGAACTGGAGAAGCCTCTGCAACAGCTTTAAAATGCTGATAAATTCCTTCTTGAGTCGGTTTATTATAATAAGGCGAAACAGACAGAATTGCTTCAAAAGCTGAAAAATCTCTTGTTTTTAATTCCTCAACAACCTGCATTGTATTATTTCCTCCTACACCAAGAACTAAAGGCAATCTTCCTTTATTTACATCGATTACTGTATTGATAACCAACTCTTTTTCGGCTTGAGTCAAGGTAGCATTTTCTGCTGTCGTTCCCATAACTACAAGATATTCAACTCCTCCGTCAATCGAAAAATTAACGATACGTTGCAAAGCTTCGATATCAACTGAAAAGTCTTTTTTAAATGGGGTTACAAGCGCAACACCAGTTCCTATTAATGATTGCATATTTTAATTATAGTTTATTTTATACTTTTTAAATACCTAAACAATTCAGAAACAAATACTTTACAATTCTCCATTTCTGTATTTATCATCCATCGGTTTAATTTTTGATCGACCGACGAAAATCCAACTTTAAATTTAGCTTTTGATTTGCTAGTTATCATCATCAAAATTGCTTTTTCAATATCATAATAACTAATCAAAAGATCAAATTCTGTTTCTGTAAATTCTGTCAAAAAACTTTCTGTAATTTCTCCCTTCCAGTTGATCTGTTTTTTCCCAAAAGTAGGTCTCGAATACACTTTTTTCTTCTTCAATTTACTTCGATACGCAACAATTTTTATATTTTCAGAAGCGATTCCTTGTAACGAAAGCTCTTTCATCAACTCTTTTGAATGCCGAAACTTTGTTTCATCTATCAATAAACCAATTGTTTGTATGTTACTTGTAAATTCTTCGTTTTTATTATTATTCAGATTATTTTTTAATGATTTTTTTACAAATAATTCCTTTATATAATTTAAAAACATAGTATTTTTACCAGATTACAAAATTAATTATTTAAGTCGCATTTAAGATGGTAAAACTAAAAAAGTATAACGGATTTTTAAAACTTTTTGTTATATTCTTAACACTTTTTTTTATATTTTCATGTAGTCCGAAAAACTACAATTTAACCAAGATAGAAGGAAAACAGATTCCGGTAACTGAAAAAGGAGGAGAAACTCCAGAAATCGAAAACTTCATCAAACCTTATCGTGATCATATTAATAAGGATTTAGATAATGTTCTGGCTTACAATCCTGAAACATTAGACAAAAGCAACGGAAAGTGGCAAACAACAATCGGATGTCTTATGGCCGACGTTTGTGTGCAAAGAGGAAATTTAGTTTTCAAGAAACGTGAAAATAAAACTATTGATTTATGCCTTTTAAATCATGGTGGTATTCGCGCTATTTTACCAAAAGGAAATGTCACAACTAGAAATGCTTTTGAAATTATGCCTTTTGAAAACAACTTAGTTGTTCTGGGTTTAAAAGGAGAACAAATTCTTGATATTGCTGCTTACATTATTAAGGAGAAAAAACCACAACCTTTATCTGGAATGACATTTACAATCGCTAAAGACAAAACCGCTAAAAACATTCTTATTCAAGGAAAACCTCTTGATTTAAATAAAATTTATTACGTTGCTACCAACGATTATCTTGCTAATAGAGGTGACAACATGAATTTCTTTGGCAAAAGTGTTGAAAAATATGATCTAAACTACAAACTTCGAGATGTATTAATTGACTATTTTAAAGAAGTTGACACTATTCCGGCGCCAAGAGACATTAGAATTACTGAAGAATAACAACATTTCCAGAAAAAATTAAAATTACTCGCGTTTACGCAAAAAAACATACCCAATGAAAAGAAGAGAATTTATCGAAAAAACTGCCGCAAGTACTGCCCTATTAAGTTTGGGATTATCATTGAGCAGTTTTGAATCTAACGATATCAATCACCTGACTGTTTTGCATACTAATGACGTTCACAGCCACATAGATCCTTTTCCTGCTGATGATCCGCGTAATGCAAACAAAGGAGGAGTGTCTCGTCGCGCTGCGCTGATCGAAACGATTCGCCAGGAAAACCCAAATGTGCTTTTATTAGACGCTGGGGATATTTTTCAGGGAACTCCTTATTTCAATTATTACGGAGGTGAATTGGAATTCAAATTGATGAGCATGATGAAATATGATGCTTCTACTATTGGAAACCACGATTTTGACAACGGATTAGATGGTTTGTATGCTCAAATGCCTCATGCTAAATTCGAATTCATCAATTCAAATTATGATTTTAAAAATACAGTCATGAACGGACTTGTAAAGCCTTACAAGATTTTCAACAAAAACGGAATCAAAGTTGGTGTTTTCGGATTAGGAATTGAACTTGATGGTTTGGTTGACAAAAAAATGTATAAGGAAACTGTATACAATAATCCGGTAGAAATTGCTCAAGACATGACGCAATTATTGAAAAAACAAGAAAAATGCGATTTGATTATTTGTTTGTCACATCTTGGTTATAACTATAGAGATGACGAAAAGAAGATATGTGATTTAAATTTGGCAGAACAAACCCAAGATATTGATTTAATTATTGGTGGCCACACTCATACTTTTCTTGACAAGCCTACTATTGTAAAAAATAAAGCTGGAGAAAACGTGTTGGTTAATCAAGTTGGTTGTTACGGAATTAATTTAGGCCGAATTGATTTTTATTTTGACAAAAACAAGAATCATACAAACCAAGGAAAATCAATTATTGTATAACATCTTCTTTTGAATCTTTGTTTTTTCAAGAAAGTATTCGACCATAAAATAGTATCCTAAAATTTGTGTCACATCACGAATAAGAACTAAGACGACCGAGTATGAAAAATACTGATTGAAAATATAAAAGATATCTGAAAAAATATAGCTAACCGCCATTAAAGACATCAAAAGTGCCAAATGTGTTCCTTTTGTGATATAAGTGACAAATGAATAATAGCTCAAAATACTTAAAACAATTCCGTAAAAAGTGTAAAGCATATTAAATCTTTTCATATTGTCAAGCTGAAGGCTTAATACAGAAACTAGCAAATAAACAATAAATATGACCACGATTGAAACTGGAAGAATATCTTTTCTTTTTAATTTTATACTTTCGTGGTCTATTATAAAAAGCTTTAAAATCAATAAATAGACAATTAAAAAGCTTATTACTCCACCAAGTTCTGATATTTCGATATCCATCAGATCAAAAACCTGCCCTACGAAGCAAAAGAAAAAAATCACCCCTTCGGTTTTTCCAATTTTAAAATCACTGCTGATAATAAAATAGAAGAAAATCGCGGGCAAAACAACAGCTTTAGCATAAATTGCCAAAATATCCTGTTGTGTGTAGTCCAATATTATTGTAAAAAATAAGGCTACAAAAAATAAAATCAAAGACGGTTTATTCGCTTTCATTTAATTTACTTATAAATTCTTCCTCCGACAATATAGGAATATTTAATTTATTGGCTTTTTCTAATTTTGCCGGCCCCATATTATCGCCTGCGACAACAAAATCAGTTTTCGCCGAAATTGAACTTCCCACTTTTCCACCATTATCTTCGATTGTTTTCTTTAATTCATCTCTTGAAAACTGAGCAAATACGCCCGAAACAACAAATGTTTTTCCGATGAATTTTTCTGTAGCGTTGGGATTAATTTTTTCAACTATTTCAAATTGAACGCCATAACTTTTCAAACGCTCAATTATTCGTTTATTTTCTTCATTTTCAAAAAATTCGATTACGCTTTTGGCAATTCGTTCGCCAATTTCATCGACTAAAACCAAATCCATTAATGAAGCTTGCGCTAAAGCATCGATGCTTTTGTAATGTTTGGCTAATTTTTTAGCAACAGTTTCGCCCACAAATCTAATTCCGAGTGCAAACAGAACACTTTCAAAAGGAATCTCTTTAGATTTTTCTACTCCATTAACTAAATTCTCTGCCGATTTTTGCGCCATTCTTTCCAAATGCAAAATATCTTCAACTTTTAACTCATACAAATCAGCATAATTATGAACTAATCCATTTTTGAAAAGCAATGCAACAGTTTCGCCTCCAAGACCTTCAATATCCATTGCTTTTCTTGAAATGTAATGTTGCACACGTCCAATAATCTGAGGAGGGCATCCATAGAAATTTGGACAATAATGATTTGCTTCTCCTTCATTTCGAACCAATTCAGTTTCGCATTCAGGACAATGTGTAATATAATGTGTCTTCTCTGAATTTTCAGGACGTTTTTCTAAATCTACTGCAATAATTTTAGGAATGATTTCCCCTCCTTTTTCGACAAAAACAGTATCATTAATTCGAATATCTAATTTTTCAATTTGGTCTGCATTGTGCAATGAAGCTCTTTTTACAATCGTTCCTGCTAATTGAACAGGCGCTAAATTCGCTACCGGAGTAATTGCTCCTGTACGCCCAACTTGATATGAAATTGAATTTAATTTAGTTGAAACTTGTTCTGCCTTGAATTTATAAGCTATTGCCCAACGTGGTGATTTTGCAGTGTAGCCTAATTCTTCTTGATACTGAATATTATTTACTTTTATTACAACACCATCAGTTTCATACGGCAAATTATGCCTGTGCGTATCCCAATAATCGATAAAATCAAAAACTTCGTTCATATTATCGACCAATTTTGCTTCCTTCGGAACTTTAAATCCCCATTTTCTTGCCGATTCTAATCCTTCAAATTGAGAAGAAAATGGCAAATTATTTCCGGTTACAAAATATAATAAACATTCTAAAGGACGCTTTGCAACCTCAGCACTGTCTTGAAGCTTCAAACTTCCAGAAGCAGTATTTCTTGGATTTGAATAAGGTGTTTCTCCTATTTCGATCAATTCCTGATTCATTTTTTCAAAACCAGCATAAGGCAGAATTATTTCTCCTCTTATATCAAATTTTTCAGGATAATTTCCTTTTAATTGTAACGGAACTGATTTTATCGTTTTGATATTATTCGTTACCTCATCACCTTGAAAACCGTCTCCACGCGTCAATGCCTGAACTAATCTTCCGTTTTCATAAGTAATGCTTATTGATGCACCATCATATTTTAATTCGCAGGTATATTCTAATTTTACATTTCCTAAAACTCTTTGAATACGGTTTTCCCAATCCAATAAATCTTCTTTAGAATAAGAATTATCTAAAGAATACATACGATATTGATGGGCAATTGTTTTAAAATTTTTAGTAATTGCACCTCCCACACGTTGTGTTGGGGAATGTTCATCAAAAAATTCGGGGTGTTTGTTTTCTAAATCCTGAAGTTCCTTTAATTTAATATCGAAATCATAGTCAGAAATTGTAGCATTATCAAGCACATAATAATTGTAATTGTGCTGATTAAGTTCCTCTCGTAAAGCTTGAATATTTTCTTGAATTGTCATAAGATATTAAAATGATGCAGATTGTAATTTTGAATAACTGAATATCAAAATTAGGATTATTTTTTTTCAAAAACATCATAGTAACTAAAGTTTTAAAAAATCAAAAATCAAGTCACAAAACAATGTGACTTGATTTCCTTCTTGTCCATTATTCTTAAAAAAGAATTAAACAAAACCAACTTCCAAATGGTTTCTTTGTTTTATATTTTATTACTGATAATCAAACAATTAACTCACAAATATAAAACTATTTCTGGATAATGATAAAGTCCGAACGTCTATTTAACAAATGCTCTTCTTCTGTACATTTTACTCCGTTTTTGCATTTATTAATCAATCTGCTTTCTCCATAACCTTTTGCGCTTTCAATGCGAGAAGCATCAATTCCTTGAGAAATAATATAATCACGTGTTGATTTTGCTCTATTGTCAGAAAGTTTCAAGTTATACGAATCTTTTCCTCTAGAATCAGTATGTGATTCAATCTTAATCCTAATGTTTGGAAACTTCTGCATAATGAAAACGACTTTAGTCAACTCTTCAACTGCCAAAGGTGTAATGTCATATTTGTCGTAATCAAAATAGATTGGTTTTACATCGACTTTTTCAACGCCTTTACTCTTAACAACCAAGTCATCATAATTACTTAATTCAAAGTTGACATCTTTGATTTCGCCACCGTTTTCTTTAGTAGTTTCTACCGTTTTTTCGTCACTCGCATAATTTGGTTTTGCGGCAATCATTTTAACTGTTTTTCCGCAAGGCACTTCGATGGCATATTTCCCTTCAAAGTTTGTTTTTGTTTCGCCAAGAACTTCGGTATATGAATTATATGCCATAATTGAAACATCAGTAAGAGGCAATCTCGTCTTTTTGTCTATTGCCATACCCGAAATCGTCTGGTTACAAACCGGTTTTCCTTTTACAAAAGAATAAATGTCATCATCGCCTTTTCCTCCTTCTCTATTTGATGAAACATAACCATACGTTTCTGTGCCATCAATTACAAAAGTAAAATCGTCTTTATTGCTATTAATTGGTTCGCCTAAATTGACTGGATCAGAAAAAGTTCCGTCAGACAAAAGTTTGCTTTCGTAAACATCTAAATCTCCTAAACCATAATGCCCATCAGAAGAAAAATAAAGCTTTCCTTTTCTAAAAAAAGGAAAAACTTCATTTCCAAGTGTATTGATTTTTGGCCCAAGATTTACTGGAGAACTCATTGTTCCGTCATCAGCAATTTTCACATAATACAAATCGGTTTCACCATTTCCGCCTTTCATGTCAGAAGCAAAGAAAAGCCATTTTCCATCTTCACTTAATGAAGGATGTCCAACTGAATAATCGGCATTGTCAAAGAAAAGTTGTTGCGGATTTTCTAATTTATTGTTTACGATCTCCCCTTTAACGATTTGAAAATTATTGGTTTTGCTTTCATCAATTACCAATTTGTTCTTTTTGACAATATTCGTTGAATAATAAATGGTTTTTCCGCTTGCATCGAAAGAAGCCGTTGCTTCGTGATACTTCGTCATTACATTTGGGAGAAATAATGTTTCGTTAAACAAACTTCCGTCAGCTTGATTTCTGTCTGCCAAATACAGATTCAAGAAAGGCTGATTGTTCCAAGTGTATAACTTTTCACTGAACTTTGTGGTATCTCTAGCAGATGTAAACACAATCCTGTCCTGAAAAAAAGTTGCTCCAAAATCCGATTTACTGGTATTGATATCCAGATTTTTAACTGTGTAAAGTGATTTTGCTTTAGACAAACTGTCGAGTTGTTTTTTCTGTGCAACATATCGGTTTATCTCGTTTTGATCACCTTTTTTATTCAGATATTCTTTTGTCATTTTATCTGCTTGATCATAATCTTTTACTCCTTTCAAAGTTTGGATATAACGCAAGTAATAAATATCCGTTAAATTATTGCCTTGTGCCTCGTACAATTTTTTATACCATTTCATAGCATTCCTTTCATCGGAAATAAAATAATACGAATCGGCTGCGTTCTTTAACGTTTGTACTGACGGATTTTTGCTGTTTTGCAGAATTTCTTCATATGCCTTTGACGCATCTGCGTAAGCATAATTTCTAAACAGAGCATCCGCTTTCTTTAAATTAGTCTTTTGAGCAAAACTAAACGTAATGCTCAAGACTAAACTTAGGATATATAGTTTTTTCATAGGTTTTGGATTTAGAAGAATCGAGGGGATTTGATTTTACTTTCGCCTTTATTAAACTGGTAACGCAAGATAATCTCATGCGATCCGTCGTTGTATTTATTCAGATCACTAACGGTATAATCGAAAGCGTATCCAACATAAAAACTTTTAGAGATTTGAAAACCTGCCAAGATACTCACAGAATCATCTGTTCTGTATGAGCCACCAATCACAAACTTTTCAGCAATCATAAAATTCGCCGATATATCAGCAGTAAGTGGTGCCCCACTCACTGCCTTCACTAAAAATGCAGGTTTGAATTTTAAATTTGGATTCAAATCAAAAACGTAACCTCCCATGAAATAATAATGCAAACGATCATAGTCGATGGATTCCTGAACATCATCATAATAAGTGTTCTGGATAAAACTTGGAACTGATGCTCCCACGTACCATTTATCAGTATAATAATAGATTCCAGCCCCAACTGCTAATTTTGCCTGATTGTCAATGTTTTGATTCAACAAAACATCATTTGGATCGTAATATCTCCCTTTTGACCAATCTACATTTAACATTCTCATACCCGCTTTTAGACCGAAAGCCAATCTTTTTTCGTATCCTAGCGGAATAGAATAAGAGAAGTTTCCGTCAAGATAAAGTTCGTTTGAAGGACCAATTTTGTCATTAACGACACTAAGTCCCAAACCAACTTTCTCATTTCGAAGCGGAGCGTGAATAGAAAAAGACTGTGTTTCTGGAGCGCCGTCAATTCCAACCCATTGTGAACGGTGCAAAAGCGTTGCTTCCAATGTACCGGTAGACCCAGCATAAGCTGGATTTACCGCCATTGTATTGTACATATACTGCGTATACTCTGGATCTTGCTGTGCACTAGCACAGACTGTGATAAAAGAACATATTAGAATAAAATATGTTTTCTTCAGTGATTTTATATATAGTTTCATAACGATACTTATTTAGTTTAATTAATTAGATGATTAACATTGTCTGCTTATCTCATTATAGATAACCATCCTTTTTTAACCGTTCCGTCTCCAATGTCTATCACATAAAAATAAGTACCTGTTGGCAGCATATCTCCTCTATTAATAACTCCAGATACATTGGCAGTTCCGTTCCAATCATTTTCATAATGCTGTTTACTGTAAACTAATGCGCCATATCTGTTGTACACTTTCAACTCATTGTTTGGATACGATTCGATACAGTCAATTCTAAAGAGGTCATTTGCTCCGTCATTGTTTGGAGTGAACTCATTATAAACTGTTAAACAAATTGGTTCGACTGAAACCGAAGCCGTGTTGTTTGAAGCATCAACATCTAAAGGTGTTGAAATTTCAACCGTTGCAACATTCAAATAATCACCACCTGGCAATACTTCTGCCACAACTGTCAACACCACACTTTGTCCAGCATTTAAAGTTGGAATTGTCCAAAGCTGTGTTGCAGTATCATATGTTCCAGCAGTTGTACTTGTGCTAACTAAATCATAACCGCTAGGCAATATATTGCTCACTATTGTATTGATGAAACTTCCTTGCCCAACATTGTTTACTGTTACTGTGAATGTTACCTGCTCACCAAAATTCGGAGTCGGATTATTAACTGTATTTGTAATTGTCAAATCTGAACAAGTTGCCACTGCTACATTCAGCGTTTTAGTTGTTGTTTCGTCACAAGTATTGATGTAAGTAACTTTCACTGTACCTGTACCAATATCAGACCATGAAACTGTCACTGTTCCATCAGCAGTTCCTCCGCCTGAAACAATTGTTCCATTTGTAATTGACCAAACATAGTTTGATTTACCATTTGCAACTGAATATGTCACGCCTTGGAAAACACAAGGAGTATCATCACTTGTCGTAATTGGAACCAAAGCATCATTTTCGAATGCAATTGTGATTCCTAATCTTGTTGCACTTTCACAACCATTTGTTGTGTTAGCGAGAGCTGATGCATAGTAAGTACCAGCAGTTAATTGTGTATTAGCCGCTAAAGGTGTTCCGCCTGTTGCAGAAGCATACCATGCTACATTTGGCTCATTTACTAGGATATTAGCAAGTGTAGGCAATTTTGATAAACAAAATGTTTGTGTTGTTCTTGGTGTAGTAACCACTCCCGGAGTATTTACATTTACTACAACTGCCAAACGTACTGGATTCTCACAACCAATCGCACTTGAAACAGCTCCATAATAAGTACCTGTAGTTAATGCTGTCGTAGCTGGAATTGCTGTTCCACCTGTTGCAGTATTGTACCAAACTACATTTGCTTCATTTACCTGAATATTAGCAACTGTTGGTGAATTCAACGTACAGAAGTTTTGAGTCGCATTCGTTGTTGTTGGCGTCGGACTTGGATTTGTTACCGTAACCGCAATCTGCAAACGAGTTGAACTTTCACATCCTGTCGCTGGATCTACAATGTTTCCAAAATAAGTACCTGTAGTTAAAGCGGTTGTAGCTGGAATTGGTGTCCCACCTGTAGCGGAACTAAACCAAGTAACATTACTTTCGTTTACCTGAATATTACCAATAGTTGGTGCCGATGTTGAGCAGAAGCTTTGAGAAGCATTTGTTGTAGTCGGGTTAATTGTATTTCCAACTGTAACATTTACTGCTAATCTTACACTGCTTTCACAACCCGTTACAGGATCTTTTATAGCTCCGTAATATGTACCACTAGCTAAAGCAGTTGTTGTAGGAATTGCTGTTCCACCAGTCGCTGTACTGTACCAAATTACATTTGTTTCAATCACTTGAATATTAGCAACTGTAGGCGCATTTCCAGAACAGAAAACTTGAGATGCGTTTGTAGTTGTAGGAGTTGCTGGATCTGTCACATTGATTGTTACGCTCAATCTTGTTGTGCTCTCACAGCCTGTTGCCGGATCGCTGATTGAAGCATAATAAGTGCCGTTAGTTAAAACTTGAGTTGATGAAATCAATGTTCCTCCTGTCAAAGCAGTGTACCAAACAATATTTGTTTCATTGAACTGAACGCTTGCAAATGTCGGAGCATTGATCAAGCAGAAGTTCTGTGTTCCTGCGTTTACTAATGTCGGTGTGCCAGGATCGTTTACATTGATTACAACTGCCAATCTTGTCGCACTCTCACAGCCTGTTGCCGGATCGCTGATAGAAGCATAATAAGTGCCGCTTGCCAATGCCTGAGTTGACGGAATCAAGTTTCCTGCTGTCATAGCATCATACCAAACGATGTTTGTCTCATTGAACTGAACGCTTGCAAATGTCGGAGCATTGATCAAGCAGAAGTTTTGTGTTCCTGCGTTTACCAATGTCGGTGTGCCTGGATCGTTTACATTGATTACAACTGCCAATCTAGTCGCACTCTCGCAGCCTGTTGCTGAATCGCTGATTGAAGCGTAATAAGTGCCGCTTGCCAATGCTTGGGTTGATGGAATAAGATTCCCTGCTGTCAAGGCATCGTACCAAACAATATTTGTCTCATTGAACTGAACGCTTGCAAAAGTAGGCGCATTGATCAAGCAGAAGTTCTGAGTTCCTGCGTTTACCAATGTCGGTGTGCCAGGATCGTTTACATT
>NZ_KE384377.1:422947-551244 GCF_000425445.1 Flavobacterium denitrificans DSM 15936 | reverse complement strand
GCTGTCATAGCATCATACCAAACGATGTTTGTCTCATTGAACTGAACGCTTGCAAAAGTTGGAGCATTGATCAAGCAGAAGTTCTGAGTTCCTGCATTTACCAATGTCGGTGTGCCCGGATCGTTTACATTGATTACAACTGCCAATCTGGTCGCACTTTCGCAGCCTGTTGCCGGATCGCTGATTGAAGCGTAATAAGTGCCGCTTGCCAAGGCCTGAGTCGATGGAATCAAGTTTCCTGCTGTCATAGCATCATACCAAACGATGTTTGTCTCATTGAACTGAACGCTTGCGAATGTCGGAGCATTGATCAAGCAGAAGTTTTGTGTTCCTGCGTTTACCAATGTCGGTGTGCCAGGATCGTTTACATTGATTACAACTGCCAATCTTATCGCACTTTCGCAGCCTGTTGCCGGATCGCTGATTGAAGCATAATAAGTGCCGCTTGCCAAGGCCTGAGTCGATGGAATCAAGTTTCCTGCTGTCATAGCATCGTACCAAACGATGTTTGTCTCATTGAACTGAACGCTTGCAAATGTCGGAGCATTTACCAAACAGAAGTTTTGTGTTCCTGCGTTTACCAATGTCGGAGTTCCTGGATTGTTTACGTTAACAACAACTGCCAGACGAACACTACTTTCACAATTCGTAATCGGATCTTTTGCTGTAGCATAATAGGTTCCACTCGCCAAAGCATCAGTAGATAACAAAGGAGTTGTTGATGTGTTACTATTGTACCAAACTACATTAGATTCATTTACTTGGATATTAGCAACTGTCGGATTATTGATCAAACAGAAATTCTGAGTAGAATTTGTTGTAGTTGGTGTATTTGGATCACTAATAATAATTACTGCATCTTGTAATGTTTCTATTAAATTTTCACAAGTTCCATCGCTAGAAACCGCAACATAATAAGTTATTGGACTCACAGTGCGTGTTAAACCTGTAACCGTTAAAACTCCCGTAGTGCTTACTGAATAAGTTACTCCTGCAGGCGTATTGTTTACAAGAGGAGTTTTATTGTTGTCAGCGTACCACGTGAAAATAGGATTTGTCAATGTTGGTGCAATCGGCGTCAATGACGCTGCAACTCCATTACACACTGTTAAATCGTCTACTTGGATATCTGTTGCAACTGAAGGAGGCAAAATAGTAAATGTTATTTGTTTTCTATCTGCTTCAGCAGTTTCGCAATATTCATCTGAACTTACACCAACAAAATAAGTGTAAGTTCCTGGAATTAAACCACTCACAGTCAATGATGATCCTGTAGCACCAGCAACTGGTTGGCTTGCAGTCCCGTCAAATTTGTACCAATGATAAATTGGATTCGTAAATGTTCCCACTAAACTTGTAGCCAAAGTCACAGTTCCTGAAGGAGCACAAATTGAAGTTGTTGCCCCCCCATTCAAAGTGATATCTGCTAAAATATTCTCTGGGCTTGTTGCTCTAACCTCAACAGTAACTTCTCCTCTTGTCATTGCTTCACAACCATAACGTACTGGTTGAATATAGTATTTGTATGTTCCCGCTGCTAATGATGCTGGGACAGTATATGTTAAACCACTAGCTACGATAGAACCACCGGTAGGTGAATCATACCAAACATAAGTAGAACATGCTTCTTCTGGTATTTGAAGCGTTACAGTACCTCCAGGACAGACTGTCACCTTATTTGTTGATCCTCCTCCTATAACCGAAGTATTCGCAACACGTTCAACTGTATGAACTCGTAAGAATTCTAAAACCCCTGCAACACCGCCAAAACGGATTCTTACTCTGTCATATGATTCGGTTGGCGAAGAAACCAACACCATCGCCATCGTATTAGCTGATAATAATTTTAAGCTTAATAATGTACTATTATTTTGAATTGGTGCTCCAACTGCAACGTTTCCTAAATAACGCTGAATGCTAAAGCCTGTCAATAAATTAACATTCAAAATTGTACCTGGCTTTGAAATCACAATTCTCAACGTATCGCTTACTATAGATGGCGTTTTGAATTGAACCGTCATATCTGCTGCAGCAAGAGCTCCAACACCACTATACATCGTTGCAAAAGTCGTAACATCATTGTCAGCTATATTCCAAGCATCGCTAACTCCAACAGTTGCAGTTAATGCCCCTACGGGAAGTCCTAAATCAGTTGTTCCATAAAAAATATCTTGAATGTCTCCTGGGGTACAAGCAACTGTAGCAACAGACTTATTATAATAAGCTTCATATACTTTAGTGTTTTGAGCCACACTCAAAAGTGAACCAGATACAACTCTGACACCATCATAATCTTGTGGACCTGCCGCATTTGAAGGAACAAAAGTAAATTCGTATGCATTATCTCCTGGAAGTAAATTCAAAAGTGCTCCAGAAACTGGTTGTAATACTCCAATATCAACACCTGCCTTAGTTCCAATCACTGAAACTCCTTGCGCTACACCCAATCCGCTGAATTCAGATCCAAGTTTAATTGTAACTGGTGTTCCTTTTATAATATTACTAGACCATGTTAGATCTTGCCAAGTTGTACCAACTCCTAACACCCCAAGCCCAGTTACGATAGTCGAAAATGTTTGCGAATTTTTGTCAATTGCATTTGGTCCGTTTGCAACACCTCCTGTGATTATAGAACCAGAACTTTGACCATCAGCATATACTCTTTCTGTTAATAGTTGGCAATTGTCTGGATCTTTAACATTGATAGATAAAGTTCCTGTAACTGAACATGTTCCTAATGTTGCTACGACAGTATAAGTATAAATTCCAGGAACATTTAGAGCTCCTGTCATAAACGGAGGTCCTGCCAATGCATTTCCTTGCGGGTCATACCATGCCAATGTACCGTTTGAAGTCGCATTCAAAGTCACGTTTGTACCCTGAGCAACAGATTGTGCTGGATCGACAGTCAAGCTTGGCAGCGAATTAACTGTAACCGTAACTGCTTGTTTTGCAGAAGGACAATCATCTCCGCTACCTTGAGCTTGAATTGAGTAAACACCACTAATCGTTATACTCATTGCCGCTTCATCCGTCATAACTGTGTTTGAAGGATCAAAGAAAGTATAAGTTGTATTTCCGCTTGTATCAAGTGTTGTAATTGCATTTTTCAAATTCGCACTTCCACAAGCCACTAATGGCGAAGTAACTGCCAAAGTTGTCATTGTTGCTGGGAAACTAACAACTACCGGCTGTAGAGTATTGATAGCATTATCACAGCTTGTAGCATTTCCAACAGCAACATAATATGTATAAGATGCTCCTGAAGTAAATCCATTTATAGTAAGTGCTCCAGTTGACGTATTTTTAGAAAAAGTTACTCCTGGCTGTCCTGCAACTGTAGATCCAGTAATAATTTCTTGTGATTTAAGTTGATCTGTATAGTACTTAAATTGTGCTCCTGCTAAACCAGAAGTTGGAGCCAAAACGGCTGTTCCATCACACGATGACACGACTGGACTTGCAATAGTTATATCTGCCGCAACAGACAAAGGTAATACCGTTACTGTTACCGGCTGACGAACACTATTGATACATGTACCACCGCGAACTGCCTCTATGTAATACGTTTTTGAAGCTGTTAAATTTCCTGTAGGATAAGCGTTTGTATTTGTTGCCAAAGCTGTACCGCCACTAGCAACATCATACCAATTAAGTGTATCACCTGCAGTAGTAGAAGCAGTCAATGTTGTGGAAGTTCCAGAACAAATCGGAGAAGATGCCCCTGTAATTGCTGCTTCTTTATATCTGAATGAAGCTTCATAAATATCTAAACTAGTTAATAATGTTGCAATTCCTCCTAAACGAACTTCAACCGCTGTAAAATCACCAGATGTTACAAAACTTGCTTTGAAACGCTCACCGCCTAATAACTGAACACTTACTAATGAGCCAATATTCACTTGATCACTATTAGCTGCCACTCCATTATAACTTCTAAGCGTTATATATGAAAGTGCACTTACATCAGCTATTCCGCCAGGGATTCCTAATTCAACATCTATAATATCTCCCGCTTTTCCTGAAGTCGAAAAAGTAAGCATTTGTTGAATATATTCTCCAACTAAACCAACTGGCACTGTCAATCTAGCAGCGCTTGTACTACTTCCATCAACAGAAGCACCAGGAGTAGTAGCAAAACATGTAGCACAAAGTGTTATTCCGCCACCTTGCGAAGTCACCTGTCCATTTGCCTGCAAACAAGAAGTAATTGGTGCTACTGGCGTTACAACAACATTTATTGATGTTCTAGTTGCGCTAACACAATTTGAAGTACTTCTTGCTTCAATATAATACGTTTTGTCCACTGTTAAAGCTGGACTCGGTGTATAACTAGGATTGTCAGTGATTAATGCTGTTCCTCCTGTTGAAACATCGTACCAATCGTAAGCTACTCCAGCCAAAGGATTTGAAACCTGTAGAGTAACAACTTGTCCTGAAGGAATAATTACTGTTGAAGAAGCCACAATTGGAGCTGCTGGCAAAGGATTAACAGTAATTGCTGCTTGTGCACGTGTAGAATTAGCACAACTTCCAATTACTGATTCAACATAGTAATTTGTCGAAGAATTTAATGCTGGTGTCGTAAAAGAAGTTCCAGTGAATACTAAATTCCCAGCTGCCGCTGCATCATACCAGTTATAAGTTGTTCCCACCATTGGAGATTGAACTGCTATTGTTGCAGTTTGTCCTGCACAAACACTTGCTGAACCTCCGGTAAGAGTTGCCGTTACAGGATTATTAACCGTAATTGGTACTGCAAAACGAACACTATTTACACAACCATTTCGAGTTATTTCTGCCCAATAGGTTGTATCTGCAGTCAAATTTGGCGTTGTAAAAGCTGCAGTACTTGCCAATGAAGAACCACCAGTGGCTGCAGAATACCAATTAACGGTTTCTCCAACAGCAAGGCCTGCAGTTATTGTAGTATTTTGTCCGCTGCAAATATTTTGACTTCCAGTAATAGCTGGATCACTATATCTATAGCTTGCTTGATAAATATCTAAACTTGTTAAGGCAGAAACCAAACCACCCAAGCGAACTTCTACTCTGTCAAAATTTGCGCCCGCAGTAATACTCGCTCTAAAACGGTTTCCTCCTAATAATTGAACACTTACTAAATTATTTATCGAAACTCTATCATTATTGAATGTAGTTCCGTTGTATGTTGCCAAACTAATATAGTTCAACAAACTTAAATCAAGAACACCTCCTGGCAATTCTAATTCAACATCAATTATATCACCTGCTTTGCCTGGATTGTTAAATTGCAATGTTTGCTGAATCCATCCATTTATCAAACCAACTGGTACTGTCAAACGTGCCGCAGTATTAATATCACCATCAACAGAATTATCTGGATTCGTACTACTACACAACAAACAAATACCATTTAAACTTGTTTGCTGACTGTTAGCCTGCAAACAACCTCCTAATGGAGTATTTATTACATTAACGGTAATAGCAATTCTAGAAGCACTTACGCATCCGCCCGTTGCACTCTGAGTTTCTACATAGTAGGTTTTAGTAGCAGTTAAAATTGGAGTTGTAAAAGTTGTTGTATTAGTCGCAATAGCGGTTCCTCCTGTTGGAACATCATACCAATTTAGCGTTACTCCAGCTTCAGATGTTGTTGCGCTTAATGTTGCATTCTGTCCCGATTGGATTGTTACGCTTTGTGTCAATGCTGTAGGTACAGCAGGAACTGCAACCGAAACTACGTCAACTTGAGTTCGAGTAGGGCTAATACAGCTACCTATAACAGCTTCCACATAAAAGCTAGTTGTTCCAAGAGGAACGGTTGGAGAATAAGAATTTCCCGAAGCTAATACCGTAGTACTTGCTGGTGAAGAATACCAATTATAGGTAGTCCCTGGAATTGGGTTAATTAAAGACAGCGTAGTTTGCTGCGTTGCCCCTGAAGAACATACTGAAGTTCCCGAAGAACTAATTGCAGGAGCTACAGGATTTGATACATTAACAACGACTGGCACACGATTGTTACCCTCGCATCCGCCTGCTCTAACCACACCTATATAATAAGTAGTATCGGCAGTTAAATTTGGAGTAACTAAAGTATTTCCATTTGCTAATGCTGTTGTCGATGAAGCTGAACTGTACCATGCTAAGGAAGTACCAGCCACAGGAGTAGCAATCAAAGTTGTGGATGCTCCAGAACAAATCGTCTGATTTAAACCTCCTGTCACTGTAGGTTTGGCAAAATCCAAACGAACATCATAAATTCTTAAATTTACCAAAAGACTCAAAATTCCACCTACCTGAATTTGTACTTGATTTGCATCTCCAGGAACGGTGTATCGGACCTCGCCAATAGCATTTCCAGATAATAAACTTAAGTTCAAAACTGGGCTATTCAACGCCACTCTTGGGCCTACATCTGTTCCTGAAAGCTTAGTTTGTATTGAGACATTAGACAAAAGTCCAACGTCAAGCAAACCGTTTCCTGTTCCTAAATAAAGTACAATTTCATCTCCAGCTCTCACAGTCTGATTCAATGTCATGGTCTCTTCAACCAGACAAAGAAGTCCAACCGCATTTTGCAGAGTTGCAAATGTCGTTAGGCCCGGATCATTATCATAGGCCAATGTTGGGTTGCTTACATCTAAACCTACACATAATAAACCTGCTTGACTGTTTGTTTGCGACACTGGTCTACAAACAGTCTGAGAAAAAGCATTACTACATAATAGGAATAAAAATAATAGCCCCATTAATCTCTTCTGAAAGTTGAGATTACAAAAAGTAAAATTTTTTTTCATAATTTGGAAGATTAGAAAATGGACAATAAAAAGCCTGCTGCGTTAAGCACACATGCCTACGCAATTTTAAAAAACACTAATAATCAACTATTAAAAACGAAATTTAAAGCGTTTGGGGCTTAACCTTAAATTACATTTCAACAAAAAAAATCATAATTGTATACATCTGTCTATGTATACCAAAGAGTACTTTTATTCATTTTGAATAAGAACTCTCCCAAAACATTTAGGAAATACTGATCTAGACCAATCTTCCTGATGAAGTGATTTGTTTGAATTTTAATTTTCATAATGAAAAATTAAATTAATATGTATGGGAGAATAAAAAAAATGTTGTTTCAATACCAATAGAAATTGATTAGGCTTCTATAAATCATAGTACTCTGGAAATACTAAATTGAAACTTTAAATAAAAAATTGAAATCGAATTTTCACAAATACGACACAACGTTATTCATTAACATACCGCCAACTGGGTTTAGGAAATGAGCTACTACAATAAATATATTTTTGAAATAAATCCAGAGTTGGATTCAATGAAACTTTGCGAACAAATTTCAAAGCCTTAAGAAAGCTAAAAAATAAAATAATAACAATTTGAACACTTAATGCAAACACGATAACAAAAGTAATTGTCAATTCCATACGCATATAAATTAAGTTACTTACAATATTGAAAACGGATTATAGTCAAAGGCCAAAACATTAAACAAAAACATTCAAAAGAATGCCACTTAAAAAAACAATTAAATAATTTTGTTTAACGTTTCTATTTCAAAAATAACAAAAATAAAAACAAAAAACAATCGAATATTCTTATTTTTTTCACATACTCAAGATTAAAAAACTCAAATAAGGGGTGTTAATATAAGAAAAAACCGCGTTTTAACTAGATAATCTAAACTTTACGAAGTGTGTAAAAACAACGTTTATTTGTGGTTAATTTTTTTAAAAGAAATAAAAAACTTACAAAAATTAAATTTCAAACGATATAGTTTTAACATAAAAACCAACAAAGATTTAAAAACATGCATTTCATTATCTGAATCCTTAAAAAATTGACAAATATCAAACAAACAGGTAAAAGTACTTGGCTAAAATAATTTTAAAGATTAAACAAATGTTAAAAAAATAAAAAAAGTTAAACAATTTACCTGCAAACTGTTTAACCTTCATTTATAATAAAAAAAAAAAAAAAACTATCTACTTTAAGACTCTATAATTGTATTAATTTGTTTAAACAATTGTCCATCACTTAAAAAAGCACCTTGTTGAATCAATTCAAAAATAGAAGTATTTCTATCCTCAGTAAATACTTTTTTGCCAACTTTCATTTCAATAGTTTCCGTAAACATATTATCACCTAACCATTGCAAACCTTCCTGAGTTAAGAAATCTGTTTCCGGAACTAGCGATTTCAACACGATAGATTGGACATGAGTTTCAAAGCATTGAAAAAGAAAAATATGATTTTTTGAAAAATGCTCCAAAAATTCAGCCCTTGACAAAACACCTTCCCAGATTAAATCTGAAAAAACATCTAATTCTTGTTCAGCAACTTCCGGTTTATTTATCTTAAGAGAATCCCACTCTGCTTTATCAATTGCCTGAGTAGCCAAAAAACTGGCAAATTCGGCATGCAATTCATCAAATTGTTCTTTTGTTAATCTTGCGTATTTCATTTTTATTTTAGGCTTTATGCTTTACGTTGTAAGCTTTAAGCAATACGCTATAAGCTACCAACCATAAGTCTAATTATTACTATTGATGTGTATTAAACAAAAAAAATCCCGATTTTCATCGGGATTTTTGTATAGTTTTTAAAACTATTACTTTTCAGCAACAATTTCGTAAGCTAATTCAACGATTACATCTCTGTGTAAACGAACTGTAGCATTGTATTTTCCTAAACGTTTTACAACACCGCTAGTGATGAATTTTCTATCGATAGCATTACCAGATTTCTCTAAAGCTTCAGCGATATCGATGTTAGTGATAGAACCAAAAAGTTTCTCTCCACCAGCTTTTGCAGTAAGTTTAATTTCAAGAGCTTTTAAAGTTTCAGCTAATGCTTTAGCATCAGCAACAACTTTAGCTTCTTTGTGTGCTCTTTGTTTTAGGTTTTCAGCTAAAACTTTTTTAGCAGAAGGAGTTGCTAAAGTAGCAAAACCTTGAGGAATTAAAAAGTTACGACCGTAACCAGGTTTTACAGATACTACATCATCTTTAAATCCTACGTTTTGTACGTCTTGTTTTAAAATAATTTCCATGTTGTTGTCCTTATATTTTAGAAGTTAGGTTCTGATAAAACAGAAACCAGCGACTAGATTTTTTTATACTATTTTAATAAATCGGCCACGTATGGCATTAAAGCTAAGTGACGAGCTCTTTTTACAGCTACAGAAACTTTTCTTTGGTATTTCAATGAAGTTCCAGTTAAACGACGAGGAAGAATTTTTCCTTGCTCATTTACGAATTTCAATAAGAAATCAGCATCTTTATAATCGATGTATTTGATTCCTGATTTTTTGAAACGGCAATACTTTTTAGTTTTGTTAGTTTCAATGTTTAAAGGCGTTAAATATCTGATATCTCCGTCTTTTTTTCCTTTTGCAGATTGCTCGATTGTAGACATAATAATTACGCTTTAGTAGATTTTAATTTAGCTCTTCTTCTTTCCGCCCATGAAATAGCATGTTTGTCTAAACTTACAGTTAAGAAACGCATAACTCTTTCGTCACGTCTAAATTCAGTTTCAAAAGCTACAAGAACTTCTCCAGCTACTTTGAATTCGAATAAATGGTAAAAACCACTTTTTTTGTTTTGGATTTCGTAAGCCATTTTTTTAAGACCCCAATCCTCTTTCGATACCATTTCAGCTCCTCTACTAGTAAGAAATTCTTCAAATTTCGTTACTGTTTCCTTCACCTGAACCTCAGATAAAACGGGATTTAAAATGAAAACAGTTTCATAATGATTCATAAATACAATATTTATTTGTTAAAATTGGGTGCAAAAGTAATCATTAATTTTAAAAAAACAACACTTTTTTGCTTTTATTCGTCATACTACAAAAAATATATGCTCAGTTTAGGTTTTTTTACAAAAAAAATAATACTTTTACTAATGCTATCCTGAATTTATTCTAAATTTAAATGTTATGAAACTAAACTGTGTTGTTGTAGATGATAGTTCTATACAGAGGACCATTATTGCAAAATTAGTTAATAATCACCCAGGTTTGCACTTAATCGGGGATTTTTCTAATGCAATAGAAGCAAAAAGCTGTATCTCTTTAAATAATATCGATTTAATATTTCTAGATATTGAAATGCCAGTTATTAACGGTTTTGACTTCCTTGACGGACTAAAATCAAAACCGCAAATTATATTTATTACTTCTAAAGCAGAGTACGCTTTAAAAGCTTTTGACTATGATGCCACCGATTATCTGCAGAAACCAATCGCGGTCGATCGATTCAACGCTTCTGTCAAAAGAGCAATCGATATGCACTTGCTTAAAAAAGAAGTCAAAGAAGAAGAAGGCGAACATATTTTCATCAAAAGTAATCTTAAAAAACTAAAAATCTTTACTGCAAAAATCAAATGGATCGAAGCATTTGGAGATTATGTTAGAGTGGTTACAGAAGATGACAGCAATTTGGTTCTTTCAACTATGAAATCTTTTGAAAACGATTTATCAAAAGATAAATTTATTCGTGTGCACAAGTCCTATATTATTAATATTGATAAAGTAGAACGCTTCAACAGCAAATTTGCAGAAATTGGAATTACAAAAATTCCGTTAAGCCGAAACAAAAAAGAAGATTTGGTTAAAGCTTTATCTACTTCGTCTTAATAGAAATCGACATTCACAACAACTTTTATAGCTCTGTATTGAGCAACAGCTTCAAAACTATTCAGCATTTTCTGAATAGTTTTTTTTGTGTTTCCTAAATGCAGGTTTTGCGGGATCTTAATTAATATCGTTCTGATATATTCATTTCTGATTCTGCTGATTGCCGGTTCTTCCGGACCTAAAACCGGCATGTTCAAATTTTGGCTCAAAACCTGATACAACCACATCGAGCCTTCTTTCAATTTATCAAAATCTTTATGCTTTATAGTAAGCTTTATTATTCTGAAATAAGGAGGATATTTATAGATTTGGCGATCGTATAATTGTTCCTTATACATACCTGCATAATTATGATTGGTAACCTGCTGAATGGTATTATGATTTGGATTATAAGTCTGAATCACAACTTTACCTTGTTTTTCTGATCTTCCTGCTCTTCCGGCAACCTGAGTCATCATTTGAAAACTGCGCTCAAAAGCTCTAAAATCCGGATGATGCAACATATTATCGGCATTCATAATTCCGACCAAACTTACATTATCAAAATCCAAACCTTTAGCCAACATTTGTGTCCCGACTAAAATATCGATTTCTCTATTTTTGAATGTATCAATGATTTTCTCAAAGCCAAATTTTCCACGTGTAGTATCCTGATCCATTCGCGCCGTTTTGGCTTTTGGAAAAAGAGAAACAAGCTCCTGCTCAATTTGCTCTGTTCCAAAACCTTTTGTTGTCAAATCAATACTCGAACAACTATGACAATGCGTTGGTTTTGCAATCGAATATCCACAATAATGACAACGCAATTGGTTTTTAAATTTATGAAATGTCAAACTCACATCGCATTGCTGACAATGAGGCACGTGTCCGCAAGTCAAACATTCTATTATAGGAGAATATCCTCTTCTGTTTTGGAATAAAATAACTTGTTCACCCAAAGACAAAGCTTCGGCAATTTCCTCGATTAAAAGATCACTAAAATGCCCCGTCATTTTTTTTCTGAAATGCTTGTCTTTCAAATCCACCAAAACAACTTCAGGCATACGAACATTTTTATAACGTTCTGTAAGCGTTACTAAACCGTATTTATCATTCTGCGTATTAAAATAAGTCTCAATACTTGGCGTTGCTGATCCTAATAAAACTTTGGCATTATGAAAATTAGCCAAAACTATCGCGCTGTCTCTCGCATGATATCTTGGCGCAGGATCTGTCTGTTTAAAAGTCTGCTCGTGTTCTTCATCAACAATCAATAATCCTAAATCATTAAAAGGCAAAAACAAAGCCGACCTCGCTCCTATTACAATTTGTGCTTTTGGTGAATTTTCGAGCGTTTGTTTCCAAACTTCAACTCTTTCATTATTGCTGTATTTCGAATGAAAAACTGCGACTTTATCTCCAAAATGAAGCCTTAAACGAGAAACCAATTGAGTCGTCAGTGCAATTTCAGGAAGCAAATACAAAATCTGTTTTCCTGTTTGCAAATATTCTTCGATTAATTTAATGTAGATTTCTGTTTTTCCGCTTGACGTAACGCCGTGAAGAAGACAAACTTCTTTTTCTAATAAACTATTTTTAATTTCATTGAAAGCAGTCTCTTGAGCATCGCTTAATTGCAATTGCTTTTCTGAAGCTTTTCCATCAAAAGAAACTCTGTCATGTTGCAGATAATATTCTTCAAAAATTTCTTTTTCAATTAAAGCTTTCACAACTGCCGATGTCACATTCGAAACTTCCGTAAGTTTTTTTACTGTGATGGGCTTTTTTTCTGAAGCTGAAAGTTGAAAATAAGCTAATACAATTTCTTTTTGTTTATTAGCATTTTTCAAAACTTCAAGCAATTCTCCCAAACCTTGATCTGTTTCGTATTGAGAATGTAATTTTACGTAACGAACCAATTTCGGCTTGTAACTTTCTTTTATTTCTTCTTCTAAAACAATAATATCTTTTGCCATTAATTTTTGAAGAATCGGCAGAATATTTTTTTTGTTCAAAATTGAAATTATGTCCTGAACTTTGAGGGAACTTTGATGTTGTAAAGCTTCATAAATCAAAAACTCATCATCTGAAAGTTCAGAGTCATTTACAACAGTTTCAGGTTTATTCGAAATTATAGTTTCGCTTTCTAATAATAATCCTGTTGGAAAAGCACCTCGATATACATCGCCAATTCCACACATATAATAATTCGCAACCCAAAGCCAATGTTTAATTTGTGTCTCAGTTGCAATTGGTTTTTCATCTAAGATTTGATGAATCTCTTTGGCATCATATAAATTCGGCGCATTTTCATGAATATCTAAAACAAGTCCTGTATAGATTTTATTTTTAATAGGTACCGCCACCCGCATTCCTTTTTTTATAAAATGGAATTCAGCCTCAGAAACACGATAAGTAAGGGGCTTAACTGAGGAAAGCGGTAAAATAACGTCGATAAAAAACATGTAGTAATTTTAAAAAATTGAGAAATGACGCAGAACAATCAATATTTAATTTCTTTCAAACCAATTCTCCATCTGAATTCCGTCTAAAAGTTTAAAATCCTTAGTATTATCTGTAACTAAAATCAATTGATTCTCAACTGCGGTAACTCCAATTAAAAGGTCAAATTCATCATTCATTGGCTTTCCGATTTTTCGAAGTCTAACCTTCTCAATAGCATATCTTTTAATTGAACCAAAAATTGGAATTATCGTCAAACCTCTTAAAAAGACATCCACAGCTTTATTCGATTTTACTGGATCATCGCTGTTTTCTGCACCAAAACGAAGTTCCGCAACTGTTATTTCTGAGATATAACAATTTTCT
This sequence comes from Flavobacterium denitrificans DSM 15936, assembly GCF_000425445.1. Classification (GTDB taxonomy): domain Bacteria; phylum Bacteroidota; class Bacteroidia; order Flavobacteriales; family Flavobacteriaceae; genus Flavobacterium; species Flavobacterium denitrificans. The sequence goes on along the minus strand of NZ_KE384377.1, from coordinate 537,795 downwards.
AAACCAACTTGTTTCACCATTTTATCAAGATTAAGTTTTCCTCTAAGAAAGAAAACGCAAATACTTGTATCTAATAAATACCCCATTAAAACTTAATTTCTTTGTCCTTAAAGTTTCTATTAGATTTTATTTCTGAAACAATTTCCTCTGCAGATTTTTCAGATGCAAAAGCTCCAAAAGATTTATAAAAACTATTCTCTTTTGATTTATTACTTTTTAAAGATTTTGTAAGTCGTTCTATAAGTTCAATTTTATTAGAAAAACTAAGCCCTTCAAATAAGTTTGAATAAGTTTCAAGTATATTTTTATCTGTTACTGTCATTTCGATTTTTCTTAATAATTACAATTACAAAATTAAACTATTTTTAGGCTTTAATTATACACCACCGAGATTTATAAAATTTACTTTTTCTCGAAAGATTTTTGAGCTAAATATTCATCAACCAATTTCAAAGTATGATTTAAAGATTCAATATTTTTCCAATCTTCATGACCTGGAATAATATACTTTGGATTTTTAAACTTTGACTTCACTTTTGCAATTGATTTCTTCCATTCTTTCACATCAGCATCACCTAAATAACCAAGATCCTGAGCATCGGCACTTTTTATAAAACAAGCTCCATAAAGTACTTTTTCTTTATCAAACCAGACCACAATATTATCTGGCGCATGACCTTTTCCTGGATAATAAACTTCAAAAGAATACTGTCCGACTTCAAAAGTCTTGTCATTCGGAATTATAAATTCGGCTCTCGGTTCATTTTTCTTTTTCAGAATCTCATCTGTCAATTTAATAGAATAGGTTTTAATTCCTTTTTTTCTGTAAAAGTCGAATCCTCCCGCACGGTCTTCATGTGAGTGTGTAGCAAAAAGCATTACGACTTCTTTATTATGTTTTGCTTTTATTGAATCTAATAAAGGCTGAAATTGTGTTTGATCCCATGGAGCATCAAACAGAACAACTCCTTTATCTGTAACCAGATACATGGCATTGGCAGAAATCAACGTTCCTTTATAATCATGAAACGTTTTATAAACATAAAAGTCACCCGTAAGATGACTTATTTGTAATGGCGAATTCTTAGATTGTCCAAAGCTATTTGCAGTTAAAACTAAGAATAAAATTATCGAAGCTAATTTTCGCATGTATTTTTTGAATTAGTTATTTCACTCGTGTCCAGTATTGTGTTCTTCCCATTAAAGAAATCCCAACATACCCGCGAAGTTTTAATTTATCAGCAGATTCTAAAGTGATATAACATTTGTATTTTTTACCATTTGTAGGATCTAAAATAGTTCCGTCATTATATTCTGAACCGTCTTTTTTAAGACCGTTGATAATCACCATTCCTATAATTGGTTTGTTTTTTTCAGCACCATCGCATTTGGAACAAACATCTTTTTTATGATTTTCACGAAGTATCTCAACAACCTTTCCGTAAATTTTCCCTCCTTTTTCGTAAACCTCTACGATTGATTTTGCTTCTCCGGTTTCGTCGTCAATTGTTTTCCATTTTCCAATTACACTTTGACTTTGCATGGTCAGCGCAAAGAAGAACACTCCGATAGTTAGCATCAAATTTTTCATACTTATTTATTTTTTTTTTGTTTTAATTTTCTGATTGTAGCGTTCAATTCGAACCCTAAAAGCAGAATCATACAGTTTATCCAAATGTAGAACATTAGAATTAATAATGTCCCAATTGAACCATAAAGTTCGTTATATTTTGAGAATTTTATAACCCAAATCCCAAAAAAGAACGAAGATATAACAATTAAGACCGTTGTAAAAACAGATCCAATACTTATAAAAGGCACTTTATTGTACTGTTTAGTACCATAACGCAATAATATTGAAGATGTTATCAAAATCATTAAAACAACAAACAAATATCGGCCCAAAATAATCAACGGAATTCGATCACTAAGCACATCTTGAATGATTGTTTTTTGAATAAATACCTCAAAAACTACAATTGTTGCCACTGTTACGAACAAAATTATGGTCATTACAAGCGAAATAGCCAGCGCAACCAAATATTGATGCAAAAACCCACGTTTATCAAAAACATGTTTAGACGATTCAAAACCGCTCAGGATTCCGTTAATACCGTTCGCCATCAAGAAAATCGAAAGAAAAAAACCGGTTGACAATAATCCCGAGTGACTATTGTTTAAAATATCGCTGATAATTTTACTGATGGCATCAAAAGTATTTGGAGGAACACTTTGTTGCACAAACTGAAGAAAATCATCCTGAAAATTATCAATCGGGATAAACGGAATTAAGTTTAAAATAAATAAAGCAAACGGAAATAAAGCCATAAAAAAACTAAAAGAAACCGCACTCGCATGATAAGAAAATGCACCGTCAATAATTCCGATGACGTACATTTCGATCAAATCATACAGCGAAAAACCCTCAAGCCAAGGCAATTTTATTTTCTTTAAAAGTCGGGCTAAAGAGCGCACCACAGGCAGTTTCTCAATCCGAGCTTCTATCTCTTGCGACATATTTATTTGATTTTAGATTTTAGAGTTCAGATTTTAGATTAATAATCCGCTTTCTTTGAGATGTTTAAATATAATTTTATCGACTTCTGATATTATATCTAAATCATTATAATTTAACCATCTAATTTCTTCTATTTCATTGTTCTCTTTTAGCTCTCCAATGTAATTAGCTTTGTAACACGTCATTTTTACATTAATTCCTTCAACAGCGCCGTCTGATTGGGCTATAAACGTTCCCACATATTCAATAGTTTCATTTATTATTTCAACACTTAGCTCTTCTTGAATTTCTCTGCTTAAAGTTTGATGGTCAGTTTCATTATTTTCTCTTTTACCTCCTGGAATATAATATTTGGTTTTACCTTTCGATTTTGTGCTTAAAATTTGATTATTTTCAATTTTTATCAATGCTATTTTATCAATTTCTTTCATCGGGCTTTCCTTTTAACTGATACCTAACTCATAACTTATAACTAATAACTCATAACTTAAAAAGCTTTTAAGCTCAAATCCATATTATAAACAGAATGCGTCAAAGCTCCAGACGAGATATAATTTACACCGCAAAGACCGTACCCGCGAATTGTTTTTTCGTTGATATTTCCTGAAGATTCTGTCTGGCATTTTTTACCAATTAAATCCACAGCCTTTTTGGTATCTTCATAATTAAAGTTATCAATCAAAATTCTGTGAACGCCGTCGCTTAACAAAATTTCACGAATTTCATCAAGATTTCTAGCTTCAACAATAATCTTCAAATCTAAATTATTGGCTTTTAAAAACTCTTTGGTTTTTTTGATTGCAAGCGTAATTCCGCCAGCAAAATCAATATGATTGTCTTTCAGCATAATCATATCATACAAAGCATAACGATGATTTTCGCCTCCGCCAATTTTTACTGCCCATTTTTCGGCCACTCTAAAATTTGGAGTTGTTTTGCGTGTGTCTAAAATTTTCGCTCCAGTGCCATCTAAAAGTTGCATCAAATGATTTGTTTTTGTCGCAATAGCCGACATACGTTGCATGGTATTCAAAACCACTCTTTCGGATTTTAAAATCGACTGAGAACTTCCCGAAACTTCAAAAACGACATCGCCATATTCTACATGCGTTCCGTCTTCGATAAAAGTCTTTACTTTTAATTTTGGGTCAACAAATTCAAAAATCATTTTCGCCAAAGCAACACCCGCAATAATTCCCTGATCTTTTACCAATAATTTCGCCTGACCGTGAGCCGTATCCGGAATACAAGCCAACGAACTGTAATCGCCCGGGCCAACATCTTCTCTTATGGCATTGCTTATCAAAAGTTGTAATTCTGCCTGAAATTGCGCTTCGCTTATCATTTTTCTGTTTTTAATAATATGCTAAATTAGGATATATTTTATGGATTTGAAAGTTTACTTAACATGAAAAATTTTTCAAAACATTAAAATTTTCTTTTTTAACTATTAAAATATTCAGAAAAAAAAGTTACAATTCTTAACAAAACTTACTCCCATAATAAACGTTCAATTAAATATCTTTGAGGTTCATTCAAACAAAATCATGGGATTAATTAAAGATATTTATTCGGTTTCTTTTTACGAAAAATTTGGTCAGGCTGTCGCCGAAGTACATCCAACATTCAATAAACAAAAATTTATTGAAGCAATCTACGAAGGCGATTTTGCACAAAAAGAATGGAAAGAAAGAATGAAACATACAACTGTTGTATTTCATCAATTTATGCCTCAAAATTTCCCTGAAGCAGTTTCTTTAATTGATAAAATCATTGAAAATTTAAAGAAAAACAATTTTGCAGAAAGTAATTTGGCTTTCATCTTTTTTGCTGATTATATCGAAATATACGGTTTAGACGATTTTAAAACTTCGGCGAAAGCCTTTGTTTCCATCACACAGTTTATAAGCTGTGAATTTGCCGTTCGTCCTTTTATTTTAAAGTATAAAGAACAAATGATTGATGAAATGGTAAAATGGTCTTTACACGAAAATCATCATGCTCGTCGTTTAGCCAGCGAAGGTTCCCGCCCGAGATTACCGTGGGCAATGGCGATTCCGTTTCTTAAAAAAGACCCAACTTCTATTCTTCCAATTTTAGAGAATCTAAAAAACGATCCTTCAGAATATGTTCGCCGAAGCGTTGCCAATAGTTTAAATGATATTGCAAAAGATAATCCGCAGATTGTTCTTGAAATTGCCTCGAAATGGAAAGGCCACGGCAAAGAAACGGACGGAATTATAAAACACGGATGTAGAACTTTATTAAAACAAGGCCATCCTGAAATTTTAAGTCATTATGGTTTAGAAAGTACCAATATTGAACTTTCTTCTTTTGAAATTAAAACACCAATCGTAAAAATTGGTGATTATTTGCAGTTTCAATTTCATTTAAATAATAAAAATGAAGAAGCAAAAACGATTCGTTTAGAATATGCTGTTCATTATAAAAAAGCAAAAGGACATTTGGCTAAAAAAGTCTTTAAAATCAGTGAGAAAGTGTATCATCCAAATCAATTGACTAAAGTTGAACGAAATCAGTCTTTTAAGTTAATTACGACTAGAGTTTTTCATATTGGAGTTCATCAATTGTCGATTATTATTAATGGAACGGAAAGTGAAATTTTGGAATTTGAATTGATTGATTAAATGTAAATTATTCCCGTTTTAGTGCTCCAGCGGAGCAAAATATTTATAGAAAAACCATATTAAGGTCAAAAAAAGCTCCAGCGGAGCGACATTTATTTCGCCCCGCTGGGGCTCTATTGGATGTGATATTTTTATTTTCTATAAATATTTCGTCCCGATGGGACTTTTAAACTTAAATTTAATCATATCCTAAAAACTGAACCAACGTTTTTTCTTATTTTTATAATTCAAAAATCCAAAAACAACTTTTCTTAATCTAAATTAAGTTACAGATTTCTATCACAACTGTAATTTTGTTTTCAAATCAAATCAAAATACCACATGTCAAATATCAGTTTAATTATCGAAGAACGCTCAGCCAATATTGGCAACTTTATGGTAGGTCGATTATTACCTTTCCGTGAAAAAAGAGCTGTTGGGCCATTTGTATTTATCGATCATATGGGACCTGCACATTTAAGTGATCATGAAAATATGGATGTTCCTCCGCATCCGCATATCGGACTTTCAACACTAACTTTTTTGTTTGAAGGAAGTATTATGCACCGCGATAGTTTAGGAACAGAATTAGAAATAAAACCCGGAGCAGTAAACTGGATGACAGCCGGAAAAGGAATTGTACATTCTGAAAGAACTCCAGAATATTTAAGACATTTAGACAAAATGCTTCACGGATTACAAATTTGGGTGGCGCTTCCAAAAGAATTGGAGCAAATGGATCCGAATTTCACTCATGTTGAAGCAGATGATATTCCGGCTTGGGAAGAAGACGGTATTTCTTATAAATTAATCGCCGGAGAAGCTTTCGGAAAAAAATCGCCAGTTCCTGTTTATAGTCCGTTGTATTTTATAGAAATCAAAAGTACAGAAGCCAAAAAAATCAATATTGGAAGTCATTTATTTGGCGAAAGCGGTTTATATATTTTAGAGGGAAGCATTAAAAACGGTGAACATGTTTATGATCCGAGACAAATTTTAATTACAACTGAAGCTTCTCTTTGTGAGTTCGAAATTTCTGAAAATTCAACCGTTTATATCTTTGGCGGACAGCCGTTTCCTGAAGAACATTTTATCTTTTGGAACTTCGTTTCTTCGGATAAAGAATTAATCGAAAAAGCAAAAAAAGACTGGACAGAACAGACTTTCCCCAAAGTCCCAGGAGAAACCGAATTTGTTCCTTTACCTGAACCAAGAATCAAATAATTATGGATACAATATCTGCAAAAATAGATACGCGTTTGTATCGCACAGAAATTACTTCTGCAAGTGGCAATATCTTAATTTCAGATGAACCACAAGAACTTGGAGGAAAAAATTTAGGTTTAAATCCTACTGAACTTTTGGCTTCATCATTAGCATCTTGCACATTAATTACTTTAAGAATGTACATTAATCGCAAGCAATGGAATGTTGAAGAAATCAATATCAAAATTGATTTTGAAAGAGATTCAGAGCGAAATTGTACCTCATTCACCAGAAGAATTGAAGTAATCGGTGAAGTTGACGAAACACAAAGACAAAGATTAGAAACGATTGCAAACAGCTGTCCAATTCACAAAACATTGACACATTCAATTGAAATCAAAACCACATTAATTTAAAAACATGGAAATTCAACAAATAAACGATACAAGAAGAGGCTATTTTGAAGCAATTGAAGACGGAAAACAAGCTGGAAAAATGACTTACACTTGGGCAGGAGATTCAAAATTCATTATCGATCACACTGAAGTAAGCCCAGAATTCAACGGAAAAGGTGTTGGAAAAAAACTAGTTATGGCTTCAGTAGAATATGCAAGGGCAAACAACTTAAAAATTATTCCGCTTTGTCCTTTTGCTAAAAGCGTTTTTGATAAAGTTGAAGAAATTCGTGATGTACTTTTTTCTTGAGTTACAAAGGTTCAAAGTAACAAAGGTTCAGAGGTTTTAGTATAGAGACGCACAACAGTGCGTCTTTTTTTTATTTAATCATTTCTTTAAAAACTTTGTCCCTTTGAACCTTTGAGCCTTTGTCCCTTAAAAACAAAATTTTCAAATTTCTCCGAAAACTCGTATATTTGCGCGTAATTTAAACTTAATGTATGACAAGGATAATTACGCTTTTCTGTATTTTTATAGCACAAATCGGCTTTTCTCAAACTGCTGAAAGTTATTTAGAAAAAATCAGAAATAATGAAGCTCTCTTAACCGCTTTTTTTCAACAAATGCCAAAAGGAGGCGATTTACACCACCATTTTTCAGGATCAATTTATGCAGAACCACTTTTAGAAAGAGCCATTTCTGAGAATTTTTATTTGAATTTAGAAAACTTAGCAGTTTCGAAAACAAAACCAGAAAAAGGAAATTGGGAAAGCTTCTCCTCTCTTAAAGAAAAAGGAAAATTAGATTATTACGAACAGCAAATTATGCAAACCTGGTCGATTAAAGATTATAATGGTTCCGTTCCTTCTGATGATCAATTTTTTGACTCTTTTATGAAATTCGAGCCAACTATCGCAGGTCATTTTGCAGAAGGAATGCTTGAATTAAAAAAGCGTGCCATTGCCGAAAATGTAAGTTATATTGAAACACAATTATCGACAATTCCGTGTGATATGAATGTTTCTGATTTATCGGATTTTAATTCAAAATTACGTCAGGCTTCTGCACAAAAAGATGAAAAAGCAGTTTTAAAACTTTTAGACGAGTTATACAAATCGCTCCAGAAAAAAGAGGCTAAAAAATACGCCGAAGATTTTAATACCAATTTCTTAACAAAACTTCATAAAGACTTAAAAATTGACGACGAAAAATTCACAATGCGTTATCAGAACTTTGTACTTCGTTTTATGGAGCCGGTCGATTTATTCAAAAATCTGGTAATTGCTTTTATTTCGTCAAGCGAAAGTAAATTGACCGCGGGTGTAAATATCGTTTCTCCGGAGCACGGACAAACTTCCATGAAAGATTACTGGCTTCACATGGTTATGTTTAAATACTGCCACGATAAATTTCCGAATGTAAAATATACACTTCACGCGGGCGAATTGACTTTAGGTTTGGTTCAGCCCGAAGATTTAACTTGGCACATTAACGACGCGATTTATATAGCTGGCGCTAACAGAATTGGTCACGGAGTTGATATTGCATACGAAGTAAATTCATACGATTTGTTGAAATATATGTCGAAAAACAATATTCCGATTGAAATCAATTTAACCAGTAATGAATTCATTTTAAAAGTAAAAGAAAACAGACATCCGTTTACACTTTACAAAGAATTTAATGTGCCAATTGTAATCAGCACAGATGATGCAGGAATTCTAAGAAGCAATATGACCGAACAATATGTTTTATTGGCTAAAAGATATCAGGATGTTTCGTATGCAACTATAAAAAAATACGTTTACAATAGCATTAATTATAGTTTCATTCAAGATGATTCGGTTAAAAAACAATTGATTAAAAATTTAGATAATCGATTTAAAATTTTTGAAGCGAAGTTTTCTAAAAACTAATCTTTGCGAAAATTGCACGCAGATTTTAAACAGATTTAAGCAGATAAACACAGATTTTTATGCTAAAACATTAAAAATAAATCTGCTTAAATCTGTAAAATCTGCGTGAAAAAAATATTTTTATTATGATACTAGAAGCCGTATATCTTTTTATAAAACCTGAGTTAGCATCAACATTTGAAGCTGATTTTGCAAAAGCAAGCCAATACATTTCATCAATCGATGGTTATTTAGGTCATCGTTTAGAAAAATGTCTTGAAGTCGAAAACAAATATCTTTTATTGGTCGATTGGAATACGCTTGAAGATCACACCATTGGTTTCAGAACTTCAGAAGCGTATTTGGAATGGAAAAAGATTTTGCATCATTATTACGAACCGTTTCCAATTGTAGAACATTTTGAAACGGTTTATGAGAATAAAAAATAGAGCTTAAATTGGACCACAGATTATGCGGATTAAACTGATTAACACAGATAAATTTGTGAAAATTTGTGAAATTCGTGGCAAAAAAACTTTACAAATGAACATCAAACTTATTGCAATAGGAAAAACAGACAACAAATCGCTTCAAACTTTGATTGACGATTACACCAAACGTTTGTCGTTTTACATCAAATTTGATTTAGAGATTATTCCTGATATCAAAAACGTAAAAAACTTATCTGAAAGTCAGCAAAAAGAAAAAGAAGGCGAATTGATTTTGTCAAAGCTTTCCGCAACCGATCAGTTAATTTTATTGGATGAAAACGGAAAAAACTTTTCCAGCGTTGGTTTTTCTGAAGAATTGCAAAAGAAAATGAATTCTGGAGTAAAAACATTAGTTTTCGTAATTGGCGGACCTTACGGATTTTCTGAAACGGTTTACAAAAAAGCTCAAGGCAAAGTTTCACTTTCGCTGATGACGTTTTCACATCAAATGGTTCGCTTGTTTTTTATCGAACAATTGTATCGCGGATTTACGATTTTACGAAATGAACCTTATCATCATCAATAAAGTTTAATCGTTAATTTGTTTAATTGTTTAATCGTAAATCTAAAAAATAAATTCTTCGTTTGTGAGATTCATCTCTGGAACAGGAAACTTTAAAGTGCTAATAAAAATTTTGTTTTTTATATAAGCGTCGTAAGTAATGTTTTTGTCAAAAGAAAACATATACTTATTTGGTTTGTCACTAACCATATTATCAAAATAATGTTGTAATTCCGATTTCCCAACTGAAATGCCGTTTACTAAAACTGAATTATCTTTTTTGAAATAAACTACTACTCCAAATTTAGGTTTCTCCATTTTATAATACACTTTCGTGAAAGGCAAAAAAGCTAAATTCTTTCCAATTGAATCTGCGTAGGAATAATAATTTTGGGCATTTTCGTTTTTATGCGCGCTGTCGCCTCGTTTTTTCTCCTGTAATTTAATTACTTCCGGAATTATCAATTTTAAAGGTAAACGTTTGTCAATATTGAAAATCCAATTGGTGGAGATGATGCTGTTTTTTCTATTTACATCAGCAATGGTGTCATTTCCTTTAACTTTAAAAAAGATGTAAATTGGCGAATGATCTTGTACATCTTTTACAATTGTAATGTTTGATTTTGGGAGTAAAACGTCTTCTTTTTTTCCACAGGAGAAAAGAAGGAAAGCCATAATTAAAGAGATGTATTTCATATTTTTTATTTTCAGCAAACAGTTTGTCAATTCCGAGGAACGAGGAGATTAAATATACAATTTGTTGTATAAAGCAACACATTCCACCGCCTCTTTCACATCATGGACACGTAAAATTTTAGCGCCTTTAGTCAACGCAATTGTATTCAAAAACGTTGTTCCGTTTAAAGCTTCTTGTGGCGTTATATTAAGCGTTTTATAAATCATGGATTTTCTTGAAATCCCGACTAAAACTGGTAATTCCAACAAATTAAAAAGTTCCATCTTTTGCATCACTTCATAATTTTGATCGGTTGTTTTAGCGAAACCGAAACCCGGATCTAAAATCAAATCGTTGATTCCTAAACTTCTTGCTTTTTTTACTTTTTCAGAGAAATAAAAAAGCATTTCTTTAACAATATCGTCATATTGCGTCAAACTCTGCATTGTTTGAGGATTTCCGCGCATGTGCATCATAATATAAGGAACATTATATTTTGCAATAACCTCAAACATTTTATCGTCAAGTTCGCCCGCTGCGATATCGTTTATAATTGCTGCGCCACTTTCAATACTTGCTTTTGCAACTTCGGCCCTAAAAGTGTCGATGGATAATAATGCGTTTGGAAAATGCTTTAAAATCAATTCTATGGCTGGAACAATTCGGTCGATTTCTTCTTGTTCCGAAACAAATTCTGCACTTGGCTTGCTGGAATAGGCACCAATATCGATAAACGTTGCTCCTTCAGAAATCATTTTATCGACTTGCGAAATAATCTCGTCTTCGTTTTTATATTTTCCTCCGTCAAAGAAAGAATTTGGCGTAACATTCAGGATTCCCAGAACTTTAGGAATCGAGAAATCGATAAGTTCGCCTTTACAGTTAATAGTCATTGTTTATTTTATTTCAGGTTTCAAGTTTCAAGTTTCAAGTTGATGCAGATTGCACAAGTTCTGGAACTTAACCCGAGGCTGAAAGCCGAACTGACGAAGCAAACGTGAAACCTGAAACTTGAAACATTATTTTCAATTTCAAGTTTATCCCTGTTAACACTTTGTTTAGAAAAAACTTGGAACAAAGAAAACCTGAAACTTGAAACTCTTAAAAAATTATCCTTATTTTTGAAAAAATTTAAGCAAATATACAGCATATAAATGAAGAATACTTCCCAAGAATTTGATAATGTTATCGCGATTTGCCGAACATTGTACATCAATAAAATGAAAGATTACGGCAGTGCATGGAGAATTTTAAGACTTCCGTCATTGACCGATCAAATTTTCATCAAGGCGCAACGAATCCGAAGTTTACAGGAAAATGAAGTCCGCAAAGTGGATGAAGATGAAAAAGGAGAATTTATCGGAATCATTAATTATTCTATCATGGCTTTGATTCAGTTAGAATTAGGCGTAGTTGATCAGCCGGATCTTGACGTTGAAAAAGCAACTGAATTATATGATGCTAAAGTTAAATTGACAAAAGATTTAATGGAAGCCAAAAACCACGATTACGGAGAAGCTTGGCGTGATATGCGCGTGAGTTCTTTAACTGATTTGATTCTGCAAAAACTCCTTCGCGTTAAGCAAATTGAAGACAACAAAGGAAAAACTTTAGTTTCTGAAGGAATTGATGCTAATTATCAGGATATGATTAATTATTCTGTTTTTGCTCTGATTCTTAATCCTATCAAATAAATATTTAGCCACGAATTTCACTAATCTCCACGAATTGATTTGTGAAAATTTGTGAAATTGCTCCGCCAGTTCGCTATCGCTCGGGTCGTGGCAAAAAAAATCCCAAATAAATTATCATGAAAAACATCATTACCCAATTTTCCCGATTATTTGTCGGTGTATTATTTATCATTTCTGGATTAATCAAATTAAATGACCCAGTTGGATTCTCTTATAAACTAGCTGAATATTTCAGTGAACCAGTTTTCAACATGCCATTTTTAGAGCCTTTGGCTTTAGGATTAGCAATCTTTTTGGTGATTTTAGAAGTAGTTTTGGGCGTAATGCTTTTGGTGGGTTATAAATCAAAATTGACGATTTGGGCTTTATTATTATTAATCGTTTTCTTTACCTTCCTTACCTTCTATTCTGCTTATTTTGATGTAGTAAAAGATTGCGGTTGTTTTGGAGACGCTTTGCATTTAACGCCTTGGCAATCATTTACCAAAGATATTGTTTTACTTTTCTTTATCTTGATTTTATTCATCAACAAAAAATTAGTAAAACCATTATTTTCAAAAATGCTTACTAATATCGTCGTATTAATCAGCATTATTCTTTGTGTATTTATGGCAGTTTGGGTTTTAAATCACAATCCGATTAAAGATTTCCGCCCGTATAAAGTTGGAACCAATATTGAAAAAGGAATGGAAATTCCAGAAGGCGCTCCAAAATCTGTGGTTGAGATGATTTTCATTTACAAAGTAAACGGAGTAGATAAAGAATTTACTGAGAAAGATTTAATGAACATTCCTGAAGGCGCCACTTTTGTTGACAGAAAAGACAAAGTAATTACAGAAGGATATGTTCCGCCAATTCACGATTTCACGATGACAAAAGATGATTCTGACTACAAAGCAGAATTTTTGCAGGACCCTAAATTAGTGATTTTTGTAACTTATGACTTGGCTTTATCGAATCCTGAAGGAATGAAAAAATTAGAAAAAGTAAATCAAGACGCAAAAGCAAAAGGTTATAAAGTAATTGGGATGACCGCTTCTGGACCTGACGAAATTGCAAAAGCTAAAAAGCAATATGGTTTGAATGTTGATTTTTATTTCTGCGACGCAACAGCTTTAAAAACGGTTGAAAGAGCAAATCCGAGCATTGTAGTCTTGCACAAAGGAACAATTGTTCAAAAAGTACATTACAACGACGTCGATGATTTGAAATTATCTGATGTTGCGTATGGTATTTAAAAGCAACTTTAATAAAAACGACGCCAATATTCTTTTTGATTATTGGCGTTTTTTTTTGTTTTTGATTTTTTTAAATAGTAAAAATGGTCAATGCGACGTTGAAATATTTTAACAATTTATGAAAAATCAGATGGCTTTTTCCTTGCAAAAAATGGGCAAATGAAAATTATGATTTGAATTGATCTTTGAATAAAAAACAGATAGAAAGTCTTCGAAAAAAAATTAATACCGAAGACTTTTTTGATTCCGTCACGACGTTTTTTCTTCTTTAAAATTTCTTTCAAAACAAAAAAATCAATCCGTTTTTCATCTTTTGAAAAATGCAATCAAAAAAACTCAGGAATTTTAACCCAACTATTACGATTTCACTCCCCTTTTTCTAACCGAAATTCCATGTTTTGTTACAAAATAAACGACTGTTCAAATTTTGTTAATCTCCATTTGGCATTCCATTTGTTTGTTTAACTTTGTGAATTCAGTACTTAATTAAAACAATTAAAATATAATATGAAACAATTAGCCCTAGTCGTTATTGCGTTTATAACATTCTCTTGCTCTCAAGCTCAGAAAAAAGAATTTTCAAAAGAGGCTTTATCTGAAAAATTATTAGCTTCAGACGGAAGCCAAGTTGCTTTCAAAAACATTCTAAAAAAATACAAAGGAAAAACTTTAGTTATTGAAGTTTGGGCTTCATGGTGTGGTGATTGTGTAAAAGCAATGCCAAAATTAAAAGAATTACAAGCCAATAACCCAGATGTGTCTTACTTATTTATTTCAGCAGATAAAACGGCAGATAAATGGAAGGCTGGAATTGAAAAACATGAATTAAAAGGCGATCATTATATGATGAATGATGGTATGAAAGGTCTTTTTGGAAAAGCTATCGACTTAGATTGGATTCCGCGTTACATCATTGTTGACAAAACAGGAAAAATTGCGCTTTATCGTGCCATTGAAACAGATTTTGTTAAAATCGACGAAACATTAAAAGGTTTAAAAGATAACAAGGCATTTTAAATTAAAAAAAACAAAAAATTAAAAGAATAATAAAAACTACCAAAATGAGAAAATCGATTGTTGCAGGAAACTGGAAAATGCATAAAAATGCTGCACAGACTGAAGAATTATTGAATGAATTAATTGCTAAAATTCCAGCAAAAACTAATGCACAAGTAATTGTAGCTCCAACTTTTGTAAACTTACAAGCGGCTGCTTCAAAATTAAAAAACACACCAATTGGAGTTTCTGCTCAAAATGTTCACCAAGCTGAAGGCGGTGCTTTTACAGGAGAAATTTCTGCAGATATGTTGACAAGCATTGGCGTTAATACAGTAATTTTAGGTCACTCTGAGCGCAGAGCTATTTTCCACGAAACTGATGCATTAATCGCAAACAAAGTTGATACAGCTTTGAAACATGATATGACAGTAATTTTCTGTTTTGGAGAAGAATTAAAAGATCGTCAATCTGGAAATCACTTCAATATTGTTGAAAATCAATTACGTGACGGTGTTTTCCACATTGCAAAAGAATCTTGGTCTAAAATTGTTTTGGCTTACGAACCAGTTTGGGCTATCGGAACAGGAGAAACTGCTTCACCAGAACAAGCTCAGGAAATGCACGAATTCATCAGAGAAACTATCCGCAAAGCTTTTGGAGCTGAAATCGCTGACGAAGTTTCTATTTTATACGGTGGTTCTGTTAAGCCAGAAAACGCAAAAGAAATCTTCTCTAAACCAGACGTAGATGGTGGTCTAATTGGAGGTGCCGCTTTAAAAGCTGATGATTTCTTGGCAATTGTAACAGCTATCTAATTTTAGATTTTAGATTTTAGATTTTAGATTTTGAAATCTTACATTATAAAAAAAAGTGTTCGCCACGGCGAACACTTTTTTGTTTTAAATTATTCTTAAATTATCAATGTTCTGATAAATTTATAGACAACTTTTACTTTGTATTCTTACCTTTGCAAAAATTTTTATTTATGTCGAACATCTATTTAGGATATCATTTTACAATCGAACCAAAAGAATTGGGTTCTGAAATTTTAGTTGCGGAATTGGGCGAAAAAGCGTTTGAAAGTTTCACAGAAACTGAAAACGGAATTTCGGCTTTTGTAAAGAAAGATTTATGGGATGAGAATATTCTGGATGATATTTACATTTTACAATCTGAAGAGTTTAAAATTGAATATACAGTTGAAGAAATCGATCAGGTAAACTGGAACGAAGAATGGGAAAAGAACTTTGAACCAATAGATGTTGACGGAAAATGCCACGTTCGTGCTCCATTTCATCCAAAAACTGACGCAGAATTTGATATCGTAATTGAGCCTAAAATGAGTTTTGGAACAGGTCATCACGAGACAACTCACATGATGATTCAGCATTTATTAGAAATGGATGTAAAAGGTTTAAAAACTCTTGATATGGGTTGCGGAACTGCTATTTTGGCTATTTTAGCTGAAATGAAAGGCGCTGAACCAATCGATGCCATTGACATTGACAACTGGTGTTATTTGAACTCTATTGAAAATGCAGAACGCAATAACTGCAAGCACATCAGCGTTTATGAAGGCGATGCGGCTTTATTGGCAGGAAAAAAATACGATTTGATTATTGCTAATATCAACAGAAATATTTTGTTGAACGATATGCAAGCTTATGTTGATTCTTTGAACCCAAAAGGAATTATTTTATTCAGCGGTTTTTATGAAGAAGACATTCCGTTTATTGATGCGTCTTGTGTTGAAAAAGGGCTTACATATGTTAAAAAATTTCAAAGAAACAACTGGGTTTCATTAAAATACGTAAATTAGTTACAGTTAATTACAAAGTACAAAAACGAAACAAGATGAGTACTAAAGAAAAAGTAAGAGAAAGAGTTCGCGAGAAAGAAGCAACGGTTTTTAATAATGAAATTATTGTTTATAATGACGATGTAAACACTTTTGACCACGTAATTGATACTTTGATGCGTGTATGCAGCCACACGGCGGAACAAGCAGAACAATGTTCTTTAATTGTACATTACAACGGAAAATGCACTGTAAAAACGGGTCCGCTTGACAAGTTAAAACCACAATGTACACAACTTTTAGAAGCTGGATTGAGCGCAGAGATTGTTTAATTGCAAATAATTTAAAAAGCATTCTATTTTATTCTATATTTGGATAAAATAGAATGCTTTTTTTATGGAAGAATACGGAAAAATACTAATCATTGCGATGCCCGTTTTTTTGGCTTTAATCATTTTTGAAAAAATTTATGGCATTTATAAAAAAAACGACACGGCACCTTTAATCGACAGCGTATCGAGCATCAGTTCCGGAATCACTAATTCGGTAAAAGATGTATTGGGCTTGAGCATTACTTTTATTTCCTATGAATGGCTTGTTTCTAAAATTGCTTTACAACACATGGAACCAAGCGTACTCTCCTATTTTATAGCTTTTTTTGTTATTGATTTTTACGGTTATTGGAGCCACCGATTGGCGCATCAAATCAATTTTCTTTGGAACAAACATGCTATTCATCACTCCAGCGAAGAATTTAATCTTGCGTGTGCATTGCGTCAGCCTATTGCTAGTTTAGTGAACCTTTTTACATTTTTATTGATTCCCGCAGCACTTTTGGGAGTTCCAGCTTCAGTCATTGCAATTACGTTGCCGCTTCATTTGTTTTTACAATTTTGGTACCATACCAAACATATCAACAAAATGGGCGTTTTGGAACATATTATTGTAACGCCTTCACATCACCGAGTGCATCATGCCATAAATCCTGAATATTTAGATAAAAACCACTCACAGATTTTTATTTTTTGGGACAAATTATTTGGTACTTTTCAAGCCGAATTAGATGATGTTCCACCCGTTTTTGGCATCACGAGACCAGCAAATACTTGGAATCCAATAAAAATTAATTTTCAGCATTTAACACTCCTTATTAAAGATGCTTGGCGTGCTGAAAACTGGAATGACAAATTCACTATTTGGTTTAAGCCAACTGGTTGGAGACCCAAAAATTTTGAAGAGAAATATCCGGTAAACAAAATTGAGAATGTATTTGATTTTGAAAAATATGGTACACAAAACTCACAAAAACTAATTTATTGGTCCGTTGCTCAAGTGCTAATAACACTTTTGTTTGTCAGTTATTTGTTTGATAATATTGCCAAAATCGGTCTGCCAAACATTTTTATCTACGGATTTTTCATTTTTATAACAATATATAGCTACAGTGAGTTAATGGATAAAAGCAAATATGCCATTTTGTGGGAAGGATTCCGATTTAGCGCTGCAATTGGAATCATAACTTACAACGGAGACTGGTTTGGCTTAAATACAATTTTTTCGTTTTCTAATTACATCATTTTGATTTACTTAGGAATATCATTTTTAACCACAATTTATTTTGTAACTGTCGATTTCAAAAACAATCAAAACCAAACCATAAATTCATTAAACCCTTTATGAGAAACGCCACATATTTTAAAATTTTCATTGCTTTTTGCTTTGTCTATCTGCTTATTTTGATCTTAGGATATGAAAGTTTTGATTTGTTTTTAAAACCTATTTTAATTCCGCTATTAAGTTTTGGCGTTTATTTTTATAGATCATTTCCAACAAAAAACATGTTATTGCTTGCTTTATTATTTTCATGGATTGGTGACGTTATTCTACTTTTTGCAGATTTGGGCGAAATTTATTTCATTCTCGGATTAGTTTCTTTCCTAATTTCACATATCGTTTATTGTGTTTTATTCAACAAACAACCAAAAATCAAAAAGAAAAGAAATTTTATCATTTTTGGAATTGGAAGCGTATTGATTGCCTTATATTTAATTGGAATGTTATCTGTTTTACTGCCTACTTTGGGCGATTTGCAAATTCCTGTAATAGTTTATGCAAGTGTAATTTCGATTATGCTTTTATTTGCTTTTAACGGATATTTGGTGTGGCAAAAACCGGGGAACTTGTATGTTTTTTTTGGTGCAATTGCTTTTGTAATTTCAGACAGCATTTTGGCAATTAATAAATTTTATGCTCCATTTGAGAAAAGTTCTTTTTTTATAATGCTGACCTATCTTGTGGCACAATATCTGATTGTAGTTGGTATATTAAAAGTTAATCCGAAAAAAGTTGATTCATAATTAACTTGATTTTGATTTTCACAGAAAAAAAAATTAAAACCATTTTTTGTGAATAAAAAGCCTATACATTTGTATGACCAAAACTCTCAAACCATGAAAAGAATATTCTTTTTTTTAATTTTATTATTTTCTGCAGTTTCCTGCATGAGTACAAAATCGACTTTAAAAAATGTTGATGACAATGCTCCCGATTTAATTTTGAAAAAAGACAATACGTTTGCCATTACACTTTTTGCAAAAGACAAAAAATACGGTTACGACCCTGATTATCCAGTTAATATATTCTATCGAAACACCAAAGATGAAGCGCTAAATGAAACGCGTTTTCTGAATGCTTTGGCTGGTCCAAAAGGCGAAAAAATCACTTATAAACGCATGGAAACTTGTTGTCCTTTTCCAACAAAACGAAGCGACATGGGAGCAGGATTTTTAAATGTTTATGAATTGACTTGGGAAGGACAAAAAAAACCAATTACACTTTATTTAAATATTTACGAAAAAGGAATTTTAATGGTTCCGATGGGATTGAGTTTGAAGCAGAATTAATATGCTCTCAAATTGAAAAGGATAATTATTTGCATTGCAATTCTGTTATTTATCTTTTTAGGCTTGATTTGCTCTAGCTTGTATGTAATGGAAATTGAGGATCATTATGGAAGTCTTCAAGAAGTCTATTTTGAATCTAAAAACGGAGATATCATCGTTAACAAACAAACTCAAAACTTTGGTCTAATTTCAAAAGATTGGAAAAGAATCCATGTTATTACAAAAGAAAAAGACACTGTGGATTTATATGAATTCGTCAATGAAAACAAATACGAAGTTTTTAGAAGCGAAAATGAATTTTATTTAAACAATTTGACTTTTGAAAAAATAATTGATTTAAAAAGTAAAAAACTAATTGAATCAATCATCAATAATTAAACCTGATTTGGAATAAATCTATGATTAAGACAAAATTAGCTTTTATAGTATTCTTGCTTTTATCATTGATAATATTTCCATATTATATCCTAATTCATCTATCTTCAGATTTCTTTTCCTCATTGGTTCCTGGCTGGAATACCAATATCTATCCAGGAGAAATGATGGGAGATTTATTGAAATTTATGATTCTGAGTTTTTCAGTATTCTATTATTGGAAACTCTCTAAAAACTTGAATAATTTAAGTTTCAAAAGATTCATAATTCATTTTCTGCTGACAATTCCCGCAATTATAATCTCTAAAATTAGTTTTTATGAGCTTTTAAATTTGAATATTTTAGATCCTGAAAAAACTGTCGGAAGAATGCATATAATTGTTTACAGCATTACACTTGTCAATATTTTATTTTTTGCTGGTCAAGTTTACTTTTGGAGGTTTTATAATCAGTGCGAAAAAAGCAAGGAAAATTAACTTAATTTCTCATAATCCTACTAAATCTAGCCCTGATAGAAGTGGAAATCATTTTTCTCTAAAACTTACTTTTTTCTGGCTAAGCAGAGCGACCGGAGGAAGCTCCTGAACAAAATTTGGAAAAAAAAGTTGCCGAGAAAAATATTGAAACTGATAGCAGCTCCGATAGCTATCGGGTTCATAAAATAATCTTAAATCTTCATCTGAAACTCATAAATCATAACTACCTTTGCAGTGCAAAAAAATAATTTTATGAACTTACAACATATTCCACAAATTAAGCATACTGACAGCGGGAATTTCTTTTTATTAGCGGGGCCTTGTGCTATCGAAGGTGAAGAAATGGCGCTGAGAATTGCTGAAAAATTAGTTGGTATTACCGACAATCTTCAGATTCCTTATGTGTTTAAAGGATCTTTTAAAAAAGCAAACCGTTCTAGAATTGACAGTTTTTCTGGAATTGGCGATGAAAAAGCTTTAAAAATCTTAAGAAAAGTTTCGGAAACTTTTCACGTTCCAACTGTAACTGACATTCATACAAATGAAGATGCTGAGAAAGCAGCGCAATACGTTGATGTTTTGCAAATTCCAGCTTTCTTAGTACGTCAAACTGATCTTGTTGTCGCTGCAGCCAATACAGGAAAGACGGTTAACTTGAAAAAAGGACAATTTATGAGTCCGGAGAGCATGAAACATGCTGTTCAAAAAGTTTTAGACTGTAATAATGAAAATGTTATGGTTACTGACCGCGGTACTATGTTTGGCTACCAAGACATGATTGTTGACTTCAGAGGAATTCCTACTATGCAACAATATGCTTCTACGGTATTGGACGTAACGCATTCTTTACAACAACCAAACCAGACTGCTGGTGTTACAGGCGGAAGACCTGACATGATCGAAACGGTCGCTAAAGCTGGTATCGCTGTAGGTGTTGATGGTATTTTTATCGAAACACATTTTGATCCTGCAAACGCAAAAAGCGATGGCGCAAATATGCTTCATTTAGACTATTTTGAAGGTTTAATGAACAAATTAGTAGCCATAAGAAAAACTGTAAATGCCTTTTAATTTATAATACTTAAGTTCTTTGAAAACAAAAATTTTATTTTTCTTACTGGCTTGTGTTTCTTTAAACACATTTGCTCAGGAAGAAATACCTGTACAAAAATATGCTGCGCACAACAAAGGCAAATTCTTTGTGATGTGGGGAGGAAACAGAGAAAGTTATTCTGATTCTGATGTGAATTTCAGAGGTAAGGATTACAACTTTACGGTGGATAATATGGCAGCTCATGACAAACCAAAAGGATGGCATATTGATTATGTTAATCCGGTAAATATGACTATTCCGCAAACAAATTTGAGGTTTGGTTATTTTTTTAGCGATCATTACAGCGTTGCAATAGGTGTTGACCACATGAAATATGTAATGACGCAGAATCAAATTGCAAATGTTACTGGAAACATTAATTTACCTGCAAACGACCCTGGTTCAATTTACAATGGAATTTACAACAACACTCCTGTAGACATGTCTCAAGGTGGTGCTCAGGAAGGCGGTTACGAGAACGGTATTATGCCACCAAACGGCCCTGCTTTCTTAATGTACGAACATACAGATGGTTTGAATTATGTTCATACTGAAGTTGCAAGATTTGATGATATTTCTAAATGGTTTGGATTGCCTAATATTGATAAAGTGCAAATCAACTTAACGGAAGGTCTTGGAGCAGGACTTTTATATCCTAAGACCAATACAACACTTTTAGGCAAAGAACGTCACGATGATTTTCATGTTTCTGGTTATGGCATTTCTGCAAAAGCAGGTCTAAACATTACTTTTTTCAAACACTTCTATGTTCAAGGAGAATTGAAAGGTGGCTATATCGACATGAAAGATATCAGAACTACTTTAAGCAGTGAAGACAGAGCATCTCAGCATTTTACTTATTTTCAACGTATTCTTGCTGTTGGTGGGATTTTCAGAATCTAACAGAATTCTTTACAATATTAAAAACAGAATTTCATTTATTTGAGATTCTGTTTTTTTTTATAAAACGAGAATAAATCATATTTCTAATTTAAAATTCAAGATATGAAAAAGCCAAAATATCTCTTTCTCATAATTACTTTTATACTCAGCTTTTGCTGTGCCTTGTTTGTTTCGATGAAAGTTTTTCCAAACAATCCTTTTTCAGGAGAAAAGTTTAAAAATGAAAATTTTGAGAAAATTAAGGATGCTGATATTATTTTCCAGACTTCAGAATCAAAACAATGTGAAGCGGTCCGAATTGCAACAAATTCTAAATTTTCACACTGTGGGATTATTTATAAAATAAACGGTAACTTATTTGTTTTTGAAGCTGTACAACCAGTAAAACTTACGCCTTTACAAGATTGGATTTCACATGGAAAAGACGGCAAATATCTTATAAAAAGATTAAAAAATGCAGAGACAGTTTTAACCTCGTCGGCTTTACAAAAAATGAAGGATTACAGTCAGCAATTTAATGGAAAAGAATATGATGCCTATTTTGAATGGACAGATACCCGAATCTATTGTTCTGAATTAATTTGGAAAATTTATAAAAACGGAGCGGGAATCGAATTATCCAAACTTCGTAAATTGAAAGAATTTAATTTAGAAGATCCGAGAGTTCGAAAAATAGTACAAGACAGATATGGAAATGAAATTCCCCTTGAAGAAAAAGTAGTTGCACCTTCTGATCTAGCCGATTCTGATTTATTAAAAACCGTTATCGATACATATTAAACTTTTGCGAGCAATTAAAACAAAAAAGCTATGAGAAAATCTCATAGCTTTTTTGTTTATATACATTCAAA
The DNA here is from genome assembly GCF_000425445.1 of Flavobacterium denitrificans DSM 15936. GTDB lineage: Bacteria > Bacteroidota > Bacteroidia > Flavobacteriales > Flavobacteriaceae > Flavobacterium > Flavobacterium denitrificans. The sequence continues at coordinate 515,154 of NZ_KE384377.1, read as the reverse complement.
AATTAATTTGATGCAGGAAGAACAATTCCGTTTTGATCTATCAAATAAATTAATGACGTCATTGTTGCTGCACCAAGTTCTAATTCTCTTTTGTTGATTGCATCAAACTTATCGTTTGCTGCGTGGTGATAGTCAAAATAACGTTGTGAGTCTGGCTGTAAACCAGCTTTCACAATAGTTTTTGAAGTTAAATGATCAATATCTGATCCTGCATGTCCTTTTGTGAAATTATGAATTAAATATGGCTCAAAAAGGCTTTTATATTCTTGAAGCTTTTTAAAGTTAGCATCATCAGCTTCTATTGAAAATCCTCTTGGAGTAAATCCACCTGAATCGCTTTCTAAAGCAAAAATATGATTCTCGTTCTTTTGTTTAGAGACTTCTTCATATTTAGCGCCACCTTTTCCTCCATTTTCTTCGTTCATAAACAATACAACACGAATGGTGTTTTTAGGCTTATAGTTTAAATTTTTAAGAATTCGAACCACTTCCATACTTTGTACTACTCCTGCTCCATCATCATGAGAACCATCTGCTAAATCCCAAGAATCTAAATGTCCTCCAACTACCATAATATTTTCTGGAGTAACAGTTCCTTTTAATTCTCCAATAACGTTATATGACAATGCATCTGGCAAAGTCTCGCAAGATTGTTTAAAGAAGAATTTTATACCAGGATTTACTTTCAAAGTCTTACTCAACAGTTCAGCTCCATTTGTACTAATTGCCGCCGCCGGAATATATTGTTCTTTTGGCAAATCGCCATAACTTTGAGCTCCTGCATGAGGAAAATCATCTAAACGCAAGTTTAAAGAACGTACTATTGATCCCACCGCACCAAGTTTAGCTGCTTCTTTTGCGCCACTTCTTCTTTGATCTCCTGCCCCTGAATAAGAATCAAAAGTTCCAATATTTTCAGGATTCATTGGTCTGTTAAAAAATACAATTTTGCCTTTTACTTTATCACCAAGCCCTTTTAATTCGTCAAGGCTTTGTACTTCGATTACCTCAGCTGTAATTCCTGCTTTTGGAGTTGCAACAGAACCTCCCAATGCACAAATTGGTACAGCCGTTTTTACTTTTCCATCTAATATAAAAGCAGTCTCTTTTTCACCGCGAACCCAGTGAGGAACCATAACTTCTTGTAAATAAACTTTATCAAGCCCTAAACTTTCCAATTGACGTTTAGTGTATTCTACGGCTTCTGCAGCGCCTTTTGATCCAGATAAACGGCTTCCAATATCATTTGATAGATATTCTAACCAAGAATAGCATTTAGCTTCGGTTAGAGCTTTTTTGTAAAATAATTTAATGTTTTTTTCATCGTTCGACTGCGCAAAAGATGTCAATCCGTTTAAAACTAACGCAGCTAACAGAATCGTTTTTTTCATGGTTTTTATAGCATTTTTGGGTTGTTTCACAAAGGAACAAAATTCTTTTAGAACTGTCAGATTTTTTTGGAGTGTTTTCACAAAAAAACTCCAATTACAAAATTGCGATTGGAGTTTTAGTAATCTTTAATGAAAATTATTTCACTTCGATAAGTTTGTTTTTTGTACCGATTCCGTTTTCGTTAAAAGGCTCAATCGTAAAATAGTATTTTGTGCCTTTATCCAGGCCTCTAAAATCGTAGGTGTTATCACCGTAAACCATAATACTATTGTATAATTTATCGGGAGCAATTCCGTAATAAATATTATATCCAACGGCATCACTTTGTTTTTTCCAAGAAATCATCGCATTGCGCGAATCAGCTTTGTTTCTATCCACTTTAAAAGAAGAAACTGCTTTTGGTTTTTCTGCCAAACCATTTCCAAAAACTCTCAAATCAGAAATGGCAAACAAGCCTGATGCATTGTGAATGTTTTCCATTTTAATATAACGTGCTTTTATCGATTTTGAAAGCTCAACATAATCATGAGGGACATCTTTGTCATTTTTAGATTTATCTACAACCAAAGTCCAGTTTTGAGCATCATCAGACATGAATATTTTATATTGATAATAAATATCCATTGCTTTGTTGTACTGAGTAGCTTTGTGGTCTGCGTAATTTATTTGCAAAGCGTTGATTTCCATTTTTCGTCCTAAATCCATTTGAAGCCATTCGCCTGGATTGCTTGTTTTTGCCGACCAATAGGTTTGGATATTTTCATCTGTTAAATTTTCAGGTCCGTAACAAAATTTCTCATATACTTTTTTACCGCCATTGTCCATTCTGTGCGTTTCTACTTCCATACATTCTTCAGAAGATGAAACCGTCACAGGCTTTTTATACGAAAGCAACATCCAACCTGATGATGCTCCTTTTGTCTGATCACGCTGGCTTGTAGGAAGTACAATTGGAAAATCTCCGTAAGCAGTAATAGAATACATTACATCATCTTTATCGAATCCAGCTGGAAACATATCAATACGACGCTCAAAACGATCTTTAATAGAGATTTTGCAGGTTCCCGTATTCCAATAATTTCCGTAATTGTCTGCAAAAGTATTTCCGTGTCCTGCACCAATTACGAATCCGCCTGGTTTATAAGACATTGGATTATGCTTTTGATACGTAAATGGCCCTAACGGGTTATTACCAACATGAACACCATTTGCATAGCCTTTAAATTCGGTTGCAGGCGCTCCATATTGCATATAATATTTCCCGTTATGTTTGGTCATCCAAGCACCTTCAATAAAATTCCCCCAAGGTGCAGGTTCCATATCATTGTTTGGACCAAAGCGTTCCCATCCATGAGCTGAAGGATCTAGAATTGCAACTTCTTTGATTTGTCCGTATGGCTTTTGAATATCTTCTACTTCTGTAGCTTTGTATAATGTAGCATAATCCGCTTGATTACCTTTTGGAAGCCAAGTATTGTAATCTACCTCTACCCCAACAAGAGGCAATTTTCCACTTGAGCCGTAGTACATGTAAACTTTTTTGTCGTCATCTTGAAAGATCGCTGGATCCCAAGTTGGCAACATTGCTTTATCGACGTGACGCGTCCAACGACCCGATTTTGGGTCGGCTGTTTTCCAAATTGGATGATCTCTTTTCCAAGTTGAACCTACATAAAACAATGTATCATTCACTACCCAAGCCGCAGGAGCGCATTGATCGTCATCGCCTGGCTGTCTTTGGAAGCTTCCATAAACAAAATTCCAATTCGACATGTCTTTACTCCAGAAAAAACCAGCCTGATTGGTTGCAAATAAATAATATTCACCTTTGTAAGTTATAATCACAGGATCGGCGCTAGAACGGCGAGATTCAGGAATTCCATTATGATTGTGGGTTGTAAAATTATATCCAATATTAATTGGATTACAATACGTCGTGGCTGGTTTATTTGGGTCAAACCATTCTGTTTTGCCAAGTGCATTTTGAGCCAAAATGGCATTATTGCAAACAAGGAAAAACAATAAGATGGGCAATCTCATTTCTTTATATACTCTTTTCATGATTTGATTTGGTTTAAGAGGTTTTAAGATTATTTTTTTGCGTTTAATCTTTCCTTCAAAAGTTCTGGTTCATTTGTAGTGATATAATTGAATTTATGCGCGATAATCCAATCCATATCTTTTGCATCATTTACAGTCCAAGCATTCAAAATAATTTTGTTTTCTTTGGCTTCGTCTATCCATTCAGGATGTTTTTGAAAAACCGAATAATGGTAATCAACACCGTTAATATTATCGGCTTTCACTTCTTTTGGCGATTTATTCCCTTCTAAGTATTGCAGCGAAGTTTTAACATCTATTGCTCTAATTTGTTTTAGGATGTCGTAATCAAAACTTATGTAGCAGGCAATTTTATCTGCTTTTAATTTCTTGATGGTTTCAACTGCTTTTATGGCCGTTTCCTTTCCTCGCTCTTTACTAATTTCTGAAGGCTTTATTTCGCAAACCAAAAGCGTACGTTTGTTTTTTCTTTTTCCTGCTGAAATGTATTCATACAGCGTTGGGAGCTTTTCTCCATTTGATAATTTAAACTTTATCAAATCTTCATAATTAGTTTGCTCAATTAGCATTTTATTAAAATGAGCATCATGATTAATTACAAGCGAATCATCGGCAGTTCTCCAAACATCAAATTCTGATCCTGGCAATTTCAAATCAATTGCATGTCGCAAAGAAGCAATTGAATTTTCTGGAAGATTATTTTTTTTCCACGCGCCTCTATGTGCAACAATTGCATTTTTTTGTGCATTCGAAGAAAAACCAATCAATAAGAAGATTAGAAAAGAAAAAGAACGAAATATTTTAAAAGTATTCATGGCATTTTAAGATTAAAAAGGTTTACTGTTTTAGAAAAAAAGCCCTCCAAATGAAGGGCTTTTAACTAACCAATAAACCAACTATTTAGTTAACTCGAAACTAACTTTCTTATCGGCGTTTGAATTTCCTCCAACGAAAACATCAAACTGTCCAGGCTCTGCTACGAATTGTAAATCAGAGTTATAAAATTTTAAATCCTCAACAGTAATGTCGAAACTTACGGTTTGTTTTTCACCTTTTTTAAGTGCTATTTTTTGGAAACCTTTCAATTCTCTAACTGGTCTTGTTACTGAACCAACTAAATCTCTAATATATAATTGAACTGTTTCTTTCCCATCAAAATTTCCAGTGTTCGTTACATCAACTGTTACTTTCAATTTTCCGCTGAAATTCATTTTATCAGAAGAAATTTTCAAGTTTGAATAATCAAAATTGGTATAGCTCAAACCAAATCCGAATGGAAATAAAGGCTCATTTCTTTCGTCAATATAGTTTGATCTGAATTTTTCGAATTTTCCTTCTGTATTAGAAAGTGGTCTTCCAGTATTTTTATGCGCGTAGTAAATTGGCAATTGACCAACACTTCTTGGGAAAGTTGAAGTCAATTTTCCAGAAGGATTTACATCTCCAAATAAAACATCAGCAATAGCATAACCTGCTTCTGTACCAGCAAACCAAACGTTTAAGATTGCAGGAACCGTTTTTTCTTCGTCAGTAATCACTAATGGACGACCATCAAATAAAACGACAACAACTGGTTTTCCTGTTTTCAATAAAGCATTCAATAAATCTTTTTGCGCTTGTGGAATCTGTAAATTTGTACGGCTGCTTGATTCTCCACTCATTTCTGCAGATTCTCCTAAAGCAGCAACAATTACGTCTGACTGCTCTGCTACTTTTAAAGCTTCTGCTAATAATTCTTCTTTTGAACGTGAATCACGGTGTAATGTTTTTCCAAACATTGTAGCGTTGGTTTCAAAAGTTTCGTCATAATCTAAATTGCTACCTTTTGCATATAAAACTTTAGTTCCTGTTCCAGCAACTTCTTTAATACCTCTCAATAATGAAACAGCATTTTCCATTTTAGTAGCCACACTCCAAGTTCCCGGCATGTTTTCTTTAGCATCTGCCAATGGTCCAATCAAACCAATAGTTCCAGATTTTTTAAGTGGTAAAAGCTGGTTTTGATTTTTTAATAAAACTAAAGATTGCGCTGCAATTGCACGAGCTTCTTTTCTGCTATCATTTGTAAAAATTTCAGTTTTAGCTCTTTTCTCATCACAATATTTATATGGATCTTGAAACAATCCTAAATCGTATTTTGCTTCTAAAATCAATTTTACAGCATTATCGATTTGTTCGATAGTTACTCTTTTTTCATCCAAAGATTTTTTCAAAGTTCCTAAAAAGCCTTCTCCAACCATATCCATTTCAACACCTGCATTTAATGCTAAAGCAGAAACATCTTGAAGATTACCCATTCCGTGCTCGATCATTTCAGGAATTCCTGTAAAATCTGTTACTACGAAACCTTTGAAACCCCATTGTTTTCTCAAAACATCTGTCATCAACCATTTGTTTCCTGTTGCGGGGATTCCGTCAACTTCATTAAAAGATGCCATTACAGAACCTACACCAGCATCAACTGCAGCTTTGTAAGGAGGAAAATAATCATTAAACATTCTGATATGGCTCATATCCACTGTGTTGTAATCACGGCCAGCTTCTGGAGCTCCATATAATGCGAAGTGTTTAACACAAGCTAAAATTGAGTTGTTTTTAGAAAGATCATGTTGTTGGTAACCGTTAACCATTGCTTTTGCAATTTGGCTTCCTAAGTATGGATCTTCTCCTGAACCTTCAGAAACTCGTCCCCAACGCGGATCGCGAGAAATATCAACCATTGGAGAGAATGTCCAGTTGATTCCGTCTGCACTAGCTTCTTTGGCAGCAATTTGAGCACTTCTTTCAATCAATCCCATATCCCAAGTACAAGACAATCCTAACGGAATTGGGAATGTGGTTTCATAACCGTGAATGACATCCATACCAAAAAGCAACGGGATTTTTAAACGGCTTTTTTCAACCGCAATTTTCTGTACTTCTTTAATTTTTTGAACTGATTTAATGTTGAACAAACCACCCACTTTTCCTTCAGCAATATTTTTTGCCACATTTGAGCTGTTCGCTTGCCCTGTGGTAATATCACCAGATGTTGGCAAGTTCAATTGACCCAATTTCTCGTCTAAAGTCATTTTTGACATTAATTCCGCCACAAATTCAGACTTTGGTTTAATTTTCACTGTATTTTTAGTTGTCTTTTTTTGAGCATAACCCAAAACAGCACATCCTAAAAAAAGCAAGACTAATTTGTTTTTCATTCTATTGTATTTATTTGTTTGTATTCGTTTTTCTTTGCTGCAACATCCAGTCGTAGATTGCTGCGTTATCATAAACTCTTGTCCAGCTATCGTGATTTGCATCATCAAAAATGGTCAGCTTTACATCTTTTGCATTACACTTTTTCAATTCTTTATAAATTGTGATTGCATAATTCACATTCACGACATCGTCTAATAATCCATGATAAATTCTGGTTGGAATATTGGCTATTTCACAAGCGTATTCTAACTGAATTAAATCTACAAAACCAGCGACAGGTACATTTGCGGCAAATAGATCCGGATGTGCAAAAGCCAAATTCCAAGAAGCCCAACCTCCTGAGCTCAAACCAGTAACATATATTCTTTCTGAATCAATTTTGTTTTCTTTCTGGATTTTTAAAATCAGTTCATAAATTGATTCGATATCCCAATTTTCATCTTCTTTACATTGCGGTGCCAAAACATAAGCATCTAATTGATGTGTTTTTAGGTATTTGAGAGGTCCATGATTTTTTACCTTTTCAATATCAGTTCCCTTCTCTCCATCTCCAGAAATAAACACTATCAAAGGCTTCTTCTCTTTTGTATTTGCAGGTTTGTGCAGTGCATAACCCAATTCATACTTTGTCATTATTACTGTATTTATTTTTCCCGTTGTTTCACTTTGAGCAAAACCAAATACAGAAAACAATAAGACTAGAAGCGTTATTTTTTGTTTCATTATTTTGAATTAAATTCCGTATTTCCCTGATGTGAATCCAAGTTTTTTCAAGCCTTGCTTGGTTTCTGAAGCATTCATAAATAATTTCCATAACAAACCGCTTCGATAGTTTTCGACCATCGGAGCGATTGTTCCTTGATCAATCGCTAAATAACGTTTTGTTACCCAATTGTATTGAGGTGAAAAGGCATCATATGGCCCAGCAATTCCAACATATTTTGCTTTGTTGTCATCATATAAATAATGCAAAAACTTCATTGCTTCAACCGGTGTATAAGGGAATGAAGACAGCGCTGCAGTTGGAGAAATCACACCATTATCATTATTTGGCTGATGAGCAGTATATCCTGTAGTTCCGTCAGGATTGCGAGTATAACTTGCAGTAAGTCCCCAACATTTATCAGAGTAATCTTTAAACCCTTTTGGATTGGCAACACTATATTGGACCATGATTTTAGCATGATTTTGTGACAATTGCCAATAATCAGCATATTTATCTTTTAATGAATTTGGATCTAAACCTAAATAAGAATAATGCGACCAAAACATAGGACCAACATTTCCGACTGCTCCGTTATAACTTAAAACAACCGGAATTCCATATTGAGAACCTCCGTTTACTATAGCACCATTTCTTGCCCAAGCTTGGTGATAAGCTTCTGCTGAAATTGGATGTGTTGGCGATGAAGCTGCCATTACGTATGTAATCAGACATTCATTATAGCCTTCCAATTTGAAATTCATTTCCCAGCCATAATTTGGAGACCAATGCCAATAAAGAGCGTTTTCTCCTTTTGTGTACCAGTCCCACTCTACACCTTTCCATAGTTCATCTGCTTTGGCAGCTAATGCTTTTTCAGATGTACTTCCATCTTTAAAATATTCTCTAATTGTGATTAAAGCCTGGCAAACGAAAGAAGTTTCGACTAAATCTCCTCCATTATCTTTTGTTCCAAATGGTATAACTTTTCCCGAAGTATTGTCCATCCAGTGTGGCCAAGCACCGTGAAATCTATCAGCTTTTTCAAGAAAGTTTAATGCCGTTGTAAGTCTAGAAACAGCTTCAGCTCTTGGCAAAAAACCTCTTTCTACACCTACTACGATTGTCATTAAACCAAACCCAGATCCTCCCGTAGTTATAATATTTGATTCAAAATTTGGATCTTCTGTCAAGTATCTTTCTCTTGCCAATTTTGAATTCGGATCAGCATAATCCCAAAAATATTTTATTGCATCTTTTTGAACCTGATCCATTGCCTCTGTATCTGTCAAAGGTTTTGTTGGCGTTGTTGGATTTGTTGGTAACGGAGTTCCTCCAGTATTACCTTCATTTGGTGAAGAAGACGAACAAGAAGCTACTGCCCCTAAAAACATTATAATATATAAACCTAACTTCATTTTATCAATTTCTAATAATTATTATTTAAATAAAACATACACCTGATTTTTAATCAGGTGTATGCTTAAAAAAATTTTATCTCTTGTCTTTTTCTAATTTGTATAAAGCTGTGACCTCGTTATCTGCCAGTGCTGAATCGTAAATTCTAAATTCATCCATCAAGCCTGTATAGTGCAGCATCCATCCATCAGCAGCGCCCCATGGAGCGCCTAAATGTTGTTGATAGCCACCAATAATAAATTTTGAAACTTCAGAACTAGCCAATTCTCCAAAAGGACCGCCTCCTGCTGCAGGATCGCTTGCGTATCTTTTAGAAATTGATGCTGGCAAGGTCACCTTTTGTCCGTCAATATAAAGGCTGTAAGTTGAACTTGTTCCATTATATGACCAAACTACATGTTTCCACGCACCAAACATATTAGGCAAAACATTAGCTCCTCCATGCTCAATAAATTGTCCAGCCCAAGGAATACTTGGTGTAACATCTCTTTGAATATGGTTTTTCATCAACATTGTTGTTGCTGGTCCAGTTCCTTCAATCAGTGTGAAAATATTTCCCCAGAAATCTGTTTTCTTTGGAAGCATAAACAAGGACTGAGCTCCTCCAGTATGAGGATCAGTTTTAATCCACATTGAAACTGTGATATTCTTTAAGTTTACAACTGAATTTGCAACATTGTTGTAAGCAATAAATGAAGTTGCTGAACCTTTGTAAGCACTTCCTTTCACACCAGTTTCATAAGAAACATTTGTTCCTGTTCCACCAGTAATTCCGCCTTTTGAATCATCGATAGTTCCATCAAAACTAAATTTTGACACTAAGTGACCAGGAGCAATATCATCTGAATTCTCATATCCGCCAATTGACTCGTATGGAATTGGACTGTTAACTTTATCTATACTATCCTCACAGCTCACAAAAAATTGCGAAGCCAAAGCAAAAGAAAGTAATAAAATAGATTTATTTTTTTTCATTTTAATTAAGATTTAAGGATTAGTAACCAGGATTTTGAGCTGATAAACCACCAGCTTGTTTAATGAATGTAGCCGGAATTGGGAATAACTCATTTTTACCTTCTGTAAAAGTTTTGCCATCAATTGCAAAAGCCGCTTTTGCTTGACCAGTACGAACTAAATCAAAAAATCTGTCGTGCTCAAAAGCCATTTCTACTCTTCTTTCTTTCCAGATTGCTGTTCTAACATCTGCTTGAGAACTTGCAGTTGTGTTTCCTAAACCTGCTCTGTTTCTGATTTGATTCAACAACGGAATCGCAGCAGAAGTTTGTCCTAATTCATTTGATGCTTCTGCTTTCATTAATAAAACTTCAGCATATCTTAAATATTTAATATCAACATCTGTTTCCCATGCATTTGTATACGCAGATGAATATGCTTTGTAGTTGTATCTTTCGTTTTCAACCGTATTTGGCACCACTCTTCCATCGTATAAAGTCTGACCTCTAAAAATAATTGTTGCCGCTTTTCTAACGTCACCTGCCTCATATGCATTTACTAAACTTTGAGATGGTGTATTGAAACCCCAGCCCCAGCCTCCAGTACCACGAGCGCCTTGTGTATTAGAATAACCTTCAATTCCTTTTGCTGGTATAGCACCTTGCGCATAAATTTCAAAGATAGACTCAGAGTCAAACTTTCCTGTCACTTTATACTGTGATGCATAATCACTTACAAGAGCATATCCAGTAACTTTATTGCAATTGTCAATTACTTGCTGCCATTTCTTTTGGTACAAACTTACTTTTGCCAATAAAGCGTAAGCGGCACCTTTTGAAACTCTTGATTTTTCATTAGCTGAATAAGCTGTTTTGTCTGGCAAGGCTGCAATAGCATCGTTCAAATCAGATTCAATAAAAGCATATACCTCAGGAGCCGTTTTACGTGTCAACTGCATAATTCTGTCTGCATCTGAACCTGGAACTGGCAAATGATCAACAATTGGCACTCCTCCATAACATTTCACCAAGGTGAAATACATAAAAGCTCTCATAAATTTAGCTTCACCAGCTAATCTGTTTCTTAAATTAGCATCAACTTTATCTAATTTTGGAAGTATATTCAAAGCTTGATTACATCTATTGATTCCATCATAATTAGCAATAAAAGTACTTTCTGCAGAAGGATTAGAAGCATTGTAAGTCAAAGCATCCAATACATCTTTATCAGTTCCCGTATCTCCTGGAGACGATCCTTTGTCAGCATCATCAGAAGTAATACTCGACAAACCAATCCATCCAAAAGAAGTCATATCCCAATTTAGAAACTTGTTGTAAATAGCGGTAACAAACTGAGTTGCACCTGCATCATTATTATATAACTCAACATCACTTGTTGAAATAGTTTCTGTTTGATCTACGTCTAAATAGTCGCTTGAACATCCTGTAAAAATGGATGCTGATAATACAAACGCTGCTATATATATCTTTTTCATCTTATTAAAATTTTAAATTAGCACCAATTACAAGCGATCTTAAAGTTGGATATGCATCCAGCTCAACACCTTGAGTTCCATAAGGATCTCCATCTCCATTTAACTCTGGAGAAAATCCTGAGAATTTTTGTGTAATAAATGGGTTGATAGCATTTACATACAATCTGCAAGAACTAATAAAATTGTTGCTTGCGATAGGCAGTTTGTAACCAACAGTAATGTTGTTTATTCTAAAGAAATCACCTGACTCTAAGTAATAAGTAGAAGCTACTGGCACTTCATTGAATGGTGCAGGATTTGAAGCTGATAAATTATTTAGTGTCCAGAAATCTGTAGCTAAAGAATCTTCAATATTTTCTCCTGAGAAACGTTGTGCTTTTTTACCATTGTAAACTTTAGCACCGCCAGTACCATATCCGTCAACTGAGAAATCAAAGTTTTTATAGTTGAAACCTAATGTGATTCCGTAGTTTGTTTTTGGCAAACTAGACCCCATGTATTTTCTATCTTTATTAGCATCTAAAGCATCTTGAGTAACTTTATCTCCTGCTGCATTGTAATATAACATTTTTCCGTTTGTAGCATCAAACCCAGCATATTCATAAAGGTAAAAACTTCCTAATGGCTGACCAATTGTTGTGTTATCCAACAATTTAGTAGTTTGACCATTCCCTAAACTTCCACCCGTTTTTGGAGCTAAAATAACGTCTTTTAAACCTGTAAGTTCATTTTTATTGTTTGAAAAGTTACCACCAATCCAGTAGCTGAAATCATCACCAATTTTGTCTTCCCAACGCAATGAAATCTCATACCCTTTGTTTGATACTTCTCCAACGTGTGCTGGTGATTGATCTGTAAGCCCTGAAGTCATGTAAGGTTTAGTATATAAAATTACATTAGATGTATTTTTATCGTACAAATCAAAAGATCCTTTTAATCTATTATTAAGCAATTCGAAATCTAAACCTACAGAAGATTCTTCAGTAATCTCCCAAGATAAACTAGGATCGATTTGCGAACTGATTGTAGTTCCTTCATATAAAATAGAACCCCCTAAATAAGCATTTTTACCAGATGCATAAGACTGATTGTTAAGCGGTACATTTTGGTTACCTAATTTACCCCAGCCTCCTCTTAATTTCAATAAATTGATCGCTTTAACATCAGACATGAAATCTTCTTTTGTTATAACCCATCCTAAGCCAAAAGCTGGAAAAGTTCCCCAACGATAATCTTTACCAAAGTTAGATGATCCGTCACGTCTTAGTGTTCCCGTAACCAAATATCTATCTTTTAATTTATATTGAAAACGACCAAAATAAGATGCCAATTTAGTTTCGTTGAATACTACATCATACAAACTTGTTACTGTAGCCGCATATTCAACTCCGTGTCCTACTGTTGGATCATTTAATGCCCAGTAATTAGAATCTGGATTTACATTTTTTCTAGCAATTGTAAGCTTTTCTCTTGGCCCTTTTACAGAAGTCTCAATACCAGCTGTCGCTTCCACATCATGAATCTCAGCAAAAACTTTATTATAAGTCAAATAATTAGACAAGTTCCAGTTAAAGTATTGCTCTCTTCCTTTTGTCAATAAATTGATGTTTCCGTTTGGAAATTCTTTTGCGTAATCGCTATCCACTTTATTAGGATTTGCTGCTAGCCAAATATTTTTAGTATCATCATAATTATACTGTTTCCAAGTATAAAACTCACCATTAAATTGTGAAGTAAATTTCAATGATTTAATAATTTCGTAGTCTAATTTTAAACCACCTTGCAAAGTTACGCTTCTCTGTTCTTCATCATAAAAATTCAATTGAGCAACTGGATTTCCAACATTGTTGAATGAAGAACCCGTTTCACTTGCAAAACCGTTTTCACCTACACGAGATACACCATATTTACCATCAGGAAAATATACTGGTACAATAGGAGATTGTTTATAAGCATTTGTAAATGCACTTAACGGTTTTGGCGATGAATTTGCGCTTGAAACGCTAAAATTTTGATTTAAAGTGATTTTTTTAGAAATCTTATATTCATTATTGTTTCTAAACGTTGTACGACCATAATCTAAGCCATTTAAAACTGCTTTTTCTTGGTAGTTACCCAAACTGAAAAAATATTTTACACTTTCAGTTGCTCCTGATACCGACACGTTATTTTGAGTATAACTTCCAGTTCTTGTAATTTCGTCAAACCAATCTGTATTAACCGGCTGATCTTGTGAAAAAGTTGTTGATTGCAAAGCCGAATTTGAATAATAAGCATACTTATTACTTCCAGCCATTTTTACCGTTTTAAGAGGTGCTCTAAAACCAGCAAAACTTTCAACTTCTACAGAAACCTTGTCTCCTGAGCCTTTTTTAGTAGTAATGATAATAACCCCATTTGCGGCTCTGGTACCATAAATGGCTAAAGCGGAAGCATCCTTTAAAATCTCATATGACGTAATATCATTAGTATTGATATTATTGATGTTTTCAGTTTGCATACCGTCTACAATATATAATGGATTTCTTCCTCCAATTGCTGTACCCAAACCTCTAATAACTACTGAAGGTGTGCTTCCTGGCAAATCAGATGAAATTACCTGAACACCAGCCGCTTTACCTTGAATAGCTTGGGATGCATTTAAAACTTTGGTTTTTACAATCTCTTCTGATTTGATAGAAGAAATTGCGGTAGTATTATCAACCTTTTTCCTAGTTCCATATCCTATTACAACAACTTCTTTTAAAGCAGTGTCTTCAGATTCTTTTAAGGTGATTTTCATTGGAGTTAACGTTGCTGCTACAGAAACAGCTTCGAAACCCAACATTGAGATTTTCAAGATCTCACCTTCTTTGGCATTGATTGTAAAGTTACCGTCGAAGTCAGCATCAGCAGTTGTTCTGGAACTTGAAGCGCTGATAACCGCCCCTGGAACTCCCATTCCACTGCCGTCTACTACTTTTCCTTTAATTGCTTGTCCAGACATATAAGCCGGAAGCAGCAATAGTGCTAAAAAGCTAAAAATAAAATTTTTCATACAGTATGTAATCGTTTAAGTTAGTACAGCCAAATTAAACAATTACAACGTTGTAGTACATCAATTTGCACTACTACATAGCTACATCATTATGTTAAAAACCTTTTGTATACTATTAAAAATCAACACTATAATTGTTAATTTATTTTCTTTAACATTACCTTATGATGTAGTAATGATGTATTGGAATTCTATAAAAAAAGAACAGTAAAAGTATAATATCTTTAAAAATCAAAAGCAAATCTTACACTGTTAATAAAAATTTTGACAGGTTTTCGTCTTGAGTTAGGTTTAACTTCTTTCTTAAGCGATATCTGTGCAATTCTACACCTCTAAAAGAGATATTCATCATTGGTGCTATTTCTTTTGAAGAAAGATTCATTTTAAGATAAACACACAGTTTTATATCCTTTGGAGTAAGGTTTGGAAACTTTTTGGAAAGATTAATAATAAACTCATTATGGATCTGATTCAGATTTGTTTCGAAAATCTCCCATTCGTGTTTATTCACCTCGTTAATTTTAATCGCTTTCTTGATTTCACTTTTCAGTTTATTGAAATCTTTTTCAGTATCTAAAATATGTTGAATATTATCAATCATTTCGCTTTGTTTCGCAATTGATAACGATTTCCCAGCAACTTCTGAAGATTTTGTCTGTAATTCAAGTTCAAGAATATGTTTCTCATATTCCTGAATATTCAGCTCATTTTCTTTTTTCAACTCCATTTTCAGAATTTCACGCTGATGCTTCAATTCTTCAGCCTGCAATTTTAATTTTTGAGTGTAGCGAAGTTTGTTCCATTTGTAATAGAAAAACAAAACTGCTCCTATTATCAATAAATAAAGCAAAATCATCCAAAAAGAAAAATACCATGGCTGCGCTACTTTAAAATCAAAAAAAGAAACTTTGTCATAATTTGCACCGTCATGCTTAAAAATAACAATCGAATGCCATCCACTGTTTAAATTATTCAAAACAATTTTTCCGTTTGAAATTGGAATGTAATTTTTTCCGCCATTGATCTGATAAAACAAATTTGGTTTGCTAGCTCCATAAATTCCAGAAATCACATTTATTCGCAACTCTGTATTATGTTTTATTTTACCTTCATTTGGAAGCAAAAGATTCTCGTTGTAAGCTTCAAGTTTAACACCTTTATTTTGCTTGTTTTCATAAGAAAGTTGAAGCGAAATAAAACCATCGTCAAGATTCATTAAATAATGATTGTTGCTTTTGAAGATTCGCAGATTCTCATTAATTAATTTTCCTTTATAATATTTCTCCTGAATCATATTCCAGACAAACTTGTTTCCGGTGGCATATATGTGATACAAGATCCCTTCTTGAAGTACAATAAAATGATTTTCGTCAATGGCTACAACATCAGATATATTTCTAAAATTTGCATTGAATAATTCGTTTTCTTCTAATTTGTTTGTAATGGAATTGAAAGTGTACCATACATTATTAATCAAGAAAAGAATCTCTTCTCTGAATTCAAAAATCTTGACACCAAAATCATTTTCAATTTTGCTTTGCTGTGTGATATTTTCAACTTTAGTGGTTTTATAATTATCATCAAAAAGAACTCGGTACAAACCACGGTAATTATCTGCGGCCCAAATTTCATTTCTTTTATTTTGAGCTACATATTTTATAGGTTTTGAAAAATCATTAAATTTCTTGCTGTGACCAAAATCAGAAGCATTATCGTAAACCAAAACCCCGCTATAAGTAGATTGAAAGTAGGTATCATTTATGATACTTTTTGACAGATTCCATCCACCGCTAACATTATTGATTTTTGTTAAAGCTCCATTTTCATAACTAAATGTTCCATCATTGTGGCCAATCACATATTTATTTCCAATTTTGGTAATATTCCATCCTTGCCCTTGCGTATTTGGAAGCATTTTGAAATTACCCGATTGAAACTCAAAAATCCCATGATTTGAAGCAATCAAATAACCTTTATTAGTTGTCGCTACAGAATAAACAGAACCTAAAAGACCTGAATTATCATAAAAAAATGAAATAGGCGAATTTACCTCAACATGTGCAATCCCATTATCCAGACCTAGCCACAAGTCCTCTTCCTTATCAAAACCAATGCATAAAACCGAATTGTTCATCAAAACATTATTTCGGTCAATGTTTTTAAAAGTCTGAGAGCTAAAATCGTAAATATAAACCCCTTTATTTCCTGTCCCAATTACGAGTTTATTGTTTTTTATAAACTTGGCAACATTAATTCCCGTCCCTTTTAATTCTTCATTTAATGGATGATTCCAAACTGCTAATCCATTTTTTTCAACAACAAAAATGCCGCGTTTATGCGTAAAAATATAAGTCTTGCCTTTATACTTTTCAATTGCATGAACAACAGTGTTTTTTAGAACATTCCAGCCTTTTGGGTTAGTAATTCTCGAGCCGTTCATTTTAAAAATACCTTTATCTACAGAAGCTACGTAAAGATTTTGGTCGACAACAAAACAATAGGAAATTAAAAATGGAAACTTGATTTTTTTAATATGTTTTCCGTCATAAATAAAAACATCATTAAAAGATTGAAAATATAAAGAACCGTTAAATCTGAAAATTTTCCAGATTTCTTCATTGTCTTTTTCATCAAACAAACGAAGCTTTTTTGTGATAGAAACATAACGCATTTTTCCATCTTTCCTTTGCCAATAACCAAACTCTTTATAAGAACCTGAATAAATTCGGTCTCCTTCAATCAAAATAGAGCGAATAATGGTTTTATTAGGCAAAGAATATTTTTCCCAAACTACACCATCATAACGAAGCAAATAATGATTGTTTGCAAAATACATGGCTTTGTCCTTTCCTTGGACAATGTTCCAAATTTGATTATCACCCTGATAATCTGATTTATTGTAATTTTCGACAAATGGAAGTAATTCTTGTGCTTGTAGATGCGAAGCAATGAAAAAGAAGAAAACTAATTTTAAAAGTATCGATTTCAAGATATTCGTTTTTATCCTCAAAGATACTGACAAATATTTGATTTTTAGAAGTAAAAAAGCTTCTCAATGGAGAAGCTTTCGAAGTTTAGAATGGATAAATTTTAGTTTTTCAACAGATGAAAAACCTGATTTGCAATTTCATATTCTTCATCAGTAGGAACGACTAAAACTTTTACAATTGCGTTTTCCTTATTAATTTCTCTGATTTCCTTTGAACGAACTTGGTTTTTTGAAGCATCAATTTCAATTCCTAAATAATCCATATCTGTGCAAACTAGATTACGCATATATGATGAATTTTCACCGATTCCTGCCGTAAATACAATAGCATTCAAACCATTTAAGGCTGCTGCATATGCCCCAATTGTCTTTTTGATTCGATATGCGTTCATTAATAAAGCCAACTGGCATTCCTTATTTCCTTTTTCTGCTTCAGCTTCAATGTCGCGCAAATCGCTGTAGCCAGTAAGACCAAGCATACCACTTTGTTTCAGCAAAACAGCATTTACTTCATCTGGCGTATAACCTAAATTTTTAATCATATAAAAAATCACAGACTGATCAATATCACCAGCGCGTGTTCCCATAATCAAACCATTGGAAGGCGAAAAACCCATTGTTGTATCAATACATTTACCATCTTTGATAGCTGCCATGCTACAGCCATTTCCTAAGTGTATAGTAATTATTTTGGAATTATCTTTTAAATAATTAATCGCTTTTTCTGAAACATATTTATGACTTGTTCCGTGAAAACCATAAACACGAACTTTGTTTTCGGTCAATAAATAATTCGGAATTGCGTATTTATACGCTACTTCAGGCATTGTTTGATGAAAAGCCGTGTCAAAAACAGCAATTTGTTCTGCCGAGCTGAAAATCTCTTCTGCAACATTAATTCCCTCTAAATTTGCGGGATTATGCAGCGGTGCTAATTCAAAAAGTTGTTTGATTTTTGCTTTTACTTTTTCGTCGATTTTTACGGTGTCACTAAAATCGCTTCCCCCATGTACCACGCGGTGTCCAACTGCCGCAATTTCTGAAGTTGATTTGATTACGCCTTTTTCGGCATCCAAAAGCATATTGGCTACTTTTTGCAAACCTACTTTGTGATTTGGAATTGCAATCATTTCTTCAAGCGAATTAACCGCTGTTTTAAATGTAACATTTGAAGTTTCCAAACCAATTCTGTCAATCATACCAGAACAAATAACTTCGTTTTCTGGCATAACCATTAATTGATATTTTATTGAAGAACTTCCAGAGTTTATGATAAGTATTTTCATATTTTTTAAGGTGCTGACACGCTAAGGTTTTAAGTCTGATACTGTAAACTCAAAGCAGTTTATTTTTAATTTTTAATTGATTTTACATTCCCTGTGCTTGAATTGCCGTAATTACAACAGTATTAATGATATCATCAACCGTACAGCCACGACTTAAATCATTTACAGGCTTGTTTAAGCCTTGCAACATTGGGCCAATGGCCAATGCCCCAGTTTCTCTTTGAACGGCCTTATAAGTATTGTTTCCTGTGTTCAAATCAGGGAAAATCAATACGCTGGCCTGTCCAGCTACTTCAGAATCTGGCATTTTACTTTTTCCTACTGCACGGTCAACTGCAGCGTCATATTGAATTGGCCCTTCGATTTTTAAATCGGGGCGTTTTTGTTTAACGATTTCCGTTGCCGTTCTTACTTTATCAACTTCATCTCCTTTTCCTGACGCTCCAGATGAATAGGAAAGCATTGCAATTTTAGGTTCAATTCCGAAAGCAGAGCTCGATTCTGCTGACGAAATAGCTATTTCTGCCAATTGCTCTGCTGTAGGATTTGGGTTAATCGCACAATCTCCAAAAACAGATACCCTGTCCTCAAGACACATAAAAAAAACTGAAGAAACTACAGACGAATTAGGTTTTGTTTTGATAAACTGCAATGCTGGCAAAATGGTATGCTGCGTAGTGTGCGCCGCGCCCGAAACCATTCCGTCTGCGTGGCCTTTGTATACCATCATAGTTCCGAAATAAGAAACATCCTCCATTAAATCTCTTGCCATGGTAATGCTTACATTTTTTGCTTTTCTTAGCTCATAATATGTATTGGCATAATCCTCGTATAAAGGTGATTTTTTTGGATTAATGATATTTACTTTTGAAAAATCCAAAGTAACTCCGAGTTCGACAACTTTGCTTTCAATTTGTTTTTTATCTCCAATGATTGAAATATCAACCACATCCATATCCATTAATCGTGATGCTGCCAAAATTATTCGATCATCATTCCCTTCTGGCAAAACAATATGTTTTCGGTGCTGTTTAGCTCTTTTAACCATGTTGTACTGAAACATTTTTGGTGTCATTCCTTCTGGTTCAAAAGTAATTACGCGTTCAGACAAAGCTTCAATTTGAACATATTTTTCGAATGTATTTATTGACGTTTCAATCTTATGCGTATTTGTCGCATAGATTTCAGATTTTATAGAACCTATTTTATTGGTAATATTATACGTTCCGCCGTCAACAGCAATAATTGGAACAACAGCAGAAAGTCCTTCTATCAACTTCAAAATGCTTTCTTCAGGAACAATATTTCCAGTTAGAATAATTCCCGAAATCGTAGGGTAATTTGCTGATTCATTAGCTTGTAAAGCACCTAAAATAATATCTGAACGATCTCCAGGCGTAATCACAAGAGCATTATTATTCAAATGCACTAGATAATTATGCAATTGCATCGCACCAACGCTATAATGTCCTATTTCATTATTAAGATAATTTTCTCCAAACAAGACTTTGGCATTAAGCGCATTTACAATTTCTTGCATGGTAGGATTGTTCAAGCTTGAAATAAGCGGAATTGTATTAATCAAAACACTTGGTGGCAAACTTTTTTGAAGACTTTTAGTTACCAATTTAATATTCTCAGGCTGCACTTTATTTGCAAAGACCGACAAAACCTCAACCTCTTTTACTTTGAACGAATCGTATACCAAATACAAACTATCAACCAATTCTTCTAAAGTCTTTCCAACACCTGAGCCAATAATGATGGTTGGAATTCCAAGATTTTTGGCAATTAAAACATTCAGATCCAATTCTATTGAAGTTCCTTCGCCAGTAAAGCTCGTTCCTTCGACCAAAACAAAATCAAAACGGTCTTCGAGTTTTTTATATTTTTCGATAATCAGATCTAAAACCTCACCTATTTTGCCTTTATTTTTCTTCTTGATCAGTTTGCTTTTTGTTATTGCATAAGCATCTTCAAACTTAATATCGAGGTTAAAAAAGGACAAAACAGTCTCAATATGATTATCTTTTTCACCATCTACAAAATCTTCAATTATTGGCCTAAAATATCCCACTTTAGCCGTTTTACCAATCAAAATGCTCATCACTCCTAGCGTAACAATCGATTTTCCGCTATTGTGATCACTCGTGGCAATATATATTGCTTTGCTCATAATTTATATTTTTAATTTGCAGCTATTTTTACTAATTGGCATTAAAACCAACGTCTTTTTTTAAAATAAACAATCAAGGCAACAACTAATAAAAGCATCACGCCCATTACAATAAAATAGCCGTTTTGCGTCTTTAGTTCAGGCATATTTTCAAAATTCATTCCGTAAACTCCAACTATGAAGGTGAGCGGAATAAATATGGCTGAAATTATCGTCAGCGTTTTCATAATTTCGTTCATTTTTCGGCTTTGTTCCGAAAAATAAAAATTGGAAGCACTTTCCAATGAACTCATATCCGATTCTATTTGTTCTAAAAGTTCCAAGCTCTTTTGATGCAATCTGATAAAGAAATTAAAAGTGTCCTTTTGAATTAATCCATTTGTCTCGTCGTCTTTAATCGTTTTCAGATAGTATAACGAATCACGAAGAGGCACAATAGAACGTTTTAAAAAATTAAAATTATCACGATGGTTTTCAATCTTTTCCAAAATAACAGGATCAGCGCCTTTTTTGGTCAAATTAATCAGTTCTTCAATGTTATTTTCTTCGTCTTCTATCGTAATGTAAAAGTTTTCCATCACGGCATCTAACAACAGATAAAGAAGATAATCGACTTTTTTGGTTCTTACGATTCCTGCATGGGTACGCAGACGCTCGCGGATGTGAGTAAAGAAATCGCTTCGTTTTTCCTGAAAGGAAATCAAAATCCCATCTTTCAAAATAAAACTAAGTTGTTCCACTTTTAGATCGTCGGATGACTCTGACGGTAAAAGTGATTTTATATTGAAAAATAAAACGTCTTGTTGTTCTTCAAGTTTCGTTCTTTTAGTAGTGTTTAAAATATCTGCCAACAAAAAATCGTCAAGTGCAAAATGTGCACCAATCATTTTGATAAGATTAATATCATTTAATCCGTGGATGTTAAGCCAATTGTTTTTAGAATAATCAAAACAAGAATTTAAAGCCAAAGGATTAAACTTTTCATATTCTGTAATCTCAGTATCATTATATACAAAAAGTTGCATCTCTGTCTGAAAATCTTTGTGAGATCCTGTATACTCTAAACTAGTATGTTGCAGTTTACGCCCTTTCTTGTATTTTATCTTTCTCATTCATGAAAATTTACAATAGTAATATTACGAAAAAGATTTGGAATGGGAAATGACAATTGTCAGTTTGTGAAAAACCTATAAACAAAAAAACCGAGCCATTTCTGACTCGGTTTTCTATCTTAATACTTTGTACTAATTACTTAATGCTAAAGAATTATTTTACTTCTTCGAATTCAACGTCTTCAACGTTATCTCCAGAAGACTGCTCTTGTTGTGGAGCAGCTTGTTGACCTTCACCACCTTGAGCGTACATTGCTTCTGTAGCTGTTTTCCAAGCTGCATTTACATTGTCTAATCCTTTTTGGATTGCATCAAGATCTTGAGATTGGTGAGCCATTCTCAATTCAGTTAAAGCATATTCGATAGCTGTTTTTTGATCGTCTGTCAATTTATCTCCTAACTCTTTCAATTGAGATTCAGTTTGGAAAATAGTACTGTCAGCTTCGTTCAATTTCTCAGCTCTTTCTTTTGCAATTCTGTCAGCATCAGCGTTAGCTTCAGCATCTTTTTTCATTTTTTCGATTTCTTCAGCTGTTAATCCAGAAGAAGCTTCGATACGGATATCGTGAGATTTTCCAGTTCCTTTATCAGTTGCAGAAACTTTGATGATACCATTAGCATCGATATCGAAAGTTACTTCGATTTGAGGAACTCCTCTTGGTGCTGGTGGAATACCATCTAAGTGGAAACGACCGATAGTTTTGTTATCAGCAGCCATAGCTCTTTCTCCTTGTAATACGTGGATTTCAACAGATGGTTGAGAATCAGCAGCAGTAGAGAATACTTGAGATTTTTTAGTTGGGATAGTTGTGTTAGACTCGATTAATTTAGTCAATACACCACCCATAGTTTCGATACCTAAAGAAAGAGGTGTTACGTCAAGTAACAATACATCTTTTACATCTCCAGATAAAACTCCACCTTGAATAGCAGCTCCAATAGCAACAACCTCATCAGGGTTAACTCCTTTAGAAGCTTTTTTACCGAAGAATTTCTCCACTTCGTCAGCGATTCTTGGCATACGAGTAGAACCTCCTACAAGGATTACTTCGTCGATATCAGATGTAGATAAACCTGCATCTTTTAATGCTTTAGCAACTGGCTCCATAGAACGTTTTACTAAAGTATCAGATAATTGCTCAAATTTAGCTCTAGATAATTTTTTCACTAAGTGTTTTGGTCCAGAAGCAGTAGCAGTTACGTAAGGTAAGTTGATTTCTGTTTCAGCAGAAGATGACAATTCAATCTTAGCTTTCTCAGCAGCTTCTTTTAAACGCTGTAATGACATTGGATCTAAACGTAAATCAATTCCTTCTTCAGATTTGAATTCGTCAGCTAACCAGTCAATAATAACTTGGTCAAAATCATCACCTCCTAAGTGAGTATCACCATTTGTAGATAATACTTCGAATACACCGTCTCCTAATTCAAGAACAGAGATATCAAAAGTACCTCCACCTAAATCGTAAACAGCAATTTTTTGATCGTTTCCTTTTTTATCTAATCCGTAAGCAAGTGCAGCAGCAGTTGGCTCATTGATGATACGCATAACTTTAAGACCAGCGATTTCACCAGCTTCTTTTGTAGCTTGACGTTGTGCATCGTTAAAGTAAGCAGGAACTGTAATAACTGCCTCAGTTACTGTTTGACCTAAATAGTCTTCAGCAGTTTTTTTCATTTTTTGAAGTGTCATTGCAGACAATTCTTGAGCAGTGTATAAACGACCATCAATATCCACACGTGGAGTATTGTTGTCACCTTTTACTACTTTGTAAGGAACTCTTTTTGCTTCACCTTCAGTTTCTGCAAAAGTGTGTCCCATAAAACGTTTAATAGAAGCAATCGTTTTTGTAGGATTCGTTACTGCTTGTCTTTTTGCAGGATCACCTACTTTAATTTCTCCACCTTCAACAAAAGCGATGATAGATGGTGTAGTTCTTTTTCCTTCTGCGTTAGGGATAACAACTGCTTCGTTACCTTCCATTACAGAAACACAAGAGTTCGTCGTACCTAAGTCAATTCCGATTATTTTACCCATTTTTTATATATTTAATTTTTGATTTAATTTTATAACTCAGGTGGCATAAGTCAATCTTTGTGCCATTATAAAAAACTAAATAAAATTGTCAGTTTTGCCGTCAGAACTTTTAAAATCATCTGACAACATGACATTTTGTACGTCTGACAGGTGTGGCATAGTTATTTTTGGCTGTCATTATTTTCGACAAACTTTTTGATTATGACATAATTACAAGGAATTCATCTTTTATTAAACTCTTTATTTACCAAATAAAAAATCTTGTTTGAAATAATCGCTAGCATTGTTAAAAAAATAAATTCCTTAAAAGAAAAACCGAATTAAGCGATAATTGTTTTATTTTTAATCACTTAAACAAAAATAAAATGAAGTCAGAAATTACAGCAACCACGCCAGAATCAGAAATCGTGACAACCCGAGTTCTGAATTTTCCCCAAGAACTGGTTTTTAAAGCTTGGAGTGATCCTGATCATTTGAAAAATTGGTGGGGACCAAAAGGCTTTACCAATACTTTCAATGAATTTAATTTTTGCGAAGGCGGCAAATGGAGCTTTATCATGCACGGGCCTGAAGCTGGAAATTATGCCAATGAATGTGAATTCATAAAAATTGACAGACCCAATCTTATTGCTTGGAAACGTTATTCCAAACCACTATTCCAAATTCTAACAACTTTTGAAACGGTTGACGAAAACAAAACAAAAGTCGTTTTTAAAATGCTTTTCGAAACCGTCGAGGAATGTCAAAAACTGAAACCCTACGTTGTCGATAAAAATGAAGAAAACTTTGATAAACTTGAAGTTGAATTATCGAAAATGAATCTCTAAACATCTAAATAAATTATATCGCATGGTAATTAATGAAGAGCGAATATGTGTAGAGTTTACAATACCATCGGATGTCTAAATACTTTACAAATTGATTTAGTCAGATATAACATTGACCATTTTGATTCGTTGAATGAACTAATTAATTTCCGGAATAATCATCAAATCAACGAAGAGCAAATTATTTCGAATCATACTTTATTTATTGAAGAAGAAAAGTTCGCACTTGAAAAAGATTTATCCGATTTAAATACTTCCATTTCACAAAAAAAAATGGTTCTCGAACTGCAATTAAGACAGCAACTTGACAATTTTAATGACCAAATTGAAAATCTTCCGGAAACCCATTCCAAAATTATCCCCACAATAAAAGACTATTGGCTCAATCTCGTTATCTGCACAAAATTTTGGTCGGCACAGCTTAAATTTCATTACGACATCTTTCTTTTTAATTATCAGGTAAAAAAACAGCTTTTTCGAAAAAATAAACGATTCGAGTATATTTCTGCCAATTTCCAAAATGTTGTAAACGAAAGCAGTTTTTATGATTTACAAGCTTTTGAGAAGAAAAAAGACATAATTGAAACACTAAGCAATACCATTTACGGCGCAATTGGCGAGCAAAAAGTAGAAAGCACACTCAAAAAATTAACCGACGATTACATTTTGATAAATGATTTTTGCTGCACTTTCGATCCGCCAATCTATAATAAAAACAACGACGATCGCATTCATTCGATTCAAATTGATCATCTATTGATTTCTCCCGCTGGAGTTTTTCTGATCGAAACAAAAAACTGGAGTGACAGTTCTTTAAACAATCCCGATTTGCGCTCTCCTGTTGAACAAGTCCTTAGAACCAATTATGCTTTATTTCGGCTCTTCAACAATCAAATAAGCAAATTAAACCATGATTTTTCCCGGCAATATTGGGGAAACCGAAAAGTACCGATTAAAAACGTAATTGTTTTTACCAACAAAAAACCAATCGAAGAGTTTCAATTTGTAAAAATACTCACAGTTGATGAATTACTTCCTTACATTAAATATTTCAACCCAAGCTTTCTTATTGAAGAAACCGAAATAATCGCTGATTTTCTCCTAAAATTCTCTGAACAAAAACGACTTCACTCTAAACTAAACAGTTAACAATAGTTAAGATTTTCTAAAGAATTCTTACAATTAAAAATCAACTTACAAAAAGCTCTTATATTTATCAAAAACTATAAAATCTAACCCATGAAAAAACTAATTTATTTTGCTCTTTTGTTAATTACACCGCTCTTTTACGCACAAACTAAAGTCGCAAAAAAACCTGAAAGAGTAATCATAGCCAACAATGAAATTATCACCATGCAACAACTTGAAGAATATGGCAAAGAAGGGCGTATAAAATCAATGTCAAATGGTGTTTCGGAAGAAAAAAGAAATGAATTTGCAAAAAAATTTGGTGATAAAATTGGAGATAAAGAGTTTATAAGCTTGGTCGAGATTTATGATATTGCAAAACCAGAAAATAGTAGTTCAACTCCTGAAAAAATAGCCAAAAAAGAAAATCTCGAATATCTTCTGAATGTAAACGATAAAGCCAAATATTTTACCTTGAAACTTGTTGATGGAAAAGAACTAAAACTTTCCGATTTAAAAGGAAAAGTGGTTCTTGTCAATTTTTGGGCAACTTGGTGCGCGCCTTGCCTTCAAGAATTTTATGATGTTCCGGAAAAAATTCTAGAGCCATTCAAAAACGACAATTTTGTGTTTTTAGCCATTTCAAGTGGAGAAGCTGAAAAAATAGTGGCAAAAAAAGTTATTAAACTTAAAAGCGACGGACTGAATTTTAATTACGGAATCGATGCCGACCGAAAAATTTGGAACGATTATGCCACAAATTCAATTCCTAAAAACTTCGTGATCGATCAAAATGGAGTTGTAAAATTTACGGCAACAGGAAATGCTGAAGGAAATCTAGATAACATTGCCACTGAAATCAAAAAACTGCTTGCAAAATAATCCATTCTCATACATCTATAGAAATAATTCAAAAATAGCAAGATTTGGATTTTCTAATATTCTAAAACAAAAGATTTTTGCTTAAAAAAAAATATGAAAGCAAATTTTAAAATTCTTCCTTTAAATCATCTTCAGTTTTTAGGATTATTTGAATTAACTGATTTAGAACTAGAAAAAATTGGTGCAATTAAAATGACAGTTGATAAGTTTCCTGGATTTCCTTGTAGATTAAGTCTCGAAGATGCAGAAATAGGAGAAGAAGTTATTCTCTTGCCATATCAGCATCACAAAACAAACTCGCCGTATCAAGCTAGCGGACCAATTTTCATTCGACAAAGAGCCAGCACCCCAATATTTAAAAACAACGAAATAC
This sequence comes from Flavobacterium denitrificans DSM 15936, assembly GCF_000425445.1. GTDB lineage: Bacteria > Bacteroidota > Bacteroidia > Flavobacteriales > Flavobacteriaceae > Flavobacterium > Flavobacterium denitrificans. Next base: position 488,084 of record NZ_KE384377.1, on the reverse strand, counting down.
CAACAATGCTCAATCATAGGTTACTTTCACTCCGTGGTTATGACAAAAACGGTATTATGAAGGAAGCAACCGTAATAGAAGGAAATAATCTTAAGGAACAGATTTTTAAGGCTTTTGAAAACGAAAAAATAGATTACATCCACATTCACAATGCAAAACCTGGTTGCTATAACTGTTTAGTTGAAAGAGTATAATGAAAATATTTCCCTTAAAGAAAAACAATAAAAATATGCATGCATAGTAATTTTGTGTTATTCGTCTATTTTTTATTCGTAATTTCGGTTTCTCATTAATTACAATTACAAAATGGCTTCATTTATTAAAGAAATTTCTTTTCGCTGGTCCGATTTAGACCCAAATTTTCACGTTCGCCACAGTGCTTATTATGATTTTGGTGCACAGCATCGTATTGAAATCCTCGAAGAACTTGGTTTGACTTTGAAAGTAATGCAGACACAAGGTTTTGGACCGGTTTTATTTAGAGAAGAATGTGTTTTCAGAAAAGAATTAAAACTTTCAGACAAAATATTCATTCATACCAAAACATCAAAAATGAAAGCCGATGCTTCGCGCTGGTCAATCATTCATGAGTTTAAAAGAGAAGATGATACACTTTGTGCAACCATTACCGTTGACGGCGCATGGATGGACACAAAACTTAGAAAACTAGCTTCTCCAACGCCAGAAATAGCAATTGAAGCGTTGAGCATTTTCCCAAAAAGCGATGATTTTGTTGGACTATAAAATCGAACAAATATTTGTCTTAACTTTATAAAATCCAAAAAGCAATATTCAAAAATTGTTTTTTGGATTTTTTTTCTCAAAATCAAAATTTATGATTGATTACGTAAAAGACTTTAGAATTGTATTTTTTATTGTTATTATCGCTATCGTTACAATAGTTTTGGGCGCTTTAACAGATAAAATTCTTCGTTATTTTTTATACCGAAAACTAAATGACAAAGAATATGATGCCACTGGTTTTAGATTCTTAAAACATTTGGTCATAACCGTAATTTACATTCTTGGATTTGCTTTTGCCCTAATCCAAATTCCCGAGTTTAAAATCATCGGACATTCCTTTTTAGCCGGCGCCGGCGTTATTTCTCTCGTTGCTGGTTTGGCTTCTCAGCAAGCGTTGAGCAATATTGTTAGCGGAATATTTTTAGTTATTTTCAAACCTTTCAAAATCAACGATAAAATCACAATCAATAATTTTGTCGGAACAGTTGAAGATATTAATTTAAGACAAGTTGTTCTGAAAGATGCTGAAAACAACCGAATCATTATTCCTAATTCTGTAATCAGCGCTCAAATTATTGTAAACACCAATATGCACGACACAAAATGCTGTAAAATAATAGAAATCGGAATTGGCTATGAATCAAATATCGAAGAAGCATTAAAAATCATGCAAGATGAAATTGCCAAACATCCATTTTTTATTGACACCAGAACTGCCGAAGCCAAAAAGCAAAACACACCATTAGTCGTGGCTCGCGTTGTTGCGCTGGCAGATTCTAGCGTAAATTTAAAAGCGTGGGCCTGGGCAAAAAACTCTACCGAAGGTTTTGTTATGTATTGTGATTTGCTTCAAAGCATTAAAAAACGTTTTGATGAAGCGAAAATCGATATTCCATATCCACAAAGAGTGGTGACAATCAAGCAATAATTAATTTCAACACATAGAATCATAGATCCTATAGTTTAAAATAAGGCGTTTCACTAATTTAAATGCATCCCGAGACTTCGGGACTATGTGTTGGAAACTAGTTTCTTTCTCAACTCTTTTCGCTAAATAAATCTATGTTTCTATGTGTTAGAAAATATAGAGGATCTTTTATTCAAACTTAAGTCCAAAATTTACTTTCTCAAAAGTCGTACTGCAGGAAAAGGCAAATCGGCCAACATTTACAGTTCCGAAGATTCCTCCTACTGAATGTCCTGAATAAAACCCGCCAGCAGAAAATCGGCGAACTTGATATTTCAGGGCAATATCATTCACTCTTGAACTTAATTGTCCAAAAGCAATCACATGTGGAATAATTTCATAGCTTCCAAAAACTTTCGGAACTAACTTTTTGTAATAATCAAAACTTTCATCGGTTTCGTAATCAACACTTGTAGAATGCAGATTTTCTAGATTTCCACCTATATAAGTGTTTTCAGAGAAATGCCACGAAATACTGAAACCTGTAAAAGTTCCATCATAGCCGCTCCGCGATTCAAAATAACCAACTCCAATTGTGGCTCTGAATTTACCGCAAATTTTTCCGATGTAGCCAATGTAAGTTCGATCAATTTCCGACTTGTCGATTCCAGCGCCGAAAATAATGTCGTCATCACACATACTAAAGGCGTACTGAAAATAAGCCGAATATTGATCTTCATTGGCAGCGACCACACTCCGTCCTTTATCAAGATCGATATTTGCAGAAATTAAGGTTGAGTTTATAACGGCGAAATCAAATGTATTGAGTTCTTGGGCAAATGTGGGGACTGTGAGCAGGAACAAAAGTATTGCTTTTCTCATAATACTATTTTTTAGCTAACAACATTCTGATACTAAATTACATACAATTTTCCTGTTAATAAAAGAAGCTCCCTGAAGTGCTACATTACTCGTCAAAATGCATTATTTTCAAAATCGATATCATTTAATCGATAAAATTTCAATAAATCATCGATAATTGGCAATAAAAGCTATCAAACTATTTCAAAAGCTTTTTTTCTGATAACTTTAAGAGAGTATTCTTTGCATTTCAAATTGGTTAACGGTAATTTTATGCTTTTAACATATAATCTGCTCCAAAATGAAAATTGCAAAGCTTTTATTGTTCCTATTTCCTTTTTTGGCACCTGCTCAAGATTTCAATATCAAGCCTTTAGATATTAATTTAACAAATTACGAATATCCTTTTCCTGTTCAATTTTTGGAATTAAGCAATCAGCGCCAATACATGCAAATGTTTTATATGGATGTTGTTCCTGAAAACTATAACAACAAAAATGTGGTATTGCTTCACGGAAAAAATTTTAATGGTGCGTATTGGGAAACTACAATAAAAGCATTAAACGCTGCTGGTTACCGTGTAATTGTTCCGGATCAAATTGGCTTTGGAAAATCATCAAAACCAGATAATTTTCAATATACTTTTCAGCAATTGGCAGAAAATACCAAAAAATTATTGGATCATCTTGGAATTGGAAAAGCTACTATTCTTGGTCATTCAATGGGTGGTATGCTCGCTACACGATTTGCGTTGATGTATCCAGAAATGACTGAAAAATTAGTTCTTGAAAATCCAATTGGTTTAGAAGATTGGAAATTAGTCGTTCCATACAAACCTGTGGATTGGTGGTACGAATCGGAGCAAAAACAAAATTTTCAGTCGATTAAAAATTACCAAATGGCCAATTATTACAACGGAAAATGGAATGCCGATTACCAAAAATGGGCTGAACTCAGCGCAGGTTGGACAACCGCTCCTGATTACGACAAAGTAGCGTGGAATTCGGCACTTTTATATGAAATGATTTTTACGCAACCCGTTTTATATGAATTCAAAAACATTCAGGTTCCTACGCTTTTAATCATTGGAACAAGAGACAAAACGGCTTTAGGAAAACCCTTGGTTTCTGAAGACATTCAAGCAACAATGGGAAATTACGCCGAATTAGGAAAACGAACTCAAAAAGCAATTCCGAATTCAAAACTGGTTGAAATTCCAAACACAGGACATTTGCCACATATTGAATCTTTTGACCAATTTATAAAACCATTAATCGTATTTTTGAAAGAATAATTTTTAAAAGCCACGAATTCACGAATTACTTTAAATTAATTCTTAAATAAAAATTCGTGAATTCTGGGCGAAAACTTTTATAATAACTAATTTAAAACCACAAACTATGTTTACAATCGAACAAATAAAAGACGCACATGCTAAAGTAAAAAGCGGAGCTGATTTCCCAAATTATATACAAGATTTAATCATTCTGGGCGTAAAAGGATATGACACTTACGTGAATGACGGACATGCAGAATATTTTGGCGTGAACAATTATTCTGTTTCTTCAGATGAAAAATACAGCACCATTTCTGTTGCTTCATCTGTCAACAAAGAACTTTTTATCGAATTTTTGGTAAAACACCAGCACGGAGAAACTGATTATCTGACTTTCTGCAATCATTGCGGACAATGTGGTATCGCAAAATGGCGCGTCGATATTATCGAAATGACTTGTACTTATTTTGATAGTGCCGAAAATGAAATTTTAATTGAAAAAATTCCAAGCTAATTTTAAATAGATATGAAGATTTTCAAGAGAATAAATTCAGTTTTTAAAACAAATATTTTAATTGCCTTTTTGTTGGTTTGCTTTACAGCCTTTTCACAACATAAAAAAGAAAAAACTAAGTTTAAAGTAATTGCATTTTATACTGCCAAAAATGATCAAGCACACATTAGTTTTGTGCATGAAGCCAATAAATGGTTTCCAAAAGTTGCAGAAGAAAATCATTTTGAATACGATTCTACAAGCAATTGGGACAATTTGAATGCAAAATTTTTAGCAAAATATCAAGTTGTATTGTTTTTAGACACTCGACCAGAAACTCCAGCGCAACGCGAAGCCTTCCAAAAATATATGGAAAATGGAGGCGGTTTTATTGGATTTCACTTTTCAGCCTTTGCTTTGAATGATTCTTCGTATGCGCAAAACTGGGACTGGTATCATAATACGTTTTTAGGTTCTGGTGAATACGGAAGCAATACTTGGCGACCAACATCAGCCATTTTGAGAGTTGAGAATCAAGATCCAATCACTAAAAATATCCCAAAAACCTTTAAATCACAACCGAATGAATGGTACCGATGGAGCAATGATTTGACAAAAAATCCAGACATAAAAATCCTTCTGGTGATCGATGAGAGCAGTTTTCCATTAGGAACTGGGCCAAAAGCACATGAAATTTGGCACAGCGGGTATTACCCTGTTGTTTGGACTAATAAAAAATACAAAATGCTTTATGTAAACATGGGGCATAATGATATTGATTATGAACACGGAACGAATAAAAGTTTGTCATACACTTTTGAGAACGAAAATCAAAACAAATTAATTTTGAATGCTTTACAGGTATTTGGAAAATCAAAAAAATAAACTTCTTCAAAATGTCTAAATTGTCATCTCTTATTGATCCTCAAGAATTAATTCAATTGTCACATTCAAAAGCCATTGTTTTAATCGACGCAAGAGCAGGATTAAATGCTCAAGAAAATTACGAAAAAGAGCATTTAAAAAGTGCTCGCTACGTTGATTTGAACAAAGATTTGGCAACAGTTGACTGCAACCCGAAAAATGGTGGAAGGCATCCACTTCCTTCTTTAGAAAAATTCTCCGATGTACTTTCTAAAACAGGAATTTCACCAGAAAGCCATATCATAATTTATGACGACAAAAACGGCTCAAATGCGGCTTCGAGATTTTGGTGGATGCTGAAATCAATTGGACATGAAAAAATTCAGGTTTTAAACGGTGGTTTGCAGGAAGCTATCAAAGCTGGGTTTCCTGTAAATTCAGAAATAGAACAATTTGAAAAAAGCAATTATCCTGTTTCAAATTGGAAATTAGCTGTCGCCGATATTGAAGAGGTCGAAAAAGCACGTAAAAACGATCAAAACATCGTAATCGATGTTAGAGATAAAAATCGATTTGATGGTTTGACAGAACCGCTGGATTTAATTGCTGGGCATATTCCTGGCGCAATCAATGTTCCGTTTAGTGAAAATTTAGATGAAAACGGATTTTACAAATCACGAGAGGATTTAAATGAAAAATATACAGCCATTTTAGGCAATATCAATCCAGAAAATGTAATTGTGCACTGTGGCTCAGGTGTAACGGCCTGTCACACCCTATTGGCAATGGATTACGCAGGAATTCCGATTCCGAAACTTTACGTTGGTTCATGGAGCGAATGGTCAAGAAATGATCGCGAAATGGCAACAAAAAAAATAGAATAATTATTTTAAGAATTTATAATGCAACACTGGGATATACTTTTATCAAATCAGGTAAATAAAAAAAAACTAATCGACAACATATTAAATGGCGAAGCAACTGGAGAATTAGCTGTTTTTAATACTCAAAAAGGAATACTGTTTTCTGATATCGCGATCGAAAAATTCATTGAAAAAGAGTTCCAATATGACAGCGTAGAAGCTTCACCAGAGTCGCACAGACAACTTCGAACTTTTTCGTCTGGCGAACGCAAAAAAGAGTTTTTAAAATACTGCATCAATCAAAAGCCAGATTTTATCATTTTCGACAATCCTTTTGATCATTTAGATCAGGCTTCGAGAGTCGTTTTAGCTGATTCTTTAAAAGATCTCACAAATAACATTGCAATTATCCAGCTCTTAAATCGTACTGTTGATGTACTTGAATTTGTTCCAAACAAAGCTCAAATCAAAGACAATACTTTTGAACTCCATCCATTTGTAAAAAACGAAAATCATTTCAAGACCTTAAACACAACTGCAATTCCAAAAGCAACAGAAGTTCATACTTTTCCTGAAAATGAATTAATAAGACTGGAAAATGTTTCTGTAAGCTATGACGAAAGAAAGATTCTCGATAATATTTCATGGACAATAAAACAAGGCGAATTTTGGCAACTAATCGGGCCAAACGGCTCGGGAAAAAGCACCATTTTATCTTTAATTACGGGCGATAATCCAAAAGGCTTTGGACAAGATTTATTTTTATTCGGAAGAAAAAAAGGAACTGGAGAAAGCGTTTGGGACATCAAGAAACAAATCGGTATTTACACCACCGCAATGATGGATTTGTTTCAAAAAGGTCATACTTTAGAACAAATGATTCTATCAGGTTTCTTTGACCAGATTGGGCTGTATACAGAACCTACAACACATCAAAAAAATATCGTAACACAATGGCTGGAAGTGATTGAAATGACACATCTAAGAAAAAAGCGTTTCATCGATCTTTCTATCGGACAACAAAGAGTTGGGTTAATCGTTCGTGCCGTTTTAAAACATCCGCCATTATTAATTTTAGATGAACCTGTAGAAGGTTTAGACGATGAAAATGTAGATTTGGTAATTCAGCTTATCAATACGATAAAACAAGAAACAAATGTATCTATACTGTACGTTTTACATCGTATCGAATCTGGATTAGCTCCTACTTCAGTATTTGAACTTCTGCCATCAGCAACAGGTTCAACAGGACAAATAAAATAATTGGGCAATTAGAAAATTAGATAATTTGGCAATTCGATAATATCGCAATTATAACACAAAGCACATCTGTAGAGGCGCACTGCAGTGCGCCTACGCAACGAATATCCACAATATGTTAGACGCACTGTGGTGCGTCCTCTACGGAATATCAAATTGATTATAAAAATATCTTAAAAAAAACAAAAAGCTCCATCAGGAGCTTTTTGTTTTTTCATTAAAAGAAATTATCTAATTTTCTAATTGACACATTATCTAATTCAGTTCTCCTCCTCAGTATTGTGCGATTTCACATAATTTTGCCATTTCTCGATACAATCCTTAAAATCTTGAGGAAGTTCAGTATCAAAACGCATCATTTCACCTGTGTTTGGATGAACAAAACCAAGCGTTTTAGCATGCAGTGCCTGACGCGGCAACGCTTTAAAACAATTTTCAATAAACTGTTTGTATTTTGTAAACGTTGTTCCTTTCAAAATCAAATGGCCGCCGTAACGCTCATCATTAAATAACGGATGCCCAATATGTTTCATGTGCGCACGAATCTGGTGTGTTCTTCCTGTTTCCAGTTTGCACGAAACCAAGGTCACGTAACCAAAACGTTCCAAAACTTTATAATGCGTAATAGCTGGTTTTCCAATTTCAGGATCATCAAAAACAGCCATTTGCATGCGGTCTTTTAAATGCCTTGCTAAGTTTCCTTCAATTGTACCACTATCTGCAACGACATTTCCCCAAACTAGAGCAATATACTCGCGTTCTGTCGTTTTAGCTTCAAATTGTTTCGCTAAATGTGTCATTGCTGCTTCCGTTTTCGCCACAACCAAAAGTCCAGAAGTATCTTTGTCAATTCTGTGAACCAATCCAGGGCGCTCACTGCTGTTCATTGGCAGATTTTCAAAATGAAATGCCAACGCATTCACCAAAGTTCCGGTATAATTGCCATGACCTGGGTGTACAACCAATCCGGGTGGTTTATTGATCAGCAAAAGTGCATCATCTTCATAAACGATATCCAGTGGAATATCCTCAGGATCCACCCTATTTTCAAATGGAGGATGCGACAACATCACTGTTATCACATCAAAAGGTTTTACTTTATAATTTGATTTTACCGGAATATCATTCACAAAAATATTCCCATTTGTTGCCGCATTCTGAATTTTATTTCGCGTGGCATTCGGAATCAAATACATTAAATATTTGTCAATACGCAAAAACGCTTGACCTTTAGGCACTTCAAATCTGTAATGTTCGAATAATTCGTCTTCCAGATCTAAGTTTTCTTCAATATTATTGTTCATCTTGTGGGGTTTCTACAGGTGCAGTTGCAGTACTGTCTGCCTGACTATCATCTACATAACTCGCTTTTCCATCTCCTAAAACCAAATCAATTTTAGACGCTTTCAAAACACGGTCTCCTACTTTTAAATTTCTTCCTTTGTAACGCATTTCCAAAACCATATCTTTTCCAAGATTCGGAATATAAGTAATAGTTCCTGGCTCAAGCCCTAAAGCTTTCAATGTTGGAACTGCTTCACGATATGTTTTTTCAATTAAATCAGGAATCTTAACAGATGAAAATCCCGATGCATTAATTTTGATATATATTTTTCTACCTACTTTAACCATCGTTCCCGGCAACGGATCTTGCTCGACAACACTAAATTTCGGATATTCACTTCGGTAATCAACACTGTCCAAAAGCACATAATCTAAATCCAGTTCATCAAGTTTGTCCTCAACTTGCTCTTCTGTCAATTTAGATAAATTTGGAACCGCAATTTCATGCCCATGATCAGTTGTAAAAGTCAACCAATGCATAAACAAATAACCCAAAACTGCAATGATAGCTGCAGCACTTAACAATTGTAAAAAAAATACGCGGCTAGTTAAATACTTACGTAAACTCATAAATTAATTTTTAGATGAACGCAAAGATAAAGTATTTCATTTCAAAAAAAATGATAATTTTGTTTAAAACAAAAATGCTCTGCGATTGTTATTTCTATTAAAAACTAAAATCTTCGGAATTTGGTATTTTAGAATTTAAAATTTCAATTTTTAGGAGCTGTTTCCTGCTGTCCGCTGTATCTTTTGCGCCGAACCCCGGCACAAAAGGATGCCGCTCCCATCAGGGCTAGGGCACTCGGTTTCAAAAGAAAATCTCGATTAAACAAATTAACGATTAAACAAATAAATAGAAAGTCAATGAAAAACATTGCCATTATCATGGGCGGATATTCAAGCGAATACAAAATTTCGCTTATCAGCGGAAACGTTGTATATCAATATCTTGACAAAACAAAATACAACGGATTCCGAATTCATATTTTCAAAGAAAAATGGGTTTATGTAGATGCAAACGACGCCGAATTCCCAATTGACAGAAATGATTTCTCAGTAACTGTAAATGGCGAAAAAATCACTTTTGACTGTGTTTTCAATGCCATCCACGGAACCCCAGGAGAAGATGGATTAATGCAAGCTTATTTTGATTTAATTGGCCTGCCACAATCATCTTGCGATTATTACCAATCGGCTTTGACTTTCAACAAAAGAGATTTGTTATCCGTTTTAAAACCATACGGAATCAAAACGGCAATTTCATATTACCTAAACAAAGGAGACGAAATTAACACAGCCGAAATCGTTAAAAAAGTAGGCTTACCATGCTTCGTAAAACCAAATAAAGCAGGTTCTAGTTTCGGAATCTCAAAAGTAAAATCTGAAGCTGAACTTCCAATTGCAATTGAAGTCGCTTACAAAGAAGACAACGAAATTATCATAGAAAGTTTCCTTGATGGAACTGAGGTTTCAGTTGGCGTAATCAATTACAAAGGAGAAATAAAAGTATTGCCAATTACAGAAATTGTATCAGACAATGATTTCTTCGATTACGAAGCAAAATACGAAGGAAAATCACAAGAAATCACACCAGCGAGAATCTCTGATGAACTGACACAAAAAGTTGGAGAAACAGCAAAACGTGCCTACGAAGTTTTAAAAATGAAAGGTTTCTCAAGAAGCGAGTTCATTATTGTGAACAACGAACCATTTATGCTTGAAATGAATACAATTCCAGGTTTAACAACCGAAAGTTTGATCCCACAACAAGCAAAAGCAGCGGGAATTTCTCTTGAAGAATTATTTACAAATGCAATAGAGCTAGCGCTCTCTTAAAGGTGCTAAGATACTAAGATGCTAAGGTTCTAAGATCTTAGCATCTTCTTTTTTCAAGCGCATATTGTCAGGCTGAGCGAAGTCGAAGCCTCTTCCATTAAATAAAAACCTTAGTACCTTAGCCACTCAGAACCTTAGAACCTCAAAAAAAATGCGAAAAGCCATATTCCCAGGATCCTTTGACCCAATTACTTTAGGACACGAAGACATCATCAAAAGAGGAATTCCTTTGTTTGATGAAATTGTAATTGCTATTGGTGTCAATGCCGAAAAAAAATACATGTTTTCATTAGAAGAAAGGAAACGTTTTATTGAAGAAACTTTTAAGGACGAGCCAAAAGTTTCGGTTATTACTTATGAAGGATTAACAATCGATTTGGCGAAAAAAGAAAAAGCGAATTTTATTCTAAGAGGTCTTAGAAATCCTGCCGATTTCGAATTCGAAAAAGCAATTGCGCACACCAACAGAAAACTTTCAAAAATCGAAACCGTATTTTTATTGACTGCAGCTAGTACTTCATTTATCAGTTCTAGTATTGTACGCGATGTATTGCGCCATGGAGGTGAATACGAAATGCTGGTTCCAGACGCTGTAAGGGTTAAGAAATAAAATTAGTTATCAATCTTTAAAATTTAATATTTGTAAGCGAAGCAAATTATAAGTAATTTCGCATTTTTAAAATAAACGAGAAATAATGAGCATCGAGAGAGAATTAAGCAAACGTAGCGGATCTAAATGTGAACTTTGCGGAAATGAAGAGAATTTAAAAGCTTATCAAGTCCTGCCAACAAGAAAAGGCGGAATTGATGAAGCTGTATTTGCCTGTAACACTTGTATTGATCAGATTGAAAATCCAGACAACGTAAATGTAAATCACTGGAGATGCCTTAACGACAGTATGTGGAATGAAAATATTCCAGTTCAAGTGGTAGCATGGAGAATGTTAAGCAGATTGCGCGCTGCAGGATGGCCTCAGGAATTACTTGACATGATGTACCTAGACGAAGATACGCTAGAATGGGCAAAAGCAACTGGCGAAGGCGAAGACGACGAAAACAAGCTCGTTCACCGCGATAGCAACGGAGTGGTTTTACAACACGGAGATTCTGTAGTTTTAATCAAAGATTTAAAAGTAAAAGGATCAAGCATGGTTGCCAAACAAGGAACTGCTGTTAGAAACATTCGCTTAGACCACGAAAATGCTGAATATATTGAAGGAAAAGTTGATGGTCAACAGATTGTGATTATCACGCAGTATGTCAAGAAAATATAGTTGTTTTTAGTAACAAAGAGACAAAGTTACATAGGGACAAAGGTATTTCACTTAAAACCTCAATTTAAACAAAAAAGCTGTTCAATTATGAACAGCTTTTTTTATGTCAATAAGTAACAAAGGTTTAAAAAACTCTGTCCCTTTGTAACTTTGTAACTTTGAACCTTAAAAAAATTACTTCTGGAATAATTTACTAATTTGATCTCTTACAAATGGCTCCGAAACGCTGCTTGTTGCAGAAGTTGCTTCTTTGCTTGAAACCATAAACTGAACTGTAGCTTTCTCAGGAATAACACTTCCTACGTAGTGTAACCAGATATAGTTGTTTGGCAATTCTAATTTAATATCATACAATGGATTTGCTCCAAAACCATTCATAATGATAGTGTAAAGATTTGCGTAATCGTTATTCACATTTTTGAATGAAAATTTTCTCAAAGATGAAGAATCGTCATCGTTTTGAATACTAGTGTAATACACTGTGTACTCGTCTCCAATTTTTTGAATGTAATTGTTATTTACTTTTCCTAATTTTTCAACTGGAACTGTTTCAAGAACTTTAATTTGTGCAAATGAAACAAAACTTAAAAACAAAGCAGCAACGGTAATAATGTTTTTCATAACAGATTTGGGGTTTACAATTTTACTGTAGCAAAAAAACATAGAAATAATGAAAAAATCGCTATCAAATCATTATTTTTTTAACACAAAATTGTAAAACTTAATTCAAATTTTACAAAACACTGACAAACAACATAATAAGACAAATTTTACACACCTGTCCTATTTTTCCTCATACTAATATTTCTTGTTTTTATCTTCTTCCTTCTTCACGACATTGCGGGCAACTTCAATTTTAAACTTTTTGCCTTTCATTTTTTCGTCTTTAATATTCTTCAAAAGATCTTTTACTTTATTGAATTTTACCGCCGCAAACGAAACAAAATCTTTTACTTCGATCAATCCCAAATCATCTTTTTCCAGTTTTCCTTTTTGAGAAAAGAAACCCACGATGTCAAATTTATTCAGTTTTGTTTTCTTTCCGCCACTGATATAGATTGTTTGAAATTGCGGTGGTTTTGGCAACGAAGCTTTTCCTTCAACGTCCAAAACTTCCATTTCGTAATCAATATAATCCAATTGTTTTTCACTTTCGTGAATAATTACATAAGCCGTTCCAGTTGCCTGCATACGAGCCGTACGCCCATTTCTATGTGTGAATTCGTCTTCTTTTAATGGCAAATGGTAATGGATAACGTGTTTCATTTCTGGAATATCCAATCCACGTGCAGCCAAATCAGTTGTCACCAAATAACTGATGCTTCCGTTTCTAAACTGAATCAAAGCGCGCTCTCGTTCGTCCTGATCCATTCCACCATGATAATAAACAGAATAAATGCCTTTTTCATTCAAAGTGTCGCTAATTCGTTCCGCGGCATCTCTATGATTACAAAAAATAATAGCCGATTCTGATTTTAACGAACAAATCAAATTAAATAAACTTTGTAATTTATCTTTTGCTGGTGAAATCACCATTTTCATCGAAAGATTTGTTTTTTCCTCTTCTTCAGGAATAAAATCCAAAACAACAGGATTTACAACTTTAGTATATTTCGGAATTTCAATATCTGAAGTTGCTGAAACCAAGACTCTTTTATTGATTTTCGGCAATCTTGCAATAATAAAAGACATTTGCTCATGAAAGCCCAATTGCAAAGATTTATCGAACTCATCTAAAATCAGCGTCTGAATTTTATCTGTTCTGAACGTTTCTCTATCAATATGATCGGCAATTCTTCCCGGAGTTCCAATCAAAACTGCTGGCGGATTGCTTAAATTCTTAATTTCAGTATCAATCGAATGTCCGCCATAACAAATATTAACTTTGTACTGCGTTCCCATTTTTTTCCAAACCTGTTCAATCTGCAATCCAAGCTCGCGCGACGGAACTAAAATCAAACATTGCACTGATAAAATCTCAGGTTGCAACAATTCTAAAATTGGAAGCAAAAAAGCTAACGTCTTTCCAGAACCTGTTGGAGAAAGTAATAACGTATTGTTTTCGTTTAAAATAGCATCATGTGCCATTTCCTGCATTTCGTTCAGGCTCTCAATCCCTAAATTCGAAAGTATATCGTTGGAATGGTGTTTTTTCATGCTGCAAAAGTAATTAAAAGGTTTCAAGTTTCAGGTTTTCTTTGTTTCAAGTTTATGAAGCGCAATGACACAAAGAAAATCGGAAGAGTAATAAAGATTTATTCTCTCGCAGATTTTGCAGATTGAGCAGATAAATTTTAAATAAATAAAAAATCCGCGCTATCTGCAAATCTGCGGGAGATTAATACCCGCAAAGTTCGTTAACCTGAAACTTGAGACTTGAAACAAATAAAACTAAATCATATATTTGAATCCTATTAAAAACCAAATCATGAAACGCATTACATTTCTCTTTTCACTTTTCACTATCACTCTTTTCGCTCAAAACAACAAAAAATACGATACGTTTTTTGAGAAAGGAAACGGAAATCAATCGGCATCATATCAAGAGACTATTGCTTATTTTAAGATGCTAGCAAATGATTTTCCGACCATTCAAATGAAAGAAATGGGTTTGACAGATTCTGGAGAACCTTTGCACATGATTACGTTTAATCCTGACGCAGTATTTGATTTTGATAAAATTCAGAAAACCAAAGCTGTTTTATTTGTCAATAACGGAATCCATGCGGGAGAACCAGACGGAATCGACGCTACAATGCAATTTTACAGAGATTTAGCAACGGGAAAGATGAAAGCGCCAAAAAATACTGTTTTGGTTACGATTCCAGTTTATAATATTGGCGGTGCTTTGAATAGAAATTCTACAACGCGCGCCAATCAAGACGGACCGGAAATTTATGGTTTTAGAGGAAATGCTCGAAATTACGATTTGAATCGAGATTTAATGAAATCGGACACTCGAAATACAAAAAGTTTTGTCGAAATTTTCCAGAAAATAAATGCAGATGTTTTTATCGACAATCACGTGAGCAATGGTTCTGATTATCAATACAAACTGACTTATATTATGACGGAACATAACAAACTGGGGAAAGTTTTGGGCGATTTTATGAACGATGAAATGATGCCAGCTTTGGTAAAAGATCTTCAGAAAAAGAAAATCGAAACTACTCCGTACGTTGATTCGTTTAAAGATACTCCAGATAAAGGTTTCGGGCAGTTTGTCGACAGTCCGCGCTACACGACGGGTTATACTTCTTTGTTCAACACAATTGGTTTTGTGGTGGAAACGCACATGCTGAAAAAATATGCCGAGCGCGTAAAAATGACGTATGAATACATGAAATCGACTTTGGATTTTACCGATGCGAATTATCAAAAAATAAAAGATTTAAGAGTAAAGAATTTAGAACAATATCAGCCAAAGAAAAAATACACTTTGCAATGGCAATTAGACAGCACAAAAGCGACTACTTTTTCGTTTTTAGGATATGAAGCTTCATACAAAAAAAGCGAAGCCACAACAGGCGATCGTTTGTATTACGACCGAAGAAAACCTTATAAAAAAGACGTTCCGTACATCAAGGAATTCAAATCACTGAAAGATGTTGTTATTCCGTCTGCTTATATCATTCCAAGAGGATATTGGAATATCGTTGACCTTTTGAAAAACAATAATATCTCATTCAGACAAATTAAAAACGACACGATTATAGAAGTCGAAAGTTACAGAATTGCCGATTTTAAAACTGTTCCATCTGCTTACGAAGGACATTACTTGCACAGAAACACAACTGTAACTTCTAAAATGGTTAAAATAGCTTTCGCAAAAGGAGATTATTATGTTCCAACAAGTCAAAAAGGGGTAAAATATTTAATTGAAGCTTTTGAACCAGAAGGTGTTGATTCGTTTTTTAACTGGAATTTCTTCGACCCAATTTTACAGCAAAAGGAACATTACTCTGAATATATTTTTGAAGATACCGCTGGACAACTTTTAAAAGATAATCCAGCTTTAAAAGCAGAATTGGAAACCAAAAAACAAAACGACCGCGAGTTTGCTAAAAATGCTGAAGCGCAGTTAAACTGGATTTACAAACATTCTGTTTATTATGAGAAGGCGCATTTGCAGTATCCTGTTTATAGGGTTTTATAGATTTTTTTAAACCACAATCCCGATAGCTATCGGGATTGTGGTTTTTTAATTTAGATTGAGTTGAGCAAACGCTAAGATCGCATATAGAACTTTCACATTTTTTTAGCTCGACTACGCTAATTTACAATCCCTACCAATAAACAAATCGTCAACTAGTGTAAACATTGTGCTAATCAACGCATAAAATTCAATTATATTAAAAATGTATATTCAAATTAATGAAAGAGCGACAATGACAAACAAAATCCTAAAACCAATATTCATTTCTTTTATTCAATTCATTCTATCGGTGATAACATATAAGGCAATTGTCCGACTTTATCCAATACCACACAAATCTGTTGGGTTTGGATTAACGATTTTTTTCACTGGAATTTTTTTCAATCTCGCTATTCTTTTATTTAATTTTTATTTAGCATTTTTTAAAAAGAATATTTATTGGGTCGCATTAATACTTTTCTTTTTGGTCGCTGTTTTTCCATTTGAGGCTTTTAACGAAAAACCATTAAGAAGTTTACTTTTAATTTTAATCGCTTTCTTTGGTTTTCTATCTTCTTTAATACTAAACAAGATATTAACTAAAAAAGAACAATAGATTGGATTTGAAACCCCCAGCTAGCGCGAGCGTCCCGCTCGTGAACGAAATCAAAATCAATTCAATAAAAATTTAAAAAAGTAATCATGAGCGGGACGCTCGCGCTAGCGAAAAACTTGAAACCTGAAACTCGAAACTTAAAACCTGAAACAAAATTAAAGACAAAGTGAAGCTCCGCGTGAGGGATAGAAGCAAGCTACCGAAGTAGCGCGGATAGCCCGACAGCAATAAAAAAAAGACCCAATGAACGCAAAGTTGATTGGGTCTTTTTTTTTATTGCTGGCACGCCATTATTTTAAAGATGCTGAGGTGCTAAGTTACTAAGATTCTAAGTTTTCTTTTTTTGTCTTTAAATCTACAGGAACTTTTTTTTCTTCTTCAAACAATAATTTAATGTTTTCGTAAGAATTTTTAAGCGCTTCTTTGATTTGTTCTGGATTTAACCAGGCAACTTTTTCGATTCCTTCTTCTAATTGTCCGTGTGGAGTTCCTTCAAAATCAGATTGCATTTCGAACCAGTGCGTGATTTTGAGCTTGTATTTTCCGTTGCGTTTAAAGATATGATAGGTTTTTTGAAGTTTATTCGTAATACGAAGCTTGTTTACTCCTGTCTCCTCCTCTACCTCACGCATAGCCGTCGCCTCGATGTCTTCCCCTTTCTCGATACCGCCTTTTGGCAGGTCCCATTTTCCGTTTCTAAAGATAAACAAGACTTCGCCTTTCTTATTGTAGACAAAGCCTCCGCCCGCTTTATTCACCGGAATTTTGGCCTTCAGGGTTTTCATCATTTCACTTTCGTCGGGATGATATAGAATCGCTTTTTGAATTTTATTTTGAAAAATTTTTATAATAAGCTGTTCGATATCAATACTCTCCAACAAGAACAATTGGAAATCTGTTTCCTTCGAGATTTCATTTGTCAAAAAAAGTGGTTTGTCGTTTACAAAAACTTTATACATTTGTACTATGATTTTTAATAAAGATACTGCCGAAAAAACAGCCGAATTGCTTTTGCAAATAAATGCAATTAAATTGAATCCCGAAAATCCTTTTACGTGGGCTTCTGGTTGGAAATCTCCTATTTACTGTGATAATAGGTTAATTCTTTCATTTCCGAGCATCAGAAACTATGTTCGTGATGAATTTGCTAAAAACATTGAAAAACAATTTGGAAAACCTGATGTGATTGCTGGTGTTGCTACTGGAGCGATTGGCGTTGGAATTTTGGTTGCCGAAAGTTTAGGACTTCCTTTCGTTTATGTACGCCCGGAGCCTAAAAAACACGGCAGACAAAACCAGGTGGAAGGTTTTTTACAAAAAGGTCAAAATGTTGTAGTTGTCGAAGATTTGATTAGTACTGGAAAAAGCAGTTTAATGGCTGTGGAAGCTTTAAGAAGCGAAGGTGCAAATATAAAAGGCATGGCTGCGATTTTCACCTATGGCTTTGGTGTTGCCGAAGAAAATTTCAAAGAAGCTAATATTGATTTATTCACTTTGAGCAACTACGAAAATCTTTTAAGCTTAGCGGTTCAAAAACAATATATCACCGAAGATCAACAATCGACTTTATTAGAATGGAACGCGAGTCCATCGACTTGGGGACAGGACTAAATTTTAGATTTTAGATTTTCAAAAAGTTGCTCCTTTAGAATTCATCTAAAGTTTTAGCTTTGTGAACTTAGCGTTTATTTATAAAACCTTAGTATATTAAAAAAATCTTAGCGCCCTTTGCGTTAAAAATAAAAAAACAAAAACAATATGAACTTAGAAAGTCCAAAAGTTACTGTTCAGAAATCGGCTCAGGATTTATTTGACCAACTGACTGATGTAAAGAATTTCGAAAAATTAATGCCAGACAACATCGCTAAATTTGAAGTGACTGGCGAAGACGCTTTTATTTTTGGATTGAAAGGGATGCCGGAAATCAAATTAAAAATGAAAGACAAAGTAGCTCCAAACAAAATCGTTTTGGGCGCTGCTAGCGATAAACTTCCGTTTACTTTGACTTCAAACATTGATAGTGTTTCTGACTCAGAAAGTGCTGTTCAATTATTTTTTGAAGGCGAATTCAACGCTATGATGGCAATGATGATCAAAGGGCCAATCAGCAAGTTCATCGAGACTTTAGCAAACAATATGCACAAACTTTAATAATGGTTAATTATTAATTGTGAATTATAAATGAAATGCCCGATAAATTATCGGGCATTTTTATTTAGAAGAAATGACAAACATAATATTAGACGCACTGCAATGCGCCTCTACAGAAAAAACTTAGCAACTTAGTATCTTAGAACCTTAGCATCTTTAAAAAAAAAACACTTCATCCTCAAAAAACCACAGTTCGGCAGCAAAAATTATTTTCCGTTGAAATATTGATCGAAGTTTGAATCATCAAACTAAACATATCAAAATGGAACCAGCTATTAAGATTTTAATTTACATTCACGCATTTTTTGGAGGAATTGGGTTAATTACCGGAATTGGAAGCATCGTTGTCAAAAAAGGCGGAAAACTGCATAAACGAATGGGGAAACTGTTCTCTATCGGAATGATCACTAGTTCACTTATTTCACTTCCAATTTGTTGGATGCCGAATCACCAAAACATCTTTTTATTCCTTATTGGATTATTTACGATTTATCTAGTAATTTCAGGAAACCGAGCTTTAAGCTTCAAAACAAAATCAAAAGCCGATTTGCTAGACAAACTCATTTCTGGAACAATGCTTTTCTTTTCTGTAGTAATGATTTCGATTGGCTTCTACTGTCAGATAAATTCAATTGCAAACGGAATATTATTTACATTTTTCGGCGGATTTGGACTTTTTATGACCATAAAGGATTTTATCTTTTTCAAAAACTTCTCAGAAACCAACAGAAACTGGCTTTCTAAACATATCGGAAAAATGATGGGTGCATTAATCGCCTCAATAACAGCATATATTGTAGCAGGATTAGGAATTGGTAGTTTGATTGCCTGGATAACACCATCAATCTTAGGCACATTCTATATTATTTATTGGAACAGAAAAATAGAACCAAAAGCAATAATCAATCCGAGCTAAACAGTTGCGATAAGAGAAACCTTAGCAACTTAGAATCTAAGCGTCTTAGAGACTTTTTAATAAAGCATCTGAATTTCTTTAATCTCAAATTCTGCAACCGAATCATCTTCCAATAAAACTTGCAATTTTCCAATCGAAGAAACACCTTGAATGATTCCCATAAAGTTTTGTCCAGAGGAATTCGGATGCAGATTTTTAAAAGGCATTGGAACACCTTTTCGGAACAATGTATTAAAATATTTGTCCCAAAAGTCAGCAGCATTATTTTCCCATGAATTGATTTTCTCTTTGATTTTTTCAATAATCAATTCCGGCAGAATATCTTTGTTTATAGAGTTGCCCAAAATAACTGCCAGTGAAGAGGCATTTGGCAATTCAGTAAAATTAGTTTGATTGACATTTAGTCCCAATCCCACAACTGACACGATTCTGCCATCACTTTTAATGGTATTTTCAATTAATATGCCACCAATTTTTTTATTGTATGACATAATGTCGTTTGGCCACTTTATGCTTAATTCAGGAATATTAAACGATTTTAAAACATCAACAACACTCAATGAGACAATTAAACTTAAATTAAAAACCTGTTCATGATCAAATACAAAATCTTTAACCAAGGCACTCATAATTAAGTTTTTACCCGATTCCGACTGCCACTTCGATCCCATTTGCCCTTTCCCTTTTGTCTGATTTTCAGCCGTTACCACTGTAAAATTCTCGAGTTTATCTTGGCTTGACAATACCTTCAGAAAGTCATTTGTAGAATCTATGGCATCGAGTTTGATTAGTTTCATCTAAATAATTTAAATTAACTTAATTTAATATTTTGTTAAGGTTCAAAAATAATCACAAATTTTGGTAACTTTACAAATTCATAAAAATAATTCATGGCGAAAAAGACTATTAATAATGATGTTCTATTGGCGAACATAATCAAAGGGATTGAAGAAGTAAAAGGGAATGATATCGATATTCTTGACTTAAGAGATATAGATACAGCTGTGTGCGACTATTTTGTTATTTGCAACGGTACTTCAAACACTCAAGTTAACGCCATAGTAAACTCTATACAGAAAACAGTATCTAAAGACTTAAAAGACAAACCTTGGCACGTAGAAGGAACCGATAATGCAGAATGGGTCCTGATGGATTATGTGCATATCGTGGTACATGTTTTCCAGAAACACATTCGTGAATACTATAATATCGAGAGCCTTTGGGGTGACGCCAAAATAACTACAATCGAAAACAAATACTAAAGAAAATTTTTCTAATGGCTAAAGATAATAATCCAAATCCGAATAAATTTAAAATAAGTCCTTGGTTAATATATACCGCAATACTTTTAGTTTTTTTATTTATAAGTTTTGCAACCGGAGGATCTAACTTAAGCGAGCCTGCTCAATTGACTTCTTCTAAATTCAATACGCTTTTAGAAAAAGGACAAATTGAGAAAGTTATCGTTTACAATAAAGCTGAAGCCGAGGTATATTTGAATGCAACCGCACTTAAAGATCCCGCAAATAAAAAAGTAGCAAAAGATATTTTTGAAAGACCAAATAAAGGCCCTCACTATACACTTGAAATTGGTAACGATCAAATCTTTCAAACTAAACTTGAAAAAGCAGTTGGTGAAGGAAAATTAAAAGATTTCAATTTCTTGCAGAAAAACAACTGGAGCGATATTTTAATCAGCTTGCTTCCTATCATCATCATTATTGGTGTTTGGATTTTCATTATGCGTAAAATGTCAGGCGGAGGCGCTGGCGGAGGCGGACAGATTTTCAATATCGGAAAATCAAAAGCTAAACTTTTTGATGAAAAAACAGATATCAAAACGACTTTTAAAGATGTTGCTGGTTTAGAAGGTGCAAAAGAGGAAATTCAAGAAATTGTTGAATTCCTTAAAAATCCAGAAAAATATACAAATTTAGGTGGTAAAATCCCTAAAGGAGCTTTACTTGTAGGGCCTCCGGGAACGGGTAAAACTTTATTGGCAAAAGCTGTTGCTGGTGAAGCTCAAGTACCATTCTTCTCACTTTCAGGTTCTGATTTCGTAGAAATGTTTGTAGGAGTTGGTGCATCACGTGTACGTGACTTATTCAAACAAGCAAAAGAAAAATCTCCTGCTATTATTTTCATTGATGAGATCGATGCTGTTGGTAGAGCAAGAGGAAAAAGCAATATGTCAGGCGGAAACGACGAGAGAGAAAATACTTTGAACCAATTATTGACAGAAATGGATGGTTTTGGTACAAACTCTAACGTAATTGTTTTGGCAGCAACAAACAGAGCAGACGTTTTGGATAAAGCTTTAATGCGCGCCGGACGTTTTGACAGACAAATTTTTGTTGATTTACCAGACATCCGCGAAAGAGCTGAAATTTTCCAAGTTCACTTAAAACCAATCAAAAAAGTTGAAGGTCTTGATCTTGATTTCTTAGCAAAACAAACTCCAGGTTTCTCTGGTGCGGATATTGCAAATGTTTGCAACGAAGCTGCCTTAATTGCAGCTCGTAACAATAAAGATGCTGTTGACAGACAAGATTTCCTTGACGCCGTTGACAGAATCATTGGTGGTCTTGAAAAGAAAAACAAAATCATTACTCCTGACGAAAAAAGAGCAATTGCGATTCACGAAGCTGGTCACGCTACTGTAAGCTGGATGTTAGAGCATGCTGCGCCACTTATCAAAGTAACAATTGTTCCTCGTGGACAAAGTTTAGGGGCCGCATGGTATTTACCAGAAGAAAGACAAATCGTTAGAACAGATCAAATGTTAGACGAAATGTGTGCAACAATGGGCGGAAGAGCTGCTGAAAAAGTAACTTTTGACAGAATTTCAACTGGAGCATTGAGCGATTTGGAAAAAGTAACACGTCAAGCCCGTGCTATGGTAACGATTTATGGTTTGAATGACAAAATCGGTAATGTTACGTATTACGACTCAAGCGGACAAAGCGAATATAATTTCTCAAAACCATATTCTGATGAAACAGCAAAAATTATTGACGCTGAGATTTCAGAATTAATTGAAGGCCAATATCAAAGAGCTATTCAAATTCTTGAGGAAAACAAAGACAAATTAAATCAGCTTGCTGATATTCTGATAGAAAAAGAAGTTATTTTTAAAGATGACTTAGAAACAATTTTCGGAAAACGCACTTTTGACAAAAATTTAGAAGAAGTGGTTTCGTAAATTATTTAGAAATATGTAATATTTTTCAAAATCTTAATTCAAAATAGCCTTTTGAATTAAGATTTTTTTTATCTTTGAACGTTTTCAATTAACATGTAAAGTATTTCATATAAAAATGAATTTTTTCAAAAAAATATTTGGTTCCAGCGACGCTGCTTCTGACGAAGAAAATGAAAGCGAATACGGAAGAAATCCTGTTCAAAACAGTCATTTATCTATAGACGAGCAATTCATTTTCAACTTCAAGAAAAATGGAGGTAAATTTTTGTATTGTGAAAATACACAAGAAGTTGCTGAACAATTTGAAAATATACTAGAAGAAAATGATTGGTTTGAAAACGAAGTTTTATGCTATGAGCCTGGTTTATTTCATTTATTAGAAGAAAATAAACTGCTTTATATTTCGCCAAAAAATCCTAGATTTTTATTGGCTTCCTGTGAAAACTTAATTGCTGACGAAGGTTCAATTTTGTTTTCTTCCAAACAAATCAGACAGGACAAACCAAATGAACTTCCTGCAAACATTGTCATAATTGCTACCACAAGCCAAATTCTGCCAATGAAAAGTGACGGACTAAGCGCTATTAAACGCAAATACGAAAGAGACTACCCAACTAACATTACCACTATAAAATATTTCGAAAAGGCAAAAGAGGAAGATTTTACTCAATACGGAAGTGTTGCGAAGAATCTTTATTTACTGCTTTTAGAAGATCTTTAAGATGAACGAAACATTGAAGAGAACCATTTCTGGTGCTGTTTATATCGCTTTGCTGCTTACCTCTATTCTGTTTTCGACTGAAAGCTTTATTGCTCTTTTTGGGATTTTCTTGATTATTACAATTTATGAATTCAGCAATCTGGTCAATCTCAATAAAATATTTTCAATTCTTTTTGGGATTCTGATTTACACATCTGTTCTGTTGATTAGTCACTACAACAAACAAACGACTTTGTTTTTGAATGAAAAATTAAATGCTAATTTGGATTTAAACACTAACATTCAGCAATTAGACTTAATCTTGCTTGCTGTGACTGTTGTTGTTTCAATCAAATGTATTTTGTTTTTGTTTTATGACTCGGTTCAAAAAATCAGCACTTCATCAAAATATTTATACTTATTAGGATACATTACGCTTCCTTTTATTTTTATTGTAAAAATCTCATTTGGAACCAATGATTACAATCCAAAAATCATTCTTGGACTATTTATTTTGATTTGGACGAATGATACATTTGCATATTTGGTTGGAAAATCAATGGGGAAACATAAATTATTCGAAAGAGTTTCACCTAAAAAAACAATAGAAGGATTTTTAGGCGGTGCCGTTTTTGCTGCTTTTGCAGGTTTTTTGATATCAAAATTATACATACAGCCTACTCCTGAGTTCAGCAGCAAATCCATTTTGATCTGGACCATCATTGCCATAATTGTGAGCATTTTTGGAACGATTGGAGATTTGATTGAATCCAAATTCAAAAGAATTGCCGGTGTAAAAGACAGCGGTTCAATAATGCCAGGACATGGAGGCATATTAGATCGCTTAGATAGTGTTATATTTGTAGCACCAATTATATTTTTATTTTATCAAATTTTATATTATGTTTCATAAAGAAGGAGGACCATCCATTTTACTAGGTACTATTTTTGCCGTTGCTGTACTGCTAATTGCCGACAAATTCATTGATATTGCCTGGCTGAGAATGCTTGTCCAGATTGCTGGCGTAGTAGTTTTGATTATTATTTTACAGTTCTTTAGAAACCCTAAAAGAATTGCAATCCGCAACAGCGATCACGTTCTTGCACCGGTTGATGGAAAAGTAGTGGTTATTGAAGAAGTTTACGAAGGAGAGTACTTCAAAGACAAACGTTTACAGGTTTCTATCTTTATGTCTCCAATCAATGTGCACGTTACACGTTACGCAATGGACGGAATTATAAAATTCAGCAAATACCATCCCGGGAAGTTTTTAGTTGCATGGCATCCAAAAGCGAGTGAGGAAAATGAAAGAACCACTGTTGTAATCGAAAATGACACTTTTGGAGCTGTTCTTTACAGACAAATTGCAGGAGCATTGGCACGAAGAATTGTCAATTATGCTAAAGAAGGAATGCAAGTTGTTCAAGGAACTGATGCCGGTTTTATTAAATTTGGTTCAAGAGTAGATTTATTTTTACCTTTAGGTACTCCAATTGATGTGGTTTTAGGCCAAAAAGCAATTGGTGGAAAAACGATCATAGCTAAAAAAGCTTAATGGCTGAAAAAGATTTAGATACACGCTTTTCTGAGGCTGTTGAAACTGCCATGCAAATGACCCAAGCCTCGCTGCCTCAAGATGTGCAGTTAAGGCTTTATGCTTATTACAAACAAGCTACTTTTGGGACAGCAGTTTACAATCAATCGCAAAATTTTGATTTGAGAGATGCTTTCAAAACAAACGCTTGGATGCAGATAAGTCATATTTCGATTGAAGAAGCAAAAGAATGCTATATCGAAATCATCAATTCACTAACATCAAAATAAATTAATCATGAAGAAAAACATTACTCGTTTTGGCATATTAGCTTCATTTTTTGTATTATTTTCTTGTAATGATGGTAATAAACTGACTGAAGTAGTCGAGGTTCCTCTGCCAACTAAAGAAGAAAAAATTACCATTGGAACTCCTGATCAGGTGACTATAGAACCAGGCTCTTTTGGCCTTACAAAACTGCCATTTGGCTACGACGGTTTAGCACCAGATATTCGTTCTTTAACTTTGGAATCACATTATTCGAAACACTATGTTACGTTCACGAATAATTTAAACAAAGAAATCATTTCGACTGAGTATGAAAATATGCCTATTGAGGATATTTTGAAAAAAATGGATCTGAGCAATGCTAAGCTCCGTCAAAATGCTGGAGGCTATTATAATCACACATTATATTTTAATGTGCTGACGCCAAAAGAACAGACTCCCAAAGACACACTTTCTGGATCAATCAACAAAGAATTTGGTTCATTTGGAAATCTTACAAATCAATTCAAGGGACAGGCCGAAAAACAGTTTGGTTCAGGCTGGGTTTGGTTGGTTGTTGACCGATACGGTAAACTGCAAATCACCACAACTGACAATCAAGACAATCCATTGATGAAAAACGCTCTGATTCCTGGAACTCCAATTTTAGGAATTGATTTGTGGGAACACGCTTATTATCTTGATTACCAAAATAGAAAAGGAAGTTATATCGATGCTTTTTACAAACATATAAATTGGGAAAAAGTAAACGAAAATTATATCGAGGCTTTAAAGAAAGTCAAAAAAGTATAAATCATAAAAAAGCTGATACACAACAATGTATCGGCTTTTTTTTTATATCTTAATGTTTAATTTCAGAAAACATGAAAGATATTGCCAACCGTTTTATAGAAAATCCGTTATTATCTCCGGCGGATATTCCTCCCAGCAGAGAAGGATTAGAAATCACTTGTCTTTTGAATCCAGGCGTATTTCAATTTCAAAATAAAATATGGCTGGCGGTACGAGTTGCTGAAAGACCAAAACAAATTGAAAATATTATTTCATTTCCAATCTTAACCGAAACGGGAACGATTCAAATTATTGAAATTTTAAAACACCATCCTGAATTAATCGCCACAGACGCTCGGGTGATTAACTACAAAGGAAATGACCACTTAACAACCCTCTCGCATATTAGACTGTTATGTAGTGAAGACGGACATCATTTTTATGAACCTGAAGATTATCCGCACTTGGTTGGCGAAGGCGTTTTAGAAACTTTCGGTATTGAAGATTGTCGTGTTGCATTTATTGAAGGGAAATATTACCTTACTTTTACTTCTGTTTCTGATAACGGCGTGGGAGTTGGATTACGCACTACAACAGACTGGAAAACCTTCCAAAAATACGGAATGATTTTGCCTCCGCACAATAAAGACTGCGCAATTTTTGAAGAAAAAATAAACGGATTATTTTATGCTTTGCATCGCCCAAGCAGTGTCGATATTGGTGGCAATTATATCTGGATTGCTTCTTCGCCTGATGGCATTCATTGGGGAAATCATAAATGCATTATCAAAACCCGAAAAAATTTCTGGGACAGCAAAAGAGTTGGTGCAGGCGCCGCTCCGATAAAAACAGAAAAAGGGTGGTTGGAAATTTACCACGGCGCAAATGAACATCACTTATACTGTCTAGGCGCTTTTTTAATGGATCTTCATGACCCATCGAAAATAATTTCAAGAACCGAAAATCCTATTATGTTTCCAACAACTGATTATGAATTAAGTGGCTTTTTTGGAAATGTTGTTTTCACCAACGGACATATTGTAGAACCTGATGGCGACACGCTTACAATGTATTATGGCGCATCAGATGAATTTGTTTGTGGCGCTCAATTTTCAATTAAAGAAATCTTGTCACTTTTAGTGGCCATCTAAAAAAAACAGGTTTAGAAAATCTTTCCTTAAACCTGTTTTTAATATAATTTAATGCGTGAATTTAATTTAATTCACTTCATAAATAAATGATTCTGACGGTTTGATTTTAACTCTCGCCACTCCTTCTCCATTCTTCACCGTAAAATAGGTTTTATTTTCTGAATACAATTTATCAACGAAAACATACGAACCGTCTTTCAGTTTCCATTTTGAAATAACATCAGCAGGCACTTTCAACTCGAATTCACTTGTTTTTTCAGATGAAAAATTAGCAATAACGATCAATTTTTGTTTTTCAGACCATCTTGCATAAGAATAAATCAATTCGTCATATCCCGCATTC
Source organism: Flavobacterium denitrificans DSM 15936 (assembly GCF_000425445.1). Classification (GTDB taxonomy): domain Bacteria; phylum Bacteroidota; class Bacteroidia; order Flavobacteriales; family Flavobacteriaceae; genus Flavobacterium; species Flavobacterium denitrificans. The sequence continues at coordinate 460,551 of NZ_KE384377.1, read as the reverse complement.
TGGCGATTAGCAGATTGAATTTCTTGAAAACTTCCCATTAAAGCCGAACTGTTAATCGAAAAGTTCAATAATCTTTTATAAAAATCACGCAGTTTTTTTTCTGAATCAGATAATTTTCCGCCATCGAATTTTCCGCCGTTCATCCATTTTTGATGATTTGGCACTCCGATATAATCAAAGATCGAAGTTCTCGAACGTTTACCAAAACCAGCATCTTCATTTCCTGCCTCTCCCACTTCTTGTCCAAAATAAACCATTGTAGGCGAAGTGCTTATTGTTGTAGAAACCACCATCAAAGGTTTTCCACGCTCTGGAGTTCCAGCAAATTCTGGACTTGCTAAACGCTGTTCATCATGATTATCCAAAAAGTGAAGCATATGATGTTCTATATCTGCCATACCTTTTTGAATATCCGAAAGTCCATCTGGAGAAGATTTTCCTCTAATCACATCTTTTAGCTTATCATATGTTTCTACTTTATCATACAAATAATCCATTTTACCTAATCGAATATAATTTCGATATTCATTTGGATTATAAACTTCGGCTAGTAAAAATGCATTCGGATTCTTCATTTTGATAGCCGAATTCATATAACTCCAAAATTCGTATGGAACCATTTCGGCCATATCATAACGGAAACCATCAACACCTTTTGCTGTCCAGTACAAGGCAATATCCCTGAACTTTTTCCATGAACTTGGAACATCCTTATCCTGCCAAAAAGCAAAATGTTCTTGATAGTTTTTTTGATCAAATCCTGCAGGAAGTTCTGGAAAATCTTTTGAACCATCAGGACGAACGCCATAATTTACTTTTACGGTCTCGTACCAATCATTTTGGTCTGGTTTTGCTTTTCTAGAACCATTTCCTGTCCATTTCGCGGGATTTTCTCCAAACTTGCCATCAATCAGCGGATTTTTTTCTCCATTTAGAGGAACATCTCCATCAGGAATTTCAAAAGGAGCATTTGGAATATAATAAAAGTTGTTATCTCTTTTGTATTCAACAGTTACATCGTCATCAACACCAAAATCGCTAACTCCTTCCGGATTATTTTTCCCTTCATATTTTCTCGCAATATGATTTGGAACAATATCAATAATGAGTTTTAGACCTGCTTTATGCGTACGCGAAATCAAAGCTTCAAATTCCTGCAATCTGTTTGCTGGATTTTCTGCCAAATCTGGATTTACATTGTAATAATCCTTAACCGCATAAGGCGATCCAGCGCGTCCTTTTACTACCTCTGGATCATCATTTGAAATTCCGAAAGTGGTATAATCTCGAACTAAAGCATGATGAGGCACACCAGTGTACCATATGTATGTTACGCCCAAATCTTTAATTTCATGCAACGCTTTGTCGGTAAAATCATTGAACTTTCCAATGCCATTTTCTTCGATTGTACCCCAAGGCTTGTTTGTTGCATTTTTATTTCCAAACAAACGTGTAAAAACTTGATAAACTACAACTTTATTTGCTGGAGCATTTTCTTTTTTGACATTACTCATTTTTAAATCTTTTGTTTTACATGCCGTAAAAAGCATGCTTGTTGCCATTCCTACAGCAAAAAATCGTTTATTTATCATATTCTTTATAAAATCAGTCTTTATTGAGATTTCAGAATAAAATTAGGTTCTGAAAATCATTTCCTAAATTTACTCTAATTTTTAAAACTCAAATAAAACTGATTTCAAATTGTTTTAAAATCAGCAAAAAACAGTTTACTACAACGTGAGAGTTAACCGTTTTGTTGATAAATTTAAAGATTGAGAGGGACAAAGTAACAAAGGGACAAAGATTCCTATAATATCATTAAAAATATAAAGAAAATCAATAGTAAACTTTGCAACTTTGCCTCTTTATCACTCTAAATCTAAAAATATAAATTAATCCTAATAACATTATAAGGTTGTAACCTTTTTCATAAATTTGACAAAAATTTAATCAATTGAAGAAAGCACTCTTTTTCATATCTTTTAGTCTGTTGTTATTGACTATGCAATTCGGTTTTGCGCAGGCATCAAAAAATAAGCCTGGAACTAAAAAAATCATTATCGAGAATGCTGACTTTTCTGATGTCAACCAAGAAATAGCTCCAGATGCGGTTTTATTAACTGGGAACGTAAAAATAAACCATGATGGAGTGGTTTTGACTTGCAATAAAGCTTATTTTTTTCAGAAAGAGAATTACTTAAAAGCTTTTGGAAATGTACAACTGGTGCAAGGTGATACGTTATACTTAAACAGCAAATATGCTGAATACAACGGAAATTTTAAAAAAGCGTTTGCGACTGGAGATGCCGTAATGACTTCGCCAGATGCTACTTTGCAAACCGACACAATTAATTTTGACCGAAATGTACAGCAGGTTTTTTACAATACAAAAGGGACGATTGTAAACAAAGACAATACTTTGGTCAGCAAATCAGGAAAATATTTTGTTGCTGAAAAAAAATTCCAGTTTTTGACGGAAGTAACCATTACCAATCCGAAATACGTTATCAAATCAAATCATTTGGATTATTATAGTAATTCTGGGCATACTTATTTGCTTGGTCCTTCGACCATTACTAGTAAAGCCAATTACATTTATACCGAGAAAGGTTTTTATGACACCAAAAAGAATCTCGCTCATTTTCTCCGAAAATCATACATAAAATATGACGATAGGCGTATTGAAGGCGATAGCTTGTATTATAATCGAAACATTGAATTTGCATCGGCAACACGAAATGTAAAAATTACCGATTCTATAAATCGTGGTATTGTAAAAGGTCATTATGCGGAAATTTTCAAATTAAAAGATTCGATGTTTGTGACCAAAAGAGCAGTGGCCGTTAATTTTGTTGAAAATGATTCGGTTTACATTCATGGAAAAAAATTAATGGTGACTGGAAAAGAAGGTGAACGAATTTTGAGAGCCTTCAACAATGTCCGTTTTTATAAAACCGACATGAGCGGTAAATGCGATTCGATTCATTCAAATTCTAAAACTGCGCTGACAAAATTGATCGGAAATCCAATTTTATGGAGTGGCGAAAGCCAAATTACCGGTGATGTCATGCATTTAATTGGCGACAACAATACCAAAAAAATAGATTCGCTAAAAGTACTCAACAACACTTTTCTGGTCTCGCGGGATACATTAGGAACCGGGTTTAATCAAGTAAAGGGGCTCAATTTGTTTGGGAAATTCAAAGACGGAAAACTTCATAATGTTGATATTATCAAAAATACAGAGGTAATTTATTACAGCCGAAACGACCAAAACGAGCTCGTTGGAATTGACAAAAGTGTGAGTAGTAAAATTAATTTGGTTCTAGAAGACAACCAAATCGAAACGCTGACTCTCTTTACTAATGTCGATGGAGATTTATATCCTGAAGCTGATTTGCCTGAAAATGCCCGAAAATTAAGAGGTTTACATTGGCGTGGTGATGAACGAATAAAATCTAAGGATGATATTTTTACTGATGAAGACAATGAACTGAATGACAAATTAATAAAAGAAGGAAAAGATCAAGAAGAAAAAGGCAAAGACGTCCCGATAAAAGTCAGGAAAGAAACCCTGAATTACGACAAAAAGAAGCCTGCTGTCAAGACGAAGAAATAGTTTTCAGTCTCAGTCTCAGTTTTCAGTATTCTGAGATCTTTTAGTTTTAAAAACTTAACCTAAGCCTAAAATTAAAATCTTAGCGCCTTAGTATATTTGCCACTTTGAACCTTAAAAAAATGAATCCAGATTTTATAAAATACCAGGCACAAACTTCACCTTATCCTTTAGGAATGGAAGTTTCTCACGCCATTGGCTCTTATATTTACGATACAAACGATAAAAAATACTTAGATTTTGTTGCAGGTGTTTCTGCTTGTACGCTTGGACATCAGCATCCTAGAGTAAATCAGGCAATAAAAGATCAGTTGGACAAATATTCGCACGTTATGGTTTATGGCGAATATTCGCAAAGTCCAGCCGTTCAATACTGCAAATTAATGGCTTCACTCCTGCCTGAATCTTTAAACAAAACCTATTTGGTAAATTCTGGCACTGAAGCTATTGAAGGCGCTTTAAAATTAGCCAAAAGAACCACAGGACGCAGCCAATTAATTTCGTGCCATAACGCCTATCATGGAAACACAATGGGTTCGATGAGTGTTATGGGTTTTGAAGAACGCAAACAAGCTTTTAGGCCACTTCTTCCAGATGTTGATTTTGTTACTTTCAACAACGAAGAAGATTTACAAAAAATAACTACTAGAACCGCAGCAATTCTTTTAGAAACTATTCAAGGCGGCGCAGGATTTATCCAACCCGAAAATAATTATCTAGAGAAAGTGCGCAAGCGTTGTGATGAAGTTGGGGCATTAATGATTGTTGATGAAATTCAACCTGGTTTCGGACGAACAGGAAAGCTTTTCGGTTTCCAAAATTATGACGTTGTTCCAGATATCGTCGTGATGGGAAAAGGAATGGGAGGCGGAATGCCTGTGGGCGCATTTACTGCTTCGGCTGAAAAAATGGATTTACTTACAGAAAACCCAAAATTAGGGCACATCACCACTTTTGGAGGACATCCTGTCATTGCGTCAGCCTGTCTTGCTACTTTGCAAGAATTAACTGAAACAAATTTAATGGCAGAAACGTTGCAAAAGGAAAAACTCTTCAGATCGCTTTTGGTACACCCTTTGATAACAGAAGTAAGAGGAAAAGGATTGATGTTAGCTGCCATGACAGAATCAGCTGAAATTACAAACGAAGTCATTTTAAATTGTCAAGACAAAGGATTGATTTTGTTTTGGCTTTTGTTTGAAGGGTGCGCAATTAGAATTACTCCTCCTTTGACCATTTCGGAAGAAGAAATCAAAGAAGGATGCGCAACGATTTTAGCGGTTATGGATGAAATATTGAAGAAGAAAAACAAATAGATTTTTAAAAACTTTTTTAATCTTCTTAGCGCGTACAGAACATCAAACAACAGATTTACAACCGATTAAAAATTTAGGTTATGAATCAAAAAAAAATCAAAAACGAAGCTGATCCCTTGAGAATAAAGGAGATTTCTTCCCAAAATAGAATAAAAAACCTCATATATTGTTAATTAAATTGTTCAAAACAATTAATTCCCTTTCCTTTCAACAATTATATGGTTGCCTAAATTTATAACAGGCTAATTTCAAATAGAGAGAGTATGCAATTAAGCAACGAAGAAGAAGATTATAACCTATCCCTATCCAAATTTGAGTCGATGTTAAAAACTAACAAAGTACTCTTTTTTGATTCTGAAGAATTCGAAGAAATTATTCTTCATTATTTAGACATAGGTAAGGCTAATTTAGCAAAAAAGGCCTTAAAACTTGCATTAGATCAGCATCCAAAATCTACAGGCTTAAAATTAGTACAAGTAGAAATGCTGGTTTACGACGACAAACTAGATATTGCTGAGAAGCTTTTGAACGAGTTGTATGCAATTGAGCCGAACAACGAGGAAATTTATATCCAGAAAGCCAATATCTGCTCAAAAAGAGATCAACACGAAAAAGCTGTAGAATTACTGAAAATTGCGTTGCAATATACAGATGACTACGCCGACGTGTACAACTTGATTGGAATGGAATATCTTTTTATGGATAATCTTGAAATGGCAAAAGACAGCTTCATTAAATGTCTTGAAGAAGATTTGGAAGACCAGTCTGCCTTGTACAACGTAGTGTATTGTTTTGAGTTTTTAGATCAAAATCAAGAAGCTATTATTTATCTTAACGAATACATCAACAGAAATCCGTATAGTGAAATTGCTTGGCATCAGCTTGGACGTTTGCATTATGGCGTAAAAGAGTATGAAGCCGCCATTCGCGCTTTTGACTATGCAACCTTGATTGATGATGAATTTTTAGGCGCGTTTATGGAAAAAGCAAAAGCTTATGAACGTCTTAAAAAATACAACGAAGCAATTGAAAGCTACAATCGAACGATTGAGCTTGACGATGCAACTTCGTATGCTTTACTGCGAATTGGAAAATGCTACGAAAAACTTGGAAATTCGGTAAAAGCCCTTCAATATTACAATCAAACTGTTCATGAAGATCCGCTTTTGGACAAAGGATGGATTGCGATTACTGACTTTTATATGCGCCAGAAAAATTTCCAAAAAGCATTGTTCTTTGTAAACAAAGCTTTGGCAATTGACAATCAAAATCGTTTGTATTGGAAACGTTATGCAACAATCAATAAACAAATGAACTTTTTTGAAGAAGCCGAATTTGGATACCGAAAAGCTGTGGAATTTGGCGATTATGCATTAGATACTTGGTTGTTTTGGGTTGACATTCTTCAATTTCTTGGTGAATTTGAAAGCGCAATTCAAACATTATTGCAAGCAACAGAATATTTTCCAGAAGAAAACGAAATTGAATACCGTTTAGCAGGATTGTATTTCATGATTCAGGACAACACAAAAGCGAAATTCCATTTAAGCAATGGTTTGCGTTTGAACTTTGATAACTATATCTTAATTGAAGATTTATTTCCGGTTGTGTGGTCAAAAAAAATGGTTAAAAATTATATTGAAAAACATAAGAAATAAGAATGATTGATACTCTAAAAAGACGTTTTGGCTTGTTAGGCCGTAATATAAGTTACTCTTTTTCAAAAGGATATTTTACAGAAAAATTCAACAATGAAGTTTTTGCCGGAAATACTTATGAAAATTTCGACATTTCTGAAATTAGTCATTTCAAAGGATTACTTAAAAACAATCCTGATTTGAAAGGCTTAAATGTTACAATTCCGTATAAAGAGCAAGTTATTCCCTTTTTAGACAAGCTTTCAACAAAAGCAACTTTGATTGGCGCCGTAAATACCATTAAGTTCACTAAAAAAGGCAAATTAAAAGGCTACAATACTGATTATTATGGATTCAAAAAATCCTTAAAGCCGTTATTGGAACCACATCATAAAAAAGCATTGATTTTAGGGACTGGAGGCGCTTCAAAAGGTGTAGCTTTTGCACTTGACGAACTTGATATTCCTTATGTTTTTGTATCTAGAGAAGCTAAAGAAAATATAATTGACTATAGCTTGATCAATGCGACAACTTTTGACAATTTTCAAATCATAATCAATTGTACTCCAATAGGAACAAGTCCGAATATTGAAGCTTGTCCTGACCTGCCATATGATTTTTTTACCGAAAAACATATCGCTTACGATTTAATTTATAATCCAGCTGAAACCCAATTTTTAAAAAATGCAAAAGAAAAAGGAGCAATTATTAAAAATGGTTACGATATGTTAATTTTTCAGGCCGAAAAAGCTTGGAAAATTTGGAACAAATAAAAAAAAGCTGACCATCAGAATGTTAAAGTAATTTTTGTAAATTAGTCTACTCATTTGTAGACAGTTATGAAAAAAAAACTACTTTACGTCTTTCTGGTTTTTCTGTTTGCTTTTTCAGCTAAAGCACAAGATCAAGATATTAGCAAAGTCGATGGTCCCTTTAATGAACCGCGATTTAATTATTTTCTAAAAACGATTTTGCTTTACAATGAATATTTAGATACTAAAAACGGTTCCTTCAATACAACCAATTTACGTATCCTGCATCCAATTGGAAACAAATCTTGGAATCTCAGATTTGATCTCCCTTTAATTTCTACTAATAATCCTAATTCAACCAATCAAACAGGTCTTGGTGATGTAGGTGCTGGAATTAGTTATATTCCCTACTTTAAAAAAAATGAAGGATTTGCTGTTAGAACTAGAGTAACAGCACCGTCGGCAGTTGCCCCAAATTTTGGAAGCGGAAAATGGGTCGCTATTCCAGCTTTTTTTTACGCGAGGTATTTTAAGCAAAGGCAATTTTTATGGATTGCAGATGTAGAACATTCCCAAAGTTTCGCAGGTTCAAACAACAGAAGTGATGTTAGTGTAACCGTGATCGAAAATAATTTGTTATGGTTCTTTGGCAAAAACTGGATTGCAACCGATGTAGCCTTTAGATATAATTACGTATTGGACGGTTTTCAAAATAATGCCTTTATTGAGTTTGGACGAAAAATTACACCAAAAAACCTAGCGTACGTACACCCAAGCGTAGCGTTTGGAGGTGAAAAATCTTATAATTTTGGTATAGAAATGGGATTATTAATTTTATTCTAATTTAAAGATAAGTTGCATAAAAAGCCCATCATCAACATTTTTCTTTTCCTTTTTCTAAAAAATTTAAGAAATGTAAATTTTCATTTCATTCAACAAAAAAGATAAAACTAAAGTATCCTACTTGCAAAATAGTATAACTAATAGGAATTTAATCGTAAAATAAAGCATAAACAAGTGATTTATTTTGTATTTAGAAACACCTTTACTATCTTTCGCACTGCTAAAAGTAAAAACCTTATACATTTAAAATGTTAGAAGAAAAGAATGATAACCTGCAAAAAGCAGACGGAAAATTAGGAATCGACACTACTGATTCTATTCAAGAAAACGCAATTGATACATCGAGCGCTGAAACAACTGATGAAAATGCAGTTTCAGAAACAGAAACTGCAACAGTAGAAGCTGCAGAAAATGACCATCAAGAAGCGCTAGACGCTATTACAAATTCTAATGCAGAAGAAAGTGAAGATGAAACGCTGAAGGAGCGTCATGATATTCCTATGAAGGATTATGACACTTTTACATTAGATGCTCTTGTCGATGAATTAAGAAAACTGATTCAGATAGACAAAGTAATGTCTGTAAAAGATCATATCGAAGAAATTAAAAAGTCATTTTTACTGCAATACAATCATTTAATTGAAGAGAAAAAAGAAGAATTCAATGCTTCAAAACAAGATCCAAATGAAGAGTTTGAATATCATTCACCACTGAAATTAAAATTTGATGAATATTATAATGTTTTTAGAGAAAAAAGAAATGCTCACTTTAAACATTTGCAAAGCAATTTAAAAACCAATTTAGAAACTCGACTTGCAATAGTTGAAGAACTAAAGGAACTTATAAATCCGCAAGAAAACATCAAAGATACTCTTAAACATTTTAATGAATTGAGAGAAAGATGGAAAAATGCTGGCGCAATCCCTAAAGACAAATACAATCACGTTTGGAATAATTACCATTTTCATGTAGAAAATTTCTATGATTATCTGCATTTAGACCGTGAAGCGAGAGATTTGGATTTCAAATACAATTTGGAACAAAAACAAAAAATCATCACTCGCGTTGAAGAATTGGCTAATGAAGCTGACATCAGCAAAGCATTCCGTGAACTCCAGGATTTACACAGAATTTGGAAAGAGGATATCGGGCCGGTTTCGAAAGAACATCGTGACGCTATCTGGAATAAATTTAGCGAATTGACAAAAAAAATTCACGACAAGAGAGAAGTTTTGTTTGAAAGCCAAAGAGCTAACGAACAAAAAAATCTTGAAGTGAAAAAAGAAATAATTGGCAAAATTGAAGTTTTAGGAACTGAAAAAGTAAATTCTCATTCACAATGGCTTGTTCAAATTCAAAAAGTTGAAGCACTTAGAAATGAGTTTTTTGCCGCTGGAAAAGTGCCATCAGAAGTAAATGAAGAAACTTGGGCCTCATTTAAAACTGCAGTTAGAAACTTTAACGCATTTAAAAATTCGTTTTACAAAGACATCAAAAAAGATCAAAACGATAATTTAAATAAAAAAATGGCTTTAGTAGCAAAAGCTAAAGAGTTACAGGAAAGTACTGATTTTAACAGCACTACTCCAATTATGAAGCAAATTCAGGAAGAGTGGAAACAAATTGGGCATGTTCCTAAAAAATATTCTGACAAAATCTGGAAAGAATTCAAAGATGCCTGCAATCATTATTTTGATAAATTAAAAGAGCACAAATCTGAAGAAAATCAAGATGAAGTTGTCGCTTTTGACAACAAAAAAGCTTATTTGGATATCTTAAGAGCTTATCAGCTTACTGGCGATCATAAAACTGATTTAGACGCTATTAAAAAACATATTGAAATCTGGAAAGGCTATGGTAAAGTACCTTTTTCAAGACGCCATATCGAAGGGAAATTCAATAAAATTTTAGATGCTCTTTTTGAAAAATTAAGCTTGAGCAAAAAAGAAAGCGAAATGATGCGTTTCTCTAATCGCATTGATTCGCTTACCGATAGTAATGACACACGCAAGTTAGACAATGAAAAAATCTTTATTATGCGTAAGATTGAAGAGGTTCAAAATGAAATTTTTCAATTGGAAAACAATATTCAGTTTTTTACGAATACGAAGAATGCTAAAAAAGAAAACTCAATTGTTCTAGAAGTACGCAAAAACATTGCAATCCATAAGGAAAGCCTTGAAGTATGGAAAGATAAACTAAAACAATTGCGTAATTTAAATCAAGAATAACAACAAAAAATACAATCCCAAAGGTTTTTCGGGATAAAAGATGCAACAATAAATCATTGCATCTTTTTTTATGCATTTTACTTTCAGATAACAAATTGATAAAGCGACACTTAAAAATATTGACTATATTTGATATCATCATAACAATTGATAATCAACATCTTAACTGCTTTTTATTTATTAATTAAAAAATAACTGAAATATGAAATTTACAAGAAAAGCACACGCCAATTGGCAAGGAACCGGCATGGAAGGCAAAGGAACGATAAGCACGCAAAGTACAACTTTAGACAATGCACAATTATCATTTAAAACGAGATTTGCAGATGGTGTTGGTACAAACCCAGAAGAACTTGTTGCAGCTGCACATTCGGGCTGTTTTACAATGCAATTAAGTTTTTTATTAAATGACGCAGGTTTTACAGCAGATGATTTAACAACAGAAGCTTCTGTAACTTTTGAAGACGGAACCATCACATTAATCCATTTGGAATTAAAAGGAAAAGTCCCTTCAATTTCTGCAGCTGAATTCAATGCTATAGCTAATAAAGCAAAAGAAATTTGCCCAATTTCCAAACTTTTAAATACAACAATTACGCTTAATGCCAATTTAGAATAAAACAAAAAGGCATAAAAAAAAAAAAAAACATTCACCGCGGTGAATGTTTTTTTTTATATATCTAGAAAACTGTTATTACATTTTAGCTTTCAATGCTTTAGCTTCAGCAGTCATTTCAAGAGCGCTGTAAACTCCTAACAATGTTTTAGTAACATCTTCATTTTTAGGATCTAGCTCGTTAGCTTTTTTAAGGTAAGGAATTACACTTTTGAAAACTCCTTCTCTTTTCGCTTTTAATACATCATAACGCTTCATATCTTTATCTGAAGTACCTAACTTATTCATTTCATCAATGATTGGTTTTTCAGCCTCTAATTTCAACGCTGCAAGGTTGATATAAGCATTTACATAATCAGGTTTAATTTCTATTGCTTTTAGATAGTATTTCTCAGCATCTGCAGTATTTTTTGCACCCGCACTAATAACTCCTAAATTAAAAATCAAATCAGCATTATTTGGATCTTTTTCCAAAGCTTCGTTAACTAGTTTTTTGTATGTATCAAAATCTTTAGTTTCCAAGTACAAGTTAGCCTCTGTAAGAATCAAAGAAGTGTCTTCTGGATTTGTTTTTCTTGCATCGGCAATTGCTTTTTTAGCATCTTCTGTTCTTCCTTTTTGAACTAAAATCAACGCCAAATTTTTGTAAATCTCACCTCTTTTAGAAGGAACTGCTTCTGTTTTTGGTTTTTCGTGAGTTCCTAATTTTACAGCTAAATCTCTATCTTTTGCATTAGCAAAACCATCTTCGCTTCCAGAAATCTTGTTTACAGCAGTATAAAGAGTTCCTTTTCCAGAATAGTTTAATTTTTTCAATTCTTCATACATAGGCAAAGCAGTATCATAATCTTGTGCATTTACTGCTGTAGAAGCTGCATAGTATAAATTGATTGTATCATTTTTGTCCAACATATAAGCATCATACAATTTTTTAGCCCCATCAGTGTTTTTACCAGCCTGAGAATCAGCAATAGCCGAATTGATCAACAATCCTTTAATGCTAGTTATTGAAGCAGCTGCTTGAGTTGAGTATTTTTGTTTCCCAGAAGCTTTTTCAACCTCAATTAATTTTTTGTAGCTTTCAGCAGCAGCACTTAAATTTTTGCTTTCTTCAACTTTTTTGTTAGCCAAATCCAAGTAAGCATTTCCTTTAACAAAATAGTATTGAGCTTGCTCAACATCTTTTGCATTTGTTACCAAGTTTTCAGCATCTTTCAATATTGCAATTGCCCCTTGAGCATCTCCGCCTTTTAAAGCTTTCTCAGCATTTTTGATTTGATCTTTCTGAGCAAAAGTAGCTACTGAAATCAATAACGCTGAAGCAAGTATTACATATTTACTTTTCATAATATTCAATTTGTGTATTTAATTTTAATTTTTCTTTTTTATTATTCTTCTGATTCCTCCTCATCAGATTCTTCTTCGTCTTCAACTACATCATCAGCGTCATCATCGTCATCATCTGATACTCCATCGTCTTCAAGAACTTCATCAAGATCAGGCTTAACTCTTTCGATTGCAGATTCAATCACATTTCCATCTTCGTCTACAACAACTTCTTCAGCTTCGTCTTTCATTACAGTTGTTACAGCAGCGATAGAATCTTTTCCTTTTAAGTTGATCAATCTCACACCTTGAGTTGCACGTCCCATAACGCGTAAGTCTTCGATCGCCATTCTAATTGTCAATCCTGATTTGTTGATAATCATCAAATCATCAGAATCTGTCACAGCATTGATAGAGATTAATTTACCTGTTTTTTCAGTGATATTAAGCGTTTTAACTCCTTTACCACCACGGTTTGTAATTCTATAAACATCTTCTCCATCTTCGTCAACCAATTTGGTACGTTTTCCGTAACCGTTTTCAGTTACAACCAAAATTTGAGATTCTGCGATATCGTTTTTATCAACAGTAACCATTCCGATTACTTCGTCAGTTTCATCTTTCAATGTAATTCCACGAACTCCAGAAGCTGTTCTTCCCATCGGACGTGTTTTAGTTTCCTCAAAACGAACTAATTTACCAGATTTAACCGCTAAGATAATTTGGCTTTCACCGTTTGTTAACTGAGCACCAATCAATTCGTCACCTTCTTTAATTGTAATCGCAGCAACTCCATTTACACGAGGCTTAGAATACTTCTCTAACGAAGTTTTCTTAACCTGTCCTTGTTTCGTTACCATTACAAGATTATGGGTATTGATATAATCTTTATCTTTTAAGTCTTGCGTACAAATGAAAGCTTTTACTTTATCATCACTTTCAATGTTCACCAAGTTCTGAATTGCTCTACCTTTTGCCGTTTTGCTTCCTTCAGGAATTTCATAAACACGCATCCAGAAACATTTTCCTTTTTGCGTAAAAAACATCATATACTGGTGATTAGTTGCAACGAACATGTGCTCAAGGAAATCCTGATCTCTTGTTCCGGCACTTTTTTGACCAACTCCACCTCTATTTTGAGTTTTGTATTCTGTCAAATTAGTACGTTTGATATAACCTGCATGTGAAATTGTAATTACAACATTTTCGTCAGCAATAAGATCCTCAATACTTACATCCCCACCAGAATATTCAATTTGAGAACGACGATCATCACCGTATTTATCACGAATTTCTGTAAGCTCTTCTTTAATCAAATCAATTCTTAAATTAACATCTGCTAATAAAGCTTTTAAGTGCTCAATTAACTTCATTAATTCTTCAAACTCAGCTCTTAATTTATCTTGTTCCAGACCTGTTAATTGACGTAAACGCATTTCAACAATGGCACGAGCCTGAATATCTGATAATTTAAATCTTTCGATTAATTTCTCTCTCGCTTCATCTGTGTTTTTAGAACCTCTAATTAACGCAATTACTTCATCAATATTATCAGAAGCAATAATTAATCCTTCTAAGATATGTGCCCTTTCTTCCGCTTTGCGTAATTCAAACTGTGTTCTTCTAACTACTACATCGTGACGGTGCTCGATAAAATAGTGAATCATGTCTTTTAGATTCAACAATTGAGGACGTCCTTTTACTAATGCAATATTATTTACACTGAAAGAAGATTGTAATTGAGTGTATTTATATAAGGTATTCAAAACTACGTTTGGCGTAGCATCACGTTTCAAGATATAAACGATACGCATACCACTTCTATCCGATTCGTCACGGATATTGGCAATACCTTCGATTTTTTTCTCGTTAACTAAATCAGCCGTACGTTTGATCATTTCGGCTTTGTTAACTTGATATGGAATTTCAGTAACGATGATGCATTCTCTTCCGTCAACTTCTTCAAAACCAACTTTTGCACGCATTACAATACGTCCACGCCCCGTTTTGAAAGCTTCACGAACACCTTCATAACCATATATTACACCACCAGTTGGAAAATCTGGTGCTTTAATATGCGTCATTAATTCGTCAACTTCAATATCGTTATTATCTAAGTACGCTAAAGTACCATTGATAACTTCAGTTAAATTGTGTGGTGGCATATTGGTTGCCATACCAACTGCAATACCTGTCGCCCCGTTTACTAATAAAGTAGGAACTTTTGTAGGCATTACTTTTGGCTCATATAATGTATCGTCAAAGTTCAATTGAAAATCAACTGTTTCTTTTTCGATATCTGCCATAATTTCTTCAGAAATCTTGCGCATTCTGGCCTCGGTATAACGCATTGCTGCAGGACTATCACCATCGACAGAACCAAAGTTACCCTGACCATCAACTAATAAATATCGCATACTCCACTCTTGAGCCATACGTACCATTGCGTCATAAACAGAAGTATCTCCGTGTGGGTGATACTTACCCAGAACCTCCCCTACAATTCTCGCAGATTTTTTGTGGGCAGATCTTGATGTTACACCTAAATCATACATTCCGTAAAGAACTCTTCGATGCACTGGTTTCAAGCCATCTCTAACATCAGGAAGTGCTCTAGATACGATTACCGACATCGAATAATCGATGTAAGCTGACTTCATTTCATCCTCTATGTTAATAGGAATTAACTTTTCTCCTTCAGACATAAGTTGTTATATTAAATAATTATAATAGTTTCAAAGCGTGCCAAGATACGTTTTTTTAAAATTTTTTCAGCTATTTCCTTACACTTATTTAAATGATTTATTAACAACTTTATTTTCGCTTTTAGTTAATAAATTAAGCGTTTTTTAACGCTTTTTTTGTTATTTTTTTTGTCAATTAGCTGACAGCAGATATCGCTAGGTATGATTTTTGTTTTTCAACCAGTAAATAATTAAATTTACATTACGAATTAATATATTATGGATAATAATTTTTCACCAAGGGTAAAAGATGTTATTACATACAGTAAGGAAGAAGCTCTACGTTTAGGGCACGACTTTATTGGTACTGAACATCTGATGCTAGGCATTTTAAGAGATGGTAACGGAAAAGCTATTCATATACTTAATAACCTAGCTGTCGATTTAGATCATTTACGCAGGAAAGTAGAAATACTCAGTCCAGCCAATCACAGCGTTGAAATAAACACTGAAAAGAAAAACCTTCATCTAACACGTCAGGCCGAAAGAGCCTTAAAGACAACATTTCTTGAAGCAAAAGTATTTCAAAGCTCGTCGATTAGCACGGCGCACCTGCTTTTGTGTATCTTACGAAACGAAAACGATCCAACAACCAAGCTATTGAATAAGCTAAAAATAGATTATGACATAGCTAAAGAACAATATCTAAACATGACGCCAAACGAAGAAGAATTTTTAGAAAACTTGCCACGAAATGAGTCATACAATGACGATTCAGGACAAGATGACAGTTTAAAAGAAAGTAGTTTCAATAATCCCGCCAATAAGTCAAACAAAAAATCTAAAACTCCGGTGCTAGATAATTTTGGGAGAGATTTAACAGAAATGGCTGAGGAAGGAAAACTTGACCCTGTCGTGGGACGCGAAAAAGAAATTGAACGCGTTTCTCAAATTTTAAGCCGAAGAAAAAAGAACAACCCGCTTCTTATTGGAGAACCTGGAGTTGGTAAATCTGCTATTGCAGAAGGACTGGCTTTGCGTATCATCCAAAAGAAAGTATCTCGTATTCTTTTCAATAAACGTGTTGTGACTCTTGATTTGGCTAGCTTAGTTGCTGGAACAAAATACAGAGGACAATTTGAGGAAAGAATGAAAGCCGTAATGAATGAGCTGGAAAAAAACGACGATATTATTCTTTTTATTGATGAAATCCATACTATTGTGGGGGCTGGAGGAGCAACAGGTTCACTTGATGCTTCAAACATGTTCAAACCTGCTTTAGCAAGAGGCGAAATTCAATGTATTGGTGCTACTACTCTTGATGAGTACAGACAATATATTGAAAAAGATGGTGCTTTAGAAAGACGTTTCCAAAAAGTAATTGTTGAGCCAACTTCGGTTGAAGAAACAATCGCTATTTTGAACAATGTAAAAGACAAATACGAAGATCACCACAATGTAACATATACTCCAGAAGCAATTGAGGCTTGTGTAAAATTAACAAACAGATATATGTCTGAGCGTTTCTTGCCAGACAAAGCTATCGATGCAATGGATGAGGCTGGATCACGCGTGCACATCACAAACATTGATGTTCCGAAACAAATTTTGGATTTAGAACGTCAATTGGAAGAAGTTCGCGAAATGAAGAATATGGTTGTTAAAAAGCAAAAATATGAAGAAGCAGCCAAACTTCGTGATGATGAAAAACGTATCGAAAAAGATCTTGCTTTAGCACAAGAACAATGGGAAGAAGATTCTAAAAACAACCGAATTGAAGTTACTGAAGATAATGTAGCTGATGTTGTTTCAATGATGACTGGAATTCCTGTTAATAGAATCGCGCAAACAGAAAGCAACAAATTGGCTCATTTACCTGAACTGATTCAGAATAAAGTAATTGGTCAAAATGAAGCGGTTCTTAAAATTGCACGTTCTATCCAACGTAACAGAGCCGGACTTAAAGATCCAAACAAACCAATTGGTTCGTTTATTTTCTTAGGTCAGACTGGAGTTGGTAAAACGCAGTTAGCAAAAGTTTTAGCAAAAGAATTATTTGATTCTGAAGATGCATTAGTTCGTATCGACATGAGTGAATACATGGAGAAATTTGCAATCTCTCGTTTAGTTGGAGCGCCTCCAGGATATGTTGGTTACGAAGAAGGTGGTCAATTGACTGAAAAAGTTCGCAGAAAACCTTACTGTGTGGTTCTTTTAGATGAGATTGAAAAAGCGCATCCTGATGTATTTAATATGATGCTTCAAGTTCTTGATGATGGATATTTAACAGATAGTTTAGGTCGTAAAATTGACTTTAAAAACACTATCATCATCATGACATCTAACGTTGGTGCACGTCAGTTGAAAGACTTTGGACAAGGTGTTGGATTCGGAACTGCAGCAAGAACCGCTCAAGCTGATGAAAACTCAAAAAGCATTATCGAAAATGCATTGAAGAAAACTTTTGCTCCTGAATTTTTAAACAGAATTGATGATGTAATTGTATTCAACGCACTAGAAAAAGCTGATATTGACTTGATTATCGAGATCGAATTGAAAAAACTTTATTCTCGTATTGCTGAATTAGGATACAAATTAAGCTTGACTGACAAAGCAAAAGCATTTATTGCTGAAAAAGGTTTTGACAAGCAGTTTGGAGCTAGACCGCTTAAAAGAGCAATTCAGAAATATGTTGAAGATTTGCTAGCGGAAGAAATCATCACTTCAAAAATACATTCTGGTGATGAAATCATGATGGATTTGAAAGATGATTCACAAGAATTATCAGTTGAAATCCATAAAGCTGAAGAGCCGACAAATCAGTAAATTAGTTTAAATTTATAACATTCATAACATGCCCGTTACGTTTTCATAACATAACGGGTATTTTTTTTATTAAAAATCACTATCTTTAGTAAAAGCAAATAGCTATTTTTGAATTTAAATTCTATAATAAAAACAACTTATGCTTCAAAACAAAGTCATTTTAGGCAGCGAAGAATGGTGCTCATTTCCAGAACTCGGAATCCCAACTATTAAAGCTCGTGTGGATTCTGGTGCCAAAACTTCGGCAATGCATGCAATAAACATAGCTCCTTTTATAAAAAATGATGCCAATTGGGTGAAATTCGATATTAATCCAATTCAGAATAATATCAAAACGATCATTCATTGTGAAGCTCCATTGGTTGATAAAAGAATCGTAAAAAGCTCAAGCGGCTTTAGAGAACATCGATATGTAATTCAAACCAGCTTAAAAATTGGCGATGCAAAATGGCCAATTGAAATGACTTTGACCAATCGCGATTCTATGGGTTTTAGAATGCTTTTAGGGCGCGAAGCGATGAGCGGAAGGGTTTTGGTCGATCCAGAACAAAAATACCTTCTAGGACAGCCAACAGCAGAATCTTTAAAAGAATTATATCAAAATTCTGAAAAAGCAAAAACAGGCTTGCGAATCGGCCTTTTAGCCAGCAATCCAGAATTATACAGCAACAAAAGAATCATGGAAGCCGGCGAAATGCGTGGCCACGAAATGCATTTCCTAAATATCAAGGAATGCTACATGAAGTTAGATGCCAAAAAACCTGAAATTCATTACAGAGGCGGAAAAATCTTAAACGAATTTGATGCTATAATTCCGAGAATTCGTCCGAGTATTACTTTTTATGGTTGTGCTTTAACGCGCCAGTTTGAGGCTTTGAAAGTTTTTGTTTTAAATTCAGCTACTGCCATAACACAATCTCGCGATAAACTATATTCACTTCAATTGCTTTTGAACAGCGGAATTGATATTCCAACAACCGGATTTGCCAATTCTCCGCTTGATACAGACAACTTAATTAAAATGGTTGGCGGTTCACCGCTAATTGTAAAATTACTGGAAGGTACACAGGGAAAAGGCGTTGTTTTAGCCGAAACCAAAAAAGCAGCAGAAAGTGTTATTAATGCTTTTAAAAGTTTAAATGCCAATATCTTAGTTCAGGAATTCATCAAAGAAGCAAACGGAAAAGATATCCGTTGTTTTGTAATTGACGGAAAAGTGGTTGCCGCAATCCAGCGTGAAGCTATGCCAGGCGAATTTAGAGCTAATATTCACTTGGGCGGAACAGCATCTGTAATCAAAGTTACCGCAGAAGAAAAAAAGATCGCTATTAAAGCTGCAAAAGCAATGGATTTAAAAGTAGCAGGTGTTGATATTATTCGTTCTTCTAAAGGACCTTTATTGCTTGAAGTAAACTCTTCCCCTGGTCTTGAAGGAATTGAAGGCGCAACTAATAAGGATGTTGCTGGCGAAATGATTAAAGCGATTGAGAAGAATTTCAAACTATAATTAAGTTCATTTCAACTTAATTCCGGATCAATATTTTAGCAGCTTTGTCAAAGTTTTAAAACTTTGACAAAGCTTTTTTATTTAACTTTAAAATAAAGTTTCAGTAAAAATACATCAAAGATTAATATCAGGCAAAACGGTTGTAAATAAAGGCTTTACAGCCGTTTTATGATTTTTTGGTAATGAGGTAAAAAGCAGTAAAAAGCGAGGTTTGGCAAAAGTAAGGTTACTAAAACGTTACTTTTAAATATTAGAAACAATCGTTTTAAAATACTGTATTTCAGCTTTATGCATAGTTTTTCATATTGTTCCGTAGCTCACATAGGTTTAATTTTATCATTAAGAATTGTGAGTATGGAAACGACAAAAAAATCAACATTTAAGGTATTGTTCTACCTTAAAAAGAACGCCCCAAAGAAAAACGGAAAAGTTACG
Source organism: Flavobacterium denitrificans DSM 15936 (assembly GCF_000425445.1). Lineage (GTDB taxonomy): Bacteria > Bacteroidota > Bacteroidia > Flavobacteriales > Flavobacteriaceae > Flavobacterium > Flavobacterium denitrificans. The sequence continues at coordinate 440,762 of NZ_KE384377.1, read as the reverse complement.
GTTATGTGCAGGATTACCGTAAACGGCAAACAGTCTGCATTCAGTACCAAATTGGATATTTCCGCAACAAATTGGGATTTGAAGTACGGCAGGGTTTTAGGTAAAAGCCGAGAAGCCCAAGATGTGAACGGCAAGCTTGATAAAATCCGTTTGGGTATCGAGGAATGTTATTCCAAAACCCTAAAAAACGAGGGAACGGTAAACAGTTCTAAACTCAAAAATACCTTTCTCGGTATGGAAAGCGGAGAACTTACCTTTTTCAAATTCTATCAACAGTTTCTATCCGATTATGAGAAAAAAGTCAATAGCGGACTTCGGGTAAATGGAACACGAAGTAAGTATAAAACACTTTTAAAGCATCTGCGAAATTTTGCACTGACAAAATACGGTTATTCTGACTTATCATTCAACGACCTTACATCTGATTTTGTGCAGGACTTTGATTACTACCTGCGTGACGACAAAAACTTGACACACAACACCATTTGGTTGTATATGATTGGATTTACCACGCTTTGCCGATTGGCAATGAGCAGAAAGCATCTTGCTTTCAATCCGTTCAGCGAGTATAAGAACACCAAAAAGGACAAAGACAGGGGTTATCTGTTGCGGAACGAGTTGGAACAGCTCGTAACATTCAACTGCGAGAAAAAGAAAGGCGAATTGGTTAAAGATTTGTTTGTTTTCAGTTGCTTTACAGGTCTTTCCTATTCAGATATGAAAGGGCTTAGAAACAGTAATATTCAAGATTTTTTTGACGGTAACCAATGGATTATCATACGTAGGAAAAAGACAGCCACATCGTCAAACGTGATGCTGTTGGATATTCCCAAAATGATTATTGAGAAATATGCGGGATTTTCAAAGGATGGAAAGGTATTCCCTGTACCATCAAACACAGTCTGCAATGACAGCCTAAAGAGAATATCCCAACAGATTGACTGTCTAAAAGAAAAGAGAGTAACGTTCCATTTGGCACGTCATACATTTGCTACCTTGTTTTTGAGTGAGGGTGTTCCGCTGGAAAGTTTAAGCAAGATGTTAGGACATAAGAACATTGCTACCACACAGATTTATGCCAAGATACTCAACGAGAAAGTCGGAAAGGATATGCAAAAGGTTTCCCATAAATTCAAGGGTATGGAACGGTCTTTTATTACTCAACTTTAATATAATATTCTTCAGATAATAGATTTGGAAGTTTCATCATCTTAATAAATAGTTATATTTCATTATATTCGTATTTCATCCATATTGTAATACTTAAATCATAAATTCAGAATAATGCCATAATGATTACGAAGTTCAAATCAATCAATAACCTTGCTGTTTTCCAAAATTTCAATTGGGACACAGCTATTCGCGACGATGGAAATAATATAGTTTTATTTAAACCAATCAACATTTTATACGGACGTAACTATTCTGGTAAAACAACTCTTTCAAGAATAGTAAGAGCATTAGAAATAGGCAACATTTCTGATAAATACGAAAATCCACAATTTGAAGTAAGCATTCAAGACATTGCAGATACAACGCAAAATAATCTAACGGCACACGGAAAGAAAATCAGAGTGTTTAACGAAGATTTTGTAAAAGACAACCTTCGTTTCATTGTGAATTCGGATGAAAGTATTACCCCATTTGCAATAATTGGAGGTAATGCCACTATTGAAGAAGAAATACAAACATTAAAAAATGATTTAGGTAGCAACGAAGAAGCAAACGAAACTGGATTTTATCTTGAACTTAAAAACGCTACAACAATTGCAAACACAGCATTACAAGCGTATCAAACAGAGAACAGTAGTTTGAGCCAACAACTAAGCCATAAAGCAACTAACAACCCTAACGGAATAAAATACAAATCTGAAAAGTTTGGTGACCAAAATTATAACATCAATAAACTTCAAAATGATATTTCCACTGTTTTAGAAACTTCGTTTCTACCATTAACAGATACCGAAATAACAGAAAAACAAAATTTACTGAATGAAAGAACAAATGCAGATATTCCCACAATTGTAAAACCAAATTTAAATTTAAACACGCTTAATACAAAAGCGAAAGAACTTGTTACGAAATCAATCAGCAGTTCTAACAAAATTGAGCAACTTTTGAAAGATGCTATTCTTAATCGTTGGGTTAAAGATGGACGACAAATACACAAAGATAAACTTGAACAATGTGCTTTTTGTGGCAATGATATTTCAGAGAATCGTTGGAACGAACTGGACAGCCATTTTGACGAAGAATCTGAGAAATTAGAAATAGAAATCAATGTGTTAATTTCTCAAGTTGAAAATTCAATTCGCGATGTTGATTCACAACTTCAAATCGACAAAAGTGCTTTTTATTCAAAATTTCATTCGGATTTAGATAGATTAATTTCACTAAGACAAAACATCGTTGATAAAATCAAAATAGAATTAAATCGCATTATTACAAGCCTTAAAGAACGAAAAGATGACCTTTTAAATACTAAAGAATATATTGATATTATTGATAATAGTAAGAGAATTCAATGGTGTTGGGAAATTTTTGAAAAATATAAAAATGAAGCAAACGGTTATAGTAATTCCTTGGACAGCGAACAAACAGAAGCAAAAAAACTTTTGAGATTACGTGAAGTCTCCGATTTTGTAACAACAATTCAATATTCGAATGCAACCGCAAGAATACAGACATTGAAAGAAACTTCCGAAAACGAAACACAGGGCAAGCAAGCTGTAGAAGAGAAAATTAGACAACAGATTACCCAGATTGAAGATAAAGAACGCCTGATGAAAGATGAAGAAAAAGGAGCATTGAAAGTAAATGAATATCTTAACAATTTCTTCGGACATGATTTTCTAACATTACAAGCCTTAGAAGATGCAGATGTTTTAGGCGGTAAAAAAATACGATTTGAAATAGTAAGAAACGGGAAGAAAGCACACCACCTAAGCGAAGGGGAATGTAGTTTGATTGCATTTTGCTACTTTATGGCAAAACTTGAAGATGTTGATACCAAAGGAAGCAAACCAATCATTTGGATTGATGATCCAATTTCAAGTTTAGACAGTAATCACATTTTTTTCGTTTATTCTCTTATCAATGCTGAAATTATTGCCAAACAAGAGTTTGAGCAAATATTCATTTCTACACACAACCTTGATTTTCTAAAATACTTGAAACGTTTGCCAAGTGCTTTAAACAAAAATCAGAGTGCATACTTCTTGATCGCAAGAGAAAAAGAAAGTAGTAAAATTAAAATAATGCCACGTTATTTAAAGGATTATGTAACTGAATTTAATTTTTTGTTTCATCAAATTTATTTGTGTTCAACAGCCAATACTGACGATGAAATCCAACATAACTTATTTTACAACTTCGGAAATAATACACGAAAGTTTTTAGAAGCGTTTCTTTATTACAAATATCCAAATGCAGTCGAAAAAGACGATAAACTAATAAGATTCTTTGGAGGGAATAGACAAGCTTCAAGCTTAACAGACAGAATAAATAATGAATTTTCCCATTTAGAAGCATTGTTTGAAAAAGGTATGACACCCATTGATATACCTGAAATGAAAAAGACGGCAACATTCATTTTAGATAAAATTAAAGAAAAAGACTGTGAACAATATGAAGCCTTACTTTTAAGCATTGGAGTCGAGATTCTTACGGAATCAGAAACACCTCAATCATGAACACCACAGCCCACTGCTTCAAGCAGTGGGCTGTTTCTTTAATTGACTGATACGGTTACAGTTTCAGACAATCGGCTAACGCTGATAGTTATCTTCCAATACCTTGATAATATCGCTTTCACGGAAAAGGATTTTCCTTTCGAGTTTGATAAAAGGTATCAGTCCGTCATCTCTGTACTGTTGCAACGTTCGTTTGCTGATGTGTAGCATCTGGCAAACCTGTTCGCCTGAAAGGTAGATTTCCCCTTTTAAGAGTGGATGAAAATATTCCCTGATATACAGCAGTTCATTTTTGATACCTACCATAGCTTCGAGCATGACAAGCATATCCTCGTTTGAATTTCCAATCTGTTTCATTTCTTTTGCTTTTTTAATGGTCGCTCTCCCTGCATAAGTAACTCCACTTCGGATAATCTGAAATAAGTTTTCCGATTGATTTGCGTTGCCCCAAGAATGCCTTTTGCCCTATATGTCTGCAATGTTCTTTTACTGATATTGAGCAGTTGGCAGGCTTCCTGTTGGTCGAGCCATTTTGTTGCCTGTTGCAATGCTTTGTAGGGTGCAGTTATTTCCGCTATCAAATTGGAAACTTCCTTAACTTCCCTATGCAATGCTTTTAAAATCTGAATGTCTAAAACTGTTATTTCCATATCTGTATCATTTAAACCTCGAAAATAAAAGCTATTGACATAGGTTATTCTAATGTTGCATCCGATGGCGGTATTTGGCGTACAGTTGCCAAATACTGTATTACAATCCCAGTTTTGGTTTATTGTTTTTCGGGCGAGCCTGTTGTGGTTTGATTGCATTTTCTGTCTTCATAGCAGGCTTTTTGTTTTTCTGTACAGTCTGACTTTTTTCATCTTTTTTGAAATCCGAACGCATAACCGTTTTTGTCGCACCTATTATGCTTTCAGGTTCGGCAGTCTGTTTTTGTTGTTCAACACGCTTGCCCCCGAACAGACTGCCCAGACCTAAACCCTTTGTTTCTTTGAATTGACGTTTAAAGTTGGTAATGAAATTGGAAATCGGGTCGCTATGCTTATCGACCTGCATAAAAGGAGTATTCTTTTTCTTCTCGGATAGCTCTTTGTCTTTACGCTCTTTGTCGGTTATTACTTTCTGTGCCATAGGTTCAAAATTTCCCCCAATATAGAACACAAAGGAATGTATTGTTTTCATTTGGTATTACGTGGCAGTATTTGGCTTATGTTGGCACAATATGAATAGAAAGTACTCCTCAAAACACTTTAAATTTTCCTCGCAAAGCCCTCACACATTTAAAGAGTTTTGTACGGATAAAGGAAAGCATACCAAAAACATCCTACCCTTAGCCCTTACGTGTTTTTTGTACCCTTTCATTTATTGGAATTGATTAAAAAAAGAATAAAAAGGTAGCAAAGATAAAGCGGACAGCCACCGCACCACCCAACCAAAAGACTACGGCATAATGGCAGGGCAAATATGGTTGCTTCGCCGAGTGGTTGTGTTTGCCCTGCCACCCTTCGGGACTTATTCCGTTTCCTTTTGGTTTTTCCGCTTGTCCGCCTTGTTAAAATGGCTTTCTTTTTTTTCTGTTTTTTTCTTTTGGAAAATAATTTTAAGAGGGAGCAACGCATCGCATCTGACAATACACCATAATCAAAACAACGGTTTGTGTTTCTCGTTATAGATTTCGCTAATCAATTCCCCAAACTCTTGAAAATGGTATTCGATAATGTTGTCGAGATACGCATAAATCGTCAGCTTGTCAATTCCCATAATGTTGGTAAGCCTGCTAAACGTATCGTGGTGTTCCTGTCGCACATAGACCGATTTGCCTTTACTTGCCGTAGTATTCGGGATTTTAAAGAACTGTCCGCAGTAGTCCTCTTTATCCAGTTTCTTTGGCTTAGAGGTACTTTTTTTAGCATTGTTTGCTGACGGTCTTGTACGATCCGTTTCAATTTCAGCAGGTTCTTCCCCTGCCATTACCAGCATCAAAGCTTCCTCATCTACATCGGGTTTGGTAAAGTCATCCTGATGTCTTACTGCCTGTTGCTTCGTCGAAGGTTGTTTCTTTTCATCGCCAAGAAAATTTTCAATAGAAAAACCCTGTACTTCTGGTTGCTGTTTTTTATCATCTTCGTTTATCATATAACTGTTTTTAATATTGTTTCAAATTAGCCGTTTGGTTAGCTGAACAATTAGTTATACATATCATTGTACAGATGTAACTATCTATGTACCTACATATTTTTCATTAGCTAAAAAGTCAATGGATTTCCAGCAATCACTCACGCTGATTTGCCATCTAAATTTATGCTGTTTAGTTACTTCATTAAGGGTATAACCAGTCAGCCAGCTAACCATATACAAAGTAAATAAAAGCAGTCCCAATCTGCCTTAAGGTGGCATTTAGTGGCATCATTTGGCGCTCATTGTCGTCGTTATAAATAGCTGTTATTCAAATAGTCTTGCCGAAATTTGTAAGGGAAGCTATGGGTTTCCCCTGCTAACTACAATCCGTTTGCAAAACGGATTTTTCTGAACCCTTGTTCAGAGCAAGTTATATCTTGAGGTCCTCGAAATAAATTTCCGTACCTCAAGAGCACTTGCCCTTGCAGGGGGCTGGAAACGGCTCCGAAGTCGCCCGTTTGTTTAAAATTTAAATGGATTATTATGGAAGAGAAAAACAGAAAACAGATTAGGAAAACAGGGAGAAAACCAAAGATTGACCCTGCGGTACATCGGTATTCCTTTAACCTGAATGCGGAGGATAATGCCAGATTCCTTGCCCTCTTTGACCAGTCAGAAATGAAAGTAATCGCTCATTTTATTACAGCCTGTATCTTTCAGAAGACAGTAAAAACCGTAAAAATTGATATGGATGCAATAGAATATCACGAAAAATTGACCCGGTTTTTTAGCCAGTTCCGATCAATCGGAACAAATTACAATCAGATTGTGAAGATATTATACCGCAATTTTTCGGAGAAAAAAGCAGGAACATACCTTTTTAGATTGGAAAAGGAAACCATAGAATTGGTACAAGTTACTAAAGAGGTCATCCGTTTGACACAGGAATTTGAAGAGAAGTATCTGAAAAAAGAGTAAAGTTATGATTGCAAAAATTGGAAAGGGAAGCAATATGTATGGTGCAATTTTGTACAATCAGCAGAAAGTGGACAAGGAAAACGGAACGGTTCTATTGCTCAATAAGATACCCGACACAGTAGATGGTAAGTATTCCGTAGCGCATTTCAACAAGTGCTTTGAGCCGTATTTATCAGCAAATAATAAAACGGAAAAGACGGTTCGGCATATATCACTGAACCCAGATCCTTCGGATACGGTCAATGATGAACAGTTTATGGAAATGGCAAAGGAATATATGGAGCGTATGGGATATGTCAATCAACCTTACATCGTTTTCAAACATACAGACATAGACCGTACACACATCCATATCGTTTCAACCTGCGTAGGTATAGACGGTAAGAAAATCCCCGATGATTACGACCACCCACGTTCAATGGCTATCTGTAGGGATTTAGAACAGAAATATAATCTACAAAAGGCAACCGAACAAGAACAGAAACAAAACAATAGAGTTTTCAAGCCCATAAATCATAAAAATGGTGACATCAAAAGTCAGATTGCTTCGATAGTACGGCATCTGCCAAATCATTATAGTTTTTCAACTATGGGTGGTTACAATGCTTTGCTTTCTCTATTCAACATCACAGCAGAAGAAGTCAAAGGCGAACGGAATGGACAACCTGTAAACGGATTGGTCTATGTTGCTTTGGACGAGAATGGAAACAAGGTAAGTAATCCATTCAAAGCATCACTTTTCGGGAAAGATGCAGGAATTGCACAACTTCAAAAACATTTTGAGCAGTCCAAAGAGAAAATGAAAACCAATCCTGCAAGGTTAGTTTTAAAGAATACCGTTGAATTGGCTATGCACACCATAAGCAACGAAACGGATTTTAAAAAACAATTGGCTGAACAGGGAATTAATACGGTTGTGAGACGTAATAATGAAGGACGGATTTACGGTATGACTTTTATTGACCACGAGAGCCGTAGCGTTTGGAACGGTTCACAGTTAGACAGAAACCTTTCAGCTAATGTCTTTAATGATTGGTGGAACAATGGAAACAAGCCCGAATTGAAAGTACAGGAAAGCCCTGTTTCCAATACGGACACATTAGACCACCAACCGACAAAAGACCTTTTCGAGTTTATCTCGCAGGAGCATTCAGCTAATTCCGATTTGGGATTGTTCAGTCTGTTGCCTAATACACAGGAAGAAGATTACGAGGAAGAACAGTTTGCTAAACAAATGAAGAAAAAGAAATACAAAAGAAATCAATAATATTTCTGTGAGCCTTATAAAAAAAGAGCTTTGCAGGAAATTGAAAGCAATTACAAGCGGATAAAACAGGATATTGTACAGATTATCGAAACAGAATTGGAGCGAATTAAGAATGACCCGAACTTGCAGCATTTGGTACAGCAGGAATAATCACAGGTAAAAAAGATAATCTATCATTAGTCTAATTTTTTAGAAATAATTAAATTTGCCAATAGCTTAAATTATTACTGTTGCACGCAAATTATATCAGTCTTGTTTTAGTATTTTTTAAACATTTCAAAAATTATTAACTTTTTAGAAGTGTAGTAATGCTAAAACGGTTTTTATTCGGTATTCTTTTTTTTCTGGTTTCGTCTATATCTTGTCCGGCTCAGAATATAGATATAGATAACCGTTTGCTTTCTCTTTCCTCAGCTGAACGCATCCGGTATATGAACGGATATATGGAAGAAAGCAACTTGGTAAACTCCGATAAATTTGATTTATTTCTGGAACAGCTAAAAGATTTTGCAAAACTACAAAATGACCAATTATTACTTAGTCACGTTGAATATAACATCAAAGGAAAACCAATTTTCTATGAGAAGAATGTTCAAAAGAAAATTAATCTAATTCGTGAATTACAATTGTATAGTGAAAAGAAAAATGATTTGTTTCACGTAGGCGATTGTTTGGTTGCTATCGGACAGGTTCAGTTTGGTAACGGGCAATATGCCGATGCTTTTGAAAACCTGCTTGCTGCTGACGAAATCTTCAAAAAAATAGGTTATAGAAATGTACCTATGATGGGAAAATATCTGCACGATTTTGCATTGGACTATTTCTTTTTTCAAGATTACGAGAAGACTATTAAATATATGAAGGAATCAATAAAGCTTCCTAAATATAATGATAATCTTGATATACAACGCTACAATACGCTCGGTTCATCTTACCTGAAACTGAACCAACCGGACAATGCCTATTACTATTTTAACATTGCATACAAAAAGGCTAAAATATATAAAGACATTACCTGGCTTGGAATAATTGCAGGCAATATAGGTGAAGTATTATATAAAAAGGGCGAATACCAAAAAGCTTTAAAACATTTTCAGGAAGTTGAGCAAATCAACAGAGAAAATAATTTTTCTGACGCACAACATAGCACTGCTCTTAATTTAACAAAGACCTATCTAGAGTTAGGAGATTCAAAAAAAGCATCCGAATATTTATTACTTGCCCGAAAATATTTTCCCAAACCTCAAACTTCAATTTTTGGAAACCAGCAAGTATTGGAACAACAAAAGCGATATTATTACGAGGTAAGTCGCCAGTACCATCTTGCTTCAAGGGATTATAAAACGGCTATCCTGTATGCAGACAGTCTTCACAGATCTGAAAAGGCACTTGATAGAAAATACAATGCATTGGTGGTAGGAAAAGCAGCAGACCAGCTGCAATTGCTGCAATCCAAGATGACACTTCAAATTCACGAAAAAGAACAAAGAATAAAAAATATTATCATTATTTCGCTTATTATTATTTCTGTTTTAGGAGCAGGTGTTACATTTTTTATTTCTAAATATAAAAAGAAGCTTAATTATCAAAAGCAATTATTGTTGAGCTCTAAACTCGAAATAACGGAACAGAATTTAAAGCTGTCCGAACTTAAATTAGATGGCTTCAAAAAAAGGATCCAGGAAAAAAGACAGCTTATAGACAATATGCAGGAGCAGCTTGCTTCGCTTTCAAATATTAATAACGACATCATATTTCAGTTGCAGCAATCCACCATTCTCACAGAAGAGGATTGGCAAAATTTCAAAATTTTATTTGAGCAGGTACATTCCGGATTTTTAACTCAGCTCAAAGAAAAATATCCACAATTATCTCCGGCAGAAATTCGATTTCTTTCTTTAGCTAAACTCAATTTCTCAAGAAAAGAAATGTCATCTGCTTTAGGGGTTTCCACCCAAAGCATTCATACCAACTGGTACCGTATCCGCAAAAAAATAGATCTTTCTGAAAGCGCAACAGTAGAAGAACTTATCGAAACGATTTAATTTATCACAATTGTGTAGTAAGTGATTTTATTTGTAATTGATTGATTTATAGTACCTATTTAAACTTGTGATGTTTTTGTGATGTGCCTTTTTGTTCCTTAAAAAGCAGAATGCGTTTATTTTACCTATCGTAATTTTAAAATTCACGCTGCTTTGAAACAACCTTTACTTTATCTAAGAAATTGGCTTGCTATTAAATCATTTTTTATAGCTAAGCCCGCAACATGTATTTCCGGAAATTTCCGTTCCGTTCATTTTTTATATGCAATAATAAACAGATTATCCTTTCGGGATATGCTGACGTATTAGCAGCTACCTTTTATGTTGTACTCCATAGCTAATTGTCATTCTGTTGACTTACAAAGTACAGCATAAGGGTAAGACACTCATATAATATGTTATTTCTAATCATTAGTAAACAATCTTAAAAACTAAAATAATGACAGACACATTTAACTACGTTGGAGAAATCAAACTTTTCTCAGGAGCAAAAATCCCGGAAGGCTGGCTTCTTTGCGACGGTAGAGAGCTCCCTATTAACGAATACGAAGCACTTGCAAGCTTACTTGGCAATTTATATGGTGGTACAGCCACTACCTTTTGCCTGCCCGATCTGCGAAGCAGAATTCCACTTGGGCAAAGTACTGCATTTGCTCAAGGCAGTAAAGGCGGTAAAGAAACGGTAATACTGGAAACAAGTCACTTACCCGCACACCAACACACTCCCGCTTGTAATGATGCTGGTAATGCAGAGGTCCAAGATGCCTCCGATGCTTTTTGGGCTGGAGCAAAAGGCAATATTTATGCATTAAAAACAAGTAATGTTCAGATGAACGATGAAAGCATATTGCCCGAAGGCGATGGTATGCCGCACGAAAACAGGATGCCTGTACTTGCAATGTCCTACATTATCGCAGAAAGCGGTACACTTCCTAATCCTCATTAAATAACACAAAAAAAATATAACAATGGAACAATATGCATCAGAAATAAGATTATTCGGATTTGATTTTGCCCCTAAAGGCTGGGCAAAATGCGAAGGCCAATTATTACCTGTCAGCAGTAATCCTGCTTTATATGCGCTGCTGGGCAACCGGTTTGGTGGCGATGGTAAGACAAACTTTGCGTTGCCGGATTTGCGGGGAAGGGTAGTAATAGGCAGCGGAGCCGGATATCCTGCTTTTTTGTACGCCGGTGAGCAAGCACACAGGCTTACCATAAAAGAAATGCCCGCACACAATCACGGAGCTATGGCAAGCAGTGAAGATGCCAATGATACTGCTTTAGCAAATAATTTTTGGGCAGCAAATACCGGATATGCAAAATCTAACAATAGAATAATGAGTGATAAAGCACTTGCCCCAACCGGTGACAACCTGCAGCACGAGAATATGTCGCCCTATTTAAGCCTTAATTATTGTATTTGTTTAGATGGGATGCATCCTACAGAAAGTTTTAATGACGATGAGGAATTTACCGGAGCCATCAAAGCCTTATCTATCCCGTTGGTTCCAAAAAACTGGCTTTTTTGTGATGGCCGCAAGCTGAAGGTATCAGCATATTTCAACTTATTCTCTGTAATCGGCTACACTTATGGCGGCGAGGGTGATACTTTTTGCTTACCAGATTTGCGAGGCAAAGCTGCCGTAAGTTACGGTACTACCAATGAGCTTACCTCTTATGAGCTTGGCGAAAATGCCGGGAAAAAAGAGGTCATATTAACTAAGGCACAACTACCCCGACACAGGCATAATACCAATGCCGGCTTATCGGGCAATGATGCAAAACCTGCAAACAACGTCTGGGCTAATGGTCCAACACGACCTGCTATTGTCAGCTATGCAAAAAACAAAGGGAAAGGCGCTCTTATGAACACCAATGCCATAGGCAAAACAGGTGGCGATCTTCCTCATAACAATATGATGCCCTTTTTAGCCCTGAATTATTATATCAATGCCGGTGGCTATGCTTCGGAAAATTCTTAGCCGGTTTAGTAAAAGAGGTATTGATTGATATACACAAGAGTTTATGCTGTAGGTATCTGTAGTATAAACTCTTTTATCAGTGTTATTGATGCTTCCCAAAATAAATATTAAAACCTGTTTTATGACATTTTTACATCGAATTATTCAACACATACAATACACAGTACTACTACTGTTGGGTATGTTCTGCATCAGCAACAGTGCTTATGCCATAACCTACAATGTTACCAATACCACAGACGGTATGGCTACCAACCAGCTTCGGGGCGCTATCCTTGCTGCCGATGCTGCCGGAGGCGGACCCCATGTCATCAATGTGCCTGCCGGTACCTATAACCTTACGATGGGGACAATTCATTTTGGTAATAATGCGCAGAATATTTCCATTATAGGTGCAGGACTCGGGCAAACCATTATCAGTATGACCAACACCAACCGGGATCGTATTTTTTTTATTAATCCGACGGCTGAGATTGCAGATGTAAGCACAAGCATATCAGGCATTACATTTACTAACGGATATGTAACATCAGATTATTATGGCGGTGGAGCTATTCTTTGTGGTGGGCCCGGTAATGTCATAACAATAACCAACTGTGCTTTTGAAGGAAATACTGACCCTATGGGAGGGGATGGAGGTGCTATATCTTATGCATCGACAGGCATCATTAATATCGATCAGTGTTCTTTTATTAATAATACAGCATACAATTATAGTGGTGGTGGTTATTTTGTGGGTAGTGGAGGTGCAGTTTCTATTGCGTATTATACTTATGCCAATGCTACTGCTCCTGTTACCGGAAGTACAAGTATTACCAATTGCAGCTTTACCGGGAATAGTAGTTTTGAACAAGGCGGTGCAATTTACATATATGCAGAAAAAAAAGATTACGCTACCAGCTTTAATACAGTCATTCAAAATAATATTTTTACGGGCAATTCTCTTGCGGGCTGGTCTACTTATCCCGGGAATGGAGGAGCTGTTTTTATTGGTACGGATTTTCCGACAGCGGTTAATTATAATTATTTCAGCAATAATACAGTAGCCGCCGGCACTGTCAAAAACGCATTGTACGTTACAGAAGGGTATTCGTATTATCTTGGGAATGGTGGTGGTGCAACAGTAGATGCCACCAATAACTGGTGGGGCTGCAATACCGACCCGCAAGCTTCGGGTACTTGCAGCGAAGTCGCAACAGTGGTAAGCGGTTCTTTTGTTCCCCCGACCACTTTGATAACCCAGCCACAATTAGTACTGAAAACTACGGCAAGTACCAACACTTTATGTACTGCAAACGGTACCACTGTTACGGCAAGTGTACTGCAAAATTCGGCAGGTACCACAATGTCTCTTGCCAATGTATCACGTCTCATAGGTATGCCGTTAACTTTCAGTGCTGCTAATGGTACCATCAGCAATGCACAGGCAACCATACAGGCCAATGGTACGGCAACCGCTACCTACACGGCAGCTACAACTGGCAATGGTACGGTAAAAGCACTGGCAGGTTATATGACCTCGGGCAATACCACTCAGGTTGCCAATATTACAGTAAATGCATCGCCTGTTATAACGGCACAGCCTGTCAATGTAGCCAGTTGTTCGTCCGGTTCTGTAAGTATGAGTGTTACCGCCACAGGTGGTACTTTAACCTATCAATGGTATAAAGGCAGCACTCCTTTAACGAATAACAGTGTAATATCAGGAGCTACAAGTGCCACGCTTACATTTACCAATCCGGATGCATCTTACAATGCTACAGACTACAAAGTTACCGTATCCAATAGCTGTGGCAATATTACCTCTTCAGATGCTTCTCTTATTCTGTACAACAACGTAAACCGTCTGTATGTTGCAACGGGGGGTACAGGCAACGGCAGCAGTTGGGGCAGCGCTATGGGTAATCTGCATACTGCCCTTTCGGCAGCAGCGGGTTGTAACAGCATTACCGAAATATTTGTAGCTGCGGGAACCTATAACGTAGGAGCCAACAGCTTTATTATGAGAAACAACCTGGCAATATATGGTGGTTTCGACCCTTTAAACGGAATTACCGATTTAACCCATAACCGTATTATGCCGAATGCTTCCAATGGGCAAGGCTCTATATTAAACGGGCAAAATGTAAGACCTGTTATCTGGAACGTATTTACATCTGCAACGGCAATGGACAATACCGCCGTTCTGGACGGTTTTACCATTACAGGCGGCAGTTACAGCAATGGAGCAGGAATACGAAATGAGTATGCTTCGCCGACACTTAGAAATTTGGTTATCAGAGGTAATATAGCAAGTGTATCAGGAGCCGGAATTTATAATAGTGCTTCCAATCCTGTTATCAGCAATTCGGTTATCAGCGGAAATCACGTCTTAAATGCAGCTTCCGATGTTTCGGGAGCAGGAATAACAAATGCCAATTTTTCAACTCCTACCATTATCAACGCTACCATTACAGGTAATTCACTGACCAGTGCTTTGGGAACTATCAGAGGTGCAGGTATTTGCAATCAAGGATTTTCTGTCCCGGTGGTATATAACAGCATCATCTGGAACAACCTGAAAAACAATAATCCTACCTTAGCAGGAGCCGACATAGAAAACAACGGCGGAAACATTACCCTTAAAAACAGTATTACCCAGGGCTACACCACAGGTAACACAGCAGATAACAATCTGGCAAATACTGACCCATTGTTTGTCGGGACAGATTTCCAATTGTCAAATACATCTCCGGCAATTAACGCGGGCAGCAATACCTTTTACCCAGGATTATCAGCCGCTACCAAAGACCTGGCAGGAAATCCGCGTTTAGCAGGATTGGTTATAGATATGGGAGCGAATGAAAATCAATCGGTTATCACGCCCGACGCTAACTTGACCGTTTATGTACGTGAGGGCTTTACCGGAAACGGTTCAAGTTGGGCGAATGCTACTTCCAACTTGCAGGGAGCTATTAACTCCGGTGCCACCAAGGTTTTTGTTGCTGTAGGTAGTTATAGCGTGCCTTTGCCCAACAGCTTCCGCCTGAAAACTGGTGTGGCAGTTTACGGAGGCTTTGACCCGGTCAACGGTATTACCGATTTAACGCACAACCGCATACTTCCCAACAGAGGAATGGGTGACGGCTCTGTCCTGACTGCCAACAATGCAGGAAGAGTAATGGAAAATATTAGTTGCGACAACACCGCCGTACTGGACGGCTTTACCATCACAGGCGGTTATGCCGAAACCTGGAGCGCCGGAATATACAATCACCACAATGCCTCGCCTACACTGATGAATTTAGTGATTAAAGGAAATACTTCTTATTATGTTAATTCAACTTCTTATGGCGGAGGTATCGCCTGCTGGGTACAGAGTTCACCCATTATCTCCAATGTGATTATTAAGGGTAATTCGGCAAAAATTGGTGCAGGGGTTTTTGTTCAAGGATATAGCCATCCTGTTATTACCAATACGTTGATTACAGACAATCACGTGAGCGCCGGCGGTACAGGAGGCGGTATAGCACTAGATAATGTCGATGTGTCGGCAACACTCCATAATGTAACCATTGCCGGCAATACAGGAGGCGTAGCGGATGCGCTTGCTATCAATAATACCAATACGATGGATATTAAAAATTCTATTGTTTTTGGATCTATACTTACAGTGGGTTCCGGCACTTATACCGCGCAATATTCCTTCATTGAAGGAAACAGCAGTACGGCAAATGGGAATATTGATGCTACAAGCATTACCGTTAACGATATTTTCACCAATCCGGCGGCAGGAGATTACAGTTTAAGAGGAGCTGCTTTTGTGGTTAACAAAGGGAACAATACCTTATTTACAGGGTTGAGCGCTGCTACAAAAGATTTGGCAGGCAATGCGAGATTGAACGGAACAGATATTGACCTTGGAGCGTATGAATTTTTTATTCAGCCCGGTGCTAACAGCATTGCATATGTAAGACCTGCTGCCACAGGTTTAGGAAACGGTTCTTCGTGGGCAGATGCCACAGGACTTTTACAGCTGGCAATAGATGCTACGAATGTGCAAAAAGTTTACGTTGCCACAGGAAATTATCCGGTAGGCAACCATAGCTTTATAATGAAAAACAATGTAGAAATCTACGGAGGTTTTAATCCTGCAAATAATACCACCGACTGGAATACCCGTACTTTACCCAATAAAGGATTGGGAGATGGTTCTGTTCTGGACGGACAGAATGTAAGACCTGTAATCTGGAATTACAACAACGGACTGAACACTACTGCCATTCTGGATGGTTTTACCCTGACGAACGGAACAGGCAGTAATGGCGGTGCAATGTATAATTACAATACCGCACCTGCTTTTAACAATCTGGTTATCAGAAATAATTCTGCAACTCGTGGCGGAGGTATATACAACCAAACCGCTTCTATTACCCTGAATAATGCTGTTATAAAAGACAACACTGTCAGCAATGATGGTGGCGGAATGTATAATGTAACCAATTCTTCCCCGGTGATGACCAATGTAGCCTTTACCGGAAACACTGCCAATAACGGAGGCGGAATGTTCAGTGTTACCAACTCTTCACCTGTAGTAACCAATGCACTGTTTGCCAATAATACGGCAGTAAATACCGGTGGTGCAATTATAAATATGACAATCGATCCGTTACAGTTAACCAATGTTACCATAGCAAATAATACCGGCACAGATCCCGTTTATTCCACAGGAACGGGAAGTATCACGTTTCATAATTCTATTGTTTTCGGCACGGTTTCGGGACCTTATACTGCACAGCATTCTTTGGTAGAAGGGTCGTCTGCTACTGCCAACGGAAATATAGATGCAACAGGTATTTCTGCCGCCGATGTTTTTACCGATAATGCCACCGGCGATTATACGCTGAAAAACACATCACCTGCCGTTAATGCAGGGAACAATTTGCTGAACAACACGGCTACCGATTTAGCGGGGAATGCGAGGATAACCGGAACAAATATAGATATGGGAACGTATGAGTTTCATTGTGCATCGACTATTGATTTCAGTAATGTAGTTTTTACTGACAGCATAATTACGTATGATGGTAATCCGCACAGCATTATTGCCCAGAATATTCCATCTGGAGCAGCCGTTACCTATGAAATAACCGATGCAAATAATCAGACTATATTGGGTAATACCGCTACCAATGCAGGTGTTTATATCATTACGGCAACTATTTCGGATACAGCAGCAAGTTGTAATACGGCCATAAGAACGGCATCTTTAACCATTAACAAATCGCAATCAGTTATTACCACCAATAATACACAAACCCATCTGTATGACGGAACAGTTAAAAATGTTGTGGCTACTTTAAATCATAATGAAACTACTTTGGTATATACACCACAACAAGGTTATACCGATGTCGGTAACTATCCGGTAACCGTTTCTGTTTCTGAAACAGCTAATTATTTAGCTGCTACAGAAAATGTGAATTTGATTATTGACAGTGCGACAATCACAGGAGTTACCTTCAACAACGGAACCTTTACGTATGATGGAACGGCTCATTCGATATTCGTTTCGGGAGCTCCGGGAGGTGCCACGGTAACCTACACAGGTAATGCTCAGACCAATGCAGGAACATACACCGTAAACGCTTTGGTACAGATGCCGAACTACAATGATTTGCAGTTATCAGCTACGATGACTATTGACAATGCAGTCTTTGCAGGCATCACATTCAACAACGGAACCTTTAC
>NZ_KE384377.1:0-422474 GCF_000425445.1 Flavobacterium denitrificans DSM 15936 | reverse complement strand
AAGTTCATTTCAACTTAATTCCGGATCAATATTTTAGCAGCTTTGTCAAAGTTTTAAAACTTTGACAAAGCTTTTTTATTTAACTTTAAAATAAAAAAAAATGACCTTTCCATATCTAGATATCGTTTTAAGAAGTATTGCCGTCTATTTTTTCATGACGATTGCCTTACGGATATTCGGCAAAAAAGAACTATCTCAATTAAACACTGCTGATGTAATTTTAATTTTACTAATTAGCAACTCCGTGCAAAATGCAATGGTCGGACCAGACACGAGTTTGACTGGAGGATTAATCGCCGCTTTGATTTTATTCATAATCAATTTCATTATTAAAAAATTGACCCATAAATCCAAGCTTTTCGCCGATTTGTTACTAGACAAACCTGAAGTTTTGATCCACGACGGAAAACTAGATTTTAAAGCTTTAAGCAAGCTTGATATTTCTGATGAAGAATTGAAAGAAGCCATGCGAGAACACGGCATAGAATTCTTTAAAAATGTAAAATTAGCAATGCTTGAAATCGACGGAACAATCAGTATTATTTCTGAAGATGAAAAAAAATTAAAACAAACACATTACAAAAGAAAACACAATAGAAAGAATTTGCAGAAATTCTAAAAGCAAAAAATCCGATTTCAAATTTGAAATCGGATTTTTTTATATCACTAAAACATGATTTTTTAATCTCACATTTTATAAAATTCATTTTACTTTTAAATAAATACGCTTAAAACAAAGTAAATCAATCCAGCCAATAAAGCCGAAATAGGAATGGTCAAGATCCAAGCCCAAATTAAACTTACCGTAACTCCCCAGCGAACTGCAGATACACGTTTGGTTAATCCAACTCCAATGATCGAACCTGTAATCGTATGCGTTGTACTTACCGGAATTTTTAAGTGCTCTGTAAAATAAAGCGTCAAAGCTCCAGCAGTTTCAGCTGCAACACCTTCAAATGAGCTTACTTTTGTGATTTTTGACCCCATTGTTTTTACAATTTTCCATCCTCCGCTCAAAGTTCCCGCAGCAATTGCAGAATAACAAGCTAAAGGAATCCAGCCCGGCATAACACCTTTGATGCCTAAATCATCATTTGGCAATACAACATCCAGCCAAGAATCCATATGAACACCTGGATTTGTATTGATATAAACCGCTACAGCAGCAGCAATAATACCCATTACTTTTTGAGAATCATTTCCTCCGTGACCTAAACTGAAAGCAGCAGAAGAAAGTAATTGCATTTTTTTCAAAGCGGCATCAGCTTGGTGTAAATTTAAGCTACTGAATATTAAGCAAAATCCACTTACCGTTAATATAATAAAGGCAACTAAGAACCATTTAATATTATGAGCATCAAAAGCTACACTCCAAAAATGAGAATCAAATCTTGGTTTTTCAATTTTGTCATAAGGAACCATTTGGCTATAAACAAACCAAATTGTTGCAATCATCAAACCTACTGTAAATATTTTTGGCCAAATGCTTTTTCTAGAAGCATTTAACAACCAGATCGAGATTAAATACGATGCTAAAGCCCCTAATAATGGTGCTAAAACAATAAAAGCAATAATGATAAGAACCCCTGAAGGCATTCCTCCATCTTTTCCAGCCTTGTACCAGCTTACGATTTGGTACCAATAATGTGTAGCACCATCTTCGCCAACATAGCCCGAAAATCCGTGAACTGCAATAGCATGCGCAACCGCAGCTCCTGCAAAACCTCCAATAAGTGTATGTGAAGAACTTGAAGGAATTCCTAACCACCAAGTCAATAAGTTCCAACAGATAGCCGCTATAACCCCGGCAAGAATCACCACTAGGTTGATTTCCATGGTGTGTGCCGTTTTTGCAACCGTATCTGCAACACCAAACCCGAAAACCCAATAGGCCAAAAAGTTGAAAAATGCTGCCCAAAGAACGGCCTGAAAAGGCGTAAGAACCTTTGTTGCAACAACTGTCGCAATAGCATTTGCCGCATCATGAAAACCATTGATGTAATCAAAAATTAAAGCTAATACTATAATTAATATAAGTATCGTCATAAAATTATAACTTCAGATTGAAAAATTAAGAATGTTTTACAGAAATAGATTCTAGTATGTTCGCAACACTCTTGCATTTATCTGTTGCTGATTCTAAAACAGATAATACCTCTTTGTATTTAATGATATTTTTAGCGTCTGTTTCGTTTTCAAAAATTTCAAAAACCGCTTTATTGTAAACATTATCAGATTTGTTTTCCAGTTTATTGATTCTGGCACAAGCATCTTTAATGATTTTAAAGTTCTGTAAATTTCTCAACTCTTTTACAGCACTATCGATGTTTTGACAAGCCTCAAGGTTGATTTCTGTCATTTTTCTGATTGATTTTGTGATCTTATCAACCTGATACAATCTCATACGGCTTGCAGCACCGTGAAGGTAATCTGCAACGTTATCAATAGAAGTAATTAATGTGTGAATATCCTCTCTGTCAAATGGAGTAATGAAGTTTCTGCTCAATTCCAAATTGGTCTGACGTGTAATGTCTTCTCCTTTTTGTTCTAATTCGTCAATCTTTTGAAAAAGAATTTCTCTTTCTTTCAAAGGAAGGTTTACAGCTTCGTGTAAGTTAGAAGCTAATTCAATTAAATTGCTTGAAGCCTCTTCAAAAAGTGGAAAGAATTTCTTGTCTTTCGGCACTAAAAATTGGAAAATACTGTTTATTGACATTTTTATATTTTTGATAGTGCAAAATTACTTCATTAATATTTTGCAGTGTTAAGCCATTGTTTACAAATCGTTTTCAATTTGGAAACTATTCAGGAACGATATCGTCTTCTCAATATCATAATGCAAGATTCTGTCTTCCTTTACCAAAGGCATCACTTCGCGGTAACTGCTTAAGAACATTTCAATAAAATCACTAGATTTTAAAGGCTCTCTATAAGCAATTGCCTGAGATGCATTCATTAATTCAATTGCCAAAATACGCTCTAAATTATCTAAAACCCGTAACGCTTTTGTCGCTCCATTTGCTCCCATGCTTACGTGATCTTCCTGACCATTGCTCGAAACAATACTATCAATACTTGACGGAGTTGCCAATTGTTTATTTTGACTCGCAATACTTGCTGCAGTATATTGCGGAATCATAAATCCTGAATTCAATCCCGGATTATCAACCAAAAACGCAGGAAGATTACGCAATCCTGAAATTAATTGATAGGTTCTTCTTTCAGAAATACTTCCCAATTCCGCCAAAGCGATTGCCATAAAATCCAAAGCTAAAGCTAAAGGTTGTCCGTGGAAATTTCCTCCCGAAATAATTTGATCCGCTTCAGCAAATATATTTGGATTGTCTGTTACCGAATTAATTTCGGTCTTAAACACCTTTCTAACATAATCAATTGCATCTTTTGACGCACCGTGAACTTGAGGCATACAACGGAAAGAATAAGGATCCTGAACGTGTTTCTTTTCTTGAGCAATAATTTCGCTTCCGTCTAAGAATTCTGCAATTCGCTGTGCCGTTACAATTTGTCCTTTGTGCGGACGTATATAATGTATCAATTCATTAAAAGGTTCGATTCTTCCATCAAAACCTTCAAGCGAAATTGTTCCAATTAAATCGGCTAAATAAGACAATTTATAACCTTTGATTAAAATATGAGCTCCGTAAGCACTCATAAACTGCGTTCCGTTTAATAAGGCCAAACCTTCTTTTGACTGCAAAACAATTGGTTCCCAGTTAAAATGTTTTAAAACTTCAGCTGAAGCCATTTTTTTTCCTTCAAAAAGCACTTCACCTTCTCCTAATAAAGGCAATGATAAATGTGCCAAAGGTGCTAAATCGCCCGAAGCTCCCAGTGAACCTTGCGTATAAATTACAGGAAGAATATCATTATTATAAAAATCAACCAAGCGCTGCAATGTAATCAACTGAACTCCTGAATGTCCGTAGCTTAAAGATTGAATTTTCAGCAAAAGCATCATTTTTACAATTTCTGCAGGAACTTCTTCTCCTGTTCCGCAAGCGTGCGATTTCACTAAATTCTCCTGAAGTTTAGATAAATTTTCGTTAGAGATTTTTACACTATATAATGAACCAAAACCTGTATTGATTCCATAAATTGGTGCAGAATGCGTAGACATTTTTTTGTCAAGATAATCACGGCATTTCTGAACGTTCACTTTTGCTTCTTCAGATAATTCAAGTGTTTTATCATTAACTAAAATTTCTTGTAATGTTTCTAAAGTTATGGTTTCAGTACTTATATAATGAATCTCTCTCATGATTATTTTAAATTTAAGACGTCAAAATTCAACAAATCAATATTAAAAAGCAACATTTTATCACAATAATTAAAATTTGCATCCCGTCAATTCTTCAGTTTTATTTATTCAGTAATCTAAAATTTCGCCAAAATCAACATTTTTCAACAACATTTTCGTTAAAAACCAATTCATTGCATAAGGTTTACGAGCAAAAAAAGCATTCTTAAATATGTCAAAACTTCAATTTAGCTTGTCTAATTTTAACAAATACTCAATATTGATTTTTTGAGATTTGAATTATTAAAATATTCGCAAAAAGCCTTTCGGAGTTTTTAATCCTACTTAAAAGCTGTACTTTTGAAAAATCAAAAATGAAAAGTAACAGCACAAAATATCAATCTACAATGACAGTTCAAACTAGAACTGCAATTGCTGCTACCATTATTTCTACTACAACAACTACTACCCCTTAGGGGTATACATTTTTACATATAATCCTAGGTTACCTATACTTTTTTCTTGAAAGAAGAAAGTTATTGGATACATAAAAAACATTTACAAAGAAAAAAAAGTTGCAGTTTTCAGTTTCAGTTCACAGTTGATAACCTGTGAACTTTGTCACTCAAAATCTTTGCAACTAATTAAAAAATATCAAAAAAAATGAAAGTATTAAAATTTGGCGGAACTTCGGTAGCCAATGCTCAAAATATAAAACTCGTTCTTGAAATCGTCAAACAAAAAGCTGAAAAAGAACAATTAGTTGTTGTAGTTTCTGCATTAAGCAAAGTAACTGATTTATTGCAATTAGCAGCGGCAAAAGCGGCGGCAAACGATGAAAGCTTCAGAGAAGTTGTTGCCGAAATCGAGAAAAAACACCTTGATACTTTAAAAGAACTTATTCCTGTTAGTGAACAAAGCAGTCTTTTAAGTCATGTAAAAAGAATCATCAATCATTTAGAAACTTTATTAGACGGTTGTTTCCTTTTGGGAGAATTATCTCCAAGAACAGCTGATACAATTTTAAGCTTCGGAGAATTGCTTTCTTCATTCATCATTGCGCAAGCGTATCAGCAAATTGACAAAGATGCGATTTACAAAGACAGCCGTGAATTAATCAAAACAGATCATAACTTCGGAAAAGCTGCGGTAAATTTTGAAGTTTCAAATAAATTGATTCAGGAATATTTTGCTTCGAACAACTCAAAAATCAATATTCTTCCAGGATTTATCGCGCAGACTTTAGACGGAATCACTTCGACTTTAGGACGTGGCGGATCTGATTATACTGCAGCCATTATTGCCGGAGCAATCGATGCAGAACAATTAGAAATCTGGACTGACGTAAACGGAATGTTTACTGCAAACCCAAAAATCGTAAAACAAGCGAGGCCAATTGCAAATATTTCATATCAAGAAGCAATGGAATTATCGCATTTTGGTGCAAAAGTTCTGTATCCGCCAACAATTCAGCCGGTTTTAAGAAAAAATATTCCGATTTTAATCAAAAATACTTTTGAGCCGGAAGCTGTAGGAACTTTGATTTCTGACACTGTGGTATCAAAAGACACTGTTGTAAAAGGAATCAGCCATATTGATAATATTTCGCTTTTAACGCTTGAAGGACCAGGAATGATTGGTGTTGCAGGTTCTTCTAGACGTTTATTTGAAGTTTTGTCTCAGGAAAAAATCAACGTAATTTTTATTACTCAGGCTTCTTCTGAACATTCAATTTGTATCGGAATCTTAAATTCGGATGCTGATAATGCCGAAGCTGCGATTAACAGAGCTTTTGAAATCGAAATTGCGCAGAACAAAATCGATCCTTGTTATGTAGAAAAAGACCTTTGCATTATTGCTTTGGTTGGTGAAAACATGAAAAATCACCAAGGTTTGAGCGGAAGAATGTTCAGCACTTTAGGAAAAAACAACGTAAACATTCGTGCAATTGCGCAAGGTGCTTCTGAAAGAAACATTTCGACTGTAATTAACGAAAGAGACGTTAAAAAAGCATTGAATACATTGCACGAAAACTTCTTTGAAGAAAACACAAAACAGCTGAATTTATTTGTAATGGGCGTTGGAAATGTGGGCGAAAAATTCATAGAGCAAATCCACAATCAGAAGAAATTCTTAAAAGATGTTCTAAAGATTAACGTTCGTGTTATTGCTTTATCAAACTCAAGAAAAATGGTATTTGATGAAGACGGAATTTCATTAAAAGACTGGCAATCGACTTTAGATAAAGGCGAAGCCGCAATTCCGACAGAATTCATCG
The DNA here is from genome assembly GCF_000425445.1 of Flavobacterium denitrificans DSM 15936. Lineage (GTDB taxonomy): Bacteria > Bacteroidota > Bacteroidia > Flavobacteriales > Flavobacteriaceae > Flavobacterium > Flavobacterium denitrificans. The sequence continues at coordinate 415,938 of NZ_KE384377.1, read as the reverse complement.
CACGCGCCAAAGAACTGAATTTACGTAACAGCATTTTCGTTGATATTACAGCAAATGCAAGCGTTTCTGAAATGTATGAGAAATTCTTAAAAGAAAGTATTGCGGTTGTGACTTGTAACAAAATCGCTTGTTCATCTGCTTACGACAACTATAAAAAATTAAAAAGCTTATCTCGCCAGTATAACGCTCCGTTTTTATTTGAAACGAATGTTGGTGCAGGATTGCCAATTATTGACACTGTAAAAAACCTTATTGCATCTGGCGATAAAGTGCATAAAATTCAAGCCGTTTTATCAGGAAGTTTGAACTTTATTTTCAACAATTTTGACGAAAACAATTCTTTCCACGATGTGGTGAAAGAAGCCGGAGTTCAAGGTTTCACAGAACCAGATCCAAAAATCGACTTAAGCGGTGTTGATGTTGCTCGTAAAATCTTGATTTTAATTCGCGAAAGCGGTTACGAAATGGATATTGATACTATTGCAAACGAATCGTTTTTGCCAGCAGAATGTTTAGCAACGACAAACAATGAAGATTTCTTTGCTTCGTTAATCAAACACGCTTCTCATTTCGAAGCTATTTATAAAGAAGCTTTAGCGAAAGATTCAAGATTGAAATACGTAGCGCAATTCGAAAATGGAAAAGCAAGCGTTGGATTGCAATTTATTCCAAAAGATCATCCTTTCTATAATTTAGAAGGAAAAGACAATATCGTTTTGTTCTACACAGATCGTTATGTAGACCAGCCTTTATTGATCAAAGGAGCTGGTGCCGGAGCTGCAGTTACTGCTTCTGGAATTTTTGCAGATGTAATTAGAATTGGAAATGTGTAAAAGATGCTAAGATGCTGAGTCGCTAAGATTCTAAGTTCTTTTCTCAATTAAACTTAGAATCTCAGAAACTTAGAATCTCAGAAACTTAAAAATAAAAAGCTGCAAAGAAATCTTAGAATCTTAGCATCTTAGAAACTTTAAAAAAAATGGAAATAAAATTATTCTGTCCCGCTACAATTGCCAACCTCTCGTGCGGATTTGACGTACTTGGACTTTGCTTAGACAATGCGGGCGATGAAATGATTGTTCGAAAAGTCGATCAAAAAGGAGTTAGAATCACTAAAATTGTGGGTGCCGATTTGCCTTTGGAAACCGAGAAAAACGTTTCTGGAGTTGCCGCTTTGGCCATGTTGGAAACTTTAGACGAATTGGACTTCGGATTTGAAATCGAAATTTATAAAAACATAAAAGCCGGAAGCGGTATCGGAAGCAGTGCCGCAAGTTCTGCCGGAGCGGTTTTCGGGATTAATGAATTATTGGGAAGACCATATTCTCGTAAAGATTTGGTTCAGTTTGCGATGCAGGGCGAGAAATTAGCCAGCGGAAACGCGCATGCCGACAACGTTGCTCCTGCCCTTTTAGGCGCCTTTACTTTAGTAAGAAGTTATTCGCCTTTGGATATCATCAGAATTGACAGTCCAGAGGAATTATACGCAACAGTTGTTCATCCGCAAATTGAGTTGAAAACTTCTGACGCTCGTTCGGTTTTAAAACAAAATGTTTCCCTAAAAAGCGCGATCACACAATGGGGTAACGTAGGCGGATTGGTTGCAGGTCTTTACACTAAAGATTATGATTTAATTGGAAGATCACTTCATGATGAAATCGTTGAACCAGTTCGAAGCGTTTTAATTCCAGGATTTGATTTAATCAAACAAACGGCTTACGAAAATGGCGCTTTAGGTTCTGGAATTTCAGGTTCCGGTCCATCTATTTTCGCTTTAAGCAGAGGAAAAGAAACCGCCGAAAAAATTGCCAAAGCCATGAGCGACGTTTACGAAAAAATGAATTTACCTTATGAGATTCATGTTTCGAAGATCAATCCAGACGGTGTAAGAATTCTTTAAAAGCAATATTACTAACCATATAAGTGACATAAGTTCATTTAATAAAAGCGCATGCAATTATATTAACTTATATCACTTATATGGTTTAAAAATAAAAACACAAAATGAAATACTACAGTTTAAACCATAATGCCCCAAAAGTTTCTTTTCAAGAAGCTGTAATACAAGGATTAGCAACTGACAAAGGATTATATTTCCCAGAAAGCATTACGCCGCTTGATCCTTCATTTTTTGATGAAATCGAAAGTTTAAGTGACGAAAAAATCGCTTACGAAGCCATTAAACAATTTGTAGGGGACGAAATTCCTGAGATTATTTTAAAAAGAATCATTGCTGATACTTTGGTTTTTGATTTCCCTGTTGTGAAAGTCGAAGACGGAATCTATTCATTAGAATTATTTCACGGTCCTACAATGGCTTTTAAAGACGTTGGAGCGCGTTTTATGTCGCGTTGTTTGGGATATTTCAATAAAGACAAAAAAGATTCTAAAAACACCGTTTTAGTAGCCACTTCCGGAGATACAGGTGGCGCTGTTGCAAGTGGATTTTTAGGCGTTGATGGCGTTGATGTTGTCATTTTATATCCGTCAGGAAAAGTGAGCGATATTCAGGAAAAACAATTGACTACTTTAGGGCAAAACATTAAAGCGCTTGAAGTTGATGGTGTTTTTGATGATTGTCAGGATATGGTGAAAAAAGCGTTTTTAGATGAAACTTTGGCGCACAAAAACCTGACTTCGGCGAATTCTATTAATATTGCGCGCTGGTTACCGCAAATGTTTTATTTCTTCTTTGCCTATAAAGCGTTGAAAAGCCAAAACAAACCTTTAGTTTTCTCTTGTCCAAGCGGAAACTTCGGGAATATCTGCGCCGGAATTATGGCAAAGAAATTAGGATTGCCAATTGAACATTTTGTAGCGTCTACAAACGTAAACGACACGGTGCCAAGATTCTTAGAAAACGGAAAATACGACCCGAAACCTTCTAAAGCGACCATCTCTAACGCCATGGATGTTGGAAACCCAAGCAACTTTATTAGAATTCAGGAATTGTACAACAACGATTTAAAAGCTTTCGAAAAAGACTTTTCTTCTTATAGTTATACTGATGAAGAAACATTAGTTGCTCTAAAGAAAATCTATAACACAGACGGTTATATCGCAGAACCGCACGGCGCTGTTGGTTATTTAGGTTTGAAAAAAGAATTGGAGAAACACCCTAACGCCATTGGTGTTTTCTTAGAAACGGCGCATCCTATTAAGTTTTTGGATGTTGTTGAACCTGCTTTAGGAATTACGCTTCCTATTCCAGCTCAAATTGAGAGTGTTATTAATGAGGAGAAAGTTAGTGTGAAGATTAAGAGTTATGAGGAGTTGAAGGGTTTCTTGGGGTAATCTATTTATTCTTCACAAAAAATTTAAAAGCCACAAATTATATAATTTGTGGCTTTTAAATTTTTTAATTATTCACATGCATATCATGCTTTTCGAAATTTTTCATAGCAATACTTATAAACTTAGAAAATGTTTTCTTTCTTTCACTCCATTGTTCAAGATGTTCTATAATTATTTCTTCTGACTTAGTTTTCTTTTTTTCAATAATAAAATCTATGGTTGATAATAGTTCTAATCCAAAAGAAGAATAAAATCCATTTAAGAAAGCTTTTGTTTTCTCTACAGTTTCTTTATATTTTTTATTCTCAGGAAAATCTAAAAATTCAATTATTTCATGTTCTGTATTAGCTCTTAAAGCAATTTCCTCAAATGGCTTCTTATCTTTAGAACTATATCCAGTAATATAACTTCCATTTAAATAATATAGAACATGTTTAACTTTACCTGAATATGGTCCATAAAAATTTGCAGAAAATTCTAATTTAAAATCATCTTTAGCACCAAACTTTTGCAAAAAATATGCTACTTTTTCTGCTGCAAACTCTGAAACAAATTCTCCATTCCTAACCAACTCAAAAAGAACAGATAACAACATTGCTCTTGCAGGAGTTAACTTGACTCTTTCTTTTTTTAAAACTTCTTCAATTGTAGCATTTGGTTGGAAAATTGAAATATCAGCATCAACATCTTTTAAATAATATTGCATTAATCGACTTACTTTATTCCAATCTAATCCACCATGGCCAGCACCCAACGGGGGAATAGCTATTGATTTAATATTTCTATCTTTTATTACCTTAACGAGTTCAATCATCCCTTTTTCGATATAGTTATATTCTGAAGGTTTTCTCCAATCGGTTTTTGTTGGAAAATTTATGATTATTTTTTTTCCTCCTAATAATGATTGCTCTTCAGTAACCAATAATTCTCCAATATGAAATTCATTATTTTTACATGCTTTAGCATAAACTCTATAATTATTTGGAAATTGATTTTTAAACTGCAATGCAATACCTTTACCCATAACACCAACAGTGTTTACTGTATTGACTAAAGCCTCAGCTTCACTTTCTAGTAAATTTCCTTTTATAAATTTGAGCATATTAAAAATAGAATTCGCTTTTTATTAAAATTTTGTCATCTGGTATTCCTAATTCTAAAAGCTTATTTTTAGCCTGTTGATTATATACCGCATATCTTCCAATTGCTTCGCAAGGTATGTCTTTTTCAATAAGAAACTCTGCTTCTTTGCGTCGTTTTTTATCCAAATCTTTAGGGTCATTCCAATATGAATCTTTAATAACCTTTAAATCAATTATTTCTTCAATTTTAGTAATTTCACTTGGTAGAAAAAAAGTACTCAAACAATTTACTGCATGACCATCGGTAAAAATATAATCTAAACCTAAATTAATTATTTGAGCAACAGAAGTGATACAATAAACTATATTTTCTGCCGACGTGGCTTGAACTCCATTAAAACCTTTTTGTATGACATAAAGCATTGGCATTCTATACCAAAAATAAAAAGGTATGTAATTACTGAGAGTTTTTCCATTGGGAGTAAAAAAAAAACTACGGTTATTTATTAGGCTTCCATCACCAATTGCTTTATAATTTTTATTTGCATTAACAGAATCTATTTTAGTAATTCCATATTGCAACACATGTTCCATATTATCAATATGTAACATTCTAAAAAGATAAATTTTATTTAAATCTGTCACTATTATAGAATTTTATCAAACGTACTTAATTCGACACACTTATCAAAGAAAAGATTACTGGTTTTATTTTTTTTTAAAATTATTAATATCCAGATTTTACTTAAATATAAAAAATAAAAAGAAACAAAGCCCAATAATCTAAAATTAAAAGGAGATAATTTTTTTTCCCGCTCTAAGAAGTGTTCTTAATTAATAGCAACGATCCCCCGCTAGCGCGAGCGTCCCGCTCGTGAACACAAAGAAATTCAAAACCCAATTGGAACGCTCACGAGCGGGACGCTCGCGCTAGCAGTTTACTGTAAAATTATTTCTTAGTTCCCAAGAAATACAAAATCTTCGCAGGTCCAGATTTCACTTTTCCAACTTCCCAATTAAAACTTTCTTTGTTTTCTAATTTAGAAATCAATTCGTTCATTTCTTCAACAGAATAGGTTCTTAAAGACGAAACTACGCCATCCCATAAAACCAAAATCGGCACAATTGGAATTAAGTACGTAAAAATGATTCTGCCAATTTTAAACGGTCGGATAAAAGGCGTTGTCAGCAAAACAGAAATTGGAGAAAGAAGCATCGCTACAATACTTGGGGCACTTCGCTCCTGGCCTTCAAAAATCGCAATGGAACTGTTGGTGTCGACTGCATTTTGCAAAATTTGCTGTGCATCTTTCGGTTTAAAATGATGAAAGGACAAAAATTGTGTTCTGAGTCCTTTCAAGTTTTCAGGGACATTTTTGGCATCGACTGGAGTTTTTATAAAATCGAAATTATTGGCTTGTTTTTGGGTATGTTCGAACGCAGGAATATTGGGGAAATAATCCGTCAGCATGATTTTTAGATCGGGATTGTTTTTTCGCAATTCGGCGTTGAGCCAAATCAATCCTCTTCCACCGCCTGAAGCCAAATCAATGATTTGATTGGTATGACTTTCTTTTAATCCTTTTTCAATTATTGGCACTATTCCTTTATACATTGCAGTTTTATTCGAAAGAAACTGCAAAAAATCAGTCATATAATTTCTAATAAATTCCGGAAGCCATTGTTGATCTTCAAATTCAAATAAATGTATTCTGCTCATACTTTCTTGATTTTCGGTTCTATACAAATTTCAAGAATTTTATTTAGATATTTACTTTTGGAATGGCTCAAATAACAGATTACGGCTTCCCGTAATAAAATAATAAAAATAAAACTGAATTTTACATTCAATAAATTGGCTTTGCTCTTTCAAAAAAAAACAATCATAAACCAATTTCTTCATATCTTCAACAAATAAACGAATCAAAAACAGGATGACAAAAATTACTAAAACCGTTTCACTACTTTCTTTTATACTATTCATTTCTTGCGGACAAAAAGATCCAAACAAAAATATTGATGAAGGAAATGTGAAAAATGATATTTATAAAAGCCCCGAAATTGGCTGGACAATAGAAATTCCAAAAGGCTGGTCCGTAGTTTCAAAAGATCAAATAGCGGAAAATGAAGAAAAAGGCCAAAAAGCGATCGAAAAAACATCGGGTCAAAAAGTGGATGTGCAAAATCTAAAACATCTTATTAGTTTTCAAAAGGATAAATTCAACTTCTTTGCTTCTACTTCTGAACCCGTCCAAGAAGAATATCCTGGGGAATATCAAAAAAACAACAAAATGCTTCAAAGTTTAATTTACCAGACGTATCTTGACAATCGCATTAAGGCTGATACTTCTTCCGGTAAGGAAATTATTGGTGGCATTGAATTCAATACTTTTTACATTACAATTTATGCTCCTGACAGTGATCGCGTACTTTTGAATCAAATTATGTACAACAAATTAATCAACGGATATGATTTTGGCGTAAACATCAATTATAATAATGAAGAAGCTAAAAAAGCTATGGTAGGAGCTTTTGCAAAATCAAAATTTGATGTCAGCAAGCTGAAAAAATAATGAGCAAAACATCTTATGCCACTAACGCAAAGTTCTCTCATTAATTCAAGAAAAGACTAGAAAATCATCTCTTGTTATTTTTTTATATCTTTAAAAACTTTAATCAACATTCCCCAAATTCGGAACAATAAAATAAATAACACGCCTAATTTTATGAAAAAGACATTACTTTCATTTCTTTTAGTTGGATTTTTAACTGCCTACGCTCAAGAATCAAAGCCAGATTCAAAACCGAAAACACCTGCTGCAAAAGAAGAAAATTCACCTTCTAACCTTACTTTCAATCCAGATTCTCAAGTTGTAACCAATCATACCACAACGATAAAAGGCCAAAAGGTTTCGTATAAAGCAACGGCTGGTACTATGCCCGTTTGGGATGAAGATGGAAAAGCTATTGCCGGATTATTTTATACCTATTATGAGCGCACTGATGTAAAAGATCGCGATTCTCGTCCGTTAGTGATTTCATTTAACGGCGGTCCTGGTTCTGCTTCAGTTTGGATGGAAATTGCTTATACAGGGCCAAGTTTGTTAAATATTGATGAAGAAGGATATCCTTTGCAACCTTATGGGATAAAAGAAAATCCGTACTCGATTTTAGATATTGCCGATATTGTTTTTGTAAACCCTGTCAATACAGCGTACTCAAGACCTACAAACAAAGAAATTCCGCCTGCAAAATTCTTCGGTGTAAATGCCGACATCAAATACCTAGCCGATTGGATCAATGGTTTTGTAACCCGCTCTAATCGTTGGGCGTCGCCAAAATATTTGATAGGAGAAAGCTATGGCACGACTCGTGTTTCGGGATTAGCGCTTCAATTGCAAAACAATCAATGGATGTATCTTAACGGAGTGATTTTAGTTTCTCCTACTGATTTAGGAATTACTCGTGGCGTTGTTTCTAATGCGGCTCTTAAATTGCCTTACTTCGCAGCTACAGCTTGGTATCATAAAATGCTAAGTCCAGATCTTCAAAACAAAGATTTAACTGCTATGTTGCCAGAGGTTGAAGATTTCACCATAAACGAACTTCTTCCTGCTTTGAGCAAAGGAGGATCTTTGGACGAACAAAAAAGAAAAGAAATTGTGTCTAAAATGGCACGTTATTCTGGTATTTCAGAGAAAGTTTTTCTGCAAAACAATTTAGATGTTCCTAATGATTATTTCTGGAAAGAATTGTTGAGAGATCAAGGCTATACAGTTGGAAGACTTGATTCACGATACAAAGGAATTGACCGCAAGGACGCTGGTGAAAGTGTTGATTTCAATGCTGAACTTACTTCTTGGCTGCATTCGTTTACACCTTCTATCAATATGTATTTACGAAATAATCTTAACTACAAAACTGACTTTAAATACAATATGTTTGGTCCAGTGCATCCTTGGGACAGATCGAATGATAAAACGGGAGAAAACCTGAGACAAGCCATGGCGCAAAATCCGTATTTGCATGTCATGGTGCAATCAGGATATTATGATGGTGCTTGCGATTATTTTAATGCCAAATACGATTTATGGCAAATGGATCCAAGCGGAAGACTAAATAACAGAATGTCTTGGAAAGGCTACAGAAGTGGCCACATGATGTATTTGAGAAAAGCTGACCTGGAAACGGCAAATGAAGATATTAGAACATTCATAAAGCAATCATTGCCTAAACCTAGTGAGCCTGCAAAATATTAAATCTGATTTTTTAAACACATATAAATCAATTGCCTCCAGCTTTAGCTGGAGGTTTTGTTTTTAAGCATAAATCGGCTTTAGCCAAAAACATAAAAAATTAGGCTAAAGTCATTTTCTAGCCTAACTTTGTCCCTACAGCTAAAGCTGTAGGCAATTGAAAACACTTATAAACAACATGATCACAAAAGCATTACTCGAAGATATTCCTGCATTAGCAACTTTAATAAATTCAGCTTACAGAGGCGAAACTTCCAAAAAAGGCTGGACAACCGAAGCACATTTGCTAGAAGGAAAAAGAACTGACGAACAGGAAATGACAGAAATTTTCGTTGATCCGAAAAACACAATTCTGAAATTTACTGAGAATGATAAAATTATCGGTTCGGTTTTATTGGTTGAAAAAGGACATCAATTGTATTTGGGAATGCTTACAGTTTCACCAGAACTTCAAAACGGCGGCATTGGGAAAAAGCTTTTGGCTGAAGCCGAGAATCACGCAAAATCTTTAGGATTGTCAAGTATTATTATGACCGTTATTTCGGTTCGTGAAGAACTAATTGCGTGGTACAAACGTCACGGTTATGTGGATACCGGCGAAAGAGAAGCTTTTCCAGAAAGTGACATTCATGTTACGGTTTCTAAAGAGCCTTTGGAGTTTATATATTTAGAGAAGAAGCTTTAGAAAGGTTCAAAGGTTCAGAGGTTCAAAGGCTTTCTTTTTTAATCTCGCAAAGTCGCAACGTGCAAAGTTTTATTTTTCTTTGCTACGCTGCGACTTTGCGAGATTATTTTTTTTTATTTACTTAAAACGATTTATTTATATTCAAATAGTACCTTTTCATCTGTAAAATCTGTTGCTACATTATCAGGATTACTTGTAACGCAGCTGCCAGAAAGCAAAATTTCACTTATTCTTCCATATTTATCAAAATTTCTTTTGAAGCTGATTGTTTTATAAGATTTTTGAAATGGCGTTTTAGTAAAAACATTTTCAATTTTTATAATATTATTTGCACTACTTTTTCCTAATTTATTGTAAAATAAAGGCTTGATCAATCCAACCTTATGCAATGGTGTTTCATAACCAAAATCACCCATTGGAATATAAGGTGAAGAATCATACGTATAATTAGTTACAACCACATCTCCATATTCAGTAGTTTTAGTCTGAGTAATATTTCCGTTAGTAATCGTAAAATCGATTTGCTTTTGTAAATAATATTTTCCAGTAGAGCCTGTCGTAATACTCTTAAAATAAGTTACTAATTTAAATAAATATCCATTTTCATAACTAATAACAGTTGAATCTCTATCGATACTTGTTACTTCTCCAGTAAGCTTTTTAAAAACTCGATTACCAATAAATGAAACAATGTTTTTGTCTTTCAATTTAATAAAAGTTTTTGCTTCTAAGTCGACATTTGACATATTATCTTCTAATAGATTTGTTTCAATCAGATCATCACTTACATACTTTATTTCTACTGCTCCATTTAATTTTATCCTACTTAAATCGTCGTATTGGTATTCTTGCTTGTCATTCATATAAGCTAAATTACTACTCGTAGGATAAGTAATTGAAACTAGTTTTTGATTTGCAGGATTAATTTCTTGCTCTTGCTCATCTTTAGGAGAATCTTCTGAAGAACAAGCCGTTGCTAACAAAATAATTAAAGCAAAAGGGAAAATAGTACTTTTTTGAAATTTCATTTTTATAATAGTTTAAAAGTGTACAATAGATTATGGGGTTTTGTGACACAAACGTAAAAAAAATAAATAGCTTTAAAATACGGAAAGCCGTAAAGAGACAAACTTTACGGCTTTTTATTTTCAGAAAAACGATCTTTGACTATTAACTCAGAAAAACTAAAGTACCAACTCTTCAAACAAACGTTGAATCGTTTTCTCCAAATCCTGACATAAACCCGGATGAGGTCTCGACGTTTGTATCGCAGAACTTCTAATTGCCGTTAACCAGCGAAAACGCTCCGGAATTTCAAATGCAGCTATTGGTCCGCCGTCTTTGGCTCCGTTTGCAATTTTTTGTAATGAAGTCAGATTGCATTCTAATTGTTCGATATCAAAATCGGCAGAAAGAGCTTGGATTCGCTCTTTATTTAAATGAAAAAGCACTTTTATAAACTTCGCTCTTTTGCAAAACAAAATGATTCCGATATTCAGGAATTCTTCGCGCTCTACCCTTGGCACAACACGAATCACAGCATATTCGTATAAGTGGTTATCTTGCATTTTGAGCCTGATTTACAAATATTTCTGAATTCTCTAATCTTGTTTTTAAAAACTGCAAATAAACGTTTCGCAAATTTTCCGGCGTTTCATCTGCATCTTCCCATTGAAGCCAGTCTTCAGGAATTGTATTTACGATTTCTTCTAAAATTTCCGGCGTTAGAATCGCTTTAAATTCGGCGTCAACTTCTTTTAAAAGTGAGGCCTGAGGCAATAAAACGTGATCTTTTATCAATGCAAAAGGACTTTTGGCATGTTGTTCCCAATTGTTCCAAGAATGATGAAAATACAAACATGCTCCGTGATCAATCAGCCATAATTCTTTATGCCAGATCAACATATTGGTGTTTTTAAAAGTTCGGTCTACATTTGTGATATAAGCGTCCAGCCAAACAATTTGTGAAGCTAATTTAGCATCAACAGTGGTTACAGCAGGATCAAAAGTGATTGCGCCTGACAAAAAATGAAGCGCCAAATTTAATCCCTGGCTTCCTTGCAATAAATCCTGAATTTCTTCATCAGCTTCGGTTCTTCCGAAAGCTTCGTCCAAGTTTGCGAATACTAATTCCGGTAATTGTAGCTTTAAGGCTTTTGCGATTTGTCCGCCAACTAATTCGGCTATTAATGCTTTTACACCGTGACCGGCTCCTCTAAATTTTAATACATATTTAAAGTCGTCATCTGCTTCTGCCAAAGCGGGTAAAGAACCGCCTTCGCGCAGTGGCGTTATATAACGCATGACGTTTACTGTTCTAAGATCGAAGTTGTTTATCATTTTTTTAAAGATTCTAAGATGCTAAGAAACTGAGATTCTAAGTTTCTAATCTTTGATATTACAAACTTACAATTTTTGATTTTAGATTTCAGAGTGTAGATTTTAGATTTTCTTCTAAAATTGTTTAAGAAGATAATTTTTTTATATAATTATCTAATTGACACATTTTCTAATTATCTAATTGCCAAATTATCTAATTATCTAATTGGCACATTTCCTAATTCAAGAAAAGCTTTTCCTAAATACTTAATAATGGTAGAAGCCGTAAAAGATTCGTAACCCGTTTTTGGCAAAGCGAGATCTGCTGTTAAGCCATGAAGATAAACCCCAAGTTTTGAAGCATATTTGGGTTCGTAGCCTTGTGCCAAGAGACTTGTTAAAATTCCCGTTAATACGTCACCGCTTCCTGCAGTTGCTAGCGCTGCGTTTCCGGTTGTGTTTTGGTAAACCGAAGTTCTGTTGATGATGTAAGTCGGTGCGCCTTTCATGACCACAATGACTTTGTATTTTTCTGAAAAAGCGACTGTTTTCTGAAATTTCTCTGATTCAGAATTCCATTTCCCTATTAATCGTTCTAATTCTTTAGGATGAGGTGTCAAAATTGTATCTTCGGGAACTAATTCTAACCATGATAAATTTTCCGAAATAATGTTTAGAGCATCCGCATCTAAAACCAAAGGCATTTTATTGATTCTCAAAAACTCAAATAACGCTTTTTGTGTACCGAGCTCCTTTCCCATCCCTGGACCAATCCCGATCGCCTGTGGCATGAAAGGTAAATGAATCATAGTAATGAAATTTGTGTTTTCGTCTGTAACCGTCATTACTTCGGGAATCGAAATTTGAAGAATTTGATAACCACATTTGGGTATAAAAGTCGTTACGAGTCCGCAACCTGATTTTAGGCAGGATTTTGAAGCCAAAACTGTTGCTCCAATTTTTCCGTAGCTTCCAGCAATAATCACGGCGTGACCTTGTGTTCCCTTATGCGCATGCGGATTTACAGGTTTGTATATTTTTAGAATTTCTTCTTTATTGATTAAATACGGTGATTTCATTCTTTCATTGGTGTTAATTTAAACACATAGAATCATAGCTTTTCTTGCCTTAGAAAGGCGTTTCACTTGTTTAAATAAACATAGCTAAACCTAAAAACTCCATTTTTATAATAAAATTACATAAAAAATAGAAATCACGAATCATCTTTTGAAACTGTCAGCCCTAGCCCTGATAGTAGCGGCATCTCCCGATTTAGAAAAACAAGGCTTTTTAGCGGTAGTTTTTGTTGATCGGGAATATAGCGGATAGCAGGAAATAGCTCCTAATTATTGCGAAATTTATAATTTAAGCTATTCAAATTCGATATTTTTTGAATAGATTTGCATAACAATTTTATAAAACTACACAATGAAAAATACTGCGCTTACGCACATACATGAGAGTTTGGGAGCGAAAATGCTGCCTTTTGCAGGTTACAACATGCCTATTACATATGAAGGAGTTAATGCTGAACATGAAACAGTTCGTAATGGTGTGGGCGTTTTTGACGTTTCGCATATGGGTGAATTTTTGTTGACAGGTCCAAATGCTTTGGCTTTGATTCAGAAAGTGACTTCAAATGATGCTTCAACTTTGACGATTGGAAGAGCACAATATTCTTGTCTTCCTAATAATGAAGGCGGAATTGTTGATGATTTGATTATTTATAAAATGAAAGAAGAGCAGTATTTACTTGTTGTAAATGCTTCTAATATTGAAAAAGACTGGAACTGGATTACTTCTCACAATGATTTGGGAGTTGATATGAAGAATATTTCTGATGATTATTCATTATTAGCTATTCAGGGACCAAAAGCGGTTGAAGCGATGCAGTCTTTGACTTCTGTTAATTTGTCTGCGATTACTTACTACCATTTTGAAGTGGGTGATTTTGCAGGAATCGAGAATGTAATTATTTCTGCTACGGGATATACTGGTTCTGGCGGATTTGAAATTTACTGCAAAAATGATGAGGTAGAACAAATTTGGAATAAAGTTTTTGAAGCTGGAGCTTCTTTCGGAATTCAGCCAATTGGTCTAGCTGCACGTGATACTTTGCGTCTAGAAATGGGATTCTGCTTATACGGAAATGATATTAACGATACTACTTCTCCACTTGAAGCTGGTTTAGGATGGATTACGAAATTTACAAAAGATTTTACTAATTCTGAGGCGCTTAAAAAACAAAAAGAAGCTGGGGTTACGAGAAAACTGGTTGCTTTTGAAATGCAGGAGCGCGCAGTGCCAAGACACGATTATGAAATTGTTGACGGTTCTGGAGCTGTAATCGGAATTGTAACTTCTGGAACGATGTCGCCTTCTATGAACAAAGGTATTGGTTTAGGTTATGTAACGGTTGCAAACAGTGCAATTGACAGTGATATTTTTATCAGAATCAGAAAAAACGATGTCCCTGCTAAAGTGGTTAAATTACCGTTTTACAAGAAATAATTACTAATAAGTTGCAAAGTCGAAAATCAAAAGTTGAAAGTTTTATATTTTACAACTTTATGACTTTCGACTTTTGACTTTTGACTTTCGACTTTCGACTTAAAGAAAATTCCAAAAATGCATTGCAATTTTATAAAGTTGCAATGCATTTTTTTATGCCAATTCGGAAATTTCAATATTCAGTTTTAAAGTTTTTGCTGATTTTTATTATCGTTTTTTTTGATTTAATGTTATTCATAGATAAAATCTTTTACTTGTCGATATTCTTCGGAAATTACTGTCTTTTCTAAAAAAAATACCGTAATTTTAGTGTAACCGATGATTTACAGATTTATGAAAAACTTAGTAATAATATTTCTGCTGACTTCAACTACACTATTTAGTCAAAATAGCGACCATACATGTCAGATCTTAAATAAAATCAATGCACTTATTCAAAAAGAGCATATTCGGCCAAAACCGGTTGATGATAGCCTGTCTGTTTTTGTTTTTGATAATCTGATCAACGAACTTGATCCGTCGCGAAACATTTTTTTTAAAAGTGAATACGATGAAATGTCCAAAAAATACCGTTCAAATCTTGATGATTTAATTTTGAATAATGACTGCAGTTTTCTGGATGACATTACTTCAAAATATCGAGCTGGCCTTTTGAGAACGAAAGCTGTTTTAGAAAAAATTCAGGCCTCAACTATTGATTATTCTATTAAAGATACCATCCGATTTTACAAAAAAGCGTTTCCTTTTTATCTGAAAAAAGAAGATTTAGAAAAGGTTTGGCAAAAAAAACTCCGCTATCAAATTTTAGACGAAATTGCAGAAACCAGTGAAAATCTGGATTCGATAAAAGCAAACTTCAAATCAATTGAAGCTGCTTCTAAACAGATGATTTTATCTAATGAAATTTGCCGAATAAGCACTCTTTTAGAAAACAACAACAAGCAAGAGGAAAATCTGTATAATTATTTCTGTACCTATTTTGATCCTCATACAACTTATTTTAGTGATGATTCTAAGACTAGCTTTGTTGCATCTTTGTCTAAAGAACATCTTTCACTTGGAATGAGTGTAAATTTGAATGAAAAAAATGAAATAATTATTGCTGAAGTCGATCCAAACGGTCCTGCATATCAAACCGGACTGATTAAAAAAGGTGATCAAATTATCTCTATTTCAAATCAAAAAGAAACTTTAAAGGTTTCCTGTGCTTCACTAGAATTGATCTCAAACATGATTTTATCCGAATCCAATAAAAGCATTACGCTTACGCTGAAACGAAATTCTGGAAAAAGCTTTGATGTTTATATAGAAAAACAAGTAATGAAGGATGAGGATAATTCAGTTTACAGCTTCATTATTGGAAAAGACAGCAAAATCGGCTACATCAAAATTCCGAGTTTTTATGCTGATCTAGACGAAAACAATCGAAAAGGCTGTGCCGATGATGTGGCACGCGAAGTAATGAAACTCGAAAGAGATGAAATAAAAGGCCTCGTAATTGATTTGATTGATAATGGCGGTGGTTCTATGGAAGAAGCCATAAAACTTGCAGGAATGTTTATTGATTACGGCCCGATTTCTATTGTTAGTGATAACAAAAAAGAAAAATCGGTAATAAATGATCCTTATAGAGGGATGATTTACAAAGGTCCGATTGTGGTTTTGATAAACAGCAATACAGCATCGGCAAGCGAATTCTTTGCTTCAATTATGCAAGATTACAATCGCGCACTTTTGATAGGAAGCAACACACTCGGAAAAGCAACTATGCAAACCATTCTTCCGCTTGATGAGAAAAAAAATACTGATTTTTTAAAAATCACAATCAATAAATTTTACCGCATTACAGGAAAAAGTCATCAATATATTGGCGTTAAGCCAGATGTAATTTTGCCTGAATTTTATGAAGACGTTTATCAAAAAGAAAGTGATTTCCCTACTGCAATTAAAAACGATAGTATTCAATCTTTTTTGAGATACAGACCATATGCAAAAAGAGCTCTCATCGACAAACTGGCTAAAAATTCTGCCACAAGACTGGCGGACAACTACTATTTTAATGACATCAAAAAAATCAACCTAAAGATCGACCAAATTGTCAATACGCCAAAAGCAGAACTTCCGATGACTTTGGACGCTGTTTTCAAACAAAAAAAAATAGTCAATTCGCTTTGGAAAGAAATCAACACTTTCAATGACGAAAACAATCCGCTGGATGTTTACAACTCTACCGTAAATCAATTTTTGCTTGGGGTTTACCCGAATGACAAAACGGCAAATCAATATCAGCTTGATAATTTAAAAACAAATCCTTACTTGAATGAAGCTGTAAATGTTATCAATGAATTTAATGCTTCGAAATAGATTTTTTTGTTTCAGGTTTCAGGTTTCATGTTTCACGTTTTCATCAGAACTTGAAACATGAAACATGAAACTTAAAACATCAAAAAAAAGAATAATTTTGTTTTTGGAAAAATAAGGAATAACCGTATTTTTGCATCACAAAACTAAAAATTAGAAATGGGAAGAGCGTTCGAATTTAGAAAAGGAAGAAAAATGAAGCGTTGGTCAGCAATGGCCAAAACATTTACCAGAATTGGTAAAGATATCGTTATGGCTGTTAAAGAAGGCGGACCAAACCCAGACGCCAATTCTAGATTAAGAGCTGTAATACAAAACGCGAAAGCGGCCAACATGCCTAAAGACAATGTGGAGCGCGCGATCAAAAATGCAAGCAATAAAGATACTGCCAACTATAAAGAGATTTTGTTTGAAGGATATGCGCCTCACGGAATCGCAATCTTGATTGAAACTGCTTCTGACAACAACAACAGAACTGTTGCAAACATCCGCAGTTATTTCAACAAATGCAATGGAACTATGGGAACTCAAGGTTCTGTTGAATTTATGTTTGACCATACTTGCAACTTCAGAATTGCCAATAATGGTCTAGATGCTGAAGAATTAGAATTAGAATTAATCGATTTTGGTGCTGAGGAAGTTTTTGAAGACGAAGACGGAATCTTGATCTATGCTCCTTTTGGAAGTTTTGGTGCTTTGCAAAAAGAATTAGAAAACAGAGGTCTTGAAATCCTTTCTTCTGGTTTTGAGCGTATTCCGCAAATCACTAAAGAACTGACTGAAGCTCAAATCGCTGATGTTGAAAAACTGATTGAAAAAATCGAAGAAGATGATGACGTAATGAACGTTTATCATACAATGAAAGAAGAATAATATTCTAAAATACCTCACAAATAAAGCCTTGGATTTTTCTAAGGCTTTATTGTTTGTAATCGTTTTAAACTAAGATTACATTTGTCCAAAAAACATATTTACTACTATATTTGCAACTCCTCAAATAAAAATTAAAAAAATGCAAACATCAAAATACACAAGAATAGCAGTCGTTGTACTGGTAGTTTTATTTTTAGTATTAAGCGTAATAAGCTGCAGTACACACGTACACACAAGCGGACCAGCACATACATCTAAAAAAGTACCACCCGGACAGGCTAAAAAAATGTCTGGAAGCAAAAGCGCTAAAGCTTACGCACCAGGACAACAAAAGAAAAACTAAACAAAAATGCCTTCTGAAATTCAGAAGGCATTTTTATTTATAAGTTATTCCTTAAAACCTAAGTATTAGATTATTTTTTCGCTTTTGTTACTTTCAACAAATATGTACCTTCAGGCAAATCTGTTATATTAGAAGCATTACTGCCTGTAATTTTTCTTCCTTGTGAGAAAACCTCAATTGTTTTAGCGTTAGTATTATTTTCTGCTGGACTAACTGAAGAAACTGGGGCTTTTGATGCAGTTGGCGTTTTCACAGTTGGCGTAACAGCTACTTTTTTTGAATTATTTGTTTCGGCCATTCCAGCTGGCTTTGAACTGTTATATGATTCTAAAACTTGCTCATCTGTCATGGCAACATTATATATTTTAAGATCATCTATATCAGCATTTAAAGTCGTGCTCGTATTGATTTGTCCAACTCTTAAAACATAGCCTTTTGTCGCGCGCGTAATCCCACTTGCTGTTTTTAATAGTTCGCCGTTACGATAAATTTTAGAATTACTTCCATCATAAGTAATATTGTATTGATACCAAACATCTTTTTGCAATGGAACTGAGACAACAACATTGTTTGTATCGCCCCAACCAACCAAACTCAAATCTGAATTTCCTGAAACTGCTGGTTGCTGTACTAATCCAAAAAATTGAGCATTTGTAGGCGTGCCATAACCTAAAATATAATTTGCGGTTGTGACATTATTAAATTTTATCCAAAAAGATACTGATCTAGACTTATTATCTTGCGGAAGATCTCCAACCATACCTTGTAAAACCTTATTAGTAATACGTTGTGCTGTTTTAGGAGCACCAGTTCTATCAGTTACAAAATTAGCAGTCCCTAATAAAGATACTGAATTGTCGGTACTGTTTAAAGTACCGTTAAAAGTAAATTCCTGTACTGGATTTTGGGCATTCATATTTAAAAAAGTTACAAACATTAACGTAAGTAATAATCTTTTCATATTTACATTTTTTGGGGTTAAAATATTTTATTTTGGTTATTTATAGTGTACAAATAAAAAAAACAGTTAAGCAATAAAAACCCATAAATCATCTCACAATAATTTTAGATTTTTTGTTAAAATTATAATTTTAATTCAAAGGCGCAAAACATTTGTCGAGCATCAGTACGATATTCTTATTAAAAGAGTAAAATATAAAAAACACTCATCATATTGCTCAACATTTGTAAAAACATTTTTACAAAAAGCCTCCTTCGCAACGAATAAAAAAAAACCTTCTGAAATTCAAAAGGTTTTTTCTACTATCCAAAATAAATTGCCTACTAAACAACTTGATAAAAAAACTAAAAAACTAACTATTTCTATTAACCAAATTTTCACTTATTTCGACGTTACTTTCTTTGATGGTGCATTTGTCACTTTTAACAAATACGTACCTTCAGGTAAATCATTGATGCTCATAGAATTGTCTCCAAGCACTTTTTGCCCTTGTGAGTACACTTCAATATTTTTTGCAACTGCGTTTACATCACTATCTTTAATAATTGAGGCAGATGGTGTTGCTTTAACAGCAACTTTACCTGTACCCGTAGCAGTCTTTGTTGGGATTGTTTTAGTTACTACGGTTGTTTCTTTAGCAACTGCAATAATGGGTTTTGACTCTTCATAGAGTGCAGCAACCTGCTCGCCAGTCATAGCTACATTATAAATTTTCAAGTCATCAATATCAGCATTTATGCCAACTGTCGTATTTATTTCTCCTAATCTGAAAATGTTACCTTTTGTTGAGCGTTCAATCCCGCCTAAAGATTTTAGCAATACTCCATCACGATAAATTTTAGACACAGTTCCATCATAAGTAATTGTGTATAAGTACCAAGTTCCTTTTGCCAATGGAACTGAAACAATCACATCATTTTTTGCTCCCCATCCTGCCAGACTAAGATCTGAATTTGAAGATGCAGTGCCTTGTTGCAACAAACCATAGTATTGAGCATTATAGGCAGTTCCATAACCCAAAATATAATTCGCTTTCGAAATATCATTCAGTTTTACCCAAACACTTATTGTTCGTGCAGCATTATTTTGAGGCAAATCATCAATAATAGCTTCCATCGCTTTATTATTTAAGCGTTGCGCTCCATTAAGATTTCCCATACGATCAGAGACAAAATTATTTGTTCCCATGAAAGTAATTGTATTTTGTGTATTGTTCAAGGTTCCGTTGAAGTTAAACTCCTGAATAGGATTTTGCGCAGTAGCATTCAAATAACTTACAAACATTAATGAGAGTAGTAATTTTTTCATAGCGATAGATTTAGGGTTATTAAAAAACTTTGTGTCATTTTAACACTGCTAAACTATATTTTTATGTTTTTCAGCCGAAATTTTTCCGATAACTAACCTAAATAATCGTTTAAATAACCAAAATTGATGATTTTAAACGCCTAATTGTATTTATTTATAACTACAGCAATAGTATTAAATTTTTGAATTTAATTCAAGTAACAGCAAAACTTCTTACGTATAAATACGGTATTTACAATATTTTGTCAATTATAAATATTCAGCAAAAAAACAACATTACTAGATTTTACAAAACTAAAATTCATCATTACTAAGGAGTTTTATCTAATTACCAAAAAAAAGCCCCATCAATATGATGGGGCTTTTATATCTTGGAAAAGTAGTTACTTACTTTACAAATTCAATTTTTTGAACTTCTTCCTCATTGATGCTATCAAAGAATCCTTGTTCGTTCATCCAGTCATCACTAAATACTTTGCTCATATAGCGAGAACCATGGTCTGGGAAAATAGCAATAATATTGCTGTCTTTAGTGAATTCGCCTTCTTCAGCATATTGTTTAATCGCCTGCATTACTGCCCCAGAAGTATATCCCACAAACAAACCTTCTTTACGAGTAATCTCTCTTGCAGAATGGGCACTTTCCTCGTCGGTTACTTTCATGAATTTATCAATGATATCAAAATCTGTAGCTGACGGAATCAAGTTTTTCCCTAAACCTTCTATACGATACGGGTAAATTTCTTTGCTGTCAAACTCTTTTGTTTCGTGATATTTTTTCAAAACAGAACCAAAAGCATCAACACCAAGAATTCTGATGTTAGGATTTTGCTCTTTTAAGAATTTTGCGGTTCCAGAAATTGTTCCTCCTGTTCCGCTACAAGCAATTAAGTGTGTGATTTTTCCTTTTGTCTGTTCCCAAATTTCTGGACCAGTAGTGTTGTAGTGTGCATCAATATTCAATTGATTAAAATATTGATTGATGTAAACTGAGCCTTTTGTTTCTTCGTGTAAACGTTTGGCTACATTGTAATAAGATCTTTCATCATCTGCTGAAACGTGTGCTGGGCAAACATAAACTTTTGCTCCTAAACTTCTCAACATGTCAATCTTATCTTTTGATGATTTTGAACTTACTGCTAAAATACAGTTATATCCTTTAATAATGCTGACCATTGCCAAACTGAATCCAGTATTTCCAGATGTAGTTTCAATGATCGTGTCACCTGGCGACAAAATTCCTTTTCTCTCAGCTTCTTCAATAATATATAACGCGATTCTATCTTTTGAGGAATGACCTGGATTAAAAGCTTCTACCTTTGCGTAGAAATTTCCTTCTAACTCTTCGGTGATTTTATTTAGCTTAATAAGCGGGGTGTTACCTATTAATTCTAAAACATTATTATAAGCATTTATTTCTTCTTTCATAAAAAAATAGTTAATCAAAGGCTTTTTAAAAAACCCCGATAGGTTGCAAATTTAACAAAATTTTTCTAATTAGCTTTTAATTTTCTCTAAATCTAATAAAAAACTAAATTCTTTTGCTAAGTCCTTCAAAGCCTCAAAACGTCCTGAAGCACCACCATGTCCGGCATCCATATTGGTATCTAAAAACAAAAGCTTCTCATTTGTCTTCATATTTCGCAATTTAGCTACCCATTTGGCAGGCTCCCAATATTGTACCTGCGAATCGTGCAATCCTGTTGATACATACATATTTGGGTAATCTTGAGCTTTTACATTATCATACGGTGAGTACGATAACATATAATCATAATATTTCTTATTGTTTGGGTTTCCCCATTCGTCGTATTCGCCTGTTGTTAACGGAATAGTATCATCTAACATTGTCGTAATTACATCAACAAAAGGAACCTGAGCAATTACTCCGTTGTATAATTCGGGCGCTTCATTTGTTATAACTCCCATCAAAAGTCCGCCTGCTGATCCCCCTTCTGCATATAAATGATCAGAAGAAGTATATTTCTCGTTTATTACAAATTTAGAGCAATCGATGAAATCTGTAAAGGTATTTTTCTTTTTTAACAGTTTTCCGTCTTCATACCATTGCCTTCCTAAGTCTTCTCCACCACGTATATGAGCGATGGCGTAAACAAATCCGCGGTCTAACAGCGAAAGCCTTGTTGATGAGAAATAAGTATCCATGGTAATTCCGTATGAGCCATATGCATACAATAAAAGCGGATTTTTGCCATTTTTCTCTAATCCTTTTCGATAAATCATCGAAATTGGCACTTTTACACCGTCTCTTGCTGTTGCCCAAACACGCTCTTCGATATAATTTTCTTTATCGAATTTTCCGCCTAAAACCTGTTGCTCTTTTAAGATTTCTTTGGTTTTGGTCTTCATATTAAAATCAATTACAGACGATGGCGTTGCAAGTGACTGATAACTATAACGCAAAATATCGGTATCAAAATCAATATTTGTTGTGGTGTAAGCGTTGTATGTTTCGCTTCCAAAAGGCAAATAATAATCTGGCTCTCCGTTCCAAGGCATAATCCTGATATGATTCAAACCATTTGAGCGTTCTTCTACAACTAAATAATTCTTGAAAATTTCAATATCTTCTAACAAAACATCTTCTCTGTGCGGAATAACATCTACCCAGTTTCTCTTGCCTGTTTTATTTTCAGGCGTTTTCATCAATTTAAAGTTGGTCGCTTTGTCTTTATTGGTCAAAACGTAAAACGAATCTTCAAAATGCGAAATGCTATATTCTAATCCGCGTACACGTGTTTGAAAAACTTCAAATTCTCCATCTGGATTATCAGAATTCAAAATTCTATATTCAGTCGTTAGAGTACTTCCAGAACTTATTACAATGTATTTTTTAGATTTTTCTTTGTGCACAGAAACATTAAAAGTATCATCTGTTTCATTATAAACCAAAACATCAGCTGCAGAATCTGTATTTAGTTTATGTCTGAAAATTTTATCTGCGCGTAATGTAACTTCATCTTGTCTGGCATAAAACAATGTATTATTGTCATTTGCCCAAACTGAACTTCCAGTTGCATTTTCGATTTTATCTGAAAGAATTTCTCCTGTTTCTAAGTTTTTAACTTGAACGGTATAAATTCTTCTCCCCACAATATCTACTCCAAAACTGGCAAATTTATTATCTGGACTAATGCTTAAACCGCCTAATTTGAAGTAAGCATGACCTTTTGCCAATTCGTTGCAGTCGAACAAAATTTCTTCATCTGCAGAAAGGCTTCCTTTTTTTCTGGCAAAAATTGGATAATCCTGACCGGTTTCAAAACGTGTGATGTAGAAATAACCGTTATAAAAATAAGGAACCGAAGAATCATCTTCTTTAATTCTGCTTTTCATTTCCTCATACAGTGATTCTTGCAAATCTTTTGTATGTGCAGTCATATTCTGGTAATAATCGTTTTCCTTATTCAAGTAATCAATAACCTCTGGATTTTCACGGTCATTCAGCCAAAAGTAATTGTCAATTCTAGTTTCTTTATGCTTTTTAAGTTTTTTAGGAATCTCTTTAGCCTTTGGAGCATTTATATTGTTTTGCATTGATTGAGCATTTATTTTAAATACGAGGAAGCAAAAGTAGTACAATCAAAACAGAACGGAAATTAAATTTTTCATAAAATATTCTATTGATTTACCACAGCAATATACTAATTTTGTCTGAAATAATTTAAAAAATCAACAAAAATGGATTTAATGGGAATGATGGGCAAACTTAAAGAAACCCAACAAAAAATTGAAGATACTAAAAAACGCTTAGATACTGTTTTAATTGATGAGCAAAGCGCTGACGGATTATTGAAAATTACAATTACAGCAAGCAGAAAAATAAAAACAGTCTCAATTGATGACTCTCTTTTAGAAGATAAAGAACAATTAGAAGATTATCTAATCGTAACATTAAATAAAGCTATTGAAAAAGCTACAAACATAAACGAAAGAGAACTTGACGCTGTTGCAAAAATGGACATGCCAATGATTCCTGGGATGGATAATCTCTTTAAATAAGATTCTAAGAGACTAAGGTTCTAAGTTGCTAAGATTTATAAAAACAGCGATTAAAAAAAGACGTACAAATTGTACGTTTTTTTTTAAAAGCAAAAGAAAAACCTTAGAATCTTAGCAACTTAGAACCTTAGCATCTTAAATTTTCGAGAAAATTTCCATCACATACGTATGCATCACTTCTTTGTAATCTAAATGCGTTACTATTCGAAGTTTATTTCGGCCTAAGGAACTTATTAATATATTTTTCTGTTTTAATTTTTCGATTAAAAGCGTATCGCTGTAACCTTCTGCCAAAGAAAAAATCAAAATATTAGTTTCAACAGGTTCAACACTTGAAACCCAAGATTTTGTGCTTAAAATAGCTCCAATTTCTTTAGCTCTTCTGTGATCTTCTGCTAATCTTTCAATATTATTTGCTAAAGCATACAATCCTGCCGCCGCTAAATAACCAACTTGACGCATTCCTCCTCCTAATATCTTCCTGATTCTCAACGCCCTGTGAATATCAGCTTTGCTTCCAAGAAGAACAGAACCAATTGGCGCACCTAATCCTTTTGACAAACAAACCGAAATTGTATCGAAAAGCAATCCAAACTCCTTTGGATTTTGTCTTTTAGCAACTAATGCATTCCAAATTCTTGCTCCATCTAAATGAAATTTCAAATTATGGGCTTCGCACACTTTTTTGATTTCTCTCAAATCTTCCAACTCGTAACAAGCTCCACCTCCTTTATTGGTTGTATTTTCTACACATACCAAACTCGTTAAGGGACTATGATAAAACTCTGGATCATTGATTGCGGCTTCAACCTGAGATGCGTTGATCATACCTCTATCACCATCTAACAAACAGCATGATACACCACTATTAAACGAAACTCCTCCTCCTTCATAATGAAAAACGTGTGCAAATTTGTCGGCAATCAATTGTTCACCTGGTTGCGTGTGGAGTTTAATGGCTGTTTGATTTGCCATAGTTCCAGACGGAAAAAAAAGCCCAGCTTCCATACCAAAAAAATCGGCTACTCTATTCTCTAACTCGATAACCGTAGGATCCTGCTTGTATACATCATCGCCAACTTGTGCGTTGAACATGTATTGCAGCATCTCATGTGTTGGTTTTGTAATGGTATCGCTAATTAAATTTATTTCCATATGAAACTAATATCTTTTTTTGGACAGCAAAATTACATATTACTGCTATTTAATAATCGTAAGTTTTAATAAATTTTAACTTTCGATTACTATACAACCAAATTAACGTAATATTTGTAAAAAACATATAAAACTAACATTAATAATTCAAAAATCGGTTATCATTCTTTCAGTTTATTTTTATTAATGCCGAAAGCACAATTATATTTTAAACAATTGCTATTGCAGAAATTTATTGCGGTATTATGAAAACTAAATCTTATTTTTGTACAACGAAATTACACAAACAAATTGACGTAATCTCTGCAAAAAAACATATAAAACTACTTATTAATTTATGACAACAGCCGAACAAGTAAAAGGTATTGTGGAGCGCCTTGGTGCGTTGAGGAGGTATCTTTGACGTTGATGCCAAGCTAATCGAAATTGCAAACGAAGAGGAAAAAACTTTTGCACCTGATTTTTGGAACAACCCAAAAGAAGCCGAAAACATTGTAAAAAATCTTCGAAACAAAAAAAAATGGATTGAAGATTACGACAAAGCCGTATCGCTTACAGATGAATTGCAGCTGGCTTATGACTTTTACAAAGAAGGCGAACTTTCTGTAGATGAATTAGACGAGCAATACAATGCAGCGCAATCTCACATTGAAAACATCGAATTCAAAAACATGCTTTCTGATGAAGGTGACAGCTTGAGCGCGGTTGTACAGATCACTGCTGGAGCTGGCGGAACTGAAAGCTGCGACTGGGCTGGAATGCTAATGCGTATGTACATGATGTGGGGCGAAAGTTATGGCTATAAAATCAAAGAACTTAACTTTCAGGAAGGTGACGTTGCTGGAATCAAAACCGTTACTTTAGAATTCGAAGGAGATTATTCTTTTGGATATCTAAAAGGAGAAAATGGAGTTCACCGCTTGGTTCGAATTTCACCTTTTGATAGTAATGCAAAGCGTCATACTTCATTCGTCTCGGTTTATGTTTATCCATTAGTTGATGATAGTATCGAAATCGACATTAATCCTGCCGATATCGAGATTACGACTTCTCGTTCAAGTGGTGCCGGAGGTCAGAACGTAAATAAAGTTGAAACTAAAGTTCAATTGGTCCACAAACCAACGGGAATTCAGATTCAATGTTCTGAAACGCGTTCACAACAAGACAACAGACAGCGTGCTATGCAGATGCTTCGTTCTCAATTATATGAAATCGAATTAAAGAAACAACAAGCACAACGTGCTGATATTGAAGCCGGAAAAATGAAAATTGAGTGGGGTTCGCAAATTCGTAACTACGTAATGCAACCTTATAAATTAGTAAAAGATGTTCGTACCGGTTATGAAACCAGCGACGTCGATGGTGTTATGAACGGAAATATTGACCCATTCCTTAAAGCATATTTAATGATGATGGGGCAGAAAGTGGAAGAGTAAGCAGTTTTCAGTTGCAGTCGCAGTCGCAGTTTTCAGTTAACTGAGACTGAGACTGAGACTGAGACTGAGACTGAGACTGAGACTGAGACTGGGACTGCGACTGCGACTGCGACTGAATACTGAGACTGCGACTGAAAACTTAAAAAATTAGTTATGATAAAATGGGCCGATGTAATTCATTTTACAAATAAAGGAAATCCAGCTCCAGATAAAAGAGTGGAAAAAACGGAAGAAGAATGGAAACAAATCTTGAATCCAGAAGAATTTCAAGTTACTCGATTGAAAGGAACTGAAAGATCTTTCAGCTCAGAGTTGTGCAGTTTATTTGATCCGGGAATTTACGAATGTAAATGTTGCGGAACAGTCCTTTTTGATGCAAGCGAGAAATTTGAATCAGGAACAGGATGGCCATCCTTTACACAGCCAATCAAAGAAAATGCAATTGCTTATCACGCTGATCGATCATACGGAATGGTTCGTGTTGAAGTAGCCTGCAATATTTGTGATTCTCATTTAGGTCATGTTTTCCCTGACGGGCCACCCCCTAGCGGTTTGCGTTATTGTATAAATGCTGTTTCACTTTCTAAGGTAAAATAGTCTTCACATTATCGAATAAATAAAAAACAGAAGTATTTGCTTCTGTTTTTTTTATGCCTTATCAAAAAAATATTCCAAATTTAGAATAGCACATTTCTGAAAGATTCGATTTATTTCAATTGATTTTGTAAATTAGCCAACACTATTTTGTAAAAAAAGCAATATCTCATGGATTTAAACTTCAATAAAAACGAAGATCACAATAAATTACTACTTTCAGAATTAAAACAAAAATTTGCCAAAGTAAAATTAGGCGGTGGCGAAAAACGAATTGCAAAACTTCACTCCGAAGGAAAAATGACTGCTCGTGAACGTATTGCTTATTTATTGGATGAAAATTCAGAAAATATTGAAATTGGCGGTTTCGCTGGCGAAGGAATGTACAAAGAACATGGCGGATGTCCATCAGGTGGCGTTGTAGTAAAAATTGGCTACATAAAAGGCAAACAATGCATTGTTGTTGCCAATGACGCAACAGTAAAAGCCGGAGCTTGGTTCCCAATTACAGGAAAGAAAAACCTTCGCGCACAAGAAATCGCTATAGAAAACCGACTTCCAATTATTTATCTTGTTGACAGTGCCGGAGTTTATCTGCCAATGCAAGATGAAATCTTCCCGGATAAAGAACATTTTGGTCGAATCTTTAGAAACAATGCCCAAATGAGCAGTATGGGAATTACCCAAATTGCTGCTGTAATGGGAAGTTGTGTTGCTGGGGGAGCTTATTTGCCAATTATGAGTGACGAAGCTTTAATCGTTGACAAAACCGGAAGTATTTTCCTTGCGGGAAGTTATTTGGTAAAAGCCGCGATTGGCGAAACTATTGATAATGAAACTTTAGGAGGTGCTACAACACATTGCGAAATCTCCGGAGTAACTGATTATAAAGCGAAAGACGATAAAGATGCTTTAGATAAAATCAAAAATATTGTTGACAAAATTGGTGATTTCGACAAAGCTGGCTATAGCCGAATCAAAGCTCAAAAACCTGCTTTAGACCCGAATGATATTTACGGGATTTTGCCAAAAGCTCGCACAGAACAGTACGATATGATGGAAATCATCAAACGTTTGGTCGATAATTCTGAATTTGAACCTTATAAGGAAGGTTACGGCCAGTCTTTGATTACAGGTTATGCCAGAATCAATGGCTGGGCAGTTGGAATCGTTGCCAATCAACGAAAAGTGGTGAAAACCAAAAAAGGCGAAATGCAGTTTGGAGGCGTAATTTATTCTGATAGTGCTGACAAAGCAACTCGTTTTATTGCAAATTGCAATCAAAAGAAAATTCCGTTAGTCTTTCTACAAGATGTTACTGGATTTATGGTTGGTTCAAAATCAGAACATGGCGGCATCATAAAAGACGGCGCAAAAATGGTTAATGCAGTGAGCAATTCTGTAGTCCCAAAATTCACTGTAATTGTTGGAAACTCTTATGGCGCTGGAAATTATGCCATGTGTGGAAAAGCTTATGACCCAAGATTAATTTTCGCCTGGCCAAGCGCAGAACTTGCTGTAATGGGCGGCACGCAAGCGGCAAAAGTTTTGGCACAAATTGAAGCTTCTTCACTTAAAGCAAAAGGAGAAATTGTGGATGAAGCTAAAGAAACGGAACTTTTCAATAAAATTAAAGCAAAATATGACGAACAAGTTTCTCCTTATTATGCGGCATCAAGATTATGGACAGATGCTATTATTGACCCGCTTGATACCCGCAAATGGATCTCGATGGGAATTGAAGCAGCAAACCATGCCCCTATTCAAAAACCATTTAATTTGGGCGTAATTCAGGTTTAAAACATTCCCAAATTCTCAAAACAAGCCAAACAAACACCAAAAAACTCATTTTCAAGGACTTATTATTAAATATGTGATTAAATTTTTGTAATTTTAATAAACAATTTTTAATCACGCAATGTCATGGAAAATGTAAAAAGCTTGAATAAATGGGCTAATTCGCACACTTATTTACCAGTAGATTTAGTACGTATCGTATTGGGTGTTTTTTTATTTATGAAAGGAGTTTCATTTGTAACTAACGTTCAATATCTGCATGATTTAATTTCTCCAATCGATCAGTTTGGAGGCGGAATGTTCCTATTACATTATATTGCGCCCGCGCATATGATAGGAGGAATAATGATCGTTTTTGGTCTGCTCACTCGCTGGGCAATTGCCGCACAGCTGCCAATTCTTTTTGGTGCTGTTTTAATTAATTTCATGGGACGAATGCACTCTGAAAGCTTGTTTCTTGCAATAACAGTATTACTGCTTTGCATTTTCTTTCTATTTTATGGCGGGGGAAAGCATTCTGCCGATTATTACTTTAAAATGCAACAATAAAATAATTACATCCTCAGCCAAATAAGCTGAGGATACTATAAAAAAAGCATTTTTAAGAAGTAATTAGCACTTCAAAATTTCTTTTATTGTGTTTTATGAACTAAATTCGCCACCATGAATTGGATTCGTAGAACTGTATTATTTATTTCACTTTTGATTATTGGATTTTTTGCTGCTCAAGCAAACGAAATTCCTATGCAAAAAATCGAAATTGAAAAAACAGACACCAATTTCACAAAAGATATTCCAGATTCATCTGCATTTATCCAGCCACAAGCAAGTTATCAGTTTGCTGCCAGCATTAAAACAGAGTATCCAGTCGCCATAAAATGGTTTGATTCTTTGTTATCAATTGTACCGCAACATGAAGCTGTTAAATCAACTTTCAATTTTACCCGTCAATTTTCGACTCAAAGCAAGAAAATCTCTTTGATGCTCTACGCTTTCCATTTTTTTTGGTAAATAAATCCCTGAAATTAATTCGAAAGAACACTTCTTTTATCATTCTTAAACCGTTTTCTTACTGAAAACAGTTTGTAATTTCATATTATTTAATCAATTAAAAAAATCAAAAATGGAAACAAGTGTAACCATTATTGGTGTTGTGATTGCAATTATAGTCGCAATTCCAATCTATTTTTCAGCACGATCGAGCGCTGCAAACAAATCGAAAATTTTAAATATCAAAAAGAAATTCAATTCAGTACATCCTGAAGATTTTGATCTGACCGAATCTCAAAACAACAAAACACTTACATTAGATCAAAAAAACCGAAAATTCATTTTAATGAATTTCAATCCAAATCAGCAAGAGTCAACTTTTATAGATTTAAAAAATGTTTCTTCTTGCAAATTAGTTTTGACTAGAGATGGAAATTCTGATACAATTCTAAAAATTGATTTTGAGTTCCAAGAAAAAGAAACCTTAAAAAAAATCACTATACCTTTCTATGATTTTGATGATGATCGAATAAAACAGATCAGTGCAAATCAAGATCATGTTTTTGCAAAAAAATGGCTTAAAATCATCGAAGATTCTATTTCACGTTAGTTATTTAATTCAGAAAAGAGGCTCAACTATTGAGTCTCTTTTTTTATGCAGTATGATATTTATCATTTTAATTTTTAAACTGTCATTGTAATTTTGATGATCTCTAAATGTTTTATTTATGAAAATTTCACTGACTCAGAAATACAACGTCCCAGGTCCAAGATATACAAGTTATCCAACCGTTCCGTATTGGAATGAAATCGATTTTACTTTAGAAAAATGGATAACATCTTTTCAAAAATCATTTTTAGAAAGCAATACGGAAAACGGAATCAGTTTGTATATTCATTTGCCTTTTTGCGAAAGCATGTGCACATTTTGTGGCTGCAACAAACGAATTACAAAAAATCATTCTGTCGAAGATGTTTATATAAATGCCGTTTTAAAAGAATGGAGCCTATACTGTGAATTGCTTCCGGCAAAACCACTTATCAAAGAAATTCATTTAGGCGGCGGAACACCAACTTTTTTTTCGGTTTCAAATTTAGAAAATCTTATAAATGGAATTTTTAAGCTAGCAGATAAAGCTGAAAATTATGAATTCAGTTTTGAAGGACATCCAAATAATACTACTTACGAACAACTTAAAAAATTATATGATCTAGGCTTTCGCCGTGTAAGTTTTGGCGTGCAGGATTATGCCGAAAAAGTTCAAAAAGCCATCCATCGCATTCAGCCATTTCATAATGTTGCCAAGGTAACTTTTTGGGCAAAAGAAATAGGCTACACCTCAATTGGGCATGATATTATTTTTGGGCTTCCGTTCCAAACTTTAGAAAATATTGTAGATACAATTGAAAAAACAAATTCATTGAAACCTGATCGATTAGCATTTTACAGCTATGCCCACGTGCCTTGGATAAAAGGAAACGGCCAGCGTGGCTTTAACGAAGAAAACCTGCCAAAAGATTCTGAAAAAAGAATGCTATATGAAACAGGAAAAAAACTGCTCGCTGCAAATGGTTATCATGAAGTTGGAATGGACCATTTTGCATTACCTTCAGACAGTTTATTCAAATCTGCAATTAATAAAAAAATGCATCGAAATTTCATGGGCTATAGTGCATCAAAAACACAGCTTATGATTGGCTTGGGCGTTTCTTCAATAAGTGACAGCTGGTATAGTTTTGCCCAAAATACTAAAGCTCTAGAAGAGTATTATAAAATTTTGAAATCTAATCAACTCCCTGTTGTCAAAGGCCACATTTTAAATAATGAAGACTTGATTATTAGAAAACATATTTTAAACCTAACCTGCGAACTTGAAACTTCCTGGGACAAAGATTTATATTTCAAAGAATTGCCAGAAGTTTTATTGGCTTTAAAAGAAATTGAAAATGACGAGTTGATTAAAATCGAAGAAAACAGAATTAAAATTACAGAAGCCGGAAGGCCTTTTGTTCGCAACATCTGTATGGCGTTTGATTTGCATTTAAAAAGAAAATCACCTGAAACAAATTTGTTTTCAATGACAATTTAATGAAAGTTTAGTGGCAATTGGGAGTTTGTTGAACAAACAAACTCATGTTTGAAGGAGATAGATAAGGAATCCCTAATCCCAAACCTCTCAAAATAAATAGAACACCGATAAATACTGCTACATAAGGAATTGCCTTCTGAATTTTATTTCGGAAAGGCAATTTTAATAATGAATGCATATAGACCACAATAGTCATTAAAGGAATAGTTCCTAATCCATAAAGCAACATGTAGAGGACACCTAAACTAGCACTTTGCATCGCAATTGCACCAAATAAAGCTACATATACCATTCCGCAAGGAAGACAACCATTCAATAATCCGATTATAAAAAGTGATTTGTAAGTTTTCTTTTTAAATTGACTTCCTAAACTTGATTTAATTTTTGAGATTACTTTGTAAACAGGTTTTGAGAAGTTGTATTTGGCAAAGTTTTTTTCAGGAATTAAAACGATAGCAATCATTGCAATACCAATAAAGATTGATATTTTCTGCTGAATTCCTGCCATAAAAAAGCCACGCCCTAATAAACCGAAAATCAAGCCTATTGTTGCATAAGCAGTCAAACGCCCTAAATGATAAGTGATGATTTGTGTTGCTTTTTTTGCCTCATTCTGATGATCAACAGGGAGCATCACCGCAATTGGCCCGCACATCCCCACGCAATGAAGACTGCTGATAAGACCTAATATGAATGCAGAATACAACATTGATATTTAAATATAAATTATAAGTTTCACTTTTGACTTACCAAAATTAGTTCACATAGATCACTTCTTTTGTCAAGTATTTTGTTCCATTGTATTGCCATTCCATATTGACATCCCAACGACCTTTAACCAATTTATCTTTTGGAATTACTAAAGCTGAATTTGTCAAAGCTATCTTAGTATTAAAATCAAATTTCTTATTTGAAGGTCGATATAATAAAACATTCCCTGTTATTTTATCACTTTCAAAAGTTGCAGGAAATGCCACTTTCACACCAGCCTCACCAAAAGTAATTGAAGGCTTTTGCTGTAAATCATGTGCATTTTGAACACGCGCCATTTCTTCTTGAAAATGTGAATCGTGTTTATAATATTCTTCAACAACTAAATCATTGTCATACTTAGCATTAGACTGAACTTCAAAAACGAAGTACAATATAAAACTCATAAAAAGAGCAAAAGCTATAACAATTCCGGTTCCCCAATTTATTTTCATGATATACTAATTTTAATTAAAACTTCTTGGACCTAAAAAGTTCGTTTTTGTAGTTTCAAGCAATTCTTTGCCATTATAAACACCAATTTTGATCGTCGTTTTATCACTTTCCAAGATTGCTTCGTTAATTTCTATAAACAATGTTCCTTGTGCGGTTTCTTCTCTTTTAATTTTGAAATTTTTATTCCCCACATTTTTAATTTCACCTTTTTGATCAATTAGCTCAAAATGAATATCACTGTAATCTTTCATTGTTTTATTAACTATTTTATAGGTATAAACATTGCTAATTTTATCGCCTTTATGCTGGAATAATTGTCCTGGCAAACGCAAAATTATAGCTTCAACATTAGTTCTTAAAAATAACATTCCAACAAAAACACTTAACAAAATAAACAAAACGGCTGTATAACCTTTCATTCTATTTGTGAATTTAAAAGGTTCTTTTTTAGCAATTTCATCTTCTGAGGC
Source organism: Flavobacterium denitrificans DSM 15936 (assembly GCF_000425445.1). Classification (GTDB taxonomy): domain Bacteria; phylum Bacteroidota; class Bacteroidia; order Flavobacteriales; family Flavobacteriaceae; genus Flavobacterium; species Flavobacterium denitrificans. Next base: position 382,184 of record NZ_KE384377.1, on the reverse strand, counting down.
GTAACGAATAAGGCCTTTTGGCAAACCTACGCTCTCCATTATATGATCACATTCGTCTATACAAGCGGTACAGTTTGTACACTCTAATTGCGTCCCGTTTCTGATGTCAATTCCCATTGGGCATACATGGACACATTGAAGGCAATCGATGCAATCTCCTTTTCCAGTTAAAGCTCGATCTTCCTTTTTATTGAACTTTCCACGTCCGTTTTCTTTTTCGCCTCGAACAAAATCATAAGCAACGTTAATAGATTTATTGTCTAAAAGAACACCTTGGAGTCGTCCATATGGACAAGCAATTATACAAACCTGCTCACGAAACCAAACAAAAACAAAGTAGAAAACACCTGTAAAAATAAGCAGTGCAATGAAATTGCTTGCTTGCTTTACCGGACCTTGCTCAATCATTAAAAACAATTGATCACTGCCTACTAAATATGCTAAAAATATATTTGCAATACCAAAAGAAATCAAAAAGAAAACAGTCCATTTTAGGAGCCTTTTTCTAATTTTTTCGCCATTCCATTCTTGTCGGGCTAAACGTGATTGAGAACCTCTATCTCCGTCAATCCAATATTCGATTCGACGAAAGACCATCTCTAAAAAAATCGTTTGCGGACAAATCCATCCACAAAAAATCCTTCCAAAAACAACCGTAAAAAGAATAACGAAAACTACCCCAACAAGCATTGAGATTACGAAAAGATAGAAATCCTGTGGCCAAAATGGAAAACCAAAAATATTAAAACGACGTTCGATAACATTGAACATCATAAATTGATTACCATTGATTTTTATAAATGGATTTGCAACGAGAATAGCTAATAAAACATAGCTGACAATCTTTCTATAATCATAGAATTTACCAGACGGTTTTTTAGGAAAAATAAATTTTCGATTACCGCCTTCATCAATTGTTCCAATGGTATCTCTAAAAGCTTCGTCTGGTAAATTTGACATGATTTTCTATTTTTTAACTTCTGTACTATCTTTTGTATTAGTTGCTGTTGCTTCTTTTTTTGGAGCATTTTCATCTACCCAAATGTCACCTTCCGCTTCTTTTGGATCTTTAGGGTTGCTTCCTTGCAAAGACAAAATATAACTTGCAACTTTCTGAATATCTTTTGGTTTCATACCATTTGTTTTCCATGAAACCATTCCTTTTCCGTCACGACCTCCATTTGTAATCGTATGGAAAACATTTTTAATGCCACCTCCTAAAATCCAGTGATCATCTGTCAAATTTGGACCAATCTGTCCTCCTCCATCTGCTCTGTGGCAAGCCGCACAATTTGCCATAAAGATTTCTTTTCCTGCGGCCAAACTTGGTTCATCAGTAAGCAACACCACAGTTTTCTCATCCATTAAATCTGGAGCAGTTTTCAGGTATTCTTCTACATCAATCTTAGCCTGAGCCATTTCTTTCTTAAGCTCCATTTCTTGATCATCTCCTCCTAAAATTTGATAATGAACAAGATATACAGCACTAAAAATGATACAGATATAGAACAAATACACCCACCAAGGCGGTAGATTATTATCGAGTTCTTTGATTCCATCATAATCATGATCCATCAGCAACTCGCCTTCTTTTTCAATTGGTTCAGTTTTTGTGAGCTTGTGCATCAGCTCTTTAAACCAAGTGCTTTCTGTTAAACTTAAACTATTTTCATAATCCAATTTGGCTTTTTCTTCAGGCGACATTAGTTGGTACATCACTCTGTTCACTGCATTAAGTGTAATTTCAATTGCAATCAATACAAATAGAAATACAAATAAAAAGACAGAAACCATTGGATATTTTATAAATGCCGGTTTATCACCTGAATCAATAAAATATTCCATCAACGCAAAACCGATGAAGAAAATAAGCGGTACTCTTACATATACTGGGAAAAATTTTTTCATTTTATTTATCTTTTGAAATTATACCAAGTCCTCATTTAGAGGAATTTCACTCATTTCTCTAATCTTGTCTTTTTTATATGAAAACACCCAAAAGGCTAATCCAACGAAAAACAAAAAGAAAATCAAGAGAGAGAGAATCGGGTAAAGTTCTACACCCGATATCGTCTCCATATTGTGTTTTATTTGTTCAAACATAATGCTGTTATTTTGAAGTTTCTTTTACTTTAATATCAGTACCAAGCCTTTGAATGTAAGCAATCAAAGCAACAATTTCTCTTTCGTTCATTGGAACAAATTTTTCGCCTTTTGCAGCAGCTTTCTTTTTACTATCAGCATAACTTTTTACGAAATCAGGATCATTTTCTAAGCTCTTTTCAATTTTAACAGCTTGATCTCTCAATGTTTTTTGAGCATTTGTAATTTCACTTTCAGAATATGGTACACCAAGTGAGACCATTGCCTGCATTTTCTTCTGAGTCAATGAAATGTCTAAAGGCTTATTATCAAACAACCATTTGTATCCCGGCATAATAGAGCCAGCAGAAGTGCTCTGTGGATTCCACATGTGGTTGAAGTGCCAGTTGTCATTATACTTGCCTCCTACCCTCTGTAAATCTGGACCTGTACGTTTTGATCCCCAAAGGAACGGATGATCATATACAAATTCTCCGGCTTTTGCCTGTGGCCCATAACGTTCTACCTCACTTCGGAATGGTCGAACGGATTGTGAGTGACATCCCACACAACCTTCTCTGATATACAAATCACGCCCTTCAAGCTCAAGTGGTGTATATGGTTTCACGCTTGAAATTGTTGGTATATTCGATTTAACCATAATTGTTGGGACAATTTGAATTATACCTCCAATCAAGATCGCAATGGTAGCCAAAATGGTCAATTGGATTGGTTTTCTTTCTAACCAAGTATGGAATTTTTCACCTCTAAGTCTATTGCTGCTGATTGTCTGCAATGCTGGAGCCTGAGCCAATTCATCTTCTATAGTATCTCCTGCTTTAACAGTCATGATAATATTGTAAACCAAAGTTATCATTCCAATTAAGTAAAGTGAACCACCAATTGCTCGCATCCAATATAAAGGCATGATTGCCGTTACAGTTTCAAGGAAGTTTCCGTATGTCAAAGTTCCATCTGGATTAAATTGTTTCCACATTGATGCTTGCTGGAAACCAGCTACATACATTGGCAATGCATATAAAATGATTCCTAAAGTTCCAATCCAGAAATGGAAATTAGCTAATTTTTTAGAAAACAGTGTGCTTTTTGTCATTCTTGGAATCAGCCAATAAATAATACCAAATGACATAAATCCGTTCCATGCTAATGCCCCAACGTGTACGTGTGCTACGATCCAGTCTGTATAATGCGCAATAGCATTTACATTTTTGAAAGAAAGCATTGGTCCCTCAAAAGTCGCCATTCCGTATCCAGTAATTGCTACTACAAAGAATTTCAAAACTGGTTCTTCACGAACTTTATCCCACGCTCCTCTTAAAGTTAAAAGTCCGTTGATCATACCTCCCCATGACGGAGCGATAAGCATTACCGAAAACACTACACCTAAATTCTGAGCCCAGTTTGGCAAAGCAGAATATAATAAATGGTGTGGTCCTGCCCAGATATAAATAAAGATTAAAGACCAAAAGTGTATAATTGATAGTCTATAAGAATAAATTGGGCGATTGGCTATTTTAGGAACAAAATAATACATCAATCCTAAAAACGGAGTTGTCAAGAAAAATGCAACTGCATTATGTCCATACCACCATTGTACAAGCGCGTCTTGTACACCAGCATAAACCGAATAACTTTTTAAGGCAGAAACTGGCAACTCAATATTATTAAAGATATGCAAAACAGCAACTGTCACGAATGTGGCTAAATAAAACCAAATAGCAACATATAAATGCCTTTCTCGTCTGCGAAGCATGGTACCAATCATATTGATTCCCATTACAACCCAGATGACTGCAATTGCAATGTCAATAGGCCATTCTAGTTCTGCATATTCTTTTGAAGAAGTATAACCTAATGGTAAAGTAATAGCGGCGGCAACAATAATCAATTGCCAACCCCAGAAATGCAGATTGCTTAAAAAATCGCTGAACATTCTGGCTTTCAGCAAACGCTGTAGCGAGTAATATAAACCCGCAAAAAAGGCATTCCCTACAAAGGCAAAAATTACTGCATTTGTATGCAGAGGTCTCAATCGGCCGTAACTTAGCCACGAAATCCCGTCTGTCATGTTGGGAAAAAGGTACATAACCGCTAAGGTCAGTCCCACTAACATACCTACTACCCCAAAAAGAATAGTGGCGTAAATGAATTTTTTTACAATTTTGTTGTCGTAATAAAACTGTTCCATTTCCATAATTAAACTTGTTTTTCTTCGGTTGGTGAAATATTTTTCTGGGGAGTAATTTTGGTTTCGTCGTCAAAAAGCATTCTGACAGAAGGCGTATAATCATCATCGTATTGTCCGGATTTGACAGCGATAATAAAAGCAATAAAGAACCCGATTGCCACGAAAATACTAACTGAAATTAATAGATAAATTACACTCATACCTTAAATTTATGTTAACAAAATTAGTAGGTTACTATTGTATAAAATATGATAATTATCATAGTAAAAAGACTTATGCTAAATTTAGTAAAAAAACTCCTCGGTATTATTTATAATTAATTTAAATTACTCTTACTAAAATAGTTAGACATCAAAGTCACAAAACTTACTATCGTAATAGTGCTCAACGGCATGATGATTGCCGCCACTAATGGCAACAGATTTCCTGTGATTGCAAAGGCAAGTCCTACGATATTGTACAGCAGTGATAAAACGAAACTCATTTTAATAATCAGAATCGATTTATGGGATAATTTTAAAAAATAATTCAATCTTGAAAACTCATTTGCATCTAAAATTGCATCGCAGGCGGGAGAAAAAACATTGACATTCTCCGAAATTGATATTCCAACATTGCTTTGTGCCAATGCACCGGCATCATTCAAGCCATCACCAACCATCATAACATTTTGTCCTTCGTCCTGCAATTTTTTAATGAATTCTAGTTTTTGTTCTGGCTTTTGATTAAAAATAAGTTCTGTGCCTTTTGGAAGGATATTTTCTAGATTCACTCTTTCTCCATCATTGTCTCCCGAAAGCACTTTTAACTTGTAATTTTGACTTAAAGTAGAAAATAACGTTGCAAGACCATCTCTATACTGATTTTGGAAATTAAATTGACCAAAATATCTATCGCCTATTTTTATATGAAGAGCGGTTTTTTCAATTTCCGAATCATCTAAATCCTTACTTTCAACAAATTTTGCTGAACCTATTTTTATGGTTTTATTTTCAGCAGTTGCTAATAACCCTTTTCCAGTAATTTCTTCGAATTCATCAATTTTAATTCGTTTTGTTTCGGGCAAAAAATCATATAGCATTCTGCTAAGAGGATGATTTGAAGCGCGCAGTACATTTTTAAGTAAAATCATATTTTCATCAGAAATTGCTATTCCTTCGTAAACAATATTTGATTTTTTGTTTGTTGTAATTGTTCCCGTTTTATCAAAAACAATAGTATCCACTTTTGCCAATTGCTCGATTACCAAAGCATTTTTGAGATACATTTTTTGTTTTCCCATAATTCGGAGAATATTCCCAAAAGTAAACGGAGCTGTTAATGCGAGCGCACATGGGCACGCTACAATTAAAACCGCTGTAAAAACATTGAAAGCTGTGTTAGCATCGATAAATATCCAATATCCAAATCCAGTAAATGCAATTAATAATAATATAGGAGTAAAATAGCGACTGATTTTATCGGTAATTGTTTTGTGTTTTTGGTCTACTTTTTTCTGAAATATTTCATTACTCCAAAGCTGTGTAAGGTAACTTTGGGAAACGGAATGCAAAACTTCCATCTCAATAACTTTTCCGATTTGTTTTCCTCCGGCAAAAACTTTATCCCCAGATTTTTTCGTAATCGGAACTGCTTCTCCAGTAACAAAACTGTAATCAATATCCGCTTTTTCACTAATCAAAATTCCGTCAACTGGAATCAATTCTTGATTTCTGATCAATAATCTATTTCCTTTTAAGACATCATAAATAGGGACGCTTTCTTCTGAAGTATCTGAATTAATTCTTGTAACTGCAATTGGGAAATAAGATTTAAAATCTCTTTCAAAACTTAAAAAACTATAGGTCTTGATTTGAAACATTTTTCCGAGAAGCATGAAAAAAACCAAACCTGTTAAGCTGTCAAAAAAACCCCCTCCGTAATTCATCACAATATCAAAAGTACTTCTGATGAACATAACGATAATTCCAAGTGCAATCGGAATATCAATATTCAGCATTTTTGATTTTATACTTTTATAAGCCGAAACATAATACCCACTGGCAGAATATAAGAAACTTGGCAAAGCCAATAAAAAAATCAAAACTCTGAAGAAAGGCTTATAATTATCTAGCCAAAATTCTTTGATTTCAAAATATTCAGGAAATGAAAGCAACATGATATTTCCAAAACAAAAGAAAGCTACTCCTAGCTTATAAGTCAGGCTTCTATCAACATTGTTTTTTCCTGTTTCATAGTTTTCGAGACTTATATAAGGCTCATAACCAATTGAACTCAGCAAACAGGCAATAGATTTAAGTGAAACATGTTCAGAGTTGAAAGTAATTCGGACTTTTTTTTGCGGAAAATTAACTTGTGACGTACTAATTCCAGGTTGAATTCTGTTTAAGTTTTCTAGAATCCAAATACAAGAACTGCAATGTATGTGAGGAATGTTTAAAGAAACGATAGAAGTATTTCCTTCCTGAAAATCGACGATTTTTGACGAGATGGCTTCATTGTCTAAAAAATCATATTTGCCCTGAATGTCTTGTGGAGTTGCCCCTGGTGATTTTTCAAAATCGTAATAACAGGTTAAATCATGCAGACTAAAAATTTCATACACTGTTTTACAGCCAGCGCAACAAAACTTTTTTTCATCAAAATTGATTTCTTCATTTTTAGGAATATCAATTCCACAATGAAAACAGCTCTGCTCAGTCATAATTTGTTTCTTTTTTAATGCAACAAATATTCCAAATAAGAATTAACTATAAATATGACATTTGTCATATGAAAATGAAATCGAATTCTAATTTAATAAAATAAAATAGGCAAATTACATCCGTAAAATTTTTCTGCATATTTTAAGACAAAACAGTGCTTCCTAATGCGAATATTGGTTAATTTTGCATTAAATTATATTGCGATGAATAAATGTGATCAATGTATTGTACGCCAATTGTCCTCTTTAAAAGCCCTTAACAAAGAAGAAGTTATTAAGTTAGCGAATAGTAAAACGAGTTATTCTATCAAAAAAGGTGAAGCAATTTTTGAAGAAGGCGAAGTTACCAATGGCGTATTTTGTATAAAGGATGGTGTAGGGAAATTATCGAAATTAAGCGCAAACGGAAAAGACCAAATCGTAAAATTGGTAAAGTCTGGAGAACTTTTGGGCCAGCGTTCTATGATCAGCAATGAGCCTGCTAATTTATCCGCAAAAGCAATCGCTGATATGGAAGTCTGTTTCATTCCAAAATCCGAAATCTTACATTTTTTCAATAACAACAATCAATTTTCGTTGAATTTGATGCAATCTATTTGTGAAGATTTGAAAGAATCTGAAAATGATAAAATTGCATTGGTACAAAAAACGGTAAAACAACGTTTAGCCGAAACTTTATTGCAACTTCATGACGAATTTGGAGAAAACGATGACAAAACTTTGAAAGTTCAACTTACTAGAGAAGAACTTGCAGGAATTATTGGTACCGCAACGGAAAGCTGTATTCGTTTACTGTCTGATTTCAACAAATTAGAACTGATTGAACTTGTTGGAAAAAAAATAATGCTTAAAAATGTTCGAGCGTTAAAAAAAATGGCCGAATAATTACAGCTTTTTAGCCTCGTTCCAAAAAACATCCATTTCTGCCAAAGTCATTTCTGAAAGAGGTTTTCCTAATTCTGTGGCCTTGCCTTCCAAATATTGAAAACGTTTAATGAATTTTTTATTGGTGCGTTCTAATGCATCTTCAGGATTTATGTTTAAAAATCGAGCATAGTTGATCATCGAGAATAAAACATCGCCAAATTCAGCTTCAATTTTATCTTGATTACCTGATTTTACTTCAACCTGCAGTTCTTCTAATTCTTCCTGCACTTTATCCCAAACTTGATGCGGTTCTTCCCAATCAAAACCAACGCCTTTAACTTTATCCTGAATTCGGCTCGCTTTTACTAATGCCGGAAGACTTCTCGGCACTCCTTCTAAAACTGATTTTTTTCCTTCTTTTAGTTTAAGCTTTTCCCAATTTTGTTTTACCTCTTCCTCATCTTTTACAACTGTATCACTGTAAATATGTGGATGGCGATGAATCAATTTCTCGCAGATTTCATTGCACACATCAGCAATATCAAAATCATTGGTTTCTGAGCCTATTTTGGCATAAAAAACAATATGGAGCAGCAAATCGCCAAGTTCTTTTTTAACTTCGTTCAAATCATTATCTAAAATAGCATCTCCAAGTTCATAAGTTTCTTCGATTGTCAAATGGCGCAAAGTCTGCAATGTCTGTTTTTTATCCCAAGGGCATTGCTCACGAAGTTCGTCCATAATTATTAGTAATCTTTCGAAGGCTTTAAGTTGAAGTTCTTTGCTCATTTTGATATTTTTTGAATTGTAATCGAATAGTGTAAAAGTAAAAAATCCTGTCAAGAAAACATCTCAACAGGATTAATATATTTAAAAGAACGAACTATTATTCTTCTTTTTTGGCTTTTGCTTTTTTTGCTGCTGGCGCTTTCTTTGGTTTTTCTTCAGCAACTGGAGCTTCTTCTACTGCCTCTACTGCTGCAGGAGCTAAATCAGTTACTAATCCTTTTGCTTGAAGCGTATTGTACCAATTTAATACTTTTTTAATATCAGATGGATAAACTCTTTCTTCATCATAATCAGGTAAAATTTCTTTGAAATAAGCTCCTAAAGTTGCATTGTCTTCTTTATGTGAAATTGCTTGACCTTTGTTTTCTTTAGTCGCAATTTTTTGCATTACTTCAGTTAATGGTTTCTCGCCTTCGTATGTGTAAATTGAAATTTCAGACAATAAACTTACATTACTTTTCAAGTTTACTGTTATTTTTTTACCATCTGTTAATGATTCTGCCACAAAACCTGTACGAGTTTGCACTTTTAGTACATATAAACCTGGTTTCCCTGAAATGGCTAAAATTTTGTCTAAATTCATGTTGTATTAATATTTAGTATTAAGAATTTTTATTGTATTTTTTTGTTCGGTTTTTAGAACAATTATCTTCCTTTTTTAGCGGCAGCAAACTTCATTCTGTATTCCTGAAAAGTCTTGCCTTCTGTAATATTTTTTAATTTCTTTTGAATCAAACGCTTTTTCAATGAAGATATTTTATCGGTAAATAAAACCCCTTCGATATGATCATATTCATGCTGAATAACTCGTGCAATCAATCCGTCAAAAACTTCTGTCTTCATAACAAAATCTTCTTCACAATATTCAATCGTCACGGTTGGTTTTCTGTAAACATCTTCGCGAACATCAGGAATACTTAAACAGCCTTCATTAAAGCTCCACTCTTCTCCTTCTTCTTTAACGATCTTAGCATTGATAAAAGTCTTTTTAAATCCTTTTAATTCTTTAGCCTCACTAGATTCCAAATCATCATCTTCACTAAAAGGAGTTGTATCAATAACAAACAAACGAATTGCCAAACCTACCTGCGGGGCTGCAAGCCCAACACCGTATGCATTATACATGGTTTCATACATGTTTGCTATTGTTTCTTTTAGGTTTGGATATTCTGGTGTAACATCAACTCCTACTTTTCTTAAAACAGGATCACCATATCCTACAATTGGTAAAATCATTTGTATTAATTTATTGTATTATCTACTGTAAAAACTGAATTTTAGTTTCCTATAATTCAGCTGGCAAAAATAGTAAAAAATAGTCTACGAATAATTCTAAACAACATATTATATCTTATTTTTTGACAATATGTTAAAATCTCATCTATAATTATGCCAAATTAATTCGTACAATTCTTACCTTTGTTAGTAAACCTCAACATATGTTTGAACGTATTTCAAAATTCACGAACAGCACTTCTTTTTTAAACGCCTCAAAAGTAACCATTGCTTCAGTTATTCCTGTGCTGATTTTTAACTTCTTAGGGCATTTTGAAATCGGATTCACCATTGCGCTTGGAGCTTTTTATACTTATCCCAGTGATATTCCGAGTTCCTTAATCCATAAGATAAAAGGACTTATTGTAGCTTCTTTTATTGTATCCGGAGTTAATTTACTTGTCAATTTTACCTATCCATATCCTTTTTTATTTTATCCTTTCTTAGGATTTCTGCTGTTTTTATGCTCTATGATTTCCGTTTACGGACAGCGCGCCACATTAGTTTCTTTTTCTGCCTTGCTATCAATTTCTTTATCATTTGGGCATTTACATGAGGGCTGGGAAGCTTTTCAATATGCCGGATTTATTTTTATTGGAGGAATTTTATACCTAATTGTTTCACTTGTTTTCCATTTCATACAACCTTATAAATATGTGGAACTAGAAATTGCAGAAGGAATAAAACTTACCGCTAAATACCTAAAATTAAGAGGTGATTTATGGAATCCAGAAGCGAATCGAGATGTTATTATTGAAAAACAATTAGCTGTTCAAGTTGAACTAAATTTGATTCATGAAGATTTACGAAAAATGCTTATTGGCAATCAAAATGCATCTGGTACAACGGCTCAAAACCGAAAGATGCTATTAGTTTTTATTACTCTGGTGGAAATTCAGGAACTTGCCTTATATACTTCATTTGACCACAGCAAACTTCATGAAAAATTTGCCAAACATCCAGAAGTACTTAGAACCTATCAAAATGTAGCTTACAAATTGGCTTCGACTTTAAAAAAGCTATCTAAGAATGTGCATCATATTGCGGTCTACGTTGATAAAAATGATTTGAAAAACGAATTGGATGCGCTTGAATTTGCCATTTTTGATTATGAAAAAAGCTTAGGCAAAGAAGAAGCTTCAGAAGGCGTTTTAATGCTGACCAATATGCTGAAATATGCAAGAAATCAAGTTGGAAAAATCAAAATCATTCAGCGTGCTTTCTCACTTGCCATGCAGTCTTACAAACTAAAAGATAAAGATAAGGAACTTGAAAAATTCCTGACACCGCAGTATTACCCGTTACGAACTTTGACTGAAAATTTAAGTTTTTCTTCTTCTATTTTCAGGCATTCCTTACGATTGACCATTACGATTCTGATTGGCTTTTTGATTGGAAAAATTCTTCCGTTTCAAAATGTCTATTGGATTTTACTGACCATTGTCGTGATCATGCGTCCTGGTTACGGACTGACGAAAGAACGCTCTTATAATAGGATTTTCGGAACTATTTTAGGAGGATTATTTGCTTTCGGAATCGTATCTGTCATTCAAAATCACATTGCGTTAAGCATATTTTCAATTGTATGCATGCTTTTAGGAATTTCATTTACACAAATCAATTACAAAATCAGTGCGACTTTTGTAACAATGTATGTGGTTTTTATTTACGGAATATTAACGCCAAATGTTGTCGAAGTAATTCAGTTCAGGATTCTAGATTCACTAGCAGGAGCAATTTTAGCTTTTATTGCGAATCAGTTTTTATGGCCGGCTTGGGAGTTTATTAACACGCCAATTCATATTGAGAATTCGATTCGGGCCAACCGAAATTATCTAAAAGAAATCGCCGATTTTTATAATAAAAAAGGAGAAATTCCAACTTCATACCGCTTAGCCAGAAAACATGCTTTTGTCGAGATTGGCAATTTGATGACCTCTTTTCAGCGAATGATGCAGGAGCCAAAATCGAAACAAAAAACATTGCCTTTGGTCAATAAATTAGTGGTATTGAATCATTCGATTTTATCAGCATTAGCTTCATTATCAACCTATATTCAGTCACATCAAACCACATCAGCATCAGATTCTTTTAATTATATCATCAAAACGATTTTATCAAATTTGGATCATTCTATCTCTATTTTAAAAAATGAGACTATCATTAATGATACCTTTTTTGACAAAGAAGATGTGACGCTTCAATTTGAAGAACTTAAACGCAAAAACTTTACACGACTGGCCGAAGATGACGAACTCGACAAAGAAACACGTCAAGCCAAAATGCAGGAAGCACAAATGGTTATAGAACAATTAATCTGGATGAGCAATCTTGCGGAAAAGATTTTAAAAATCACGAAAGAGTTAAAAGCAACAAATCCAGATTAATTCATCTGGATTTGCTATTATTATATATAATTTAAAGCTTAATTAAGCTTCAAAACTTCAGAAGTTTCTTTTCTAAGTTTAGCCAAAAGTTCTGGCTTGTCATTTAATGTTTGACCATAAGAAGGAATCATTTCTTTCAATTTTGCTTGCCATTCAGGAGTTTTAATTTGATTTTTAAAACATCTGCTGATAAGATCAAGCATAATCGCAACAGCTGTTGATGCTCCTGGAGATGCCCCTAAAAGAACAGCAAGCGTTCCGTCATGCGTATTGATCACTTCAGTTCCAAATTCTAATACACCACCTTCTTTTTCATCTTTTTTGATAACCTGGACACGCTGACCTGCTTTTTCAAGTTTCCAATCTTTTGAACGTGCTGATGGCAAATATTCGCGAAGTGCTTTCATTCTGTCTTTTGGAGACTGACGCACTTGCTCGATTAAATATTTTGTCAACGGAATATTGTGATATCCTGCCGCCAACATCGGAATTAAATTGTTTGACTTAATAGACAATGGCAAATCTAAATAAGAACCATTTTTCAAGAAACGAGTTGAGAATCCTGCAAACGGACCAAAAAGCAATGCTTTTTCGCCATCAATTACACGTGTATCGATATGCGGAACAGACATTGGAGGAGCTCCAACACTTGCTTTTCCATAAACTTTCGCCTGATGTTTTGCAATAACCTCCGGATTTGTACATTTTAGCCATTGGCCACTTACCGGAAATCCTCCGTATCCTTTTCCTTCTGGAACATCAGCTTTTTCTAATAATGGCAATGAGCCTCCTCCTGCTCCAATAAATACAAAAGTTGTGTATGCTTTACGTTTTTGTCCAGTAGAAAGATCCGTGATTTTGATTCTCCATGATTTATCTTCACGCTGTCTTAATTTTTTTACTTCGTGATTAAAATATAAACTTACACCATCTAATTTTTCAAGATAATTGAACATACTTCTGGTCAAAGCACCAAAATTAACATCGGTACCAATTTCCATGCGAGTAGCCGCTATTTTTTGGTTATCCTCTCTACCTTCCATTACTAGAGGCATCCATTTTTTCAATTGCTCAAAATCAGTGCTGAATTCCATTTCAGAAAAAATTGGATTGCTTTGCAATGCCGCAAATCTTGTTTTTAGATATTCAACATTTTTATCTCCCCATACAAAACTCATATGAGGTACACTTTTTATAAAATTTTCAGGAGATGGTACTTTCTTTTCTTGTACCAAATAAGACCAAAACTGGCGTGAAATTTCAAAAGATTCTGCTATACTGATTGCTTTTTTAGGATCAATACTTCCGTCCGCTTTTTCTGGTGTATAATTTAACTCACAAAAAGCTGAGTGTCCAGTTCCAGCATTATTCCATGCATCAGAGCTTTCAGCCGCCGCAACATCTAGTCTTTCGTAAATTTCAATTTTAATATCTGGTTGCAGCTCTTTCAAAATTAATCCAAGAGTTGCACTCATAATTCCAGCTCCAATAAGCACGACATCACTATTGGAACGTATTGTATTGTCAGGCATAACAGTATTTGTTTTTAAAAATGCAAAGGTACTTTTTTCAATCGCAAAAAAAAACTAAATTTTGCATGATAAAAGTTAGGAAATCATATTTTTTTCTAAATAAAGTGAAATTTTTAAGCCTTAAACTTAAAAACGGTTAGAAGAAAGATAGTCTTGAAGCATAATCGTTGCAGAAATTTCATCGATCAGTCCTTTGTTCTGACGCTGTTTCTTGCTCAGTCCGCTATCGATCATCGTTTGAAATGCCATTTTTGAAGTAAAACGTTCATCAACTCGAATCACTTTCATGTCTGGAAAAATATTTGAAAAATGAGTTACAAAACCTTTTATTATAGAAGCGCTTTCTGAAGGTTGTCCGTTCATTTGCTTTGGCTCGCCAATTAAAACCGTTTCGACTTTTTCTTTGGCAAAATAATCTTTTAAAAAATCGATTAAAGTGTGAGTTGGAATCGTAGTCAAGCCCGAAGCGATAATTTGCATTTCATCAGTAACAGCAATTCCAGTGCGCTTTTGTCCGTAGTCTATGGAAAGAATTCTTGGCATTTTATTTTTTTTCAAAGATAATCATTTTGGTTTTAGCTTTTCAAAATACACACATACCATACTTTCTTATTTAAATTTAAAAACAAAAAAATCCGCTTTAAAAATTCAAAAGCGGATTTTTCCAAAATATTCAAAACCTAAAAAATCGAATCTACCTATTAAATAATCTTCTAAAAAAACCTCTTTCTTCTTCCTCTTCGTCATCAGCCTGTTCTTCATATTGCGCAAACTTCAGCTGTGCTTTTTCATGCTCGAAAATCAACTCCTTAATATATTCGACATATGATCTTTTTTTCTCTTCTAAAAAACCAATTAAATATTTTTCGCTGAATTCAACACCGCTCGCCGCTTCAATCTGCAAAAGCTTTTTATACAAAGGCTCAATATGAAGAGAAACAACCTCTTGAGGAACAGATTGACGTCTTCCAAAATAATTCACAATTGCACCATTTTCATCTTTTGCAATTTCAAAATCGGTTATTACCCAGTAATACCTTCCTGATTTCGCCAAATTCTTTACGATTGCATGAAAGTTTCTCCCTTGTTTAAGATTTTCCCAAAGCACTTTAAAAATAACTTTTGGCATATCAGGATGCCGAATAATATTATGTGGTTGTCCCATCAATTCGTAATCTTCGTAACCAGAAACATCTACAAATACTTCATTGGCATATTCAATAATACCAAAGGCATTGGTTTTACTCATAATAACTTGCGTTTTATCCCAAGTGACTTCTTTGTCAATTACTGCAATTTTGTTCTGGAGCTGATTTTCTTGATTCATGCTATACTGCTTATAAAATTTGTTTTTGGAATGGTTTTAATTAATTCTATTTCTGTTTTTCAGAATTAACGCTGCGAAAGTAGTTGGAAGAAAAAAGGTAAAATCTGATTTTTGTCATATTTTGATATAAAAAAAACTTTTGATGGCTTTTAATTTCAACAATAATTACATTGATGTTTCTTATTTATCAAATTAAAAACAAAATGTTACATATATAACATTTTCAAAAAGGTTTTACTTTTCCGCTTTTCCACAAATACGTTATCTTTGCCAAAAATTAAAACTTATGAATTCTTTACAGACTATAATTGAACAAGCTTGGGAAAACAGAGCTTTATTACAAGAAACTGCCACAACTGATGCTATCAGAGAAGTTATCGAACTAGTAGATGCAGGAAAATTACGTGTTGCTGAACCTGTTGGTGAAGGCTGGCAAGTAAACGAATGGGTGAAGAAAGCGGTTGTAATGTATTTCCCAATTCAAAAAATGGAAACATGGGAATCTGGTATTTTTGAATACCACGACAAAATGTTGCTAAAAAGAAATTATGCTGAAAAAGGAATTCGTGTAGTACCAAACGCTGTTGCACGTTACGGAGCTTATATTTCTAGCGGTGTTATCTTGATGCCAAGTTATGTAAATATTGGTGCTTATGTTGACGAAGGAACTATGGTTGACACTTGGGCAACTGTTGGAAGCTGTGCACAAATTGGTAAAAATGTTCACTTGAGTGGTGGTGTTGGAATCGGTGGTGTTCTTGAGCCATTACAAGCTGCTCCAGTAATTATTGAAGATGGCGCCTTTATTGGTTCTCGTTGTATTGTTGTAGAAGGTGTTCACGTTGGTAAAGAAGCTGTTCTTGGCGCTAACGTTTGTTTGACTGCTTCAACAAAAATCATCGATGTTACTGGTGATGAACCAGTTGAAATGAAAGGTTTTGTTCCTGCTCGTTCTGTTGTAATTCCAGGAAGTTATACTAAAAAATTCGCTGCTGGTGAATTCCAAGTCCCATGTGCTTTGATCATCGGAACTCGCAAACCATCTACAGATTTGAAAACTTCATTAAACAATGCACTTCGTGAATACGACGTTGCAGTATAGATTAAAAAAAAAAAATCAAATTAAAAAATCCAAATTCCAATTGATAATGATTGGAATTTGGATTTTTTTTGCTTCAATTTGTAAACCATAAATACGATTTGTTTTTCTAAATATGAAAATACTTGTTATTCAACAAAAAATGATTGGAGACGTTTTGGTAAGCAGCATTATATGCAATAATTTGCGTACTGCTTATCCTGAAGCTCAAATAGATTATTTGGTTTATGCCTCGACGACACCTGTTCTTGAAGGCAATCCAAGTATTGACAATATTATTTTGTTTGAAGAAAAGCATCGTAAAAGCAAAAAGGAATTATTGAAATTAGGTTTTCAGCTTCGCAATGAAAAGTACGATTTATTAATTGATGCGTATTCAAAATTAGAAAGCTGGATTTTGGTTTTATTGAGCAATGCTAAAAGAAAAATTTCATACAAAAAACCGGGCAGGAATTTTTTATACACTGATAATGTTCCGTTTGAACCTTTCCCAAAAACCAATTTAGGTTTGGCAATCGAAAGACGTTTGTCCCTTTTAGAGCCTTTGAATCTAAAAATAAAAACCGATCCAATTCCGAAATTATTTGTTTCTGAAAAAGAAAACCAAGAAGCAATTGCACTTTTTGAAAAACACAATGTTCGAAAAGATAGAAAAACGGTTATGATAAGCCTTTTAGGAAGCGAAAAATTAAAAACTTATCCTTTAGAATTCATGTCTAAAGTTGTTGATTACATTGCTGATCATTTTGATGTAAATATTCTTTTCAACTATTTCCCAAAACAAATTGAGGAAGCTAAAATTGTTTTTGATACTTGCAAACCATCCACGCAACAAAAAATATATTTTGATTTGCTAGGCGGAGATTTGCGTTCCTTTATTGGTTTAGTCAACCAATGTGATTTGATTATTGGAAACGACGGAGGCGCAATAAATATGGCAAAAGCGTTGGAAAAACCTTCATTTATCATTTTTTCTCCTTGGATTGAAAAGAAAATCTGGGCCACTTTTGAAGACGGAATACACCACCTATCGGTACATTTAAAGGACTATCGATCTGATTTATTTGAGCAGAAAACTGAAAAAATGTTTAAGAAAGAAGCATTGCCATTATATCAAGAATTCAAACCTGAATTTTTTAAAGATAAAATCGAATTGTTTCTTAATCAAAACCTAAGTGTTTCTGCCCAATGATTTTGCCACAGAAACAATTTTTAACGGCTTTGGTTATTACCTATAATGAAGAACAGAATATAAAACCAGTTCTCGATGATTTGGCTTTTGCCGATGAAATTATTGTGGTCGATTCTTTCAGTTCTGATAAAACTTTTGAAATTGCATCAAGCTTCAAAAATGTAAAAATTGTACAGCGCATCTTTGACAATTTTGCTTCGCAACGCAATTATGCCCTAAGTTTGGCATCGCATTCTTGGATTCTATTTTTGGATGCAGATGAACGGCTAACTCCTGAACTTCAAAAAGAAATCAGTTTTATAATCCATCAAAGCAATAGTGCTTCGGCTTATTTTGTTCGTCGAAACTTTATGTTTGAAGACAAAAAATTGCGTTTTAGCGGTTGGCAGACAGATAAAATTATTCGTCTTTTTAAGAAAGAAAACGCTTTTTATAATCATGAAAAAATCGTTCACGAAAAACTTATCGTAACCGGAAAAACTTCAAAATTAAAAAACCGATTAATTCACTATTCGTATTCTAATTTTGAAGATTACAAGCAAAAAATGATTTTTTACGGTCAATTAAAAGCGAAGGAAGAATTTCTAAAAAACACTAAACCCAACTTTTTTCATTTTTATATTCGTCCAGCTTATCAATTTTTGAACCAGTATTTAATCCGTTTTGGATTTTTAGACGGCAAAAAAGGCGTTATAATTTGTTATTTGAATGCATTAAGTGTCGCTGCACGTTTTCAGGAGCTCAAAAAAATTCACTCTGGAAATTAGTACGTTTTCCAGAATTTCAGTTTCTTTTTCAACCTTTTCTTTCTTGCAAATTCCTCTTGAAAATCAGATGTTGCCTGCCACATTTTTTCAAAAATTTCAGTTTCTGATTTTTCAGTATAAAACTTTGCATATTCATTGCTCATTACCGCAATCATTTCTTTTTTAGGCGTCAAACGGCTAAAATTGTTCATGCGTTGTTCGAAACTCATATTTTCATGAAAATTCATTCGGTTTAAATCAACCAAAAAGAAATCATACAGGCTTTCAGATGTTTTTTTAATCAAAGTATTTCCTGGGGAATGATCTAAAAACTCTACTCCTTTTTCATGCAGATCAAAGGTAAATTTGGTAAACTGTCTTAAAATATTGTCATTGTCTGGATATTCTGGAATTTCGACTAATTCCCTGTATGTCAATTCAGTTACTAAATGCTCGCTCGCATAATAACTGTCTTTTAAACCTATAAAATTGAAATTCTCAAGAAACGCAACAGGTTCTGGTGTGCCAATTCCTTTTTCCAACAAAATTGTAGCATATTCAAATGAACGTCTAGCTTTTGATTTTCTAAAATATTTGTATGCAATTTTATTTACGATATTCGGAATTTTAAACGATTTGATATTGATTGTTTTTCCATCCAGATCAAATAATTTAATTTTATTTCGGTCTCCGTTTCCAAAAAGTTCACCAGAAGTCTGAAAATTTTGAATAAGAGAGAGAATATCTTTTGAGCTTTTTACAGCTGTTGAAAATTTAAATTTTGCAATCATGAGGATCTATGAGTTTATTATTTTTTTGTAGGCGTCTGCCGTTTTTCTTGCTATTACTGGAGCAATAAAACCATTGTTGATTGTCATTTTACCTTTTTCAACAAATTCCTTTTGCAGATTTACATCATTCAAAAGCAAATTTATATTTTCAGCCAAATTCTTAAAATCCTTAATTGGCGAAATAAATCCATTATTGCCGCTTGTTATTACTTCGGGCACAATACCAACATGAGTTGAAACAACTGGTGCTCCAATCAACATTGCTTCCAAAACAGAAGTAGGCCCTCCTTCTCTTTGCGATGTCATTAAGAAAACATTGAATTGCTTATTCAGACTAGATGCATCCTCAATTGTATTCGTGAAAATCACATATTCTTGAAGATTTTTTTCAGCAACAAGCTTTACATAGTCATCTGTTCGTTTGGAAAAATTTCCAATCTGAAAAAAAACAACATCTTTTTTGTTCAATACATTAACCAAATAATCTGCTGTGTTTACAAGTGTTTCTAAATCTTTTGCCGTGGTATGATTGGCAATATTTCCAATTATAAATTTACCTTCAGCAACGTTATACTTTTCTCTTAAATTAACACCCGTATTTTTGTTTAAGATTTCCAACGGAACGCAATCTGGAACAACTGTCAGTTTAGGCTTATTTGAAGGAGAAAGAACCTCCGAAAAATTATTCTTAACAGCATTAGAAACACAAAAAACAGCATCGATTGCTTTTGAATTGTATTTAAATTTACTGATGAAACTACTGCTGGCGCTGATTGCTTTTTTTGAGAAAACAACTTTTGCATTCAATTTCAGAAACAAATTGCTCAACACATAAAAAGTCAAAGAATTGCTGGTATGAAGATGAATCAAATCGGGCTTAATCTCTCGTACCAATTCTTTAAACTGTTTATAATTTGAAAATTTAACAAGCTTTCTGTCTTTCGCAGGAATAAATGCAATATTATTTTCTACGCAAAGTTTTTCAAGCACTGTGTCTTTAATTCCGAAAACAACATTTTCAATTTCTAATTTATTCAATTCAGGAATGCTATAGATCAATTGCTGTTCGTTTCCTCCCCAAGCTTTCGCTCCAGAAATGTGCAGTATTTTCATATTTTTTATAATATTTCTTAGGTATGCAAATATAAGGGTGTAATTACAAAAATAAAGATAAAAAGATCAATTAAGAAGCTCTACAAAACGGAATTATTATCTTTGCACTTTAAATTAGCATTAAAATTTCACCATGAACGAAGAAATCATCAAAGCTTACGAAGTTATCAAAGAAGGCGGCATCATACTTTATCCAACTGATACAGTTTGGGGAATAGGCTGTGATGCAACTAATCCTGAAGCAGTTGCAAAAATTTACAAATTAAAACAGCGTGCAGAAACACAAAGTATGATCGTTTTGATGAATGGCGAAAAAATGATTTATAATGTTTTTAAAAATATTCCTGAAGTTGCTTGGCAAATATGGGATTTAGCAGATAAACCAACTACTTTAATTCTTGACGATGCCCGAAATGTCGCTCCAAATATTATCGCAGCAGATAAATCTTTGGGCGTTCGATTAGTTAAAGAACCTTTTTGCTACAAATTGATGGAAAGAATGAAAAAACCTTTGGTTTCAACTTCTGCAAATATTTCAGGACAACCTACGCCAATTGCTTTCAAAGATATCAGTCCAGAAATTATTAATGGAGTTGATTATGTTGTGAAACTAAATCAAGATAAGATCAACGGAAAATCATCTACAATCATCAAATTGACTAACGATTCTCAGGTTAAAGTAATACGCAAATAATTGATAATTAATAATTGTCAATTTAAAAAAGCTTAAACAGTTTTCAAACTCTCAATCAGCCAGTCAATATCTTCTTTGGTATTATAATGGCTGAATGAAATTCGGAGATTTGGAAGTTTTAAATCGGTTTCAGAAAGCATTTCTTTTAAAACATGCGATGGCTTGATGCTTCCTGACTGGCAAGCGCTTCCGCGCGAAACTGCGATTCCTTTCATATCAAGGTTAAACAACAACATTGAAGTTTTATCTGAAGAAAACGGAAGAATAATATTGATGATATTATAGAAATCTTCTTTTTTTCCATTAATTCTGAAATCTGGAAAGTGGATGCCTAACTGCTCGATCAAATACGATTTTAAATCTGAAATATAACTTCTTTCTTGATCAAGATTTTGATAAGACAGTGATAATGCTTTTGCCATTCCCGCAATTTGATGAACAGCTTCTGTACCAGCACGCAAGCCTTTTTCTTGCTCGCCACCAAAAATTAAAGGTTGTAAACCAGAATTTTTTCTAACAAATGCAAATCCAATTCCTTTAGGTCCGTGAAACTTATGAGCGCTTGCAACAATGAAATCTATTGGCAGTTTTTGAAGATCAATTTCGGTTTTCCCAACAGACTGAACTGTATCTGAATGAAATAATGCATTGTATTGTTTACAAATAACGCCAACTCGCTCAAGATCTAATATTGCTCCTGTCTCGTTATTAACGTGCATTAAACTTACAAGTGTCTTTTTATCTTCTGACAACAAATTAGACAAATGTGTCAAATCGATGCTTCCATCTGGATTCACATTTACATAATCAACCTGAATCCCATAATCAGATTCCAATGCTAAAACTGTATATAAAACGGCGTGATGTTCTATTTTTGAAGTAATAATTCGTTCAACTTTCAAATCTTCAACAGCAGAACGCAGCATCCAGTTATCAGCCTCAGTACCTCCAGAAGTAAAAATAATTTCCTGAGCAGAACAGTTTAAGTGTTTAGCGATGCTCTTTCTAGAAAGTTCCAAAATGGTCTTCCCGTTTCGCCCAAAACTATGTGTAGAAGAAGGATTACCAAAATCTTCAGTCATAACTTTAGTCATTTCCTGAATTACTTCAGGGCGCATAGCACTTGTTGAGGCGTTGTCTAGATATACTTTTTTCATTGTTGCAAAGTTAAGAAATATCAATTGTCCAATCTTCAATATCATTTGCCAAATTTTTCACTATTTTTGACCCAAATAAAATTACGATGAAAAAATATGCAAGCCTTCTATTCTTTGCGCTTTTATTAAATGGCTGTGATGATGGTGATTTAACTGTAGAAACAATTGATTTTGATGATGTGACCGCTACAAGTTGTGATCCTGCAACTAATGCTTTGATCTATAAACTTAAGCCACAAGAATCATTGTTGTTGCAAATGCCTGCCAACAGTCTTAAAAACGAGCCAACAACAACAGATACATTGGCTTATAATATCGACAATAGTAACTTTCGTTTTTTCTATAGAGCATATGATGGCGCCGTTTCTAAACCAAACGTTTGCGACGCCATACCTCCATCAACGCCAAATATTAACGAAGAATGGTATGCCCTTTCTGGCAAAATTCAAATTGCGACAAAAGCGATTTATTTAGATCCTGCTCCAGCAGATGGCCACACAGAAATTACTGGATATAATCATAATATTACTTTAAGAGGGGTCTCATTCTCTAAGCCTGGCCCAGTACAAGTACAGGACAAATATCCTTTTGGGGATTTTAAAACAAGTGTTACGCCAGTTGTAGTTGCTTTTACGGACGAAGTTGCAAAATATTGCGACGTGCAGCTTAAAGTCTACAATAACAATTTATCAAATTCATTAGTGATCGAAAATTTAGATAAAACGTTAATTCAAAACGTAGATACTCCTATTGGACAGCCGAGAAAAAGCTTGATCAATCTAAGTACTGGCAGCCCTGCAGTTATTTCCAATAATGTTTATTATAGAACATACAACAACAATTTACCTGAGATAACGAAGGAGTATTATTGTACAACCACAACGCCAACGACGCCTACAGTAAAAGATACTTGGGTGGGTGTTACGGGTAAAGCAAATGAAAGTGGAATTATCGAGGTAACTACAACGCACTCGCTTAAAGTTTATAAGCACAAAATAGTTTTAAGAAATACTTCAATGAAACAAGGAAACAGTACTTTTAAACTTGCAACTGAATTTGTTTTAGGAACAGTAACTACTGTTGAACCTTAAAACAACCTAAAGAAAAAAGGTTAAAAACTATTCTTAAATTCCTACAAAAAAACATCCGTTTTTCAAACTGATTTAATAACAAAATCAGGGCGAAAAACGGATGTTTTTTTATGCTTTTAAATCAGCTTTTTAAGACATGAAAATAAAATTATTTATTGTTTTGCCTAAAATAAACTTCGGTCGCTCCAAGACCATATTTTTGATAATTGGCGTCTTGAAAATCTATTCCGTCATAACGGCCTAATAAAAAATCAAGTTCAGCTTTTAAAATTCCTTCGCCAACGCCATGAATAAAAACAATTTTTGGAATCCTGTTTTTGATTGCAAATTCGATATGCCTTTTTGCGGTTTCGGTCTGCAAAGTTAAAATATCATAATTCGACATGCCACGCTTATTTGGCACTAATTTTTCGATGTGCAAATCAAATTCTGGAACCGCGATATCTCGTTTATCTTTCTTTTCCTTTACAAAACTGCGCGGTTTTGGCTCTGTTTTTTCTTTTTTTATTTCATCTAAATTAATTCTTTTAATAGAATTCATTAAATTACTGGTTTCTTGAATTTTAAGCAACTCATTGACAAAAAATGTCATCATAAAACCATCCTCTGTTTCAATCAAAACTTCATTGTTTTTAACTGAAACCACTGTTCCATTTATGGCTTCATCTAAAACCGAAACCTTATCTCCTTTACTCAGCATCCTGTTCGTCTTTATCTTGATTTTTACTTGGCGTTTTTGCACTTAGCTGCATCATTCCATACATGAAAACTACAATTGCAACAATCATGATATAGATATTTTTTTTGTCCGAAACTTGCTCATAAAGTGCTACTCCAATTGCAAGAATCATTATTAAAATTTTAAAAGTTTTCATTTATTTTTCAGTATAAGAGTTCAAAAATATAAAACTTTAAAATAGCAGTTCAATTTCCTCGAAATGATATCCAATATTTTTTCGTAAAATTGTAAAAAACATTCCCTTTGAATTTAGAAAATTTCATGATCCCTTGCCTATTCAAAATGCTCTTCGGATTTGACTGTTTGGGCTGTGGTTTTCAACGTGCTTTATTCTTACTTTTTCGAGGCGAATTTTTAGATGCTTTTAAAATGTATCCGGCGCTTTATTCTACTCTTTTGTTTTTTGGTTTTCTGATTTTTTACTTTTTCGACAAATCAAAAAAATACAAAAAAGCCGTTTGGAATTTCGCTTTCATAAACCTCATTTTTGTCATCGGCGGTTATTATCTTAAGCACTTTTATTTTTGATATTTGTCCCGAAATCTCAGGATTATTTTTTGATCTGATTCAAAATATCGTTCATCATCTCGATTTGAACTTTTTGAATTTCGATCAATTCTTGTTGCTGATGCATAATCAAATGATCAATTTTATCGTGAATCATCCTGATTTCTAATTCGGATTTCAAGTTGATCATAAAATCTTTTTTAGCACGATTTCTATCTTTTTCTTCTTGACGATTTTGGCTCATCATAATAACTGGTGCCTGTAGTGCGGCAATACAAGATAAAATCAAATTTAGCAGAATAAATGGATACGGATCAAACCCCTTGTTCATCAAAATACAAACGTTTGCACCTATCCAGATTGCAATAAAAAGCACAAACGAAATAATAAAAGTCCAGCTTCCACCAAAATCAGCAACCTTATCGGCTACTTTCTGCCCAAGATTCCTTGATTCTTCTTCATCTTCAACAATGCTAACAATAGATTTATCTTCTTTCAGCGAAGAAATCACACTTTTTTCAAGATCAGAAAGCATTCCTATTTCACGGGACAAATAGTTCGAAATATACATTTGACGATATTCGTTCAATTCATGTACTGATATGCAGTCATCATCACAAAACGAAGGGTGATCTTTCGTTATAAGACTCAAAATAGGATCGTGAATTGATTTTCCACAGATTTTCTCACTTTCTGAAAATTCAATACCAGAAATTGCGCTTTTAAAAGTTGAATTATTTTTCATTTTAGGAATTTTATAAAGCTAATTTAAGCAATTAACTTCGTAAGAGTTACATCTTAATTCATGTTTCGGCAATCTTTTTAATATCACAAATACAAGCCGCAACGCAAAATTTCTTTAGTTAATTCATGCCCTTATTTACAAAAAACGCCTTACTTTTAACGTTTCAAAATTATCCACTCAATTTTTCGATTGTGACAAAAGAAAGTATCATACAAAATATAAAAGCTCTAAAGAGCCATTCTAACATAAACTACGGTATTAAAACTAAAACAGAAGACTTTACCGAAAAGCTTTTTTACACTCTATTTGATTCGAATGCCGCTTTAGACAAAAGCATCAATGATCTTGAAATTCGTTTTAAAGAAATTGCAGTTTTGGCTTGCAAAAAACCAGAAAATTTATGCGAATCAATTTGGGACAAGTTTCTTGAAAAACTTCCTGCCGTTTTAGAAAAACTAAATCAGGACGCGGAATATATTTTAGAAAATGACCCTGCCTCAAACAGTATTGATGAAGTTTATTTAGGCTATCCCGGTTTTTATGCCATTGCCATTTACAGATTAAGTCATGAATTATATTTGCTTGATTTATTACTTTTTTCAAGGTTAATGAGCGAATATGCGCACAGAATTACAGGTACCGATATTCATGCTGGGGCTAAAATTGCCTCTCCTTTTTTCATTGATCACGCTACTGGGATTGTTATTGGAGAAACTACAGTTATTGAAAAAAATGTAAAAATCTATCAAGGAGTTACGCTGGGTGCTTTGAGCGTAAGCAAAGACATGAAAAATGCAAAACGTCATCCTACTGTAGAAAAAAATGTATGCATTTATGCCAATGCAACGATTCTTGGAGGCGAGACTGTTATTGGGAAAAATAGTATAGTAGGTGGAAATGCCTGGATCACCAAATCAATTCCTGAAGATTCGATCGTTTTAAATACCACTACAACTGAAGTAAAAATAAAAGAAAAAAAATAAAATGAGTCCACAAAAATTGCTAAACCTAATTGGAAATACTCCACTGATGGAAACTGTCAATTTGGTTAAAAATAAAAACGTAAAACTGTTGCTGAAGCTTGAAGGGAACAATCCCGGCGGAAGCGTGAAAGACAGAGCAGCATATAACATGATTGCAGCCGCTTTAGAAAGAGGCGAAATTAAACCAGGCGATAAATTGATCGAAGCCACAAGCGGCAACACCGGAATTGCTTTAGCAATGATTGCTCAGTTATTTGGCATCGAAATCGAACTGGTTCTTCCTGAAGATTCTACTAAAGAAAGGACACAAACAATGCGCGCATATGGCGCTACAGTTATTTTGACGCCAGCTGAAGATGGAATTATTGGTTCTAGGGATTATGCCGACAAAAAAGTTGCAGAAGGTGGCTATTTGATGCTAAATCAATTTGCAAATGACGACAACTGGAAAGCACATTATAAAACAACGGGGCCAGAAATTTGGAATGATACTGAGGGAACTGTAACACATTTTGTTTCAGCTATGGGAACTACAGGAACAATCATTGGAACTTCGACTTATTTAAAAGAGAAAAATCCTTCGATTCAAATTGTTGGCGCGCAGCCTAGCGACGGCTCTCAAATTCCGGGAATCCGCAAATGGCCTCAGGAATATTTACCGAAAATATTTGATGCTTCAAAAGTTGATACCGTAATTGATGTGAGCGAAGAAGAAGCCAGAGCAATGACCAAAAGATTAGCACTTGAAGAAGGCGTTTTTGCAGGAATGAGCAGCGGCGGTTCAGTAGCTGTTGCTTTGAAAATTGCCGAAAAATTAGAATCTGGTGTTGTCGTAGCGGTTATTTGTGATCGTGGCGACCGTTATTTGTCATCGGATTTATTTGATTAAAAAAGAGGCTAAGATTCTGAGTTGCTAAGATGCTAAGTTTAAAAAACTGAACATAAAAGCTTAGAATCTTAGCAACTCAGAACCTTATAAGCTTAAAAATGAACTACAGAAAACTAGGAAAAACCAACTTTAATATCTCTGAAATCTCACTTGGAACTTGGCAAGTTGGAGGAAAATGGGGATCAGGATTTGATGATAAAACTGCTGATGCGCTTATAAACACAGCAATAGATAATGGTGCTAATTTTATCGACACTGCCGATGTTTACGAAAATGGTTTAAGTGAAACTGCTGTTGGGCGCGTCGTGCGCTCTCGTTCTGAACGCGTTTATGTGGCTACAAAATGCGGACGCCAAATCAATCCGCATGTGAATGACGGCTATCAGCCAAAAGTCCTTCAAAAATTTGTTGAAGACAGTTTAAAAAGAACAGGATTAGAAACATTAGACTTGATTCAGTTGCACTGTCCTCCTACTGAAGTTTATTATCGTCCAGAAATCTTTGAATTGTTTGACCGCTTAAAAGATCAAGGCAAAATTTTGAATCTTGGCGTAAGCGTAGAAAAAGTTGAAGAAGCTTTAAAAGCAATTGAATATTCGAATGTGACTACAGTTCAGATAATTTTTAATTTGTTTCGCCAGCGTCCTTCTCAATTATTTTTCTCTGAAGCGAAGAAAAAAGATATCGGAATTATTGCGCGTGTCCCCTTGGCAAGCGGGCTCTTAACAGGGAAATTTGATTCAAAAACTATTTTTGAGCCTCAGGATCATCGTAATTTTAATCGCAACGGAGATGCTTTTGATAAAGGCGAAACATTCTCAGGAATCGATTATGAATTGGGTCTAAAAGCAGTTGAAGAATTAAAAGCTTTATTTCCAGAAAATCCAAACCTAGCTCCTATCGCTTTACAATGGATTTTAAATTTTGAAGAAATTAGCTGTATTATTCCAGGTGCTTCAAAAGCAGACCATGTTTTATCAAATTTATCGGTTTATGATCTTCCAAAAATAAGTCCGGAAAAGATTGTTGCAATGAATGCAATTTATGAAAAATACGTAAAACCAGCTGTACATCATTTATGGTAGCCTAAGATACTGAGACACTAAGTTGCTAAGATTCCAAGTTTAAAACCTTAGCAACTTAGTGCCTTAGAAGCTTACAAGATTTTCTCCAGACGCAACCTTTTTTGATTTTGTTAATCTATATATAAAACTAAACAACAATCACTTCCATGAAAAACTTAAGTTTTATACTAGCAGTAATTTGCCTAACATTTGTTTCTTGCAACAATGACGATGACAATGCTAAAGAAAAAGATGCTCGAAAATTAGAAAAAATGCATAAGGAAATTGTAGTGCTTTCACAAGTAAATACCACACCTTGTACCGATGCTTCAGAATGGGCTTTCACCGCAATTGGCTCAAAAGCCTGCGGAGGGCCAATGGGCTTTATCCTTTATTCTAAAAAAATAGATACGGTAAAATTTTTAGCAAAAGTAAAAGCATACACTGACGCAGAAGCGGCATTTAATGTAAAATGGAATATTTCTTCACCTTGTGATATGGCCATCCCTCCAACTGGAGTTGACTGTGTTAACGGAAAACCGACATTGTTGTACAATGCCGCCTTTAAGACACAATAAATTTGCTAGAAGAAACAAATTAAACCTCAAACTCAATCTTAAACTCTGCTCCTTTATTTTTGCCTTCGCTGGCAGCAGTAAGTGTACCTTTGTGGCGTTCGATTATTTTTTTGCATAAATACAGGCCAATTCCGGTCGATAATTCGTTTGCAGTTCCTAAACGGCTCATTTTAGTAAACTTCTTAAACAATTCTTCGATTTGAGTTTTATCAAAACCAACTCCTTTATCGGCAACACTAATTTTCAATCTCGAATCTTCACTGTAAATTCTGACTTTGATTTCACTATCAAAATAAGAGAATTTAATTGCATTGCTTATCAAATTTACTAGAACCTGAACCAATAGTCCTTCCTCAATCCTGAGGTTGGCTTCAGCAATTTCCAAACTCAGACTCATTGTAATGTTTTTATCCAAAAGTCTTTGCTCAACTTGTTCATTAATAAAAACTACAATATTCGAAAACACAACAGTTTTAGCTTCAGGATTCAGCTTTGCGACCTGATCTTGCTCTTTCAAGAGCTTAATGAAGTTTTCAATATAACGGAACTGCAAATTTGTTGATTCGCAAATCAATTCTGCTAAATGTTTTACAGACTCAGATGGATTTTCGCTTAAAATTAATTTTGCTAATCCTTGTGGATTTCCAGCAAAATTTTTCAAATCATGCGAAAGCATATAAATCAAATCTTGTTTTTCATTAATAAAACTTTCAGACTCATAAATTGATTCCTGGATGTTACACATCAGCAAACCGGCTTCGTCAGTATATTCAGTTGGCAAAACAGAAAGTTTTCGATTGTTTCGGTAATCATCCAAAGATTTTGAAGCAATAGATATTGGCTTAATTAATTCCTTTAAAACTAGCAACGTCACAATAGTTGCCAATAACGTCATGATTAATGCAAAAAACAAAATAGAAGTTGGTGAAATATCGTACGAAGAAAATAGGACAAAAAGCAAAATACCTATTAATGGGATATGTATTCCCAAAAACGCGACAAATAAAAATTTCAATACGTAGCTCTTTTTTAGAAAGCTGATTTGTGACAGATTATGATATAACTTCATAAAAAACAACAATACTATAGGTTAAAAATGTGGCGTTTGGGGTTATAGCCAGAAAACAAAGTTAACTTTTAAACTTTATTAATGTGTTAAATTACACAATTTGATAAAATATTTTGAAAATTAAATTTATAAAAGTTTACAAACCCTTATTTTTGCGCTATGGGAAGAAAAAATACAGACAAAGTTGTCTTTCATCAAATTGAAGTATTAGACGCAGGTGCAAAAGGAGTATCAGTTGCAAAAGCTCCAGACGGAAAAGTAATCTTTATTCCGAATGTTGTGCCTGGTGATGTTGTTGATGTACAGACATTCAAAAAAAGAAAAGCATACTACGAAGGAAAAGCCGTAAAATTTCACGAATTATCTAAACATCGTATCGAACCAATCTGCGATCATTTTGGTGTTTGCGGCGGATGCAAGTGGCAAAATATGAAATACAGCCAACAGTTGTATTACAAACAAAATGAAGTAAAAAATCATTTACAGCGAATTGGGAAAGTTGAACTTCCTGAATTTGAAGATATTTTAGGTTCAGAAAAACAGTTTTTCTACAGAAATAAAATGGAATTTTCATTTTCAAACAGTCGTTGGTTGACTGAAAAAGAAATTGGAAGCACGGAAGATTTAGGAAACAGAAATGCTTTAGGTTTCCATATTCCAAAAATGTGGGATAAAATTCTAGATATCCAAAAATGTCATTTGCAAGAAGATCCTTCAAATGCCATCAGAAATGAAATTAGAGCATTTGCCAACGAGCATAATTTGGCTTTCTTTAATCCTAGAGAACATTCAGGATTATTGAGAACCTTAATGATTCGTACCGCTTCAACAGGCGAAATCATGGTTTTGATTCAGTTTTTTGAAGATGACAAAGCAAATCGTGAATTGGTTTTGGATCATTTATACGAGAAATTTCCGCAAATTACTTCGTTACAATATGTAGTAAATGCGAAACAAAACGATACAATTTACGATCAGGATATCAAGCTTTACAAAGGCAGAGATTATATCTTGGAAGAAATGGAAGGGCTGAAATTCAGTATCAACGCTAAATCTTTCTACCAAACCAATTCAGATCAAGCTTACGAATTATACAAAATTACACGAGATTTTGCTGGACTGACAGGAAATGAAACGGTTTATGATTTATACACCGGAACAGGAACTATTGCTCAATTTGTTTCTAAAAAAGCTAAGAAAGTAATTGGAGTTGAAAGTGTCCCTGAAGCAATCCTAGATGCTAAAGCAAATGCTGAACGCAATAATATTACGAATTGCGAGTTTTTTGTTGGAGACATGAAAGTTGTTTTCAACGAAGCTTTTATTGCACAACATGGCAAACCGGATGTAATTATTACAGATCCGCCGAGAGATGGAATGCATGCATTAGTAATTGATCAAATCTTGAAAATCGCTCCAAAGAAAGTAGTTTATGTGAGCTGCAACTCAGCTACACAGGCGCGTGATTTGGCTTTAATGGACGAAAAATACAAAGTTACACGAGTGCGACCTGTAGATATGTTTCCGCAAACGCATCATGTTGAAAATGTCGTACTTTTAGAACTTCGATAATAAAATATAAATGAGAAAAATAATTTCAGTTTTATTGCTTTTTACTTTTGGCTTATCAAGTTGCGAGAAAGATGACATTTGTGATCCAGATACTCCAACAACACCGCGTTTAGTCATTGAATTTTTTGATGCTGATAGCCCGTCAACTTCCAAAGAAGTTACTAATTTAAAAGTAATTGGAAAAGACATGACTGAAGGAATTATTTTTAATGAAAATGCAACTGGTGAAACAAAGTATCTGGCAAACGGCAGTAAAATTTCTATTCCATTAAAAACAGATGCTGATTTTTCGACTTTTACTTTTACTTTAGATTCTGGTAATGAAAATGCCGCCGCTATAAACAGTGACGAAGTACGATTTAATTACGCACATCAAAACCTTTATGTTTCAAGAGCTTGTGGCTTTAAAACTATTTTTCAACTTAATCCTCTTTCAGATGGACCTCCAATTTCATCTCCATTTATTAAGGTAGATAGTGATTCTAAAGGCTTTTGGATGAAACAAATTTATGTAAAAGAATATAACATTGAAACAGAAAATGAAACACACATTGAAGTATATTTCTAGTTTTTGCTTATTGTTTTCAATGTTTTTGAGTCATGCTCAGGAAACACCAACAACTACAGTAACTAAAGAAATTGTTCCAGAAAAACAAAAAATTGAAAACGTTGCTAAACCTGCATTGCAGGAAGTGAAAAAAGCCGACAGCATCAAAACAGATCGCTACGGACTTCGTGTAGGGGTTGATTTATACAAACTTACTCGCGGTTTTTATGACAAAGATTATAAAGGAGTAGAATTTGTTGGTGACTGGCGCTTGACAAAAAAATACTATTTAGCAGCAGAACTTGGTTTTGAAGACAAAACGACTGATGACGATAGGTTAAATTCAAGTGCAACTGGAACTTATATTAAAGGTGGTTTTGACTACAATTTGTATCAAAACTGGCTTGACATGGAAAACTTAATCACAATAGGTTTACGAGGTGGATTCAGTACCTTTAGTCAAGAATTAAACAGCTATAAAATTTATAACCCAAATCCGTACTGGGGTGAAATGCCTCCTATTACAGAACATCAAAAATACAGCGGACTTACTGCAGGCTGGATTGAAGTTGCAATGGGTGTAAAAGCAAAAGTATTCAACAACGTATTTGTTGGCTTTGGCGTTCAGCTGAAAATGTTGGTTGCCAATTCAAAGCCAGATGGTTTTGACAATTTGTACATTCCAGGATTTAACAGAACCTACGATGGCAGTTTTGGAATTGGATTCAATTATACGGTTTCTTACTTTATACCTATTTACAAGAAAAAAACTGTTATTCCAGCACCAGCTAAAACGGCTCCTAAAAAATAACATTTTAGCATAAAATAAAAAACCACAAATTCAAAAATACTGAATTTGTGGTTTTTTATTTATCATAAATCGTATTAAGACAACTGAAAATCAACCGCCGCTTTTGAATGAATCAAAGCTGTATCAAAAACAGGAACTGATAAATCTTCAGGTTTTATTACTAAAGGAATTTCAGTGCAACCTAAAATTATTCCTTCGGCACCTTTTGAAATCAATTCATTCGAAATTTCTATATAGCGTTTTTTAGTTTCATCGGTTACAAGTCCTCTGCCTAATTCTTCAAAAATAGTATAATGAATAAAATCTTTATCCTCCTGTTTTTCTGGAATTAACACTTCTATTTCTTTTGTTGCTAATTTATTTTTAAAGAAATCCAATTCCATTGTGAACTTGGTTCCCAATAAACCAACTTTTTTAATTTCTTGTTTTTGAATTTCAATAGCAGTTGCAGTTGCAATATGAATAATTGGAATATCAATAGCTTCTTCTAGTCGGTCGGCAATAAAATGCATCGTATTGGCGCATAAAACAATCGCTTCAGCCCCGCCCGATTTCAAGAATTCACATCCCTTTAAAAGCATATTAAAAGTCGAATCCCAATCGTTGTTTTCATTATTTCTTTTTATATCGGCATAATTGAAGGAATAAATCAAACATTCCGAGAAATTCAAACCTCCTAGTTTTTCATTAATTCCCTCGTTAATAAGCTTATAATAATCCGAAGTAGAAACCCAGCTAATTCCGCCAATAAGACCTATTTTTCTCATAATGCCTCTTCAAAAAAATTATCCGATTTCTTTAATTCCTTTTATAAAAATCCATTTCATAAAAAGCTTTTCTCCATCTTTTGTTCTTACTGCTTGAAATTTTGGTCCTATAATCGTAGCCACAACAAAAGCTGTCATCGGAATCCAAATTCCCGTTAATCCTGTATACATGTCAATTATAAATCTTCCTGCAATAAATAAAATTGCAAAAGTTCCTAATTGATATAAAAAACCTCTTACTTGTAGTTTTGTCATTTGTTTTAAGTTCAAAGTTGCAAAGTAACAAAGTTGCAAAGTTTTTTCTTTACAACTTTAAAGCTTTACAACGTTATAATTATTTATTTTGACTTATGATTTCATGTTTTTTTCAAAGCGGGTAAAGTTTTAAAATCTTTGCTACTTTGAAACTTTGTCTCTTTGTTACTTATTCAGAAACCTGAAATTTCGTTCTTTTGCTTCCTTCATACATTTCATATTTAACCAAACGCGCTTCAAGGCTTGCGTTGAAAAGTTTGATTTTTCGTGAAGGTTTTAATCCAACAAATTTTAAGGCTTCTAAGTTTGCTGTAATAAACCAAGCATTTGTCCCAGGATAATTTTTCTTCAAGGTGTCGCCAATACTAGCGTAAAATCTTTCCATGTGAATATCCAAACGCTCATCATAAGGCGGATTGAATACAATATGCAACTTTCCTTCTACTTCTTTTTCAGTATCAAAAAAGTTGTCTTCTTGAATGGTTACATAATCGTCAAGATTTGCATTTCTGATGTTGTCTTTAGCTTTGCTAACCGCACTCGGCGCTTTGTCAAAACCTTTGATTGTATAATGAAACTCTCTAGTTTTTTTCATCAAACTGTCGACTATCTTGTCAAATAAATCATTATCCCAATCTTTCCATTTTTCAAAAGCAAATTCTCTTCTGTTGATGTTTGCTGGAATGTTGCAAGCAATCATAGCCGCTTCTGCCAAGAAAGTTCCAGAACCACACATTGGGTCTAGAAAATGGCTTTGTCCGTCCCAACCCGACAATAAAAGAATTCCAGCTGCCAAAACCTCATTAATAGGTGCAATATTCGTAGCCGTTCTATAACCACGCTGATGAAGCGAAGCTCCAGAAGTATCTAGAGAAACTGAAACCTGATCTTTGTCTATATGAATGTTGATTCTTAAATCTGGATGCTGTTTGTCAATACTCGGGCGCTGACCCGTTCTTTCTCTAAATTGGTCAACAATCGCATCTTTACATTTTTGAGAAACAAATTCTGAGTGGTTAAAATAAGTCGAATGCACCGTAGTATCAATTACAAAAGTTTGATTGGCATTCAAATATTTTGCCCAATTCATGCTTGAGATTCCTTTGTATAAAGCTTGATCATTATTTGCTCTAAAAGAATAAATTGGTTTCAATACCTTAAGGGCAGTTCTAAGTGATAAATTGGCTTTGTACATAAAGCCTTTATCGCCTTTAAAACTAACCATTCGCACGCCTTTCTCAACATCTTGAGCACCAAGCACACGCAATTCATTCTCTAATATTTCTTCAAAACCAAAAAAACATTTGGCTATCATTTTAAAATTTTCTTCCATTTTTTTTCAATTAAAAAAAACCAATCACCATTACCTATGATAGCGAAATAGTTATTTTTCGGCAAAAATACACTAAATTTGCCGGACTTTGAATTAATTGAAATAGAATAAATGTCTGAAGCACCGAACTCATCAACACCTAATCAGGATCGTAATACCGAAAACTGGTTTACATCATGGTTTGATACTGCCTATTATCATATCCTGTATAAAGATAGAAACTATAGAGAAGCTCAGATTTTTATGGACAACTTGACGCATTATCTGAATTTGCCAGAAAAAGCAAAAGTATTGGATTTGGCCTGCGGAAAAGGTAGACATTCTATTTATTTAAACCAGTTAGGTTTTAATGTTTTAGGCGCCGATTTATCAGAAAACAGTATTGCCGAAGCCAATAAAAACAGCAACGAAACACTTCATTTCAAAGTTCATGATATGCGTGAGCCGTTTGAAGAAAAATTTGATGCCATTTTTAATCTTTTTACCAGTTTTGGCTATTTTGAAAACGACGATGACAACCTTACAACTTTAAAAGCCATCAAAGAAAGTTTATCTGAATATGGTTTCGCGGTAATCGATTTTATGAACGTCAATCAAGTGATAGAAACTCTTGTTCCTCAAGAAGTCAAAACGGTTGACGGAATTGATTTTCATATTAAAAGATATGTTGAAGACGGTCATATTTTCAAAGAAATTGATTTTGAAGACCAAGGCAGAAAATATCATTTTACAGAAAAAGTAAAAGCACTAACTTTGAAAGACTTTCAGGATTTAATGGAAGAAGCTGGAATTTATCTTTTAGATATTTTTGGAGACTACAAACTCAAAAAATTCCATAAAACTGAAAGCGAAAGATTAATCATGATTTTTAAATAGGTTTAATCGTTAAATCGTCAATTTGTTTAATCGTTTAAGCACGTTGACCAAAACCGATTAAACAATTAAACAAAAAAACGATTAAACAAAAAGATGAACTATCTACTACCCTTATTTTCTGTACTTTTAGGATATAGCGTGGCTTTGTTTATAAAACCAAAAAACAAAACCAATTTAAAATTATTACTTGCGTTCAGTGGTTCTTTTTTATTGTCATTGACCGTAATGCATCTTCTTCCTGAAGTTTACGAATCTCATGATCATAATATTGGCATCTTTATAATGATCGGAATTTTATTCCAAATTGTATTGGAATTTTTCTCCAAAGGTGCCGAGCACGGACACGTACACGGCCACGCAAAAATGTCGCAAATTCCGTGGCTATTATTTATCAGTTTGTGCATTCATGCCTTTTTAGAAGGTTTCCCAGTGAGTCATCATGATGGTTTAGCAATCGGAATTGCAATTCATCATTTGCCAATTGCGGTAATTTTGACCACATTTTTTATCAATGCCGATTTAAACAAAAAAGCCATTTTTGCCTTCATGCTGACATTTGCAATCATGACGCCTCTTGGAACAATTGCTTCTGAGTTTTTACCAATATTAAACAAATATTACACTGAAATAACGGCAATTGTGATCGGAATTTTATTTCATATTTCATCCACAATTATCTTTGAAAGCAGTGAGGGACATAAATTCAATGTTGCCAAAGTTTCGATGATTGTTCTTGGAATTTTACTGGCATACTTTTTATAATGAGTCAATTAGAAAATAAGCCAATTAGATAATTTTCTAATTGAATCATTTACACATTATCTAATCATCTAATTGACACATTATCTCATTTAATTAGCTCATTTAATTAGCTCTCTTTCCTTCCTCCTGATTTCCAAAATTGCGCTCCTTTACATTAATTTTTTTATTTCCAAAATTGTAAACTACAGACAAACGAACAAATCTATTGCTTTCGTTATTGCTATAAACCTGTTTTACGCCATTTACAACCGAAGTAAAATTTTTTAAATAAGAAGTATTAAAAATATCATTTGCCAAAAACGCAATTTGCATTGTTTTATTAAACAAGTCTTGCTTAAGTCCGATATCAAAACTTGAAGCATATCCTATTTCATACAAACCGCTTTTATAAGGTGTGGTATATGAAAAATCAATTTGCAATTTTGTTGTTTTCCCTAAAACAAAAGTATTGTTTGTCGAAAAATCAATTTGCAAACTATTTGCTGGCGTTGCATTGATATCTTTAATAAACTCTGTTTTTGCACCTAAAAAATATACTGAATTTTCACTTTGCCACCATTTAGCAAAACTTGCCGAATAGTTTTCTCCAATACCATAATTCAAGCTTTTAAAATAATTATCACGTGTTATGATCTGTGTACTTGTTTCGGGATTTGAAGTAAACAAAATGCCGTAACCATCTGTAATCACGTTTACGAAAACACTTGTTCTTAAAATTTCTTTATAAGAATGTGCAAACTCAAAATTATCACTAAAAGAAGGTTTTAAAAATGGGTTTCCTTCTGAATAACTATTACTGCTGATATAAATTCGGAAAGGATTCAGTAAATCAAAACGAGGTCTGTTAATTCTCTTTCCATAATTCAAACTGAAGCTATTGTTCTCATTCTTTTTGTATGAAGCAAAAACAGTCGGAAAAAGCTTTAAATAATTGTTTATAGTTTCTTGATTCAGCGTTTCAGAAAATCCGTTTGTTTGTGTATTCTCAAGTCGTAATCCCAATTGCAAATTCCATTTTTCATTTATTTTTTTATCTCCATTAATATAAATAGCTTGATTGTTTTCAGTGTATTTAAATCGGTTTGATTGACTTGGATCTAATATTGGAGTTCCCGTAATTGTATCATAATAAAGTACATCGCTAGTGCTATTTGTAAAACTTGCCTTTGCGCCATATGACAAATTCAAGGTTTCCAGAGGATGCTCCATATCTGCCTTAAAACTCAAATTATCAATATCTTGATTCGAAATATTTCTTCCAGACTGATTGACATCTACAAAAGTTCCATCAGCTAAATAATTATTTGCGATAAACTCACGGTCAAATTTTGAATTATAATTAAAGTAATCGACATCAAATGATAATTTTCGGTTTTTAGGATCTAGTTTTGTTATCAAATGCGCATTATAGGTTTGATTTTTAGACCCTCTGTCTGCGAAACTGTTGTTAATGATGTAATACTGCAATTCATTTTGCGTGTTGTATTTATTAACAATAATATCTGTTTGAAAATCTGGATTCGTTCTATCATTTAAAATTTGGAAACCAATGGTCGTTTTTTCTGAAAAATCATAATCTAAAGCCAATTTTCCTGATAAACTTTCATTTTTAATTTTTGTTCTTGCATTCAGATTTGAAAGTCCATCTTCAAAATAAACATCTGAAACTTCATCTACATTTTTATAACCTGTTTTTCCATTAACACTTGCTGAGAAACGGAATTTATTTTTGTTGTAAAAGAAATTATCCCTCAAAGTGTAAATTCCATATTTATTTTGGTCATAAGAAGCCGTAATTGTGTTTTTCCACGAATCACGAGCGCCTTTTTTCATAATAATATTAATCAATCCGCCAGTTCCTTCGGCCTCATATTTTGCCGGCGGATTGCTGATAATTTCGATATTCTTGATATCACTTGCCGAAATTGATTTCAAAAAATTATTCAATTCTTCGCCTGTTAATTCAATAATTCTTCCATCAATCATCACTCTCGAAGTTCCTTTTCCTAAAATATTGATTGTATTATTTTGCACTACAACGCCAGGAGCTGTATTTATAGCGCTCAAAGCATCTCCTCCAACATTATTTACATTATTTTCTAGATTATAGACCAATCGATCTGTTTTTTGCTCGATTGTTTTCTTTTTTGATTGCACCACCACTTCAACTAATTTTGTTTCATTTTCTTTTAGGACAATAGTTCCTAAATCGGTATCTTTTTCTAATGCGATTTCTTTCTCATAATCTGTAAAACCCAAAAGGCTAATCTTGATTTTATAAGAACCCGTTTTAAGATTGATTTCAAAAGAACCATCTTCTTTCGCCATAGTTCCGTCGATAATTTTTCCTTCTAAAGTTGAAATAGACACTTCTGCCCATTCCAAAGATTTTGTTTCGCTTGCAATTTTTCCTTTTAATTTTAATGTTGATTGTGCTAGACAAAATAAAGGCAATACTAAAAAGATAAGGAGATGTAATTTTTTCATGGTTTCTAATTTTAACTTGTTCGATTAATTTGAAGCAAAGTTGCCTTAGAAAATCTGCGTATGCGACCGACAAAAAAAAGTCGAACCAATTTCTATTTAGAAAATTGGTTCGACTTTATTCAGCATGAAGTACGACTTTTTACAAAACCTTAATTATGAAGCGTTTCTATAAGCTGTTGGTGTTAAATTTGTATATTTTTTAAACGATGTATTAAAAGACGATTTCGAATTAAATCCGACTTCGTACAAGATTTCCAAAACGGTTAAATCTTTTTTGGAAGGGTTTTTTAGAATTTCCATCGCTTTTTGAATACGATATTCATTCACAAAATCAAAAAAATGCTGATTCATATGATGATTAATCAACACTGATAAATCACGAACTGGAATGTCAATTTGATTGGAAAGTTCCTGAATCGTGAGCGACGGATCAAGAAAAGGTTCTTTTTCTGTCATATAAAGTTTCAATGCCGAAATCTGATTTGTAATTATTTCGTTTTGATTATCCTTTATTTCAGTATTATCTTTAGGAAGAATATCTTTTGCTAATAACAATTTAGAATCGATTCCTCTAAAAAGTTCCGGGTAATTGAGTGCTTTTAAAACAAACCAACACGTCACTATCAAAACCAACAACTGCAAGATTGTATTCGACCAAATCCACAAGAAATCAAGAGCAGCATATCGCACCATATTTTTAATTATCGATAGGTAATATATAACAAAAAGCACCACAGCGATTTGAAATACCCACTTAAAAATAGAAGTTCTGGGATTCGTATAATTTTCTTGGAATATTTCTCTATATCTTTTCAAAACTAAAAATACGCCGATGCTGTATATCACAGTTTGCAAACCTAAAACAAGAAACATATAAAACATTTCCGGCGATTGATCTCGATGCACATAAAACAGTTTTTTTTCTGCATCACTTAAAAGATAAAGTCGGAACAAGAAAACAATATTTGTAATAATAAACGGAATTAAATGCAATAAATGCTTTGGTCTTAACCTAAAATCTGCAAAACAAACCGACATTACATAGAGATAAAAAGCCGGCAGTATCAAGACACAAATAGTCCATCTAAAAAACTCTAAATTAAAATGATTTATAATGAAGTTGTCGTTAATAAAAATACCGCTATTGTCAATGGCAAAAAATATCAAATAACAAGCAAATAGTCTATTTGCTAATTTATTTTTTGTTTGCACAGTGAGTAAAAAGAAGGCCAGCAACAAGGAAACAAAAACTGATATTCCGGCCATACCAGTTAAAAAACTTATTCTATTCATTCCTTTTTTGATTATTTAACAAATATAATATTTTAGTTCTGATAAGATAATTTCATCAGAAACTGAATCAAGTTAAAAATTTAGTTGAAGTCAAATTAACTTAAAATGCTATTTCGATAAGCTGTAGGCGTAAGATTGGTATATTTTTTAAATGAAGTATTAAAAGAAGATTTTGAGTTAAAACCAACTTCATATAGGATTTCTAAAACCGTTAATTCTCTTTTTGATGGATTTTTCAAAATATCCATTGCTTTTTCAATTCGATATTCATTTACAAAATCAAAGAAATGCAGGTTCATATGGTGATTAATCAAAACTGATAAATCCCGAACCGGAATATCAATTTGACTGGACAGTTCCTGAATTGTAAGTGACGGATCAAGAAAAGGCTCCTTCTCTTTCATATAATTTTTTAATGCTAAAATTTGAGAAGCAATAGCTTTATCCTCGACTTCTATTGTTTTTTCAGTTATATCTTCATTTTCTTTGGAAAGAAACTCCTCAGTTAATTGCAAATTAGAGTTGATTCCTCTAAAAAGTTCTGGATGATTTAATGCTTTCATAACAAACCAGCATATTACGCACAAAGCCATAACGACCATCAAAATATTTCCCCAAAGAAAAACATCTCGAGAAGCAGTGTAGCGCAATAAATTTTTTGAAGCAGTAATAAAATGCATTGCTAAAAAAACGCAATTCATCTGAAAAAGCCATTTATAGGTAGAAGTGCTTGGATTTGTGTAATTTTCGAGATAAATTTTTTTATATTTTCTTAAAATCAAAAAGATGCTGATAATATAAAACCAATATTGAAATTCAATCAAAATCTGAAAAAAATAAATTTCAAACATCGAATTGTAATTCTCCAAGACAAATTGTTTTTCGGCACCTGATTGTAAATAAATTCTTGGTGCCAGAACCAAATTCATAATTAGAAATGGAATTGTATACAATAAATGTTTCCATTTTAATCTAAAATCAGAATAACAAACTGCCAAAGCATACAGCAATATCAAAGGCATTTCCAGCAAACATATTGTACTTCTAAAAAACTCTAAATTCACATATTCCAAAGGAAATGAATACTTTAAAAGTCCACTGAAATCAATTGCCGAAAAAATAATAAAACAAGCAAATAATCGATTAGCTAATTTATTTTCCGTTTTTACCGTTAGTAAAAAAAGTGCCAGTAATAACGAAACGAAGACCGCAATGCGTGCAACGTCGTCTAAAAAGCCTAATTTATCCATTTGTTTTTTGATTATTTAACAAATATAATATTTTAGTTCTTTTAATAAAGATGTAAGAATGCTTTCGCAACATCTCACACAAAACTTTAAATCTTTGTGAGTTTGTAATCTAAATTTCGAGATTCAGAGAAAAAAATATTAATTTTGACCAGTCTAAATAACGATAAAATGACATTTACAAAAACTACTGAACAAGCCTCAAAATATGAACATTTAGAGAAAATGTCTGTTCATGAATTGTTATCCAATATTAATCAAGAAGATAAAACTGTCCCTTACGCAGTAGAAAAAGCTTTGCCACAAATTGAAGCTTTAATTCCGCATATAGTTGAAAAACTAAAATTAGGCGGCAGATTGTTTTATATTGGAGCTGGAACTTCAGGACGACTTGGTGTTGTTGATGCTTCAGAATGTCCTCCAACATTTGGCGTTCCTTTTGATTTAGTAAATGGTATAATTGCAGGTGGTGACACGGCCATAAGACGTGCAGTAGAAAACGCTGAAGATAATCCTACACAAGCCTGGATTGATCTTCAAAACCATAAAATTGATTCAAATGATGTGGTAATCGGAATTGCAGCTTCGGGCACAACTCCTTATGTTATAGGTGGTTTAGAAACTTGTAATCAAAACAATATTATTACAGGTTGTATTACTTGTAATGCAGGAAGTCCATTAGCATTGACTGCACAATTCCCTATTGAAGTAGTTGTCGGTCCAGAATTTATAACTGGAAGTTCTAGAATGAAAGCTGGAACTGCTCAGAAATTGGTTTTAAACATGATTTCGACAGCGGCTATGATTCAGCTTGGAAAAGTACGCGGCAACAAAATGGTCGATATGCAGTTGAGCAACGTTAAACTAGTGGATCGTGGTGTAAAAATGATTATGGATGAAATTCCCGTTTCATATGACGAAGCTTCAGAATTATTAAAAAAATACGGCAGTGTAAGAAACGCTGTTGACAATTATAAAAGGTAAAAGTTTCCTCTTATTTGAGACGCAAAACTTGAAACCTTAAACTTCAAACAAAAGCCATGGCAACAAATAAACAATTACTAGGAAAAGGCATCAAATATTTGACAGGCGCATTGCCTCTTATGTTTATGGGACCATCTTTAATTTACAATGCTTTTCAAAATCAAGGCAACAATTGGCATTATCTGGTTTTAGGAATTGGGATTGTTGCTTGCATTAGCTCGATGGTTTTAATCTTTTTAGGATTGAAAATCATAATGCGAGGTATATTTAACGACTAACAAATAAAATCATAAACCCGACAGTTTTTCAAAACCAGTCGGGTTTAAAATTTAAAATATTACTTAAAATACATTCATGGAAAGTCTAATTCACATTCAGAAAACATTCGAAAAAGTTGTTTACATCGATAAAAAAATAAACAATCGAGAGTTTGAAGATTGTGTTTTTAAAAACTGTGATTTTTCAAACAGTAATTTTGCCTACAATACTTTTTTAGATTGCGAGTTTATCGACTGCAATCTCTCAATGACAAGTTTG
Source organism: Flavobacterium denitrificans DSM 15936 (assembly GCF_000425445.1). GTDB lineage: Bacteria > Bacteroidota > Bacteroidia > Flavobacteriales > Flavobacteriaceae > Flavobacterium > Flavobacterium denitrificans. The sequence goes on along the minus strand of NZ_KE384377.1, from coordinate 339,084 downwards.
GCGGGAACTAGCTTAAAAAATGTCACTTTCAGGAACTGCAAACTTTTAGGAATTGCTTTTAACGAATGTGATGATTTTTTATTTCAAGTTCATTTTGAAGAAAGTGTTTTGGATTATGCTTTGTTTTCGAATAAAAAAATGCCAAAAACCAAATTCATTAATTGTTCTGTACGCGAAGTAACATTTATTGGAACCAATTTAACGAGTTCTTTATTTGACAATTGTGACCTTGACGGAGCTATTTTCAACGAAACACAATTAGCAGGAGTCAATTTCAAAACTGCTTATAATTATAAAATTGATCCTGAATTTAATCCGATGAAAAAAGCGCAATTTTCGAATGAGGGAATTGCTGGACTTTTAGATAAATATGACATCAAAATCGTTTAATTATGAGCGTCGATACTTCTTATTTAGAAAGTGCTAAAAAGCAGTTTTTGTATTATAAAATGCTGGGCGAAAAAGCAATAGAACAGTTAGAACCAGAACAGCTTTTTGTTGCAATTAACGAAGACACCAATAGCATAGCAACTATTATAAAACATATTTCAGGCAATATGCTTTCACGTTGGACTGATTTTTTGATTTCTGATGGTGAAAAAGAATGGCGAAACCGCGATGCAGAATTTGAAAACGATTTACAATCTAAAGAAGAAGTTCTGGAAGTTTGGAACAAAGGCTGGAATTGTCTTGAAAATGCTCTTGAAAGCTTACGTACTGAACAGCTTTCGGACATTATTTATATCAGAAATGAAGGTCATACGGTAATAGAAGCCATAAATCGTCAATTAGCGCATTATCCTTATCATGTTGGACAAATTGTTTTTTATGCTAAACAATTGAAAAACAGCGAATGGAATAGTCTATCAATTCCGAAAAATAAATCAGGAAATTATAACGCCGAAAAGTTTGCCAAAGAAAAAGAAATCAAGAACTTTACCGATGATGAATTAAAGAGAATGAAATGATAGAATATTATGCAAATTTTGGCGGGACATGTTGGTGGATCTTAATTAAATTTTGCAAAACAAATTTAACCGAAGAGCAGAGTTCTAAAAATAAAAAACGGAATTTGCTTTTTTTAACTTTTATAACTCTTGTAATTTTCTTTTTGTTCTTTAATTAAAAAGAGCTCTTGAAAACTAAAGTCCTAGCCCTGATGGAAGCGGCATCCTTTTGTGGTGGTGTTCACCACAAAAGATACAGCGGACAGCAGTCCCGATAGCTATCGGAATCCTAAAAAACAACTTACTTAAAATGAAAAAAATTATATTCTTATTTCCTTTTCTGGCTTTAGTGTCTTGCTATAATGCCGAACACAATTGCAAAGATTTCAAAACCGGAAAGTTCAAATTTGAAACTGAAGTCAATGGTGTTAAAAAAACAACTTTCTTTGAGCGAAAAGACAGTATTGAAATTGAGACTTTTGAAGGAAAAACAGATACTGCAACCATTCGCTGGGTAAGCGATTGTGAATATATTTTGCAGAAAAAACATCCAAAAAACATGGCTGAGGAAAAAGCAATCAGCATGAAAATTCTAACTACTTCTAAAGATTCTTATACTTTTGAATTTGGTTTGGTTGGTTCTGAAGAGAAGCAACGAGGTACTGTTCATAAAGTAGATTAATTATAAAGTTCCAGTTTGGAGCTTTTTTCTGCCACAAAGGCACAAAGACGCCAAGGATTTATTTCTTTGTGACTTTGTGCCTTTGTGGCAAATTATTATAATGTGTTTCTTTTACATTTCTAATTTAAATAGTATTTTAGAACTTTAATCTAACCACATGAAAAATACCATTTCGCAAAGAGTTGCCGACTTTTTAAAGGACTTTCCTCCTTTTAGTTTTTTACATAAAATGGATTTGGAAAAATTATCGGAACAAATCTCGATAGTTTATAAAGAAAAAGATGCTGTGGTTTTTGCTGAAAACGACAAAACACACGATTCGTTTTATGTAGTTCATAAAGGCGCTGTTGCACTTAAAAAAAGCACAAAAAATACCGTTTTAGATATGTGCGATGAAGGCGATATTTTTGGATTGCGTCCGCTTTTGGCACAGGAAAATTATATTATGGAAGCTGTGGCACATGAAGAAACCATTTTATATGCCATTCCAATTGCAATTTTTAAACCTTATGCGCTTGAAAACAGAAATGTTGGTAATTTCCTGATTGAAAGTTATGCTTCGAACACTCGAAATCCGTATTCAGATATCCACAAAGACAAGTTGTATGGAGATGATGATTTATTGAATGAAAATCGACATTCAAACAACGATTCTTTTGATTTAACGCCTATAAAATATTCGAAAAAAATTGTGACCTGCAGTCCATCAACAACTGCAAAAGAGGTTGCTAAAATTATGAATAAAAAGAAAGTTGGTGCTATTTTGATTGTGGATGAAATGCTTCCGATTGGTATTTTAACCGATAAAGATTTGCGGAATAAAATTGTTAGTGGAGATTATCCCATTACGACAACAGTCGAAACTATAATGACAAAACCGGTTATTACATATCCCAAAAAAATGACGGTTACAGAAGCGCAAATGGCGATGATGAAAAGCAATATCAGTCATCTATGTCTTACTAAAGACGGAACGAGTAATACTAAAGCAGTTGGGATTTTATCCAAACATGATGTAATGGTTGCGCTTGGAAATAATCCTGCAGTTTTGATTAAGGCACTAAAAAGAGCTAAAAAAAATAAGGAAATAAAACCAATTCGAAACCGAATTATGCAATTGCTTCAGGGATATTTGGATCAAAATATTCCTATGACCTTGATTTCTAAAATCATAACCGAATTGAATGAAGCTTGTACAACACGAGTTATCGAAATTTGTTTGGAAAAAATGAGCAGTCCGCCACCTGTAAAATTTGCCTGGCTCGCACTTGGAAGTCAAGGCAGAGGCGAACAAATGCTTCATACTGATCAGGATAATGCTATTGTTTATGAAAATGTAAATGAAGTTTTTAGAGATGAAACAAAAATTTATTTTTTAAAATTTGCTTCTCTTGTCAATAAAGGGCTTTTTGATATTGGTTATGATTATTGTCCTGCCGAAATGATGGCTTCGAACCCGAAATGGTGCATGAGTCTTGATGAATGGAAAAGCCAGGTACATCATTGGATCACAAATCCTGGAAAAAATGAGGTTTTACTTTCGTTTATTTTCTTTGATTACAGCAAAACCTATGGGGATTCTGAAATTGTGAACCAGCTTTCAGATTCTATCTTTGAAAATGTAAAAGCAAATCCTATTTTTTATATGCACTTGGTCAGTGGCGCATTGCAAAGTCCATCTCCTACAGGATTCTTCAGACAATTTTTAGTAGAACAAGATGGTGCCAACAAAGATACTTTTGATATTAAAAGAAGAGCCTTAATGCCTTTAACCGACGCAGCGCGGGTTTTGATTTTGTCACATTCAGTCAAATCTATCAGCAATACAGCCGAACGATTTGAGAAATTGGCAGAACTAGAACCAAAAAATCGCGAATTGTACTTGTCATGCTCGTATTCGTTTAAAGCTTTATTGAAATTTAGAACCAAACAAGGACTTTTACATCACGATTCTGGTCAGTTTATTGCTTTAGAATCTCTTTCTAAAATGGAAAAAATTAAGCTGAAACGCACTTTTAAAACGATAAAAGAACTTCAGGAATTAATTTCAGTTCGTTTTAACGTTTCAAATCTGGTATAATCATGAGTCTATTTAATTTTTTCAAGAAAGAAGAAAACCTTTTTGACGAAAGTGTTACGATCGAAAATACTCGATTTGTCGTTTTAGATACCGAAACTACTGGATTTGATTATGAAAATGATCGTATTTTATGCATTGGCGCGCTTGTTCTTCAAAACGGAATCATTTCTGTTCAAAACAGTTTTGAAGTTTATATAGAGCAAGACCATTATGATAAATCAACGGCTCAAATTCATGGTATTTTAAAAGCTTTTGTAATGCCACGACCGAATGAATTAGAAGCTTTACAGCAGTTTATTTCATTTTTGGGCGATTCTATAATTATTGCGCACCATACTATTTTTGATGTTACAATGATTAATAAAGCGCTCGAAAGAAACGGTTTGACAGAACTCACAAACAAACGTTTGGATACAGCTTACTTATATAAAAAGACCTTGATCAAATCTCATTTATTCGAAAGAAAAGATCATTATACTTTAGACGATCTTGCAGATAAATTTGATATTTCTAAAAAAGACCGACACACTGCCTTAGGCGATGCCTACATAACTGCAATCGCTTTCTTGAAAATTGTGAAAAAGCTGAAAGAAAAAAAAGAAATCAATTTGAATTCTCTTTTTAAATAGAAAACCTGACTCTAAAAAGTCAGGTTTTTCTAAATTCTAATTGTCTATAAACAAACGATACGGAAATACATTTGAAGATCTGTTTTTTAAATTTTTCATAAAGTTATCGCAGAGATAATCCCACTCGGATTTAGATAAATGTTGTTTTTCTTCAGCATTCAACTTAATAAAAATATCAACCGTGCGACTAAATCCAGCTTTTACAGATATTTCTTTTCGAGTTCCTTTTTCAATCTTAATATCTTCAATCGAATTTTTAAAATGATTAAATCCGAATGCTTTTATATCTGCAAAAGTCACGATTCGGCCTCGAGTTAATAATGCATTTCTGTAGGCAAGAATTCGGTCTTTATTATTCTGCTTGTTCAAGCCTCCAACCGTATTGGTCATTAATATCACTCTTTTACTAACAAAAAACAAATCATCTTTAGATTCTAAAATAGTTCCGGCTTTAATATCATTTCCTTGTTCCGCACAAGTTGACCAATAACTTATTGTAAAAGATTTTGCAGTCGAATCCTCTGCTGTTGGTTTAATCATTAAATATGGATCATTATTTTTAGAAAAACTGCTTTCTTTTGCTTGCTGTTCAACAGAAGCGAGCAACTCTTATAAATCATCTCATTTACTAAAAGCTATTTTAAATCGGGATTTATCACTTTTGAAACGTCTTGAAAAAATGGGAAAAGATGTTTATTTTTTGGATGAATGGGCAGAAGTAAGAATTGAGGAAGAACCAAAAGCTTCTCACGTTTTGAGTGCTGAACCCGATGATATTATTGATCAAATCATCAAAGAAGCAGACTCAGTAAGAGATTTATTAAATGAAGATGAAATTAGTATTTACAGCATTCTGATTGCTTTAAGTTCTCCAGGAGTAGGATTTAATTTTGATCAGATGAAGAGTTTTCCTATTTCAAGAAATGAATTACTGGAAAGTGAAAATATAGTTGAGCCTCAACTTTTAACCAATCAAAAAGAGGCAAAAAAAGGCTTTTTGACTAAATATTGTATTCATAAAAATGTTGAAAAAAAGGCAAATAGAATTACTGCTATTGGTCGCGAAGCTGAACTGAACGCTATAAAAGAAATTCTTTGTCGTTTCTCAAAACCAAATGTTTTATTAATTGGTGATCGCGGTGTAGGGAAATCTATTTTAATTGATTCTTTGATTCAAAATGTAATTGCCAATCAAGTACCGGAAGCGCTAAACAAAGTGCAGTTATTTGAATTGGATTTGTCATCCCTAATTGCGGGCGCATCCTACAAAGGCGAAATTGAAGATCGATTAAAAAACTGCATTCAGGAATTACAACAGTTTCCAAAAGCCATTCTTATTATTGAAGAAATTCACACTTTATTGGACAAAAATGGCGGTGACTCCGGCGTATCCAATATTCTAAAAAGCGAATTAGTAAAAGGATTAAACATTATTGCTACTTCAACGATTGATGAATTTTCAAAAAGAATTGAAAAAGAACAAGGACTCGCTGGAATGTTCGAAATCGTAAAATTGGAAGAATCAAATGACGAAACCTTATTCCGAATGATTCGTGAGTCTGTCAAAATTTATCAGGAACATCATAAAATACAAATTGACGATGAAACTATTTCAGAATCGATTCGATTATCGAGAAGATATTTAAAAGAGAAAAGCCTGCCAGAATCAGCAATAAACTTGATTGATCATACAATGTCGGTTTTAAAAACTTCTGGAGAAACTTTTCTAAAAAGCAAACAGGAACTTGAGAATAAATTAGCTATTTTAAGACGAAATGAAACTGCTTTATCTGAAGAACAATTAATAAAAGAATGCAATTGGTTTTTGGAAGATCTTATACAAAAAACTAATTTTTTAATGATTGTCGAAGAAGATTCGGAAATGTCTTTAAACACTTCCGAGTCAATTATAAATCATATTGAAAAACTATTGATTACGCTTGAAACAAGGGCTTTAGACAAACGAAGTCATATTGAAGCATTTGACTTGTCTCTCATTATTGCGCAAAAAACCGGAATTCCTGCGGGAAAGCTAAATGAAGAGGAAAAACAGAAGCTAAGTAATATTGAAGAAGTTTTAAACCAAAGAGTTATTGGTCAAGATCATTGTATTGCAACCGTCGCGGGATCAATTTTAGAATCTAGATCAGGACTAAGCAAAGCAGGCCAACCTATTGCTTCGTTTTTTTTCCTAGGACCAACAGGAACAGGTAAAACAGAATTAGCAAAATCGTTAGCCGAATTTCTTTTTCAAGATGAAAACGCCATTATTCGTTTTGACATGTCTGAATTTAAAGAAGAACACTCGGCCGCGTTGCTATATGGTGCCCCTCCAGGCTACGTGGGCTATGAAGAAGGTGGCCTACTAGTAAACAAAATTAGGCAAAAGCCTTATTCTATTGTTTTATTTGATGAAATTGAAAAAGCGCATCCATCTGTTTTTGATGTTTTCTTGCAAATTATGGATGAAGGAAAACTGCATGATCGTTTAGGAAAAGAAGGCGATTTCTCTAATGCAATCATACTTTTTACTTCAAATATTGGTGCAGATCATATTGTGAATACTTTCAATAACGGCGAAATTCCGACTTCAAATTCTTTAATGGAGATTATGGGAAATTATTTCAGACCTGAATTTCTAGGACGTTTGACTGAGATTGTACCTTTTGCCCCTATCAGTAAGGAAAATGCATTGAAGATCTTCGAGATCCATCTCAAAAAAGAGTTTATGGATTTGCTGAAAAATATCAACATTCGAGTGGAAATTCCTATGGAAGCTAAACTTTATCTTGCCGAAAATGGTTACAATGCTAAATATGGCGCAAGACCCATTAAAAGCATTATTAGAACGCATTTGAGAAGACCTTTAGCAAAAAAGATAATTTCTGGAGAAGTAAAAGATGGAGATATTATTTTGGTAACTATTGAAAACAACGAAGTGAAATGGAATAAAAAAGAAGTATTGTTATCCCTTGAAAATTGAATTTAAAACCATAAAAAACGCTAAGAAATTAATCTTAGCGTTTTCTATTTATTCTAAAACCAAACCTATTTGGCCGTCATCATCTAACTCTGTTTCTACTGAATCATCATCTTCTGGCAATTCCGGTTTTACAGGAACTTCTTCAACTGGTTCTTCATAAGGAAGCGGATCTAACAAGTTTACCTGTTTTAATTTATCAGTTGTCAATTGATTTCCAAGAGCTTTGAAACCTTTTACAGCTATAAAGTCTTCTACATCAATATGCAAATCGTCTTTTTGAACGCCTTTTACTTTTGCAAAAACCAATTGTGCAACAGGACGATAATCTGTCGATACAATTTCTAATTGTGAATTTGGATGATCCGTAATGAAGCTTTCTTCTTTTCCTTCGTTTTCAACCAAAAAACGTTTCAAGAAATAACGCTCTTTTTCACCATCATAGTAAATCGCGGAAATTGGTTTTTTCGGTTTCCATTTTTCCAAAACAATCATATCTTCATCGAAATGAGTCGATAATTCCGGAATTATGACTTTCAATTTTCCTGATTGACTTATTACTAAGATTTTATCTGTTGGCTTAAATTCTCCTAATAATTCTCCTCTCGCATCAACATTTAAACGTTTTACTGTGTCGTCAAACCAAACTTTTCTTGGCAACAAAGTCGAAATTCCTTTTTCTTTTAATTCGATTTTCTTGATTGGATATTTGGTTACCAAGTTTCCTTTAGAACCACGACCTTTAATGGCTAATTTAGCAAAATCAATATCGAATTTCAGTTTTTTAATCGTTCCAACCTGACGAAGCAAAATAGTTACAACCTCAGCTTCTCCATTTGGATTATGTGAAAAATAAACTACCTGAGAACCGTTTGTACCGTTTGTTAAATCGTAAGCTTTATCACGTGTCACACCAGTAACATTAAAACGTTTTATATAGGATGGACCTGATTTACCATCACGGTACATCATATTATAAATGGTACGTTTGTCGTTTTTATCAAAAACTGCAGCGTGAATAATATCTTTTCCTATAAAAGTTTTGGCATCGACTTTTGTAATCATTAATGTTCCGTCTCTTAAAAATACGATAACATCATCAATATCGGAACAGTCACCTACGTATTCATCTTTCTTTAAACTTGTTCCTACGAAACCTTCTTCGCGGTTTACATATAGTTTTGTATTTCTTAAAACTACTTTTGTAGCCTCAACGTTATCAAAAACACGAAGTTCTGTTTGACGCTCACGTCCCTTTCCGTATTTCTCTTTTAGTTTAGTAAAGTACGCAATTGCAAAATCTGTTAAATGCTCTAGATTGTGCTCCACTTCTTTCATCTCGTCTTCTAACTTAGCGATTAAATCATCGGCTTTATCAGAGTCGAAACGTGTAATACGAATCATCGGAATTTGAGTCAAACGCTGTAAATCGTCATCATTGATTTCTCTGACAAAAGATTTTTTGAAAGGCTCAAAACGATCGTATAAATATTTGTAAAGTGATTCTCTGTCTCCGTATAATTTGAAGTCGATATACATTTCTTCACGAATGAAGATTTTCTCTAAAGTAGAAAAGTGCCACTTATTTTTTAATTCCTCTAATTGAATTTCTAATTCCTGACGAAGTAAATCGACTGTTCTTTGTGTTGAGATTTTCAGCATTTGAGAAACCCCAATAAACAACGGCTTATTATCTTCAATAACACATCCTAAAGGCGCTACAGAAGTTTCGCAAGCTGTAAAAGCGAACAACGCATCAATTGTTTTATCTGGAGAAACGCCTGGGAAAAGGTGAATCAAGATTTCAACATCGGCTGCAGTATTGTCTTCAATTTTCTTGATTTTGATTTTACCTTTTTCATTGGCCTTCAAAATACTGTCAATTAAACTTGATGTATTGGTAGAAAACGGAATCTGAGTAATCACCAATGTATTTTTGTCTAATTGCGAAATCTTAGCACGCACACGCACACGTCCGCCACGCATTCCGTCATTGTAGTTCGAAACGTCGGCGATACCTTGCGTCATAAAATCAGGATACAACGTAAACGGTTTTCCTTTTAATATTTTAATCGAAGCATCAATTAATTCGTTGAAGTTATGAGGAAGAACTTTTGTAGAAAGTCCAACCGCAATACCTTCAGCTCCTTGCGCTAAAAGCAATGGGAATTTTACCGGAAGATTAATCGGTTCGGCTTTTCTACCGTCGTATGATAGTCCCCATTCAGTGATTTTTGGAGAATACAAAACCTCCAAAGCAAATTTAGATAAACGCGCCTCAATATAACGGGGCGCTGCCGCACCGTCGCCTGTTAGAATATTTCCCCAGTTTCCTTGACAATCAATCAATAAATCTTTTTGGCCAATTTGCACCATTGCATCACCAATACTCGCATCTCCGTGTGGGTGATACTGCATGGTGTGACCAACAACATTGGCAACTTTGTTATAACGACCATCATCCAACTCCTTTAAAGAGTGCATAATACGACGCTGAACCGGTTTAAATCCGTCCTCGATAGCAGGAACTGCACGTTCCAGAATTACATATGAAGCGTAATCCAGGAACCAGTCTTTGTACATTCCGGTTACTTTCGTAATAACGTCTTCGCCTTCTTCTTCCTCATTTTCGTAAAAATGCTGTCCCTCAAAATGTTTAGCATCTACATCGATAATCTCATCGTCATCTCCATCCTGATTGTCATCTTTCAGGTTTTCATCTTGATTATTCTCGTCGTCGTTTGGAATTATGTTATCGTCTTCTTCGTCTTTCATTTATTTATATTCGAAATTATAAATTTATTTGTTTTCAAGAAGTTCTTTTAAAACTTCAACGCTTGGTAAAACGGTCTTATATTTACTGGCAAAAATCTGCTCGTTGTTTTCTGGTAAAGTATATTTTACGACAGATTCACTTTTATTTTGGCAAAGTACAATTCCAATTGTCTTGTTTTCATCTTCCAATCGCATTTCTCTATCATAATAATTCACATACATTTGCATCTGACCTAAATCCTGATGTTTTAATTCTCCTATTTTCAAATCAATAAGTACAAAACATCTTAATATTCTATTGTAAAAAACTAAATCAATTCTAAAATGTTTATCATCAAAAGTAATTCTTTCTTGTCTTGCAACAAAGGTAAAACCATGACCCAATTCTAATAAAAATTGCTCCAGTTTATTAATGATTTCTTCTTCTAATTGAGATTCTGAATATTGATGCAATTCTGGCAATCCTAAAAATTCTAATATGTAAGGATCTTTGATAATATCTTTTGGTTTCTCAATAATCTGGCCTTGTTCAGAAAGTTTTAAAATTCCTTCTTTATCTCTACTTAAAGCTAATCTTGTATAAAGTGCCGTATCATACTAACGTTTCAATTCTCTAACACTCCAATTGTGTTTTTCAGATTCAATTTTGTAAAACCGTCTTTCTTTTTCATCTTCAATTCGCATTAAAAAAATATAATGGCTAAAAGTCAATTTAAAAAAGGAAGACAAAGTTTGATAATCTACTTTTTTTAATTCCGCAGACACTAACTGCGTTTTTTGAGATTTGAATTCCGCAGGCACTGACTGTTTTTTTTTGAATTTCCAAAATCCGAGACAGTGTCTCGGATTTTGAGAAAGTCAAAAAGAGCTTTCTCATATTTTCCAAATTATCAATAGAAAAGCCTCTCCCAAATTCTTTAGTTAATTGCTTCGAAAGATCTTTTAAAAGCTGTTTGCCATATTCAGCTCTATCTTTTCCGTTTTGTTCTTCTTCAACAATAATTCTTCCAATTTCAAAGTAGGTAATTGTCATTGTTGAATTTACGGTGCGCAAAACCTGTTGTCGCGCATTTTGCAATAACTCGGCAACTTGTTGAAAAATAATTTTATTTTGAAGATCGTCTGGCATTATTATTCTAACGTTTATTATGCTTCTTCTAATTCATCAATCTCCACCTTTAAATTCTTGATAATAAACTCTTGTCTATCCGGAGTATTTTTCCCCATGTAGAAAGACAACAATTGTTCGATTGAAGTATGTTTATCCATCATAACCGGATCAAGACGAATCGTATCTCCAATAAAGTTTTTAAACTCATCTGGCGAAATCTCTCCCAAACCTTTAAATCGCGTGATTTCTGGTTTTGGTTTTAGTTTTTCGATGGCGTCTTTTCTTTCATCTTCAGAATAACAATAGATCGTTTCTTTTTTGTTTCGAACCCTGAAAAGTGGTGTTTGTAAAATATACAAATGTCCTTCTTTAATTAATTCTGGGAAAAACTGTAAAAAGAACGTAATTAAAAGCAAACGAATGTGCATTCCATCGACATCGGCATCGGTTGCGATTACGATGTTGTTGTAACGTAATTTTTCTAATCCGTCTTCGATGTCAAGTGCAGCTTGAAGTAAGTTAAATTCTTCGTTTTCATACACAATTTTTTTAGACATTCCGTATGAATTCAAAGGTTTACCACGTAAACTGAAAACCGCTTGGGTATTCACGTCACGCGACTTTGTAATCGATCCAGAAGCCGAATCTCCCTCGGTAATAAAAAGTGTACTTTCTAAGTTTCTAGGATTTTTAGTATCTGGAAGATGCGCTCGGCAATCTCTTAATTTTTTATTGTGAAGATTTGCTTTTTTAGCACGATCTGTCGCCAGTTTTCTAATTCCTGATAATTCTTTTCTTTCACGTTCTGCCTGAAGAATTTTACGCAATAAAGCCTCAGCAGTTGTTGGGTTTTTATGCAGATAATTGTCCAGCTTCGTTTTGATGAAATCATTAACGAAAGTACGAACAGAAACTGCAGGCGTTCCATCATCAGAACCCATATCAGTAGAACCTAATTTGGTTTTGGTCTGAGACTCAAAAACCGGTTCCATTACTTTAATACTAATTGCACTTACAATCGATTTACGAACATCTGATGCTTCGAAATTCTTATTGTAAAATTCACGAATCGTTTTTACAACCGCTTCACGATACGCAGCTAAGTGCGTTCCTCCCTGAGTTGTGTTTTGACCGTTTACGAAAGAGTGATATTCTTCACTATATTGCGTTTTACTGTGCGTTAACGCAACTTCAATATCATGGTCTTTTAAATGAATAATTGGATATTCTAAATCTTCTTCATTGATGGTTTCTTCTAATAAATCACGAAGTCCGTTTTCTGAATAATATTTTTCTCCATTGAAAATAATCGTCAAACCATTGTTCAAATAACAATAGTTTTTAACCATTTTGATTACATATTCTAAACGGAATTTATAGTTTTTGAAAATCGTTTCATCTGGCGTAAAAACAACTTTTGTTCCTTTACGTTTAGTCGTATCGATTACATCTTCTTCTAAAACTAAATTTCCAGCCGAAAATTCCGCTCCTTTTTGTTTGTCATCACGAACCGATTCTACTCGAAAAAAAGTAGAAAGCGCATTTACGGCTTTTGTTCCGACACCATTCAAACCAACCGATTTCTGGAAAGCTTTAGAATCATACTTTCCTCCGGTATTCATCTTCGAAACTACATCGACTACTTTACCCAACGGAATTCCACGTCCGTAATCACGAACCGTAACTGTTTTATCTTTTATAGATACTTCGATAGTTTTACCGGCACCCATAACGAACTCATCGATACAGTTGTCTAAAACCTCTTTTAAAAGAATATAAATACCATCATCCGGTGATGATCCGTCCCCTAATTTCCCGATGTACATTCCAGGACGCATACGAATATGTTCCTTCCAATCGAGTGAACGAATATTATCTTCGTTGTATTGATTTTGCTCTAGCATAAATGAATTTAGGATTTTTGGCTAATGTACCATTTATCGGTAAAAAATGAAAGTCTATTTTTTCTTTTGTTACGAATAATAACAGTTTTCAAACCAATTTAAATTGATTTTAAAAAATACGACCGTTAAAAATATAAAAAAACAGCGATGAAACAAAAAAATACTATTTGATTCCGAGTACTTCTTTTGCGAGCGCAATCATTTCGGGCGTTCCCGTATTTTTATTTTTTTCGTCAGAAAGTTTCACAACACCTTGCCAATGTGTATTATCGGGTTTTGTATCGGTTAATTTAATGACCATATTCATAGCAGGAAGCCCTACATCGTTTGTGAAATTTGTTCCAATTCCGAAAGACATTTTTATTTTGTCCTGGCAAAAATCAACTATCGTTTTTACTTTAACATAATTTAGGGAATCTGAAAAAACGATGACTTTTGATTTTGGGTCAATTCCCATTTTGGTATAATGCGAAATCACTTTTTTTGCAAATTCAATCGGGTCACCGCTATCATGACGCACGCCATCAAAAAGTTTGGAATATTTTTTATCAAATTGATTGAAAAATATTTCTGTAGTATATGTATCCGTTAAAGCGATTCCGAGATCTCCGCCATACACATTTGTCCAATTTTCGAGACTTATAAAATTCGCTACCTGAAAACCATATTGCGCCGCATGAAACATAAACCATTCGTGCGCATGTGTACCCAAAGGTCTTCTATTATTGACCATTGCAAAATGTACATTGCTTGTTCCAATGAAACTTTGTCCGCCATAAGTTCGTAAAGTTTCATTTACCAGTTCGTGTACGTCATAGGAATGACGTCTTCTTGTTCCAAACTCTAAAATAGAAACCCCAAGTTTATTGTAGTTATCTATTTTTTCCTTGGTCAGATTTTTAATGGCTTCATCATTCAAACGAATCAAATGATTGGATTTATAAAAAAGCTCTGAAATTAAAGCCATCAAAGGTACTTCCCACAAAATAGTTCTGTACCAAAATCCCTCAACTGTAACTTTTATTTCTGAACCTTCCTGACTAATTTGAACCTCAGACGGATCATAACTATAACCTTGCAGAAAATCTAAATAAGTCGGATCAAGATAAGGGCAGTAATGCGACAAATAACTTTTTTCTTCTTTAGTCAATCGAAGATTGTCCATTGCATCTACAGACTTTCGAAGCAAATCCGCAAAACCATCAGGAAAAACATGTTTTCCTCGATTTATAAATCCGTAACGAACTTTTGCCTTTGGAAAAAGCTTTATTACAGCGTGTTGCATTGTAAATTTGTAGAAATCGTTATCTAAGATCGATTTCAAAAAAGTAGTTTCCATAGCATTCAAATTCATTTCATTCTTGCTAAGATACAGCTATTTCAGAAAAGAGAAAAATCCTAATTCCTACTTTGAAACAAATTTAAATGACACAATACTATTTGTATCGACAAAAATCGTAATATATTCGCCTACATTATTATCATAAAGAATCTGAAATTCTAGCCCGCCTCGTTTTTCTTTTGGATTTTGAATTTTAACCGGTTTATTGTATTTATTCAAATAAAAAACCTGATTTGATTTGGAAATGTTTTTGATTTCGAAAGTAATTCTATCGCCTCTTTTAGCTTCAATTAAACCTGATTCTGGCGATTTGATTTTATAATCGAATTCAATTGTTTTATTATAAATCAATGGCCCGTTCAGGAAATCATCTTTGCTTAATCTTTCTCCTGAAAAGGTTCCTGAATCTGGAAAATGTTTGGCGAAGAAATAATCAGGATCTGTGTCGAAATAAACAGGGTTAAAATCATTTACCATTCGGCCTTTACTACTGTCATAATAACCTTGACCCCAGGTCACGTCAACCAAACGCCATTTTTTATCAATTAAAACCATATTCCAGGCGTGATTGGAAGAAGTTGTTTTTCGGCCAATATCTCTTACCGAAATTTTAGAATCTCCGCGAATAATCTCGCATTTTATTCCCATTAAGGAAGCCAAATGTTGGTACAAAGCTGTAAAACCTTCACAAACTGCTTTTTTAGAAGTAAAAGTTTTCTGAATCAGATTATCGTTAATCTGTTTTATTTTTCGTTGTTTTTCAGCTTCAGAAGAATATCTGAAACCTTGCGTTCTGGGCGGATTCAAAAAAGTATTGAAGTCATATTTTATATTGAAGGCAATCCAGCTGTAAATGGCGCGTGCACGATCATAATCCGAATCAAAATCATTTTCGATTTTGTCGGCTAATTTTTCAGTGCTAGCAAAACTTTTAGGGTATTTTGCAACGATTTTATCAACTTCGCTTACTTTTTGTGCAGAAGCGAAATTGAAAAAAATAATATTCAGCAAAAGGAATAAAATTGAAGTCTTTTTTTGTGGCATTTAAAAATTTGATTTGATAATATCTTTCAGTTCTTTGTCTAACTCGACATTAGAAATTTTATTATCATTCAAATCAAAATTCGCGCCAAATGATGGTAATGAGAAACTTCCTTTAATTTCAGCTCCATAACGCGGAAAAAGATTTTGAGCAATTCCTAAAACAGAACTTCCGCCTCTTCCTCCTGGAGAAGTGGCCAATAACAACATTGGTTTATGCTGAAAAACATCTTTTTCAATTCGAGAACTCCAATCAAAAACATTTTTGAAAGCAACCGAATAGTTTCCATTATTTTCTGCCATTGAAACTACTAAAATATCAGCTTCTTTAAGTTTATTTAAAAATGCTTGCGCCAATGAATGCTGACCGACTTCTTTTTCAAGATCAACACTAAAAACCGGCATTGCAAAATCATTCAGATCTAAAACTTCAACATCGGCATCTTCAAATAAGCTTGATGCATAAGTTGCTAAGCGCTTATTAATTGACTGCTTGCTGTTGCTTCCTCCAAAGGCTACTATTTTCATGTGTGGTATTTGTTTTTTGCCACAGATTAAGAAGATTAAAATGATTTTTTTTTAATCTGTGTAAATCATTTTAATCTGTGGCCGTTTTTTTTAATTATTTTCTATTTCGAAAATCTCTTTTTGTATTTCTACAGAATAATCATTTGGCGAAATACTGCCTCCAAATGCTTTTGCGTAGACTTTTGTAAATTCAGCTCCAAAATACAAAATAATAGCGGAGTAATACACCCAAACTAAAATTATAATCACAGAACCTGCTGCACCGTAAACACTTGCAACAGTAGAATTTCCTAGATAAAGCCCAATTGCAAATTTACCTATCATAAACAAAATTGCAGTACAAGAAGCTCCGATAAAAGCATCCTTCCATTTGATTACTCCGTCAGGTAAAGTTCGGAATATAATTGCGAAAAGCAATGTGATACTGGCAAAAACAATCACCAAATTAACCACATAAAAAAAGTAAACAGTAGTGTCTGGAAAATACATTTTCAAACGAGCATTTAAAACGTCTAAAGTAGCGTTGATCATTAAACTAACCAACATCAAGAATCCAACCGAAACTATCATTGAAAACGACATAATTCTGTTTTGGATAAATTTTCGCAAACCTCTATTCGGTTTGGCCCGCAATCCCCAAATATAATTAATGGAACTTTGGATTTCTGCAAAAACTCCCGATGCCCCAATTAGCAACATTACAACCCCAAAAATGGTCACAAATATGTTACTGTCTGATAATTGAACATTTTTTATTGCCTCCTGAATTTGTATCGCTGCATTATTCCCAACCAACCTATTTATTTGGCCGTATAACTGGCCTGTTACTGCCTCTTCCCCAAAAAAGACACCACAAATAGTAATTATAATTATCAATAAAGGAGGCAATGCAAAAATGGTATAATACGATAATGCCGCGCTTAATTTAATTGCATTATCATCATTGAATTCTAAAAATGTCATTTTTAATAAATACCAAGTTTTTGAAAATATGTTGTGCTTTTTCATTTGCTGGCTGTTTGATATTTACTCAAATGTAAGCATTAAGAAAAATTCTCTAGTTCTTGGATTTTGGTGGAATTTTATATTATTACCATGTTTATTTAAACACTTTTTTAAATTCTTGATCGTATCCCAAATTTTTAATTTTAAAAATCTTTTTGAATTCGCTTCTTGCTGGCTTCATCAAATAAGAAATAGAATCAAGCTTTTTTGCCTTTGTTTTAGTGACTGAATCAAGCTTTTTAAGGTCTTTTAAATCGTACAGATTTTTAAATTTGAGTGTGTTTTTATCAAGTAAAACAAATCGAACCTTCCAAAATATAGAATCTTTTTTACTCAAAATTAATTGTCCATCAATTCGTTTTGCTTTTTCATAAAGAGAAAACCTAAACAGCGTATCGATACTTTTTTGAATTAATTCAATTGAATCGCCTTTTGGTAGCATATCATAAGTATATCTTGTCTCTTTTACTACTAATTTGCCATCAACAATATCACATTCAGCCTTTAATGAATCTAATTTAAGCTTATGAATTTTGAACTTCCAGAAATATTCTTCTAGAATTCTATCTTCTTCAATTCTTATAAAGGTTGAATCATTGTTTACATACAATCCTCTAAATTTACTCGGAAAACGATCTAACTCAGAATCATTGTCAGGCTGTGGCTTTTCAAAATAAAAAGTCGCACATCCTTCTACGCATTCTGCTGGTGCGTCTGCTTTTTTACAAGAAATGCTTACTGCTAGTATTGCTACAATTAAAACTATCTTTTTCATAGCAGAATCATTTATAATGACAGAAAATCCCCTTATCATAAACCGTCCATAAGCTAGCTTTTTGGTTTGCTGCTTTTAAAGCATTATTTGCCCAAGTATTGCAAGTATTAAAAAGGCTATAACTTCCTTTTGCTTCATAAAAAGCATCTTTTTTTCCGTAACTATGACCTTCAATCCATTGTGGATGAATTGGATCACTAAAACTATTCGAAATATAATTGACCAGATTTTGATAGTTTTCTTTTGAAACTAAAATGCGTTTGCAGTCGTCGCCTTCTCTTAATTGCTTCAAAAATGTAGTATGCATTGCTGACGAACTTACTCCGAATGCTGCTTTGAAAGCGGTACTCCCTTTTAAATCTGACCACTCTGGGGTTTCCAAATAAAAACCTTTATCGCCCCAACCGAAAGCAATATAATTCATTAAAGAATCTTTGGATTGTGTTTGACTGAACTGAATTTCGTTTCGCCAATCTTTGATTTCGTTTTTTATTGGAACGACAATGTCTGTATGAACTCCGTTTGAAAGAATATAAATAGGAATTGCATTTTGTTCTTCGACTTTTGCAATATCAGAATTCACTGTGATTTTTGAAATAATCAAAACGGATGAAATGTACAAAGCCAGAAAAGTGAAAATTCCGAAAAGCGTCCACCCTAGAAATTTGAAAGATTTTTTTAGCATTTTGATTGGTTGATTTTTAGATTAGTAATTGGTTAATTTTTCTGTAACCAATTTTTAAGCCAAAAATTTGAAGATGTTAAATTGTTTGCGAAATGGCACGCGGATTTTACAGATTCGCTTTCGCGAAAGTGCAGATTTAAACGGATTTTATTCTCATTTTTAAACATAAAAAAACTGCTGAATTTCTCCAGCAGCTTAAGTCTTTGTTCTTTGTTCTTTATTCTTTGTTCTTTTATCTTAAAGAAAAAAATTAAACGTTGAAACGGAAATGCATTACATCACCATCTTTTACGATATACTCTTTTCCTTCAACTCTGAATTTTCCAGCTTCTTTTGCTTTTGCTTCAGAACCGTATTGAACGTAATCATCGTAAGAAATAACCTCTGCACGGATAAATCCTTTTTCAAAATCAGTGTGGATAACTCCTGCTGCTTGTGGCGCCGTCGCTCCAATATTAATTGTCCAAGCACGAACTTCTTTTACACCAGCTGTAAAATAAGTTTGTTGTTTTAATAATTTATAAGCTGCACGAATTAAAACTGATGCTCCCGGCTCTTCTAATCCCATATCTTCAAGAAAAACCTGACGCTCTTCGTAGCTTTCTAATTCTGTAATATCAGCTTCTGCTCCTACAGAAAGCACGATAACTTCAGCATCTTCGTCTTTTACTAATTCACGGACTTGGTCAACATATTTGTTTCCGTTTACTGCTGAACTTTCGTCAACATTACAAACGTATAAAACTGGTTTTGCAGTAATTAATTGGAAACTTTCCATTAAAACTTCTTCATCATTGTTTTGAGGAACGATTGTTCTTGCAGATTTTGCTTGCAACAAAGCTTCTCTAATTCTGTTTAACAAAGCTTCTTCTGTTTGCGCTTCTTTATTTCCAGTTTTTGCAGCACGTTTTACTTTTTCTAAACGTTTTTCGATTGTTTCTAAATCTTTTAACTGCAATTCGATATCAATAGTTTCTTTGTCACGAATTGGGTTTACATTCCCATCAACGTGCACAATATTATCATTGTCAAAACAACGCAAAACGTGAATAATAGCATTACACTCTCTAATGTTTCCTAAAAACTGATTTCCAAGACCTTCACCTTTACTCGCACCTTTTACCAAACCTGCAATATCTACGATATCTACAGTTGCCATTTGTACACGCTCTGGTTTTACTAATTCTTCTAATTTGTTGATTCTTGGATCTGGAACGTTTACGACACCAATATTTGGCTCGATTGTACAAAACGGAAAGTTAGCACTCTGCGCTTTTGCATTAGATAAACAATTAAATAATGTTGATTTTCCAACATTTGGCAATCCTACAATTCCTGCTTTCATCTGTTTGTTTCTATATTATTTATTCGACCTTTAGTTTTTTAGGTCTAAACATTAAACATTGTAATTTAATGTTTTGCGATTTAAATGTTCTTTTATTGATTTCTGCCAAAATCATATTTTTTGGCTTTAAAATTTTGCAAATATAAGATTTAATAGCTCTTGCACGAACTAAAAATGTTCATTAATACAATTTTAAATCAAATCCTGAAAAATTTTAAACATTTTATTAAGATTTTGTTAAAAAATACTACTTTTATAAACTAAACCAATAAAAAACAAACCAAAAAACCAAACCAACATGAAAAAAATTGTTTTATTATTATTTCTGCTAAATACAGCATTTCTTTTTGCCCAAAAAGAAGTCTCGGGCATTGTTAAAGACAAAACTGGTACACCACTTCCTGGCGTAAACATCGTCGAAAAAGGAACTTCAAATGGCGTTTCCACCGATTTTGAAGGAGGCTATAAAATCAAAGTCAAAGATGGCGCTACTTTAGTTTTTAGCTACGTTGGTTTTTCAACAGTTGAAAAATCGGCTTCGAGCGATAAAATAGATATTACTCTAAGTGAGAGCGACGGCCAAGTTTTAAATGATGTTGTTGTCGTTGGTTCGAGAAGCACTAAAAGAACCGTTGTAAATTCGGCTGTTCCAATCGACGTAATCAATGTAAAAGATGTTACGACTCAAAGTGGTAAAATTGAAATTAATCAACTTTTACAATATGTTGCACCTTCGTTTAACGCCAACAAACAATCTGGTTCTGACGGAGCCGACCACGTCGATCCTGCTTCTTTAAGAGGTATGGGACCTGACCAGACTTTGGTTTTAATTAATGGAAAAAGAAGACATCAATCGTCTCTCATCAATTTATTTGGAACACGCGGACGCGGAAACACAGGAACCGACCTTAATGCAATTCCGGCTTCTTCAATCAAAAGAATTGAGATTCTAAGAGACGGTGCTGCTGCACAATACGGTTCTGACGCAATTGCTGGTGTAATCAACATTATTACAAACGATAATGTAAAAGAAGTTACAGGGTCTGTTACTTATGGTGTTTTTAACACCAATGCAAAAGGCGACTTTTTGCCTGGAACACCAAATACTGAAGGCTTTAGATTGGACCAAAAAGGATTTGGAAACTCATACGGAAAAGACAAATCTTTTGACGGAGGTTCATTGAAAGTTGCCGCTAATTATGGGTTTTCCGTTGGTGGCAAAGGCGGTTATGCTAATTTTACGGGTGAATTAATAAACAAGGAAAAAACATTGAGACCGGCGTATGATTTTAGAAAAGGCTTCGGTGATGCCCAAATCAGAGGCTTAAATTTCTTTGGCAACTTCAGTCTTCCATTATCTGACAGAACTGAACTTTACGCTTTTGGAGGCACAAATTTTAGAGACACAGACGCTTATGCCTTTACAAGAAACGACGGTGAAAGAGTTGTAGAAGAAATTTACCCTGGTGGATATACTCCCAGAATCACTTCACATATTACAGATAATTCATTGGCTGCAGGAATTAAAACCAAAACCACAGGCGGATGGAAATTGGACCTGAGCAATACGTTTGGAATCAACAAATTCCAATATGACATTAAAGGAACTTTAAACGCTTCTCTTGAAGAGAATTCGCCAACAGCTTTTGATGCAGGAGGACACAGCTTACTTCAAAACACTACCAATTTTGATATTTCAAAAAACTATGATGATGTTATGAGCGGTTTTAATATTGCTTTTGGAACAGAATTCAGAGTTGAGAAATTCGAAATTTTTGCAGGTGAAGAAGGTTCTTACACGACTTACGACACCAATGGACAACCAATTACAGATCCAACAACTCAAAGCGCACCAATCGATCCAATTTCTGGAAACCCAAGACCTGGTAGTTCCCAAGGTTTTCCTGGATACAGCCCTGCAAACGAAGTAAATGAAAGCCGTACCAACTTCTCTTTATATACTGATGCCGAACTAGATGTCAGCAAAGATTTTATGGTCAGCGGTGCTATTCGTTTCGAAAATTACAGTGATTTTGGAAGTACCTTAAATGGAAAATTAGCTTCAAGGTATAAAATTAATGATCATATCAATTTAAGAGGTTCGATTAGTACAGGTTTCCGAGCACCTTCTCTAGCACAGATTTATTACAATTTGCGCTTCACTAACTTTAACGCAAGCGGTGCGACCGAAGTTCTTTTGGCCCCAAATGACAGCCCTGTTACAAGAGCTTTCGGAATTGAAAAATTAAATGAAGAGAAAGCTGTAAATGCTTCTTTAGGTTTTACGGCAACTTATGGAGATTTCACTGCAACTGTTGACGGTTATTATATTAAAGTAAAAGACCGTATTGTTCTTACTGGATATTTTGATGCAAGTTCTTTAGGGCTTGGCGTTTCTGAGGCACAGTTTTTCGCCAACGGAGTTGACACCAGCACACATGGTTTGGATTTAGTTTTCTCTTGGAAAAAAACATATGATTTCGGAAATATTGGCGCAACTTTGGTTGGAAACATCAATGACATGAAAATTGACAAAGTAAAAAATGGCGATTTAGATGCTGATACTTTCTTTGGAAACCGCGAAAAAGCATTCTTATTGGCTTCTGCACCAGATAGCAAGTTTGGTCTAAACCTTACTTATGCAAAAAAAAAATTTGATGGAGGTTTAGCTTTTACTCGTTTCAGCAAAGTAGTTTTAGTTGATTATGCAGATGAAGAAGATGTATATAACCCAAGATTAGTGACAGATTTGACTTTAGGCTATAGACTTACTAAAAACCTAAAAGTAAGTATTGGAAGCAACAACTTATTCAATGTTTATCCAACAAAACAAGACGAACAAGGAAATACAGAGGCTGGTGGTTACTGGGATGCCGTTCAAATGGGATTCAGCGGTGCTTATTACTACGCAAGACTTGGATTTAATTTCTAGACATTTCCAAACAAGGGCTCCGGCTTTGCTCAGCCTGAAAAACTGAATATTTGACTATAAAAATTATTCTCACTTTTTGCATTCCTGAGCGAAGTCGAAGGACACGCTAGAAGCTCGACAAAGAGAATCGTCAGTCTTTGTTCAACCTGACAATAAATAAAAAATCCTGAACCAAAAGTTCAGGATTTTTTATGCTTAAATTCTCATTTCCACATTTCCACATTTCCACATTTCCACATTTCCTCATTTTCTCATTTTCTCATTTCCTCATTTCCTCATTTCCTCATTTCCTCATTTTCTCATTTTCTCATTTTCTCATTTTTAAAGCTTATAATCTAAACCAGCTATAATTGCTTTTTCTTCATCAGTCGCGACAAAACCAGAAATATCCCAATAATTGGTCATGATTTTATTCTTTTTATTGAAAAGCGTTTTCTCTTTAAAAACATCGCTTTCCTTATAAGTGAAATTTTGTCTATTAAAATGTGTTGTTGTAAAACTATTTCGAACCTCAATTTTCTTAATTTGTTCTTTCAAAACAAGATTATACGCGATTTCTTCATTCGAACTCAACAAATAATAATTTTCGCCATCGATTCTGTAACTGACCCTTATATTAGATTTGGTTACATTTTTTGAACCTGCCTTTGTTTGCTCTTCAATTTGCATCAAATTTCTTGGCTCTATCGTAATCATATATTCTACAATCAGTTTTTTAACAGGATCATAGACAATTTCAAAAGTATCTAATGCCTTTTTCGACTTGTCCAGAGGTGTGATTTTCAGCACATAATAATCTTTATTATTTGGATGTCCCGTTGTTGTAAAATCGTATTCTTTTTTCGTTTTCGGATCTAGAACAGGGTCAAAATATTTTAAATTCGAATAATTCTCCATGATGTTATTCAAATTATAACCTTTTAAATCAGCACTCACATCAGCCTCAAGCAAGCCATAGGATCTATTTTGCTCTACTAACAATGTCGTACTCGATTTTTTTTGATTTACAGAAAACTGAAAATTAACTAGTCCATCATTATAATAGGAATACTTATTATCGAGCATAAAAAATTCTCTTATATAGACTTTTAATCTGTAAGATGATGCTAATTTTTTCCTAGAATTAGCCACAATTTTTTGAAAGATTTTTTGAGGATTTTCCTTTGAAACTACAATTTCATCCAGTTTGTTATTCTTGTTCTTCAAATAGACCACAAACTTTTGATCATCTTTTAAAGACACCCAGCGAATATTCAAAGTCTCATAATCTGTTTGCGAAATTTCAATATTAGAACCTCCTGTAAGCATAAAAGTGACTTTGCCTTCCTTATTGCTTAACAGAATTTGCTTAGTCTTCATAATAACTACTGTCGCATTTTCTATCGGCAATTGCGTTTCGATATCTTTTACAATAATAGAATATTCAGATTTTTGCGCAAAAGCAGTAATACTAAATAATAGAATAAATAAACGTACCAGTCTCCCCATAGGCTGCTTTTGGAATATTAACATCAAATTAACAAAATAATTCGTTATGCCACAGCATTATAAAGAATAAATATCAAAAAAAAAGACAAAAAAAAATCCTGAGCATATTTACTCAGGATTTTTTAAAGTTCCGAAATCTAAGCTTCAGAATATTATTCTCCGTGTAAAAACGCCTGTCTATTCAACAAAGTTTCTTCGTCTTCTACGTGGTTATCATCTGGTACGCAGCAATCAACAGGACACACAGCAGCACATTGAGGTTCATCATGAAACCCTTTACATTCTGTACATTTTCCTGGAACGATATAATAGATTTCATCAGAAATTGGAGTTTGCGCATCTTCAGCGTCAACCTCAGTCCCGTCAGGTAAAACTACTTTTCCAGAAAGACTTGTTCCGTCTTTATATCTCCAATCATCTGCACCTTCATATATTGCTGTATTTGGGCACTCTGGTTCGCAAGCCCCACAATTAATGCATTCGTCAGTTATAATAATTGCCATCTTTTTTAGTCTTAAAGTTTAAAAGTCATAAAATCTAAAGTCATAAAGTCTGTCATAAAGTTTGAAAGTATAAAAGTAAAAGTATTAAAGTCTTTTCAACTTTCGACCTTTCGACTTTGGACTTTTGTCTTTCGACTTAATTATGCTTATTTTTGTGCAAAATTACAATCAAAACTCTTCATAAACAAACATTATGACATTAGAAACAAAAAAAAGTATTTTTGTTGAATTAGGAAATTTTTTAAGTCAGTTCTCTGAAAAGGAATCGATAAAAAAAACTGACGTTTTGTATAACGACATTTTTTTTGATGATTTTGAAAACCTGATTCATTTATCACAATCTCATAATGGCTGGTACACGCCAGAGCAAGTTTATTTTGCTATAAATTCTTGGGCAGAAGCTCTGACAGAAGAAAATATTACAAAATGGATTTCGAAGTATAATTTTGATGCCAATCCAAAAGAAAAAACTGTTGCCTTAATTTTGGCCGGAAACATTCCGTTGGTTGGTTTTCATGATTTTTTATCCGTTTTGATTACAGGCAATAAAGCTTTAATTAAAACTTCGTCAAACGATCAGCATCTACTTCCTTTCTTGGCTAAATATTTAATTGCTGTAGATGAAAATCTAAAAGATAAAATCACTTTTGTGGAAGGAAAACTTGAAAATTTCGATACCGTAATTGCGACCGGAAGCAACAATACTGCTCGTTACTTTGAATATTATTTTAAAGACAAACCTTCAATCATCAGAAAAAACAGAAATTCTGTTGCTGTTTTGAACGGAAAAGAATCCAAAGAAGATTTAGAAGCTTTGGGTGAAGATATTTTCCGTTATTTCGGACTAGGCTGCCGAAATGTTTCTAAACTTTTTGTTCCGAAAGATTATTCTTTTGATGGATTTTTTGAAGCGATGTTCAAATATCAAGATGTGATTCATTATGAAAAATACGCTAATAATTACGACTATAACAAAGCCGTATTTTTAATGAGCAACTTCAAGCTTTTGGACAACGGATTTTTGACTATAAAAGAAGACTCTAGTTACGCCTCGCCTATCTCGAGCGTTTTTTATGAATTTTACGAAAACATTGAGGATTTACAGTCGCGTCTTGAAGCTGATTCTGAACAAATTCAGTGTATCGTCAGCAATGATTTAATCAAAAACAGCATTGCATTTGGCAAAACTCAAAAGCCTCAATTGTGGGATTACGCAGATAACGTTGATACTATAACGTTTTTGTTAACAACAAAGTAAAAATATGTTTAATTATTTCGAATAATTTATCGCTTTTTCGTCTCGTATTGCCGAAATTTGCATCTTTAAAATTTCGACTATTAACAACAACCATGAAAAAACACAACTACAGCGCAGGACCAAGTATTTTACCTCAGGAAGTTTTTGAGAAGGCATCAAAAGCAATTTTAAATTTTAATGATTCAGGATTATCTATTCTTGAAATTTCGCATAGAAGCAAAGATTTCGTTGCGGTTATGGAAGAAGCTCGCTCCCTTGCTTTAGAATTATTAGGACTTCAAGGAAAAGGATACCAAGCTTTATTTTTACAAGGTGGTGCCAGCACAGCGTTCTTAATGGCTCCATACAACTTAATGAAAGAAAACGGAAAAGCGGCTTATTTAGATTCAGGCACGTGGGCAACTGCGGCAATCAAAGAGGCTAAACTTTTCGGTGAGACTGTTGTAGTAGCTTCATCAAAAGAAGACAATTATACTTATGTTCCAAAAGGTTACGAAATTCCAGCAGATGCTGATTATTTCCACTGTACAAGCAACAATACCATTTTTGGAACCCAAATGAAAGAATTCCCGTCGACTAACGTTCCGGTTGTGTGCGATATGAGTTCTGATATTTTTTCACGTGAATTAGATTTTTCTAAATTCGACTTAATCTATGCAGGTGCTCAAAAAAATATGGGACCAGCAGGAACTACTTTAGTAGTGGTTAAAGAAGAAATCTTAGGCAAAAACGGAAAAACGATTCCGAGTATGTTAGATTACGCGAAACACATCAAAGGAGAAAGTATGTACAATACGCCACCTGTTTTTGCTGTTTACGTTTCTCTTTTAACTTTACAATGGATTAAAGAAAAAGGCGGAATCGCTGCTGTTGAAAAATTAAACAATGCTAAAGCAGAATTACTTTACGCTGAAATCGACAGAAACCCATTATTTAAAGGTGCTGCAAAAGTTGAAGACCGTTCTAACATGAACGTAACTTTCTTATTGAACAATCCTGAACACACTGAAACTTTTGACGCTTTATGGAAAGCTGCAAACATTTCTGGATTGCCAGGACACCGTTCTGTTGGTGGTTACAGAGCTTCTATTTACAATGCTATGCCAATTGAAAGCGTTCAGGTTTTAGTTGATGTAATGAAAGCATTGGAATCTAAAGTTTAGTTTTCTGTCGCAGTCGCAGTTTTCAGAAACCGAAAATGTGAATTGAATACTGATTTCTAGCCCCGATAGAAGTGGAAATCCTTTTTTGTTTTTTCTTTAAAAACAAAAAAGATTGGAACGGATAGCGGGATTAGCTCCTAAATAAAAAAAAAAGAAAAATCAAATAGTTGGTTCAATCGATTAAACAAATAAACGATTTAACGATTAACCAAATAAAACAACATACACAATGAAAGTATTAGCAAATGACGGAATTTCTAAAAGCGGAATTCTAGCCTTAGAAAAAGGTGGTTTTGAAGTTATCACTACAAAAGTAGCTCAAGAACAAGTAGCTAACTATATTAATGAAAATAATGTTGACGTAATTTTAGTGCGCAGCGCGACTAAAGTTCGTAAAGATATTATCGACGCTTGTCCAGGTATCAAAATCATCGGTCGTGGTGGTGTTGGTATGGATAATATCGATGTGGATTATGCAAAAAGCAAAGGAATTCATGTAATCAATACTCCAGCTTCATCATCAGAATCTGTTGCTGAATTGGTATTCGGACACTTATTTTCTGGTGTTCGTTTCTTACATGATTCTAACAGAAATATGCCTTTAGAAGGTGATTCTAACTTTGACGGTTTGAAAAAAGCTTACGCAAACGGAACTGAGTTAAGAGGAAAAACTTTAGGTATTGTTGGTATTGGTCGTATCGGACAAGCTACTGCAAAAATGGCTCTTGGTTTAGGAATGAAAGTTATCGCTGCTGATAGTTTTATTCCTGAAGTAGATGTAAAAGTTGAATTTTTCGACGGACAATCAATTACAACTAAAATCGTTTCTCAATCTCTAGAGTCTTTATTTAAAGAAGCTGATTTCATTACATTACACGTTCCTGCTCAAGATGGTTACATCATTGGAGAGAAAGAACTTGAAATCATGAAAGACGGAGTTGGAATTGTAAACTGTGCTCGTGGAGGAGTTATTGATGAAGTAGCTTTAGTAAAAGCTTTAGATTCAGGAAAAGTTGCTTTTGCTGGTTTAGACGTTTTTGAAAGCGAGCCAAAACCAGAAATGGCAATCTTAATGCACTCTAAAATCTCTTTGACCCCTCACATTGGAGCTGCAACAGGAGAAGCACAAGACAGAATTGGTACTGAATTAGCATCACAAATCATTACTTTGTTAAGCTAATTAACTATAATTAAATTACTTGCAAGGGATTTATTAACATTATTTAATAAATCCCTTTCTTTTTTTGTTTAAATTTGAGTTCTAATCTAAATCCTAAAAATCATGTTTGAACAATTAACCCAATTAGTACAGCAATACGGAGGCGATGCTGTTGTAAACAATAGTGCGGTTCCAAACGAACATAATGAAGCAGTATTAAGCGAAACAAGTAATTCAATTTTTGCAGGATTACAAAAAATCGTTTCTGAAGGTGGAACGGAACAAATTGCAGGATTATTTAATGGAAATTCATCTATAGACAGTTCAAATCCTGTTGTGCAACAAATACAACAGCAATTAAGTGGAAATCTAGGCGAAAAATTCGGATTGAGCAGTGCAGATTCAAGTGGAGTGGCTTCTAATTTGATTCCACAGATTTTAGGCTCTTTAGTCAATAAAGCAAAAGATCCAAACGACAGCAGTTTTCAAATTTCAGACATTATAAATTCTATTTCAGGAAACAGCGGTCAAGCTTCAGGAATAATGGATACGATTTCAAAATACGGAATGCAATTTGGTCTTGACCAAAACAGCGACGGAAAAGTTGATGTAGCAGATGTTCTTGTTGTGACTAAAAGCAAAGGAGGTATTGCTGGTTTTATTGGTAAATTGTTTGGAAGCAAATAAAGACTCTAAGTTGCTAAGACTCTAAGTTTCTAAGATACTAACATTTTAGCCTCTTTGTAAAATATTCAAAAAGCTGTTTATTAAAATAGACAGCTTTTTTTATAGCCATGAATAACTTAGCACCTTAGAACCTTAGAATCTCAGAACCTCAAAAAAAATTCGTAACTTTAATAGTTCAAAATAAAAGTCATGAAGAAATTCATTTACATATTGATTATTTTATTTACGATAATTGCGTGTTCAACAACTTCAAAAAATAATGTTGTTGCTACTAATTCGCCTAAGCCTCATTCTGGTGTAAATGATACAATTCGAATTGCAAATGATTCCCTAGAATATGAAGTAATTATTATCGACAATGGTTTTTCGACTTGGCTGGCCTCAATTGCGCAACCTCGTTTTTATTATTCTTTAGCTTATCTCGAAAACAAAAACTATTTGTATGTAACCGAATGGAATAATCGTGTACGACAGCCTCAAATTTACAATCCGAATTTATATGAAATGCTGATTGACTATCGTCCAGAGATTCATTATGGTTATGAAGTAAATTACCTTATTTACAACTACATGATTTATTTTCAAAATACTTATAAACAAAAGCTTTGGGGTTACGTTCCATCTAGATAATGTTACTATATTTGTAATCATTACAAATAACAATGAATAAATTAAAGCAACGCTGGGGAATTACCTCAAATTTACAAGCCGTTATCATTCTTGTCGTTTTTGCCATCACCGGATCGGCATCTGCGTGGCTTTCTAAACCTTTTTGCGTTTGGCTGGGTATCACAAAAGAAGATTTTGGTGGCTGGTTTACTTTAATTCGTTTGATAATAATTTTCCCAATTTATCAAGTTTTGCTAGTCGCAATTGGAACTATTTTTGGCCAATTTAAATTCTTTTGGAACTTTGAAAAGAAAATGCTCAAAAATATGGGATTAGGTTTTTTGTTTAAAGATTAAACCTCTTTATTTCTTTTCTGAAAATAATACGTATAAATCCACGTAATTGTAAACGAAGGAATCACATCAGTAAAAGGTATAATTTCCTCAATAAATGTCAAAACACTGGCTACTTTCCCTACTCTGCCTTTATACATCCTGGTCATTATATACGCAGCAACTGGCGCCCAAATCACATCTGCAAATTCTCCAATTAACGGAATACTGAACGAAATCATTCCGATCCCGTCTAATAGCAAACCCATCAAGAGTTTTTTCATTTTATCATCTTCATCTATAACTTTCAAATCTTGCATAATACATTTAATTTAAAGTAATTCGAATTTAAAAATAATTGATCAAACTGAATTATTTCTTTTCCTATTTTAATTTCTAAATTCCCATTATCAAGAAATATACCGAATTATGATTTTCGATTTTGAATATAAACACAAGATTTGGAATTTGGAATTTGGAATTTGAATATTGACTATAATCTTCGTTTCTTTGTAGAAACAGTTTCAAAAAATGATACACGCAAAAAATATACACAAATTCTACGATCAGCTTGAGGTTTTAAAAGGAGTTGATTTGCATATTAAAAAAGGAGAAATTGTTTCGATTGTTGGCGCTTCTGGTGCCGGAAAAACTACTTTACTGCATATTCTAGGAACTTTAGATAAACCTTCAAACGGCAATACAGATACTTCATTAACCATAAATGGAGAAAATATCCTCAAACTGAATGATAAGGCTTTATCTAATTTCAGAAACTTGAATTTAGGTTTCATTTTTCAGTTTCATCAACTTTTGCCTGAATTTACGGCATTAGAAAATGTTTGTATTCCTGCTTATATTGCTGGCAAAAAACCATCAGAAACTGAAGCTGAAGCTAAAAAACTTCTTGCGTTTTTAGGTTTATCACATCGTGTTGATCATAAACCAAATGAACTTTCGGGCGGAGAACAACAGCGTGTGGCCGTTGCAAGAGCTTTAATCAACAAACCAGATGTCATTTTTGCCGATGAACCTTCGGGGAACTTAGATACACATTCTGCCGAAAATCTGCATCAATTGTTTTTTCAGCTTCGTGATGAATTTGGGCAGACTTTTGTAATTGTTACACATAATGAAGAATTGGCAAATATGGCAGATAGAAAGTTAGTAATGTCTGACGGACAAATCCTTAGCTAATGCTTTTAATCGCAATTAGCTGGTTTTATATTTTATTCACTACCATCAATCTCGGAATTGGTTTTGATAAAATTATAGGTTTAAAAAACCGAAATTTTGTTGTTACATCTATCTTAGGCTTATTTTCTGTCACAATTCTATCTAGTATTTGGGCGATTTTTGGACGAATTAATATCGAGTTTCACATTGCTTTTGCATTATTAAATATTCTTTCAATATTCAAATTCCGTCATTCCATTTTTGCGCTCTACAATTCTTTTTTACTTGAAATAAAAGAATTAACAACCTTTTCAAAATTATTTCTAGTACTAATTTCGGTTTTAATAATTGCGCAGTGCAGTACTGTTCCTTTCGTCATTGACAATGAATCGTATTACATACAAACTATAAAATGGTTCAATGAATATGGTTTTGTAAAAGGCCTTGTGAATCTTCATTTATTTTACGGACAAGCCAGCGGGTGGCATATTGCTCAAAGTGTTTTCAATTTTTCGTTTTTATATAAAAACTTTAACGATTTAAGCGGTTTTGGCCTGCTTTTAGGGAATATTTTTGCAATTCAAAAACTGAATGAATATTATACAAACAAAAATGTAAACTATCTTATTATTGGTTTGTTGCCACTATTTAATATCTTCTTTTTTCAATTTATTAGCGCGCCCTCACCTGATATTCCGGTTTATGTTTTCTCTTTTATTCTGTTTTTTTATTTTTTAGAAAACTTCAAAGAAATAACTGCTGAGGTTTATAATCTAATCGTGATTTTAGTGCTTTTTTTGCTTTACATAAAAAACACCACTTTGACTTTTGCCTTATTTCCAATATTACTATTACTTACCAATTTTAAGCTTTTATTTAAAAAACTTGCAAAACCTGCATTATTAAGCGTTTTATTATTTGTCCTCTTTGTGATAAAAAATATGATTATTTGCGGTTCGCCTATTTTTCCATCAAAAATATTCACTTCATTGTCAATGGATTACGCTATTCCAGATTCCATACAAGTTTTTTATTATGATCAAATCAAATATTATGGATTTTTCATCACTAAAGAACAATACGATGCAATGTCAATTTGGGATTTGTTTTTGCAATGGATTTCAATGCCAAAACTAAATGGTCTGTTCAATAAAATTGGCACTCTCTTGCTTCTGATTGTTCCATTTTTCCTTTTTAAATTTCAAAATAAAAAAGCTTTATGGATACTTTATTTTGTTATGGCTTTACAACTTTTGTTGCTTGGCGTGACATCACCACAATATCGCTTTTTCATGAACTTCATATTGTTCTTTTCACTAGTATGTTTAGTTTGTGTTATTCAGAACAAAAAAGCTATTAGCTTTATATTATTAATTTCAATTGTTCCTATTTGTATAGTTCTATTTATGCCAGTGAACTTAAATCGTTTTGCTAATCATAAATTTATGATGAAAATCAGCAACTTTTCGATGGCAAATATTGTTTTTCCATATAAAAACACTAAAAGCGATACGAGTTTTGAAACAATTCATTTAGGAAATTTCAAATACAATTCTCCTGTAAAAAATGATTTTTTCTGGGCAAATGGAAACGGAGAACTTCCTTGTGTGAACAAACAGCAAATTGATTATTTTAGGAACTATTTTCACATTATTCCGCAAATGAGAACCAATGATTTAAAGGACGGGTTTTACGCTAAAAAACTTTCAGAAAATGAATAAAACTGAACTCAAAGAATTTCTTGACGAAAAAGTCATTCAATATAACAATCAGGATTTTATTGAAAGTGATCCTGTACAAATTCCGCATTTATTTTCTCAGAAAGAAGATATTGAAATTGCCGGCTTCTTAAGCGCATCTATTGCTTGGGGAAACCGCAAAATGATTATCAAAAATTCGCATAAAATGATGGAATTAATGGGCAATACCCCTTATGATTTTGTCATGTCACATTCTGAAGAAGATTTAGCTCGTTTGGAAAACTTTGTCCATCGTACTTTCAACGGAAAAGATTTGGGCGGTTTTATAAAAGGACTTCAGCATATTTACAAAAACCATAATGGCTTAGAAGCTATTTTTGCAAAAAATAAAGAAGAAAATAGTTTGCAGAAAAGCATCAGCGAATTCAAAAAAATATTTTTCGAAATCGATCATTTGCCTCGAACACAAAAACATATTTCAGATCCACTGAACAATTCGGCTGCGAAAAGAATTAACATGTACTTGCGTTGGATGGTCCGTCAAGATGCAAAAGGTGTAGATCTTGGCATTTGGAAGACTATTTCTCCTTCTATTTTATCTTGTCCTTTGGACGTTCATTCCGGAAATATTGCTCGAAAATTAGGATTACTTTCGCGTAAGCAAAACGATGGAAAAGCTTTGGCCGAATTAGATTCAAAACTTCGAGAAATGGACAACCAAGATCCTGTAAAATATGATTTTGCGCTTTTTGGATTGGGCGTTTTCGAAGGATTTTAATCCGCAAACTGCGTTCTTTTTCATTAGCTTTTTTCTGTTTTTTTTTGTAATATTACGGTATAAAGCTATTGGTATGGAGCAACTTATAGGTTATATCAAAAATTTTGTCATTCCATTTTTCTTAATCATAACCATATCTCTGATCGTAATTCTGCTATTTAAAAGGATACGTTATCAATACACACTGCCCTACCGACACCATATCATTCGCAAATCAGAAATTTTCTTAACAGAAATCACGCTTTCAAAACCAGATGAGAATATTTTAAAGTATAAAATTTCACAATTCAAATCAGAAATTCCGATACATAAAAACTGGTGCAAAAATATGCTGATTGACGATATGATTCGCATGAAAAGCAATTTAAAAGGAAAAACAGCAAAAAATATTCTCTCCATTTACAAACAGCTTGACTTAAACCATTATTCTGCCAGTTTAATTCGGGACTTTAGAAATTACAAAAAATGCCTCGGTTTTTATCATTTTCAGGCCATGGGATACAAGCCAGGAATTCATCTGATCAAAAAATATTTGCTCCATCCTAACCAAATTATTCTTTCTAATGCCAATATCGCCTTTTTAGCACTTTCAAAAGGCAACTGGCTGGCTTTGGATAAAATTCCGGTTAAAGTGTCTCGCATCACAACCATAAAAGTAATGGATGTGCTGCATTCGGAAAACATCCCAATTCCTAAAGACATTGATCTTTGGATACATTCAGAAAAAAAAGCCATATTAAAACTCGCCGTCATGACGATGGTGTTTTACAACTACAGAAACAAATCGGCTGAGATTATAAAATTGCTCAATCACGAACATAAAGCATTAAGAACTGATGTAATTATTGCCATTCGTGAGCTATTTTTATATGAAGCTGAAGACGAACTTCTTTCTATAATTAATTATGAAACACGGGATACTCAAATAGAAATATTAGAAACTTTGGCTGTAATAGGCACAAAAAAAACAATTGCCTTTTTAAGAAATAAAATTCCAAAACAAGAAATAAAAGATGTAAAACTGAAAATGGTTTTTTGTTATAACAACTTAGATTCCAAAGGTGTTGACAAATTGGGACTTCAAGATCCTGACACTCAAAAAATGATCAACCACATTAGAAAATTAGAATTATGATACAGGACTTTTTTTACCTGCTGATTCATTGCTATGCAATTTTTGCAGGCATATTTTCTATAACTTATATTTTATTTTATGTTTTTTTAGCCATTATGTCTTACTTGGCAATCATAAGGCATGTCAAATATCAGCGTTATCTTGAAGAAGAAGTTTTGCTTCGTTCCAATCATATATTAGGAGTTTCAATTGTGGCACCCGCCTTCAACGAGGGTGTAAATATTGTTTATAATGTAAAATCACTGCTCTCGCTTACTTATCCCAAATATGAAATTATAATTGTAAATGACGGAAGTTCTGATGATACACTAGAAAAATTGATAACCGAATTTGAGCTGGTGAAATTTGATTTTTATTATCAAGAAAAGATCCCAACACAACCTGTAAGAGGGCATTATAGATCCAAAAATCCTGTTTATTCCAAATTACTTGTTGTAGATAAAATCAACGGAAAAAGTAAAGCCGATGCTTCAAACGCTGGCATAAATTCATCGCAATATCCTCTTTTTTTATGTACTGATGTTGATTGCATTTTAAAACGGGATACTATTTTAAAACTTGCAAAACCTTTTATGGAAAGTACAACACGTGTTATTGCAAGTGGCGCGGGAATCAGAATTTCAAATTCATGTGATGTGAAGGAAGGCTTTCTGCTTAAAGTTCATTACCCAAAAGAATGGTATCCACGTTTTCAGGAATTGGAATACGTGCGCTCTTTTTTGTTTGGAAGAATGGCCTGGAGTCAAATAAATGGGTTACTTTTAGTATCAGGCGGCCTCGGAATGTTTGATAAGGATATTGTAGTAAAAGCTGGTGGCTATTGGCATCAGTCTCTAGGTGAAGACATGGAACTTGTAACCAGAATGCGGCAATATATGCACGATACCAACCAAGAATTCTTAATCAAATATATTCCCGAATCACTTTGTTGGACTGAAGTTCCAAGTACAAGGAAAATTTTTTTGAGACAAAGAATTCGCTGGGCAAGAGGACTTATACAAACATTGTATCTGCATAGAAAAATGTTTTTGAACCCAAAGTATGGAAGAACTGGTTTTCTGGTTTTGCCTTTCTTTTTCAGTTTTGAATTTTTAGTGCCTATAATTGAGCTTATAGGAGTCATTATACTGATAGCCAGCTTCATACTTAACATAATAAATTACCAATATTTATTTATTGTTAGCCTTTTGGTATATCTTTTTTATTTATCTATTACCATAATTTCAATATTAATTGATGAGACATTGTACCGAACCTATTCTAGCTACAAAGAACTGCTCACCATGATCGCAATGGCGGCAATAGAGCCTTTTGTGTATCATCCTGTAAATGTTTATGCCTCATTAAAAGGATATTGGTATTTCTTTGGAAAAAAAGAACAAAAATGGGGCGTCATGGTTCGAAAAGGTTTTGATCAGCCAAACAAAAAATAATGGAATTATGAAATACAACAAAATTTTATATACCTCCCTGATGATCTGGATAATTCTATTTTCTGTCCAAAATATAAAAGCACAGAAAATAGATACAGATAGTCTTTTGACTGTTATAACCAACGACATGAAAAATGCGCATCCTAATTATAAACTCAATATTCAAAGAGCATTATTAGGAAAAAAAACAGCTCCAGATTATCTCGATTTTTATCTGGCATTAGGGCGCAATTATGATTTGACGAATGCAAAAGACAGCGCAAGATATTATTACAATTATGTAATTGATAAAAACCCGAAATATCAGGAAGCTTTTATGTATCTGATCAATTTGAATATTGATGAAAAAAAATATGATGAGGGCATAGCCGTCGCAAACAAAGCCATTGAATTATATCCTGATGAAAAAGCCTACCGACTTAAGCGAATTGCTTTTTATTCTCTGCAGAATGATACTGAAAATGAAGCCAAGTATCTAAAATCAATCAAGGCAAAATTTCCAAATGATCCTGAAATTCAGCAATTACTTTATGAATTGTATTCTCAAATCAACATGGATCGTGTTGGGGTGTATTATAATTATACTACAATTAACCGTGATGGCATTGGGCCATGGCATTTAGTTAGTGCCGATTATTTGAGACAACGTTCTTGGGGAAGCCTAATCGGGAGAGTCAGTTATGCTAGACGACTTTCGTCGAATTCAGTAATGACAAGCGGCGTACAGTTTGAAGGAGAATCCTATATTTTTGCAAAAAAGAATAATTATTCATACATTGATATCGCTTATAGTCAAGACAATGCATTTCCGAAAATAAGATTGGGATATTCCTATTTCCATAATTTTGACAAAGGCTGGGAAGCTGATTTGGGGCTTCGTTATATTTTGATGAACGATAATAGTGATGTAAAAACATTAAATATCGGGCTTGGAAAATATTTTGGCTCTTATTGGATTAATATAAGATCTTATATTCAAAGTGAAGGCACTTCTTTTACCTTGACATCGAGATATTATTATAAAACAAAATTTGATTATATTACGTTAATCGCTGGTTACGGAACTTCCCCAGATGACAAAACAAGATCAGCAGATTATGAAAGCAGATTGTCTTTAAGATCATACCGCTTGAGTGCAGGTTTTTTTAAACTGATAAAAAGCCACTACATCGCTGGATTTATGATTACTGACAATCAACAGGAATACACCGCAAATAAATTTCAAACCGAACTTGATTTTGCCTTTGTACTGCAATATAAATTTTAAATAATTATGAAAAAGAAGCCTTACCTTAAATTACCGCTCCTCTTTTTTCTCCTATTTAACCTAACTATAATGGCTCAGTCTGAAATTATTATAACGCAC
Source organism: Flavobacterium denitrificans DSM 15936 (assembly GCF_000425445.1). GTDB lineage: Bacteria > Bacteroidota > Bacteroidia > Flavobacteriales > Flavobacteriaceae > Flavobacterium > Flavobacterium denitrificans. The sequence continues at coordinate 301,536 of NZ_KE384377.1, read as the reverse complement.
AAAAACAGTATTATTTCTAAATCTGATGAAAGCCGTGACGCCGCTTTGATTCTTAAAAAATATGTTGATAAAGCTTTTGGAAAAGAATTTGAAAACATTACTCAAAATAAAAGTGATGACGCGTCTGAAATAATTCTCGAAATTTCTGATACCGAAAAATTAAAACCCACTGAATTTTTAATCAAAAGCGATTCAAAATCTATTTATCTCATTGCTCAAAATCCAAAATACCTGCGATATGCAGTTTATACTTTATTGGAAATTTGGGAATTTAGAAAATTTACAGCAACAGAAACTTATGTTCCAAAAGTAACCGAATTTTTATTTCCTAAAAACACAACAAAGCGCTATCAGCCTTCTTTTGATTACCGTGCATTGTTTTTTCCTGATTGTTATGACGAAGCTTTTCGGGACTGGCACAAACTAGATTGGCATATGGACAATTTTGGAATCTGGGGACATTCATTCAATGTTCTTGTGCCACCAAAAGAATATTTTAAAAGCAATCCAAAGCTTTTTGCGTTGTATGAAGGAAAAAGAAACAGCGAATCTTTATGCATGACAAACGACACCGTTGTTGATTTAGTAGAGAAAAAAATGGCTAAAATTATTGCCCAAAAACCAGACGCGCAATTTTATTCGGTAAGTCAAAATGATGATGTAGTATATTGCGAATGTACCGAATGCCGAAAACTCAACGAGAAATTTGGTGGGCCACAAGGTTCTTTTTATTATTTTTTGAACAAAATTGCAGCTCATTTTCCAAATACAAAAATTACGACGCTCGCTTATTTGCATACCTTCAAACCACCAGTTAATTTAAAAATTGTACCAAATATTTATACTATTTTATGCCCAATAGAATTAAATCGAGGAAAAGCAATTTCAGCACAAAGCGCTCCTTCATTTGTAAAAGTTTTAGACAATTGGAGCAAAACATCTCCGCATTTATTTCTTTGGGATTATACAGTTCAATTTTCTAATTATATGTCGCCTTTCCCAAATTTTGAGTCTTTTCAAAGCAATTACAAGCTTTTTGAAAAAAACAAAGTCAAAGGATTATTTGTTCAAGGCTACGCTGACGTTCCTGGGGATTTCTCAGAATTGAGACAGTATCTTTTAGCGAAATTACTTTGGGATACCAATATTAATATTAAGGCTGTTACAGCAGATTTTTTAAGAGGCTTTTACGGAAAAGCCGCGCCGCACGTTAGCGATTATTTGAAACTTTTGATTGAAAACCAAAATAAAAGCAATTCTTATTTAGACATTTATTCTGGTCCGGTTCAAGCCCGAAATACGTTTTTGAGGCCCGATGCAATGGATCAATACGATAAATTGCTCGAATTAGCATCTGAAGCTGTCGCTGATGATGCGGTTTTAAAATCACGAATTTTAAAACTACGCCTTGGTCTTGAATTTGTCTATTTTGAGCAATCCAAATTTTATGGAAAAAACCAACACGGAATGTTTATCATAAATAATAATGGGGAAAAACAAATCAAAGATAAATTGACCGAAAGAGTTCAAAATTTCAGCAAATCCTGCAATGATTTTGGAATCTACGAATTGAGTGAAGACGGACTTTCACCCGATAAATATTATAAGGAATGGCTGAAAATTTGCGAAAATACAACTACACATTTAGGTGAAGATTTGAAAGTCATTTTTTTAACTGAACCTTCAGAAGAATTTAAAGGCAAAGGAAGTTACGGACTTGTTGATGGAAATCGAGGCCACAAAGACTTCAACATCAATTGGATTGGCTGGTATGGGACAAATCCTTCTTTTGAAATCGAAACTAAAAAACTAGATTTTAATCTTATAAAATTGAATTTTCTCGAAGATCAGAGGCATTGGATTTTTCCACCGAAAAAAATAAAGATTTACGGCTTTAAAGATCAGAAATGGAAGCTTTTAGAAGAAAAAAATTATGATAATTTAACAGAAGAATATGAAATTACAACAAAATCATGGGAATTTAAAAACCTGAACCTTAGTACTTTTGCCAAAATAAAAATAGTAGTAGAAAATCAATCAAAATTACCTGAATGGAGATTACGAAAAAATAAAAAACCTATGGTTATGCTAGACGAAATCGAACTATACAAAAAATAAAAGCCAAAAACAGCAAAATGAGTATAAGCGAAAAAAAAATTATGATCATCGAAAATGATGATATGGCAATTGAAATTCTAAAATTCATTTTAAAAAAAGAAGGTTACAAAATAAGTGTTGCCAAAGATGGCATGAATGCGCTTGAGCGTATTCCGGTTATTTTGCCTGATTTAGTGATCACCACAATCATTATTCCGTTAAAATCTGGTCTGGAAATTATCAATCATATCAAAAAAAACTTTCCAAATATTCGTGTTATTGCGCTCTCATCACTTGGTGAAGAGGAGAATACCGTCGAAGAAGCTTTTGAATTGGGCGTTGATGATTTTATTGCAAAACCATTTAATCCTAACGAACTTTTATTGCGAATAAAGCGATTATTATAGCTTTTTAAACTTACTTTTTGAGAAATACGAAAGCAATAATCAATCGTAATTTTTAACAGATGCCAATTTTCAGCTATTTATAGCTATCTTTGCGCAAAATTTAATGCAAATGAGCACTTTCGAAAAATTCAATCTTCCAAAATCATTACAAAAAGCTGTAGACGAATTAGGTTTTGTTACACCAACTCCTATTCAGGAAAAATCTTTTTCTGTAATCATGTCTGGACGCGATATGATGGGAATTGCACAAACCGGAACTGGTAAAACATTTGCCTATTTACTGCCTCTTTTAAAGCTTTATAAATTCACCCATACAAATACGCCAAAAATAGTAATCCTAGTTCCAACACGTGAATTAGTGGTTCAGGTTGTGGAAGAAGTGGAAAAACTGACTACCTATATGTCAGTTAAAACTTTGGGAATTTACGGAGGCGTAAACATCAATACACAAAAAAAAGCCGTTTATGAAGGTGTCGACATTTTAGTTGGAACTCCTGGTCGTACAATGGATTTAGCGCTTGACGCTGTGGTTCGTTTTGATGAAACTCAAAAACTGGTTATCGACGAATTTGACGAAATGCTGAATTTAGGTTTCCGACCTCAATTGACTGCGCTTTTTGCAATGATGAAAACCAAACGTCAAAACATTTTGTTCTCAGCAACGATGACTGATGAAGTGGATGATTTATTAAATGATTATTTTGATTTTCCTGAAGAAGTTACGCTTGCTCCATCGGGAACGCCGCTTGAAAAAATTACTCAGATTACATATAATGTTCCGAATTTCAATACAAAAGTAAATCTATTAAAACATTTGCTGGAAACCGATGAAAGCATGAGCCGTATTTTGGTTTTCGTAAACAATAAAAAGATTTCTGATATGCTTTTCAATCGTATTGACGAGCTTTTCGAAGGACAATTTGGTGTTATTCACTCGAATAAATCTCAAAATTATCGTTTGAGTACAATGGCTGAATTCCAAGAAGGAAATCTTCGTGGCTTAATCACGACCGACGTTATGGCGAGAGGTTTGGACATTTCGAATATCACGCACGTAATCAACTTTGAACTTCCTGAAGAACCAGAACTATACATGCACAGAATTGGTCGTACAGGTCGTGCCGATGCAACCGGAACAGCAATTAGTTTTGTTACTCCAAGAGAAGAAGAGTTTAAAATCGAAACAGAACTTTTAATGGATCAAGAGCTTGACATTGTTGATTTTCCTGAAGAAGTAGAAATCTCAGAAAAGCTAATAGAAGCTGAAAAAGACAAATTGCCAAGAAAATTTTTAATGAAAAAACCAAAGCTTGAAGGAGATGGTGCTTTTCACGAAAAATCAAAAAAGAATCAAAAAGTCAATCTTGGAGGACCTTCAAAAACCAAAAAGAAAACGCATGGTTCTGTCAACAGAAATATGTTGAAAACGAGAAATGAGAAAAAGAAGAAAAAGAAATAACTTTTTTTAGATGCTAAGGTTCTAAGCTACTAAGCTACTAAGATTCTAAGTTTTTTACATAAACTTAAAAGGGTGAAAATTCAAATGAATTTTTCACCCTTTTGCGATTTATATTAGGAGCTCAGCAACTTAGCAACTTTTTTACTAAATCTTCGTAAAAACCAATCCAACTGGCGAACATAATTCGATTTTCTTTCCAGTATCAGTAAGTTTTCCTGTTGTTTTATCTCTTTTAAAAATAATAATGTCGTTTGTATATTGATGCCCCACCAAAAGATAATTTCCTGATGGATCAATTGCAAAATCTCTTGGGCCTTTTCCTAAAGTACTTTGTTGTTCAACTAGTTCGATTTTTCCATCTTTTAGAATTTTAAAAACTGAAATTGCATTTACATCTCCACGGTCAGTTGCATAAAGGAAATTTCCATCGGGCGAAATTTTTATTGCCGCCGAACCTGTTGCGCCTTTAAAATCTTTTGGAAGAATACTAGTTTCAGCGATCACTTTCAAGTTTCCAGTTTTGTCATAGCTAAACGTTGTCAAAGTAGCATCTAATTCTTGAATTAGATATACAAATTTACCATCTTTACTGAAGGTTAAATGTCTAGGTCCGCTTCCCGCTTTTACGTCAACAGTTTCTTTTAAAGTCAGCATTTCGTTTTTAGAAGCTGGATTGTATTTATAAATGAACACTTTATCCAAACCTAAATCATTAGACAAAACAAACTTTTTATCTGGAGAAAAAACCACTTGATGTACATGCGCTTTCTCTTGGCGCGCCACATTTGGCCCTTTTCCTTCGTGTTGAATTAATTGTTGTACTGGCGTAATACTTCCATCAGGATTTTTCTTGAAAACAACAATGTTTCCCCCCGAATAATTGGCAACAATTACATTTTTATCATCATTGATCAAATGGCAAGGATCTGCTCCTAAAGCATCATTTGTATTCAAAAATTTCACTTTTCCAGAAGCAGCATCAAAACCAAATGCACTGACAGTACTTTGAGTTCCGTTTTCATTTACTGCATATACAAATTTATTATTTGGAGAAACCGATAAATAACTCGGACTTATTACATTTTCAGAAGAGTTTTTAAGCTTAAAATCACCCGATGCAGCGTTGAATTCGTACACGTAAATTCCATTGCTTTGGCATTTATTGGTATAAGTTCCAACTAATAAGTTGAATTTACTTTGAGCTTTTGCCGTTGTTAGCGCCAAAGCTGAAAATAAAACTAAATATATTCTTTTCATAATTTGCTTTTTTTGAATAGGCTAAAATACGCATTAATATCTTTTTGTGAATAGTTTCTTTGTTACAAAAGAAATTACAAAAGTTACATTTTTTCAATGTTTTTCTTAAACCATATAAGTTCATCTAAGTTGTATAAGTTGCATTCTTTTGTTAATTATCAATTATTCACTTTTTGCTTATAATCTCTTATATGAACTTATATGGTTCAAATAAATTTTAATTTGTATTTTTGACTGCATCTTCGCGAAAAATAAAACGTAGCGAAGTAAATCGAAGCCAGAATGCATTTTAAACATCCCGAAATTCTATACTTTCTGTTTTTGTTGATTGTTCCAATTTTGGTTCATTTATTTCAATTACGACGTTTTAAGACTTCCTATTTTACCAATGTTCGTTTCCTGAAAGAACTTGCTATTCAAACCCGAAAAAGTTCAAAAATCAAAAAACGATTATTGCTTGCTACTCGGTTATTATTGCTTACCTGCGCAATCATTGCATTTGCACAACCATTTTTTGAAGCAAAAGACAGCAAAAATGCTTCAAACGAAATGTATATTGTTTTAGACAATTCGTTCAGCATGCAGGCAAAAGGGAAAAAAGGTGAATTGCTGAAACGTGCAGTGCAAGAATTGCTTGAAAACACTCCAGAAACGGCACAATTTTCACTTTTGACAAACACTGAAAATTATTGGAACACAGATATCAAGTCCTCTAAAAGTTCATTGCAAAATCTTAAATACAGCGCTTCTCCATTTGAGCTTTCTTCAATTTTAGCAAAAATAAAAGCACACAAATCAGCGCATAAAAAAGATATAGTAATTATTACTGATGCTGTAGGCTTAAAAGAAAAAGACGTAAATAATATTGATTTTGAAGAAAAACCGTATTTCATAATTCCAGAAGCAGAACAAAAAAACAACGTTTCAATTGATAGTGTTTATATCAATCAGACTTTAGAAAACTTTTATGAAATTGGAGTAAGCTTATCGGCTTATGGTGATGATTTCAGTCCAATTTCGACTGCTTTATATAATCAAAACAAATTGATTGCCAAAACCATCATCAATTTTGATGCAAAGAAAAAGAAAATCAACTTTACAATTCCAAAAGAAGCTTTCCATGGTTATGTTTCAATTGAAGACAACGGATTGACGTATGACAATAAATTGTATTTCAGTATTTCTAAAAACAAAAAAACAAATGTAATTAGCATTGGCGAGCCGGAAAAAAGCAATTTCTTATCCCGAATTTATACCCCAACCGAGTTCAATTATAATAATTATTCGATTAGTTCATTAGATTATAATAGCTTAGAAAAACAGAATACAATTATTCTGAATGAATTAATTGAGATTCCGCAGGCATTACAAACAACACTAAAAAGCTTTGTTTCAAAGGGCGGAAATTTGGTTATTATTCCATCTGAAAAAACTTCAATTTCCAACTTCAACGATTTCTTAGGAAATTTTGGAAAAATTCAATTTAATTATTTAAAAACCGAAAGCAAGCTGATTACCAAAATCAACTTCGATCATCCGTTGTTTTCTGGAGTTTTTGAAAACAAAATCACAAATTTTCAATATCCAAAAACAAATTCATCTTTCGCTGTTTCAAGTCCGTATCCTGCCGTTTTGTCTTTTGAAGATCAAAGTCCTTTTGTAACGGCAATCCAAAATTCAGTTTCTGGAGTTACATTGTTTTCGGCACCAATAAACAGCGTAAATTCTAACTTTCAGCAATCGCCTTTAATTGTTCCTTTGTTTTATAAAATCGCGACAAACAACCAAAAAACAGGTGTTAATGCGTTGACCATTGGAAACAATCAGCCTTATTTTGTTGATGTTTTATTGACAAAAGATGCGATTTTAGAAGTAAAGGGAACAGAAGATTCGTTTATACCAATTCAGCAGATTTTAAACAACAAAGTCAAATTAACGTTTAATGATTTCCCTGAAACAGCTGGGAATTATGGCATTTTTGACAAAAAAGAATGGGTTGAAAATTTAAGTTTCAATTATAAAAGAACCGAAAGCGATTTGAGCCAAGTAAATACAAACGTGGTTTCGGATTTCAAAACTGCTGATACCATTTCGACCATTTTTAACACATTACAAACTGAACGAACTGACAGCCAAATTTGGAAATGGTTTGTTATCTTTGCACTGTTATTTTTAGCATTAGAAATGGCAATTATAAAATTTGTGAAATAAAATTCTCGTTTTCCAAAGACGCTCACATTTTACAAAAATCATTTTACGACAAAAAAATATCTACATATGAAACTAATCATCAAAAGCGCCAAAATTATCGATTCAAAAAGTCCGTTTCATAACCAGACTGTTGATCTTTTAATTGCAGATGGTTTAATTGAAAAAATAGGCGTTTCTCTTCCAAATGATAATGCCGAAGTGGTGCGTTTTGATAATCTTCATGTTTCTCAAGGTTGGTTTGACAGCAGTGTTTCCCTTGGAGAACCAGGTTACGAAGACAGAGAAACTATTGCAAACGGATTGAATGTTGCGGCAAAAAGCGGTTTTACAGCAATTGCATTACAACCAAATTCACTGCCAATTATTGACAATCAATCTCAGGTAAATTTTGTAAAAAATAAAGCAAATGGTTTTGCTACAGAAATTTTCCCAATTGGTGCTTTGACTAAAGCTAGCGAAGGAAAAGATATGGCAGAACTTTTTGATATGAAAAATTCTGGAGCAATCGCTTTTGGGGATTATAACAAAAGTATCGATAACGCTAATATTTTGAAAATTGCTTTGCAATACGTTCAGGATTTTGACGGATTAGTAATTGCATATTCGCAAGACCCAAACATTAAAGGAAACGGAGTTGCAAACGAAGGAGTTGTTTCGACAAGATTAGGATTGAAAGGAATTCCGAATCTAGCTGAAGAACTTCAAATTTCAAGAAACTTATTTTTATTAGAATATACAGGAGGGAAACTTCATATCCCGACCATTTCTACAGCAAAATCGGTTCAATTGATAAGAGAAGCAAAAACGAAAGGTTTAAATGTAACTTGCAGCGCATCAGTTCATCATTTGGTTCTAACCGATGAAAAATTAGACGGATTTGACACGCGTTTTAAAGTGACACCACCATTACGAACTGAAGTTGACAGACAAGCTTTATTGAACGGAGTCGCAGACGGAACGATCGATATGATTACATCAGACCACAATCCGATTGATATTGAATTCAAAAAAATGGAATTTGACACTGCTAAAAACGGAACTATTGGTTTAGAAAGTGCTTTTGGAGCATTATTGACTGTTTTGCCTGTTGAAACTATCGTTGCAAAATTAACTTCAGCAAGAGCTACTTTCGGTTTAGAAAAAAATACGATCGAAGAAGGTGCTAAAGCCAATTTGACATTATTCACAGCCGAAGGAAAATCAACTTTTACGAAAGAAAACATACTTTCAAAATCTAAAAATTCTGCTTTTTTAGGAACTGAAATCAAAGGTTCTGTGTACGGAATTTTCAATCAAAATCAATTAGTTACAAAATAATAAAATGAACAATACAGTCGAAGAAGGAAAATCAATTGCAATAACAAGCTATATTCTAATTATTGGTGTTTTGATCGCCATGAGCATGAATTCTGAAAATAAAAACAGTTTTGCTTCTTTTCATATTCGTCAGGCCTTAGGTTTATCACTGACTTTTATTTCTTTTGGAGCTATCATCAGCAATTTCGATAGTTTTTTTATCACTTTCCCAATGTGGATTTGTATTTCAATTCTTTGGACTTTTGGTATTTTCAATGCTATTCAAGGGCAAATGAGACCAATTCCGTTAGTTGGGAATTTATTCCAAAAATGGTTCAAATCTATCGGCTAGAAAAATTTCAATATTTAAATTCCAACAACTTTTAAAAGTTTAAGCTATGAACGAAACTCATAACTTATAACTCAAAACTCATAACTCCCAAAAATGAATCTATCTTTAGAATATAAAATAAGAGAACCAAAAGTAATTTTAGACAAAAACCCATTATTGCTTTTATTGCATGGATACGGAAGCAATGAAGAAGATTTATTCTCTTTTGCATCTGAACTTCCAGATAATTACTATATCATTTCCGCAAGAGCACCTTACGATTTGCAATACGGAGCTTACGCTTGGTATGCCATCAATTTTGATGCTGACCAAAACAAATTTTCAGATAACGAACAAGCAAAAACTTCTCGCGATGCAATTGCTACGTTTATTGATGAATTAATTGCCAATTACCCAATTGATACCAACAATGTAACTTTAATCGGATTTAGCCAAGGATCTATTTTAAGTTATGCTACTGCCCTTTCTTATCCAGAAAAAATTCAGCGAGTAGTTGCTATGAGCGGGTATTTCAACGAAGAAATTATAAAAGAAGGTTTTGAAAATAACGATTTTAAGAACTTAAAAATATTCGCTTCACACGGAACTGTAGATCAAGTCATTCCAATTGAATGGGCAAGAAAAACTCCGGCAATTTTAGAAAAACTAAATATTCCCGCGACTTATAAAGAATATCCCGTTGGTCATGGCGTTTCACCACAGAATTTCTTTGATTTTAAGAATTGGCTAATTTCATAAAAGAAAGAAAAAAATTACATTTTATTGTAATTCCAAAATGAAAATATTGTATTTTAGTCTCATAAACCAAATTAGGTTTATTGAAAAAAATAATTAAATACCCAAAAGTTTCCTTTAAAAGAAACTTTTGGGTATTTTTGTAATATATTTAGAATGGACAAAAAATTTGATGTAATCTTTCTAAAGGAAGTTTTTGATTTTCTAAAAGAATTAAAACCAAAACATTCAGAAAAAATAATTTATAATATTCGAAGATCACAAACAAAAAATGATCCTGAACTTTTTAAAAAATTAAATAATGAAATTTGGGAGTTTCGAACTTTATATCAAGGAAATCACTATCAGTTATTGGCATTTTGGGATAAAACGAATGCACAAAATACTCTAGTAATTTCTACAAACGGTTTTACAAAAAAACAAAGTAAAGTTCCAGAAAAAGAAATAACAAAAGCACAAAAACTAAGATTAGAATATTTTAAAGATAAAGATTCAATTTTAAAAATATGAAAACATACACTTTAGATCAAGTAACTGATGAAATTGTTGGCAAAATTGGAACTCCAAACAGAGATCAATTTGAATATGATTTACAAATGGATTCAATTGGAAATGCGATTAAACAAACTCGTAAAGAACGTAATTTAACTCAGGAAGAATTAGGAAAACTAATTGGTGTTCAAAAAGCACAGATATCTAAACTTGAAAAAAATGCTGGAAATGTAACTCTAGAAACTGTCATCAAAGTTTTTACAGCACTAAAAGCCAAAGTTAAATTTCAAATAGAATTAACAGACTATCAATCCGCTTAAATAAATAATTCTAAGTTCAAAACTCATAACAACTTTACAAACTATCGCAATAATATGAATAATACAAAACTTGACAATCCAGCATTAATTTTAATTGATATTCAAAAAGGTTTTCACGATGTTGCGTACTGGGGCGGAGACCGAAATAATGTTACGGCAGAAGAAAAAGCTGGCGAGCTTTTGAAAATTTGGAGATCAAAAAAACTGCCTATTTTTCACGTTCAGCATTGTTCTTCAAATCCGAACTCAATTTTAAATGAAATAAATCCAGGAAATGCTTTTCAAGATGTTGTAAAACCATTGAAAGATGAAACAATCATTAAAAAAAATGTAAACAGCGCTTTTATAGGAACAAATTTAAAAGAGCTTTTAGATGATGCTAAAATCACAAATCTTGTCATTGTTGGCTTGACTACAGATCACTGCGTTTCTACAACAACTAGAATGGCTGGAAATTTTGGTTATAACGTATATTTAGTTTCTGATGCAACAGCAACTTTCAATAAAAAAGGAATAAATGGCGAAGAATTCTCTGCAGAAATAATTCATCAAACCGCTTTGGCAAGCTTAAACGAAGAATTTGCTCAAGTCGTAACTTCTGATTTCATTAAAGAGAATATTTAAGTCTCAGTCGCAGTTCTCAGTCACATACAAACTTAGACAAAGTTTTTCGCAATTCAAGACTGAAAACTGTGACTGCGACTGAAAACTAAAATTTTATTGTCCCGTATAAAGAATCTTCCCTCCTTTTTTCAAAACATAACCTTTCCACGGAATTAATTGCCAATCTCCATTTACCCAAGAATCTCCCTTTGATTTTCTTTCTAAAATAATGGATTCTTTTTGAGTATCTAAAAAAAGCTCGGCCTTATTTCCGTCAAAAATTACGTATGACGCAGTGGTGTATTCTTTTCCGTCATCGTAATGTGATAGTTTTGTTCCTTCAAAAACTCGGATGCATGCTTTTTTAAGTTCGGACCAAGTATATCCAGCCGAAGCTTTACAACCGTGCGTATCAGCATCAGCACCAACTACAGTTTCCTTTTTAGGCTCTTTTTCGGTTTTTGGAGCATCTGTCTTTTCTGGCGACACTTTTTTCGCGCAAGAAAATACAGTAACAATAATTGCAAACAAAATCATCTTTTTCATAATCCTATAATTTTAAAATTGAGCAAAAAAAATAGGATTAAAAAACCCTATTTTTGATATAACCAACTTTGATTTACTTCAAATGTAATATTATCATCGTTATCTACAAAATATTTTAACAAGACTTCCCCCCATAATTCACCATTGCTGTAGTCTGCAATAATCCATCTGTGGTTTAAAATTTTAATTTTATTGATGATAAATTTCTTTCCATCAATCATATCTTGGCCAGTATAAGGGTTCCCTTTTGGATTTGCATTTAAGTCCAATAATTTCTCTGTTACAACAGGAATCAATTTTTCGTATAAAATCACTTTTCCGCCAGAAGCGCTGTTGTCAAAATAATTATGAGCATTTTCATTATGCTCTAACGAGAAATAATCAGCTTCAGCTAATTTTCCAGTTACTAGATTGATACTGTCTCTTAGTTTCTTAGTTGTTTTATCATATCTCTCTCTTTCAAATTTTACTTCACCACTATAAAACGCATAAGTAAAAACGTTCATTAATATTGCCAAAAGAAATAGATAAAGCATTAAGGATTTTTTCATTTTGTGGTATAATTAAATTGTAATTTCTAAATTATCATAAGCCAAAAAAACATTTTCAGGAAGTGTTTTTTGCACTTCTTCATGAAAACCCAAAACATGGCTAATATGTGTTAAATAAGCTTTTTCAGGTTTTACAAGATTAATAAAATCAAGTGCTTCCTGTAAATTAAAGTGTGTATCGTGAGGCTCAACGCGCAATGCATTTACAACCAAAACTTTTAAGTCTTTAAGCTTCTCGATTTCAACGTCTTCAATTGTTTTGACATCCGTCAAATAAGCAAAATCGTCAATTCGATAACCAAAAACCTGTAAATCACCATGCATCACATTAATGGGAATTGCCAATTTATCACCCACGGCAAAAGGCTTATTATTTACAACTTCGATTGTTTTAACACTCGGTGCTCCTGGATATTTGTTTACTGTTTCAAAAACATACTCAAAACGGCGACGTAGATTTTCAATCACACGCTGATGCGCATAAACAGGAATCTCACCTTGCCTAAAATTAAACGGACGAATATCATCCAGACCCGCTGTATGATCTGCATGTTCATGTGTAAATAAGATCGCATCGAGTTTTCGGCATCCACAGGAAAGCATTTGTTGTCTGAAATCAGGCCCACAATCTACTACATAGGAATGCTCGTCCCACGAGATCCAAATGGATACTCGGAGCCTTTTATCCTTAGCATCAGTGCTTTTGCAAACGGGATGATCAACCCCAATAATCGGGATACCTTGAGAAGTACCAGTACCTAAAAAATAGACCTTCAATTGAACTTAATTTTTTTACAAAAATAGGATTATTTCTCTTTCATTAGAAGCCTAATTTACTAACTTTGTAACAAATCTATTTAAAATAAAATGGGTACAGAAATAAAACTCAAAGGTGACAAGGTCATCGAACAGATTCCTTCTATAAAAGACAAAGCGTTACGCATTAACTTAAACGAGAATATTTACGGAACATTTGCCGAAATTGGTGCTGGACAAGAGACAGTTAGGCATTTTTTCAGATCCGGAGGTTCATCGGGAACAATTGCAAAAGCGATGTCTGCCTATGACAAAGATTTTAGTGACGCCGTTTATGGTACTGAAGCTGACGGCCGTTATGTTACAGAAAACCGTCTAAAAAAAATGCTTACGTTTGAAGGCGAATTGATCGAAGAACGTTTGAGCAGAGAAAAACACCCAAACAAACTTTTTTTCAGCTACGCCAATACTGTAGCAACGATAGATTTTGCCAAGCAATTTAAAGGCCACGGCTGGGTAGGAATCCGCTATCAAATTGAGCCAGACGAAGCATACAACGAAATTATACTTCACATTCGTTTTAAAGAAACCGATGCCCGTTTACAACAAGAAACTCTTGGAATTTTAGGTGTAAACTTAATTTACGGTGCATTTTACAAATACAATGACCCAAAACGTTTACTTCGTTATTTATACGATCACTTAGATAAAGATCAGCTTGAAATTGATACCATAAACTTCTCAGGTCCTCGTTTTGCTGATGTTGACAACCGTTTAATGAGTTTGCAATTAGTTAAAAACGGAATGACAGATGCGGTAATGTTTAACCCAGAAGGGAAAAACGTTTTGCCTGCAGCAGTTTTATACAAGAAAAACCTTCTTGCGTTTAGAGGAAGTTTCCGTCCTGTGACGAATGTAAATCTTGACATGTATGAGAAATCATTAAAGATGTTTCTAAATGAAAGCAAAGTAGACAAAGACAATACTTTAACCGTTTTTGAAATTACACTTTCAAACTTGCGTTCAGATGGTGAAATTGATGAACGTGATTTTATGGATAGAGCCGAATTGCTTTGTTCGCTAGGTCAGACTGTAATGATTTCAAATTTCCAGGAATATTATAAGGTAGTAGAATATTTCTCTAATTATACTAAAGCGAGAATGGGATTAGCGATGGGGGTAAACAACCTTGTTGATATTTTTGACGAGAAATACTACCGTCATTTAAGTGGTGGAATCTTAGAGGCTTTCGGAAAATTATTCTACCGAGACATGAAAGTATTCTTATACCCAATGTTAGGCGATAATGGCGAAATTATTACTTCAGACAACTTAAAAGTTCATCCTAGAATGAAAGAATTGTACAAATTCTTTAAATTCAATGGAAAAGTGGTTGACATTAAAGATTACGATCCAAATATCCTGAACATCTTCTCTCGACAAGTATTGAAAATGATTGGCCAAGGAAAATCTGGATGGGAACCAATGCTTCCTTCTGGAGTTGCCGAAATCATAAAAGAACATCATCTTTTTGGATATCATCCGCAGAAAGAATTAGAACAAAATTCATAATATAAAAAAGTCCCTTTATTGGGACTTTTTTTGCTTCAGGTTTCAAGTGTCAAGTTTCAGGTTCTTGCTGAATGTTTTTTTTTTTTAACGCAAAGCACGCTAAGTTTTTTTGATCTAGGAGGTTAAAAACACAAAGTTCGCAAAGCTCTATCAATATATAGCTTTGCGAACTTTACGTATTGCTGTGCAAACCATAAAAAATCTTAGCGGTAAAATTCACGTCCCAGAAGACAACCTGAAACCTGAAACTTGAAACTTGAAACTTGAAACCTGAAACAAAAAAACTATTTCAAAATCTGCTCTGCGTGTTCTTTTGTTTTTACTTTTTCGATTACCTCATCGATAATTCCGTTTTTGTTGATTACGAAAGTAGTTCTATGAATTCCGTCGTATTCTCTACCCATGAATTTCTTTGGCCCCCAAACCCCAAAAGCATTGATTACTGATTTGTCTTCATCAGCCAATAAAGGAAATGGCAATTCGTATTTTTCTTTGAATTTTACTTGCGCTTTTTGACTGTCAGCGCTTACTCCAAGAAGCTCATAATTATTGGCTTGAAAACGATGAAAATTATCTCTTAAATCACACGCTTCAGCTGTACAGCCCGGCGTGCTTGCTTTTGGATAAAAGAAAACTACTAATTTTTTTCCGGCGTAATCTGCCAGTTTATGTGTTTTTCCGTCTTGGTCTATCCCTGTAAAGTTTGGCGCTTTATCGCCTGCTTTTAATGTTGTCATATCTTTTTATTTCAGATTTCAGATTGTTGATTTTAGATTATACACAAAGATAACTTATAACTTGCAACTTCTAACTCATAACTTATAATTCATTATTTTTACAACATTAAAAATACGGAAATGAATAAAGAAGCTCGCGTACAATTTGTTATCGACACCTTAAAAGAACTTTACCCTACTATACCTGTCCCGCTAGACCACAAAGATCCTTATACTTTATTAATTGCCGTATTGCTTTCAGCGCAATGTACTGATGTGCGAGTGAACCAAATTACGCCTTTGTTGTTTGCAAAAGCCGACAATCCATTTGATATGGTAAAAATGTCTATTGAAGAAATCAAGGAAATTATTCGTCCGTGTGGACTTTCACCAATGAAATCAAAAGGAATTCATGGCTTATCTGAAATTTTGATCGAAAAACATAATGGCGAAGTACCTCAGAGTTTTGAAGCGCTTGAAGCTTTGCCTGCTGTTGGACACAAAACGGCGAGTGTTGTTATGTCTCAGGCTTTTGGTGTTCCTGCTTTTCCCGTGGATACACACATTCACAGATTGATGTACCGCTGGAATCTTTCGAACGGAAAAAATGTTGCACAGACTGAAAAAGACGCTAAACGATTATTCCCGAGAGCATTATGGAATGATTTACACCTTCAAATTATTTGGTATGGACGTGAATATTCGCCCGCAAGAGGATGGAGTTTAGAAAAAGACATCATCACAAAAACGATTGGAAAAAAATCGATTATTGAAGAAATGACAAAAGCAATAAAATAAAAAAAGGTGCAAAGATTAAATCTTTGCGCCTTTTTTTATTTTATTAATGTGCCAATTTGATAATGTGCCAATTTGATAATGTGAAAATTAGATAATGATGGTTAATCGTAAACTCATTATCTAATTTTCACATTTTCTAATTATCTAATTTTATTTACATTCCCGCTTTCAAAGCATTGTATTCGTTTGTCATATCAAGAGATCTGTAAACGCCTAAAAGTGTTTTTGTTACATCTTGGTTTTTAGGTTCTATAGTAAGTGCTTTTTTAAGATATGGAATTGCGCTTCTAGCGATATCATCTTTTCTTGCATTTAGCTTATCATACTGTTGCATTTCTTTTGGAGTCGTTCCTAAATTTGCAATTTCATCAGCTAAAGCCTTTTTTTGCTGTAATTTCAAATACGCAAGATTGATGTAAGCATCAATATAATTTGGATTCATTTCTAAAACATAATTATAGATCGCTTCTGCTTTAACATAATCCTTGTTCTCCATGTAAGAATATGCTAAATTATTATTGACATCAATTCTTTTTGAAGGAACAGATTCAGTTCTTGGTTTTTCATAAAGCCCTTGATCAATTCCTGCTTGTCTTGCTTTTGGCGATAGGAACGCGTCTTCTTCTTTTGTTTTTTTGTTTGTAGCATAATAAATAACGCCACTTCCTGAATAATTCTTTTTCTTCAGTTCTTCGTAATATTTAATTGCTGAATTATAGTCTTTAGCATTTATAGACGACGAAGCTGCATTATATAAATTAAGCGTGTCCTTTTTGTCAAACAAATATACTTTGTAGCTTTTTTCAGCACTTTCCTTAAATTTACCGGCTTTGAAATCGGCCATAGCGCCATTAACCAAAGAAGACTTCATGTCTTTCAAAGCTATCCCTGCTTTTACAGTATATTTGAATTTTCCAGATTCATTTTCAAATAAAAATACATCTTGGTACGCTTGTGATGCAAGGCTGAAGTTGTTTGCTGCATCAATATTTTTGCCGGCTAAATCCTTATATACATTTCCTTTCAAAAAATAAAAATCAGATTTATCCTCATCAGGTGCGTTTATGATAAGATATTCGGTCTTATTCAAAATTGCCAAAGCTTCTTGTGAATTTCCTTTATCAAAAAGAGATTGCGCATCTTTTATCTGTGCTTTTTGGGCATACGCCCCAATATTTATCAATACTATTGATAAAATCATTAATTTCATTTTCATTGTAGATCAAGTTTGATAGTTAAATAGATTGGGTTCTTTTTCTTTAAACAATTTTGTTGGTTAGCCCCATAAAATGGTCAAAATTGTATTTTTTGACATCCGGTGTATTGGATTCAAAAATTATCAAACTGAAAAATTAGCTAGAGTAGTTTTTTATCATATTACTATTTTTTTTTGAATTAGACATTTTCATTAATCACTTTTTAAAAAATTAAATTTTAACAGTATTTACATTATAAACAATATTATTTAGAACCATTTTCTGAAAAGAATATAATTTTTTATCTAAAATAGAATTAAAAAGTGAATACGCAATAAAATCCCGTTATTTTTTTATTAAAAAGTTAACATTTTTTTAAAACAGCTAATATTTCATAATTCTTGTAGGATAAAAAAAGCATAAAAAAAACTCACTGTCAGTATTTTAGATACAGATAGTGAGCTTTAAACCAAAACGACCATTTGGTTTTTCTTTAGCTATATAGTATTCGGCAAAATGCCAATTACTTAATTAGCTATAATATCGAAATTTTTGTCATCTATTTTCACGACAGTCAATGCCTGTGAATAGCTTAGTAAAAAAGAAACTACTTCTTTTTTAGGTTTTAAATTTTTAGAAGCTAACGCTTTTTTAGAGTAAATTTTTGCCATACTATTGAAATGTTTATACATAGTATAACGGGTTAATACTCAAATTAGTATTAGCTGGTTAAAATAATTTGATGTTTTTCTATTATTTTTCTCAAATTCATTAATGCATAACGCATTCTTCCTAATGCTGTATTGATGCTAACGTCTGTCAACTCTGAGATTTCCTTAAAACTCATATCTTGATACATACGCATTACCAGAACTTCTTTTTGATCATCTGGAAGTTCTTCAATTAGTCTTTTTAGATCAATTTCAACTTGATCCAAGATCATTTTGCCCTCAACAGTCAGAGAATCATCAGACATTACTGAGAAGATTGAGAATTCTTCTGTTTCTCTATACATTGGCATTTTTTTGGTTTTGCGAAAATGATCTACAATCAAATTGTGAGATATACGCATTACCCAAGGCAAGAATTTGCCTTCTTCATTATAGGAATTACTTTTCAAGGTTTTGATTACCTTAATAAAAGTATCTTGAAATATATCATTTGAAATATCTCTATCAGCAATCTTCGAATATATAAAACCATATATTTTAGATTCGTGCCTTTTAATTAATGTCGATAGCGCAACTTCATTGCCATCGATATAATTTTTCACTAACAGAGCGTCTGGAATGTGCAGATGAGCCATAATACTACTTTTTTAGTTTTTAATTTGGAGTAATTTTCTAAAAAGTAATTTTATTGTATAGGCTTCTCTTTTTTATTGGTTATGTTAATTAAGTGACCAAATTTAACAAATTATTATTTTAAAAAGCAAATAAAACACAGAATAATTAACAATAAAAACTTAAAAAATAGGCACATAAGTTAATTTTTACTGTAAAAGACCGTTAAATCAACAATTCAGCTCTATTGATAAAAAGACATAAATTACTTACAATAAGAGAGTTAAAAGTAATTTATGTCTTTTTTTCGAACAAAAACTATTGGTATACGCGTACGTAATCTACATAATATTTTTGCGGAAAAATTTTATCATCAACTTCTGGACCTCCAAAATTTCCGCCAACAGCTAAATTGACAATAATATAAAAAGGTTTGTCAAAAGGCCAAGTATCTTCATTTTTAACTGGAGGATTGAAAGTATAAACCAAAGTTTTGTCTACAAAAAAGTCCATTTTTTCTTTTGTCCATTCAATTGCAAATACGTGATATCCTTCTTCAATATTAGGATAAGGAGTTCTTTTTGTATTTATTGTATTTCCGTGGCTGTCTTGTGTGTGCAGTGTCGTATATACCATTCCTGGATCACGCCCAATGTATTCTAGAATATCAATTTCTCCAGCTTTGGGCCAATGGATTTCATCAATATTTGCTCCTAACATCCAGAATGCTGGCCAAATTCCTTGACCCACTGGCAATTTTGCTCTTGCTTCAATTCGGCCGTATTTGAATTCCTTTTTCCCTTTAGTTGTAATTTTAGTCGATGTGTATTTGCTGCCTTCTTTTCTGGCTTCTATAACTAAATTTCCATCTTTAAATTCGTGATTTGTTTTGGTATAAATTTGTCTTTCATTGTTTCCAAATCCACAAAGATTGGGACATCCATCACCAACTTCAAAATTCCAATCTTTTTCATTTAATTCTTTTTTATCGAAAGTTTCTTCCCAAACAAGTTTTCTCTTAACTTCCTGAGCAAAACAAGCACCGCTTATCAACAGCAGCATTATTATCTTTTTCATAGTTTTCTATTAAAATTATAAAAATTGAGAAGGCCAGCCTAAACTGACCTTCTCATTTCATTCTTACTAATTAATTTATAATCTATTGATATACTCTAACGTAATCAATCTCCATTGAAGACTGCGTAAAAGCTGGATCAATATTACCGCCAAAATTACCTCCCATAGCAACATTCAAAATTAAGAAAAAGTCTTTGTTGAAAGGCAAACTCGCATCATTAGGAACCGAATGAATTAACTCATTATCTACATAAATTTTTATAGCTTCAGGACTCCAGACCGTTTTATAAATATGGAATTCTGTAGAAACATTTGCAATTGTTTTAGAACCTGTATTTGCAGTTCCGCCAAAATGTCCAGGATAATGAAGCGTTCCATGAATTACATTCTGGCTGTTTCCAACATGCTCCATAATATCTAATTCTCCACAAGCCGGCCATGCATTTGTTGCATAATTTGAACCAAGCATCCAAATGGCAGGCCAAGTTCCTCCACCTATTGGAAGTTTAGCACGAACCTCAACTTTTCCATACGTAAATTTATATTTACCTTCAGATTTCAATCTGGCTGAAGAATAATCAGCTCCGCCAGAAGATTCTTTTTTGGCTGTAATTTTCAAGTTTCCTCCTTGTACAATTACATTTGTTGCCGAATTCGTATAATTCTGTTTTTCATTATTTCCCCATCCATTATCGCCACGTCCTAAATCATAAACCCATTTTGAAGCATCTGGAGCTCCATCAGTATTAAATTCATCTGACCACACTAAATTAGTATAATCTTTATCTGGTGTTGTTGAATTCTGAGTTGGTTTTGTAGTCGTGAAAATATGATACCAAGCCAATGCGGCATTACCGCCCATAACAGCTCTAACAACCATTCTGTTTGCTGTAATCGACAAAATCTCGTATGAACTTTGACCGATATAGTACCCCATAAATCCACCATCAGAGAAGTTCAACATTGTTCCTCTTGTTTGGCTAGCATGATTTGGATTCTGCATTACAACAGATTCAGAAGGGCTTAATGAAACCGTTTTTTTCCCAGATGTATCATATGGCAAGCATGCATCAGAACCTGAGCTTCCTCCTCCTACACTTTCGAAAGCAGCATTAAAGAAAGTTGCTCCTCCATTGTTTAACTGAAATTTAAGCTGATCGCCTTCAAGTGAGAATGTCAGTTCATTTTCATATAAACAGCTGCTTGTTGGTGAACCTGCTTTTTCCCAAGCTCCAGCCTGATAATAGTTACCATAGTAATTTTTAGTAGCATCTCCGTCATTTTGACCAACTCCTAAATGTCCTGCTTCTGAAGCCGACCAATACCATTTTTTTGAAGTCCCTCCAGTTAAAAATTGTACTGCTTCGTCATCGCTAAAATCGCTTTTCACCGTTACATCTGTTGTTGTCGTAGTACTCACTCCTCCTTTTCCAGAAGCAATTACCGTTACTGTATAAGTATTAACTCCAGTTTTTGTAAAACGTTTTGTAATTACTCCGTTTGGCGCATTATCAGATGTTCCATCACTATAAACATATTTATATGAAATTGCGCCATCAGCTTTTGCCGTAAATTTAACTGTTCCTGAACCATCTCCATTTGGATCGGCGGTTGTTTTACCAATAACCTCGGCCGTAACCTTCAGATTCGTTGGAGAATCAATTGATCCAAAAGTAAAATCATCATTTTGACAACCCATCATTAAGAGAATCGCAAATAAAGATGCTATTTTTAAAATTATTTTTTTGTTCATGATTTCTTATTTTAATTGGATTGTTTTATGTCGTCAAAGTAATAGGTCGCTCCAGTTCCTGTTTGTCCAAAATCTGGGAATAAAATTACTCTGTCGTATTTGATGCTGGCATCAAAACTTGCCGCACTTGTTAGGTCAAAAGTCAAAATTTGCCAAGCATTTGCCACTGTTGTCGAAGCATGTACTTCAAAATTAACGCTTGGATTTCCGTTTCCATCTTTTGGAGAAGTTGAAAGTTCCATTTTGTACAAAATATCAGCACCAACTTTAGGAGACCAAACCGCTACTTTTACTTTTGTACCTTTTGAAAAATCTGGTGAAGCGTCAAGGTTTAAGCTTGCTCCAGCCCAAGTTTCTGCGCCAGATTTTTTCTCTAATTTTACTACTTTGTCTGATACGTTTGCTCCAGTTTTATCTGGATTTGCGGTCATTGAAGCGATAACATTTCCAAAACCGCCCCAAGAATAGGTTAAGTTTGCCGATTCAAAATCAATAGGCAATGCGATTGATTCTGCAGGTGCTTTGTAGAAATAGATATTATCGATAAACACAGTTCCTCCAGCCCATGGCGTTCCAACAAGTTTCAATTGGAAAATTTTATCCACTGTTAAACCTTGGCTTGTCCATGCTGAAATTGGAATATCAATACTTGTCCATTGATTGGCAGTAAGATCTTTCACTACAGGTTTTTCTGAAGGTCCAGTCTGAATCAATGAAGTCTCAATTTTTTGTGCATCTGCTGTCCATACATCCATGTGCAGGTATTCCATTTTTGAAACATCTATCGTTACATTGTCTGCCAATGCAATTCCTTGGTAGCTTAATTTAATATAATTCAGCATTTTATCACCGTTTAAATCAAACTCTGCCCAGCTGCTTCCTTGTCCTGCTTGCCCCCAATCTGGGAAATAGTTTGTTCCTGCAACATTAGTGTATTTCGTACCATAAATCGAAATAACATCAGCTGGCTGTCTGTTTGGAGGTGTTGGCGCCGATGCTGAAGGTGCTACAACCAGTTTTGCAGTAACCTGAGCTGTATATTCTGTTGTTTTTATTGCCGCACTTTTAGAAACAACACGAACAGTATAAACGCCAGCTTCTTTATATGTATAAGAAACCGATTCGCCATTGTTTGCCGAAATTGGATCTGGTTTTCCAGCTTCTCCAAAATAAACATCATAAAACAAGGCAAAATCTGCACTTGCTTTTACCGTTACTTTTTTGGATACTGATAAATCGTTTGTAATTTCAACTACTAAATTTTCTGGAGCTCTAAATGAAACTACAACATCATGTGTTACTTCGGTTGTTTTTCCGTTCACATTCATCGCTGTAATTTTCGATTTATATGTCCCTTCTTTATAAGTATGAGTCAAAGTGCCACCTGAAGGAATATAAGCTGATTCAGGAGTTCCGTCACCAAAACTGATTTTATACTGCGTTGCACCTTCTCCCGTCGGAATAAAAGTTACTTTTCCAGTATTATCCTGCGTCACTGTTGTCAATGCTGATACATTAGACGGCGCAGCAACGCTATCTAAATCAACATCAAGAGCCTCATCGTTTGCGCAACCAATCAGGGTTGCCAAAACGAATAGATTTAATATTAAATATATTTTTTTCATAATTGTATTTTTTAGTATCCAGGATTTTGTTGCCAGTTTCCGTTTGCGAATTGAATTTCTTCAATTGGAAGCGGGAATAATTCGTTTTTATTAGCTGTAAAACCAGGAATTTTTCCAACAGCTTTTCCAGTTCTTACCAAGTCAAAGAAACGATGTCCTTCACCAAAAAGTTCCACTCTTCTTTCAGCATAAATAAAATCGGTCAAAGCTTGTCCTGAAGCGGTGATATCATGATTGTTATCTCCAAAAGCGCGACGTCTTACTTGATTTAAATATTCTCTTGCTTTTGCATCATTGTTTCCTGCGCGGCTATAAGCTTCGGCTGCCATCAATAAAACATCTGCATAGCGAATAGCTCTGTAGTTGTTTGGGTTTGTTAAATTCAAATCTCCTGCGGCTGCTGTGCTTCTTTTTCTTGGAAGGTATTTTCTGTTGAAATATCCAGTGTCTTCATTTCCTTTTCCGTAGCTCACGCCTTTTCCTCCATCATAATTAGAATTTGCAGCAGCAAAAGCAGCAATATCTAAAATCGCAACATCTTTACGTTTGTCACCAGCTTCAAAAGCATCGGCTCCTTCTTTTGTTGGAACATTAAAACTGAAACCAGAAGAAAAAAGTGGCCCAGAAAAATTTCTGACACCGCTAAATCCTACTGCAACGTTACCTTCACTACACTGAAGACATCCAAATCCTGCTCCTTCAATATCTGTATATTGCACCTCAAAAACAGATTCGGCTCCGTTTTCTCCGTCCATTTCAAAAATTGAATTATAATCGGTAACCAAAGAATATTTCCCTGATGTAATTACATTTTCTAACGCAGTTGCCGCTTGAGCGAATTTGCCCTCATATAAATAAGCTTTTCCAAGAAGTGCGAAAGCAGCACCTTTTGTAATGCGCCCTTTTTGAGAAGCAATTGGAGATAAATTAGCAGCCGCAAAAGTCAAATCGGCTTCGATCGAAGCATAAACTTCTTCCTTACTTGAACGCGGGATTGTTTTTTCATCTCCAATTTTAAACCTCGCATCGCCTTTCATTGGTATACCACCAAACCATTTCACTAACTCAAACTGGTAGTATGCTCTTAAAAAACGTGCTTCGGCTATAACTTGTGTTTTTCCTGGAAAATCAGTCTTATCTTTAAATTCAAGGATATAATTAGCTCTTTGAACACCTGCAAACATCCAATTCCAGATATCTCTTAAATTACTGTTTACTGGAGTATGAATCATGTCATCTATTTGTTGCCATCCAATTACGTCTGTTGGGCTTTCTCCGCCACATAGCGTGTTGTCTGAAGCAATTTCTCCTAGTATGACATTTGCATATGAAGCTTGCAATAAATCATAAGCTGCAACTAATGCTTGATCATAATCTTCTTTTGAATTAAAATAGTTTTCAGAATCAATTGAATATTCTGGTGTAGGATCTACGAACTCATCCGAACAAGAAATGCTTAAAGTCGAAAACAGAGTAAGCGTTATAACGGTTGTATATAAATATTTTTTCATTTTAATTGAAATTAAAAATTAAGGTTAAGCCCCATTAAATAGGTTCTCGGAATTGGATAGAAACCGTAATCGATTCCAGCACCAATGGGAGACTGAGAAACATTATCACGATTACCCGGACCAAATGAAGCGCCCGGATCAAAACCTTTATACTTTGTAAATGTGTATAAATTATTTACCCCAACGTAAAGTCTTAATTTTGTAAGCCCTGCTTTTTGAGCCACATTTGGACTTAGAGAATATCCTAATTGAATATTTTGGATTCTGAAGTAAGAAGCATCTTCTACAAAATAATCAGAAAAGACATTGTTTGCTGTTGCTCCCGTTGTTACTCTAGGCGTTGAATTTGTTGATCCCTCGCCTGTCCATCTGTCTAAAACATAATTCAAACGATTAGCATCAGAAAGTGTTCTTTCGTAATTACGAACCATGTCATTCCCTACAGAAGCAAAAGTGTACATTGCAAAATCTACATTTTTATAATTCATTTGAATATTGAAACCCATTGTAGCATCTGCAATTGGATCGCCAATATTTGTTTTGTCATTTGTATCGATTTTGCCATCGCCATTTACGTCAACAAAACGAAGATCACCAGGAACTGCATTTGCTCCTAAAGCAATTTGTGATGGATGAGCATCGATTTCTGCTTGATTTTGGAAAATTCCGTCGGTTTTATATCCGTAGAAATATCCCATTGGTTTTCCAACTTCCATGCGTGAAGGTGCAGGCTGACCAACACCAAAAGCGCCTCCTTCAATAAATCCTGTACCGTTATTTACTTCTTGTACAACATTTTTTAGGATTGTAACATTATAACCTACGCTGAAATTAAAATTATCTGAGAATTTATCTTTATAATCAATTGCGAGTTCAAAACCTGAATTTTTAACAGATCCAGCGTTTAAAGTTGGTGCGCTAGCTCCTGGAGCACCTGTTCCGTTGATTCCAGAAACTGGAATATTTGGCACTAAAAGATCTTTTCTGATATCACTAAAATAATCTGCAACGATGTAAACTTTGTCGTTTAAGATTTTCATATCCAAACCAACATCGAATTTTTGTGCTTCCTCCCATTTTAAATTTGGATTCGGAACCTGTCCTGTAGCGCTTCCGTTTACGATTGTACCATCAAAAACATATGTGGCTTCACCGTTTAAAAGTCCTAAATAACCATAGTTCGGAATTTGGTCATTTCCTAACGTTCCGTAACTACCTCTCAGTTTTAAGAAATTGATAAACTTAGATTCTCCAAAAAAATCTTCTTTCGAAATAATCCATCCACCCGTAACAGAATAGAAATGTCCAATCTTATTTCCTGGCCCAAATTTGGTAGAATAATCTCGACGTGCCATTCCAGAAAGCAAATATTTCTCTTTATAGTCATATTGAAGTCTTGCATAATAAGACAATCTTCTTTGATCATAATTATAAGAACTGTTTGTCAATGTTTCTGAAATTCCTTTTGTCAAAGAAATATCGGCAAACTGCCAAGAATTATTTGGAACATCATAACCCGTTGCTGTAAGTCCGTTACCCCATTCCTTAAAAATTGTTGTACCTACAGTTCCTGTAATATTATGTGCATCGGCAATTTTTGTTGTATAAGTTCCAAAAAGGTCAAATGAATAATTATTATCATTTACAGCCCTTTGCGTTACTGAACTTCTTTGAACATCAAAAACTTTTCCGCCGTAACTAATTTGTTTTGCGAAATCTTTTCCTTCACTGTTTGAAGTATTAAAACCAATTGCACTTGACAAAGTAAATCCTTTGAAAATTTTATAATCCAAAGCAAAGTTTCCGTTCAGTTTTTTATAATTATATTTATTATAAGAATTTTCGATTTGTGCCAGCGGATTGATAATTTCATTTCCTAATCCTGTTGTATTTGGCACTAGCGTAAAGCTGCCATCTGCATTATAAGGACTTAATGTTGCTGGAACATTCAATGCATTAAACAATACAGATCCAAGACCATTTTCATTTAATGTTTTTCTAGTAAAATAGGTATAAATCACATTGGTTCTCATTTTAATCTTACTGCTAAGATCAGCGCTTAAACCAAGTCTTGCCGTATTTCTTAAATAACCTGATTTGTCGCCTCCAACAATACCTTCTTGATCCAAATGCGATCCACTGACAGAGTATGTAATATTATCTGAACCTCCAGAAATAGTCAAATCATTATTAATAATAGGTGCCATCTGGAAAACTTCATCTTGCCAGTTTGTACCTTTTCCTAGTCCGCTCACATTTGGATAAGGAATTGTTCTTCCTCCATTTGCATAACTTTCATTTAATAAAAGCGCATATTCTGTTGCGTTTAAAGTTGGAAGTTTTCGAGAGGTTTCCTGAAATCCTCCATAACTATTGAAAGAAACTTTAGTTTTAGAATTCTTTTTTCCCATTTTGGTTGTCACCAAAATAATTCCGTTTGCTCCAATTGTTCCATAAATAGCGGCTTGAGCATCTTTTAAAACTGTAATCGTTTCAATGTCATTTGGATTCAACAAACTAAAATCACCCACATAGCCGTCAATGATTGTTGTTGGCGAATTTTGTCCGTTTGTAGCGATACCACGAATACGAATATCCAATCCTGCTCCCGGCGCTCCCGACTGTGTGGTTACATTAACCCCAGAAACTGTTCCTTGCAAAGCTTGTTCAATTCTTGCTGGTTTCAAGATGTCCAATGTTTTGCTGTCAACGACAGATACTGCTCCGGTAATTTCTCTTTTTTTCTGAGTACCGTAACCAATAACCACAACTTCTTCGAGTGATTTTGCGTCATCGGCCATTTTTACAGTCATTTTGGTTCCAGTTACTGCAATTTCTTGCGTTCTGTAACCTATATAACTAAAGATAATTGAAGTTCCTTTTGGAACTCCGGTTAACTTAAAAGATCCGTCAAAGTCTGTGGTTGTACTTTGCGACGAACTTTTAACTTTTACATTCACGCCAGGCAATGATAATCCTGACCCATCTACTACCGTCCCGCTTACATCAATTGATTGCGCAAAGGCAAATGATGTGCACAACGATAGTACAATTAGTAACAATTTCGATTTCATAATTAGTTAGTTTTTATTGAAAGATAAATTTATTCGTTCCAATTAGGAATCCGATAAATTTAACCTCAACAAAAAACATACATCATAAAAAAACTGTTAGTAATTTTAGGATATCGTAAAATAGAACTCGAAAAAGCTAATAATTACGAATGTTAATTTCTTTAACATTTGCCTTACAAAAACCCAACAAAATCATAATGTTGTGGTAATGTATAGTTTTTTTGAGCCGATTTTTATTTTACTATACAGCCAAAATATATTCAACTAAACCGTTTTCGTGCTGTAAATCCATTTTTTTGCGCAAACGGTATCTTTTAATTTCAACACTTCGAACCGAAATATTAAACAATGGCGCAATCTCTTTTGAAGAAAGATTTAATCGAAGATAAGCACACAAACGAAGATCATTTGGAGTCAATAAAGGATGAAGTTGTTTGATACGTTTTAAGAAATCTTTGTCGGCGTTATCAAAAGCTTCTTTGAAAACATTCCAAGAATCTTCTTCGGTAATATTTTTGTTAATCGTACTAATAACCGATTTGATGTTTTTGCCTTCACCCGTTTTTTGCAAATCTTCTTTAATAAAAGCAAGCAATTCATTTTTGCTGTTCAAGCTCATTGTAGAAACTGCCAATTCTCTGCTCTTCATATCAACATCTTGTGAAAGCTGTTCGTTTCTGAGCTTCATCAATTGCTGTTCATTTTCCAATTCTTTTATTTCCAGCAAAAGATTATTTTCTTCAATTAATTTTTCTTTTTGCTTCTGATAATAATTTCGGTACGCTTTATTAATAAAATAAGCGATTGCCAACATCAGAAGAAAATAAATAAAAACAGCTAGATTGGTTAAATACCAAGGTTTCAAAACTACAAAAGTATATACTGCAGTATTTTCAAGAATGGTATTGGCGTACTTTGCTCTAACCTTAAACGTATATTTTCCTGGAGACAGATTTTTGAAATTCACCGTCGCTTTTGTACTCCACTCGCTCCATTCATTCTGAAAACCTTCCAATAAATATTGATATTCTGTATTGATGTATTTATTGTATTCCGGAACCGTATAATTTAATGTGATATTATTGTCATTCGAATGAAAACTTCCTTCTTCTTCAATGGCAACATCTTTCAAAACTTCATTTTGCTTATTTATGGCAATATCCGTGATGTAAACTTTATAATTCTTAAAAACCAGATCATCAATATTTAAGGTATAATAACCATCTGTTGTACCTATTAAATAAGTTGCTTTAGAAATTTGAGTAATATTTTCATATCCAAGCATTGAATTGGTCAAAGATGCCGGAATTGGGATTACGTTTTGTTTTAACTGATTGCTGAGTTTGCTCGCCGAGAAATAATGGATATAATTTTTAGAGAAAAGCCAAATTTTATTCGATTTATCTGTAATTAATTTGCCTGAAGTATATTCGTCTTTTTCAAAAATTGAACTCAAAAGAGCGTCTTTTTCAAATTGTTTCGTTTTAGAATTCAACTTGAAAATTCCGTCTTTGTAAGCGTAATAAATTGCACTATTGAATTTGGTCAAACTTGCACGCGTACCATTTTTAGGTGATTTATAGGTGTAAAAACCATCCGTTTTTTGTAATGAATTGTCCAGGTTTAATCTGAAAATCCCTTTGTATTCGTGGCTTATATAAATTTCTGAACGGTTTGCAATTTCAAAATAGCGCGAAGAATAATCGAATCCTTGAATTTTATTTCGAAATACCCACTGATTATTGATTTTCTCTAAAACCGAAATTCCGTAATAATTTCCTTGGAGCAATAAATTTTTATTATTTGGAGAAGGCTCAAACTTCCAAGTTCCGGAAGCCGAAAAAATACTTCTAGCCGTATCATTTGTCACTACAAAAGTTCCTGAATCATGTCCGCAAAATAACGTGTCCTCATATACAAAAAGTGACCAAACCTGCCCTTTTGTTCCATTTATGAATTTAAAATCACTGTTGCTTTGAAGCGCTCTGCAAAAAAGCCCTTGATTTGTCCCAATGTATAAAATACCCTTATAAACCGCTGACGCGTAAACGGTTCCCAAAACCCCCGAATCATCTGTGAAACTATGAACGGGTGACTGCATATTGATACAATTAATTCCGTTGTCAAGTCCAGCCCATAAATTTTGATCTTTATCTTCAAAAAGCGACAAAGCCGTATTATTGCTCAAACCTTTGCTTTGCGAAAGATGATATTTTAATTTTCCTTTATCTGACAAAATAAAAATTCCATTTGAAACCGTTCCTAAAGCAAAACTTCCATCTTGAAGACGCTGACTGCTGTAAACAAAACTCGATTTTAATTCTGAATCAACATCGGTAACAAAACGCGTTAAAGTATTCCCAACAAGTTTATACATTCCGTCGAGCTGTGTTTGAAGCAACAGTCCTTCATCGGTTGTAAAAATATTGGCAATTGTAAATTTTTTAAGAATTGGATGGTCTGAAACCAATTTGGCTTTGCCACTTTCAATTTCAAAAAGGCCTTCCTTCGAAGTCTGAAAATAAATTGCATTTTTTGGAGCAAATGATTTTACAACACCATTTTTCGGAGCGATTATTTTGAATTGTCCCGTCTTTGTATCGTAAATATAAATGCGGTTTAACGACTGAAACAAAATCCATTGATCATACTTTAATATGTTCCAAAATTGCTCATCGTCGAGAATCTTTCCTTTTATCTTGTCACTTAATGAAGTATATTTTAGCTTCCCATCCGATTTTCTAGTCCAATAGCCAAAATTCATATATGTTCCAGTATAAATCTTATTTCCAATCACTTTTACAGAACGTAGAATCGTTTCGTTTGGCGCCGGATACAATTGCCAATTTGTACCATTATATTCCAAAAGTCCGTCATTATTTGCAAAATACAAATAGTTCTCATCATCTTGCGAAATCATCCAACTTTGATTTCCAGCGCCATAAACTGAAGCCGAATATTTTACAATTGGAGGAAACTCTTGTGCAAACGAGAATAAACTCATTAAAAGAAAAAGGGCAGAAAGTTTTGTCTTCAATTCCAGTAAAGTATTAATTTATTATAAAAACAGTTCTAAAATAGGATATTTTACTATTGAAACAATGCTTTTTTCAAAATTACAATCATATATTGCGTTCCTACAGTTAAAACCGCAGGCTATGTTTTCCAAACTTTTCCTAATCATATTCAAATATAGACCGTGGTTTCAATTACGGGAAACGCGTTGTAATCATCCACGGTGTCCCTGCGGTTGAAACCGCAGGCTATGTTTTCAAAGCATTTCTCAAATATATTCAAATATAGCCCGTGGTTTCAACCACGGGAAACGAATCATGATCAATTTGCGCCATTATTTCAATATCTAATTTCCAAGATCTAATATGGTAATTCTGTTAAGATTTGGAACAATAACCTTAACAAAACTCTCCAAAGAATTGATTACTTTTGTAAAAATTGACTTTTTTTATGCAAATTGATCTTTCTACACTCGACCCAAAGCAAAATATCATCATAAAAGGTGCACAAGTACATAATTTAAAAAATGTAGATGTTGCGATTCCGCGAAACAAACTTGTGGTGATTACAGGGCTTTCAGGATCAGGCAAATCCAGTTTGGCATTTGACACTTTATATGCTGAAGGGCAGCGTCGTTATGTCGAAAGTTTATCGTCATACGCACGTCAATTTTTGGGACGTTTGGATAAACCAAAAGTTGAATATATTAAAGGTATAGCGCCGGCGATTGCAATTGAGCAAAAGGTAAACACCACCAACGCCCGCTCTACTGTTGGAACATCTACAGAAATCTACGATTATATCAAACTTTTATATGCCAGAATTGGCCGTACTTTTTCTCCAGTTTCAGGACAAGAAGTCAAAAAAAACACCGTAACTGATGTTATTTCTGATGTAAAAACACTAGAAATCGACAGTAAATGGCTTTTATTGGCTCCCATTCATTTAGAAGAAGGGCGACAGCTTGAAGACAAACTTAAAGTACTTTTACAACAAGGTTTTGCGCGTATTCTAGTTGACAACGAAATGGTTCGTCTGGATGATTTTACAGCTTCTGAAATGCATTCACTGGACAATAAAGATATTTTGTTGATTATTGACAGGATTGTTGTCAAAGAGGAAGAAGAATTCTACAATCGACTTGCAGATGCGGTACAAACTGCTTTTTTTGAAGGAAAAGGAATTTGTTTTCTACAGGAATTAGGTACAGAAAAACGTTTTTCATATTCAAATAATTTTGAATTAGATGGCATTACTTTCTTAGAGCCAAATGTTCATTTATTCAGTTTTAACAACCCATACGGCGCTTGTCCGGTTTGTGAAGGTTACGGAAATATAATAGGAATTGATGCCGATTTAGTAGTTCCAAATACTTCTCTATCTGTTTTTGAAAGCGCAATTTATCCATGGCGCGGCGAAAGTATGAGTTGGTATAAAGATGAATTTGTAAAACATGCGTACAAGTTTGATTTTCCAATTCATAAGCCTTATTTCCAATTAACTGAAGAGCAAAAAGATTTGATTTGGAAAGGAAATCAGTATTTTCAAGGATTAAATGATTTCTTCCGAGAATTGGAAGAAAAGAATTATAAGATACAAAATCGCGTAATGTTGTCACGTTACCGCGGAAAAACAAAATGCCACGCCTGTCGCGGAAAACGTCTTCGCGAAGAAGCTTCATATGTAAAAATCAATGGCAAAACAGTTTCTGAATTAGTCGATCTACCGATTAGACATTTGGTTACTTTTTTCAAAAATATTGATTTAAACGTCTATGAAGCGCAAATAGCAAAACGTTTGATGGTCGAAATCAACAATCGTTTGTCATTTTTGACAGAAGTTGGTTTGGATTATTTGACTCTAAACCGAAATTCGTCTACACTTTCCGGTGGAGAATCGCAACGTATTAATCTTGCAACTTCGTTAGGAAGCAGCTTGGTTGGTTCTATGTATATTTTAGATGAACCAAGTATAGGCCTTCATCCAAAAGATTCTGAGCGACTGATTAAAGTTTTGCTTTCGCTACGTGATTTAGGAAACACCGTAATAGTTGTTGAACATGATGAAGATATCATGAAAGCGGCCGATATGATTATTGATATTGGTCCCGAAGCGGGAACTTTTGGAGGAAAACTGGTAGCTCAAGGCACTTATCCTGAAATCCTTAAATCAGATTCGCTTACTTCAAAATATTTAAACGGTGATCTAGAAATTTCGGTTCCAAAAAGAAGACGAAAATTCAAAAATCATATTGATATAATTGGCGCTAGAGAAAACAATCTGAAGAATATTGATGTTACTTTCCCACTGGATGTTTTAACTGTTGTTACAGGAGTTTCTGGAAGTGGAAAAAGTACTTTGATCAAGAAAATCTTATTTCCTGCCATGCAGAAAAAACTTGAAAGCGCTTCTGAAAAAGCGGGTCAATTCAGTGAAATAAAAGGCTCTTTCTCTCAAATCAAACATATTGAATACGTCGATCAAAATCCGATTGGAAGAAGTTCACGATCAAATCCTGTAACTTACATTAAAGCGTATGATGACATTCGCGATTTGTATGCAAAAGAAAAACTATCGAAAATAAGAGGCTATCAGGCCAAACATTTCTCTTTTAATGTTGACGGAGGCCGTTGTGAAACTTGCAAAGGAGAAGGCTCGATAAACGTTGAAATGGTCTTCATGGCCGATGTTTCTTTACCATGCGAAACTTGTGGCGGAAAAAGATTCAAAAAGGAGATTTTGGAAGTTACTTTTGACAATCAAAACATCAACGATATTCTGACCATGACTATTGATGATGCCATTGCATTTTTTGAAAAAAACAAACAACCTAAAATCACTCAAAAATTGCAACCTCTACAGGATGTTGGTTTAGGATATGTTCAATTGGGGCAATCTTCTTCTACTCTTTCTGGTGGTGAGGCACAACGCATCAAACTCGCTTCGTTTTTGGTAAAAGGTGCGACAAAAGACAAAGCTTTATTTGTATTTGATGAGCCAACAACTGGACTTCATTTTCATGATATCAAAAAATTATTAGCTTCGTTTGATGCTTTGATAGAAAAAGGACATTCTATAATTGTGATTGAGCATAATCTAGACCTAATCAAATGCGCCGACTGGATTATTGATCTCGGCCCTGAAGGTGGTGAAAATGGAGGTCATTTATTAGCAACTGGAACTCCGGAAGATATTGCAAAAGTAAAAAAATCGGTAACAGGAATTTATTTAAAAGACAAGCTTTAAAAGAGCTTATGAGACACTAAGCTACCATCCCGATAGATCGGACTAAGTTTTTTTAGTTTTCGTATTTAGGTATAAAAAAACAGCCATTTTAATGGCTGTTTTTTTTTAAGTTACTTCTGCTTATAACTTATGGCATAAAGCCTATAGCACAACTAAGCGACTAAACATCTTTCTTCAAAAGGAACACCATCTTCATCGATGGCAACTAATATTTTTTTCTGCTTTGAAGCTTCTAAAGTAAGATATAGCCATGCAAACGACCACAATCCTAAAGTCAAGCAAAAAATAATAAAATTCAAACCATGATTTACTGCTTTTCCGCCTTTTGAAAGTACTGCAAAAAGCAATTCATCATTTCTCTCTTCTAGAGTAAATCCATTATGAACTTTGTTTGAGATCATGTTGGAAAATACTTGTAAACTTTGTTCTTGACTAAGTGGATTGCCTTTCATAATCATTAATTAATTTGAAATATTAATTTATACTAATACAACTACTTAACACTTTTCAGTACCTGAAAAGCATTTCAATCTCAATAGAACATCGCAACACTGAATTTTATTGTTTTATGACTGATATCTTTCGTCAATCTTAACAAAGTATTGCTGAATTCTTAGCTAAAGTTAGTTTTAATAAAATTAACTGCAAAGTAAAACACTGTTAAAATTTAAAAGTTAACCACTAACTATCAATATCTTAACTAATATATTTCAAATATTAAAGCACTTTAAAATTTTCATTTTTTTTATGTTATCTCAATTTCTTAAAATCAAATACAACAGATATGGATAAAAAAGTCAGTAATTATTAATTATACTGGCTAAAGGGGCATAGGATGTCTTTATTTGAAAATTAAATTTTGATTCCTATTTTTTTGAAAATAGAATCAATTACCTTATTGATTTCAGGGGAAATATTGAATTTGTAATTCAGATACACATACAAAATAGTTACTAAAATTGATTTTAAAGCAATACTGATTAACTGAAAAAATGGAAATTCCCAAAAATAAAATAACAAGAATAAAGCAAATGTCAATAACGCCGAATAGATGGTTTCTTTTGTAAAAGGATACAAATGAAGCTTTTTAACAACAAAAAGCAATTTTGCCAAGCTATATAGTGTGATAGACAATAAAGTAGCAAAAGCAGATCCGAAAATTCCAAAAATCGGAATAAAAATCATATTTAAGATTACAGTCAAAACGACAAGCATCAAACCTAAATACAATACCATTCGGTAATATTTAGTATTAAAAATAATCGCATTATTGTTACCTAAAATCAAGTCAAAATATTTTGATAATCCAATCATGAATACTACCGAGATTCCGCCACTATACTCTTTGGGAACCAATTCGTAAAGCTGGTGTATATTTACAAATATGCACAACATTACAAATCCGCCTACCATTTGCAAGTTGATAGAGGTTTTTTTATAAAGGGAATTTAATTCGTCGTGCTTGTTTTCGTGCATCAATTTTGCAGTAATTGGATATACAATTTGATGCATAGCACGGCTCGGAACCGAAATTACCAAAGCAATATATGTCGCAACAGAATAATAAGCGATATTCTCAATTTTCATGTACTGATTCAGCATCAGCTTGTCTCCATCTAAAAGCAAATTGGCAACGCTTCCTGACAAGATAATGTAAAATGTATATTCCATAACCGCTTTTACGTTTTCTGGAATCGTAATTTGGAAATTTGGTCTTTTGATATAAAACGCATAAAACATCGTGATCAAAAATGCAAAAAAGTAGATTCCAGCTGTTATATACACAAATCCAACAAGTGAAATCCATTTAAAATACAAACCAATCAATGCAACTGTCGAAAGCAACCTCAAACCAACTTCTTTAATAAAATTACCAAAAACAGAATGCATATGAACTCTCGCCCAAGCATAGAAAATCTCAAAATAGGCCATACAAATCCCTATAAACGGAATTAAATACATAAATTCTTTTACCACAGGATTTTCTTTGGAAACAAAAGCGGTGATATCATCAAAGAAGAAGATTCCGATAATTCCCAATGGAATACACATCAAAATAGGGAATAAAGCAGTAAAGGATAAAAATTGTTCACGTTTTTCTTCTGTATCATACTGCGAATAAAACTTGACCAACGTATTCTGCATTCCAATAGCAAACAAAGGCATAATAACATTTGCGGCCGATGTAATATAATTTGTTAATGCATAATAAGTTGCACCCAAAAAAACTGGATACAAGTAAAGTGTGTTAATGGCTCCAATTGCGAAACCAATATAGGTTATAATTGTATTTTTAAAAGATTGGTTTAAGACAATACCCATTTCTTGAGTTTAGATGTAGTCCCGACTTTTCGGGATAAATTTTTTGAATTACTTTTTAATCAGGTCTGCTAACTGTTTTGTTAGGTTTTTTCGCGAATATTGCTGTAAACCAATTCCATGCGATTGCAATTTTCCTTCCAAAAATTGATTATAAAAGTCCAAAATTACACTTTTTAATTTCGCTTTTTCAGAATAATCAAAAAATACTCCAGTATTTGTCTGTGTAACTATATCTGCGAAGTCAGAACCATTTGGCCCGATCGCAACAATTGGGCGATTTGAGACCATGTATTCAAACAATTTTCCCGGAATAATGCTTTTTGTATCTTCTGAATTAATTTCAATCAAAAGCAAAACCTGAGACTTCCTTTGATGTTCAACCGCTTCTTTATGAGAAACGTAACCAACTAAATTTAAATAATCTTTTAGCTTATTTTCTTCTATTGCATCTAAAACTTCCTGACTTACAGCTCCAATTAGCTTAATTTCTAAGTGTGTTTTAAACTCAGGAACTTCTTGAAGCAATTCCACAAAAACCTCCCATAAAAATGGCGGATTTCTATCGGACAGAAAAGAACCGATATGAGCTAAAGTAAATTTAGTATCTAATGTCTGTTTTTCAACTGCTTCTATATCATAACCGTTTGTAATTACCGTAATAGGTTTCTTGGTAATTGCTTCAAATTCGGCTTTAGTAGTTTTACTTGTTACGATAATTTCATCTGCTGAATTAAGCACTTTATGCTCTAAACTTTTATGTTTTTTTTCAGCATAAGAAGATAAACGAAGCGCTTTATGATAACCAATAGTTGTCCAAGGATCACGAAAATCAGCAAACCATTTTACTTTTAATTTCTTTTGTAATTCTAAACCAATTAAGTGCAGACTATGCGGAGGTCCAGAAGTTACAATCGTATCAATATTATTTTCCTGAATGTATTTTTCTAAATAAGAAACTGATGGTTTTACCCAAAAAACACGAGCATCTGGAATAAAAAGATTTCCTCTAACCCAAAGAAAAGTCTTATCCAAAAATGTTTGCTTTTTTTTATGTGGGAAAATTCCAGAACTGATTTTCTTGGTTTTATTTTTCGAAAATACAGAAGCCAATTGATAAGGCTCCCATATTTTATTTTTAAGAATAACTACTTTATCCGAAATTTCTCTCACCAAACCTTCATCAACAATTGGATAAGTGGGGTTTTC
The DNA here is from genome assembly GCF_000425445.1 of Flavobacterium denitrificans DSM 15936. Taxonomy (GTDB): domain Bacteria; phylum Bacteroidota; class Bacteroidia; order Flavobacteriales; family Flavobacteriaceae; genus Flavobacterium; species Flavobacterium denitrificans. The sequence continues at coordinate 264,060 of NZ_KE384377.1, read as the reverse complement.
AGGAATATAAACAATCGGCTGAATATCAAATTCAGGCAGATATTTTGTAAATTTCAACCAACGTTGCACGCCTGGCCCTCCTGCTGGCGGAAAGTAATAGGTAATTATTAAGAGCTTTTTTTGTTCCAAGGAAATAATAGGGTTAATATTTTAAGAAAATGAATTAAAAAGCTTTTCCAAGCGCGATTCTATTTACTTTCTTTAATGTATATGAGACTTCAATAAGTATCATTAATCTTTCTAACCTTTCTAGATAAGATAACGACTTCATTTCATTTTTTCTTTCTTGCTCTGTATCATTTTGATTTACTTCACAAATAATGTTTTTTTCTTCTCCATAAATTATTTTAAAATAAATCTTTTATAAAGTTTAAATAGAACATAAGATAAAAGTATGCAATTCAAAACAATCCAAAAATTATAAAATCCCCAAACAATTTTGTATTCCATTTTCATGTTTGAAAAACTAAAATATTCTCCTTGAGTCTCTGAATAAGAATCATCATACCCCATCATGAAAATACCACAAAAAATGAAAACGAATAAATCAAAAATAGCCAAGAAAACTATTTTAATAATTTTTGAGACTTTTATCTAAAAACTTAATCTTTCAGTTCGCTTTTTGAACTATTTTTTCTGCTTTCAAAATAAATTCCTACCCCTAAAAGCAACAACATTCCAATTGAACTTATTAACGTAATTGTCCCTCCAGTTTTAATCACTTGAGGCTCAAATTTAAACTCTATAGTTTTAGTTCCTCCGGGAACTTCCATTGCTCGTAAAACATAATCAACTGGAAAATGATCTGCTGGCTTACCATCAATATATGCGTTCCATCCGTTTTTGTAATATATTTCAGAAAAAACAGCCAAACCATCTTTTATATTGTTAGCTTGATACTTGATATAATTTGGCTTGTATTGAACCACTTTAATTGTACCAGTTGTATCCCAAGCTTTTTTCATGCGAGCATTTTGGAATTTAGCTTCATGCTCATGAACATTGAAAACAGCAACTTTTTTAGTATCGATATGATCCAAAGCTTTCATAACATCATCCGCCTTGTTTACAAGTTTTACTGAACTTACAAACCATGCGTTTCCGTTAGCATCAGGATTTATTGTTGGAATTTCTTTTCCTTCTTTATCTGTTTGGATTACATACTTAACATTAAGCATATTAAGCACTTCAAGATTATTCTTAGCGATTTGATAATCAAAAAGCTGTTGAATTCTTCTTGGCTTCGCAGCATGATAACCTCCAATAGAATTATGGAAATAAGATGCACGTGCACTTGACATATTTCCGCTTACTTCAAAAACTCTATAATGCGTAGTATCTTCTAAAATCTTAGCATCGGCTGGAGTTTCCTGAAACGGTGCAGCAATTTGGACTGGGCTTACAAAATCTTTAGCAGAAACGTATTTTTTATCAACAAAAAACAAATCAAAAATCATTAAAACAGCAACAATAATTAATGCTGTAGTTTGCGAAAATTTGTTTTTGATAAACAACCATAAAACGCCAAAGGTAACTACTATAAAGAATCCAGAGCGAAGCAAATCAGCTGAATACAGAGACATTCTGTCTTCTTTCAGAGCATCAACAAAATCTGGTCCGTAAGTCTCCATGAAATAATTGTCACTACTTCCTGAAAAATGGAAGAAACCTTTAGCAATTACCAAAATCAAAATAACGCCCAAACCAAAAACTCCTGTTTGTATAAGTGCTTTTTGTTGTGTCTTCGGCTCGTCTTTCGCTTTAAAGAAAGACTGAATTCCCATAACTGCGAGAACTGGCATGCATAATTCAAGAACAACCTGAATTGAGGAAACCGCCCTAAACTTATCGTACATTGGCACGTAATCAATAAAAAAGTCGGTTAATAAAGCGAAATTTTTACCCCATGAAAGTATCAATGAAACTAGTGCTCCTGAAAGGAATACATATTTTATTTTTCTGTCATCAATAAACAAGGCTAAAACAGCCAAAAAGAAAACCACAGCACCAATATATGCTGGCGCAGCTACAATAGGCTGATCACCCCAATATGTTGGCATTCCAGATACAAAATTTTCTGCATCAGTAGTTGGAACTCCATGCTCAATCATAAAAGAATACATTCTGCTGTCTGTACCTACATTTTCATGATTTGAACCTCCAAAAAGTCTTGGTGCAATTAGATTGAAACTTTCCGCAATTCCGTAACTGTATTCTGTGATATAATCTCTACTTAAAGCATTTTCGTTTTCTTTTTTAGTTCCGTCAGGATTAAAAGTCAATTCGCTGTTGCTTCTTGTACTAAATTTAGCATATTCACTCGTTGCTAATAAGTTTGTTGCGTTAGCACCAATAGCAAAAATTCCGGATACAGCCAATGTTCCAATAGCAATTAATAGTGGCTTATATTCTTTATCTTTTACAAAAGTAAAAGCATAATAACCTGATAGTATCAATAAGAAAATTAACAGATAATAGGTCATCTGGAAGTGATTTGCATTCACTTCAAGCGCCACAGCAAACATGGTGAGCAGTCCTCCCCAAATGTATTTTTTTTGAAAAACGAGTATAAATCCGGCAATAACTAACGGCATGTAGGCAATAGCGTGTGCTTTTGCATTATGACCAACACCAAGTATGATAATCAAGTAAGTTGAAAAACCAAACGCAATTGCTCCAATAAAAGCTTTTAAAGGATCGGTCTTTAAAACTAATAACAATCCGTAAAAACCTAAGAAATAAAGAAACAGATAATCTGCAGGGCGAGGAAGAAAACGCAAAACGTCATCAATTTTCCCCACAAAATCGTATGGATAATTTGCACCTAACTGATAAGTCGGCATTCCGCCAAAAGCAGAATTGGTCCAATAAGGTTCCGCATGTTCCGCAGCTCTAAAGTCGTTTTGCTCTTTTGCCATTCCGGTATATTGAGCAATATCTGACTGGAAAATTTGTTTTCCTTGCAGAACGGGATAAAAATAAATTAATGAAACGAGAATAAAGCCCAATACTACAAGGGCGTGCGGAATGAACTTATTTACTATTTTCAATTTTGGCAGGTTTGGTTAAATGATGAATCCTATTTTATCAGGATACAAACTTAATCTATTTCTTCGTAATCAACATAATCACCCACTTTTTTGGTTTCGCGAGGATTTTTTGCATTCGCAGTGTTGATGATTATCTCATCGTTGTTGTTATTTTGAGTTCTTTGCCAAGAGTTGTCTTGACTATATTGTTGTTGTCTCTGAAAATTTTCACCTGCTTTTTCAACCGCTTTTTTTACCAATACAGGCAAAAAGATTCTAGCTAAAAATTTAAAAATATAATAAAACGCAATGATCCACATTATCGTTTTAAACAAATTTGTAAAAGATGCTTCTTGCATAACTATATAATTTTTGCCAAAATTAATAAATCCGCTGTTTAAAATTAAAATATCAATCTTAAATAAATAATAAAATATAGTACATTTGAAATGCGTTATAACTTTTTAATCCAAAAATACATTTATGTTAAAAATTAAAAAATTATTTATCACAGCTCTTTTTTTTGTGCCCCATTTCTTTTTCGGACAATATACTGATGTCATAAACTCTAACCGTCCTGGCGAAACCATGTCGGCTTATGCTGTTGGAAAATCAGTAATTCAGGCAGAACTTGGTATTTATGGAATCAAGGAAAAACACGATTTATTAGATTATGATGCCAACGGTTTCGGAACAGACTTCACACTTCGATATGGTGCTTTTCTTGAACAATTAGAATTTGTTCTTGATGTGCAATATCAAATGGAAAACTTTGACACTCCATATACTAGCTACAAAAAAAATGATTTCAGACAAACTGTTTTAGGAGCCAAATATTTAATTTACGATCCTTACAAAAATTATAAAAGAGAAGCCAATATTTACAGTTACAAAGCCAATCATGCGTTTAATTGGCGTGAATTAATCCCGGCAGTTTCTATATTTGCAGGAGCAAACTTTGTTGGTGCAGATAATCCGTATTATTTTTCAGCAGACGGAGCGATTTCTCCTAAAGTAGCTTTGGTTACCCAAAACTTATTTGGAGGCGGTAGATGGGTTTTTGTAACTAATATTATTGCAGATTATATTGGAACCGATTATCCAAGTTACGGATATGTATTAACTTTGACGCACGGATTTAACGATAAATGGTCTGGTTTTATTGAAAACCAAGGATACAAAAGCGATTTTTACAGCGATGCTATTTTACGTGGCGGCGCCGCTTATTTGCTTTCATCCAATATGCAGGTTGATGCGTCTATAAGCACAAACTTCAAAAACACCCCTTCCATTTTATATGGTGGAATAGGCGTTTCTTGGCGTTATGATGGCTGGTATAAAGACAAATTGATCGCCACTAAAAACAAAGAAAAAGCAGACAAGAATTCTGATAATGAAAAGCAAATCGATTATCAGGAAAAAGAAAGAAAACGAAAATCTAAATACGAATAAATTTTATAACTAAGTCTCTACAAAAAAGAGAAACTTATACTCCAACTTAATGATCACAATAAAAGAAGCCAAAACAAAAAAAGAATTAACCGAATATATAAAATTCCCATTTTCACTTTATAAGGACAATCCTTATTGGGTTCCCCCTATTATTGCTGACGAACTTGAATCTTTCGACAAAACCAAAAACCCAGCTTTTGACAATGCTGAAGCTTATTTTTATATGGCTTACAAAAACAACGAACTCGTTGGGCGCATCACAGCTATTATCAATTGGTCTGAAGTCAATAATCAGCATAAAAGAAAGGTACGTTTTGGATGGTTTGACGTTATTGATGATATTGAGGTAACAAAAGCATTGCTTGAAAAAGTGTACGAATTAGGAAGAAAACACAATCTAGAACATGCCGAAGGCCCGATGGGTTTTTCTAATTTAGACAAAGTAGGCGTTTTGACTGAAGGCTATGATCAAATTGGAACTATGATTACCTGGTACAATCACCCCTATTATGTTACACATTTTGAAGAGCTAGGTTTTCAGGTTGAAAAACAATATATAGAAAGTATTTTTCCTTTTTCAAATGTAAAACCAGAGTTTTTTCAGAAAGCAACAGCGTTAATCAAAAAACGATATGAACTGAAAACGCTAACTTTCACTAAAACAAAAGACATAATGCCTCACGTAGACAAAATGTTTGATTTGTTCAATGAATCTTATGAAAAACTAGCTTCTTTCGTTGCTATTTCCGACATTCAAAAAGAATATTTTAAAAAGAAATACATCAGCTTTATAAATCCGGAGTACATCAAATTTGTTGTTGATAAAAATGATAATTTGATTGCTTTCAGTATTGTAATGCCAAGTTTTACAGAAGCATTGCAAAAAATAAAAGGAAAATTATTTCCTTTTGGTTTTTTACATCTTCTTAAAGCGAGAAAACACAGTAAGGATGTTGTTTTTTACTTGATCGGAGTACACCCTGATTATCAGAACAAAGGTGTAACAGCGCTTATTTTTGATGAATATTACAAGACTTTTTCAGAAAAAGGAATCAGAAACTGCATCCGAACTCCCGAATTATTGGAGAACAATGCAATTCATTTACTTTGGAAAAATTTTGACCCGATAATTCACTGCCAAAGAAAGACTTATTTGAAGAATTTGTAAAAAGTATTCAGTGAAAAGTTTTTAGTGTTCAGTTTTAAAAATAAAAAATCCATTCGCCCCAAAACGAATGGATTTTTCATTATATAAAAACTTTATTTATTCTACTTTACAATCAACTTTAGTCAATGTATTTTTTGCATCAAATTTTAATTTTGATTTATCTTTAAAGGTAACTCTATCATTTGTCGAAACCACATCACCGTATCCTTCAATTAAAGCGCCGTCTTTTTGCAGAAAAACAACTTCTCTAACAGATGAAACTCCTTCAGACAAAAACGTATAATCTCCAATTAAAGTATCACCTTTCATGTTGCCTACTAAAGTTCCATCGTTTTTATCTTTCCCGGTTAAATTGTAACTTAGTTTTCCGTTAACTTCTTGATGTGAATTCACATTAAAACTTATCAACACTACATTTCCATTTTGTCTTGAAGCATAACATTGATCGCCAGCTGGTTCTACTAATTCGGCATCTTTTGGCGCTTTTGGTTCAATTTGAACTGGTTCAGTATCGGTTGCTTTTTTACAGGAAATAAGAACTGTTAAAACAAGTGTCGTTATTGCTAATACTCTTTTCATAATTCGTTATTTTTATTTTGTTGATTATGAAATAAAGTTAGTCCAAATAAAAAAAATCCATTCGTATAACAAATGGATTTTTTTACATAATTCCCACTTAAGAGAATCTATTTTTATTCGTAATTACGAAACGTCAACAGTTGTACGTTCAGCAATTTCTTTATAAGTTCCGTTAACTAATTTCTCGCGAATTGCTTCGAAAGCAGTTAATGTTTCTTCAATATCAGCAAGTGTATGAGAAGCAGTTGGAATCATTCTCAACAAAATAATTCCTTTTGGAATAACTGGATAAACAACAATCGAAAGGAAAATACCGTAGTTTTCTCTTAAATCGTTTACCATTACCATTGCTTCAGGAATGCTTCCTTCTAAATAAACTGGCGTAATACAAGTATTTGTATCTCCAATATTAAATCCTTTTTCTTTAAGACCGCTTTGCAATGCATTCACGTTTTCCCAAAGTTTATCTTTAATTGCCGAAGATTTACGCAACAACTCTAAACGCTTCAAAGAACCAATTGTTTGAATCATTGGCAATGCTTTTGCAAACATTTGAGAACGCAAGTTGTATTTTAAATAGTCAATAACCGTTTTATCAGCCGCTACAAAAGCACCGATATTAGCCATAGATTTTGCAAAAGTAGAGAAGTAAACATCAATTTGATCTTGAACTCCTTGCTCCTCACCTGCTCCAGCACCTGTTTTACCAAGTGTTCCAAAACCGTGTGCATCATCTACCAACAAACGGAAATTGTATTTTTCCTTCATTGCAACAATTTCTTTCAATTTTCCTTGCTGTCCGCGCATTCCAAAAACTCCTTCAGTGATAAATAAAATACCTCCACCAGTTTCTTCAGCCATTTTTGTAGCACGCTGCAAGTTTTTCTCCATACTTTCAAGATCATTGTGTTTGTATGTGAAACGTTTACCCATGTGCAAACGAACACCATCAATGATACAAGCATGTGAATCTACATCATAAACAATAATGTCATTTTTAGTAACCAAAGCATCAATGATAGAAACCATTCCTTGGTAACCAAAATTCAACAAATAAGCAGATTCTTTCATTACGAATTCAGCTAATTCATTTTCTAATTGTTCGTGGTACGTAGTGTGTCCAGACATCATACGAGCTCCCATTGGATAAGCTGCACCAAACTGAATTGCCGCATCTGTATCTGCTTGACGAACTTCTGGATGATTTGCTAAACCTAAATAATCATTTAAACTCCAGTTTAAAATATTTTTTCCATGAAAAGTCATCCTAGGACCCAACTCTCCTTCTAACTTTGGGAAAACATAATAACCTTCTGCTTGAGAAGCCCATTTTCCTAAAGGTCCTTTATTGTCCTGAATTCTCTCGAATAAATCTTTTACCATAATATAATGTAGTACTTTTTTTAATTTAATCAGCGAGCAAAAATAATCATTATTAATTTAAAATGAAGACCCTCAATTATTTTTATTAAAAAATATTCAAGATAAAAGATTTAACAGGTTTTTTCCTTAGCATAAATTACTACAAATACTCAAAACTAGCTCGTAATATTTTTAAACATGATTTTTATCATAATAAAAGATAAAATCATCTTTTATTTTTGAATAAATATTTTTTTTACCTTTAATAAAACTACAACTAAAACAAAATCAATAAATTATGAAAAATAAAAACAAAGCTCTAAGTAAACTAAATGTTCTATTAAGTACATTCTGTATGCTTCTTATCTTAGGAGGCTGCAAAAAAGAAGAAACTAAAGATTATGCAGACATTATGACTGAAGGCGAAATGAATGCAGAACTTACCTCACCACCACATGTACCCAAACCGGTTGGAGAACGGCCTGCCATGAAGTTAAAATTAAATATGGAAATTAAAGAACAAGAAGGTACAATGACTGATGGCGTAAAATATACCTATTGGACATTTGGAGGTTCTGTTCCTGGAAGTTTTATTAGAACTCGTGTTGGCGATGAAGTCGAATTTCACTTGAAAAACCATCCTGATAATAAACTACCTCACAATATAGATTTACATGCCGTGACTGGTCCGGGCGGTGGAGCGACTTCTTCTCTTGTAGCACCAGGACACGAAAAAGTTTTCAGTTTTAAAGTTATAAATCCGGGATTGTATGTATATCACTGCGCAACAGCTCCTGTGGGAATGCATATTGCAAATGGTATGTACGGACTCATTTTGGTTGAGCCAGAAGGTGGACTTCCTCCTGTTGATAAAGAATACTACGTAATGCAAGGTGATTTTTATACTCAAGGTGAATATGGCGCAAAAGGCTTACAACCATTCGACATGAACAAAGCTGTAAAAGAAACACCTGATTATGTAGTTTTTAACGGAAAAGTGGGATCACTTACTAACGGAAACGAGCTTACTGCAAAAGTAGGCGAAACTGTTCGTCTGTTTGTTGGAAACGGCGGGCCAAACTTGGTTTCTTCTTTCCACGTTATTGGAGAAATATTTGACAATGTACATGTTGAAGGCGGAAGCACAGTCAATAAAAATGTTCAAACTACTTTAATTCCGGCTGGTGGTGCTGCTATTGTAGATTTTAAAGTAGAAACTCCGGGAACTTTTATTTTGGTTGACCACTCTATTTTTAGAGCGTTCAATAAAGGTGCATTGGGAATGCTTAAAGTGGAAGGAAAAGAAAATAAAAATATTTATTCTGGAACTATTCAAGAAGGTATTTATCTGCCTGAAGGTGGAACGATTCAGAAAATGCCTGGTACTGTAGCTACTAAAACGGTAGTTCCAAAACGTACTGTAGAAGAGAAAATAAAAATTGGTAAAGAAATCTTTGGAACAACTTGTTTTGCTTGCCACCAATCTGAAGGGCAAGGAATTCCAAACACTTTCCCTCCTTTAGCAAAATCAGATTATTTAAATGCCGATTCTAAACGTGCCATAAAAACCATTCTACATGGTTTAACTGGCGAAGTAACTGTTAACGGCAAAAAATACAACAATGTAATGCCAGCTCAGAATTTATCTGATGATGAAATTGCAAATGTGCTTACCTATATCTATAGCAGCTGGGGCAATAATAAAACGGAAATTACACCAGAAATGGTAAAAGCGTTAAGATAACAGTAAACATTGAGCATGAAAAAATACATTTTCATACTAACTCTCTTTTTCTCTGTGTTTAGTGTCATGAAGGCTCAGGAAAAAGGAATGGCATTCATAAAAGAGGGATCTTATGTCCCTCTTTATGGAGCTGTTTCTCAAAAACCTGTTGTTGTAAAGTCATTTTACATAGATATTTATCCAGTTACAAATAGTGAGTTTTTAGCATTTGTCAAAAAAAATCCTTCTTATCAAAAATCAAAAATTAAAGGAATTTTTGCCGATAAAAGCTATCTCTCTTATTGGACTAATGATTTTGATTTTGGAAATGCAAAACCAAAGTCGCCTGTAACAAGTGTTTCTTGGTTTGCAGCTAAAAAATATTGCGAGTGCCAAGGAAAACGTCTGGCAACAATGGATGAATGGGAATATGTAGCAATGGCAGATACCAAAAAGATTGATGCACGTACCAAAAAAGAATTCAACGAATATATTCTGTCTTGGTATGAGAAGTCGAGAACCTATGAAAATGAGATTGGAAAAACTTTCAAAAATTACTGGGGAGTTTATGACATGCATGGTTTAGTTTGGGAATGGACTTATGACTTTAACAGCATTTTTTTATCGGGAGAATCTAGAAAAGACAAAAGCACTGACAAGAATCTTTTCTGCGGAAGCGGATCAGTAAACGCATCCGATTTAATGGATTATGCTGCTTTTATGCGTTACGCGTTTAGAGGAAGCTTGAAAGCGCAATATTCAACACGAAATCTTGGCTTTAGATGTGCCAGTACAACAAAACCAAAAATCTAATTTAAAATTAGTTTTATAATGAAAAAAACAGCAATTGCTTTTCTTATTTTATTCTCATTTTACAGCTGTAAGGAAACAGATAAAAAAGAGGTTAAAGCAGAGACAAAAAAGGAAATTAGCGATTTATCAATTTATAATCTGCCATCAAAATGGACAACGCAAAATGGTAAAGACATTGAATTAAAATCGCTTAGAGGAAATGTACTCGTAATGGTAATGATTTACACAAGCTGTAAAGCGGCATGCCCTAGATTAGTGGCCGATATGCGTGATATTGAATCAAAACTGGAGGAAAAGACAAAACAACATGTCAAATTGATTTTGGTCAGTATAGACCCGAAAACAGATACGCCTGAAAGATTAAAATCATTTGCAATTGAAAATAAAATGAATCAAGATCCTTGGATTTTTCTTCGTTCGTCTGAAGAAAACACAAGAGAGTTTGCAGCCGTTTTAGCTGTTAATTACAAACAAATTTCTCCAATAGATTTTTCGCACTCTAATATTATAAGCGTTTTTAATCCAGAAGGTGAATTGATTTTTCAGCAGGAAGGTTTAGGCGTAAACAATGAAAAAACAATTGAAGCAATAAATCTGGAAGCTGGAAAAATATAGATATTTAAATAGGTTAATTACTAAGAAAACAAGAGCAGATTTAGAAATAAATTGACTCTTGTTTTTTATTTAAATCGGACTTCTATCAATAAATTTATGATTTAGAAAATTTTGACTTCCTGCAAGGTTTCAAAAACCTTGTAGGTATCTAAATATTTAAAATATAAGACCTACAAGGTTTTTGAAACCTTGCAGGAAAGAAAATTTATTTTAGATATCACAATCAAAACCAATCCCAAAACCAAAAGTATACTAAATATCAAAATACTTTGAAAATATCCCGGAAGAGTTCCTTCTCCAAAAAAGAAAAACCAGCCTTGCAGAAATAATAAAACTTCTGTCAAAATATATCCTGAAATAAAACACTTCACTCCTATTTTCAATGATGAAGAATTGGCAGGAAGCATTTTATTCTGAAGTAAAATCCCGAACAAAAATCCAGTTATGATTCCTAAAGTCGCTAAATGAATAAATCCGATTACAAAATTTCTGATTTGATGTGAAACTTCTGCCAGATTTGGTAAAAGAGTTAGCAATTGAATTCCGACTTTCAAAAACAAAGAACCTAAAGCCAAACCATAAACTATTTTAGTCGTTTTATCTAAAGTGCTTTTGAAATGATGAATTTGAGGTTTGAGCATTTTATAAAAATAAATAAATGATCCTAATTGCAATAAAACTCCTAAACCATTGACGTAACTCAAAATATCATTTTCGACAAACCATCGCACTGGAAAGCAAATAGTTAAAATTGTAGAAATAATAATCAAAAAATAAAACTTTTTAAACTTTGCCTCATCCATTTTATTTTGAAGTTGTTTTAAAAACAAAGCTAAAATTGCCAATATAAACCAACCATTAAACTGAAAATGGAGAAAGAACTGAATCGCAATCTGATAAAAAGCACTTTGTTTTCCTAACGTGCTCACGGCAGGACCAAGACACCAGACACCGCAAGTAGACAAAATCATAAACAGAATCGAAACCAATAAGAGTCTTTGTGATGGAGATTTATCTCTTGAAATGTCTTTCCAAACCAAACGGCAAAAAACATAACTCAACAAAATATGCAGCGTTGAAAATACAATCGAAAACACAGCATATCCTTGAATTGGAAAAGCAATCATCATTCCGATTACTGAAAATTCAGTCAGCCAAAATAAACGGTTATAAATTGGTTTCTGACTTTTTTCTTTCGGAATAAAAAAATGAACAATCAAAACATAAATGATCAAATAAACCCAGCCTAACATGGCAACATGCGAATGTGCATGAAGCAGAAAACCATAGTTCAAAAAATCTAAAGGGAAAAGATACATTAACCGCATTAATAATCCGAAAGCACAAGCAATCAGAAAATTAAAAAAACAGCAAAGTATCCAAGCTTTTTGAGAATTCATATTGCAACTTTTTAAACATAAAATATTTAAACCATATAAGCAATACAAGAAATTATACGATTTGCTAAAATGAACTTATATTACTTATATGGTTAAAAAATAAAAACACCGATAATTATCACCTTACAAGATTATTACCGATGTTTTCGAACTATTAAAATTACCCTTTTATTCTACTTCAACAAAGTCTTTTTCTAAAGCCACAGCTTTTGGAAATAAAATATTGTTTTCCAAATGAATATGTTTGTGCAAATCTGCTTCAAACTCTTTCAGCATCGCAAAAGTCACTCTATAAGTCGTGCAAGCATCTGCTGGCGGCGTATAATTATCGGTCAACTTAGCTATTTCTCTAAAACGTTCGCCTTCATTATCGTGTTCGTGCATCATCATCGCAATCGGATTTGAAACAGTACCAAAAGATGGCTGATGCAAAACTCCATCTGTGTCTTTTGTTTTCACCATTCTTTTTATAAACGGAAATAAAATCAATTCTTCTTTTTTCATGTGCTGAGATAACTCTCCTGCACAGCCAATAAACAATTCATTGATTTTGAATAATTCAGGATGATTGGCACCATGAACTTTACACAATTTATCTAAAAACGGAAGCAAAACGTTTGTTTTTTCTTCTACATAACGGTGATGTGTTTTCTCAATATAGTCTGCCAATAAATCTAATGGCCATGAATTGAAATCGATCGTTCCGATGTTTTCTGATTGCACAACTTGCAAAACATTTTCTAATAAAGTATCCGCATCTATATGCTGTTTTTCGCAGACTTCAGAAACTGTTCGGTTTCCTTTGCAGCAAAAATCAATTCTATATTTAGAGAAAACTGCAGCCGTTCTAAAATCTTCAGCTACGAATGATCCTATTGTTTTGTTTTTTAAATTTTCCATGTTAATCAATATTAAATTTGTTTTTATTTTTTATTTTTTAATGTCAGTTCAAATACAAACCAAGCCATTGTGATAAACCCGATTCCGAAAATTGAATCTCCGATAGCACGAAGCCATTTTAAAGTAATCATTGCTGGTTGCTGCATTAATTCTGATGAACGAGCGTACCACATTCCGTGACTAATACTTTCAATTGCCTGCCAAACCCCAATTGGAAGAAGGCTTAAGATTGCCATTAAGAACAATCCGATATTCAAAGACCAGAAAGTGATTTTAAGCAGTTTAGTATTCCAGCTTACATTTCGATATAAACTTCTCAGTACGAATAATACTAAACCAATTCCCAACATTCCATAAACTCCGAACAATGCGGTGTGCCCATGTAAAGGCGTTGTATTTAATCCCTGAACATAGTACAATGCAATTGGTGGATTAATAATGAATCCGAAGATTCCAGCTCCAAGGAAATTCCAAAAGGCAACAGAAATCATAAAGTAAATCGGCCATTTGTAATCGGCAATCCATTGTGTTGATTTTGAGATTTTATAGTTTTGATACGCTTCAAACCCAATTAAAGTTAAAGGCACAACTTCTAAAGCACTAAACGTAGCTCCTAAAGCCATAATTGCTGTTGGTGTTCCTGAGAAATACAAGTGATGAAATGTTCCTAAAATACCTCCAGACATGAAAATAATCGTTGCAAAAAGCACATTTAAAGTCGCTGTTTTCGTTTTTAATAATCCTAAACGAACAAACAGAAACGCAATTACAACAGTTGCAAATACTTCAAAGAAACCTTCAACCCAAAGGTGAACTACCCACCATCTCCAATATTCGGCAATTGCTAAATTGGTTTGTCTTCCCCACATTAATCCAGCTCCGTAAAACATAGCAATTGCAGTACAAGAAACTAAGAACAAAATGATTAAGTTTTTCTCTTCTGTTTTTTTCTTTAAAACGGGAAGTAACGGACGAATCATTAAAGCCAACCATAAAAACAATCCAACTAAAAGGAAAATCTGCCAGAAACGGCCTAAATCAACATATTCATAGCCTTGATGTCCAAACCAGAAATTTTGAACTAAATTTAATTTTTGCATTACTCCAAACCATTGTCCAGCCATTGAACCTAAAACAATAATCAACAAGGCAATAAAGAGAAAGTTGATACCAAAACATTGAAATTTAGGATCTTTACCTGAAACTGCTGGTGCAATATACAATCCAGTCGCCAGCCAAGCCGTTGCAATCCAGAAAATGGCCAATTGCGTATGCCAAGTACGTGTTACGGCATAAGGCAGGATTTTATCAATCGGAATTCCGTATAAACCATTTCCTTCTACACCATAATGCGCTGTGATGATTCCGAAAACCATTTGTAAAACCATCAACAAACTCACAATCCAGAAATATTTGGTCACCAATCCCATCGATTTGGTTTTGCCTTGTTTGATCAACGGATCTTCTTTTGGAAGTGGAAATTCTTCTTCTTCACCCGATTTTGCATGATAGAAAACTAAGATTCCGACACTCAAAATCAGTAAAATTATGCTTACTCCAGACCAAGCTAAAAGCTCTGTTGTGGCGGTATTTCCAACCAATTCATCAGATGGCCAATTGTGCGTATACGAAATGTCTCCGCCCGGACGATTTGTAACTGTTGCCCAAGTCGCCCAAAAGAAAAAGGCATTCATTTTATGCATTCTTTCAACATCTGTAATTGAGTTTTTCGGAATTGCATATTCTTCTCTCAACTTATCAAATTGAGGATCATTCGTAAAAAGACCTTTATAATATTCGCTTAAACTTTGTATAGCCGCAACTCGATTTTCAGAAATGGTAAGAACTCCTGTGTCAGGATTATAACGATTAGTTCTAACATCTTTCTGCAATCTAATTTTCAAAGCCGATTGTTTTTCGGCATCCAATTCCTCATATTTTTTATTAAAATCTTTCTTAGCATAAATATCCAAGATAAAAACGGCTTCTCTATGCAGCCAATCAGCGGTCCAGTCTGGGGCCACATAGGCGCCGTGTCCCCAGATCGATCCCACTTCCTGGCCTCCTATACTCTGCCAGATATTTTGTCCGTCTTTAATTTCGCTTTCGCTAAAAACAATTTTTCCAGAATCGGTTACAATTTCTTTTGGAACAGGTGGTGCCTGCTGATAAATCTCATAACCATAATAACCCAGCACTGCAAATGATATACTCATTACCAATGCAAAAACCAGCCATAATTTTTTTTCTCTTTTCATTCTTTTTTCATTTAATAAAAGATAATTTTATCTTTTATTAGTTTTTAAAAAAACTCCAAATCCAGTTACAGCATTTGGAGCTTTTTGTTATTTACTCAACAATTAATACACCTTTCATCATAGCTACGTGCCCTGGGAAAGAGCAAATAAATGGGTAAGATCCTTTTTTATCAATTGTAAATTCGATTGTATCTTCTTCTCCACCACCAATTAATTTAGTGTGCGCAATGATTGAAGCTTTTTCAGATTCCGGAATATAATCCGTTGCTTTGGCATCATTTGCTTTTAAAGCAAAAGCTGCTTGATCTGTTCCTTCCTGTAAAATCACAAGATTGTGTCCCATTGCTTCTTTCGGAATTTTACCAACGTGTTTCAAAGTTAATTTGATTGGTTTTCCGGCAACAGCTTTCAATTCATTTACATTAAATTGCATTTGGTCATTTCCTTCAATAACTAAAACATTTTCCTCTGTAGTTGCAGCTGTTGGAGCTTTTTCTCCTTCAATAGATGTTTCGGTAGGTTCTGTTGGTTCAGCTGGAGTTGTTTCTTTTTTACCGCAAGAAGTAACTGCTAAAAATCCCATTAGGATTAATACTGAAATTTTGGTTTTTGTATTCATTTTTAAGATATTTAATAATATTAATTGTTCGCATTTGTCGTTTTAAGAAAGAATTCTCCCGATTTTACATCAGAAGCTAGCTGTTCTAAAGTTGTATTTTTAAGCATTTCTAACAGCAGTCCTCTTATTTTCTTGAACTCGTGATGAAAGGGACAAGGATGTTCTTCTGAGCATTCCTTCAATCCAATTCCACAACCGCTGTATATTTTATTCCCGTCAATAGCATCTACAATCTGAATCAATTTTATTGTTTTTGATGCCTCTGGCGAAACTTCGAATCCGCCTCCTACTCCTTTTGTCGAATGAATTATGCCACTTTTGGTTAAAATCTGCATAATCTTGGCTGTAAATGGTTCCGGCGAATCAATTTCTTTTGCTACGTCTTTTATTCCAACCCGAATCCCTTTCGAAGATTTGGTTGCAATAAATATCGAAGCTCTTATTCCGTACTCACACGCTTTAGAAAACATACACCCTTAATTAATTCCATACAAAGATAGAGAGATTTTAAATAAAAGACAAACTTATCTTTAATTATTTTTCTAAAGACTGAATATTATTTATAATGAAACTAATTAGTACGCATCAAACCACTTATTCATCATTGAATTCTTATAAAAACCAATTTTAATTTTAACTTTGAGAGTATTAAATTTTAAATATTTAACAAATGCCTTTAAGCAATTCAAAAGATTTAAAACTGGCAGTTCTTATTGATGCAGACAATGTGCCTTACAGTAATGTAAAAGGCATGATGGAAGAAATTGCAAAATTAGGAACGCCCACTACGAAAAGAATTTATGCCGACTGGACAAAACCGAATGCAAATGGATGGAAAGGCGTTTTATTGGAACATGCTATTACTCCTATTCAGCAATATAGTTATACCGTTGGAAAAAATTCGTCAGATTCTGCGCTAATTATTGATGCTATGGATTTGCTTTATTCCGGAAAATTAGACGGTTTTTGCATTGTTTCCAGCGACAGCGATTTTACAAGGCTTGCAGTGAGACTTCGCGAATCGGGCATGAAAGTAATTGGTATTGGAGAAAAGAAAACGCCAAACTCTTTTATTGTTGCCTGTGACCGATTTATATACATTGAAGTTTTGGACGGCGCAACTCAAAAGAAAAAACCAAAAGTAGTAGCTGCAGACACCAAAAAACCGGTTGAGAAACCTGCTGAAAAAGCACTTCATAAAATTGACAAACAAACCATTGAACTAATCGAATCTACAATTGAAGACATCGAAGATGATGATGGCTGGGCATTTCTTGGGGATGTCGGCAATTTGATCGTGAAGAAAAAACCTGAATTTGATCCTCGAAATTATGGTTATTCAAAACTGACACCAATGCTTAAATCGTTAACTGATATTCTGGAAATCGACGAAAGAGAATCAGACAAAAAAGGAATCAAACACGTTTATGTACGTTTAAGATTCAACTAATTATTGCATTTATTACCTATTTAATTTTTTAAAAACATGAGAAAAAAATTCTTTATTTACGGATTCTTATTGTTTCTAATTGTTGCTGCAATTTATTATTACACCGGGCGAGGTTATTTACTCGTATTTATTATTCCGCTTTTGCTGATTGTGGGAGTTTATAACGCATCTCAGGAAAAACATGCTATTTTAAGGAACTTTCCGGTTTTGGGATATTTCAGATATTTATTTGAAATGATTGCACCTGAGATTCAACAATATTTTATCGAAAGATCTACTGACGGAAAACCTTTTTCAAGAAACCAACGTTCTTTAGTATACCAAAGGGCAAAAAATATTGATTCGAGCACTCCGTTTGGAACGCAATTAAACTTAAATACAGAGAACTACGAAGGAATAAAACATTCTATTTTTCCTGCAAAAGTAAACGAGGAATTACCTCGTGTATTGGTTGGTGGAAAAGATTGCAAACAGCCTTATTCGGCTTCTTTATTTAATGTCTCTGCAATGAGTTTTGGTTCATTGAGCGAACATGCCGTTCGCGCCATTAATATTGGCGCAAAAAAAGGGAATTTCTACCAAAATACAGGAGAAGGCGGATTAACTGAATTTCACCTTGAAGGTGGTGGCGATATTACTTGGCAAATTGGTACAGGCTATTTTGGATGTCGTGATGCCGAAGGAAATTTCAGTCCAGAAAAATTCTCAGAAAAAGCCAATCTTCCGAATGTAAAAATGATCGAAATCAAACTTTCTCAAGGAGCAAAACCAGGTCATGGAGGTGTTCTTCCAGCCAGAAAAAACACCGAGCAGATTGCTAAAATTAGAGGTGTACAACCACATACGATGATTCTTTCTCCTCCTGGCCATCATGCATTTTCAGATTCAAAAGGACTAATTCATTTCGTCAAGCAATTACGGGATTTATCGAATGGAAAACCAATCGGATTTAAATTGTGTATTGGAAATACTGCAGAATTTGAATCGATTTGCCACGAAATGATTGCTGAAGATATTTATCCAGATTTCATTACAGTTGATGGTGCCGAAGGTGGAACCGGCGCAGCACCGCTTGAATTTGCAGACGGAGTTGGAATGCCGTTTGAGCCTGCTTTGATTTTTGTCAACAAAACATTGGTCGGACTAAATATCAGAGACAAAATCAGAATTATTGGAAGTGGCAAAATCATTTCTGGCTATTCTATTTTACACGCCATTGCGTTAGGAGCTGATATGTGTAACAGTGCAAGAGGTTTTATGTTTTCGTTGGGTTGCATTCAGGCATTGCGCTGTCATAATAATGAATGCCCAACTGGCGTTGCTACTCAAAACAAAATGCTGATGAAAGGTTTGGTTGTCACGGATAAATCAGAACGCGTATATCATTTTCATAAAAATACGCTTCATTCCGCTAATGAGCTTTTGGCTGCAGCCGGAAAAACTTCTTTTGCCGATGTTGACATCAATATCTTTATGCGAGGTGATGAATTCACAAATCTCTCAGAATTATATTTTCCAGATAACTTAACAAACGTTACCAAACGAAATTAAAATTAAAAAGCCTCTTTAAAAGAGGCTTTTTTGATATTTATAATAGCGTAATTTTATTTCACAGGCATTTACAATTTTGCGGTTTCTTTTCCATTCCCTGCACTTTCAGAGCCTTCTAAAGCCGCCAATTCTTCTTTGTCAACTAATTGTTTTGCCAGAATCACATTATTATAAGAGATAAAGTACACATCAAACTTTACTCCTTCTTCAATTAACTCTCGAGAGATCTGGTCGTTTTTAATCATTTCGGCAAGCAAACTTGGAAAAGTCTCCTGATAAGCCAGTTTGTTTTCCTCAGTTCCTTCCAAATCTGTTTCAATTCTGATTTCAATTTTACTATCATTTAAAAATGCTTTTGCACTTGTCGATACAACATTTCCTCCTTTTATAGAAGCTGTCGTGTTATAATTGCTAACATGCTCCTGGATTTTCTGTTTTGTGTTTTTACAACTTGCAAGCGCTAGAATCAAAATAAATACAAATGCGATTTGGGTAATTTTTTTCATAATTTTTTAGGTTTTTGGTTATTTTTTAACTCAAACATAACAAACTTATAACACAAAAACAACATTCACATAAAAAATAAAATTCACAATCCTTTGACTACAAATAAACTATACCAAAACAAGGCTATTCATCAAATAAAAAAACCTCTTTAGCAAAAACTAAAGAGGTCATAAAATAGGCACTACAAATCTATTTATTGTAATATTTCCGAAATAGATTCTTTATCAATAATCTTTTTTGAAAGAACGGTGTTGTCGTCTGCTAAAAAATAAGCATCAAATCGAATTCCTTCTTCAACTAATTCCTTTGGGATCTGATTTTTGTTTATCATCTCTTTCAGCAATTTTGAGAATGCCATATCTCCGGCCATTTTATTTGCTTGATTTTGTTCTAAGCCAGTCTCAAACCTTAATTCGATTTTATCATCGTTGATATAACCTCTTGCAGTCGTCAGAGTAACATTATCAGCTTTAAAAGTCTTAGCCGAAGCATTGTATGCTGTTACATATTCCTGTAGTTTTTGCTTGGCATTTTTACAGCTCACCAACAAAAACACAATCATGATCATTGACAAAATTTGGGTTATTCTTTTCATAGTTTCTTAATTATTTTATTTTTTGAAGTCTTAAAAGCGCTTCAAGATAATAATAATCTGCGTAATTTATAGAACAATCTACTTCGCTTCCAGCTGGCTTATGACCAGTCGAATGAAGCAAAAATGCCGAATTGACTTCATGGCTTTGATAATTATCCGAAAGCGAAACGATCATTTTTTCAGCTTTTGTCAAATATTCTTTTTTCAGATTTTTATCTTTTGTATAAGAACTCAATTCTAAAAGAGCCGATGAAACAATCGCAGCAGCAGATGCATCACGAGGCGCATTTGGAATATCTGGCGCATTAAAATCCCAGTACGGAATCAAGTCTTCTGTAGTTAATTTATCCAGATAAACTCTGGCTATTTTATGTGCAAAATCTAAAAATTTAGAATCTTTTGTTTCTCTGTAAACCATTGTAAAACCATAAATACCCCATGCCTGACCTCTCGCCCACATACTATCATCACTGTATCCCTGTGCAGTTCTTCCTTTTATCTTTTTCCCCGTTTCATAGTCATAAATTACAACATGGTAAGAAGTATAATCTGGTCTAAAATGATTTGCCATTGTCGTTTCGGCATGTTTTACAGCAATGTCGTATAACTTTTTACTTCCTCCATTTTTAGAAGCCCAGAACAACAATTCCAAATTCATCATATTGTCAATAATGGTATTGTGCCCACCCATTTTATTATGAGGCCAAGATTGAATTGTTCCCACCTTCGGATTAAAAAGTGTTGCCAATGTATCGGCCGTTTTTAAGATAATTTCTTTGTATTCTTTGTTTTTAGTCAATCGATATCCGTTCCCAAAACTGTTGAAAACCTGAAAGCCTAAATCGTGATCTCCCGCTTTGCTCACCGATAAAGGTGTTAAAAATCGGCTGAATTTATCGGCTTCTTTTTCCCATTTCTTATCGCCGGTTGCTTGGTATAAATACCATAATTCGCCAGGCCAAAATCCGCTTGTCCAATCTTTATAACCAACGAATTTCCATTCTTTGCTTCCATTCGGAACCGTTCTAGGCGATGTTCCGTCATTCGGAATCACTTTTAATGTCTTTGAAGCCTGTTCTGCACAGTAATCAAGTTGTTTTTTAATATTAAACGAATTGTCTTTTTGAGAATAACCCTGATTCCCAAGCAAGAACATAGCCGCAATCAGAGTAAGAATTTTTGCATTCATGTGGTTATTTTTTGATAGTGAAGTTTATTGAATCGATAAATTTATAAAATAAAGGGAACTTATTTGAGTGTTTGTATTTCTAACTAACCAAAAATGTACAATTCTCCCCTTGTCCGCGCTCTTCTCTTTGTCAAAGTTTGAAACTTTACAACGGGAAAACCTAGAAAATCGTAAATTTGTTTCCATAAAAACCTTCATCATCAAATTTGAACAAAGTCAGAGCCCTATATCTTATACTATTCTTATCAATTATTTTTCTTGGGATCATTTCCCGAAAAATTTCATTCGCCCCTTTGTGGATTGGCGATTTTCTATACGCTGTAATGATTTACTTTCTTGTTAGGATTGTATTTTCCACAAAAAAAGCAACTTACATTTTTATTCTCTCATTAGCAATTTGCTATGGAATTGAATTTTTACAGCTTTATCAGGCCCCTTGGATTATTGAACTGAGACAAACACTTTTCGGAAGATATGTTTTGGGTCAGGGCTTTTTATGGTCAGATATAATCGCTTACACCGGTGGGGGATTATTTGTCTTTTATATCGAAAAAATCATTTTAAAATATAACAATTATGAAACTCGTTTTCGCATCAAACAATAAAAATAAAATCAGAGAAATTCAAAGCATTCTAAACGGATCCATACAATTATTAAGTTTAGAAGATATTGGCTGTCTTGAAGATATTCCGGAAACAGCCAATACAATTGAAGGAAATGCAATTTTGAAAGCCGATTATGTAACCGAAAAATATGGTTACGATTGCTTTGCCGATGATACTGGACTAGAAGTTCATGCATTAAACGGAGAACCCGGAGTTTATTCAGCACGATACGCGGGCGAACAAAAAAATGCCGACGACAACATGAATAAGCTTTTAGAGGCTTTAAAAGACGAACAGAACCGCAATGCACAGTTCAAGACCGTTATTGCTTTGAATTTAAATGGAAAACAGCATCTTTTTACCGGAATTGCAAAAGGAGAAATCACTTTAAATAAAACTGGGAATCAAGGCTTTGGCTATGATCCAATTTTCAAGCCGGAAAATTACGGCGAAACCTTTGCTGAATTACCTTTGGAAACCAAAAATAAAATTGGTCATCGCGGAAAAGCAACGCAGCAACTTATTGATTTTCTGAACTCAATAAAATAATTGTTTAAAATACAACATTTTAGAAGCCAAAATTTATATTTCAAGACGTGTTTTTTTCCAAAATTCTTCAATCTTTAAAAAAAATCATTTCACAACAAACATAACTTTTTGATAATCAAATCATAACAAATACATAATTCTTGAAATAGCATTAGCATATCTGAATAATTAACAGTAATTTTGCACCCTATTTTAAAAATACATATGAACAAATTTGAACAATTAGGATTAAATGAATCGTTACTGAAGGCGATTTTAGATCTAGGATTTGAAAATCCGTCAGAGGTACAGGAAAAGGCGATTCCCCTATTATTGGAAAAAGACACGGATATGGTTGCGTTGGCTCAGACAGGGACAGGGAAAACGGCAGCTTTCGGTTTTCCGTTAATCCAAAAAATTGATGCTGACAACAGAAATACACAGGCATTAGTTTTATCGCCAACAAGGGAGCTTTGTTTACAGATTACTAACGAACTTAAAAACTACTCAAAATACGAAAAAGGTATTAATGTGGTAGCAGTTTACGGAGGAGCTAGTATTACAGAGCAAGCAAGAGAAATTAAGAGAGGAGCACAAATTATTGTGGCTACTCCAGGAAGAATGCAAGACATGATCAACAGAGGTTTGGTTAACATTAAAAACATAGATTACTGTGTTCTTGATGAGGCTGACGAAATGTTGAACATGGGATTTTATGATGATATCTGTTCTATTTTATCAGATACTCCAGACGAAAAAAGCACATGGTTGTTCTCTGCAACTATGCCACAGGAGGTTGCTAGAATTGCAAAACAATTCATGAGTGACCCATTGGAAATTACTGTTGGAACTAAAAACTCAGGTTCGTCTACAGTATCTCATGAATTTTATTTAGTGAATGCTCGCGACCGTTACGAGGCTTTAAAAAGATTAGCAGATGCTAATCCAGACATTTTCTCAGTAGTTTTCTGCCGTACTAAAAGAGATACGCAGGCAATCGCTGAAAAATTAATTGAAGATGGTTATAGCGCCGCTGCGTTACACGGAGATTTATCTCAAGCGCAACGTGATGGTGTAATGAAATCATTCCGTGGAAGACAAATTCAGATGCTTGTTGCTACTGACGTTGCCGCACGTGGTATTGATGTTGACAACGTAACACACGTTGTAAACTACCAATTACCTGATGAAATCGAAACGTACAACCACCGTTCTGGACGTACTGGTAGAGCTGGAAAATTAGGAACTTCTATTGTAATTGTTACAAAAAGCGAGTTGCGTAAAATTTCTTCTATCGAGAGAATCATCAAACAAAAATTCGTTGAAAAAACTATTCCATCTGGAATCGAAATCTGCGAAATTCAATTATTGCACTTAGCAAACAAAATCAAAGATACTGAGGTTGATCACGAAATTGACAACTACTTGCCAGCAATCAATAATGTTCTTGAAGATTTATCTAAAGAAGAATTGATTAAGAAAATGGTTTCTGTAGAATTCAACCGTTTCATTACTTACTACAAAAAGAATAGAGATATTTCAGCTCAATCTTCTGGAGAAAGACGTGAAAGAGGTGATTCTGAGCCAAGAGAATTTAGCAATAATGGAGCAGTTCGTTATTTCGTAAACATTGGTTCTAGAGATAATTTCGATTGGATGTCTCTTAAAGATTACTTGAAAGAAACTTTAGACTTAGGTCGCGATGACGTTTTCAAAGTTGACGTAAAAGAAGGATTCTCTTTCTTTAATACTGATCCTGAACACACTGACAAAGTAATGGACATCTTGAACAATACACAGTTAGAAGGACGTCGTATCAATGTTGAAATTTCTAAAAATGACGGCGGAGGAAGACGTGACCACAACAACCGTGGAGGAAGACGTGATTCTGGAAGAAGAGAAGGAAACTTTGCTCCAAGACGTGAAGGCGGTTCTGACAGAGGCGGATTTAGAGGAGAAAGAAACTCTTCATCTAGACGTGAAGGTGGTTCTGACAGAGGCGGATTCAGAGGAGAGAGAAATTCTGCTCCAAGAGAAGGTGGTTTCAGAAGAAGCGAAGGTGGTTCTGATAGAACCCCAAGACGTTCTGAAAGCTTCGGCGATTCGTCAAGACCAAGAAGACCAAGAAGAGATTAATTTTTTTAATATCTTAAAATACAAAATCCCAAATTCCAGACATAATTGGAATTTGGGATTTTTTTTATGCCAAGAATCTTGTCCCCTTACCTCCTTTTAGTTAAATATTAAAAGTAAACCTCATTTGATGCAATTCATTTAAACACATAGAAACATAGATTCGGCGGTGCTTAAAAAAGGTGTTTCACTTATTTTAAACAAACATAGCAGGCTATGTTTAAGAAACTAGTTTCTTTTTTAAGCTCTTTTTAAAAAATAATCCCGAAGCGTCGGGACTATGTTTCTATGTGCTGAATAAAAAAAAATGAATTACATGTCGTAGTTTAAAAGCAATTCTATTTTGCTTTGTTAATTTTCTTATAATTATATTCCAAGACTGCAAAATATTTAATCCCGATTTACTACTTTTAGTGCTTTAAATCAGGATATGAAATATTTCGCAGTTTTATTTTTTATATTACTTACGAGTATTGGTTTTGCTCAAGAGACAGAATCAACAGCTCCTCAAAGAGTCTCAGGTTATATCTTCAATGATAACACCAAACAGCCTCTTCCCAATGTAAACATCATCAATAAAAACAAAGTACAAGGCTCAATGTCTGATGCCAAAGGTTATTTTGAAATCGATGTGCAGCAAAATGATACACTGCAATTCACTATTCTAGGATTCCAATCTTTACGTATCAGAGTGACAAATGACTGGATTAAAAACAAAATCACAAGAATCCAGCTTACAGAAAAAGCAATTGCGCTTGAAGAAGTTGTTATTGCTCCTTTTAGCTTAACAGGTTATCTTGAAGTTGACTCTAAATTAATTCCGACAAAAGAAAACTATCGCTACAGCATTTCTGGCCTCACACAAGGTTATGAAGCTGGTGAGTATGCGCCAAATGCTTTTGGAAAAGTATTAGGGTCTATTTTCAACCCCGCCGATATGCTCTATAATTTCTTTGGAAAAAACGGAAAAGAACTCAAGAAACTCAAAGACATGAAGAAAGACGATACCATTCGAAATCTTCTTGAAACGAAATATGACCGAGAAACACTTGCATTGCTTTTAGGCATTACAAAAGAAGAAATCCCAGAAATCTTGCAACGTTGCAACTATTCTGAATCTTTTGTTCAAACGGCAAATGATTTGCAGATCCTTGATGCTATCAGCGGCTGTTATGAACAGTATAAAGTTTTGAAAAGAAATTAATCATTCGATCATCAAAAATAAAACAAATCCTCATTTTCTTCAAATGGGGATTTTTTTTGTATTTCTGTCCATTTTTTTTTTCCGTTTTCATTTGCTTTCAAAAACAAATAAGTCTTTTTACAAGTTTTTTGATTAAATTAGACATTCAAAGCAATTTCTATTCTAATCAAAAAGACTAAATGGCCGATATTACACGAAAAATTCTAAATTTTATCGATCTCCATAAAGGTGAAGAAAACAAAAAACTTGTAATCGAAAATATTACGAGCGCAGTATCTTTTAGAGGTTCTAATATATGGATTTTGGCCTGTGCCATTATAATTGCCTCCGTTGGTTTGAACGTAAACTCAACGGCTGTCATTATCGGTGCAATGCTGATTTCGCCTTTAATGGGGCCGATTGTGGGTGCGGGTTTTGGTTTGGGAATGTACGATTTTGAGCTTGTAAAAAAATCAATAAAAAATCTCTTGATTGCTACATTTGTCAGCTTGATTACGTCTACATTTTATTTTTACATAAGCCCTTTTAAAGAGGCTCAATCTGAATTATTAGCCCGAACTTCTCCTAATATCTACGATATTTTAATTGCATTTTTTGGAGGATTAGTAGGTGTAATAGCCGTAACTCGTGTTGAAAAAGGAAATCCAATTCCGGGTGTTGCAATTGCAACAGCTTTAATGCCTCCGCTTTGTACCGCCGGTTATAGTTTGGCACTTGGAAATTTTATTTATTTTCTTGGCGCCATTTATCTTTATACAATCAATTGTGTCTTTATATGTATTGCCACCTTTATAATTGTAAAATACTTAAAATATCCTGTTGCAAAACAGTTAGATGTAAAAAGTGAAAAAAGAGTAAAATATGGCGTTACGATGCTAATATTATTGATGACTATTCCGAGTGTTTATTTTGCCTATCAATTGTATATCCAGAAAAGCTACAATTCCAGAACCGAAGTTTTTATCCAAAAAGAATTTCTCAACAATGATTATCCTATTATCTACAAAAACATTCAATACAACACTAATCCCAAAAAAATAGAACTGGCTTTTTTGACCAAAAAGTTTACGGAAACAGAAATTGACAGTCTCAACAAAAAACTAAACACCTATAATCTTCCCAATACCAGACTGGTTATCAGACAAGATACTGTCAATTTGAGAAAAGACATCATGAACCAGATCAACAGCAATCAAAATATTGTAGATCAAAAAGACATTATAATCAACAATCTCAGAAATCAGCTGGCACAATATCATTTTGGAAGCGATAAAATTAGCACCGAAACCAAAATTCTATTTCCTGAAATAACTTCTCTTACAATTGGCAATTATACTTCAGGAAGCAAAACAGACAAAGCAAATGTCATTCCTGTAATTCTTTTTCAAAGTGAAAAAGAATTGGATATAAAAACCAAACAGCAATTGAAATTATGGCTGAAAGAAAGACTTTCAAAAGACTCGATTGAGGTTTATCAGCAAAATAAAAATACAACCACAACAGTAACTACAAAAAAAAGTGTTCAGCTAAAAAACTGAACACTTAAAAAAATTGCCTTTTGAATATTTTATTTAACTGGAATATTTTCTAAAATTTCCAATACAAATTTCCAATATTTTTGAGCAGATGAAATACTTGCTCTTTCGTCTGGCGAATGTGCTCCGTGAATCGTTGGGCCAAAAGAAATCATATCCATATCTGGATAATTTGTTCCCAATATTCCACACTCTAAACCAGCGTGACAAGCAACAACTTTAGGTTGTTCTCCATTTTGTTTTTCGTAAATCTCTTTTAAAACTTCTAAGATTTCAGAGTTCACATTTGGCGTCCATCCTGGGTAAGAACCTGTAAGTTCCACCTCGCATCCAACTAATTCAAAAGCTGAACGCAACGAATTGGCCAAATCAAATTTTGAAGATTCTACGGAAGAACGGGTCAAACATCCAACCGAAATTTCTCCGTCCTTAATAACAACTCTAGCAATATTATTTGAAGTTTCAACCAAATCAGCCATATCCGCACTCATTCTGTAAACTCCGTTATGTGCTGCATAAATCGCTCTGATGATTCCTTCTTGTACACCTAAATCCATTACTTTTTCAGGCAAATCGCTTTTTACGATTTCAATCGTTAAGTTTGGTTCGGTCGTTTTGTATTCCGCTTTGATATCTGCAATAATTTCCTGCATATCATATACGTAAGCTTCATCAAACATTTGAGAAATAATTACTTTAGCAACACTTTCTCTCGGAATTGCATTTCTTAAACTTCCCCCGTTAATTTCAACAATTTGCAAACCAAAGTTTTCAAAAGCGTCAAACAACAAACGATTCATAATTTTATTAGCGTTTCCTAAACCTTTATGAATATCCATTCCTGAATGTCCACCGTTTAAGCCTTTTACCGTAATCGTATATCCAACAGAACCTTCTGGAACTTCTTCTTCGTGGTAGGTTCTTGTTGCAGTAACATCAATTCCACCAGCACATCCAATATCAATTTCATCATCTTCTTCGGTATCCAAATTCAACAAAATCTGACCTCGCAAAATGCCACCTTTTAAGTTTAGAGCACCTGTCATCCCCGTTTCTTCATCAACTGTAAACAAAGCTTCGATTGCAGGATGCGGAATATCTTTGCTTTCTAAAATCGCCATGATAGTCGCTACTCCTAGTCCATTGTCAGCTCCTAGAGTTGTGCCGCGCGCACGAACCCAGTCACCGTCAACATACATATCAATTCCTTGCTTGTCAAAATCAAAAACGGTGTCTGCATTTTTTTGATGCACCATGTCTAAATGACCTTGCATTACAATTGGTTTGCGGTTTTCCATTCCTGGAGTCGCCGGTTTTCTGATGATTACATTTCTGATTTCATCTTCAAAAGTTTCTAAACCTAAGCTATTTCCAAAGTTTTTCATAAACTCGATAACACGCTCTTCTTTTTTTGATGGGCGCGGAACGGCATTTAAATCTGCAAATTTATTCCAAAGTGCTTTTGGCTCCAGATTCCTTATTTCTTGACTCATTATATTTTGTTTGACGTTTAACAATTAAGAGTTTCAAAGTTACAAAGTTTCAAGTTTTTTTTTGCCACGAATTCCACTAATTAGCACTAATTCTTCTTCTTTTAGAATCATACTACGCAAATACATTCTTTTTTTATCTCAATATTGTATCTATATTTACGTATCTAAAAAATCAATCCGTGAAACGAAAATATATACTTCCTATATTCCTTCTAGTTCAGATTATCTTTTTAAAAATTCTCGCATACTTTCCAGATTATGTTGAAGGCTTTTACAGCAATAATTTATACATCAGAATTTCGCATTTTCTGAGAACACTTTTGGGCAAAGTCCCATTTTCTGTAGGAGATTGTATTTATGCTATTTTAATTCTTTCCATAATTAGTTGGTTTTGGCAAAGCAGGAAAACATGGAAAACGGATTGGAAAGATCACATATTGAAAGTCTTAGGCAAAATTTCTGTTTACTACTTTTTGTTTCATTTGCTTTGGGCATTTAATTATTATCGAGAGCCTCTTTTTGAGAAAATGGAAATCAAAAGAGAATATACGGATGCTGATCTCTTGGCTTTTACCAAAAAATTAATTGCAAAAACGAACGAAATTCAGTTTCAAATCACAAAAAACGACAGCGCAAAAGTGGTTTTTCCTTATTCTCAAAAAGAAGTTTTTAAAATGAATATCAATGGTTATGACAATTTAGCCAAAGAACATCCGTACTTTAAATATGAAATTTTGAGTGTCAAAAAATCATTGTTTAGTGTTCCTTTAACGTATATGGGATTTGGAGGTTATTTAAATCCGTTTACCAATGAAGCCCAAGTAAATGATTTGTTGCCAATGTATAGTTCTCCTATTACAAGTTCACACGAAATGGCACATCAAATTGGTTTTGCCAGTGAAAACGAATGCAATTTTATTGGCGTTTTGGCAACAGTAAAAAATGAGAACCTCTATTATCAATATTCCGGATACAGCTTTGCTTTGCGCTATTGTCTCGGAATTTGGCAATTCAAAAACAAAAAAGTTTTTAATGAATTGAAGAAAACAGTTCATATCGGAATTTTAAAAAACTATCAAGAAAGTCAAGATTTCTGGGAAAAATACGATACTTTTATTGACAAAGGCTTTCATTTTTTATATGACAATTTCTTAAAAACTAATAATCAGAAAGACGGAATGGAAAGCTACAGCAAGTTCATCGATCTGATGATTAATTATTATAAGACAAGAAAATTTTGATTCAACTGTAACAAAAATCATTTCAGGACTACTAATACTTTTATGAGCGAAACCCTAGAACAATCATTTGTTGCGCAATTGCAGGCAAATCAGAATATAATCCACAAAATTTGTAGATTATATACTGCCGGCGAAGATGCTCATAAAGATTTATTTCAGGAAATCACCATTCAGCTCTGGAAAGCCTATCCTAAATTTAGAGGCGACAGTAAATTTTCGACCTGGACTTATCGTGTTGCTTTAAATACTGCAATTACCTTATACCGAAAAACCAAACGAACCGTATCGACAGTAGAATATGAAAGCCATCAGCATTTTGTCAAAGATGTCGATTACAATTATGAAGAGGAAGAGCAGATAAAATTGATGTACAAAGCCGTTTACCAGCTCAACGACATCGAGAAAGCATTAGTTTTTATGTATTTAGAAGACAAAGATTATCAAGAAATAGCTGAAACCCTAGGGATCAGCGAAGTGAATGCGCGCGTGAAAATGAACCGAATTAAAGGGAAACTTAAAAAGATACTAAATCCTTAAAAATTATTATGAAAGAACTGGATTTATTAAAAAAAGACTGGAAAAAGAACTCGGATTCTTTTGAGCAAATTTCTGAAAAAGAAATCTACAAAATGATTCACAAAAAATCATCATCAATTGTAAAGTTGATTTTGATCATCAGCATTTTGGAAATTTCGTTTTGGACTTTTTCCAATTTATTTATCAATACCGATGATTTACTAAACAAAATGAATCATCCTGAAATTGTATTAGCCTTAGATATTATAACTTATTTCAATTACGTAGTAGTTTTGATTTTTGTTATTATTTTTTACAAAAACTACAAAACAATTTCAGCTACTGTTGCCACAAAAAAATTAATGAGCGCCATATTAAAGACTCGAAAAACAGTTCAGTATTATGTCTGGTATAATCTTGGAATGCTTGTTATCATTACGATAATTAGTTATTTCATTGCTTTTGTTTACAATCCTGACATGGCTTTTTTAAGAGAAAAATTAGCCGAAAACGGAAAAGCACTATTCTTTACTGTCGGAATCTTGATTCTGATAATACTAGGATTGTTCGGTATATTCTGGGGCATCTACCGATTAGTGTACGGAACTTTGTTACGCAGATTATATGCTAATTATAAGGAGCTTAAAAAGATTGATTTCTAAAGAAGTTGCTAAGTTTCTTAGATGCTAAGTTTTTACTTAAAACTTTTCACCTAAACTTAACCAAAATTTTAGAATCTAATATTCATTTTCTGTATCCTTGTAGCTCCATCGTCTCATTTCATTAAGTTCTTCCTGTGCTTTGATTTCTTCAGCTGGAATTACTTTTAAGAATGATGGATGCTGTTCTATAGCGTATTCTACTTTTTCTACGATTTCGTCGATTGTATCGTTTTCATAATCAATATCAAGAGGTTCTTTGATGATGAAAGATTGTAGAATTCCTTTCTTCTTCATTCGCAAACCTTTTTTGTCAAATGATCTGCGGAAACCATCAATAACAATAGGAATAACGATTGGCTTATGTTGTTTTATAATATGAGCAGTTCCTTTGCGAACTGGCTTAAAAGACTTTGTAGTTCCTTGTGGAAAAGTAATTACCCAACCATCGTTAAGGGCAATTTTGATATTTTCAGTGTCATTTGGGTTAACATCTCTTTTTTCAGTGACATCAACTCCTTTGGCACGCCAAGTTCGCTCAACCGTAATCGCGCCAACGTAAGCGAGAATTCTTGGCAACAAACCTGCCTGCATGGTTTCTTTTGCAGCAACATAATAAATGTTCATTTTCGGTTGCCATAAATACCCAATGTTCTTAATAGTATCTTGACGTCCGCTTAAACTTGCGTTAAAGACATGAAACATCGCTACAACATCAGCAAAATAAGTTTGGTGATTCGAAATAAACAGCACATTTGTATCCGGCAATGTTTTAATGATTTCAGATCCTTCAATCTGCAATTCATTAAATCCTCTGTATCTTCGGTGCGTCATAGCTCCCAAGACACGGATTAACCATTTCTTGATGAATAAAATATGTCCAAAAGGATTTCGTTTAAACAATCCCATAGCTGTTTATTGTATTTTTTTGTTAGTCCGCAAACATACAAAAATTATTCTTTTAGCAATACTATAAAGCAATTTCGGAAATAAATCGCTATAATAATGAATATCAAATCGTTAATTTTTCGATTTTATATTTTTTTGTCTAAAACTGTTTTAATTACATCTCTCAATTCGCTCAATATCATTGCCGTCGCGCCCCAAACAATATGATTTTGGATATTAAAAGCAGGAACAGGAATATTAGCCGCGTAAGAAGTTGATAACGTGGCCTCGGTAATAATATCGTCATCTAAAAAAACAGACAACGGCAATTCAATAATATCAGCAACTTCACGAATGTCTGGGTAAAATGAAAGCTCCTCTTTTGCAATCCCCATAAATGGATGAACCAAAAAATTGCTCGGCGGAATATACATTGGTGTAAAATGCTTTACAACTTCAATCTTTTCTGGAAGAATACCAACTTCTTCATTTGTTTCTCTAAGTGCTGTATCTTTAAAATCGAAATCTGAAAGTTCATATTTGCCTCCAGGAAATGCAATTTGCGACGAATGAACTCCGTTGTAAGCGTTACGAACAATCAAAATCAAATGTGCTTCTCCATTTTTTGGATAAAACAACATCATTACAGCGGCAATTCTTGGATTTTTTGTGCTTAAATCAAGATCCTTAAGTTCTTGCATGCGTTCTTTTGGGGCCATTTTTATGTGCGAAGTCGTCGCTGGCAGTTCAACAGGAATTAAATTAGGAACATATTGCAAAAAATCTTGAAAATCCATATTCAAAGTTTATTTTTGTACTTTCAAATAAAATATAAATATACTCTAGAAAATGCGGTTCTACAAATTTTCTAAGATAAAGCCATAAATAATGTACAGTAAAGAAGAATCACAACGAATGAAAAGAGAATTCTGGGTAGCTTTTGCAGAAAAATATCCAAGAAAATGGGTTCTTTATGATACAAAAATCAAAGACTTCTCTTTTAAGTTTTATGTTGACAATAAAAAAGCACAGGTTTTAATTGACATTGAACACCGAAGCGATGAAAAACGAAATGCTTATTTCGAAAAAATAGAGGCTTTAAAAAATATTCTGGAAGAGGAATTTATTAAGGATTTGGTTTTCGAAAAAAACTATACGCTGGAAAGTGGCAAAAACATAAGCCGAATTTGGGTTGAAAAACAAGGAATTGGTTTTAGCAACCGTAATAATTGGGATGCCATTTTTGATTTTTTCAATGAAAACATGCATGCGCTGGAAATGTTTTATCTGGAATATGATGAATTTATTAAGGATATTGAATCTTAATCCTAAGCTTCTAAGATGCTAAGGCGCTAAGATTCTAAAGCGCTAAGATTCTAAGGTTTTTAAAATAACAATCCCGACAGATTTTAAAAACCTGTCGGGATTGTTATTTTAAGCGTTTTACAAAACTTAGTGTCTTAACATCTCAGCCCTTAGCAACTTCCTTAAACACTAAAAATATTATAAACAATAATATGATCGTCGTAATTGATGTAGAGCTGTTTTCGATAATCCTGTTTTTTACGCGTTATAATCGATAATTTACATTCTTTTCCATCATTGTCTTTACACATGAAAGAATAGACAATATCAGTGTCATTTTCTTCTCTTTCGATATAATCGAAAATATTAAAAAGCTGAATTTCCTGAGAATAAACTACAATTCGGTGCTTGTTGGTATCCAAAACAACGCTCAAATTCACCAAATCCAGATTAGACCATTCGCCCCACTTTCCTTTTTGATTTTTCTCTAAAACACTAAAACCAGAAGTTTTAAAATTATAGGACTGACTTTGAACATCTTGCAGTCCAAAACCAAAAAACAATAGCAATATAATGATGCTAATAAAATTCATGAAATATTTCTTACAGGTAATTAAAATTCAAATTTAGACTTTTCTTTGCATGCAACATCAAATTCAGTCATCATTTGTTGAATAATTTGCTCAACAGGCAAAACATCATGTATCAATCCTGCAATTTGCCCAATTTCTAGTTCACCTTCATCAAGATCGCCTTCAAACATTCCTTTTTTGGCTCTAGCTCTTCCTAAAAGATGCACTAATTCTTCTTGAGAAGGACATTTTTCATATAAGGTCTGAACATCATAATAAAATTTATTTTTAACCAATCGAACAGGAGCTAATTCCTTTAAGGTCAAATGAGTGCCTCCCTCTTTTGTATTAATTATCGTTTCCTTAAAATTATTGTGAGCTGAAGATTCTATCGAGGCAGCAAAACGGCTTCCAACTTGAACACCATCGGCGCCAAGAATCATTGCTGCCAGCATTCCTCGACCTGTTGCAATTCCACCGGCAGCAATAAGTGGGATTTGTATTTTTTCTTTCACCATCGGAATCAATGTTAGTGTAGTCGTTTCTTCGCGTCCGTTATGTCCTCCCGCTTCAAAACCCTCAGCTACGACAGCATCTACCCCAGCATCTTGTGCTTTTAGAGCAAAAACACTGCTGCTCACTACATGTACAACCGTAATTCCTTTTTCTTTCAAAAATGAAGTCCAAGTTTTAGGATTTCCAGCCGAAGTAAAAACGATTTTTACACCTTCTTCCACAACAATATTCATGATTTCTTCAATGTTAGGATATAACATCGGGATATTGACTCCAAATGGTTTATCAGTAGCATTTTTGCATTTTTGAATATGTTCTCTCAAAACTTCAGGATACATTGATCCAGCACCAATTAACCCTAAACCTCCAGAGTTACTTACGGCAGAAGCTAATTTATAACCGCTATTCCAAATCATTCCTCCTTGAATTATTGGATATTTTATATTGAAAAGCTGTGTAATTTTATTCATGCAAATATGCTGTTATTGTTTAATTATCTTTCCTGTTTTATGCAAGCCATTAGCGTCAAAAGTATAAAAATAAAGACCGCTGTTTAAAGCTTCTAAAGAAAGAAATGGATTTTGATTTGTAATTTGTTTTTCGATTAATTTTTGCCCCAAAACAGAATAAATTGTAACAGAAGCATCGTAATTTCCTTCCGAAAACGAGAAAGATATTGTTGTTTTTGCTGGATTTGGAAATACCGAGAAAGATGAAGATACCAAGAAATCATTAACACCTAAATTAGCTCCAAAATTTGGAATTCCATAACCGTAGTTAAAATCAGGAGTTGTATAACGATCAGATGATTCTAAAATCATTTGTTTGATTTCTTTATTTGTTTTTGATGGAAAAGCCTGCCAGAGACACGCTACTAATCCCGCAACGATTGGACATGAAAATGAACTTCCGCTTGCCAAACCAAGATTTCCCGAAGGAAGAGCAACTACTGCTGACGATCCTTGAGCCATAATATCTGGTTTGACCCGATTGTCAAAACTTGGTCCAATAGAACTAAAATCAGATTTTACTTTTGTCGAAGTCACAGAACCAACAGCTAACACCGAAACGGCATCAGCGGGAGCGCCAATATGAGGTTCAGGCGTTCTTCCTTCATTTCCTGCTGCTGCCAATACAATCATTCCTTTGCTGAAAGCTATTTCTGCTCCCTTTGAAATAAATGTAGTATTGCCGTTCATGTCACTGTAAGTATGACTTTCACCTGCTTTATCAAATGCAAAATAGACTAGTGACGTTGTAATAATATCAACGCCAAGACTGTCAGCTTTTTCTGCTGCTTCTACCCAAAGTGATTCTTCAATTGGATTTTCAGAAGCGTTATTTTCTGTGATAAATAAATAATATGAGGCATCAGGAGCTGTACCTATCAAAACATTTTCCGTATAACCACCCATAGTTGAAAGAACCATAGTTCCATGATTATCACCAGTATAAAAATTAGAATTTCTATTTACAAAATCATATCCGCCTAAAATTCTATTGTTTGTTTGCAGGTTTTGAAAAGGTTGCGCTGTATCTACACCCGGAAAACCTGAATCTAAAACCGCAATAACTTTTCCTGAGCCTGCATAATTCTGCTTGTGCAATGCCTGACCATTCAACATCTGAATTTGATTTGCACTATTTCCATATGCATAATCAATCGTCGTTTCAAGCTTCTTATTTGTCTGGATTACAGTGCTTTCATTCACCTTTTTTGCTGTATTCAAAGTTTTATTTGTAAAAACAACTTTATCAACAAATGATAATGATTTTAGCGCCGAAACATTGGCTTGAGTCCCTTTAATATGAAGTGCGTTTAGCCATTTTGATTTGGCTAAAACCGTAATTCCTGTGCTTGATTTTATTTGACTAATGTAATTCTTCTCAACTGGAACATCAGTTTGATTCAATGGAATATTTTGCACCGTTCTTCGGGTTAAAGAACGCTGTGTTAACATATCCAAAGGTTTGTCCAAAAAAGATTGTAAACTTGGTTTATCCTTAAAATAAACCCATGCATCTTCCTGCGAAAACATCGTAGAAGAGAAAAGCAATAAAAAAAGATAGAAATAGTATTTCATAGTTTACTTTTTTAAAAAGAGAAATCCCTTATAAAAAAGTATAAAGCTAAGAAATTACTCCCGAACCAACTAATTCATTTTCTAAATACCATGCAACAAATTGACCTTCAGTAATTGCTGATTGCGGTTCATCAAAATGCACATACATTCCATCTTCAAATTGATACAAAATAGCTTTCTGCAAAGGCTGACGATAACGAATTCTCGCCATTACTTCTTTTGATTCACCAGGTTTTAAAGCCATATCTGTGCGAACCCAATGAACTTCTGAATTCCCAACAAAAAGTGCTTTTTTAAACAATCCTGGGTGATTGCTTGACAAACCAGTATAAATAGTGTTTGTTTCCACATCGGTAGCAATTACAAATAAAGGATCTGTAGTTCCTCCTACGTTTAAACCTTTTCTTTGACCAACTGTAAAATAATGTGCTCCTTGATGTTTTCCAACTACTTTGCCCATTGTTGGAAGGTAATTTAATTTTCTAGATTCTGATTTCAATTGCTCTTCTAAAGACAATCCTGAAGTATCTTCAACTTCATAAATTGGATCATTTTTATCAATTTGAACAATTTTGCCCTCTTTTGGTTGCAATTTTTGTTGCAAAAATTCAGGCAAACGAACTTTTCCAATAAAACACAAACCTTGAGAATCTTTCTTTTCTGCTGTTACCAATTCCATTTCAGCCGCGATTTCACGAACTTCTGGCTTGGTTAAAGCCCCAATCGGGAACAATGCTTTTGACAATTGTTCTTGTGACAACTGACATAAAAAATACGACTGATCTTTATTAATATCATTACCTGCAATCAATTGATAAACAGGCTTTCCATCAACTTCAATTTCATTTTTTTGGCAATAATGACCAGTTGCAACATAATCGGCACCGAGACTTAATGCAATTTTCATGAAAACATCAAATTTGATTTCACGGTTACATAGCACGTCAGGGTTTGGAGTTCTTCCTTTTTCGTATTCGTTGAACATATAATCAACGATTTTTTCTTTGTATTCTTCGCTCAAATCAACAGTTTGAAACGGTATTCCAAGTTTTTCAGCTACCAATAAAGCATCATTACTGTCTTCTAACCAAGGGCATTCGTTAGAAATAGTAACCGAATCGTCATGCCAGTTTTTCATAAAAAGGCCAATAACTTCGTATCCTTGTTGTTGCAATAAATAAGCAGCAACACTAGAATCTACTCCACCAGAAAGTCCAACAACTACACGTTTCATCTTGAAATGTTTAATTTTTTAAGGATGCAAAGGTACATCAAATAATAGAAAATTTCACTACGGTTTTAATTACTTTAAGTAATCTCGCAGTAGATAAAACTTATTACTTTTTTTAATTACTTTTAATACTCAATTCGTTGTGTCATGAATAAATTTCTTTACAGCATTATTTTATTTCTTCTGACTTCATCTATTTCCGCTCAGAGATTCAGTGCGTCATTGCCTGATTATGAAGCATACAAAGCATTTAAAGGCAAACCATTGTCAGATAAATTTTCAAATATCGAATCGGTAAAAATTGTTTATGATTTGAGACAAAAGAAAATGTATTATTTCAACAGCACTTTAATTC
This sequence comes from Flavobacterium denitrificans DSM 15936, assembly GCF_000425445.1. Lineage (GTDB taxonomy): Bacteria > Bacteroidota > Bacteroidia > Flavobacteriales > Flavobacteriaceae > Flavobacterium > Flavobacterium denitrificans. The sequence continues at coordinate 225,984 of NZ_KE384377.1, read as the reverse complement.
AACACCATTATGATTTTGTTACCGATTATTTAGGATATGATAAAGGTGTAGAAGTATTTAATGACGACAATTACAGCGACACCGAAAAAAACCGAGATTATCTTCTCGGAAATTTAAACCATGTAAAAGGAACTGACAAATGGGTTTTCGAACTTGCAGCTTCTGATCATATGCCAATTCTGTTGATTGAACGATTCTACAATTTGATTGTACAATCAACATTTATAGGGACTCGCTTGAACTTTTATTTGAATAATCCTGAAAAAATGGAATGGCATCAACAGCAAAAATTTAGAATTCCATGCGTAAAATCAGATTATATTTTTAACGAAATAAAATACCAAGAAGTGGTTTCAGGAAGCACAATCGGAATTCTGAAACAATACAAATTAAAAGATTTGGAAAACATAAAACCTAAAGCAGACGAAATTATAGTTTTAGACGGCACTCCCGATATTTTGCCAAATGTAAGAGGTATTATTGTCAATGAACTCCAAACTCCATTGAGCCATTTGGTTCTGTTAGGAAAAAACAGGAAAATTCCAATTATGGCCTATACCGATGCTTTTAAAGACAATACGATCAAACGATTATTATTTAAAAAGGTAGAAATAAAAATTGGTATCGACACTTTTTACATCAAAGAAACGGACAAAAAAATTGTTCTGAAATCCAATTCAAAAAAGAAAAAATTAATAATCGACAATAGCATTACAGATTTAGTCAGCCTAAATACGATTCCGAAAAACGGAGTGAATTACATTGGTTCTAAAGCGCAGAATATGGCATATTTAATAGCGATTTCAAAACAAATTCCTTTCAAAACACCTGAAGATGCCCATGCGATACCATTTTACTTTTACACAAAACACATTCAAAAAAAATCTATTTCTCCTTTAATAGAGGAACTTTTAGCCAATTCTCAAAAAGATTCTATGGTTTGGATTCATCAGCAATTGAAAAAAATCAGAGAAGCGATTAAAAAAGAGCCTATTGACCCTGAGTTAATTGCAAAATTAAATCAGACTTTCAAAAATGCAGCTTTCAAAAATTTCCGATTCAGATCATCAACAAATGCCGAAGATTTAGACGATTTTAATGGCGCTGGATTATATGATTCTAAAACAGGAATTTTAGGCGATAGCATCAAAACTTTTGAAAAAGCAATTAAACAAGTCTGGGCAAGCGTCTGGAATGAAGCATCTTATACTGAAAGAGAACTGTTCGGTATTGATCAACACAATATTGCTATGGGTGTATTGGTGCATCGTTCTTTTCCAGACGAACTTGCAAATGGGGTTGTAATCACCACAAATATTTTCAGAAAAGACTTTCCCGGAATAACTGTAAATGTTCAAAAGGGAGAAAACTCAGTAGTAAAGCCGGAAAAAAATGAAGTCTGCGAACAATTTGTTGCCTATCATTTAAACGATGGCAAAAACGACACTGATTTTGATGTTGATTACACTTCCAATTCTAATTTAAATAATAATGAACCCCTTTTAAGCCGAAAAGAAATGAGTACGCTTTTTCTTGCTAGCAAAAAAATTGAAGAAAAAATGTATCGTTATTGGCGAAAAAACAGATTTCATCCGATAGATATCGAATTTAAAATTGTAGGCGAAAATCGAGATCTATACATCAAACAAGTGCGTCCTTATAATGATTAATCAATAAAAAACCTGCAAATCAATTTCGTTTGTGACTGTGTTTACAAGCACAATTTTGAATTCAAAATCTGAAATATTTATTTTTTCAGAAATCGCTTTTCTAATATTTCCATTCTCTAAGGAAAAACCATTTTCCAGTGGAATTTTCAAATCAACTGTATTCAAAAATTTCGATGCTTTTCTATTAACAATAATTGATGCCACAATATAAAACCCGATAATAATGATTTGGAAAAAAAGCAATATCTCGATCTTTTCAAAAGGGTACATAATGTCCAGAATAGACAAAGTGATCGTTGCAAAGAGAAAAATAATTGCATTGACAGTAAACGATTGTGTTCGAAAGCGCAAAATGGAAAATATAGCAAAAAGACCAAATCCAATTCCGACTCCGATTTCAATTTTGGTAAACAAATAACAAAGCGAAAAAGTACATAAACCCACAATAACCATTAACGGATTTATAGTTTCATTATCTTTTCTGTTAGAGAAAAAATACAAAACCAAAATTGAAAAAAACAGTAAAAAAAATCGGCCAATCAATTCGTTTAAATCCATTTACAAAATTTTAGTAAATCAAATTTAAAAAATAGTTTGCCACGAATTCCACGAATTTTCACTAATTTTTCTACTATTAGTTAAGTCAAAAAATAATTCGTGAAAATTCATGGAATTCGTGGCAAAAAAAATAGCCTGCAGTTCAGGCTATTTTTTGTATTTATTCCATTTTAGGTTTTGAATCAGCCTGATAATTGCTTTTCGGGTCACTCATATTAACTTCTTTGGTTAATTTGCCTTTTGCATAAAACTGCCACATTCCAACTTTTTTACCATTCAAAAATTTCCCCTTAGAAGCCATAATACCTTCTGAATCGTAAAAAATTGCATCACCATTATAAACATTGTCTTTATAAGTTGACTGTTCTAAAAGAATTGCATTTTGACCGTATTTTTTATAAATCCCTTCTTTTGATCCATTTTTATAAGTCATTTCCTCTGCAATTTTAGCATCTGGATAAAAAACAGATCTTTTGCCCTCTAACTTTCCATTTTTGTAATTTTCCAGCGTCATAACAATCTTTGAAGCCTTATGATAGTATCTCCATTCTCCTTCCCTCGCTTTTCCAATTTCCTTTCCTTCGCTCACTTTATTTTTATTTTGGTCATAAAAAATAGTATACGAACTTCCATCATTTGCTGTAAAATCACGTGTTGCTATAACGTCGCCTTTTTTTGTGTCATCAAAAAACTTAAAAACTCCCGTTTCTTTTCCGTGACTAAAAGTTCCTTCATAACGTGGGCGTTTTGAAGTTTCATAAGTTCCTTTCCAAACCCCATCTTTTTTACCATTTGAATCTACTTTATTAAATTCCTGAGAAAAAGATACTCCACATATTAAAAATAAAATCCAAAATTTTTTCATAATCCGCTTTTCTATATAACTTCTAAAATTGAGTTTTAGTATTTGCAAAATAAAAGCATTTTGGCCTCACTACAGCATATTTAAAGCAGAATTTAAGTTAAATATTGTTTAACCTTTTCAAGTGCCTTTTTTATTCAAAAAAATTAGAAACACTAAAAAACAAAAGATAAACAATTGAAAATCACCAATTCAAAAATTAAACAACAATGTTAAATAAATACTAAAATTAATATTTGTTTAATTTTTTACTAAAAAGATTAAACAAAATTATTAATTTTACTATGCAAACGAAAAAAAATGTATTATGAAAACAATCAAAACTAAATTAATTGCTTTACTAGCATTAATTTCTTTCGTCAGCATATCATGTAATAATGACGATGACGAATCATCTCAGACACCCCAAACAATTGTATCTATTGCGAAAGCAAATCCTAATCTTAGCTCCTTAGTTGCTGCACTAGAAAAAGCAGAATTAACTAGCACACTGAACTCTTCTGGTTCTTATACCGTTTTTGCCCCGACAAACACTGCATTCAGTGCATTTTTATCTGCACAAGGCTATGCCAATCTTAACGCAGTTCCTGTTACTGCACTAAAAGAAATTTTGCTTAATCATGTCTTAAATGCCAGAGTAAAATCAACTGAAATTACTACTGGTTACGTCAAAACTTTAGCGAAAGGAAATGCCTCGACATCGAATACAATAAGCATGTATATTGAAAAAGGCAGTAGTGTAGACATTAATGGCGGAAAATCAAATGGAGGAGCAACTGTAACTGCCGCAGACATTGAAGCATCAAACGGAATAATTCATGTAGTCGATGGCGTTATTGGATTGCCTACAATTGTAAATCACGCAGTTGCTAATAAAAACTTCACTACTCTTGTAGCTGCATTAACCTTTAATTCTGCTTCAGGATTTGCTGGAATATTATCTGGGACAGCAAATTCTCCTTTTACAGTTTTCGCACCAACAAATACCGCTTTTTCAAGTTTCCTTAGTGAGACAGGATTTTCAGGACTAAGCGCGATACCAGCAAATGTATTAGAAACGACTTTAAAATATCATGTCGTGGCTGGAGCTAACCTTCAATCAACTGCTTTGACGAACGGACAAGTAGTAAACACTTTTGCAGGTCAGAATTTTACAATTAATTTAACCGGCGGACCAAAAATTACTGATGCAAATAATCGAATCACTACTATTATTGCTACAGATGTTCAGTGCTCAAACGGTATTATCCATGTCATAGACAAAGTCTTACTTCCAAAACTTTAAACACAAAAAAAAGTCTCGTTAAACAACGAGACTTTTTTATAATCTATAAAAATTATTTCCTTTTATTTTGAGCTTTTGCTGCTTCCTGCTGCTCCATAACTTCTTGAAGACGCTGTTGGAACTTACTTGGCTTTTTAGGCTCTCTCTGTTTGTTTTCTTGAATCTGAGCGTGAATTTTATCACTGTCAACAATATAATTTTTAATTACAAACATAATTCCGATTGTAATTAAGTTCGAAATAAAGTTGTACAAACTCAATCCAGCACCATAGCTATTGAAGAAAATCAACATCATCAATGGCGAAACATAAATCATGATTTTCATCATTTTTGCCATATCAGGCATACCTTCTTGCTGAGGCGCTGCCATTTGTTGATCTCCTGAAGTCATTTTCATGTAGAAGAAAATTGCAATTGCAGCCAAAATTGGAAACAAACTGATATGATCTCCATACAATGGAATATTAAAAGGTAATTTTACCACAGAGTCAAAAGAAGATAAATCGTCTGCCCAAAGGAAACTTTTTTGTCTCAATTCGAATGCTGCAGGGAAAAACTGGAACGACGCATACATAAAAGGAAGCTGAATCAGAGCCGGAATACATCCTGCCATTGGGTTTACACCTGCTTTATTGTATAGTTTCATTGTTTCCTGTTGTTTCTTCATTGGGTCTTTTTTGTATTTTTCTCCCAATTCAGCAATATCCGGACGTAAAACTTTCATTTTTGCCTGAGACAAGAATGACTTATAGGTAATTGGCGACATTCCTACTTTGATAATAATAGTAAAAATGATAATTGCAATTCCTAATGACAAGCCTATTGTAGAACTTAAAAATCCAAATAACGGAATAAAAATCCATTTGTTGATCCAACCAAAAATCCCCCATCCTAAGGGAATGATTTTATCGAAATTTTTATCATAAGACTTTAATGTCTTATAATCTACAGGCCCCATATACAAACTCATTTTGTAATCAACCTCACCATTTGAGAATGCTAAAGGTAAATTAGCTTTGAATTGTTTTGTGAAAACAGTGTCAATTTTTTCGTCTTTAACTAAATCATCTGAATGCAATTTTGAAGTTTCAAACGGTTTTTCTGAAGATAAGATCGTTGCAAAGAAATGTTGTTTGAACGCTACAAAACTAACTTTTGTTGGCATTTCTTCTTTTCCTTGTCCATGCGAACTTACGTTATTGTATTTTGATTCTTCGTATTTGTAATCAATCTGAGCATAACGATTCTCATAAGAAACACTTTTCTCGTTTCTGTATGTTTTTAAATCCCATTGCAAATCCAATGGCTTAGAAGCATTCAAAACTTTGTTTAATCCTTGAGAACGAATATCAAAACCAACTAAATAATCATTTGGTTTTAAAACATATTTATATTCTAAAAATTCATTTGCACCCGCTTTCAAACGCATTGACAAAACTTGATCTTGCCCAACTTTTTCTAATGTTGGCTCAAAATACAAGTCTTTAGAATTTAATGTTCTATTGTCTGTAGTTTGCAACTGAATATTTAAGTTTGAGTTATTGTTTTTAATCAACTCAACTAATTGCCCTGAACCTTTTTTTAATCTTTCGAATTCCTTTAGAGTAGCTTCAACAATATAACCACCTTTATTAGCAATCTTTAATCTTAATTTTTCATTTTCGATTGTAGTAAAAGCTTCTTTTGCAGAAGGAAGTGTTGCTGAATAAGCAAATCCTCCTAAAGTTTTTTGCAATTGCGCGATTTGAACAGTATCACCCGGAGTTGTAGCAACTGGCAATGCTGCAGTTTTAGCTTTATCAGCTTTAGCTTGGGCTTCTTGTTTAGCAACTAATTCTTTCTTGGCTTTTTCAGCAGCAATTTCTTTTTCAGAGGGCTGATTTTGGTACATAATCCAAATCAAAATTCCGAATATCAACACAAAACCAATGATCGAATTAAGGTCTAATTTTTTTTCTTCCATTATTATTTAAAAAAGTTATTCGTTTGAGGCTATTAGTATCTGTTTAATTTAAAAGTTACAGTCTCTTAGAATATAATTATTATTTTTTATGCGCATTTACAGCAGCAGCCACAAAGTTCACAAATATTGGGTGCGGATTTGCAACCGTACTTTTGTATTCTGGGTGGTATTGTACACCAATGAAAAATGGATGATTTTCAAGCTCTACGATTTCAACTAAACCTGTATCAGGATTAACTCCAGAAGCTTTTAAACCAGCTTTTTGCAATTCATCAGCATATTTATTGTTGTACTCATAACGGTGACGGTGACGTTCTGAAATTGTAGTTTCACCATAAATTTTGTGCGCTAAGGTGTTTGGTTTAATATCACATTTCCAAGCTCCTAAACGCATCGTTCCACCTTTATCAGTTACGTTTTTCTGTTCTTCCATTAAATTTACAACTGGATGAGGCGTTTTCTCATTCATCTCTGTTGAATTTGCTTCAGCATAACCTAAAATATTTCTAGAATATTCGATAACAGACATTTGCATTCCTAAACAAATTCCGAAGAAAGGAATGTTGTTTTCACGAACATAACGAACTGCTTCGATTTTTCCTTCAATACCTCTTTCTCCAAAACCTGGAGCAACTAAAACTCCGTCAAGAGTTCCTAATTTTTCTTCCACATTATCAGCATTGATATGCTCTGAGTGAATTGAAATTACATTTACTTTAGTTTCATTTGCTGCTCCCGCATGAATAAATGCCTCTAAAATAGATTTGTAGCAATCCTGCATTTCTACATATTTTCCAACCAAACCAATATTTACAGTTTGTTTTGGGCTTTTTAATCTTTTTAAGAAAGTATTCCAGTTTTTAAGATCTGGAGACGCTTTTTTAGGCAAATCTAATTTCTTCAAAGCTACAACGTCTAATCCTTCTTCAAGCATTAAATTTGGAACTTCATATATAGTAGAAGCATCAATTGACTGAATAACTGCTTCTTTCTTTACATTACAAAACAAAGCTAATTTTTGGCGCAATTCCTGAGACAATTCGTGCTCTGTTCTACAAACCAAAATATCGGCTTTAATACCGCTCTCCATTAATGTTTTAACAGAGTGTTGCGTTGGTTTTGTTTTCAACTCGCCCGCAGCTGCCAAATATGGAACTAATGTTAAGTGAATTACAATTCCGTTATTTTCTCCTAATTCCCAAACTAATTGGCGAACAGACTCTATATAAGGTAGCGATTCAATATCACCTACAGTACCACCAATTTCAGTAATAACAATATCATAATCGCCAGATTTTCCTAGCAATTGCATTCTGTCTTTGATTTCGTTTGTGATATGAGGAACAACTTGAACTGTTTTTCCTAAAAATTCTCCTCTTCTTTCTTTTTCAATAACAGAAAGATATACTCTTCCTGTTGTAACGTTATTAGCCTGAGAAGTAGGAACGTTCAAGAAACGCTCGTAGTGTCCTAAGTCTAGGTCAGTTTCAGCTCCATCATCTGTCACATAACATTCTCCGTGCTCATACGGGTTTAGTGTCCCCGGATCAACGTTAATATATGGATCAAATTTTTGAATAGTTGTACGGTATCCTCTTCCTTGTAACAATTTTGCCAAAGATGCCGCGATAATCCCTTTTCCTAATGAAGAGGTCACACCTCCTGTAACAAAAATATATTTTGTTTGATTCATTCTGTTGTTGTTTGTAAGTAGTTGTGTAAAAAACTTGGCAAAAGTACAAATTTAATTAGACAATTTCTCTATTACAGAATGAGATAATTTTGTAATTTTTTAAACAAATCGATTAGTTGGTTTTGTAATCGATAATTTTAGGTTTTAATTGGGAAGATTTTTAACGATGTCCTTAAATTGACTTCAGATTTCTTTTTAACTGAGTAGAAAAAAATTATTTTAATTCATACCTTAAACTATTATCAAAGAATCGCTCAATTAGTCTTCTATCTTCAGTAATAATTTCTGCAGTACCTTTTGATTCGGCATGAAAGTTTAATTCAACGCCATAATTTGTTTTTAATCCAAAAGGTAAAACAACTTCAATGAGATAAGAGTTGATTTCAAGTACTTTTAGAAAGTAAAATAATTTTTCATAGACACAGATAAAATCCATGCACATGTTAGTCCAAAATCTTTCTTACCAATCTGATACTCGTAGGCAAAGTTGATCATTTATTTTTATGTTTAAATCTAATATTCATTATTGTACAACTTAATAAAGTCTCTTACTAAGGCATAAATGAGACCAAGCACAAATACACCTGTCAGATAAAATCTAAAAGACAGACTTCTGGAATATGATTTTTTTTTAGCATAATCTTTTGGATTGTGAACTTTTATTAGCATTGTTCCCCAAATAATTATGTAGATAGACAATAAAAAACAATGAATTATCCAATCTTCGTATTTAAATTTCATAAAATCAATTTATCCTCCGCAGTAATCTGTAATACACAACTTTACCTGTCTGCGTACCATCATCTAAAGTCAACATTAAATCCCCCTTTTGAGCAATACCGTCAATATTCTTCGCAAAAATATTTGTCCCCCATATTTCTAAATAATTTTTAATTTCAGGGTTATCAATAATCACAAAGGCACCATACATTTTATAATTAGGCACTCTCTTTTTTGGAAAAACATCAAAAGCTTTACGTAATTCTTGTTTTGAATATTCTTTATTACTAGAAACCATCATTGAATATACTTTACCGTCCTCTGTAAACTCAAACCATTGATAAGGCTGAGGCCATGGATTTACTTTATTTACTGAAGGATTTGGCAATGGAATCATTTTCCAAAACCCCACCAATTCTTTTGCTGTTGCAGGACCTCCTGCCGAAGATTTATTACTTGTATCTTGTGCAACTACAGTAAATGTAAACAGTAATAAGAAAAATAGTTGTATGATTTTTTTCATTTGAGAAATATTATTTTTTTTTAAATCAGTGTTTTTTTTAGCAATTCAAAAACTTCACCTTCTTTCGTATCATAACGAATCAATCCCTCTTTTTTATCCCAGTAAAAAGATTGTAAATAATTATTGCCACCATTATTTGCATTAACTCCATCTTCTACATGATATGTATGATAAATTCTATTTTTTATTGTTGATAATATAATATCTTCTTTTTGAGGAAATAAACTTTGAAACCTTTTATCGTATATCAAACCAAAAAGTCCAAAAACGGGAAAACTCTTTTGATCAACAGCTTCTTTACTAATAGATATGCCGCCATCACAATAAGGTTCATTGTAAGAGGTCTTTGCTTTTAATTCAATCCCCATTACATGATCCTGAATTGTTCCAATTTCATAGCAATTACATCCCTTATTCCCATATGTTTCATACTTATCTTTAACAGTCAAAGTATCAAATTTTCCAAGATTGCTTTTAAAAATTATTTGTTGTCCTTTTTCATACACTGAAAACCATTCTTTTTCGTCTTTCGTTAAATGTGTTTTGATACACTTGCAAGTACAGGAATTAAAAAAAATAAAAGTTCCCAATATTATTGTAAGAAAAAAAGTTTGTCTCATATCAATTATTTTGATTTTTTTTCAAGCCAGCTGACAATAATATCGAGGTCACTTTGAGTCCAAAAATCATAATCTTTTATGATCTCAGGAAACAAAAAACCATAGGCGGGTTTGAAATCACAAAGCTTGTAGGGATAATCAATATTGACTTTAAAACCAAGTTTTTGAAATGCAGATGCTTTTATTTCATCGAGTCTTTTGTAAATTATTTTTACATTCTGAGGTTTGTTGTCAATTTTATTTTTATTATCTGTAATAATATAAAAAATCAACAGTTGGGTTAAAAGAGCAAGAATGTATAAAATACGGAAGATACCAAGGAAATTTCCCATACCAGCAAGTAATACTTGCTATTGAGGAAAGTTTAGGCATAAAAAAAAATATTATAATTTAAAAAACACTGACTTGTACACATTTATGAATTCAGTCTTGAACTCTGTGGTATCACTTTGTTTTTGGAAATTATAATATTTTGTATTTCAAACTTATAAAAAAAAATTTAAACTACAAAAGATTTTTCCTACTATTTAATAGGTTTTGGATATTGCTTCTTTATATTTCGAATCAATTCTTCCAAACCATTTAATTTTAGCTCATAAATGAGTTGCAGTTGTTGCCCTAATTCTCCTTTTGGAAATCCTTTATTATGATACCAAACAACATAATATTCAGGCAAATCAATTAAATATTTTCCTTCATATTTCCCGAAAGGCATTTTGGTGTGGGCTAATTTTATGAGTTGTTTTTTGTCTTGATCCATAGTTTTTAAGAAGAAAGAAGCAAGAGGAAAGACTTATACTTTCTTCTTACTCCAATTGTATGCAAAGCTATTATTTATTTGCCACAGATTAAAAAATAGTTTTCAGTCTCAGTCACAGTTTACAGTTTTAAAACGAAGACTACTGTAAAGACTGGAAAACTTAGAACCTCACAATCTTAGAACCTTAGCCTCTTTAAAAAAAAGAAGCAAGAAAAAAGAACTTATTTTCATTCTCCCTTCCTGCTTCAAAATTATTTTTAAAGTTTTCAGTCGCAGATTTCAGTCACAGTTAAAAACTGAATACTGATACTGATACTGCGACTGCAAACTGTGACTGATAACTAAAATCTTAGAATCTTAGCATCTTAATAATGCCATCTCACGAAAGCTTCCATTGCAGCATAAGTCGCCAATCCTAATTGATGGTATAATTCTGCTGTTTCGCGGTTTCTATCTTCTGCTCTCTGCCAGAACTCTCTTGCATCAGTTCCTTGAAAAACAACTCCATCTTTTTGAGATTGGTGTTTGAAAATTCCGTGACGTTTTGCTAAAACCTGATCAGGGCTCATTGGAACTGCCATTTCAACTTCGTCAATTCCCCATTCTTGCCAAGCGCCACGGTATAACCATAACCAGCAATCATCCATAAATGATTTTGGTTTTAAAACTTTTACCGCTTCAAAAATAGCATCTAAACAAACTTTATGGGTTCCGTGCGGATCTGCTAAATCTCCAGCTGCGTAAATTTGGTGTGGCTTAATTTTTTCAATTAAATCAACCGTCAACTGAATATCTTCTGGTCCGATTGGTTTTTTCTCGATTGTTCCCGTTTCATAGAAAGGCAATTCCATAAAGTGAATTTGAGAATCTGGCAAACCAACAAAATGACTTGTTGCTCTCGCCTCACCTTTTCTAATTAATCCTTTTATATAACGAACTTCGGGAATATCAATTTCGCTGTTCTTTTTGTTCTGTAAAAATGATTCTGCTTTTTTATAGATATCATCTGCCTCAGCACTTTTGATTCCGAATTTCTCGTTGTAATCAATTACGAATCTTGCAAAACGCAACGCTTCATCGTCGGCAACTGCAATATTTCCAGATGTTTGGTACGCCACATGCACTTCGTGCCCTTGTTCTTGCAAACGCATAAAAGTTCCTCCCATACTGATAATGTCATCATCAGGATGCGGACTGAAAATCAATACACGTTTTTTAGCTGGCTCCGCTCTTTCTGGACGATTTGAATCATCAGAATTTGGTTTTCCACCTGGCCAACCTGTAATTGTATTTTGTAATTTATTAAATATCTTAATATTAGTATCGTAAGCCGGGCCAGAATCTGCCAATAAATCGCTCATACCGTTTTCGATATAATCAGCATCTGTAAGCATTAAAATTGGTTTTTTAAGATCTAATGCCAATCCTAAAACCGCTTTACGAGTTAATTTGTCTGTCCAAACGATTTTTTCAACCAACCAAGGCTTGTTGATTCTCGTTAATTTTGAAGAAGCTTCTTTATCTAAAATAAAAACTGCATTGTTATGTTCTTGCAAGAACGAAGCTGGAACTCGGTTTGTAACTTCATCCTCAACAGATTTTTTTACAATGTTAGCTTTTCCAACTCCCCAGGCCAATAAGATTACTCTTTTTGCTTCCATGATTTTTTTCACTCCAAGTGTGATTGCTGTTCTTGGTGTATTATTTAATCCGAAGAAATCTTTGCTTGCGGCAACTCTTGTAATATGATCTAAAGCTACTAAACGTGTTTTTGAGTTTTGAAGCGAACCCGATTCGTTAAAACCAATATGTCCATTTCCTCCAATTCCAAGAACCTGCAAATCGATTCCGCCTAAAGCTTCTATTTTAGCTTCATATTCGTGGCAGTAATCTGCGATTTGTTCTTTTGTCAAAAGTCCGTCTGGAACGTGAGCGTTTTCAGGTAAAATATCGACATGATCAAACAGCAATTCTTTCATAAAACGAACATAACTGTTGATTGAGTTTGGTTCCATTGGATAATATTCATCCAAGTTAAAACTAACTACGTTTTTGAAACTCAACCCTTCTTCTTTATGAAGACGAACCAATTCAGCATACAAACCTTTTGGTGAAGAACCTGTCGCAAGCCCTAAAACACAAAGTTTATTCTCTTTTTGTTTCTCTCTCATTAAAGCTGCGATTTCCTGCGCTACTTCTTTTGAAGCTTCTGAAGAGTTTTCAAAAACAACCGTATTGATGTTTTCGAATCGTTTTTCGAAACCTGTTGCTTTGTCAATTTTACTTTTTAACATGATTATAGTTTTTTATTTAGTTTCTCATTTATTTACCATCGTCGGTATTTATGCCCTTTTACAGCATAAAAAAGAATCATTGCATAAGATGGCAAAAGCATCAAATACGCCAGCTGATTGCCACTTCTTGAAGTTGCTTGTGTTCCAGCTGCAATATTTGCTGTATTTATAGTTTCAGTAATTAAGCCATAGAATAACGGAAAAATAGCTCCTCCGATAATTCCCATAATTAAAATGGCGCTTCCTATTTTAGTATAACCGCCCAAATCTTCTAATGCCATAGGCCAAATTGCAGGCCAGCAAAGCGCATTTGCCAGACCTAACAAGGCCACTAAAAGAATCACAACTGGCAAAGCTGGAATTCCTGGCAACTGAATCATAAGTTTAGGCGAGATTATAACAATTGCTAAAACTAAAATGATTCCTAAAACTCCTGATCCTTGTAGTGCTGTTACTTGTGAAAGATATTTTGGAATTAGGGTTATTCCTAAAATATATCCAACAACCATTGCCGACATGGTGAAAGAGGTTAATTTGAGATAAAAATTCCCTTCGTCTCCATAAACTCCCAATTGCTTTCCAAAACCTCCAATTGAATCTCCCGCCAAAACTTCGGCAGCCAAATACAGCATTAATGTTATCACTCCCAAAACCAATTGAGGTCGTTTCAATGCATTTTTAATTTGTTTAAAAATACTCAGATTTGAAATATCACCTTCTTCATCCAAATCAATTTCTGGGAGTGGCGAAAGCTTTACCAAAACAGCTAACACTATAATAATCAATCCCATATAAAGATAAGGCCTTTGCAATTGTAATGCAAGAGAATTTAAAGCATTTGATTTTGAAACCGAATCCAGCATTGCAATTTTATCAGCTGTAAATTCCTGCATATTAGACAAAACCAAAGCTGTCAATATAATTGGCGCTACAAATCCAGCTAGTTTATTCGCAATTCCTAAAACGCTAATTCTCGCAGCAGCACTTTCTCGTGGACCAATTACTACTACATAAGGATTTGAGGCCGTTTGTAAAATTGCTAAACCTGTCCCCATGACAAAAAGTGCAATTAAAAACAATAAAAAAGTACGGCTTTCGGCAGCAGGATAAAACATAAATGCTCCTAAAGCGATTATCAACAATCCCAGCGAAATACCATTTTTATAACCTACTTTTTCAATCACCCAAGATGATGGCACTGCCATAACAAAATAAGCAATGTAAAAAGCAAAAGTCACAAAATAAGCTTGAGACGACGATAGCTCACAAGCTAATTCAAAAAATGGAATTAATGGTCCGTTTAGCCAAGTTACAAATCCGAGAATAAAAAATAATGCGGTCAAGATAACCATCGGAATAATTGCACTCCTATTTTCAGCTGGTATGACGTTTTCAATGTTTGACATAATACTTTTGGGTTGATTGTTAATAGATTTTTCTTTTTTTTCAATCTAATTTAGAACCAACACTAAATCATTTATTTGCATATTTTACGCAAATGTATGCATTTTTTTTGCAACAGCAAAAATAATTGAATAAATGATAGCAATCCTAAATTAGTTATGAAATTTTTGTTACTGATTTTTAAGACTCCCAATCAAGTACGGGATAGTGTTTTTTAAGATATTCTTTTACATCTGAAATATCTTCTTTTGCCGTCAAATCAGGCACATGCTCTGAAAATGGTATCCCAATTGTCGTATTCGGATTTGCTTTTACAGTATTCAAAAGAACAGTCGGAAGCTCCTTTTCATCTCTTTCCAAATTCACTGGACAATTTTTAAGATGTGGATACAAAGTATGCCCATTAAACTTAAAAGCATTCATGCTTACCCTGATTTTCCCCTCTACATCTTTATAATTTTGCAAATCATTTGCAGTCGGCTTTTCTAAAATATCCAAAAGCTGATTGTTTTTATCCAATTTTGCAATGGCAAAACGCGAAATCCTTTCTGAAGGAAACTCCAAAGCATCGCGATCATAACTAATAAAGGCATTCGGGCTTTCAGTTTTTCTCAATGCCAATAATGCTTCAGCAGAATACAAATTATCACTGTTGCAAACTGAATACTCCATTTTATTCAATTCCGGAAACTGCTCAACTGCTTGAAACAATGCATCTGCAGTCCCAAAAGGTTTTATTCTACCTTCAGGAATATACTGTACGGCAAACGAAATATTCAAACCGTGGAAATCATTATCGGTATCATGATTTCCATAAAATTCGTTAAACAATTCACCCTGTTCTCCAATAATAATATAAATGTTTTTATAGCCTGCTTTTTTTGCATTTAACAAAAGATAATCCAGTAATGGCCTTCCACTTGAACCAACGCCAATTAAGCCTTTACTTCTTTCATTTGCCTGAGCAATTTCTTCCGCCGATAAATTATTTGTTACTGCTTCTTTTTTCATGCGCGACGAAGCGCCGCCCGCAAGAATAACTAAATTGTTGTGCATATTTTATTTCTAGATTTCAATGTTTTCAATAATTCTCGCACCCGGATCAACAGATACGCCATAAGCCTCTTGCGCGCCGGCTTGCAAAATCGCCTCAATAACTTGAGTTTCATTTTTCGGATCTGCAATTACAACAATGCTACCGCCACCGCCTGAGCCAACAATTTTTGCCCCATAAGCACCTGCACACAAGGCCGCATTTATCATATCATCAATTCGCGGCACGGTAATTTTCAATAAATCACGTAAAACCTCATGGTGCTGATTCATCCAAAAGCCAATTTTTGCAAGATCCAAAACTGGCTTTTCAAATTCCTTTAACGCTTCTTTCGTATAATGGTAATTTTTCAGAGCCGCTTCAAAAAACGGAATTAAGCGATCCGGAAGGCAGTTTTTATATCGATCAACATCTTCAATTTCAGAAGCCTGCAAATCAAAATCGGGATAATTTTGTTTTACAATATCAATTGACATCAAAGCATTCCCTTTCAGTTCCCCAATCAATCCTATCGTCTCTTTTGGAACGCCCGAAACACCTGTAATCAAACCTTTTAACTCTGTCCCAATAGTACGATAAGAAAAAGGAGCTTTTGTATTGATATAAACAATATTCCCTATACCAATACTAAAATGGTCCATCATGCCGCCAGGTTCTCCATGCTCTAAAACCTCCGACGCATAACCCATTTTGGAAATAAACTCTGGAGTTGGCTCTTCATCTACACCAAAAGCTTCAATCAAAAAACGAATCCACGCCATCAATAAAGCTGACGAACTTGATGTCCCCGAATTAATTGGAATATCACCTGTAATTGTAATCGTATAACCACATGAAGGCACACAACCATGTCTGCGCAAAACACGCAATGAAGAAGCGAAGTAATCTCGCGGTTCCAGTTTTTCAAAAGTTGCATTGATATCAATGACACGCACTTCATTAATATCAATCATATTAATGATAAATGTATCTGATTTATTTTGTTCTGCCGTCAACCTTATATTTCGGTCTATTGCACAAGCTATAACAGGCAATCCTAAATAGTCCTGATGATCTCCAAAGAGACAAGTACGGCCCGGGGCTAATGAAGTAATTTCTTTCATGTAAAAATTTTTACATTAAAATATTAAAAATCAGTGATTTATAATATTATCGGTTATAAATTTATTTTATATTTTCGTTTTTGATTTTACGAAACTATATATTATATTTTGATAAAACAAGAAAAAAAACAAAAAATGTGCTCGAGCACACTAAAATTTATGTTCTCGAGCACAATATATTATATGAAGTATTTTTTTTTCAAATAATTAAATCAAAGTTTCTATATTTGCTTATATGGATAAAAAGTACACAATTAAGGATATAGCACAGATGGCTGGAGTTTCTAAAGGAACTGTTGACCGTGTTTTACATAATAGAGGGAAGGTCTCTCCTGCTGCGCTTGAGAAAATCAATGAAGTTTTGAACGTTATTGACTACGAGCCAAATTTGATAGCACGAAATTTAAAAAGCACGAAAGTATATCGTATTTGTGTTTTGCTTCCAGATCCAGCATTTGATCCGTACTGGCTTCCTTGCGTTAATGGAATACAAGATGCGATAGTAGAGTTCAAAGCCTATAACGTAATTATCGAAACACACTATTTTAATCCTGAAAGCACTAAATCCTTTTTAAAAGTAAATGAAACCATTATTGCGCAATCGCCTGATGCGGTTTTGCTGACACCATTATTTCACAAAGAAACTGTTGAAATCATAAAACAATATGACGAACTAGGCGTCATAGTGAACACATTCAACAACGAAGTCGAATCTTCTTCTATTAAAAGTTTTGTTGGACAGAACCTTCACAAAAGCGGACGTGTCGCAGCAAGCTTAATGAATTTAATTTTAAGCGAAGGTCAAATTGCCATCATACATATTGATGAAAGCCTTAAAAATGCAGTTCACATGCAGGAAAAAGAAAAAGGATTCAGAAATTATTTTGAAGAAAAAGAGCTTAATGACTTTTCTATCACTACACTGAAACTGAAAAACTCAAACATTGAAACAAAATTTGCTTCGTTCTTAGAGGAAAACCCAGATTTAACAGGGATTTTTATCACAACCTCAAAAGCGTATCAAATTGCTTCATTATTATCCTCTGCTAAAAGCAAAAAAATCACGCTTATTGGTTATGACTTGATTGAAAAAAACGTCAATTTCTTAAACCAAGGATTAGTGCATTTTTTAATTCATCAAAATCAAAAAAGACAGGCTTATTTGGGAGTCAGCACTTTGGTGGAGCATTTTTTATTCCGAAAAGATATCCCAGAGACTATTTTACTGCCAATTGACATTATAAATGTTGAAAACGCTTCTTTTTACGTTTCTTGATCTTAAGCCCCAAAGAAACAAAGTCGAAAAGAGGCTAAACCTTTGCATCTCTCGCAGATTCGCTAATCAAAATCCATTCAAGCTAAATCTTCGAGAGATAGAAAATCCTACTAACTTGAATTATTTCAACAATACAAACCTTCCAAAAGACGAAGCGATATGAAAATTCGGCTCTTCCGTATTTGGATCAACCCATGAAATCCAAGTTGGTTCATAATTTTGATTTTTGCCTTTTGAAAATTTAGCCCTATAAACACCAGTTTCAATTGTATTGTCATGAATCAATTTCAACTGATTCAGCGATTTCACACTGATTCTTCCTTCAACGGTGAAAGAAGTTTCATCTTTCGACTCCCTTAAGCTTATATCTTCTTTAGGCCATTTCCAATCAAAATCAAACACTTTCCCTGGACGTGCTTCAAAATCCATCAACCTTACAGAAGTATCTATCTCAAGGCAATAATATGGATTCAAAGAATTATTTTGACGAAAAAAAAGCTCCACACGGTCAGAATTCCCTATACTTTCAACACTATCATCTTTTTCATCAATATAGATATCAGAGTCAAAAACCTTGAATTTAAAATACAGATTCTCAAAATCCCAAACCGCCCGAAACTCGATTTTAGAAATCGATTCATTTTTCCAAGGCGACGAAAAATCAGCAAGGCAATTTGCCTGCTCCCATACAGAAGAATCCAAAATCAGGCCCTCTTTTTTCAAATTTTTATCAATTAAAACTACTTGATATTCTTTCATCATTGGTTTAGTGTTTTGTTATTAGTTGGTTTTTCAAAAAGAGGTCAAAATGACCTCAAGTTAATTTCTTTTTCAAAAGCCTTTTTTACTTAGTTTTCCAAAGCTTAAACTTGAATAAAAAAACTCAT
The DNA here is from genome assembly GCF_000425445.1 of Flavobacterium denitrificans DSM 15936. Classification (GTDB taxonomy): domain Bacteria; phylum Bacteroidota; class Bacteroidia; order Flavobacteriales; family Flavobacteriaceae; genus Flavobacterium; species Flavobacterium denitrificans. The sequence continues at coordinate 207,312 of NZ_KE384377.1, read as the reverse complement.
TTTTATTGAATAAAACCGAAATCTTTACGCTAAAAAACTACAAGAAAATACTGCTTAATTTCTGCTATTTTCATCAAGTATTTGCGAAATTCACAAGTTTTTCAATAAACTCCATTTATTATTCAAAAAATGCTTCTTTTTAAATGCCTGCTAATTTCTAAAAAAAAATAAAAATATCATATCATTTTAGATTAAAAAAAACGATTTGCATAATTTTATGTGCTCGAGAACATAAAATTAGTGTGTTCGAACACATTTTTTGTGTTTTTTCTTGTTTTATAAAAATATAATCTATAGTTTCGTCCCACAATTGAAATTTCAACACCATTTTTTTCCATTTTTTAATCAATTTTTTGCTTAAAAAAGACATCACACCAAATAGGAAAAAACAAACCGATTTCAATAAAAAAAAAAGAACAACTAGCAAAAAACATATTATTAACCAAAACCAAACCAGAGTATGAAAAAAGTATTCGAAAAAGAGTTTCGAAACATGAAACTGCATACTATACTTGACAAAAGCTTAAAAACCGCATTGTTTTCATTGTTGTCTTTAAGTCTTCAAGAAACATATGCAGCTCCTTTTGCCGGAACACCAGTAAAGGAAAACAGAGTAGGCGTTTTTCAAAAAATAGCAAAAGGTACAGTTGTAGACGAAAAAGGAGTTCCAGTTCCTGGCGTAAACGTTGTCATAAAAGGAAGCAAAACTGGTGTTCAAACCGATATCGATGGAAATTTCGCTATCGAAGTGCCAAACGCTTCAACAATATTGGTGTTTTCGTTTCTAGGAATGCAAGAACAAGAAGTTCCAGCAGGAAACAGTTCTTTAAAAATCACAATGAAGGAAGCCGGACAACAAATGGATGAAGTTGTTGTTGTAGGATATAGTAAAGTAAAAAAAGAGAGCCTTACAGGTTCACTACAAACACTTGATAATAAAAAAATTGTAGATGTTACAACACCAGCTGTTGAAAATATGCTTGCAGGAAAAGCTACGGGTGTTTTTGTGAACACTGGTGGTGGGCAACCGGGCTCTGTTGGAAAAATTATTATCCGAGGTAGAACAACTGTCAACGGAAGCACAGATCCATTGTGGGTAATCGACGGAGTTATTGTTGGAAATAGTTCTGCAAACATGAATCCTGCAGATATTGAAACGCTAACTGTTCTTAAGGACGCTGCTTCAACTGCTGTTTATGGTTCACAAGGTGCAAATGGTGTAATTGTAGTAACTACAAAAAGCGGTAAAAAAGGAAAAGCTGCTATTAATTTTTCTTCAAGAACAGCATTAACCACCATTAACAACGGAAATTTTGATATTATGAATGGTGCCGAATTATATGATTTATATGATTCGTTTGCTAATAAAGAAGATTTCAAAAATGTTTGGTGGTGGAATCCTGACTTAAGAAACAAAAACTATAACTGGTGGGATAATGGCACTCAAACCGGTCTTGCAAAAGATTATAATTTATCGATCAACGGTGGTGGCGAAAATTTCAAAAGCTATGTATCGGTAGGGTATTACGATGAAACTGGAGCGATAAAAGGCTACGAATACAAAAAATACAATGGCTTAATGAAGTTTGAGTATAAGCCAAACACTTGGTTTACATTGCGTCCTCAAATAAACTTGACGAAAGAAACTACTTTTGACCAACAACATTCTGTAGGCGCATTGTACGGAAATATGCCTTGGGACAGTCCATATTTAGAAGATGGAACTTTGGTAGGGAATGCTCCAAACCCTACTTGGGTGAACACTACAGGGTCAAATTACTTGTACGATTTACAATGGAATTATGGAGAATCTGAAAGCTATACCGCTCGTGCCAATCTTGATTTTGACATTAGATTCACAAGCTGGCTTACTTTTGCTTCTGTAAACAATTACATCTACGGAAACTACAACTCTATGTATTATTCAGATCCTAGATCATCTTCTGGAGAAGCTGTAAAAGGAAGAATTGAGGACTATTACAGTATGTATAATAGAGTTTACAGCAATCAGCTTTTGAGATTCAACAAGTCTTTTGACAAACATAGCTTTAATGCAGTTGCAGGTTATGAATGGAACGAATTCAATTCAAAATACAGCAATAGCGTCGCAACTGGAATCCCTCCTGGAATTATCGTGGCTGATGCAGCGGCTGTTCCTGAAAAAGTTGCTGGTGGAAGATCACAATGGGCCGTACAATCGCTATTGACTAATGTGAATTATTCTTATGATGATCGTTATTTAGGGCAAGTTTCTTTCCGTCGTGATGGTGCTTCAAACTTTGGAAAAAATGCACAATACGGAAATTTCTTTTCTGTAAGTGGTGGTTGGAACATTCATAAAGAAAGCTTTTTCCACGCTGATTTTATTCACAATTTAAAATTGAAAGCTAGTTATGGTTCGGTTGGAAACAGACCAAACAGCTTGTACCCTCACCTTCCTTTGTATTCATTTTCACAAAGTTACAACGAAAACCCAGGTGCCTTAATTTCGCAATTGCCTAATCCAGATTTAAGTTGGGAAAAAACATATACAGGCGATATTGGCTTGGATATCGGGTTATTTAATCGCGTAAACATTACTTTAGATTATTACAACAAAAACACGTCGGATTTATTATACAGAGTACCACTTCCAGGAGTTATTGGTGTGACAAGTATTTGGAGAAACGTTGGAGCAGTAAACAATAAAGGTTTTGAAGCATCTATCAACGTAGATATCATTAAAAATGAAGATTTAAAATGGTCTGTTGATGCTAATATCGGTACCAACAAAAACAAAGTTACAAGCCTTTACGGAGGCAAAACACAAATTATTGTGGGAGACGGAAGCGGTATTGCTGGTTCTGCAAATAAAATGCTAACTCCGGGACAAGATGTTGACAGTTGGTACCTAACAGAATGGGCTGGTGTTGATCCTGAGAATGGAAAACCACAATGGATGACAACTGATGCAAGCGGTGCTCGTGTTAAGACTTATAATTATGCCGATGCTAATAAAAATCAAAAAATAATTGGTGCTTATACTCCCGACTTTTTCGGAGGATTTTCTACCAATGTAAATTACAAAAACTTTGATTTTTCTGCTATTTTTAGTTATTCTGTTGGTGGGGAAATCTACAACTATGCTAGAGCCGAATTTGATTCAGATGGTGCTTACACAGACCGTAACCAAATGAATTTAAACAGTGGATGGAGTCGTTGGGAAAAACCAGGAGATATCGCAACACATCCGCAGGCAATTTACAACAATCCAAGCAACTCAAACAAAGCATCTTCTCGTTTCTTAGAAACTGGAACTTATTTGAAAATGAGAAGCATCACTTTAGGCTACAATTTGCCAATCGAAAAGTTATACATCTCTAATTTAAGATTGTATATCGCGGGTGAAAATTTATTCACTATCACACATTATTCTGGTGTTGATCCTGAAATTCCGCCAATCAATGGTGCAATTACTGGTGTGGCAACACAGGTTTATCCTTCAACAAGAAAAGTGGTATTAGGACTTAATTTAACTCTTTAAAAACAAAATCATGAAAAAGATATTTCTATTATGTATGGCAATTAGTTTCCTGTCCTCATGTGAGTTAGACAGAGAGCCTTTTGATTCCTATACTCAAGATAAAATTCAAGAAGACAAAGAAGCTTCAATCGAAGTATTATTAAATGGATGTTATGCACAACTTAAAGGCTGGTCTGATGTTATGCACAGAGTTGGCGAATATCCTGGCGATAACATTATGATTAGAGGAACATCTACCGATGCATTTTATTCTTTTATTTCATATCAACACGTTACAAACAATGGTCGTTTGTCTGTTTTTTGGAACAACAGTTATAAAATCATTTCACAATCAAGTGATTTAATTAAAATTATTAAAGAAGGAGAAAACGATGCAGTTGACCAACAATTAGGAGAAGCGTATTACCTAAGAGGGATGATTTACTTTTATTTGTGCAAAACATACGGAAGACCTTACGCACAATCTCCTGAAACGAATCTAGGCGTTCCAATCGTAAATGGTTTGCCAGCAGATTTAAACAATTTGGTTTTGCCAGATCGTTCAACGGTAAAAGATACTTACGCTCAAGCAATTGCCGATTTGAAAAAAGCGGAATCTTTAATGAATGCCGAGAAAAGTGCAGCATATGCAACAAAAGAAGCTGCGCAAGCAATGCTTTCTAGAATCTATTTGTATATGAGTGGCACTTATCAATCACCAAATCAAGATTACGCAACACAATCTATTGAATATTCAAACAAAGTAATTGCCAGCGGTCGTTATAGTTTATTGAGCCGTGCAAACTTTATGAAATACAATACTTATGCTCCAGATGCGGCAGAACAAACAGAAACTATTTTTGCTGTTAAACAAGTTGCATCAGAATTCTCAGGATACGATCATTACTACGGAATTGGAGGTATGTATGCCAATATTCAAGGTCAAGGTTGGGGAGAAATGTACGCAAGTGCAGAATATTTAGATTTACTAAGAAAAGCTGGAGGAAAAAAGGATGCTCGTTGGGCATTTATTGACCCTCAATATGTTACTGATGGTTCAGGAAACAAAACAGAAGCTTTCCGTTTTATTTATGATGTTTATAACGCTGGCGGAACCCAAACAGGATATAATTATATGCAACAACCTTTGAAACGAAATCCTGATGGAAGTTTCTACATTACAATCGGAAGTGTGAATTATAATTTGACAACTGTTAATGCTGCTGAAAATCAATATTCAATTGTTTATGAAGGAAAAACATATACAGGTGAAAAAGATTATATGATGCTTTTGAACCGTGTTTATCCAATGTATTACATCACAAAATGTTCTTTACAGGATAATGATTCGCACTTACACTCGCCTATCATTTCAAGATTAGCAGAAATGTACTTGAATTTAGCCGAAGCTTACGCGAAAAAAGGAGATTACACCAATGCATTGACGAATTTGAATATTGTTAGAGAAAGAGCAATTGTTGGTGGAAGCTACACTTCATTAAACAGTACAAATGCGGTACAACGTATTGACGAAGAACGTCAATTGGAGCTTGCTTTTGAAGCACATCGTGGTTATGATGTTTACCGAAACGGACAAACGATGACGCGTCGTTATCCTGGTCCACATTTGCCAATGAATGATGTTCCAGCAACAAGTCCACGTGTGGTACAGTATATTCCACAATCAGAGATTAATGCATATCCGGGAACTTTAACTCAGAATCCATAATCATTTTTAAATTTGTTTTTGTTTTTAAAAGCCTCTCTGCTTCAAAATAGAGAGGCTTAAAAACAACCTAAATAATACTTACCGATGAAAAATTTACTAAACCTGTTTTTAGCTTTTTCTCTCGTATCTTTCTCTTGCACTGATCATAATGAAACAGCAACAGAAAATCTTATTTTACAAAATCCAAAAACAGAAATTTCTCTTCCATTAGCAGGAAACGCCTACAGTTCCAAACATTTGGAAAGTGAAACTATTACAGATAATGGAATAGAAAACTGGACTGATTCTAACGAGACTTTTACAGCTTATTTTAGAATTTTCAAACCCGGAACTTTTCAAATTTCAGTAGAAGAATCTGTTGAAGTATCTGGCAAAGCAGAAGTTGAATTTTCTATCGGAAATGAAATTAAAAAAGTAACTTTCAATTCTTCAAAAAAAGCAGTCATAATAGGAAATTGGAAAATCAATCAAGAAGGCTATGTAGCATTAAAAATAAAAGGAATCAGCAAAATTGGTGATCGTTTTCCGTCTATCAATCGATTAAAAATTTCCAGCGCTGATTACGACGGAAAAATTTCTTTTGTACCAAATAACGAAGGTAATTTTTATCATTGGGGACGACGCGGTCCATCTGTACACTTAAATTATCCGATTCCTGAAAACACAAATGCCGAATGGTTTTACAACGAAATTACAGTTCCTGAAAACGAGGACAAAATTGGTTCTTATTTTATGGCGAATGGCTTTGGCGAAGGTTATTTCGGAATCCAAGTAAATTCCTCGACTGAAAGAAGAGTTTTATTTTCGGTTTGGAGTCCGTTTACAACAGATGACCCTAAAAGTATTCCTGAATCGCATAAAATCAAAATGCTTAAAAAAGGAGAAAATGTTCATACCGGCGAATTTGGAAACGAAGGTTCTGGCGGTCAAAGCTATTTAAAATACAATTGGAAAGCAGGAACAACCTATAAATTCTTATTGAGAGGTTTTCCAAATGGAGATAACAGCACAACATACACCGCTTATTTTTATGCGCCAGAATTAAACAAATGGATGCTAATTGCAAGCTTCAGTCGCCCACAAACGAATACTTATTTGAAAAGATTTCACTCATTCTTAGAAAATTTTATTCCGGAACAAGGCGATTTATCTCGAAAAGTTTTATTCAACAATCAATGGATTTGCGACGAAAAAGGCAATTGGACAGAACTCAATTCGGCTCGATTTACAAATGATAATACTGGTGCAAAAGAATATCGCATGGATTTTTCTGGAGGGACAGAAAAGAATTATTTTTATCTAAAAAACGGAGGCTTTTTTAATGATTTTACAACGCCAAAAACTACTTTTACAAGACCACTGAACAATAAAAAACCTGAAATAACCCTTAGTACTTTACCATAAGTTATTTCTAAAAAAAACAAATAAAACTCACTATTCCCGATAATCTTTAATGATTATCAAATCATTCTAAAAACAAATAATTATGAAAATCAGAAATTTTAAAATCATTTTAGCCGTTTGCGTTATGTTGTGGGGAACATTTGCAACGGCTCAGATGATTAAAACAAAAACTCCAGCACGTCCTAAAGGTCAAACCGATGTTTTGCGTTTGGCAGCACCAGCCATTCCAACTGTTCGTGTCGCTTTTATCGGGCTTGGCATGCGTGGTCCAGGTGCTGTAGAACGAATGACACACATTCAGGGTGTCGAAATTGTGGCACTTTGCGACATGACACAGGAGAACACTTCAAAAGCTAATGAAATCTTGACTAAAGCAGGATTTCCAAAAGCACAAGAATTTTATGGCGATGAAAATGCTTGGAGAAAAGTGACGGCATTGCCAAATGTAGATTTAGTTTACGTAGCAACAGATTGGCTTCATCATGCTGTAATTGGTGTTCAAGCTATGAAAGATGGAAAACACGTAGCAATTGAAGTACCTGGAGCTTTAACTATGAAAGAAATCTGGGAGCTTATTGATACTTCCGAAAAAACGAGAAAACATTGTATGCAATTAGAAAACTGCGTTTATGATTTCTTCGAATTGACTACTCTTAACATGGCCCAACAAGGTGTTTTTGGAGAAATTCTTCATGCTGAAGGTTCTTACATTCATGGTTTACAGCCATTTTGGGGAGAATACTGGAACAACTGGAGAATGGATTACAACATCAAACATCGTGGCGATGTTTACGCAACACACGGAATGGGGCCAGCTTGCCAAGCTTTAAACATTCACCGTGGCGATAAAATGAATTTCTTGGTTTCTATGGATACAAAAGCCGTTGGAAATCCTGCTTATATCAAAGAAAAATCTGGAAAAGAAATCAAAGATTTCAGAAATGGTGATCACACCATGACTATGATTCGTACAGAAAACGGAAAAACAATTCATATTCAACATGACGTTACTTCTCCTCGCCCATACAGCAGAATGTATCAATTGAGTGGCACAAAAGGTTTTGCAAATAAATATCCTTTAGAAGGTTATGCTTTAGATGGAAAAGAATTAAGCGATGATGTAAAACCAAATCACGAAAAACTAAGCGCGCACTCTTTTGTTCCTGCAGAGGTTAAAAAAGCGTTGATGGAAAAATACAAACACCCTATCGCAAAAGGCATTGAAGAGCAAGCTAAAAAAGTTGGAGGCCATGGCGGTATGGATTTCATCATGGATTACCGATTGATTTACTGTTTGCAAAAAGGTCTTCCATTGGATATGGATGTCTATGATTTAGCAGAATGGTCTTGTTTAGGGCCATTAACTGAGATTTCTCTCGACAATAATTCGGCTCCAGTAGAAATACCAGATTTTACACGTGGAGGATGGAACAAATTGAAAAAATTGGAGTTTTCAGAATAAATATTGGTTAGTTAGGAAGACAAGAGGGCAAAGATTATATTTGTCCTCTTGTCTGTTTTAAAACAAATCTCATCACAACAAAATGAAAAAAATAGCTGTATTTCTTTTTATTGCTTGCTGCTTATTTTCTGAAGCATCAGCGCAAAACAAACAAACTTTCGCGATCAGCAATGGGAATTTTCTTTTAGATGGAAAACCCATCCAAATTCATTCGGGAGAAATGCACTATTCCCGAATCCCAAAACAATATTGGCGTCATAGGCTTCAAATGATGAAAGCTATGGGATTAAATGCTGTTGCTACTTACGTTTTTTGGAATTATCATGAAGTCGTACCCGGTGTTTGGGATTTTAAAACAGGGAATAAAGATGTTGCAGAATACATTAAGATTGCACAAGAAGAAGGATTATTCGTGATTTTGCGTCCAGGTCCATATGTATGCGCTGAATGGGAATTTGGTGGCTATCCATGGTTTCTGCAAAACATTCCAAACATGGTTATTCGTGGCAATAATGCGCAATATTTGGCTGCAACAAAAGCTTATTTTACGGAGTTATACAATCAACTTGGTTCTTTGCAAATAACCAAAGGAGGACCAATTATCATGGTTCAGGGTGAAAATGAATTTGGTTCGTATGTTTCGCAACGAAAAGATATTTCGCTTGAAGATCACAAAAAATACAGTGCTGCAGTTTTTCAGCAGTTAAAAGATGTTGGTTTTGAAGTCCCATTTTTTACTTCAGATGGAAGTTGGCTTTTTGAAGGCGGAGCTTTGCCGGGCGCTTTGCCGACTGCAAATGGCGAAGATGATGTTGCAAAACTAAAAAAAGTAGTAGATCAATTCAACAACGGTCAAGGACCTTATATGGTTGCTGAATTCTATCCTGGCTGGCTGGATCATTGGGCAGAACCATTTCCTAAACAAAAGCCAGAACAAACTGCACGTCAAACTAAAAAATATCTAGACAATCAAGTTTCATTCAACTATTATATGGTTCATGGTGGTACTAATTTTGGCTTTACATCTGGAGCAAATTATGATAAAGAGCACGACATTCAACCCGATATGACTTCTTATGATTATGATGCGCCAATTAGCGAAGCGGGCTGGGCAACTCCAAAATATAATGCGTTAAGAGAACTTTTAAAAAATAACGAAACCCCAAATGTTCCGGACCAAATTCCAGTTATTACAATTCCTAATATTTCTTTAACTAAAGCCATTGATTTAGAAGATTTAAAATCGAAAATCGATCCTGTAATTGAAGATAATCCACAGACTTTTGAACAATTAAATCAAGGTCACGGTTACGTTTGGTACAGTAAAAAATTTACGCAGCCTATCAGCGGAAAATTAGAAATAAATGGTTTAAGAGATTACGCAATTGTGTATGTTAACGGAAAAAAAATAGCCGAATTAAACCGCTATTACAAAAATTACAGCTGTGAAATCGAAGTTCCTTTTAATGCGACTTTAGATATTATTGTCGAAAATATGGGACGCATCAATTACGGTTCTCAAATTAATTCAAATAATAAAGGAATTATAAGTCCCGTAATTATTAATGGAGAAACCATTACAGGCAATTGGGAAATGTACAAACTGCCAATGAATGCAGAACCTGATTTGGCCATTTATAAAAATTCTGCGAAAGCAAATCGCCCCACTTTATATCAAGGCACTTTCAATCTGAAAAAAACTGGTGATACTTTTCTCGATATGAGAGATTGGGGAAAAGGAATTGTTTTTATAAACGGGATCAATATTGGTCGTTATTGGAGCGTTGGCCCACAGCAAACTTTGTATGTTCCGGGTTGTTGGCTTAATAAGGGTAAAAATCAAATTACCATTTTTGAGCAAAAAAATCAAACCATGCAAAAAGAAGTAAAAACGATAGCAACACCCATTTTAGAAGATTTAAAACCTGAAAAAGGATAAAGTTCTGAAAAAAAACATCAAGAATAGTTTTATAAGCAAAAACCCCAGAGGGGTAAAATATTTATAGAATTTAGATCAAGCAATAAGAGAAAGCTCCAGCGGAGCGACATATCTTTTTTAAAAATTAAAGATATGTCGCTCCGCTGGAGCTTAATATAGCATATATCGATTCTTTGCTATAAATATTTCGCTTCTCCGAAGCTTACAAAAAAAAAGAAGCTGTCCTTTTGAGACAGCTCATTTTTAATATTCAGTTCAAAAAAATTAACTCCAGTTAAAAGTAATTTTCTTTTCAATTTCACTGCTTAAACTTAAAAACACTGGACAAGTCATTGCAGCGCGCTCTAAAATTGTTTTGCTTTTTTCATCAGCATTGCTTGTCATATCAAACACAATTTCGATTGCACCAATTCTTCTTGGTTCTGCGTTCATGATTTTTGTTACTTCTGCAGTAGAACCTACAAAATCAACTTCTAAATCACGGGCTTTGATTCCCATAATCGTCATCATGCAGCTTGCTAAAGCATTTGCTACAGTATCTGTTGGAGAAAAAGCTTCCCCTTTTCCGTTATTATCTAGAGGTGCATCTGAAATGATTTCGCTTCCAGATTGCACATGAATTGAACTTGTTCTTAAATCGCCTAAATAGGTTACTTTTGATGTCATTAGTTTGCTGCTTTTAAAGTTAAATCGCTGTCGTAATATAAAATGTAAACACCTTTGTTTGCGTGTCCTCCATCTTCTTTTTTATAATATTGAAATTTATTGTCCACTTGTTCTGTGGTCATTAAATCAGCTGTTTCCTGGTATGTTTTTCCCTGAACCAAACGCATCATGGTATCAAAAGTTACATCAAATCCTTTGGTTGCATAAATACTTGGATTTATTTTGTTTTTCAAACGGTATTCTTTTTTGAAAATCATAGCTCCGGCTTCACTACTTTCACGTGTCACCGACGGATACATCAAATTTAGTTTAACCAAATTATCAAAACTGATTTCATCTGTATCCAATGTACTATTTGGCTCTAAAATCACCAATTGCACCTGACACGTTTTTTGCGAATCAAGCAACGCTTTTATTGTCGCTTTTACCATTGCTGTATTTCCCGTTTCCATCACCACATAATTCATTCGTCCCGGAAGCAACAAACCTTTTAAGTTCGCGACATCCAATCCGCCAGTTTCTGTCAAAGTAGCAAACACAACTCCTTTTTGGTTTTGTTTGATATAATTAATTACAGATTCTTTTTTCTTATCAACTACAGCTACTATATTTCCGTTTTTAGCACGCATGTAATCAAAAACGGCGTTTCGGATTACATCATTTGATGGGATTGCTTGATATAAATTATCAATTGGATTTGCGGCATCTTTTGACAAAGGCGAAATCACAGGAACATTATAAATCCGAAGTGAATTTGCAGTCGACTCCGCATTGTTTTGATAAAATGGTCCAATCACAGCATTTGCATTTTGCAATTTATTTTGTGCAATTAAGCTTGAAATATTTGATGACGTTTTGGTTTCCTGAGAATCATAAATCGCAACATCAATTGGCAATTTTAATGTTTTGGCCGAATCAATCGCCATCATTGCCCCCGAATAAAAATCAAGAGTCATGTTTAAAAATTTATCATTTTTAATCTTCGTTGCCATGCTCGTCGTATCGCTCTGAAGTTTTGCCAAGTTAAATGGCAATAACAAAACTACTTTTTGGCGTTCATTCTGCCCTCTTTTCTTTGTCAGTTCCACCACCTCAGGGTCAGCAGAAACCGTTTCTGATTTTACTTTATCGACAATTTTTATTCCGCTTGGAGTGTCTTCCGTATTTATAATAGGCTTTTCAGCAGCTTTTTCTACTGGCTGTGCCTGAGCAATAATTGGCTGAGGCGCTAAATATCCTGTCGGAACTTTTAAAACCATTCCCTCTTTTACACCTTCAGAAAGTGAAGGATTTAATGCCACTAATTCATCCTGAGTCAAATGAAATGTTCGTCCTAAACTATAAAAAGTTTCTTTCGACTTTACTTGATATTCCATATAAGAAACTGCCTTTTTAGAAGTTTCGGTTTTCTTAACTTCTGCTGGTTTTGCTACATTTGCTACAGGCGTAGCTTCTGTTTTAGGCGCAGTTCCTTTAATTGTCAATCGATATCCAACTGGCAAATTAGAAACAATTTCAGGATTACGCTTTTCTAATTCTTCAACCGTCATATTGTATTGTTTTGCGATACCAAATTTTGTTTCTTTTGGCTGCACATCGTGATAAACATATTTTTCCTGTGCATTACTTTTAGTCGATTTTGCACTAGCAGTTTGTGCTTTTGGAGCCGAACCTTTTGCAGGAATTACCAACTTTTGTCCAATCTGAACACCATCTTTTTCTAAAAAAGGGTTTGCCGCTTTCAAATCGGCATCTGAAATTCCATATTTTTTTTCAATGCTGTAAAAAGTTTCTTTTGGCTGTACATCGTGAATAATTTCTTTAGAAGTAGCAGCAGTTTTTGCCACAGCTGTTTCAGATTTCACCACTGTTTTAACACCCTTAGATGGAATTAGCAAAACAGTATTAGGCTTAATACCATTTCGTGCATCTGGATTCAATGCATAAATATCATAAGGCGTTACTTTAAATTTTACGGCAATCTGGTTTATCGTTTCACTGCCTGTAACTGTGTATTTCACAACCTTTTCTTGTGAAAAAGCAGAACAGGTTACAAAAAAAACCAGAAACAATAATGTTGAATAATATTTCATAAATAGGACTTAAAACAATTTAATTTTTAATTCAAAAACAAGGTACTACTTTCTGATCAAATCAAGATTCAGGCCAATGTTAATTCGGTCTAAAATTATCTTAGATCAATCTCGACCTTAGCAATACTTATTTCTTTATATAACTCATCTTCTTCCTTTTTCTTGCATCTATACAAAACTTCTTCCATGTTTTGAAACTTATCCGAGTAAACATAATACGAAAGACTGTTTATATTGAAAAAGAAACTTGCGTTAAAATCACCAGAATCAATAAGTTTCATGATAAGTTTATCGCGAAGTGTTGCGTCTGTAAATATACCTAAAACTAAGTAATACCCGTTTGAAACTTCTTTAAGATTATCAAAAACTTCAACATTTACTGTTTTGTCTTTTCTAAGCGGATTTTCCTCAAGCTCACGTTTCATTTCTTCTAATGAAACCGTTTTTGAAGTTTCGGAAACTCCCGATTTATTTTGTTTTTTAATCGCCTCATCCTGATACTTTTTCAATTTTACCAAAGCCACTTTATCATCAAATTTCCTCGCTTCCATACTGTAATAAGAAGCTTTGCTGATGTGTCTTTTTACCTCAATTTTTTTCTGAGTATCCAGCGAATCAATTTTTGCAATCAGCAACTGATTTTGAGCATCGCCTTGCTCCTGCTGGATTTTATAGCGTTTGATTTCTTCTAAAGAAAGTCGTTGCTGAATGGAAGTCACATTATTGTTTTTCTCGTTTTCGCGGATTTTCTTCTTGTATTCCTGATTTTCTTCAACAGCAATTTTTTCTACTTTGTTCATCAAACCGGCATATGCTTTTCTGTTTTCTGCCAATTCTTTTTTTAGTTGCGAAGACAATTCACTGGTTTTGTTAATTCCTTCAGAAGATTGTTTCTCTAATCTTTTAGATTCTTCGACATTCAAAATATCCATTCGTTTTAATTCTTTCAAATCATTATCCATTGCAATGACAAGCGAATCTAATTTGGCCATCAAAATATCCTGAACATTTTTATTAGCTTCTAAAACCAAACGCAGTTTTTCAACCGAATTTTCTTTAGAACCATTCATGTCATTCAAATTCACTTTCAAATCATTGATTTTTATAATCTTCTGATTCATTTCTTTTTGAACAACCAAACGATCTTTTAAATCTTCAATTTCAACTGTTTTTGCTTTTGTCTTTTCAACTACAACCTGTTTTTCGGCAAGAGCCAGCATCAATTCCTCACTTTCATTTGCAGGTTTTATTGCTGTTGTATTAATCGCTAATTTATTTCCAACAATCAATCCGTTTACAATTTCTGGATTTTGTGATTCCAACTGTTCTATTGAAATGCCGTATTTTTTTGAAATCGAAAATTTTGTTTCTTTTGGTTCAACGACATGAAAAACTGTCTCCTTATTGATAACACGAACTCTTCCGTCTAACGTTTTTCTTTTATTCGGAATTGTAATTGTTTGACCAATCTGCAATCCGTTTTGCAATAAATCTTTATTAAGGTTTTCTAAATCTTCAACTGAAACATTATATTGTCTAGCAATACTGAACAGAGATTCCTTCGCAACAACCAAATGTGTTGCTTTTGAAGCTGTCGTAATTTCTGTTTTTGAAGAACTTGAATTTTGCGGAATTATCAATTCCTGACCAACTTGAAGTCCACTGGCAAGAATTTCTTTATTAGCTTCTTGAAGTCCTTCTTGAGAAACATGATATTTTTTTGACAAACCGTAAAGCGTTTCCTTTTCGCCAACAATGTGAGTAATTTGTTGCTCTGTTTTTGTTTTTTCTGAAGAATGAACCGGAACCTTAATAATTTGATTGTCTTTGATTCCGTTTTGGGATTCGGGATTGAGTTTGTAGATTTCATCAACCGAAACCTTATATTTTTGGGCTATAAAATAAGCGGTTTCTCCCTTTTGAATTTTGTGCTCGATAAATGAATCTTGTGCAGTTATTCTGTTAAAAGACAAAATAAAGACAAGAAAAAACGTTAAAAATTCTCTCATAAATAGTAGGTTTTAAAAAATTAAGGCATTACAAATGTAACGCCTTAATTTGAAAAATCTTACTATTCCCACTCAATTGTTGCAGGTGGTTTTGAACTAATATCGTAAACCACGCGATTCACGCCTTTTACTTTATTTATAATATCATTTGAAACTTTCATCAAGAAATCGTAAGGCAAATGAACCCAGTCAGCCGTCATACCGTCTGTTGATTCTACGGCTCTAAGCGCTACTACTTTTTCGTATGTACGCTCATCACCCATAACTCCAACACTGTTTACAGGAAGCAAAATTGCTCCAGCCTGCCAAACTTTGTCGTACAATCCCCAAGATTTTAATCCTTCGATAAATACCGAATCTACATCTTGTAAAATTCTAACTTTCTCTGGAGTAATATCGCCAAGAATTCTGATTGACAATCCAGGTCCTGGAAAAGGATGTCTTCCTAATAATTCTGGATCTATTCCTAATGTAGCACCAACTCTACGAACTTCGTCTTTAAACAACATTCTAAGCGGCTCTACAATTTTTAATTTCATATAATCTGGCAATCCACCAACGTTGTGGTGCGATTTAATAGTTGCCGATGGTCCTTTTACTGAAACAGATTCGATTACGTCTGGGTAAATAGTTCCTTGTGCCAACCATTTAACGTCTTCTAATAAGTGTGATTCATCATCAAAAACTTCGATAAATACACGACCGATTGTTTTACGTTTGGTTTCTGGGTCACTGATTCCTGCTAATTCACCAAGGAAACGATCTCCTGCATCTACACCTTTTACGTTTAATCCCATTCCTTTGTATTGATCTAATACATTTTGGAATTCGTTTTTACGAAGTAAACCGTTATTTACGAAGATGCAATATAAATTTTGTCCGATTGCTTTGTTCAATAAAACTGCTGCTACAGTAGAATCTACTCCTCCAGATAAACCAAGAACTACTTTATCGTTTCCTAGTTTTTCTTTTAATTCTGCTACCATTTCATCAACGAAAGCATTTGGAGTAAAGTTTTGAGGAACTTCAGCAATTTTAACTAAGAAGTTTTCCAACATCTGTTTTCCATCTGTTGAATGATAAACCTCTGGGTGATATTGAATTGCATAAGTAGTTTCGCCTTCAATTTTATAAGCTGCATATTCTACGTCATGCGTGCTTGCTAATTTTACAGCATTTGTTGGAAGCGCTTTGATACTATCGCTATGACTCATCCAAACTTGACTGTTTTCTGAAACTCCTTCAAAGAAAGTTTCACCTTCTTTAATATAAGACAAGTTTGCTCTTCCGTATTCTCTAGTATTAGAAGCAGCTACTTCACCTCCACTGAAATGAGCCAAATATTGCGCTCCATAACAAACGGCAAGCAAAGGCATTTTACCTCTAATTTGTGATAAATCAGGATGTGGTGCATCTTCTCCTCTAACTGAGAAAGGACTTCCTCCTAAAATTACGGCTTTATAACTTGATAAATCACTTGGAATGTGATTGTAAGGAAAAATTTCGCAGAATATATTTAATTCGCGAACTCTACGCGCAATAAGCTGAGTATATTGCGATCCGAAATCTAAAATAAGTACGTTGTGTTGCATGCGCAAAAGTACTTTTTATATTCGAAATTCAAAAATCGGAACGTTGAAAAAATAAATATTTTTTTTCAACGTTCCGATTTTTAGCTACAAAGGATCAAAGTAATAAAGCAACATAAGGTTTAAAATAGCAAAAGAACTTTGTCACTTTGTCACTTTTCCCCTTTGTAACTTTGAACCTTAAAACAAAAATCCAAACCCCAAATTATTTCGTATGTAACGAAAAAACAATTTAAATTAAACTATGAAATCAAAACTTATTGCCTTGACCGTTTTATTGTCAATCTTTTTAACTTCTTGTGATGCTGTCGACGATTTGTTGACTTTTACAATTTCAAATAACGCTTCGATCAAAATTCAAAGCACTTCGCCAATTAATCTGCCTTCAGAAATTATAACGCCAGAAGTAACGACAAATTCATCTGCCGAATTTGACAACAATAAAACTAAAGCAAGTTTGGTAAAAGATGTAAAATTGAGATCGTTGAAATTATCGATTTCTGACCCATCGGATAAAACTTTTACATTTTTGAAATCGGTTCATTTATATATTTCAACAACAAATTCAGATGAAATTGAATTGGCCTATCAAGATAATATCATGTCAACCAACAACACAATTGACTTGATTTGTACCGATAAAAAACTAGATCAATATATTAAAGCAGATAGCTATAAAATTAGAACTAAAGTAACTTTGAAAGAAACTCTAACGAAAGATGTGACTGTAAAAGCTGAGATGAAGTTTAAGGTTACTGCAGATCCGTTCTAAAAAAGGTCCAAAGTAACAAAGCGACAAAGGTTCAAAGGTAAACGAAGTGTAAAAAACTTTGCCTCTTTGAACCTTTGTCGCTTTGTTACTTGCGCTTACAGTGCTTATTCTTTTGTAACCACAATCGAAGCTTTAAATCCTGCTGCAAGATTGTCCCAATAATCATTGGTTACTAATGCGCCTTTATCATCATACACTTGGATTTCGGCAGTGTTCCCTCCAAGGCTTCCTATATTTAGAGCTTCAAAATCTAATTTATTAAATCCCTCGGCTAAATTAATTTTCACCTCTTTAAAATTAGAATCTAAAAAAATCTGATCTCGAATTACTGCATCATTATTAGATACTTTTACCAAATCGCCATCGATCGCTCCAAAATCACGAAACTTTACTATAAAATATTGCGACTTTGTCTTGAAATCTCCTAATGAAATATTCTTTTTTACTAATGTTCCACGGCCTTCACGAAGTCCGGCATCTTTTAAAGCCTTATCCAAATCTTTTTCCATCTTCGCTACATAACGATCTCCTGGATTTGCAAATTGACTTTCAGTCGACATTGTAAATTTGCTTTTTTCTTCTCCAATCTGAAATTTCGATTTTGTCGTTAATTGCGTATTATCATAAACATTTGGTGTTTTGATACTTGGAATTTCAGCAGTTGGCGCAGCAGGATCGTTCAAATCCGGCAAATCAGGAGCCGGTATTTTTTTAGGCTTCGCATTAAACTTTGGTGCAGGAATACTCTTGAATTTAGTACTAAATTCATTTTGAGCTGAAAGCGTTGCAGCAGTAAAAAATAATATGAAAAATAAAATATGCTTCATTGAAGAGGTTTTATCGACTCGGCCTGTTAATTTTTGCAAAATATTTTAGTGTAGAGCAAAAATACTATAATTTGTTTACGCACTTCCACTTTAAGTATTTTATAACAATATTTTGGCCTAATTTTTAGAATCAAAAAACCTGCCATAGTTTAATTCCCATCGTTAATTTTTACATTACCCCAAAATACATCCGTAGAATCCCTTTGTAAAAATTTTGTTATAAAATTCTTCTTTGTTTTGAGAATAAGCAACTTATTCCTAAATTCAAGCTTTAAATTTTTGTTCATCAAAAAATCAAGAAAATGGATTATATCGACTATTATAAAACATTGGAAATCACAAAAACAGCTACAGAAGCCGAAATCAAAAAAGCATACAGGAAATTAGCCCGCAAATACCATCCTGATTTGAATCCGAATGATAAAGAAGCGGAGAAAAAATTCAAAGAAATCAATGAAGCAAATGAAGTTTTAAGCAATCCTGAAAATCGTAAAAAATACGATAAATATGGAAAAGACTGGAAACATGCCGACGAATTTGAGAAAGCTGGTTATGATCCAAATCAGCAACAACAGCAATATTCGAGACAGCAAAGCGGACAGGATTTTTCTGGTTTTGGAAGTGATTTTTCTGGAAGTGATTTTTCTGATTTCTTTAATTCGATGTACGGATCAGGACGAAGTGGCAGAAGTCAGTCAAAATATAGAGGCCAAGATTTCAACGCCGAATTACAGCTTGATTTGGCATCGGCATACACGACACACAAACAAAGCTTGACTGTAAATGGAAAGAACATTAGAATTACAATTCCGGCTGGAGTTGAAAATGGTCAGGTTATAAAAATTCCCGGACATGGTGGCGCCGGAGTAAACAACGGTCCAAATGGCGATTTGTATATTACTTTTCAAATCTCTAACAATTCTGATTTTAAAAGAGAAGGAAACAACCTCTATTCTACTGTTGACTTGGACTTATACACAGCGATTTTGGGTGGCGAAATAAACATAAAAACCTTTGATGGAAAAGTAAAAATAAAAGTGCCGGCCGAAACGCAAACAGGAACAAAAGTAAAATTAAAAGGAAAAGGTTTTCCTCTCTACAAAAAAGACAATCAGTTTGGTGATTTATATGTGACATATAACTTAAAAATCCCAACCAAATTATCTGAAAAAGAAAAAGAATTATTTGCAGAATTATCTAAACTCAGAAATCATGGCCAGTAAAAATTTGATTCAAATAAAACAATTTTGTATGTATCACGAAATTGAAAATACCTTTATAAAAGAACTCAACAATTATGGTTTGGTGAAAATTATTTTTGAAGAAAATGATGAATACCTGGAACCTGAAGAATTGCCAACAATCGAGAAAATGATGCGAATGCATTATGATCTTAATATTAATATGGAAGGAATTGACGCGATTTATCACTTATTAAATAAAATTGAAGTTTTACAGCAACACTTGACAAATACACAAAACAAACTCCGAATTTATGAAGAAGAAGAATTGAAATAAAATTCGAATTCTGTTTTAAAATATCACAAAAAAGCACAATTTTCTTCGGGATTTCAACTGAAAACGATTCTTTTTGACGCGCTTATTTCATAAATTGCAACACATTAATTAACCTGAATTTGTTTTAAAAACCATCAAAAAACAATTCAAAAAAATTCATAAAATGAAAAGAGAAAACATCTTAACAGGATCGCCGTGGGAAGACAAAATGGGATACTGCCGCGCTGTAAGAATTGGCAACATCATCGAAGTTTCAGGAACTGTAGCAATCGTTGACGGCGAAAAAGTAAAAGCCGATGACGCGTACGCACAAACATATAACATTATTGAACGCGTTGAAAAAGTTCTTGAAGATTTGAACGTTGGAATAAAAGATGTTATCAGAACAAGAATTTTCACTACAGATGTTTCTACTTTTGAGGAAGTTGCCAGAGCACATTCGGCTTTCTTTAAAGATGTAAAACCTACAACTGGATTTTATGAAATCAGCAAATTGGTTGCTCCTGAATATTTGGTTGAAATCGAATTTACTGCTGTAGTACAGTAATATTTTTATAGCCACGAATTTCGCGAATTACACTAATTCTTTTTTTAAGTGCCACTGATTAAAAGATTAAAAATGATTATTTTTCTCTTTTAATTCGTGAAAATTGGCGAAATTCGTGGCTAAAACAATTAACTCCTTAATGGCTTTCCAAAATCCCAAACAATTCCTGCTCGACCTATTCAAATGGATTCTCATTTGTTTCTTAATCGGTATATTTTCGGGATCAGCGTCAGCTTTTTTTCTTGTTTCTTTAGAATGGGTGACGCAATTTAGAATTGCGCATGATTGGATTATTTGGCTTTTGCCAATTGGCGGATTATTAGTTGGCTTGAGTTATTATTGCTGGGGAGAATCTGTTGCAAAAGGAAATAATTTATTGTTGGAAGAATACGAAAATCCGCAAAAAGTAATTCCGTTTAAAATGGCTCCTTTAGTACTTTTAGGAACCTTGCTTACTCATTTATTTGGAGGCTCTGCCGGCCGTGAAGGAACTGCGGTCCAAATGGGAGGCGCAATTGCCGATCAATTCACCAAAATTTTCAAACTAGACAATTCCGAACGCAAAATTTTAATTATTCTAGGAATCAGCGCGGGTTTTGCATCAGTTTTCGGAACGCCTTTAGCAGGCGCTATTTTTGCTTTAGAAGTTTTATACTTCAGCAAAATCAATTTCAAAAGCATTTTACTTTCTTTTTTAGTCGCTTACGCTGCTTATTTCACTGTTGAATTTTGGCAAATAAAACATACTCATTACAGCATTCCAATTGTCCCGCAACTTAATTTCAGTAATTTATTTTACACCGTAATTATCGGTCTTTTATCCGGTTTTGCCGCTTTATTGTTTGCAAGAAGCACTCATTTTTGGGGTTCTCTTTTTTCAAAAAACATCAAATATCCACCACTTCGTCCTTTAATTGGCGGCGTTGTTTTAGCGATTGCCATTGCTGGTTTTGGATTGACAAAATTTTCAGGACTTGGAGTTCCTGTAATTGTTGATTCTTTTTCGAATCCAAACGAATGGTATGATTTTCTATTAAAAATTCTTTTTACCGGATTTACTTTAGGCGCTGGTTTTAAAGGTGGTGAAGTAACACCTTTGTTTTTTGTCGGAGCCACATTGGGAAGTGCTCTATCGACCATAATTCCGATGCCAATTGCGCTTTTGGCAGGAGTTGGATTTGTTGCCGTTTTTTCTGGGGCAACCCACACGCCTATTGCCTGCTCTATTATGGGAATGGAATTATTCGGAATTGCGCCTGGAATATTTATCGCCATCGGATGTACAATTGCGTATTTTTCTTCAGGTTCTGTTGGCATTTACAAATCACAGATTGTTAAAGGTGTAAAATACAAATTGTATCAAAGATTTAAGAGTGAAAAATTGGAACATCTTTAAATGTAAAATTCCAAATATCACACTGAACGAAGTCGAAGAGCCAAATTCCAAATTAAGTTCAAAACTGAAAACTAAGACTGTGACTGAATCCTGAAAATTCAGAACACTTACCACTGCGACTGAATACTAAAATTATTTCAGCATTACATTAAAAAAATGTAAATTCGCACACTATGAAAATACAAGATATTCAGGCAATACAATTGCTGCTTGCAACCCCAAAGAAAATTGCAATAATCCCGCATAGAGGCCCAGACGGAGATGCCATGGGTTCTACATTGGCTTTATACCATTTTTTAATCAAAAACAATCATCAGGCAACCGTAATTACGCCAAATGAATTTCCTGAATTCCTAGCGTGGCTTCCGGGGTCTGAAACTGTAAAAATTTTCGAAAAAGACACTGAAAACTGTACTCAGATTTTAGAAGACGCTGAGTTGATTTTTACACTTGATTTTAATGCATTTCATCGTACAGGTGAAATGGAGCATACTTTAGCAAAGCTTACAGTTCCTTTCATTATGATTGATCATCATCAAAAACCTGATGATTACGCGACTTATATGTACTCTGATACTACATTTGGGTCAACCTGTGAAATGGTTTATAACTTTATTTCGTTTTTGAATAAAAAAGAAGATATCGACAAAACCATTGCAACCTGCATTTATACCGGAATTTTGACTGATTCTGGCTCATTTCGTTTTCCTGGAACAACAGGCAACACTCACCGAATCATTGCTGAATTAATTGACCTTGGAGTTGAAAATACTCAAATCCCGGTTTTATTATTTGATAATAGCTCATACAGCCGTTTGCAATTATTAGGACGCGCGCTGCAGAATATGAAAGTTTTTGAAGAGCATAAAACATCATATACTTCGCTTACTCAAGACGAACTAGATTCTTTTGATTATGTAAAAGGCGACACTGAAGGAATTGTTAATTATGGCTTAAGTATAAAAGGTATAGTTTTTACTGCTATTTTTATCGAAAATAAAGATGAGAAAATCATCAAAATATCTTTCCGTTCACAAGGAGGATTTGATGTAAACCAATTTGCCAGAGATCATTTCAATGGTGGAGGACACAGCAATGCAGCCGGCGGAAGATCTGAACTATCAATGGAAGAAACGTTGCAGAAATTTGAGGATTTAGTTACTAAACTTACAATATAATCGAATATGAATTATTTAAAAATCATTATTTGTACGCTACTTTTTACTGTTTTATTTGCCAGTTGCAAACAACATGAAGAAGCCAGAAGACCACTTTCTAGAGCGTCGGGAACTTTCATGAAAAAATCGGCTGACCGAAACAAAAAATTAGTAGCCAATGAAGAGGAAGTCATCAAAAAAATTATAAAAAGCAATCCGAAAGTAAAATATTATGCAACAAGAAAAGGCTATTGGTTTTCTTATGACGAAAGAAATCTCAATGAAACGCAAACACCGCGAAGAGGCGATATTGCTTATTTCAATTTAGAAGTAAAAGACATTAAAGGCAATATTATTTATTCTGAAACTGATCTTGGCCCGCAAACTTATTTTGTAGACAAACAAGACATTATGATGGGATTGCGCGACGGAATCAAACTTATGCACAAAAATGAAACCGTGACTTTTTTATTTCCATCGCATATTGCTTACGGATATCATGGCGACAACAACAAAATTGGCCCTAACGAATCTTTAATGTGCACTGTAACGCTTCGTAATTTTGTACCAGATCCTGCTACTCCAAAAACAGCTGTTCCGGCAGGACAATCTGCAGATACACAAGCTTCGGCAGGACAAACGCCAAAACCTGCTACTGCAAAACCGGTTGCAACGAAACCAGTAGCTCCAATTAAAAAAGACACAGTAAACCCTTAAAAAAACATTTTAGAAATGAAAAAAAGTATTTTATTATTACTATTAGCCGTAACTTCATTTTATTCGTGTAAAGATGAACACAGCAATTTGCCTGATGGTTTATATGCCGATATTGAAACTAACAAAGGACATATCATTGTTGAATTAGATTATAAAAAAGCGCCAGTAACCGTAGCAAATTTTGTTACGCTTGCTGAAGGCAAAAATGAATTTGTTACCAAAGAGTACAAAAAAAAACAGCCATTTTTTGATGGCTTAAAATTTCACAGAGTTATCGAAGCATTTATGATTCAGTCTGGAGATCCTGAAGGAACTGGATCTGGCGATACTGGATATAAATTTAAAGACGAAATCACAGACTTGAAATTTGACAAACCTGGGGTTTTGGCAATGGCAAATAATGGTCCTGGAACAAACAGCAGCCAATTTTTTATTACGCACGTTGAAACTCCTTGGCTAGAAGGAAAACATACAATTTTTGGCCATGTTGTTGAAAAAGGACAAGAAGTTGTAAATCAGATTAAACAAGATGATACAATCATTAAAGTTACGATTATCAGAAATGGTGAAGCTGCCAAAAAATTTGATGCGGTAAAAGTGTTTCATGATTATTTCTCAGAAATTGAAAAAGAAAAAAGCAAATATGCTGGAGTTCAAAAAGAAAAAGTTGCATATTACGCTTCTATAAAACCAAAAGCAACTAAAACTAATTCTGGTCTAGAATATGTTATTACTGAAAAAGGAGCAGGCAAAAAACCTGCTATCGGAACTCAGATTTACATTCATTACGCAGGTTTCCTTGAAGATGGAACAATGTTTGATTCAAGTATTCAAGATGTTGCTAAAGCTTTCGGAAAATATGACTCTGCACGATCAGAACAAAATGGTTATCAGCCAATTCCTTTCCAAGCAGGAAAAAAAGACGGTTTGATTCCAGGATTTATTGAAGGAATTGAGCAACTTTCATTTGGCGACAAAGCGGTTTTATTCATTCCTTCTCATCTTGCTTATGGAGCAACGGGTGCTGGAGGAGTTATTCCGCCAAATGCTAATATTATTTTCGAAATTCAATTATTAGAAAAACCACAATAATAAATTATTACATCGACTTAAATTCGAAAAAAAATGAAATTTAAATTTCTATTATTATTCTGTTTGGCAGTTGTAAATCTGCAAGCACAAACAACAAAAAAGCCGGTTGCAAAACCAAAAGCAACTACAACAAAAACTACTCCAGCGAAAGCAGCTCCAGCAAAAACTGCAACGGCTGCAAAAACGGTTGCACCTACAAATCCTAATGATGGTATTTTTGCAACGATTTCTACTACCAAAGGAGATATCGTTATTTCTTTACTATATAAAAAATCGCCTCTTACGGTAGCCAACTTTGTTTCATTGGCAGAAGGAACAAATCCTAATGTAAAAGTGGAAAAACTAAAAGGCAAGCCATTTTATGATGGATTAAAATTTCACCGCGTAATCAATGATTTTATGATTCAAGGAGGAGATCCAGATGGAAACGGTTCTGGTGGCCCGGGATATTCATTCAGAGATGAATTTAGCCCTGATTTAGTATTTGACAAAGGCGGTATTCTTGCAATGGCAAATTCTGGCCCAGCAACAAATGGAAGCCAATTTTTTATTACTCACAAAGACACTCCTTGGTTGACTGGAAAACATACTATTTTTGGATATGTTGTTTCCGGAATGGACAACGTTAATAAAATCGTTCAGGATGATGTCATGACAAAAATTACTATTACACGAAAAGGTACTGAGGCACAAAAATTTGACGCTGTAAAAGTTATTGCTGAGGATGCAAAAAAACAAGAAGCAAAAAAATTAGAAGACCAAAAAGTAGTTGCCCAAAAAGCAATTTATTTTGCTACAACAAAAGCGAAAGCTACTACAACTGCATCTGGTTTAAAATATGTAATTACACAAAAAGGAACTGGTGTAAAAGGTGCTGAAGGATCAACAATTTATTTCCACTATGCTGGATATTTTGAAGATGGAAATCTTTTTGACAGCAGTATGTCCAGTGTTGCAAAAGCATATGGAAAATATGATGCAAATAGAAACGCACAAGGTGGCTACGCCGCTTTCCCTTTTACTGTTGGTAAAAAAGATGGTATGATTCCTGGTTTTATTGAAGCATTAGATATGATGACTGATGGAGATAAAGCAATTTTCTTCCTTCCTTCAAATTTAGCTTATGGAGAAAAAGGTGCAGGAGGTGTAATTCCGCCAAACGCAACATTGATTTTCGAAATCGAAACTTATAAAAATCAACCAGCCAAATAATTAAACTGAAAGATTTATAAAAAAACAGTAAACCATCAAAGCATATGTTTTGATGGTTTTTTATTTTAAATCCATTCTGATTTTCTATCAAATACGCAATTTACAAATCCAAAACGCGTTTAAAACAATAATAAAACCAACGTTTAAAGATAATTTCTGCTAAATCACAAACAAAATAGCTTACCTTTGCCGGCCTTAATTTTTAAAACAGGAATATCAAATGTCACAAAACAATGTATTAAAAGGAGTTTTTTTAGTTGCTTTAGGAGCTACAACTTACGGAATGTTAGCCACTTTTGTAAAAATGGCGTATTCTGAAGGATATACCACCGCAGAAGTAACAACTTCACAATTTGTTTTGGGAATAATCGGAATTTTGATCATCAACACTTTTCAGAAAATAAAAAATAAAGGCACTGCTGTAAAAGCTTCTTCAAAAAACATTTTCAACTTGATGCTTGCCGGGACTTCACTCGGAATGACTAGTTTGTTTTATTATCTGGCTGTAAAATATATTCCTGTTTCAATTGGAATTGTTTTATTAATGCAAACTGTTTGGATGGGCGTTTTGCTTGAAATGATTTTGGAAAAAAAACTGCCATCAAAACAAAAAGTTGCAGCCGTTTTTATTGTACTTATTGGAACAGCTTTGGCAACAAATCTTATTCATGCAGATTTTAAGTTAGATTGGCGCGGTATTATCTGGGGGCTTTTGGCCGCTGCTTCATTCACTACGACTATGTTTACTGCAAATCGTGTCGCTACTGAAATTTCTTCAGCACAACGAAGTCTTTATATGCTTTTGGGAGGCGCAGTAGTTGTTTTTTCTTTCGCTTTTGCAACTCAAGTAGACGCGTTTAATTTGGGTATTTTCATGAAATGGGGAATTGTTTTGTCTTTATTTGGAACTATCATCCCTCCTATGCTTATGAATGCTGGTTTTCCATTAACCGGAATTGGTCTAGGAAGTATAGTTTCTGCTCTTGAACTCCCTGTGTCGGTGACAATGGCTTTTATACTTTTAAATGAAAAAGTAATCTTTTTACAATGGGTTGGGATCGCCTTAATCATTCTTGCTATCATTATTATGAATGTAAATTTTAAGGGCAAAAAGTAAACTATTTTACATAGCTTTAAAAAAAAGTCTCTTGTAATGCAATAATTGTTAATTTTTTTATAAATTCGTGATATACAATAAGATATCATGAAACAAAATTGGCATTTATATTTAATGGCTTCTTTATATATACTTGCTGGTATCAATCATTTCAGGAAACCGGGAATGTACCTCAAAATCATTCCTCCCTTTTTTAAAAACCCCAAATTAATAAATAATTTAAGTGGATTTGCCGAAATTACATTAGGTATACTCCTAATGATTTCTTTCACAAAAAATTTTGCTGCATGGGGAATTATTGCACTGCTTATTGCCGTATTTCCAGCAAACTTGTATATGTATCAAAATAAAAAAGCGAGTTTTAATTTACCAAGATGGATTTTATTTGTACGTTTGCCCTTACAAATTGTTTTGATTTTTTGGGCATACCAATATACCCTTTAACGATCGAATCTATTAATTTTAAATTACTTAATTATGAAAAAATTATTTGCAGAGTTTTTTGGAACATTTTGGTTAGTATTTGGAGGTTGCGGAAGTGCCATTTTTGCAGCCGGAATTCCTGATTTAGGAATTGGATTTGCAGGAGTTGCTTTAGCTTTCGGTTTAACGGTTTTAACAATGGCTTATGCTGTTGGACATATTTCAGGAGGACATTTTAATCCAGCAGTTTCCTTTGGATTATGGGCCGGCGGAAGGTTTTCAGCTAAAGATTTAGTGCCGTATATCATCGCGCAGTGTGTAGGTGCAATTGCTGCAGCAGGGACTTTATATACTATTGCTTCTGGAAAAGCAGGTTTTGCAATTGACAACACAAAAGCTGGTGCATTTGCTTCAAACGGATTTGGAGCTTTTTCTCCTGACGGCTATTCGTTGCAAGCTTGCTTTATAGCTGAATTTGTGTTGACTTTATTTTTTCTTTTAATTATTTTGGGTGCAACAGATAAATTCGCCAACGGAAGATTCGCCGGAATTGCAATTGGTCTAGGTTTAACTTTAATCCATTTAATTAGTATTCCAATTACAAATACTTCTGTAAATCCTGCGAGATCTTTATCGCAAGCTATTTTTGTTGGAGGTGAACCATTATCACAAGTTTGGTTATTCTGGGTAGCACCAATTCTAGGCGCAATTGTGGCAGGATTTATTTATAAAAACTTGCTTCAAAATCAAGCTGAAGCATAATTTTTATTCAACCATAAACATTTACAAATCTTAAAAATTAAAATATGGAATTTTTATATTTCTTGCTTATAGGTGCAATTTCCGGATGGCTCGCTGGCCAAATATGGAAAGGCGCTGGCTTTGGATTAATTGGTAATATTATCGTCGGAATTATTGGTGGTTTTATTGGCGGATGGATCGCCGGAAAACTTGGAATTGGCGGTGGCGGACTTCTTTGGCAAATTCTGATTGCCGTTGGAGGTGCGTGGGTATTGCTTTTTATCATCAGCTTAATCAAAAAAGGGTAAAAATCAGCATAAATAAATTACCTAATATATTAATAAAGAGAAAAAGGTTCTTATTGGACCTTTTTCTCTTTATCATTTTTAATAATCCAGCAAAACAAAAACATAAATACATATTTCTCAGAATTAATATTGTTATTTAATCAATTTCATTACTTTTGACCAAATACATTATTGAATTATGAATGACATTATTGCTTATTTCAGTACCATTCCATCTTCACATCGAAGCTTGATTTTAGTTGGAGGAATAACACTTTTTTGGTTGATCGAAAATACATTTCCGCTTTTCCAGATGCAGTACAAAAAATGGCATCATGCGGGAATCAATATATTTTTTACTCTTACAACAATTATTGTCAATTTCGTTTTGGCTTTTATTTTAATAAAAACTGCCGCTTGGACAACCGAAAATCATTTTGGAATTCTAGAGTGGCTTCCAGAAATTCCGATTTGGCTCTACACCATAATAGGCTTGCTTTTACTGGATTTGATTGGTGCATATCTGGCACATTTGGTGCAACATAAAGTGAAATTTTTATGGCGATTCCATCTTATTCATCATACCGATACTTGGATTGACACAACAACTGCCAACAGGCATCATCCAGGTGAAAGTGTCATCCGTTTTATTTTTACCACTCTAGGAGTTTTGCTTGTTGGAAGCCCAATGTGGATGGTTTTTCTTTACCAATCATTATCAGTAATAGGCTCACAATTCAATCACGCCAATATTTCGCTTCCAGAAAAACTAGATGTTTTTTTAAGCTATTTTATTGTTTCTCCAAACATGCACAAAGTACATCATCATTATGTACTTCCTTATACGGATAGCAATTATGGAAACATTTTTTCAATATGGGATCGTCTTTTTGGAACTTTTACTACTTTGCCAAAAGATCAATTAATATATGGAGTAGATACCCATATGAAGCCCGAAGAACACAACAAATTGGGAAATTTATTGCAAATTCCATTTCAAAAATCAAGATCAATAAAAAACAGTTAAAATCAGTAAAAAAATAGAGATCAGCGTACCAACTAATTATTTTTTTTATTAATATTGATATATAAAATGAAAATCAATCTATTAATCATTAACCTCTATTTTGAATTAATTTTCACGAGATGAAAAAGAGTAGCCGCAAAGAATTGAATTGGGAACAAACAGAAAGACTTGTTTCATTAGCTTTAGAAGAAAGAAATCCATTTGAAATTATAAAAAAAGAATTTGGATTAGCAGAAAAGGAAGTTCTGGAAATCATGAAGAAGAAAATGCCTCTTGAAAAATTTGAGATGTGGAAAAAGAAGGCAATAGCAAATAAGCCAAAACCAAAACCAGTTAAAATTGATGACTTCGATGAAGACTTGGATGGAAAATATTACATAAAGAATAAACTAGACTAAGATAAAACTCCTGAAATTCAGGAGTTTTTTTTATTTTTATATGTAAATGTAACAATTTGATAATTTAGAAGTCAAATACACATAACTAAACGCGAACAAATGAAAAAATTAATTTACACTTTAGCTCTTGCTGTAACATTATGGAGCTGTAAAACGGGAAGCACATCGGGAGATGCAAAAAGCAAAACTGTTGACGTTAATATCAATCTTGTTGATGTAAAAGACGACAAAGTTTTAGTAACGGTGACACCTCCTGCAATCAAAACGGATGAAGTGATTTACAGTATCCCAAAAACAGTTCCTGGAACCTATTCAACAGATAATTATGGTAAATATTCTGATGGTTTTAAAGCTTTTGATGCCAAAGGAAATGAGCTGACTGTAAAAAGAATTGACGATAATTCTTGGTCAATTTCGAATGCAAAATCACTTAAAAAAATCACTTATTTAGTTGGAGATACTTTCGATACTGAAAAAGGAAGTGGATTTGGAAGTGGCGATGTCTTTTCACCAGCAGGAACAAACATTAATGCCGGAGTTAACTTTATGGTTAACACTCATGGTTTTGTTGGCTATTTTCAAGATAAGTTAGACGTACCTTATAAAGTTACTATTACGCATCCTGAAACACTTTGGGGCGCAACTTCAATGACTGATACTGACGATAGCAAGACAAGTGATGTTTTTACAACGTCTCGTTATGCCGTTTTGGTTGAAAACCCTATTATGTATTCTAAACCAGATTACACTACTTTTAACGTAAACGGAATGGATATCTTAATTGCAGTTTATTCTCCAACTGGAAAGTTTACTGCTGAAAGCATCACGCCAGAAATGAAAACGATGATGACAGCACAGAAAAACTTTTTAGGAAAAATCAATTCTACCAAAAAATACACTGTTTTATTGTATTTATCTAGTTTGGCAAAAGATGATGCACACGGCTTTGGAGCTTTAGAACATCCTACAGCAACTACTGTTGTATTGCCAGAATCAATGCCAAAAGAAAAATTGGTAGAGTCAATGAAAGATGTTGTTTCTCATGAGTTTTTCCACATTGTAACGCCATTGACAATTCACTCGAAAGAAATCCAATATTTTGATTATAATGCCCCAAAAATGTCTGAACATTTATGGATGTATGAAGGTGTAACAGAATATTTTGCAAACCTTTTTCAAATCAATCAAGGTTTAATTGATGAAGCGGAATTTTATACTAGAATTGCTGATAAAATTGAACAAGCAAAAGGCTTAAACGATACAATGTCGTTTACTGTAATGAGCAAAAATGTATTGGAAGAACCTTACAAAGACCAATATTTGAATGTGTATCAAAAAGGTGCATTGATTGGTATGTGTATCGACATTATTATTAGAGAAAAAAGCAACGGAGAAAGAGGAATCCTTGATTTAATGCACAAATTATCAAACGAATATGGCATCGAAAAACCATTTAACGATGATGAGCTTTTTGCAAAAATCACACAATTGACTTATCCAGAAGTTGGAGAATTCTTAACTAAATATGTAGCTGGAACTACTCCAATTCCTTACGACTTTTACTTAGCTAAAGTTGGCGTAACTAAAGCTACTGAGAAAAAAGCAGGTTCAATTTTCTTAAAAGGACAAACGCCTTATATTTCTGTTGACAAGCAAACAAAAGAAATTTTCGTTCGTGCTGATATTGAACAAAATGAGTTTTTCAAAAACCTAAATTTAAAAGGTAATGATGTTATCGTTTCTATAAATGACAAGCCTTATTCGCTGGCAAACATTTATGATTTAATTGGAGAAAGTGAAAACTGGAAAGAAAACGATCCAATTACGGTAAAAATCAAACGAGGTGGAAAAGAAGAAACTATAAAAGGAACAGTTAAATTACCTTATGAAGAATCTGAAACTTTTAAAGCCACTGATGCTTCAAAAGACAAACTTAAAAATGCATGGTTGAAAGGGTAATTCCTTTTAAGACAATAAAAAAACCGACAAGTGATTGTCGGTTTTTTTATTGTCTTAAAAGAACTTTGTCAAAGTTTTAAACTTTGACAAAGTTCTTGATATACTATTTCTTCACAGGAAATTTCCAGTCAAATTCGTCTTTATTATTGATGATTGCACCAATCTCAAATTTCACCACTTCATCAAACTCAGTTTGAAGAATAAACCAGTTGTCTTCGTTGAAGTAATTCTCAAAAGTATCGAAAGTTTCTTGATTGAATTTTGTGATACCTTTTGTTGCTAAGTCTTTCTTTACATCGGCAATTTTTCTTCCAATTAATTTAAATCCAAAAACTTCTAGATCATTGCTTGATGCTACTGCATAACCAAATTTCAGATCTTCTTCTTGGTAAAAAGTCAATCTGATTTTATGTGCGTTGTACACAAAAATCACATTTTCATCTTCGTCTTTATAGTTTTTATCAGGTTTTCCTAAAACAGCCGTTACATCATTCTGTTTCATTCCGAAAAGCAATTTGTCAATTCCTGATTTTAGATTTATTTTCATATTTCGTTTTCTTTGTTTGTGGTGCAAATTTCGTAAAGTTTTTTTGTTATTCGTCACGAATTCACGAATTAATATTCTTGAAACCTAACAGGTTTTAAAAACCTGTTAGGTTTGTACCTCACTAATACCCTTTTTTGTTGGGTGTACTGCTCATATAAAAAGTTATCTTTCCGCCATTCATAAGATCTGAATGCTTTAAAAATGGTTTATCTAATTGTTTGCCATTCAATAAAACCTTTCTAACAAATACATTTTTATCAGATTGATTTATGGTTTCAACTTCAAAATTCTTTCCGTTTTCTAAATTGAAAATCGCATTTTTTACCAGCGGGCTTCCTACAGCATATTCATCAGAACCTGGCGCAACTGGATAAAATCCTAAACTGCTGAAAATATACCAAGCGCTCATTTGTCCGAAATCATCATTTCCTCCTAAACCATCTGCTCCATTTCTATACATTTTTTTCAAAATCATTCTGATTTTATCTTGCGCTTTCCAAGGTGAATTTGTCCAGTTGTATAAATAAACTACGTGATGTGAAGGTTCATTTCCGTGAACATAATTCCCAATAATTCCGTCTCTAGTAATATCTTCTGTATTTTCGAAATATTTATCCGGAAGATGCATGTTGAATAATGAATCTAAACGAACTTTGAATTTGTCATTTCCGCCCATCAATTTAATCATTGTAGCAGGATCTTGTGGCACATACAAACTATAATTCCATGAATTTCCTTCAATAAAACCTTGTCCGTGTGTGTCTAGTGGGTCAAATTCTTTTTTGAAAGTCCCATCATTTAATTTTGGACGCATGAATCCTGTTTTTTCATCGTAAACATTTTTATAATTTTTCGATCTTTCAATGAATTCATTATAAATGCCAGTTTTCCCCAATTTCTTAGCTGCTTGTGCAATCGCCCAGTCATCATAAGCATATTCCAACGTTTTTGAAACCGAAGAACCATTTTTATCTTCTGGAACATACCCCATTTTCATATAATATTCTAATCCGTCATAATAAGGAACTTTTGCTGTATTCACACAGGCTTGAAGCGCTTTTTCTGCATCAAAACTAATATTACCTTTTACAATAGCATCGGCAACAACAGAAACGGAGTGATACCCAATCATGCACCAATTTTCATTGGCATAATGAGACCAAATTGGAAGCATTTTATGTACACTTTGATCAGAATGCGCCAACATTGAACTTACCATATCTGCATTTCGAGTTGGCTGAATGATATTAAAAAAAGGATGCAATGCTCTATAGGTGTCCCACAACGAATAGCTGGTATAATTTTTAAAATTTTCAGCTTTATGAACGTTCATATCCAAACCTTTGTAGTTTCCGTCAAGATCCATATACTCTGTTGGGCCCAAAAAAGCATGATACATAGCGGTATAAAAATTCACATAATCTTCCTTCTGAATGGCTTCAATCTGAATTTTATTCAATTCATTGTTCCAAATTTCCTGACTTTGTTTTTTTACTTTTTCGAAATCCCAACCTGGAACTTCTTTTTTCATGTTTTCCAAAGCTCCAGCCGAACTTACAGGAGACAATGCCATTTTAATTTTGATTTTTTCGCCTTCTGCAGTATCAAAATCAAAGAACAATTTTAAGTTTTGACCTGCCATTTCCGGAAAATTTTTGGTCTGATCAAATCTTCCCCAAAAACCTCTGTAAACACTTTTTTCTTGTGCTGCTTGTCCGTAGCTTTTTATTGGTTTATTAAAAGACATAGCAAAATATACTGTTCTTGTTCGCGCCCAACCGTTGGTTTGACGGTAACCGGTAATCAAAGTATCATTTTCGACACGAACAAATGTCCAAACATTTTTCTTGTCATAATTGTAAATTCCCGAAGTTAAATCCAAAATAACATGCGCTTCGTCTGATTTTGGAAATGTGTATTGATGCATTCCAACACGCGTTGTGGCCGTCAATTCTGCTTTGATTTTATGATCTTCCAGAAAAACACTATAATAAGCTGGTTCTGCTTTTTCTGTAGCATGAGAAAATGCCGATCTATAGCCAGACAAAGGTTTTGAGGCAACACCCGGATTTAATTGTAATTTTCCTGTTGTCGGCATAATTAAGAAATCGCCTAAATCAGAATGTCCGGTTCCGCTGAAATGGGTGTGGCTAAAACCAACAATTGTTTTGTCTTCATATTGATAGCCTGCACAATATTTATACACTTCGCCATTATATTTTCCGTTTAAGCTATAAGCAATTGTATCAGTTTCAGGACTCAACTGAACACTTCCAAAAGGTACTGTTGCGCCGGGATACGTATGTCCCATTTTGGCAGTGCCAATCATTGGATCAACATATTGAATTAGGTTTCGTTTTTCAGTGGTCTTTTTTTGTGCAATTGCATTGAACGCAAACATCAAAAATGAAAATCCGAAAAGAAGGCTTTTGCAGTTTATTCTATTCATTGGGTATTTTTTTTAATCATTATATTTTTTCACACAAAACCAGCAATCATCTAAAACGATTTACCTAATTTTTGGTTCAGAAAAATACAACAAAAAATAATAAATTCCATAGGAATGATTTATATTGTCGTAAAGAATTTTGAAGCCTAAAAAGACTTTCTAAAACTGGCTGATAGACTCTTTTTAACTAAATAAAGTTCAATCTTTTATATATGAAACTTATTTAGCTAAAGTTTATTCTTTAGATTCTCTTTCACCTCAGCAAACCATTCGTTTTTAAGAATGCTTAATATGATAGAGTCACGGCGCATATCACTGTCACGAGTTGGCATATTACTTCTTAAAATGCCTTCAACTTTACAGCCAATGCTTTTCATTGCTGCAATACTGCGCTCATTGTTATTATCAGCACGAAGCTCGACACGTTCCATACCTAAAGTTTCGAAGGCAAATTGGAACAAAAGAAATTTACAATGTTTGTTTAGTCCGGTGCCTCTAAAAGCAGAGCCGTACCAAGTGTAACCTAATTGCAGTGTTTGAAATTCAAGATTGATGTCATAAAAACGTGTAGAACCTGCGTATTTTTGAGATTTTTTATCGAAAACAATAAAGGGAAATTCTTTTTTTGATTCTCTTGCTTTGATTGCCAATTGAATGTAGTTGATCAAATTTTCTTTTCCTTCAGCACCAACTAGGGAATATTTCCATGTTTCTGGTTCGTTGATTGAAATTTCCAACAGATTTTCAACATCTGATTCTTGAAGCGGACGCAATAAAACGAAATCATCTTCTAAAATAATAGTATTTGTGAAATTGAAATTTGATGTTTTATCCATAATTCGTTTTGGTTATTAAATGATTTTTCGCATATAAAGTCCCTACGGGACATATAATAAACTGTCAATGTTTTTTATCTACCAACATATAATCTCTACGAGATATTTATTCTTATCTGTATACTCCGATAGGAATAAAATACTGGCAACTAAAAAATTGTCTTAATAAAAAAAGTCCCATTAGGGACTTTACTTTTCTGCTATTATTTTCTAAAGTCTATAATTCTTTTCAAAAAATTACTCACTCATTTCATCGTAACGCTCTGGAACTTGAGGATCATAAAGCGGGCATTTGAACTCTTCCATAACTTCAACCAATTTATTCATGGTTTTTCCTTCGGTACCATAACAGTCGATTTTTATACTTTGAGGAGTTGCAATTACTTGAAAAGCACCTCTGCCTTTTGGATTTTTCCAACTGTTTTCATCCACTCTCTCCCATTCAGAAAAAACCGAATTTATTCTATTTACGATTACATCTATTTGAAGAACAGCCAGACCTTCTACTTCTTCTTTTTCAACAAGAGCTTCATAAACTTCTTGATTGTTAAGATAAATTTCGTCTAAATATTTCCAAAAAAGTAATTCGTACATAATGAAGTATTTTTTTTACCCTATAAGTAATATAAGTTCAATTTAGTTTTTTATTAAATGACCTTATATTACCCATAGGGTTGATTTTTTTTTTTTTAATATTCGAATGTTCCGTATTCACTTGTAATAGTAAGTTTTTTAGAATCTGAAGCTTCTACTCTACCTACGATTTGTGCATCGACATTAAATGATTTTGAGATTTCAATAATATCTTGTGCGATATTTTCTGGAACATAAAGCTCCATTCTGTGCCCACAATTGAAAACTTGATACATTTCTTTCCAGTCTGTTTTTGATTGCTCTTGAATTAATTTGAACAATGGCGGAACTGGAAATAAATTATCTTTTATAATATGTAAATCTTTTACAAAATGCAAAATTTTAGTTTGTGCACCACCGCTACAGTGTACCATTCCGTGAATATCTTCTGGAGTGTATTTATCTAAAATTTTCTTGATGATTGGTGCGTAAGTTCTTGTTGGCGAAAGCACTAATTGACCCGCGTTGATTGGACTGTTCTCTACTTCATCAGTTAAATTAACTTGTCCGGAGTAAATTAATTCGTCTGGAACTGCTGCGTCGTAGCTTTCTGGGTATTTTTTAGCCAAATATTTTCCGAAAACATCGTGACGAGCAGAAGTAAGTCCGTTACTTCCCATTCCGCCGTTATATCCTTTTTCATAAGTTGCCTGACCAAAAGAAGCCAAACCAACAATTACGTCACCAGCTTTAATATTTGCATTATCCACAACATCACTGCGTTTCATTCTTGCAGTTACTGTCGAGTCAACAATAATGGTACGTACAACATCTCCAACATCGGCAGTTTCTCCACCTGTTGAATGAATGGTTACGCCAAAAGATTTTAATTCGTTGATTAATTCTTCCGTTCCATTGATGATTGCTGAAATCACCTCAGCAGGAATTAAATTTTTATTTCTTCCGATTGTTGATGAAAGCAAGATATTATCTGTAGCTCCAACACATAATAAATCATCAATATTCATGATTAATGCATCTTGAGCGATTCCTTTCCAAACAGAAAGATCTCCGGTTTCTTTCCAATACATATATGCCAATGACGATTTTGTACCTGCGCCGTCAGCGTGCATAATCAAGCAATGTTCTGCATCTTGGGTTAGATAATCAGGAACAATTTTGCAGAATGCCTGCGGAAATAAACCTTTATCAATATTTTTTATGGCGTTGTGTACGTCTTCTTTTGATGCCGAAACACCTCTTTGTGCGTACCTTTTGCTAGAATCTGAACTCATGAAACTTAGTTTGTGTTGATGTCGTGCAAAGATAATTAGATTTTTTAATTCTTGGGTTTATACCAATTTAAAATTAGATTTTATTCGAACTTAATCTTCTGCATTACGATTATTCATTTCATAAAAAAAATCGACAGCGAGAACACTGCCGATTTTTAGACATCAGAATTATTCGAAGATTATGATATTTTTATTTCCAATCAGGCATATATGCATTTTGGAATAAAGTTGTTCTTGTACTGTCGTCTGTGGTGCTGACGGTCTGAATATTTTTAGGCGAAAGTCCATCATTTGAGGTATTTACAAAAATGACTTTTGCTTCATTTGGTGAAAATTTCACATCAAGATCATTAAATCCATTTTCTTTATTTGTTGCCAATTCTGCTGATGTATTTGTAGCAACGGTGTAAATAAATATTCTAGAATCTAGTCGTCTATAATCTGCATTTTCAAATCCAGAGACATCTCTGGTGTACACCACTCTTTTATTATCAATCGAAATATCAATTCCGCTTGCGCCTCCAGTTACTCCAGACAGCACTGTATACAAAACAGTTCCGCTCATATCGATTGCATAAATTTCGACGCTATAACCTGAAACATCATTTACTTTTAAGATAATCTGGCTTCCGTCACGGCTCCATTCGCATTCTGAAATAAATTTGCCATTTGGCGTTTTAAACAATTGTATCAAACCAGATCCATCAGCATTTATTCGATAAAGTTTATCAAAATTCGGATAAATTAATTGACTTCCGTTTGTGCTCCAAGAATAACTCACATTATCCATATTGAAACCGGCTATAGGCACAAAATTGGTAATCTTTCTCACATCTGTACCGTCAGGATTCATACTAAAAATTTGATTCAAAGAGCCATCAGTACTTATATATGCTATTCTATTTATGCTTAAATTTTTTCTTGGGCGGAAACTGTTTACTTCGGCAGATGACAACTGAAGTTCATTTCCTGCTTCATCAGCAGTAAAAATCACATTGTTGTTTTTTATCTTTTTCACATACATATACCTTGGATTCGGGAAAGCCAATGTTCTAAAGGAATTTGTCGCACTATTGATCGGCTTGTTGATTCCGTCATCAACTGTTACTTGCCAGTAATATTTGGTACTAAAACTTAAATCTTTAATATTTAAAGTTGTTGTTTTAAGATCAGAATACGTTTTTACTTCATCTGTAGTTCCATTTTTAACGGTAACTGTATACGTCAGAGGATCTCCTTCTGGATCTTTGGCAGTCCAAGTCAAATCAAGACTTAAAGCTTGACCAATAGCATTATCTGCAGGTGCCGTAAGTACAGGAATTTCTGGCGGTTTATTAGTTGCTGTAGATACTTCCAACTCAAAAATCACTTCAATTTCAATATCTTTTTCAATTGTAGCGGGCACAAATCTAGCGATAAAACCATCTTTTTGAGCCTGGAAAGCATATTTTCCTGAGGGTACTTTGTCAATTTTAAAGTAGCCATCTTTATCGGTATAAACTGTGCTCGTTGTTGGGTTTGAAGATACACGAGCATTTTCGATTCCTGTGTAAGTACGCACATCAACAACCCTTCCCTTTATAGAACCTGTTCCTGTTTGATCCAGTTGCTCTTCGCTACAAGAAATTAAAAGAAAAAAGCACGCTAAAATTTTTAATCCTATTTTCATTTGAGACTGAGTTTTATTAAACTTATTATTGAAACTTAATTCTTTAATTATCGATTATTAAAGATTAAAAAGCTGCCTATTTTTTCTTGTAATTATTACTTTTTGGGAAGTAATACGTCATTCCAAAACCTATCCTATAAAAATAATCGTCCCGCACTCCAGCGACCAGATGATCGACATTATCACTGAATGCCACATTGAATTCTCCATATGCTTTAAGTCCGACGCGTGGCGAAACGAGATATTCAACTCCGGCTCCAAACTGTACTTTGCTATGAAAGTTTTCGCGATGATGATCGAATTCAAATCCAGTTCCGGCAAAAACAAAAGGAGTAAAAACGTCCCGGGGCAATATGTTGCATTCCAAGTTCAAATCTAAAGACAGATAACCGTAATCCATATAATTCCGATTTGCCACTTGAAAAGCATTTGATGAAGCACTTAAATTGAACGTAGGCGAGAAAAAAAACTTCATTGCTCCTCTTATCATCCCCATTGGTTTTGGGTCTGGATAATCACCTTGCATAATTGCAGTACCTATACTTGCTTCTATTCCAAATCTTCCTCTTCTGTTTTCACTTAAATTTCTATTGTATAATTGTGCCAAATCAGCTTCATTTTTCTCTTTGTCATATTCAGCTACAAAATCATCGATTTGTTTTTGAGGCGCATTTACTTCCCAAAGCTTGTCTTTGATTCCGTCAACAATAAGCCCTTCAACAGCTTTTTCAATTGCTTCTGTGACCGCCATCTGAATTGGTTCATTTCGGGTAAAACCAGTTTCAACCTCCAAAAGTCTGTTTAAATTGACATATCTGAATAAACTGGCGTCAATACTTTGTGACAAAATAGTTTTAGAAACATAAACCGTATTTAAGATTTTTCCGTTTGAAGTCGAAACTAATCTCAAATACACTGTCACCCTGTCTTGTCTGTATTGAGTTGAACCACCAGCACCAAAATATCGAGCTCCAAAACCACCCGTAATAATATTAGTGTCGTAGGAAATAATTCCACCTTCGAGCAAAACTCCCGCAAATAGAAGCGGTGTTAAAACAGCTTCATTAGGTTCTGTTTTCGAAGCATATTCCTGGCGTGTTGAGCGAATAATGTTTCGTTCATTTAAAAGATTCCCCAGATTTTCGCGCTCAATTGGTATAAACCATTTTGAGTCCTGCAAGGCTTTTATTAAAATAGATGTAGCTCCTTGTGTAACAGCAGTACTAAAAGTGCTTCCCAGTT
Organism: Flavobacterium denitrificans DSM 15936; assembly: GCF_000425445.1. Classification (GTDB taxonomy): domain Bacteria; phylum Bacteroidota; class Bacteroidia; order Flavobacteriales; family Flavobacteriaceae; genus Flavobacterium; species Flavobacterium denitrificans. Next base: position 167,118 of record NZ_KE384377.1, on the reverse strand, counting down.
CAGTTGGCTTGTACTGTCCTGTCTGGTCTTTAAATTTATATACACCTACAACTACCTGCTCTTTTGGCTTTGGCATTTCAACTAATTTGGCTGTAGCAGGAGTATTTTCTCCATATACCGCTTTCTGCACTCCAACTGGCTGATTAAAATATGCTCCACATCCTGAGAATAGGCAAATTAATAAAAATAGAAAAAGGGGACTTTTATTCATAATCTCAATTATTTACAATAATACATGAACCTTACTTTTTACTCGGGCACTTAAAATTTATTGCCCCGGAAGAATTACTTGTGTCTGCTCACCCGTATCTGTATCCAAAACATCTACTACCAATCCTAAATTAGAATGGTAAATGTCAACCGACAATGATCCAAAAACATATGTGCCTGGCGAAAGAGAACCGTTTCCTGTTCCGGTACCAGTTCCTGTTCCTGTTCCCGTTCCTGTTCCTGTCCCAGTACTGCTTCCAAACTGATTTTCAAATAATGAATTTGAAAGCCTGTTTAGTAATTGATTATTCAAATTACTTTTAAAACGTTCCAAATCTGTCTGCTGTTTGTACTGCGAATTTGTGTCTTCCTTATAATCATTCTGAGCCTGAGCAGAACTAAGGAGCCACGGATAATTGAAAGTATCGCCTCCAAAATTTGGGTTTGCCGCTTTATATTGAAGGTTTTGTGCAATTGATATTGTACTAAAACCGAACAAGCAAACGAGTAATGCTATAGTTTTCATATAGATACTTTTTAGTTTGAACATTAAATAGTAAACGCTTTATCGAAAAATGTACTCAATTCTGAATTTTAATATTGAGTAATCATTTTGTTTTGCTTTTCCAGATCTTTAAAATATTTGAATAGCTTTTGAGCCGCTGTATCAGCCATGTATTTTAAAAAATCTTCATCAGGACGTGAAATAAACTCCTCTATAATATCACTATCTACTAATATTGTAATCTTGGTTGTGCGCCCAAAAGTCAGTTCTTCCTGAACCTTTACGATTTTAGTAGTATGAACTTTCAGTTTCGAATATTGTGCATAAAACATATCATAGTAATCATTCCCCAATTTTGTTTTAGTATCATTGGCTACAATCCCTACCATTTCGATACCGTCAACAGGGAAAGATTTTCCTGCGTCTGATTCTGTTTCTTCATTAAAAACAATTCGATCCTTGCCAATTATGGCATTTTTTTCATCATAAATGAGCAACATTACAATCACTTCGTCCTGTTTGGTATAGTTGATTTGTGTTTTCGACAATTCAACTCTTTGAATAGGTTCGAGTGTCACTCTTCCATCTTGCGCATTAGTTGATTTATTTGAATTCAATTTGTTTTTTTTGAATACACTTAGTTTATATGAAATATTCTTGAACTCTGATTTTAAATTTTCTGCAGTTCCGGTTATAAATAATAAATTCTCAATTTCTTTAACTTCAATTTTCGCTTTTACCTCTTTATTATACTCGGCTTGAGAAAATCCGTTTTCAGAAAAAAAAATACAAAAAGATGCCACAATTATGTGTAGATACTTTTTCATGATTCTAGCGATTGAATACGTAAATTGTACCTGAATTTCCAGACTGATTAATGATCATATCCCTGGATATTGAATTTGATCCTGTACTGAAAACCGTTAAATTATTGCCTTCCTGATTGACTTTCATCGATTCGACTCCTCGAGAGTATGATGACGATGAAACATCACTTATATAATTATTATTACCTGACTGTATATAGGATTGATTTATTTCGTCTGCTTTTTTGTAGACATTCATGTAGTTGTTATTACCAGTTTGCTCTGCAGTTACATAAGCATTGTTGCTGATAATAGTTAAATTGGCCTGATTGAAGTTGCCAATTTGTGCAATTTTGACTATATTATGACTTATAATATATTGATTGGTATTCTGGTTTTGATTGCGATTGTTTGATTCATTCATAGCTATAACATAATCACTTATATTCCCATCAATTGATTGTGAGAATATAATTCCTGTAAAAAGAAAAAATAAGATTACAATAGCTTTCATAATTTTTGAAATAATAAAAAAAGGAAGAACTGATTATATCAAGTCCTTCCTTTTTCTGGTTTGTTTTAGTTAGATTGGATTACTAAGCTTCCGTTAAGTGCTCCAATTTGAGTAACAGTGCTGTCATGGCCCCATCCAAATTGTGCTGTAGCTGCAAAGTTAGCGATACCATATTGTTGAATACTAGAATCGTTGAACAATCCTGCTTGAACTGTCGAAGCATTATTGAATATTCCGTATTGTTCAGTAGAAGCATCGTTTCCAAATCCTACCTGAATTGTTGATTGATTATTCAACCAGCCCACTTGAGTTGAAGAAGCTGTATTGAAATCACCTAGTTGGAAAATATCAGAAGAGTTATCTGCTCCAAACTGAGTTACATAAGCTTGATTTCCAACCCAAAATCCTTGGAAAATATTTGAATCATTGTCATCTCCGATTTGAGTTACAACAGCAAGATTTCCTGCCCCTAATTGAAGAACTGTAGATTCATTATCCTCTCCATATTGCCCAACAATAGCAACGTTTGCAATACCAACTTGGTCAACATCAGACATGTTGTCTTCACCAACTTGAACTACTAATGCACCATTTAATAAACCAGCTTGATCTACATCACTGTTATTGTTTTGCGCAAATGCAACACCTACAAACAGCATCGCGGAGATGCTTAAAATTACTTTTTTCATAATAAATATATTTAATTGGTTATTAATACAAATTATTATGCAGGTTGTAATTTGGGGGAAAAAAATTTGGGCAATTTTAATGAAATCTCAAGCGAAAATTTGGGGTTATTTCTCGATTTCTTTTCCAAAATTAGAAAACTTATCGAAAATCAAAACAGGTATAAATACGTATTTTACAAGAACTTAACCTCTTTTCGATGAACTGTGAAACTATCTCGATGAACTGCCGTTTTTATTTTTTTAGTTAGTAAGAAAAAACTTAGCTGTTACATTTTCTTTACATATATACCTAAACAAAAGTTAATAAAATGCTAGAAAAGCAGTTATTTTAACATATTCACAAAAAAGCCTGTCTTTTTTAAGACAGGCTTTATCTAAATGTTTTGAGAATGTTATTTAGTAAACAATAGTTCTCTGTATTTGGTCAAAGTCCAGCTTTCATCGTCTACCAATAATTCTAGCTTATCACAGTGATTTCGAATATCTTCAAAATAAGGTTTCACTTTATTGCAATACGCTTCAGCCATTTTTTGGGCATCCGTCAATTGATTGGCCTTTTTTCTTTCGTTAGTCATTGCCAACACTTTAGAATTGATTCCTTCAATATGTCCTGAAATTTCTTTTATTAAAGTAATTTGCTCTTTGGCAATCGTTTCAAATTCTTTTCCGAAGATTTCTTTTAATCCTTTTACATTTTCAATCAATGTATTTTGGTAACGAATCGCAGTCGGAATTACATGATTTCTTGCAATATCGCCTAAAACTCTTCCTTCAATTTGGATTTTCTTAGTGTATTCTTCTAATTCAATTTCGTAGCGCGCTTCCGCTTCAACGTGGTTAAAGATTCCTAACTCTTCAAATAAAGTCAAAGCTTGTTTTGAAACTTTTGCTTTAATCGCTTCTGGAGTCGTTTTAAAATTACTCAAACCTCTTTTTGCCGCTTCTTTTTCCCAAGCTTCACTATAACCATCGCCTTCAAAAAGAATCTTTTTAGACTGTTTGATATATTCTCTTAAGACATTAAAGATGGCATCATCTTTTTTCATGTCTTTTGATTCGATCAGGTTTTCAACTTCATTTTTAAAATCAATTAATTGTTTTGCAACAATCGCATTCAAAGTTGTCATTGCATTTGAACAGTTTGAATTTGAACCAACAGCTCTAAACTCAAATTTGTTTCCTGTAAAAGCAAAAGGCGAAGTTCTGTTTCTGTCAGTATTATCTAATAATACGTCTGGAATTTTACCAACAACATTTAATTTCAAATCTGTTTTTTCTTCTGGCGAAAGTTTTCCGGTTGTAACACTTTCTAATTCAGATAAAACTTTTGTCAGCTGCGCTCCAATAAAAACCGACATAATTGCTGGCGGTGCTTCGTTTGCTCCTAACCTGTGGTCATTGCTTGCTGTTGCGATTGATGCTCTTAATAAAGTTTCGTTATCATTTACCGCTTTTATGGTATTAATAAAGAAAGTCAAAAACTGTAAATTGCTCATTGGCGTTTTGCTCGGACTCAACAAATTAACTCCAGTATCTGTTGCTAATGACCAGTTATTGTGCTTTCCAGAACCATTTACTCCCTTAAATGGTTTTTCGTGAAACAATACTTTAAAGTCATGACGCTCTGCCACTCTCTGCATTACATCCATTAATAATGAGTTGTGGTCAACCGCTAAATTAGTTTCTTCAAAAATTGGAGCCAATTCAAATTGATTTGGCGCAACTTCATTATGACGTGTTTTTACCGGAATACCCAATAACATACATTCCTGCTCTAAATCTCTCATATAAGTAAGCGCGCGAGTTGGAATAGATCCAAAATAATGATCGTCTAATTGTTGTCCTTTTGCTGATGTATGCCCTAACAAAGTTCTACCGGTCATCATCAAATCAGGACGAGAATTTGCCAAAGCTTTGTCAATTAAAAAATACTCTTGCTCCCATCCTAAAGTAGCAGTTACTTTTTTTACGTTTTTGTCAAAATATTTGCAAACTTCTGTCGCCGCTTCGTCAATTGCAGATAATGCTCTTAATAAAGGTATTTTATTATCCAAAGCTTCACCCGTATAGGCAATAAATACAGTTGGGATACATAAAGTTGTACCATATATAAAGGCTGGCGAAGTTGGATCCCAAGCAGTATAACCTCTTGCTTCAAAAGTGTTTCTGATGCCACCATTTGGGAAACTTGATGCGTCTGGTTCTTGTTGTACCAATTGAGCGCCGCCAAATTTCTCTACAGGATCACTCCCATCATATGATGTTTCAAAAAAGGCATCGTGTTTTTCTGCAGTTGTTCCCGTAAGTGGCTGAAACCAGTGTGTATAATGTGTAACACCTTTTGCCAAGGCCCATTCTTTCATTCCCATGGCGATATAATCAGCCAATTTTCTTTCTATTTTAGTTCCATGCTGAATAGCATCTCTTACTCCCTTAAAAGCATCCGAAGTCAAATATTGCTTCATCGCTTTTTCATTAAACACATTCGAACCGAAAAGATTTGATTTTCGGTCAATTTCTTCAAAGTGCACCGGCTTTCTGTTGGAAGCTTCATGTAAAGCTTGGAAACGTAATGTTGACATGGTATGTAAAGTTTTAATTCGTACTAATTTTCATTAAAAAATGAGGAACAAATATAAACAATAAAAGTGCCTGTTGAGAATATAAATTTCAGTTTTTTGAACTACAAATTCTCAACACATCATGCTTTTTTCAGAGAATAAGCAAAAGCATTTGAAGAAATATAACAAAAAACAGCAGTATTCTCGATTAAATAAACATTTTTTCATAATTCCTTAACTTAAAAATTCAAAAATAGCCCTTAATTATTACGAATTTGCTTTTTATACGTATATAAAATTGCTTTTTTTAAAATATACCCCTGCCAAAATTGCGCTTCTCCAAAAAATTATACTCTGCAAAACAAAATAGCCCCCTAATTTTTAGGAGTAAAAAAATAAATCTATATTTGACCCAGCGAAAAAACAAAAAAAATAAATTTATATTATTATGGCTAAAATTAAGTTAGAGTACATTTGGTTAGACGGATACGAACCAACTCAAAATCTTAGAAGTAAAACTAAAGTTGAAGAGCACGAAAATTTCAAAGGAACATTAGAAGAACTTGGAAATTGGTCATTCGATGGTTCGTCAACAAAACAAGCTGAAGGCGGATCTTCTGATTGTTTATTGGTTCCAGTTGCAATCTATCCAGATCCAACTCGTATCAATGGATGGTTAGTAATGTCTGAAGTTATGTACGCTGACGGAACTCCACACCCTTCTAACGGAAGAGCCACAATTGATGATGAAGATGATGATTTCTGGTTTGGTTTCGAACAAGAGTATTTCATCATGGACACAAAAACACAACTTCCACTTGGATTCCCAGTTGGAGGATACCCTGCGCCACAAGGGATGTACTACTGTTCAGTAGGTGGAAAAAATACACACGGTAGAAAATTAGTTGAAGAACACGCTGATTTATGTATCGCTGCAGGAATCAACTTTGAAGGAATCAACCAAGAGGTTGCTTGCGGACAATGGGAATTCCAATTATTCGCTAAAGGTGCTAAAAAAGCAGGAGACGAAATCTGGGTTGCTCGTTACTTATTAGACCGTTTAACTGAGAAATATGGTTACTATATCGAATATCACCCTAAACCTCTAGGAGATACAGACTGGAATGGTTCTGGAATGCACGCTAACTTCTCTAACAATGTTCTTAGAACTTGTGGTTCTCAAGAAACTTATGAGAAAATCTGTGAGGCTTTCCGTCCAGTTACTAAAGAGCACATTGCGGTTTACGGAGCTTACAACGAGCAACGTTTAACTGGTAAACACGAAACTGCTTCTATCAACGATTTCTCTTATGGAGTTTCAGACAGAGGATGTTCTATCAGAATTCCTTTAATGACTGTTCAAAAAGGTTGGAAAGGTTGGTTAGAAGACAGAAGACCAGCTTCAAACGGAGACCCTTACAAAATTGCTGCAAGAATTATCAAAACTGTTAAATCAGCGCTATAATTCAGAGCTTACAATATATTATAAAAGTGCCATCGTAATTGTTGGCACTTTTTTTTATCTAAAATCTCACGCACCCAGTCCTTGTTAAAGTTTAAAACTTTGACAAAGTTTCCCAGCAATAGCACAATTCATCCCTTTTCAACCTGAAATTTTACTATTGCAAAACCTTAAAAACGCATAACTTTATAACTCTTAACACTTTACAAATAACAAATATTCCTTAATTTTAAAACTAAATTTAATTTTTAAGTTAAAGTTCAAAACTTATCTTTGTATATCATTTAAAAAAAATAATTTATGATAGTCTGGTCCCTCTTTTTACTTGCTGTAGTTTTTATCCTTGCTTTAGACCTTGGAGTCTTCAACAAAACACCACATATTATTAGCACTAAAGAAGCCAGCAAATGGACTTTGATTTGGGTGACCTTATCTTTTTTGTTTTCAGGTGTAATTTATTGGCTATACACAACCAATTATATCGCAAACCCTGACAAACTTGAGCCTTCTGTAGCCGCTATGAAGTTCATTACGGGTTATTTAATCGAACTCTCTTTAAGTGTTGACAACATTTTCGTCATTGCGATTATTTTTGCTTCATTCAAAATTCCGCAAAAATACCAGCACCGAGTATTGTTTTGGGGAATATTAGGAGCAATAGTTTTCCGAGGATTGATGATTTTCTTCGGAGTTATGTTGATTAATAAATTTACTTGGACAACGTATTTATTTGGTGCGTTCTTGATTTTTACTGCCTTAAAAATGTTGTTTTCAGGAGAAGATGAAGATTTTCACCCAAAAGACTCCTTTATATATAAACTATTAGGAAAAGTTATTCCGATAACTTCCCACATGGATCATGAGAAATTTTTCATTTTAACTGAAAAAGGAAAAAAAGCCGCTACTCCATTATTCGTTGCTTTGATCGTAATTGAAGTGATGGACGTTTTGTTTGCCGTTGATAGCGTTCCGGCGATTTTAGCGATTACATCAGATCCGTTTTTAGTATTCAGTTCTAATATTTTTGCTATTCTTGGATTGCGTTCTATGTATTTCTTCTTGGCAAATATGTTGGCAAAATTCAGTTATTTGGAATACAGCTTAGTTGCGATTTTAGCTTTCGTAGGATTAAAAATGTTGCTGCACGATTGGTTTCATGTTCCAGAATGGGCTTCTTTAGGATTTATCGCATTATCACTTTTAGTTGGAATTTTGGTTTCTCTTAAATTCGGAAAAGAAAAAATACTTACTGATTCAGATTCTGAACAACAATAATGTTTGAAAACAAAATGTCATAAAAAAAGGAAATCGTAAGATTTCCTTTTTTTATGACACAATGCTATTTTTTATTTTGTTGTGATCTTTTTCACATTACTGTCATCTATACCATACTTAGCAATCACAGCATAATAATCTGAATAATCAGGTTTATTTACCGATTTATTTGAAAATGATCCCGGTATAATAACAATTCTAAAAGTTTGATTATCTAAAAAATCAGCAGCTGTTGTCTCTAAATCATAATTTCCTCTTACATAAATTTTAAAATCTTCTCTACTGAAATCATAATCATAATCCACCTCACGATTATTAGACAAATAGATTGTTCTTGGAATTAATTGCCATATAGGAGTATTAGCATCTATTGTACCAACTAACCTATAGACTAAAACTGTGGAAGCATCACCAATTAAGGGATTAAATGTTCCTGAAATATTAAACCCATCAGTATTATTATATCCGAAATCCTTGTTGAGTATTTCAAAAACTTCGTTCGCGCTTTCTCCTGGAAGTCCCGGAGGCCCTTCTGGCCCTTCACAGCTTGTAAAAGCAATTAACCCAACAATGGCGAATAACGTAAGTATCTTTTTCATAATATTTTGTTTTTTAAAGTTTATAAAAGCATTCCAAAAACCAAACCAAAAATTTTGTTAAACTGGTTTTTGAATAAAATTTCTAATTATTTTTTTGCAACAGTTTGATTTTTAAGGAATATTTTATTGAAAAATAATGCATGATATGGCAGTGAATTCTCCCAATAATCCCAAGTATGCGCGCCAGGACGTTCTGTATAATCGTGGTCTACTTTGTTGTAAACCAATCTTCGGTGTAATTCTCTGTTTGGCTCAATCAAAAAATCATCAACGCCACAATCTATTATCAACGGCAATTTGTTTGCTTTTATTTTATCGAGCATATTCATTACCGCATATTGCTCGTACATTTCGGTACTGCCACTTTTATCACCAAAAACGGGTTGCATCAACTTTACCACCTGTGCCGCCGAATCTCGATTAAGCATTGTGCTCATATCAACAGCTCCACTCATACTTCCGGCTGCGCAAAATAAATCGGGGTGTTTTGCAGAAAGATACAAAGCGCCATGACCTCCCATTGAAAGTCCCGTGATTACTCTCCCGCTTTTATTACTGATGGTTCGGTAGGTTTTATCAACCTTTTGAACAACTTCTTGCGTTATAAAAGTTTCAAACTGGCTTTCTTTGTTTACCGGACTATCTAAATAAAAGCTGAAAACTTCGCCTTCAGGCATTACAATAATCATATTGTATTGATCTGATAAATTTTGAACTAATTTTTTGTTTGGTGTGTTTTTCAACCAGTCACTAAAATGTCCGTAAGCGCCATGCAAAAGATACATTACCGGAAAAGCGGCTTTGCTTTTGGCATAACTATTAGGTAAAACAACCGCTGCTTTGTAGGTTTTGCTCATAGCGGTACTGGCAACTTGTAATGTATCTACTTTTGCCGCATACGTCAAGGTTGACATGCAGATCAAAAAAGCAGCTAACAGCATCTTAATTCTTTTCATTTTTATTTTATTTTCTGATTAGGGAATGTAAATATACCTTTTTCAAAATAAAATATATGAAAAATCCGACTAGCATTTGCTAATCGGATTTAAGAAATATTGTATATGTATTTTATTTGCCACAGATTAAATGATTTTTTAAGATTAATCATTTTAATCTATGAATCCCGATAGCTATCGGGAGTGCAAAAAACACTAACTAATAATAATTTTATGCTCTAAACGGTATTGTGAAGCGCTTTTTCCTGTGTATTGTTTGAACGATTTACTGAAATGGCTGAAATTATTAAAACCACTTTCATAACAAACTTCATTAATACTAATTTGCTTTTCGGCCAAAAGCTTTGAAGCGTGTACCAAACGATATTCGTTTACAAACTCTGTAAATGTTTTGTTCGAAATTTTCTTGAAATATCTACAAAACGACGGCGTTGTCATGCTAACCAAATTTGAAATTTCATCAATAGCGATTGATTCCTGAAAATGATCTTTCACATAATTAAAAATCAAATTCATTCGATCATTGTCTTGATTCTGCAATTCCAACGAAAAGCCGTCAGCATTTAAAACCGTATATTCATCTGATGATTCTAACTCATCCAAAATACTCAAAAGTGTCAACAAGCGCTCAAACGGAAGCTGGTGCTCCATCATTTCGATTTTTTTGCCTATCTGTTTTTTGGTTTCGCCATTAAAAGCGATTCCAGTTTTTGACTGATTGATAATATTTTGCACCCTTTTCATTTCGGGAGCAACAAAAAAATCATTTGCTAAAAATTCCGGTTTGATATGAATAACAGTTTCTTTTTTATTTCCTGTTTGTTCATTCGTAAAACCGCAATGTGGCAAATTAGCACCAATTAATATCAAATCTCCGTTCGTGTAATAAGAAACATGGCTTCCTATTTGTCTTTTTCCCGCACCTCCGTTTATATAAACCAACTCAATTTCAGGATGATAATGCCACAAATGGGCTTTACTGTTGGTCTTTTCGGCATGCTTGGTATAGGAAAAAGAACTTCCGTATGAGTTTGATATCACTTCAAGAGCTGGGGCGACTGTTTTCATGATATATTGTCTTTAAAAAATAATAGCAAATTTAACAAAAACACCTAAAATAATTTAAATTTTAACCTATAACGGTTTCGTAACTGAGGATTTTTCATAAAAAACCACAAATCACCCCTATTGATTTCACAGCAAAATGCCATTTTTTTTAGGGTCTGATTTTTTTATTCGTATTTTTTTTTGAATATCGTATTTAAAACCGCTTTTTTATATAAAAATATAATTTATGTAAGAAAAACAGAACTTTTTAACATATCATCACTTTATCAAAATGTTAGAAAATAGTAACCTAATTAACAAAAACACCTATAATTATTCAAATTTTAACCTATATCGGTTTCGTAAATGAGAATATAGCATATAAATAGGAAAATAGAGTTGTGTTCAAAAAGCTACTGTTGCAGTAATTTTACATCAGAAAAATGAACTAAAAATTTAAACATAGAGAAATATGAAAACGATTTTAAAATTAAGTTTAGTAGTAGCAGTATTGTTATCAAGTTTTAGTACTTATGCAATCAATGGTGAAGGAGAATTTGGTCTTCACGTATTAAAAGGAAATGGAAGAACTGTAACCTTCGCATTAAACCAAACAAAAAAAGCGACAATATCTATTTACGATAAAGAAGGTACAATATTGTATTCTGAAAATGCATCTGGAAAAGATGGTATCTTAAGAACTTTCAATTTAGAAGAATTTCCAGAAGGATCTTACCTTTTAGAAGTTCAAGACGGAACTAAAAAAATTCAACACATCATTACTGTTACTGAAGATGCTTCAATAATATCAACAAAAGCAATTTCAACAGTATACAAAACTGATGCAAAAAATACTAGCGTAGCAGTACGCTAAAAAAGTTATACTCGAACACAGTATAAAAATGAGGTTAGATAGTTAGTAAAGTTTAAAAACCGTCAGGTTTTAGAAACAGCTCTTTGTGGTTATTGAGCTGTTTTTTTTTTGCTTTTTATTTTTTTATAGATACTACGGTTCTGAGATGCTAAGATGCTAAGATGCTAAGATGCTAAGATTCTAAGTTTTCGTTTAAAGCTTTGCACTCGATCGCTATCGGGATTGCGTTTTTTTCTTTGCACCCTTTGCGGTTAAATACGTTTGCTTTGTAAACAAATCATCAATTCAATGCAAAGTCAAAATCACGAAAACTTTAAAAAATAATTACCCAATTAACAAAATCATTAAATTAAATTCAAAATTTAACCTATAACGGTTTCGTAAATGAGAATATAACACATAAATCAGCAAATAGAGTTGTGCAATAACCAATATAACGTAAGTAATTTAGCATCAGAGAATTAGAACTATTAATCTAAAAAAACTAATGCTATGAAAAATTTAAAATTAAGTTTAGTAGGTGCAGTGCTTTTCACAGGATTTAGCACTTTTGCAATTGGCGGGAATGAAGATTTTAATCTTCATGTATTAAAAACAAATGGTAAACTAATCACGTTTGCACTTAATCAAGTAAAAAAAGCCAACGTTACCATTTATGACAAAGATGGAACTATACTTTATTCAGAAAGCGCTTCTGGTAAAGAAGGTATTTTGAGAACTTTTAATTTAGAAGAATTCCCAAAAGGAACTTATTATTTAGAAGTGGAAGACAATGTAAAAAAAGTGAAACATGAAATCACAATTACAGATGATGCTTCGGTTTTATCAAGAAAAGCGGTTTCGTCAGTTTACAAATCAGGATTTAATAAAAACTCTAGCGTGGCAGTACGCTAAACTTACACCTATATAGGTATAAAAAATTGGTAATAAGATCATGCTAAAATTTAGCTATTTGAAAAACAGCTCTTTGTGGTAAAGGAGCTGTTTTTTTTTATTGCAACGTTTTTAATTAACTGATTTTATTTCAGTTAATTCTTAAGAAATTGTTATTTTAAGATTAACTAAAACATTGAAAAATAATCTGTGTTTTTGTAAAAATGATAAATATAATTCAAATTTTAACCTATAACGGTTTCGTAAATGAGAATATAGCATAGAAATTGGCAAATAGAGTTGTGCTCAATTACCCCATGTTGAAGTAATTTTACATCAGAGAATTAGAACTATTAATTTAATAACTAAGATTATGAAAAAGATTTTAAAATTAAGTTTAGTATGTGCAGTACTTTTCGCAACAAGCAATGCTTTTGCAATTGACGGGAATGACAATTTGAATGTTCACGTTTTGAAAGGAAATGGAAAAGTGATCACTTTTGCTCTAAATCAGGTAAAAAAAGCTAATGTGGCTATTTACGACAAAAACGGTGAATTGATTTATTCTGAAAGTGCTTCAGGTAAAGAAGGAATTCTTAGAACTTTTAGCTTAGAACAGTTTCCAGAAGGAAAATACTATTTAGAAGTTGAAGACAGTACAAAAAAGGTAAAACACGAAATTATTGTTACTGATGAAACATCTGTTTTATCATCAAAAGCAGTTTCTACAATTTATAAAGCAGGATCTGCTAAAAATACTAGCGTAGCAGTACGCTAAAAAAGTTATACTTCTCATAAAAGTATAAGGTTAGATAGTTAGTAAAAACGTGATTGTTTTACAACAGCTCTTTGTGGTTATTGAGCTGTTTTTTTTTGCTCTAAACTGAACTATTTTTTTGATCTCGCTTTTTTTGGAAAACATTTCCTAATAAATTTAAAAGTCTGATTTTTACACTTTTAAAAAAATCCACAATAAAACATCCAAGACGTTGAATATTTCGTATATACTGTAAGAAAATTATAGAAACATCTTTAATTCAGCAACTTAACCGTTTGAAAACGGCTTTTTTTTACAGAAAATTAAATTTCTTTTATAATTTTACCGAGCCACTAGTTAATATTAATTTAAAAAAACAATTTAAAAAAAACATGACAAAATTTTCCAAAATGGGCTTGATTGCAGCCTTGCTCCTATCAGCAATTTTTACCTACGCAAGTAAAGGAAAAGGTGATTATATTTTGAATATAGTTACTGGAAACGGAAAAGTGGTAAGCTTTACTCTTGACACCGTTGAAAATTCTTCTTTTTCAATTTATGACGAAAACCATAATTTAGTTTACTCAGGAGAATCTGCTGTAAATAAATTAGAAGTTTCAAAAACAATAAGTTTAGAAGGTCATCCAGCCGGAACTTATGTTTTAGAAGTAACTGAGAATGGTAAAATTGCAAAACACGAAATTAAAGTTGCAACCAAAAAAGTGAAGGCCGTAAAGTTAGATGAAACTGTTAACCAAAGTCCTTCTTTCCGTCGCTAACCCTTTTTGTCCCCAACAAAAATAAAGCAGCTCGTTCCAGGAGCTGCTTTTTTTATTTTATATTTTTTTTTCTTTCCGGAAATCATTTCCTATTTGAACTATTTTCCAAAATAAATCGGCATCACGCGGGATCGGAATTTTTTGCATTTCATTTTTAACGCTTTCGTCATAAATCGATGAATACAAAATTGCAAAACTAAAATCGAGCAAATCCACGATTCTAAAACTTTGTCTGAATTCTGGACGCAAATCAGCATTATTTGAAAAACAAACATTTCCAGTTTCTTCTTCATTCAAAAACAATAAACCAATATGTTTTGAAATTAAATTTATGATTTCTGGAATTATTGTAATTTCATCTTTAGCAGTTTTTTGAAAAAGACTTTCAAGCGTAAAATAGTCTTTACTCCTATTTACTGCATTTTTTGAAATGAGATTTTCTAATTCGGTTAAATCTAAAGTTTCCATTTCGCTTTGTTTTCGATGCCAATTATTTATTTGATCCAAATATTTCCGAATTATCATAAACCTATCATTTTAGTAATCATAAAGTTAGACGATATATTTTCAAAAATAAAATTGTCTTCATTATAATTTTTAAATTCTAAAAACGTTATAAAAAATAATCGTAAATCATTTCGCACATTCATCTTAAAAAATCGACTAAATGAGAAAAAAAACAGACCATTTACACGTTATATCATTGATTTAGATATATTTGCAAGACGAATTGAGAGTACACGATTAAAATTACTGAGAAAAAAAATGACTAACAAAACCAATCTTTTAAACTAATACTTATGCAAAAAAAACTTCTTGTTTTAGTATTATTGATTGTTTTTTCATTTCGTGCAGCCGCTCAAAATGAAACCGTGTATATAACTGACAAAGTAAGTGACAAATATGCTTATGTTGATGTTATTAAAACCTACGAAAAAATCGCCGCAAAAGGCTATAAGTCGGTAGACTTATTTCAAAAATTAGGAGACTCCTCTTACCAACACAACAAACTCGAAAAAGCGGCCACATGGTACGATCAATTATTTGCTATGACATCTGATTTGGAACCTGAATATTATTACCGCTACGCAGAATCACTGCGATTCATTTGCCAAGACGAGAAAGCGAATGCTATAATTGAAAAGCTGAAGCGGAAATCGAAAGGAACAGTAAAAAAGAAAGTTTAGATTAAGCTTCTGAATATAAATATAAACCTCTCCGAAATGAGAGGTTTTTCTATTTTAATATTTGGAGTTTTGGCACAATCTTGTCGTTTTGATCGCGAGGCTTCGGGAGAGAAATGACAAACTTTATGATGTTTTATTGTTTTATAGGTGATTTTCATTCTTTCTATTTCAAAATGGCATAAACATAGCCCGTGGTTTCAACCACGGGAACGTAATTTTGTCTTGCTCGTATTGTGTCCCCGTGGTTGAAACCACGGGTTATATTTGATAATTGGATTTTTTGTTGCTGGCGCGAGCGAGGGAAAATGATAAAATTTACAAACCAAAAAAACCTCTCATTCACATGAGAGGTTTTTCCATAAATCTACAAGTAAAAAAACTTACATATTCCTTCTATACTGCCCACCAACCTCAAACAACGCTGAAGTAATCTGACCCAAAGAACAAACCTTTGTAGCTTCCATTAAATGATCGAATAAGTTTTCGTTTTTAATAGCGGCTTGCTGTAATGTATTTAAATGCTCATTTACTTTTGCTTCGTGGAAATTATGCAAGTTATCCAGCATCGTAATTTGATATTGCTTTTCTTCTTCCGTTGCACGAATAACCTCAGCCGGAATTACCGTTGGCGAGCCTTTTGAACTCAAAAAGGTATTTACACCCACAATTGGGAAATCGCCATTGTGTTTTAAAGTTTCGTAATACAAACTTTCTTCCTGAATTTTAGATCTTTGGTACATGGTTTCCATTGCACCTAGAACTCCTCCTCTTTCTGTAATTCTGTCGAATTCTTGAAGAACTGCAGCTTCAACTAAATCGGTTAATTCTTCGATGATGAACGAACCTTGAATTGGATTTTCGTTTTTCGCCAAACCTAATTCTTTATTGATGATCAGCTGAATTGCCATTGCACGACGTACAGATTCTTCTGTTGGTGTTGTAATCGCTTCGTCGTAAGCGTTGGTATGCAATGAATTACAGTTGTCATAAATCGCGTACAAAGCTTGCAAAGTCGTTCTAATATCGTTAAAATCAATTTCTTGCGCGTGTAACGAACGTCCGGAAGTCTGAATATGATATTTCAGCATTTGCGCTCTTTCATTGGCTCCATATTTGTTTTTCATGGCTTTTGCCCAAATTTTACGCGCCACACGACCAATAACTGAATATTCAGGATCAACTCCATTAGAGAAGAAGAACGATAAATTCGGTCCAAAATCGTTGATGTTCATACCACGGCTCAAATAATATTCTACGTAAGTGAAACCATTTGAAAGCGTAAACGCTAATTGCGTAATTGGGTTTGCTCCTGCCTCGGCAATATGATATCCTGAAATCGAAACCGAATAGAAATTACGAACGTTTTTAGTAATGAAATATTCCTGAACGTCACCCATTAAACGAAGTGCAAATTCAGTTGAGAAAATACAAGTATTTTGCGCCTGATCTTCTTTTAAAATATCGGCCTGAACTGTTCCGCGAACTTGAGCTAACGTTTTTACTTTTATTTCGTTATAAACTTCCAAAGGCAAAACCTCATCTCCGGTTACACCTAAAAGCATTAATCCTAAACCGTTGTTTCCGTCTGGCAAATCGCCTTGGTATCTTGGTCTTTCGATTCCTTTTTCTTTGTATAATTTGTTGATTTTCGCTTCAACTTCTTTTTCTAAATCATTGGCTTTGATGTAAATCTCACATTGCTGATCTATTGCCGCATTCATAAAGAAACCTAACAGCATTGGCGCAGGCCCATTAATCGTCATACTTACCGAAGTCAAAGCATGAACCAAATCGAAACCAGAATATAGTTTTTTAGCATCATCCAAACAGCAGATTGAAACTCCCGCATTTCCAATTTTCCCGTAAATATCCGGACGCAAATCCGGATCGTTTCCGTATAAAGTAACGCTATCAAAAGCCGTAGAAAGACGTTTTGCTGGCATTCCTGCACTCACATAATGAAAACGCTTGTTAGTTCTTTCTGGTCCGCCTTCGCCCGCAAACATTCTTGACGGATCTTCGCCTTCACGCTTAAACGGATACAATCCTGAAGCAAAAGGAAATTCTCCAGGAACATTCTCCTGTAAATTCCAACGCAGGATATCGCCCCAACCTTCATATTTAGGCAAAGCAATTTTCGGAATCTGTAAATGCGATAAACTTTCAGAATGCGTAGCAATCTTAATTTCTTTATCACGAACTTTAAAGGAGTAAACCGGATTTTTGTATTTCGCTACTTTTTCATCCCAATTCAGAATAATTTCCCAATTGTAAGGATCTAAATCCATTTTTACTTTATCGAATTGATTCAATAAAAGATTCAAAAAGATTCTGTTTTCGTCGTGTTCTGCAATACCGCTTGGTAAAACTGTAGAATCGTCGATTCCAGCTTTATTTATTTGAGGAACTTTTCCAGAAACTGATTCAATAGTTTTGAAAATTCCGTATAATTTCTGTGCTACTTTTTGTTGCGAAAGCGCTGTTTCATCATAACTTCTGTTATTCTCTGCAATTTCAGATAAATAACGTGTCCTTCCTGGTGGAATTACGAAGATTTTCTCGCTCATTTCTTTCGTAATGGTAAAAGTCGATTTCAAATCTGAAGCCGTTTTTTCAACCACTTTATCCATAATCGCTTTATAAAGCGTGTTCATTCCTGGATCGTTAAACTGTGAAGCAATCGTTCCAAAAACTGGCATTTCATCAGGATTTTTATCCCAAAGATTATGGTTTCTTTGATATTGTTTTTTTACATCGCGCAAAGCATCAAGCGCGCCGCGTTTATCGAATTTGTTCAACGCTACTAAATCGGCAAAATCAAGCATGTCGATTTTCTCCAATTGTGTTGCTGCTCCAAATTCTGGAGTCATTACATATAAGGATACATCAGAATGATCCATAATCTCAGTATCAGACTGTCCAATTCCTGAAGTTTCCAGAATAATCAAATCGTATTTTGCCGCTTTCAGAACCTGAATTGCTTCGGCTACATATTTAGACAAAGCCAAATTCGACTGACGTGTTGCCAGCGAACGCATATATACGCGAGGATTATTGATAGCATTCATTCGGATTCTGTCTCCTAAAAGTGCTCCTCCGGTTTTTCTCTTCGAAGGATCGACAGAAATCAATCCGATTGTTTTTTCTGGAAAATCAATTAAAAATCGGCGAACCAATTCATCTACTAAAGAAGATTTTCCTGCTCCTCCTGTTCCTGTAATTCCTAAAACTGGAATTTTAGAATCGGAATTACTTTCGTGAATTTTATCAAAAACTGGTTTTGCAATTTCCGGGAAATTTTCAGCTGCTGAAATTAAACGCGCAATTGCTATTGGAACTTTATTTTCGATATGATCAATTTCTCCGTTTAATTTATCTCCAATAGGAAAATCGGCACGTTGCACCAAATCATTAATCATTCCTTGAAGTCCTAAAGAACGACCGTCATCTGGAGAATAAATTCGAGTAATTCCATATTCATGCAATTCGGAAATTTCGCTTGGCAGAATTACACCGCCTCCGCCTCCAAAAATTTTAATATGTCCTGCTCCTTTTTCGCGAAGCAAATCATACATATATTTAAAGTATTCGTTATGTCCACCTTGGTAGGATGTCATTGCAATCGCATTGGCATCTTCTTGAATTGCGGTATTTACAACTTCTTCTACACTTCGATCGTGACCTAAATGTATCACCTCAACTCCGGTTGACTGTATGATTCTGCGCATGATATTGATTGCGGCATCATGTCCGTCAAATAGCGAAGCGGCTGTGACAATTCTTACTTTATTTTTAGGAATATATGGTATTTGTGGTTCCATTTTATGAATATGATAATTTTAAGCGACCAATGTACAAATTATTTTAATATTTGATTAAGAGAATAGCTTTATGTTAACAAAAAAAAGAAAAATGTTTTTTTTGACAATAGGGTAACAATTTTCAAGATGAATTGATATAAGTTAAAGAAAGCTTAAAGACATGGCAATTTCGCAACATTTAAATAAAATCTGAAAACGTGTTTCAAGCTCTCTCATAGTAATTTAGCAGTGTAGAAAAGCCCCAAATTTTTACCAAAAACTTAGCAAATAAAAAGTAAAACGTAAAAATTTAAAAAAATGAAAACACTATATTCATTCACCGTAATTTTAGGTTTGAGTTTTTTTGTATCTTCTTATAATAGAATCGAAAACACTAATTTTTTAAATACAAAAACTCCAAACACCCACGCAGTCTCGAAGAATTTAAATAATGATGACAGCGAAGTTTCAAATGACTTTTTTAAGAGATATTCCGATTTGAAAAAATACAAATCTGATGTCATGTCATTGTACAAAAATAGAACTCCCGGAACTATCTGGTATGATGAAAATGAAATTAGCGAATTTGGCTCAGCATTATATGAAAAAGCTAAAAACACAAACGATTTGGTAATTCCATATCAAAATGAAATCGATCAATTATTTAGTTCTTCATCAGACAAAAGTACTCTTTCTCAAACAGATGCCGACCTGCTTTTAAGTTCTTTGTATGTTGTTTACACTAAAAAAAATAATGCCGACAAGAAAAAAATTGCGTACGATGCGATGCTGAAAGATTTCTTAAATTACAGCACAATTGAAGAAACAGCTACTGCTGATGTTAATGCAAAAGTAGAATTTGATCAATACTACAAATTGCAAGATGTTCTAAAAAAATATAAAAGATTAGAAAAATCAAGCAAATGGAAACCTATTGTTCCAGCAGAAACTCCCTATAAAGATTTGCGCCCAGATGCTGTTTCAAACACTATTGCCCAAGTAAGAACACGTTTATATTTGTTAGGTGATTTGAAACAAGATTCTAAAAGCGATGTTTATGATCGTGAATTGATGGATGCGGTAATGAAATACAAAGTCCGAAACGGATTCAAACCAAATTATATTTTGGCTGCAGAACATATTAAGGAAATGAATATTCCGCTTGAAAATAAGGTTGCAACTTTAAAACTTAATATGGAAAGATGTCGTGAAATTGCAAGTCAAATTGCCGCTAGCGATGAATATGTTTTGGTTAACGTTCCGTCATATGAATTGGTGTATGTTAAAAACGGAAAAGTTCAAATGACTTCCCCTGTATTTGTTGGAGCGCCTTTAACCAAAACAACCATTTTTAACGGCGAAATTGACCGTATCGTTTTTAGCCCGTATTGGACAGTACCTCAAAGTATTGTAAACAATGAACTGAAATCTAAAATCGCCGCTGATCCAAATTATCTTGCTGAAAAAAATATGGAAATAGTAAACGGCCAAGTAAGACAAAAACCAGGACCAGAAAACTCTTTAGGTTTGGTGAAATTTATGTTCCCAAATCCAGATGATATTTATATGCACGATACACCATCAAAAACATTGTTTGATTTTGAACAAAGAACCTTCAGCCATGGTTGTATCAATGTAAAAATGGCAAAAGAATTAGCGATTGCAATGCTAAAAGATTATCCAGAGTGGACACAAGCAAAAATTGATAAAGCAATGGATGGTAAAGCAGAAAACAGTTTTAAACTGTCTAAAAAAGTACCCATTTTTATTACCTATTTCACATCTTTAGTGAATGAAAATGGAGAAATTGGTTTCTTTCCAGATGTTTATGAAAGAGACTCTGAATTGGGCAATCAATTATCCCTTACTTCCAATTAAATAATTATTTTTTTAAATATTAATCGAGAATTCAATTAAATGGGTTCTCGATTTCTTTATTAAAAAAAACCTAACTTATTAATTTTAAAACTTTTAAGTCCATTTTTATTTTGATTCCTATTGCAACTTTGCAATATAATTCTACCACTAATATTAATTGCAAAAACAAAAGACCATGAAAACAGAAAATATTGAAGGTTTATCTTTATTTGAAATAAACTTATTGATACAGCAAGGCGGACGATTTGTAATGTTCCCAAATTTGATGACAAGAATTAAAAGTTATACCATTTATTTTATTCGACCTGAAGAAAAAACATTTAATTATGCCTTAAAACATTTGAAAAAAAATTTGACGCTTGCCTGGCGTACGCTTCCATTGAGACCTCTTTACATTTCAAAATCATTATTCTATTTAGCCATTGGCGGTAAAAATTGCACCCAAAATATATTGGCTGATTTAAGACAAATTAATCCAGTTAACAACCCAAATTTATATTGTTTACAATACGTTTAAACGCCTTTTTTGTCCCAAACGAAAATAATTAACGACCTTTTTAAGGTAATTTATAGTATGAGTTAAAAAGAGATTGAATTGATTTTTATGCAAAATCACAATCAATTTTTAACTCATTTGCATTATAAAAATCTTTATCTTAAAATGATAGTTTTATACCCTTTCAGGGATGATATTGTGAATACTTAAAGAGAGATTTGCCCAAAGTTTTGAAATACTCTAATTAAAATCTCACAATGAAAAAACAAATTTTCCTTTTTGCTATAATAGCAACTGTTTTTACTGCTTGCAATAACAAAGGAAATGATATAACTGTCAACGCTGATGGAATTGTAAAACCAAAAGCTCCAATAGCAGAAGGATTTAAGCGAGTGTTATTTATAGGAAACAACCACACAGAATATTTTGTCAGTGCGCCAACTTTGTTTCAGGAATTATGCAATGCAAGCAATCAAGCTGTATTTGTGCAACAATTAACAACAATGGGGGTTCCCCTTGATAAAGTTTATGACACCAATAAAACTGAAGCAAATCAAAATTTTTCCAATAGAGATAAAGACGGAAATTATTATGATTATGTAATACTCCAAGAAGCCACTCCAATTGCATTGTTTGATATTGAAAAATACAGATCCAATTTAAAATTTCTAGTCGAAAAAATACAGGTAAATAGCCCCGAAGTAGCTGTTTATATATACGAAGGAATGCCTCCTGTTGCCTACACCAATTCAAAATTTAATAAATATCATGAGGAAATGCGCAAAAATGCGCTTTTAGCAATGGTATTTATCAAAAATGCTGGTTTGTTGCGTTTTGGTGATGCAATAAAAGACGCATATGAAGGCAAAAACGGTTATAACTATTTGCTGAACGACAAAGACAATCTTCGCTATGAACAAAGTAAGAGTTTTCCTGTTTTAAATGATGGCGCATTTTTACAAGCCACTTTATTGTACGCGACAATCTTCGACAAGAAACCAATCATGCCCAAAAAGCTAATTTTAAGTACAGGAACTGGAGACAATGATTGTATGAGAAGACAAGAGGTTGCAAAAGCAATCAGCAATCCAAAAGCTCTAGAAGATATTGCTTTTGATAATCGATAAAATTTGCAATAAGCAAAATTCAACACCAATCATCTTGTCGAACACAAGGTGATTTTTTTTTGTATTTTATTGTATTAAAACAAAATAGCTGTTTCATAAAATTAAATTTTATCCTATCTTTCAAGTGAATTTCAAATCACTCTTTTATGCAAGACGATTACAATCAACCGAGAAAAAATTGGTGGAGCAAAAACTGGAAATGGTTTGTGCCAACAGGCTGTTTAACCCTCGTTGTACTTTTTGTTTTATTTCTAGTCGGGATTTTTTATGAAGCCACTTCAATTATTAAAGATTCAGATGCTTACAAAGAATCTATGACATTGGTACAGCATAATGAAATTGTAATCCAGAAACTTGGTGAACCTATAGAGACTGATGGAATGTTTTCTGGAACTGTCAACGCTCGAAATGAAGTCAGAACTTGCGATGTGCAAGTACCTATAAAAGGTCCAAAAGGCAAAGGAACTTTGTTTATTGTGGGAGAAAGAAGAGGAAAATGGAAATACAGTGAATTGTCTGTTTATATTAAAAATACAGATGAGAAAATAGATTTGCTTAAACAATAATTTATGCTGAAATATTTTGCTTTAATTTTTTTAATCTGTCTAGTTTCCTGTAACAAAATTGAAACACATCAAACTCTAAATCAAGATGATTTAAATTTTATAAAAGGTCTGAAACTCCTTGATGAAAAGGAAACTGTCTATAAATTTTATAGTGAAGACACTAAAAAAACTGCTGGTAATTTTTTCACTAATAAAAGAGTTGCGACTTATTGGATTGACAAACGAAACTCAAAGAACAATAAGCTTGATTTTGCCTTTTATAAAGACATTATAAAAATTGACACTGGAAAAATAGCTGGAGCAACTTACTGCCCATATGCCTTAATAACTAAAAGAGATCATACAAAATTTGAAGTTTCTGTTGATGGCAGTAGACAGGAAAAAAAATCTTTTTTTGAAGGTTTACTTTATCAATGGAAAAGGAATGCAAAAACTAAGTAGAATTTAATTTGGTTGGTTATTTTTCTTCTGTTTTTGAACAATTAAAATTTGTGTTAGTAATCAAACAAAATCTTTTTGCTCCTCAAATAAAATTGTGGCGTTGTTTTTGAATAAGTAGTATTTTTGAAACTTAAACAACCCCCAATAAATGAAAAAGATTTTATTATTCGCCTTAACCTTTTCTCTGACGTCATGTGCTGAAATGCAACAGACTTTAAATCAGCTTCCGCAAATTGCATCACAAATACCTACTAGCGGTGTCGATATTTCGGCTGGATTAAAAGAAGCTTTAAATAAAGGAATTACGCAACAAGTGAGCAAATTAACTGCCGTTGACGGTTTTTATAAAAATGAAGCGGTAAAAATTTTATTGCCTGAAGAATTACAAAAAGTAGATGCCACTTTAAGAAAAGTTGGTTTGAGCTCTCTTGCTGATGAAGGAATCAAAATGCTGAATCGTGCTGCCGAAGATGCAGTTAAAGAAGCAACTCCAATTTTTGTATCGGCAGTTAAAAATATGTCGTTTACAGATGCTAAAAATATTTTGTTAGGAAACGATAGCGCTGCGACAACGTATTTACAAGGAAGCACAACAACAGCTTTGTACGGGAAATTTAATCCGGTGATCAAGAATTCTTTCGCAAAAGTGGGTGCCGATGCAGTTTGGACTAAAATCATCACAAAATATAACACTATACCGCTGGTGAAAAAGGTAAACCCAGATTTGACTGATTATACAACCAATCAAGCTTTATCTGGCGTTTTTAAAATGATTGCTGTAGAAGAAAAAGAAATCCGAAATAATATCAGTGCAAGAACAACGCCTTTGCTACAAAAGGTTTTTGCAATGCAGGACGGAAAATAGCTTTTTTTTTGAAAGTACAAAGTAACAAAGTGACAAAGGTTCAAAGGGACCTTTGCAACTTTGAACCTTTGTAACTTTGTCACTAACCAAAATAAACCAAAAAACCAAAATGCAAAAAATTACCATTCTTATTCATTGTAAAGACCAAAAAGGAATTATCGCTGCAGTGACTACTTTTATCGCTAAAGTAGAAGGAAATATCACTTACATTGACCAACATGTTGATGTGGAACAAAATGTATTTTTTATGCGATTGGAATGTGAATTTGCCAATCAAAAAACTACCATTGAAAGCTTTAAGGCCGATTTTGATCAAGCTATTGCTACCGATTTTAATATGTCATGGGATTTGTACAATCAGGAACAGAAACCTAAAATGGCTTTATTTGTATCGAAATACGATCATTGCCTTTTTGACATTTTAGGGCGTTATAGCGCTGATGAATTGAATGTGGAAATCCCAGTTATTATTAGCAATCACAATGATTTAAGATGTGTTGCCGAACGTTTTAATATTCCGTATCACTGTGTTCCTTTTACAAAAGACAATAAAGAAGAAGGCGAAGCCAAACAAATTGAACTTTTAAAAAGATATGAAATCAATTTTATCGTTCTAGCGCGTTATATGCAAATTATTACACCAAAATTAATCAGTCTTTACGAAAACAAAATCATCAATATTCATCATTCGTTTTTGCCAGCTTTCCCAGGTGCAAAACCATATCATTCGGCTTTCAAGCGTGGTGTAAAAATCATTGGCGCAACTAGCCACTATGTTACAGAAGAATTAGACGAAGGCCCAATTATTGAACAAGATATCGCGAGAGTTTCACATATTCACTCGGTTGAAGATTTCATTATGAAAGGACGTGATTTGGAAAGAATAGTTTTGGCAAGAGCGATCAAACTTCATGCTGAAAGAAAAACAATGGTTTATAGCAATAAAACGGTGGTTTTTTCATAAAAGATGCTTAGACACTTAGATGCTAAACTTCTAAGTTTTTTTACTTTGAACTTATACAACAACCCCGACAGGTTTTATAAACCTGTCGGGGTTTCATTTCAAAATTCTGGATTTGTTAGTTAACGTTAAACCAGACTAAAGTCCAGTCCAGTTTAGATAAAATATTCAATAATCCCGAATTCAAAACCAAATTTTATAATTTTAAAAAATAAAAAACCCGACATCTATCGGGTTTTCATTTGGAAGCAGGTCTTGTTTTAGACCCTTTCCTAAAGAGCTTAGCTCCTTAGTATCTTAGCATCTTGGATTCTTATTTAACTAAATCAAATCGGTCAGCGTTCATTACTTTTGTCCATACGGTAACGAAATCTTTTACAAATCGTTCTTTTGCATCGTTGCAAGCGTAAACTTCTGCAATGGCGCGCAATTCTGAATTTGAACCAAAAATAAGATCGGCACGAGTTGCCGTCCATTTCAATTCACCTGTTTTGCGGTTATGCCCTTCAAAAGTTTCAGCTGTTTCGTCGATTGCTTTCCATACAGTACCTAAATCTAGCAGATTGATAAAGAAATCATTGTTTAATGTTTCTGTGTTTTTTGTCAATACACCATGTTTAGACCCATCATAATTTGTGTTCAACACTCTCAAACCGCCCAATAAAACAGTCATTTCAGGAGCTGTCAGCCCTAATAATTGTGCTTTATCTACTAGAAGCTCTTCTGTAATCGAATTGCATTTAGCGCTTTTATAATTTCTGAATCCGTCTGCTTTTGGCTCTAATGCGTTGAAAGAATGAACATCAGTTTGTTCTAAGGTTGCATCACCTCTACCTGGTGTAAAAGGAGCATCAATATTTATTCCTGCATTTGCAGCCGCTTTTTCAATTCCTACAGAACCTCCCAAAACGATCAAATCTGCAATAGAAACTACTTTGCCAGTAGCAGTAAATTCATTTTGTATTTTCTCGTACGTTGCCAATACATTTTTTAATTGAGTAGGTGAATTGGCTTCCCAGCTAATTTGAGGCTCAAAGCGAATACGAGCACCATTAGCACCTCCACGTTTATCAGAACCTCTGAAAGTAGAAGCCGAAGCCCATGCAGTCGATACTAATTGCGAAATTGAAAGGCCGCTAGACAGAATTTTTTCTTTTAAAAGAGCAATATCGGTATGATTTAATTCGTTTTTGGCTGCAGGAATCGGGTCTTGCCAAATCAAGATTTCGCTAGGAACTTCTGGCCCTAAATAACGGCTGATTGGCCCCATATCTCTATGCGTCAGTTTGTACCAAGCTCTTGCAAAAGCATCAGCAAATTTGTCAAAATTCTGCATATAATCTCTTGAGATTTTCTCATAAGCAGGATCCATTTTCATGGCCATATCTGCCGTGGTCATCATTGGCGCATGCCTTTTCGTTGGATCGTGTGCGTCTTCTACAATTGTTGCAGCACTTTCGTCCGTTGGTGTCCATTGATGTGCACCTGCAGGGCTTTTAGTCAATTTCCAATCATATTTAAATAAGGTTTCGAAATAACCATTATCCCAAGTGGTAGGATTTGGTTTCCATGCACCTTCGATACCACTTGTAATAGCATCTCCACCTACTCCTGTTCCGTATGTGCTTTTCCAGCCCAATCCCATCTGCTCAATACTTGCACCTTCTGGTTCTGCTCCCACTAATGATGCATCTCCTGCGCCATGCGCTTTTCCGAAAGTATGACCACCTGCTGTTAAAGCAACCGTTTCCTCATCATTCATCGCCATACGAGCAAAAGTTTCTCTAATATCTCGACCAGAACCTAGTGGGTCAGGATTTCCATCTGGACCTTCTGGATTCACATATATTAACCCCATTTGCACGGCAGCAAGAGGATTCTCTAAGTCTCTATCGCCAGAATATCTACTATTTGGTTTGTCACTAGTAGCTAACCATTCTTTTTCATTACCCCAGTTTACATCTTGTTCTGGTTCCCAAACATCTTCTCTACCACCTGCAAATCCAAAAGTTTTGAAACCCATCGATTCTAAAGCACAATTTCCTGTCAAAATCATTAAATCGGCCCATGAAATTTTATTTCCATATTTTTGTTTAATAGGCCAAAGCAAAAAACGAGCTTTATCTAAATTACCATTATCTGGCCAGCTGTTAAGTGGCGCAAAACGTTGATTGCCTGAACTGGCACCACCACGCCCGTCAGAAATACGGTACGTTCCTGCACTATGCCATGCCATACGAATGAACAAAGGACCATAATGGCCATAATCTGCAGGCCACCAATCTTGAGAATCTGTCATTAATGCATAAAGATCTTTTTTGACTTCATTTAAATCCAAAGTCTTGAACGCAGCAGCATAATCAAAACCTTTTTCCATTGGATCTGACAAACTAGAATGCTGACGCAAAATGTTTAGATTTAACCGATTTGGCCACCAATCTTTATTAGAGGTTACTGCTCCTGATGTTTCTTTCATTTGTCCGTTATGATAAGGACATTTACTTTCAATTGATTCGCTCATCTTGCTGTTTTTTTTAAGTTATTTTTATTGAAATGCCAATTTTTTCAAAAAGAGCATATTGCTGATATTTAACGCTTTATCAAATATACAAACTTATCTTTAGCATATTAATAAACAAAATTGATTGTTATTATATTTTAATAGCCAAAAATTATTTAACGCTGCAGAAAGCTCAAAAATAGGTTTTTATAAATCTTAACTTATGGTCAACAAAGTAATAACAAAACCTTAACAGCAAAAGATTGATATATGTCGGACATTTGTAATGTAATAAACTGGTTATTTATTATTTTGGTTTTGGTTAGTTAAATGATGCCGGCGTCTTCGAGATGCCGGCATTCTTTTTTTATACTATTTTGTTTGTTTTGTTTCAAGTTTCAGGTTTCAAGTTATCTTAACTTTGGGCATATTTTTACCATAAAGACATAAAGTATTATCTCAAAAAACTTTGTAATTTTAGACATTAACTTATATTCAACAAAGTAATAACAAGACCTTAACATCATAAAACGGAAATATGTCAGACCTTTGTAATGTAATAAACTGGTTATTTATTATTTTGGTTTTGGTTAGTTAAATAATGCCGGCATCTTCAAGATGTCGGCATTCTTTTTTTGGAATCAATTTTGTTTGCTTCGCCAGTTCGGCTTTCAGCCTCGAGTCAGGTTTTAAGTTTTTCCTTGTTTCAAGTTGCTTGACTTTGGACATAATTTAAATGCAACGACGCAAAGTTTTTTTTAATCATTGAAACTTATAAAAACACAAAGTTCGCAAAGCTTTATGTAAAAAACTTTGCGAACTTCGCGTTCCCTATTGTTATCGGGATTGCGTTCTTTGCGGTTAGATATACCTTCTGTAAATAAAACTTGAAACCTGAAATAAAGAAAAGCTGAAATTAATTTTTCAACCTTTCATGAAGTAATTTAAAATATGGGAAAGCTTTTAATAATCGGCTGCCGTGCCAAGAGAACATTTCGCCATCGACAAAAATGGTTTTGGCGTGATGCGTAAATCTTCCTATTTCAAAAGCATCTTCTTCTTTAAATGGATAAGGTTCTGAAGAAAGCAAAACAAGATCTGGATCGCCTTCTAATCGCATTTTCTTTAATTCGATTTCAGGATAACGCCCTTTGTCTTTGTAAATATTTTTAAAATGATTCAGTTTTAATAACTCGTTTATATAGGTATCATTTCCTGCAACCATGTAGGGATTCTTCCAAATAAAATATGCTGCTTTTTTTTCTTCTATATCTAGAATGTATTTTTTGAAATCACTTAGGGCGAAAGTCAATTTATCATTCCACTTTTGCGCTTCGGTTCTGCAATTGAATAATTGTCCGAAGTCTGAAATCATTTGGAAATTATCTTCAATAGAAACAATATTCGTTACCCAAACTGGGCAAATGGCACTCAATTGTTCTACAATTTCTTGTGTGTTTTCTTCTTTATTGCAAATGACAATATCAGGTTGCAATAATTTGATTTTTTCGAAATGGATTTTCTTTGTTCCGCCAACAATCTTTTTGGTAGACTTAAAATGAAACGGATGCACACAAAACTTCGTAATTCCGATAATTTTTTCTTCTAAACCTAAATCATAAAGCAATTCTGTTTGAGAAGGCACGAGAGAAATGATTCGTTTTGGAGCTGTTTCAAAAGAATGAACGGTTCCCAGTTGATCAATGAGTTGTTTCATAGTATTCAGTCGCAGTCGCAGTTTACAGTCTCAGTTTAGACTGGGAATATAAACCGTGACTGTAAACTTTTATTTATTAGCAATAATATCAGCCATTTCCTGTTGCACTTTCAAAGCTTCTTCTCTAGCCTTTTCAGCAAAATCCGTTCCTTTCGAAGCGTATATAATTGCTCTTGCAGAATTTACCAAAAGCCCAACTTTATCATTCATTCCATATTTGCATACTTCAGATAAGCTTCCGCCCTGCGCGCCAATTCCTGGAACTAACAAGAAACTGTCTGGAACAATTTTTCTGATTTCGGCAAAATATTCGGCTTTAGTTGCACCCACAACATACATTAAGTTTTCGCTGTTTTTCCATGTTTTAGAAGTTTCTAAAACTTGTTTGTAAAGCTCTTTACCGTTTGTAGTCAAGGTTTGAAAATCAAACGCACCATCATTTGAAGTCAGTGCCAGCATAATAGTATGTTTGTTTTCGAAAGCAAGAAAAGGCTCAACAGAATCTTTTCCCATATAAGGCGCAACTGTCACGCTGTCAAAATTCAAATCTTCAAAAAACGCTTTTGCATACATACTTGATGTATTCCCGATGTCTCCACGTTTTGCATCGGCAATGGTGAAAATGTCTGGATGATTTTCATTGATGTAATTAATTGTTTTTTGCAAAGACATCCAACCTTTAATTCCGTACGCTTCAAAAAATGCTGTGTTGGGTTTGTATCCAACAGTCAAATCGTGCGTTGCATCGATTATGGCTTTATTGAATTCGAAAATAGGATCTTCGGTTTCTAATAAATGCTGTGGCATTTTATCCAAATCAGGATCTAAGCCAACGCATAGAAATGATTTTTTTTGAAGAATTTGTTCGTGAAGCTGTTGTGTTGTCATAGTGTGTTTTAATAGTGGCGCAAAATTACAAAATAATATTTTGGTTTCATGTTTCATGTTTCACGTTTTGTTGCGTTGTCAGGCTGAGCGGAGTCGAAGCCTCATTCCTATTTGGATTTTCATTATCTAATTGCCAAATTTTCTAATTATCTAATTAACATTGAATTCCTGTAACAACTCTTAAAAATTATGTAAGAAAAAAGAAATACTTCTTCCATAATTTTGAAAATCAACCTTAAATCAGACCGTTATGAGCCCAAATATTGGAATTTCGACATCAAACTTAAAAAAGAGTACAAGTATATTAGCTACGATTTTATCAAATGAAATGACGCTTTATGTAAAAACTCGAAAATTTCATTGGAATATTTCAGGAAACAGTTTTATGGAATTGCATAAATTGTTTGAAGAGCAATATCGAGTTTTAGAAGCAAAAATTGACGAAGTTGCAGAACGCATCAGTCAACTTGGAGAAAAAACAATTGGAACGATGAAAGAATTCATCGAAAATTCGACTTTGAAAGAATCTCCAAAAGAATACGCTTCGCAAAAACATATGCTTGAAGAACTTCTTGATAATCATGAACAATTAGTTAAAGAATTAAGAGATTATATTCCTGTCTTTGATGAAACAAATGATGCCGGCTCTGCAGATTTTGTAACGGGATTGCTTCAAGAACATGAAAAAATGGCTTGGGTATTGCGTCGTTACAAAGCCTAAAAAAGACAAAAAGTGCAAATTATGCAGCGATATTCAAAATTCATGTAACAATTTCGTTGCGTTAAAATCGGAACTTTACAATATAATTAACGACAAAAAACGAAAATCATGAATACGACCGAAATAAAAGGAAACTGGAATGAGCTAAAAGGAAAATTGAAACAAAAATATGCTGAACTAACAGATGATGATTTGATTTATGCTGAAGGAAAAGAAGACGAGATGTACGGAAAACTACAGCAGAAATTGGGTAAAACCAAAGAAGAATTTCATCAGATGCTTTCAGATTTGTAAAAACCTTGAACTCGATTCTAGGAAATACCGTCTAGTAATAAAAAGTATTAGACGGTATTTTTTTGAAAATTTTATTTATTTTAAACCGTTTCGGCATTTCTATTAAACATTAAACACCATCGCCAAAAATAAATTAAGTATCTTTAACCAAATTTTTATAAAATGAAACTATTTATAAAGTTCGACATTAATACCATTTGTTCTCTTTATCTCAAACATACCCTTGACAAGCAGAATATTAACTTTACTAGTCTAGGTTTTGGTGAGATTGAAATTGCAGACAATCTTGATGCTGATGCACTCGAAACTTTAAAAAATAATTTGAGCCCATGCGGTTTTGAAATTGTAGAAAATCAAAAAAGTGTTTTAGTACAAAAAATTAAAGATGCTATAATTGAGCTGGTTTTTATGGAAGACAGCAATAATTATAAGAGTTCTGTTTTTTTAGCCGAAAAACTAAATCACAGTTACGGTTATTTATCCAATGTTTTTTCAGAAGTAACCTATTCTTCCATCGAAAATTTCATCATTTTACAAAAAATCGAAAGAGCTAAACAGTTGATTATCATCAACGAAATGAGCCTTACCGAAATTGCTTTTTTACTAAACTACTCGAGTGTCGCACATTTGAGCACGCAGTTTAAAAACACAACCGGAATTACGCCATCGGCTTTTCAGAGAATAATCAAGAAACGCAGAGAAAATCTAAAATAAAAACTCAAATACCATACTAAAATGCAAAAAAACGCATTATATATCTTATTGGCTGATGATGACGAAGATGATCGTCTTTTTTTCAAGGATGCTTTCGAGGAAATAAAAATTCAGAACAATGTAGATTTTGTTCATGACGGAATGCAATTGATGGATCACTTAAACAATCCTGACAACAAACTTCCGGATATTTTGTTTCTGGATTTAAATATGCCAAAGAAAACTGGAAAGGAATGTTTGATTGAAATCAAAAAAACAGAACGCCTTAAAAACATTATCATTGCCATTTATTCTACTTCATCATCTGAAGAAGATATTGAAGATACGTTTATACAGGGTGCTAATATTTATATTAAAAAACCGAGCGATTTTAATACGCTCAAAAAAATAATTAATGAAGTCGTGACCGTAAACTGGCACTATCATACCTCCGGGTTAAATCGTGATAATTTCCTGCTCCGACTAAAATAAGAATAAGCCTGCCTAATGAAATGGATACCAAATTTTAATTCTTCAAACTCTTTGAGAGTTATTTTTGTAATCGCAGTTTTCATTCTGTTATTCCTTTCTTCAATTGCTTACAAACATAACCAAGACTTGAATGAATCAAGCAAATTGGTTATGCATACCTACGAAATAAACATTCAATTGGAGCGATTAATGTCGGCTATAAAAGATGCTGAAACAGGCCAGCGCGGTTACATCATAACACGCAATGGCCGTTTCTTGGCGCCTTATCTTTATTCACGCGACAAAGTAAATGCCTCTTTTGTAACGCTAAAAAAACTGACCGCTGATAATCCGATTCAGCAACAAAATCTCGAAAATTTATTCAAACTCATCATTCAGCGATTTGTCTCTTTTGAAAATTGCCTTAAATACAGCGAGCCGAAAACTTACGACAAAAGAAAACTTGACAATTATATGTTTAGTGGCCGAATTCAAATGGAAAACATTCGTTTTCAAGTTGATAAAATGAATGATATTGAAAAAAAATATCTCGAAAAACGACTTAAAATTTACGACCAAGAAATTTCATTAAGTCCAATTTTCTCTATTTCGCTTTTCTTAACGGCACTTACTTTTATTTTGATGGCATACAGACAAATCAGCCGTGATTTTGAAAGGTTGAAAATATTCAACAAAAAACTTCTAATTTCCAGCGGTTTGATGGCCGAGTCTGAAACTATAGGTAAATTCAGCACTTGGCAGTGGGATCTGGATTCTAACAAAATCGATTATTCAGACAATCAGTTTCGATTATTGGGTGTTGAACCCAATTCTTTTATTCCTGAAAAAGAAAGCTTTTTAGAGTTTGTGCATCCAGATGACAAAGATGTCGTTCAGGCATCAATGCAAGGCATTATTGAAAGAAAAAATCTTCCTTTTGTTTATTACAAAATCGTTCGTCCAGATCATGAAATCAGACATTTTAAATCAACCGGAAAATTATTGACCGATCAACAAGGAAGCAAAATTTTGCTCGGAATCAATTTTGACATCACAGATGAGCATCTTTTAAATATAGAACTTCAGGAAAGAAATAAAGAATTAGAAAAAAGCAATAAAGAGCTGGCTTCATTCAATCATGTTGCAAGCCATGATTTGCAAGAACCATTGCGAAAAATCCAGACTTTTATCTCTAGAGTTTCTGATGCTGACAAAGCTGTAATGTCCGACAGCGCGAGAGAATATCTTTCTAAAATTGAAAGTTCAGCAAAGAGAATGCGTGTACTGATTGATGATTTGCTTTTGTTTTCAAGAACCAATACAACTAAAAAAGAGTTTATAAAATCGAATTTAAATGAATTGCTCGAAAACGCAGAATCTGAACTGACTGAGATTATTCAGGAGAAAAAAGCAGTGATAACAACTTCAAAACTGCCAAAACTAGAAGTTATTCCGTATCAAATTGAACAGCTTTTTATAAACTTGATCGGAAATTCATTAAAATACAGCCAACTAGGCAGAATTCCTGAAATTGTGATTGAAAGCGAGAAAGTACTTTCTGCCGATTATCCTGATATATTAGAACAAACTATAAAAAAATTCCACAAAATCACTTTTAAGGATAACGGAATGGGATTTGATCCGCAGTTCAAGGAAACTATTTTTATTCTTTTTCAGCGTCTGCATTCAAAAACAGATTATCCGGGAACTGGAATTGGTTTAGCTATCTGCAAAAAAATTGTCGAAAACCACAAAGGTTTTATTTTGGCCGACAGCGATCCAGGAAAAGGTTCCATTTTCACTGTTTTTCTTCCAGACTAAAAAACATACGAATTCTTACAAAGAGCGTTTACAGCAAATAAAATAATTAGGCTGTAAACGCTCTTCTTTTTTAGGACTAAAATCTCCTTAGAACCTTTATATAAACAGATTATGGGAATTATATAACGTTTCTTTTTTATGCTGTAAGGCAAAACAGGCTATTCGTTAGCAACTTTGTAATGTAATACTTTATGAAGTAATAATGAAAGCAATGCCCTTAATAAAAGCTGGTATTTTTAAAGTCTTTTTCTTAATGATTAGTTTATTTTTTTCAGCATGCGGAAAGAAGGAACATCAAAAAGCAAATTTCTTTAATAATGATGCTTTAGGCCTAAACAACAAACAGAAAAATGATAAAGATCAGGTAGAAACTTCGTTTTTTATTGCGGCCGCCAATGTAAGCAACACTCTTATTTCAAAAAGTCAATTTGCACAAAAAAGTTCAGAAAGTCCGATACAGGATTTAAGCAAAAAAATTGAAGATCATCAAAATCAATTACTGCAAAAGATAGCAGCAATGGCAAACAGAAAACTTGTCATCATTACTGATATAAATGTAGCGCATAAAAGAGATTTATACGAATTGATTGATACTGATGAAACCACTTTTAATAAAACCTATCTGAATTCAATTTCGGAGTCGTTGACCGAACAG
Organism: Flavobacterium denitrificans DSM 15936; assembly: GCF_000425445.1. GTDB lineage: Bacteria > Bacteroidota > Bacteroidia > Flavobacteriales > Flavobacteriaceae > Flavobacterium > Flavobacterium denitrificans. Next base: position 132,130 of record NZ_KE384377.1, on the reverse strand, counting down.
ATTAAACTGTTTGAGAAAATTTCGACTGAAACGGATGATGAGACGATTTTAAAACTGGTGCTTCAATATTTGCCAGAACAGTATCAACTTTTGCGAGAAACACAAAGATTAAAAACAGAGTTTATTTAAACGCCTTAAAATCTATTATTAACTAAATTATTTATTATGAAAATGCAAATCAAATTTTTATGCGCCTTAGCCTTATTTTTCTCAGCTTCGTTTGGAATGCTTCAAGCTCAAAACGATGAAAATGTAACCACAGAGTTTGGTGTTAAAGGAGGATTCAACATGTCAAATTTATATAACAATAATGCTGACGACGAAAATATTTTGTACGGTTTCAATGCCGGTGTTTATGCAACATTGCCAATTTCAGATTTTATAGCAATTCAGCCTGAGATCTTATTTACTACAAAAGGTGCCGAATTAGAATACGACAATGCTTTTGTAAGCGGAACAGGAAAATTCAAACTGAATTATATCGAAGTTCCATTATTAGTTCGTGTTAACGTTACCAAAAATTTCAATATTCATGCCGGAGGATATGCATCATACCTAGTAGGCTCTAAAGTTTCTGGTGATGGCGATTTCAACTTCGACGAAGAAATTGATACTGATGATTTAAACCGATTTGATGCTGGTTTATCAGCTGGTATTGGAGTAGACTTTAGTCCGATAAGCATTGGCCTACGATACAATTACGGACTAACAACTATTGGAAAAGAAAGAACAGTTGCCGGAACTACATTTACAGTTCCCGACGCAAAAAACAGCAATCTGTCTTTATACCTATCGTATAAACTAAACTAGAAAAAACATTTTTAATTAACCTCTAAATATAAAAACCATGTCAAATTTATTATATACAATCGCAGTTATACTGGTTATTCTTTGGGCTCTTGGTTTCTTTGTTTACAGCTTCGGAAGCATCATTCACATCTTGTTAGTGATTGCCATTATTGCTGTATTGCTTAGACTTATCAAAGGCAGGGAAATTTAAAAATAACATATTAAACAATTATATATTAATCATTAAAATCAAATATTATGAAAGCAAGTAACACCATTTTAGGAATTGTTGGAGCTGCAGCAGCAGGAGCATTATTAGGAGTATTGTTTGCACCAGATAAAGGGTCAGAAACAAGAAAAAAAATCAAAGATAAATCGAAAGATTACGGAGATAATTTAAAATCAAAGTTTGACGGAATTGTAGATACAATCAAATCAAACGGAAAAGAAATTGTAGATGAAGGAAAATCTAAATTTAACCAAGTTAAAGAAGATTTCAATTCAATTAAAGACGAGGCAAAAACTGTAAAATCAAACTATTAATCAAAAGTTAGATTTTTAAACCCTAAATACCTTATATCATGGAACCAAATGCAACAACAAATGAGAACTTAAATCTTTATGAAAAAGCGGAAAACTATGCTAAAACGAGTTTGGAATTACTTAAACTCAAAACAGTATGTTCAGTCGCCGATGTGGTATCAACCTTAACATCAAAGATAGCAGTCGGCGTTGTTGTTGCATTTTTTACCCTGTTTCTTAATATCGGGATTAGTTTATGGGTAGGAAAAGAACTTGGAGAGTATTACTATGGCTTTTTTATCATGGCGCTTTTTTATTTGATTGTCGCTATTGTGATACACAAAACCCATCACAAATTGATCAAAACACCAATTGGAAACACTATTATTTCAAGTATCTTAAAGGAGAAACAAAACTGATTTAAAACTATTAATAATTAAAAGAGACTGCTATGGAGCCTATTTACACTATTGATCAATTAAATCAGAGAATAAAGTTGTTAGAAGATCGTCAAGACGCTGAATGGTGTTCCATCAAAGATGAAATTGACGAGATAAAAGAGAATTTAAAGCCTCTTAACTTGATTCGCAACACGGTTGAGGAAATCAACGAAACGGTTGGTTTTAAAAGCCACATTGCTCAATCAGCCATCAGTATCGGAATTGGATATTTGGCCAAACGATTTATCGTCGGAAAAAGCGATTCGTTTTTTAAAGGGATTTTGGGCTCAATCGTTCAGCTGGTGATAACCAATCTGGTTTCGAAACCACAACACGAATCAACAGGTGAAACTTCAGAAGAAGCATCATCACAATACGAACCATCATAAGAGTAATTGTCAAAACTTAATTTTTTATATTATGGAAAAGTTTAGCGATATAATAATAAAAAACGGTGTGTACATGTACTCTAACCTATATAAATGTTTTGAATACACAAGAGTATTTCTCGGTATCTAACTTTGTTTATACGTTTTTTCTAATCGAATATTTTTCTTTTAAATCAAACGATTAAACGGTTAATACACACTATATTTTAAGATGCTAAGATTCTAAGCTACTAAGATGCTAAGTCCTTAGAAGTTGGAATACTAAGCATAGAAAAAGGCCGAACATAAAGTTCGGCCTTTTTTTGTTCTTAATTTCTAAATTTCAGAAATACAATCCACAGCAAAACTTAGAAGCTCAGCAACTCAGAATCTTAGCAACTCAGAATCTTAGCAACTTAGAGTCTTAGTAGCTTTAATTATAATTCTGATAAATCGGCAATTTCAAGCCTACGTACAAATTGCATGCTTTAGAAGTGTTTGAAAACAAATTTGAAATCAAAGATCCAGAACCCACAAACAAAGGACCAGCTCTAAAACCAGTTCCTATTTGCGTGCCGCTAAATTCCATATACGTTACTGGAAGATAAAAACTGAATTGTCTGGTTTCAAATCTTGGCGTGAAAGTAACCGAATTTGCAATTGCCGTTCCGTTTACTTTTTTTGCATCAACTAAACTCCAATCAGTGCTTAAATTTAGGTAGAATTTATTGTCTATATTCCAATCAAAATTTGTGTGGACTGCTGTTGGCAAATTAGCTTTTACCCCGGTTTTTGACGAAACTTTTGTGTAATGTGTATCAAAGAATTCAAAAATATTTTCCGCACTATCAATATCATCCTGCGAAACTCTTCCTGCTAAATTATATGTATTTTCAACAAGGTCTTTGTAGTTGATTTTTCCAATATCTGTTACAGATGCTGCCGCTTTGAATTTGTAACGATTCCCAATACAAGTATGACAATTCGTGCGGTATTCATAGGTAAAACCCAGATCTAATCCCACTCCTGCCGATGAACCATCAAACTTCGGATCATTGCCGTTCTCATAATCATAACTTGCGGCAGTTCTTAAAGTTCCAGTTGATAAGTATTGGCTCTGCTCTGGATTGGCATTATTTTTAGTGAAAGCCACACTCAAATCATTTCCGTTGATATAGCCGTTCACACCAGCCATTAAATACTTAACAGTAAGTCCTCCTTTCACAAAATGATCATCCTCGTCTAATAAAACGGTTGCGTAACTTGCTCCAATTTCCGCCCAAGTATTACTCACACCGTTTGGATTTCCGCCCTGAATCAAAAAACTGTTTGACGCATCAAGATCTTTGCTGACCTCATCAATCAATTGGCCGTTTACATCAACAAGGCTTGTCACGCTTCGCACACGCGAATAAAGTGCAATACTATGCACAGGCGTAATATTCAGCGTAAACGACGGCCCCATAATATCGACATTCAAATTGCCACGATTGTTAGATTTTATGTTTTTGCTGGCATCAGCTTGGATATCGTAATTTCCGTCTAAAACTTCAGCGAAATTAAGTCCGTACAAATCATTTTGTCCCGTTGCACTTGCCGAGAAAATCGTAACATCCGACTTGTATTTCGAATCCACAATCACCGACGGATTAAATAAAACACCTTGAATTCCGGCATAATTATCATCTCTAAATCCAAAATACGATTGCGATCGCGCATAAAAAAAGCTTCCAAAGAAGCAAAATAAAAGTAAAGTTCTCTTCATAGATTTTTTTTAAACTGGTTGGTTGGTTTGTTTATACTTTCTTTCAAAAAAGCAGACAAATATTAACAAAAAAAGGACAAAAAAAAACTTCCCAAATCAGATCGATTTGGGAAGTTTTTTTCTCAGATGCTAAGACACTAAGATGCTATCCCGAGGCTTCGGGACTAAGTTTTAGCAATAATGCTATTAATCTTACTTTGCAAAAATACATTATAGTACTAATCTTAATTTAAAGCAACTAGTCCATAAAATCCATTCCAGACTTATTAACAATTTAATCTCATAAATTTAACAACTTATCGAACAAAAAAATCAAAAAATCAAAAAATCTAGGAAGGTTCTTGCATTTTTCCTCAAAGAAACAAAGTGACAAAGTGACAAAGATTCTAAGTTTTTCTTATCGCGAACACAAAGTTTTTAAACATAGTCCCGTGGTTGAAACCACGGGAGATCAATCGTAAATTTATTACGTGCCGATGAATCGTTATTATATCCTGTCCCCGTGGTTGAAACCACGGGCTATATTTTAATTTTTTCGCCATAATTCAAAAAAAAAAGCCGAACGTAAGTTCGGCTTTTAAATATTTATAGATTCCAAAAGAGAAACCTTAGAATCTTAGCATCTCAGAACCTAAGAAGTTTACGTTAGTAAACTTCTGACGCTTCCTTCAATTTCTCCATATTGTTTACCAATTGAAGCTCTGCAACGATTTTCTGAATATCGCCGTTCATAATGTTTCCTAAATCGTAAAGCGTCAAACCAACTCTATGATCCGTTACACGACCTTGAGCATAATTGTAAGTACGGATTTTTGCCGAACGGTCACCAGAACTTACCTGAGAACTACGTTTTTTAGCATCTTCCTCTTGCTTTTTAGCCAATTCCATTTCGTACAAACGAGAACGCAATACCATTAAAGCCTTATCTTTATTTTTGTGCTGTGATTTCTCATCCTGACATTGCGCTACCAATCCAGTTGGAATGTGTGTTAAACGTACAGCCGATTTCGTTGTATTTACCGACTGTCCTCCAGGTCCTGACGAACAGAAGAAATCCACACGAACATCGTTCATATCAACCTGAACATCAAACTCCTCCGCTTCTGGCAAAACCATAACCGTCGCTGCCGATGTATGTACACGTCCTTGTGTTTCAGTCTGCGGAACACGTTGCACACGGTGAACACCCGCTTCAAACTTCAAAGTTCCGTACACATCTTCTCCAGTAACTTCAAAAATAACCTCTTTGAAACCACCCGAAGTACCTTCGTTCATATCCACAACAGAAGTTCTCCATCCCATGCTTTCGCAATATTTAGTGTACATTCTGAACAAGTCACCTGCAAAAATACTCGCTTCATCTCCACCCGTTCCCGCGCGAATCTCCACCATAACATTTTTAGCATCTTCAGGATCTTTAGGAATCAACATAAATTTGATTTCGTCTTCCAATTCCGGCAAACGCTCTTTTGCTTCATCCAGTTGCATTTTAGCCATTTCCACCATATCGGCATCGCTTCCGTCAGCAATAATTTCGTTTGCTTCGTCAATATTTGCTAAAACAAGAATGTATTCTTCTCTCTTTTCAACCAAAGCTTTAATGCTTTTATATTCTTGGTTGAGTAGCTTATAACGCTTTTGATCAGAAATAACATCCGGCTGAATAATCAAATCCGAAATCTCATCAAAACGCTGCTTTACATATTGAAGTCTATCTAACATTTTCTAATTCCTTTTATTTGGACGGCAAAATTACGAAATTTTTGTGGATTATTCTAGTGGTTATTTTTTGGGGAATTTAAGTTGAATATTTAGTGGAATTAGGATCGTTTTTAGGAGCTGTTTCCCGCTATTCGCTATATCTTTTTAGGCAGAAAGTTTACAGTTTAACAAGATCTTTTTCGTTTGCCTAAAAAGGATGCCGCTGCTATCGGGGCTAGGTGTTTTGGTTTCCATAATATTGTTTACGGTTTTCCGTAAAGTATTTGAACTCTAAAAAGTTATTTTTGAAACAATTAATAACTTCAATAATTATTAAAATGGAAACTAAAAAACTACTTATCACATTTTTGTCACTTTTATTAATTACAAAAATTTATTCTCAAAAACCAAATTCTGAAACTAGACAGTTTATCGATAATGCAGAGATAACCCAAATAAATAAAGACTGGAATGTGAAAGCTGAATTTAAATCTGGAATTGGAGAAATAGTTTCTTTCTTTCCTGTTGAAGCAATGGATTTAAAATCTAGCCAAAAAGTCAAATCGTTACAAATGGATATGACTGTTTCTTCTCAATTCCTTGGGAAAAGTAATAATTATTTTAAGTCTTCGTGGATTGATTTAAACGAAGTGGACGAATTCATATTATTTATTGAGACATATGTTATTCCTAATCTTAAAGAAAAGACTGAAAGAAATCAATCTACTACTTATATTTTTAATTCTCGAGAAATAACCTTTAGTTTTTATATTGAAAAAAGTTCAAGAAGAATATCTATTTATTTAAAAGATAATGGTGTTACAGATTATGAACATTATTTCTGGACAGAAACACAGGTAGGGAAAATTCCAGAATTGCTTACTATGTTGAAGGAGATTAAATAATTCTTGTGATTTTTTATAATCAGGTATTTTTACTAGGTGGTAAAATTAGATTAAATACGATGTTTGCTTTTAAACTTAAATTATTAAAACATATCGATTTTATAATTAGAATACATTCCCAATCTACAGTCTAAGATTCTAGTACCAACATTAAACATCCTAAACATCTAAATTTTGTAAATTTATAACTTAAAAATTCATGGACAAAATATTACCATTTGATGACTCTCCAATTTATATAGAATTTGAAAAACTTGTTCAAGCCATTTTTCATAATAATGGATTTAAAACAGAAATTCCATCAAAAAAAAATGCTTACGATTTTTCAGCTAAAATCGACGATAAGTTTGCGTATGTTGAAGTTAAATTTTACAAAAGCAAACTTCCTAAATTAGATCTTTTAAGAAAAGCTTATCTTAGATTACTTTCACAAAAAGATGATGAAAAAATTATCCTTATTTTAGTTGTTTCTAGTTACATAACACCAAGTTTGAAACAAGAGATATACAAAGAAACTGGTGTGACGATCTGGGATGCAAAAACCCTTTTTTCTTTAGCATTTGATTATTCTACGCTTTACTATGATCTTGAAAATATTTTAACAAGAGCATTTAACGAACCTTTAGATGATTTAATGATAGTCGATAATGATTATAAATCAACAATAATTACATCGCTTAATAGTGTATCAACAATAAAGGCAAAAGAACCAGAAAATGAAGGTGAAAAACTTTGTAAAGATTTACATGCTTTAAAACCGGGTAAAGATGATGCAATAAAATTTGAAAATAAATGTATTGATATTCTAAAATATCTATTTAACAACAAAACGGATTTAACTTTATGGGAAACCCAACCTACAACAGATGATGGTTTACATAGATTTGATTTACTATGCAGAATTATTTCTTCTCATCAAAATACATTTTGGACTGAACTTGCTCATGATTTTCACACAAGATATGTACTGTTTGAATTTAAAAATTATACAGAAGAAATTAAGCAAGGTCAAATTTATACAACAGAGAAATATTTATTCTTAACTGCTTTGCGCTCTGTTAGTTTTATTATAGCAAGAAATGGAGCAGATAACAATGCTATAAAAGCCGCAAAAGGAGCATTAAAGGAGGCTGGTAAATTAATTGTTATTTTAACATCAGAGGACATTTGCAATATGTTAAAACTTAAAGATAATGGTGATGAACCAGCTATAATCTTAAGAGCAAAAATTGACGAAATGTTAGTTAAACTTACAAGATCGTAGCCCCCTACTGGCGCGAGCGTCATGATTGTGCATGCAACCCGATCGCACAGATATATCTCTACAGTTCATTACCCGATCGCGCAGATATATCTCCACAGTTCGTTAGCGCAGATTTGCAATCTGTGCCCGCAACAGTAAGACATAATACAAATTATAAAAACAAAAGCTACATGAAATCATGTAGCTTTTGTTTATTATTTAAAAATGTCACAAACAATTTCTTAAAGATTTAGAACAGTAATTCTTCTGATATTTTTTTATAAATTTCTTTTAAACCCCACGCTCCGCGAAGAGTGCTAATGAAACGCTACGCAAATGTCTCTGACTTTGCGTAATTTTTTCTACGTTCTTAAAAACTAAAAAACTGTCAAAAGTCTCCCGACTTTTTCCGAATCGATCTAAAATTATTATATTTATAAGCAATAATGATTTTAAAGTCAGAGACTTTGAGGCGTTTATGTTTTAAACAAATTATAACAAAGTGGTGCAAAGTTAGAGACATTTGCGCAGCGGAGACAATTTAAATTTAACTCTTTAACCGTGAAAGAATTATCAAAAAGAGAAATTGAAAATGCTATGCGAAATAATGTATGGCATTTCGCCAATGAAATTCTTTACAAAATGTGCAGAGAAAATTTTGAACACAAAACTGATGAACACATTTTAGCCAAAGTTTTATTTATTGGTAGAATTTATGCTGCAGCAATTGAAAGGCGCAAAACAAAAAATAATGATATTAATGACAACTTTTACATCGATACTGTTGCTTCAACATTTCTAAAGTCAGATTTAGATAGCCATTTAAACAAGCTTAAAAATTTTGAAGCATTAAATAATGAAAACCTAAAACTTGTCTTAGAAACTCATCATTATTTGACAAAAGTTATACATGCAATTACCGAACAGAACAAACGCTCTCTGGTTTCTAAGTATTTACATTTTCATTTACCAGAATTGTTTTTTATTTATGATACAAGAGCAGTCGAAGCATTAAGATCGTTTAAAACGAAAGTTTCAAAGGATTTAAAGCATCTTACAGAATTAGAAAATGTTGATACTGAATACGCAAAATTTTTCTGCAAGTGTTATGAATTGAAAAAAGAGATTCAGGAAAAATTCAATGTGGAATTTTCAAATAGACATCTTGATAACTTACTAATTGAAAACGCAAATTCTAAAAATTCAATAAAAAAGTTAAGCGGAACTTTTTCGCTTATCAAAAATTAAAAAATTACAAATAAAATTTCTACACGATTAAAACCCGCCCCCGCTCTACGAAGTGTTCCGTCCTAAGCGCTACGCAAACGTCTCTGACTTTGCGTATTTTTTTTACCTTCTTAAAAACTATAAACCTGTCAAAAGTCTCCCGACTTTTCCCAAATCGATCTAAAATTATTATTTTTATAAGCAGAATGATTTTTAAAGTCAGAGACATTTGCACAGCGGGTATATACGAACCTTTACAAGAAAAAATTACCCCATACTAAATCAAATTCAATTACAATTCATGCGAAATTCAACAAAAATTCTACTTGCTATTCTCCTTTTTATTACTGGAATCGGAACAAATATTGCTACCTCAAAAATGAACAATACATTAATTTCATTTATAAGCTTTGTGACTTATGTTTTAAGTTTCAGTTATATCATTTATATAGCAACAAAAAAAAACAAACAATAATCTTAATCCGATAGCGTGGATTTGCACACGAGCGATAGCGAACTGGTTGTTGTAGAATATATGGTCAAAAATGATGAAGGACACGGTTTTAGAAATCAAGACAATAGTATTGATTTTTATGGTGCAATGAAAAAATTTCTAAACAAACATTTGAAACAAAAAAAATAAACAATATCAAACTTTGATTTACTACAAAGCCACAGGAAAATACTTTCTGTGGCTTTTTTCTAAAATAAAAGCTTAGCGGAATATCCTATATTTGTTTTAATCATTTTTTTATTTAGTATATCTTCTTTCTAACTCGAAAACAATATTAGCTCTTATGGAAAATTTCGACTGGACATCCTTTACAAAAAAAATTGCCATTAAAGCGAAGCTTTCAGACATTTATAATGCATGGACAAAAGCATCTGAATTAGAAAAATGGTTTCTAGAAAAAGTTTCCTTTTTTGATGCAAATCAGGAATTAATAAGCAAAGATCAAAACGTTTCTGAAGGTTATGCCTATGAATGGCTTTGGTATTTGTATGATGACAAAATGAAAGGAAAAATCATTTCTGCCAATGGAAAAGACCACTTGCAATTCACTTTTGAAGGCGAGTGTCTGGTCGATGTAATATTGAGCAAAACAAACGACTACACTATAGTTGAATTGCGTCATCATAACATCCCAACCGATGATTATTCAAAACAGTACATCAGATTGGGCTGTTCAAACGGCTGGCATTTTTATCTGACTAATCTTAAATCGGTTTGTGAGGGCGGATTGGATTTAAGAAATAAAGATGGTAATTTGAATCCGATGATTAATAATTAACGAAAATGATATCCCAACTAAACATTGAAGAATTTCGAAAAAGGCTAAAACTAAACACTAAATTAGGTAATCCAAAAATTAGTGGAAGTCCTCTTCATGCATTTAACCTTATTGGCGAAAAAAATAAATTATTTTATGGCTATTCAAATCAAAATGATTTTAAGATTACCAAAAATGCAATACTGCATCCTATTCCATTTATCTTAGAAGGAAAAATTAAATCTAATAATCTAAATCAAACCGAAGTATCCTATAAAATAACCTCAATTAAGTTTGGATATTATTGGATTCGTTACTTTCCTATTATCGCATTTATTTTATTCAACACTATATTCATTATTGAAAAATCCCCTTTGTTAGTCTATTTATCATTCAATACGTTTAATATAATTCTTGGTTCATTTTCCAATATAATGATGTCTTATAAAAAGAGAAAATTTGAAAAGAATTTCAAAACAATATTTGAAATAGATAATTAATTTAGAACAAAACAAATTTTTCAGTTCATTCTGATAATTAATGACCATTATGAGAGCAAAGTAAATGGCTTTGCAACTCTGTCACTTTGCCTCTTTGCCCCTTCAAAGAAAAATCCCTAATTTCGCCTATTAATCAAGAAAGGAAAAAATGAAGGTCTGTATTGCCGAGAAACCAAGTGTAGCACGTGAAATCGCATCTGTATTAGGTGCCAATACCAAGCACGATGGCTATTACGAAGGCAACGGTTATGCGGTGACTTACACTTTCGGGCATTTATGCACCTTAAAAGAACCCAACGATTACAAACCGCATTGGAAAAGCTGGGATTTGAATAACTTGCCAATGCTTCCTGAAAAGTTCGAAACCAAAGTCGTTCAGAATTCGGGAATCCAAAAACAGTTTAAAATCATTAAAAGTCTTTTTGACAAAGCCGAAGTGGTGATAAACTGCGGGGATGCTGGACAAGAAGGAGAATTGATTCAGCGCTGGGTAATGAATGAGGCGCATTACAAAGGCGAAATTCAGCGTTTATGGATTTCATCTTTGACTACAGAAGCGATAAAAGAAGGTTTTGAAAACTTAAAACCCTCTTCTAATTATGATAATTTGTTCTACGCTGGATTTTCAAGAGCGATTGGCGATTGGCTTTTAGGAATGAATGCCACGCGTTTGTATACCGTAAAACATGGTGGCTACAAACAAGTTTTGTCTATCGGGCGTGTACAAACCCCAACGCTGGCAATGGTTGTGGAACGTTTTAGAGAAATTGAAAATTTCAAACCACAGCCGTATTGGGAATTGCAGACTTTGTACAGAGAAACCCTTTTTAGTTATGAAGAAGGCCGTTTCCTAAACAAAGAAGATGGAGAAATCCTAGCCGAAAAAGTAAAAGAAAGTGAGTTCGAAATTGTTTCTGTTGACAAAAAGAACGGAAACGAATATGCTCCGAAACTCTTTGATTTAACGGGTTTACAGGTGTATTGCAACCAAAAGTTTGGATTTTCGGCAGAAGAAACTTTGAAAATAGCACAAACTTTGTACGAGCAAAAAGTTATTACATATCCCAGAGTAGATACGACTTTTTTACCAGGGGATATATATCCGAAAGTGCCGGGAATTCTGCAAAAATTAACCAATTACTCCGAATTGACTCAACCTATTTTGGAGAAAAAAATCAAAAAATCACCAAAGGTTTTCAACGATAAAAAAGTAACCGATCACCACGCCATTATTCCAACGGGAATTCAAAACAATCTTCCATATAACCAACAACAGGTTTATGATATTATTACCAAACGTTTTATTGCTGTTTTTTATGATGATTGTTTGGTTGCCAACACAACCGTAATTGGAAAAGCGGCTGAGGTCATGTTTAAAGCAACCGGAAAAGAAATCTTGAAAAAAGGTTTCAGAGTGGTTTTTGAAGATCCAAATGCGAAAGAAAAAGAACCGGATTTATTGCCGAGTTTTGTTGTGGGCGAAAAAGGGCCACACGAACCTTCATTTCTTCAAAAAGAAACCAAACCGCCAAATCAGTTTACCGAAGCGACTTTACTGCGTGCTATGGAAACCGCTGGAAAACAAGTTGATGACGAAGATTTACGCGAATTGATGAAAGAAAACGGAATTGGGCGTCCATCAACGCGAGCAAATATTATCGAGACGCTTTTCAAACGTCAATATATTGTTCGAAACAAAAAACAGGTTTTACCGACTTTAACCGGAATTCAATTGATTGATACGATTCAGAATGAATTGGTAAAATCAGCTGAACTTACCGGAACTTGGGAAAAACAATTGAAAGATATCGAAAAAGGAACTTTCACCGCTGCGGCGTTTATTAGAAACATGAAACGCATGGTGGAAGCTTTGGTTTATGAAGTGCGAAGTGAAACCAAACATGCCAATATTTCGCATGCTGCAACGATTCAGAAGCCTGTTGTAAAAGCTGAAAAAGAGAAAAAGAAATCATCTGGAATTACGGCCGAAACTTGTCCGAAATGCCAAAAAGGAAATTTGATAAAAGGAAAATCGGCTTTTGGATGCAGTGAATACAAATCGGGTTGCGATTTTGTGTTGCCTTTTGTTTTTCATGACAAAAAAATCACTGAAGCTCAATATTTGAGATTGGTTCAGAAAGGTTCAACCGTCAACATAAAAGGTTTTAAAACCGATTCTGGAACGGTTGAAGGCCTAATTCGCTTTGAAGAAAACTACAAACTGAAATTAGAGCCTAAGAAAACCGAAACGAAATCAGCATCAAAAGAAACATCAGATTCTTTAACGTGTCCGAAATGCAAAAAAGGAACCATCCTAAAAGGCAAAACTGCTTATGGTTGCGCCGAATATAAATCGGGCTGTGATTTTAAAGTTACTTTTGATGATGTTCGAACTAAACTTGGAGATCAAAAACCAACAAAGGAATTGGTTTATTCTATTTTGTGCGAAAGCGTTTAAGTTTTTTTTAGCCACAGATTAAAAAGATTAAAATGATTTTTTATTTTTTCGCCACGAATTGCACTAATTTTTACTAATTTTTTTCTCTTGAAAATTAGCTTTTAAGTGATTTTTTTTAGCTTCTAATTATAAATTAAATCTGCCATATTTGCTAAATCTGCGAGAGAAAAGATCATTTTAATCCTTTTAATCTGTGGCCAAAATTCATATCACAAATTTTCAAAAATAAATTCGTGGAAATTCGTGTGATTAGTGGCAAACATTTTTTTCATACATTAGTACTAGAATTTAACACCAAAACCCATTTAAGATGTTTCAGAAAATTACTCTTTTAGCGCTTGTAATAACAGCTGTTTCTTGCCAGAAAAAAGAAACTGTAGAAAAAGATAAAATCAAAAAAGCCGATTGGTTGATTGGAAACTGGGAAAATAAATCAGAAGAAGGCGTTTTATCTGAAAACTGGCAAAAGTTAAACGACAGCACATTCAGTGCTTCATCTTATTTTATAAAAGGAAAAGATACTTTGCACCTTGAAACTATTATTTTGGCGCAATTAGGTGAAACCTTAACCTATAAAGCAACCGTAAAAGGGCAAAACGAAGACAAACCGGTTTCGTTTCCGTCAACTTCTGAAACAGATCAAAAATTGGTTTTCGAAAACCCAAAACACGATTATCCTCAAAAAATCACGTATACAAAAGGTGCAAATAATACTTTGACTGCTGAGATTTCCGGGAATTTGAATGGAAAACCGAGTTCAGAGAAGTTTGTTATGACTAAGAAATAATTGTTTTTGAATGTGGTTTATTATACTCGGTTTTTCTTTTTTGGGCCTTATTATTCTAGTGAATAGTATCCTATATTTATATTATTCTTTTATTCCAAAATCATTTATACCTGTTGAAAGTAAAATAGTTCGTTTTGAAGAAAGGATAAGATGGCGAGATGCTACAGGAAGTCCGAGCAATCCAGAAGTATCAGCAACGTATTATACGCCAATTATAGAATATACTTTCAATGATGAAAAACATACGTATCAAGGGCAGATTCCGATAAGGTTTGCCACTTATAATTTCAATCGCAAAATAGTATTATACATTAATCCCAAAAAACCATCTGATGTCAGACATAAAATTAAAAATTATTGGGAGTGAAATATGGAATGGCTATGACAAGCACAATGAAATTCGAGCTTTTATAATCAATCTTATTCAAAACGGAATTACTTCTTTTATTTTTAGATATAATCGAATAGAACAATCAATGAACACCACTTTCGATTTTAGGTTTTATTGCATAGAAAATCAGGTTGAAAAAGAGCTATTCTACGTTAATTGCAGATCAACCAGAAAAACTTTGCTTTCTTTTTTGTCAATCCTAAATTATATTAATGAAAACTATGAAATTGATTTAGTAAATGAATTTGCTAACGATGGTTATTTTTATGATAGCAAAAAGGAAGAAATCGTACGATATATTTACCCATGATTAAAAAACCTCAGACGGTTTGAAATCCCTCTCTACAAAATCATACATTCTTCCGGAATTTTAAAGTAAAAAAAAAGAACCAAAGGTTCTAAAAATATTGTAGAGCTGGACTTCAGTCCAGTTTGTGCAAAGATAATCCACAACGCATTCCCCGCAACAAAAAAACTTAGAACCTCAGCATCTTAGTGTCTTAGCATCTAAATCATTCATTCTCCCCAATCTTATTTACCATAAAGATCATCAGAATTCCGAGAAGTGCCATTACAAGAAACGCCCATTTCATGCTTAAATATTCAGAAATAAAACCAACCATTGGCGGCACTAATAAGAATCCTAAATACCCAATTGTAGAGATAGAAGTCAATGCAGAACCACTGCTTAATTTTGAAGATCTTCCGGCAATACTAAATACCAATGGGACAACACAAGAAACTCCAAACCCGATTAAAACATAACCAAAAATAGTCGGATAAGCATACGGCAAAACAAAACAGATTCCGAAACCAACAGTGATCAATATTCCACTATAAAGCAGAATTTTTTTGGTGCCAAATTTCATTACGCCATAATCTCCAAAAATACGTCCGAGCGTTACTGCAGTTGCAAAAAAAACAAACGCGGCACTGGTTAATTTTGGCGAAGCTTTTAGAATGTTTTCAAAATAAATACCACTCCAATCGTACATTGTATTTTCGCAAGCCATTGAAACGAAGCAAATCAAAGCAAATTTGATTAAGTTTTTTTCAGGCATCGAAAAGAATTTCTTTTTTACCGGAACTGGTTCATTATGAATACTCATTGGGTAAAAACAGGCCGTTAAAGCCATCATAAAAACACTAACTCCAAGTAAGTGATGCGAAGGCGCAACATGCTGTGTTACCATAACATAACCTAAACCCGCTCCTGAAAAAACAGCAATGCTCCAAACGGCATGAAAACGCGTAATAATCGATTTTGGATATAATTTCTGCACTTCGAGCGATTGCGCATTAATCGATAAATTAAAAATGTTTCGAGACGCTCCAAATATCAACAACACAATAACCAATTGCCAAACAAAGGCAACCAAACCCGGCAAAGCAAGCACAATATTAAACATGATTGCGCCTAAAAGCATAATATAGCGACTGCTGTATTTATTCAAAAGTTTTCCTGTAAACGGCATTGTAAGCATCAACCCTATTGGGAAAGCAAATAATACTGCTCCAAACTGAGCTTCAGACAAATGCAGTTGGGCTTGTATATGTGGGATTCTAGAAACCCACGACGAATATCCAATTCCAGACAGGAAAAAAAACACAGTATTTGCTATTCGATATCCTTTGGGAGTGTTTTGGTATTTTTTTAAGAAAGGTAAAATCATGAAGTCAATTTTCTGACTGCAAAATTAAGGCTTTTTAAACTTTATCTACTACAACTTTGAATAAGAATTCCCTTTAATAAATTACAAATCCAACATTTAACAATTTCATCGACAAATGATAAAAATAATAATTGTTAAAGTTATTTTAATTTCTACATTTGCACTGTTTTTATTTGTTCTAAATAAAATTAATTACAAACCAATTAAAATAATCGATGAATTACATTAAGCTGAAAACTTCTCGTTTTCTATTTTCAATCAGTTTTCTATTTTTATTTTTCAGTGCTTTTGCACAACAGAATAATGGAAAAATTAAAGGAATTATTACCACTTCAGACGGCGATGCTGCTGCGGGCGTAAATATCATTTTAAAAAATTCAAAGTATGGCACCACAACCAACGATGACGGTACATTTGAATTCAACCGAGTAAAAGCAGGAAATTATATACTGCAAATTTCGTTGACGGGATATGAAACTTCTGAAAAAGAACTTATAGTAACAGAAAACGAAACCAATACACTGAGCCTGCAACTAAAAGTTTCGAATAAAGAACTTCAAGAAGTTGTTATTAGTGGAAAAAAAAGCATCACTTCTAAAAAAACGGATTATGTTGCCCGAATGCCACTTAAAAACCTAGAAAACCCACAAGTTTATAGCGTTATTCACAAAGAACTTTTACAGGAACAAGTTGCGGTTGATATTAGAAGTGCAGTTCAAAATTCTCCTGGAGTGGTTTCAATCAGTTATCCATCTGGAGGAGTTGGCGTAATTTTCAGAGGATTTTCTACTGGAATAAATGCGCGAAATGGAATGGAAACGGCTTCCGGTCGTTCTTCAGTCGATCTTGGAAACGTAGAGCGAATCGAAATTATGAAAGGACCGTCGGGAACTTTGTTTGGTTCTTCTGTATCTTCATTTGGAGGTGTTGTCAATTTGGTTACCAAAAAACCTTTTGAAACAACCGCTGCCGAAATATCATATACCGCCGGAAGCTACAACCTAAACCGACTTACAGCTGATGTAAATACACCGCTAAACAAAGACAAAACCGTTTTGTTTAGAATCAATATGGCGGTAAACAGAGAAAAAAGCTTCCTGAATTATGGATTCAACAATACATTGCTTTTTGCCCCAAGTTTGACTTACAAAGCATCTGAAAAATTGACTTTCAATTTTGATGCTGAACTTTACAACGTAAACAACACACGTCGTACGTATAATACTTATGCAACAACTTCTGGAATTACAAATCCAAATGATCTGAAAATTGATTACAGAAAATCAATGTTTCACGATGATAATGACGCAAAATCAACAGCAACTAAAGTTTTTGCCCAAGCCGAATATGAAATTTCTGAAAATTGGAAATCGACAACCGTTTTCTCTTTTGTAGGCGAAGATGTAGAACGCAGTTATCAGAGTTATGCCGTTTGGAGTTCTCCAACGCAAGTAGCACGAAGAGTGGGACTTTGGGGGCCTATTTATAACAACTATACCAACATTCAGGAAAACATAAACGGAAAGTTCAATACTGGAAACATCAAACATAAGTTCTTGGCAGGAGTAAACTACAGACTTTACAGCAGTGCATTTTCGGGTGGAACAACTTTTACGCTTGACAACATAGACGTAACAACCAACTTTGCCCCTATTAGAAGAAAAGCCGTTGATGCTGGACTTGTCCTAACAACATCCCCAATTGCAGACCAAAAAACTTTTAGCATTTATGCTTGTGATGTTGTCAATTTTACTGATAGACTTTCGGCTATGCTGAGTTTGCGTTTGGATAATTTTGATCGCGAAAAAGTAGGAACAGTTGAAGGTTATCATCAAACGGCATTAGCACCAAAACTTGGATTAGTTTATGAATTGGTAAAAGATCAAGTTTCAGTATTTGGAAATTATATGAACGGGTTTCAAAATATGCAACCCGTTACACAGCCAGATGCGACACAGTTAGTTTTAGATCCAATTTATGCTGTTCAATATGAAGGGGGAATTAAAGCAGAAGCATTTCATAAAAAATTGACCGGTTCTGTTAGTTACTACAATATCACAATTGATAATGCGACAAGACTCACTTCTGCTGGATTTACAATACAAGATGGAAAACAAGTTAGTAAAGGTTTTGATTTTGAATTAATTGCAAATCCTATAAATGGATTAAATATTGTTGCAGGTTACGGCTATAACGATAATAGAATCGTAAGAGCTTCTGATGCGACTATCGAAGGAAACAAAGCAACAGGATCTCCTGAAAATGTAGTCAATTTTTGGACTTCTTATACTTTTCAAAATAAATTAAAAGGTTTAGGCATTGGCGCAGGCGCAAACTATGTTGACAAAAACTATTTTACAGCCGATAATACTTTTTATATGCCATCATACACCGCTTACAATGCATCTGTTTATTATGATCAAACTTCGTGGAGAATTGGCCTGAAATTCAACAATATTACTAATGAAAGATATTGGGATTTTTGGGGAACATCGCAAGCGCCAACTAACATTCTGGCAAGCTTAACATTGAAATTCTAAAATTAAACAGAGACAGAAAGCACCTCTTTTCCAAAACATTGAGGTGCTTTTTTTTTAAATCTTAATAGCAGTTTTATTTAGATTGCTAGAGCATGAACAAAAATGGCATTTAAAAATTTTATAAAAAAAGTTCATTTATGGCTAGGACTAGCTTCTGGCTTAATTGTGATTATACTAGGCATCACGGGTTGTTTGTATGTTTTCGAAGAAGAATTGCGACCTATAGTCCACCAATATTATTTTGTGGAGCACGTCAAAACTAAAAAACTGCCTGTTAGCCAACTCATCCAAATCGCTGAAGAAGCAAATGCAAAAACACATCCTAATCAAAAACTTTCGGGTGCCCGAATTATAAATGATGATAAACGTACCGTTATTGTTTGGTTTTTTGAAGAATTAGACAAAGATGCCGTTTGGTATTGGAATCGGTATCAAAATACTTATGTTTATATAGATCCGTATACAGGAGCCGTTCAAAAATTGGAAGAATATAATTTTGAATTTTTTGTTTTTATTCGAATGTTGCACCAAACACTTTGTTTTAATAGTGAAATTGGCGACCCAATAGTGGGAACGGCAACTATTATTTTTATCATTTCATTAATTACAGGTTTGATACTTTGGTGGCCAAAAAACAAACAGGCAGCAAAACAACGTTTTTGGTTTAGATGGAAAAACACGACACAATGGAAACGGAAAAATTATGATTTACATAATATTCTAGGATATTATACGATGATTTTCGCCTTAATCATTGCTTTGACAGGATTAGTTTGGGCTTTTGAATGTTACGACAAAGGCGTTCAATGGATTTTTAACGGCGGTAAAACAATTACCAAAGAAAAACTAGTTTCTGATACCGCTGAATACAATATAAACTCAGCAACAGATAAAATATTCACCGCAACAAGAAAAGCAAATCCTAATGCAAAAAGCTATTATTTGTTTGTTCCAAAAGCGGATGATTCATTGGCAACTTTTCAAACATTTGTACGCTACAAAAATCGCTTTGATGATGTATCAATGGAATTTGATCGTTATACCGCCAAAAATCTAAGAACAACGACCTATGAAGATAAAAGCGGAGGCGAAAAATTTCGCTTCATAAATTACGATTTGCATGTGGGCAGTATTTTGGGATTTCCCGGAAAAGTGCTGGCTTTCTTTGCCAGTTTGGTTTCTGCAAGCCTGCCTATAACTGGATTTTTAATTTGGTGGGGACGAAATAACAAAAAGAAAAAAACAGCTGTCAAATCTCAAAATTAGGTTTGTAAAACATTTTTAAAAAATTATCAATATTTATTCTAAATAAGAATTGCTAAACTAATTTAAAACTTTATATTTGCAAGTAATTTCAGCAGGCCAGCAAAGTCAGCTACTCAACGATTTTTTTGCATACAACTGTAGAAGAATTTTCTAAAACAATTAATCTTAATCCTAAATTATTATGAAATCGAAAACTTTAAAAACAATTGCATTTTTATTTTTAATGTTAGTTGCTAGTCCACAAATATTTGCTCACGCTCTTTGGATCGAAACCAAAGCAACTGGAGTAAAAGGAAAAGCACAAGAAATTTCAGTTTATTTTGGAGAATTTTCAGAAAACGATATTACAAAAGCTGACAAATGGTTTTCAGACTTAAAAGATTTTTCTTTAGTATTAGTGAGTCCATCTAAAAAAGAAACCAAACTGACTTCTAAAGCTTTAGATAATAAATACCAAGCTTTTTTTACACCAGATGAAGATGGCGTTTATACCATTGTTATGCACCATAAAGTAAAAGATGTTTATGGAACAATGGTTTTAGATTATAATTCAAGCGCAACAGTAGTAGTTGGAAACAAGACTGCAGGAAACACTGCTACAGCAAATAAAAACCAAATTGGCGTATTTTCTGAAAATGCAGATGTAGCGAAGAAAGATTCAAAAATTGCTGGAATAGCAACTTACGATGGTGCAGTAGCAAAAGAAGCAAAAATTAAGGTAATCGCTCCTAATGGATGGGAAAAAGAATTATGGACCAACGAAAAAGGTGAATTTTCATTTACTCCTATTTGGTCTGGAAATTATATGGTTGAATATGCGCACACTGAAAAAGCATCGGGTGATCACAACGGAAAAAAATATGATGAAATCTGGAAAATGGCAACATACCAGATTACTGTAAAATAATAATACCCCTTCATTTTTAAATTAGTCTTAGTAAAAGCCTTGCTCTTTGAGTAAGGCTTTTCTATTTGAAAACAGCTTCTTTTAATTCAATCTAAATAAGAAAATGATTTAGTAAAAACAAAATCTTAAGCAAATCTTAAGATAATAATAATAAAACTTTAAGCGAGAAAATACCTCTATAAATTTTGTTAAACCCTTTGTGCGACCTTATATTTGTAAAAAATTATTTTTATTAAATCTAAATAAGTCACATGAAACATAGTTTACTACTTGCTTTATCTTTAATAAGTTTTGGAGCTTATAGCCAAGAATTTACAAGTGCAGAAAATACCACAACTGTTAGTGATACTGTAAAAAACAAAAAAGGGGAAATCCTAAACGAAGTAGTTGTAACAAAAGCCAAAGAGCCTAAGCCGGTAACTGCAGTACGTTCTGGTTTAAAGCCAATGGACAATCCGCAATCTATTCAAGTTATTGGTTCAGACGTTATCGAACAACAACAAGCAATTAGATTAAGTGAGGTTTTAAAAAATGCAAATGGGGTTTATGTAGGTTCAGCTCGTGGTGGTGCTCAAGAGTCATTTTTCTCAAGAGGATACGACATGTCTGCTAACAATATGTTTAAAAATGGTTTCCGTTACAATGCGGGTTCTATTCCAGATGTTTCAGGTTTAGATAAAGTAGAATTCCTAAAAGGAAGTTCGGCTTTATTATTCGGAAACGTTGCTCCAGGCGGAATCTTGAACTTAGTAACTAAAACGCCTCAATTTAAAAGCGGTGGTGAAGTTTCAATGCAATTTGGAAGTTATGCTTATTACAAACCAGCTTTCGACTTTTATGGAGGTTTGACAAAATCAATTGCTTTCAGAATCAATGGTTCTTATGAAAATTCAGAAAGCTTTAGAGATGTCGTAAAAAACGAACGTGTATATGTAAATCCGTCTTTGCTGTTTATTGTTAGTTCAAAAACTCAGATTACAGTACAAGGAGATTATTTAACTGCAGATTGGACTCCTGATTTTGGAACAGGAATTATCGGAAAAGAACTTGTTGATGTGCCACGTAACAACTTTTACGGCGCACTTTGGTCAAACGGACAAACTAAATCGGCTAGTGCTTCGGTATTAGTAAACCACGATTTCAACAAAAACTGGAAATTAAATTTCAACAGCTCTTTCCAATCTTATGACAGAGCATCAAAATCTACTGCGCAATTATCAACCGTAACACCAGCTGGAGACTGGACAAGACCATTGGTACAAAATAAAAATTTGGAAACTATATTGGGTGATCAGTTGAGTTTGCAAGGAAACTTCAATACGGGATCTGTAAAACACCAATTATTTACAGGTGTTGATTGGGAAAATTCATTTGCTACTGCAAATACTTATGTTTTCAATCCTGCAAATTACGACACGATCAATCTTTACAATTTCGATCCGTCAACACAAAGAAATGATATTCCGAATTCAACTCTTACAAGAATCACTAAAACAGAAACAAACCGTTTTGGAGTATATGCACAAGATTTGATTTCATTTACTGAAAAAATCAAAGTTTTACTTGGAATGCGTTGGTCATGGCAAGAAGCAACCGTTTACACTTATGATATGACAAAAAATCCAAGTGTAATGACAGAAACCGCTCCACGTAAAGATGATGCGTTTTCACCAAAAGTAGGATTGGTTTACCAACCATTGAAAGACATGTCTGTATTTGCAAGTTACTCGAACTCATTTACGCCAAATTCAGGAACAACAGTTGATTTAAAACCTATTGAAGCTTCAATTATTGATCAGTACGAAGCTGGAATCAAAAAAGAATTCTTCAGTGGCGCTTTAAGCACAAATGTGACAGTTTACCAAATCAAAAACAGCAATTTAGCACAAACTGCAGAATTTAGAGCTGACGGAACTCCAAACACCGATACAACTATCAAAACTTTAGGTGGCGGGACAAAAAGCAAGGGAATTGAAATTGACATTACTGCAAGACCTTTAGAAGGCTTAAGCATCATAGGAGGTTATAGCTATAATGACATGCGCTATGTAAACACATCTGGAACACAAGGAAGTTTTGTTGAAGGAGATCGCGTTGTAAGAACACCGCAAAATACTGCTAACTTAAGCTTTTTCTATACTTTGCCAACAGGAGCCTTGAAAGGTCTTTCTTTTGGAGCAATTGCTAATTACATCGGAGATCGTTTAGCGGGATGGAATGATGATTATGTTTGGACAGAAAACAAACCTTCAACAAACCCAAAAACATACACAATTACAATCAGAGACCGTGATATTCCATTGGAAGGCTATACAACAATTGATGCTTCACTTGGTTACACTTGGAAAAAATTCTCAATTCTTTGTAAATTATCAAACCTTACAAATGAGTTAAACTATACAGTTCACGAAAACTATAGTGTCAACCCTATTGCGCCTCGTCAATTTATGACAAGTCTACGATACAAATTCTAAATTTTTGAATTAGATTTTAATTTGTTAAAATTTTTTCAGTCTTTTTATTCAAAAAAACAGAAAAAAATTTGGTTTAAATTTCACCAAAAACCTCATTTAGCAATAAATGAGGTTTTTATTTTTTACAGCAAAAAGTGCTCTAATTATCTTTATTTTTGTTTTAAATTTCCATTTTCAACAAAACAAAAATCTATGTCAGATTCCAAACAAAACCAATTAAAAAAAACACTTGGATTAAGCTTTAACATAGCCGTATTAATTGGCGGAACAATCGGAGTCGGGATTTTGAGAACACCAGGTTCAATTGCTGGGCTTTTAGACAATTATTGGCTAATTCTTTTCTCTTGGATTTTTGGCGGATTATATGTTTTATTAGGCGCAAATTCGTATTCTGAATTAGCGACGATGCTTCCAAAAGCAGGAGGTTCTTATAATTACATCAAAAGAGCCTTAGGAGATTACGCCGGATTTCTTTCTGGCTGGTATGACTATATAGTCAATGCCATTCCGCCAGCCTTTTACTGCATCGTAATTAGTGAATATACTATTATTTTATTTCCCGAGTTGGCTAATTATTCAACAGTAATTTCTATTTCTTTATTAATTGCGTTTGTTTTACTGCACTTAAGTGGCGTCAAAAACGGAAGCGTAATTCAGCAAATTACTAGTTTTTTGAAAGTAATTTGTTTCGTTGCTTTGGTTGTCGCTTGTTTTATGTATTCTGGCGCTGAAGTTCCAAAGATTGAAACAAACAACTCGGTTTTTCAAATCGGACTAATTTTTGGATTTTTCAAATCACTACAACTTATTATTGGGACTTATAATGGTTGGAATGCGGTTTGCTTTTTTGCCGAAGAAAATGACGACCCAGGCAAAAATATTCCAAAATCATTATACAGCGGAGTTTTGCTGGTTGTAGCCATTTATGTTTTGGTAAATGCAGCATTTTTTCATGTTTTGCCAATTGAGTCTTTAGCAAAATCTAATTTGGCTGCCGCTGATGTTGCCAAAGTTCTTTTTGGAGAAAACGGAGCAATAATTGTAACCGTAATTTCGATATTCTCTCTAATCAGCATTTTGAATGCCTTTATGATGATCCCGCCGAGAATACTTTACGGATTAAGCCGTGACGGTTTTTTTATTGAAAAAGGAACTCAAGTAAATAAAGGTGGAACTCCAATTATAGCACTTTTGGTTTCGTCACTTTTCAGCTTATTTCTAATTTGTATCGGCTCCTTTGAAATATTGTTTTCTTTTGCCGCTTTTATCTCCATAATTGTTTGGGGACTGGCGTATTATTCGCTTTTAAAACTAAGAACTACTGAACCAGACTTACCAAGACCTTATCGTTCTTTTTGGTATCCTTGGACAACTATAATCGCTATTATATTTTCAATCGCATTGCTTGGAGGGTTTATTTACAGCGATCCTAAAAGCTTTATTATTATTGTTGGAATTACGATTGTTTCTTATCCTTTGTTTTTGGTTTTGAAGAAGAAGAAATAATACCTTGTTTGTATAAAAAAAGACCTAACAGGTTTTAAAAACCTGTTAGGTCTGGTACTTAAAAACAATATTTCTTATTTCAAACCAGCCAAACTCTGCTCGATTGTAGCAATTTTTGCCAAAGCATCTGCTTGTTTTTGTTTTTCTATATTTAAAACTTTTTCCGGAGCTCCGTTTACGAATTTCTCGTTTGAAAGTTTTGCTTCAACAGATTTCAGGAATCCTTTTGTGTAATTCAATTCTTCTGTCAGTTTTGCGATTTCAGCTTCAACATCGATATTTCCAGTAATCGGAATAAAATATTCATTTGATTTTACACGGAAAGACAATGCGCCATCTACTTTTTCAGAAACATATTCGAAAGCCGAAACGTTTCCTAATTTCGTTACAACTGAATCAAAATACGTTGAAACATTTTCGCTGTTGATTCCTTTTAATTCAATCGCGTCTTTAAACGGAATATTTTTATCTTTCCTGATCGTTCTAATTCCAGAAATTACTTCAATTGAGTTTTCAAAATCAGCAATTAATTTAGCATCAAATGATTTTAATTCCGGCCATGTCGAAACAATTAAAGCTTCTTCTGGAGTTCTCTCTGTAATTAACTGCCAAATTTCTTCTGTCAAGAAAGGCATGAAAGGATGTAATAATTTCAAGTTGCTTTCTAACATTTCGATCGCTTTCGCGAAAGTTACGCTGTCAATTGGTTGTTGGTAAGCTGGTTTAATCATTTCTAAGAACCAAGAACAGAAATCATCCCAAACCAATTTGTAAATTGCCATTAATGAATCTGAGATTCTGTATTTCTCAAAATTATCTTCAATGTCAACTAAAGTCTGCTGTAATTTTGCTTCGTACCATTCGATCGCTACTTTTGATGATTCTGGCTGTGGAATAGTTTCTGAAACTTCCCATCCTTTAATCAATTTGAAAGCATTCCAGATTTTGTTTGAGAACGCTTTTCCTTGAAGACATAATTCCTCATCAAACATAATATCATTTCCTGCAGAAGCGCTTAAAAGCAATCCTACACGAACACCATCGGCTCCAAATTTCTCAATTAAATCTAAAGGATCAGGAGAGTTTCCTAATGATTTAGACATTTTACGGCGTTGTTTATCACGAACTAAACCAGTCAAATATACGTTTGTAAATGGTTTTTCACCCGCATATTCGTAACCAGCGATGATCATTCTCGCTACCCAGAAAAATAAAATATCCGGACCAGTTACCAAGTCGTTTGTTGGATAATAATATTTAAAATCTGGACTTTCTGGATCCATAATTCCGCCAAAAACAGACATTGGCCATAACCAAGATGAAAACCACGTATCTAACGCATCAACGTCTTGTTTTAAGTTGTCGGTTGTTAGTTGTTGGTTGTTGGTTTTTTCTTTAGCTAAAGCTAATGCATCTTCAATGTTTTCTGCAACTACAAAATCTTCTTTTCCGTCTCCGTAATAGTAAGCCGGAATTTGTTGTCCCCACCATAATTGGCGAGAAATATTCCAATCACGAATGTTGTTTAACCAATGCGCATAAGTATTTTCGAAACGTTTTGGATGTAATTTAATATCTCCTGTTTCTAAAACCGATTTAATGGCTGGTTTTACCAAATCTTCCATTTTCAGGAACCATTGGTCTGATAATCTTGGTTCGATTACCGCTTTTGTTCTTTCAGAAGTTCCAACTTTATTTAAATGGATTTCGGTCTTCGCCAAAGCCCCAATTTCTTCTAATTCTTTTGCAATTTCAGTACGAACTACAAAACGATCTTTTCCTTGATAATGTAATCCGAAGCTGTTTAATGTTGCATCTTCATTAAAAATATCAACGATTTCAAGGTTGTGTTTTTCTCCTAAGGTTTTATCGTTCATGTCGTGCGCAGGCGTTACTTTCAAACATCCTGTTCCGAATTCAACATCTACATATTCGTCTTCAATAATTGGAATAACTCTTCCGCAAATTGGAACGATCGCCTTCTTACCTTTTAAGTGTGTAAAACGCTCATCATTCGGATTGATACAAATCGCAGTATCTCCAAAAATAGTTTCAGGACGAGTTGTGGCAATGGTCAAAAATTCCTCAGTTCCTTCAATTTTATATTTTAAGAAAAACAATTTTCCTTGTTGCTCTTCGTAAATTACTTCTTCATCAGAAAGAGTTGTTTTTGCTTCTGGATCCCAGTTTACCATTCGGTATCCACGGTAAATTAATCCTTTGTTATATAAATCTACAAACGATTTAATTACAGATGCAGACATATCTGGATCCATAGTAAATTTAGTGCGTTCCCAATCGCAAGAAGCTCCTAATTTCTTAAGCTGTTCTAAGATTGTTCCGCCGTATTTATCGGTCCATTCCCAAGCGTGTTTTAGGAATTCTTCACGGGTTAAGTCGTTTTTATTGATTCCTTCTGCTTTTAATTTTGCTACTACTTTTGCCTCAGTAGCAATCGATGCGTGATCCGTTCCCGGAACCCAACAAGCGTTGAATCCTTTAAGACGCGCTCTACGAATTAAAACATCCTGAATCGTATTGTTCAACATATGTCCCATGTGAAGGACTCCAGTGACGTTTGGCGGCGGGATTACAATGGTGTACGGTGTTCTATGATCTGGCTCTGAATGAAAATAGTTGTTTTTCATCCAGTAATCATACCATTTACTCTCAATCGTCTTAGCGTCAAATTGTGCTGGAATTGTCATTTATATATGTTTAATCGTTTATTTGTTTAACCGTTCAATCGGCTTTGATCATTGAAATTAAATTGACTAATTAAATGTTTTTCTGTTTAAATAAAATCATTTACAACTCAATCAAAACGATCAAACAAATAAACGATTAAACAGTTAAACAAAAAATTGGTTCAATTTTTGTAATTATAACTGACAGCAAAAGTAAATAATTAAAGACACTATAAAAAGCGAATTATTAATTTGTGTGTTAATTAAAAGAATGTATATTTACTTACAATTAAAAATAATTTCAAATGAAAAATGTTGCCTCTTTTATTGCAATCGTATTGTTTAGTGCAATCGGTTATGCGCAAAATGGCCCGAAAATTGAATTTTCGGCTCAGGACAATACAATTGATTATGGAAAAATTTCGAAAAGTGATAACGGAGTCCGCTCTTTTGAATTCACAAATACTGGAGATGCTCCGTTATTAATTATTGGTGCGGAATCTACTGTGAGTTCTATTGTGGTGACTAAACCCACAGCAGCGATTCAACCTGGAAAAAAAGGGAAAATTGATGTAAAATACAATATGGTTTCTGGCCCAATTCGTAAAACAATTACTGTTGAAACCAACGCAGTCAATTATCCTGACGGACGTGTTGCCTTAAAAATTAAAGGTGAAGTTTTATAAAATTTTTTAAATCTAAAAATAACAAAAGCCGTTTCTTTATCTAGAAACGGCTTTTTATTTTTTAGAGCAATATCTTGCTTTCTAAATCTTACTTCTTACTTGCTTTCAACACATTCAACTGAATCAAATTTATATTTTACACGCTCAAAATCAATTGGTTTATCTTTTACTAAATATGTTACTCCCATTGTTGTCTGCATTGTTCCGTTTCCTAAAATTAGCTGTTTATCACGTTTTAAAAGAGCCATCGGGTTTTTATATTTTGCATTATTATTTGTTCCGTCAACAAAAGTGTAATCAACAAACAAAGTATCACCGTGAAATTCCCCCAGAATTTCGCCTTTTTTTAGGGGTGAGGAAGCAACTTTCATTATCATATCGCCACTCAGTTTTCCGTTTTTCAGTGTATTCAACTTTAGATCTAAAGTATCGTTTTCATAAATTGCTTTATAACATTCCGTACTTACTACTTTTTCACCTTCAGCTTTAGCTGCCGCTTCTGCTTTTTGTTTTTCCTCATTTTTACAGCTTTGAAGTCCAATAAAAGACAAAAGCATACAACACAATACAATTTTTTTCATAACTGAATTTTTTAATTTCATATAAAAATAAATAAAAAAGAAGCCAAAAAAAAGGCTTCTTGATTAAAAAATATTTTTTCATAACGAGTGTCACCCCATGAATTAGACGCACAGCAGTGCGCCTCTACAGAATATTCTAATGACAATACTATCTATTACAACTTCTTGATTATAAACTCAGATCTTCTGTTCAACTCGTGATCTTCTTCTGAACAAGCATCGTCTGTTTTACATTTTATAATTGGAACAGATTCGCCATAACCTTTTGCAGAAACTCTACTTGCATTAATTCCCGACTGAATTATAAATTCTCTAGTTGAATTTGCTCTTTTTTGAGAAAGTTCTTCATTGAATTTTGCATTTCCTCGCGAATCTGTATGTGAGCCAATCTCTATAACCATTCCTGGATATTTGTTCATTAAGGCAACCACTCGTCCTAAAACAACTTTTGATTCTTTACGAATGTACCACATATTGTAGTCAAAATAAATAGGATCAGTTTTAATAATTAATCGATCTTTATCATCTTTTACAACATCTTTTTCTTGTTTTAAAATCTCGTTTACTTTTTCCTTTTTCTTTGCTTCTTCTGCTTTTATTTCATCTGCTTTTGCTTTTTTAGCTGCTTCATTTAATGCAATAATAGCCAAAGCTTCTTTTTCTTTT
The DNA here is from genome assembly GCF_000425445.1 of Flavobacterium denitrificans DSM 15936. GTDB lineage: Bacteria > Bacteroidota > Bacteroidia > Flavobacteriales > Flavobacteriaceae > Flavobacterium > Flavobacterium denitrificans. The sequence continues at coordinate 102,777 of NZ_KE384377.1, read as the reverse complement.
TTCTCAGTTTCGAGCTGAATTTCTTGTTTTCTTCTTTTCTCTGCAATTTGTTGTTCTTCCAACTTAATTGCCTCTAAAGATTTTAGTGCCAATGAACCATCATTTGTAGCATTTCTGGTTTTTCCAATTTCTAATGATTTTGATTCGTTGGTATATTTTTCTTTAAAAGCAACAATTGTGTATGAACTTTCGCAAGCAACTGTAAAACTGAATTTTCCATCGGCTGCGACTGTAATTGTATTTAGTGTTTTTTTCGACGCATCCTGAAGCATTACGGTTGCATTTTCAAGAGGCAAATTGGTGTCAACGTCTGTAATTGTTCCAGCAATAAACTGTTTGCAGTCTTCAACAATCAAATCTTTTGTCTCTTTGAATTGATAAATATCATCGCTCCCTTTACCTCCATCTCTGTTGGAAGCAAAATAACCTTCTTTTGTATCGGAATTAATAGTAAATGAAAAATCATCCAAATTAGAGTTCAAAGGCAATCCAATATTTACAGGTTCTGAATAGTCATTTCCTTTAATTTCAGAAACAAAAACATCTAACGAACCGTAACCCAAATGTCCATCTGAGGAAAAATAAAGTTTGTTATCTGCAGAAACAAAAGGGAATTGCTCTCTTTTATCGGTATTAATAATTGGACCTAAATTCTTCGGTGTATCAAATGCGCCTTTATTGATGTTTACCGAATAAATATCAAAAGAACCCACAGACCCCGGCATATCCGAAGCAAAATACAACACTTTCTCATCAACGCTAAGCGCTGGATGTTCGACTGAATAATTTGGGCTATTGAACGGAAGTGGCACAATATTAGTCCATTTTCCATCCACTAATTCGGCCTTGAAAATTTGAAGATTCGAAACTTTTTGATCGTCTGTTTTTCTAGTTTTATTCTTCGAATTATTACGCGTAAAATAAACTGTTTTGCCATCTTTAGTAAAAACAGCATTTGATTCGTGCATTCCAGTTTTCAATTCTGGTGCAAAATAAGCGATATTGGGCTCTTGCGAATTAATGTCAGTTAAGGGAACCGAAACTAAATTCAAATATGTTTCATTGTCCCATTTGAATTTTTTATCAAATATTCCAGGTTTAAGTTTTACAGCTGCAAAAACCAAATTTCCTTTATACTGAACTGCTCCAAACTCAGAATTTGGAGTGTTTATAGCCAGATTTTTAATATCAAATCGGTTTCCAATAGCCGAAACATTTTCTAGCTCTTTCAACTCATTTTTAAAATAAATCGAATCTTTTCCGCTACTTGAAGATGCATAATACTGTTTTAAAGCCATATTGGCATCATCATAACTATTTGTTGCTTTTAAGGTTTGCGCAAATCTGAAATAATAGTCCCGATTCAAATCCTTATTATAGTTTTGGAATAAAAGTCTATAATAGCGTTGGGCTTTTACTAGATTGTTAGTATAATAATACGAGTCAGCCAAGTTTTTTATCACTTCCTGCGAAGGTTTTTCTTCGGCTAATTTTTCATATAAAATGATAGCTTCGCTATAATATGTCTTATCAAAGAAACGTTTGGCTCTTGCCAATTCTTTATCTTGGGCGCTTATAAATTGTATTGAAAATACGAATATAATAACGAGTAGTTTTTTCATATTTTTCATTTTAAAAGAATCTAGGTGATTTATCATATCCTTTTCCTAATAAATCCAAATCAAAAAGCAGCATAATTTCATGTGTTCCTGAATTAAACTGACCTAAATTGGAAAGTGTATAATCATAAGCATAACCAACTCTCAATGAAGGAGTAACATTTATATTTGCTAAAACACTAAAAGAATCATTAATTCGGTATGCTCCACCAAATTCAAATTTCTCATTGTACAAAACATTTGCCGTTATATCAACTGCCACGGGAGCGCCTTTCACAAATTTTGCCATTGAAGCAGGTTTGATTTTCCACATATCATTTAATTGAAAAACATAACCTCCAGTTAAATAAGTATGAATTTCTTCAGAACCATATGCGTTCAATCCAGATTTTTCCTCAATTTGTTTTGATTTCAATAAATTTGGAGCAGATAATCCTATGTAAAAATTATCCGTAAAATAATAAGCTCCTACTCCAATATTAGGTTTTGTCACGTTAATGTCTTCTGCGAATGCAGCATCTGTGGCTGCATTTCCACTTTGCAAAACAAACCCATTAAAATTAGTTTGCAATGCTGAAAATCCTGCTTTCAATCCAAGTGAAAGTCTATTTTTACCACCTAAGTTTAACACATAAGCAAAATCAGCATACGCATTAGTTTCTTTTTTTGCTCCGTCTCCAATGTCATCTGAAACCAATGACATTCCGACTTCAACTTTTTCCGACAAAGCAGTATGTCCAAAAAATGTAAACGTTTTTGGCGCACCAACAGCCCCAACCCATTGCGTTCTGTACAATCCTCCAAAATTCATCATAAGAGGAGTTCCAGTCGCATAAGCTGGATTGATCACACTCATATTGTACATATAGTGGGTATACTCAGGATCTTGCTGAGCAGAAATTGTATTTATATAAAAGAGAAAACTTATAAAGAGTATTATTTTTTTCATTTGAAATTATATTAAATAATGTAAAACGGAATTATCGATTTAAATAAAGGCGCCCTTGTATAGGCTTCTTATCGCCTTTATTAAAATGGATAACATAAAAATAAACTCCATTTGGTGCTATTCCGTGGTTAATACCTTGTGTTTCATAGTTTATACCATCCCAACCTGGCTTGTCTTTTCCGCCGCGATACATTCCGTTTCCGTATCTATTGAAAATTTCAATAATATAATCTGGGAATAAAAAGTCGATGTTCGGAATTACAAAAACATCATTTATGCCGTCTCCATTTGGCGAAAATCCGTCAGGAATATAGAAATCAGGTGGTACGGTTTCACAATCTGTTAGCGATACTGTGACTTCAAGATTATCATATGATAGACAGTTTTCAGCTATCGAAAAATCAAATCCATAATATTTCTTTTTATCAACCAACAGCGTTGTAGGAGGCAAAAGAGCCCCACCTTTTGGAGCATCATACCAAACTACTGACAACGGAACATCTGTATTATTTGACAAACTGGCAATTGTTGGCGCATCTAAACCACAGAAATTTTGTCCATCTGCATTTAGTACAGGCGCAGGAGTATCTCTTAAAGTAACCTTGATCATAGTTGCCGCTGAAGTACATGACAAAGTAGTTTCAGCAACATAATAAGTCTCATCTTTAAGAACATAAGTATTAGCAAGGGGTGTTGTCAAAGTTGGTGAATTGTACCATTTAAATTGCGATCCGTTAGGCACCAAATTCGCAATAACAGCTCCTTCGGACTTACAAAAAGTCTGATCTGTTGCTATTGGAGCATTTGGAATTGGATTTATTGAAAACGCTGCAGAAACCGAAGTTACCGGACTGTCACAGCCGGTAATATTGTTTTTTACATTCTCAATTTTAATTGTGGTCGAACCTGTATTTGCAAGTAAAGCAGCAGGAATCACAAAACTAGCATTACCACTTACAGGAGACAATGCAACTGTTTGCACCGGAGCGACATTACTATTTGAAAGAGAATAAGACAATGTAACATCTGTTAAAGTTCCTAATCCCGAAACTGAAGCAGTTACAGCTGATCCGAAACAAACTGTTGCAACTTGAACTCTTAAATTTGTAATATTGGGCAAAGGATTTACAATTATATTGCCTTGTACATCAGCAGAATTTGTACAACCAGAAATATCATGTGTGATCTTCACTATTTTGATTGCACCACTTCCGCTTTGGGAATTCAAAATTGCAGGAATATCAAATGTAGCATTTCCTCCAACAAAAGTTGCAGTAGCTGTTTGAGAAGATGCATTATTGGCTCCAGAAATATTGTAAAGTAAAGTATAAGTTCCATCGACAATTTTTACCGCATCAGAAATTTTCGCTTCTGCAATTGTATTTTGACAAGCACTTATAGGTTCTATTTTTGCGCCTGCTAAATCGGGTATTGGATAGATATTAACAGCCTCCGAAAGATTACCAATAATGTTTTGACATGCTCTTAAACTATTGGCACCATAAATATTTGTAATTCTTACCGTATAACTACCTACTTGTTGGAAATAATCTGATTTTAAAGGAAAAACTAAAATACCATTTATAAAATTTGCCGGCAGCGTTTCGCTTCCGCCATTTGGCCCAGAAACAGTAAACGAAACATAATAATCTCCATTTGGAATCGTCGCTGGTCCTTTTGTGATAGTTGCCGTATAAGTTGCTGTAGGTATTTCTGTTTCACATATATTATTGGCATCAATTTTCACTTTGGCACCTGTAAAATCAAGTTTTTGCTCTAATGCTATTCTAACCGTCGTTTCTTCATCAGAACAAATTGGATTTGTAGATTTTACAGTATATCTATAATAATAGTTACCTGGTCCGCGATTATTATAAACTCTTTGAATATTTACAGAATGATCTCCTGCAAAAGTCAATTCGCCAGTATTACTAACCTCAGACCAAGTTCCTCCTGGATCTTGACCTGAAATTGAGTTGAACAAATCATAATCAGTATAAGCTGACAATCCATCACTAGCGCATAATTTTAAAATTTCGGCAGTCCCAGATTCTGGAGCTTTAAAAATTGTAACAACCGCAGTTGATGACATAGCAGGACAAGTTCCTATTGCAGGCATGGTATAGGTGTACTGATAAGTTCCTTGCATGTCTGTCACATTAACAACTGGTCTTACATTTTGATTTGTAGTATCATTATGCCATTGTCCGTTAGAATGTGGACTTAAGTACAATCCATTAAAAGCAGAAAAAAGATTAAACTCGCCAATTGCACTGCAGACAGATACATTTGGAGAAGTCACCCCTGAATATCCACCAATCGTAACTGTAACAACAGCAGTGTTATCTGGGCAAAGCCCTATTCCGTCAACGGTATAAGTATAACGAAAAATACCACTACGACGAATTTGCTGCGCATTCAAAATTCCGGTATCAGAATCCAACCCTCCAGAACCATCAGTATCTGTCCACGTTCCACCACTAAGAGGAGAACCTGTCAAATAATTATTTAAGTCAATTGCTTGACTACTTACATTAGGAATATCGCAAACTGTTAAAGTTCCATCTTCGCCTGCGCACTGCGAATAAATTGTATTTGGAAAAAAGGATAAAAAAACAAAAATTAAAGTAATTCGTAAGAAATTAATGTATTTTTTTGCCATAAATTTATATTTTGCGTAAACTTACTAAAATTATAGTGGGGGTCGAATAAAAAAAACAATTTAACAATTGTTTTTTCACAAAATATCAATTTCATAAAAACTCTTTAAAAAATGTTAATTCCCACTTTCACAACTCATCTTCGAGTTTAAATCTGAATTTTAAAATAACTGAATCCCTTTCGATTTCTAAAGAAATCCAAACATCATCTTCTGATTTTAAAAGGCTATTTATTTGTTGTAATGAATATTTATAGGGCAATGCATTATTAATACTGACAATAATATCTCCTTTTCTCAAACCGCACTTTTCTGCCGCCGATTTTTTTCTGATATTCACAATTTCGTAAACCGGTTTTAATGAAAACTTATACTTGAAATTATCATTTTTTTTCGCATCATAACCTACGTCAGACATAGAGTTTGCAACCTGAACAGTCTCTAAATGAACAGTCTCCTGAACCCATTGCAAGCCGTTATGCTGCACCGTGATTCCGCTTTTGTTATAGGTGAAAGGTTCTGAAAATTTGTTGTTTTTTTTCAGATACATTTTTTGGTCAGCATAATCCAAAACAAGTGTAAAGCGTTTCAAAACTTCACCTCCAATTGAGCCAATTCTCCCCGGAACCATTTTTACATTCCGTATCGAACTTGAATCAGGAAACGCAACAATTGGGTTTTTAAAATCAAATTCATCTACTGAAAACTTGGCAATTTTTGCGCGATGTCCTTCAATATCACCGCTAAAACCCTTTCCTAAAAAATCTGGAAAATTTTTCTTCGGCAATTTAATTTTGTTATTCTCAAAAATCCAAAAGGCATCACTGTTTCCAATATCAATTAATAATTTTGCAGAAATTTGGATACTGTCAACCACTGCGGTTGTAGTAATATAAGGCTTTGATCTTTCGATCGAAATTGGAACCGATTTGAATTTCTTGTCCAGTTTTTCTTTAATTTCTTCAGTATTTGGATAAATGTAGATTTTCTTCTTTGTATAATTTATTTCAACTAAATTGTTCTTAAAAAACTTATAGCCTATTATGCCGTTTACAGGAATTCCAATGTGTGACGATAAATTAAAATTCTGATCCAATATTATATAAACCAAATGGTTATTTGATTGCAAGCCATGAGTCTCCATTATATTGTTTGTTGATTTTAGGCCTTCGATCTCTTCTTCGCTTCCTAGTCCTCTAAGTTTGATTTTGACAACGTTATTAAAACTGACTTCTTTTTTCTCTTCCATGCTGAATAAAATTGTTTCTTCAACACCCGAGTCTAATAAGAAATTCAATTCCACGCCGTTTACTTTTATCGGAATAAATATGAGATTATTTATCAATTTAAATGGAATGGTAAGCTTACGACTGTGGCTATGAATCAAAAAATCGTCTTGAGGGTAGAGATTGAAAGATGCCAAAAGCCCAAAAAACAACATGAAATATTTTTTCATTGATAATATTTTAATATAAAATTAATAAAAATATTGATAATTGTTACATTTCCATAACACCTCATAATGTTTACGTTAAATTCGAAAAAAAAATGCAAATTTGCACTTCAATAATTTATACTCATGCCAACAATTTCACACAAAGGCAGAAACATGCCTGAATCACCGATACGCAAGCTGGCTCCTTTTGCTGATTTAGCAAAGAAAAAAGGACACAAAGTGTATCATTTAAACATTGGTCAACCGGATATCAAAACACCCGAAGTGGCCATCGAGGCGGTAAAAAATATTGATTTGACACTTATAGAATACAGTCCGTCTGCCGGATATGAAAGCTATAGAAAAAAATTAGCAAACTTTTACCAGCGCCAAAATGTAAACGTTAACACAGAAGACATCATTGTAACAACTGGTGGTTCTGAAGCCTTACTATTTGCGCTGGCCACAATTACAGATCCTGGAGACGAAATCATTATCCCGGAGCCTTTTTATGCTAACTACCATGCATTTGCATCATCTACGAGCGCAACTGTAGTTCCACTTGTTTCTACAATTGAAACTGCTTTTGCTTTGCCCAGTATTGAAGAAGTCGAAAAGTTAATTACACCTAAAACAAAAGCCATTCTGATTTGCAACCCTGGAAATCCGACTGGATATTTATATTCTGAAGCAGAAATTAAACAATTAGCCAGCTTAATCAAAAAGCACGATTTGTATTTAATTGCTGATGAAGTTTATCGCGAATTTTTATATGATGGCGTTGATGTACATTTTTCAGTAATGAATTTAGAAGATGTGCAACAAAACGTGATTATGGTTGATTCTGTTTCAAAACGCTACAGTATGTGTGGCGCTAGAATTGGATGTCTAGTAACCAAGAACAAAGATGTTCTGGCAACAGTAATGAAATTTGCGCAGGCTCGTTTGAGTCCTCCAACTATTGAACAAATTGCTTGTGAAGCCGCAATAGACACACCTCAAAGTTATTTTGACGAAGTAATTGCCGAATACAAAGAACGTCGAGACACTTTGATTGCTGAATTAAACAAAATTGAAGGCGTAATTGTTACTAAACCAAAAGGTGCATTTTATTGCATAGCACAATTGCCAATTGAAAATTCAGATGATTTTGCGCAATGGCTTTTAGAAAGTTATGATTTAAATGGAGAAACTGTAATGGTTGCTCCTGCAAAAGGATTTTATTCAACACCTGGAATGGGATTGAATCAAGTTCGAATTGCTTATGTTTTAAACAAAAAAGACTTGATTACAGCAGTAAATATTTTAAAAGAAGCCCTTTTAGTTTATAATAAACGATAAAAAACATACAAAATATTCAAAAAATCTGTTTTGACTTAAGTTGAAACAGATTTTTTTTTATGTTTAGTTTTCTGAAAATAACCTCAAAAATGATCGCAATATTATACAGTTGTTAGTAATTTAGCTATTGATTTAAAAGCTTTTAACATGAATAAGTTAATAGTAATATCATTTTTCATTCTACTTTTAGCATCATTTGCTCCTAATGTCTCTAGCCCGGAGACAAAAAATGCTATTAAAAACGAAGATTTTCGCAATCTTCAAAAGGAAGGCGTGCAATATTATCGAAAAGAAATCAACCATGCTTTTTCATTATTAAAAAAGCAAAAGAAAATTATAGACATCGAACTCCATAACACCGAAAAAGCGCAAATTCTTTCTATTGCTTTTCCAGAAATCTTAAGATACGACTCTTATTCTGACTATCTTGAAACCTCTTCGAACAGAATTTTATATGCAAATAAAGGAAAAGAAGCATCTGATTTTTCAACGGGTTACTTTCAGATGAAACCTTCATTCTTAGAAAATCTCGAAAATTACGTTGCCAACACTGAAAGCTTGAAGCCTTATCGTTGGATTGTTATTCAAAAGGAAAATGAAAATGAAACTGAAATTCGAAAAGAAAGAATAAACCGTCTGGAAAAATTTCAATGGCAATTGCGATATCTAAAAGTATTTTGGTTTGTTGCTGAATACAAATATCAAAATATTGATTTTAAAAGTACTGATGAAAAAATTCGATTTTACGCAACGGCATACAATTATGGCTTTACAAAACCTGAAAGCGAAATATCAAAATATCAATCTGCAAAAAAATTCCTTCCGGGAGAGAACACAGATTCGCATAAATTTGCTTTTGCCGATTTTTCAATTGATTTCATAAAGACCTACTCCACTTTTTTTAATTAATATAAAAACTCGAATCGAGCATCTGCAATTTAAACCATATCTAAAAAAGGACTAATTAAATAGTAATAACGATAGAAAAGGTTTGCTTTTTATTAATTATCTTTACCGCCTTAAAAAGATATACCCATTATAATAGTAGTTTTTAATGATAAACAACGACGATTTTTTAGACGAAATAGGTGACAGTCATTTCAGCAGTAATGCAAAAAACCCTTTAAGAGCAGATGCATTTGACTTAACTGATGACGAAAAAATAGAAAAAATTAAAAAAGATGTTGAAAACATTCTGCAGACTCTTGGAATGGATTTGACAGATGACAGCATCAAAGGAACTCCAAACCGAGTTGCTAAAATGTTTGTAAAGGAGATTTTTGGTGGTTTAAATCCTTCAAAACAACCTAAAGCCTCAACTTTTGACAATAATTACAAATATGGAGAAATGCTCGTAGAGAAAAACATCACAGTTTATTCTACTTGCGAACACCATTTGCTACCAATTATTGGGCGTGCTCACGTAGCTTACATCTCAAGTGGAAGAGTAATTGGCTTATCAAAAATGAACCGTATTGTTGAATATTATGCTAAAAGACCTCAAGTTCAAGAGCGTTTGACAATGCAGATTGTTCAAGAACTTCAAAAAGCTTTAGGAACAGAAGATGTGGCTTGTGTTATCGATGCAAAACACCTTTGCGTAAACTCACGCGGAATTAAAGATATCGAAAGCAGTACTGTAACTTCTGAATTCGGTGGAAAATTCAAAGACGCTCAAACGAAAAGAGAATTTCTTGATTATATTAAACTAGAAACTCAATTCTAAATATTTGGTTAATCGTTTATTTGTTGAATCGTTTAATCGAAAACAAATAAACGGTTAAACGATTAAACCACAAAAAACATGTATGTTTTCTCGTTTGAAAAATTAGAAGTTTGGCAAAATGCAAGAATGCTTATTTTAGAAATTTATAAATTAACTACTTCATTTCCTTCTAACGAATTGTTCGGAATGACTTCTCAAATAAAAAGAAGTTCTTCCTCAATTGCAACAAACATCGCCGAGGGAACATCAAGAAACTCAAATAAAGATAAGGCTCATTTTTTAACGATGTCATATTCATCAGCAATGGAAACATTAAATCATTTAATCCTTTCAAAAGATTTAAAATATATTTCTGAACAAGAATATGCTCATTGTCGTGAAAAACTTGAAAAAATCTGTAATCAGATTAATAATCTAAAAAAATATTATCTTTCAAAAGAATAAAGCGTTTCACACGATTAAACAAATCAACAGTTAAACGATTAAACAATAAACTTAATATGCCATTATATACAACGCAACCGCTTAAAATATACAATTCACTTTCGGGTGAAAAAGAAGATTTCAAACCAATCCATGAAGGAAATGTTGGAATGTATGTTTGTGGACCTACCGTATATAGTAATGTTCACTTAGGAAACGTAAGAACTTTTATGTCTTTTGACGTAATCTTCAGGTATTTTCTTCATTTGGATTATAAAGTTCGTTACGTTCGAAATATCACTGACGTAGGACACATTGTGGATGATGTTGATGAAGGTGAGGATAAAATTGCCAAAAAAGCACGCTTGGAGCAATTAGAGCCAATGGAAGTTGTACAGCGCTATACTGTTGATTTTCATGACATTTTAAAAGCTTTCAACTTTTTGCCACCAAGCATCGAGCCAACAGCGACTGGCCATATTATTGAACAAATCGAAATCATCAAAAAAATTATTGATAAAGGAATTGGCTATGTTGCCAACGGATCGGTTTATTTTGATGTTGTAAAATATAATGAAACTAATAATTATGGTATTTTAAGTGGGCGAAATATCGAAGATATGCTTGCCAATACCCGTGATCTTGATGGACAGTCTGACAAGAGAAATCCTCAAGATTTTGCACTTTGGAAAAAAGCAGAACCAGAGCATATCATGAGATGGCCTTCGCCATGGAGCGACGGTTTTCCTGGCTGGCATCTTGAATGTACTGCAATGAGCACAAAATACCTAGGAAATCATTTTGATATTCACGGTGGCGGAATGGATTTAAAATTCCCGCACCACGAATGCGAAATTGCACAAAATGAAGCTTGCACAGGACAATCGCCGGTAAATTACTGGATGCACGCTAACATGCTTACCTTGAATGGAAAGAAAATGGCAAAATCTACTGGAAACAACATTTTACCAGGAGAAATTTTAAGCGGAGACAACACCATTCTAAGTAAAGCTTTTTCAGCTTCAGTAACTCGTTTTTTTATGTTGCAGGCACACTACAGAAGCATTTTAGATTTTTCTGACGATGCTATTACTGCTGCTGAAAAAGGATACAAAAGATTAATGGAAGCTATTGATGCCTTGCCAACTATTGGCGCAAGCAAATCAAGTTCTATTGATTTTGGAACCTGGAAACAATTGTGTTACGATGCCATGAACGACGACTTTAACACACCAATTTTAATTGCTCAATTATTCGAAGGCGTTCGTTATATCAATTTATTAAAAGACGGAAAAGAAACCATTTCTGCCGAAGACCTACAAACATTCACAACAGCCATCAATGCATTTGTTTTTGATGTTTTAGGATTAAGCGACGAAAAAGGCTCTGACAGTAATAACGATAAGTTAGAAGGTGTTGTAAATATGCTTATCACAATGAGAAATCAAGCGAGAGCAGACAAAAACTTTGCACTTTCTGACCAAATCCGCGATCAATTAATTGCATTGGGAATTCAATTGAAAGACGGAAAAGAAGGCACTAGCTTTTCGATCTAAAAAAGTCATTTCATAAAAACCATGAAAGCTATCACTCCATTTGTTTTATTAGTGCGCTTTTATCAAAACGCCATTTCGCCGTTCACTCCAGCGTCTTGCCGATTTGAGCCAACCTGTTCAAGCTACATGATTGAAGCACTTCAAAAACATGGATTGTTTTATGGAGGATATCTCGGAATGAAACGTATTTTGAGCTGTCATCCCTGGGGAAGAACAGGCTACGACCCAGTCCCGGAAAAGAAATGTTCACACAAACATTAACTTTTTATAAAGACGAACTCTGCTTTAAATATTTATTTTTACAATTAATAAAAAACACAATATTACATGACACACGCCTTAAACATGGTTTGGAATCCTTCGGAAGGAATCAATTTAGGATTTTTTATGATTCGTTATTACAGTTTAATGTTCGTAATCGCTTTTGGCTTAGGATGGTACCTGATGAAAAAGATTTTCGAGCGCGAAAATGAGTCACTTGACAAATTAGATTCTTTATTTGTTTGGACCGTATTAGCAACTTTAGCCGGCGCACGTTTAGGTCATGTTTTCTTTTATGATTGGGAATATTTCAGGAACCACTTGCTTGAAATCATTCTTCCTTTCAGATTTGAACCAAAATTCGAGTTTACAGGATACCAAGGATTAGCAAGTCATGGCGCAGCGATTTCAATAATCGTAGCAATGTATTTTTATAGCAAAATGATTCTAAAACGCCCGTTATTATGGATTTTAGACCGTGTTGTCATTCCAGTCGCAAGCGGTGCTATTTTTGTTCGTTTAGGAAACTTTTTCAACTCTGAAATTATCGGACATGAAACAAAATCTGCTTTCGGAATTCGTTTTTTACACGATTCAATCAGCAAAAACGAAGCAGTTCAAAGCACAGGAATTGCTGACCCAAAAGAAGCTTACAACGCAATTGCCCACAACCCACAATTTGCAGATATTTTAGCAAAAGTTCCTGCAAAACATCCAACACAACTTTACGAAGCATTTTGCTACATCTTTGTATTTGCAATTTTATACTTCTTATATTGGAAAACAAACGCAAGACTTAAATCAGGCTACCTTTTTGGGTTATTCTTAGTCCTTTTGTTTGTTGTACGCTTTATAGTTGAATTTGTAAAAGAGAGCCAAGGTGGTTTTGAAAGCGAATTAGGCTATTTCTCAACCGGACAATGGCTAAGCATACCTTTTATTATAATTGGTCTTTTCTTTATCATTAGAGCACAAAGAAATCCTTTAGCAACATCATAAAAAATCAATAATTACAAAAAGCCCAATATTTTAAATATTGGGCTTTTTTTTGCTTTAAGGATTCCCATTAAAAAATCATATCATTTCTCAATTCTTTATCAATTTCTTCAACTAACCGAATTATAAGAAGCAGAAATTTATTTTTCAAAAGAAGTATTGTCCCGCTGTCCGCTATATCTTTTTCCTGCTAAAGGAGCAGGAAAAAGGATACCGCTTCCATCGGGGCTATGCTAGAAGTTTTTGTTTTCAAAAGTTTTCAGCTAAGTCATATTAAACATAACCAATATTTAAACTGAATATTTAGCGGAGAAAAAACTTTTTTTATATCTCATTCGAATCTAAATTCTTAAATATCCTCTCACTTAAAAACAAAAGCCTCAAACAACATTAGCACAAAAAAAAGATCCAGCTTTCACTGGATCTCTTCATATAATATTTAAGGTTTTAATTAAGCCTTATTGTGTTTGTCTTCAATTGTGTGTTTTTCATCACTAGAAATCGTATCAACCAATACCGGCGTAGCGATAAATAATGAAGAATAAGTACCCACGATAATACCAATCAACATCGCGAAGATAAATCCTCTAATTGACTCTCCACCAAAAATAAACATTGTCAACAATACAATGATCATCATTAATGAAGTATTCAACGTTCTTGATAATGTAGTATTAATAGAAGCGTTTACAATATCTTCAAAAGATCCTTTACGGTTTCCGATGATAAACTCTCTAACTCTGTCGAATACAATTACAGTATCGTTCATAGAGTAACCAATTACAGTAAGAATCGCAGCAATAAAGTGTTGATCCATTTCCATATGGAAAGGCATGAATTTATAGCATAAAGAGTAGATTCCTAATACAAAGATTACGTCATGCGCAACAGCAGCAATTGCACCTAATGAATATTGCCATTTACGGAAAGAAACCATTAAGTATAAGAAAATAACAGCCATTGCACCAAGAACTGCCCAGTAAGAGTTAGTTTTGATATCTTCAGAAATAGAAGCTCCAACTTTAGAAGCTTGCAATACTCCAACTTTTTTACCATCAAAAGAGTTGATGAATTTATCGTATGTAGTATTTGGGTAATATTTCTGTAAAGCTTGATATAATTTTTGGTTTACTTCCTCATCGATAGCAACACCATCTTCTTTAATTTTGTATTTAGTTGTGATTTTCAATTGATCATCATCACCTAAAACTTTAGCCTCAACCGGAGTTCCGAAAGCAGCAGATAATTCATCTGAAATAACTGTCGCATCAACTGGTTTTTCGAATTTAACTTGGAAAGTTCTTCCTCCAACAAAATCCACACCTTCATCTAATCCGTTTACAAAGAAGATAGACACTAAACTTACTACTGTTACAATAGAAGAGAAAATGTATGTGAATTTTTTGATTTTGATAAAATCAAAGTGGAAATTAGTAAACCAGTTTTTAGTAATATTTGTACAGAAAGTCAAATCAGCTTTTCCAGCAATGTTTCTGTCGATAAAAATTCTAGCAATAAAGATAGATGTAAACAATGAAGTTACGATACCAATTAATAATGTCAATGCAAAACCTTTGATTGGTCCTGTTCCGAAAATAAACAAGATTGCTCCAGTTAAAACGTGAGTCACGTTTGCATCGATGATAGAACGCATTGCACCGTGCCATCCGTAAGAAGCAATAACAGCTTCAGATAATGATTTACCTTCACGCAATTCTTCTTTCGCTCTTTCATATATAATGATGTTCGCATCTACCGCTGTACCTAATGTTAATACGATACCTGCAATACCTGGCAATGTTAATACAAAACCAAAACTTGCCATAATTCCGAATAAGAATAGTAAGTTCAATAATAAAGCAAGGTTTGCATACCAACCGGCTTTACCATAATAGAATACCATCCAAACACAAACTAACAAGAACCCTAATACAGAAGAAATTGTACCAGCATCAATAGCTGCTTGACCTAAAGATGGCCCAACAACAGTTGACTGGATAATATCTGCAGAAGCCGGTAATTTACCTGCGTTTAATACGTTTGCTAAATCTTTAGTTTCAGCAACATCAAAAGAACCAGTAATTTCAGATCTTCCTCCAGCGATTGGTCCACTTGTAACTCCAGGAGCAGAATAAACAATATCATCTAAAACAATAGCAATGTATCCTTTTTGAGAAAACGCTCTTCCTGTCAATTCTTCCCAAACTTTCGCACCTTGGCTGTTCATTTGCATAGAAACAGCTGGTTTTCCTAATTGGTCAAAAGTATCTTTTGCATCAGTTACAACTCCACCGCTCATTGCTGGAACATTGTCTCTGTTACCTTTTAAAGCATATAGTTCAACTGCTTCAACATCTTTACCTTTAACATCTTTTAAAGTAGTTGGCTTACTCCAAACAAATTTTGCATTATGCTGGTCACCACCTAATAAAATTCTGATATCTGCTCTTTTGAAATATCCATTTACAGCAGCAGTATCCTTAGGAGCAAAATATCCTAAAACTGGTCCACCACCTTGACCAATCATTTTGTCAAATAATGGATTGTTACCTTTTTTAGTGTCAACAGAATCCTTGGCATCAGTCAATAAAGCATTCAATGAATCTTTAGCAACAGCTTTTGTTTCTGTTTTTTTGATTTCAGTTTTCTTCAAAGCCTCATTAGAAGCTACTAAGAAATTTCCAATTTCTTCAATTTTAAAAGTTTCCCAAAACTCTAATTGAGCTTTTCCACCCAATAATTTTTTGATTCTATCAACATCCTTAGCACCTGGAAGCTCAACTAAAATTCTTCCTGTTTCTCCTAATTTTTGGATATTTGGTTGTGTTACACCAAATTTGTCGATACGCTCTCTTAATACTTTATAAGCACTTTCTACAGACTCATCAACTTTTCTTTTGATCACTTTTTGAGCTTGCGCATCAGTCATTTGAAAATCAATTCCGCCTTCACCTTGTAAACTTCTGTTTGCAAAAATATCCGGCGAAGCTAACTTCACAGTTCCATTTGAATTTGCTTCAAAAGCTTCAAAAAACTTATTTAAATAGGTTTTATTTCCTTCTAAATTTGCAGTCGCATCAGCTAATGATTTATTAAATACTGGATTTTTAGAATTATTTGCTAAACCTTTTAAAACATCTTTAATAGAAATTTGAAGAATTACGTTGATTCCTCCTTCTAAGTCAAGACCTTTATTTAGCTGCTTGTTTTTTACTTCATTATAAGTAAAATCAGTAAAACCAAGATCAAATACTTTCTCTTTACCAATAGAATCTAAATATTTTAGCTCTTTATCAGGGTTATCTCCTGCAAAAGCTTTAGCCTCACCTTTGACATTATTTGCCACAAAAGTGAAAGAAAGTTGGTAAATACTTACCAATGCAAATAGAATT
The DNA here is from genome assembly GCF_000425445.1 of Flavobacterium denitrificans DSM 15936. Lineage (GTDB taxonomy): Bacteria > Bacteroidota > Bacteroidia > Flavobacteriales > Flavobacteriaceae > Flavobacterium > Flavobacterium denitrificans. The sequence goes on along the minus strand of NZ_KE384377.1, from coordinate 86,420 downwards.
GCGAAAAATTTAATAAGTCCTTTATTCTGCATTATTACTAAAAATTAATTAAGTTTTATTATTTGTTTTTGTTTTAAATCCTGATAAAATAAGCCCTGACATGATTTTTTAAAACAAAAATACGAGATCACGAATTACCAATTTTTTTTTAAACCGAGCAAATATATAATTAACGAAAATATTAACCAATTAATTTATTAATTAAATCTCAAAAAAAAGACTGCAAAAGTGCAGCCTTTTCTTTTTTTTATCGTTTTTATTATACTAATATAGTCTTTAAGGCATCATTCATGCTACGAACCGCATCGGCACTTTTCGAAAATAATGCTTTTTCTTGATCGTTTAAATCAATATCAACAATTTCTTCGACTCCATTTTTGCCAATTATACATGGCACGCCAATGCAAATATCATTTTGCCCATACTCGCCTTCTACAAAAACAGAGCACGCTATCATTTTTTTCTGATCGTTCAAAATACTGTCTACTAAATAAGCTACAGATGCTCCAGGAGCATACCATGCTGATGTACCCAACAAACCTGTTAGCGTTGCTCCTCCAACCATAGTATCAGCCGCAACTTTTTGAAGCACTTCTTCTGAAAGAAATTGCGAAACCGGAATTCCGTTATAAGATGCCAAGCGTGTTAACGGAATCATAGTTGTATCACCGTGCCCTCCAATTACCATTGCCGAAATATCATTTGCTGGTTTATCCAGCGCTAGAGAAAGATACGTTCTAAAACGAGAGCTATCTAATGCTCCTCCCATACCAATTATTCTATTTTTTGGCAGGCCTGTAGCTTTTAAAGCCAAATACGTCATTGTATCCATTGGGTTCGAAACAACAACAATTATAGTATTAGGTGAGTATTTAAGCACATTTTCGGCTACTGTTTTCACAATTCCGGCATTAATGCCTATTAATTCCTCTCTTGTCATTCCTGGTTTTCTTGGAATTCCTGATGTAATAACTACTACATCACTTCCAGCAGTTTTAGAATAATCGTTGGTAACGCCCGAAACCTTGGTATTAAAACCTGTATTTGTAGCACATTGCATAATATCCAACGCTTTACCTTCGGCAAAACCTTCTTTAATATCCAACAATACTACTTCGCTTGCAATTCCTCTATAAGAAATAACATCAGCACACGTAGCTCCAACATTTCCTGCTCCTACAATGGTAACTTTCATATTTTTTACTTTATCGGTTATTAATTATTTGTCTATTCCTTAAAAAGACAATTCGTTTAATTGTCTAGTAAATTTAAACAATTAAACGAATTGAAATTATTAATTTTTTATTTTATGCGTCAATATTTGCATAAACTGCATTTTTCTCAATAAACTCTCGACGTGGCGGTACCTCGTCGCCCATTAACATAGAGAAAACCTGATCAGCTTCTGCCAGACTATCGATATTTACTTGGCGCAATGTTCTAAAATTTGGATCCATTGTAGTTTCCCACAATTGCTCCGCATTCATCTCTCCAAGACCCTTATAACGTTGAATATTAGCACTTCCTCCCATTCTTTCGTTAGCTTGATCACGCTGAACATCATTCCACGCATATTCTTTTTTGTTTCCTTTTTTAACCAAGTACAAAGGCGGTGCCGCAATGTAAACGTGACCTTCCTCAATTAATTCTTTCATGAAACGGAAGAAGAATGTTAATATTAAGGTAGAAATGTGACTACCATCGACGTCGGCATCACACATGATGATTACCTTATGATATCTAAGTTTTTCTAGATTTAACGCTTTACTATCTTCTGCAGTTCCAACTGTTACCCCCAGAGCTGTAAAGATATTTCGAATCTCTTCATTTTCGAATACTTTATGATGCATCGCTTTCTCAACGTTCAAGATTTTACCACGTAAAGGCAAAATTGCTTGGAAGTTTCGATCACGCCCTTGCTTTGCTGTTCCACCAGCCGAATCTCCCTCGACAAGGTAAACCTCGCATCTTGCAGGATCTTGCTCAGAACAATCTGATAATTTCCCTGGCAATCCACCGCCCCCCATAACGGTTTTACGCTGCACCATTTCACGTGCTTTTTTCGCTGCGTGACGTGCTTGAGCCGCCAAGATTACTTTTTGGATAATTACTTTAGCATCATTAGGATTTTCTTCCAAATAATTTTCAAGCATTTCTCCAACTGCCTGTGAAACCGGAGAAACCACCTCTCTGTTTCCAAGTTTTGTTTTGGTTTGTCCTTCAAATTGAGGCTCAGCAACTTTTACCGAAATAATTGCAGTCAAACCTTCACGGAAATCATCTCCAGAAATTTCAAACTTCAATTTATCCAACATTCCAGAAGCATCCGCATATTTTTTAAGCGTTCTTGTCAAACCACTTCTAAAACCTTGCAAGTGCGTACCTCCTTCGTGCGTATTGATATTATTTACGTAAGAGAAAATATTTTCTGTATAACTTGTATTGTAGATCAAAGCTACTTCAACTGGAATTTCACCTTTTTCGTGATCCATACTGATTACGTGAGAAATAATAGGCTCACGGTTTCCATCTAAATAACGGATGTATTCTTTTAATCCTTCATCAGAATGGAAAACTTCACTTTTGAATTCACCTTTTTCATCAACCTCTCTTTTATCTGTAAATGTAATCGTGATTCCTTTATTCAAAAAGGAAAGCTCACGCATACGAGCTGAAAGCGTATCGTATGAAAACTCTGTAGTCTGCTGAAAAATAGTATCATCAGGAAAGAAAGTCTGGCGTGTTCCCCTTTTCTCTGTTTCTCCAATTTGCTTTACAGGATATAAAGCCTTTCCTCTTTCATATTCTTGTTCGTAGATTTTTCCTTCTCTAAAAACAGTAGATTTCATATGAACTGAAAGTGCATTTACAACCGAAACCCCAACTCCGTGAAGACCTCCAGAAACTTTATAAGAATCTTTATCGAATTTACCTCCAGCACCAATTTTAGTCATTACAACTTCAAGTGCCGAAACTCCTTCTTTTTTATGTAAATCAACTGGAATACCACGACCGTTATCTTCAACTGTTACTGAACCGTCTTCATTGATTGCAACACTAATTGTATCACAATGTCCGCCCATCGCCTCATCAATAGAGTTATCAACAACTTCATAAACCAAATGATGTAGCCCTCGAACACCCACATCTCCAATGTACATTGACGGACGCATTCTTACGTGCTCCATTCCCTCTAATGCCTGAATACTATCTGCTGAATAATTGTTCTTCTTGATTTCTTCGCTCATATAATTTATTCTAAAAAATGTATTTACTGTCTAACACGCAAATATATAAAAACGCAAATTATATATCCGTTAAAATCCCATTTAAAGCGCTTAAGTTATTAACACTATTGTTTGAAAAATCAAAAAATCAGTCCAAAAAATTAAATTCCAATTATTAAAATTCCAAATTCCAGACTTTATAATAAAAAAATCCAAATCCCAAGTTTTAAATTGGAATTTGGATTTTAAATTTTTAAGCTTTACTATTTTTATTTTTTATTAAAATCTCCAGCGTAAATTGAAGTCATTTTATCTAAGCTTAAGTATTTTTTCAAAACATTATTAACGTCTTCCACTTTAAGCACTTTTACTTTGCTTTCAAGATCATCATAATCTTCAAGCGGAATTCCGTATTGCAAATAAGTATTGACCAAACTCATCAAAGTATTATCACTTCCAAGTCTAGTTTTTCTTTCATTTTGCCAGCTTACCAAGTTCGATTTTAATTCCTCCGTCGTAAATCCGTCTTTCAATGCTTTTGCAATTTCTTCTTTTGCCGCCGCTTCAACAGCTCCTTTTTTTGTTGGATTTAAAAAAGCATAATAACTCCATGATGCTACATCGTTTGTAATTGGAACATCAATAAAAGATCCCGCTCCATAGCTAATACCGTCTTTTTCTCTTAATCTCATTGGAATTCTCGCACTTAAAAAACCGCCACTACCTAAAATTTCATTTGCCATAACAAATGCTGGATAGTCTGCATTTTTTGTATCCATTTTAAAGCTTACTCTTCCAACTGCAACTGCATTTTCTTTATCTGGTGTAATGATATCTTTATCCAATTTTTGCGTATCAAAGAAAGTCGGAATAGCACGCTCATATTTTGATTTAGAATTCCATTTGCCAAAAGTACTTTCCAGAATTTCTCCTGTTGATTTTGCATCCAAATCTCCAACTACGCTTCCAACGCCGTTATTTCCACCTAAAATATTTTTGTAAAAATCTACAATTTCAGATTGCTTTATTTTTTTGAAAGCATCTATTTCTTCCTGTGTAGTTGAAGTATAAAAAATACTTTCTTTTGGATATTTTGTCGTTTGTCTAGCAATTTCTGTAAAAGCAATAGACTGCGGATCATTTAAATTTGCTTCCAAATACGTGTTGTATTCTGCAATTGTTTTAGTCAATTCATTTTGTGGAAAAGTTGAATTAAGAAGCATGTCTTCTAAAATACCCATAACCTCTTTAAAATTCTCTTTATAAGTATTTACATAAACCGATAAAGTCTGGTGATTAAAATTGAAATAAACACTCGATTTTAACTGGTCTAAACGATCCTGGATTTGTTCTTTGCTTCTTGTAGCAGTACCGGTTTTTAATAGCTGCGCCATAATACCACCAACATCTGCTTTTCCAGCAAGATCTTTTTCATTACTTACAGGAAAAGTAAAATTAGCCTGAACTTTTCCGCCTTTGATTTCTTTTTTAATCACGCCGTACTTCATTCCGTTGCTCAATTTCCCTTCAGTCAAATTTTGTTTTAAATTTTTAATCGAAGCCTCAAAAGCTGCTACTTCTTTCTCTAAAGCCTTTCCTTTATAATCTTTAGTAAGCGCTACAATTTGATCATCTGTAAATTCAACAGATTTTAATCTTTGCTCGTCTTTTGTTGGAATAAAAATACCAACTGTTCTATTATTGCTTCTGAAATACTTTTCAGCAACACGTTGAATATCTTCTTTAGTTAGTTTTTCAATAGCGTCACGATACAAATAATTCAATCTGTAATCACCAGAACCAATAACTTCAGTCAAATTGATTGCGAATGAGATCGTATTGTTTTTCGTCGCTTCAATTTGTTTGATGATTTTTGCCTTAGCTCTACTTGCGTCCTCATTTGTATATTTTGTTGTACCGATTTTATCCAATTCAGTTCTTACAATATCCTGAGTTGCTTTGATGTCTTTATCATTTGCTACCGCAAATCCAAAATACATATAACTCGCGTCTCGTGTTGTAGGTTGCCAAAAATACAAACTCGAAACTTTTTGCGTTTCAACTAATGATTTGTACAAATAACCAGATGGGTCAGCAGTTAAAATTTCGCCTAATGCATCAAGCGCTGCATAATCTTTATCAGCATAAGAAGTTGTATGGTATAAAGCTCCCATGTTTTTGCTTTCACCAGCTCTTTTTAGCTCTACAAATTTCTCTCCGTCCTGAGCAGGTTCAAGTGTATAGGTTTTGTCCAAAACTCTTTTAGGTCTTGGAATTGCTCCAAAATACTGTCCAATATATTGCAATGTTTTTTGCTCGTCAAATTTTCCTGCAACGATCAATGTTGCATTATCTGGCTGATAATATCTTTCGTAAAAAACTCTAAGCGTGTTTGCTTTTACGCGCTCAATATCTTCTTTACTTCCAATAGTACTATTTCCGTAATTATGCCATAAATAAGCGGTCGACGTAATTCTCTCTTGTAAAACTCGGTCTGGACTATTTTCTCCTATTTCAAATTCGTTTCTAACAACTGAAAATTCCTTATCAAGATCGGTTTGCAGAATGGTTGCATTAATCATCCTGTCTGCTTCCATTTGAATACTCCATTTTAGATTTTCATCATTTGATGGAAAAACTTCAAAATAGTTTGTTCGATCATACCAAGTAGTCCCGTTGGCATTTCCTCCTTTATCTGAAAGCATTTTTTTAATATCTCCTAAATTTTTTGTGCTTTTAAAAAGCATATGCTCCAGTAAGTGCGCCATTCCTTTTTCACCATAACCCTCATTTCTGGAGCCTACATTGTAAACTATATTGACTATCATATTGCTTTGAGAAGCATCTGGAATCAATAAGACTTTTAATCCATTTTTTAAAGAATATTCTTTTACACCTTCAACATTGGTAATAAATTTAGGTATGTCTTTAGGCGCCTCCGTTTTTTTTTGTGCATAAACTGGGCTCAACGAAAGTAATGAGCAGCATAAAACCCCACTTAGTAATAAGTTTTTCATAGATTGTGTTTAATGGTTTAGGATTCAATTATTCTTGGTAACCAAATATAGTATTTTTCCTAAATACAAAAGATTAACATTAACTTAGTTTTAATAAATCAGTTAAAACATCTAAATTTTAGAGACATTTCATTTATATACATGATAAAAATTCAATCTTTATCTGAATTTGCCATAAAATAGAAAACCGAGATAGCAACAAAATACTATCTCGGTTCTATATCTCAAATTTTTAAAACTTATTTCAAATTGTAATTTAAGATTTCAAAAGCTCTACACCTGGTGCTTTTACGTGTGCCGCATTTGCTCTTCCGCTTGGATCAAGGTTATCCTGCCATTTCGGAATCCATTTTCTTACTGTTTGTGCAGCACTTACTTGTGGATAGAATTTATGAAAAATTGATCTGTACAGATAAGCTTCTTTTGTTGTTGGCGAATTATACGGGAACTCTGCACTTGCACTAGCCAATTGTTCATCTGTTACTTGCGAAGCACAATATTCGATTAATTCATCAACCCATTTATATCCAACTCCATCTGAAAATTGCTCTTTTTGTCGCCATAAAACTTCTGCCGGCAAATAGGGATCTTCTGGAGTATCAAATGCTTTTCTTAAAATATATTTTTCGATGCCGTCATATGTTTTTGGCTGTTTTTCTTCCGGTTTGATTCGGATTGCAACATCTAAAAATGAAGTATCCAAAAACGGAACTCTAGCTTCTAAACCATTCGCCATTGTTGTTTTATCCACACGCAATAAATCGGCAGTAAAAAGCTTTTGTACTCTTTCTATGGTCTCATCTTGAAATGCTTCTGTTGATGGAGCATTTCTAAAATATAAATGTCCACCAAAAATTTCATCGGCACCTTCACCAGACAGCAACACTTTTATTCCCTGATCTGCAATTGCTTTTGACAGCAAATACATTGGAACACTAGAACGAACAGAAATAATATCGTAAGTCTCAATATAATAAATCACCTTTTCCAGCACCTGAACGCCTTCTTCTAAAGAAAAATGAATTTCATGATGTTCTGTTCCTAAAAATGAAGCTGCTTTTCTTGCTGCAATATTATCTGGCGCATCCGCATTTAAGCCTATAGAAAATGTATGCAATTTTTCTCCTTTTTCTTTCAAAAGTTTTGAAGCAATCGAAGAAATCAAAGAAGTATCCAAACCTCCAGACAAAATAGTTCCTAACGGGACATTGCTAAGCAGACGTTTGCGAACAGATTCTATCAAACTCTCACGAATTAAGCTTAAATCTAAACTTTCAACAGCTTTTTTATGATCTTCGCACTCTGGCTGATAATATTTTACAAAACCAGTTTTCGCGGTATAATAATGTCCTGGAGGAAAAGTCGAAAATGATTTGCATTGATCTGCAATAGATTTCATTTCAGAAGAAAAATAAATTCTTCCTCTTTCGTCCAATCCATAATATAATGGTTTCACTCCAATAGGATCTCTTCCTGCGATGTAATCGTCTCCGTCGATTACCACAAAAGCAAAATCTCCATCAAGTTTGTTGCAAAAGTTATATCCAAATTCTTCATACAGATGCACAATGACCTCCGAATCTGAATTGGTTCTGAATGTGTGATCTTTTAAGACAGTGTTTTTTAATTCCTCATAATTATAAATTTCACCATCGTGAATCACCCATGCACGATTTGTTCCCTGAATAGGCTGTTTGCCTGTTTGCAAATCAACAATTGATAAACTTTCGTGGCAAAGCACGCTTCCGTTATCCATGATATGAACATCACTCTCATCAGGGCCTCGATGAGACATTCTCGCTGAAAGCTCTTGTACGAGTTTAGGATCTTTTCCTTTGCCAATAACGGCCAATAATCCAGACATATTCTAATTTTTTTTACTTAATATTTTCTTCAAACTCACTATATGAAGCCAATTAGCTGCAAAAACGATTATACCTTATAATCTGTCGCAAAACTAAATATTATTTTCTGTTTTTTCTTTACAATCTTATTATAATATCAGGCATTTAACTTTATTTCGGCAAATGCCAAATATAAAAAAGAAAGCCTAATAATTGCCAAAAACAACTCGTAACCATCTGAAAGACCACAACTTAAATTTAAGACAAGAAAAACGTCCTCTGAATTGAGAACGTTTTTCGAAAAAATATATACTAAATCTAATAAATTAACTTGTTTATGCTTTCACGTAAGCATCATCGTGAACGTTTGCAACCGCTCTTCCTGATGGATCGTTTAAGTTTTTGAAAGCTTCATCCCACTCCAAAGCGATTTTTGTACTACATGCCACACTTGCTTCCTGAGGTACACATAGCGCGGCTGCATCGCTTGGGAAATGTTCTGTAAAAATTGAACGATAGTAATACTCTTCTTTTGAAGTTGGTGTCTGCAATGGGAATTTGAATCTAGCGTTTGCCAATTGCTCATCCGAAACTTCTCTTGCTACTACTTCTTTCAAAGTATCAATCCAGCTGTACCCTACTCCATCAGAGAACTGCTCTTTTTGTCTCCAAGCAACACTTTCTGGAAGCATATCTTCGAAAGCTTTACGAACAACCCATTTTTCCATTGGATGCTCTTTGTTTATCATTTTATCTTGTGGATTGATGCGCATTGCAACATCCATAAATTCTTTATCTAAGAATGGTACACGACCTTCGATTCCCCAAGCTGCTAAACTTTTGTTTGCACGCAAACAGTCATACATATGAAGTTTCCCTAATTTACGAACGTTTTCTTCGTGGAATTCTTTAGCATTTGGCGCTTTGTGGAAATATAAATATCCTCCAAACAACTCATCTGCTCCTTCTCCTGAAAGAACCATTTTGATTCCCATAGATTTGATAACTCTCGCCATTAACCACATTGGAGTTGAAGCTCTTACAGTAGTTACATCATAAGTCTCAAGGTTGTAAATCACATCACGAACTGCATCTAAACCTTCTTGAATTGTAAATTTGATTTCGTGGTGAATTGTTCCAATGTGATCTGCCACTTTTCTTGCAGCCGCTAAATCTGGCGAACCTTCTAAACCAACTGAGAAAGAGTGCAATTGCGGATACCAAGCATCTGTAGTATCATCAGACTCAATTCTTTTTTGAGCGAATTTTTTCGCTACAGCTGAAGTAATAGAAGAATCCAAACCTCCTGAAAGCAAAACTCCGTAAGGAACGTCACTCATCAATTGTCTGTGAACCGCTGCTTCAAGCGCTTTTCTGATTTCAGGAATACTTGTTTCGTTATCTTTTACTGCATCATACTCTGTCCAATCTCTTTTGTACCATTGCACAAATTCTCCATCCTTACTTGACAAATAATGTCCTGGAGGAAATAACTCGATTTTTGTACAATATCCTTCTAAAGCTTTTAACTCAGAAGCCACGTAAAACGTTCCGTGCTGGTCCCAACCAATGTATAATGGAATAATTCCCATGTGATCACGAGCAACAAAATACTCATCTTTATCAACATCATAAATCGCAAATCCAAAGATTCCGTTTAATTCGTCAACAAAACTTACTCCTTTTTCTCTGTATAATGCTAGGATAACTTCGCAGTCACTTTCTGTTTGAAAGTTATATTTCCCTTCAAATTGCTTGCGAAGATCTCTATGATTGTAAATTTCGCCATTTGCAGCCAAAACCAATTTTTTATCTTCTGTAAATAAAGGTTGTTTTCCTGAAGCTGGATCTACAATTGCCAAACGCTCATGAGAAAGAATTGCTTTATCATTACTGTAAATTCCGCTCCAGTCTGGTCCACGGTGACGAATGATTTTAGACATTTCTAATACTTGAGGTCTTAAAGTTTCGGCTTTTTGTTTTAGATCAAAGGCACATACAATTCCGCACATAATTCTATATTTTTATTTTGTAAATTTTAATTTGATAAGGCAAAGATGCGGTAATGGTTACAATTGAAAAACACAAATAATTATTTCAGTTATGATTTTAAACCATAAACTAAATTTTACATATAAAATGTAAAATTTTAACACTAAAAAATGGCTTGAACTTGAAAATTTCAATTTTGAAGAGAAAACACGAGCAAAATTCAATGTTTTAAAAAAATGTTTGAATTAAATTTTACAATAATTCAATATTATTGAAATATTAACAACATAAAGAAGAAAAGTTGTCCAGAAATTATTTGATATATAATATAGACATACCGTTTGTATTTCGAGGAAAGAGAAATCACACTAGAAACTTTATAAGAACTAACGATTTTCTGTGCGGAGTTACTTGCGAAGATTTCTCTTTCCTCGAAATGACAAAATTGAGCAGAATGGAAGCCAAACTTTTGTCAAAGTTTAAAACTTTGACAAAAGTCATCACAATCTAAATCAGTTTATTCTACACTCTGAATGGTATAATGCGTCGTATTGATTTCAAACTGAAAGCCAGCTTTATTTCCCATTAAGTGATTCCCCAACGGAGATTGTGGAGAAAGCGCAATGACATTAATTCCATCAATTGCAATTTTTGGAAGTGCGACACTAACGTATAAATAAATCCCGTTTGCTTTTACCAGACTTCCCAAAACAATATTTTCAGTCGTTTTTGCAGGATCTATTTTATCTAAAATTTCCTTTTGAAAAATCGCTTCTTTTAGTTTATTCGTCAATTTTTCCTGTTCGATATGCATCATCGATAAAGCGGTTTCGTGCTTGTCGCCAGCAGAACCTTTTGCATCGTTTTTAGAATCTTCTGTCAAACCGGAAATCATGTCTTTAAAAACATCAATTCGATCTTGAACCATTTGTGAATAGTGGGTATATATTTTTTCTTTGAAAGTCATTTTTAAGATGCTAAGATTCTAAGTTGCAAAGATGCTAAGGTTTTTTCTTTTGAAAAAAAAATTAGCCATGAAAACACGAGCTTACTCCAAAAAACTCATGAAATCATGGCTAAAAAGTCCCAGATTTAAAGTGAGTCTGGGGCTGGGTGCCTTTACGGCAAAATCTTCCTAAAAATCGAACTTGTAATTTCCTCCTACTAAAACTTGGAATCCTTGAACAGGATAATTAAGCCATCTTTCATAAGCTTGATTTCCAATATTATTCAGTTTTAAAAAGAAAGTCAAACGTTCGTTGTATTTATATCCTAAATGTGCATTAGCATCAAAATAGCTTTTCAAAGTCACCACAGATGGCATAGTACCTAAATCTAGATTTGTTTGCATGTCTTTACGTTCTCCAACATAAAACACATTAAGGCCTGCGTACCATTGTTTTGTAATAGCAACGTCAAGATTTGAACTTAATTTCATTGAAGGCAAATTCCATGCTTCTAAACCGTCTGTTTTGTAACTGTTGAATGTTCCATTAATTCCAAAAGAAACATTTTGAGAGAAATCAGCTTTTAATTCTCCGTAGAAACGGAAAGTTCTCACATCATCATAAACTACATCAAAAGAATTTCCGAAAGCATAATTTTGGTTCGAAAAATCTTCTGTATAATCTTGGCTTTTAAACAACGCCTTATCTTTTTCATTCAAATAAGATCCTGTCAAATTATAGCTCACATTGTTTGCCAATTTTCCTTTTAACCCAGCAAAAACAGTATATTGATTGCTTGTTGGCCTCATGTTTAAAGTTGGCGACAAAAATGGGTTTTCGCTCACAAAATCGGCGTATGAATTTTGATTTAAGCTTCCGTTTGCCCCCGTATAAAAAATCATTAAATCGCCAACTAATTTATATGATGCATTAATTTTTGGATAGATAAAAAACTTATTTCCACTGTTTTCAGAATCCAATCCATAAAACAATCCTGCTCCTAATTCTAAAGTCCATTCATTTTCATGAATTACAAAACTTGGCTCAATTCCAAAATTAGTCAAACTGTATTTTAATGGCTCAGTATTATCTCTTGCATAATTATGTTCAAACGAACCGCTCACGTGATCTACAATAACATTTGTCGTTATAGCCTGATTCATTACATCCACTTTAAAAGTTGGCTTTAAATAAAAACGGTTTTCTGAAGAAGAAAAACTATCTGAAAAATGTGTAAAACGAGTTGCAATTTTGCTGAAAATTCCCTCTGTAAATTCTGCATTTCCACCAAGTGAAATCGTATTATAAGAATGATTTGGATTAATTCCTCTAATCAAATCTTCCTGTGTTTCTGGAGGCAACGTCATTCCGAAATCAGCGGGAAGACCATACCAATTATAAAGCTGATTTTGATATCCTAAATCAACTCCCCAAGACATATCGCGATTGATTACTCCATAACCTACATTTAAAGCTGTATCATAAAACTCATCATTTAAGTTTACATCCTTAATTCCGCCTTGCGATGAATGATGGCGCAACATTCCAGCCACATAATCATTATTTCCTAAATCTTGCGTTACAAACAATTCAGCATTTAAAGTTCCGTAATTTCCAACTCCAACGGTTGCATAATTATTGAATAAACGTTCTTTTTTTGATTTATCTACAGCTTGTGCATTTCCTTTAGAAGGCGTAAAAGTCGATGCAACCGGGACCGATAAGATACTGTACTTTATAGTTTCTTTGGGCTGATTTCCAGAATCGTCAAGCGAAGGAGTTTCTTTCACTTTAAAAGCATCTGATACTGTTGGCGAATACGGTTTTACTACATTAACTGTTTCAGTTCCGATGTTTTCATTTTTCTTCTGCGAAAACGAAAGCTGGACAACAAACAACAGCAGTAAAACGATGATTTTATTATGGCACTTTAATTTCATATTTCTTTTATTTTGTAAAATGTCTATTGTAAGATGTAAGTTGTAAAATGCAAGATGATCAACAACCTAACTTTCACTTGAAACATATCACATTTACATTTCACAATTATCTAATTTTCTAATTATTCAATTCTCTAATTATTATGCTTCCCACTCCCCTTTAGCAACAAACTGGGCTTTTCCTCCAATTTTAATATCGAATTGTTCTCCAGTTAATTTTCCTTTAAAATAAATTTCAGATGGACGATTAATATAATCTCCCTGATAATTTGTCAATTCAATTTCAGGTTTATGATATTTTAGTAAAAAAGCTTGAAGGCAAGTACTCGCGCTTCCTGTAGCAGCATCTTCAACTAATTGATTATGTTCTATACAAAGCATTCGGCTGAACAGTTTTTCTCCTTCTAAATAGTAGAAATACAAACCTCTGTGATCGGTTTTGCAATTATCTCTTAGCCATTTATCCGTTTTGTCTTTGTCCAAAACCAAATTTTCCAATGCTCTTTTGCTGCTTAATCCAACCATTACAAAAGCACTTCCTGTTGTCACTTCCTGAATTGGAAACTGATTTTCAAAATCGCTTAATGTCAGATTGCTAAAAGTTGAGAAATCTTCCTTTGAAAAAATATCCCAAAACTTTGGTTGTGCCGCTTTTAACCAAATCGATTCATCTGATTTGTGAATTACGATTGGTCCAATTGGAACTTCCAGTTTAATTTCATTAGGCGAATGATCAAAAACTTTATTCATCAAAACCCAAGATGTTCCAATTATTGGATGTCCAGCAAACTGCATTTCGTGTGCCGGAGTAAATATTCTTATTTCTGCTTTGTTGTTTTCTTTATCCAGTTTGGTCACAAAAGTGCTTTCGGCAAAATTAATTTCGCGCGCTATTTGTTGCATATCTTCTAAACTTAAATTTCCTGCGTCAAAAAAAACTGCCAATTGATTCCCAGCATATTTTTTATCGGCAAAAACATCAACTATATAAAATGGTAAATTCATTTCTTTATTCTTTTTAGAAAATAGAGGAAAGAATAAAGAAAATAGACTTCCAATCTTTGACTTCCAATCTAAACTCTATATTCTTTATTCTATTCTCTTTATTCTTAATTCTTATTTATTGATAGACGAATTCGTTTTTGATTCTTCTAACTTGATCGCGCTCAATTCTCTTTTTGCTTCTTCAACCACATCTGGATAATCGGTAAAATTGTTGATTACGTTATCAAGAATATAAGTTGCTTGATAACTGTCTTTTAATCCGTAGAAATTTTTCGCCATTAAAACCAACCCCTTTGCTCCATAATATTTGTAAGCCGAATAATTTTTTGCCAGTTTTTGAACTGCCACATTCGAAGCATCAAATTTTCCGTCCTTGGTTTTGAAGTAAGCATCATAATACAAAGCTTCAGCCGCTAATTCTCCTTTTGAAGTTGTCGACAATTTTGCATAAGCTGCTTTTGCTTTGTCTTCATTTCCTGTTTGCATTGCGGCGCGGGCAACAATAATCTGTGCATCAGCTTTTACGCCTACATCGGCTTTTGGATTTTCTAATACTTTTTCAGCTGCATTAACCGAATTATCATAATCCTTTTTGTCATAGTAACACTTCATTAAATTCGCTTGCGCAAAATTTTTGTTTTGAGAATTACTAGCTTCATTTTCCAAACGCACTAGCACAGGAATAGCTTTATCGCAATCTTTTGTTTTTAAATGAATTTGCGCCAATTTATTTAACGATTGTTCGCTAAACTCATTTCTTGGCTGATCAATTACATATTGATAATTTGAAATCGATTTGGTCTCTGAACCATCAGCATAATACAATTGAGCCAAGTAGAAATTCGCTTCTAAAGCATGCAATCCCGAAGGGAATTTATTTACGTAACCCGCAAAACCAGTAATCGCTGCTTTGCTGTTGCTTTGGCTATATTGTTTAAAAGCGGCATCATAAGTATCGTTATCCAATTCGGCATCTGTAACCGAAACGAAATCTAAAGTTCGTACCCATGTTGCATATTCATCTACTTTTCCAGAATCAACATAAATCAATCTAGCTGTTGAAACGGCTTCTAAAGCTTCCGGAGTTTTAGGAAACTCTGCAGCAACTTTTTTAAATTTAGCCAAAGCCAATTCATCACGATCTGAATTGTAATAAATCAAACCTTGTTTTAAGATTGATTTTGAAGTAAACAATCCATTTGGATATTCTGAAATTAACTGATCATAAGTTTTGATTGCCAAATCATTTTTCTTGTCGGCAACGTAAGTATTTCCTAATTCAAACAAAACATCATCGCGATATTCTGATTTTTTATACATTTTCAAGAAGTTGTTCAACTCATTGATTTTCTGATCATTTTTCGACATAAAACCATATGAAAGTGCTTTTTGAAATTGTGCATAATCAGCATCAACTCCTTTTGCATCAATTGCTTTACCGTATGCTTCCATTGCCTGAGAATATTTCGAATTTACAAAACGAGAATCTCCCAAACGCAAATACGAATCCGTTAAACGTGATTTATCTGAAGGCGAATTATCAATCTGTGCTTGAAATGAACTTGCTGCTGAATCGTATTCTTTCAACTTGAAATACGTGTATCCAATATTATAATTGATGTTTTTATATTCTTCTGTAGATTTTGCCGCAGGAAGTCCAGCAAATTGTTTATAGGTTAACAATGCATTTTTAAAATCATCTGAAAGATATTCTGTTTCTGCTTTCCAGAAAGTGGCGCGCGCTGTAAATTCAGGTGTTTTTTGTTCGCTCATCGCGCTTTTGAACATTTTTCCTGCTTCAGCATAATTAGATTCGTTATACAATTCTAACCCTCTGTAAAATAAGACTTTTTGATAAGCCGCTTTATTTTCAGCAGTTCTGTTTTTTTCTAATAAAGCCAACGCTTCTTTGTAGTTTTTTGTTGAAATATAAGAGTCAACTAAAAGTTTTTCAACTTCAGCTCTGCTAGAATTATTTGGATATTTTTTCAAGAAATCAAGCAAAATTCCAGGAACAGTTTGATAGGCATTTCCAATATCATAACTCAATTTTGCATAATTCAACGCTGCATCTTCTTGGATTTGAGCATTAAATTCCATTTCAGAAGCATTTTTAAACGCGTTTAAAGCTTCTTGCTTTTTGCCTGTATTCAAATAACTTAAACCTAAATGATAATAGGCATTTTGCGCAACAAAATCTTTTCCTTCAATGATTTTATTGAATTGCGAGATCGCTTTTTCGTAGTCTTTTTGCTCATAATACGCATATCCTAATTGATAAAAATCGGTATTGTTCCATTTTCCTTTTTTACCTGCGTATTGCTCTAAAAACGGAATTGCTTTTCCGTATTGTTTTAAGTTGAAATAACTTTCTCCAATGATTTTATTCAATTCTGATTTTTCAATTTCATTTGATTTCGACATCGCTTTTTGGCCCAAATCAATTGCTTTTTGGAAATTTCCTAATTTGAAATTCATGTCGGCTTGATAATACGAAAGCTTTTCTTTGTATTTTTCTTCGCCTGAAACTTCGTCAAAATATTTAGTTGCTTCTTTGTAATCATCGCCTTCATAAGCCATGAAACCTAAATAATATTTGGCTTGAGAACCATATTCAGGTGAATTTACGACTTTATTAAAATACGTTGTTGCTTCCTTTTTCTTTTTGGCATTGAAATAACTGTATCCTTTTTGAAAATTAAATTTATCCGAATCAGATTTGCTCATATAACTTTCATCCACTTTGTCAAACCATAGCAAAGCTTTTGGATAATTTCCTTGTTCGAAGAAATATTGTGCCACTTCAATATAAGCCTGATTTTGTTTGGTACTTGTTGGATAATCATCCACAAACTTTTCCATCAACGCATCAGCATTGGGCTGATTGGTTCTAATGGCGCAATTTGCAATATAATAAGCACAATCTGATTTTACTTCTTCAGTTGGTGCCGTATTATTTTTTACATATTCAAAAATATGCTGCGCCGATGCATATTGTTTGTCATTGTATAAAGCCACTGCTTTATCAAAATTCTTTAATTCGTAAGTATATATAGCTGATTTTTGTGCCGAAACCGTGGTCGAAATAAGAATAATTTGGAGTAAAAAGAACCAGGAAAGTCTACGCATTTTAGTTTTATTTAGTATTCAAATTTATCATTTTATACCGTTTATAACGAAACGTTTCCAGCTTTTATTATAAAAAAATCTTTAACAGAGCATAATTTAGAAACCAATAAAAAACGTTTTTAAACCATATAAGTCATATAAGTAATTATAAGCTAGCGGTTTTCATAATCTGTTTTTTATTTCAAATTCATATAAGCTTTAGTAAATAAAAAATGGCTTACATCATTTACCAAAATAAACTTATTATTACTTATGTGGTTAAAATTCCCATTTCGTTTTCTAGAATTTTTCTTAAGAAATGATTGAAATTTATTTTGAATCCAATCGTTATCTTATTACTTTTACCATTCAAATCAATTTTATTATGTCACAAACCGTACTATCTCTTAAAGAAGTCACTATATATCAAGAAGGAAGAAAAATTATCTCTCACATTAATTTAGATGTTCAGCATGGCGAATTCATCTATATTATTGGAAAAACGGGTTCTGGGAAAAGTAGTTTCTTAAAAACTTTATATGCTGATTTGCCTTTACTTGAGGGAGAAGGACATATTGTTGAATTTGATTTGGCAACTTTAAAAGAAAACGACATTCCGTATTTGAGACGTAAAATTGGCATTGTGTTTCAAGACTTTAAATTGCTTCCAGACCGTTCTGTAAAAGACAATATGCTTTTTGTTTTGAAAGCAACTGGATGGACAGAAAAAGAAGCAATGGAGCACAAAATCGACGAAGTTTTGAATAAAGTTGGAATGAAAGACTTCTTGAACAAAATGCCTCACCAGCTTTCTGGAGGTGAACAACAACGTGTTGCGATTGCGAGAGCGTTGCTTAACGATCCAGAATTTATCCTTGCCGATGAACCTACAGGAAACCTTGATCCGCAAACAAGTTCAGAGGTTTTAGAAGTATTGAAAAACATCAATGCTAATGGTAAAACTGTTATCATGGCGACTCACGATTATGCATTATTGATGAAATTCCCATCAAAAACATTAAAATGTGAGGACGAAAGAATCTTCGAAGTGGTGCAAAGAAGCGTGTAATGCTTTCCATATTAATTCCGGTTTATAATTATGCTGTTTTACCGCTCGTTAACGAACTTGTAAAACAGTGCAATTCGTGCGGAATTACTTTTGAAATTCTTTGTCAGGACGACGCATCTAATTCGATTGAAAACCTTCAAAACCAAGAAATTAATTCTTTCCCGAATTGTTCATTTTTTGCAAATAAAACCAATTTAGGAAGAGGAAAAAACATCAATTCGCTAGCCCAAAAAGCAAAATACAATTGGCTTTTAATTTTAGACTGCGATACATTTCCGAAAGAAAATAATTTTATTCAAGACTATATTTCTGCAATTTCAAATTCCAATGAAAAAGTAGTTTTTGGCGGGATTATTTATGAAGATAAGAAACCTCAAAAAAAACAACTTTTACGATGGATTTATGGCCGAGAAAGAGAAACTTCGGCAATTTTAAGTTCCAATTTATTAATCAAAAAAGACGTTTTTCTTCAATTCTCTTTTGATGAAGAAATTACAAAATACGGCTATGAAGATTTGCTTTTTTTCTCAGTTTTAAAAAAGAATCATTTTGAAGTATCTAAAATCGAAAACTCAACTTTTCATCTGAGTCTAGAAACTTCGGAAGTGTTTTTAAATAAGACAAAAACAGCTTTAGAAAACTTGGTTTTTCTTTATAATTCTGGAAAAATTTCTTCGGAAGAAAGCAAAATAATTAAAGCTTTTGAACTTCTTAAAAGTTTGAAATTAATTGGTTTTACAAGATTTGTTTTCAATAAAAACAGAAAAAGAATAGAACAAAATTTACTTTCTGAAAATCCTTCGTTATTCTATTTTGATCTTTATAAATTGGGCTATTTTTGTGTTCTTAATTCAACAAAATAACTCGGAATTTCCTGCAAGGTTTCCAAAACCTTGTAGGTTTAAAATGCGTTAGATTTTGAAAAAATATTATACCTACAAGGTTTTGGAAACCTTGCAGGACGGTCGAACTACAATTCTTCAAGAAAATTTTTCCATTTCCCCATTATTTTCTCAACCGAATAATTATCAGAAACTTGCTTGGCATTTTTACCCAATTTTATTCTTATATCTTCGCATTCTATCAAAATAGAAAGTTTTGCAACATATTTTTCAAAATCATGGTTCGGAATTAAAAAACCATTTTCTTCATTTTTGATTAGCGATCTCGGCCCTGTTGGGCAATCAAACGCAATACAAGGCAAACCAAAGGACATTGCTTCAAGCAAAACCATCGGAAAGCCTTCTGATCTTGATGTCATTGCATAAATCGAAGATTCTAGATATTTATCCTCAATATTTTTGACAAAACCGCAGACAAAAACAGTTGATGCAATTCCTAAATCACAAACTTTACTGTTTAGGCAATCAAAATCATCTGTATAAACATTTAAAATCCAGTCTGGGTGTTTTTTTGTAACTTCTTTCCAAATATGCAATAACTTATCTAGTCCCTTTTCATAAGAATTCCGGGCTATCGCAATCACTTTTTTATGCTTTAAATCAGAGTAAATTTCAGTTTGAACCCAGGAA
Source organism: Flavobacterium denitrificans DSM 15936 (assembly GCF_000425445.1). Taxonomy (GTDB): domain Bacteria; phylum Bacteroidota; class Bacteroidia; order Flavobacteriales; family Flavobacteriaceae; genus Flavobacterium; species Flavobacterium denitrificans. The sequence goes on along the minus strand of NZ_KE384377.1, from coordinate 66,739 downwards.
GGATTTGAAATTATAATCCCATTTTCAACATTCCATTCTTTCAAATTTGCTTTAGACAAAGCCACAACTTTATTATACTTTTTGATCCCAAAATCTTTAAATCGATATTTTATTTTTGAAATAAACTTCGCTAAAAAATCAGATTTTGACGGATTTTCTTCAATAAACTTAGAACCATGGGATTCAAAAACAATCGGGCTTTTTGTCTTTATCAAAAAAGGAAAAATATAAGCTTTCAAGCCATTATCGGCAACTAAAATTACGTCTGGTTTGATTTCCTGAATAGCGCAATTTATTTGATTTTTATATGATTTTAAAAACTGAAAAGCGTTACCTTTTAAAATCATATTATGAAAAAAAATCTCTGAATTGAATTCATAAAAAGGCAAGTCATTTTCTTCATTTTGAGATAAAATATGAACTTCATAATTGAAATGTTCAACAAAATAATTCGCCTTAATCGACAAAACGCGCGCAACTCCGCCGGCATTTTTTATTTTGGGAACAATATAAAGAAGCTTCATTTTTTAGAATTCAGAAAAGTTTCATAATCCCGAATATAATCAGCCTCTTCAAAAATATCTGAAGCCAAAACAAGACAAACCGAACCCGAAGAAAAATTTTCAAGTTCGCGCCAGATTCCTTTTGGCAAATGCAAACCAACATTCGGTTTGTTGAGCAAATAGCTTTTTTTTTCTTTTCCGTCGTTTACAATCACTTCAAAACTTCCACTCAAGGCAATCAAAACTTCATGCTGATTTATGTGCGAATGCCCGCCGCGAAAAGCAGTGCTAGGAACATCAAAAAGGTAATAAACACGTTTGAATTCAAAAGGCAAAACGCCATTTTGAATAAAAGCCAAATTACCGCTCAAGTCTTCTACAACCGGAATTTTCAGCAATGAAATATCGTGAAGTGTTGTCATATATTTAATGTTCTTGCAACAAATTTAGCCATTGTTTTCCAATATTTTCCAGTAGAAAAGGTTGAATACTTTTTAAAGAATTTTCTTTGCATTTTTGCAACAAAACTTTATCTGAAACCAATAAATTCATCGCTTCGGTCAACTTTAGCCAATTTTGATTTTCGACTAAAATTCCATTTTCAAAAGAAGAAATCATGTCGCGCGGACCAAAATCGCAATCAAAAGAAACAACTGGAATTTCGCAAGCCAAAGCTTCTAAAATCACATTCGGAAAACCTTCATTTTTACTGCTCAAAACTAGAAATTTAGCTTTGTTCAAATATTTAAACGGATTATTTTGATACCCTAAGAGATGCACAAAATCATGAATTTGGCTATCTGAAATTACTTTTTGAAGTTTTGTTTCATCTCCATTTCCAAGAATGACTAAATGAATTTTCTTCGCAAATAAATCCGATTCTGCATAACTGAAAATGAGTTTGTCAAATTGCTTTATATCATTTTCATATTGTCCGACAGCAATTATAAAATCAAAATCAAATTCAATTTCCTCATCTTTTTTTCGCTGAATTTCCTCTAAATTTACCGGATTGTGAATCAGGACAACATTTTCTAAACGATGCTTTTTCTCAATCAAAACCCTCATTTCGTCTGTAATTGCAACATTTGCCAGACAATGATTGTACATCAAACGTGTCAACCAAGAATTATTAGGCATATAATGATCGATCAAAAAACTATGAACTGTAAAAACGGTTTTAGTATTATAAATAAATCGGGCAAGAATAAGTTCTTGAATGATTTTGGTTCGAAATCTAAAATCGATTATAAAGTCAAAATGATTTTCGTTTAAATACGTCCGTAAAGCCTGTAAACGCTTAATTTTATTAAAAACACCGTTACTTTCATTTTTCAACAAGCCCAAATTAACCAGTTTTCCCGAATAAGGAAAATTGACTTCGTCCAAAACAATAATAATGTCAATTTCAAAACCATGCTTCTCAAAAAAAAGCGACAAATTTGCCATCACTTTATCGCTTCCGCCTCCGCTTAGACGATAACCAATTAAAGCGATTTTCTTTTTTTTGTGAGACAATATCATTCTTGATTTCTTATTTTCGTATTCAAATATAACGCTTTAAAACAATATGCAGGATAAATCATTAGTGACGATTATTTGCTTGTGCTACAATCACGAAAAATTTGTTGTGGAGAGTTTATTGTCTGCGCTGAACCAAGATTATTCTGCCAGTGAAATTATTATTGTTGATGATTTTAGCACTGATAATTCCAGAAATGTCATCAAAAAATTCCTGATTGATTATCCTCAAATTCAGTTTATTGAAAACGAAGTAAATTTAGGAAGTACAAAATCTTTCAACAAAGCTTTAAAACTAGCGAAAGGCGATTATATAATTGATCTGGCCTGCGATGATGTTTTGCTTCCAAATTCCGTTTCATTACAAATAAAAGCTTTTCAGGAAAATACATTTAAAAACCTCGGAATTGTTTACGGAAATGCCGAATTAATTACTGAAAACAACCAACATGATTCGTATTATTTTCCAGTTGACTCAAATAAAAAAACCATTGAAAATCGAAAAACCGGAGATATTTATTTAAGCGTAATTTCAGGTGGAAACAGTATTTGCTCTGTTTCTTCAATGGTTAAAAAATCGGTTTTTGATGATTTGAATGGTTATGACGAAAATCTGGCTTACGAAGATTTAGATTTATGGATTCGGGCTTCGCGAAAATTTGATGTTGATTATATTGATGAAATTTTGATTCAAAAACGAATTTCAACAAACTCTTTGGGAACTCATTTTTTTCTTAAAAAAGATGCACGAGCAAAAAGAATAAATTACTCCACGTATTTAATCATCAAAAAAGCAATTCAATTAAATCGCACAAAGGAAGAACATAAAGCCATTTTGAAACGCATCCATTATGAAATGATTTTGGCGTACAAAACTTCCGATTATAAATTGCTTTTTAAATACATTTTACTGGAAATAAAACAACGCATCAATATTATAATAGAACGCTGATTTTACTGATTCGCTTTTGAGAAGACGCGGATTAAATCCGTTTTATGAGCGTTCAAATCATTTTTAGATTGTCAAAAAATCTTCCAATTGTTCTTTTTCTCCTTCCCAATCGCGCGAAATATTTGTTCGGATTAATTTTGCGGGAATTCCTCCAATTAAAATAGTATTTCCCAACGAAGTATAATCTTTATTGCAAAAACTATTTGTTGCAATAGTACAAAAATCAGGTGTTTTAGTGTTTTTCATAATCGAAATTCTGCTTCCGCTAAAATTATAGTTTCCTATAAAAATTGGCCCTGTTTTTTGCTGTTTTTCACCAGTAACAGTATCAATCATATCATGAAAATTGGTATCAATAATTTGGCTCTCAGCGCCTAAGCGAACATAATTTCCTAAAATAACTTTTTCCAGACAAATCAATTTGGCGTTTGAAGCCATTGAGGACATATTTCCCAATTCGCAAACGGCATTTTCGCCAACAAAAAGAAAATAATCTTTCCCGAATTGAAATTTTCCTTTAAAAATTAATTTCCCCTGAATATTGATTTCTGCAATTCCGCGATGAACTGTGTTTAATTCATAAGGCTGACCGAAACCAATCATTCCTTTTTGGATTTTTCCGTCGATTTGAATTTCACCTGAAATTGAAGTAAACTTTACTCTTTTATAAAAGAAAATTGGAAGTTTTTTTGCCGTTTGAAAAGGAAATTTCTTAAAATTAAAATACAAGGTTTTAGTCCAGTTTACCGAACAGTAAAACTTGAGTTTGTGATAAAAAGTACGGCATTTTCTGTAACTGCTTTTAATCATTTTTATCTTTTTTTCTTTCAGCAAATGACGTAAATATTTCTTTTAAATCTATTTTTTTATTGATTTGGTATAAACTAAAAGCAAACGAAATCAAAACAGCGAGAGTCATCAGACTATACTTCAAAATTGAAATTTCGATATATTTGATTAAAAATGCTGAAATACAAATTAGAAAACAAACAAAATATATTTTGTAAAAATCATTTTCAAAGTAGAAATTATATCTGTTTTTAGTGATGATTTTCAATCCGATAAAATGGAAAAAAAAGTAAAGGCAAAAACTGAAACCTAAACCCTCTAAACTGTAAAAATAATAACCCGCAATATTCATTATCAGAAACAAAACATTAAAACCAATTGCAGTTTTTACAAACATTTTCGAATCGCCTTTTGCAATCAATATAAATCCAATGGACCACGAAACGGCGCGAAAAAGCATTCCCAAAATCCCGATTGCAATCATAGGCAAAATGGCATCGAATTTATCAGTATAAATTACTTTGACAATTATTGGGCTTAACGCCAAAAATAAAGCAATAATGGGCGTAATGATCAAAATTGAAATAAAAGCTTGTTGTTCAACGCTTTCTCTAACTTTTTTATTATCAGAATTAATTGAAGCTAGTTTTGGAAAATAATCCGTACTCATGACCGTAAAAATAATTCCGACATAAGAATTCAGCAAAGTAAATCCGGCGTTGTAAAAACCAACTTGTTCCAGTCCTCCAGTTTTTCCAATATAAATTTGAAGCAAGTATGTCGACAAAAGCGTTAAAACACTGCTAATTGTAAGCATAAAACCTAACTTAACAATCAGTTTCCCTTCTGAAAACAAGACTGAATTATTTACTTTTTCCTTTTCAATTTTTACTTTATTTGAATAATAAAATGAAAAAACTAAAGCTGAGAATGAAGCGATTATAATCGTTGGAAGAATAGCATCGATTCCTAAAAAATAGTAAAGCGGAATTGAAAAAAGCAATCCAAATAAGTTTCCGAATAAATTGGCTTTTGCCAAAAAACGAAAAGACCGCAAACCTTGCAAAACCGCCAATTGCCCAGAACTTAATTGCTTGAACAAAATCGTAACCGAAAGAATCGCAAAAGAAAAAGTCTGACTTGAATCTCCAAAAGTTATGATGCTCAGCATTTTTGAAAAAGCTAAAGTCAAAAACATTCCAAAAATTCCAGTAAAAAACACTATTTTTTTGACAATTTGAATGGTTTTGGAAACCGTGCTTAAATCGTCATTTTTATAATTTTCAGAAATATTCTTTATCGAGCTCGTTTCGATTCCAAATCCAGAAATACTGCTCAAAACACCCAAAGTCGAATGCAGCAAAGCAATAATTCCCATTCCTGCAGGCCCGATAAAAACGGCAATTAATTTCGTTCGAATTACAGAAATTAGAATAGAAAAAAACTGAACGCCACCAAAAAGTGAAGTCATTTTTAAAATTTGCTGATATGATTTTTTATCAGACACGATTTTAATACTGATTTAAAATTTCAATAATAAAATCGATTTCAGTTTTTGCCAAAACAGGATTACAAGGCAAACTTAAAACCTCGTTATGGATTTTTTCAGTAATTGGAAATGACAAATTATTCCACTCCAAAAATGCTTTTTGTTTATGTGGCGGAATTGGGTAATGAATAACCGTCTGAATATTATTTTGAGCTAAATAATTTTGTAATTTTTCTCTGTTTTTGGTTCGAATAACAAACAAATGAAAAACATGATTTTCAGATAAATCCCAAGAAGGCAAAATTATTTTTTCGTTTTTAATTTCAGATAAATATCGTTTTGCAATTTCTTTTCGTTTTTCATTATCCGAATCCAAATTCGGTAATTTCAAGTTTAAAAAACCAGCTTGCAATTCGTCTAATCTGGAATTTACCCCAATATATTCGTTGTGATATTTTTTCTCTGAACCATAATTCCGAAGCGAAAAAAGCACTTTTGCCAATTCCGAATCATTTGTAGTTATTGCCCCGCCGTCGCCAAGACAACCCAGATTTTTTCCAGGATAAAAGCTGAAAGCTTGCGTCAATTTTAAATTATTAATTATTAATTGTTGATTGTTAATTGCTCCATGTGATTGCGCGCAATCTTCTACAACAATCAAATTATGCTTTCCTGCAATTTCATTTATTTTGTCCATCTCGCACAATTGTCCGTATAAATGAACCGCTAAAATGGCTTTTGTTTTTGAAGTGATTTTTTCTTCAATCAAATCCGTATTTATGTTGTAGGTTTCTAATCTTGGTTCAACCAAAACCGGAACCAAATCAGCTTGCAAAATGGCCAAAATACTAGCAATATACGTATTAGCAGGAACTATTACTTCGTCGCCTTTTTTGAGTTTCCTGAGTTTGATATATCCTTTAAAAATCAAAACCAAGGCATCGAAACCATTCCCTACTCCAATGCAATATTTTTTTTGGCAATATTCGGCGAAAACCTTTTCAAAAATTTCGACTTCTTTCCCTAAAATATACCAGCCGTTTTCTAAAACTTCTTTCAGTTTTTCCTGAAATGCAGTTTCATACGGTTCGTTAATTTTTTTTAGGTCTAGAAATGGTATCATAATTATTTTGTTCTATAAAAAACTAATAGGTTTTTAAAACCTATTAGTTTTAGTATTATAAATCGATTTTATAAAAATCTTGATTATACACCGTGCAACCTAATTCTTCTTTTTGTTGCAAAAGCCCAGCATTATAGTCTTTTTCATCAACTGAATTTACGATTCCCATATCAAAAAAGTGTTTCCCTTTTCGTTTGTATTTATGAATCAAGTTGATAAAAAGAAAATCCAAAGCTCTTACTTTTTCACCTTTTTCAGAAGTAGCTCCATATTGTGATTTCACAACATTATCCGTTTCAAAAATAGTTATTCCGGCGATAATTTCGTCGTTTTGATAAACGGAGTATTGTTTGATTCTTTCGGGAAATCGTTGTTTTAAAAAAGTAATTTCTTCGCAAGTATGAACGGGTTTTGTTTTGAATTTTTCCTGCAATCTAGGTTCTAAAACATTTTGCCAAAAAGGCTGAAATTCTTGCTCTTCGATAATATCCAAATCAAGATTTTCAATTCTTCTGAAATGCTTCATTTTGCTTTTCGAAATATGAAAAGGCGATTTTAAATCAACTGCCAAATTCATTTCTTTTTTTTCTAAAATGGCATTTCTTTTAAACAAAAAAAAGTCCATTTCCTGATTTCCTTCTAAAAAATAAAAAGACGGAATTGGCTTATAATGAAAGGTTTTAATTTTGTTTTCTTTCAAAAAAAACAAAACAGCATCTATAATTTCTTCTGCTTTTTTTGCTTTCAATTTGGAAGAAAAAACCAAACCTCCATAAGTAAGTCCTTGATGTGAATAAACTGAATTTCCTTTGAAATTTGCTGGCAGAATTGCCTTAAGTTTTTCATTTTCAAAAACTAAAAGCGAAAAATCCGCAAATCGATCTTTGTGATATTCCATAAAATCGCGATGAAACAAAAAAGTTGCATTTTTGGCTTTTGCAACAAAATCGTTCCATGTGCTGTAATCATTTTGATTGTATTTTTTAATGAAATATGGCATAGATTTATTTATGATCAAATGCTTTTAAATGCCATTTGTATTTTACCGCCATTAACCTTACAACGATTATAACCATTGAAGTTACGAGATACAAAACATCATCGTTCAGATTTAATTTTCGTAAACCAAAGAAAACGATTCCTCCTAAAATACAGATTGTTGCGTAGATTTCTTCTCTAAAAACATTCGGAATTTCGTTGCACAGAATATCTCTAATAACACCTCCAAAACAAGCCGTCATAGTTCCTAAGGCGATACAAATTGTAGGATGAAGTCCTGTCAAAAGCCCTCTTTCCAAACCTATTAAAGTAAATACACCAAGACCAATCGTATCAAAAAGAAACAATGAAGTTCGAAGTTTGTCAAAACTTTTTCTGAAAATTATAGCTAAAAAATAACCTATAATTATCACATAAACATATTGCATGTCTCGCATCCATCCCACAGGAGTTCTTCCTATCAAAACATCGCGAAGTGTTCCGCCGCCAACTGCCGTTACAAACGCAATAATAAAAACCCCAAACGGATCCAGTTTTTTATGCATTGCCGTTAAAGCCCCAGACATGGCAAAAGCCATCGTACCGATAAGATCTAATATGTGGAACATTTCTTTTTAAGGTGCAGAGTTACAAAGTAGCAAAGTTACAAAGGTTTTATTTGCAAAGACTACAATTAATTTTTCTTCTTTTTTAATACTATTTCTACTTCAGGATTTATGCTTTTTATTGCTTCAAAAAATCCGCTTTTGTCTTTTGGAGAAATTAATATCGAATTGTTTTTTCCATAAAAAATTTCTATTCGGTCCAACGAAAGTGCTGGCGAACTCATAACATTAAAAGTTTCAGAAATCTTTTTTATGTTTTTAATTTCAATCAAAGAGTTAACCAAAAAACCAGATTTAATTCTAAGTTTATCGTTCTCGATCTCATAAAACGTATTTGCAAACAAGTGAACAATAAAAGCACATACTGAAAGTGTAAAAATAAAAGTTGCCCACTTTTGACCAGATGCTAACTGTGTCAATTGGAATCCGAAAATTAAAACTAAGAGCACTACCAGCCACAGGTCAATTTTAGATTTAAATTTTTCCATTCTAACCATTATTTTTTCATGTAAATTGGGCTTCTTTTCAGCAAATATTGAACAGATTCCATCCAGCTGTCTTTAACGGCCAAAAATGGTTTACGCGTTTGCGAATAAATTTTAGATCCGTTTTTATACATATCAAAATAAACCGTATAGTAATAATATTGCTGATTATTTGCTGTCGTAGTTGAATAATCGTTTGTGGTCACTTTTTTATTATTGTTACTGACTTTTGCATTTCCACTGTTGTAAGTTGTTGCCGTTGTTCCCGTACCAATTGTAAAAGAAACTTTTGCGGCTATAATATTGTCAACGCCCAGTATTTTCTGCAAATCTTCAATTGGTGTTTCGTCGACATTATTATGGTCGATTCCAGCTTTGTGCAATAAACTGTTTGTAACTCTTAAATCTTGAACGGTCAGCGGCAAAATGTTTGCCGATTTATCGAGTAATTTATTATACAAATCGTTTTGCGCAAACTTTGCCATATCTTCAGATCCTTGCTGATTGTCTGCATTGACATATGGAACCGGCAAAACAGCAATGGTATTGGGTTTAATTTCGCCAGAAACAACACTTTGCCCTGAATTGTCTGGTGCCGAACTTGACGGCGTAACATCAAAAGTTTGGGAACGCCCGCTTGCAAAATCAATTTTTGCAATCTGCGAAACATCTAAAACAATAACCACAGTTTCGCCAGGCAAAGAATATTCAACAGTTTTATCAGATATTTTAGCAACCGTACATTCAATAATCTGATAATCTCTTTTTATAATTTTATCTAACTTTTTGCCGCCTTGAGCGAAAACAGCAACACATAGAAATAACATTAAAATCGTAGCAAAAACATTTTTAATTCTCATCTTGATTAAATTTAGATCCCCATTTTTCAGGCTGTTATATAATTCGTTTTCGATTTCAAAGCAAAAACATTATTTTGCCTCAAAACAAAGTTAACAAATCATCTTTCGAAACAGGAATTAAATGACAAAAATTGTTTGAAAAATAACACAATATTTAAGGAGCTGTTCCTGCTGTCCGCTGTATCTTTTTCCTGCTAAAGAAGCAGTAAAAAGGATGCCGCTTCCATCAGGGCTAGGGCATTCATTTTCAAAAGAAATCTTTCAAAAAATCACATATTTTGAGTATAGAAATTATAGTCTTTTAAAATCACTCTGATAAAATCGCTTCCATTCCCAGATTGATTTTTAATTCCGGTTACGCTTTCAATTTTTGCAACTAATTTATAGATAATTTCGAAGTCGTTTTTAGCAACCGCTTTTTTGAAAGTTTCTTTGATGATTCGCATATCATTGTCAGATAATTTGATAACCAATGGGTATGTTGGTACATAAGCTGTTCCAATATCTTCTAAAATCGTATGACTAATATTGATTTTGCTTTTTAAAGTAATCACAGCTGTGCCTGCCGCCATATCGCCAAAACGTTGTGATTTTTTATTTGATATAACCGTAATCAATGCCACAAATCCATATAGTGGCGGAATAAAAAAATCAACTATTCCAAAAAACCAACGAATCAAATAATCACCAAAACCGGCTTGATAGCCATCAATTTTAACCACTCTTATTTTAAGCAATATTTTTCCGATTGATTGTCCTTCAAAAATACTTTCTAAAGCAAGCGAATAAAACATTAGTGGAAGACCAAAAAGCGACATTATAGCTCGTTCTGACCAGCTATCTAAATTATTGATCAAAAGACCAAGCTTTAGCCAATAAAAAAAGATAAAATAAACGATAAGAATATAAGAAATCTTTACCGCTGCATCAATAAAATAAGCTCCTAAGCGCTCTCCTACAGAAGCCGCAATAAAATTTATTTTAACATTTTGTGTTGTGTTAATAGATAATTCTGACATATTTTATATTTTAGCCTGCAATGAGAGAAATCGCCTTCATAAAACAAAATAAAGAAAAATGGCTGGAATTTGAGCTAGCTATTTCGGGTAAAGCTAAAAAAAATCCTGATGAATTAGCCAATTTATACATTCAAATGATGAATGATTTGTCGTATGCGCAAACGTATTATCCTAAAAGTAAAACAGTTATTTACTTAAATCATCTTGCATCACAAATTTATCAGAAGATTTATAAAACAAAAAGAACCGAGAAAAATAAAGTTGTAGAATTTTTTGTAACTGAAGTTCCGTTGCTTGTTTACCAGTACAGACGGTATTTGATTTATGCTTTCATTTTATTTACTGTAACAGTTTGCATTGGCGTGATTTCGGCAAAATATGATCCTAATTTTGTTCGCCTTATTCTTAGCGATGAGTACGTAAACGAAACTTTGGAAAACATCAAAAAAGGAAATCCAATGGCCGTTTATGGTTCTGGAAGCAATTGGGGAAGTTTTATTGCCATTACAATGAACAATCTGTTAGTTGGTGCAAAATGCTACTTTTTTGGCATTTTTGCTGGGATTGGAACTTTTTACATTTGCATGTACAACTCAATTATGCTGGGTTCGTTTCAGTATTTCTTTTATGAGCAAGGCGTTTTCTGGAAAAGCGTTAGAGGAATTTGGATTCACGGCGCCATGGAGATTTTTGGAATTGTAATCGAAACTGCAGCCGGATTCATTTTAGGTGCCTCAATCTTATTTCCAAAGACATTTTCTAGAATAAATTCTTTTAAAATTGGATTCAAAAATAGTTTTAAAATCTATTTGAGTACTTTTCCTTTTACAATTGGTGCAGGATTTCTGGAGGGTTTTATAACGCGATATTCGATTGATATGCCAAATTGGCTAAGCAGTTTTATCATCTTATTTACATTAGGAATAATTTCATTTTACTATTTGGTTTATCCTTTCATCGTTCACAAAAAAACACAACAATTATCAGCCTAAATTAGATTAATTCGGAGACCATAATGAATAAAATTTTCTTCATTTTATTTTTTGCTTTTTGTTGCAGTTTTTCAAATGCACAGGATTCTCTTGTGACAGAAGAACCACCAAAAATCGAATCTATTAAATATACCGAAAAAGACATTCAAATTGATTCGGCAACAATAGCGCCGAAAACTTTTGATAAAGATTTCAAAGAAAAATACAAAAGCGCTGATTTTGTTTACGAAACCAAAACTCCAGAAAAAACATTTTGGGATGATTTCAAAGAATGGCTTGCGCGCGTACTTAGCAAAATATTCACTTTTAGCAATCCGCAAGCTTCTGTGAATTTTGTTGCCATTCTATTTAAAACATTGGCTGTTATAGTTGTTATAATTGTTATTTTCTTGATTGTAAAAGCATTAATCAATAAGGAAGGACAATGGATTTTCGGCAAAAATGCACAAAAAAGAACCATTTACTATTCTGATGCCGAAAAGAATATACATCTTTTAGATTTCGAAAAACTGATTGCAGAAAATATTGAATCTGGTCAAAAAAGAATTGCGATTCGTTATTATTATTTGTGGTTGCTGAAAGTGATGGCACAAAATAATTATATCGAATGGGATATTGAAAAAACAAATTCAGATTACTTATACGAGATTCAAAGCCCCTTGCATAAAGAAGAGTTTACTTATTTATCGTATTTATACAATTACATTTGGTACGGCGAATTTGACATTAATGAGCCTATTTTTCTAAAAGCCCAAAACCGTTTTAAAACAGCCATAAAAACCTTTAGCCATGGATAAAACTATTAAAATATACATAGGTATTCTGGTTTTTATATTTGGCTTGATTTTACTCACAAGCAAAGGACAATCAAAACCAATTGACTGGCGTCCAACGTTTTCTGTACATGACAAAATTCCGTACGGTTTGTATATTTTTGATAAAGAAATCAAAGGTCTTTTAAAAAATCAAAAAATCGAAAGGATTTCCGCCACAACACCTTATGAGTACTTGGATTCTCAATATAATGCAGATACTTTAGTTGAAGATTACCGAATTAAAGGCACTTTTTTGAACATTGCAGCCCAAAATGAAATTGACGAACAGTCTGTAAAAGAACTATTTTATTTTGTTTCAAGAGGCAATAATGCTTTTTTAAGCATGAGAAATTTTCCGCAAATTTTATTGGACAGCTTAAAATTGGACATTCAAAATGATTTAAAGCCATTTCATAAGACTTCAATTTGGATGGCAAATCCAAATGCGAGCAACAAAAAATACATTTTTAAGCAGTCTGTAGAAGATTACTTTTCTAAAATCGACACCGCTGAAACTACAGTTTTGGGTTATCAAAGCACGGCAAAAAATGAAAAACACATTAATTTCATAAAGGTTCGCTACAACGGAGGCTATTTTTATCTGCATACGCAACCGGCAGCTTTTACAAATTATCATTTGCTCAAAGACAATCATTATCAATATGCTGAAAAAGTATTGTCGCAAATTCCAAAAGGGGATGTTTTTTGGTACACCAAAGGGCAAAATAACGAATCCATTTCTGGTTCTCCACTGCGTTACATTTACAGTCAGCCGGGCTTAAAGTGGGCTTATTTACTAAGTATTATCGGAATCTTGATTTTCATTTTTTTCAATGCAAAAAGAAAACAGCGTATTGTTCCAATTGTAAAACCGTTGGTCAATTTGACCGTCGATTTTACAAAAACAATCGGGAATTTATATTATCAAGAAGGTGATCATACCAATATTATCGACAAGAAAATCATTTTTTTCCTTGAAAAAATACGAAACGAATATTTGATTGATACCACAAAACTTGATGCTGATTTTATTAAAAAGTTACATCATAAAACTGGAAAAAACATTGCCGATATTGAGGAACTTGTTTTTTTGATCAATGAACACCGAAAGAGTTACCACGGAAGTCTTAAAGAAGATTTAATCAGAATCAATAATGCAATCGAAAAAGTTATACATTAGTATTTTTAACCGAAATTCACAAAAAGAAAACATACCAAAATATGGACGAAAATAGCATCGCAGAAAACGAAATCACAAACGAAAATGTGAATTTTGAAACTAGAATAAATTTAACACCGCTATTAGAGCACGTTAATGCCATTAAAAAAGAGATTGAAACTGTAATTGTTGGACAACATAAAATGGTCGATCAGCTTTTGGTTGCTATTTTGTCTAACGGACATGTTTTGTTGGAAGGAGTTCCGGGTGTTGCCAAAACTATCACTGCAAAATTATTGGCAAAAACGGTGAATATTGATTTTAGCCGAATCCAGTTTACACCAGATTTGATGCCATCAGATATTTTAGGAACTTCTATTTTTAATTTGAAAAGCTCAGAATTTGAATTCAAAAAGGGACCTATTTTCTCTAATTTAATTTTAATTGACGAAATCAACCGTGCGCCGGCAAAAACGCAGGCAGCACTTTTTGAAGTTATGGAAGAGCGACAAATTACAATTGATGGTTCAGCTTACCAATTAGATGCGCCGTTTTTGGTAATTGCAACTCAAAATCCAATTGAGCAAGAAGGAACATATCGTTTGCCTGAAGCACAATTAGACCGTTTTTTATTCAAAATAGCTGTTGATTATCCAAAATTAAATGAAGAAATCCTCATTATCCAGCGTGAACATTTATTGGAAAATCATGGCAAATTAGAAGCTATAAAGTCTGTACTTTCTGCTTTAGAAATTAAACAATATCAGGCTCTGATAAAACAAATCAGAGTGGAGCAAAATTTATTAGAATATATTGCCAGAATTGTAGTTAATACGCGTGAAAATGCCTTTTTATATTTGGGTGCATCGCCTCGTGCTTCTATCGCTATTTTAAATGCTGCTAAAGGTTTTGCCGCCATCCGCGGACGCGATTTTGTTACTCCAGAAGATATCAAGGAAGCTGCAATTCCGGTTTTACAGCACCGTGTTATCGTCGCTCCAGAAAGAGAAATGGAAGGAATTACAAGTTCTGAAATTATCAAACAGATTATTGAAACAGTCGAGATTCCGCGATAAGTAGTATTCAGTCTCTGTTTGCAGTCACAGTTCAAAACTGCAAACGGAAACTGAAAACCGTGACTGAAAACTAAAAAAGATGAAATTCATAAAAAGTCTATATCTCAACAACTTCTTTTTCTATGTGCTTGCGGGCATTGTAGGATTATTTGTATGTGCTTTTTTCTTTCCAAATATTTATGATGCAGTTTGGTTTGGGGTTTTGATTTTGGTGACTTTTTTAGGTTTGGACATGCTGCTTTTGTACTTGACCAAAACAGGATTTGAAGCAGACCGCGTCACTCCCGAAAAATTATCAAACGGAGACTTGAATCCGATAAATTTGATTCTGAAAAATCATTATACTTTTCCGGTTTCGGTAAAAATAATTGATGAAATTCCGGTGCAGTTTCAAGTTCGTGATTTTAAAATCATCAAAACTGTAAAAGCGTCTGAGCAAAAAGAAATAGGTTACGATCTACGTCCTACAGAGCGTGGGGAATATTATTTTGGTCATTTGAACATCTATGTTTCATCGCCTTTGCGATTGATTTCTAGACGATTTACTTTTAATAATGAACAAATGGTGCCAACGTATCCTTCTTACATTCAATTAAGAAAATACGATTTATTGGCGTTTTCGAATAATTTATTCCAATACGGAATAAAGAAAATCCGCCGAATTGGCCATACAATGGAATTCGAACAAATCAAAGAATATGTTCAAGGCGACGATTTGCGAACACTGAATTGGAAAGCGACTGCAAAGAAAAATGCTTTGATGGTCAACCAATTTCAGGATGAAAAATCGCAATCGGTTTACATGGTAATTGACAAAGGCCGTGTAATGCAAATGCCTTTTGATGGCTTGAGTTTATTAGATTATGCTATAAATTCAACTTTGGTTTTATCCAATGTGATTTTGAAAAAACAAGATAAAGCCGGACTTTTTTCTTTTTCTAAAAAGGTCGAAAACAGAGTTTTTGCAGAAAAAAGAGGTGCCCAAATGCAAAAGATTCTTGAATCGTTATACAATATCAAAACTGATTTTTTTGAAAGCGATTACAGCCGATTGTATGTTGATATCAAGAAAAACATCAATCAGCGAAGTTTGATTATCCTTTATACAAACTTCGAAACAATGGACGGTTTGAACCGACAATTGCCTTATTTGAAAGGAATTGCAAAAAATCATTTGTTAGTTGTAGTCTTTTTTCAAAACACAGAATTGAATTCGATCATCAACAAAAAAACAGACACAATTCAAGAGGTTTACGACAAAATAATCGCCGAAAAATTCATGTTTGAAAAACGATTAATTGTCAATGAATTAAAGAAATACGGAATTCATTCGGTCTTAACGCAACCTGAGAATCTTACGCTTGACGCAATCAATAAATATTTGGAAATTAAAGCGAGAGGAATTTTGTAAATATGAACAATTTCGCATCTTAAATCAAAAAAAATGAAAAAATTATCTTTACTAATATTCCTTTTTGCAAGCTTTTTAAGTTCTGCCCAAAAAACAGAAAACATTATTATCATCACAACAGACGGATTTAGATGGCAAGAAGTTTTTAAAGGCGTAGATAAGGCAATTGCCAATGATAAAAAATTCAATCAAGGTGACAGTGCTTACATTTATAAAAAATATGTCAACGCTGATTTTAAAATTTCACGCAAAAATATAATGCCTTTTTTCTGGTCGGAAATTGCTTCAAAAGGGCAAATTTATGGCAATCGTGATCTTGGAAACAAGGTTGATGTTGCAAATCCGTATTGGTTCAGTTATCCTGGATATAGTGAAATCATGACCGGAAATGTCGATGTAGCTGTAAATTCAAACGGCTACAAAGCAAATCCGAATGTGAATGTTTTGGAGTTTTTGAACAAACAAGCCAAAATTAAAGGAAAAGTTGCAGCATTTGGTGCATGGGATGCTTTTGACCGAATTTTGAATGAAGAAAGAAGCGGATTTCCAGTAATTTCAGCATTTGACAAAATTGGTGGAAATAAGCCAACTCCATCTCAAAAATTATTAAATGAAATGCGTGACAACTCCTACAAGCCATTTCATGATGATGAATGTCTGGATGTTTTCACACATTATCAAGCCATGGACGAACTTAAAACAAAAAAGCCAAAAGTACTTTATATCGCCTACGGAGAAACGGATGAATGGGCGCACCACGGACAATATCGTTCGTATCTTGACGCAGCAAATCAAGTCGACAAATGGATTCAAGAAATCTGGACTTTTGTTCAAAATGATCCGCAATACAAAAACAAAACGACTTTATTTATCACAGTTGATCACGGTCGCGGTGACAAAAACAAAAAACAATGGACAGATCATGGCTCTGATGTTGAGGGAGCATCTCAAATTTGGTTTGCAGCAATAGGTCCAGAAATTGCTCCAAAAGGCGAAATCAAAACGGAATCACAATTGTATCAAAAACAATTTGCGCAGACTTTAGCAAAAATTCTCGGCTATAATTTCACAACAGACCATCCTGTTACTGAAGAGATAAAAGAAGTTTTTGAGAAATAGTTTTTTTCCGCCACAAATTTCACCAATTCTTCACGAATTAGAATTAGTGTAATTCGTGGCGGAAAAACTTTACCGTTAAACCTACAAGGTTCTAAAAACCTTGCAGGAAGAAAAAAACTCTGTACCTTTGCTCCTTTGCAACTTTGAGCCTTAAAACAAAATGAAACAAATCACTTCAGTTCAAAATCCGTTTATCAAATCTTTGGTTTTACTTCAAGAAAAATCCAAAGCCAGAAAACAAACCGGAACATTTTTAATTGAAGGTTTACGTGAAATTTCATTAGCCATAAAAGGCGGTTACGAAATTGAAACCGTTTTATTTTTACCAGAATTGGTTTCTGAATCAGAGATCAACAAACTGATTTCTGCTCCTTTTCAGATCATCGAAATCAATAAAGAAGTCTATCAAAAACTAGCTTATCGCGATACAACTGAGGGGATTTTGGCTGTCGCCAAAACCAAATCGCTAAAATTATCAGATTTAAAATTATCTGAAAACCCATTAATTCTGGTTGTAGAATCCTTAGAAAAACCAGGAAATATTGGAGCTGTTTTACGTACAGCAGACGCAGCTAAATTAGACGCTGTGTTAATTGCCAATCCAAAAAGCGATCTATACAACCCGAATATTGTCCGTTCTAGCGTTGGTTGCTTATTTACTAACCAAATTGCGACTGGAACAACTACAGAAATCATTTCTTTTTTAAAAGAAAAAAACATCGATTTTTACAGTGCGACGTTGCAAAACTCAACTTCGTATCACACTCAAAACTTCACCACGCCAACCGCTTTGGTTGTTGGAACAGAAGCAACTGGCCTAACGCAAGAATGGCGTGATAATGCTACGCAAAACATTATTATTCCTATGCAAGGCGAAATCGACAGCATGAATGTTTCGGTTGCTGCTGCAATTTTAATTTTTGAGGCGAAACGTCAGAGAGGGTTTTGATATAAGGTTCTAAGGTTTAATTTAAAACTTTTCACTTTTCAATTTTTAATTTTTAATTTTCTTTAGCAAAAAATCTATCCCGAGGCTTCGGGACTGCATTCTAAAATCTAAATTTATTCCCTTGCGTATATTCAAACTAATGCGTATTTTTAGTACTTGAATATGCCGTTATGATAGAAATAGATATTGAGAAAGAAAACAAAGCGATTGCGCAAGAATACAAAGAATTACTTCGAATAAGTTATCAGACTTTAACACCTGCCGATAAAAAATTAATTCGGAAAGCATTTGATGTCGCTGTCGATGCTCACAAAGAACAAAGACGCAAATCTGGCGAAGCGTATATCTTTCATCCTATTGCAGTTGCAAAAATTGTTGCCTCAGAAATTGGTCTGGGCGCGACCTCTATTGCCGCGGCCTTATTGCACGATGTAGTTGAAGATACACCAATGACGGTGCAAGAAATTGAGCGATTATTTAACCCGAAAGTTGCACAACTGGTTGAAGGTTTAACTAAAATTTCATTGGTTCAAAAAGACTTGAATGCTTCAATGCAAGCCGAGAATTTTAGAAAAATGATCCTTACATTGAATGATGACGTGCGTGTGATTTTGATAAAATTGGCCGATCGTCTTCATAATATGCAGACTATGGATTCGATGGCGGAATACAAACAAACCAAAATCGCATCAGAGACACTTTATATTTACGCTCCTCTAGCCCATCGCTTAGGACTTTACAATATCAAAACCAAATTAGAAGATTTAGGATTAAAATATACCGAACCAAATGTTTACAATGACATCGTAAGCAAAATCAGAGAAACTAAGGAAGAACAAGATGCATACATCAAAGACATTTCTGACGTTTTAAAAAAATCCCTTGATGCTGAAAATATCGATTACATCATAAAAGGCCGCCCGAAATCTATTTATTCGATTCGCCGAAAAATGCGTGCGCAAAATGTGAGCTTCGATGAAGTTTACGACAAATTCGCGCTTCGAATTGTTTACAAATCAGATCCACATGATGAAAAATTCATTGCCTGGAAAATTTATTCGATTGTAACCGATCATTATAGACCAAGCCCAAGCCGCTTGCGTGATTGGATTTCATCTCCAAAATCAACTGGTTACGAAGCGCTTCACATCACCGTTATGGGACCAAAAGGACGCTGGGTCGAAGTTCAGGTTCGAAGCGAACGTATGGATGAAATTGCGGAAAAAGGTTATGCAGCGCATTATAAATACAAAAATGGGGCTACTGAAGAAAGCGGACTTGACACTTGGTTGAATTTGCTTCGCGAAGCTTTAGAAAATCCAGAAACAAATGCAGTAGATTTTGTGGAAGATTTCAAGATGAATTTGTATTCAAAAGAAATCTTCGTCTTTACGCCAAAAGGAGAAATAAAATCGCTTCCAAAAGGTGCCACTTCATTGGATTTTGCTTTTAGCATTCACTCTGAAATTGGAATCAAAACCAGAGGAACGCGTGTCAATGGACGATTAGTACCGCTAAATCATGAATTAAAAAGCGGTGATCAGGTTGAAGTAATTACATCGGCAAGCCAAAAACCAACCGTGAACTGGCTTGAATATGTGACTACTTCTCGCGCAAAAAATAAAATCAAAAACGTTCTTAACGAGAATACGAAAAAAATTGGCGAAGAAGGAAAAGAACTTCTTACCAGAAAATTAAAACATTTAAAAGTCACACTAAACGAGCAAGTTACAAACGAGCTGGTTAACTTTTTTAAACTAAAAACAAGTTTAGATTTATTTTACAGAGTTGGAATTGGTGCAATCGAAAATCAGCAATTAAAGGATTATGCGGCACAAAAAAGCAATTCGTTTATAAATTTCTTTAAAAATAAAATCAAAAGAAACAAAGATACTGCAGACGAGGATATTCACAAACCAGTCATCAGCAGCAACTACGACATGCTGGTTTTTGGAACTGAACATGACAAACTTGATTACAAGCTTTCGCAATGCTGTAACCCAATTCCTGGAGATGATGTTTTTGGTTTTGTTACCATAAATGAAGGAATAAAAGTGCACAAAAAAGATTGTCCAAACGCAATTGGGATGCAGTCGAATTATGCTTATAGAATTATGAGCGCCAAATGGATTGATTCATCTCAGGAAGAGTTTAAGGCAATTATCAACATTACCGGAATGGACGTTTTAGGGCTTACCAACCAATTGACAAAAGTAATTTCAAACAATATGAGTGTGAATATTCAGAGTATTTCGTTGAGTACAGATGCTGGAATTTTTCACGGACAAGTTGCGGTAATTGTGAAAAACAATACCATTTTGAAAAAAATGATTAATGCTATCAAAAAAATAGATGGCGTAGATAAAGTTACAAGAGAATATCGAACATAATATTCACGACTAAAGAGTGTATAAAAAATATTTTAACACATAGAAACATAGATTTGGAACACGCAAAAAAGGCGTTTCACTTTTAATAACAAACAGAGACTATGTGTTAGAAACTAATTTCTTTTTGCCTTCTTTTTTAGAACTAAAACCTATGTTTCTATGTGTTTAAAATAATTACGCATAAAGAGAACAAACAAGAACTTAAATATTTTTTTTATGGAAAATGAAAACTTAGAAATTCCTGAAATCCATTTTGATACAAATGGCGAACTTATTATTACAGCTTCTGAATCTTCTTCAAAAGATGATTTTGATTTTTTTCAGGGAAAGTCTTTCATTCAAAATAAAAAACTAAAAAAGCGTTTTGCAAATTGCACCGAATGGATTGAGTTTCCATCAACGCAGGAAATGTATAAAATCCTGAACGGAATTGGCAATATTGATAATTTTCTTGCCACATTTGACGGAGAACCTTTTGAAGGAATGACCGTTCGATTGTTTAATCCAAAAACCAAATTGTGGAGCATATATTGGTCTGACTCCAATACAGGAGTTTTAGACAAACCTGTTGTGGGCTCTTTTGAAAACAATGTCGGCCATTTTTTTTCTAAAGATATTTTTGAAGGAAAAGCTGTTATTCAAGTATTTCGTTGGGATGCTAGAGACCAGAAAAACCCAATATGGAGTCAAGCGATGAGTGATGACAAGGGAAAAACATGGGAATGGAACTGGTATATGTTTATGACAAAAGCCAATTAAACATTTGTTAGTTTTATTGCAAATCAAAATAAATATGTTAATAAACTTTTCGTTCAGGGATAAACAAAATATAATGTAAAACCTTAAAAACAGAAGCGTTGACGCCACTAAATTCTGAATTTGAAAGTTAAACTTTGAACCATAAACTTTTATTCATTAAAATAAAAAATTATCTTTGCCAGATATGACACTTATTTCAACTGACAACACTAAGAATCAAGAAATTGTAAAAAATGTATTTACAATGTATCTTGAGCAAAAAGGGCATCGCAAAACTCCTGAGCGTTATGCTATACTTCAGGAAATTTACGATAGCGAGGAACATTTTGATATTGAAAATCTTTATATCAAGATGAAAAACAAAAACTATCGTGTGAGTAGAGCTACTTTATACAACACGATCGAGTTATTGTTGGACTGCGCTTTGGTTAGAAAGCATCAATTTGGACAAAATCAGGCTTACTACGAAAAATCATATTTTGATAAACAACATGACCATATCATTATGACAGATTCTGGTGAGGTAATCGAATTTTGTGATCCAAGAATTCAAACCATCAAAAAGACAATTGAAGAAATTTTTGATATTGAAATTACAAATCACTCGCTTTATTTCTATGGAAATAAAAAGCAAAACTCAAATTCATAGTCTTTTAAAACAGTAGACTTTCAAAAAAGAAAAAAAGAAAAATTAACTACATAATCAGTAGGACAACTTAGATTGTCCCAACGCAAATTAAAACAGAATGACCGTAGATTTATTACTAGGATTACAATGGGGAGATGAAGGTAAAGGAAAAATTGTAGACGTACTTACCTCAAATTATGATATTATTGCACGTTTTCAAGGAGGCCCAAATGCAGGACATACATTAGAATTTGACGGAATCAAACACGTACTTAGAACCATTCCTTCTGGAATTTTTCATAAAAATTCAGTAAACATCATCGGAAATGGAGTTGTAATCGATCCTGTAGTTTTTCAAAAAGAAATCGAAGGTTTGGAGAAATTCAACCTTGATATCAAAAGCAAATTAATCATTTCCAGAAAAGCACATTTAATTTTGCCAACACACCGTTTGCTTGACGCAGCTTCTGAAGCATCAAAAGGAAAAGCAAAAATTGGTTCTACTCTTAAAGGAATTGGGCCAACTTACATGGACAAAACAGGAAGAAACGGTTTGCGTGTTGGAGATATTGAATTAGAAGATTTCAAAGAGCGTTACAGAGCTTTAGCAGACAAACACGAGGCAATGATTGCTTTTTATGATGTTGCTATTCAATATAATTTAGCTGAACTTGAAAAAGAATTCTTTGAAGCTATCGAAGAATTGAAAAAATTAGATTTCATTGACAGTGAAGAATATATGCACCAAGCTCAAAAAGCGGGTAAATCTATTCTTTGTGAAGGTGCTCAAGGATCTTTATTAGATGTTGATTTCGGAACTTATCCTTTCGTAACTTCATCAAACACTACTGCTGCTGGAGCTTGTACTGGCTTAGGAATTGCTCCAAACAAAATCAAAGAAGTTTACGGAATTTTCAAAGCTTATGTTACACGTGTAGGTAGCGGACCTTTCCCAACGGAACTTTTTGACGAAGTTGGTGCTACAATGGCAAAAGTTGGTAACGAATTTGGATCTGTAACAGGAAGACAAAGACGTTGTGGATGGTTAGATTTAGTAGCTTTAAAATATGCTGTTCAAGTAAATGGAGTTACTCAATTAATGATGATGAAAGGTGACGTACTTTCTGGTTTCGAAACTTTGAAAGTTTGTACTGAATACAATTATAAAGGTCAAAACATTTCTCATTTCCCATACAACATTGAACCAGAAAACGTTACTCCTGTTTACAAAGAGTTTAAAGGATGGAAACAAGATTTAACTGGATTGACAACTTATGATCAATTGCCAAGCGAGCTAAAAGAATATATTGAGTTTATTGAGAAAGAAATCGAAGTACCAATCAAAATTGTATCGGTTGGACCAGATAGAAAGCAAACAATTACAAAATAATACTTTTAAACGCTCTGATAATCAGAGCGTTTTTTTATACAAATTTATTCGCCTTATGAAAAATCCAGAAATTAAAATTACAGAAACTAAGTTATTATCAGACAATTGGTATATTTTAAACAAAGTTACGTTTACGTATCAAAAAGAAAATGCCCCGCTTCAAACCCACACGCGCGAAGTTTATGATCGTGGAAACGGAGCTGGAATTTTATTATATAATTCAACCAAGAAAACAGTTATTTTAACGCGTCAGTTTCGTTTACCAAGTTTCCTTAACGGAAATAAATCCGGAATGATGATTGAAGTTTGTGCTGGACTTTTGGACAAAGACAATCCGGAACAAGCCATTATTCGTGAAACCGAAGAAGAAACTGGTTATCGTATCAGCAAAATTCAAAAAGTTTTTGAAACTTATATGTCGCCAGGCGCTGTAACTGAGATTTTATATCTTTTTGTTGGAGAATACGACGAAAGCATGAAAGTAAGCGAAGGTGGCGGACTTGATACAGAACAAGAAAATATTGAGGTTTTAGAATATACTTTTGAAGAAGCATATGCGATGATCGAATCTGGCGAAATTGTCGATGCTAAGACTATTATTTTGTTGCAACATGCAAAAATAAAAGGGCTTATTTAAATTTCAAACGTCGAATTTGCTTTTTATAGCTGCAAAGTAGACCTGATAGGTTTTAAAAACTTGTCAGGTCTACTGATATATATCAAAATGTAAATCCCGAAACCAATTCAAAAAATTGTGTAACGCCTTTGACCTATCCTATTTATAACTTTACTTTCATAAAAATACGTGCTATGAAAAAGTTATATTACTCCGCAAATGCCCTATTGATATTGATGTTGGTTGTACTAGGTTCTTGCAAGAAAAGCGAAACCGTACATTTATCTGAAAATAAAAAAGAAAGAAAAGTTATTGAATATAAAAAACCGGCTTCTGCTATTTCATATCAAGTTCAAAATACAAAAGAATGGCTAAAAATGAACGAAGCCGACAGCAGTAAAATGGGTCTTGTTTATGCTTTAAACAGAACGGATAAAGCGAATTTCAAGAAACTGGATTCGGTTGTAATTCCAGCCGATTTTAGTGGTGATTTGGTTTATTATATGCCGTTTCCGTTACATGTTTCTGCTTTAGAAGAGGTTTCAAAAATTATCATATTCTCCTATCCTACTCAAACTTTTGGTGCTTATGAAAACGGCGAATTAGTTCGTACAGGCCCAACAAATATGGGAAGAAAAAAAGATCCTACACCAACAGGATTGTTTTTTACCAATTGGAAAGCCGAACAAACAACCAGTACTTTTAACGACGAGTGGGATTTAAAATGGAATTTCAACATCGAAAATAAACTTGGAGTTGGTTTTCATGAATATGAATTACCAGGATATCCGGCTTCGCATTCTTGTTTAAGACTTCAAGAAAAAGATGCTAAATATCTTTACAAATTTGCAGACGAATGGATCTTAAAAGACAAAGAAAATGTAAAAGTAAAAGGAACTCCAGTTGTGGTTTTTGGTAGTTATAATTTTGATGACCCAAAACCTTGGCTTCAATTAGCTTCTGATGCAAAAGCTTTAAATATTTCAGAATCAGAAATTGAAAACCAGACCAAACCATTTCTACAAGAAATATTAGAAAATCAAAAACTGAGAGAAGCACAACAAACCGAAACGCTTTAAAAATATATTTCTCTTACAGAAAAGGTCGCAAATTTTGCGACCTTTTTTATTTTAAGTGCATTCTTTTCTGAATTACTTCGTTTTTTTTCAAGAAGTTTTTCTATATAAATGAATAAACATTCATTTATTATTCTATCTTTGCTCGAATTATGTCAGCTTGACAATATTCAAGCAAATATTTCAAACGAATCAAATTCTTTACATAAAAATGAAAGCTTCACTTATCGAAAATAAAAAAATTGCCATTATTGGCGGTGGTCCGGTTGGACTTACAACAGCTCGAATCTTAGAGCTAAATGGTGCTGATGTCACGGTTTACGAAAGAGATGTTAATGCTCAAGCTAGAACTTCTGGAGGAACACTTGACATACATTCAGGTTCTGGTCAATATGCAATTCAAAAAGCTGGGCTTATGGAAGATTTTTATAAATACGCACGCCCGACTGGTGAGAAAATGGCAGATATGAACGGAAATATCACTTCTGACGAAATGCCAGACGAAACCAATGCGTATTCACGACCCGAAATCGACCGTAATGATCTTCGTAAAATCATGCTCGAAAATCTTGAAGAAAATACTGTTGTTTGGGACAGTCAGTTGACAAATCTAGGAAAAACAGAAAACCAATACATTTTAGAATTCAAAAACGGTAAAACTGCAACAGCAGATTTTGTTATTGTTGCAAACGGCGGAAGATCAAATGCTCGAAAATTTGTGAGTGATCAGGAACCTCAACTTTCAGGAACTTATATTATTCAGGGCGAAATTGTAAATCCAGACCACGATTTCCCAGAATTCAAACCTAAATATGGAAACGGAAATGTTATGGCAATGGGAGAACAAAAAATGTTTTACACACATACAATGGGAGACGGTTCAGTACATTTTGGGGTTTCTTTCAAAGCTGATGAAAATTGGATTCTGAATAACGGAATCAATTTTGAAGATGACAAAGCCGTGATTTCTTTTTTAAACGAAAAATTTAAAAATTGGAGCGATGATTATAAAAAATTCTTTGCGGTTTCGACTGAATTTTCGGGTTTACCTTTAAGATTATTTTCTTTAGAAGAATCTTGGAAATCGCATTCAAATATTACATTAGTTGGAGATGCCGCACATTTAATGCCTCCGTTTGCTGGCGAAGGCGTGAACATGGGATTATACGATGCTTTTCATTTAACAGAAAATCTTACCAATGGAAAGTTTGAAACAATTGATGATGCAATTGCTGATTACGAACAAAAAATGTTTGGCTATGCCTTAGAAGCACAAAGAATGACTAAAAAAATGGAAGATTTATTACATTCTGATATTTCTGCTGAAGATATTTTGAATAGCCGATTTTAATAAAAATCTCATAGTTTAGTCACAAATTAGATTAAACCCCAGAGGGGTAAAATATTTATAGAATTTCAATAAAAAAAATAAAACAAAGCTCCAGCGGAGCGACATAATATATTTAGAAAATATGTCGCTCCGCCGGAGGTTTATATTACAAAAGCTAAATTTTTTCTATACACATTTTGCTTCTCCGAAGCTTACAAAAAAAAAGAGCCCTCTTTTTGAGACAGCTCTTTTTGCTATAGTGAAAACTAAAAATTATCTAGAATAATTTGGAGCTTCTTTTGTAATAGTTACGTTATGCGGGTGGCTTTCAGTGATTCCGCTTGAAGTGATTCTCACAAAACGTCCTGTTTCTTGCAAAGTAGGAATATCTTTTGATCCGCAGTAACCCATTCCAGCACGAAGACCTCCGATAAATTGAAGCATACTTTCGTTCAATTCGCCTTTGTAAGGAACACGTCCAACGATTCCTTCTGGAACTAATTTTTTAACATCGTCTTCAACATCTTGGAAATAACGATCTTTTGATCCTGTTTGCATTGCTTCAACAGATCCCATTCCGCGGTAAGATTTGAATTTTCTTCCTTCAAAAATGATAGTTTCTCCTGGAGATTCTTTTGTTCCTGCTAATAATGAACCCAACATTACACAGTCAGCACCTGCAGCGATTGCTTTAGGGATATCTCCTGTATAACGAATTCCACCATCTGCAATAACGGGAACTCCAGTTCCTTTAATTGCGGCAGCTACTTCTAAAACTGCTGAAAATTGAGGAAAACCAACACCAGCAACGATACGAGTTGTACAGATAGAACCAGGTCCGATTCCGACTTTTACACCATCAGCACCATTTTCTACTAAATATTTAGCCGCTTCTGGAGTCGCAATGTTTCCAACAATTACATCGATTTGAGGGAATTTTGATTTTACTTCTTTCAATACATTTACCACGCCTTCTGTATGTCCGTGAGCTGTATCGATAATAATTGCATCTACACCAGCAGCAACCAAAGCTTCAGCTCTTTGAACTGCATCTCCAGTAACTCCAATTGCAGCAGCAACTCTCAAACGACCAAAAGAATCTTTGTTAGCGATTGGTTTTTGAGTCAATTTTGTAATATCTCTAAAGGTAATTAAACCTACTAATTCGTTTTTAGCATTTACAACAGGTAATTTCTCAATTTTATGTCCTTGTAAAACAACTTCTGCTTGTTCAAGCGAAGTTCCTTCGGCAACTGTAACAAGATTTTTGCTTGTCATTACCTCAGCAATTGGTCTTGTTCCATTTTTTTCGAAACGCAAGTCGCGATTAGTTACAATTCCCTTTAAGATTTTGTTTTCGTCAACGATTGGAATACCACCGATTCCGAATTCTTTCATTGCATTTTTTGCATCTGCAATAGTAGAAGTCATTGGCAATGTCACTGGATCGATAATCATTCCAGCTTCAGCGCGTTTCACTTTTCGAACTTTTCCTGCTTGTTGTTCGATAGTCATATTTTTATGTAAAACACCAATTCCTCCTTCTTGCGCCATAGCAATTGCCATTGCACTTTCAGTTACTGTATCCATAGCTGCAGATACAATTGGAACGTTTAATGTGATGTTTCTTGAGAATTTTGATTTAATGCTCACTTCGCGAGGAAGCACATTCGAGTAGTTAGGTACTAATAATACATCGTCGTAAGTTAAACCTTCGCCGATAATCTTGGAGTTGTGTGCTATCATGGTGCAATTTCTAGTTGAATTGCGTGCAAATATAGTGAATAAATTGCTAACTTGAATACTAAGTAATTCATAAAATTGCTTTTACACGAATCACCTTACAAAACCGAATAGCCTAGCCCAGATGGAAATGGAAAGCCACGAAAAGCCAAAAAACATTTTTTTCTAGTTTAAAAAAGCGACCAACGGAAGCTCTTTTTAAACTTTGAAAAAAAGTTTTTTTGGCTCGAGTGCTTGAAATGTACAGCTGGAAATAGCTCTTAATGATTATTCTGAAAATAAATCTAATCTTCTGAATCTTGAAAAACGAAATTTATACCGAGTTGAAATGCCGCACTGCTTGCTTTTGAAATATCTTTATATTCTAAAACATTATTTACTAACGCATAAATATTAAGTTTCCAAATTGTTCCCGAAAGCCCGAGACCAATATTGGTGCTGGAAAATGTATCGACTGTGTAAGTCGCTTTTAGATCTAATTTTTCAAAAATATTTCGTTTATAAAAAGCGGTTACAGCAACGAGCGGTTCTCTAGGAGCTGTCATAGCAAAAAACTGAAGTCCGGCGGCATTCCGATATCTTTCCTTTACTTGTTCTTTGCAATTGCAATCATCATTTGAACGATGTTTCCCAAATGCATATTCTACTGAAGTATATATTTTTGTAGGTCGCCAAGTGGTGTACTTATTGTATAATGTGTCTCGCGGAATTGCTTTCTTAAATTCATCAAAAACATTTTCTGGATCATCTGGATTTGTAAAATCTGGATTTGCTCCTTGATATTGATAAGTGCCTTTATAAGTAAGTGTTTCAATATCTTTGGACTGATTTACAAATCCGAGATCAACAATACTTGCTGTAACCTGAAGATTTTCTTTTAAATAATATGTTACTCCAGCATCTAATCCCAAACCTAAACTTCCGTTGAAAAAGGTATTATTTGCAATGTCGCGTGCTATATTACCATCGTATTCATCTTTTGTAAAAGTCGAAAGTCCGGAAGTTTTTAGCTCTAAATTAGACGAAATAATTTGGGTATATAGATTTGGAGTTCCTAGTTCTTGTACGGTGTAAATAGAACCTGAATTATGAACAGAAGTTGCATTTGCACCACTGGAATAAATTTTGGCACGTGCGCCGAGCACTAATTTGTCATTCATTTTTTTATGAAAACCGACATGAAAAACAGAAAGAACCTCAGCTTTAACATTAAGATCTCCTAGATTAAAAACTTTCCCCATGTAATCCTTATTTCCATCTAAAGCCAATATTGCCAAGTCTTTCGGCATGTACATAAAAAAATCAAATTCCTGATAGACACCAAAAGAAATATACGATCGGCTTTCTCTTCCTCCTACCCTAAAACCTCCTGAGAATATTTCCAATTGCTGATTCGTAACTACTTTATCATTTCGAGAAGATTTATTTACAATGCTCCTAACTTTATCATTAAAATCAACACCATTGTCTGCAAATAAATCATAAACAGAAAAACTGCTCGATCCTAAATTAGCCGAAACACCGGACAATACAGGAAATCCGAAGTAATATTTATAAGAAACATCAGCACCGGGATTTACCAATGAAGATTGCGGAATTGACGTAAAGTTGTATAACACTTCCTTATTTTGAGAAAAACAAGAAAGCTGCAAGAAAAGTGCTAGAATTAGATATTTCTCTCTCATTCTACTTCGATTTCAAAATATGTTGTGGCACTTGATCGTAGCTTTATATTTCCTAAACTGTTTTCATCAAGCGGGACTCCAGAGCTCATTAGGACAACAAAACCTATTTTTTCAGTTTGCTTTAAAAGCTCCAATCTTTGATTTTCAAAAACTTCAGTTGGATATTTAATACTATTTGGAGTTCCCTTATAAGCTGGCACTGCATAAGATGAAGTCGTAAGAATTTCATTTTTTGAATTAAGAAGCAACATGTTTATTACAAAACCGCGTTCGATATTGTTTTCAATTTCTACATCAAATGCAGCTTTTGTCAAATAGTCTCTGAGAAATTGTTTTTTGAAAACATCAAAATTACTGGAATCATAAGCAATCTGGGTTCCTCCGTCGGCAATTAGCTCATTTGCTGGAATATCAAAATAAGCGAGATTGGCAACATATACTGGTTCTAGTTTTAAATCATGTACCTGATCAAAATCTAGATCACTTGAGCACGATAAAAACAAAATCGTTACTGCAAAAACCCTTACTATACTATTGATGCAATTCAATTTCATGATTGAAAGAATTTAAAATAATAGTAACAACTGGGGACTGTTGCTTTTATTGCTTTGATAAGTAAATATAAGATTTTTTTTAATGAAACTTACCAAATAATTTTGAAGCCTCATTATAAGCGCTTTCAAAACTCAACGAATTTAAGCCTGTAATTTTCTTATTTGCGGTAAAATACGAAACTAATTTTTCTGTAGGCATGTTTCCTGTCAGTTTATCAGTTGCCATCGGACAGCCTCCAAAACCTTGAATTGCGCCATCAAAACGTGTACAGCCCGCTTTTGCCGCCGCATCAATTTTTTCGAACCAACTGTCTGGAGTGGTATGCAAATGTGCTCCAAATTCAATATGTGGATATTTAGGAATTAAATTTGAAAATAAATAGGTAATGACATCTGGCGTTGAACTTCCTACGGTATCGGAAAGTGAAAGAATTTTTACGCCCATTCCAGCTAATTTTTCAGTCCATTCACCTACTATTTCAACATTCCAAGGATCTCCGTAAGGATTTCCAAAACCCATTGAGAGATACGTTACCACTTCTTTATTCTTTTTATCACCAATTTCAAGAATTTCTTCTAAAGTGATCAAGGATTCAGCAATCGTTTTATGAGTATTACGCATCTGAAAATTCTCCGAAATAGAAAAAGGAAACCCCAAATATTGAATTGACTCAAATTCTGATGCTAAAGCTGCTCCTTGCGTATTAGCAATGATAGAAAGCAATTTACTTGAAGTCTGCGAAAGATCTAGTTGCGCTAAAACTTCGGCTGTATCCTGCATTTGCGGAATTGCTTTTGGAGAAACAAAACTTCCAAAATCAATAGTATCAAAACCTACTCGAAGCAATGCCTGAATATAAGTAACCTTATTTTTTGTTGGAATAAAGTCCTTGATGCCTTGCATTGCATCTCGCGGACATTCGATAATCTTGATTTCTTTATTCAAAACTTTTTCTTTTGTAAAGGCTAAGTTAGTTTCTTTTTTAAAGAAATAAAAATTATGTCTTTCTGTTTTTTTTAAAACCATATAAGGAATATAAGCTCATTTAAACCGAACTCGAAAAAGCGAAGGTTACTTTTTTTTTTCAGAAAACACATTGGTCAATCTGTTAAAGCAAAATTTTACACATAACGTATTGTAGAGACGCACGGCAGTGCGTCTACACAAAGAGAATCCGTAATATAGTAAAATACCAAACGAAAGACGCACTGCTGTGCGCCTCTACAATACGTGCGTCAGATTATTACTCAAAACTGGAATTACAAATTTTATTACCAAAAAACGTAATAATTAAAAATATTACCAAAAAATGTAATAACAAATTTTATTCCTTATATTTGTAATAGAAAGTTTATATTTTTTTAATTATATTTGATTATGACTAGTGTAATTACAGGTGATATTATTGGTTCAAGACAGCAGAAATCAAATCATTGGGTTGATGATTTAAAAAGAATTCTGAATCCACTTGGCATCACGCCAAAACAGTGGGAAGTCTACCGAGGGGACGAATTTCAAATTGAAGTCAAAAATCCCGAAGAAGCTTTATTGACTGCTATTTTAGTAAAAGCACATTTACGTGCCATAAAATCGGATGCTCGCATGAGTATTGGTTTTGGAGATAAAACGCATAGTGCCGAAAGAATTTCCGAAAGCAATGGCTCAGCTTTTATACATTCAGGAGAACTTTTTGAGACTTTAAAAAAACAGAAAGTAACGCTGGCTATACGAACCGGCAATACAAACTTTGATGAAAAAATGAATTTGATGTTGCAATTGGCCTTGACTTTTATGGATAGTTGGCTAGTTCAATCAGCAGAGTTTGTTGCGTTGGCAATTGAAAATCCAAGTTTATCTCAGGAGGAACTCGGACAAAAATTAGGAATCAATCAAGCTGCTGTGAGCCGAAGACAAAAACGTGCGCAATTTGATTTAGTCCTAAATTTAGATCGATATTTTAGAACACAAATAAAACAACTTGCCTCATGATTTTATTCGTAAAACTTCTTTTAGCACATTTATTAGGCGATTTTATCTGGCAACCTAATTCATGGGTTGCTGACAAAGAAATAAAAAAACATAAAAGCATTTACTTATATGCTCATATTATCCTCCATGGAGTTTTGGCAGCAATTCTCGTTGGAGAAATCTACTTTATCCCTTATGCTATTTTGATTGCTATAACCCACGGCATTATTGATTTGATCAAACTGAATTTCCAAAAAAACAAAACAAAACGCACATGGTTTGTTGTCGATCAAATCGTACATATTTTGATTTTAATTGCTGTTGTACTTCTTTATGAAAACAAAAACATCATTTATTTTTGGCAGAATAATGAATTTTGGATTTTGCTTACCGGTTTTTTATTGGCAACAAAACCTACCTCAATTTTCATCAAAACTATTATTTCAATCTGGAGTCCGGAAAGTCAAAATAGTCATCAAGATAATTCACTTGCCAATGCAGGAAATTACATTGGCATTTTAGAGCGTTTATTAATAATCTGCTTTATTTTGACAAGCCATTTTGAAGCAATAGGATTTCTATTGGCTGCAAAATCTATTTTTAGATTCGGAGATCTAAAAGAAGCCAAAGACAGAAAACTTACTGAATATGTAATGATAGGAACTTTAATCAGTTTCGGGATTGCAATCGTTTCTGGACTTATCATCCAGGCACTTCTTTTACGATTGTCCTAAAACTCTTTTGTTGATTGCTTTTATCAGCGCTGGACCTTCATAAATAAAGCCCGTATACAATTGCACCAAACTTGCACCTGCATTTAGTTTTTCGATTGCATCATTGGCAGAATGAATTCCTCCTACTCCAATAATTGGGAATGCTTTATTGCTTTTTTCCGAAAGAAAACGAATCACTTCTGTAGAACGTTTCGTCAATGGTTTTCCTGATAAACCTCCAGTTTCAGATTGATTTGCAGATTGCAGACCTTCTCTAGAAATAGTAGTATTTGTAGCAATTACACCCGCAATTTGAGTCGTTTTTACAATATCTATAATATCTAATAATTGCTCGTCTGTTAAGTCTGGAGCAATTTTTAAAAGAATTGGTTTTACTTTTTGAGTGCTTGTTTTTTGCTTTTCAACGTTTCTATCTTGCAAGGTCTGCAATAAAGCCGTTAAAGGTTCTTTATCTTGAAGCGCTCTTAAATTTGGCGTATTTGGTGAACTCACATTCACTACAAAATAATCAACATGATCAAACAAGGTGTCAAAGCAAATGATATAGTCTTTAACCGCATCATCATTGTCTGTCACTTTGTTTTTCCCGATATTTCCTCCAATTAAAACGCCTGAATTTTTCTTTAAACGTTCAACAGCTTCTAGAACACCGCCATTGTTAAATCCCATTCGGTTAATAATCGCCTGATCTTCTTTTAAGCGAAATAGACGTTTTTTAGGATTTCCTTCTTGACCAACCGGAGTCACAGTTCCAATTTCAATAAAACCAAAACCAAAATCTCCAAGTTCTTTATACAACTTGGCATCTTTGTCAAAACCTGCTGCTAGTCCAACTGGATTTTTGAATTTGATTCCAAAAACTTCCCTTTCTAATCGAGCATCTTTTACCTCATAGATCGCTCTTATAATTGATGAAACTCCCGGAATTTTTGAAATGAATTTAACGAATGAAAAAGTAAAGTAATGCACTTCTTCAGGATCAAACCAAAAAAGTATCGGACGGATTATCAATTTATACATAAGAATTTTGTTGTGTTGTTTTCGGTTGCAAATTTAAATATTATAGTTGAAAAAGGTGCTTTTTTTTGCAAAAACAAATACTTTCAATTTTGTTCGATTCTTCAAAATCTGTTCAAAAGATTTTAAAATTAAAACTTCTCGTTTTCGTTTCAAACATATAAAAAACTTCTTTTTTGATGTTGCAAATTATAAAATGAAACATGTTCTCATCTCTGAACAAAATGTTTAAACTATATATTCTCTAAATTTGAGTTGCTTAAGTTCAAATTGCATTAAATGATCTTTTTTCACAAATTTATTGAGCGCATGCAGAATACAAACAAAACATTGAACATCTATAGAAGCATTTTTTTTTTCTTGCTAATATTAATTAGCCTAAAAAGTCGCGCGCAGCAAGAAAAAGACACCACCAAATTAATGAATGTCCGCTATGGCAGTAAAGGAATTGAATTGGAAACCCGAGACAAAAAATTCTTATTTCAATTGGCAAGCCGCCTGCAGTTCCGCTTTTCAACACCAAATGACACAGACCCTTTGACTTATGATGATTATAGCCAAGATGCTAAAACAACTTTCAAAATAAATCGTGCCAGATTAAAAGTCGGCGGTCACGCTTTTGAACCTTGGCTTAAGTATTATTGGGAATATGAATTAAGCCAGTCCAATTTATTGGATTTCAGAATTATGATTGAAAAATGGGATTGGTTGAGTTTTAAAGTTGGACAATGGAAGACAGAATTTACTCGTGAACGTTTTATTAGCAGCGGTGAACAACAAATGGTAGATCGATCCTTAATTAACCGACCTTTTACGGTCGACAGACAATTAGGAGTTGAAGTTTACGGTCATTTAAAAGGAGCCGGGATTGCCGATTTTAATTATTGGGCAGCAGCCCTAACAGGAACCGGGCGAGGAAGCACTTCCAACGACGATAATCATTTAATGTATTTTGGAAGAGCACAATGGAACTTCTTAGGAAGATCTCTTGAATTTGAAGGCTGTGATTTGGAATTTCACGAAAAGCTAACGCCGATTATAGCATTTTCAGCCGTAACTAACCGAAGCCCTTACACCCGCTTTTCACAAGCTGGTGGAGGCTCTTTAGACGGATTTGAAAATGGACTTCCTGGACAATACAGAGTCAACCAATGGAACTTTGAAACCGCTTTTATGTATCGTGGATTTTCATGGCAGAGCGAATTGCACAACAAAGAAATCATTGACAAAATCAATAATGACGATGCCACTATTATGAAAGGATACTATGTTCAAGCAGGCTACTTTTTTCATAACGCATTTGACTGGTGGCCACAACATTTAGAAATGGCAGGACGTCATGCCGCTTATAGACCTGATAATTCGATTAGAGAAAATAGACAAGAAGAAACAACTATTGCATTCAACTGGTTTTTTAAAGGACATAAAAACAAATTGACTTCAGAGGTAAGTTATTTTAGTTTTCAGGACAAGACACTGCCTTTGGAACAAGGATGGCGATTTAGGATTCAATGGGATATATCCTTGTAAAGAAAAGCCTTAATTCATTAGTTAAATTTTACAGGGAAAATCTTTTTTTTAATAACTTTATAAAAATAAAACTCTGAAAATGAAAAATATAACAACAGCAATTAGAAAAACAGCAATACTATGTTTTGCTGGATCACTTTTTTTGATTTCGTTTGACAGTTTTGCACAGCGTGGCCGTGGCGGTTTTCATGGAGCAGGTGGAGGAGGAGGAGGTTTTCACGGTGGCGGTGCAACTAGACAAGCAAGACCTGCCAGAGAAGCAAGACCTGCAACACAATCGAGACCTACTGTAAATAGACCTTCCCATACTACAAGACCGGGCGCTAATAATGGTGGTACGAGAATTAATCCTTCGACACATAATAACAATATCCGCAATAATGGAACTGTAAACAACAGAAACAACAACACTAACCGGATTAATAATTCTGGCAACAGAAATACTAATATCAGTGGCAATACAGTAAACAGAAACAGAAACAATGTTAATATCAATGTCAACAACAGTGTACATGTTCGCAACAATCGTAACACGGTAGTACGTCCAGGCGTAAGACCTTATGTTCGTCCTCCATATGTATATGGCGGCTACAGATACAATTGTTATCATCCTTATTTCCCACGCCCTTATGTACCTTTTTATTGGGGGCCCGTTTGGCATCCATGGGGATTTTTTGTAGCAACATTGGCAACTACAGCAATAATTGTTTCAGTCGAAAACCAAAAATATCATTATGATCAAGGAGTTTGGTACACCTCTACAAGCGGAGGCTATACAGCTGTTACCGCTCCAGTTGGAGGCACTGTAAACAATATTCCTAGCGGAGCAGAAACCGTCAATACAGGAACTGTAAACAATTACTATTACGGAGGAACTTACTATGAAAAAGACGGAGGTAAATATACTGTTGTCGCACCAACTGCCGGCACAATTGTAGAGAATTTACCGGAAGGTGGTGAAGAAGTAACAATTGGAGACGCAAAGTATGTGAAATTTGGTGAGACTTACTATCAACCCGTACAAATTGATGGTAAAAATAAATATGAAGTTGTTTCGGTTGAAAAAGAAGGCTAAAAATAAAATAATCTATAAATTCTATAAAATAAATAGACTATTATAATCTTATTTTATAATTTTATCATCCAATTAACAACCACTATATATTAAAAACTATTATAATGAAAAATAAAACCTATTGGATATTTGCATTGCTGACTATTTCAATTATTTCAATTGCTTATGGATACACCAAAATAGTTGTTCCAAATAAAGAAAAAACAGAAGCAATGGCTTGTGCAGAAACTCCAAATACCACAGAAGCATCTGCATTTAAGCCAACTATTGAGAACAAAAACAAACCTGCTGGAAAAGCACCAAAAGGAATGGTCTGGATTCCGGGTGGCGAATTTTCAATGGGATCAAATGTTGAAGATGAAAGCTTATGTAGCATAAAAGGTGTTACAAAAGACGCCGCTCCTATTCACCGTGTGTATGTTGATGGTTATTATATGGATCAAACTGAGGTGACAAACGAAGAATATGAAAAGTTTGTAAAAGCAACAGGATATATTACAGTAGCAGAACAAAAACCAACAAAAGAGGAATTTCCAACTGCTAATGAAGAGGATTTAGTAACTGGATCAGTAATTTTCACTCCAACTCCAAGTGCCGTAAATTTGAATAATTTCCTT
The DNA here is from genome assembly GCF_000425445.1 of Flavobacterium denitrificans DSM 15936. GTDB lineage: Bacteria > Bacteroidota > Bacteroidia > Flavobacteriales > Flavobacteriaceae > Flavobacterium > Flavobacterium denitrificans. Next base: position 29,760 of record NZ_KE384377.1, on the reverse strand, counting down.
CAATGGTGGCGTTACGAACCCAATACAGATTGGAGACATCCTGAAGGACCGCAAAGCTCTATAAAAGGAAGAGAAAAATATCCTGTTGTGCATATCGCTTACGAAGATGCCGAAGCTTATGCAAAATGGGCCGGAAAAAGACTTCCAACTGAAGCGGAATGGGAATTTGCCGCTAGAGGTGGAAAAACCGGAAACCTTTATGCTTGGGGAAATTCATTGAAACCTAACGGAAAATTCCAAGCGAATATTTATCAAGGGCATTTCCCTATTAAAGATGGCGATACAGGCGAGGACGGTTTTAAAGGAATTGCGCCAACCGCACAATATGCTCCAAATGGATACGGCTTATATGATATGGCAGGAAATGTTTGGGAATGGGTGAACGATTGGTACAGCGTTGATTATTACAAAACTCTTGCTGAAAACGGAGGAATAACCAAAAATCCTCAAGGGCCTGATGCTTACAATGATCCTCAAGATCCAACTCAAATCAAAAAAGTCCATCGAGGCGGATCATTTTTGTGCACAGATCAGTATTGCACCCGCTATATGGTCGGAACTCGAGGAAAAGGCGAAATCCGATCTGCAGCGAATCATCTTGGTTTTAGATGCGTAAAAAGCAAATAACAACAATATTAAAAAGGGATTTATAAAATTTATGAATCCCTTTTTTTATTCCTCAACTGCAAATAAAATTTTAAAATCATACCATTGAAAAATTTTTATATTTGCTAAAAAAACAAAAAAATGCAACATATCATAGATCGTTTTATCAGTTATGTAACAATTGATACCGAATCGGATCCAAATTCACAAACAACTCCAAGTACAGAAAAGCAATGGAATCTTGCCAATAAATTAGTCGAAGAACTGAAATCCATTGGAATGCAAGAGGTTACAATTGACGATAAAGCTTATATCATGGCCACTTTGCCTAGCAATGTTGAGCATGAAGTTCCTACAATTGGTTTTGTTTCTCATTTTGATACATCGCCAGATTTTAGCGGAGCGAATGTAAAACCACAGATTGTTGAAAATTACGACGGAAAAGATATTGTTCTGAATACAGAAAAAAACATCATTTTATCTCCAAATTATTTCAAAGACCTATTATTATATAAAGGCCAAACCATCATTACAACCGATGGAACAACTTTGTTAGGCGCCGATGATAAAGCTGGAATTACCGAAATCGTTTCAGCAATGGAATATCTAATTCAGCATCCAGAAATCAAACATGGAAAAATCAGAATTGGGTTTACTCCAGACGAAGAAATTGGTCGTGGTGCGCATCATTTTGATGTTGAAAAATTTGGTGCACAATGGGCTTATACAATGGATGGAAGTCAAATTGGCGAACTAGAATACGAAAATTTCAATGCCGCTGGAGCTAAGATTACTTTCAAAGGAAAAAGTGTTCATCCGGGTTATGCTAAAGGAAAAATGATCAATTCAATGCTTTTGGCAAACGAATTTATCAACGAACTTCCTGCAGGAGAAACACCTCAGGAAACTAAAGGCTATGAAGGATTTTTTCACGTTCATCATATAAAAGGAAATATTGAAGAAACTGTTTTGGAACTGATTATTCGTGATCACAACAAAAAGAAATTCGAAAAACGAAAAGAGCTTATTTTCAAAATTGCAAAAAACTTCAATAAAAAATATGCCAAAAAATTCGGTGAAGATATTGTAATTCCAGTTGTAAAAGATCAATATTACAATATGAAAGAAAAGGTTTTGCCTGTAAAATATATTGTTGATATTGCAGAAAAAGCAATGAGAGAATTAAACATAAAACCGATCATCAAACCTATTCGTGGCGGAACTGACGGATCGCAATTATCCTTTATGGGATTGCCTTGTCCGAATATTTTTGCTGGAGGACATAATTTCCACGGAAAATATGAATATGTTCCTGCAGAAAGCATTCAAAAAGCTACTGATGTAATTGTAAAAATTGCTGAGCTAACTGCAATTCCAGGGATTTTTGACCAATCTGAAAATTCTAAAAAAAGAAAATAATTGGAAACGAAATCTGAAAATAAAGGCATGTGGAAATATGGCGGACAATGGGAAGAAGAATTGATTCTCCTTAAAGCCATTATTGACAAAACAGAACTGACTGAAACCACAAAATGGGGAGGTTGTGTGTATGTTTATGACAAAAAAAACGTCGTTGGAATTGGAGGATTTAAAGATTATTTTGCCTTATGGTTTTTTAATGGCGTTTTCTTAAAAGACGAAAAAAAGAAACTCATAAACGCTCAGGAAGAAGTAACAAAATCTTTGAGACAATGGCGATTTTCTTCAAAAGAAGAAATAGACGAAACAGTCATTTTGGAATACATAAAAGAAGCCATCGAAAACGAAAAACAGGGAAAAGTTATAAAACCTTCTAAAAAAGAAGCCATTGTGTCTGAACTTTTGAACAAAGAAATGACTCAGAATCCAGCTTTAAAAGAAGCTTTTGAGAAGTTTTCTCCTTATAAGCAATATGAGTTCTTGGAATACATTGAAACGGCTAAACAAGAAAAAACCAAAATCTCGCGAATCGAAAAAGTGCTTCCGATGATTTTGGCAAATGTTGGATTGAATGATAAATACAGGTAAGTTCTAGAAATTCATCCCGATAGCTATCGGGACCAAATTCCAATTAAAAACATAGACCTTTGTCAAAGTTTTAAACTTTGACAAAGGTTTTTTTTGTAAAGAAAAATGCAATATAACCTTAAACATAGTTCGTGGTTTCAACCACGAGAGCACAATATTAGGATTATGTTTAATCCATAACGTTTCCCGTGGTTGAAACCACGGGCTATGTTTTTCTATACGATCACTTTTAAATCTTTGCCAAAATTATCAAAACAAAAAAATCCCAAACTCCTTTTGGAATTTGGGATTTAAAATATTTTAATTTAAAAAATTAAGCTTTTTTGTTCAATGCAGCGGTCATTTCCAAAGAAATAGCTGAACGCTCTAATTTTAATTTTCCAGACATTGTTTCAATAACAACAGTAGTTTCTGCTAATTCAGCAATTTTACCGTGGAAACCACTTTTTGTTACTATCTTATCACCTACTTTAAGGCCACTTTCAAATTCTTTTTCATTTTTTACTCTTTTCTGCTGTGGTCTGATCATAAAGAAATAAAGCACCACAAACATTAATAAATAGGGAGCAAATTTTAATAAATCTTGCATAGTTATTGTTTTTGTTATTAATATTATTTTTTTGAATGTATTCGAAATATTACATCAATCCTCTTCCCACTTTAACCATTTTTTTATTGGCTTCAAGCTCTTTTACAAGATTATCTAAAATTCCGTTGATAAAAATACTGCTTTTTGGTGTAGAATATTCTTTTGCAATTTCTAAATATTCGTTAAGAGTTACTTTTACAGGAATTGATGGGAATTTTAAAAATTCGCAAATTGCCATTTTTAAAATAATCGTATCAATTTCTGCAATACGTTCGCTGTCCCAGTTTGGCGTTTTGTCATCATATTCTTTTGCCAAAACAGCTTCATTCAAAACTGTACGTCTGAACAAGTCTTTTGCAAAATCCTTGTCTTCAACATCTTTATACAATTTCGGAACTCTGAAAGCATCTGGATCTTCTGTTTTGATTGCTTTTAATTGCTTAACAATATGAGTGTTTACCACAGGAATATCATCAACCCAAGTTAATTTATCATCTTCCAGATATTCGTATAATTTTTCATTTGGAACAATAACATTTTCAAACAAATCAATAATAAATTGTCTGTCTTCTTCAAATGTATTCACATTGTTCTTCATGTAATTTTTGTAAATATCGCTAGCTTTAACATCATTTAAAAGCAAAATGATATAATCATCGTTTAAAGACCAATTGTTGATTTTACGAGTTTCTAAAGCTATACTAAGCGAATTGCTTTCGGCAAGAAGTTGAAAAATTTTGTTCTTGATAAATTTTTCATTCGGATTACGTTCTGCTGCAGTTGCAAGGTGTTTTTTGCTTGATAAATGCAGGAATACTGATTCTTTTTTGCAAATTTCAATCAATGAAGAAAGCATTATAAGATATAAGTCCTGAATATTATCTATGCTGTAAAAAAGAAATTTTTCTTCTTTTTCCATATTATCAGAACCGCTTTGATGCATTGCATAAATGGATTGCATTACTTTAACGCGTATGTGTCTTCTATTTACCACCTTGTAAGAACTTTTAAAAATTAGTCTGCAAAATTAGGAATTTCAATCCTTATATTAAAATTAATTCGTAAAAAAGTCGCGGTTTTCAGTCGCAGTTTTCAGTTTAATTCAAAAATTTAGTCGCAGTATTCAGTCTCAGTATTGAGTATTCAGTCTTTAGTCTTAGTCTTTAGTCTTTAGTCTTAGTCTTAGTCTTAGTCTTAGTCTTAGTCTTAGTCTTAGTCTTAATCTCAGTCTACTATCCCAATAAAACTAGAAACTGTGACCGAATACTGCGACTGAAAACTAAAAAAAAATCCCAGTTTCCAGATAATCTGAAAACTGAGACTGAGACTGCAAACTAAAAAATTACTTTTTAGCGTTTTCTAATTTTCTTGTGTCAATACGGTTTTGAGCAATTGTAAGCGCCGCTTTATGCGTTGTAATTCCGTTTTTCACAGCATAATCGATAATTTCTAAAGTAGTGTTATAGATATTCTCTGTTTTAGCCATGATCTCAGCTTTACCATAGTTTGCTAATTCCGCATAAACATTGATGATTCCTCCAGCGTTGATCAAGAAATCAGGAGCGTATAAAATTCCTCTTTCTTGCAATCTTGCTCCGTGAACATTCTCATCGGCTAATTGATTGTTGGCAGCACCAGCAATAACTTTAGCTTTAATTTTGTTTACTGTATTATCATTGATTGTTGCTCCCATCGCACACGGCGCATAGATATCAACATCAGCAGTATATAAATCTTCTCCAGTATAAATTGTTGCGTTATATTTTGAAGCTACTTGATATAACTTTTCTTCGTTGATATCCGTAATAGTAACTTGCGCACCTTCTTTAGTCAAATATTCAACTAAAGTTTCACCAACATGCCCAATCCCCTGAACCAAAACTTTTTTGCCATCTAAAACATCAGAACCAAACTGGCTTTTAGCAGCTGCTTTCATACCCAAATAAACGCCATAAGCTGTAACAGGAGAAGGGTTTCCAGACCCACCTCTTTCTTCAGAAATCCCTGTAACATAAGGCGTAACGTCTCTTACAGTGTCCATGTCTTTTGTTTCCATTCCAACATCTTCAGCGGTAATATATCTTCCGCTTAGAGAGTGAACAAATTCTCCAAACTTGCGCATCAACTCAGGCGTTTTTTGCGTTTTAGCATCACCAATAATAACCGCTTTTCCACCACCAATATTAAGTCCGGTAATGGCAGATTTATAAGTCATCCCTCTTGAAAGACGTAAAACATCGTTTAAAGCCTCCCACTCGGTGTTATAATTCCACATTCTAGTTCCTCCCAAAGCTGGCCCCATAACCGAATTATGAATACCAATAATTGCTTTTAAACCTGTATCTTTGTCATTGCAAAATACAATTTGTTCGTGATCGTCAAAAGATAATTGACCAAAAACAGGATCCATTTTTTGAAGTTCCTTTCCAGTTGCGAAAGTTGCATCCATAGCGCTAGTATTAATTAGTTAAAATTATGAATTTGTCAAAAAGACTTCTCAAACATAATTAAAAAATACACATGTGCTAATTTTTTATCTATAAAATAACAATTTTACAATATAATTGTTTTGATTTAATTGCAAATTATTATAATTTTAATTAATGATAATTCATAATTTTAAATCAATTCAATATCACATTTCTTAAAAAAATGAAAGAATTAAGCTATTTAAACAAATATTTCATCAAATATAAATTCAGTTTTTCCTTCGGTATTTTAATCACCATAATCGCACAAATATTCTTTTTATTTACACCAAAATTGGTCAGTCATTCATTTGATGTTATTGAAAGGTTTTTAAAACTATCAGAAGCAGATCAAAATTCTACGATAATCAGAGATTTTTACAAAGCTGATTTAATTCATAATGTACTGTTAATCATCGGAAGCGCCATTGTTGCTGGTTTCTTGACCTTTTTAATGCGCCAAACATTGATTGTAATGTCTCGTCATATCGAATTTGATTTGAAAAATGAGGTTTTTAAGCAATACGAAATTCTTTCACAGAATTTCTACAAACAAAACCGAACTGGAGACTTAATGAACAGAATTTCTGAAGATGTTTCAAAAGTCAGAATGTATGTAGGACCTGCCGTTATGTACTCAATCAATACATTTATACGTTTTGCCATTGTTATTATATATATGTATAATGTTTCGCCTTTGCTGACATTATATACGATTCTTCCATTGCCTATTCTGTCGTATTGTATTTTTAAATTGAGTTCTGAAATCAATAAGCGAAGCACAACATTTCAGCAATACTTATCTAAAGTCTCCAGTTTTACACAGGAAATATTCTCAGGAATTCGTGTTATAAAAGCCTATTCATTAGAAAATCAGCATCAAAACAATATGATTGATCTTGCTGATGAAAGCAAAAAGAAAAGTTTGGATTTAGCCAAAGTACAATCGCTTTTTGGGCCGTTGATGATTGCACTGATCGGAATCAGTAATTTGGTCGTGATTTATTTTGGAGGCGTTATGTACATTAACGGAAGCATTCCGAATATTGGAACTATTGCCGAATTTATTTTATACGTAAACATGCTGACTTGGCCAGTTGCCTCTTTGGGCTGGGTTTCATCAATGGTTCAAGAAGCCGAAGCATCTCAAAAACGTTTGAATGAATTTTTGAAATTGGAGCCAGAAATCAAAAACAACAATCCAAATTCATCTGAAATTCAGGGCTCAATTGCTTTCGAAAATGTAAGCTACACCTATGAAGATACTAATATCGAAGCTTTAAAAAATGTAACTTTTTCAGTTAAAAATGGAGAAACATTAGCCATTTTAGGAAAAACGGGATCCGGAAAATCAACAATTTTATCTCTAATTTCTCGCCTATATGATGTTACTGAAGGTCGAATCATCATTGATGGAAATGAAATTAGCACGTTGAACTTGAATGATTTGAGAAATAATATTGGAATCGTGCCTCAAGATGCTTTTTTATTCTCAGATACTATCAAAAACAACATCAAATTCGGCAATGAAAACGCTACCGATGAAGAGGTTATTGAAGCAGCGAAAAATGCAGTCGTTCACGATAATATTGTGGCATTCAATAAACAATACGACACTATTTTGGGCGAAAGAGGCATTACACTTTCTGGCGGGCAAAAACAGCGTGTGTCAATTGCAAGGGCAATAATTAAAAATCCTGCCATTTTACTTTTTGACGATTGCCTTTCTGCAGTCGATACCGAAACCGAAGAAACAATTTTAAATAATCTATTTGAATTTTGTAAAAATAAAACTACAATTATTGTAAGCCACCGCGTTTCGTCAGCTAAAAATGCCGACAAGATTATCATTTTAGAAGATGGCAAGATAATTCAACAAGGTTCTCATAATCAATTAATAAATCAAGACGGCTATTATTCATCGTTATATTTAAAACAACTTTCGGAAAAAGAATTACTTTAATTGTTGTGTAATAGATAATTTTTTATGATTTTTGAGTACTATTAATTCCAAAAAATGATAGAACGTATTATGAGAGAAAATGACATGTTAGAAAAAGAAGAGATTTTTTCTAAAGTATTACGAGCAGGAAGAAGAACTTATTTCTTTGATGTGAGAGCTACAAAAGCTGATGATTATTATATCACAATTACCGAAAGTAAAAAATTCACTGAAGAAGATGGTTCTTTTCATTTTAAAAAACACAAAATTTACTTATACAAAGAAGATTTTAGTGCTTTTGCTGAAATACTAGAGGAAATGACTTCATACGTCTTGAACCACAAAGGCGAAGAGGTAATCTCTGAAAGACACCAAAAAGATTTTAAAAAAGAATACAGTTCTGATAAAGCTGAAACACAAAGATCTAGCTTTACTGATATTGATTTTGACGATATTTAGTCTCCATATAACTTTTTAGAAAAGTACGAGTCCAATTTGTATAGCATTTTGGACTTTTTTTATATATTTATTTTTGAGATGTGAATTGTAAAATGTGAGACGTACGATTTAGACATCTTCAATTTCCATAAAATACATTTTACATTAAACATTTTACATTCGACAAAAAATGAAAAAATTACTTTCCTTACTCGCTTTTGTTTTCATCAGTTTTACAGCATTTTCACAAAAACTGGATTATGAGACCAAAACAAATATTCAATATTACAACGCAACAGCAAATAAAGCTGACAGCTATATTAACGAAAGATGTGTTTTAGATATTTATTATCCTAAAAACAGCAAAGGTTTTGCAACCATAGTTTGGTTTCATGGCGGCGGATTAACAGGCGGAAGCAAAGAAATTCCTGAAGCATTAAAAAATAAAGGTTTTGCAATAATTGGTGTAAATTACAGACTTTCGCCAAAAGTAAGAGCAGAAAAATGCATTGAAGATGCAGCAGCGGCCGTAAGCTGGGCTTTTAACAACATTAGTAATTACGGTGGTGATGCGTCACAAATTTTTGTCTCTGGACATTCAGCTGGAGCTTATTTAACAGCAATGATTGGTTTAGACAAAAAATGGCTTCAAAAAGAAGGAATTGATGCAAACAAAATCGCCGGACTTGTTCCGTTTAGTTCGCAATGCATCACGCATTTTGAAATTAGAAGACAAAACGGAATTCCAGAAAAACAGCCTACAATCGATGAATATGCGCCTTTATATCATGTCCGCGCGGATGCTCCACCGCTTTTATTAATTACTGGTGATCGCGAATTAGAAATGCTAGGACGCTATGAAGAAAACGCTTATATGGCAAGAATGATGAAACTTGTGGGCCATACGCAAACAAAACTTTATGAATTAGACGGTTATGGACACGGAATGACAGAACCTGGTTTTCCGTTGCTTGTCAATGAAGTAAACCGCATTTTAAAAGAAAAACAGACTAAAAAATAACAACAAAAATCCACGGCAATGGACACACAACTATTAATTCTACCAGGACTCGGAGATTCTGGTGAAAAACACTGGCAGACTTTTTGGCACAAAAAATTCAAAAATTCAATTCGAATTGTACAAGATAATTGGGATCAACCTTTACGAGAAGATTGGATTTCCCGTTTAAATGAAGAAATTTCAAAACTAGAAAGTCCCACCGTTTTAGTTGCGCATAGTCTTGCTGTTTCTTTGGTTTTGCATTGGGCAGAACATAAGTCTAATAAAAATATTATTGGAGCACTTTTAGTAGCTCCTGCTGATGTTGATTCACCAGAACATACACCCGAAGAAGTTAGAAATTTTTCGCCAATGCCTCTTTACAAATTATCTTTTCCATCAATTGTTGTCGCAAGCGAAAATGATCCGTATGCATCATTTGAAAGAAAAAAATATTTTGCAGAAAAATGGGGAAGTGATTTTGTTAACGTTGGAAAACAAGGCCACATCAACTCTGATTCAGATTTGAAATATTGGGAAGAAGGACAGGATATTTTGCAGAAATTAATTGAGAAAATTTCCTAATTTTCAGTCGCAGTTTACAGTCTCAGTTTACAGTCCATAACTAAAAACTGAGACTGTAAACTGAGACTGAGACTAAAAACTAACCAATTCGAAGTCCATTCGGAATCTTAAAATCCGGGGCTAATAAAATAACATCTCCCTCCTCTCCGACTGCGCCAAGAACTAGACATTCACTCATAAATTTGCCGATTTGCTTTTTGGGAAAATTTACAACCGCAACGATTTGACGGTTTAGCAAATCTTCTTTTTTATAACGTTTTGTAATTTGTGCTGATGATTTTCTGATCCCGATTTCAGAACCAAAATCTATTGTTAATTGAAATGCTGGTTTTCTCGCTTCTGGAAAATCATTTACCTCAACAATTGTTCCTACACGCATATCGGTTCTCTCGAATTCATTCCAAGTTAAATCCATTTGAAATTGTTTTTTACAAACCTATAAATTTTGCAAGTAATACGGTTAATTCTATAACCTCTTTTTTTAAAACTCCTTTTAATTTAGTATTGAATTTTTCGAACTAATAACAAAAGAGATAAAATGGAAAATAATGTAATAAATATCAGCACTACTCTAAGAGAATCAGAAACTGATGTGCTTCACCAAAATACAGACAAATACATTGAAACTGCCCAAAATGTGAAACTATACGTTAAAGATTATGGAAAAGGAAACCCCGTAATTTTGATACACGGCTGGCCACTTTCTAATGAAATGTGGGAATATCAAATGAATTTTCTGATTCAGAATAACTACAGGGTTATTGCTTACGATCGTCGCGGTTTCGGGAAATCGTCGCAACCTTGGGATGGATATGACTATAATACCTTGACAGATGATTTGAATGCAATTATCATTCAACTTAAATTAGAAAATGTAACTCTTGTTGGTTTTTCAATGGGTGGTGGCGAAGTCGTTCGTTACTTTAGTCGCTACAAAGGGAAGAATGTTTCTAAAGCGGTTTTGATTTCGTCTATCGTCCCATTTTTATTAAAAACAGAAGACAATCCTGAAGGACGTCCAAAAGAAAAAAGCGAAGCAACCGCAGCAGCTATAAATGAAGACAGAATTGGTTTTCTGGATAACTTTGGCAGAATCTTTTTTGGTGTAAATATCATCAATAAACCGTTGAGCACACCACTTTTAGAATATTATAGAGATTTGTGTGCAATGGCTTCTCCGCGCGCAACTTTGCAATGTGCAGAATCGCTAAATACCACCGATTTTAGAGATGAACTTCAAACGATTAAGGTTCCAACCTTAATAATTCATGGAACGGATGATAAAAATGTACCAATCGAAGTTAGTTCTGAAAAAACAGCCAAAGCAATTGAAAACAATACTTTCATTATTTACGAAGGTGCACCTCATGGCTTGTTTTATACCGAAAAAGACAAGCTAAATAAAGATTTGCTTGAATTTTTGAATTCATAAAACAACTTTTGTCACTCCCGATAGTTATCGGGAGTGGCAAAAAAAAACCTTCACAGCAAAGACAACAATTTTTCTTGTGCGCTTTTATTTACAGAAATTTAAAGTTATTTTTGAAAACTAATTATCTGTAAAAATGGCACGAACTCCTTCAAATATGATTCCGCTTGGAACAATTGCTCCCGAATTTTATTTAAAAGACACCAATTCAAACAATACTTTTTCGTTTGAAGATTTAAGGGGTCCAAAAGGAACGCTTGTTATTTTTATGTGCAACCATTGCCCCTTTGTACTTCACGTCATAAAAGAAATTGTGATGATTGCAAATGATTACCGTGTTCAAGGATTAGGAATTGTTGCTATTTCAAGCAATGACATTGAAAAATATCCAGAAGATTCGCCAGAAAAGATGACCGAATTTGCTTTTAAAAACAAAATCGATTTCCCATATCTCTTTGATGAAACTCAAGAAATCGCAAAAGCTTATGATGCAACCTGCACGCCAGATTTCTTTTTATTTGACAGCCAAAACAAATTATTTTACAGAGGCCAGCTTGATGATTCAAGGCCAGGAAACGGAATCCCGTTAAGCGGAAGTGATTTAAGAAGCGCCATCGATGCTTTGATTTACAATAGAACTTTAAGCGAAATCCAAAAACCAAGTATCGGTTGCAACATCAAATGGAAATAGACATTCAAAAAAGTTTCTTATCTTTGTAAAACAAGCAAAAATACTCATTGTGAGCACTATATTAATATATACAGTTTCAGAATTATTGTTTTCTTCTACAAGAAAACCGCTTTCTGCTGTATTTATTTCACATAGCAAAGCCTTTATTAATTAGGCCTCCGTCTATTTCATTTCTTCTTTAGGGCGGAGGATTTACATTACTTTTTAAACATGATTTTATTTGGCAAAAGCAATTTTGGTCAGATATTTTTTTGTTTTTCCAAATCTAAAAGCATTTCTGAAATCAGTCTTCATCAAGACTCTAAAAACACTTTGCTTTTAAAGATCAAAAGAAGAAAAATCATTCAAAAAATACAATAATAATTCAAACAGATATGAAACCAACACCCACTTTTAGCAAATCAGAATATAACTTTCTGAGAGAATTAATTTTAAAAAGCAAAAATTCAACAAACACTAAAGAGGCCAATCAGTTGTCGCAGGAACTAGATCGTGCTGTCATTAGCAAAGAAAGTGACTTAGACCCCACGGTTATCAGAATTAATTCATTTGTGACAATTGAAGATGTAAAAGCTCAAAAACAAATGAAAATTCAAATTGTTTTACCATCTGCTGCCGATTTAAAACAATCAAAAATTTCAATTCTCGCACCTTTGAGTGTTGCTATTATTGGTTTTAAGAAAAATGACCAAGTAGATTGGGAATTGCCAGCCGGAATCAAAACTTTAAAAATAATTGCCGTTGACAATTCAGAAGTACACACTTCATAACTTTTTGAACACCTCATTTTTATGAAGGTGTTTTTTTATATCTGTCTGAAAACAAAAAAACTATTCAAATTGAATAGTTTTTTTGTTTTTATTCAATTGTAATATTACAATTGTGAATGAATATAGCTTGTTATCGAAGCCATATTAGTATCATCTAATTTTGCTTTTTTCTGCATGCGAACCAAAATTGGTTGCCACTCTTCTTTTGTAAATTTCGTTGGCTCGTACAATTTATGACACTTTGCACAGCTATTTTCATATAAGCTTTTACCAGCAGCAAGCTCTGGAGTCAATTCCTTTGCTTTTGCAGTTTCTGTAACTGCTGGAGTAGCAGACGCTTTTTTCGTACCGCATGATGCTACAAATAAAGCTAAAGCGGCTAAAGTTAATATTTTTGATTTCATTGCTTTGGTTTTGTTTTATTTTAAGTAAATATAAAAAAATCCCATATGCCGCGGCATATGGGATTACTATTTAAAACAATACTAAATTGCTCCTAAATTCTTATTTAACGTCCATTAATTCAACGTCAAAAATCAAAGTTGCGTGTGGTGGAATCACTCCTCCTGCACCTGATGGTCCATAAGCTAAGTCAGATGGAATTACAAAACGAGCTTTATCTCCAACCTGCAATAAAGCAATACCTTCGTCCCATCCTTCGATAACCTGTCCAATTCCTAATTTGAATTCGATTGGTTTTTTTCTTGGGTAAGATGAATCAAAAACTTTTCCGTTTTCTAAAGATCCTTCGTAGTGAACAGAAACTGTTTTTCCTGCTTCAGCTCTTTTCCCTTCTCCTTTTTGAATCATTTTATAACGTAAACCGCTTTCAGTTTTATCAAAACCAGCAGCTAATTGCTCCATTTTTGCTTCAGATTCTGCTTTTAAAGCCGCTTCTCTTTTCATACGAGCACCTTTCAAAGAAATGAAAGCTTCAATTGCATTCCATTTTTGAGCTTCTTCACCAACTCTGATAATTTCTAAAGTTTCCAAAGCATCACCTTGAGCAACTGCATCAACTACGTCTTGTCCTTCTACAACATGCCCAAAAACAGTGTGTTTTCCGTCTAACCAAGGAGTTGGAACGTGAGTAATGAAAAATTGCGAACCATTAGTTCCAGGACCAGAGTTTGCCATAGACAAAACTCCCGGACGATCGTGTTTTAAACTTGAAACGAACTCGTCGTCAAATTTATAACCTGGATCTCCAGTTCCAGTTCCTTTTGGGCAACCACCTTGAATCATAAAATCAGCTATTACTCTGTGAAAATTCAATCCGTCGTAGAATTTTTGCCCTTGAGGTTTCACTTTGTTTTCCATATTTCCTTCTGCAAGAGCCACAAAGTTTCCTACAGTTCCTGGCGTCAAATCGTGTGTCAATTTTACTAAAATCGAACCTTTGCTAGTATTGAATTTAGCGTATATTCCGTTTTCCATTGTTGTATTTTTTTTATTTGAATGCAAATTTACAAATTAATTTTTTATCAATTTGTCTTTCTATTTTTAGATTTATAAGTAAGTCCGTAAACGACAAATGCCAATGCTGATAAGCCAACACATCCAAGCGCAACTGCATGCCATCCTCCCAATTTCCAAAGCAATAATCCGTACGCAGATCCGGCAGCGGTTCCTAAAAAACTAAACGACATGAAAACTGTGTTTAACCTGTTTCTAGCTTCTGGCAATAACGAATAAACTCGAGTTTGATTTGAAATGTGGACACCTTGGATTCCGATATCAATAAATACAATTCCAATTGCAATTCCGATTACGCTTTCTATCGAAAAATAAAAAATCAGAAAGCTTATCAAGATTAATAAACAACCGTAACCAACAGCAATTCTAGAATTTCCTTTATCTCCAATTTTACCAACCAAAGGCGCCGCCAAAGCTCCAGAAGCACCTACAATTCCGAATAAACCAATTGTAGCACTACTAAAACCAAACGGTTCGCCCGAAAGCAACAAAACCATTGTAGTCCAGAAAGCACCAAACTGAGCAAAGCTGAAAACATTTATTGCCGTTGCTTCACGCAAGACTGGCTGCGTTTTTATAAGTGTAAAAAGTGACTTAATCAATTCACCATAAGTACCTGAAAACTGAGGTTTGTTAACTGGAAATGTACTTTGAATGACAAAAAAGATCAAAAGACAAATCCCGGCTGCGATATAAAACATCGATCTCCAACCCAAAACCTGGCCAATAAATCCGCTTAATGTTCGCGAAAGCAAAATGCCGACCAAAAGACCGCTCATAATGGTCCCGATGACTTTTCCTCGTTGTTCGTGTGTACTCAAAGATGCCGCCAAAGGCAGAATAAGCTGAGGCACAATCGACGTAATTCCGATTAACAAAGAAGCAATTTGCAAAATCAAAAAGCTTTTTGCTGTTGCTGCAATCAACAAAGCAATTATAGAAGCAAAAGTGGTTATTAGAATTTGCTTTTTTCGCTCGATTTTATCGCCAAGAGGCACCATAAAAAACAACCCAACAGCATAACCCGCCTGAGTTAAATAAGTTATAGTTCCGGCATCTGCTTCGGGGATTTTAAATTCGTTGGCAATTAATACAATCAAAGGTTGGCAGTAATAAAGATTTGCAACTATAAGACCCGTGCAAACTGCCATAAAAAGGACATTTGTTTTAGATAAATTCATGGTGCAAAAATACCAATCTAATCTTTAGCAAAACTTTAAAAAAACTATAAATTTTAAAATTCATTAAACCATATAAGTCATATAAGTTCATTTGAAAACTATTCGAATCCATAATAAACCTTGAATTTACTTATATCCCTTATATCGTTTATCTTTCAACTTTAATAGTTCAAAAAATCTTCACGGGCAGGGCTGAAAACGTCAGTCAACATTCCTTCTTCCAGACAAACAACGCCGTGAACAGCGTGAGGCGGAATGTAAAAACTATCTCCCTCTTTTAATGTTTCTGTTACACCACTAATGGTTACGTCAAATTTTCCGCTTGCAATATAAGTTACCTGAGAATGATAATGATCGTGTAAAGTACCTATTCCTCCTTTTTCAAAATGAACATTTACAAGCATAACTCGGTCGTCAAAGGCTAGAATTTTACGTTTTATTCCTTCTCCTACTACTTCCCATTCTATTTCATCTCCTTTTATAAATTCTTTGCTAGTGCCAAAATTTTGCATATTTTTTATTTTAATTTTTACAACAATATATCTCTAAAGCAATTGTTTAGAAATAAAATCACAACTCGTTTTTATAGATTCAAAAACATTTGGCACATAATTATTTTCTTGTTCTACAAAAAAATGAACCATTCCAGATTGTTTTGCTTCTTTGAACAAAGGCTTAAAATCAACAAGTCCTGAACCCACTTCAGTATTCAGCGCCTGATTTGCTTTGTCCATATCTTTTACATGCCACATTTTAAAACGTCCCGGATTTTCTTTAAACAATTTTAAAGAATCATTTCCAGATCGTGCGACCCAATATAAATCCAATTCAAAATAAACCAAATCTTTATCAGTTTCTTTCAGCAGAATTTCATAACCTGTAATACCATCATGCTTTTGGAATTCAAAATCATGATTATGATATGCCAATTTCAAACCTGCCTTTTTGCACATTTTTGCAGCCTCGTTTAAACGTGCAGCTATTATTTTATAATTTTCAATACTTTTTCTAAAATGCTGCTCGACCCAAGGAACAGTCAAAAATTCATTCTTTAAGATCTTAGCCGCTTCAATTGCAGCAACAAGTTCGGCTGTATTTCCATCGTATAAAAAGCTTCCTAAATTATAATGCCCACTTACTGCCCTTAGGTTATTATCATCTAGAATCTTTTTCAATTCTTTTGGCGATAATCCCCAAAATTGATCTTTTATAGAAAAACCGTATGTCTCAACGGTTGTGTAGCCTGCTTTTGCGACTTTCTCTAAAGTTGACTTTACATCTTTTGGCAACTCATCACGTAAAGTATATAACTGTAATCCAATTTCTTTTTTGTTCATAGTAAAAGCTAATGATGGAGCAGCTAAAACTGCCGCTGCAGCCAAGCTTGTGTTTATAATAAAGTTTCTTCTTGTTACCATTTTAATTTAAAAATAATCTAAAAGTAAATCTAGTCTTTTTATTGAAACTCCCTACAATTCGTTCAAAAATTGATTTCCAAAATTAGCTATAAAGCTTTCTAGAGCCTTTTCGGTATCCGGATTTGTAATTTTTCCTTCATCATCTATTTTTCCACGAATGCCTTGTATTAAGAGTTGCGCATCATTATTCAATTTGGCTTCAACGGTTTTCATAATAAGCAAAAGTTGCTCATGGCCCATTTCACCAGAAGCAGATGCCGTAATAAGACCTGTATTTTTTCCAGAAAAAACAGTTGATGAAACGCACCATTCAAAAGCATTTTTTAAAGTTCCTGGCAAACTGAAAACATATTCGGGCGTGCAAATCAATATGCCATCAGCCTGAATGATTTTGTTTCTGAATTCAGTAACTTTCTGCGGAGGGATTTCCTGATCTAAATCAGGATTAAAATGTGGCAATTGATCTATTTCTTCAAATATTTCAATTTCAAATTGCGGATTTATTTTTTCTGAAATGTATTTCAGAATTTTGAAATTGCTGGAATTTTTTCGAGTACTGCCCGCAATGGCAAATATTTTTATTTTTTGAGAAGACATTTTTTTAGTTTAAAGAATCTTTTTGGAATTGATTCTTTAAAAATAGTACTTATTTGCAAACGGAATGGAATCTTTTTAAAACAAAATGTTTTACCGAATCACTTCACAGTCAATAAATTCATGCCCGCCAATTTATAAGAGTCAATAGATTGTGGCGGAAAATTTTGTTTTTCATTTCTAAAAGAAGCTACTTTTCCCGATTTATCTACATACATATAAATATAATTCCAATAAAAGGTGCCTGCCATTCTAGAGTCGTGATCTCGATCCTTATCTTTTTCATAGACCTGATCTGCGTAAACCAAAATTTCGCCATTTTCGGCATTGTCGAAAGTCCTCACCGGAGTTCCCCAACTTTTTATAAGATTTTGTTTGGACATCCCGATCCATTTATCTCCAGTATTTTTCGAACTTGAGCATGCATATAACAACATTACAGCAAACCATAGAATTATATTTTTCATTAGATAAAGTTTTTAGATTTAAGGCAACAATTCTGTAAGTAAAAAACTTTGTAATAGTACTTTAAAATTAAGAAATATAAGTTACATAAAAATCTTTTAATGTTATATAATTATTATTTATCAAACTGATAAACAGTTCGTTAAAAAACAAAACACGATATTCAAAATAACTACATTTTGTTAAAAGAAAGCAGTTCTTTTTTTGAATTCCTATTTTTAAAATTTCTCCATATTTACTTTGTATCTTTGCACCCAAACTT
This sequence comes from Flavobacterium denitrificans DSM 15936, assembly GCF_000425445.1. Lineage (GTDB taxonomy): Bacteria > Bacteroidota > Bacteroidia > Flavobacteriales > Flavobacteriaceae > Flavobacterium > Flavobacterium denitrificans. Next base: position 11,839 of record NZ_KE384377.1, on the reverse strand, counting down.
TTGAAAAAGAGAAATGCGAATTGATATTATTACACTTTTACCTGAATTATTAAGAAGCCCGTTTGAAGCTTCGATTATGAAACGTGCTATTGACAAAGGCCTTGTCGAAGTACATTTTCATAACCTTCGTGATTATAGCACCAACAGACAAAAAAGTGTAGATGATTATCCGTTTGGCGGTGGTGCAGGAATGGTCATGACAATTCAGCCCATTGACGACTGCATTACACATTTAAAAAGTCAGCGTGAATATGATGAAATAATATATATGTCGCCTGACGGAGAAACACTGAATCAAAAAATGGCCAACAAAATGTCAATGTATAAAAACATCATTATTTTATGCGGACACTACAAAGGTGTTGACCAAAGAGTTAGAGATCATTTTATTACTAAAGAAATTTCAATTGGCGATTATGTTTTATCTGGGGGAGAATTGGGCGCCATCGTTTTATCGGATGCCTTGATCCGATTAATTCCTGGAGTTTTAAGTGATGAAACATCAGCTTTAACAGACAGTTTTCAAGATAATTTATTATCAGGACCAATTTATACAAGACCAGCAGATTACAAAGGATGGAAAGTTCCTGAAATCCTGACCAGTGGCCACGCTGCAAAAATTGACAAATGGCGTGAAGACAAAGCTTTTGAACACACTAAAAATAGACGTCCGGATTTGTTGGAAGAACATTAAATAGTTTTCAATCTCAGTCTCGGTTCTCAGTTTAGATGCTAAATTTATGCGGCAAAAACTGAAAACTGCCACTGAAAACTGAGACTAACATTCAATTTATCAACAACTTAAAATAATTTACAATTTATAATTCATAATTTATAATTATTTTCTACATTTGCACCCGAATTTGACCAACCTCTGGCGAGATCCGTGAATGTTGCTCGATATAAAACTATAATAATAAAATTATCATGGCAGATTTATTAAAATTCGTTCAAGACGAATTCGTTGCTAAAAAAGATTTCCCTGAGTTTGGAGCTGGAGATACTATCACAGTTTTCTACGAAATTAAAGAGGGTGAAAAAACAAGAACTCAGTTTTTTAAAGGAGTTGTTATTCAAAGAAGAGGTTCTGGTAACACAGAAACTTTTACAATCCGTAAAATGTCTGGAGCAATTGGAGTTGAGCGTATCTTCCCAGTTAACTTACCAGCTTTACAAAAAATTGAAATCAATAAGAAAGGTCATGTACGTAGAGCTAGAATTTTCTACTTCAGACAACTTACTGGTAAAAAAGCTAAGATTAAAGATAAAAGAAGATAATCATTTATCTAAATGTTATAAAAAACTCGTTTCACATGATATGAAACGAGTTTTTTTTATGCCTTTTTTTCAGCTACTGTCAAAACTGTAATTTTTTAATATCAAAATCATCGATTTGACAATTTAAGAAGCACGAAATAACAATCTGATAATTCCTCTATTTCTGAGCAAAACTACACCGTTTTCGGACTGTTTTTATTATATTTGCTCCGCTCGTTTTGAGCCGACTATACTTTTCATATCGTCATCCTTTGACGACACGATTATAAAAAAAAAAAAAAAATGACACAGAATTCAAAAATTTTTTACACCTTAACTGATGAGGCGCCATTATTAGCGACTTATTCTTTGTTACCAATTGTGCAGGCGTTTACTTCTACGGCAGGAATCGCTATTGAAACAAGAGACATCTCTTTAGCAGGTAGAATTTTATCTAATTTTCCTGAATCATTAACAGATGCTCAAAAAACAGGAGATGCATTAGCTGAACTTGGCCAACTAGCTACAAAACCTGAAGCTAACATCATCAAATTGCCAAACGTTTCTGCATCTGTACCACAATTAAAAGCAGCTATTGCTGAACTACAATCTCACGGATATAATGTTCCAAATTTCCCAGAAGATCCACAAAACGATGCTGAAAAGGAAATTAAAGCTAAATATGCAAAAGTTTTAGGTTCTGCTGTAAACCCAGTTTTACGTGAAGGCAACTCTGATCGTAGAGCTCCAAGAGCAGTTAAAAACTTCGCAAAAGCAAATCCACACTCAATGGGTGCTTGGTCTGCTGACTCAAAAACTAAAGTGGCTTCTATGTCAGGTGGTGATTTCTACGGAAGTGAGAAATCATTAACTGTTGCTGAAGCAAATGATGTAAAAATTGAATTCGTTGCTAAAGACGGAACTACAACTGTTCTTAAAGCAAGTACGCCACTAAAAGCTGGAGAAATCATTGACAGCTCTGTTTTAAGCGTAAGCAAATTAAAAGCTTTTGCTGCTGATGTTATCGCTGAAGCTAAAGCTGCAGGAGTTTTACTTTCTGTACACTTAAAAGCTACAATGATGAAAGTTTCTGATCCAATTATCTTCGGCGCTATTGTTGAAGTATATTTTGCAGATGTTTTCAAAAAATACGCATCTTTATTCGCTGAATTAAATATTGACACTAGAAATGGTTTAGGTGATATCTATGCTAAAATTGCTGGAAGACCTGAGCAAGCTGAAGTTGAAGCAGCCCTTAATCAAGCAATCGCTAACGGACCTGCTTTGGCAATGGTTAATTCTGATAAAGGAATTACAAACTTACACGTTCCTTCAGACGTAATTGTTGATGCTTCTATGCCGGCAATGATCCGTACTTCTGGACAAATGTGGAACAAAGAAGGAAAAGCACAAGATACATTTGCTGTTATTCCAGACCGTTCTTACGCTGGAGTTTATACTGCAACTATCGATTTCTGTAAAAAACACGGTGCTTTTGACCCAAAAACAATGGGAAGTGTTCCAAACGTTGGATTAATGGCTCAAAAAGCGGAAGAATACGGATCTCACGACAAAACTTTCCAAATGAAAGCTGACGGAGTTGTTCGTGTTGTAGATGCAAACGGAAATGTTTTAATGGAACAAAATGTTGAAGCAAACGATATTTTCAGAATGTGTCAGGCAAAAGACGCTCCTATTCAGGACTGGGTAAAACTAGCTGTAAACAGAGCTCGTTTATCTGATACGCCAGCTGTTTTCTGGTTAGATGAAAACAGAGCACACGATAGAGAATTGATCGTAAAAGTTCAAAAATACCTTAAAGACTACGATACTACAAACTTAGATATCCGCATTTTAAACCCGATTGCTGCTACTGAATTTACTTTAGACAGAATCATCAAAGGTTTAGATACAATCTCTGTAACTGGAAACGTTTTACGTGACTATTTAACAGATTTATTCCCGATTTTAGAATTAGGAACTTCTGCAAAAATGTTATCTATCGTTCCATTAATGAATGGTGGCGGATTGTTCGAAACTGGTGCTGGAGGTTCTGCTCCTAAACACGTTGAGCAATTTACAGAAGAAGGATATTTACGTTGGGATTCTCTTGGAGAGTTTTTAGCTCTAGGTGCTTCTTTAGAGCATTTAGGACAAACTTTAGACAACTCAAAAGCGATTGTTTTATCTGAGACATTAGATCAGGCAAACGATAAATTCTTGGCAAACGATAAATCTCCAGCTCGTAAAGTTGGTCAAATTGACAACCGTGGTTCTCACTTCTATTTAGCATTCTACTGGGCTCAAGCTTTGGCTGCTCAAACTAAAGATGCTGAATTAAAAGCGATCTTTACTCCAATTGCTGCTGAATTTGAAGCTAACGAAGCTAAAATCGATGCTGAATTAATTGGTGCTCAAGGAAAAGCGCAAAATATTGGAGGCTATTACCAACCAACTCCAGAATTAGTTAGCAAAGCAATGCGCCCTAGCGAAACATTCAATGCAATTATCGCTAAAATCAAATAATTTCAGAGCATTACAAATGCGCTACTGCAAATAAATAAAAAAAGACAACCTCATAAGGTTGTCTTTTTTGTTTATCTTAACTAACATTTAACAACCAATTCGTTTTAATATATTAGTAAGAATTCTTAACTATGTAAACCAAAATAAAAAAGATGATTATACGAAAGATTGGCATATTTATTTTTTTAATTATAACTGCGTTTACATCGTATTCTCAAGAAAAATTCACTCTTAGTGGCACTATAAAAGACAACAAAAGCAACGAAACCTTAATTGCCGTAAATGTCTATATTCCTTCTTTAAAAATTGGAACTACAACAAACGAATACGGATTTTACTCTCTGACAATTCCAAAAGGAGAACATCAAATCGAAATCAGTTATGTGGGCTATCAAACATTGCAACAAACCGTCCTTTTAAATCAAAATACCAAAATGAATTTTAGCCTCAGTGAAGGCACAGCTCAGGAACTGCAGGAAGTTGTAATCAAGGAAAACAAAGGCAAAATAAATACCAAATCTCCCGAAATGAGCGCCAACAAGCTCTCAATTGCTACTATCAAAAAGATGCCAGTGGTTTTGGGAGAAGTTGATGTCCTAAAATCTATTTTATTGCTTCCAGGGGTTACAAATGCTGGCGAAGGTGCATCTGGCTTTAATGTTCGTGGTGGTGGCGCTGATCAGAATTTGATTTTATTAGATGAAGCTACTATTTTCAATTCTTCTCACGTTTTTGGCTTCTTCTCCGTTTTTAATCCGGATGCGATTAAAGATCTAAAATTGTATAAAGGCGGTATTCCGGCACGCTTTGGAGGAAGAGCTTCATCTGTTTTGGATATTTATCAAAAAGACGGAAACAGCAAAGAGTTTCATGTAAACGGTGGAATCGGATTAATCTCCAGCCGTCTTTTAGCGGAAGGTCCTTTAGTAAAAGATAAAGGTTCTTTTTTGATTGGAGGAAGAGCTTCATATGCGCATTTATTTTTAAAACTCTCCGAAGACCAAAAAGACAATTCGGCTTATTTTTATGATTTGAACACCAAATTGAGCTATAAATTAAACGACAATAACAGTTTGTACCTATCGGGATATTTTGGGCGCGATGTTTTCAGTTTAAATAAAAGCTTTACTAATATTTACGGAAATTCAACCTTGAATCTTCGTTGGAATCATTTGTATTCTGATAAATTATTTTCAAATTTATCCCTAATCTATAGTGATTATTACTATGGTTTGGATCTTGATTTTGTAGGCTTCAAATGGGATTCGGGCATTCAAAACTATAATATTAAATACGATTTCAAACATTATATTTCAGATAAATGCAAATTGAGCTACGGCTTAAATGGAATTTACTACAAATTCAACCCGGGAAGCATCAAACCAAGTAGTCCAGAATCAGGAATTAATCCAGATCAATTGGATAAAAAATATGCTTTTGAACCTTCTATTTATATTGATGCAGAAAATCAGCTTTCAAACAAAATTACAATCGCTTACGGGTTAAGATACAGCTTATTTTACCGTTTAGGACCTTCAGAAATCAATCTTTATGAAAACAACAATCCCGTTATTTTCAATTCGGATATGCAGATTTATGAAAAAGCGACACCCATTGGCACTGAATATTATGGCAAAAATAAATCAATTAAAAGCTATAACAATCTAGAACCTCGTTTTTCAGTTTCTTATCAATTAAATGATGAAGATGCTATAAAAGGAAGTTATAACCGAATGGCGCAATATCTGCAATTGATTTCAAATACATCATCGCCTACTCCGCTTGATGTCTGGATGCCAAGTGATAATTATATCAAACCACAAATTGCAGATCAAGTTGCTGTTGGTTATTTTAGAAATATAAAAAATGGCGCTTATTCATTGGAAGTTGAAACTTATTATAAAGAAATTCAAAACCGTCTTGATTATATTGATGGAGCCGATTTAATTGCCAATAATGCCATTGAACAAGTAATTTTGAACGGCCAAATGCGTGCTTATGGATTAGAAATCATGGTAAAGAAAAACGAAGGAAAATTTAACGGATGGATTTCTTATACCTTGTCAAAATCGGAACAACAGACTCCGGGAAGAACTCCCGAGGAAACCGGGATCAATAATGGCCAATGGTATAATTCCGCTTATGACAAAACACATAATTTAGCAATAACTTCGGCTTATAATTTGAACGAAAAATGGTCATTTGGTGCTAACTTTGCGTTACAATCCGGAATGCCAGTCACTTATCCGAATGGTCAATACGAATATTTAGGAATCACAGTCCCGAGCTACGGCCTTCGAAACGAAAACCGTTTGCCTGCTTATCATCATTTAGATATTTCAGCAACTTTGACTCCTCGAAAAAACAAAGAACGAAACTGGAAAGGCGAATGGGTTTTCAGCATTTACAATCTATACAATCGTAAAAACGCGGCTTCTATAAATTTCCGCCAAAATGTAGACACTGGCGAAAACGAAGCAGTAAAAACATCAATATTTGGTATTGTTCCAGCGGTGAGTTACAATTTCAAATTTTAAATATAACTTTTTGTCAAAAAGCATATTATGAAAAAAGCATTTTTATTAATTGGAATTTTTATCTCAATCTTCTTTACAAGCTGTGAAGAAGTTGTAGATGTTGATTTAGATACTGCGCCTCCAAAACTTGTTATTGAAGCAGCAATAAACTGGCAAAAAGGCACAACAGGCAGACAGCAAACCATAAAATTAAGCACCACAACAGGCTATTTCGAAAATGTAATTCCGACAGTTTCTGGTGCAAAAATTTACATCAAAAATAATGCAAACGAACAGTTCAATTTCACTGAAGTTCCAAAAACGGGTCGTTATATCTGTACTAATTTCAAACCTGTCCTAAATCAAGAATATACTTTGACGGTGATTTCAAACGGACAAACATATACAGCAACTGAAACCATGCAATCTGTTGCGCCTATAACACATATTGAGCAAAATAACGAAGGTGGTTTTACAGGAAAAGACATTGAAATCAGAGCCTATTACAATGATCCTGCAGATGTTGATAATTTTTATTTGTATAAATATGTTTATTCCAATAAAATCAAATCAAACTACTACGTTGATGAAGATAAATTTTTTCAAGGAAATGAATTCTTCAGCCTTTCCGATGATGATGAATTAAAATCTGGAGATGAAATTGAAATAACACATCTCGGAATTTCTAAGCAATATTACAACTATATGAGCATTTTGGTTAGTATTGCCGGAAGCAACGTTGGCGGGCCTTTTCAGTCGCCTCCTGCAACGGTAAAGGGAAATATTATTAATACAACTGCAAAAGAAAATTATCCTCTTGGTTATTTTTCGTTAAGCGAAACCGATTTAAAAAAATACACAATAAAATAAACGTACCAAAAATGGAAGCCCAAATTAAGATTTTAACCGAAAAGAAATTAGTTGGCAAACATACAACAATGTCGTTTCTTGAAAACCAAACTTTTCAATTATGGAGTGGTTTTATGCCTAGAAAAAAGGAAATTAAAAATACCGTAAATAATAATTTATATTCATTGGAAGTTTTTCCAGTTGGTTATTTTGACAATTTTGACGCCGGCAGAAATTTCCAAAAATGGGCAGCGGTTGAAGTCAAAAACTTTCCAGTGATACCAAAAGAAATGGAAACCTTGATTATTCCGACAGGAATTTATGCTGTTTTTTTACATAAAGGGCCAGCAAGCGATGCTCACAAAACCTATCATTCTATTTTTGCTGAATGGCTCCCAAATTCTGAATACACAGTGGACGATCGACCTCATTTTGCAGTAATGGACGAAAAATATAAAAAAGACGATCCAACTTCTGAAGAAGAAATCTGGATTCCAATAAAAAACCGACCTTAATTAAAACAAAACCATGCTGATCGAAACCCTAAAATCATTATTCGAGCGCGATCTCATCAAACTAAAATTCGAAATCGAATCCTATCAAAATGAAAGCAATCTTTGGGAAATTGATAAAAATATTTCGAACTCGGCTGGAAATCTTTGTCTGCATTTAATTGGAAACCTAAATACTTACATTGGAGCAGAAATTGGAAAAACGGGTTATATCAGAAATCGTCCTTTGGAATTTTCTTTAAAAGATATTCCGAAAGCAGAATTGATTCAAAAAATCGAGGAAACATTAATCGTCGTAAACAATGCCTTAGATTCATTAACAGAAAATGATTTAGAAGCAATTTATCCGCAAATTGTTTTCGAAAAAGAAATGACAACAGGATTCTTTTTAGTGCATCTTTCAACGCATTTGGCGTATCATTTAGGACAGATAAATTACCACCGAAGATTACTTGATTTTAGATTTTAGATTATCAAATTGCACAGATACATTATCTAATTTTCTAATTAACTAATTATCTAATTATCTACCTTTGGCTTCACATTCAAAAAAACACACATGTCATCACATCATATAGTTCGCGACGATCAGGAACCTGCTTTAATTATTGCTAACGGAGCCGCCTGTAGTCCGGAACTATTAGGGCAATTGCTGGAATGGTCGCCTTTGGTTGTTGTTCTGGATTCTGCTATTGAAAGAGTTCTTGAATTGGGAATAAAAGTTGATGTTCTTCTCGGCGATTTTGACCGTGGTTTCGATCCCGAAATTTACCGAACATCACAATATCCTATTGAAATTGTTCACACCGAAGATCAGGAAAAAACCGATCTTGAAAAAGCCTGCGATTATCTTGTTGAACGAGGAATTCCAGCCGTAAATGTTGTTTGGGCAACCGGAAAACGTGCTGACCATACCATAACTAATCTTACGAATATTGTTCGCCATCGGGATTCGCTTAAAATTGTCATTCTTGATGATCATTCAAAAATATTTCTTTTGCCAAGAAAATTCGAGAAATGGTACACATCAAAAACGCCAATTTCTCTAATTCCAATTGGTGTTGTAAATGGCATTTCTTCGACTAATTTAAAATACGAATTGAATAACGATACACTCACAATGGGTTACAGAACCGGAAGTAGCAATTCAGTCGAGAAGGATGGAATTGTAACTATTATGCACAACACTGGCGATTTATTGATGATGGAATGTTTTGATTAATTTTTCTTTTTAAGCATGTTGACACCAACACCTCACTTTTAAATTTGAGGCTTTTTTCTTACTTTAGTAGCCTAAATTGTACAATTATGAATTGGGAAGCTAAAATTATCATCCATAAAAAAGAAAAAAGAATTGCAGTTTATTTTGAAAAAAATGCGGAATTAATAACTCGAATAAAAAAGCAGGCAGGTTCGCGTTGGAGTCAAACTTTAGGCGTTTGGCATCTCCCTGACACTCCTGAAAACAGGATAAAATTTCATTTAATTCCACTTTCTCATTCTTTTCCTTCAGAGGAGGGTTTCGAACAAATAAAAAAATACGTTCAATGGCTTTCTTCAAAGAGATATAGTCCAAACACTATCAAAACATATTCTGAAGCTTTAAAATCATTTTTGATATTCTATAGAGAAAAAAACATTTCCGATATTACCAATGAGGATGTATTTATTTATAACAACGAATATATTCTTAAAAACAACCTTTCTTCTTCCTATCAAAATCAAATCGTCAATGCCTTAAAATTATTTTTCACCACAGTACACGGAACTAAAATTGAAATTGACAAAATTCATCGTCCTAAAAGGTCAAAAATTTTACCCAACGTTTTGAGTAAAGAAGAAATAAAATTGATTTTGAATGCACATTCTAACATCAAACACAAAACAATGCTTTCATTGATTTATAGTTGTGGCTTACGCCGAGGCGAACTTCTAAATTTAAAACCTGCAGATATTGATTCCAAGAGAGGAATTGTTATTATTAGGCAAGCTAAAGGCAAAAAAGACCGAATTTCGCCCCTATCACCTAAAATACTAGAAATGCTTAGGGAATATTATATAATATACAAACCGAGCATTTGGTTGTTTGAAGGTCAAAATTCGGGAGAAAAATATTCAGAACAGAGCTTGCAAAGTGTTTTAAAACAAGCTCTTCAAAAAGCAGGAAACACAAAGCCAGTTACCCTTCACTGGATGCGCCACAGCTATGCTACACATTTATTAGAAAGTGGAACTGATTTGCGTTATATACAAGAATTATTAGGCCATAGCAGCAGTAAAACTACTGAAATTTACACACATGTAAGCACTAAAAATATTCAACAAATTAAAAGTCCGTTTGATGAATTATAAAGAATTATCATATATTTGATTTAAAAACAAAGTATGACGTTTATCATACATATCTACCCCAAATTGAGGGGCTTTGTATGATTTTGTCATACATATATACTAGTTAGTGGCAAGGCTATGACGACACAACCCGTCAGACAAAATCGGGTTCTTTTTGACATTTTATATTTTAGCAGTTGCTTAAATAAGCAAATTGACTACCTTTGTGCTATGGACAACAATTCTTGTATAAGACAACAAGCGGACATTAAACAAATAAACCGCTGTAAAGACCGAGTTTCAGAACTCAACGGCTCGTTTGACTATTTATCGAACGGACTTGAATTGGCAGGAAACAACGTAAGACTGAAAATTCTATTTCTGCTTTATGAAGAAAAACGACTTTGTGTTTGTGATATAAGCGACATTCTCGGTATGACAATTTCAGCAGTTTCACAACACTTGAGAAAACTCAAAGACAGAAAACTTATTGAAACCGAACGAGAAGCACAAACCATTTTTTACTCGTTGACAAAAGAGTATGAAAAAATGCTGAAACCGTTTTTCAAAATACTTGACGAAAACAAAATATTAGAAACATTATGAAAACAGACAACAAACTAATCGGAGCAGGACTTTTAACAGCAATTGCAGCTTCATTGTGTTGCATTACACCTGTCTTGGCTCTCATTGCAGGAACAAGCGGACTTGCCTCAACTTTTTCTTGGCTTGAACCTTTCAGACCTTATTTTATCGGTTTGACAATTTTTGTTCTTGGTTTTGCTTGGTATCAAAAGTTGAAACCAAAAAAGCAAATTGACTGCAACTGTGAAAAAGAAGAAAAACCAAAATTCATTCAGTCAAAAATGTTTTTAGGAATCGTAACAGTATTTGCAATTATTATGCTTGCCTTTCCATACTATTCAAGCATTTTCTACATAAAGACAGAAAAGCACATCATAGTAGTAGACAAATCCAATATTCAAAAAGTAGAATTTACGATTAGTGGAATGACTTGTGCAAGCTGTGGAGAACACATAAATCACGAAGTAAATAAATTGACAGGAATAATAAATTCAAACGCTTCATATGAAAATGGAAATGCAATCGTAGAATTTGACAACTCGAAAACAAATATTTCTGAAATCGAGAAAGCAATAAACTCAACAGGATATTCTGTAACCGACAAAAAAGAAAATTAAAATGGAAATCACATTACAATCAACAATAACTTGTCCCAACTGCGGACACAAGAAAGAAGAAACTATGCCAACAGACGCTTGTCAATATTTTTACGAATGCGAAAAATGCAAACAAGTTCTAAAACCAAAACGAGGCGACTGCTGTGTTTATTGTAGTTATGGAAGTGTTGCTTGTCCACCAATTCAACAGGACAAGAAATGTTGTTGAAAGACGGAAAATAAAGAAGCCCAGCCACTAACAGCGGTTTGGCAAAAGTGGCGGTTCAATGCTTCGTATGACAGTTTTTCGTAAATTTGAAGTGTGTGCTTCGTATGAAAGTTCAGTGGTAAAATCGCCACCTTCGCCAAGCCGCAAAACGTTATGGTGTATAGCTCCGCTGACGAGAATCTGCTGATTTTAATCTGGCGTTTTAGTTCGGAAAATACAATGAAGCTGAAACTGAGCTGACCGAAATCGAAACTGAAAATTACTACTTAATTGTTGCGGACAAACAAACTTGAACCGCTTTTCGGACAACCGAAAGCGGAATTTTTTTTTGTCTCTATTTTTTGAGATTTAGCTAGAGTTTGTAAGTCAAAAGCGGAAACTATTTGGAACGGAAAATTGGAAGGCGGAAAAGCTTGCCGAAGTTGGAATGTCAAATCA